>NC_020516.1 GCF_000349945.1 Azoarcus sp. KH32C | reverse complement strand
TTGTGGCACGGTTTGTCGATACGCGCCCGGCTCCATGCAACACCATGGCGGCGGGCTGGATACGGCAGCTTGGTATAAGGTTCGGAATGCTTCGGCCGGTCGCACAGCGCAAACGCCGGTGCACGGCGGCACATGGCGGATTTGCGGCTGGGGTGCGGCAGAAAGCGGAACCTGTGGATTCTACTCGCAGGGGGCGAAGTTATCCACAGGTTCATTCAAAAATTGTGCTTGACAAACAGGATATTATCCAATTAAATCTCCGGTTTGACCCAAACTCTGGCAGACCGAAATGAAACGCACCTATCAGCCTTCCGTCGTCCGTCGCAAGCGCACCCACGGTTTCCTGGTTCGCATGAAGACCCGTGGCGGTCGCGCCGTGATCCGCGCCCGTCGCGCGAAGGGCCGTCACCGTCTCGCCGTCTGAGGTGAGCAGCCCGTCGGGCGTTGACGAGCGATTCCTCAGCGCCTACAGATTATGCAAAACGGATGAGTTTTCATCCGTTTTTGCTTTTCGGCGGGCTCTCAAGGGGCGGTTCTTCATGATCCACTACCGCCCCAACGAGCTCGCAACGGCCCGCCTCGGCGTGGTGGTGGCGAAGAAGCTCGCCAAGCACGCCAACGTGCGCAATCTCCTGAAACGCATCGTGCGCGAACACTTCCGCAAGATCCGCGCTTCGCTTCCGCCCCAGGACCTGATCGTGCGACTGCACGCCCCGGTGCGCGGCGCGACGCGTGCGGCGATCAACGAAGATGTCGCACAGCTGTTCGGGCGCGTGCAGCGATCATGAAAATCCTGCTCCTCGGCCTGCTGCGCGTCTATCGCTACGTCGTCAGCCCGATGCTGGGGCGCAATTGCCGTTTTTACCCGAGCTGCTCCGTGTATGCCGTCGAGGCCGTCGAGCGTCATGGCGCGCTGCGGGGCGGCTGGCTCGCGGTCAAGCGGGTGGGTCGTTGCCACCCATTCCATCCCGGCGGGTATGATCCCGTTCCCTGAACCTACAGAGCGTACAAGAATCCGATGGATCAGCGTCGTCTCATACTCTTCCTCGTCCTCTCCTTCTCGATCCTGATGCTGTGGGAAGGCTGGCAGAAGCAACACCAGCCCGTGCCCGCACCGACGGCCAACGTGCCCCAGGCCACCAGCTCCGCCGACGGCGCCGTGCCGACGCCGAGCTCGAGCGCCGCGGCGGTGCCGCCGACGGCCGATGCCCGCAGCGTGGTGTCGGACGCGCCGCGCGTGACCGTGCGCACCGACATGCTCGTCGCCGAAGTGTCGGCCGAGGGCGGCAGCATCGTTCATCTCGAACTCACCAAGCACAAGTCGCGCGACGATGTGACGCATAACTTCGTGCTGTTCGACGACGGAGCCGAGCATATCTATACCGCGCAGTCCGGCCTGATCGGCGACGGCCTGCCGACGCACCGCACGACCTTCGCGCTGCCTGCCGGCGAGCAGGTGCTCAAGGATGGCCAGGACACGCTCACCGTGCGCCTCGAGGCGCCCGAGCAGAACGGCGTCAAGGTTGCGAAGCTGCTGACCTTCCACCGCGGCAGCTACGTCGTCGACGTCGCGTGGGAAATCAACAACGCCGGCTCCGCGAACATCGCGCCGCATGCGTACTACCAGTTCACGCGTGACGGCAAGCCGTCCGAGCCCGCACAGCGCTTCGGCGTGAATGCCTTCACCGGCCCGGCCTTCTATACGGAAGCCGAGAAGTACCAGAAGGTGAAGTTCGACGAGATCGAAAACGGCAAGGCGAAGTTCGCGAAGAAGGCGAGCGACGGCTGGATGGCGCTGGTGCAGCACTACTTCGTCGGCGCCTGGCTGCCGCAGGGCAATGTCGAGCGCGAGTTCTTCGCGCGCAAGGTCGGCAATGACCTGTACTCGTCGGGCGTGATCCTGCCGATCGAGACGATCGCGCCGGGCCAGTCGGGCAAGGTCTCGGCCGAGCTGTATGCCGGGCCGCAGGAGCAGAAGAACCTGTCGTCGATCACGAAGGGCCTCGACCTCGTCGTCGACTACGGCTGGCTGACGGTGATCGCGGCACCGCTGTTCTGGGTGCTGTCGTGGGTGCACAGCGTCGTCGGCAACTGGGGCTGGTCGATCATCCTCGTGACGGTCGCGATCAAGGCGCTGTTCTTCCCGCTGTCGGCCGCGAGCTACAAATCGATGGCCAAGATGCGCGTGCTCGGCCCGCGCATGCAGCGCCTGAAGGAGCTCTACGGTGACGACAAGGTCAAGCTGCAGCAGGAAATGATGGAGATGTACAAGCGGGAGAAGATCAACCCGCTGGGCGGCTGCCTGCCGATCCTGGTGCAGATCCCGGTGTTCATCTCGCTGTACTGGGTGCTGCTGGGCAGCGTGGAGATGCGCCACGCGCCGTGGCTCGGCTGGATCCAGGATCTGTCCGCGCAGGATCCGTATTACATCCTGCCGGTGCTGATGGGCATCTCGATGTTCGTGCAGACCAAGCTCAACCCGACGCCGCCGGATCCGATCCAGGCCAAGGTGATGCTGATCATGCCGCTGGTGTTCAGCGTGATGTTCCTGTGGTTCCCGTCCGGGCTGGTGCTGTACTGGGTCGTCAACAACGTGCTGTCGATTGCCCAGCAGTGGAAGATTACGAGGATGATCGAAGGTGGAAAGACCGGCGCCAAGCCTGCCTGACGTGATCGCCGCCGTCGCGACCGCTCCCGGTCGCGGCGGTGTCGGCGTGATCCGCATTTCCGGTCCGGGCCTGCTGCCGATGGCGCAGGCGCTGACCGGAAAGAATCCCGAACCCCGCAATGCGGGGTTCGTGCGTTTTGCCGACAGCAAAGGCGCGACGATCGACGAGGGGATTCTGCTGTTCTTCCCTGCGCCGCGCTCCTTCACCGGCGAGGACGTGCTCGAATTGCAGGGCCACGGCGGCCCGGTCGTGATGCAGATGCTGCTCGCGCGCTGCGTCGAGCTCGGCGCGCGCCTCGCGGAGCCGGGCGAGTTTTCGCGCCGCGCCTTCCTCAACGGCAAGATGGACCTCGCGCAGGCGGAAGCCGTCGCGGACCTGATCGAGGCCTCGACGGCCGCCGCGGCGCGCTCGGCGGTGCGGTCCCTGTCGGGGGCGTTCTCGGATGAAACCCATCGCATCACCGATGCGCTGATCGACCTGCGCATGCTGGTCGAGGCGACGCTCGATTTCCCCGAGGAGGAAGTCGAATTCCTCCAGAAGGGGCGGGCGCTGGAGCGGCTCGCGGGCATCCGCGGGCGGCTCCTTGACGTGCTCGACCGCGCGCGCCAGGGCGCCCTGCTGCGCACGGGCATGAACGTCGTGCTGGTGGGTCAGCCGAACGTCGGCAAGTCCAGCCTGCTGAACTGTCTCGCCGGCGAGGAGCGGGCGATCGTCACCGAGATCGCGGGGACGACGCGCGACGCCCTGCGCGAGACGATCGCAATCGAGGGGATCCCGATCCACATCATCGATACCGCCGGCCTGCGCGAGACCGCCGATCCGGTCGAGAAGATCGGGGTCGAGCGGACCTGGCGCGAGATCGAACGCGCCGACGTGATCCTGCGCCTGGTCGACGCGCGCAGCGGGCTGGAGGCCGAGGACGCGACGATCGACGCGGCGCTGCCGACGGGCGTCGAGCGTATCACCGTCTTCAACAAGATCGACCTCAGCGGACAGGCGCCGGAACGCCGCGACGGCGGGGGCGGGATTGCGCTCCACCTGTCCGCGAAGGCCGGGCAGGGGATCGACCTGCTGCGCAGCGAGCTGCTGCGCGTGGCCGGTTGGCATGCGCATGGGGAAGACGTCGTGCTCGCGCGCGAACGTCACCTCGTCGCGTTGCGGCGCGCGCTCGAACACGTCGAGATTGCCGGCGAGCAGAGCGGTGCGCTCGAGCTCTTCGCTGAAGAACTCCGTCAGGCGCAGGAATGCCTCGGCGAGATCACTGGCGAATTCAGCTCCGACGATCTGCTGGGCGTCATTTTTTCGCGCTTCTGCATCGGCAAGTGAGGCGGGCGTCGCAAGGGCGCCCGTCAGCCAGTTTCCCCAATGATGGGTGTGAATTACGTCGCACTCGCGCCTGCCTCCCGGCTTGCATCTCGCTTCAAATGATGACAAATTGATAGCCGGTTTGCATTAATTGGGAGTCCCCAGGACGGTAGTGGGAATGGCTCATCGCGGCCCTCACACGACTTGAGGCATTAGGGAAAGGGTGATGTTTTCGGGATACAAGCCGGCTTGGTTGTACGAGTCCCTTCCGCATCTCTATCTGGTCGGCGGGGTACTGACCGTGCTGTTGCTGAGGAATGTGATCGCGCAGCTGAGCGGGGCCCTGCTGGTGTCGGCTGGAGTCGTCGTGTGGCGGATGCGATGGCGTTTTAGGCGAGCGATGGCGGCGGAGGCGGCGCGGGAGACTGGGGGGGGCAGTAGTCGCGGTCGGCCCGAGGAAGGGCTCTCTCAACTGGTCTGGCGAGCGACATTCGAGGTGGGTCATCCAATAGTGGACGATCAGCACCGAGAGTTGTTTGCTCGGTGCAACCAGGTGATTGATGACATCCAGAGCGATAGGCCGCGCGACGATATTGAGTTGGGTCTATACGAGTTGTTGTGGGCGTTCGAGGCGCATTGCGAAGCGGAGCACAAGCTCTTGGAACGCGCCGGACATCCGCTATCGGATGACGAGGTCGAGGCGTACGAAGGGATGTTGTCGGAGGCGAAACGGTGGCGCGAGCGTTATCACGACGGCGCGCTGACGATGGTGAAGCTGGTTCGCTTCATCGCGTACGAGGTCCTGCTGGAACATATCGTCGGTTGCGAAGGATTCCCCGGTACGCCCCAGGGGGACAGACGCTCGCATCCGTTTAACCGGTGCTCGTGCGCGGGCTCGTAGCGGAGCCGAAGGAGGATCACATCGCGGGTATCATTGCGATCCCGCGACCGTTGTTCCACGTGAAACAGAACCGAGATGCCCGAATTCGACTCCGTCTTGCTCCTCCTTGGAATTGCGTCTTTCTTCGCGGGGTTGGTCGATGCGGTGGTTGGAGGAGGGGGCCTAATCCAGATCCCGGCCCTGTTCGCAGCGTTCCCCCAGACGCTGCCCGCTACCCTGTTCGGCACCAATAAGTTGGCGAGCGTGGTCGGGACGAGCAGCGCTGCGATGCAATACGCGCGCCGTGTCGCCGTGCCGTGGCACGTTGCCTTACCGGGGGCGATCGCGGCACTGGTCGGAAGCTGGTGCGGTGCACGCGCCGTCGCCTATCTTCCGCCGACGCTGCTGAAGCCGGTCATCCTCGTGCTCTTGATCTTGGTCGCCGCCTACACTTTTGCGCGCAAGGATTTCGGCGTCTCGGCTCAGGAACACCCGGACGGGCGCCGTGCGCGAATCATTGCGACGGCGATCGGCTTGGGCATCGGTTTTTACGACGGCTTCTTCGGTCCCGGCACCGGCAGCTTCCTGATCTTCCTCTTCGTGCGGGTGCTGGGAATGGACTTCCTGCGCGCCTCCGTGACGGCGAAGATCCTGAACGTCGCGACAAATATCGCGGCAATTGCATTCTTTGCGCTGAACGTGCCGATCCTATGGTCTGCCGCAGCGGTCATGGCGACCTGCAATCTGTCGGGCGCGATCACGGGTTCCCGCCTCGCGCTGCGTCATGGCGTGGGCTTCGTGCGCAAGATGTTTTTGTTCGTCGTTTGCGTGTTGATTGCGAAGATGGGCTGGGATCTCATGGCGCACTAACGCGAGACATGTTTCACGTGGAACATCGCGTTGTCCGCTCGGCCTCCGCCAACGCCGAAAACCGCCGGCCGTGCCGATTGTCACATCCACAGCGAAACCGAGGAGCGTCGAGATGAAGGATCCTTTCCTTTACGAAGCCCTGAACGACGACGTCCGGTTCGGCCTGCGCGGCGGGCGCCTTCTCGAAGCGGGGGAGACTGCCCATCAGCGTTACGAGGTTTGGGATACGCCGCAACTCGGCAAGCTCTTCTGCCTGGACGGAAGCTTCATGACTTCCGAACGCGACGAGTTTTTCTACCACGAGAACCTGATCCACGTTGCCGGCTCGGCGCATGCGGGGCTGCGCAGCGCGTTAATCATCGGCGGCGGAGACGGCGGCTCGGCGGAGGAGATCCTGAAATATCCGGATGTCGAGCGCGCCGTGATCGTCGAACTCGAAGCCAAGGTCGTAGAGATCGCGAGGGCGCACCTGCAGGCGGTGCACCGCGGCGCGCTCGACGATCCGCGGCTCGAACTTCGGATCGGCGATGGCCTGCGCTACGTGGCGGAGCGGGCGGTGAATCCGACGGAGCGCTTCGACCTGATCGTGCTGGATCTAACCGACCCGGTCGGCCCGGCGGAGGCGCTCTATACGGAGAGCTTCTTCGCTGCCTGCAAGGCGCTGCTGAACGAGGGCGGCGCGCTGACGCTGCATCTCGGTTCGCCGATCTTCCAGCGCGACCGCGTACGTGATCTCGTGGCGCGCCTGAGAACGATCTATCGGCACGTATCGCCCTATTTCCTGTACATCCCGCTCTATGGATCGCTCTGGGGTCTTGGGGTGGCCTCCGACACGCTCGATCCGACTACGCTGAATGCGGAAGATGTGGATCAAGGTCTTGCAGCACGCGGCATCGGGGCTCTGCAGTATTACAATGGCGAGGTGCATCGCGCGCAGTTCGCATTACCGAATTTCCTGCGCGACATGTTCCGCTGAGTCCTGCAAGGGGCTCGGTCCACCCACTCTGAACGGATCGTTTTCTTGGCCCCAAGACCTTCTTCCTACCCGGCAAAGCCGCTAGTGCTTCCGATCGATAGCCTGGCCTACAGCCTCGCCCATGCAGCGGAGCTGGTCGCCGCCGTGCTCGAAGGCGCCAACCTGACCGACGCCTGGGAGGGGGCCTTGAACGCCAATCCGCGCTGGCCGGACGCGACTCGCGGGGCGGTGCGTGATCTGGTGTGGAGTTGTCTGCGCGCGTACGGGCGTGGCGACGCGGTGCTGCGAGGCCTGCTGCACAAGCCCTTGCCGACCGAACTGCACGCGCTGTTGCTCGTGGCCTTGAACCGGCTGGAGAGCCATCCGCAGCAGGCCCATACCGTCGTCGATCAGGCGGTCGATGCTGCAGCGTCGCTGATCCCTGCCTTGAAGGGGGTGATCAATGGCGTGCTGCGCAATTGCCTGCGCAATCGCGACGCACTTGCGGCGACGGTCGAGAGCGATCTCGCCGCGCGTTACCGGCATCCCGCGTGGTGGATCAAGCGTCTGCAGCACTCCTTTCCGGATCACTGGGAAGCCGCCTTGGCGGGGGGCAACATGCATCCGCCGATGGCGCTGCGCGTCAATCGCCAGCGTGCCGACATCCCGGGCACGGTCGCGGCGCTTCGCGCAGCGGGACTGTCGGTGCGCGAGCTGGATAACGGCGCGCTGGTGCTGGACACGCCCGTTGCGGTGACGGCTTTGCCGGGCTTCGCCGAGGGCAGGTTGTCGGTGCAGGATGCGGGCGCACAGTGGGCGGCACGCTGGCTCGGACTCGAAACCGGACAGCGCGTGCTCGACGCCTGCGCAGCGCCGGGCGGCAAGTCCGCGCATATCCTGGAGATGGCGCCTGTCGATCTAGTGGCGCTGGAGCTCGACCCGGTCCGCACACAGCGCATCCGCGACAACCTCGCGCGCCTCGGCCTCGCGGCGACGGTGCGCACCGCCGATTGCCGCAACGTTGCGGCCTGGTGGGGCGGGCGGCCGTTCGACCGCATTCTCGCGGACGTGCCATGTTCGGCTTCCGGTGTGGCGCGGCGCCATCCTGACATCAAGTGGCTGCGCCGCCCGGAGGATATTCGCCGTTTCGCCGCGCAGCAGGCCGAGATCCTCGACGCGCTGTGGCCGACGCTCGCGCCCGGCGGCCGGATGCTCTACGTCACCTGCTCCGTCTTCGACGACGAAAACGCACGCCAGATCGCCGCCTTCTGCGCCCGCCACAACGATGCCCGCCGGATCGATATCGACGGGCAGCCCGACCGCCAATTCCTCCCCGACGCCGATCATGACGGCTTCTACTACGCGCTTGTCGAAAAAACTGCTTGATCGCCTGCGCACCGTCGCCACTGCGGCCTTGCTCTGTCTGTGGCTGCCACTCGCCGCGATCGCCGCGGAGGGCCGCATCGGCTACGCGGAAATCGTTTCGGGCGAGGAGGGTTATGTCGTCAACGCCGACATCGATGTGGAGCTCAACCCGCGACTCGTTGATGCCGTGTCGCGCGGTGTGTCCCTGTATTTCTCGGCGCAATTTATCGTCGAACGCGAACGCTGGTACTGGCTGAACGAGATCGTCGCCGACCGCACGCTCAATTTCCGCGTGTCGTACAACGCGATCACGCGCAGCTATCGACTCTCGGTCGGCAGTCTGCACCAGAGCTTCGAGACCCTGGACGAGGCCGTCCGCACGATGCTGCGCATCCGTAACTGGCAGATTGCGCCCATCACGGCGCTACAGGCTGGCACCTCTTACAACGTTGCGCTGCGCTTCCAGCTCGATACCAGCCTGCTGCCGAAGCCCTTCCAGGTGACCGCGATCGGCAGCCGTGACTGGAATCTGAGCACCGACTGGACACGCTGGACCTTCCTTGCGGGGGCGCCGCGATGAAGCGTGCGCTGCTGCTCGTCGTCGCGGCGATCGCGGCGATTTCGCTGTTCCTGCTGGCGTCGGCGAGCGCCAACACGGATCTCTTCGCCGCTAGCTACCCTTATCTGCTCGCCTTCAACGGCGCGATCGTCGTCGCCCTGCTCGGCCTCGTCGCGTACCAGCTCTCCGGTCTGTGGCGCGAGTATCGGGCGCGCCAGTTCGGCTCGCGGCTGAAGTACCGCCTCTTGCTGATGTTCGCACTGATAGCCTTGGTGCCGGGCGTGTTGATCTATGGCGTTTCGCTGCAATTCGTCGTGCGCAGCATCGACTCGTGGTTCGATGTGCGCGTCGATTCGGCGCTCGAAGGCGGTATCGCCTTGGGCCAGAACGCGCTCGAATATCTCGTCGGCCAGGTCAGCGACAAGGCGCGCGACATGGCGCTGGACCTGGAGATGGTCGACCCGGTGCCCCCGACGCTGCTGAACCGCAAGCGCGAGCAGGTCGGGGTGGGTTCGGCTACCGTGATCGGGCCTAACGGCCAGGTTCTTGTGACGGCGTCTGATGCGCTCGACAGCTTCATGCCCGAGGTTCCGGGCCCGGCGCAGCTGCGCGAAGCGCGCCAAACCCAGCGCTACCACTCCGTCGATACCCATCCGGGGGAGGGGATGATGATCCGTGTGGTCGTGCCGATCCCGTCTCGGCTGCTGAGCACCGAAACGCGCTACCTGCAGCTCACGCAGCGCGTGCCGGAAAGCTTCACGCGCAATGCCGAGGCGGTGCAGGAGGCCTACCGCGAGTACCAGCAGCTCACGCTCGGACGCGCCGGCCTCACGCGCATCTACACGCTGACACTCACGCTCACGCTGCTCCTTGCGCTGCTCGCGGCGGTCGCCGTCGCCTTCGTGCTGTCGCGCCGGCTCGCCGCGCCCTTGCTGATCCTCGCCGAAGGGACGCAGGCGGTCGCGCAGGGCGACTTCAGCCCGCGCCAGGCCCTGCCCGCGCGCGACGAGCTCGGCGTGCTGACGCAATCCTTCAACCGCATGACGCGTCAGCTCGTCGAGGCGCGCGATCTCGCGGAGCGCAACCGCGGCGCCGTGGAGGCGGCCCGGGCCTACCTGGAAAGCGTGCTGGCGAACCTGTCGACGGGCGTGCTCGCGTTCGCCGCCGACGGCAAGCTGCGTGCCGCGAACGCCGGCGCGATGCAGATCCTGCACGACGAGCTCGAAGGTTTCGAGGACATCGCGCTGGCAGCGTGGCCGCGTCATCATGCCTTCCGCGACGCTCTGGTGAAGGGCTTCGCCGAGAACGAGGGCGACTGGCACGAGCAATTCGAGCTGAAGCTCGAGGACCGTCCGCCGCAGACCCTGCTGATCCACGGCGCGCGTTTGCCGCAGGCCTCGGGCGGCGGTCTGGTGGTGGTGTTCGATGACCTGTCCAACCTGATCACCGCGCAACGCGCCGCGGCCTGGGCTGAAGTCGCTCGCCGGCTCGCGCACGAGATCAAGAATCCGCTGACGCCGATCCAGCTGTCGGCCGAGCGGCTGGCGTACAAGCTCGCCGATCGGCTGGACCCGGAAGGGCAGGAGATCCTCGAGCGGGCGACGCGCACGATCGTGAACCAGGTCGAGTCGATGAAGAATCTGGTGAATGATTTCCGCGATTACGCCAAACTGCCGAGTCCGGTGATCGGCCGCCTCGATCTGAATGCGCTGATCACCGAAGTGCTGAACCTGTATGAAAGCTCGCCGGTGATGATCCGGGCCGAGCTCGCGCGCAGCCTGCCGCTCGTGGCCGGCGACGCGAGCCAGCTGCGGCAGGTGATCCACAACCTGCTGCAGAATGCCGAGGATGCGCTCACCGGGCGGGAGGACGGCGAGGTCACGCTGGTGACCCGCCTCGAAGGGGATCGGGCGATGCTCGTGCTGCGCGACAACGGACCGGGCTTCCCGGCCGAGATCCAGGCACGGGCCTTCGAACCCTATTTCACGACCAAGAGTCGCGGTACGGGCCTGGGTCTGGCGATGGTCAAGAAGATCGTCGATGAACACGGCGGCGAGGTTCGCCTGCTGAACAGTGAATCCGGCGGCGCCGAAGTCCGCATTCGCCTGCGGCTGGCGGGCGCCGACCAGTGAAAGCGACACATGGCAAACATACTCATCGTTGACGACGAAGTCGGTATCCGGGAACTCCTGTCGGAGATCCTGAGGGACGAAGGGCACGACGTGCTGCTCGCGGAAAACGCGGCAGCCGCCCGGGCAATGCGCAACGCGCGCCGGCCCGATCTGGTGCTGCTCGACATCTGGATGCCGGACACCGACGGCATCACCTTGCTGAAGGAGTGGTCGGCGAACGGCCAGCTCAATATGCCGGTGGTGATGATGTCCGGACACGGCACGATCGATACCGCCGTCGAAGCGACGCGCATCGGTGCGATCGACTACCTCGAAAAGCCGATCGGGCTGCAGAAGCTCCTCGCGGCCGTCAAACGCGGCCTGCAGCGCCCCGCGGTGCAGGGGGTGCCGGCACCCCTGACCCTCGCCGCGTTTTCGCGCTCGGCGCCGCTACGCGAGCTGCAGCGCCTGGTGCAACAGATGGTCGCGACTTCGCGCGTGCTGCTGCTGCGTGTCGGGGCGGGCAGTCTCGCGGAACTCGCGGCACGCAGCTTCCAGGCGAAGGGGACCTCGTGGCTCGATCTGTCCACGGTGTCCGTGCCGCTGGACGTGAACCAGCTGCAGACCTGCCAGGCCGGTGTGCTCTTCGCGCCGGAGCTGTCGCGGCTGTCGCGCACGCAACAGAAGAATCTTGCCTTCGCGCTGGAGCGCCTGGAGCGCTATGACCTGCGGCTCGTCGTCGCGACCGATCACACGCTGGAAGCACTGGTCCGCGAAGGCTGGGACGAGGGGCTGCTGCTGCGTCTGTTCGAGGTGAGCCTGGCGCCGCCGTCGATTTCGGACGTGCGCGACGACCTGCCCGAGATCGCCTCGCAGCTCCTGCTGCATCTGGTCGAGGCGGGCGAGGTGCCGCGACGCCGTTTCGCGAGCGCGGCGCTCAATGCCTTGCGCGCGCATCCGTGGCCCGGAGGCTATGCCGAGCTGCGCGCGGCAGTGAAGTCGCTCGCGCTCGGCACGCTCGAAGAGGAGATCGATGCGACCGACGTGCGCAAGCTGCTGATCCCGCCCAGCGAAGGGGCAGTCGCGGTGTCGCTCGACCAGCCGCTACGCGAGGCGCGCGAGGCCTTCGAACGCCTCTATTTCGAGCACCACCTGCGCCTCGAAGGCAGCAACATGACGCGACTGGCCGAGAAGAGCGGCCTGGAGCGCACCCATCTGTACCGCAAGCTCAAGCAACTGGGTCTGCAGGCCGGACGTCGTTCCGAGGAGGCTTGAGCTAGCCGTCTTGTAGCAGTTTTCGCTCCCGGCGGCACCGATGCACATGCATGGTGCATGCTGGGCCGCCGATGCTTCACGACGGGGCGGAAGCTATGTCGGAAGTGTTTCAGGCTTCCCCTTCGCGAAGCCTTAATCATTGAAAATAAAAAGATTTAATAGTCTGGCACAGCCCTTGCGATAGAACATGGCCAACGCCTTTGCGTTGCACCAATTTCCGACAAGGGGGCCAGTCGATGAACCGTCGCAGTTTCGTTCAAGCACTCGCACTTTCCGCTTCAATCGCCGCGATCGGCATGCCTTTCGGCGCCCACGCCGCGGACACGATCAAGGTCGGCATCCTGCATTCGCTGTCGGGCACGATGGCGATCTCCGAGACGGCGCTGAAGAACGTTGCGCTGATGACCATCGAGGAGATCAACGCCAAGGGCGGCGTGATGGGCAAGAAGCTCGAGCCGGTGGTCGTCGACCCCGCATCGAACTGGCCGCTCTTCGCCGAGAAGGCGCGGCAGCTGATCAGCCAGGACAAGGTCGCGGCGGTGTTCGGCTGCTGGACCTCGGTGTCGCGCAAGTCGGTGAATCCGGTGTTCAAGGAACTGAACGGCCTCCTGTTCTACCCGGTGCAATACGAGGGCGAGGAGCTCGAGAAGAACGTCTTCTACACCGGCGCGGCGCCCAACCAGCAGGCGATCCCGGCCGTCGAATACCTGATGAGCCCCGAAGGCGGCGGGGCGAAGCGCTTCGTGCTGCTCGGCACCGACTACGTCTATCCGCGCACGACGAACAAGATCCTGCGCGCCTTCCTGAAGAGCAAGGGCGTGAGCGATGCCGACATCATGGAGGATTACACCCCCTTCGGTCATTCGGACTACCAGACGATCATCGCGAAGATCAAGAAGTTCGCCGCCGAGGGCAAGAAGACCGCGGTGATCTCGACGATCAACGGCGACTCGAACGTGCCCTTCTACAAGGAACTCGGCAACGCGGGCCTGAAGGCGACCGACGTGCCGGTGGTGGCCTTCTCGGTCGGCGAGGAAGAGCTGCGCGGCGTCGATACGAAGCCGCTGGTCGGCCACCTCGCGGCGTGGAACTACTTCATGTCGGTGAAGAACCCCGAGAACGACGCCTTCGCGAAGAAGTACAAGGACTGGGCGAAGAAGAACGGCGTGCCCAACGCGGACTCGGTCGTGACCAACGATCCGATGGAGGCGACCTATGTCGGCATCTACATGTGGAAGCAGGCCGTCGAGAAGGCCAAGTCGACCGATACCGACAAGGTCATCGCCGCGCTCGGCGGGCAGACCTTCAAGGCACCGTCGGGCTTCACGCTGACGATGGACAAGACCAACCACCACCTGCACAAGCCGGTGTACATCGGCGAAGTGCGCGCCGACGGACAGTTCGACGTAGTGTGGAAGACCAAGGAACCGATTCGTGCCCAACCGTGGAGTCCGTTCATCGCGGGCAACGAGGGCAAGCAGAAGCTTTGAGAGACAAAAAAGGACGAGGGGATGGAGGAGACATTCCGGGTCAGCGGCTGGCATGACCCGGGGCGGATCGACCGATCCGCTTGCAGCACTGCGAGCCATCACTCCTCGTGTCATCTTGGGGCCGGCTTCGGTCGGCCCCGCTTTTTTCGAATTCAGGCGCCCGGCTAGCGCGGGGCGCCACGCGGCGGACGGGCCATGGTGCGACGGTTATCCGGACGACTGATCTGTGGTGTCGCGATGCTGCTGGCGATGCTTGCCGGGCCGGCTTGGGCCGCATTGGACGAGACCGCGCTGGCGGGCCTTGCCGGGGATTTCCAGCACCGGATCGACACCATCGAGGCGCTCGGCGTGGCCGGGGGGGACGATGCACGGCGCGTGCTCGATGCACTCGAAGGCGGTGCGCTCGGCATCGCCGGCGGGCGGGTCGTGGTCGTGCAAGGCGAGGCCGTCACCGCCGCCGCGAACGGCGAGAAGCTCGATACCGCGCCCGCATCCGTCGATCTGATCACCGTGAACAACCGCGTGCGCCGGGCGCTGGCGACCGCCCGCGCCGCGGCGACGCTCACGTCGGGCGAGCGCGGCGACCGGCTCGCCGCGGCCCGCACGCTCGCGGACAACGCCGACGAATCGCTGCTGCCGGTCTTCGAACGCTCGCTCGCGAATGAATCCGACGACGAGATCCGCGGCATCGTCGGGCGTGCCGCCGCGCGCGTGAATCTCGCGTCCAGCGACGCGGCGAAACGCCTGAAGGCCGCCGAGGCGCTCGGCGAATCGTCCGACCCGGCAGTGAAGAACCTGCTCGCCGGCCTGCTGGAAAAGCGCGACGGTGAGTGGGTCGAACCGAGCTCGGAAGTACGCGCCGCGGCCGACATGGCGATCCACGCGATCGACCGCCGCATCGCCGTCGCCGAGGGCATCGGCACGCTGTTCTCGGGCCTGTCGCTGGGCTCCATCCTGCTCCTTGCGGCGCTCGGCCTCGCGATCACCTACGGCGTGATGGGCGTGATCAACATGGCGCACGGCGAGCTGCTGATGGTCGGCGCCTACGCGACCTTCGTCGTGCAGGGCTTCTTCCGCAGCCATCTGCCGGGCTACGTCGATTGGTACGTCGCCGCAGCAATCCCCGTCGCCTTCCTCGCGGCGGCCTCCGTCGGCGTCGTCATGGAGCGCCTCGTGCTCCGCCATCTCTACGGCCGCCCATTGGAAAGCCTGCTCGCGACCTGGGGCCTGTCGCTGGTGCTGATCCAGGCCGCGCGCGTGATCTTCGGCCCGCAAAACGTCGAACTGTCGAACCCGACGTGGATGTCCGGCGGCATCGAACTCGCCGCGGGCGTCGTGCTGCCGTGGAACCGCATCGTGATCGTCGGCTTCGCGGTGTTCGTGCTGATCCTGATCTGGCTGATGATGCAGAAGACGCGCCTCGGCATGTTCGTGCGCGCGGTGACGCAAAACCGCGCGATGGCCGGTTGCGTCGGTGTGCCCACCGCGCGCGTCGATACGCTCGCCTTCGCAATCGGCTCCGGCGTCGCCGGGCTCGGCGGACTCGCGCTGTCGCAGATCGCCAACGTCGGCCCCGCGATGGGCACGGGCTACATCGTCGACGCCTTCATGGTCGTCGTGCTCGGCGGCGTCGGCCAGCTCGCAGGCGCCGTGTGGGCGGCGCTGGGATTGGGCATCGTCGGGAAATTCCTGGAAGGCTGGGCCGGCGCGGTGATCGCGAAGATCCTGGTGCTGGTATTCATCATCGTCTTCATCCAGAAGCGCCCGCAGGGGATTTTTGCCCTGAAGGGCCGCTTCGCGGACAGCTGAGGCGCAAATGCGCACCCCCTTGACGCTAAGACTGCTGCAGAGCACTCCGCGAGCCGGCTGGATCGCGCTCGCCGTCTTCGCCGCGATCACTTGGATCGGCGTACCGGTCGCCCACGCCCTGCTGCCCGAATCCCACCCCCTGTACCTGTCCGCCTACACGGTGAGCCTCCTCGGCAAGATCCTCTGCTACATGGTCGTCGCCGTCGCGATGGACCTCATCTGGGGCTACGCCGGCATCCTGAGTCTGGGCCACGGCCTCTTCTTCGCGCTCGGAGGTTATGCCTTCGGAATGTACCTGATGCGCCAGATCGGTCACGACGGCAGCTACGGCGCCGACCTGCCGGACTTCATGGTCTTCCTCGACTGGAAGGAACTCCCCTGGTACTGGGCCGGCTCCGACTCCTTCCTGCGCGCGCTCCTCCTCGCGGTCGCCGCGCCAGCGCTGGTCGCCTTCGTCTTCGGCTGGTTCGCCTTCCGCTCGCGCATCAAGGGCGTGTACTTCTCGATCATCACGCAGGCCCTGACCTACGCCGCGATGCTGCTCTTCTTCCGCAACGAGACGGGCTTCGGCGGCAACAACGGCTTCACCGACTTCAAGCGCATCCTGGGCTACAGCATCACTTCGCCCGGGATGCGCGCGACGCTCTTCGCACTGTCCGCGGCGCTCCTCGTCGCGAGCATCCTGCTCGGGCGCTACCTTGTCACCTCACGCTTCGGCCGCGTGCTCGCCGCGATCCGCGATGCCGAGAGCCGCGTGATGTTCATCGGCTACAACCCGCTGCACTACAAACTCTTCATGTGGACGCTGTCGGCCGTGCTGTGCGGGCTCGCCGGGGCGCTCTACGTGCCCCAGGTGGGCATCATCAACCCGTCCGAGATGAGCCCCGCGAACTCGATCGAGATCGCGGTCTGGGTCGCCGTCGGCGGACGCGGCACGCTCGTCGGCGCAGTGCTCGGCGCGGGCATCGTGAACCTCGCGAAGAGCTGGTTCACGGTGTCCTTCCCGGAATACTGGCCCTTCTTCCTCGGCTTCCTGTTCATCGCGGTGACCCTGTACCTGCCGGACGGCGTTGTCGGATTGTGGCGCAAGCTGCGTGCAAAGAAGGACGCTCCGCCCGTCGCACCTGCCCCCGCGGATACGAAGCCGGCCGTGGAAATGCGCAAGGACACGAAATCCCCCGTGCCGCAGATCGAATCCGACAGTATCTCCGCGGCGAAAGGAGCGGGCGCATGAGCACCGTCACCGACCTCGATCGCGTCGAAATGGAAAGCGACGACCAGCGCGGCAACTGGAGCGGGAGCGCTCCAAGTGGGCGTGTCGCGTCGTCCGACGAGCTGGACCTGTCGCACAAGGTGATCCTCTACTTGGAGGACATCACGGTGAGCTTCGACGGGTTCCGTGCGCTGAACAACTTGAGCCTCGCGATCGACGCGGGTGAGCTGCGCTGCATCATCGGCCCGAACGGCGCCGGCAAGACGACGATGATGGACGTGATCACCGGTAAGACGCGCCCGGACTCGGGCGAGGTCTTCTTCGGCCAGACGATCGACCTCACGCGCCTGACCGAGCCGCAGATCGCCCATGCCGGCATCGGCCGCAAGTTCCAGAAGCCGACGATCTTCGAGCAGCACACGGCCTTCGAGAACCTGGAACTGGCGATGAAGGCGGACAAGCGTGTGCGCCGGACGCTGTTCGCGTCCCTGATCGACGACGAGCGCGACCGCATCGCCGAGGTGTTGTGCCAGATCCGCCTGGACAAGGAGGCCGATCGGCAGGCCGGATTGTTGTCGCACGGCCAGAAGCAGTGGCTGGAGATCGGCATGTTGCTGATGCAGGAGCCGAAGCTGTTGTTGCTGGACGAGCCGGTCGCGGGCATGACCGACGACGAGACGGAGCGGACGGCGGAGTTGTTCGTGAGTCTAGCCGGCAAGCATTCGCTGGTGGTCGTGGAGCACGACATGGCCTTCGTGGAGGCGCTGGGCGGCAAGGTGACGGTATTGTGCGAGGGATCGGTGCTGGCGGAAGGGGAGCTGGCCGAAGTGCAGGATGATCCGCGGGTGATCGAGGTGTATCTGGGAAGGTAAAAACAAAGAATGCAGCCGTCGACAACCAACACCGCCAAGCCGGACATAGGGGGTGTTCCCGGAGCGGGCGAGGACTGTCTGAGCCAGTGCCGCGGGAGCGGCACGAGGCGAGTTCCGCAGCCCGCGGAGGGAATTCCCCCTGTGGCCGGCAGTTAGCAGCACAAGCGGAATGCGCGGGATTTTTCCGGCGTGGATTGAGAGGTAATGTCCGAAGACCGTGGGAGTAATCGCCAGCTGCACGGGGCATTTGCTCCAGGGCTGCGGAACTCGCGGTGCGGCGCGCTTCCGCGCCTGCGCTCAGACAGTCCTCGCCCTTCCGCAAACGCCCCGTACATCTGGCTGGCGGCGGGGGTTTATCGGACGGTGTTTTTGAAGGCGGATCGAGATGCTGAAAGTCGACAACCTCAACCAGTACTATGGGGGCAGCCACATCCTGCGCGGGCTGTCGTTCGAAGTCCCGCTCGGCAAGGTCACGACGCTGCTTGGGCGTAACGGCGTCGGCAAGACCACGCTTCTGAAGACCTTGATGGGGCTGGTGCCGGCGGCGAGCGGCAGTGTTCGTTTCGGCGATGAGGACATCACCCGCGCACCGTCTCATTCCCGCGTCCGCGCCGGCATCGCCTATGTGCCACAGGGAAGGGAGATCTTCCCCAGGCTGACCGTCGAGGAAAATCTCCTGATGGGCCTCGCCACCCGCCCGCGCGGCACGCCACTGCCCGCCCGCATCTTCGACATGTTCCCCGTCCTCAAACAGATGCTCGGCCGCCGCGGCGGGGACCTCTCGGGCGGCCAACAACAGCAACTCGCCATCGGCCGCGCGCTCGCATTCGGCCCGAAACTGCTGATCCTCGACGAACCCACCGAGGGTATCCAACCCTCCATCATCAAGGACATCGAACGCGCCATCCGCAGCCTCGCCGAGACCGGCGAGATGGCGATCCTGCTCGTCGAGCAATATTACGACTTCGCGCGCTCGCTCGCCGACCAGTATCTCGTGATGGAACGCGGCGAGATCGTGATGCGCGGGGAAGGCGCGAGCATGGACGCGGACGGCGTGCGCGGGGCCTTGGCCGTGTGAGCCTGCCGACCTGCTGCTCGGTCAAATGCCCGTCAGCGTTGGGCCGTCGTAAAGGGCTGCGTAGCAGCGCCGGGAGTGCCCATGGCGGTGCGCTCGTATTCGGAGATCACCTGGGCGCCCAGCAACAGAAAGGTTGCCGCAATTTCCAGGCTGAGGAGGACCGCGATGGCGGTGGTCAGCGAACCGTACACGGTGCTGATCTGCGACAGCGTCGCGAAATACCAGACCAGCACGTGACGCGTGAGCTCCCACAGCAGCGCCGCCGTCACCGCACCGATGAGGGCGTGCCTCAGTGACAGGCGGCCCACGGGCATGACGAGGTAGATCGAGGCCAGCACGAAGACTTCGCCGGCAAAGCCGAGCAGATAGAGCAGCACGCCCGACACGCCGCTGAGCGACCAGACATGCCCGAGCAACTCCACCTGTTCCTGGCCGATGACCTGTAGGCCGCCTGCGACCAGCGTGATCAGCAACATTCCGACGCCGAGGCTCAATATATAGCCATACGGGAGCAGCGCGGAGACGAGGAAATGGCGCCGTTTGATCGCGACCCGGTGGTGAAAGATGACCGACATCGCGTTTTCGAGCACCGTGAAGGCCAGCGAGCTGAAGAACAACATCGTCGCCAGCAAGACCCAACCGATGACCTCGCGGTGCGCGAGGAAGTTCGACAGCTCCGCGACGATCGCATCGGACTGTCCCGGCAGCAGCCATTCAAGATAGTGGCCCAGGGTTTGCAGGAGTTCGCGCTGATCGACCATATGTGACAACGCGATCACGATCAGGATCAGCAGCGGGACCGTCGACAGCAGCGCGTAATACGCGACCGCACCCGCGAGCAACAATCCCTGATTGGCGCGAAACGCCGTCAGCGTCCGTACGACAAACGCGACGGGGTGCTGCAGGATGGCTTGGGTGGCGTGGCTGGGCGGCATCGATCGACGGAAGCCTGTAGCGGGACGTGCCTCAAGGGCAGCGTCAGACTACACCCATAAGCGGGCGAGATGGGGCGTCCAGACGTCTGGAAACGCATTACGTCCTACCCCGAGAAGTTCGGGACGGTGTTGTAGAAGGCGAAACAGTCGGCCAGTTCCCGGGCGCAGACATGCGGCGGGCTATCGAAGACGACACCGCTCAGATGGATTCCCTCCGAGTCGCGGCTGCGCCAGACGACATGCCCCTCGAGCCGTGCCGGTCGCTGAGTGCGGTACGCTTCGAGATCGGCTGCAGGTTTGCGGATATGCAGTTCGAAGACTTCCCGGTCGGGTGTCTCGAGTGGCGCGCTCGAGCGCAGGCACAAGCCGCCGAGGCTGAAGTCGCGGGCGACGGCATCGATCGTCTTGTCGCCGATCGCCACTTCGACCTCCATGCTGTGGTCGATTCGCGGGAACTGGCGATTTTCGTGTTCGGCCCGCTGAGGTGTATGGATGCGCGAGAACTTGAAATAGGCCATCCGCGTCATCAAGAGCTCGACCGCGCGATACAGATCCTGGGTGATCGCGCCCGTGATGCCGACCTTCTCGTTGCTCTCCGCGAGCGTCCGGGCGAGGTTGGCCAGCCGCTCGTCGAGATGGGCGAGGGTCGTGATCTGATCGTGCACGATCCCGGCAATCTGCAGGTTGGCGCGGTCGGTTTCGCGCACTTCGCACACCATTTGCTCGATCGCGCTTGCCGTTCGCCTGGACTGCGCCTGCGAACCGCCCACGCTGACCACCACCTCGTTCATCGTTTCCTTGCATCGCTCGATCTGCGCTGCGAGCGTCGTGACGATGGCGGCGATTTCCCCGGTGGCCCCGGCCGTGCGCTCGGCGAGCTTGCGTACTTCGTCGGCGACGACGGCAAACCCCCGTCCCTGCTGGCCTGCGCGCGCGGCTTCGATGGCGGCGTTGAGCGCGAGCAGGTTGGTCTGCTCCGCGATGGCGGAGATGCTGGCGACGATCTTGTCGATCTCCTCCGCGGATCGGCCCAGTTCCGACATCTCGCGTTCCGCGCGATTCGCACGGTCGGCGGTGGCGGTCATCTCGTCGATATTCCGGCGTACGGCCTGGGTTCCGTCCTCGGCACGCGCCTCCGTCACCAGCGTTCGCGCCTGTACCTGTTCGGCGACCGTACGGACTTGGCCGGCGACGAGTCGCAGTTCTTCGGTCGCCTGATTCACGTCGGCGAATCGCGACAACTGCTCGCTCGTCGTGCGCGTGACCTTGGACGCCATGTTGGCGATCTGGAAGGTCGATTGGCCGATGTGCAGGTTCGTGTCGTCGACGCTGCGTACAACGCCGTTGAGGCGGCCGACCATCTCGGACAGGGCGCGGAGGATGTGGTCGCCTTTCCGGGTGACGACCGCCTCGGTGTCGAGCATCAGGTTCCCTTCGGCGACCTGGCGCACCAAGCCGTTCACCTGCGCGGGCTCGGCGCCCAATTGGCCGAGGATGCTCGCGTGAAGCCGCCAGAAGACGGTCACGACGAGGATCAGGATGGCGCCGAACACGCCCCCGACGAACAGGACGGTTTGACGAGCCTTCGCGCTGCCGCTCTCGCGGGACTTTTCGGCCAGTCCGTCGATTTCACCCGCCATGCCGTCCATGCGGGCAATCAACTTGACCACCTGGCCGAGGATTTCGTCGTCGTCCTCCGAAATCTTGGGGGCGGAAACGATGGCCGTGGCGTCCGTGCGCAACTGCGCCCATTCTTCCGCGAGCTTGGCGGTTTCGCTGCGCATCGGATCGTCAATCTGGCTGTCCGGCGCCATGCTCCGGTCGAGGATGCCGATCGTAGACTGCATGCGCGCGCGGACCGCGGGTGCGCCCGAGGTGCTGACCAACTGATGCACGTCCTTGATCAGCATCTGCAAGTACATCGCCTGGTTCGCGTGTCCGAGCGAGACGATGCCCGTGCGTTCGATGGTCTGGTAGCCGAACCAGGAAACGATCGTCGCGACCAGCACGAACAGGAAGGTCGCGCTTCCTGAAATCAGCATCTTGGAGCGGATGGTGCTGGCGCGGCTTGTCATGGCGGCTCAGTACTTGTTGACGACGGTCACGCCGTCCGCGGGACTGGTGACGTAGCCCACGGCGCCGGGCGTCTTGCGCACGAAATCGATGACTTCGAGGTCGCCCGACTTGACCGGCGGCGGGTTCAATCCTTCGCGGAAGGATTTCTTGGTCCAGACCGAGTTGTACTTGGTCGCATCGATCTGCAGCGCCTTCTTGAGGAACTGCTCCTGCGCCGGCCCGTTGTCGACGGGCGTCAGCTTCAGCGATCCGGCGAACTGCTTCGCTCCGAGAAAGATGTCCTGAACGTCCGCGCCGGTAATCTTGGCGTCAGGGTGGGCGATGACGATCAGGTCGGCGGCCGATGCGATCTGGGTCAGCAGGCAAACGGCACCCGCGGCGAGAATTGTGCGGAGGGTCATGTGAGCTTTTCCCGAGATGCGATTAGAAGCGGACCGAGTACTGCAGACGGGCTTCCGAGAAGCGGTCATCCGAGACGCCCGCGCCGAGGTCCTGATTGGTCGTGCGGTTGATCTCGGCTTTCAGCGCCGCCTTGGGGTTCAGGTCGTAGCGCACGCCGAGCGATGTCCGCCGGTAGGAGCGGCCGCTTTCCTGATTGGCGAAATAGCTGTCGGACTGATCGAGCGAGGTCTTCTCGTAACGCGCGTAGGGCGTGAATTCGCCGACCCGGTAGCCGATCTGCGTGTACCACGCGGTGCTCGTATGCCGCGGCCCGCCGCTCTCGTCGCGATCGTTGAAGCGATAGTATTCGCCGAGGATTTCCCAGTTGTCCGTGTCGTAGATGCCGAAGCCGCCGAAGGCCAGCATCTTCGAGCGGCTGTTTGTGTCTTCGTCGACGGTCACTTTCGACCGGATCGCATGCACGCCCAACGTGAGCCCTTCCGCGGCGCCCGCGAATTCGTAGCGCAGATTGCCGCCGACCGTGGAGGCGTAATGCGGCAGGCCCGCCATGCGCATGTTCAGGGCGCCACGCGCTTCACCATCTTCCTTGTCGACACCCGGTGCGTTGCCGAAGTAGGCGTCGTAGGCGACGTGGCCGTTGCCAGCGGGCACGGCCCCGGTCAGCCATGCGCCGGTGGTGTGCGCCGGCAGGATGCCGCCCTTGTCCTCGAAGTCGAGGAAACGCGGACGCGTGATCGAGGTCTGGATCTGTGCACCGTGGTGGTAGGCGGTGTTCCAGACGCCATAGGGGGTGTGGAAGCGCCCGACCCAGGCGGTCGCGGCGTCGCTGAACGTGTAGCCCATCTGGGCGCGCTCGAGGTCGGTCGCGAGACCGCCGCTCTCGTCGACTTCGAACACCAGCTCGAGCAGCGTCTTCACCCGGTCGCCGAACTGGGGCGTAAGGTAGAGATCCATCGTACCGACGTTGAAGCCGCTGCGGCCCTTGCCGTCGGTCGGATTGTCCTGGCCGGAGCGGATGAGGCCGACATCGGCGAAGCCGTGCACGGGAAGCCCTGCCGAGTCGCCGCGCGAACTCAAGCCGGTGCCGAGCTGCGCGACCTGCTGCTGCAGGGCTTCGATCTTCGCTTCCTGCACGGCCGGCGCGCTCTGGCCGCCGGCGGCGGCATTCCCGGTTGCCGCATTCTCGAGCTGGCTGACCTTCTTCTGCAACGCTTCGATCAGCTGCAGGCTGCGTTCGAGTTTGCTCTCGAGTTCTTTCAGTCTCGCCTCATCGCCGGCGTCGGCCGCCCAGGCGGTGCCGGACAAGGCGGCAAGCAGTACGGCGGAACTGGCAAAGGTGGCGAGGCGGAACGGGCGTGGATGATTCATTGGGTCAACCCTTGGTCGAGTTCGGGGAAAAGGGATGGGGAGACCGGCAAGGCGGTCGGAAGAGCGTCACAACGACTGCGGGCGCAGGGACGGCGTCGAGTGGGCGGCATCGGCCGGAGTCGCGTAAACCTCGACCCGGTTGCGTCCCAACTCCTTGGCGCGGTAGAGGGCGACGTCGGCCTGGTGGATCACTTCCTGCTCCGCGAGCGAGCCATCGACGGCGCAGGCTGCGCCCATGCTGATCGTCACCGTGAGTGCCTCGCCGCTGGCGAGGATGATTTCGCGGCTGCCGACGGCCCAGCGCAGGCGCTCGGCGACGAGGGCAACGGCGGCGAGATCGGAGTTCGGCAGCATCACCAGGAATTCTTCGCCGCCGTAACGTCCGAGCATGTCGTATTCGCGCAGGCCTTCCTGGATCCGGTTAGCGACTTCACGCAGCACTTCGTCGCCCACCGCATGGCCATAGCTGTCGTTGATCCTCTTGAAGTGATCGATGTCGGCCATGATGAAACCGATCCCGGGCCGCATGCCGGCAGTGGAGCTGCCGCGTCGCCAGCGATTGAATTCCTGCTTCACGCGGTCGGCGATATGCCGCCGGTTAAATAGGCCGGTCAGGTGGTCGCGCGTCGCGAGCTCGGCAAGGTTCGCGTTCGCGGCGATGATCTTTTCGGTGCCCCGTTTCATCGGGCGATACAGGCTGAACAGGCAGATCGCCAGCACCAGCGACAAGGCCCCGAGCGAGAGTGTGAGCACGCGGACGATCTCGTCCTGGGTGTCGCTCACATCGACGTACACTTCGAAGGCGCCGAGCGAATGACCGCGGGCGTCGAGAATCGGGTAATGCGACTCGATGACGAGCGTCGGTTCGGTCGGCAGCGCGTTGCCCAGCTCGCCCGGCTCCAGCTTGCCGCGAACCTCGGCGCGCGGTTTCCCGTGCTCGAGCACATCGTTCAGCGCCGTTGCGTCGGTCTCGGTGCGCCCGATTTCGGTGGGCACCGTCGAATAGACGACCCGGCGATCGGCGTCGAAGATCGCGAGTTTGGCGAGATTGAAGAACTTCAGATAGCGCCGCAGGTGGGCGTCCACCTGGCGCATGTCGTCCGGCGCGATCGCGATCCGCAGCGCGCCGTTCCCGTCCTCGGTGAGCAGGCTATCGACCTCGGCGCTCATCACCGCCTTCGCGATCCCGATGACGGCCGTCTCGGTCCGGTGCAGCATGGCCGAGCTGTATATCCAGTAGATGGCAGTCCCGGCGACGGCGAGAATCACCACGAAGGAGGTGACGACCAGAAAGTTGAACAACCGTAACAGCTGTTCCGGGTTGTCGTTTGCTGACGCCCGCGGCAACGTTCTATACGACATCGTGCCTCCCCGATTTTGTTACTGTTTATTATCACCAATGTCAGTGGGGACTTGGATTAATTCCGGTTCATGCTGCGGGCGAAAATGGCTTGCGCACCGGTCTTTCCGGCGATGCACCATGACGGGGCATCGTTTTCGTCGAGTGGAGCATAAGTCGAAGGGCATAGCCTCTATACCCGTCGTGGCGGCCAGGAAAAATGAGCGAAATCAAAAATGTTCAGATTCCGGCGAAAATGGCCCGCCGCTTGCTAGGTTATTGTCATGCGTATGTTTCTTGACGAATTCGTAGAGTCCCGGGCTGTCGTCGTATCGGAGCGGGAGGTATCGGAATGGCGTGCCGAGCTCGAACTGCATTTCGAGCGGCGGGATGTTCGCACCGTCTTGGTGCGCCGCAGCCACCGGGGACCGCTGCGTCTGCAGAAGGCGCTGTATCCGGAAGGCGAGGGTGTCTGCCATGGCATCGTGCTGCATCCGCCGGCGGGGATCGCCGGGGGCGATTCGCTGGCGATCGACGTGTCGGTCGGCGCCGGTGCGCATGCGCTGCTGACGACGCCGGGGGCCGGCAAGTGGTATCGCAGCGCGGGGGCGTCGGCGCAGCTCGCGCAACGCATCGCCGTCGCAGACCGCGGAATCTGCGAATGGCTGCCGCAGGAGAGCATCGTCTTCGACGGCGCCTGCGGGCGTCTCGAAACTGAAGTGGAACTCGCCGGCGACGCCTGCTTCGTCGGGGCCGAGATGCTGTGCTTCGGCCGCACCGGCTCGGGCGAACGCTTCCGCCGCGGCGAACTGGCGCTCGCGACCCGTATCCGGCGCGACGGCAAGCCGCTATGGTTGGAACGCGGGCGTATCGCCGGCGGCAGTCCACTGCTCGATTCGCCGGTCGGGCTGGCGGGGCAGCCGGTCGTCGGGAGCCTGCTGGTCGCGTCGCCCAAGTGCGACACGGCGCTGCGCGATCGCTGCCGCGAGATCGGGCCGGCGGTCGGGCAGGGCGCAGTCACGCTGCTGCCGGGACTCCTGGTCGCGCGCTGGTTGGGGCCGGCGTGCGAGCCGGGGCGCGAGTGGTTCATCCGTCTGTGGGACGCGATCCGGCCGGCGGTGGCCGGGCTGCCGATGCGCGTGCCGCGCATATGGAACACCTGAAAGAACACCTGAACGAGGACAACAAGAATGGAACTGACTCCACGCGAAAAGGACAAGCTGCTGCTGTTCACGGCCGGATTGCTCGCCGAGCGGCGCCGGGCGCGCGGCCTGAAGCTCAACTACCCGGAGGCGGTCGCGCTGATCTCCTGCGCAATCCTCGAAGGGGCGCGTGACGGCCGCACGGTCGCCGAGTTGATGAGCGAGGGCACGACGATCCTGACGCGCGAGGACGTGATGGAAGGGGTGCCGGAGATGATCCCGGAGATCCAGGTCGAGGCGACTTTTCCGGACGGCACGAAGCTCGTGACCGTGCATAACCCGATCGTCTGAGGGGCTTGGGGTGTGTCCTTTGTGGCTGCCCGCGACCGTCACGCCGGGAATTTGCTCCGCGGGCTGCGGAACTCGCGGTGCGGCGCGCTTCCGCGCCTGCGCTCAGACAGTCCTCGCTCGCTCCGCAAACACCCGGCATGCCGGTCGCTACGCCTGCCTTCCATGAACGATCTAATGGGCATTCAGGAGAAGACTGATGATTCCCGGTGAATACCTCGTCGCCGATGGCGAAATCGAACTCAACGACGGCCGCCCGACGCTGACGCTGAGCGTGACCAACACCGGCGACCGCCCGATCCAGGTCGGCTCGCACTACCACTTCGCCGAAACCAACGCGGCGCTCGCCTTCGACCGGGCGGCGGCACGCGGCTTCAGGCTCAACATCGCGGCCGGCACCGCGGTGCGTTTCGAGCCCGGGCAGTCGCGTACCGTCGAGCTCGTCGCGCTGGCGGGCGAGCGCAAGGTGTATGGCTTCAACGGCGACGTGATGGGGACTCTGTGATGAGCGTAAAGATCTCGCGCCGCGCGTATGCGGAAATGTTCGGCCCGACGGTTGGCGATCGCGTGCGGCTCGCCGACACCGAGCTGTGGATCGAAGTCGAGCGCGACTTCACGATCTACGGCGAGGAAGTGAAGTTCGGCGGCGGCAAGGTGATCCGCGATGGCATGGGGCAGGGGCAGAAGGTTGCGGCGGAGGTCGCCGACACCGTGATCACCAACGCGCTGATCGTCGACCACTGGGGCATCGTCAAGGCCGACGTCGCGATCAAGGACGGCCGCGTCAATGGCATCGGCAAGGCCGGCAACCCCGACATCCAGCCCGGCGTGACGATCGCGATCGGGGCCGGCACCGAGATCATCGCCGGCGAAGGCATGATCCTGACGGCCGGCGGCATCGACAGCCACATCCACTGGATCTGCCCGCAGCAGATCGACGAAGCGCTGATGAGCGGCGTGACGACGATGCTGGGCGGCGGCACAGGCCCCGCGACCGGCACCTTCGCGACGACCTGCACGCCGGGGCCGTGGCACCTCCACCGCATGCTGCAGGCGGCCGACGCCTTCCCGATGAACCTCGGCTTCTTCGGCAAGGGCAACGCGAGCTTGCCCGAGCCCTTGCGCGAACAGGTCGCGGCGGGTGCGATCGGACTCAAGCTGCACGAGGACTGGGGCACGACGCCGGCCGCGATCGACAACTGCCTGACCGTCGCCGACGAGATGGACGTCCAGGTCGCGATCCACACCGACACGCTCAACGAGTCGGGCTTCGTCGAGACGACGCTCGCCGCCTTCAAGGGCCGCACGATCCACACCTTCCACACCGAAGGGGCGGGCGGCGGCCACGCGCCGGACATCATCCGCGCGGTCGGCCAGGCGAACGTGCTGCCGTCGTCGACGAACCCGACGCGCCCCTACACGGTGAACACCATCGACGAGCATCTCGACATGCTGATGGTGTGCCACCATCTCGACCCGGCGATCGCCGAGGACGTCGCCTTCGCCGAGTCGCGCATCCGCCGCGAGACGATCGCGGCCGAGGACATCCTGCACGACACCGGCGCGTTCTCGATGATGTCGTCCGATTCGCAGGCGATGGGCCGCGTCGGCGAGGTCGTGATCCGCACCTGGCAGACGGCGCACAAGATGAAGGTCCAGCGTGGGCCGCTGCCCGAGGATTCGCCGCACAACGACAACTTCCGCGTGAAGCGCTACGTCGCCAAATACACGATCAATCCGGCGATCACGCACGGCATTGCGCACGTCGTCGGCTCGATCGAGGTCGGCAAGCTCGCGGACTTGGTGCTGTGGAAACCGGCCTTCTTCGGCGTGAAGCCCTCGCTGATCCTCAAGGGCGGCATGATCGCCGCGGCGGCGATGGGTGATGCCAACGCGTCGATTCCGACGCCACAGCCGGTGCATTACCGGCCGATGTTCGGCGCTTTCGCGGGCGGGCTGAAGACTTCGGTGACTTTCGTGTCGCAGGCGGCGTTGGCGAATCCGGCGGTCGCGGCCTTGGGCCTCGCGAAGCCCTTGGAGGCGGTGCGCGGCTGCCGCAGCGTGACCAAGGCCGACATGATCCACAACGGCGCGACGCCGGTGATCGATGTCGATCCCGAGACCTATGTCGTGCGCGCCGATGGCGAGCTGCTGACCTGTGAGCCCGCGGACGTGCTGCCGATGGCGCAACGTTACTTCCTGTTCTGAGAGGTTTGCGATGGCAGAGAACCATTCCACTGCGCCGGCGAAGACGATGCTGCTCCTCGAAGCGCTGTACGAGGGCTCCGAGCCCGCGACCGAACGCCTGCAGCTCGATTTTTCTTATCGCACGAAGAGCCGCCTGCGCGCGAAGCTCGCTTCGGGCGAGGAGGTCGGGATGTTCCTGCCGCGCGGCACGATCCTGCGCGGCGGGCAGAAGCTCGTCGGCAACGACGGGCGCATCGTCGAGGTCGTCGCGGCGCCGGAGGATTTGTTGGAGGCGCGCTGTGTGGATGCGCTGGGGCTCGCGCGGACGGCCTACCATCTGGGCAACCGTCATGTTGCGGTCGAGGTCGGGTCGGATGCGGCGGGGGGATGGCTGCGGATCCAGGCAGATCATGTGCTGGAAGGGATGCTGGTCGGGCTTGGGGCGAGGGTTTCCGCGCTATGTGCGCCTTTCGAGCCGGAGGCGGGGGCTTATGCACACGGGCACCAGCATCCGGGGGATGGGAGTGGGGCGCGGATTCACATGATGGGCGGGGCGTGATCGTGGCCGTGCTGCTGCGGATGCGGCTTCCCGGAAAACCGCCCCCCGCCGGGGGATGTTCCGCGCCTCGTTCGACGCGTGGCGGAGGCCTCGGTGCGAAACATCCCCCGTCGGGGGGCTGCGCCGTTCGTGGCTGCTTGGCCGTGCTGTTGGGGAGGGCCGTGTCATGCTGCCACTGATTCGCCTGCTGCAGCTCGCGAGTCCCGTGCTGCCGGTCGGCGCTTATACGTACTCGCAGGGTCTGGAGTGGGCGGTCGAGTCGGGGGCGGTGCGGGACGAGGCGGCCGCGGCGCGCTGGATCGGGGATCTCCTCGAATGGAACCTGGCGCGCTTCGAGGCGCCGCTCGTCGCGGAGCTGATTCGTGCCTGGGACGAGGAGGAGGATGCCAAGGTCGCCGCGCTCAATGCCGATTTCCTCGCGAGTCGCGAGACTGATGAACTGCGCGCCGAGACGGTGCAGATGGGCTATTCGCTCGTGCGGCTGCTCGCCGATCTTGACGCCTTCGCGGCGCTGCCGGGCCGGCGGGCGCGGCTGCTGGCGGTGGAGACGCCTTCTTTCCCCGCAGCGTGGAGTGCGGCGGCCGCGGCGTGGGGGATTCCCGTCGACATGGCCTTGCCGGCCTACTTGTGGGCCTGGCTCGAAAACCAGGTGATGGCGGCCGTGAAGGCGGTGCCGCTCGGGCAATCTGCGGGCCAGCGGCTGCTCGCGACGCTCGGCGCGCGCATCCCAACGCTGGCGGTGCAGGCCGCCGCGCTGCCGGAAGGCGAATGGAGCAACTTCACGCCCGGCCTCGCGCTCGCGAGCAGCCGGCACGAAACCCAATACACGAGGCTTTTCAGATCATGACTTCGAGCGCATCCCAACCTTTGCGCGTGGGCATCGGCGGGCCGGTCGGCTCGGGCAAGACGGCGCTGACGCTGGCACTGTGCCGCGCGCTGCGCGAACGCTACGACATCGCGGTCGTCACGAACGACATCTACACCGCCGAGGACGCGCAGTTCCTCGTGCGCAACGAGGCGCTCGAACCCGAGCGCATCATCGGTGTCGAGACCGGCGGCTGCCCGCACACGGCAATCCGCGAGGACGCGTCGATCAACCTGGAGGCGGTCGACCGCCTGATCCGGCGCTTCCCGGGCGTCGAGATCATCTTCGTCGAATCCGGCGGCGACAACCTCGCGGCGACTTTCTCGCCGGAGCTGTCGGACCTGACGCTCTACGTGATCGACGTGTCGGCGGGCGACAAGATCCCGCGCAAGGGCGGGCCCGGCATCACCCGCAGCGATCTCCTCGTGATCAACAAGATCGACCTCGCGCCGCTGGTCGGCGCGAGCCTCGAAGTGATGGACCGCGACGCGAAAAAGATGCGCGGCGAGCGGCCCTTCATCTTCAGCAACCTGAAGACGGGGCAGGGGCTCGCCGAGATCATCGAGTTCATCGAGCGCCAGGGGCTGCTGCGTGGCCCGTCGAAGACGGCAACAGGGGTGGAAAGTGAGGTGGCAACTCAGGTGGCAACTCAGGTGGAAAATAAGTGACCGCCCCGACGCCAAGTTGGAAGACCGCTGACCGGCGACGCATGATGCCGTCCGTCCCGGCGCGCATGCGCAGGCCTTGCGGGTCTTGGCACGCATCTTGATTGCTCTTCTACCGTCAACCATCGTCCAATCAGCCATATCAAGGATATCGTCATGAGCTTCCGTCGTCGTCTTCCGATCGCACTGGTCCTCTCCGTCGCGGCCGGGTCCGCCATGGCGCACGGCGGTCACGGCGAACACAGCTTCTTCGCCGGCTTCGCGCACCCGATCGGCGGCATCGACCACCTGCTGGCGATGCTGGCGGTCGGTCTGTTCGCGGCGCGTCAGCGCGGCGCGCTTCGTTGGGCGCTGCCGGTCAGCTTCGTCGTCGCGATGATCGGGGGCGCGCTGCTTGCGGCGTCCGGCCTGGTATTGCCGAACGTCGAAACGGGTGTGGCGGCATCCCTTCTCGTGTTCGGCCTGCTGATCGCCTTCGTCGCGAAGCTGCCGCCCGGGGCCGCTCTGCCGCTGGTCGCGGCGTTCGCGCTCTTCCACGGCCACGCGCATGAGGTCGAGTCGGGCCACGCATCGATGCTGATGTATGCGGCCGGTTTCGTGTCGGCGAGCCTCATGCTTCATGGCGCGGGCTTCCTGCTGGCGCGCTGGATGCCGGATTCGGCGGTGGGCCGTGCCGCGCAGCGCGTCCTCGGCAGCCTGATCGCCGGCACCGGCCTCGTGCTGCTCGCGAGCTGATTGCGCTTCGTCGCATGCGTTCGGGCGCGACGGGTCGTAGAAACCAGTCCTCAATCATGGTTTTCGACATGCAAGGGTCGGCATGACCGCGGAAAACGCGGATAATTACGGTTTGCGCCCGCACCGGGCTGATTTGAGGACGTAACCGTGAGCCGTCTGCAGAACGACACCTTCCTGCGCGCCCTGCTGCGCCAGCCGACCGAATACACGCCGCTGTGGCTGATGCGCCAGGCCGGCCGCTACCTGCCCGAGTATTGCGAGACCCGCAAGCGCGCAGGCAGCTTCCTGAACCTGTGCAAGAGCCCGACGATGGCCTGCGAGGTCACGCTGCAGCCGCTCGCCCGCTACAACCTCGATGCTGCGATCCTGTTCTCCGACATCCTCACCGTGCCCGACGCGATGGGCCTCGGCCTGTACTTCGCCGAAGGCGAGGGCCCGCGCTTCGAGCGCCCGCTGCGCGACGAATGGGAGATCCGCAACCTCGCGATCCCCGATCCGCACGCCGAGCTGCAATACGTGATGGACGCCGTCGCCGAGATCCGCCGTGCGTTGAATGGCAGCGTGCCGCTGATCGGTTTCTCCGGCAGCCCGTGGACGCTCGCCTGCTACATGGTCGAAGGTGGCTCGTCCGACGATTACCGCAAGGTCAAGGCGATGGCCTACTCGCGCCCCGACCTGCTGCACCACGTCCTGTCCGTGACGGCCGACTCCGTCGTCGCCTACCTCAACGCGCAGATCGAATCCGGCGCGCAGGCCGTGATGGTGTTCGACTCCTGGGGCGGCGTGCTGTCGGAAGCCGCCTACCACGAGTTCTCGCTGCCCTACCTCAAGCGCGTCGTCGATGGCTTGATCAAGGAGCGCGAAGGCGAGCGCGTGCCGAACATCGTGTTCACCAAGGGCGGCGGCCTGTGGATCGAGAACATCGCCGGCATCGGCTGCGACGCCGTCGGCCTCGACTGGACGATGGACATCGGCCGCGCGCGCAAGCTCGTCGGTGACAAGGTCGCCCTGCAGGGCAACCTCGACCCGAACGTGCTGTTCGCGCCGCCGGAAGCGATCGCCCGCGAAGCCAAGCGCGTGCTCGATTCCTTCGGCAACCACCCCGGCCACGTCTTCAACCTCGGCCATGGCATTTCGCAGTTCACGCCGCCCGAGTCGGTCTCCGTGCTGGTCGACACCGTCCACGAGCACAGCCGCAAGATCCGCAGCGGCAACTGACCGGACTTTCCCGTCATCGAACCCCGGCGGCCGGCGCGATGCGCCCCGCCGGGGTTCTGTTTTTCACTGACCGGATTGGCACCGATCCGGTGCAGCCGAGTTCAAAGAGATTGACTGACGATGTCTTGTCAAGCAGAAAAACTTGCTTTGTCAGCTTGACTTATGCACACCGAGCAGTTCCGAGGGTGTCATGATGCACGGGAGTGGGGGTTATTCACCTAGATAAATAAGCCATTGAAAAAAAAGGAAAAAATTTTCGCCCATTGTTAAGGCAATGTGACAGAAAGCCTGTGCCCACGCTGGGTTTGGCACTTTTCACCCACCCTATCAACAAAGTTATCCACAGGAATTGTGGACAAGCAGCGGAAGGGTTTTGCGGCAAAGATTTAACCGAATTTCCCAGGTATCGGCTTAACAAACATCGCTAAGTTTCTGATACAAAACAGGTTCCAGTTAAACGTCGAAATCCCGGATGGCCATCGTTCGCGTCGCGCTCCCCGTTCCGTTGCCGCAACTCTTTGATTACACGTCACAAGACGTATGCGAAGAAGATGTCGGACGCTGCGTTCGGGTACCCTTCGGCAAGGGTGAAAAGAGTGGGGTGATCGTCGCCCTGCCGGCCGATTCGGATGTCGCCCCCGCACGCCTCAAAGCGGTGTGCCACATCCAGCGCGAAGTCGCGCCGCTGCCTGCGGACTGGTTGGAACTGGTCGGATTCGTCGCCCGCTACTACCACGCCCCGCCCGGCGAGGTCATCGCCTTGGCGCTGCCGCCGGGGCTGCGCCGGGCCGACGCGGTCAGCGACCGGGAAAGCGATCCGCTGCTCGACCTCACGCCGGAAGGCCATGCGGCGCTCGCCGAAACGCGCCGCGCGAGCCGCGCCTTGTCGCTGCTCGCACAGTTGCGCGATGCCGGCGTGATCCGCCGTAGCGTTGCGCGCGAACTGCCGGACGGTGGCGCCCTCGCGGACGCGCTGCGCCGCGGCTGGATCGAGCCGGTGCGCGCCGCGAGCCCGGCCACGCCGGCGGCGAACCAGCCCGAACTGACCGAAGGCCAGCGCGCGGCGGTCGATACCATTTCCGCCGAACCCGCCGGCTTCGTGTCCTGGCTGCTGCAGGGCGTCACCGGCAGCGGGAAGACCGAGGTCTATTTGCGCCTTGCCGCGCGGGCACTCGCGGCCGGACAGCAGGTGCTGATGCTGGTGCCCGAGATCGCGCTGACGCCGCAGCTCGAATCGCGCGTCGCGAACCGCTTTCCCGCCGCCTGCGTCGTGAGCCTGCACTCGGGGCTCGCCGAAGGGGCGCGTTCGCGCGGCTTCGTGCAGGCCCTCGAAGGGCGGGCGGACATCGTGCTCGGCACGCGGCTCTCGGTGTTCGCGCCGCTGCCGCGCCTCGGGTTGATCCTCGTCGACGAGGAGCACGACGCCTCGTACAAGCAGCAGGAAGGCGTGCGCTACTCGGCACGCGACGTCGCCGTGTGGCGGGCGAGGCAGCGCGGCGTACCGGTCGTGCTCGGCTCGGCGACGCCCTCGCTCGAAAGCTGGCATCACGCGCGCGCCGAGCGCTATCGCAGCCTGCGGCTCGATGCCCGCGCGGTCGCGAGCACGCTGCCCAAGGTCCGCCGCATCGACACGCGCCGCATGAAACTCGACGAGGGCCTGAGTCCGCAGTTGAAGACCGCGATCGGCGAACGCGTCGCCCGCGGCGAGCAGAGCCTCGTCTTCCTCAACCGCCGCGGCTACGCGCCGGTGCTGTCCTGCCCGTCCTGCGGCTGGGTGAGCCGCTGCCCGCACTGCTCAGCGAACCTCGTCGTGCATCTCGCGGACCGGCGTCTGCGCTGCCACCACTGCGGCTGCGATACCGAGGTGCCGCGCAGCTGCCCCGTTTGCGGCAACCAGGACATCCAGCCCTTCGGCCGCGGCACGCAGCGCATCGAGGCGCGGCTTGCCGAGCTCTTCCCGGACGCCCGCGTGCTGCGCGTCGACCGCGACTCCGCGCGTACCCGCAACCAGTGGGAGGAGATGCTCGCGCAGATCGCCAACGGCGAGGCGGACATCCTCGTCGGCACGCAGATGATGGCGAAGGGCCACGATTTCCCCAAGCTCACGCTGGTCGGTGTGATCGGTGCGGACGCTTCGCTCCATGCAGCGGACTTCCGCGCGCCCGAGCGCCTCTTCCAGCAGCTGATGCAGGTCGGCGGACGGGCAGGGCGGGCGCACCTGCCGGGCGAAGTGCTGATCCAGACCGAGTACCCGGAGCATCCGCTGTACCGCTGCCTCGTAAAGCACGATTTCGACGCCTTCGCGGCGAGCGCGCTCGACGAGCGCCGGGCCGCGGGCTTTCCGCCCTTCACCTACCAAGCGATGCTGCGCGCCGACGCACCGATGCTGCAGGACGCGATGGACTTCCTCGCCCACGCGCGCCGTCTCGCGCAGGACATGGCGCCGGCGGGCATCCGCGTGTTCGACGCGGTGCCGATGCGCCTGACGCGGCTCGCGCGGCGCGAGCGGGCGCAACTGCTCGTCGAGGCCGACGAACGTCCGCTGCTGCAGGGATTTCTCGGGCGCTGGATCGAGATCCTGCGCGCGCAACGCACCGGGCGCGAGCTGCGCTGGCAGCTGGACGTCGATCCGCTGGAGGTGTGAGCGCGAGCCTCAGCTGCCCGCGGGATGGCTCTCCAGCCACGCGGCGCGCTCGGCGAGCCGCTGCGCCTTGTCGGGCGCAAGCCCGGCTGCCGCGGCCATTGCGCGCAGCTTTGCGGGTTCGGGACGGTGCTCCAGCGTCGCGCGCCAGTAAGTCGCGACGCTGAGATCCGGGTTGGGGCGCTCGACGAGTTCGATCGCGTCGCCGGGCGCGATCGCGCCCCCTTCGCGGACGCGGTAGTACCAGCCGGTGATCCCCTCGTGCGCGACGAACAGCGATGCCCCTTCGGCGTCGAGCCGGTGGTCGATCTTCCAGCACGGGCTGCGCGGCTGGCTCAGCTGCAGCAGCGCGCTGCCGACGCGGAACACGTCGCCGATGCACACCGTCTCCTCGGTCCAGCCGCGGGTCGACAGGTTCTCGCCCAGCGTGCCCGGCTGCAGCATGACCGCGCGGTGGGGAAAGCGCTGCGCGAGGCGCGTGTAATGCTCGGCGGGGTAGTGGTGCACCGCCTTCTCGCTGCCCCCATGGACGCGCCGGTCGCCCTGGAAGTCGCCGACGAGCCCCTCGGCGCCGACGCCAACGGGCCTGTCGATGGGGCTCTTGTATATGCCGGTCATCTGCCCTTCCGGGGGCAGCGGGCGCAGGGCGCCGATGAAGAGTTGGTCGAGATGCGAAATCATAGGGAGTTCTCCGTGCCCTGCGGCCACAGCCAGGCGGCGCCGCGCACGCCCGACGCGTCTCCATGCAGGCTCGGCACGAGCCGGGTGACGATGGAATCCGAAAAGACGTGCGGCGCCCAACGTTGCGGCACGTTGCGGTAGAGCCGTTCGAGCCGCGAGAGACCGCCGCCGAGCACGATCACGTCCGGGTCGAGCACGTTGATGATGCCGGCGAGTCCGCGCGCGAGCCGCGCCTCGTAGCGCTGCAGCGTCGCCTCGCAGCCCGCGTCGCCCGCGTCCGCCCCTTGCGCGATCGCTTCCGCGCTCATCCTGCGGCCGGTGTGTTTCTGGTGGTCGGCGCTCATGCCCGGGCCCGACAACCAGGTCTCGATGCAGCCGCGCCGGCCGCAGTAGCAGCCGGGCGCCGGCCAGTCGTCGTCCGGCGCCGGCGGCAGCGGATTGTGGCCCCATTCCCCGGCGATTGCGTTCGCGCCCTGCAGCAGCTGTCCGCGCACGACGATGCCGCCGCCGACCCCGGTGCCGAGGATCACGGCGAACACGACGTCCGCCCCCGCGCCGGCGCCGTCGGTCGCCTCCGACACGGCGAGGCAGTTCGCGTCGTTGGCGGTGCGCACCTCGCGCCCGAGCCGCGCCGAGAGATCCTCGGCCAGCGGCCGGCCGTTGAGGCAGGTCGAGTTCGCATTGCGCATGTGCCCGGTGAGCGGTGAGCGCGAACCTGGGGTGCCGATGCCGACCGTGGCCCGTGCATCCAGCGCCGCCTCCGCCTCATGGACGAGGCCGACGAGGGTATCGACGGTCGCCGGATAGTTGCCCTGCGGCGTCGCGATCCGCCGCCGCAAGCACTCCCGCCCGCCGGCGTCCAGCGCGACGAGTTCGATCTTGGTGCCGCCGAGGTCGATGCCGATGCGAAACATGGGAGCGCGGGGCCGGTGCGAGTGAATGTCGATTATGCCTGAGGCGGGGTGGGCAGCGGCTTCACGTGCCCGGCCGCTCGAAGCTTGCCGCGAGTTCGGCGATGCGCTCGCGCAAGTCCTCGACTGCGGCGAACACATACGCGTTGCCCGCCTTGAAGCGTTGCAGCAGTCCCAAGGACTCCAGCGCGAGCAGATCGCTGCGGGCGGTCTGGTACACGACGCCGTGCGTGCGCTGGTGGCTGTCGATGCGGTATTCCTCGCCCGGGTGGCGCAGCGCGTGAGTGAGCAGGGCGATCTGGCGGTGGTTGAGGCGGCTGCGCAGCGATCCGGCGAGGAGCCGTTCAGTCTGGCGCTGCTCGCTCGACGTGCGGGCGAGGTAGTCGTGCAGCGCGGCGATTGCGTGGCGGATGGTGTCGAGCTGGTGGATCGCGAAGTAGCTGGTGTCGTTGTCGTCGGTCTCGGTGTGGAGGTAGGCACGGACGTATTTCGACGGCGCCTGGCGCAGGAAATGCGAGATCGAGATGAATTCGACCAGCCAGTAGCGGCTGCGCGCCATCGCCCAGTAGAAAAGGGCGCGTGCGGTGCGTCCGTTGCCGTCGGCGAAGGGATGGTCGTAGCCGAGCATGAAGTGCAGCAGGATCGCGCTCAGCACGGGGTGGACGTAAGGGCTCGCGTCTTCGGCCTGGTTCGCGAAGGCGCACAGGCGTTCGAGGCGCTCGGGCAGCTCCCGCCAGCGCGGCGGCTGGTGGAGCAGGGTGTTGTCGCGCACCTCGCGTACCGTGACCTCGTCGTCGCGGCGCAGGCGGCCGGCGTCGGCGGGGTCATCGAGCGTGTTTTCGGTGACGATGCGGTGCAGTTCGAGCACCTGCGCCGGCGTGATCGCTTCGTCTCGCCGCTCGCGGATCATCTCCATCGCGCGGAAGTTGTTGAAGATCATCCGCTCGCTCGCGTCCCGCGGCCGGCGGCCCTCGCGCAGCATCTGTTCGGCGACGCGGCGGGTCGTCGAGGCGCCTTCGAGCTGGCTGGACGTGATCGCCTCCTCGATCAGCGAGTGCATCAGGTAGCGGTCGCGATGTTCGCCGTGCATCGGGCTGGCGGTCGCGATCTGGCCGGCGGCGTCGCGGTCGATGTGGTGCAGGTGGATCTGGATCGGCTCGGGCACGCCGAGGACGAAAGGCTGGCCGTCGCGGTCGAGCAGCGGCAGCGTCTTGTACAGCCCCTGGCGGGCAAGCTTGATGCGCACCCACCAGTGTTCGTGCGTGAGCCCGGCCGGCGGTTCGCGATGTCGCAGTTCGTCCCAGTGCAGATAGCGCCCGTCGACCAGCGGAGACGGTGGTTCCGGGCGGTTGAACAGCGCGGCGAGGTCCGCCGGTGCGAGGCCGGCGAGCAAGGCGGTGAGGTCCGGCGGGGTGAGTGGCAGGTGCATCCGTCTACTAATTTGCGGGTAGTTTAGTAGTCATTGCCAGCGTAGGGGAGATGAATGCCAATGTCTACTAATTTGATATTAATTTAGTAGGCTTTGACGCCAGCCAGCTCACTCGACCCACGCGAATTCGGCCGTGAAGTGGCGCAAGTACTTCGGCTGCTTCGTGATGCGCACGCCGCGGATCTCGGCGGCTTTCGCCTTGACCTCGGCGATCACCTCGGCCGCGTAGTCGAAGTGCGACTGGGTGTACATCCGGCGCGGGAAGGCGAGGCGCAGGAGTTCCATCTTGTGGAAAGTTTCGGTGCCGTCGTCGAGGCGCTTGCCGAACATCACCGAGCCGACCTCCACGCCCCGGATGCCGCCTTCGAGGTACAAGGCATTGCCGAGCGCCCACGCCGGATAGTGCTCGACCGGCATGTGGGGCAGCACGGTGCGCGCATCGAGATACACCGCATGCCCGCCGGTCGGGCGGACGAAGCCGACGCCCGCCGCGTCGAGCTTCTCGCCCAGGTATTCGGCGGTGCGCAGCCGGTAGCGCAGGTAGTCCTCGTCGAGCCCTTCCTCGAGCCCGACCGCCATCGCCTCGAGGTCGCGCCCCGCCAGGCCGCCGTAGGTCGGGAAGCCTTCCATCATGATCAGGTTGTTGCGGATGTCGTCGAGCCAGCGGTCGTCGCGCAGCGCAATGAAGCCGCCGATGTTGACCATGCCATCCTTCTTGGCGCTCATCGTGCAGCCGTCGGCGTAGGACAGCATTTCGGCCACGATGTCCGCGATGCGCGCGTGCTCGTACCCGGGCTCGCGCATCTTGATGAACATCGCGTTTTCGGCGAAGCGGCAGATGTCGATGATCAGCGGTTTGCCGTACTGCTTGAGCAGCCTGGCATAGGCGCGGATATTGGCGAGCGACACCGGCTGGCCGCCGCCCGTGTTGTTGGTGACGGTGATCATGCCGAAGGGGATGCGGTGGGCTTCGGCCTTGAGCACGGCCTCGACGCGTGCGAGGTCGATGTTGCCCTTGAACGGATGCAGGAGATTCGGCTGCAGTCCTTCGGCAATCACGAGGTCGAGCGCCTCGACGCCGAGGTATTCCAGGTTCGCGCGCGTGGTGTCGAAGTGGCAGTTGTTGGGGACGAGCTCGCCCTTCTTGCAGGCCGCCATGAACAGCACCTTTTCGGCCGCCCGGCCCTGGTGGGTCGGCACGAAATGCTCCATCCCCGTGATCTGCCGGACCACGTTCTGCACGCGGTAGAAGCTGCGGGCACCCGCGTAGCTCTCGTCGCCCAGCATGATCGCGCTCCACTGGCGCGACGACATGGCGCCGGTCCCCGAGTCGGTCAGCCAGTCGATGAGCACGTCGTCCGCGTGCAACTGGAAGACGTTGAGTCTGGCTTCGTCGAGCAGCTGCACCCGTTCGGCGCGGCTCGTCATGCGGATCGGCTCCACGCTCTTGATGCGGAAGGGTTCGATCTGGGTTCTGGGCATCGCCTTGCTCCTCGTCTTGGTTCCTGTGAGGGGCAACGCTAGCACCGCGAAAATCGGCGTGGTGTCGCTTATTTGCAACGCGTGAGAATATTCCGGCAATGCACGCATTGCGCAGAAAGACGGTGGTCGGCCCCCCGTTTCCGACCTATTGTTGGAAGAGGAAGTGAGGCTGCAAGCGCGGCGGACCTGTCGCAGGGGTTGGCTGCGCGACGGAGGCAATCATGAGCTCAGCAAACGACTATGGCATCCACTACTGGTGCGTGACGGGCGACGGCGAACCGGTCTTCGTCTACGCGGACAGGCTCGAGATCACGTCCTGCGGCGCACTCGTCGCATGGGGCGGTTATCGCAAGGAAGGTGCGCGCGCCGACAGCGAACAACAGCTCTGGGCTGCGGCGCCCGGCCAGTGGAAGGCGTTCTTTGCCGCCAGTCTCGTCGATAGACGGCCGGTGGCGGTGGAAGCGGCGACGTGAATCACCGCCGCGCGAGCTTCACCACTTGGGCCTGCATCAGGTTTTCCATCGCGGCGCGACGCTCCGTCGCGATACTGCGACTCCGGTCGCCTGTAAAGACGCCGCTCGTGGATCGGCCGGTGCCGGGTCATCGAGCCAGCACTTGTGCATCGACGTACACCCAGGCTTCTTCTCCCGAAGTGAGCGGCGCGAGAACGCGCTTGTAGGCGGCAACCTCATATTTGTCGGCGTGCTCGAGTTCGGTCTGCGTGACATCGAACACCGTTCCGGCGACTCGGTCATGCTGGACGCCGGTGAAGCCGACGATCGGGTGGTGAGTCTTTCCGCTTGTCTTTACGACTTCAGGATCGTCAATGGCGATCATCGAAAGCGAGTACCCGACCAACTCGGCGGACCTCCCGGAGAGCAATCTACCGAAGGTTGCCTGTTGAACGTTCTCTTGTTGCAGGGTGCCGTAGGAAAAGAGAAGTGGCATGAGCTTATGTCCTGTGTGAGCGGCGAAGAATGTATCCAGTGTGCATGGAGGCGGACGGGGTCGCAAGCTGCTCCCAGGCGCATCACCAAACATGGCGACACCTGCCTGCGAAGACTGTATGAATTTGAGCAAAGCAATTTGCTAAACAATGTGTTTGGGCAAATATGTCCTTGAGCGTGGTCAATGATCGCGGCTGCTTGTGGCGATAGGATCGGGCCCTCTACTCCGGGGGAGTTGCTCTCCTGGCCACAACAAAGGAGATTCCTTGCAATGAAAGCATCCGTGATCGTCGCCGCCTCGTTGACCGTCTTGCTGGCCGCCTGTGGGCAGAAGGAGAGCGCAGCGCCGGCAGCGGCTCCTGCTGCAAGTGCGCCGGCGCCTGCCGCCGCAGCGCCTGCCGCGGCGAATTCGGCCGGCAGTGGCGTGTTCAACAAGGTCTGCTCGCTCTGTCACGCAGCGGGCGTCGGCGGTGCCCCGAAAGTGGGCGACAAGGCCGACTGGGGGCCGCGCATCGCGCAGGGCAAGGATGTGCTCTACAAGCACGCGCTCGAAGGTTTCACCGGCCAGAAGGGCATGATGCCGGCGCGCGGTGCCAGTGCTGCATTGACGGATGATGAAGTGAAGGCGGCGGTCGACTACATGGTGTCGAAGGCGGAGTGAGGCTTTAGCGCCAGCTCGCCGCAGCAAGAAGGGGAGCACGCACGTCGGGGGAAAGGGCTGAGCCTTTCCCCCGACGTGTCTGTCCTGACATTAAAGATTAGACAGGTCTTGCGTCAGGTCATCCGTAGCATCTTCCACGGTGTCTTCCGCCATATCGTAGAAATTCCCGCCGAACCCGCCGATTCTCTTTGTGTTGGTCTCTGTCGTACTGGCGACAACGGTTCCAGTCGCCTGGTCGATGCCTTCGATGTAGGCCTCGATCGTTCCTTTGCCAGCACCGAACATGCCGGCAACCGAGCGGATGGCCCGGTTGCCCGGGTCGTATGTGACCTTCACGTTGATCGCGATCAGTCCGTCCCCCGTTTCCGGATTTTCAGGAAGGACGGTAAATCCCTCCTCCTGAAGTTTTCCTTTGATGAGTGAGGGGATTCTGCTTTCGAAATTCCTCTTATCCCTCAATCTCCTGTCGTCAGGATTGTCGTCAAGCAAGGTGACGGAAACATTGGCGATATAGGCCAGCTTGTATTTCTTCTGATGAGGTGCTGCCTCTGCGCTGACTTGCTTGCTTGGACTGGAACCGCAGGAAATCAGCAACGTGGCAAGCGACAAGAAAATGAGAGCCCGAATAATCGATCTAAACATGGTTGATAGCAGAGAGATTGAGTGAGGCCCGATGGCGGCTATAGCAGTCGGCACATTGCCGCCCGAGCAGGCTGCGGAAGGCGAATGGCATGGAATGACAGAATCGGCGCGTGCTGTTACCTCTTGAGGTCGTCTGCCACTGTTGATGCGATTTCCCTGGCCGCGCCGGCCAATGCAAGGCCTGTCTTTGTAGGATCTGCCATGAGGGCATCAAAGTTGCCGAACGTTTCCGTGGGCGGGGAATATCGCCAGCCCTCTGCCTTGGGCTGCCAACCTGCAGCATGAAAGCCGCGGTAGAGCTGTTCCTTCCTGTCCTTTCCAAGGAGCGTGATAATGGCCGTGACGGTCGGCAGATAGTCGCTCGTGACACCAGTAGCGATGAATCCGACCATCGTCGGCGTCACCACCAGTACCGCGTCTGCGCTTGAAGTGATTTTGTCGAACTCAAGCTTGAATTTGCCGTCATTCTCTTCCCAAGGACCGTCTTCCACTCTCGCATCAAATCCCCGGCGCTGAAGTTGCCCCGCGATACCTTCAGCCAAGGCGTCTGCGGTTTGTGCCGGCGCCTTCTCTTTGATGGCCTTGGTAAGTCGCTCCTGTTTGCTGCTTTGATCGGCGGCAGCCACCAAACCGCCCACCAGACCAAATGCGATTCCCGGATGCCCGAAATTCATCACCGTATAGGTCTTGGGTTCTGGGGCGCGAATGACCGCGACGGTCTTCACATCTGCCAGCGCGCCCGGAGAAGTATCGATTTTTCTGACAGGCCCGGCGCATCCGGTCACGACAAGGATGGCTGCAATTAAGAAGAACTGCCTGATGGCGGAGATCATGTTACGTTCCTGATGGAGGGAAGGAGGCATAGGTCGCTGGGGCTCACTTCTCAACGATCTTTTCCGTAGCAGGCTCCCCTGTCTCGGCATCTTCGATCCAGACCGCGGAACCTCCCTTCCTCAATTCACCCTTGACGACGTACTTGCCGTTGGGCTTCGGGGAAAAGTCCACGGTTCCTTCTACCGAGTAGAACGTTCCGGCCAGCTGGCTTGCGATCGCATGGATCGGCGCCGCCGTCGTGTGACTGGCCCTCAATGTTGCCTTCATTGGCTCAGCGGGAACCTGGCGGTCGGAAATTACGATCGTCAGCGCGAACCCCTGGCCGTGGCTCGCGTTCGCAGAAGCCCAAAAACTGTTCATGATGCGGTGGTCATTGATTTCGGTCAGCGCGAAGAGTTGTGCCTTTGAGCCGCCTTCGGAATATCCGTTTTCGGAGTAACCGCTATCGGTGACCTTTGCGACTGCCCCGGTATATCCCTCGGGAACAGGCTTGTAAGTCGCACAGCCGAACAGATTGGCGACTAGAAAAAGCAGGAAGACTCTTCTCACTTGTTATTCTCGTGACAGATGGCAGATCGTCGTACGGAGCGCATTGCCGGGCACTTCGCGCGACGCGACATGACAGTTAAGTCATTGATACGAATTGTAACATTCGGCCACGCCACTGGCATAGCGACAAAATATCGCCATTGCCTCTGTTGGATGTCGGCGGGATTCAATGGCTGGGCGGGCTGGAGAGCTGGAGAAGAGGAAATTCGAAGGCTCAGAAAATCTGCGCCCCCAGCTGATCGACGAGCGCCGCCGGATCGACGTCCGGCACGTCGAATTCCAGATCGTCCAGCGACACGTTGAAGGGTTCGCCTTCGCGGTAGGTGATGGGGAAGCGGACGCCGAATTCGAGGCCGGAGCCGAGTTCGACGGCGGCCAGTTCGAAGCGTTCGTCGTAGAGGCTGGCGCCCAGCGCGGTGACGGCGACGTAGCCGGAGACGTCGAAGCGGAAGGTGGGCTGGGCGTGCAGGGCGGCTTCGGCGTCGATTGCGAGGCCTTGCGAGGGCATCCAGTCGATGTGGATGCCGGCTTCGGCCGCGCCGGAAATGCCGAGGGTGCCGCCGATTTCGAGGCCGCCGGTGGCGCTGGCGCCGGTGATGCCCAGCCCGATGCCGGCGCGGGCGCCGAGGCGCAGTCCCGCCTGGGCGGGGACGTTGAGGTGGGCGTCGCCGGTGACGTGGGTGTTTTCCTCGTGCGCGGGGTTGTATTCGATGCCGATCCGGAGCTGGTCGATCGCACCGGGGCCGATGCTGGCGTTGGCGCTGAGATTGCCGCCGACTTCGGCGACGATGCCGGGGATGATCGGAATCTGGGTCGCGAGGCCGAAAATGCGCTTGTCGTATTCGAGCTTGGAGAAGATTTCGAGCTGGTTGGGCAGGGCGATTTCGCCGGAGACCGTGATCTCGCCGTTGGGGTCGAGGCGGATGCCGGCGGTGCCTTGCAGCCAGGGCGCGATCTGCACGGTCGCGGAGCCGCTGCCGTAGACGATGATCGGGGCGTTGGGGGCGGCGTCGCCGCTGGGCTGGCCATCCTCGCCGACGCTGCGGTTGGTGGCGCCGACGGTGATCTGGCCGGAGAGCATGCCGCGCGCGAAGGCGCCGGAAAAGCGCGCGTCGAAGGCGCCGTCGTCGTAGGTGACGGTGAGCTCGGAGTCGACGCCGGGGATCGCGGGCTGCGCGGTGCCGGTGGCGGAGACTTTCCAGTCGCCTTCGTCCTTCTTGCATTCGACATGGATCGAGCCGGAGCGGATCGCGGGGTTGGCGGCGAGGGCCACGTCGCCGGCGATCGTCAGGCCGGTTTCGCCCTGGGTGATCGAGATGCCGGCTTCCTTGACGCCGGGGACCGAGAGTTCGGCGCTGCCGGTGAAGCTCCACGCGCCTTCGGTGACGCTGACGGTCGCGGTGGCGCTCTTGATGCCGCGGATCTTATCCGGCGTGTCGATGCCGATCGTGCCTTCGGCGCCGAGCGCGCCGTCGCGCCACCACGCGCGCACGCGGGCGCGGTCGAAGAGCGAGCGCTCGAAGGTGAAGCCGCCTTCGAACTGGACGCCGCCGGCGGTCGAGACGGAGGCCGCGAGTTCGCCGCTGCCGGCGCCTTCGATCGAGAACAGCACCTGACCGCCGAGCCCGAAGCCGCGGGCGGTGGAGTAGAAGACGCTGACGTAGGCGTCGTCGATCGTCGTGCGCGGGATCGGCAGGCTGATCTGCTCGGGGCCGTAGTCGAGCGAGAAGCTGAGGTCGCGGCCGCGCAGGCGCACGGTGATCGGGGCGTTGAAGATCGGGATCGACGGCGTCAGCGTGCCTTCGGCGGACAGTTCGCCGTCCTCGGTCGAGACGCTCGCGAAACTGACCGGGCTCAGGTGGCGGTAGGTGACGTTGAGTGCGGGCATCGCGGACGGGTAGCCGCGGTATTCGCCGTCGCCGGCGAGCGAGATCGTGACGGCGGGCGTTTCGGGCTGCCAATCGGCGGGGAGGTCCCATTCGGCGGCGAGCGAGCCGACGGGGCCGCTGGGCGTGCCGGCGGTGTCGGTGAGGTTGATCGCGGTGATCCGCAGGCCCGCGAGCGCGCGCGCCTGTGTCGTGCCGATCGCGGGCGCGCTGCCCGGGCTGTGGCGGAAGCGGCCGACGGTGATGCCGCCGGGGCCGGAGGTGAGGATGAACTCGCCGGCCGTGCCTTGGGCGACGCCGTCTTCGGTCGGATTCGGCGGGCTCGCGCTGCGTAGCGGTTCGGCTTCCTCGATCTCAGTCTTGGTCCACCAGGCGGAGGCGCCGGCCGCCGAGCCCGCGCCGGTCGCGGCGGCGCTCGTGAAGACGACGTCGTGCTGGCGGAGCACGGTGCCGCGGTCGGGCTTGGGGTCGAAGGTGTCGAGGTAGGCGTCGACCTTTCTGTAGATCCCGCTGCGGATCGTGCCGCCGGAGCTGGAGTTCGACGGCTGGTCGAGGAGCTCCATGTTCTGCACGCTGTTGCCGACACCCGAGCCCATCTGGCCGGAGACCTGCAGCTCGACGATGTGGTCGACCTGGAACTGCGGGATCGCACGGCCGTTGCGGTCCCAGTTCGGGATGCGGAGCATCGTCTGAAGCTCGGACAGGCTCTTCGACGTGAGGCGTGCACCGCGATGGGGCTTCAGGCGGATGCGGCCGCTGGCGTCGGCGGGGACCGGGATGTTGCGTTCGCCGAGCTTCGTGCGCACGGCGTCGGCGGGCACTTGCAGGCCGTTCCACACGGCGCGCTGGTCGGCGCCTTCGCGACCATAGCCGCGCACGCGCTTGAGATTGTTGGCGGAGGCGAGGCCGTTGTAAAGCGGCAGGTGGCGCGCCTTGACGGCCGGCAGTTCGAGGCGTTCGAGCGCGGTCTGCGCCGCCGGCGTGCGGTCGGTTTCGTGGAAGCGGGTGTCGAGGGTCGGGTCGACGGCGCGGGCGAGGACCGCTGCGGCCTGGCCGTCCTGCTGCACGACGTGGGTGAGCTCATGCGCGAGGAGGTGACGGCCTTCGGCGGTGGTGGGGGCGTAGGCGTCCGGGGCGATGTAGATGTCGCGGCCGGACGTGAAGGCGCGGGCGCCGAGGGCGGCGGTCAGGCGGGCGGCTTCGGCGTCGGTGTGGATGCGCACGTCGGCGAAGTCGCGGCCGAAATGGCCTTCGAGCGCGCTGCGGGCGTCCTTCGGGATCGGTTCGCCGCGACCCCGGCGGTCGTCGACACGGCTTGCCGCATAGGCGGGTAGCGCCGATGCGGGGGCGCCTGCTGCGGAGGGCGAAGGCGTCGTCGTGCTGGCCGGCGAGGAGGCGCTTGGCGCCGGTGCCGCCGGGCGGGTCGCGGGCGCGGCAGAGGGAGTCGGGCCGGTACCGCCCGCCTCGCCAGGCGCGGCGCTCGCCGCTGCGCCGGGTGCGCTCTGCGGTGTCGGGTCGGGCGTGCTCGGAGGGGCGACGGCGTTGGCGCGCTGTTCGGCTTCGCGTTCGATGCCTTCGCCGGGTTGGCTGATGCGTGCCGGCGGTTGCGCATAGGCGGGCAGCGCCGGCGGCGGGGCGGGTGTTGCCGCTGGCGAGCTGCCCTGCGCGCGCGCCGCCGGATTGCGCGAGGCGGCGCGAGACGTTTCCGGCGCCGGCCGTTCGCTCGGCCGGCGGGCGAATTTAGGCGACAGCGCTTCCATTGTCGCTGCCGGGCACGGGGCTCGCCGGTGGGGTAGCGGGCGTCGGCGGGCTCGGGGTCGGCGTGGGCCAGTCGCCCTTCGGCGAAGGCGCACCGCATTCCATCGCGACCTGCCACTTCGGCTTGTGGAGTCCCAGCGACCAGGGCGACTGCGCGGTGACGGTCGTGAGCGCGTGGTGGAAGGTCGAGTAGTGCTGCGGGCGCACCTCGGTGCCGAAGGACATGATGCCGCCGTTGTGTTCCTTGATCGCGCCGGGCAGATGGACGCCGTTGGCGTCGGTCATTGCCTTGGTCATCGCGTCGTGGTCGACCGGATCGCCGATGTTGGTGCCGCCGGTGACGTACTCGTCGTCCACGCCGAACGCATGCCCCCACTCGTGCGCGGCGGTGATCATGCGTTCACCGCCGTCGACGATGAGGTCCGCGCGCTGGTCGGTCGCGAGTTTCGGCTGCGTCTGGTCGGCCTCCGTTTCGCCGCGCGGCGTGATGGTCACGCGCGTGGCGGTGTTCGCGAAACCGTTGTTGGCGAGGTGGTCGCGCACGGCGTTGGCACGCCGCTCCGACAGGTCGTGATTGTATTTCTCGTCGCCGGAAGCGCTCGTGTGGCCGACGATCTCGACGCGGACTTCCTGGTGCGCCGCGTTGCCGACCGCACCATTGAATCGCGCGATGAAGTCGTTGAGTTTCCCGACCGCAGTGCCTGTCAGCGCATCCGAGTTGAAGCCGAATTCGACCGATTCGCGCAGCAGGTCGTATTCCTTCGGCCCCGTGGTCGTGCTCGCGAGCCGCATCGTCTGGTCGCGCGGGTCGGTGGTGCTGCCGGGAGCGACTTCGTGCGAGATGTCGAAGGTGCGCAGACTCTCGCCGGGCGGCGTCTTGTAGATCTCCGCGGTCATGTGGTCGCCGGCGGCTTTCGCGCGCTGGCCGATGTCGAGGGCCACCTTCACGTCGGCGCCCAGCCAGGTCCAGCGCGGCTTGTTGAGGAAGAAGCTGTGCTTGCCGCTCCACGTGGATTCGATCAGCGACTTCAGGTTGGCAAGCCAGGGCGCCTGTTCCGCGGGCGTCCATTGGTAGAGCGACAGCAGCGCGTTGCGCACGATCGCGACGGGGATTCCGTTGACGCGGTTGGCGAGTGCGGTGATCTCCGGCGTGGCCGGGAGGTCCGGGTGCGGGGTGACGACGCCGGCGTTCTGCACGAGGGTGTCCTTGAATTCGGCGGCGACCCCCTGCTTGATGTCGAGTACGCCCTCGCCTTCGACCGCGTCGGGGCGGTACTGGGCGTCGAAGCCGCCGTAACCCGCGGCGCCGATGATGCCCTGCGGCGCCGCCGGGTAGGGGCCGGCCTTGGCCCATTTTTCGGATTCGTCGAGTTCCTTGCGGCAGCCGGCCATCGGGTCGGCGGGCGCGCCGCTGTCGCCGAAGAGGTCGTCCCAGAAGTCGCGCTGCAGCTTGGGCGCGGCGCTTTGCGGGCCGCCGGCTTCGGCCTGCTGACCGACGTGGGCGAGCTCGTGGGCGAGGAGTTCGAGGCCGGCGTCGCTGTCGGGGGCGTAGCTGCCGGCCGAGAAGTAGATGTCGTTGCCGACGGTGAAGGCGCGTGCGTGCATCTGGACGCACATCGCGTCGGCTTCGGCATCGGTGTGGATGCGCACTGCGGAGAGGTCGCGGCCGAGCTTGGCTTCGAGCTGGGCGCGCAGGTCCGGCGCGAGCGGTGCGCCCTGGCCGCGGCGGGCGCCGATGCGCTGCTCGGTTTCGGGCGGGACTTCCTGGCCGGCGAGGGCGTCGGGCGCCTTCGACGCGGGTTTCGCAGCGGGGCCGGCGCCGGGTGCGACGGATTGCGGGGCTTCGGTTGCGGCGGCGCGCATCAGCTTCGGTGCGAGCACCTCCTTCTTCGGCGGCGTGATTGCCGGCTCCAGGCTGCCGCGCGGGCCCGCGCCGCCGCAGCTCGGACACTTCGACGGCTCGCTTGCCGACACGTTCGCCGGCGAGCGCATCGCGCGGCGGACTTCGCCGGCGACCTTGTCGGCTTCCTGTTCGGCGGCGTCCTGGGGCTGGCTGACGGCGAGCTTGGCCTGCAAGTAGCCGGGGGGCTTTGCACCCTTGCCGCTGGCTGCGTTCTTGTCGCCCTCCTTGCCCTGGGGTTTGGCGGCGCCGTCGGGTTTTGCTTCGCCGGCCTTCGGCTTTGGCGCATCGCCCGCCTTCTTTTCGGGTGCGGGCGAGGGCGGGGGCTTGCGGCGCAGCGTGCCGCCGGGGGCGAGGCTGCTCACGCGCTGCTCCTCGCGTGCATCAGTTGCGGCGGCGGGGTGCGGCCGATCTTGCGGTATTCCTCGATCAGCGCGGCGACGAGCTGTTCGGGCGCGATCGGGCGGGTGGCGTCGCCGTCGTCCGGTGCGGCGGGGTCGAGGGCCGCGGCCTGCAGCACGGCGTTGCGGATATGGCCGCCGGGCAATGTGCAGTAGCTTGCGAGGTGGCGGCACAGGGCCGCGTCGGGGGAGCGCTGACCCAGGTGCGACTGCCAGATGCGCAAGCGTTCTGCCACGCCCGGCGGTGGAAACTCGATGATGGTATCGAAGCGGCGGGTGAAGGCCGCGTCGATGCGGCCGCGGGTATTGGTGGTTAGGACCACGATGCCCGGATGCTGTTCGATCCGCGTGAGCAAAAAGTTGGTGAGCATGTTGGCGTAGCGCTCGCCGGTCTCCTTGCCTTCGCCGCGGCGGCCGAAGAGGCTGTCGGCTTCGTCGATCAGCAGGAGCACGTCGAGCGCGGCGGCTTCGTCGAGGAGGCGCCCGAGATTTTTCTCCGATTCGCCGATGTACTTGTTCATCACCGCGGAGAGGTCGACGCGGAAGAGCGGGGCGCCGAGCAGTGTCGCCAGCCGGCTTGCGGCGAGGGTCTTGCCGGCGCCGCTGTCGCCGGCGAAGAGCGCCCGGACGCCCGGTGCGGGCTCGGCGAGGCTCGCGCCGAGGCCGTCGCGCAGTTTTTCGCGCTGGCGGCAGCGGGCGACGAGGGCGCCGAAGCGTTCGACGAGTTCGTCCGGCAGCACCAGCGCGTCGGGCCCGACTTCGCGCGTCACGGGCTGCGCGAGCTGGCGCAGGCGTTCGCTGCCGAAGCCGGCACGGGCGCGGCGCAGGTGGGCGAGGCCGGGCGCTTCGCGGCGGACCTGGGCGTCGAGGCGCACGCGTTCGGCAAGGGTGTGCACGGTCGGGCCGTCGAGGAGCGCGTGGTCGGCGAATTCGCGGCCGAGATCGGCTTCCGCGAGCCCCGCGTCGTTCGCGGCGAGGGCGGCCCGCCAGGCGGCGTGGCGCTCCTGCGGGGAGAGCGGCGGCAGGTCGATCTCGGTCAGCAGCGGGCCTTCGACCGCGCCGTCGCGGCCGGTGACGATCAGCATCGGCACGGCGAGCGCGGGAGTGGCGGGCAGCGTGTGGCGTTCGCCGGGGCCGAGGTCCAGCGTCAGCACCGGCATCCAGCCGGCGTAGCGGCAAGCGGGGGCGAGCGCGGGGTTGCGCGCCCAGGTCGCGGCTTCCATCTGCAGCGGCGGGCGGCCGACGGCGGTGGCGAGGCGGGCGGCGGCTTCGAGGCCGGCGCCGCGTGAGCCGCGCAACACGACGTGCCGGGTGATGCCGCCGCGCAGCATGCCGGCGAGCGAGGGGAGTTGGTCGCAGTAGCTTTCCGGCAGCACGGCGTCGGTGACGGGCAGCGGCGACGTGTGTTGCCACGCGCTGGTGTCGCCGCAGAGCAGGGCCCATAGCTCGGGCGCGATCGACAGGCTGCGGGTGGGCATCGGGCCCTCGCCGGTGACTTCGAGGATGCCGGCGCGGACGAGGCGGTGGTTGGGCAGCGCGAGCGGGGGCAGGTTCGTGCCGAACAGGGGTTCGCCGAGGGCGGCGACGAGGTGCAGGCCGGGGCGGACCGCGCCGGGGGATTGCAGCTCGGCGACCGCGAGGTTCAGCAGGTAGCTCGATTCGTTCTCGCCGCAGAGCGCGAGCGCGAACCATTCGTGGAGCTGCAGCTTGAGGTCGGCAAGCAGGCGGCCGAGCGGGCCGCGGAATTGCGGGGCGAGCTGGGCGAGCGCCTGGCAGGCGGCCGGCCAGTCTTCGCGCGGGGTGTCGAGCAGGGTCGCGAGATCGTCGGCGCCGCCGCTCGACGCCAGCGCGTCGAACACCGCGGAGCGCGTGCCGAGGCTGAGCTTCGCGAAGTGCAGGATGCCGGCGTGGACGAAGGCGCGCGAGAGGCGGGGGCCGTCGAGCGGCGGGGCGGGTGTGTTCATGACGTGAAACCTCCGCTGTCGTAATGGAAGTGCACGACGCGTCCGAGCCAGGGCAGCCAGCCGGGGTCGAGGTCGAGGCCGGGGCGGCGGATGTCGAGGTCCACGTCGGCGAGGCGCAGATGGATGTCGACGTGGCTGCGCGTTGCGATCACGTGCGCCGGGCGCTCGGCGAGCGCGGCGCGCAGCGCGGTTTCGCCGTAGTGGCGCAATGTTGTGTGCAGCACGATGCCGGATTCGGGGCCGCGGGGCAGGCGTGTGAGCGTGGTCGCGGGCTTGTCGGGCGAGCCGTCGTCCGGCGCGAGAGCGCAGGCGTCGGCGAGGAAGGCTGCGAGCGGCGCGTCGGGGGTGAAGCCCAGCGTGGCCGCGAGGCGGACGAGTTCGCGCCAGCCGGCCTGAGGCTCGTCGAGGCGGGCGCGCCAGTCGCGCAGGGCGGGAAGGTCCAGCACGTTGAGCAGGAAGAAGAAACCGCCGCCGCGGGTGTGGAAGTCATGGTCCGCGGCGGGCGGAAGGGTCGCGGACGAGGCCGCGACGGAGGAGACACGGTGGGGCGCGGACGCGTCACGGGGGGCGACGGGCGGGGTGTTGTCCGGGGGTGTGTCGGTACTGGCGAACGGATCGTATGGAGCTACCGTCGGGTGAGCGCTGACCGCGGTGGCAGGAGCCCGAAGGGCTGCGTTTTGCGTCGGGTCGGGCGCTTGCGCGTCGGCGGGGTGATGGCCGCGTCCTGCGTGGCTGAGCCGATCGAGGTGTCTGTTCGGTGTCGACGTGGCCGCCGGGGCGAGAAGGGTCTCGGCGGCGGCGCGCAGGGTCTCGGCGGCGTTCGCGCTCGCCAACGCGGCGGGTGCGTGGGTCCAGAGCGCGAGCACCGCCTGCAGGACGACGCGCGGGTCGGTCGAGGGTAGGTCGCGGAGGGGTGCAGCGCGTAGGGCAGCGGAGCGGAACACGGAGTCCGCCGTCTGTGTTGGCGCGACTGGTTCGGGCGCTCGGGCCGTCGACCGAGTATTGGGTGGGGCCTCAAGCGCCGGGCGGCGGGATGCGCTGCGCGCTCCCGCCCTCCGTTCGTGCGGGGTCGGGTCGAGCGCGCCTGTGATGGCGCTTTGCCAGCCGGTCGTGGTGCCGATGGCGTGCAGGACGCTGCGGGCGGCGGGGGCGTCGAGGGTGCGCCACAGGGCCGGGAGGCTGTCGCGCAGCGCGGGCCGTTCGAGGAGGGCCGGCAGCGCCAACGCATCCTCGCCGAGCAGCTCCGCGAGCGCTTCCGCCGCGGGGCGGGCGAGCAGGGCCGTGCGATGGCGCCACAGCCAGCGCCCGTGCGCGGTGCCGGCGAGGAGGTCGCGGACGAGGCAGGCGCGGTAGTCGAGCGCGTTGCGGAAGCGCACGGCGTCGGCGGCGTCGGCGGCGGAGCTCCAGGGGTCGGCGGCGCGGCGGGCGAGGTGCTCGGTGGCCGCGGCCGCACGCGCGGGCAGCTCGGCGGCAGTGCCGGCGACCGCGACGCGGCGGACGACGACGATCGCGTCGTCGGCGACATCGGACCAGTGCGCGCGGGCAAGCGCGGCGGGGAGCGTCGCGCGTGCGGCGTCGATCGCGGACGCGGTGCCGCGCAGCAGGACGCGGCCGACGCGGATGTCGCCGGTGTTCATCGTCAGCCCCGGTTGAGCCCGCTGATCTGCAGCGCGGTGTTGAGTATCGCTGCCGGATTCCGTTCGAGCTGCGGGTCGAGGATGCTCGCGACGGAGGCGACCGTGCCCTGGTCGTCGTGGTCGTCGACGCGCAGCGTCGCGATGACGCGCTGGCTGTCGTCGAAGAGCTGCAGCAGCGTGCCGGGGGCGGCTTCGCGGTTGAGTGTCAGGCGCAGCGCGTCGCCGAGGCGGAAGCGGCCGGGGATCGTCTGCAGCCGGCCCTGCACGAGTTGCTGCGGATCGTCGCTCGCGGCGAGCAGCAGGCAGGCGCGGACGAGGTTCCTCATCGCAGTGCGGCTGCCGGCGGAGGCGTCAGTGTCGATCTGGCGGAACCACCAGGCGACGAGCTCGACGAGGGTGCGGATGCCGTTGAAGTCGCGCTCCTCGGCGTCGGCAAGGCCGGGCCAGCCTTCGGGCGTCTCGACGGCGAGGCGGTTGGCTTCGGCCGCGGCGGACCATTGCAGTCGGATCGACGGGGCGATCGTGCGCAGGCGGGCGAGGATGCAGCCCGCGGCGGCGTCGAGGCGCTGGTGCAGCGCACGCGCCGGGTCGCGTAGCAGCGGCGAGGGGATCGCGAGAAGGTCGTCGAGCGCGAGGATCGCACTGCCCTGGCGTTGCAGTTCGGACAGCGCGCTGGCGTTGAAGGGGCGGGCGGCGAGGTCGCGCACGAGGGCGTGGTTCTGCTGGATCAGCGATGCGAGCACCGGGGTATCGGCGGTGGGGCTGCGGTTCAGGCGCAGCGCGAGTTTTTGGCGGCGCGTGTCGACGAGGCCGGCGAGGATCGCGCGGCCGGGCAGCAGGTGGCCGAGCGGGCGCAGCGTGGCCCAGTCGCCGGCGGGGATGTCGTAGACGGCCTCGATGAAAGGCGCCAGCGCGGCCGGGAGCGAGGTCTCGCGGTTCGCGCAGCCGGGGACGAGGTCGTCCGGAGATGCGGGGCGCAGGTCCAGTGGATCGGGCAATGTGCGGCCAAGTGGGGTTTCGCGCACCTTCACGTAGAAGAGGCCGCGGTGGCTTTCGATGACGCGTTTGCGCTCGGCGTAGGCGGCCTCGATCTCGCGCCAGTGCTCGGCCAAGAGGCGCTGGGCGACGGCATAGTCGTCGAGGGCTTCGACGCGGGCGCGCTCGCGCACGTCGAGCTCGCGGATCCCGGCCGGGATGTCGGCTTCGAGGGCGGCGAGCCGGGCGCGCAGGTCATTGAGCGCCTGCTGGTGGCGGCGTCGCAGCGTCGTCAGCGCGCCGCGCAGGGCCTCGATCTTGCGGATGTCGTCGGCGACGACCTTGCCGGCGGAGAAGAGCGCGGATTCGTCGTTGTGCTTGAGACCGTCGCCCGCGTCGTCGCCCGGGCGGGGGATCGCGAGGTCGAGCCGCGGGCGCAGCAGCAGGCCGTCGGCATTGTGCAGGTCGGGTGCGACGAAGAGGCGGAAGGCGGGCGCCTGCATCACGTCGTCGATCGCGCCGAGGCGGCGCAGCTCCTCGGGCTTCAGGTAGTCGTCGAGGAAGTCGCAGACGCGGTCGATCAGCGATTTCGCCTGGTTCTGGCGCGCATTGGCCTTGTCGCGCAGGTCGAGGAGGTCGCGCCGGACGTTGAGGAAGCTGTCGCGGATCACGTCGACGTGCGACAGCATGCCTTTCGCGGCGGTCGTGGCCTTGCTGAAGACGGGCTCGGTCAGCGGCTCGCTCGGTTCGGCGGCGACCTGGAAGGAGCCTGCGAGCGCGGCGAGGCTCGCAGCGGAGATCGTCGGCTCCATCTGCACGGCGCCCGAAATCGCCCCGGCTCTTGCGTCCAGCACCGGTGTGGCGGCGGCGAGCTTCACTTCGCTAAATTCCGCGGAGTTGGCCGTGAAGCGGTTGAGGATGTCGCTCATGTCGGATTCTCCGGAGTCGTCGCGACCTTCGGCACGAACTGCGCCTTCGTCGTCCAGCGCACGAGCTTCGCGCCGAGGCCGTCGCCGGGCACGCCGCCGGCGAGCGTGCTGAGCGATACGGTGAGCGTGTCGAGTTGCTGGCGCTGCAGGCCGAGGAAGTCGTTCACCTCTTCGAGTAGGCGGAAGCTCTTGTCGAGCGCGGCTTCGAGGTGGCGGATGTCCTCACGCAGGTCCTCGCGCTGGCGGAAGAGGCCGGGGTCGCCGGGCTGCGTGTCTTCGACCGGCGAGTAGTCCGGCGGGGGCGGATGGCGGTCGGCGACATGGCTCGCGTAGGGCTCGGGCAGCGGTGCAGCGGGCAGCGCGACGGCGTGGGTCGCGAGGGCGGGGGCAGTTGCTGCCGGCAGCGTCGCGCGGCGGGCGGTGACGAGGTCGTCGCGGTAGAGGTCGGGGTCGCGCGGCGCGATGGCGCGCGGCATCGGCGCGCGCAAGGCCTTCAGCTGCTCGGGCGTGAGGCCGTTGAAAAGCGCGAACCACTGCTGCTTCCACGTCTGGAAAGTACGCGCGGCCGCTTCGCCGCGGCGGAAGAGTTCGTCTTCGAGCTGCGTGTCGCGCTGCGGCAGGTCGAAGAGGTCGCGGCGGTAGTCGAGATCGGGGATCGCGAGCAGCAGGCGGATGCGTTCGCCGAGGCCGTGGATCAGGTCCACGGCGCCGCGCGAGAGCTCGTCGGCGACGACGCCTTCGATCGTGTTTGCGGGGACCGGCGCGAGTTCGACCTGCAGGTCGGCGGGGAGGAAGGCGAGGCTGGGCGTCTTGCCCGCAGGGTCGCGCAGGAGTGCGGCGGGGAGCGGGCCTGCAGCGGGCAGGTAGTCGAGGCCGAGGAGTTCGGGCAGCGTCTGGGTCGGCACGTTCGGCAGCGGCGCGGGGTGATCGCGCTGCCAGGCTTCGAGCGCCGCGACGGTGTGGGCGAGCAGCGTGTGGGCGGCGGCGTCCGGCTCGGCGAGGAGGCGCCCCGCGAGCGGGTCGAACCACACGGGGAGCTTCCCGACGACCTTGACGAGGCCCAGCGGCACGGCGCCGCTGTCGGCTCGGAAGGGCGATTCGCGCAGCAGCCGGGCGCCGATGCGGTTCGCGGCTTGCCGTTGCGGCATCGCCATCAGCCGCGGGCTGCCGGCGATGCGTTGCAGGCCGAGGAGGCTCACGGTCTCGATGCGGCGCTCGCGCAGCGGGTCGGGCTCGGTGCGGGTGCAGGGCTCCTGGTCGGTCGGGTCGTCGATCGGCTCGACGGCGCTGCGGATCGTCACGAGGAAGAGGCCGTCGCGCAGCGGGGCGTCCTGGTCGCGCTCGGCCTGGGCGGCGAGGTCGGTCCAGGCCTGGTCGAGCGGATAGAAGAGGCGGATCAACTGGCCGGCGGCGCCGACCGCGAGGCCAGGCTGGACGCGGACGCGGGTGTCGGCCCCGGTGCCGAAGAAGGCGCAGGGCAGGCCTTCGACGATGCCCGGTTCGAGGCTCGCGAGCAGTGGCGCGACGCGGTCGTCGACGTAGGCCTGCAGGCGCTCGAACTCGCGCTCGCCGAGCGCGCGGCCCGGGAAGAGGTTGAGGCGGCGCGGGTCGTCGGGGCGCTTTTCCGGCTCGTGCAGCCGGATGTCGACCGGCACGCGCGGCAGCAGCGTCAGCGCCGGGCGCAACGCGAGCGCGGCCAGCAGGCTGGGCGAGAGGAAGGACGGGGTGGCCATGATGTGCTCCCTGGTTCGTCAGCCCGCGACCCGCTTCCACAGTTCGAGCTGCGTGCCGGACAGGCCGAAGTTCTGCCCTTCCTCAAGGAAGAACTTCGGCAAGTCGATGGCGCCGGCGGCGTCGAAGAGGCGGTCGCGGATCTTTTCGAAGCCCGCGAGGCCGGCGCGCGCGATCGCGAGCGTGCTGGGCCACAGCGCGGGGTCGAGGCGGCGGTCGGCAAGTCCGACGATCTGCACCGCGGCGATGCGCGCGGGTTCAACGCCTCCGATCAGCGAATCCGCGCCTCGGGCGGCCTTGACGCCGGCATCGTCCGCGCCGCGGGCGCGCGCGAGGCGTTCCAGCGTCAGCTCGATCGCGAGGTTGCTCGCCTGTGCGGCCTCGATCTTCAGTTTCTCGATCGCGGCGTTGGCGTCCGCGAGCTGGATTTCGAGTTCCGCGACGCGGGCGCGCAGGGTCGCGATCTCGTTGTTCGCCGCGGCGAGCGCATTTTGCAGCTCGGCGACACGCGCGAGTGCAGTGGCTTCGCGGGCAAGGCTGGCGTCGAGCTTCGCGCGCGTGTCGGCGAGTTCGGCGCGGGTGGTTTCGAGGCTGGCGCGCGCCGCGTCGAGTTCGGCCTTGAGCTTCGCGATCTCGTCGCGTGCGGCCTGCAGGTCGGCGTCGGTGCCGCCGGCCGTTTCGAGCTTCGCCAGCGCGTCCTTGAGTGCGGCTTCGAGTTCGCCGATGCGCTGCCGCGCGGCGTCGAGCTGGGCGGTGAGCGTCGCCTTGTCCTGCTCCAGCGTGGCGGATTTGGCGCGTTCCGCGTCGAGCGCCGCGGCGAGTTCCTCGATGCGCTGCTTCAGGGTCTCGTCGACCGGGGAGGCGGCGGTCTTCAGGCGCTCGATCTCGGCGCGCGCGGCGTCGAGTTCGGCCTTCAGCGCGTCGATGCGGTCGCTGGCGGCCTCCAGCGCGTTGGCGAGGACCGCGGCGTTGCGGTCGTCGGATTTAAGGGTCTCGATTTCCTTCTGCGCCGCGGCGAGCGCGAGCTTGAGACGTTCGATTTCGGCGAGCGCATCGGTGAGGCGCTGGTCACCGCCCCCGGCCGCAACGGCCTTTTCGAGCTCGGCGATGCGGACCTTGAGACGCGCGATCTCGGCCTCCAGCGCGCCGCGCGCCTCTTCGGCCGCGTCGACGTTTTCGAGCGCGGCGTCGAGCTGTTCTTCCAGCAGCGCGGCATCGGGCGGAAGCGCCGAGCCCGGCGGCGGCAGCGTCATGCCGAGCGCGAGGACGACGGCGCTGACGGCGGTCTCCGCGGTGCGCGGCGGGCGGCGCACGAACATCAGCTCGGCGGGATTCACGTCGGCCCAGATCGCGCGCCAGACGTCGGCATCGGTGTCGATACGGTGGATCGGCAGCTGCGGCAGGATGCGCAGCGCGAGGCGGTCGAGCCGCGCGAGGCGGCCGAGGGACCGCGGCACGACCTCGGCGGGTGCCTCGAGCTGACGGGCGCGCAGCGCGAAGGCGGTGTCGCTCATCGGCACCAGCACCATCACGTCGCAGTCGGCGTCGCGTTCGAGGTCGATCGGGGCGAGGTGGGCGGAGTCCGCGAGCACCGCTTCGAGTTCGCTGCGCCGCACCGGCGCGATGCTGACTTCGTAATCCTTGGGGAAGAACTGCTGGCGGCCGCCGACCGGATCGATGCAATCCTGCGGGATCGGCCCCCAGGGCGGCAGCACGCGGAAGTACTGGCTCGCGGCGAAGGCCCCGCGCAGGCCGGCGCTCTGGCGCGCCGTGAGCACGGCCTGCATCAGCTCCTGGTAGTGCGCCGCGAGATCCTGCTGGATCGCGTTGGGGGTGTTCAGCGCGCGCTGCGGGCGGCGCAGCAGGCCGCGGTCGAGCCACAGGACGCGGCCGCGTTCGACCGCGATCAGGCCCAGCGCGACGGCGTCGTCGGAGGGCAGCGCGAGGCGTTCGCCGCCGGAGAGCAACTCGCGGGCGAGCGTCGCGCGCACCGCGATCTCGTCCTGACGCGGCAACGGCAGCGGCAGCGGCATCAGGCGCAGCTCGACGCCCTCGGCCCACGCGGCGACGTGCGGGACGCGCGGCGCGGCGAGGTCCTTGGGGAAGGCTTCGGCGACGCCGTCGACGACCTCGGCATGCGTCAGCGCGAGCGCGTAGAGGCCGCGCGCGTAGCTGCGGAAACGGCCGTCGTTGAGCGTCGCGATCAGGCCGCTGTTGAGGAGGTCGATCGTCAGCGGCGTGTTCGCGAGTTGCAGTACGCGCCCGGACGGCGCGATCGCGATGCCCGGCGCGACCTGCAGCAGGTGGCCGGACTGCAGGCTGAGGTCGAGCCCGCGCACGATGCCGGCGCCGAAGACCTGGCCCAGCTCCAGCAGGCGCTCGTCGAGGTAGATCTGGTCGCGGTTGAGGTCGGAGGCCTTCAGCAGCTGGCCGTCGAAGTAGTTCGTGCGCGACAGCAGCGGGTCGATGCTGGAGATGCGTTCGCCGGCCGCGTTGGTCGTGCCGATCCGGAGCGGGGTGAAGCGGATGTTGGCCATGGCGGCTCCTTACGCGCGGATCAGCCGGGCGAGCGCCGCGGCGTTGAAGAGGAAGGGGCGCACGAGGTTGTCGACCTCGATGCGGCGCGGATTGACGATCAGGTCCGGCTCGGGCGCGGGCGGCGTGAGGCGGATCGCGATGCGCGCCAGCAGCGTGCGCGCGAGCTGCGCCGGGTCGGTGAGGAAGGCCTGGCGGGCGACCAGCGCCTGGTTGTCGTCGCCGAGCGAATGCAGCAGGCGCGCGCCGAGTTCGAGCTGGCTGCGCGCGGCGCCGGTGGCAGCGTCGACCTGGGCGCGCTCGCGCTCGCCGAGATTCGCCTCGATCTCGCCGTACGGTCTGATCCGCGCGTGGGCCGCGAAGAGGTGCTCCTCGGCAGGTGCGTCGGCGGGGCGTTCGGCGACGAGCTCGAAGAGCACGCAGTCGGCGACGCGGCTGGGTTGGACCGGGTCGGTGCCGGCATTGACCTCGGTCGCGAGCACCGGCTGCAGGCCGCTATTGCAGTCCTGGTAGCGCATCGTGACCTTGAGCCACAGCAGGTTGTCGGCCTCGGCGTAGCCGTCGCGGATCAGCGCGCCCCACAGCGCCTCGTCCTCGTGCTGGGCGGTGAGCCAGGCGCCGAGGTCGACGCAGTAGGGCTCGGCGACGCTCAGCTCGCGCCCGAGGCCGTCGACGCCGACGCCGGGGCTCACGACGAGGCGCACGCGCACGTTGTCGGTGTCGTTGCCGGGGTCTTCCGCGCGCAGGCTCACGCGCAGCCCCGCCACCGTGCCTGCGCCGTGCAGCCAGTAACCGTGGCGCGTCGCGCGGCGGCGATGGTAGTCCTGCTCGGCACGCGTCGCCTCCAGCCCCAGCAGCATGCCGGGCTCGTAGCTCACGCGCTTCAGCGCCTCCTCGAAGCGGCCGTCGCCGGCGAGGCTTGCGTCGCAGTTGTCGTCGGGCTCGCTCATGCCCTTCCTCCTTTAGTGTCCTTCGCCGGCGGTCGCGTCGATCGGCACGGCGTGCTCGGGATCGAGGGCGACCGGGTTGTGCAGCAGATCGCCGCGGCCGAGGCGCGTGCGGTCGAGCACGACGCGCCCCGGTGGCGGCTGGGTTTCCAGCCAGGTGTCGATGCCCAAGAGCGGCGACAGGCCCAGCACGAAGGGGTGGTCGCTGGTGCGGATCGCCCATTGCACGGTGGCCGGCACAAGCGCGGGCAGGGCGTCGCGCACGACCGCGGCGAGGTTTTTCGCCGGCCCGTGCAGGATCACCGTCATGCGCCGCGAAGCCTCGTCGAAGAAGCGCTCGACGACCGCCGCCTCGCCCCTGCGCTCGGCCACTTCCGGCGCGAACAGCGCGAGGAATTCGCGCGCCTGGTCGTCGGAGAGGATCAGGCTGTCGCCGACGATGCTGTTGCCGGAGAGGCCGGTGCCGAGCGTCAGCGGATGGTCGCGGTCGTCCATGTCGATGCCGAGGATCGTCGCCATCGTGCGGCGCAGCCGGAAGTGCTCGACCGGGATCACCGCGCCGCGCGCGACGGCGCCGTCGGTGAGGATGTCGAGCGCGAGGAGCAGGCCGCGATAGCTGCCGTGCGTCTGCTGCATCGCGCCCTGCGAGGCGAGCCAGCGGCGGCGGCGGGCGTCGGGCCAGTGGCGCGGCAGTGTCGTGCCGAGCAGGCCGGCGAGCCAGTGCAGGCGCGCAGCCGGCGTTGCGGCCGGGTCGAGCAGGACCTCGGAGGCGGCGATGCGGTCTTCGAGCGGCGTCATCACGCCTTCGAAGCTCGCGAGCAGGCGTTCGCGCAGGTCGGCGCCATTGGCGGCGACCGTGTCGGCATCCTCCAGCGGCAGCGGGCGTTCCTGCTGCTGGAAGTGGTCGGGCAGGTAGTGCGTCTGCCACGAGAAGCGCGGGTAGTAGACGCGCAGCGCGAAGATCGCCGGGCTGTGGCGGCCGTCGCCGTGCATCGTGATGCGCAGGCGCAGATAGCGTCCGCGCACCTCGCGCACCGCGCCGTTGCCGCGCTGGATCAACAGCTCGTAGAGGCCCGCGTGGGGGTCGTCCGTCGGCGCGCGGCCGGGCGCGAAGGGGAGTTCGGACGGGCGCGGCGTCCGCACCGGTGGCGGCTGCGCGATCCATTCGACGGGCAGTTCTTCGCGGTCATCGCCCGCCTGCACGGCAAGGTCGATGCGGCAGCCGGGCGGGAGGCAAGCATCGAGATAGAGGCGGTCCCACAGCGTGTCGGGCATCGCCGAGTCGAGGATTTCAGAGAGCGTCACCGTGCCGGACGGCGCGAAACGGGCCTGCGCGAGCCGGTAGAGGCGGATCGGGCCGTCTTCGGTCAGCGTACGCGGGTGGCCGTCGCGATGGCGGACGAAGCGGAGGCCGGCGGAGACTTCGGCGGAAAAAGCGGCGGCTTCGGAGCGGCGCGGCCAGCGTTCGGGCACGAGATCCGCGATCTGGTCGTCTTCGGACTCGGGGAGGGCGAAGAGCGGGCAGTCGCGCAGCTTGCCGCGCTCGGGGCCCTCCTCGAAGGGCACGAGCAGCAGGAAGCGGCCGTCGCCGATCGCGGCGATGTCGGTCGCGAGCGGCAGGCCGGCGGGGAGGCGATGGACGCGGAAGGTCTCCGTCGGGCCGGCGGCGAGCGGGCGCGTGAAGACCTGCATCAACGGCGCATCGTCGGTGCCGTCGGGATGTTCCGCGAGCACGTAGAGGCGCTCGTCGTCGGCCGCGAGGCCCAGCAGGCCGCGGTGCGGCGGCAGTGCGAGGTCCCACAGCAGGCGCAACGGGTCGGGGTTCGCCTGCAGCGGCTCGAAGCGCTCGGGCCGGCCGAGGTAGGGCTGGGGCAGCGGCGCGCCGACCGCGAGGCCGAGGCGCGTCTCGCCGAGGAGCCAGACGCGGTCCGCCCCCATTGTCGCTTCCACGCAGGCGCGGCGGGGCGCGAAGGCGAGCGTGCAATGCGTCTGCCAGCGGCGGCGCAGATGGACCGCGGTGAGGCCGTGCTGCGTGCCGCCGTCGCTCCACGGCAGCGCGACGAGGCCGCTGCCGCCAAGCGCGAGATCGGTGAAGCGGCCCGCGGGCGCGTCGACCGGGTCCAGCACCAGCGTTTCGAGGTCAGGCGCGCCGGTTTCGGCATCGTCGAGTGCCGCGAGCACGGGTTGCCACGCCGTCGGCGGCCACGACAGCGTGCATTCGAAGCGTGTGCCGTCGTCGGAGAGACGGCCGATCTGGCCGTGGTCGTCGAGCACGCAGGGGGTGGCCGCGGCCAGCAGCTCGCGGGCGCGGGCCGGCGCGAGATGCGGCAGGCGTGGCGCGTCCTGGCGCGTCAGCGTGAAGGCGCGCTGCTCGGCGTCCCAGCTGCACTGCCGGCTTGCGTTGCGGAAGTCCGCGGCGCCATCGAGGAGCAGGAAGCGTGTGCCGTTGCTGTTCATCGTGGGGTGCTCAGCACAGGTCCGGGATCACCGGCACCGGCACCGCGCGCGAACCCTCGTCCGGGGGCGGTGTGCCCGGGCCGAAGCCGCGCGGCGGGGCAGGCCTGTCCTCGCCGGGGCGGATCGCGACCGCCATCAGTTCCGGGAGCTGGAAATCCAGCAGCGGCAGCGCCTGCGCGCCGGTGAGCTCGAGCCACACGGGCGGGTCCTGCTGCTGGTCCTGGTAGAAGAGGCGCAGCGCATTCACTGCCTCGACACCCTCGACGCGCCCCGCCTGGGTGCGCAGCTCGTTGATCTCGACCGCCTTGCCGCGCGGCCAGCCGCCTGCGCGCGGTCCGCCCGGCGGCAGCGCCCACAGATAGCGCAAGAGCGCACGCTCGACCTCGGCGTGCACCTGCTGCTCGGTTGCCGGATCGACGACTTCGAGCGACACCGCGACCGCGACCGGCACGAACTGCGGCGACAGCACGTAGAGCTCGGTGCCGAGCATGCAGCGCGCCGAGAGGTAGTCGTGCACGTCCGCGAGCAGGCCCGCGTTGGGCCGCGGCGCGGCGGCCAGCGCCTGTGGCGCGGGCGGCATCACAAACACGCTGACGACACCCGGCACGCCGCGGCGCACCGCCTTCAGGCTCGCGCCGGGGAAGAAGCCGGCGACCGCTTCGGCGCGCGCGACCGGGTTGATCGGGTTGTCGCGCGCGAGCACGCCGAAATCCTCGGCCGTGACGGCACGGTCGCGGTGGCTCAGGAAAGCCGGGATGCGGCGCTCGGCCTCGTCGAGCGTCTCGGCATCGACGCCGCCGCGCGTCGGCCATTCGTGCCGTGCGGCGAGGCGGTCGCTGCGGCCATGGATCTCCTTGATGCTGTCCGCCGGCAGGTTGCCGCTGCTGCCCCCGCCATGGCGGTAGAAGGCGGCACGGATGCGGGCGTTCGCAGGCGGACGCTTGCCGCGGATGCCGTCGCCGAAGCGTACGCTGCCCGTGGCCGCATCGACAACGAAGACCGTGTCGTCGGGCCCCGCGCCCGCGAAATGGGCGACCTGCGTCCAGGGACGGAACTGCTGCAGCTGTTCGACCTCGACCTCGACGCTCGCCGCATCGACGTCCGCGTGCGGCAGCTCGAAGCTCTGGTCCGGACGGCCGGTGCCCGCGCCGAGCACGATGTCGCGCGCGATGCCCTGGCCGACCACGTCGACGGCGTTGACGCCGAGATAGCCGAGGGTCAGGTTCGGCTCGTCGGCGCACGAGACGCGCAGCCAGAAAAGGAGCTGGCCGGTGCGCAGGTCCGCGGGCGCTTCGGGCGGGGTGTCGCCGAGGCCGGCGAACTGCGGATCGAGCGCGGCCGTCGCGCGCAGCATGTCGGCGTTGCGCGGCAGGCGCAGGCGCGCAACGCCCATCTTGCGTCCGCCCGCCGAGCTGTCGCTGACGACTTCGAGCGACAGGTACCGCACCTTGTCCGGCGCCGTCTCCGGTGCGGGCCACCAGGCGAACTCCCAGTCGAGCTTCCTCGGCCGCAGTCCCGTCGCGAGCAGGCCTTCCATCTCGGTGAGCGGTGCGAGGCCCACGTTCAGCACGATGCCCGCGAGCTCGCGGCGCACGAGCTCGGCCTGCGCGACGAAGGCCGGCTTCGCGAGGCAGACCGCGAGGTGGAAGGCGCCGTCGCGCGTGCCGGCGGCAGTGAGCGCATCATGCCCAGGCACGACCGTCACCGGGCGGAAGGCCGCGGGCTCGACGCCATACTGCGCGCGCAGCTGCGCGAGGCTGATGCCTTCGGCCGCGAGCGCCGCTTCGTCGAGCGTGCGCTTGACGACGATCCGCAGCGTGAGCGGCGTCGGCTGGACTTCGCCGACAGTCGAGAAGCTCGTCGTGCCGGCCTTCAGCAGCGATTCGGTTGCGATCAGCGGCGGCAGCGAGCGGGTCGTCGCGTCGATGCTGACGATCCCGCTCGCGGGGCGCGCGGGGCGCAGCGGGATCTGCAGCAGGTTCAGGAAGGCCAGCCGCTGGCGGTCCGGGATCTGGTTCGCGCGGTAGATGATGGTCTCGGTGAGCCACGCGAAGAGGTCGACCAGCGCATGCACCGGGTCGCCGGGCGACAGCGGCGCCATCTCCGGCACGTGGCGCGCGAGGCGGGCCTGCAGCTCGGTGACGAGCTCGTCGAAGCGGCGGTCGTCGAGGTCCGGGACGGGAAATTGACCCGAGAGCGGACCAAAAAGAGGATTGGGATGCGCCATGTGTCCGGTTCTCTCGTTGTTCAGCCCAGGTCCAGCGCCAGTTCGAGCCTATCCGGCCGTCCGTCGGCGAGCAGCCGGTAGCGCACCGAGAGGTTCACATGCGACAGGCGCTGCGTATCGGCCTCGACGCGCACTTCATCGATCGCGACCCGCGGTTCCCAGCGCGTCAGCGCGCGCAGGGCGGCGTCGGCGATCAGTGCGCGCGTCGTCTCGTTGTTCGGGTGATGGATGAAGCTGCGGATGCCGGCGCCGAACTCGGGGCGCATCAGGCGCTCCCCGGGACGGGTCAGCAGGATGTTCAGCATCACCTCACGCACGCTCGCATTGCCCAGTCGCCACGCGGGACGCCCGGTCTCGTCCAGGCCGGGCAGCAGCGGGAAGCTCATCAACCGGGATTCCGGAGTCAGCATTTCTTGTCGGCCTCCTCGTCTCTCTTTGTGATCGGTGTGACTTGTCCTTCACTTTCCTTTCAGCGCCTTCAGGCACAGCCGCGGCAGGGCGAGGAAGACCCACGGCAGCCAGCCGAGAAACAGGTTCAGCATGTTGATCACGACCATCAGCATCAGCATCGCGCAGAGCGTGATCGCCGGCAGGCTGAAGCTGAAGCTCCAGCACGCGCCCGAGCGGTTGCCGGGACCGTCGCCCTTCATGTCGATGCCGGGGCTGATCTTGCGCAGCACGTCCGCGAGCGACTTCGGCGCGAGCATCGCGACGCCGCGCGGCAGCCCGCGCTTGAAGTCGTCGAGCGAGGGCAGCACGACGGTCGTCGGCCGTTGCGCGTCCGGGTCGAAGGGCGACGCGACGCGGAACACGCGGCTCGGCGGCCCCCACGCGACCTGCTCGCAGCCGCAGTCGTCCTCCCAGCGCACGAAGGGCACGGCGACGAAGCGGTCGCCGTCGGTCTGGCCGTAGCGCGGCAGCGGCAGGCCGTCGTCGAAGCGCACCTGGGCGCGGCCGGTGCGCAGCGCGACGAGGCTGCGCAGGTCGGCGGCCTGCTGCTCGGTGACGAAGAGCCGGTCGATGCGCGATCCGCCGCGTCCGTCGGGCAGCGCGACGGCGCCCGCGACCGCCTCGCGGCGCACGATGCGCGCGAAGAGTTCCACGAGCGCGGGCGCGCTGCGCTCGATCCATTCGAGCACCGTCTCGCCATAGACCGGCACCAGCTGCGGCAACAGGTTGTCCTCGACGACGCGCCATTCGAGCGTGTGAAAGCGCAGCGCGCCGAGCAGGTTTCGGAGGCCGGCGTTGTCGGCCTCATTTGCGCTATCCGTCGCGTCGTCGATGCGGAACTGCGCGACCAGCGTCTGCAGCAGTTCGACCAGGCCCGCGGTCGCGATGCCGTCCGCGACCAGGAGGCCGTCCGCCTCGCTCCACGCCTTCGCACCGCGGCTGCCGAGCGGCCACGCGTGTTCGAGGCCGAAGTCCGGCACCTCGGTGCCGTTCGCCTGCGGCAGGGGTGTGCTCGCGACCTCGCGCGCGCTCCCGCCCAGCGGCAGGTAGCCCCACAGCAGCGTGTGACTGCGCTCGAGCCCGCGCGCGTCGCGGCGGCGCACGAGCAGCGTGTGCAGCGGCGCGATCTCCTCGCCGGAGTGGGGCGGCTCGGGGAAGCGTCGCGGCAGCAGGCGGCGTGCGACGAGCCGGCGCACGTCGTCGGGGTCGTGCCCGGGGATCTCGCCGTCGCGCCAGCCGAGCGGCTGGCCGTCCGCGATCATCCAGCGCTGCGGCGTGCCTTCGGCCGGCACGCGGCGCACGACGAGCCCGGCCGACAGCACCTTCTTCGGATCGAAGGCCGGCGCGCCGGGGATCGCGCACTGCACCTCGCAGCACAGCATGTAGAAGCTGCGATGCATCGGCAGGCGCAGCGTCGGCTCGTCGCGGAAACGTCCGAAGCGGTCCATATGGAACCAGTCCTGCGCCGCGGTGCCGACGAGCCGGCCGGCGTGGGCGTCGTTCAGGAAGCGCGCGACGAAGTCCTCGTCGAAATAGCGGTGCAGCGTCGCGCCGTCGCCGTCGGCGGCGAAGAAAGGCGCGACAAGGCGCGGGCGGTGGGTCTTGGGCGCGGCAAGCGGCGGCACCGCGTGCAGCATCGGCTTCGCGCGGCCGTTGTCGAGGACGGGTGCAATCGGCGTCACCATATGTTCCCCGCTCCCGGCGTGTAGCTCGCCGACACGACCGAGTTGCTGATCAGCGTGTCGCACTGCACCACGCCGGAAAACTTGCTCATGCCCGCATCGACCTTGACCATGCCGGCCGACACGCTGACCTGCGCGGCCTCGACCTTCACCTCGCCGGCGGTCGTGATCGTGATGCTGCCCGGCGACATCTCGATCTTCTCGCCGCCTTCCTCGATCGTCAGCTTGCCGCCGCCCTGGTCGGTGATCGTCAGGTGATTGCCCGCCGGCGTCTCGATCCTGAGCTTCGGCTCGCTGTCGTCGAGCAGCACCTTGATGCCCGCGGGGCTCTGGATGAAGTAGCGCTCGTCGACCGGGCGCGCATCCTCGGGCTGGCTGTCGCCGCCGCTCCACACCGCGCCGAGCACGATTGGCAGGTCCGGCGCGACGAAGGCGACGACGACCTGTTCGCCGATGCGCGGCAGCAGGCTCACGCCGTAGCCGCTGCCGGCGCTCGGCACCATCACCGCGGCCCAGGTTTCCAGCGCGGTCGCATGCAGGCGCAGCTTCACGCGGCCGCGGTTGTTCGGATCGGCGTTGTCGAGCACCACACCGAGGTGCAGTTCCTGCAGCAGGCCGGGGCTGTGGCGGTTGCCGCTCATGTGCGCACTCTCGCGCTGCGCGCGGTCCCGCCAAGCGGGAGTGAGCGTGTCTTGGGGCGGCCCGGCGACGCGCTCATGGATTCCAGTCCGGACGTTCGACCCGCAGGCGTGTCGTCAGCCCCTGCGCGTTGTCGAAGTGGTGCCAGCAGTCGGCGATGCGGTAGCGGCCGGCGAGCCGCGGCGACACGCCGGCGAGCTCGACTTCGCGTCCGCAGGTCAGCTCGGGCGTGCCGGTGCAAACGATCTCGCCGTGCAGGAAGCGCCGCGCGTCGCGGCGGAAGGCGCCGGTTGCGAGCGATTCGGCCTCGGCCTGCGAGCGCGCGAAGGGGTGAGGGCGCGGCGAGCGGCCTTCCCAGCCGAGGTCGGCGAGCGTCGCGGCGGCGCTGCGGCCGGCGGGCGAAGGCGACAGCGACGAATTGCTGCCGTTCGCGCCCGAGTCGCTACCCAGGTTGTACCCCTCGGCGAGCACTTCGCGCGGCTGGCGGTTGAGATCCGCGATGATGCGCACGCGTTGTGCATTGGAGCCCGCATCGAGCCGCAGCGGGTTCGCGTCGGCCTCTTCGGCGCGCGCGCGCAGCCGTCCGTCCTGGATGCGCAGCGGAATGTCGTGGGGCCCCAGCACGCGCAGCAGGAAGGCGAGGTGGCTTTCGTTGTGCTGCAGCCAGTCGGCCGTCCCCGCGTCGATGTTCGCGTCCGCCTGCAGGCCGGCGTCGCCCGCGATCTCGCGCACCACGTCGGCGAGGCCCTTGTTCTCGAAGACGCGGCTCGCCCGTGCGCGCGCGAGCTTGTGCAGCGCGTCCTCGGCGAGGATCACGAGCTGCGGCGCGCCGTCGCCGTAGCGTTCCTCGAAGGCGGTGATGTCGCCGGAGAAGACCGCGTTGTCGGCGCTTTCGCCGAGCAGGATCTCCAGCCGGCTGCCGAGGCGCAGGTCCTGGAAGGCGAAGTCCGGCTGGCCGCCGCCTTCGGCCGGATGCCAGTTGATCACCCGCAGCTCCGCGCTTGCCATGCCGTTGGCCGGCAGATGCACGGACAGCGCGCTCGCCGCCACGCCGAGCGAGGCCCGGTCGGCACCGTCGATGCGCAGCCGCGGGCGGACGCTGACGAGCGGGCTAGTCGATGGCAAGACGCGCCTCCCGTTCGCGGGTCACGGCGAGCGCATCGCGCAGCGTCTCGCCCATCTTGCCTTCCGGCGGCAACGGTTCGGCGCCGGCGCTGCGCGCGGCGTCCGGCTCGGGCTGGACTTCGGCGACGAGTTCGTCGATCACGATCGGCATCAGCGTCCTCCGATGGAAATCATCACGCCGGCGACGGGCGTGAAGCGCGGGTTGTCGAGGCGGTTGAGGTCGGCGACGGCGCGCCAGTCGCGCGGATCCTGGCCGGCCGATTGCGCGGCGCTGGCGGCGTTCTGACCGTCGCCGCCGGGCGCGAAGGTCGGCCGCGCGCGTTCGGCGGCCTGCACCGAGGGGTCGAGCGCGAACTGGTAGCGGTCTTCCTTGAAGGTCAGCGCGAGCGTCGCGCGCAACGGAATGCCTTCGGGCGCGAAGAAGTCGAGCGTCTCGGAGTAGCTCGACAGCATCCCGGTGAACTGGAAGCTGCCCCACTGGAAGCGGCAGCGCTTGGGCGCCTTCGGCCGGTCGGAGTCGGCGTCCTGCGGCTTCATGAAACCCTCGGCGATGCGCTTCGTCAGCGTGCGCACGTCGGTGTTCGCGGCGACCGTTTCGCGGTTGGCGCGCGTATCCGAGCCGAGTTGCGCCGCGACGCTGGTGTCGAAGACGAGCTCCACGGCGAGCGTCGATTCGCTCTTGTCGACATACTGTGCCGCCGCGCCGCTGCCGCCGCTGCCGCTCTTGTTGTCGGCCTTCAGCGTGTTCGACAGCGTCACACGCAGCGTCGACGGATTGAACTGCACGTCGATGTGCTTGGACTCGTCGGTCTCGACCTGATCGCCGTTCATCGGGATCAGCTTGGCGCGGGCGATCTGCATGGCGGGCATCGGCGTCTCTCCCTATGGGCGTTCCAGTTCCAGCCCTTCGTGCGCGAGCTGCAATTCCTCGATCGCGACCTGGTTCGCGGTCGCGGAGAGGTCCGGTCCCTTGAACTTGGTCGGGACCGCGTTCGTGATGCGCCAGCGCAGCAGCGGCCGGTCCGGTTTCGCCGGGTGGAAGACATCGATCGTGCCGGAGACGCGCAGCGCGTAGTTGGCCTGGCGCGTGCTCATGTCGAACCAGTTCCACAGGTCCGCGACTTCGGTGATGCCGCGCTTGAGGATGATCGGCGGGAAGGTCGTCGGGCCGGCGAGCTGCACCTCGCCCCAGTTGCGCCCGCCTTCCTTCAGCGCCTTCGGCGCCATCGTCGCCTCGAGCCCGGACACTTCGCTGAACGCCCCGCGGCATAGCAGGCCGCCGCCCCGACCGTCGTACAGCGCGACGCGGAAGCGAAAGGGGATGAACTCGCGCGGGGTATCGGCGTACTCAGCCATTGATCGCCTCGATGCGGGTGTCCGCCGTCGCGGCGTGGCGGTCGTGCAGGAAGGTGATGCGCAGCCTGTCGATCGGATAGGCCGGTGCGATCTCGATCTCGAAGGCGAGCGTCGAATCGGTCTGCGGCAGCTGGCGGATGCGGTAGGCCTCCTCGGGGCGTGCCCCGCGCAGCGCGCCGGCGCCGTGCAGGCGGTCGAAGAAGGAGCGCAGCGCGAGCTCGACGCGCGGATCGTCCGGATCGACGTCGAACACGAGCTGGTCGCCGATCGTGTGCAGCTCGCGCCGCAGCCATCCCATGAAGCGCATCACCTCGGCCGAGCGCCAGTGCTCCTGCGCGCGGCTTTCCGGACTCATCCGGCGCAGCGCGGACAACGGCAGGCAGGGCACGCACATCGCCTCGTCGTCGACCTGCAGCTTGCCCGCGTGCAGCACCATTACCGTGACGCCGGGCACTTCGCGTAGCGCGGTGGCCTGCTGCTGCATCACCGGCGGCCACGGCAGCATCGAGCCAGGCAGGGGGCGTCCGGCGATCGAGCGCCAGGTGCCGTATCGTTGGGCGACGCGTGCCTGCATGCCCGCGATGAGCCCGCAAGGCGATCCGAGCGGATGCTGCGGGCCGCGCACATAGGGCCACACGAACTGCAGGTGGCGCAGCTTCTCGGCATCGCCGCCTTCGTCCTCGCTGCCGACCTTGCTCGCGAGCCGGGTGATCTGCGCGAGGAATTCCGGCGCGGGCGCGGGTACTTCGTCGCGCGGGCGCATCGCCAGCGGCAGCGCGAGCAGGCATTGCATGTCCGGGCGCAGACGTGCGAGCGTGCGGGCAATCGGCGCGACGACGTCGATCGGCGCGAAGGTCTCGCCGATGGCGGGCATTTCGTTCGAGCGGCGGCGTTCGCGATGGGTATCGTCGATCTCGACGCCGCAAGGCAGGAAGATTGCCTCGGCGTTCGGCAACCGCATGCGCGGCACGTCCGGCAACGCCGCGGGCACGAGCAGGCGTTCGAGGTCCGGCAGCGCGATGATGCCGGCACGTTCGACCAGCAACGCGCGCTCGAAGGCGCCGAGGCTCGAGGGCTCGAGCAGGTTCGCGTCGAAGTGTGGCAGAAAGGCGCGCACGCCGTCGGTCTCCGGCACGCGGATGATCCACAGCGTGCGCGTGTCGCGCTCCCCGGCTTCGGCGCCGTCGAAGAAGTCCTGCACCGCGGTCGGCAGCCACGCGGCGCGGCCCGCGAGTGCGCTGCGGTAGCCGCCGTCGGTGTCGAAGGCTTGCGGGAACAGGGACTGGAAATAGCCGAGCGAGCGGATCGGGATCGGCAGGCGGTAGAGCGCCTGCAAGGCGCCGTCGCCCGGTTCCGCTTCGCTTGCGCCTTCGTCGAGCACACGCAGCCGCATGACCTCGGCGGTGAAGCCCAGCGCTGCGATCTCCGCGAGCACCGCGGCATCGCGCGCAAGGCGCTTCCACTCGGCGCTGCCGTCGATCGACGGACAGTGGCCGATCATCACGACCTCGACTGGCGCGAGTCGCCCCGGGGCGGGGCGGGCGTCCAGCTCGATGCGCTTGTCGGCTATCACCACGAGAATTACTCCTGTTCGATCGTCTCGACGGACAAGACGAGCTCTTCGATCGCGACGTCGCCGCCGCCCTTCGCGGTCAGCGTCGGCCCTGTCCATTTGATCGGCATCGCGCCGCGTAATTTCCAGCTCACCACCGTGTCGCTGCGATCCTCCGATTGCAGCTTCACGACGATGTCGCGCTTGGCTTCGGAGATCTTCCCGGTGCGCCCCTTTTCGAGCCATTCGTAGAGGTTCTGCGCGCCGATCACGCCACGCTTCAGGGTCACGTCGCCGGCCTTGTGGATGCCGGGCACCTTGCGCACGTAGTTCGTGCGGTCGTTGCCGGCGCGGTACTCGGCGACCGTGACCTCGGCGTTCAGCCCCGACACCTCGGAGAAGCCCGCCCGCACCTCGCTGCCCTGGCCGGGCTCGAGATCGACGAGGAAGTTGAACGCCGAATACGGGGTTTCGCGAAAGATGGCCATGTTTCAGTTCTCCACGGTTCAGGCGTCGGCGGTCTTCTGGCCGATGCGGAAGATCACGAATTCGGCGGGCTTCAGCGCCGCGACGCCGACGAGGCACACCATCCGCCCGTTGTCGATGTCGTTCTGCGTCATCGTCGAGCGGTCGCAGCGCACGAAGTAGGCTTCCTTCGGCGTGCCGCCCAGCAGCCGCCCGTTGCGCCATTCGGAGAACAGGAAGTCCTCGACGCTGGTGCGGATGTTGGCCCACAGCGCCTCGCCGTTCGGCTCGAACACCGCCCACTGCGTCGATTTCTCGATCGAGCGCTCGAGGTAGAGGAAGTAGCGCCGCACGTTCACGTACTTCCACTCGGGATCGCTCGACAGCGTGCGCCCGCCCCACACGCGATGGCCGCGGCCGACGAAGGAGCGCAGGCAGTTGATGCCGTTCGGGTTGAGGAGCTCCTGCTGGAAGGCGTTGATCTGCTGCTCGAAGCGCAGCGCCCCCATCACGATCTCGTTCGCCGGCGCCTTGTGCACGCCGCGGTCGACATCGGTGCGGGCGTAGATGCCGGCGACGAAGCCCGCGGGCGGTACCGCGATGTCGCGACGGGTGCCGGTCGGATCCGGGATCACGACCCAGGGGTGGTAGAACGCGAGGCGCGAGTCGTCGAACTGCCCGGCGAAGGCGCGCACCTCGCCGATGCTCTGGCCGAAGCGCGAATCGACGATGCCGACGCGGTAGCGCATGCGGCGGCAGTGCTTCTGCACCTCCAGCACGACGCCGGTATGGACGTCCTCGTCGGCCTCGGCTGCCGCCGGCGTCATCACGATGGACACGTCCTCGACGCCTTCGAGCGCCTTCAGCCCGGTGCTGCCCTTGATCTCGTCGGTTTCCCCCGCGTAGTCGATCGCCGTCGGCTCGGTGCCGTCCGCGCCGCCCGACAGCGCGATCAGGTAGCGCGGCTCGTCGAGCGAGGCGGCGCCGGGGTTCAGCGCGGCGGGGTCGCACAGCGCGATCAGCGCCTTCTGGATGCTGTCGCCGGTCGCGTCGTCGGCGACGACGCAGGCGAGTGGCGAGGTCAGTGCCTCGGCGCGGCGGTCGGGTGCGACGGGCAGTCGCGCGGCGAGGCTCGCCGGGCCGGTCGGCGCGGTCGAGAGTCCGCCGTAGGTGTAGATCACTTCGCCTTTCGCGCTGCCGTTGCGCACGTCCAGGTCGAAGCTGCGCAGCACGATGATCGCGCGCGCCGCCCCCGGTTTCGCCGCCAGCGCCGCGAGTGGCAGCGTGATCGGGTTCGCGACGCCCGGGTTCAGCGTCGTGTCGCCGGTGACCGTGAAGACTTCGCCCGCGGCATCCAGCGTGCCGCGCAGCACCTTCAGGTCGCCCCAGTTCGCGCCGCCGGTGTAGGCCGACAGGTCGGTGACGTCGGCGAGCTGCAACTCGGCCGAGGTGCCGGCGGCGAGCGCGCCGGAGGCCGGGGCCTTCGCGAAGATGCGCGTGAACTTCGTTCCGGCCGGCAGCTGCGCCGGGTTCAGTGCCGTCAGCTCGGTCGCAGCGACCGGCGCCGGATTGGCCGGATCCGCCATCGACACGATCTCGGTGCGATTGGCCTGGATCGCCAGGTTGGCGCCGTCGAGCTTCACGACCGCCTTGATGTTCACGGGGAAGGTCGCGTCGGCGATCGCGCCCGTGACCTTCGCCGCGAGCGGCACGCCCTCGGCCTCGACGAAGAACAGGTTGTCGCCGGTCGCGCTGCCCGGGTTCGTCGTCCGCAGCAGGTTCTCGCTGTCGCGCCAGCGCAGCTCCAGCGTGTACTCGCCCATCTTGCCGGGGAAGCGGCTGAAGAACTTCACCGTCTTGCCCGCATCCTCGGCGGACGCCGCGCCCGGCCACATGCCGTCCTCGTCCGGACCGACGGCGTTGACGCCCGCAATCACGCGCGCGACGAAGAGCTGCTTGCCGCCGTTGTCGAAGAAGGCCCGCGCCGCGTGCGCCGAGTGGTTGAGGATCGCCACGCCGCCTTCGCCGATCGCGAGATCGCCCGCGTCGCCGAAAATGCGCTCGAAGTCCGCATAGCTCGTCAGCACCTCGGGCACTCCGCGCAAGGGGCCGGTCCGCGTCGGGCCGACCAGCGCCGCGACGCTGGTGCCCACGCCTTCGATGGACTTGCTGCGGAAACTCGTCTCCTCCACGAAGACGCCTGGTGCTAGGTACTCGGGCATGTCGTTCTCCTCCGGGGCGTTGCTCGTCTCAGAACCTGCGAATGACGCGCCGATGCGCGTCGCCAGCTGTCTTGCGCACTGCCTTTCCCTGCTGCATCTGCACGACCCGAGGCACAGCCTCAGGAAAATTTCAGGACCACGGCATCGCGCGCGGGACTCGCCAGCGTGGCGACGCGTCCCGGTGCGACCTCGACCGCGAGCTGCGCCTTGAACGGCGAACCGCCGCTCGCGCGCACGCTCGCCGGGGGCAGCGTGTCGGGGTCGCCGCCGTCGGCCGCGGCCCGCAGCTTCAGCACGCCCGGGTAGGTGTCCGCCGGCGCGTCCTTGGTCAGCGCCGGCAGGCGCTCCAGCGACAGGCGGAACTCGCCGTGCGCGTCGCTCTGCGCGACGAAGTCGATCGGATCGGCGAGCGGCGGCGTCACGCGCAGCTCCAGCAGCACCCAGGGCACCGGCGTGCCGTCGTCGAGCGTCGTGCGGCCGTAAAGCCCGCCGGCCCTGCCCAAGCGCGTACCGAGCGCCGAGCGGAAGAGGCGCAGGCGATGCCCGACGCGCCGCCCGGCGTTGAACGCGAAGCGCCGGGGCAGGAAGACGCCCGCCGGATCGCGCACTTCGCCCGCGAGCGGATATAGCGCCTCGGCCGGCGGCACGACGTCCGCCGCGCCGGCCTCGCCGTCGATCGCCCGCAGCAGCGCCTGCGGTTCGCGCCGCCACAGCGCGGTCCCGGCGGGCTTGTGGATCAGCTTCAGGTCGGCGGGCGCTTTCGACAGCCGCACCTCGAGCGCCTGAGCGTCCACGTTGCGCCGAGCGATCCCCTGCGGGCCGCTCGCGTCGAGCCATTCGATGAAATCGCTCGCATGCAGGACGAGGGTCTCGACGATCACGCCCGTCCTCCGCGGTCGTCCATCGGATACACCAACGTGCGCACCGGCGGACCTTCTTCGGCCTCGACGTCCGGCCCGAGCCGCACGGTCTTGATCAGGTAAGGAGCGGAGAGCCGATAGTCGCCCGGCAGGCTGTCCCACAGCCGCATCAGGTCCTCGGTGCTCATCTCCTCGGGCATCACCTGCACGACGTCCTCGTGGCCCCACGCGGGATCGGCGAGGCTCACGTCGGCGCTGCTCAGCGTCAGCCCGCCGCCGATGATCTGGATCGCCGTCGACAGGTAGCCGATCTCCTGCTCGGTGTGCGTGCACCACGCGACCAGCAGCAGGTGGAGATTCACCGGCAGCTCGGGGCGCGGCGCGCGCCGGCCTTCCGTCGGCGGCAGGTGGCGGTTGCGGCTGAAGGGGTCGACCGAGATGCGATGCAGGTATAGGCCGAGGGTGTCGGTGTTCGGCTGCGGTGCGCCGCTCAGAGACTGGGAGCCGAGGATCTCGACCTGCGGATTGCCCCCGAGGCGCGCCGCCATGCGAATCGACAGGCGTTCGCGCAGGGCTTGCAGGACCGCGAGTATGCCGAGATGCGACGCCACCGTTCCCCTCCCCAGATGCGTGAGACAGCGCTGCGACGATCCGATGGCTGCCCTATGAAGAGCGGGTTTTATTGCCATCGGGTTATCAAAATGTCACAGCCGAAACGGCTCGGCAAACTTCGAGATGCAACAGAGTTTTGCTATTTACCCTGGCGTATGGAGGGGCATGCGGCGCAGTCGCCAGGCGAAATAAGTGTTTGATGGCAGGTTGTTTTGCTACACGGGACGCGTCCGCGTTTCGCATTTGATGACGAAAGAATTGACCCGGCGGGTAATGCCATCGTCACTGCCAGACGCCGAGCTCCGTGAGCTGGCGCGTCGCCGCCTCGGACCAGCCGCGGTTCGCCGCCGGGCTCGCGGGGCTCGGATGCAGCACGCGTCCGAAGCGCAGCTTGCGACCAGCGAGCGCCGCCGCCGCCCGACCCTCGGCCCAGGCACCGACGCCGATCACCCATTCCGGTTCGAGCGCATCGGCGATGCGGCGCAGATGCTCGTCGCAGGCCGCGAGCAGCGGTAGCGCTTGGGCGGCCGGCAGCTTGTCCGGCGTGAGGTTGCGGCCGCCGTCGAAGAACGCGAGTGGGCAGTAGTTCGCGACGAAGTGTTCGGCGAAGAAGGCCTCCGCGCTGCCGAAGCGCTCACGGAAGAGTCCCCACAGCCGCCGCCCGCTCACTTCCGAGCGCGGACAGGCGAAGCCCTCGATCGGGCGCTTCGGGTTTTCGACCGCCGGCCTGCCGACCGGGCCGGTGAGGCCCAGCCAGTCGCGCACCGCTTCGATCTCGCCGAAGGGCACGCCGGTCTGAACCATGCCGAAGGGACCGGGGTTCATGCCGACGAAGATCACCCGCTTCTTGCCCGCGCCGTAGCGCCGCAGGTAGTTCTCGTGGATGTTCCAAGCGTAGTCGAGTGGGTTGTAGACATGGCTCACCGGCGGCGAGAAGCGCATCGCGTCGACGCTTCGGCCGAGCTCACGGGCGGCCGCGACGAGTGGGGCGGAGGCGTCCTGGATCATAGGGGGGCTCCGTCAGGCGCGTTCCGGCGCGCCGGCCACCGCCTTGGGTTCGCCGTTCCAGGGCGCGACTTTGACGAGCAGCAGCATCCCGGGAATCGCGAGGAAGAAGCACAGCCAGAAGAAGTCGTACCAGCCCAGGCGCTCGACGAGCCAACCGGCCGATGCGTTGATGAAGGTGCGCGGCATCGCCATCAGGCTCGTGAAGAGCGCGAGCTGGGTCGCCGTATAGGAGGGGTGAGTTGTGCGCGCCATGTAGGCGACGAAGGCGGTCGTGCCCAGGCCCACGCCGGCCGCTTCGGATGCGATCACGACCGCGAGCGCGGCCAGCCGCGCCGCGTCGGACGGCGCCGACCCGAGCCACGCGAGCCACACGAAGCCGAGGATGCTCGCGACCTGCACGACGCCGAAGAGCCACAGCGCGCGGTTGATGCCGAGCCTCACCATCCAGATGCCGCCGAGGATGCCGCCGATCACCGCCGGCCACAGCCCGGCGTTCTTCGCGATCAGGCCGATCTCGGTCTTCGTGAACCCCATGTCGAGGTAGAAGGGGGTCGCGAGCGCCGTGCACAGCGAGTCGCCGAGCTTGTACAAGAACACGAAGGCGAGCACTAGCAGCGCCGCGCGCGTGCCGTGGCGCGTGAAGAATTCGTGGAAGGGCTCGACCACCGCGTCGCGCAGCGTGCGCGGCGCTCCCTTCGCCGCCGCCGGCTCCTTCGACAGCAGCGTCATCGCGACGCCGGGCAGCATGAAGAGCGCCGTCACGAGGAACACGACGCTCCACGGCAGGCGGTCGGCCAGGATCAGCGACAGCGAGCCCGGCACAAGCCCGGCGATGCGGTAGGCGTTGACGTGGATCGCGTTGCCGAGCCCGAGCTCGACGTCGGGCAGGATCTCGCGGCGGAAGGCGTCGAGCGCGATGTCCTGGGTCGCCGACAGGAAGGCGAGCACCGCCGTGATGCCGACGACGAGCGAAAGGTTCTGCGTCGGCGAAAGCTGGCCGAGCCACGCGATCGTGCCGACGAGTCCCAACTGCGACACCAGCATCCAGCTCCTGCGCCGTCCGAGCCAGGCGATCAGGCCGAAGCGGTCGAGCAGTGGCGCCCACAGGAATTTCCACGTGTAGGGGAACTGGATCAGCGCGAATGCACCGATCGCCTTCAACGACAGCCCCTCGGTCTTGAGCCACGCGGGCACGAGGTTCAGCAGCAGGTACAGCGGCAGGCCGGACGAGAAGCCGGTGAAGATGCACACCAGCATGCGGCGGTTGAGCAGGGCGGCGAGCCAGGCGGGACGGCGGGAGTTGGACGCAGGGGGCACGAAGGCGGACACGAAGGGGAAAGAGGGGCGCCGCGCGGGCGGCGCGGCGAGCCGACCCGGCATTATCCCAGATCGGCGGCTTCGATCGGGATTGTCAGACCAGCGCGTTGTGCTCGCGAATGTAAGCGCCGGCCTCGGCGACCGGCAGCGGCTTGCTGAAGAGGTAACCCTGCAGCTCGTCGCAGCCCAGTTCGCGCAGGCGCTCGATCTGCACCGGCGTCTCGACGCCCTCGGCGATCACCGTCAGGCCGAGATTGTGCGCGAGCGACACCGCGGCGGCGACGATCATCGCGTCGTTGGCGTCGTGCTCGATGTCCGAGACGAAGGAGCGGTCGATCTTCAGGTGGTCGAGCGGGAAGAGCTTCAGGTAGGACAGCGACGAATGGCCGGTGCCGAAGTCGTCGATCGCGAGCTGCAGGCCGAGGTCCTTCAGGTGCTGCAGCAGCGCGATCGCTTCGCCCGGGCGCTCCATCACCGAGCTTTCGGTGATCTCGAGCTCGAGCAGCGACGGATCCAAGCCCGAATCCGCGAGGGCGTGCTTCACCGTGTCGACGATCGTTGCGTCGCGCAGCTGGCGCACCGACAAGTTCACCGACATGCGCAGCGGCGGCAGGCCCTCGTCGAGCCACGCGCGCGCCTGGCGGCAGGCCTCGCCGAGCACCCAGTTGCCGATGTCGAGGATGATGCCGGTCTCCTCCGCGATCGGGATGAAGCGCACCGGCGGGATCAGCCCGTCCTCGCCGTGGCGCCAGCGGATCAGTGCCTCCATACCGGTGAGCCGCCCGTCCGCGGACGCGAACTGCGGCTGGTACCACAGCTCGAACTCGCCGCGCTTCAGCGCGCCGCGCAGCTTGCGTTCGAGGTCCAGGCGCTCGGTCGCGGCCTGGTTCATCTCCTCGGTGTAGAACTGGAAGCGCGCCCGTCCCGCGGCCTTCGCGTGGTACATCGCGGTGTCGGCGTTGCGCATCAGCGCGTCCGGACAGCTGCTGTCGTCGGGGAAGAGGCTGAGCCCGATCGACGGCGTTGTGTGCAGTTCCGTGCCCTGCACGACGTAAGGCGCGGAAAGCTGTTTGAGCAGCTTCGCCGCGACGTGGGCCGCATCGTTCGCGCCGTTGATGCTCTGCAGGACGACGACGAACTCGTCGCCGCCGAGCCGCGCCACGGTATCGACTTCGCGCACGGCCCCGCGCAGGCGCAGCGCCACCTGGCGCAGCAGCTCGTCGCCGACCGCGTGGCCGAGCGAGTCGTTGATGTGCTTGAAGCGATCGAGGTCGAGGAAGACCACGGCGAGCTGCTGACCGTTGCGCCGCGCGTCGGCGACCGACTGCTGCAGACGCGCACTGAGCGAGAAGCGGTTGGCGAGCCCGGTCAGCGTGTCCTGGTAGGCGAGCTGCTGGATGTCGGCCTCGGCGCGTTTCCTTTCCGTGATGTCGGAGAACATCGCGATGAAGTGCGTCAGTTGACGCGTGGCCGGATCGCGCACGCCGGTGATCGTCAGCGAGCGCGGGTAATAATTGCCGTCGCGACGCTGGCCGCGCGTCTCGCCCTGCCATGCGCCGTGCGCGTTGACGACGCTCCACACCGCGATCGAGCCGCCGAGCGAATCCGACTCTTCGGGCCGGAACAGCATGCCCTGCGCCTCTTGGGCAGCGACGCCGGTGATCGCGGTATAGGCGGGATTCACCGACAGGATGCGCTGCGACAGGTCCGTGATGACGATCGCCTCGGGACTGTTCTCGAACACCTTGTCCGCAAGCTGCAGCCGCTCTTCGTCGCGCTTGCGCGCGGAAATGTCGGTGTAGATCGTCACGAAGCCGCCGTCGGGCAGCGGCCGGCCCTGGACGAAGAGCACCGTGCCGTCGCGCCGGCGGCGCTCGAAACCGTGGGCGACCGGATGACGCGCGCGCTCCAGCAGTTCGGCGACGATCTGGTCCGGGTCGCCCGGTCCGTATTCGCCGCGCTGCGCGTTGAAGCGGAACAGCGTCTCCAGCGGCGGCAGCCCGTTCGCGAAGAGCTCCGGCGGAAAGTCGAGCAGCCGCTTGAGCTCCTCGTTGCAGGCCATCAGCTGCAGGTTGCCGTCGATCAGCGACACGCCGCCCGGGATGTTGTCGATGATGGTCTGCAGCAGGCGCGTCTGGCGCTCCTGCGCTTCCTCAGTGCGGCGGCGCTCGGTGATGTCGGTGTAGGTCGTGATGAAGCCCGCGACCTTGCCGCCGATGAAGAGCGGCTCGCCGTCGACGAGGTGGGTGCGTCCGTTCGGTCGCGCCCGCTCGAAGCGATGCGGTTCGAAGCGCAGCGCGAGCTCGCGTCGCGCGCGCACAAGCTCGGCCGGGTCGCCGGGCCCGTATTCGCCGCGCAGCGCCGGCACCATCAGGAGTTCGTCGAAACCGACGCCCGGCCGCAGCAGCTCGGGCGGCAGGTCGAGCACCTCGGCGAGGCCCTGGTTCCAATAGCGCAGCCGCAGGTGTTCGTCGAAGACGCTGATGCCTTGCGGCAGCTGGTTCAGAACCGCATGCAGGTAGGCGCTCTGCCGTTCGACTTCGGCAAGCGCCCCCTGCGTCGCGCCGTCGTCGGACCGCGCGCGGCGGCGACCGGCGAATGAAGTTGCGACTGCACCGATGCCCGCACCCACGACGAGCAGGCCGAGTGCCGCACCCGCGGACAGGCCTTCGGGCGAGGCCGTCTCCCCACCCCAGGCAGGCAGTGTCATGCCGATGCACAGCACGCCGAGTGCGGCGGTCCGAGTCAGCAGCGAGCGAACGAAGCCCTTATGACGCATGGGAGGCGGAGAACATCCAGTCGGAGCCGGATGCGCCCTGCATGGCGGCTTCCAGCAAATTCGATACCCAAAACGGGGTGATTCTGACAGCCATGCGGCTTGGCATACAATCATGCACTGCAGCGATACGCAGGCGTATGGACTTGCCTGCGCCCGCCACTCGCCCGAGAATGCGTGTTCGGGCTTCCCGGCAAAACACAACGAAAAATCTTGAGGAGATGGAGATGAGCCAGCATATCACGGTGGCATTCGGTGCCGAGCGTGAATACGAGATGACGGTGCATCAGGAGGATGCGTCCGGTCTCGACAAGGACAGCGCACGCGCGTGGCTGTCGCACGAATTCGACACGCTTGAGTGCACGCCGTCGAACCCGATGGGCAAGATTCTTGTCCTCGACATGATCCTCAACGTCGCCAAGTACGGCGGCGAGGACCGTTTCCGCCAGGGGGGCGAATGGGCGAAGAAGTTCGCCGCTGCAACCGCCGTCGCCCTCGACCGGCCGGTGATCCGCGTCGACGTGGCCCACTTCGTCGTCGGCTGAACGCCGCCCAGTTCATCCGAACGGCCCGCCGCGTGCGGGCCGTTTTCTTTCCGACTTCAGGCGGCGCGACCGAGTCGATAAACCGCGACGCTCGCGAGGAAGTTCGGTTCGTCGACGATCACCTTTTCTTCGTCGAAGGCGAGCCGTTCATGCACCTTGATGCCATTCATCTCGCACAGCGCGTCGAAGTCCGCGATCGTGAAGAAGCGCACGTTGGGCGTGTTGAACCACTGGTGCGGTAGGCTCTCGGACACCGGCATGCGCCCGTTGAGGATCGCCTGGCGATGGCGCCAGTAGCCGAAGTTCGGGAAGCTCACGACCGCCTCGCGCCCCACCCGCAGCATCTCGGCGAGGATGCCGAGCGTGTTGTGCATCGCCTGCAGCGACAGGCTCATGATGACGTGGTCGAAGAAGCCGTCTTCAAAGCCGGCGAGGCCCTTGTCCATGTTGATCTGGATCACGTTCACGCCGTTGCGCGTGCACGCGAGCAGTTTGTCCGGATCGTTCTCGACGCCGTAGCCCTGGACCTGGCGCACTTCGCGCAAGTGCTTCAGCAGGCTGCCGTCGCCGCAGCCGAGGTCGAGCACCTTCTCGCCGGGCGAGATCCACTGCGTGATCACTTCGTAGTCGTAACGGTAGGCACTCATGGTCAGACCTCGATGCGATCGAAATAGGCGTTAAGCAGCCCGTGGTACTGGGCGTCGTCGAGCAGGAAGGAGTCGTGGCCGGCGGCGCAGTCGATCTCGGCGTAGCTGACGTTGCGCTGGTTGTGCATCAGCGCATAGACGATCTCGCGGCTGCGCGACGGCGCGAAACGCCAGTCGGTCGTGAAGGACACGACGAGGAAATCCGCGGTCGCCCGCGCGAGCGCCGCCGGCAGGTTGCCGCCGTGCTCGAAAGCCGGGTCGAAATAGTCGAGCGCCTTGGTCGTCAGCAGGTAGGTGTTCGCGTCGAAGAAGCCGGCGAACTTGTCGCCCTGGTAGCGCAGGTAGGACTCGATCTCGAACTCGACGTCGTAGCTGTAGATCGCCTTGCCGTGGCGGAGGCTGCGGCCGAACTTGTCGCCCATCGCGTCGTCGGAGAGATACGTGATGTGGCCGATCATGCGCGCGAGCTTGAGGCCGCGCGCGGGCACCACGCCGTGTGCGTAGTAGTGGCCGCCGTGGAAGTCCGGATCGGTCAGGATCGCCTGGCGCGCGACCTCGTTGAAAGCGATGTTCTGCGCGGTGAGCTTCGGCGCGGACGCGATCACGACGGCGTTGGCGACGCGCTCCGGGTATTGCAGCGTCCACGACAGGGCCTGCATGCCGCCGAGGCTGCCGCCGACGACCGCGGCGAAGCGCTCGATGCCAAGCTGGTCGGCGAGCCGGGCCTGGGTCGTCACCCAATCCTCGACCGTGACGAAGGGGAATTCCGCGCCCCAGGGCTGGCCGGTCGCCGGGTTGATCGACTGGGGGCCGGTCGTGCCGTAGCAGCCGCCGAGGTTGTTCACGCCGATGACGAAGAAGCGGCGCGTGTCGAGCGGCTTGCCGGGGCCGACGAGGTTGTCCCACCAGCCGATGCTGTTGGGCTGATCGGCGTAGTGGCCGGCGACGTGGTGCGAGCCGGACAGCGCGTGGCAGACGAGCACCGCATTGCTGCGCGTGGCGTTGAGTTCGCCGTAGGTCTCGTAGACGAGATCGTATTCGGGGAGCGTGCCACCGCTGCGCAGCGCGAGCGGCGCACTAAAGTGCGCCCGCTGCGGGGCGACGATGCCAACGGATTGGGGTTGGATCATGGCGATATTCTTGTAAACGAAAAAAACCCAGCCGGCTACGAAACGCGGACTGGGTCGTCCTCGCTTTAGCCGGATTTATTGAGCGCCCGCAAGCTGTGGTTCAAATCGGCGCTGAAGGCTGAAAACTAGCCTGCGGCGGGCGGATTGTCAAATTCGGCCGGCGGCGCCGAGAGCTCGAAGCGGTTGCGGCCCTTGTGCTTGGCGCGATAGAGCGCATCGTCGACGCGCTTCATGAAGGCGGTCAGGTCTTCGCCCGGCTGCAGGCAGCCGACGCCGAGCGACACGGTGACCGTGCGCTGGCGCTCGCCGATCACGAAGGGATCGGCGGCGATGCAGGCGCGCAGCCGTTCGGCGCTGTCGGGCAGGACGGACGCGGCGGTCTCCGGCAGCAGCACGAGGAACTCCTCGCCGCCCCAGCGCGCGCACATGTCGTATTCGCGGATCGACGCCGCGAGCCGGGCGGCCACTGCCGCGAGCGCCTGGTCGCCGACCTCGTGGCCCCAGCTGTCGTTGATGCCCTTGAAGTGGTCGATGTCGACGAGCGCGATGGCGAAGGGCTTGCCGCTGCGCTGGGCGCGGCCGTGCTCCTCGTTGAGCCGCGCGAGCGCGTGGCGCCGGTTGGGCAGTCCGGTCAGCGCGTCGCGGTTCGACAGCCATTCGAGGCGCTGGTTGAGTTCGCGCAGCATGCCCTGGTAGCGGTCGCTGATGCGCACGATCTTCTCGAGCCGGCGCAGTTGCTCACGGTAGTTGAGCGCGTGCCCGGCCCCCCGCGCGCGTTCGGCGGCCTGGTAGCGGTCGCTGATGCGGGTGATCCGGTCCATCTGGTTGAGCTGGTCGTAAAACGCTGCCATCAGCTCGGTCAGCGGCCCGCGCAGCGGGTTGTCCTGCTGTGCCGGATCGGCGAGCAGCTCCTCGATGCGCTCGAACAGCGGGGGCTCCTCGCCCGACGTCGGGAGGGTGGCGCCGCTCATGCCTAGGGCTCCGGGACGATCTCGAAGGGGAAGGTGTAATCTTCCTTGAACTCACCCGCGAGGTCAGCGACCCGTTCGTTCTTGCGGTCGTAGCGCCAGCTCACCGACACCGTGCGGCCGCGTTCGTGAGCTTCCTGGAGCGTGTCGAAGATCTCCATCATCGCGCGCACGCTGCTCGTATTCAGATACAGCAGCTGCAGGTCGACGGCGAGCGGCTGCGTTCCGCGGTCGTCGAGAAAGGCGCCGACCCACTGAAGGACGGGCTGGAACAGTTCGAAGGAGTTTTCCGGATATGAGTCTCCGCTCATTTCCAGCCGTCCGGCGCTCCAGTCCGCGTGGATGCGGGGGGTCGATTCGCTGCCGGCAATGTTGATGTCGTTCACGTCAGTCCTCGAATCAGAGCCTGTGAATGTCTCTGTTGGTCTTGTAACGATTGCTGAGTCGTTCATTCGCGGGCGCCTGATCGTTCGATATGTCTTGTCGTTCGCTTGTTCTTGCGCGCCTTGCGCACGGTACAGCTCGTCACGATTTTTTCACGGCATTCAGATCACGACGCGCAGGCTGAAAAAGGCGTGCGCGTCGTCCAGGGGTTTGAGATTGCATTGCAGCGGCGCGCTCGCGCGGCGCGCCAAGTCGATCAGGCCGAGGCCCGCGCCGGTCTTCGCGTCCGGGTCGCGCGGGGCGCGCATCTGGGTCTTGAACGCCGCCTTCAGTTCGGTCTTGTCCATCCCCGCGAGGGCCGCGATGCGCTGCACGAGTGCCTCGCCGTCTGCGGTCAGCACGACGTTGCCGGCGCTGACGACGTAGCGGCCGTCCTCGTCGCGCGACACGATGATCGTCGCTTCGGCCGCGGCACCGCTGACGCCGCGCGAGGCCGCGTAGTGGCGGATGTTCTGGCTCAGCTCGATGTAGGCCGAGAACACGTCGGTGACGGCCGAGGGCGATTCGGCGAGTCCTTCCATGTGCTTGCGCAGGGCCTTGCCGATTTCCTCCATCAGCGTTGCCGAAAACGGGCCGTTGAAGCCCAGCATGATGCCCTGGCGCGTGAATGCCTCACGCAGCGTCAATACGTCGACCTGTTCCATCCTTACTCCCCGTAAGTCGTGCCGGGCGCGTCGCCCCGGCCGGGAATCGTAAAACACAATACTGCGATGTCATCGCGCTGGGGGCGCTCGCCCTGATGTTCGCGCAGCTCGCGCAGCAGGATTTCCTGCCGCGCATGCATCGGCTGGGCGTCAAGCGCGGCGAGCGTCTCGGCGAAGCGGCGCGCGCCGAACCCATAGCCGTGCATGCCGCCTGCCTGATCGAGAAAACCGTCTGTCGTCAGATAATACGCCGCTCCGGGTTCGACGGACATGACGTGGTTCTCATAGTCGCCGCGACGGCGCTCGCCCAGGCTGCGGCGGTCGCCGCGGATGCGCGTGCAGACCCCGGCGACGCAGTGATAGAGGTCGAGGTGGGCGCCGGCGAAGCTCACCCGTCCGCGGGCGTGGTCGACGCGGCACAGCACGGCGTCCATGTTCGTCGCGAGATGGCGGCCCGCGGCGGCGTCGGGCAGCAGCGCGCGGATGGCCACGTCCATGCGCGCGAGCAGCGCCGCCGGGTCGGCGAGGCCGAGCTCCTGCACCGCCTGGTCGAAGGCGGCGTGCGCGATCATCGTCATGAAGGCGCCGGGCACGCCGTGGCCGGCGCAGTCGACGAGGCCGATCACGAAGCCGTCGGCGTCCTCGCGGAAGAGGTAGAGGTCGCCGCCGACGGTGTCGCGCGGTTGCCAGAGCACGAAATGGCGTTCCGGCAGCGCACGGGCCAGCGCGGCCTGCGGCAGCATCGCGTCCTGGATCAGCCCGGCGTAGCGGATGCTGTCCTGGATCTGGCGGTGGGCTTCGGCGACGCGGTTATGCGCGGCAGCCAGGTCGCGCGTGCGCTCGGCGACGCGGCCCTCGAGCTCGCGGGTGTGGGCGTCGATTTGACGCGCCATGCCGTCGAACACGCGGGTCAGCTCGCCGAGTTCGTCGTTGCGATGCGAGCTGAGGCGCAGGCCGTAGTCGCCGGCGGCGAGCCGTCGGGCGGATTCGGTAAGGCGGAGCAGGGGGTTCAGGATCATGCGATCCACCCCCATGCTGACCGCTGCCGCGAAGAGCAGGATCAGCACGAGTGTCGCGAGCGCGATCGGCCACAGCGCGGCCTCGTCGATGACGCGCGCGGCGCCGGCGTCGACGGCGCTCAGCACGTACCAGTCGAGGTCCGGCACGTAGGCCACGCCGAGGATGCGCGGCTGGCCGTCGAGACGGACTTCGAGCGTGCGGCTGCCGCCCTTGGCCGCCCGCAACTCCGCGAAGCTGCGCTCGAGCGCGGCGTGGTCGGCGTCGCCGGAGATCAGGCGGTAAAGCGTGCGCTCCGGCGTCGCCTTGGTGAGCGCCGAGTACTCGATCAGCTTCGGATCGGGGTGGGCGAGGATCGCGCCCGTGCCGTCGACGACCAGGCTCGTGACGCCGGGGTCGTCGGTCGCGACGAACTCCGCGAGAAAGCGCGTCAGGTCCAGACCGGTGCCGGCCAGCCCCAGCACACGTGCGGCGCCGCCCTTGTCGTCGTCCTCGTGGACCAGCACGTTGAACCAGATCTTCGTGACCCGCAGCGTGTCGTCGACATTGACGTTGAGCGTATAGGGGCGACCGCTGCGGACCGTCGCATAGAACCAGGCATCCTTCGGCTCGTCCTCACGCAGCGTGTAGCGCGGCGCGCGTGCCGCCGCCGGATCGTTGTGGTCGGTGAAGTGGTAGCGCCCGGACGGATTTGCGATCAGGAAGGCCGAGCCGTCGGCGAAGGCGGCGCGAAAGCGTTCGAGGTCGGCGAAGGTCGTCGCGGGGTCGTGGCCGTTTCGCAGGTAGGCGCGCACGCTCCCGAGCTCGGCCAGGCGCTGCGACAGGCTCAGTTCGCGGGTGATCGGCGTGACGAGCTTCTGCGCCTGCAGCAGCGCGTGGTTGCGCGCGTAGGCGGCCCCGAAGTGTTGGCGGAAGACGTCCAGTCCGGTCCGGCCGGCCAACAGTGCGATCAACAACAGCAGGGCGAGCAGTGCAGTGAGCCATAGCCCAGATTTCCCGCGTAGTCCCATGTCCCGTTTGTCGTTCTCTCGTTATCGTTATGTCGGGTGAGCCGGTGGCTCTAGCTGGCCAGCCGCATCACTGCTTCGCGCACTTTCGACTGTTCGTCCATCTTCAGGATGCGCTGCACGCGCGGCGCGAGCTCGTCGACGTCGGCGCGCAGCACCTGCTGCTTGATCTCGAGGATGTGCCCCGGGTGCATCGAGAAGTTGCGCAGCCCCATGCCGAGCAGCAGCAGCGTGTAGGCCGGGTCGCCCGCCATTTCGCCGCACACCGACACCGGCAGGCCGAAGCGGGCGCCCGCCTGGATCGTGCCGCCGATCAGCTTCAGCACCGCGGGGTGCAGCGGGTCGTACAGATGCACGACCGCCTCGTCGGAGCGGTCAATCGCGAGCGTGTACTGGATCAGGTCGTTGGTGCCGATCGACAGGAAGGACAGGCGGCGGATGAACATGCCGAGCGCGAGCGCCGCGGCCGGCACCTCGATCATGCCGCCGACCTCGACGCGCGGGTCGTACTTGTGGCGCTCCTCGTCGAGCTCGGCCTTGGCCTTTTCGATCATGCGCAGCGTCTGGTCGATCTCGTGCGCATGCGCGAGCATCGGGATCATGATCTTGAGCTGGCCATGGACCGAGGCGCGCAGCAATGCCCGCAGCTGCGTCATGAACATCTGCGGCTCGGCGAGCGAATAGCGGATCGCGCGCAGGCCCAGCGCCGGGTTCGGCTCGAAGCGCGCGCTGACGCCGTTGAGCGCCTTGTCGGCGCCGACGTCGAAGGTGCGGATCGTCACCGGCTTGCCCGGCAGCGATTTCAGCACCGTGCGGTAGGCCTCGTACTGTTCTTCCTCGTCGGGCAGCGAATCGCGGCCGATGAAGAGGAATTCGGTGCGGTACAAACCGACGCCGTCGGCATTGACCGCCTTCACCTGGCCGAGGTCCTTCGGACCCTCGATGTTGGCGAGGAGATTCACGTCCTCGCCGTCGAGCGTCGTCGCGCGCGTGTCCTTCAGGCGATTGAGCTTGGAGCGTTCGAGCTCGAGCTCGCTGCGGCGCAGCCGGTATTCCTCGACGATGCTCTCTTCGGGGCCGACGATGACGACGCCGCGCGTGCCGTCGATGATCAGCAGTTCGTCTTCCTCGACGAGCTGGCGGATGTGATGCAGGCCGACCACGGCCGGGATGCGCAGGCTGCGCGCGACGATCGCGGTGTGGCTCGTGGGGCCGCCGACGTCGGTGACGAAGCCGGTGATGTTGTGGTCGCGAAAGCCGATCGTGTCGGCGGGCGACAGGTCGTGCGCGACGATGATCGTGCCCAGTCCGTCGCGGCGCTTGGGCGGCAGGTGCTGCGGCTGGCCGAGCAGCACCTTGACGAGGCGCTCGACGACCTGCACGACGTCGGCCTTGCGTTCGCGCAGGTAGGGGTCCTCGATCTGGTCGAACTGGTCGACGACGAGCTCCATCTGCTGCACCAGCGCCCATTCGGCGTTGCAGCGGCGACTCGTCACGAGCTCGCGCGCGGCGTCGATCAGCATCGGGTCGGCGAGCATCATCAGCTGCAGGTCGACGAAGGCGCCGACCTCGCTGTGCGGCTGGCCGGCGGTCGCGGCCTTCAGGCCAATCAGCTCCCCCTGCACGGTCGCCACCGCCTCGTTCAGGCGATCGACCTCCTCGGGGAGGTATTTCGCCGCGACGTGGTAGTGGTTGACCTCCAGCATCGCGTGCGACACCAGATGGACGTGGCCGATGGCAATGCCCTGCGAGACCGGAAGGCCGTGGAGGGTGAAGGCCATGCCTTACTCCCCTTCGCCGAAGCGGTCGGCGATCAGGTCGAGGATGGCCTGCAGGGCCGCGTCGGCGTCCTCTCCGGCCGTTTCGACGGTGATCGTCGCGCCGCGGGCGGCCGCGAGCATCATGACGCCCATGATGCTCTTGGCGTTGACGCGCCGGCCGTTGCGCTCGAGCCATACGTCACAGCCGTAACTGCTGGCGGTCTGCGTGAGTTTGGCCGAGGCGCGCGCATGCAGTCCCAGTTTGTTGATGATTTCGACTTCGGCTTTGGGCATGGGCGGCTCAGGACTCGAAAATAAGTGTGCTGCGCGTGCCGACTGCTGCGTTGCTCATTCGTTGTCTGCCCCTTTGTCTGTTCGATATGTGTCGTCGTTCGTTCGCGACGATTTCTCCACGCGTTTCTACTTGATATGCAGCACGCCGTCGCATCCGCCGGTCACCGCGCGCTGCACGAGCGTCTGCATGTCGCGTTCGCGGTAGGTCAGCACGCGCAGCAGCATCGGCAGATTGACGCCGGCGATGCCTTCGATATGGCCCGGGTCGAGCAGCTTGGCTGCGACGTTCGAAGGGGTCGCGCCGTAGATGTCCGTCAGCATCAGCACGCCATGCCCATTGTCGACCCAGCCGAGCATGTCCCGTGCAATCGGCAGCATGTCGAGTGGATCGTCTTGGCCCGACAACCCCAGCTGCGCGATCTGTGCCGGACGTTTGTTGAGGACGTGGCACGCACACTGGATGAGGGACTCGCCGAGCGTCCCGTGGGTTATCAGGAAAATGCCGATCATGTCGTTCGCTGCAGGTGATTTCAACGATTGTAGCCGAGACCGGCGCCCGGCACGCGTACGCTTGTGTACGCACGCCGATGCCCGGCGATGCCGGCCTCAGGGACGCAGCTTCGCGAGCGACTGCTGGCAGGGGGAGGCGACGGCGTCGCCCGGGTCGAGGAAGGGGATGATCGCGGCGAGCGGGTTGACGAAGCCGAGCGCGATGCCGGCGACCGCCCGCGCGGCGAGCGGCGCGGCTTCGGGCGAGACCTGCGGCGCGACGAAGTGGCCGCGCACATGGATCGGCGTGCGCAGCGTGAAGGGCGAGACGTTGCGCGGCTTCGCCGTGAAGCGCAGGTCGAGCGCCTCGTCGGCGAGATTGACCTTGCCGTCGAGCAGCACCAGCGTGACCGCGGTGTCGACCAGCGCGACGCGCGGTGTGAGCTGGCCGTCGTGCGTGACGAGATCGGCGACCGCGCAGTTCACGGGCAGGGGTTCGTCCCCGCGCAGAACCATGCCCAGCCCCTGGGCGACGTCGAGGCCCAGGACTTCGATGACGAGGTGCGAGATGCTGCCGTTGCGCACCCCGAGCGTGATCTCGCCGTTGAGCGAACCGACCAGCGCTGCGGTTGATCGGCCGCTGCCGGTGAGCTTGGCGCGTCCGTGCAGCGAGCCGGTGAAGTAGGGCGGCGGGGTCTTCGTTTCACCCTTCGCTTTGGCTTCGGTGGCACGCTTGCGCGAAGCGCCGATCCAGTCCTCCAGCCGGATGTCCTCCCAGCCGAGGTTGGCCGCCCATTGCGGCAGGCGGCGGTTGGCATCGACGGCGACCTCGCCGTGCAGATGCCCTTTCGCGGTGCGGGCGTCGATGCCGGTCAGCGCGAGGCGTCCGCCTTCCAGGATCAAGGTCGCGCGTAGCGGCGAGATCTGCTGCGAGAACGCGTTGCCGAGGTCCACGAGACCGAGATCGACAGCAATGCGCGCATCCATCCTCTTCAGTTCGGGCAGGTTCAGTTCGCGGTCCGGCAACGTGCGTCCGGGCGGCGGCCGCACCGGCGTGCCGTCGGGATTACGGGTACCGAAGGCCGGTGCCAGGTCCGCGAGGATGAAGCGTTCGCCGCCGAGGTCGCCCTCCAGACGCGGGGGCGATCTGCGGGCGTCGTAGCTGAAGCGACCGTGGACCGCACTGCTGCCGACGCGCGCGTTGTCGACGTGGGCGCGCCACAGTTCGCCATCCTTTTCGAGTTTGCCGCGCAGCGAGAACGCGGAGGTCGTCGGCAGCACGATGTCGAAGAGCTGGCCCAGCACGCTGAGCGAGGGCCCGCGCGCCGAGAAGGTGCCGCGCAGGTCGCGCGCGCCCGAGAGGTCGGCGACCGTCCCGTCGAATTCGGCATGCACTCCGCCGTACGCGACGCGGCCCTTCACGGGTACGGGCGGCGCGCCCGCGGTGTTTTCGGCGAGCCGCAGGAAGCCCGCGGCGCTGAGCGTCGCGTCGAGCGGCTTTCCGCGCAGCCGTCCGCGCACGATCGCGCGCGAGGTCGGCGTGCCTTCGGCCGCGCCCTCGTCGGTCGTAAAGGTGGCGTTGAGCCGCGTGGACGTCGGGGCGTCGTCGACGTCGATCGTGCCGTTACGGACGGCCAGGTGTGCGATCGTCGGCGGAGGCGTCTCAGGCTGGTCGGGGCGCGGTTCGCCGAACTGCCAAGTTGCCGGTCCCTTGGCTCGGCGGTGCAATTGGGCGTCGATGCGGGCGACGTCGATCGTGTCGATATGCAGCTGGTTCGACTCGCGCAATGCAAGCAGGTCCTGGTAGCGCAGCCTCAGATCGATATCGTCGGCATCGACCAGATGAGGCACATCGAATCCTTCCGGCGCGGCGATCCACAGACCGCTGGCGTGGACGCGCACGGCGCCCAGCAGATGCAGCCGGAAGGGTGGGGCGATGCGCACCGGTCGCGCGAAGCGCTCGGCCAGCCGGCTTTCTAGCGGCGACCGCAGGAAGGGCCAGCCGGCGATTTCGCCAAGCGCGACGCCGCCGATCAGGAACACCAGCAGCGCCAGCAGGACATGCCGCACACGACGGGCGTGAGGGCGCGGAGATTCGGCCATCGAGTACGCTCACCGTAGGGGTACGGCTTTATGACCGCGCTCCCTCTACCCGGAGTTTCCCGAAGAGAGTTCTTGTTACCGTGCTTGTTGCGTGATGGCGGCGTGCCGGTCAGAGGTTATGGCAGAAGCCGCAGAGGGCGTTGTCGGCCGTCGCGGCGCGCACATATTCGATCGGATGGTTGGCTGCGGGAGGGCCGATGCCGTGTTCGATATGACAGGAGGAACATTCGATCATGTCGCCGTCGATCGAACGGAAGATCTGCACTTCGTCGGGGCCGGGCAGGCCGTCGCCGTCGCGATCGAAGAACAGGATGTCGGCGACGATCGCATCCGTGGCGTTGTATTCGGCCTTGGCAGGGTAGGCCACGTGTACCGGATGGTGCCCGGGCGTATTGAAGTAGTTCGTGAAATCCGGAGCGGTGCTTTCGGGAAGGACGGCGTAATGGCAGCTTCGGCAGTCTTGGTAGTCGGCGCGAACGGAGGCCGCGGCGGCGACCGCCAGCAGCGCTGCGCACAGCAATCGGATTGCCCGTGTCGTGACCAAGACCAACCGCCCAAGAGAGAGCCCCGCATTGGGGCGTCATAGGCGGCTGAGTATACCCCCACAATTGGGGTATATGCAATGTGCAAGGATTAGAAATTTTTCATCATATGATGAAAAGCGCATATGTCCCGGAGCGGCAGCGCGTGCTCCGGGAGGCGGGGAGGCTTATTCCAGGCCCTGGCTGGCGAGGTATTCCTCGTAGGTGCCGCGGTAGTCGATGATCCTGCCGTCGAGCTTGATCTCGATGATGCGGGTCGCGAGTGAGGACACGAACTCGCGGTCGTGCGAGATGAACACCAGCGTCCCGGTGAATTTCTCGAGCCCGGTGTTGAGCGACTCGATCGATTCCATGTCGAGGTGGTTGGTCGGCTCGTCCATCAGCAGCACGTTGGGGCGCGACAGCATCAGTTTGCCGAAGAGCATGCGGCCCTGCTCGCCGCCGGAGATGACGTTCACGGGCTTGCGCACCTCGTCGCCGGAGAAGAGGAGCCGCCCCAACGTGCCGCGGATCAGCGTCTCGAGGTCCTCGCCGGTGACCCCGGCGGTCACGCGCGCGTATTCCGCGATCCATTCGGTGAGCTTCTCGGTGCCGGCGAAGTCGGCCGAGTGGTCCTGCGCGTAGTAGCCGGGCTTGGCCTTCTCGGCCCACTTGATCGTGCCCTTCTGCGGCGACAGGCCGCCCAACTCGGTGCCGACCAGCAGCTTCATCAGCGTGGTCTTGCCGACGCCGTTCTCGCCGATGATCGCGACCTTCTCGCCGGCTTCGATCGCGATCGAGAACTTGTCGATCAGCGGCTTTGCCATGCCTTCGTAGCCGAAGGACAGGTTCTCGATTTCGCACGCGAGACGGTGCAGCTTGTCCTTGTCGTCGTAGTCGAAGCGGATCCACGGGTACTGGCGGGACGAGGGCTTGACGTCCTCGGGCTTCAACTTGTCGATGAGCTTGAGGCGGCTGGTGGCCTGCTTCGCCTTCGACTTGTTGGCCGAGAAGCGGCGCACGAATTCCTGCAGGTCCTGGATCTTTTCCTTCGCACGGGAGTTCGCGGCCTGCTGGCGCTGGCGCGCGAGGGTCGACGCTTCCATGTAGTCGTCGTAGTTGCCGGCATACACGGTGATCGTGCCGTAGTCCAGGTCGGCCATGTGGGTGCAGACCTGGTTCAGGAAGTGGCGGTCGTGCGAGATGATGACCATCGTGCTGTTGCGCTGGTTGAGCACGTCCTCGAGCCAGCGGATGGTGTTGATGTCGAGGTTGTTGGTCGGCTCATCCAGCAACAGGATGTCGGGGTTCGCGAAGAGGGCCTGGCACAGCAGCACGCGCAGCTTCCAGCCCGGCGCGACGTTCTTCATCGGGCCGTTGTGGAGCTCGGTGCCGATGCCCACGCCCAGCAGCAGCTCGCCCGCACGCGACTCGGCGGTGTAGCCGTCGTACTCGGCGAACTTGCCTTCGAGTTCGGCCGCGTGCATGTAGTCCTCTTCGGTCGCTTCCGGATTCGCGTAGATCGCGTCCTTCTCGGACATGCAGGTCCACATTTCCTCGTGGCCCATCATGACGACGTCGAGCACGCGCATGTCTTCGTAGCCGAACTGGTCCTGGCGCAGGTAGGCCATGCGCTCGTTCGGGTCCTTCGAGACGTTGCCGGCGGAGGATTCGAGCGCGCCGCACAGGATCTTCATGAAGGTCGACTTGCCCGCGCCGTTTGCGCCGATCAAGCCGTAGCGGTTGCCTTCGCCGAACTTGACGGAGACGTTCTCGAACAGGGGCTTGGCCCCGAATTGCATGGTGATGTTGGCTGCGACGAGCACGGCGAATCCTGTTTTACAGATAAAACAAAGCCTTGCATTGTACTCCAGAAGTGTGGTGCGTGTTCGTGCGCGGGCCGAATGGTAGGGAACGTGAAGCACGTCTTTGGTGCGGCGATTGAAGTGCAGGCAAACTGCGCCGATGGGTGATACCGAGACCTCCTCCGGCTACCGCAGGCATGCAATCGGGGTGATGCTGCGCGTCGCTTTTCCCTTGATAGGCGTGTTCCTGCTGACGCTGGGGACGGTGGGGAGCATTACCTACGGGGTATTGCCGCTTTTCGATGCGGTGCGTAGCCGGCATTGGCAGCCGGTGATGGCCACGCTCGAGGCCGTCACGGTGGAACCGCCGACCGCGATGTTGCGCCCGCCGCTCGAGCGCATCGGGGTCCGCTACCGCTACGTCTACGACAAGGCGGAATATGTCGGCGGCCGCCTCGATCCGCAGGACGGCCGGTATTCGCACCGGCGCGGCAAGGAGGTGGTCGAACGTCTGCGCAGCCAGACCGAGCTGGAAGTGTGGGTGAACCCGTCGAATCCTCGGGAATCGCTGGTGCACCGTGAAGTGCGGCCCGGGGTGGCGCTGTATGGGCTGCCTGCCTTCGCGATGGCGGTCGCGGGCGGCATCTCGCTGTTCGCCGGGATGCTGGCGTGGGACAGCGTGCCGCTGGGCACCCGCCGTCAGGACTCGAACCTGTCCTGAGGCGGCGCCGGATTACAGCATTCGCGCGATGAAGCAGGGCCGCTCGACGGAGGGGCTCAGGCCTTCCGGCAGCTTGACCCAGACGCGTTTGCCGGCGCCGGGGATGCGCGCGATCGGCTGGCGGTCGGCGTCTTCGAGAGCTTCCAGCGGGGCGATGACGTTGCCGGCCGGTTGGATGAATTCGAGCCGGTCGCCGACGCCGAAGCCGTTCTTGACCTCGACGTGGGCGAAGCCGGCGGCCGCATCGACTTCCAACAATTCGCCAACGAGCAGGCTCCTGCCCGATTCGGAGTGGCCGCGCAGGTAGTTCTGGTGCTCGGGCGTGTGGTGACGCTGGTAGAAGCCGTTGGTGTAGCCGCGGTTGGCGAGGCCTTCGAGTTCGCCGAGCAGGCGCATGTCGAAGGGGCGGCCCGCCATCGCGTCGTCGATCGCGCGGCGGTAGCCCTGGCTCACGCGGGCGACGTAGTAAGGGCTCTTCGTGCGGCCTTCGATCTTCAACGAGTCGACGCCGATCTTCACCAGCCGCTCGACGTGCTCGACGGCGCGCAGGTCCTTCGAATTGAGGATGTAGGTGCCGTGCTCGTCTTCCTCGATCGGCATCAATTCGCCGGGGCGGGTGCCTTCCTCGAGGAGGTAGACGCGTTGGCCGGCCTCGTGGCGTTCGCCGCCGCCGAGCGCCATCCCTTGGCCGCCCGGGCTGCCGCAGCGGTGCAGGTCGCCGGTGCCGTCCTCGTTTGCGTCGTGGACCTTGTAGTCCCAGCGGCAGGAGTTGGTGCAGGTGCCCTGGTTGGGGTCTCGGTGGTTGAAGTAGCCCGACAGCAGGCAGCGGCCGGAGTAGGCGACACACAGCGCGCCGTGCACGAAGACTTCGAGCTCCATCTCCGGGCAGGCCTGGCGGATGTCCTCGATCTCGTCGAGTGAGAGCTCGCGCGACAGGATGATGCGTTTGATGCCGATGGACTGCCAGAAGCGCACCGCGGCGTAGTTGGTCGTGTTGGCCTGCACCGAGAGGTGCACGTCGACCTCGGGCCAGGTCTCGCGCACCATCATGATCAGGCCGGGGTCGGCCATGATCAGCGCGTCGGGCTTGAGGGCCACGACGGGCGCCATGTCCTCGACGAAGGTGCGCACCTTGGCGTTGTGCGGATAGATGTTGCTGACGAGATAGAAGGCCTTGCCGGCGGCGTGCGCCTCGTTGATGCCGGCTTCGAGCGCATCGAGCTTGCCGAAGCTGTTGTTGCGCACGCGTAGCGAGTAGCGCGGCTGGCCGGCGTAGACGGCGTCCGCCCCGTAGGCGAAGGCGGTGCGCATCATCTGCAGCGAGCCGGCGGGGGCGAGGAGTTCGGGCGTGGAGCGAGGGGAGGCGGGGTGTCGGGGGGAGGTCATCGTTGTTGTCGCGGGCGGTGGTTTGCCGGGGCGGCAAGCGTGACGCAAATCAGGCTGGCGCGCTAGGGGCCGTCGCCCGGGGTGGGCATCCGCAGGTGCAAAAGGTTTCGGCGCCCGGAGGCGCCGAAACGGGAGCTGCATCGGGCGGGGTCGGGCCCCGCGCCGACTTTGCAAGCAGAATCAGGCAGTCTTCTTCGCGGTGGTCGGCGTGACGGCCTTCGCAGCGGCCTTGGCGGTCGCGGCGACGTTCGCTTCGGTGATCGCGACGACCTTGCGGGTCGCCTTGTTCAGGTTGTCGTAGGCCGAATTGGCGGCGGCGATCGCCGACTGCACGGCGGCGACGGCGACTTCGGAGCCGACCGGAGCCGACTTCGCAGCCTTCTCGAGCGCTTCGGCGACGGCCTTGTTGAGTTCGCCGTACTGGGCTTCGAAGGGCTTGATCGCTTCTTCGACACCTTGCGCGACGATTTCATAGCTGCTGCGGAAGTAGCTCATGGCCTTTTCGGCGGCCGGTTGCACCAGCGCGCTCTGCACGGCAACCAGGTCGTTCGGGGTCTTGACGGCGATCAGCGCGCGCACGGCGGCGATGCCGTCTTCGAACAGCGAGCGGGCGGTGTTGAGGTTGAGGGCGGCCAGACGTTCGGCAGCCTCGAAGCTGCTGAGGGCGGCAGTTTCCGAAGTGGCAAGGGCGCTCTTGATGGAAGCGGCGAGGGTGTCGGGCGTAATGGTCATGGCGTTCTCTCCTGGGCTGAATCTTTGATCGTCAGCAATTCCGTCGAGGGCGACGGTTTATTGCTGCACTGCACAATTCCATTGTAGACGCGATGCAATTCCAGTCAAGAATTTTTTTGTGCAGCGCACAAAATATCCGGAATGAGGCCAGGCGTCGTTGCCTTTTCAAATGCGCTCATGCGGCCGGAGATCCTGTGCGGTCGCGGTTTCTCGGGCGAATGCACCCGTGCGCAGGAAGCTGACGATCTGGTCGGCACAGGCGCGGGAAAAGAGCATGCCGGAGTGATTGGCGTGTACCGTGATCGCATCGCAGGCGTCCGGGCAGCGGGTTTCGGCGACGGTGACGATGCCGTCGTTGGGCGCTTCGAGCCGGACCAGGGTGCCGACGAGGCCGAGCGCATGCGTGCCGGCGATCACGCCGATATCGACGCCGGGCGGGCAGGGCACGGGCGGGGCGGCGAGCCAGTCCTGGACCGAGGGGCCGACGAGGAGCGAGAGGCCGGGCACGCGCAGCAGGTCGGTCGCGCCGCGCGAACCGCTGTAGGGCGAGCCCATCAGCACGATGCGCCGCACGCGTGGGTCGGGGCGCAGGTGCAATGCGCAGAGCAGGATCAGGCCGCCGAGGCTGTGGCCGACGAGATGCACGGTTTCGGCGTCGATCGCGGCCAGGTGCTCGGCGAAGGCCTGCGCGTTGGTCGCGAGCTTGCGCGTGACCGAGGGGTAGGACCAGGTGTGCGCGTCGAAGCCGGCCGCGGCGAGCCGGCGCCGCAGCGGCGTCAGGATGAGGCCGTGCATCCACAATCCATGGACGAGGATGACGGATTCGGGGCGTGCGTTCATGCGGGCACAGCGTACTCCGATCACTCGGGCATCGCGAAGGCGGTCAGTACGCCGGTGTAGCCGTAGAGACGGTCGCGCGCGATCTCGCCGCCGGCGAAGAAACCGGCGAGCGGCACGTCGCCGAGCACGTCGCGCACGGTCTGCAGTTCGGCGTGCGGGCCGCCGAAGTGCGGACCGCCGCGGCCGGAGCAGCTGACGTAGAGCGCGCCGGCGATGGCCTTTCCGCTGCCGGCGAGCTCGGTGCGGATTTCGAGCGCGATGCGCACGAGATCGGCGCGCGCGGCCCGGGCGTCGCGCGTGCAGAACGCGAGATGCATGCCTTCGGCCACTTCGTCGCCGATGGCGAGCACCTGGTTTTGCGGATCGACGCCGATAAGGTGGCGCACGAGAGTGTCGGGGCCGAACTGACCGGGGTGCGCTGTGACATCGCTGGGGCCGGTGCTGAGGCCGACTAGCGTGCCGGACAGCGCTTCGAGCATCTCTTCGGTCGGCAGTTCGGTGTCGAGACCGAGATCGTCGAGCAGGCAGGCGAGCGCCGGGCGGCCGTCGAGCCGCAGCACGTAGTTGTCTTCGCTGCCGGTGATCGTCCGGAGCGCGCCGATCGGCTGGCAGCCTTGCGTGACGCGCGAGATCAGGTCGACCTCCGGCCCGAAGGCGACGCCGGACAGGCCGCCGGTGAGCACGTGGTCGGCGATGTGCAGCGTACGGTCCCGGGCCGACGACAGGCCACCGAAGAGGTAGCCGGTGGTGGTGCGCGCGGCAAGTTCCTGCAGCAGCTCCTGCACGTCGGGCGTGCTGCCTTCGGCGTGGACGAGCGCCGTGTGGGCCGGAAAGTCCGTCGGGTGCATGGGCAGCGGCTGCAGGCCGGAAAAGAGGCGGAAGGCGGTGCGCGGCAGCGGGGCCAACATCAGCACCAACGCGGGCTCGTCGAAGTATTCGACGCCGGTCGCCGAGACGCCCAGCGCGCTCGTGCCGACCCAGGACACATTGGGGAATTCGGCTTGCAGGGCGGAGAGAATGGCTTCGGCCTCGTCCGCGTAGTAGTCGCAGAGATAGCACCAGCCGAGCGTGAAGGGCCGTGCATCGGGGTGGCGTGAGTGGCGTTCGGCGATCTGCGACTGCAACTCGCCGCGTGCGCGGGCGAGCGCGAACTGCCAGTCGGAATTGGCCGCGTGGGCAAGCACGAAGGAGGCTGGGGACATGTCCAATACTCCATCAGGGGCACCGCCTGTTGGACAGGCGCGCGGGCGGTGCGTTTTGGGGCTGCGGCAAAAAAGTGTGAGGATGCGATGGGGGAGTGCAAACCGGATGCCCGGATCACCGTCTTTTACGACGGCGCCTGTCCGCGCTGCGTGCGCGACCGCGCACAGTATGAGCGGCTCGCGGGGAAGGGGGCGGCTTCGACCGAGTGGGTGGACATCACGGGCCGGGACGCGGAGCTATGCGCGCTGGGGATCGATCCCGGCGCCGCGCTGCGCGAGCTGCATGTTCGCGACGTCGACGGGGCGATACGGCGCGAGCTCGACGCTTATATCCTGCTGATGCGGCGCGTGCCGCTGTTGCGCCCACTTGCGTGGCTGATCGGCCTGCCCGGGGTGCGGCCGCTGGTGTCGCGCTGGTACCAGGCGGGGGTGTTGCGGCGGTTGCGCGAGGAGGAACGAATCTAAGATCGAATAAAGAAAGACGCGCCGGAGAAACCTCCCGGCGCGTCTGCGTTAGCGATTGCCGGATGCCAGCGGGGCAGTATTTCCCCCACCGGCTCCGAACGATCGTTTAGCTGATCAGGAAGTCCGACGCCGACAACGACGAGCTCCCCGACAGCGTGGCGAACTGCACTGCCTGGCCCGCGCCGTTGCCGTCCTGGTCGTAGTACAGCGCTCCGGTCGTGCTGTTGTAGATCAGATAATCGTTGGCGTCGGCGGCGGCAGTGACGCCGGCACCGCTGATGAACCAATCAGCATTCAGCGTACCCGTGGCGGTGAGCGACGTGAAGATCGCATTCTCGAGTTGGATATGGTCTGCTCCGCTCGCGAAGTCGGTAATGGTGTCGAGGTTCGTGCTGGCATTGAGCGTCGTATCGAACCGGAAGATGTCGTTACCGGCGCCACCGGTCAGCACGTTGTTGCCGCTATTGCCGACGAGCGTGTTCGCTGCTGCGTTGCCGATGCCGTTTACGTTGTCCGTTCCAACCAGGGTCAGGTTCTCGACGTTCGCGGCCAGCGTATGGCTGACGGTACTGATCACGGTGTCGGTGCCTTGGTTGGCGCTCTCCATAACCGCGTCGCCCGCGTTGTCGACGTAGTAGGTGTCGTTGCCCGATCCGCCGGACATCGTATCGGCGCCGGCTCCGCCATTGAGCGTGTCGTTGGTGAAATAGCCATTCGCCGTCAGCACGTTGTTCAGATCATTGCCTGTTCCGGAGTAACTTCCAAAGTTATTTCCGGTGATCGTCAGATTCTCGACGTTCGCGTCCAGGGTGTAATTCACGGTGCTGAGGACCGTGTCGGTTCCACCGCCCACCGCTTCAACAATAGCGTTGCCGGTATTGTTGATGATGTAGGTGTTGTCCAGTGCGTTGCCCGTCCCGACCAAGCCCGTTCCGACCAGCGTCAGCTTCTCGACGTTGGCATCGAGCGTGTAATTGACGCTGCTGACAACCATGTCGGTTCCACCGCCCGCCGCTTCAACAATCGAGTTGCCGGTGTTGTTGATGGTGTAGGTGTTGTCGAGCGCGTTGCCCGTCCCGACCAAGCCCGTTCCGACCAGGGTCAGGTTCTCGACGTTCGCGGCCAGCGTATGGCTGACGGTACTGATCACGGTGTCGGTGCCTTGGTTGGCGCTCTCCATAACCGCGTCGCCCGCGTTGTCGACGTAGTAGGTGTCGTTGCCCGATCCGCCGGACATCGTATCGGCGCCGGCTCCGCCATTGAGCGTGTCGTTGGTGAAATAGCCATTCGCCGTCAGCACGTTGTTCAGATCATTGCCTGTTCCGGAGTAACTTCCAAAGTTATTTCCGGTGATCGTCAGATTCTCGACGTTCGCGTCCAGGGTGTAATTCACGGTGCTGAGGACCGTGTCGGTTCCACCGCCCACCGCTTCAACAATAGCGTTGCCGGTATTGTTGATGATGTAGGTGTTGTCCAGTGCGTTGCCCGTCCCGACCAAGCCCGTTCCGACCAGCGTCAGCTTCTCGACGTTGGCATCGAGCGTGTAATTGACGCTGCTGACAACCATGTCGGTTCCACCGCCCGCCGCTTCAACAATCGAGTTGCCGGTGTTGTTGATGGTGTAGGTGTTGTCGAGCGCGTTGCCCGTCCCGACCAAGCCCGTTCCGACCAGCGTCAGATTCTCGACGTTTGCGGCCAGCGTATGGCTGACGGTACTGATCACGGTGTCAGTGCCTTGGCCGGCGCCCTCCGAAACCGCGTCGCCCGCGTTGTCCACGTAGTAGGTGTCGTCGCCCGATCCGCCAGCCATCGTATCGGAGCCGGCTCCGCCATTGAGCGTGTCGTTGGTGTAATAACCGTTCGCCGTCAGCACATTGTTGAGAGCATTGCCGGTTCCGGAGTAACTGCCAAAGCTACTTCCAGTGATCGTCAGATTCTCGACGTTCGCCCCCAGCGTGTAACTTCCGCTGCTGATGATCGTGTCCGTGCCTTCGCCGGCGTTTTCAACCACGATGTCGCCAACGTTGTCCACGTAGTAAGTGTCGTCGCCATCGCCGCCAACCATCTTGTCGGCGCCTGCCTGGCCGTCCAGCGTGTTGTTGTCGTCGTTGCCGTACAACTCGTTGGCGAGCGCGTTGCCCGTGCCGGACAGGTTGCCGGTGCCCATCAGGACGAGGTTTTCAAGGTTGCTGCCGAGCGTATAGCTGATACTGCTTTGAACGGTATCCGTGCCTTCGTTCGCGAGTTCGGTGACGATATCGGCGACGTTGTCGACAACGTAGATGTCGTTTCCGGCACCGCCTGCCATGGTGTCGGCACCCATGCCACCGTCGAGATAGTCGTTGCCGATGCCGCCGTTGAGCGAGTCGCTACCGGCTTCGCCAAACAACAGGTCGTTGCCGTCGCCTCCATTGAGTATGTCGTTGCCCTGGCGGCCATAGAGCTGGTCGTCGGTGCTGCCACCGTTGAGGGTGTCGTTCTTCTTGGAGCCGGTCAGAATTGCCATGGATTAATTTTCCTTGTAATTACAAACAATTAGACGAGATGTTAGTCCGATGAAATGGCGTTGAAGCTATGCGCTCTTGTTGAAACGGGTTCCACTTATCAACCTTCTTGTAGGCATTGCCGTTGCGCGAGATATCGCTTGAGAGAAATGAAATTACGACATTTGCGTGGCCTTTCACTTGCTTCAGGTGATACGTCAGAGGAGCAACTAAGGCGGTTCGCGACAGGCAGACGACGTCAAGTGCGAGGGGGCCTTCGACGTGAACGTGTTCTGCTCCTTGGGTTGTCTGCTATCTCGCTTGTTGATGCACTGTTTGAGGTGCGACAAAACGATGGATGTTGCTTATATGCTAAAAGAATTAAAAAGAAATTTCCATTAGGCATACGCCAAACTGGATGAAAATGTCGTTTGGGTTGGGCGCGAGATTGGACGTGGTGCTCTACAAACGTATCGACGGGAAAGCGGGATCTGACGGAAACTCCGTCCGAAGATGGCGCAGGCGACATGCCACACTTCGTCATAACGATCGTCGTGGCTTTGGGGACGGATTACGATTCATAGCGGAAATGGCGTTCGCCTCTTTTCTATTGAGTGCGGGCGACAGGAAATATGCGTTCGGGCTGATAAAATCCGACGCATGTCGAAAAAAATCGAGAAACTCCTCCAGCAGGCGCAAGCCGCCTTCAACGCCGGCAATCGCGAGCAGGCGCAACGCAGCTACGAGCGGATTCTGGAGAAGGATCCCCGCCATCTCGACGCGCGCTACTTTCTGGGCACGATGCTCGCGGAACAGGCGCGCTACGCGCAGGCGCAGCAGCACTTGGAGATGGCTGCCCGCATCGCGCCCGATTCGCCCTACATCCACAACAATCTCGGCAACGTGTACCTGTTGTCCGGACAGGACGCGGCGGCCGAACAGGCCTTCCGCAAGGCGCTGCGCATCGCCCCCCAGATGTCCGAGGCACAGACGAACCTGGGCAACCTGTTGGTGAAGCGGGGCGCGCTTGAGGAGGCAATCGAACTCGCCGGGCGCGCGGTTGCGACGCGTCCGAACGAGGTCGCGACCCAGGTCATGCTCGCCAACGCGCTGAAGGACCAGGGCCGCATCAGGGAGGCGATCCCGCATTACCGCCGTGCGGTGCAGTTGTCGCCTGGGAATGCGACCGCGCAGTCGAACCTGCTGATGGCGCTCAATTATTTGCCGGAGATTTCAACCGCGGACATCCGGCGTGCCCATGAGGAATGGGGGGCTCGGTTTCCGGCTGCGGGGGCACGACCGGCGGTGGTCCGGTCGGGGCGGCTACGCGTCGGCTATCTGTCGCCGGACCTTGGCCGGCATCCGGTGGGCTGCCTGATCGAGCCGGTGCTGGCGGCGCACGATCACGAGCGCTTTGAAATCTTCGTCTATTCAGACACCGCTTGTCCGGACAGCATGACGGAGCGGCTACGCGGTCACGCGAATACGTGGCGCGAAATCGGTGGCTTCGGCAACGACCACGCGGCCTCGGTGATCGCGAGCGATGGGTTGGACGTGCTGGTCGAGTTGGCCGGCCATGGCGCGGGGAACCGGTTGGCGATGCTGGGCCGGCGTCTGGCACCGGTGCAGGTGAGTTATCTCGGTTATCCGGCGACGACGGGGCTTGCGAGCATGGACTACGTCATCACCGACAGTGCGCTCGATCCGTCGGAGGCGGACGATGCGTGTTACACGGAAAAGCTCTGGCGGCTCGATCGGCCGTGTTTTGGGTTTCGGCCGGATGCGGAGTTTCCGGTGGTCGCGGCGCTTCCGGCCGCGGAAAGCGGCGCACTGACCTTCGGGTCGTTCAATGCGCTCGGCAAGGTCAATGACGCGGTGATCGATCTTTGGGCAGAAGTGTTGCGGGCGCTACCTGCATCGCGGCTATTGATGCAGGCACGGGCGCTGTCGGATCCGGGTTCGCGGTCGTGCGTCGCGGCGCGCTTCGGAGAACGAGGCATCGCGTCGGAGCGCGTCGAGATGCATGGTTTCATGCCGCTCGCGGAGCATCTGGCGCTCTTCCATCGCACGGATGTGTGTCTCGACACCTTTCCGTGGAATGGTCACATGACGACGCTGGACAGTCTGTGGATGGGCGTGCCGGTGTTGACGCTCAAGGGAGACCGGCGGGCGGCGCGGATGGGGACGGCGATCATGTCGGCGATCGGGCTGGAGGGATTCGTTGCGGAATCGCGCGAGGATTTCGTCGCGAAGGCGGTGGGCCTGGCAGGCGATCTGAGCGGCTTGCGAGAGCTGCGCGCATCACTCCACGAAAGGCTGGAGCGTTCCGCGCTCGCGGACGGGGCGGGTCTGGCGCGCGCGCTGGAAGGCGCCTTCAGGGCGATGCACGAGGCCACGCTGCGTCGGCAGGACGCGTAGCGCGGAGTTCGGTTCGTTCGCACCGCCTGGGCTGCCGGCGGGCGAATGGAGGGCGGGAGTCCGTCCCGCCTCGCGGACGGCGAACGGCGGATGTCAGTCTGCCTTGCCGAAGCCGATCGGAGCGGGCGCGAGAGCGAGGATGCGGCGGTATAGCGTCTCGGCTTCGTCCTTCGGTTTGATGCCGAAGAGCGGGTTGTCATTTTCACGAAAGGCGGCGGCGATCCCGGCCCACTCCTCGGGTGACAGCACGCGCTCGGCGATCGGCATGAACACTTCCTCTTCAGTGCGCAGGTGCTGCCATTCGAGCTCGGCGTAGCGCTCGGCAGCGTCGAAGAAGGCTTCGCCGGCGGCGGGGTCGCCGTCCTGGAAGGCGATCAGCTGCCGCTTGAGGTCCTCGACCATCGGGTAGCCCATCTCGTGCTCGCGCTCGAGCCGGCCGATCAGGCCGTCGGCGTCGTGGGTGCGCTTCTTCACGGCGGCGAAGAGGTATTTGTCCTCCTTGGGGTGGTGCCAGCGATCGGGGTAGGAGACGATGTAGTCGAGGATCGCGCGCAGCAGCGGGAAATTGGGGGCGGCGCCCTTGCGCATGTCCTTGACGAGGTAGCGCAGCGAGTACAGCACGGCGCTGATCGCGAGGTGTTCGTCGCGGATGATCTGGATGGCTTCGGGTTTCACGTCCTCTCTCCCGTGCTGGGGTATGGCACTCGTTGTCGTAGCGAGATGAAGCTCGCCTATTAGATTCGTTCTATCGCAAGCGCGATGCCTTGGCCAACGCCGATGCACATTGTTGCGAGACCGTAGCGCCCACCGGTCGCTTCGAGCTGGTTGAGCGCCGTCGTGACGAGGCGCGCGCCCGAGGCGCCGAGCGGGTGGCCGATCGCGATTGCGCCGCCGTTCGGATTCACGTGCGCCCCGTCGTCGGGGAGCCCGAGCTGGCGGAGCACTGCGAGGCCCTGCGCGGCGAAGGCTTCGTTGAGTTCGATGGTATCGAATTGGCCGATCGTCATGTTCAGCCGCGCGAGGAGTTTTTGCGTCGCGGGCGCGGGGCCGATGCCCATGATGCGCGGCGGCACGCCGGCGGTGGCCGAGCCGAGGATGCGGGCGCGCGGGGTGAGGCCAAAGCGGCGTACGGCGTCTTCGGAGGCGAGGAGCAGCGCGCAAGCGCCGTCGTTGACGCCGGAGGCGTTGCCGGCGGTGACCGAGCCGTCGGGGCGCACGACGCCTTTCAGCTTCGCGAGGGCTTCGATGGTCGTGTCGGGGCGGGGGTGTTCGTCGGCAGCGAAGCGGAGCGGATCGCCTTTCTTTTGCGGGATGTCGACCGGCACGATCTCGCGCGCGAAGAAGCCGCGCTCGTTTGCGGCGGCCCAGCGTTGCTGGCTGCGAAGTGCGAAGGCGTCCTGGTCGGCGCGGCTGACGTTGAAGTCCTGCGCGACGTTCTCGGCGGTCTCGGGCATCGAGTCGATGCCGTATTGGGCACGCATGACGGGATTCACGAAGCGCCAGCCGATCGTCGTGTCCTCGATCTTGGCGCTGCGCGAGAAGGCGGTGTCGGCCTTGCCCATGACGAAGGGCGCGCGGCTCATGCTCTCGACGCCGCCGGCGATCATCAGCTCGGTTTCGCCGGAGGCGATCGCGCGTGCGGCGATGCCGACCGCGTCGAGGCTGGAGCCGCACAGGCGGTTCACCGTGCTGCCGGGGACTTCGACCGGAAGCCCTGCGAGGAGCGCCGCCATGCGTGCGACGTTGCGGTTGTCTTCGCCGGCCTGGTTGGCGCAGCCGTAGATCACGTCGTCGACGGCCGCCCAGTCGACGGAGGCGTTGCGCGCCATCAGCGCCTTGATTGGCAGCGCGGCGAGGTCGTCGGCGCGCACGGATGACAGCGTGCCGCCGTAGCGGCCGAAGGGGGTGCGGATGGCGTCGCAGAGGTAGACGGGGCGGGTCATGCGCGGAAGCCTTTACGGTGGGGGTTGTGGGAATCCGTGTTGAGTCGGTGCCGGTATTGCGTGGGTTCAATAGGTCTCGACGTGGAAGCGCGCCTTTGCGAGGAGCTGCGGGCGCAGTGCGTCCCAGTCGGCGCCGTTCGCGCGGCAGATGTCGCGGAAGGCTTCGAGGACGCCGGCTTCCATGCCCTTCAGGCCGCAGATGTAGATGTAGCAGTTGTCGTCCTGCAGCATCTGGAACACCTTGTCGGCGCGCTCGCGGATTGCATCCTGCACGTAGCGCTTGGGCTCGCCGGGCACGCGCGAGAAGGCGAAGTTGATATCGATGAAGTCCTTCGGCAGCTTCTGCAGCGGGCCGAAGTAAGGCAGTTCCTCGGGGGCGCGGGCGCCGAAGAAGAGCACGAGCTCGCCGCCTTCCTTGCGGTCCATGCGGCGGCGGCGGCGTTCGGTCATCGCGCGCATCGGGGCGGAGCCGGTGCCGGTGCAGATCATCATGATCGACGAGCCGGGGTGGTTGGGCATCAGGTAGGTCGAGCCGTAGGGGCCGGTGACCTGGACCTTGTCGCCCTTCTTGAGGTCGCACACGTAGTTCGACGCGACGCCGCGGGCGGGCTTGCCTTCATGGTCTTCGACGACGCGCTTCACCGTCAGCGCGAGGTTGTTGTAATGTGGGCGCTCGCCTTCGCGCGGGCTCGCGACCGAGTACATGCGCAGCAGGTGCGGTTTGCCTTTGTCGTCGGTGCCAGGCGGGATGATGCCGATCGACTGGCCTTCGAGGATCGGGAAGGGCGTCGTGCCGAAATCCAGCACGATGTGGTGGATGTCGCTGGAGGCGTCCTCGGCGGTGAGGCGGTAGTTGCCGGTGACGGTCGCGGTGATCGGCGCCGCCGGCGAATAGATATTCACGTAAGGGTGCGACGCGGACCACGGGGCGAGGGCCGGGCCGCCCTGGCCGGCGGTGGCGACTTCGGTGATCTGCTGCACTTCGGCCGGGAGTTCCGCCGCCCCCATCACCGTCGCTTCGAGCTGGTCGAGTTCGGTGGTGTCGGGCAGGTAGTCCCAGGAATACTGGTCGGCGAGGCTGTGCGGCGCGGCCTTGTCGACGTTGCGCCATGAGTCGATCGCGCCCGTCGGACAGGGCGAGATGCAGGCGAGGCAGCCGTTGCAGGTGTCGAACTTGACGACGTAATTGCGGCTGTCGTGCGTGATCGCATCGACCGGGCAGATCTCTTCGCAGGTGTTGCAGCGGATGCAGATCTCGGGGTCGATGAGGTGTTGCCTGGCGAGGTTGGCGTGCTCTGCGGGCGCGTTCATGGTTGTCTCTCTCCACGGGGCGGGAGGCGGGCGAGGCCCGCTCCCGTTCTATTCCTGTTTAGGCAGAGGGGTTGCCCTCTTAGTTGAAGCGGACGTAATCGAAGTTAACCGGCTGGTTGTTGATGCCGCGGCCCGGCGCGGCGATCCAGTTGGCGAACTTGCCCGGCTCGATGCACTGGCCCATCAGCGAATGCACGTACAGGCGGTCGCTTTCGGTCGGCAGCCAGTTGTTGTGCTGGTGCGTCCATTCGGCTTCGGACAGCAGGCGGCCGTCGGGGCTGACGTGCAGGTCGGCGAACATGCCGATGCGGCGGTGGAAGCCCTTGTGCGGCAGCGTGAAGCGGAAGTCGAAGCCGAACTTGGCCGGGATGCGGTTCCAGCGGTCGACGCCGGCCTGCACGTCGGCGATCCAGTCGTCGCGCAGGCGCTCGTTCAGTGCCGACAGCGCGGGCACGCGGCGGGTCCGGATCTGGTCGCCCGAGACGTCCATGACTTCGTATTCGGCGCTCTGCAGCTTGTGGTCGTCGCCGATCTTCTCTTCCTCGAAGCGGCCTTTCAGCCCGTTCGTGTAGTAGGTCGCGGCGTTCGACGACACTTCGGCGCCATAGAGGTCGCTGGTGACGCTGTAGTGGAAGTTGAGGTACTTCTGCAGCGTCGGCAGGTCGATGACGCCGGCGGCGCGCAGCTTCGCGGGGTCGTCGGTCTTCAGTTCCTTCATCACTTCGCAGGTGCGCTGGATCACGCGGGCGACGCCGGATTCGCCGACGAAGAGATGGTGCGCTTCCTCGGTCAGCATGAACTTGCAGGTACGCGCCAGCGGGTCGAAGGCGGATTCGGCGAGCGAGGCGAGCTGGAACTTGCCGTCGCGGTCGGTGATGAAGGTGAACATGAAGAACGAGAGCCAGTCCGGGGTCTTCTCGTTGAAGGCGGTGAGGATGCGCGGGTTGTCCTCGTCGCCTGAACGGCGCTCGAGCAGGGCCTCGCCTTCTTCGCGGCCGTCGCGGCCGAAGTGGGCGTGCAGCAGGTAGACCATCGCCCACAGGTGGCGGCCTTCCTCGACGTTCACCTGGAAGAGGTTCCGCAGGTCATACAGCGACGGGGCGGTGAGGCCGAGGTGGCGCTGCTGCTCGACGGATGCGGGCTCGGTGTCGCCCTGGGTGACGATGATGCGACGCAGCGTCGAGCGGTATTCGCCCGGCACGTCCTGCCACACGTCCTGGCCCTTGTGCTCGCCGAAGCTGATCTTCTTCTCGCCCTCTTGCGGCGCGAGGAAGATGCCCCAGCGGTAGTCGCGCATCTTGACGTGACCGAAGTCGGCCCAGCCCTTGGGATCGACGCTGACGGCGGTGCGCAGGTAGACCTCGTAGTTGGTCGAGTTCTCCGGGCCCATGTCGTCCCACCAGTTCAGGAAGGACGGTTGCCATTGTTCGAGGGCGCGCTGCAACGTCTTGTTTTCGTTGAGGTTGACGTTGTTCGGGATGCGTTCGCTGTAGTTGATCATCTCGGTACTCCTCCAGATTTGGGTGTGGGCCGCGCCGTCGGGGGCTGCGTGCCTTGCTTTTGCTGCGATCTCCCCGCCGCGCCAGGGCGCCGGCTGCAACGGCAGCGGGACGGCCTGCCGCGCGGCGCGGGAGTGATTCGTTTGCCTTACACGCGGTTCCAGTCGAACTGCGCCTTCTTGCCGGAGCCAAAGAGCTTCAGCGCGCCGTTCTCGCCGACCGCGTTCGGGCGGTTGAAGATCCAGTTCTGCCACGCCGAGAGCCGGCCGAAGATGCGGGTGTTCATCGTTTCGACGGGGCCGAAGCGGAGATTCGCTTCGAGGCCGGTCAGCGCGTCGGGCGAGAGCGCGGCGCGTTCCTCGATCGCGATGCGGATTTCGTCGGGCCAGTCGAGGTCGTCGGGAATTGCGGTGACGAGGCCCAGTTCCATCGCCTCGGCGGGCGACAGCAGGCTGCCTTCCTTCGCCTTGATGGCGGCGATCGGGCCTTCTTCCTGGTAGAAGCGGGCGGCGATGCGCGAGAGGCCGTTCACCATCGGGAAGGTGCCGAAGTTCATCGCGGAGAGGCCGACGACGTTCTTCGCTTCGGCCGTGTCGAGCATGTAGCTGCGGTCGGCGGCGAGCGCGACTTCGAGCAGCGTGCCGGCGAAGCAGGAGCCCGGCTCGATCAGCGCGTAGAGGCTGCGCGAGCTGACGTCGATGCGGGCGAGGGTGCGGCGGAGCATGCCGATCGTCTCGCGGACGAACCAGTTGTCCTTATTGGCGGCGATCGTCGCGTCGATGTCGAGCACGACCTGGGCGTCGCCCGTCGTGCGGAGCTGCCACAGGCCGACGTCGAGGTGGTTGGTGCGCAAGTTCAGAATCGCGTCATCGAGCTCGCGCGCCATCTGCAGCGGCCACCACTTGATGCCCTGGGCTTCGATCTCGGCGGCGGTCTTCGCGGTGACGGCGGAGGGCGCGCGGACAGTCAGCGTGACGGTGCGGCCCGACGCGTCGATCGTCGCGTCGACGAATTCGTAGTGGTAGCCCGTCTCGTCGGTGGTGCGTTCGAGGCGGGTGAGTGCGACGCCCTTGGCGCCGGCCGGACGGTCGGAGGTCTTCGCGAGTTCCTTGGCGCGGGTCGCGATGTGCTCGGCGAATTGCTGCTGCTTGACGACGTCGTCGACCAGGCGCCAGTCCTTCGCGCGGCTGCCGCGCACGCCTTCGGAGATCGTGCAGAAGATGTCGGCGTGATCGCGGCGCACGCGGCGCTTGTCGGTGACGCGGGTGAGGCCCCCGGTGCCGGGCAGCACGCCCAGCAGCGGCACTTCGGGCAGCGACACGGCGGAGTTGCGGTCGTCGACCAGCACGATCTCGTCGCAGGCGAGCGCCAGCTCGTAGCCGCCACCGGCGGTCGTGCCGTTGCACGCGGCGAGGAACTTGAGGCCCGAATGCTGGCTGGAATCCTCGATGCCGTTGCGCGTCTCGTTCGTGAACTTGCAGAAGTTCACCTTCCACGCGTGGGTCGAGAGGCCCAGCATGTAGATGTTGGCGCCGGAGCAGAAGATCTTCGGCTTGCCCGAGGTGACGACGACGGTGCGTACTTCGGGATGCTCGAAGCGCACGCGCTGCAGCGCGTCGTGCAGTTCGATGTCGACGCCCAGGTCGTACGAGTTGAGCTTCAGCTTGTAGCCCGGGCGGATGCCGCCGTCCTCGTCGATGTTGAGCGTCAGCGTGGCGATCTCGCCGTCGGTCGCGAGCGACCAGTGACGGTACTTCGACGGTTCGGTGCGGTAATCGACCAGTTCTCCGACCGGCTTGTTGGCGACTGCTTCCATTGTCTGTCTCCTCTCTCTCTGTTGGATTTGCTCAGCCCAATACGAGCTGGCGCAACTTGGTGAAACTCTGTTCGACCGTCTCGCCCGAGGTGTCGAGCACGGTGTCGGCCTTGGCGTAGAGGGGCAGGCGCGCTTCGAGGATGCGCGTGAGGTCCTCCATCGCCTCGTCGTTGCCCGCCATCGGCCGCAGGTCGCCCTGCGACATCACGCGGGCCATGTGTTCTTCCGGCTGGGCCTTCACCCACACGGTCATGCACTGCGCGAGCAGCATCTCGAAGCTTTCCGGCTGCGACACGACGCCACCGCCGACCGAGATCACGGCGCGCGGGTGTTCGCGCAGGACACGCTCGAGGGTGCGCTTCTCGATGCGGCGGTAGCCGGACTGCCCGTACAGCGAAAAGATCTCGCGGCCCGGAATGCCGGTTTCCTTCTCGATCTCGCGGTCGAGCTCGATGAAGGGCATCGCTTCTTCCTGCGCGAGGCGCTTGCCGAGCGTCGACTTGCCAGCACCGCGCAGTCCGATCAGCGCGATGCGCTTACGGCGCACCGCTTCGTCCTGGCCGAAGTCGCGCATCAGGCGGAACACGACTTCTTCCAGGCGGTGCTGGGGCAGGCGTTCGAGGAAGCGGCGGATCAGGCGCTTCTCGACCGTGTCCTCCGCTTCCGGCGCGAGCAGTTCGACGAGCGACACGTTGAGCGCGCGGGCGATGCTGTGCAGCAGCACGATCGACACGTTCCCGTCGCCCCCTTCGAGGTGGGCGAGGTGACGTTCCGACACGCCGGCTTCGCGGGCGACGAGTTTTCTCGTCATGCCACGGCGGTCGCGGATCTCGCGCACCCGCTTGCCGAGTGCAGGAAGGATATTGCCGCTTTCCGCCGACGCAGCGCTGTCCGCAGCCGTTTCGGCGAGGTCTTGCGGGGTGTCGATGTCGGACTTGAGGCTCATCTTGGTTCCTTTTACGCAGCGAACTGCATCGGTTGAGTTGAACAATAGTGCAGTGATTGAGATTCGTCAACAACTAAAGTGCAGTTTATCGAGGGTGGAGCCTGCGGGATGATGCAGTAAATAGCTACTTACATCCGGCCGTACTATCAGATATGTGCCGCAAACTGCAGTTTTAGCCGGCGTCGCTGAAATGTAATGCAGTAAAATGCTTGACGAAGCATTTTGCGCGTGTATTCTATGTCTACAAGGACGCGCAGCAGACGTCCCAACCGAACCCCCCGACCCGGCGCAGACCGGGCATCCCGAGCAACGGAGAGGAGACAAAGTGAAGTTGGCTAATTACGTATACGGGCAGTGGGTCGAAGGCGCCGGCGAAGGCATTGCGCTGACCGATCCCGTCACCGGCGAAGCCCTGGTGAAGGTCTCATCCGACGGCATCGACATCGCCCGCGCACTGGACTTCGCGCGCCGAGAAGGCGGAGCAGCGCTGCGGGCGCAGACCTACGAAGCGCGTGCCGCGATGCTCGGCGCGATCGCCGAGGCGCTCGCGGCCAAGCGCGCCGACTATTTCGACCTGTCGCTGCGCAACTCCGGCGCGACCGAAGGCGACGCCGCCTTCGACGTCGATGGCGCGATCTTCACGCTGAAAAGCTATGCGCGCGCAGGCAAGACGCTCGGCGCCGCGCGCCACCTGAAGGAAGGGGCGCGCGTGCCGCTCGCGAAGACCGAGGTCTTCCAGGGCCAGCACTTCCTGATGCCGCTCACCGGCGTCGCGGTCTTCATCAACGCGTTCAACTTCCCGGCCTGGGGCCTGTGGGAGAAGGCTGCCCCGGCACTGCTCGCGGGCGTGCCGGTGTTCGTGAAGCCCGCGACGCCGACCGCGTGGGTCGCGCAGCGCATGGTCGAGGACGTCGTCGCGGCCGGCATCCTGCCGCCGGGCGCGATCTCGATCGTCTGCGGCTCGGCGCGCGACCTGCTCGACCACGTCACCGAGTGCGACGTCGTATCCTTCACCGGCTCGGCCGACACCGCGGCGCGCATGAAAACGCACCCGAACGTCGTCGCGCGCTCGGTGCGCCTCAACGTCGAGGCCGATAGCGTGAACTCCGCGATCCTCGGCCCGGACGCCGCGCCCGGCAGCGCCGAGTTCGAGCTCGCGGTGAAGGAGATCGTCCGCGAGATGACGATCAAGACCGGCCAGAAATGCACCGCGATCCGCCGCGTCCTCGCGCCGGCACCGGTCGCGCGGGCGCTGGCTGACGCCGTCGGCGGCAAGCTCGCCGGCTTCAAGGTCGGCAACCCGCGCAGCGAAGGCGTGCGCGTCGGCCCGCTCGTGAGCCGCGCCCAACAGGCCGCCGCCTTCGAGGGCCTCGCGAAGCTGCGCGAGGAATGCGAAGTCGTCTCCGGCGGCGATGCGAATTTCGCGCCGGTCGATGCCGATCCCGCGGTCTCCGCCTTCGTCCAGCCGACGCTGCTCTTCTGCGATAAGGGCCTTGCCGCGCGCCACGTGCACGACACCGAAGTCTTCGGACCGGTCGCGACGGTCATCCCTTACACGGACACCACGAATGCGATTGCCATCGCCCGGCGTGGCCAGGGCTCGCTGGTCGCGTCGGTGTATTCGGGCGATGCCGCCTTCCTCGCCGAACTCGTGCCGGCGATCGCCGACCTGCATGGCCGCGTGATGGTCGTCGATGGCGCGGTCGGCGCGAACCACACCGGCCACGGCAACGTGATGCCGACCTGTCTGCACGGCGGACCGGGGCGCGCCGGTGGCGGTGAGGAACTGGGCGGGCTGCGCGCGCTCGCGATGTACCACCGCCGCTGCGTCGTGCAGGGCGGCCCGGCATTGCTCGATGCGCTGTCGCGCGACGCGGCCGATGCGGCGCTGCTTGGCGCGTGAACGACGAACGGATTCTCACGGAGATAAAGGCATGACCCTCGAGAAATTTCAGGCCCTGATCGCGAACGTCACCAAAGAAATCGCCGGCCGGCCGCTCGACGCCCGCCTCGCGGACTTCCTCAACGAACGCTTCCCGGCCGCCGGCCCCGAATTCCGGGAGATCGCGAACGCCTGTCGCGACGCGGTCGCCGCCGGCTGGATGTGCGACCGCGAGCACGGCGGCATCAAGTTCGGCCGCGTGATCGCCCCCTGCGACGCGATCGACGACTTCAGCGTCGACGTCGTCGAGATGCAGGACGTCGTCGGCCCGCACCACAGCCATCCCAATGGCGAGATCGACATGATCATGCCGCTCGAAGGCGACGCGAAGTTCGACGGGCACGGGGCAGGCTGGTTCGTCTATGAACCGGGCAGCGCGCATCGGCCGACGGTGACCGACGGTCGCGCCTACGTCCTCTACCTGCTGCCCAAAGGCGCGATCTATTTCACCCGCCAATAAAAGAAAGAAAAAGCATGCGATGCCCGCAGCAGCACGCCCCACGAAATCCCGCACGGCGCAGCCCCCGGCGGGAGGTATTTCGTGCCGAGGCGTCCGCTTGCGCCAACGAGGCGCGGAATGCCTCCCGCCGGGGGCGGGTTTGAAGCACCAGCAGCACCAGGAATAAGCGAACAGCGCCGGCACAAGACCGGCAACGGAGACCCCCCGGCCCTCGCGCCGGAAGAACGGAGGAGCACTAAATGACCACCCTGAGCGCAGCGGACCATAGCACCAGTCCGCCGACCATCACCCTACCGCGCATCTACAACGCGGCGGACGACCTCATCGGCCGCAACCTCGACGCCGGCCGCGGCGGCAAGACCGCCTACATCGACGACAAAGGCCGCTACACCTACGATGAACTTGCCGCGCGCGCAAATCGCTTTGCGAATGCCCTCGGCAAGCTCGGCATCGTCCGCGAACAACGCGTCCTGATGTGCGTGCACGACTGCATCGACTTCCCGACCGTCTTCCTCGGCGCCATCAAGGCCGGCGTCGTCCCGATCGCGGTCAACACCCTGCTGACCCAGTCCGACTACGAATACATGCTCACCGACAGCCGCGCACGCGTCGCGGTCGTGTCGGCGCCGCTGTACGACACCTTCGCCCCGTTCCTCGGCAAGATCGAAACTCTCGAACGCATCATCGTCGCCGGCGGCGAAGGTGCCGACTCGCTCGCCGGCCTGATGGACAAGGCTTCCGACAAATTCGACGCCGTCGCCACCACCTGCGACGACCCCTGCTTCTGGCTCTACTCCTCCGGATCCACCGGCGCACCGAAAGGCACCGTGCATCTGCAGGGCAGCCTGATCCACACCGCCGAACTGTACGCCAAGCCCATTCTCGGCATCCGCGAGGACGACATCGTCTTCTCGGCGGCGAAACTCTTCTTCGCCTACGGCCTCGGCAACGGCCTGACCTTCCCGCTCGCGGTCGGCGCGACCGCCGTCCTGATGGCCGAGCGCCCGACACCGGCCGCCGCCTTCAAGCGCCTGCGCGAACATCAACCGACGATCTTCTACGGCGTGCCGACGCTCTATGCCTCGATGCTCGCCGACCCGGACTGTCCCAAGCGCGAAGAACTCGCGATCCGTATGTGCACCTCGGCCGGCGAAGCGCTCCCCGAAGAGATCGGCCGGCGCTGGACCGAGCGCTTCGGCGTCGAGATCCTCGACGGCATCGGCTCGACCGAGATGCTGCACATCTTCCTGTCGAACCGCCCCGGCGACGTGCACTACGGCACCACGGGCAAACCCGTGCCGGGCTACCAGGTGCGGCTGATCGACGACGAAGGCCACGTCGTCGAAGGCGCGGACGAACCGGGCGAACTGCAGATCTCGGGCCCTTCGAGTGCGGCGCTGTACTGGAACAACCGCGAAAAGACGCGCGCGACCTTCCAGGGCCCCTGGACCCGCAGCGGCGACAAGTACTCGCGCAACGCCGACGGCTACTACGTCTATGCGGGCCGCAACGACGACATGCTCAAGGTCAGCGGCATTTACGTGTCCCCGATCGAAGTCGAAGGCTGCCTGATCCAGCACCCGGCGATTCTGGAAGCGGCCGTCGTCGGCCACGAGGACGAGGAGCGGCTGATCAAGCCCAAGGCCTTCATCGTGCTCAAGCCCGGCGTGCGCCCGTCCGAACAGCTTGCGGCCGAGATCAAGGCGCACGTGAAAGCGCATCTCGCGCCCTACAAGTACCCGCGCTGGATGGAGTTCGTCGAGGAGCTGCCGAAGACCGCGACTGGCAAGATCCAGAGATTCAAGCTAAGGGCACTGGCAGGAAAGTAGGGCGGAAATACCGAATACAAGGGGCCAAACCCCACCCATCCCCCGGAGGAGACAACCATGAAAGTAGCCCAACAGATGCGCCGCACGATGATGCAACTGACGCTCGGCGCGATCACCGCCACGCTGGTGCCGCTCGGCGCCGCGCAGGCCGCCGAGAAGATCAAGGTCGGCCTGATGCTGCCCTACACCGGCACCTACGCCGCGCTCGGCACCGCGATCACTAACGGCTTCAAGCAGTACGTGACCGAGCAGGGCGGCAAGCTCGGCGGCTACGAGGTCGAGTACTTCGTCGTCGATGACGAATCCGATCCCTCCAAGGCGACCGAGAACGCCAGCAAACTCGTCAAGCGCGACAGCGTCGACGTGCTGGTCGGCACCGTGCATTCGGGCGTGGCACTCGCCATGGCGAAGGTCGCGCGCGACACCAAGACGCTGCTGATCATCCCTAACGCCGGCGCCGACGAACTGACCGGCCCGCTCTGTGCGCCGAACGTGTTCCGCAGCTCCTTCTCGGCCTGGCAGCCGGCCTACGCGATGGGCAAGATCGTCGCCGAACGTGGCCACAAGAACGTCGTGACGGTGTCGTGGAAGTACTCCTTCGGCGAGCAGTCCGTCGCGGGTTTCAAGGAGGCCTTCGAGAAGGCCGGCGGCAAGGTCGCGAAGGAACTCTATCTCCCCTTCCCGAACGTCGAGTTCCAGCCCTTCCTGACCGAGATCGCGAGCCTCAAGCCCGATGCGGTGTTCGTGTTCTTCGCGGGCGGCGGCGCGGTCAAGTTCGTCAAGGACTACGACGCGGCGGGCCTGAAAAAGTCGATCCCGCTCTACGGCTCGGGCTTCCTCACCGACGGCACCGTCGACGCGATGGGCGGCTCCGGCGAAGGCCTGCTGACGACGCTGCACTACGCCGACAACCTGACGAACCCGAAGGACCAGTCCTTCCGCAAGGCCTACGCGCTCAGCTACAAGATGCAGCCCGATGTGTACGCGGTGCAGGGCTACGACGCGGCTCAGATGCTGAAGAGCGGTCTCGACGGCCTGAAGGGTGGCAAGTTCGACAAGGACGCGGTCGCCAAGGCGATGGAGCCGGCGAAGATCGACAGCCCGCGCGGCGCCTTCACGCTGTCGAAAGCGCACAACCCGGTGCAGGACATCTACCTGCGCAAGGTCGAAGGCCGCGACAACAAGCTCGTCAGCGTCGCCGAGAAGGGACTCGCCGATCCGGCGAGAGGGTGTCGGATGTAAGCGTCGAGGACCCGGCGATCGGTTCGGACAAGGTCCCTTCCCCTTCAAGGGGAAGGACAGGATGGGGATGGGTTTCTTTCAGGCGCTTCGGAGTCCACCCATTCCCACCCCAACCCTCCCCTTGAAGGGGAGGGAGTGAACGTGCCGCATCGAACCATATCGACGGGTCGATAGTTCGCAAGTCCTTCCGCTTCACTCCACACATATCCGGGCGCTCTGACATGGCGCCCGGAGGGGAAGACTCATGGATTTCGTTTCCTTCCTGATCCAGGTGCTGAACTCGCTGCAGTACGGCTTGCTGCTGTTCCTGGTGGCCAGCGGCCTGACGCTGGTGTTCGGCATCATGGGCATCATCAACCTCGCGCACGGCAGCTTCTACATGATCGGCGCCTACCTCGCGTTCGCGCTGACGAGCATGACGGGCAACTTGATGCTGTCGATCGCGCTGGGAATTCCGCTCGCGTTCGCCTTCGGCGCGCTGCTCGAATGGGCGCTGTTCTCGCATCTGTACAAGCGCGACCACCTCGAACAGGTGCTGCTGACCTATGGGCTGATCCTGATCTTCGAGGAACTGCGTAGCCTCGCGGTCGGCGACGAGGTGCATGGCGTGTCGATCCCGGCGCTGTTCTCGGCCTCGATCCCGCTCTCGGACAATCTCAGCTATCCGGTCTATCGTATCGTGATCTCGGTCGTCTGCCTCGCACTCGCCGGTGGGCTGTACTTCCTGATCCAGCGGACGCGCCTGGGGATGATGATCCGCGCCGGCAGCCACGACCGCGACATGGTCAAGGCGCTCGGCATCGACATCAACCTGCTGTACCGCACCGTGTTCGCGCTCGGCGTCGCGCTCGCCGCGCTCGCCGGCATGCTCGCGGCGCCGATCTCGTCGGTGTATCCGGGCATGGGGTCCTCCGTGCTGATCATCTCCTTCGTGATCGTCGTGATCGGCGGCGTCGGTTCGGTATGGGGCGCGCTCGTCGCGGCGCTCGTGATCGGCTTCGCGGACACCTTCGGCAAGGTGCTGCTGCCCGATCTCGCGGGCCTGATGGTCTATCTCGTGATGGCCCTGGTGCTCTTGTGGCGCCCGGAAGGCATCTTCAGGAAGGCTTGAGAGGAAGGATGAGGCAATGAATTCCCGTACAACCACGTTCTTCAAACTGGCGGTGATGGCCGGCGTGCTGGCCTTCCCGGCCTTCGGCTCGGCCTTCTATGCGGAGCTGATCGCCAAGGTAATGATCCTCGCGATCTTCGCGATGAGCCTCGACCTGCTGGTCGGCTTCACCGGCCTCGTGAGCTTCGGCCACGCGGCGTACTTCGGCATCGCGGCCTATGCGGTCGCACTGCTGACGCCGAAGTACGACCCGGCGAACCTGTGGCTGGCGCTGCCCGCCTCGGTGCTCGCCGCGGCCGCCGCGGCCTTCGTGATCGGGCTCTTCGTGCTCAGGACGAAGGGCATCTACTTCATCATGGTGACGCTCGCGTTCGCGCAGATGGCCTACTACGTGTTCCACGATACGCCCCTGGGCGGCGGCTCGGACGGCATCTACCTCAACTTCAAGCCCGATGCCGCGATCGCCGGCTGGGCGCCGTTCGACCTCAACGAGCCGCGGCATCTGTACTACTTCGTCGTCGCGGCGATGCTCTTCGTGTATGGCCTGCTGAAGCTCGTGCTGCGCTCGCCTTTCGGCCGCGTGCTGGTCGGCATCCGCAGCAACGAGCACCGCATGCTCTCGCTCGGCTACGCGACCTTCCGCTACAAGCTCGCCGCCTTCACGCTGGCGGGGGGGCTCGCGGGGCTCGCGGGCTTCCTGTACGCGGTGCTCTTCGGCTTCGTCACGCCCGAATACCTGTCGTGGCACAAGTCCGGCGACGTGCTGCTGATGGTGATCCTGGGCGGCATGGGCAACCTCGCCGGCGCGATCGCCGGGGCGGTGGCACTCGTGGGGCTGCAGGAGATCTTCACCGGCGTCACGAAGCACTGGCAGCTCTTGATGGGCCTCACGATCGTCGCCGCGGTGCTCTTCATGCCGGGCGGCATGACCGCGACGCCAGCCCGCATCCTGGCACGCCTCAACGGGGGAAAGAGCAATGTCTGAAATCCTGCTGGCCGCCGAGGGCATGACGCGCCGTTTCGGCGGCCTGACGGCGAACCAGAACGTCAATCTGAGCCTCGAACGCGGCGTGCTGCACGCGCTGCTGGGGCCCAACGGCGCGGGCAAGTCGACCTGCATCAACATGCTGTCGGGAGACCTGCCGCCGTCCGAAGGCACGATCCGCTACAAGGGCGAGGACATCACCGGCATGATGTCCTACCAGCGCTCGAGGATCGGCATCGGCCGCAGCTACCAGCGCACCAACATCTTCCCGAAGTTCACGGTGCTGGAGAACTGCCGGCTCGCCGCGCAGTCGCGCCGGCCGCGGCCGTGGAGCCTCTTGACCGATGCACTGCGCATGCCAGATGCGGTCGAACGTGCACGCGCGGCGATCCACGAGGCAGGTCTGTCGGGGCGCGAGGACCGCGTCGCCGGCACGATGTCGCACGGCGAGCAGCGGCAGTTGGAGATCGCGATGGTGCTCGCGACCGACGCCGAGGTGCTGCTCCTCGACGAGCCGCTCGCCGGCATGGGCTCGGAGGAGTCGGCGCAGATGGTGACGCTCTTGAACCGCCTGAAGGCGACGCGCGCGATCCTGCTCGTCGAGCACGACATGGACGCGGTGTTCGCGGTCGCCGACCGCATCACCGTGATGGTCAACGGCCAGGTGCTCGAATCGGGTTCGCCGGAGCAGATCCGCAGCAGCCCCGACGTGCAGCAGGCCTACCTGGGACACGAGGCGGAGCATGAATGACATGACGATGCCAGCATTGAATGATGACGTGCTCGCTGCCGCGACGCCCGTCCCGACTGCGGCGCCCGACGAGCGCGAAATGCTGCTGGAAGCGATCGGCCTGCACACCTACTACGGCTCCAGCCACATCCTGCACGGCGTGAACTTCCACATCCGCAAGGGCGAGGCGCTCGGGCTGATGGGCCGCAACGGCATGGGCAAGACCACGCTGATCCGCACGATGATGGGCTTCCTGACGCCCAAGGCGGGCGGCGTGCTGGTGCGCGGCCAGCGCATGACGGGCGGGCCGACGCACAAGATCGCGCGTCTCGGCATCGCCTACGTGCCCGAAGGCCGCGGCATCTTCCCCAACCTCACGGTGAAGGAAAACCTGCTGATGGCCGCACGTGCCGGTGTCGAAGGGCTGCGCGACTGGACTTTCGACCGCGTGATGGCGACCTTCCCGCGCCTCGCGGAGCGGCTCACCAACGGCGGCGGGCAGCTCTCGGGCGGCGAGCAGCAGATGCTGACGATCGGCCGCGCGCTGATGACGAACCCGGACCTGCTGATCCTCGACGAGGCGACCGAGGGCCTGGCACCGCTGATCGTGCGCGAGATCTGGCGCGTGGTCCGCGAGATCCGGGACAGCGGCATCGCGACCGTGATCGTCGACAAGAACCACAAGGCGGTGACCGCGCTCACCGACCGCTCGATGATCCTCGTGAAGGGCCAGGTCGTGTTCGACGGCCCGAGCGAGGACGTGCGCAATAATCCCGAGCTCATCCAGAAACACTTGGGGGTTTGACGTGAAGCAGGTATTGGTCGGTACTAAGTCTGGTCCGAAGCATCTCGAATATGTCCGCCTCCCCTCCGCGCATCCGCGCGAGGGCGCGCCCGCGATCGTGTTCCTGCACGAAGGGCTGGGGTCGGTGTCGATGTGGCGCGACTTCCCGCAGAAGGTCGCCGACGCGACGGGCTGCGAGGCGATCGTCTATTCGCGCGCGGGTTACGGGCGTTCCGACCCGGCCGGATTGCCGCGCACGACGCGCTACATGCACGACGAAGGCCTGACGGTGTTGCCGGCGTTCCTGGATGTGCTGCAGCTCGACCGCCCGATCCTCTTCGGCCACTCCGACGGCGCATCGATTGCGCTGATCTGCGCCGGCGGCACCGCGACGCCGCTCTCCGGCGTGATCGCGATGGCGCCGCACGTGCTGGTCGAGGACATCTCGGTGACGAGCATCGCGCAGGCCAAGGTCGCGTGGCAGACGACGGACCTGCCGGCGCGCCTCGGCAAGTATCACCAGGACGTCGACGCCGCCTTCTGGGGCTGGAACGACATCTGGCTGCACCCGGATTTCCGCGCATGGAACATCGAGGAATACCTGTCGGGCATCGCCTGCCCGGTGCTCGCGATTCAGGGCGAGGATGACGAATATGGCACCATGGACCAGATCGACCGCATCGCCGCGCAGGCGCGCGACGTGGAACTGGTCAAGCTCGCCGACTGCCGTCACTCGCCACACAAGGACCAACCTGGGGCGGTGATCGACGCGGTCGGCGAATTCGTCACCCGCATCCTCGACTAGGACCCCAACATGCTCTTCGAACGCAAAAAACTCATCCGCTTCCACCACTGCGATCCGGCCGGCATTGTCTTCTATCCGCAGTACCTCGTGCTGTGCAACGAGCTCGTCGAGGACTGGTTCGACGAAGGTCTCGGCGTCAATTTCTTCAAGCTGCACTCGGAGATGCACCACGGCGTGCCGATGCGCCACCTCGAAGCCGATTTCCTCGCACCGAGCGTGCATGGCGATGAGCTCACCTTCACGCTCGGCGTCGACCGTCTCGGCGGCAGCTCGATGCGGCTCGCGATCTCCGCCGAGAAGGACGGCAAGGTGCGCTTCAAGGCGCTGCAGACCGTCGTGTGGGCGGATCTCGAAGGCACGCCGCGAGCCGTGCAGATCGATGACGAATGGCGCGAGCGCTTCAGCCGCTACTTGATCGCGCAGAAGGATTGACCCCCAAGGACAGACGATGGATTACAACCGCTACACCGGCCTGAAGGTCGAACTCCACGAGCACGGCATCGCCGAGGTGATCCTCGGCGAACCGGGCAAGCTCCCGGCCGCGGACGCCGTCGGCCACGGCGAACTCGCCGACATCTGGCGCGACCTCGACCGCGACCCACAGGTCTCGGTGATCGTCGTGCGTGGCCAGGACAAAGGCTTCTCGGCCGGCGGCACGCTGGATCTCGTCGCCGCGATGGTCGACGACTTCGAGCACCGCGCCCGCGTGTGGAAGGAAGCGCGCGACATCGTCTACAACATGATCAACTGCTCGAAGGTGATCGTCTCCGCGATCAACGGCCCGGCGGTGGGCGGCGGCCTCGCGGTCGCCTTGCTGGCGGACATCTCGATCGCCGCGAAGAACGCGCGCCTGATCGATGGCCATACGCGCCTGGGCGTCGCCGCTGGCGACCACGCCGCGATCATCTGGCCGCTCCTGTGCGGCATGGCGAAGGCGAAGCTGCATCTGCTGCTGTCGAATGAGGTGAGCGGCGAGGAAGCCGAGCGCATCGGCCTCGTGTCGATGGCGGTCGAAGCCGAGGCCTTGCGCGACACCGCCTTCGACGTCGCGAAGAAACTCGCCGCCGGCCCGCAGACGGCGCTGCGCTGGACCAAGCATAGCCTCAACAACTGGCTGCGCCAGGCCGGCCCGATCTTCGACAACTCCGTCGCGCTGGAGATGCTCGGCTTCTCCGGCCCCGAAGTGCGCGAAGGCCTCGCGGCCGTGCGCGAGCGGCGGACGCCGAATTTCCCGGCAGGCTCGCCGATATGACGAACCCCACGTAGGGCGGGAAAGCGCAGCGCATCCCGCCCTACGAAAACTCCCAACAAGCGCCGCAGAGCGCCTTCAACCAACCCCTACGACAGAGAGAGAGAACGGCCATCATGACCACCTATCAGTGCAGCGCCTGCTACTTCCCCTACAACGAGGCCGAAGGCCTGCCCGACGAAGGCATCGCGCCCGGCACCAAATGGGAAGACGTCCCCGCGGACTGGGTCTGCCCCGAATGCGGCAACGGCAAGGCGCACTTCAACCCGGCGCCCGATTCCGCGGACTGAGGCGCGACGACAATGGCACTGACCACCGATGTGAAGGTGCTCGTGATCGGCGCCGGCGCCATGGGTAGCGGCATCGCCCATGTCGCGGCGGCGGCCGGCCACTGCGTCTATCTGTACGACACCCGCGCCGAGGCGGTCGAGAAGGGCCGCGACGGCATCGCCCGCGACCTGCGCTTCCTCATGACGAAGGGCAAGCTTAGCGAGGCCGATGCCAATGCGACGCTCGCGCGCGTGATCCCGACGATCGAACTTGCCGCCGCGCGCGACGCCGGGCTCGCGATCGAAGCCATCGTCGAAAACCTCGACATCAAGCAGAAGCTCTTCAAGGAGTTCGAAGACCTGCTCGGCCCCGACGCGATCCTCGCGACCAACACCTCCTCGCTGTCGATCACGCAGATCGGCGCCGCGCTCGCACGACCCGAGCGCCTCGCGGGCCTCCACTTCTTCAACCCCGCGCCGCGCATGAAGCTCGTCGAGATCGTCTCGGGACTGGCGACGACCCGCGCCATCGCCGACGCGCTCTACGAAACCGCGAAAGCCTGGGGCAAGGTGCCGGTGCACGCGACCTCGACCCCCGGCTTCATCGTCAACCGCGTCGCCCGCCCATACTACGCCGAGGCGCTGCGCGTGCTTGCCGAACGTGCCGCCGATCCGGCGACGCTGGACGCCGCCTTGCGCGACGGCTGCGGCTTCCCGATGGGCCCCTTCGAGCTGATGGACCTCATCGGCCACGACGTCAATTTCGCCGTCACGAAGTCGGTGTTCGACGCCTACTTCGGCGACAAGCGCTTCACGCCCAGCCTGATCCAGCAGGAACTCGTCGCCGCCGGCCGCCTGGGTCGCAAGAGCGGGCGCGGCTTCTACGACTACGCGGAAGGCGCGACCCCGCCCGCACCGCAATCCGAGCCGCCGCAGCCGGGCGAAACATCGGTCACGGTCGTCGGCGACCTCGGCACTGCGAACGCGCTCGTCGCCCGCCTCGAAACCGCCGGCGTCACCATGCGCCGCCTGTCGGGCGAAGGCGAGGGCGCGGGCTCTGCCCGCGGCTGGATCGAAATCGGCGCCGCGCGCCTCGCGTTGTCCGATGGCCGCACCGCATCACGCCGCGCGATCGAGGAGGGCATCGCGAACCTCGTCCTGATCGACCTCGCGCTCGATTACGCAACCGCCCCGAGCCTCACGCTCGCCCGCGCCGATTCCTGCGACGAGAACGCGTGGAACGCCGTCGTCGGCACGCTTCAGCGCACCGGCGCCGCCATCGCCCGCATCGACGACATCGCCGGCCTCATCGGCCTGCGCACGATCGCGATGCTCGCGAATGAGGCTGCCGACGGCGTGCTCCAAGGCATCGGCACCGCTGCCGACATTGACACGGCGATGCGCTATGGTACGAACTATCCGAAGGGCCCGCTCGCGTGGGCGGACGAACTCGGCGTCGCCTTCGTTACGCGTGTGCTGGAGAACTTGCGCCAGCACTACGGCGAGGAGCGCTACCGGCTGTCGCCGCTGCTGCTGCGGATTGCGCTGCGGGCGGAGGGGGCGTTCCACGCTGGGTGATGTAGAGGAAGGCAGGTCCAGCCGCAACGCGGAGAATGACGCTTCGGCGAAGCCAAGACTGCCGTGCCTTCCGCCCGTTGCCTCTTATGGTCCACCCGCCTGCGCAGACGCATTGGCATACGTGGCGCTCTGGAATCTGCGGTATGAAAGCCAGCCGGGTTAACGGTTCCCCGATTCTTTCGAACCGGTAATTCCCGCTTCGCACTCGCGGAGCCGCTTACGAGCCGCAGCGATAGTCTGGTAGCCGTTCGGGTTGCCCAAACAATCGTCCCGTTGTTCGACGCGCAGCACGCCGGGCGTCGGATCGAAGTGCAAGGCGACGGTGGTGATGAACTCGGGCGGGTCGTAACGGGCCTCGGCGGGTTCGGCGCTGTCGGAATATCCGAGGGTGATTAGCAGGCTGTCGCGCGCAGCACCCGCGACAGCCATCGCTTTAACGCTACTGCACCGTGTCTTGCCTCTTAAGAGGCTGCGGTCGTGCACGATGTTGAGCGGGGTGACACTGGCCAGACTCAAGGTATCTGCCCCGAATAGAAAAAGGTGGCAGACCAGATGGCTATTCACAATCCAATCACAATTGGTGTCGCAATCGGACAGCGGCGCAATATCCGGTGTGTACCGACCTATCGCGCTTAGGTATCTCTTCCCGGAAATTCTCCACGCAAAGATCGAATTATCTTCATCTTCCTTGCCGTCGAATATTCCGATATTATCGCTAAACATACCCTTCGCGCGCGGTGCAGCGTAATTCTTGATCGAGTTTTCGATGAGTGGGATGGCTGATGTGTCATTGAAGGCCTTATCTAGGGCGATCTCGGCGTTGGACCGAGAGATACATAGGCACATCAATACAACTAGAAGAGCTAAAGAGCATTGCGACCGCATAGGCGATTCCTCCTATTAAGCAAAGGCAGAGCAAGCCAGCTTGACATAACCGCGCCGCAGCAGAACTGGATCGTGCTGACGCTCTTTCAACAGGTCGCGCTATCGCAACTCGGACTGGCCCAGCCTCGCCTGATCGTCTTGCTTTCTAGTCAACAGGCATTTATCGGCGCTGTTATTGACGACAATGTTTGGGTATCTCCTTTTCCTCATCAGGAGAGGGTTCTCGCGCAAAATTGAAATAGCAATTATTCAGCTTGTCGTCCAAATCCGGCCATCGGGTGTGAACCATGAAGTTCCTGATGCGCCACCCCTGATCACCTTTCGTCAGGAAATACAGACTGCGGCCGACCGAAAACGTCTTTCCGTCGCCGGTGAGCACTGCTACCTTGGCGTCTCTTCCGCTGACAATTGGAGACCCGATCCTAGGCTTCGGAATATCTCTGAATCGCGTTGCTGAAGAATGGTCTTCGTCGCCGAGAGTTGGGAAGCGGACGTATCCCATGACGCCTACGTTGCACTCAATTCTCCCTTGAGAGATAGGCTTTTTCTTAATGATCGTTTCCTCAAAGAAGTCTCGCAATAGCTTACAGTGCCTTTCCGGGCTATATTTTCCTCCGTGTGACGGCACACGCTCGATCAAGAATGGCTGAAGCTTTGAATCAAACTCACCGTATTCAAAGCTGTCCGGATCATAGGAATACAGCGTCTGAATGAGATCTTTGACTTCGGTTTGATCGGCTGACGTGGACTGTGCTTGCGCGAATTGGAACTGCCCTACGCATGCGAATACTGCAATTGAATGGAAAACTTTTCTGATCATGCCTTTCTCTTTTCTTCTTCTACATAAAAATTGAATAGATCCATTAGATAGGCTAAGTCCATTGGCTTTCCATTCTGAGTTCGACGAACAGCATTCTCTGTCCCCCCGGGAAGGCTCGTCCATTCGCTAGGCAAACTGAGTTTGTCGCGTGGTGTCTTCACCTCGAGAGCTTCACGGATCTTTCCCGCTCGAATCAAGTGGAGTACATGGCGATCCTCCAGTTTCATGACTGCAATTCGATCCTGAACCTCCGGAGTAAAACTTTCCGATTCAATCAATTTATTGTCAACGATTTCCCTCCACGTGGAATGCAGAATCTGATATGCGCCCGCCGCTGTGGATTTGGGGTGCATGTTGTTCGGAACGGTAGCCCAAGGATGCCTTGCGTAGCCCGAAAACATTCTTCTTCCTGAGTGTGGAAGAGGGTAGGCCGTCATCAAATATCGCTTTTCGTCGTTATGCTCCTCTTGGCATTCAAACTCCCTCAAGCACCGCAGAAACGCCCTGATTCGTTGTGTCGGTAGGGGGTCGAAGACTTTGCGGTAAATCCGGATATTCTGGTAATCGCTCCATCTTGGATGAAACATGGGTGGCATGTGATCGCTGATGTACGTTTCGTAGTGCCGGATGTCGATATGGCCGAAGTTGGGTAAATTGGGCTGATTCTTTTTCTTCTTTCTCTGTTCCCACGCTGAATCGGTCCACTCATATATGATAACGTCCCCTGCTGCCGCCCAACGAGGATCTGGGACTTCAATAGTTACATCCGAAAACCCTTTCGCAATGAGAGCAGGTCCGGCTCTGCGTGCCGACTCCTGCATGTCGAGAAAGTCAGCATCGCTTTGAGTAGGTATCAGTTTCTTCCCCGCCAGAATTCCGTCCGTCACCTTGCATCGGCTTAGTGCGACCTTCACATATTTATAACAAAGCCCCAGCGGTATTGAGCTTTTCTTTTCATCTGTGGTATGGGTGAATTTTCCGGCAGACATTAATGCGAGCAGTGCCGCGCTGCTCTCGTTTGTCTTGTACTTAAAGGAGCTCTGCATCTCCGCAAAGTCCAGCAAGGCTTTGACCTTCGCGGTCATTTCGGAATCAACGACGACGGGCGTTGAGGGTTGCGTACCTCCGTGCGTACTGGCGTTTGAACCGCCCCAGAGGTTAAGGCTCGGCAGTCTCCAACTATTCCACCAGTCAATTGCTTTTTGCGTAACGATAGCGAGGGGATTGCCGTTTTCGTCCCGGCCTTCGCTGAGTTCTTGTTTCGCCGCAGCCTTGCCCGAAATGTTTTGGGGTGGCTTTACGGTAACTTGTCTAGCCTGGGGTGATAGCGGCCTGATCTGGGCGATCTTTGTGCCAACCCATTCTTGGCCTTCCAATTCTTTTGGTGCCGAGCGCGGGAGTGGCGGCGGCGACGTGGGCGTACCTTGAACGTTCGGCTCCTGTTGTGAGACCGGAGCGGTGCCATCGACAGGCTGCAAGTCACCGTAGTCGGAACTTTGGCCCGTTGGGACTCTGCTCTTCGCGTCGCCCGGCTTTCCATCGTGTTTTTCAGCACGGCTATCAAAGACCATATTCGGACTACACGCTGTCAGCACGCCATCCGACGCTGGCATCAGGCATTTGCCGATTTCCTTGTACGAACGGTTGAATCGCTCGACGGAAATCGTCAGCTCGGCGCCGACGGGCGCCTGGACCGGCGGGAGACAGCCGTTGGCGTCGGTCCTGCAGAGCATTTCGCCGCCGGGCCAGCCGATGTGGACGCCGAGCTTCGGGATGCTGTTTCCATCGAAGGCCATGAAGCCGATGTGGAGCTGTGGGGCTTCGTCCGAGGCGGCTATATCATCCTGAGCCGCCGAGTCTGCCGATGCGGGCATATCCCCCTGAGGGAGGAGGGGCTCCGTCGGCCGTACATCATTCGGAACTGTAATGTTTTCGACTTCATTCATCGTGCTGGCTCTCAATGTGCCGGCGTTCAGCCATGCTTTACGTCATGGAAGAACATCCAGTCGCCGCTGGTGACGACGATCTTCAGTTTTTCGGGAGTCCGGGTGAATACTCTGGCGGTGTTTCCCTGGTCGTCGAGCGTGCCGACAGCGATGCGTTTGCCCGATTCGTTGAAGACCTCGTAGGGCAGATTGGCATACATGGCGTTGGTCTCCGGGTCCATGCCGATTGCGCCTGCGACATTGACACGTTGGCTATAGGACGTTTCTTCAGTCGCCGGCAGCTCGCTCGCGGGGAAGCTCGGCAGCACGACGGCGGCACTCGCCGGCCCCGTCAGATTCTTCATACTCGCCTTGAGCTCCACCTTCCCGGGGGCGTGCAGTTCAATATCGCCGCCCGCGATCCTCAGGTACGCTCCTTGGGCCGTGGCGAGGATGTGCTGTTTGGCGCTGGCCGTCACCGACGCCGTGGTGCTCGCGAGCGTCACCGTCTTGTCGGCGGCGGCAATGGTCTTGCCGCTCTGGCTCTGGACGCTGACTTTGCCGCTCGCGGCATGGAGGTGGATGCCGGTCTCGGTGTTGGGTTTGGGGCCCTTGCCGGCCTTGCCGACGGTGAAGAAGGCGAGGCCGTCCTTGACGGCAAGGCTGTGACGGCCCTGTGCGACGAGCTGGATGTCCTGCCCGGCCGCGGCGATGAGGTTGCCGCCGGCGGTGAGGATCTGGTTCTGCGGGGTGAGCTGGGCGATGCCGGCGGGGGCGCTGAACTGGATTCTCGGCTCGGACCAGGCGGCGACGGTGCCACTACCGCCGCCGGAGGCGGTGAAGCCGCCCGGATCCGTCGCCGGGGCATCAGAGGATGTGCGGCAGGTGGCCGAGAGGACTTTGCGGGCATGGCCCAGGGCGATGCTGGTCGGTAGTCGGTCTGTGCAGGGTTCGTTCTTGAGGCCGGCTCTCTGCTTTTGAGCGACGTCGGCGAGGCTCAGGACGAGGCTTTGGGCATCTTCCGTCTGCGTGATGGGTTCGCGGCTGTCGAGGTGATGCCCCCCGGCGCCGGGCCTCGCGTCGGCGCTGATGAGGAGGCCACTGCCGGCGCGCAGGGCGGCGGCGGCCTCGGTGGCAAGTTCGGCGCCATGGCCGCGGTTGGCCAAGCGGGCGTTGTCGCGTTGTTGTTTGAGGTGCCCGAGTTGCAGCCGGCTCGCGTATTCGGTGGTCGAGAGTTCGATGCGGGCCTGGCCGGGGGTGTCGTCGAAGACGAGCTGGTTGTAGCCGCCCTGTCCCCTGCGGCTGGCCGACAGCTGCTGGGTCTTGATGCCCGAGAGGCTCGCGCCATGCGCGTGGGCGGGATCGGTTTCGCCGGCGAACCAGGCCGGGGCATTGGCGGTGGCAGCTTGCGTGGCGCCGCCGATACGGTTGCCGGCAGCGTCGGTGTGGCCTTGTCCGTTGTAGAGACCGCCGATGACGACGGGACGGTCGATGTTGCCGTTCTGGAAGGCGACGAGCACTTCCTGTCCGGGCCGCGGTGTGAAGTGACCGCCCCAGTTGGCGCCGGCCATCGGTGTGAGCACGCGTAGCCATACGCCGAGGCCGGCGTTGGCCGGAGCGTTGTCGGAACCGCTCGGGTGCGCGTGGCGGCTCGCTGAGCGGCTACCGCGCTGCCAGGGAAACTGGACGCGGATGCGCAGATCGCGGTCCGTGTGCGTCGAGGCCGGTTCGCGGTCGTCGGAGCCTTCTGCGACGACGATCGCGGTCAGGGTGCCGGAGACCGTGGGGCGGGGATGGATGCGGCGGCCATGGCCGTCGGCCAGCAGCGGACGCCAGGGCACCGCGGCGCGAACGGCGCGGATTTCATTGCGGTAGAGGTCGACTACCGTCTCCTCCGGGCGAGGCTGCACGGGTAGTGTCGCCAGGTTGTTGCGGGCCTGGTGGGTCACGGCAGTGATCAGGAACCGGCTCTGTTCGATCGGGTCGCGCTCATGCTCGAGGTGGTCGGCGAGCGTGAACGTCGTGCCGGGAGCGGCGCTCCGGACGGTGCCTGCGCCGACGAACTGCTTCATCCGGGCGTCGATGGCCTCCCGCTGGCGGCGGATCATCCGCTCCCCGTGCGCGGCGGTCGGCCAGGCGTAGGAGCCGGGATCGTCGCAGCTGACGGTCGGGACATGGACGCCGCTGTCGATTGCGCTCGTGGCGGCTTGCGGGCGCGTCGCGAGACTGCGGTAGTCCCAGCTCATCGCCTGCGTGTCGGTGCTGTCGAGTTGGCGGATGCCGTACCAGCGGTCGATGCTGTCTTCGGCGAGCGTCGCACCCGATTGCGTATAGCGCACACGCGCTTGCGGGTTGTCGCTGAAGGCGGCGTTGTGGTCGGCGATGACCAGCGTGTGTGCGCCCAACGTGTCGCCGGCCTCGGCCCGGTGCTCGAACCAGCAGAACAGGCCTTCTTCGGCCAGCAGCCGCTTGAAGAACGCGAGGTCGCTTTCGCGGTATTGGCAGGTCATGCCCCGCTTGGGGTAGACGTCGGGATCCGCGAGCTCCCAGCGCCAGGCGGGTACAAGTTTGCCCTTGCCGTTCCAGTCGCCGAGCAGTTCGTCGATGATTTCGACGATGGTCTTGTCTTGGAAGAGATAGCTGTCCTGGTTATGGCCGAGGAAGCTCAGCCAGGACTCGATCGTGAGCCGATAGCGCGCGAAGCCGCCGTCGGCCCCGAGGCGTGACGCGCGGGTGATGTGACCGTGAAAGGGACGCAACTCCGTGCGCGAGGCGCTGGTCTGAAGATCGAGCCGTGCCGGTTGGCCCAGCAGGGTGGTCAGCGCCAATCCGGCGTCGGCGCTGAGTACGGTGAGTTCGATGCGGAAACCGGCGTGCTCCGGAACCGGACCGAGTGCTTCGTCGATGGTGGCCGTTTCGGCGAGCAGGACATCGGGGCCGAGCGGCGTGGTCAGGGTCAGCAGGCGGTCGGTCTGGCGCCAACCGGCGCCGCCTGAAATCAGGTCGAGAAGGCTGTTCATGATGCCGCTTCCGGTCGGAGGCAATCCGCATGAATTCAAATTGAGTAATCGTGCATCATACACCAGGCTGCGTTTCGCCGATTGCGCCCTGCGCGACCCGCTTGCGGCACCACGCATGCCTGCCGGGGCGTTCGGGAAAAGCGAACAGGCATTCGGCAGATCCCGCTTCCCTTGTCGGTCAAGGGGCACTATGGTTCCGTCGACCCGGGGGAAGGACCACCATAGTGCGGGCATCCATTCCGCGCGGTGACGCGGCGCAACGGCAAATACGGCGAACAGCATGACGAATATCGTGGATCACGAAGGCAGGGCCAGCGGACAGGCAGGGCAGGGCGGCCGCGCCGATGCCTCGCGCGAGGGTTTAGGAGGAGGTCGTGGTGGAAAAGTCGGAAAGGGTGGCGGGGAGCGCGGCCGCAAGCGCGAACCGTTGCCCGAATCCGCTCTGGCTGCGGCTGCCGCGGCGCTCGCGCCGGACCTCGATGCCGGCATTTCGCCGCGCGCGGACCGCCTGATCGAATACCTGCACCGCCTGCAGGACGCCCATGGCGCGCTCTTTTCCGACCACCTCGCGGCGCTCGCCGAGGCACTCAAGCTCGCGCGCGCCGAGGTGTTCGAGGTCGCGACCTTCTACCATCACTTCGATTTCGTCCCGGCCGGCGGGGAAGCGCCGCCGAGCCTGACGGTGCGTGTCTGCGATTCGCTCGGCTGTGCGATGGCGGGCGGGGCGGAATTGGCCGCATCGCTCGCATCCCGCCTCGGCGCGGACGTGCGTGTGCAGCGCGTGCCCTGTGTCGGCCGCTGCGACAGCGCGCCGGTTGCGGTCGTGGGGCAGAGTCCCGTCTTGAATGCGGATGCCGACAAGGTCGCCGCGGTCGTTGCCAGCGGCGAGCGCGAGGAGGCGCAGCCGGACGCGATCCGCTTTGACGCCTACCGCGTGGCGGGCGGCTACCGGCTGTGGGAGGCGATCCGTAGTGGCGGACGCGCTCCCGAATCGATCATTGAGGCGCTCGACGGCGCCGGCCTGCGCGGCCTCGGCGGAGCGGGTTTTCCGGCCTCCCGCAAGTGGCGCACCGTCGCTGCCCAGCCCGCGCCGCGTAACATGGCGGTGAACATCGACGAGGGCGAGCCCGGCACTTTCAAGGACCGCCACTACCTCGCGGCCGACCCGCACCGCTTCATCGAAGGCATGCTGATTGCCGCGCGCGTCGTCGGCATCGCGGGCATCTGGATCTACATCCGCGACGAATACCCCGCGTTGCGGCGGATGCTCGCGGAAGAACTCGATCGCGTTCGCGCCGAGTGGCCGGACCTGCCGCCGATCGAGCTGCGCCGCGGCGCCGGCGCCTACGTCTGCGGCGAAGAGTCGGCGATGATCGAGTCGATCGAAGGCAAGCGCGGCATGCCGCGGCTGCGCCCGCCCTACGTCGCCGAAGTCGGCCTCTTCGGCCGCCCGACGCTCGAGCACAACCTCGAAACGCTGTGGTGGGTCAGGGACATCGTCGAACGCGGCGGCGACTGGTTCGCGAGCCACGGCCGCAACGGCCGCAAGGGCCTCAGGAGTTTCTCGGTCAGCGGCCGCGTCGCGAAGCCCGGTGTCGTCGTGACCGACGCCGGCATCACGCTGCGCGAACTGATCGACGAGCACTGCGGCGGTATGCTCCCCGGGCACGAGCTCTACGGCTATTTCCCCGGCGGCGCCTCGGGCGGCATCCTGCCGGCGCGCCTGGCCGACGTGCCGCTCGACTTCGACACGCTGGCGCCCTACGGCTGCTTCATCGGCTCGGCCGCGATCGTCGTGTTCTCGCAGCACGACAAGGCGCGCCTGCTGGCCGAGAACGCGATGGAATTCTTCGCGCACGAATCCTGCGGCCAATGCACGCCCTGTCGTGTCGGCACCGCGAAGGCGGCCGAGCTAATGAAGGTCCCCGAATGGGATGCCGGGCTGCTGACCGAACTCGGAAAGACGATGATGGACGCCTCGATCTGCGGCCTCGGCCAGGCCGCGCCGAACCCGATGCAATCGGTGCTGCGTTTCTTCCCGCACGAGGTCGGCGCTGCAAAAGAGGAGGGCGCAGCATGAACGCCGCCGACATGATCCGCTTCGAACTCGACGGCCGCGAAATCGACGCCGCCCCCGGCGAATCGATCCTGCAGGCCGCGCGCCGCGCCGGCACCGACATCCCGCATCTCTGCTACACGGACGGCCTGCGCGCCGACGGTAACTGTCGCGCCTGCGTCGTCGAGATCGACGGCGAGCGCGTGCTCGCGCCGTCGTGCTGCCGCGCGCCCAAGCCCGGCATGAAGGTGAAGGCCGAAAGCGAACGCGCCCGCGCCTCACAGCGTATGGTGCTGGAGCTGCTGCGTGCCGACGTGCCGGCTGAGGCCGAGAAGCCCGACTCCGAACTCGCGCACTGGTGCGAGGAGCTCGGCGTGAAGGACAGCCGCTTCGCGCCGCGTGCGCAACCGGTTCCCGACCGCAGCCACCCTGGCATCGCCGTGAACCTCGCCGCCTGCATCCAGTGCACGCGCTGCCTGCGCGCCTGCCGCGAGGAGCAGGTCAATGATGTGATCGGCCTCGCGCGCCGCGGTGCCGACACCGCGATCGTGTTCGACTTCGGCGACCCGATGGGCACCTCCTCCTGTGTCGGCTGCGGCGAATGTGTGCAGGCCTGCCCGACCGGGGCGCTGCTGCCTGCGGCGCTCGCCGACATGCTGGGCAAGACCATCGCCGGCCCCGAACTGCTTTCCGCCCGCGGTGCCTTCGCCGAGAAGCCAGTTGCAGTGTCGGCTCCGCCTGCGGCTCCCGTCGTCGCGGCGCCGGCGGCCGCCCCGATTTCTGAAACCCGCGCGATCGATTCCCTCTGCCCCTACTGCGGCGTCGGCTGCCAGACGACCTACCACGTTGCCGGCGAGGGCCCGGACGCGAAGATCATCCACGTCGTCGGCCGCGACGGCCCGGCGAACGCCGGCCGCCTGTGCGTGAAAGGCCGCTACGGCTTCGGCTACCCGCGCCATGCGCACCGCCTGGCCACCCCGCTGATCCGCAAGCCCGGCATCCCGAAATCCGTCGACCTCGACCCCGCCAACCCGCTTGCCGCCTTCCGCGAAGCGAGCTGGGAGGAGGCGCTCGACGCCGCCGCCGCGGGCCTCGCCCGCATCAAGGCCGCCCATGGGCCGCACGCGCTCGCGGGCTTCGGCTCCGCGAAAGGCAGCAACGAGGAGGCCTACCTCTTCCAGAAGCTCGTCCGCACCGGCTTCGGCACCCACAACGTCGATCACTGCACGCGGCTGTGCCACGCGTCGTCCGTCGCGGCGCTGCTCGAAGGCATCGGCTCGGGCGCCGTGTCCAACCCCGTGCGCGACGTCGAATTCGCCGACGTGATGATCGTCATCGGCGCGAATCCGGCCGCGAACCACCCGGTCGCCGCGTCCTTCATGAAGAATGCCGCCGAACGCGGCGCGAAGCTGATCCTGATGGACCCGCGCGAAACCCCGCTCGCGCGCCACGCCTACCGCTTCCTGCAGTTCCGCCCCGACGCCGACGTCACGCTCTTGCTGTCGCTCGCCTGCGTGATCATCGAGGAAGGGCTCACCGACGAGGTCTTCATCGCCGCGCGCACCGAAGGCTTCGACGCTTTCCGCGCCGCCGCGCTCGCATTCCCGCCCGAACGCGTCGAGGCGATCACCGGCATCCCCGCCGAGACCGCGCGCGAAGTCGCCCGTCTCTACGCGAAAGGCCCCAACAGCATCATCTTCTGGGGCATGGGCATCTCGCAGCACATCCATGGCACCGACAACTCGCGCTGCCTGATCGCGCTCGCGCTGATGACCGGCCAGATCGGCCGCCGCGGTACCGGGCTGCACCCGCTGCGGGGGCAGAACAACGTGCAGGGCGCGTCCGACGCCGGCCTCATCCCGATGATGTTCCCGGACTACCAGCGCGTCGCCGATCCGGCCATCCGCGCGAAATTCGAGGCGCTGTGGGACACGCCGCTCTCCGACAAACCCGGCCTCACGGTCGTCGAGATCATGGACGCCGCGCTCGCCGGCGACATCCGCGGCATGTACATCGAAGGCGAGAACCCCGCGATGTCCGACCCCGATCTCGCGCACGCCCGCGCCGCGCTCGGCGGCCTCGAACACCTCGTCGTGCAGGACCTCTTCCTCACCGAGACGGCGATGCTCGCCGACGTGATCCTGCCCGCCTCCAGCCTGATGGAAAAGACCGGCAGCTTCACCAACACCGATCGCCTCGTGCAGCTCTCGCAACCGGTCCTGCCGCTGCCCGGCGACGCCCGCCCCGACTGGTGGATCATCCAGCAGATCGCCCAACGCCTCGGCCTCGCGTGGAATTACGCCGGCCCCGCCGAGATCTTCGACGAACTGCGCCACGCGATGCCCAGCTACGCCGGCATCACTTGGGCCCAGCTCGAAGCCGAAAGCGCAGTGATCGCCCCGAAATTCACCGAAGACGGCCCGTCTCATCCGGTGCTGTTCGAGACCGACTTCCCGACCGCCGACGGCCGCGCCCGCTTCGTCCCCGTCACGCCGCTCCCTGCCGCGGAACTCCCCGACGCCGACTACCCCATGGTGCTCACCACCGGCCGCGTGCTCGAACACTGGCACACCGGCTCGATGACGCGCCGCGCCAACGTCCTCGACGCGCTGGAGCCGCTGCCGTGGTGCTCCGTCCACCCCGACGACCTAGCCGGGCAGGGCATTGCTTCCGGCGCAAAGGTAAAACTCGAAACCCGTCGCGGCGCGATTACGCTCGAAGCCCGCGCCGACCGCGCGATGCAGAAGGGTTCGATCTTCATGCCCTTCTGCTACGTCGAAGCCGCCGCGAACCTCCTGACCCAGCCCGCCCTCGACCCCTTCGGCAAAATCCCCGAGTTCAAGTATTGCGCCGTCAAGCTCAGCCCGGAAAATTCCGTCCAGCCCTGACACCGCTCACCCGGCACGGCGGTGGTATCGAGCGCGCCGTCGAATTCGGATGGCGGGCTGTCGTGAGCGCCGGAGCGGGATGGGTTGCGGGGGAAACAAGGCGACGCATGTCTGAGGGCGCGACGCGCCCGAGTTTGCGTCGCCGCCCCCGCGGCCCGTCCTGCTCCGGGAAGCCGAAGGCCGCGAGCGTCTGCCCGGCAGCCGAATTCGACGGCAACAGCGCTCGATGCCGTCGCCGCGCCGCCGTGATGGTGCAGCGATACCCCAGCAACCGTCCGACTCTCCTGCGGTGGCGCAGTAACCACACCCCCGCCAGAACCCCGCATTTCATGCGATGATGCCGTTTTTCGTCCGCAGTTCCCGTTGCTACCCGAGATGACTAACGAAACCACTCCCGAAGCCCAAGCCGAAGAAGCCGTCGCCAAGACTCCCGCTGTCTCCAAGTCCAGCCTCGACGCCCGCGGCCTGCTGCTGAAGCTTCAGGAAACCTCGCCGACCTTCCGCGAGGTCAAACCGCTCGCGCTCCGCATCGACAAAGCCGTCGCCGAACGCTTCCCGGACGTCGACCGCAAGGTCATCCGCAACGCGATGCGCATCCACACTGCGACGACCAAGTACCTCAAGTCGGTTGAGAAGGCCACCGCGCGCTTCGACCTCGATGGCCAGGAAAGCGGCGAGGTCACCGAAGAGCAGCGCCAGCACGCCAGCCAGACGCTCAAGGAACGCTTCGCCGAAGTCGCCAAACGCAAGAAGGCCGCCGCCGAACAGGAAAAGGCCCAGCGCGAAGCCGAAGAAGCCGAGCGCCGCAAGACCGAAAAGCTCGCCCAGCTCGTCGGCAAGTTCGCCAAGCGCTGAGCGCCGCGCTCGCCGCCAGGCGGCGAACGAGGCCGGTTTCCTACTCGTCGAGCGCGGCTGTCAGCTGGGCCGCCGCGCGTTCCGACAGCACGAGGATCAGCTTCATGCTCGCGCGCGTCGCGCCGACGAAGAGCTTGCGCACCGTCAGCTCGTCGAGCGTCTCGAAGTCGATCTCGGTGAAGATCACGCAAGGTGCCGCCTGGCCCTTGAAGCGATACACCGAATCGATCAGGAAGTCGCCATCCGAATACACCGGATTGCCGAGCAGATCGTAGCGGCCGGTGAAAGCCTTCAGCCGGTGCGCGCCGAGCCGGTCATAGGGCGTGAACAGCGAATGCTCGCGCCCGCGGAAAGTGACCGTCGCGATCATCTCGCGGCGAAAGCCCAGGCCGATTGCGCGCGTCATCGCCCGCTTGGTCTCCTCGACGAGCTGCGCCCCGTCCTTCCAGACGAAGAACTCGACCTCCGACGCGGCAAGCGGACTGCCCGCCTCCAGCGGCTCCGCGAGCGGCAGCATGCGGTTGAGTGCCCCGACGATATCCGTCGGACTGCGGTAATTGCGTCCGCTCGTAATCCGCACCCAGCCCGGCAGATCGACCGGCGGACGCCCATACAGGTTCTGCAACGGATCCTCCAGCCACCAAGCCCGCCCCTCGGGCCGCAGCAGCCGCAGCAAGGTGTCGCGCCACTCCTCGCGGAAGTCCTGCCCCTCGTCGACGATCAGCTCGTCGAAACGCCATGCTGCGCCCGGATCGAGCGCGCGGAACGCTTCCTCCAGGCGCGCGAACGCGTCCGGCTGCGTGAAATCCGGCACCTGCCCGTGCGCGCGCAGCACGCGGTCGCATAACTGGTGAAAGGTCGCGATCTCGCCGCCGGGCGGGGCGATCAGCGCGATGTGGTCGGCGAGCGGGCGGTTGTAGCAGACGTAGAGCGGCCGGCGCCCGGCGGCGAGCGCATCGCGGAACACCGCCAGCGCGAGCTGCGTCTTGCCGCTGCCGGCGGTGCCGGTCACGCGCAACCGGAAAGGCGTCATCTCGATGCGCCGCGCCCATTCGGCGAGGCCGCCGGCGAGCCGCGTGTAAAGCGCTTCGGCCTGCCCGACGATCGCATTGACCTCGGGCACGAGCTCCAGCTGATCGACGAGAAAGCGCTCGATGTTGTCGAGCACCATGCGGTCGCGCACCTCGTCGCGCAACAGACTCTGCACGATCGAAACGAGATGCGGGCGGCGGGTCGCGTCGACGATGCGCGCCGGATCGATGCCGGCGCTACCGGGCTGGCGCACCACGTAGTCGGGGCAATAGAGCAGCACGTCGAGCCGCGGCGCGTGGCCTTTCAGGAAGGCGCCGAGGCGCTCGCGCAGGTGGTCGGCGCTGCGGGCCATTTGCGCGCTGACGTTCTTCTTCGTCTTCGTGTAGGTCTTGACGAGGCCTTCGGGCGTCTCGTCGAGGAAGCCGGACTTCTGCTCGATCAGCAGCAGCCGGCCGCTCGGGCCGGCGATGATGAAGTCGATCTCGCCGAACACCGCGTGGTCGCGATTCACGCGCGTCCAATGCACGCCGTGATAGACCGTGTGGTCGTCCGGCAAGCCCTGGGCAAGCGTCGCGAGCGTTTCCAGCTCGCGCGCGAGCGCGCCGCTCGCCGGCAGTTGCCGCCATCCATCGGGGTGTATCCGCGCCATCCTGACCGCCGCAAGTCCTAACCGATGGCATATTAACCCGCGCCGGACGGGCGCGCGCTTCGGGCGCCTACAGCGCCTGACGCCGGCGCCTGTCCTTGCGGTTGGGGCCGCTCGGGCGGCCGCGCTGGCCGCCGCGCCGGTCCTGCCCGCTGCGGCGGTCGGCCAGGCGCACCTTGTCGTTCTTGCCCACGTCGGCCAGCCAGCGGATGCCTTCCGGATCGATGTGATGGACGGCCGAAAAATCGACGACCAGTTCCTCGAAGCGCGGGTCGTTGTTGGCGCGGTGGTAGAGCGACTCGATCACCGGCAGCGAGCCGTAATAGATGTTGCCGCGGATGCGCAGCACGTTGCCTTCGAGGTTGACGTTCGGATGCGCCTTCTCCCACTTCGCGTACGCGAGCGCCAAGAGCGAGCCGCAGATCACCGCCCCGAAGAGGCCGAAGATATGCACCGACAGGAAGGATGCGCTGAACACGATCGCTTCCGGCCGGTGCTCGAAGTGCGCGCGGATGTCCGACCAGTCGATCATGTTGGCGCCGACGACCATGATGATCGCGGCCATCGCCGGCACCGGGATGATCGCGATGTACTGGCCGAAGAAGCTCACCAGCGCGAGCAGGAACAGCGCTGACGAGGCGGCGGCGATTCGGCTGCCGGTGTTCATCGCCTGCATCAGCGACATCCGGTTGAAGGACGCGCAGGTCGGCAGCGCGGAAATGAAGGGCAGCACGCAGTTGCTCACCGCGTCGGCGAAAATGCCGTGACGCGCATCGACGAACTGGCCGCTCTTGCGGTTCATCATCCGCATCGCCGCGACCGTCTGAAAGAGTCCCAGCAGCGCGAGCGTGACCGCGCCCGGGATGATGCCGATGATGTCCGGCATCGCCTCCTGCGCGAAGAGCGGCAGCGACGGATACACGAAGCCTGCCGGCGAGATGTTCGCGGTCTGCTCGACCAGCGTCTCGCCGAGGCCGAAATGTGCGTTCAGGTACTGCGAATACAGCGTCCCCGCGAGGATGCCGAGCAGGATCCCCCAGTTGCGTAGCGCCTGGAATTGCCGCGCGACGATGGTGACCACCAGCGTGAGCAAGCCGATGTGGATCGCGTGCATGTTGCCGATCTCGAGCACGGCGAGAAAGCTCTGCCACGCGATCCACAGGCGCCATTCGACCTGGGTGTTGACCGGCAGGCCGGCGAAGGTCGGGAAGGACTTCAGGATCATGTACACGCCGATGCCGCAAATCATGCCGTTCGCGACCGGCTCGCTGACGAAGTCGAGCATGCGGCCGAGCGGGCGGATCGCGAGAAACAGCAGCTGGATCAGCCCGGCGAGCAGGAAGAGCGTCAGCGCGCAGCCGATGTAGTCCGGTCCGAACTGCGGCGCGACCGGCAACAGCGTCACGCCGACGACCGCCGACTGCGTACTGTTGGGCCCGCCGTGGAACACCCGCGAGGGGTTGAGCAGCGCGGAGAAGAGCACGCCCCAGATCGCGCAGTAGATGCCGAAATAGGAAGGCAGCCCGGCGAGCGTCGTCGAGAACGCGATCGCCTGCGGCAGCACGACGACCGCGAGCGTCAGCCCGATCAGCAGTTCGCTGCCGAGCGAGCGCCCGTCCGGCAACGCCCACGCAGACAGGCGGCCGATCATGTCCCGCTCCCCCTGTTTGCGTCGGCGTGGCGCCAGGTTTCGACGGCATGGATCATCGGCGGCATCACCCGCATCATCAACTGGTTCCACAGCGCCGCGAGGGGCCCTTCCTTGTCGCCGGCCGGACGCGGCAGGTTGCTGACGTAGAAGCCGATGTCGCGGCAGTCCTGGTTGGAGAGCGTGCCTTCCTCGCCGAGCGGCATGTTGCGGCAGATGAAGCCGGGCAGGATCGTCGACACGAAGGAGAAGTTGTTGCGCGACTGGTGGTTGAAGGAGTTCGGGCCCGCCACCGCCGGATACACGACCTTGCCGTCGACGACCGTGCCCAGCCCCTGCGGACCGTGGCAGCGCGCGCATTTCTCCTTGAACAACGCCGCGCCGCGCACGTAGTCGTCGCCGCGCTTCAAGGTCGACGAAGCGGTCACCTCGTCGATGCCCTGTTCCGCGTAACGGTTGCCGAAGCGCAGGTCGAGCGCCGCGGCGAGGAAGCGGCTGTAGGCGGTGACGTCGCGGATCAGGTCGTCGGCGACGTTCGGCTTGTAGCCGTTCGACGAGTTGATGTAGCACTGCATCTGGCGCAGCTCGAAGGGCAGCAGGATGCCCGTGAACTGGTCGTACATGTCGGCCATGACCCAGGACGCGCCGAGGCTCAGCGAGCCGGTCTGCGGCACGCCCGCCGCCGTCTGCTTGTCGCCGATCCCCTGGTGGCAGTGGTCGCAGCTCGTGTGGGTGCCGCGCACGAAGCGCGTCGAGTTCCAGCGTTCGCGTCCCGGGTCGGCGGCGAGCTGCCCCTGCAGGTCGTCGATGATGTTGCAGCCGCGCTGGATCGTGCGCACATCCTCCTCGCTGTAGCCGCGCCTCGGATCCGGGCGCCAGCCGCGCGCGAGGACGTAGGGCGAGATGTAGTCGGGGCCGGCCGCGAGGCCGTAGCGGTCGAGCTTGTCGGCGCAGCCCGGCGTCAGGTCCACCGCCTGCTCGCGGACCTGTGCGCGTTCCTCGTGGCGCGCGACGGCGAGTGCGTAGAGCCCGAGCAGCGCGCCGAACAGTAGCGCGAGCCGCAGCAGTTTCGGCCATCCCTCCGGCAGCGCCCTCATTGCGCGGCCTCCCGCGCGCCTTCGCCGAGCTGCAGGTGATGCGCGACCATGCGCGCGAAGATCCGGATGTCCCGCACGGCCGGGTCGTAGATCGTCGGCACGAAGCCGTCCAGATGCGTCGCGTAGCAGCGCATCACATGCTCCTCGAAGGAAATGCGGCGGCCGAGGGCCGCATCGAAGCGATCGCCGCTCGCGAAGGCGTAGGCGAGGTCCGTTTCGCGATGGCAGTCGATGCAGGCGTTCGGGTGGTCGAGCGCACCCTTGCGCGTGAAACGCCAGGCGTAGCGGTAGGTGTGGTGGATCAGGTTGTAGCCGTTCTGGATCGCGCGCACGAAGTAGCCGTCGCGGCCGAAGGTATCGACGTCGTAGGCCGCACGGAACGCCTCCCAGCCGGGCTCGGATTTGCCGTGCGGCGAGAACACCGGCTGGCCGGAACCGAAATGGGCCCACACCGCGAAGCCGACGACGGCGGCGGCACCCAGTGCGCCGCGCAGCACGACGACGAGGCGCGCCCGGCGCGCCGCCTTCCGCCGCTCGCGCATCTTCGCGAGGGCGGCATCCGGAGCCCTATCCATGGATCAGCGACAAGGGGCAATCGCCCCACGGCGCCGGCTCGTGCGCGATCCGGCTCAGGAAGGCGGTGAAGTGATCGGCGTCGAGCGGGTGCGACAGCAGGTAGCCCTGCAGGTAGTCGCAACCGAGACCCTTCAGGAATTCCAGTTGCGCGCGGCTCTCGACGCCCTCGGCGATCACCTTGAGCGAGAGGCTGTGCGCCATCGCGACGATCGCGCGCACCAGCGCGGCGGCCTCGAGGTCCTCGCACAGTGGCGAGACGAAGCTGCGGTCGATCTTCAGCGTGTCGAACGAGAAGCGACGCAGGTAGCTGAGCGAGGAATAGCCCGTGCCGAAATCGTCGAGGCTCAGGCGCAGCCCGCGCCCATGCAATCGTCCGAGCACGTCGTTGATCTGCTGATGGTCGTCGAGCAGGATGTTCTCGGTGATCTCCAGCTCCAGCGTCTGCGGCGACAAGCGGTTGTCCTCGAGGACCTCGTGCACCAGCTGCTCCAGGTCCTCGCGCAGCTGCACGCGCGAGATGTTGACCGCCAGATAGCCGGGCCCGAGCCCCGTATCCAGCCAGCTGCGCAACTGCCGCCCCGCCTCGCGCAGCACCCATTTGCCGATCGCGACGATCTGTCCGGTGCTCTCGGCGAGCGGGATGAAGGTCGCCGGGCTGATGAAGCCCTGTTCCGGATGATTCCAGCGCAGCAGCACCTCTGCGCCGACATAGGCGCCGTCGTCGGCGCGGAAGATCGGCTGGAAGGCGAGCTGCAGCCCGCCGCGCGCGAGCACCTTGTTGAGCTCCTGCTCGAGCTGCAGGCGCTCGCGCATCTGCGCGTTCATCTCCGCGGTGAAGAAACAGATCGGCGGCCGGCCGGGCTTCTTCGCCTGGTACATCGCGTTGTCCGCGTTGGCCATCAGCGATTCGACCGTGTCGCCGTCGTCCGGGTACAAGGCGATGCCGATGCTGCAATGGACGACCACTTCGTGTCCGTCGAGCGAGACCGGTTCCGAGACGGCCTCCAGCAGCCGGCGGGCCACTTCGCGCGCCTCGTTGGGCTGGCTCAAGCGCGGCAGCAAGACCAGGAACTCGTCGCCGCCGAGGCGTGCGAGCGTGTCCTCCTCGCGCAGGCGCGAGCGGATGTGTGCGCTGACGTGCGCGAGCAGCTGGTCGCCCACCGCATGTCCCATCGTGTCGTTGACGATCTTGAAGTCATCGAGATCGATGAACATCAGTGCGAAGCGCTGCTGCTGGCGGTGGGCCGAACGGATCTCCTGCTGCAGCCGCTCGACCGCCAACATCCGGTTCGGCTGCGCCGTCAGCGGATCGTAGTTCGCTTGGTAGTGCAGCTTCGCTTGCTCGCGCTGGATCTCGAGCGTCATCGCGTTGAAAGTCTCGCCGAGCCGTCCGAGCTCGTCGCGGGAACCTACCGGCACGAGCGTGAACTCGCCGCGGCCCAGGTCCTGCGACACCTCGATCAGGCGCTTGACCGGATGCATCACGCTGTACTTGAAGACGAGGTAGATCGCCGCGCTCAGGAACAGGATGATGATCGCGTAGATCGCGAACTGCTGCACCATCTGCTCGCGGGCCTGTGCCACGAGTTCCGCGCGGCTGATGCCCACCCGCAGGCGGCCAAGCTGGTGCCCGTCATGGACGATCGGGAATTCGACCGGCATCACGTCGGGCAGCGCCGCGAGCCGCTTGATCAGTTTCTGCATGCGTGGCGGCGGCAGATGGTCGGGCGCCGGGCCGTCCACCCCGAGGCCGCGGCGGATGCGCGCGTCGTCGCCGTTCACATAGGAGGTCAGCGGCTGGTCGTCGTTGTCGACGATTACGCCGTAGACCACGTCGCGCTGGCGGCTGACCTCGCGCGCGTAGCCGTCAAGGCTCAGGAAGTCGAGCCCGAGGATCGCCTCCGGGCTGATCAGCGCGATCAGGTGGCCCAGCACGCGGCCGCGCTCCTCGAGCTGCTGCTCGAGGAGGCGGTTCTGGCTTTGCAGCACGTAGTAGGCATTCAGTGCCAGCGTGACCGAGAGGATCCCGGCCACGATGAGGATGAACTTGCTCGCGAGGCGCAAGGAGGCTCTCCGTGCTCAGCGCGGAATGACGAGGTCCGGCATGACCTTGCGGATGATGCGGCGGTGGGGATCGTAGTCCGCGTCGCGCGCCGCGCCGAAGCCGGTCATCTCCGCACGGGCGAGGATCGCGCGCCCTTCGTCGTGCTTGCCCAGTCCGACCAGCAGCGTCTGGATGCGCGTCGCGAGCGCCTGCGGCATGTCCTTGCGCACCGCCCAGGGCAGGTGCTTCACACGCTCGGTCATGCCGAGGTGCATGACCGTGCTCGTGTCCATCGCCTCGCGCACGACAGGCAGATCGATCAGGATGTCGCCGGCCCCGCTCGCGTCGGCTTGGCCGTGGTACAGCGAGATCAGCGAATTCGGCGGATTCTTTGAGAACACCGTCTCGTAGTCGGTGGGCTTCAGCCCCGCCTGCAGCAGCAGGTAGCTCGGCAGGATGTAGCTCATCATCGCGTCCGTGCCGCCGCCGAACACGATCTTGTGCCCGCGCAGCTGGGCGATCGAGGTGATGCCGCTGTCCTTGCGCACGTAGAGCGCGCCGGCGACGGTGCCGGTGCCGAACTCCTCGTTGTGCGCGATCACGCGGTACTTGTCGGCGGAGCGGACGTAGTGGAACTGGTTGTAATGGACGATATCGAAGCGCCGGTGCTCGACGCCTTCCCAGAACGCGTCGAAATCCTTCGCCGTGACCAGCCGGACCTCGCGGCCGAGTTCGCGGCCCAGGTAGGCGGCAAGCGGACCGTAGAGCTCGGTCGTGAGCGTCGCCTGCCGCCGGGGGAAGATGCCCATCACCAGCGGCGCTTCGGCGGCCCGCGCGGCGCGGATCGACCGTCCGCCCAGCGCCAGGCCGAGTCCTCCTGCCAGCCATCCGAGCAAGGCGCGCCGGTGTGCGCCGTGGGGTCCTGCGCAGCCAGGACGTACGTCTCCCCTGGATGCTATATCCTTGGTCTTAAAGCCCATTCCGCTTGTCCCCTGCCGACCCGCTTCTCCGTTTGGTCACGGCGCGTGATTCTGATTTTGTGTCTAATCGTTAAAGCTTACACGACGCCGAGCCGGCTTGTCGTGATCGGGGACGCACGCCACAATGAAAAAGCCCCGCCGGCGGTGCCTGGCGGGGCTTTGGACGTCGCTTGATCGCGGGCGGTCAGAACTCGAATTCGACCGTCGCGCGCAGCGTGTGGTCGGGCGACGGCTTCGTCAGGCCGACCAGGTAGGCCGCGTTGTACTTGATCGCGGTACGACCGCCGGTCTGGATCTTGCCGAAGATCGCGGGGCCGACGCTGTGCTCCTGGTCGCCATTGCGTTCCCAGCTGCCCCAATTGCCGAATACGCCCAGGCCCTGCAGGCCGACTTCGAATTGCGGCATCCAGCGGTACTTCGCCTGCCACTGGTAACCGACTTCGGTGCGGCTCTTCTCTTCCGAGTCGTAATGACGCTCGGCCAGCAGGTTGAAGTTCAGCTGGACCTTGTCGAAGTCCTTCTGCGTCAGCAGGCCGATCTTCAGTTCCCAGCCTTCGTCGTGATCGCGCGGGCGCTCGATCTCGACCAGCGCGCCGAGGTCGATGAAGTACTGGCCCGGTTCGGTCAGCTGGAATTTGTTTTCCCACTCGAAGGCTTCACGGCGGAAGCTCTCGCCGCGCTCACGCTCGTACTCCACGCCGATCTCGGTGAACCAGAACTGGGTCACGCCCATGCCGAAAGTCAGCACGCCTGCGGTCTCGTCTTCCTTGCCGTGGTCGCGGAAAGAGCCGGCGCTGAACTCGATCTCGCGCTCGCCGTATTCGACGTTCGGCGTGAAGATGTGATCGGCCGGACCGGCGTGGGCCATGCTCGCGCCGAAGGCGGCGATCGCCGCAGCGATAAGCTGTTTTTTCATCATGATCCTTGTAGTTTTGGGGGGAGGCGGAAATTTTCGGCGCGCGAACACCCTCCCGGGCCGGCGGAGCCGGCCGGATCGCGCGTCGCATCTAAGGGGGGAAGTCAGGTCGTTGCGGGGCGCCCGCTGGCGGCCGCGGGCGAACGCACCAGATACATGCCGACCGCAATCAACGCGACCGTGCCGAGGTAGAAAATCGCCTGCATCGCGCTGGGGCGCGGGTCATAGCCGGCCAGCACATGCAGCAGCGTGCCCACCGCGGAGCTCGCCGACAGCCAGGCCGAGGTATCCCACAGCGGATTCGCGAGCGACGGGATGATGTCGCCCTGGATCAGGAAGCGCGCCATCTGGCCGGCCATGCCGGCCGCGAGCAGGAGCACCAGTCCGGCCGTGACGGTGAAGAACCAGCGCACCGGCACGCGCAGCAGACCCGCGTACATGCCGAAGCCCACGCCGATGCCGGCCGCGAGACCCAGCGCGCCGCCGCTCAGCACCTGTCCGAGCGACTGCTCCTGCGACATCATGCCGAACAGGAAAAGCACCGTTTCCGAGCCTTCGCGCAGCACCGCCATCGCGATGACGATCGCGATCGCCGACAGCTCGCGTGCGCCTTCGGCCACCTCGCGCACGACGCTCGTCGCGTCGCTGATCATCTCGCGCGCATGGCGCGACATCCAGATGTTGTGCCACGCGAGCATCGTCACGGCGAGGCCGAGGACGATCGCGTTGAGCATCTCCTGCCCCATGCCGTCGGCCATCTCGGCGATCGTGCCGGCCGCCATCGCGACCGCGACCGAGCCCAGAATGCCTGCGACGATGCCGCCGGCCAGCCAGCGGTTGCGGTGGGGGAGCGTCCGGGCGGCGGCGGCGACGATGCCTACCAGCAGCGCCGCCTCCAGTGATTCGCGAAAAACGATGATGGCGGCGCCGAGCATGATCGATTACTCCGCGATCACCACGCCGCGCGCGGTCTTTTCGTTGAATTCGCCGAAGAACGGGTACTTGCCGGGGTTCAGCGGACCGATGAAGACGTTCGCGGTCGTGCCACCGGGTATTACCTTTTCCCTATTGAGCTCGTGGCTCTCGAACTCTTCCGGCGTCGAATCCTGATTCTGGATCACCAGCTTGATCTTCTGGCCGGCCGGGACGCGGACTTCCTCGGGCTGGAAGCGGTGATCCTTGATCACCAGCTGCACTTCGGGGGGGGCGGCGAGGGCGATGGCGGGCAGACACAGCAGGGCGAGAATCAGTCGTTTCATGTCGCACTCCGGGAAGGGTTAATTAATGATAACAATTCGCATTCCTTGTTGGGAAGAGTTCTTCGGAAAATACCGACGTCTTCCGTAGTTTTCCGGATCCGCTTGGCCGCCAAAAATGCCCGTGAAATCAGGCAATTCCGCGCGAGCGGAAAACGTTACCCAATTTGACCATGCCTTCCTTGTGGCTATTGGCCAAACGTATTAGCCTCCGCATTTGTGACTGAGTTGAGGAGGCTCCCATGAGCGTGAGATTCCGACTGGCAGTCTTCGTGGCAATTTCCGTGGCGACGCTCGTCGCCCTGGTCAGCGTCGCGCTGTTCGCGATGAACCGTCTCGCGAGTCTGCAGGACGACGGCTTCGCGAAGACTCAGAGCCAGGCCCATGCTGCCGAAGCCGCTTCCCTCGGCGCCCAGCTATATCAAGTCTTCGCCGATGCGATCATCAACCGCAATCTCGACCAGGCTCGCAAGGAATTCGCCGAACGCCGCGCCGAGGCGCTGAACGATCTCGCCGTGCTCGAGCGCGAGGCCGACACGCCTCAGGAACACGCGGCGATCGTCGAGGCGCGGAAGTCCGTCGAGAAGGTCGTCGAGCTGTTCGAGAAGCGCCTGCTGCCGAAGCTCGGCCCCGAGAGCGAGCTTCCTGCCGAAATCCACGCCATCGACGACGAAGCCGACGCCGCGGTGCAGCGCGTCCACGAGGAACTCCTGAAAGTCGCCGATTCGATGGGGCACGAGGCGAAGGAAGCCGACGAGGCATTCGACGCGGCGCGCACGAAGACCCTGCTGACCGTCGTCGTCATCTCGCTGGTGGCCGCGATCGGCCTCTTCCTCTATTCGCTGCTCGTCGTGCGCTCGATCGTCCGTCCGTTGGCCAGCGCCCAGGCGGTCGCCCGGAGGATCGCCGCGGGCGATCTCAACCGCGAGGTCGAAGTCCGCGGCAAGGACGAATTCGCCGAGCTGCTGCGCTCCTGCGCGGCCATGCAGAACAGCCTGCGCGAGATCGCAGGCGGCCTGCAGAGTCACTCGGAACAACTCGCGGCCATGAGCCAGCAGCTTTCGGCGACGACCACCGAGCTTGCGACCTCGACCGAGATGCAGTCCCAGGCCGCGTCGTCGATGGCATCGAGCGTCGAAGAGATGTCGGTAAGCATCGCGCAGGTATCGGATCACGCCGACGAAGTGCGCTCTGCCGCCGCCGAGTCCGGACGGCACGCCGCACGCGGCCACACGACGATGAACGCGATGCTCGACAACAGCCGCGTCACGGCTGCCGCGGTGGACCGCACCGCGGAACAGATCCGCGAACTCGGCGGCCTGTCGAACAGCATCTCGTCCATCGTCGGCGTGATCCGCGAGATCGCCGATCAGACCAACCTGTTGGCCCTCAATGCCGCGATCGAGGCGGCACGCGCGGGCGAGCAGGGGCGCGGCTTCGCGGTCGTCGCCGACGAAGTGCGCAAGCTCGCCGAGCGCACCAGCGGCTCGACGCAGGAAATCACCGGCATGATCGGCCAGGTGCAGAGCGTCACGCGGGGCGCGGTGGCGAGCATGGAAGAGGTCGTCACGCAGATCGGCAGCTTCGACGTGCTATCGCGTGATGTCGGTGCGGCGATCGATGCCGTCAACGCGCAGTCCGGCAATGTCATGTCGGCGATTGCCGACATCACCAGCGCGCTGCACGAGCAGTCGGTCGCGAGCAACGAAATCGCCCGCCGCGTCGAGCAGACCGCGCAGATGAGCGAGGAGAACAGCGCGGCCGTGAAGGAGACCTCGTCCGCCGCGCAGCAGCTCGAAGCCGTCGCGTCCCGGCTGCAGGAGACCGCCGGGCGCTTCCACCTCGTCTGATCGGAGTTGCGCACCTTTCCGGTGCGATTCCTTCGGCATACCGGTGCGTGCGGCGTACAATGCGCCCACCGGAATTCCCTTTTCATAGGTCCGCTTGCGGACCCCAGCGCAGGAGTTTGTTCGTGAAAAAAGTTTACGTCCTCATATTCGCCGGCGTCCTCGCGCTCGGCGCCGGCCTGGCCTCGGCTGCCGACCCCGCCGTTCGTACCGTCGTCGCCGTCCACCAGGAAATGGCCGCGCTGTCGGGCAGCCAAGTGCAGGTCTCGGGCAAGGTCGTGAAGGTCAACAACGGCATCATGGGCCGCAACTTCGTACATGTCCGCGACGGCTCGGGCGAGCAGGGCACCAACAACCTGATCGCCACCAGCAAGGACACCGCCGCGGTCGGCGACGAAGTCGTCGTCACCGGCCGCGTGCAGCTCGATCGCGATTTCGGGTCGGGCTACGTCTATCCGCTGCTGATCGAAGACGCGACGATCGCGAAGAAGTAAGCAACGGCGTATATCCGTGGGGCGGCGAACTGCGGCGTTTGTCGCCCCGATTGTCGGAAATGCGGCAATTGTGCCGCCCTTGTCGCGTCTCTTCCCGGTAAGGCCCCGGGGGCGCGTGGTCTCGACTCATGGCATGCTAGTCGCTAAGGCAAGACAAACGTCTACGCCAGGAGTCACCCAATGCCCCGCCGCTTCCGTTCCGCCTATGCGATCGTCCTGCTGCTGTCGCTGTGCCCTGTCGTGGGGCACGCCGCCCAGGTGAGCGTCGCCGTCGCGGCGAACTTCACCGCGCCGATGCAGAAGATCGCCGCCGAGTTCGAGCGCGACACCGGCCACAAGGCGCAGCTCGCCTTCGGCGCGACCGGCAAGTTCTACGCGCAGATCAGAAATGGCGCGCCCTTCGAGCTCCTGCTGGCGGCCGACGAGACGACGCCTGCGAAACTGGAGGAGGAGGGCGCCGCGGTCGCCGGTTCCCGTTTTACCTACGCGATCGGCCGGCTCGTGCTGTGGTCGGCCCAGGTCGGCGTCGTCGACGACAAGGGCGAGGTGCTCAGGCGCGGCACCTTTGCGCACCTATCGATCGCCAACCCGAAGACCGCCCCTTATGGCGCCGCCGCGATGGAAGTGCTGCGCAAGCTCGGGCTTGCCGACCCACTCGCGGCGAAGCTCGTGACCGGCGAGAACATCGCCCAGGCCCATCAGTTCGTCGCCAGCGGCAACGCTGAACTGGGCTTCGTCGCGCTGTCGCAGGTATGGGCCGATGGCCGGCTGACGAGCGGGTCGATATGGCAGGTGCCGGCCGATTTGCATGCGCCGCTGCGCCAGGATGCGATAATCCTCGCCGCCGGACGCGACAAGCCGGCCGCGCGGGCGCTGGCGGACTACCTGCGGGGGCCGAAGGCGGTGGCGATCATCCGGTCGTATGGTTACGGCTTGTAGGCGGGATCGAGAAAGCTCGGCCGCGCTCGCTCGGTCGTCAGTAGATTCCGCGATGTCGCTACTACCAAAGCAATAATATAATCTTACAAATCCTCCGGCGGATGTTCCGCCGGAGGATCCAAGATCGGGTTCCTCGGCGCGGTTTTCGCCCACGGCGGGTCCGGGCGAGCAAGTCCATTTCGTCACGAGGAGTCGCATGACCGGTTTCAAGACGTTCGCCGCCTTGGCGGGCGCGTTTGTTTTGTCGATGGCCTCGGCCTTCGCTGCGGACCTGACGCTCTACACCTACCACTCCGAGCCGCCCTTCGTCACGGGCGATGGCAGGGGGCTGACCTATGAGCTCGCGGACTATCTGACGAAGAAGTCTAACGGGGCGCTGAGCGTGAAGGTGTCGGTGATGTCGCGCGCGCAAGTCGACGAGGCGGTCGCGTCTGCGGATTTCAGGGACGCCGTGCCCTGGGTGGGGCCGACCCGCTTCAGGGACAAGGACAAGACGACCTATTCCGTATCGGACGCGATCTTCCCCGACGAGAACCTCGTCATTTCGACGCTTGCCAGGAAGGTCGAGTATACGGGACCGGAATCCCTCAAGGGAATGACCTTCGGCGGGGTGCTCGAGCGCAACTACGCCGGCATCGACGAGCTCGTGAAGGCGGGCCAGATCGACCGCCAGGATTCGCAGAGCGAAGAGGTCAATCTGAAGAAGATCGCTGCCGGGCGCATCGACGCGACGCTGCTGCCGGGCTCCGTGGTGCGTTTCCTTGCCCCACAGCTCGGCATCGAAGGCCGCTTCCACGCCTCGGCTACGCCGCAGGGTTCCTACACGCGTCATCTGCTGGTCGCGAAGCGGAATCCGAAACTGGCCAAGCAGGTCAATGCCGTGATCGCGGAGATGAAGTCCGATCCGGATTGGCAGGAAGTGTTGAAGAAGTACCACGTCAAGGCGAACTGAGGATCGCGACGGCAGGGGAAGTCGTGGCATGCTATTCGCTTCGGCAATGTCATCCTTTGCCGATGCCAGGAGCACAGCCTCTGTCCGCCATCCATGCCCTTTCTTCGCTGTCTGAAGCCGTGCCCCTTTCCGTGAGGAGGGCGCGGTGAAGCCGGCCGACCTCGCCGCGATCCGGCTGACGCTGGAGCTTGCGACGATGACGACGGCGATCCTGCTCGTCGTCGGCACGCCCATCGCGTGGTGGCTTGCGCGCACGCGTTCGCGCCTCAAGGCGGTCGTCGGCGCGGTCGTCGCGCTGCCGCTGGTGCTGCCGCCGACCGTGATCGGCTTCTACCTGCTCCTGCTGCTCGGGCCGCACGGCCCGGTCGGACAGCTCACGCAGGCGCTCGGGCTCGGCCTGCTGCCATTCAGCTTCGCGGGCCTCGTCGTCGGCTCCGTGTTCTACTCGATGCCCTTCGTCGTGCAACCGCTGCAGCAGGCTTTCGAGGCGATCGGCGAGCGGCCGCTGGAAGTCGCGGCGACGCTGCGCGCCGGTGCCTTCGACACCTTCGTCAGCGTCGTCCTGCCGCTTGCGCGCCCCGGTTTCCTGACCGCGGCAGTGCTCGGCTTTGCGCACACCGTCGGCGAATTCGGCGTCGTGCTGATGATCGGGGGCAATATTCCGGAGCATACGCGCGTCGTTTCGGTGCAGATCTACGACCACGTCGAGGCGCTCGAATACGCCGAGGCGCACTGGCTGTCGGCCGGGATGCTGCTCTTCAGCTTCGCCGTGTTGTGGGTCTTGTACAGCCGCAAACGTGGGGTGGCGCGATGAATGCGGCGGACGTGTCGCCCGCCGCGATCGACGCGCGCTTCCGCGTCGCGTGGCCCGGTTTCTCGTTGCAGGCCGAGCTCGCTTTGCCCGGGCGCGGCGTCAGCGCGCTCTTCGGCGCGTCCGGCTCGGGCAAGACGACACTGCTGCGCTGCCTCGCGGGGCTCGAACGCGCCCCGGGCGGCTATCTCGCGGTCCGCGGCGAGGTGTGGCAGGACGACGCGCGCGGCGTCTTTCTGCCGACCCACAAGCGGCCGCTTGGCTACGTCTTCCAGGAGGCGAGCCTCTTCCCCCACCTGTCGGTGCGTCGCAATCTCGAATTCGGCCTGAAGCGCGTCGCGGCAGCCGAGCGGCGGGTATCGCTCGATCACGCGATCGCGCTGCTCGGCATCGAACCGCTGCTCAACCGCCTGCCGGACAGGCTCTCGGGCGGGGAGCGCCAGCGCGTCGCGATCGCCCGTGCGCTCGCGACGAGCCCCCGGCTGCTGCTGATGGACGAGCCGCTCGCGGCGCTCGACCTGCGGCGCAAGGCCGAGATTCTGCCCTACCTCGAACGCCTGCACGACACGCTCGACATTCCCGTCGTGTACGTCAGCCACGCGCCCGAGGAAGTCGCCAGGCTCGCCGATCACGTCGTGCTGCTCGACGGCGGCCGGGTGCTCGCCGCGGGGCCGATCGGCGAGGTGATGGCGCGCCTCGACCTGCCGCTCGCGCGCGACGAGGACGCCTTCGTCGTGATCGACGCGATGGTCGCCGGGCACGACGAGGCCTATGCACTGAGCCGCCTCGAATTCGCCGGCCTGCCCTTGTGGCTCGCAGGCCTCGACACGCGCCTCGGTGCTCCCGTGCGCGCCCGGGTCCTGGCGCGCGACGTGAGCCTCGCGCTCGCCGAACGCCACGACTCCAGCATCCTCAACGTGCTGCCGGCGCGCGTCGTCACGCTCGACGACGACGCGCCGGGCCGCGTGCTGGTGCGGCTCGACGTGCGCGGCGCGCCGCTGCTCGCTCGCATCACCAAACGTTCCGCCGTAGAGCTCGCGATCGCGCCGGGGATGGAACTCTTCGCGCAGGTGAAGGGCGTCGCGCTGTTGCGCTGAGACAGGCGGGAAATGTCGCCTGCTAGTGCTCTTGCGGACTCGCCTAGGGATTTACGCGAATCTGCGCAGCGCGGCGAGCCGCGCTACACTGTGCCCCTGTCCGCATCAGATGCAGTTCCTTTCGTCATGATCCAGTTGCGTATCGTTCCGGTAACCCCGTTCGAGCAGAATTGCACGATCCTGTGGTGCGACCGCAGCCGCAAGGCCGCCGTCGTCGACCCTGGCGGCGATCTCGGACGCATCTATTCCGCCGTCGCCGAACTCGGCGTGACGGTTGAGAAGATCCTGATCACGCATGGCCACATCGACCATGCGGGCGGGGCGGCCAAGCTCGCGCGGGAGCTGAAGGTGCCGATCGAAGGCCCGCAGGAGGAAGACCGTTTCTGGATCGCGGGCATGCCGCAGCAGAGCAAGATGTTCGGCTTCCCCGACGTCGAGTCCTTCGAGCCCGACCGCTGGCTGCGCGAGGGCGACACCGTGACCGTCGGCGAGGAGACGCTGCGGGTGATCCACGCGCCCGGCCACACCCCCGGCCACGTTGTGTTCTTCCATCCGGAGGCGCGCCTCGCGCTGGTCGGCGACGTGCTCTTTGCGGGCTCGATCGGTCGCACCGATTTCCCGCGCGGCGACCACGCGGGCCTGATCCGTTCGATCCGCGAGAAGCTTTTCCCGCTCGGCGACGATGTGAACTTCGTCCCCGGACACGGTCCGATGTCGACCTTCGGCGACGAGCGCGAATCCAACCCCTATGTCGGCGATTACGCCTGAGTTGATCCCGCGCCGTCGAAATCCGGCGTGCCGGGAGGGCGCGCCCTAGCCACGCACGGGAGGCAAACGTGAGAATTGCGATCCTCGAGGACGACCCGCTGCAAAGCGAGATGCTTGCACTGTGGCTGCGCGAGTCCGGCCACGATTTGTATTGCTTTGCCGACGCGCGCGACTTCATGCGCATAGCGGCGCGCGAGAGTTTCGATTTCTTCCTGCTCGACAGCATCCTGCCGCAGCTCAGCGGCCAGGAGGTGCTGGAGTGGTTGCGCAAGGAGCGCAACAACGACACGCCGGTGGTGTTCGTGACGGCGCGCGACGCCGAGGAGGATGTGGTTGCGGCGCTCACCGGCGGGGCCGACGACTACATCGTCAAGCCCGTACGCCGCTGGGAACTGCTCGCCCGCGTCGATGCCGTGTTGCGGCGCGGCCGCTCGCAGGCCAACGAGCAGGTCGTGGTGGTGGGCCCCTACCGTTTCGACGTCACGCACAAGGAGGCCCAACTCGACGGAGCCGGGCTCGAGCTGACCGACAAGGAATTCGACCTCGCGGTCTTCCTCTTCCGCAACCTCGGGCGCTTGGTGTCGCGCGGCCACATGCTCGAGGCCGTGTGGGGCCGCAGTCCGACGGTGGCGACGCGTACCGTCGACACGCACATCAGCCGCGTGCGCATGAAGCTGGAACTGCGCCCCGAGCGCGGATACCGCCTCGTGCCGGCCTACAACTTCGGCTACCGCCTCGAGCGCGTCGGCGCCGAGGCGGGCGAAGCGGCCTGATCGCTGCCGGCTTGCGTTTTAGGTGCGCTCGCGCAGCGTGTCGCGGATCTCGCGCAGCAGCTTCACTTCCTCGCTTTCCACCGGCGGCGCGGGTTCCGGCTCCGCCGCCGGCGGCTCGCTGCGCTTGAGCCGGTTTATCGCCTTGATCGCGACGAAGATCGCGAAGGCGATGATGATGAAATCGATCGTCGTATTGATGAAGGCCCCGTACTTCACCAACGGGGCGCCGGCCTTCTCCGCGGCGTCGAGCGAGTCGTAACTCTGGCTGCCGAGATTGATGTAGAGGTGTTTGAAATCGACCTGGCCGATCAGGCGGCCCAGCAGCGGCATCACGACGTCCTTGACGAAGGATTCGACGATCTTGCCGAAGGCTCCGCCGATGATCACGCCGACCGCGAGATCGACGACGTTGCCGCGCATGGCGAACTCTCTGAATTCGCGTAAGAAGCTCATTTCCGGAACCTCCTGATTCTTTTTGGTTGGTTCGTGCCCGGACAGCCGCATCGGGCGGGACGACTGGCCGCGCGCCATCTTGCCGGAACTGCCGGCCGCATCAGTTTGCCATGTTTTGCATAGGCGTTCGCGAGGGACGGATTACAGGAATGTAATCCGACTGTCAGCCGGATGTCGGCTGCGACCGGTCATGCTGCCGGACCATCCTCCTTATTCACAGGCAATCCCGATTCTCATGGCGATGTTCGACAAGGCGTTGCTGATCGCGTCGCTGGCCTTTCCCGTGGCCGGCAGCGCGCAAACGCTGCGGGATGCGGCCGCCGCCGCGTATGCGCGAAATCCGCAGCTGCTCGCGGCCGAGGCGAGGGGCGACGAAGTGCGCGCCCGGCGCGTGCAGGCCGATGCGTGGCTCGCCGGCCCGCCGGCGCTGTCGCTGGGCCAGCGCACCGACCGACCACTCGCCAACGCCGGGAAGCGCGAATTCGAGGTCGAAGTCGCCGCTCCGCTATGGCTGCCGGGTCAGCGCGGGGCACAACAGGAGCTGGTCGCTGCCGAGGCGGCGGAAAACGAGCTCGAAGTCGTCGCGCTGCGCCTGCAGGTCGCAGGCGAACTGCGCGATGCAATCTGGGCGCTGCGGGCCGCCGACGCCGAGCGCGAGCTCGCGTTCGGCCGAAGCGACAGTGCGAGGCAGCTCGAGCAGGAAGTCGCGCGCCGGGTGTCGGCCGGCGACCTCGCGCGCAGCGACCTGCTGCTCGCGCAGGGCGAGCGGCTCGCCGCCGAGGCGGCGGAACTGGAGGCCGGGAACCGGGTCGCGCAGGCGATGCAGCGCTATTCGCTGCTGACCGGCTTCGCGACCTTGCCCGCCGATGCCGAGGAGCCGCGCCGCGATGCCGCGCCGACGGAGGCCGCGGCGCCGGATCATCCGCGCATCGAAGCGGGACGGCGCGCGCTCGCCCGCGCGCAGTCGAACCTGCAGGCGGTGCAGGGCGCCTCGCGCGACGCGCCGGAGCTGACCGTGCAATACCAGCGCGGACGTGACGACTTCGATTCGCCGACGCGGGACAACGTGCGTGTCGGCATCCGCATTCCCTTCGGCACCGAGGCGCGCAACCGGCCGCTCGTCGCCGCGGCGAACACCGAGATCGTCAAGGCTCACGCCGAGCTGAGCGCCGCCGAGGCGGCCGTCGCGGCCGAATTGCGCGACGCGAGGACGGGGCTCGCGAACGCGGAACGCGCGGCGGCGCTCGCCGACCAGCGCCGCGCCGCCGCCGCCGAGAACCTGCGGCTGACGCGCAAGGGATTCGACCTCGGCGAGCTGCCGCTCGCGCAGTTGCTGCGCGCGCAGGCCCAGGCACAGGAAGCCGAAGCCGCCCGGACATTGCAGAAGACGGCCGTCGCGCTCGCGGTGGCCCGCCTGAATCAAGCGCAAGGATTGTTGCCATGAAGACGTTCACCGCCGCCGCCACCCTCGCCGCTGCGCTGGCCGCGCCATGGCTCGCGTGGGGGCACGAGGGCCACGCGCACGACGACGCGCCGCCGGCGGTGCAGGCGCTCGCGAGCCGGTCGCCGCGTTTCGAGGCGCAGACCGACGACCTCGAAGTCGTCGGCGTGCTCGAGGCCGGGGAGCTCACGCTCTACATCGACCGGCGCCTCACGAACGAGCCCTTGGCCGGCGCGCAGGTGGAAGTCGAAGGGGCCGGCGTGACGGGCACGGCGACCGAATCGGCGCCCGCCACCTACCGGCTGCCGTTCGCGATGCCGGCGGCGGGCAGGCATCCGCTCGCCCTCACGGTGCAGGCGGGTGACCTGGCCGACCTCGTCGCTGCCGAGCTCGATATCGCGCCGCCCTCGGGCGCGCCCGCGCTCGCTCCCGCCGCGAGCGGCACCCCGCCGTGGCTGCCGTGGTCGCTCGGCGGGGCGCTCGCCCTCGTCGGCGTTTCCGTGATCGCCCGCCGCGGCCTGCGGCGGCAAGGCCGCAAGGACTGAACAATGTGGGTACGCAAGCTTCTCCTCGGGGTCGCGATCCCGGTTCTGGTGCTGGGCAAGGTCGCGACGGCGCTCGCCCACGGCGGCGAGGACCACGGTCATGACGAACCGGAGGCCGCCGCCGTCGCAGATACCTCCGCGCCGTCGCGTCTCGCCGACGGCAGCGTGTTCGTGCCGAAAGCATCGCAGCGGCAGCTGGGTATCCGCACCATCGCGGCCGAGATCGGGGACCATGCCGCGGTGATCGAATTCAACGGCAAGGTCGTCGCCGACCCCGGCGCCGGCGGCAAGGTGCAGTCGACCCAGGCGGGCCGCATCGAGGCCGGCCCGCGGGGGTTCGCGGTGCTGGGGCAGCGCGTGCGGCGGGGCGAAGTCCTCGCCTATCTGCAGCCGGTGGCGAGCAGTCTCGAGCGCAGCGGCCAGTTCGCGCAGATCGCCGAGTTGGACGCGCAGCACGAGGTCGCGGTGAGGCGCCTCGCGCGGCTGGAGCAGCTCGAAGGCGTGGTGCCGGCGCGTGAGATCGAGGCGGCGCGCGTGGAAGCCGGCGGGCTCGCTGCGCGCAAGGCGGCGCTCGCGAAGGGCTTGAGCGGGCGCGAGCCGCTGGTCGCACCGGTATCCGGGGTGGTCGCGAGCACCCATGTCACGCTGGGGGAGGTCGTCGAAGCGCGCGACACGCTCTTCGAGGTCGTCGATCCGCGTCGCCTCGCGGTCGAGGCGCTGGCCTACGATGCCGCGACGGCGGCGGGCCTCGGTGAGGCGACCGCCGCATTGCCGGACGGCGTGCTGCATCTGAACTACCTGGGCAGCGGCGCGGCCCTTCGCGAAGGCGCGCTGCCGGTGCTGTTCCGGGTGCGGGCCGACAAGGACGCGCCCGCGGTGGCCGTCGGGCAGTCGCTGAAGGTGCTGGCGCAGACCGCTGCGAAGCGCCCCGGCGTGGCCCTGCCGGCCGAGGCGCTCACGCGCAATGGCGCGGGCGAGCCCGTCGTGTGGGTCCATGTGACGGCCGAGCGCTTCGTGCCGCGCAAGGTGACGACCGCTCCGGTCGATGCGGCGACCGTCGCCGTCACCGCGGGCCTCGCGGCCGGCGAGCGCGTCGTCGTCAAGGGCGCGGCCTCGCTCGCGCTGGTGCGCTGAGGGGCCGCGATGTTCGAATGGATCATCAGCACCAGTCTGCGCCAGCGCCTGCTGGTCCTCGGCGTATCCTTGTTGCTGGTCATCTACGGCGGACTCACGCTGCGGAAGATGCCGGTCGACGTCTTCCCCGATCTGAACAAGCCGACCGTCACGCTGATGACCGAGGCGGGCGGGATGGCGCCGGAGGAGGTCGAGCAACTCGTGACCTTCCCGCTGGAGTCGGCGATGAACGGCATGCCCGGCGTGACGCGCGTGCGCTCCGTGTCCGGCATCGGCCTGTCGATCCTGTTCGTCGAGTTCGAATGGGGCACCGACATCTACCTCAACCGGCAGCAGATCGCCGAGCGCCTGAACCTCGTGCGCGAGCAGCTGCCGGCGGGCGTGGCGCCGCAGATGGGGCCGATCTCGTCGATCATGGGCGAGATCCTGCTGATCGCGATTCCCGCCGACCCCGAGCAGGTCGATCCGATGGCGGCGCGCGAGTACGCCGACTGGGTGATGCGCCCGCGCCTGCTGACCGTTCCGGGCGTCGCGCAGGTGATCCCGATCGGCGGCGAGGTCAAGCAATACCGCGTCGAGCCGGATCTCGCCCGCATGCAGGCGCTCGGCGTGTCGGCCGAGCAGATCGAGGCCGCGCTGAAGGGGTTCGGCGCGAACACCAGCGGCGGCTTTCTCGAGCAGCAGTCGCGCGAATATCTGATCCGCCAGATCGGGCGCACGACGCGCATCGAGGACCTGCAGAACCTCGCCGTCACGGCCCGCAACGGCCAGCCGATCCTGCTCAGGCAGGTCGCCGAGGTGCGCTTCGCGCCTGCCGTCAAGCGCGGGGACGCGAGCTACGGCGCGAAGCCGGCGGTGATCCTGTCGGTGCAGAAGCAGCCGTCGGCCGATTCGGTGCAGCTCACGCGCGAGGTCGAGAAGGCCGTCGAGGAGTTGTCGCGCAACCTGCCGCGGGGCGTCGACAAGCCGCAGTTCCTCTTCAGGCAGGCGGAGTTCATCAAGGCCTCGGTGGATAACGTCCAGGAGGCGCTGCGCGACGGCGCGATCTTCGTCGCGGCGATCCTGTTCCTGTTCCTGCTGAATGTGCGCACGACCCTGATCTCGCTGACCGCGATCCCAGTGTCGCTGCTCGTGACGGCGCTGGTCTTCAAATACTTCGGGTTGTCAATCAACACGATGACGCTCGGCGGGCTGGCGATCGCGATCGGCGAGCTCGTGGACGACGCGGTGGTCGGCGTCGAGAACGTGCTGCGCCGGCTGCGGCTCAACCGTGCCTCGGCCGATCCGCGGCCGGTCGCGCAGGTCATCGGCGCCGCGACGCTGGAGGTGCGCTCGGCAATCGTCTACGCGACGATCATCATCGTGCTGGTGTTCGTGCCGCTCTTCGCGCTGCCGGGGATCGAAGGACGTCTCTTCACGCCGCTCGGCATCGCCTACATCGTCTCGATCCTCGCCAGCATGCTGGTGTCGGTCGCGCTGACGCCGGTGATGTGCTACTACCTGCTGCCGCACATGAAGCGGCTCGACCACGGCGACAGCCCGCTCGTCGCGCGCCTGAAGGCGTGGGACACGAGGCTGCTCGGCTGGTCCTTCGACCATGCGCGGCCGCTGCTCGCGGGCGCCACGGTGATCGTCCTTGCCGCCATTGCGACAGTGCCCTTCTTTCCGCGATCCTTCCTGCCGCCCTTCAACGAGGGGACGCTGACGGTCAGCGTGCTGACGAACCCCGGCACCTCGCTGTCGGAGTCGAACCGCATCGGGCAGCAGGCCGAAGCGCTGATCGCGCAGGTACCCGAGGTGCGTCAGGTCGGGCGCCGCACGGGCCGCGCGGAGCTCGACGAGCACGCAGAGGGCGTGCATTCCTCCGAGATCGAGGTCGACCTCAAGCCGTCCGAGCGCAGCCGCGACGCGGTCGTCGCCGAAATCCGCAGCCGCCTCGCGGTGCTGCCGGCCGCGAACAGCGTCGGCCAGCCGATCTCGCACCGTCTCGACCACCTGCTGTCCGGCGTGCGCGCGCAGATCGCGCTGAAGATCTATGGCGACGACCTCGACACGCTGCGTGGGCTCGCCGCCGACGTGAAGTCGCGCCTCGCGAAGATCCCCGGCATCGCCGACCTGCAGGTCGAGAAGCAGGTGCTGATCCCGCAGCTGAAGATCCATCTCGACTACGACGCGGCGGCACGTTACGGCGTGAGCCCGGGGGCGCTGCTGGAGAGCCTCGAGAAGCTGATCGGCGGCGACAAACTCACCCAGATCATCGAAGGCAACCGCCGCTTCGACCTCGTGCTGCGGCTGCCGGATGCCGCGCGTGGCGGGCAGGGGCTCGCCGGCCTGCTGATCGAGACCCCCGCCGGCCGCGTCCCGCTCGCGAAGATTGCCCGCATCGAGGACGGCGACGGCCCCAACCAGATCGGGCGCGAGAACACCCGCCGGCGTATCGTGATTTCGGCGAACGCCGCGGGCGGGGCGGACCTCAGCGCGGTGGTCGCGGCAATCCGCGCCGAACTCGCCGCCAATCCGCTGCCGGAAGGCTATTTCACCGCGCTCGAAGGCCAGTTCCAGGCCCAGGAGGAGGCGGCGAAGCTGATCGCGCTCCTCGCCGTCGTGTCGCTCGCAATGATCTTCCTTGTGCTCTATAGCCGCTACCGTGCCTTCGTGCTGGTCGCGATCATCATGGGCAACATCCCGCTCGCGCTGGTCGGCAGCGTCGCCGCGCTGTGGCTCTCGGGCCAGCCGCTGTCGGTCGCGGCGCTCGTCGGCTTCATCACGCTGACCGGCATCGCGACCCGCAACGGCATCCTGAAGATCAGCCACTACATCAACCTGTGCGCCTTCGAGGGCGAGGTCTTCGGCCGCCCGATGATCGTGCGCGGTTCGCTCGAACGCCTCACGCCGGTGCTGATGACGGCGCTGGTCGCCGCCTTCGCGCTCGTGCCGCTGCTGCTGTCGGCCGACGCGCCGGGCAAGGAGATCCTGCACCCGGTCGCGGTCGTGATCTTCGGCGGGTTGGTGTCCTCGACGCTGCTCGACACGCTGCTGACGCCGGTGATGTTCCACCTCTTCGGCGAGCGCGCCCTCAACCGCCTGGTCGCCGAACACACGGCGGACAGTTTTTGATTTTCGAACGACTCCAGGAGATTCATACATGTCTTACCGTGCCTTGCTCGTCGGCCTGATGGCCGTGCCCCTGATGGCGACCAATGCCTTGGCCCACGGCGACGCCCCGCACAGCGCGATGAAACCCGCCAACGGCGGCCAAGTGCAGGCGACTGCGAGCTACCAGCTCGAACTGGTCGTCCGCAAGGACAGCGCCGAGGCGAAGGAAAATCCGGTCGCAATCTTCCTGTACGACCACGACGGCAAGAAGGTCGCCTCGGCCGGTGCGTCCGCGTCCGTCACGCTGCTTTCCGCGAAGGACAAACTCGTCCTGTCGCTCAAGCCCGACGGCGACAACCGGCTCAGCGGCAGCGGCCGTTATGCGTCGGATCCGGCGATGAAGGCGCTCGTCGCGGTCACGCTCGGCGACAAGACCGAGCAGGCGCGCTTCACGCCGCTCGCCGCGGACGTTCCGCACTGAGGGACGGCGCGACCGAGGCACGGTTCTCCCCGCGCTTCAGGTGCGTGCGCTGAACATCGGCAGGCGCCAGCCGAAGCGCATCGCGCCGAGCCGGATCGCGAGCACGGTGCCGCCTGCGGCGAGGGCGGCAGGCCCCCGCGCGACGTCGAGCGCGCCCAGCGCGACGAGGAGCAGCGCGCCGGCCCATGACGCCGTGGCGTACAGTTCGCCCGAGAACACCAGCGGCACCTCGTTGCACAGCACGTCGCGCACGATGCCGCCGAACACGCCGGTAACGACGCCCATCACGCTCGCGACGAGCCACGGCGCACCGAGCGCGAGCGCTGCCTGCGTGCCGCTCACCGTGAAGAGCGCGAGCCCGAGCGCGTCGGGCAGCAGGAAGAGGCGCGCCGGCAGCACCATCACGCGCGCCAACGCGAAGGCGCCGACGCCGGCCGCCATCGCCGCGATCAGGTAGGACTGGTCGGCGACCCAGAACACCGTGCGGTCGAGCAGCAGGTCGCGCAGCGAGCCGCCGCCCAGGGCTGCGGCGAGCGCGACGACGACCACGCCGAACATGTCGAAGGGCTTGCGGCCGGTTTCGAGCACCGCCGCGGCGGCCTGCGCGGCGACACCCGCGAGGCCGATGCCATGGAGGAGAGGATCGACGTTTAGCATGGCGGCGAGCATAACATCGGCGCCACACGTGCCGGCCTTGGCATAATGGCGGGCCCTCATGCCGGCCGCGCGGTCGTCGCGTCCGACCGGCCAGGAAATCCCGATGACCGACCTTTCACTCCATGCCGTCCGGCCCGGCGGCCCTTCCGACAGCCGCCCGTCGCCGTGTCCACGCTAGTCCTCGTCCAGGTTCTGACCAGCGGGATCGCCGTCGGCTGCATCTACGGCCTCGTCGCGCTGTCCTTCGTGTTGATCTACAAGGCGACCGAGACCGTCAGCTTCATGCAGGGCGAATTGCTGATGCTGGGCGCCTTCGCCGCGCTGGCCCTGCACCAGGGCGCGGGCTGGCCGCTGCCGCTCGCGATGGGCGGAGCGGTCGCGGGGCTCGTGCTGCTCGGGGCGCTGCTCGAACGCGGCGTGCTGCGCCGTGCGCTCGGCCAGCCGCACCTGACCGCACTGCTGCTGACCTTCGGTCTCGGCCTGATGCTGCGCGGCGCGGTCGCAAGCGTGCCGGCGGCGACCCACTCGATGCACCGCCTGCCGCTCGCTTTCGTCGGTGAGACGCTGGAAGTGGGCGGATTGGTGCTCGCGGCCGAGCATCTCGTCGTGATCGGGGCAACTGCGGCGCTCGCGGCCTTGTTGACGCTTTTCTTCCGCCGTACGCGCGCCGGACTCGCCTTGCGCGCCTGTTCGGAGAACGCGACCGTCGCGGCGCTGATGGGCGTGTCGGTCGAGGGCATGCACACCTTCGCGTGGGCGCTCGGCGCCGGGGTCGCGGCGGTCGCGGGGCTGCTGCTCGCGCCGGTGACATTCGTGCATCTCAACATGGGGCTCGTCGCGCTGAAGGCGTTTCCCGCCGCGGTGCTCGGCGGCATGACGAGCCTGCCCGGCGCGCTCGCGGGCGGGGTCTTTCTCGGCGTCGCCGAATCGCTCGCGGGGCTGATGCTGCCCGAAGGCGTCAAGGACGTCGTGCCCTATGTGCTGCTGATGGGCGGGCTGCTCGTCTTTCCGGACGGGTTCGCGGCGGGTTGGCGGGGGCGGCGGTGACGCGGCGGATCGCACGCGTCGGCACGCTCGTGCTCGCAGCCGTTGCCGCGGTGTTGCTGCTCGGCGCCGAATACGCGCTCGCGCAGGCGGCGTTCGTCGCGACGTACGCGATCGCCGGACTCGGCGTGATCGTCATCGTCGGGCTGTGCGGCCAGATCTCGCTCGGGCAGGGCGCCTTGCTCGGCTTGGGCGCCTACGTCGAGGCGCTGCTTACGCTACGCGGTGTGCCGGCGCCGCTCGCGATGGGCCTCGCGGTCGCGACCGGGGCGGGCGGCGGCTGGCTCGCGAGCCTGCCGGCCCGCCGCCTCGGGGGACTGTATTTCGCGATGAGCACGCTCGCCTTCTCGCTGATCGTCGAGGAAGCCCTGGTGCGTGCGGAATCGCTGACGCACGGCGCGGCGGGCCTGGCGGTGCCGGCGCTCGTGCTGGCGGGATTTTCCGTCGACGCGGCGTGGTCGCAGGCACTCGTCGGTGCGGCGGTGCTGGCGCTCGCATGGATCGCATGCCGGCGCTGCGTCGCATCCCGCGTCGGACGCGCCTGGCACGCGGTGCGCGAGGACGAGGCGGCCGCGGCCGCGTGCGGCATCGACGTCGCCGGCGCAAAACGGACTGCCTTCGCGTTCGGCGGCGCCTTGTCCGGGCTCGCCGGCGCGCTGTATGCGCACTGGATCGGCTTCGTCAGCCCGGAGCAGTTCGGGCTGATGCTGTCCTTCGAGCTGCTGATGCTCGCCTTCATCGGCGGCGCGCGCGAGCTTGCGGGGGCCTTGTGGGGCGCGCTGGTCGTGGTGGCGCTGCCGCAGGCGATCTCGGTCCTGACCGAGCTCTTGCCGGCCGACACCGCGACGCCGGCCGGGCTCGAATCCTTGCTTTTCGGGGCCGTTGTCGTGGCCGTGATCCTGTTGCGGCCCGGCGGCCTGACGATGCAAACGCCTGGTCGTGTTGAACGAAGCGCGCGGCCATGACGAATGCGTCCCTGGATGCCGTCCGACGGATTATTCGCGATAATCGGTCTTTCCGCATTTGCCCGAGGTCCTGTCCATGACGCCCATCCGCCGCTTTCTCGCCGTGCTCGGTCTCGCCCTTGCCGGCGCCGTCGCCGCGGCCGAGACCCCGGGCGTGAGCCGCAACGAGATCGTGGTCGGCAGCATCCAGGATCTCTCCGGGCCGATCGCGCTGCTCGGCGCGCCGGTGCGCGATGGCATGCTGCTGCGCTTCGAGGACGCCAACGCGGCGGGTGGCGTGCATGGGCGCAAACTGCGGCTGGTGGTCGAGGATTCCGGCTACGATCCGAAGAAGGGCGTGCTGGCGGCGAGAAAGCTGATCCAGCGCGACAAGGTCTTCGCCTTCCTCGCGAACCTCGGCACGCCGGTCGTGATGGCGACGATGCCGATCGTCGTCGAGGCCGGCCGCCCGCATCTCTTCCCGTTCTCGCCGCACGAATCGACCTATTCGCCGGTCCATCCGCTCAAGTTCCAGATGTTCGCGCCCTACCAGGACTACATGGAGGCCGCGACGCGCAACATGGTGCAGACGCGCGGCTACAAGAAGACCTGCCTGCTGTACCAGGACGACGACTACGGGCTCGAAGTGCTGAAGGGCGTCGAGGCGGGGCTCGCGAAGCTGAAGCAGCCGCTCGTCGAGAAGACGAGCTACAAGCGCGGTGCGACCGACCTCTCGAGCCAGGTCGCGCGGCTGCGCGCGGCCGACTGCGACTTCGTCGTGCTCGCGACCGTTGTGCGCGAGACCGTCGCTGCCGTGACCGAGGCGCGCAAGATCGGCTGGAACGTCGACATGCTCGTCACCGCGTCCGGCTATTCGTCGCAGACGCACGAGCTCGGCGGCAAGGCGGTCGAGGGCCTGTATGGCGTGAGCGTGCTGCCGCATCCCTACGAGGAAGGTGCGAACCGCCAGCTCGCGGACTGGATCAAGCGTTACCGCGAGCGTTTCGGCGCGGCACCGAACGTCTGGAGCGCGATGGGCTACGGCGTCGCCGACCTCTTCGTGAAGGCCGCTGAGAAGGCGGGTCCCGATCTGACGGTAGAGCGCTTTACCGCGGCGATGGAGTCCCTGCATACCCCGCGCGACTTCTTCGGCAGTCCGGAGTATCGTTTCAGCCGCGAAGACCACCTCGGCAACCGTCTCGGCCGCATCGCGCAGATCCAGAACGGGCGCTGGGTGATCCTGACCGACTATCTGAAATGATTGAGATCTAAGTATCCGATGACCGCCTCCCTCCCGCCCCAGACCGTCGCTGTCGCCTTCACCGGCGCCTCGGGCATGCCCTACGGGCTGCGGCTCGTCGAATGCCTGCTCGCGGCCGGATGCAAGGTGTGGCTGCTGTATTCGCAGGTCGCGCAGATCGTCGCGCGGCAGGAGATGAACCTCGAGCTGCCGTCGCGGCCGGCCGAGGTCGAGGCGGCGCTGTCGGAGCGTTTCGCGGCACCACCCGGGCAGTTGCGCGTCTTCGGCCGCGAGGAATGGTTCGCGCCGCTCGCGTCCGGCTCGAACCCGGCCGACGCGATGGTCGTGTGCCCCTGCACGATGGGCACGCTCGCGGCGGTCGCCGCGGGACTCAGCCAGAACCTCATCGAGCGCGCCGCCGACGTCGCGATCAAGGAAGGGCGCAAGCTCGTGCTCGTGCCGCGCGAGACGCCGTTCTCGCCGATCCACCTCGAGAACATGCTCAAGCTCGCGCGCCTGGGCGTCGTGATCCTGCCGCCGAGCCCCGGCTTCTACAACCATCCGCAGACCGTCGAGGACCTCGTCGATTTCGTCGTCGCACGCGTGCTCGACCAGATCCGCGTGCCGCACCGGCTGATGCAGCGCTGGGGCGAGGCGGACATCGAAGGGCAATCATGAGCGATCCGACGGACCTGCTGCCCCTCTTCCCCTTGCAGACCGTGCTCTTCCCCGGCGGGGTGCTGCCCTTGCACGTGTTCGAGGCGCGCTACATGGATCTCGCGAGCCGCTGCCTGAAGGATGACCTGGTGTTCGGCGTGAACCTCATCGCCGAGGGCCGCGAGGTCGGCGCACCGGCCGTGCCGCATCCGGTCGGCGTCAGCGCGCGCATCGTCGAATGGGACATGCCGCAGACCGGCGTGCTCGACCTCGTCACGCGCGGCGAGCGCCGCTACCGCATCCTGCGCACCGAAACCGGTCCCAACGGATTGCTGCTGGGCGAGGTCGAATGGCTCGCGGAGGTCGCGCCCGTGCCGCTGCCCCAGGAGTACGCGCCGCTCGTCGCGCTGCTGCAGGCGATTTTCGCGGAGGTCGGCGAGGAGCGCCTGCCGCCGCCTCACCACTTCGACGACGCCGAGTGGGTCGGCAACCGCTTCGCCGAACTGCTGCCGATCCCCTTCAAGGCCAAGCAGGCGCTGCTCGAATACGACGACACGCTCGGCCGGCTCGACATCATCCGCCAGTACCTCGACCAGCGCGGCGTGTTCGGCGGCTGATTCGGTAGCAGATCGGCCGCCCGTCAGCGGCTGAAGAGATCCCCTTCCAGATTCCCGTCCGCGAGCGCGTCGAGGATGCGCCGCACCGGCGTCGGCAGCCCGGCCTCGTCCCGTTCGCCGAGCGCGAGCCAGCGGTGGTCCGCGTCGGCCACTGCGTGCCCGGCGTCGCCGACGTCGAGGCGGATCGGCGTGATCTCGAGCCGGAAATGCGTGAAGCTGTGGTTGAAGGGTGCGAGCGTGATCGCATCGCGCGCCGCGAGGCCGAAGCGCGCACCAAGCCAACGAGCCGCGTCCGCTTCGCCGTCCGGAATCTCCGGCAGCGCCAGCAGGCCGCCCCAGATGCCCGCGGGCGGGCGCCGTTCGAGCAGCACGCGGCCCTCGGCGTGGATCACCGCGACCCGTACCTGGCGCTGCGGCGCGGCCTTGCGCGGGCGGGCCGCCGGGAGCTCGCCGACACGGTCTTCGCGCCGCGCCACACAGATGTCCGCCATCGGGCAGCGCTCGCAGGCTGCGCGACCCCGCGTGCACACCGTCGCGCCCAAGTCCATTTGCGCCTGGATGTAGGTTCCGACGTCGCGTTGCGGCAGCAACTCCTCCGCGAGCGCCCACAACTGCTGCTCGACTGCGCGCTCTCCTGGAAAGCCGTCGATGCCGAAGACGCGGCACAGCACGCGTTTCACGTTGCCGTCGAGGATCGCCGCGCGCGCGCCGAAGGCGAAGTCCGCGACCGCCGCCGCGGTCGAGCGCCCGACGCCCGGCAGCTCGGCAATCGCTTCGGGCTGGCGCGGGAATTCGCCGCCGTGCTCGTTCATCACCGCCTGCGCGGCCTTGTGCAGGTTGCGCGCACGCGCGTAGTAGCCCAGCCCGCTCCACAGCGCGAGCACGTCATCGACGGGCGCCGCCGCGAGGCTCCCGAGGTCGGGAAAGCGCGCGAGGAAACGTGCGTAGTAGGGGATCACCGTGTCGACCTGCGTCTGCTGCAGCATGATCTCGGAGAGCCAGATGCGGTAAGGGTCGCGCGTGTTCTGCCAGGGCAGGTCGTGCCGTCCGTGCGCACGGTGCCACTCGCTCAGCCTTAGCGCAAAATCCTTGCCCGTGTCCATGATCTGCATCTCTTTTTGCACCTCGATTCGTTGCCCGATGGCGTTTGCGCAGCGATAATCCGCGATTCCATCCATTTCCGCGTCGGCCGACCGCGTGTCCGCCGTGCCGCCCGACCTGCCCATGTCCCAGCCGCCCCTCTCCCACCAGGACTTCACCCGCGCCTTTCGCGACGCCCTCGGCATGTTCGCCACCGGCATCGCGGTCGTCACCACGCGCGCGCCCAATGGCGAGGCGATCGGCCTGACGGTCAATTCCTTTAACTCCGTGTCGCTCGATCCGCCGCTCATCGTGTGGAGCCTGTCGCGCCACCTCGCGAGCCTGCCGGTGTTCGAAGCCTGCGAATACTACGCCGTGAACGTGCTCGCGGAAGATCAGCAACACCTGTCGCAGCTCTTCGCGACGCGCTCGGACGACAAGTTCGCCGGTATCGACATCGATGACGGCCTCTACGGCGTGCCGCTCCTGAAGGACTGCTGCGCGCGCTTCGAATGCCGCAACACGACGCGCCACCCGGGCGGCGACCACCTCGTGTTCATCTCCGAAGTCGTCCGCTTCGACCGTATTTCCGAGCGCCCGCCGTTGATCTACCACAGCGGTGCCTACCGCCGCCTCGCCGCAGGCTAGAGGATTTTCAGATAGCCCCACGCGCGCGGGGCGAGGGACTATACTGATCCGGAATGCCGGCGTGAGACCGGCATGCATCGCCCATATGCAAGTGGGCGAGCCCGGTCCCCAACCCAGCGTGCGCCGATGCCCGAAGATCCCCGTTCCGCCGGTGCGCTGATCGATGCCGAGCATGCGGCCTTCTTCGCCACCGCCGGCGTGTCGATCAGCGTAGGTTCCTGCAACGCCGAGCGCCTCCCCAGCCTCACGCGCGCGATCGGCTGCCGCGTCGCCGCCGACCGTTCGCGCGTCACGCTCTTCCTCATCGTCGCGCAATCGCGCGAAGTGCTCGACGACCTGCGCGCCAACGGACGCATCGCTGTCGTCTTCAGCGAGCCGCATACCCACCGCACCGTCCAACTGAAGGGCGAGGACGCGGTCGCCGAAGCGCTGATCGACGGCGATCTCGCACGCATCGAACGCTACCGTGACGCCTTCACCGCCGAACTCGGCGCGCTCGGCTACAGCCCGCTCTTCACCCGCACGCTGCTCGACTGCAGCGGCGGCGAGGTCGTCGCCGTGAGCTTCACCCCGACTGCCGCCTTCTCGCAGACGCCCGGCCCGAAGGCGGGGACTCCGCTCGGAGAGGCGCGATGACGCAGCGGCTCGACGCGATCCGCGACTGTCTCGAAGGCGTCGTGCCGGCGATCATGGCGACCTGCTCGGCCGACGGCACGCCCAACGTCGCTTATCTGTCACAGACCGAATACGTCGACGGCCAGCATGTGGCGCTGTCCTACCAGTTCTTCAACACCACACGGCGCAACATCCTCGAAAATCCCAACGCGCGCCTCATCGTCACGCATCCGCACACCGCCGAGCGCTACCGGCTGCAGCTGTGTTACCTGCGCACCGAGACGGCGGGGCCGCTTTTCGAGCGGATGAAGGCCAAGCTCGCCGGCATCGCGTCGCACACCGGCATGAGTGGCGTGTTCCGCCTCCTCGGCTCCGACATCTATCGCGTGCTCGACGTCGAGCGCGTCCCCGGAGTTGCGCTCGCGCCCTCGCCGCCGCCGCGCGCGAACCTCCTCGCGGCCTTGCGCGCGACCGCCGCACGGGTGTCCGCCTGCCGCGATCTCGATCAGCTCTTCACCGAGACGCTCGCCTGCCTCGAAAGCCAGTTCGACGTCCACCACGCGATGCTCCTGTTGCTCGATGGCTCGGGCACGCGCCTCTATACGATCGCGAGCCGCGGCTACGCACAGTCCGGCGTCGGCTCGGAGATCCCGCTCGGCCAGGGCGTGATCGGGGTGGCGGCACGCGAGGCGACGCCGATCCGCATCGGCTATATGACGTTCGAGTACACCTACGGCCGCGCGATCCGCGCCGCGGCGGCGGCGAACGGCTTGGGCGATGCACTCGAGACCGAGATCCCCCTGCCTGGCCTGGCGGAATCGGCGAGCCAGCTCGCGGTGCCGATCCGTGCCGGCGGACGGCTCCTTGGCGTGCTCTACGTCGAGAGTGCGCAAAACCTGCGCTTCGGCTACGACGACGAGGACGCGCTCGTCGCGCTTGCCGGCCAGCTCGGCGCCACGATGCTCGCCTTGCAGCAGGCGGGCGAGGTCGGCGACGACGCCCCGGCGCCGGAGCCCGAAGCCGGGCCCGCCGACGGCGCCCCGGTTGTCGTACGCCACTACGCCGCCGACGACAGTGTCTTCCTCGACGACGACTACCTGATCAAGGGTGTGGCCGGTTCGATCTTCTGGGCGCTCGTGCGCGACCACGTCGAGACCGGGCGCAATACCTTCAGCAATCGCGCACTGCGCCTCGACCCACGCATCCGCCTGCCGGACCTCAGCGACAACCTCGAAGCGCGCCTGATCCTGTTGCGCCGCCGCCTCAACGAGCGGGGCGCCTGCGTGCGCCTCGAAAAGGCCGGGCGAGGGCGGCTGCAGCTCAGCACGACGCGGCCGCTGAGCCTCGTCGAGGTCGCCTCGGACCCGGCGCGGACCTGAATTCCGCCCCTTCCTAAATCTTCCCTCAGCGAATCCTAAGAGTCCCTTAAGCGCCGTCCGGCCGCCTTTCGGGCGCCTACAGTGCGAGCACGCCCGGCCCCGCCGGGCCGTCCATCGACACATGGAGGCGACTCATGCAACACGTCCAACACGACCCGTCCCCGCTCGCATTGCTGGAGACGATGATGCAGATCCGCGCCTACGAGGAGGCCGTCGCCGGCATCGCCGCAGGCGGCAATTCTCCCGGCACCTGCACCTCGGTCGGGCAGGAAGCGGCGGCGGTCGGCGTCGTCCGCGCGCTGGCCCGCGAGGACCGCATCCTCACCAACCACCGCAGCGCCGGCCACCTGATCGCGCGCGGCGCGGACCCCGGGCGCCTCGTCGCCGAAGTGCTCGGCAAGCGCACCGGCTACTGCAAGGGCAAGAGCGGCTCGCTGCACATCTCGGCCGCCGAGCTCGGCGTCGTGCTGACCTCGACCATCGTCGGCGGCGAACTCTCGCTCGCGCCCGGCGTCGCGCTCGCCCGCACGATGACCCCCGGCGACGAGGGCATCGTCGCGACCTTCTTCGGCGACGGTGCGGCCTGCGAAGGCGTGTTCCACGAGTCGCTGAACCTCGCCGTCGTGTGGAAGCTGCCGATCCTCTACGTCTGCGAGAACAACGAATGGCAGGCCTTCGTCCGCCGGCGCGACACGATGCCGATGGCGCACGTGTGCGACTGGGCGGCGTCCCACGGCCTCGTCGCCGAGACCGTCGACGGTAACGACGTCGAAGCCGTGCACGCCGCGGCCACGCGTCTCGTCGCCCGCATCCGCGAAACCGGCGAGCCTGCCTTCCTCGAAACGCTGACTTATCGCACGCGCGGCCATTTCGAGCCCGATGACCAGGCCTACGTCGATCCGGCCGAGCTTGCCGCATGGCGCGCCCGCGACCCCATCGAACTGCTCGCGAACCGGCTGCGTGCGGCGGGTCGCCTCGGCGACGGCCGCCTCGCACAGATCCGCGCCCGCGTGCAGGCCGCGATCGACGAAGCCGTCGCCTTCGCGAACGCCTCGCCTTACCCCGAACTGTCTGAACTCGTCGCCGACGTCTACGCCTAGGAGAAGCCCGCCATGTCCGTGATTACCGTCAACGAAGCCATCACCCAGGCGCTCGCCGAGGAAATGCGCCGCGATCCCGCCGTGCTGATGTTCGGCGAAGGCGTCGCGACCAAGCGCGCCAACCTCGTCGCCGAATTCGGCGCCGCGCGCGTCAGGAACACGCCGCTCGCCGAAGGCATCATCGCCGGCACCGCTGCCGGGGCTGCGGCAAGCGGCCTGCGGCCGATCGTCGACCTCCTTTTCGCCCCTTTCCTGTGCTTCGCGATGGACGAGATCGTCAATAGCGCCGGCAAGCTCCGCTACCTCTCGGGCGGCCAGTTCAAGTTCCCGATGGTCGTGCTCGCGATGACGGGCGCCGGCTGGACCGTCGGCGCGCAGCACAACCACAACCTCGAAGCCTGGTTCGTGCACAGCCCCGGCCTCAAGGTCGTGATGCCGTCCTCGGCCGCCGACTTCAAGGGCCTGCTGAAAGCCGCGATCCGCGACGACAATCCGGTGCTCTTCTTCATGGACCTCGCGCTTGGCTATCAGGCCGGTGAAGTGCCCGAAGGCGAGCATGTCGTGCCGCTCGGCCGTGCCGCAACGCTGCGCGAAGGCCGCGACGTGACCCTCGTCAGCTACGCCAAGACCGCGCTGCACTGCGCCGCGGCGGCCGACGCGCTCGCACCGCAGGGCATCTCGGCCGAAGTACTCGACCTGCGCTCGCTGAAGCCCCTCGACGAGGCCGCGATCCTCGCCTCCGCGAGGAAGACCGGCCGCGTGCTCGTCGTGCATGAGGCGAGCCGCCTGTGCGGCGTCGGCGCCGAAGTCGCGGCGCTCGTCGCCGAGCACGCCTTCGGCAGCCTGAAGGCGACCGTCCGCCGCCTGACCGGCCCGGACGTCCCGGCACCCTCATCCTGGCCGCTGGAACAGGCTTTCGTGCCGCAGGCCGAAGCGATCGCCGCCACGGCGCACGCGCTCGTCGCCGAAGGCGAGTACGCATGAGGCGGATTTAACACTTTTTTAGGATTTCGCGAGCGAACTCTTAAGAGCGGCGGCGCAGCCGCCTGCCTAGGCTGCGATGGCCGTCGTCACCACTCCCTGGAGCAATCATGAAACGCCAGATCGTCCTTCCGCTGATCCTCCTCGCCGCCGCCACTGCCAACGTTCTTGCGGCGGACGATGCCACCGACCCGGTCGCACGCGGTCGCTACCTCGCCAGCGTCGCCGGCTGCAACGACTGTCACACCGACGGCTACATCCCGCGCGACGGCAAGGTGCCCGAAGCCGAGCGCCTCACCGGCTCGGCCGTCGGCTTCGCCGGGCCCTGGGGCGTGACCTATCCGTCCAACCTCCGTCTCGTCGCTGCGGGCCTCGACGAAGCCGGTTGGCTCGAGCGCGTTCGGCGCGAAGGCCGTCCGCCGATGCCCTGGTCGTCGCTGCGCGCGATGAGCGAGGCCGATCTGGTCGCCGTCTATCGCTACCTGCGTGCCCTCGGGCCGGCGGGCGAGCCTGCTCCGGTCGCCCTTGCCCCCGGCGAGCCCATCCCGACGCCGCATTTCGTCTTCGTGCCGCAGCCGCCGCAGCGCGTCACGACGAGCGCATTGTCACGTTGACATCCCTGGCGTGCGCCCTTGCGTGTCGTGGTGCGCTTCCAATCCTCAACGGCATAGGCCATCATCAAGTCGCGGGACGGCGCATCCGCGCCGCCTCTCGCGGCTGTTGCGGCTGTTGCTTCCACTCGACAAAGGACGCACAACGATGACCCCTCGCTCCCTGACCCCGCTGCTCCTCGCCTCTGTCCTGCTCGCCGCCTGCAACGGTGTGGCGACCAAGGGCCCCGTCGCGATCGACGTTCCGCTCGCGCCCACGAAAGGCAATACCGCGACCGGCCAGGTCCGCTTCACCGAAATCGACGGCGGCGTGATCGTCGAAGCGCGCCTCGGCGGGCTCGCTCCGGGCGGCCACGGCTTCCACATCCACGAGAAGGGCGACTGCTCGGCGCCCGACGCGACCAGCGCGGGCGGCCACTTCAACCCGACGGGGATGCCGCACGGCCAGCCTGGCAAGCCCGAACACCACGCGGGCGACCTGCCGATGCTCGTCGCCGACGCCGCCGGCAACGCCAAGCTCAGCACCACCGTCGACGGCTTGTCGCTCACCTCCAAGGGCAACGGCAACATCGTCGGCCGCGCGGTCATCGTCCATGCGGCGCCGGACGACTTCACGACCCAGCCCACCGGCAACTCCGGCGCGCGCGTCGCCTGCGGCGTGATCGCCTCGAACTAGGCTCAGAGGCGGCGCGGCGCTCCGGCGCCCGCCGCGACATGTCTCACGCCTGATACAAAGTCATCGGGCCTTACATTCCGGCCGATATCTCCCCGACCGCCCGCGCGTTATTTGCTCAGGGGCACGATTGGAACGCCCCCTGATCGACCAACCGTTAATCGAGGAGTATCGACATGCTGAAGAAGATCATTGCCCTGGCCATTGCCGCCGGTTTCGCCTCCATATCCTTCGCGCAGGGCGCGACGCCCGCCACGCCGGCCACTCCGGCCGTGAAGGCGACGCCGGCAACTCCGGCGAGCGCCGGTGAAAAGGTCGTTCCGGCCACCCCGGCAACGAGCGCCATGCCTGCCGAAAAGGCCACGCCGGCTGCGGCCGCCGACACCGCCAAGGAACCGGTCAAGCACACCAAGAAGCGCGTCGCGAAGAAGCATGTCGATACCGCCGCCAAGACCGATGCGGCGACCGGTGCGAAGGCCGACGCGAAGGCTGGCTCGGCGACGCCCGCCACGAAGTAAGCGGTGTGGCGTCAAGTCGAAAGCCGTCCTCCGGGGCGGCTTTTTTGCATCCGCCCCTCAAAAGGCTATTGCAAACCGGCGCGGGGCCCTTATAATGCGCCCCCTTCACCGGTCGCTTGCTCCAAACGATCGGTGGCCGGAAAAGCGGGAATAGCTCAGTTGGTAGAGCGCAACCTTGCCAAGGTTGAGGTCGCGAGTTCGAGACTCGTTTCCCGCTCCATTCAGCAATGAACCGGCATGCAGCAGCACTCACGGACGCGGGGTGGAGCAGTCTGGCAGCTCGTCGGGCTCATAACCCGAAGGTCGCAGGTTCAAATCCTGCCCCCGCAACCAATTCCCGCACGTGCGTCCTTAGCTCAGTTGGTTAGAGCGCCACGTTGACATCGTGGAGGTCGGCGGTTCGAATCCGTCAGGACGCACCAGCATTTGCCATTCTCCCCTTCGATCGCATCCCGTCCCATCCGGCGTTTCCTGCCCGGAAATGCGCGATCTCGTGGACCGTGTCGACATCTTCCAGGGCCGAAAACGAAAAAAGCCAGCACCGAAGGCTGGCTTTTGCACTGAATTCGACTGGAGCGGGCGATGGGAATCGAACCCACGGCTCTAGCTTGGGAAGCTAGGGTATTACCATTATACGACGCCCGCTCGGAGGCCCGATTTGCATCGGGCAGGGCGCCATTCTAATGACAGGCGGGGCGTTGCGCAACGACGGGCGCTCGGCCGGCGCCGTTTGCCGAGCCGGCCGAGGGCAGTCGCGACCGTCCGCACACTCGGGCACCGGCCGCCCGGTCTTTCGGCTCCGGGCCCTGGCTGGACCGGAACCCGGGATCCGGCAAGCATGTCACAGCCCGCGAGGGCACTAGCGGAGCGGAATCGCCGGCTGCGCACATGCTAAACTTCAAGGCCGTTTACGCATTTTCCGGCACGCGCATGATCCAGGTCACCATCAACGGTCAGAACGAATCGCTCGACGAAGGGCTGAGCGTGCTCGCGCTCCTGGAGGGCCGGGGGCTCACCGGCAAGCGGCTGGCGGTCGAGCGCAACGGCGAGATCGTTCCGAAGGGCCGGCACGGCGAGACCGTCCTCGCAGAAGGCGACCGGCTGGAGATCGTAGTTGCCGTGGGCGGCGGCTGACGAGCGGATCGCCCAACATGGCCCCGAGCGCCGGCTCGCGCCGGCTACCGAACCCCCACCGAATTTCTACAGGTCGAACATGAACGACTCCCTGGTCATCGCAGGCAAGTCCTACCGCTCCCGTCTTCTCGTCGGGACCGGCAAGTACAAGGATTTCGACGAGACGCGCGAAGCGATCGACGCCTCGGGCGCCGAGATCGTCACCGTCGCGATCCGCCGCACGAACATCGGCCAGAACGCGGGCGAGCCCAACCTGCTCGACGTGCTGCCGCCGGAAAAATTCACGATCCTGCCGAACACCGCCGGTTGCTACAACGCCGAGGACGCGGTGCGCACCTTGCGCCTCGGGCGCGAGCTCCTCGACGGGCATCCGCTGTGCAAGCTTGAAGTGCTCGGCGATCCGACGACGCTGTTCCCGAACATGCCCGAAACGCTGAAGGCGGCCGAGATCCTCGTCAAGGACGGCTTCGACGTGATGGTCTACTGCGCCGACGATCCGATCCAGGCCAAGATGCTCGAAGAGATCGGCTGCGTCGCGGTGATGCCGCTCGCGTCCCTGATCGGCTCCGGCATGGGCATCCTCAACCCGTGGAACCTGCGCCTCATCATCGACCAGGCCAAGGTGCCGGTCCTCGTCGACGCGGGCGTCGGCACCGCTTCGGACGCCGCGATCGCGATGGAGCTCGGCTGCGACGGCGTGCTGATGAATACCGCCATCGCGCACGCGAAAAAGCCCGTGCTGATGGCGAGCGCGATGAAGAAGGCGGTCGAAGCCGGCCGCGAAGCCTTCCTCGCCGGCCGCATGCCGCGCAAGCTGTACTCCGCCGACCCGAGTTCGCCGACCCAAGGCCTGATCGGTTCCTGATTCTTTCCCTTCACCGGGCTCCGCCGGCGGTCCGCGCCGCGGCGGGGCCCCGTTCGCTTTTTCGCCTCATGACCAGCCCCCGCCCCGATATGCCCGACACTGCCCCCATCGACAACGAGGAGGGGCGCGATCCTGAAGCGCGCTTTTCGAGCCGTTCGATCCGCAGCTTCGTGCTGCGCCAGGGCCGCATGTCGGTCGCGCAGCAGCGCCATCTCGACGAGACGCTGCCGAAAGTCGCGATCCCCTACCGCATCGCACCGCTCGACCTCGACGCCGCCTTCGGCCGCGCCGCGCCGAAGATCGTTGAGATCGGATTCGGCATGGGCGAGACCACCGCGAAGATCGCCGCGGCCGCGCCCGACAAGGATTTCCTCGGCATCGAGGTGCACGGACCCGGCGTCGGCAGCCTGTGCAAGCTGATCGCCGAAGGCGGGCTCACGAACCTGCGCATCATGCAGCACGACGCCGTCGAGGTGCTGCGCGACATGATCCCGGAAGGCTCGCTCGCCGGCGTGCACGTCTTCTTCCCCGACCCGTGGCGCAAGAAGCGTCACCACAAGCGCCGCATCATCCAACCCGATTTCGTCGCGCTGATCGCTTCGCGTCTTGCGCCCGGTGGATATCTGCATTGCGCGACCGACTGGGAAGAGTATGCTCACTGGATGATGGAGGTGCTCTCCGGCGAAGCGTTGCTGGAAAACACCGCCGACGGTTTTGCGCCGCGTCCGGACTACCGGCCGCTGACGAAGTTCGAGAACCGGGGCCTGAAGCTCGGTCACGGGGTATGGGATCTGGTGTTCCGGCGCCGCGGCGCCTGAGCCCGCGCTGAGGGAGAGCAGGGAAGATGGGTTCGGTGGGGAGGTTCTTGGCGGGACTCGGGCGCGCGATCGATCTCTTGCGCCGCTTCGTCCTCAATCTCGTCTTCGTCGCCATCGTCGCGGCGATCGTCGTCGTGGCGCTGCGCCCGGCGCCCGGCGTGCCCGACGGGGCGGCGCTGCTTGTGCGCCCGATGGGGACGCTCGTCGAGCAGATGACCCTCGATGATCCGCTCGGGCTCGTGCGCTCGGGGGGCGTGCCGGTCGCGCGCACGCCGCTGCGCGACCTGCTGGAGGCGATCCAGGCCGCACGCGAGGATTCGCGCATCAAGGCGATTGTGATCGACACCGACGGCATGGGCAGCTCCGGCCTGTCCAAGCTCGCCGAGTTGCGCGACGCGATCGTTGCGTTCAAGGCGACCGGCAAGCCGGTGTTCGCGCGCGGCGAACGCTTCACGCAGGCGCAGTACTACCTGGCGAGCGTCGCCGACGTCGTCCATATCGCGCCCGACGGCTTCGTGCTGCTGACCGGACTCTCCCGCTATTCGAACTATTACAAAGGCGCGCTCGACAAGCTCGGTGTGAGGGTCCATGTGTTCCGTGTCGGCGAGTACAAGTCCTTCGCCGAACCCTTCACGCGCGCAGACATGTCCGACGAGGACCGGGCTGCGACGCGCGACCTGCTGCAGGCGCTGTGGGACGGCATGCGCAGCGGTGTCGCCGGTTCGCGCAAGCTCGCGCCGGAGAAGCTCGAACGCTACGTCGCGGACTTCCCGGGCGTGCTCGCCGAGGCTGGCGGCGATACGGCGCGGGCGGCGCACGACGCAGGTCTCGTCGACGGCATGAGCCAGCGCGACGAGTGGCGCGAAATGCTGAAGTCGCGCGTCGGCACGGCCGACGACGGCAAGGATTACCGCCACGTCGACGTCTCGGACTACGTCGCCGCGGTGCGCGCGGCACGCCCGCACGAATCGGCCCGAATCACCGTGTTGGTTGCTCAGGGCGCGATCGTCGACGGCGGCAACGACGGCGAATCGGTCGGCGGCGACAGCCTGGCGGACGAGATTCGCAATGCGCGCGAGGATGACCGCGTGAAGGCCGTCGTGCTGCGCATCGACAGCCCCGGCGGCAGCGCGTGGGCCTCGGAAGTGATCCGGCGCGAACTCGAGCTGACGCGTCGCGCGGGCAAGCCGGTCGTCGCGTCGATGAGTTCGGTCGCCGCGTCGGGCGGGTACTGGATCGCCGCCGGCGCCGACGAGATCTGGGCGCGTCCCGAAACGCTCACCGGCTCGATCGGCGTATTCGCGCTGTTCCCCGAGCTCGCCGAGCCGCTTGAAAAGCTCGGCGTGACCACCGATGGCGTCTCCACCGGCCCCCTCGCGGGCGCGCTCGACCCGCGGCGGCCGCTGGATCCCGGCCTCGCAAAGGCGATCCAGCTCGGCGTCGATCACAGCTACCAGCGCTTCCTGCAGACCGTTTCAACCGCCCGCTCGATGCCGGTCGCCGAGGTCGATCCGATCGCTCGGGGCCGCGTGTGGACGGGCGAGACCGCCAGCAAGCTCGGGCTCGTCGACCAGCTCGGCGGCGTCGATGGCGCGATCGCGGCGGCGGCGAAGCGGGCGGGGATCGAGCGTTACGAAACCGTGTGGCAGACGCCGGACATCCATCCGCTGCAGCTGCTGATGCGCCGCATGATCGACGCAGCGATGCCGGCCGCTCCGGCCGTCGATTCGCCGCTGCAGCGCGTGCTGAATGGTCTGCGCGCGGAGGCGGTGGAACTGCTGCACTGGAACGATCCGCAGCACATCTACCTGCACTGCCTGTGCGAAGCGCCCTAAGGCTTAGTCCCGCAGGAACATCGTCAGCAAGTCGTTGAGGAAGTGCCGCCCCTGTTCAGTGGGGCGGATGTCCTCGGCGTCGATTTCGACGAGACCGCGCCGGCGTGCTTCCGCGAGCTCCGCCTCGATCGCCGCGAAGGGCAGGCCCGTGCGTTCGGCGAAGAGCCGGCGCGGGAAGCCACCGGTCAGGCGCAGCGCGTTCATCATGAATTCGAAAGGCAGCTCGGCGACGCCGACCTCGCGCCGCTCCTGCACGAAATCGCGCCGCGCCGCGCCTTCGAGATAGTGCGACGGATGCTTGTGGCGCATCTCGCGCACGATCCCCTCATGGCTCGACAGCTTGCCATGCGCGCCCGCGCCGATGCCGAGGTAGTCGCCGAAGGTCCAGTAGTTGAGGTTGTGCCGGCACTGCTGGCCGGGTTTCGCGAAGGCCGAGGTCTCGTAATGGAGGAAACCGGCTTCGGCAAGCCGCGTCTCGATCGCGTCCTGCATGTCGGCGGAGAGGTCGTCGTCGGGCAGCGGTGGCGGCGAGTGCGCGAAAGGCGTGTTCGGTTCGAGCGTCAGGTGATAGCACGAGAGGTGCGTGACGCCGAAGGCGAGGCCGGTCTCGAGGTCGGCAAGCGCTTCGGCGAGCGTCTGCTCGGGCAGCGCGTACATCAGGTCGAGATTGACGCGCTCGAAGTGCGCGAGCGCCGTGTCGATCGCGCGGCGCGCCTCGTCGCCCCCGTGGATGCGGCCGAGCCGTTCGAGCTGGCGGTCGTCGAAGCTCTGGATGCCGAGCGACAGGCGATTGACCCCGGCCGCGCGGTAGTCGCGGAAGCGCTGCGCCTCGACCGTGCCAGGATTCGCCTCCAGCGTGATCTCCGCCATCGGATCGAGCATCAGCAGCATGCGGATACCGGTCAGCAGCCGGTCGAGACCCTCGGACGAGATCAGGCTGGGCGTGCCCCCGCCGATGAAGATCGAATGCACACGCCGGCCCCACACCTGTGGCAGCGCCGATTCGAGGTCCGCGAGCAGCGCATCGATGTAGGCCGCTTCCGGGATCTCCCCGCCGCGCTGGGCGTGCGAGTTGAAGTCGCAGTAGGGGCACTTCTTCACGCACCACGGGTAATGCACGTACAGCGCGAGCGGCGGCGAGGCCGTGAGCTGCGGGCGTTCGGGCACGGCGAGGGGACTCGTGCCGACGGCCGGGGCGACGGTCAGCGGAATGACGCGGCGACTGCTCACAGCGGATCCGTCTCCAGCCGCGCGAGGAGATGCCGCATCGCCGCGCCGCGGTGGCTCAGCGTGTTCTTCAGCTTGGCGTCCAGTTCGGCGGCGGTCTGGTTCATCTCGGGCACGAAGAACAGCGGGTCGTAGCCGAAACCGGCCTCGCCGCGCGGGGCCTGTAGAATCTCGCCGTGCCATTCGCCGTCGGCGATCTGCGGGCGGGGGTCTTCGGCGTGGCGCACCAGCACGACGACGGAGTAGAAGTAGGCACGCCGGTCCGCAACGCCTTCGAGGCGTTCGAGCAGCAGCGCGTTGTTGCGCGCGTCCGACTTCGGCTCGCCCGCATAACGCGCGGACTGCACTCCCGGCGCGTTGCCGAGCGCGTTCACGCACAGGCCGGAGTCGTCGGCGATCGCCGGCAGCCCGGACAGTGCCGACGCGTGGCGTGCCTTCGCGAGCGCATTTTCGACGAAAGTGTTGTGCGGCTCTTCCGCTTCCGGAATGCCGAGCGTCGCCTGCGGCACCACTTCGATGCCGAGCGGCGCGAGCAGCGCGGCCAGTTCGGCCGCCTTCTTGGCGTTGTTGCTGGCGAGGACGAGTCGTTTGCTCATGAGGATCTCACTATTGCGCGAGCGCCGCCTTCTGTAAGGCGACGAGCTCGCGGATGCCTCCTTCTGCGAGTGCCAGCAGCGCGTTGAGTTCCTCGCGCGAGAAGGGGCTGCCTTCGGCCGTGCCCTGGACTTCGACGAAACCGCCGGCGCCGGTCATCACGACGTTCATGTCGGTGTCGCAGTCGGAATCCTCCAGGTAATCCAGATCGAGCACCGGGGTGCCCTGATGGATGCCGACCGAGACCGCGGCGACGAAGTCGCGCATCGGGTTCTTGGCGAGCTTGCCCGCGGCGACGAGCTTGGTGATTGCATCATGGACGGCGACGCAGGCGCCGGTAATCGACGCCGTGCGCGTGCCGCCGTCGGCCTGCAGCACGTCGCAGTCGATGATGATCTGGCGCTCGCCGAGTGCGGCGAGGTCGACCACCGCGCGTAGGCTGCGGCCGATCAGGCGCTGGATCTCCTGCGTGCGCCCGCTCTGCTTGCCCTTCGCGGCTTCGCGTGCGCTGCGCGTGTGGGTCGAGCGCGGCAGCATGCCGTATTCGGCGGTGAGCCAGCCCTGGCCCTTGCCGCGCAGGAAGGGCGGCAGGGAGTCCTCGACGGTTGCGGTGCACAGCACGCGCGTCGCGCCGAATTCGATCAGCACCGAGCCTTCGGCGTGGCAGGTGAAGTTGCGGGTGATGCGGACCGGGCGCAGTTCGTCGGCGCGGCGTTGGCTGGGGCGCATGAAGACTTTCCTATTTGCTGTATTTCTGGATGGCGGAGTTGATCTCGGCGATGGCCTTCTCGATCTCGTCGTCGGTGATGTCGTAGCGGGCGGTCGGCGACTGGGTCGTGCGCTCGAAGGCTTCGAGCTGGGTCGTGAAGTTGTCGAGTGCCATGGTCTGCGTCGAGACCGCGTCGCCGTGGGGCAGCGTCGTGTCGTCGTGCCATTGCATCGCGACCATTGACAGGTTGTCACACGACGCGCCGGCAAGCTCCTCGGCCTTGTCCATGACTTTCGGGACCTGGGTCATGACGTCGCCGCCATTGAGCTCCGTGGCGAGCAGCTCGTCGCCGACCGGGCCCCATACGCCGTCCGAGCACAGCGCGAGCACGTCGCCATCGCGCAGCGGCAGACGCTTCGAGAACTCGACCTGCGGCGCATGGTGGCCGCCGAGGCAGCTGTAGACGCGGTTGCGGCTCGGGTGGCGGGCGGCTTCCTCGGCGTTGATCAGGCCCTGGTCCATCATCATCTGCACGCGCGAATGGTCCTTGGTGTGCATCGCGACCTGGCCGCGGCGCAGCACATAGAGCCGCGAGTCGCCGGCATGCGCCCACTGCGCGAAGCCCTCCTGCACGACACAGGCCACGACCGTCGTGCGCGGCGCCTCGGCGAGGTTCTTGTCGAAGGCATAGTCGAGGATCGCGTTGTGCGCATTGGTCAGCGCCCGCGACAGGAACATCGACGGGTCAGGCAGCACCGGACGGGCTTCGCGCTGGAAGGCCTCGGTGATGAACTGCACGCAGATGTGCGACGCGACATCGCCGTGCAGGTGTCCGCCCATGCCGTCGGCGACGAGCATCAGCAGCGCCTCGCGCGAATAGCAGTACGCCAGGCGGTCCTGGTTCGAACTGCGCTTGCCGATGCGGCTGTCCTGGTAAATGGTGAACTTCACGGTCGCTTCCTTATGTGCGTCCGATAAAGGACTTCAGTCTGGCGCCCAGGTCGCCGAAGAGGCCCGCGTGGACGGGGTCGCCCTCGGCCTTGCGCAGCAGCGCCTTCTGCAGCGAATACACGCTCTGCGGGCGCGCCAGCGGATCGAGCTTCAGGCACCAGTCGATGGTCTGCAGCAACTGCTCGGAGTACTTGCCTGCGTTCGATTTGACGGTGGGCGTCAGCGTGTCGCGCTTCACGCGCTCATCGGCGCGCGGCGGCGCCGAGCCCGTGACGCAGGCATAGAGGCTCGCGCCGACGCTGTAGATGTCGCTCCAGGGGCCCAGCGCGTCGCGGTTCTCGTATTGCTCGGGCGAGGCGAAGCCCGGCGTGTACATCGGCTTGAGGATCGGCTGATCGCTCATCAGCGTCTGCCGCGCCGCGCCGAAGTCGAGCAGCACCGGCGTGCCGTCGTTGCGCAGGTAGATGTTCGAGGGCTTGATGTCCAGGTGCAGCAGTTTGTGCGCATGCACTTCGCGCAAGCCGTTGAGCATGCGTGTGAACACGGCGCGAATGAAGATCTCGCGCACCTGTCCACGGTATTTCTGGATATAGTCGTGAAGTGTGCGGCCGCGCTCGAAACGCATGACCATGTAAACTGTGGCGTTGGCACGGAAAAAGTTGAGCACCTGCACGACGTTCGGGTGCATCAGCTTCGCAAGCGAGCGGCCTTCCTCGAAAAAGCACTTCATGCCGTAGCGGAAGGCCGGCAGGTGTTCCTCGGTGACCTGCGGCTCGAACTCCCCTTCCTTGCGCAGCGCCAGCGAATTGGGCAGATATTCCTTGATCGCAACCGGCGTGCCTTCCGGATCGTGTGCCAGATACACGATCGAGAAGCCGCCGAGAGACAGCTGCCGCTCGATTCGGTACTGATCCAGCTGATAACCGGCGGGAAGAGGGCAGTTGGTTTGCGACGGCATTATGGGGGAAGGCGAATCTTCGGCTTTCCACGACAAATTCATTGGTGCCCGCAGTGTACAGGAACATGGCGGGTTCCCGGAGTAGAGCAGACATGATCCACAGCATGACCGGTTTCGCGGTCCAGACCCGCGACCTTGGGCAGGTGAGCCTCAATCTCGAGCTGCGCAGCGTCAATTCGCGCTATCTCGACCTCTTTTTCCGCATCGGCGACGAACTGCGCCAAGCCGAACCGGCGCTGCGCGAGCTGATCACCGGGCGCCTCACGCGCGGCAAGGTCGAATGCCGCCTCAACCTGCACACGAACGGCGCGGCGCCGCGCAACCTGGCGCTCAATGCCGGGCTGCTCGACCAGCTGCGCGAAGCGCAGGCGCGGGTGCGCGCGAGCCTGCCCGAAGCCTCCCCCCTGAGCGTATCGGAAGTGCTGCGCTGGCCCGGCATGCTCGCCGACGACGGTATCGGCTTCGACGAGCTGCAGCCGGCGCTGCTCGAAATGGCCCGCGCCGCGCTCGACGAATTCGTCGCGACGCGCCGCCGTGAAGGCGAGAAGCTCGCCGCGATGATCACCGAGCGACTCGTGCGCATGCGCGAACTCGTCGCGTTGGCGCAGCCGCGCGTGCCCGAGATCGTCGCCGACTACCAGGAACGCCTGTCGGCGCGCCTGCGCGAAGCGGTCGCCTCGCTCGACGAGGACCGTATCCGCCAGGAGGTCGCGCTCTTCGCGCAGCGCATCGACGTCGCCGAGGAACTGTCGCGCCTGACGGCCCACCTCGAGGAAGTCGCCCGCATCCTCAAGGCCGGCGGCGCGGCCGGCAAGCGCCTGGATTTCCTGATGCAGGAACTCAACCGCGAAGCGAACACCCTCGCGTCGAAGTCCGCCGCGACCGACATCACCGGCGTTGCGATGGAGATGAAGGTGCTGATCGAGCAGATGCGCGAGCAGGTGCAGAACATCGAGTGAGATCCCACCGCGCCCTGCACCCAGGTTTGCAGGGTGCGTTGGCCAGACGGTTGCGGCCCTGCTGCTTGGCGGTATGTAGAGGGCGCGATCGGCGTACCGGGGCGCCACCGCGTGCCGACCTTCGTTCGCCGCGAGCGGACAGCGGCGTCCGGAACGAGCTGGTCGCGAGGTTGAAGCTCGCTGGCAGCGGGGCTTGCAATGCAAATGATTCGCATTTAAAGTGCAGCGCTGGGTTGGAAAGGCGGATCCAGCCGCCGGACAAGGTTCCCGATCCGGCAAATACCAATCGAGAGACACCGCACCAGCCAGCCACAACGGTCCAAAGCCAGCCAGTGCCAAACCAATAAAAGGAAAGCACTATGCTGCGTATGACCCCGGTCGCGCCGGCGCGGGCAATCCGTGCCGCTGCTCCCGAGGCGGGGAAGGATGTCCGTCTTGTTCATGCCGTGCCCGCGAAATGCCGTGTGGAGGCAACACTGTTCAGCAGGGCCGCGCATCGCGGTTCGCATCCCCGCGACGGGGTGAGCTGATGGAGGCGCCGATCGTCGATGTCGTTTCCATCGTGCGCATGGGCTTCGTCCTGTTGCATCTTCTGGCCATGGTCGCAGCGGGGGCGGGCATCGCCTTCGGAGACTATGCGATCTTCGCGCGCCAGCGTATCGATACGACCCTGCTGCGCAAGGCGGCCGGCGCCGTCACGGCCGCCTTGCTGGTGCTGTGGGTGACGGGCCTGACGATGATCTGGCTGGATACCCGCTTCGAGTTGGCCGCGCTGATGACCAAGCCCAAGCTGCTCGCCAAGCTCACCGTGGTCGTGCTGCTATCGCTCAACGGTCTCGCGCTGCACCGGGTAGCCTTCAGGCGCCTGTGCGAACCGCAGGACGATGCGCGCCGTGCCGCGCGACTGCCTGCCGTGCTGGGGGCGATCAGCGTCGTGACCTGGCTGCATGCGGCTTTCGTCGGCCTTGCGAAGCCTGCCGCCGCGCTGCTCGGTTACGGCGGCTTTCTGGGGCTGTACGGCGTTTCGCTGACGGTCGGGGTTGCGGCTGCCTTGTGGTTCGTCCGGCCGCGCCTCGCCCGCCGTCTGACGCTGGGGCCGTCCCGTGACGATGCCGGGCGGGTGCCGCAGCTGTCCTGGGCGGCGGAGGGCCGCAAGGGGGCCGACCTGCCGCTGATGCAGGCGCAATAGCGGGAGCAGGCCGGCCGCTGCCTCAGCCCTTGCCGTAGGCGCGTTCGACCCGCGCCACGCGGAGTTCGAAATGCTCGTACCACACGCGCCGACCCAATTCCCGCGCGACGGCATGCTCGGCGTGGGCCTTCCAGTCGGCGATCGCCTCGGGCGAGCTCCAGTAGGACACCGTGATGCCGAAACCGTCGGCGTCGCGCGCGCTCTCGGCGCCGAGGTAGCCCGGCTGCTGCGCCGCGAGCTCCGCCATGCGCTCGGCCATGCGGGCGTAGCCCTCATCGCCGACGGTGCGCCGCGAACTGAAGATCACCGCGTAGTAGGGCGGTTCGGGGGTGGTCGCGAATGCCGGATCACTCATGCTCAGTGCCGCGTCTGTGCGGTCGCCTCCTCGGGCGCCTTCTCATTGACGACGCCCGCGCCGTGCGGTGCGGCGAGGAACTCCGGCAAGGTTTCGGCGATGAAGGAAAAGCGCGTCAGCGACGGACAGCGCGTGGGAGGAATCAGGCCCGGCAGCAGTTGCTGCGTGAATTGCCATGCGACCGCCGCGCTCACGCCCGCCTGGTCGATGGTATCGCGCTCGACAGCGAGCGGCTGGCGCGAAATCTCGCTTTCCAGCGCATCGTAGGCGGCCAGCAATTGTCCGGTGATGCGCGTCGCCCAGGGTTCGTGTTGCTTCTCGGTGGGCCGCAGCTGGCGCTCGTAGACGAGCTGCACGCTCTTTTCGCACGCCGCGAGGACGAGGCCGATGATGCGCAGCGCATGCAGGCGCTCGGGGATCGCCGTCGGCATCAGCGAGCGGCGCGGCGCGGCGAGCGCTTCCGCGTAGTCGAGGATCAGCGTCGAGTCCATCAGCACCGTGCCATCGTCGCAGACGAGCGTCGGTGCCTTGACCACCGGGTTGTACTCGCGGAACTCGTCGAAGCTGCGGAAGACCGACAGCGAGCGGTGTTCGAAGGGCAGGCCGAGCAGTTGCAGGGACACCGCCACGCGGCGGACGTAGGGCGAATCGAGCATTCCGATGAGCAGCATGGGACCTCCGTGAGCAATACGTCTGGATGCTTGGGAACCAAGAGCGTAGCACTTCGGCGGCGGGACGGTAGGTCGCCCGGCAAGGCCACGTGTGACACCGCATGTCCCGCAAGGGCGGAGCTACTCCAGCTTCGCGCCCTTTTCGCGCAACAGCTCGCGCAGGATCGAGCGGTGGCAGTGCGATTCGTCCTCGCAGTAGCAGCCGACCGAGAAGTTCGTCTGATGCGACAGCGCCGCGAGCACATCGAGGCTGCGGCTCGCGTCCGGCGTCCCCATTTCGGCGCGATAGCGTTTGACGAAGGCCTGCCATTCGGCGGGCGTGCTCGCCTGTTGGGCCATCTTCATCGTCTCGACGCTGGGTGCGAGGTTCGGATACCAGACGTCGTACCAGTTCTGCGACGCGAACTCGGTTTTCGGCACGCCCCGCGGAGGGCGGCGCACGGTGCCGATGCGCAGGCCTTCGTCGGCGGCCCGCGGCGTGCCCAGGCGGACGATGCGCAAGACCATGTGCGTTCTCCCTGATGGTTGTTCGGCGGGTGACGGCGACTTCGTCACGCCGCCTTGGAGAAGCCCTTATACACCCGCTGCACCGTCTCCGATCCATGCCAGCGTTCCAGCCGGCGGATGATGAAATGGCCGCGCGCCATGCCCTGGAAGTGGTCGATGAAGACGGTGTTGATGACGGCCCCGCCGATCGCGCCGACCACCGGCACGGCCTGCGCGGCGACTTTTTGCGACACATTGATCGAAAAACGCGACGCGATCTGCGCGATGAGCTGCAGGATCACCGGTGCCCCTTGCTGGACGGCGCCTTGCTGCGCGATGTGGCGTGCGGCTTCCGATACCGCCTTGGCCATCGCGGCGCGAGCGGCGAAGTACGCGGTTTCCGCCGCATCGTCGCTCGCCGACCGGCCGCCGAGGGCCAGCACCTGCATGCATTGCAGGCGCGCCTCGACGTCGCGCAGGTCTTCGCCTTCGCTGCGCGCGATGTCGGCGATCGATCGCAGCATGATCGTCGTCGATAGCGGCAGCTCGATCGCGAGCGCCGGGAGGCCGAACGCGCCGCCCGCCGCGCCCGTCGTCCCAACCGCGAGCTTGTGCCAGCGGTTCGACGGCGCCTCGACCGCCTCGTGATCGAGGGTGCGCAAGGCGACGTCGAGCGCGGTTGCGATGGCCTTGTGCGTCGCCCCCATCACGGCGGCGTTCCACCGCTTCGGCAGCAGTTCGAAGCCGCGTTCGATCGGTGAGCCCACGACCGCGCTGATCCGCGCCGCGAGGCCGGGGTTTTCCAGCAGACGCCACGCGAGTTCCAGTTCCGCGATTTCCGTCGATGACAGTTCCATTCGCCCGTGCCTCGTCATTGCATCGTCTTGGCATTTCGACGCGCGGCGAGGGGCAAAGGTTCGGGTCCGCCTCCGGGGCGGGAACCGGCGATTACTGCTTCCTGATGCGACGGGTCGCGGCGAGGATGACGAGTCCGATTCCGATCAGCGCGAGCACCTCCGGTTCCGGTATCGCGAGCGCCGACGGGCCTGCAGCGGAGGATGCAGTTTCCGTGGTGGTGTCGAACAGGAACAGGCGGTAGCTCGCGCTGAAAATGCCGCGGGTGGCGCTGGCCGTCCAGCCCGAGGACGCGCCGCCGCTTTCGGCCAGCGCGAGCACTTGGGATACGTCGCCGAGCGATGGTCCGCTGAAATCGATGCTGCCAAGATCCATGACGACGGGGGCGAGCGACAGATCGAACACGTATCGTCCCAGGCTCACCGGTGCCCGTCCGGCGAGCAGCGGCCCGAAGTCGACCGCGAACTGCGAGTCGCCGACCGCATAGGCGTAGCTTTCGTCGTCGCCGTTCCACGCCATGACGAAGGTCGTCGTGCCGCTGATCGCTGCGGCAGTCCCGGCGCTGGTGGAGGAAGGCGTCGGCCCGCTGCGCGTGATGGTCAGCGTGGCGAGTCCGGCAGCGTCATCGAGATTGCTGTCGTCGGTGAGCGGCAGCGCGTGTGCGAGCAGTGGTAGGGTGGCGGCAAGTGTCGCCACGATTGCCGCCCGCCATTTATTTGGATGAGTTGGCATGATCGGCCTGCGCTTGTCGGTGTAAAGAGGACCGAGAAGGTGATGCTCAAGACGAGATGCAGATTTTGTGCCGAAATTGTAGCTGTTTGTTTGGTAACGATTTTCGTTCTCGTCGACACATATGTACCCCGTCGAGTGTAAATAAATCCGACGTGATTCCCTCGCAGGGTCGCCGCGGCTGCGCGTCTCGCGATTTGCGCGAAGCCCGCGCCCGGTTTATCTTCCGCGGGCCGAAACCCTAACCCGACCTCGCGCCAAGACTTCGTCATGCCCGTCTCCCGCCCACCCTGCTGTGTTGCACCGTGCATGACTTCGGTCGTCGGGAGCCCGGCTTGAAGGGCCCGCGCGACGTCGAGGTGCTCGGCCAGGTGTTCACGCCGGAGCCCGTGGTCCGCGCGATGCTGGCGCTGCGGAAGAACCGCGGACGCGTGCTGGAACCGTCCTGCGGCGACGGCGCCTTCCTGCAGCATCTGCCGGGGGCGGTCGGCATCGAATTCGATGCGGCCCATTGCCCGCCGGGGGCGCTCAACGTCGACTTCTTCGCTTATCCGGAGACGGAGCGCTTCGACACGATCATCGGCAACCCGCCCTACGTCCGCTTCCAGGACATCCCGGCGGCGACGCGCGAGCTGCTGCAGGCCGAGCATTTCGACGGGCGCTCGAACCTCTACCTCTTCTTCATCGAGAAATGCCTGCGCCACCTCGCGCCGGGCGGCGAGCTGATCTTCATCACGCCGCGCGACTTCCTGAAGGTGACCTCCGCGGTGAAGCTCAACCGCCTGATGCTCGCGACGGGCACGATCACCGACGCGATCGAACTGGGCGACGCGCGCGTGTTCGACGACGCGGTGCCGAACTGCCTGATCTGGCGCTTCGAGAAGGGCAATTTCGAGCGCACGATGCGCTACGCGGAGATCGGCAGCGCCGACGACCTCGCCGGGGCGCTCGCGGCGCCGTGCTGGCAGACGCGCCATCTGCTCGAATGCGGCGGTCACCTGATGTTCGCCCGCGGCGACTATCCGCTGCGCCTGTCCGACGTCGCCTTCGTCAAGGTCGGGGCGGTGTCGGGCGCGGACGACCTCTACGCCGACGAGCGCGTCGGCAATCGCGACTTCGTCTGCTCCTCGACAGTCAAGACCGGCCATACGCGGCGCATGTTGTGGGTCGAGCCGAACGATCCGCCGCCGCCGGCGCTCGTGCCGCACAAGGACCGGCTGATCGCGCGCCGCGTGCAGCCCTTCGACGAGCGCAACTGGTGGCACTGGGGGCGCGGTTACTTCCAGTCCGGGCTGCCGCGCGTCTATGTGAACGGCCGTACCCGGCAGGCGCGGCCCTTCTTCCTGCACGACTGTCCGCATTACGACGGCGCCGTGCTGGCGGTGTTTCCGCGCCGGGCGGACGTCGATCTCGCCGCCTTCCGCGACGCCCTGAATACCGTCGACTGGGCCGATCTGGGCTTCGTCTGCGACGGTCGTTACATCTTCACGCAGCGCAGCCTGGAAAATGCGCCGCTGCCCGAGCACTTTCGCGCGTTTGCCGCGGTCTGAACGACACGGGCGCGATCTACTGTAATATTGGCCGCAAACTATCCGCCGCAGTGCGCCCGCCTGCGGCGCTTTTTTCGGGAAATCCCCCAATGGTCCCTCATCTGACGACCGCGCTGACCGGTCCGCTGCTGGAACTGGAAAAGCGTTTTCTCGACCACGCCACCGAAATCGAGCGCTGGATGCGCACGCAGTGGCAGGATCACATGCCCCCGTTCTATGCGTCGACCGACCTGCGCAATTCGGGCTTCAAGCTCGCGCCGGTCGACCTGAACCTCTTCCCCGGCGGCTGGAACAATATCAACGATGTCTTCATGCCCTTGTGCGTGCAGGCCGCCCAGGACGCGATCGAACGTCTCTGTCCGGACGCGCGCCAGCTGCTGCTGGTGCCCGAGAACCACACGCGCAACCAGTTCTACCTGCAGAACGTCTCGAAGCTCGTGTCCGTGCTGCAGCTCACCGGCCTCGACGTGCGCGTCGGCTCGCTCTTGCCCGAGATCACCGCGCCGACGACGCTGGAACTCGCCAACGGCGGCACGCTCACGCTCGAACCGCTGGAACGCCACGGCGGCCGTCTCGGGCTCGCGAACTTCGACCCCTGCGCGATCCTGCTCAACAACGACCTCTCGGGCGGCATCCCGGCCATCCTCAAGGATCTCGACGAGCAGTGGGTGATCCCGCCGCTGCACGCCGGCTGGCACCGCCGCCGCAAGTCGATCCATGCCGCGGCCTACGACCGCGTCGCGCGCGAGTTCGCCGAGGTGATCGGCATCGACCCGTGGCGCATCAACCCCGAGTTCGGCGTCTGCGGCCAGATCAACTTCCAGGAGCGCACCGGCGAGGAATGCCTCGCCGCACAGGTCGACAGCCTGCTGCGCCGCATCCGCGAGAAGTACAAGGAATACGAGGTCGACGAGACGCCTTTCGTCGTCGTGAAGGCCGATGCCGGCACGTACGGGATGGGCGTGATGACGGTGCGCGACGCGTCCGAGGTGACGGGCCTCAACCGTCGCCAGCGCAACAAGATGAGCGTCGTGAAGGAAGGCCTGCAGGTGCACGAGGTCATCATCCAGGAAGGCGTGCACACCTTCGAGACGGTGGATGAAGCGGTCGCCGAGCCGGTCGTCTACATGATGGATCGCTTCGTCGTCGGCGGTTTCTACCGCGTGCACACCGAGCGCGGCCGCGACGAGAACCTCAACGCGCCGGGCATGCACTTCAAGCCGCTCGCGTTCCAGACCTGCTGCTCGCTGCCGGACTGCCGCCAGTCGCCGGATGCCGCGCCGAACCGCTTCTACGCCTACGGCGTGGTCGCGCGCCTCGCGCTGCTGGCCGCCTCGGTCGAGATCGAGGAAACCGCGCCGGCCGAAGCCGACTTCGCGGCCTGATGGAGGATGGCGAGCCCGATGTCGCGTAGCCTGAAGATCGCCTTCATCGTCGATCCGCTCGACAAGCTCAAGGCCTACAAGGATTCCAGTATCGCGATGATGCGCGCGGCCGCAGCGCGCGGCCATGCGGTGTTCACGATCCGGCGCGAGGCGCTGACCTGGCGCGACGGTGTCGTCGCCGCGCGCGCGCTCGCGATCCGTCCGATGCCTGACGATCACGCATGGTATGAGCCGGGCGAGGAGACGGTGCTGCCGCTCACCGCCTACGATGCGGTGATCATGCGCCAGGATCCACCCTTCAACTTCGAGTATGTCACGGCGACTTGGATGCTGGAGCATGCCGTCGCTGGCGGCGCACGCATCTTCAACGATCCGCGCGCGATCCGCGACCACTCCGAGAAGCTCGCGATCTGCGAGTTCCCGCAGCTCGCGCCGACCACGCTCGTCGCCCGCGACGCCGCCGACGTGCAGGCCTTCATCGACGAACTCGGCGACGTGATCCTGAAGCCGCTCGACGGCATGGGCGGCAGCCAGATCTTCCGCGTACGCAAGGACGACCCGAACCGCAACGTGATCATCGAGACGCTGACGCACGAAGGCCGTCGGACGATCATGGCGCAGCGCTTCCTGCCGGAGATCGCCGAAGGCGACAAGCGGGTGCTGATCGTCGGCGGCGAAGTCGTGCCGTATTCGCTCGCGCGCATCCCGAAAGCCGGCGAGACGCGCGGCAACCTTGCCGTGGGGGGGCGCGGCGTCGCGATGCCGCTCACCGAGCGCGAGCGCGAGATCGCCGAGACGTTGGCGCCGATCTTGACCGCGCGCGGCCTGCTGATCGTGGGCCTCGACGTGATCGGCGGACATCTCACCGAAATCAACGTCACCAGTCCCACGTGCTTCGTCGAGATCGCCTCGCAGACCGGCTTCCCGGTCGCTGGGCTCTTCGTCGACAAGCTCGAGCAGGTCTGCAGCTGATGGCGGGGGCGGCGATTCTGCGCCGCGTGCGCGCGGCGTTCGCGGCTCTGGTCGTCGCGGCGCTGCTCGCATCCTGCGCGAAGCCGCCGGAAGTGCATCGCCAGGAAGGCTACGTCTTCGGCACGCGCGTCGATCTGACGGTCTACGGCGAGTCGGCCGAGGATTCCGCCGCGGCGATGAACGAGGTGCTGAGCGAATTCGATCGTCTGCACCGCAGCTACCACGCGTGGCAGCCCTCCGAACTGACCGCGCTGAACGAGTCGATCGGGCGCGGCCAAGTCGCGACGGTGTCCGACGAGCTCGCGGGCATGCTGAAGGATGCGGCCCGCTTGTCCGAACTGGGCGATTCGCTGTTCAACCCGGCGCTCGGCGAGCTGATCGCACTCTGGGGCTTCCAGGCCGACGAATTCGTCGCGCGCCTGCCCGATCCGGACGGAATACGGACGGTGCTCGACGCGCGGCCGCGGATGAGCGATCTCGTGATCGAAGGCAATCGCGTCAGCAGCCGGAACCCCTCGGTGCGCCTCGACCTCGGTGGCTACGCCAAGGGCTACGCGCTCGACCGTGCGGCGGCGATCCTGCGCGCGCGTGGCATCCACAACGCGCTGATCAACATCGGCGGCAACGTCATGGCGCTCGGCAAGAAGGGCGACGCACCCTGGCGGCTGGGCCTGCAGCATCCGCGCAAGCCCGAGCCGATGGCGACGTTGCCGCTCTATGACGGCGAGGCGATCGGGACCTCGGGCGACTACCAGCGCTACTTCGAGCTCGACGGTGTGCGTTACTCGCACCTGATCGACCCGCGTACCGGTGCGCCCGCCACCGCGACGCAGTCGATGACGGTGCTGGTCACGCCGCGCCCGAATGCCGGGACGCTGTCCGATGCGGCGAGCAAGGCCCCCTTCATCGCCGGCGACGGCTGGCGCGAATACACGCGCCGCTACGGCATCGAGCACGCGCTACGCGTCGCGGCCGACGGCCACATCGAAGTGACGCGCGAATTGCGCGCACGGCTGCAGTTCATGGAGGGCGTCGGTCCGGTCACGGTCGTCGACTGAGCTGCGTCCGCCGATTCGCCTTCAGCCGGCACCCGCCTCCTCGCGCAGCCAATCGGCGAAGCAGATGACTTCGCGTCGCGGCGTTGCTGGCCCGAGCACCAGCCAGTAGCCGCGATCGGTCATCTCCATGCGGCCGTCGCCGACCACCGCGAGGCGCCCCTCGGCGATCAGATGATCGACCAGCCGTTCGCGCCCGATCGCAATGCCCTGGCCGGCGACCGCGGCCTGGATCAGCTGGTCGTAGTGATTGAAGACGAGCACTGCGCGCGGGCGCTCGTTCTCGAGCTTCATCGCCGCAAGCCAGTCCGTCCAGCGCAGCCAGGGATAGTGCGGATCGTCGAAGTCGAGCAGCGTCGTCTCCGGCAAGGTCCGCGCGTCGAGCGGGCGCGCCGCGATCGCCGGCGTCGCGACCGGGATCACCGTTTCGCCGAAGAGGCGCTCCGCCCCCGGCGGGGCGTCGCGGTTCGCGCAGTAACGGATCGCGATGTCGACGTCGTCGTGCGCGAGATCCAGCATCCGGTTGCTCGCGGCGACCCGCACGTCGATATCCGGATGCCGCTGCTGGAAGCGCGACAACCGTGGCACGAGCCACAGCGCCGAAATCCCGATACTGGCGGTGACCGTCACCGGGCGCGGTCCGGTGCGCGCGAGTGTCGCGGCGAGGGCCGCATACTCCTGCAGCCAGCCTTCCGCCGCACGCGCGAGGCGTTCGCCCTCGTCGGTCAGCGTGAGGCTGCGCACCCCGCGCACGAACAGCGGCACGCCGAGGGCCGCCTCCAGCGTCTGCACCTGGCGGCTGATTGCCGACTGGGTGAGGAAGAGCTCTTCGGCCGCATGGGTGAAGCTCAGGTGGCGCGCCGCGGCGACGAAACCGCGCAGCGGGTCCAGCGGAGGAACTTTTCCAAGCGGCTTATGCATGAGATTTACGCATGCGACAGATGCGGTTTTTCCGTTTGTTCCGGCATTTATGAATGACGATACTTCACGCGTGGCAAGAGCGGTAGCGCCGCGTACGACGGCGCGCTGCGAGCCCGACGAGGAGTAATAAATCATGGATATCCGTAGCGAATTCACCCGCGTCACGCTGTCGTCGCGGGAGTCGATGGTTCTCGATCACACGAAAGGCGCCGAAGTCACGGTGCGCAAGGGCTGCATCTGGCTCACGCAGCAAGGCGACAGCCGCGACATCGTGCTGAAGACCGGCCAGTCCTTTACGCTGTCCTTCGACAGCGGCGTGCTGATGACCGGGGTCGGCAATGCCGAAGTCGTCATTCAAAAGCCCGTCGCCGCGCGCCAAGGCCACCCGAGCGGCTGGCTCGAACGCATGGCGAGCCTGTTGCACGTCCAGCCCGCCAACGCGGGGCGCGCGCGCCGCGCCGCCTAACAGGGCAGGCTGCGCCCCGGTGGTCTAGAGTGATAGAAATTTGCCTACCCGGAGCCCAGCGATGTCCCGCCCCCGCATCGAATTCTGGTACGAATTTGCGAGTTCCTACTCGTATCTTTCGGTGATGCGCATCGAGGGGCTGGCCGAGCGGGCCGGTGTCGAGGTCGATTGGCGGCCCTTCCTGCTCGGGCCGGTGTTCCTCGCGATGGGGTGGAACGATTCGCCCTTCAACATCTACCCGCCCAAGGGGCGCTACATGTGGCGCGACCTGGCGCGGCTGGCGGCGAAGTACGAGCTACCGTTCCAGGTGCCGAGCCGCTTTCCGCGCAACGGCATGCTTGCCGCGCGGGTCGCGCTGCTCGGTGCGAAGGAAGACTGGGTCGCTCCCTTCTCGCGTGCGGTGATGCGCGCGAACTTCGCCGAGGACCGCGACATCGGCGAGGCCGAAGTGGTCGGCGGGATCCTGTCCGAGCTGAATCTGCCGGCGAAGCGCCTGCTCGACGAGGCGGTCACGGACGACAACAAGCTTGCCTTGCGCCGCCAGACCGAAAGGGCGAGCGAGCTGGGACTGTTCGGAGCGCCCAGCTTCCGCGTCGGCGAGGAGCTCTTCTGGGGGAACGACCGGCTCGAAGACGCCCTCGAATGGGCGCATCGCAAGGGCTAGAGACTCCTACTTGCCGCTTGCGCCCTGGGCACTCTCCTGTTCCTTCTGTGCCTTGTCTTCCTGATACTTGCGCAGCTTGCGGTCGTAGCGCTCCTTATCGCCACGGGCGGCCGCGGCGCGCTCGGCCGCATCCGCGTTAGCCTTCGCCCGCTCGCGGGCCTTGGCGGCATCCTTCACCTTTTGGGCGGCTTTCTGCTGCTCGACGGCCTTGACGGCGTTTTCCTGCCGTTCGCGCTGCGTCTCCGCCACTGACGGGTCGGGTGGCAGGACTTGCGCCGCGGGATCGGTTTCGGGAGCGGGACGGGTCGGCGCGTTGGTGCCCGCGCTGCGTCCGGATTCGGCCGCTGCACGGCGTTTCTGCCCCGTCTCGATCTTGCTTGCTTCGATTTCCATCTCACGCGCCTTGCGAACGGTCACAAGCCGCGCTTCCTTCGCCTTCGTGACGCAGCGATTGACCAGCACTGCCTTGCGACACGCGATCTGCTGCGCCTCGAGTTCAGCGTCGGCCTTGCCGCGCAATGATTTGGCGTCGTCGCGCAGCGCCGCGGCGCGGGCAAGTTCGGCGGCGTCCGCGTCCGCGGCGGCATCATCGGTCGCGTTGGCGGAAAGGGGCAGGGCGCATGCGAAGGCGAGCAGCAGGAGCGGAAGGCGGGGCACGATGTCGTGGAGCGATTGAAGACAGGGATGGCTAGGATAACGCCTTTGCCGCCGGATTCGCTGACCGCGGTTGCAGCCGGATACGATATGAGGCCGAGCGATCCCTTGCGTAGAATGTCGCCTTTGCCTTTCGAAGCATCGTCGTGATCCAGTTTCGTAACCTCCGCCTCGCGCGCGGCGCGAAAGTCCTCGTCGATAACGTCTCGCTGCAGATCCACCCCGGCTGGCGCGTCGGCCTGACCGGCGCCAACGGCACCGGCAAGTCCAGCCTCTTCGCACTGCTGCGCGGCGGCCTGCACCAGGACCAGGGAGATCTCGACATCCCCTCCGGCTGGCAGATCGCCCACGTCGCGCAGGAGACGCCGGCGCTCGCGAAGGCGGCGATCGAATACGTGCTCGACGGCGACGCCGAACTGCGCGACGTCGAGGCGAGGCTCGCGGCGGCCGAGGCGGCCCACGATGGCGCACACATCGGAGAACTGCACGCACGGCTGCACGAGATCGGCGGCTACGCGGCGCGTGCCCGCGCAGCGGCGCTCCTCGATGGCCTCGGCTTCGTCGGCAACGACGCGGAGCGGCCGGTGTCGGACTTCTCCGGCGGCTGGCGGATGCGGCTCAACCTCGCGCAGGCGCTGATGTGCCGTTCGGATCTCCTGCTCCTCGACGAACCGACGAACCACCTCGACCTCGACGCCGTGCTGTGGCTAGAGCAGTGGCTGCGCGACTACCGCGGCACGCTGATCCTGATCTCGCACGACCGGGAATTCCTCGACGCCTGCGTCACCCACATCGCCCACATCGAACAGCAGCGCCTGACGCTCTACACCGGCGGCTACTCCGACTTCGAGCGCCAGCGCGCCGAGCGCCTCGCGCAGCAGCAGTCGATGTTCGAGAAGCAGCAGCGCGAGATCGCGCACATCGAGGACTACATCCGCCGTTTCCGTGCGAAGGCCACCAAGGCCCGCCAGGCGCAGAGCCGCATCAAGGCGTTGGAGCGCATGGAGCGCATCGCCGCCGCGCACATCGACACGCCCTTCGGCTTCACCTTCCGCGACGCCCCGCCTGCGCCGGACCCCTTGCTGCAGATCGAGGATGGCGCCGTCGCCTACGGCGAGCGCACGGTGCTCGACCGCGTGCGCCTGACGCTGCGCCCGGGCGAGCGGGTGGGTCTCCTCGGCCGCAACGGCGCCGGCAAGTCGACGCTGATCAAGCTGCTTGCGGGCGGTCTGCCACTCGCCGACGGTACGCGCACCGAAGGCAAGGGCCTCGCGATCGGCTACTTCGCGCAGCATCAGCTCGAAACCCTGCGTCCCGACGAGTCGCCGCTGCAGCACCTCGCGCGCCTAGACCCCGCGGCGCGCGAACAGGAACTGCGCGACTATCTCGGCGGTTTCGACTTCCGCGGCGACGGCGTCGGCGGCACCTCGACGCCCGCGACGACCCCCTGCGGGCCGTTCTCCGGCGGCGAGAAGTCGCGCCTCGCGCTCGCGCTGATGATCTGGCAGCGGCCGAACCTGCTGTTGCTGGACGAGCCGACGAACCACCTCGATCTCGAAATGCGCCACGCGCTGACGCTCGCGATGCAGGACTACGAAGGCGGCATGGTGCTCGTGTCGCACGACCGGGCGCTCTTGCGGGCGACCTGCGACCGCTTCCTGCTCGTCGACGACGGCCGCATCCAGCCCTTCGACGGCGACCTCGACGACTACCGCGACTGGCTCGCCGAGCGCCGCGCGCAGGCGACCGAAGCTGCGAAGTGCCCCGACCGTGCCGCCGACAAGGCCGCGCGCAAGGCCGAACGCGAGCAATCCGCCGCCGAGCGCCAGGCGCGGCTCGCGACACGGCGCCCGCTCGTCAAGGAACTCGATCAGCTCGAAAAGAAGATGGCCGGCTGGCAGGGCGAGAAGAAGTTGCTGGATGCGCGTCTCGCCGATCCGGCACTGTATTCCTCCGGCGATACCAGTCAGCTGCAGACGCTGCTCAAGCGCCAGGCCGAGCTCGCCGAATGGATCGAGACCGCGGAACTGCGCTGGCTGGAAATCTCCGAAACGCTGGAGTCGCTGCCCGCCGACTGAACGCGGTTGCCGCTCAGCCCGCCGCGATCCACCGCGCCGGATCGATCTGCCACTTGTCGAAGTCTTCGTGTTCGATGATCACGTCCTTCGACTTCGCCAGGTCGAGGACCTGGGGCGTCAGGTAGCAGCGTCTGATCGCGTCGAACATCACGAGCACCGTCGGCTGCAGCAGGTGTTCCATGTTCTGCGCCTGCACGACGGCGAGCTTGCCACTTTCGAGGCGCACCAGCGATCCGCTCGGATAGATGCCGACCGAGCGGATGAAGGCGTGCACGAGCTTGGGGTCGAAGTGGTACTTGCTCCATTCGAGGAGCTTCCTCAGTGCCTGCGTCGGCGGCATGCCCTTGTGGTACACGCGGTTCGACGTGATCGCGTCATAGACGTCGACGATCGCCCCCATCTGACCGTACAGACTGATCTCGCTGCCCTTGAGCTTGTTCGGGTATCCCGTGCCGTCGAAACGCTCATGGTGCTCGGCGGCGACGTCGAGCGCGATCTCGCTGATGCCCGGCGTATGCTGCAGGATGATCTTGCTCTGCACGACGTGTGACTTCATCTTGTCGAACTCGGCGTCGGTCAGCTTCGCGGGCTTGTTGAGGATGCCGTCGGGCACCTTCGCCTTGCCGACGTCGTGCAGCAGCGCGCCGATCGAGATCTCCTTGATGACTTCGCGCGGCAGCTCGAGCGTGCGCGCGAAGCTCGTCAGCAATGCGCACACCGACACCGAGTGCATGAAAGTGTAGTCGTCATGGTCCTTCAGGTGCAGCAGCGGCAGCAGCGCGTCGGGCTGGCGGAAGATCGAGGCGACGATCTTCTCGACGAGCGGCTCGACCTTCTCCAGCTCGATCTGCTTGCCGATGCGCACGTCGCCCATGACGCCCCGCACGATCTGTTCCGCCTCGCCCTGCAGGCGGCGCGCCCGTTGGAGTTCGGCATCGCGCGAGACGCTTTCCAGCCGCGGCTGCGGCGCCGCTGCGATGTGGCCGAGCGTCGCATCGAGTTCGCTACGCCGGTCGTCCTCCGTCGGGGCATCCGCCACATCGCCGCCGCGCGAGGTGTCAATATAGATTTCATGCACCCCGATCTCGCCCACGCGGGCGACCGTTTCCGCGTCGGCGACGAGGAACTGGTTGCGGATGAAATCGTGATCGGTCCAGTCGCAATTCAGGTCATGGATGAACATGCCCGGTGCGAGCTGTTCGATGCGGATCAGTTTGATCATCTGGGGCGATGTCTGCGCTTAGATTGTTTCAGTGTATATCGGAATTGGTGTCGCGCTGGTTCGTGCGGCGCTGCAGCGGGCGCTTGCTGGCGGTTTGCGGGTAAATTAGCCCTCTTGCGCCACAAGCGCTCGATCAAGGACCCACAATGTCACCATCTTCCGTGCCGCTCGATCTTGCGGCCCTGCGTCTTGCCCAGGATCGCATCCGCGACGCCGTGATCCGCACCGTCCAGTGGCAGAACGACCCCCTGTCCGAAGAGCTCGGCGTGCCGCTGCGGCTCAAGCTCGAGAACCTGCAGCGCACGGGCTCCTTCAAGCTGCGCGGCGCGACGCACAAGATTGGCCGGCTGCTCGATTCGGACACGCCGCCCACCGGTGTCGTCGCGGCCTCGGCCGGCAACCACGCGCAAGGCGTCGCGCGCGCGGCGGCGCAGTGCGGCCTGCGCGCGGTGGTCGTGATGCCCACCAATGCGCCGCTGACGAAGATCCAGTCCTGCCGCAAACTCGGTGCCGACGTGCGCCTCGTCGGCGACAACCTCGAAGTCGCCGCCGACGAAGCGCGCCGGCTCGCGAAGGAGGAAGATCTCGCCTTCCTGCATCCCTACGACGACTGGGACGTGATCGCCGGCCAGGCGAGCTGCGGCCTCGAAATGCTCGAAGACGCACCCGACATGACGGTCGCGATCGTGCCGCTCGGCGGCGGCGGTCTGATCTCCGGCATCGCGCTCGCGCTCAAGCTGCAGAACCCGGCGATCCGGGTGATCGGGGTGCAGACCGAGACCGTCGCCCCGTGGCGCAACTTCCTGCGCGACGGTTCGCTGGAGGAGGTGCTGCCGGGTGCCCACACCATCGCCGACGGCATCAAGGTCAAGCGGCCCGGGCTGCTGACGCGCCAGGTCATCGCGCGCTACGTCGACGAGATCGTCACCGTCGACGACAACGCAATCGCCGAAGCCATCGTCACTTTGCTTGAACGCACCCGCACGATCGGGGAGGGCGCGGGCGTGGTCGGGCTCGCGGCGCTGATGCAGAAGAAGATCGTGCTGGCCCCGGACGACCGTGCGGTGGTCGTGATTTCGGGCGGCAACGTGGACATGACGCTCGTCGGGCGCTCGATCGACTACGGCCTCGCGTCGAGCGGCCGGCTGATGTGCGTCGCGGTGACGATCTCGGACGCCCCGGGACAGTTGCTGGGGCTCTTGAAGACGGTTGCGGAACTCGGCATGAACGTGCGCCATGTCGAACACCGGCGCGGCGAGCTGCACGTCGCGGTGGGCATGACCGAGGTGATCCTGCAGATGGAGACGCGTGACGCCGACCATCAGCGTGCGCTGCTGACGCAGCTTGCGACGCAGGGACTGCGGGTGCGCAATCTCCTCGTGTAAGTGTGTAACGAAACGCTGGCCGTGGACAGAAAAACGGGGCTGCCGAAGCAGCCCCGAAAATTGGCTCCATCGGGGCCAAAGGGTTACACCATTGCCCTCATTATAGGGCCTAATGTCAAAGACCGCGTGCGATATTCCCAGTTCCCGGATACAAGAAATAAATTTTTGTTACATGGTCGACGGGCCTCCGATGCCCTTGTCGTGACCCCCGTCGGACGCCGCTCGACGGCAAGCCGGCACGTGCCGCTCCCCGACTGTTAGAATCCGGTCTTTGCCCATCGCCGCTACAGGAATATTGCCGTGCAGATCGTCTGTCTCGACCTCGAAGGTGTGCTGGTTCCCGAAATCTGGATCGAATTCGCCGAGCGTACCGGCATCCCCGAACTGCGCCGCACGACGCGCGACGAGCCGAACTACGACACGTTGATGAAGTACCGCCTGAACATCCTGGCGGAAAGGAAGCTCGGCCTGCCCGACATCCAGGACGTCATCGCCAGCATGGGCCCGATGCCCGGCGCGCGCGACTTCCTCGACGACCTGCGCGCGAGCTACCAGGTCGTGATCCTGTCGGACACCTTCCAGGAATTCGCCAAGCCGCTGATGAAGCAGCTCGGCTGGCCGACGCTGCTGTGCCACTCGCTCGTCGCCGACGAGCAGGGCATGCTCGTCGACTACCGCCTGCGCATGCCGGACCAGAAGCGCGAAGCCGTCAAGCGCTTCAAGGAGCTGAAGCTCACCGTCGTTGCCGCGGGTGACTCCTACAACGACACGGCGATGCTGGGCGAAGCCCACGGCGGCATCCTGTTCCATCCGCCGGAAAACGTGATCCGCGAATTCCCGCAATTCCCGGTCACCCGCAGCTACCCCGAACTGCGCCGCGAGATCGACAAGGCCTTCGCGCGCGTCGCCTGACGGGCTCCCGCGATGCACCGCGAACGCTTCTACACCCTGTCGGCGTCCTGCCCCGACCGCGTCGGCATCGTCGCCCGCGTGTCGGGCTTCGTCGCCGAGCACAACGGCTGGATCCTCGAGACCTCGCTGCACGCCGAACCTCCGCGCGAGAATGAAGCGGTCGGGCGCTACTTCATGCGCATCGAGATCAAGGCCTCCTCGCTACCCTTCCACCTCGCCGAGTTCCGCGAGCGCTTCCGTCCGCTCGCGGAAGAGCTCGAGATGGAATGGACGATCACCGACTCGGCAGTCAAGAAGCGCGTGGTCGTGCTCGTGTCGAAGCAGGAGCACTGCCTCTACGATCTGCTCGCGCGCTGGCAGTCGAAGGAACTCGATATCGAGATCGCCTGCGTGATCTCGAACCACGACACCTTCCGCGGTTTCGTCGAGTGGCACGGCATCCCCTTCCACCATGTGCCGGTCACGGCGGACAACAAGGCCTCGGCCTACGCCGAAGTGCGCCGCATCTTCGAGGAAGTGCGTGGCGACACGATGGTGCTCGCGCGCTACATGCAGATTCTCGCGCCCGACCTGTGCGCCGCCTACCCGGGGCGCATCATCAACATCCACCACAGCTTCCTGCCGAGCTTCGTCGGCGCCAAGCCCTACCACCAGGCCTGGGCGAAGGGCGTAAAGCTGATTGGCGCGACCTGCCACTACGTCACGGCCGAACTCGACCAGGGCCCGATCATCGAGCAGGACGTGATCCGCATCGACCACTCGGATTCCGTCGACGACATGGTCCGCTACGGCAAGGACATCGAGAAGACGGTGCTCGCGCGCGGCCTGCGCTATCACCTCGAAGGCCGTGTGTTGCTGCACGGCAACAAGACCATCGTGTTCCGCTGAGCATGCCGCGGGGCGGCTACGGCGCCACCCCGGTCCATGCGTTCACGCGGTGCGGAAGCGCCCGACGACCTGGCGCAGGATATCCGCGCTCTTGGCGGATTCGTCGGCAGCCCCCGCCATCATGCCGATGGTCGTGCTGGTATGCTCGACCGCCTGCGAGATCGTTTCCATCCCGCTGGCGGTCTGGTCGGCGACGAGCTGCTGTTCCCGCGTCGAATGTGCAATCCCGCCCGCAAGGGTCGACACTTGCCGTGCCGCCGCGAGGATTTCGCCAAAGGCCGTCTCCAGGCGCACGATGGTGCGCATATCCTCCTCAACGTCGGAATCAACCTCGCGCATCGCCGATACGGCGCTGTCGGCCTGCTCTTCCACGGCGTGGATGATCGCTCCGATCTCCGCGGTGCTATGACCGGTGCGCTCGGCGAGCTTACGCACCTCGTCGGCGACCACCGCGAAGCCTCGTCCGGCCTCACCCGCACGCGCCGCCTCGATTGCCGCATTGAGCGCCAAGAGATTGGTTTGATCGGCGATCTCGCGGATCACTGTGGAGATCGCACTGATCTGTTGGATCGAGGCGGATAGTGCGCTCACGGCATCGGAGGAACGCGCTGCCGCCAGCTGTGCGCGGTCGGTGGTTGCGCGGCTCTCGCGCATGAGCTGCTCGCCGCTTTCCGCCGCCCGCTGTGCGCGTGCCGCTGCATCCGAGACTTGGGTTGAGCCGGAGGAGATCTCGGCTACCGAAACCGTCAGCTGCTGCATCGCGGCGGTCAGCTTCATCACTTCGCCGGATTGTGTCTCGGCCCGGGTTCGGATGTCGGCCGCGCTCTGGCGGACGTGCCCGGACGCACCCGCCACCCGGTCCGAGCTCTCGCGCACGTGCGACATCGTCTCGCAAAGGGTTGCCAGCGTGTGGTTGATGGCTCCCGCCATTTCTCCCAATTCGTCGCTGCCTCGTGCCGTCGCCTTGGCCGTCAAGTCGCCCCGCGCGACGCAGTCGAGTGCATGCCGGATCTCGCCTAGTGAGGCCGTGATCGAACGGATGATCCAGGCCGTGAACATTGTCAGCAGGGTGACCGCAGCTACGACCAGGCCGATCGCGATGCGGTTGAAGTGTTGTTCCTTGAGCTCGGCGTGGCGATAGACCTTCTCGACCTGCTGAGTGCGCAGGTCGATTAGCGCGGCCAGCGGCTTTGATACGCCGGTGATCACGACCGGCCAATCCTCTTCGAGGATGCCCGTGAGCAGCTCCTTGTCGTTCGCTGCAGCATATGACTCATCCAGTTTCCGGAACAGCGCAGGTAATTTCGCGATGCCCGCTTCCAAGGTTCCCGTCAGTTCGTGCTCTTCGCTGCCGTCGGGTGCCGCCATGCTTTGCTGCCGGTAGGCCGTCCAGAGTTTCGGCAGTGCTTCGCTGGCCTCCGCGAGGTGCCGTCGGGAGCCAGGGGCCGGCATCTGATCGGTAATGACTCCGGCAATGCGGAAGCGTATTTCACCGAGCAGATCGTGGATCTCGCGAATGTGCTGCAGCGGGATGACGTTCTCTTCGTAGACTTCGCGAAGCGCTTCGGTGGATGTCGCGTTGCCATGAAAAATCAGCGCCGAGAGCGCCACGATGATTGCCATGGCAAGGCCGGCGAGCGCGTGGAGTTTGGCCCTGAGGGATAGCTGAAGCCGCATGGATGTGCCTGCAGAGTGAAGGGGGCGGCGCGCCTCGCGCGGCCCCGGGACCGCCGTGCCGGATTACTTGATCGGGAAACCCTTGGCCTTCCACCCGGGAAGACCATCGCGCAGCCAATAGACCTTGCTGTGACCGGCTTTGATCGCCACCGTCGAGAGCTTGTAACTCTTCCAGCAGTCATGGCCGTTGCAGTACGTGACGAACCCGGCGGACTTGTCGGACGGCAGCTTCGTGAGGTCCACGGCGTCCTGCGCCGCATCGAAGTCGGGCGCCTTCGCGCTCTTTTCCTTGTAAGGCACGTTGATCGCGCCGTCGATATGCGCTTCGGCATATTCCGCGGCCGATCTGGCATCCACCACGATCACTCCCTTCGCCTGCAGCTCGCGCGCCTGCTCCGCTGATACGACGATCGCCCCGGCGAGGTTCGTCGGATTGTCGACGGCGCTTGCGGCCCCCATAACAAGGCTCAGCACGACGGTGGCGGTGACGCGGGAAAGGCATTGGCGACTCATGTATACCCCTTGGTGAAGATGGTCGGGAAAGCGGAAGCACCGAAGCCTATTAGATCGTTAGTAATATCTTTGGAACTCAGGTCACATACCTTCCTGCCATGGCGTGCTAGCGCTCGTGTTCAAACGACTAGCGAGTGCCCAAACGAAAACGGGCACCCCGAAGGGTGCCCGCTCCTGCGTGCCGGGTGGAGCAGCCCGGCGCGCCTTGATGCTCAGCTTACAGGTGGTAGGCGGTTTCGCCGTGCGACGTGATGTCGAGGCCTTCGCGTTCCTGGTCTTCCGGCACGCGCAGACCGATCAGCAGATCGACGATCTTGTAGCAGATGGCTGCCACGACGCCCGACCAGACGATCGCGACGCCGACGCCCCAGGCCTGGCTGGTGACCTGAGCGGCGAGGTCGAAGGAGCCGACTGCGTTCGCGACGTAGTCGTAGACCCCGGTGCCGCCGAGGTCCGGATCGACGAACACACCGGTCAGCATCGCACCGAGGATGCCGCCCACGCCATGCACGCCGAACACGTCGAGCGCGTCATCGGCACCGAGCATGCGCTTGAGGCCATTCACACCCCACAGGCAGACCACGCCGGCGAGCAGGCCGATCACGAGACCGCCCATCGGGCCGACCCAGCCGCAGGCCGGGGTGATCGCCACGAGGCCGGCGACGGCACCCGAAGCGGCGCCCAGCAGCGAGGGCTTACCCTTCATCATCCATTCGGCGAACATCCAGGACAGGGTGGCAGCGGCGGTCGCGACCATCGTGTTCAGGAAGGCCATCGCGGTCAGGCCGTTGGCTTCGAGGTTTGAACCGGCGTTGAAGCCGAACCAGCCCACCCACAGCATCGAGGCACCGATCATGGTCATCGTCAGCGAGTGCGGGGCCATCGATTCGCGGCCGTAGCCGACGCGCTTGCCGATCATGAAGGCACCGACCAGACCCGCCATCGCGGCGTTGATATGCACGACCGTACCGCCGGCGAAGTCGAGCGCACCCTTCTGGAACAGGAAGCCTGCGGTCGCGCCGGCGGCTTCACCCGCGGCTGCGTCGATGTAGGCATCCGGACCCGCCCAGTACCAGACCATGTGGGCCATCGGCAGGTAGGAGAAGGTGAACCACAGCACCATGAAGAGCAGCACGGCGGTGAATTTCATCCGCTCGGCGAAGGCGCCGATGATCAGGGCCGGGGTGATCGCCGCGAAAGTCGCCTGGAACACCACATAGACGAATTCGGGGATGCCCACGCCCTTGGTGAAGGTGGCCGCGACGGAATCGACGGTGATGCCCTTCAGGAAGACCTTCGATAGGCCGCCGAAGAACGCGTTCCCCTCGGTGAAGGCGACGCTGTAGCCATAGACGAACCACAGCACGATCATCAGCGAGAAGATCACGAAGACCTGCATCAGCACCGACAGCATGTTCTTCGAGCGCACGAGGCCGCCGTAGAACAGCGCGAGGCCCGGGATCGACATGAAGGCGACCAGCGCGGTGGAGATCAGCATCCAGGCGGTGTCGCCCTTGTTGACCGTCGCGGCGGCCGGGGCTGCGGCAGCGGCAGCCTCGGTCGCAGCCTTGGCGGCTTCGGCGACGGCAGCACCCGCAGCCGGTGCGTCATCGGCAAACGCGAGGCCGGTGAAGCCGACCGCCAGTATGGTCAGCAGGATTGCGAACAGTTTTTTCATGGTGAGCTATCTCCCTTACAGCGCGTCGGTGCCGGTTTCGCCGGTCCGGATGCGGATGGCCTGCTCGAGGTCGAAGACGAAGATCTTGCCGTCGCCGATCTTGCCGGTGGCGGCCGCCTTCTCGATGGCTTCGATGACCTGGTCGAGCAGTTCGCTGCGTACGGCGGCTTCGATCTTCACTTTCGGCAGGAAGTCGACGACGTATTCGGCACCGCGGTACAGCTCGGTGTGACCCTTCTGACGACCGAAGCCCTTGACCTCGGTCACCGTGATGCCCTGCACGCCGATCGCCGAGAGCGCTTCGCGCACTTCGTCGAGCTTGAACGGCTTGATGATGGCTGTGACGAATTTCATGTTGGTTTCCTTTCAATCATGCGGGGCAGTGGCCCCGCGGCGGAGCGCAATCAGAACGACTTGGCGACGCTGAAGATCACGCGCGGCTCGGCGATATCGACATGGTTGATGTCGGTGTCGACGTAGTGCAGGCCGAGGGTGACGCCCGCAATCGCCTTGGTTACGCCGATCTTCCAGTCGTTGTACGACTCGGCCGGGCCGGCGATGACCTGGCGGCCGAAGTGGGCGTTAAGGGTCCAGCCGTCAGCGATCTCATAGGCCGCCGACAGGTCGAGATACTTGCTGTTTTCCGAATCCGGCGCGCCGAACAGGTTCGTGAAGGCGTGCGAGTATTTGAAGGTCAGGAACTTGTACGACAGGCCGACGTAGCCTTCGAGGGTGTCCGGGCGCTTGGCGACCGAGGTGCGCCAGGTCTGGGTGTAGCGGCCCGGGTAGACGTATTGCAGCAGGCCGACGTCGTAGCCGAAGTCGCCGACGGTGCCCTTGTAGCCGCCATAGACGTCGACTTCGAGGCTGTTGTGCGAGGACTTGAAGGTGGCGCCGGCGTCGCGCGCGGCATCTTCGCCGTCACGGATCCAGGACACGTTCGAGCCCCACACGCCGACGTACAGGCCGCTCGAATGCGCGTAATCGAAACCGCCCTGCAGCGCCATCTTCTCGTCGGTCTGGCTGATACCGCGGTAGGCGTAGTCGGACACCAGCGAAACGTTGGCCGTGACCGGGTTGTCCGCGGCCTCTTCGGCGAAGGCGGAGCCGGTGGAGAGCAGCGGGAGCGCTGCAAGGACTGCGGTCGCGAGGATGCGCTTGTTCATATTGGACTCCTTGACGAGATGATTTTTTGGCAAGGACTGCTATGCATGCGCCGTGCCAGTTGAGGAATCGGTTGTGCAAGCCATTGATACAAAAAGAATAATCAGTTGATAACGACGTGCGAGCGAATACGACTTTTGTGCAGTTGCACACGGTGCCGCCGGTGATTGCACCATAGCAGTGCATTCATGTGCCGTCATGGTGCGAAAACAGTGCGTTGCGGCCTTGCTTGCCACAAACCAGGCACCGTCAGTGTGCAGAGGCTCGGCGTGCCGACTGGCATGCTAGACTTCTTGCCTTTCCGAAACGCATCTGAGGCTCCTCATGGCTGGTCCGCGCATCCTCGACGAAATCGGCTCCAAGCTCTCGGAACTTGCCGCGAGCAACCCTGCGCGGGATTTCGAAAAGAACGCCAAGGCACTGCTGGGCAGCATGTTCGGCCGCCTTGACCTCGTCACGCGCGAGGAATTCGACGTGCAGCGCGAACTGCTCGCCCACACTCGCCAGAAGCTCGCCGAACTCGAAGACCGTGTGGCCGGGCTCGAGCGCGAACTCGCACGCGCCCGCGACGAGGCCTGATCCGCTGCGGTCGACGGGCCGCGTTTCAGCATTCTGGAATAACTTCTTGTCATTATCGTGACCTCCGGTAGACTGGCGCAAGTCTTCCGGAGGTCACAATGTCGCTCGCCCTGATCCGTACCCGGGCGCTCGCCGGTCTCGGCGCGCCCGAGGTCACGGTCGAAGTCCATCTCGCCAACGGTCTGCCCGCATTCAGCCTGGTCGGGCTCCCCGATACCGAGGTGCGCGAGGCACGCGACCGTGTGCGCGCCGCGATCGTCACGTCGCAGTTCGAATTCCCACAACGCCGCATCACCGTGAATTTGGCGCCGGCCGACCTGCCCAAGGAGGGCGGACGCTTCGACCTGCCGATTGCGCTGGGCATCCTCGTCGCGTCGGGCCAGGTCGAGGCGGCGGCGCTCGCGCGCCACGAGTTCGTCGGCGAACTGTCGCTCGACGGCAGCCTGCGCCCGGTGCGCGGCGCGCTGTCGATGGCGCTCGCGAACGCGCGTGCGGGCCGTGCGCTGGTCCTGCCGGCCGTCAATGCCGACGAGGCGGCGCTCGCGACCGGCGCCGAGATCCTGCCCGCCGCGAGCCTTCTCGCGGTGTGCGCACATCTCAATGGCCACAGCAAGCTGGAACCGCATCCCGCGCCGCAGGTGGCGGGCGCGACGGATGCCGATGCCGATCTCGCCGACGTCAAGGGACAGCTGCAGGCGCGCCGGGCGCTCGAAGTCGCGGCGGCAGGACAGCATTCATTATTGATGTTCGGCCCGCCGGGCACCGGCAAGTCGATGCTCGCGCGTCGCCTGCCGGGCCTGCTGCCGCCGATGGACGATGCCGAGGCGCTCGAAAGCGCGGCGATCCAGTCCGTCGAGGGGGGCTTCGACGCCTCGCGCTGGCGCCGTCGTGCGTATCGGGCTCCGCATCACTCGGCGTCGGCGCCGGCGCTGGTCGGCGGCGGTTCGACGCCGCGGCCCGGCGAAATCAGTCTCGCGCACCATGGCGTCCTGTTCCTCGACGAGCTGCCGGAGTTCAATCGCCGCGTGCTCGAGGCGCTGCGCGAACCGCTGGAGACCGGCGTCGTGACGGTGTCGCGTGCGCGCCAGCGGGCGGAATTCCCGGCGCGCTTCCAGCTCGTCGCGGCGATGAACCCCTGCCCCTGCGGTCACGCGGGTAATCCGCGCGGGCAGTGCCGCTGTACGCCGGATCAGGTGGCGCGCTACCGCGGGCGGCTCTCCGGGCCCTTGCTCGACCGCATGGACATCACGATCGAAGTGCCGCTGCTCGATCATGCGGAGCTCGTCGCGCAACCCGCCGGCGAAGCGAGCGGGACGGTCCGCGAACGCGTCGGGCGCGCGTGGGCGATCCAGCGCGAACGCCAGGGCGTGCCGAACAGCCAGCTCGCCACGGGCCGCGTCGATGCGTTGTGCGCGCCCGACAGCGCCGGGCAGGGCTTGCTCGACCAGGCGGTCCGGCGGCTGAACCTGTCGGCGCGCGGGTACCACCGCATTCTCAAGGTCGCGCGGACGATTGCGGACCTTGCCGGCGCCGAGCGCGTCGGGGCGTCGCACCTCGCGGAGGCGATCCAGTATCGCCGCGGGCTCGACGCACGCTGACGCGGACGGCGCCTCTGGCGGCGCTTTGCAACCTCGGCTCACACATCCGGGCTTCGATTCGGGCGCGGTCGGCGGCATGATGACCGGATGTGGGCAGGAGGGCGCAGATCATGGACTCCATCCTGGTGGGGACGGCCTCGTGGACCGACCCCACGCTGATCGAATCCGGCTGGTACCCCGAGGACGCCAAGGGGGCCGAGGGCCGGCTGAAGTACTATGCGTCGCAATTTCCTGTCGTCGAGGTGGATAGCGCCTTCTATGCGTTGCCGACCGCGCACAACGCGACCTTGTGGGCCGAGCGCACGCCCGAGGGCTTCGTCTTCGACATCAAGGCCTACCGGCTCTTTACCGGACACCCGACGCCTCTGTCGGCGCTGCCGCCGGACATCCGCCAGGCGCTCGGTGCGGTACCGAAGGAGCGGGCGTATGGCGCCGACGTGCCGCGCGAGCTGACGGAGGAGCTGTGGCAGCGTTTCACGCTGGCACTGCGTCCGCTCGACGCGGCGGGCAAGCTCGGCACCGTCCTGCTGCAGTTTCCGCCGTGGTATGTCTATCGGCCGTCGAACCTGGAGCACATCCTGCATTGCGTCGCGGAGCTTGCGCCTTACGCCGCGGCGGTGGAGTTCCGGCATCGTTCGTGGTTCGACGACAAGCATCGTGATACTGTCCTCGCGTTTCTGCGCGAGCAGGGTCTCGTGCACGTCGTCGTCGATGAGCCCCAGGCGGGGGCGGCGAGCATTCCCCAGGTGTGGGAGGTGACTTCTCCCGCGGCGGCGATCCTGCGGCTGCACGGGCGCAACGTGGAGGCGTGGCAGGCGAAGGGCATGCGGTCGGCGGCGGACCGCTTCGACTATTACTACAGCCAGGCCGAGTTGCGCGAACTCGTCGGGCCGGTTCGCGCCCTCGCACAGCGTGCCCGGCGTGTCCACGTACTGTTCAACAACTGTCACGGCGACGACGGTGTTCGCAATGCCTTCGAGTTTCGGGAACTACTCGGCTAGCCGATTGCCTCTTGTGCGGGATTGGCGGCAGCGCACATCTGCGGAACAGGCCGGGATATCGCCGTAGGCTTGTCAATGTCATTGCCAAATCATCGACTTGTAATTCTCTGGCAATGTCGTTTGTGTGGGGAATATGCCCCATTTGTTTGACGGGTGGCATTGCTAATGGCATTGCCAATGGCTATCCTCCTAGTGGAAATCGGAATCGTCCGGTACTGCCGAGGGGGAATGGAAATACCGTGTGGGCGGCAAGTGCCGGAAGGGGGTTTCCAGCAATGCCGCATCATGGTTTTCCGTCGGCAATGGACCATTTCTTTCCGGTGACCGGACGACACGTGGAGGAAGCACGTGTCGTCGGTCGAGCAGAGGTGACATGGAGCAAGGGTTTGGTAGCGAGCGACCGGCCTTCTTAGCCACCGCGCAGCCCGATCGCGGCCAGCGCCGGCTGGCGCTCGTGGTCATCGGCATATCCCTGGCCTTCTTCGCTGCCGCCGTGCCTTTCGCCCAGGTGCAGCTGCCGAAGGTGTGGGCCTTCATCCCGGTCTATCAGGCCGCTTTCGTCGTCTGCGACCTGATCACGGCGGGCCTGCTTTTCGGCCAGTACTACATCCTGCGTTCCACGGGCTTGGCAGTGCTGGCGGCGGGTTATCTCTACACGGCCTTGATGGCGATCCTGCACGCCTTGAGCTTTCCCGGTCTCTTCGCGGACCAGGGCCTGCTCGGCGCGGGGCCGCAGACGACCGCATGGTTGTACATGTTCTGGCACGGCGGTTTCCCGCTGTTCGTGATCGCGTATGCGGAGTTGAAGGGCAAGATACCGGTTTTCGACGCCGGTGTGCGTGGTTCGAGGGCGGTGATCGGCGGCAGCGTCGCCGCGGTCGTGGCACTGGCGGCAGCGCTGGGCGCGTTGGCAACATCGGGGCACGAATGGATACCCGCGATCATGACCGGCAACCGCTATACGCCGACGATGATCGTGGTCGTCTCCTGCACATGGACGTTCAGCCTGATGGCCTTGATCGTGCTATGGCGGCGGCGCCCGCATTCGGTCCTCGACCTGTGGCTGATGGTGGTGGCTTTCGTGTGGATGCTCGACATCGCGCTTGCCGCGGTGCTCAACGCGGGGCGTTTTGACCTCGGTTTCTACGCCGGCCGGATCTACGGGCTCGTCGCGGCGAGCTTTGTGCTCATGATGTTGCTGCTCGAAAGCGGCGTGCTCTACACGCGGCTCGTCGAAACGCACGTCCGCGAACGCGAGAAGTCCGCCGAGCTGGCGCGGCTCGGCCAGGCGCTGGAAGTGGTGAACGCCGCCCTGGAAGAGACGAACCAGCAGCTGCAGGAAGCGAGCAAGCGCAAATCGGAGTTCCTCGCCAACATGTCGCACGAGTTGCGCACGCCGCTCAACGCGATCATCGGTTTCTCGGAAGTGCTGAAGGACGGCCTGATGGGCGAGATGCCGCCGCGCCAACGCGAGTTCGTCGCGGACATCTTCAACAGCGGGCGTCATCTGCTGTCCCTGATCAACGACATCCTCGACCTGTCGAAGGTCGAGGCGGGCAAAATGGAGCTCGATCTCGAGCGCGTCGAGGTCGGTACGCTGCTGACGGACAGCCTGTCGGTGGTCAAGGAGAAGGCGGCGGCGCATGTCGTGATGCTACGCAACGAGGTGCCGGAGGGCTTGCCGCCGATCTGCATCGATGCGCGCAAGGTCAAGCAGATCCTCTACAACCTGCTGTCGAACGCGGTGAAGTTCACGCCGGAGCAGGGGCGCGTGACGCTGCGGGCGCGTCGCGTCGGTCGTGCCGAGATCGAGAACTGGACCACCGACCGGCCGCTGCACGTGCGTCTTCCCTTGCCTCCGGACGGTTTCGCGGACTTCCTTGAGGTCACGGTGGAGGATTCGGGCATTGGCATCAAGGCCGAAGATGCGCCGCGCCTGTTCCAGCCGTTCAGCCAGCTCGACTCCTCGCTTGCGCGCCGCTTCGAGGGCACGGGGCTGGGTCTGGCGCTGGTGGTGAAGTTGGCTCTCTTGCACGGGGGGACCGTGGCCGTGACGAGCCGGCCGGGCGAAGGCAGCGGCTTTACCGTGTGGTTGCCGTGGCGCGTGCCCGAAGGGGTGGGCGAGGTGTCGCCGGCGAGCGCAACGCCACGCAAGGGCAGGCGTCTTGCGCTGGTGCTGGAGGACAACGACGAGGCCGCAGCGCTGCTGCGGGTGCAACTCGAAGCCGAGGATCTGGACGTGCTGCGCGTCGGCAGTGCGGAGGCGGCACTGGAGCTCATCGAGACCGAGCGCCCGGTCGTGATCGTGCTGGACATCCTGCTGCCGGGCGCGGACGGGTGGGAGTTCATCGAGCGGATCAAGCAGGAGGGCTCGCCGTGGGCGGAGACGCCGGTCGTGATCTGCTCCATCCTGGACGACTTCCGGCGCGGCTTTTCGCTCGGGGCGGCGCAGGTGCTGCAGAAGCCGGTGAGCCGCGAGGACTTGGGGGCGGCGCTCGCAAGTCTCGGCCTGCATGCATCGGCGGGTTCGCCGGCCAGTGTGCTGATCGTCGATGACGATATCCGCGCCGTGGACCTGATGGCTGCCTATCTTGCCGAGCCAGGCTATACCGTCTCGCGCGCCTACAGTGGCGAAGAGGGCGTCACGGCAGCACGACGGGAGCGGCCCGATCTGCTGGTGCTCGATCTAATGATGCCGGGAATGAGCGGCTTCGAAGTGGTCGAGGCCCTCAAGCGCGATCCGGCGACGGAGGCGATTCCGATCATTGTCGTCACGGCGAAGCAGCTGGCGGCGGCCGATCGCGCCGCGCTCAACGGCCGTGTGACGGCGATCGTCGAAAAGGCCGTCTTCGAGCAGCACCAGTTCGCCGCCGAGGTGCGTCGTGCGCTGGCGGTGTCGCAACAGGAGATGTCATGACCACGACGGTGCTCGTCATCGAGGACACGGCCGCGAACATGAAGCTGGTGACCATGCTGCTGGACCATGTGGGTTACGCGGTCCTGCAGGCAACCGACGCGGCTGCCGGTATCGCGCTGGCGCGGGAGCACCATCCGCAGCTGATCCTGATGGACATGCAGCTGCCGGACATGGACGGCCTCGAGGCGACGCGTGTGCTGAAGTCGGACCCGGTGACGCAGGACATCAAGATCGTCGCCCTGACGGCCTTCGCGATGAAGGGGGACGACCGGCGGATGCTGCACGCGGGCTGCGACGCGTATATCGCCAAGCCGATCCAGTACAAGGAATTCCTCGTCGAGGTGGCGAGGTTGCTGGAAGGGAAATAAGAGCATGCCCACGAGTTCTCCGGCCAGCGTGCTGATCGTCGACGACGATCCGCGCAATCGCAAACTGATCGAAACCCTGCTGCGCGTCGACGGCTTCGAGGTCAAGAGCGCGGACTCGGGCGCCGCCGCGCTGGCTGCGGTGGCCGCCGAGCTGCCCGATCTCATCCTGCTCGACTTGATGATGCCCGACATGGACGGTTTCGAGGTGGTGCGGCGCCTGAAGGCCGACCCCGCCGCGAACCGCGTGCCGATCGTAATGGTTACGGCGCTCGACGACTCCGCCTCGCGTGCACGCTTGGCCGCGGCCGGCGTCGAGCGGGTGCTGGTGAAACCGGTGGATCGCTGGCAACTGAAGGCGCTGATGGCGGAGCTCCTCGGACTGGAGTAGCCATGACCGACAAGAAAACGATCGAAGACCTCGCCTCGGCGAGGGACAAGCTGGAGCGGCTGGCGCAGCTCTACGCGATGCTGAGCCGAATCAACCGCAGCATCGTACGTCTCGACGATCCCTACGAGCTCTACGAGAACGCATGCCGCATCGCCGTCGAGGAGGGCGGCTTCCTGTTCGCGTGGATCGGACTGTTGGAACCGGGGGGCACCCGGATGCAGGCGGTGGCGCGTGCCGGCGCGCCGGCCGATTTCGCGCGGGTGCGTGGCGGCGCGGTCGAGAGCACCGATGGCTGGAGCCCATCCGGCACGGCGATCCGCGAGGGGCGACCCTGCATCGCCAATGACGTCGAGGCGGAACTGAGTCCGGCGTCGGCCTGGAAGGGCATCCTGCGGGACGTCGGCGCGCGTTCCGCGGCGGCATTGCCGCTGATGATGGAGAACGCGGTCGCCGGCGTGCTGGTGGTGGGGGCGGACAAGACCGCCTGCTTCCTCGACGGGGAATTGCAGTTGCTGAACGAGGTCGCCGAGGACATCTCCTTTGCGCTGCGCATGATGCGCCGGGAAGAGGAGCGGCTCGCAGCGGAAACCAAGATCCAGTATCTCGCCTACTACGATGCCGAGACCGGCCTGCCGGGCCGCGCGCTGCTCGCGGAACGGCTGGCGGCGGCGGGCGAGCGGGTGGTGTTGGCCGTGAGCCTGCGCCGCTATCACGCGATCCTGCAGGCCCTCGGGCAGGCGGCTGGCGTGCAACTCGCGCGGACGGTGGCGGCACGGCTGGAAACCCTGCTCCCGACGGCGGTGGTCGGGCGCTTCAATCCTTCGGAGTTCGGTTGCCTGCTGCAGCCGCCGGAGGGGCTGCACGCGGTCGAGGAGATTGTGTGGCAACTGCACCAGGGGCTGGCCGAGCCCTTCCTGATCGACGACAGCGAGGTCTTCCTCGATCCCTTCATCGGCATCGCCATGCATCCGCACGACGGCAATGCGGCCGACGCCATCGACGCGGCGGTGTTGGCGGCCGGCACGGGCGCGAAGGGGGCGACGGGCTGCTGCCGCTTCTTCGTCGCGGGCATGGACGGCGGCTCGCGCCATCAGCTGGACATGGAGGCGGCGTTGCGTCGGGCGCTCGAGCGCGGCGAACTGGAACTGCACTACCAGCCCCAGGTCGACGTCGCGAGCGGGCGCATCGTCGGTGCGGAGGCGCTGCTGCGCTGGCAGCGGCCTGGCCACGGCCTCGTGCTGCCGTCGCAGTTCGTGCCGATGCTGGAGGCGACCGGCCTGATCGTGCCGGTCGGCGAATGGGTGATCGCCGAGGCCTGCGCCAGCGCGAAACGCTGGCAGGCCGAGGGCCTGCCGCCCTTGCGCATGGCAGTCAACCTGTCCGCCCGCCAGTTCCAGAGCGGAGACGTCGGAGAACTGGTGCGGCGCGCCCTGGCCGACACCGGCCTCGAGCACCGCTGGCTGGAGCTCGAGGTCACCGAGAGCGCCGTGCTGCTCAACGCCGACGCGGTGATCCGGACGCTCAACGAGTTGAAGTCGCGGGGCGTGAGCCATGCGCTGGACGACTTCGGGACCGGGTATTCGTCGCTGAGCTATCTGCAGCGCCTGCCTGTGAGCCGGATCAAGATCGACCAGAGCTTCGTCGCCGGCGTGACCTCCAATCCGCAGAGCGCGGCGATCGTGCGGGCTGTCGTGGGCATGGCGCATAGCCTGAAGCTGACGGTGATCGCCGAGGGCGTCGAAACCGAGGGGCAACTGGCCTTCCTGCGCGGCCTCGGCTGCGAGGAGATACAAGGCTACTACTTCAGCCGCCCGCTGCCGGGCGACGAGTTCGCGGCGCTGTTGCGCGAAAACCGCTGCATTCCGCCCGCGCTGCCGGCGCCGCAGCGTGAGCGCGTGCTGCTGGTGGTGGACGACGAAGCGCATGTGCTGTCGGCGCTGCGCCGCTCCCTGCGGCACTCGGATTTCCGCGTCCTCACCGCGACGGGGGCACTGGAAGGCTTCGAGCGCCTCGCGAGCCATCCGGTCGGGGTCGTGTTGTGCGACCAGCGCATGACGGAGATGACCGGGACCGAGTTCCTGCGCCGGGTGCGCGATCTTTATCCGGGCGTGGTGAGGATCGTGCTGTCCGGCTATACCGACCTCGCTTCGGTTATCGACGCCGTCAATCGCGGCGCGATCTTCAAGTTCATGACCAAACCCTGGGACGACGCGGCGCTGCTCGAATGCCTGGAGGATGCTTTCCGCCTGCACGAGATCGACTGCCAGAACAGGGAGCTGTCGTCGCGCCTGAACGAGGTGACGGGCAACGGGCGATGAGGGCGGCGCACGGTATCATGACGGGATGAAGGCGGCCCGCAGTTGCGCGCCTGTCCGCACGCGGACGGGGCGCCATGCCGGTATCGCCGCGAACAATACAAGAATTCCCCCCGAGCCCCCAATGCCCGCATCGTCTCCCTGGCTGGCGTTCGTCCTTGCCGCGCTGGCCGCCATCGGCCCGTTTTCGATCGATACCTACCTGCCGGCCTTTCCGGCGATCGGCGAATCGCTGTCGGTGACCTCGATCGAAATCCAGCAGACGCTGACCGCCTACATGGCGACCTTTGCCTTCATGGTGCTGTGGCACGGGGCGCTCTCCGACCGTTTCGGGCGGCGGCGCGTGATCATCGTCGCGATGCTGATGTTCGCGCTGGCCTCCCTCGTGTGCGCGGCGGCGCCGTCCATCAGCTGGCTGTGGGCCGGGCGCGGGCTGCAGGGCATGTCCGCAGGCGCCGGCATGGTCGTCGGGCGGGCGGTGGTACGCGACCTCTTTGACGGCGCCGAGGCCCAGCGCCTGATGTCGCGCGTGATGTTGATCTTCGCGGTGGCGCCGGCGGTGGCACCGGTGATCGGCGGGGCGCTGCTCGCCCTGGCCGGCTGGCGCGCGGTCTTCGTCTTCCTCGCGGCCTTCGGTGCGCTGCTCGCGTTCATGACCTGGCGCTTCCTGCCCGAGACGCTGCCCGTCGCGGCGCGTCATCCGCTGCACCCGGTGACGCTCGGGCGCGCCTACGCGCGCGTGCTGGGTAGCGCCGCGTTCGTGCTGCTGGCGGGTGCGGCGGCCTTCAACTTCAACGGATTCTTCCTCTACGTGCTGTCCGCGCCGGTCTTCCTGATGAAGCACCTGGGGCTCGGTGCGCAGCAGTTCGGCTGGCTCTTCATGCCGGCGGTGGCGGGCATGATGAGCGGCTCGGCCTTGTCGGGCCGGGTGGCCGAACGCTGGCATCCGCGGCGCACGATCGTAACGGGCTTCACGGTCATGGCGACCGCCGCGGTGCTCAACCTGCTCGTGTCCGGCCTGCTGGTGCCCGGCCTGCCGTGGTCGGTCGTGCCGATCGTGATCTACACCTTCGGCATGGCGCTCGCGATGCCCAGCCTGACGCTGCTCGCGCTGGATCTCTTCCCGGCGCGGCGCGGCCTCGCGTCGAGTTGCCAGAGCTTTCTGCAGGTCGGCGTCAATTCGGTCACTGCCGGTGGCCTCGCGCCGCTGTGCTGGTCGACGCCGCTGATGCTCGCGGCCGGCATGGCCGGCTTCCTTGCGCTCGGCGGCCTCGCCTTCCTGAACTGGCGCCGTCGCCACGGCGCCGCGGCCTAGCTAGCGACCCTGCTGCGCCGCCGCAGGACGCGTCCGTGGCTTCTTATACCCATATCGTTGGTATGGTTTTGCAGAAAATCATGATGCCCGCTTCATGATCCGGCCGTGTTGCGCGCCTCCGCATGTCGCCACGATAGCGACATCTCGGAAACGCACAACGACGGAGGGAGCGTGGGATGGATTTCGTGACGCCGCAGCTGGCCGTGGGCAGTCGCGCCGAAGCCGCGGATGGCGCCGCGCTGCAGGCGGCCGGCATCGACACGCTGCTGTCGCTCGCGCCGCTTCCGCGGCCGGCGGCGGTCCCGCTGCAGTTGAGCCTCGCGGTGGCCGACCGGGTGCCCTTGCCGGCGGCGACGATCCGCGAAACGGTGGATTTCCTGTCCGCCCGGATTGCCGCCGGTCACCGCGTGCTGATGCACTGCGAAATGGGGATCTCGCGTTCGCCGGCGCTCGCGGCGTGCTATCTCCACGAAGGCCTCGGGCTGCCGCTGGACCTGGCCTTTGCCCGCGTCGCCGCGGCGCGCCCGGTGGCCGAGCCGCACGCGGTGCTTGTCGAGTCGATCCACATGCATTACGCGGCGGGAGGCGAGGCGGTCGCGGAGCTTTCCGGCAACGAAAACCCCTTCGGGCCCTCGCCGCGGGCGCGTGAAGCGATCGCGCAGGCGCTGCCGCGGCTGCACCGCTATCCGGCGTCCGATGCCTCCGAACTGCGCGGCGCGCTCGCCGACCGGCTCGACCTGCCTTCCGGGCAAATCCTGGTCGGCAACGGCGCCTGCGACCTGATCGATCTCGCGATGCGGGCGCTGGTCGGGGCGGGCGGCGAAGTGCTGATCCCCGACCCCGCCTTCCCGGCCTACCGTTCGGCCGCCCGGCGGGTCGGCGCCGAGATCGTGACGGTGCCGCTCGCCGGCAGCGAATACTCCATCGAGGCCTATCTCGCGCGTCTGAGTCCAGCAACGCGCCTCGTCGTCGTCGCCTCGCCGCACAACCCGACCGGGACGCTGATGAGCCCGGAAGCCTGGGCCCGGTTGCGCGACGCCTTGCCCGCCGGCGCGGTGCTGCTGCTCGACGAGGCCTATCGCGATTACGTCGCGGGGCAGCCGCTGATCGACGCGGCGGCGGATGTGCGGCGCGGTGCGTCCGTCCTCGCGCTGCGTTCGCTCTCCAAGGTCGAGGGGCTCGCGGGACTGCGCATCGGCTACGGCTTCGCGCCCGAGGCACTTGTGCAGCGGCTTGGCGGGCTGTGTCCGCAGTACCACGTCGGCTCGCTGGCGCAGGCGGCGGCGCTCGCGGCATTGGCCGACGAGGAGCACCGCCGCGACAGCATCGCCACGAACGCGCGCGAGCGCGAGCTGTTGATGACGGGCCTCGCGCGCCTGGGCGTCGAATTCGTGCCGTCGGCGGCGAACTTCGTGCTGCTGCGCGGCCCGCGCGACGCGGTTGCGCGCCTGGCCGCCCGCAGCATCGCCGTGAAATGCATGGCGCGCTACGGCCTGCCCGGACACATCCGCGTCAGCGTCGGTCTGCCGGCCGACAACGCGCGCTTCCTCGTCGCGCTGGGCGCACTGCTGCGCGAAGACCACGAATGCCGGGACGCGATCCCGGCCTGAAGGAGACCTAAATGACAATGATGATGGCCCCCGGCGGCACGCTGGAGATGGCGCAGACGGTGCTCGACGAAGGCGCCGACGCGGTGTATGTGGGCGTGGTCGGCTGGAGCCGGCGCGGCGCGCAGGACGAGCTCGACGACGACGAGATCCGCCGCACGATCGACTACGCGGCGGCGCGCGGCAAGGAGGTGCGGATCGTCGTCAACACGCTGCCAAGCTCGACCGAGCTGCCGATGTTCGTCGAGCGCGTCGAGCGCTACGCGGGCTGGGGCGCGCAGGGCTTCATGATCAGCGACCTCGGCGCGATGCGGCTCGTGAAGGAGCGCCTGCCGCACGTCAATGTGCATACCAGCGTCGGCTGCGGCATCACGAACTACGAGGACGTGCGCTTCCTGCGCGAGCTGGGCGCGGACTACGTCGTGCTGCCCTACCGGCTGTCGGTCGAGGAGATCCGCCAGATCAAGCAGGCGGGCGACGTCGGCATCGAGGTCTTCCTGTTCAAGACCCCGTCCGGCGGCAAGATCTGCCCGGGCAAATGCAACATGAGCAGCTACTTCAGCTTCCGCCGCTGGCTCGACGCGCAGGGCAAGGACCACTTCTTCGGCTCGGCCTCGCGCGGCGGCGACTGTCTGCGGGTGTGCCAGACGGAGTGGAACTTCAACGTCGACGACATCGATTACCGCCTGCCGATGACGATCAAGACGAACCCCGCGCTGTGGCTGGAGGAGCTGCCGGACTACCTCGCCGCCGGCGTCGATTGCCTGAAGGTGCCGGGGCGCGATCGCTCGACGGTGCTCGTGCGCGACATCGTGCGCGTCTATCGGCGTGCCGTCGACACCATCCTCGGCTCCGACCACCCCGACCTGAGCCCCTTCGCATCCGAACTCGAAACCCTGCGCGGGCGCTGGATGACCGAGCGCAGCAAGCGCGACAACCGGCTGCTGCGCCAGGCGATCGACGAATCGCGCCGCACCGCCGCCACCGCAATCTGAGGAGACAGAACATGTTCGAACTATCCACCGACGTCGGCAACCTCAAGGAGCTGCGCAAAGGCAACTTCTCTGCCTACGATGCGCTCTACCTCGGCGACTTCTCCTGCCCCGACTATCCGAACAACTTCAGCTCGCATCCGGAGCTGCTCGAAGCCTGCCTCGAAATCGTCAAGTCGCATGGCCAGAAGGCCTACCTGCGGCTCTACGCGGTGCCCGGCAACAGCGACCTCGGCTGGGTCGAGGACCTGATCGACACGGCGCTGGAGTTGCCCTTCGATGCGCTCGAAGTGCATAACCTCGGCGTGCTGCGGATGCTGAACGAGAAGGGCTGCCGGTTGCCGATCCACCTCGGCGTGTTCGGCAACCTCTATACCCACGAGACCGCCAAGGTGCTGAAGGACTATGGCGTGACCCGCGTGTATCCGAACCCCGAGCTCTCGCTCGCCGAGGTGCGCTACATCGCCGAGCATGCCGACGTCGAAGTGCTGGTGCCGGTGCACGGCAAGATCCCACTCGTGATCTCGGAGACCTGCTTCATCCTCGAACATAGCGAAGACGGCGCTCAGTCGGGTAATGAGTGCGGTAACGGCACCTGCTCCTACCAATGCACGCAGGAACACTGGCTGAAGCGTGGCCGCGGCGACGGCAGCCGTGCCGACTGGTCGCTGAAGGACACCGGCCGGATGACGCTGTCAGGCAAGGACCTGTGCATGCTCGAACACGCGACGAAGCTCGCGGAGATGGGGCTGTCGCACTTCTACGTGCACAACAAGGGCGAGGCCGCGGGTTACGCGGAATCCGTCGGGCGCATCTATCGTGAGGCGCTGACGCAAGCCTTCGCCGGTGCGCCGGCCGCAGACCCGTCGTCCTCCCTCGCGACGCTGACCGGGCTCGCGCGCGAAGGGCTGTGCAACGGCTACTACTTCGAGGGCGCGGGTCAGCGCTACGTCGGGAGAAGCTGATCATGCCCAAGCTGCTCGCCCCGGCCGGATCGCTGGAGATGGCGCGCGCGGCGGTCGACGAGGGTGCCGACATCATCTACGTCGGCCCGCTCGGCTTCTCGCGCCGGCCCTACGAATCGGAGATGAGCGACGAGGCGATCCGCGACGCCGCGGCCTACGCGACCGGCCGCGGGGCCGAGCTGCGCGTCGTGCTCAACACCTATCCGACGCCCTACGACTTCGGCCGCTTCCTCGACAAGGCGCTGCAGTACGCGGCCGACGGCGCATCCGGCTTCATCGTGACCGACGTCGGTCTGCTGCGCGCGCTGCGCCGGGAGATTCCGGGCACGGTGCTGCACGTGAGCATCGGCAGCGGCATCAGCAACCTCGACGATGCGGCCTTCTACCGCGACGCGGGCGCCGACGTGATCATCCTGCCCTACCGCTGGGACGTCGCGGAGATCGAAGCGCTGCGCCGCGCGAGCGACATCGGGCTGGAGACCTTCCTCTTCGAGACGGTGCAGACCGGCAAGCTGTGTCCCGGCAAATGCATCATGAGCAGCTACCTGCGCTTTCGCGACTGGCTGGCGGTCGAGGGCAGCCGCGATTTCCACGGCAGCGCGAACCGCGGCGCGAAGGAGTGCTACCGCGTGTGCCAGGCGAACTGGGAATTCGGCGTGCCGGGCGAGCTGCCGGTCGAACTCAAGCTGCGCCGCGATGCGCGTCTGATGCTCGCGCAGCTGCCGGGCTTCGTCGCGGCGGGCGTCACCTGCTTCAAGCTGTCCGGCCGCGAGCGCCCGGTCGGCATGATCCGCGATCTGGTGCGCTTCTATCGCAAGGCGATCGACGAGGTCGTCGGCGGTGCGCGCAGCCTCGATCACCACGCCGAGGAGCTCGCCGAACTGCGCCTGCGCTGGGTGAGGGAAAAGTCGAAACGCGTCGATACGCTGATGGATCGGGCGGCAAGCTATGTTGCGTGATGCGCAGCACGACGCGTTGCCCGTGCTGCGCGCGGCCTTCGAGGCGACCGGCAGCGGCGCCTGGCTGATGCGGGCGATCACCGCCTGCGGGCTGGACCACGCGAACGGCTACCGCCTCGAACTGCAGCTCGGCGACGACCGCATGCGCGGCAAGCGGCAGGCGACCGAGGCGCGGCTGATCGACGGCGAGGTGGACGTGATCGACACCGACTGGCTGTCGCTGCTGCGCCACCGCGCCGCCGGCCTGCCGTTGGTCGCAGCGGCCCCCTACGGGGTGATCTTCGGCGGCCTCGTCGCACCGCGCGGCAGCAGCCTGCGCGGTCTCGCCGACCTCCCTGGCAAGCGCATCGGCGTCGTCCATGCCGAGGACAAGAACTGGCTGCTGCTGCGCGCCGCGTGCCGGCGCCGCCATGGCTTCGATCCGGCGGAGGTGTCGGACTGCGTCGCTGCGGGTTCGAAGACCGTGCTGCGCGAGGCCTTGCGCGGCGGCGAGCTCGACGGCGCGCTGACGTACTGGCATCAGGTGCCGGCCCTCGTCGCCGAGGGGGGCTTTCGCGAGGTCTGCGACCTCGTCGAACTGCTGGCGAGCTTTCCCTCGCGGCGGCCGCCTGTCCCGACGAGCTTCTTCGTGTTGCACGAGGCCCTGCTGAGTTCGGCGCCGGATCTCGCGCAGGGTTTCGCCCGCTCCGTGCGCGACGCGGCGGCGCGGCTGCGCACGGACGCCGGCCTGTGGTCGCGCGTCAGCGGCACGCCGGCCGGAACCTGGAGCAGCGCGGCCCTGCGGCGCAAGTGGCTCGCGCGCGTCGGCCTGCCCTGGGTGCCCGAGATGGCGGAGCGGCTGCAGGAGCTCGCCGACCTGATGGCGCCGCCCGGCGGCCCGAGACATGAACTGTCCGCCGGCAGCCTCGCCGCCGGCTTACTCCTTTGAGGTGAATGATGACGATCCTGATGGCTCCCGGCGGCACGCTCGAGATGGCGACGGCTTCGCTCGCACGGGGTGCGGATTCCGTCTACGTCGGTCCGCGCGGCTGGAGCCGGCGCCCTGCGACCGACGAACTCGACGACGGCGCGATCGCCGAGCTGATCGCAGACGCCGGGCGCGACGGCAAGGACGTCCGCATCGCGATCAACGTGATGCCCGCGCCCGATGAGGTCGGCATCTTCCTCGACCGCGTCGCGGCCTTTGCGGCGATCGGCGCGGCCGGCGTGATGATCTGCGATCCCGGCCTGATTCCGCTCGTGCGTGAGGCTTTCCCGACGCTCGACATCCACGTCAGCGTCACCGCCGGCGTGTTCAACATCGAGGACGTGCGCTTCTACGACGAACTTGGCGCCGACTACGTCGTGCTGCCCTACCGCTGGGGCGTCGAGGAGGCCGCGCAGATCCGCATCGCGAGCCCGATGAAGCTCGAAGCCTTCCTGTTCCAGAACCCCCACCGGGGCCGTATCTGCCCGGGGCGCTGCTATTCGAGCAGCTACTTCCACGTCAAGCACCTGCGCGGCGACGACAACAAGGATCTCTACCTCGGCTCGGCGGCGCGCGGCGGGAGCTGCTACCGCATCTGCCGCGGCCAGTGGTCGCTGACCGCCGGCGGGCAGGCGCACCCGGACTCGCCGCGGCTGAAGTCGAGCCCCGAACTCTTGCTGTGGGAGGTGCCCGAATACGTCGCGATGGGCGTCGAGCGCTTCAAGGTCCCTGGGCGCGAACGCAGCGCGCCGCTCGTCGCGGACATCGTCGGCTTCTACCGGCGCGTGATCGACGCCGTGCTCGCCGGCGGCGCCGTCGACGGCTTCGCGCTCGAATGGCTGGAGCTGAAGGCACGCTGGAGCGGCGAGCGCGACAATCGCGACGACGCGCGCATCCTCGGCGCCGAACGGGCCGGCCGCGCGAACCGGGTCGGGGCCCTCGCGTGACTGCGTCGGCGGGCGGCGCCTGGATCCGCGATCTCGCCGAGCTGACCGCGGCGGACGCCCGCGCCGTCGGCAACAAGGCGCTGCGCCAGGGGCTCATGCTCGCCGCGGGCTTTCCCGTGAGCCCCGGTTTCTGCGTGACCGCCGATGCCATTGCGGCGTGGCGTGCGGGCGGGGCGGAAAGGGAGGCCGTGCGGGGCGCGCTCGTCGAGGCCTACCGCAAGCTCGGCTGTCGCGTCGCCGTGAGGAGTTCCGCGATCGAGGAGGACGGCGACGCGGCGAGCTACGCCGGCGTCTACGCGACCGAGCTCGGCGTGCAGGGCGAGGCGGCCCTCGTCGCGGCGCTGGAGCGCTGCATCGCGTCGTGGAGCGAACCCGCGGCGGTCGACTACCGCGCGCAGCTCGGCCACCACGACGCCGCGCTCGCGATCCTCGTGCAGCAGCTCGTCCCGGCGATCGCCGCGGGCATCGCCTACACGCGTGCCCCGCTCGACGACAGCCGCCACGAAGTGCATGTCGATGCCGTCTGGGGCCTCGCCGAGCCGCTCGCCGCCGGTCAACATGTCGGCGACAGCTTCGTGCTGTCGCACCAGGGCCGGCTGCTGCGCCGGCGCATCGGCAACAAGCTGCAGGCGCTCGCCGTCGATGGCTTTCACCCGGTGCGCCCCGAGCGCGCGCGCGTGGCCTGCCTGACGCCCGCGCAGGCGCGCGAGGTCGCCCAGCTCGCAATGCGGGCGGAGAACCTCTTCGGTGTGCCCCAGGACGTCGAATTCGCCCTCGACGCCTGCGGCCTGTGGATCCTGCAGGCGCGCCCGCTCGTCGCCGCGCGGGCGGCCGGCGGGGCCGGGCTGGAGCGCTATCTCGCGGCCGAACGGCGGCGTCTCGCCGCGAAGTTCGCCGAACTGCGGCGACGCGGCGTATTGAAGGGCGCGGACGTGGTGTTGAGCAACGGCAACGTCGGCGAACTGTTGCCGACGCCGACCGAGATGAGCTTCGGCCTCTTCCGCGACATCTTCGCCGGCCGCCACGGTGCGATCGTCGCGGGCCGCAAGCGCCTCGGCTACCGCTTCGATGCGCGCTGCGTCGATTACCTCTACGAGCGGGTGGCGGGCCAGACCTGCTTCAATCTCGAAGTCGATGCTGCGACTTTCGGCGTTGGCAACGACGTGCCCATCGACGAGCACCTCGCCGCGGTCGCCGCCGACCCCGCGCTCGCGAACTACCCGGAAGTGCGGCTCTACGGCCGCGAGCGGACCGAGGCGCAGGCGCTCGCGGCGCGCGAACGCTTCGGGCAGGGCATGCGCGTCGCCGCACGCGATCTTCGCGCCCGCTTCGAGGACGGCATCCTTCCCGGGTTGGCCGTGCCGGCGGGGCTCGCGGCCGGGGTCGAGGCGTCCGACCCGAAGCAGATTGTGCGCGCCGTCTCCGGCCTGATCCGTTTCCTGCGTACCGGGCCCTGCGTCGAGTTCGTCGTCGCGGCGCGCCTTGGATTCCACTTCGCTGCCGAAGTCCGCAATCGTCTCGAAGCAGTCTTCGGCATCGAAGGCGAAGCCTTGTGCGCGCGCCTGCTGTCCGGCCTGCCCGCGAGCCTCGTGACGCGCCAGGCGCTGTGGCTGGAGGAGGTCGCACAGGGCGACCGCAGCCGCGCGGACTACCTCGCGGCCTACGGCCACTGCGCCGACAACGAACTGGAGCTCGCCGAACCGCGGCTTGCCGAGGAGCCCGAGCGGCTCGAGGCACTGCTCGCGAACCTCGTTGCGAGCGGGCGTCATCCGGCCGCCGAATTCGCGCGGCAGCAGGCCGAGAGGAGGGCCACCGAAGCGGAGCTCGCGGGGCGCCTCATGGCGGCCGGCTTCAGTGCAGCCGAAAGCGCCGACTTCTTCGAAGCCCTCGGATTCGCCCAGTACTGCCTGCCGCTGCGGGAAACGATCAAGCATCATTACACCGTCGTCCACGCGCTGATCCGCCGCGCCGTGCTGCGGCTGTCTGCACGGCTCGGCTGGCCGGACGGCCTGATCTTTCACCTGCAACCGCGCGAGCTCGCCGCGATGCTGCGCGATCCGGCGGCCTTGCGACGCCGCGCCGCGCGGCGGGCCGACGAACACGCGATGGCGCGGCTTGCGGCGCGGCTGCGCTGCGTGCCGGCCGTCGTGTTCGGCTCGCGGCTGGACGAGATCGGCATCCCGACCGCGCGTCCGGCCGGCAACAACCGCGCCTGGAGCGGCGAGCCGCTGTCTGCCGGCAAGGTCTGCGGCGTCGCGCGCGTCTTCGCGGCCGGCGATGGTGTCCCCGCCGAAGGCTGGCGCGGTGACGAAATCCTCGTGCTGCGCGGCGCGAACCTCGGCGTCACGCCGCTCTTCCGCCTCGTTGCGGGCCTGGTCGTCGAAGTCGGCGGGCTCCTCGCACACAGCGCCTGCCAGGCGCGCGAAGCGGGCATCCCCGCCGTCGCGCTGCCCGACGCAACCCGCCTGATCGCCGACGGCGCCCCGATCGCCCTCGACGGCAGCAGCGGCCGTATCGCCCTGCTCGATCCTCTACCCGGAGTGTCCGCCCATGCGTCCCGCCTCGAACTGCCCACCGCCACGGTTTGACCTCGACGGGCGCGTCGCCCTCGTCACCGGTGCCGGCGCGAACGGCGGCATCGGCCACGCCCTCGCACTCGGCCTCGCGCGCGCCGGCGCCCGTGTCGCCATTGCCGACATCGACGCCGAGGGCCTCGCAACGACCGCCCGCGAACTCGCCGACTTCGGCCCCGCGCCGCTCGCGCGCATCGCCGATATCGCCGTCGCCGAAGACGTCGACGCGCTCTTCGCCGAGGTCGACCGCGAGTTCGGTCGCCTGGACATCCTCGTCAACGTCCCCTTCGCCTTCCCGTCGCGCGTGCGTCCGCACGAACTCGCCGCGGCCGACTGGGAGCGCATGCTCGCCGTGAATCTCACCGGCTACTTCCTGTGCTGCCAGGCGGCGCTCCGCCGCATGCTGTCGGCGGGGCTGGGCTGCATCATCAACATCGGCTCGAACGCGGGCGAGACCGCCCTCGGCCGCGGCGCGCTGCCCTACAGCTGCACCAAGGCCGCCGTGCACCAGATGACGCGCGAGCTCGCGGTCGAATACGGCGGCGCCGGCATCCGCGTCAATGCGATCCTGCCCGCGCAGACACTCACCCCCGGGCTGCGCGCGCACCTGGAGACCCCTCGCTTCCGTGACCACGTGCTGCCGCGCATCCTCGCGGGCCTGCCGCAGGGGCGGCTGCTCGATCCCGAGGACTACGTCGGCCCGGCGGTCTTCCTCGCCTCCGACGCGGCGCGCGCGGTCAACGGCGTGCTGCTGCCGGTCGACGGCGGCAACCTCGCGATGAACGGCGGCGGCAGTCACACCTGGCCGGCATGACGCCATGAAGCTCGTACGCTACGGTCCGCGCGGCCGTGAACGGCCCGGCCTGATCGACGCCGACGGCGTGCTGCACGACCTTTCCGCGCATGTCTCCGACCTCGACGGCGCTGCGCTCGCCCCGGCGCGTCTCGCTGGGCTGCGCCGCCTCGCACCAAAGGACCTGCCCACCGTGCCCGGCCGCCCGCGGCTCGGCGTGCCTGTCGCCGGCGTCGGCAAGATCGTCGCCATCGGCCTCAACTATCGCGCCCACGCCGCCGCCGGCCACACGCTGCCCGACGAGCCCATCCTCTTTCTGAAAGCGACGAGTTCCCTGTGCGGGCCGCGCGAGCCCGTGCGCCTGCCGCCGGGCGCGACTCAGGGCGACTGGGAGGTCGAACTCGCGATGGTGATCGGCAAGCGCGCGAGGCGCATATCCGCCGAGCGTGCATTGGATTTCGTCGCCGGCTACTGCATCGCCAACGACGTCTCCGAGCGCAGCTACCAGTTCGACCGCGGCCCCACCTGGGACAAAGGCAAGAGCTGCGACACCTTCTGCCCGCTCGGCCCCTGGCTCGTCACGCGCGACGAAGTGCCCGACCCGCAGGCGCTGGACCTGTGGCTCACGCTCGACGGCGAGTCCATGCAGCGCGCCAACACTGCCGACATGCTCTTTTCCTGCGCCGAGATCGTCGCCTTCGTCAGCCGCTTCATGACGCTCCATCCCGGCGACGTGATTCTCACCGGCACCCCGCCCGGCAGCGGTTTTTTGCGCGCGCCGCCGCGCTTCCTGTGTCACGGCGAGACGATGCGCCTGGGCATCGCCGGACTCGGCGAGCAGCGTTCGCGGGTCGTGTCCGGAGGCTAGGCCGAAGCGTCGCTGTCGATCCGCACTTCCGAAAACCACACTTCCTTCCACCGCGCGACCTTCTCGTCGGCGCTCAGCGTCTGCGGAGAGACGCTCCTCTGTTCCGCGAAAGGCGCATCGCCCTCGACGACGCGGCTGTTCACCGTCGCGTACAGTCGCCCTTGCTCCTCGTAAGCCACGCCGACCAGCACCGCACAGTTCCTGCAGAACAGGAACTCGGCGCGCCCGCTGCCCTGCCGGTAGCGGCCGAGCGCTTCGGGGCGGGCGCGGATGCGTAGCCGCCCCTCGGGATCGGAGAGGTAGGCCGCGCCGTGCTTGCGGCAGAAATCGCAGTCGCAGGCGCGCGGCGCATAGCTCGCGGGCGCGCGGGGCAGGTCGAGTTCGATACGCAGGCCGCCGCAATGGCAGCCTCCGTTGAGCGAATGGGAGCTCATGTCCGTTTCCTCGAATCGGGGCGGTACGATCGCCGTGGGGGGGTTACCGGCGATTGTAGGACCGTAGACGGACAACGGGCGCGGAACCCGAGGTCCCGCGCCCGTTTCCTTCCTCCAGGCTTCCGCTTACGCCGCTTCCCCCAGATACGCCGCACGCACCTTCGGGTTCGTCAGCAGCTCGGCGCCGGAGCCGGTCAGCGTGATCTTGCCCGATTCCATCACGTAGGCGCGCTGCGAGAACTCCAGCGCGAGGTTCGCGTTCTGCTCGACGAGCAGCACCGTCACGCCTTCCTTCACGACCGACTGCACGACCTCGAAGATCTTCTCGACCACCAGCGGCGCGAGCCCCATCGACGGCTCGTCGAGGAGCAGCAGCTTCGGACGCGACAGCAGCGCGCGGCCGATCGCGACCATCTGCTGCTCGCCGCCCGACAAGGTGCCGGCGGTCTGGTGCAGGCGTTCCTTGACCCGCGGCAGCATCGTATAGACGCGTTCCATGTCCTGCTCGATCGCGGCCTTGTCGTTGCGCGAGTAAGCGCCCATGCGCAGGTTCTCTTCGACCGTCAGGCGCGTGAAGATGCCGCGGCCTTCCGGTACCAGCGCGATGCCGCGCCGCAGCCGCTTGTGCGCCGGGAAGACGTGGATCTTCTCGCCCGCGTAGAGGATCTCGCCGCCGGCAATGCGCAGGCTGCCGGCGATCGCGTTCAGCGTCGTCGTCTTGCCGGCGCCGTTCGCGCCGATCAGGCTCACGAGTTCGCCGCGATAGAGTTCGAGGTCGATGCCTTTGACGGCCTGGATGCCGCCGTAGGCGACCTTCAGGCCGGCGAGCTGGAGCAGGGGGGAGCTGGGATTAGTGTGCATGCTTTTGGCCTCCGCCCAGGTAGGCGCTGATGACGGCATCGTTCTTCTGGACTTCCGCCGGGACGTCCTCGGCGATCTTGCGGCCGAAGTCGAGCACCGCGACGCGGTCGCACAGGCCCATCACCAGTTTCACGTCGTGTTCGATCAGCATCACGGTGATGCCGTCGCTGCGGATCTGCTCGATCAGCACCTTGAGCTGACCGGTCTCGGTCGCGTTCATGCCGGCTGCGGGTTCGTCGAGCGCCAGCAGTTGCGGCTCGGTCGCGAGCGCGCGGGCGATCTCGAGGCGGCGCTGGTCGCCGTAGGAGAGGTTCTTCGCCTGCGCGGTGGCGAAGCGTTCGATGCCGACGTACTTGAGCAGCTCGTACGCGCGTTCGGTCGTCAGGCGCTCTTCCTCGCGCGTGTGCTTGTTCTGCGTCAGGATGCCCCAGATCGTCGCCGTGGTGCGGATGTGGTGGCCGGCCATCACGTTTTCCAGCGCGGAGAGTTCGCGGAACAGGCGGATGTTCTGGAAGGTCCGCGCGATGCCCTGCGCGACGACGAGGTGCGGCTTGCCGGAGGGCAGCGGCGTCGCGTTGAACGTGAACTCGCCGCCATCCGGCGTATAGGCGCCGGTCAGCACGTTGAAGAAGGTCGTCTTGCCGGCGCCGTTCGGGCCGATCAAGCCGTAGACCTCGCCCTTGCGGATCGTCAGCGAGACGTCCGAGAGCGCCTGCAGGCCGCCGAAGCGCTTGCCGATGTTGCGGGCTTCGAGAAGGGTGATCATTGCGTCACCCCCTTCGACTTCAGGTGCTTGATATGGGAGTAGCGGGCGGCGGCCGGGATCAGGCCGGCGGGGCGGAGCAGCATCATCAGGATCATGGCGAGCGACAGCAGCAGCATGCGCAGCACTTCGGGGTCGAGGATCACATGGCCGAACAGCGCGTTCTGCACCGGCGCGGCGATGTGGCGGAGGATCTCGGGCAGGGCCGACAGCACGATCGCGCCGACGATCGCGCCGGCGATGTTGCCCATGCCGCCGAACACGACCATCGTCAGCACGGCGATCGACTCCATCAGCGAGAACGACTCGGGCGACACGAAACCCTGGAAGGTGCCGAACAGCACGCCCGACACGCCACCGAAGGTTGCGCCGAGCGAGAACGCCAGCAGCTTCAGGTTGCGCGTGTTGATGCCGATCGCCTTGGCGGCGAGCTCGTCGTCGCGCATCGCGGCCCACGCGCGGCCGACCCGCGAGACCTGCAGGCGCGAGATGAACAGGATCGCGCCTGCGACGCAGCCGAGGAACAGGTAGTAATAGAGGAACAGCGAGTTGATCGACAAATCCTCCGTCACCTGGAGGTTCTGCGACAGGTCCCAGCCGAACAGGATCACCGGATCGAGCGAGTTGATGCCCTGCGGGCCGTTGGTGATATTGACCGGATAGTTCAGGTTGTTCATGAAGATCCGGACGATCTCGCCGAAGCCGAGCGTGACGATCGCAAGATAATCGCCGCGCAATCGCAACACCGGGAAGCCCAGCGTGATCCCGGCCATGGCCGCGAAGCAGGCCGCGAGCGGCAGCACGATGTAGATCGGCAGGTGGACGTCGAAGTGGGGCGATGCGAGGAAGGCCGTCGTATACGCGCCCACCGCGTAAAACGCGATGTAGCCGAGGTCGAGCAGGCCGGCGAAGCCGACGACGAGGTTCAGGCCCAGCGCGAGCAGGATGTACAGCATCGCGAAATCGATCACGCGCACCCAGGTGCGGCCGAAGCTGATCGCGATCAGCGGCGCGACGAGCGCGATTGCGACCACGACCCAGCGCGCGGCGAGCGGGTTGCGTTTGCCCAGCCAGGGAACGGCCAGTGCGAGTTCATTCATGGTTGGTACTCCCGCGTTATGCCCGGTCGGAGACGCGTTCACCCAGCAGGCCGGTAGGCTTGAAGATGAGCACGAGGCCGAGAATGATGAAGGCGAAGATGTCCTGGTAGGACGAATTGAGGAAGCCGAAGGTCGCCTGCTCGATGTAGCCGGCACCGAAGGATTCGACGAGGCCGAGGACGATGCCGCCCAGCATCGCGCCGCCGAGGTTGCCGATACCGCCGAGCACTGCGGCCGTGAAGGCCTTCAGACCGGGCATGAAGCCCATGCCGTAGTGGGCGATGCCGTAGTTGCTCGCGAACATCACGCCCGCGACCGCGGCCAGCGCGGCGCCGATGACGAAGGTGGAGGCGATGATCAGGTTGGTGTCGACGCCCATCAGCGCCGCGACGCGATGGTTCTCGGCGGTCGCGCGCATCGCGCGGCCGAGCTTGGTCTTGGTGACGAGCAGGATCAGTCCGGCCATCATCAGCGCCGAGACGGCGACGATGGTGATCTGGATCGGGGTGATGAACACACCTTCGACCGGCTGCAGCGGAGTCGTCGAGATCAGCTGCGGGAAGGTGTGGTAGTTGCGGCCCCAGACGATCATCGCCAGCGTCTGCAGCAGGAAGGAGACGCCGATCGCCGTGATCAGCGGTGCCAGCCGCGGCGCATTGCGCAGGGGACGATACGCGAGGCGCTCCATCAGGAACGCGAGGATCATGCACACGCCGACTGCGACGAGCAGCGACAGCCCGAGCATCGCCATCGGCGACATGCCGGGGGCCACGCCCATCAGGAACATCATGGTTTGCAGCGCGGTGAGCGCGCCGACCATGACGAGGTCGCCGTGAGCGAAGTTGATCAGGCCGAGAATGCCGTAAACCATGGTGTAACCCAGCGCCACCAGCGCATACACGCTGCCGACGACGAGGCCATTGACCACTTGTTGCAGAAAGATTTCCATTTTTACCCTCGGGATATCGGGTCGAAGCCGCTCAGCGGCGGGTGGGACGGGGTGACCGTTGCGGAGAGCGTCCGCTGCTGGGGCGCGAGCGCCGCGCGCATGGTTTGCGCACGCGGCAGGCCGGATACCTGTGAGGCAGCCGAGGCCGGGTGTTGAAGGAGGTACATCAGATCAGGTGTCGCAGTGGTGAAAAACTCGAAAGGGGCCGCGGCCGTTGCTGCCGGCCGCCACCCCCCGCGTGATGCCGCCCCGAAGGGCGGCCGGATGCATTACATCGGAACCCAGGTGCCGTTCTTGAACTGGTACACCGTGACGGCGCCGTCCTTGATGTCGCCCTTGTCGTCGAAGGCGACCGTGCCGGTGACGCCCTGGAAGCTGATCTTCTTCAGCGAAGCGAGGTACTTCGACGGTTCGGGCGAACCGGCGGCGGCCATCGCGTTGATCAGAGCCATCGCAGCGTCATAGGCATACGGCGAGTAGATCTGCACGTCGGCGTTGAAGCGCTTCTTGAAGCGGTCGCGGAACTCGGCGCCGCCGGGCATCTTCTCGAGCGGCAGGCCCGCCATCGAGCAATAGGCGTTGGAGCCGATCGAGTCGCCGGCGAGCTTGATCATCTCGGGGCTGCAGCCGCCGTCGCCAGTCACGAATTTGGCTTCGACGCCGAGCTGCTTGAGCTGGCGCAGCATCGGGCCGGCCTGGGCGTCCATGCCGCCGAAGAAGATCACGTCCGGCTTGGCACCGCGGATCTTGGTCAGGATGGCGTTGAAGTCGGTGGCCTTGTCGGTCGTGAATTCACGCGCGACGACCTTGCCGCCGCCGGCCTTGACGGCCTTCTCGGTTTCATCGGCGAGACCCTGGCCGTAGGCCGTGCGGTCGTCGATGATCGCGACGGTCTTCGCGGCGAGCGGGCCGGAGATGAACTTGCCGAGCACGCTGCCCTGCTGCACGTCGTTGGCGATCGTGCGGAACACGGCCTTGTAGCCCTGGTTGGTCAGCGTCGGGTTGGTCGCCGACGGGGTGATCACCGGGATGCCGGCCTGGTTGTAGATGCGCGACGCGGGGATCGTGGTACCCGAGTTCAGGTGGCCGACGACGCCCTTCACGCCGGCATCGACGAGGCGTTGCGCGACCGTGGTGCCGGTACGCGGGTCGGCCTGGTCGTCCTCGCCCATCAGTTCGAACTTGACCTTCTTGCCCCCGATCGTGATGCCCTTGGCGTTGGCATCCTCGACGGCGAGGCGGGCGCCGTTTTCATTGTCCTTGCCGAGGTGGGAGATGGTGCCGGTGAGCGGCGCGACGCTGCCGATCTTGACGACCATTTCCTGGGCCTGGGCGGCCGACAGGCCGAAGCCCATGATGGCCAGTGCGACGACGGTTTTCTTCATGGCGTTCCTCCAGCGAAATCGATTTTGATTGCCTGCCAGCGCGCCGCCACCGCCCGGGTGTGGGCTGCGGATGCCGCTGCCAGGATGCTGCTCTTGTTAGCGCTTTTCGATTCGCTCCTCCGGGGTATGACCAAGGTCAGTACCGGCGGGGCTGAAAAGTGCGCGTATTCTGCCCAAAAACCGCGCGGTGGTGCGTGATGCCGTCGACTTGCATGCAGATTGCAGGTCCTGCGATGCAGCAAAGCAACGGCCTCGTCGTCCTTCCGCATTGCCACGCGGTGACACGCATTTCTTGTATACCCATTATCCATGGGGTTTTTCGGGGAAAGGTGCAGTATTCGGACGCATTGCGCACCGCACAAACCATGCCATATTGTGGTTTTCCCTAATGCAGGGTCCTCGAAACCCCGGAAATCCCCCTGTCGTGACTCTAGTCGAAAAAAAGGGGCACCGCGGCGCCCCTTTGTGGTTCGTGTTCTGCGACCTGCGCACATGATCGGTGCGTGCGCGAGTCGCATATTCGGCTCAGCCGATTCAGTTCAACGCATCCCACTTGCCATTCTGGAAGCGGTACATCGTGATGCCGCCGTCGCGGATGTCGCCGTTCTTGTCGAAGGCGATCTTGCCGGTCACGCCCGAGAAGCTGAGCTTCTGCAACGCCGGCAGGTACTTCGCCGGTTCGACCGAGTCGGCCGCCTTCATCGCTTCGATCAGCGCCATCGCCGCGTCGTAGCTGTAGGGCGCGTAGAGCTGCACGTCGGCCTTGAAGTGCTCCTTGAAGCGGGTCTTGAACTGCGCGCCGCCAGGCATCTTGTCCATCGGGATGCCGGCCTGGGTGCAGTAGGTGTCGCCGCTCATCGCGTCGCCGGCGAGCTTGATCATCTCGCTGGTGCAGGTGCCGTCGCCGCCGAGGAACTTGGCGCCGATGCCGAGCTGCTTCATCTGGCGCAGCATCGGGGCGGACTGTGCGTCCATGCCGCCGAAGAACACGGCGTCGGGCTGACGGGCCTTGATCTTGGTGAGGATCGCGGTGAAGTCGGTCGCCTTGTCGTTGGTGAATTCGCGGCCGACGATCTGCACGCCCTGCTGCTTCAGGCTTTCGGCGAAGGCGTCGGCGAGGCCCTGGCCGTAGGCGGTGCGGTCGTCGATGATCGCGATCTTCTTCGCCTGCAGGTTCTGGGTGGCGTACTTGGCCATCGCGGCGCCCTGCTGCAGGTCGTTGGCGATGACGCGGTAGGTGACCTTGTAGCCTTGCTGGGTCAGCTTGGGGTTCGTCGAGGACGGCGTGATGACCGGGATGCCGGCCTGTTCGTAGATGCGCGAGGCGGGAATCGAAGCGCCGGAGGTCACGTGGCCGACCACCCCCTTGACGCCGGCGTCGCTCAGGCGCTGGGCGACGGTGGTGGCGGTACGCGGGTCGGCCTGGTCGTCTTCGCTGACCAGTTCGAACTGCACCTTCTTGCCGCCGATGGTCAGGCCCTTCGCGTTGGCGTCTTCGAGCGCCAGGCGCACGCCGTTCTCGCCGTCCTTGCCGATATGGGCGATCGGGCCGGTCAGCGGGCCGGCGTGGCCGATCTTCACTACGGTCTGGGCATGAGCCGCAGACGCGGTGAGTCCGACGAGCGCCAGGGCGATCAGGGTTTTATGCATTTGCTATTCTCCTCGTGTTTGCAATCAGTCACCGGAGCGGCTTGCGCAGCCGGCCCGGCTGGTGCGATTCTAGCCCACGTGCGTGGCACGCACCCGGAGATCGAGGAGGCATCCCGCTCATGAAGCGATTCCTGGCCTTGCTGTGCAGCCTGCTGACGGCGCTCGGCGTCGGCGGCTGCGACTACATGAACCTGAAGGAGCTCAGGCCCGGCGTGTCGACCGCGACCGACGTGCGCGAGCGCTTCGGCACGCCCGGCATGGAATGGCCCAATGCCGACGGCTCGGTGACCTGGGAATACACGCGTCAGCCCGAGGGAACCGAGTGTTTCATGATTACGATCGGCGCCGACGGTGTGCTGCGCAAGATCGACCAGGTGTTGAACGAAGGCACTTTCATCCGCATCCAACGGGGCATGAGCGCCGACGAAGTGCGCCGCTTGCTCGGCACGCCGGCCTCGCAACAGCGCTTCGAGCTCGCCCACGAAACGGTGTGGAACTGGCGCATCAAGTCGGATTTCGTGAGCGAGGGGACTTTCTTCTCGGTCCATTTCAACGACGACGGGCGTGTCGAGCGCAGCGGCCGCACGACCGACTACCGGGGGAACTGATGTGAGGACATCGTGGCGAGTCATCGCGGTGCTGGTGCTGGCGCTGTCGGGAGGCTGCGCGACTTTCCCGGTGCCGCGGCACGTGGCGACCGAGGCCGAGGCGCTGGCGGTGTTCGGCCAGCCGGTGGAGCGCTGGAGCAACGGCGACGGCACGACGACACTCGAATACTCGACGCAGCCGATGGGCGAAACGGCGCTGATGATCACCGTCGACGGCACGGGCACGGTGCTGCGCCAGGAGGATGCGCTCTCCGAGGCGAATCTCGCGCGCGTCGAACGCGGCATGACGCAGGAGCAGGTCTCGCGCCTCCTCGGTCGCCATCGCTCGGTGGAGCGCTTCGTGCTCAGCGGCGAGGAAGTGTGGGACTGGAACATCCGCAACGACGGTCCGGGTGTCGCAACCCGCTTCAATGTGCACTTCATCGACGGCAAGGTCGTGCGCACGAGCCGCAGTTTCGTCTATCCGCATGATGGAGTGGTGTTGTCCGACGTCTATCCGCATTACCCCGCCTACGCGCCTTATCCCAACCGCGGGGCGCGTTTCCCCTACCGTTGGGAGGGCTGGGCCTGGTACCGACGCTGAGCCTGAGGGTTTATACTGCAGCGCACAATTAACACCGCGAGCGCATCATGCAGTCCTTCCTTGCCGACGACAGAGAAGCCCTCCACGTAGCGATCACCGGCGACGGCCGGCCGATGGTGCTGCTGCACGGCTGGACCGCGACGCATCGCGACTGGAAACCCTTCGTCTCGACCTTCGGCGCGAGCCATCGCGTCTTCCGCTGGGACGCCCGCGGGCACGGCGGTCACCCGCTGGCGACCGGGCAGGCGCCGACCGTCGAGCGCATGGCGCGCGATCTCGAAAACCTGATGGCGCACTGGGATCTGCAGGATGCCGTGGTGATCGGCCACTCGATGGGCGCGCTGACCTTGTGGCAGTACCTGCGCGACTTCGGCACCAAGCGCCTGTCGCACGTCGTCTTCATCGACCAGTCGCCGCGGCTTCTCACCGACGAGCACTGGTCGAACGGCATCTACGGCGATTTCGACAGCGAGCGCAACGCGTCCTTTGTTAGCGATCTCGAACAGGATTTCGCCGAGACCGTACTGCGCCTCGTCGCCAACGGCCTCAACGAGCGCGGCCGCCGCAAGTATATCGAGAACGGCACGGGCATGCAGATGGCCCGCGAACGCCTGCGCGCCCTCGACCCCGCGCCGCTGATCGCCTGCTGGAAGAGCCTCACCGCCGCCGACTACCGGCAGGTGCTCGGGCGCATCGACGTGCCGGCCCTGCTGATCTACGGCGAAGAGAGCAACTTCTACACGTCGAACACCGCGCGCTGGGTGCGGGACGCGATCCCCGGTGCGCAGATGCATGTCTATGACGGCGTCGACCACGCACCCCACCTGTGGCAGGCCGAGCGCTTCCTGCACGACGTGCTCGGTTTCGTCGGCGCGGAGTGCGACGAGAGCTGCGCGATGTGCGCCTGAGGCGTGCGTCGGCTCAGGCCGCGCCGGCATCGACCCCCTGTTGGAGTTCGCGCTGCAGTCGGCGGAAGGCCTTGATTGCCGCGCGCAGCGTCGGGAAGGTCGAATCGCGGATTGGGCCGACGTCGATGCCCCGCCCCTCCAGATAGGTCGCGATTTCGGACGTCCGTCCCGCGAACTTCAGCTGGATTCCGCGCAGCGCGAGCGCGTCGCGCACTTCCTTGAGCATGTAGTAGCCGGTCACGTCGATGCGGCTCACCGGCAGCAGGTCGAGCACCAGCCAGCGCGGTCCCGGGCCGACGGGCACGGCGGCGCCGAGCACCTGCTGGCGGAAGTAGGGGGCGTTGAAGAACACCAGCGGCGCGTTGAAGCGCAGCAGCGTCAGGCCGTCAACCGTCCGTGCGTCGACGTAGTGGCGTGTCGCGTGGACGCCGGGCAGGCCTTCGACTTCGCCCAGCACCTCGACCGGCGGCCGCGCGGTGAGCCGCACGAAGCGCACCAGTGCGATCGCCACCGCGACGAGGATCGCCTGGATCATGCCGCTGACGATCACCCCGACGAGTACCGCCAGCGCGAGCCAGAACTCGTTGCGATCGAGCCCCCACAGCGCGCGCAGCGCGGTGAGATCGAAGAGGTAGATGCCGGTATAGACCAGCACGGCGCCCAGCGCGGCGACGGGCACATACTGCAGCGGCCCCGTCAGGACGACGAGCGCGAGTGCGACACCCGCCGCGGCGACCAGGCTCACCATTTGCGTGCGCCCGCCCGAGGCCTCGCTCACCGCGGTGCGCGAACCCGCGCCGCTGACCGCGAAGCCCCCCAGCATCGACGAGGCGACGTTGGCGACGCCCAGCGCCGCGAACTCCCGCTCGGGGTCGATCTCGTAGCCGTTGCGCGCGGCGAAGCTTCGCGCCGTCAGCATCGCACTCGAAAAGCTCACCAGCGTGATGCCGGCGCCGGCGCTGAAGAGCGTGTGCACCGCAGTGCCGCTGAGATGGGGGAGGGCGAGCTGGGGCAAGCCCGCCGGGACCGGTCCGATCACCGCAACGCCGTAGTTTGCGAGGCCGAGCAGTGCCGTCAGCGCGCCGGTTGCCACCAGCACCACCAGCGCCGCGGGCAGCCGTGGCAGGCGCCGCCGCGTCCAGCCGAGCGTCGCGAACGCGAGCGCCCCGACGGCGAGCGTCGGAAAGTGCACCTGCGGCAGCTTGTCGGCGACTTCGCGCAGGCTGTCGACGATGTCGCGCGACTCGACCGGAAAGCCGAGCAGCTTGCCGAGCTGGCCGAGCACGATCGACAACGCGATGCCGTTGAGGAAGCCGATCAGGATCGGTTTGGACAGGAAGTCGGCGAAGGCGCCGAGGCGCATGCGGCTCGCGACGAGGCACATCAGGCCGACAAGGAAGGTCAGCGCGAGCGACCAGGCGCGATATTCCGGCGAGCCCACGGCCGCGATCGGCGCGAGTGCCGCCGCGAGCATCGCGCAGGTCGGTGCGTCGGGGCCGACGATGAGCTGGCGTGAGGAGCCGAAGAAGGCATAGACGATCATCGAGATCATCGACGCGTACAGCCCGGACGCAGGCGGGAAGCCGGCGAGTTCCGCATACGCGACGCTCACCGGGATCGCCACCGCCGTCACCGAGAGCCCGGCGGCGAGGTCGTGCGGGAAGTCCTCGCGCCGATAGTCGCGGAGCATCCGCACGCCGGGCGCGAGTCGGAACAGGAACAACCAGTCTGGGGGCAGCGGCTTCATGGCAACTCCCGCGCGTGACCGGTCTATATTGCACTCATCAGCGACCCGATGGGGAGGGGCGGACATGATTCTCGAACAGTTTCGCGCGGGCGGTTGCCTGTCCTATCTCGTCGGCTGCGAGCAGCGCTGCGGCGCGCTGCTGATCGACCCGGAGATCAGCCTCGTCGACCGCTACCTCGCGAGTTGCTCGCGCCACGGACTGCAGATCCATTACCTCTACGACACCCATACCCACGCCGACCACTTCTCGGCGAGCCGCACGCTCGCGCGCCGCCTCGAAGTGCCGGTCGTGATGCATCGCCTGAGCCCCGCCCCCTACGTCGACATTCGCGTCGACGACGGCGAGGCGCTGATCGTCGGCAACCTGCGCCTGCAGATCCTGCACACGCCCGGGCACACGGCGGACTCGACCTGCGTGCGCGTCGAGGACTGCCTCTTCTCGGGCGATACGCTGCTGATCGGCGCGACCGGCCGCACCGACCTGCCGACCGGCGACCCGGTGGCGCTGTACCACAGCCTGTTCGACCGCCTGCTGAAGTTGCCGCCGGGGACGCGCGTCTTCCCCGCGCACAACTACCGCGACCAGGAGAGCACGACCATCGGCACCGAGCTCGCGACCAACCCGCGGCTGCAGGTCGGCGATCGCGACGCTTTCGTCGCGCTGATGAACAGCCTCGACCTCAAGGCGCCCGATCATCTCACCGAGGCCTTGCGCGTCAATTGCAGCGGCGGGCAGTCGGTCGCCCAGTTGATCGCCGAGGCTGCCGACCGGATCGCCTTCATGTCGATTGACGAGGTCAGCGCCCGCGCGCTCGCGCCCGAGCCCGGCATCACGATCCTCGATGTGCGCGAGACCGAGGACTACCGCCGCGCCCACATTCCCGGCGCGCTGCACATCCCGCGCGGACAGCTCGAACTGCGCGTCGACGGCATCCTGCCCGATCCGACGCGCCGCATCGTCGTCTACTGCGAGTACGGCAAGATATCCACGCTCGCCACCGCGATGCTGCGCCGCCTCGGCTTCAGCCGCGCCGTCGCCCTCGACGGCGGATTCCGCAACTGGCGCGAAGCCTTGCTCCCAGTCGAAGGGGAGGGTGCGGGTGGCTGAGGTCTCGGGTGAAGACCGGGGTAGGCGCTAGTCAGCCGAGCAGAACCAGAGCTTGTTGCCTTCGCTGTCGAGGAAGGCGCCGATGAAGAAGCGTTCGTCGTAGCGATCGACCGGGTTCGAGATCTTCACGTCGCGCCGCTTCAGCGCCTCCTCGGTCGCGCGCGCACTGGCGCACTCGAGCGTGATGCGCGGATTGGGTTCGGCGGTCGGCGTGCCGTACCATCCCTCCTTGAGCATCAACACGATGCCGCCGAGCTTGAATCCGACCTCGTCGCCGCCTTCGTCCGCCGGTTCGAGGCCCAGCGTCTGGCCATAGAAGCGTTTCGCTCGCGCCATGTCGTGCACGGCCAGCGCCACGACCTTGACGGATTTCAATCCGAGTTGAGGGGTGTCCATGATGTCCGCTGCCAATGGGAGCTCGTCGTCCCCGGTCGGCTTCGCTGCGCGCCGTCGGGGCGGGCGGACCCCGGTGAATGAACCGCCGAGGCGAACGCGGCGGGCCGTCGCGACCGCCAGCGCGGTCGCCGATGCTTCACGCTAGCACTTGCATTGGGAAACGCCAGTGCGCCGCCGCTTCTTCCGAAACCGGCGGCGCGTCGGTAACCGTTTCCGGCCGCCGGCAAGGAGCCGAGCGCTAAGCCCGGACCTCGATCTCGTTGAGCACTCGCCTGACCCCGTGCAGATACCAGGCGTCCAGCTCGGCGTGGCGGCGTTCCTCCTCGGTGGCCACGAAACCCTTCAGCGTGACGATGAAGTTGCGGCTGACGATGACGATCTGATCGGCGTGGACCAGCGGGTCGGTTTCCAGGGCAAGGCGCAGCGCGTCGATGACTTCCTCGTCGGAGTCCTCTTCCGCCGGTCTGACTTCGAGGAGGTTCGCCACGTCGCGGCCGCCCCGCGCCCACCAGGCGAGCACGCCCGCCAGGCGCTTGTGCGACAGGCTGATCACATGGCCGCTCAGCGTGATCACGCCGTCGTCCACCGCGATATCCATGGCGCCGCAGGAATCCTCGCGCGCTTCGCGCAGCACTTCCAGGCGACCCGTGGCGAGGACGCGTAGCGTGCAGTTGATGAAATCGACGTCGCGCGACAACCACTTGGAGACGGCGTCCCGGATCGCCCCGTCGCCCACCGCCGAGGCGGACGCGAGCCGGAGCCGATCGATGACCTCGGCCACACCATCCAGGGCCGATACGGCATCGACGGCGAGCCGCTTGCTGGCAATGCCGGGCACGTCGCCGGACAATGTTACGGTGCGGCCGGCTACATTCACTTCGATCCGATGGCGGACCGGGTCGAGATGCGTCTCGTGCGTCAAGGCGCCATGAATCCGGGCGAGGATCGCGTCGCTGCTTTGCATGATGGCTTCTCCTTGCGGGATATGGGGACAGACGCTTGATTCATCATAGTCAATGTCGCGAAGCGGCATTCGGGCATGGGCGAAACCTCGGATCCCGGCTCGTGTCCTAATCGGGCGCATGGTTGACGGTGTCCACGAGCGGCCGGCTTGTGGTCGTGATGGGCCAGCGCACCGACTGAATCGCCCCCAGCACGTGAGTCGATCATGAGACGAGTGCCCAAACTTACCGACTATGTCGAAATTGCCGCGGCGGAGTACATTCGGGAGACCGGGCGTGACGAACTGGATTCACGGTGGATCGCCGAGTTTTTCCAGGACAACGGGGTCCTGGACGACTATCCGCAGCTGGATCTGGTCGCCTTCTACGCCCTGGTGCAGAAGGCGGTGGCGAAGCACGTCGACCGGGCGGGCAAGCAGGCACGCCGGCACGTGGACTGGATGACCCGCCTCGAACGAAGGCTGCACAAGGGGTAAGACGGTTGCCGGGATGCCGGGTATCCACGCTGACGGCGGGATCAAGTCCAATCGTAGCCCAGAGCCATCCGACCGAACGGTGCACCATGACGGCTGCTTGCCGCGACGGCCCCGGTTACGCGCCGCCCCAGCCCGAGGCGGCTGGGCATCACCACCACTAATTGCGTCCCCTTTTTTCTGCAGCCAGGAGATTCCGTGACGACCAGCGTTGGCATCTTCGTTTTCGATGACGTCGAGGTTCTCGACTTTGCCGGACCCTACGAGGTCTTCACGACCGCTTCGCGCATGCACCGGCGTGGCGCGCCGGCGGCGCCCGAGCTGTTCTCGGTATTCACGATCGGCCGCACGGGCGCCCCGGTGCGCGCCCGCGCCGGGCTCGAGATCCATCCCGACCACGACTTTGTCGACCATCCGCCGATCGACATCCTCATCGTGCCGGGCGGCGTCGTCACGCAGGAACTCGAGGTGCCGGCCGTCGCGTCCTGGATCGGGGCTACCGCCGGTCGCACGCGCCTGACCGCGTCCGTGTGCACAGGCGCCTTCCTGCTCGCGCAGGCCGGGCTGCTCGATGGGAAGTCGGCGACGACGCACTGGGAGGACGTTGCCGACCTGCGCGAAATGTTCCCGCAACTCGACGTCCGGATCGGCGTGCGCTGGGTCGACGAAGACGCAATCGTGACGTCGGCGGGCATCTCGGCCGGCATCGACATGTGCCTGCACCTCGTCGAACGCATCGCCGGCCGCGAGCTTGCGGAGCGGACTGCGCGCCAGATGGACTTCGACTGGCGGGAGAACAGCTAAGCCGCAGGAGGGCAGCCGCTCTCGCCGTCGTTTTACATCGCGCTCCAGGCTTTGAAGGCCATGACGAGCGCAACGATCCCGGCGGCGATGGCGAATCCCTGCTGAAGATACGGGCCGGAAATCCGCGGCGCGACCCGGCGCCCCAGCACCATGCCCAGCACCGACCCCGCGACGAAGGGGACTGCCGCGAGCAAGGGCACGATTCGGCCCTGGAGGATGCAGGTGACGAAGGTGATCGAGCTCGTCAGCGCGATCGCCATCAGCGAAGTCGCGACCGCGGAGTGCATCGACAGCGGCAAGGTTGCGCGCAGCGCGGGCACGATCACGAAGCCGCCGCCGACACCCAGCATGCCCGACAAAAAGCCCGTCGCGGCGCCGATCAGCGAGACGGTGAGGGCGACCGCGCGCGACCAGACGAGGCGCCCGGTGGCGGGATTCACGCTCCCGACCCGTCCGGCCGACGACCGCCCCTCGCCCGCGACCGCCGAACGCACGACCGCTGCGTCCTCCTTCGACGCCCTCGCGCCGAGGAACATGCGGATCGCAACGACGACGAGCACCAGCGAGAAGATCAGCGCCAGATTCGCCGGCGGCATCCCGTCGGCGGCGCGGATGCCGATCGGCGCGACGAGCATGCCGACGACCGCCATCAGCGTCGCCGCGCGGTAGCGCACGTAGCTGTGCTTCCACGCCATCGCGGTGCCGACTGCGGCCGAGATCGCGACCGCGAGCAGCGAGACGGTCGCGGCCTCCGTGATCGACCACCCGAGCCCCGCCATCAGCAGCGGCACGGCGAAGATCGACCCGCCGGCCCCGGTCAGGCCCAGTACCAGTCCGACGACGAGCCCGATGACGAGGCTCATTGCGCGCTCCGGCAGAGTGGGGCGCAAAACAAGGCTGGACGGCGCAAGCGGGATTCCTTTCGAATGACGGGCGCCGCGAGGTATAACCGAATTTCATCGACGCGTCAGCTCCAACTCTCTTCCGCCTTGGCACGCGTCCGAAATTTCCATAGAATCAGCCTCCTTGCCGAGGAGCGTTGCGACCCGATATCTGCGGGCCAGGCTCGGCAACCGAACAACGGCGCTCGCAAACCACCACCGGGGTTTGCCGCGCCGTTTGCTTTTGCGCTTTCGCGGCCTCCGCCCGGTGCTTGAATCGACCGAGGTAGACAATGCAAGCCGACCGCTCCAACGAAATCCGCGACCTTCTCGCCCGCCGCATCCTGATCCTCGACGGCGCGATGGGGACGATGATCCAGCAGCACAAGCTGGGCGAGTCGGACTACCGCGGCGAACGCTTCCGTGCGCATCCGAAGGACCTCAAGGGCAACAACGACCTGCTGGTGCTGACCCGCCCCGAGGTCGTCGCCGGCATCCACCGCGCCTACCTCGAGGCCGGCGCGGACATCATCGAGACCAACACCTTCAACGGCACGCGCGTGTCGCAGGCCGAATACGGGCTCGCTGACGTCGCCTACGAGATCAACGTCGCCGGCGCCCGTCTCGTGCGCGAGCTGTGCGACGAATACACCGCGAAGGATCCGGCGAAGCCGCGCTACTGCGCCGGCGTGCTCGGACCGACCTCGCGCACGCTGTCGATCTCGCCTGACGTGAACGACCCGGGCTTCCGCAACATCAGCTTCGATGCGCTCGTCGACGACTACTACGATTCGGCGCGCGGCCTCCTCGAAGGCGGCGCGGACCTGCTGCTGATCGAGACGATCTTCGACACGCTGAACGCCAAGGCCGCGGTATTCGCGGTCGAGAAGCTCTTTGCCGAAATGGATCGCCGCGTGCCGGTGATGATCTCGGGCACGATCACCGACGCCTCCGGCCGCACGCTCTCGGGCCAGACCGCGGAAGCCTTCTGGAACTCGCTCGCGCATGCGCGGCCGATCTCCTTCGGCCTCAACTGCGCGCTCGGCGCGAAGGAATTGCGCCAGTACGTCGAGGACCTGTCGAATGTCTGCGACACGCACGTCTCCGCGCACCCGAACGCGGGTTTGCCGAACCCGCTCGCGCCGACCGGCTATGACGAGACGCCCGAGCAGCTCGCGACCGCGATCCGCGAATGGGCCGCAGCCGGCCTCGTGAACATCGTCGGCGGTTGCTGCGGCACGACGCCGGCGCATATCGCCGCGATCGCTGAGGCCGTCGCGGACATCGCGCCGCGCAAGGTGCCGGAGGTCGAGAAGAAGCTCCGCCTGTCCGGCCTCGAACCCTTCAACGTCGGCGCCGACAGCCTCTTCGTGAACGTCGGCGAGCGCACCAACGTCACCGGCTCCAAGGCCTTCGCACGCATGATCCTCGAAGGCCGCTTCGACGACGCGCTGGCGGTCGCACGCCAGCAGGTCGAGAACGGCGCGCAGGTCATCGACATCAACATGGATGAGGCGATGCTCGATTCGCTCGCCGCGATGGAGCGCTTCCTCAAGCTCATCGCGTCCGAGCCGGACATCTCGCGCGTGCCGATCATGCTCGACTCGTCGAAGTGGAGCGTGATGGAAGCGGGCCTCAAGTGCATCCAGGGCAAGGGCGTCGTCAACTCGATCTCGATGAAGGAAGGCGAGGCCGAGTTCCTGCGTCAGGCGCGGCTGTGCCGCCAGTACGGCGCGGCGGTGATCGTGATGGCCTTCGACGAGAAGGGCCAGGCCGACACCTACGCCCGCAAAACCGAGATCTGCAAGCGCGCCTACGACCTGCTGACCGGAATCGGTTTTCCGCCCGAAGACATCATCTTCGACCCGAACATCTTCGCGATCGCGACCGGCATCGAGGAGCACGACAACTACGCCGTCGATTTCATCAACGCGGTGGCGTGGATCAAGGCCAACCTGCCTTTTGCCAAGACCTCGGGCGGCGTGTCGAACGTCTCCTTCAGCTTCCGCGGCAACGACCCGGTGCGCGAGGCGATCCACACGGTGTTCCTGTACCACGCGATCAAGGCCGGATTATCGATGGGCATCGTCAACGCCGGCATGCTCGGCGTCTATGACGACCTCGATCCCGCGTTGCGCGAGAAGGTCGAGGACGTGGTGCTGAACCGCAACGCCGGTGCGGGCGAGGCGCTCGTGGAGTTCGCGCAGGGCGTCAAGGAGGGCAAGGCCAAGAACGCCGGGCCGGATCTCGCGTGGCGCGCGCTGTCGGTCGAGGAGCGGCTGTCGCATGCGCTCGTGAAGGGCATCACCGAGTTCGTTGTCGCCGACACCGAAGAGGTCCGCGCGAAGCTCGAAGCCGCAGGCAAGCCGCCGCTCGCGGTGATCGAAGGGCCGCTGATGGCCGGCATGAGCGTCGTCGGCGACCTCTTCGGCGCGGGCAAGATGTTCCTGCCGCAGGTCGTGAAGTCCGCACGCGTGATGAAGCAGGCGGTTGCGCACCTGATCCCCTTCATCGAGGCCGAGAAGCTCCGCACCGGCGCGGCCTCCAAGGGCCGCATCGTGATGGCGACCGTGAAGGGCGACGTGCACGACATCGGCAAGAACATCGTCGGCGTCGTGTTGGGCTGCAACGGCTATGAAGTGATCGACCTCGGCGTGATGGTGCCGGCGGAGAAGATCCTCAACGCCGCGCGCGAGCATGGCGCGCAGGCGATCGGCCTGTCGGGCCTGATCACGCCCTCGCTCGAGGAAATGAGCCACGTCGCGGCCGAGATGCAGCGCCAGGGCTTCGACGTGCCGCTGCTGATCGGCGGCGCCACGACGAGCCGCGCGCACACCGCGATCAAGATCGCGCCGCATTACGGCCAGCCGGTCGTCTATGTGCCGGATGCGTCGCGCGCGGTCGGCGTCGTCACGGCGCTCCTGTCCGAAGGTGGCGCGGCCGATTTCAAGGCCCAGCTCGCCGCCGACTACGACAAGATCCGCGCCCAGCACGCGAACAAGAAGGGCGTGCAGCTCGTGAGCCTGGAGGCCGCGCGCGCGAACGCCTTCCGTTGGGACAGCGTCCCCGGCTACGTGCCGACTAGGCCCAAAACCCTCGGCGTGCAGGCGCTCGCCGTGCCGCTGGCGGAACTCCTCGAGTTCATCGACTGGGCGCCCTTCTTCCAGACCTGGGACCTCGCCGGCAGCTTCCCGAAGATCCTCGACGACGAGCTCGTCGGCGAGACCGCGCGCGGCGTCTTCAAGGACGGCCAGGCGATGCTCGAAAGAATCGTCGCCGAAGACTGGCTCGAAGCGCGCGCCGTGTTCGGCCTCTTCCCGGCGAACCGCGTCGGCGACGACATCGCGTTCTACGCCGACGAGTCGCGGAGCGAGCCGCTGATGCACTGGCATGGCCTGCGCCAGCAGCACGAGCGCCCGTCGGACAAGCCGCATTACTGCCTGTCCGACTTCGTCGCACCGAAGGAATCGGGCGTCGCGGACTACGCTGGCGCGTTCGCGGTCACCGCCGGAATCGGCATCGAGAAGAAGCTCGCCGAGTTCGAGGCGACGCACGACGACTACCACGCCATCATGCTGAAGAGCCTCGCCGACCGCTTGGCGGAAGCCTGCGCCGAGTGGCTGCACTGGCGCGTCCGCAAGGAGTTCTGGGCCTATGCGGCCGACGAATCCCTCGACAACAACGCGCTGATCCACGAGGAATACCGCGGCATCCGCCCGGCGCCGGGCTACCCGGCTTGCCCGGACCACACGGCGAAGGGCGGCCTCTTCGCGCTGCTTGATGCGACCAAAAACACCGGCATGACGCTGACCGAATCCTTCGCGATGAGCCCGGCGGCCGCAGTCAGCGGCTTCTACCTCGCGCACCCGGAGGCGCGCTACTTCGCGATCCCGAAGATCGGCCGCGACCAGCTCGAGGACTGGGCCAAGCGCACCGGCATGACGGTCGGTGAGGCGGCGCGCTGGCTGGCGCCGATCCTGTAAGAGGTCGGAGGGGACGGGCGGAGGTTACGCCTTCTTACCGTCCCCCGGTTTCGGGCAACGTAAACTGCAGATAGCCCAGCGGGAACAGGGATTGCTCGGGCGCCGCCTGAACGTCTCTTCGCCACGCCGGTCTTTCATTTATGCAGGCCGTAATCCCGCGGCCGCTCATCAGGAGAGACCCGATCATGCATACACGCATTCGATCCAGCCGGTCTCGCAAGCCGGCTTCAATCATCCGCTTCGTCGCCGCAGGTGCGATCGCACTCGCTGCGCTGATCCCGTTGTCGGCTGCGGCCGAGGAGTCCGGCAACGGCTCGACGACGGCCGAGGAAGCCGGCCATGGCGTCGGCTCGACGATGCACGACATTGGCACCGGCGCGCGCGATGCCGGCCGCGAGATCGGCCACGGCGCCGCGAACGCGGGCCGCACGATCGGCCATACCGCGCGCGATGCCGCGGTCGTGACCTGGGACGCGATGAAGCGCACCGGCGTTACGATCGGCCATGCCGCCCGCGACGGCTCGAAAGCCCTGGTACGAGGACTGAAGGGCGAACCCGAGCGAAACTGACCGCGCCTTCATCGGCCGATGCGGAACCCCGGTTTTCAGGCGAGAATCGGGGTTCTTTCATTTCGCACCTGTTGCGCGGGACGGCGCGCAAGCGATGGACCTCAGCCAGATCACCGAAGCGCTTCAGCGCGACGCCGTATGGGTCGTGTTCCTGAACGTGCTGCTGCAGCAAGCGGGCCTGCCCGTGCCGGCGGTGCCCACCTTGCTCGTCGCGGGCAGCCTCGCCGCGTCGCCGGCGCAGGCGGCTGCGATGCTCGCGGCGGCCGTGCTGGCCTCGCTCCTCGCCGACGCCGCGTGGTACGCCGGCGGCCGCTTCTTCGGTTACCGCGTGCTGACCGGCTTGTGCCGGCTGTCGATCAACCCGGATTCCTGCGTCACGCAGACCGAGGCGCGGTTCCAGCGCTGGGGCCTATGGTCGCTCGTCATTGCGAAGTTCGTGCCGGGATTTTCGACCGTCGCGCCACCGATCGCCGGCTCGCTGCGCATGCGGCTGCCGGGCTTCCTGCTCGCCGCGGCCGCGGGGGCCGCGTTGTGGGCGGGCGGGGCGATCGTCGTCGGCTGGCTCCTGCGCGACGAGCTGCAGGACGCGCTCCTCACGATGAGCCGCCACGGCAGGACGATGGCCGTCGCGGGCGGCCTCGCGCTCGCGCTGTGGCTTGCGTGGAAGCTATGGCAGCGCTACCGCTTCATGAAGCTCGCCGCGATCCCGCACGTGACGCCGCTGGAACTGATCGAGGCGATGGCCTCCGATGCGCCGCCGCTTTTCCTCGACCTGCGCGGGCCGGCGATGATTGCATCGACGGCGCCGATCGCCTTCGCGACCCGGGCCGACGTCGAAAACCTGCTGCAATCCGTCGGCGACTGGCCGCGTCAGGCTCCGATTGTCACGATGTGTGCCTGCCCCGGCGACGCCACGGCCGTGCGCGCCGCGCACGTGCTGACGGAACTGGGTTACACGGCGGTGCGGCCGCTCAAGGGCGGCTACGAGGCCTGGCTCGCGGCGAACGGCCAGACCTGACGACGCATCACTCGAACAGCGCGCCGACGCTCTCGCCGCTGTGGATGCGCTCGATCGCCGCGGCGAAGAGCGGCGCCACCGTGAGCTGCGTGATCTTGTCGAGATGCTTGCCCGGCGGCATGTGCACGGTGTTCGTGACGACGATCGACTCGATCGGCGCGTTGCGCAGCCGTTCGATCGCGGGCCCGCACAGCACCCCGTGCACGGCGCCGGCGTGGACCGAGCGGGCGCCCGCGGCGCGCAGCGTCTCGATCGTCGACAGGAGCGTGCCGGCGGTCGAGATTTCGTCCTCGAAGATCACCGCGTCGCGCCCTTTCACGTCGCCGACGACGTGGCCCTGCTTGACCGAGGTGTCGTCGACGCGGCGCTTGTCGATGATCGCCATCGGGATGTCCAGCCGCTCCGAGAAGCGACCGACCCGCTTCGCGCCGCCCGCATCGGTTGCCACCGCCACCATGTTCGCGAGGTCGTGGTTCCTGCGGAAATGCTCGGCAATGGTGGGAATCGCCGTCAGGTGATCGACCGGCACGCTGAAGAAGCCGTGCACCTGCTCGGCATGCAAGTCCATCGTCAGCACGCGGTTCGCGCCCGCGGTGATGAGCATGTCGGCGATCAGCCGGCCGGTGATCGAGATCCGCGGCGCGTCCTTCTTGTCCGAGCGGGCGTAGGAATAGTACGGGATCACCGCCGTCACGCGCCGCGCCGAGGCGCTGCGCAGCGCGTCGAGCGTGATCATCAGTTCCATGATGTGGTCGCTGACCGGCTCGGTGAAGGCCTGCACGACGAACACGTCGCGCTCGCGCACGTTCTCGCGGATCTGCACCTGCAGGTTGTCGTTCGAGAAGCGCGAGATCTCCACCGGACTGAGCGGGATCCCCAGTTTCGCGCAGATTTCGTTGGCCAAGGCGGGGTTCGAATTGCATGCAAAGATGCGCAGGGCGTCGTTCATCGCGATGGCTCCGGTGGCAGTGGCCAAATGGCAGCGTTACGAATTGTAGGCCTTCGTCCGACGGCTCAAGGATAAATCAGGAAGGGTGCGCGCGCGTCCAGCCAAGCCGCCTCGTTGGGGGCGGTCAGGGCATCGAGGTCGTCGGGCATCGCGGCCGGATCGTCGACCCAGGTGCGCAGCAGCGGACTGCCGTTGATCAGGTCGATGGCGAGCCGATCGTGTTCGTATTCGTACGTAAAATCGCGCCAGATCGCATAGTCCGGCTGCAACCGGCGCAGCGCCTTGAACGCCAGCGCCTGCAGGCGCCATGGGCGGAAGGCGGCGTGGTCGTAATGCGCCGGGTCCTCGACGTGGATCTGCAGGCCGCTGCAGAGCTTGCCGGCATGCTTGTGGAAGGTCGGCTCGAACCAGCACTCGCGCAGCACGCAGCCCGCGAGCCAGTGGGGCGCGAGGCGCTGCATCTCGGTGCGGATCGCGCGCGCGTCGATGTCGGGCGCGCCGAAGAGCTCCAGCGGGCGCGTCGTGCCGCGGCCCTCGGACAGCGTCGTGCCTTCGAGCATCACGGTGCCGGCGTAGGCGCGCGCCATCGAGAGGTTCGGCGCGTTCGGGCTCGGATTGACCCAGCTCCGCTCGCCCAGCGGCCAACCGTAACCCGGCGCGGCGTCCGGCTGCCAGCCTTCCATCGCGATCACCTCGCACTCGACGTCGAGCCCGAGTGTCGCGACGAACCAGCGCGCGAGCTCGCCCATCGTCAGCCCGTGACGCATCGGCATCTGGCCCGCGCCGACGAAGCTCTCCCAGCCCTCGCGCAACATCAGGCCTTCGACCGGGCGGCCGGCCGGGTTCGGACGGTCGAGCACCCACACGGCCTTCTTGTGGTGCGCCGCGGCCTCGAGCACGTAGCGCAGCGTCGTGATGAAGGTGTAGATACGGCAGCCCAAGTCCTGCAGGTCGACGAGCAGCACGTCGAAGGTATCCATCATCGCGTCGGTCGGCCGGCGCACCTCGCCGTAGAGGCTGAAGACGGGGATGCCGTGCACCGGGTCGGTGAAGTCCGGCGACTCGACCATGTTGTCCTGCTTGTCGCCGCGCAGCCCGTGCTGGGGGCCGAAGGCGGCGGTGAGCTGGAGCTCGGGCAGCGCCGCGAGCGCGTCGAGCGAGTGCGTGAGCTCGCGCGTGACGGAGGCGGGGTGGGCGAGCAGCGCGACGCGGCGGCCGGCGAGCGGGCGGCGCAGCGCGGGGTCTTGGAGCAGGCGGTCGAGTCCGAACCGGATAGTCATTGTGTCCTGGCAGCTGGCGGCGCGATCAGCGCGACGCCTGGGACAGCGTCAAGGTGAAGGCGTCGCGGTGGTGAAAGTCGGGGCGCTCGGAGGGGTGGCGCAGGGCCCAATAGGATAACGCGCCCTCGGTCGTTTCGATGACTGCCGACAATCCGAGCTGCAGCAGGTTGCCGGCGGGCAGCGCGGCGGCCTCGATCGCGGCTTCGAGCAGCAGCTCGCCGCCTTCGCTCCGCGAGGTGATCCCGGGCGCCGCCACCGGCCCAGGCGCCTTGTCGCGCTGCAGCCGATAGTCGTCGAAGTCGTAGACCGCCCATTCGCTGGACGGCGAGAAGTTGAATTCGCGGTAGGCCGTGCTGCCGGCAGCACCGATGAAGGCCTCGCAGCAGGTGTGAGCCCACAGCCCGTCCGCCTGCGCGGGTGAACGCGCCGCGGGCACGCGGATCCCGTCGATCCCGCCGATGATGCGGTAGCGCAGCGTCAATGCGCCGTCGCGCCCGCGCGAAAACGTCACGCTGATGGCCTTGACCGGCGTGTCTCGCGTGTCGGGGTGGGGTTGTAGGACGAATGCTTGCATGGCGATGGGTGGAAGGTTTCAGTCGAATCCGAATGTGGCCGTCGCGTACACGATGCGATTGGCGCGATTGACGGGCTTCGTGCCACCGCTCGCCGCTTGTTCGGTACGATCCGCAATTTCCTGATGGCGCGGACCGAGGTTCAGCGCGGTCAGCGCGAATTGCACGTCGTGGCGGCCGACGCGGGTCGTATGGCTGAGATTGGCGTCGACCGTCGTGTAGGGGCGAGACAGGTAGCGGAAGCGCGGCACGTAGCCGTCGCCGCCCGCGAGCGAGCCGATGCGCAGTACGCTCAGCATGCTCTTCCAGCCCGGCGCCCAGTCCTGCAGCCAGCTCAGGCTTGCAGTATAGGGGGCGCTGCGGTCCTCGATGGCGGACTGGTGGCTGCGCGGGGCGAGCAGCGTGTGCGCGAGCCGCAGTTCTGTCCCTACGCGCGGTTGCGCGACGAGCTGGTACTCCAGGCCGCGGACCATCACCGGCGAATCGAGGTTCTCGTAGCGCGTCGAACCGAGGAAGGACGACAGCAGCGGCGCCGGCGTCGGGTCTGGCTGCGGCACGCGCACGATGAAGTCGCGGATGCGCTCGCTGAAGAGACGCACGTCGAGCGTCATGTGCAGCGAAGGGAAGCGGCCGAGGTAGCCCAGTTCGAGGCTGTCGATGCGCGTCTGGCCGAGATCCGGGTTGGGCAGGAAGGGACGCACCAGCACCGCCCCGCTCGCGGGATCGATCGCGCGGATGTCGCCGAAAAGCTCGAACGGAATCTGCTGGCGGTAGGCGCGGGCGTAGCCGGCGCGCAGCGTGTCGGTCGGCGACGCTTGCCAGTTCGCGAAGAGGCGCGGGCTGAAGGTCGATGGCGCCCCCGAATACTTCTCCTGTGCGCCGCCTGCGTTGAAGCTCAGCGTCTCGCGGACGCGCCATTCGACGTTGCCGAAGAGGCGGAAGAGGTTTTGCGGGTCGGGGTTGCCGTCGTAGAACAGGAAGGGCGCGTCGACCTCGTCGCGCCGGGCTTCGGCGCCCCACACGAAGTGCAGGTCGTCATGCGGCGCGAGGCGGTGCTGCACCTCGAGGTCGTCGCGCATGCTGCTGCGGTTGCGGTCGAGCGGCACGGCCGGGAAGAACGGCGGTGCGGAGGCGAACCACGCGTCGCGGATGCGCTCGTGGTTGCGGTAGTAGTTCACCAGCCACTCGCTGTCGGCGCCCGGCGTGTGCTGCCATTGCAGGTGCAGCGTGTGGTCCCGGCTGTCGGTCGTGCGCGGCGCGTTGTTGCCGAAAACGGAGTCCGCGTAGCCTTCGCCCCGCCGGGCGTCGGTCGCCGCGATACGAAGCAGTACCGCATCCTGCGGCGACACCTGCAGGTCGCCGCGCAAGGCCAGCGTCTCGCGGTTGAGCGTGTCGTGCAGGCCGCGGAAACCCTGGTCATGCCGGCTCGCCGCATTCATGCGCAAAGTCAGGGGCCCGCTGCCGCCGCTCCAGCGCGCCTCGGCGTCGGCCAGGCGGTCGTCACCGGCGCGAACCGTCACGCGCGTGCCCTGGTCTTCGGCACTGTCGCGCGTGATGATGTTGATCACGCCGAGAAAGGCGTTCGCGCCGAAGCCGCTCGCGTTGGTGCCGCGCACGACCTCGATGCGGTCGATCTCGTCCAGCGTCAGCGGCAGCGCGCTCCAGTCGACGCCGCCGAAGGCGCTCGGCGTGATCACCGAGCGGCCGTCGATCAGCACCTGCATCTCGGTCGGGAAATCGTTCGACAGGCCGTGGTAGGTCACCCATTGCGCATGCCCGCGCTCCTGCCCGACTTGCATGCCGGGCACCAGGCGCAGCAGGCGCGCGAGGTCGCGGTAGCCGGTCGCGGCGATCAGTTCGCGGTCGATCACCGTGACCGCGCCGGGCGCCTCGTTCAACGCTTGCGGCATGCGCGAGGCGCTGAGCACCTGCGGCAGCTCCTCGAAATAGGGATCGTCGCCGGCGTGCGCCTCGCACGCGGCACAGGTCGCGGCGAGCAGCAGCAGGGGGAGGCGGGGCAGGCGGCGCATCGGCAATGACGAGGACGTGAGCGCTGGGATGCGAGAAAAGTAAGAAAACGTAAAGACGCGAGGATACCCGCATTCTATCCCATTGGTAATAGTCATCCGGGCGCGTGCTTCTGCCTTTTCGATGCGGCCTGTGGCGTCAATCACGAATTTCGGAACTGTCTCTAAGCTTGCGCGATTCGGCGTTTTCCCGCTTGGCATGCTATACAGGGGGCTTCGCCCGTCACCTGTACCTGTCCCGCCATGCCCGAATTCCTGACCGATCCTCAGCTCATCATCGCGTTCTTCACCCTTACGATGCTGGAGCTGGTGCTGGGGATCGACAACATCATCTTCATTTCGATCCTGGTCGACAAGCTGCCGCCCGAGCGCCGCGCGATGGCGCGCCGGCTGGGCCTCTTCCTCGCGATGTTCATGCGCCTCGGGCTGCTGTCGGTCCTCGCATGGCTCGCCGGACTCGATTCGGCGCTGTTTGGACTGTTCGGCCACGGCTTCTCGGCGCGCGACCTGATCCTGGTCGGCGGCGGTCTGTTCCTGCTGTGGAAGAGCACCGGCGAGATCCACCAACTGCTCGAAGGCGAGGAGGGTGAGGCCTCGAGCGCCGTGAAGGCGACCTTCAGTGCGGTGATCATGCAGATCATCGTCATCGACCTGGTGTTCTCGCTCGACTCGATCATCACGGCGATCGGCATGGTCAGCAACCTCGGCGTGATGATGTCCGCAGTCGTCGCCTCGGTCGGCCTGATGATGGTCGCCTCGGCGCCGATCGGCAACTTCGTGTCGAACCACCCGACCGTGAAAATGCTCGCGCTGTCCTTCCTAATGGTCGTCGGCGTCGTGCTGGTCGCCGAAGGCTTCGGGCAGCACGTGTCGAAGGGTTACATCTATTTCGCGATGGCCTTCTCGGTCACCGTCGAGATGCTTAACATCCGGATGCGCAAGCGTGCCGCCCATCCGGTCGTGCTGCACGAGCCCTACGTCGCCGATCAAGCCGCGGAGACGAAGCGCTGAACGATGGCAGCGGGCCGGGACGACCCGGCACGCGCGATCAGGACTTGTCCGCGTCGCCGCCTTGCTGTTCCTCGCGCGCAATCGCGCTGAGGTCGCGCAGATACCAGGCCGCATAGGCGAAGCCTGCCATCGCGATCAGCGCCGTGAATTTGAGTGTTCCGTCGAAGGCCGCGCCGGCGACGAGGTTCGCGACCACGACGTAGGCGAGATAACAGCCGGCGACGAAGCCGCCGAGGATGCGGGTGAGGGCGAAGATCTTGCGCTGGCGCAGCGTGGGCGTGGCTCGGGGCATGTCGTCGAAGTCTTGGTGAGCGGGAAAAATATTCCTGAATCATCGCAGATTTTGCGCCGCTTGCCCGCAGCTCCGCGCCATTCTCCTGCGAGCGCCCCTAATTCCTTGATAGAATTGCGATTGTCCCCGCCAGGCCGGCACCGGCTGGCGGCTTTGTTTTTTTGCGATCCGATCATGGCCGACATCCCCTATCCGCCCGAACTGCTGCGCGACGTCGAGAAGCGCCGCACCTTCGGCATCATCTCCCACCCCGACGCGGGCAAGACCACGCTGACCGAAAAGCTGCTGCTGTTCGGCGGCGCGATCCAGCTCGCCGGCACCGTCAAGGCGCGAAAGAGCGCCCGCCACGCCACTTCCGACTGGATGGAAGTCGAAAAGCAGCGCGGCATCTCGGTGACCAGCTCGGTGATGCAGTTCGAGTACCAGGGGCACACCATCAACCTGCTCGACACGCCGGGCCACCAGGACTTCTCCGAAGACACCTACCGCGTGCTGACCGCGGTCGATGCCGCCGTGATGGTCATCGACGCGGCGAAGGGCGTCGAGGCGCAGACGATCAAGCTGCTCGAAGTGTGCCGCCTGCGCAACACGCCGATCATCACCTTCGTGAACAAGATGGACCGCGAAGTGCGCGAGACCTTCGATCTGCTGCAGGAGATCGAGTCCGTGCTGAAGATCGATTGCGCGCCGATCACCTGGCCGATCGGCATGGGCAAGACTTTCCGCGGCGTCTATCACCTGCTCGAAGACCGCGTGCTGCGCTTCGCCGCCGGCGAGGAAAAGCGCACCGAGGCCGAAGTCATCAAGGGCATCGCCAACGCTCAGCTCGACGAGCTCTTTCCGCTCGAAGTCGGCAAGTTGCGCGAGGAAGTCGACCTGATCCAGGGCGCTTCGCCCCCGTTCTCGCTCGGCGACTTCCTCGCCGGCAAGCAGACGCCGGTGTTCTTCGGCTCGGGTATCAACAACTTCGGCGTGCAGGAAATCCTGCAGGCGCTGCTCGACTGGGCGCCGCCGCCGCAACCGCGCGACGCGGGCAGCCGCCAGGTGCAGCCGGCCGAGGCGCCGTTCACCGGCTTCGTGTTCAAGATCCAGGCGAACATGGACCCGAAGCACCGCGACCGCATCGCCTTCTTCCGCATCTGCTCGGGCCGCTACAGCTCGGGCATGAAGGTCAAGCACGTGCGCGCGGGCCGCGACATGAAACTCGCCAATGCGCTGACCTTCATGGCCAACGAGCGCGTGTTGATGGACGACGGCGTGGCCGGCGACATCATCGGCATCCACAACCATGGCCAGCTCCACATCGGCGATACGCTCACCGAAGGCGAGAACCTCGGCTACAAGGGCATCCCCTACTTCTCGCCGGAACTCTTCAGTGCCGCGCGCCTGCGCGACCCGCTGAAGTCCAAGCAACTGCAGAAGGGCCTGCAGGAGCTCGGCGAGGAAGGCGCGATCCAGGTCTTCGAGCAGGAAGGCGGCAACATGCTGCTCGGTGCGGTCGGCCAGCTGCAGTTCGAAGTCGTCGCGCAGCGCCTGAAGGACGAGTACAAGGTCGACGCGATCTTCGAGCCCTGCGACATCCACACCGCGCGCTGGCTGTCCTTCCCGGACGAGGTCACGCGCCGCAACTTCGAGCGCGAGCAGGCGATGCGCATCGGCAAGGACGTCGATGGCAACCCCGTGTACCTCGCGACCAGCCGCTACAACCTCGAAGTCACGATGGAAAAGTGGCCCAAGGTCGCCTTCCACGCGACGCGCGAGCACGGGCAAAAAGTCAGCTGAGGGTCGACTGAGCCCGCGCGGGGCGCGGCGCCCGGCCGCCCCCGCTCAGCGCCCCGCCATCAGGCAGGCGGCGACCCCGGTGGCGATCTCGCTCGCCATCGCGGCCTGATGCTGCGGATCGCGCAGCGCCAGTTCCTCTTCCCGATGCCGGATCACGCCGGCTTCGAACAGCAGCGCCGGCTGCTGCGCCCGGTACAGCACAACCAGGTCGTCGTAGTAATGCACCGCGTGCTGCGGGTCCGCGTATTCGCGCCGGCGCGCGTTCTTGTCCGTCGGCTCGAAACCCGCGCGCTGCAGCCGTGCGCCGATCGCCGAGGCGCACAGCAGGCTGCGTTCCGGGTCCGGATTGCGGCGCGACACGAATAGCGAGTGCCCCTTCCAGCGGTCGCTGTAGCGCTGCGGCTGGCCTTCCCACATCCAGTCCGACAATTCCTCCTCGCCCACCGAGTCGTGGTGGATCGAGATCAGCAGATCCGCGTGCGGCACCTGCGCCGGACGCTCGGCGAGCGAGCCGATCTTCCCGTCTTCATTGACGATCACGGTACGCAGCTCGAGTCGCGTCAGTGCCGCCGCGACCGCCTGCGCCAACTCCCGGTTGAACTCGAACTCCCGGCGCCCGCGGGCGCTCGTCGCGCCGGGCGCCGCAAGGCTGTGGCCGACGTCGATCGCGACGAGCGCCGGTTCGGCCGCATCTGCCGAGACCGGCCCGGGCGCCGCAAAGAGTTCCGCCGCGAGCCAAAGCGGGCCGGTAATGTGTCGAAGTTGCAAAATTTTTAACTGGGGCAAAACCCTAGAAATCATGGGGAAACACGCATTGACGGTCCGAAATGACCGTCCAGCTTGCTGCTATGCAGCTTGACGGCCATCAAGATATGCCCAGAAAATACTCGAGACGGCGTATCGAAGTGTGTCAATGTATCAGCATCAGCTCTAGCTACCCTGCGCGGGGTGACTGAAGGCCCTGCGTGCCTCGATGCAAAGGAGGAACAATCGTGCTGCAATCAGGAAACCGCTCGTGCCACCGCCTCGTCGCCGCCCTCGCCGGTGCCGCCCTGCTGACCTTTGCTGCCGGCGCCTCGGCCGGCATGAGCGACGACGCGGCCAAGAAGCTGCTCAAGAGCAACGACTGCTTCAAGTGCCACGCGCTCGACAAAACCAAGAAAGGTCCGTCCTACGAGAAGATCGCCGCCAAGTACAAGGGTAAGCCCGACGCCGTCGAAAAGCTCAACCACAATCTCACCGATTCCCCGAAGGTCAAGCTCGAGGACGGCACAGAAGAAGAACACAAGGTCTTGAAGACCGATTCCCCGCAAGAGAAGAGCGAGCTCATCAAATGGATTCTCGCTCGCTAGGCAAGTAGCAACGGCCCCTGAAGGGGCCGTTTCTTTACGCGTCTCGACATACCAGGGAGGATGCAATGAGACCAAGGGAATGGGGGCGGCTCGCCGCCCTGTGTGCCGTGCTGGGCGGCATCTTCATGCTGGCCTCGCCCGTGGCGGCGGCACCCGAGCGGGCGGCGGATCAGGACAAGGGGCTGGTGCTGCGCGGCGACAAGCGCTGTACCGAATGCCATGACGAATCGGACGCGCCCGAGCAGCTCGCGATCGGCAAGACCAAGCACGGCACCGTCGCCGACAAGCGCACGCCGAGCTGCGTGTCCTGTCACGGCGAGAGCGAGCGGCACGTCAAGGAGGCCGGGCGCGGCTCGAAGGCGGCCCCGCCGGTCGATGTCGGCTTCAGCAGCAAGAATCCCGCGAGCGCCGAAGCGCGCGACGCGGCCTGCCTCGCCTGTCACCAGGGCAGTACCCGCATTTTCTGGCAGAACAGCACGCACAGCCGGCGCGATGTTACCTGTACCTCCTGCCACAAGATCCACGACGGCCACGACAAGGTGCGGCAGGCCTCGACCCAGCCCGAAGTGTGCATGGGCTGCCACAAGGAACAGCGCGCGCAATTCCTCCGTCCGACACACCACCCGGTGCCGGAAGGCGCGATCAGCTGCTCGTCCTGCCACAACGTCCACGGCGACAACCCCTCGCAACTCGTCAAGGCGAGCGTCAACGAGACCTGCTTCTCCTGCCACATGGAAAAGCGCGGTCCCTTTGTGCATAACCACCAGCCGGTCGCCGAGGACTGCAGCATCTGCCACAACGCGCACGGCACGAACATCCCGAACCTGCTGAAGGCGCGTCCTCCCTACCTGTGTCAGGAATGCCACAGCCACGAGAGCCATCCGGGCCAGCTTGCGGGAGTGCCCACCGGGCCGACCACGAACACCGCGCTGCTCGGGACCGCGGGTCGCGGCTGCATGAACTGCCACACCAACATCCACGGCGGCAACAGCACTATCAACAACGCCACCGCCGGACGTTTCCGTCGCTGACGGGATCAGGGAGATCGTGATGAACAACATCAACAGTGCATTCAGGTTGAGCGCGCTGGCCACGGCCCTGCTCGCCATCTACGGACCGGCCGCCGCCGACGACGCCGAGATCCGGCAGTTGTCGCAGCCCGACAGCAGCGTTTCGGTCGGCCTCGGCCACTGGAACGACGACCGCTTCCAGCAAGGCATCTACGACGGTATGCGCAGCCGCGGCTTCTACGGTCTGATCGATGCCGACATCCGCAAGCGCGACGAAGCGAGCGGCACCTGGTACACCTTCGAAGGCGAGCGCCTCGGTCTCGACACCCGCCGGTTCCGGGGCGAGGTGCTGCAGCAGGGCAATATCGGGGCTTCGGTGAGCTATTCGCGCATCGACCGCGACAATCCGCTGCAGATCCATACCGGATTGCAGGGAATCGGCCACGAGAACATGACGATCAGCGGTTCTGGCGCCAATGCGCTGCCCTTGCGCAACGTCGGGCTCGGCGTCCAACGTGACCTGCTCCAGGCGGGCTTCTACAAGAACCTGATGCGCGACGTCGACCTCAAGGTCAGCTTCAAGAACGAGGAGAAGGACGGCACGCGCAACTGGGGCATGGGCAGCAACCCCTATTTCCTCGTCGAGCCGATCGACAGCACGACGCGCCAGCTCGACGTCACGGTCGAATACACGGGCGAACGCCTGCAGCTCGCGGGTGGCTACGCGGGCAGCTGGTATGGCAATCACGACTCGTTGGTGATGGCGACGATCAAGGGCGCGGCCCAGCCGGGCAGCGTCAGCAGCCCGAATCCGACGCCGCTGACGCTGCCGCTCGACAACGAGGCGCACCAGTTCTTCATCAACGCGGGCTACTCCTTTACGCCCTCGACCCGCGCGACGCTGAAGCTCCAGCGCAGCGTCGCGACGCAGGACGAGAACCTGCCGACCTGGAATCTGGCGGCGCCGAACAACCGCTTCGTCGATGCGCCGCGCAGCCTGGACGGCAAGATCGTGAACTCGCTGGTCGAGCTCGGGCTGACCTCGCGCGCGACGAGCGACCTGACGCTGAACGGCATGCTGCGCTATTACGACTCTGACGACCGCACGCCGATCGCCGGCTTCGTCGGCAGCAACACGACCCACGTCGCGACCGTGCATGACACGCCGTTTTCCTACACGACGAAGAGCGGCAAATTCGAGGCCTCCTACCGGTTGCCCGAGCGCTTCAAGCTGATCGCCGGCGTCGACGTGAAGGACCAGGACCGCTCGGTGAACAAGTTCATCAACGAGCGCTACGTGCCCTACCGCGAACAGATCGACGAGACGACCTACCGGCTGCAACTGCGGCGTTCGATGTCGGACACGCTCAACGGCTCGGTCACCTACCTGTACAGCAAGCGCGACGGTTCGAGCTACGTGCCGCCGCAGGAAGCCGACATCTTCAACCTGATCAACCCGCTGCACCTCGCGGACCGCACGCGCAACAAGTGGCGGCTGTCGCTCGACTGGGCGCCGGTCAATGCCTTCAACCTGCAGTTCAATGTCGAGGACGCCCAGGACGAGTATGGCCACAAGGACGAGCGCCCCTACGGGCTGCGCGACGGCCGCGCGACGCTGGTGTCGGTCGATGCCCGTTACTCGCTCAGCGACGTCTGGCAGCTGACCGGCTGGCTGTCGCATGACATGACGCGCGCGCGCCAACTTGCCGGCCGTTGGGACCGCACGACGCTGGTCTTCGAAATGGAGAAGGATGCCGTCCTCAAGGACAAGGGCGATTCGGTCGGCCTCGGCTTGCGCGGCGGCTTCGGCGAGAAGGTCAAGGTCGGCGCCGACGTGCAATGGACGCGCACACGCAGCTTCTACGACGAAACGGCGACGCTTTCCGGCCTGGGCGGCTTGCAGGCGATCTATCCGACCTCGGCCGGCGTCACGGCCGTGCCGCTGCCCGACATCGAGAACAAGCTGGTGCGGATCTCGATGTTCGCGAAGTACGCCGTCACCAAGGACGCGGACGTCCGGCTCGACCTCATCCACGAGCAGTGGAAGACCGACGACTGGACCTGGAGCTTTGCCGACGGGTCGCCCTTCACCTACGGCACGACCGTCGATCGCACGAGCGTGTCGATCAAGCCGAAGGAGAACGCGAACTTCATCGGCATGCGCTACATCGTCAGGTTCCAGTGAGCGCCACGCCCGCCGGCGCGTGATGAGGCTGCGGACGGCATGGGGCCGTCCGCAGCCCGACAGGAAGGACTGCATGCATAAGAGAAGACCCGCTCTCGAAGAGGCGACGCCGCGGACGTGGCGCGCCTCGGTATTGAATTTCGCTGCCGCCCTGCTGATGGCGGTACCCGCGCTCGTCAGTTCGAGTGTCCGTGCCGCGGACGAAGCGCCGTCGGCCAAGGCGGAACTGACGGTGAGCTCCTGTGTCCAGTGCCACGGCGCAGATGCGGATGCGATCAAGGTGCCCGTGCCGGACGGCAAGCCGCGTACGCTGCGCGCCGTCGACGAGGCCGCATTCCGCGCCGGCGTCCACGGGCGCATGAACTGCGTCGACTGTCACACCAACGTCGCCGACAACAGCAAGGCGCACCAACTCACCGCGCCGCTGAAGCTCGATTGCGGAAGCTGCCACGAGGCGTTGTGGCAGGCGGCGCAAAAGGACGGCACGGCCAAGTCGAAGCCGCGGCTCGAAAACGTCGTGCGCAACCTCGCTGCCTATCGCGACTCCTTCCATGCTCGGCCCGATACCGATCACCCGGATCGCCCGAAGGCGAGCTGCGACCAGTGCCACGACACGCACTCCTTCAACGTGCCGGCAAAAGGGACGGCGCAGCATGCCGAGTGGCGCAAGACGACGCCCGCGCTGTGCGGCGAGAGCTGTCACGAAGACCAGCTCGAGGACTATTCCGCGTCCATCCATGGTGTGGCCGTGCTGGAGAAGGGCAAGACCGACGCGGCGGTGTGCGTGGACTGCCACACGACGCATGAGATCGAGAACACCTCGAAGGACCCGACCAAACTGCTGATCACGAGCAACTGCGGCGGTTGCCATGAGGATCAGTACAAGACTTATCGTGCGACCTACCACGGCCAGGTGCATAGCCTCGGCTACGCCAACACCGCGAAGTGCTTCGACTGCCACGGCAGCCATGGCATCGTGAAGGTCGACGATCCGAAGTCGAAGGTCTCGGAGGCCAACCGGCTCGATACCTGCAAGAAGTGCCACGACGGCAAGAAGGCGGTGCTGGCCGCGTCGGGCTTCACGAGCTTCGCGCCGCACGGTCATGGCGGCGACTTCGGCAAGTACCCGCAGATCTGGCTCGCGACCAAGGGCATGGCGGGGCTGCTGATCGGCACCTTCGCCTTCTTCTGGGTCCATCTGCTGCTGTGGCTCTATCGCGAGTTCAAGGAGCGCGCGGCCGGCCGCGTCGAGACGCGCGTCAACGTTGCCGAACTGGGCGTGCCGGCGGGCAAGCATTTCCGCCGCTTCGGCCCGTGGGAACGCCTCGGCCACCTGCTGTTCGCCGTCAGCCTGATGATCCTGACCCTCACCGGCATGACGCTGATGTACGCCGAGACCGCCTGGGCTCCTGTCGTCGTGCGGGCGCTCGGCGGACCGCAGGTCACCGCAATCATCCACCGTGTTAATGCCGTCGTCTTCACGGTGGTGTTCGTGATCCATGTGTTGTGGGTGTTCGGCTACCTCGTGCGCAACTGGAAGACGTTCAGGATCTTCGGTCCAGAATCCGTGGTGCCGAACCTGAAGGATCTTCAGGACGTGATCGGCATGTTCCGCTGGTTCTTCGGCAAGGGCGAGAAGCCGAGCTTCGAGCGCTGGACGTACTGGGAGAAATTCGACTACTGGGCGCCGTTCTGGGGCGTCACGATCGTCGGCGTCAGCGGTTTCATGATGTGGTTCCCGACGCAGGTGGCGACCTACCTGCCGGGCTGGGTGTTCAACGTCGCGGTGATCGCGCACGGTGAAGAGGCCTTCCTTGCCGCGGTCTTCCTCTTCACGGTGCACTTCTTCAACAACCACTTCCGGCCCGACAAGCTGCCGCCGCCGGATATCGTGATGTTCACGGGCACCCTCTCGCTCGACGACTTCCGTCGCCATCATCGCGAGCAGTACGAGCGCTTGCTCGCGAGCGGCGAACTAGAGAAGCATCTCGTCGATGCGCCGTCGGCGCCGATGACGTGGGCGTCGAAGCTCCTAGGCCTGGTGCTGATCGGCTTCGGCCTGCTGTTGCTCGTCCTCGTGGGGATCGGCTTCTTCGGCGCGCTGTGACGAACCCTTCCCGAACGCGGCCGGGGCATCTTCGAAGATGCCTCGGCCGGATTCGTTTACCCGGACGGTTTCCCCACGGAGCAGCCCTGTTTTCCGCAGCGTGTGTTCAATGACACAGTCCGCAACGTTTCGCGGTAACGAAAGCGCATGTTTCCATGTCTGTCCGGTCCGGAGTGCTGGATAATTTCGCTTATCTCAACACTCGGGCGGCAACGTGTCCGGACAGAATTCGAATGCCAAGGCCCCGCGTCGCGGGTGGTTCAGAACGCTGCGGCGGTGGATCTTCTGGTTGATCGTCTTGGCGATCATCGTGGGGGGTGTGGCCGGGTATTACGAAAGCCGCACGTCCTGGCTCGAGGCGCGTGAGGTCTCGCGATACGCGCGCAAGCTCGACTATCAGCTCCAGACCGGGCCGAGCGACGCGATCCGCTTCCCGGAACACGGCCCCTTCGACCAGCGCCTCGGTTATACGCTGCTGCCCGGCTTCGTCGAGCGGCTCCTCGCGCGCGATTTCGCCGTCGCGAGCCAGGTCCGCTTCTCCAACAAGCTGTACGACTATGCCGGCCGCGGCTACTTCCCGCCCTACCACGAGAAGACCCGCTCCGGACTGGAGGTGCATGGCGCGCAGGGCGAAATGCTCTACGAGTCGCACTACCCGATCCGCAGCTATCTGACCTTCGAGCAGATTCCGCCGCGCGTCGTGCAGAGCCTGCTCTTCATCGAGAACCGCGACCTCCTCGCGACCGACCGCCCGAACATGAACCCGGCGGTCGACTGGGCGCGCTTCGGCCGCGCGGTGTTCGGCCAGGTCGCGAAGGTCGTCGACGAGGACCTCAACTCGCCGGGCGGCAGCACGCTCGCGACGCAGATCGAGAAGTACCGCCACTCGCCGGACGGCGTCACGCATTCGCCGCGCGAGAAGATCCGGCAGATGGTGTCGGCGACCGTACGCGCCTACCACGACGGCCCGGAGACGTTCCCGATCCGCCAGCGACTGGTGCTCGACTACCTCAATACCGTGCCGCTGTCCGCGGCGCCCGTGTACGGCGAGGTCCACGGCCTGGGCGACGGCCTGTGGGTCTGGTTCGGCGCCAACTTCGACCACGTGAACCAGTTGCTGTCGGCGCCCGACGCGTCGGGCGAGGCGCTCGCCGACCAGGGGCTCGCGCTGCGCCAGGTGCTCGCGCTGATGATCGCGCACCGCCGCCCCTCGTATTACCTCGGCCGCGGGCGCGAGGACCTGGTGAAGCTCGCGGACGCCCACCTGCGCCTGCTCGCCGAGTCGGGCGTGATCACGCCGGCGCTGCGCGACGCCGCCCTGCGCCGCGAGCTTAAGTTCCGCGACGCGGCCGTCGAGCCCGCCCGTGTGCCGGTCGACGCTGACAAGGGCGCGATCCTGATCCGCACGCGTCTGGCCGGGATGCTCGACGTCTCGCTGTACGATCTCGACCGCCTCGACCTGCGCGCGACTTCCACCCTCGACCGCAACCTGCAGCAGACCGTCACGAAGTACCTGGATCGCCTTGCCGAACCCGACTTCGGGACCAAGGCGGGAATCATCGGCGACAAGCTTCTGACGCCGACCCAGCTCGACAAGGTCTATTACAGCTTCACCCTCTTCGAGCGCACCGAGCGCGGCAACCGCGTACGCGTGCAGACCGACACGACGGACCAGCCGCTCGACATCAACGAGGGCAGCAAGCTCGAACTGGGCTCGACTGCCAAGCTGCGCGTGCTGTCGACCTATCTCGAAATCGTCGCCGAGCTGCACCAGCGATTCTCCGACAAGACCGTGCAGGAACTGCGCGCGACCCCGGTCGATCGTCACGACGTGTTGACGCGCTGGGCGCTCGACTACCTGATCGCGGCGAATGACCGCAGTCTGCCCTCGATGCTCAACGCCGCGCTCGAACGCCACTACTCGGCGAGTCCCGGCGAAGCCTTCTTCACCGGCGGGGGGCTCCACACCTTCAACAACTTCCGCAAGGAAGACAACGGCCGCTCGCCGACGGTTCGCGAGGCGCTGCAGGCGTCCATCAACCTGCCTTTCGTGCGCTTGATGCGCGACATCGTGCGCCACACCATGTACCAGGTGCCCGGCAGCACTGCCAAGCTCCTCGAGGACGACAGCGACCCCCGGCGCGAGGAGTATCTCGCCAAGTTCGCCGACCGCGAAGGCCAGGTCTTCATGCGCCGCTTCTGGCGCAAGTACCAGGGGCAGACGCCGGACGAGATCCGCGAGGAGTTCATGCAGGGCCTGCGGCCGACCGTCGACCGGCTCGCCGCGGCCTACCGCTACCTGAACCCGGACGCCGACCTGCAGGCCTTCACCGCCTTCATCGCGGCCCGCCTGCCCGAGGCCGACCTTGGCCACGGCCGCGCGGCAGCGCTCTACAAGCGCTATGCCCCCGGCACCTTCGACCTGCCCGACCAGGGCTACATCGCCCGTGTGCATCCGCTCGAGCTGTGGCTTGCCGCCTACCTCGCGCGCAAGCCGGACGCGACGTTCGCCGAGGCCGTCCAGGCCAGCAAGGCCGAGCGTCAGGCGGTGTACCGCTGGCTCTTCCGCAGCCGCTTCAAGAGCGCGCAGGACTCGCGCATCTACACGATCCTCGAAGTCGAGGCCTTCCTCGACATCCACCGCCGCTGGGTGCGCTTCGGCTACCCGTTCAACACGCTCGTGCCCTCGCTCGCGACCGCGCTCGGCAGCTCCGGCGACCGCCCCGCGGCGCTCGCCGAACTGATGGGGATCATCGTCAACGACGGCGTGCGCCTGCCCACCTCGCGCATCGATCGACTGCATTTCGCCGCCGGCACGCCCTACGAAACCGAGCTCGTGCGCAAGCCGGGCGAAGGCGAGCGCGTGATGCGCTCGGAAGTCGCCTCCGCACTGAAGGAGGCCTTGTCCGAGGTCGTCGAAGGCGGCACCGCGCGGCGGCTCGCCGGTGCCTTCGTCGGTGCCGACGGCAAGCCGATGGCGGTCGGCGGCAAGACCGGCACCGGCGACAACCGCGTGATCGTTTCCGGCGCCCATGGCGGGGTCCGCGGCGGCTACTCGCTCAATCGTACGGCGACCTTCGTCTTCTACCTCGGGCCGCGCTACTTCGGCACGCTGACGGCTTACGTGATCGGAAAGGATGCCGCGGCGTTCCACTTCACGTCGGGTCTGCCGGTGCAAATCCTGAAGTCGATGGCGCCGACGCTGCTGCCGCTCCTCGCGCGGCCGCCGGTCCCCGAGATGCCCGCGCAGCCCCTCGTCGTCCGCGACGCGCCGCCGAGCGACGCGGCGGAGGGCGATGCGCCCGCTCCGGAGAAGAATGACGACGCGCCGGACAAGGGCCGCAATGCAGCAGGGAAGATCCACGAGGCGCCGCTTCCCGTGCCCGATCCCAAACAGGAAGCTCCGGCCGCACCCGCCGCCCGCTGAGCGGCCCGCGACATTTGCAAGGATTTGTTCTGATAGTCAGCGCTCCCTGCAATCCAACGTTGTATATACAGGAACCCGTCGGTTTGTATGGAGTGACATTGCGATGATCCGCGACCTGATGCGCATCTTTCAGCGCGTGCTACTGGTCCCGTTGGTGCTGCTGTTCGCCTCGTCCGCTGCGGCGTGGGCGGAAGACCCGCCGAGCCGGGTCGGACGTATTTCCGTAATCGACGGCGAACTCGCTGTCCGCCGCGATGGCGGCAAGTGGGAAAGTGCCGGCGTCAACTGGCCGATCACGACCGACGACTCGCTCGCCACCGAGCGCAACAGCCGCGCCGAGATCCGCATCGGTTCGAGTGTGCTGCGGCTCGACGAAGACACTACGGTGCAGATCCGTCGTCTCGACGACGAGCGCATCCGGGTCCGCCTCGACGACGGCAGCGTCTCGCTGCGAGTGAGAAGCTCCGACCGCGAAGACCAGATCGAAGTCGAGACGCGCGATGGGCGCGCGATGACGACGGATCCCGGCCGCTACCGGATCGACCAGCTCGACCGCAGCACGGTCGTCACCAACTACCGCGGCCACATCGACTTCCGTGCCCCTGATCGGAATATCGGCATTTCCGACGACCGCCGGATGGAGATTTACACCGGTGGGCGGACCGACGTGAACTGGAGCTCGCCCGAGGACGACGATTTCTCCGACTGGGTGCAGGCGCGTGACGAGCGTGACGAGCGCATCGGCCGCCCGCGGCACGTCTCGCCCGAGATGACCGGCTACGAGGATCTCTACGAGTACGGCGACTGGGGCGACTATGGCGACTATGGCACGGTGTGGTATCCGCGCGCCGTGCCGGCCGGCTGGGCGCCGTACCGCTACGGCCACTGGGTGTTCGTCCAGCCCTGGGGATGGACCTGGGTCGACGACCAGCCTTGGGGCTTCGCGCCCTTCCATTACGGCCGTTGGGTGCTGATCAGTAACCGCTGGGCCTGGGTGCCGGGGCGCTATGTGGCCCGTCCGGTCTACGCACCGGCGCTCGTCGCCTGGATCGGCGCGCCGGGCGTCAGCATCACCTTGTCGTCGGGCATTCCCCGCAACGTCAGCTGGTATCCGCTCGCGCCGCGCGAAGTGTTCGTGCCGCGTTACCGCTACTCGCCGACCTACGTGCAGCAGGTGAACATCACGCATGTCACGAACGTCACCGAGATCACGCGCGTCGTCCAAGCGCCGGACCGTGTCCGTCACGTGTACCGCCAGGAACAGTTCGCCGTGACGCCCGCGTCGGAGCGCTTCGTGCAAACACCGCGCGTCGTCAACATCGACCCGGATCGCCGCCGCGAGCAGCGCATGGCCGACTGGGAGCGCCGCCGCGCCGAGCGGCGTGACGACAGGCGCGACGGGGACCGTCGGCGCGAAGGCCTGCGCGACCAGTCCGGTCAACCCGTTCCCGCCGGCGGACCGCTGATCGCTCCCGCGATCCGGGAGCGAACCGAGCGCGAGCAGACCGAGCAACGGCAACGCGAGCGGCAGCAGCAACCGCAGCAGGAGCAGGACGATCTCCGGCGCAAGTTCCAGCAGCGCGAACAGGCCGAGCAGCAGCGCGACCAGGCGCGTCGAGCCGAGGCCGAGCAGCGGCAGCGCGAGCGGCAGCAACAACTGCAGCAGGACCAGGACGAGCGCCGACGCCAGTTCCAGCAGCGCGAACAAGCCGAGCAGCAGCGCCAGCAGCAACAGCAACAGGATCAGGAAGACCGGCGTCGCCAGATGCAGCAGCAACGCGACCAGGCTGAGCAGCAACGCGACCAGGCGCGGCGTGCCGAGTTCGAGCAACGTCAGCGTGAACGCCAGCAACAGCAGCAGGATCAGGAAGATCGTCGTCGTCAGATGCAGCAGCAGCGCGACCAGGCCGAACAACAACAGCGCGATCAGGTTCGCCAGCAGCGGATGGAGTTCGAACAGCAGCGCCAGCGCGAACGACAGATGCAGGACCAGGAGCAGGATCGCCGCCGCGACGCCCAGCTGCGCGAGCAGTTCGAACGTCAGCGCGAGCGCGCAGCCCAGCCGGAGCGCCGCGAGGCGCAGCCTCAGCAACGTCAAGGGCGCGGCGACGAAGACCAATCGCACGCACAACAACAGCGCCGGCGCCAGAACAATCCGAACGACAACAACCAGAACCGTCCGGACAACTGAGCCCCTCCGGCCGAACGACCGCTGCCCGCGATGGTGCGGCGCAGCGGTTGCATTTGGCGGGGCGAGGTCCTATCTTAGCCGGTCGCCCCCAGCAACTTTTCTGCCGTGTCCGCCCATTCCCCCCAACTGCGCTCGTTTCGTGATCGCGCCCGCCAGATCGTCCTCTTCGAGGTCGGCGGACTGCTACTGATCACGCCCCCCTTTGCGTGGGCCACTGGTGCGCCGCTCGTCGAATCGGGCGCCCTGATGGCGGTGATGGCGCTAATCGCCGCCGTCTGGAACACCCTGTTCAATACCGGCTTCGACTGGATCGAAGGCCGTCTCACCGGCCGCACCGCCGATCGCCGCCCGGCTCGCCTGCGTGCGTTGCACGCCATCGGTTTCGAGGGCGGGCTGCTCCTGCTGACGCTGCCGGTCATCGTGCTGTGGACCGGACTCGGCTGGGCCGAGGCGCTGGTCGCCGACCTCGCGCTCGCTGCGGCCTACGTCGTCTACGCTTTCGCCTTCAATCTCGCCTACGATCGGCTTTTCCCGATCCAGCCGGTCCGGCGCGACGCGGTGCATTGTGCAGACTAGGGTCGATGCAGGCCTGGCGGTGCCGCAGATCCGCTGCGACGTCGACCTGACGCCCTTCAATACCTTCGGCCTGCCGGCGCGTGCGAGCCGCTTTGCCGTGGTGCGCCAGGCGAAAGACGTGGCGGCGCTGCGCGCCGACCCCGACTGGGCTTCGGGGCCGAGTCTCGTGCTCGGCGGCGGCAGCAATCTTGTGCTCACGCGCGATATCCCCGGTCTCGTACTGAAAGTTGAGGTCGCCGGCCGCAAGCTCGTCGGCGAGGATCGCGACGCTTGGTACGTCGAGGCGGGCGCCGGCGAGAACTGGCACGATTTCGTCCGGTGGACGCTCGACCAGGGCCGGCCCGGCCTGGAAAACCTCTCGCTGATCCCCGGCACGGTCGGCGCGGCGCCAGTGCAGAATATTGGCGCCTATGGCCTGGAGATGGCCGAGCGCTTCCACTCGCTGCGGGCGGTCGAGCTCGATAGCGGCGAGCTGATCGAGCTCGACAACGCAGCCTGCCGCTTCGCGTACCGCGACAGCGTCTTCAAGCAGGAACTCGCGGGCCGCGTGCTGATCATCTCCGTGACCTTCCGCCTGCCGCGGCGCTGGCAACCCGTCCTCGGGTACGCCGACGTGGCGCGCGAACTGGCCGCGTGCGGCATCGTCGAGCCCACGCCGAAGCAGGTCTCCGACGCCGTCATCGCCGTGCGCCAGCGCAAGCTGCCCGACCCGGCGCGCATCGGCAATGCCGGCAGCTTCTTCAAGAACCCCGTCGTCGATGCCGGGACGCGGGCGCGCCTCGCCGCAGCCCATCCGGAACTGCCCTCGTACGCACAGCCCGACGGTCGCTTCAAGCTGGCGGCCGGCTGGCTGATCGACCGCAGCGGATGGAAAGGGCGCGACCTGGGCCCCGTCGGCGCCTACGAGAACCAGGCGCTGGTGCTCGTCAATCGCGGCGGTGCCCGCGGGGCGGACGTCGAGCGCATCGCCCGGGCGATCCAAGCCGATGTGCTGGCGAAATTCGGGGTGCAATTGGAGCCTGAACCGGTTTTCGTATAGCGCAATACCCTTATTTGCAGTGCTAGAATGCGCGATTCATACGCCGCCCGCGGTACGAATCGGGTTCGGCTCGCTCGCGGGGAGTGCACGATGGGGTTTGGAGGCCGCTTGGCCGTCGTCGCGGCCGTCATGGCCATGTGCAGCAATGTTTTGGCCAGTGATGCCGTCCAGGATCTGATCCGCAAGGCAGCGAGCGATTCCCCGACCCATGCCGCGCTCGTCAAGGAAGGGCGCAGCGCCAGCTTCTTCTGTGCCAACTGCCACGGCGAAAGCGGCGCCAGCCGTTACCCCGAGGTGCCCAACCTCGCCGGCCAGAATCCCGTCTACATCGCCAACCAGATTTCCGCCTTCGTCAGCGGCAAGCGGCGCAACGAATTCATGCAGGGCCTGATGAAGGTGCTGAGCGACCGCGAGAAGGCCGCGATCGCCGTCTACTTCTCCGATGCCGCGGCGACGCCGGCAGGCAAGGGCGGTGCGGCCGCCGCCCAGGGCGAATCGCACTTCAAGCGCGTCTGCGTGCGTTGTCATCAGGCCGACGCGCATGGTAACGAAGGCATCCCGCGGCTGGCGGGCCAGCAGCCCGAGTACCTGCGCCTGAGCCTCAAGCGCTACCTCAACAAGACCGGCGAGCGCGTCTACCCCGACATGAGCGCAGCCGTCGCCGAGCTGGGCGACGCGAACATCGAGGCGGTCGTGCAATATCTTGCCAGCCTGAAGTAGGGCAGCGGAACTCAGCTCCCGGTATTCCCCAGCCTTCCCGAAATCGCTGCCGCGCACGCGCGCAATTTCTTCGCAATCGGCCCTTTCCAGTCCGGATCGAAGCTGCCACTAGGACCCATCGCGGTGATCGCCAGCGCGAGGTGGCCGGTGTGGTCGAAGATCGGGGCGGTGAAGGCGTTGATGCCGGGAATCGGTTTGCCGACGGCGCGGGCGAGGCGTTCGCGGCGCACCTCTTCGAGTTCGGCTTCGAGCCCTTCGCGCGAGAGGGCGCCGCGGTCGGCTTTGAGGCGCGCCAAGTCCTCTTCGATCAGCGCGGCGGTCATGCGCGCAGGCAGGAAGGCGGCGAAGACGCGGCCGGTCGCGGAGGTGAGGAGGTCCATCACCGTGCCGACCCGCATGTTCACGTGCACCTGGCGGCTGCATTCCTCGATGCTGACGATGGTCGGGCCCTGGTTGCCCCACACGGCAATGGCGACGTTCTGCTGGATCTCGTCTGAAAGTTTGGCGGCTTCGGGCGTCGCCACGCGCAGCGGATTGAGCTCGTGCAGCGCCGACAGGCCCATCTGCAGCGTGAAGGCGCCGAGGCCGTAGCGGCCGGTGACGGGGTCCTGCTCGATGAGGCCGAGTTTGCCGAAGCTCACGAGGTAGGGGTGGGCCTTCGCCGGCGGCATGCCGGCGTCGCGCGCGAGGTCCTTGAGGATCATTGGCCCGCCATGGCGCACCAGCGCCTGCAGTAGCGCGCCGCCGACCTCGATGGACTGGATGCCGCGGCGGTCGCCGGATTTCTCTGCAGGTCGCTCCGCACTGTGCTCGTTGTTCAAGGTCTTATCTCCGGAGACTGCGCACGCGATGATTCCCGCATCTTCGTTTCTGCGCGTAGTTCAACCATAGCAAATCAATTGACGGTTAACAAATCGTCGGATAGCATGGGCTCAATCATGCAGCCTTTCGTCGAGGAGTTGTCGATGAACACCAAGGTTTTTGCATCGCAGGCCGACCTGGAAGAGAAGCGGATCAGTTTCGAGCAACTCTCTGCCCACGCCTGGGCGTACACCGCCGAAGGCGACCCGAATACCGGCATCGTCGTCGGTGACGACGCGGTGATGGTCATCGACGCGACCGCCACGCCCGTGATGGCGCAGGGCGTGATCGCGAAAGTGCGCGAGATCACCGACAAGCCGATCAAGTACGTCGTGCTGACGCACTACCATGCGGTGCGCGTGCTCGGCGCCTCCGGCTACAAGGACGAGGGGCTGCAGCAGGTCATCGCGAGCCGCGACACCTACGACCTGATCGTCGAGCGCGGCCGCCAGGACATGGATTCCGAGATCGGGCGCTTTCCGCGGCTCTTCGACGCGGTCGAGAGCGTGCCGGGACTGACCTGGCCGACGCTGACCTTCACCGGCGAGATGAGCTTGTTGCTCGGCAAGCTCGAAGTGAAGATCATGCAATGCGGGCGTGGCCATACCAAGGGCGACGCGGTCGTGTGGGTGCCGCAGGACAATGCGCTGTTCTCGGGCGACCTCGTGGAATATGACGCGGCGTGCTACACGGGCGACGCGTATCTTGCGGATTGGCCGGCGACGCTGGACCGGCTTGCGCAGTTCGGTGCCGCGAAGCTTGTGCCCGGGCGTGGTCCCGCGCTGAAGACGCCGGAAGCGGTGGAGCAGGGGCTCGCCTACACCAAGGCCTTCGTGACGACGCTGTACCGAAGCGCGCAGGAGGCGGTGGCGCAGGGCATGGACCTCAGGGCGGCGATGGCGCATACGCGCAAGCACATGGATCCGCACTTCGGCCAGGTCTTCATCTACGAGCACTGTCTGCCCTTCGACGTCACGCGCGCCTTCGATGAGGCCTCCGGCATCCGCGACCCGCGCATCTGGACCGCCGAGCGCGACCAGGAGATGTGGCACGCGCTGCAGGAGTGAGGCCGCAGCCCGATCGCGCAGAGAGCCCGGCGATACGCCCGCAAGAAGGCGGCGCCGCCGACCGACAGGCAAGAGGAGGAGACATCGTGCTCAGCACGTACACTTACCCGAAGTTCGAATATCGGCGCCCGCCCGAGATCGCCGAGCAGCGCGACGGGCGCTATCCGGTGGTGATCGTCGGCGCGGGGCCGGTCGGCCTGGCCGCGGCGATCGATCTCGCGATCCAGGGCAAGCCGGTGGTGCTGCTCGACAACGACGACACGGTGTCGATCGGCTCGCGTGGCGTGTGCTACGCGAAGCGCGCGCTCGAGATCATGGACCGCCTCGGCTGTGCCGAGGAGATGGTGCAGAAGGGCGTGTCGTGGAACGTCGGCCGGACCTTCTTCCGCGAGCAGGAAGTCTTCAACTTCAACCTCTGCCCCGAACCGGACCACCACCGCCCGGGCATGATCAACCTGCAGCAGTACTATCTCGAGGAATATCTCGTGCGGCGCGCGCAGTCGCTTGAGAACATCGATCTGCGCTGGAAGAACAACGTGATCGCCGTCACTGACCATGGCGATCACGTCAGCCTGCGCGTCGAGACGCCCGACGGCGCGTATAGCATCGACGCCGACTGGCTGATCGTCGCGGACGGCGCGCGCAGCCCGATCCGCCACATGATGGGGCTGGACATCGAAGGCAAGATCTTCATGGACCGCTTCCTGATCGCCGACGTCGTGATGAAGGCGGACTACCCGACCGAGCGCTGGTTCTGGTTCGATCCGCCCTTCCATCCGAACCAGTCGGTGCTGCTGCACCGTCAGGCCGACAACGTGTGGCGCATCGATTTCCAGCTGGGCTGGAACGTCGATCCGGAGGAGGAGAAGAAGCCCGAGAAGGTGATCCCGCGCATCAAGGCGATGCTCGGCGACGAGCGCGAGTTCGAGCTCGAATGGGTCAGCGTCTACACCTTCCAGTGCCGGCGCATGCACGAGTTCCGGCACGGGAGGCTCCTCTTCACGGGGGATGCCGCGCACCAGGTCTCGCCCTTCGGTGCGCGCGGCGCGAACTCCGGCATCCAGGACACGGACAACCTGGTCTGGAAGCTGAAGCTCGTGATGGACGGCAAGGCGCCCGCGAGCCTGCTCGATACCTACTCCGAGGAGCGCGTCTTCGCGGCTGATGAGAACATCATGAATTCGACGCGCTCGACGGACTTCATCACGCCGAAGAGCGCCGTCAGCAAGACCTTCCGCAACGCGGTGCTCGGCCTCGCGAAAGACCATCCGTTCGCCCGCGCGCTCGTGAATTCCGGGCGGCTGTCGGTGCCGAGTTTCCTCACGTCGTCCCGGCTCAACACCCCGGACAGCGAGGTCTTTGCCGGCAATATGGTGCCCGGTGCGCCGATGGACGACGCACCAGTCGAGACCGCGAGCGGCGAGCAATGGCTACTGCAGGCGGCCGGCAACCGCTTCCAGCTGCTGTACTACATCGCCGACGCCGCCGATCTCGACGCGAAGACGGCCGAGGGCTTCACGGCGCTCGCCGACGCAACGATCCCGGTCGAAGTGCTCGTCGTCGCCGAGCGCGGCAACGCAGCGGCGGGGCTGCGCACGCTCTACGACGTGCGAGGCCGCATCCGCGAGCGCTACGACCTGCGCCCCGACAGCTGCTACCTGATCCGTCCGGATCAGCACGTCGCGGCTCGCTGGCGCGCCTTCGACGTCGAACTCGTCCGCGCCGCGCTCGCCCGCGCCACCTGCAACGCTTGAGGGATGCCGACATGAGCCTCAATACCGATCCGAACTTCTTCACCCCCGGAAAGCGCTACTTTCGCGCTTTTTCGCCCGGCGACGACTTCTACGAGTCGCTGATCGACATGCACCGCGAGCTCACTGACGAGCAAAGCGCGATGGTCAATGCGCGCCTGATCCTGCTGCTCGCGAATCACATCGGCGATATCGACGTGCTGCGCGAAGCGATGAAGATCGCGCGCGAAGGCGCCTGAACGGCATAGGAGGCTTGCGATGCTGATCCAGAAGATCCACCACGTGGCCTACCGCTGCCACGACGCGTTGGAGACGGCGCGCTGGTACGAGAAGCACCTCGGCATGAAACTGATCCTGTCGATCGCCGAGGATGCCGTGCCCTCGACCGGCGAGCCGGACCCCTACATGCACATCTTCCTCGATGCAGGCATGGGCAACGTGCTCGCCTTCTTCGAGCTGCCGACCCGCCCGGCGATGGGTCGCGACCCGAACACGCCGGCCTGGACGCAGCACCTCGCGCTGCAGGTCGAGTCGATGGACGTCCTGCTCGCGACCAAGGCACGCCTGGAGTCGGAAGGCATCGACGTGATCGGCCCGACCGACCACGCGCTCTTCCATTCGATCTACTTCTTCGACCCGAACGGCCATCGTCTCGAACTTGCGGCGAACACCGGCTCGCCGAAGATGCTGGAGGCGCTCGACCGCGTGAAGTGGGACATGCTCGAGGAGTGGGCGCAGACCAAGAAGGCGCCGAAGCATGCCGCCTGGATGCACGACGGACGCTACAAGGAGATGTTCAAGTGAAGCTCGCGACCTTGAAGCACGGCGGGCGCGACGGCACGCTGGTCGTCGTCAGCCGCGACCTCGCACGCTGCCAGACCGTCGGCGGCATTGCGAAGACGTTGCAGGCGGCGCTTGACGACTGGGACACGGTCGCGCCCGAGCTCGAGCTCGTCTACGACATGCTCAACCACGGTCACGCCCGGCACGCGATCCCCTTCGATCCGGCGCACTGCCATTCGCCGCTGCCGCGCGCCTACCAGTGGGCGGACGGTTCGGCCTACATCAACCACGTCGAGCTTGTGCGCAAGGCACGCGGCGCCGAGTTGCCCGCGTCCTTCCACACCGACCCGTTGATGTACCAGGGCGGTTCGGACAGCTTCGTCGGGCCGCGCGATGCGATCGTCGCGGCGAGCGAGGACTGGGGCATCGACTTCGAGGCCGAGGTCGCAGTCGTCACCGGCGACGTGCCGATGGGGGCGACGCCCGACGACTGCGCACGGGCGATCCGCCTCGTGATGCTCGTGAACGACGTGTCCCTGCGCAACCTGATCCCGAATGAACTCGCGAAAGGCTTCGGCTTCTTCCAGTCCAAGCCCGCCTCCGCGTTCAGCCCGGTCGCGGTGACGCCCGACGAGCTCGGCGCGGCGTGGCGCGACGGCCGCGTGCATCTGCCGCTGCAGGTGACGCTCAACGGCCAAGCCTTCGGTCGCCCGAATGCGGGCGTCGACATGACCTTCAACTTCCCGCGCCTCGTCGCCCACGTCGCCGTCACGCGCGAACTCGAAGCGGGTTCGATCATCGGCTCCGGTACCGTCTCCAACAAGCAGGACGGGCTCTTCGGCTCCAGCATCGCCAATGGCGGCGTTGGCTACTGCTGTCTTGCCGAAGTCCGGATGTACGAGACGATCGAGACCGGTGCGCCAAAGACGCCCTTCATGCGCTTCGGCGACCGCGTGCGCATCGAGATGACCAACGAGCGCGGCGAGGACATTTTCGGCACGATCGACCAGCAGGTCGTGCCGCTCGCCTGCCGCACCGCCGTCGATTAAGGAAACGCATGAAGCTCTACACCTACTTCCGCAGCTCCGCCGCCTACCGCGTCCGCATCGCGCTCAACCTCAAGGGCATCGCCTACCAGCCCGTGGCGATCCATCTCCTGAAGGAGGGCGGCCAGCAGCGCAAGCCGGAATACCTCGCGCTGAACCCGGCCGGCCTCGTGCCGGCGCTCGACGACGACGGCCAGTTGGTGACGCAGTCGCTCGCGATCATCGAATACCTCGACGAGACACATCCCGCGCCGCCGCTGCTGCCCGCCGACGCGCTGGGCCGGGCGCGCGTCCGGGCGCTCGCGCAGGCGATCGCATGCGACATCCACCCGATCAACAATCTGCGCGTGCTGAAGTACCTCAAGCACGAGTTCGGCGTCGACGACGCGCAGAAGGACGCGTGGTACCGCCACTGGTGCGAAGTCGGCCTCGCCGCGGTCGAGGCGATGCTCGCGAGCGATCCGCGCACCGGCCGCTTCTGTCACGGCGACACGCCGGGCCTCGCCGATTGCTGCCTCGTGCCGCAAGTCTTCAATGCGCGCCGCTTCGACTGCAAGCTCGACGGGATGCCGACCGTGCTGCGCATCACCGAGGCTTGCGAAGCGCTCGATGCCTTCCGTGCGGCGGCACCGGCGAACCAGCCGGATGCCGAATGACGTCGCGCCTTGAAAGATAGATATCAAACAATTTAATTAAAAATAGATGATGCGAGGACGAAGAGTGCGGCGATACTAGCCGCATCGTCTATCAGCATCCGCGCCCCCCAACGATGACTGCCGCCACGCTCCCGCTCGCCATCCTGATCACGTCGCTGGTCGCCCTCGGGCCTTTATCGACGGATTTCTACCTGCCCGCACTGCCCGCGATCGGTGCGGCGCTCAGCGCAGATGTCGCCAGCACCCAGCTCACGCTGTCGGTGTTCCTCTTCGGTTTCGCGGTCGGCCAGCTCGCCTACGGCCCACTGTCGGACCGCTACGGGCGCCGGCCCGTGCTGCTCGTCGGGATCGTGCTCTACGTGCTCGCGTCGGTGGTGTGCACGGTCGCGACCTCGATCGAGGCGCTGATCGCGGCGCGGTTTCTGCAGGCGCTCGGCGCGTGCGCAGGTCCGGTGCTGGGGCGCGCGATCGTTCGCGATGTCTACGGCCCGCAGGACTCGGCGCGCATGCTCTCCTACATCGGCACCGCGATGGCGCTGGCGCCGCTCGCGGGTCCGGTCATCGGCGGCTGGCTCACGGTCTGGTTGGGCTGGCGCGCGACCTTCGTGTTCCTGACCGTGTATTCGGTGATCCTGACGCTCGCCGTGTGGCGCATGCTGGGAGAAACCAACGGCCATCGCGACCTTGCTGCCGCCTCACCCGGGCGGCTGCTGAAGAATTTCGGCACCTTGTTGAGCGACCGGCGCTATCGTGGCGTGCTGCTGTGCAATGCGCTCGCCTATTCCGGCCTCTTCGCCTTCATCTCGGCCTCGCCCTTCGTCTTCATCAACATGTTCGGTTTTTCGCCGCAGGGCATGGGCCTCGCGTTCGGCGTGATGGTATCGGGCTACATGAGCGGCTCGACGATTTCCGGGCGGCTGTCGCGCCGCTTCGGCCCGGAACGGCTGCTGTACCGCGGCACGCTGGTGGGCGTCGTCGCCGGCCTGACGATGCTCGGGCTCGCGCTCGGAGGCGTCCATCATCCGCTTGCGGTGATGATCCCGATGTGGTTCTCGGCGGCCGCGATCGGGCTCGTGATGCCCAACGCCGCGGCGATCGGCATGGCGCCCTATCCGCAGATGGCGGGTTCGGCCGCGTCGCTGATGGGCTTCTCGCAGATGGGGCTCGCGGCGCTGGCCGGCATCTTCGTCGGCCACGCGCTCGGCAGCACCGTCGTGCCGATGGCGCTGGTCATCGCCGTCGGCGCGGTCGCGAGCCTCGCGAGCTATTGGATGTGGGTGCGGAGCGCGGGCGCGGCGCAGCCTTCGTAAGTGGCGTTCACACGCCCCATGTCACCGGCACGCCTTCCTTCTGCGACAGCTCCAGCATCGACAACAGCGGCCAGGCGCGTTGGGCGAGGTTGACCGGCGCCGCCATGCCGCGGCGTTCGGGGTCTTCCTCCTCGTCGTCGTCTTGAGCCTGCCCACCTTGGCCTGCCTTCTCCGCTTCGATCGCGGCGCGCAGGCGTGCAATCGCGCCCGGCAATTGTTCGACCGTGATGATGCCCTTGGCGTCCTGCGGGTCCTTGCCCAGGATTTCGACGAGCTTCTTCGCGACGTCGCCGAACATGATCACGTCGGCGTCGGCCGCGGATTTGAAGGTGAGCAGCATGATGGCCTCCTTATAGTCCCTTGACCGCGTAGATCCCCGGCGCATTACGCCAATAGCCCTTGTAGTCCATCCCGCAACCGAACACGAAGCGGTCCGGGACTTCGAGCCCCGTGAAGTCGGCACGCATGCCAGGGTAGGCCTTGCGGTCGTGAATCTTGTGCGTGAGCACCGCCGAGCGAACGTCCGCCGCGCCGTCGCTCTTCAGGTAGTCGAGGATCGCGAGCAGCGTGTGGCCCTCGTCGAGGATGTCGTCGAGGACCAGCACCGTGCGCCCGCGCAGGTCCTGCGTCGGCCGCATGCGCCAGTCGAGGTGCGCGCCCTTGAGCGCATGGCCGTAGCGCGTCGCATGCAGGTAGGCAACTTCGAGCGGGAAGGGCAGGCGCGGCAGCAACTGGCCGGCGAGGATCATGCCGCCATTCATCACGACGTAGATCAGCGGATTCCGGTCGGCGAGTTGCGCCGTGATGTCCGCAGCCATGCGGTCGAGGGCCGCTTCGACGACGGCGGCATCGGCGATGCAATCGGCTTCTTCGCGGGCGCGGATGATTTCGTCCAGATTGGCCTGCATGGCGGAACTCTCGCGTTGGTTTAGCAGTGGCATTGTACCGGACTGCCCCGATAGTGGGGCTCGGGCGCGCGGCTGCGTCAAACCGCGAAGCGCTTGAGGATGTCGAGCAGCGGCGCGACGCCGCGCCCGATCTTCCGGTACAGCATCCATCCGATCCACGCCCGCCGCACGATCCGCAGCGCGAGGCGCGGCTTCAACGCGATCAGCAGCACGGCCCCGGCGGTGAGCAGGGGGGCCCGGCGGCCGAGGCCTTCTACGCCCTCGCGTGCCCGATCGACGAGGTCGAGGACCGATTCGACCCTTTCAAGTCCTTGGAGCAGCTGGGCGCGCTGTTGTTCGGCGCGCAATTGCAAGCGCTGCTTTCGGAGCGCGAACTCGACGGTGTGCGCGACCGCCTGGGGATTCATTCTCGCGGCTGCAGCGCGTCGCGGTCGCGGGCGAGTTCGCCGAGCGTCGCGGTGAAGAGGCTGCTGCGGGCATCACTCGCGGCATTGCGCGCCGCGAGCAGTCCGCAGACGATCAGCACCACGGTGCCGGCACCGAGCGCGACCAGGCGGTAGCCGTCCCAGAACAGTACGGTCAGGAAGATCGCCAGGAATACCACGCCGAAGCCCAGGAAAACCGCCGCGAGCAGCGTGTTGAAGAGCAGGCTCGCGAGGCGCAGTTTTTCTTCCTGCGCCTCGACGACGAACAGTTCCAGCCGCGTCTGTGCGGTTTCGAGCAGCCCGTCGATGAAGCCGCGCAAACCCCTCGCGAGCGGTCCCTTGCCCGGTTCGTCCGCTGCCACTCAGCGGCGCCCGGCGAGCAGGCCGAGCAGGAAGGCGACGCCCGCCGCGACCCCGACCGATTGCCAGGGGTTCTTATGCACGTAGTCGTCGGTGGCGTTGGCGACCTTCTTCGTCTGCTCGACCACGCTCGTTTCCAGTTCGCCGACCCGGCTGCGTGCGGAGGTCAGACGTTCCCCGAGTCGCGCCCGGACTTCGCTGACCTTCTCGCCGGCCTGCCCGGCAGTCAGGCGAAGCAGTTCATCGGCGTCGCTTATCATGACCTTCAGATCAGCGACCAGCTTTTCTCGCGATACCTCGGTTGCATTGGGCATTTTTGAGTCCTCCGTTAGCTGTCATGACAAGCGCGAAATTGCGCCACCCGCTAAAGGCTAGTCCCATCGCCGCTCGAACGCAAATACCTATCCACCGTTAACGGCGATCTGGAGCTCCGGCGGCGGGCAGGGCGGGCGTCCCGCAGGGCTCAAACCGAGCAGCGGAACGTCAGATTGATGCGCAGCGCGCCGAGCAGCCCATGGCGGCCGTCCTTGACCGGTTGGACCCCGTGATAGCGCAGACGATCCTCTCCGCCCCACACGATTGCGTCGCCGTGCTCGAGCAGGATGCGCCGCTGCGGGTCGCGCCGGCTCATGCCGCCGAGCAGGAAAACCGCCGGCAGGCCCAGCGATACCGACACGATCGGCGCGGCGAGATTGCGCTCGTCGCGGTCCTGGTGCAGCGACATCCGGGCGCCCGGCGCGTAACGGTTGATCAGGCAGGCGTCCGGCGCGAAGCCGGGAAATCCCGCCTGCGCCGCGGCTTCGCGCGCGAGCGCCTGCAGCATCGCCGGCATTGCCGGCCAAGGCTCGCCGCTTAGCGGATCGACCGGCGAGTAGCGGTAGCCGTTCGCATCGCTGACCCAGCCTTGCGCGCCGCAGTTGGTCATCGCCACCGACATCGTGAATCCGCCTGGCGTGACCATGTGGCGGAAGGGCGCGCGCCCCTCGACCGCGGCGATGGCGGCAAGGACGGCCGGCGCCTCGGCGCGCGCAAAAGCGTGCAGATGTACCGTTCCCGGCCCCAGCCGCTCGGGCCATGGCGCCTCGTCGTCGAGCTGGAACAGGTCACCGCTCATCGTCCTTCAGTCTCCCGTTCGAGCAGGCTGCGCTTGCGCTCGACGCCCCAGCGATAGCCCGCCAAACCGCCGTCGTTGCGTACCACGCGATGACAGGGGATTGCGACCGCGATCGCATTCGCAGCGCACGCGCCGGCGACCGCGCGCACCGCGGCGGGCGCGCCGATGCGCTGCGCGAGTTCCGTGTAGCTGATCCGCTCGCCCGGCGGAATCTTCTGCAGCGCCTGCCAGACGCGCTGCTGGAAGGCCGTGCCGCGGATGTCGAGCGGCAGTTCGAGCCCGGTCGCGGGCGCTTCGACGAAACCGACGACCTGCGCGACGAGGCTGTCGAAGTCCGCATCCCCGGCGACGAGCCGGGCCGCCGGGAAGCGCGTTTGCAGGTCGTCGACGAGCGCCTGCGGATCATCGCCGAGCAGGATCGCGCAGATGCCGCGCTCGCTTTGGGCGACGAGGATCGCCCCGAGCGAGCAGTCGCCGACGGCGAAGCGGATCTCCGTATCCGTGCCCCCCTTGCGGTAGGCAGCCGGCGTCATGCCGAGGACGGCGTCCGATTCTGCATAGAAGCGGCCGTTCGACCCGTAGCCCGCCTCGTAGATCGCATCCGTGACGCTGTCGCTGCGCCTCAGCTCACGGCGGACACGTCTTGCGCGATGCGCCGTCGCGTAGGCGCGCGGCGTGAGGCCCGTGACGCGCTTGAACTCGCGATGCAGGTGGTAGGGGCTCAGGCCGCTGTGCGCGGCGAGCTCGGAGAGGCTGGGGATGTGCTCCGCGGTCTCGATCAGTCGGCACAGTTCGACGATGCGGGCTGACTGCTGAGCGGCCGGCGCCAAGGCCTCGTCCGGTCGGCAGCGCCGGCACGCGCGAAATCCCGCCCGCTCGGCCTCGGCTGGTGTCGCGAAGAACGCGACGTTCTCGGGGCGCGCCCGCCGCGACGCGCAGCTCGGCCGGCAGTACACGCCGGTCGTCTTCACCGCATAGACGAAGCTTCCGTCGGCATCCGCCGCGCGGCCCACGACGGCCGACCAGCGCGGATCGCCTTCGATCGCGGCTGCCTGCAATGCCTTACCGTTGTCCATGTCCGCTCCTTGCGCCCGTGTGTCGATTCCACTGTATCGACCGAGGGGGACGGGCGCACTCCGGCTCTTGCTCTCGAATTCGACAGCCGGGGAGCATCTCGGGTTGCGCCTACCGGATCAGGCGCCGGCGTGAGCGTAGTCGTAATCGACGATGAGCGGCGCGTGGTCGGAGAAGCGCTGGTCCTTGTAGATCGACGCCTCGCGTGCGGTGTGCGCGACGCCCGGTGTCGCGATCTGGTAATCGAGGCGCCAGCCGACGTTCTTCGCCCAGGCCTGCCCGCGGTTGGACCACCACGTGTAGCACGCGTCGGTCGTGTCCGGGTGGAGGCGGCGATAGACGTCCACCCAGCCCTGTTCGTCGATCACGCGTGTGAGCCAGGCGCGCTCCTCGGGCAGGAAACCCGAGTTCTTCTGGTTCGACTTCCAGTTCTTGAGGTCGACTTCCTTGTGCGCGATGTTCCAGTCGCCGCACACGATCACCTCGCGTCCGCTCGCACGCAGCGCCGCCATGTGGGGCAGGAAGCGCTCCATGAAGCCGAACTTGATCTGCAGCCGCTCCTCCGAGCTCGAGCCCGACGGCAGGTACAGCGACACAATCGACAGCGGCCCGAAATCGAGCTGCAGGAAGCGCCCCTCGGCGTCGATGTCGGCGATGCCCAGCCCCTCGACGACGCGGTCCGGCGTGCGCCGCGTGTATAGCCCGACGCCGCTGTAGCCCTTCTTCTCGGCGGGGTGGAAGTAGCCGGCGAAGTCGCCCGGCGCGCGCATGACGTCGGTCAGGTCGGGGTGTTGCGCCTTCAGTTCCTGCAGGCACACGACGTCGGCGTCCTGCGCAGCGAGCCAGTCGTAAAAGCCTTTGCTGGCGGCCGAGCGGATGCCGTTGAGGTTGAGGGTGATGACGCGTAACATGCGGCGGGTTAACCCAAGATCGGATGCAAGGACGTGGATTTTAGCCGGGATTTCATCGCATTGGCCTGCGACAAGGGCGTGCTGCGCTTCGGTTCCTTCGTGACCAAGGCGGGCCGCAATTCGCCGTATTTCTTCAACGCCGGGCTGTTCAACGACGGCACTTCCTTCCGCGAGCTCTGCGGCTTCTACGCGCGCGCGATTATGGCCGCGGGCGTGCCCTGCGACATGCTGTTCGGGCCGGCCTACAAGGGCATCCCGCTGGTCGCCGGCGTCGCGATCCGCCTCGCCGAATCCGGCGTGAACATGCCCTTCGCCTTCAACCGCAAGGAAGCGAAGGACCACGGCGAAGGCGGCACGCTCGTCGGTGCGCCGCTGGCCGGCCGCGTGCTGATCCTCGACGACGTGATCTCCGCCGGCACCTCGGTACGCGAATCCGTCGAGATGATCCGCGCCACGGGTGCGGAACCGGCGGGCGTCGTGATCGCCCTCGACCGCATGGAGCGCGGCAAGTGCGTGCAGTCGGCCGTGCAGGAAGTGCGCGAGACCTACAACATGCCGGTGATCGCCGTGGCAACGCTGGACGATCTGATCGGCTACCTGGGCGACAGCCCGCAACTCGCGGCGAACCTCGATGCCGTGCGTGCTTATCGGGATACCTATGGGATTGCAACGCAAGCTTGATGCGCTGATCGTGGCTGTCCTCCTGCTCGCCAGCGGAGCCGCCTCCGCGGCGATCTACTGCTGCGACGACGGTGGCCGGCGCGTCTGCGGGGACATCCTGCCGGCGGCCTGCTACGGCCAGTCCTATCGTGAGATGGGCAACGACGGGACGGTCAGGCGCCAGGTGTCGGCACCGCTCACGCGCGAGGAAATCGCGCGCCGCAAGGCCGACGAGGAAAAGCGCAAGGCCGACGAGCAGGCACAGGTCAAGCAGCGCCGCCTTGACGACGCGCTGCTCAGCTCGTACACGAGCGTCGAGGAGATCGACCGCCGCCGCGATCGCGAGATCGGCGAGATCGAGCGCGGGATCGAATCCACGCGTGAGCACCAGACGGAACTGCGCGCGCGCCGTGAGCGTCTGCAGAAGGACGCGGAATTCTACAAAGGCAAGCCCTTGCCTCGTGACCTCGATAACGCAATCAAGGCGATCGACAAGGAACTCGCGTCCTACGACACGATCTTCGCCTCCAAGCGGATCGAAATCGACGCGTTGCGCGCCCGCTTCGAGGCCGACCGGGCCCGTTTCATCGAACTGAAGTCCGGCCGCTCGGCCGCGCGCTGAGCGTCGCCTTCGTTGCCGCACTGCGCGACCGCGCAGCTTGCGGCCGGTAGTAACCCCTGGCAGGTACGACCATGAACGCTCCCACTCCCAAAGTTATCCGCGCGGCCTGCCCCCACGATTGCCCGGACACCTGCGCGATGGAGATCACGGTCGAGAATGGCCGCGCAGTGAAGGTCCGCGGCGCGGACGACCTGCCCTTCACGAACGGCGCGTTGTGCACGAAGGTCGCGCATTACCTCGACCGCGTGTATTCCCCGCAGCGCCTGCAGTACCCGATGAAACGCGTCGGCAGGAAGGGCGAGGGGCGCTTCGAGCGCATTTCCTGGGACGAGGCGCTCGACACCATCGCGGCAAAGTTCCGCGACATCGCCGCCGACGACCCCCTCGCGATCCTGCCCTACAGCTACGCCGGCACGATGGGCCTCGTGCAGGGTAGCAGCATGGACTGCCGCTTCTTCCATCGGCTCGGCGCCTCCTTGCTCGACCGCACGATCTGTGCGTCGGCGGGTGCCGCGGGCTGGAAGGCGACGATCGGCGCCTCGGTCGGCATGGATCCGGAGGCGATCGTCGATGCGAAGCTGATCCTGATCTGGGGCGGCAACCCGATCGTGTCGAACCTGCACGGCTGGCGCTACATCCTGGAAGCCAAACGGCGCGGCGCGAAGCTCGTGTGCATTGATCCGTGGCGCTCGCAGACCGCCGAGAAGTGCGACCTGCACCTCGCGCCCTGGCCGGGCACCGACGGCGCGCTCGCGCTGGCGATGATGCAGGTGCTGATCGCCGACGGGCTCATCGACCGCGACTACATCGACGCCCACACGCTCGGCTTTGACGCCCTCGCCGAGCGCGTTCGCACCTGTACGCCGGAGTGGGCGTCGCCACTCACCGGCCTGCCGGCGGAGACGATCCGCGATCTCGCGCGCGAATACGGCAGCGTGAAGCCGGCGGCGATCCGCCTCAACTACGGCCTCAACCGCTGCGCCGGCGGCGGCATGGCGGTGCGCAACATCGCGTGCCTGCCGGCACTCATCGGTGCGTGGCGCCATCCGGCGGGCGGGGCGCTGCTGTCCACCTCGGGCAACTTCCCCGTCGACCAGCAAGCCCTCGAACGCCCCGATCTCTACACCGCGCATCACGCGCGCCCGACCCGCACGATCAACATGTCGACGATCGGCGAGGATCTGCTGACTGCCAACGATCCGCCGATCCGCGCGCTCTACGTCTACAACTCGAACCCGGTCGCGGTCGCGCCGAACGGGGCGCGCGTGCGCGAAGGCTTCGCGCGGGAGGATCTCTTCTGCGTAGTGCACGAGCTCTTTCAGACCGATACGGCCGACTACGCCGACATCCTGCTGCCGGCGACGAGTCAGCTCGAACATCGGGACGTGCACAAGTCCTACGGCCATCTCTACGCGCTGACGAATGAGCCGGCGATCGCGCCGCTCGGCGAAGCGAAGCCGAACAGCGAGGTGTTCCGCCTGCTCGCGGCGCGGCTGGGCTTCACCGATGCGCCGCTGTTCGAGTCCGACGACGAGATCGCCGCGCAGGCCTTCAAGCGCCGCGACCTGCGCGCGCTCGGCGTCGATCCGGAAACGCTCGCCGCGCGCGGCTGGGCGCGGCTCAACCTGCCGCGGCCCTTCACGCCCTTCGCGCACGGCGATTTCCTGACGCCGTCCGGCAAGTGCGAGTTCTATTCCGGGAGCCTCGCCGCCCAGGGCTTCGACCCGCTGCCGCGCTGGGTGCCGCCGCATGAGTCCCCGGTCAGCAATCCGGAGCTCGCCGCGCGCTATCCGCTCGCGATGATCTCGCCGCCCGCGCGCAACTTCCTCAACACCAGCTTCGCGAACCTGCCGCGCTTCCTCGAACAGGAAGGCAGCCCGAAGCTGGAGATCCATCCGGACGACGCCGCCCGCCGCGGCATCGCGGCAGGCGACCGGCTGCGCATCTACAACGACCGCGGCGCCTTCCACGCTCGGGCGGTCGTCACCGATCGCGTGCGCCTGGGACTCGTCGTGTGTCCGTCGGTCTGGTGGCGTAAGCTTTCGGGTGACGGCGAAAACGCCAACGCCGTCACGTCGCCGGCCCTGACCGACATCGGCGGCGGACCGACCTTCTACGATTGCCTGGTCGAGGTCGAAGGAGTACAGCCGTGAATAACGCCGAAACCCTCGACACCGTCGCACAACTGATCGACGACTCCGACCGCATCCTCTTCATCACCGGCGCCGGCATCTCCGCCGATTCGGGCCTGCCGACCTACCGCGGCATCGGCGGCCTGTACCACGAGCGCCTCACCGAGGACGGCCTCACGATCGAGGAGGCCTTGTCGGGCGAAATGATGTACCGCCGGCCCGACATCACGTGGAAATACATCGCCCAGATCGAGGCCAACTGCCGAGGCGCGCAGCCGAACATCGCGCATCGCATCATCGCCGCGCTCGAACACGAGAATCCCGGGGTGTGGGTGCTGACGCAGAACGTTGACGGCCTGCATCGCGACGCCGGATCGAACAACCTGATCGAGATCCACGGCACGGTGCACCGGCTGCGCTGCATCGAATGCCATCATGCGCGCACTGTGACCGACTACGCCGGCCTCGAGATTCCGCCGGCCTGTCCGTCCTGCGGCGGGTTGATCCGGCCGGACGTCGTGCTCTTCGGCGAGATGCTGCCGGATGCCGGTCTCAACCGGCTCCAGGCGCTGCTCGACGATGGCGTCGATCTCGTCGTGTCGATCGGCACGACGAGCGTTTTCCCCTACATTTCCGGCCCGATCTGGTGGGCCGACCAGGTCGGCGTGCCGAGCGTGGAGATCAATCCCGGTGAAACGGAGGTCAGCCGCCTCGTGACGCACCGCATTCGCATGAAGGCCGCCGAGGCGATGCCGGAGCTATGGCGGCGGCTGCACCCGGAAGGAGCGTGGGAGGCCTAAGGCGGCCTCCCCGTAGCGCTTACAGCAGCACCCGCTCGATGCCGCCGCTGTTGGCGCGCTGCACGTACTCCGGCATCCAGTTTTCGCCGAGCACGTGCTTGGCGATCTCGATGACGATGTAGTCGGCCTCGACCCCGCCCGCGTCGTTCGTGTAGCGGCTCAAACCCTGCAGGCAGGACGGGCACGAGGTCAGGATCTTCACCGGCTCGTTGCCGCCGTCGCGCAGTGCCGCCGCCCCCTTCTCGATCTCCTCCTGCTTGCGGAAGCGCACCTGCGTCGAGATGTCGGGCCGCGCGACCGCGAGCGTGCCCGATTCGCCGCAGCAGCGGTCGCTGAGGTCGACGCGCGTGCCCATCAGTTCGTTGGCGACCTTGATGCCCGAATGCACCTTCATCGGCGTGTGGCAGGGCTCGTGGTACATGTACTTGGTGCCGCTGAGGCCTTCGAGCTTGACGCCCTTTTCCATCAGGTACTCGTGGATGTCGAGCAGGCGGCAGCCCGGGAAGATCTTCTCGAACTGGTACTTCTGCAGCTGATCCATGCAGGTGCCGCAGGACACGATCACCGTCTTGATGTCGAGGTAGTTCAGCGTGTTGGCGACGCGGTGGAAGAGCACGCGGTTGTCGGTCGTGATCTGCTGGCCCTTGTCGTCCTCGCCGGCCGAAGTCTGCGGATAGCCGCAGCACAGATATCCGGGCGGCAGCACGGTGGTCGCACCGACCTGATAGAGCATCGCCTGCGTCGCTAAGCCCACCTGGCTGAAGAGGCGCTCCGAGCCGCAGCCGGGGAAGTAGAACACCGCCTCCGATTCGTCGCGCTTGATCTGCGGGTTGCGGATCACCGGGATGACCTTGTCGTCCTCGATGTCGAGCAGCGCGCGGCTGGTGCGCTTGGGCAGGTTGCCGGGCATCGGCTTGTTGATCATGTGGATCACCTGCGCGCGGATCGGCGGCTTGCCGAGCGTCGCGGGCGGCGCCTTGACCTGGGCCTGGATCAGCCCCAGCGACTTGCCGACCTTGTGCGCGAAGCGCTGCGCCTTGTAGCCGACCTCGATCATGCCGGTGCGGATCAGCTTGATCGTCGCCGGGTCCTTCGCGGTCAGGAAGGCCATCGCCGCGGCCTTGCCGGGGTTGAAGCTCTTCTTGCCCTGCTTGCGCAGCAGGTTCCGCATCTTGATCGACACGTCGCCGAAGTCGATGTCGACCGGGCAGGGCTTCTCGCACTTGTGGCAGACGGTGCAGTGGTCCGCGACGTCCTCGAACTCGGCCCAGTGCGCGAGCGACACGCCGCGGCGCGTCTGCTCCTCATAGAGCATCGCCTCGATCAGCAGCGAGGTCGAGAGGATCTTATTGCGCGGGCTGTACAGCAGGTTCGCGCGTGGCACATGCGTCGAGCACACCGGCTTGCACTTGCCGCAGCGCAGGCAGTCCTTGATGTCGTGTGCGATGTCGCCGATCTCGGTCTGCTCCATGATCAGCGACTCGTGGCCCATCAGGTTGAAGCTGGGCGTGTAGGCGTTGTCGAGGTTGCCGGTGATCGTGCCGGCGCCGCGCATCAGCTTGCCGCGGTTGAAGCGGCCTTCCGGGTCGACCTTCTGCTTGTAGGCCCAGAAGTTCGCCATCTCGTCGTCGGTGAGGTAGTCGAGCTTCGTGATGCCGATACCGTGCTCGCCCGAGATCACGCCGTCGAGCGAACGCGCCAGCGCCATGATGCGATCCACCGCGCGGTTGGCGGTCTGCAGCATGTCGTAGTGGTCGGAGTTCACCGGGATGTTGGTGTGCACGTTGCCGTCGCCGGCGTGCATGTGCAGCGCGACGAAGACGCGGCCGCGCAGCACTTCCTTGTGCACTTCGGCGATACGCGCGTGGACCGGGCGGAACACGACACCGTCGAAGATCTTGTCGAGGCGCGGCTTGAGCTCGGTCTTCCATGAGGTGCGGACCGAGTAGTCCTGCAGCCGGTGGAAGAGGCGCGGGTTCGCGGCGCGGTTCGTGAGTTCCCCTGCCTGCACGCCGAACTCGGCGAAGCGGGCTTCGGCCTCGGCGAGCGGCAGATCGAGATTGTCGAGCAGCCACTGCCAGCGGCGGCGCACGCTCGCGATGTAGTCGAGTGCGGCCTGGCGGCGGTCGCCGATCAGCTCGTCGGCGGCGATGTTCGCGTCGCCCTGGTCGAGCGGCAGATCCCCCTGCAGGAATTCGGTCAACGCGTCGCACAGCTCGAGCTTGTTCTGCGTGGAGAGCTCGATGTTGATGCGCTCGATGCCGTCGCAGTAGTCGCCCATGCGCGGCAGCGGGATCACGACGTCCTCGTTCACCTTGAACGCGTTGGTGTGGCGCGAGATCGCCGCGGTGCGCGAGCGGTCGAGCCAGAAGCGCTTCCTTTGCTCCGGGCTCACCGCGATGAAGCCTTCGGCGGCGCGCACGTTGCACATGCGCACGACTTCCGACGCGGCGGTCATCACGGCCGCCTCGTCGTGGCCGACAATGTCGCCGATCAGCACCATCTTCGGTCGGCCGTGGCGCTTCGCCTTGGTCGTGTAGCCGACCGCCTTCACGTAGCGTTCGTCGAGGTGCTCGAGGCCCGCGAGCTGCACGCCGAGGCGGTGGCCTTCGGCGCCCGGCTTGAACCAGTCGGTGATCTCGACGATCGCCGGCACGGCTTCGCGGACCTGGCCGAAGAATTCGAGACAGACCGTGCGCGTCACCGGCGGCATCTTGTGCAGCACCCAACGTGCGGCGACGATCAGGCCGTCCGTGCCTTCCTTCTGCACACCCGGTACGCCGCCGAGGAATTTGTCGGTGACGTCTTTGCCGAGGCCGACTTTGCGGCACGAGGCGCCCGGCATCGCCAGGATCTCTTCGCCGAGCAGCGCGTAGCTCGCGGCGTCGAAGCGGCGCAGGCGGAACTGCACCGTCTCCTGCTCGTGGATCTTGCCGAAATTGTGGCCGAGGCGTTCGACTTCGAGCCAGTTGCCGTGCGGCGTGACCATCTTCCACCACGCCAGGTTGTCGAGCGCGGTGCCCCACAGCACCGCCTTCTTGCCGCCGGCGTTCATCGCGATGTTGCCGCCGATGCACGAGGCGGAGGCCGAGGTTGGGTCGACGGCGAACACGCGGCCCGCGAGGCTCGCGGCTTCCGAGACGCGGTCCGTGACGACGCCCGCGCCGGTGCGGATCGTCGCATAGGGCAGGGCGGGCTTGCCGGAGAGGTCCGGCAGCATCACTTCTTCGACCGCGCCGATGTCGATCAGCTTCTCGGTGTTGATCACGACCGAGCGCGCGTCGAGCGGTACGGCGCCGCCGGTGTAGCCGGTGCCGCCCCCGCGCGGGATGATCGTCAGCCCGAGCTCGATACAGCTCTTCACGAGCGGCGCCATCTCGTCCTCGGTGTCCGGGCACAGGACCACGAAGGGGTACTCGACGCGCCAGTCGGTCGCGTCGGTGACGTGCGAGACGCGCGCATGGCCGTCGAAGCAGATGTTGTCGCGCTTGGTGTGGCGGGCGAGCGCCTTCAGCGTCTTCTTGCGCAGCGCCTCGGTGTCGGTGAAGAAGGCGGCGAAGCGGTCGACCGCGACGTGCGCGGCGGCGACCAGGCTCGCGGCCTTCTCGCTGCGCTCCGGGTCTTCACCCGCGCTTTCCTCGCGGCGCTTCTCGACTTCGCGCAGGCGGTGACGCAGCGCGGCGATCAGCGCGTCGCGCCGTTCCGGGTTCTCCAGCAGGTCGTCCTGCAGGTACGGATTGCGCTGCACGACCCAGATGTCGCCCAGCACCTCGTAGAGCATCCGCGCCGACCGTCCGGTCACGCGCTCCTCGCGCAGCGCGTTCAGCGTTTGCCACGCGTCGGCCCCGAGCAGGCGGATGACGATCTCGCGGTCGGAGAACGAGGTGTAGTTGTAAGGGATCTCGCGCAGGCGTTGAGTCATGAGATGTTCCGATACCGGGCGGCAGTGAACCGCAAATTGTAACTTACTGCGGTGCAATAGAAGGGCGTTTTAAGCCCTCATAAAACGTAGGGTCTTGATTTTGCAGCAGGTTGAATCCGTCGTCAGACAACTGCCGACGCGGAAGATTCAGTCCGCGCCGCGAACGGCGGCCATCACCGCGATCTCGACGCGCCAGCCGCTGTGCGCGAGGCCGGCGACCTGCACGCAGGCGCGCGAGGGCGCGGTGCCGGCGGGCAGCCAAGCGTCCCAGACGCCGTTCATCGCGTCGTAGTCGGCCATGTCCGTGAGGTAGATCGTCGCGGAAAGCAGGCGCTCGCGGCCGCTGCCGGCTTGGGCGAGCAGGCGGTCGAGGTTGTCGAGGATTTCGCGCGTCTGCGTCGCGGCGTCCGCGCCTTCGGTGGCGGGGACTTCGACGATCCAGGCCGTGCCGTTGTGGATGACGATGTCGGAATAGCGGGCGGTGGTGCCAAAGCGCTGAATGGTCATGGTTGGTTTGGAGGCAGAGTCGGGGGAAAGATCAAAGGACGGTCCAGGCGACGAGCGCGTAGCGTAGCAGCTTGCCTGCGCCCATCCACAGCATGCAGGGCAGCCACGCGAGGCGCAGCCAACCGGCCGCGGCGCATAGCGCGTCGCCGACCACCGGTGCCCACGACAGGATCAGCACCGGTGCGCCGTGGTGACGGACCCAGGCGAGCCGCGTGGTGTCGGCCTTGTGCGGCAGCAGGCGGGCGAGCGCCCAGGTGCTCATACCGCCCAGGGTGTTGCCGAGGGTCGCGAGCGTGAGCGCGGCGAAGAGCTGTTCGGGGCGCAGCTTCAGCACGCCGGCGAGCACGAGCTCGGAGCCGCCGGGCAGCAGCGTCGCCGACAGGAAGCTCGATACGAAGAGCGCCGCGAGGCCCGCGTCGGGGCCGGGGTCGAGCAAGGTCAGGAAGTCCATGAAGGGGAGCATCGCCGCGCCGGCAGGGGCCGGCCGAGCGTCAGAGGATCTCGAAGAAGAGCAGGTCGCGTTCGATTTCGTCGCAGGAAAAGCCGCAACCGATCCGCCCCGGCCCCTTGAGGCGCACTTCCTCGTTCTTGATGCAATATTCGACGTGGCCGTTTTCAAGCAGGAAAGTGCCGTTGGTGCTCTGATCGATGAGCACGAATCCATCACGCCGGCGTTCGATGCGCGCATGCTGGCGCGACGCGCGCGGATCGGCGATCACCACGTCGTTGCCGAGCTCGCGTCCGAAGAGCAGCACGGGGCGCGTCTCCTCGACCATCAGCACCGTTTCGCCGTGGCGCAGCTGCAGCCGCTGCCCGGTGCGCGGGGCGGCCGGCGGCGGGGTCGGGACGCCGCTCGGACGGCCGAGCGGATGGATGGGCCAGGGCAGGTCGCGCAGCATGGCGTTGCGCGTCGGCGTGTCACCGATCAGCGGCCGGGTGCCGGCTGAAAGGTCCGTGAAGACCGGCGCGGTGGCAAAGCCGTGACCCGGCTTCGCGGCTTCGGCGAGGCGCTGGGCGATGCGTTCGACGTCCTGCTCCGCAGCTTCGCCGCTATGCACGCCGATACTGATCGCCATGCGCAGCCCGCGCTGGGGCGGCAGCGACTGCACGCGTTCGAGCATCTCGCAGGCGGCGAGGATGGCCGCGTCGCCGCGGGCGAACTTCGCGCTGATGCGGACGCTGCCGTGGCGCTGCGAAGTGCCGGCGTTGGCCTCGACCGCTCGTTCGATGCGATGCAGGCAGCGCTCGATCGCATGGCCGGCTTCGGTCGTGCCGAGGGCTTCGGCGAGACGATCCGTGCCCGGTACTTCGGCAACGAGGACGCAGACGGTGTTCGGCAGGGCCATGTCCGGAATTCCGTGTCTGATTCATCACTGCGGCATGGCGCCCGGATTCCGAACGGGGCGCCGCAGACCGGCTCGATGATGATCGTCAAATGACTGAGCCATTGCAAGCCGGATTGCGCCGGCGCGGACTCAGTCTGTTAAATCGCTCACGACGGGAATGGTGCCGAGCGCGAAGGGCAGTTCCGGCCGGTCGAAGGCGATGTCACCTTCGGCCACCTGCGTGTCGCGCGTGAGTCCCCGAAAATCGAAGAGATCGGCGTCCGCCAGATGCGAGGGCACAACCTGGGTCATCGCGGTCGCGATCGACTCGATGCGCCCCGGGAATTCGCGCGCCCAGGCCTGCAGCATGTTCTTGATCTGCTTGCGCTGGGCGTTCTCCTGCGAACCGCAGAGGTTGCACGGGATGATCGGGAATTCCATCGTGCGCGCGAAGCGGGCGATGTCGTTCTCGGTGCAGTAGGCGAGCGGGCGGATCACGACGTGTTCGCCGTTGTCGCTGACGAGCTTGGGCGGCATCGACTTCAGCTTGCCGCCGAAGAACATGTTGAGGAACAGCGTCTCGATCATGTCGTCGCGGTGGTGGCCGAGCGCGATGCGCGTCGCGCCGATCTCCTTCGCGACGCGGTAGATGATCCCGCGGCGCAGGCGCGAGCATAGCGAACAGGTCGTCTTGCCCTCGGGGATCTTGTCCTTGACGATCGAGTAGGTGTCCTCGGTGACGATGCGGTACTCGACGCCGATCGACTCGAAATAGGCCGGCAGCACCTCGGCGGGGAAGCCCGGCTGCTTCTGGTCGAGGTTCATCGCGACGATGCGGAAATTGACCGGTGCCCGTTCGCGCAGCGCGAGCAGGCAGGACAGCAGCGTGTACGAATCCTTTCCTCCGGACACGCACACCAGCACCGTGTCGCCTTCGCCGATCATGTTGAAGTCGCCGATCGCCTTGCCGACCGAGCGTTCGAGCTTCTTCTTCAGCCGCAGGAAGGTGTTCGAGAAGCGCGGCGCGGCATTGTCGTCGTCGACGGTCACGGTGGTGTCGGGGAGGGCCGCCTCGGCGGCAGCGGTCAGGGCGTTCACGGCGGGATGTCCAACAGGAAAAACGGGGCGCATTATACCTTTGGCGGCAGGGACTTACCCTGTGACTTACAGATGCGCGCTACGTCCGCCGTCGACGGCGAGAATCTGGCCCGTGATGTAGGGGGCGTCGAAGATCAGGAAGCGCACGGTGCGGGCGATGTCGGTCGGGCTGCCGATGCGGCCGAGCAGCGTGTGGCGGACGATGGCGTCGCGCTCGTCCGCGGGGAACTGTCCGTCCTCGGGCCAATCGATCGCGCCGGGTGAGACGCCGTTCACCCGGACTTCCGGGCCGAGCTCCAGCGCCAGCGCGCGCGTGAGCCCGGCGAGCCCCGCCTTCGCGACGCAATACACGGGGTAGTTCTTCATCGGCCGTTCGGCGTGGATGTCGACGATGTTCACGATCGCGCCGCGGCATTCGCGCAAGGCCGGGGCGGCGGCCTGCGACAGGAAGAGCGGCCCCTTGAGGTTGGAGCCGATGAGGTCGGTCCAGGCGGCGGCATCGATGCGGCCGAGCGGCGTCGGGTAGAAGCTCGACGCATTGTTCACGAGCGCGTCGAGCCGTCCATGGCGCGCGAGTATCGTGTCGACGACGCCTTCGGGGGCGCCGTCCTCCTTGAGGTCGGCCCGCACGGTCGTCGCGGAGTCCCGGCGCTGGGCGTTGAGCGCGGCGGCGAGCGCTTCGGCGTCGGCCGCCGACTGCCGGTAATGCAGCACCACATGGGCGCCGGCCGCGTGCAGCGTGCGGGCGATCTCGGCGCCGACGCGTCGTGCGGCGCCGGTGATCAGGATGACGGGGGTGTCCTGCTGGTTCATTTCTCTGTCGGTCTGTTCTTTCTGGTTATGGAGGCACGTGTCGGACACGGCATCGGCGCGCGGGGCGGTGCGTGCCGGCGGGTAGAATACGCGTTTTACCTTCGTCCGCCGCGCCTGCCATGTCCCTGCCGCAACCTTCCGACGACGCCCTCGCGCAGAGCGAGCGCCTCGTCCAGACGATCCATTCCGCCATCGCCGAGGCGGGAGGCTGGATTCCGTTTTCGCGCTACATGGCGCTCGCGCTCTACGAGCCGGGTCTTGGGTATTACAGCGGCGGCGCGCGAAAGTTCGGTCCCGGCGGCGATTTCATCACGTCCCCGGAGCTCACGCCGCTCTTCGGTCAGGCGCTCGCGTCGCAGGTCGAACAGGTGATGCGCGCCTCCGCGCCTGCCTTGATCGAGGTCGGCGCCGGCACAGGTCTCCTTGCAGCCGACCTGCTGCTGGAGCTCGAACGCCGCGGCAGCCTGCCCGAGACCTATTCGATCCTCGAAGTCTCGGGCGAACTGCGCGAACGCCAGTTCGACACGCTCGCCGCGAAGGCGCCCCATCTCGCGAGCCGGATACGCTGGCTCGACACGCTGCCGGAGCATTTTTCGGGCGCGCTGGTGGCGAACGAAGTGCTGGACGTGATGCCCGTGCACATCGTCGCCCAACGTCCCGAGGGGCTCTTCGAGCGCGGTGTCGCCCTCGACGACAGCGGCACGCTGCGCTGGGCCGATTCGCCGGCGACGGGCGCGGTGGCGGAGTACGCGAAGACGCTCGAACTGCCGGAGCCGCAGAGCGGCGAGTACGTTACCGAGATCAACCTCGCCGGACGTGCGTGGATCGCCGAGTGGGCGCGCCGCCTCGACAAGGGCGCGCTGTTGCTGATCGACTATGGCTACCCGCGCGCCGAGTACTACCTGCCCTCACGCTCGAACGGTACGCTGCTGTGCTACTACCGCCACAACGCGCATGCCGACCCCTTCCTGTGGCCGGGCCTCAACGACATCACGGCCTTCGTCGACTTCACGGCCGTTGCCGAAGCGGCCTTCGAAGCGGGGCTCGACGTGTACGGCTATGCGAACCAGGCGGCCTTCCTGTTCAACTGCGGGGTGCTGGAGTGTCTGGCGCGGCGTGCGCCGGAGGAGAGTGCGGACTACATCCGCGCCGCGCGTGCGGTGCAGCGGCTGACGACGCCGCAGGAGATGGGGGAACTCTTCAAGGTGCTGGCCGTCGGCAAGGGCATCGACGAACCCTTGGTGGGTTTCCGCCGCGGCGACCGCTTGCATGCGCTGTAAGAGGCGACCTGCCGCGCGCGGATAAAAAACGCTCTCGCCTCCGGCACGTGTCGTATCCGGAGCTCAGGCGGTCACGCACCCGCGTGCGCAACCTGCGCGAAAGTCACTCTTGGAAGCGATAGACCGCTTCGAGGAAGTGTTCGGCGTCGATCGGCGGCGCTTTCGGAGTGGTCTCGATGTGCTCGACCTGCACCAGCTGCAGTTGCACCGCGGGCTCGCGCTGCGGCGGCAGCCAGCTCGCGTTGAGCACTTCGTCCCCGTACTCCTCGGGTTCTGCGATCACCTTGCCTGTCGTCATGTCCATGATCATCACCATGATGGCCTCCGCGGTGTCGTCTGGTGGTTCGGCGTCCTGAGTCGGTTATCGGCCGATCCGGCCGAATCTTGAGCTCGAACGTGGTGCGTACCGGACTACCGCAATCGGCACCGCAGGGAAGACGGTCCGCCCTGCAGAGTGCCGACCAGGCACCCTTTTGGTGCCCGCAGTTCCATCATGAATCGAAATGATTCCGATTGCTAGATCGGAGTCAATCAATTTGTGTCGGAAGCCACGCTGCGAGCAGGTCGGCCACCATGCGCCAGTCGTGTTCGAGCATCACGCCGTGGCCCATTCCCGGGATGATGCGCGCCTGTTCGCCGTAGGTTGCGGCAGTCATCATGACTTGCGCGGGCGGGATCAGCTGGTCGTGCTCGGCGCCGACGACCAACATCGGCGGGCGATGCATTAGCGCGGGCAGCGGCAGGTTGAAGAAGGTCATGTCCCAGATCGCGCGGTGCGATTCGGGCTGGCATAGCGCGTAGTAGCGCATCAGCGTGTCGACGCCGATCGGCTGGTGGAAGAGGGCGTCGCGCAAGCCGTCCGGGTCGGGGTGGCCGCCGTTGAGGATGCGGTTGAGGTCGTTGAGAAGATTCGGTTTCGAGAGCATCAACCCGATCGCCGATCCCATCAACCCCTGCGGCGGCACTGCGCAGAGCAGCACCGCGGCCGGCACCTGGGCGCGTTCGAGGTACTTCTGCACCACCATGCCACCCATCGAGTGGCCGATCAGCACCGGGGGCGACGGCAGGCGCGCGACGACTTCGGCGATGTCGCGTACGTAGTCGTCGATCGAGAATGCGTCGAGGACGCCCGCGCGGCGGCTCGCGCCGTGGCCGGACAGCGACACGGCGTAGCTCGTGTAGCCGGCCTGCGCAAAATAGGGCAGGAAGTGCTCGCTCCAGCACCAGGCGCCGGTGTAGGCGCCGTGGATGAACAGCAGCGGAGTGGAGGATCGAGGTTCGCCTGCCGGGCTGCAGGCCAGGACTTCGAGATCGCCGAAGCGGTTGGCGTTCATGCTTGCGACGTCTTTGGATCGAGATGGGTCATCACGGGTTCTTGGATCTGTGTTGCGGGCGCGCTGCTGCCGAAAGTGGCAGCCTTGCGGCCAAGGATGGGCGCGAGTCTAATGCTTTATTTCGGGGGAAGCGATTCGTGTTGAAGTGGCTGGTCGTGATCGTGCTGATGGTAATCGTTACCGAGGTGTTCCGCCCCGGCCTGACACGTACCTTGCGGCTCGGCCATTTGCCCGGAGACCTGCATTTCCGCGTGTTCGGCCGCGCTTTCCACCTGCCGTTCACCAGCACCCTCCTGTTGTCGCTAGTCGTTTGGGTGGTGCTGAGAGCAATCTGAAGGCCCCGCCTCCGACGGACGCTAGCCGGCGGACGATTGTGCCTCCTTCACCGCGGCGACGCGTGCCGAATGTACCCGTTGTGGGATGTCCGCCTTGTTGTCGCAGGCGCGCGCGATCGTGCCGGCGTCGACGGTCTGCACCGCGGCCAGCGCTGCCTTCCAGCGGTCGCTGCGCACATACGGACGCTGCTCCATGCCGGGGCGGCCGTAGAAGTCGCAGGCGGCCGCATCGAGCAGCAGCAAGAAGCGTTCGGGGCGGCGCAGCGCGTCGCTGCGTTCTAGGACCTTCACGATCGTCTCGGGCCGCAGTTTCTCGACCTGGTGCAGGATGCCGTGCTCGCGCGCGAAGATCACCGCGAGGTCGCGGCAATCGGAGGGCGCGCGCAGCCGCTCGGAGACGCGGCGCGCGTGTTCCTCGCTGCGGGCCTCGTGGCCATAGTGGTGCGGCAGCACGTCGGCGGGCGTGTCGCCTTTGCCGAGCTCGTGCATCAGGCAAGCCCAGCGCACGGCGAGCGGCTGCTGCGTCGCGGCGGCGTGGTCCATCACGAGCATCATGTGTTCGCCGGTGTCGACTTCCGGGTGGTATTCCTTCGGCTGGGGCACGCCGAACAGGCGATCCAGTTCCGGCAGGATGCGGGCGAGCGCCCCGCATTCATGCAGCATCCGCAGCATACGGGAGGGCTTGGCCTCCATCAGCCCGCGTGCGAGTTCCTGCCACACGCGTTCCGGGACGAGGTGGTCGACTTCGCCGTCGGCAACCATCCGGCGCATCAGCGCGAGCGTTTCAGGGGCGAGCGTGAAATCGGTGAAGCGGGCGGCGAAGCGCGCAACGCGCAGGATGCGCACCGGGTCTTCGGCGAACGCGGGGCTCACGTGGCGGAAGATGCGCTGCTCGAGGTCGTCGCGCCCGCCGTAGGGGTCGATCAGATTTCCGGCCTCATCCTCCGCGATCGCGTTGATCGTCAGGTCGCGGCGCATCAGGTCCTCTTCGAGCGTGACCTCGGGCGAGGCGTGCATCGTGAAGCCGTGGTAACCGCGCCCGCTCTTGCGCTCGGTGCGCGCGAGCGCGTATTCCTCGTTCGTGTGCGGGTGCAGGAAGACCGGGAAATCCTTGCCGACCGGGCGGAAGCCCTGGGCGAGCATCTGGTCGGCGGTCGCGCCGACCACGACCCAGTCGCGATCCTGCACCGGCAGGCCCAGCAGGCGGTCGCGAACCGCGCCGCCGACAATGTAACGTTGCATCAGCCGTACAGATCCTCGGCCGCGATCGATTCGGTTTCGGCCCCGGCCGCAGCCGCCCATTCCTGCATCAGCGGGTGCGCGAGCATCGTCGCCAGGTATTCGCCCGCGGCGCCCTGCGGCTGGATGCCGTAGGTCTTGAAGCGGAAGCACACCGGCGCGAACATCGCGTCCGCTGCGCTGAAGGCACCGAAGAGATAGGGGCCGGCGGCCCCGGCCTTCTTGCCGAAGCGCTCGCGGCAGTCGCTCCAGATCGCCTCGATGCGCGCGATGTTGGCGTCGACCCCGGGCGTATGACCCTTTCCGGTGTAGTCCTTGCGGATGTTCATCGGCATGTTCTGGCGCAGGTCCTGGAAGCCCGAATGCATCTCGGCGCTGACCGAGCGCGCGACCGCGCGCGCCGACGGATCCGTCGGCCACAGTTGCGGGTATTTCTCGGCGAGGTATTCGCAGATCGCGAGCGAGTCCCACACGGTGCTTCCGTGATCGATCAGGCAGGGCACCTTGCCCGACGGCGAGTGCTTCAGGATGCGCTCGCGCGTCGTGGGCGTGTGCAGCGGAATGCGGATCTCCTCGAAATGGGCGCCGCACGCGCGGGCGGCGAGCCAGGGGCGCAGCGACCACGAGGAGTAGTTCTTGTTGCCGATGATCAGCTTCATGCAGGCGTCTCCTGAAGGGCGGGTTGGGGCGCGGCGTCAGTCCTGACGATACCGCTGCCGGTTGCGGAGGGAATAGTAGCGTGCGCGCTGCGATTCGTTGCCGATATAGCTCGGCGCGACGGCTTCGACCGAGCTCGGTGTCAGGCCGAAGGGCAGGGGCGCACCGCTCGCGACGGAGTCGATGCGCAGCGAACGGACGTTGTCGCGGCTCATGATCGGGTTCGGCGAGAGCTCCATCAGCCGCGCCTGCAGCATCGCGAGCGGCTCCGGCTGGGGCACGACGAGGACGCGGCAGCCCGCGAGCGCGGCGACGTATTCGACCAGTTCATGCAGCGCATGGACGGTCGGCCCGGCGAGCTCGTAGGTCTGGCCGGCGCTCGACGGGTCGGCGAGGCAGCGCCACACGACCTCGGCGACGTCGCCGACATATACCGGCTGAAAGAGGGTGTGCGCGCCGGCGAGCGGCAGCACCGGCAGCTTGCACGCAAGTTGTGCGAAAAGATTGAGGAAGTGGTCCTCACGACCGAAGATCACCGACGGGCGCAGGACCGTCCACGCCGGCGCATGGCCGGCGGAGCGGATCGCGTCTTCGCCGGCCGCCTTGGAGCGCAGGTATTCGGAGGGCCCCGTCGGCGAGGCGCCGAGCGCGCTGATGTGCACCAGGCGCGGTACGCTCATCGCGCCGCAAGCGGCGACGATCTTCCGCGGCAGCTCGACGTGGGCGCGCGCGAAATCGGGCCCGTAGGGGCTGCCGGAACGCGAATGGAGGATGCCGACGAGGTTCACCACCGCGTCCACGCCGTCGAAGAGGCTTCGCAGCGTGGCCTCGTCATGGACATCGGCCTGGACGACCTCGACGGTCGGCAGCAGCGTGAGGTCCCGCGCGCGGGCGGCGTGGCGCGTTGGCACGATCACGTCGATGTTCGCTTCGGTGAGCCGGTTGGCCACGGCGCGCCCGACGAAACCCGAGCCGCCGATGAGTACGACACGTTCCATCTTCATGTTGCAGGCCTCCTGACGAAGGACCGGCAAGCAATCACCGGTCGGCGGACATCCGCGGCGCGATCGTTCCGAGGCGGGCCTTCAGCGACTGCGGGCGGGCTTCGAACATTGCCGCATAGATTACGGCGTTTGTCATTACCTTCTTTACGTAATCGCGTGTTTCGTCGAAGGGAATCGTTTCCGCATAGATCGCGCCCTCCAGCGGCCGGTCCTCGCGCCATCTGCGGGCGCGTCCCGGTCCCGCATTGTAGCCGGCGGAGGCGAGCACCGGATGGCTGTCGAGGTCTTCCAGGATGAGCCGCATGTAGCTCGTGCCGAGCAGCACATTGGTATCCGGATCGGACAGCATGTTCGCCTGGTAATTACGCAGGCCGATCTTGTTGGCGACCCACTTGCCGGTGGTCGGCATCACCTGCATCAGCCCCTGCGCGCCCGAGCTCGAGCGGGCCGGCACGATGAAGCGGCTTTCCTGGCGCATCAGGCCGTACACCCAGGCGAGGTCCAGGCCCTGCTGGCGGACCTGGGGCTCGATGAGCTGTCGGTATGGCGCCAGGAAGCGCAGGTCGTAGTTCGCCTGCGGGTCGGTGCGTTCGGCGGTGTTGATCGCGCGGTCGTAGATCTCGTTGCGCACCGCGACGCGCGCTGCGGCGATCAGGAAGCCGTCGTCCTGGCCGCGCAGCGCCCAGTTCCATTCGCGCATCCCCTCGGTGCGCATGTCCAGGCGGTACAGCGCCAGCGCGCGGCGCAGGCCGGCATCGGACTCCGCGCGGGCGATGTCGTCGGCCGTGACGGCGCCGGCGCGCGTCGGCGGCGCGAAGGTCTCGCCGAGTTCCTCGGCGGCCAGCAGGCCGTAGAAATGGGGCTGGCCGGCGACGCGCCGAAATTGGGCTTGGGCCTCCGTACTGCGCCCCTGTGCGGCCTGGGCGCGGCCCAGCCAGTAAGTCCACTCCGGCAGCGCCTGCTCGTTGGCGGGCAAGGCTTCGATTGCCGCCTGAACGCCGCGCCAGTCCTCCGTGCGCAGCGCTGCCCGCACGCGCCACGCGCGCTGCTCGGCGCTCAGCGGGATCTTGCCGGCGGCACGGAACCACGCCGAGGCGTTGGCCGAGCCCTGGAGCGCGCCCTGATGGCCGAGTACCGCGTAGAGATAGGACCTTTCCTCGGCAGCGAAGCGCTCCTCGATGCGGTCGAAGCGGACGCGCGCCGCGGCGACGTCTTCGCGCGCGAGGCGGGTCAGGGCGGCCAGCGCGACTTCGCGGCCGACACGCGTCGTCGAGAAATTCGGCGGGAGCCTGTCGAGATAGGCCGCCGGCGACTTGGTCGCGCGCTCGAATTCGGCGAGCGCCGGCGCCTCGCTGACCGGCAGCCATGAAAGCGTCGCGCGGGCGGCCGCGGGATTGCGGCTGTCGGTCTGGCGCCGGATGCGCCACCACAGCTGGTCCGGCGTGATGTGGCCGGCGAGCGCGAGGGTGCGGAAGACAGTCTCGCAGGCGGAGTTCGCGTCGACGAGATCCATCCACCGATCCTGGACCTCGGCGATCACCGTCATGTCGCCGTTTTCGAGTCGCGCATTGCGTTGCAGGCAGCGCAATTCGGCATCCGGTTCGCGCAGGTCCGGGTAAAGTTGCAGGAAGCCGCTCCAGTCGCGGTCGCGCGCCATGCGCCGCAGCCAGTCGGTGCGCAGGCGCTCGGCGAGCAGGCTGTCCGGTTCGTAGAGCAGGAATTCGATCAGTTCGGCGGCCGGTGCCGGTTCGGGGCGGGCCAGGAGGTTGGAGAGCCGCCAGTAGCGGACGTAAGGATCGAGCACATGCGGGTCGCGCGCGCTGGACAGACGCTCGAGCGTCGCGCGATCACCCGTGCGCAAGGCCTCCCGCGCTGCCAGAATCCGTTCGTCGCCCAGCTGCGCCCACGCCGCCGGACTCAGGCTGGCCAGCGCCAATGCCAGCGCTGCCCACAAACCCTTTGCCATCCCTTACCATCCCCTTCAAAACGTACCGAAGATACCACAGTGAGCGCCTTTCCTTCCGTGCCCGACGCCACACCCAATGAATACCGCAAGGCCTTGCGCGCCCACAGCATCGCCACGCGCGAAGCGCTGACCGCGGCCCACCGCTCGGCGCTGATGCGGCAACTCGAACCGCATCTGCAGGCGCTGCTGACCGAGCTCGACCCGACCGTGCTGGGATTCTGCTGGCCGTTTCGCGGCGAACCCGACCTGCGCCCGTCGATCATCCACTGGCTGTCGGCCGACCCGTCGCGGGTCGCCGTGTTGCCAGTGGTGCCGCACAAGCCCGGGCCGATGTCGTTCCGACGCTGGATGCCGGGCATGGAAATGCCGCCCGACCGGCACGGCATCCCGCATCCGCCCGAAGGCGAAGCGCTCGTTCCCGACGTCCTGCTGATTCCCTGCAACGCCTTCGACGCCGCCGGTTTTCGCGTCGGCTATGGCGCCGGATATTTCGACCGCACGCTGGCAGTGATGAATCCCGTCGCCGTCGGCCTCGGCTTCGAATTCGCGCGCGCCGACAGCGTCCACCCGCAACCCCACGACCGGCCGATGGACTGGATCCTGACCGAGCGCGGGGCGTATCGCGTGGCAGGCTAGCCGAGGAACATCCGGTAGGCCGGGTTGGCGGACTCGTCGACGTATTCGTAGCCAAGGCGGTCCAGGAAGTCCTGGAAGGCCGTCTTGTCTTCCGGCGGCACCTGCATGCCGACCAGTACGCGGCCGAAGTCGGCGCCGTGGTTGCGGTAGTGGAACAGGCTGATGTTCCAATCCGAATGCAGGTTGGAGAGGAAGTTCATCAGCGCGCCCGGTCGCTCCGGGAATTCGAAGCGGTACACGAGCTCGTGGTTCACGTGTGGGGCGCGTCCGCCGACCATGTAGCGGATGTGGCTCTTCGCCATCTCGTCGTCGGTGAGATCGACGGCCGGCAGCTCGTGGCGATCGAGCATCTCGATGATGCGCGTCGCCTCGGCGCGGTTATGCACCGACACGCCGACGAAGATGTGCGCCTGCCGGGGATCCGCGTAGCGGTAGTTGAACTCGGTGATGTGGCGGTTGCCGATCAGGCTGCAGAACTTGCGGAAGGAGCCCGGACGCTCGGGGATCGTCACCGCGAACACCGCTTCGCGCTGCTCACCGACTTCGGCGCGCTCGGCGACGAAGCGTAGGCGGTCGAAGTTCATGTTCGCGCCGGAGGCCACCGCGACGAGGTTCTTGCCGTGCAGGTTGTGCAGCTTTGCGTATTCCTTCGCCCCGGCCACGGCGAGCGCGCCCGAGGGTTCGAGGATCGAGCGCGTGTCCTCGAACACGTCCTTCAGCGCGGCGCAGATCGCGTCGTTGTCGACCAGGATCATCTCGTCGACGTACTGCTGGCACAGGCGGAAGGTTTCCTCGCCGACCAGCTTGACCGCGGTGCCGTCGGCGAAGAGACCGACCTGGTCGAGTGCGACGCGCCGGCCTTCGGCGAGCGAGCGGGTCATCGCGTCGGCATCAACGGTCTCGACGCCGATGATCTTCGTTTCCGGGCGCAGGCGCTTGATGTAGGCGGCGACACCCGAGATCAGGCCGCCGCCGCCGACTGCACAGAACACGGCGTGGATCGGGTCCGGGTGCGCACGCAGGATCTCCATGCCGATCGTGCCCTGGCCGGCGATCACGTCCGGATCGTCGTAGGGGTGGACGAAGGTCAGCTTCTCGGTCTTCTCGAGTTCGACCGCGTGCGCGTAGGCGTCGGAGTAGGAGTCGCCTGCAAGGACGACTTCGCCGCCGCGCGCCTTGACCGCGTCGACCTTGATCTGCGGCGTCGAGGTCGGCATCACGATCACGGCCCGCACGCCGAGCTTTTGCGCCGACAGCGCCACGCCCTGCGCGTGGTTCCCGGCCGAGGCGCAGATCACGCCGCGCTTGAGGGCCTGCGGCGAGAGGTGGGCCATCTTGTTGTAGGCACCGCGCAGCTTGAAGCTGAACACCGGCTGCATGTCCTCGCGCTTCAGGAAGATTCGGTTGTGGATGCGTGCCGAGAGGTTGGAGGCGAGGTCGAGCGGGGTTTCCTCGGCCACGTCGTAGACGCGGGCATTGAGGATCTTTTCCAGATAGTCCGGATGTTCGGCAGTCATTACGGGGACCTTTGCTGGCGGCGCAAAGACCTTGAGCGTATCAGCCGATGCCGCACTGCGGCAAGGGCCGCAGTGCTCGGCGGTCGCTCAGTGGCTGCCCTCGCCGGCGTCCAGAAGGCGCTGGTGGCGCTCGATGAATTCCTGGGTCGAGTCGATGCCGCGCAGCTGCAGGATCGTCGAGCGCACGGCCGCTTCGAGCAGCACCGCGATGTTGCGGCCGGCCGCAACCGGCAGCACGACGCGTATGACATTGACGCCGAGAATGTCCTGCGTTTCGCGATGCATCGGCAGGCGGTTGGGGTCGGCCTGACCGGGCGCGCGGCGTTCGAGATGCACGACGAGCCGCAGGCGCATCTTCCGCCGGCAGGCAGTCTCGCCGAAGATCGCGCGGATATTGAGGATGCCCAGGCCACGGACCTCGATGAAGTCCTTCAGCATCTCGGGGCAGCGGCCCTCGAGCACCTGCGGCGCGATGCGCGAGAACTCGACGATGTCGTCTGCGACCAGGCCGTGGCCGCGCGAGATCAGTTCCAGGGCGAGCTCGGACTTGCCGGCGCCGGAGCTGCCGGTGATGAACACGCCGACGCCGAGCACGTCCATGAACACGCCGTGCAGCGAGATCTTCTCGGCGAGTTCGCGCGACAGGTAGAGGCGCAACTGGTCGATGACGCTCGCCGCGGGCAGCGGCGTCGTGATCAGCGCGACGTCGGCGCGTTCGCAGATGCCGCGCAGCAGCCCGGGGATTTCGCAGCCGTCGGCGACGATGATCGCGGGCGGCTGCGAACCGATGATTTCGGTGAGATGGTGGGCGACCTTCTCGCTCGACTGGCGGCGCGCCCACGCGAGCTCCGCCGCGCCGAGGATCTGCAGGCGCGCCGGGTGGATCAGGTTGAGGTGGCCGACGAGATCGGCGGGCCATATGCGTTCTTCGGTGACCGAAATGCTGCGGTCGAGCCGGCCGCTGACGTGCGTCAGCGACAGGCGTTCGCACTGGACTTCAAACAGCCGCGCGACGCTGGTCTGCCGCATGGGGGCCCCAGTTTGCGAACAGCGAATGGATGGTGGCGGCGTCCGCTGCATTCAGCAGCTGCTCACGGAAGTCGCGATCGCTGAACATCTGCGCCAGCTCGGAGAGCAGTTGCAGGTGGCGTTCGTTGGCCTGCTCCGGAACCAGCAGCACGAAGAGCATCGTCACCGGGCGCCCGTCCGGGGCGTCGAACTGAACCGGCGCCGACAGGCGCAGGAAGGCGCCGGCGGCTTCCTTCAGGCCCTTGATGCGCCCGTGCGGGATCGCGATGCCCTGCCCCAGGCCGGTCGAGCCCAGACGCTCGCGCGAGAACAGGCTGTCGAAGACGATCGCGCGGCCAATGCCCTGATTGTTTTCGAAAAGCAGGCCAGCCTGCTCGAAGACGCGCTTCTTGCTGCTCGCGTCCAGGTTGATGACCACGTTTGAAGGTGGCAGGAGTTCAGCTATGAGGCTCATTTGTGTCAGCGCCCTGGGGGCACCGGCCTTACCGGTGCTGCCAGGGCGCAGGTTCGGTCGGGAGCGAGGTGTGGACGCGGTTTGAAGACGCGCGAATTATAAACAGCCCCGCTCCCGCAGGGGAAAGGAATGGATCACAGTTCCGTGGTTTGATGCTTCAGCGCATCGTGACCGTGGTCGAAATTCTTCTGCTTGTACTTCAGCACCTGACGGTCGAGTTTGTCGACCATGGAATCGATTGCCGCGTACATGTCGCCATCGTCGCTCTCGACATAGATGTCCTTGCCGCGCACGTGCAGCGTCACCTCAGCCTTCTGCTTGAGCTTTTCCACCGACAGAATCACGGCGACGCTCGTCACGTTGTCGAAGTGGCGGATGACGCGATCCAGCTTGGTGTTCACATATTCGCGGATCGCGGGGGTGACTTCGACGTGATGCCCGGTGATGGTGAGATTCATGATGATTCCTCGTATTGTCAGATCGTTTTGCGCAGGCTGACCGGCGGGATATTGAGTGACTCACGGTACTTCGCGATGGTTCTCCGCGCCACCACGATACCCTGCTGGCCCAACAATTCGGCAATCTTCGCGTCGGACAGGGGTTTTTTCCTGTCTTCGGCATCCACCAGCTGGCGAATCAGCGCGCGAATCGCCGTGGAGGATGCCGCCCCACCGGTATCGGTGGCAACGTGGCTGCCGAAAAAATACTTCAGTTCGAACACGCCGCGCGGTGTGGCCATGAACTTCTGCGTCGTGACCCGCGAGACCGTGGATTCGTGCAGCTCCAGTTGGTCCGCGATCTCCCTGAGCGTCAGAGGGCGCATCGCCACATCGCCATAATCGAAGAACTGCCGCTGCTGGTCAACGATCGCTTGCGAAACCCGCAGAATCGTGTCGAAACGCTGCTGCACGTTCTTGATCAGCCAGCGCGCTTCCTGCAGCTGGCTGGTCAGCGCGCCGCCCGATCCGCGGTTCTGTTGCAGGATGCTGGCGTAAAGCGAGTTGATGCGCAGGCGCGGCATCGCCTCGGGGTTGAGGCTCACGACCCAGCGCGAGCGCAGCTTGCGGACGACGACGTCCGGGACCACGTAGCGGGTCTCCTGCACCGAATGCTGCGAGCCCGGATGCGGGTCGAGGCTGCAGATCAGCGCATGGGCGCGGCGCAGTGCGTCGTCGTCGCAGCCCAGCAGGCGCTTGAGGCGTGCGAAGTTGCGTTCGGCGAGGAGGTCGAGATGCTGGTCGACGATCTTCTGCGCGAGATCGCGCGTCTCGCTGCCAGGCATCGCGCGCAATTGCAGGCTCAGGCACTCCTGCGGACTGCGGGCGCCGACGCCGGCGGGGTCGAGGTGCTGCACGTGGCGCAGCGCGATCGACAGGTCGTCGAGCTCGTATTCGAGTTCCGCGGGCAGCAGCGGCAGCAGGTCTTCGAGTGTCTGGTGCAGGTAGCCGTCGTCGTCGAGCGCTTCGATGAGGAAGCGCACCAGCGCGCGGTCGCGGTCGGACAGCGGCGACAGGCTGATCTGCTGGTCGAGGTGGTCGCGCAGCGTGGTGCCGGCGGCCTGCAGTTCCTGGAAGTCGGTGTCGTCGTCATCGTCGCGGCTCGAGCCGCCGCTGCTCATGCTCGACCATTCGCCGGCTTCGTCGAAGCTGGTCGGTTCGGCGTCCTCGCGCGGGCTTTCGGTCGGTTCGCTGCGTTCCTGCTCGCCGCTGGCGCTGCCCGAGTTGGGCAAACCGGGCGAAAAATCGGCGCCGTCGCCGTCTTCGCGCTCGAGCATCGGGTTGTCCTGCAGGAAGCGTTCAAGCTCCTGGTTCAGTTCAAGGGTCGACAGTTGCAGCAGCTTGATCGACTGCTGCAACTGCGGGGTCAGCGTGAGGTGCTGCGAGATCTTGAGCTGGAGGGAGGGCTTCATGGCGCAGTGGCGGAGCGGAACTCAGAGTCGGAAGTGCTCGCCGAGGTAGACCTGGCGCACCTGTTCGTTGGCGACGATGTCGTCGGGGCGGCCGCTCGCGAGCACCCGCCCGTCACTAATAATGTAGGCGCGATTGCAGATGCCGAGGGTCTCGCGCACGTTGTGGTCGGTGATCAGCACGCCGATGCCGCGGTCGCGCAGGTAGCGGATGATCTTCTGGATGTCGAGCACCGCGATCGGGTCGACGCCGGCGAAGGGTTCGTCCAGCAGGATCAGGCGCGGATTGGTCGCGAGCGCCCGCGCGATTTCGCAGCGCCGCCGTTCGCCGCCCGAGAGCGAGATCGCGGTGTTGTCGCGCAGGTGGGCGATGCCCAGTTCTTCGAGCAGCTCTTCGAGGCGGGCGCTGATGGCGTCGTCGTCGAGGCCCTGCAGTTCGAGCACGGCGCGGACGTTCTCGGCCACCGTGAGTTTGCGGAAGACGCTCATCTCCTGCGGCAGGTAGGAGAGGCCGAGGCGCGCGCGCGCGTGGATCGGCAGGTGGGTGAGCTGGGCGTCGTCGAGCGTGATGTCGCCGCCGTCGGCGCGGACGAGGCCGACGATCATGTAGAAGCAGGTGGTCTTGCCGGCGCCGTTGGGGCCGAGCAGGCCGACGACTTCGCCGCTGCCGACCTCGAAGGCCACGTCATGGACGACGGTGCGGGCCTTGTAGCGTTTTTGCAGTCCCGCGACCTTAAGCAGACTCATCGGGGTTCTCTTTCAATAGCTTGCGGATCAGGTCCACGGCGAAGCCGCGGCTCTGCAGGAATCTGGCTTGGCGCGCCCATTCGCGGGCGTCGGCCGGCGGCGTGGCGAAACGGCTGCGGCACAGCTCGCGGGCGCGCGTCATCTCGTCGTCGGGGCACTCGGAGGCGATCGCCGCGTCGATCGCGTCGCGCGGCACGCCGCGCTGGGCGAGGTCGTGACGCAGCCGCGTCGTGCCATGGCGCGCGGCCTTGCCGCGCACCCAGGCTTCGGCGAAGCGGCTGTCGCTCAGGAGTCCGAGTTCGGTCATGCGGTCGAGGATTTCGTCGATCTCTTCGGTCGAGCCATGGGCGGCCAGCTTGCGGGCGAGTTCGGCGCGGGAGTGGTCCCGCCGCGCCAAGTGCCTCAGGGCACGCTCCCGCAGGCTGGTTTCCGCCATGATTCAGCCGTCAGGCCGCTTGCGAGGCCTGCGGGGGTTCGGCTTCGACCGGCATTTCCTTCAGGCCGACCGCGACGCGCACCCGGTTTTCGATCTCGCGTGCGAGGGCCGGGTTGGCGCGCAGGAATTCGCGCGTGTTGTCCTTGCCCTGGCCGATCTTGTCGCCCTTATACGAGTACCACGCGCCGGCCTTGTCCACGATCTTGTGCAGCACGCCCAGATCGATGATCTCACCTTCGCGCGAGATGCCTTCGCCGTAGAGGATGTCGAACTCGGTTTCGCGGAATGGGGGCGAGACCTTGTTCTTGACGACCTTGACGCGGGTTTCGTTGCCGACGACCTCGTCGCCCTTCTTGATCGAGCCGATGCGACGGATGTCGAGGCGCACCGAGGCGTAGAACTTCAGCGCGTTGCCGCCGGTGGTGGTCTCGGGGCTGCCGAACATGACGCCGATCTTCATCCGGATCTGGTTGATGAAGATCACCAGCGTGTTCGTGCGCTTGATGTTGGCGGTGAGTTTGCGCAGCGCCTGGCTCATCAGGCGGGCCTGCAGGCCGGGGAGCTGGTCGCCCATTTCGCCTTCGATTTCGGCCTTCGGCGTCAGCGCCGCGACCGAGTCGACGACGACGATGTCGACACCGCCCGAGCGGACGAGCATGTCGGCGATCTCGAGCGCCTGTTCGCCGGTATCCGGTTGCGAGATCAGCAGATCCTGGATATTGACGCCGAGCTTCTCGGCGTAGCCGACGTCGAGCGCGTGCTCGGCGTCGATGAACGCGGCGGTGCCGCCGAGCTTCTGCATCTCGGCGATGACTTGCAGCGTGAGCGTCGTCTTGCCGGAGGATTCCGGGCCGTAGATCTCGACGACCCGGCCGCGCGGCAGGCCGCCGAGGCCGAGTGCGATGTCGAGCCCGAGCGAGCCGGTCGAGACGGTCTGGATGTCTTTTTCGACGTTGCCGTCGCCCATCCGCATGATCGAACCCTTGCCGAACTGCTTCTCGATCTGCGAGAGCGCGGCGGCGAGGGCCTTGGCCTTGTTGTCGTCCATGGGGTGTCCTTTCTGCTAGTCGGTGAATTATGGCACAGAGATTGCTGTGCGGTGTCAATTGCTGGGAGTGGGTGCGTCAGGAAAAGTCCATTGTCATTAATTCTCGCAGCGCATGGAAGACTGCCTGTCGGCGGACCGCTTCGCGGTCGCCCGAAAAATGGCAGGTCGCGCAGTGCGTGCGGCCATCGCGTGCGCCCCAGGCGAAGCACACCGTGCCGACGGGCTTGTCCGGGCTGCCGCCACCCGGGCCGGCGATGCCCGATACGGCGAGCACGACGTCGGCACGGCTGCGCGACAGGACTCCCGCGACCATCGCACCGACCGTCGGCTCAGAGACGGCGCCATGGCGCCGAAGGGTGTCCGCAGGCACGTCCAGCAACTCTTGCTTCGACTCGTTCGAGTAGGTGATGAATCCGCAGTCGAACCATTCGGAACTGCCAGCGGTGGCCGTGACGACTTCGGCGACCCATCCGCCGGTGCAGGATTCGGCGCAGCCGAGCTTCAGCTTGCGTGCGAGCAGCCAGGCGCCGACTTCGGCGGAGAGGGCGTTCAGATGTGGGTCCATGGCGTGGGGCCGAGCAGTCTGACGAGGATGGCGAGCACGAGGATCGCGTAGCCGGCGGCGATCAGGTCGTCGAGCATGACGCCGAAACCACCTTTCACGCGGCGGTCCGCCCAGCGGACGGGTGGCGGCTTCACGATGTCGAAGAAGCGGAACAGCGCGAAGGCCACCGCCTGCCAGATCAGGCCGGCCGGGGTGAAGAAGAGCACCAGCCAGAAGGCGACGATTTCGTCCCATACGATCGCGCCGTGATCGGGCACGCCGAGCGCGCGCCCGGTGCGGTCGGCGGCGATGATGCCGGCGACGAAGAAGCTCGCGAGCAGCACGAGGAACACGAAGTCGGAAATCGGCGTGCGCACCAGCGGGTAGAGCAGCCAGGCGGCGAGCGTGCCGGCCGTGCCCGGGGCGCGCGGCGACAGGCCGGAGCCGAAACCGAGCGAGATGAAGTGCGCGGGGTGGCTGAAGAGGAGGCGGAAAGTCGGTTGCATCGGGTGAATGGCGTGAGGGAGGCGGGTTCAGCCGAAGTGATCGTAGCCGCGCGGCGCACTGTAATGCTCGCGGTCGTCCGCTTCGCGCAGCAGGAGCTGCCCGGGTTGGGCAGTCACGGTGCCGATGCGGGTCACGGGCAGGCCGAGCGTTTGGCCCAGCGCGGCGATCTCGTCGCGCCTTGCGGCTGGCGCGGTGAATAGCAGTTCGTAGTCGTCGCCGCCGGAGAGCAGGCAGCGTCGTGCGAGATCATCGTCGGCGCCCGCAGCGCGGAGGTCGGCGAGCGGCAGCGTCGGGACGTCGATGCGTGCGCCGCAGGCCGAGCGTTCGAGGATGTGGCCGAGGTCGCCGAGCAGGCCGTCCGAGACGTCGAGCATCGCGCTCGCGATGCCGCGCAGCGCGAGACCGAAGCCGACGCGCGGCCGCGGGCGGTGCAGGGCGTCGAGGCAGCGGCGGGCGTGGTCGCCTTGCAGTGCGATCTCGCCGCGCAGGTGCGCGAGGCCGAGGGACGCGAGGCCGGGCGTGCCGGTGATCCAGATGTCGTGGCCGGGCTGCGCGCCGTCACGCGTGATTGCGGCACCAACGGGCACTTCGCCGAAGATCGTGACGCACAGGTTGAGCGGTCCCCGGGTCGTGTCGCCGCCGGCGAGATCAACGCCGAAGGCTTCGGCGCAGGCGAAGAAGCCACGCGCGAAGGCGGCGATCCAGGCTTCGTCGGCGGACGGTAGCGACAGCGCGAGCACGGCCCAGCGCGGCTCGGCGCCCATCGCGGCGATGTCCGAGACGTTCACGGCGAGCGTCTTCCAGCCCAGCGCCTCGGCGTCGGCGTCGGGAAAGAAGTGCGTGCCCGCGACCAGCATGTCGGTCGAGACCGCGAGTTGCATGCCCGCGCGCGGCTGCAGCAAGGCGGCATCGTCGCCGACCGCGAGGGCGGTGTGGCGGGGAGCGCGGGTGAAGTGACGGCGGATGAGATCGAATTCGGAGGCCATGAAGGATGGCGGCAAGGCGAGGTGGCGCGAAAGCTTAACCCAGACGCGGCGGCGGAGCCGGAACAAATTGCGTGTTGCAGTTCATTATGCGTGCGACCGTGACGTCCAGTAACATGGGGGCGAAGTCGGTTGATACAACTACGAAAAAAGACAGGGACGAGACGATGGCCGACACCGCCGCGGGACTCGAAGGGAATGCACCGGAGCCTTTGCCGCGCTTCATCATCCGCGATGAGGCGGGCTTGTCGGTCGACCTCAATTATCTAAGCGCTTCGGCCGAGTTCAACCAGTGGGTGGACCGCATGTTCATCCGCGGTGCCTATTTTCGCGGCATCGACTATCCGGTCTTTCTGCGACTCGCCTTCGACTTCGAGCCGGGAATGGTGATCGACGAGATCCATGCGCGCGAGGCGGCCGGCGGAAATGCCTGCGTCCGTTTTGCGGCGGGCATCTCCTACATTGTGGGCCAGCGCGTCGGGCTGTATCGCGGCGTGAAGGTTTCGGGCGGACGAGCGGAATACCTGTTCGAACCGGTCAGCCTGGAATACACGGTCGAGCAGCCGGTCGCGGGGGGCGATGACGACGAGGAGGGCGGCGCGGTGCGCACCGAATCGGTTGTCGTGTCGCAGAAGACGAAGCTGGATTTCGACGAGTTCGTGGCGCAGATCTGGCTCAAGGGGGTGAAGTTCGGTGTCGACGAGGCGGAGGTGCGCAAGGCGATCGCCGATGACTACGTCGGGCGACTGAAGATCGCGGCGGCGATTGCCCCGACTGCCGGCGCCGACGCCGGCGTCGAGGAGTTGTCGGACGTGCTGCACCGTGACGACGCGCCGGGACTGCTGCCGGACGGCCGGATCAACCTGGCGCGCTTCCGCAACCGCTTCCCGCAGATCCGCGCCGGCGCGCGGCTGCTGCGCAAGACGCCGCTGGTGCTGGGCGCGCTCGGCCGCGAACTCACCGGACGGCCCGTGGCGCCGCCGGTGCCCAAGGATTTCGATTTCGCGACGCTGTCCGGGGAGGGCACGCGCGTCGACCGGGACGAGCAGGGTGAATGCCTCGTCGCTGCGATCGACGGCTTTCTCGATATTGATAATGACAGCGGCAAGATCTCGGTGACCGAGAAGGTCGTCAATCGTGCCGGCGTGAGCCTGCGCACGACCGGCGACATCTCGCTGATGGGCGACGAGTACGAGGAGCATGGTGAGATCCAGGAGCGGCGTGTCGTCGAGGGGCTGAACATCACGACCTACGCCGACGTCTTCGGCAAGATCGTGTCGCGCGGCGGGCGCGTGGTGCTGAAGCAGAACCTCTCGGGCGGGAGCATCGTCGATCCCGGCGGCGAGGTGACGGTCGAGGGGCGCGTTAGCGGCGCGACGATCTTCGCGCCCGGAGGCGAGGTCACGGTCGGCGCCGCCGAAAGCAGTCTCATCGTTGCGCGGCGGGTCGTCGTCGGCGAACGTGCGGTGGGCTGCGACATCCTGGCGGACGAAGTGCAGGTGGCGGTCGTCCAGGCCTCGGTGCTCGCGTCGCCGTCGCTCACGATCGAGGCGGTCAGGCCGCGTGGGCAGGCTGAAACGCTGATCTCGGTGTTGCTGCCCGCCGAAGATGCCCAGCGCGCGCTGCTCGCCCAGGCGAGCGCGCAGCTCGAGTCGCTCGACCAGGCGGACGCGGCCGCGCGCCAGCTGCTGGAGTCGGCGCGCACCCAGCCCGGTGTCGCGAACTACATGGCGGTCGCGGGCAAGCTCAGGCGCAAGGAGATCTCGCTCACGGCGGAGCAGCAGGCGGCCTTCATCAAGCTGCGCGATAAGGTGGCGCCGGTCCTGAAGGTGCTCGCTCGGCTCGCCGAGGAAGGCAAGGCCCGGGCGACCCAGCGGGAGGCGCTCCAGTCGGCGATGGCGGCGGTCGAGGACGAACGCCGCAAGCTTCGCGAGGCGGTGACCTGCAGCATCGGCGACATCTCCGGTGACGTCATCGTCCGTGCACGCCTCCAAGCCGCGGATGCGAAACCCGTGGCGCAGATGACGCCGGCCGAGATCAAGGCCTTCCTGCGCGCGACCCCGCCCGGCAGCCAGAAGCTGCTCGTCGCCGCCAAAGGGAGCCTGCAGTGGCGCCTCGCCGATGAGGCGGCCGCCCCCGCGTGAAGTCGAGCGGGGCGAGGGCGCTCAGATCCGGATGCCCGAACGCCGGATCAGCACCGCCAGTTCGCCGAAGATGCCACGCCGGAAGGCCAGCACGCAGATCACGAAGATGACGCCGGTCAGCACCGTGACCCACTGGCCCAACTCCGCGCCGTAGTTCTGCAGCCCGACGACGATCGCCGCGCCGGCGATCGGCCCGAACACCGTCCCCATCCCACCCAGCAGCGTCATCAGCACGATCTCGCCCGACATGTGCCAATGCACGTCAGTCAGCGATGCGAGCTGGAACACCAATGCCTTGGTCGCGCCCGCGAGCCCGGACAGCGCCGCCGACAGCACGAAGGCGAGCAGCTTGTACTTCTCGACGTCGTAGCCGAGCGAGACCGCGCGCGGCTCGTTCTCGCGGATCGCCTTCAGCACCTGTCCGAAGGGCGAGTGGATGGCGCGGTCGACGACCCAGAACCCGAACAGGAAGATCGCGAGCACGAAGTAATACATGTTCATCGTGTCGCCCAGGTCGATCATGCCCAGCAGGCGTCCGCGCGGAATGCCCTGCATGCCGTCCTCGCCGCCGGTGAAGGGGAACTGCAGCGCGAGGAAGTAGACGAGCTGCGCGAGCGCGAGCGTGATCATCGCGAAGTAGATGCCCGCGCGGCGGATCGCGAGGCTGCCGAACACGAAGCCCAGCGCCGCCGCGACCGCGGTGCCGGCGAGGATGCCGAGCTCGGGCGACAGGCCGAGCGACTGCACCGCATAGCCGCAGACGTAGCCGGCCGAGCCGAGGAAGGCGGCGTGGCCGAAGGACAGCAGGCCGGTATAGCCGAGCAGCAGGTTGAAGGCGCAGGCGAAGAGGGCGAAGCACAGGATCTTCATCAGCAGCACGGGGTACAGGACGAGGGGTGCGACGAGTCCGATTGCGATCAGCGCGATCCAGCCGACGAGTTTGCCGTTCATTGCGCGGGTCCTTGTAAGCCGTTCGCCATCGCTCAGCGCTCGCGTCCGAAGAGGCCGGCGGGCCGCAGCAGCAGCACGATGCCCATGATGACGAAGATCACGACCGACGAAGCTTCCGGGTAGAACACCTTCGTCAGCCCCTCGACGAGGCCCAGACCAACGCCGGTGACGATCGAGCCCATGATGGAGCCCATGCCGCCGATCACGACGACGGCGAACACGACGATAATCAGGTTCGAGCCCATGACCGGGTTCACCTGGAACACCGGCGCCGCGAGCACCCCCGCGAAGGCTGCGAGCCCGACGCCGAAACCGTAGGTCAGCGTGATCATCAGCGGCACGTTGATGCCGAAGGCCTGAAGAAGTTGCGGATTCTCGGTGCCGGCGCGCAGATAGGAGCCGAGCTTGGTGCGTTCGATGATGAACCAGCTGCCGAAGCACACGACGAGCGACACGAGCACGACCCAGGCGCGGTATTTCGGCAGGAACATGAAGCCGAGGTTGAAGCCGCCGGAGAGCAGCTCGGGGACTGGGTAGCTCGCGCCGGAAATGCCGAACTGGTAGCGGAACAGGCCCTCGATGATCAGCGCCAGCCCGAAGGTCAGCAGCAGCCCGTACAGGTGGTCGAGGCGGTAGAGGTGCTTGAGCATCGTGCGCTCGATCAGCATGCCGAGGCAGCCGACGACCACCGGCGATGCGATCAGCGCGACCCAGTAATTGATGCCGAGGTAGGTCAGCCCGATCCACGACACAAAGGCGCCCATCATGTAGAGCGCGCCGTGCGCGAAGTTGATGATGTTGAGCAGGCCGAAGATGATCGCCAACCCCAGGCTCAAGATCGCGTAGAACGAGCCGTTGATGAGCCCGATCAGCAACTGCCCCATCAGGGCCTGGATCGGTATGCCGAAGATGTCCATATGCGGTCGGGCCGGTTGCGACGGTTACTTCTTCACCAGCGGGCACTTGCTCTCGGACAGCGGGATGAACGCCTCGTCGCCCGGAATCGTCTCGCGGATGGTGTAGTAGTCCCACGGGTACTTCGATTCCGAAGGCTTCTTCACCTGCACGAGGTACATGTCGTGCACCATCCGGCCATCGACGCGCACCTTACCGTTCTTCGCGAAGAAGTCGTTGACCGGCATCTCGCGCATCTTCGCCATCACGGCCTTGGCTTCGTCGGTGCCGGCCGCCTTGACCGCCTTCAGATAGTGATAGACCGCAGAGTAGTCTCCGGCCTGAACCATCGTCGGCATGCGCTTCATGCGCTCGAAGTAGCGCTTCGACCAGGCGCGCGTCTCGTCGTTGCGGTCCCAGTAGAAGCCGGTCGTCAGATACATTCCCTGGGTGGCTTCGAGCCCGAGGCTATGCACGTCCGAGATGAACATCAGCAGTCCGGCGAGCGTCTGCTTCGGCGTGATGCCGAACTCCTTCGCCTGCTTGATCGAGTTGATCGTGTCACTGCCTGCGTTGGCGAGGCCGATTACCTGGGCGCCCGAGGATTGTGCGCTCAGCAGGAAGGATGAGAAGTCGCTACCGGGGAAGGGGTGGCGCACGCTGCCCAGCACCTTGCCGCCGCTTTTCGTCACGACCTCGGACGTGTTCTTCTCGAGCGAGTGGCCGAAGGCATAGTCGGCAGTGATGAAGTACCAGGTCTTGCCGCCCTGCTTGACGACCGCCTTCGCGGTGCCCACCGGCAGCGCATAGGTGTCGTAAGCCCAGTGCACGGTCGTCTCATTGCACTGCTCGTTGGTGATCGGCGTCGAGCCCGCACCGTTCACGAGGGAGATGCGGTTCTTCTCCTGCGCGACCTTCATCACCGCGAGCGCGGTCGAGGTCGTCACGAGATCGACGATGGTATCGACCTTGGCGGTATCGAACCATTCGCGCGCCTTGTTCGCCGAGATGTCCGCCTTGTTCTGGTGGTCGGCCGAGATCATCTCGATCTTGAAGTCGGGTTTTTCCTTCGCGATGAAGTCCTCGATTGCCATCTTCGTCGCCTCGACGGCGCCGGGGCCGGAGAGGTCCGAATAGGTGCCCGACATGTCGGTCAGCACGCCGAGCTTGACGACACCGTCGCTGACGTTGGTCGCCGCCGGAACGAGAGCCGGCTGCATCGCGAGGACCGCCGCGGCGATCGCTGACCCCAGAATCCTGCGCTTCATCGTGTCTCCTCCGTCTTGTTCGTGGGTGTTCACACGCCGAGCAGCTTTTCCAGCAGCGGCATCTTCGATTCGAGTTCGTCCTTGGTGACCGTCTCGACGATGCGGCCATGCTCGATCACGTAATGCCGGTCGGCGAGCGGTGCCGCGAAACGGAAATTCTGTTCGACGAGGATGATCGTCAGCCCCTTCGCTTTCAGCTGCGCGATCACCCGCCCGAGCGTCTGCACGATCACCGGCGCGAGTCCCTCCGTGATCTCGTCGAGCAGCAGAAGGCGCGCGCCGGTGCGCAGAATCCGCGCCATCGCGAGCATCTGCTGTTCGCCGCCGGACAGGCGACTGCCGGGGCTCGTGCGGCGCTCCTTGAGATTCGGGAACATCTCGTAGATCTCGTCGAGGCTCATCCCGCTGCTGTTCACGGCCGGCGGCAACAGCAGGTTCTCCTCGGTCGACAGGCTTGCGTAGATGCCGCGCTCCTCGGGGCAGTAACCCACGCCGAGGTGGGCGATGCGGTGCGTCGGCAGGTCGATGACCTGGCGGCCATTGACCATGATCGACCCGCTGCGTCGTCCGGTGAGCCCGAGGATCGCCTTCAGCGTCGTCGTGCGCCCGGCACCGTTGCGCCCCAGCAGCGTGACGAGTTCGCCGCGATTCACCTGGAAGTCGATGCCGTGCAGGATGTGCGATTCGCCGTAGAACGCATGGAGGGCGCTCACGCGCAGCATTTCGGCGGTCGGGTCGAAGGCGCTCGCCTTAGCCATGGCCGGTCCCCATGTAGGCTTCGAGCACGCGCGGATCGGCCGAGACCTGCTCGTACGGCCCTTCGGCGAGCACCGCCCCGCGCTGCAGCACCGTGATCCGATCGCAGATGTGGGAGACGACGCTGAGGTTGTGCTCGACCATCAGCACCGTGCGGTTCGCCGACACGCGCTTGATGAGGTCGGCGACGCGCCCGACGTCTTCATGACCCATGCCTTGCGTCGGCTCGTCGAGCAGCATCAGTTCGGGTTCGAGCGCGAGCGTGGTCGCGATTTCGAGTGCGCGTTTGCGTCCGTAGGGCAGCTCGATCGTCACCGAATCGGCGAAGCCCTGCAGGTCGACCGCTTCGAGGAGCTCCATCGCGCGGCCGTCGAGCACCGCCAGACTCTTCTCCGAGCGCCAGAAATGGAAGCTCGTGCCGAGCTTGCGCTGCAGCGCGATGCGAACATTCTCGAGCACCGTCAGGTGCGGAAACACCGCCGAGATCTGGAAGGAGCGTACGATGCCGCGGCGCGCGATCTGGGCGGATTTTTCGTGCGTGATGTCCTGGCCGTTGAAGTGGATCGTGCCGTGGGTCGGCGTCAGGAACTTCGTGAGCAGGTTGAAGACGGTCGTCTTGCCGGCGCCGTTCGGGCCGATCAACGCGTGGATGTCCCCCCGCCGCACCTGCAGGTTGACCTTGTCTACGGCCACGAAACCCTTGAAGGCCTTGGTCAGGTCGCGCGTCTCCAGGATGAAATCACTGCTCATCGTGCTTTTCAGATCCTGCCCTCGTTGGTGGAAGCTGAACTGCACCGGCTGCCTGGGCCGGCTGAAACACGTGCCGCGGGACGGACCGAAGGGCGACGGCGACGTCGATTATAAGAATCGATGTTTCGCCGATATGTAAATTCGATCACGCTCGCGGAAACTTAGTCCTCGCTCGCCGGATTCGGTTCCCGCGCGCCAAAGCGCATGTCTGCACAGTCTGAGAGGGAGGCGGTACGCGGACGGGGAACGCCGTGTGCATCGGCCGATGTGTCGTGCATTGCGGACGCAAAAAAGCCGCCACCGGTTGCGGTGGCGGCTTGTTCGGGCTGCGGCGACGCGTGTCGCCGTGGCGGGATGCTTACTCGATCGCCGAAGCCGACTTCGCCTGCTCGCGCAGCACGAACTTCTGGATCTTGCCGGTCGAGGTCTTCGGCAGCACGCAGAACTCGATGTACTTCGGCACCTTGTAGCGCGCGAGATGCTCGCGGCAGTGGGCGATGATGTCCTCGGCCGTGACCTGGGCGCCTTCCTTGATCTCGATGTAGGCGGCCGGCACTTCGCCCCACTTCGGATCCGGCTTCGCGACGACCGCGGCGGTCATCACGGCCGGGTGGCGGTAGAGCACGTCCTCGACTTCGAGCGAGGAGATGTTCTCGCCGCCGGAGATGATCACGTCCTTGGAGCGGTCCTTGATCTTGACGTAGCCGTCGGGCTGCATGACGCCGAGGTCGCCGGTGTGGAACCAGCCGCCGGCGAAGGCTTCCTGCGTCGCCTTCTCGTTCTTCAGGTAGCCCTTCATCACGAGGTTGCCGCGGAACATGACTTCGCCCATCGTCTCTCCGTCGGCGGGAACGGGTTCCATCGTCTCGGGATTGATGACCGTGATCGCTTCCTGCATGTGGTAGCGCACGCCCTGACGGCCGTTGCGCTCCGCGCGGTTGGCGATCGGCAGATCGTCCCACTCCGGGTGCTTCGCGCACACCGCGGCGGGACCGTAGGTTTCCGTCAGGCCATAGACGTGGGTGATGTCGAAGCCGATGCGCTCCATGCCTTCGATGATTGCGGCCGGGGGCGCAGCACCGGCGATCAGTGCCGACACCTTGTGGTCGATGCCCGCGCGCATGCCTTCGGGCGCGTTGATCAGCATGCCGTGCACGATCGGCGCGCCGCACAGGTGGCTGACCTTGTGCTTGCGGATCAGCTCGTAGATCAGCGCGACGTCGACCTTGCGCAGGCAGACATTGACGCCGGCGTTGGCGGCGACCGTCCACGGGAAGCACCAGCCGTTGCAGTGGAACATCGGAAGCGTCCACAGGTAGACGGCGTGCTGCGGCATGCCCCAGCTGATGATGTTGGAGGCGGCATTCAGATACGCGCCGCGGTGGTGGTACACGACGCCCTTGGGGTTGCCGGTGGTGCCCGAGGTGTAGTTCAGCGAGATGGCATCCCATTCGTCGGGCGGCAGACTCCACGCGAACTCTGGATCGCCGCCTGCGAGGAGGTCTTCGTATTCGATTTCGCCGCAGCGCTCGGTGCTGGGGTATTCCGGGTCGAGCGTGTCGATCACAAGCGGCTTCGGCCCCTTCATGAGTTCCAACGCCCGGCTGACGATCGCCGCGAACTCGGGGTCGGTGATCAGGACCTTGGCTTCGCCGTGGTCGAGCTGGAAGGCGATCGCTTCGGCGTCGAGGCGGGTGTTCAGCGTGTTGAGTACGGCGCCGACCATCGGTACGCCGAAATGCACCTCGGCCATCGCCGGAACGTTCGGCAGCATCACGGCGACCGTGTCGCCGCGCTTGACGCCCTGCTGCACGAGAGCGCTCGCCAGGCGGCGGCAGCGCTCGTAATGTTCGGCCCACGTGAAGCTGCGGTCGCCATGGATGACCGCCACGCGTTTCGGATAGATGTAGGCCGAGCGCTCAAGAAAGCTCAAGGGCGACAGCGGGACATAGTTCGCCGGATTCTTGCCCAGGCCCTGATCGTATGGACTGTTCGACACTGTTTTCCTTCCTCGTTGTTGGAATCATTGATCTGCTACGCCGCGGGACGGCGGCCGACCCGTTTGGTCCTGCATTCTCTCCCCGGGCCGACGGACTCAAATGTACCCAATCTTGATAAAAGCTTCAAAGTGCCTACTGCCCCCCGTAGGCCCTGTACCGCAGGCGGGGTATGCGGCTCATGCCGGCTGGCGCCCGAAGCAGCGGCGGAAGTCTTCGGCGCTAACGGCATGGCCGTACAGATGCCCCTGGAATTCGTTGCAGCCGAGTTCGCGCAGGAAGGTCGCCTGGTCCTCGGTCTCGACACCTTCGGCGATGACCTGCAAGCCCAGCGTGCGTGCAATCCCGACCACGGTCCGCACGATCACGTCGTTGTCGCTTCCGTCGCCGATGCGCTGGACGAAGCTGCGATCGATGTTGAGCTTGGTGATCGGCAGCGTCCGCAAGTTCCCGACGGGGGAAAAGCCGGTACCGAAGCCGTCGATCGACAGGCGGATGCCCAGACGGTCGAGTGCCTCGAGCGCGGGGACGGCGTACGCCACATCGGAGAGCACGGATTCGCGGAATTCGAATTCCAGCGCATGCGGATTCATCCCCGTCTCGGCCAGCAATGCGGCCACGCTATCCGCAAAATCGACGCGTTCGAGCTGGCGGGCCGAGATGTTCAGCGACAGCATCGGCGGGGCGACGCCGCTCGCCGCCCAGGTTTGATATTGGCCGAAGGCGCGCCGCATCACCCATTCTCCAAGCGGATGAATCAGGCCGCAGTCTTCCGCGATCGACACGAAGCGCTCCGGCGCGACGACGCCGAGTTGCGGATCGGTCCAGCGGACCAGCGCTTCCATGCCGGTGATTTGCGACGTGCGGGCGTCGAACTGCGGCTGGAAGTGCAGCGCGAGCGCGTCGTCGGCGAGAGCCTGGCGCAAGCGACGTTCGAGCCCCATCCGCTCGTTCGCGAAGGCCGTCATTTCTGCCGAGTAGAAGCGGTAGGTGTGGCGTCCGCGCGCACGCGCCTGGAGCATCGCCGCATCGGCCGCGGTCAGCAGGTCGTCGATGGTGAAGCCGTCCATCGGGTAGAGGCTGATGCCGACGCTGGCACTGAGGTAAATCTCGCCTTCACCGGCCTGCAGCGGCGTCTCGAGCCCTTTCAGGATGTGGTCCGCGGTGATGCTTGCACTGCGCGGGCCGTCTATCCCCTCGATGAGCGCGAGGAACTCCCATTCGCCGGCGCGTGCCAGAGTGTCGGTTTCCCGCAGATGGGTCGACAGCCGTTCGGCCGTTGCCGCCATCAGTTCGTCGTTGGGCAGCTTGCTGCCATTGGCGGTGACGTCGATCATCATCACCGCGAGCTGGCCGGCATCGCGCAGGCAGCGCCGTGCGGCCTGCTCGAAGCGGTCGCGGAACAATATGCGGTTCGGCAGCCGCGTGACCGGATCATGGTAAGCCAGGGCGCGCAGTTCGGCCTGCACCGTCATGATCTGCGAGATGTCGGTGAACACGCCGACGTAATGCAGGACCTTGCCGCCATCGTTGTAAACGGCGCTGATCGACAGCCATTCAGGATAGATGGTGCCGTTCTTGTGGCGATTCCAGATCTCGCCCTGCCAGTGCCCCTGATCGCGCAGGGCGAGCCACATTTGCGCATAAAACTCGCTGGAATGGCGCCCGGACCGCAGCACCGCCGGTGTCTTGCCGACGATGTCGGCGGCCGAATATCCGGTCAGTTCGGTGAAGGCCCGATTGACCGAAAGCACCGTGCCCTGTGGGTCGGTGATCGTCATTCCTGTCCCCGCGTTCTGGAAGATCGTATGGGCCCGTTGCAGGTCGTCCTGTGTCGCAGTTGTCATCACTCGCCTCCGGTGCATATGCGTCAATTATCCATAACGCCAGTGTGGGTTGCACGCGAATCGACGATGGCGAAAGGGTATTCCGGCTGATTGGCGAAGCAAAGCGGGGGGCGTGAGTGGCTTGTCGAAGCCGGAAAGACAAAAGGCCAGTTCCGGAGAACTGGCCTTTTGCTTGAATTCTTTGGTGGGGGCAGTAGGATTCGAACCTACGACCTACTGATTAAGAGTCAGCTGCTCTACCAACTGAGCTATACCCCCCTTCGTCTTTTTAGCTGCAATCGACGAGAGCCACGCACTATAAGTGGCCTCGCAAGGCTTGTCAATACCCCATTGAATCTTCCACGCATCGGCGTCGTTGGGGCGGCTTTGTGCATGGCATCATGCGCGGGGTCGGCCGGATCGGTCATTCAACCCGGTTCTCAACGCAAGTCGTCTGGAATACGTTTCATGGAACCTCGTCACTATTTCTGGCTATCGACCGCTGCCGCGGTCGTCACCATCGTGCTCAAGACGCTCGCATGGTGGCTGACCGGCTCGATGGGGTTGCTGTCGGATGCTATGGAGTCGTTCGTCAATCTCGCGGGGGCCACTTTTGCGCTGTGGATCATCACGATCGCGAAAAGCCCGCCGGATCGCGACCATCCGCTCGGCCACAGCAAGGCGGAGTATTTTTCCAGCGGCTTCGAGGGCATCCTGATCTTCGCGGCGGCCGGGGCGATCATCTGGTCGGCTGCGGGACGCCTGTTCGCGCCCGAGCCGCTGGAGTCGGTGGGCGCCGGTTTGGCGGTTTCGACCGCGAGCAGCGTGATCAACCTGCTGGTCGCCCTGGCTCTGCGTCGGGCGTCGGTGCGTTTCCGTTCGATCGCGCTGGAAGGCGGGGCGCGGCACCTGATGACTGACGTGTGGACCTCGGCCGGGGTCATTCTCGGCGTGCTGCTGGTCGCCGCGACCGGCTGGCTGTGGCTCGATGCGGCGGTCGCGATCCTGGTGGGCCTGCACATCCTGTCCGAGGCCTGGGGGCTAATCCGGGCGTCGGCCCACGGGTTGATGGACGCGGCGCTGCCGGACGAGTCGGTGACGCGCATCGAGGCGGTGTTGCAGTCCTTCGCGTCGCGCGGCGTCTATCACACGAACCTGCGCACGCGCCGTGCCGGGGCGGAGGGCTTCGTGTATGTGGATATCCAGGTGCCGTCCGCGTGGACGATCGTGCAGACGCACGACCTGCTCGACGAGATCGAGACTGCGATCCGCAGCGAACTGCCGCAGACGCATGTGCTGACCCATCCGGAACCCGCGTCCGGCGGCTGACCCTCAGCGGCGGCGACGTTGCAGCACGGCGTCGAGCCGGTTGGCGAAGGCTTGCCGGTCGGCGGTGCTGAATGCGGCCGGCCCACCGGTCTCCACGCCGCTGCTGCGCAAGGTGTCCATGAAGTTGCGCATGTCGAGCAGTTCGCGGATGTTTTCCTTGCCATAGAGCGCGCCGCGGGGCGACAGCGCATGGGCGTCCTTCGCGACGATCTCGGCCGCAAGCGGGATGTCGGCGGTGACGACGAGGTCGCCCGGCTGCACGTTCGCGGCGATGTACTTGTCCGCCTCGTCGAAGCCGGGTGGCACCTGCACCATGCGGATCAGGGGCGAGGGCGGCACGCGGAGATGCTGGTTCGCGACCAATGTGAGGTTCAGGCCCGCGCGTGTGGCGGCGCGGAACAGGATGTCCTTGATCACGGCGGGGCAGGCATCCGCATCGACCCAGAGCTGCATGTCAGAATCCAAAGTAGCGGTCCGGCCGGTGATTGACGGCGATCACGAGATTGAGCGCCATCGCGCTCAGGACTGACAGCAGCACCTTGTCGAGCGGAACGACAAGGAGGCCCAGGCTCAGGATGGCGACGTCTGCGACCATTTGCACCGTGCCCGCGCGCCACCCTTTGCGCTTCTGCAGATAGATCGCCAGCACGCCGATGCCGCCCAGGCTTGCGCCGTGGCGGATCAGGATCAGGATGCCGACGCCGGCCAGGAGCCCGGCGGTGATCGCGGCGAATACCGGGTCGAGGCGGTCGAAGCTGACCAGCCGCGGCACGAATTCGGCGAATGCCGACAACAGGCCGACCGCGCAGAAGGTCTTCAGCGTGAAGCTGCGCCCCATCGCTCGCCACGCGAACAGGTAGAAGGGAAGGTTGAGGGCGAACAGAATGGAGCCGAGCGGCCAGCCCGCGAGGTAATGGACCAGGAAGGACAAGCCCGTCGTGCCGCCCGTGAGCAAGCGACTTTCGCGGAAGAACACCAGCGACAGCGCGACGATCAGGCAGCCGACGAGCAGCGCCTGGACGTCTTCCAGCACGCTGTGGCGGATTTCGTTCGCGTTGGCGATGTTGGGGATGTCGGCGGTGGAAGGAGCCATGGCTTGGAAAAGAAAATGCCCGGACCGGAGTCCAGGCATTTTCTTTGAAACTTGGTAGGCCGTGCTGGATTCGAACCAGCGACCAACGGATTAAAAGTCCGCTGCTCTACCAACTGAGCTAACGACCCATACTGCGAAGAGGCGAAATTCTAATTTGGAACGGGCGCGCCCGTCAACTCTGGAAGCGTGGACGAGGGCCGGTCTCAGTTCGGTGACGAGCCGAACAGGCGCCGGAAGCTCGCCCCCAGGCTTGCCATGAAGCCGGGGGTGCCGGCGGCGGCGGTGGCGGGTGCGGCTGCATCCGTCTGGCGGGCTGTCTTCTCCACGTCCGACATCAGCGAATGCATGGCGTCGGGTGCCGTATGCTCGACGGCATGCCGGAAGAGCTGTTTCGGGTCGTCGGTCAGTGCGTGGTGCTTGCGCAGCGCCGAATTCAGCACGAGCTTGAGGTAGCCCGTACGCACGGGTTTCGGGACGAAGCGGTAGATCTGCCCTTGATTGATCAGCGTCGTAATCGTGTCGGCGTCACTTTCGCCCGTGAGCATCACCGTGACAATCTCCGGATGCTTGCTCTTCATCAGGCGCACGAGCCGCGTCGCGTCGATCGAGCCGACGCGCGTCTCGGAGACGATCACCGAGACCGGTTCCTTGTTGAGGATGCCGACGGCGTCGGCGAGGTTGCGGGTGAAGGTGACGTTCGCGGCGTTGCCGACGATCTCCGAGACGGCGCGCCCCATTTCGGGGTCGTCGTCGATGACGAGGATGCGCTCGCCGTTGGCGACGAGGGGGGCATCTTCGGAAACCTCGGTCGAGGCCTTGTCGGCCGGGTGGGTGCGGGCGATCGTGACCGCCTGGCCGACGACCTTGGGCAGCTCCCCGATGTTCCAGGGTTTGTTGATGAAGCGGAAGACCTCGCTCTCATTCACCGACTGCACGATCGCCTGCATGTCGGAGTAGCCGGTGAGCAGGATGCGCATCGTGTTCGGCGACAGGCGGCGCACCTCGCGCAGGACTTCGACGCCGGTCATGCCCGGCATGCGCTGGTCGCTGATGACGACGTCGAAGCTGTGCTGCTTGACGAGCTCGAGCGCCTCGGCACCGCTGGTCGCGGTGAAGACTTCAAACTCCTTCTGCAACAGCCACTGCAGCGAGCGGACGATCCCGGGTTCGTCGTCGACGCACAGGATCTTGCCGCGGTTTTCGGGTGTGCCCATGTCGAACTCCCTGCGATCAGGCGGCCATCGCGAGTGCCGGCGCCTGCCGCAGCGGTAGCGTCACGGTGAAGGTTGTGCCGGCCCCCGGTTGGGTGCGTACGCTGATATCGCCGCCGTGGCGGGTGACGATGTCGCGCGCGATGGCGAGGCCCAGGCCCGTGCCTTCGCCGGCCGGTTTGGTGGTGTAGTACAGATCGAAGATGTGGGGCAGAACGTCGTCCGGAATGCCGCGCCCGGTATCCTCGACTTCGATGCGCACGCCGTCTTTTGTCGCCTCGCTGCGCACCGTGACCGTGCCACGGCCGTCGATCGCCTGCGCCGCGTTGTTGATGAGGTTCAGGAAGACTTGGTTGAGCTGCGACGGATTGCACTCCACGGGCGGGATGTCGCCGAGCTCCTCGACGAGTTCCACGTGCTTGGGAAGCACGGTGCGCGCAATGTAGGTCACCGTGTGCAGCGATCCGTTGAGGTTGGCATCGGCGATGGCCGCGCGGTCGAGGCGCGTGAAATCGCGCAGATTGACGACCAGTTCGGTCATCTGTTCGATGCCTTGGAGCACGTCGTGCAGCATCGCCTGCAGCATCGACACCTCGACGTTGCCGTCGCGCAGCTTTTCGAGCCGCTCCTTCAGCTGGGCGACCTTGAGCGTGACCCGGTCGCCCTCGACGCCTTCGAGGATCGTCGATAGGCGTCCGACGACCTTCATCGGCAGTTCCATGCCCTGCAACGCATCCTTGACCATCAGGATGTTGTTTTGCGAGAACGCGAGCGGCGTATTGAGCTGATGCGCGACGCCGGCGACCATCTGACCGAGCGAGGCCATTTTTTCCGATTGGGCGAGCTGCTGGTGCGCCTGTTCGCGCTCCTTGGCCTGCTCCTGGATGATCTTGTCGGCGCGCCGCACGATGAGCAGGAGGGCGCCGAAGAGCACGCCGAGCAGCACCGCGATCACCGCCAATTGGCGATTCGAACCGGATTCCACGGCGGCCTGGTTGTCGAGCGCCGCGGCGTCCACCTTCTGCTGGTTCTCGGCGGCGGTGGCCTTGGTCTGGTCGGAGGTCGCCTGGATCTGCTTGAGGAAGGGCGTGACGTCCGAATAGACCTCGAATACCCCGACGATGCGCGAGGTGCCCGGTTCGAACACCGGCAGGTAGCTGCCGATCAGGTCGCGGTTCTCGACGACGCCCTCGAAGGCGCTGAACTTCCCGCGGTGTGTGAGCTCGCTCTTGATCACGCCGTCGAAGGCCGCGCTGCGCCAGCCCTCGTTGGTGCTCTTGTCCTCGCCGATCTGCGCGTGCTCGGACGAATAGACCGTCACGCCACGCATGTCGAAGACCTTGATCTTGAAGACCGTGCTCTTCTTCATCGTGTCATAGACCTTGGCGTCGAGGTCCTGAAAGCCGGGCAGCGCCATGATCTGCTTGCCGATTGCGGCGAAGCAGGCCTTTTTCTCGGGGGGCATCGTCTTCTTGCCCTGTTCGTCGACGATGTCGGCGATCGCCCGGCAAGGCTGGGCGTCGAAACCCTGGGTCTGTGCGACGAAAGGGGCGAGATCGCGTGTCCATAGCGCGTTGGCGAACAGGCGCGTGAGGTTGACGTTGCCGGCCTCGTGAATCGCCATCAGGTCACGGCGCCCGGCCTCTTCCTGCTGCTTGGCGAAGGACTGCTGCACTTCGTTGAAGAAGGCGCGTTCCCTTGCGCCCGATTCCCGGTAGAAGCTGCTCTGCTGCTGCTCGAAGTAGAACAGCGTCAGGGCCACCAGGCCGAACATGCCCAGACTGGCCATCGTGAAATAGCGTACAAGCCTGAATCGCATCGGAACTCCCATTAGAAGGCGGCGGACATTACATCCGCAGACGGGAGATGTTACGAAAGCTTTCAGGATGGCGTGCTGACGTGCGTCAACCCTTCGTCATTGGCGGTAGGGCGTGGGGTCGGGCAGGCCGGCGGCTTCGAAACCCGCGCGGCGCAGGCGGCAGGCGTCGCAGACGCCACAGGCGCGGCCGTCGTCGTCGGCCTGGTAGCAGGATACGGTCTGGCCGTAGTCGACGCCGAGCTCCGTGCCGCGCTGGATGATCTCTGCCTTCGACAGCTGGATCAGTGGGGCGTGGATCGTGATGCGCGTGCCTTCGACGCCCGCCTTGGTGGCGAGGTTGGCCATCGCTTCGAAGGCGGCGATGAACTCGGGGCGGCAGTCGGGGTAGCCGGAATAGTCGACGGCGTTCACACCGACGAAGATGTCCCAAGCGCCGAGCACTTCAGCCCAGGCAAGGGCCATCGACAGCATGACGGTATTGCGGGCGGGGACGTAGGTGACGGGAATCCCGGCGGTGCTGCCCTCGACCGGAACCGCGATATTGGCATCGGTGAGCGCGGAGCCGCCGAACTGGCCGAGTTCGACCTGCGCGAGGCGGTGTTCGCGGGCGCCGAGCGCCAGGGCGACGCGCCGCGAGGCGTTGAGTTCGGCGGCATGGCGCTGGCCGTAGGCGACCGACAGCGCGTAGCACTCGAAGCCCATGTCGCGTGCGATCGCGAGGCAGGTCGCCGAGTCGAGTCCGCCCGAAAGCAGGATCACGGCGCGTTTGGGATGATCGGTCATGGCAATGGGCTCGGACGTCGGTGCTGAGGCGGTGGACGAGGCGCGCTCAGCGGCCGCGCGCGTCGTTCCAGAGAATCTTGTGCAACTGGAGCTGGAAGCGAACCGGCAGGCGGTCGCGCACGATCCATTCGGCGAGGGTCGTCGGATCGAGTTTGCCCTGCACCGGCGACAACAGCACCGTGCTGCGCTCGGCGAGGCGGTGCAGCGCGATCTGCGCCTTCGCCCACGCATAGTCGGCCTCGTCGGCGAGGACGATCTTGATTTCGTCGTGCGCCGTCAGGTGGGGCAGGTTGTCCCAGCGGTTGCGTGCGACTTCGCCCGAGCCGGGCGCCTTGAGATCCATGATGCGGGACACGCGCGGATCGACCGATGCGATGTCGAGTGCGCCGCTGGTTTCGAGCGACACCGAGTGTCCGGCGTCGCACAGGGCGGTCAGCAAGGGCAGGCAGCCCTTCTGGGAGAGCGGTTCCCCGCCGGTGACGCAAACGTGGCGGATGCCGAGACCGGCAACCGTGGCGAGGATGTCGTCGAGGTCGCGCGTCTCGCCGCCCTGGAAGGCGTACTCCGTGTCGCACCAGCTGCAGCGCAAGGGGCAGCCCGTGAGGCGCACGAACACCGTCGGCAGCCCGACGCGTGTCGATTCGCCCTGGATCGATGCGAAGATTTCGGTGACGCGCACGCGGGTGGCGGGCGTGGTCGCAGAAGGCGTCGGCACGTCAGGGTTTCATGCCGAGGCGCTGGCGGGCTGCCTTCGCCGCGGAGCTGTCGGGATAGCTCTGGACCAGCTTCTTGAGGGTTTCCTGCGCAGGTTTCGCCTCGCCCAAGGCCTGCTGGCAATTCGCGAGGCCCAGCATCGCGTCGGGCGCCATCGGGTCGTTCGGCCAAGTGTTCAGGATGGTCTTGAAGTAGTTGTTGGCGGTCGCGACGTCCTTCGCCTGCAGCGCGGCGTTGCCCGCCCAGAAGTTGGCGTTCGGCAGGTAGCTGCTGCGCGGGTAGGCCTTGATGAAGTGGTCGAAGCTCGCCTGGGCCTCCTTGTACTTCCCTTCCTTCAGGAGGTTCAGGCTGCTTTCGTATTCGCGCGATTCGGCGGCCGGATCCACGGCCGGGGTGGCGGCTGCCGCGGCGGTTGCAGCGGTAGCGGCCGCCGTCTCGAGCTTGCGCACGCGATTGTCGAGATCGACGTAGAAATCGCGCTGGCGCTGCTTGAGGGATTCGATGTCGTGCAGCAGGACCTCGAGCTGGCCCTGCAGCTTGGATACTTCAGTGCGGAGCTGCTCGTTCTGGCTGGCCAGTTCGAGCTGCCCGCGGCTGCTGTTTGCCTCCATCCGATCGAGCCGGGTGTTGGTTTCCGTTCGCAGATTGACGATCTGGCGCCGTGCCTCATCGTCGTCGAACAGTGCGTGCGCAGGTGCGACGTACGAGACGGAAAGCAGGACGGCGAGCGGCAGGAGGCGTTTCATCAGAATTCGCCCGAGTAGAGCATGTCACCGCGGCGGTTCTGCGCGTAGCAGGCTTCCGTCGCTTCGGAGCAGCGCGGCTTCTCTTCGCCCAGGCTGACGGACTCGATCTGCGCTTCCTTCGCGCCGAGCAGGGTCAGCGCCTTGCGCACGGCATCGGCACGCTTCTGGCCGAGGGCGAGGTTGTATTCGCGGCTGCCGCGCTCGTCGGCGTTGCCCTGGATCAGCATCTTCATCGTCGGGTTCTGGACGAGGAACTTGGCATGGGCTTCGACCAGCGGACGGAACTCATCCTTCACGACGTAGCTGTCGAAGTCGAACATGACGCTGCGCTTGGAGAGGATGTTCTTCGGGTCGGTCAGTGCCGCGATGCCCGAACCGGTAGCGCTCGGAGCGGTGACGGTAGCGACGCCGGCGCCCGACGAAGCACCGCCGGTGCGATCTTCCACGGCAGCGCCGCCCGTGGGCTGGTCGAACGTGCCGGTGCTGCTGCAAGCAGCGAGGAGGGCGGAGATGAGGGCGGGCACGACAAGCTTCTTCATTGGTCTTTCCTTTGTTTATGCGTAGGGCAGTGCAGTTGCGCGGGGGTTAACGGAGTAGCGGGCCCCAGGCGGGCTCGCGGACGTCAGCGGCCTGCACCGACAGACGCTGCTTCACCCGGCCGTCGGACGAAACTGCCGCGAGCACCCCCCGGCCACCGCTTTCCGTGGCGTAGAGGATCATGCGGCCGTTGGGCGCGAAGCTGGGCGACTCGTCACGCGTCGAGTCGGTGAGGATCGTGGTCTGACGCGTGGCGAGGTCCATGATGGCGACCTGGAAGCGTCCGTTGTTCCGGGTAATGAAGGCGAGGCTCGAGCCGTCGGCCGCGGGGCGCGGCGTCACGTTGTAGCTGCCTTCGAAGGTTACGCGCTGGGCACTGCCGCCGTTGGCCGGCGAGCGATAAATCTGCGGGCTGCCGCCGCGATCGGAGGTGAAGTAGATCCACTCGCCGTCGGGCGACCAGGCGGGTTCGGTGTCGATGCCGCTGGAGGTGGCGAGGCGGCGCACGCCCGATCCGTCGGCATTGAGCACGTAGAGCTGCGACTGGCCGTCCTTGGTCAGCACGACCGCGAGGCGCTGGCCGTCGGGCGACCAGGTCGGCGCGGAGTTCGAGCCCTTGAAGTTGGCGACGACCTGGCGCTGACCGGTCGCGAGGGTATGGACGTAGATGACCGGCTTTTTCGACTCGAAAGAAACGTAGGCGAGGCGTTGGCCGTCCGGCGCCCAGGCGGGCGAGATGATCGGTTCGCGCGAGGCGAGCGCGGTGGCGGAGTTCTGGCCGTCGGCGTCGGCGATCTGCAGCTCGTAGCGCGAGCCGCTCTTGACGACGTAGGCGATGCGGGTCGAGAAGTAGCCGGGCTGGCCGGTCAATTTCTCATAGACGAAGTCGGCGATCTTGTGGCCGATGGCGCGGTTCTGTGCCGGGGCCATGCGCATCGTCAGCCCGCCCAGTTCGTTGAGCTTCTGCGTGTCGAACAGCCGGAAACGCACCTCGAAACGGCCGTCGCCTTGCGGGTAGATGCTGCCGGCCAAGGCGGCATCGGCGCCGCGGCCGCGCAGGCCGGGGAGGTCCGGCGTGACGGTGACGGGGAGCGGCGTCAGGCCGAGGTCGATCAGGCTGAACAGGCCGCTGCGTTCGAGGTCGGCGCGCACGACGTCGGTGACGGCGCGCGGCAGGCTGCCTTCATTTTCAAAGACGGGGATTGCGACCGGAAAGCGGCTCGCGCCCGCGCCGGTGATTTCGATCGACAGTTGCGCATGGGCCAGCAGCGACAGGGCTGCCAGCGCTGCACCGACCAGCGGGCGGAAGGGAGCAGGGAGCATTTTCATGGCGGACATGGGCCTTCAAGCGGCAATTATAGCGAACGGAGCCGAATTGGTGCCGTAAGGATCCAATCTGGCGTGAATTTGCATGATCAATCTTCTAGCGGGCGGAACTTGAGTTCGAGAGTACGCTCAAAAAGTTCCCCATCCTTGGGCAAGGGGAGCGGACTGGAGCGCCGGATCGCGCGTTCGATCGCGTCGTCGAGCGCCGGCACGCCGGAGGAGCGCTTCAGCCGGATCGCCAACACTTCGCCGGTCGGCAACTGGTCGACCTCGAACACGGCTTCCGGGTTGCCGCTGAGACCGGGCGGACGCAGCAGGTTGCCGCGCACCTTGGTGCGGATGGCGTTGCTGTACACGTCGCGGGAGGCCTTGCTGCTCGCGCTCGCGGCGCGCGCGGCGTCGTCCCGCATGATGCGTTCGGCTTGTGCGCGTGCCGCGGTCTGTGCGCTTTCCTGCGCGAGGCGCTGCGCCATGTAGTCGTCGCGGGGCGGTTCGACGGTCTTCTTCGGCTCGGGCTTCGGGGGCTCCGGCTTCTTCGGCTCCGGTTTCGGCGGTTCCGGTTTCTTCGGCTCGGGCTTGGGCTCCGGCTTCGGCGGCTCTGGCTTCTTCGGCTCCGGTTTGGGCGGTTCGGGCTTTTTCGGCTCGGGTTTCTGGGCCTTGTTCGCGATGTCGGGCTTGGGCTCGGGCTTCGGTTCCGGCTTGGGCTGTGGCTTGGGCGGTTCCGGTTTCGGCTCGGGTTTGGGCTGGGGTTTCGGCGGCTCCGGTTTGGGTTCCGGCTTCGGTTCCGGCTTCGGCGGGGGCGGCGGCGGCTCGGTCGGGGCGGAGGCCGGCGCCGGCGCGCCAACGAGGTCGACCTGCATCGCGGCCGGCGGGCTGCTCTGCCAACGGATGCCGAACACCAGGAAGGCGATCAGCACGACGTGCACGCCGAGGGTGAGCGCGAGCGAGGCCCATTTGCCGGGCTGTTCGCGCTTCGCGATGTGCAGGGGCGTGTCGTTCATCGGCTGCTGCTGGCGTTCGTTTGCAGGCCGACCTTCTGAATCCCGGCCTGGCGCAGACCGTTCAGCGTGTCCATGACCTTTTCGTAGGAGACGCGCTTGCTGGCGGCGATCACGACGGGCTGCTGCGGATTGCGTTCGATGGCTTCGCGCAGGCGCCGCAGCAGCTCCGTGTTGCTCATCGGCTGCTTGGTGGCGCTCGCGTTCTGCTGGAAGCCGAGGCTACCGTCGTGCTCGACGACGACGTACATCGCTTCGACGGCCGGTTGCGGGACGTCGGCCACCGAGGGCAGGTCGACGCTCCCGGTCTGGATCATCGGCGCCGTGACCATGAAGATCACGAGCAGGACCAGCATCACGTCGATGTAGGGCACGACGTTGATCTGGTTCATCAGGCGACGCTGGCGCATGCGAGTTCTCCGCCGCTCAGCGCAACTGGCGTTGCAGGATGTTCGAGAACTCTTCCATGAAGCTCTCGAAGCGGATGCTGATGCGGTCGATGTCGTGCGCGAAGCGGTTGTAGGCGACGACGGCGGGGATCGCGGCGAAGAGGCCGATCGCAGTGGCGACGAGCGCCTCGGCAATGCCCGGTGCGACGTTGGCGAGGGTCGCGGAGCTGACGTTGGACAGGCCGCGGAAGGCGTTCATGATCCCCCACACGGTGCCGAAGAGACCGATGTAGGGCGACACCGAGCCGACCGAGGCGAGGAAGGCGAGGTGGGCTTCGAGGTCGTCGACCTCGCGCTGGTAGGTCGCGCGCATCGCACGGCGCGCGCCGTCGATGATCGCGCCGTGATCGTGGCTCTTGACCCGCAGCTTGCTGAATTCACGGTAGCCGGCTTCGAAGATGCGTTCCATGCCGCCGGTGTCGTGGCGTGCGGCCGCGGCCGATTGGTACAGCGAGTTGAGGTCGCCTCCGCTCCAGAAGTCGCGTTCGAAGGTGTTCGTCTTGTTGCGCGCGCCGCGGATCTGGAAGGACTTGCGGAAGATCCAGTACCAGGACATTACCGACAGGGCGGCCAGCAGGGCCATGACGAGTTGCGCCAGGAGGCTCGCCTGGCTGACTAGGCTGATGATCGAGAGATCGTGGGAGACATTCATGCTTGAACGAGTTCTTTAAGTTTTTCCCGCATGTCGGGGGGGATCGGAGTGGGGCGTTTCTTGTCCAGATTGATACAAGCGATGACGAAGCGGCCGCGGAACAGCAACTCGTCGCCGCGCATCACCTTCTGCACGAACACGAGACTCGCGCCGCCGAGGGTTTCGATCGTCGACACGACATGTAACGCATCATCGAGCAATCCGGGTGACACGTATTCGCCATTTATTGATCGAACCACGAAAGCCAGGCGCTGCTCGGCCAGCATCAACTGTTGTTCGAAGCCCGCGGCGCGGAGCCATTCCGTCCGCGCCCGCTCGCAAAAACGCAGGTAGTTGGCGTAGTAGATGACGCCCGCGGCGTCGGTGTCTTCGTAATAGACGCGAACCGGCAGGGTGAAGGCCGTCATCGGGGCTTCACCGCCGGTGCTGACAGGAGGGAATGGGTGCATCGCAGCATTCTAGCCGAGCCGATGGCGATCGTTACATTTGCCGCATTGCAATAGTTTTGCAAAACGTTTTAGATCGTTCGGAGCATATTTGCCCAGAATGGCGGGCAGCGGGAGCTGGTCATCGCCCGGGAGCGAGCAGCAGAGCGGGCCAAAGTGCTATGCTGGGCGCCCTACCCCAAAAGTTTTCGTCAATTCCTTCGGACAGGTTGCAACGTGGTTCTTCCATTCTTCGGCAAGAAGCCCGCTCCGCGTGTGCCGGATGTCGCGCCGGAGCCGGTCGCCCAGGCGCCGGAACCGCCGGAGTTGTCGACCCTCGATTTCTCGGTCGGCGACCCGACGCGGGTGCTCGCGCATTGCGCGGGGCAGGTCGAAGTGCAGGAAATCGGGGGCGGTTCGGGGATCGGAGCGGCGTACGAGGAAGCGGCGGTGCTCTATGCCAATGGCAGTACGGTCGAGGCCGAGGCCCTGCTCAACGGCGTGCTCGACGGCGACGCGAGCCACACCGGCGAGGGGGTGTGGATGATGCTGCTCGATCTGTACCGGCTCACCGGCCAGCGCCAGAGCTTCGAGACGCGCGTACTCGACTACGCGACGCGCTTCGAACGCTCGCCGCCGCCCTGGCTCGATCTGTCGAGCGAGTCCGGCCAGGCGACGCGCCCCCGTCAGGCGCCTTTGGTGAACTTGGCTGGCGCGCTGTCGGGACAGGCGGCGAGTCAGTTCGAACAGATTGGGGTGATTGCGAAGAAGAGCGGATCGATCCGGATCGATCTGGGGCGGCTTCGCTCGGTCGACGTCACTGGATGTTCGCAGTTTCGTGCAGTCTTGCGCGAGTTGGCCGCGGAGCGGGTGAAGGTGTCGCTGCTCAACTGCGGTGCGCTCGCGGAAATGCTGTCCGGTCAGGTCCGTCCGGGCCAGGCCGAGGGGCGCGACATGTGGTTGCTGCAGCTTGAGCTGCTGCAGCACCTCGGAGAGCAGGAGCGCTTCGAGGATCTCGCGGTCGATTACGCGATTACCTTCGAGGAGTCGCCGCCGTCATGGGAGCCGCGCGCCGAGGCGCAGGCGACGACGAGTGCGATCGTGACCCACGAAGTGGTGATGGATCTGGATGCGCCCGCCGCGTCCAAGGAATTCGTGCTGGAGGGCGAGCTGACGAGCGCGTCGGTGGAGAAGATCCGCCAGCTTGCCGCTCAGGCCGCCAATCTGCAGCAGCTCGAGGTCGAGTGCGCGCAGCTGCGGCGCATCGATTTCGTCAGCGCGGGCACGCTGTTCAACATCCTCGCGACGCTGCAGGCGCAGGGGAAGCAGATCGTGCTGCGTAATGTCAATGCAATGGTGGCGGCGCTGCTGCGGGTCATGGGCGTCGATCAGGTCGCCGTGGTGATGCTGCGCGGCTGAGGCTGCGGGCTGCATCCCGTTCGGGCGAAGTCATGCAACGCAGAGGGCGCGGCGCGGATGCCGTGCCGGGCTCAAGGACAGATCAATGGAACAGTACCACGGGACAACGATTCTTTCGGTGCGGCGCGGCAACCGCGTCGCGCTGGGCGGTGACGGTCAGGTCACGCTGGGCAACATCGTCATCAAGGCGACTGCGCGAAAGGTGCGCCCGATCTACCAGGGCAAGATCCTGGCGGGATTCGCCGGCGGCACCGCGGACGCCTTTACGCTGATCGAGCGTTTCGAGGCAAAGCTCGAGAAGCACCAGGGCAACCTGCTGAGGAGCGCCGTGGAACTGGCGAAGGATTGGCGCACCGATCGCATCCTGCGTCGTCTCGAGGCGATGCTGGCGGTCGCCGACCGCGACAATTCGCTGGTGATCACCGGCAACGGCGACGTGCTGGAGCCCGAGCAGGGGATCGTCGCGATCGGCAGCGGCGGCGCCTACGCGCAGTCGGCAGCCCGCGCCTTGCTCGAGAATACCGACCTGCCGCCCGAGGAGATCGTGCGCAAGTCGCTGCAGATTGCCGGCGATCTGTGCATCTATACGAACCAGAGTCACGTGATCGAGGTGCTTGAGGGATGACGCAGATGACCCCCCCGGAGATTGTCTCCGAACTCGACAAACATATCGTCGGCCAGGGCAAGGCAAAGAAAGCCGTCGCGATTGCCTTGCGCAACCGCTGGCGCCGGGCGCAGGTCGAGGAGCCGTTGCGCAGCGAGATCACGCCGAAGAACATCCTGATGATCGGACCGACCGGCGTCGGCAAGACCGAGATCGCGCGGCGTCTGGCGCGGCTGGCCAACGCACCTTTCATCAAGATCGAAGCGACCAAGTTCACCGAGGTCGGCTACGTTGGCCGCGACGTCGAAACGATCATCCGCGATCTCGCGGAAATCGCGATCAAGGATGGACGCGAGCGGGCGATGAAGCGGGTGCGCGACCGCGCGATGGATGCGGCCGAGGATCGCGTGCTCGACGCGCTGCTGCCGCCGGCGCGCCCCGTTGGCCTCACGGAGCCCGAGCCGCAGGATTCGGCGACGCGCCAGAAATTCCGCAAGAAGCTGCGCGAAGGCGAACTGAACGACAAGGAAATCGAGATCGAGGTCGCCACTCACGCCATGACGGCCGAGATCTTCGCGCCGCCCGGCATGGAGGAGCTGACGCAGCAGATCCAGGGCATGTTCCAGAATCTCGGCGGCGGCAAGAAGAAGCTGCGCAAGATGAAGATTAGCGACGCGCTGAAGGCGATGGCCGACGAGGAGGCCGCGCGCCTGATCAACGACGAGGAGGTGAAGGCCGAGGCGATCACCGCCGTCGAGCAGAACGGCATTGTGTTCCTCGACGAGATCGACAAGATCGCGGCGCGCTCCGACATGCATGGCGCCGATGTGTCGCGTCAGGGCGTACAACGCGACCTGCTGCCGCTGGTCGAAGGTACGACGGTATCGACCAAGTACGGCATGATCCGCACGGACCACGTCCTGTTCATCGCGAGCGGGGCCTTCCACCTGTCGAAGCCGAGCGACCTGATTCCGGAGCTGCAGGGCCGTTTCCCGATCCGAGTTGAACTGGAGAGCCTGTCGGTCGAGGATTTCGAGCGCATCCTGACCCAGACCGATGCGTGCCTGACGCGCCAGTACCAGGCTTTGCTCGCGACCGACGGGGTGAATGTGGAATTTGGCACGGACGGCATCCGGCGGATCGCTGAAATTGCCTTCCAGGTGAACGAAAAGACCGAGAATATCGGCGCGCGGCGCTTATACACCGTGATGGAAAGACTACTCGAGGAAGTGTCTTTTGACGCAGGCAAGAGCGGACTCGAGAAGGTCGCTGTGGACGCCGCGTATGTCGATGCGAGGCTCGAAATGTTCGCGCAGCGGGAGGATCTCGCGCGCTACGTCCTGTGAGGTGACTATGAAGCTCTGGACAACTCTGGCGGTGGCGGCGCTGGTGGCTGCGGGTCCGGCCTTCGCAGACGGCCTGACGGTAGGGGTGATGGGCGGAAAGCACAACGGCTACGAGCGCTTCGGTGCGAATTTGCGTCTCAGCCCGATGTGGGAGCGCGACTGGGGGGGCTGGCACGCGGCCCTTCACCCCGAGTTCGAGCTGACACATTTCCGCCACGAGGGCGGCAATGGGCCGGACGCGCTCAACGAGGCTGGCGGGCTGGGGCTCTTGCGCATGACCTACGGGGAGGCTGGACTTCGTCCCTATGCCGAAATCGGCCTCGGCGGCGCCTTGCTGAGTCGCACAAGGCTCGGTCCGAAGGAGTTGTCGACGAATTTTCAGTTTACCGAACGCCTCGGCCTCGGCCTCGAATTCGGACGGCGATTCAGCGCCGGCTGGCGTTTTTCGCATTACTCGAATGCCGATATCGCGAAGCCGAACGACGGCCTGGACGTGCATGAGGTCGTGCTGGGCTTGAAGTTCTGATCGCTTCATCGAGGATGACGAAGGGCCCGTCCGCGGGCCCTTCTTTTTTTTGGCGCTGTTCTCACTAGACCTCTGGCACATGCTGCTGCGTATCGTATCGATCCTGTTCCCGCTGTTTTCGCTGACCGCGCTCGGCTATTTCGTCGGAAAGCGCATGCGGCCGGATCTGTCGCACGCGAACAAGCTCAACATGGACGTGTTCGTGCCGGCACTGGTGTTCGCGGCCCTCGCCAACAAGGAATTTCGGATTGCGGATTTCGGTGCGCTGGGCGTGGCAACGCTGATCGTCGTGGTCGGTTCCGGTCTCGTCGGCTGGTTGCTCGCGCGTCAGGCGGGCGTCGCGCCGAAGACTTTCGTGCCGCCGATGATGTTCAACAATTGCGGCAACCTCGGCCTGCCGCTGTCGGTGCTCGCCTTCGGCGATGCCGCGCTGGCGCCGGCGGTCGTGATGTTCATGGTGTCGAACCTGCTGCATTTCTCGTTCGGCGCGTGGCTGCTCGACCATCGCATCAAGCTCTGGACGGTGTGGAAGGTCCCGTCGGTGCTCGCGACGCTGCTGGGCCTCGCGGTGGGCATCGCCGGCGTTCAGGTGTGGCCGCCGCTGATGCTCGCGATCAAGATGCTGGGCGACATCGCGATCCCGCTGATGCTCTTCGCGCTGGGCGTGCGCCTCACCGATTCGCGCATCTCGTCGATCGGCCTGGGGCTATACAGTGCCGTGGCGCGCCCGGTGGCCGGCATGCTGCTCGCGCTCGGCGTGCTGCTCGTCTTCGACCTGCCGCCCCAGCAGCAGGCCTTGATGCTCGTATTCGGCGCGCTGCCGCCGGCGGTGCTGAACTACATTTTCGCCGAGCGCTACCATCAGGAGCCGGAGGCCGTCGCGTCGATGGTCTTGATCGGCAACGTGGCGGCGGTGCTGTTCCTGCCGATCGCGCTGGCAATGGTCCTGCCCTGACTGAAGGTCGTCCGCATCCGCTCCGAAGGCAAGCGCAACAAGCGCGTGACGATCGCGTTCGCGGAGTGATGCGCGGCGGGCCGTCAGAAGCCAGCGTTCAGGGCTGGGGCGGACGTATCGCCGCCGAGAGCAATTCCTTAAGCGTGTCGACCGGCACGGGGAAGACGATCGTCGAAGCCTTGTCGCCGGCGATCTGCGTGAGCGTCTGCAGGTAGCGCAGCTGTATCGCGGCCGGTTCGCGCGCGAGCGTCGTGGCCGCTTGCAGCAGGCTCTCCGCGGCCTGTCGCTCGCCTTCCGCGTGGATCACCTTGGCGCGCCGTTCGCGCTCGGCCTCGGCCTGGCGGGCGATCGCACGGATCATCGTCTCGTTGAGGTCGATGTGCTTGATCTCGACGTTGGCGACCTTGATGCCCCAGCCGTCGGTCTGCGCGTCGAGGATCTGCTGCACGTCGAGATTGAGCCGCTCGCGCTCGGCCAGCATCTCGTCGAGCTCGTGCTTGCCGAGCACGGCGCGCAGCGTCGTCTGGGCGAGCTGGCTCGTCGCCATGAGGTAATTCTCGACCTGGATGATTGCCCTTTGCGGGTCGATGACGCGGAAGAAGACGATCGCGTTGACCTTGACCGACACGTTGTCGCGCGAGATGACGTCCTGGCTCGGTACGTCGAGCGTGACCACGCGCAGGTCGACCTTCACCATCTGCTGGATGCCCGGCAGCACGACGATGAGGCCCGGACCCTTGACCCGCCAGAAGCGGCCGAGCATGAACACGACTCCGCGTTCGTATTCGCGCAGCACGCGCAGCGAGCTGGCGACCAGCGCGACGAGCACGAGGAGGATCGTGCCGAGGCCCAGGTTGAGGTCGTAGATCATGATGGGCTCCCTTCCGTGAGTGTGGTGTCCGGGGTGCTGGCCAGCGGTTCGACGCGTAGCGTCAGGCCGTCGAGGCCGACGACGCGCACGCGTGCGCCCGGCACGAGCGGCGCCGGGCTGCTCACGCGCCAGGATTCTCCCTGGACGAAGGCCCAGGTGCCGTCCGGCGTGACGCTGCGAACGGTGGCGACCGCGCCGATCATGTTTTCGCGTCCGCTGACGACAGGCTGGCGCCGGGTTCGCGCGGCGAAGCTGCCGACCGCGAAGAGCAGGGCGGCGCTGGCGGTGCTGAGTCCGATCAGGAAGCCGAGGGGGATGCCGTAGCCCGGTGCGTCGGTATCCATCAGAAAGAGTCCGCCGATGACGAAGGCGACAATGCCGCCGACGCCCAGCGCGCCGAAGCTCGGCAGGAAGGCTTCGGCGATCATCATGCTTGCGCCGACCAACAGCAGCGCGACGCCGGCCCAATTCACGGGCAGCAGATGGAATGCATACAGCGCCAACATCAGGCAGATCAGCCCGGTCACGCCTGGTACCGCCGTGCCGGGGGTCGTGAACTCGAAGTACAGGCCGTAGATGCCGATCATCATCAGGATCAGCGCGAGCTGGGGATTGGAGATCAGCGACAGGAGGCGGTTGCGCCAGTCGGGCGTCACGCGCTCGACGGTGATGGAGGCCGTCGCGAGGTGCCGTGTCGTTCCATCCGAGAGCTTCACCGTGCGGCCGTCGAGCTTCGCCAGCAGTTCGGCCTCGTCCTGCGCGATCAGCTCGATCACGCCGCCCGCCAGCGCATCTTCGGCCGACAGGCTGGCCGCGTCGCGCACCGCGCGTTCGGCGAAGTCGGCATTGCGGCCGCGCAGTTGAGCGAGGCTGCGGATGTAGGCCGCGGCATCGTTGCGCGCCTTTTCCATCATCGTGTCGCCGCTCGCGCCGTGCTCCTTGCGGTCCTGGTCCTTGTTCGACGCCTTGTCGCCGTCGTCAGCGCCGGGTGAGCGTCCGCCGCCCAGACCGATCGCGACCGGCGTCGCTGCGCCGAGGTTCGTCGCCGGTGCCATCGCCGCGACATGGCTGGCGTAGAGGATGTAGGTGCCGGCGCTCGCCGCGCGGGCGCCCTTCGGGCCGACCCAGGCGACGATCGGGATCGGGGAGGATAGGATGTCCTTGATGATGGCGCGCATCGCGGTATCGAGCCCGCCCGGCGTGTCCATCGCGAGCACGGCGAGCTCCGCGTGTCGTTCCGCGGCCCGCGCGAGCTGGTGGGTAACGAAGTCCGCGGTGGCCGGGCCGATCACGCCGTCGATACGCAGCACGACAGCGGGACCGGTGGCCGGCGCACCCGCGACCGGCCGCGGGATCAGGAGGAAGCCGATGATCAGCAATCCGAGCGCGACCAAGGCCCAAATGATTCTCCGCATACGCGATCCCTCCGTCGGCGGCAGCGGTGCCGTGACATGCATGAAGCATCCACCCGTATGAGTGGCGGGCGCGTGCTTGCGTTCCCCGGGGCGGGCGGGCCAAAGAAAAGGGGCGTAGCCGCCAGTCTTGCGGCTACGCCCCGAGGTCCGGCGCGGGCGGAGGTCGGTCGCTCAGACCGCGGCGGACGCGTTCGGCTCGACTTGCGGCAAGGCGATCTTGTTGTCCTTGCTGTACTGGTAGTCGTGGAAGATGTGCTCGGCGCTGAGGATCTGGTAGGTGCCGTCGGCGAGCTTGTTGGTCGTGTCCTTGAGCCGGTAGGTGTAGTGGCCGCAGGTCCAGCAGTCGAAGTTGCGCATGTGCGTGCACAGGCAGGTCTTGTCCATCACCTGCAGGCGGCGTGCGTCCGGATGGGCGGCGAGCTCGCGGTTGAAGGCCGTGATGTAGGCGCAGTTGCCGTTGCCGTCGAGCAGATAGCCGTAGGCTTCGCAGTTCGGGCGGATGCCCGAGCCGATCGCGGGGCTGCTCTTGAGCATCCGCATCGGGTAGCCGGTCGGCGAGATGCCGTTGACCTCGATGTCCTCTTCCTGGGCCTTGAAGTACTCCTGTTGCACTTCGGGCGGCAGGCCGCATTCCTGCGAGACGGTGAAGCGGGTCGCGACCTGCACGGCTGCCGCACCCGCTTCGAGGAAGTTCACGGCGTCGCTGCCGGTGAAGATGCCGCCGGCGGGGATCAACGGGATGTCGAGCTTCTCAGCGAGGAGGTACTCGCGGATTTCCGCGACGATGGTATGGAGGTCGTACTGCGCCCAGTCCATGCCGAAGCCGAGGTGGCCACCGGCGAGCGGGCCTTCGACGACGACGAAGTCGGGCAGGCGGTTGGTGCGTGCGGACTTGCGCAGGAAGAGCTGCAGCGCGCGCAACGAGGACACGATAATGCCGAGCTTGACGTCGCGGAAGCGCGGATGGTCCTCGATCAGCGCGAAGGAGCCGAGGTGCAGGCCAGCGGCGAGCGTGATGCCGTCGATGCCGGCATCCATCGCCGCGCGCAGGCGGACGCGCAGCGTCTCCTTCGGGCCGTTCATCGTCAGCTTTTCCATGCAGTTCATGAAGATCAGCCCGTCGCCGCGTTTGCGCTCCATGGTGCGCGCGACGTGCGTCTTCTGGGCCTCTTCGAGGAGGCCGAGATCGAACTGCACTTCCGACTTGTCGGTATTGGCGACGTTGTACTTGTACTGCTTGAGTTTGTCGCGGACGTACTTGGTGTCGTAGCGGCGGTCGCTCACGGTCGGCACCATCGCATCCGAGATGTGCCCGATGCCGCCCAGCCGTGCGGCTTCGAGCGACAGGTCGGCCGTGGAGATGTCTACGCCCATCCCGCCAATGACGATCGGTACATAGTCCCTGCTCCCGAATCGCAGGCGGAAATCATCGAGACATTTCATGAGGGTCTTCTATCTTTCTTGCTGTGCCGCGCAGCAACGTAAAAACGGCAGTCCAGCATTTTCCCACACCCGGGGCTTTCACGGGTAATACTCGCGCCCCGGTCGCGCGCAGCGCCCCGGGGTGGGGAACGACGGACGCCGTGCGGTATCAGCCGATCATGCCGGCGCCGACCGTGTTGTTGGTGCTTTCGTCGATGATGATGAAGGCGCCGGTGGCACGGTTGTCGGCGTACCGGTCGGCGAAAATCGGCTGAGCGAGTTTGAGCGTGAGGTGCGCGATATCGTTCATCGCGAGCGACGTGACGCTTTCCTGCTCGAGCGTGTTCACATTCAGTCGATAGTCGATCTTCGCGACCTTGGCCTTCACTTCGCGCGTCGTGTGGCGCAGCAGGTAAGTGCGCGCCGGCGACAGCGGAGTCTCGGACAGCCAGCACAGCGTGGCATCGATTTGTTTCAGGGATTCGGGCGCTTCGGCGCTCTTCACGATCATGTCGCCGCGCGAGATGTCGATTTCGTCGGCGAGCAGCAGCGTGACCGATTGTTCGTGGATCGCTCCGAGCTGGCTGACGCCACCCAGCTGGACATCCTTGACGGTGCTGGACCGCCCCGAGGGCAGGACCGTGATTTCGTCGCCGACGGCGATCTCGCCCGATTCGACGCGGCCCATGAAGCCCCGGTAGTCGTGTAGTTCAGGATTGGCGGAGTCCTGCGGGCGGCAGACGAACTGGACCGGGAAGCGGAAGTTCTCGGCCTGTTCGGTGTGCGCGGCGGGCACGCCTTCGAGGATCTGCAGTAGCGTCGGGCCGTCGTACCAGCCGAGGCGCTCGCCGCGGTCGACGATCATGTCGCCGTTCAGCGCGGACAGCGGGATGAAGCGGACGTCCTTGATGCCGAGTTTTTCGGCGAAGGCGAGGTAGTCGGCTTTGATGCGTTCGAAGGTGGCCTGGTCGTAGTCGACGAGATCCATCTTGTTCACTGCGACGAGGAGATGCGGGATGCCGACGAGGCTCGCGAGGTAGGAGTGGCGGCGGGTCTGCGTGAGGACGCCCTTGCGCGCATCGACGAGGATGATCGCGAGGTTGGCCGTCGAGGCGGCGGTCACCATGTTGCGGGTGTACTGCTCGTGGCCCGGGGCGTCGGCGATGATGTACTTGCGCGTGCCGGTGGAGAAGTAGCGGTAGGCGACGTCGATGGTGATGCCTTGCTCGCGCTCGGCTTGCAGGCCGTCGGTGAGGAGCGACAGGTCGACGGCGCTCATGCCGCGCTTGGCCGAGGTCTTTTCGATGGCGTTGAGGGTGTCGGCGAGGATGGTCTTGGTGTCGAACAGCAGGCGGCCGATCAGCGTGCTTTTGCCGTCGTCGACGCTGCCGCAGGTCAGGAAGCGCAGCAGGCCGTGGTCGGTGTCGGGCAGGTTTTCGAGGGCGGACATGGTTTTCGTTCCTTCAAGCTTTCGAGAATTCTGGTGGTGCTTAAATCGTTGTTTGCGGCCGGGGTGCTAATCCGCCGGCGCCGCGCGGGGTATTCGCTCTGCGGCTGCGGAACTCGCGGTGCGGCGCGCTTCCGCGCCTGCGCTCAGACAGTCCTCGCCGCGCCGCGAACACCCCACACGTCCCCGGCTACGGTCAGTTGTGGCGGGAGAGCTTTCTTCCTTTGGCACTCTGCTCTTCATCCCTTGGGAGTCGCCGCCATGCATCAGGCGGACAGAGCTTAGGTTTTCCATTCAGCCTGCACTCTTCAAGAGTGGAGTGGGGTGTTTGCGGAGCGGCGAGGACTGTCTGAGCAGACAGCGCGGCAGCGCGCTGTACTGCGAGTTCCGCAGCCGACGGAGCAAATTCCCCGCTCCGCTCGCTTAGCACCCCGCACTCCGGCCACCCCGGAAACAAAGCCCCAAAAACTCAGAAATACCCTTCCTTCTTCCGCTGCTCCATCGAAGCCTCAGAGGTCTGGTCGTCCAGACGTGTAGCGCCGCGCTCGGTAATGGTGGTGGTGGCAGTTTCAATCACGATCTTCTCGACGGTGTCGGCGTCCGACTCCACCGGGGCCGTGCAGGAGATGTCGCCAACGGTGCGGAAGCGCACCTGCAGCTCGACAATTTCCTCGCCGGCCTTGGGCAGGTTGGTCAGTTCGCCGCTCATCAGCGGCACGTTGACCGGCACGATGGCGCCCTGGCGGATGACCACCGGGCGCTGGTGGGCGAAGTAGATCGAAGGCAGTTCGAGCTTCTCGCGCTCGATGTACTGCCAGACGTCCATTTCCGTCCAGTTGGAGATCGGGAAGGCGCGGATGTTCTCGCCCTTATGGCTGCGAGCGTTGTAGAGGTTCCACAGCTCCGGACGCTGGTTCTTCGGATCCCACTGACCGAACTCGTCGCGGAAGCTCATGATCCGCTCTTTCGCGCGGGCCTTCTCCTCGTCGCGGCGGGCGCCGCCGATGCAGGCATCGAAACCGAACTCTTCGATCGCCTCAAGGAGGGTTACCGACTGGTGCTTGTTGCGCGACTCGTTCTCGTGCTTCAGCACGACGGTGCCGCGCTTCATGGAGTCTTCCACCGAGCGCACGATCAGCCGCTCGCCCAATTCGGCTGCGCGCTTGTCGCGGAACTCGACCACTTCCTTGTAGTTGTGGCCGGTATCGATGTGCATCAGCGGGAAGGGGAACTTGCCCGGGCGGAACGCCTTCTCGGCGATGCGCAGCATGCAGATCGAATCCTTGCCGCCGGAGAAGAGCAGCACCGGGTTCGCGCACTGGCCGGCGACCTCGCGCATGATGTGGATGGCCTCGGCTTCCAGCCAGTCGAGGTGGGACAGGGTTTGTCGGGTCAGCGTGGACATGGTTGCTTCTTGATGTTGGAGATTCGGTGCTTGGGCGCCGCGTCGTCGCGGCGCCCCGGGCTCAGCCCTTCTTGACGTGCAGCCCGCACTCCTTGGAGGTCGGGTCTTCCCACCACCAGCGGCCGGCGCGGACGTCTTCGCCGACGGCGATGGCGCGCGTGCAGGGCGCACAGCCGATGCTGGGATAGAACTGGTCGTGCAGCGCGTTGTACGGCGTCTCGTGCATGCGGATGTAGGCCCAGACCTCGGTCTCGGTCCAGTCCGACAGCGGATTGAACTTCACCAACTGGTTGCCTTCGTCGAACTCGCGCGTCGGCAGGCCGCTACGGGTCGCGGCTTGCGCGGCACGCAGCCCGGTGATCCAGGCCTTCTTGCCGGCGAGCGCACGCTGCAGCGGCTCGACCTTGCGCATGTGGCAGCAGGCCTTGCGCATCTCGATCGATTCGTAGAAGGCGTTGATGCCGTGGGTGCGGACGTAGGTCTCGACCGCGTCCGACTTCGGGAAGAACACCTTCAGCTTCGTGCCGTAGTGCTGCTCCACCTCGCCCATCAGTGTGTAGGTCTCGGCGGGCAGACGGCCGGTGTCGAGCGAGAAGACTTCGATCGGCAACTGTTCGCGCAGGATCAGGTCGGTGAGGACCATGTCCTCGGCGCCGAAGCTGTTCGCGAAAGTGATTTCTCCGGCGCTGCCGAACTCGGCGACCGCCGCGCGCAGCAGTTCGAGGGCGGCATCGGTCTTCGTGCTGACGATCTCGACCAGGTCGGGAGTCAGCTCGGGATGCGTGGCCGGATTCTTCGCGGCCGGACGCAGCATCGAGACGGCGCCACTCATGCCTTTGCTCCAGTGCGCGCAACGCGGCGGAAGAGCGGCTGGGGATCGACGACCGAAGCCTGGTAGGGCACGGTGAAGTCGCGCAGGCTCGCAATGGCCGCGTCAAGCTGCGCGTCGGTGTAGCGGCCTTCGCGCGGCTGCAGCGTGTCGAAGCCGCAGCGCGTGAGGTAGTTGAACTGGTCGCGCAGGACCTCGCCGAAGGCGATCAGCTGGCCCGTGTAGCCGTAACGGGTGCGCAGCAGCGCCGCCGTCGAGTAACCGCGGCCGTCGGCGAACTTGGGGAAGTCGACGGCGATCACGGGCAGGCGTGCGATGTCGTCGGTGACGTCTTCGGGGCCCTGATGGCTCGCGAACCACAGGCCCACATCGCCGCGCGCGAGGAGTTCATCGCGACGGGCGAGCCACACGGCGAGCGGCACGATCACGCGTCCGGCGGGGATTTCAACGCCGGCGACGTCGTCGCCTTCGGGGAGCGGGAGGATGCGCCAGTCGCTCGCGGCGATCTGGCCGTTCTTGATCACTTTAGACATTCGCGGCCTTCCTGTGGGGCTGACGATTCGCATACACGCGCGCCTTGAACGGATCGAGGCCGATGCGGCGCACGGTATCGATGAAGAGTTCGTCTTCGTGGCGTTCTTCGATGTAGGTTTCGATGAGTTCCGAGATCACGTCGGCCATCTCGGCGCGCGCGAACGACGGGCCGATGACCTTGCCGATCCCGGCGTGGTTGCCCTGGCTGCCGCCGATCGTGACCTGGTACCACTCCTCGCCGTTCTTATCGACGCCGAGGATGCCGATGTGGCCGACATGGTGGTGGCCGCAGGCGTTCATGCAGCCGGAGATGTTGATCTCGATGTCGCCGATGTCGTGCAGGTAGTCGAGGTCGTCGAAACGTTCCTGGATCGCGGCGGCGATCGGGATCGACTTGGCGTTCGCGAGCGAGCAGAAGTCGCCGCCCGGGCAGCAGATGATGTCGGTGAGGAGGCCGATGTTCGGGGTCGCGAGGCCGGCCTTGCGGGCGAGGCCCCACAGCGTGTAGAGCTCGGACTTCTTCACGTCGGCGAGCACGAGGTTCTGCTCGTGCGTGACGCGCGCTTCGCCGAAGCTGAAGCGGTCAGCCCAGTCGGCGACGAGCTCCATCTGCTCGGAGGTGATGTCGCCCGGAGGCACGCCGGGCTTTTTCAGCGACAGCGTGACCGACGCGTAGCCGGGCTTCTTGTGCGCGCGGACGTTGCGCTTCACCCACGACGCGAACGCGAGGTCCTCGGCGATGTGGTGGTGATAGCCGGCGTCGTCGGCGGGCAGCGTTTCGTAGGCGGGATCCTCGAAGAAGTCGGCGACGCGGTGCACTTCCTCGACGGTGAGCGTGTTGGGGCCGTCCTTGACGTGCGCCCATTCCTCGCGCACCTGCCAGCGGAACTCGTCGATGCCGAGCGCGCTGACGAGGATCTTGATCCGCGCCTTGAAGCTGTTGTCGCGGCGGCCGTAGCGGTTATACACGCGCAGCACCGCTTCGCAGTAAGTAATGATGTGCTGCCACGGCACGAAGGACTCGATCTCGCGGCCGATGATCGGGGTGCGGCCGAGGCCGCCGCCGACCAGGACGCGGAAACCGATCTCGCCCGCTTCGTTCTTCTTGAGATCGAGGCCGATGTCGTGCACCTGGATCACCGCCCGGTCTTCCTTCGCGCCGTTGACGGCAATCTTGAACTTGCGCGGCAGATAGGCGAATTCGGGGTGGAAGGTGGCCCACTGGCGCAGGATCTCGGCCCACGGACGGGGATCGATGAGCTCGTCGCCGGCGACGCCCGCGAAGGGGTCGGAGGTGAAGTTGCGGATGCAGTTGCCCGAGGTCTGGATCGAATGCATTTCGACCGTCGCGAGTTCGGCGCAGATCTCGGGGATCACTTCCATCGGCGCCCAGTTGAACTGCACGTTCTGGCGTGTCGTGAAGTGGAGGTAGCCCTTGTCGTAGGTGCGCGCGAGGTAGGCGAGCTTGCGCAGCTGGCGGCTGGCGAGGTGGCCGTAGGGGATCGAGATGCGGTACATCGGCGCGTGGCGCTGGATGTACAGGCCGTTCTGCAGGCGCACGGGCCGGAACTCGTCGTCGCTCAGCTCGCCGGCGAGGTGGCGGCGCATCTGGTCGCGGAATTGCGCGACACGCTCGTCGACAAGCCGCTGGTCATAGTCGTCGTATCGGTACATCTCGTCTCTCTCGTTGAATCCGGAAGCTGTGCCGGCGGGAATCAGTGGGTGATGAGCTTGGCGCCCACGAGCACCAGCATCGTAGCCAGGATCGGACGCAGGATCCGGTCCGGCAGTTTGGTCGAAATATGGCTGCCGACCCAGATCCCGGGCAGCGAGCCGGTGATCAGGCTGCCGAGCAGGAACCAGTCGACGCTGCCGAGGATCCAGTGGCCGATGCCGGCCACCAGCGTCAGCGGCACGGCGTGGGCGATGTCGGAGCCGACGATGCGCAGCGCGGGCAGGCCGGGGTAGAGGAAGAACAGCGCAGTGACGCCGAGCGCACCGGCACCGACCGAGGAGATCGACACCAGTACGCCGAGCACGGCGCCGGTGAGGACGGTCAGCGCCGCGGTGCGTTTCGCGTTCGGTTCGCCGCCAAAACGTTTGATGGCGTAGCCCTGGATCTGTTTGCGGAAGATCAGTGCGACGGCGGTCAGCAGCAGTGCGAAGCCGAGCGCGACCTTGATCAGGCTGGCCGCACCTTCGATGCCGCCGGGGGCGAACTTGCCGACCAGAATCAGCGTCAGGGCTGCGGCGGGGAGGCTGCCGGAGGCGAGGCGGCGGGTGATCGTCCAGTCCACGCTGCCTTTGAGGCCGTGCGCGAGCGTGCCGCCGGTCTTGGTGATGGCCGCGTAGAGCAGGTCCGTGCCGACGGCGACCGAGGGGTGGATGCCGAACAGCAGCACCAGCAACGGCGTCATCAGCGAGCCGCCGCCGACGCCGGTTAGACCGACGATGGCGCCGACTGCGAATCCGGCAACGGTATACCCAAAATCCATTGAATCCAGCCCCTTCCTATGGTGCGCTGCATCGTAAGCGGTAAGCGTAAGTCAAGAAAGATTGTTTGCGTTAGACTTTAAGAAATTTTGGTTATAAGGAGGTCTCGTGAACCTTCAGCAACTGCGCTACATCCATGAGGTGGCACGTCGCGGGCTGAACGTGTCGGAGGCAGCGGACGCCTTGTTCACGTCGCAGCCGGGCGTGTCGAAGCAGATCCGCCAGTTCGAGGCCGAGTTGGGCGTCGAGATCTTCGTGCGGCACGGCAAGCGCCTGGTCGACGTCACGGAGCCGGGCAAGCAGGTGCTCGCGATCGCGGAGCGCATGTTGCGCGACGCGGACAACCTGCGTCAGGTGGGGGCCGAGTTTACCAACGAGGTGGCCGGCAGGCTGTCGATCGCGACGACGCACACGCAGGCCCGCTATGCGCTGCCGGCGATCATGCGCGATTTCATGCAGCGTTTCCCGCAGGTCAAGCTGGAGTTGCACCAGGGCAATCCGCGGCAGGTGTGCGACATGGTGCTGGCGGGCGAGGCGGACTTGGCGATCGCGACCGAGGCGATCGCCGAGTACGACGAGCTGGTGATGTTGCCCTGCTACCAGTGGAACCGCTGCATCGTCGCGACGCCTCGGCATCCGATCCTGAAGGAGCACCCGCTGACGCTGGAGGCGATCGCGCGCTACCCGATCATCACCTATGACGATGCCTTCACGGGTCGCAGTCTGATCAACAAGGCTTTCCTGGGCCGTGGGCTGCGTCCGAAGGTGGTGCTGACGGCGCTGGATTCGGACGTGATCAAGACTTATGTGGCGATGGATCTGGGGATCGGGATCGTCGCGCGCATGGCTTTCGATGCGGCGGCCGATCGCGGGTTGGGGATGGCGGATGCGTCGCATCTCTTCGAGTCGAGTACGACGCGGATCGGGTTGCGGCGCAATGCCTACCTGCGGGGCTACGTGTATGCCTTCGTCGAGCTTTTTGCGCCGCATCTGACGCGGCGGATGGTCGATATCGCGCTGGCGGGTGGGGGTGAGGATTACGGGATGTAGGTGTCCTTGCCGGCTCGGAGGCGCTCGGGCTTCGGCTTCGGGGCGCCCCCGCCCGGGCCTGTTCCGCGCGTCGTTGGCGCAAGCGGACGCCTCCGCACGAAACAGGCCCGGACGGGGGCTCGGCCGTGCTGGGATTTTGGAGTTGTGGCTTCGTTTGCTGCCCTGAATGCGCGGTTCTTCTATTGGCTGGCGAATAGGCGGTCGAGGGGCGTCGAATTCGGGCTGGTGAGGGCGAGCATCAGGGCGACGCGCGCCTGCGAGGCGGGCAGTCCGCCGGCCGCGTGGGTGCCCCAGTCCGGATCCTGCGCCTTCGGGACGACTCCGCCGGCGCTGGCGCGCGAGGCGCGGATGACCGGGATGCCGGTGGCGGCGGTGCGTCGGATGGTCTCTTCCCAAGCCGTGGGCATGCTGCCGTTGCCGGGCAGCGTCAGGACGATGCCTCTTGCTCCGAGGTGGGTCGCCGCGTCGAGTAGATCGGGCGAAGTGCCGGCGGCGACATAGAGGATGTCGACGCGGGGCAGCGCGGCGGCGTCGGCGGGCATCGGAAAGCGTGTGGTTCTGCCGGTCGGAACCGGGGCGAAGTAGCGCACCGGGTGGCTGCGGCCGATCGGGCCGGTGGTGTCGTTCGCAAAGGCCGCGATACGCTGCGTGTGGTGCTTGGACAGGCCGAGTGCGGCGTGGATGTCGCCGCCGAAGCTCACGAGCACGCCGCGGCCGATGCTCTCGCCGTGCGCCGCGACGCTGACGGCTTCGTAGAGGTTCATCGGGCCGTCGGCGGAGAGTGCGGTCGCCGGGCGCATTGCGGCGGTCAGCACGACCGGTTTGGTCGTCGCGAGGGTCAGCGCGAGGAAGGCCGCGGTTTCCTCCAGCGTGTCGGTGCCGTGCGTGATCACGATGCCGTCGATCGCGTCGTCCTGCGCGAGCGCCTGCACGCGTTGGGCGATGGCGAGCCACTGCGCCGGCCCCATGTCCTTGCTGTCGAGGTTGAAGAGTTGTTCGGCGCGGATGTTTGCGACCTCGCCCAGTTGCGGGACGGCCGCGAGCAGGGCGTCGGCGCCGAGCGCGCCGGCAGTGTAGCCCGCGACGTCGGTGGCGGAGGCGGCGGCGCCGGCGATCGTGCCGCCGGTGGCGATCAGGGCGAGGGTCGGCAGGGCGGTTCGGGGCATGGGCGGCGTCTCGAAGGGAGGGTCAGGTGCCGTGGTAGGCGACGGCGCGGCGGGCGCGTTCCTGTTCCAGCAGGCGCGCCGAGACCTCGCCGGATACGCCGACGGTGTCGAAGATCGAGCCGGCGAGCTGCAGGCCGGATTCGAGCGTTTCGGGGATCACGACGCTGGCGCCGGCGTTGCGCAAGGCTTTGGCGTGGCTTTCGTCGCGCGCGCGGGCGGCAATGCGGATGGTCGGCGAAGTGGCGCGGACGCCGCGCACCGCGTGCACCGCGGCATTGCTGCGGTCCATGGTGATCACGACTGCGACGGCGCGTTCGAGGTGCAGCTTGCGCAGCAGTTCGGGGCGGCTCGCGTCGCCGAAATAGACCGGGGCCTTGCGGGCGCGCAGGCGGGCGACCAGCTTGGCGTCGGCTTCGACGGCGATGTGCGGGATGCCTTGTGCCGCGAGGAGTTCGCCGATCAGCTGCCCGACGCGGCCGTAGCCGGCGATGATCACATGGCCGCTCAGGCCGGAGAGGATGGGTTCCTCGGCGGCGGGTTGGTGTGCGATGCGGGCGTCGATGGCGTCGCCGAGCTTGCGCCCGATCAGCGTCAGCGGCGGCGTGATCAGCATCGACAGGCCGACGACGAGCAGCATGAAGTGGCCGACCTTGGGGTCGATGAGGCCGACAGCGAGACCCATGCCGATGATGATGAAGGCGAATTCGCCGCCCTGGCCCAGCATGATGCCGCCTTCGACGGCGCGGCCCCAGGACAGGCCGAAGACACGGAACAGGATCGTGACGATGACGCTCTTGATCAGCAGCACGCCGATCACCGACAGCGGCAGCAGCAACGGCTTCGCGAGAATCGCGCTGACGTCGATGCCCATGCCGACCGACATGAAGAAGAGGCCCATCAGCAGGCCCTTGAAGGGCTCGATCGTGACTTCGACCTCGTGGCGGAATTCGGTCTCGGCGATCAGCAGGCCCGCGAGCAGCGCGCCGAGCTCCATCGACAGGCCAGCCGCGCGTGTCAGCACGGCGACGCCGAGCGTCGTGAGCAGGGTGAGCGCCATGAAGGATTCGGACTGGCGGTTGACCGCGATCTGGTGGAAGAGCGGGCGCACCACGCGCTGCCCGACAAAGTAGATCAGCGCGACAGTGACGATGCCTTTCAGCGCGGCGATGCCGATCAGGTTGATGAAACTGTCGTTGCCGTCTTGCGAGAGGATCGTCACGAGCACGAGCAGCGGCACGACCGCGAGATCCTGGAAGAGCAGCACCGAGAAGGTCGCCTGCCCGAGCGGCGAGCCGAGTTCGCGCCGCTGCGTGAGGAGCTGCATCACGACCGCCGTCGACGAGAAACCGAGCACGAGTCCGAGCACGACCGAGGATTCGAGACTGTTGCCGAAGGAGTAGGCGATCCCGCCGATGGCCAGCCCCGACAGGCCGACCTGCAGGCTGCCGGCGCCGAAGACGAGACGGCGCATCGCCCACAGGCGGTCGACCGACATCTCGAGGCCGATCATGAACATCAGGAACACGACGCCGAACTCGGCGAAGACCGCGACGTCCTCCTGGCGCGAGAAGGTGAGGTAGCGCAGCCAGGACGACGAGGCGGTGAAGTGGCCGAGGCCGAAGGGGCCGACGAGCATGCCGACGGCGAGGAAGCCGAGTACCGGGTTGATGCTGCGCCGCTGCAGCAACGGGATCAGCACGCCCGCCAGGGTCAGGAAGAGGAGGACTTCGTACAGGTAGGCGGGTGCCCGGATCGCTTCCATCAGGTGGATCTTGTCATATTTGGGTGGCAAACCAAATAGTTTACCGGATTGTCGATGTCATTCGGCAAGCGGCGACTCTTCCCTCTCCTGTTGCTGCAGTGCCCACATCCGGGCGTATTCGCCGTCGCGCGCGAGCAGGCCGATGTGGGTGCCGCGTTCGACGATGCGTCCCTGGTCGAGCACGATGATTTCGTCGGCGTTCATCACCGTGGACAGCCGGTGCGCGATCACGAGCGCGGTGCGGCCTTCGGCGGCCTGTTCGAGCTGGGCCTGGATCGCCTTCTCGGTCTTCGAGTCGAGGGCCGAGGTGGCTTCGTCGAAGATCAGGATCGCGGGGTTCTTCAAGAGCGCCCGCGCGATCGCGACGCGCTGCTTCTCGCCGCCGGAGAGCTTGAGGCCGCGTTCGCCGACGCGCGTCTCGTAGCCGTCGGGCAGGCGCGCGATGAAGTCGGTCAGCTGGGCGGCGCGGGCGGCGGCCTCGACTTCGGCGCGGCTCGCCTCGGGGCGGCCGTACTGGATGTTGTAGAACAGCGTGTCGTTGAAGAGCACGGTGTCCTGCGGCACGATCGCAATGGCGCGGCGCAGGCTCGCCTGCGTGAGTGTGCGCACGTCGTGGCCGTTCACGCGGATCGCGCCGCCCTGCACGTCGTAGAAGCGGTACAAGAGGCGCGCGAGCGTCGACTTGCCCGAGCCGGAGTGGCCGACCACGGCGACCGTGCTGCCGGTGGGGATGTCGAAATCGACATCGTGCAGGATCGAGCGCTTCGGGTCGTAGGAGAAACTCACGTGCTCGAAGCGCACGCTCGCGGGGCCGCGCGGCAGCGCCTGGGCGTCCGGGGCGTCGGCGACTTCGCGGTGCTCGTGCATCAGGCCGAACATGCGCTCGATGTCGGTCAGCGCCTGGCGCAGTTCCCGGTACAGCACGCCGAGGAAGTTGAGCGGGATGTAGAGCTGGATCAGGAAGGCGTTGACGAGCACGATGTCGCCGATTGTCATCGTGCCGGCGGTGACGCGGCTCGCCGCCTGCCACATCATCGTCGTGACGCCGACCGCGATGATCGCCGCCTGGCCGATGTTGAGCGCCGACAGCGACATCTGGTTCTGGACCTGGGCGTTGGTCCACTTCTCCATCTGCTCGTCGTAGCGGCGCGCCTCGTAGTCCTCGTTGTTGAAGTACTTGACGGTCTCGAAGTTGAGCAGGGAGTCGATCGCGCGGGCGTTGGCCGCCGAGTCGAGCTCGTTGGCGCGACGGCGCAGCTGGGTGCGCCAGTTCGTGATGCGGACGGTGAAGAAAATGTAGAGTGTGAGCGTCGCGAGCGTGATCAGCGCGAACACGCTGTCGTATTGCACGAGCAGGATGCCGATCACGAGCCCGATCTCGATCAGCGTCGGCAGGATCGAATACAGCGTGTAGCTGATCAGCGAGCCGATCGAGCGTGTGCCGCGTTCGATGTCGCGCGTGAGTCCGCCGGTCTGGCGCTCGAGGTGGAAGCGCAGCGACAGCGCATGCAGGTGACGGAAGAGCTGTAGCGCGATTTCGCGCACCGCCTGCTGCGTGACGCGCGCGAAGATGATCTCGCGCAGCTCGGTGAACATCGAGGTCGAGAAGCGCAGCACGCCATAGGCCAGCAGCAGCGCCGCCGGGACGACGATCAGCGCCTGGCTGCCGGTCAGCGACAGGTTGTCGACGAGCTTCTTGAAGATGATCGGGACGGTGACGTTGGCGCCCTTCGCCGCGACCAGGCAGCTCAGCGCGAACAGCACGCGCAGCTTGTAGGCCCAGATGTAGGGCACGAGGCTCTTGAGGGTCTGCCAGTCGTGGCGTTCGGTCGGCTCGGGGCCGGGCAGGGCGGTGGCGGGTGCGCGTCTCATGTTTCAATTCTAACGCGTTGCCGCCGCAGTCCGCGGCAACCCGGTACCATCTCGTGTTGCCCTCGTGCGATGCGCGAGGGGCGAATCCGAAACAAGGTCATGGAATGATGGAAAGCCAGTCTGCAGGTCTGATTCTTTGGTTGCTCGCTGCGTTGGGCGGCGTTGCGGTCGGTGCGTTGATCGTCGGCTTCGTGCTGCGCGGACGTCGCGCGGAGGAACTCGCCGTCGCGATCGAGCAGGGGCGCGCCGAGGTGCGCATCGAGCTTGCGGCCGCGACCGAGCGCGCGCGGGCGCTGGAGCAGGAGCGCGGCCAGATGGCAGCGCAGTTCGACGCGCTGCGTGCGCAGGCGACGGAGTGGCGCAACGCGCTGGACACCGTGCGCGACGAGCGCGCGCAGCTTGCCGAGCGGGCGTCGCGTGTGGCGCCGCTGGAGCAGCAGCTCGCGGAGGTGCTGGCGCGTGTGGCAACGCTGCAGCGCGAAGCGGCGGATCTGCGCGAGAACCTGGGGCGCGTCAATTCGCAGCTCGCGGCGGAACTGAAGGCCGAGCGGGAAGCGCTCGCGGCCGTGCGCAACGAGCTTGTGGCGCAGAAGGGCGTGCGCGAGCAGGCGGAGGCGCTTGCGAACCGCCTGAATGCCGAACTCGCGGAGATGACGACCCGGCTCGACGCCGAACGCCGCCAGGCCGAGGAAAAGCTCGCGCTGCTGACGGCCGCGCGCGAATCGCTCTCCGACCAGTTCAAGAGCCTCGCCAACGACATCCTCGAAGAGAAGGCGAAGCGCTTTACCGAGCAGAACCAGACCAACCTCGGACAACTGCTCGATCCGCTGCGCCAGCGGTTGCAGGAATTCCAGGGCAAGGTCGAGCAGGTCTACGTGCAGGAAGGCAAGGACCGCAGCGCGCTCGCCGAGCAGGTGCGTCAGCTGATGGAGCTCAACCAGTCGCTCTCCGAGGACGCGAAGAATCTGACGCGGGCACTGAAGGGTTCCAGCAAGACGCAGGGGAACTGGGGCGAGCTGATCCTCGAACGCGTGCTGGAGGCGTCGGGACTGAGGAAGGGCGAGGAATACGACGTGCAGGAGAGCCACACGCGCGACGACGGTTCGCGCGCGCAGCCCGACGTTGTGATCCATCTGCCGGAAGACCGCCACCTTGTCGTCGATGCGAAGGTCTCGCTGACGGCCTACGAGGAATACGCCACCGCCGAGGACGAGGGCGAGCGCGCGTCGTGGGCCAAGCGCCACCTGGACTCGGTGCGCGGCCACATCAAGGGCTTGTCGGACCGCAATTACCAGGACTTGTACGACCTGAAGTCGCTCGACTTCGTGCTGATGTTCGTGCCGGTCGAGCCCGCCTTCATGCTCGCGGTGACGCACGACCGCGAGCTCTTCATGGACGCGTGGCAGAAGAACGTGCTGCTCGTGAGTCCGTCGACGCTGCTCTTCGTCGTGCGCACCGTCGCGCACCTGTGGCGGCAAGAGGCGCAGAACCGCAACGCGCAGGACATCGCGCGGCGCGGTGCGGAGCTCTACGACAAGCTCGTCGGCTTCGTCGAGGACCTCGAATCGCTGGGGGGCCGTCTCGAACAGGCGCAGAAGGCCTACCACGCTGCGCACAACAAGCTCGCGAGCGGGCGCGGCAACGTGATCCGGCAGGCCGAGATGCTGAAGCAGCTGGGCGTGAAGCCGACGAAGGGGCTGCCGGCGGCGATGGTCGAGGCGGCGGCGGATGCCGAGGCGCTCGCGGATCGCGGCGCGGCGGGCGCTCACGCCGGCGAGGTCGTGCCGATCCGGTAGACGCGTGCCTCCCACGCCCGCAGCGTCAGCGCGGTGAGTGGGCCGTGCGGCGGGACGTCGTGGTTCGCGAGCAGCAGCCGGGTGCGGTCGAGCGTGAAGCCGGCGTGACGGTAGGTGGCCGGCTCGCCGCTGAGGTTGCAGATCACCGCGATGGCGTCGTCTCCGTCCCCGCGCGTGTAGGCGTAGAGCTTGGTGCTGCGGCCGGCAAGCGTGCGATAGCGCCCGTGCAGCAGGACGGGTTCGCGCTTGCGCAGCTCGATCAGCGCGCGATAGTAGTTCAGCACCGAGTGGCGGTCGCCCTGTTGGCGGACGACGTTGAGGTCGCGGAAATCCTGGTGGGCGGGGAGCCAGGGGCGGCCGGCCGTGAAGCCGGCGTGGGGACCGTCGTCCCAGGGCATCGGCGTGCGTGAAGTGTCGCGGCCGGTGTGGCGCATTTCGTCGAGGATGGCGTCGTCCGTGAGGCCCTTGGCGCGCATCTCGGCGATACGGTTGTGCGCATAGGTGTCCTGGAATTCGTCGAGGCTCGCGAATTCGGCATTCGGAAGGCCCAATTCCTGCCCCTGATAGATGAAGGGCGTGCCTTCCATCAGGAAGTACATCGTCGCGAGCGCGGTCGCACTCTGGACGCGCCATCGCTGCGGCTCGCCCCAACGCGAGACGACGCGCGGCAGGTCGTGATTCTCCAGGTAGAGCGCGTTCCAGCCGCGGCCGCGCAGCGCGGTCTGCCATCGGCCAAGGATGCGCTTCAGCGTCCGCACGTCGAGCGGGGCGCGTGGCGCGTTCGACCACAGGTGCCAGTGCTCGAACTGCAGCACCATCGACAGCCGTCCCCGCGTCGCGCCGACCCACTCTTCGGCACCGCCGGGTCCGATACCGTTCGCTTCGCCGACGGTCATCACGTCGCGGCCGGCAAGAGTGGTCGTGCAGAGCTCGTCGATGTAGTCGAGGATGCCGTCCACGTTCATGTGGAAGGGGTAGGCGGGCACCTGGGCGAGCCCTTGCGGGTTGGGCATGTCGGGCAGCCCGGGCGCCTTCTTCAGATGCGTGATCGCGTCGATGCGGAAGCCGTCGACGCCCTTGTCGAGCCACCAGCGCATCATGTCCGAGACAGCTGCGCGCAGCGCCGCATTGTCCCAGTTCAGATCGGGCTGGCGGCGGGTGAAAAGGTGGAGATACCACTGGCCGGTCGCGGCGTCGTACGTCCACGCGGGGCCGCGGAAGATGCTTTCCCAGTTGTTCGGCGGGCTGCCACGGTCGCCGCCGTCGCGCCAGAAATACCAGTCGCGCTTCGGGTTCTCCCGTGAGGAGCGCGATTCGATGAACCACGGGTGTTCGTCGCTCGTGTGGTTGATGACGAGGTCGAGGATCACGCGCATGCCGCGGCGGTGGGCGTCGGCGAGCAGGCGGTCGAAGTCGTCCATCGTGCCGAACTCGGCCATGATGGCGCAGTAGTCCGAGATGTCGTAGCCGTTGTCGTCGTTGGGCGAGCGGAAGATCGGGCACAGCCACAGCACGTCGACGCCGAGCCACTGCAGGTAGTCGAGCCGGGCGAGGATGCCGGGCAGATCGCCGATGCCGTCTCCGTCGCTGTCCATGAAGCTGCGTGGATAGATCTGGTAGACGACCGCCTGTTGCCACCATCTGCTTTGCATTGCGAGCCCCCTGCGCGCACGGCATGTCGTCAGTGTGCCGCAGGCGGACGATCGCTTGTGTGCAAAACCGCAAGGATTCCACGCGAGCTGCGGACTACAGTGAGCGGAGGATAGGCACAAGCCCTTGTCTTGCGGCAATGACGAACGGAGGCCGGATCATGGATGCGACGAGTCCGAAACTGCGCGGCGTGAACCTCGGAAGCTGGCTGTTGCTGGAAAAATGGATGGTGCCGAGCCTTTTCGAGGGGTTGGAGGCGACCGACGAGACGACTTTCTGCGCCGAACTCGGCCCGGCGGCGGCCGACAGGCTGCGGGCGCACTGGGACAGTTGGATCACGCGCGAAGATTTCGCGTGGATCGCGGCGCGGGGCTTGAATGCGGTGCGCATTCCCTACGGGCACTGGATCTTCGGCCCCGATTATCCCTATCACCGGAGCTACGGGGGAAACCCGCATCCCTTCGTCGAAGGCGGCATCGACGTGCTCGACCGGGCGATGGACTGGGCGCACGAGTTCGGCATCCGCGTGATGCTCGACCTGCACGCGGCGCCGGGTTGCCAGAACGGCTTCGACAACGGCGGCATCCTCGGGGTGTGCGAGTGGCACACGCGGCCGGAGTATCTCGAACATGCGCTGTCGGTGCTCGAACGCATCGCCGCGCGCTATCGCAATCACCCCGCGCTGCATGCGATCGAATGCCTCAACGAGCCGCGCTGGGACGTGCCGACCGACTACCTGAAGGACTTCTACCTCGCCGCCTACGAGCGCATCCGCAAGCACTGCCCGGCCGAGCGCACGGCGGTCGTGTTCCACGACGGTTTCCGCTCCTTCCGCGAGTACGTCGGCTTCATGCAGGCGCCCGAATACCGCAACGTGATCTTCGACCTGCACCGCTACCAGTGCTTCGACCGGCGCGACATCGACTCGGACATCTTCGCCCACATGGGCAAGGCGGGCGGCGAGTGGCGCGAGGAGGCCGACGCGATCAACGGCGAGCTGGGCCTGCCGGCGGTGTGCGGCGAGTGGAGCCTGGGGCTGGACCTGGAGGTCGTGTCGCTGTGGGCCGAGGGGCCGTTCAACCATGCGCTGGAGCACATGGACGAGTTCCAGCAGGATGTGGCGAATCGCGGCTATGCGGCGGCGCAACTGCTCGCGTTCGAGCACTACCTGGGCTGGTTCTTCTGGAGCTACAAGACCGAGACGACGCCGGCGTGGTGCTTCCGCGACTGCGTCGAGCGGGGGTGGCTACCGTCCGACTTCCGCTGAGCCGGCGACGTCGGCAGGCTGGTCGCTGCGCTCGCCGGCGCTCGTCTTCGACATGCGCGAGCCGAGGCGGTGCAGTTCGAGGCGGCGGTCGAAGAAATGCGTGAGGCTACTGTGGCGGCTTGCCGACAGCAGCGTGGTGTTGGGCAGCTCGTGGTGCAGCATCTCCATGATGCCGACGTCGTCCTTCGTGTCGAAGGCGCCGGCCATGTCCTCCAGGAAGGCCCAGGCCGGTTGCTGCAGGAAGATCCGCGCGGTGCCGAGGCGCTGCTGGGCACGCACTGGGAGCACGTGGTTCCAGTCGTCGGCCTCGTCGAGCCGCGGCGCCAGCCAGTCGATGCCGGCGCATTCGAGCGCGCGGTGCAGTTCGGCGTCGGCGTAGCGCTCGGACGGCTGCGGGTAGCACAGCACGTCGCGCAGCTTGCCGGTCGGCAGGAAGGGATGCTGCGGCAGGAACATCATCTCCTGGCCCTCGGGCAGGCGGATTTCGCCGCTGCCCCATGGCCAGAGGCCCGCCACCGCCTTGAATAGCGCAAGCTTGACCTGCGCGTCGCCGGCGACGAGGACCCGTTCGCCGCGTCGCACGTGCAGGTTGACCCCCCGGACGAGGGGCTCGCCGGCGGGCGTGTCGAGGGCGAGTTCGTGCAGCTCGAGCTCGGCGCGTGTCGAATGCGTGATCCGGATGCGCGCCGTCTCGCTGTGCCGGTCGATGTCGTCGAGCCGCAGCATGTCGTCGTGGAGGCTGACGATGCGGCCCGCGGAGGTCCGCCAGGTCGCGATTTCGCCCAGCTTGTCGATCGGCCAGGACAGCGCCGAGGCGAGCCGCTCGAAGGCCTGCGCGGCCTGCATCAGCAGGCCCAGCGTCATCGCCCCGGCGATGAACTTGGGCGCCGCGACGAGGATCGGGAAGATTGGCATCAGGTTGCCGTAGGCAGTCGAGAAGGAGACGATGCCGAGGTAGGCGAGCGTCTGGCGGTCCCAGCCCTGCGCGATGTCGCCGAAGAGCCGGGTGGCGGCGCGCCGTTCCATGCCTTCGCCGTGGGTCAGCGCGATCGCTTCGGAGTTCTCGCGCGCCCGGGCGAGGCTGAAGCGCAGGTTGGCCTCGTAGCTCTGCAGCCGGTTCGTCGTGCGCACCAGCGGGCGGCCGAGCAGGTAGCCGAGCAGTGCGCCGGCGCCCGCGTAGGCGAAGGCGAGCACGACCATGTAGCCGGGAACTTCGAGCGTGCTGCCGGGCAGCGGCGTGCTGCCGGAGAGGTCGGCGAGGATCGCGATGAAGATCCAGCCGACGAGCAGCGAATAGGTCAGCGAGTGGGCGAGGCTGATCGTCGATTCGATGGCGATGCGGACGTCCTCGGCGATGCGTTGGTCCGGATTGTCGTGCTCGCCCTGCAGGAATTGCAGGCGGTAGTGGCGCGAGCGGGTCATCCACTGCTCGATGAGCTGCGTGGTGACCCATCGGCGCCAGTCGAGCTGCAGCCAGCGCTTGACGTGCATGTGCAGCGCGGTCACGGCCATCGTCAGGACCAGGATCAGCGCGAAGACGAGGATCTGGCGCATCAACTCGTCGAGCGAGCGCGCCTCGAGCGCATCAAAGAACCCGCGGTTCCAGTAGCTGGTCCAGATCACGAGCGCGACCTGGCCGATCGTCAGCAGCAGGAGCATCAGCGTAACAAAGGCGATCGTCCAGCGGCGCTCGGATTTCCAATACGGCAGCGTGAGCGCGGCGAAACGCCGCACCGCGTGCTGCGAGCGCGTGGGACGGGGCGCGCCGGGGAGGCCGGAGGGACGCATCAGTCCGCCGTCCCGCTGCGAGACGGACAGCCGAAGAGCTGCGGTAAATGCGCGTGAGCGCTACCGATCGCTGCGACGTTCATCGTGTCGCCCTTGTCAGGTGAGGCGTATCGTTACGATGCCTAGACTAACGCACTGGACGGCGTGTCGGCCGTGACTAAAGTACCGATAAGGAGAACGGCGTGCAGACGACCGCTCTCCAGTGCGGGTAAGACAATTTTGCGCCGCAATCCGGTCCAGAGCCGAGGGAAAAATGCCGCTCAAGGTCATGTCCTTCAACATCCGTTGCGCGTCGGCGCCCGATGGCGAGCACTGCTGGGCGAACCGTCGGCAGCTCGCCGTCGAGCGCATCCGCAGCTTCGATCCCGACCTGCTGGGCCTGCAGGAATGTCGCGACGACGAACAGGCCGCTTTCGTGCGGGCGGCGCTTCCAGAATACGAATTCGTCGGCGTGCGGCGCAGGGGCGAGGGCGATTCGGGCATCGAGATGGCGCCGCTGTTGTATCGGCGGGCGCGATTCGACGAACTGCAGCGCGGCCATTTCTGGCTCGCCACGGAGCCCGGTAAGCCCGGCTGCCAGTCGTGGGGTGCCGCCTACCCGCGCACCGCGAGCTGGGTCAGGCTGCAGATGCGCGCCGAGCACGGGCCGCCGCTCGTCTTCCTCAACACCCATTTCGATTACCAGGGCACGGCGCGCGAGGAATCGGCGCGGCTGCTTCATCGCTGGATACTGGCGCGACGGGCTGGGGAAGGCGCGATCGTCACGGGCGACTTCAACGCGGAGCGTGATTCCGAAGCCTTTCGCGCGCTCACCGCTGACGGCGCGCTGCGCGAGGCCTTCCAGGAATGCGGCCTCGCTGCCGGCAGTTACCATGAGTTCGGCCAGCTGGAACGCGTAGAGGCGATCGACTGGATCCTTTTTTCCCCGCAGTTTCGCATCGAAGCGGCTGACGTCGACCGCCATGCGCCGGACGGTCGCTATCCGTCCGATCATTTTCCCATCACCGCGGAGCTCGGCCTCGCCGTCGACGCGGCCTGACTTTCGCTCCGCGCCGCCCTGCGCGCCAAGCTCCGCGCCCTTGAGCGCGACGGCATTTCCCACGCTCTTTCCCTGAAGACTTGCGATTCGCCGCGACCTCGGGCGGCTTGCGCTTTCTCACCCCGTGTGCTTGTATACCATCCATATGGATGTTTATTGGATGGTATAAGGATGGTAAGAGAAGGTGGAGGTGAAGCTTCGATCCATTGGAGCGGCCGCCACGGGACGGCCGGCATTTGCCGATGGAATGCCCTGAACATTTGCTTGAGGAAACATGAATCATGAAAATCGCCAATGACCTGCTCGGTCGACTGCTCCAGGCGACGCCCTTGCGTGATGCAACGCTCCCCATTCATCGGTTCGACGCGCGTTCGGTCGCGGACACCATCGAGCGTGCGCTCGAGTCCGCCGGCCTGAATTCCGACTCCGGCCCGATGAAGGGCGTCAGGGATACGATCCGGCAGGCGCTGGGGGCGGGAATGAATGCGTATATGGCGCCGCCGAGCGCGCGCGGCATGACGATCGACGGAGTCGCCCGCGAGGTGTTCGGCCCGCAAGCCGACGAGGACGGGGCAGGCATCCTGCCGACAAGGCAGCCGGAGCCCGCGCTTCCCGGCGAGTTCGTCACCCGGTCATTTGCCAACGAAGCGGGCGCGCGCAGCTATAAGCTCTACGTGCCTGCGCGCTATTCGCGTGAGACGGCGCGGATGCCATTGATGGTGATGTTGCATGGCTGCACCCAATCACCCGATGACTTTGCCGCCGGCACGCGGATGAACGCGCTCGCCGAGGAGCATGGCTTCCTCGTCGCCTATCCTGCCCAGGCGCCCAATGCGAACGGATCGAAGTGCTGGAACTGGTTTCGCGCGGAAGACCAGAAGCGCGATCGCGGCGAACCCTCCCTGATTGCGGGCATCACGCGGGAGGTCGCGAAGAGCCATCGCGTCGACGAGCGCCGCATCTTCGTCGCCGGGCTGTCCGCCGGTGCGGCGATGGCGGTCATTCTGGGCACGCTCTACCCGGACCTCTACGCCGCCGTCGGGGCGCATTCCGGCTTGCCCTTCGGGGCTGCGCATGACCTGCCCTCGGCCTTCGCAGCCATGTCCGGGGGAGCGGGCCGCAAGACGAACGGGACCGCACGCGGGGTGCCGACGGTCGTCTTTCATGGCGACCAAGACCGCACGGTGTCCATCGGCAACGGCGCGGCGATCGTCGAGCAGGCCGCGGGCGCCCGCCAGGATGCACAGCCTCTGCGGGCCAGCGTGCACAAGGGAGCGGCGCCGGGCGGCCGCACGCACAGCCGCACCATCTATGCCGACGCGGCCGGCCAGCCGGTGGTCGAGCAGTGGGTGCTGCATGGCGCCGGCCACGCCTGGTCCGGCGGCAGCCCGCACGGGTCATACACGGACGGCCACGGGCCGGACGCGTCGGCGGAGATGATCCGCTTCTTCCTCTCGCTGCCGCGGGCGGGTAGCGCCTGAGCCTCGTGAGCTGCTGACGGCGGCGCCCGCGGAGTCCGTGCCGCGCGCCGCCGCCGCTTGACAAGCCTCCCGGTTCCCGTAATTTAACATCTAGGCGGATGTTTTGCGGAATCCATATAGATGGCGGGAGCTTGAAATGACTGTGCACGAAATTCGTCCGAAGGTCGGTGAAACCGAAAAAATTACGATCAATCTCGGACTCATCGATCTGGGGCAAATCGACTTGCTGGTGCAGGAGGGCTTCTATTCCAATCGTACGGACCTCATCCGGACGGCGATCCGCAATCAGCTGGCGACGCATGCCGACGTGGTGCGCCAGACCGTGGCTCGCAAGAGCCTGGTGCTCGGCTTGCAGCATTATTCCCGGGCCGATCTCGAAGCCGTGCAGCAGGCCGGGCAAAAACTCCAGATCCAGGTTCTGGGCCTGGCAAGCATCGCTTCCGATGTGTCGCCTGAACTGGCCCTTGCGACGATCGAGTCGGTGGTCGTTCTGGGCGCGCTGCACGCGAGCTCCGCGGTGAAGAGCGCCTTGGCCGGGCGTATCCGCTAACCCTCACGTTGGGCCATCAAAATTTCTTGACTTTGGATTAATGAAACGTATGATTCAAACAAATGTTTGATTCAGGCGTTTCCTCATGCGCGATTCCGTCAGCCGTCAGCCCGCCCCCGAAACCCGCGACCGCATCCTCGATGCGGCCGAGGCACTGTTCGTCGAGCACGGGTTCGAGGCGACGTCGATGCGCATGATCACGGGGCGCGCCGAGGCGAACATCGCCGCGGTGAACTACCACTTCGGCACCAAGGACGCGCTGATCCAGGAGGTGTTCCGGCGGCGCCTGACCGAGCTGAACCGCCGCCGGCTGGCGGTGCTCGACAAGCTGGAGGCGGAAGCCGACGGCGCGCCGCTCAAGCCCAGCCGCATCGTCGAAGCCTTCTTCGGCACCGCGCTGGAGATGGCGGCCGATACTCAGAACGGCGGGCACACTTTCATGCGTCTGCTCGGTCGAACCTATACCGAACCGAACGGCTTCGTGCGCCAGTTCCTCGCCGAGGAATACGCCGAGGTCGTCGAACGCTTCCTGGCCGCGCTGTACCGCGCGCTGCCCGACGTTCCGCGGGAAGAAATCCTGTGGCGCTTCCATTTCATGATGGGGGCGATGTCCTATGCGATCGCCGGCACCGACGCGCTGCAGCTCTTTGCCGGCGAGTTCGACGACGCCGAACCCGAGCGCCTGATGCCACGGCTGATGTCTTTCCTGCTCGGCGGGTTGCGGGCACCGCTGCCGGGCGAGAACAGCAATGGCGATGGGAACGGCGAAGAGCGGGCGCGGTCGGCGAAGCGCTGGCAGTAGCGGAACGAACTGTCCGGCCAGGCGGACGACCGCGGCACAGAACGCGGCGACGCCAGCGGAGGCGGCCGGACCGAGATGATGATCGAGGAGACAACAATGATCTGGTGGTTTATCGCTTTGCTCCCTCCCTTGGCAGGTGCGCTCGCCTACGGGCGAGCGCCATTTTTTGCCTGGGCCGGGATGGGGATGGCATGGCTCGCGGGCTTCTGCTGGGCGGCCGGCGCGGGCGGGGCGGTGACGGGCGTGCTGCTCGCGCTGTATGCGGCGGCGGTCGCCGTCTTCCTGCTGCCGGCGCTGCGCCGCAGCTTCGTGACGGCGCCGATCTTCCGCGCCTTCCGTGCCGCGCTGCCGTCGATGTCGCAGACCGAGCGCGACGCGCTCGAAGCGGGCACGGTGTGGTGGGAGGGCCAGCTCTTCGCCGGCAGGCCGGACTGGAAGAAGCTCCTTGCGTACCCGTGGCCCAAGCTCACGGCCGAGGAGCAATCCTTCCTCGACCACGAGACGAGCGAACTGTGCCGCCTGACCGACGACTGGAAGGCGACGCAGCGCCAGGACCTGTCGCCCGAAGCTTGGCGCTACATCAAGGAACAGGGCTTCCTCGGCATGATCATCCCGAAGGAGTACGGCGGCAAAGGCTTCTCGGCCTATGCGCATTCGCAGGTCGTGACCAAGCTGTCGACGCGCTCCTCGGCGCCGGCGGTGACGGTGATGGTGCCGAACTCGCTCGGCCCGGCGGAGCTGCTGCTGCACTATGGCACGCCCGAGCAGAAATCCCATTACCTGCCGCGGCTCGCGAAGGGGCTGGAGATTCCGGCCTTCGCGCTGACGAGCCCGTGGGCGGGCTCGGACGCGGCGTCGATCCCCGACTCGGGCGTCGTCTGCAAGGGTCAGTGGCAGGGACGCGAAGTGCTCGGCATGCGCGTGTCCTTCGACAAGCGCTACATCACGCTCGCTCCGGTGTGCACGGTGTTCGGCCTCGCGTTCCGCCTATACGACCCGGACGGGCTGCTCGGCGCGAACCCGGACCTCGGCATCACCTGCGCGCTGGTGCCGGCCGACCACCCGGGCGTCAGCATCGGCCGCCGCCACTTCCCGCTCAACGCGGTGTGGATGAACGGACCGATCCGCGGGCGCGACGTGTTCATGCCGCTCGACTTCATCATCGGCGGGCCGCAGATGGCAGGGCAGGGCTGGCGGATGCTGATGGAGTGCCTCGCGGCGGGCCGTTCGATCTCGCTGCCGGGTTCGAACACCGGCATGCAGAAGATGACCGCCCGTGCCGTCGGCGCCTATGCCCGCGTGCGTTACCAGTTCAAGACCGCAATCGGCCGCTTCGAGGGCGTCGAGGAGGCGCTCACGAGGATCGGTGCGAACACCTATCTCAGCGACGCGGCGCGCGTGATGACGGCCGGTGCGATCGACCTCGGCGAGAAGCCGTCGGTCGTGTCGGCGATCGTGAAGTACCACGTCACCGAGCGCGCGCGCCAGACCGTCAATGACGGCATGGACGTGGTCGGCGGCAAAGGCATCTGCCTGGGGCCGCAGAACATGCTCGGCCGCGCCTACCAGCAGATTCCGGTGGGCATCACCGTCGAGGGCGCGAATATCCTGACGAGGAGCCTCATTCTCTTCGGCCAGGGCGCGATCCGCTGCCATCCCTATGTGCTTGACGAGATGCACGCGGCGCAGCGCGGCGATCTCGGCCTCTTCGACAGGGCGTTCTGGGGGCATATCGGCTACACCGTGTCGAACGCGGTGCGCGCGTTCGTGATGGGGATCACCGGTTCGCACTTCGTCGAGGTCCCCGCCGACATCGCCCCCGAGACGCGGCGCTATTACCAGCAGCTGACCCGATTTTCGACCGCGTTCGCGTTCATCGCCGACATTTCGATGGGCACGATGGGCGGTGCGCTGAAGCGCAAGGAGAAGCTGTCGGCGCGCCTGGGCGACATCCTGTCGCTGATGTATCTCGCATCGGCCGTGCTGAAGCGCTACGAGGCCGAAGGCCGGCAGGCGGCCGACGCGCCGCTGATGCATTGGGCGATCTGGGATTGCATGTTCAAGGCGCAGAACGCGTTCGAGGGCGTCATCGCGAACTTCCCGAACAAGTTCTTCGCCGGGCTGCTGCGCCGGGTCGTGGTGTTCCCGCTCGGCCGCCCCTATGTCGTGCCGTCCGACGAGTTGGGGCACGAGGTCGCGAAGCTGCTGATCGAGCCGTCGGCGACGCGCGACCGGCTGACTTCCGATGTGTATCTGCCGAAGGACCTCGAGGAGCCGGCCGGTTCGCTCGAAGCCGCGCTCCTCGCGACGGTCGAGGCGGAGCCGATCGAGGCCAAGGTGCGCCGCGCGCAGAAGGACGGGCGTTTCGAGCCGGGGCTGTTGGTCGGCGGCGGCGTCGATGCGATCTGGGAGCGTGCGTTCGATGCCGGCGTGATCACGGCCGACGAATTCGCGCTGCTCAAGCGTCGCGGTGAGCTGCGCGACAAGGTGATCCGCGTCGACGACTTCCCCTACGACTTCGGCCTGCGCGAGGCGCTCGCCGAGATCGGGCCGATGGCGGCGGACGCGGAACGGGCGGCGGCTTGGGTGGAGTGAGCGGATGACTCGCACGATCTACATCATCGACGGTGCGCGCACGCCTTTCCTGAAGGCGAGGAACGCACCGGGGCCGTTCGCCGCGTCGGACCTAGCGACCGCGGCCGGCGCGGCACTGCTCGCCCGCCAGCGCTTCGCGCCGAACGAACTGGACGAGGTGATCCTCGGCTGCGCGAGCCCGTCGCCGGACGAGGTCAACATCGGCCGCGTCGTCGCGCTGCGCATGGGCTGCGGGCAGAAGGTGCCGGGTTGGACGGTGATGAGGAACTGCGCGTCCGGCATGCAGGCGCTCGATTCGGCGATTGCGAACATTCATGCCGGACGCTCGCAGCTCGTGCTCGCGGGGGGCGTCGATGCGCTGTCGCGTGCGCCGCTGCTGTTCTCGGACGCGATGGTGCGTTGGATGTCGGACTGGTATGCGGCGAAAAGCGCCGGACAGAAGCTCGCGATGCTGGGCCGCTTCCGGCCCGCCCATCTGGCGCCGGTGATCGGCATCATGAAGGGACTCACGGATCCGATCGTCGGCCAGCTGATGGGCCAGACCGCGGAGAACCTCGCGCATCGCTTCGGCATCTCGCGCGCCGAGATGGACGCCTTCGCTGCACGCAGTCACGCCCGCGTGCTGGCGGCGCGCGAAATGGGTCACTTCGGGGGACACTTCGGCGAGATTGTGCCGCTGATCGATCGCGACGGCACGGTGTATCGCGACGATGACGGCGTGCGGAACGATTCGACGCCGGAGAACCTCGCGAAGCTGAAACCCTTCTTCGACCGCAAGTACGGCCGCGTCACCGCCGGCAACAGCTCGCAGATCACCGACGGCGCGGCGTGGCTGATCCTCGCGTCCCACGAGGCGGTCGAGCGTCACGGACTCACGCCGCTCGGGCGCATCGTCGACAGTCAGTGGGCGGGGCTCGACCCGGCGCAGATGGGGCTCGGGCCGGTGCATGCGGCGACGCCGATCCTGCAGCGCCACGCGCTGGAACTCGCCGACATCGATGCCTGGGAGATCAACGAAGCCTTCGCCGCGCAGGTGATCGCCTGTCTCCGCGCATGGGAGGACGCCGACTATTGCCGCAGCGAACTGGGCCTCGACGACGCGCTCGGCAAGCTCGACGAGGAGAAGCTCAACGTCGATGGCGGCGCGATCGCGCTGGGGCACCCGGTCGGCGCGAGCGGGGCGCGCATCGTGCTGCATCTCTTGGAGGTGCTGCGGCGGAAGAGCGCCAGGCGCGGCATTGCGAGCATCTGCATCGGCGGCGGGCAGGGCGGCGCGATGCTGGTGGAGGCGCTGTGATGAGCCCGGATTTCAAGCATCTGGTGCTGGTCCGCAAGGGTGATGCGGACGGCCTCGCGTGGCTGTATCTCGACCGTGCCGGGGCGAGCACGAACACCTTGTCGCGTGAGCTGCTCGACGAGCTGGCCGGCGCCTTCGCGGCGCTCGAAGCCGATCCGCCGAAGGGGCTGATCATCGCGTCGGCGAAGCCCGCCGGCTTCGTCGCCGGGGCCGACATCGAGGAATTTACGCGCATCGACTCCGCCGAGGGCGCGCGCGATCTCGTCCAGCGCGGCTGGGAGCTCTTCAACTGGCTCGCGCGGCTGAAGTTCCCGACGCTCGCGCTGATCCGCGGCCATTGCCTCGGCGGCGGGCTGGAACTCGCGCTCGCGTGCCGGTACCGCATCGTCGTCGACGAACCGGGCACCAAGCTCGCGCTGCCCGAGGTGATGCTCGGTATCGTTCCGGGCTGGGGCGGCATGAAGCGGCTGCCGGCGCTGGTCGGACCGGCTGCCGCGCTCGACATGATGCTCACCGGCAAGGGCATCGACGCGCGCCGCGCGAAGCAGATGGGGCTCGCCGACGAATGCGTGCCGCCGCGGGTGATGGAGAACGCCGCGCGCATGGTGGTGCTGTCCGGCCAGCGGCCGCGTGCGCTGCCCTTCATGCAGAGGCTGCTCAACGGCCCGCTGAAGGCGGTCGTCGCGGCGGGCGCGCGCAAGCAGGTCGCGGTGAAGGCGAGTCGCGAGCATTACCCGGCGCCCTACGCGATCGTCGACATCTGGCAGAAATACGGCGGCAATGCGCTCGCGGTGCCGGCCGACCATCCCGCGTCGCTGGAGGCGATCTTCCGCTCGCCGACCGCGAAGAACCTCGTGCGCGTGTTCTTCCTGCAGGAGCGGCTGAAGGGCTTCGGCAAGGACTCCGACTTTGCGCCGCGCCACGTGCATGTCGTCGGTGCCGGCGTGATGGGCGGCGATATCGCGGCGCTGTGTGCGTTCTCCGGCCTGACGGTGACGCTGCAGGACCAGTCCGTCGAGCGCATCGCGCCGGCGATCGCGCGGGCGGCGAAGCTCTACGAGCGCAAGTTCCGCGGCGACCGGCGGCAGGTGAGATTTGCGCTCGACCGGCTGATCCCGGATCCCGAGGGCCACGGCGCGGCGCGCGCGGATGTGGTGATCGAGGCGATCTTCGAGAACCTGGAGGCGAAGCGCGCCTTGTTCGCCGAGCTGGAGCGCAAGGCGAAGCCGGGTGCGGTGCTGGCGACCAACACGTCGAGCCTGCGTATCGAGGATATAGCGACAGGACTCAGCGATCCACGCCGCCTCGTCGGCATCCATTTCTTCAATCCGGTCGCGCTGATGCCGCTGGTCGAGGTCGTCCGCGGCGAACAGTCGGACGACGAGGCACTGCGCCGCGCGGCGGCCTTCGTGCGCCGCCTGGACAAGCTGCCGCTGCCGGTGAAGAGCGCGCCGGGCTTCCTCGTCAATGCGGTGCTCGGACCCTACATGCTGGAGGCGCTGCGCTGTGTCGACGAGGGCATCGCGCCCGAGACGGTCGACGCCGCGCTCCTCGCCTTCGGCATGCCGATGGGGCCGGTCGAGCTCGTCGATACGGTGGGCCTGGACATCGCCGTCGCGGCGGGACGGGCCCTCGCCGGACTCGGCGCCGAGCCGCCGCGCAAGCTGCTGGAGCTCGTCGGTGCCGGCCATCTCGGCAAGAAGACCGGGCAGGGCTATTACCGCTGGGCGGACGGCAAGCCGCAGAAGGGCGCGGCGGGGGCCGTGCCGGACGGGCTCGTGCAGCGTATCGTCGGACCGCTGCTCGCGGCGACGCGGCGCTGTGTCGAGCAGGGGGTGGTCGCCGATGCCGATCTCGCCGACGCCGGCGTGATCTTCGGCACGGGCTTTGCGCCCTTCACCGGCGGGCCGCTGCACTTCTCCCCGATAATGGGGAAATCCGTGCGTGGCGCCGATGCCCGGCTGGCGGATGGTGCTATGGTCGAGGCTCGCTAACCCCGAGAGACGAGAGACACAATGTCCGAAGCCGAAGAAATCCCCGTGAAACTCCCCGAGCACAAGCAGCCTGCGCTGCGCGTGATGCCGATGCCGGCCGACGTGAACCCCGCCGGCGACGTGTTCGGCGGCTGGATCATGTCGATGGTCGACATCGCCGGCGCGATTCCCGCGCACCGCCGCGCGCGCTGCCGCGTCGCGACGGTCGCGGTGAATGCCTTCACCTTCAAGCAGCCGGTGTCGGTCGGCGATCTTGTAAGTTTTTATGCCGAGGTCGTGTCGATCGGCCGCACTTCAATCACTGTGGACGTCGAGGTATACGCCGAACGCGACCCCGAGAACCCGGTGGTCGTGAAGGTGACCGAGGCGACGCTGACCTACGTCGCGCTCGACGACAAGGGACGCAAACGCCCGATTCCGGAGGCGTGAAACCCTCAGGCAATCGACATATGTAAAGATGCGGTCTTCGAGGCGCCGAAGGCCGCCGCAGGACCCGGACTGCCGCTGGATGGGCCGGGATAATTCGCGCCGACGATGCACACTCAATGCATGAGGAGACTAGAGGTATGAACAAGACCACGATTGCCCGCCTGCTTCCGTTCGCCCTGCTGGCGATGGCCTCCGGCTCAGCTTCGGCCGCGGGTTTCCAGCTGCTCGAACAGAACGCGAGCGGCATCGGCAACGCCTACGCCGGTTCAGCGGCCGTGGCGGAGAATGCGAGCACGATCTACTTCAACCCGGCAGGGATGACGCAGTTGAAGGAGCGGGAGATTTCGGTCGGCGTGGCCGCGGTCAAGCCGAGCTTCGAGTTCAAGAACAAGGGCAGCACCATCCTGAACGCGCCGGCGATCCCGACCACCGGCGGGGACGGCGGCGACGCCGGCTCCTGGGGCGTGATCCCGAACGGCTACCTGTCGTGGGCGCTGACCAAGGACCTCTACGCTGGCGTCGGCTTCGGCGCACCCTTCGGGCTGGTCACCGAGTACGACGACGACTGGGTGGGCCGCGCGCAGGCGCTGAAGTTCGATCTCAAGACCTTCAACGTCAACCCGTCGGTCGCCTATCGCATCAACGACAAGGTCTCGATCGGCGCCGGCGTCAGCTGGCAGCGACTGGAGGCGACCTACACGCGGATCGCGACCGTGCTGCCGACGGCGCTGACCGGCATTCCCGGGCTGAACGCGACGAAGGCCAAGCTCGACGTCGATTCCGACGCCTGGGGCTGGAACGTCGGCGCGCTGTTCACGCTGAACCCGACGATGAAGCTCGGCCTGTCCTATCGTTCCAGCGTCGAGCATCACGCCGAGGGCGACATCACCGCGACGGGCCCGAATGCGCTGGTCAATGCGGCCAATTCGAGCAAGGCGAAGGTCGACGTCGAACTGCCCGACACCTTCATCGTCAGCGTGTCGCAGAAGCTCGACGAGCGCTGGGAGATGCTCGGCGACATCTCGCGCACCGGCTGGAGCAGCATCAAGAAGCTCGATATCAGGCGCACTTCCGGCCCGGGCGCCGGCACGACCGCGCAGACGCTCGACACTGACTTCCGCGACACCTGGCGCGTCGCGCTGGGCATGAACTACCAGCTCAACGATGCGTGGAAGCTGAAGTTCGGCTTCGCGTGGGACCAGACGCCGGTGAAGGACAAGGATACCCGTCTCGTGTCGCTGCCGGACAACGACCGCACCTGGCTCACCTTCGGCGGCCAGTGGAAGGTCAGCAAGAGCAATACGCTGGATCTGGGTGTCGCCTATCTCTACTTGCCGGACACGAAGATCGACAACGACCAGACCGCCGCCGGCCGTGGCCGTGTGAGGGGCGAGTACGACTCGAACGTCTGGATCCTTGGCGCACAGTACTCGATGGCGTTCTGATCCGCGCATCGCACCGCGGGCGGCGTTCGACGGGATGCCGCCCGCCTTGCCGGCAAATGCCGGTTTGATCCGCTAAAAAGAAAGGGGAGTGCCCGGGGCGGTGTTCGTTTCGGGATTATGACAAATGATTGATCCGGAAACCGGAGGATTGGCATGAGCAATTTCATCATCCGCAAGGTCGCTGTGCTCGGCGCGGGCGTGATGGGGGCGCAGATCGCCGCCCATTGCGCGAACGCCGACGTGCCGGTGCTGCTGTTCGACCTGCCGGCCAAGGAAGGCAAGCCGAACGCGATCGTCGACAAGGCCGTCGCCGGCCTGAAGAAACTCGACCCCGCGCCGCTCGCAACCAAGGAGCGCGCGGGCTTCATCGACGCGGCGAACTACGGCAGCGATCTCGAAAAGCTGCGCGACTGCGATCTGATCATCGAGGCGATCGCCGAGAAGACGGAGTGGAAGCTCGACCTGTACCAGAAGGTCGCGCCCTTCATCCGCCCGGACGCGATCTTCGCGTCGAACACTTCGGGGCTGTCGATCAATGCCCTCGCCGAAGGCATGCCCGCAGCGCTGCGCGGCCGCTTCTGCGGCATCCACTTCTTCAACCCGCCGCGCTACATGTCGCTCGTCGAGCTGATCGCGACGCGCGACACCGACGCGGCGATGCTCGATGCGCTCGAAGGCTGGCTGACGACGCGGCTCGGCAAGTCGATCGTGCGCGCGAAGGACACGCCGAACTTCGTCGCGAACCGCGTCGGCGTGTTCTCGATCCTCGCGGTGATGCACCACACGGCGCGGCTCGGGCTGGGCTTCGACGAGGTCGACGGCCTGACCGGGCCGCTGATCGGCCGTCCGAAGAGCGCGACCTACCGCACCGCAGACGTCGTCGGCCTCGACACGCTCGCGCATGTGATCGGCACGATGCAGGCGACGCTGGCCGACGATCCGTGGCACGCGCACTTCAAATCGCCGGACTGGTTGCAGGCCCTGATCGCGAAGGGCGCGTTGGGTCAGAAAACGCGTGCGGGGATCTACCGCAAGGAAGGCAAGCAGATCCAGGTGCTGGACCTGAAGACGCAGGGCTACCGCCTGAGTGCGGGAGATGTGGTGTCGGAGGTCGAGAGCATCCTGAAGACGAAGGATCCGGTCGAGCGCTTCGCGCTGCTCGCGGCGAGCGAACTGCCGGAGTCGCAGTTCCTGTGGTCCGTCTTCCGCGACGTCTTCCACTACTGCGCGGTGCATCTGGGCGACATCGCCGACAACGCGCGCGACATCGATCTCGCGATGCGCTGGGGCTTCGGCTGGTCGCAGGGTCCGTTCGAGACCTGGCAGGCGGCGGGCTGGGCGGACATCGCGGCGCTGATCAAGCTCGACATCGACCATGGCCGGGCGATGGCCAAGGTACCGCTCCCGGCGTGGGTCTTCGAGCGCGGCGGCGTGCATGAGGCGGCCGGTTCGTATTCCGCGACGACCAATTCGTTGAAGCCGCGTTCGACGCTGCCGGTCTATAAGCGCCAGCTCTACCCCGAGCAGGTCTTGGGCGAAGCGCCGTCCGATCGCGGCGAGACGCTGTGGGAGAACGAAGGCGTTCGCCTCTGGACGCGCCCCGACCAGGACGCGCGGATCGGCATCCTATCCTTCAAGTCGAAGCAGCATGCGATCGGCGACGAGGTGCTCGACGGCCTGCTGGAAGCGGTCGCGCGTGCCGAGCGGGATCTCGACGGCGTCGTGCTGTGGCATCCGGTACCCTTCGCGGTCGGCGCGAACCTGTACCAGGCCGTCGAAGCCTGCAAGGCGGGGCAGTTCGACATGCTGGAGCGCACGGTCGCGAAGTTCCAGCGTGCGTCGATGACCTTGAAGCACGCGCAGGTGCCGGTCGTCGCGGCGATCCAGGGCCTCGCGCTGGGCGGCGGATGCGAGTTCGCGATGCATTCGGCGCACCGCGTGCTGGCGCTGGAGAGCTACGTCGGCTTGGTCGAAGCGGGCGTCGGCCTGATCCCGGCGGGCGGCGGCAGCAAGGAGCTGGCGCTGCAGGCGCACTACATGGCGCAGAAGGCGGCGGGCGGGGACGTGTTCCCGTACATCCAGCAGAGCTTCCAGACGGTGGCGATGGCGACCGTCGCGAAGAGCGCGCTGGAGGCCGTGCAGCTCGGCTTCGCGAAGCCCTCGGACGACATCCTGTTCCATCCACAGGAGCTCCTGTACGTCGGCATCCGGCGGGCGCGGGCGCTCGCCGAATCCGGCTACCGGCCGCCGCTGGTGCAGCGCGCGGTGACGGTCGCGGGCCGCAACGGCATCGCGACCTGCGAGCTGATGCTGGTGAACATGGCCGAGGGCGGTTTCATCTCGGCCTACGACTACAAGGTCGCGAAGGCCGCGGCGACCGCCTTGTGCGGCGGCGAGGTGGAGACGAATTCGCGGGTGTCCGAGGAGTGGATTCTCGATGTGGAGCGCGCGCTCTTCGTCGATCTGCTGAAGCAGGAGAAGACGCAGCAGCGCATCGCGCACACGCTCGAAACCGGCAAGCCCCTTAGAAATTAACCTCGGAACTGATGAGGAAAATGCGATGAGCAAACAGATTCAGGAAGCCTACATCGTCGCCGCGACGCGCACGCCGGTCGCGAAGCGGAACGGCATGTTCCGCAGCGTGCGGCCGGACGACATGCTGGCGCATGTGTTGTCGGCGGTGGTGGCAAAGGTGCCGGGGCTGGAAAAGCATGAGATCGGCGACGTGATCGTCGGCTGCGCGATGCCGGAGGCCGAGCAGGGCATGAACGTCGCGCGCATCGGCCTGCTGCTGGCGGGCCTGCCCGATACGGTGCCGGGGATCACGATCAACCGCTTCTGCTCGTCCGGGCTGCAGGCGGTCGCGGACGCCGCCGCGCGTATCCGGCTGGGCGAGGCGGACGTGATGCTCGCCGCGGGCACCGAGTCGATGAGCGCGATGCCTCAGATCATGGGCAACAAGGTGAGCCTGAACCCCGCGATCTTCGCGAAGCACGAGAACATCGGCATTGCCTACGGCATGGGGCTGACGGCGGAAAATGTGGCGCAGCAGTGGAAGGTGAGCCGCGAGGACCAGGATGCGTTCGCGCTGCAGTCGAACCAGCGCGCGTGCGCGGCGATCGCGGCGGGTTACTTCCATGACGAGATCAGCCCGTACACGGTGCGCACGCATGTGCCGGGCGAGGGCGGGACGGTGCGCGTCGTCGAGCGTGTCGCGGACACCGACGAGGGGCCGCGTGCCGACGCGTCGCTGGAGGCACTGGGCAAGTTGAAGCCGGTGTTCGCGGCGCGAGGGGCGGTGACGGCGGGCAATAGTTCGCAGATGTCGGATGGCGCGGGCGCGGTGCTCTTGATGAGCGAGGCGGCAATCAAGCGTTACGGCGTGACGCCGATCGCGCGCTTCGTGAGTTACGCGGTCGCCGGCGTGCCGCCGCAGATCATGGGCATCGGGCCGATCGAGGCGATTCCGCGGGCGCTGAAGGCGGGGGGCATCGCGCAGGGCGAGCTCGACTGGATCGAGCTCAACGAGGCCTTTGCGGCGCAAGCGTTGGCGGTGATCGGCCAACTCGGGCTCGACCCGGCGGCGGTCAATCCGCTCGGCGGCGCGATTGCATTGGGGCATCCGCTCGGGGCGACCGGGGCGATCCGCACCGCGACGCTGATAAGCGCGATGCGGCGGGATGCGAATCTGCGTTACGGGATGATCTCGATGTGCATCGGGACTGGGATGGGGGCGGCGGGGGTGTTTGAGCGGGTTTGACGTTTGTTTTGTTCGGGGCCGTCGAGTGCGGCGGGTGGGCAGAAGCAGGACTGGAGGTCGTGGCCTTCGGCTTCCCTCGGCCCGGCCGTGCGCCGGGGCGGCGACGCAAACTCGCCCTTCGGGCTCAGACATGCGTCGCCTTGTTTCCCCGTCGCACACCCGGCCCTCGGCACGACCCGACAGTCCTGCTTCTGCCCACCCGCCGCACCCGCGGGATGAGCGGTCGGGGGGCCGGATAGAAGCATAGAATTCTGGAATCATGCGCCCTAAGATCCTCGACCGTATTCCGCCACGCTTTCGCGCGGCGCTGTTGCGGATCGGATTCAACCTCTATCCCTCCTACCGCGCGACCGGCGGCCGGGTCGTCCACGTGTCGAAAGACCTGAAGACGATCCGCGTGATGCTGCGCCATTCGTGGCGGACGGTGAATCCGGCAGGCGCCTTGTTCGGCGGGGCGCTGTATGCGGCGGCGGACCCGATGTTCGCGATGCTGCTCGCCCTGCAGTTGGGCGACGACGTGATCGTGTGGGACAAGGCGGGGCAGATCCGTTATCGGCGGCCGGGGCGCAGCCATCTCTTCGCGGATTTTCACGTCACGGACGAGGACATCGAGGCGGTGCGCAAGGCGCTGCAGGAGGAGGGCGAGACCGAACGCACCTTCCACGTGGTGCTGAGAGACCGCCACGGCGAGCCGCATGTCGAGCTGGAAAAAACCGTCTATGTTGCGACGAAGGCATACTACAAGGCCAAGATCGAACAGCGCGGCGCCGACAAGGGGCGCACCGGATAGAAAATAAGGAGACCATCCGCCATGGCCAATACCGTATTGCTCGAAGTCGCGAACCGCGTCGCGACGCTCACGTTGAATCGTCCCGAACAGCTCAACGCCCTGTCGACGCCGATGATGGAGGACCTGCTGACGGAAGTGCGCCGGTTGCGCGACCTGAAGGACGTCGATGTCGTCGTGGTGACGGGGGCTGGCGACCACTTCATGGCCGGTGGCGACCTGAAGGATTTCTCGACGCAATTGCACCTCGGCCCGCAGGCGCGCCTGGTGGCCTTCCGGGCGCTCATCGAGAAGTACATCAATCCCTCGGTGGAGATCCTGCAGGCGCTGCCCCAGCCCGTGATTGCGAAGGTGCGCGGTGCCTGCGCGGGTTTCGGGCTGTCGATGATGCTGGGCTGCGACCTCGTGGTGTGCGCGGACAACACGAAGTTCACGACGGCCTATTCGGCGATCGGCCTGCCGGCAGACGGCGGTATGACCTACTTCCTGCCGCGCGTGGTCGGTGCGCGCAAGGCGATGGAACTGATGCTGCTCGCGGATCGCTTCGACGCGGCAGAGGCGCAGCGCCTGAACCTCGTCAATCGCGTGGTGCCGCTGGCGGAGCTGGACGCCGAGACCGACAAGCTGGTCGCGCGCCTGCAGTCCGGGCCGCGTTTCGCCTACGGCGAGATCAAGCGCCTGCTCGCGGCCTCGCACGATCAAAAGCTCGAATCGCAGCTGCAGAGCGAAGCCGAGGCCTTCGGCCGCTGCGGCGGTACCGAGGATTTTGCCGAAGGGGTGACAGCCTTCCTCGCGAAGCGCAAGCCGGAGTTCCGGGGCGCATAAGCTCACTGCGGCAGCGGGATTCGTTCCGTTTCGCCCGGCACCGGCGCGAAGTGTTCGCTGCGCCACGCTTCCTTGGCTTCTTCGATGCGTTCGCGCGAACTCGACACGAAGTTCCACCAGACGAAGCGCGGGCCGTCGAGCGGTTCGCCGCCGAGCAGCATCAGGCGCGTCGGCGCGGCGGCGGTGAGGACGATGTCGGCGCCGCGGCGGAAGACGACGAGCTGGCCCGCCGGGTAGAGCGTGCCGTCGATCGTGAGCGAGCCTTCGACGATGTAGGCCGCGCGTTCCTCATGCTCGGGCGGCACCTGCACCTGCTGCCCGGAGTCGAGCGCGACGTCGGCATAGAAGAGCGGCGAGCGCGTCGCGGCGGGGGAGCGGACGCCGAAGGCTTCGCCGGCGATCACGCGGATGCGCAGCCCGCCGTCTTCGAGGACCGGCAGCTCGTGCGCGCCGTGGTGGGCGAAGTCGGGCGCGCATTCCTCGTCACTTAGCGGTAGCGCGACCCAGGCCTGCAGGCCGGAGAGCGCAGGGCCCGCGGGGCGGAGTGCAACGGGGCTGCGTTCGGAATGGACGATGCCGCTGCCGGCGGTCATCCAGTTGAGTTCGCCGGGGCGGATCGGCTGCACGCTGCCGAGGCTGTCGCGGTGCAGGATCTCGCCGTCGAAGAGATAGGTGACGGTCGCCAGCCCGATGTGCGGGTGCGGGCGGACGTCGAGGCCGGTGCCGGGCTGGAGTTTCACCGGGCCCATCTGGTCGAGGAAGACGAAGGGGCCGACCATCCGCTTCTGGGCCGAGGGCAGCGCACGCAACACCGTGAAGCCGCCGCCGAGGTCGCTCGCACGGGGCACGACGATGGTTTCGATGCCGGCGCCCGGCATGACTTCGGTGTCTGGCTTCATGGTCTCACTCCGTGGCGAGCTTCAGCAGGAAGGGGGTTTCGCGGCGCGCTTCGAGGTCGAACTGCGAGCGCCCGGTGTAGTTGATGTGGCGACCGTAGATGTGCAGCGACAGCGAGGGGTGGTTCGTGTCGTTGCGCACGCTGTGGATCACGCCGGTCGACATCGTCAGCACTTCGCCCGGGCCGAAGACGCGCTTGGCGGTGAATTCGAGCTCAGCGTAGCCCGGCTGGCTGCGGTCGTCCAGGCGGCGATAGAAGTCGTTGCGTTCGAGCCCGTCGACGCCGGCGACGACGCCCCAGGTACCATGGTCGTGCGGGGGCGTGCCGCGGTGCGGCAGCCAGCTGACGGCGAGGATCGCGAGCGAGTGGTCCGGCTCCTCGTGCAGGCCATAGACGCCGAAGCCCTGTTCGGCGTCGGGGTAGTTCATGCGTTCCTCGAACCAGCTGTTGCGCGCCAGCGCCGCCCGGCGCGCCAAGGGGCGGATCGCGGCGAGCAGCTCGCGTTCGTCGGCGATCTCGGCGCACAGCCGGCGCAGGTCGGCCGCCAGGGCGGCGATCCCATAGAGCTCGGGCTCCATCGCTTCTCCTGTCGCATCACAGGGTTTTCAGATACTCCACCAGCGCGTCCTTGTCCGCGCCGGAGAGATCGGTCCCGTACAGGTGTCCGCCGTTGCCGTTGCCGCGCAACTGCGTGTCGTAGCGCGTGCCGACGCGTTCGGCTTCCGGCCCTTGGGTGACGAAACCGACCTTCTCCTGATCATAGACGTCGTAGCCGCGAAGGAATTCGACCGGGCGGCGCGCGGGTGGTTCGAGCAGATCGCGCAGCGTCGGCACCGAGCCATTGTGCAGGTAGGGCGCGCGCAGCCAGATGCCGTCGAGGAACTGGATGACATAGCCGTCGAGCGTCTCCTCGACGAGGCCCTTGCGCTCAATGCCCATCGCGCGCACGACGCGGTTGGCTTCGATCGCGGCGGCCTTGTTCCAGCTGTCGAGGCGGCTGCGGTCGGTGCCGATCTCGGCGAGCGGCAGTCGGGTGCCGGTGCGGTCGGAGGCGTGGCATTCCGCGCAGTGCGCGTCGAAGACCGCCTTGCCGGCTGCGGCGCGGTCGGCGTCGATCGGGAACGGGTACTTCGGCGCCGGCAGCTTGCCAAGGTAGTCGTGCATCCAGGCGACCTGACGGAGGAAATCTTGGCGGTCGTGCGGGGCGGCGCCGAGCACGCCGAGCGCGGAGTCGATGATCACCGAGCGGGCGTCGTGGCTGTCGCCGGCGAAGTTCATCACGTGGCCCTTCTCGGGCTGGTACTTGTTCAGGTTCCACAGCGAGGGCATGTCGGTCGGGCCGAAGCTGTCGTCCATCGGCGCCTTGATCATGAAGTACTTCGTCAGGTTCATCGCGTCGTCGCGCCCACGCCCCCAGTCGGGGAAGTCCTTGCGGTAGATCCACGCGAATTGGGCTTCGCGTTCGAGCAGTCGCTTCTTCGTCATCGGGATGATCAGAAAGCGGTAGGCGAGGCGGTCGAGCCAGTCGAGTTCGGTGACGAGCTCGATCTCGCGCAGCAGGATGTCGGGCGTGAAGCGCGGGTCCTTCGCGCAGTCGATCAGGTAGCGGAAGAAGGCTTCGAGGTTGAGCGTGTGGCCGGGGCCGGCAATGATGTAGGTGGGGTTCTCGTCGGGGCGGCTGCGGTAGCTCGCGGTGTGGCAGGCGGCGCAGGTGTTGGCGACGCGCGGAAAGCCGATGGTCTTCTTCGTGAAGCCGATCGGCAGCTCATACCCCTGTTCCCACGCGACGCCGAGCGACGCATAGCCGCCGGGGCCGGGGAGCTTTTCGGGGAAGATGCGCGGCAGCACGTAGAAGATCCAGTAGGGGATGCCGGCGTCGTGCTCGGCTCCGATCGAGCCGTACTTGAAGCGCATCTCGGGCGTCGCCGTCACCCACGCGGGTTGCGCCTCCTCGCGGAAGAAGCGGTACCAGCTGACGAAGGCGAGCGCGGCGCCGGCTGCGATGAGCAGCGTCAGCGCGAGCCATAGCCAGCGGTGTTTTGGCGGCGCCAGCGGGTCGATCTCGAGCTCGTTCACTTTCGCGGCTTGCATCGGGCGCCCCTCGCGTCAGAAGGTCTTCAGGAATTCGACCAGCGCGGTCTTCTCGTCGGGCGGAAGTTCCGTCCCGTAGGCCTTGCCCTCGTGGCCGGCGTTGCCGTTGCCTTCGACAGTGGTGTCGAAGCGGAAGTACTTGCGCGTGCCTTCCTCGCACACGTCGGCGACGAAGCCGAGCCTGTCGCGGTCGATGACGTCGTAGCCGCGGCAGAAGTTCTTCGGACGATTCGCGGCCGGTTCGAGCAGGTCGCGCACGGTCGGCACCGAGCCGTTGTGGAGGTAGGGCCCGCGCAGCCACAGGCCGTCGAGCGGCAGGTTGGCGTAGCCGAAGGTCTTGCGGAAGCCGGTGAAGCGCCATGGGTAGCCGGCGTAGACCGAGCCGAGGTTCTGCGCGAGCTCGGGCGTGAAGGAGTCGAGGCGGTGGCGGTCGGTGCCGATGTCGGCGAGCGGCGTGACGTGGCCGACGTAGGTGCCGTGAAAATTCTGGCCACTGGCGCCGTGGCAGTCGGCGCAGTATTCGGCGTAGACGGGGGCGCCCTGCGCGGCGAGCGCGTCGTCGATCGGGTAGGGGTATTTCGGCGGCGCCGCATCGAGCAGCCATTCTTCGATGCGGCCGATCGCGACGAGGTCGATCGTCGGCGGCGTCGTGCCGGTGCCGAAGGCGGCGTTCTTGTTGCGCTCTTCGGACTTGGTGTTGTTGCCGTCCCAGTGCAGCTGCATCGGCTGGCCGTCGTCGCGCATCTTGCGCTTGCGTTGCTCCCAGATCGACGGGAAATCGGTCGTGCCGATGCGCTCGGCCGCCGACAGCCGGTCGGACGGGAAGTTGAACAGCGCCTTCGATGAGTTGAAGGTGTCGACCCGGCCCGGTCCCCAGGCCGGCTGCGGCAGCGTCCACTTGAAGCGCTCGCGCAGCATCAGCAGACGGTCGCGCATCAAGGCGATCGCGACCGGGTAGACGAGGTAGCGGTCCAGCAGTCCGAGCTTGCCGGCCTGGGCGTCGATCTCCGGGATGATGGTGTCGGCGCTGAACTTCGCGTCGGCGGCGCAGTTGAAGAAGAAGTTCTCGAAGGCCATCAGGTTGAGCTGGTGGGCGGGCATGCCGAGGTAGAGCTGCGGCTCGGACGCGGGCGTGTCGCGCACGGTGCCGCTGTGGCAGACGGCGCAGTTGAGGAAGACGCGGTCGAGGCCGAGGTTGCGCCGCATCGACACGCCGACGGGAAGCGTGCGGCCGCGCTCGTAGATCATGCCGAGCGAGGCGTAGCCCTCGCCGGGCAGGTATTGCGCGCAGACCTTGGGCAGCACCTGCCAGATCCAGTACGGGAAGCCCGAGTTGCGCTCGCCGCCGGTCGAGCCGTACATGAAGTGGCGCTCGATGTCCGGGTAGCTCACCGGCTCGTCGGCCGAGAAGCGCACGTAGAGCGCGACCGCGGCGGTTGCCGGGACGAGCAGCAGCGCGGCGAGGATCAGGAGGGCGTTGCAGCACCAGCGCTTTGGGGGAGGCGCCGGAGGGTCGGCGGGCTGGGGGGGCGAACGGCGCACGGTCATCTTCGCACTCCTTAACCTGGCAGGCAGGGAGGAAGGGTTTCGTAGTTGTCCGGTTTCGGCACCGGGCCGCCGCCGGCGAGTTCGGCGGCGTAGGTCTGCAGCGTCGCGAGCTCGCTGCTCGCGGCCCAGGTCGCCGGGTCGGCGCCGAGTCCCCGCAGGGCCTGCAGCGGCGGCATCGGCGTCTTCGGGCGGGCCTCGGGCGGCAGTTGCCACATCGCGAGGCGATAGCGGATGCGTGCGGCGCAATGGGTCAGGCGCGCCTGCGCCGTCGCGTTGCCGCCATCGAGGAAATTCGGCGGCGTGCTCGCCGGGGTCTGGTGGCAGGGCGTGCAGTAGCGCTGGAAGAGGCCGGCGATCGGTACGGGCTGGTGCTCGGGGTAGCGTGCCGGCGGGATGTCGCTCCGGGCTTGGTGCGTCGTCGGCGCCCGCTGACCGAGCTGCGCGAGCAGGGCGGGCATCAGCCGGTCGCGGCGGAACGGGCCGGCCGCGAAGGGGCCGCCGTCGGGCGCTGCGGCGAGCGTGGAAATCGCGTCGCTGACGGCGTCGAAGTTTGCCGTACGGAGATTGCGATGGGCGAGCGCGGCCCTGATGCGGGCGAGGTCGCCGTCGTCCAGGAAATCGGCAAGCCCCGCGATCGTCTCGTTGAGGCGCAGCGTGTCGGGTTCGGTCCAGATTTCGAGCGGCTCGCGCGGGGCGAGCGGCTCGAAGCGGGCCGGGATGTTCGCGAGCGCTGGGGAGATCGCGACGACATCGCCGGGGAGCGGGTCGCGGTTGGGGATGTTCGGGTCGGGCAGCGCCAAACCTCGCGGCCAGCGCGCGCGCCAAGCGACCGCGAAGACCGGCAGGATCGCCTCGCGGATCCGTTCCGTCTGCTCGTGGCGACCGGTCGCGCGGTAGCGCAGCGCCGCTTCGAAGAGCGCCGCCCGACAGCGCACGCCGCGCGCCCCGTCTCCGCAGCCGTCGCGCCACAGCGTCTGCCATAGCGCGAAGCGGTTTGCCCGTGCGACGGCGGCATCGATCGCGGCCGGCAGGTCGATGCCGCGGCGCACCGGGACGCCCTGGACGCTCTCCCCGAACGCGAGCAGGCGCGCCGCGACCGCCGGGTTGGCGTTCGTTTCCTGCCACAGCGGACGCGAGAAGATCGGCGCGTGGTTCTGGTGGCAGGACAGGCACACCGCGCGCGAGGCGTAGGTGAGGCGCGGCGTGCTGCCCGGGCGGTAGTCGTGCACGAGCTGGAATTCGAAGCGCGCAGCGGCCTCGTTGTAGCTGATCACTTCGATGACATCGCTGCCCTCGACGTAGCCGAGGTAGAGCCGGTCGCGCTGCAGCGGGCCTTCCTCTCCCGCCCCCGCGCCCGGTTCGCCGACCATCGCGGCGACGACGCGCGGCCGGCGGAAGAATTCCGGGGCGGCCGCGAGGCGTTGCAGCGAACGGCCGATGGGAATCAGCACGCGCACGAGGCAGCGTCCGTCCGGCAGGTCGGGGCAGCGTGCCGTGCCTTCGAGGCGTCGCAACAGGTTTTCGAAGGGGAAGGGGATCGCGGCCGGGCCGCCGAGCGCTGCAACCCGCTGGTCGAACAGCGACGCTCCCTGGAGCGGGAGGTCGAAGCCATAGACCTCGGGCGCGATCGCCCAACCGGGCGCCTGTTCCGCGCCGGATGCGAGCGCCGCCGTTCCGGCTGCCGCGGAGGCCGTCGCGAAGGCCGCCACGAGCATGTGCGCACAGGTCCGGATCGCGGCTCGCATGGGTGACGGTCCGTCGGCGCCGCCGCGCCTATTTCGCCGCGACCACGACCCGCTTCTGCGTGCCGCCCCAGCAGTCTTCCTGCACCTTGCCGGTCTTCTGGAAGGCCGGCCCGTCGCGCTCGGCGATCTCCTTGTTGTAGAGCACGAAGTTCAGCGCGAAGACGCGGTCCATGTAGGCGCGCCCGAGGTAGAGCCCGGGACGCACCATGCGGATCTCGTCGCGCACCATCAGCCCGCGCCGCCCGGCGAGGAAGTCCGGCTTCTCCTGGTAGCCCGGCAGCTCGTCGGTGAAGGCGTAGTCGATGATGATCGATTCGCGGCGCGAGTCGAGCAGGCTCTGGCCGCAGTAGAGCTTCGCGGGGAAGAGCAGCCACGCGTCCTTGCCGCCGACCGTGATCTTCTTCGGCTCGCCCTCGACGAGGCCGATCTTGCGGAAGACGTCGAGATCCTCGATGCGGTTCCTGAGCACCCGCTCATTGCGATAGAAGACCTTGCCCTTCCACAGCGTCTCGCCGACCTTGTCGACGGCGATGCCTTTCAGGTGCAGCGCGAAGCCCGCGAGCCCGCCGACGATTTCGCCCGCCCGGAGCTTGCCGCTGTCGCCCTCGGGCAGCACGATGCTGCCGTCGAACGCGCCGTCCGGAATCGGCCCGGCCGAGAGGCGCGCGTAGATCTGATCGAGATGTTCCTGCTTGAGGCGCGCAAGGTTCTCCGGCGTGATCTTCTGCAGGTCCGCGGTGGAGAGCGGGTACTGATATTCGAGCTGCGCGAAGTCGGGCTTCGTCGCATAGTCGGCGGAGTAGGGCGCGAAGGCAATCGCAGGCGGCTCGGTCTTGCCGCAGGCGGTGAGGAGCGCAGCGGCTGCGAGGGCGGACAGAATGCATCGGGTCATCGCTCGTCTCCTCAGAGGGTCGCGAGGAAGGCGATCAGCGCCTTCTTGTCCGCGTCCGACAAGTCCTCGCCGAAGCGGTGGCCTTCGTTCTCGATCTCGGCCGTGCAGTTGCTGTAGTGCTGCTTGAGGAGCTCGCGCTGGGTGCCGAGCAGGCTCGCGAACTGCTCGGGCGCGGCGAGGATGTCGTCGGCGAGCTTCTGCATCTGCGAGGTCGTCTCCTTGCCGAGTCGCGCCTCGAGCTTGGCCGGGTCGCGCTTCGCGAGGAAGAGGTCGACGATCAGGTCCTTGTGCCGCAGGCTCGTCATGGAGTTCGCCGGAATGCCCGCGGGGATGCGCACTTGCCCGCTGCCGATGAGCGGCTTCTCGGTCGTGCCGTCCCAGGTCCGGGGACCGAGATCGAGGATCACTTCGCGATCGGTGAGCGTCGCCTTCGGCTTGCGCGTGGCGGGATACAGCAGCTCGCGCATCGACGCGAGATACAGGCGGTAGCGCCCCTCTACGCTCGGGTCGGTCTGGAAGCATTCGCTCTGCGAGACCGCGAGCTTGCCCTCGGCGTCGAGTTCGCGCGGGCGGAAGAAGTCGTTCGCGGCGTTCGCGGGTCGGCCGCACAGCTCGGGCCCGATCGCGTTGTTGTGCATGAAGGGGGCGTGCGCCCACAGATTCAAGAGCGAAATGTTGCGGTAGTAGCCGCGTCCGCCGTCGTTCGGCTCCTTGATGTTGATGTCGGGTTTTCGCGCGCGCAGCGTCTCCGAGCCGTACTCCGCCCAGACGTGCCCCGCCATGTGGTTCGAGTGCAGCGCGCGGCAGCGGTAGGTGCCGACCTCGGTCGCGGGCGTCGCGACGTCGTTCCCCATGAAGTCGGCGCGCAGGCCGTTGTCGGCGAGCGCATAGAAATCGCGGTTCGCGAAGGGGCCGCCGACGCTCTCGGGGATGCTCGAATGGCAGCGCGCGCAGTTCGCGGCGAACACGGTCCTGCCGCGCGCGACGGCGCCCGCGCCGTGTTCCTTCTCGAGGTCGGCGATCAGGTTGGCTCGCGTGTAGTCGGGCGCGCCGGCGTTCGCGGCCTTGCGCTCGTGGTTCCGTGCGGCGTAGAGATCGGCCGCGTTCGACTCCGGCGACAGGAAGAACGCGAGGATGTTCGCGAGGCGGTCCTCGATCGCGCGGAAGTTCGGGCAGTCGCGCCGGCACTGGCCGATGTTGAACGGCGTCTGGCCGAAGTTGCGCCCCTCGGGATCGATTTGGCGCATGTCCGTCAGGTGGTTCAGCCAGCACTGCTCGGAGCACGAGCCGATGTTGAAATACACGCGCTGGATCGCCTCGAGCGCGCCGATCGAATCCTCGCCCCCCTTCAGGATGTGATGCACACCGGGCTTGCCGAGCGTCGTGTCGTCGCTGCGCAGGCTCTTTTCCCAGCACTTGCCTTCGCGCCCCGGTTCACACCAGCACTTCGCCTCGTCCTTCTCCGTGCCGCAGGTGTTCGTCTTGCGCCATTTCGCGATCGATTCGCCGGGAAAGAGTGGTCGTTGCGCGACGTTGATCAGCGCGTTGATCGTGCCGGGGTTGTTCACCCCGTCGTTCGGGATCGCCGACGTGTCGGTCGTGCCGGGCCGCGAGTGCGCGAACATCTGCCATTCCACGCTGTTGCGCGACATGCCCGAGCCGAGGATCTCGGACATCCGGATGTACTGGTTGCCGACCAGCCCCTTGATGTTCTCCCACTTCGGATGGGCCGGGTCCGCGGGCGGGTTCGCGGGATCGAAAGCGATGTGGCAGGAGCCGCAGCTCGTGCCGATCAGGAAGGGCGGCTCAATCGACGCGTCGGCGAGCCGCGCGAGGCGTTCGTCCGACGGCACCTTGGTCAGCTCCACCATGTGCCGGCCGAAGCCCTCCCAGGTGCCGAGACCGCCGTTCACCTTCTTCCATTGCTCGGGGTCGAAGCGCGGATTCGGGAACTTGCGAAAGCCCAGCGCCCCCGTCGAGGTGCCGAAGCGCAGGTCGCACGCGGACTGGCGCTGGTCGCGGTTGTCCTTCTGGTGCGGATCGTTGGGGTCGAGCGGCGCGTCGTCGAGCCCGCAGGCGGGGTCGACGTAGCCCGTCTTGCCGACGTACTTCAGCAGCACGTCGTCGCCCGGGCACCAGTCGAAGCCGTAGGTCTCCTCGCGGCTCTTCGCCGGGCAGTTGGGGTCGCCCGGCGTGCAGCAGGACGGGTCGTTGATCAGCCCCCACGCGCGGAAACGGTCGTCGCGCTGGTCGTTGCGCAGCACGCGGAACCAGTCCGGCAGCACGCCGACGCGCTGCTGGAACACGTAGGTGTGGAAGCGCTCGTTGCCGGCGGTGGCCTTGAACCAGATGAGCCGCCCGACGCAGGCCGAGGGCGACAGCCCTTCGCGCCCGCAGGTCTCGAAATAGGGCGCGTTCTGGTCCATCGACGTGCTTTCGGGAATCGATTTGTCGGGGGCGACGATCGGGGGCAGCTTGACCGCCTCGTCCGCGGGCTGTTGCGCCGCGGCGCTCGCGACCAGCGCGGGCTTGGAGGCATCCGGGTCATGGTCGGCCGAAACGAACACCATGGCGACCAACGCGCCGACGATCGCGCCGGCGGTGACGAGCACTTTCATGGTCCGCTCCTGTCGGGTTGCGGGCCACTCGAGCAATGACGTCGAGATGCCCGCTGCGCATATCCGCGGCGACCGGATGGCGTCTTCCCGCCGTCTTCCGCCCCGATGTTGTTGTTGCGCTTAAAGTTCTATAGGCAAGCGGAAACCGAATTGCAAACTCCGAAACACGATCTGGATGATTCTCCTCGGCCTCCCCGCGGGCCTCGCGCGGCGGTTTCAGCGCGCCAAGCGCTTCGCGAGCAGACCCAGCCATTCGTGCGCGGCATACCACCCCGCATAGGCCGTGGTCGGCCCCGGCAGCTCAGCGAGGACTTGGTCGTTCACCTCCGGGCCGCCGAACCAGGCTGTCGGCGCGGCGAACACCTCCAGGCCAGCATCCTCGAATTCGGCGCGTGCGCGCGGCATGTGGATCGCGTGCGTCACGAGCACGATGCGCCGGATGCCGGCGGCCTTGAGTTGCTCGGCGGCGAAGCGGGCGTTCTGGTGCGTGTCGAGGGATGCGGTGTCCGTCCAACGCACCTTGATGCCGAATTCGTCCTGCAGCACCGCGCGCATCAGCTCGGCTTCCGGTTTGCCGCCGGTGGGGCTGCCGCCGCTGACCAATACCGGCAGGCCGCTCGCGCGTGCGAGCCGTGCCCCGTAGCGCACACGTTCGAGGGCGAGGCGGTTGAGCGTCTCGGCGCCATATTCCGGCGCATAGCGGCGGGTGCCCGCGCCGAGGATCACGATTGCGCGGGCCTCACGCAACTCCTCTGCGGTGATCGGCGGGTCGGTCTCCAGTCCCTCGAGCATCCAACGGACGCTCGCCGGGGTCATGAACGCCAGCATCGCCGCGACGCCGAGCCACGCCAGGCCGAAGCCCGTGCGGCGCCAGCGCAGCGCGAGCAGCAGTCCGAGTGCGATCAACAGCACCGGCGCCAGCGGTGGGAGCACGACGATCGACACGAATTTCTTGAGCCAGAAGAGGATCGAAGCGAGATCGAAGGCCATTGGGACGGTGAGCGCCTGAGCGCGAGCCTTGTCGGGAGTTTGTCGGGAAATCGGGGCCCCAGTATTATCATCGACTATTCAGTCGCCGCGGCGCCATCAAGCCGCCTTCGTGCCATGCCCGTAACACCACGCTTCGTCGCCCGCATCCCGCTTCGCTCCGCAGCGGGCCTCGCCCCGTCCGCGCAAGGCGTGAGGTAAGGCGGCATGGGCCTGCGTGAAATCGTCCTCCTGCTGATCGTCGTGGTCGCGGCCTATGTCGCGTACCAGATCTACTGCATCGTGCGCGGGGCGAGAGCGGGGAAGGCGGGCAAGGCGCCGGCGCCCGTGGTGAAGCCGGTGGTCGCCGAACCGCCTGCCGACGCAGCGGATGTCGACGATGACGAGGACGATGCGGTGCTGGTCTTCGAGCGGCCCGTGGTGCGTCGCACCGACGAGGAGACGCGGCCCGCGGGGGCGTCCGATCCCAGGCTCTTCGAGCTCGAACTCGAATTGCGCCAGTTGCGCCGCGAACTCGAGCAACAGCGGGCCGACGCTGCGGCGCTGCGCCAGATCGTCTGCGAACTCGGCGAGGCCGTCCGTGCGCAGAAGACGCAGCCTGCTTCGGCGCCCGTTCACCAGAGCGGGTCGCCGCAGTACGACGAGGCGTTGGTCTATGCGCGCCGCGGCCTCGACGTCGATGCGATTGCCGAACGCTGCGGCATCACGGTCGCCGAGGCCGAGCTCGTGCGTTCGCTCGCGCGCGGCCGTGAAGGCGGGGCGGGGCAATGAAGACCGGTCGCGGCCCCGGCCCGTCGGCGGGCGGTGTGAAGCCCACCGCCGCGAACAAGGCCGCGGTGCTGCAAGCCGCGGCCGGCACCGTCGTCCTGCTCTTGCTCGCGCTGGCGTGGGTCGCGCTCGGCGATGCTCCCCGGTCGGCGCCCGCAGCCGAACCACCGCAAGCTCAGGCGAGGCCGGTCGCAGTCCCTGACTCGGCGCCCAAAGCGATCTCCCAGAGTGCTTCCGGGGCGGTCAGCTCCGACTCGTCCACTGCGCCTCCGGCCGCCCCGGTGCCATCGGCCGAAGCTGCTGCGGCCGCATCCGCCGCACCGGCGCCGGTAGTGACGACGCCCGCCCAGCCCGCATCGCCTGCCGTCTCCTCAAGCCCGGCTGCCGCGGCACAAGCGCCCGCGGTGCAGACAGCCCTCGCTCCGCCGGCGCCTGCCGCCCAGGTCGCCCCCGTTCAGCCCCCCGTCTGCGAACCGGCCCCTCAGGACGCCAACTGCACCGGCACCAAGCGCTTTCCGCCGGCGCCGCCGGGGAACGGCTTCATGGTCGAGGTCGGGACATTCACCGACGCCGAGAAGGCCGAGACCCTGCGACGCGAACTCGCGCGCCACGGCCAGTCGGCCTATCTGCAGAGCCGCGTGTTGCTCGGCCCCTTTCCAGACCGCAAGTCGGCGCAGCAGGCCGAGGAAAAAATTCGCCGCGAGCGCAAGCTCGGTGGCATGATCTTGCCGCCACACAAGCCATGAGCTTTGCGTTGCCGCGCCGGTGTCGGCGCGGGCCGTCAGTGGAGGCAAAAATTGAAGAAGAGGAGAGCGCAATGAAGATCGAAAGTCAGCTGTTCGGTACCGTCGACGTCGCCGAAGACAAAGTCATCGAGTTCCCGGCCGGCCTGCCGGGCTTCGAGCATTGCAAGCGTTTTGCGATGGTCCAGGAGGAAGGCAGCCAGGCGCAGGTCTTTCTGCTGCAAAGCGCCGAAGACCCCGCAGTGGTGTTCTCCATCACCAGCCCGCAAACCCTCGGCGTCAATTACGAATTCAGCCTCAGCGACGACGAAGTCGCCACGCTGAAGCTCGCCAACCCGGCCGACGCGCTCGTGATGGTGATCGTGCGCAAGGAAGAGGGCGATGCGAACAATCCGGCCAGCGCCGGCCTGCGCGCGAACTTCATGGGTCCGATCGTGATCAATGTGTCGGCCCGCCTCGGCCTGCAGAAGGTCATCACCAAGCTAGGCTGCGACGTCACCCTGCGCGCCGAAGCCTGAGCCTCCCGCCGCCCGCCCGCCGCCTGCCCGCCGACCGCGGGCAGGGCTCCGGCCGATGCTCGATCCTTCCTGAACCCCCAAGAGGAACCCCTGAATGAGCCGTACCATCATCTCCACCCCCAACGCTCCCGCCGCCATCGGCACCTACTCGCAGGCCGTGAAGGTCGGCGACACGGTGTATTGCTCGGGCCAGATCGGCCTCGACCCGGCCACGATGCAGATGGTCGAAGGTTTCGAAGCGCAGACGGTGCAGGTGTTCGAGAACCTCAAGGCGGTCGCCGAAGCGGCCGGCGGATCGCTCGCCGATGCGGTCAAGCTGACGATCTACCTGACCGATCTGGCGAACTTCGCCAAGGTGAACGAAGTGATGGCACGTTACTTCGCCGAGCCCTTCCCTGCCCGTGCCGCAGTCGGTGTCAAGGAATTGCCGAAGGGCGGCGTGGTCGAGGCCGACGCGATCCTCGTGCTTGGCTGACCAGCCCGGCTGGGCCGGTGTCGGCCCGCAACTCGCGGCGCGGCTGGCGAAGCTCGACATTCGCCGGCCGCAGGACCTCGTCCTGCACCTGCCGCTGCGCTACGAAGACGAAACCCGCCTGACGCCAATCGGCGCGGCGCGTGCCGGCATGCCCGTGCAGGTTGAAGGCGAGGTGCAGTCCTGCGAAGTCACGCTGCGTCCGCGCCGCCAACTCGTCGCGCGCATCCGCGACGACTCCGGCACGCTCGTCGCGCGCTGGCTCAATTTCTACCCCTCGATGCAAAAGCAGCTCGAAGCGGGCCGCCGCGTGCGCCTCTTCGGCGAGGTCCGCGGCGGCTTCTTCGGCGACGAGATGATCCACCCGCGCCTGCGTGCGGTCGATCCCGGCGAAGGCTTGCCCGAAGCGCTGACCCCGGTCTATCCGACCACCGCCGGGCTCGCGCAGTCGGCGCTGCGAAAACTGATCGGGCGTGCGCTGAACAATGTGCCGCCGGAAGAGTTGCTGCCCGCGGCGAGGCTGCCGGGCCTGAAGCTGCCCGGTTTCGCCGAGGCCCTGCGCACGCTGCACCAGCCGCCTCCCGACGTCGATCCGCACGGGCTCGAGATGCGCGCGCATCCGGCCTGGCTGCGCATCAAGTTCGAGGAGCTCCTCGTCCAGCAGCTCTCGTTGCGCCGCGCCTACAACGCCCGCCGCACGCGGCATGCACCCGTGCTGCGCGAGCGCGGGCAACTCACCGCAGCGCTCCTCGCGCAGCTGCCGTTCAAGCTGACGGGCGCCCAGGCGCGTGCGGTCGCCGAGATCGCGCGCGACCTCGCGCTGCCGCATCCGATGCAGCGTCTGCTGCAGGGCGACGTCGGCAGCGGCAAGACCATCGTCGCGGCGCTCGCGATGCTGCAAGCGGTCGAGAACGGCCGCCAGGCGGTGCTGATGGCGCCGACCGAGATCCTTGCCGAGCAGCACTGGAAGAAGCTCGCGGCGTGGCTCGAGCCGCTGGGCGTCGGCATCGCGTGGCTGTCGGGCAGCCGCAAGAAGAAGGAGCGCGAGGCCGAACTCGCCCGGCTCGCGAGCGGCGAAGTGTTGCTCGCGGTCGGCACGCACGCGCTGATCGAGGACCCGGTCGCGCTGCCGCGGCTCGCGCTCGCGATCGTCGACGAGCAGCACCGCTTCGGCGTGCGCCAGCGCCTCGCGCTGCGCGACAAGGGCGCCGACGCGCAGCACCCGCACATGCTGATGATGTCGGCGACCCCGATCCCGCGCACGCTCGCGATGAGCTATTACGCCGACCTCGACGTCACGGTGCTCGACGAACTCCCCCCCGGCCGCACGCCGATCCTGACGAAACTCGTCACCGAATCGCGGCGCGACCAGGTCATCGCCCGCGTCCGCGACGCCTGCCTCGGCGGCGCACAGGCCTACTGGGTGTGCCCGCTGATCGAGGAGTCGGAGGCGCTGCAGTTGAAGACCGCCGTCGAGACCTTCGAGTCGCTCACGGCGGCCCTGCCGGACCTGAAAGTCGGCCTTGTGCATGGGCGCATGAAGTCCGACGAGAAGTCCACGACGATGACCGCGTTCGCCGCCGGCGAGCTGCAGCTGCTGGTCGCGACGACCGTCATCGAGGTCGGCGTCGACGTGCCCAACGCGAGCCTGATGGTGATCGAACACGCCGAGCGCTTCGGCCTCGCGCAGTTGCATCAGCTGCGCGGCCGAGTCGGGCGGGGCACGGCGGAATCCGCGTGCATCCTGATCTACGCCCATCCGCTGTCCGAGAACGGCCGCGCACGGCTGAAAGTCATCTACGAGCACAGCGACGGCTTCGCGATCGCGCGCGAGGATCTTCGGATCCGCGGTCCCGGAGAATTCGTCGGTGCGCGGCAGAGCGGCCTGCCGCTCTTGCGCTACGCGGATCTCGAAGGCGATGCGGAACTCCTCGAACCGGCCCGCACGGTCGCCGAGGGCCTGCTGCGCGAGGCGCCGGACGTAGCCGCCCGGCTGATGGACCGTTGGCTCGGCGGGCGCGAGGGGCTGTTGGGCGCTTGAGACTCCGGTTCGTGGGCACCGGGTTTGCTCGGCCACCCAGAATGCCATTCCTCGGGGAGACAGGCCATGAGCCGGTCCCTACGCCCCGGCCTCCCGCCTGCTGGCACCGGCGTCGGTGTCGCGCTCAGTGGGCGCGGATTCCAGCTGTTTTTCGAGCCGAGTGAGGGCGCTCGGCGCTGCGGGGCCATGGAGCGAGTCCGCAGATCGGCCGCCGCGCCGCCCCTTCTTACCCACAGCCACCATGAGGAAGAAGCGCAGGCGATCACGGCGTGATGCCGGATGGGCGGCGAGGGCGCCGAGCGCGCGGGCGCCAAGTACGGCAAAGATCGGTCGCATGGCGAGCCTCCTGTCCTTGTTCGTGCTGACTGGGTGCTCGCAACCGCTGTGCCTTGCGCTCGCTACCCGAGCCGTCGGCGAGCGGGTACGGGGTTTGCAGCGGCCAACGGCGCAGGAAAAACCCGACACGGAAGGAGGTGAATCATGCTGATTTGTGACGCAATGACCCGGGACGTGCGGATGGTGCGCCCGGACCAGAGTATTCAGGAGGCCGCGCGCATCATGTCCGAATGCGACGTCGGCGTAGTGCCCGTAGCCGAAAACGATCGCCTCGTCGGAATGCTTTCCGATCGCGACATCGCGATCCGCGCAGTCGCGGGTGGGCAGTCGCCAGAGACCAAGGTGCGCGACGTGATGAGCGAGGACGTGAAGTACTGCTTCGAGGACGACGACATCAACAGCGTGGCGAGCAATATGGCCGACGTGCAGTTGCACCGGCTCGTCGTGCTCAACAAGGACAAGCGGTTGGTGGGCATCGTCGCCCTCGCCGACATCGCCAATTGCGAAGGCTCCGAACCGGCCGGCAAGGCCGTGTGCGGGATCTCCGAGCCGGCCCACGCCTGACGCCGACCTTCGTGGCGCGGTAATCATTACTCGCGGCGGGTGCTTTCTTCCGCCGCGAGTCCGGACGCGCAGCCGGACGCGAAGATCGGATCGCCGCACCGCGCTTGCACACGGAACACGCGCATAAGGAGCCGCCCCCCAGAGGAGGCGCGTGATGTTGAACTACTCCCTGATCTTTCTGGCGATTGCCATCATCGCCGCGATCTTGATCTCAGTCGGCAGGGCGACAGGCGGCCGTAGTCAGCCGGGCTGTACCGACCCAGCTTCCTCCCGCCAGCCGCTGCGACGAATCACGCGCTACGGCTGGCGCGCATCGGACGCTCCTCGGCTTCGGCCGCCTGGCCTTCCATCCTGCCGGCGCTGCTGCGTGCCGCTTCTTCCATCTGCCGGCTCTCCGCGTTCATCGCGTCGATCTGCGGTTCGGCGATATCGCGTGTGAATTGCATGCCCTGCCGGACGGGTGGCCTGGAATGGCGCGCCGCCTTCGCGCAGGCTCGCGCGCGTCGCGTCGCTCAACGATTCCGTCGCGTGCGCCGGTTTGAAAGAAGTTCAAGGGAGGGAAAAAAGTACAGCGCGGGCAGGTGGGGGGCCGTTGTCACCGAGGATCGCAATGGAGCAGGGAGACGACCGCTTCGCGGCGGTCCAGGTCGAGCCAGTCGCCATGCTCCCAGGTCCCCTGGACGCGGTTGATCCGCCGGGCCACTGAATGTCCAAGAATCGCGACGGCGACGGCCTCGACGGTCGCCGGCACGGCCTTGATCGCGAGCATCAGCGGGTGCGAGCCATTGCCGTTTCCGCTGGTTGCCGTCCGGCAGACGGCGTTCCGATCAGGCGGGAAGGCGCCAAGATAGGCGCCGATGCCTTCTCCCGTGAAACCATCGATCCATTCGGCATTTTCCTCGTCCTCGTTCGCAGCGTTGCTCACGAGGAGATACACGCCATGCTGGCCAGGAGGGTCGAGGTAGTACGCGGCGTAGTCAGAGGACCTGAAGCCCAGGCCTTCGAGCAGCATCATGGCCTCTCGAAGGTGTTCCATCTGGTCGAAGTGTCCGACGATGATCGTGGACATGTGGGCCTCCGGTAATGCATGACGGGCAGATCCGAGGGCTCTGCCCGCGCTGGCGGGGTTGCAATCCATCCTATGCTCGGTAGCTCGTCTTCCGCGCCTGGAAAGGATGATCCTACTGGTTTTCAGCAATTTCCGTACCTCGCGTACAGTATCGTGCCTCAGGGCGCGGTGGGGGACCATTCAGTGCGTGACCTCGTCGAAGACCGCGAGCCAGTCCGCGACGAAGCGGTCGATCCCGAAGCGCTCGAGCGCGACGCGACGCGCGGCCGCACCGAGGCACGCGGCTTCGGCGCGGTCTTCGCGCAGGTGGCGCATGACGTCGACGAGGCGGGCCGGCAGCTCGAGATTCGGAAGCTCACCGAGACCGCCGCTGCGTTGCGCGGCGCCTCGGTGAGCAGCAGGAACTGATCTTCGAGGTAGGCGCTGGCCCACTGAAACAGGATGCAGTCGAAGGCGCCGGCTCACAGGACCACGGCGCCTCCCCTTTCGGCAAGCCGAGAGCAATCGCAAGATTCATGGACTGACCCCTCCGTCCGCGAGTCGGACCAATGCAGGCGGAAGCGATGTCGCCCGGATCGGTGTCGCGGCTAGAAGGGCAAGCACCATGCCCGGTCCCGTACCGCTCATGATTCGGTTTGCATCGATTCCGCTGCGGCTTCTCGTGTAAGTTCGGTCGGGGATCCGGAAAAAATTGCGCACACGGCGCCGGGCCAGGGTTTTCATCGCGCCCTGCATCTCATACCAGTCTAATGGACACGGTTCCTCCCGGAACGCAGGTATTTCCTCCGCCGAGCAAGTTGCTTGCCCGGGCTTTTTACAATTTCTTCCAGGGCTTGTTACAAATCGGGCTCGGCCGATGGCTAATCTCGGACTGAGTCGGCTGTCCAAACGATGTCGATTTGCGGCGTCGGAGCAGGACAGACCGCGGAGGAGGCCAGATGCCACAGGTATTGCTCGTCGATGACGACCCGGAATCCCTCGGGTGGTTGAGCGAATTCATCCGCGCGGAGGGATACAGCGTCGATACCGTCGATTCCTTGCGCTCGGCGCGTATCCACCTCACGCGTTCCAGGCCGGACGTGATCCTGACCGACCTGATGCTGCCCGACGGACAGGGCATCGAACTGCTGAACGAATTTCCCGCCAGCGAAGCGCCGGAGGTCGTCGTGATCACTGGCCACGCGAGCGTCGAGAGCGCGATCGAGGCCTTGCGGGCGGGCGCGACCGACTATCTCGTCAAGCCCGTCGATGTCGAGCGGCTGCGCAGCATCCTGTCGCGCGTGCCGAAGGCCGAGCATTTCCGGCAGGAAATCGGCGAGCTGCGTAACGAACTGCTGAAGCTCGGCCGCTTCGGCCACATCCTCGGCAATTCCCCGGTGATGCGGCGCCTCTATGACCAGCTCGCGCGTGTGGCGCCGACCTCGGCCTCGGTGCTGCTTGTCGGCGACAGCGGCACCGGCAAGGAGGTTGTCGCCCAGACGATCCACGAGCTCAGCCGGCGCAAGCGCTACCCCTTCCTGCCGCTCAACTGCGGCGCGGTGTCGCCGCAACTCGTCGAGAGCGAGCTCTTCGGCCACGAAAAGGGCAGCTTCACCGGTGCCGATCGCCAACACCAAGGCTTCTTCGAACGGGCCAACCGCGGCACGCTCTTCCTCGACGAAGTCACCGAGATGCGCCCCGAACTGCAGGTCAAGCTGCTGCGCGTGCTCGAGACCGGCAGCTTCATGCGCGTCGGCACCAACGAGCCGCTCGCGACCGACGTGCGCCTGATCGCCGCGACCAACCGATCGCCGGAAAAGGCCGTCGAAGAGGGCCGCCTGCGCGAGGATCTCTACCACCGCCTCAACGTCTTCCCGATCCATCTGCCGCCGCTGCGCGAACGCGGCACCGACATCGAACTGCTCGCCCAGCATTTCCTCGCCGAGCTCAACGAACAGGAGCGCGTGTCGAAGCGCTTCTCGCCCGAGGCCATCGCGGCGCTTTACGCCCACTCCTGGCCCGGTAACGTGCGCGAGCTGAAGAACTACGTGCATCGCGCCTTCATCCTCGCGGACGAGGTGATCGACGTCAATCTCGCACCCGAAAGCTTCCTGCAGCCGACGCACAGCCCGGTGCTGACGATTCGCATCGGCACGCCGCTCGAGGAGGTCAACCGGCGCGTGATGGAGGCGACGCTGCTCGAGTGCGGCAACGTCAAGCGCAAGGCGGCCGAGATCCTCGGGATCAGCCTGAAGACGCTGTACAACCGGCTCAACGCTTACAGCACCGACAAGGGCGACGGGGAGCTCGAAGGTTTGGGCGACGATGCCGGCGAAGATTTCGACGGTATCGCCAAGGGCTTCGACAGCGGGATGCCGGGCGAACGCGCGGGCGAGGGAGCGGCGCCTGCCGATCCGCGCACCAAGAGTCTCTGACCCCGCGTTCGCTGTAAGTCCCACACGTCCCCGGTAGGTCTTCCTACGGACGAGGAGGTCGGCGAGCCCCGGACTGCGGTCAAAGGGGGGAACGCCGCTTGCTCGCAATGCGGGTTCTTGCACAGGGAGATTCGCCCATGAACTCGCCGATCAGGAAGGACTCCTCCCGCCACGTTCCCGAGGAGGCCGCGGCCGACAAGGAGAACCTCGGACCGCGTCAGGTCATCGAGCAGGCCGCGCGCGACATCCGCCGCGGGCTTCGCGATACCGACCGCCACGGCACGCCCTCCGACGTGCCCGGACCCGGCGTTCCGCCCGAGCGGTCCCCGGGCGCCGCGGTGCCCGAAGAGGGCGTCAACGTCGCCGCCCATTCGCCGAAAGCCAAACACAAAGGCAAGCCTCCTGGCCGCTGAGCGCAGGCGTGCGGGTTGCGGTCTCCGGGACGATAACAGGAGGGTGTGACATGCAGGCGACGCCGCCGGAACGCTTGTCGGGCCTCGTGGCGCGCGCGTGCCGCCTCGCTGCGGATTTCGCCGTGCTGGCGGTCATGGATGCCCGCTATTCGGCGCGCCGCGCGATCGAAATCGTCGGCGTCGTGGTCGTCACCGCGGTGCTGCTGGTCACCGCGTGGCTCGCGCTGGTCGTTGCCGTCTCGGTGTGGCTGCTCGGTACCGGTACGTCCTGGCCCGGCGTGCTGGTGCTGGCCGCGCTGCTCAATCTCCTTGCCGCCATGGCCGCGGGCCTCTGGCTGAAGCGCCGCCTGAACGAGTTGCCCTTCGCCGCCACGCTCAGGCAGTTGCGGGGCGAGCCCCCGCCCGAGGAGGGGATCTCCTGACTGCCGAGCGGCCTGTCGCACCTGAAGGGCCCGCCGGCCGCCGGAATGTCTCCAAGCCCCCTTCGGAGCAATGGTTGGGGCCGTCACGCCTTATCGGTATGATGCGCGACGTTCCGAGCCCCCGACCGATGCGCACCCGTCCCCACTGCGAAACCTGGCTGAAGCGCCCGCCGCGCGCGACCGTCACCCGCAAACTCCGCCCCTGGCTCACCGACCCCGCCTCGCTGACGGCCCGGATCCGGGCGCGCTGCGAACGCTTCTCCGTCAAGGTGCTGCGCCAGCGTCTGGCGTTGCCGCACCGCGACGAAGCCACCTTGCTCGGCCTGCGCCGCGGCGAGCTCGCGTGGCTGCGTGAAGTCCTGCTCGTCGCCGACGGCGTCCCGGTCGTGTTCGCGCGCTCGCTGCTGCCGCGCGCGAACGTGCGCGGCGCCTGGAACCTCTTCCATGGCATCGGCGCGCGTCCGCTCGGCGCAGCGCTCTTCGCGGACCCCGCGATCAGCCGCCGCGCGCTCACCTGCGCCTGCCTCGACCGGCGCGACGCGCGCTATCATCTCGCAGCGACTGCTGTCGCGCCGCGCGCCCTGCCACCCCGCCTGTGGGCCCGCCGCTCGCTGTTCCGCCTGCACGGCCGCGCGCTGCTGGTCAGCGAAACCTTCCTGCCGACGATCCTGGAACTGCCCGAATGATGTCCGCTCCGCTGCCACTGTCCGCCCGCCTTCCGATCTATCTGCGGCTGATGCGCCTCGACAAGCCGATCGGCATCCTGCTCCTCGTATGGCCGACGCTTTGGGCGCTGTGGCTTGCCGCCGACGGCCATCCTCCACTCGCTGTCGTCGCGATCTTCGTCGTCGGCACGGTGCTGATGCGCTCGGCCGGCTGCGTCATCAACGACTACGCCGACCGCGACTTCGACGGCCACGTCGAGCGCACCAAGAACCGCCCGCTCGCGACCGGCGCCGTCACGACACGTGAGGCGCTGCTCCTCGCTGCCGGCCTGTCGCTCGTGGCCTTCGTGCTGATCCTGCCGCTCAACCCGCTCGTGCTGTGGTTGTCGCTGCCAGCGGTGTTCCTAGCCGCGAGCTACCCGTTCATGAAGCGCTTCTTCGCGATCCCGCAGGCCTACCTCGGCATCGCCTTCGGCTTCGGCATCCCGATGGCCTTCGCCGCGCTGCAGGAGACCGTGCCGGCCAGCGCGTGGTGGCTGCTCGCCGGCAACATCTTCTGGACCGTCGCCTACGACACCGAGTACGCGATGGTCGACCGCCCCGACGACCTCAAGATCGGCATCAAGACCTCCGCGATCACCTTCGGCCGCTTCGACGTCGCCGCCGTGATGCTGTGCTACGCCGCCGCGTTCGCGCTGATCGCCGCGGTCGGGATCGCGGCAGGGCGGGGCCCGGTCTTCTTCGCGGGTCTCGCTGCCGCCGCCGGCATCGCCGGCTATCACTACACGCTGATCCGAGAGCGCGACCGCGCGCGCTGCTTCAAGGCCTTCCTGCACAACAACTGGGTCGGCGCGACGATCTTCGCCGGACTTGCGATTGATTACATTGCCTTTCCCGCCGCCTGAACTAGGTTAAAGGGGCAGCGCGGTCCGGTCCCGCGCCCACCTGGAGGAAATGACGATGAAGAAGAGCCTGATCGCGGGCCTGCTGATTGCGCTGTCCGGCAGTGCCTTTGCATTCCATTGTCCCGCGGACATGAAGAAGATCGACGACGCGCTGGCGAAGAACCCGCAGCTCACCGCCGAGCAGATGGCCGAAGTGAAGAAGCTGCGCGCCGACGGCGAAGCGCTGCACAAAGCCGGCAAGCACCAGGAGTCGGTCGACACCCTCGGAAAGGCGATGAAGATCCTCAAGATCGAGTCGTAGCACGATCGGGTATCAGCCGCCGGGCCGCCGCGCGCGGCCCTTCTTTTTGGTATCCCCGTGCTGCGGCATGGGCGTTCGGCCCTCATCCGGCTTATCATTCCGCCCGGACACATCCCGGATGCACCCATGCACTTCATGACCGCCCTCCAGGCCGCCTGGCAGAGCCGCAAGAGCCTGCTTTGCGTCGGCCTCGACCCTGATCCTGCCCGTCTGCCCGCCCACCTGCAGGGCCGCCCGGACGCCATCCTCGAATTCTGCAAAGGCATCGTCGACGCCACCGCCGACCTCGTCTGCTGCTTCAAGCCCCAGATCGCCTACTTCGCCGCGCAGCGCGCCGAAGACCAGCTCGAAGCCCTGATCGACCACATCCACGACCGCCATCCCGGTACGCCGGTGATCCTCGACGCCAAGCGCGGCGACATCGGCAGCACCGCGACGCAATACGCCGTCGAAGCCTTCGAGCGCTACCGCGCCGACGCGATCACCGTGAACCCATACATGGGTCGCGACTCCGTCGAGCCCTACCTCGAATACACCGACAAGGGCGTGATCCTGCTGTGCCGCACCTCGAACCCGGGCGGCAGCGACCTGCAGTTCCTCGCCGTCGAACATGGCGAGCGCCTCTTCGAGCGTGTCGCGCGCCTCGTCGCCGGCGAATGGAACGCCAGTGGGAACTGCGGCCTCGTCGTCGGCGCGACCTTTCCCTCTGAGATCGCGCGCGTGCGCGGCATCGTCGGCGACATGCCGCTCCTCGTGCCCGGCATCGGTGCTCAGGGCGGCGACATCGCGGAAACGGTGCAGGCGGGCGCAACCGCCAATGGCACCGGCCTGGTGATCAATTCCTCGCGCGCGATCCTCTACGCGGGCAGCGGCGAGGACTTCGCGCAGGCGGCCCGCCGCGCGGCGCTCGAAACGCGCGACGCCATCAACCAGCACCGCTGAACGGCGCGACGACAAGACCCTCATGCGTTACCACGATCTTCGCGACTTCATCGCCCAACTCGAGCAGCGCGGCGAGCTGAAGCGCATCCGCGTCCCCGTCGACACCCACCTCGAGATGACCGAGATCGCCGACCGCGTGCTGCGCGCCGGCGGCCCGGCGCTGCTGTTCGAAAAGCCCGTCACGCGCGGCGTGCCGCAGGCCATGCCCGTGCTCGCGAACCTCTTCGGCACCCCCGAACGCGTCGCGCTCGGCATGGGCGAGGAGTTGCCCGATGGCAACTGGCAGACGCCGCTGCGCGAAGTCGGCAAGCTCCTCGCCTTCCTCAAGGAGCCCGAGCCGCCGAAGGGGCTCAAGGACGCCTGGGAAAAGCTCCCGGCCTTCCGCCAGGTGCTCAACATGTCGCCGAAGGAAGTGCGCTCCGCGCCCTGCCAGGAGATCGTCTGGGAAGGCAAGGATGTCGACCTCGCGAAGCTCCCGATCCAGCACTGCTGGCCCGGCGACGTCGCACCGCTGATCACCTGGGGCCTCGTCGTCACACGTGGCCCGGGCAAGAAGCGCCAGAACCTCGGCATCTACCGCCAGCAGGTGCTGGGGCCCAACCGCGTCATCATGCGCTGGCTCGCCCACCGCGGCGGCGCGCTCGACTTCCGTGAACACCAACTCGCGCATCCGGGCGAGCCGTTCAAAATCGCCGTCGTGCTCGGCTGCGACCCCGCGACGATCCTCGGCGCCGTCACGCCGGTGCCCGACACGCTGTCCGAATACCAGTTCGCCGGCTTGCTCCGCGGCGCGAAGACCGAGCTCGTGCAATGCCTCGGCTCCGACCTGCAGGTGCCGGCATCAAGCGAGATCGTGCTCGAAGGCGTGATCCACCCGAACGACACCGCGCCCGAAGGCCCCTACGGCGACCACACCGGCTACTACAACGAAGTCTCCGACTTCCCCGTCTTCACGATCGAGCGCATCACGATGCGCAAGGATCCGATCTACCACTCGACCTACACCGGCAAGCCGCCCGACGAGCCGGCGATGCTCGGGGTCGCGCTCAACGAGGTCTTCGTGCCGCTGCTGCAGAAGCAGTTCCCCGAGATCATCGACTTCTATTTGCCGCCCGAAGGCTGCTCGTACCGGCTCGCCGTCGTCAGCATCCGCAAGCAGTACCCGGGCCACGCCAAGCGCGTGATGTTCGGCATCTGGAGCTTCCTGCGCCAGTTCATGTACACGAAGTTCATCATCGTCGTCGATGACGACGTGGACATTCGCGACTGGAAGGAAGTCATCTGGGCCATGACGACTCGCGTCGATGCAACACGCGATACGGTGATGGTCGACAACACCCCGATCGACTACCTCGACTTCGCGAGCCCGGTTGCAAGCCTCGGCAGCAAGATGGGGCTCGATGCGACCAACAAGTGGCCGGGCGAGACCAACCGCGAATGGGGCCGCCCGATCGTGATGGATGCCACAGTCAAGCAGCGCGTCGACGCCATGTGGGCTGAACTCGGGCTTTAGCGCGGCGTCCACCTTGGACGCACCCAGCCCCGGGGAAGACCGATGACTTCCTACCAGACCGATAACCTGCCGCAACCCGCCGCCGACCTCGGCGGACTCGTTACGCTGACGCATGTCATCTACGCGCTGCACGCCTTCGCCGTGGTCACGGGCGTCGTCGGCTCGGCGACCATCATCGGCAGCTTCGTCGCGAGCCTGCCGTCGATCGTCGCCGTGCTGCTCAACTACCTCAAGCGCGGTGCCGTCCGCGGAACCTGGCTCGAAAGCCATTTCCGCTGGCAGATCCGCACTTTCTGGTTTGCGCTGCTGTGGATCGTCGTCGCCGTGTGGCTGGTGCTGACTGTGATCGGCCTGCCCTTCGCGCTCGCGCTGGTCGCCGGGGCGGGCCTCTGGGTCGTCTATCGCGTCGTGCGCGGCTGGGCGAATCTGCTCGACCGCAGCACGATGCCGATGCCCCCGCAGGACTGAGCGTCGATCACCGCGCCGCGCGGCTATCGCCTCCGGTCGCCCACACCCATTCCAGCAACGCGTCCTGCGCCGCCTGCGTGCCACTCGCTTCCGGGTGATTCACCAGCATCACGACCACATGCCGCCGGCCCTCGCGGTCGAGCATATAACCCGCGAAGGACTTCACCCCATTGATTGAACCGGTCTTGATATGGGCGCTGCCGCGCGCCGGGCTGTCGTGCAGCCGCCCGCGGGCGGTGCCGTCCTCGCCGGCGATCGGCAAGGACGCGATGAATTCCGGCATGAAGGGCCGCCGCCACGCCGCGAGCAGGATCTCGCCAAGCGTGCGCGCGCTGATGCGCTCGATGCGCGACAGGCCCGATCCGTTCTCGAGCATCAGCCCCGTCGTCGTGACGCCGTCGGCCGCGAGTTGATCGCGCGCCACCTGCGCACCGCCCGCCACCATGTCGATCGCCGCCGGACTGTCCACGCCGAGGTTCGCCAACAGCTCGCGTGCGATCACGTTGCTCGACCACTTGTTCATCTCGCGGACGACCTCCGCCAGCGTCGGCGAGGTGTCGGTAAGGAGCGGCCGCAGCTCCGGGGGCGTCACGCCGCTGCGCACCGTCCCGTCGATCCGCCCGCCGACCTCGTTCCACAACGCCGCCACCAGTGCCACGCCGAACTGCTCGGGCGATAGTGGTGCCGCCGCCCAGTCGCGCTGGCCGCAACTCGCGGGCAACGTCCCCTGCAGCAACAGCCGCGGACCGTTCGCGCCGATGTCCATCGCCGCTTCGAGATTGCCGTACCACACGCCGCAGGGTCCGGGTGCCGTCCGGAGGCGGTTGTCGATCTCCAGCCCCTTCAGCGTCGGGCTCGCCGCAACGGCCACCGCCTCGCCGGCCGTATCCGGCGGCACGAGACGCAGCTGCAGCGTGTTGAAATGCATCAGCAGCCCGTATGCGCCGCTGTTGTAGGGACGCAGGGGCTTGCCGTCGAAGGCGCCCGGGTCGTGCGGCGGCAGGCGCAGCGCCGAACCGTCGAGCACGATGTCGCCGCGAATCGTCTCGATGCCGAGCGCGCGCACCTGCCGCAGCAGCTTCCACAGGCGCTCGTGCGTCAGCATCGGGTCCGCCCCGCCGGTGACGTAGAGGTTCCCGTCCAGCACGCCGCCCGTGATCGGCCCGCCGGCCGCGATCCGCGTCGTCCACGTGTAGGCCGGCCCCAGCCGCTCGAAAGCGACAAAGGCCGTCACCACTTTCATCACCGAGGCCGGATTCATCGCCCGCGCGGCATTGGCTTGCAGCCGCGGCTTGTCCGCATCGACTGCCTGCACCCAGACGCCCACGTCCGCCGCCGACACGTGGGCCGCCTCGAGCGCCTGACGCACGCTGCCGGGCAATTCGTCGGCGCCGGCCGCGGCCAGCGAGTAGCTCAACAGGATGAGGGCGAACAGGCGGCAGAACGAGCGGAGAGTCATTGGAGAAACGAGTTGTTGCGGGAGCGGGGGGGCGACGTTTATTCGTAAGAGATACAATTTGTGTCTCACGGGACGCGAGGCGCATCATTCTACGCCGCGCGTCCTTGCCGATTCCGCGATAACGGGTGATCCAATGATTCTGGTGACAGGCGGTGCAGGTTTCATCGGTGCCAATTTCGTCCTCGACTGGCTGCGTGCGAGCGACGAACCGGTCCTCAATCTCGACGCGCTGACCTACGCGGGTAATCCCGAGAACCTGGCCTCCCTCGCGGGCGACGCCCGCCACGTCTTCGTCCATGGCGACATCTGCGACCGGCCCCTGATCGACCGCGTACTCGCCGAACACCACCCCCGCGCGATCGTCCATTTCGCCGCCGAAAGCCACGTCGACCGCTCGATCCACGGGCCTGCCGATTTTGTTCGCACCAATGTCGAAGGCACCTTCACGCTGCTCGAAGCGGCCCGCGCCTACTGGTCGGCGCTCGAAGAGCCCGCCAAGGCCGCCTTCCGCTTCCTGCACGTCTCCACCGACGAAGTCTACGGCTCGCTCGGGCCCAACGACCCCCCCTTCGCCGAAACCAAGGCCTACGAGCCCAACAGCCCGTACTCCGCGAGCAAGGCCGCGTCCGATCACCTTGTCCGCGCCTGGCACCACACCTACGGCCTGCCGGTGCTCACCACCAACTGCTCGAACAACTACGGCCCCTACCAGTTCCCGGAAAAGCTCATCCCGCTGATGATCGCCAACGCGCTCGCCGGCAAGGCGCTGCCGATCTACGGCGACGGGCGCAACGTGCGCGACTGGCTCTATGTCGGCGACCACTGCGCCGCGATCCGCGAGGTGCTCGCGCGTGGTCGCGTTGGCGAAACCTACAACGTCGGCGGCTGGAACGAGATGCCCAACATCGACATCGTGCACACCGTCTGCGCATTGCTCGACGAGCTGCGCCCCGACCCCGCCGGCCCGCACGCGCGCCTCGTCACCTACGTCACCGACCGCCCCGGCCACGACCGCCGCTACGCGATCGACGCGCGCAAGATCGAGCGCGAACTCGGCTGGCGCCCCGCCGAAACCTTCCAAACCGGCATCGGCAAGACCGTCGCGTGGTACCTCGCCAACCAGGACTGGGTCGCCCACGTCCAGTCCGGCAGCTACCGCGAATGGGTCGAACGCAACTACGGAGAGCGCTGAGCCATGAGCACGCGCAAAGGCATCATCCTCGCCGGCGGATCCGGCACCCGCCTGCACCCGGCGACCCTCGCGGTCTCGAAGCAGCTCTTGCCGGTCTACGACAAGCCGATGATCTACTACCCGCTCAGTACCCTGATGCTGGCCGGCATACGCGAAATCCTGATCATCTCCACGCCGCAGGACACCCCGCGATTCCAGCAACTGCTCGGTGACGGCAGCCGCTGGGGGCTGCACCTGCAGTACGCCGTGCAACCGAGCCCGGACGGCCTTGCGCAAGCCTTCCTGATCGGCGAGGAATTCCTCGCCGGCGGTCCGTCCGCCCTCGTGCTCGGCGACAACCTGTTCTACGGCCATGAATTCGCCGACGACCTCAAGCAGGCCGCCCTGCGCACGTCCGGCGCCACCGTCTTCGCCTATCCGGTGACCGACCCCGAACGCTACGGCGTGGTCGAATTCGACGCGGCCGGCCATGCGGTCAGCCTCGAGGAAAAGCCCGCCAAGCCGAAGAGCCGCTACGCCGTCACCGGCCTCTACTTCTACGACCACCGCGTCGTCGACATCGCCCGCGGCCTCAAACCCAGCCCCCGTGGCGAGCTCGAGATCACCGACGTCAACCGCCGCTACCTCGAAGACGGCACGCTCGACGTTCAGGTCATGGGCCGCGGCCACGCCTGGCTCGACACCGGCACCCACGAAAGCCTCCTCGATGCGAGTCTCTTCATCCAGACCATCGAGAAACGCCAAGGACTCAAGGTTGCATGTCCCGAAGAGATCGCCTGGCGTGCCGGCTGGATCGACGCCGCACAACTCGCCGCACTTGCCAAACCGCTCGCCAAGAACGGCTACGGTCAATACCTGCAACGTCTCCTCGAAGAAAGGGTCTTCTGATGAAGGTCGTTCCCACCGCGATCCCCGATGTGCTCGTGATCGAGCCCAAAGTGTTCGGCGACGCGCGCGGCTTCTTCTTCGAAAGCTTCAACGCGCGCAGCTTCCGTGAGGCGACCGGCCTCGACGAACAGTTCGTACAGGACAACCACTCGCGCTCCGCACAAGGCGTGCTGCGCGGCCTGCACTATCAGATCCGTCAACCCCAAGGGAAACTCGTGCGCGTCGTGCGCGGCACGGTGTTCGACGTCGCCGTCGATCTGCGCCGCCATTCACCGACTTTCGGACGCTGGGTCGGCATCGAGTTGTCGGAACATAACCACCGCCAGCTGTGGATCCCGCCCGGCTTCGCACACGGCTTCGTCGTCGTTTCCGAGTCGGCGGATTTCCTCTACAAGACCACCGACTACTACGCCCCCGAGCACGAACGTTGCCTGCAGTGGAACGACCCGACCGTCGGCGTCGAATGGCCGCTCGCTGGCGAGCCGCAACTGTCCGGCAAGGATCGCGACGGCAAGCCGTTCGCGGAATGCGAGGTCTTTGAATGAAACTGCTCGTCACCGGAGCCAGCGGCCAGGTTGGCTGGGAGCTCGTCCGATCCCTGATGCCACTCGGCGAAGTCGTGGCACTCGATCGCGGCCACTGCGACCTGTCGCGTCCGGATACGCTCGCCGCGCTGATTGCCGGGCACGCGCCGCACGTCATCGTCAATGCCGCCGCCTACACCGCGGTCGACAAGGCCGAAACCGAAGAAGCGCTTGCGACCACGATCAACGGCGTTGCGCCGGGCGAACTCGCACAGGCCGCGAAGGCCGTCGGCGCATTGCTCATTCACTATTCGACCGATTACGTCTTCGACGGCACAAAGTCCGGCCGTTACATCGAGGACGATCCCGTCGCGCCCCTCAATGCCTACGGCCGCAGCAAGCTCGCCGGCGAAGAGGCGATCGCCGACAGCGGTTGCGACCACCTGATCCTGCGCACCACCTGGGTTTTCGCTTCGCGCGGAGGCAACTTCGTCCGCACGATGCTGCGGCTCGGCGCCGAGCGCGAGCAACTGCGCGTCGTTGCCGACCAGTGGGGCGCTCCGACCTGGGCACGCAACATCGCCGACGCGACCGCGCAGATCGTCGCCCGCGCCCAGCACGAGCGCTGCCAGGGCGCCTTCGTCTCAGGCGTCTTCAACCTCGTCTCGCGCGGCGAGACTTCGTGGCACGGCTTCGCGGAAGCAATCTTTTCCACCGCCCGCGAACGGCTGCCGCGGCTCCCCCTCAAGGTCCTGCGGGTCGAGCCGATTCCTGCCGCCGACTACCCGACGCCGGCAGCCCGTCCCGCCAACTCGCGCCTCGCGCTCGACCGTGTCGAGGCCCGTTTCGGCATCGCAATGCCTTTCTGGCAGGCCGCGCTCGCGCGCTGTCTCGACGAACTCGCCGGACCCTGAGGAGTTTGCCGCAGATGAGCGGTTTCGAACATTTCTCGCGCGATGCGAGCGAACTCGAGCGTGAGATCTTTAAGCGCGGGATGCTGCTCGACCTGGACTGGTCCGACCGGGGCGCGATGCGGGCGCTGGCCCGCGAAGCGCTGCAGGGCGGCGCCGAGCATACCCAGGCCTTGCTCGCCGACCCCGACCCGCGCCTACGCGCGCGCGGCGAACTCTTCGCGCTGGGTGTGCTGATGTTGCGCGTCATGGAGGAAAGCGCCGACACCGGCGTGCATACGCACGGCGGGACGGCGTGGAAAGCCTTCGGCAGCGCGCTGATCGAAGAGGCCAGCGCGCTGCCCGACGAAGCCTAGCCTTCTCGGCTAGCGCAGCGGCGTTTCCAGCGCGTACAGCGATTCGACCGTCTCGCGCCGGCGGATCAGCAAGGCACGCTCGCCGTCCACCATCACCTCGGCCGCGCGCGGCCGGGTGTTGTAATTCGAGCTCATCGCCATGCCGTAGGCACCTGCCGACAGCAACGCCACGAGATCGCCCTCGGCCACCGTCAGTTCGCGGTCGTGCGCGAGGAAGTCCCCGCTCTCGCAGATCGGCCCGACAATTTCGTAATTGCGTCCCGCTTCGGCGCGCGGCGCCACTGCCACCACCTCATGGTAGGCGTCATACAGCGCCGGCCGCGCGAGATCGTTCATCGCCGCGTCGACGATCGCGAAATTCTTCTCCTCGCCCGGCTTGAGATATTCGACTCGTGTCAGCAGAAGCCCCGCGTTGCCGACCAGCGAGCGTCCCGGTTCGAAACACAGCTCTTCCTTGCGTCCGGCGAAGATCGCCAACAAGGGGGCCAGATACTGCTCGACGCTCGGCGGCTCCTCGTCGCGGTAGCGGATGCCGAGCCCGCCGCCCAGATCGATGTGATCGAGCACGATCCCTTCGGCCGCCAGCCGGTCGACGAGGCCCAAGACCTTTTCCGCCGCTTCGGCGATCGGCGCCGGGTCGAGCAGCTGCGAACCGATATGGCAGGCGATGCCGCTGACCTTCAGATGGGGCAGGGCCGCCGCGCGGCGGTACAGATCGAGCGCCGCATCGAACGCGACCCCGAACTTGTTGCTCTTCAGTCCGGTCGAGATGTAGGGGTGGGTCTTCGGATCGACGTTCGGATTCACGCGGAAGGCGATCGGCGCGACCTTCCCGAGTTCGCCCGCCACTTCGTTCAGCCGATCGATTTCCGCCGCCGATTCGACGTTGAAGCAACGGATGTCAGCCATCAGCGCCTGGCGCATTTCGGCGCGGCTCTTGCCGACCCCGGAGAACACCACTTTTCCCGCGTCACCGCCCGCTGCGAGCACCCGCGACAGTTCGCCGCCGGAAACGATATCGAAGCCCGCGCCGAGCTGCGCAAACACCGACAGCACGCCGAGGCTCGAGTTGGCCTTCACCGCGTAGCACACCAGCGAGCGCCGGCCCGCCAGCGCCCCGCGATAGGCGACGAAAGCATCCGTCAGCGCCTTGCGCGAATAGACGTAGGTCGGTGTGCCGTGGGCCTGCGCGATGTCGGCAAGCGGAACTCCTTCCAGTTGCAGTCCTGCGGTTCCGGCTTGGAGCGTGGGGATGGGAAAAACGGTGCTCATTTCGATTCGCTCGGGGATTCGTTCGGGCTCAGGGGGGCTTTGTTATGATCGACCTTGGTAGCCGGCGACGCCTTGGTCGGCGTGGGCGGAGGAGGCAGCGTCAGGGGCCCCTTGATTCCGCAACCGCTCAGGATCAGTGCGCCGCATAGCGCCGTGGCTCGCAGGATGGCTTGCATGGTGTCGTCGGTCGGAAAAACGCGAATGCTAACAGAAGGAACGAGCATGGAAGAATCGGCATTCAATGCCCTGGCGGAAGCTGAACTGGCGCGCATCGAAGCAGCCCTCGAGGCATGCGGCGTGGATCTGGATCTCGAAACCAAGCCGGGCGGCATCGTCGAGGTCGAATTCGACAACGGCACGAAAGTCATCATCAATCGTCATTCGGCCGCGCGCGAGATCTGGGTCGCGGCGAAATCGGGCGGCTTTCATTTCCGGCCCGTCGATGGCCAGTGGGTTTCAGGCCGTGACGGGCAGGAACTCTATGCGCTGCTCTCGAACGTCGTGAGCCAGCAATCCGGGGAGAGCGTCAGCCTGTCTCCAGCCTGAGCGGCTCTCCCACGGTCAATCGCCCTAATGGTTGACCGGTTTGGCGGTTCGTTCGACCACCGGCGCTGGCAGACCCTGCAGCAAGCGTGCGGCCACCGTGCCGTCATCCGGCGCTTCCGACGGTGGTGGCAGGTTGTTAGGCAGCGCTAGCGGGGCAGGCGGCTGGTTCTCGCGGTAGATGTATTCATCGCGTCCCGTCGCCGATGCAATCGCCACCAGTCCCTCCGGCATCGGCAGCGCCTTCTCCGGCTGGTCCGCCAGCGCCGTGCGCATGTAGTTGATCCATGTCGGCAGCGCCGCAAAGCCGCCGGTCTCGCCCTTGCCGAGATTGTGCGGCTGGTCGAAGCCCATCCAGCTGATCGCGACGACGTCGGGGTTGTAGCCTGCAAACCAGGCGTCGACGTAATCGTTGGTGGTGCCGGTCTTGCCCGCGATGTCGGCGCGCTTGAGCGCCAGCGCCTTGGTCGCGGTCCCCTTGCGCACGACGTCCTGCATCATCGAGTTCATCAGCCAGGCATTGCGCGGATCGATCACCCGCGGCGCGCTTTCGCCGGCTTGCGGCGGATCGACGCGCGCGACCACGCGACCTTCGCCATCGATGATCTCCTTCACCACATAAGGCGTCACCCGGTAGCCGCCGTTCGCGAACACCGCGTAAGCGGTCGCCATCTGCCACGGCGACACCATCCCCGCGCCCAGCGCCATCGTCAGGTAGGGCGGATGCTGCTCGGCCTCGAAGCCGAAACGCGTGATGTAGTCCTGGGCATATTCAGGCGAAATCGCGCGCAGCAACCGGATCGAGATCATGTTCTTGGAGCGCGCCAGCGCGTCGCGCAGCGTCATCGGTCCATCAAACTTGCCGTCGTAGTTCTTCGGCTCCCAGTCCTTGCTGCCGGTCACGCCTGCCGGGAAAAAGAGCGGCGCATCCTCTTCCACGCTGCTCGGCGAGTAGCCCCGCTCCAGCGCCGCCGAATAGATGAAAGGCTTGAAGCTGGATCCGGGCTGGCGCATCGCCTGGGTGATGTGGTTGAACTTGTTGCGATTGAAATCGAAGCCGCCGATCAAGGCTCGCACGGCGCCGGTATGGGCGTCGATCGACACCAGCGCCGCCTCGACCTCCGGCAGCTGCACGATCTCCCAACCCTTGTCGCCGCCGTTCCGGATGCGGACGATCGCCCCAGGGCGCAGGCGTTTCGCAGGCGGAGCACGATCATTCAGCATCGGCGCGGCGAACGTCAGCCCGTTGCCCGTGATGTCGATCGTCTCGCCATGACGATACACGCGGACCTTCTTCGGGTTCGCGTCGAGAACGAGCGCCGCGAGCATATCGTCGTAGTCGGTAACATCGGCGAGCGCCTCGTCGAGATGCTCCTCGTCCTTGAGCGAAAACTCCTTCGTATCGACAAAGCTCTCCGGTCCGCGGTAGCCGTGGCGGCGGTCATAATCGAACACCCCTTGCCGTACCGCCCGATACGCGGCGAGCTGGTCATTCCGCGTGACCGTCGTGACGATCCGGATCCCTGACTGGTATGCATCCTCGCCAAACTGCTCGACGGCGATCTGGCGCGCCATTTCCGCGACGTAATCGCCACGCAGTGTGTTCTGGTTCGAGTGCCCCGAAGCGAGCACCAGCCGCTCGGCGTTGGCGGCCTCCAGCGTCCTCTCGTCGATTGCACCGGTCTCGTACATTCGGCGCAGCACATAATGCTGACGCAAGGTCGCCCGCTTCGGATTGACGATCGGGTTGTAGGCAGACGGCGCCTTCGGGAGGCCTGCCAGCATCGCCGCTTCCGCAATCGTCAGGTCCTTCAGCGACTTGTCGAAATACGCGCGCGCCGCCGCCGAAAAGCCATAGGCGCGCTGACCGAGGTAGATCTGGTTGATATAGAGCTCGAGGATCTGATCCTTGCTGAGGCTCCGCTCGATCTTCAACGCGAGCAGGATCTCGTAAAGCTTGCGGTTGAACGTCTTTTCACGCGTCAGGAAGAAATTGCGGGCAACCTGCATCGTGATCGTCGAGGCGCCCTGGCCTCGCCCGCCCGACACGACGTTCGCCACTGCGGCCCGCATAATGCCAAAGACATCGATTCCGGGGTGTTCGTAAAAGCGTTCGTCCTCCGCGGCCAGGATCGCCTGCTTCAGCGAGGTCGGTACGTCCTCGATCTTCACGACCGAGCGGCGCTCCTCGCCAAACTCGCCCAGTAGATATCCATCCGACGTGTATACTCGCAGCGGCACCTTGGGGCGGTAGTCGGTCAGGACATCAAGAGGGGGAAGGTTCGGCCAGGCTAACGCGGAAACGGCGGCAAGCGTGGCCGCGCCGGCGATGATCAGTCCGATCAGGCCGACAATCGGGTAAAAGACCCAGCGCATCGAAAGTCCAAAAAGGGGGATTGGGGACGGGATTATACGATCCGGGGTCGAGGCCCTCCAACGCCATTTGTCAAGCCCGCCGCTTTACAGTGAAACGGCTTGTTGCTAGCATCTCACAAGCTTATTCAGTATTGGCGCCTAACATAAAGAAATTTAAGGATTTTCTTTGTGATTGATTTCTCCCTGTTTCGACCAAAGACGCGCCAGCTTGTCGGGCTCGATATTTCATCTTCATCGGTGAAGATGCTCGAGCTTGCAGGGGGCGACAAGGAATCCTACCGGATCGAACGGTATGCCATCGAGCCCCTGCCGCGCGATGCCGTCGTCGACGGCAACATCGCTAATCTCGAGGGCGTCAGCGAGGCGATCCGTCGTGCATTACGCCGCATGGGCGGAGGCATCAAGAATGCGGCCGTCGCCCTCCCGGCATCGGCGGTCATCACCAAGAAGATGATTCTGCAAGGCGGGCTGCGCGACCAGGAGATGGAGCTCCAGGTCGAGTCCGAAGCGAGCCAGTACATCCCGTTTGCACTCGAAGAGGTCAATCTCGATTTTCAAGTCGTTGGACCGGCCCCCGGTAGTCCGGAGGAGGTCGAAGTGCTGATTGCCGCTTCGCGCAAGGAAAAGGTCGAAGACCGCGTTGCCGTCGTCGAGTCGGCCGGACTGAAGGCCGTCGTGATGGACGTCGAATCCTTCGCGGCCGAGGCCGCGTTCGAACTCGTCGCCCAGCGCCTCCCCGGCGGAAGCGCCAACAAGATCGTCGCGGTCATCGACGTGGGCGCCAATGTCATGAACGTCAGCGTGTTGCGCAACGGCCAGCAGTTGTATGCGCGCGAGCAGGCTTTCGGGGGCAACCAGCTGACGCAGGAAATCGCGCGCCAGTACGGCATGAGCGTCGAGGACGCCGAAGCGGCGAAGCGCGGCGGCGGTCTGCCCGAGGACTATGAGCGCGACCTTCTGCGCCCGTTCATGGACAGCCTGGCGCTCGAAGTTTCGCGCGCACTCCAGTTCTTCTTCACCTCGACGCAATACAATCAGGTGGACCACATCGTTCTTGCCGGCGGCTGTGCCGTCATGCCTGGGTTGTCCGAGGTCGTCGGCGGTCGCACCCAGGTGCCCACCGTCGTTGCCAATCCCTTTGCCGGCATGGCGCTGTCGTCGCGCGTCAGGCCGAAAAACCTCCTGGCCGATGCTCCGTCGCTGATGGTGGCGTGTGGCTTGGCCTTGCGGAGATTCGATTCATGATTCGAATCAATCTATTGCCTCACCGGGAATTGAAGCGTCGCGAGCGGCGCCAGCAATTCTTCGTAATATCCGGTGCCATGGCCCTCATCGGCGTCGTGATCGGCGTCGTCGTGCATGGCGTCTATGCCGGATACATCGAGCATCAAGAGCGGCGGAACGCTTTTCTGAAGGCTGAAATCGCCAAGGTCGATTCGGAGATTGCCGAGATCAAGCGGCTCCGGGAACAGATTGATGCCTTGCTCTCCCGCAAGCAGGTCATCGAGTCCTTGCAGGAAACCCGCGCGCAGTCAGTGCAGTTGCTGAATGAGCTCGCCAAACGTGTGCCTGACGGGATCTACCTCAAGTCGATCAAGCAGACCGGGCCAAAGATCGCGTTGGCCGGCTATGCCCAGTCGAATTCGCGCGTCTCGACACTCATGCGAGCTCTGGATGAATCCCCATTCCTGCAGCAGCCCGGGCTAGTCGAAGTTAAGGCTGCTACGCTCAATAATCGCCGTGTCAGCGAATTTTCCCTGAACGTCGGTATCGAGCGTCCGAAAGCCGACGAAATGGCGGGGGCGAAGAAATGAAGCTGGGCAAATCAAGCAATATCGATTTTGCGCAGCTCGCGCAGGACTTCAAGGGGCTCGATCCCAACGATCCCGGTGCATGGCCACTTGCGCCACGGATTGCCGTATTTATTGTACTGCTCGTCGGTGTTGTGGCCTTGGCGTGGTGGTTCGACTGGCGCGATCAAGCTGCGGTCCTCGAGCAACGCCAGGGGGAAGAGGAGCAACTGCGTCAGGACTGGCTTACCAAGAAGAAGCTGGCGGTCAATCTTGAAGCCTACAAGATGCAGCTCGAGGAAATCGACCGCCAGTTTGGTGCGCTGCTGAAGCAGTTGCCAAACAAGGCGGAAATGGATTCGCTGCTGGCCGACATCAACCAAGCGGGGCTCGGTCGCGGATTGCAGTTCGATCTCTTCAAGCCGGGGACCGAGGGCGTCAAGGACTTCTACGCGGAGATGCCAATTGACGTCAAGATTTCCGGCCGGTATGCCGATTTGGGGACTTTCGCGGAGGATGTGGCGGGAATGCCCCGGATTGTAACGTTGAGCGACCTGGCCATCGAAGGGCAGAAAGACGGCTCTCTGAAGATGGACGCAAAGGCGATTACATATCGGTATCTCGACGAAGAAGAATTGGCCCAGAAGCGGCAGCAAGAAAAGGCTGCGAAGGCCGCGAAGGGAGGCAAGTGATTACGTCATGAAGCGCCTTCTAATAATCATTTTTGCCCTCTTGCTTGGGGGCTGTTCAAGCGACCAGGGAGATATCGAGGCCTGGATGCATGAACAGGAAAAGGGGATGGCTGGCTCTGTGAAGCCCTTGCCCGAAATGAAACCATACGTGGCAGCCAAGTACGACGTCGCTTCGGGTTCGGATCCTTTCCAGGCATCCAGAATCGAGCCAGAAACCAAGACTGCCAGTCGAGGCGGTCCCGACCTTGATCGTCGCAGGGAACCGCTGGAGGCGTTTCCGCTCGAGTCCCTGCAATTGGTCGGCGTAATGACCCAGAACAAGAAAGTCCATGCGCTGGTGCGAGCGGACAAGAACCTGTATCAGATTCGCGTTGGAAATTACATGGGGCAAAACTTCGGTCTTGTGACCGCGATTTCGGATTCCGAAATCACCGTCAAGGAACTCGTCGAAGATTTGAACGGCGACTGGGTTGAGCGCAATAGCAAGTTGCAGTTGCAGGAGGCAAAGAAATGAGAAGCATAAGCTTGATTGCGCTGCTTTCGGCGGCGATGACCGTAATGGTCCCGGCCTCCGACGTGCTGGCGCAAAGCAGCGTTGTTGCAACGAAGGAAGCAAGCAACCGGATCGAGAGCCTCGAAGTGTCCCAGCGAGGGGGTACGGTCTACCTGAAGCTGACGCTCAAGGAGCCTCTTGCAAACCCGCCCGCCGGCTTCAGCGTCGCCAATCCGGCTCGCATTGCCTTTGATTTTCCCGGCACTGCGAACGGTCTCGGTCGTAGCCAGCAGGATATCGGCCAGGGCGATGTGCGCAGCGCGAACATTGTCCAGGCGGGGGATAGAACGCGTCTCGTCCTGAACATGACGCGAGTGTCGCCGTTCGAGTCGCGTATTGATGGTCGGGATGTAATCATCACGCTTGCGCCGGCAGGACGCGATGTTGCTGAGACCCAAGTATCCCAGGCCATGGCCAACTTTGCCGCACCCAAGTCCGCCGCGGCCGCCGGAGCGGGCAGCATTCGCGATATCAACTTCCGCCGCGGCAAGGACGGCGAAGGGCGTGTAGTCGTGCAGCTGGCGAATCCGGAAACGGGGATCGATATTCGGCAGCAAGGTGGGAATCTTGTCGTCGAATTCCTTAAGGCCTCTCTTCCCGAACATCTCCAGCGCCGTTCCGATGTAACGGACTTCGCAACGCCTGTGACTTCGTTTACGGCCCAGGCCCAAGGCGATAACGTGCGACTCGTGGTGACGCCGAACGGGAAGTGGGAGCACAACGCCTACCAAAGCGACTCGCAGTTCGTGCTGGAAGTGCGGCGCGTCGTCGAAGACCCGAACAAGCTCGTCCAGGGGGCGCGAGGCAAGTTCGGCGGAGAAAAGCTCTCGCTGAATTTCCAGAACATCGACGTGCGTTCGGTGCTCCAGGTCATCGCCGACTTCACCAACTTCAACATCATCACGAGCGATTCCGTCCAGGGCAACCTGACTCTGCGTCTGAAGGACGTGCCGTGGGACCAGGCGCTGGACATCATCCTCCAGTCGAAGGGCCTCGACATGCGCAAGTCGGGCAATGTGATCTGGATTGCGCCGGCCGAGGAATTGGCGACACGCGAAAAGCTGCAACTCGAAGCGAAGGCTCAGATCGGTGATCTTGAGCCCCTCCAGACCGAAAGCTTCCAGATCAACTACCACAGCGGGAAGGAAATCTTCGAGTTCCTCAAGAGCAAAGACCAGACGGTTCTGTCGAAGCGGGGCAGTGTCGTTGTGGACGAGCGCTCCAACCGTCTGTTCGTCACCGATGTCTCGACGCGCCTTGCTGCCGTGGCCAGCCTGATCAAGGAAATCGACATCGTGCCGCGTCAGGTGATGATCGAGGCGCGCGTCGTCGAGGCGAACAAGGACTTCGCGCGCGACCTCGGTGTGCGCCTCGGCTATGGAGCATCTGGTTCGATTAAGTTCGGTAAGGGCGGGAACATCGGGCTTGGTTCGAGTGAATTCGCCAGTGTGTCGAACGGACAAATCTCGACCGATACCAACACCATGCTCAATAGCACTGTCCATCGGATCGGCGAGTCGGCAACCAGCGGGACCGGGTTTTTGCCCACGCAACCCTATGGCGCGCTCAACCTCACGCTCTTCAATTCACGGCTGACGCGCTTCCTTAATCTTGAACTTGCAGCGCTTGAGTCGGATGGGCGGGGTCGTGTCGTATCTAGTCCTCGCATTCTCACTGCGAACCAAGTCGAGGCGACGATCAAACAGGGGCAGGAAATTCCGTACGTCTCGCCATCCAGCGGTACCGAGCCTCCGACGGTCAAATTCAAGGACGCAGTATTGATGCTGAAGGTGCGTCCGCAGATCACTCCGGACGGCCGGGTGCAACTGAAGGTGGAAGTGAGCAAAGACCGTGCAGACTTTGCAAACAAGGTGCTCGGCAATCCGCCAATCAACAAGAAGAGTGTGACAACCGAAGTTATGGTCGAAAATGGTGGTACTGTTGTCATCGGCGGTGTCTTCGAGGAAGAAGAGACCAATACTGTGGACCGCGTGCCAGTGCTTGGCGAGTTGCCGCTAATCGGAGCGCTATTCCGTTCGACAAACACAACTTCCTCGCGCCGCGAATTGCTCGTGTTCATCACCCCCAAGATCGTATCGGAGGCGCTGACCCTCAAGTGAGGCGCGCGCCGCCCCGCTTGAACTGCTGGTTGTATTCGGCGAAAAGTAACGGATGTTCGTTTGGTGTTAGTGATTCTGGTTGGCATGATGGGTGCCGGGAAGACCACGGTTGGCCGTGAGTATGCCCGGCGCCATCATTTGCGTTTTGTGGATTGTGACCACGAAATCGAGGCGCGCACGGGAGTCAAGGTCCCGACCATTTTCGAGATCGAGGGTGAGGCCGGGTTTCGTCGGCGTGAAAGCCAGCTGATCGACGAGTTGACCCAGGAGTCGGGGCTCGTTCTCGCCACCGGCGGCGGTGCGGTGTTGAATCCGGATAATCGCGCCATGATGTCCGAGCGCGGCATCGTGGTGTACCTGAACGTGCCGACCCAGATCCTTTGGGAGCGGACGCGGAACGACCGAAATCGTCCCCTGCTGCAGGTCGCGAATCCGCGTGAGCGGATCGAGACGCTCCACCGCGAGCGCGACCCCCTTTATCGGGCTGTTGCCGACGTGATCGTCGACGGGGGGCGCGGCAATCCTGGCGGGATGGTTCGCCTGATCGACAAGGCGATTGAAACTTGCAAGAAGACAAATGCGAACACTGAATGTCGCCCTCGGTAGCCGGTCCTACCCGATCCACATTGGTCAGGATCTCTTTGCTGACCCGTCGCTGATTCAGCCGTTCCTGAAGACTCGGCGGGTAGCGATCGTCACGAACGACGTGGTCGGTCCGCTCTACCTGAAGCGGTTGGAGGAGGCGCTCGATGCAGCGGACGTAAGCACTTCGGTCGCGGTGCTTCCCGACGGTGAAGCGCACAAGGACTGGCAGACCCTCAATCTGATCTTCGACAAGTTGCTCGCCGAACGCTGTGAGCGTTCGACAACCCTGATCGCATTGGGTGGCGGGGTGGTCGGAGACATGGCAGGGTTTGCCGCGGCGACCTATCAGCGCGGGATGCCGTTCATCCAGATCCCGACGACGCTGTTGTCGCAGGTCGATTCCTCGGTCGGAGGTAAGACTGCGATCAACCATCCGCTCGGCAAGAACATGATCGGCGCCTTCTACCAGCCGAAGCTGGTGCTCGCCGATATCCGGACGCTGGATACCTTGCCGGATCGGGAATTGCGGGCAGGGTTGGCCGAAGTGATCAAGTATGGCCTGATCCGCGATCCGGCGTTTTTCGAGTGGCTCGAAGGAAATCTGGAAAAGCTGCTGGAGCGGGACGCGGACGCGCTTGCTTTCGCCGTCGAGCGCTCGTGTGCGAACAAGGCTGAGGTCGTGGCCGCAGACGAGACCGAGCAGGGCGAGCGCGCTCTGTTGAATCTCGGGCACACCTTCGGTCATGCGATCGAGACCGGCATGGGCTACGGGAACTGGCTGCACGGCGAGGCGGTTGCGGCTGGAACGATGATGGCCGCTGAACTGTCACGTTTGCTGGGCTGGCTGTCCTCCGCCGACATCGCGCGCATCGAGGCTCTGTTTGGTCGTGCGGGACTCCCGGTGGTCGGTGCGAAGATGCCGGTGGAGCAGTACCTCGATCTCATGGCGCATGACAAGAAGGTCGAAGCCGGGAAGTTGAGGCTCGTGCTGTTGAGACAGATCGGACGTGCGGTCATTCATGGCAACTCGGCCGCTCCCATGATCGCCAGTGCGATTACGGCGCGTTGCGCGTGAGCATCTGAGCGGGCCCCCATTCGCGCAGGACTTGCCGGACGGAGTGGCGCGTGCACTGGCCAGCCAGCGTCGCACTTGAGCAGGCAGGGCATCTGAGTATGGGGGGGCCGGTAATGACTACATCCGCTGCCTGGGCCGTCAGCGAGACCAATTCGCGGGGGAGGCTTCACCCTGAACCGTCTCCCGGGATCAGGACCGAATTCCAGCGCGATCGCGACCGGATCGTCCATTCGACGGCCTTTCGGCGTCTCGAATACAAGACGCAGGTGTTCGTCAATCACGAGGGTGACCTGTTTCGCACGCGCCTGACGCACAGCATCGAAGTCGCGCAGATCTCCCGCGGGATCGCGCGCGCACTTGGCCTGAATGAAGACCTCGTCGAAGCCGTCGCGCTTGCGCATGATCTGGGTCACACGCCTTTCGGACATGCCGGCCAGGAGGCCCTCAACGGTTGCATGAAGGTCCATGGGGGATTCGAGCACAACCTGCAGTCCTTGCGGACGGTCGATCTCCTCGAGGAGCATTACGCCGCCTTCGACGGCCTGAACCTGTGCTACGAGACGCGTGAAGGCATCCTGAAGCACTGTTCCCGCGAGAACGCCGCTCAACTCGGTGAGCTCGGAAAGCGCTTTCTCGAAGGGACGCAGCCGTCGCTGGAGGCCCAGCTGACGAATCTCGCCGATGAGATCGCCTACAACAATCACGATGTGGACGACGGCCTGCGTTCCGGCTTCGTGTCGCTCGAGCAGCTCGACGATGTGGCGGTATTTCGCGAAGCGCGCCAGGAGGTGGAGGCGTTGTGGCCCGCTCTGGGCGGGCGGCGGCTGATCCATGAAACGATCCGGCGCATGATCAACGAGATGGCCCTGGACCTGATCGCGACGACGCGCGCGAACATCGTGGCGGCCGGCATCGAAACGCTGGCGGATGTCCATCGGGCGCCGCGTCTCGTCGCCTATTCCGAAGCGATGCAGCCCCGGCTGCGCGAGCTGAAGGCCTTCCTGCGGCACAACCTCTACCAGCACTATCAGGTGTTGCGAATGACGGACAAGGCGCGCCGGATCATCGACGACCTGTTCGGCGCCTTCATGAACGACCCTCGTCTGCTGCCGCCGCAGTACCAGTTGCGGGCAAAAACCGACACGCCGCGGGCGATCGCCGACTACATTGCGGGGATGACCGACCGCTACGCGATGAGGGAGCATCGGCGTCTCTTCGCGGTCGGTGAAATCTACTGAGGCATCATAGGCTTACCGCAGCGCAAAAAACTCTTGAATCGAGGGTTTTGCACGGGTATATTCTGAAATCCGCCCAAAAGGTAGCAATGGCCCTGCGCCCGCGCAACGGCCGAACAGAGCCGGAGCGCGTGCGCGCCCGGCTTTTTTTGACGCCCGCACAATCCTGGTGCGTCTTGAGCAAAGCGGCGCTCCCGTCGCCCGATCAACGCCGATGTGTGTCGGCAAACGTGTTGTGTCGAGGAAGAACGAGATGGATCTCCCCCAAAAGCAGGGTCTGTACGACCCGTCCAATGAACATGACGCCTGTGGGGTAGGCTTTGTCGCCCACATCAAGGGCGTCAAGAGTCATGACATCATCAGCCAGGGGCTTGAGATTCTGAAGAATCTCGACCACCGGGGCGCGGTCGGTGCCGATGAGCTCCAGGGCGATGGCGCCGGTCTGCTGATGCAGATTCCGGATGCCCTCTATCGCGAGGAGCTGGTCAAGCAGGGCATCAATCTGCCGCCGGCGGGCGAGTACGGGGTCGGCATGGTCTTCCTGCCGAAGGAGCATGCGTCGCGCCTGGCCTGTGAAGAGGAAATCGGCCGCGCGGTGCGCGCCGAGGGCCAAGTCGTGCTGGGATGGCGCGACGTGCCGGTGAGCCGCGAGATGCCGATGTCGCCCGCGGTCCGTGCGACCGAGCCGGTGATCCGCCAGGTCTTCATCGGCCGCGGTCCGGGCATCATGGTGACCGACGCGCTCGAGCGCAAGCTCTACATCATCCGTCGCCGTGCCGCAAACGCGATCAACGCGCTGCACCTGAAGCACGGCCGCGAGTTCTACATGGCGTCGATGTCGGCGCGCACGATCACCTACAAGGGCCTGCTGCTTGCGCCGCAGGTGGGCGAGTACTACCTGGACTTGGCCGACCCGCGGGCCGTCTCCGCGCTGGCCCTCGTGCACCAGCGTTTCTCGACGAACACCTTCCCGAAGTGGAACCTCGCGCATCCGTTCCGCTACATCGCCCACAACGGCGAAATCAACACGCTGCGCGGCAACTACAACTGGATGCGCGCCCGCGAGAAAGGCGTGTCCTCGCCGCTGCTCGGTGACGACCTCCAGAAGATCTGGCCGCTGATCTACCCCGGCCAGTCCGACTCGGCCGCCTTCGACAACGCGCTCGAATTGCTCGTGATGAGCGGCTATTCGCTCGCCCACGCGATGATGATGATGATCCCGGAAGCCTGGGAATCGCACACGCTGATGGACGAGAAGCGCCGCGCCTTCTACGAATACCATGCCGCGATGATGGAACCGTGGGACGGCCCCGCTGCGGTGGCCTTCACCGACGGTCGCCAGATCGGCGCGACGCTCGACCGTAACGGCCTGCGCCCGGCCCGCTACATTGTCACCGACGACGACCTCGTCGTGATGGCGTCTGAATCCGGCGTGCTGCCGATCCCCGACAGCAAGATCGTCAAGAAGTGGCGTCTGCAGCCGGGCAAGATGTTCATGATCGACATGGACCAGGGTCGCATCATCGACGACCGCGAGCTGAAGGAATCGCTCGCGACGGCGAAGCCCTACCGCGAGTGGATCCGCCGCATCAACATCAAGTTCGATGAACTGTCGGCGCCGGTCGATGCCGACTACGTCGAGCCTTCCTCGTCGCTGCTCGACCGTCAGCAGGCCTTCGGCTACACGCAGGAAGACATCAAGTTCATCCTCGAGCCGATGGGCAAGGCCGGCGAGGAAGCGACCGGCTCGATGGGCAACGACTCGCCGCTCGCCGTGCTGTCGGGCAAGGAAAAGCCGCTCTACAACTACTTCCGCCAGCTCTTTGCGCAGGTCACGAACCCGCCGATCGACCCGATCCGCGAACAGCTCGTGATGTCGCTCGTGTCCTTCATCGGGCCGCGTCCGAACCTGCTCGAGATCAACGAGATCAACCCCCCGTACCGCCTGGAAGTGACCCAGCCGGTGCTGGACTTCGCCGACATGGCGAAGATCCGCAACATCGCGCGTTATGCCGACAGCCGCTTCCGCTCGGCCGAACTGGATGCCTGCTACCCGGTGTCCTGGGGCAAGGAAGGCGTCGAGGCACGCCTGGCGACGCTGTGCGCGGAAGCCGAGGACGCGGTGCTGCAGGGCTACAACATCCTGATCGTGTCCGACCGCAAGGTCGATGCCGACAACGTCGCGATCCCGGCACTGCTGGCGACCTCGGCCGTGCATCAGCACTTGGTGTCGAAGGGCTTGCGCACGCGTGCCGGTCTCGTCGTCGAGACGGGTACGGCGCGCGAAGTGCATCACTTCGCGGTGCTCGCCGGCTACGGCGCCGAAGCGGTCCATCCCTACCTCGCGATGGAAACGCTGCATGAGCTCTCCGGTGGCGGCGAAGCCGGCGAGAAGGCCGTCAAGCACTTCGTCAAGGCGATCGGCAAGGGTCTGATGAAGGTCATGTCCAAGATGGGCATCTCGACCTACATGTCCTACATGGGCGCGCAGATCTTCGAAGCGGTCGGCCTCAAGCAGGCGCTGTGCGACAAGTACTTCACCGGCACGACCAGCCAGGTCGAGGGCCTCAGCGTGTTCGACGTGATGGAAGAAGCCATCCGTCTGCACCGCAAGGCTTTCAGCAACGATCCGGTGCTGGTCGACATGCTCGATGCGGGCGGCGAGTACGCCTACCGCGTGCGTGGCGACGAGCACATGTGGACGCCGGACGCGATCGCGAAGCTGCAGCATGCGACGCGTTCGGGCAAGGCCGACACCTACAAGGAATACGCGAAGCTGATCAACGACCAGACCAAGCGCCACATGACGCTGCGCGGTCTGTTCGAGATCAAGCTCGCCGGTCCCCCGGTCCCGCTCGACGAAGTCGAGCCGGCGAAGGAGATCGTGAAGCGTTTTGCAACCGGCGCGATGTCGCTCGGCTCGATTTCGACCGAGGCGCATACGACGCTCGCCGTCGCGATGAACCGCATCGGCGGCAAGTCGAACACCGGCGAAGGCGGCGAGGACCCGATGCGCTTCAAGCCGATCACGCAGGCGATCCGCCTGTCGCAGATCGTCGGCGAGAACCGCATCGCGCGCGACCTCGATCTGAAGGCGGGCGACAGCCTGCGTTCGGCGATCAAGCAGGTGGCGTCGGGCCGCTTCGGCGTCACGACCGAGTACCTGGTCAACGCCGACCAGATCCAGATCAAGATGGCGCAGGGCGCGAAGCCCGGCGAGGGCGGCCAGCTGCCCGGCCACAAGGTGTCGGAATACATCGGCTTCCTGCGTCACTCGGTGCCGGGCGTCGGCCTGATCTCGCCGCCGCCGCACCACGACATCTACTCGATCGAGGACCTGGCGCAGCTGATCCACGACCTCAAGAACGCCAACCCGGTCGCGTCGATCTCGGTCAAGCTGGTGTCGGAAATCGGCGTCGGCACAGTTGCCGCGGGCGTCGCGAAGGCGAAGGCCGATCACGTCGTGATCGCCGGCCACGACGGCGGCACCGGGGCTTCGCCGTGGTCGTCGATCAAGCATGCCGGCAGCCCGTGGGAACTGGGTCTTGCCGAGACACAGCAGACCCTGGCGCTGAATAACCTGCGCGGCCGCATCCGCGTGCAGGTCGACGGCCAGATGAAGACCGGCCGCGACGTCGTGATCGGCGCGCTGCTCGGCGCCGACGAGTTCGGCTTCGCGACCGCTCCGCTGGTCGTCGAAGGCTGCATCATGATGCGCAAGTGCCACCTCAACACCTGCCCGGTCGGGGTCGCGACCCAGGATCCTGAGCTGCGCAAGCGCTTCACCGGCCAGCCCGAGCACGTCGTGAATTATTTCTTCTTCGTTGCCGAGGAAGTGCGCGAGCTGATGGCGCAGATGGGTATCCGCAAGTTCGAGGACCTGATCGGTCGTCCGGAACTGCTCGACATGAAGAAGGGCATCGAGCATTGGAAGGCGCGCGGTCTCGACTACAGCCGCATCTTCCACCGCCCGGCGGTGGCAGCCAACCTCCCGCGCCATCACGTCGCGACGCAGGACCATGGCCTCGAGAAGGCGCTCGACAACCAGCTCATCGACCTGGCGAAGCCGGCGCTGGAGCGCGGCGAGGCGGTCCGTATCGATCTGCCGGTGCGCAACATCAACCGTACCGTCGGCGCGATGCTGTCGGGCGCGGTCGCCGGCAAGTACGGCCATGCCGGCCTGCCGGACGACACGATCCACGTCACACTGAACGGCACGGCCGGCCAGAGCTTCGCGGCCTTCCTGGCGCGCGGCGTGACGATGGAACTCGTCGGCGAAGGCAACGACTACGTCGGCAAGGGCTTGTCGGGCGGCCGCGTGATCGTGCGCCCGCAAGCGGCGTTCCGTGGCCAGACCACCGAAAATATCATCATCGGCAACACCGTGCTGTACGGTGCGATCGAGGGTGAAGCGTACTTCGCCGGCGTCGCAGGCGAGCGCTTCGCGGTGCGTAACTCGGGTGCGACGGCGGTCGTCGAGGGCGTGGGCGACCACGGCTGCGAGTACATGACGGGCGGCACGATCGTCGTGCTGGGCCAGACCGGGCGCAACTTCGCGGCCGGCATGTCGGGCGGCGTGGCCTACGTGTTCGACGAGGACGGCAGCTTCGACAAGCGTTGCAACATGGCGCAGGTCGCGCTGGAGCCCCTGCCCGACGAAATCGAGGCGCGCAAGGGCTCCGAGTCCGGCGACGAGCTGGAGTGGCCGGAGCGTGTCGACATCAACCATCTCGAGATGGGCGACGAGCTCATCCTGAAGGGGCTGATCGAACGTCACCTGCGCTACACGGGCAGCACGCGTGCCCGCGAGATCATCGAGAACTGGAGCACCTGGCGCACGAAGTTCGTCAAGGTGATGCCGCATGAATACCGTCGCGCGCTGGCCGAGCTGGCTGCGCTGAAGCAGAAGCAACTGGAGGCCGCATAAAAATGGGCAAGCCCACTGGATTTCTTGAGTACCAGCGTCTGTCGGAGGCCTATGCGCCGGTCGCGGAGCGTCTCAAGACTTACAAGGAGTTCGTGCTGCGCCTGACCGACGAGCAGGCGGCGGTGCAGGGGGCGCGCTGCATGGATTGCGGCATTCCCTTCTGCAACAACGGTTGCCCGGTCAACAACATCATTCCTGACTGGAATGATCTGGTGTTCCGCGGCCAGTGGCGTCAAGCGCTCGACACGCTGCATTCGACGAACAACTTCCCGGAGTTCACGGGCCGCATCTGTCCGGCCCCATGTGAAGCGGCCTGCACGCTGAACATCAACTCGGACGCTGTGGGCATCAAGTCGATCGAGCACGCGATCATCGATAAGGCCTGGGAAGAAGGCTGGGTCCAGCCGCGCCCGTCGGCGACGAAGACCGGCAAGAAGGTCGCGGTAGTGGGCTCCGGTCCCGCGGGTCTCGCCACGGCGCAACAGCTCGCGCGCGCCGGCCATGATGTGACCGTGTTCGAGAAGAGCAGCCGCATCGGTGGCCTGCTGCGCTATGGCATCCCCGACTTCAAGATGGAGAAGGGGCTGATCGATCGCCGTGTCGCTCAGATGGAAGCCGAAGGGGTGAGTTTCCGCACCAGCGTGCTGGTGGGCTCGGAAACGGTGCCGGCCGGCATCGTCAACGACGCGAAGGAATTCGTCAGTGCCGAAGCGCTGAAGAAGGAATTCGACGCGGTCGTCCTCGCGGCCGGTTCGGAAGTGCCGCGCGACCTGCCTGTGCCGGGGCGCGAGCTCGCGGGTGTGCATTTCGCGCTGGAATTCCTGATTCCGCAGAACAAGGCGGTGGCCGGCGACGGCCCGAACCCGATCTCGGCCGAAGGCAAGCACGTCGTCGTGATCGGCGGCGGCGACACGGGTTCGGACTGTGTCGGTACGTCGAACCGCCATGGCGCGGTCAACGTGACCCAGTTCGAGTTGCTGCCGATGCCGCCCGAGCAGGAGAACAAGTCGCTGACTTGGCCGTACTGGCCGGTGAAGCTCCGCACCTCGTCCTCGCACGAGGAAGGCTGCGAGCGCGACTTCGCCGTTGCGACGAAGGAGTTCATTGGCGATAACGGCAAGGTCAAGGCGCTGAAGGCGGTCCGCCTCGAGTGGAAGGACGGCAAGATGGTCGAAGTGCCGGGCTCGGAGTTCGAAGTGAAGGCCGATCTGGTGCTGTTCGCGATGGGCTTCACGAATCCGCTCGGCAGCCTGCTGGACGCATTCGGCGTCACGAAGGATGCGCGCGGCAACGCGAAGGCGACGACCGACGGTGCCGGCTGCTACGCGACGAGCGCCGAGAAGGTCTTTGCAGCGGGCGACGTGCGTCGTGGCCAGTCGCTGGTCGTGTGGGCGATCCGCGAGGGTCGTCAGTGCGCCCGCGAGGTTGATCAGTTCCTGATGGGTTCGACGGTCCTGCCGCGCTGAGCGTTTCAGGCTACCGCTGAGGTAAGAAGGGCGACCCGTGGGTCGCCCTTTTTGTTGCTGCCGGCTGACGGATCAGGCGGCGTGTGCGAGCAGATCCACGGTGTAGCGGGCGATCATGCCTTCCTCGTTGGTCGGCACGACGGCCACCGCGACGCGGCTCTGCGGCGTGTCGATGCGCTGGGCGTGGCGGGCGTTGGCTTCGGTGTCGATCTCGATCCCGAGCCAGGCCGACAGCTCGGCGACGCGCTGGCGTACTTCGGCGGCGTGTTCGCCGATGCCGCCGGTGAAGACCAGTGCGTCGAGGCCGCCCGCCGCTGCGGCGAGGGAGCCGATCTCGCGAGCGATGCGATAGCAGAAGAGTTCCACTGCCTCGCGCGCTTCCCGCGCATCCGACGCGAGCAGCGTGCGCATGTCCTGGCTGATGCCTGAGACGCCGAGCAGGCCGGACTGCTTGTACAGCAGGTTCGTCAGCGCCTTGGCGTCCATGCCTTTCTGCTCCATCAGATACAGGAGCACGCCGGGATCGAGGCTGCCGGTACGCGTGCCCATCATCAGGCCCTCGACGGCGGTGAAGCCCATCGTCGAGGCGACGCTCTTGCCGTCGCGCAGCGCGCACATCGATGCACCGTTGCCGAGGTGGGCGATCAGCACTGCACCGCGCGCCCGTTCATGGACGACGTCAGGCAACTGGCGCGCGACATAGTCGTAGGACAGGCCGTGAAAACCGTAGCGCTTCACCCCTTCCGCACTGATCGCGCGCGGCAGCGCAAAGGCTTGTGCGACCGCGGGCTGGGTGCGGTGGAAGGCGGTGTCGAAGCAGCCGACCTGAGGGATCTCGGGCAGCAGCGCCGCCACGGCGCGAACCGCGCGCAGGTTGTGGGGCTGATGCAGCGGCGCGAGCGGAATGAAGCTGTCGAGGTCGCGCAGCACCGATTCGTTGAGCAGAACGGGCGCACTGTGGAGTTCGCCGCCGTGCACGATGCGGTGGCCGGCCGCGACGATGTCGAGGTTCGGATTGTGACTGCTGAGCCAACGGAAGAGGTGGTTCAGCGAGTCGCGGTGCTGTTCGCTCTGGCTGCCGGCCGTGATCACGGGTTCGTCGTAGCGCTCGCCGCTGGCATCCTTCGCGCTGAGATGAGGCGTGGCGCCGATGCCTTCGATCTGCCCCGACAGCGGGGCGCTCGTCGCGAGTTCGGGTTCGGTCGGAAACAGCGCGAACTTGAGACTGCTCGAGCCCGCGTTGATGACGAGGACAGCCTTCATACGAGTTTCGCCTCGCGCTTCTTGTGGGCCATCAGCTGCGCGATGGCGCAGGAGGCGGCGCGGGTTTCGGCGGTGTCGGCGCGGCTGGTGAGCACGATGGGTACGCGTGCGCCGAGCACGACGCCGGCCATCAGGGCATTGGCGAGGTATTCGAGCTGCTTGGCGACCATGTTGCCGGATTCGAGGTCGGGCACGACGAGAATGTCGGCGTTGCCGGCGACCGCGGAGCGGATGCCCTTGGTCTTGGCGGCGACGAGCGAGACGGCGTTGTCGAAGGCAAGCGGGCCATCGAGCAGACCGCCCTTGATCTGGCCCCGGTCGGCCATCTTGCACAGCGCGGCGGCGTCGATGGTCGAGCGGATCTTGGAGGTGACGGTCTCGACGGCCGACAGGATCGCGACCTTCGGTTCGGGCAGGCCGAGCACGTGGGCGAGGTCGATCGCGTTCTGGATGATGTCGACCTTGTCCTCGAGCGTCGGCTCGATGTTGATCGCGGCGTCGGTGATCAGCAGCGGATGCGGGTAGGTCGGCACGTCGGCCATGAACACATGGCTGATGCGGCGCGAGGTGCGCAGGCCGCCGACCTTGGAGATGACCGCGCTCATCAGTTCGTCGGTGTGCAGCGAACCTTTCATCAGCGCCTCGACGACGCCATCGCGGGCGAGCGCGACGGCCGTTTCGGCGGCTTCATGACTGTGCGCGACGTCGACGATGCGGAAACCGTGCAGATCGATGTTGTTTTGTTCCGCCACGGCGCGGATCTTGGCCTCGGGGCCGACGAGCACAGGAATGACGAGGCCGGCTTCGGCCGCCTGGATCGGACCGCGCAGCGATTCGACGTCGCAGGGGTGGGCGACGGCGATCGGGATCGGCGCCTTGCCCGAAGTGATCGACAGCAGGTGGCCGTAGCGCAGCTCGCGATCGGAAATCGTCACTTCGGGGAGGTGGATGCGCGCGCGCTTGATCTTTTCGGTCGGTGCCTGGACTTCGGCGATGCCGTCGATGACCTTCAGCCCGTCCTGATTGACGGCGAGGCAGTCGAACAGGATGTGATGATTGTGCTCGAATTTTTCGCGGCAGGTGACGGTGATCGTCAGCGTGTCGCCGATGGTGATCGGGCGGTGAAAATTCAGGCCTTGCGACACATACACGGTGCCGGGGCCGGGGAATTCGGTGCCGAGGACGGTCGAGATCAGCGTGCTGCCCCACATGCTGTGGCCGACGACTTCGCGGAACTGGCTGGAGCGGGCGTATTCGGTGTCCACGTGGGTCGGGTTGACGTCGCCCGACATCACGGCGAAGAGATGGATGTCGTCCGGCCGCAGCGTACGAAGTAGCTGGGCATGGTCGCCCACCTGGATTTCGTCGAAGACGCGGTTCTCGATGAATTGATTGACGGCATGGTCCATGATGGGTCTCGCCTGGTTGCGTTGCAAAATCGCCATTTTAGCTGTGGGTATTGGGTTTTCGGTTGTCGGAACGCAAACTTGTGTGCATTGCCGCAAGCGAAAGTTGTTTCATTGTCGGTGACGGGCGGGCCGGCGGGTGCAACGGAGGCGCATGCTAGAATCGGCGCCGAATTCATACCGTACAGGACCCCCATGGAAGTCGTCATTCTCGCCGCCGGGCAGGGCAAACGCATGCGTTCGGTGTTGCCGAAGGTGCTCCAGCCGATTGCCGGCCGCCCGATGCTTGGACATGTCGTCGCGACGGCTCGTGCGCTGCAGGCCTCGCGCATCTGCGTGGTGTACGGACATGGCGGAGAGGCGGTGCGGGCGCGCTTCGGCGACGAAGAGGTCGCGTGGGCCTTGCAGGAGCCGCAGCTCGGCACCGGGCACGCAGTGCAGCAGGCGCTGCCGCATCTGAGCGACGGCGAGACGGCACTCGTGCTCTACGGCGACGTGCCGCTGATTGGCGCGGCGACCTTGAGACGGCTGCAGGATGCGGCCGGGAACGGGCGTCTTGCGCTGCTGACGGTGGAGCTCGCCGACCCGACGGGCTACGGGCGGATCCTGCGAAATGCCGACGGGAAGGTCGTGCGCATCGTCGAGCAGAAGGACGCGAGCGCCGAGGAGCGCCGCGTGCGCGAGGTCAATACCGGCATCCTCGTCGCACCCGTCGCACGCCTGCGCGACTGGCTGGGCCGGATCGGCAACGACAACGCGCAGGCCGAGTACTACCTCACGGACATCATCGGGCTTGCCGTGGCCGACGGTGTCGAAGTTGTCACAGTACAGCCGGACGCAGTGTGGGAGACTCTCGGGGTCAATAGCAAGCCGCAGCTCGCGGAACTCGAGCGCATCCACCAGCGCAATCTCGCGCTGCGGCTGATGGAGGAGGGCGTGACGGTGATCGATCCGGCGCGCATCGACGTGCGCGGCGAGCTAGCGTGCGGCCGCGACGTCGAGATCGACGTCAATTGCGTGTTCGAAGGGCGCGTCGAGCTCGCCGACGACGTGCGGATCGGCGCGAACTGCGTGGTCCGCAATGCGCGCATCGGCGCCGGCACCCGGCTTGCCCCCTTCTCGCACGTGGAAGATACGGTGACCGGACGCGAATGCGTCATCGGCCCCTACGCACGCACCCGCCCCGGCACGACCCTGGGCGACGGCGTGCATCTGGGCAACTTCGTCGAGGTCAAGAACAGCGCGATCGCCGACCATTCGAAGGCGAACCACCTCGCCTACGTCGGCGACGCCGATGTCGGTCAGCGCGTCAATATCGGCGCCGGCACGATCACCTGCAACTACGACGGCGCGAACAAGTTCCGCACCGTGATCGAGGACGACGTCTTCATCGGCTCGGACACCCAGCTCGTCGCGCCGGTGCGCGTGGGGCGCGGGGCGACGCTCGGTGCGGGCACGACGCTGACGAAGGATGCGCCGCCGGAGCAGCTCACGGTGTCGCGGGCGCGTCAGCTCAGCATTGCCGGCTGGAAGCGGCCGGTGAAGAAGAAGTAAGTCGGAGAGAACATCATGTGTGGCATCGTCACTGCGATCGCGAAGGACAACGTCGTTTCGGTTCTCCTCGAAGGTCTGCGCAAACTGGAATACCGCGGCTATGACTCGGCCGGCATCGCGGTGCTGAACGGCGGCCTGCAACGCGTGCGCTCGACCGGGCGCGTGGCGGAGCTCGCGGCGCTGGCGGCGTCGAAGGAGTTGTCGGCGAACATCGGCATCGCCCACACCCGCTGGGCGACGCATGGCGTGCCCTCCGAGCGCAACGCGCATCCGCACGTCTCGGGCGGCCTCGCCGTGGTGCATAACGGCATCATCGAGAATTTCAGTGCGATCAAGGAGCGGCTGATTGCGCGCGGCTACGAGTTCGTGTCCGAAACCGATACCGAGGTGATCGCCCACCTGATCCACAGCAAGCTCAAGACCGAGCCGGATCTCTTCACGGCAGTGCGGCTTGCGGCCAACGAGCTGGTCGGCGCGTACGCGATCGGCGTTATCTGCGAGACGGATCCCTCGCGCCTGATCGTTTCGCGGCACGGTGCGCCGCTGCTGCTGGGCGTTGGCGAGGACGGCATGTATGCCGCGTCCGACACTGCCGCGCTGCTGCAGGTGACGCGCAAGGTGATCTACCTGGAAGAGGGCGACGTCGCCGAGTTGCGGCTCGACGGCTATCGCATCGTGCGGCCCGACGGCACGCCGGTCGAGCGCGCGATCAACGTGTCCAGCCTGTCGGCGGACGCGGTCGAGCTCGGCCAGTACCGTCATTACATGCAGAAGGAAATCTTCGAGCAGCCGCAGGCGCTGGCGAACACGCTCGAAATCATCGCTGGCGGTGGGTCAATATCGCCGCAGCTTTTCGGCAGCCAGGCGGCGCAAGTGCTCGACGGCGTAAAGAACGTGCTCGTGATCGCGTGCGGCACGAGCTATCACGCGGGCTTGGTCGCCCGCTACTGGATCGAGTCGGTCGCGCGTGTGCCTTGCACGGTCGAGATTGCGAGCGAATACCGCTACCGCGACTCGGTGGCCGATCCGGACACGCTGGTCGTCGTCATTTCGCAATCGGGCGAGACGGCCGATACGCTGGCGGCGCTCAAATACGCCCGCGAGCGGGGCATGACGCGGACGCTCGCGATCTGCAACGTGCCCGAATCCGCGATCGTGCGTGAGGCGGCGCTGCGTTTCATCACGCGCGCGGGCCCCGAGATCGGCGTGGCGTCGACCAAGGCCTTCACGACCCAGCTTGCGGCGCTGGCGCTGCTGACGCTCGCGCTGGCGAAGCTCTTCGGCCGCCTGTCGGAAGCCGACGAGGCGAAGCACCTGACCGCGCTGCGTCACCTGCCGGTCGCGGTGAAGAAGGTGCTCGCCCTCGAGCCCGAGATCGAGCGTTGGGCGCAGCGATTCGCCGCGAAGCAGCACGCGCTCTTCCTCGGGCGCGGCCAGCACTGGCCGATCGCGATGGAAGGCGCGCTGAAGTTGAAGGAAATCTCCTACATCCACGCCGAGGCCTACGCCGCGGGTGAGCTCAAGCACGGCCCGCTGGCGCTCGTCGACCGCGAGATGCCGGTGATCGCCGTTGCGCCCGCCGACGAGTTGCTCGAAAAGCTGAAGTCGAACCTGCAGGAAGTGCGGGCGCGCGGCGGCGAGCTGTATGTCTTCGCCGACGCCGGCAGCGAGATTCCGGAGTCCGAGGGCGTGCATATCCTGCAGCTGCCCGAGCACTACGGCATGTTGTCGCCGGTGCTGCACGTCGTGCCGCTGCAGCTGCTGTCCTACCACGCAGCGCTCGTGAAGGGGACCGACGTCGACAAGCCGCGTAACCTGGCCAAATCGGTCACCGTGGAGTAACCGCAAGGCCGCTGCGCAAATTATTATTACCTGCTCCGAGCATTGGATGGCGATAACGCCCGGCACCCCGTGTCGGGCGTTCCTTTATGGCTAGCCGGGTTCTCGCTGATCGGAGGGTCGGTGAGCTGTCGTCTCGCCCCCCGAATCACTGTCCTTGCCGACTGGAGCCTGGGCGGACAGCAGCGCGTCCAGGGTGGCTCGGTCGACCACCTCCTTCTCCAGTAGCAGCTTTGCCAAAGCCTCCAGATTTCCGCGGTTGGCTTCCAGCGTTTTCACGACGCGAGCATGGGCGTCTGCCAGCAGTTTTCCTATTTCGTCGTCGATCGCCTGCGCCGTGCGGTCGCTGTAGGTGGCAGGCTGCTGCGACACTGGAATGTTGAGAAACGCCGAGGTACGGGGTTCTTCGAATGTGGCGAGGCCAAGTGATTCGCTCATTCCGTATTGCGTAACCATGTGGCGGGCCATGTCGGTTGCCCGCTGCAAGTCATTCTGCGCGCCGGTGGAAATGTCGCCAAAGACGAGTTCCTCTGCGACACGCCCACCCAGCAGAACGTCGATACGATCCAGGAGCTCGCTCCTTTTCAGCAGATACCTGTCCTCCGTCGGAATCTGCTGCGTATAACCCAAGGCCGCTATACCGCGGGGGATGATGGAGATCTTGCCGACACGATCGGCGTTTGGCCGCGCTTCGGCAACCAAGGCATGCCCGGCCTCGTGGTATGCCACTGTCTCCTTTTCCTTGGGATTCATGATTCGATTCTTTCTTTCCAGCCCCCCCACCACTCGGTCAATGGCCTCGTCGAAGTCCTCCATGTCGACGGCATCTTTTCCCGCCCGTGCCGCATGCAGTGCCGCTTCATTGACCAGATTGGCCAAGTCGGCGCCGGCGAAACCCGGAGTGCGCGCGGCGATGCTGGCGAGTTCGACGCTCGGCGCGAGGGTGACCTGCTTGCTGTGGACCAGAAGAATCTTCTCCCGGCCGTTCAAGTCGGGACGATCGATCGCCACGTGGCGGTCGAAGCGCCCTGGGCGCAGCAGCGCCGGATCCAGGATTTCCGGCCGGTTCGTGGCGGCCAGGATGATGACGCCTTTGTGGGTGTCGAAGCCGTCCATCTGGACCAGGAGCTGATTGAGGGTCTGCTCACGCTCATCATTTCCACCCACGACATTCATTCCGCGCGCCTTGCCCAACGCGTCGAGCTCATCGATGAAGATGATGCAGGGTGCCTTTTGCTCTGCTTGTTCGAACAGGTCGCGTACCCGCGCGGCACCGACACCAACGAACATTTCGACGAATTCCGAGCCGCTCATCGAAAAGAACGGAACTCCCGCTTCGCCCGCGACCGCTTTGGCCAGCAGCGTCTTGCCGGTGCCGGGTGCCCCGACAATCAATACTCCCTTGGGAATTTTCCCGCCCAGCCTGCGGTAGCGATCGGGGGCCTTGAGGAATTCCACCACCTGCATGAGCTCGTCCTTCGCTTCGTCGATGCCGGCTACATCGTCAAAGGTGACGCCCGTTTCCTTCTCCATGTAGACCTTGGCCTTGCTCTTGCCGATCGCCATGAGCCCGCCCGCGCCACCCCCCATGCGCTTGATGGCAAACTGCCAGATCCCGACAAAGATGACCGCAGGCAGAACCCACGACAGAAGGGTCGAAAGCCACTTGCTCTCGACCTGTCCGGCAAATCGGACTTTGGCTGCCTCCAGGTCCTGAACCAGGCTGGGGTCATTGACGCGAATGGTCGTGAAGAGGTGTTCGCCTTTTCCGAGTTGCTTGAGGCGCTCGGCCGTTTCTTTCGCGACCAATCCTTCTAGGGAGTCATCGGACAAGCTTCCTGAGATGGCCTGCTCGGTGAGCGTGATCTCTTTGACTTTGCCGGCGTGCAACAGCGCTTTGAATTCGCTGTAGGGCAGGCTTTCCACATGACCCTGGATGAAGAAATTCTGGATTGTCAGGATCACCAAGAACGCGGCAAGGAAATACCAGGCGATGACTTGCTGTTTCTGCTCCATACATTCACCTCTTGCGGGTCAGGTGCAGTGCGGTGCGATTCAAGGCGATCAGTGAGCAAGAACGAAGTCGATGAAACCGCGCTCGACTGAAGTCGATACGAGCTGCACCCGCAGCGATTGCCCCACTTTGAGCGTGGGAAGGTCGCCCTTGAGCCTTCCCTCGGCCGGTGGTTCGAATATGCGGACCCAAGTGCCTTTGTTCCCAACGCCGGTAACGAGCGCGTCAAATCGCTGCCCGATACGCGAATGCAGCAGCAGGGCTGCCTCCGACTTGCGAAGCTGGCGCTCGACCTTCTTTGCCGCATCCTCCTGCGAGGTGCAGTGCAAGGCCAGTTCGTCCAGTTCGTCATTGGAGTAGGGCGCTTGCACACCCGAAAGTGCAGCCTTCAGCAAACGTAACGTAATCAGATCGGGGAAGCGCCGATTGGGTGCCGTGGAATGCATGTAATCCTGCACGGCCAGGCCGAAGTGCCCGACAGGCGGACCCTGCGGTCGCTCTACGGCGTACTCCCCCGCGCCCATCAGTTTGACGATCACGAGCGACAAGTCCGGAAAGCGCAACGGGTCAAGCTTATGCTGGTGAGCGAGAAAGGCTTCGAGTGCTTTGCCATCCGGCGAGTCGGGGAGCGTTACACCATAATCCTTGGCGACGTCGACGATTCGCTGCCAGCGTTCGGGGGAGCGGACCACCCGCCTGAGAGAGGCCCTCCCGTGCTCCGCCAGGAAACGCGCCGTGCAACCGTTGGTCGCAATCATCAATTCCTCGATCAACTGGCGCGCCCGGTTCTTCGGTTGCTGCTTGATGTCGGTGATGCGGTTGCCTTCAAAGAGCGCACGGGGCTGAAAAGTCTCAAACTCCAGCGAGCCTTGAGCGTGTCGCAACACCCGTAATTTTTGCGCCAGCTCGTCCTGCATGCGCAGCTGGGTATTCATTCCTGCAATGCGGCGTGCGGCAGCCGGCAATTCGCCTTCGCCTTCAATCCACGCCGAGACGGCGTCGTATGCCAGCTGTGCCTTGTTTTGCACCAACGCGCGGTAGACGTTGGAGCTGACCAGGATGCCGTCGTCGGAGAACTCCATCTCATTGACCAAGGCCAACCGGTCCTCGTCGGGATTGAGCGACGTCAGGTTAGTGCTGAGCCGTTCGGGCAGCATCGGAAACACGCGGGCCGACGTGTAGACCGAAGTGGTGTTGATACGGGCATGCTCGTCGATCTCGGAGCCCTTCTTCACCATTGCATCAACGTCGGCCACGGCCACGAAGACGCGCACCTCGCCCCTTGGGAGGGCTTCGATTGCCGTCAGCTGATCCAGGTCGCGCGAATCGTCGTTGTCGATCGAGCACCAGGGCAACGAGGTCAGGTCCCGGATATCTGGGCCCTGCTCGCGAGAAGGGCCTTTCAGCTGGTTTAGCTGCTGCTTCACACCGGGGGAGAATTCCGGCTCCAGCCCGCGACTAAACATGGCCCATGCGGCAATGGTCGATAGATTGGCCCGGTGGTTGGTCAATGCGTTGCGCATTTTTGAGCCCGATGATCGGTTTCTCGTTTAATTGTGCGCTTTCGCGAAGCCACTGTCATCCCGGGCGACCGCGGCAGCCGATCCGCCAGCATTGGGAGGCGGCCCGGAACTGCGGAGCCAGCGGTCGTCTTGTGTTTTTGCGGCAATCCGGAAAGACTACTGCCAATCCGCAGAGCGGTGAAATGGTTGCGCGCGCAGACCGAATAGAACGGAGAACAGAAGGAGAATCGCCATGCCGAATTTTGTCGATACTTCGCCGCCGGGGCAGTGCATCTTCTGCCGCATCGTGTCGGGCGAGATTCCCGCCGCGAAGGTGTACGAGGACGCGCTGGCGGTCGCGTTCATGGACATCGGGCAGGTCAATCCGGGGCACGTGCTGGTCGCGACGAAGCGCCACGCGGTGACGCTGCTCGATCTGACGCAGGAGGAATGCGCGGCGGTGATGCAGACTGCGCAACGCATCGCGCAGGCGATCGGGCGGGAGTTCGATCCGGCGGGGCTGACGCTGCTGCAGGCGAACGGCCGGGAGGGTGGGCAGACGGTGTTCCATTTCCATATGCACGTGGTGCCGCGGCATGCGGAGGACGGTGTCGGCCTATCGTGGCCGCGCAAGGAGCCGCCGGTCGCGCTGTTGCGGGACTATGCCGAACGCCTGAGGGCAAAGCTGCCCGTCTAGTGTCCTGAGTTGCGGGACGTTCGGCTTTTGCGCGGCCCGGGCCCTCAGGCGGCGTCGGAAGAGGAGTCGTCGGCGAGGGGGACGACGAGGTCGGCATTGCGCATCCGCGTGCTCTTGCGGCGGCGCGCGGGCGTCGGAACGGGGGCTGCGGTTTCGGCCTTGCCCCGGCGCGGTAGCGCGGCGCCTTCGTCGGCGAGGAACCTCTGCGCGGAGCGGTAGCCGACGTCGAAGAGGCGGGCGAGGTTCGAGCGCGACCAGTCGAGCGAGGTCTCCCAGTCCTTGGCGGCGATGTCGAACTTCACCGGCAGCAGATTCCACTTGCCGGCGCGGTTGTGCCGTTCCTGGAAGATCTTCGTGTCGTCGCGCGCGATCTCGATCAGCGGCACGATGATCGATAGCAGCCAGGCGTCGTAGAGGTCGCGCGGCTTGCGCATCAGCTTTTCGGCGCCGAGCACGTCGAAGACGACAATGTCGCGGACCGAGCGTTCGTTTTCGACTAGCGACTTGTAGTTCAGGCAGTCGTGGGCGGCGCCTTCGTAGTAGAACTTCTCTTCGCCGGTCTTCGACTTCGGATCCTTCATCCGGTACGGCGGATAGAGGAAGGGGAAGGCGAGCGCGGCGCGGATCGTGTCGGCGTTGATTTCGCCACGGGCGCTACTGAAGTTCTGCATGTAGCGGTCGTCGATGTTGTAGGCATTGACGTAGAAGCGGGCGCGGTGCGCGTCGAGCGCGGCGAAATCGACGATGTGTTCGAGGAAGGGCACGGCGGCGCACAGGCCGAGGCTCTTGCCGTCGAGGGTGGTCGGGCAGAAGCTCGCGAACATCAGCTGCGCGAGGTCGGCGACGAGCTTGTCGGCGGCGCCGGTGCCGGCCGATTTCTGGATCGTCTGCAGGAAGGGGTTGGCCTGCACCAGGCTGCGGTAGAGGTCGGCGACCGCGCCGGGTTTCTGGAACACTTTGTAGTTGACCGGGTAGCGCTCGTAGATCGCGTCCGAGACCCCCATCTCGACCGTGCTGCGCAAGGCGGCCTGGACGTCGCCGCTGGCGGGTGCCAGATAGAGCAGGCCGATCAGGGCGCCGGCGCCTGCGGTCGAGACGACGTCGAATTCGACCCCGGCCTCGTCGAAGGCGGTGAGTGCCCCGGACATCAGCGTCGCGTTCGGCGCGCCGCCCCCGATGATCAATGCGGTTTTTGCCATTTGCCTTTCCCCTTTTGAAGATCGAGCGATCGGTCGCTCATTGACGTGTTGTCTGTGTGTTCTCCTGGGGATGCGGCTGGCTGCGCTGCGATGGTGCCGTCACCACTCCATCGGATGGCGCGCCCGCTTCGGATCCTCGGGATTCTCTGCCGGGTCTTCGGGGGTGCCGTCGTCGGCTGACGGCACGGAAATGTCTTGGGCGGAGGCCGGGTGACTGTCGTGCGAGCCGCGCGCGGAGGGCAGGGCGGTCGGGGGGCGTCGGCTCGCGTGCTCGGTCTTGGTCAACGAGGCGTCCGCGGGGGATGCTCCGAACAGGCACCAGCTGGCAATCGTCAGCGCGGCGACGAGGGCCGCGATGCCGACGATGGCGATTCTTGTCGTGCTGGTTGTAACTGTTTGCTTCATGACGAGGCAGTATGCGCGCGCCGTTTTGGGGGCGCAATTAGACGATAGGCATAGACGCGATGGGGGCGCGAAGCTAGCCGAAGCGGGCGATTTCGCCGGCGATCGCGCCCAACGGCACGCTGCGATTGACGGCGCCGAGTTTGACGGCTTCGCGCGGCATGCCATAGACGACGCTGCTCGCTTCGTCCTGCGCGAGGGTCGCACCGCCGCAATCGTGGATGTCCTTGAGGCCGCGTGCGCCGTCGTCGCCCATGCCGGTCATGATGACGCCGAGCGCGTTGCGGCCGGCGCCCTTGGCGACGGAGCGGAACAGGACGTCGACGGAGGGGCGGTGGCGATTGACGAGCGGGCCGTCGCTGACGTCGACGACGTATTGCGCGCCGCTGCGCCTGAGCTGCATGTGGCGTCCACCGGGGGCGATGAGTGCCCGCCCCGGGATCACGCGGTCGTTGCTGCGGGCTTCGCGGACCTCGATCTGGCAGAGTGCATCGAGACGGGCGGCGAAGGACGCGGTGAATCGCTCCGGCATGTGCTGGACGATGACGATGCCGGGGGCCGTGCGCGGCAGGGCGGTGAGCACGGCTTCGAGCGCCTGGGTGCCGCCGGTCGAGGTGCCGAGGGCGACGATGCGCTCGGTGGTCTGCTGCATCGCGGCCGCGGCGCGGGGAGTGAGCGGGTCGGCCGCCGGCCTGGCGGAGGGCGCGGGGGCGCTCGCCGGGCGCGGGGGCAGGCGGTTGAGGCGCGCGCCGGCGGCGGCTTTCACGGTGTGGATGAGTTCGGCTGCGGCCTCTTCGATCAGGAAGCGGCGTACGCCGATGCCGGGCTTGGTGACGATGCCGATGGCGCCGGCGGCGAGGGCTTCGATGGTGGTCGCGGCGCCCTTCTCGGTGAGCGAGGAACAGATGACGACGGGCGTCGGACGCTCGGCCATGAGCTTCTTGAGGAAGGTGATACCGTCCATGCGCGGCATTTCGATGTCGAGCACGATGACGTCGGGCCACTGCCGGTTCATCTTTTCGAGTGCGAAGAGCGGGTCGATCGCTGAGCCGATCACGTCGATCGCCGGATCCGCGGCGAGTACGCCGCTGACGACCTGGCGCACGACGGCGGAATCGTCGACGACGAAGACTTTTATCCGTTCAGGCATAGGGTGTTTCCTTCGCAGTTGGCGCACTGGGCGGGAGCCGCCGGCAGCACGACGTGCTTGACCCAGACGTTACCGGTCCACAGGTCGAAGATGACGTTGCGGTGGCCGGCGCCTTCGAGATCCTCGCGCGCGGGGCGGAGCCCATGGCGGCGCATCAGGTCGCGGCCGGCCTGGGCGTTCTTGCGGCCGACGTGATCGGCGGCGCAGCGTGCCGTCTTGCGCTGACGGTCCGGGAACATGTTGCCGCCACCGAACAGCTTGCATTCGTAGTCCTGCAGGCGGGTGCCGGCGCGCGTGAGCTCGCCGATCAGCAGGTGCAGCGCCTCGTCGGCGTACTTGCCGTCGAGCTCCTCGGTTTCGCCGCGCATGCGCGCGGGTAGCAAGTAGTGACACATGCCGCCGAGGTGACGTTGCGGATGCCACAGCGAGATTGCGACGCAGGAGCCGAGCAGGGTGCGGATGCGCGTGTGGCGGTCGCCGAAGTAGTGCTCGCCGGGGGCGAGGAAGATCTCGACGGTGCCGGGCGGCGTTTTCATGGCTTGCGGTAGACGGACGGGACGACCGGCTCGACGTGGTCGTTGATGCCGTTGAGGCTTTCCGAGTGGCCGACGAGCAGGTAGCCCCCGGGGCGCAGCGCGCCGAGCAGGCGTTGCACGACCTGGCGCTTGGTTTCGACGTCGAAATAGATCATCACGTTGCGCAGGAAGATGACGTCAAAGCAGCCGAACTGGGGGAGGCGTTCGTTGAGATTCACCTGGCGGAAGTCGATCCGCGAGCGCAGGCCGCGGTCGATCAGGAAGGTCCCGTCCTGCGCACCGATCCCTTTCAGGCAGTAGGCCTTGAGGTAGGGGCGGGGGATGTTGTCGGCACGCTCGATCGCGTAGTGGCCGCTGCGCGCCTGGGCGAGGACGCGGGTGCTGATGTCGGAGGCGACGATCTCCCATGGCGCGTCGCCGAGGCGGTCGGCGAGCAGCATCGCGAGGCTGTAGGGCTCCTCGCCGCTCGAGCAGGCGGCGCTCCAGACGCGGAAGCTCGCGCCGGGCCGCCTCGCGGGCAGGATGCGGTCGCGCAGCAGCGCGAAATGCCGGGGTTCGCGGAAGAAGTAGGTCTCGTTGGTGGTCAGCAGGTCAAGGGCGGTCTGCAGTTCCTGCGGTTCGCGGCCGCTGCCGAGCAGGCGCAGGTAGCCGCCGTAGCTGTCGAGGCCGTGGTGCTTGAGCCGTTTGTTGAGCCGTCCGCATACGAGCGCCTTCTTCTCCGGCCCGAGGTGGATGCCCGCGAGCCGGTGCAGCATTCTCTGGAACTGCACGAACTCGGCATCGCTGAGGCCGATGGCGACGGATTGTTCGATGAGGGCGGCCTTCATGTGGTCTCCGTGTGCGATCGCCGCGCGTGTCAGGCCGCTGCCCGCGCTTCCCGGGATTCGATGCCGGGGGCCGGCGCGAGCGCGGCGAGTTCGTCCATCGACAGGACCTTGTCGACGTTGAGGATGATGACGAAGCGGCCGTCGAGCTTGCCCATGCCGGCGATGAAGTCGGCGCGGATGTGGGTGCCGAAGGCGGGCGGCGGCTCGATCTGGTCGGACGGGATCTCGAGCACTTCGCTGACCGCGTCGACGATGATGCCGACGTCCTGGTGTCCGATGCCGTCGCGGGTGTCGGCGGTGGTCTCGATGATGACGATGCAGCTGCGGCGGTTGATCTTCGTCGCCGGGCCGGCGAAGCGGCGCGCGAGGTCGATCACCGGCACGACGGCGCCGCGCAGGTTGATCACGCCCTTGATGCAGTCGGGCATCATCGGCACCGTCGTGAGGCTGCCGTATTCGATGATTTCCTTCACGCGGAGAATGCCGACGGCAAACATTTCGCCGCCGAGCAGGAAGGTGAGGTGCTGCTGCTGGCCGACGCCGATCGGCTCTGCGAGGTTGAGGCGTGCGTTCATGGGAGTCTCCTGGCGTCGGGCTCAGAACTTGACGAAATCGGCTTCGGCGAGGGCGGACGCCGTCTGTCCGCCGCGCCAGCCTGCGTTTTCGCGCAGATGGACGACGCTGCTCCTGGCCTGCCGCGGCGCTGCGGCCGGCGCTTGCGGCTTCGGCTTCGCGGCGGGCGCCGCACCGGTGCGGAAGAAGGCCATCAGCTGCTGCAGCTGTTCGGCCTGACCGCCCATTTCCTCGGCGGTGGCGGCGAGCTGTTCCGAGGCCGAGGCGCTGTGCTGGGTCGTTTCGCTGAGCTGCGTCATCGCGTTGTTGATCTGGCTGACGCCGGTCGATTGTTCTTCGGACGCGGCGGCGATCTCCTGCACGAGGTCGGAGGTCTTGCGGATCGAGGGCACGATCTCGTCGAGGAGCTTGCCGGCGCGTTCGGCGAGCGAGACGCTGCCCTTGGCGACTTCGCCGATCTCTTGGGCTGCGACCTGGCTGCGCTCGGCGAGCTTGCGTACTTCGGCGGCGACGACCGCGAAGCCCTTGCCGTGCTCGCCGGCGCGGGCGGCTTCGATCGCGGCGTTGAGCGCGAGCATGTTGGTCTGGTAGGCGATGTCGTCGATGATGCCGATCTTCTCGGCGATGCTGTTCATCGCGGCGACGGTGCGGCTCACGGCATCGCCGCCTTCGCCGGCTTCGCGGGCGGCCTTGGCGGCCATGCCGTCGGTGACCTTGGCGTTTTCGGCGTTCTGGTTGATCGACGCGGACATCTGCTCGATCGAGGCGCTCGTCTCTTCGACGCCCGCGGCCTGCTGGCTGGAGCCTTGCGCCAGCGACTGGGCGGTCGCGCTGACCTGCTCGGAGGCGCTCGACAGGTTGTCGGCGGCGGCGCGCACTTCGGTGACGGTGTCGGCGAGCTTCGCGATCGAGCTATTCACGGCGCCCTTTAGTTCGTCGAAGGCGCCGCGGTAGTCGCGGGTGATGCTCTGCGTCATGTCGCCTTCGGCCATCGCGGCGACCACGCGCTTGACGTCGGTGAGCGGGGCGACGATGGCGTCGAGCGTGTCGTTGATGCCATTGACGATCACGCGGAAGTCGCCCTGGTGGCGGGCGGCGTCGGCGCGCGTGTCGAGACGGCCGGCGAGCGCGGCGTCGGTCAGCGCGTTGACGTCCTTGATGACGCCCTTGAGGTTGCCGCGCACGTGCTCGATGACGTCGTTGATGAAGGCCTTCTTGCCCGGGAACTGTTCGAGCGGGGCGTCGAAGTCGCCTTCGCCGAAGGCCTTCACGCAGGCCATCGCCTTCTTCTTGACGGCGATGTGGCCGGCGACCATGTTGTTCACGCCCTCGGCCATGGTCTTGTAGGCGCCGCGGAAGCTGTCGGCGTTGATGCGCACGTCGATGTCGCCGGCGTCGTGTTCGCGCGACATGCGATCCATCTCGCTGATCGTGCGGCGGAGATTGTCGATCATGCTTTGCAGGCCGGTGCCGAGGCGGCCGATGGCGTCGTCGCCGGTGATGCCGACTTCGGCCTTCAGGTCGCCGGCGGCGGCGGCGTCGACGACGCTGAGGAGCTGCCTGACCTTGTCTTCGAGCGCTTCGCGGCGATGCTCGGCTTCGCGCTGCTGGGCTTCGATCTGCTGCGTGAGCTTGCCGATGTAGGCGTCGATCGCAAGTCCCATGTCGAAGAAGATCACCTTCGTGAGCGATTGCAGCGCGTCGCAGAACTCGCGCTTGCGGTCGCGCCGGCTGAAGACGTCACTCAGGCCGCCACCCATGCCGCCGCGCGCGACTTTGTCGAGCAGCACTTCGGTGACTTCGCGCAGGAAATAGTTGTAGGTGCCGAGGTACCACTGCGGCTTGAGGTCGACGCGCACGTGGGAGAGGCCGACCGTGACGCGGCCGGTGACGTAGCTCTCGTCGTAGTTGCCCGACAGCAGCTGGCTAAAGTAGCGGGTCTGCATCCCCTTGAGGCGGTTGATGTTCGTTTCGTCGCCGAGCTTCTGGCGCGAGTGCTCGAACTTCAGCAGGTGGGCGTAGAGCTTGTCGACCGTGGCCGTCATCGTCTCCTGCAGGACGGGGGCGACGGCACGGATGCGCTGGGCGTCGCGCTCGTCGATGTCGAGGAACTGTTTGCGCTCGTGGATGCGGCCGTTGTCGAGGCCGATGATGCGCATGATGTCCTGCAGTTCGTTGCTGTGGCCGGAGGCGGCGTGATGGGCATGGGGGTTCATCGAAATCTCCTTCGACGTTTCTGGATGGTCGGCTTAGAAGCGGACGAATTCCGGTTCGCCGAGGCCGAGTTCGGACCGGTCGGCGAGCCGGCCGCCGCGGCCCGTCATGCTGGCGAGCCGGTTGCGCGCGATCGCTTGCGGCGCCGTGGACGGGCGGCTGTCGGTCTTGAAGAAGGCCATCGCCGTCTGAAGTTGCTCGGCCTGGCTGCCCATTTCCTCGGCGGTGGCGGCGAGCTGTTCGGAGGCCGAGGCGCCTTGCTGGGTGGTCTGGCTGAGCTGGTTCATCGCGGCGTTGATCTGGCTGACGCCGGTCGATTGTTCTTCGGACGCGGCGGCGATCTCCTGCACGAGGTCGGAGGTCTTGCGGATCGAGGGCACGATCTCATCGAGGAGCTTGCCGGCGCGTTCGGCGAGCGAGACGCTGCCCTTGGCGACTTCGCCGATCTCCTGCGCGGCGATCTGGCTGCGCTCGGCGAGCTTCCTGACTTCGGCGGCGACCACCGCGAAGCCCTTGCCGTGCTCGCCGGCGCGGGCGGCCTCGATCGCGGCGTTGAGCGCGAGCATGTTGGTCTGGTAGGCGATGTCGTCGATGATGCCGATCTTCTCGGCGATGCTGTTCATCGCGGCGACGGTACGGCCCACGGCCTCGCCGCCTTCGTCGGCTTCGCGTGCGGCTTTCGCGGCCATGCCGTCGGTGACCTTGGCGTTCTCGGCGTTCTGGTTGATCGAGGCGGACATCTGCTCGATCGAGGCGCTGGTCTCCTCGACGCTCGCGGCCTGCTCGCTGGAGCCTTGCGCGAGCGACTGGGCGGTCGCGCTGACCTGTTCGGAGGCGCTCGACAGGTTGTCGGCGGCGGCGCGCACTTCGGTGATGACGCTCGACAGCTTTTCGACCATGTTCTTCATCGCGGCGAGCAGCTGACCGGTCTCGTCGCGCGATTCGACCTCGATGCGCGCGGACAGGTCGCCGGCGGCGAGCTGGTTGGCGATGGCGACGGCGCGGGTCAGCGGACGTGCCACGCCGCGGGTGATCCACAGTGCGATCGACAGCGCCGCGACGAAGGCGATGCCGGCCAGCGAGACCATCAGCATGCGGCCCGATGCGTACTGCTCGGACGCCTCTTCCCCCGCCTTGACCATCAGTTCGCCCTGGTAAGTGACGAGGTTCTGCACGGCGTCCGTGTAGTCGCGCAGGATGCCGATCAGCTCGGCGTTGAGGTAGGCGACGGCTTCCTCGCGCTTGCGGTCGGTGGTCAGCTTGACGATGCGGTCGCTGCCTTCGAGATAGCGCGCCCGCTGGTCCTTGATCACCTTCAGCAGCGCGATGCCTTGTTCGGTCGTCACGACCGCGTCGAGCTTTTCGAGGTTTTCGCGGATGCGGCGGCGGGCGTCCTCGATGGCGTTCTGCTCGCCCTGCCAGCGTGCGGCATCGTCGGTGAGCAGCATGTTGCGCAAGTGACGGGCGATCGCGCCGACGTCGCTGTTGATCGCGTTGGCCATCACCGTTTTCGGATAGCGGTCCTTCACCATCAGCGTGATGCTGTCTTCGAGTGCGCCCATGCGCACGATGCCGACATAGGCGATCGTGAGCAGCAACAACAGGAGGGCGCCGAAGCCGAGCGAGAGCCGCAGGCCGATTTTCATATTGCGGAACATTGGAAGTCTCCTTGCTCAGTGAATGGCTAGAGGCGATGCGCTGGCGGGAAGTGGTCTGCGTGTTTGCGCCGCGGTATCGGGCCGTTCGCCGGCTTCGCGGCTCGCCGCCTGCTGCACGGTGGCGGGAACGTCGAGGATCAGCGCGACTTCGCCGCTGCCGAGGATGGTCGAGCCGGAGATGCCGCGCAGGTGGCGGAAGACGGCGCCCAGCGGCTTGATGACGGTCTGCAGTTCGCCGAACAGGCGATCGACGACGAGGCCCGCCTTCTGTCCGGCGAAGGTCACGACGACGACGTTCTCGCGCCGGGCGGCGTCGCCTTCGATGCCGAAGAGTTCGCGCAGGCGCACGAAGGGCAGCACTTCGCCGCGCAGGTTGAGGTAGTGGCGGCCGTTGCCGGTGCTGCGCTCGCTGTCGGGCAGTTCGAGGCATTCGACGACCATGTCGAGCGGCACGACGAAGGGCGAGCCGGCGACTTCGATCAGGAAGCCGTCGATGATCGCGAGCGTCAGCGGCAGGCGGATGCGCATCGTGGTGCCCACGGCCGGGGTACTGTCGATCTCGATGCTGCCGCGCAGCGCCTCGATGTTGCGGCGGACGACGTCCATGCCGACGCCGCGGCCGGACAGGTTGGTGACCTGTTCGGCGGTCGAGAAGCCCGGTTCGAAGATCAGCTTGAAGACTTCGTGGTCGGAGAGGGCCTGGCCGGGTGCGACGAGGCCGCGTTCGATCCCCTTCTGCAGCAGCTTGTCGCGCGGCAGGCCCCCGCCGTCATCGGAGACTTCGATGATGATGCTGCCGGACTCGTGGTAGGCGTTGAGCCGCACCGTCGCAGTCGCCGGCTTGCCGCGGGCGGTGCGCAGGTCGACCGGCTCGATGCCGTGGTCCATCGCGTTGCGGACCAGATGCATCAGCGGGTCGTTGATCTTCTCGACAACCATCTTGTCGAGCTCGGTATCGTCGCCAGTCGTGACGAGTTTGATGTCCTTGCCGAGTTCGCGGCTGACGTCGCGCACGACACGGTGAAAGCGGCTGAAGGTCTCGCCGATCTCGACCATGCGCAGGCTGAGCGCGCTGTCGCGCAGCTCCTCGATCTGGCGGCCCATCAGCGACATCGCCTCGTTGAGGAGCCCGTCGCCGCTGCGGCGCGCGTGTAGCGCGGCCGACGCGCTGGCGATGACCATCTCGCCGACCTGATTGATCAGCGCTTCGAGCTTGGCGGCGTCGACGCGCACGAACTTGGCTTCCTGGCCGCGGCGTTCCTGGCTGCGGCGCGATTCGCCCGTGGGGGCGCGCGTCGCGGGCGGGGCGGCAGCCGGCTCCGCGACGAGAGGTTCCGCGACCGGGGGCGCAGCGGCGGGCGGCTCCGGGGGCGCGGGTTCGTCCGCCATCGCGCAGGCCAGCTCGACCGCATCCAGCGTACCGCAGGCGAGCAGCAGTTCGGCGGCGCGTTCGCGGCCTTCGGGGAGCGTCGCGATCAGTTGCCGGTAGTCTTCGAGCGGGCTGTGCGGCGGCAGGATGGCGATGCGGCAGTCGTCGCGGACGAAGTCGAAAGCGCCTTCGATCGCCTGCCGCTCGGCGGTGCTGCGCAATGCGATCTCGAAGCCGAGGTAGCAGCGCTCGGGGTCCATCGTGTCGGCGGCGGGCATGCCGTCCCACAGTGTGACGGTGCGCTCGACTTCGCCGAGCGTCGCGAGGTAGCGCAAGAAGGCGGCCGGGTCCATGCCGTTGGCGAGCACGTCGGGGCCGAAGCGCAGCGAGACGTGCCAGGTGTCGCTCGCGACGCCGCCGTGGGCGGGCGACTCGTCGTGGCGCGGGCAGGGGCCGAGTCCGCAGTCGGTGGCGCGGCAGGTGCTTGCGCGGCAGGGGCCGTCGGCGGCGGGCACGACGTCGTACGACAACAGCCGGCGGAGCCTTTCGAGCAGGGCTTCACCGCGCGGCGCGACCGCGTCGGCAGCGGCGGAGTCGTCGCCGGAGACGGTCGCGACGAGGTCGCCGATGTGGTCGCGGCATTCGAGCAGCAGCGCCGTCAGGGCGTCGTCGATCGGCAGTTCGCCTTCGCGCGCGCGGTCGAGCACGCTCTCGGCGACGTGGGCGAAGCGCACGATGCAGTCCAGCCCGAAGAGCCCGGCCGAACCCTTGATCGTGTGGATCGCGCGGAAGGTCGCCGCGATCGCTTCGGCGTTGTCGGGCTCGCGTTCGAGCAGCAGCAGGCAGTCGTCCATGCTCGCGAGCAGCTCGTTGCTTTCCGCGATGAAGGTCGGCAGGGCGGCGTCGATGTTCATGCCGGCTCGTCCGCGTCGGACATGTCGGCGATCGGGGCCCCGAGTGCGGGGACGCCGAAGAAGGCGCCGAGTCCGAAGAGTTCCAGCAACTCGCCGACCGCGGGGCTGATCGCCGCCAGGGCAAACGCCTTGCCGATCGCCTCCGCGTGCTGGCGGGCGAGGAGCAGGAGCTGCAGGCCGGCGCTGTCGATCTCTTCGACGGCCGAGAGATCGAAGGTCATCTCGTTGCATATCTCGAAGCGGGGGAACATCTCGCGGTGCACCCCGGCCGCCGCATAGATCGTCATTTCGCCGGCGAAACGCAGGCAGGCGGGCGTGACGGTGGTGTCGAAGGTGATTTCCATGTTCCGTTCCTTCTTTGAGCGCTCAGGGCAGGACGAGCTTGGAGACCGCGGCGAGCATCTGCGCCGGCAGGAAGGGCTTCACGACCCAGGCCTTGGCGCCCGCGGCCTGGCCTTCGAGCTTCTTCGCCTCCTGCGATTCGGTCGTGAGCATGATCACCGGCGTGAAGCGGTGCTCCGGCAGCTTCTTCACTTCCTTGACGAAGCTGATGCCGTCCATGACCGGCATGTTCACGTCGCTGATGATCAGATGGACCTTGCGTCCGCCGATCTTGCCCAGCGCGTCCTTGCCGTCGCAGGCCTCGATGGTGTCGTAACCCGCGCCCTTGAGCGCGATGCTGACCACCTGGCGCAGCGAGCTCGAGTCATCCACAACGAGAATGGTCTTGGCCATGATGGCGCTCTCCTAGAAAAATGTGATTTCGCTTGTGGCGGGCCGGGCTGTCCCGCCGCCGTGATGGACGACGCGCTGCTCCTCGGTCGTGTAGCTGCGCGCGAGCTCGTCGAGCCAGGCTGCGACGTCGATTGCCGCCGCGTCCTGGGCGGCGAGCTTCTGCATGTCGTCGTCGAGGTGGCCGAGCATCTGGCTAATGCGGTCCTGGAACTGCAGCGACACGAGCACGTCGGCGACTTCGCCGCGGATGCCGCTGCTCTCGCGCTGCAGAATCTCGGCCGAGGCTTCCAGGCCGGCGGTCGCGCAGTGGAAGCGCTCGAGGATCGAGGCGACGGCGGCGTCGGCCTCGGAGATGCTCTGCTCGTCGGTATGCGCCTGCTCGTTGGCGGCATGCAGCGTGGCGTCGATCGCCGCGGTGACGGCCGCGATATTGGTGCTGATGTGCTTGCCGGTTTCGCTCGACTGGCGCGACAGCTCGCGCACCGCGTCGGCGACGACTGCGAAGCCGCGTCCCGCCTCGCCGGCGCGCGCCGCTTCGATCGCCGCGTTCAGTGCCAGCAGGTTGGTCTGGCCGGCGATCTTGCCGACCTCGTCGGCCATGCCGCGCAGCTCGTCGGCGAAGGCGGCCAGACGTGCGATCTCGTCGAGCAGGTGCATCTTGCTGTCGAAGGCGGTGCGCAGTGAGGCGAGGATCGCGCCGAGCTCGCTGCGGCTCGCTTCGAGCATCCCGACGATGCCGTCGCCGCCCGCCGCACCATTGCCGGCGGCTTCGTGCGAGGCGCGGACCGCGGTGTCGAGCTTGTCGGAGATGCCGGCGAAGCGTGCGGACAGGGTGCCGATCGCTTCCTCGGTCTGCATCCGTACCGTCTGCAGGTGCCGGCTCCATACCGGCAGGATGCCGCCGCACAAGGCGGCGAACTGCCCGGCGGCCTGTTCGCTGCGCGCAGTTCCGGCGGTCGCCTCGGATTCGATAAGTGCCGTCACTTCGCGAACATGGCGTTCGGCGGCGCGGCGGCAGGCGAAGACGGTGCCCCACGCGGCAGCCACGCCGCCGGCGAGCAGGATGCCGGCGAGGACGAGGTTTCGCGTCGTGATGTCGCCGATGGTGAGGGCAAGGCCGGCACCGACCACGGTGGCGAGGAGCGGCGCCAGCCAGACGGCCGCAGGGACGCCGCAGGGGCGGATCGCTTGATCGCTCACGAGTTCGCCTCCGCGAGGGATTGCACGATGCAGGCAAGCACTTCGAACTCGCCCGATTTGTCGAAGAAGTAGTCGGCGCCTTCCGCCTTGCAGCGCTGGCGGTAGATCTCGTGGTTGCTGAACATCAGCACCCAGGTCGCCGGGCGTTCGCGCTTGATGGTCTGCAGCAGCTCGATACCGTTGCCGTCGGGCAGTTCGATGTCGAGCAGCACCAGTTGCGGCTGGCACAGGCGGAATCGTTCGAGGGCCTGGCGCAGGGTGTCGGCGATCTCGGTTTCGAGTGCCGGAAGCCGGCCGAAAGCGTGCTGGAGGCGCTTGCTGACAGGCTTCGAATCTTCGACGATGAGCAGCTTCATCGGGTGTCCCGCTGGCTGGTTCTGGATGGACACATTTGAGAGGAAGACGGCCGCCGGCACCGTCGGGGAAGGCGGAATCGCGTGTCAGGAAGCGCTGCTTTTGCCGTCAGGAAATCCCTACACGGGCATGACAGCGGGGCGGGGGCGCGGAGCTTTCGAGCACGGGCCCGGTCAAACTGTCCGTTCCCGGAAGCCCATCCCAAGGGCGAAGGAGGAAGTCATGGCTGCCAACGAGCCCCTGATCGACGCCTCGGACGAACCGGACGCGCCGGGTGACGGCGTGCAGCAGCTGACGGCGGCGTTCGCCCGCCTGTCGCGCACCTACGAACTGATCCTGCACGCGACGACCGAAGGCGTCCTCGGCCTCGACCAGGACGGGCGCATCAACTACGCGAATGCGGCCGCGGGACGGATGCTCGGCCGGCAGGTGGAAGACATGCTCGGGCAGACCGTCGACGTCGTCGTCGGGCGCGGCGCCGACAGTACTGCCGAGGCGGCCGGGACGGTCCCGTGGCGCCCGCCTTTCACGAGCGAACAGGCGCGCCGGCGCAGCGAATTCCACAGGCCGGGCGGCGCTGCCTTCGCGGTCGAATACAGCGTCGCGCGGATCATCGAGGACGAGGCGTGCGAAGGGGCCGTGCTGGTCTTCAGCGACGTCAGCGACCGCGACCGCGCGGAGCGGGCCCTGCAGGAGAGCCTCGTCGAGCTGCGCGAAACCAACCAGCGCCTGTCCGACACGCGCGACCAACTGCTGCAGTCGGAAAAGATGGCCGCCATCGGCCAGCTCGCGGCCGGCGTGGCGCACGAGATCAACACCCCGATCGGCTACGTGAAGGCCAACGTCGGCACCTTGCTGCGCTATTTCAACGATCTGATGACGCTCGTCCAGACCTACGAGCAGACCGAGCACCACCTCGATTCCGAGCACCAGGCCCTGCTGCGCGCCGCGCGGCAAGCCTGCGACCTCGATTTCCTGCGCGAGGACACGCCGGCGCTGCTCAATGAAACGCAGTCCGGCCTCGCCAGCGTTGCCCGCATCGTCCGCGAGCTGATGGAGTTTTCCGCGAGCGGCGAGCAGGGCGAGTGGCAGTCGAGCGACCTGCAGCAACTGATTGAAGGCGCCATCATCGCGGCCGCGAGCCGCACGGGCAGCGATGCGACGATCGTGCGCGAGCAGGGCGAGCTGCCGCCGATCTTCTGCCTCGCGTCGGGCATCCGTCAGGTGTTCTCCAACCTGCTCGTCAACGCGATGCAGGCCGTCGGGCAGGGCGGACGGATCGTCGTGCGCTGCGCCGGCGAGGACGGCGAGCGGGTGCGCGTGGAGATCGAGGACGATGGCGAAGGCATCACCGAGGAAAACCTCGCCCGCGTCTTCAATCCTTTCTTCACGACCCGCCCAGTCGGCTCGGGCACCGGCATGGGCTTGTCGGTCGCCGATACCATCGTGCGCCGCCATGGCGGGCGCATCGAGATCGATAGCGCCCGTGGCCGCGGGACCACCGTGCGCGTTACGCTGCCGCTCGCTCCGGAAGCGGTTCCGGGGAGCACGAGCTGACGGGGGCGTCCGCCGGCATCGGCAGATCGAGCGTGAAGACGGCGCCGCGGCCCGGACCGTCGCTGTGCGCGCTCAGCGTGCCGCCCATCTCGCGCGCCGCCAGCGCGCAGCTGTGCAGTCCGAAGCCGTGGCCGTTCTTGCGCGTGGTGAAACCGTGGCTGAAGATGCGCGTCAGGTTTTCGGGCGCGATGCCCTCGCCCTCGTCCTCGACGCGGATGCGCAGCCGCGGCCCTTCCGTGCCGTCATCGACGAGTGCTGCGCGCACGGTCATGCGGTGGGGCCGCTCGCTCGTCGCGTCCATCGCCTGCTTGGCGTTGCTGATCAGGTTCACGAGGATCTGCAGCACGCGATGGCGGTCGAGCGGCAGTTCCGGCAGATCGGCGATCTCCCTGACGACGGTCACGTCGTGGCGCGCGAGCGATCCCGCATTCATGCGCAACGCGTCATCGACGAGATCGCGGATGCGCACGGGCTCCACTAGCTGGGAGGCGCCTGCGTAGGACTGCTGGGTCGCGACCACCTCCTTGATGTGATCGATGCTGTTCGTCAGCCGCCCGAGTTCGTCCATGATCTCCGCCTGCTCGGCGCTCAGCGCCTCGGAGAGCTTCGCCAGATAGCCCGGCAGCAGCTTGCCCTTTTCATCCTGCGTCAGGAACTCGCCGAGCTCCGCGGCGTGCTCGTTCATCATCGCGACCGCCCGCGCCAGTCCGCCGGCCTTCGACCCGCGCACGCGTCCGGCCACGTGGCTCGCCGAGACATTCACGCTGTTGAGGACGTTGCCGACGTTGTGCAGCACGTTGGTCGCGATCTCCGCCATCCCGGCGTGGCGCGCGGCGTCGACAAGTTCCGCCTGGGTCTCGTGCAGTTCGCGCGTGCGTTCACGAACCCGCTGCTCCAGGCTTTCGTTGGCTTCCTGCAGCTCCCGATTGACGCGCTTGACGACGCCATGGTTGCGGATCGCGCTATACGCCGCGGGGACGAGCAAAGCCGTCAATAGCGCCGCGAAGCCGAGCAGGTAGCGCCCGTAGCGGTGGCGTTCGGTGCTGGCCCGCAGGTATTGGTCGGACAGCAGCGCTTCGATGTCGTCGATGTGGCGGTCGATCGACACGGCTGCGATCTCGTCGAGCAGGCCGATGAGGACTCGGTGTTCGCGCAGCACGGTGCGGATGTGGGCAGCAAAGACGTCCAGCCGTTCGCGGATATCCGCCGGCAGTTGGTCCGTGTCGGCGGCAATGCGGCTCAGTGCGTCCTCGACCTCGCCGGCCCTGTCCTCGGAGCCGTCGTGGCCGTAGACGAAGGCCGCCAGCAGCAAGTCGTCCGTGTCTTCAGGAATGCGCCGCATGCCGCCCGACCGCCGTGTCGCGGTCTTGGCCAGTGCCGCGTCCACCAGTTCCTGCACGTCGTCGGCGGCGGTGGGAAGAAAGGCCATCGAGTTGCGCAGCACCGCGTTGTGGGACTTGAAGTGTTCGATCAGTTCGGTCTTTTGCTGGATCGATCGATCGAGCGCATCGATGTTTTGTACCAGGGCTGAAGGCGTGTCGGCCAGTCCGTCGGCGACCAGTGCCCGGAGTTCCGCCTCCATGCGTCGGAACTCGGGCAATGCGGCCGCCAGGGGGTCGTAATGCGTGTTGATGCCGAGCCGCGACTTCAGCGCGTCGAGCTCCCAGTGTGCGTCGAGGTGCTCGATCTCGCGCAGGTTGGCCAGATTCTCGAAATGGCGCGTCTCGTCGTAGGCGCGCGTTTTGGCGTAGAGGAAAGCCAGCGCCGACGTGAGCACCGCGACCATCGCGGCAATGGCGAAATAGATGCGCCGTTTCGGATGCGTCATCGCGGCCTCCCTGCCACGTCGCCGGTCAGCGTTTCGAGGAATTTGACAATCGCCACCTTGTCGGCCTGCAATGCGGGGCGGCCGAGCTGATATCGGAACATGACGTCGACTGCGTCGCCCAAGGTCTTGGCCGATCCGTCGTGGAAGTAGGGTGCGGTCAGGGCGACGTTGCGTAGGCTCGGGACCTTGAAGACATGCGTGTCTTCGACATCGCCGGTGATGACGTAGCGCCCGAGGTCGGCTTCGGTCATGTGGCCGCGCTTCGCGAAATAGTCGGCCATCACGCCGAACTTCTGGAACATGTTGCCGCCGACGTTCACGCCCTGATGACAGGTCACGCAGCCGTATTGCTTGAACTTCGTGTATCCGGCCTTCTCTTCGGCGGAGAGCGCGTCGCCGTCGCCGCGCAGGTAGCGGTCGAAGCGTGAATCGGGCGTGATCAGCGTGCGCTCGAAACTCGCGATCGCATCCTGGATGTTCGCCTTCGTCACGCCATCCGGGTAGCTGCGCGCGAATTCGCTCCGGTAATTGGGGTCGCGCGCCAGCTTGGCGACGACGTCCTCCCACTTCGATCCCATCTCCACCGGATGCTGCACGACGGCATCCACCTGCGCTTCCAGCGTGGCGGCGCGTCCGTTCCAGAACTGGCGGAAATTGAGTGCGGCGTTGAACACGGTCGGCGCATTCACCGCCGTCTGGCGTCCGTCGAAGCCGATCGACCGGTCGCGTCCGTCGGCGCCGCCCTTGTCGAGAGCGTGACAGCTCGCACACGACACCGCGCCATTCGCCGACAGGCGCGGCTCGTGGAAGAGGCGGCGGCCCAGCGCGGCGCGCGACGGGTCGGGGTTCAGGTTCGCCGGAAGCGGCTTGATCGGCTCGCCGTCGAGCGGCGCCGCGAACGCCGGTGCGGCCCCCGCGATCAGCACGACGATGGCAAGTCTTAGCGGCTGGCAGAACATAGCGTTTCCTCCACGGCGGTCGGACCGCTGACGGCCCGATGGGCCCGCAGCCACTCGGCTGCGACGGTGGCCGGTTGCGGTTGTGCGAACAGGAAGCCCTGCGCCGTCTCGCACCCGCAGGATGCCAGGAAGTGGGCCTGGGCCTGGGTCTCGACCCCTTCGGCGATGACGTCCAGCTTGAGCGCCTGGGCGAGCGCCATGATGATGCGCACGATCTGCGCGTCGCCCGCGTCGCGGTCGGCGTTCCTGACGAAGGAACGGTCGATCTTCAGCACGTCGATCGGCAGGCGGCGCAGGTAGGCGAGGCTCGAGTAGCCGGTGCCGAAGTCGTCGACCGCGACCGTCACGCCGATCCGGCGCAGGCGGTCGAACACCCCCGAGATTTCCTCCGGGTTGGCCATGATCACGCTCTCGGTCAGCTCGACGGCGAGATCCCCCGGCGTCAGTCCGTATTTCCGCGTCAGCCCGGCGATGCGTTCAGCGAGGTCGCCTTCCTGCAACTGCTTGGCCGAGATGTTGACCGCGATCCGGATCCGGCCGAGCCCTTGTTCCCGCCAGGCGCGCGACTGGCGGCAAGCCTCCTCGAGCACCCAGTTGCCGAGCTCGTGGATGATGCCGGTCTCTTCCGCGAGCGGAATGAAGTCGTTCGGCGGCACCAGGCCGCGTTCCGGATGGCGCCAGCGCACGAGGGCCTCGACGCTGCACGCGTTGCCGGTCGAGAGCGAGACGCCGGGCTGGTAGAAGACTTCCAGCTCCCCCTTGCGGACGGCGCTGCGCAATTCCATTTCCAGCTGCAGGCGCTGCCCGGCCTTCTCGGTCATCTCCACCTGGAAGAAGCGGAAGGTGCCCCGGCCGGCCGACTTCGCCGCGTACATGGCCGCATCGGCGTGCTTCATCAGCGTCACCGTATCGGCGCCGTCGTCCGGAAAGCACGCGATGCCGATCGAGGCGCAGACCTGCAAGGTGTGGCCGTCGAGCTCCATCGGCGCATTGAGCCGCGTGAGGAGCTTCTTCGCGAGTCCGGCGCAGACTTCCGGTTCGCCGACCTGTTCCAGCAGGATGACGAACTCGTCCCCGCCCATCCGCGCGACGGTGTCCGACTGGCGCACGCTCTCGCGCAGGCGCCGCGCGACCTCCTGCAACAGCGCGTCGCCGGTGTCGTGGCCGAGCGAGTCGTTGATGTGCTTGAAGCGGTCCAGGTCGATGAACATCAGGCCGAGGCGCTCCCCCGTCCGCCGCGCGCCGGCGAGGCTGTGTTCAAGGCGGTCGAGCAGCAGCGCGCGGTTGGGCAGGCCGGTCAGCGGATCGTGGAAGGCCAGGTGGCGGATGTGCTCGTCCTTCCTGCGCAGCTCGGTGATGTCGTTGAAGACGCCGACGTAGCGCAGCGGCCGGCCGTCCTCGCCGGCCACCATGCCGATGCTGAGCCATTCGAGGTAGGCCTCGCCGCTCTTTCTGCGGTTCCAGATCTCGCCTTCCCAGCGGCCCTCGCGCAGCAGCGTCTCCCACAGCTCGCGGTAGAACTCCGGATCGTGGCGATCCGAGCGCAACAGGCTCGGGCTGCGGCCGATCGCTTCCTCGGCCACATAGCCGGTGATCGCGGTGAAGGCCGGATTCACGGACAGGATGGTGCCGGCCGTGTCGGTGATCAGCACGCCGTCCATCGTGTTGTCGAAGACGCTGGCGGCGAGCTTGAGCGCCGCCTCGGCGCGGGCGTGCTCGTCGATCTCGGCCTTCAGGGCGTCGTTGGCGCGCTTCAGGTCGTCGGTGCGGCGCTGGATCACGGCATCGAGATCGGCCATCTTGAGCGCCGCCCGCTCGGTCATCTGCCACTTCGCGGTCAGCGCGTCGGCGAGCTGGCGCACCTCGATCGTGTCGAAGGGCTTCTTCAGGATCAGCAGCCGGTCGCCCACGTCGAGCCGGTTCAGCACCTCGTCCCACGCGTAGTCGGAATAGGCGGTGCAGATCACGATCTGCAGCCTTGGGTCGGCCTGCCACAGCCGCTCGATGGTCTCGACGCCGTCCCACCCCGGCGGCATGCGCATGTCGACGAAGGCCATCGCGTAGGGCCGGCCGGCACCCAGCGCCTGGCTGACCTTCGCGAAGCCTTCGTGGCCCTGATAGGCGGAGTCGAGCTCGAAGGCCAGCTCGGGCTTGCGCACCGGCGCGCCGAACAGCGCCGCTTCGACTTCGTCCAGTTCCGAGTCGCCCGGCGTATCCGCGAGGATCTTGCGGAAATCCTCATGGATCGCGGGTGTGTCGTCGATCACCAGGATGCGGCGATTCTGTAGCCTGTGCATGGATTTTGCCTTCCCCATCGATGCCTGCCGGCGAAGCGGCGCTGGATGGCATTAAGCCTCACGCGCGTCCGGGCCGCCGTCGGGAAAGGCGGATAAGCGCGTAGGGGAAGGCTGTTTACGGGGTCAGGAAATCCCTACAACGGAAGCAAAAGCGGGCGCTACTGATCGAGCAGGCCGTGGCGCATCGCGTAGCGGACGAGCTCGGCGTTGTTGTCGATACCGAGCTTCTGCATCAGCCGCGCCTTGTGCGTGCTCACCGTCTTCGCGCTGACATTGAGCCGCTCGCCGATGTCGTTGAGGCTCTGCCCGCTCGCCACCAACTGCAGCACCTGGTATTCCCGGTCGGAGAGGATGTCGAGCGGCGGCGTGTCGATGTCGGCGGGGCCGCTGTCGAAGACCATCGCGTCGACCAGTGCCGGGTCGAGGAAGCGGCCGCCGCCGGCGACCTTGCGCATCGCCGAGAGCAGGACGTCCGGGTCGCAATCCTTCGCGACGTAGCCCGCGGCGCCCGCCTTCAGCGCGCGCGACACGACCTGTCCCTCGTTGTGCATCGACAGCACCAGGATCGGCAGCGTCGGGCGCTCGGTGCGGACGCGGCGGATCAGATCGACGCCCGACAGGCCCGGCATCGTCATGTCCATCACCAGCAGGTCGCAGCCGCCCCCGCGCACCGCCGTGAGCACCGCCGCGCCGTCGCCCGCCTCGGCGACCACCTGCAGGTCGGAGGTGGTCGCGATGATCTGCCGCAGACCGCTGCGCACGATCGCGTGGTCGTCGGCGATGAGGAGCCGGATCATCGTCCGCCTCCCGCGAGCGGCAGCCAGATGCGCACCTGCGTGCCGCGCCCCGGCCCTGAGACCACGCTCGCCCGCCCCCCGAGATTGCGCGCCCGCTCGCGGATGCCGAACAGCCCGAAGGCCCCGCCGCCGACCTCCGCCGTGTCGAAGCCGCGCCCGTCGTCGGCGACCGTGAGCTCCATCGCGTCGCCGCTGCTGTTCAGCGTCACGTGCACGTTGCGCGCCTCGGCGTGCCGCGCGACGTTGGTGAGCGATTCCTGCACGATGCGGAAGGCGGCCGTCGCCTGCGCATCGTCCATCGCGACCTCGGTTTCGGCCTCGAAGCTGCAGTCGAGGCCGGTGCGCCGGCCGAAGTCGTCGACCAGCCACTCGAGCGCCGGTACCAGTCCCAGGTTCAGCGCCGCCGGCCTGAGCTGGGTCGCGACCTGGCGCACCATGCGGATCGTGCGCTCGATCAACTCGCGCATCTCGCCGATCCGCTCCTGCGCCGGGCTATCCGTCGGCAGCTCCATGCGCAGCAGCGAGACGTCCATTTTCAGCGCCGTCAGCAGCGAGCCGAGCTCGTCGTGGATCTCGCCCGCGATGCGCTTGCGCTCGTCCTCGCGCACGGCGTCACGGTGCGCCGCGAGCTCGCGCAGCGCGGCTTCCGCCTCCTTGCGCGCGCTGATGTCGCGGATCGTGCTGATCACGAGCAGGCCTTCGGGCGTCTGCAGCGGGCTCAACGACACCGCGACAGGAAATTCCCGGCCGTCCCGCCGCCGGCCGAAGAGGGCCAGATCCTCGCCCATCGCGCGCGTTCTCGGCGCGGCGATGTAGGCGGCGCCGTCCCGCGCGTGCCCGTCGCGCGCGCGCTCGGGCACCAGCACCTCGACCGCTTGCCCGAGAAGTTCCTCGCGCGCGTAGCCGAACATCTCCTCGGCGCGCGAATTGACGAGCGCGATCTCGCGCTGCGCGTTCACGATCACCATCGCCTCGGGCGCCGATTCGAGCACGCCGCGGAACTTGTCCTCGGCCTGCCGGCGCTCGGTGATCTCGCGCTGCAACTGCGCATTGGCGACCGCCAACTCGGCCGTGCGCGAGGCCACGCGCTTTTCGAGGCTGCGCTGCAATGCATGCACCGTGAGATGGGTCGCCACCCGCATCAACACCTCGCCGTCGTAGAACGGCTTGGTGATGTAGTCGACGCCGCCGCATTCGAAGGCCTGGACCTTCGCGCCGACGTCGCCTTCGCCGCTGATGAAGATCACAGGGATGTAGCGGTCGGCCGCCTCCGCCTTGAGGCGGAGGCAGGTCTCATAGCCGCTCATGCCCGGCATCATCACGTCGAGCAGCACGAGATCCGGGCGTTCGCTGCGCGCGACCGCAAGGGCCGTCTCGCCGTCGCCGGCCACATGCACTCGGTAGCCCTGCCGACCGAGCAGGCGTTTCAGGACCATCTGGTATTGCGGCTGGTCGTCGACCACCAGAACGCTGCTGTCTGCCGCGAGCTGTTCGCGCATCTTGTCCAAGCCACGTCTCCCCGCCGGTACATCGACCTCAGAAAGTGCGTCGCCACGCTCCATGATTATCTATATAGACCGCGGCGACTCCCGTGCCGACTTTTTGCGCCCCGATATGGCGGAACTCACGCCGGCGGCGCCGTTCCTACGTGATACGGTTGATTTTCCGCTGTCCGTCGAAGGGAGGCTCGCATGGCACAGTCCGCAGAACCGACCGAACTCGTCGAACTCGAACGCCTGGTCGATCGCCTTGGCAGCGGGGTGGAAACGCGCGTGCTGTGCCAGGTCGAAGTCGGCGCCCGCCGCCTGCCGGTCTACGCGATGGCGATCGGCAACCCCTCGCCGACGGCGCCCGCGGTCGGCTATTTCGGCGGTGTGCACGGGCTGGAGCGCATCGGCGCCGCGGTCGTGCTCGCCTACCTGCGGAGCGTGCTGATGCGGCTGCGCTGGGACGCGGCGCTGCAGCGCCAGCTCGAGCTGATGCGCATGGTCTTCATGCCGGTCGTCAACCCCGGCGGGCTGTGGCGCGGCACGCGCTCCAACCCGCAGGGCGTGGACCTGATGCGCAATGCGCCGGTCGAGGCCGTCGAGCACGTCCCCTTCCTCGTCGGCGGGCAGCGCCTGAGTTCGCACCTGCCCTGGTATCGGGGCAAGCCCAACGCACCGATGCAGGCCGAGAGCGAGGCGCTGTGCCGTGTCGTCGAGGGCGAACTCCTCAGCCATCAATTCAGCATCACCGTCGATTGCCATTCCGGCTTCGGCCTGAACGACCGCATCTGGTTCCCGTACGCCTTCACGCGCGCGCCGATCGCGCATCTGCCCGAGATGCACGCGCTGTCCGAAATCCTCGACCAGACGCAGCTGCACCACCGCTACGTCTTCGAGCCGCAGAGCCGCCAGTACCTCACGCACGGCGATCTGTGGGACCACCTCTACCAGCGCGCCTGCAGCGATCCGGAGTGCACCCACCTGCCGCTGACCCTGGAGATGGGCTCGTGGCTGTGGGTGAAGAAGAATCCGCGCCAGATGCTGTCGCCGCAGGGGCTTTTCAATCCGCTGATCGCCCACCGCCAGGCGCGCGTGCTGCGCCGCCACGTCACGTGGCTCGATTTCGTCGGGCGCGCCGCCTGCGGCCATCAGGGCTGGCGGCCGGTGGGTGCCGAGCGCGAACGCCATCGCCAGCTCGCGATGCAACGCTGGTACGGCGCCTCATGAACACCTGCGTGCTGCTGCGCGGCCTGACGCGCGAAGGCGGCCACTGGGGCGCCTTTCCGCAGCAGCTCGCGGCGCAGCTGCCGTCGGCCCGCATCGTCACCCTCGACTTGCCCGGCAATGGCGGGCGACACCGCGAGCGCAGCCCTTCGCGCGTGCCGGACATGGTCGAACCCTGTCGCAAAGAGTTACGGGAACTCGGTGTGACGTCGCCATATCTGATGGTGGCGATGTCGCTCGGTGCAATGGTCGCGCTGGCATGGGCCGAGGCCCATCCGGCGGAGGTCGCCGGGTGCGTGCTGATCAACACCAGCGTGCGCGGTGTCAGTCCGTTCTACCGCCGGCTCCGGCCGTCGAGTTATCCGACGCTCCTCGCGGTGCTGTCGAGTGGCGATGCCCGCCAGGTCGAGGCGGGCATCCTGCGACTGACGAGCCGCAGCGCTCCCGTCGCGGTACTCGACGACTGGGTCGCCCTGCGCCGGTGTCATCACGTCTCCCGGATGAACGCCCTGCGCCAGCTCGTGGCCGCGGCCCGCTTTCGGCCGCCGGATCGCCGGCCCACGGTGCCGACACTGCTCCTGTCCGGGGCGGCCGACGCACTCGTCTCGCCGAGCTGTTCGGCCGACCTGGCCGAGCGCTGGGACCTTCCATTGGTCCGGCATCCGACCGCCGGCCACGACCTGCCGCTCGACGACGGGCCGTGGGTCGCAGGCCGCATCCGCGACTGGCTCGACCGGCGCTGAGCGCATCGCAGGATTCCCCGGGCGCTCCGGCGGCGTCCGCGCGCGATGTCATCGAAGCGTCTTACCGCTGTCATCTTCGCGTCGCATATTGTCCGATCGTCAATTTGCAGCGAGGACGTCTTGCGCACTGGGACCGGCTTCATCGCATTCGAACGGCTGCTGTCGGCCTTCGTCCTGGCTCTTGTCGCGTGCGCCGCGGTGTGGGGCGCCTGGCACGTGCTCGAGCGTCCCTTCACCCCGCCAGAGTGGGACGGACAGCTCTCCGGCCTCACCTACAGCGGCTACCGCCCCGGCCAGGGGCCCGCGCAGCACCGCTACCCGAGCCCGGACGAAATCGCGCAGGACATGGCGCTCCTCGCGCCGCACACCCACCGCATCCGCACCTACACTGCGACGGAAGGCCCGGACGTGCCCGCACTCGCCGCGCGCTACGGGCTGGACGTGATGGCCGGCGCCTGGCTCGGCAAGGACAAGGCAGCCAACGAACGCGAAGTGAAGGCGCTGATCAGGCAGGCGCGCGAGAACGCCAACGTCTCGCGCCTGATCGTCGGCAACGAGGTGATGCTGCGCGAGGAGCTGACCGAGGCGCAGATGATCGCCTACCTCGACCGCGTGCGCCGCCAGACCCGCCAGCCGGTGTCGACAGCCGACCCCTGGGGCATCTGGCTGGAGCATCCGAAGCTCGCCGCCCACGTCGATTTCATCGCCATCCACGTCCTGCCTTACTGGGAAGGCGTGGCGATCGAAGAGGCCGTCGCCTATACGTTGGCGCAACTGCAGCGCGTGCAGGCGGCCTACCCGAACAAGCCGATCGTGATCACCGAAACCGGCTGGCCGAGCCGCGGGAACGTCCAGAGCGAAGCCCGTCCGACGCCGCAGGCGCAGGCCCGCTACCTGCGCGAATTCATCCCGCGGGCACGCGCGCTCGGCATCGACTACTACGTCATCGAAGCCTTCGACGGCCAGTGGAAGCGGGACGAGGAAGGGCGGCCGGGCCCGTACTGGGGCCTCTTCGACGCCTTCCGCGATTGGAAGATCCCGCTGGAAGGCACGCTGTGGGTCGACCAGGGCTGGCAGGACCGCGTCGTGCCGGCGCTCGTCGTCGCGCTGCTCCTCGGCACGCTGTGGAACTGGGTCTTCGCGCATTGGCGCTGGTGGGCGCGCCTGCTCGCGGTCCTTGCGCTGGCAGCCGGCGCGAGCTTCGTCGTCTGGCGCAGCCTCGCCGATGCCGGCAGCTATGCGCCGATCCAGTCCCCCTTCATCGAGCTGGTGCTGAACGGTCTGCTCGGCGTGTCGCTGCTGGTCTTCACGGTGCAGCTCGTCGAGGCGCTCGACGTGCTCGGCACTCATCGCTGGCGGCGCGCCTTTGGCGCGAGCCCATGGCCCGCGGAGAAGCCCCTGCCGCTCGTGAGCCTGCACGTCGCGATCTGCAACGAGCCGCCCGAGATGGTCATCGCGACGCTGGAGAGCCTCGAACGCCTCGACTGGCCAGCGCTCGAAGTGCTCGTCGTCGACAACAACACCCGCGACGACCGCCTGTGGCGCCCCGTCGCGGCCTGGATTGCCGAACGTCCGGAGCGTTTCCGCTTCTGGAGCCTGCCCGTGTGCGAAGGCTTCAAGGCCGGCGCGCTCAATTTCGCGCTGTCGCAGACGGACCCGCGTGCCGAGGTGCTCGGCGTCATCGACGCCGACTACCGGGTCGAGCCCGATTGGCTGCGTGACCTGATGGGCCACTTCACGGCGCCGCAGGTCGCCGTCGTGCAGGCGCCACAGGCGCACCGCGATTTCGAAGCCGATCTCCTCGCGCGCAGCGCCAATTGGGAATTCGAAGGCTTCTTCCGCGCCGGCATGCACCACCGCAACGAGCGCAACGCCATCATCCAGCACGGCACGATGTGCCTCGTGCGTGCCGCCGCCTTGCGCGAAGCGGGCGGATGGGCGCAATGGACGATCTGCGAGGACGCCGAGCTCGGCCTGCGCCTGATGACGCGCGGCTGCGAGCTGCGCTACGTCGACCGCGTCTACGGCCGCGGCCTGACGCCGGAGAACTTCGCCGCGCTGCGCAGCCAGCGCCGCCGCTGGGCGCTCGGCGCGATGCAGATCCTCAAGGGCCACGTCGGCGCCTTGTTCGGCCGCAGCCCGCTCAGCTGGGGCCAGCGCTACCACTTCATCGCCGGCTGGCTGCCCTGGCTGCAGGAAGCGCTGCAGGTCGGCGTGGTGCTGATGTGCGTCGCCTGGACGGCCGGCATGCTCATCGCGCCGCGCTACGTCGAGCCGCCGATCCCCGGCACGCTGGCGCTGATGCTCGCCATCGTCCTCGCGCGCGCCGCCATCGGCGCGGCCGTCTACGCCACCCGCGTGCGCTGCACCTGGCGCGAATCCTTCGAAGCGGCCATCGCCGCGATGGCGCTCAACTACGCCGTCGCCTCCGGCGTCTGGGCGGGCCTCCTCGGCCGTCACGCGCGCTTCATTGTTACCGCGAAGGCTGGCACGCGCACCGGCCGCCAGCCGCTGCCGCCCGAAACCAAATGGGCCGTCGCGCTGCTCGCCGCCGCCGTCGCCACGCTGATCCAGAACGGCTTCGGCGGACCCGAGCCGCTGTGCTGGGCTACGGCGCTCGTCGTCATGGCGCTGCCGCACTGCGCGGCACTGTGGCTCAGCCGCGCCTCGCGCCCCGGCCGTCCGTCGATGCAGCCCGCACCCGCGGCCGGCGTCGACTCCGTGCCCGGCTTGACGTCCCCCGCTTGACGGGCTGCGGTCTGCCAGCTAGTATTCGCGCCCTTCGCCTGCTGCGCTCAAGGGCGCGAATGCGACGAAGCCTTGGTGGTGAAATTGGTAGACACGCTATCTTGAGGGGGTAGTGTCGAAAGACGTGCGAGTTCGAGTCTCGCCCAAGGCACCAGAATTCTGAAAAAGGCCAGAAGCCCGAGCGGTACCGGGATCTGGCCTTTTTCGCATTTCAGCCGGCGCGTCTGGAATCAGAGCGGCCGACGATACCCCCCGGGCAGCCCTTCGCGCGACATCACCCATTGCCACAGCTGGATGTCGCGCGCCCTGAATGCGCCTGCGCAGGACAGCAGGTAGTAGCGCCACATGCGGTGGAAGCGTTCGCCCAGCCGTTCGCGGAAGCGCGGCCACGCGGCCTCGAAGTTCGCGTGCCAGGCCATCAGCGTCTTGTCGTAATCGACGCCGAAATTGTGCAGATCCTCGATGACGAAGAGCCCATCGGCGGCGTCGCCGATCTGGCCGACCGAGGGCAGGTCGCCGTTCGGGAAGATGTACTTGTCGACCCACGGGTCAGGAGTCATGTCGCGGCGGTTCTTGCCGATCGTGTGCAGCAGTAATAGGCCGCCATTCGCGAGGCAGCGGTGTGCCACCTCCATGAAAACGCGGTGGTTCTTGCGGCCGACGTGCTCGAACATGCCGACGCTGACCACGCGGTCGAAGCGCTCGTCGACGGTGCGATAGTCCTGCAGGCGGAACTCCAGCGGCAGCCCGGCGTAGCGCTGCTGCGCCCACTCGACCTGCTCGCGCGAGATCGTCACGCCGACGCAGCTCACGCCATAGCGCTCGGCGGCGAAGCCCATGAAACTGCCCCAGCCGCAGCCGATGTCGAGCACGCGCATGCCGCGCTCCAGGCCGATCTTGCGGCAGATCATGTCGAGTTTCGCTTCTTGCGCTTCGGCGAGGGTCTGTGCGCCGCCCGACCAATAACCGCAGGTATAGGTCATGCGCGGGTCGAGCATGGCTTCGTAGAAATCGTTGCCGAGATCGTAATGCGCTTCTCCGACCTTCCACGCCCGCCGCAGGCTCTGCCGGTTCAACAGGCGCGTGCGCAAGGCATGGAAGGCCAGCCGCAGCGGTCTTACGCGCTGGTCGATATGCGCGCGCAGCAGGCGCTCGAAGAACTGGTCGAGCCGCTCGGCCTCCCAGTGGCCGTCGAGATAGGCTTCGCCGAGTCCGAGGCTGCCGAGCGTGAAAACGCGTTCCGGCACCCGGTCGTCGAGCAGGCGCAGGTCCCACGGCCTGTTGCCATTCAGATGGATGCCCGCCGCATCGAGGATTTCGAGCATCAAGCGATGAAGGCTGGACTCTTCCTCAGCCTTCTCAAGCGACTGGTGAGCGTGTTCGTTCGTCATGGATTTTGCTCGGCCTCCTGCTCCTGCCGGGGCACAGCATCGACATTTTCTTATGATTAATCATAGTCGCCCGCGCTTTCGAGTTGCAGCGCGGTAACGCCCCGCAACAATCATCGTCATTCGAGCAGGGTCGCGGGGTCGTGGTGCTCGTAGCCCAGTGTCTCGGCCACTTCCTTGCAAGTGACTTTTCCGAACGCGACATTGAGGCCGTTCGCGAGATGCGGGTTGGCGGCGAGTGCCTCCTTCCAGCCCTTGTTCGCGAGCTGCAACACGAAGGGCAGGGTCGCGTTGTTCAGCGCGTGCGTCGATGTCCTGGGGACGGCTCCCGGCATGTTCGCGACGCAGTAGTGCAGCACGTGCCCGACCAAGTAGGTCGGCTCCGCATGCGTCGTTGGTCGCGCCGTCTCGCAGCAGCCGCCCTGGTCGATCGCGACGTCGACGATCACCGCTCCGGGCTTCATCGCCTTCACCATCGCAGCGGTCACGAGCTTCGGCGCCGCTGCCCCCGGGATCAGGATGCCGCCGATCACGAGATCCGCCCCGAGCACGTGGCGCTCGATGTTGTCGCGGTTCGAGAAGACGGTCATCACGCGGGCCCCGAGCTGGGCGTCGAGGCGTCGCAGCGCGTCGAGCTTGCGGTCGATGACGACGACCTGGGCGCCCGTGCCCACCGCGATCTGCGCCGCGTTCGAGCCGACCACGCCGGCGCCGAGGATCACGATCCGCGCCGGTTCGACGCCCGCCACGCCGCCAAGCAGGATGCCCAGCCCGCCCTGTTCCTTCTCCAGGCAATGCGCGCCGGCCTGCACCGCCATGCGTCCGGCGACCTCGGACATCGGCGCGAGCAAAGGCAGGCCGCCGCCCGGCTGCGTCACGGTCTCGTAGGCGATGCACACCGCGCCGCTCGCGACGAGGTCCGCGCACTGCGCCGGATCCGGCGCGAGATGGAGATAGGTGAAGAGGATCTGCCCGTCGCGCAGCATCGCGCGCTCGGCGGCCTGCGGCTCCTTGACCTTCACGATCATGTCGGCGCTCGCGAAGATCTCCGCCGCGGTGTCGACGACGGTCGCGCCGACCGCGCGGTAATCCGCGTCGCTCACCCCGATCCCGGTACCGGCGCCGCTCTGAACGACCACCGCGTGTCCGTGCGCCACGACCTCGCGCACCGACGAGGGCGTCAGGCCGACGCGGTATTCATGAACCTTGATTTCCTTGGGCACACCGATCTTCATGGCCGTCTCCTCGTGCGGAAAGGCGCTGCGTTTCGGTTGGCGGACGGGGAACCCGGGGCCGGCCGATCCGGTCATCCCGTGAATAGGCCGATGTCACGTCAGGCGGAACGCATGTCGTCACAAGTGCACACAATACGCCTTGTCGCACCGGATGCACGTGATGTCGTCCGCACGGAAGCCGCAAAGTCATTGCGTCCGCACACTGACCGATGGCAGATTCGGGGGCGAACCCAAGGAAACGAGGCAGGAAAGTGATTGAATCGAAGAGCCCGCGCGGATATGCGGGAACCCAGCCCTCGCGCGCCGAGATCGATGCGCTCGACGGGCTGGCGGTGATCGACTTTGGCACCGACTGGTGCGGCATCTGCCGCGGTGCGCGGCCGGCGATCGAGGACGCGCTCGCGGATCATCCGGAGGTGCGCCACATCCGCGTCGAGGACGGTCCGGGGCGGGCGCTTGGCCGCTCGTTCCGCGTCAAGCTTTGGCCGACGCTGATCTTCCTGCGGCAAGGCCGAGAGATCGAACGCGTCGTACGACCGGGCGGACGCTCCGACGTCGCCGCGGCGCTCGCACGCCTGGAAGCGGCGGCATGACGCGGACCGATTTCCGCGTCCTGGACGATGCCGGACTCACTCTGCAGGCGGTCTTCGACGTGGCTGAGCTCCCCGCCGACATCCGCGACAAGCTACGCAGCCGCTTCGACCCCGAGGCGCGCTACCCCCAACTGATCCTTGTCGGCCACGCCGGCCGCAGGATGTGGGAGCACGTCAGGGCGACCCGCGGCGACTCCCTCGATCCGGTCGACGACTACAGCGTCGCCGCCGTCGAGCGATGGTTCGCCGAGGCCTGCCCTGGCCGCGACAAGCGCCTGATCTATCCCGGCGACACTGTGATCGACCTGCTGGCGCTGGGCCGGCTCGCCGGCTGGCACCACCCGTCGCCCTTCATGATCGGCATCCAGCAGGACTGGGGCACCTGGTTCGCCTACCGCGTCGTGATGCTCGCCGATACCGACCTCGCCCCGTCGCCCGCGCTGACGGCCCCATCGCCCTGTGCAAGCTGCTCCGACCGCGCCTGCGTCTCGGCCTGCCCGGCCGGCGCCGTGTCACCCGACGGATTCTCGCTCGACAAGTGCGTCGCCTATCGCCGCCAGCCGTCCTCGGCATGCCGGGAGACCTGTCTGGCGCGTGTCGCCTGTCCGGTCGGCGCCCGTCACCGTTATGATGAAGACCAGCTTCGCCACACCTACACACTTTCGTTGCAGGCGATCGAGCGGTATTGCTGACCGGTTGCGATCCCTTCGAACGCGAAACGCCAAACCGGCATAGAATGCCGGACGCTTTACCCGATGCCTCGCAGATACCGACATGAATGCCGCACTGAGTGACGACAAGACCGGACAGGCACTGAACACCCAGCGTTTCCAGATGCTGGAGGACATTGCGAAGGAACTGTCCGGGGACCTGATCTTCCCGACCCACTTCGACATCACGCTGCGCCTGCGCGACCTGTTGCGCGACAGCGACGCCTCGGTCCAGCAGATTTCCGCCGCCGTCAGCGTCGAACCGCTCATTTCGAGCAAGTTGATCAGCGTCGCCAACTCCGCCCTCTATGACCGCGGTGGTCCTCCGGTGCGCGACGTGAAGGGCGCGATTCAGCGGCTCGGCATGAGGGTCGTGCGCTCCACCGCGTTTGGCGTCGCGATGAAGCAGTTGCTGCTCGCCAAGGAGGTCGCCGACTTCGGCGACCTCAGCCAACGGCTATGGCAGCATTCGATCGGCAGCGCTGCGGCCTGCACCGTCATCGCGCGTCATTTCAAGCGCTTCAAGGAAGATGAGGCGATGCTGGCGGGGCTCGTCCACGACCTCGGCGCGAGCTATATGCTCTATCGCGCCTCGCAGTACGACGAGTTGCGCGCGCGTCCGGAAACCGCGCGCTACCTGATCTGGAAGTGGCACGAGAGCATCGGCGAGTCGCTGCTGCATGCGCTCGGTCTGCCGGAGGAGATCGCGGCCGCGTCCCGCGACCACGACCATCCGCGGCCGATTCCGGAAGCGCCCCGCACGCTGGCCGATGTCGTCTTCGTCGGCAACCTGATGGCCGGCGGCCATTTCGAATGGCTCAACAAGGACTTCGACGCCGCTGACGTCAAGAAGGCCGAACTCGGCGAGCCCTACGCTTCGATGCAGGACGAAGTGACCGCCTGCACCAAGGAGCTGCAGGCGGTCTTCGGCTGATTGCGCCCGGCTACAGCGCCAGATCGAACACCGTCTCGACGCCGTCGTCCCAGCCGTCCCACAGGAAGTCGTTCGCCTTGCCGTCCGCGATGAGGCGGAAGGCGTAGCGCGTCTGTTCCTCATAGAAGCCGCAGAAGGCGCCGACCTTGTCCATGCCGCCGTTCATCTCGTGCGCCTCGGCCGGACAGGGCGAACCGCAGAAATGGCGGATCGTGCAGGTGTCGCACGGCGCGAAGCGGTCCACGTTGCGTTCGGTGACGGTGCGGAAGGCCGGCGTCTGCAGCACGTCCTCGATGCGGTCGGTGAAGAGGTTGCCGCCACGGAAGTGATCCAGGCCGATGAACTCGCTGCACGGGAAGAGCCCGCCGTCCGGCGCCAGCGCGAAGAAGGCCCGACCGCCGCCGCAGGGCGAGATGTCGCACATCAGCCGGCGCGCGGTCGGCGCGAGGATCGCGAGCAGGATGTTGGCGAAGTTCGCGACCACCATCTTGCGGCCGGTTTCCCGGTAGAGCTCGTGCGTGCGCTCGATCGCCGCGATGAAGCTCTTCGCCAGCGCGTCGTCGTCCGGTCGCACCGTGCGCGCACCGGGCAGCGTGCAGCGCACGGCATTCAACATGCAGGTCGGCACGCCGCGGGCGTGGAAAAGCTCCACGAGCGGCACGAGCTGGTCGAGATTCTTCTCGGTACAGGTCGCGATCACGCTCCACGACGCATAGCCCTGCAGCGCGTCCATCGCGCGCAGCACCTTGTCGTGCACGCTGCTGCCGCTGAAGGTCAGCCGTGTCGCGTCGGTCGTCTGCGCGAGCGGGCCGTCGAGCGACAGGCCGATGCTGACGTTGCGCTCGGCGAGGAAGCGGATCGCCTTGTCGTCGAGCAGCGTCGCGTTGGTCTGCACGCCGAAGACGTAATCGTCCTTGAACTGGTCGATCGCCTCGAAAAGCGCCGACTGGTTCATCAGCGGCTCGGCGCCGTGGAAGATGATGCGCGGCTTGCGATCCGCGGGCATCACGGTCGCGAAGTAGTCCTTCAGGCGCGCGAGCGCATCGACGAGGCGGTCGGTGGCCATATGCTGGCCCGAGCGGCGCATGCCTTCGGGGATGTAGCAGTAGGTGCAGTTGAGGTTGCAGCGCTCGGTCGGATTTACGTACACGGCCGAAGGCTTCAGCTCGAAGCGCAGCGCGTGCAGTTCGCGTGCGAAGTCGTTGGCGCGTTCGCGGTAGCTGCGAAGCAGCTCGCCGTCGCCGAGGCTCGCGGCGAGCTGATCCTTGCGCACGAGCGCCCAGAAGGCGGTCGCCGGATCGGTCACCGCCATATAGTCGGCGTGACCGATGTCCAGCGGCACGAGACTCGGGCCGCAGCCCGAGTTCGCGTAGCGGCCCGCGGAGGGCGCCAGGGGTTTCTCGATGACTGCGGCGCTCATCACTTTGCCTTGCGATCCATCAGGATGTAGTGCGACAGGCCCACGCCGTCGGCTTCGCAGCGGCGGCGGGTGGCGATGATCGCGGGCTTGGCGGTGTCGGCGGCGGATTGGGCGGCCTGGGCGGCGGCGGGGACGGCTTGGGGGGCGATGGTCTTGCTCATGTGAATCTCCTCGTTTGCAATCGCAGAAAAACAAAAAGGGCTCCGCCGCCATGCTTCCAGCATGGACAGCGGAACCCTTGCCATGGGTCCGGCACATTTTTCGTTCGAGGCAGCAGGTCTTCTGGCTCCCGGATCAGCCGGTCCGTCGCGCCTTCCCGACAGAGTGGTCCCCGTCAGTGGCCGGATGCGCGAATTCGCGTCATCCCTGCGACAGCCGTCCCCGGTTACAGCGGCGGGCCCGCCACGGAATCGAGCAGAGCTCTCACCGTGTTCCGACGATCGCAGGTAAGGCGATCGTCATTGCTGCTTCGATGGCGATTGTCGTGGCTGACGACAGATGCGTCAAGACCACAAATGCGACATGGACGTTCACTCCAGCGTCACAGCGGTGCCGCTGACGGCGACCATCAGCATCCCGTTGGTCTCGCCCAGCACCTCGTAGTCGATGTCGATCGCAACGACCGCGTTGGCGCCGAGCTTGCCCGCGGCATCCGCGAGTTCGGCAAAGGCGGTCTCGCGCGCGGAGCGCAGCGTCTTCTCGTAGGCACCCGCGCGTCCGCCGACGAAATCGCGCACCGCGGCGAACATGTCCTTGAGGAAGTTCGCCCCGATGATCGCTTCGCCGGTGACGACGCCGTGGTAGCTGCGGATTCGTCGGCCTTCGACGGTCGGGGTGGTGGTCATCAGCATGGCGAGTCTCCGTGGTCTTGATCGGAAGTCTAGGTGCCCAGTTCGCGCAGGTCGGCGACGGGATGCTCGCCGAACTGGATGCCGAGCAGGTAGTCGACGACGCGGCGCGCGCAGTCTTCGGGCCTCTGTAGCGCGCCGTCGCGTTTCAGGGCCTCGAAGCGGGCACGCAGCGGGAAGTCGTCTTGGGGTATCGCTCGGATTTCCGCCTGCATCGCGGTGTCGATGACGCCCGGCGCGAGACTGCAGATCCGTATGCCGGGGCTGCGGTCGAGCGCGACCGCGCGGGCGTGTTGGTCGAGTGCGGCTTTCGATGCGCAATACACGCTCCAGCCCGCGTAGGCGCTGCGCGCGGCGCCGCTCGAGATGTGCATGATGCGCCGTTCGATGGCGGCCGGGCTGGCGGCGACGACCGCCGCGGCGAGCATCAGGGGGGCTGCGACGTTCAGCGACACCGCGCGGGCGATGTCGGCGACGTCGTGTGCCGCGAGCGCGCCGGTCGGCCGCAGCGTGCCGGCGTTGTTGACGAGCAGGACCTCGTCGCTGTCGGTGAGAAATTCGCGCAGCCGTCCGGTGGCGAGCCAGGCGGCGAAGGCCGTGCTGTCGGCGAGGTCGACTTCCACCTGGACGCATCGGGCGCCGTAGCGTTGTGCGAGGACGGGGTTTGCGCTGCGCGCCAGGGCAAGGACAGGAATGTCGCGCGCGAGCAGTTCGTCGGCGATGGCTGCGCCGAGGCCGCGGCTGTGGCCGGTGACGATGGCCTTCATCGATCGGATTCTCCGGAGGGGTGGGGCGGGGCGGCGGCTTCGGCGGCGAGCCAGGAGCGGAAGGCCGTGACGGCCGCCTGCCGCGCGATCGCCTCGTGCATGACGAGATAATAGGCGAAGGGCGAGGGCAACGATACGTCGAAGGGGATCACGAGGCTGCCCGCGGCGACCCGCGTTTCGACCAGCGGCCGCGGCGCGAGGGCGACGCCGTGCCCCGCCAGCGCGGCTTCCAGCGACAGCGCCGCGTTCGCGAAGCGCAGGCCGCGCTGCGGGTCGACGCCGACGGTTCCGGCTCGCGCCAGCCACTGCGTCCAGCCCGCATTGACCTGTCCGCGGCTGCCCTCGTCGAGCGTCTCGTCGTGGATCAGCACGTGGCGGGCGAGATCGGCCGGCCGCCGCAAGGGCGTCCCGTCGGTGATCAGCGCGGGAGCGCAGACCGGCACGTAGTCGGGCGAGAACAGCCGGTCGACGACGTAGCCGGCGTAGTCGCCGCGACCATAGAGAATCGCGACTTCGCTGCGGCCGGCGCGCAGGTCGGCATCGAGGCGCTTGAGCATCGCGGCCTCGCCGCGGCGGTCGACGGTATCCGGCGTGCTCGACAGGCGTAGCGCCACTTCCGGATGCCGATGCGTGAAATCGGGCAGGCGCGGCAGCAGCCAGTGCCCGGCGAAGGATGGGGGCGCGGTGACGGTGAGCTGGCGGTCTGCCGGTGCCTGCCGTGCACCTTCGATTGCCGCGGCGAGGCAGTCGAAGCCTTCGCGGATCTTCGGCAGCATGTTTCGGCCCTGCTCGGTCAGCGCCAGCGCGCGCGTCATGCGGTGGAAGAGGGGGACGCCCAGCTCGACTTCGAGCGCCTTGATCTGCTGGCTGACGGCAGCCGGCGTCACGCACAGTTCGGCGGCGGCTTTCTTGAAGCTCAGGTGGCGTGCGGCGGCCTCGAAGGTGCGCAGCAGCGGAAGGTGGGGGAGGCGGTAACGCATGGCCTCATGATTAAGCAGGGCTAATTCGTTGGATCATAAATCGTCGTTTGTCGCTCCGTAAAGCCCCGAATAGACTGCGCAGCGCATCCGATACGGGTGCCGGCGGCCTCCTCCCTCCTGTCGCCGCCGGGGTCTTCGATCGATCGGAGTGCGCGTCATCGGCCTGCCGGTGGCGCGCAGTTTCCGATTTCCCGGATGCAGCATCCATGTCTCCTGCACGTTGGTGTCGTGCTATTGCGCCCGCGCCAGCGGGCGTCTTTTTGTCGTGAGGTCGTGCTTTCCATGAGCAGAGAAAACCGCATCCATTGCGCCGCGCTTCGCAACCGGGTCATGTCGGCCGAGGAGGCCGCGGCTCTGATCCCCTCCGGCGTCAATGTCGGCATGAGCGGCTTCACCGGCGCGGGCTACCCGAAGGCCGTGCCGTCCGCGCTCGCCAAGCGCATCATGGACGCCAACGTGAATGGCAAGCATTTCAAGATCGGCGTATGGACGGGCGCATCGACCGCTCCCGAGCTCGACGGCGCGCTTGCGATGGTCGATGGCATCGAGATGCGGCTGCCCTACCAGTCCGACCCGACCTGCCGCAAGCGCATCAACGCCGGCGAGATGGAGTACATCGACATCCACCTGTCGCATGTCGCGCAGTTCGTGTGGTCTGGCTTCCTGGGCAAGCTCGACATCGCAGTGGTCGAGGTCGCCGGCATCCTGGAGGACGGGCGGCTGATACCCTCGTCATCGGTCGGCAACAACAAGACCTGGCTGGATCAGGCCGACCGCATCATCCTCGAGGTGAATTCCTGGCAGAGCGCCCACCTCGAAGGGATGCACGACATCTATTACGGCACGCAGCTGCCGCCGCACCGCAAGCCGATCCCGATCGTGACGCCGGCCGACCGCATCGGCGAGCCATACCTGCGCTGCGATCTCGACAAGGTCATCGCGATCGTCGAGACCCATAGCCCGGACCGCAATTCGGCGTTCTCGGCGCCCGACGAGAACTCGCGCCTGATCGCCGGCCACATCCTCGAATTCTTCCAGCACGAAGTTCGCAAGGGCCGCCTGCCGAAGGACCTGCTGCCGCTGCAGTCCGGCGTCGGCAATATCGCGAACGCGGTGATGGCCGGCCTCAACGACGGTCCGTTCGAGAACATGACGGCCTACACCGAGGTGCTGCAGGACGGCATGCTCGACATGGTCCGCTCGGGCAAGCTCGCCTGCGCGTCGGCGACCGCGTTCTCGCTCAGCAACGACGCGCTCGCGCGGCTCAATGCCGACCTCGGTCGTTACCGCGAGCGCATCATCCTGCGCCCGCAGGAGATCAGCAATCACCCCGAAGTGATCCGCCGCCTCGGCGTGATCGCGATGAACGGCATGATCGAAGCCGACATCTACGGCAACGTCAATTCGACGCACGTGATGGGCAGCAAGATCATGAACGGCATCGGCGGCTCGGGCGACTTTGCGCGCAACGCCTACCTGTCGATCTTCATGACGCCCTCGCAGGCAAAGAACGGCGCCGTGTCGTGCATTGTGCCGATGGCCTCGCATGTGGATCACACCGAGCACGACGTGCAGGTCATCGTCACCGAGCAAGGCCTCGCCGACCTGCGTGGCCTGTCGCCGAAGCAGCGTGCGCGCGTCGTGATCGAGAACTGCGCGCATCCCGACTTCCGCCCTGCGCTGCGCGACTACTACAAGCGGGCGCTCGAGCGCTCGCCCGGACGGCAGACGCCCCACCTGCTCGAGGAAGTGTTTGACTGGCATCTGCGCGCACTGCGCGGCGAGCCGATGTAAGGACCGGGGCGCGGAAAGCCAAGTGGCGTGAAGCGGCGGGCTTTCGCGCGCCTGCCGATTGCATATACCATGGTCACTTCCGCGCACCTCCCGATATCAGGAACCCTCCCGACATGAACAAACCCGCCAAGATCGCCACCGCCGTCGCCGTGGCGCTCGGTATCGCGTATCCGGCAAGCGCCTGGCTGCTGGGCAAGCAGGTCGAAAGCGCCCTCGATGCCCAATACCAGCAGCTGACCGAGCAGCCCTACGTCAAGGTCGTGGAGCGCACCTTCGAGCGCGGCGTCTTCCATTCGACCGAAGTCGTGACCTTCGAACTCAATGGCGAGCTGTTGAGCGCGCTTGCCCGCGCGGGTGAGGACGGGGCGGCGGCCACGGAGGCTCCGCTGGAGCCGGTACGCTTCACGGTGCGCTCGGAGATCGCGCATGGTCCGCTGCCCGGGCTGCGGACGATCGGGGCGGCGACCGCGGAAGCCGGTCTCGTGCTCGACGAGGCCGCGAAGGCGCAGATGGCGAAGATGTTCGGCGATGCTGCGCCGGTGCAACTCAAGACGGTGTATGGATTCTCGGGAGGCGGCAGCACGACGCTGACGAGTCCGGCCTTCAAGACCTCGGTGCCCGCGAAGGATGGCGGCGAGCGCCATGTCAGCTGGCAGGGCCTGAAGTTTACGGTCGATTTCACGCGCCACATGCAGCGCTACTCGATGCAGGGCGAGGCGCCCGGCCTCGAGATCGAGGATGGCGCTTCGCATCTCGTCGTGACCGGCATTCGCATGAGTGGCGATCAGTCGCGGGTCTTCGAGGACGAGCCCTTGCTCTACGCCGGCAGCCAGAAGATCGTGATCGATGAAGTCCGCATGACGCCGCGCGCGGCGGCCGCGGCCGGCGAAGGAGGCGAGAAGCCGGAAGCGCTGCTGCTGAAGCAGGTGGCGTATGACGTGAGCTCCCCCGCGAAGGGCGAGTTCGTCGACATCAGCGCCAAGCTTGGTGCCGAGACCGTGCAGGTCGGCGCGCAGGACTACGGACCGGCGCACTATGACCTGAGCCTGAACCACCTGCATGCCCGCACCGTCGCCAAGCTGTCGCGCGCGGTGATGAGCATGTATTCGGACGAGGCGCTGCGGCAGGCGCGGCAAGGCCAGACCGCGTTCGCGCTGGCCGCGCTCGCCGAGCCCGCGCGCGAGTTGCTCGCGCACGACCCGGAGATCAGCATCGACCGCATCAGCTTCCGCAGTCCGCACGGCGACGCGACGATGGCCTTGCGCGTGCGCACGAACCAGCTTTCGCCGGACGACCTGCAGAATCCCTTCGTGCTGATCGGCAAACTCGATGTGAGCGGCAACGCTTCGCTGCCCGAGGGTCTGATTGCCGACATGCAGAAGGATGAGGCCGTATCGGCCGAGGAAGCCGCGCGCCGCGTTGACCTGCAGCTCGCCGGCTATGCCGCGCAGGGCCTGGTGCAGCGCGAGCAGGGCTTCGTCAAGACGGCACTGGAATTCCGCGGCGGCGAGCTGAAGATCAACGGCAAGCCGGTCAATCCCTTCGCACTCGGTGCGGCGGCTGGAAGCGACGGCGCGGCGCACGCGCAGTCCGGCAGCCTGGCTCCGGCGCGCTGATGCGCCGATAGCCCGGGCGGTCCGCGAGGCCACCCGGGCTCATCCCGGACTTATTTCAGGACGAGACGCGCGTTCAGCTGCTGGACGGGGCGGTTGTTCGGACCGTTCATCGCCTGGGTCAGCGCTTCGACCTGGCTGCGGGCGATCGTCAGCGGTTGCTTCATCACGAGCCAGGTGACGCCTTCGCTGCAGGGCGGCGTGGTCAGCGAGCCGCTGTAGGTGAAGTAGTCGCGATTCTGCGGCAGCAGCGACTTGAGCGCCGGGCCGTCGCCGAATGCGGTGTGCTCGCCCGCGGCCCTCGGTGCCTTGTCCTGCAGCAAGGCGATGGCATCGTTCTTCGCGCCTTCCTCGAGCATCACCGCCACCACGGCCAGGTTGCCGTTGCTGTCCGCGTGCACGAAGTGCGCTTCGGCGGCAAAGCTGCGGCCGGCGATCAGGTTTTCGCTCGGTGTGTGGAAATGCACCTGCTTCAGTTCGTAATGGCGTCCGGCCACGTCGATGCTGCTCCCCGGCGCGAAATTGACCTGCACCGTGTGGCCGTTGTTGAGGATTTCGCGGCTTTCGAGCGTGTAGGAGAAGGCGATCGGAGCGAGTTCGGCCTTGATCGTCGAATCCACATTGATCGGCGACTGGTTCTTGCCGTCGGCGCACATCGCGAAATGAGGTTCGAGTTCGCCCCAGTGTTCGGGACCCGAATGACCCTCGTAGGTCCAGTGGGAGGCATGGCCGGCATGACCGGCGTCGCCGGCGAACGCGCACGATGCGGCGGATAGGGATAGAAGCAAGGCAAGACGCTTGGCAGACTGCATGTGAACACTCCTTTAGCATAAATACGAAGCGTTCGTATTATGTTGCCCTGCAGCATGGCATTCAACGAGGAATCCGTTTCAGTTTGATACCCGTCAAATTAATTCTTTTTAATGAAACGGGAGGGCGGGTTCAGTCGAAGAGACGGAGATTGACGCCCACGTCGGGGGAGTTGCCGTCCGCCGAGCCGGGCTCTCCCGGACGCAACAGCGAGCCGACGCGTACGCCCAGCAGCCGCAGGCGTTGCTCGAAGCGGATGCGCTTGAGGCAGCTTCGCACCGCGGCGAGGATCGCGGCCGCATCGTCGGTGGCCGCATCGAGCGTCACGTCGCGGGTGACTGTGCGGAAGTCCGCATAGCGCAACTTGACCCCGATCGTGCGGCCGGCGTAGCCCTTGCGCGTGAGGTCGCCCGCGACGCGCTCGCACAGCTTGACGAGGATCGCCGTCAATTCATCGCGGTTGGCGCGCACATCGAGGTCGCGCTCGAAAGTCGTTTCGCGGCTGATGGACTTCGGTTCGCGTTCGGTGACGACCGGGCGCTCGTCGCGCCCATGCGCGGCCTCGTGCAGCCAGCGGCCGTAGTGCTGACCGAATTCGCCGACCAGGAAGTCGGGCGCGGCCGCGGCGAGTTCGCCAATGGTGTGGATGCCGAGCGCCTCGAGGCGTTCGTTTGCACGCGGGCCGATGCCGTTGATCTTGCGCGCGGGCAGCGGCCAGATGCGGGTGGGGATGTCGGCCTCATCGATGACGGTGAGGCCGTCGGGCTTCTGCAGGTCGGAGGCGATCTTCGACAGCAGTTTGTTCGGCGTGATGCCGATCGAGCAGGAGAGCCCGGTCGCGGTGCGCACCGCGTCCTTGATGCGTTGTGCGAGCTCGACGGTTTCGCCGGCGACTTCGGTCAGATCGATGTAGATCTCGTCGATGCCGCGGTCTTCGATGTGGGGCGCGATCTCGGCGACGGCGGCCTTGAAGAGGCGGGAGTAGCGGATGTAGTCGTCGAAGTTCGCCGGTAGCAGGATCGCGTCGGGGGCGAGCGCGGCAGCCTTCATCAGGCCCATGCCGGAATGCACGCCGAGCGCCCGTGCGGCGTAGCTCGCGGTCGTCGCGACGCCGCGGCCGACGTAGTCGCGCAGGTGGGGGAAGCCTTCTTCCGGCGACAGCATTCCGCGCCGGCCGCCGACGACGACGGGCTGGCCGGTGAGTTGCGGGTAGCGCAGCAGTTCGACGGACGCGTAGAAGGCGTCCATGTCGAGGTGGGCGATGCGGCGTTGCATGGGGCGGGTCAGTAGAGGCGGCGGACCTGCCAGCCGTCGTCCTGCAGTAGCTTGAGCATGCCTTTTTCGCCATAGAGGTGCAGGGCGCCCACAGCGGCGAAGGTGTGGCCGCGGCGCAGGTGGGCCTGCAGGCGGTAGGCCATTGTGACGCTGCGGTCCTCGATGATCTTTTTTTCGAAGACGGCGAAGTGGCGCCGTTCTTCGGTGCTTGTGCCAGCGTTGCGGCGCGCGAGCGTCGTCAGTTCGGCGAGATTGCGGCGGAGGTAGGCGCGGATGCTGTCTTCGAGTTCGTCGTGCAGCGCGTCGTAGCGTTCGAGGGCGACTGTGAGCAGTGCGAGTTGGGTGTCTTCGGGCAGGTCGTCGAAGACGGCGATCTGTTCTTCGACGCTGTCGAGTTCTTCGATGCGCATGTTGGCGTAACGGGCGCGGACGTAGAGCGAGATGTCGAGGCTTTCGCCGCCGTCGATCGCGGCGGCGGTGGCAAGCAGCAGGGCCGCCCAAGGCTTGAGGCGGTCGAGGCGCTCTTGGCTGAGTCCGCGCTGGACGAGCCGGGATTCGAGCGCGGCGTAGGCGGATGGCGAGAGCAGTCGCGACAGGCGGGCGCCGTTTTCGAGCTGGCTGGCTTCGTTGAAGCGTTGTGCGACGGCTTCGTCCGGGTAGAGCTCGAGCGCGAAGGTGCGCGAGTTGGAGAAGGCCTTGGAGACTGCGGGCGGCAGCTTCAGCACGCGGGGATCGGCGATGTGCATGGTGCCGAAGAGGTAGCTCGGCGCGATGCCGGGACGGCTGATTTCCCACAGCAGGCCATGCTCGAAGGGGGCTGCGTGCGCATTGCAGACGAGCAGGACGAGGCCCGCGAGCAGCCATAGCAGGCGTGTCGCGGGCGTCATCGGGAGGGGCTTACTCGGCGTGGGCATCATGGGAGTCCAGGCCTTATTTTGGGCCATCTGGACGCGCATGGGGGGCAGAGAGGCGGATTCGTCCGTGGGGCAGACGCTCGCGGCCTTCGGCTGCCCGACGTGTTCAGGTGCCCGGGGGCGGCGACGCAAACTCGCCCTTCGGGCTCAGACATGCGTCGCCTTGTTTCCCCCGTGCCCCTGAACACGTCGGCGCTCACGACAGCCCCACGGACGAACCCGCCTCTCCGCCGGGACCGCTTGTGCGAGCCTTACAGCAGGTTTATCCGCTTCGCGGCTTCGCGCAGTTCGCCGCGGAAGTCGGGGTGGGCGATTCCGATCAGGGCTTCGCAGCGCTGCTTGGCGCTCTTGCCGCGCAGCTGGGCGACGCCGTATTCGGTGACGACGTAGTTGATGTCGTTCTTGCTCGTGGTGACGTGGGTGCCCGGAGTAAGTGTCGGCACGATGCGCGAGATGCTGCCGTCCTTGGCGGTGGAGGGCAGCACGATGAAGGCCTTGCCGTCCTTGGAACGGTTCGCGGCGCGCACGAAGTCGGCCTGGCCGCCGGTGCCGGAGTAGGGCGCGAAGCCGAGGCTTTCCGAGCCGCACTGGCCGAGGAAGTCGACCTGCATGGTCGCGTTGATCGCGATCAGCTTGTCGTTCTGGGCGGCCAGGTAGGGGTCGTTGGTGACGTCGACCGGGTGCATTTCGAGCGACGGATTGCGGTGCATGTACTGGTAGAGCTTGTTCGAGCCGAGCGCGAAGGTCGCCAGCATCTTGCCGGGCTTGTGGGTCTTCTTGCGGTTGGTGACGGCGCCCGATTCGATCAGGGTGAGGATGCCGTCGCCGATCATCTCGGTGTGGATGCCGAGGTCGTGCTTATGCTTCAGCTGCATCACGACGGCGTCGGGGATGCCGCCGTAGCCGATCTGCAGCGTGGAGCCGTCGTCGATCAGGTCGGCGACGTACTTGCCGATCGCTTCCTGCACGGGGCCGATCGCCGGGAGGCCGACTTCGGTCAGCGGTCCGTCGCTGGTGACGATCGCTGCGACTTGGGACACATGCACGTGGCAGTCGCCGTAGGCAAAGGGGACGTTCGGGTTTACTTCGAGGATGATCGCGCGCGCTTTCTTGACCGCGGCCATCGTGTAATCCGGGGCGAGCGAGAGCGAGAAGTAGCCGTGCTCGTCCATCGGGGACGCCATCGAGAAGACGACGTCCGCCGGCGTGAGGCCGCGGTCGATGAGTTGCGGCAGTTCCGAGAAGTAGTTCGGCACGAAGTCGACCCAGCCCGCCTGGCCGCCCGGGCGTGAAGCGCCGCCGAAGAAGTAGGCGCTGTGGCGGATGTTGCGGACGGTTTCGGGGTCGAAGTAGCCGTATTTGCGCAGCGGCAGGATTTGGCTGACGGTGACGTTCTCGAGGCCATGACGCCGTTCAGACAGCGCTTCAAGCAGGCTCGGCGGTTCGCCCACGCCCGTCGGAACGACGATCGTATCGCCCGATTTCACGAGGGCTGCGGCATCGGCGGCGCTCATGCGCTTTTGCTGGTACAGGGTGTGTGCGTTCATGGTGTCTCTCTCTCCGTTTCCTTGCCTGTCTTTGCCAATTTCTTGCGGCGCGATTATACCCATAACCATACTTATGCGTATGGTAAACATACGCTTGCGTATGGGGACGGCCTCCGTTCCCCGGTTTGGGGAGCGGAGGCCTGCGGAGTAAGGCGGAAGGGAGTGCGCTGGCGCGGTCAGCAGGCCGTGGACGGCCCGCGGTGGAAGATCAGGTCCTCGACCGGTTCGCCGCCGACGAGGTGCTGGTCGACGATGCGCTGCATGTTCTCGAGCGTGGCGTTGTAGTACCAGACGCCGTCAGGCTGCACACACACGACCGGGCCGCCCTTGCAGGCGGCGAAGCAGGACACGCGCGTGCGCTTGACGCGCAGCTCGCCCTTGTCAAGCCCGGCGGTCTTGAAGGTGTCGCCGAGGCTGTCGAAGAGGGCCTGCGATTCGCCGTTCTGCGTGCAGCGCGGGCCGGTGCACACCAGCAGGTGGCGACGGTAGGTTCCGAGCTTCGGCTTTTCGGCGGCGCTCATGCCACCGCCTCTCCTTCCGCGGGCGCGTCGTCCTCGACCGCTTCGTCGACGAGCGCGGCGGCGATGTAGTCGACCGGCAGTGCGTAGCGGCGTGCGAGTGTTTCCGCGCTGTCGCCGCTCTCGCGCAGGTCTTCGAGCCAGCCGAGCAGGCCGGTCGACAGCGAGCGGCCCGCCTTTTCGCCGTCGCGCGTTTCGCCGGATTCGACGTCGTACTTGTTCGCATAGCCGCGCGGCGTGACCATCAGGCCGTCGCGCACGAAGGTGTTCGAGTTGCCGATCAGCACGGTGCTGAGCATGCCGATGTCGCAGTCGGTCATCTTGTCGAGCCTCGTGAATTCGATGCGTTGCTTCGGCCGGTAGGCGGACTTCACGATCGCGACCGGCGTGTCGGGGCGGCGGTGCGCGAGGAAGAGGCGCTGCGCTTCGACGATCTGGCGCGCACGGCGGCCGCTTTTGGGGTTGTAGAGCGCGACGACGAAGTCCGCAGCGGCCGCGGCGTTCAGGCGGCGGGCGATCGTCGGCCAGGGCGTCAGCAGGTCGGACAGCGAGATCGCGCAGAAGTCGTGCGTTAGCGGCGCGCCGACCAGTGCCGCGCAGGTGTTGAGCGCCGAGGCGCCGGGGATGATCTCGACCTCGATGTCGCCGGGTTGACCCGTGGGGGGCGTCCAGCCGGCCTGGAACAGCACCTCGAAGGTCGGCCCGGCCATGCCGTAGACGCCGGCGTCGCCCGACGAGATCAGCGCGACCTTCTTGCCCTGCTTGGCACGGTCGAGCGCTTCGATCGCGCGATCGAGCTCCTCGGTCATCGACTTCTTGACGACCTCCTTGCCTTCGACGAGGTCGGCGACGAGCCGGATGTAGGTGACGTAGCCGATGATGGTGTCGGCTTCGGCGATCGCGGCGCGCGCGCGGCCGCTCATGTGCTCGACGCTGCCGGGCCCGAGGCCGACCAGCATGATCTTGCCTGTGCTCATGGTGCTGTTCTCTCTGTTTCGACGGTGTGGGACTTCGTTCTTCCGCGTTACGCGCGGGCGATTGCCGGGGATTCGAGCGTCGCCAGCGCCGGACGCACCCAGCGGGCGACCGCCCAGCCGGCGAGACCGCCGAGCGCGAGCCATTCGATTGCGCTGGAGATCGCCGTCGCGATGGCGAACTGGCCGGTCAGCGCTTCCATCTGGCGCGCGACCTCGTCGCTGTAGGCGGCGAAGGCGCCATCGATGTGCGGAGCGCCGATCGCATAGGGCAGGGCCAGCAGCGCGAGGCCCAGCCAGCGCATGCGGCTCGGGACGAAGGCGAGCAGTCCGAGGCCGGTCGCGGAGCAGGCGACGGCGAGCAGCCACCACGTCTGGCGCGCTTCGAGCGCCGCGGCGGCGGTGCCGGGGATCTCCGGCGGCAGGCCGAGCGAGGGGGCGGCGAAGACGCACAGCCACCCGGCGGCGCCCCACAGCAGACCGCTGGGGGCCGAGGCCACGCGGTGTCCGTGCAGGTGTTCCCAAGCCGTGATCGCGGCGATCAGCACCAGGCTGAAGCCGATCGCGGTCATCACGTTGGCAATCACGGTCCAGACATGTCGTTCGGTGCCGTCTTTGGGCTCCCAGGCGGCTTCCTCATGAACGTGGGTGGCGCCATGGGCGTCGTCGTGATCATGGGCCATCGCGGCAGCGGGTTCGGGGGCTTCGGCAGCTTCGGCTGCGCCTTCGAAGATTTCCGCGGCGGCGATGATCGGGATGACCTGCCAGTGCTGGACGGCACTCACGAGCAGGCCGGACAGCGCCCCGACCAGCAGGGCGCAGAGGACGATACGGCGGAACAGCATGTCCGGCTCCGTGCTCAGTGGCAGGGGAAGACGTTGGAGTGGCGCGTGTCGTGCGCGGCGTTGTGAGCCGCGGCGATGTGGCTGAAGCCGACGCCGTAGACGATCACGGCGCCGAGCAGCGCGGCGGTCAGGACGGGCATCGCGATCGCCAGCAGGGCGCTCTTCGGGCGGGCGATTTGCAGGACGGCTTGCTGTTGCATGGTGGTTCTCCTTCTTTGATGGTGTGACAGCGTTTGAAAATCAGTTCGGTGCCGGCATGCGGGCGACCGACACCGTGGCATTGCGGCCGTCAGGGCCGCGCAGCTTGTGCTTCTCGACGACGAGTTGCGTCAGATCCGTGCCGGCAGCGAGCAGCGCGGCGGCCTCCGATACGGACGGCGTGCCGGTGTAGCGGCGCACTGTTTCGGACGGGTTGGGTACTTCGACCGCCGCGAGCTCGGCGGGCGGGTGGAAGGTCAGCACCCACCCGTGGCGCGCGGCGAGTTCGAGCAGCCCCGCCTCGTCGGCCTTGAGGTCGATGCTCGCGACCGCGCGCACGTCGGCGAGGCTTGCGCCGGCCTGGGCGAGCGCTTCGTCGATCGCGCGGGCGATCGTCTCCGCGGGCGTGCCGCGGTCGCAGCCGAGGCCGAGTGCCACGGGGCCGGGGGAGGAGTTAACTGAGGCGCTCACGCCGCCTCCTGCGGCGGACGGTAGATCACGCGGCGGCCGGCGAGGCGTTCGGCCCAGCCGGCAGGCAGTTCGCGGTCGCTGATCCACAACACCGCGCCGAAAGCCTGCGGGTCGATGTCCTCCAAGCGGTCGAAGCGCTTTAGGTTCGCCGGCAGCGGACCGCTGCGGCCGTTCGCGTGGCGGGCCCACCAGTCGCGGCTGCCGGCTTCCTGCACAAGCGCCACCGGTTCGTCGTTCACGACCGCGGCGCTCGCGCGCACGATCTCGTCGTGGCTCGCATCGAAGGTCCAGCCGAGTTCGCGACCGAGCAGGTCGACGGCGAGCGTCTCGCGCGCATCCGACGCAGTGGTCAGCACCGGTTGCGCGCCGAGCGCCGCGGCCAGCACGCCGGCGAGCGCATTGGCGCCGCCGAGGTGCCCGGAGAGCATCGGGATCGCGTAGCGGCCGCCTTCGTCGAGCACGACGATGCCCGGGTCCTGCTCCTTGGCCTTCAGGTGCGGCGCGATCAGGCGTACGAGGGCGCCGAGCGAGACGATCGCGACGATGCCGTCGAAGCCCGCGAAGAGCGCCGGGATCTGGTCGCCGGTCTTGCCGGTGTAGCAGGCCGCGGCGCCGGGCGCGGCGGCTTCGGCTTCGGCGCGGAATTTCTCGGGCGCGAAGAGCTGTGCGCCGGGGATCGCGGAAACGACCTTACCGGCGAGGGCGATGCCGTGCTTGGTGATCGACACGACCGCGACGCGCTCGTTGGGGAAGGGCAGATGCACGCTCATGCCGCGTCCTCCGCGATCGTCACGATCGTTCCAATGTCCGCCGCCGCGGCACGCTTGCGGCAGCCGCGACGCAGCTCGCCGCGCGCACGCTTGGGGTTCTGCACCAGCAGCAGCGACAGGTAATTGACCTTCTCGCCGCGCAGGCTCGCGACGTCCTTGACGACGCGCTCCTCGGGCGAGCCGACCTTTTCGATGAAGCAGCTCGTCGCGAGGAGGTCGCGCGCTTCGAGGAGGTCGAGGATCTCGTCCATCAACGGCTTCACCTTCATCAGCACCAGCGTGTCGAATTCGTCGAGCAGGTGATCGATCACCGACACGCCATAGGCCGCCGGGATCACCGCGACGGTTTCGTCTTCCTCGGCGAGTGCAACGTCGGCGCAGGCGGCTGCCGCTGCGAAGGAGCTGACGCCGGGAATCGTCTCGACCTCGATCTCGGGCGCGAGCTCGCGCACGGCGCGGGCGAGGTGGCGGAAAGTCGAGTAGGTCGAGGCATCGCCCTCGACGAGGAAGGCGACGTCGCGCCCTTCGGCGAGGAGTTCGGCCGTGCGGGCGGCAGCGCGCGCCCAGGCTTTCGCGAGCGCGACGGCGTCGCGCGTCATCGGGAACACCAGTTCGACCGCGTCGGCCGGCACGGCTAGGCCGCCACGCACGACGATGTCGAGCGCGTAGGAGCGTTCCTCGGCCTTCTTCACGGGGTAGGTCCAGCGGGCGTCCGACTGCAACGCGGTCCAGCCGCGACGCGTGATCAGGTCGGGATCACCGGGCCCGAGCGACACGCCGATCAGGCGGCCGTAGCGGGGGGTGGGGAGTTTGTCATTCATTGTTGTTCTCTGTTTCTGCGGGGGAGCCCTTGCGGGCGGTGATGATCCACACCGGGTTCTGCGCGGCGAGGCGGTGCATGTCGAGGATCGGCTGGCTGCGCGCGGCCGACAGCATCGTCACCTCCCAGTCGGCGCCAGCGGCCGCGAGCGCTCCAGTCGCCGTCGCGAGGTTTTCGAGCGTGACGAAGTTCATCACGAGTCGTCCGGCGGGACGCAGCCGCGCGAGGCTCAGCTCGATCAGCTGGGCGAGCTCGCCGCCCGAGCCGCCAATGAAGACCGCGTCCGGATCGGGCCACGCGTCGAGGCCCTCCGGCGCCTTACCTTCGACCAGCGTGTAGTTCGTCGCCTGCAGGCGCTTGGCGTTCTCGCGCGCGTTCGCGGCGTCGCCGGTGTTCTTCTCGATCGCCCAGACGTGGCCGAGGCGGGCGATGCGCGAGGCCTCCAGACCGACCGAGCCGGAGCCTGCGCCGATGTCCCAGACGAGGCTGTCGGCGCGCAGGCCCAGCTTCGCGAGCGACACTGCACGCGCTTCGAGCTTGGTGATGAGCCCCTTCTCGGGCTGGCGCTGCACGAAGTCGCCGTCCTCGAAGCCGAACACGGCACGCGGCGCCGGTGCGGCGACGCGGTCGATGACGACGATATTGGGATCGGGGAATTCACGTGCGGCGGCTTCCGCGAGCATCAGGTCGGCGAAAACGGCTTCGTCGGGCAGGCACAACCTCGCCGCGACCGAGATGCGTACGTCGTCGCCGTAGCCCGCGGCAAGCAAGGCGCGCGCGACGCGGTCCGGGCTGTTCGCCGGGCTCGTGAAGGCGGCAACGCGGGCGTGTTCCGCGACTGCGCGCACGATGCCGTACAGGCCGTGGCCGGGCGTCGCGCCGTCGAACCATTCGCCGGCGTCGGCGCCGTGGCAGGAGCGGATCGCGGCGTCCTGCCAAGTCTTGTTGAGCCGCGAGCACGCGAGCGCGATCGTCGACGGCGCCGGCAGCACTTCCACGCTCGCCGCGCCGATCTTTTCGATCAGGAGGCGCGCGATCCCGTGGCACAGCGGGTCCCCGGTCGCGAGCACGGTGACGGGCAGGTGGTCGCCGAGCGCGGTACGCACCCATTCGGGCGTCTTGCCGAGCGCGCCGTCCATATCGCGCAGTTCGACCTCGGCGCCGAGATGCGGCGCGACGAGGTCCAGCGTGCGGCGCGCGCCGATCACGACGCGACTTGCCGCGAGCCGCTCGCGGCCCGCGGCCGAGAGGCCGTCCCAGCCGTCGTCGAGGATGCCCAGGATCAGGCAGCGATGGTCAGACATTCGGATTCCTCCACGGTGACGATGGGCACGCCCTCGAAATTGCAGGCGAGCACGCTGAGTCGGTGCGGGCCCGGATAGCGTTCGCGCAGGCTGCGGATCGCCCGCATCGCGAGCGCGCGATGGAAGGGCACGGTGAGTCCCAGTTCGGCGAGGCTTTCGGCGGCGAAGCGTGCGGTCTCCGCGGCGCGGATCTGCTCGACGACCTCGGCCGGCGCGCCGACCTCGGTCGCGGCGTCGGCGATCAGCTGGCGGTCGATCTCTTCGCGCCACGCATGCGTCACCGACAGGCCCTGCGCGATCTTCGTCAGCTTGCCGACCATCGCGCCGACGATGATGCGCTGCATCCCATGCTTCACCGCCGTCGAGAACGCCGCCTTGACGAAGTCGCCCATCTGCACGAAGCAGGCCTCGTCGAGCTCCGGGAACTCGCGCATCGCGCATTTCTCGGTGCGCCCGCCGGTCGTGAACACGACCGCCGTCTGGCCCTGGTTCGCCGCGACGTCGACCGCCTGGATCACGCTCGCGCGGAAAGCCGCGGTCGAGTAGGGGCGCACGATGCCCGTCGTGCCGAGGATCGAGATGCCGCCGAGGATGCCCAGGCGCGCATTGAGCGTCTTCTTCGCCATCTCCTCGCCACCTGGCACCGAGATCGTCACTTCGAGGGTGTCGCCCGCGGCAAGGATCGCGGCGCCCGCGCGCGCGACGTTCTCGCAGATGTTCTTGCGCGGCACCGGGTTGATCGCCGGGCCGCCGACTTCGAGCCCGAGTCCGGGCTTCGTGACGACGCCGACGCCGGGGCCTCCCTTCAGGATCACCTCGCCGCCGCCGTCGCGGATGCGCCGCACGTCGGCGGTCAGATGCGCCTTGTCGGTCGCGTCCGGGTCGTCGCCCGCATCCTTGATGCTCACCGCGTGCGCACAGTCGCCGTCGATGCGGCCCCCGGTGATGCGGAAGACGACGTGCTGGGTGTTCGGCAGCACGCACTCGATCTCGGCCGGGACTTCACCGTGCACGAGGCCGAGCGTCGCCGCAGTCGCTGCGGCGGCCGAGTTCGCGCCGGTCGTGAAGCCCGTGCGGTTGCCGCGCTCGCGTTTCGCGTCGCCCTTGCGCACCTTCTCCGGCAAGACGTGCCCTGCTGCCATCGATCGCGTCTCCGCTTAGGCCGTCAGCGCCTGTTGTTCGCGCTGGCGCGCTTCAGCCAGCCCCAGCAGCGCATGGATCGCTGCGACAACCAGCGTCGAGCCGCCCTTGCGGCCGCGGATCACGATCCACGGCACCGCCAGCACGTCGGCCATCAGGTCCTTCGATTCGGCCGCCGACACAAAGCCGACCGGCATGCCGATCACGAGCGCCGGCCGTGCGCCTTCCTCGCGGATCAGGCGCACGACCTCGATCAGCGCCGTCGGGGCGTTGCCGATCCCGACGATCGCGCCATCGAGCAGCCCCTTGCGGTGCGCCTTGCGCATCGCCTGCACGGCGCGCGTGGTCTCCTCGGCCTTCGCCTGCTCGATCACGTCGGCGTCCGAGATGAACTGGTGCGTGCTCATGCCGAAGTGCGCGAGGCGCGACGCCGACAGGCCGACGCAGATCATCTCGACGTCGGCGACGATGCGCGTGCCGCCGGAGAGGATCGATTCGAGCCCCGCTGCGACCGCGAGCGGATGAAAGTCGGTCAGACCATTGAATTCGAAATCGGCATTCGCGTGGATCATGCGGCGCACGACCGGCCACTGTTCCGGCCGGTAATCGTGACTGCCGACCTCGGCGTCGATGATCGCGAAGGAATCGTGCTCGATCGCGCGTCCGGCGGCGGTGAGCTGTTCGGTGACGACGTTGCTGTTCATGATTCAGGCGTGAGTGTGGTGAGCGCAGCCGGCGTGGGGCGCGTGGTTGTGGGAGCAGCCGTGGCCAAGGTCGTGACCGTGATGCTCATGGCTGTGAGCGTGGTGGTGGTCGTGGTCATGATGGCCTGCGGTATGACTGTGGTCGTGCAGATGCTCGGCTTCGGCGGCGAGGCGGTACTTGCAGCCGTCGCATTCGAGCAGTGGCGCATCACCCGCTTCCGCATCGGCGACGCGTGCTTCCACCAATTCGAAAATGCCTTTGTCGAAGCCGAAATGCGTGCCGAGCGCGAAGGCGATCTGCGGATACTGCGCACGCAGCCGCGCGAGCTGTGCGTCGATCCGCTCGATCAGCACGCCGGTGAAGAGATACACCGGAACGACCGCGATCTGTGTCATGCCGAGGCGCACCTGCCGTTGCACGGCCGTCTCGATCCGCGGCCAGGTCACGCCGGTGAAGGCGAGGTCGACCAGCTCGTGGTCCGTGGCCTCGAACACCCAGCGCGCCATCTTCGCAAGCTCGCCGTTCGCGCCGGCATCCGACGACCCGCGGCCCAGCAGGATCACGCCCGTCGTGCAGGGATCGGGCACATGCAGCTCGTGCATCAGGCCGTCGAGTCGGCCCATCAGCACGTCGAAGATCTCGCGTCCCATGCCGAGGTGGCGAGTGCATTCGAACGCGACGGCGGGATGACGTTCGCGCGCGTGCTCGATCGCGGCCGGGATCTCCATCTTCACGTGGCCTGCCGCATTCAGAATGAAGGGGATCACGATCACGCGCTTCGCCCCCGCGGCCGCGCGATCGAGCCCGCCGTCGAGCAGCACGTCGGCGTACTCGATGAAGCAGGCCTCGATGCGCCACTGCGGGCGGCGCGCGCGCCACTCGGCGGCAAAGCGCTCGATCTCGTCGTTGCCCGCGCGGTTGCGCGAGCCGTGGCCGACCAGCAGGATCGTGGTGTCGTTCTTCATGATGCGTTTTCCGTGACGGTGGCCCGGCGGAAGCGGTGGCTGAAGCTCGGGTCGTAGAGTTTGGAACGGGCGATCTCGGGCCAGTCGCGCGCGCCCAGCGCCGGGCTCGCGATGATCATGGCCTGCGAGGCGATCTTCTCCGCCTGGCACTTCTTCTTGATGTCGGCGAGCGTGCCGCGGACGATCTTCTCCTCGCCCGGCCAGCTCGCCTTCTGCACGACGAGGAGCGGCGCATCCTCCGGCCAGCCGGCGCGGCGCAGCGCGTCCTGCACCTCGTGCAGCAGCGTGATCGACAGGAAGATGCACAGCGTCGTGCGGTGCGCCGCGAGCGCGTCGAGCTCTTCGCCCGCGGGCATCGGCGTGCGGCCGGCGACGCGGGTCAGGATCACGGTTTGCGTCACTTCGGGAAGCGTCAGCGTTTCACCGGCCGCCGCGGCCGAGGCCAGTGCGGAGGACACGCCCGGCACGACCTTCCACGGCACGCCCGCCGCATCGAGCAGCCGCGTCATCTCGACCAGAGCCCCATAGAGGCCCGGATCGCCGGTCTGCAGGCGCACGACGGTCTCGCAGCGCGATGCGGCATCGATCAGCCAAGCGCTCATTTCCTCGAGCGTCATGTCCTTCGAGTCGCGGATCGCGCAGCCTTCCGGCGCGTAGAGGGTCGCCGCCTGGTCGACGAGCGAGCCCGCGAACAGGATGCCGCCCGCCTGTTCGAGCAGGCGGCGGCCTTTAACGGTGATGAGGTCCGGATCGCCCGGACCGGCGCCGACGAACCAGACGGTTCCGGGCGCACGTTCGGAATGCATAACGACTCCCCACGAGTGCGTGACAAACGCGCTCCGGAGAGTGGAGACGACGGACGGGTCGCGAGCGACACGGTCCGGTCGGAAACTTGTGGCTGGGTCGATGAGGCGAAGCGGGCGGGCCTGAGCCCGTGGCGGACGCGATCGGATTCCAGTCGGCAAGCCCACACCCCGGGGCACACGAAACTGCATACTCGATCGGGCCGGTCTTCTGGCTTGCCTTCTCCCGGACTCCGCCGCCTTCCCGAGCGCAAGGCTCAGTGGCGTGTGGTGGATCCGTCAGGCTTACAGCAGCGGGGGCTGCGCCGGACTGGTCGGGGGAGCGTGTCCCCGAACGTCACCGGACTTCCCGTTTCACCCCTCCACGCGGTCGCATGGCGGGGAACCCGGATCGAAACAGCTGTGAGCATAGCGATCACCTTTCCGCAACGCAAGCTGCCCTTACGGAAGGTCTTCAAGGTCTTACTTCGCCTCGGACAGATTGCTGCAGTGCACACTGGGTGGCGTATGCAGAAGGCGTTCCATGGCGCCGAATCTACGGTTATGCTGGCAACGATGAAGACTGCTCATACCGGGATGTCATTAATGCCAACAGTGCCTCGAGTCAGTGCAGTACCTCTTTATCTGTCGCGCACCTATCATTGGGCCTATCTTGACCGCCGGACGCTGCCCTGGCTAGACCGTTCGCTCGTCGTTTCGGCGATCCTGTGGGGCAATGCGGGGCGCCTGATGCAGGCGGCAGCGGAGGAGTTCCAGGCCGGCCAGCGGCTGCTGCAGGCGGCCTGCGTCTACGGGCCGTTCTCGCGCATGCTGGCCGAACAAGTCGGCGGTGAAGGCGACCTCGAAGTCATCGACGTCGCGCCGATTCAGGTTGCCAATGTGCGCCGCAAGCTCGACGGCCTGCCTCAGGCGCAGGCGCGGCAAGGCGATCTCGCCGCGCCCGATACCGTCGACGCCGCGGCCTACGATGCCGTGTGCTGCTTCTTCCTGCTGCACGAAGTGCCTCCCATCGAGCGTGCATGCATCGTGCACAACCTGCTGGGCGCGGTGCGGCCGGGCGGCAAGATCGTCTTTGTGGACTACCACCGCACGCATCCCTGGCATCCGCTGCGGCCGATCATGGCCCAGGTGTTCCGCTGGCTCGAGCCTTTCGCCGATTCCTTGCTCGACACGGACATCCCGGCACTGTCTGCGCATTCGGGCGACTTCGAATGGAAAAAGACCACCTTGTTCGGTGGTCTTTATCAGAAGCTCGTGGGGGTGCGGCGCGGTTGAGCCGCACCGTGACACGAAGGCTTATTCGCTGCGCGAACCCGGCTTCGCGTTGAAGAGCGCTGGGCGGGGTGCCGGACGGCGTCCGGCGTCCGAGCGGGGCTGCTGCTGACGCGGTGCCTCGGCCGAACGCGGGGCCCGGTTGGCGCCGGCTTCCTGCTGGCGCGGCGCGTGGTTGCCGTTCGTCTGGCCGTTGCGCGCATTGCGATTACCTTGGGCTTCGCCATTGCGGGCCGGACGGTTCGCAGCATTGCCACCCTCGGCCTGTCCGCCCTGCCGTGCCGGCTGGCGGTTCGCGCCGTGGCTTTGCGCGCGCGGGGCCGGACGTTCCGTCTGCGGCTGGCGCGGCGTGCGGCTGTCGTTGCGACGACCCGATTGGCGCGGATCGCGTGCCGGGCGCGAGGCGTCGTCGCCCGGATCGGGCGCGTGCGTCACGAATTCCGGCACTGGCGTGCGCTCGATGCTGCGCTTGATCAGGCGCTCGATCGACGTCAGATAGGACTTCTCCTCGCTGTCGACGAAGGAGATCGCCTTGCCGCTGGAACCGGCACGACCGGTGCGGCCGATGCGGTGCACGTAGTCTTCCGGCACGTTCGGCAGCTCGAAGTTCACGACCTGCGGTAGTTGGTCGATGTCCAGCCCGCGCGCCGCGATGTCGGTCGCGACGAGCACCGGCAGCGAGTTGTCCTTGAATTGCGACAACGCCTTGGTGCGCGCCGACTGGCTCTTGTTGCCGTGGATCGCCGCGGCCGGGATGCCGTGTTTGCCGAGGTATTCGGCCAGCCGGTTCGCGCCGTGCTTGGTGCGGGTGAAGACCAGCACCTGGTGCCAGTCGTGCTCCTTGACCAGATGCACCAGCAGGTCGCGCTTCTGCTTCTGCGGCACGAAATACACGGACTGCTCGACCAGTTCGGTGGTCGTATTGCGGCGAGCCACTTCGACGCAGCCCGGGTTGTTCAGCAGGCCGTTGGCGAGCGACCGGATCTCGTCCGAGAAGGTCGCCGAGAACAACAGGTTCTGGCGCTGCTTCGGCAGCATCGCGAGCACCTTGCGGATGTCGCGGATGAAGCCCATGTCCAGCATGCGGTCGGCTTCGTCAAGGACGAGGATCTCGACGCCCGACAGATCGACCGTCTTCTGGCCAGCATGGTCCAGCAGACGGCCGGGGGTCGCGACGAGGATATCGACGCGCTTCTTCAGCGCGGCGATCTGCGGATTGATGTTGACGCCGCCGAACATGACCATCGAGGTTAGCGGCAGGTGCTTGCCATAGGTCTGCACCGATTCCTCGACCTGCGCGGCGAGTTCGCGCGTCGGGGTCAGGATCAGGCAGCGCGGGCGTCCGGCTTTCGGGACGGCGGCGGGCTTGGCGGAAAGGAGGTGCAGTAGCGGCAGCGTGAAGCCGGCGGTCTTGCCGGTGCCGGTCTGCGCTGCGGCGAGCAGGTCGCCGCCGGCGAGCACGAGGGGAATCGCTTGGGCCTGGATCGGCGTCGGGCGGGTGTAGCCGGATTCGGAAATGGCGCGCAGCAGCGGTTCTGCCAGTCCAAGACTGGCGAAAGAAACTTCGGGTGTGTTCAAAAAGATGCTCCAGCGACGGCCTGACGCTCTCGCGGAGCGCCACCAATCGAGGCAGGCGGGGAAAGGGACCGGTATAGTCCTGAAGGAAAAGGCCGCGACCGATTGGCCAGGCACGCGGCGTGCGCCCATTGTACGTTTTTTTTTCGCGTTGCAAAAAAAGTTTTCCGGCGCGACTTTCCACTGCCGGCGGGCCTTATGCCTTGATTTTCATGCAAATTGTTGGGTGCCCTATTACTAAAGTCCAATTTTCACCCAAAATCGGGGCCGCTATAGTCCGTGTCGCCATCATGGTTTTACGGAGTGTTACCCATGGCAACACAATCGAACCACCTGTCCCGCATCCGCTCGCGACTCGCCCGGCGCCTCGGCCTTCGCGCCGCCGGAGGGCTGTTCCTGCTGGCGTCGATCGCCCTGGGATTCTTCGCGATCGCCGCGTCGCTGGTGGCCGGAACCTGGGAGGCGTTGGTTGCGGGGCATGTCGTCGATGCGCTTCTCGCCGCGGCCACGTTCATGGTGGCGGTCGCAATGGGGGCCGTGGCGGCCGGATGGTTGTTTGCTCCCGCCGCCCGCCCCGACGGCGTACGCTTGCCGCGGGAAGCCGCGGAACCGCTGCACCGTCTGATCGAGCGCATGAGTCGCCGTTTCGGCGGCGCGCGCATTGACGCGGTCTGGATCGTCGACGACATGAACGCGGCCATCCTGCAGCGGCCCCGCTGGGGCTGGGGCGGTCCGATGGAAACCCACCTGCTGATCGGTCTGTCGCTCGCGCACAGCGTTTCGCGGCGCCAGTTCAGCGCGATTCTCGCGCACGAGTTCGCGCATCTGGTGTTGCAGCGGCACGGCGTGCAGGCGTGGTGGGGGCATCTGCGCGCTTGGTGGTTCCGCGCGCTCGACCGCTGCGTCGAGGACGCAACATGGCTGGGCGGCATGCTGGAGCGCTGGTCGGCCAACGATCTGCGCGACGCGATGCGCCTGTCGCGGCTGGAGGAGTTCGAAGCCGATGCGCTCGCCGCACAGGTTGTCGGCGCACCGCTGGTCGGCGAGGCTCTGGTCGAGGTCGCGTTGAAGGAGCGTTTCCTCAGCGAGGATTACTGGCGCAAGATCATGGAGCAGAGCAGTTTCGAGCCGCGGCCGGTGATCCGGCCCTTCCGCGAGATGGGGCTCGGCGTGATGGCCGGGTTCCGCCGACCGATGCCGGGCAGCGTCGATATCCGCCACGTCTACGGCCAGCAGGCCTCGGCTTCCGACTTCCATCCGACGCTCAACGAGCGCCTGCGTGCGCTCCGGGTCGCGGCGGTCGTGCCGCGCGCCGGCGCCAACACGCTCGCCAACGTCTGCCTCGGCCCCTTGCTGCCGACGCTGTCGTGGATCTTCGACCGTGCCTGGTGGGAGGATTCGCGCCGCGACTGGCGTCAGCGCTACCGCAGCGCGCGCTGCGCCTGATCAGCCGCCACTGCGACGCTTGCGCCGTGCCGTGTCGAGCTGTTCGCACAGCATCGACGCACCCTCCAGAATGCGCGGCGTGTGCCGCTGGATCAGTTCGGGCGGCACGAAATAGAGATTGTCGCTCGTGACTGCGGCGAGCCTGGGCCAGCGCTTCCACATATCGAGCCAATCCGGCCGGGCTTCGCCCATGCCGCTCGCGACGATCACTTCCGGATTCGCCGCGAGCACGCCTTCCACGCCGATCGTCGGCGCCAGCTGATCGAGTTTGCCGAACACGTTCACGCCGCCGCACAGCCGCATCACGTCCGAGATCAAGTGCTCGTCGTTTACGGTCATCAGCGGCTTGTCCCAGATTTCGTAGAACATCCTCACGGGTGGGCGGTCGGCGTAGCGTCGCGCGAGCTCCCTCTTGCGTTGCCGGAAGGCATCCGCCGCGGCGCGCCCCTCCCGATCGCTGCCGGCCGCCTTCCCGAGGTTTTCGAGGCTGCGGGCGACGTCGTCGAGGCTGTGCGGCTCGCTGATGAAGACGGGAATGCCGAGCGCTGAGAGGCGATCGAGGTGCGCATCGCGGTTGCCGCTCTTCCACGCGATCACAAGGTCGGGTTTCAGGGCGGCGACCGCCTCCATGTCGATGTTGCTGTAGCCCCCGACGCGCGGCAGCTTGCGCGCGGCGGGCGGGTAGTCGCTGTAGTCGACGGCGCCGACGACGCGATCTCCAGCCCCGGCCGCGAACAGCAGTTCGGTCACGTGCGGGGCGAGGCTGACGATGCGCCGCGCCGGTTGCGCGAGGCGGATGCGCTGTCCCGCGTCGTCCTGCAGCTCGACGTCGGCGTACGCGGACGGGGCGAGGCACATTGAGGCGGCGAGGGCGGCGGCAAGACGGTTCAGCAGGTGGGGGCGCATGGGGGATCGGGAGTAACGGGCGTAGCGTGGGGGAGGTAGTGCGCCGATGTGCCCGGCGCCGCGGGCGGGGCGAGCGGGGCGTCCGTCAGGCTGCCTTGGGCGCCGGATTCCGCCAGGCGACGGGCGATTGCCTGGATGCCTTCGAAGCGGCTCGCGCACCATGCCGGCGCGAGCAGCGTCGGGGCGTTCGCCGTGGCCGATACGCGGTGATAGACGACGGACGCCGGGGTGCGACGGATCATCTCGGCGGCGACATCGGCATAGGCGTCGAGCTCCGCCGGTGCGATCTCGCCGCGGCGCCAGGCCGCAGCCATGCGACTGCCTTTGACGATCATCAACGGGTGCAGCTTGAGCCCCGTGACGCCGAGTTCGAGCACGCGCTCCAGCGTGTCGAGACTGCGTTCGAGGGGCTCGCCCGGCAGGCCGACAATGAGGTGGGTACACACCGGCACGCCGCGCGCATGGGCACGGGAGACGGCGTCGGCGTAGGCGGCGAAGCCGTGGCCGCGGTTCACGCGGGCGAGGGTCTCGTCGAAGGCGCTCTGCAGGCCGAGTTCGAGCCACACCTCGTAGCCCTGGTCACGGTAGCCGGCGAGCAGATCGAGCACCGCATCGGGCACGCAGTCGGGCCGCGTGCCCACGCACAGGCCGACAATGTCGGCGGCTTCCAGCGCCTCGGCGTAGAGGCGCTGCAGCGTTTCGACCTCTGCGTAGGTGCTCGTGTAGGCCTGGAAATAGGCGAGATAGCGACGCGCACGGTCCATCTTCGTGCGGCCCTCGGCGAGTTGCTGCGCGATCGGGGCGTCGGAGGCGTCGCTGAAGGAGCGCACGTTGCAGAAGGTGCAGCCGCCGCGGCCGAGCGTGCCGTCGCGGTTCGGGCAGGTGAAGCGCGCGTGCAGCGGCAGCTTGTGCACGCGCTCGCCGAAGCGGCCGCGCAGGTGGCGGCCGATCGTGTTGACGTAGTGGTCGAGCTGCATGATCAGGGCGTCAGCGCTGCGCCGCTCCGAGGAAGGTGACGGCGATCGCGGCGAGGGCGACGACGGCGAGCCAGAGCAGCATGCCGCGGCGGACCAGCGCGATCGCCGAGCGCAGGCTCGTTGCGTCCGGTGCCGCACCGCCTCCGAGCGGGGGACGATGCTCTTCGCGCCCGTGGTAGATCGCCGGGCCGCCGAGGCTCACGCCCAGCGCGCCGGCGCCTGCGGCCATCACAGGGCCGGCGTTGGGGCTGTCCCACGCGGGCGCCTGAGCGCGCCAACAGGCGAGCGCATGGCGGGTGCGTCCGAGGAGCGCGTAGGTCAGCGCCGTGAGCCGTGCGGGCAGCCAGTTGAGCACGTCGTCGATGCGCGCCGCGGCCCAGCCGAAGTCTAGATAGCGCTCGTTGCGGTAGCCCCACATCGCGTCGAGGGTGTTCGCGAGACGGAAGAGCAGTACGCCGGCGCCTCCGCCAATGCAGAACCAGAACAGCGCGCCGAAGACCGCGTCGTTGCCATTCTCCAGCACGGACTCGGTGCCGGCGCGGGCGACGCCCGTCGCATCGAGCGCGCGCGTGTCGCGGCTGACGATCCAGCCGACCCGCGTCCGTGCCGCGTCGAGATCACCGGCCGCGAGCGGCTTCGCGATCGCTTCGGCGTGTTGCGCGAGGCTTTGCGCGCCGAGTGCGAAATAGAGCAGCACGACGTCGGCGATCCACTGGATGGCCGGATGCACAGCGCGCGCCGCGAGCACGAGTCCGACCCAGGGCAGCACCGCAAGCGACCACGCGAGCACGCCGCCCACGCGACCGGGCACGCGCCCATGCAGCTGGCCTTCAAGCCAGATTGCCCAGCGCCCGAAACCGATCAGGGGATGGTAGCGGCGCGGTTCGCCGAGCAGCCGGTCGATGACGATGCCGGATACGAGTTTGACGCACAGGGAAATCATCGTTGACGGGGTTTCGGCGATAATCCGCCGCTGTTGAAAAGAGTCGGGATTTTACGCGATGCCACAAGCAATCACCCTGATGGTGCAGGGAACGACCTCCGATGCGGGTAAGAGCACTGTCGTCGCGGGACTTGCCCGCATGCTCGCGCGCCGCGGCGTGCACATCGCGCCGTTCAAGCCGCAGAACATGGCACTCAATTCGGCGGTGACCGTCGACGGCGGCGAGATCGGCCGCGCGCAGGCCTTGCAGGCGCTTGCGGCCGGTGTGCCTCCGCACACCGACTTCAACCCGATCCTGCTGAAGCCTTCAACGGACGTCGGTGCGCAGGTCATTATCCACGGTCGTGCCGTTGCCAACCTGTCTGCACGCGACTACCACGCGTACAAACCGCGCGCGATGGCAGCCGTCATGCAGTCCTGGGATCGCCTGACGAGCGCCTACGAATGCGTGCTGGTCGAGGGGGCCGGCAGCCCCGCCGAGATCAACCTGCGCGATCGCGACATCGCCAACATGGGATTCGCCGAGGCGGCCGATGTGCCGGTGATCCTCGTCGCCGACATCGACCGCGGCGGCGTCTTCGCGCATCTCGTCGGGACGCTGGAACTGCTGTCGCCGTCCGAGCGGGCGCGCGTGAAGGGCTTCGTGATCAACCGCTTCCGCGGCGACATCGGCCTGCTGCAGTCGGGACTGGACTGGCTTGAGGAACGCACCGGCAAGCCGGTGCTCGGTGTGCTGCCTTATCTCCACGGCCTCTTCCTCGACGCCGAAGATGCGCTTGGCAAGGCGAGCGTCGACAAACGCGAGACCCGGCTGCGGGTCGTCGCCCCGGTCTATCCCCGCATCTCGAATCACACCGACCTCGACGTGCTGCGCCTGCATCCGCAGATCGACTTCAGCTGGGTCGGTCCCGGCCAGGCGATGCCGCCCGCGGACCTGATCGTGCTGCCGGGTTCGAAGAGCGTGCAGTCCGACCTCGCGTGGCTGCGTGCGCAGGGCTGGGAGGAACCGATCCGGCGCCATCTGCGTTACGGCGGCAAAGTCGTCGGGATCTGCGGCGGCTTTCAGATGCTCGGAGCGACCCTCGCGGACCCGCTCGGCATCGAGGGGGCGCCGACGACGGTTCCGGGTCTCGGCCTGTTGGAGATGGAGACCGTACTCGAAGCCGAGAAGCGCCTCGAGAACGCCGCCGGTGCATTGTGCCTGCCGGGCGCTCCCGCCGTTGCCGGCTACGAGATCCACATGGGCGTGAGCCGCGGCGCGGCGCTCGCGAATCCTGCGGTGCGCTTCGCGGATGGGAAGACCGACGGCGCAATGTCCGAGGACGGTCAGATCCTCGGCACCTACCTGCACGGCCTCTTCGACCATCCCGCGGCCTTGTCGGCACTGCTCGCCTGGGCGGGTGCGGAGGGCCTCGATGCGGTCGACCTTGCGGCGCGGCGCGAAGCCGATCTCGACCGGCTCGCGGACAGCATCGCAGAGCATCTCGACCTGTCCACGGTGTTGCCGGAGGCGTGGCTCGCCTGAGTCTCACCTGCCGCTGAAGCGCGGCTTGCGCTTTGCGAAGAAGGCGTCCAGCCCTTCGCGGTAGTCGTCCGTCGCGAGGAAATCGAACGCGGCGCGTTTTTCCTCGACGCTCAGCGGCCGGCCGTCCATCAGCCGATGTACCCACTGCTTGTGCCAGCGGGCGACGAGCGGGGCGCCGGCGGCGATGCGGTTCGCCGCCGCGAGCGCTTCGTCGATCACCTTCTCGTCGTCGACGACCCGTGTCAGCAACCCCTTCTGCAAGGCTTCGCGCGCATCGAGGATGCGCCCTTCCAGCAGGATCTCCAGCAGCGCGGCGGGGCCGACGAGCTCGAGCAGTCCCGCCATCTCCCCCGGATACATCGAAAATCCCAGGCGGTTGATCGGTGCGCCGAAGCGGGCCGATTCGCCCGCGATGCGCAGGTCGCAGCAGCCGGCGATTTCCAGCCCTCCGCCGACGCAGGCGCCCTGGATTGCGGCGACGGTCGGGATCGGGCACGCGCGGATCGCGTCGAGCGCGGTCGCGACCAGGGTGTCGTGGTAGTGCAGCGCGTCATCGACCGTCGCCCTCACCGTCAGGAATTCCTCGATGTCGCCGCCGGCGGCGAAAGCCTTGTCGCCCGCGCCGCGCAGGATCACGCAACGCAGGTCGTCGCGCGCGGCGATTTCGTCCATCGCCGCGTGCAGTGCGACCCACATCGCCGAGTCGATCGCGTTGAGCTTGTCGGGGTTCGAAAGGGTCAGCGTGGAGATGCCCCCATCGGTCGAAACGGTGATCTGGCCTGTCATGGCTGCTCTTCCCAAGTGTTTGAATTTTTCGGGCTTTTGGTTTTGCACCAATATGTTGCACTGCGCAAAAAACCACTCCATACTGTGCGGTATGGACTCATATAGATGATATATCAGTCGGCACCGCTGCATAGACGGTCGGGCCGGTTCCGTTGGGAGTGTGGAGGCGACGGCGTGTTTTCACGTTGTTTTCTCGAGGAGGAAGGAAAAATGTCTAGTTCGATGTACGCCCATATCCGGCGCAATCCGCGTTTCGCGGAGTTGGTCGCCAAGCGGACGCGGTTCGCGATGATCCTGTCGGTCGTCGTGCTCACGCTGTTCTACGGTTTCGTGATGCTGGTGGCCTTCGCGCCCGAGCTGATCGCGAAACGCCTGTCCGAAGGCAGCAATCTGACCTTCGGTGTCGCCGCCGGATTGTTCCAGTTCGTGTTCTTCTGGGTGCTCACGCTGCTCTACGTGCGTCGCGCCAACGGCGAATTCGACAACATCAACAACGAAATCGTGCATGCCGCATGGAAGGACGAAAAATAATGAACAAGTCTTTCCTGTCGCGCCTTGCCTCGGGCCTGTTCGCGCTGTCGGTTGCCGCCTCGGCGGTCGCCGGTGACGCCATTTCCCAGACTGAAAAGCAGGGTCTCAATCTCCACGCCATCGGCATGTTCTTCGTCTTCGTGCTGATGACGCTCGGCATCACCTACTGGGCCGCGAGCCGCACGAAGTCGACGTCCGACTTCTACACCGCGGGTGGCGGCATCACCGGCTGGCAGAACGGCCTCGCGATCGCCGGCGACTACATGTCGGCCGCGACGCTGCTCGGTCTGACGGCGATGATGTACACCCAGGGCGTCGATGCCTACATCTATATGATCGCGTTCTTCGTCGGCTGGCCGATCATCTTGTTCCTGATGGCGGAGCGCCTGCGCAACCTCGGCAAGTTCACCTTCGCCGACATCACCGCCTATCGCCTCGACCAGGGCAAGGTGCGCACGATGGCCGCCGTCAGCTCGCTGACCGTGGTGTGCTTCTACCTCGTCGCGCAGATGGTCGGCGCCGGCCAGCTGATCAAACTGTTGTTCGGTCTCGACTACAACATCGCGCTGTTCGTGGTGGGTGCGCTGATGATGGTGTATGTGACCTTCGGCGGCATGGTCGCGACGACCTGGGTGCAGATCATCAAGGCGGGCATGCTGCTGATCGGCGGTACCACCGTGATGCTGCTCGCCTTCAGCCAGTTCGGCTTCAGCTTCGACGAGTTGACGACCCGCGCGATGGAAGTGCATAAGCTCGGCGGCAAGCTGCTCGCCCCGGGCAGTCTGCTGGCCGATCCGGTCACCGCGATCTCGCTGGGCCTCGGCCTGATGTTCGGTACGGCCGGTCTGCCGCACATCCTGATGCGCTTCTTCACCGTGACCGACGCGAAGGAAGCGCGCAAGTCGGTGCTGTTCGCTTCGGGTATCGTCGCGTACTTCTTCAACGTCATCGCCATCATGGGCCTGTGCGCGATCCTGATCGTCGGCCAGAACACCGAGTTCTTCGAAGGTGGCGTGCTCGGCGGCAAGGTGATCGGTGGCGGCAACATGATTGCGATGCACCTCGCCAAGGCGGTCGGCGGCAACCTGCTGCTGGGCTTCCTGTCGGCGGTGGCGTTCGCGACCATCCTCGCGGTGGTGGCGGGCCTGGCACTGGCCGGCGCGTCGGCGATCTCCCATGACATCTACTCGCGCGTCATCATGAAGGGCAAGGCGTCGGAGACCACCGAGCTGAAGGTCTCGAAGATCGCGACCATCGGCCTCGGCATCGTCGCCGTGCTGCTCGGCATGGCCTTCGAGAAGATGAACATCGCGTTCATGGTGGCACTCGCCTTCGGTGTCGCCGCTTCGGCCAACTTCCCGGTGCTGATCCTGTCGATGTACTGGAAGGGCCTGACGACCCGCGGCGCGCTCTTCGGCGGCTACTCGGGTCTGGCGAGCGCGGTGACCTTCGTCGTGCTGTCGAAGTCGGTGTGGGTCGACGTGCTGCACAACGCCGCGGCGATCTTCCCCTACACCCAGCCCGCGTTGTTCTCGATGCCGATCGCCTTCCTGCTCGCGATCATCGTGTCGAAGCTCGACACGAGCCACGCGGCGCAGAAGGAAGTCGAAGCCTTCGACGATCAGTACGTGCGCGCCCAGACCGGTGTCGGTGCAGCGACGGCCGCGTCGCACTAAGTCTTGAGGTAACAGGTGCCGCACCAACGGTTGCGGCACGCAACAACCCCCGCCCGGCGCAGGCCAGGCGGGGGTTGTCGTTTATTGGTCGGGAGTCAGTCGCCGGACGGGGCACGTACCGGTGCAACCGCGACGCGCGCTGGTTCGGCGCGTGCCGGCGCCGAGCGTGCGACATGGGTGCAGACACCGAGCACGGAACAGGCGTCGCTGGTCGTCAGGTCATGGCCGAGCATCAGTCGGACGTCGACCAACAGCTTGCCCGCGGCGGCAGGCTGAACCGCAGGCCGGAACGGCAGCTGTGCGGCGAACGCCTCGGCCGCGTCACGGTAGCCGTCGCGATATTCGACGAAGGTCGCGGGCTGGGTGAAGGGGCGCTCGTTCGTCAGCCGCGGGCGCGCGACGCCCTGCTGGCCGAGCAGCGCGGCAAGCCGTCGCGCGAGCCCTTCGCCGCCGTGGCCGTTGGTGATTTCAAAGCGGGCGGGGCGTGTCGGCGCCGCATCGGTCGGGACAGGTGCTGCGGCCGGCGTCGCGACGAAGGGGGCAACCGGCCGAGCGGCTGCGGGCAGCGGTTCCGGCGTCGCAGGCGTCGCTGCGGGTCGGGTGGCTGCGGCGATGATCGCGGCGGCTTCGGCGACCGCCACGGTGCGGGGCGGCGGCGCATTGCGCAGTTCGAAGACGTTCTCGGCCACCTTGACGAGCGTGGTCCGTGGCGCGGACGCGACCTCAACGGCTGGAGCGGTCTGTGTGACTGGGGCTGTGACGGTCGCGGTACTGGCTGAGACGGTTGCCGCGAGGGCCGCGGCGGGTGTCGGCACGGGCACGGCAGCGGGCGGTACGGGCTGCGCGGCGGCTGTTTCGACCGTCGGCTGGGCGGGGGCGGCAGCGGGCTGCATCGCGGCCCAGGTGTTGCTCGCCCGAGCTTCGGCGAACTCCGCCCGCTCGTTCGCGCCGAGCCGCCGGTAGGCCGTCGCGAGGTTACTCCACGCACGGCGATTGTTCGCGTCGAGGTCGACGGCCCGGCGCAGCGAGGCCGTGGCGGCTTCGTCGCGACCGGCAAGCAGCTGCGCATAGCCCAGGTTGTTATGCAGGTAGCTCGCGGTCGGCGAGAGACTGATGGCGCGCTCCAGCGCCGCCAGCCCCTCGTCGAACTGGCCCTGCTGCACCAGCAGCGCCCCGAGCGCGTTCCACGCCGCCGCGTAGCCGGGGTCGGCATCGAGCGCCTTGCGGTACGCGGTGAGCGCCTGATCGGTGATCCCCTGGCCTTCCTTGACGCGCCCGAGTGCGAAATAGCCTGCGGCGTTGGAGCCGCTGTGATTGACGGTCTGCACGGGCGAAATCTTCCACGCCCGCTCGGGCATCGTCGGACCGGTGCTGCAGGCGCCCAGTACGAGCGCTGCGAGCACGGGCTTCAGTGTGAGTACCAGCTTTTTCATTGCTGTTTCTCCTCGCTATTTTCATCCGCCACTGCTGCCCGCCATCGTCGGTAGCAGGATGCGGTAGATCTGGATCATCGCCGGTCCAAGCAGCACCAGCATCAGTGACGGGAAGATGAAGAAGATCAGTGGGAACAGCAGCTTCAACGCGATCTTCGCCGCGGCTTCCTCGGCGCGCTGGCGACGGCGGGTGCGGAGCATGTCGGAGTGCACGCGCAGCGACGCGGCAATGCTGGTGCCGAAGCGCTCGGCCTGGATGATCATCGCGACGAAACCTTCGACCTCCTCGACGCCGGTGCGGTTGGCCAGGTTGCGCAGCGCGCGTGCGCGTTCCAGCCCAGCCCTCAACTCCAATGTTACGAGGTGCAATTCCTCTGCGAGCGCCTCGCTCTTGTGCTGCATCTCGTCAGCGACACGAACGAGCGCTGCCTCGACGCCCAGGCCGGCCTCTACACAGACGGTCATCAGGTCGAGCGCATCCGGAAAGGTTTCGAAGATCTCGCGCTGGCGGACGAAAATCATCCGATTCAGGACCGTGTTCGGCAGGTAATAGCCTACGGTCGCCGCAAACAGCACGACGAGCAGGGTGCCCTGAAATTGCAGTTCGGGCTTCGAAACAAGGACCGTGAAATACGCCAGCAGCGGCAACCCGAGCGCCAACACCGTCTTGATACCGAAGAAGGCGAGCGGGGCGGACGCATGTCGGATACCCGCATGCATGAATCGCGTGCGCAGCGCAGAGGCATCCTCGCTGTCCTCGGGAGTGGAAAGCTTCGCGAATGGGCGGGTGAGCTTTACGGTGCGTTCGATCCAGGTATCGGCCGAGGGGGCCGCCGTTCCCTTCCCCCCTCCTATCGCGTTCAGTCGTTCGACGCTCGGCGAGCGCGAGAACAGGCTCATCACGAAGAACGCGCCGGCAGAAACAGCGACGAACAACAGGCCGAGAAAAGCCATTTGCGTATAGTTCATGTCTGCTTTCTCCTCATCGCCATCGTCGCTAGACCCGGATGTGGATGATCTTGCGCATCCACAGTACGCCGAGCACCATCATTCCGAGCGCGCCGTATATGAAATTGATGCCCGCGGGGTCCTCCCACAGCACCTTCATGAAGCCAGGATTCACGATGTTGATCATCGCCGCCGTCGCGAACGGCAGGCTGCCGAGAATCCACGCCGACAGCCGTCCTTCGGCCGACAACGTGCGGATCTCCCCATACAGCTTGAGGCGGGCACGGATGATCGCGCTGATGTTGTCGAGCAGCTCCGCGAGATTGCCGCCGGAGTCGCGCTGGATCAGCACCGCGATCACGAAATAGCTCAGGTCGGTGCTGTCGGTGCGCGAGGCGAGATTCAGCAACGCCGTCTGTTGCGGCACGCCGTAGTTCATCTCGTCGAACAGGATGCGGTACTCCCCGCCAATCGGGTCCTTCATTTCCTCCGCCACCATCTTGATCGCGGTCGGAAAGGCGTGACCCGCGCGCATCGCCCGCCCCATCAGGTCGAGAGCTTCGGGCAATTGCTGCTCGAAGCGTTGCATGTGCTTGGTGCGCGCCCGCAATACATAAATCGTCGGTAATGCCGCCAACACGCCGCCGAAGATCAGGCCCACGATCATGGGGCGGCTCAGGACCACCGGCACCGCAAAACCGAGAGCGGCGAGTGCCACAGTCCACGCGAGGAACTGTGTGAGCGTCAGCGGCAGGCGCGACTGGACGATCATCCGATTGACGCCGTCCAGGCGCGTGATTGCCGCGAGCAGACGGTCGCCTGCCGCCGAGCCTGTGGTATTCAGCTCCTTGTATAGAGAGGCGGTGCGTGCGCTCTGCGCGCCGGTGGACACCTCTTCCAGGCGGCGGTTGAGGCGCTTCACTTCCGCGCTATGCGTCGACGCCCACCACAGGTAGCCGCCTTCGAGGAACAGCACCACGGCGATGAAAGTCGCCAGGGCAAAGAGCAGGGTCAGGATGTCCATGTCAGCCTCACTCGAAGCGCCGGGTCGGGTCGAACATGTCCTCCGGCAAGCGGATGCCGAAAGAACGCAAGCGGTCGGCGAAATGGGGGCGAACGCCGGTTGCGGCGAATTGCCCCTGTACCGCGCCAGTGTCCGAGATGCCCTGCTGGCGGAAGGTGAAGATCTCCTGCATCGTGATCATGTCGCCCTCCATGCCGGTGATCTCCTGGATGCTCACCAGCTTGCGCTTGCCGTCGGTGAGCCGGCTCGCCTGCACGATGACGCCGATCGCGCTGGCGATCTGGGCCCGGGCGACCTTGGGCGGCAGGTTCGCGCCCGACATGCCGATCATGTTCTCCATGCGGCCGAGGGCATCACGCGGGGTGTTCGCGTGCACTGTCGTCATCGAGCCCTCGTGGCCGGTGTTCATCGCCTGCAGTACGTCGAACGCCTCGGCGCCCCGCGTCTCGCCGAGGATGATGCGGTCAGGGCGCATGCGCAGCGCGTTGCGAACCAGTGAACGCTGGGTCACTTCGCCCTTGCCCTCGATGTTCGGCGGACGGGTTTCGAGTCGCACCACGTGGGGCTGCTGGAGCTGCAGCTCAGCCGCATCCTCGATCGTCACGATGCGTTCGTCTCCGGGGATGTTGTGCGACAGGATGTTCAGCAGCGTCGTCTTGCCGCTGCCGGTCCCCCCGGAAATCAGGATATTGATCTTCGACCGCACGAGGCCGGCCAGCAGTTCGGCCATTCCCGGAGTGAGGGCCTTGAACTCGATCAGCTTCTCGATTGTCAGCGGAATCGCGGCGAAGCGACGGATCGACACCACCGGACCGTCGAGCGCCAGCGGCGGAATGATTGCGTTTACGCGCGAGCCGTCAGGCAGGCGTGCATCGACCATCGGACTCGACTCATCGACACGCCGTCCGACCCGCGACACGATCTTGTCGATGATCTTCATCAGATGCGAGTCGTCACTGAACGTGACGTTGGTCAGCTCGATCTTGCCGTGGCGTTCGACGTAGATCTGCTGGGATCCGTTGATCAGGATGTCCGAGACCGTGGGGTCGGCGAGAAGTGGCTCGATCGGCCCGAGCCCGAGCATTTCGTACTGGATGTCGCGGACGAGATCGCGCCGTTCGTTGGCATTGACGACGACGTTTTCCTCGGCGAGCAAGCGCTCGACCATCAGGCGCAATTCTTCGCGCAGACGCTCGGGCGCGAGATTCTCCATCGCCTCCAGGTCGATGCGCGACAGTAGCAGCTGATGGATGCGCATCTTCAAGCTCTGGTAAGCCTTGGTGGCACCGGTTTCGGGCGCGACCTGCGGGCGCAGGGCGTTTTCAGGCGAGACCGATTCGAGGCGCTGGCGCAGACTCATTTCATATTCCCCTCAGGAAGTGGTGGCCCGGGAGCCTCAATGGCTGGCGAACAGGCGTGAGAGCCAGCCCTTGCCGTTCTTTTCCTGGACGGTGTCGAGCGATGCAGCAATTTCCCGCAAGGCCTTTGTCACCGGACTGTTCTTGGCCAGCCGTGCAATCGGTTCGCCCTGATTGACCGATGCGGCGACCTCGTCATAGCAATTCGGCACCGCCTTGAATACCTTCGCATTCACCGTGCGCTCCAGATCCTGCAGTCCGATGTCGCTGTTCTTCTGATGGCGATTCACGATGAGCCCGACTTTCGACATCGGATAGCCGAGCGACAAAAATACTTGGACCAGGCGCTTTGCCTCGCGGATGAAGGGCAGGGTCAGTTGCACCACGGGGAATATCATGTCGGCCATATCGAAAGGCTGCAGGCTCACACCGTCGAGCGAGCGGCCGACGTCGACGATGACGAAGTCGTAGTTCGCCCGTGCCACCTTTAGAATCGCCTCGACATGCTCGGCCTTGACGTCGGCGGCGTGGGCCGGATCGTCCGGAGCCGCGAGCAGGCGGAAGTCGGGTGCGACCTCGATCATCGCCGAGTCGAGAAAAGGCGCATCCAGACGATGAATCTGCTGGCATACCTGCGCGAGATTGCTCGCCGGTGTCTGATTGCTGACGTACATTGCGGCGTCACCAAATTGCAGGTTCAGGTCGATCAGTGCAACGCGCTTGCCATGCGCTGATGCCAATACCCACGCTAGGTTAGTCGCCAGAAAGGTCGCGCCGCTGCCCCCCTTGCACGAGGTCATCGCGAGAATCTTGCCGGCGGCACCCTCTTGCACTTTGCGCTTTGGCGCAATTCGACCGATCGCGGCATGCAGCTGTATTCCGGCCGTCGGAGTCGGCAGCACTTCGCGCACCCCGGCGCGCATCGCACGAAGCAGGAAATCGGGCGACTGGTTGTCACTGACAATGATAAAGGCTGCGTCCGGATGCCTCTGCCGCAGACGTTCCAGACTATCCAGCCCGCCGTTTTCGGGAAGGCCGCCGTTGACGATCAACACGTCCGGCACGTCTTTCATCGTTTCGAGTTCGAGCGTACCCCCCTGGATCGCCCGGACCTCTCCCAGGTTGGAATCCTGTTCGAGGATGTGGGTGATCTGATTCAGATGGTAGGCGTCCGACGAAACAACGGTAATTGTGGTCTTGCTCATTTCAGTTACCTCTGAACTGGTATGCCGAATGGGGTTATGGCGAATAGCTGTAGCCAAGGCTTTCGGTCGGCATGATCACGCTGGAAACGGGGATGCTGATTGCCAGGAAAGGAAAGAGGCCCGCCATCGGCGCGTATTGGACCGACCCGGTGCAATTGCCGCTCATCGCCACACAGGCTTCGACAAAACGGACGCAGCTGGCGGTGCGGGTGGCGTCGTTGCAGGCCGAGATGTTGTCCGTCGGGTCGGCGGGCATCGGACTGGCTACGGCCAAAGCGCCGTTGAGGTAGTTGATCTTGACGTTGAGATTGTTAATTTCCAGACCGGCTGGTAAATAGGCGGTGTCGGTACCGCTTTCCGAGCCGAAAACGGCAGCCCGCTGGATCTTGTCCGCATCGGCAAAGCTGCGGACCACCGCTTCTCGTGCAGCGCGGCGCGTTACTTCCTGGACGGTATTCCACAGGTACAGAATGCGGCCAAACTCCATGATGCCAAGGACGATCGTGAAGAAGAGCATCGCGACGATCGCGAACTCGACCGCTGTGGCGCCCCTTTCGCGCCGGCCCCTGCTGCTGCAATGAGATATGGTCCTCATGGCTTGGCCTCAGTTCATGTAGCGCATCGTGGTCTGGGGGGCCAGTGCGACGCCCGAGTACACCTTCGACGCGCCCCCCGTCGGTGACAGGAAGGGAATCATTCCGCCGATGGTGATGGTGTACCCGCTGATCGCCACTTGTACGTTGGCCGGCGCGCCAACACCGCTCGCGCAACCAACGGAGCTGAAGGTGTCATTGAGGCAAGTCACCGAAACTTGCGCGGTGGTCAGCGCCGGCTTGATGTTCGCCGAGTTGGCCGCCTGCACCACCCGGTTCTTCGCGTCGTCGATGAAGGTTCCCGTGGAAAACGTTCCCCTGTCGGCGACACTCAGCATGCGCGCGCCATCGCGGGTCGCCTTGGTCAGTGCGTCGTAGTACCAGAAAGCGCGCCCGAACTCGACGATGCCCGCGACCAGCAGCAGCAGGAAGACGATGACCAGCGCGAGTTCCACGGCTGCCACCCCGCGTTGGTGATTGAAGGCGCCTGGCTGTTTCATTTGAGCACCCATTCTTCCGTTAGCGATAAAGCCGGATGTCCGACGGCGGAACCGGATCGATCAGGCCGGCAAATTCGGCGTCGAGGTAGCGGTTGGGGCCACCGGAAAAATCGGCCTTGAGCTGCATGAAGAACCGTCCGATGCCGACCACGTCCATCGTGGCGCACGAATTCGGGCCAACGGGCGCCGACCGGCAATCGACGATGACGATGTGGAGGATGCGGCGGTTTACCACGCCGGGATGGCTGGCGCTGGGCGCCTTGAAATACTTACCGCTGGTCTGGTTGTAGGGGGCGGGCGGCGGCGTGCCGCCTGAAAAGCCGGTCCCTACGGAGCCCGGGTAGCCCGCGCCGCTCGTGTCGAAGAAATTGACGCCCGCCGCGTTGTGATACATGTTGCTGCCGTTCGCGTCGCTGGTCGAATACGGGGTCCCGGCCTTGGGCGGAGAGCTGCCGTCGGTGTGATACGCCGGACCGTAGGACCACAACGGGCCGTACTTGTCGAACGTAATACCAGTCGGCCCCGGCGGTAGCGCGTAGGTCGGCTTGTTCAGGACGGTCTCGACGAATTCGCGATTGGGCAGGGTGCTGGCCCCCGGTTCCATCCAGTCGGTGGGCGTCGTATCCGTGGCGCTGTTTGTGCACGCGGGATCCAAGGCGGAGTTCGGGTGGCAGCGATATTCGCGGATGTTGGTGTCCGGCGGCGCGCTGGTGGGGTCGCACACGGACGGCGACTTAAAATCGTCGAAGCGTGAATTGAGCGAACTGTCGAGCGAAGCGGTCATCCCGGTATTCGTATAGACCTTGCCGGTGCCACTGCCCAGGACGACGCTGCTGCCGGTGCAGATGAAGGGCGCGGTGAAATTCGCGCTGGAATGGTTGGGGTCGCAAGTGTTCGGGTATGCGTCCACCGGATTGATCAGGTAGGGGTCGGACGGGCCGCTGGCCAGCGGATTGAGCTGGAATAGGTTGTAGGTCACGCCGCGGCGGAAACCCAGTTCGACCAGCTCCGTTTGTCCGTTCGAGTGGGTGTACTGGCTCGTGCGGTTCGCGGGATCGACTGCGCACACGCCGATCGGCGTGACCATCGTTTCGAAGCGGCCGGCGACGGCATAGCCGGCCGTTGCGGTGGTGTTGTACGCAGCACCAGCGACGCGCATCAGATAGGTATTGAGATTCTGTGTGCCGCTATCGACCTCCAGAAAGCTCATGCCTGCCGCGAGCGCGTTACTTGTGATGCTGGACGCAGGAACGAAAGTACAGGTGGGTGCGCGCGTTCCGGGCCGGCCGAATGCATTCGCGTTGCCGGCATTGGGGCAGGAGCCGACGCGGATGTTGGCGATCGTGATATTGAGCGTACTTGAGAAGTTGTAACGGTGCTGGGCCGCGATCGCAATCGCCTTGTTAACGGCGGCAGTCACTCCCGCGGCCGTGTGGTTGAGCTCCTTTGCCCCGGCCAGCGCCGCGGCATCGGCTGCGTTCTGCAATTCCGATTTCGCAATGTAGAGATGCCCCAGGTCCAGCACCAGACCGCCGAACGCGAACAGCACCACCGCCATCAGTCCGGTCATGATGGCAGTGACACCGCGCTGGCGAGAACGTAAGGTCGGAAGCTTTGCCATTTCCGCTCTCCTGGGGACCACGCCCTTAGCGCGAACCGACCCCGATCGTGAAAACGCCCGTCTGCTGCTGCGGATGCTCATAACTCTTGGCATATTCGCCCATCGCCCCCTGCGCCGCCTTGCCGTCAATGCCGGCGACAGGGTCGGCATTGCGCGATGCGTCGGGGGCGATCACTTGCTGAGCGGTGGCGGTTCTCACTGCGTCGCCGAAACTCGCGTCCCAGTCAGGCGAAGTGGCTACGCAGCCGGTCAGACCCACAAGCACCAAGGCGCCGGTCAGTTTTGCGATCTTGTCCATGGTCCGCCTCCTTACTTGGATTCGAAGCCGCCGCGAGCGGGGGCGCTTGCAGGGGGAAGTGCTTCCATCCGCTCTGCGGGGGGAGGCGCGTCGCCCTCGAGTTTGCCGCGCCAGATCACGTCGGCCCGATTCGGCTCGACATAGTTGTCGGTCGGCAAGGCATAGTTCGGCGGCAAGGGCTTGACGAGGCGCGGTGTGATCACGAACACAAGTTCCGACTTGTCTGTCTGGAATTCTGTGCTGCGGAACAGCGCGCCGATGATGGGCAACTCGCCGAGGACGGGGAACGCCTTGATGTTGGTCGTCGCGTTGTTCTTGATCAGGCCGCCGATTGCAAAGCTCTGGCCATCCTCGAGCTGGACTGTCGTGAACGCGCGTCGCGTCGTGAAGGACGGCAGGATTGCGAGGCCGCTCACGCCGGGCGCGGTGATGCCGACTCCCTCGCGGTTCAACTCGGAAACTTCCGGCCGGACGGCCAGGTTGATCCGGCCGCCGTCCAGCACCGTCGGCGTGAATTTCACCGAGACGCCGAACTCCTTCTCTTCAAGCGTGATCGTCTGGCCGCCGCTGTTGTTGTTCTGGGCGACCGGGATGAAAATTTTGCCGCCCGCCAGGAAGCTGCCTTCCTGGCCGCTGATCGCCATCACGGTCGGTTCGGCGAGGATCTTCACGAGCCCGTCGGTCTTCTGCATGTCCAGGCCGAGGTTCGTGACGCCTTCGGCCGGGACAGTGCCGAAGGTGGTCGTGAATTTGGGCACGAGTTGGTCACCAACCTGGGTCAGTTCCTGGGTGACGTTCCCGGCGCTGCCGATGGAACTCGGAATCGTGCCGCCGACCACTGCGCCAACGGAACTCAGCGGCACTCCATTCGGCCCCACGCGGGAGAGTTGTCCGAGTGATCCCGCCTTGCCGCCGAGAATCCCGGACATGAAGCGCAGGACCGAACCGTCAACGTAGGCGCGTGAGAAATCGATGCCGAAGCGGTCGAGTACCGCCTTCGACACCTCGGCAACCTTGACTTCGAGCATCACCTGTTGCGGCGCGCCGACCTGCAGCATGTTGAGCACGCGCACATTGCGCCCGCCCTTGCCGCCGCCATCGCGCACGTACGCGGCGGCGATTTCGACGGCGCGATCAACCTTCGTTGCGTCGCTGACGGTGCCACTCAAGACCAGCGAGTCGTAGGCGGAACTCACCTTGATGCCGGTTTCGTGAGGCAGGAGCGTCGCGAAGGCCGCCTGCACCGAGGTCACGTCCATGGTCACCGTCACATCCAGCGCCGTGCAACCGCCGGTGCGGTCTACGAGCACGACGTTCGTCGAGCCGACCGTTTTGCCGAGCAGGTAGATCTCGTTAGGGCTCAGCAGCAGCACGTCCACCTGGGCGACGCCGGGGCGGCCGTCGTCCTGCTGTGTCTGCTGCGCCCCTTTGTCGTCCTTCTGGGCTTCGACGCTCGGCCGCGCTGCGCGGGTATTCTCGGGGTTGCCCAGCAGGATCCGCGTGACCGGCGTCTGGGGACGGATCACCGACGACTTGCCGACTGGGACCGTCACCATCGGCGCGATCTCGACGCGTCCGCAGGGCGATCCGCTGGAGACCGCGACGGGAGCCGGTTTTGCCGGGGACGGTGCGGCCGCGACGGCTGCGTGGGCGGTGCCCGACAACAGCAGCGCGCTCACTGCCAACGTCCCGTACGTTGCGACCTTGCGACTCTGGTTGTTCTTTTTCGTGGTCATGATGTCCTCATGCGTCCATTCGGATTTGGATGTGACTAGAAGCATTCGTTGACCTTATTGACCCCGCGGATCACCTCGACGCATACGCGTGCGGGCTGTGCCGGTGCGGTAGCGGGCTGAGGTTTAGGAGCGGCGCGTCGCGGTGCGACGGCGACCTTCACCGGGGCAGGCGCTGGTGTCGGGGGCGCCATGACAGCGGTGCGCAACAGCATCGCCTTCGTGATGCCGGCGGTCTCCGTCGGTTTGCCGTCGACCTGGTTGCGCAGCACGAGCGACAGGTTGCCGACACTGCGGGCGAGGTCCAGGCGCTCAGCCTGCTCGGGCGTCACTTCCAGCGTCACGGCATTGACGACCTTCGGTTTCGTTTCGTCGCGATTCGCTTCCTGCGCGACGGCAAGCACCAGGATGTGTTCGAGGACGATCTTCGAGATCATCTGGTCCTTGTCGTTTGCGTGATCGCCTACCTTTTCGGTATTAACGATGATGTCGACATAGTTGCCGGGCAGCGCGAAGCCCGCGACGCCGACGACATCATTGACGCGCACGGTGATGGCGCGCTTGCCTTCCGGCACCACCGCGGAAAGCCCGCCCTTCGTGCCGACCGGCGCGAGACGCGATTCGAGGATCGGCTCGCCGGGCTGGATGCCGGTGATCGCAACACGGCCGTCGAGTTTCGAAACATCATTGAACGCGCCGTTAGGCACGCTGCCCGACGGCCATTCCACCAGGCGGACAGAATCGGGTGTGACGCGGCTGCCCAGTTGCAGCTCGACTGCGGCGACGGCGATGCGGTTGCCATCCCCCGCGGATTGCGCTTGCAGCCACTTTGTCCCGAGGAGTACAGCGGCTAGGCCGGCCAGCATTGCGACGAACAGAAAGACAAGACCTTTGGTCTTCATGAGAGTCCCCTTGTATCCGGACCGTCAGCAGAAATCCGCCGGCCCCGCAAATACCCGCCGTGGCGGGCCGTCAGGTGCCGAGACCGCAACACGGCCGTCGGCGCCTCCCTTGCTGCCGCAGCCCTAACGGGATGCGAAGTAGTTGTGCCAGGCCCAGTGCAGCGCGTCCGGTGTCAGTCTTGCCGGTTCGCCGCGGTAACGGGCCAAATCGGCGATCTGATTGACTATGTCGCGTGGATAACATGCCAGCAGCGGCTGCCTGTGGACCTTGTGATATTCCTCGACCAGTGTCGTGAATGCCACCTGATCAAAGGGTACGCCTCGGTCTTCGCAGACTGCCGTGAATATGTTCCTGTATTCGTCCTCATTCATCGGCCCGATGTGAATTTTGTAACCCAGTCTGCGAAGAAATGCCGGGTCGGCCACCTCGGAGGGCATCAGGTTGGTCGAGAACACCAGCACCACGTCGAAGGGCAGCGTGAACTTCGTCCCGCTATGCAGCGCGAGATAGTCATGGTGGCGGTCCATCGGCACGATCCAGCGGTTCATCAGCTGTTCCGGCTTGATCAACTGGCGGCCGAGGTCATCAACGACAAACAGGCCATTGTTGGCCTTCACGTGTGGCGGCGCCTGATAGAAGCCGGTGCTCGCGTCGTAGTCCAGATCGAGCATGCGCAGCGTCAGTTCGCCACCGGTGATCGCGACCGGCCGGCGGCAGCGCACCCAGCGCTGGTCGGGGCGTGCCAGGTTATCGAGGCCGGCGGGACGATGATCGTCCTCTACCGGTTCATGGATCAGCGGGTCGAACACCTGGATGATCTCGCCGTCGACGACGATCGCGTGCGGCACCGCGACGTCTCCGTCGAGCAGCAACGAGAGCCGCTCGGCAAGATAGGTCTTACCCGCCCCGGCGGGGCCGTAGAGGAACAGCGCGCGCCCGGAACTCATCGCGGCGCCCAACTGGTCGCGCAGCTCCGGCCTGATGATAAGCCCGCGGAATGCCTCGTCGACGCCTTCGCGAGTCACCTGCATCTTCGTTACCGACTGCCGCTCGATCTGGGCGACATAGGCCGCAAGGCTGACAGGTGCAGCGCCGGCGTATTTGCACCGGGCGAGGTACTCGCCGGCGCGCGCCCGGCCCGCATCGGTCAATTCATAGAGGACGTCCCCATCGGTCTCGCCGCGGCGCATTACCTCGCAGATCCGCTCCGCGCGCATGAAGGCGAGCAGGCTTTCGAGCACCGTCGCCGGCAGGTGCAGGCGCTGGGAAATTTCAGTAAGGCGCATCTGGCCGCGAACGAACAATAGCTTGGTCGCGAGCTCGACGAGAAACAGCAGCGGCAAGCCGGTTTCCTCGAGCGTGCGCGGGGCGCGGGGGAATGCGGGCGTTTCGTCGATCGGCACGACTTTGGCGCTGGACAGTGCGTTCATGGCGGTGCTCCGTGGAGGTCAATTCAGCTCAAGGCCCAGCCTCCCGAGCGGACCAGATAGAGCTGCAGGAGAGTGCCCGCCGCAATCGCAACTGCGTAGGGCATGCGCCCGGCGGTCTGTTGCAACGGTTCGAATTTCGGGCTGGCGCCGGTGGCTGCGTGCACTGCGCTGGTGGTTAGCATGACGTGCAGATTCAGCGCGAGTTGCTTGAACGAGCGCTGCCAGAGCGCCATGCCGATGGCGAGCACCCCGCCCGCGACGAAGGTGAGTACGACCACACCGAGAGTTTGAAGCGGACCGAGAAAGGCCCCGACCATCATCATCAGCTTGACGTCGCCGGCGCCCATGGCGCGCAGGGCGTATTGGGGTACGAGGGCGGCGAAGCCCACTGCAATTCCGCCCAAGGATGAGAGTAGGCCAATTGCGCCGCCAGAAGCCTCAAGGATTCCAGCGCCCGGCGCGGCCATCGCATGGATGGCCAAGGCGGCGAGTATGCCGCCCAGAACCAGGAGATTCGGTACCTTGCGAGCATACAGGTCGGAGACCACTGCCATTACAAGCGCGCCGAGCAGGCTTACGAGTCCGAAATTCATTTGAGCCACCGGTTTGGTCGAGAGCTATTAGTACCGTTGGTCAAGGATCGTTGGGCCGCGGTCCAACGATCCTGTCGTGCAAGGTGCATGATTCGCTCAGACCGAGGCTAGCGCAGTGCTGATTGCGGTGAATACGGCTTGAAGGTTGGTTCCGACCGCCCGCACACTGGCGATGATAACAACTGCGATAAGCGCGGCAATCAACCCGTATTCGATCGCCGTGACGCCGTCTTCGTCGCGAATGAATTGCTTGATCAGTTTCATTTCAATCCCCTTGAGTGAATAGAATCTATTGTGAGAGTTATTGCTTACGCATAGAACGCAAGGTTAGTTCGGCCGCATTTTGGCAGTCCAGCCAACCTTCGGTGCAAGCGTCAGGTCAAACGGAGGCAAGCGCAGTGCTGATTGCGGTGAATACGTCTTGAAGGTTTGTTCCGACCGCCCGCACACTGGCGATGATGACAACTGCGATAAGCGCCGCAATCAGCCCGTATTCGATCGCGGTGACGCCGTTTTCATCGCAGATGAACTTCTTGACTAGTTTCATTTCAATCCCCATTAATGAGCGAAATTTATTTGCCAGAGCTATAGCTTCCTCTTGTGCCGAAGTTTGGTTGAGCCGCAGTTTTGAGGTCCAACCAACCTTCGGTGCAAGCGTTAGACGGATGCCAGCGCAGTGCTGATTGCGGTGAATACGGCTTGAAGGTTGGTTCCGACCGCACGCACACTGGCGATGATGACGACGGCAATGAGCGCCGCAATCAATCCGTATTCGATCGCCGTGACACCCTCTTCGTCCCGAATAAATTTCTTGATCATGTCCATTTCAGCCTCCATCTAGCAAAGAAACTACAAGGCCGGTTCCCCGGCTACCCATCCGAAACGGGGAACCCGATCCGGAAACTTTGAAGCGAAACGCGTGGCCTCGCTCGATTTGTTGCGCACAATCATGGGAACACCCCGGCCACGAAGGCGAAGAGTGCCGCTACGTTGGTGCCGACGAGGCCGACGGCTGTGACGATGACCACGAAAATCAACGCCGCCAGCAACGCATACTCGATAGCCGTGACGCCGTCCTGCTCCGCCAGGAATGCGTTGAATCCCCTCTTGATTTGCACGGTCTTCATTTCAATCTTCCCGTCCTGTGCGTGTTGAGTTCAGATTAGGCACCAGCTGGAACTGCGGCATCAGCAACTGCACCCAAGGCGGCTAGTCATATGCAACGGGGGGCGTGGGTGACAGTTGTCATGGAGGGCTGTGCGTTGCCATGCGGCCGTCGGTGCGGGGTGAGAGCTCGTGTTCGTGTTTGGTGATAAGGATGGAGCAGATCGGGCAGGCGTTCCGCGTAGGGGTGGAACAACCAACGTGATAATTCGGGGCACGCGAACGGCAGCCGTCCGGACGGGAGGTTGATATGGTCAAGCGGTGCGCATCAGAACACGAACGGTATGAGCCGCCACCTGACGCGGCTCTGGTACGCACGGTACTCGGCTGTCTGCCCGAGAAGCCTTTCTTCGAAGTACACGCGTGCTAGTAATAGGCACAGGCTGGCTGTGACGATCAGAAGATTCCGAGGCGAATAATTTGCTGCCAGATAGAACGAGAACGAGATCAGGTAACTGAAGTAAATCGGGTGTCGCACGAGGCGATACATGCCCGCGGTCTTCAATTCCCGCAGCGCAGGCACCAGTGCCAGACTGCGATTCAGTGACAATACGCCGGCAATCTGCATCGCCGAGCCGACCACCAGGCCCCACTCGGCGGCTGGCACGGGCGAGTCGGCTGTCGGACGGAGCAACAGGGGTAGAAATGTTCCCAGCACTGCGACGACCCATTCGTGGGGGCTGCTCGTGAAGGTCCTGGGCGGGGTGCGGAGCAGGAAGAACACCGCAATGAGGGTCTCTGCAGTGCTAAACACGAGGAGACTGGCCTTTCCCGTGAGATTGAAGGTGACAAGATGCGCGATTGCGAAGAAGACCCACAGCGCGGCCAGGAAGGTCCCAGTAAAAATCTGCGTTCGTGCGGACGCAATAATTTCGTGAATTCGACTCATTTGGAAGCTCCCCAAGTGCAATTCGCCCACGAACGAGCGTTCGCTGCCTCTGAGTTCTCATGATCGTCTGGAAGCGCTGACGCGGCATCGGTCGATGCGACTAGCCGCGCTGGCTTTCTTCAACCGGCTCGGTCATGACAGTTGTCACGTCCGACCGCCCAGTCCGGGGGGCCGAGAGTTGTGCCGATCTGCCCCCGCGCCGGACTTCGGCAAGATGTCGGTGGCGCCGAGGTACAGCGCACGATGACGTGCGCCAGAGGGGCGGCGCAGGTCAGTGCAACGATGGGGGCGTGTCCCCCTGTCAATATCAGGCAGCAATTGAGTGCTGACGACCGCATCAGATTCAAGCATTATTGGTATATGGGTGTTGCTCTATAACGAGCTCGTCGGCGAGGCGCCAATCCCTCGCGGTGACAGAAATACAGATGCTTTCGTCCTGCTCAAATCATTCACCGCATATCGCAGCAGCGCAATCGAGACCAACGCGACAATACAGCCCGCAATTATATCGACCAGATAGTGTCCTCCATGCGTGGGCGTCGATAGCAGCATGAGCGCGTTCAGTGCTGTAATCAATGGGAATAAGACACGCTGGCCACGATGAACGTACATAAATATGATGGCCATAGCCGCATGATAAGACGGAAATGTGACTATGCCCTGCATGTCATCAAAGGAAAAGCCTGCCTGTGTCCCTGCGAGAAGGTTGAGAAGATGAGGCAAATGGACGGCGCGCGCCAGTTCGATGTTGAAGTGGTAGAACGTGCCGGCGGCTGGAAAGACATCGGAAAGGGCCGATGTGATGACCAGCGCGATAACGGCCGTCCAGAACAGTTCCCGGTTCCGGCTTGTGCGCTCGGCGTGGGCAAAGAGGATAATTGAAACAAGGATTTGGACAATCAGGCTGTGATAAGCAAGGCGAAGCAACGTATCCAGAACGATGTTCGCGCGGGTCAATTCAAACCACGCGAGCCATGAGAAGCCAATGGCACGGTCAAGCTCGCTAAATTGGGTGTCATATAATGGCGCCCGCATGTATGCGGCGAGATACGTCAGAATGGCCCCAATTGCGCTGAAGCTGATCCAGAGCGCCCCGTAATAGCCCATCTCCGAAAGGCGCCGGCTGCGTCCCGAGATGCCGTAGAAGGCCCACATAGCCAGCAGCACAGCATCTGCAACGAGGATGTTCCCGTAGTCTCGAAAGGCTATTCCGATGTACGCGGACCAGAGCATATCTACTGCTAGCAGCAAAACAACTGACAGTAGCTCGGGAAAACGAAATAAAAGCGATTGCCTTCCTGGCATCGTCGTCACCTATCGTTCAATTCAGAGGCGGTAAAGCTTGTCAAATTGACGAAACGGTCTTCAAACTCGGACTTGGCGTTCCATCTCTAGCTTTTTCATCGTCGGTCAGAATGCTTGACGCTGCATCGGAGAATGTGGCTGTTTGTTTTCGTCGAATTGGACCAAGCCGAGCGTGACAATTGTCATCGTCGCTTGAGTGACGAGGGTGGAGGGGCCTCGGCGAATCGCTGCGTTGTCGTGCTGCTCAGGACTCGACCCGTAATTCCCATATTCCCGCAGGTGGGGTGTTTCGCCACACGATTGCTGTGCGCTTCCAGCGGAGATGCCGTGGGGCGGCAAAGGGCGCACGCGGTTGGTAGGTGAACTGGACGAGTTTGCGGCCTTGATCGTGTGCGAGGAACCGACACAGGCTATGCGCTGTTTCCGTTGCGACATGCCGAGGCAGGGAACGGAAAGGCAGGCTGGAGACGAGGACGATCTTGCCGGGGCGATCGATCAGACCATCGACAACCTGTTTGGCCGATGATTGCCTAACGTCGATCGCAGGATAGCGGTGCTGAAGCCGGTGGGCGAGGGATGCCTGCAACTCGACGGCGATCAGCGGCACACCGGGTAGCTTAGTCAGGAGCGCATTGGTGACCGGACCTGTCCCCGCCCCGAGTTCGACGATGAGATCGGCGCCGGTCGCGGCACTGGCCATGGCGTTCGCGAGTGTTCGCGAGGATGGCAATAGGGCGCCCGTCGACGCAGGATTCCTTAGCATCGCAAGCAGCAGTTCAAGGTGCATTTGGTGGAGTCGAATGCAGAATGTAGGGAGCATCTTAGCGTGATTCTGGGGCAACTGTTTTGGGTGAGTCGGCCGCGGATACAAACTCAAGTCTTTAGGGTAAGCGACGCAGAGAACAAGAGATGAGTCCGAATCAAAGCGATTGAACTGATTGAATGGGACTGCCTATGAAAAATGTCATGCAACTACTTGCGGTTAATCGGTCGCCGCACGAATTGCTGCAATTAGGTCGTCGCCGCTAGCAGTCTTAGGCACGAAGGCGGCAGCGCCGAGTTGCTGCGCACGGCGACGAAGTGCCGGTTCGGCGACGCAGGTGAATACGATGATCGCCGCGCTGCAGCAGCGATTGAACAGGGGGATCAGATCCAGTCCGTTTGTCCCGCCGAGATCGATATCCAGCACGATGACCTGCGGCTGGAGCATGCACGCAAGTTCGAGCGCCTCCGGGCCGCTGCGGGCGCACCCGGCGACCCGCATGCACGGTCGCTCACTTTCGATTAGCGCAGTGACGCCGGCAAGAATCGCACGCTGATCATCGACGAGCAGGACTTCAATTGGAGGGGCGAGGGTGTCGCAGGGCACGGCGGCGTGCTCCACGCATGCGGCGCGGGCCGCGGTGATTGCAAGATACCGGCAATCCGGTAGTTCCGCCTATGGGAAGAAGTGCGCGGTACGACCGTGACAAATTACCTGGAAGGGGCGCGCGAACGGGACGTCAGTCTTCGGCGAAGACTTCGTTGAGGCTCGCCGCGTCGATCACCCGGTCGGCCCAGGTTTCGAGTTGCTCGGAGTCGGCGTGGTCGACGCGCTCGAGAAAAGGCGCTCAGCATGCGGACACGTTAGTCTTGGGCAGCAGAGCGGGGTTTCCCCACAGGAGGGGAAGGTGCCAAAGGTCGGCGGCCTATCGACGCTTCTTCCAGTACCCCGGGCGCCGCCGCTGATGGGCAACTGCAAGCACTTGGATTGACCCGCCGATGAAGCGATAAATCACGCTATATGGGAAGCGCCGCAAGGGAAAGCGACGGGCCACGCCTCTCCACATGGCACCAAGCTCCGGGTTGTCGGAAAGCAACCCGATGGCGCGCTCGAATTCGGCGAGTAATGCAAGGCCCAATTCCTTGTGAGCACGTTCCGCATAGAACGACGCGGCCTCTTTGAGCTCCACAGCCGCCTCAGGGTGGATAAGGACGATCACTTGAGCGCTGCGCGAGCTTGCGCTATGACATCGGCGACGGGCATGAGCTGAGCCGAGCCTGTGTCGATTGCCTCCATGCGCCTTTCTACGTCAGCGGCCCACGCCTCTTCAATCTCGGTGTCTTCGTCGAGGCTGGCGATCAGGTGCTCCACCAATCTCGCGCGGTCAGCGGTACCAAGCTTGAGCGCTTCCGCCTCCAAGACTTCAAACTGAATTGTCACTTTTCGACCTCCTGCAGCCCATTTGACCGTGGTTACCGATCGTGCTTTCCGCGCTCCTCCAATGCCTTCGATATCCTGCCACAGTTCGGCTTCGAGGTCCTTCGGCAGTTGCATCATCCAGTTGAGCACCGAGAACGGGCGCAGGATGCGGTGCCTTGTCCCAGTATCGTTCGTAAAGCAGGCGGACGAGCCGGCGCTTGGCCTGGAAGCGCGAGGCGTGGTCGTGGCGGGTGAGGAGGTGAGCCGCGGTGACCCGCGCGAATGGGGTGGCGGCGAGTACGGCGCGGCTCGCCACCGGGCGGTCTCTAACCGTACATGCGGCTGTGCCGCCCGGTAGGTTCGAGGCGTGGCTTCAGAAGACCACGACGGCGTCGTTGGAGCAGTTGGAGGTCCCTGCTTCGCATACCTTGTAGGTATACGAGCCGCTGCCGTTCTTGTTGATCGCGTCGGTGTAGGCGCCGTCGTTGGGTTCGCCGGGGGAGGAGATGACGACGCTATTGCGCCGGATATCGACGTAGGTCGAGGTCGCGCCGCTCCACTTCAGGTCTGCTTTCTGTAGGCCCTTGACCTTGTAGCCGCTGGCGGTGAGCGTGATGGTGGCGGGCGGCGGCGGGGGATTGTCGGCGGTGAGGGCGCGGGCAGCGTTGACGCGGCCGTATTTCACCCAGGCGCGGAAGTTCTGCCCGAGGGCCCCTTGAGCGTTGGCGCTGGTTTCGATGTAGCTGCGCGCCTGCGTGTTCGTGATGCCGGGGTAACGGGCGAGCACGAGCGCGGCAAGGCCGGCGACGTGCGGCGAGGCCATCGAGGTTCCCGACAGCCACTGGTAGCAGCCTTCCGGATCGTCAGGCGCGAGGCCGCAGGCGGCGTTCGGGTAGGCCGACAGGATGTTGTGACCGGGCGCCGCGACCGAGACCCAGGTCGAGCCGAAGCTCGAGAAATAGGCGAGGTTGTCGTGGCGGTCGGTGGCGGCGACGGAGATCACCTCCGGAAACGCGGCCGGGTAGATGCGCGTCGGGGCGTAGTCGTTGCCGGCGGCCGCCACGAGCACGAGGCCCTTGCTCCAGGCGTATTTCACGGCATCCGCTTCGGCCTGGGACGGCGAGTAGGGATCGGGATCGCTGCCGTAGCTCATGTTGATGACGCGGTAGCCATGGTCGGCGGCATAGAGGATGCCGGCGACCGAGTCGGCCACCTCGCACATGCCGAGTAGCGGGAAGGACTCCGACGGATATTCGTGGCAGACCTTCAGCGCGCCGATCTTCGAGTTCCAGCTGACGCCCGCCGTGCCCTTGCCGTTGTTGCTGTTCGCGGCGGCGATGGCGGCGACGTGGGTGCCGTGGCCGACGAGATCGGTCGTCGTGCTGCTGATCGTGAAGTTCTGCATTTCGACGCATTTGCCGACGAGGTCGACGTGGGTGCATTCCACGCCGGCATCGAGGATCGCGATATGGATCGTGTCGCTGCCTTGCGAGATGTCCCAGGCCTGCGGCGCGTCGATGTCGGCGTTCAAGGTTCCCGCTACGGTGCCGCCCGTGTCCGGGTCGTACAGCGGCTGGGCCGTGTTGTTGAGGCCCCATTGCTGGCCGAAGTAGTCGATGCCCAGTCCCACGGGGGGCGGGGGATCCTTGCCTTCGGTCGGCAGGATGAGGGTGCGGTAGAAGTTCGGTTCCGCATAGCGGACGTTCGGATTGTGCTGGTAGAGCGCGATCGCGGCCTCCACGCTGCCCGATGGAACGGTCAGCAGCTGCGCGCCGATGCGGTCGAAGCGTTTCAGGATCTGTGCGCCGACCGCTGCGTGCGTCTGCGCGATCTCGGCACCGGGCGTACCCGGGCGGAAGGCGACCAGCACTTGATCCGGGGCAAAGCGCGGCGGCGCGGCGACGCCCTGGGGAAGTCCGCCGGCCTGGGCGAGCGATGCTCCAGACATGAGACAGGCGCCGACGATCGGCGCCAGAAAGACGGCATGACGCATGGCTTTATCTCCCCTGTGACGCGCGGTGCGGAACGCGCTTGTCCTATCACATTAGAAGTCGCCTGCCGCCCCGCGCGCGGGCGAAGACGCCTTTGTCGGGAGGGAGAATTGAACTACGCGGTCTTGTGCGAAACCGCCTACGCGGCAGTCACCCCGATCCCGTGTTCCTTCGCGTAGACGTAGAGCTCGAGCCGGCCGTGGACCTCGAGCTTGTGGTAGATGGCCGTCAGGTGGTTGCGCAGCGTATGTTCGCTGATGCCCAGATCGTCCGCGACGACGAGGCTCTTGGCGCCCTTGTGGCGGACCACCGCGGCGATGACTTCGTGTTCCTTGGGCGTGAGACTCGCGATGTGTGCGTCATCCGGAGCGGCTTTCGGCTTGCTGCCGGTCAGCATGTTCATGATGTCGCCGATCAGGGTCCGGTTGACCCAGACGTCGCCCGCGTGGACGCGCTCGATCGCACGCAGCAGCACATCGACAGGCTCTTCCTTGCGCACGACGCCGCGGGCGCCTGCGATCACGGCGCGCCGATGGGCGTCGAGGTCGCGGGCGCCGGTCAGGACCAGTACCTTGGCATTGCGATCGTTCATCAGTTGGGCAAAGGATTCCGTGGAGTCGCATCCGCCGAGGTCGAGGTCCAGCACGATCACGTCGGCTTCACGGCTGGCGGGCGACGCGAGCAGTTCGCTCACGCTGGTCGCGCTGCCGATGAGGTTCATTCTTTCGGTCGCGCCGATCAGGCGTTCCAGGCCCCACAGCGTGGCGCGATGGTCGTCGACGAGGAATACGCGGATCGGCCGTTCAGTGGTCTCTACCATGGTCGTTCGCTCCTCAAGACATCTTCGGGATGGAAATCATTAGATCAGTGACGCCGGACGGCTGTACGTCGACTGCTACACATCCACTTACAGATTCGGCGCGTTCCACGACCGAGCGTGGAATAAAGCACGGCGGCGGCGACAGCGGGTCATGCATGTTCGTGATGTGGATCACGTAGCGATGCGCGTCTTCGCCGACCACGATCTCGGCCCGGGTGGCCCGCGTGTGGCGGCGGATGTTCGTCAGGGCCTCGCTGACCATCGGGAAGATCGACGCGGCGAGTTTCCGGCTGACTGCGGGTTCGCCTTCGCAGCGCACACCGACCTCGATGCCGAAGAGTTCGGAAAAGCGCTTTGCCTGACGGCGCAGAGCGGGGGCGAGGGCGTCGTCGACGCCTTTGGCGCCGCTGCGCATGCCGGTGACGAGCTCGCGCAAATGATGCAGTTCCTCGAGTGCCACTTCCTGCAGCGCGACGACGTCGCTCCGCAGCGGGTTGTCCGGAGCGGCCTTGCGGACCAGTGCCTCGATTCCGTACTTAAGGCCCAGGTAGGGCTGGATCGCGGTGTCGTGCAGATCGCGGCCGATGCGTGCGCGTTCGGTCGCCATGGCTTCGTCGGCCAGTCGCTCCAGCAGGCCGGCGTTCTCGATGATCGGCCCGAGCTGCTCCATCACGCCCGACAGCAGTTCGGCGTCGCGCAGCCGGTAATGCCGTTGCCCCGATTCGAGCACGAGCCGGCAGGGATGGGGGCCGCGCCGGCAGATCGGCACGGAGATCATCGAACGCGCATCGAGCGATTCGGCCAGCGCTTGGACAGGGGGGCGTGCGGCACCGGACGGCGCCTTGTCCACCACGTGAAAGCCGCCGTGGTAGCGGATCGGGTAGCGGCCGAGGAAATGGGCCTGATGATGGACGTTGGCGGTGTCGGACGGCAGACGGACCAGCAGTTCGAGCACGCTCGCGTGCAGTTCGCCCGACAGCTCGACGGTCTTGCCGCTGCGGTCGAGCCGGAACACGCGCGGATCGCTGCCGGGCAGCCAGATCAGCAAGAGGCCGAGGTCGGCCGAGAAGTGTCGCGCGAGCGAAGACAGCATCGTTTCACCGACACGCTTTACGCCGAGTCGCGGGTCCAACTGGCCTTGCAGGCGGTCGGCAATTCTCATCTGTTCGTTCATCTGCACGCCGGCCTGCGCAAGGCCTGCGACCAGCGGCCCCAGAACGAGGATGGACAGCGGTTGAAGGAGAGTCTCGGTCGCTGAGATACCTTCCTGGTGGCCGTGGATGATCTGCATCGCCCCCGCCGCAATCGTCGAATAAAAGGAAACCAGCAGTCCCGACACGAAGCCGAAGCTCAGCGACGCGAAGAGCACTGGAAACAGCAGCAGCAGTGTGAATAGGCTGCTCTGGGTGCTGGCGATCCAGCCGAAGAAAAGGATCCAGGTCGCGTCGACCCACGACGTGAGCGACGAGCGGAAGGCGTGCCGACCGTTCAGCTCGGCCCAGCATAGCCAGCCGGCCCAGCCGGCGTAGGCCAGAACGACAAGCATGATATGGGACCGCGTCTCGGGCGACAGCGAAAGCGCCTCGGTCGCGGCGACGATCGCGACCAGCACGCGAATGTTCGCGAGCACGCGACGCAGCTCCGGGCTGTTGCTTGCGTGAGCGAACGTGTGGCCTGGAGCGGGCATCGACTCCGCGGCCGTGCTGACGCGATCCATTTTTGTTTTTTCTCCCTTCGGTCTTGACGCGCCTTGCGCCTACCGATCTCGGGCTATCTTATCGGCATGCTTCACGTGCTACGAAGTGACAAAATCACGTTTTGCTGCATGGGCGAAGTGCGTGGAATCCCGGGCGCCCACAAGCGTCAAATGCCGTGTATCCGGGGATGACGGGAGAAGGCGATGAGCGAGATGCGTACCGAAACCGATTCGATGGGACCTGTTCAGGTGGCGGCGGATCGTTACTGGGGGGCGCAGACCGAGCGTTCCGTGGCGAATTTCCCGATCGGCACCGAGCGCTTCCGCTGGGGGCGGCCGATGATCCGTGCGCTCGGTATCCTGAAGAAGGCCGCGGCGCAGGCGAATGCCGAGCTCGGCGAACTGCCCGCGGAAATCGCCGCCCTGATCGAGTGCGCCGCCGACGAGGTCATCGATGGCACGCTCGACGAGCACTTTCCGCTCGTCGTCTTCCAGACCGGCTCGGGCACGCAATCCAATATGAACGCCAACGAGGTGATCGCCAACCGCGCGATCGAGCTCGCGGGCGGCGAAATGGGCTCGAAGCGGCCCGTGCATCCGAACGACCACGTGAACCGCGGGCAGTCGTCGAACGACACCTTTCCGACCGCGATGCACATCGCGATCGTCGGCGAACTGACCAACCGCCTGCTGCCGGCGGTCGCGCGCCTGCACGACACACTCGCCGACAAGGCGAAAACCTACGAGGACGTCGTCAAGACCGGCCGCACCCACCTGCAGGACGCGACCCCGATCACGCTCGGGCAGGAAATCGGCGCCTGGGTCGCTCAGATCGAATTCGGCCTCGCGGGGGTGCGTGCCGCGCTGCCCGGTCTGTACGACCTCGCGATCGGCGGCACGGCGGTGGGGACCGGGCTCAACGCGCATCCGCGCTTCGGCGATGGCGCCGCCGGGGCGATCGCGAAATTGACGGGCCTGCCTTTCCGCAGCGCGCCGGACCGCTTCTTCGCGCTCGCCGCGCACGACGCGCTGGTGCAGACTTCGGCCGCATTGCGCACGCTCGCCGGCGGCCTGATGAAGATGGCGAACGACGTGCGCTGGCTCGCGAGCGGGCCGCGCTGCGGCATCGGCGAATTGCTGATTCCGGAAAACGAGCCCGGCTCGTCGATCATGCCCGGCAAGGTGAATCCGACGCAGTGCGAGGCGCTGACGATGGTGTGCGTGCAGGTCTTCGGCAACGACGCCGCGGTCGCCTTCGCCGGCACGCAGGGCAACTTCCAGTTGAATGTGTATAAGCCGGTGATGGCGCACAACGTGCTGGAGAGCATCGCGCTGCTTGCGGATGCCTGCGACGCCTTCGACGCGCATTGCGCGCGCGGGCTGATGCCCAACCTGCCGCGCATCCGCGCGAACCTCGCGAAGAACCTGATGCTCGTGACGGCGCTCAACCGCCACATCGGCTATGACCGTGCGGCGGAGATCGCGAAGAAGGCGCACCGCGAGGGGCTGTCGCTGCGCGAGGCGGCGCTAGCGTCGGGTTACGTCGCGGCGGAGGAGTTCGATCTGTGGGTCGATCCGGAGGCGATGACGCGGCCGGGGGCGTGATTTTACGCCGTCTTGGTTTTCGCCTGCGCGATGCGTACGAGCGCCGCACGTCCGCTGAGGATGTGTTCGCGCATGCGCAACTCGACGGCCTCCGCGTCGCGCTCGGTCAGTGCGGCGAGGATGCCGCGATGTTCTTGCAGCGACTGCTCCAGCCGTCCTTCGCTGAAGAGCGAATGATGGCGCGACAGGCGGATCACCTTGCGCAGGTCCTCGATGCAATGGAGCAGCCAGCGGTTGTCGGCGATCTGCTGCAGCGCGAGGTGGAAGGCCTGGTTGGCCTCGAAGAAGCCATTGATGTCGTCCTTCTTCGCAGCCGCTTCGAGTTGGGCGTGGATCTCGCGCAGGCGGTCGAGGTCGGCTTCGGTGGCCTTCTTCGCGCTGATCTGCGCGCACTGGCCTTCGAGCAGCGACATCACGCTGAAGATCTCGTCGAGGTCGCGCTCGGAGATCTCGGTCACGTAGCAGCCGCGCCGCGGCTTGAGCGTGACCAAGCCTTCGGAGGCGAGCACCTTCAGCGCCTCGCGCAGCGGGGTGCGCGAGATGCCGTAATCGTCGGCGAGCGCTTGCTCGTCGATCCAGGTTCCGGCCTGCAATTCATGCGAAAAGATGCGCTGGCGCAGCCTTTCGGCCACCTCCTGGTACAGGGCGAGTGGGGCGATACGGGATGCAGTCATGGGCGATCTGATACGCAGGATTTGGGCGACCGCGATTGTCGTTGAAAAGGCGTCGCGGTTACAGTTGCATTCATAATTATGGATAAAGTATTATTCGCTCGCCAGTACAAGTCAACATCCCGTGCACGGCGTAGAAAGGGAGAATCCGCTCCGCTGCCTGGCAGCGTCGGCGGATCGAGGGAGAGGGAGCTACGCCGCAAGCCGGGGCGTCGGCGACCGTCCGTGGGCTTGAGTCCCGCGGGCGGTCTCGTCGTCGCAGTCGATGGTGCTGGAGATCAGGTCAAGCGAATGCCGCTTCCCGCGGCCAAACGGATTCACAGAGAGGGTTTGTCATGTCGAACGCCAAGATGCCGGCGTATCCGCAAATGGATATGGATGCCTGGAACAAGCTTGCTGCCAAGCACGCACCGGGTGGTGACGTCCAGAATCTGAACTGGGTGACTCCGGAGGGCATCGCGGTAAAACCGCTGTATACGAAGGTCGACGTCGCGAACCTGGAGCACGCCGACACGCTGCCCGGCTTCGAGCCCTTCCTGCGCGGCCCGCAGCCGACCATGTACGCCGTGAAGCCGTGGACGATCCGCCAGTACGCGGGCTTCTCGACCGCAGAGGCGTCGAATGCCTTCTACCGCAAGGCGCTCGCCGCCGGCGGCCAGGGCGTGTCGGTGGCGTTCGACCTCGCAACGCACCGCGGCTACGACTCGGACAATCCCCGCGTCGTCGGCGACGTCGGCAAGGCCGGCGTGGCGATCGACTCGGTGGAGGACATGAAGATCCTCTTCAACGAGATTCCGCTCGACAAGGTGTCGGTGTCCATGACGATGAACGGCGCCGTGCTGCCGATCCTCGCCGGCTACATCGTCGCCGCCGAAGAGCAGGGCGTGAGCCAGGACAAGCTGTCCGGGACCATCCAGAACGACATCCTCAAGGAGTTCATGGTCCGCAACACCTATATCTACCCGCCGACGCCGTCGATGAAGATCATCGCTGACATCTTCGGGTATACGGCGCAGCACATGCCGAAGTTCAACTCGATCTCGATCTCGGGCTACCACATCCAGGAAGCCGGTGCGAACCAGGCGATCGAGCTCGCGTTCACGCTCGCCGACGGCATGGAGTACGTGCGCACCGGCATCAACAGCGGCATGGACGTCGACACCTTCGCGGGCCGCCTCTCGTTCTTCTGGGCGGTCGGGATGAACTTCTACCTCGAGATCGCCAAGATGCGCGCGGCGCGTCTGCTGTGGTGGCGGATCATGAAGCAGTTCAACCCGAAGAGTGCGAAGTCGATGATGCTGCGCACGCACTCGCAGACCTCGGGCTGGTCGCTGACCGAGCAGGACCCGTACAACAACGTCGTGCGTACGACGATCGAGGCGATGGCGGCGGTCTTCGGCGGCACGCAGTCGCTGCACACCAACGCGCTCGACGAGGCGATCGCGCTGCCGACCGAGTTCTCGGCGCGCATCGCGCGCAACACCCAGATCATCATCCAGGAAGAGACGCACATCTGTAACGTCGTCGATCCGTGGGCCGGCTCCTACATGATGGAGAAGCTGACCCAGGACATGGCCGACAAGGCCTGGGCGCTGATCGAAGAAATCGAGGCGATGGGCGGCATGACCAAGGCGGTCGAGTCCGGCTGGGCCAAGATGAAGGTCGAGGAATGCGCTGCCGACAAGCAGGCGCGCATCGACTCGGGCAAGGACGTCATCGTCGGCGTGAACAAGTACAAGCTGGCGAAGGAAGACCCGATCGAGATCCTCGACATCGACAACCACGCGGTGCGGGAATCGCAGGTCGCGCGCCTGAACAAGATCCGCGCGACGCGCGACAACGCCGCCGTGCAGGCCGCGCTCGACGCGCTGACGAAGTGCGCCGAGACGGGCGACGGCAACCTGCTCGACCTGTCGGTGAAGGCGGTGCGCCTGCGCGCGACCGTCGGCGAGATCTCGGACGCGCTGGAGAAGGTCTTCGGTCGCTACCGTGCCAACCCGCAAGCCGTGTCCGGCGTGTATGGAGCCGTCGTGGAAAACGATTCCGACTGGAAGGAACTGAAGGCCGACATCGAAGCCTTCGTCGCCGAAGAGGGCCGCCGCCCGCGCATCATGATCGCCAAGCTCGGCCAGGACGGCCACGACCGCGGTGCGAAGGTCGTCGCCTCGGCCTTCGCCGACCTCGGCTTCGACATCGACATCGGGCCGCTCTTCCAGACCCCGGAAGAGGCGGCGCGCCACGCGGTCGAGAACGACGTGCATGCGGTGGGCTGCTCCAGCCTCGCCGCCGGTCACAAGACGCTGGTGCCGCAGATCGTGAATGAGCTGAAGCGGCTCGGCGCGGAGGACATTGTCGTGTTCGTCGGCGGCGTGATTCCGGCGCAGGATTACGATGCGTTGTATGCTGCCGGGGCAAAGGGCATCTTCGGGCCGGGCACGGCGATCCAGACGTCTGCGCGCGAAGTGCTCAAGCAGATCCGCGCGGCGCGCGCGAACGGCTGATCCTCGCCTGCGGGGCGACCGGTCGGATGGCCGCGTCGCCCTTTTTGTCGATGAACCGCGGGAAGGTCCCGCGAACGTGATGCAACCGACGTCTCGATGCCGATGAACAAGCCCGAACACCTGCCGGAAGCAATGGCCGATTTCGTGCCGGAACTCGATGCCGCCGACCGCGCGCTGGTCGAGGGCGTGCTCGCGCGCCAGCTGCGTCCGCTCGCGAAGACGATCACGCTGATCGAGTCGCAGCGCGAGGACCACAAGGTGCGCGCGCGCCATGTGCTCGAAGCGCTGCTGCCGCAGACCGGCGGCGCGATGCGGGTCGGCATCTCCGGCGTGCCGGGCGTCGGCAAGTCGACCTTCATCGAGGCGCTGGGCCTGTACCTGATCGAGCAGGGCCTGCGTGTCGCGGTGCTGGCGGTCGACCCGTCCTCGTCGCTGACCGGCGGCTCGATCCTCGGCGACAAGACGCGCATGGAACTGCTGAGCCAGAACCCCGCCGCCTTCATCCGCCCGAGCCCGTCCGCGGGCAGCCTTGGCGGCGTCGCCGAGAAGACGCGCGAGACGATGCTGGTGTGCGAGGCCGCCGGCTTCGACGTGATCATCATCGAGACGGTCGGCGTCGGCCAGTCTGAAACCGCTGTCGCCGGCATGAGCGACATCTTCTGCCTGCTGCAGTTGCCGAATGCGGGCGACGACCTGCAGGCGATCAAGAAAGGCATCATGGAGATCGCCGATCTCATCGTCATCAACAAGGCGGACATCGACGCCGGTGCGGCGATGCGCGCGAAGTCGCAGATGAAGACCGCGCTGCACATGCTGCGCCCGGCCAGCCCCAACTGGACGGTGCCGGTGCTGACGCTCTCCGCTTTGCAGAAGCAGGGCATCGCCGATTTCTGGACGGCGGTCACGGACTATCGCAAGGCGATGCAGGGCTCCGGCGAGTTCGAGGCCAAGCGGCGCCACCAGGCGCTCGCGTGGATGTGGGACCTGATCGATGCCGGGCTGCGCAGCCGTTTCCGCAGCCATCCGCAAGTGAAACACGAATTGCCCGGGCTCGCCCGTGCGGTGGAGGAGGGCGCGACGACGCCTTCGGCCGCCGCGCTGCGCCTGCTCGGCTATCTGAACTGAGTTGTCCGGTCGCTCGACGGCTGGAGTGGCAGAACCGTAAAGGAGGTCATCAATGCAAGACATCATTCGTCAGCTCGACGAGAAGCGCGCCAAGGCGCGCCTCGGCGGCGGGCAGAAGCGCATCGACGCCCAGCACACCAAGGGCAAGCTCACCGCGCGCGAGCGCATCGAACTGCTCCTCGACGAGGACAGCTTCGAAGAGTGGGACATGTTCAAGGAGCACCGCTGCACCGAGTTCGGCATGGAAGCGGACCACACTCCGGGCGACGGCGTGGTGATCGGCTACGGCACCATCAACGGGCGCCTCGTGTTCGTGTTCTCGCAGGACTTCACGGTGTTCGGCGGCTCGCTGTCGGAAACCCACGCCGAGAAGATCTGCAAGGTGATGGACCACGCGATGAAGGTCGGTGCGCCGGTGATCGGGCTCAACGACTCGGGCGGCGCGCGGATCCAGGAAGGCGTCGATTCGCTCGGCGGCTATGCCGACGTGTTCCAGCGCAACGTGATGGCCTCCGGCGTCGTGCCGCAGATCTCGCTGATCATGGGCCCTTGCGCGGGCGGCGCGGTGTATAGCCCGGCGATGACCGACTTCATCTTCATGGTGAAGGATTCGTCCTACATGTTCGTGACCGGTCCGGAAGTCGTGAAGACCGTGACCCACGAGGAAGTGACGGCCGAGGAGTTGGGCGGCGCGGTGACCCACAACACCAAGTCGGGTGTCGCCGACCTCGCGTTCGAGAACGACGTCGAGGCGCTGATGATGACCCGCCGCCTCGTCGGCTTCATCCCGTCGAGCAACCGCGAGAAGGCCCCGACCGTTCCGGCGATCGACCCGGCCGACCGCCTCGACATGTCGCTCGACACGCTGGTGCCGACCAACCCGAACCAGCCGTATGACATGAAGGAAGTCATCGTCAAGATGGTCGACGACGGCGATTTCTTCGAAATCCAGCCGGACTACGCCAAGAACATCATCGTCGGCTTCGCGCGCATGGAAGGCGCCCCGGTCGGTATCGTCGCGAACCAGCCGCTGGTGCTCGCGGGCTGCCTCGACATCAAGAGCTCGATCAAGGCGGCGCGCTTCGTGCGCTTCTGCGACGCGTTCAACATCCCGGTCGTGACGCTGGTCGACGTCCCGGGCTTCATGCCGGGCACGACTCAGGAATACGGCGGCATCATCAAGCACGGCGCGAAGCTGCTCTACGCCTACGCCGAATGCACCGTGCCGAAGGTCACGATCATCACCCGCAAGGCCTACGGCGGCGCCTACGACGTCATGTCGTCGAAGCACCTGCGCGGCGACGTGAACTTCGCATGGCCGTCAGCCGAAATCGCGGTGATGGGCCCGAAGGGCGCGGTGGAGATCATCTTCCGCGGCGAGAAGGACGACCCGGCGAAGCTCGCCACGCGCGAAGCCGAGTACAAGGCGCGTTTCGCGAACCCGTTCGTGGCCGGCGCGCGCGGCTTCATCGACGACGTCATCATGCCGCACGAGACGCGCAAGCGCGTGTGCCGCTCGCTGTCGATGCTGAAGAACAAGGAACTCGAGAATCCGTGGCGCAAGCACGGCAACATCCCTCTGTAATCGCCGCGAGAGGTTCATAAAGACATGTTCAAGAAGATCCTGATTGCAAACCGCGGCGAAATCGCCTGCCGCGTGATCAAGACCGCCCGCAAGATGGGCATCGCCACCGTCGCCGTCCATTCCGAGGCCGACAAGGACGCGCTCTTCGTCGAGCTCGCGGACGAGGCCGTGTACATCGGACCGGCGGCGTCGAAAGAGTCCTACCTGGTGATGGACAAGATCATCGCCGCCTGCAAGCAGACCGGCGCCGAGGCGGTCCATCCGGGCTACGGCTTCCTGTCGGAAAACGCCGAGTTCTCGCGCCGTCTCGAAGAGGAAGGCATCAAGTTCATCGGGCCGAAGCACTACTCGGTCGCGAAGATGGGCGACAAGATCGAGTCGAAGAAGCTCGCGATCGAAGCCGGCGTGAACACGATTCCTGGCTACAACGACGCGATCTCCGGTCCGGCCGAGGCGGTCGAGATCGCCAAGAAAATCGGCTACCCGGTGATGATCAAGGCTTCCGCCGGCGGCGGCGGCAAGGGCCTGCGCGTTGCGTACAACGACCAGGAGGCCTTCGAAGGCTTCTCGTCGTGCGTCAATGAAGCCAAGAATTCGTTCGGTGACGACCGCGTGTTCATCGAGAAGTACGTGCTTGAGCCGCGCCACATCGAGATCCAGGTGCTCGGCGACTCGCACGGCAACTACGTGTATCTGAACGAGCGCGATTGCTCGATCCAGCGCCGTCACCAGAAGGTCATCGAGGAGGCACCGAGCCCCTTCGTCGACCCCGAAATGCGCAAGGCGATGGGCGAGCAGGCGGTGGCGCTGGCGCGCGCAGTGAACTACGAATCGGCCGGCACGGTCGAGTTCGTGGTCAGCGGCGCGACCAAGGAGTTCTACTTCCTTGAGATGAACACCCGCCTGCAGGTGGAGCACCCGGTAACGGAACTCATCACCGGCCTCGACCTCGTCGAGCAGATGATCCGCGTCGCCAACGGCGAAAAGCTGCCCCTCACCCAGGCCGACGTCAAGATCAACGGCTGGTCGATGGAGTGCCGGATCAACGCCGAAGACCCGTTCCGCGGCTTCCTGCCCTCGACCGGGCGGCTGGTGAAGTTCCAGGCGCCGAAGGAAGTCCCGGGCCAGGTGCGCGTCGATACCGGCGTGTATGAAGGCGGCGAGATCTCGATGTACTACGACTCGATGATCGCGAAGCTGATCGTGCACGGCGCGACCCGCGAGCAGGCGATTGAGCGCATGCGCGACGCGCTGAACGCCTTCGTGATCCGCGGCATCAGCTCGAACATCCCGTTCCAGGCGGCGCTGCTGCAGCACCCGCGCTTCTGCTCGGGCCACTTCAACACCGGCTTCATCGCCGAGGAGTACCCGCAGGGCTTCGACGCCTCGATGGTGCCGCACGACGATCCGGCGCTGCTCGCGGCGGTCGCGACTTTCGCGCGCCTGCGCTACATCGACCGCGCGGTGCAGATCGACGGCCAGCTCGCCGGCCACGGCCGCAAGGTCGGCAGCCGGTGGGTGGTCGTGATGGGCGGCAAGCAGTACCCGGTGGTTGTCCAGCGCGTCGATAGCGGCATGGAAATCACCTATGGTGACAAGACCTACCGCATCGTCTCCGACTGGACCTTCGGCGACCTGCTGTTCCAGGGCACGGTCAACGGCACGCCGATCTGCCTGCAGATCGAACGCCGCGGCCTGCGCTATCGCATCTCGCACTTCGGCCTGTTCGTCGAGCCGATCGTGATGACGGTGCGTGCGGCCGAACTGCTCGCGCTGATGCCCGAGAAGCTGCCGCCGGACATGTCGAAGTTCCTGCTGTCGCCGATGCCGGGCCTGCTGCGCGACATCTGTGTCGCCGAAGGCCAGGAAGTGAAGGCCGGCGAGAAGCTTGCGATTATCGAAGCGATGAAGATGGAAAACGTGCTGAAGGCCGAGCAGGACGGCAAGGTCAAGAAGCTCGTCGCGAGCCCGGGCGCGAGCCTGTCGGTCGACGAGGTGATCATCGAGTTCGAATGATCGCGGATGCCACTGCGCGAGCGGTGGCAAGTCGGCATGAGGAAGAAGGCCTGCGCGAGCAGGCCTTTTTTGTTGCGCAGTGCACAAAAGTCGACAAACGCGACAAAGCGGGATTGTCGTTGCGTTGTCGCAGTCCAGACAAAACGCGTCAATTCAGATGTTTAGGCACGTTGGTGTGATTGGTACGGTCCTTGCGGAAGGTAGGCGACAGCTGGCCAGACGACAGCGAACGCTACCGGAGCCGAGGATGAGCCGAACACCGATTTATCTGGACTACTCAGCCACCACGCCGGTCGATCCGCGCGTGGCCGAAAAGATGATTCCGTATCTGACGGAGCTTTTCGGCAACCCCGCAAGCCGCTCGCACGCCTACGGCTGGGATGCCGAGAAGGCGGTTGAGGCGGCGCGCGAAGACGTCGCGGCGCTGGTCGGCGCCGATCCGCGCGAGATCATCTGGACCTCGGGCGCGACCGAATCGAACAACCTCGCGATCAAGGGCATTGCGCGCTTCCATTCGGGCAAGGGCAAGCACCTGATCACGGTGAGGACCGAGCACAAGGCGGTGCTCGACACGATGCGCGAGCTGGAGCGCCAGGGCTATTCGGTGACCTATCTCGACGTGCTGGCGAACGGCCTCGTCGATCTCGACGCCTTCCGCGCGGCGATCCGTCCGGACACGATCCTCGCGTCGGTGATGTTCGTGAACAACGAGATCGGCGTGATCCAGCCGATCCCCGAGATGGGCGAGATATGCCGCGAGCGCGGCGTGCTGCTGCACGTCGATGCAGCGCAGGCGACGGGCAAGGTCGACATCGATCTCTCGACGCTCAAGGTCGACCTCATGAGCTTTTCGGCGCACAAGACCTACGGCCCGAAAGGCATCGGCGCGCTCTACGTGCGCCGTAAGCCGCGCGTGCGCCTGGAGGCCGAGATGCACGGCGGCGGGCACGAGCGCGGTTTCCGTTCCGGCACGCTCGCGACGCACCAGATCGTCGGCATGGGCGAGGCCTTCCGCATTGCGCGGGAGACGATGGGCGCGGAGAACGAGCGCATCCGCATGCTGCGCGACCGCCTACTCGCGGGCTTCGCCGACATGGAAGCCGTGTCGGTGAACGGCGACCTCGAACGGCGCGTCGCGCACAACCTGAACATCAGCTTCAACTACGTCGAAGGCGAATCGCTGCTGATGGCGATCAAGGAGATCGCGGTCTCGAGCGGCTCGGCCTGTACCTCGGCGAGCCTCGAGCCCTCGTACGTGCTGCGTGCGCTGGGACTTTCCGACGAACTCGCGCACAGCTCGATCCGCTTCAGCATCGGGCGTTTCACGACCGTCGAGGAGGTGGATTTCGCGATCCGCCTGATCCGCGACAAGGTCGGCAAGCTGCGCGAGCTGTCGCCGCTCTGGGACATGTACAAGGCCGGCATCGACCTCGATTCCGTGCAATGGGCAGCGCATTAGGAGATCAAAATGGCATACAGCGACAAGGTTCTGGACCACTACGAAAACCCGCGCAATGTCGGCTCGCTCGACACGGCCGCAGCCGGCGTCGGCACCGGCATGGTCGGCGCGCCGGCCTGTGGCGACGTGATGAAGCTGCAGATCATGGTCGGTAAGGACGGCGTGATCGAGGACGCGAAGTTCAAGACCTACGGCTGCGGCTCGGCGATCGCATCGAGTTCGCTCGTCACCGAATGGGTCAAGGGCAAGACGCTCGACGAGGCGCTCGCGATCAAGAACACCGCGATCGCCGAGGAGCTCGCGCTGCCGCCGGTGAAGATCCACTGCTCGATCCTCGCCGAGGACGCGATCAAGGCGGCGGTGGCGGACTACCGCGCCAAGCAGTCGCCTGCCCAGTCCTCCGAATTCCCGGCCTGCGAACCGGCCACCGCCTGACCCCCATCCGTCCGCCCCGACGCCCGAAGGAGAGACCCATGTCCAGCTGCGCCACCCCGACCTCCACCTGCAAGCCCTCGTCCCCCGCCACCTGTGCGACGCTCGACGCGCCCGCCTCCGACGAGCTGCCCTTCGTCTTCAGCGACGCCGCCGCCGACAAGGTGCGCGAGCTGATCGACGAGGAGGGCAATCCCGGTCTGAAACTGCGGATCTTCGTCTCCGGAGGCGGCTGTTCGGGCTTCCAGTACGGCTTCGCCTTCGACGAGGCGGTCGCCGAGGACGACGTCGCGGTTGAGCGGCGCGGCGTGCAGGTCGTCGTCGATGCGATGAGCTTCCAGTATCTCGCCGGCGCCGAGATCGACTACGAGGACGGCCTCGAAGGCTCGCGCTTCGTCATCAAGAACCCGAACGCCACGTCCACTTGCGGATGCGGCAGTTCCTTCTCCGTCTGAGGAGCGAATCATGTCCGTCACATTGAGCGAAACCGCCGCCCGCCGCGTCAATGCCTTCCTCGCCAAGCGTGGCAAGGGCGTCGGTCTGCGCCTCGCGGTCAAGACCAGCGGCTGTTCGGGTATGGCCTACGCGCTGGAGTTCGTCGACGAGGAAGATGCCGACGACCTGAAGTTCGAGAGCCACGGTGTGACGGTGCTCGTCGACCGCAAGAGCCACATCTATCTCGATGGCACCGAGCTCGACTTCGTCCGCGAAGGGCTCAACGAAGGTTTCAAGTTCCACAACCCGAACGTCAAGGACCAGTGCGGCTGCGGCGAGAGTTTCACCGTCTGAGCGACCCGCCTCGTCCATCCCATCCCCCTAGGAAACGAAACATGGCCCTCCTGCAGATCTGCGAACCCGGCCGCTCCGCCGCACCGCACCAGCACCGGCTGGCGGTCGGCATCGATCTGGGCACGACCAATTCGCTCGTCGCGAGCGTGATCAGCGGCAGCGCGGCGGTCATCCCCGACGCCGAAGGTCGGATGCTGCTGCCTTCGGTCGTGCGCTTTCACGCGGATGGCGACGTGACGACGGGACAGGACGCGCTCGCGCGCCAGAGCGAGGATCCGCTGAACACGATCTCGTCGGCGAAGCGGCTGATGGGGCGCGGGCTCGCTGACGTCGAGCGGGGCGGGCAGACGGTGCCCTACCGCCTGGTCGACGCGCCGGGCATGGTGCGGGTCGAGACGGTCGCGGGCGCGAAGAGCCCGGTCGAGATCGGCGCTGAAGTGCTGCGCACGTTGCGCGAACGCGCCGAGGCGAGCCTGGGCGGGGCGCTCGTCGGCGCGGTGATCACGGTCCCGGCCTACTTCGACGACGCGCAGCGCCAGGCGACGAAGGACGCGGCGCGGCTCGCGGGCCTCGACGTGCTGCGCCTCTTGAACGAACCGACCGCTGCCGCGATCGCCTATGGCCTCGACAACGCGGCGGAGGGCGTCTATGCCGTGTATGACTTGGGCGGCGGCACCTTCGACATCTCGATCCTGAAGCTCTCGCGCGGCGTCTTCGAGGTGCTTTCGACCGGGGGCGATGCCGCGCTGGGCGGCGACGACTTCGACCACCGCATCGCCGCCTGGGCGCGCGCCGAGGTCGGCCTCGGCCAGCCGTCGCCGCAGGACCTGCAGACCCTGCTCGCGCGCTGCCGTGCGGCGAAGGAAGCGCTGTCGGCGGCCGACCGGGCGGTGATCTGCGTACCGATGGGAACGGACGACCCCGTCGATCTCATCCTGTCGCGCGAGACCTTCGTTGCGATCACGCAGGATCTGGTCGAGCGCACGCTGAAACCGGCGCGTCGGGCGCTGCGCGACGCAGGCCTCGCGGTGGACGAGATCCGCGGCGTCGTGCTCGTCGGCGGCGCGACGCGCATGCCCCACGTGCGCGCGGCGGTCGCAAAGGCCTTCGGCCGCGAGCCACTGACCAATCTCGATCCCGACCAGGTCGTCGCGCTCGGCGCCGCGATGCAGGCGAACGTGCTCGCCGGCAATCGCGGCGAGGACGACTGGCTGCTGCTCGATGTGATCCCGCTGTCGCTCGGGTTGGAGACGATGGGCGGGCTGATGGAGAAGATCATCCCGCGCAACTCCACGCTCCCCGTTGCGCGCGCGCAAGAATTCACGACCTTCAAGGACGGCCAGACGGCGATGGCGATCCACGTGCTGCAGGGCGAGCGCGAGCTCGTCGCCGATTGCCGTTCGCTCGCGCAGATCGAGTTGCACGGCATCCCGCCGATGGTCGCGGGCGCGGCGCGCATTCGCGTGACCTTCCAGGTCGACGCCGACGGCCTGCTGTCGGTGTTGGCGCGCGAGCAGAGCAGCGGCGTCGAGACCTCGGTCGTCGTGAAGCCGTCCTACGGCCTCACCGACACGCAGATCGCCAGCATGCTCGAAGACTCGCAGGCGCGCGCCGAGGACGATCTGCAGCAGCGCATGGTGCGCGAGGCCCAGGTCGATGCGCGGCGCCTGCTCGATGCGACCGAAGCAGCGCTCGCCGAGGACGGCCACGCGCTGCTTGCGCCGCCCGAACGCGCCGCGATCGCGCAGGCGATGTACGCCGTCGGCGAATTGCTCGAAGTGCATAACCCCGACAGCCTCGCCGCGCTGCGCCAGGCGACCGACGCCCTCAACCGCGCGACCACCGAATTCGCCGCCCGCCGCATGAACGTGGGCGTCCAGCGCGCCTTCTCCGGCCACCGGCTGGACCAGCTCGAAAAGCTCGTCTGAGCCCGACAAGGACACCTCCATGCCGCGCATCACGCTGCTGCCGCATGCGACGCTGAGCCCCGAAGGCGCCGTCTTCGAGGCGAAGTCCGGCACCTTCCTGTGCGACGCGCTGCTCAAACAGGGCCTCGCGCTGGAGCATGCGTGCGAGAAATCCTGCGCCTGCGCGACCTGCCACGTCGTGATCCGCGAAGGCTTCGCGTCGCTGACGCCGGCGTCCTCCGACGAGGAAGACCAGCTCGACCGCGCGTGGGGGCTGGAGGCGCAATCGCGCCTCGCGTGCCAAGTCGTGATTCGCGGCGAGAATCTCGTCGTGGAGTTGCCGCGATACACGCGGAACCTGGCGCGGGAGACGCACGATTGATTGTGCGTCTCTTCGAGGTGCGGGACGAAATCCGGCCCTGAGTGTTCGACGGGGCCGTTCCCGTTTCAGCTGTGCTTCGGGGTACGCCGCTTTTCGGTGGCCCCACCCGCTGGCTTCGCGACCGTTTTGGGCTGCTCGGTCAAGCGGCCGGTAACGTACTTATGCAGCACGCTCGCGATGAGGGTCTGGTAAGGAATCCCCTCCTCGAGGGCCTTGACCTGAATGTCGTTCAGGTCGCCGGAAGACAGGCGGATATTGACCCGGCGATCCTTGATCGCGGTCGCCCGCGCGGCGGCCTTGAATTTCGCGATTTCCGCCTTGGTTGCGACGGACTTCAACTGCCCCTTCTCGTAGGCATCGAGAATTTCAAGTTCTTCAGCGTCAATTCTCGGCATCTGCTTCACCTTGCTTCAGATAATCCCGTGTCGCCTTGCGGCTGGGGATGATGGTCTTCAGAAAGAAATAATCACTTTCCTCGACGAACGGCACCAGATACGCGTAGTCGTCACAGGTGACAACCAGGACCTGTTGCCTCGGGTACTTCGCCTGATTCGGGTGCGCCAGAATGTCGATCAGTCCGCCGGACTCGATTGCGACGACGATCCTTTCGAATGAAATACCCCGGTCGGATCTGAGGACCTCGTTCTTCTCCGGACTCCAGCGGAATGGTTTCATGGTGACCATGCTACGCTGATGTGTGCCTTTTGTCATCAAATTCGGGCGCGGCATCCACTTAGATCTCGCCCTACCCACCCTGCAATCCCGACAAACCGCACAATGCATCTTTTGTGCACTGCATGGTGAAGTCGGCGTATGGATAACTATCTGAAAACAAATAAAATATTCTGTGGCACATGACTTGCTGAATGATTGTCGGGACAATCACCGGCAACGAGGCAGATCATGACTCGCAGCTCCAAGCACATCACCCGACGCGACGGCAGCGCAGAGACGAACGGAGCTCGCCCATGAGCGCGCTCTCCGACTGCACGACGCTCGCACCGGTCGTGGCGCCCACGCCGGGGCTCCTTGCGCTGCTGCGCGAGGACGTATCCTGCGTCTTCGCCCGCGATCCGGCGGCACGCAACCGGCTCGAAGTGCTGACGATCTACCCGGGTGTCCATGCGCTGGCCGCGCACCGTGTCGCGCACGCGCTGTGGCAGCGGGGATTCCGCTATCCGGCGCGCCTCTTGAGCCACCTCGCGCGGATGTTCACGCAGGTCGACATTCACCCCGGCGCGAGGATCGGCCGCCGCTTCTTCATCGACCACGGCTGCGGCGTCGTGATCGGCGAGACGGCCGAGATCGGCGACGACGTGACGATGTACCACGGCGTCACGCTCGGCGGCACCTCGTGGAACCCCGGCAAGCGCCATCCGACGCTCGGTAGCGGCGTCGTCGTCGGCGCGGGCGCGAAGATCCTCGGGCCGATCAGCGTCGGCGACAACGTGCGCGTCGCGGCCAATTCGGTCGTGATCGAGGACGTCGCCGCCGGGATGACCGTCGTCGGCATCCCGGGCCGGACCGTGCTGCCGAAGAACCGACGCCGCATCACGGCGCAGGGCATCGATCTCGACCATCACCTGATGCCCGATCCGGTCGGCAAGGCGATCGGCTGCTTGCTCGACCGCATCGCCGATCTCGAACGCCGCGTCGCCGCGGGGAACCTGGAAGTGGGGGAGGCGGGCTGCCAAGGCTGCGAGTCGGACGACCATTGCGTGCAGCCCGCCTTCCAGCCTGTAGTCCAGCCCGGTTCGGCGGTTCCCTTCACCGTCGCGCCGCTGCCCCGGCGCGCCCATTCACCCGCAGGAGAAAGACCATGAGCACCCTCACCGAGCGCCTGTCGAACCTCTCGGCCGCCGAGGAATTCCTCGATTTCTTCGCCGTGCCCTACCAGCAGGCCATCGTCAACGTGAACCGGCTGCACATCCTGAAGCGCTTCTATCAGTACCTGCGCCAGGAGAAGACGCTCGCCGCATCCGACGAGACCGAGCTCTACAAGCGCTACCAGGGCTTGCTCGCGCGCGCCTATGACGACTTCGTGCGCTCGACGCCGGCCGAGGAAAAGGTCTTCAAGGTCTTCCAGGAGGCGGGTGGGGCGCGCGGCGTGAGCCTCGATTCGCTGCGCACGACGCTGCCGTCGAGCCAATAGGAGAGCGCCATGCACATCGTCGTCTGCATCAAGCAGGTCCCGGACAGCGCGCAGATCCGCGTGCATCCGGTGACCAACACGATCATGCGCCAGGGCGTGCCTGCGATCGTCAATCCCTACGACCTGTTCTCGCTCGAAGAGGCGCTGCGCCTGAAGGACCAGTTCGGCGGCCGCGTGACGGTGCTGACGATGGGCCCGCCGCAGGCGGAGGCGGCGCTCCGGAAGTGCGTTTCCTTCGGCGCCGACGAGGCGATCCTCGTCACCGACCGCGCTTTCGCCGGCGCCGACACGCTCGCGACCTCCTACGCGCTCGCCGCCGCGATCCGCAAGATCGGCGAGAACGAGGCGGTGGATCTCGTGTTCTGCGGCAAGCAGACGATCGACGGCGATACCGCGCAGGTCGGCCCCGGCATCGCGAAGCGGCTCGACCTGCAGCTGCTGACCTACGTCTCGCAGGTCGACGGCGTCGATCTGGCGAAGCGCGAGATCCGCGTGCAGCGCCGCGCCGAGGGCGGCGTGCAGGTGCTGCAGACGACGCTGCCGGCGCTCGTGACGATGCTCGAAGGCACGAACGAGATGCGCTTCGCGAGCATGGAGAACATGTTCCGCGCCGCGCGCGCCGAGGTCCGCGTGTGGAACCGCGAACAGGCCGGTATCGAGGACGTCGCGAAGATCGGCCTGAAGGGTTCGCCGACCGTCGTCAGCAAGGTCTTCGCGCCCAAGGCGAAGGAGCAGAAAGCCGAGATGATCGAGACCGAGAGCGACCAGCCGCGCGATATCGCGCTAACCGTGGTGGGCAAGTTCTTCACGCAGCACGCCAAGCTGCGCGACGGCCTGGTGAAGAAGCTGGCCTGAAGGCCGGCGAACGACGGAGAACATCATGAGCGAAGCGAGCGCGCCGGCGCGCAAACCGGCCAAGGGCAAGTACGAGCTGGACGAGCGCCTGAAGGCCTACCAGGGCGTCTGGGTGTTCGTCGAGCACGAGCAGGGCGAAGTCCATCCGGTGTCGTGGGAGCTGCTCGGCGAAGGCCGCAAACTTGCTGACAACCTCGGCGTCGAGCTGTTCGGGGTGGTGCTCGGCGCCCCCGGACTGCGGACGCGGCGCTTCTGCGACGAGGCCTTCTTCCACGGTGCCGACGCCTGTTACCTGATCGAGGACCCGGTCCTCGCCAACTACCGCAACGAACCCTTCACCAAGGGGCTCACCGAGCTGGTGAATACCTACCAGCCCGAGATCCTGTTGTTGGGCGCGACGACCCAGGGCCGCGACCTCGCCGGCAGCGTCGCGACGACCTTGCAGACCGGCCTCACCGCCGACTGCACGGAGCTGCGCATCGACCCGGACAACCGCAGCCTCGCCGCGTCGCGCCCGACCTTCGGCGGCAGCCTGCTGTGCACGATCCTGACGCTGAACTACCGGCCGCAGATGGCGACCGTGCGCCCGCGCGTGATGGCGATGCCGGACCGCGACGCCTCGCGCCGCGGCCGCATCATCGAGCATCCGCTGCACCTGATCGAGACCGACATCGTCACCAAGGTGCTCGACTACATCCCCGACGCGCGCCAGGACAAGCCGCAGCTGCCCTTTGCCGACGTCATCGTCGCCGGGGGCCGCGGCATGAAGAAGCCCGAGAACTTCCAGCTGATCTGGGATCTCGCCGCGGTGCTCGGCGGCGAAGTCGGCGCGTCGCGCCCGGTCGTGCAGGCCGGCTGGGTCGAGCTCGACCGCCAGGTCGGCCAGTCCGGCAAGACCGTGCGGCCCAAGCTCTACATCGCCGCCGGCATCTCCGGCGCCGTGCAACACCGCGTCGGCATGGAAGGCTCGGACGTGATCATCGCGATCAACTCCGACCCCAACGCGCCGATCTTCGACTTCGCCACCTACGGCATCGTCGGCAACGCCATGACCATCCTGCCGGCGCTGACCGAAGTCTTCAGGCAGGAACTCGCCTTGGCGAAGATCGCCGTTTGAGGAGCAGATCATGGCTGAAAAATTCGATGCAATCGTCGTCGGCGCCGGCCCCTCCGGCAACGCCGCGGCCTACACGCTGGCGAAGTCCGGGCTCAAGGTGCTGCAGATTGAGCGCGGCGAATACCCCGGCTCGAAGAACGTGCAGGGCGCGATCCTCTACGCCGACGCACTGGAACGGATCATCCCGGACTTCCGCGACGACGCGCCGCTCGAGCGCCACATCATCGAGCAGCGCATGTGGGTGCTCGACGATGACTCCTTCGTCGGCACGCACTACCGCTCCAATGCGTTCAACAAGCCGCCGTACAACCGCTACACGATCATCCGCGCGCAGTTCGACAAGTGGTTCTCGGGCAAGGTGCAGCAGGCGGGCGCTCTGCTGATCTGCGAGACGACCGTCACGGATCTCTTGATGGACGGCCAGCGCGTCGTCGGCGTGCGCACCGACCGCGAAGGCGGCTCGATCTACGCCGACGTCGTGATCCTCGCCGACGGCGTCAATTCCGTGCTCGCGCGCAAGGCCGGTTTCCGCCCCGAGCTCGACCCCGGCGACGTCGCGCTCGCGGTGAAGGAGATCCACTTCATGCCCGAGGAGGTCGTCGAAAGCCGCTTCAACATCTCCGACGGCGCAGGCGTCGTGATCGAGATGTTCGGCAAGATCACCAAAGGGATGATGGGCACCGGCTTCCTCTACACCAACAAGGACTCGATCACCGTCGGCGTCGGCTGCATGCTGTCCGACTTCAAGGCGCAGCAGTGCTCGCCCTACCGCCTCCTTGAAGAGATGAAGGCCCACCCGTCGATCCAGCCGTTGCTCGAAGGCGGCGAGATGAAGGAATACTGCGCCCACCTGATCCCCGAAGGCGGCTACAAGGCCATGCCCAAGCTCTATGGCGAAGGCTGGATGATCGTCGGCGACTCGGGGATGTTCGTGAACGCCGTGCATCGCGAAGGCTCCAATCTCGCGATGACGACCGGCCGGATCGCCGCCGAAACCGCGATCGAGATCCTCGGCGAAGGCAAGGCCTGCAGCGCGACCAATCTCTCCCGCTACCGCGCCAAGCTCGACGACAGCTTCGTCATGAAGGACCTCAAGAAGTACAGCGAGATGCCCGGCATCTTCCACCGCAATCCGCAGTTCTTCACCGACTACCCGGAACTCCTCAATCGCGCGGCGCACACCATGCTCAAGGTCGACGGCATCGACAAGAAGACCAAGGAGCGCGAGATCCGCAAGACATTCACCCGCAAGCGTTCGCTCTTCGGCCTGATGGGCGACGCCTTCAAGCTCTGGAGGGCCTTCGAATGAGTGCCGCCATCAAGATCGAGGAAAAACTGTTCCAGAACCGCTATCGCGTCGACGCGGGCCGCCCCCACATCGCGATCAAGGATCCGGACGTCTGCGCCCACCAGTGCAAGAGCCAGCAATGCACCGTGTGTTGCCCGGCGGGCTGCTACACGGCCGAAGGCAACGGGCAGATCGCGCTGATCACCGACGGCTGCCTCGAATGCGGCACCTGCCGCGTGATCTGCACCGACCATCGCAACGTCGCGTGGGAATACCCGCGCGGCGGCTACGGCATCCTCTTCAAGTTCGGCTAGGAGTCATCGACATGCCCAGACCGCAAAGACACGTCTTCGTCTGTTCCCAGAACCGTCCAGCCGGCCACCCGCGTGGCGCCTGTGCCCACAAGGGGGCCAACGACGTGCTGCAGACCTTCTGGCAGGAGCTGCAGAAGCGCAACCTCTACAGCACCGTCGCCGTCACCTACAGCGGCTGCCTCGGCCCCTGCGACCAGGGCACCAACGTGCTTCTATCCGGAGGGCGTGCTGTACCGCGGCGTGCAGAAGGAGGACGTCGCCGAGATCTTCAACGAGCACCTCGTCGAAGGCCGGCCGGTCGAACGCCTGCTCGCGCCCGAGGCGATATGGTGAGCGCGACCGGACTCGGCGCCTCGCGACGCCCAAGAGGCCGTTCGTGACGCCGCTTCCCGCGGCCTAACGCGTACCCGATTCCGTGCCGCCGCCCTGTCGCGCGCCGCGCAGACTATCCGGAATGCCCGTGGCCGTGCTTCCGGTGCGGCTTGGCTGCGGGTTCTTGCGGTGCCTCCGGGGGGTAGCGAATGATCGTGACGGCTTCGTCCGGCTCGAACCAGAACTCGCCTTGGGCGGCATCGAGGCGGCCCACGATCAGCACGATCAATCCGTCCACCAGCTTGACGCCGGTGACGGTTTCCCATGCAAACGTCGGGTGGACGTTGGTTCCGGGACCGTCATAGATATGGTCGCCGACCTGCACATCGGCTGCGCGTATGGTGATCCTGTTCGTCATGCCCCTCTCCTTGCGGAAATCCCGCAGGCCGGTCCCTCACGTCATGGATCATGATGCACCCTTGCGGCGATGCCCGCCACGGTAATGGAGGCTACACTACCCGGTCGCTGCCTTTTGCAGCGACGCGGCTCAACAGACTGGATCGACCATGAACAACGAGAAAATCAAGGTACGCGTCGTCAGCAGCGGCCAGGAAATACAGGTCGTCGTCTTGAACAAGAGCCTGGACAGGATCGAAGTCGTGCTGGGTGAGGGCGTCCACAGCGTGCGTTGCACCTTGTCGCCGACGCGTAACGGCGCCGCGTATGTCGGGAGTGCCATGGGCCGCGAGATCACGTACGAACGCACCCGCGACCAAGTGAAGGCCGACCTCGCGCGCATCGCCGGCTTCCGCGAATTCAGGCGGTGAAGTGGAAGCGTCCGGGCTGTCTGTCGCCGGGCGCGCGCTATTTCAAGACCGTCCGACTCCCCAGCACGACAATCAGCGCGATCGTCAGCATGAACGACAGCGCCTGCCAGAAGATCAGCGGATTGCGTTCGATCAGCGGCGGTGGGCCCTTGCCGAGAAGCGCCGCGTTCGGCTGCCGCAAGTCGTGGACGAACTCCGAGAGCTCTTCATGGCGCTTGTACGGATTCGTATGGACGGCTTTCGCGAGGGCGGCATCGATCCAGGCGGGAATTTCGCGGGTGTCGTCGAGCACGGAGGCATACTTCAGCTTCCGCTGGGCCGCCTTGGTCCGCGACTTCGCCACCTCGGCGCCATAGGGAAGCCGCCGTCCCGACAGCATCTGGTAGGTGATCACGCCGAGCGAGAAGAGATCCGAGCGCGGCGAGCCCGCTTCGCCGAGGAAGTACTCGGGCGCGGTGTATTGGGCGGTGCCGAGGATGTGGGGCTGCAGATTTGCCGAGTCCGCCTCGGCCAGGCCGGAAACGCGCGTCGCGCCGAAATCGATGATCTTCACCGTGCCGGTGGCGTCGATCATGATGTTGTTCGGCCGTAGATCCTGGTGGAGCATCTCCATGCGGTGGAAGGCGCGCAGACCCTTGGCGATCTGCTCGACGATGCCGCGCACCGTTTCGAGCTCCGGCGCGGGGTGGTCCGTCATCCACTGCGCGAGCGTCTGACCCTCGATGTATTCGGTGACGACATAGAGGTAATTGCGCTTGCGCGTCGGCGCGCAGGATTTCAGCACGTGCGCGCTGTCGATGCGCCGCGCGATCCATTCCTCCAGCATGAAGCGTTCGAGATAGGCCGGGTCGCCGCGCAGGTCGATCGACGGGATCTTCAGGCTCACCAGCTTGCCGGTGTCCAAGTCCTCGGCGAGATAGATGTGGCTGCGGCTGCTGCTGTGGATTTCGCGCACGATCCGGTAACCGTCGAAGTCCATCCGCGCCGCGAGGATCGGAGGCGGCGGCAGCTCGGCGAGCTGTCGATACAGTTTGTCCGCCGTCTGCTCGGGCAGGGCCTCGACGCGCACGATCTGGACGCTCAGGTTGTCGGTGCTGCCTAGCGCGTAGGCTTCGTGCACGATGCGTCGGGCCGCCTTGTCGAGATCGTCGGAGAAGTTCCTTACGGCATCGATGACGAAGCTCGGCGCCACGTGTTCGTACACGCCGTCGGTCGCCAGCACGAAGACCTCGCCCGGCTCGATGTCCAGCGTCCGATAGTCGATCTCGACCTGGGCGCCGATGCCGAGTGCGCGGCTCAGATAGCTCTGGTCTTCGGCCACGACCAGCCGGTGGTCCTCGGTCAGCTGTTCGAGCCGGCCATTGCGCAGCCGATAAATGCGGCTGTCGCCCACGTGGAAGAGATGCGCGGTCGCGGACTTGATGACCAGTGCGCTCAGCGTGCAGACGTAGCCGCGGTCCTGGTCGTAGCGGTACTGGCTCTGGCGCGTCTGCGAATACAGCCAGGAATTTGTCGCGGACAGCACGCGCTGCGCGGAGGTCTTCACCGACCACGCTTCGGACGTGCAGTAGTAGTCCTCGAGGAAGCTCTTGATCGCCGATTCGCTCGCGACGTGGCCGACGGCGCTGCTGCTGATGCCGTCGGCAATCGCGATCGCGATGCCCTTCGAACTCAGCTGCGGTTCGGCAGGGACGCACAGGCCGTGGAAATCCTGGTTGATTTCCTTGCGGCCCTTGTCGGAGAACTGGCCGGCGGCGATCGCGAGCGTGCTGGACATCGCAGATGGCAAGAGGGGCCGCCCCACAAGGAGCGCGGCCCTCCCGATGCCTGAGACTTAGCGGGCGACGACGCGCTTGGGCGCGGTGCGGACGTGGGTCGAGTACAGCGTCAGGCCGACGAAGGTGATGCCGCCGAGCAGGTTGCCGAGCACGGTCGGGATCTCGTTCCAGACCATATAGTCGTAGATCGAGAAATTGCCGCCCAGCATCAGGCCCGACGGGAACAGGAACATGTTCACGATCGAATGCTCGAAGCCCATGTAGAAGAACAGCATGATCGGCATCCACATCGCGATCACCTTGCCCGACACGCTGGTCGACATCATCGCGCCGACGACGCCCGTCGACACCATCCAGTTGCACAGCAGGCCGCGGATGAAGAGGGTCAGCATGCCCGCCGCGCCGTGCGCGGCATAGCCGACCGTCCGGCTTTCGCCGATGGTGCCGATCTTCTGGCCGACGATGTTGGGCGCCTCGGTGAAGCCGAAGGTGAAGATGACCGCCATCATCAGTGCCACCGTCAGCGCGCCGGCGAAGTTGCCGACGAAGACCAGCGCCCAGTTGCGCAGCACGCCGGCCGGCGTCACACCGGGACGCTTGTCGATCAGCGCCAGCGGCGCCAGCGTGAATACGCCGGTCAGCAGGTCGAAGCCCAGCAGATAAAGAATGCAGAAGCCGACCGGAAAGAGCGTGGCCCCGAGGAGCGGCTGTCCGGTCTGCACGTTGATCGTGATCGCGAACGCGGCGGCGATCGCCAGGATCGCGCCCGCCATGAAGGCGCGAACGATGGTGTCCCGCGTGGACATGAAGATCTTGGATTCCCCGGCATCCACCATCTTGGTGACGAACTCTGCTGGCGCGATGTAAGACATGACGTTTCCTTGGGTCTTGAGTGAATCGTGCAGACGAAAAAAAACGCCCATTCCCGTCCCTCGCATGGAGAGCTGGAATGGACGCCGTTGTCCTTTGTAAGCGTGGTTGCGGCATCTCGCTCGCCGCAACTGCATCAAGCCGCCGTTGGCCCGATCTGATCGCTTCAAAGCACGTCACGTGCCAAAGACAGCATCGCCTTTAATAGCGCCAGGTGGCGCCTTCTTCGGGCGGATTTTCGGAAGCTTCGCCCCGGCTTGGGGCGTCGGCGGGCGCGGCCGCCTGATTTTGGTGCAAGCAGCCGCGTCCCGTGGCCAGTCTCAATGGGCCGGGTATTTGTCCGGGTCCGCCAACGTCTCGACGATCTTGTTGAGCGCCACCGGCGTCAGCTTTTCGTCATAGATGCCGGCGCCGACCTGGATGCCCGCCGAGAAAGCCATGTCGGCCGTCACCGCGTAGCTCAGCTTGCGTGAGGCTCCGCCCGCGCCCGGCTTGGGCCATGCGTACTCCACCCAGCCGCCGCGGGGCTGCGCGGCGGCCTTGCACAGCTCGGCGAAGATGTAGCGCCCGTTGTTGTCCGTGACCTGCAGGATCGGACGACCGACGAGATCGGGGCGCAGCGGGTGTGCCACCATCCGGTCGAGCCGGCAATCGAACACGAACACATAACTGTCCTTCCAGACCCAGGGCCCGTCCTTGCTATTGAAGGCGGCGATTCCCGACACGCCCTTGGTCTGGAGGAATTTCGCCGCCGCCCAGACCTTCGTCACCGCATCCTCCGGCGTCGCCGAGTCTTCGGCGACCGGCGCGGCGAGGGCAGCCCCCGCGAGCATGAAAAGCGAGCACAGCAGCGCTTGAATCCGAACCCGGGTCATCTGCGTCCCCTCAGGCCGTACGCTCGCCGACCTTCAGCACCGAGACGACGCCGCGTTCGGACGTCTGCCGCGGTCCCTTGATCCAGGGCTGGCCCACCGGCAGCACATCGCGTCCGAAGAGGTCGAGGAAGATCAGGTGAGCCATGATGTACCAAGCCATCGCCGCGGTCGCCATCAGCTCGTAGCCCGCCACGACCGTCAGCTCCGGATAGCCGAAATGGGCCAGGTCGAGCATGACGAAGCCGCCCAGCAGCATCGTGAAGGTGATCGCCAGCGCACTGTGGATGCGCATCGACCCGACCCACAGGATCGCGGTGAACGCGGTCCAGGCGACGAGGAACCAGCCGATGTCGGTCTTGCTCGAGACGTAGATGTTGAACTGGTTGCCGATCAGCATCAGGGCCAGCGCGATCCAGAAGCAACCGTAGGCCGTGAAGGCGCAGTAGCCGAAGTTGTTGCCGGTTTTCATCTCCTGCAGGCCGGCGATCATCTGCGCCAGACCGCCGAAGATCAGTCCCACCCAGATCACGGGTCCGATCCCCATCCAGCCGACATTATGGAATTGCAGGATCATCGTCGTCAGACCGAAGCCCGCAAGGCCGACGACGGCCGGATTGCCTAGTTTCTGTTCAGCCATACTCGCCACTCCCTCTCCCGTTAGAAATTCTTGGCCGCCGCCCTCTGGTGCGCTTCCGGCTTCCGCTCCGTTGCCCGAGCGGGACAAGGGGAAGCATGGCGCGGTTATTCGGCTGCCTGCATGATATGCAAAACGCAATGCCAATATGATAATTGAATTGTCATCAAGTGAAAGTGGATATTTCATCGTGGCAGGGCAGGCCTGACAAACTGTGTGTATGCTAGGCGGATGGCCAAGGTTTCCGTCCCGGTTCGTCAACGTGCATTTATGGCGCTGCTCGCGCTGGCCTCGGGCTGCGCGACACAGCCACATGTACCGCCGGGACATCCCCCGATGGACAAGGCGCCGCGCGGGGCGTCGCGGCACGTTGGCACTGTGTCGGCGTGGCCGCTGGCCGTGCTCGGATCCGTTGACGGCGCGCGGGTCGGGCTGCCGGTAGGCAGCGGTGTGCGCTGGCTCGATGCGGCAGCGCTGCGGGCGGCTTGGGAGGCCGCGCAACGCGTCGAAGCGGTGACGCCCGGTGCGCGACCGCAGTACCTGCTGATCGACGATCCGACGGCCAATGCCTTCGCGGTGCGCAGCGCGCAGGGCGAGACCATCGGCATCCACACGGGGATGGTCGAACTCCTCGGCCCGGACGAGCCCGCGTGGGCGGCGCTGATCGGCCATGAGCTCGCGCACCTGAACCTGAGGCATTCCGAACAGCGGCGCTCGCGCCAGAACGAAACCGGCGGCATCGTGGCGGTGGCGAGCATTCTGCTGACCGCGGTGGCCTTCCCGCTGACGCCCCTGTTTGCCGAGTTCGCGACCAGCTTTACCGAGAAGGGCTACAGCCGGGATGACGAACGCGCCGCCGACGAGGCCGGCATCGCATCGATGCGTCGCGCGGGCTACGACCCCGAGGGAGCAGTGCGGTTTTTCGAGAAGCTCGGGGGCAGCGCCCAGTCGCCACGCTTCGCCTTCCTCAGCACGCACCCGGACAGCGCAGAGCGGGTCGCTGCAGCACGCGCACTCGCCGATCGGTGAGCGCCTTACAAATTCGAACACAGCCCGGTGTGCCGGATTTTCCGCACGAACGTTATTGGCTCATGGGGCATACCGCTCCATGAGTCTTCCGTCAGGAGCGAAAAATGAACAGGTTCTGGATTCCGGCGCTGGTCGTTTCGGCTGTGTTCAGTGCGAATGCATTCGCGTACCGCGACTGCGATGATGACGTCCGCTACGAGCGCCATTACCGTCGGGACAGGCCCGCAGTCGTGTATGAGGAGCCTGCGGTGATTTATCGCGAAGCGCCCCGCGTCGTGTATCGCGAGCGCATCGAGTATCGCGACCGGCCCGTGTACTACGAGCAGGCGCCGGTGCGTTACTACCAGCAACCCGAGGTGCGCTATTACGAGCAGCCGCGTCCTTATTCCGGCTATTACGAGCGCCCGGCCTCATATCAGCGCTACGACGGAAACCGCGCTGTCGGACAGGCCGTCGGCGCCATTGCCGGCGGTGTGATCGGAAATCAGTTCGGCCGGGGCGGCGGGCGAGTCGCGGCCACTGCCGTCGGAGCCGTGGTCGGGAGTATTGTGGGCGGGCGCATCGCAGACCCCTACGAACCGTAAGCCGTGAGGCGGACGCGAGCGGCGTCCGCGGATTGCCGGCGGAAGGCGCAATGCGTTCCGCCGGCACCTCTTGATCGGCAACGTCGTCGCGGAATGATGACGATAAAAGCGGTGAATGCCAAAAGGTACGAGCAGGAATCGTAGTCTTCGCCTTCTTTCCCCACTTTCGGTAATGCGTCTATAAAGAAGACAGTGGACAAAGAATTCGTCCGCGCGCTTTCCACTTGAGCATCGTCCTCGAAAGGAGCTCGGGCCATGTATTACCAGACCTACGATCCGCTGGGAAACGTGTTCCTCTCGACGCTCGCCGCGGCGATTCCGATCGGCGTCCTGCTGTACTTCATTGCCCTGCATCCGCACCGCGACGCCCAGGGCGTCCGACATCTGGGCATCAGCGCGCCCTACGCGGCGATGTTCGGCGTGGTCGCCGCCTTCCTCGTGTCCTGCCTGGCGTTCCGCATGCCGGTGGCGGCGGCGGTGTCGGCCTTCGCGCTGGGCTCGCTGTCCGGATTCCTGGGCATCATCTGGATCGTGCTGGGGGCGATGTTCCTGTACACAATGACGGTGACCACCGGCAAGTTCGAGGTCGTCAAGGAATCCATCATCCACATCTCCTTCGACCGGCGGCTGCAATGCGTGCTGATCGCGTTTTCCTTCGGCGCCATCATCGAGGGGACGTCCGGCTTCGGCACACCGGTGGCGATCGCCGGCGCCGTGATGGTGGGGCTGGGGTTCAAGCCTTTCCAATCCGCGGTGCTCAACCTGCTGGCGAACACCGCACCGGTGGCATGGGGGGCGATCGGTACGCCGATCGTGACGCTCGCAGCGGTCAGCGGCCTGGATCAGCTGACCTTGTCGACGATGGCGGGCCGCCAGTTGCCGTGGGTGTCCGTGCTCGTGCCCTTCTGGCTGGTCGCCGTATTCGTGAAGATGGAGGGCGGCAGTTGGAAGGAGGTCTTCGAGGTGTGGCCGGCGACGCTGTGTGCGGGCGTGTCGTTTGCCGTGATGCAGTACTTCGCGTCGAGCACGAACGAATTCCACCTGATGACGGACGTGGTGTCGGGCGTCTTCTCCGTCATCGTCACTGCGCTCTTCCTGCGCTTCGTGTGGCACCCGAAGACGCGCTTCCTGTTGCGCTCGGAGCGCGAGGCGCTCGCGCGCGAGGGCAAGGCGGCGGCGGTGACGACGGACGTCAGCAGCTGGAAGTATCCCTACACGGTCGGGGAAACGGTCTATGCGTGGTTGCCGTGGGCCATCCTCATTCTGTGCTGTGCCATCTGGGGCATGCCGGAATGGAAAAAATACCTGAACACGCTGTTCGCCGGTGTCGCGTTCAAGACGACGCTGCTCGGTTCGCCCTTCACCGGCACGCTGTCGCTGCCGGTGTGGGACATGCCCGCGCTCCATAACCTCGTGCAGCGCATGCCGCCCGTGGTGCTGGAAGGGGCGAAGCCCGAGGCGGCGCGCTTCACGATCAATTGGTTGTCTGCCGCCGGTACCGGTGTCTTCACCGCCGCGCTGCTCTCCGGCCTGGTCCTGCGGCTGAGTGCGTCGCAGTGGGGCGAGGCGGTTGTGCTGACCGGTCGTCGCATGAAGACGCCCGTGGTCGTCATCGCCCTGGTGCTCGGCCTCGGCTTCCTGACTCGCTATTCCGGCACCGATGCGGTCCTCGGCCTCGCCTTCACCGGCGCGGGGCCGCTCTATCCCTTCTTCGCGGCCTATCTCGGCTGGCTCGGTGTCTTCCTCACCGGCTCGGATACCGCATCGAACGCGCTGTTCGGCAGCCTGCAGCGCATCACTGCGCAGCAGCTCGGTCTGAACGAGGTCCTGATCGTTGCGAGCAACTCGACCGGCGGCGTGATGGGCAAGATGATCGATGCGCAATCGATCATGGTCGCCTGCGCCGCCTGTTATGAGGACCCGAAAGAGCGCAGCCACGCCCTCGGCCCGATCTTCCGCACGGTGTTCTGGCACTCGCTTGCCGGGGCTGCGGTGATCGGGGTGATCGTGATGTTGCAGGCCTACGTGTTCCCAGGAGTGATTCCGGCCTTGCCGCCGAAATAGCTTCCATCGGCCGGCGCGGGAGCGTCGTTTGCTGGAGTCTTGTCTCAGCATTGGCCCGCGGGCCGGGAGACAAGGCATGGACGACTACGTACATCACGTTTCGGGATTCTTCGTGCATCGCAACGAGGCCGACCAGGCATACCGGGAACTCGTCGCGCGCGGGCTGCCGCGGGAACGCCTGCAGCTGCTGGCCGGCGAGTCGCTGGAAACGACAAAACCGGCGGAGGCCGAGAGCCGCAGCGTGCTGAAGGACGTGCTGGTCGATGGCGCGATCGGCACTGTGGTCGGCACCGGACTCGGTGCCGTGGGGCAACTCGCGCTGGTCGCCGCGAACGTGAGCCTCTTCGTCGCGAGCCCGCTGCTCGCGCCGCTCGCGATGCTTGGATGGGGCGCGGCGCTCGGCGGCATTGTCGGCGCCGCGGCGGGGGCGGAAAAGGTCGGTGGCAAGTTCTCGGATCTCGTGCACGACGCGGTTTCAAGCGGGCAGTCGGTGCTGATCGCCGAGACGCGCAGCGAGCAGGAGACGGACCTCGCGCGCGAGGTTATCCAGGCGGCGGTCGGGGAATACAAGGACAGCGCAGCCACCTGACCGCGCGTCCCGCCGCGCCGCCGGGCAAATCCCTCATGTGCAACCTCTGATCTTCGGTGAGGTCGACCCCGATGAGGCATCGTGCCTGAGCGTCGAAGGAGGTCATCATGTCCAACGCACGCCTTGCAACGGTATTGGCAGCGGGGGTGGGAATGATTTTTCTCGGCCCGCTCGCCGTCACGGAAGCGCTTGGGAATGAAGGGGCCAAGGATTTCATCACCGTCCGCCTCGACTCCACGCGTTACAACGCCGGGAGAACCGGCAACGCCGTCGTCTATCCCGTCGGTGACAAGACAGGGATTACGATCACCGCCAGCGGCGTGCCGAGCTACGCGTCACGACCGATACACCTCTATTCGTATCTGTTCGAAGGATCGTGTGCGAATCGAGCGCCGGGCCCGACCTACACTTTGACGGACCACACGCTGGCCGAGTCGATCGTTCGCCCGACCGCCGTGGGGGCATTCAGGGGGCCGGTTCGTATCTCCCACAGCGTCGCACTGCCCTTTGAAAGGCTAAGGGCGACGTCATTCGCCATCAGTGTCAGGGTGGCTCCGGCGGACGGAAACTACGAGATATTCTGCGGCAGCAGCCCGAGCTGAGGACCATCCCAGTCCGGTGTCCCGCACTCCCCCAAAGACGTGGGCGTAGCCCCCGCCGAATCGCCTTGCATGCTCAACCGGCGGACTGTTGGGCTTGTGTCACTCCGGCCCGAAACACGCTTGGTAATCCGAACACTCCGCACAGCTCGGCGACTTGCACACGAAGATCTCCTCCTGTTCGCAGAGCTGCTTGTACAGAAACTTCTTCCACTTCATGTCGCCCGTGTTGCGGCGGGCCAGGGTTGTGAAGTGTGTGCCCATCAGTTCCGACAGCGCGCGTCGGTGGGGTAGACCGAGGTCTTGCCACAGGTGGTTGGCGCCCATGCAGGCGGTGGCGAGGGCGTGGGCGAGGGAGTGGGAGGTGGCGTCGGGGTGGGTGCGGTGTTCGAGGAGCAGGGTGACGAGGTCGTGGAATTCGTCGATGCCGGCGTCTTCGGCGGGAGTTGAGAGCAGGGCGGCGTGGTGGGCGTGGGTGAGGCGGGGGAAGAGGTCGGCGAGGAGGGCCGAGAGGGATTGGGGGGCGAGGCCGGCGATGGGGACGTGGTAGGGGGCTGGGCGCTGGGGCGCGTTTGTGATGACGCCGGCGAGGGTGAGGGTGATGACGTCGTTGGGGTTGCGGGCCGCGGCGATGAGGTCGGGGTAGGTCGGGGAGGAGCCGGCCGTGGCCCGGCGTAGCCGGGCGACCGCAGCGAGGGCGCCGTTGGGGGGGCGGGCTGCGGCCGTCATGATGCCCACGTGCTTAGGCCGCCTGCGCGGCGCTGTGGGTGTAGCACTTCTTCGGGCAGATCTTCATGCAGGCCTCGCAGCCGACGCAGTTCTCGGGGTTGGCGATCGTCATGACCTTCTTTTCGTATTCGTCGTCGTCCTCATCGTCGCCGACCGCGATGCGCTCGCCTTCGTCGTTGAGGCCGACGAGCTGCAGCACGTCGCGGCCGCAGACCTTGAAGCAGCGTCCGCAGCCGATGCACTTTTCCTCGTTGATGGATTCCGCGAACTTCGGCGTCCAGGCGCGGCCGCTGGGCAGGGTGATGGTGAAATCGGCCATGACCTCAGCCTCCCAGTTCGGCGATGCGGGCGCGCATCGCGGCGAGTTCGTCGAAGGCTTGGTAGGCCTTGGCGGCGACTTCGGGGATCTTCTCCCAGCCGATCGGCAGCTCCTCGGAGAGGTCGTGCAGCTCCATCTTGAGGTTCATCGCGCGGGCCGAGAGTTTCTTGACCTGGGCCTTCAGGTCGTCGAGCGTGTCCATGTCATCCTCCTGGGTCAGCCGTAGTTCGCGACTTCGGGGAATTTGGCGATCATCTCGCAGCCGGCCTCGACCCATTTCGTGCCTTCGGCGGCGAGCTTTTCCATCGACTCGAAGCCGAAGCGGTGGATGTCGCGCAGGTAGCGATTGATGACGATGAGGCGGCCGGCGGCGAGGTAGAGCTGGCCGAAGCCTTCGTGGCTCATCTTCATCATCGGCTTGACCATGATTCCGGTGCGCCGCTCGATCGCGAGGCCGACGGCGTTGTAGAAGAGCTCGAGCCGCCACAGCGTCTCGGGGTCGGGGTCGCCGATGATCGGGATCTCGCGACGCTGCTCCTTGGTGACGATGTAGGGCGCGAGCAGCGACTCGTTGCGCTTGCCGTCCCAGGTGCCGTGGGTGTCCTGGGCGCGCCACTGCTTGACGAGCTCGACGATGAACTCGTTCGTCATCGGGTCGGCGGCGACCGCCGTTGCTTCTGCTGTCTCAGCCATGTTCCACCTCGTCTTCGAAATCGAAATCGCGTTCCTGTCCCTTCATCAGCGCCTTGCGCAGCCACGGCGGCGGGGTGCCGGCGAGCGTGGCCTGCAGCTTGTCGAGGATGTCGAGGATGGGCTCGGGCTGCGGCACCTTGACCGGGTGGATCTTGTTCGCGACGACGCGCGCGGCGCCCGAGCCGCCGATCGCGGCGACGTAGAGGATCGCGCAGTCGTGGATCGCTTCGAGCTTGGGCGCGAGCTTGTCCTCGTTGCCGTCTTCCTGCAGGTCGCCGTCGAAGACGAAGGTCTCGACGAAGTCGTAGCCGTCGGGGCGGACGTCATAGATGGCGATGTTCTTGGCCCAGCCGAAGTGGGCGTCGACCCTTTGCAGGTCCTGGGTCGTGAAGGCGACTTTCATGGTCAGCTCCTTTCTCGTGCGGGTTCAGGCGGCGAGGGTGGTGGGCGGCGCGGGCCGGGCTTGTTCGACGGCGCGCAGCGTCTCTTCGGGTAGCGCCCATTGCGTGGGGGCGACCTCGTGGTGTTCGTGCTCGGCGAGGAACATGTTCCCGAGCGTGAAGATCAGCGCCTTCGTGCCGCGGTAGCCGACCGAGAGCACGTCGCCCGCGCCGAGGCGGTCGAAGAGCGGCAGGCCGGCGCGGTGGAAGGGGATGGCGAGGCGCGCGGCGGCCTGGCGGCCGTGGGAGTGCGTGATCAGCAGGTCGCAGCCGCGGGCGCCGGTCTCCAGGTCTTCGAGGTCGCCGATGAGCACTTCGTTGGCGGGCAGGCGTTCGAGGAGCGGCGAGGCGGTGGTCGTGACCGCGGCGTGCAGCGTCGCGCCCATCTCGGTGACGAGGCTGCCGAGCGTCCACAGTAGGTCGGGCTCGGCGCCGATCGCGATCTTCTTGCCGCCGAAGAAGAAGTGGCCGTCGAGCATCGCGTCCTGCAGCTGGCTGCGCTGGCGGCGCCATTTTTCGGGCACCGGCGTGCCGGAGATCTCGGCGAGGTGGGCGATGAACTGGTCCATCGCGTCGAGGCCGGTGAGGCGGTCGAAGACGCGGTAGGGGACGCCGGCGCGGGCTTCGAGCGCGGCGGCGGCTGGGCGCATCTGTTCGCCGATCGCGATCGTCGCGAGCGAGGCGCCCAGCCGCCGCGTGTCGGCCTGCGTCGTGCCGCCGATCGTCGTCGGGCTGAAGGCGTCGGCGATGTGGCCGTCGAGAGAGCCGGAGACGTCGGGCAGGAAGATCGGCGCGAGGTCGAAGGATTCGACGATCTCGCGCACTTCCTCGATGTCGCGCGGGGTGAGGTGGCAGCCGGGGAGGACGGCGACTTGGCGCGAGCGTACGGGGCGGATCTGGATCGGCTCGACGAGCGTCTCGATGATTGCCGTTGTCGCTTTCGCCCAGCCGTCCTGGAAGGCGCCCAGATAGTCCGGCGTCGAGACGTAGACGATCGCGGTGTCGGCGATCTCCGGGTGGCGCTGGCGGATGAGTTTGAGGAAGCCGTCGACGTCGTCGCCCTTGGTCTCGGTGAGGCCGGTCGAGCAGATCGCGATGAGGTCGGGTTTGGCGCGCGAGCGGATGTTGAGGATGGCTTTCTCGATGTTCTCCATCCCGCCCATGATCGTCGTCGCTTCGTTCATCGCGGTGGTCTGCAGCGGGATCGCTTCGCGGAAGTGGCGCACGAGCACCACCAGCCCGAAGGAGGTACAGCCCTGCGAGCCGTGCATGACCGGCATGCAGCGGTTCATGCCGAGGAAGGCGTAGCTCGCGCCGAGCGGCTGGCTCATCTTGAGCGGATTGACGGCGCAGGCCTTCTTGGGGATCGTGACCTTAGCCATGGGCCACCTCCGCTACGGGGGCATCCCAGGGGGCTTCCTTGCGGACCTGCTCCCACACCGGGTTGTAAAGCGTCTTGTCGATCTCCTCGACGAGCTTGACCATGCCTTCGTAGCCCGCGTAGGCGTGGTGGCGTTCCTGGTTGATGTCGAGCCAGGGCATCTTGGCCTTCAGCGCGACGAACTGCGAACGGCCGCCCGAGAGCATGATGTCGGCGCGCGCTTCCTTGAGCATCGCGTACATCTCGCGCGGGCTCATGTCGTCGATCATGTGCGCTCGGTCGTGATCACTGAGACCCATGATCTCCTTGATCTTTTCCTTGTCTTCCTTCGTCGATTTCTTGACGCTGGTGCCGACGATCTCGATGCGGACTTCCTGCAGCGCGGCGACAACCGACCAGGACTTCACGCCGCCGGTGATCAGCAATACGCGCTTGCCCGCGAGGCGCTGCTTGTAGGGTTCGAGCCGCGCCCAGGCGCGTGCTTCCTCGGCGGCGATCAGCGCCTCGGTGCGCGCCATCAGCTCGTCCGGCGCGCCCTTCTGGATCAACAGGCGCGCGATCTCGCGCAGCGAATCGGATATGTCGCCGATGCCGTAGAAGGAGCCTTCGAAGAAGGGGATGTCGTAGCGCTCCTCCATCTTGCGCGCGACGTTGATCATCGCCTTCGAGCACACCATCATCGCCGCGCGGGCGCGGTGGGAGTACGCGACTTCCTTGTAGCGCGCGTCGCCGCTGATGCAGGACAGCACGCGCACGCCCATCGCATCGAGCAGCGGCTTTACCTGCCACAGCTCGCCCGAGAGGTTGTACTCGCCGATGATGTTGATGTCGTAAGGCGTGGTGAATTCCGGTTCCTCGGTGCCGATCACGTAGTCCAGCAGCGCTTCGGCGCCGAGCTTGTTGCCGAGGTTCTTGACGCCGGCGAAGCCGGGCGAATTGACCGGGATCACTGGCTTGCCGAACTTCGCGGTCGCGGCCTTGCACACGGCCTCGATGTCGTCGCCGATCAGCGCGGTGACGCAGGTCTGGTAGACGAAGACCGCGGGCGGATCGACCTTGTCGATGATCTCCTTGATCGCCTTGTAGAGCCGCTTCTCGCCGCCGTAGATGACGTCCATCTCGTTCACGTCGGTCGTGAAGCCGGTGCGGTAGGTGAGCGGGCCCGAGGACAGCGCGTGGCGGTTGTCCCAGGAGTTGCCTTCGCAGGCGATCGGGCCGTGCACTAGGTGGGCGACGTCGACGATCGGCTGCAGCGCGATCTTCGCGCCGTCGAAGGCACAGCCGCCGGCCGCGGCGCCGGGCGCGAGCTGCTTGGTACAGCCCTTCTTGCGTTCCTTCTCCGACTTGCCCTGGTTCTTGTCGCAACCGGGTTCGTCGAAAACAGCCTGGATCTTCTGGTTGAGCAGGGCGCTCATCTCGTGCCTCCGTACGCTGCGTTTGCCGTGCGATGCGTGCTGCCTGTTCAGAAGGCGCCGGGCGTAGCGACCGAAGCCGCCCGCCCGGCGCGTCCGGGGACGCCTTACCGGATGATGTCGAAGCTGTAGTCGGTCTTCGACGGGATGTTGGTGTTGGCGTCCAGCGCTTCGAAGTACTCGTCGAGGATCTGCATCAGCACGTGCAGCCCGCCCTGGTAGCCCCAGATCGGCAGCCGGTGGTAGTGGTGGCGGTCGAAGATGGGGAAGCCGATGCGGATCAGCGGCGTGCCGGTGTCGCGCTCGAGGTACTTGCCGTAGGTGTTGCCGATCAGGAAGTCCACCGGCTCGGTGTTGAGCAGCGAGCGCATGTGCCACAGGTCGCGCTTCGGATAGACGTGGCAGTCGCGACCGACCGGCGACGCGTCGAAGAGCGCCTGCACCTTCGCCGCCCACTTGTCGTCGCCGTTGGTCGAGAGCACGTGGGTCGGCTCGCAGCCCAAGTCGAGCAGGAACTGCGTGAGGCCCAGCATCAGGTCCGGATCGCCGTAAAGCGCGAACTTCTTGCCGTGCAGGTGGGCCTGCGAGTCGGTGATCGCGTCCACCAGGCGGCCGCGCTCGCGCTTCAGCGCCTCGGGCACCGGCTTGCCGGTGATGCGCGACAGCTCCTTGAGGAACTTGTCGGTGCCCGTCACGCCGATCGGCGAGTTCAGCGCGACGACTTCCTGGCCCTTCTCGGCGATGTACTTGGCGGTCTTCTCGGCGCTGTGCTCCTGGTAGATGAAGGTCGCCTTGGCGTTGATGGCGGCGGTCGCTTCTTCCTTGGTCGTGCCGCCGTCGTACATGCGGAATTCGCCGTCGGTGGGGGTGTCCCAGGCGTCGGACGGATCGCACAGGAAGGTCGCCTCGACGCCCATCATCGAGAACAGGCGCTTGATCTCCTTCATGTTGCCGACGACGTAACCGTCGAAGCCGCCGATGAAGTTCACCGTCTCGTTGGGCGTGCGTTCGAGCTTCGGCGCGGTGCCGGCCTTGCCGTCCCAGAAGTGCTGCAGGATGCCCTTCAGCGCGTTGTCGTAGCCGGTGATGTGGCTGCCGACGAAGGCCGGGGTGTGGGCGAAGGGTACGTCGTACTCGGCGGGCACGCTGCCCTTCTGCTTCGCGGTCTTGATGAACGCGTCGAGGTCGTCGCCGATCACTTCGGCCATGCAGGTGGTGGAGACGGCGATCATCTCCGGCTTGTACAGGCTCAGGGTGTTGGCGAGGCCGTCGACCATGTTGTTGAGGCCGCCGAACACCGCCGCGTCCTCGGTCATCGAGGAGGAGACGCAGGAGGTCGGCTCCTTGAAGTGGCGCGAGAAGTGCGAGCGGTAGTAGGCGACACAGCCCTGCGAGCCATGCACGAAGGACAGCGTCTTGGCGAAGCCGTTGGCGACGAAGACCGCGCCCAGCGGCTGGCAGGCCTTCGCGGGGTTCACCGTCAGCGCCTCGCGCTTGAAGTTCTTCTCGCGGTAGTCCCAGGACTTCGTCCAGTCGCGGATCTCGGCGACCTTGTCGGCCGGGTGGCCGAACTCGAAGTTGGCTTTCTTGTTCTCGAACAGCGCCGTGTATTCGGGCTGGCGGAACAGCATCTCGTGGTCGATGACCTTTTCAGCGTTTTGCGGCATTTGGATTCTCCGTTGGGATCGTGAAGTTGGGGTTCGCCGTCAGGCGGCGAAGGGATCCTTGGCGAGGTCCCACACCGGGCTGTTGATGGCCATGTCCATGTCGCGGGCGAAGATCGCGAAGCCGTCGTAGCCGTGGTAGGGGCCGGAGTAGTCCCACGAGTGCATCTGGCGGAAGGGCACGCCCATCTTCTGGAAGACGTACTTTTCCTTGATGCCGGAGCCGACCAGGTCGGGCTTGATCTTGTCGACGAACTGCTCGAACTCGAAGCCGGTGACGTCGTCGTAGATCAGCGTGCCGTCCTTTACGTAGTGCGTCGTGCGCTGGTAGTCGTCGTTGTGGCCGAACTCGTAGCCGGTGCCGACGACGTTCATGCCGAGGTCCTCGTACGCGCCGATCACGTGGCGCGGACGCAGGCCGCCGACGAAGAGCATCACCGTCTTGCCTTCGAGGCGCGGCTTGTACTTGGCGATCACCGCGTCGGTCAGCGTGCGGTACTTGGCGATGACCTTTTCGGTGTTCTCCTTGATCTTGTCGTCGAAGTGGCTGGCAATTTCACGAAGACTGGCCTCGATCTTCGACGGACCGAAGAAGTTGTACTCGACCCAGGGCACGCCGTACTTCTCTTCCATGTGGCGCGAGATGTAGTTCATCGAGCGGTAGCAGTGCAGCACGTTGAGCTTGGCCTTCGGCGTGTTCTCCAGCTCGGCGAGGGTGCCGTCGCCCGACCACTGCGCGATCACCCGGAGGCCCATCTCTTCGAGCAGGATGCGCGAGCTCCACGCGTCGCCGCCGATGTTGTAGTCGCCGATGATCGCGACGTCGTAGGGGCTGGGTTCGAATTTGTTCTTGTCCGGGTCGGTCTTGTCGAACACGAAGTCGCGCACCGCGTCGTTGGCGATGTGGTGGCCCAAGGACTGCGACACGCCGCGGAAGCCTTCGCAGCGCACCGGCACGATGGTCTTGCCGCCGTATTCCTTCGACTTCTTCTTCGACACCGCCTCGATGTCGTCGCCGATCAGGCCGATCGGGCATTCGGACTGCACGGTGATGCCCTTGTTGAGCGGGAAGAGCTCCTGGATCTCGTCCATGATCTTTTCGAGCTTCTTGTCGCCGCCGAAGACGATGTCCTTCTCCTGGAAGTCGGACGTGAATTGCATCGTCACGAAGGTATCGACGCCGGTCGTGCCGATGTAGTAGTTGCGGCGCGCCGCCCAGGAGTACTGGCCACAGCCGACCGGGCCGTGCGAGATGTGCACCATGTCCTTGATCGGGCCCCACACGACCCCCTTCGAACCCGCGTACGCACAGCCGCGGATCGTCATCACGCCGGGCAGGGACTTGATGTTCGACTTGACGTTGCAGTCGGGCTTGCCTTCCTCATGCACCGCGAGGTGCTTGGCGCGCTTCTTGGCGGTCTTTTCGGGATAGGCCTCGAGGACCTCGTCGATCAGTTCCTTGTTTCGGGTCTTGGTTTCTTCAACGGTGAGGCTCATGGTGCTCTCCAGTCACGGTCTAAGTTGTCGCTGAGTGGTCAGCTAAGTCGTCAATCCGGCACGCCCTCGACTTGCGAGAGCTCTGCGCAAAGCGCGGACCGGCGGGCGGGCGAACGGCCACCCTGGCCGCGCCACACTTTTCGCGGAGGTCTCCGCGTTGCGCGCCTGCGATCCCGCGCGGGGATGCAGGCGCGCGGGAGGCGCTTACGCAGCCAGCTCGGCGGCGCTCTTGCCGATGACCGACGCGTCTTCCTTCTGCATGATCCCGAACTCAAGCAGCAGGTCTTCGAGCTCGTCCATCGTGATCGGGGTCGGGATCACGCCCTTGCCCTTGTTGGCGTGGATCTTGGTCGCCAGCGTGCGGTACTCGCCCGCCTGCTTGGACTCGGGGTCGTACTCCAGCACCGTCATGCGGCGCAGTTCGGCGTGTTGCACGACGTTGTCGCGCGGCACGAAGTGGATCAGCGAGGTGCCGAGCTTCTTCGCCAGCGCTTCGGCGAGTTCGTACTCCTTGTCGGTCTTGCGCTCGTTGCAGACGAGGCCGCCGAGGCGCACGCCGCCCGCGTTGGCGTACTTCAGGATGCCCTTCGAGATGTTGTTGGCGGCGTACATCGCCATCATTTCGCCCGACATGACGATGTAGATTTCCTGGGCCTTGTTCTCGCGGATCGGCATCGCGAAACCGCCACAGACGACGTCACCCAGCACGTCGTAGGAGACGTAATCGACACCTTCGTAGGCGCCGTTTTCCTCGAGGAAGTTGATCGAGGTGATGACGCCGCGGCCGGCGCAGCCGACGCCGGGTTCCGGGCCGCCGGACTCGACGCAGCGGATGCCGCGGTAGCCAACCTTCAGCACGTCCTCGATCTCGAGGTCCTCGACCGAGCCGGCGTCGGCGGCGAGCGAGAGCACCGTGTCCTGGGCCTTGGCGTGCAGGATCAGGCGGGTCGAGTCGGCCTTCGGGTCGCAGCCGACGATGAGGATCTTCTGGCCCATCTCGGCCAGCGCCGCGAGGGTGTTCTGGGAGGTCGTCGACTTGCCGATACCGCCCTTGCCGTAAAAAGCGATTTGCCTGAGGTCAGACATTTTCAATCTCCTTGACATCGAAAAATCAGGTTGAGGTGCTCAGCGCTTACCGTTGTTGCGCATCCGGTATTGGCCGCTCCGAAACTCTTATAGGTCTTCGTCTCAAGTTGCGCGTTCGGCGATTCATCACGGTGCAAGCCTCTTCAGCAAAGCCTGTGCCACTGACTGAAATGCGGCGCAAGGGATTGAATTTGCGGTATGTTTTTGCATTTGTCGTCTTTTGTGCGGTGCCGCATCCGGGCTTTACAAACTGAACAAAGGCCACAGCGGTTTGTGCGGAAAGGCGGTGCGGCCGCACCGCGATGAAGCGCGATTTCGGCTAGTCGGACATGCTCGGAGCTGGAAGGCCGAGGGATTGCGGCGCGTGTGGCGGGACGGGAATGGGCCTTGCTTGTCCGGGACTATTCGACAAGCGGGAGCGCATCATGCAGATCGGTGTGGATGTTCAGCGGGCCGTCGAGAACAAGCGGATCTTCGTCGTCGACGACGATGAGGTGAGCGGCATCGCGCTGCAGTTCATGCTCGCCGACGACAACGAGACCCATCTCTTCGGGCGGCTCGATGCGGCGCTCGACAAGGGCAGTGCGTGGCCGCCGCATCTCGTCCTGCTCGGGATCGGTCTATGCGCAGGCGATGCCGCCGGCGTGATCGGGACGATCAAGAACCATCTGGCCGGCGTCAAAATCCTTCTGGTATGCGATTCGGCTGATGCTTCCGGAATCCAGGTATTGCGCAATTGGGGCGCCGACGGCATCCTGATACGTCCGCTCGATCTCGCTGCCGTGCGCCGCAAGGTCGATGCACAACTCGGGCGCCGTACGTCGCTCTCCATTCCGCTCGTGGTCCGCTAAGGAAGACCTGATGCAAGCCGTTATCCCGAAAATCGTCGTCAACGCCAACCCGCATTACGAGAAGCTGGGCGGAGAACCCGCCGTCTGGGCGATGGTCGAGCGCTTCTACCAGTTGATGAGCGAGCTGCCGGAGGCGGCGGAGATCCGCGCGATGCATCCGCAGGATCTGACGCAGGTGAAGGAGCATCTCTTCATGTTCCTGTCCGGCTGGCTCGGCGGCCCGCCGCTCTATGCCCGTCACCGCGGCCCGCCGCGTCTGGGCCGCGCGCATGCGAGTTTCGGTGTCGACACGAAGGACAGGGATGCGTGGATGCTATGCATGGTCCGCACGCTCGATGAACAGGTCGCCGACGCGGAGTTGCGCGCGCAACTCGTCGCGGCGTTTGCGAAGGTCGCGGACGCGATCATCCGGCATTGAACCGGTGACGGCGGGATTTCGTCCCGCCCCTCGTCACTACGCGACGGCCTTCGCCTGTTCCTGGCGCCGCGCCTGTTCCGCCTCGAAGGCGCGGATCTCGACGAGCGCCTGGTCGAGATTCATCTCGCTCGTTTCCAGCAACTTGCCGACGAGGTGCTCGGTGAGCGGCATCAGGTCTGTGAGCAAGACCTTCGTCTCGGCGTAGAGGCGTTCGCTCTGCGCCTCCATCAGGCTGCGCGTTTCCTCGTCGAGGGTGCGGCTCGTCGCCTGGTTGTCGTTGGCGAGCGCGCCGAAGTTGAGGCGCGTCTTGCGGTACATGCCCATTTCGGCGACCGCGTGGTGCAGCAGTTGTGTGACGCGCGTGATGTCGTTGTGCGCGCCGTTGGTCGTGCCGTCCTCGCCGAAGAAGAGCTCCTCGTTCGCCATGCCGCCGAGCAGCACGCGCACGTCGTGCTCGATGTCGCCCTTGGTCTTCAAGAGGTTGGTGCCCTGCTTGTGGAAGACGAAGCCCAACGCGTTGTTGCGCGGGATCGCCTTGAGCGAGATCTTGATGGTCTTCAGGTCGGCGAGGATGTGGTCCCAGTCGTCGTTGGTGAGCTTGCGTTCGCGTTCGAGGTCGACGAGGAAGTGGCCCCACTCATGCACGGCGATGACGCGGCGGTCGCGCTCGCGTTCGTCGGTGGTGCTGGAATTGACGTTGCCCACCATAACGCGTTCGGCGGCCTGCATCAGCGTATCGGCGCCGATCATCTCGCCCGCCTGCACCGCCGTGATGCCGGCTTGGTTGACAATCGTTTCGAGGTCGGCGGGGCTGCGGCCCTCGGTGACCCCGACAATGTGGCTGAGATCGAGGTTAGGCAGCACCTTGTCGGCACGCTGCGCGAGGTAATGGCGGATGATCGCGAGCCGTTCGTCGCGGTTCGGCAGGCGGAAATCGACCTTCATCTGGAAGCGGCGCAGCATCGCCTCGTCCATCTGCATCGTTTCGCTGTTGAAGTTGCTGGCGACGATCCAGATGATCTCGGCGTCGGCCTTGGTGCGCACGCCGTCGAGCACCGAGAGCAGCGTGTTCGCGGTGTCGTCGTCGAACTTGCGCCGTCCGCCGCGCTTCATGAAGAGATCCTGCGCCTCGTCGAGAAAGACGATGCAGCGCTTGCGCCGCTTGGCCATCGCGAGGATGCGGTTGAGCGTGTTCGAGCCGCCGGCGACGTAGCCGGTCTCGAGATTCGCCGCGGAGTGGAAGAGGATCGGCAGGTGCAGTTCCTTCGCGAGGTAGCTCGCGAGCTTGGTCTTGCCGGTGCCCGCGGGGCCGCTGAACATCACGTTGAACGGTTTGCGGATGCCATACTCGGCGTAGAGCGCGCGGCGCTCGTACTGGTCCTTGATCTGGGCGACCTCGGCCTTGATGTCGTCCATGCCGACGAGCTCGTCGATCGAGCCGCGCACTTGACCCGGCTCGATGAATTTCAGCGACTTGAACTGGCCTTTCAGCTGGATGAAGAGGAAGGCGAGCAGGCCGATCATCAGCGCGGCCGAGAGTGCGGCGCTGACGCCGGCGCGCAGGCCGTCGTGTTCGGAGCGCGGACGTCCGTTGGCGAAACGCTCGTCGAGGCGCTCGAACACGTCGAGCGCGGCGGGACTGAGTTCGCCGCGCGGGATGAAGTTGAGCTTGGCGCCCCAGGGCGCGGTGACCGCCTTGTCGGAAAAGATCCGCGTTTCCATGTCGCTCGGGTAGTAGGCGTACTGCTTTCCGCCCGACTCGATCAGGATGACGCGCTCGGAAACGTTCCACATCAGCGGCTCGTAGATCACCGCGACGCGATCGATCGGGTTCGACTCGAGGAAGCTGAGCATCGAGCCGCTGCCGAGGACGACCGGCAACTTGTCGTTGAAGGTCCAGACGCCTTCGCCGGGAACTCCGCCGACGGCCATCGCCTTGACCTCTTCGGCCAGCGTGGCGCGTTTCTGCGCGAGGGTGACCGAGTAGAACGCGGTCAGCGGGATCGCAATGGCCATCGCAATCACCGCGAGCCTGACCGTCATCGACTGGACGGCGAACCAGTCCTGCAGCCGGCTTGCCGCCTTGGTGACGGTCAGCCGCAGGCCGGTGGGTGCCGGTCGGGCATCCCGGGGCTTGGACAATTCGTTGGGTTTCGACAAATCTGACATGGCAGTCCTCCACGTAGCGCTAAGCCATGTTCCAACCCGGAACCGATGATTCACGCCGTTCAACAAACTGGTTCAAGCTGAGTGGGACCGGCGAGTTTCGTGAGGGTTCAGCATAACGAGCGGGACGCGGCCGCTACGTGACAAATTGAACGCCGGGCGCTGAACAGACCCTAGAACAGTTCCGGGAAGCGCTCCAGCCACAACCAGTCGACGCCGAGGACGACCACGACGATCATGGTCCAGATCGCGACGATGAAGCAGCCGGCGGCGAGCGGGGCGACGCCGAGCTCATGCATCGTGCCACCGATGAAGAACCACAGCGCCGTGAGGAAGATCCACTTGGCGATGAAGCCGGGCAGGTAGCGCCGCATCGCGCGGTTGTGGCGGTAGTTCTGCTGTCGTTCGAGACAGCCGCCGCGCGTGACGTCGCGGAAGTACTGGAAGGGCCAGAGGTAGCGATAAAGCAGTCGCTGAAAGGATGGCGCGGCGTAATGTCCCGTCGTCCCTGAGTCCATGTCCACCTCCTCGGCGCATTGCGGCTGGATCGACTCCGCTACGTCGTCCGGGCGCGCGAGGCCCGACGCGACCTAGCTCCTCCTTCTCGGATGGACCCGAGCGTTACCGACACTCGGGCTCATTGTCGGCCAGTTTATGCTTTCGACGGCCGTGTTGGGGACCCCTTGTCGTGTCGGGTTGTGACGTTCACCACTGATCGGCCTTTTCGTAGCACCTCCTGGCGTCAGGCAGCGGCGCGTCCGGTCTGGCCGGCCTTCGGGACCAGCGTCGGCGGCGTGCCGGCGTTGATCACCGCGGCGTCGACGCGGACCGCCTCGACGTCCTCGCGCCCCGGCAGCGCGTACATCGTGTCGAGCAGCGACGCTTCGAGGATCGAGCGCAGGCCGCGCGCGCCGGTCTTGCGGGCGAGCGCCTTGCGGGCGATCGCGCCGAGGGCGTCGGGTGCGATGTCCAGCTCGACGCCTTCCATCTCCAGCAGCTTGCGGTATTGCTTGACCAGCGCGTTCTTCGGCTCGACGAGGATCTGCACGAGCGCCGCCTCGTCGAGCTCGGCGAGCGTCGCGACGACCGGCAGCCGGCCGACGAACTCGGGGATCAGGCCGAAGCGAATCAGGTCGGCGGGCTCGACGCCAGCGAGCAGCTCGCCGGTGCTGCGCGTGTCCTCGGCGTTCTTCACTTCGGCGCCGAAGCCGATGCCGCCTTTCTCGTGGCGGCGGCGGATCACGCGCTCCAGTCCGTCGAAGGCGCCGCCGCAGATGAAGAGGATGTTGCTGGTGTCGACCTGGATGAAGTCCTGCCCGGGGTGCTTGCGTCCGCCCTGCGGTGGCACGGAGGCGACCGTGCCTTCGATGAGCTTCAACAGCGCTTGCTGCACGCCTTCGCCGGAGACGTCTCGCGTGATCGAGGGGTTGTCGGACTTGCGCGCGATCTTGTCGATCTCGTCGACGTAGACGATGCCGCGCTGGGCCTTGTCGACGTCGTAGTCGCACTTCTGCAGCAGCTTCTGGATGATGTTCTCGACGTCCTCTCCGACGTAGCCGGCTTCGGTCAGCGTCGTCGCGTCGGCCATCACGAAGGGCACGTCGAGCAGGCGCGCCAGCGTCTGGGCGAGCAGCGTCTTGCCCGAACCGGTGGGGCCGACGAGCAGGATGTTGCTCTTCGCGAGCTCGACTTCGTTGGTGTTCGCCGCGGCATGGCGCAGGCGCTTGTAGTGGTTGTAGACGGCGACCGCGAGGATGCGCTTCGCGCGGTCCTGGCCGATCACGTACTGGTCGAGGATCGCGTGGATCTGCGTCGGCCGCGGCAGGGCCTTGTCGCCACCGGCGACCGACGCCGCGGCGGTGGCCTTGAAGTCCTCGTCGCGGACGATGTCGTTGCACAGGTCGATGCATTCGTCGCAGATGAAGACCGAGGGCCCGGCGACCAGCCGCCGGACGTCGTGCGCGCTCTTGCCGCAGAAGGAGCAATGGACCGGGATGCCGGTCGGGGAATTCTTCTCTGACATGATGCAGTCCTCCCTGTTATGCGCCGCGATGGCTCAGGACCTGGTCCACGAGCCCGTAGGCGACGGCCGCTTCGGCGGAAAGAAAGTTGTCGCGGTCGGTGTCCTTCTCGACCTGTTCGACCGGCTTGCCGCTGTGCTTCGCGAGCATCGCGTTGAGGCGTTCGCGCAGGTAGAGGATCTCCTTGGCGTGGATCGCGATGTCGGACGCCTGGCCCTGGAAGCCGCCCAGCGGCTGATGGATCATGATCCGCGAGTTGGGCAGCGCGAAGCGCTTGCCGGCCGCACCCGCGGCGAGCAGGAAGGCGCCCATCGAGGCGGCCTGGCCGACGCACAGCGTCGACACGGCGGGCTTGATGAACTGCATCGTGTCGTAGATCGCGAGCCCGGCGGTGACCGAGCCGCCCGGGGAGTTGATGTAGAAGAAGATGTCCTTGTCCGGGTTCTCGGATTCCAGGAACAGCAGCTGCGCGACGACGAGGTTCGCGGTGGCGTCGTTCACTGGGCCGACGAGGAAGACCACGCGCTCGCGCAGCAGCCGCGAGTAGATGTCGTATGCGCGCTCGCCGCGGCCGCTCTGTTCGATGACGGTGGGGATCAGGCCGAGGGCCTGGGGGTTCCAGTGGTCGCCTGCGTACATGGGGTGCGCTCCTTTCTTGGGGAGGGGGACCTTGGGGTGCCGGTTTATGCCGCCGTCGCCTCCGCGCCGAGCGTGGCGAAGCGCGCCGCGAATTCGGCGAGCGGCAGGTCGATGCGCGTGATGTTCTGTTCGGCGAGGAAGCGCAGTTCGTTGCGTGTCGGCTCGCCCGGCAGCACCGCCCAGTGGCGGTCCGACGAGCGCTTCATGATCTGGCGCGCGAAGGTGCGCTGCAGCTGGTCGTTGAAGCGGCAGCCGAGGAAGAGGAAATTGCGTCCGGCGCGGATGTTCTGCACGGCCGGCGGGATCGGCGTCTGGATGTCGATCTCGGTCAGCACTTCGACGTAGTCGGAGTCGGAGACGAGGTAGTTCGCGGCCGGGGCGCGTCCGCCCAGCGGCTTGTAGAGGAGCGTCGTCCAGCCGGCGGCGTATTCGTCGGGCGTCACCGCGCCGTCGGCGCCGTAGAAGCCGAACCAGGTGCCGAAGTGCTCGGATTGCGCCAAGCCCTGCACCTGGCCCCAGTCGGTACGGGCGGCGAGTGCGGTCTGCATCGCGTCGTCGTACCAGGCGTCGACGACGAGCGGAAGCGGCAGCTCGGCGAGCCGGCGATGCAGGGCGGAGGGCGGGGTGCTGGCCGCATAGGCTTCGTTCATCAGCGCGACGAGGCTCTTGCGGTGCTTGAAGTTCTCGATGTACTGCGCGGCGGCCGTGAGCTTGTTGCGGATCTTGTGCGGCACGGTGGTCTTCGCGGTGAGCTTCGCGACGAGCTGCTCGGGCGAGGCGGGCACCGGCGCGTCGGGCACGAGCTCGAGCAGGCCGGGGCCGAGGTAGGGGATCAGCGTGCCGCGGGCGAGCGAGGCGGCAATGTCGTCGAGCACTGGGGCGTTTGCAGTCATTTCCGGTCTCCGAGGGGTGTATCAGTAGATCGCCGCGCCGGCGCCGACATTGACCGACGAATCCTTGGCGGTCTGGACGATGAAGCGCACCTGGTCTTCGGCGAGGTGGGCATGGAAGGGGAGTGCCAACGCGCGGTCGGCGATCTTTTCGGTGACTTTCAGATCGCCGCGCTTGTAGCCGAGCGTCGTGTAGAAGTACTGCTGGTGCAATGGATAGCAGAAGGCGGCGGCCTCGATCGATTCGGTCGCGAGGTCGTCGACGATCTGGTTGCGCGCGCTTTTCGTGAAGCGCGTGCCGAGATGCACGAGGAAGAGCAGCCAGTGGATCTCGTCGATCTCGGGCGCGAGGTAGGGCGGCTTGATGCCTTCGAAGGACTGGATCTGGGCGAGGTAGTAGCTCTCGACCTTCTTGCGCCGCGCGAGGATCTCGTCGATGCGCTGCAGCTGCGCGAGCCCGAGCGCGGCGGTGAGGTCGCTCACTCCGGCCTGGGCGGGCACGCGGTTGGCGATCGAGATCGAGAAGCGCTCGTCGAGCGCGCGGCTGCGCAGGTAGCGCAGTTCGCTCGCGAGCTCCGGGTCGTCGGTGACGATCATGCCGCCTTCGCCGCAGCACAGCGCCGAGGGCTGCGAGAAGTCGAAGATCGCGAGGTCGCCGAAACTGCCGACGAGCCGGCCCTGATAGCGCGAGCCGATCGCTTCGGTCGAATCCTCGATCAGCTTCAGGCCGTGGATTGCCGCGAGCTGGCGAAACTCGTTCCACGCCGCGGGGTGGCCGTTGCTGTTGCCGGCGACGATTGCGCGCGTCTTGGGGCCGATCTTCTGCGCGGCCTTGTCGGGCGCGAGGCAGCCGGACCAGTAGTCGATCTCGGCGAAGACCGGCGTCGCGCCGGCGAGCACGATCGCGTGGGCGATCTGGTGCCAACCGTAGGCCGACGCGATGACCTCGTCGCCGGGGCCGATGCCCATCGCGCGCAGGCCGAGCATCAGGCCCAGCGTGCCGCTCGCGACCGCGATGCCGTAGCGACGCCCGACGTAATCGGCGAATTCGTCCTCGAAGGCTTCGACCTGCGGGCCGGCGGACAGGCGCGACGACTTTAGCACCGCGCTCACCGCGTCGATCTCGGCGAGGCTCATGTCCGGGTCGTTGAGGGGGATCCAGCCGTCGTCCATGTGCGTCTCCCGAATGGCTATCTGTGGGCGGCGATCACGACACCGCCGGCGTGCTGCGGGTCGGTCGTGATGCGCCAGCAGTGGTCGGAGTTGTCGACGAGGAAGAGGTCGTAATCGCCGGCGCGCGTCGCGGGCGTCTCGCTTTCCATGTCGGAGGCGTCGCAGCGCGTGAAGACCATGCCGGGAAGGGCTGCGCGCAGGGTCGGCAGCGGGTTCTCGGCGGGCGCGGTGCGGCCCAGCAGCGTACAGACGTGAGCGAGTTGTTCGGGCGAGACTGCCATTTCAGTCTCCCAGGCGGCGCGCTTCGACCGTGATCGGCAGCCGCGTGTCGGGCGCGAGGTCCGGCAGTTCCAGCTGCCAGCCGTTGCCGAGCGTGACCTTGCCGCCCCAGAGGCCTTCCTTCTCCATCGCGACGATGGGCTCTTCGAGGTCCTTCTTCGGCACATAGGCCGACAGCGCGCCGGCGTGGTCTTTGCGGATCATGACTTTCATGGTGCGAGCTCCAGGTTTGCGTGGATCGGATTCATGCGGCCTCCCCGAGCAGCGGGCGGACGATGCCGGGCAGCAGGTCGAGCACGCGGTTGATGTCGACGGCGGTGGTGTCGCGCCCGAGCGAGAAGCGCAGTGCGGCGAGCGCCTCGGCGCGGCTCTGGCCCATCGCGAGCAGCACCGGCGAGGGTTCGGTGCCGCCGGCGGCGCAGGCCGAGCCGCCGGAGACGCAGACGCCGGCGCGGTCGAGGCGGTCGAGCACGATCTCGGCGTCCACGGTGGCGAAGCGCAGGTTCGAGGTGTTGCCGAGACGTTCGGCGCCAGCGCCGGTGATGCGGGTCTCGGGCAGGCGCCGGATCAGCCCGGCTTCGAGGCGGTCGCGCAGTGCTGCGATGCGCGGTATGTGCTCGGCAGGGGCACGCGCCGCGAGTTGGGCCGCGATGCCGAAGCCGACGATCGCCGCAAGGTTCTCGGTGCCACCGCGGCGGCCGCGTTCCTGATGGCCGAAGACCAGCGGCGGCAGCGCGAGCTCCTTGCGCAGGTAAAGGGCGCCGACGCCTTTGGGGCCGTGCAGCTTGTGTGCGGACAGCGTCAGCAGGTCGATCGGCAGCTGCGACAGGTCGATCGTCACGCGGCCGGCGGCCTGCACGGCGTCGCAGTGGAAGAGCACGCCACGGCGCTGCGCGATCGCCGCGATGTCGGCGACCGGAAACAGTATGCCGGTCTCGTTGTTGGCCCACATCAGGCTCACGAGCGCGGTGTCGTCGCAGATCGCCATATCCAGTTCGGCGAGATCGAGCTGGCCGGCTGCGTCGACGCCCAGCCTGGTCACGCGCACGCCCTGGCTTTCGAGGTGGCGGAAGAGCATCAGCGAGGACGGATGCTCGACCATGCTCGTGACGACGTGGCGCTTGTCCGGCCGCGTCGCGAGAGCGCCGAGGATCGCCATGTGGTTCGCCTCGGTCGCGCTCGCGGTGAAGACGATGCGCGCCGCGGCGGTCCCGACCAGCGCAGCGACCTGGGCGCGCGCGATGTTGAGGCGTACCTTCGCTTCGGCGCCGAGCCGGTGTGCGCTCGACGGATTGCCCCAGCCGTGTTCGAGGCAGTCCGTCATCGCGGTGACGACTTCCAGCGCGGGCCGCGTCGTCGCGTTGTGGTCGAGGTAGATCGGCGCGTCCATGGATCGCTGTCCGTTCAGGGCCAGAAGACGCGGTAGGGATCGGCGAGCAGCGCCATCAGCACCGCGTCGATCTGGCGGCCGCTGTCGTAGAACATCCATTCGCCGCGCGCGTGGTCCTTCGAGTACAGCCGCCAGTTGCCGGCGGCAGCGTCATATTCGAGGCGCGCGATGTCGATCTCGCCACCGGATTCGTCGACGGTGCGCGAGCAGCACGGACTGACGACGCGATAGCCGTCCTCACAGGCTTCGACGCGTGGCGACACGTAGCGGTAGCGCATGCGCTTTTCGAGCAGGCGCTCGATGCGCCGCAGGTCCACTTCGTTGGGATGGGTGCGGAAGCCGAAGCGGGCGGCGGGCGCGGGCGCCGCGGCCATTGTGGCGGGGGCGGCGGGGGCGGGGTCGGGAGATTTCATCGCGCGGGCCTTCATGATCACGGCGCCCGCACGATTTCTTCTTCGAGGCAGCCGATGACGCTGCCGTCGGGGAACTCGACGAGGTACACCGGCGTGTCGGTCTCGGTGTGGCGGCCGACCTGCACGACTTCGCCGATCGTCCCCGCGCCGGCGAGCAGCGCGTCGGGCGCGCGTTCCGGGTAGGAGCCATCGTTGAGCAGGTCGGCGACGGCGACGACGCGCATGCCCCAGTCGAATTTGGGCAATCTCAAGTCCATCATGATGCGGCTCCGGAGGTCATGGTGAGCGGGGGGGCGGCGAGGGACTCGTCGTCCTCGTCTTCGGTGGCGGCGTCGAGCGACACCAGCTCGCGTCCCTTCATGCCGACGCGGTAGCCGTGATCGACGAACTCGACGCCGTAGATGTAGAACTGCTGCAGGAAGGTGCCGATGCTGCTGACGTAGCCGACGTCGCCCTTCTTGACGAGGATGTCGCCGATCTCGCGGCCCGGGAAGGTGCCGTCGTTGCGCACGGTCTTCGTGCTCATGACTTTCTCGCCGTAGTTGAAGCGGGGCGGCGCGTTGAGTTCGACGATGTCGCCGTCGCGGTTGATCTTCATGGCGTGCTCCTCGTTTCGGTCGGGTTCATGCGACGCGGTCCTCGAATCGCCCGCGCGCGGCTTCGCGCACCGCCGCGTCCTCGTCGTCGAGCAGCGGGGCGAGGCGAGCGGGCTCGATGCGCTGGGCGACTTCGTAGCGCACGCGCCAGTCGGCGTCGTCGATCAGCAGCGCGACCTGTGTGGGCGGCAGGCGCTGCGCGACGATGAGGCGGACGGCCGGATCGGCGTCGCCCGCCATCGCGCGCAGGGCGTCAAGGTCGAGACGGCGCGCGACCTCGACCCGCACTTCGCGGTCCGGATCGTCCGCGAGGCGCGGCAGCAGCCCGGCGGGCAGCCGGCGAGCGACGATGGTGCGCACGTAGTAGTCCGCGTCGCCGATCATCGACTTCAGCTCGGACGCGTCGAGCCGCGCCGCGACGCGGATGCGCACCTCGCGGTCGGGGTCGTCGCGCAGCTGCATCAGGTAGCGCTGCGGCAGGCGCTGCGCGACGCTCCAGCGCACCGTCTCGTCCGGATCGCCGATCAGCGCGGGCAGGCGGAAGACGTCGGCGTGTTTTGCGGCGACCGCGCGCACTTCGAAGTAGGGGTGGTCGAGGCTTTGGTCGGCGACGCCCGGATTCCACGCGAAGAAGCGGTCGATGCGCTTCGCGTAGCGGTCGGCGACGCAGGCGTGGCCCGGCGCGCAGCGGCCCGCGTCGCGCAGCTCGCGATGGGGGCAGCTCGCACAGTCGATCGCCCGGCCCTGCCAGTCGACGGCGGGGATGCCGTCGGAGGGGGAGTCAGGGGCGGGGACCATGATCGTGCCTTCAGGCCTTGCGCCGGATCGAGTCGATGCTGACCGCGGTCACCCCCGCCGGGCCGGCCGGCGCGCTCGTGCTGCAGCCGCAGGCGGCGGCGTTCGGGTTGATGAAGCTCAGCCCCGAGCTCATCGGCGTTTCGGCGAAGTCGATCGTCACGCCTTCGAGGAGCAGCCGCGATTCGGTGGGCAGGATCAGCTTGAGGCCGTTCCAGTCGAGCGTCGCGTCGCCGCTCCTGGGCGCTTCGACGTTGAACTCCGAGGCGTAGCCCGAACAGCCGCCCGCGCTGACCTCGAGCCGGAAGCCGGCTTCGGGACCTCCGCCGCCGAAGCGCACCATGCGGCGCATGAATTTTTCCGCGGCGGGCGTGATCGTGATGTTCATGTCGCGCTCTCCTCAGGCGGCCTGGTAACGGGGGTAGGCTTTGTCGATGACACAGGTGTCGTCGACCGGACAGACGGCGACGCACTGCGGCTCATCGAAGTGGCCGAGGCACTCGGTGCATTTCGCGGGGTCGATGACGAAGGTGCCGTTCTTCTCGCGGATCGCGACGTTGGGGCACTCGGGCTCACAGGCCGAACAGCCCGTGCACTGAGAGGAAACGATCTTGTAGGCCATGATTTTCTCCTGATGATGTCTGGGTGGGATCTGCCGCGCCGCTCACGCAGCGGCGATGTAGGCGCCCTGGCGGATGTCGGCGTCGCCGCGGTCCTGATGGACGATTTCGCCGGACGCGACCTTCGCCAGGTAGTCGCGGAAGTACGCGATCGCCGACTGCTCGATGAACTCGTAGGCATAGCGATCCACCGGCTCGATGCCGGCCGCCTTCAGCTCGTCGCGCGGGCAGCCGCCAATCTTCGCGACGAACACCGCGTGGCAGTCGTTGATCGCGCGGATCACCGTCGGCAGGGTGTCCTCCTCGCCGTAGCCGCCCTGGCAGTAGAGATCGACGCGGCGGTGGCCGACGAACTTGGCCCCGGTCGTGGAGAGCTCGTACACCTGGAACTCGCTCGCGTGACCGAAGTGTTCGTTGACCTTGCCTTCGCCCTTGGTCGCGACCGCGATCAGCAGCTTGATGTCGCTGTCGGCGCCGGCGAGCCCGGCGAGCTCCGCCTGCTTCGCCGCGACCTTCGCCTGGCGTTGCTCCTCGACGAGTTCCTGATAGGCCTGGCGCGTCGCCGCGTCGTACTCGACCTCCATCGCGTCGATCTTCTCGGTCGTGAACTCGGCGCTGCGGTCCTCGCCCAGCAGCCCGACGGCGTCGGCGCGGCACTGGCGGCAGTGGCGCATCATGTTCATCTCGCCTTCGCAGGCGTCCTGCAGCGCCTTCAGCTCCTGCGCCGAGGGGCCGCGCTGGCCGTTGAGGCCGAAGACGGTGCCGTGCTCGGGCGCCGAGATCAGCGGCATGATGTTGTGCAGGAAGGCGCCGCGCGACTTCACCGCGCGGTTCACCTCCACGAGATGCTGGTCGTTGATGCCGGGGATCATCACCGAATTGACCTTGCACAGGATGCCCGCCGCGGTGAGCATCTCCAGGCCCAGCAACTGACGCTCGCTCAAGATGCGCGCCGCGTCGATGCCCTTCCAGCGCTTGTTCTGGTAGTAGATCCACGGGTAGATGTGCTGCCCCACCTCGGGATCGACCATGTTGATCGTGATCGTCACGTGATCGACGTTGAAGGACTTGATCGTCTCGACGTGATCGGGCAGCGTCAGCCCGTTCGTCGACAGGCAGAGCTTGATGTCCGGCGCGGTCTTGGAGATCAGCTCGAAGGTCTTGAAGGTCTTTTCCGGGTTCGCGAGGGGGTCCCCGGGGCCGGCGATGCCCAGCACCGTCATCTGCGGGATCGCGGAGGCCACCGCGAGCACCTTCTTCGACGCCTGCTCGGGCGTGAGCTTCTCGCTGACGACCCCTGGGCGCGACTCGTTGGCACAGTCGTACTTGCGATTGCAGTAGTTGCACTGGATGTTGCAGGCGGGTGCCACCGCGACGTGCATGCGCGCGTAGTGGTGGTGCGCCTCTTCGCTGTAGCAGGGATGGTTCTTCACCTTCTCCCACACTTCCGGCGACATATCGGCCGGCCCTGCCGACGAGCCGCAGCTCGACTTGCCGCTGCCGCCGGACGTGCCAGATGAGGTGCCGCAGCCCTTGTGTTCCGCGACCTTCTCGAGCAACTGCTGCAGCGGCTTGATTTCTTGCACACCAACGTAGGCGGTAGGTTCCATGGAGACCTCTGACTCGGTGAATTGGTGACGGGAGGCTTGCCCCTTCGATCTCCCTACAGCCAGAACCATGCCACGGGTGTTAATCTAGTAAAATCAAGTGCTTGTCTTGGTTTTGCGATCTGTGTGAAAAGCGACAATCCGGACATTCGCAACGCATGCGTCGGGATTTGTCGGGCGGCTTTGCTGCGGTGCGATAAGGTGCTCATTCAAATAGAAACGGCGCAGACGTGGGTCCGCGCCGTTTCAGGGCGAGCCTGCCTGCCGCGGTGCGTCAAAACTTCTTCACGCGGATCTCGTGCTTCTGCAGCGCGTAGCCGAACTGGCGCGGCGACAGGTTTAGCAGCCGCGCCGCCTTCGCCTGCACGCCGCGCGACTGCTCCAGCGCCCACAGCAGCGTGTCGCGTTCCGACAAGTCTGGCGATGGCTGCGGCGCCTTCGCGGACTCCGGCTCCATCGGGACCTGCTTGATCGGAACCGTGCCGAAGCTGCTCCGCACCGGGGTTTCGCAGCTGTCCTCGGTGCTCAATACGTGCAGCACCTGCGTCAGGCAGCGGTTGAAGTGGCAGGGGATGTTCGTTTCGCGGATCACGCCGCCGCGCGTCATCGTCGCCGTGCGCTCGATGCAGTTTTCCAGTTCGCGCACGTTCCCCGGCCAGTAGCAGTGCTTCAGGATATGCATCGCCTCGGGGGCGATGTCGAGCTCGCGGTCGTTGTCACTGCAGTAGCGCGTCAGGAAGTGCTGCACGAGTGCCGGGATGTCCTCGCGGCGCTCGCGCAGCGGCGGCATGAAAATGCTCACGACGTTGATGCGGTAGTAGAGGTCCGAGCGGAACTCGCCTTTCGTGACCGCGCGCTCCAGGTCGCGGTTGGTCGCGGTGATCAGCCGCACATCGACCTTGATCGGTCGGTTGCCGCCGACGCGCTCGAACTCGCGCTCCTGCAGCACGCGCAAGAGCTTCGCCTGGAAGGCGAGCGAGATTTCACCGATCTCGTCGAGGAAGAGCGTGCCGCCGTTGGCGAGCTCGAAGCGCCCCTTGCGCTCGAACTGCGCGCCGGTGAAGGCACCCTTTTCGTGGCCGAAGAGTTCCGATTCGAGCAGCGTCTCTGACAGCGCCGCACAGTTCACCTTGATGAAGGGGCCGTCGCGGCGCGGGCTCAGGTAGTGGATCGAGCGCGCGATCACCTCCTTGCCGGTGCCGCTTTCGCCGCGCAGCAGGATCGTCGAGCGCGACGGCGCCGATTGATGCACCTCGGCGAACACCTTCTGCATCGACGACGAGTTGCCGACGACGTTCTCGAGACTATAGCGCTCGCGCCGCCGGGGCACGGCGACGACGTGCGGATCGGCGGCAGGCGCACCCTCGGATACCCCGGCCTCCCGGTGCAGCCGCACCGCCTGTCCGATCAGGTTCGCGACCATCTTCAGCAGATTCACGTCCTCGTCGAAGCGGTGAGACGGATTGAAGATCACGCGTTCGATGCCCATCACGCCCACGACCTCGCGGCCGGTCTTGATCGGCACGCCGATGTAGGCGACGCGCCGGCCATGGCTTTCGAGCTCGACGGTGCAGCCCTGGCAGTGCTGGAACTGCGGCTCCTTCGTGATATCCGGGATCACGATGGGCATGCCGGTCTTGAAGATGCGTCCCGGCAGTCCGTCGCCGACGCATTCGCGGCACTTGCGGAATTCGTCGCCGGACATCCCGCTTGCACCGACGAGGTGCAATTCGCCGGATTCGTGCACCAGGCTGATCGTGCCCTGGCGGGTTTCGAAGTAGATCGCGAAGACGTTGAGGATCTTGCGCAGCATCTTCGGCAGCTCCAGGGGCTCGCCCAGGATCTTGCTGATCTCATAGATCGTCACCAGCTGGAGATGCTCGTTACGGACCGGAGTCTTGCTCATCGGCCCCTCCTAAGCGAATAAGCGGACATCAATAATGCCTTCGGCATTTCTGCTGCCGAGGGTCCCCGCCGCGGCGGCTGCGTGCTGCCCGGGCCGTTCGGCTGCGAATCGATGGTTTGCCAGACGCAAGCTCTGTGCCGTATGTCACGAATGTCGTGCGATCCGCGCGCGAGGCGGCTGGCGCTGCCGTTGTCCGCGACACGTGTGTGCTGCATTGCAACATTCAAACCTGACAATCGCGACAGGCTGTCGGATTCACGACACCGCTCGTGTCGCTTCGCGCGGCAAATGATGTCGACAAATACTATTTGCGCCAATAGAATCGCCGGTCCGCAACCGGGCCGGCGGCCCGGGGGCGAGGTGTGCCCAAATGTCTCAAACGGGAATTGCACGCTTGCCTCACGGTCAATCGAGGTTACGGCGACAACAACTATGAGGAACAGACACGCCGATGGATCCCACGATCTGGCCGACATGGCCGCTCCACTTCAAAGCCCCCTTCGGTCTCGCCATTGCACTGCTGTGCGCCGGCCTCGGCGGGGAACTGGTGGCACGCTTTGCGCGCGTGCCTCGCATCACCGGATATTCGCTCGCTGGCCTGCTGATGGGGCCCGCGGTCTTCGGCTGGTTCGGTCGCGATGACGTCGCCGGCCTGCGCATCGCCGTCGATCTCGCGCTGGCGCTGCTGCTCTTCGAGCTCGGGGTGCGGCTCGACGTGCGCTGGTTCCGCGCCAATCCCTGGATTCTGGTCTCCAGCGTCGCGGAGGCCTTGCTGAGCTTCGTGCTGACCTTCATGGTCCTGCGCTGGCTGGACTACAGCAACGGCATGTCGGCGACTGTTGCGGCAATCGCCGTCAGCACCTCGCCCGCGGTCGTGATGCGGGTCGTCGCCGAGATCCGCGCCGAAGGGCAGGTCACGCAGCGTTTGCTGGCCTTGTGCGCGCTCAACGTCGCCTATTCGCTGGTGCTGTCGAACCTGATCGTCGGCGGCATGCACGGCGTGTTCCGCAACGACTGGACGGCGGCGCTGCTGCATCCGCTCTATCTGATCGGCGGTTCGCTCGCGATCGGTGCGGCCCTTGCCTGGGCTTTCCGCCAGTTGCGGCGCAGCCTCGACCTGTCGGACGAGCAGGGCGTGGTCGTGCTCTTCGGCTTGCTGCTGTTCGTGCTCGCGCTGCTCAAGACGTTCAAGCTGCCGGGCATGCTCGCGCCGCTGATCGCCGGCGCGATCGTCAAGTACATGGACCCGCGCCCGCAGCTGTGGCCGCGCCACTTCGGCACCGCGGGCGGCGTCCTGGTCGTGCCGCTCTTCATGCTCACCGGCATGTCGGTGACGCTGCAAGAGATCGCGGCGGGCGGGCTCGTGGGGCTGGCGCTGCTGCTCGCGCGCGCGGTCGGCAAGACTGCCGGCGTCGCGCTGACCGGGCCGGTGAGCGGCATCACGCGGCGTCAGGCGATTGCGCTCGGTGTCGCACTGTTGCCAATGTCGGGCGTGGCCTTCGTGATCGCCGAGGACATCCGGCTGATGTATCCGGATTTCGGCGCGAAACTCGTACCCATCGTCATGAGCATGATGGTCGTGATGGAGCTGCTCGGGCCCCTTGCCGTTCAGAGGGCTTTGCAGCGCGTGAGCGAAAACTGCACGGGAGATCGATGATGGCACTGGAAGCTTTCGGCCAGTCGCGTCCGTTGACCCTGGGGGTCGAACTCGAACTGCAAATCGTCAATACCCATGACTACGATCTCGTCGGCGGCGCCGAGGACCTGCTGCGCACCCTCGCCAAGCGCGAGCTGCCGGGCGACGTGAAACCCGAAATCACGGACAGCATGATCGAGGTGTCGACCGGCATCTGCGAGCACTATGCGGACGTCAGCGAACAGCTCACCGCGATCCGGGACGCCCTCGTCGAGGCGGCGGGCAAGTTCAACGTCGGTATCTGCGGCGGCGGCACGCACGCCTTCCAGCACTGGGGCGAGCGCCGCATCTTCGATGCGCCGCGCTTCCACCACCTGTCGGAGCTGTATGGCTATCTCGCCAAGCAGTTCACGGTGTTCGGCCAGCACGTGCACATCGGCTGCCCGGGGCCGGACGTCGCGCTCTACCTGCTGCATTCGCTGTCGCGCTACCTGCCGCATTTCATCGCGCTGTCGGCCTCGTCCCCCTTCGTCCAGGGCTCGGATACCGGTTTCCAGTCCGCGCGCCTGAACTCGGTGTTCGCCTTCCCGCTGTCGGGGCGCGCACCCTTCGTCGAGTCGTGGGCGGACTTCGAAACCTTCTTCGACAAGATGACCGCGACCGGCGTCGTCGAGAGCATGAAGGACTTCTACTGGGACATCCGCCCCAAGCCCGAATTCGGGACGATCGAGGTGCGCGTGATGGACACGCCGCTCACGGTGCGCCGTGCGGCGCAGCTTGCCGCCTACATCCAGTCGGTGGCGCGCTACCTGCTCGTCGAGCGGCCGCTGCGGCCGGCCGAGGACGACTACCTGGTCTATACTTTCAACCGCTTCGAGGCTTGTCGTTTCGGCCTGGCCGGCACTTTCGTCGATCCCCGCACGCACGAGCACCGCAGCATCGCCGAGGACATCCTGGCGACGATGGACCGCATCGAGCAGCATGCGATCGAGCTCAAGGCCGACGTCCCGTGCCGCGAATTGCGCGAGATGGTCGCCTTCGGGCGCAACGATGCCGAAAGCCTGCGCGCGGACTTCGCCGAAACGCGTTCGCTCAACGACATGGTCCGCCTGCAATGCCTGCGCTGGAAGACGTAGGCGAACCGGAGGACGTCAGACGATGAGGACTTCGTGAGCCGCGGTCCATTACGCATCGGAATGTCGGCCCGCCTGCTGCACACGCCGCCCCAGGAGCTCGGCTTTCCGGGCAAGACCCTGCAGTACCTCGAACAATCCGTCGCCCACTGGATCATGTCCCACGGGGCGCTGGCCTTCATGATGCCCACGATCGGCGAGCATCTGGGCATTACGCGCGCGGCGATCTCGGTGCACGACTACGTCGCGGCGATGGACGGGCTCGTGCTGCAGGGCGGGGCCGACGTCAGCCCGTCGACCTACGATGAAGCACCGCTGCGCCCGGAGTGGGCCGGCGACCGCATCCGCGACCTCTACGAGATCGAGCTGCTGTGGGAGTTCGTGATCCAGGGCAAGCCGGTGCTGGGCATCTGCCGCGGCATGCAGTTGATCAACGTGGCCTGCGGCGGGACGCTGTACCAGGACATCCTCGAACAGCGTCCGGGCGCGCATGCGCACCGCGATCCGGTGCTCTACGACCAGTTCCATCACGAGATCGAGGTCGAGCCCGGGTCGATGCTCTCGCAGATCTACCCCGAGCGGCCGCACGGTCGAGTGAATAGTATCCACCACCAGGCGGTGAATAAGCTTGGCAGTGACCTGGCAATCGAGGCGCGATCCAGCGGCGACCGGATCGTCGAGGCGATCCGCTGGCTCGGCAGCGGCTTCCTCTTCGGGACGCAGTGGCACCCGGAGTTCCACGTCGCCGGCGGCGACCTGCTCGACGGTGGTCCGATCATGTCATCGTTCCTCGCCGCAGCGCGGGCTGCGGCGGAGAATTAACACTAAGGTATTAGATAAGCTCTGCAGGAGGGACGACCGGTGAGCACTGGGCCACACATCCGCAGGGCGCATGCCAGCACTGCCGACCCGGGCGACGGCGGCCATGGTTGATCGGCCGATTCCGGATGATCCGGAGGGGCTGCGCAGCGAGGTCGTGCGCCTGAAGAAGATCGTGCGGGCGCTGATGGGGCGAGCCGAGCGCGACATGAACGCCCGCCACACGGATTTCGGCTGGTTCCAGGACACGATCCGGCTGGAGGATCAGGTGCGTGCCCGCACCCGCGAGCTGGAAGAGGCGCAGCTTCACATCGAGCGCATCAATCGCGACCTGCAGAGCGCGAAGGACAGGCTCGAGCGCGAGGTGGACGAGCGCCGGCGCGCGAATGCCGCGCTGGAGCAGGCGATGGAGCAACTGGTGCAGACCGAGAAGCTCGCCGCGCTGGGCAGCCTCGTCGCCGGCGTCGCACACGAGCTCAATACGCCGCTGGGCAATTCCCTGACCGTCGCGTCGGCCTTGAGCCAGCTGGTTCAGGGGTTCAACGAGCAACTGGAGGCGGGCACCTTGCGCAAGCAGACGCTGGTCGATTTTGTCGCGCAGTGCCGCGATGCGGCCTCGCTGCTCGAGAAGAATTGCCGACGCGCCGCCGAATTGATCGGGAACTTCAAGCAGGTGGCCGTGGATCAGACGAGCATGCGCCGTCGTCGCTTCGACCTGCGGCAGTCGATCGAGGAGGTCTTGTCGACCCTGCACCCCAAGCTCAAGCACACGGCCTACGGTCTCGAGCTCGCGGTGCCGGCGGGGATCGAGCTCGACAGCTTTCCCGGGCCGATCGAGCAGATCGTCGCGAACCTCGTGAACAATTCGCTGCAGCACGGCTTCGAGGGGCGCTCGGAAGGGCACATCCATATCGCGGCGGAAGTGGTCAGCGGCGGCCAGATCCTGCTGCACTACAGCGACGACGGTGCGGGCATTCCGGACGCGATCGCGAAGCGCGTCTTCGACCCCTTCTTTACGACGCGGCTCGGCCGCGGTGGAAGCGGACTCGGTCTATACATCGTATACAACCTCGCGACGGCCGCCCTCGGGGGCACGATTGAACTGACGAGCGGAGCGGGCCGCGGAGCGCGCTTCGACCTGCGCTTTCCGCGCGTGGCGCCTTCAACGGCCTTGAGGGGAGAGGAGCATGATGGTCCAGGATGAAGATCTGATCGACTTCGCCGACGACGTCCCGCCACCCTCGCGGCGCGATGGGGAGCCGGCGGCGCGGTGGACGCTGCTGATTGTCGATGATGACGAGGAAGTCCATGCGGCCACGCGTTTCGTGCTCAAGGACGTACAGCTGTGCGGCCGTCCCTTGCGTCTGCTGCATGCCAACTGTGCCGCCGAAGCCGCCGCCTGCCTCGCGCGCGAGCCGGACGTCGCCGTCATCCTGCTCGACGTCGTGATGGAAAGCTCCGATTCCGGCCTGATGCTGGTCCGGCATATTCGCGACACGATGCAGCGCAGCGAGGTCCGCATCGTGCTGCGTACCGGTCAGCCGGGCTACGCGCCCGAGCTCAAGGTCATCCGCGACTACGACATCAACGACTACAAGACCAAGGCCGAGCTCACCCATACGCGTCTGATCACCACACTGACGGCTGCCGTGCGGGCCTACGACCAGATCCGCACGATCGCCGAGAACCGTCGTGGCCTCGAACTGATTGTCAGCGCGTCGGCCGATCTGATGGAAGCCCATGCGCTCAACACCTTCGCCGAAGGCGTGCTGACCCAGATCGCGGCGCTCCTGCACCTGCCCGGTGACGGCATCGTCTGCGCGCAGAAGGGCTCACCGCTCGACGATCGCGACAAGGTGCTGCACGTCGTCGGCGCCGCCGGGCGCTTGGCCCCTTACATTTCCCATCCGCTCGAACAGCTCGGTGACCCCGAGATCACTGCCGTGATCCGCGACTGCATCGCGCGCAAGTCGCACGGCTTCGGTCCGCGGCACACGGTGCTGTACCTGCACGGCAGCCATCACGAGGCGGCGGTGTTCCTGCGTACCCATGCCTTGCTGGAGGCGGGGGATCGCCAGCTCGTGACGGTCTTCGCATCCAACCTGTCGTCCTGTTTCGGCAACATCAAGCTCGTCGAGCGGCTCAATCACCTGGCCTTCCACGATCCGCTGACGGGCGCCGGCAACCGCGTGAGCTTCCTGACGGATCTCGCCGAGGCTGGCGCGGGCGAGCGTGGAAGCGGGCTCGTCGCCTGCCTGCTCGATCTCGACCGCTTCACCGACATCAACAGCGCACTGGGCCACGACGTCGGCGACCAGCTCCTGCTCGCGGTGGCGGCGCGGCTCGCCGAGGCCTTTCCCGGCTGCGCGCTCGCGCGCGTCCACGCCGACGGCTTCGGCCTCATCGGTCCGGCGGCGCTGCTCACGCCCGAACGGGTCTTCGCCACGCTGCAGGCGCCGTTTGCGGCCGGCGAACAGCAACTGGCCGTGACGGCGAGGCTCGGCCGCTGCCAGATCGAGCCCGGCACCTCCGGCAACACGCTATTCCGTCGCGCGGAAATGGCGCTCACGCAGGCGCGCATGTCACCCGATCGACGCGAGTGCGACTTCAAGCCGGCAATGGAGGAGCGTACGCGACGGCGCCTGGACCTGATCCGCCACTTGCGACACGACTTTCTCGCCAACCGGTTGGCCGTCTGGTACCAGCCCCAGGTCGCGCTTGTCGGCGACGGGCTGGTCGGCGTCGAAGCCTTGCTGCGCTGGCCGTCCGACGACGATTTCGTCCAGCCGCCGGACGTGTTCATCCCGCTCGCCGAAGACTCGGGCCTGATCACCGCGATCGGCGAATGGGTCCTCGACCAGGCTTGTGCCACCTTGCACCGCCTGCAGCAGGCCGGCGGCCCCGCGCTGCGGATGGCCGTCAACGTCAGCATGCCCCAGTTCCGCCTCGTGGATTTCCCGGCGGCGGTCGCGCGCGTGCTTGCCGCGCACGGTATTCTGCCGTCGGCGCTGGAGCTCGAGATTACCGAAAGCATCCTGATGGAGGAACCGGGTGTTGTCCTCGACAACCTGAAGGCGCTGCGGGAAAGCGGCGTGCACATCAGCGTCGACGACTTCGGCACCGGCTATTCGTCGCTCGGCTACCTGCGCGAACTCCCGATCGATACGCTCAAGATCGATCGATCCTTCGTCGTCGAGATCGATTCCGGGCGCGGCGATCTCTTCGCCGAAATGATCGTCGCGATCGCGCGCAAGCTCGGCGTCGGCACGATCGCGGAGGGCGTGGAATCGGCCGCCCAGCTCAGCCGCCTGCGCGAGCTTGGCTGCGACATCGTCCAGGGCTTCCTCTATGCCCGGCCGATGCCGGTCGAGGCGCTCGAAGCGTGGATCGCCGGCCGACCGAAGGACCACGTGCGCCACTGAAGGGCGTTGATATACACCTGCTTACGCGCCAGCGACGGCAGCGCCGGTCGACCGCTCCATAATGCGGCCCTTCCAGCATCAATCAACAGAGGCAGACATGTTATTTCGTGACGGCCGGGAAAGCGAAAACGTCGAGGACCGGCGCGGCGAAGGAGGCGGGGGCGGATTCGGCTTCGGCGGCCGCAGCATCGGCATCGGCACGGTCGTGCTGGCACTCGTCGCAGCCTATTTCGGCATCGACCCGCGCGTCGTGCTCAACACGGCGAGCGTAGCGCCGCGGCCCGCGCAAACGCAGCACGCCGCACCGCGCCCGCCCGCCGAGGACAAGCTTGCGCACTTCGCCTCCCAGGTGCTCGCCGACACCGAAGACACCTGGGGCGAGATCTTCCGTTCGGGCGGCGCACGCTACGAGGACCCGCGGCTCGTGCTCTACACGGGCGCCACGCGCAGCGGCTGCGGAGTGGGTCAGGCGGCGATGGGACCGTTCTATTGTCCCGCCGACCGGAAGGTGTATCTCGACCTCTCCTTCTTCAACGAGATGGAGCGGCGCTTCCGCGCGCCCGGCGACTTTGCGCAGGCCTACGTGATCGCGCACGAGGTCGGCCACCACGTACAGAACCTGATGGGGATTTCGGAGAAGGTGCAGCGGGCGCGCGAGCGGATGTCCGAGCGCCAGGGCAACCAGCTGTCGGTGCGGGTCGAACTCCAGGCCGACTGCTTCGCCGGCGTCTGGGCGAACCATGCCGACCGCACCCGCCACGTGCTGGAGGCGGGCGACGTCGAGGAGGCGCTGGCCGCCGCGACCGCGATCGGCGACGACCAGCTTCAGCGCCAGACGCAGGGCCGCGTGGTGCCCGACAGCTTCACGCACGGCAGCTCCGCGCAGCGCGTGCGCTGGTTCCGCGTCGGCCTCGAAAAGGGCAGTCTCAAGGCCTGCGACACCTTTAAGGTGGCGAACCCCTGACCGGGGTCGAAACCCTCAGCCCGCGAGCTTCGCGAACGCTTCGACGACTTCCGCCGGTGCCTGCACCAGCTCGACCAGAACGCCTTCGCCGCCGATCGGGAACTCCTCGTTGCCCTTCGGATGCAGGAAGGTGATGTCGTAGCCCGCGGCGCCGCGGCGGATGCCGCCCGGCGCAAAACGCACGCCGTTGGCCGACAGCCATTCGACCGCCGTCGGCAGGTCGTCCACCCACAGGCCGACGTGGTTCAGCGGCGTCGCGTGCACGGCGGGCTTCTTCTCCGGATCGAGCGGCTGCATCAGGTCGACCTCGACCTTGAACGGCCCCTTGCCCATCGCGCAGATGTCCTCGTCGACGTTCTCGCGCTCGCTGACGAAGTTGCCCGTGACTTCCAGACCGAGCATGTCGACCCACAAGGTCTTGAGTTTGTCCTTGCTCGGGCCGCCGATGGCGATCTGCTGGATGCCGAGGATCTTGAAGGGGCGCTGCGTCATGGAAATCTCCGCACGGATTGGATTAAGAATTCATAATTATGGCGACTTCTCGTGTCAGCGTCGAGTCGCTGCGGCGGTCCGATACGATTACACTGCCCCTCCCGGATCCCCGAGGCAGGCTGAACGTGACTGCGAGACAGGCTGAAGAACCCGTCGTCCGCCATTTCAACCAGGTGCTCCTGTGGCCGCTGCGGCTGCTGCCGGTCGCCGATGCTTCGGGCGTCCAGCCACGCCCCTGGTGGCTGCTGCAGGAAATGGAGGCGAGCTGCGCGTGGCGCGAAAGCGGCCGCGAGCGGGATCATTTCGGTGAGCGCCACTACCACGAGTTCGTCACCTTCCTGCCCTACGTGCAGCGTTTCCTGTACGGCGACGGGGTGTCGGCCCATTCGGCCGAAGGCGGATACGAGGATTCGCCGATGCGCATCTTCGAGCGGCGCGACATCGTCGCTGCACGCGTCGCGGTGCGTGAAGGCGACGCGCCGGTCAGGCTCGACGTCTCGCAGGTCAGGCTGCATTTCTTCTTCGACGTCGATGTCGTCCTGCTGAAAGTCGCGGTACGCGCGGAAAACCTGCCGCTCTCGGTCGCGCAGGAGCTGATGTACCGCTTCGGGCGCGCCTATCCGTCCGGCTGGGATGCCCACGAACATCCGCTGCACAGTCTCGCGGTCTTCGACTGGCTGGACGCGAACGGCACCGTGCTCGCGAGCACCGACGCGAACGAGCGCGACACCTTCCTCGCCCACGTGCGCCAGCACCGCGCCCCGCGCATCGCCGCACACTGGGCCTTCGTGCTCGATCCGCTCGTCAGCGATCGCTCCGACCGCCCGGGCGCGCTGCGCTACCGCCAGATCGAGTATTACCGCATGCCGCTGATGGCCTACCTCGCGCTCGACAACCCCGCCGCGCTCACCCGCAACGACTTCGTCCGGCTCGGCCTCGTCACCGGTGCACGATCGCAGCCCTCCGCGGCGATGTCCGACGGCCCCTGCGACGAGCCGCCCTTCGCCGAGACGCATCTGGCGGACTTCGAGGAGCGCTTCTGCTACGACCGCTTCTGGTCCGCCGGCGGTGCGGCGCCGCATACGCGCTACCTGTGCAGCGGGCACTCGCTGGTGGTCGTGGGCGATGCGCGCTCGCCGTTTTTCACCAGCCCGGAATTCGGCGTGAGGGCGCAGTTCGGCCACCAGCACTTCTTGCTTTTCCTGATCGCGCATTTCCAGAAGGCGGCGCTGCTGATGTTCTCAGATCGCCTCGTCGAAGCGCTGAAGCGCCTGAATGTCTCCGATCCGGTCAGCGTGCGCCGCTTCAAGCGCGCGATCCGCGGCAGCTTCGAAGGCTTCCTGCGTTTCACGCACCGTTACTGGTTCCACGAGATCGCCGAACAGGCGCAGGCGCGCACGCTCTTCCGCATGACCGCGTCGCACCTCGAGCTCGATCCCCTCTACGCCGAGGTCAAGGAGCGCATCGCCGACATGGACGACTACCTGGCGGGCGACAGCCTGCGGCGCCAGGCCAATACCGTCGTGCGCCTCACGGTCGTCACGGTCTTCGGCCTGATCGGCTCGGTCACGACCGGTTTCCTCGGCATGAACCTCTTCGCCGAAGCCGATGCGCCGATGATGCAGCGCCTCGGGCTGTTCGTCTTCGTCGCCGGCACCACCGCCGCGCTGACGCTCTACACGATGGCGAAGTCGAAGCGGCTGTCGGACTTCCTCGACGCGCTGTCGGACGAGCGCCTGTCGGTGTGGACCAAGATCAAGGCGTTCGCGGCCGTGTGGAAGCGCGGCGGATGACGGCATTGCCCGCGCGCAGATCGACGCGAATGGCCGCTACAATGGGCAGAACGACACCCTCGTGCCGTTCCCGTACCTCAACTCGTGAAGCGTCCAGGCTGAGATAGATCCGTTGTCGGTCGCCGCGCCTGCATCCCCTTACCGCACCGCGCCACGTCATTTTGCGTGGCTGCTGTGGCTCGCACTGCTGCTGCCGATCGGGCAGATGGCGGCGATTTTCCATGCGGTATCGCATCTCGACCGGCAGACGGCCCTTCAGGTCGAGGACGGCGGCGGTCTGCCCGACACGCCTTGCGACCTGTGCCTGATCGCCGCCGCCATCGGCAGCGGCGGCTTGCGCGGTGCGCCGCCAACGCTGCCGGACCTGACGGCGAGCCACGAAGTACCGCAAGCCGCGTTCGACAGCGACTGGCTGCCGTCGCCGGCACGAGCCTACCTCAGCCGCGCACCTCCCTTCTTCGTTCCGCACTGATCGATTCACTCGCCGCCTACCCGCATCGACTGCGGGCGGGCGCGTTTCGACATTCCTGCAGGAACAAGAACCCATGAAGAAGCTCTTGCCGGCGAGCCTCGCGCTCGCCCTCGCCACGCCGTTTGCCGCGCTGGCCCAAAGTCCGCCCCAAACCCCGCCCTCCAACACTTCCTCCGACATCGCCGCACTGCGCCAGGAAATCGATGCGATGCGTGCGGCCTACGAGGCACGCCTCCAGGCGATGGAACAGCGCCTGAAAGCTGCCGAGGCCGCCGTCGCGGCAGCGCCCGCCACCTCTGATGCCGCCGCTGCGGCGCCCGCTGCGGCGCCGGTCCCGAACGTGCCACCGCCGGCCGTCGCCGCGGCGGGCGGCGGGGCCAACGCCTTCAATCCCGCGATCTCGCTGATCCTCTCGGGCCTGTACACGCGCACCTCGAAGGACCCCGAGAATTTCGGCATCACCGGCTTCCAGTTGCCGGGCGATGCCGAAGTCGGGCCTGGAACGCGCGGCTTCAGCCTCGCCGAAACGGAGCTCGGCCTGTCGGCCAACATCGATCCGTGGTGGCGCGGCTCGGCCAACATCGCGCTTCACCCGGACAACGAAGTCTCGGTCGAGGAAGCCTTCGTCCAGACGACCTCGCTCGGGCAGGGCTTCTCGCTAAAGGCCGGCCGCTTCTTCTCCGGCATCGGCTACCTCAACGCGCAGCATGCCCACACCTGGGACTTCGTCGACAACCCGCTCGCCTACCAGGCGATGCTCGGCACGCAGTTCGGCGACGACGGCCTGCAGCTCACCTGGCTCGCGCCGATCGACCAGTACCTCGAACTGGGCGCGGAAGTCGGGCGCGGGCGCAGCTTCCCGGGTACCGATACCTCGCGCAACGGCGCCGGCATGGTCGCACTGACCGCCCATGCCGGCGGCGACATTGGCGACAGCCATAGCTGGCGCGCCGGGCTGTCGCTGCTGCATGCGAAGGCCGATGATCAGGAACTCGACGCGACGGACGCGGCCGGAAACGGCGTCACCAACGCCTTTACGGGCAAGACGCGCGTGTGGGTCGCCGACGCCGTCTGGAAATGGGCGCCGAATGGCAACGCGACGCGCACCAGCTTCAAGCTGCAAGGCGAATACCTGCACGGCACGCGCGACGGCAGCCTTGTCTACGACGTCGGCAACACCGACGGCAGCGGCAACTTCCGCGTCGTACAGTCTGGCTGGTACCTGCAGGGCATCTACCAGTTCATGCCGGGCTGGCGCGTCGGCCTGCGCACCGAGCGGCTCGACGCCGGCTCGCCGGACTTCGGCGGCAGCGCGCTCGCATTCGCCGACAGCAACTTCCACCCGCACAAGAACACGCTGATGCTCGACTACAACCCGAGCGAGTTCTCGCGCGTGCGCCTGCAGTTCGCGCAGGACCGCTCGCGCGACGGCGTCACCGACAACCAGTTCTTCGTCCAGTACCAGATGAGCCTCGGCGCGCACGGCGCGCACAGCTACTGATGCCCGCGTCGGCCCAGGAGAAAACCACCATGAATCGCAAGACCCTGTTTGCACTGCTTGCTGCGCCGCTGGCGCTGCTCGCGAATCCCGCCGACGCTGCGCTCCGCGTCTTCGCCTGCGAACCCGAGTGGGGCGCGCTCGCCGAGGAACTCGGCGGCAACCTCGTCGAGGTCTCGGTCGCGACGACCGCGTTGCAGGACCCGCACCAGATCCAGGCCAAGCCGAGCCTGATCGCGCGCGCCCGCAACGCGGACCTCGTCGTCTGCACCGGTGCCGAGCTCGAGATCGGCTGGCTGCCGGTGCTGCTGCAGCAGTCCGGCAACGCGAAGGTGCAAGCCGGCCAGCCCGGCAACTTCGCCGCGGCCGACTACGTGCGCAAGCTCGACGTGCCCGGGCAGCTCGACCGCTCGCAAGGCGACGTCCATGCGGCCGGCAATCCGCACATCCAGACCGATCCGCGCAACATTGCGCAGGTCGCCACAGCCCTCGGGACGCGCCTGCAGCAGGTCGATCCCGCGCACGCGGCGGACTACGCCAAGCGCCAGGCGGACTTCGCGCAGCGCTGGCAGCAGGCGATGACGCGCTGGAACACCCAGGCGGCGCCGCTCAAAGGGGCGCCGGTCGTTTCGCAGCACAAGGCCTTCACGTATCTCTATGACTGGCTCGGACTCAAGGAAGTCGCCGTGCTCGAACCCAAGCCCGGCGTCGAACCGACGGCCTCGCATCTGCAGGGCGTCATGTCGACGCTGAAGGGCACGCCGGTGCGCATGGTGATCTACGCCGCCTATCAGGATTCGCGCGCGTCCGACTGGCTCAACACCAACGCCGGCGTACCGGCCGTCAAGCTGCCTTTCACCGTCGGCGGCACCGAGGGCGCGAAAGATCTCTTCGGCCTCTTCGACGACACCGTGGCCCGCCTGCTGGCGGCGGGAGGCAAGAAATGAACTGGGGCGCGCTCGACTGGAGCATCCTCGGACCGGCGCTCGTCGCCGGCCTGCTGGTGCTCGCCACGCATGTGCCGCTGGGCACGCAGGTGCTTGATCGCGGCATCGTCTTCATCGATCTCGCGATCGCGCAAATCGCCGGGCTCGGTGTGATCGCGGCCGACGCGCTGGGGATGCCGGAAGGCGGTGTCGCCGTGCAGGTCGCGGCGGTCACTGCCGCGCTGCTCGGCGCGCTGCTGCTGACCTGGACCGAACGGCGCGCGCCGCGCCAGCAGGAGGCGCTGATCGGCGTGATGTTCATCCTCGCCGCCTGCGCGGGCATCCTGATGCTCGCCGGCAACCCGCACGGCGGCGAGCACCTGAAGGACCTGCTCGTCGGCCAGATTCTGTGGGTGAGCACGACGCAATTGCTATGGCTGGCGGGCGTCTCCGTGCTGCTCGTCATCGCGATGGCGCTCGGCTGGGTGCGCCGCCTCGGCCGCTTCGGCTTCTACGGCGCCTTCGCGCTCGCAGTGACGGCGTCCGTGCAGCTTGTCGGCGTGTACCTCGTGTTCTCGAGCCTGATCATCCCGGCGCTCGGCACGCGTGCGCATTACGGTCCGCGGCGCTACGCCGTTGCGTACATCCTCGGCGCGACCGGCTACGCGCTCGGGCTCGCGCTGTCGGCGGTCTTCGACCTGCCGTCGGGCGCGGTGATCGTGTGGACCTTGGCCGCCTGCGCGCTGGTCGGCGCGCTGGCGGCACGCCCCGGCCCCGAGCGGGCGCTGGCCGCTACTCCCAGCTCACCTGCGACGAGAACAGGTAGCCTGCGCCGTAGACGGTCTTGATCAGCTTCGGGCTGTGCGGGTCGTCGTCGAGCTTGCGGCGCAGGCGCGAGATGCGCACGTCGATGCTGCGGTCGAAGGGATCGACGTCGCGCTCGCCGAGGAGCTGTTCGCGGCTGAGGATCTTGTTCGGGCGGCGCACCAATGTCAGCAGCAGCGCGGCTTCCGATGACGACAGCGCGACCTCCGCGCCGTCGGGCTTGATCAGCATGTGGCGCCCCGTGTCGAAGCGCCAGTCGCCGAAGCGCGCAACGGTCCGCTCGACGGGATCCGCAGGCGCCTCCGGGGCGGCCGAGCGCGCGTAGCGACGCAGGATCGAGCGTACTCGGGCCACGAGTTCGCGCGGCTCGAAGGGCTTGACGATGTAGTCGTCGGCGCCGAGTTCGAGGCCCAGCACGCGGTCGGTGACGTCGTTGCGACCGGTGAGGATCAGCACCGCGCACGGCGCGCCGTCCTGCAGTTCGCGCACCACCTGCATGCCGTCCATGTCGGGCAGGCCGAGATCGACGATCACGAGGTCGGGCGAGCACTGCCGCGCGCGGGCGAGCAATTCGCGGCCAGTGCGGAGCGATTCGCTGCGAAAGCCGTAGCCGGATAGCGCGCTGCAAATCAGGTTCGCAATGTCCGGCTCGTCTTCGAGTACCAGGATAAGCGGCGACGAAGTCTCGTGTTCGGTCATTGATCGGGGGCTTCCACGGTGGGGTGGGCGAGTTCGAGGATGGCGTCGAGTGCGGCGGCGAGCGTGTCCTGCTCGAAGGGCTTGCGCAGCACCGGCACGTCGAGCTCGGCGGTGCCGGCGAGCGCGTTGTCACTCGCGTAACCGGTGATCATCAGGATCGGCATCTCGGGGCGCAAGCTGCGGGTACGCGTGACGAGCTCACGGCCGTTGATGCCGCCGGGCATGATCGTATCGGTGACGAGGATCGCGATGTCGGGCACGGCCTCGATCAGGCTCCACGCCTCGACGCCGTCGCCGGCTTCGATTACCGAATGGCCGAGCGCCGTGAGCTGCATGCGGATGATGCGCCGGACCTCGGGTTCGTCCTCGACGAGCAGCACCGGACCGGAGACCGCCCGGGCCGTCCGCGTGTTTGCGCTGGCGGGCTGCGTTTCGGCGGCCGTCGGTTCGCTCGCGCGCGGCAGCACGAAAGTCACCGTCGTGCCGGCCCCCGGCGTGCTGCGGACGCGGATGTTGCCGCCCGACTGGCGCACGAAGCCATACACCATCGCGAGCCCCAGTCCGCTGCCGCGGCCAAAGGGCTTCGTCGTGAAGAAGGGTTCGAAGAGCCGCGGCAAGAGTTCCGGTTCGATGCCGGCGCCGGTGTCGGTGACGTCGATCTGCACGTAGTCGCCGACCGGCAGCTCGACCAGCACCGACAGGCTCTCGGGGATGTGGCGTTCGCTGATCGCCACCGTCAGGTCGCCGCCGTCGGGCATCGCGTCGCGCGCGTTGAGCGCGAGGTTCAGCAGCGCGTTCTCGAGTTGGTGCGGGTCGACGAAAGCATATAGCGGCGACGCCGGCAGGCGCGTGTGTACGCGCACGTTTTCGGTCAGCGAGCGCCTCAGCAGCTGCGCCATGTTGTGCACGAGCGCGCCGACCTCGACGACGTTCGGCTCCAGCACCTGCCCGCGGGAGAAGGTCAGCAGACGCTTGATCAGTTCGGCGCCGCGCCGCGCGGCGTGCAACGCCGGATCGAGATGTTCGGACACGAGCCCGCCGGGCGGCAGTTGCGACTGCAGCGCGGCGAGGTTGCCGATGATGATCGTCAGCAGATTGTTGAAGTCGTGCGCGAGGCCGCCCGTGAGCTGGCCGACCGCTTCCATCTTCTGCGCCTGCACGAGCGCCGCCTGGCTCGCCTTCTGCTCCGTGATGTCGATCGACAGCACGAAGTAGCCCATCACCTCGCCCTGCGCCGACACCTCCGGGACGATCACGCTGCGTGCGTGGACGATGCGTCCGTTCTCGATCGTGCGCGCGTATTCGTAGCTCACCCGTTCGCCCGTCGCGGCGATCTTCAGCTGCTTGCCGACCAGCGGGTAAAGCTCGTCGCCGAACACGCTCCTGATGCTGCGGCCGACGATCTCTTCCTTCGCGATGCCGAACCACTCCGTGTAGCCCCGGTTCGCGAACTGGTAGACCTCGTTGCGATCGACGTAGGCAATCAGCGCCGGGATCGAGTCGATGATGAGCTTCAGCCGCTCCTCGCTGCGTCGCAAGGCGCCGGCGATCTCGTCGATTTCGGCGTTAGCATGCGCGAGGCGCGCGTTGGCGTTCTCGAGCTCCTTGGTGCGCGCCTTCACGCGCGCTTCGAGCTCGGCGTTCTGCTGGCGGATTACCTCCTCGTAGCGGCGCTGCTCGGTGACGTCGGTCCATAGCGACACGAAACCGAGGTTCGGGATCGGCACGCCGCGGATCGCGAGGATCTTGCCGTTCGGACGTTCGCGCTCGACGTAGTGCGGCAGGAAGGCGCGCGCTGCCGCCATGCGCTCCGAAACCAGCTTTTCGAGATCGCCTTCGCCGTATTCGCCGCGCTCTGCGTTGAAGCGCACGAATTCCTCGAAGGGCGTGCCGACGCGCACCATCTTCTCGGGGAAATCCAGCAGGCGCAGCATCGCCTTGTTCCAGGTGACGAGCTTGGGCGTCGCATCGAACACCGCGATCGCCTGGTCGAGCAGGTCCAGCCCGGCGAGCAACAGGTCGTAGCGCCGCAGTTCCTGCGAGGACATGCGCGGCGCGGGTTTCGACGGATCGGGCGAGGGGGCGTTGCGGAGCATCAGGCGAGGGGTCTCCGACAAATTTTGATACGCATTCTAGTGCAGACCGGCCAACGAGTTGACGTGCCCGTAAAGTGGAAATTCATTGCCCGTGCCCCTGCAACTGTCTGCGGAAGCGCTCCGGCGATACTCCGGTCCACGCGACGCACGCGCGGTAGAAGGCCGACGTATCCGCGTAACCCAGCTCCGCCGCGATCGCCGCAACCGGCTGCGCCGTCTTCGTCAGGCGGGCGAGCGCGATGTCGCGACGCAGCGCATCCTTGATCGTACGGAAGCTCGATCCTTCGTCTTCCAGCCGGCGGTGCAGCGTGCGCGGCGACAGGTGCAGGCGGGCGGCGACGTCCTCCTGCGCGAGGCTCGCGGGCAGCGCGTCGCGCAGGAGATCGCGCACGCGCAGCACCATGTCGCGGTCGCGCCGGTACAGCATCGTGATCTTGCCCGGCGCGCCGTCGAGGAAGGTGTTGAGCGCCGCCTCGTCGCGCCGCACCGGCAGGTCGAGCAGGTTGTCCTGCAGGCGCGCGACCAGTGTGCCGGCGTCGAAGAACGAATGTTCCGTATAGACCAGCGCGTAGTCGTCCGCGTGCGGCGGGCGCGGATAGGGGAAGAGCACGGCGTCGAGCGCGAGGCCGCGGCCGACGAGCCAGCACGCGACGGCGTGGATCAGGCGCAGCAGCCATTCGAAGGCGAAGACGCGCGCCGGGTCTCCGCGTACGTCGGCGAGCCGACGCGTTTCCGAGATGCGCAGCTCCGCCCGGTCCTCGCCCGGATTCTCCGCGCGCCGCACGCTCACCGCCATGTCGGGCAGCACGATGCGCAGGAAACGCGCCGCGCGGTCGAGCGCCTCGCCGAGCGTCGCCGCGCCGAGCATGCCGCGGCACAGGAACTCGAAACTTCCAGACCGCATCGGCTGAGCGAACAGCCCGAAGCCCTCGTCGTCGAGCGCGCACGTGATGTCGTTGTAGAGCCGCGCGTAGCGGTCGATCGGAATCCGCGTGGCAGGGTCTGCAAGGTCGATGCCGGCTGCAGCGAGATAGGGCCCCGCGTCGAGCCCGCGCCGGCGCATCCCGGCGAGCATCCCGGTCACGAAACCCATCGCGACAGTCGCACGGCGCCGCGGTTTCTGCGGCATCGGCGCGTGATCGGGAGAGGGGGGCGTGTTCATCTTGGGGCTCGGCGCGTGGGTCGAAAATCGAGTGATGGCGGGATCGACAATTTGGCGGATTTTGCACGATTACCGTCAGGCCGGACAATGGCAAACCCCCGCTCGGGCTTCTACCATTAAGCCCATAAAACACTCACCGGGGGAAGAACCGATATGACCAACCTCAGCGAAGCCAAGAAATTGGCCCCGTACAAGCCGAAGCACAAGGTACGTTTCGTGTCCGCGGCGGCGCTCTTCGACGGCCACGACGCATCGATCAACATCATGCGGCGGATTCTGCAATCGACCGGCGCCGAGGTGATCCACCTGGGCCACAACCGCTCGGTCGGCGACATCGTGAACGCGGCGCTGCAGGAAGACGTGCAGGGCATCGCGATCACCAGCTATCAGGGCGGCCACGTCGAGTTCTTCAAGTACATGATCGACCTCTTGAAGGCCAACGGCGGCGAGAACATCAAGGTCTTCGGCGGCGGCGGCGGCGTGATCGTGCCGTCCGAGATCAAGGAGCTGCATGAGTATGGCGTCACCCGCATCTACTCGCCGGAAGACGGCGCGATGCTGGGCCTGCAGGGCATGATCAACGACCTCGTCGGTAAGGCCGACTACGACCCCATCACCGCCGTGCCTGCGTCGTTCGACGAGATCATGAAGCAGCTCAGCTCCGGCGAGCGTGGCGCGCAACTGCGGAGCCTCTCGCGGATCATCACGGCGCTCGAGAACGGCGCCTACGGCCCCGACATCAAGAAGGCGCTGACCGACGCCGCAGCCAAGATCAAGACGCCGACGCTCGGGATCACCGGCACCGGCGGCGCCGGCAAGAGCTCGCTCACCGACGAACTGGTGCGCCGCTTCCGCCTCGACCAGAACGACAAGCTGAAGATCGGCATCGTCTCGATCGATCCGTCGAGGAAGCGCACCGGCGGCGCGCTGCTCGGCGACCGCATCCGCATGAACGCGATCGAGCACGAGAACATCTACATGCGCTCGATGGCAACGCGCGACACCGGCTCCGAGATCTCCGCCGCGCTGCCCGAAGTCATCGCCGCCGCCAAGCTCGCCGGCTTCGATCTCATCATCGTCGAGACCTCCGGCATCGGCCAGGGCGACGCCGCGATCGTGCCCTTCGTCGACGTGTCGCTCTACGTGATGACCCCCGAATTCGGCGCCGCGAGCCAGCTCGAGAAGATCGACATGCTCGACTTCGCCGATTTCGTCGCGATCAACAAGTTCGACCGCAAGGGCGCCGAGGACGCGCTGCGCGACGTGCGCAAGCAATATCAGCGCAACCGCGAGCTCTTCGGCCAGGCGACCGACGAAATGCCGGTGTTCGGCACGATGGCTGCGCGCTTCAACGACGACGGCGTCACCGCGCTGTACCAGTCGATCTTCCCGAAGCTCGTCGAGAAGGGCCTGAAGGCCAAGCCGGGCAGCCTGCCGAAGGTCACGACCAAGGCGTCCTCCCGCGGCCGCGCGATCGTTCCGGCCGAGCGCGTGCGCTACCTCGCCGAGATCGCCGACACCGTGCGCGATTACCACAAGCACGTGCAGCAGCAGGCCCGCGTCGCCCGCGAGCGCCAGTCGCTGAAGATCGCGAAGGCGCTGTTCGAACAGTGCGGCAAGGAAGCCGGCTCGTTTGCCGAGATGATCGACTGGAAGGACGGCGAGCTCACGCCGGCCGCCAAGAAGCTCCTCGACATGTGGCCGAAGACCAGGGAGCTCTACGCCGCCGACGAATACGTCGTGAAGATCCGCGACAAGGAGATCCGCACCAAGCTGACCTCCGACTCGCTGTCCGGCACCAAGATCCGCAAGGTTTCGCTGCCGGCCTTCGACGATGAGGGCGAGACGCTCAAGTTCCTGATGAAGGAAAACGTCCCCGGCTCCTTCCCCTACACCGCCGGCGTGTTCGCGTTCAAGCGCGAAGGCGAGGACCCGACGCGGATGTTCGCGGGTGAGGGCGATGCCTTCCGCACCAACCGCCGCTTCAAGCGCGTGTCCGAAGGCATGCCCGCGCACCGCCTGTCGACCGCCTTCGACTCGGTGACCCTCTATGGCTGCGACCCCGATCCGCGCCCGGACATCTACGGCAAGATCGGCAACTCGGGCGTGTCGATCGCGACGCTCGACGACATGAAGGTGCTCTACGACGGCTTCGACCTGTGCGCGCCGACGACCTCGGTGTCGATGACGATCAACGGCCCGGCGCCGATCATCCTCGCCTTCTTCTTCAATACCGCGATGGAGCAACAGGTCGCGAAGTTCCGCGCCGACAACGGCCGCGAACCGACCGAGACCGAGTTCCAGAAGATCAAGGAATGGACGCTGTCCTCGGTGCGCGGCACCGTGCAGGCCGACATCCTGAAGGAAGACCAGGGCCAGAACACCTGCATCTTCTCGACCGAATTCGCGCTGAAGATGATGGGCGACATCCAGGAGTACTTCGTCCATCACAAGGTGCAGAACTTCTACTCGGTGTCGATCTCGGGCTACCACATCGCCGAAGCGGGCGCGAACCCGATCTCGCAGCTCGCCTTCACGCTGTCGAACGGCTTCACCTACGTCGAGTCCTACCTCGCGCGCGGCATGCACATCGACGACTTCGCGCCCAATCTGTCCTTCTTCTTCAGTAACGGCATGGACCCCGAGTACTCGGTGATCGGCCGCGTCGCCCGCCGCATCTGGGCCGTCGCGATGAAGAACAAGTACGGCGCGAACGAGCGCAGCCAGAAGCTGAAGTACCACGTGCAAACCTCCGGACGCTCGCTGCATGCGCAGGAGATGGACTTCAACGACATCCGCACGACGCTGCAGGCGCTGATCGCGATCTACGACAACTGCAACTCGCTGCACACCAACGCCTACGACGAGGCGATCACGACGCCGACCGAGGAATCCGTGCGCCGCGCGATGGCGATCCAGCTGATCATCAACCGCGAATGGGGCCTGGCGAAGAACGAGAACCCCAACCAAGGCGCCTTCATCATCGACGAGCTCACCGACCTCGTCGAAGAAGCGGTGCTGAAGGAGTTCGAGGCCATCGCCTCGCGCGGCGGCGTGCTCGGCGCGATGGAAACCGGCTACCAGCGCGGCAAGATCCAGGAGGAGTCGCTCTACTACGAGCACAAGAAGCACGACGGCTCCTACCCGATCATCGGCGTGAACACCTTCCTCAACCCGAAGGGCCAGGCGCAGCAGGAAATCGAGTTGGCGCGTTCGACGGAAGAGGAAAAGCAGGGCCAGTTGAAGCGCCTCGCCGACTTCCACGCCCGCAACAAGAAGGAGGCGCCAAAGTGGCAGGCCAAGCTGCGCCAGACCGTGATCGAGAACGGCAACGTGTTCGAAGTGCTGGTCGATGCGGTGCGCTACTGCTCGCTCGGCCAGATCACGAGCGCGCTGTACGAGGTGGGCGGCCAGTATCGCCGTAACATGTAAGACGCCGCTTCCGGCGGCAACACGAAAACGGCGCCCGCGAGGCGCCGTTTTTTCGTCCGGCTTATGCGCCCGCTGTCGAGCTCACATCGCCTGCGGCAGCGCGATGGGGGGCACGGGCCGGTTCCAGGGCGACTGGGATTCCCATTCGTCGAATTGCATGGTCGGGAAGGGACGGCCGACGAAGTGGCCCTGCGCGGTGTCGCAGCCGAGCGCCTGCAGCTTTTCCCAGTGCGCTTCGGTTTCGACCCCTTCGGCGACGACGCCCAGGCCGAGGTTGTGCCCCAACTCCACGGTCGAGCGCACGATGATCGCCGAGCCTTCGTTCGCGAGCATGCTGGTGACGAAGGACTGGTCGATCTTCAGCGAGTCGAGCGGCAGCTGCTGCAGGTAGGAGAGGCTCGAATAGCCGGTGCCGAAGTCGTCGATGAAAAGATCGACGCCGAGGTCCTTCAGCTTGTACAGCGTCTCGCGCGCGCCGGCCGGATCGTCCATCAGCGCGCTCTCGGTCAGCTCGAACTGCACCGTCTCGGGCGGCATCGCCCAGGTCGCGAAGAGTCCGCTGATGCGCTCGATCAGCCGCGGATCGCGCAGGTCCTGCGCCGACAGGTTCACCGACAGCGGCCGTTGGATGCCGGCCTCGAACCATGCATGGCTCTGGCGGAACGCCGCCTCGAGCACCCAGCGCGTCAGCGGCATGATCAGCCCCGCGCGTTCGGCGAGCGGGATGAATTCCGACGTCGCGATCATGCCGCGTTCCGGATGCAGCCAGCGCACCAGCCCCTCGGCGCCGCAGACTTCGCCCGAGCGCATCGCGACTTTCGGCTGGCAGTAGAGTTGCAGCTCGTTCTGCTCGATCGCGCGCCGCAGGTCGCTGACGAGTGCGAGCCGCCGCCGGCTCTCGGTGTCTTCCGCGCCCTTGTACAGGGAATACTTGCTGGGGCTGCGCTCGGCCTGCACCGCGGCGATCTTCGCCCGCCGCAGCAAGGCGTCCGAGGAGGTGCCCTGGCCGGGGAAGAGCGCGATGCCGATCGATGCATGCGGGTCGACCGACAGGCCGTCGACCTCGATCGGATCGCCGGCCTCGCGCATCGTCCGATGGGCCGCCCGCATCGCGGTCTCGGCGCTCGCGCCGGGCATCACGACTGCGAACTCGTCCTCGCCGACGCGGGCGAGCGCCACCTCGGCCCCGGCGATTTCCCTCAGGCGCGTGCCCATTTCGAGGATCAGCCGGTCGCCCTCCTCGTAGCCGAGCGTGTCGCTGATCTCCTGGAAGCGCCCGACCTTCATCAGCAGCACGGCGAGCGATTGATGATCCTGCTGCGCGCGCAGGATTTCCGCGTCCACGAGGCCGCGCATCGAGGTCCGGTTGGGCAGCCCCGTGAGCAGGTCGTAGTAGGCCATGCGGTGCACGAGCTCCTCGGCCTGCTGATGCCGCGCCCGCATGCGCAGCGTCGCGATCCCGAAGGCGAGGTCGTCCGCCATTTCGCCGAGCAGCGCATATTCGCTTTCGTCGAAGGCATCGGCCTCGCCTGCGAAGATCGTCAGGTTGCCGATCACGTCACCCTCGATGATCAGCGGAAACGCGGCCACCGACGCATAGCCGCGCTTGATGGTCTCCGTGAGGGCCACGGGCAGGTGCGTCGCCTCGATTCTGCTCACATCCTGCGCCACCGCCAGCTTGCCGGTCCGTACGGCTTGGGCGGTCGGGCCGCCTTCCGCATCCGACCATGTGAACTGGCCGAGCTCGAGAAAGCCGTCTTCGAATCCTCGGTGGGCGGCAGGGCGAATCGTCTTCGCGTCGTCGTGTTCGGCAAAGCCGACCCAGGCCATCCGGTAGCCGCCGAGTTCGACGATGACCCGGCACATCTCCTGCAGCAGGGTCTGCTCGTCCTTCGCGCGCAGAAGCGTCCGGTTTCCGGCACTCAGCGTGCGCAGCGCGCGTTCGGCGTAGCTCATGACACTCCCTCCGGGGCGGGTCGCGACCGGTGGCGGTCGACCCCCACGCGGGGCTACAGGAAATACCGCAGCCCTCTTATTGAATCCTAGTGCTGCCGGGCCGACGGCGCAACGGGCCTAGGCCGCCGAGCGCGACTTGATCGCCCCGATCAGCACCGGCACGAGCGACAGCACGATGATGGCGAGAATCACGAGCGTCAGGTTCTGCTTGATCCACGGCAGGTTTCCGAAGAAGTAGCCCGCCGTCGTCAGCGACACGACCCACGCGACCGCGCCGATCACGTTGAACAGCGTGAAGCGCGCGTAGGTCATGCTGCCGACGCCGGCGACGAAGGGCGCGAAGGTGCGGAACAGCGGCAGGAAGCGCGAGATCACGAGCGTCTTGCCGCCGTGTTTCTCATAGAAGAGATGCGTCTTCAGCAGTGCCGCCCTATTGAAGAGGCGCGAATTCTCCCAGTGGAAGACCTTGGGCCCGAGGTAGCGTCCGATGATGTAATTGAGCGTGTTGCCGCCCGCGGCGGCGATCGTCAGCACGACGAGGAGCAGGACGATGTCCATGCCGCCCACCGCGGCGAGCGCGCCCGCGACGAAGAGCAGCGAGTCGCCGGGCAGGAAGGGCGTCACGACGAAGCCGGTCTCGCTGAAGATCACGGCGAAGAGGATCACGTAAATCCACATTCCGTAGGCTTGGACGAGGTCGGCCAAGTATTTGTCGAGGTGCAGGATGACGTCGATGAATTGCGGCAGAAATTCCATGTGCAAGAGTCGTCTGGTGGGCGGCAAAGGATCTCATTTTACCTGACGCGGGCTTGCACGCTCCGGCGGGCGCTGTAACGGCGCCGAATTAACCCTTCCGGCCTTGTGGTGCGACATATGCCGCCCTATAGTGGCGCCCGCTCCGGGGCGCACCCCGGAAAGTTATCGAGATCCCCGAATGTCCGGTTTGTTGCGCATGTTCTGGATGGAGCCGCCGGTCCGGGCGGTGATTCTGCTGACGACGCTGATGGTGTCGGCGCTGGTCGGCGGTACGGCCTTCCTGCTGTACGACCTGCGCCAGCGCGAGCTCGAATACGCGCGCGCCGAGATCGAAAGCCTCAGCCGCGTGCTCGCCGAGCAGACGAGCCGCACGCTGGACGGCGTATCCCTTTCGCTGCGCGGCGCCCAGGAGCGGCTGTCGGACGGCATCGGGCAGCGCCTGGAACTCGACAGCTTTCCAGTGCAGGCGCTGCTCCGGGCGCGTGCCGAAGGGCTGCCGCAGTACAGTTCGATGTTCGTACTCGACGCCAACGGCGAGGTCATGAACTCCACGCTGCTCGGGCGGCGGCCGGGCATCACGGTGGCCGACCAGGACTTCTTCAGCAGCCTGGTCGATGGCAACGCGCGGAAAGTCTTCGTCAGCCGGCTCTATCGCCGGCGTGTCGATGACCAATGGACCTTCTACCTGAGCATGCGGCTCGTGGACGGGGCCGGGCATTTCCGTGGCGTGACGGCGGTTGCCGTGCTGGCCGACTATTTCGAATCCTTCTACCGCCGGCTCGACCTGCGCTTCGGCAAGCAGGTTCAGCTCATCGACGCGCGCGGCCATCTTGTCGCAAGCTTCCCGAGCCGGCTCGACGGGATTGACCAACCGGTCGACGGCGGGCCTTTTCTGGGCGATGCCGGCCAGCAGAAGGCCGCCGAGCCGCGGCTCATGACGGAAACGGCGAGCGGAGGTGAGCGCTTCGTCGCCTATCATCCCGTGCCCCAGTACCCCTTCGTGATCGGCGTTTCGATCGACCAGGACGCCGCGCTCGTGTCCTGGCCGATGGCGGCGAGGCCCATTCTGTTTGGCGCCGGCGCCGTCGCGGCGCTGATCCTCGCCGCCTCCTCCGGCATGATCTGGAGCATGCGCCGACGCGCGACGATGGCCCGCGCGTTGCAGGCGAGCGACGAGCGGCTGCGGCAGATGGTCGAGACGGTGATGGACGCGATCGTCACCGTCGACGAGGATCTCGTCATCGTCCTGTTCAACAAGGCAGCCGAGCAGATGTTCGGCGTGACTGCCGCGGAGGTCGCCGGCAAGCCGTTCGCGCCGATGCTCGCGTCGTCGGCGCAGGCTGCCTACCACGCGATGGTCGGCCGGCGGCGCCGCTCCGGCGAGCGTGAGCGCGCCAAGCTTGGCCGCGCCGAACTGACCGGCCGCAGCGCGGATGCGCGCGAGTTCCCGGTCGACGCCACCTTCTCCGAAACCTGTTCGCAGGGCCAGCGCTTCTTCACCGTGGTGCTGCGCGATCTCACCGAGCGCAAGAACATCGAGACTCACCTGCGCGAAACCAACCGACAACTGCAGGAACTGTCGACCTCGCTGCAGCAGGTGCGCGAAGAGGAGCGGGCGAGCATTGCGCGGGAGATGCACGACGAGCTCGGGCAACTGCTGACCGGCATCCGCCTCGAACTCTCATGGCTCGCCAGCAAGATGCCCGCCGACCGGACGGACCTGCAGGACAAGCTCAAGGTCGTCAAGGGACAGCTCAACCAGACGATCTCCTCGGTGCGCCGCATCACCTACGAATTGCGCCCGCTGATCCTCGACGACCTGGGATTGCACGCCGCGATCTCCTGGCTCACCGACGACTTTTCGAAGCGCACCGGCGTCGAGGTCGTGTCCGACGTCTGCGAGAGCGAGCCCGAGCACGGCAGCGCCGAAGCGACGACGCTCTTCCGCGTGCTGCAGGAGTCGCTGACCAACGTCACGAAATACGCCAAGGCGACCACTGTGTGGGTCGACTACCGTCGCACGAACCGCGACTGGTGCCTGACCGTGCGCGACGACGGCGTCGGATTCGCACTCGGCGATCCGAAGGCGAAGGCCGGGTTCGGGCTCGTCGGCATGCGCGAGCGCGTGCGCCTGCTGCAGGGCTCGTTTACGATCGAGTCCGCGCCGGGCGAGGGGACGGTCATCGATGTCGCGATCCCCGTATCGAACTCCTGATTGAGGTAGGACATGGAAAAACTGAGAGTTCTGCTCGCCGACGACCACGCCATCATCCGCGACGGACTGAAGCAGATTCTCGCCGACACCGAGGACCTCGCGGTCGCTGGCGAAGCGGCCAACGGCCACGACCTGCTGCATCTCGTGCGCGAGCAGGCGTGGGACGTGCTCGTGCTCGACATCTCGATGCCCGGCCGCAACGGGCTGGATCTGATCCGCCTGGTGCGCGAGGAGCAGCCGCGGCTGCCGATCCTGATCCTCAGCATGCACCATGAGGAGCAGTACGCCGTGCGTGCGCTGCATGCCGGCGCGTCGGGCTACCTGACGAAGGAAAGCGACGCCGATCTCCTGGTTCATGCGATCCGGCGCGTCGCGCGCGGCGGCGTGTATGTCAGCGACACCGTCGCCGAGCTGATGGCGCGCGGCCTGATGCCCACCACGAACGAGTTGCCCCATACGAGCCTCTCCGACCGCGAATACCAGATCTTCCACATGCTCGTGATGGGGCAGGGCCTCACCGAGATCGCCAACGAGTTGTCGCTCAGCGTCAAGACGATCAGTACCCACAAGACGCGGATCCTGCAGAAGATGGCGATGGCGAATACCTCCGAACTGATCCGCTACGCCGTCGCCCACAACCTCGTCGAAGCCGGCGACCTGTAAGCCGCTCTTCCGCTTCTCCCTTCCCGTTCGTCCCTACACGGCGCGCCGGTAGTCCCGGCCGCTATCCTTCCCGCATGCCATTTTTGCGTTGCGCGACGCCTGTCGCCGCTATGCGTGGGGAATTTCACGCATTCCGTTAGGAATATTCCTACACGCAAATTAAACCCACGCCTATGCAGCGGTTTCTCCGAATTCGGGACAATTTGCCCATATTCGGTTTAGGGGCAATCCGCCCCTCTCCGGAGAAAAACAAAGTGTCACTGGAGAACTCCGCCATGAAATTCAGCATTCCCCGCCTCGCGCTCGCTGCTGCCGCTTCCGTCGCGATCCTCGTCGCCCCCTCCGCCTTCGCCTTCGACGCCGACGCGGCCAAAGCCCTCGCGAAGGACAACGACTGCTTCAAGTGCCATGCCGTCGACAAGACCAAGAAAGGTCCGTCGTACAAGAAGGTCGCCGAAAAGTACAAGGGCAAGGAAGCCGAGGCCTTCGAAAAGATCCGCAAGAACATCACGACCGGCCCGAAGGTGAAGCTCGAGGACGGCACCGAAGAGGATCACAAGATCATCAACACGAAGGACGACGCGCAGCTCAAGAACCTGATGCAGTGGATTCTTGCGCAATAAGACTTTTGAAATCAGGGGGTAACATGAGAACAATGACAAAGCTGCTGGCGGTCCTCGCCTGTCTCGGCAGCATCTGGTCCGGGGCGGCAACCGCCGCGGACGCGCCCAAGGACATCGTCCTGAAGGGCGATGCGAAATGTACGTCGTGCCACGACGAGGCGGATGCGCCCGGCGTGCTGCACATCGGCAAGACCCGCCACGGCACCCGCGCCGACGGGCGCACGCCGACCTGTACCGACTGCCACGGCGACAGCGACAAGCACGTGAACTACAAGGGCAGCGACAAGCCGCCCAAGCCCGACCGCGTCTTCGGCAAGAAGACCGCGACGCCGGCGTCGGAACGCAATGCCGCCTGTCTGTCCTGTCACGAAACCGATCCGAAGCGCCACCTGTGGGCCGGCAGCGTGCACGAACGGCGCGACGTCGCCTGTACCTCCTGCCACGAGATGCACACCGGTGAAGACAAGGTCCGCGACAAGCGTACCCAGCCGGAAGTGTGCTTCGCCTGCCACAAGGAACAGCGCGCGCAGATCAACCGCCCGTCGCACCACCCGATCCCGGAAGGCAAGATGGCCTGTTCGGACTGCCACAACCCGCACGGCTCGACCGGTCCGAAGCTGCTCGTCAAGAACAGCACCAACGCGACCTGCTACACCTGCCACGCGGAAAAGCGCGGTCCCTTCGTGCATAACCACACCCCCGTCAGCGAAGACTGCGGCAACTGCCACAACCCGCACGGCACGGTCGCCGACTCGATGCTGAAGACCCGTCCGCCCTTCCTGTGCCAGCAGTGCCACGACCCGGCGAACCACCTCGGTGGCATCCCCGCGATCGCCAGCAACATGGCTTCGGGCGTGAGCATCAACGCCTCCAACACCGCGGGCATCACCCAGGGCCGCGCCTGCCTCAACTGCCATACGAACATCCATGGCAGCAACAGTCCGGCGAATGCCTCCAAGGCAATGCGCTTCTGGCGTTAAGAGTCAGGGAGAAGAACCATGCAAGACAATCGAATGTTCAAGCAGACGGTCATCGCGCTCGCGGTATCGCTGGCTTTCCCTGCCGCTTCCGCGTTCGCTGATGAAGTCGACGAACTGATCAACCCGAACGTCGCCGAAGTCGCCGTGAAGGCGCAATACGTGAATCAGGCCAACCCGCTGTATCGCCAATACACGGGCATCAACACGGACGGCGTGCACGGCAGCGCCGACGTGAACGTCGTACAGCGTTCGGAAGCAGGGCGCTGGATGAAGATCGAAGGCCGCGACCTCGGCCTGCGCACGCAGGAACTGAAAGGTTCGGTCGAGCAGCAGGGCGACTGGGCGGTCGGCATCGGCTACAACCAGATCCCGCGCATCGCGCCGGTCGAGGTCAGCACGCCGGTCAAGGGCCTCGGCGACAACACGCTGACCGTGCCGGCGGTGTTCCCGTCCGAAGGCACGCACGAGACGCTGATGACCGAGCGTACGGCGACCTCGCTCACGGCCCGCAAATTCCTGTCCGAGCACCTGCAGGCGAACTTCAGCTTCAAGAGCGAAGACAAGAAGGGCGAGCGCCTGTTCGGCGCCAACGGCCAGGCGATTGCCGGCGTCAACGGCGCGACCGCGGCGACCTCGAACCGCCAGATCTTCCTCGCCGAGCCGATCGACTCGAACCACCAGCAGTTCGAGGCCTCGCTCGACTACGCGACGCGCCAGTACTACCTCTCGGCGGGCTACTACGGCAGCTTCTACGAGAACAAGGCCGGCAATGCGCTCTTCGTAACCTCGCCGACGCCGAACAATCGCACGGGGATGAGCCCGCTGTCGCTCGTGCCGGACAACCACGCGCACGAATTCCAGCTCGCCGGCGGCTACAACTTCTCGAGCGACACGCAGTTCAAGATGAACGTCGGCCGGACCTACGCGATCCAGGAGGACGACTTCATCGACGCCTCGCTGATCAACGTCGGCGGTGGCAATCCGGCGACGATCACGACCCGCAAGGATCTGGGTGGCGAAGTCGTGACGACGAACGTCTTCACGTCGCTGACCTCGCGCATCACCCGCGAACTGAGCGTGCTCGCGTCGTATGCCTACGAGAACCGCGACGACAAGACGCCGCAGGAAACCTACCTGATCGACTACGCGCACGGCGGCGCCGCAGTGCCGAACAACCCCGAGTCGCAGAAGACGCAGCGCGCCAAGGTCGAGGCGAGCTACCGTCTGCCGATGGGCTACAACCTGACGGCCGGCTACGACTATGACTATCGCGTGTACGAAGGCATGGACGAGCTGTACCGCGACAAGATCCAGGAAGGCACCTGGCGGCTGGACCTGCGCAAGTCGCTGAGCGATACCGTGAACGGCAGCATCACCGTGTCGCACAGCAACCGCGACGGTTCGCGCTGGGGCACGACGCCGGTGACGGTCCTCGTCCCGGGCGGCCTGGCGGTCGGCGAGCACTGGACGGCGCCGACACAGTTCTCCAACCGCGAACGCGACAAGGCCCGCCTGCTGCTCGATTGGCTGCCGACCAATGCGCTGTCGCTGCAGATGTCCTACGAATACGCGCAGGACAACTACGACACGCGCATCAACGACATCGGCCTGAACCACGGCCGCTCGCAGCTGCTCGCCTTCGATGCCTCCTACCGCATCGACGACAACTGGAAGACCTCCGCGTGGTATTCGGTCGGCAAGAACGAGATCGGACAGCATTCGCAGCAGAGCACCTTCGGCTCCAAGTGCGACGGTTCGGGCACGACGGCGGCGCAGAAGCGGACGAATACCTGCGTGCCCTGGGCTTCGAGCCTGAACCTGACCTCGCAGTCGGTCGGTGCGGGCTTCGACGGACGGCTGAGTGCGAAGTGGTCGGTGGGCGGGCAGTATCTCTTCAGCCGGGACGTGAACGAGTACGACATCAGCATCACCGACGTCGGCGCGTCCTCGCCGGTCGCGGTCGGCGCCGGAATCCTGCCGGACACGAAGTACCTGCAGAACACCGTGCGGCTGTTCGCGAAGTACGCCGTCACCAAGGCGACCGGCGTGCGCCTGGACTACGTCTGGGACAAGCGTGAGCTGGACGATTACACCTGGAACAGCTGGCGCTACTCGGACGGCACCCGCGTCTTTCAGAAGCCCGACCAGATCACCCACGTGATCGGCGTCACCCTGTCGCACGCCTTCTGACCGAAGGCACGCTGCCGGGCCTGTGCGGGCCCGGCGCCTTCCGGCGGCGCCACGAGTGTCGCCGGAAGTCCTCCACGCACAAGCATTCAGGAGTACCACGCGTGAATATCCAGTCATTGCGGGCCTCGCTGGCGATCTTCGCCACCGCGGCCCTTTTGCCATTTTCGGCGCAGGCCGCGGGTGAGGCTACCAAGCTCGACAACGCAACCTGCTTGAGTTGCCACCAGACCGGCAAGCGCAAGATCGAGGTCGAGGACAAGCAGGGCGAGAAGATCGCGCTCGCCGCCGTCGATCCGGCCAAGCTTGAGAAGAGTGTGCATGCGCGCATGGATTGCGTCGCCTGCCACACGGATATCGTCGACGCCAAGGCGTTGCACCAGAAAGCCGCCGGGGTCGCGAAGCCGGACTGTGCGACCTGCCATGAGACGCTGTGGAAGACGGCGCAGACCGACAGCCAGCCGAGCGCGAAGGAACGTCTCGGCATCGTCGCGAAGAACATCGAGGCTTACAAGGCGTCCTTCCATGCACGTCCCGACGCCGACAATCCCGACCGTCCGAAGGCGACCTGCAACCAGTGCCACGCGACGCACGAGTTCGCGGTGCCGAAGGCCGGCACGGCGGCCCGCGAGCAGTGGCGGCTGACGATCCCCAAGACCTGCGGCGAGTCCTGTCACGAGGACCAGTTCGAGGACTACGAGAGCTCGGTGCACGGCGCACTCGTAATGGGCAAGAACGATCCGAAGGGCGCGGTGTGCATCGACTGCCATACGACGCACGAGATCCGCGGCGCCTCGTCCGACCCCTTCAAGCTCAAGAACGTCGAAGCCTGTGGCGGCTGCCACAACGAGCAGCTGTTCAGCTACCGCGACACCTATCATGGCCAGGTGAACCGGCTCGGTTACACCTACACGGCGAAGTGCGCGGACTGCCACGGCAGCCACGGCATGAGGAAGGGCGACGATCCGAAGTCGAAGGTCCACGCGGACAACCGCCTGAAGACCTGCCAGAAGTGCCATGACGACAAGAAGCCCGGCATGGCCACGGCGACGGCCGGCTTCACGAGCTTCGGCCCGCACGCCAACACCCACGACTTCGGCAAGTACCCGCAGATGTGGATCACCGGCAAGTTCATGTCGGCGCTCCTGATCGGCGTGTTCGCCTTCTTCTGGGCGCACAGCGGCCTGTGGTACTACCGCGAATGGAAGGAGTCCAAGGAACGCAAGGCCGAGCAGCGCGTGCGCAACGAAGCCGCCGGCGCCGTTCCTGAAAAGCACTTCCGCCGCTTCGCCTGGGGCTGGCGCGTCGCGCACCTCGCCTTCGCGTTGGTGACGATGACGCTGGTGCTGACCGGCACGACCGCGCTCTTCGCCGATAGCGCCTGGGCGCCGAAGGTCGCCGCCGCTGTCGGCGGACCGAAGGTGCTCGGCATCATCCACCGCGTCGCCGCTTCGCTCTTCGTTGGCATCTTCATGATCCACTTCGTGTACGTCATGCAGCGCCTGCTGCGCAAGCGCAAGTTCCGCTGGTTCGGGCCGGATTCGCTGATCCCGAACTGGAAGGATCTCGCCGACTGCGTCGGGATGTTCAAGTGGTTCTTCGGCAAGGGCCCGCGGCCGCACTTCGACCGCTGGACCTACTTCGAGAAGTTCGACTACTGGGCGGTGTTCTGGGGCGTGAACATCATCGGCTGGAGCGGCTTGATGCTGGCCTTCCCGCACGTCACGGCGAGCTTCTTGCCGGGCTGGGTGTTCAACGTCGCGACGCTGGTGCACGGCGAGGAAGCCTTCCTCGCTGCGGTGTTCCTCTTCACGGTGCACTTCTTCAACAACCACTTCCGCCCCGACAAGCTGCCGCCGCCGGACGTCGTGATGTTCACCGGCACGCAGTCGCTCGAAGAGTTCCGCCGCGAACACCCGGCGCAATACCAGCGCCTCGTCGAGTCGGGCGAGCTGGACAAGTACCTCGTCGATGCGCCCTCGCGCCCCATGCACGTGGGCTCGGTGATCCTCGGTCTGGTGCTGATCACTGCCGGCTTGACGCTGCTGGTACTGGTCGGAACCGGCTTCTTCAGCTGACCCACGGCTAGGCTGTCATGACGAAGGGGAGGAGCGATCCTCCCCTTTTTTTCGTCCACATTTCGCGTGAATCGCACTTGTTACGATTCAGTACATTCCGCAAACAGTTGCGCAAACATGGCTTGCGAAACTGCACGCAGACAAAAGCGCGCCCTCGTCGTTCGACGGGGGAAGACGCCCAGGCGCACACGATTGTGCCGAACCCCCGGACCCAATTCCGAAAACCAAGGGCCGGGATGGAGACGCAGCTTAAAAACCGAAGGAGGAGGTGGTATGTCCGACAGTAACGGGCAAGCCGTGCACGCGGCCGCCCTGGACACGTTTCCGCGGCTGTTGATGCACCACGCAGCGGTGCGGCCGAACCGGCCGGCGATGCGCGAGAAGGAATACGGCATCTGGCAGACCTACACCTGGGCCGAAGTCGCGCAGAGCGTGCGCGCCATCGCCTGCGGGCTCGCCGAACTGGGCTTCAAGCGCGGCGACCGGCTCGCGATCATCGGCGACAACCGTCCGCGGCTGTACTGGTCGGTCGCAGCATGCCAGTGCCTCGGCGGCATTCCGGTGATGCTCTACCAGGACGCCGTGGCGCAGGAAATGGCCTACGTGCTGCAGGACGCCGAGATCCGCTTCGCGGTCGTCGAAGATCAGGAGCAGGTCGACAAGATGCTCGAGATCGTCCCCGACGTGCCCTTCCTCGCGCACGTCATCTACGACGATCCGCGCGGGCTGCGCCACTACAGCCAGCCGATGCTGATGGGCCTCGACTCGCTGCAGGAGGCGGGGCGCATCCACGACCGCAACCACACCGATTTCCTCGACGCCGAGATCGAAAAGGGCGCGGGCGACGACATCTCGGTGATGCTCTACACCTCCGGCACCACCGGCAAGCCGAAGGGCGTGTGCCAGACCCACGGCGCCTTCATCTCCGCCGCGCAGGGCGCGATGCAGGTCGACGGGCTCACGGACCAGGAGGACATCCTCTCCTACCTGCCGATGGCCTGGGTCGGCGACCACCTGTTTTCCTTCGCGCAGGCGATGGTCGCGGGCTTCACGATCAACTGCCCCGAATCCGGCGAGACGGTCATGACCGATCTGCGCGAGATCGGGCCGACCTATTACTTCGCCCCGCCGCGCGTGTTCGAGAACCTGCTCACGCAGGTGATGATCCGCATGGAAGACGCGAGCGCGATCAAGCGCAAGATCTTCCATCACTTCCTCGGCGTCGCCCAGCGCTGCGGCGCCGACATCCTCGACGGCAAGCCGGTGTCCTCCGGCGACCGCTTCCAGTACTGGCTCGGCAACCTGCTGGTGTTCGGTCCGCTGAAGAACGTCCTCGGCATGAGCCGCATCCGCGTCGCCTACACCGCGGGCGCCGCGATCGGGCCGGACCTTTTCCGCTTCTACCGCTCGATCGGCGTGAACCTCAAGCAGTTCTACGGCCAGACCGAAACCTGCGCCTACGTCTGCCTGCAGCCCGACGGCCAGATCAAGTTCGACTCCGTCGGCAAGCCCGCGCCCTTCGTCGAAGTGAAGCTTGCCGACAACGGCGAGATCCTCGTCAAGGGGCCGATGCTGTTGAAGGCCTACTACAAGCGTCCCGACGCGACCGCCGAGTCGATCAACGCCGACGGCTACTTCATGACCGGCGACGCCGGGTTCTTCGATGCCGAAGGCCACCTGAAGATCATCGACCGCGCCAAGGACGTCGGCAAGCTCAACGACGGCTCGATGTTTGCGCCGAACTACATCGAGAACAAGCTCAAGTTCTTCCAGCACATCAAGGAGGCGGTGACCTTCGGCAACGGCCGCGACTACGTCACCGCCTTCATCAACATCGACCTCGAAGCCGTCGGCAACTGGGCTGAGCGCCAGGGCATGGCCTACTCGGGCTACACCGACCTCGCCTCGCAGGCCAAGGTCTATGACCTGATCCGCGACTGCGTCGAGAAGGTCAATGCCGATCTTGCCGCCGACCCGAAGATGAGCGGCTCGCAGATCAAGCGCTTCCTGATCCTGCACAAGGAGCTCGACGCCGACGACGGCGAACTGACGCGCACGCGCAAGGTGCGGCGCAACTTCGTCGCCGAACGTTACGTGGTCCTGATCGACGCGCTCTTCAGCGGACGCAAGATCCAGCACATCGAGACAGTCGTGAAGTACGAGGACGGGCGCGAGGGCCGCGTCAGCGCCGACCTGCGCATCGAGGAAGCCAAGACCTTCGCGCCGCAGGCGGCCGTGCGGGCGGCGTGAGGAGGGGAGCAATGATGATGAATGACATGCCTCAGGCGGCGCAGGCGGGCGAAGGGGCGAACGGTGGCCGCATCGGCGACGTGATCCTCGACCTGCAGAACATCTCGCTGTCCTTCGGCGGGGTGAAGGCGCTGACCAATATCAGCTTCAACGTGCGCGAGCACGAAATCCGCTCGATCATCGGCCCGAACGGCGCCGGCAAGAGCTCGATGCTCAACGTGATGAACGGCGTGTATCACCCGCAGGAAGGCCGCATCATGTTCCGCGGCGAAGAGCGCCGCAAGATGGAGCCGCACATGGCGGCCGCGCAGGGCATCGCGCGCACCTTCCAGAACATCGCGCTCTTCAAGGGCATGAGCGTGCTCGACAACATCATGACGGGCCGCAACCTGAAGATGAAGTGCAACATGCTCCAGCACGCGCTGTTCTGGGGCCGGGCGCAGGAGGAGGAGATCGAGCACCGCATGAAAGTCGAGGAGGTGATCGACTTCCTCGAGATCCAGAGCATCCGCAAGACCCCGGTCGGACGTCTCCCGTACGGCCTGCAAAAGCGCGTCGAACTGGGCCGCGCACTCGCCGCCGAACCCAGCCTGCTGCTCTTGGACGAGCCGATGGCCGGCATGAACGTCGAGGAGAAACAGGACATGTGCCGCTTCATCCTCGACGTGAACGACCAGTTCGGCACCACGATCGTGCTGATCGAGCACGACATGGGCGTCGTCATGGACATCTCCGACCGCGTCGTCGTGCTCGACTACGGCAAGAAGATCGGCGACGGCGCCCCGGACGAGGTCAAGAACAATCCCGAAGTGATCGCCGCGTACCTCGGCACTTCGCATTGATCGCCGCTGCGGATCAAAGGATCAGGAGACAACAATGGGGTTCTTTTTCGAAGTGCTGATCGGCGGCCTGCTGTCCGGCGTGTTGTACGCGCTGGTGGCGCTGGGCTTCGTGCTGATCTACAAGGCGTCCGGGGTGTTCAACTTCGCCCAGGGCGCGATGGTGTTCTTCGCCGCGCTGACTTTCGTCGGCTTCACCGAAGTGCTGCCGACGTGGTTTGGCCTGGAGGCGGGCAGCACGCTCGTGTTCGGGCTGGCCTTCGTGCTGGCGCTGGCGTCGATGGTGGTGCTCGGCATCGCGACCGAGAGGATCGTGCTGCGACCGCTGGTGAACCAGCCGCACATCACGCTCTTCATGGCGACGATCGGCCTGACCTTCCTCGTCGAAGGCATCGCGCAGGGCATCTGGGGCGCCAACGTGCGCGGCCTGGACCTGGGGATTGCCGACGAGCCGATCGGCTGGATCATGGACAGCGCGAACATCCTGGTGTCGAAGTTCGACGTGTTCGCCGCGTCGGTCGCCGGCGCGCTGGTGATCTCGCTCGCGCTGTTCTTCCAATACACCCGCGTCGGCCGTGCGCTGCGCGCGGTCGCGGACGACCACCAGGCGGCGCTCTCCATCGGCATCCCGCTGCAGCACATCTGGGCCATCGTGTGGGGCGTCGCGGGCTTTGTCGCGCTGGTCGCGGGACTCATCTGGGGCTCGCGCAACGGCGTGCAGTTCGCGCTCACCTTCACCGCGCTGAAGGCGCTGCCGGTGCTGATTCTCGGCGGCTTCACCTCGGTGCCAGGCGCGATCCTCGGTGGGCTGATCATCGGCTCGACCGAGAAGCTCGCCGAGGTCTACATCGGCCCCTTCGTCGGCGGCGGCATCGAGTCCTGGTTCCCGTACATCCTCGCGCTGGGCTTCCTGCTGGTGCGCCCCGAAGGTCTGTTCGGCGAGCGGCATATTGACCGGGTCTGACCCGTCCGCACACAACGACAAAGATTACGGAGACAACGCATGTTTTACCGTGAAGCGGGCCAGTTCAAGGCCAGTTACCAGGAAGACCAGCAGATCTTCACGATCCGTCAGGACCGTGTCGGATTCTGGGCGATCCTGGCGTTCTTCTTCCTCGCCGTTCCGGCCTTCGCCAACCAGTACTGGCTGCAGGCGATCCTCACCCCGGTGCTGATCTTCTCGCTGGCGGCAATCGGCTTGAATATCCTCACCGGCTACGCCGGCCAGCTGTCGCTCGGCTCGGCGGCCTTCATGGCGGTCGGTGCCTTCGGCGCCTACAACTTCATGCTGCGCATCGACGGCATGCCCTTCATCGTCGCGATCATCCTTGGCGGGTTGTGCGCGGCGGCGGTCGGCATCTTGTTCGGGCTGCCGAGCCTGCGCATCAAGGGCTTCTACCTCGCGGTGGCCACACTCGCGGCGCAGTTCTTCATCGTCTGGGCGCTGGTGAAGTTCCCGTGGTTCTCGAACCACTCGAGCTCGGGCGTCATCACGACGCAGGAGATCGTGATCTTCGGTTTCGCCTTCGACTCGCCGGAGAAGAAGTACCTGATCTCGCTCGCGATCGTCGCCGTGCTGGCGCTGCTCGCGAAGAACCTGGTGCGCTCGACCACCGGCCGCGCATGGATGGCGGTGCGCGACATGGACGTCGCCGCGGAAGTCATCGGCATCCGTCCGATGCGGACCAAGCTGCAGGCCTTCGCGGTGAGCTCCTTCTACTGCGGCGTCGCCGGCGCGCTGTACGGCTACACCTACCTCGGCACGGTCGAGCCCGAAGGCTTCAACCTCGACCTGTCGTTCAAGATCCTCTTCATGATCATCATCGGCGGGGTGGGCTCGATCATGGGCTCCTTCCTCGGCGCGGCCTTCATCGTGCTGCTGCCGATCTTCCTCAACGTCGCGATGCATTCGACACTGGGCGGCGCGGTGCCCGCGAGTCTCGCGGCGAACCTCGAACTGATCATCTTCGGCGGGCTGATCATCTTCTTCCTGATCGTCGAACCGCACGGCCTTGCGCGGCTGTGGCAGATCGGCAAGGAAAAGCTCCGTCTGTGGCCGTTCCCGCACTAAGATCGGCATCTAGCCGGCATGCCATTCGCACAAGGTCCGGCGAACGTGGCAAAGAAACAGTTGGACCACACAAACGAGGAGGCGCAATCATGAAATTGAAGACCACCGTGCTGCTGGGAGCCGCTGTCGCAGGACTGCTCGCCACCGGCTATGCCGCCGCGCAGCAGCAACAGTTCATCGGCTTGCCGAGCTATCGGGTCGGCCCCTATGCATCCGGCGGTTCCGGCATCTACGGCGGCTGGATCGACTACATGACGCTGATCAACGAGCGCGACGGCGGCATCAACGGCGTCAAGCTCGCGTGGGAGGAGTGCGAAACCGAATACAACAACGCCCGCGGCGTCGAATGCTACGAGCGCCTCAAAGGCAAGGGCACGACCGGCAACTCCGTGTTCCAGCCGCTTTCCACCGGCATCACCTATTCGGTGCTCGACCGCGTCGCACAGGACAAGATCCCGCTCGTGACGATGGGCTACGGCCGCACCGACGCTGCCGACGGCCGCGTCTTCCCGTGGGTCTTCCCGCTGATCACGACCTACTGGTCGCAAGCCTCCGCCATCGTGAACTACATCGGCACGAAGGAAGGCGGGATGGACAAGCTCAAGGGCAAGAAGATCGCCCTGCTGTACCACGATTCGGCCTACGGCAAGGAATCGCACGCGATCATGGACAAGCTCGCCGCCAAGCACGGCTTCGAAGTCCTCAAGATCGCCGTCGCCCATCCGGGCAACGAGCAGCAGTCGCAGTGGCTGCAGATCCGCCAGTCCAAGCCGGACTACGTCGTGCTGTGGGGCTGGGGTGTGATGAACCCGACCGCGCTGCGCACCGCCCAGCGCACCGGCTTCCCGCGCGAGAAGATGGTCGGCGTGTGGTGGTCGGGCGCCGAGGAGGACACGATCCCCGCGGGTGATGCCGCGAAGGGCTACACCTCCGCGGGCTTCAACGTCGCCGGTGCCAATTACCCGGTGATCAAGGACATCGACAAGTTCGTGTACGGGAAGAGCAAGGGCAACATGGAAGACAAGTCCCGCCTCGGCAGCGTGTATTACAACCGCGGCGTCGTGCACGGAATCATCACCGTCGAGGCCATCCGCACGGCGCAGGAGAAATTCGGCAAGGGCAAGCCGCTCACCGGCGAACAGGTCCGCTGGGGCTTCGAGCACCTGAAGATCGACGACAAGAAGCTCGCCGCCCTCGGCGCCACCGGCTTCATGCCCGATCTGAACGTCACCTGCGCCGACCACGAGGGCGCCGGCAAGGTGAAGTTCCAGCAGTGGGACGGCGCCAAGTGGAAGGTCGTCACCGACTGGGTCGAAGGCGACAAGCCGCTCGTGCGCGGCATGATCGAGGAATCCGCCGCGGCCTACGCGAAGGAAAAGGGCATCACCCCGCGCGACTGCTCGAAGGAGAGCTGACGCGCGCTCGCGGGGACTGCTTCGGGCGTGCCCGGGTTGTCCCCGCGGGGAGGTCTCCCCGTACGGGGAGACGGGACGGAGACAAAAGGCGAAGACACAATGAATACAGCCACCAATATTGTCACAAACGCTGCCGCGACCGGGGCCTCGCCCTACCTCAGCATCAACAACATCGAGGTCATCTACGACCACGTGATCCTCGTACTGAAAGGCGTGTCGCTCGAAGTGCCGAAAGGCAAGATCGTCGCGCTGCTCGGCGCGAACGGTGCCGGCAAGTCGACGACGCTGAAGTCGATCTCCAACCTGCTGGGCGCCGAACGTGGCGACGTCACGAAGGGCAGCATCGAGTTCAAGGGCGCGCGCATCGACCAAATGACCCCCAACGACCTCGTCAAGCGTGGTGTCATCCAGGTGATGGAAGGCCGCCACTGCTTCGGCCACCTGTCGATCGAGGAAAACCTCCTCACCGGCGCCTACACGCGCTCGATCTCGCGTGGCGAGCTCAAGGACAACCTCGAGAAGGTCTACCACTACTTCCCGCGCCTCAAACAGCGGCGCAGCTCGCAAGCCGGCTACACCTCCGGCGGCGAACAGCAGATGTGCGCGATCGGCCGCGCGCTGATGGCCAAACCCGAAATGATCCTGCTCGACGAACCCTCGATGGGCCTCGCGCCGCAGATCGTCGAGGAAATCTTCGAGATCGTGAAGGACCTCAACGCCAAGGAGCAGGTCAGCTTCCTGCTCGCCGAACAGAACACCATGGTCGCGCTGCGCTACGCCGACTTCGGCTACATCCTCGAAAACGGCCGCGTCGTGATGGAAGGCGACGCGAAGGAGCTCGCCGATAACGAGGACGTGAAGGAGTTCTACCTCGGCCTGTCGGGCGAGGGGAGAAAGAGCTTCCGCGAAGTGAAACATTACCGCCGCCGTAAACGCTGGCTCTCCTGAGGACGGGCGATTGTGGCGCGACGCGGCGTTGCTCGGGGGCTTGTGTGGAGCAGCACACGGCGCCCCCTCCCGCCTTGCCTCGCACCGCACCTGCCCGCCCTCGATCACGGCACGGCATAGCCCCCGTCCGGGGCGTGTTTCGTGCCGAGGCGTCCGCTTGCGCCAACGAGGCGCGGAACACGCCCCGGACGGGGGCGGGCAGTCCGCCGCAGCGGTATCAAACAAAACGCCAATCGCCCGACTTGGCCCTGTATTGCGCGAAGGATCGACCGATGACCTACTACGACGCCAGAGAAACCCGTGACCCCGTCGAGCGCGAGCGCGACCTGATGGCGCGCCTGCCGGCCCAGATCGCCCACGCCAAGGCGAACGCTCCGGCCTTTGCTCAGCTCCTCGAAGGCATCGATCCGGCGACCGTCGCGAGCCGCGAAGCCCTCGCAAAGCTGCCGGTCACGCGCAAGTCCGAACTCCTCGAACGCCAAAAGGCCGCACGCCCCTTCGGCGGATTCGCCGCCACGCGCTGGGGCGCCGACTGCCGCCGCGTCTTCGCCTCCCCCGGACCGCTCTACGAACCGGAAAGCGCCCGCCCCGACTACTACCGCCTCGCCCGCGCCTTCTTCGCCGCCGGCTTCCGCGAAGGCGACCTCGTCCACAACACCTTCTCCTACCACTTCACGCCCGCCGGCTCGATGATGGAGACCGCCGCCCACGCGCTCGGCTGCACCGTGTTCCCGGCCGGCGTCGGCCAGACCGAACAACAGGTCGCCGCGATCGCCGACCTCCGGCCCAACGCCTACGTCGGCACACCGTCCTTCCTGCGCATCATCCTCGAAAAGGCCGACGAACTCGGCATCGCCCACAGCTTCACCAAAGCCTTCGTCTCCGGCGAAGCCTTCCCGCCGAGCATCCGCGACGCCTTCGCCGCGCGCGGCATCCAGGCCTCGCAAGCCTACGCGACCGCCGACATCGGCCTCATCGCCTACGAAACCCCGGCGCGCGAAGGCCTGGTGCTCGACGAGGACGTCATCCTCGAAATCGTCCGCCCCGGCACCGGCGACCCCGTCCCTCCGGGCGAAGTCGGCGAAGTCGTCGTCACGACCTTCAACCCCGACTACCCGCTGATCCGTTTCGGCACCGGCGACCTCTCCGCCGTCATGCCCGGCGCCTCGCCTTGCGGACGCACCAACGTCCGCATCAAGGGCTGGATGGGGCGCGCCGACCAGACCACCAAGGTCAAGGGCATGTTCGTGCACCCCAGCCAGATTGCCGACGTCGTCAAGCGCCATCCCGATGTGCATAAGGCCCGCCTCGTCGTGGATAATCCCGGCTTGAACGATCGCATGACCCTGCACTGCGAAGTCGAGACCGTCGGCGAGGGACTCGTCGACGCCATCGCCACCAGCATCCGCGAAGTCACCAAGCTGCGCGGCGAAATCAGTTTCTGCGCGCCCGGCAGTCTCGCCAACGACGGCAAGGTCATCGACGACATCCGAACCTACGACTGAATCCGATATTGCCGATGCGACCCAAACCCCTCGAAGGCCTGCGCGTTCTCGATCTCACCCGCCTGCTGCCCGGCCCGCTTGCGACGCAACACCTCGCCGACTACGGCGCCGAAGTCATCAAGGTCGAGGACACCGGCGCGGGCGACTACGCCCGCACGATGGGCGCGATGAAGGACGACACCAGCTACTTCTACCGCATCGTCAATCGCGGCAAGAAGAGCGTCCGCCTCGATCTCAAGCAGGCGGCCGGGCGCGAGCTCTTCCTGCGCCTCGTCGAAGGCGCCGACGTCGTCGTCGAAGGCTTTCGGCCGGGCGTGATGGACAAGCTCGGCCTCGGCTACGCGACACTTGCCGAGACCAACCCCAAGATCGTCCTCTGCAGCATCTCGGGCTACGGCCAGACCGGTCCCTACGCACTGCACGCCGGTCACGACATCAACTATATCGGCTACGCGGGAGTGCTCGACCAGATCGGTGCCGCGGGCGGCCCGCCGGTGATCCCCAACCTGCAGATCGGCGACCTCCTCGGCGGCACGATGAGCGCGCTCTTCGGCCTCCTCGTCGCGATCATCGATGCACGGGCGACGGGGCAGGGGCGCCACGTCGACGTGTCGATGACCGACGCCGCGCTCGCCCACGCGATCTTCCCGCTCGCGGAAGTACTCGCTCACGGACGCGCGCAGCCGCGCGGGGAGGACCTGCTGACCGGCGGCGTGCCCTGCTACGGCGTGTATGAGACGGCCGACGGACGCCACATGGCGGTCGGCGCGCTGGAGGAAAAATTCTGGTCGATGCTGTGCGATGCGCTCGAACGGCCCGACCTGAAACCCGGCCATCTCGCCACGGGCGAAGAGGGCGCGCGCGTGAAGGCCGAACTCGCGGCGATCTTCGCCAGCCGCACGCAAGCGCAGTGGGTCGAACACTTCGACGGAATCGACTGCTGCGTCACCCCGATCCTCCGTCTGGAGGAAAGCCTCCACGACCCTCAGCTGCGTGCGCGCGGCATGGTCGTCGAAGTCGATGGCGTCCGCCAGTTCGCTCCGCCCGTGCGGATGTCGGATTTCAGTCCGGCAAGCTTCACGTCGGCCCCCGCAGCCGGTGCGGACACGAACGAGGTGCTTACAGCGCTCGGACTCGACACCGCCGAGATCCAGCGCCTGCGCGCCGCCGGCGTCGTGTAAGCATCGTCGCGGCGCCCGCGTGCCGGCGCTCGCAACACTCGTTCCCGCACGGTAAGCTTCGGCGATGCACAGCCTCGCCCTGCTTCTACCCGACTTCTCCCTCATCCTGCTCGGGGCCGTGCTGCGGCGGCGCCTCGTCGATAACGAGGCCTTCTGGGCCGGCGTCGAGAAGCTCGTCTACTTCGTCCTTTTCCCCGCGCTGCTCTTCAATGCGCTCGCCACCGCCAACATCGATCCCGCCCATGCGCTGCCGCTCTTCCTCGGCGGGCTCGGCGTCGTCATCGTCGGCTTTCTCGCCGGCTGGCTCGGGCGCGGCCTGATGGGACTCGATGCGATGGGCTTCGCGTCGCGCCTGCAATGCGCGTACCGCTTCAACACCTACATCGGCATCGCGATCGCCGGGAAGCTGCATGCGGCTGCCGGCGTGGCGCTGATGGGCGGGCTGTGCGGCGCGATGGTGCCCTTCGTGAACGTGATGGCCGTCGGCATGCTCGCCCGCCACGGGCAAGGCAGCCTGCTGCGCGAACTGTCGCGTAATCCGCTGGTGCTCGCGACCCTCAGCGGGCTCGTCTTCAACCTGCTCGGACTCGAATTGCCGGCGCCGATGGTCGCCTTCCTGAAGCGCCTCGGCGATGCCGCCGTCGCGCTGGGCCTGCTCGCGGTGGGCGCTGCATTGCGCTGGGGGAACATCGGCGGACGTTGGACGGGGTCGGCGTGGCTCGTCGGCGTCAAGCTCCTGCTGCTGCCGGCTATCGCGTGGCAGCTCGGCCGCGCACTGGGACTTACCGGGATGACTTTCGATATCCTGGTGCTCTTCGCCGCCTTGCCGACGGCAAGTTCGGCCTACATCCTGGCGATGCGGATGGGCGGAGACGGACCGGGCGTCGCGTGGCTGATCTCGGCGACGACCGTGCTGGCGGTGCCGACCCTGTCTCTCTGGCTGATGCTGCTCTAGGCCGTCAGGCTCATTTCTTCTCTGCGGCCGCCTTCTTCGCCGCCGCTGCGGCTTCGGCCTTTGCCGGCGCGGGAGCGGGCGTTCCGGGCGCCGCCGCTGCGGCCGCAGCGTTTGCTTGCGAGCCCATCACGTTCCAGGCCCATAGCGCGGCCGACGCGAACGGGTTGGCCGCCGCGCCTTCTTCGCTGCCGGCCTTGTTGGCCGCATCGCGTGCCTGCTGGCTCATCGCCTGCACCGCGGCGATCGTCGCACGCTGGACTTCGAGCCCCTGGGTCGTCATCTGCAGCATGCTGAGATTCATCTTCAGCCAGTTCTCGACCGCCTTCAGGTCGGCGATGCGCTTGTCGAGTTCATTCACATCCAGCGTCGGGGCGACGATTCCGGGCAGAGAAAAGCCCATGTTGCTCCACATGCCACGTACGAACTGGAGCGGATCCTGGGCGTTATTCTGATTCTGCATCGTTCTCTCCCGGCCTGTTTGAACATCTACCCATCTTACTACTAGTCCTACCGTCAAACCGCATATGCCGGAGCATCGTCCGTCATTCGGCGCTTCCGGGCAGCCGGTTGAGCAGCGCCCGCAGACGTGCCGGACGCACCGGCTTGTGAAGCAGCGGCAGGCCCTGTTGCTGTGCGAGCCGCAAGGTGTCTTCGCCGGTATCGCCGGTGACCAACACCGCCGGAATGTCGCTGCCATGCAGCGCGCGCAGGCTGCGGATCACATCCACGCCGTTGCGGGTGCCGTCGAGCCGGAAGTCGCTGATGATCAATTCCGGCTGCTTGCGCTCGCGCCGCAGGCTATCGGTCAGCGCATCGAGGTCGCCGGCTGCGATCACGTTGCAGCCCCATGAACTGAGCAGGCTCTGCATGCTGGTCCGGGCGAGCGGGTCGTCGTCGACGAGGGCGACGCTGAGTCCGCCGAGATCGCCGGGCGGGCGGCGGTCCTCGACCCGTTCGACTTCCGGCACGGGTGCAGCGATCGGTACCTCGACCGCGAACACCGAGCCCCTGCCGGGCCGCGAGCGCAGCGTCAGTCGATGGCCCAGCAGGTTCGTGAGGCGCCGCACGATCGGCAGTCCGAGGCCAAGCCCCTTGTCGCGCGCGCGCTCCGGGTTATGCAACTGCACGAACTCCTGGAAGATCAGATCCTGCGACTCGGGCGGGATGCCGATGCCGTTGTCGCGCACCTCGATGCGCAGCCGGTTGCCGCGGCGACGGCATACGACGAGCACGCGCCCCTTGCGCGTATAGCGCACCGCGTTGCTGACGAGGTTCCCGAGGATGCGCTCGAAGAGCACCGGGTCGCTGCTGATCCAAGCATCGGTCGGTCGTGCCTTCAGCTCCAGGTCGCGCGCATCGGCCCCCGGGCGCTCCTCCGTCGCGATCCGATCGAGCAGCGGCTGCAGCGCGAAGGGGCGCACGTTCGGCTTGACGACGTCCGCGTCGAGCCGGGAGATGTCGAGCAGGCTGTCGAGAAGGTTCTCCATGGCGCCCGCCGAGGCCGCGATGCGCTCGACGAGCTGGCGGATCTGCGGCGGATGCTGGTGCTGCGCGAGCTCGGCGATGAAGAGGCCCAGCGCATGCATCGGCTGGCGCAGGTCGTGGCTCGCCGCCGCGAGGAAGCGCGATTTCGACAGCGTCGCGCGTTCCGCCTGCTCCTTGCGTTCGCGCAGCTCCGCGGTCGCCTCGGCGATCTGACGGCTCATGTCCTCGTGCGCGCTCGCGAGCTGAGCCGCCATCTCGTTGACGCCGTCCGTGAGCGTGCGCAGCGTGCCGCCGCCCACGGGCGGCACGCGCGCCGAGAACTGTCCGCGCCCGATCCGCTCGACGGCCCTCGCGACTTGGCGGATGGGCCCCGTCACGCTGCGGCTCATGTAGTTCGCGAGCACGAGACTGCCGATCAGCACGAGCACGATGCCCAGGCCGCTCGTCAGCAGCAGTTCGTTCAGGCGCGCGTCCAGGCGCGCGCGGGAGATATCGACCACCACCGAACCCAGGACCGCCGGCGGGCGCGATTCGGCCGGGACGCCGACCGCGATCCCCGACAGCCCGTCGTCGAGCTCGACCGAGCTCGGCAGGACAGGCTCGATGATGCGCAGCGTGTGGCGCGAGCTCAGCACTTCTTCCTCGATCGCCGTGCCGCGCGGCGGGGGGAGCGCCGTGTCCAGGTTGCCGCTGCGCGCAAGGATCTCGCCGTTGTGCGCCAGGATCAGCACGCCGGTCAGGTCTTCCTCGGCGAGCATCGACGCCGACAGCCGCTGCAGCGTTTCGCGATTGCCGGAGAAGAGGGCGTATTCGCTCGCCGCCGCAAGCTGGCGGCCGAAGGCTTGGCCGCGCGCGCGGTATGCGTCTTCGTGGTCGTTGATGCGGGTGCGCGTGTAGAAGGCCGTCAGCACGATCGCCAGCACCAGCATCGGCAGCACGGCGGCCAGCATCACCCGCGCACGGATTCCCCAATGGTCGATCAAGGCTTCGGCTCCTTCAGGTTCTCGCGTTCGCGCACGCGTTCAGCGATTCGTTCGGGTGCGTCCAGTTCGATGCCGAGCGAGCGCGCCACCACCGGGTTCGCCGCGACCTCGAATTCGCGCGGCACCTGCGGCGGTGGCAATGCCATGCCGGTCAGTACGTTGCGCACGATCGCGGCGGCCTGCCGCCCGATTTGCGCGGGCGTTGAATACAGCGCCAGCAAGGCGCCCGCGCGCACGTAGGCCGGCGAGAAGCCGATCAGTGGCGTGCGGTGGCGGTAGCTGGTGAGGAGAATGTTCTGGATCGTGTAGGTGTTGAACACCGTGGCGTCGGGCAGCGCGAACAGGACCGACCGCTCGCGCAGCAGCTTTTCGAGCGCCTGATAGATTTCCCGTTCCTGGCTCACCTGAACGACATTGACCCGCAGTTTGTACTCCCCTGCACTGGCGACGAACTGGCGGGCGAGTTCGTCGGAATTCGGGCCGACGAGCAGGGCGACCGTTCCTTGGTCGGGCAGGGCGGCATTCAGCAGCGCAAGCTGCCGGCGCGGCGGTTGGTCGAGAAAGATCGCCGAGCGTGTCTGGCCGGGCAGCGGTGCGGGCTGTGCTTCGTAGAGTTCGCGAGTCAGCAGGGTGTTGAGTACCGGCTGCGCCGGTCGGCGCGCGCCGACGGCCTTGGCCGCCTGAGTCCCGACCGTGACGATGATGCGCGCCTCGGCGTGCCCGCCGCCGTCGAAGTCCTGCGCCTCGACGAGGCCGATGTCCGTCGCGCTCAATTCCGGCGCCAGGGCCGAGCGGATCGCGCCGATCGTCTCGTCGTGCGCGGCGGTGCGCTCCCCCGTGACGAGCACGACGCGCGGGCCCCCCGCAGCCTGGCCGACCGTGGCAAGCAGCATCAGCAAGATGGCTAGGAGCGCGCGCAGCGGATTCGGCCGAAAGCTCATGAGGCTGCCGCCGCGACCGGACGGCGACGACTGGCGCTTGTGTCGAGCGCGGACTCGCCCTTGCGGCAAGGCGTCCTCCCGCGTGCGTCGCAATGCCTGATCGTTATGCCCATCGCGTCGATGATAATGGCTGAAACAAGTACTGACAAACGCCGTCGCATGAGCGGCGGAACGGTTTTCCGGCGTCCGCCGCGCGGGTGCTTGATCCCGGACGAAGACTCGCTGCGCGCCGCGCACCCCGTCCCGCTGCGCCCGCCGCGTGCTATGCTGTTGGCTTCGTTGGCAGCCCAGTTTGCGGAGCGTTGAGTGACCAGGATTCTGATCGTCGAAGACCATGCCCTCGTCCGTGAAGCGATGGCTCAGACGCTGTCCCGGCTGGAACCCGGGGTCGAGTGTGTCGAAGCCCAGGGTTCCGAGGAGGCGCTGGCGAAGCTCGAGGCGAGCCCGGACTGGGATCTCGCCGTGATCGACCTGATGCTGCCGGACCTCAACGGCTTTTCCTTGCTGGGCGTGCTGGCCAAGCGCTTCCCGGACGTGCCGACGATTGTCGTGTCCGCGCTCGATGACTCCACGTCGATCCGCCGCGCGATGAAGGGTGGCGCGTCGGGCTTCGTGTCGAAGGCGAGTTCCGGCGACGTCCTGCGTGACGCCGTGCGCTGCGTGCTCGCTGGCGGCATCTACTCGCCCGACAGTGCTTCCGATGCGGCCTCGAAGCGCTCGGGTGCGCCAGTCAGCGAGCGATTCGGCCTGACCGCCGGGCAGACGCGGGTGCTCGAACTACTCGCCCAGGGCAAGACCAACCGCGAAATCGCCGATCTGCTGGGGCTCTCCGAAGGCACCGTGAAGGTGCACATGTCGGCGATCTTCCGCGCACTCAACGTCACCAGCCGCGCGCAGGCACTGATCGTCATCAATCGCCACGGCCCGCGGCTGTAAGCGGACCGCGGGTGTCGCCGGCTAGTGCGAGCGGCGGCTCGCCTGCAGGCGCATCGGCATATCCGCAGCCGACAGACGGCCGCCGACCTGATCGACCTCGTCGTCCTCGACCTGGGCGACCGGCTCCACGTGGTCGATCTCCATCACTTCCAGCACCTGTCGCGCGAAGGCACGGCACGCATTGGCGAGCCCGGTCGGCATTTGTTCGGGCAACTTCTTCTGCAGCAGCACCTTTGACGCCGACACGGCGCAGACGGGATTCAGGATCCGATGCCGGTACGCGCCCATCAACTGCGCCACATTGCGGTCGGCCGCGTCGCGCTGCCAGGAGTTCGTCGGCCACTGCGTCGGCACCGCGTAGGCACGCGGGAACATTTCCAGGTCCCGTACGACCGTGCGGATATCCTCGTGCGATTCGCGGAAGGGCAGCAGCACGATGTCCGACAGCGCATACAGCCGGCGGTCCATCTCGGTGCGGTTGCCGCCGCCGTCGATCACGCCGATCCAGTCCTGCAGCGAGCGCAGCTTGTCGACGACCTTCGCCAACGCCTCGCGCGTGCGGGCGTCGGCCGTGATGTAGCGCCGCCCCTCGGGGCTCAGCGGTTCGCGCGATGTGTCGGTCAGCACGCACGCCGAACGATGCCCGAGCAGCCCCAGGCCCTGGGCGAGCATGTGCGACAGGGTGGTCTTGCCCGTGCCCCCCTTGTTGCCGATGACGCAAATGATTTCAGCCATGCCGGTGTACCTCTGGTCGCGGCCTCATCGCCGCACGATCTCATTATCGGGGCCGTCCCGCAGCCGCAAGCAGCGAAAAAGCGCCGTGATTTGCCGCTATTTCGCCCGCCGTCGCGCCGGGGCGACCTCGTACACATAGAGCCGGGTCGCACGCCGGTCGGCGACCTCGACCACTTCCCGGGGTTTACGGCCGGGAATGGGAAAACTGTTGCTCACGAGCAGCGCCCCCGGCGCGAGCTCCCGTTCCGCCTTTTCCCACACCGCCGGCATCGGCACCGGCGAAAGGAAGGCGTAGACCACGTCGTATTCTGACCATGGCTCGGCAAAAAAATCCCCGCGCCGGAGCGCCAGGTTGCCGAGACGGCGCGCGAGCAGTCGGCTGATCAGCCACGGGGCAGGCGCGGCCTCGACGCCGTCGAAGCGGCAGTCCGGGCGACGGCGTGCAAGCGGCCGCAGCAACGACCCGGTGCCGCTACCCAGGTCCAGCACGCGCAGCGCACGCCCTTCCGGCAGCAGGCGTGCCATCGCTTCGGCCGTGCGGCGGTTCGAGAGGTAGAGCGGAACCTGTGTGCGGAAGCTCGTCCAGTAGATGGCGGCGAGGAGCGCGAAGCCGCCCAGATACCAGCCCGGCGCGATGCCGAGTCGGCTCGCCAGAACCAGCATCGGCGCAAAGCCCAGGTGGATCGCGAGCCACCAGCGGTCGCTGCGCAGTGCCGCTGCGACGGCCATCGCGACGGCGACCTGGACCCCGATGAGCGGCCAGATCCCGGCCGGAAGCCAGCCGCCGCGCGCCAAACCGATCGCGAGGGCCCAGCCGGCAAGCTGGGAAGACAGGGCTTTCAATGCTGGCGACATGGATGGCGGGGCGCGGGACGAAGCCGCAATGATACCGCGCCGTCCGCGCGCTCCCGTCGCCTAGGCCTGCCTACGCCACCTGCGGCTCCCGCTCCGCGATTGCCGGCTTGCGCCATTCCTCCAGCAAGGCCGCGCGCCGCGCATCGGCCTGCTTCATGTTGCGCGCCTTGACGTGACCGAAGCCGCGAATCTGCTCGGGCAGGCTCGCGATCTGCACCGCGAGCGGCAGGCGCAGGAAGGAGAGCGTCTCCAGCAGTTCGGCGATGTCGTTCTCATATCGCGTGATCAGCGCCCGTTCGCCGCGGCGCTCCTCGGTCCGTCCGAAGATGTCCCAGCGCGTGCCGCGGATGCGGCGGAGCCGGGCGAGCCAGCGGAACACCCTGCGCATGCCCGGGCCGAACGCCTTCTTGTGCAACTTGCCGGTCACCGGATCCGGCTGCGCGAGTAGCGGCGGCGCCAAGTGGAAGCGGACCGTGAAGTCGCCTTCGAAGCTGCCTTCCACCTTCTGCCAGAACGCCGGATCGGTGTAGAGCCGCGCCACCTCATACTCGTCCTTGATCGCGAGCACCTTGAAGTAGTTGCGCGCGACCGCTTCGGCGAGACGCTCCGGATTGCCGGCGCCGGCCACCCGTTGCTCGGCATTGCGCACCCGCTCGACGAGCATCCGGTAGCGGTCGGCATAGGCCGCATCCTGATAGTCGGTGAGGTATTCGACGCGACGCGCGATGACTTCATCCAGCGTCGGTGCCTCCGCTGCGACTTCTTCAACGGGCATCGCCACGCGCAGCACGGCCGTGAGATCCGTCGCCGCACGGCGCCCCCACAGGAAGGCCTGGCGGTTCATCTCCACCGAAACTGCGTTCAGCGCGACCGCCTGTTGCAGCGCCTCGTGTGTCACCGGCACCAGGCCCTTCTGCCAGGCATACCCGAGCAGGAAGGCGTTGGTCGCGATCGCATCGCCCATCAGCTTCGTCGCAATCGCCTGTGCATCGAGAAAATCGGCCGCCCGTGGATCGCCCACCGCATCGCGGATCGCCCCTTCCATTCGCGAAAGCGGAAAGCTCCAGTCGGGATTGCGCGTGAATTCCGAGGTCGGCGTCTCGGCGCAATTGACGACCGCCCGTGTGCGCCCGGCCGCCATCTTCGCCAGCGCCTCGACGCTCGCCGTCACGACGATGTCGCCGCCGATCACCGAACGCGCTTCGCCCGCCGCGATCCGCACTGCATGCAAGTCTTCGGGCCGGTCGGCGACGCGGATGTGGCTGAACACCGAGCCACCTTTTTGCGCGAGACCCGTCATGTCCAGCACCGTCACACCCTTGCCGTCGATGTGCGCCGCCATCCCGATCAGCGCCCCGATCGTCACCACCCCCGTGCCGCCGACCCCGGTCACGAGGATGCCGAACGGGGTCTGCGTCGACGGCAGCTCCGGCATCGGCAGATCGGGGAAGGCATCGTCGATCGCGCGCGCGCCCACCTTGCGCAGTTGTCCGCCTTCGATCGTGATGAAACTCGGGCAGAAGCCCTTCAGGCACGAATAATCCTTGTTGCACGAGGACTGGTCGATCCGGCGCTTCCTTCCGAACTCCGTCTCCACGGGCACGATCGACATGCAGTTCGACTCGGCCCCGCAGTCGCCGCAGCCCTCGCATACCGCCTCGTTGATGAACACCCGTCGAGCTGGATCGGGGAAGGTCCCGCGTTTCCTCCTCCGCCGCTTCTCCGCCGCACAGGTCTGGTCATAGATCAGCGCTGTCACCCCCGGCGAGGCGCGCAGATCGCGCTGGATCGCATCGAGCTCGTCGCGATGCCGGATCGGCACGTGCGGGATGTCGGCGGGGCTGTATGCACGCGACGTGCCGTCGGTGACGACGACGATATTGCCGACGCCCTCGGCGAGGAGCTGATGCACGATCTTCGGCACTGTCAGCGCGCCATCCACCGGCTGCCCGCCGGTCATTGCGACCGCATCGTTGTAGAGGATCTTGTAGGTGATATTCACGCCCGCCGCGATCGACTGGCGGATCGCCAGCAGGCCAGAATGGAAGTAGGTCCCGTCCCCGAGGTTCGCGAAGACGTGCTTTTCGTTCGTGAAGGGCGCCTGCCCGACCCACGGCACCCCTTCGCCGCCCATCTGCGAGAAGGTGCCCGTGCGCCGCTCCGGCATCCACGTCACCATGTAATGGCAACCGATGCCGGCCAGTGCACGACTGCCTTCCGGCACGTGTGTCGAGGTGTTGTGCGGACAGCCCGAGCAGAAGGTCGGCACGCGGTCGATCGCGAAGTAGCGCTCCGCGAGCGCCTTCTCCTTCGCTTCGAGGAAAGCCAGCCGCGCTTCAATCTGCGGCGACGAGAAAAAGCGCTGAATGCGCGACGCGATCGCCCGCGCGATCATCGCCGGCGTCAGTTCGCCCGCCGCCGGCAACAGCCATTCGCCGTGATCGAGGATCCCGCCGTCCTTCGGGATCATCGCCCATTCGCCTTTCTCGTCGAATTTGCCGATCACCCGCGGGCGCACGTCCTCGCGCCAGTTGTACAGCTCCTCCTTCAGTTGGTATTCGATGAGCTGACGCTTTTCCTCGATCACCAGGATCTCGTCCAGCCCCGCAGCAAATTGCCGCACCCCCTCTGCTTCAAGCGGCCACACCATGCCCACCTTGTAGAGCCGGATGCCGAGGTTCGCGGCAAGGCTCTCGTCGATGCCAAGATCGTCGAAGGCCTGTCGCACATCGAGATAGGACTTGCCGCAGGTGATGATCCCCAGCCGTGGTGCCGGCGCATCGATCACGATGCGGTTGAGCCGGTTGGCGCGGCAGTAGGCGAGGGCCGCATACAACTTGTAGTGCAGCAGGCGCTCTTCCTGCACCAGCGGCGGATCCGGCCAGCGGAGGTTGAGCCCGTCCGGCGGCAGCGCAAAATCCGCCGGGATCACCACTTCGATGCGCTGCGGATCGATGTCGACCGATGCCGACGTCTCCACGGTGTCCGCGACTGCCTTGAACGCCACCCAGCAGCCCGAGTAGCGCGACAGCGCGTAGCCGTGCACGCCGAAGTCGATGTACTCCTGCACGCCTGCCGGTGCCAGCACCGGCATCATCATCGCCTTGAAGAAATGATCCGTCTGATGCGGCAGCGTCGAGGACTTTGCGGCATGATCGTCGCCCGCGATCACCAGCACGCCGCCGTGGCGCGAGGTGCCGGCCGCATTGCCATGACGGAACACGTCGCCGGTCCGATCGACACCCGGCCCCTTGCCGTACCACATCGCGAATACGCCATCGTACTTCGCCTGCGGCGACAGATTGACCTGCTGCGAGCCCCATACGGCGGTCGCCGCCAGATCCTCGTTCACCCCCGGCTGGAACACGATGTCGTGTTCCGCCAGATGCTTCTTCGCCTTCCACAGCGTCTGGTCGAGCCCGCCGAGCGGCGAACCGCGGTAACCCGACACGAAGCCCGCCGTGTTTAGTCCCGCTGCTGCATCGCGTTCCTTCTGGATCATCAGCAGGCGCACCAGCGCCTGATAGCCGGTGAGGAACACGCGTCCGGATGCGAGCGTGTACTTGTCCTCGAGACTCACCGGGCGCCCGGTGGCGCCGGGCAGGGGATCGACTTCGGCCATACGGGTCTCCTTGCAGCGGAAGGGACTGCACGCCAGCGACTGAGGCTCCAATCAGCCTAGCCCGTGCAGGCGCCCGTATCAATGCCCGGACCGTTGCGCGGCCCGATTGCCGTGCACCTACAGTGGTGGAACCACCTTCCCCGGATTCAGCAGGTTGTCCGGATCGAGCGCGAGCTTGATCGCCCGCATCGCCTCTACGGCCTCGCGGCCATGCTCCGCGACGAGAAACTCCTGCTTCCCGAATCCCACCCCGTGCTCGCCGGTGCAGGTTCCCCCCATCTCCAGCGCGCGTGCGACGATCCTGCGATTCAGCGCTTCCGCCTGCTCGATCTCGGCCGGATTGTCGGGATCCACGAGGATCAGCGTATGGAAGTTCCCGTCGCCCACGTGCCCGACGATCGGCGCGATCAGACCGCTCTCGGCAATATCCTCGCGCGTCCCTGCGATGCAGTCGGCAAGCCGCGAAATCGGTACGCACACGTCGGTCGTGATGCCGCGGCTCCCCGCACGCAGGTTCAGGCTCGCGAAATACACGTCGTGCCGCGCGGCCCAAAGCCGCGAACGGTCCTCGGGATGTGTCGCCCACTCGAAGTTCGCTCCGCCGAGCTCGCCAGCCAGCTCCTGCACGGTGCGCGCCTGTTCCTCGACCCCGGCCGGCGACCCGTGGAACTCGAAGAACAGCATCGGCGACTCGCGCAGCGTCGTCTTGCTGAAGCGGTTCACCGCCTTCACCGTCAGCTCGTCGAGCAACTCGATGCGAGCGACCGGAATCCCCAGCTGGATCGTCTGAATCACGGTCTGCACCGCGCTGTCCAGGTCCGGGAACGCACACACCGCCGCCGACACCGCCTCCGGCAGCGGATGCAGCCGTACCGTCAGCTCCGTGATCAATCCCAGCGTGCCTTCCGACCCTACCAGCAGGCGCGTCAGGTCATAGCCCGCCGACGACTTCCGCGCGCGGCTCCCGGTCCGGATCACCGACCCGTTCGCGAGCACCGCCTCCAGCCCCATCACGTTCTCGCGCATCGTCCCGTAGCGCACGGCATTCGTCCCCGAAGCCCGCGTCGCCGCCATCCCTCCGATGCTCGCATCCGCGCCCGGATCGACCGGAAAGAAGAGCCCGGTGCCATGTAGCGCGGCATTGAGCTGCTTGCGCGTGATCCCGGGCTGGACGACGACGTCCATGTCCTCCGCGTTGATGCGCAGCACGCGGTTCATTTCCGAAAAATCAACGCTGATCCCGCCGCGCGTCGCGAGCACGTGCCCCTCGAGCGAGCTGCCCACGCCGAACGCGATCACCGGCACGCCATGGGTGCCACAAGCCTTCATGATCTCGACGACCTCGTCGGTCGAATGCGGCCAGACCACGCCATCGGGTAACGCATCCGCGAAATGCGATTCGTCGTGCCCATGGTGCGCGCGCACCGCGTCGGCCGTCGAAAAACGCTTGCCGAAGCGCTCGCGCATGAAAGCCAGGAAAGCATCGGGAAGAGGGACGCGTTGCCCGTCGTGCATGGGGGTCATCAATTCGGCTCCGGTTGGACGGAAAGAACCAAGTCGGGCATTATTGCGCCCCGCGGACGGCTAAGGCCATCGTGCACCGCGGCGACAGCGATTCGGAAGACCGGGTCGTCGGTCGTTCGGAAAAGAAATTGCACAAAAGGTTTGACACGGCGAAATCAGTCCTCTATAGTGCTGGTCTTCGTTTGGAGGGGTTCCCGAGCGGTCAAAGGGATCAGACTGTAAATCTGACGGCACTGCCTTCGAAGGTTCGAATCCTTCCCCCTCCACCAAAGATTTTGCTGCTGGCTCGGAGTTTTGAGTCGGTAGCGGGTGTAAAGCGTTTCGTCTGCGTTGTATGCGGGTGTAGCTCAATGGTAGAGCAGAAGCCTTCCAAGCTTATGACGAGGGTTCGATTCCCTTCACCCGCTCCAGGTATGGCGGCGCATCGGTTTTTCGGAGCCCATGTAGCTCAGTGGTAGAGCACTCCCTTGGTAAGGGAGAGGCCACGTGTTCAATCCACGTCATGGGCACCACTGCATATTGCGGCGATCGTCGCGATGGTCGATCTGTCATCGGTCCGGTTTTCTGAATCTGTTTAATGAGGTGTCGGCATGGCTAAGGGTAAGTTTGAGCGGACGAAACCGCACGTAAACGTCGGGACGATCGGTCACGTTGACCATGGCAAGACGACGCTGACGGCAGCGATCACGACGATCCTGTCGACGAAGTTCGGCGGCGAGGCGAAGGCCTACGACCAGATCGACGCGGCGCCGGAAGAAAAGGCGCGCGGCATCACCATCAACACCGCGCACGTCGAGTACGAGACGGCCAATCGCCACTACGCGCACGTTGATTGCCCGGGTCACGCCGACTACGTCAAGAACATGATCACCGGTGCCGCCCAGATGGATGGCGCGATCCTGGTCGTGTCGGCCGCTGACGGCCCGATGCCGCAGACCCGCGAGCACATCCTGCTTGCCCGTCAGGTCGGTGTGCCGTACATCATCGTGTTCATGAACAAGTGCGACATGGTCGACGACGCCGAGCTGCTCGAGCTCGTCGAGATGGAAGTGCGCGAGCTGCTGTCGAAGTACGACTTCCCGGGCGACGACATCCCCATCATCAAGGGTTCGGCACTGAAGGCGCTCGAAGGCGACAAGAGCGACCTCGGCGAAGGCGCGATCCTGCAGCTCGCCGAAGCGCTGGATAGCTACATCCCGACGCCGGAACGCGCGATCGACAAGCCCTTCCTGCTGCCGATCGAAGACGTGTTCTCGATCTCGGGTCGTGGCACCGTCGTGACCGGCCGTGTCGAGCGTGGCATCGTCAAGGTTGGCGACGAAATCGAAATCGTCGGCATCAAGGCGACCGTCAAGACCATCTGCACGGGCGTCGAAATGTTCCGCAAGCTGCTCGACCAGGGTCAGGCGGGCGACAACGTCGGCGTGCTGCTGCGCGGCACCAAGCGTGAAGACGTCGAGCGTGGCCAAGTGCTCGCGAAGCCGGGTTCGATCACCCCGCACACCCACTTCACGGGCGAAGTGTACGTCCTGTCGAAGGAAGAGGGCGGCCGTCACACCCCGTTCTTCAACAACTACCGTCCGCAGTTCTACTTCCGGACGACCGACGTGACCGGTTCGATCTCGCTGCCGGAAGGCACCGAGATGGTCATGCCGGGCGACAACGTGTCGATCACCGTCAAGCTGCTCGCGCCGATCGCCATGGAAGAAGGCCTGCGTTTCGCGATCCGTGAAGGCGGTCGTACTGTCGGCGCCGGTGTCGTTGCCAAGATCATCGAGTAATCGTCGAAGCGATTAATCGATCCGAAGGCGCCTCGTCTCAACCGGGGCGCCTCGTAGTCTCTGCTGCAGGGGTATAGCTCAATTGGCAGAGCGTCGGTCTCCAAAACCGAAGGTTGGGGGTTCGATTCCCTCTGCCCCTGCCACTCCTTTCCGGGTGTTCAATCTCGATGGCCGATAAGTTGAAGTTTGCGCTGGCCCTCGCGCTGGTTGCGGCCGGCGTGGTCGGCTTTTACCTGCTCTCGGAGCAGGTGCTTGTGCTGCGCGTGCTGTCCGTGCTCGTCGGCGTCGCCGCGGGTGCAGCGGTCGCCTGGCAGTCCGAGCCTGGGCGTCGCTTCGCCGAATTCGCGCGCGAGTCGGTGACCGAGGCAAAGAAGGTCGTGTGGCCTTCGCGCAAGGAAACCGTGCAGACGACCGGCATTGTGTTCGCCTTCGCTGTGGTGATGGCGGTGTTTTTGTGGCTGACCGACAAGAGCCTCGAGTGGGTCCTGTATGACCTGATTCTGGGGTGGAAGTGATCATGACGAAGCGCTGGTACGTGGTGCATGCCTATTCGGGCTTCGAGAAGTCCGTTCAACGCGCCCTCAAGGAGCGCATCGCTCGCGCCGGGATGGAAGATGCCTTCGGGCAGATCCTCGTGCCCGTCGAAGAAGTCATCGAGATGAAGAGCGGCCAGAAAAGCATTACCGAGCGGAAATTCTTTCCTGGCTACGTGCTCGTCGAGATGGAGATGAACGACGAGAGCTGGCACCTGGTCAAGTCGACGCCCAAGGTCACCGGCTTCGTTGGTGGTTCCGCGAACAAGCCCACTCCGATTTCCGAAAAGGAAGTCGAGAAGATCATGCAGCAGATGCAGGAAGGCGTGGACAAGCCGCGCCCGAAGGTGCTGTGGGAAATGGGCGAAGTCGTGCGCGTCAAGGAAGGTCCGTTCACCGATTTCCACGGCTCCGTGGAAGACGTCAATTACGACAAGAGCAAGCTGCGCGTGATGGTGACCATTTTCGGTCGCGCCACGCCGGTCGAGCTGGATTTCAGTCAGGTCGAAAAGACCTGATGCAGGTGGGCCGCAAGGCCCGTAAATGCCCGCCTCCGGGCGGGAAAGGCGAGGAGCGTTGGCCACGGCCGGCGCGCTTGTACTCATATTAGGAGCTAGCCGCGATGGCAAAGAAGATCATCGGCTATATCAAGCTGCAAGTGCCAGCTGGTAAGGCCAACCCCAGTCCCCCGATCGGTCCGGCGCTCGGTCAGCGCGGCCTGAACATCATGGAATTCTGCAAGGCGTTCAACGCCAAGACCCAGGGCCTGGAGCCCGGTCTGCCGATTCCGGTGGTGATCACGGCCTTCGCCGACAAGAGCTTCACCTTCATCATGAAGACGCCGCCCGCGACCGTCCTCATCAAGAAGGCGGCCGGCATCAAGTCCGGTTCGGCCAAACCGCACACGGACAAGGTCGGTTCGATCACCCGTGCGCAGGTCGAGGAAATCGCCAAGGCCAAGATGCCTGACCTCACCGCTGCCAACATGGAAGCTGCTGTCCGCACCATCGCCGGTTCGGCTCGCAGCATGGGCATTACCGTGGAGGGCCTCTAATCATGGCAAAGCTTTCGAAGCGCGTTCAGGCCGTCCGCGCCAAGGTTGACCGCAACCGCGTTTACGCCGTCTCCGAAGCGCTCGCGCTGGTGAAGGAATGCGCGACCGCCAAGTTCGACGAGTCTGTCGACATCGCCATCAATCTCGGCATCGATGCGCGCAAATCCGACCAGCTGGTTCGTGGCTCGGTCGTTCTGCCTGCCGGTACCGGCAAGACCGTCCGCGTTGCCGTGTTCGCCCAGGGTGACAAGGCTGAAGCCGCTCGCGCCGCAGGCGCCGATGTCGTTGGTTTCGACGACCTCGCCGAGCAGGTTAAGGCCGGCAACATCGATTTCGACCTGTGTATCGCGACCCCGGACGCCATGCGCGTCGTCGGTCAGCTGGGCCAGATCCTCGGCCCGCGCGGCCTGATGCCGAACCCGAAGGTCGGTACCGTCACGATGGACGTCACCACTGCGGTCAAGAACGCCAAGGCCGGTCAGGTCCAGTACCGTACCGACAAGGGCGGCATCGTGCACGCCACCGTCGGCCGTGCGTCGTTCAGCGTCGAATCGCTGCAGCAAAACGTCGGTGCCCTGATCGAGGCGCTCGTTAAGGCGAAGCCCGCCGCGTCGAAGGGCGTGTATCTGCGCCGCGTCGCGGTCTCCAGCACCATGGGTGCGGGCGTTCGTATCGAGCCGTCGAGCATCAACGCCGCCTGATAGGCTGAAACAGAACTTTGGGCCGTCCCTTCGGGGGCGGATCGTCAAAGACCGCAGGTGTGGCCGCTCCGGCGGCCGCTTAAGCATTCAGATGGCCTGCGCAGACGGTGTGCCCAGAACAGGATTTGGCCGATTCGTCGGCCGCGCTCCTGATCCAGGTCGCCGTGGGTGCGAACCGCCCGTTGCGGTTCGCGTGTGGACTTGAAAGGAGGAAAGACCCGTGGGTCTCAATCTCGATGACAAGAAAGCCGTAGTGGCAGAGGTGTCGGCACAGGTGGCCAACGCTCAGACCATCGCGGTGGCCGAGTATCGCGGCATTGCGGTGGGCGATCTCACCGTGCTGCGTGCCAAGGCCCGCGAATCTGGCGTTTACCTGCGTGTGCTGAAGAACACCCTGGTGCGTCGTGCGATCGAAGGTACGCCGTTCGCCGATCTCGGCGCGCAGCTGACCGGACCGCTGATCTACGGTATCTCTGAAGATCCCGTTGCCGCCGCCAAGGTGCTCAACGACTTCGCCAAGGGCAACGACAAGCTGGTGCTGAGGGCCGGTTCCTACGCGGGCAAAACGCTCGACAAGGCATCCGTGCAAGCGCTCGCGTCGATTCCGAGCCGCGAAGAGCTGCTCGCCAAGCTGCTGGGTGTCATGCAGGCGCCGGTGTCCGGCTTCGCATGCACGCTGGCCGCCCTCGCCAAGAAGCGCGAGGAAGAGGCTGCTGCCTGATCTCTACCGCAAAAGTTTTCTTGAATTAGGAGTTATTTGACATGGCTATCACCAAAGAAGACATCCTCGAAGCCGTTGGCTCGATGACCGTGATGGAACTGAACGACCTGGTCAAGGCGTTCGAAGAGAAGTTCGGTGTTTCCGCCGCTGCGATGGCTGTCGCCGCCCCGGGCGCCGGCGCTGCCGCTGCTGTCGTTGAAGAGAAGACCGAATTCGACGTCGTCCTGCTGGCCGCCGGCGAGAAGAAGGTCGAAGTGATCAAGGTCGTCCGTGCCGTCACCGGCCTGGGCCTGAAGGAAGCGAAGGATCTGGTCGACGGCGCGCCGAAGACCGTCAAGGAAGGCGCTCCGAAGGCCGACGCCGACGCGATCAAGAAGCAGCTCGAAGACGCTGGCGCGAAGGTCGAGATCAAGTAATACCCCGCTGTATCTCGGGGCTGGCGCTCTTCGGAGCGCCGGCCCTTTCTTGCTTTGTAACGCCAAGAAGCCAGAACCCAGTGCCGAAGAAAGCGTCTAAGTATTCTTCGCCTGGCCCGTCAGTGACGGGGCGCTGTGTTCTGTCTCTTTGACGTCCGACCTCTACCCGGAGCTTCCATGGCGTATTCCTACACCGAAAAGAAACGTATCCGCAAGAGCTTCGCCAAGCGCGCGGCAGTGCTGAACGTCCCTTTCCTGCTCGCCACGCAGATCGAATCCTTTGCATCCTTCCTGCAGGCTGAAACCCCGCCGCTGTCGAGGATGAACCAGGGGTTGCAGGCCGCCTTCACGTCGATCTTCCCGATCGTCAGCCACAGTGGTAACGCGCGGCTGGAGTTCGTCCAGTACATGCTCGGCGAGCCGGCCTTCGACGTTAAGGAATGCCAGCAACGCGGCCTGACCTTTGCCTCGCCGCTGCGGGCTCGCGTGCGCCTCGTGATCCTGGATCGCGACGCGCCGAAGGAAACCGTCAAGGAGGTCAAGGAGCAGGAAGTTTACATGGGCGAAATTCCGCTCATGACGACCACCGGCTCGTTCGTCATCAACGGGACCGAGCGTGTCATCGTCTCGCAGTTGCACCGTTCGCCCGGCGTGTTCTTCGAGCACGACCGTGGCAAGACCCACTCGTCCGGCAAGCTGCTGTTCTCGGCACGGATCATCCCCTACCGCGGCTCGTGGCTCGACTTCGAGTTCGATCCGAAGGACTGCCTGTTCTTCCGCGTCGACCGTCGCCGCAAGATGCCTGCGACGATCCTGTTGCGCGCGATCGGTATGTCGCCCGAGCAGATCCTCGAAACCTTCCACGATGTCGACACCTTCCACTTCTCCGGCAATCAGGTCACCTTCGACCTAGTGCCCGATCGCCTGCGCGGGGACGTCGCCAAGTTCGACATCACCGACAGCTCCGGCAAGGTCATCGTGGCGCGCGACAAGCGCATCACCGTCAAGCACATCCGTGAGCTCGATCAAGCCGGCATCCGCTCGATGGTCGTCCCCGACGATTTCCTGCTGGGCCGCGTCGTGGCCCGTAACGTCGTCGATCCCGAAACCGGCGAACTGATCGCCCGCGCGAACGACGAGATCACCGAAGACGTGCTCGGCAAGCTGCGCGACGCCGGGGTCAAGGACCTGCCGACGCTGTACGTGAACGATCTCGATCGTGGTCCGTACATCTCGCAGACGCTGCGCATCGACGATACTGCCGACCAGTGGGCGGCGCGTGTTGCGATCTACCGCATGATGCGTCCGGGTGAGCCGCCCACCGAGGAAGCCGTCGAAGCGCTGTTCCAGGGCCTCTTCTACGCTGAAGAGCGCTACGACCTGTCGTCGGTCGGTCGCATGAAGTTCAATCGCCGCGCTTATCCCGAAAAGATCGACGACAAGGCGCCGGATTGGCTGAAGCGTTTCTACGCCGCCGTCGGCGCGCGTGGCGAAGACGGTCCGGCGACGCTGTCGAATGAGGACATCCTCGCGGTCATGAGCGTGCTGGTCGAACTGCGTAACGGCCGTGGCGAGATCGACGACATCGATCACCTCGGCAACCGTCGCGTGCGTTCGGTCGGCGAACTCGCCGAGAACCAGTTCCGCGCGGGCCTCGTGCGCGTCGAGCGCGCCGTCAAGGAGCGTCTGTCGCAGGCCGAGTCCGAAAACCTGATGCCGCACGACCTGATCAACGCAAAGCCGATCAGCGCCGCAATCAAGGAATTCTTCGGGTCGAGCCAGCTGTCGCAGTTCATGGACCAGACCAATCCGCTGTCCGAGATCACCCACAAGCGCCGCGTCTCGGCCCTTGGCCCGGGCGGTCTGACGCGCGAACGCGCGGGCTTCGAAGTCCGCGACGTGCACCCGACGCACTATGGCCGCGTGTGCCCGATCGAGACCCCGGAAGGTCCGAACATCGGTCTGATCAACTCGCTCGCGGTCTACGCGCAGACGAACCGTCACGGCTTCCTTGAGACGCCGTACCGCAAGGTCGCGGACGGCAAGGTCACCGACCAGATCGACTTCCTGTCGGCGATCGAGGAAGGCCAGTACGTCATCGCGCAGGCGAACGCCGAAATCGGTAGCGACGGCTCGCTGGTCGGGGACCTCGTGTCCTGCCGCCACAAGGGCGAATTCGCGATGTGTACGGCCGACCAGGTCCAGTACATGGACGTCGCGCCGGGTCAGATCGTGTCGGTGGCAGCCTCGCTGATCCCGTTCCTCGAGCATGACGACGCGAACCGGGCGCTGATGGGCGCCAACATGCAACGTCAGGCCGTGCCTTGCCTGCGCCCGGAGAAGCCGCTGGTGGGTACCGGCATCGAGCGCACCGTCGCGGTCGACTCCGGCACCGCGGTGCAGGCGATGCGTGGCGGCGTGGTCGACTATGTCGATGCGCAGCGCATTGTGGTGCGTGTCAACGACGACGAAACCCTCGCGGGCGAAGTCGGCGTCGACATCTACAACATGATCAAGTACACGCGTTCCAACCAGAACACGAACATCAACCAGCGTCCGATCGTCAAGGTCGGCGACCTGATCGGCAAGGGCGACGTCATCGCCGACGGCGCCTCGACCGACCTGGGCGAGCTCGCGCTCGGGCAGAACATGCTGGTCGCGTTCATGCCGTGGAACGGCTACAACTTCGAGGACTCGATCCTCATCTCCGAACGCGTCGTCGCCGAAGACCGCTTCACCTCGATCCACATCGAGGAACTGACGGTCGTCGCCCGCGACACCAAGCTCGGACCTGAAGAAATCACCCGCGACATCGCGTCGCTCGGCGAAGCGCAGCTGTCGCGCCTCGACGAATCGGGCATTGTGTACATCGGCGCCGAAGTCGAAGCCGGCGACGTGCTGGTCGGCAAGGTCACGCCGAAGGGCGAAACCCAGCTCACGCCGGAGGAGAAGCTGCTGCGCGCGATCTTCGGCGAGAAGGCGTCCGACGTGAAGGACACCTCGCTGCGCGTGCCCTCGGGCATGAACGGCACCGTGATCGACGTGCAGGTCTTCACCCGCGAAGGTATCGAGCGCGACAAGCGTGCCCAGTCGATCATCGACGACATGCTGCGCAGCTTCAAGACCGACCTCGCCGACCAGATGCGTATCGTCGAACGCGACGCGTTCGCCCGTATCCGCCGCATGATCAACGGCCAGAAGGCCAACGGCGGGCCGAAGAAGCTCAACAAGGGCACCGAGATCTCGGACGAGTATCTTGATACGCTCGAGCCGTACCACTGGTTCGACATCCGCATGGCGGACGAGGAACTCGCGATCCAGCTCGAAGCGATCCGTGAAGGTCTGGAAAAGACGCGCAAGGACTTCGAACAGGCGTTCGAGATCAAGAAGAAAAAGCTTACGCAGGGCGACGAATTGCCCCCGGGCGTGCAGAAGATGGTCAAGGTGTACCTGGCGGTCAAGCGTCGCCTGCAGCCTGGCGACAAGATGGCGGGCCGTCACGGTAACAAGGGTGTCGTGTCGCGTATCGTCCCGGTCGAGGACATGCCCTACATGGAAAACGGCACCCCGGTCGACATCGTGCTGAACCCGCTGGGCGTTCCGTCCCGGATGAACATCGGCCAGATTCTCGAGACCCACCTGGGCTGGGCCGCGAAGGCGCTCGGCAACAAGATCGGCGCGATGGTGCGTGCGAATGCTGCGGCCGCCGAGATCCGTGGCCTGCTCGAAGACATCTACAACACCAAGGGCCATCCGGAAGACATCGCCGGGCTGAAGGACAAGGAAGTCGTCGAGCTCGCATCGAACCTGAGCAAGGGCGTGCCCTTCGCGACCCCGGTGTTCGACGGTGCGACCGAAGACGAAATCGAGGCGATGTTCGAACTGGCCGGCATCGAGTCCGGCGGCCAGGTCACGCTGTTCGACGGCCGTACCGGCGAAGCGTTCGACCGCAAGGTCACCGTCGGCTACAAGCACGTGCTGAAGCTGCACCACTTGGTCGATGACAAGATGCACGCCCGTTCGACCGGCCCATACTCGCTCGTCACCCAGCAGCCGCTGGGCGGTAAGGCGCAGTTCGGCGGCCAGCGTTTCGGTGAAATGGAAGTGTGGGCGCTCGAAGCCTACGGCGCCGCCTACACGCTGCAGGAAATGCTGACCGTCAAGTCCGATGACGTCACCGGTCGTACCAAGGTCTATGAAAACATCGTCAAGGGCGAGCACAAGATCGACGCGGGCATGCCCGAGTCCTTCAACGTGTTGGTGAAGGAAATCCGCTCGCTCGCGATCGACATCGATCTGGACAGCTACTGAACCCGGGTGCATGCCCATAACGCATACCCGGATGGAGTGATACATGAAAAGCCTGCTCGCTGACCTGTTCAAGCAAACCCTGCCGAACGAAGACCAGTTCGACGCGATCACTATCGGTCTTGCCTCGCCGGACAAGATCCGTTCGTGGTCGTATGGCGAAGTCAAGAAGCCCGAAACGATCAACTACCGCACCTTCAAGCCCGAGCGCGACGGTCTGTTCTGCGCCAAGATCTTCGGGCCGGTCAAGGACTACGAGTGCCTGTGCGGCAAGTACAAGCGCCTGAAGCACCGCGGCGTGATCTGCGAGAAGTGCGGCGTCGAAGTGACCCTGTCGAAGGTGCGCCGTGAGCGCATGGCGCACATCGAACTGGCGAGCCCGGTCGCCCACATCTGGTTCCTGAAGAGCCTGCCGAGCCGTCTCGGCATGGTGCTCGACATGACCCTGCGCGACATCGAACGCGTGCTGTACTTCGAAGCATTCGTCGTCGTCGAGCCGGGCATGACCCCGCTCAACCGCGCTCAGCTGCTGACCGAAGATGACTACCTCGCAAAGGTCGAGGAATACGGGGATGAATTCGAAGCCCTGATGGGCGCCGAAGGCATCCGCGGTCTGTTGCGTTCGCTCGACGTCGTGATGGAGATCGAGAAGCTGCGTGGGGAACTCGAGACCACCGGCTCCGAAGCCAAGATCAAGAAGTTCTCGAAGCGCCTGAAGGTGCTCGAGGCCTTCCAGCAGTCGGGCATCAAGCCCGAGTGGATGATCCTCGAAGTGCTGCCCGTGCTGCCGCCGGACCTGCGTCCGCTGGTGCCGCTGGATGGCGGCCGCTTCGCGACCTCCGACCTGAACGACCTGTACCGCCGCGTCATCAACCGGAACAACCGTCTGAAGCGCCTGCTGGAGCTGAAGGCTCCGGAAATCATCGTCCGCAACGAAAAGCGGATGCTGCAGGAAGCCGTCGACTCGCTGCTCGATAACGGTCGCCGCGGCAAGGCGATGACTGGCGCCAACAAGCGTCCGCTGAAGTCGCTCGCCGACATGATCAAGGGCAAGGGCGGCCGCTTCCGTCAGAACTTGCTGGGTAAGCGTGTCGACTACTCGGGCCGTTCGGTCATCGTGGTCGGCCCGCAGCTGAAGCTCCACCAGTGCGGCCTGCCGAAGCTGATGGCGCTCGAGCTCTTCAAGCCCTTCATCTTCAACAAGCTCGAGCTGATGGGGCTTGCGACGACCATCAAGCAGGCGAAGAAGATGGTCGAAAGCCAGGAACCGGTGGTGTGGGACATCCTGGAAGAAGTCATCCGCGAACATCCGGTGCTACTCAACCGCGCACCGACGCTGCACCGCCTCGGTATCCAGGCTTTCGAGCCGGTGCTGATCGAAGGCAAGGCGATCCAACTGCATCCGCTGGTCTGCGTCGCGTTCAACGCCGACTTCGACGGCGACCAGATGGCCGTCCACGTCCCGCTGTCGCTCGAAGCGCAGATGGAAGCGCGCACGCTGATGCTCGCGTCCAACAACGTCCTATCGCCCGCCAACGGCGAACCGATCATCGTCCCGTCGCAGGACATCGTGCTCGGCCTGTATTACGCGACCCGTGAAGGTGTGAACGTCGCGGGCGAGGGCATGGCCTTCTCCGATGTCGGCGAGCTCAAGCGCGCCTACGAATCGAAGCAGGTGTCGCTGCACGCCCGCGTCTCGGTGCGACTGAAGGAAGTCGAGGTGACCCCCGAGGGCGAGCGTCGCGACAAGATCAGCCGCTACACGACGACCGCTGGCCGCGCGATGCTGTCCGAGATTCTTCCGCCGGGCCTGCCCTTCAGCGTGATCGACAAGCCGCTGAAGAAGAAGGAAATCTCGCGCCTAATCAACGCCTCCTTCCGTCGTTGCGGCCTCAAGGAAACCGTCGTTTTCGCCGACAAGCTGATGCAGTTCGGCTTCGGTCTGGCGACCCGCGCAGGTATCTCGATTGCCGTCAAGGACATGCTCGTCCCGCGTCTGAAGGACACGCTCATCCACGCCGCCGAGCAGGAAGTGAAGGAAATCGCGCGCCAGTACACGTCCGGTCTCGTGACCGACGGCGAGCGCTACAACAAGGTCGTCGATATCTGGGGCCGTGCCGGTGACCAGGTCGCGAAGGCGATGATGGACCAGCTCGGCCAGGAGGACGTCGTCAACCGCGCCGGCCAGACCGTCAAGCAGGAGTCCTTCAACTCCATCTACATGATGGCCGACTCGGGCGCACGGGGTTCCGCAGCCCAGATCCGTCAGCTCGCCGGTATGCGCGGCCTGATGGCGAAGCCGGACGGCTCGATTATCGAGACGCCGATCACGACGAACTTCCGTGAAGGCCTGAACGTTCTGCAGTACTTCATCTCGACCCACGGCGCCCGTAAGGGTCTGGCCGACACCGCGCTGAAGACCGCGAACTCCGGTTACCTGACCCGTCGTCTGGTCGACGTGACCCAGGATCTGGTGGTTACTGAAGACGATTGCGGCACCCGTGAAGGCTTCGTGATGAAGGCCTTGATCGAGGGCGGTGAAGTCATCGAGCCGCTGCGCGAGCGGATTCTCGGCCGCGTCTGCGCCGAGGACGTGGTCAATCCCGATACGCAGGAAACGGCCATCGAAGCCGGCTCGCTGCTCGATGAAGACGCTGTCGACCTGATCGAAAGCCTTGGCGTCGATGAAGTGAAGGTCCGCACCGCGCTGACCTGCGAAACGCGCTACGGCCTGTGCAGCAAGTGTTACGGCCGCGACCTTGGCCGCGGCTCGCTGGTGAACGTCGGCGAAGCGGTCGGTGTCATCGCCGCGCAGTCGATCGGCGAACCGGGCACGCAGCTGACGATGCGTACCTTCCACGTCGGTGGCGCGGCGTCGCGAGCTGCCGCTGCGAGCGGCGTCGAATCGAAGTCCGCAGGTACCATCCGCTTTGCCGGCAACATGCGTTACGTCTCGAACGCGAAGGGCGAGAAGGTCATCATCGCGCGTTCGGCCGAAATCGTCGTTGCCGACGACATGGGCCGCGAACGTGAGCGTCATAAGCTCCCGTACGGTGCGATGTTGTTAGTCGATGACGGCGCTGCGATCAAGGCCGGTGTCATGCTTGCAACCTGGGATCCGCATACCCGTCCGATCGTGACGGAATATGCCGGCACCGTGAAGTTCGAAAACGTCGAGGAAGGCGTCACCGTCGCGAAGCAGATCGACGAAGTGACCGGTCTGTCGACGCTGGTTGTCATCGACGGCAAGCGCCGCAGCTCGGGCGCCTCGACCAAGGGCGTGCGCCCACAGGTGAAGCTCCTCGACGAGACCGGCGAAGAGGTCAAGATCGCCGGCACCGACCACTCGGTGGCGATCACCTTCCAGGTCGGTTCGCTGATCACGGTGAAGGATGGCCAGGTCATCGGCGTGGGCGACATTCTTGCGCGGATCCCGCAGGAATCGGCAAAGACCCGCGACATTACCGGCGGTTTGCCGCGCGTTGCGGAACTCTTTGAAGCGCGTCCGCCGAAGGATGCCGGCGTGCTCGCCGAGTTCACCGGTACCGTGTCGTTCGGCAAGGACACCAAGGGCAAGCAGCGCCTGGTGATTACCGAGGCCGACGGCGTGGCCCACGAGTTCCTGATCCCGAAGGACAAGCACGTCATGGTCCACGATGGTCAGGTGGTCAACAAGGGCGAACTGATCGTCGACGGTCCGGCCGACCCGCACGACATCCTGCACCTGCAGGGCGTCGAGGCGCTGGCGCGCTACATCATCGACGAAGTGCAGGACGTCTATCGTCTGCAGGGCGTGAAGATCAACGACAAGCACATCGAGGTGATCGTTCGCCAGATGCTGCGTCGCGTGGTCATCATGGATTCGGGCGATACCCGCTTCATCCGCGAGGAACAGGTCGAACGTTCCGAAGTGCTGGACGAAAACGATCGCGTCGAAGCCGAAGGCAAGCTGCCGGCGCAGTACCAGAACGTACTGCTCGGTATCACCAAGGCATCGCTGTCGACCGACTCGTTCATCTCCGCGGCTTCCTTCCAGGAAACTACGCGTGTGCTGACCGAAGCCGCGATCATGGGCAAGCGCGACGAACTGCGTGGCCTGAAGGAAAACGTCATCGTTGGCCGTCTGATTCCGGCCGGTACCGGCATGGCGTATCACCGCAACCGGCGCGCGCAGTCGACAGGCGAGGATCTCGCCACCGAGCACGCGTGGCCCGCGGAGATGGAACAACCGTCGGAAGTGCCCGACGGCGTGTCGCAAGATGTGCAGGCCGGTTGACTTTTACCGGCTTGTCGGGATAACATCCGGCCTCTTTTTGTGGACTGACCAATCGTAGTCGGTCGCAGCCGGAATCAACCGCCCGAGGCGGCCCAGTGTGGGCTGCCTCGGTATATTGGAAAATTCTCAAGCTATGCCAACAATTAATCAGCTCGTCCGCAAGCCGCGGCAACTTGAAGTCACCAAGAGCAAGGTGCCAGCGCTTGAAGCCTGCCCGCAGAAGCGTGGCGTGTGCACCCGTGTTTACACCACGACTCCGAAGAAGCCGAACTCCGCGCTGCGTAAAGTGGCCAAGGTTCGCCTGACCAATGGGTTCGAGGTCATCTCCTATATCGGCGGTGAAGGCCACAACCTCCAGGAGCACTCGGTGGTCCTGATTCGCGGTGGTCGTGTGAAGGACTTGCCGGGTGTGCGTTACCACATCGTGCGCGGTTCGCTGGACCTGCAGGGCGTCAAGGATCGTAAGCAGTCCCGCTCCAAGTACGGCGCCAAGCGCCCGAAGAAAGCCTAATTGTCGGCACTCAGAAATAGCTAGAGGTTGTCATGCCACGTCGTCGCGAAGTTCCCAAGCGTGAAATCCTGCCGGATCCGAAGTTTGCATCCCAGGACGTCTCGAAGTTCATCAATGTGATCATGCAGTCCGGCAAGAAGTCGGTTGCCGAGCGCATTGTCTATGGTGCGTTCGCGCACATTTCCGGTAAGGCGGGCAAGGATCCGCTGGAAGTTTTTGCGTCGGCGGTTGCCAACGTGAAGCCGGTGGTCGAAGTGAAGAGCCGTCGTGTCGGCGGTGCCAACTACCAAGTTCCGGTCGAAGTGCGTCCGTCGCGTCGTATGGCGCTGTCGATGCGTTGGCTGCGTGAGGCGGCTCGTAAGCGCGCCGAGAAGTCGATGGCCCAGCGTCTGGCGGGTGAGCTCCTCGAAGCGGCTGAAGGCCGTGGCTCCGCGATGAAGAAGCGCGAGGAAGTGCACCGTATGGCGGAAGCCAACAAGGCGTTCTCGCACTACCGCTTCTGATCTTTTCAAGCGGCGGTAAATCGGGCCCTGGCAAGGGCTCGATTGTTTTGTAACAAGACACTTGGACTTTCGCGCGATCGCGCGAATTCTGGAAGGCAGGATAAACCGTGGCTCGCAAGACTCCCATTGAGCGCTACCGCAATATCGGTATTTCCGCTCACATCGACGCCGGCAAGACAACGACGACCGAGCGCATTCTTTATTACACCGGTGTGAACCATAAGATCGGTGAGGTTCACGATGGCGCTGCGACCATGGACTGGATGGAGCAGGAGCAGGAGCGTGGCATCACCATCACGTCCGCTGCCACCACCTGCTTCTGGAAAGGCATGGACCTGTCCTATCCGGAACACCGCTTCAACATCATCGACACCCCGGGGCACGTCGACTTCACGATCGAAGTCGAGCGCTCGATGCGCGTCCTCGATGGCGCCTGCATGGTGTATTGCGCGGTGGGCGGCGTTCAGCCGCAGTCCGAAACCGTGTGGCGTCAGGCGACCAAGTACAAGGTGCCGCGTCTTGCGTTCGTGAACAAGATGGACCGCTCGGGTGCCAACTTCTTCAAAGTCTACGAGCAGATGCGTAGCCGCCTGAAGGCGAACCCGGTACCGATCGTGATTCCGATCGGCGCTGAGGATACCTTCGCCGGCGTCGTCGACCTGGTTCGCATGAAGGCGATCTACTGGGACGAGGCCTCGCAAGGCATGAAGTTCGAATACCGTGACATTCCGGCCGAGCTCCAGGCCGACGCCGCGGAGTGGCGCGAAAAGATGGTCGAGGCTGCCGCCGAAGCCAGCGAAGAGCTGATGAACGAGTACCTCGAGAACGGCGACCTGTCTGAAGACAAGATCAATGCCGGTCTGCGTCAGCGCACCATCGCTTGCGAAATCCAGCCGATGCTGTGCGGTACTGCGTTCAAGAACAAGGGCGTGCAGCGCATGCTCGACGCCGTCATCGAACTGCTGCCGTCGCCGGTCGATATTCCGCCGGTTTCCGGTCTGGATGACAACGAGCAGCCCGTGACGCGTAAGGCGGACGACGCCGAGAAGTTCTCGGCGCTTGCATTCAAGCTGATGTCCGACCCCTTCGTTGGTCAGTTGACCTTCGTGCGCGTGTACTCCGGTGTGCTGAACTCCGGCGAAACGGTGCTGAACTCGGTCAAGAACAAGAAGGAACGTATCGGCCGCATTCTGCAGATGCACGCCAACGAGCGTCACGAGATCAAGGAAGTTCTTGCGGGTGACATCGCGGCTTGCGTCGGTCTGAAGGAAGTTACCACCGGCGAAACGCTGTGCGACCCGTCGGCTCCGATCATCCTTGAGCGCATGATCTTCCCGGATCCGGTTATTCACGTCGCCGTCGAGCCGAAGACCAAGGGTGACCAGGAAAAGATGGGTATCGCGCTGAGCCGTCTGGCCGCCGAAGATCCGTCCTTCCGCGTGCGTACCGACGAAGAGTCCGGTCAGACCATCATCTCGGGTATGGGCGAACTGCACCTTGAGATCATCGTCGACCGCATGCGTCGCGAGTTCAACGTTGAAGCGAACGTCGGCGCCCCGCAGGTTGCTTACCGCGAAGCGGTCCGCAAGGCTGTCGAACAGGAAGGCAAGTTCGTCAAGCAGTCCGGCGGTCGCGGTCAGTACGGTCACGTCTGGATCAAGCTCGAGCCGAACGAAACCGGCAAGGGCTACGAGTTCGTCGATGCGATCAAGGGCGGCACTGTTCCGCGCGAATACATTCCGGCGGTCGACAAGGGTCTGCAGGAAACCCTGCCGAACGGCGTGCTGGCTGGCTTCCCGGTGGTCGACGTCAAGGTCACCCTGTTCGACGGCTCCTATCACGACGTCGATTCGAACGAGAACGCCTTCAAGATGGCCGCCTCGATGGCCTTCAAGGACGCGATGCGCAAGGCCAGCCCGGTTCTGCTTGAGCCGATGATGGCCGTGGTTGTCGAGACGCCCGAAGATTACATGGGTAACGTCATGGGTGACTTGTCGGGTCGTCGCGGCATCGTCCAGGGTATGGATGACCTACCGGGCGGCATGAAGGAAGTGAAGGCCGAGGTGCCGCTGGCTGAAATGTTCGGCTACGCGACGCAACTGCGTTCGCTGACGCAAGGGCGCGCCACGTACTCGATGGAATTCAAGCACTACTCCGAAGCGCCGAAGAGCGTTGCCGAAGCAGTGATCAACAATCGTAGCAAGTAAGGAACGAAGCGAGGATTCGACAATGGCTAAGGGTAAGTTTGAGCGGACGAAACCGCACGTAAACGTCGGGACGATCGGTCACGTTGACCATGGCAAGACGACGCTGACGGCAGCGATCACGACGATCCTGTCGACGAAGTTCGGCGGCGAGGCGAAGGCCTACGACCAGATCGACGCGGCGCCGGAAGAAAAGGCACGCGGCATCACCATCAACACCGCGCACGTCGAGTACGAGACGGCCAACCGTCACTACGCGCACGTTGATTGCCCGGGTCACGCCGACTACGTCAAGAACATGATCACCGGTGCCGCCCAGATGGACGGCGCGATCCTGGTCGTGTCGGCTGCCGACGGCCCGATGCCGCAGACCCGCGAGCACATCCTGCTCGCCCGTCAGGTCGGTGTGCCGTACATCATCGTGTTCATGAACAAGTGCGACATGGTCGACGACGCCGAGCTGCTCGAGCTCGTCGAGATGGAAGTGCGCGAGCTGCTGTCGAAGTACGACTTCCCGGGCGACGACATCCCCATCATCAAGGGTTCGGCACTGAAGGCGCTCGAAGGCGACAAGAGCGACCTCGGCGAAGGCGCGATCCTGCAGCTCGCCGAAGCGCTGGATAGCTACATCCCGACGCCGGAACGCGCGATCGACAAGCCCTTCCTGCTGCCGATCGAAGACGTGTTCTCGATCTCGGGTCGTGGCACCGTCGTGACCGGCCGTGTCGAGCGTGGCATCGTCAAGGTTGGCGACGAAATCGAAATCGTCGGCATCAAGGCGACCGTCAAGACCATCTGCACGGGCGTTGAAATGTTCCGCAAGCTGCTCGACCAGGGTCAGGCGGGCGACAACGTCGGCGTGCTGCTGCGCGGCACCAAGCGTGAAGACGTCGAGCGCGGCCAAGTGCTCGCGAAGCCGGGTTCGATCACCCCGCACACCCACTTCACGGGCGAAGTGTACGTCCTGTCGAAGGAAGAGGGCGGCCGTCACACCCCGTTCTTCAACAACTACCGTCCGCAGTTCTACTTCCGGACGACCGACGTGACCGGTTCGATCTCGCTGCCGGAAGGCACCGAGATGGTCATGCCGGGCGACAACGTGTCGATCACCGTCAAGCTGCTCGCGCCGATCGCCATGGAAGAAGGCCTGCGTTTCGCGATCCGTGAAGGCGGTCGTACCGTCGGCGCCGGTGTCGTTGCCAAGATCATCGAGTAATCACTCGAGCTATGCGTCCCCCGGGGTTGCTGCCCCGGGGGTTTTTGCTCTTTGAGGAACCAAGAAATGCAAAACCAGAAGATTCGCATCCGTCTGAAGGCCTTCGACTACCGTCTGATCGACCAGTCTGCGCTCGAAATCGTGGACACGGCCAAGCGTACGGGTGCTGTCGTGCGCGGCCCGGTGCCGCTGCCGACACGTATCGAGCGTTTTGACGTGCTGCGTTCGCCGCACGTGAACAAGACTTCTCGCGACCAGTTCGAGATTCGTACCCATCAGCGTCTGATGGACATCATCGATCCGACCGACAAGACCGTCGACGCATTGATGAAGCTCGACCTGCCGGCTGGTGTCGACGTCGAGATCAAACTGCAGTAAGTCCGCGCTGCTTGCGGTATCGTGAAAAAGGCCGGTATAATCCGGCCTTTGCGCCTTTTGGCGTAATTGTGTGTTAGGGCCCGGTCAATCGTAACCGGGGATCAGGAGAAGAAAATGAGTCTAGGCCTTGTAGGGCGCAAGGTTGGCATGACTCGCATCTTCGCCGAGGACGGCAGAAGCGTCCCGGTGACGGTGCTTGACGTGTCCAACAATCGTGTGACCCAAGTCAAGACGCTTGAAAGCGACGGCTATGCCGCGGTTCAGGTGGCTTTCGGCAAGCGTCGTGCGAGCCGCGTTAACAAAGCGGCCGCCGGTCACCTCGCCAAGGCCGGTGTCGAAGCCGGTCATGTATTGCGCGAATTTACCGTCACGCCCGAGCAGCTCTCCGGTCTGAAGACCGGTGATGTGATCAGTGTGGATATCTTTGCTGTTGGCCAGGCCGTTGACGTCAGTGGCGTCACGATCGGTCGCGGTTTTACCGGTGCTATCAAGCGTCATAACTTCTCGTCGAACCGCGCGTCGCACGGTAACTCCGTGTCGCACAACTCGCCGGGCTCGATCGGTATGGCGCAGGACCCGGGTCGCGTGTTTCCCGGTAAGCGGATGGCTGGCCAGTACGGCAACGTGGCGCGCACGACCCAGAATCTCGAGGTCGTTCGCGTTGATGTCGAGCGTCAGTTGCTCCTGGTGAAAGGGGCTGTGCCTGGTTCGAAGGGTGGCGACGTGATCGTCCGTCCTGCGGTCAAGGCGCGTGGCTGAGCGAGGACGTGATGGAACTGAAAGTATTGAACGATCAGGGCGTAGCAGCTGCGACGCTGCAGGCCTCTGACGCGCTGTTCGGGCGCGAATATAACGAAGCGCTGGTCCACCAGGTCGTCGTGGCCTACATGGCCAACGCGCGCTCGGGTAACCGTGCGCAGAAGGGGCGCTCGGAAATCGCCAAGTCGACCCGCAAGCCGTGGCGTCAGAAGGGTACGGGCCGTGCTCGTGCCGGTATGGCATCCAGCCCGCTGTGGCGCGGAGGCGGCAAGATCTTCCCGTCGTCGCCGGAAGAGAACTTCACCCACAAGGTTAACCGGAAGATGTATCGCGCCGGCGTCGCTGCCATTCTGTCGCAGCTCGCGCGGGAAGATCGTCTGGCCGTGGTCGAGGATTTCAGCCTCGAGGCTCCGAAGACCAAGCTCCTGACGCAGAAGCTCAAGGGCATGGGTCTGGAGTCGGTGCTGGTGATCACCGACAACTTCGACGAAAACCTGTTCCTGTCGTCGCGTAACCTGCATCGCGTGCTGGTGCTCGAGGTCAGCGAGGCGGATCCGGTGTCGCTCGTGCATTACGACAAGGTCATCGTGACGAAAGGCGCGCTGGCGAAGATGGAGGAGGCCTGGCAATGAGCGGATTCAGCCAAGAGCGTCTGATGCAGGTGCTGCTCGCGCCCCAGATCTCCGAAAAGGCGACGTACATCGCCGACAAGAACGAGCAGGTCGTGTTCAAGGTTGCCTCGACGGCGACCAAGCCTGAAGTGAAGGCGGCGGTCGAGCTGCTGTTCAAGGTCGAGGTCAAGTCGGTCCAGATCGCGAACGTCAAGGGCAAGGTCAAGCGTTTCGGCAAGATGACCGGCCGCCGCAAGGACTGGAAGAAGGCCTTCGTGTGCCTGAAGCCGGGCCAGGAAATCAACTTCGCGGCCGGGGAGTAATTAGTCATGGCACTGGTAAAACTCAAGCCTACGTCTGCCGGCCGTCGTGCGATGGTCAAGGTGGTGAATGCCGACCTGTACAAGGGTCGACCGCTCGCCTCGCTGGTCGAAAAGCAGTCGAAAAATGCCGGCCGTAACAACAACGGTCACATCACCGTTCGCCATCAGGGCGGCGGTCACAAGCAGCATTACCGCCTGGTCGACTTCCGTCGTAACAAGGATGGCATCGCTGCTCGTGTCGAGCGCATCGAATATGATCCGAACCGTTCGGCCAATATCGCCCTGATCTGCTATGCGGACGGCGAGCGTGCCTACATTATCGCCCCGAAGGGTCTGGAAGTCGGCGCGGCCGTGATGAGCGGCGCAGAAGCTCCGATCAAGCCGGGTAACGTTCTGCCGATTCGCAATATCCCGGTCGGTTCGACGATTCACTGCATCGAGATGATGCCCGGTAAGGGGGCGCAGCTTGCTCGTGCTGCCGGCACTTCGGCTCAGCTTCTCGCGCGTGAAGGCGCTTACGCGCAGGTTCGTCTGCGTTCGGGTGAAGTGCGCCGCGTGCACGTCGAATGCCGTGCGGCAATCGGCGTCGTTGGTAACGAAGAGCATGGCCTGCGGAAGATTGGCAAGGCCGGTGCGAATCGTTGGCGCGGTATCCGCCCGACCGTTCGCGGTGTTGCGATGAACCCGGTTGACCACCCGCACGGCGGCGGCGAAGGCCGTACCGGTGAAGGTGGCGTGCCGCGCAGCCCGTGGGGTCAGCCGACCAAGGGTTATCGTACGCGCAGCAACAAGCGCACCGATAACATGATCGTGCAGCGTCGTCACAAGCGTTAAGGGGTAACAGATGGCACGTTCTATTAAAAAAGGCCCGTTTGTCGACGCGCACCTGCTCAAGAAGGTTGATGCCGCTCGCGTGAGCAACGACAAGCGCCCGATCAAGACCTGGTCGCGTCGTTCGACCGTGCTGCCGGATTTCGTCGGTCTGACGATCGCCGTGCACAATGGTCGGCAGCATGTCCCTGTGTTCGTTTCGGAGAACATGGTCGGTCACAAGCTTGGCGAATTCGCGCTGACCCGTACTTTCAAGGGTCACGCCGCGAGCAAGAAGGCGAAGAGGTAAGGAGCGAACATGGAAACCAAAGCAATTCTGCGGGGCGTTCGCCTGTCGGCCCAGAAGGGTCGGCTTGTGGCGGACCTCGTGCGGGGCAAGCCGGTTGATCAGGCGCTCAATATTCTCGCCTTCAGCCCGAAGAAGGGTGCTCAGATCATCCGTAAGGTTGTGGAGTCGGCGATTGCTAATGCCGAGCACAACGACGGTGCCGACATCGACACGCTGAAGGTTAAGACGATCTATGTCGAGGAAGGCACGTCGCTCAAGCGCTTCACGGCGCGCGCGAAGGGTCGCGGTAACCGCATCCTGAAGCCGACCTGCCACGTCTACGTGACTGTCGGGGAATAAGGGGTAAATATGGGTCAGAAAATTCATCCGACCGGATTCCGTCTGGCGGTCACCCGTGACTGGAGTTCGCGCTGGTTCGCCTCGAGCCAGGATTACTCCAAGATGCTGCATGAGGACATCAAGGTTCGCGACTTCTTGAAGAAGAAGCTATCGCACGCCTCAGTGGGTCGTGTCGTTATCGAGCGTCCTGCAAAGAACGCCCGCATCACCCTTTTCAGTGCCCGTCCCGGTGTGGTGATTGGTAAGAAGGGTGAGGACATCGAACTGCTCAAGCGCGAGCTTCAGAAGATCATGGGCGTGCCGGTGCACGTCAATATCGAAGAAGTGCGCAAACCTGAGCTCGATGCCAAGCTGATCGCCGACTCGATCGCCCAGCAGCTCGAAAAGCGGATCATGTTCCGTCGTGCGATGAAGCGCGCGATGCAGAACGCGATGCGTCTGGGCGCTCAGGGTATCAAGATCATGAGCTCGGGTCGTCTGAACGGCGCCGAAATCGCCCGTACTGAGTGGTATCGCGAAGGTCGCGTGCCGCTGCACACTCTGCGCGCAGATATCGACTACGGTGTCTCCGAAGCCAGCACGACCTATGGCGTGATCGGCATCAAGGTGTGGGTGTACAAGGGCGACATGCTCGGTCGGAACGAACGTCCGGCCGTCGTCGAGAATGAAAACGAGGCTCGCCGCGGCCGTCGCGCGCCTCGCAATGATGCCGGTGACAACCGTGGCGCCAAGCGTCCGGCGCGTCGTGCCGGTGCCGATCAAGCCGATGCCGACAAGGGCGGAAAGCGGACCAGAAAAGCGGGAGTAGACGATGCTGCAGCCGTCGAGAAGGAAGTATCGTAAGGAGCAGAAGGGCCGGAACACCGGCGTGGCAACGCGCGGTGCGAAGGTCAGCTTCGGCGAGTTCGGGCTCAAGGCGGTTGGTCGTGGTCGTCTGACCGCGCGTCAGATCGAGTCGGCGCGTCGTGCGATGACCCGTCACATCAAGCGCGGTGGTCGGATCTGGATCCGGATTTTCCCGGACAAGCCGATTTCCAAGAAGCCTGCCGAAGTGCGGATGGGTAACGGTAAGGGCAACCCGGAGTACTGGGTCGCCGAAATCCAGCCGGGCAAGGTTCTGTATGAGATGGATGGTGTCGACGAAGCGCTCGCGCGCGAGGCGTTCCGACTGGCTGCTGCGAAGCTGCCGCTCGAGACCGTGTTTGTTCACCGTCAGTTGGGGTAAACATGAAAGCGAGTGAACTCCGCGCGAAGAGCGCCGGTGAATTGAATCAAGAGTTGCTCGAACTGCTGAAGGCGCAGTTCTCGCTGCGCATGCAACTGGCGACGCAGCAGCTCGGCAACACGAGCCAACTCGGAAAGGTCCGTCGCGACATCGCGCGCGTGCGTACCGTTCTGCGTGAAAAGGCGGTGCAGAAATGAGCGAAGAAAAGCAAAAGGTCCGGCGGGTGTTCGTCGGCCGTGTGGTCAGCGACAAGATGCAGAACACGGTCACCGTGCTCGTCGAGCGTCGTGTCAAGCATGAGCTGTACGGCAAGGTGATCACGCGTTCGGCGAAGTATCACGCTCATGTCGAGGGCGGTCTTGCTGCGGCGGGCGACTTGGTTGAGATCGAGGAATGCCGTCCGATCTCGAAGACCAAGTCTTGGCGCGTCGCCAAGGTGCTCGAGAAGGCTCGCGAAATCTGAGGTCAGTCGGAAATCGCATAGAACAGCTTGGCAGGTAACTGCCAAGCTGTTATAGTTTATACTCTTTGCTTCTCGCTCCTCGGAGCTTCCCACCCGAACGGGTTCCAAGACTGACCGCGGTAGCGGGGCAAGTTGGAGATAAATTCATGATTCAAATGCAGTCCATTCTGGACGTCGCCGATAACACCGGCGCGCGTTCGGTGATGTGCATCAAGGTGCTTGGCGGTTCCAAGCGTCGGTATGCCAGCGTTGGTGACATCATCAAGGTTGCCGTGAAGGACGCCGCGCCGCGTGGTCGCGTCAAGAAGGGCGATATTTACAATGCGGTCGTCGTGCGCACCGCGAAGGGCGTTCGTCGCCCCGACGGTTCGCTGCTGCGCTTCGATGGCAATGCGGCCGTTCTGCTGAACAACAAGCTCGAGCCGATCGGCACCCGCATTTTTGGGCCGGTGACGCGCGAGCTGCGTACCGAGCGGTTCATGAAGATCGTCTCGCTGGCGCCTGAAGTGCTCTAAGGAGTTGTCGAGATGAACAAGATCCGCAAAGGTGATGAGGTAGTCGTCCTGGCCGGCAAGGACCGTGGTCGTCGCGGTGTTGTGCTGGGTCGCGTCGGTGAAGAGCGTATCGTCGTCGAAGGCGTGAATCGCGCCAAGAAGCACGTGCGTCCGAATCCGCTGAAGGGCGAGGTCGGTGGCATCGTTGAGAAGGAAATGCCGCTGCACATCTCGAATGTTGCGCTGTTCAATCCCGCATCGCAGAAAGGCGATCGCGTTGGGATTCGGGTGCTTGAAGATGGTCGCAAGGTGCGCTTCTTCAAGTCCAATGGCGAACTGATCGACGCGTAAGGAGTGGCAATGGCGCGCTTGCAACAGTACTACAAGGAATCGATTGCTCCGGATCTGCTGAAGCAGTTCGGCTACAAGTCGGTTATGGAAGTGCCCCGCATCACCAAGATCACTCTGAACATGGGTGTCGGCGAGGCGGTGGGTGACAAGAAGATTCTCGAGCATGCCGTTGGCGACATGCAGAAGATCGCTGGTCAGAAGCCGGTGGTTACGAAGGCTCGCAAGTCGATCGCGGGTTTCAAGATTCGTGACGGTTATCCGATCGGCTGCATGGTGACGTTGCGCGGTGCGACGATGTATGAATTCCTTGATCGCTTGGTGACGATCGCGATGCCGCGTATTCGCGACTTTCGCGGGATTGCCGGCAAGGGTTTCGATGGCCGCGGCAACTACAACCTGGGCGTCAAAGAGCAGATCATTTTCCCCGAGATCGAGTACGACAAGATCGACGCGCTGCGCGGTATGAATATCAGCATCACGACGACCGCGAAGACCGATCAGGAAGCTCGGGCTCTGCTCGCTGCGTTCAAGTTCCCGTTCAAGAATTGAGGGTGTTATGGCAAAACTGGCTCTGATCAATCGAGAAGAGAAGCGCCGCAAGACGGTCGAGAAGTTCGCCGCCAAGCGTGCCGCGCTGATCGCTCAGATCAACGATTTCAAGTTGCCTGAAGAAGAGCGCATGGCTGCGCGTCTGAAGCTGCAGCAGCTGCCGCGCAATGCAAGTCCCGTTCGCGAGCGTCGTCGCTGCGAGCTGACCGGTCGTCCGCGTGGCGTGTTCCGCAAGTTCGGCCTGTGCCGCAACAAGCTGCGTGACCTGGCGTTCCGTGGCGAAGTGCCCGGCATGACCAAGGCGAGCTGGTAAGGAGATTAGCAGATGAGTATGTCCGATCCTATCGCCGATATGCTGACCCGCATCCGCAATGGTCAGCAGGCTCAAAAGGCTAGCGTCTCGATGCCGAGCTCGAAGCTGAAGGTTGCGATTGCCAAGGTGCTGCAAGATGAAGGTTACATCGAGTCGTTTGGCGTCCGTGAAGCTGGCGGCAAGCCCGAACTCGACGTGGTGCTGAAGTATTACGCCGGTCGCCCGGTCATCGAGCGCCTCGAGCGCGTCAGCCGTCCCGGTCTGCGCGTTTACAAGGGTAGCGACGATCTGCCGCGTGTGATGAACGGTCTGGGTGTCGCGATCGTGTCGACTCCCCGTGGCGTGATGACCGACCGTGCTGCCCGTTCGGGTCGCGTCGGCGGCGAAGTCATCTGCTACGTCGCGTAAGGGGGATTTCATGTCTCGTGTAGCTAAGAATCCGGTTGCCGTCCCCGCGGGCGTCGAAGTGACCATCGGTGCCGGCGAAGTCGCCGTCAAGGGACCGCTCGGTACGCTGACGCGATTCGTCGGTGGCGACGTATCAGTTCAGCGCGAAGGCGATGCGCTCGTGTTTGCCGCGGTTCCCGGTGCGCCCAATGGTCGTGCGATGTCCGGTACCGTTCGCGCGCTCGTTAACAACATGGTGGCCGGCGTGACGAAGGGCTTCGAGCGCAAGCTGACCCTGGTGGGCGTCGGTTATCGCGCCCAGGCTCAGGGCGACAAGCTGAACCTGACCCTTGGTTTCTCGCATCCGGTGGTCCATCAGATGCCTGCGGGTATCAAGGTCGAGACCCCGACGCAGACCGAAATCGTGATCAAGGGCATCGACAAGCAGTTGGTCGGCCAGGTCGCAGCCGAGGTGCGTGCATACCGCGAACCCGAGCCGTATAAGGGCAAGGGCGTCCGTTATTCGGACGAAGTGGTTGTGCTCAAGGAAACCAAGAAGAAGTAAGGGCGGTTTGATATGAACAAGAAAGACGTTCGTCTGCGTCGTGCTCGTAAAACCCGAGCCAAAATCGCGGAACTGAAGGCGGTTCGCTTGACCGTGTTTCGTTCCAATTCGCATATCTACGCCCAGGTGATCGCTGGTTGCGGGTCGCGTGTGCTCGCTTCGGCATCGACGCTCGAGGCTGATGTGCGCTCGCAGCTTTCGCACGGCGGCAACAAGGCTGCGGCACAGCTCGTCGGCAAGCTGATTGCCGAGCGCGCGAAGGCGGCTGGTATCGAGACGGTCGCGTTCGATCGCGCCGGCTTCCAATATCACGGTCGCGTTCAGGCGCTGGCCGAGGCTGCCCGCGAAGGCGGACTCAAGTTCTAAGCGAGGATTCGTATGGCTAAGCAACAAAGCAAGCGTCCGCAGGCTTCGGAGGAGCGTGACGACGGCCTTCGCGAGAAGATGGTTGCCATCAATCGCGTCACCAAGGTGGTGAAGGGCGGCCGTATCCTCGGTTTCGCTGCGCTGACCGTGGTGGGTGATGGCGACGGCGGTATCGGCATGGGCAAGGGCAAGTCCCGCGAAGTGCCGGTCGCCGTCCAGAAGGCGATGGATGAAGCGCGCCGCAAGATGGTCAAGGTGTCACTGAAGAACGGCACCCTGCACCATGCCGTGGTCGGCAAGCACGGCGCCTCTTCGGTGCTGATGCAGCCCGCTCCGAGCGGTACCGGCATCATTGCCGGCGGCCCGATGCGTGCCGTGTTCGAAGTGATGGGCGTGACCGACGTCACCTGCAAGTGCATCGGTTCGGCCAATCCTTACAACGTCGTGCGCGCCACGCTGAATGGTCTGCTGGCCGTCAATACGCCTGCAGAAATCGCAGCGAAGCGCGGCAAGAGCGTCGAAGAGATTCTGGGGTAAGCCATGGCCGAGAAGACGATCAAGGTCACGCTGGTGAAAAGCGTGATCGGTACCAAGCAATCGCACCGTGCGACGGTGCGCGGTCTGGGGCTGCGTCGCCTGAATCACACCGTCGAACTCCAGGACACCCCGGAAGTTCGCGGCATGGTGAACAAGGTGTCGTACCTCGTGAAGTGTGAGGGCTGATATGCGACTCAATACGATCAAACCCGCTGCTGGCGCAAAGTTTACTGCCAAGCGCGTCGGCCGTGGTATCGGCAGCGGCCTGGGCAAGACCTGCGGTCGCGGTCACAAGGGCCAGAAGTCCCGCGCCGGAGGCTTCCACAAGGTCGGTTTCGAAGGCGGTCAAATGCCGCTGCAGCGTCGTCTGCCGAAGCGCGGCTTCGTGTCGCTGACCGGTAGTCGTAACGCCGAAGTGCGTCTGTCGGAACTCGACAAGCTGCCCGTCGACGACGTCGATCTGCTGGTGTTGAAGCAGGCCGGACTGGTCCCTGCGGATACGCTGTCGGCAAAGGTCGTTCTGTCCGGCGCAATCGCCCGGAAAGTGACCTTGCGCGGCGTCGGTGCGACGAAGGGTGCCTTGGCTGCCATTCAGGCAGCCGGTGGTTCCGTGGCTGCCGAGTAAGGCGAAGGACAGGGCTGTGGCCACTTCTGCTGCCACGTTGGGAACCCCCGGTCGCTTCGGCGATCTGAAGCGCCGGCTGATGTTCTTGGTCGGCGCTCTGATCGTCTATCGTATCGGAGGTCATATTCCGGTGCCCGGGATCGATCCGCAGCGACTGGCCGAGCTGTTCCAGTCGCAGGCAGGCGGCATCCTTGGTGTCTTCAATCTGTTCTCCGGCGGGGCGTTGTCGCGCTTTACGATTTTCGCCCTGGGGATCATGCCGTATATCTCTGCATCGATCATCATGCAGTTGATGACGGTTGCGATTCCGCAGCTCGAGGCGCTCAAGAAAGAGGGCGAGGCCGGCAGGCGCCAGATCACGAAGTACACCCGTTACGGCACGGTTGCACTGGCGTTTGCGCAGTCCCTCGGCATCGCGATCGCGCTCGAAGGGCAGGCTGGGCTGGTGCTCGATCCGGGCTTCCTGTTCCGCTTCGTAACCGTGGCGACGCTTGTTACCGGGACCATGTTCCTGATGTGGCTGGGTGAGCAGATCACCGAGCGCGGCCTTGGGAACGGCATCTCGCTGATCATCTTCGCAGGTATTGCAGCCGGCTTGCCGAGCTCGATTGCGAAGTTGTTCGAGCTGGTGCGGACCGGCGCGATGCATCCCTTCACAGCGCTGCTGATCTGTGTGCTGGTCGTGCTGGTGACGGGTTTCGTCGTCTTTGTCGAGCGGGGTCAGCGGAAGATCCTGGTGAACTATGCCAAGCGGCAGGTCGGCAACAAGATCTACGGCGGCCAGAGTTCGCATCTGCCATTGAAGTTGAACATGTCGGGGGTCATCCCGCCGATCTTCGCGTCGAGCATCATCCTGTTCCCGGCGACGTTGGGACAATGGTTCGGCGCGTCGGAGAGCATGCGCTGGTTACGAGATCTGTCCTCGACGCTCGCGCCGGGGCAGCCGATCTACGTCATGTTGTATGCCGCGGCGATTATCTTCTTCTGTTTCTTCTATACGGCGCTCGTGTTCAATGCGCGGGAGACGGCGGATAATCTGAAGAAGAGCGGAGCGTTCGTTCCCGGGATTCGTCCCGGCGATCAGACGGCCCGATACATCGACAAGATCCTGACGCGGCTGACGCTGGTGGGTGCCGGATACATCACGCTGGTGTGCCTGCTGCCTGAGTTGTTAATCTTGAAGTGGAACGTGCCGTTCTATTTCGGAGGCACCTCACTGCTGATCCTGGTGGTTGTGACGATGGACTTTATGTCGCAGGTCCAGGCGTACGTCATGTCACATCAGTACGAGAGCCTGCTCAAGAAGGCGAACTTCAAGGGGGCGGGGCTTCCGACCAGGTAAGCTATGGCGAAGGAAGACGTTATCGAGATGCAGGGCGAGGTCACAGAGAACCTTCCCAATGCAACGTTTCGCGTCCGGCTCGAAAACGGACACATGGTCCTCGGGTACATCTCGGGGAAGATGCGGATGCACTACATCCGGATTCTTCCCGGTGACAAGGTCACTGTGCAGCTGACGCCCTACGACCTGACCAAGGCCCGGATCGTTTTCCGGACCAAGTAATCAAGAAACAGGAGCAACAAAATGAGAGTTCAGGCTTCGGTTAAGCGGCTGTGCCGCAACTGCAAGATCGTGCGTCGCAAGGGTGTGGTCCGCGTCATCTGCGCAGATCCGCGGCACAAGCAGCGCCAGGGTTGATCTTAGGGCGCTCGAGGATTAATATTTAATGTTTCGCTTTTTGGGGTAATCGAATGGCCCGTATTGCTGGGGTAAACATTCCCAACCACAAGCATGCCGAGATTGCGCTGACCGCCATCTATGGAATTGGCCGTTCGCGTGCTCAGAATATTTGTGATTCTGCCAACGTGGCTCGCTCTGCCAAGGTGAAGGACCTCACCGAGTCGGATATGGAACGGCTGCGCGATGAGGTCGCCAAGTTCGTCGTGGAGGGTGACCTCCGTCGTGAAGTGACGATGAACATCAAGCGCCTGATGGACTTGGGTTGCTACCGCGGTGTCCGTCACCGTCGTGGTCTGCCTGTCCGCGGTCAGCGTACCCGTACCAATGCACGTACCCGCAAGGGACCGCGCAAGGCCATCGCCGGCAAGAAGTGATAGGGACTGATAATGGCTAAGACTGCTGCGAAAGTTCGCAAAAAGGTTAAGAAGAACGTTGCCGAGGGCATCGCCCACGTGCACGCGAGCTTCAACAATACGATCATTACGATTACCGATCGCCAGGGCAACGCTCTGTCGTGGGCAACCTCGGGTGGTGCGGGCTTCAAGGGCTCGCGCAAGAGCACTCCGTTTGCCGCGCAGGTCGCCGCCGAGGCTGCCGGCAAGGCCGCTCAGGAATGCGGTGTCAAGAATCTGGAAGTGCGCATCAAGGGGCCGGGTCCCGGTCGCGAATCTGCCGTGCGCGCGCTCAATGCGCTGGGTATGAAGATCTCCAGCATTACCGACATCACGCCGATTCCGCATAACGGCTGCCGTCCGCCGAAAAAGCGTCGTATCTGACAAGGAGTTGAAACGTGGCTCGTAATCTGGATCCCAAGTGCCGTCAGTGCCGTCGCGAGGGCGAAAAGCTGTTCCTGAAGGGTGATAAGTGCTTCACCGATAAGTGTGCGATCGAGCGTCGTGCGTATGCGCCTGGCCAGCACGGCCAGCGTTCCGGTCAGCGTCTGTCCGGCTATGGCGTACAACTGCGTGAAAAGCAGAAGATCCGCCGCCTGTACGGCGTGCTGGAAGCCCAGTTCCGCAAGGTGTATGCCGAAGCCGACCGCCGTCGCGGTCAGACTGGCGAAAACCTGCTGCAACTGCTGGAAGGCCGTCTGGACTCCGTGGTGTACCGCATGGGCTTCGGCGCGTCGCGCGCGGAATCGCGTCAGCTGGTCCGTCACAACGGCATCCTGGTCAATGGCAAGCGTGTGAATATCCCGTCGTTCGTCGTGCGTCCGGGTGACGTCGTCGAGCTGACCGAAGGTGCTCGCGGCCAGCTGCGCGTGAAGGCTGCTCTCGAGGCTGCCGCATCGCGTGGTTTCCCGGAATGGATCGAAGTCGATGCGAAGGCCGGCAAGGGCGTGTTCAAGGCGTATCCGCAGCGTGCAGAGCTGCCGCCGACGATCAACGAAGGCCTGGTGGTCGAACTGTACTCCCGCTAACAGGCTCGCCTGAAGACTCAAAGATCCGAGGAACTGCTGATGCAAAGCAATTCACTGCTGAAACCCCGCATCATCGACGTCCAGAGCATCTCGCCGGTTCAGGCGCGGGTGACGATGGAGCCGTTCGAGCGTGGTTTCGGTCATACCCTGGGGAATGCGCTGCGGCGCATCCTCCTTTCCTCGCTGCCTGGCTATGCGCCGACCGAAGTCACGATCGAGGGCGTGCTGCACGAGTACTCAACGCTCGACGGTGTGCGCGAAGACATCGTTGATCTGCTCCTGAACCTGAAGGGTGTGGTCCTGAAGCTGCATAACCGCAGCGAGACGACCCTGCGCCTGTCGAAGTCGGGTGAGGGTGTGGTCACGGCGGCCGATATCGAGGGTGGTCACGACGTCGAGATCATCAATCCCGACCACGTGATCGCGCACCTCGCTCCCGGCGGCAAGCTGGAGATGCAGATCAAGGTCGAGCAGGGCCGCGGCTACGTGCCGGGCAACGTTCGTCCGGCTGCCGGCGAGACGAAGAGCATCGGCAACGTCGTTCTGGACGCGTCGTTCAGCCCGGTTCGCCGCGTGAGCTATCTCGTCGAGAGCGCACGCGTCGAGCAGCGTACCGACCTCGACCGTCTGGTCATCGATATCGAAACCAACGGTGCAGTCGATCCGGAAGAGGCGATCCGCTACGCGGCGCGCGTGCTGATGGATCAGCTGTCGGTGTTCGCGGATCTCGAGGGAACGGCGCCGGTGGTCGAGCAATCGACGACCCAGGTGATCGATCCGGTGCTGCTGCGCCCGGTCGATGATCTGGAGCTGACTGTGCGTTCGGCGAACTGCCTGAAGGCCGAGAACATCTACTACATCGGCGATCTGATCCAGCGTACCGAAACGGAGCTGCTGAAGACTCCGAACCTCGGCCGCAAGTCGCTGAACGAAATCAAGGAAGTGTTGGCCTCCCGCGGGCTGACGCTTGGCATGAAACTGGAAAACTGGCCGCCGGCCGGGCTTGAGAAGCTCGGTTGAGTTGGCGCAGTTGAGTGAGGAATAAAAATGCGTCACCGCAACGGTCTTCGCAAACTTAATCGTACCAGCGCTCATCGCCAAGCGATGTTCCGCAACATGGCTAACTCGCTGCTGCGTCACGAAGTCATCAAGACGACGCTGCCGAAGGCCAAGGAACTGCGCCGCGTGGTCGAGCCGCTGATCACCCTCGGCAAGAAGCCGAGCCTGTCGAACCGTCGTCTGGCCTTCAACCGCCTGCGCGACCGCGACATGGTCGTGAAGCTGTTCGACGAGCTGGGCCCGCGTTTCTCGGCCCGCAACGGCGGCTACCTGCGCATCCTGAAGTTCGGCTTCCGCGACGGCGACAATGCGCCGATGGCGCTGGTCGAGCTCGTCGATCGCCCCGCCGACAACGAAGTTGTCGAAGTCAGCGAGGCAGCTGCAGCCTGAGTATCGGGTGCATGAAGCCGTAGAAGAGATGGGCCGTTTCGACGGCCCATTTTTTTTGTCGCCGCGGGCGGCGCGGCGCTGGAATAGTGAGGTGACGTCGTGGCGACAGTACTGGTTACGGGTGGAGCGGGCTATATCGGTTCGCATACCTGTGTGGAACTGCTGGCCGGCGGCCATGAGGTCGTCGTCGTTGATAATCTGAGCAACAGCAAGCTCGAAGCGATCCGGCGTGTCGAGGAAATTGCCGGACGCTCGCTGGCGGGCTTCTATCCCTTGGATGTGCGAGATGGGTAGGGGCTTGCGCGGGTCTTTGCGTCGCATGACATCCATTCGGTGATCCACTTCGCAGCGCTGAAGGCGGTCGGTGAGTCGGTCGCCGAACCGCTGCGGTATTACGGCAACAACATCGAAGGGCTGCTGTCCTTGATTTCGGCGATGGGGGAAGCGGGCGTCCGGAGGATCGTGTTCAGTTCGTCTGCGACGGTCTATGGTGACCCGGCGAGCGTGCCGATCCGTGAGGATTTTCCAACCGGGCCGACTAATCCCTACGGTTGGACGAAACTCATGGCGGAGCAGATCCTGCGTGACGTGGCGGCGTCCGATCCGCGTTGGCGCGTGGTCTTGCTGCGCTATTTCAATCCGGTCGGCGCGCATGCGAGCGGGCGTATCGGGGAGGACCCGAATGGGATGCCGAACAACCTGATGCCCTTCGTATGTCAGGTGGCGGTCGGGCGGCGGCCGAGGCTGCAGGTGTTCGGAAGCGACTATCCGACGATCGACGGGACGGGGGTGCGTGACTATATCCACGTCGTGGATCTGGCTGCGGGGCACGTGAAGGCAGTCGAAAGGATTGATGCGCTGGATGCGGTGAGCTGCCTCAACCTGGGAACGGGGCGCGGATACAGCGTGTTGGAGGTGGTGCGTGCGTTCGAGCGGGCGTCGGGGCGTCCGGTTGCGTTCGATCTGGTTAGCCGCCGTCCGGGCGACGTCGCGACGTGCTGGGCAGATCCCGAGCGGGCGAGGGAGGGTCTCGATTGGTCGCCGCGTTACGACCTCGATGCGATGTGCCGCGACGCGTGGCGCTGGCAGTCGCAGAATCCGGACGGTTATCCGGACTGAGCGGTGGCGCCTTACCAGTTCTTGCGGACGCGATTGCGATACTGGACGTCGTGCGGAAGGACCTTCTGCATGGCCTCGAGGTGTCCGTTGACGATGTCGTAGGCCTTCTTGAGCGTGTCGTTGGTCAGCTGCGGGAGTTCGCTCTGGCGGGCCGTCGAGCGCACGACCTGTTCGATGGCACGTCGCCGTTGCTGGTCTTCGGCGGGAAGGTAGACGCCCAGAGCTGCGTCGAGAAGCGTCTTGAGGATCTTCACCCGCCGTTCGATGCGGTCGAGGAAGATGCTTTGAGGGTCGTTCGGGACTTCGGGCATGGCGGTCTCCTTAATGCTTTCGGCCGCGATTCTCAACTGGGGGAGCCGGGGCAAGCGAGGACTGGTGCTGATCAAATTGTAAGCGCTGAAAGCAGACTGAGCGAGCGAACTGTCTTGGCGCCGTCACGCGGGGGCGGTCGCAGGGAGGAGTTTCCTCAGGTAGCGGCCGGTATGGCTGGCCGGGTGGCCCGCGATCGCTTCGGGAGCGCCGGTGCAGAGGATCTGGCCGCCGCGGTGACCACCTTCCGGGCCGAGGTCGATGACCCAGTCGGCGGTCTTGATCACATCAAGGTTGTGCTCGATGACGACGATGGTGTTGCCGTGGTCGCGCAGGCGATTCAGGACGCCGAGCAGCAGTTCGATGTCGCGGAAGTGCAGGCCGGTGGTGGGTTCGTCGAGGATATAGAGGGTGCGGCCCGTGTCGCGTTTTGAGAGCTCCAGGGAGAGTTTGACGCGTTGGGCTTCGCCGCCCGAGAGGGTGGTCGCGCTCTGGCCAAGGCGGATGTAGCCGAGGCCAACGTCCATCAGGGTCTCGAGCTTGCGCGCGACGCCGGGGACGGGGCGGAAGAATTCGAGGGCGTTCTCGACGGTCATGTCGAGGACCTCGTAGATGGTCTTGCCCTTGTAGCGGATTTCGAGCGTTTCGCGGTTGTAGCGTTTGCCGTGGCAGACGTCGCAGGGGACGTACATGTCCGGAAGAAAGTGCATCTCGACCTTGATCATGCCGTCGCCCTGGCAGGCTTCGCAGCGTCCGCCCTTGACGTTGAACGAGAAGCGGCCGGGGCCGTAGCCGCGTGCGCGCGCTTCGGGGACGCCGGCGAAGAGTTCGCGCACCGGAGTGAGTAGGCCGGTGTAAGTCGCCGGGTTGGAGCGTGGGGTGCGGCCGATGGGGCTTTGGTCGACGTTGATGACCTTGTCGAAGTGATCCAGCCCTTCGACCTCGCCGTGGGGGGCGGGCTCGATGTTGGAGCCATAGAGGTGGCGTGCGGCGATGGCGTAGAGGGTGTCGTTGATCAGCGTGGACTTGCCTGAGCCGGAGACGCCGGTGATGCAGGTGAAGAGACCGACCGGGAGTTCGAGGGTGACATCCTTGAGGTTGTTGCCGGTGCAGCCGCGCAGGTGGAACAGGCGTTCCGGGTTGGGCGCACTGCGGCGCACGGGGGGCTGGATGGCCTCGTGGCCGGCGAGGTAGGCGCCGGTGAGGGATTGCGGGTTGGCGATGATCTCGGTCGGGGTCCCCTGGGCGACGATTTCGCCGCCATGGACGCCGGCGCCCGGGCCCATGTCCACGACGTAATCGGCGCAGCGGATGGCGTCTTCGTCGTGTTCGACGACGATCACGGTGTTGCCGAGGTCGCGCAGCTGGCGCAGGGTCGTGAGCAGGCGGTCGTTGTCGCGCTGGTGCAGGCCGATCGAGGGTTCGTCGAGGACGTACATGACGCCGGTGAGGCCGGAGCCGATCTGGCTGGCGAGGCGAATGCGCTGGGCTTCGCCGCCGGAAAGGGTGTCGGCGGAGCGGTCGAGCGAGAGGTAGTCGAGGCCGACGTTGATCAGGAAGCTCAGGCGGTCGGAGATCTCCTTGACGATCTTGGCGGCCACCAGCGCGCGCTGGCCGCTGAGGCTGAGTTCGTCGAAGAAGGCTTTGCACTCGCCGAGCGGCATGTGGCTGACGGTATGCAGCGACTGGCCGCCGATGAGCACGTGGCGCGCTTCGCTGCGCAGGCGCGTGCCGTGGCAGGCGGGGCAGGCCTGGGTGGCGCGGTACTTGGCGAGCTCTTCGCGTACCGCGATGGAGTCGGTTTCGCGGAAGCGGCGTTCGAGGTTGGGAATGATGCCTTCGAAGGGGTGCTCCTTCGGGACCATGCGGCCGTTGTCCGAGAGGTAACGGAAGGTGATCTTGTGTCGGCCCGAGCCGTGCAGGACGACCTGGCGGACTTCTTCGGACAGGGTCTCGAACGGCGCTTCGACGTCGAAGTCGTAGTGGCTCGCGAGCCCGGCGAGCATCTGGAAGTAGAACTGGTTGCGGCGGTCCCAGCCGCGGATGGCGCCGGCGGCGAGTGAGAGTTCGGGATGGGCGACGACGCGGGCGGGGTCGAAGAATTCGACCTGGCCAAGGCCGTCGCATTTCGGACAGGCGCCGGAGGGGTTGTTGAACGAGAAGAGGCGCGGTTCGAGTTCGGCGAGCGAGTAGCTGCAGATCGGACAGGCGAAGCGGGCCGAGAAGAGGTGTTCGTGGCCGCTGTCCATTTCGACGGCGATCGCACGGCCGTCGGCGTGGGTGAGTGCGGTCTCGAAGGATTCGGCGAGGCGGCCGCGCTGGTCTGCGCGAACCTTGAGGCGGTCGATGACGACTTCGACGCTGTGGCGGCGGCCCTTTTCGAGCGGCGGCATGGCGTCGAGCTCGCCGACCTGACCATCCACGCGCACACGGACGAAGCCTTGGGCGCGCAATTCGGAGAAGAGCTCGTGCTGCTCGCCTTTGCGATGCGAGACCACCGGGGCGAGGATCATCAGTCGCGTGTCCTCGGGCAGCGCGAGGATGTGGTCGACCATCTGCGAGACGGTCTGCGCTTCGAGCGCCTGGTCGGGGTGGTCCGGGCAGTGCGGCGTGCCGGCGCGCGCGTAGAGCAAGCGCAGGTAATCGTGGATTTCCGTGACCGTGCCGACGGTCGAGCGCGGGTTGTGGCTGGTGGCCTTCTGTTCGATCGAGATCGCCGGCGACAGGCCTTCGATGAGGTCGACGTCGGGCTTTTCCATCAGCTGCAGGAACTGGCGCGCGTAGGCCGACAGCGATTCGACGTAGCGGCGCTGGCCTTCGGCGTAGAGGGTGTCGAAGGCGAGCGAGGACTTGCCCGAGCCGGACAGGCCGGTGATCACGGTGAGGCGGTTGCGCGGCAGGTCGAGGTTGATGTTCTTGAGGTTGTGAGTGCGCGCGCCGCGAATGCGGATTTCGTCCATGGACCTGGGCCGACGAGGGGAACATGCAACTATACGAGAGAACACTGACCTGAAACAAACCCGGCGATGGCGGATGTTAGAATCCCCACTTTGTCTCGTCTGCCGTCTCCCATGTCCCGACCCCAGCAAGACTCCATGACACCTGCCGAGCGGCGAGCCGGCGCGAGCCTGGCAGCCATTTTTGCGCTGCGGATGCTCGGCCTGTTCCTGATCCTGCCGGTGTTTTCGTTGCATGCCCACAAGCTGCCGGGCGGGGACGACATGAGCTTGGTCGGGCTCGCGATCGGCGCCTACGGGCTGACCCAGGCTTTCCTGCAGATGCCCTACGGGGTTGCGTCGGACCGCTTTGGGCGCAAGCCGGTGATTGTGTTCGGACTCGTGCTGTTCGCATTGGGTAGCGTTGTCGCGGCGCTTGCGGCGAGCATCCAGATCGTCATCGTCGGCCGCGTGTTGCAGGGGGCGGGGGCGATTTCGGCGGCGGTGACGGCGCTGGCGGCGGATCTGACGCGGGATCAGCATCGTACCAAGGTGATGGCGATGATCGGGTCGAGCATCGGCCTGGTGTTTGCGTTGTCGATGGTGGCGGCACCAGTGCTGTATTCGCTGATCGGCATGGACGGGATCTTCTGGCTGACCGGCGCGCTGGCCTTGGCGGCGATCGGTGTCGTGCTGTATGTCGTGCCGGCGGCGCCGGCCTTGCCGCGCGCGAACGGCGGGCGCTTCGCGGATGTTCTGCGCGACGGGCAGTTGATGCGCCTGAACTTCGGTGTCTTCGTGCTGCACCTGATCCAGACCGCGATGTGGGTGCTGGTGCCCGCGGCGCTGGTGGCGGGGGGCGGGCTGCCGCTGCCCGAGCACTGGAAGGTCTATCTGCCGGCGGTGGTGCTGTCGTTCGCGTTGATGGTGCCGGCGGTGATCATCGCCGAGAAGGGCGGTCGAATGAAGACCATCTTCAGCACGGCCGTCGGACTGCTGGTAGTGGTGCAGGCCGGCCTGTATGCCTTCGGGCGCAGCCTGCCGGCGCTGGGCTTGTGGTTGACGTTGTTCTTCGTTGCGTTCAATGTGCTCGAAGCTATTCTTCCGTCATGGATTTCGCGCGTCGCGCCCCCGCATGCGAAGGGTACGGCGCTGGGCCTCTACAACACGCTGCAGTCCGTCGGGCTGTTCCTGGGGGGGGCGATGGGCGGCTGGATTGCTGAACACTATGGCAGTGGCGCCGTGAATTTTGCCTGTGGGCTGCTCGCCGTGATCTGGCTGCTGCTGGCGACATCGATGAATCCACCTGTGCGACGTGCCGTTGCGAGCGCGGCCGCGCGTTAATTTGAATTTGTATTCGAGGAGAAAGGGATGGCTTCCCTGAACAAAGTGATCCTGATCGGCAACCTGGGTCGGGACCCGGAAACGCGTTATGCGCCGAGCGGTGACGCGATCTGCAACGTGACGATCGCGACGACCGAGACCTGGAAGGACAAGGCGAGCGGCGAGCGCAAGGAAGCAACGGAGTGGCATCGCGTGGTGTTTTTCGGCCGCCTCGCGGAGATCGCGTCGCAATATCTGCGCAAGGGCAGCCAGGTGTACGTGGAAGGCCGCCTGCAGACGCGCAAGTGGCAGGACAAGGACGGCCAGGATCGTTACACGACGGAAATCCGTGCCGACGAGATGAAGATGCTGGGTTCGCGTTCGGGCGGCGATGCGCCGATGCGCCAGTCAGAGGGCGGCTATGACGCGCCGGCCCCGGCTCCGGCACGTCAAGCTCCGCAGGCCGCGCCCGCGCAGCGCGCGCCGAGCCAGCCGAGCAGCGGCGGCGGTTTCGGCGACTTCGACGACGATATCCCGTTTTAAGCGACGCCTCGTAGTACCCGGTTCGGTAAGACCCGGCAGCCCTTCGTGGTTGCCGGGTTTTTTCGTTTACGGGCGGCCCGGGCCGACGATTGCCCGCGCCTCGTGCGCCCGTGAGAAATTACCTAGTCCACGCGTGTAATTGGACGCTCTCGCCCCTCAGTCCGCAAAGCAGATACTGCATTCCACGTTGGCATACGCAATCGGCAACCGAATCGCGGCAGTTCCTGCAGACAGTGGAGAGGCGGACCCGATGAACTCCTCAACTTTATCCGATGCCGTGAATGAGCGGCCGGCCGGCTTCCGTCCGGAAGGCGAGCTCACGATCTACACCGTCGCGGAACAACATGGGCTGCTGATGAGGGCGCTGGACGCCGGCCCGGTCGTGCATCTGGATATGTCGGCGGTGAATGAGGTGGATACCGCGGGACTGCAGTTGCTGATCCTGGCGAGGCGCGAGGCCGCACAGCGCGGGATCGAACTGCGGGTCGCCGGGTGCAGCGATGTAGTGAAGGACGCGCTGGAGACGATGCAGCTTGCCAGCCTTCTGGATGACTGCGCCGCAGAGGGCGGAGTGTCTCGGAACTGACGCCTGGATCTGGACGCTCTGTGTCAATCCTTGAGGGGACCGAAGACGTGAATTTCGATCAGGCTCTGGACACCTTCATCGCCGAGGCGGATGAATTGTTGCGCGACATGGAGGAGGCGCTGCTGCGCCTCGAAAGCGCGCCTGCGGATGACGAGCTCATCCACGCGATGTTTCGCGCCGCGCACACGATCAAGGGCTCGGCCGGACTCTTCGGGCTGGAGCCGATCGTCGCATTCACGCATGTGCTGGAGCATGTGCTCGACAAGCTGCGGACCCGGGAGATCCAGGTCTGCGGCGACCTGATTGCGCTGCTGCTACCCTGCGGGGACCACATCGGCAAGCTCGTGGCGCACGTGCCGGCGATGGCGCTGGACGCGGAGACCCGGGCCTGCGGCGAGCGCCTGATCGCAAGACTGCGGGAGTTCCTGGGCAAGCCGGCGATCGCGGCGACGACGCTGCCCACCGAGTCGCGCGGGGGCGTTGAGGCTGCCGGCGGAGGCGCGTTGGAACGCGGTGATGGCGATGTCGTCGCGACCGACAACTGGCACATCTCCCTGCGCTTCGACCGCGATGTGCTGCGCAACGGCATGGATCCGCTGTCCTTCATCCGCTATCTGGCGACCGTCGGGGAGGTCGTGTCGATTACGACGCTGTCCGACGCGATGCCCGAGGGCCCGGCGATGGACCCGGAAGCCTGCTATCTGGGCTTCGAGATCGAGCTGCATTCTGGCGCGAGCAAGGAAACGATCGAGAACGTGTTCGAGTTCGTGCGCGAGGATTCGGAGATCCACGTGCTGCCGCCGCGCAGCAAGGTGTCGGAGTACATCGAGCTGATCCGGCGCCTGCCCGAGGACGATCTGCGCCTCGGCGAGATCCTCGTCGCGAGCGGCGCCCTGACGCGGCGCGAACTGGAAGCCGGGCTCGATTGGCAGACCGCACTCGCGGCGGGCCCGGTGGCAGGGCCGCTCGGCGAGCTGCTCGTGGAGCAGCAGGTGGTGGCGCCGCAGGTCGTGCAGAGCGCGCTCGACAAGCAGGTGCGCAACCGCGAGAGCAAGGCTGCGGACAACAAGCTGGTGCGCGTGCCGGCGGATAAGCTCGACAGCTTGATCAATCTCGTCGGCGAGCTCGTCATCGCCGGTGCGGGCGCGAATCTGCTCGCGCAGCAGCGGAGCGACGGCGCGATGCTTGAGGCGACGGCGCTGATCTCGCGCCTCGTCGAGGAGATCCGTGACGGCGCGCTGCGCCTGCGCATGGTGCAGATCGGCGAGACCTTCAACCGCTTCCAGCGCGTGGTGCGCGACGTCGGGAAGGAGCTCGGCAAGGACATCGAACTGGCGATCACCGGGGCGGAGACCGAGCTCGACAAGAGCGTCGTCGAGGGCATCGCCGATCCGCTGACGCATCTTGTGCGCAACGCGATCGACCATGGCATCGAATCGGCCGAGCTCCGCCTCGCGCGCAGCAAGCCGGTGCGCGGGACGCTGCGCCTGAACGCGTACCACGACTCGGGCTGCATCGTGATCGAGGTGAGCGACGATGGGGGCGGGCTGAACAAGGAGCGCATCCTCGCGAAGGCCGTCGCGCGCGGACTGGTGCAGCCCGGGCAGAGCCTCACGGAGCACGAAATCTACAAGCTGATCTTCGAGCCGGGATTCTCGACGGCGGAACAGGTCAGCAATCTTTCGGGCCGCGGCGTCGGCATGGACGTGGTGCGGCAGAACATCGAGGCCCTGCGTGGCACGGTCGAGCTGGAGAGCACCGAGGGGCTGGGGACGACGATCCGCATCCGGCTGCCGCTGACGCTCGCGATCATCGACGGCTTCCTCGTCGGCGTCGGCGACGCGGCCTACGTCGTGCCGCTCGACATGGTGCTGGAATGCGTCGAGCTCTCCGAGGCGGACCGGCAGGCGGCGACGGGGCGGACCTACATCAACCTGCGCGGCGAGATCCTGCCCTTCCTGCGGCTGCGCGATCACTTCGGCCTCGGCGGCTGCGGCGGTCATCGCGAAAGCATCGTCGTCGTGCGCTATGGCGCGCACAAAGCAGGGCTCGTCGTCGACGAGCTGATGGACGAGTTCCAGACCGTGATCAAGCCGCTGGGCAAGGTCTTCAGCCGGGTGCGCGGCATCGGCGGCTCGACGATCCTCGGCAGCGGCCAGGTGGCCTTGATCCTGGATGTGCCGTCGCTGTTGCAGGAGGCGGCGGCGCGGGACGCGGCGGGCGGCGGGCGCGTGCTGCGGCCCAGTGCATCGGAACGGGCGGTCGCCATCGGCTGACCGGTTGCAAATCACTGACGGAGACGTACTGCCATGAACGGGGAAATGACCCTCACGCAGCGCCTGTATGCCCTCGCGGGCGTTGCGGTGCTCGGCCTTGCCGCGTTGGCGGGCCTCGCATACTACGAAGTCGCAAGGATTGCGGAGGCGGTCCGCGTCGCCGGCACGCTGCCGGCCGTCGCGGAGCTCGGCGCGCAAAGTGCCGATGCGCTGCAGCAGTGCGTGCTGGTCGCATGGCTCGTGCTTGCGGCCTTCGGCGCCGGAGCAGCGTTCATCCTCAGGGGGCTGCTGCGGCAACTGGGCGGCGAGCCCGCGTATGCGAAGGCGGTGATCGAGCGCCTCGCCGCCGGCGACCTTGGCGTGAGCGTGAGCGTGCGCGTCGCGCCGGACGACCGCGGCAGTATGCTCGCGGCCGTGCGGCGGATGGCGGAGAAGTTCTCGGCGGTGATTGTCGAGGCGCGTAGCGCATCGGGCAATCTCAACGCCGCCGCCGGGCAGGTGACGCGGACGGCGCAGGGCTTGTCGCAGGCGACGAGCGAGCAGGCGGCGAGCGTCGAGGAGACGGGCGCGTCGATCGAGCAGATGTCCTCGTCGATCAGCCACAACGCCGAGAACGCAAAGATCACCGACGGCATGGCGGCGAAGTCCTCGGCCGAGGCGGTCGAAGGCGGCGCGGCGGTGAAGGAGACGGTCGCGGCGATGAAGAGCATCGCCGAGCGCATCGGCATCATCGACGACATCGCCTACCAGACGAACCTGTTGGCATTGAACGCCGCGATCGAGGCGGCGCGCGCCGGCGAGCACGGCAAGGGCTTCGCGGTGGTGGCGACCGAAGTGCGCAAGCTCGCCGAACGCAGCCAGGTCGCGGCGCGCGAGATCGGCGAAGTCGCGAAGGGCAGCGTCGGGCTCGCGGAGCAGGCGGGCGGCTTCCTCGACGCGATGGTGCCGAAGATCCGCAAGACCTCGGACCTCGTGCAGGAGATCGCCGTCGCGTCGGAAGAGCAGTCGGCGGGGGTCGCGCAGATCAACACCGCGATGACGCAGCTCAACCAGATCACGCAGCAGAACGCCGCGGCCACCGAGGCGCTCGCCGCGACGGCCGAACAGATGAGCGGGCAGGCAGCCAAGCTGGAGCGGACGATGGCCTTCTTCAAGGTCGAGACGGGAGTGGTGGTGAGGGGGGCGGCGAGCGCGTCGGAGAGCGTGCAGCCGGCGACGAAGCCGGTTCGGCGAGCGCGCTCGACGCCGGCGGGCGCCTCCCAGCCGGCCTTCGGCGATCTGGATCTCGATTTCGTGAATTTCTGAGGAGCCGCGACGATGGGCGCAAGGCTGGAGACCGCAGTGGAGCCGGTGATCGACGTGCCGGTGCAGTACGTGACCTTCATGCTGGGCGGCGAGCTGTTCGCGATCGGCATCCTGCACGTGAAGGAGATCATCGAGTACGGCGAGCTGACCGAGGTGCCGACGATGCCGGAGGCGATCCGCGGCGTGATCAACCTGCGCGGCTCGGTCGTGCCGGTGGTGGACCTGTCGGCGCGCTTCGGCCGCAAGCGCACGGACGTCTCCCGGCGGACCTGCATCGTGATCGTCGAAGTCGAGTCGGACGAACGCAAGTACGACCTGGGGGTCGTCGTCGATGCGGTGTCGGAGGTGCTCGAGATGGCGCCGGCCGACATCGAGCCCGCGCCGCGCTTCGGCACCGGCGTGCGGGCCGATTTCATCGCCGGTATCGGCAAGGTGAATGGGCGCTTCGCAATCATCCTGAGCGTCAACGACGTGCTTTCCCTCGACGACCTCGCGACCGCCGGCGAGAGGACCGAAATGAGCGCCGCGGCGGAGGTCCCGCAACCGGACTCCGTGCCGCACAACTGATCTGGAGACTCGCCATGCGCGTGAACATGCCCGTGACCAATGTGGAGCGACACCTCGCCGAGGGCGAGTACATCGTCTCGAAGACCGACCTCAAGGGCCGCATCACCTACGTCAACCGCCCCTTTCTCGAGATCAGCGGATTCTCCGAGGAGGAGGTGATCGGCAAGCCGCACAACGTCATCCGCCACCCCGACATGCCGCCGGAGGCCTTCGCCGACCTGTGGAAGACGCTGCAGGGCGGGCGACCGTGGCGCGGCATGGTCAAGAACCGCTGCAAGAACGGCGACCACTACTGGGTCGAGGCCAACGCCAACCCGATCTGGGAGGACGGGCGGGTGGTCGGCTACATGTCGCTGCGTTCGCGGCCGACACGCACGCAGGTCGACGAGGCCGAGCGCATCTACCGCCGCTTCCGCGAGGGATCGGCGCGCGGACTGACGGTGAAGGGCGGCGCGGTGGTGCGCAGCGGTCTCGCCGGCCGGATTGGCGCGCTCGCGCATCTGAACATTCAGGCGCGCACGAGCCTCGCGTCGGTCGGGCTGGCGGCGATCCTGCTCGCGCTGGGCACGGGCCTCGGCGACACGGTGACGCGTGCGGCGCTCGCCGGCGCCGGGGTCGCGCTCGCGGCGCTGGTCTGGTGGCTGCTCGTCTTCAAGCTGCTGCGTCCGCTCGGCGACGCGATCCGCGGCTGCCAGATCGTTGCCGCGGGCGACTTGCGCATGCAGGGCGTGGCCGACCTGCGTACGGAAATCGGCCAGCTGACGCACGCCGTGAATACGATGGCGGGCAATCTCGCGAGCATCGTCACCGACATCCGCAACGCCGCCTCGGTGCTGTCGTCCTCGTCGGACGGCGTGTCGGCGACCGCGCAGTCGATGTCGCAGACGACCAGCGAGCAGGCGGCGAGCGTCGAGGAGACGGGTGCGTCGATCGAGCAGATGTCTTCGTCGATCAGCCAGAACGCCGAGAACGCGAAGGTCACTGACGGCATGGCGGCGCAGTCCTCGGCCGAGGCGGTCGAGGGCGGCGCGGCGGTGAAGGAGACGGTCGCGGCGATGAAGAGCATCGCCGAGCGCATCGGCATCATTGATGACATCGCCTACCAGACGAACCTGCTCGCGTTGAACGCCGCGATCGAGGCAGCGCGTGCCGGCGAGCACGGCAAGGGCTTCGCGGTCGTCGCGACCGAAGTGCGCAAGCTCGCCGAGCGCAGCCAGGTCGCGGCGCGCGAGATCGGCGAAGTCGCGAAGGGCAGCGTCGGGCTGGCGGAGAAGGCGGGTGGCTTCCTCGACGCGATGGTGCCGTCGATCCGCAAGACCTCGGACCTCGTGCAGGAGATCGCCGCCGCGTCGGAAGAGCAGTCGGCGGGGGTTGCGCAGATCAACGCCGCGATGAACCAGTTGAACCAGATCACGCAGCAGAACGCCACGGCCGCCGAGGAGCTCGCCGCGACCGCCGACGAGATGAACGGTCAGGCGGAGAAGCTGCAGCGGACGATGGGCTTCTTCTCGCTGCGCTGAGGCCAGAGGGCCAAAGGACGATAGGGCGATGGCAAAGATCAAGGTCCAGCTCGTCGACGACTCCGCGGTCGTCCGCCAGGTGCTGCAGGGCGTGCTGGAGAGTGATCCGGCGATCGAGGTGACGGGGGTCGCGTCCGACCCGATCTTCGCGCTCAACCATATGGCGCGCCAATGGCCGGACGTGATCGTGCTCGACGTCGAGATGCCGCGCATGGACGGCATCAGCTTCCTGCGCAAGATCATGGCGGAGCGCCCGACACCGGTCGTGATTTGCTCGTCGCTGACCGAGGCCGGCACGACGACCTCGATGCAGGCGCTCGAAGCCGGCGCCGTGCAGATCGTCACGAAGCCGACGCTGGGCATCAAGTCCTTCCTGCGCGACGCCTCGGAAGACCTGATTGGTGCCGTGAAGGGCGCCGCGCGCGCGAACCTGCGCAACCTGCGCCGCGGGACTGCGCTCGGAGCGCCCTCAAAGCTCAGCGCGGATGCGATCCTCGCGCCGGCGAGCGGGGCGATGGCAGAAACCACCGACCGCATCGTCGCGATCGGCACTTCGACGGGCGGCACGCTCGCGCTGGAGGCGGTGCTCTCGGCCTTGCCGCGCGTGAGCCCCGGTATCGTGATCGTGCAGCACATGCCGGAGAAATTCACCGCGTCCTTCGCGCGGCGGCTGGACAGCCTGTGCGAGATCGAGGTGCGGGAAGCCGCCTCCGGCGACCGCGTGATCCCCGGCCGTGCGTTGATCGCGCCCGGCGGCAAGCACATGTTGTTGCGGCGAAGCGGCGCCCAGTATCACGTCGACGTCATCGACGGACCGCTCGTGAATCGCCATCGGCCGTCGGTCGACGTGCTCTTCCGCTCCGTCGCGAAGTGCGCCGCGAAGAATGCGCTCGGCATCATCATGACCGGCATGGGCGACGACGGCGCCGCTGGGCTGCTCGAGATGCGCAACGCCGGCGCGCACACGCTGGCGCAGGACGCGGAGTCCTGCGTCGTGTTCGGGATGCCGAAGGAGGCGATCCGGCGCGGTGCGGCGGCGGAGGTGGTCGCGCTGTCGGCGATCCCGTCTGCCGTCGTGCAGTGGGGCCAGGGGCCGACGAAGCTTCCTCTGCGGGCCATGAGCGCCGCGCCCCGCGAGCGTACGGAGTGTCATATCATCAAACAATAATCGGGGAGACGAAGGGGATAGCGGGAGATGGACGGTCCGGGCGGGACGAGCGCGGGGTGGCGCGCGCGGGAGGAGCGAGGTCTTTTCGCCCGGATGTGGCGCGGCATCGCCCGCTTCATCACCCATGGCATGTGGCCACGGTCCCAAGCCCTGCGGGAAAGCGAGCAGAAACTGAAGGGGCTCTTCGAGCTGTCCTCGCTCGGCATCGCGCTCACGGACATGCAAGGGCGCTTCGTCGAATTCAATGAGGCTTACCGCAGCATCTGCGGCTGCTCGGCTGCGGAACTGCATGATCCGGAATCGCGGGTGCCGAGGCCGGGCCGGCTGTCCGAGGCCGACGTCCGCAAAGTCCTGCGAGTCGGCCGCTATGGGCCTCATGAACGCGAGTATTTGCGGCGCAACGGCAGCCTCGTGCCCGTCCGCGTCAGCGGCATTGTGATCGTCGGGCGCGACGGCAGGAACTACATCTGGTCGACCGTCGAGGACATCAGCGCACGCCGCCAGGTCGACGGCGCCCGCAGTGTCAGCGAGCAGCGCTTCCGCGATTTCTCGCTCAGTTCGGCCGACTGGTTCTGGGAACTCGATGCCAACCTGAGGTTGTGCTACCTGTCCGAGAACTTCGAACGCGCCTGCGGCCGCTCGGCGGCGAGCATGCTCGGTCGGACGCGTGCCGAAGTGTTTGCCGAGGACGATCTCAACGCCCCGGAAATGTCGCGCGCCCATATGGCGCTGCTGCGCCGGCACGAGCCCTTCCGCAACTTCCAGTATGCGATGCGTGATGCGACCGGGGCGACGGTGTGGGTTTCGGTCAGCGGACTGCCCATTTTCGATGCCCAGCGGCGTTTCACCGGCTATCGCGGGGTCGGACAGAACGTCACCGCGCAGAAGGCGGCCGCGGAGGCGGCTGAGCGCGCCAACCAGTTGCTGCGCGAAGCGGTCGAGCAGGTTGCGAGCGGGTTCACGATTTTCGACGAACAGGATCGGCTCGTGATCTGTAACAGCGCCTATCGTGACAAGTACGCGCTGAGCCGTGATCTGATCGTTCCCGGCGCGACCTTCGAAGAGATCGTCCGCAAGGGGGCGGAGCGCGGCCAGTACAAGGACGCGATGGGCGACATCGACGCCTGGGTGCGACGGCGCGTGCAGGAGCATCAGAATCCGACCGGGCGACCGATCGAGCAGGAGCTGGGCGACGGGCGCTGGATCCTGATCGTCGAAAACCGCACCCCGAGCGGCTACATCGTCGGCAACCGGATCGACATCACCGAGCGCAAGCGGACCGAGGATCAGCTGCGCAAGCTGTCGCGCGCCGTTGAGCAGAGCGCGGAGAGCATCCTGATCACGGACGTCGAGGCCAACATCGAGTATGTGAACGAAGCCTTCGTGCGCACCACGGGTTACAGCCGCGAGGAGACGATCGGCCGCAACGCCCGATTCCTGAAGTCCGGCCTGACGCCGCCGTCGACCTACGCGAGTTTCTGGGGGACGCTGCGTCGCGGCGAGCACTGGCAGGGGGAGATGATCAACAAGCGCAAGAACGGGGAAACCTATCCGGAATACGTCATCGCGACGCCGATACGCGACCCGGCCGGCGCGATCACGCACTTCGTCGCCGTGCGCGAGGATATCACCGAGAAGCGCCGCAACGCGGACGAGCTGACACGCCATCGCAAGCATCTGGAGGAACTGGTGGCGCAACGCACGACGGAACTCGTCAGCGCGCGCGATGCGGCACAGGCCGCCGCACAGGCGAAGAGCGAGTTCCTCGCCAACATGAGCCACGAGATCCGCACGCCGATGAATGCAATCCTCGGCCTGACCAACCTCGCGCTTTACACCGAGCTGAGCCCCAAGCAGGACGACTACCTCAGGAAGATCAAGGGCGCGGCGAACTCGCTGCTTGGCATCATCAACGACATCCTCGACGTGTCGAAGATCGAGGCCGGCAAGGTCGACCTGGAATCCTGCGAGTTCGCCCTCGACGAGGTGCTTGGCGATATGGTCGACATCATCGGCCCGCGCGCCGAGGAGAAGGGGCTGCATATCCGGCTCGACGTCGCCGCGGACGTGCCGCCGGTGCTCGTCGGCGATCCGCTGCGCCTGCGCCAGGTGCTGATCAACCTGGGCGGCAATGCGGTGAAGTTCGCCGAGCACGGCGAGGTCGTCGTCGTGGTCGCTCCGCAAGCCATGGTGGACGGCGATGTCATGCTGCGCTTTTCCGTGCGCGACCAGGGGATTGGCATGAGGGCGGCGCAGGTAGCGCAGCTCTTCCAGCCCTTCACGCAGGCCGACGCATCAGTGACGCGCAAGCACGGCGGCACGGGGCTCGGCCTCGCGATCAGCAAGCGGCTCGTCGAGCTGATGGGCGGCGAGATCGGCGTCGCGAGCGAGCCGGGCCAGGGCAGCGACTTTCATTTCACGGCGCGCTTCGGCGTCGGCCATGCCGAAGCGCTGCCTGCCGCGCCTCCCGCCCCGGCCGAACCTGCGCCGCGCATTCAGCCCAAGCTCGCCGGCCTTCGTGTGCTGCTCGTCGAGGACAACGAAGTGAATCAGCAGCTCGCGCGGGATCTCCTGACCGAGGTCGCGGGCGGGCATATCGTCACCGCCGGCAACGGCGAGGAAGCCCTGGAGCGCGTGCGCCGCGAAGCCTTCGACGTCGTGCTGATGGACATCCAGATGCCGGGCATGAGCGGCTACGACGCGACGCGCCTGATTCGGCGCGACCGGCCGGACGGCGAGCTGCCGATCATCGCGATGACTGCCCATGCGCTTGCGAGCGATCGGGAGAAGTGTCTCGCGGCTGGCATGAACGATTACATCAGCAAGCCTTTCGACCCGGTCGAGCTGTTCGCGAAGCTCGCGACCTGGGGGCAGCGGTGCGAGACTTCGGCGCCGCCTGCCGTCCCCGCTTGTGCTTCGCCGCGTGCGCTCGCCGGAATCTCGGTCGAAACCGGCCTGAAGCACTGCTTCGGCAGGCGGGAGCTTCACGCGAAGCTGCTGCGCATGTTCCACGAGACGCGCTCCGGCACGAGCGGCGAATTGCGCGACGCGCTTCGCCGCGGCGACACGGAAGCCGCTTCGCGTCTCGCGCATTCGCTGAAGTCGTCTGCGGCTTCTATCGGCGCCGAGGCCTTGTCGTCGGCTGCGGGGCGGCTGGAGGCGGTCCTCTGCGCCGGCGAGGACGACGCGCTCGAGTCCGCGCTCACGGAATTTGACGGGCGGCTCGGCATCGTGCTGGAGGGGCTCCAAGCCTGGCTCGAGGAGGAGGCGCTGCCTGTCGTCTGAGGGGACCGAACTGAGTATTTCCTCTCTTGTGGCACGGGTTTTGTGCGTGGTCTACTGGGCCCGCGTATCCATGGCAAACCGAATCTTGATGCCTGCGAGGGGCAAGGATGGCTGAACAACCTGCGAGCAGCGAGGACCGCGGCGAGATCCTGCTGGTGGATGATTCGGCCGCCTCCCTGAGACTGCTGTCGCTGTGGCTGCACGAGGCCGGCTATGCGGTGCGGCAGGCGCAGAGCGGCGAACTCGCGCTGCGCTCGATCCAGGCCCGCAGCCCCGACCTCGTGCTGCTCGACGTGCGGATGCCGGGCATGCACGGCTTCGAGGTGTGCCGGCGCATCAAGGCCGACCCGCACAGCGAGGACGTTCCCATCATCTTCCTGTCCGCGCAGGACGAAACGATGGATCGCGTGGAGGGGCTGCGCGTCGGCGCGGTCGATTTCATCGCGAAGAACTTCGCGCGCGAGGAGGTGCTCGCGCGCGTGCGGACCCACGTGACCCTCGCGCGCGTCAAGCTGGCGCTGCGTCAGGAGCAGGAGAGCCTCGAGGCGCGGGTGCGCGAGCGCACGGCCGAGATCGAGCGCAGCCGCGCGCTGCTGCAGCACGTGGTCGATGCCTATCCCGGCTCGGTGTACGTGAAGGGCACCGACAACCGCTACCTGCACGTCAATCGCGCGATGGCCGCGGAGCACGGCATGCAGCCCGGCGACATGATCGGCATGGATTGCGGCCCGGAGCCGGACGACGATCGGATCCTCGCCCGCGAGACCGTCCGCGCCGAGGAGACGCGGTGGTCCGAGTTGCACGGCGGCGAGCGGATCTACGAGACCTACTCGGGGCCGATGCTGGACCAGGACGGCAGCGTCTTCGGCATCCTGCGCTCGCGGCACGACATCACCGAGCGGCGTCTGGCCGAGCGCGCGCGGCAGGAGCTCGAGGAGCAGCTGTGGCATGCCCAGAAGATGGAGGCCATCGGGCAGCTCGCGAGCGGCATCGCGCATGATTTCAACAACCTGCTGGCGGTGATCCTCGGCTTTGCGGAATTCGCCGAGACGGCGGTCAAGGCCGGGCGCTATGAGAAGCTGGGCGGCCACGTCACCGAGATCCTGCAGGCGAGCCGCGTCGGCAAGGACCTGGTCGCGCAGTTGCTGAGCTTCAGCCGCAGCGAGACGGCCGAGGCCGCGCCGATCGATGTCGGACCGTTGGTGACCGAAGTCGTCCGCCTGCTGCGCTCCACGCTCGGCGACGACCTGCCGGTGCGCCTGCGCCTCGACCCGTTGCTGCCGCTGGTGAAGATACGCCCGGTGCATCTGCACCAGATCCTGATGAACCTCGGCATCAACATCCGCGACGCCTGCCGCTCGCGCGGCAACGCCGATATCCGCGTGACGCTCGAGCGCCTGCCCGCGCTGCGGCGCTGCGCGTCGTGCCACATGGACTTCGACGGCGAGTTCGTGCGCTTGACGGTGGTCGACGACGGGCCCGGCATTTCGCCGGAGAACCTGCCGCGCATCTTCGACCCCTTCTTCTCGACGAAGGACGTCGGCAAGGGGACGGGACTCGGACTCTCCGTGATCCACGGCATCGTGCATTCGGCGGGGGGGCACATCCAGGTCGAGTCGCATCTCGGCCGCGGCACGCGCTTCGACATCTACCTGCCGGGCTGCGGCGTGCGCAGCGAGCATGCCGCGGCGGGCGACGAGCTTCCGGTGCGCCGCCGCCTGTCGGGGCGTGTTCTGGTCGTCGATGACGAGAAGAGCATCGCCGCACTCGAAAAGGGCCTGTTCGAGTCGGCTGGCTGTGAGGTCGTCGCGACGACGGACCCTGATGCTGCGCTCGAAATGGTCCGGGCCGACCCGGCGCGCTTCGACCTCGCGCTGATCGACCAGGTCATGCCCGGCCTATCCGGCGTCGAACTCGCACAGGAACTCCTTTCGCGGCGCCCTGACCTTCCGATTGTCATGTGTTCGGGCAGCGACGTTCCGCCCGACGCCGCGGCCGGCATCCGCCGCGTGCTGGTGAAGCCCGTGTCGGGGAATGAGTTGTTGCGCATCGTCGGCGAGCTGTTGCCGGAGGTCGCGCACTGAGTCCTGCAGCCGGAAATGTCTGGTTGCACATGCTTTTTGAAACTATCATCCGTCATCGCAGGTGACGTCCTCCCGCTTCGCACGGTGGGGGTTCCGATCCTTAACCGAGCACTGGGAGGCGATGATGGATTGCCGATTGCCGCAACGGGCGCGCGCTTGCGCGGGGATCGCCTCGTGATCGAGCTGGTCGTCGTCGCCCTGTGCGCAGTCGGCATCGTCGCCTTGTGGCTCGACAACCGCCGGCTCCGGGGGGCGCTGCGTGCGGCGCAGGACGAAGCCCCCGCGCAAGTCGATCCCGCTGCCGGGGCCGCCTTCTTCTCCGCCGTCAGTCACGAACTGCACGGGCCACTCAACACCGTGATCGGTTTTTCGCGCCTGATGCTCGAGTCGGCGACGCTCGACGCCGGGCCGCGGCGCAGCGTCGAATGCATCCAGGGGGCGGGCGAACGCATGCTTGCGCTGGTCGATGATCTCATCGAATTGGCGCGGATCGAGGCAGGCTGTCTGCCGCTCGCTGACGAGGAGGTTCGAGTGCAGAGCCTCGTCGAAGACGTGGTCGCGAATCTGCGCGCCGTCGCGGAAGGCCATGGCGTGACGCTGGCCGTCGATGTCATCGGGCCGGATTGGGTCCGTTGCGATCGCGGAAAGCTCCGGCGGGTGCTGCAGGCGCTGACCGTGGATGCGATCGGCCGCACTCCTGCCGGCGGGCAGGTGACCGTGGCCGCGCACGCGAGGCCGGCCTCCGAGGGGCAGGTGCCGATGCAATTCAGCATCGCCGACTCCGGCCCGGGGCTAACGTCCGAAGCGCTGATGGCGCTCTTCGCGCCCTTCAGCTCTGCCGGCAGCCAGATGCCTCTGCAGGGCGCCGGCCTGGCAATGACGCTGGGTCAGCGCTATCTGCGCCTGATGGGCGGGGAGATCGTCATCGATCGCCAGGCGGCCAACGGCAACGCGCTCGCATTCGATCTCTCGCTGCCGCTCTGCGAGGCGCCAGCCGCCATCGCGCCGCAACCCGCTGCGCCGCAAGTCGAGCCGTTTGCGACTGGCCGCGGCCGGAAGATCCTCGTGGCCGACGATGCGCCGGAAGGCCGCCTGCTGCTGTGCTGTGTGCTGGAGCCGTCCGGCGTCGAGGTCGTCGAGGCCGAGAACGGCGCCGTCGCCGTCACCCAATGGCAGCGACACCGCCCGGACCTGATCCTGATGGACGCGCGCATGCCCGAGCTCGACGGCTTCGAGGCCACGCGTCGCATCCGCAGGGCCGACCCCGCCGTGCCGATCGTGCTGCTCTCCGGGACCGGTGGCGACGACGTGCGCGAAAAGGCGCAGGCCGCGGGCGCCGTCGACTTCCTCACGAAACCGCTCGACGAGCAGGCGCTGTATGCCGTGCTGGAAAGGTATCTCGGCATCCGCGCCGGGGGCGAGGCATCGCCGGGCGCGGAAACCGGCTCCCCGCCGCAGCCGGAAGCACCTGCGCCGACCGTGAGCGCCAAGGCGCTCGCCGGCCTGCCGCCCGCGGCGCTCGATGCGCTATACGCCGCCGTGCAGGAGGTCAACGGCACCAAGGTCGAAGCGGTGCTCGCGACGATCGGGCCGGATCAGGCGGGGTTGGTCGCAGCGCTCGCTGTGATGACCGCAGACTTCCGTTTCCAAGAGGTGTGGACGCTGATCGAGGCGGCCCGCGCGGAGCAGGACATGGCCCGCCGCGCCGCGACCCCGGACGTGCCGGCCGCCCGCTGACGAAGGGAATATCGCACGGGAGACTTGTGTGTTTTTACACTGCCCTTTGCGGTAGAAGCGGCCTAGTCTGCATGCAACGGGCAAAGGACAAAGGCAAAGGGCAAGGAGAATGGCATGGCGCTGCAATCGGTTGCCGTTCGCATAGGGAGCGGGCAATGACGACCCCGTCGCGCTTGGTGTGGGCCGGATGCGTGCTGCCCGGAGCGGTGGGCGCCGTTGCGCTGCCGTTCGTCGGGAATGCCTCGGCGAGCTCGCTGCTGCTGGGTGGCGGCGTCGCTGTCGCGACCCTGATCGCCGCCGTCCTGCTTGATGGTGAGCTACGGTCCCTGCGGGCGAGCCGCGCCGACGAGGATCGCAGGCTTGCCGACGAGCAGGCGCAGAGCCGGCAGCTCGGGGACTATGTGCGCAGCGTCGCAGACGCCGGCGGCGAGATTCTGCCGCGCTGGTCGACGCATATCGACATCGCCGCGCAGCAGGTCGAGACCGGCATCACCGACCTGACGCAGCAGTTCACCGTGATCCTGGGCCAGATCCAGTCGGCGCTCGACGCCTCGCGCCAGGCGCAGGAAGGCTTGGGCGCCGGGACCGGCCTAGTCGACGTGATCGCCACGAGCCAGTCCGACCTCGGCGTCCTGCTCGGCGAGATGAAGGCCGGCCTCGATGCGAAGCAGCCCTTGCTCGACCAAATCCGCGACCTGTCTTCCGTCATCGGCGAATTGCGCAAGATGGCGGCGGACGTCGCGGGGATCGCGAGCCAGACCAACCTGCTCGCACTCAACGCGGCCATCGAGGCGGCGCGCGCGGGCGAGGCCGGACGGGGATTCGCCGTCGTCGCCGACGAAGTGCGCAAGCTCTCCACCGCGTCCGGCGACATCGGGCGGCAGATCGGCGCCAGGATCGAGAGCATCACCGCCTCCATCGTCGCGACCTCGCAGGCCGTCGCCGGGCTCGAGGAGCAGGACCGGATCCTGATCGACGCGTCGCGCGACAAGGTCGCGCAGGTCGTCGAGCGCTTCGACAAATCGGCGTCGGGGATGCAGGCGGCGACCGAGGAACTGGCGACGAGCAGCGACGCCGTGCGGCAGCAGGTCGAGAACGTGCTCGTCAGCCTGCAGTTCCAGGACCGCGTGTCGCAGATCCTCGCCCATTCGCGGCAGGACATTGAAAGACTCGCCACCTGCCTGTCCGGTGCCGTGCAGGGCACGCCGCAGCCGATCGACATCGGCGCGTGGATCGCAGAAATGGAGCGCAAGTACGTGACGCTGGAGCAGCGGGACATGCGCACCAACGGCAAGGCCGCTTCGTCCGAAGTCCAATTCTTCTGAGGGCATACGCCATGAGCAAAACGATAATGGTCGTCGATGACTCCGCCTCGCTGCGCCAGGTGGTCAAGCTCGCGCTCACGGGTGCCGGCTACTCCGTGATTGAGGCCTGCGACGGCCGCGATGCGCTGAGCAAGGCGGACGGACAGCGCATCCATCTCGTCATTTCGGACGTGAATATGCCTAATATGGATGGCATCACCTTCGTGCGTCAGCTGAAGACCCATCCGGCCTACAAGTTCACGCCGGTGATCATGCTGACGACCGAATCCGGCGAAGACCGCAAGTCCGCCGGGCAGGCTGCCGGCGCCAAGGCGTGGGTGACCAAGCCTTTCCTGCCGGCGCAGATGCTTTCGGCCGTCTCGAAACTGATTTCCTGAATCATTTGCTGCAGGTCCCGGTACCCGGACATGGAAAAGAACGACAAGCGTTGCGTGGTGTATGCGGTCGACGACCAGCCGTCGATGCTGAGGATGCTGGCGGAACTGCTCGACAGCGTCGGCATCCGCGCGGTGACCTTCACCTCGGCCGAGGAGTTTTTCGACTCCTACGTGCCCGGCCCCTGCGAATGCCTGGTGTCGGACATGCGCATGCCGGGCATGGGCGGGCTTGAGTTCCAGCGCGAGCTCAAGGAGCGGGGTCACGTGCTGCCGGTGATCTTCATCTCGGGCTTCGCCGAAGTCGGCTCGGCGGTCGAAGCGATGCGCCAGGGCGCCTTCGACTACCTCGAGAAGCCGTTCTCGCACAACGACTTCCTCGAGAAGGTGCAGCGGGCGCTCGACAAGAGCCGGACGATCTACGAGGAAGCGCGCAAGGCGAAGACCAACGAGGCGCGCTTGTCGCTGCTGACGCCGACCGAGACACGCATCCTCAAGCTGCTGACCACCGGCAAGTCGAGCAAGGAGATCGCCGATGTGATGGGGATCAGCCCGCGCACGGTAGACAACCATCGTGGTCGCGTCATGGAGAAGCTTCACGTGCATTCGGCGATCGAACTGGTGCTCCTGTTCACCCAGGCCCGCAGCCCCTGATGCGCCCTCGATCCCGCGCCGCCTGAAGGAACCCGCGGCGCCGCGATTCGAATCCAATCCAGCGAAATCATGCGTTGAGCGGCCCGCTGCGGCAGGTCGAAAGTCTCCGCGTGTTCCGACTCGCCCGCCGTTCTTGAACAGAGGCACCCAGCATGAGCAAGCGACTTGAGCATGACCCCCGGCCGCATCTGTTAGTCGTCGACGACCAGCCGGACAGCCTGCTGATTCTCGAGGAACTCCTCGGGGAGCACTACGAGGTGCATACGGCAACGGGCGGCGCGCGGGCGCTTCAATACGTCGCCGAAGGCGGCCGCGCCGACCTGATCCTGCTCGATGCCGTGATGCCCGAACTCCATGGCTTCGAGGTCTGCCGGCGCCTCAAGGCCGCGCCGCCGAGCCGCGACATCCCGGTGCTTTTCCTGAGCAGCCTCGACGGCGCTGCGGACGAGGCCGAAGGACTGGCCGCCGGCGCCGGAGACTTCATCCACAAGCCGTTCTCCCTGCCGGTCGTGCTGGCCCGCGTGCGCAACCACCTCGAGTTCGCCCGTGCCACGCGCCTGCTGCGAAAGCGCAACGAGTATCTGGAGCGCGTCGTGGCCGAACGGTCCGCTCAGGTCATGCGCACCAAGCAGGAGATCATTGCCGTCCAGGACGCGACGATCAGCGCTTTTTGCGCGCTGGCCGAAGCGCGCGACAACGAGACCGGCAACCACATCCGGCGCACGCAGAACTATGTCGGTGCGCTGGCGCGGCAACTGCAGCACCATCCTCGCTTCCGGCACGAACTCGATGACGAAGCCATCATGCTGCTCTTCAAGTCGGCGCCGCTCCACGATATCGGCAAGGTCGCGATCCCCGAGTCCATCCTCAACAAGCCCGGCAAGCTGACCGACGAGGAGTGGGTAGTCATGAGGCGGCATCCGGAATACGGCCGCGACGCGATCGATCGCGCGGCAGAGGAGTTTGGCGATGCCGAAACGTCCTTCCTGCGCTATGCGCGCGAGATTGCCTACTGTCATCACGAGCGCTGGGACGGCACCGGCTATCCGCAGGGGCTCGCGGGCGAGGCGATCCCGCTGTCAGCTCGCCTGATGGCCGTTGCCGATGTCTATGACGCCTTGATTTCGAAGCGGGTCTACAAGCCCGAGTATTCACATGAAAATGCACTGAGCATCATCGTCGAAGGGCGCGGTACGCATTTCGACCCGGCGGTGGTCGACGCGCTTCTGGAAATCAGGCTGGAGTTCCGGGCCATCGCCCGGAAGTTCCGCGACTAGTCGACATGGAGAGAGGAATCATGCGAAAGCCCATACGCACACTCAGCGGCATCCTCGCCCTGGCGCTGTCCCTGACGAACGCCCATGCGGCGAGCACCTCGACGAGCTTCCAGGTGACGGCGACGGTCGGCACCGCCTGTACCGTCTCGGCGGCCAATCTCGACTACGGCACCTACAACCCCCTGGCGCTGCTGCCGACCAGCGTGACGACGACCGTGACGGTGCAGTGCACGCTGCTCGCCGCTTACACCGTTGGCCTCAGTGCCGGCTCGGGCAGCGGCGCGACGGTCGCGGTGCGCAAGATGACCAAGGGCGGCGACACGCTCGCCTATTCGCTGTACCAGGATGCGGCCCACCTGCTGGTGTGGGGCGACTCGATCGGCACGGACACGATCGCGGGCGTCGGCACCGGGCTCGCCGTGCCGCACGTCGTCTACGGCCAGATTCCCGCGCTGCAGAACGTCAACGCCGGGTCTTACTCGGACACCATCGTCGTCTCGGTCAACTATTGAACAGGGATGATCCCGTGCCCGCCATGCCCTTCGTCCGCGCCGTGGTCCGCGCTGCTGTCCGCTTCGGTGTTTTCTCTGCGCTGCTCGCCGCTGTCCTGCCTGCCGTCGCCGGCAGCCTAGGCGTCAATCCGATCCGGGTCGCGCTCTCCGCGGCCCGGCCGACCGCCGCGATCACGCTGAACAACACCGGGAGCGCTGCGATCGTCGTACAGATGCAGGTCGCGAAGTGGACCGCGGTCTCGGGCGAGGACCGATACGACCCGAGCGCGGACGTCATCGTCACGCCGCCCATCGTCAGCATCGTGCCGGGCGGATCGCAGATCGTCAGGGTGGGCCTGAGCGCCGATCCCGATCCGGCGCGCGAGCTGGCCTACCGCCTCTTCATCGAGGAAGTCCCGCCGCCGCCGACTGCGGACTACCAGGGACTGCAGGTCGCCCTGCGGATCGGCCTGCCGCTCTTCGTCGAGCCGCTGCAGGCGGCACGTCCCAAGTTCCAGTGGAGCGCCGTCCGCTCCGGCAGCGACGAAGTCTCCCTGAGCCTGAACAACATCGGGACCGCCCATGCACAGGTCCTGAGCGTGAAGCTGAGCGCGTCCGGCGAGAGCGAGCCGCTCGCGACGCATACCGCGGCGGGCTACTTCCTTCCGGGGCAATCCCGCGAGCTGAGCCTGAAGCTCGCCAAGCCGTGGCAGGGCCGTCAAATGCGCGTCTCTGCGGCCACGGATCAGGGTGTGACCGAGGCGGATCTTGACTTGCAGGTCCCATAGGGCGCGCGTATTGGGAGGGCTGATGAGCAGCGTGGTGCTGGCGATGAGTGGTCCTGCGACGGCCGACGACAGTGTCCCGGCTCCGGGCGCTGCGGCGTCGATGGCGCCGCGGCTGCGCGCTCCCTACGTCGAGGCCTGGCTCGCGGTGCGGATCAACGGCGGCCTGCAGGATCTGCCCACGCGCGTGGTGCTCGGCGACGCGGGCCGTGTGTTCGCGACCGCCGCCGACCTTTCGCGCTGGCGCCTGCGTTTGCCGGACGTGCCGCCGCTCGCGTTCAAGGGCAAGGAGTATTTCCCGCTCGACGCCGTGCCCGGCCTCGACCATCGCATCGACGAACGCGAACAGGCGCTGGTGCTCGACGGCCGTCCGGAAGCCTTCGCGCTGACGACGATCGCACCGCGCCGCGCCGGCCTCAACGTGAACGACCCCGGCGCGATCGGCGGCTTCCTCAACTACGACCTGCTCGGCGTCGCGCAAGACGGCCGTCATGGCTTCGACGGCCTGCTGGAGGCCGGCCTGTCGAGCCCGGCCGGTTTCGGCTCCTCGACCTTTCTCGGCCACGCCGGCGAGGGGCCGGGCCGCTTCCTGCGCCTGGAGACCGCCTGGACGCGGGACGACACCGAGGCCTACACGACCACGACCTTCGGCGACAGCATCGGCCGGCCGGGGGCCTGGGGGCGGGCGGTGCGCTTCGGCGGCTTGCAATGGGGCACGAACTTCGCGACGCGCCCGGACTTCGTGCCCTTTCCGCTGCCGACGCTCCGTGGTGAGGCGGCCGTGCCCTCGACCGTCGATCTCTACGTCGACAACGCCTTGCGCATGAGCCGCAGCGTCCCCTACGGCCCCTTCGAGATCCCGCGCGCCCCGCTCGTCACCGGCGACGGCCAGGTCCGGCTCGTCATGCGCGACGTGATGGGCAAGGAAGTCGTCGTCACGCAGCCCTATTACGTCAGCGCCAGCCTGCTGCAGGCCGGCCTCCACGACTATACCTACGAGGCCGGATTCCAGCGGCGGCGCTTTGCTGTGCAGAGCAACGACTACGGCGACTTCTTCGTCGCCGGCACCCACCGCACGGGCTTGAGCGACCAATTGACGACCGAATTCCGCGGCGAGCTGCTGGCGAAGCAGCAGACGGTCGGCATCGCGGCCAACTACCTGATCCCGTCGCTCGGCGTGATCTCCGCCTCCACGGCGGCGAGCCATAGCGAGCTGGGCGAAGGGGGCTTCCTGTCGCTGGGCATCGAACGCCAGGGACGGCCGCTGAGTTTTGGCGTGGAGGCGCGGCGGGCGACGCCGCGCTTCGCGCAGCTCGGCGGGGCGCCGGACTATCGCGTGCCGACCGGCGTCCAGCTCGCGCGCGCAAGCTTTGCCGCGGATCACGCGGGGTCGTTCTTCGTCAGTTATCTGCGGCAGACCGACCGCGTGCTGGGCGAAACCAAGCTCCTCACGTCGGGTTACTCCGTGAGCCTGCCCGGCAACGTGCATCTGTCGCTGTTCGGGCTGCGCACGCTCGGCGGGGATCGCAGCTACGCCATCGGGCTCAACGTCACCTACGTCCTCGGCGCGCAGACCACGGCGAGTGCCGGCTGGAACCGCGACGGCTCCGGCAGCGCCTCGTCGCTGCAGTTGCAGCAGAGCCTGCCGCCCGGCAGCGGCGTCGGATACCGCGTCGCGGCCGAGGCCGGGGCGAACGCGCGGACCAATGCCGCGCTGCTGCTGCGTAACGAGGTCGGCACCTACAGCCTCGAGGCCGTGTGCTCGGCCGGTTCGACGAGCTACCGCGTGGGCGCGAGCGGAGGCGTCGCCATTGTCGACGGCAAGGCCTACCCGTCGCGCCGCATCGACGACGCCTTCGCCCTGGTGCAGGTCGGCGACTACGACGACGTCGATATCTACCTCGACAACCAGCCCATGGCGCGCACCCGCGAGGGCTATGCGCTCGTCACCGGGCTGCGCCCGTATCAAAGCAACAGCATCACGATCCGGCCCGAGGATCTGCCGCTCGACGCCGAGGTCGGTGCGCTGCGCATGAGCCTGTCGCTGTCGCGGCACAGCGCCGGCATGGTCAGGTTCCCGGTGCGCGCGGTGCGCGGAGCCTTGCTCCGCATCGTGCTGGAGGACGGTTCGCCGATGCCGGCCGGCGCGACGCTGACGCCCGAGGGCGGAACGGATGTCTTCCCGGTCGGCTTGCGCGGCGAGGCCTACGTCAAGGGACTCGGCAAGGAAAGCCGCTTCGAGGCGCGCTGGAAGGGCCGCAGCTGCATGGTCGAGGTGACGATGCCGAAGAATGCCGGCCCCTTGCCCGTGATCGGGCCGCTGACGTGCAGCGGGGTGCGGATATGAGGCTGCATGCCCTCGTGCTGATCTTGCTGTTGGCGGGTGGGCCGGCCTTCGGCCAGACGAGCACCTGTACGGCCTCGGCGAGCGCGACCAATTTCGGCACCTACAGCCCGACCAGCCCGTCCGCCCTCGACGGCACGGGAAACGTCCAGGTGAGCTGCAGCCTGCTCGGCGTCATCAGCATCCTGGTCAGCTACCAGATCCAGCTCAGCGCCGGCACCAGCGGCTCGTCGGCGAGCCGGACGCTGTCGGGACCGGGCGCCTCGCTCAACTACAACCTCTACACGAATGTGAGCCGCACGGCCATCTGGGGAGACGGCAGCGGCGGCACTTCGACCGTCAGCGACGGCTACCTGCTCGGCCTGCTCACGACGGCGAAAAACTATCCGGTCTACGGGCGGATCGTCGCCGGGCAGAACGTGCCGCCGGGCAGCTACAGCGACACCATCGTCGTAACCGTCAATTACTGAGGCATGGGCGGGCATGAGCGCATTTCGGGCAAGTGAAGGCTGCATGAAGCGACGCGCGGTGCTCGCCGCGCTCGCTTGCGCCGCCGCGCTCGCCGCCCCTGCCCGTGCGCAGGCCGCGCAGGACTTCACGGATCTCGGCCTCGAGGCGCTGATGGGCGTCGAGCTGCCGGCCCGCTCGGCGACCGCCGAGCTGCTGGTGTCCGTGACGGCGGTCGAGTCCTGCATCGTCGGGGCGAGGGGCCTGACCTTCGGCTCCTACGACCCGCTGCTGCTTGCCGCAACCGACGGGGTGTCGGACATCTCCGTCACCTGCACGGCCGGCGCGCATTACGAGCTCGGTCTCAATGCCGGCATGGGGGCGGGGGCCACGCTGGCGGCGCGGCGGATGAGCCAGGAAGGGCAGACGCTGACTTATTCCATCTATCGGGACGCTGCCCGCTCGCAGGTCTGGGGGGATCAGGTCGGAAGCAATTCGGTGGCGGGCGTGGGCACGGGCTTTCCGGTGATCCACCAAGTATACGGGCGCATCCCGGCGCGTCAGTCGGTCCGCAGCGGCAGGTACGTCGATGTCATCGTCGCGACGGTCTTCTACTGAGCCGCGCCGCTCGCGCGGACTCGGCGACGTCCGCCGATGGCTGCGGCTCGCCCTCGCGTTCGTGTTCACGCTGCCGGGCGCGGGGCTCGCCACCTACGGAGCCGAAGCCGACGATGCGCTTGTCGTCGAATACCAGCTCAAGGCGGCCTTCGTTTACAACTTCGCGAAGTTCGTCGAGTGGCCGGCCGACGGCGGGGTCGATGCCACCGCTTTCACGCTATGCATCGTCGGCGAGCTGCCCTACCACGTCATGCAGCAGGCGCTCGCGGGCAAGCGCATCCGCGGCCTGCCGCTGGTCATCCGGTCGCTGAATAGCCCCGCAGGCGCGGAGGGTTGTCAGCTGCTGTTCGTCGGCGCAGGCGCGGGACACCTGTCGTCCGCGCCCGTCGCTGCCGTGCCGGTGCTCACGGTCGGCGAGTCCGGCGACTTCCTGCGCAGCGGCGGAATGATCAACCTCGTCAGGGTGGACAACCGCCTGCGCTTCGAGATTGCCCGGAGCACCGGCGAGCGCGCGGGGCTGAAGTTCAGCTCGCAACTGCTCAAGCTCGCGACCCCCGCCGGCGACGGCCCATAAGGATCCTGACCATGCGCCTCCTTCGCGACGCCCCGATCCAATGGAAGCTCACGCTGATCATCATGCTCACCTGCGGCGTGGCCGTCGTACTGGGCGTGGCCGCGCTGGCGCTGCGCTACGTCGCGGCCGAGCAGGAGAACCTCACCCGCCACATGGCGATCCTCACGCGCATGGTGGCGACGAACGCGACGTCCGCCCTCGCGTTCGGCGATCAGGAATGGGCACGCCGCGCATTGGCGGCGCTGGAGGCGGAACCGGAGGTGTGCGCGGCCGACGTCTTCGATGCCGAAGGCAAGGTGTTCGCAAGCTTCCGGACCCGCTGCGCGCGGCAAGGGGATATGGCGCTCGATCCGGCATCCCCGGGCGACGCCCGGCCCACCGGCCTGCTGCTGCTGGCGGACAGCCTGCGCGTCGTGCAGCCGATCGTCCTCGACGAGGAGCGCATCGGCACGATCGTGCTTGTGGCAGGACTCGAGCAATTGCGTGCCGGCTTGCTGGTCGACGCGGTCGGCCTGCTGTGTATCGTGGTGGTGGCGGGGCTCGTCGCCTTCTTCTTCGCGTCGCGGCTGCAGAAACTTGTCTCCGAGCCGATCCGCTGCCTCGCAGCGACGATGAAGCACGTCTCGGCGGTCAGGGATTATGCGCACCGCGTGGCGGGCACGGGCACGGACGAGGTCGGTCAACTGATCGACGGTTTCAACGAGATGCTGGACCAGATCCGGCTACGCGACGAGCAGTTGCAGCAGCTCGCGCACCACGACGCGCTGACGCAGCTCGTCAATCGCCGCCGCTTCGAAACCCGGTTGCTCGAGACGCTGGCGCGGGCGAAACGGCAGGGCAGCGCGGGTGCCGTGATGTTCGTCGACCTCGACCATTTCAAGGCGGTGAACGACACTTGCGGACATGCCGTCGGCGACCAGTTGCTCCGCGCGGCCTCAGAACGCATCCGGCAGTGTGTGCGCGAGAGCGACCTCGTCGCCCGCCTCGGAGGCGACGAGTTCGCCGTGCTGCTCGACGGACTGTCGTCGCCGTCGATCGCGGCGAAGATTGCGACGAAGATCGCCGGCAACCTCGTTGCTTCGCTCGCCGAGCCCTTCAACGTTGCAGGTCGGCAGCTGCAAATCTCGTCGAGTATCGGCGTCAGCTGCTATCCCGAGCACGGGGTCGATGCGGACGAGCTGGTGCGAAACGCCGATCTGGCGATGTACCGCATCAAGGAGGCGGGTAGGAACGGCTTCCAGATGTATTTCCCCGAGATGGCCACAGCGGACGGCGACCCGCTTGTGCCGCCGCCCGCGGACTCCCCGCTCACGGAAGATGCGGCGCCGGTAGCCGATTGATGCGCATCCAGTAGCTGTCGATGTCGGCGACGAGGTCGATGAACTGCGAGAAATCGATCGGCTTGACGATGTAGCTGTTGACGCCCAGCCGGTAGCACTCCGCGAGGTCCCGTTCCTCGGCGGACGAGGTGAGCATGACGATCGGCACTTCGCGGGTGCGCGGATTGGTCTTCAGCTTGCGCAGCACCTCGATACCATCGACGCGCGGCAGTTTGAGGTCGAGCAGGATCAGCCGTGGCTGCTGCTCGGCCGGACGCTGCTCGAACTTTCCGGTGCGGAACATGAAGTCCAGCGCCTCCTCGCCGTCGCGCACCCATTGCACCCGGTGGGCGGTGGCATTGCGGCGGAAGGCGCGCAGCGCCAGCTCGGCGTCGTACTGGTTGTCCTCGACCAGCAGCAGGTCAACCGCTTCGTCCGGCAGTCCCATGCCTGCCTCCTTTCGGCAAGGAAAAATGGAAGGCCGCGCCCTCGCCGGGGCGGCTTTCGGCCCACACCCGACCGCCGTGCTTGGCGACGATTCGCTGGACGATCGCCAGCCCGATGCCGGTGCCGGGGAATTCGTCGACGCGATGCAGGCGCTGGAAGGGGGCGAACAGCTTGTCCGCGTGCGCCATGTCGAAGCCCACGCCGTTGTCGCGCACGCAGTATTCCACGGCGTCGGCGCTCTCGCGGCCGGATACCTCGATCCGCGGCGCGGCGCTGCGGCCGCTGAACTTGGTCGCGTTGCTGAGGAGGTTGGTCCACACCTGCCACAGCAGATTGCGGTCGGCGACCGCGCCGGGCAGCGGGGTGAGGACGAACTCGGGACGCGGCGCGAGACCGGCGGCGAGCTTCTCCCACGCTGCTGTGGCCAGCTCGTCCATGTCGATCGCATCCAGCCGCAAGGCATGCCGGCCGAGGCGCGCGAGCGCGAGGAGGTCCTCGATCAGCGTCTCCATGTGATGGGTGTTCTCGCGCAGCACATGCAGCAGCCGGATGCCTTCCGCGTCGAGACGCTCGCCATAGTCCTCCTCGAGGATGCGCGAGAAGCCGTCGATCACGCGCAAGGGCGCCTTGAGGTCGTGCGAGACGCTATAGCTGAAGCTCTCGAGTTCCCGGTTTGCCGCTTCGAGCTGGGTCGAGTGTTGTTCGAGCTGGGCCATCGCATCGCGCAGGGCCTCGGTCATGGTCATCGCGAGCATTTCGGCGCGTGCACGCGTCGCGCCGGCCTGCCACACGATGGCGGAGAGCAGCAGGCTCGCCATCACGCCCGCTCCCAAGGTCAGCAGCGGCTTGCTGCGGTCGCGGCGGGCGTCGAAGGCGGGCAGGGTCTCGAAATACGCCGTCCAGGCGCGGCCGCGGACTTCGAGTTGCTGCGAGCGGGAGAGCGACGGAAGATACCCGCGCTGCGCGGGTTCGCTGCGGTAGAGCAGGGCTCCTTCGTCACGTTCCGGGCCGTCGTAGAGTTCGAGTCGGATGGCGTCCGGCTTGCGGCCGAGCATGCCCTGCATCAGGTCGGCCATGCGGAACGGCGAGTAGACGAAGCCGAAGAGCCGCGCCCGGCGCTCCCCCACTGTCGGCGGGATGCCGCCGCCGCGATAGACCGGCATGTACATCAGGGTTCCCGCCTGCACGTCGCCAGGCGTGATTTCCTGGACCAGCTCCACCTTTCCGGACAGCGCTGCCATGCCTCGGTCGCGCGCCGCATCCATTGCGGCCCGCCGCACCGGTTCGGAATACATGTCGTAGCCGGTCGCATGCCGGTTGGGGAGGGTCGCGGGTTCGAGGTAGGTGATCGGCGCATAGGCGCCGCGCATGCCCTCCGGCCAGACGGAGTAAGCCCGCGCGTCGTCCTGGCGCAACTGCCGTTCGTGCGAGTTCAGCTCCTGCCGTGTGAGGGAGCGTGCAAATCCGAGGCCCAGGATGCCGGGGTAGTTCTCCTGCAGCGTGAGGGCGGCGTAATACTGTTGCCACTCCTTCTGCGAAACGTAGTTCGACGCGTCGAACAGGCCGGCCGCCCCCTGCAGGATCTGGTTGATCGCATTCATGCGGTCGAGGATTGCGGCGCCGATGTCGTCGGTTTCGGTGACGAACTGCTGGCGGGCGATCTCCTCGATCTGGGTCTGCACCATGCGCGTCGCCGCAAGCGAAGTGAGGAGCGAAATGAGCAGGACCGCCAGGGCGAGGGCGGCGCTGCGCGGCCAGGGCCGCAGCGCATGGCGTGGCGGCCCCGCGATCGTGGACGGTGCGACGGGTGTTCGCGGCGAGTCCATTCGCCCTCCTGCCGAAAGCTGACGGTCCTGCGATACATCGGTCACATGCGCGCCGCCCGCGAAGCTGAATCCTCCTCTAGATCGTGTCCGGAGGAGGTGGTTCCTGTGCGAGCGGCAGATTTGATTGACGCCACGGTACCTGTGGTTTCGTGGAAAACACCCCTCCCGCGATCCACCTGAAGGATCGCGCGGGGCGCCACTGAGTGTGCTCCATCGCTTCAGGCGCTGATGGAGGATTGGAGCGCGCGCTGCATGCGTGCGAGCCCTTCCCGCAGCTGGCTGCGCGGGCAGCCGAAGTTCAGGCGCACGAAGCCGGGCAGCCCGAACGCGGCACCGTCCGACAGGCCGACGCCGCCCGCTTCGAAGAACGCCGCCGGTTCGGCGATGCCGCTTGCACGGCAGTCGATCCACGCCAGGTAGGTCGCTTCGGGGCGCGTCGCGGTGAGGCCCGGCATCGCCGCCACCGCTTCCATGACGAGATCGCGATTGCCGCGCAGGTAGTCGATCAGCGCTTCCCGCCACGGTCCGCCGTCGCGGTAGGCGGCTTCGGTTGCGACCATGCCGAGCACGTTCGGGTGCGGGACGATGCCGTGCATCGCGTGGCGATAGCGCCGGCGCAGCTCGCGGTCGGGGATGATCGCGAAGGCGCAATACAGCGCCGGGATGTTCCAGGTCTTGGACGGCGCCATGAGCGTGATCGTGCGGCGGGCGACCCGCTCGTCGAGGGCTGCGATCGGCACATGCGGCGTCGCGGCGTCGAGAACCAATCCGCAGTGGATCTCGTCCGAGCAGATCGTGAGATCGTGCCGCTCGGCGAGATCGGCGAGCCAGGCGAGTTCGTCGCGGTCGAAGACGCGGCCGACCGGGTTGTGGGGGTTGCACAGCATCAGTAGTTTGGTGCGCGGCGTGATCGCGGCCTCGACGTCCGCGCGGTCCCAGCCCCAGCGCCCGTCGGCGAGCACGAGGGGGCGTCTGACGAGACGACGGTCGCTGTTGGCCGGCGCGGTGAGGAAGGGCGGGTAGACCGGTGTCGCGGTGAACACCTCGTCGCCGCTTTCGCCGACCGCGCGGCACGCGATGTTGAAACCGGTCACGACCCCCGGCAGCCACACGAGCCAGTCGGGTTCGATGCGCCAGCCGTGGTCGCGGGCGATGCCTTCGACGACCGCCTCGACGAGGCCCGGCCAGGCGTCCGTATAGCCGAGCACGCCGTGGTCGATGCGGCGGTGCAGGGCGTCGATGACGGCGGGCGGAGCCGCGAACTCCATGTCCGCGACCCACATCGGCAGGATGTCGCGGCCGGCGTAGCGACCCCATTTCTCGCCGGGCACCGTGCGGCGGTCGGGCGTGCGGTCGAAGTCGAAGGCGAACGTGTCGGGGCTCATGTCGGCGTTCCGGAGGGCGAAGCCGCAATTGTGCCTTGCCGGCACGTTGCGCGGGTCGAAGGGGCTCGCGCGGGATACAATTGCGGAAAAAGACAACGCGCTTCATGTTGGAGGAAGACGATCGTGCAACACCTCACGGCCCACCCGGACGGCATTCTCGCGGTGGATTCCGGCTACTGCCGCCCCGGCCTAGCGGCAATTCATCTGATCATTCACCAGGGGCGCGCGGCGGTCGTGGATACGGCCACCAACGCCTCGGCCCCGCGCGTGCTGACCGCGCTCGCCGCAGCGGGCATCGCGCCCGACCAGGTCGACTGGGTGATCCTGACCCACATCCATCTCGACCACGCGGGCGGCGCCGGAAGCCTGATGTGCGCCTTCCCCAACGCCAAGCTGCTGGTGCATCCGCGCGGCGTGCGCCACATGGTCGACCCGTCGAAGCTGTGGGAGGCGACATCCGCGGTGTATGGCGCCGAGCGCGCCTTCGCGCTCTACGGACGCCTCGCCCCGATCGAGGCCGAGCGCATCGTCGAGGCCTACGACGGGCTCGAGGTCGAGCTCGCCGGGCGTCGCCTGCGTGTGCTGGAGACGCCGGGCCATGCGCGCCACCACATCTGCATCTGGGACGAGACCGCCCGGGCCTTCTTCACCGGCGACACCTTCGGGCTGTCGTATCGCGAACTCGACGTCGAAGGCCGCGCCTTCATCTTTCCGACGACGACGCCGACCCAGTTCGATCCGGACGCGCTGCACGCGTCGATCGACCGCATGATGAGCTTCCATCCCGAGGCGATGTACTTGGCTCACTACAGTCGCGTCACCGAGGTCGAGCGCCTCGCAGCGGATCTGCATCGCCTGATCGACACCCAGGTCGCGGTCGCCCGGGCTGCGCGCGGCGAGGGCGTGGCGCGCCACGTCGAGATCCTCGCCGGGCTGGAGCAGATTGTGCGCGAGGAGGCGGAGCGCCAGGGCTGGTGCCTGCCGGAAGAGGAAATCTTCGATCTGCTGCGCAACGATCTCGAACTCAATGCGCAGGGGCTGGGCGTGTGGCTCGATGATGTCGCGCTGAAGGAGCTGGCGTCGGCCTGATTCAACGCGCCGGCGCGGCCGCCCCGTCGGGCGCCGACATGAGCGCCTGGTAGCGTTCGCGTGCGACGACGTCGCCTTGCTGGGCGGCCTGCTGGTACCAGTAGGCCGCCTGCCGCGGATCTGCCGGCAGCCCGTCGCCGCGTTCATACATCGTCGCGATGATGTATTGCGCGCCGACGTGCCCGGCCTGGGCGGCGGCGAGGTACCAGCGCGCCGCGGCGCGGTCGTCGCGAGCAATCCCCTGTCCGATGAAAAGCATCGACGCGAGGCTGACCTGTGCTTCGGTGTGGCCCTGTTCGGCCGCGCGGCGGTACCACTCGACGGCGGTGGGCAGCGACTTCACGACCCCTTCGCCGTGGTCGTAGAGTACGGCGAGCGTGAATTGCGCCTGCGGCAGTCCGGCCGTCGCCGCACGCCGCAGCCAGCGCCAGGCGGCATCCGGATCGGGCGCGGCGGTTTCCTTACGGTACATCATCATCGCCAGGTTGAACTGGGCCAGGCGGTTGCCGCCACGGGCGGCTTGTTCGAAGAGTCTCGCCGCCTCGTTCATGCGGCCCGTCTGGTAGGCCGTGACGCCGCCTTCGGCGAGGTCGGCCGCGGCCGGGCCGGCGGTCGCGACGAGGGGAAGCGCGCTTGCGAGCGCGATGCAGAAAGCAAGCTTGCAAGCGGGCTTGTATGCCTTGCGGCGCATCATGGATCCTCCGTTCGCCCATTGGAGCGGACTCGCGCCGCCGAGTTCAGGACGGGCGGGCTGCGGTAACATCGGGGCTTCCCGAATCCTTGCCAGAAGCCATGTCCGGTATTTCCCCCGAGCTTGTTCCCGAAGTCGATCGCGAGCGCCGCTTCGGCGGGATGGCGCGCCTGTACGGCCCGGCCGCGCTGCCGCGGCTCCAGTCGGCGCATGCCTGCGTGATCGGCGTGGGCGGCGTCGGATCGTGGGTTGCGGAGGCGCTCGCGCGTAGCGGCATCGGGCGGATCACGCTGATCGACCTCGACCACGTCGCCGAATCGAACATCAACCGTCAGATCCACGCGCTCGACGCGACGCTCGGGCAGGCCAAGGTCGAGGCGATGGCGGCGCGCATCCGCGGCATCAATCCGGAGGCGAAGGTCGTCACCATCGACGACTTCGTCACGCCGGACAACGCCGAGGCGCTGATCGAGGATTTCGACGTCGTCGTCGATGCGATCGACAACGTGCGCGCCAAGGTCGCGATCGTGCTCGCGTGCCGTGCGCGGCGCATTCCGTTGATCGTGGCGGGCGGAGCGGGTGGGAAGACCGATCCGCGCGCGATCTGCGTGGCCGATCTGTCGCGCACCGAGCAGGACCCGCTGCTCGCGAAGGTGCGCAAGCGGCTGCGCGCCGAACACGGTTTTCCGCGCAATCCGAAACGCCCCTTCGGCATCGAGGCGGTGTATTCCACCGAGCCGCTGCGGCTCGGCGATCTCGCCTGCGACCTGCCGCACGGACCGCAGGGCTTGGCGTGTGCGGGCTATGGGTCGAGCATGATGGTGACGGCCTCCGTCGGCCTCTTTGCCGCTGCCCGCGCGATCGAACGCCTGCTCGCGGTGCCGGTCGACGCGAGCAAGGAAATCATGGAGAGCGTTGTATGAGCGGCAAGGACGCGGTGATTCTCTTCGGCCACGGCGCGCGCGATCCCGAATGGGCGCGGCCGCTGCAGCGCACGCGCGAACAGCTGCTGTCGCTGTCGCCCGGCCTGCAAGTGGAACTGGCTTTCCTGGAACTGATGCGCCCGACGCTCGCCGAGGCGATCGACGACGTCATCGCGCGCGGCGCCAGTCGGGTCGTCGTCGTGCCGATGTTCATCGCTCAGGGCGGGCACGTGAAGAGCGACGTGCCGGTGCTGATCACCGCGGCGCGCGCGCGGCACCCCGCATGCGAAGTCAGGCTGGCATTGCCGGTGGGTGAGGACGACAGCGTCATCGCGGCGATGGCGGCTTATGCCGGACGTTGCCTGGACTGACCCCGGCATGAGCTGACGCAATTCCCCTGAATTCAACGATGGAATTCTTGACACGCATGAGTATTAGAGTATGCTAATACTCATGCGTGTAGCTACTCCTTTCCTGCTGACCCTGTTCCTGTCGATATGCGCTGCGCCGGCGCTTGCCGACGTGCCGACCATGAAGGTCGAGGCGCGCACGGTGGCCTCGACGCAGCCCGCGGAGGCGACGATCGAGGCCGTGCGTCAGTCGACGCTCGCGGCGCAGGTGCCGGGGCGCATCGTCGCGTTGAATGTCGATGCCGGCGACCGCGTCGTGAAGGGGCAGGTGCTGCTGCGGATCGACTCCGCGGAGGCCGCGCAGGCGGTCTCGGGCGCGGAGGCAGGCATCGCCCAGGCCCAGGCCAACCAGATCAACGCGAAGGCTGCGTACGAGCGCACGAAGAGCCTTGTCGAGCGCAAGTTCGTCAGCCAGGCTGCGCTCGATCAGGCGCGGGCCGCCTATGACGCGGCCGAGGCGCAACTGCGGGCCGCGCAGGCGGGGCGCGGGCAGGCGGCGACGGCGCAGGGTTATGCGGTGATCGTCTCGCCGCTGGCGGGCCTCGTCGCGGCGCGCCACGTCGAGGCCGGCGAGATGGCGCAGCCCGGGCGGCAGCTGGTGACGGTCTTCGATCCGTCTGCGATGCGCGCGGTCGTCGATGTGCCGCAGCAGCGCCTCGCGGCGCTCGCCGGGACGAAGTTCGCGGCGCGCGTCGAGCTGCCGGAGTCGGGGCGCTGGCTCGATGGTGTCGCCGCGACCGTGCTGCCGGCTGCGGATCCTCGCACGCACACCGTCCGCGTGCGCGTGGATCTGCCCCCAAACACCGAGGGACTCGTGCCCGGCACGTTCGCGCGAGTCCATTTCACGACGGGCGAAGGCGCGCGCGTCACCGTCCCGGCGACGGCGATCCTGAGGCGAGGCGAACTGACGGGCGTCTACGTCGCCGACGGAAAGGGCGGTTTCGCGCTGCGCCAGATCCGCGCTGGCGAGTCGCAGGCGGACGGCAGCGTCGACGTGCTGGCAGGCCTCGCGGGCGGCGAAACGATCGCGCTCGACCCGGTGCAGGCGGCGATCGTGTCGCGTGCGCCACGGGCGCCGCGCGCCGTCGCGGAACGCTGAGGGGCCGGCCATGGACACCCCGCTCGGTATCGCCGGCCGCATCGCCGGCGCCTTCCAGCGCAACGCGCTGACACCGCTGTTGGCGCTCGTGCTGCTGCTGATGGGCGTGTTCGCGACGCTCGTCACGCCGAAGGAGGAAGAGCCGCAGATCGACGTGACGATGGCGAACGTGCTGGTCCCCTTCCCGGGCGCGTCGGCGCGCGACGTCGAGGCGCTCGTCGCGCGGCCCGGAGAGCAGGTGCTGTCGCGGATGGCGGGCGTCGAACACGTCTACTCCGTGTCGCGCCCCGGCATGGCCGTGATTACCGTGCAGTTCAAGGTCGGCGTGCCGAACCAGACGGCGCTCGTGCGGCTCTACGACACCGTCCATTCGAACAAGGACTGGCTGAGCCCGCAGCTCGGGGTCGGCGAACCGATCGTCAAGCCGAAGGGCATCGACGACGTGCCGATCGTGAGCCTCACCTTCTGGACCGCTGACGCCGCGCGCAGCGGCTTCGAGCTGCAGCAGGTCTCGCGCGCAGTCGAGCTCGAACTCAAGCGCATTCCCGGCACGCGCGACGTGACGACGATCGGCGGACCCGGCCACGTCGTCCGAGTCCTGCTCGACACCGAGCGCATGAACGCGCACGGCGTGACCGCTCAGGACGTGCGCGCGGCGCTGCAGCTCGCGAACGCCTCGCAGCCCGCTGGCACGCTCGTCGCGGGCAACCGCGAAGTGCTGGTGCAGACCGGCACCTACCTCGAATCGGCCGAGGACGTGCGGAGTCTGGTCGTCGGCGTCGTCGAGCGCAGGCCGGTCTTCATGCGCGATGTCGCGCGTATCGAAGACGGCCCCGATCAGGCGACGCAATACGTGTGGTTCGGCACAGGTGCCGCTGCGGCGCAGAAGGGCATCGCGGAGCAGGGCGCCTTTCCGGCGGTGACGCTTGCCATCTCGAAGAAGCCCGGCGCGAACGCGGCCGACGTCGCCGACGCCGTGCTCGTCCGCGCGGAGAGCCTGCGCGGCGAGCTGATCCCCGAAGGCGTCGACTTCACCGTCACGCGCAACTACGGCCAGACCGCCAACGACAAGGCCAACACGCTGATCGGCAAGCTCGTGTTCGCGACCTCGGCCGTCGTGCTGCTCGTCTTCTTCGCGCTCGGCCGGCGCGAGGCGCTGATCGTCGGCGTCGCGGTCGGCCTCACGCTCGCCGCGACGCTCTTCGCGTCCTGGGCCTGGGGCTTCACGCTGAACCGGGTGAGCCTCTTCGCGCTGATCTTCTCGATCGGCATCCTGGTCGACGACGCGATCGTCGTCGTCGAGAACATCCACCGCTGGCACACGCTGGAACCTGACACGCCGCTGTGGCAGCTCGTGCCGCGCGCCGTCGACGAGGTCGGCGGGCCGACGATCCTCGCGACCTTCACGGTCATCGCCGCGCTGCTGCCGATGGCCTTCGTCACCGGCCTGATGGGCCCCTACATGAGCCCGATCCCGATCAACGCGTCGATGGGCATGTTCATCTCGCTCGCGGTCGCCTTCGTCGTCACGCCCTGGCTCGCGCAGCGCCTGCTGAAGGCTGTCGATGCCCACACGCACGGAGGCGAGGACAAGCTGACCGCCCGGCTCGATCGCCTGTTCCGGCGGACGATGACTCCGATGCTCGACCCCGCGAAAGGCGGACGCGCGCGCCTGAAATTGTGGCTCGCCGTGCTGGTGCTGATCCTTGCCTCGGTTGCGCTCCCGGCGGTCAAACTCGTCGTCCTGAAGATGCTGCCCTTCGACAACAAGAGCGAATTCCAGGTCGTGCTCGACATGCCGGTCGGCACCCCGGTCGAGGAGACCGCGCGCGTGCTGCGCGAGATCGGCGAGCGTCTCGCCGCGGTCGAGGAGGTCAGCGACTGGCAGGCCTATGCCGGCACCGCGAGTCCGATCAATTTCAACGGTCTGGTGCGTCAGTACTACCTGCGGAGCCTGCCCGAGCAGGGCGATATCCAGGTGAATCTCGTCGACAAGAAGCATCGCCACCGCAAGAGCCACGAGATCGCCGTCGCGGTGCGCGACGAGGTCGCGCGCATCGCGCGCGCCGCCGGCGGGAATGCGAAAGTCGTCGAGGTCCCGCCCGGCCCGCCGGTGCTCTCGCCGATCGTTGCCGAAGTGTACGGCCCGGATTACGCGGGGCAGACCGCGGTCGCGGGCAAGGTCCGCGCGGCCTTCGAAGGCACGACCGACGTCGTCGGCGTCGACGACACCGTCGACGAGGCCGCACCGAAGCAGGTGCTGCGCGTCGATCAGGCGAAGGCGGCCCGTATGGGCGTCGCGCAGGCGGATATCGTCGAGGTCGTGCGCCTGGGTCTCGCGGGCGAGAACGTCACGCCGATCCACGGCGGCGACAACAAGTACGAGATCCCGGTGCATATCCAGCTGCCGTCCGAACGCCAGTCGAACGTCGATGCGCTGCTCGCGCTCAAGGTCCGCGCGCGCGACGGCACGCTGGTGTCGGTGTCGGAGCTCGTTACCGTCGAGGACACGACGCGCGAGCAGGTGATCTACCGCAAGGACCTGCTGCCCGTCGTGTATGTCACCGGCGACATGGGCGGAAAGCTCGATTCGCCGCTCTACGGCATGTTCGACGTGCGCTCGCAGATCCGCGAGCTGCCGCTTGCAGGCAGTCCCGGTCTCGCCGGCGCGCTGGGTGAATGGTTCATCCGCTCGCCCGACGATGCCTACGCCGGCTACAGCGTGAAGTGGGACGGCGAGTGGCAGGTGACCTACGAGACCTTCCGCGATATGGGCGCGGCCTACGCCGTGGGGCTGATCCTGATCTACGTCCTCGTCGTCGCGCAGTTCCGGAGCTACCTCGTGCCGCTGATCATCATGGCGCCGATCCCGCTGACGATCATCGGCGTGATGCCCGGCCACGCGCTGCTCGGCGCGCAATTCACCGCGACCTCGATGATCGGCATGATCGCGCTCGCCGGCATCATCGTCCGCAACTCCATCCTGCTCGTCGACTTCGTCAATCAGCAGGTGCGAGCCGGTGTCGAACTCGGCGAAGCGGTGATCCGTGCCGCCGCGGTGCGCGCGAAGCCCATCGGGCTCACGGCGCTCGCCGCGATGATCGGTGCGCTCTTCATCCTCGACGACCCGATCTTCAACGGGCTCGCGATCAGCCTGATCTTCGGCATCCTCGTGTCCACCGTGCTGACGCTGGTGGTCATCCCGGTGCTGTACTTCGCCGCGATGCGGGGCCGCGTCGCGCAACTCAAGGGAGAAACCTCATGACGCTCACCGTCAACCAGTTCGTCCGGATCTTTGCCGGCGCCTTCGTGCTGATCTCGCTCGCGCTCGGCGTCGAGGGCTCGCCGCTCTTCGTGAACAAGAACTTCCTGTGGTTCACGGTCTTCGTCGGCGCGAATCTCTTCCAGAGCGGCTTCACGCGCTTCTGCCCGCTGGAGATCTTCCTGCGCAAGGCCGGTGTGCCGGACGGGCCAAGCTGCCGCTGAAGCATCGACCGTAGCGTAATTATTTGCGCTCATGACGATGCAAAGGATGCGACGTTCGGCTGCCGGGAGGGCTACAATCCGGCTGTCAGAAATCCGACCTGCATCCGCCATCATGAACGATCGCGTATCCCAAATCGAACGGCGGCTCGACCGGCGCATCCCTCTCGGCTGCCAGGCGACCATCCGTCTGAAGAGCGGCGAGTCGATCCCGGCGGAATGCGTCGAGATCAGCGTCGGCGGGATGACGCTGCGTTCGTCCTATGTCCCGGGGCAAGCCGAGGTGCTGGAGGTGATCATCGCCTCGCCCGGCGGCCAGGTCGCCCGCCCCCCGCTCGTGACGCGCCTCGAAGTGAAGCGCTGCCACGCCTTGGGCCAGGGGCTCTACGAGATCGGCGGCACGACCGTACGCGTGGTCGGCTGAGGCCGCCGCCGACGGTCCTCAGGCGCGGGCCTTGCCGCGCAGGAAGATCGCGATCGCGAACAGCACGACCAGCGTGAAGGTCACCAGCGACCAGTTGGCGATCGACAGGCCGAGGAAGGTCCAGTCGACGACCGAGCAATCGCCCGCCCCGCGGAAAATCATCGGCAAGGCATCGGCCAGCGGGAAGCTGCCGAGCATGAATTCGAGGTCGGGCCCGCATTCGGACACCTGCGGCGGGTAGATCTGGATCCACGTCTGCCGCACCGCGACGCCGCCGCCCGCGAGCGCCATCAGCAGCACGAGCACGGCATACGCGCGCGTTCCCGTCCGTCCCGGATTATGCAGTCCCGCGACCAGCGCGGTCAGGCCCACGGCGATGAAGGCATAGCGCTGCATGATGCACATCGGGCAGGGCTCCAGCCCCTTCACGTGCTGCAGGTAGAGGCCGAAGCCGAGCAGGGCGAAGCAGGCTGCGAACAGCGCCAGGAAAAGAAAGCGGGGGGACGGCGAAGATGGATTCATCATGGAAGCAGGGCTTGAATGCCAAAGGGCGATTGAAACGCGATTGTAGGATAGTCAGCTGACTTCGTCGTTGTTGCGCTGCAGAAGTTCCAAATTATGCTGTTTGCATTGGTGCAATACCTGAAATAGTGTAGTGCAAAGTTCAGGCTTTTTCCGCAACAATGCTTCCCCTAGAGTTGCCTCCACTGACTCACACATTTAACGGAGAGCGACATGAACATCCTGCAGATCAACTCCAGCGCCCGTAGCGAAGGTTCGCAATCGACCCGTCTGGCGAACTCGATCGTCGAGCGCCTGAAGAACGAAAATCCGGGCGCGGCGCTGGTCGTCCGCGACCTGGCTCGCAATCCGCACCCCGTGCTTGACGAAGCCACGCTCGGCGCACTCTTCACGCCGGCCGAGCAGCGCACGCCGGAACAGGCAGCCCGCGTCGCGCTCGATGACGCGCTGATCGCCGAAATCCAGGCCGCCGACGCCGTGGTGCTGGGCGTGCCGATGTACAACTTCGGCGTGCCGGCGCAACTGAAGAACTGGATCGATGCGATCGCCCGTGCGAAGGTCACTTTCCAATACACCGCGAACGGGCCCGAAGGCCTGCTGAAGGGCAAGACGGTGTATGTCGCGCTGACCCGCGGCGGCCGTTACCGCAACAGCCCGCTCGACTCGCAAGTCCCGTATCTGAAGGCCGTGCTCGGCTTCCTCGGCATGACCGACGTGCGCTTCGCCTTCGCCGAAGGCCTGGCGATGGGCCCCGAAGCGGAACAACAGGCCTTCGCCGAAGCTCAACGCGATATCGAGGCCGCGTTCGCCTGATCGAAGCTGCATAACCCACCGATGGAGGAAGGTCTCATGTCCGAAAAGTCCCACACCCAGCAGCCCGAACGCGTCGCGAAGCCGCGCGCCGTCGAGTGTCTGGTGGCCGGGCAGGCCACCTCCGACGGTGCCGGCGTCAAGCTCACGCGCGTGCTGACCCAGCCGCTGCAGCGCCGGCTCGACCCCTTCCTGATGCTCGATGCCTTCCGCAGCGACAATCCGGGCGACTATCTCGCGGGCTTTCCCGATCATCCGCACCGCGGCTTCGAGACCGTCACCTACATGATCGCCGGCCGCATGCGCCATCGCGACAACGCCGGCCACGAAGGCCTGCTCGAGAACGGCGGCGTGCAGTGGATGACCGCCGGGCGCGGCCTGATCCATTCGGAGATGCCCGAGCAGGAAGATGGTGTGATGGAAGGCTTTCAGCTGTGGCTGAACCTGCCGGGGCGGGACAAGATGTGCGCGCCGTGGTATCGCGACTTTGCGGCAGCAGATCTGCCGGATTTTCGAACGGAAACCGGGGTCGAGGTCTCCGTGATCGCAGGCCTCAGCCATGGCGTCGTCGGCGCGGTGACGCGCGACGCGACGGCACCGCTGTATCTCGACATCCACCTGCCTGCGGGCGCGAATTTCACGCAGGCGATCCCCCCGGGGCACAACGCCTTTGCGTATGTGTATCGCGGCGAGGTGTCGATTTCCGGCAAGACCGTGCCGGAAAAGCGCATGGCAATTCTGGTCAACGCGGCGGACGCCGACGGCGTTGTGATCGAAGGGGGCGCCGCGCCGTCGCGCGTGCTGCTGATTGCCGGCCGTCCGCTCGGCGAGCCGATCGCCCAGTACGGCCCCTTCGTAATGAACACGCAAGAGGAACTTTTGCAGGCCGTCGCGGACTATCGCGACGGACGTTTCGCTCCGAGCGCTTCCTGACACGGCGTCGTCCCGGCAGGAGAGGCTTCAACTACGGGAGAGTATTCTCCCCAACACTCCACATCCATCCGTGGTTGAAGCCTCTCCTGCCGGGATGCCGACGGCAGGTTTCTTCTTTCAAGACTCCATCGCAAGCTGCACGAGCGTTGCGACCTGGTCCAGAATCGGTTGCGGTATGGCGACGTCGCCCGCGAGCATCGCGCGGATCAGTGCCGCGTTCTCGGCGACCGCCGGCGCATCGGGCAATCCTTCCAGCGGCGGCGCGCCGCCTTCCTCCGCCGGCCAGGCGATGTCCGCGACGCCCTCCCGGAACACCTGAATCGCCGGACGCCGGCGCGGATTCGCGTAGGCCTCGCCCTCGGTGCCGCGCATCAGCATCGCGCGGCCGCCGTCCGCGACGAGGAATTCGTGCATGCGTTCGAGGTACTCCGGGTGCGTCACCGCGACGACCCGCACGCTGCGCCCGACGCAGGGATCGACCAGCTTCGCCATCGTATGCCCGCTGCCGCGCACGCCCATCCGCAGGCGCAGGCTCAGCAGGCGGTCCAGCCCAGGCAGCAGCTCATCGAGGCGCAGGCAGGCGACGCGCTTTTCCGTCAGTTCGCGATGCGCTTCGCCGACACCGAGCGCCGGATGGATGTCGAGCGCCGCGAGCAGTTCGAAGGGGCTCACGCGCGATTCGAAGTCATGCCGCCCCTGGATCAGCACCGGCACGCCTTCGCGCGCGAGCAGCAGCGCGACGAGCGGCATCAGGTTCGCCTGGCGGCGGGCGCCGTTGTAGGTCGGCAGGATCACGCAACGCGGCCCCGGCGGCACCGCGACCTGCGGGCAGCGGGCGTCCATCGCGCGCTTGAAGCCGAGCAGTTCGTCGCGCGATTCGCTCTTGATGCGCAACGCGATGACGATGGCGCCGAGCTCCAGGTCCGGCACCTTGCCATCCAGCATGTCGCCGAAAAGCTGTTCCGCGTGCGAGGCGTCCACGTCGCGCGCGCCCTTGGCGCCGCGCCCGATTTCCTTGATGATGGGGGCGTAGGTCATGGCGCGATTATGCGTCGCCATGCATGTTCCAGCCACAGGAGATTGCAAGAATGGAAGTCGGATTCATCGGACTCGGCCTGATGGGGCGCCCCATGGCGCTGAACCTCATGAAAGCGGGGCACAAGGTGCATGTATGGAGCCGCCGGCGCGAATCGATGCAGCCGCTGCTCGATGCGGGCGCCGGCGACTGCGCGAGCGCCGCCGAGCTCGCCTCGCGCGTGGAGGTTGTCATCAGCATGGTCGCCGATGCGCCCGACGTCGAGCAGGTCGCGCTCGGACCGAAGGGCCTCGCCGAAGGGGCGCGTCCCGGCCTGATCTTCGTCGACATGAGCACGATCGCACCGGCCGCCGCACAGGCGATCGCCGCGAAGCTCAAGGCGCGCGGCATCGAGATGCTCGATGCGCCGGTGTCGGGCGGCGAGATCGGCGCGATCAATGCGAACCTCACCATCATGGTCGGCGGCGACGCCGCGGCCTTCGAGCGCGTGAAGCCCGCATTCGAGGCGATGGGCAAGACCGTGTCGCTGATCGGCGCGAGCGGGGCCGGCCAGGTCGCGAAGGCGTGCAACCAGATCCTCACCGGGGTCGGGGTCGCGGCGGTGGCCGAGGCGATGAACTTCGCGAAGAAGAGCGGCGTCGATGCCGCGAAGGTGCGCGAGGCGCTGCTCGGCGGCTTCGCCTATTCGCGCGTGCTCGAAAACCACGGCCAACGCATGCTCGACCGCAACTTCAAGCCCGGCTTCAAGGCCTGGATGCACCAGAAGGACCTGCGCATCGTGATGGAAGAGGCGCACCGCCTCGGCCTCGCGCTGCCGACGTCGGCCGCGACCGCGCAGATGCTCAACGCGATGGTCGGTAGCGGCCTCGGCGAGAACGACTCGATCGCGATGCTGAAGCTCCTCGAACGGATGAGCGGCGGCGAGGAGGAGCAGGCCTGATGGAAGTCGGTTTCGTCGGACTGGGCGCGATGGGGCGCCCGATGGCGCAGCACCTGCAGCGCGCCGGCCATCGCCTGCACTTGTGGGCGCGGCGCCCGGAGAGCCTGGCATCGTTTGCCGACAGCGGTGCCGTCGTGCATGACTCGCCTGCCGCGCTGGCGGCGGCGACCGACGTCGCCTTTACGATCATCACGACCAGCGCCGACGTCGAGCAGGTTGCGCTCGGCAAGGACGGTTTCGTCGAAGGTGCGCGTCCCGGTTGGGTGCATGTCGACATGAGCACGATCGCGCCGGGAACCACGCGGCGCATCGCGGCAGCACTGGCCGAACGCGGCGCGGCGATGCTCGACGCGCCGGTGTCCGGCGGCTCGGTCGCGGCCGAGGCGGGGACCGTTGCGATGATGATCGGCGGTGATGCTGCGGTGCTGGAGCGCGTGCGTCCGCTGCTCGAATGCTTCTCACGCGTCATCGTCCACGTCGGCGACAACGGCGCCGGCGAGGTTGCGAAGGCCTGCAACCAGATGGTGATGGTGTCGACGATCCAGGCCTGCGCCGAAGCGATGCTGCTTGCGAAGGCGCACGGCGTCGATCTCGCGGCGATGCGCGGCGCCCTGATGGGCGGCTCCGCATCGTCGCGCATGCTCGACGTGATGGGCGACCGCATGATCCGCCGCGACTTCGCCGCCGGCATCGAGGCGCGCCTGCATCACAAGGACTTCGGCATCCTGATGGACGAGGCCGCGCGCCTCGGCGCGCCGCTACCGATCGCCGCGCAAGTCTGGCAGCAGCTCAACGCGTTGATGGCGCAGGGTGGGGCGCACGACGATACGTCGAGCCTGTTGCGGGTGCTGGAGACTGGCTGCGGAAGGCGGGATTAACCCGCTTGCGGCTTGCCGTACCAGCGGAAGCGCTCGACGACCTCGGCCATCTCCGCGTCCGACAGCAGCACCGGTTCGCCGAGCTGGCGCGTGCGCCAGTACTGCTCGCACAGCGTCTCGAACTCGATTGCGAGCGCCAGCGCATTTGAGAGGCTGCGGCCGAACACCAGCATGCCGTGATTCGCCATCAGGCAGGCCGAACGCTCTTCCAGCGCATCGAGGATGTTGTCGGAGAGGTCCTGCGTGCCGAAGGTCGCATAACGCGCGCAGCGTACCGTGTTGCCACCGAAGCGCGCGATCATGTAATGGAAGGCCGGGATCTCGGTCCGCTGGCACGCGAGTGAGGTCGCGAACGGGGCATGCGCGTGCAGGACCGCGCCGGCCTCGGGGCGCCCCGCATAGATGTCGTGGTGAAAGCGCCACTCGCTCGACGGCGCGAGACGACCCGTCGCCGTCCCGTCCTCGGCGACGAACACCATGTCCTCGACGCAGCACGCCTCCGGTGGCATGCCGCTCGGCGTGATCAGCATCCCGCCCGCCATCCGCACACTGACATTGCCGGCGGTCCCCGTGTTGAGTCCGGCGGCAGTCATCGCCCGCGCCGTCGCGAGCAATTCCTCGCGCAATGAAGCGTCGTAATGGCTGCCCTGGGTCATGCCTTCGCCTCCGGATAGAGCTCGCGCAGCCGTCCCGGCTCGCAGACGCCGCGCTCGGTGATGATGCCGGTGATGCAGCGCGCAGGCGTCACATCGAAGGCCGGGTTGGCGGCCGCGGTGGTTTCGGGCGCGAGGCGCAGCATGCGCAATGCACCGTCCTCGGCGAGACCGAGCACCGAGCACACTTCGCCCGCGCCGCGATCCTCGATCGGGATCGCCGCACCGTCGGGACACCCGAAATCGACCGTCGAGAAAGGCGCCGCGATGTAGAAGGGCACGCCGTGCTCGCGCGCCGCGAGCGCCTTCAGATAGGTGCCGACCTTGTTCGCCGAGTCGCCGTTCGCCGCCACTCGGTCCGCGCCCGTGATCACGACATCGACCTCACCGCGCGCGAGCAGTATCCCGGCCGCGTTGTCGGCAATGAGGCGCAGCGGCACGCCTGCTTCGCGCAACTCCCACGCGGTGAGCAAGCCCTGGTTGCGAGGCCGCGTTTCGCTGACCCACACCTCGACCGCGAGCCCGCGCACCTGCGCTTCATACACCGGCGCGAGCGCCGTGCCGGCGCCGCAGGTCGCGAGCCAGCCGGCGTTGCAGTGGGTCATCACGCGCAGCGGACGGTCGAGTCCGGCAGCGAGGCCTTTGAGAATCTCGTAGCCGTGTCCGCCGATCGCGGCGCACATCCCGGCATCGCCCTCGCGGATCGCTTCAGCCTCGCGCCAGGCGGCCTCGACGCGCTCGGAGGGATCGAGCGGGCGCAACCGGCCGGCCATCTGCCCAAGCGCCCAATGCAGGTTCACTGCGGTCGGACGCGTCGCGCCGAGAATCTCCAGCGAGCGCTCGAGCCGCGCGTCGCTCGCATCCCTCATCAGCGCGATCGCAACGCCAAAGGCCGCCGTGGCGCCGATCAGCGGAGCTCCGCGGACCTGCATCGCATGGATCGCGACGGCGACCTCGTCGAGCGTCGTCAACCGGCGCACTTCGCAACGGTGCGGCAATAGAGTTTGGTCAAGAATAACGACGGCGTCCCCGTCGCGCTTGATCGTGGGAATAGGCTGAGTAAACATGGGGCTATTCTATCCCGAGACCAACCGCCCTATCCGCACGCAAGTGCCGTGGCCTTCCTCTTCCGGGCTGTCCGTGAGCGCCGGGCCGCGACTGTCCGTGGGGGAAACAAGGCGACGCATGTTTGAGCCCGCAGGGCGAGTTTGCGTCGCCGCCCCCGCGGACTGGCTCGGGCCGGGAAGCCGAAGGCCGCGAGCGCCTGCCCGGAAGAGGAAGGACGCGGCACAAGGCGCCGAGCGGAGGCTTCGACAATCCTGCATTGTCTTGAAATACCGGCGCCATTGGTCATCAACCGGACCCTCTGCGAGAATGTTCGGCATCAACTCGACCCCGCCCGCAGCCATGCCCCAATTCCCCGCCCCCATCGAATCCCGCCTGCCCAACGTCGGCACCACGATCTTCACCGTGATGTCGCGTCTCGCGCAGCAATGCGGCGCGATCAACCTGTCCCAGGGCTTCCCGGATTTCAACGCCGAGGACTTCCTCTTCGAGCGCGTCTCGCACTGGATGCGGGCCGGATTCAACCAATACGCCCCGATGGGCGGCGTCGCGCCGCTGCGTGAAGCGATCGCACGCAAGGTCTCCGCCCTGTATGGCACGGAATACGACCCCGAAACCGAAATCACCGTCACCGCCGGCGCGACGCAGGCGCTGCTCACCGCCGTCGCGGCGCTGGTGCATCCGGGCGACGAAGTCATCGTGTTCGAGCCGGTATACGACTCCTACGCCCCCGCAGTCGAACTGCAGGGCGGCCGCGTCGTGCGCATGCAACTGACGGCACCGGACTACCGCCCGGACTGGGACGCGGTCGCCGCCGCGATCACGCCGCGCACGCGCATGATCATGATCAACAGCCCGCACAACCCGACCGCGACGGTATGGACCGCGGACGACATGGCGCGGCTCGCGGCGCTTACCCGCGACACCGGCATCGTGATCGTCTCTGACGAAGTCTACGAGCACATCGTCTTCGACGGCCTGCGCCACGAAAGCTGCGCGCGCCACCCGGAGCTTGCCGCCCGCAGCGTCATCGTGTCGAGCTTCGGCAAGACCTATCACATCACCGGCTGGAAAGTCGGTTACGTCGTCGCCCCGCGCGAGCTGATGGCCGAATTTCGCAAGGTGCATCAGTTCAACGTCTTCACCGTGAATACGCCGGTGCAATACGCGCTCGCCGATTACATGGCCGATGCGTCGCGCCACGAGAGGCTGGCGGCCTTCTACCAGGCCAAGCGCGATTTCTTCCGTGACGCATTGACCGGATCCCGCTTCGAGCTGTTGCCCTCGCGCGGCACCTATTTTCAGCTCGCGCGCTACGGCGCGATCTCCGACGAAGCCGATACCGCCTTCGTGCAGCGGCTCACGCGCGACGTCGGCGTCGCGGCCATTCCGGTCTCCGCCTTCTTCGCCGACGGGCGCGACGAGCGCGTGATCCGCTTCTGCTTCGCGAAGAACGAAGCCACGCTCGCCGCGGCCTGCGAGCGCTTGCGCCGGGTCTGACGGACCCCATGCTAAACTCGTCCCGCCGATATTCCTGCCGAATCTCCTGCCGTGCGTAATCTGCTGATTTTCATTCTGATTCTGGTCGCCATCTGGTGGGTCCGCCGCATCGTCAGCCGATCCGATGACTCCGCGCACCGCGGTGGCGGTGGCGCACGTCGGCGCGATGCTGATGACGTCGAACGGATGGTCGGCTGCGCCCACTGCGGTGTGCATGTGCCCGAGAGCGAATGCGTGCGTGACGGCGAGACCTTCTATTGCAGCGAGGAGCACCGCCGCCTGGGCGCGCGGCGGTAGGCGATAGCCAATGGGCCTGCTGGTCGATGGCTTCGACGCCGCACGCTGGGTACCGCTGCGCTACCTGAATCTTTTCCGGCTGATCATCGCCGGCCTGTTCCTCGTCGCCGGGCTCGAACTGAATCTCGGCGCCGACGCGCCCCGCGTCTTCAAGGGCGCCGCGATTGCCTATATCGCGGCCGTCCTCGCCCTCGGTTTCCCGGACGCGGCGCGACGACTCGGACTCGATCGCCTCATCACGCTGCAGGTCGTGATCGACATCGTGCTGCTCGGCCTGATCATGTGGGCGAGCGGTGGCTACGCGAGCGGCATGCCCGTGCTGATGATGGTGATCCTCGCCGGCGCCGGTCTCGTGGCCCAGGAGCGGATGGTCCTGTTCTACGCCGCGCTGGCGACCGTGACCGTGCTCGCCGAAAACGTCTGGCGTCTGCTCACCAACAGCAAGCCGGCCGACTTCCTGCAGGTCGGAATCCTGTGCACCGGCTTCTTCGGCATCGCGATCACCGCCCGCCTGTTGGCGCGGCGCGCGAAAGCGAACGAATCTCTGGCGGTCCAGCGCGGTGAAGCGCTCGCCAAGCAGCAGGCCGTCAACGAGCGCATCATCCGTGACATGCAGGACGGCGTCGTCGTGCTCGACAGCGACGGCCGCGTTCTGCAGGCCAATCCGCGCGCCGCCGAATTGCTTGGCGTGTCCTCGCTCGAAGGTCTGCGCCTGGCTGACCTCGACGAGAGCCTGGCGGACGTGCGCGGGGAATGCGGCCCGGAGGGCAGGCTCCTGCGCGCCGGCCCCGCGGGGAAGCTGCTGCGTTGCCGGGCGATCGGTGCTCATTGCGACGAGCGCACGGACGGCACCGAAATCCTTGTGTATCTCACGGACTACGAGGAGATCCAGATCCAGATCCAGCAGCTGAAGCTCGCCGCCCTGGGGCGCCTCACGGCCAGCATGGCCCACGAGATCCGCAACCCGCTGTCAGCCGTCACCCAGGCCGCCGAACTGCTGACCGAGGAAAAGCGCGGCGAAGTGCAGGTGCGCCTCATCCGGATCATCAACGACAATGCGCGACGCATCGAACGCATGATCCGCGACGTGCTCGCTCTTGGCCGGCGCGACGAATTGTTGCCGGAAGCGCTGCGTCTGGCTGCATTCATATCCGGATTGATCGACGAACGTGCAATGGGCGGTGATACGGAGCGCGACATCTACCGCATCGACATCCCGCCCGACGAAACGCTGGCCGTCGACCGCGCCCATCTGCACCAGATCCTCGACAACCTGATCGCGAACGCGCGCCGCTACTGTTCGGGACAAGCCGGTTCGGTGAGGATCTTCGTTGCGACGGAGAGCGGGGGGCGCACGGCGCTGCACGTCGTCGACGACGGTCCGGGCATCCCGGAAGCCGATCGCATGCGGATCTTCGAGCCTTTCTTTACCACGCATCCGAAGGGGACCGGCCTGGGCCTGTATATCGCGCGCGAACTTGCCGAAGCCAACGGCGCCGCCCTCGAATTGTTGGACAATGCCCCGGGTGCGCATTTCGTACTGACCGGACGGAGCCAGCCATGACGCAACCCGAACGACGCAATCGCCCGAGGGGGATCGATGTACTGGTCGTGGACGACGAAGAAGACATCCGCGAAGTGCTCGAACTCTCGCTGCTGCGCATGGGGCTCGCCTGCGATACCGCCGGGACCGTTGCCGATGCCCGCCGGCTGCTGGACGAAAAGCCCTACCGGCTGTGCCTCACCGACATGCGCCTGCCGGATGGCGATGGACTGGAACTGGTTGCCCACATCCAGTCGCACATTCCCGGGCTTCCTGTGGCCGTGATTACCGCATTCGGCAGCATCGAGACGGCAATCCGCGCCCTCAAGTGTGGCGCATTCGATTTCGTGACCAAGCCGGTCGAACTCAAGGCGCTGCGCGAAATCGTCAGTCACGCATTGAACGTGCAGAGCGCGCCGGGCTTGGGAGAAAACGCCGGCGGCCGCAGTCTGATCGGGCGCTCCGCCGCGCTCGAGCAACTGCGTAGCCAGATATCGAAGCTCGCGCGCAACCAGGCGCCCGTCTTCATCCTCGGCGAATCCGGTACCGGCAAGGAAGTCATCGCCCGCCTGATTCACGAGTCCGGGCCGCGTGCGAATGCCCCCTTCGTTCCGGTCAATTGCGGCGCCATCGCACCTGAACTGATGGAAAGCGAGTTCTTCGGACATCGCAAGGGGAGCTTCACTGGCGCCGTATCCGACAAGGACGGCCTTTTCCAGGCTGCACGGGGCGGCACGCTGTTCCTCGACGAAGTCGCCGACCTGCCCTTGGCGATGCAGGTGAAGCTCCTGCGCGCGATTCAGGAGCGAGCGGTACGACCCGTTGGCGCCCACGCCGAAGAACCGGTGGATGTCCGCATCCTGTCTGCCTCCCATCGCGACCTCGGGCAATTGGTCGCCGAAGGCAAGTTTCGTCAGGACCTCTACTTCCGCATCAACGTCATCACCTTGCGTGTGCCGCCGCTACGCGAGCGGCCGGAGGACATCCCCGAGCTGGCGGAGCACATCCTTGCCCGACTCGCTGAGCGCGAGGGTGGCGCTCCGCGGCGGCTGACCCGTGAAGCAAGCCAACTGCTGGCACAGCATTCCTTTGCCGGCAACGTTCGCGAGCTGGAAAATTTGCTCGAAAGAGCCTGCGCGCTGTGTGACGGTGACGAGATCACTGGCCCCGATCTCAGTCTCCATCCGACAGAGGGGCTAGCGCAGCCCTTAGTCTTCTTCAATGCAAGCGGCGATGTTCATGACGATGTTGCGGAGAGCGATTCGGACAGCGACGAACGCGCGCTGGTGCTGCGCATGCTCGATGAGACGCGCTGGAACCGCAGCGAGGCAGCGCGTCGGCTTGGGATGACGCTCAGACAGTTGCGGTACCGGTTGCAGAAGTGGGGGATGGAGTAGCCCTCGACCGGCTACTTCACCGGTGCGATACCAACAAGCGAGCCTGTTTTCAAGTCAAGGATTGCGCGTGCCTCGCCGGCGCGACCGATTACGGGGACCGTAAGCGTGCTCGTTTGAGCGGTCGTATCCGACTCCGGGCTTTGCTGCATTTGATTGAATCTCGGTACGCCTTCAGCCAATGGCGCATAGCCTCCCGCTAGGAACGCCGTCGGTGGAGCTTCGTCGAATCCCCCAACTGTTGAGACCGCTTCGAGTTGTGCTGCGAGCGAAGGCTTGACGAACACTGGACGGGGACCATTCGACCAGGCTGGAACTGCTGTGACCTCGTTTGGAACGGTGCCGATGACGTCTTGAGATGTGATCGCGAAAAAGCGGTCATAGACAAAAGCGAGGTAAATCGGGCGTTGAATTGAAAGGGTCCACGCTCCGTAGGCAAACAGCGAAAGCTGAAGTACGAGTATCAATACAAGGTCAAATCGCAGTTCCTTTTTTCCCTTCCTGTCGGGACGAAAGAGAATGGCTGTCAGGATGGGGCCGACGACGAACGTGATCCCGATGACCCAGATCAGGATGGACGTTCCGCCTTGAACGCTTAGAAGTCCGCCGGGATACCAATGGGTGAGGACCCAGAAGGCAAGCCCGCCAACAAGTGCCACGCTGAACGCGGTGTGAGTCAGAATTGTCCGAAAGCGCGCGGAACGAGGCAGAATCGAAGGCATAGTAGGAATGTGACTGCTTGAGTCTATAAACAAGACAAAGGGGACTGCCTGGGCAGGCGGGCCGGGTGATATGCGCCAAGCCTGTCCGAATAAGTTGAGTTTCGCACCATTTTTTTTCGCGGGCTGACTAACATGAATTCCCCGCTTAATGGCTGAGCGGCATGCGTTGCGAAGATTCAAGCAGCCCGAGGTAAACGTGGATATCCCCTTGCCTCTTGTTTCGCCCGATATTTGACTCCAAACCATCAGCGCTTAATCAGCATCCCCTGGCCGGTGGGGTAAGGGATGACCCGATAGTTGCGCTCTTCAAACCACTTGTCTTCAACCTGCTTCTGATGGCGATAAATTCCCGACCACTCATAGTCGTCCAGAACGACAACACCGCCGCTGACTACTCTATGAAAGAGGTGCTCCAGTGCAGCTATTTCCCCGTCGGCATTGTTCAGATCAATGTGAAGAAATGCAATCTGTTCAGGGATGCCGTCCGAAAAACAATCCGGAATAAGCCCCTTGATTAGCCTAACTTGCTTGTAGTCTACGAATCGGTCCTGGACAAGTTCGTAAAATCCCTCCCCCTGCCCAGCGAATGCATGCCCCTCCACAGGGTTGTAGTCGAATGTGTCATAGCCCCAGTAGGGCTTCGGAAAGCCCGTACCTCCTAGGTAGTCCATGACAGTCTTGATGCCAGTGCCAATGTACACACCGCATTCGACGAAGTCGCCAGGAAGCTGAACGCAGTTATATGCCGCGCAAGCTAGGATATAACGTCGCCACAGAATCGCTTCGTCTGCATCGTTGACGATGTTGGTTTGCCATGCATCTCTAAAGGCCTCATCTTCCAACGCAGAGTTGTTTCGCGCCCATGTGAAAAGATTGTCACCGAGGTAGTAACCAGGAGCAACGAGCTTCTTGGCTTCCTCCATTAGAGCCGAGAATTTGATTGGGTCGGAAATTCCCCACGACAGTGGCGATGAGAAATTGACCGTTTGTTCCATTTGCAGGGCTTTCAGCTTTGGGAGAAACATGGTGAACCTCTCAAACTTTCGGGGAATTGAAGTAATTCATGCATTCCGTCTTATTTTGACCATTACTCAATTATGGCCCGGGTGAAGTCGGTCGATGTGGCGTGAACTTCAAAGATCAAACAGAAGCCCTTGAACCGCAACGCCCTCATTGGGCGACGTGACTGGAGCGGAGACTATCGTCCGATCGTCATCCCGTAAAACCAACGGGTCGAATTCGTAGTGTTGCGTCAAGTGCCAGCGCACTTCACCGAGATGATCGTTTCTCAGCGCTATCCGCCAGTCCATGACCACTCCCAGACCTTGGTGGACTGCCAGGCGAAGTCCCGCCCGGTGTGCGCGATGGCTCAGATCTTCCTCCATCAGCGCTGCACCCTCCTCAAGCAGCGGATCGAACTCGGCGAGGCCGTCGATTTCAGCGACTCGTGCTCGATTGAGGGCAAGAAGCGAGCCGTCCAGTACGCCTAACCCGTGGACGACGACGTTTCGCTCCATCCCCATCTGTTGGATCTCGTAGACTCCCTGTTCGTCTGAGGGAACCATGAAACTGGCAACCTTGTTGGGTGCCGGGGAGAGGCGCCAGTCGAGCCGGTCCCAAGTCCGTGCCCCTGCGATACCGAGCATGTCACAGTCTTCCAGGGTGGAAACAACGTCCTGGAAGAAACTTGCTGAGTGAATCTCGATGTTCTTGTGAACGATGAGCAGAATGTCGGTGGTCGGTTCGCGCAAGGCAGCACTGTAGGCGCGAGCCTTGTGCGCCTCGGAGCAACGTACAAAATTAAGCTTATATCCGGCTGGGAGGGGGCACTGACTTGCGACATCATGGCATTTGCGGTCGAAGGCCGCCTGGTCGTCGATGACGATCAAGACCGTGATGCTTACGGCACGGTCCGTTGCCGGGCCCGAGGCAGTAACCGGAGGACGGCGGCCTCCGCGTACGCTCAGGCAAGTCTCCAGCATGCGCAACTGCATCAGGTCGCAGGTGTCCTCGCCGACGGCCGTCGCTGCGAGGGCGACTATCCTTGTGCATTCCTCGTAGCGACTCTGCTGCAGGTAGAACCGTGCAACGTTCACCCATACTGCAAACCGGTCGGTCGGGGCGAAACCGTCGACGCGGTCGAGCAGGTACGTGGCGGCTTCATGGTATTTGCGGTCCGCGGTCAAACGCTGGGTATTCAGAATGTGTCCGGTGCCGCAAGCCGGGTACTCGCGCAAGCAGTAGTCGACGATCCGTTGCGCTGCTTCGTATTGGCCGAAACGAAGCGCGCCGTACGCTCTCCTGACGAGTTCCTGCGCAGGCAAGGGCGCAACTGCATTCTCGTAGCACAGCGTGCCGTCGCGCTTGGCTTGAAGCAGCTCGATGCAGCTGCGTTCAAACTGCTCCGCGAAAAGCCTGCCGTTGCCCAAGGCGGTTCGCGAAAAGCGCTCGCGTGCTTCGGCACGAAAGCGAGCAAGAAACGACAGATCGGCTGCGCCGGCGACAGCGCGCTCGACGTAAGATGTTTCATCGGCTACCACCCAATCCGATAGATCGAGATTGTTCAGTATCGATCTCCCCATTCGCGAGATGAGCGACTTGCCGGCCAAACTGACGATCGGCACGCCCATGTAGGCTGCAAAACATGAGGTCGTGCCACCATTGAATGGGTAGGTATCAAGAACGAGATCCACTTCGTTGTATGACGCGAAGAAATCGTCGCCGCCCGCAGGGCCACGAAAGTCGACTCTTTCGATCGCAATTCCGAACTTCCCGAGTCGGTCGCGCATCGAGTCCACTGCCGCCGGATCGTTGAAGCTGATCGACCGCAGCAGGAGACGACCGGTCGGCACCCGCCGCAAAATCTCCGCCCAACTCTTCAACGTTCGGTCAGCAATCTTTGCAATGTTTCCGATGCACGCGAAGGTTGGAAAGCCATTACGCTCCGCCGGAGGCGTCGGATCGATCGGAGCTTCCTGCATCGGGTCGAAACACCAGAACGATTCAGGCAGCACCAGCGGCATTTCCGCGTAGTAGCGGTTGCTGTCGGCGTCGGCAATGTGAACGTCGAGGAGTTTAGCGTCAATCGTGCGAAGCCCTGTCGTCGGCGGATAGCCGATTCCGCTCAACTGCAGTGTGGCCAAGCGTTCCTGAAGCAGATTCAATCGATTGTTCGACGTGTGTCCGGCGAGTTCAACCAGTACATCCAAGTCGTGTGAGCGTATCAGCGTGACAAGTTGGGCATCGGGGAGAGCGCTTACGTCAATAAAGTGATCGGCTTTTTCCCGAATACGCTCCGTCGACTCGTCGCCCTTCGGAATGTCGTGATACAGCACGATCTCAAAGCGGTCGCGATCGTGATTCTCGAGCAAGGGTCTGAAGAAATAGCGAACCGAGTGATTGCGAAAATCCGGTGACCAATAGCCAACACGGATTTTCGACGTGCGTTCGGGCAACGTCGCCATCAACGTGTCGGAGGTTTTGAGGTCGGCGATATGCGGAGGGGCAGCAAGAGTCTGGGCCCAGAAGCGATGTTCGGCTGCGAGCTGCGCTTCTTCAATGTCATGATAGGCGCAATTCAGGAGGTAACAATTGGCCAGGCGCAAGTTGTCAAAGGACGCCAGCCAAGCGCGTTTGGCGAGACGGCAGGCGAGTTCCGCGTCACCCATTGCCAGGGCAATCGACCCTAGCACTGCGTCGGAAGCGTAGAAATCCGCATCGTATACCTTGGCCTGCCGCAGATACGGCAGCGCCTCGCGACTCCGTTGACTGTCGGTGATCGACTTGGCGTGGTTGACGACGACCGGCAGGTAGGCGTCGTTCAGCGCAAAAGCCTGATCGAATATTGCCGCTGCGCCTGAGTCGTCACCGGTATTGGAGAGGCAGCAACCCAAGTCGTTCATGGCCGCAACGTCGTGCGGAAATTCTTTCAAGTAGCTGCGATAGGCCGGTATCGCAGAACGAAAGTCCCCCTTAAGAAACAACGCGTGGCATTTCTCCCGCGCCGAAACAGTTGTTGAACTGTGGGAGTTTGTTGCGCGCTGCGAGAAAAGATTCTTGATCAGATGTAGCAGCATCGATGATGACGAATCAGTGAAGGGTTTCGGGGGCGATGCGGACTTGGGCGTCGACCGCTGCGACTCACTTGGCGTTTCGCGATTGCCGTGCTTTCGACAACTCCACCACCAGCCCCTCGATGGCCAGATTGATGAAATCCTTGGGGTACCCCTTCGTCTGGAGTTCCCACTTGAAGTTGTTGGCGAGGATGGCGCGTTTCATGAAACCCATGCCTGTTTGTGCCTGATGGTCCTTTGCGGTTTCGAAAGCCTGCTCAAGCACACGCGACACCCGGTTTGCCGACAAGACCTGACGGCCCTTGTCCATCAGCTTTGGCGGAATGTTCTTGGCCAGGTGCTCAGCCAGTTTGCGCGCCAACGCTTTCTCCGGCTCGCTCGTGAATAGCCCGAATAGGTTCATGCCTTCAACCTCGTACAAACAAAAAAGCCCCTCGTGAGGAGGGGCCGTCTCTCAAACTGCAGTATTAGCCGCGGCAGGAGGCCGGGACGTACTTGGTGTCGGAGCCCGAGCAAGCCCAGGTCAGGGTGCCTGCGGCCGACTGGACTGTCGGCGTCAGGGTGATGGTCACGGCCGCGCCCACGGAGCTTGTGGCAGTAGTGCCCGTGACCGTGACGACCCCACCAGTCGACACCGTCGCACCGGTTACCTTGCCGACGGTCGAGACTGCGCAGTCCGCTGCAACCGTCGTTGGGATCGTCGCTCCCCCGACCGACTGGTAAACCTCGGTGATGCAGGTGCGCGCGCCGCTGGCGGCCAGCACCAGTTCCGAAACCTTGGCCCGGATCGTGTAGTTCTGGTAAGCCGGCAGCGCGACGGCGGCCAGAATGCCGATGATCGCGACGACGATCATCAGTTCGATGAGGGTAAAGCCTTGTTGGATCTTTTTCATGATGCTTCTCCTTAGAGGAAACCACGGACTGTCCGCTTGGCTATGCTTCCGCAACGTATGTGCCAGATTTTCGGTATTCCCGCACTTGCTATAAGGCGTTCACGGAAATGCAATCAAAACAGTTGGTTGAAGGAAGATGTGGCCGGGCGGGGTCGTCGCGGCTCGCTGCATCGCGTGATATTTGTCACAGAATGCGTCAACAAGCGACAGGATGCTAGGTGGGAATGTCAATTGTTGACAATGTGACTTCGCGGCAGACGCCGCTGCGCGAGTTCGTAGAGCGCTGCGAGAAAATGTTCTTGATCAGACGTAGCAGCATCGATGATGACGAATCAGAGAAGGGTTTCGGGTGGGCGCGTTTCATGAAATCCATGCCAATCTGTGACTGATGGTGCTTTGCGGTTTCGAAAAACCTGCTCAAGCACACGCGACACCCGGTTTGACGACAAGACCTGACGGCCCTGGTCGATCAGCCCAGTTTGCGCGCCAAGGCTTTCTCCGGCTCGCTCGTGAATAGCCCGAATAGGTTCATGCCTTCAACCTCGTACAAACAAAAAAGCCCCTCATGAGGAGGGGCCACTTTTCGAACTGCAGTATTAGCCGCGGCAGGAGGCCGGCACGTACTTGGTGTCGGAGCCCGTGTCTGCGGCGCTCGTGCCGGTCGAGTGCTTTATCATTTGGTGGGGACAGACAAGCGATAATAATCAGATAAGTCGCATATGGGCGACCTTAGCTATCGCTCGACGCCTCCCATGAACCCGGCGGTCAGGCTCTGGTCGGTTCGAAGGCGCTACTGGCCGACTCCATCGCCCGTGTCAGCCTCCACTCCTTCACCAACCCATAAATCGCCGGAATCACCCCCAGCGTCAGCACCGTCGAGGACAGCATCCCCCCCACCATCGGCGCGGCAATCCGGCTCATGACCTCCGAGCCGGTGCCGCTGCCCCACATGATCGGCAGCAGGCCAGCGATGATCGCGACCACCGTCATCATCTTCGGGCGGACGCGTTCGACGGCGCCTTCCATGATGGCGTGGTAGAGGTCGGTGGTGTCGGGGACGCGGCCTTCGGCTTGGCGTTGGGCCTTGATCGCCTCCCAGGCGTGGTCGAGGTAGATCAGCATCACGACGCCGGTTTCGGCGGCGACGCCGGCCAGCGCGATGAAGCCGACGGCGACGGCGACGCTCATGTTGTAGCCGAGCCACCACATCAGCCAGATGCCACCGACAAGCGCGAAGGGCACGGACAGCATCACGATCAGGGTTTCGGTGAGGCGGCGGAAGTTGAGGTAGAGGAGCAGGAAGATGATCGCGAGGGTCAGCGGCACGACGACGATGAGCTTTTCCTTCGCGCGTTCCATGTATTCGAACTGGCCGCTCCAGGTGGCGTAGTAACCCGGCGGGAAGGCGACTTTTTCGGTGACGGCGCGGCGGGCGTCGGCGACGTAGGAGCCGATGTCGCGGTCGCGGATGTCGACGTATACATAAGCGGTGAGCAACGCGTTCTCGGTGCGGATCGCGGGGGCGCCCTTGGTGAGCGTGACCTTTGCGAGCTGGCCGAGGGGGAGGTTGCCGCCGCCGGGGAGCGGGACGAAGACTTCCGATGCGATGCGGCGCGGGTCGTCGCGCAGGTCGCGCGGGTAGCGCACGGCGACGGTGTAGCGTTCGAGGCCTTCGACGGTGGTCGTGACGGGGTCGCCGCCGAGGGCGGTCGCGACGACCATCTGGAAGTCGTCGACAGTGATGCCATAGCGCGCGAGCTGCGCCCGGTCCGGGGTGATATCGAGGTAGAAGCCGCCGGTGACGCGCTCGGCGTAGGCGCTCGTCGTGCCGGGGACGTCGCGGACGGCGGCTTCGACTTCGCGGGCGAGGCGTTCGATGGTCGCGAGGTCCTTGCCGAAGACCTTGACGCCGATCGGCGTGCGGATGCCGGTCGAGAGCATGTCGAGGCGGGCCTTGATCGGCATGGTCCAGGAGTTCGCGACGCCGGGGAACTTGAGTGCCGCGTCCATCTCGGCGATCAGCTTGTCAGTCGTCATGCCGGGGCGCCATTCCGATTGCGGCTTGAGGTTGATGACGGTCTCGAACATTTCGAGCGGCGCGGGGTCGGTGGCACTGGTCGCGCGGCCGGCCTTGCCGTAGACGGACTCGACCTCGGGGAAGGTCTTGATGATGCGGTCCGTGGTCTGCAAGAGTTCGCCAGCCTTCGTCACCGACATGCCGGGCAGCGACGCGGGCATGTAGAAGAGCGTGCCTTCGTTGAGCGTCGGCATGAATTCGGCGCCGATGCGGCTTGCCGGGTAGAGCGTGATCGCCATCGAGACGAGCGCGGCGACGAGCGTCAGCGCGCGATGGCGCATGACCCACGCGATGATTGGGCGGTAGAGCCAGATCAGCGCGCGATTCACCGGGTTCTTCGCCTCGGGCAGGATGCGGCCGCGGATGAAGAGCATCATCAGCACCGGCACGAGCGTCACGGACAGGAGCGCCGCGCCCGCCATCGAGAAGGTCTTCGTGAAGGCGAGCGGCGAGAACATGCGGCCTTCCTGGCCTTCGAGCGTGAAGACGGGCAGGAAGGAGACGGTGATGATCAGCAGCGAGAAGAAGAGCGCGGGGCCGACTTCCTTGCAGGCGCGGATCATCGCTTCGGCGCGGGCGGATTGCGGGGCGTCGTCGGGGACCTGTTCGAGCCGCTTGTGGGCGTTTTCAATCATCACGATGGCGGCGTCGACCATCGCGCCGATCGCGATCGCGATGCCGCCGAGGCTCATGATGTTGGAGCCGAGCCCGAGCGTGCGCATCGCGATGAACGCGACGAGGATGCCAATCGGTAGCGTGATGATCGCGACGAGCGCGCTGCGCACGTGCATCAGGAACACGACGCACACGACGGCGACGATGAGACTTTCCTCGAGCAGCGTGCCCTTGAGGTTGGCGATCGCGCGTTCGATCAGCGCCGAACGATCGTAGACGGGGACGATGGACGTGCCTTCCGGCAGGCCGGCGCCGATCTCGGCGATCTTCGCCTTGACGTTGGCGATCACGTCGAGGGCGTTCTGGCCGAAACGTGCCATGACGATGCCGGAGGCGACTTCGCCTTCGCCGTTGAGCTCCGCGATGCCGCGGCGCTCGGCCGGGACGAGTTCGACGCGGGCGACGTCGCGCACGAGCACCGGCGTGCCTCCTTCGCTCTTCAGAACGAGGTCGGCAATGTCCTGCGCGCTGCGCAGATAGCCGCGGCCGCGCACCATGTATTCGGTCTCGGCCATCTCGACGACACGGCCGCCGACGTCGCGGTTCGATGTGCGGATCACTTGCGCGACGCGGTCGAGCGGGATGCCGTAGCTTGCGAGCCGGTGCGGATCGACCGTGACCTGGTATTCCTTGACGAAGCCGCCGAGGCTCGCGACTTCGGCCACACCCTGCGCCTTCGTGAGCTGGTAGCGGACGTACCAGTCCTGCAGGCTGCGCAGCTCCGCGAGCGAGCGGTCCTTGTCGGTGAGCGCATATTGATAGACCCAGCCGACGCCGGTCGCGTCCGGCCCGATCTGCGGCGACACGCCCGCGGGCATGCGGCCGGCGGCCGACGAGAGGTATTCGAGGACGCGCGAGCGGGCCCAGTAGATGTCGGTGCCATCCTCGAAGATCACGTACACGTAGGACGCGCCGAACATCGAGAAGCCGCGCACGACCTTGGCCTTGGGCACCGCGAGGAGTGCCGTCGTCAGCGGATAGGTGACCTGGTCCTCGACGACTTGCGGCGCCTGGCCGGGGTAGTCGGCGAAGACGATGACCTGCACGTCGGAGAGGTCGGGGAGCGCATCCACCGGCGTTTTCTTCAGCGCATAGACGCCGGCTGCGGCGACGAAGAGCGTCGCCAGCAGGACGAGGAAGACGTTGCGGGCCGACCAGTCGATGAGGCGGTTGAGCATGTCAGTGGCCTTGGTGTCCGGCGGGGCTGGCAGCGGGCTCGATGCGCGTGACGGTGAATTCGCCCGGCGTGCGCTGCTCGAACTCGAAGCGGATCGGCTGTCCCGGGGCGAGCGTCTTCGCAAGGTCGGCGGATGCCAGGTTGAACTCCATCGTCATCGCCGGCCACTGCAGCGCGGGGATGGCGCCGTGCGCGATGCTGACGGTGCCGGAAGAGAGGTCGATCGAGTCGATCGTGCCTTCGCCCGAGTAGGTTTGCGCGGCGGCGCCCGTGTCCTTGCCGGCGGTGAAGCTCGCGAGCGCGGCGCGCAGGTTGCTCTCGGCGTCGATCAGGAAGTTCGCCGAGACGACGACGCGATCGCCCTCGGCGACGCCTTCGAGGATCTCGACGTGCTCGACGCCGCGACGACCGATCTTGACCGCCTTCGGTGCAAAGCGGCCTTCGTCCTTCGCGACGAGCACGACCTGGCGCTCGCCGCTGTCGATCACGGCTGAGGCGGGAACGGTCAGCGCCGGGGCGGCCTTGCCGGTCGCGACTTCGGCGTGCGCGAAGAGACCGGGGCGAAGCAGTCCTTCGGGGTTCGCGAGTTCGAGGCGGATCTGCGTCGTGCGCGTCGCGGCGTCGATCGTCGGATAAAGGTAGGCGACCTTCGCCGCGAAGCTGCGTCCGGGGAAGGCGTCGAGCTCGACCGTGGCGGGCTGTCCGGGCTTGATGCGGGCGAGGTCACGTTCATAGACGTCGGCGAGCACCCAGACGGTCGACAGGTCGGCGATGCGGTAGAGCGCGTCGCCGGGCATGAAGCGCATGCCTTCGACGGCCTTCTTTTCGAGCACGATGCCGTTGGCGGGCGAGGTGAAGGTGAGCCGCCCGCTGCCCGCTTTGACGCCTTCGGGCAGCTTCATCTGCCAGTTCGACACCCGTGCACGGGTCGCGTCGGCGAGACGCTTTGCCGATTCGGCCGCGGCGGGATCGGCGGACGCATCGTGCTGCAGGCGCTCGGCGATCTGCAGCTCGGAGCCAGCCGACAGGAGTTCGGGGCTGTAGACCGAGAACAGCGGTTGGCCGCGGCGGACCGGGTCGCCGCTCGCGTTGACGTGTAGGCGCTCGATCCAGCCTTCGAAGCGCGGGGTGACGTCCACAATCGTACGCTCGTTGATGGCGATGCGACCGACCGCGCGCAGCGGCTCGTCCAGCGTGCGCAACTCCGCGACCGCGGTGCGTACGCCCAGGGTCTGCAGGCGCGAGGGGCTGACGGTGACGGCGCCTGCATCGTCCTGGCCGGCGCCCGCGCCTTCGCTCTCGTAGACGGGAATGTAGTCCATGCCCATCGAGTCCTTCTTCGGCACCGGCGAGGTGTCGGGCAGGCCCATCGGGTTGCGGTAGTAGAGGATCTTGCGGCTGCCGCCCGCATCGGCCGTGGCTGCAGGCGTGGAGGACTCGGCCGGCGCCGCACCGTGGCCTGCGTTGCGCGTGCCGGCCCAGTAGCCGGCGCCAAGGGCGGCAGCGACCGCGATTGCGGCGATGGTGAGTTGCACGACGGGTTTCACAAGGGTTCTCCGACCAGTTTCTCGATTTCGATGAGGGCCATGTGCGATTCGACGTCGGCCTGGAGCAGGCTCATGCGCGTGTCGACGAGCTGGCGCTCGGCTTCGAGGACGGCGTCGAAGTCGGCGCGGCCGGTCTCGAAGGCGGCGCGGGTGGCGTCGCGCGTCGCCTGGGCCTGGGGCAGCAGGGTGCCGCGGATCAGCCGCCGGCTTTCCTGGCTGCTCGTGAAGTTCGAATAGGCGGTGCCGACCTCGCCGGCGATGCGGGCGCCGGTCGCCTCACGGCGTGCGTCCGCGGCGGCGAGCATGTGTTCGGCCTCGCGCTCGCGTGCGCGGCGCGTGGATTGCTGCAAGGGGATCATGACCTCGAACATCACGTCCCAGGTCTGCGCTTCGCCGCGGACGCGGTTGTTCGTGAGGCCAACGGAAAAGTCCGGATAGCGGTCCGCCCAGGTGCGCTCGCGTTCGAGACGGGCAGCGTCGATGCCGCGTTCGTCGGCGGTGAGCGCCGGGTTGCGGTCGCGAGCGTGGGCCACCAGGGACGCCAGGTCCACGGCGGACGGCAGGGCCGGCGGGTCGATCGGTGCGGCCAGCGGCGCATCGGGGGCGCGGGCGAGCAGGCCGTTGAGGGCGGCGGCGGCACTGCGGCGGCGCTGTTCGATGGCGACCTGGGCGAGGCGCTGGCTCGTGATCTCGCGCTGCGCGCGCAGCACTGCCTGCTGCGGCGCGAGGCCCTGGCGGTAGCGCGCGAGGGCCGCTTCCTCGAGCCCGCCGAGCAGCGTCAGCGATTCGCGCGCGAGCGCGGCTTCGCGGTCGGCGGCGTAGTAGCGCAGCCACGCGCTCTTGATCGACGCGGCGAGATCCAGCCAGGCGGCGTCGAGACCCGCAGCGGCCTGGTCGGCCTTCGCCGCGGCCGCGCGCGTCTGCAACTCGCGCTTGCCCCATCCGGGCAGTTGCTGGATCACGCGGTAGCGCGTCTCGCCGACTTGACCGGGGACCAGCGTCGTGTTGCCGCCGCGCATCCGGTTCGTGAAATCCATCAGCTCGACCTGGACGTTCGGATCGGGCAGCGCGCCGGCCGATTCGATCCGCTCCCGCGCGGCGGCGGTTTCGGCGCGCTGGGCGGCGAAGGCGGGGCTCGTTGCGCGGGCGTGGTCGAGCAAGCTTGCAGCGGTCGCTCCCAGCGCGGGCGCGGCGAGGGCGACCGCGTCGGCTCCGACCGGAAAGGTCTGAACGCCATCCTGTGCCTGTGCGGTTGCGCCGGCAAGCGCTACGGCGGCGACCAGAAGCGGCACGCTCACGCGTGGTCGGAAGGCGCCCGCCATGGCCGAGATCATCGTCGATACTCCGTAAGATATTTGTTGTTCTTGAACGACAGGTGAGATCCGCGGGCCTGGCCCCCGTGCGGCGGGATTTCGCGCCGAGGCGTCCGTCCCCCTCTACTGCGCGACTTCGAGCTTCGTGACGCTGAAGACGCCTTCCACGCGTTCGGCGACGAAGCGGATCTTGTCGCCGACCTTGACCTGGTCCAGCATTGCCGCGTCGCCAACGCGGAATGCCATAGTCATGCCCGGCATGCCCAGGTTTTCGAGCGGACCGTGGGCGATTGTGATCTTGCCGGCGCCCTTGTCGACCTTGCGCACAGTGCCGCTGGACATGGTCGCCGGCTTTCCCGCGGCGGCGGTCGGCGCTGCGAGATGTCCGTCGTGGCTGCTCTCTGCGAGGGCGGCGGGGGCGGCGACGCACAACGCGGCGGCGAGGAGGAAGGGCTTGATGTTCATGGTCGTGGCCTCTGGGCTTGTGTCGGGGCAGCCGGCGTTGCCGTATCGACGCGAGAACCGCCCCTGTGGCTGGTTCTGTTTGGCATGATGCGGCGAGGCGGCGGACGGCAAGCTGACACGTCGATTACATCTTTGTAATCTTTGGCCGGCTCGCCCGACGACAGGCACAATGCCCCGCATGGACCGTTGGTATCAGGGAACGGAAATGAAGATACTGATCGTCGAAGATGAACTCAAGACGGGCGACTATCTCCGCCAGGGGTTGGTCGAGGCGGGCTTCGTCTGCGATCTGGTGCGCGACGGCATGGACGGCGTGCATTACGCGCTGACCGGCGAGTACGACCTGATGATCCTCGACGTGATGCTGCCCGGGCTCGACGGCTGGAGCGTGCTGCAGACGGTCCGGCGTGCCGGACGCGAGTTCCCGGTGCTGTTCCTGACGGCGCGCGACCAGGTCGAGGACCGCGTGCGCGGGCTGGAGCTCGGTGCGGACGATTATCTCGTCAAGCCTTTTGCGTTCTCCGAACTGCTCGCCCGCGTGCGAACGCTCCTGCGCCGTGGCAAGTCGAAGGAGCCGGAGGTGCTACGCGTGGCGGACCTGGAGCTCGACCTGCTGCGCCGGCGCGTGACGCGGGCTGGCCAGCGCATCGATCTCACTGCGAAGGAATTCGGCCTGCTCGAGTTGCTGTTGCGACGCCAGGGCGAGGTGCTGCCGCGCTCGCTGATCGCCTCGCAGGTGTGGGACATGAATTTCGACAGCGACACCAATGTCATCGAAGTGGCCGTGCGCCGCCTGCGCGCGAAGGTCGATGAGCCGTTCGAACCCAAGCTCATCCATACGGTGCGCGGCATGGGTTACGTGCTCGAGGCGCAGTGATGCCGCGCCTGTCGCTCACGCTGCGCTTGACCCTGCTGTTCGGCAGCGTGTGCGCAGCGGTGCTGCTCGGGCTCGGGGCCTTCATCTCGTTGGCGGTCGAGCGCCATTTTGAGGAAGGCGACCTGGTCGAACTGCACGGCAAGCTCGAACTCGTGCGCTCGGTGCTCGCGCAGGTGCGCGGCGAGGATGATTTCGCCGGCGTCGCACAGCAACTCGATACCGCACTCGTCGGGCATCACAGCCTTTCGATCGCGGTGGTGCGCGACGGCGGCGAGATCCTGTTCGCATCCTCGGGTGGCGGCTTCCCGGCCCAACTCGTCCGCGAGGTATCGAAGGCGCAGGCCTATCCGGGGCCGCACGTGTGGGAGCAGGACGGACACGTCTATCGCGGCATCGTCGCGGCTGCACCCACTGGCGTCGCCGGCGCGCCGGACGTGCGGGTCGTCGTGTCGATGGACATCGAGCACCACCGTGCCTTCATGCGCGAGTTCACGCGCTCGCTATGGCTCGCGGTGGCGCTGGCGATCGTCGCGACGAGCGCGCTGGGGGCTGCTGCGGCACGGGGCGGGCTTGCACCGCTGCGCAAGATGGCGGCGGTGGCGGGACGGATCTCGGCGAGCCGGCTGCACGAGCGCATCGCGGTGGAGGCGCTGCCCGGGGAGTTGAGGGCGTTGGGAGCGGAATTCAACGCGATGATGGCGCGCCTCGAAGAAGGCTTTCGTCGCCTGTCCGAGTTTTCGTCGGACATCGCGCACGAATTGCGCACCCCCGTCAGCAACCTGATGACGCAGACCCAGGTCGCGCTCGGCCGCGTACGCAGCGCCGACGAGTATCGCGAGGTGCTGTTGTCGAACCTCGAGGAATACGAGCGCCTCGCGCGCATGGTGGCCGACATGCTGTTCCTCGCTCAGGCGGACAACGGATTGCTGCCGCGCCCGGCCGAGACGCTGTCGCTCGCCGACGAGGCGCATGCGCTGGTCGATTTCTACGAGGCGCTGGCCGAGGAGAAGGGCGTACGGCTGATGGTGACGGGCGATGCGCGCGTGCCGGGCGACCGTCTGATGCTCCGCCGCGCGATCTCGAACCTGTTGTCGAACGCGCTGCGTCACACGGCGGCCGGGGCGGCCGTGACGATCGCGATCGACATCGTCGATGACGGCATGGCGCGGCTGGCCGTCGCTAATCCCGGCGACACGATCCCGGCGGAGCATCTGTCGCGGCTCTTCGAGCGCTTTCACCGCGTCGATCCGTCGCGCACACGCCAGGGCGACGGCGCCGGACTCGGGCTCGCCATCACGCGCTCGATCGTCGAGGCCCACGGCGGTCGCGTCGTGGTCGCCTCGATGCAAGGGCTCACCACTTTCAGCCTGTACCTGCCGCTTGCGGCCCCGGGTGCTGGCGAGGGCCGTACGAGTGCCGAAGCGGGGAAGTCTTCCGCGGCGGCGCGGCCCCATGTGATCGATCTGCATCATTCGGAGGAATCGTGAATACACGGAAGAAACGCGCCGGCCGTTTGCCGGCGATCCTGGCGGCGTCTGCGGCGGCGCTGATCGCTGTCGCTGCGTACGCCGCCGGGGAAGAGGTGGTCGTGTACAAGGACCCGGACTGCGGCTGCTGCGGCGCCTGGGCCGAGCACATGCGGGCGGCGGGTTTTCGCGTGAAGGAGATTGCGAGCGAGGAGATGGCCGTCGTCAAGCGTGCCGCGGGGGTGCCGAGGACGCTCGGCTCCTGCCATACGGCGCACGTTGGCGGATACGTGGTCGAAGGTCATGTGCCGGCTGCCGATGTCAAACGCCTGCTGGCGGAAAAGCCCAAGGTCGCCGGCATCGCGGCGCCCGGCATGCCGATGGGGTCGCCCGGAATGGAAGGCCCTTACCCTGCGGACCATTACAATGTTGTAAGCTTCGGGGCTGACGGAAAGACCCAGATATTCGCAAAGCACTGACGGAAAGGGCCGCGGGCCCTCGTGGGAGAAGATCATGAACAAGAAGCTGATTGCCACCATGACGGCGGCGTTCCTCCTGTCGTCGAGCACCATCGTCTCGGCCCAGCAGACCGAACCGGTGACGGGCGAACGCGGCTCGGACATGGCTGCCGATCTGCTGATCGTGCGTCCGATCGGCATCATCGGTAGCGTCTTCGGCGCGGCCGGCTTCATCATCTCGCTGCCCTTCACGATTCCCAGCGGTACGGTCGGCGAGGCAGGGCGCGCGATGGTCGTGAATCCGCTCGAATACACGTTCTATCGACCGTTGGGCGACTTCTATCACTGCGGCCGCGATCGCCACGTCTGCGGTGGCGGCGGCAACTGACGCTCTGGTGCGATGGCAGCGCGCGCTCACGTGCGCGCTGCTGCTGGCGGGCTGCGCGCCCGGTGGCAGCATCGATCCGGGGGACGCGAAGCAGGTCGCCCGCGGCGAAGCGGTCTACCGCGAGCACTGCGCGAGCTGTCATGGCGCGCGGCTCGAGGGACAGCCGGACTGGCGCCAGCGGCGTCCCAACGGACGTCTTCCGGCTCCTCCGCATGACGCCTCCGGCCACACTTGGCATCACCCCAATGAACTGCTGATCAATATCGTCCGCCAGGGCATGGTCCCGCCGTGGGCGCCGGCCGGCTACGACAGCGACATGCCGGCCTTCGGCGGGCACCTGTCCGACGCCGATATCCTGGCGGTGCTGGCCTACATCCAGAGCACCTGGCCGCCCGAGGTGCGCGAGCAGCGCGCGCGGATGTTGCAGCAGGGGCGCCCCTGAAGACCGTCCGCCTGGATATGCGGAATTTCCCCCGCTGCATCGGTCACTCCCCGCTGGTATGCTTGATCACTTTTACGGCTTCGGCCGGAAAGGGTCAATGAGGCCAATGAGGTCGATGAACGAATCCTTCAAGCGGGGCGCCCGCGAGGGCTTCAAGCTGATGCTGCCGATGTCGGTCGGCCTCGTGCCGTGGGCGATCGTCACCGGCGTGGCGATGCGCTCGATCGGCCTGTCGGCCGTCGAGTCGATGGGTATGAACCTGATCGTCTATGCCGGTACGGCCCAGCTCGGCACGCTGCCGCTGATCGCCGCTGGCGCGCCCTTGTGGCTGATCTTCGTGACGGCGCTGGTGCTGAATCTGCGTTTCATCATCTTCAGCGCGGCGATTGCGCCGGCTTTTCACGGGCAGGGATGGGCGCGGCGCATCGCGTCGAGCTACCTGCTCGTCGACGGCATCTTCATCCTCTGCTCCGAAAGGCTCTTCCGTTCCGACGATCCGCACTGGCGCTGGGGTTTCTACGTCGTGCCGGCGATTTGGTGCTGGCTCGTGTGGCAGACCGGCGCGTTGGTGGGCGTACTGGGAGCAGGGGCGATTCCGAAGGACTGGTCGCTCGAATTCATGACGACCATCGCGCTGATGGTGATGCTCGCGCCGATGGCGAAGGAGCGCACGATGCTGGTCGCGGCCGCCGCCGGGGGGCTCGGGGCCGTCGCCTTGCGCGGGCTGCCGCTCAAGCTTGGGGTGATCGCGGGCATCGCGGTCGGCATCGCGGCCGGCTTTGCCGCCGAGCACTGGAGCGGCAAGCGGGGGCGGTCATGATCGAAGGCGTATGGCTGTGGATCACCCTGGCCTTGATTGCGTCGACCACCCTCATCACGCGCGGCAGTTTCCTGCTGCTGGGCGAGGGCGCGCGTCTGCCGTCCGCCCTGCAGCGTGCGCTCCGCTATGCGCCTGCGGCGGCGCTCTCCGCGCTGATCGTGCCGGACATGCTGCTCGCCGGCGGAGCGCTCGACCCGATCAATCCCAAGCTCGCGGCCGGCGTGGCCGCATTCGTCGCGACGACGCGCTCGCGCAATCCCTGGCTGCCCTTCATTGTCGGGATGGGCTTGTTGCTGCTGATGCGTAAGGGGCTGGGCTGGTAGCTCCGCGGATCAGGTCAGCACGAAATTCTCGTCAGGCTGCGGGGCGGGCGGCGGCGTTTCGCCGAGCATTTCGCGCAGGCTCGCGTCGATCCCCGCGACCATCGCATCGAGTGCGAGGTCGTTGGGCATCGTGCCGAAGGGGTCTTCGATCTCGTCGCTCAGGGCTTCGAGCGCGAAGAAGGTGTAGGAGATGAAGGCGACGATCAGCGGCGTCATCACGCCGATCGTGTCGATCAGCCCGAAAGGCAGCAGCATGCAGTAGAGGTAGGCGCTGCGATGCAGGATCACCGAGTAGGTGAAGGGCATCGGCGTGCCGGCGATGCGCTCACAGCCGCCGAGCGCGCCGGAGAGCACGTTGAGCGATTCCTCGATCTGCTGCCCCGCCATGCCGTCGATGCGGCCGGCCTGGCGCCAGCGGTGCACCTGTTCGCCCAGCCACAGCAGGACCAGGGAGGGGGCGAAGCGTGCGTCGCGCAGGCGCTCGATCAGCGCGTCGGGGAGCAAGCCGGCGAGTCCATCGTCGCGCGCCTGGCCGCGTAGCTGGTTGCGCATCGACGTCGCGAAGCCCGTCAGGCCCAGGATGAAAGGCCGTGCCTGCTCGCGGGTGTCGGGGAGGGTCAGCACCTGGCGGGCGAGGTTGCGTGCTTCGACGAGAACCGTGCCCCACAGCCGGCGCGCTTCCCAGTAGCGCTCGTAGCTGACGTTGATGCGAAAGCCGAGGAAGATCGCGAGCGCGACGCCCATCAGCGAAAACGGGGCGGACGTGAGCGTGACTTTCCAGTGGAAGAGCTGTCCGTGGAAAGCGACGACGGCGCTGGACAGCAGCAGGATGAAGAGCTGTTGTTGCAGGATGCGGACGAGGAGCGAACCGCGACGGGCGAAAAGCAGGCGGATCCAGTGTGGGCGGGGGCGGACGATCACGGCGGAGACGGGTTTGGCCGCAGTGCGGCGGGGAATTTCATTGTCGCAGGTCCCGCCCGCGTGTTGCAGCTTCTTTGCTGCATTGCAGCGTAAATGCCACAGTCCGCCCAAGGCGGCCATGCCGTCAGCAGCTCTTGCAGGCTTCCACGGGCAGGCCGCGCGCGATCCAGCCCGGGCCGCTGGTGCTGCCGCTCATACCTTCGCGCACGTTGTAGACGCGACTGAAACCGAGGGCGCCGAGAATCCGCTGCGCTTGCCCGCTGCGGTTGCCGGTGCGGCAGACGAGCGCGATCGGCGCATTGCGGTTGCCGCCGACGCGCTTGAGCACCTCGCGTGCAAAGCCCTCAGGGCCTTCGGGATGATAGAGGTTGATGCGCGTGGCGTTGGGCGCGACGCCGGTCTCGCGCCATTCCTCAGGCGTGCGCACGTCGATGAGCGTGACCTCGCCGGCCTTGGCGCGAGCGCCGGCCTCGGCCGGGGTCAGTTCCAAGACGGCCTCCTGTGCGAGTGCGGGAAGCGGAAGCAGCAGCACAGCGGCTGCACACAGGAAGCTGCGGCGGGTCGGAAGGGGAACGGCGGACGACATGACGGACTCCGGTCGGACGAGGTCGGCGACTGGTCGAATGACCCTTCGCCTGCCAGGGAGTTCGTTATTTTAGCACGTGCTTACATTCCGTAAGGATTATTACAAGGTCATCCAGCGAGCCACGCCAAGCCGCCCGCGAGCATCAATCCGCCGCTGGCGATCATCGCGAGCTGGCGCCGCGAACCATGCAGCCGTCCCCACAGCCAGAAGCCGGACAGTCCGAGCAAAGCGAGGCCCAGCGCCGCGGCATCCGCCAACAGCACCCACGCCGGACCGGTACCGGTCGACATGTGCAGGCGCGCGAGATAGAGCCACAGGTTGGGCTGGGTGCGCTTCACTTCGACCTGGCGGCTGCCTTTCCAGTATTCGATCTGGACCGATTCGGACGGCATGTCGGCGCGCAACGTCCAGCGTTCGGGCTGGACGATCCGGGCCTCGCTCCAGGCGACCGCGCGGGCCGGATCGACCTTCGGCTTGAACGCAGCGGAATCGAGGCCAAGCCTAGGCGCGAGCGCGACGGCAAGCGCCTTCGGGTCGGCCGGCGTTGCCTCGACGGGCAGCAGCTGGACCACCTCCTTGCGGTCGAGCGCCGCGATCTTCATGACCGCCCGGTGGTTGAGCAGGAAGCCGGTGATAGCGAAGAGCAGCAGCATCGCGGAGACGGCCAGGCCGAACCAGGCGTGGATGCGGCGCAGCCATTTCTGCGAGTTGCCGCGCGGGCTCGCGGGACGGGGATGGAGGCGGGGATGGAGCATTGGGGGCTCAGAAACGGTAACTGGCGGTCGCCTGCAGCGTGCGCGGCGCGCCCGGCTGGTTCAGGCCGTTGGCGCTGCCGTGCGCGCTCGCCCAGTACTCGCGGTCGAAGACGTTCTTCAGGTTGAACGCGAGGTCGTAGGTCTTGCTGCGGTAGAGCAGGGCCGCGTCGAACACCGCGAAGCCGGGCAGGCGTACGAGGTTGTCGGGCGAGGCGTACTGATGGGCCTGCGCATGCACACCGCCGCCGAGGCTCCAGCCACTGCCCAGTTCGCGCGTGACCCACAGCGAGCCGCTGTGGCGCGGCGTCAATGCCGCTTCCTTGCCTTCAAATGGCACGGTGACGCGAGTTGTGCCGAAGTTCGCGCCGCCGGTGGCGGTCGATTTGACGATCTCGGTGTCGAGGTAGGCGTAGCCGGCGGAGATCTGCCAACCCGCGGCGGGGCGTCCGGTGAGCGACAGTTCCAGGCCGTCGGTGCGCTGTTCGCCGGCGTTGACGGTGAGGCGCGTCACCGGGTCGGTGATCTTCATGTCGGTGCGCACGAGGCGGAAGATCGAGGCGCCGGCCGACAGCGCGCCGCCGAGGAAGTCCCACTTCGCGCCGATCTCGTGGTTGGTCGTGATCTCGGGGTCGGCGTGGACGTTGCTCGCGGAGAGCTGGAATTGCTCGCCCGAAGGCTGGAAGGAGCGCGACACCGAGGCGTAGTAGGACTGGTTCGCGTCCGGCTGCCACACGAGGCCCGCGCGCGGGCTCCATTCGCGGTCGGTGCGTTCGAAGTCGGGCTTGCCGGGTTCAGTCGTCTGCTGGCGGTAGTTGTCGTAGCGGATGCCGACGAGCGCCTTCCAGTGTTCGCCGAGGGCGATCTGGTCCTGTACGTAAAGCGACGTGTTTTCGAGCGTCGTGACGTTGTCGATGGTGCGCGAGTTGGGTGCCGCCGTCGAGTAGGGCGGGATTGCGCCGCCAGGGTTGAAGAGCGGCACGCGGTCGATGCCGACCCAGTTGTCGATGTCGAGCGACTTGTCCTGGCTGCCGACTTCGATGCCGTAGAGCAGGCTGTGCTTCATGCCGGCGAGCGTTGCCTGCTGCGTCAGTTCGAGTTGATCGAACCAGCCCTGCTCGTCGCGCATCACGTGGCCGTGCGTGCGCTGCATCATGAGCTGGCCGTTCTGCAGCGTGTAGGCGCTGCCAGTGCGGTAGAGCGTGTTCTCGCGATCGAGCTTGAAGTCGTAGTAGCGCAGCACATTGCGCAGCGACCAGTCGGCGTTGATGCGATGCGAGAGCGTCGCGGTCGCGGTGTTCATCGTCGCGGTCGTCATGTCGTCGCGTTCGGCGTCGCCCGAGCCGTAGTAGGTCTCGCGATCGACGTCGAGCGGACGGCCGTTGTTGTCCGGGATGCCGAAATCGGTAGGGCGGCGGTCGCGGTTGTGGCTGAGCTGCAGCAGCAGGCTCGTGTCCTCGCCGAGCTTGAGGTCGAGCGACGGGGCGAAGGCTTCGCGCTTGAGGAAGGATTCGTCGCGGAAACCCGTCGAATCCTCGAAGGCGCCGGTTAGGCGGAAGCTATGGCCGCCTGTGCCGAGCGCGCCGGCAGCGTCGAAGCTGATGCGCTTCTCGCCTTCGGTGTCGAGCTGCACGGTGACTTCGCGGATCGCCTGCGTCGTGGGGAGCTTGCTCACGCGGTTGATGATGCCGCCCGAGGAGCCGCGCCCGTACAGTACTGCCGCAGGCCCCTTGAGGACCTCGATGCGATCGACGTTCGACAGGTCGCGGAAATACAGCGCGTCGTCGCGTACGCCGTCGAGGAAGTTGTCGCCGATCGCGGTGAAGCCGCGGATCGCGAACTGGTCGCGCTGGCCGTCGCCCATGTTCAGCGTGACGCCCGGCACGTTCTGCATCGCCTCGGCGAGCGAGCGCACGCCTTGGTCGGCGATCAGCTCGGGGCCGACGACGTTGACGGTTTGCGGGATGTCGCGCAGCGGTGCGGTGCCCTTGGTCGCCGTGGATGACACCAGCGGGTTGTAGGACGGCGTGGCATTGGCCTCTTCGGCCGTGACGGTGACGGGGGGCAGGGTCGCTTGGGCGAAGGCGAGCGCAGGCAGCGCAGCCGCAATCGCCGCACTGAGGGTGCGAAGACGCATTGGAACTCCGGTCGGAATCGTTGCTGGCTGGCGATCCGGCCGGAGCGGCGGAGTGGCTGGCTAAGGGATGAGAGGATTGTATCGTGTTGTGTAAATACGAATCAATCGCAATTGTGATCGATGTCGCGGAATCGCAACAGGGGCGTTCCCCCGCTCAGCGGGCGAGGTCGGCCGGTGTGTCGACGTCGCGCAGCACGCCGCGCTCCTCGGTCGCGATCAAGCGGATCGAAGAGTCCCGGAGCAGTTCCCGCGCGCCAGCGTCCCCCGTCAACGTCGCGAGGCGCGTTCCCCAGGCGCTGCCGAAGCCGACCGGGTGACCGCGCCGTCCGTCGCAGACCGGCGCGACGATGCGTTCCGGTGCATCGATGCCGTCCGCGACCGCGCGGATCATTGCCGGCGGTAGCCATGGCATGTCGGCGAGCGCGACGACCCAGCCGGAGGCCGACGGGCTCGCCCCGACCGCATGGGCGAGCGCGCTGCCCATCCCCTGTTCGGCCTCGGTGCTTTCGAGCACTTCGCAGCCGGCTTCGACGAGCCAGCGTACGCGTTCCGGGCTGCCGGGGCGGACGACGGCGAGGCTTCCGGGCAGTGCGGCGCACAAGGCGGTGGCGCTGTGCCACAACACGGGGCGGCCGTCGGACAGCGGTTCGAGGAGCTTGTCGCGTTGCCCGGCGGTGTCGAAGCGCCGGCCGTAGCCGGCGGCAAGCAGGATGCCGCGGATCATCGGGTCGCGCACGCCGATAGCGTGTTGGCGGCGATGTCGAGCGCATCCTTCGCGGCTTCGACGTTCAGCACCCGCTCGGGCGCGACGCCGTTCTTGACCGCGACGAGTTCGGCCGCGACCGACACCGCGATCTCGCCCGGCGTGCGGCTGCCGATATAGAGGCCGGCGGGGCCGCGCAGCGCCGCGAGCTGTTCGGCGCTGAGGTCGAATTCCCGGAGCCGTTCGCGCCGCGCCGCATTGTTGCGCCGCGAACCGAGCGCGGCGACATAGAAGGCCGGCGAGCGCAGCGCCTCCATCAGCGCGAGGTCGTCGAGCTTCGGGTCATGCGTCAGTGCGACGACTGCGGTGCGCGCGTCCGGCCGCATTGCAGTGACGACGTCGTCCGGCATCTCACGCGTCAGCGTCGTGCCGGGGACGTTCCACTCCTCGCTCCATTCCTCGCGCGGATCGCAAACCGTGACCGCGAAATCCAGCCCCAGCGCGATGCGCGAAAGGCTCGCCGAGAGCTGGCCGGCGCCGATCAGCAGCAGGCGGTAGCGCGGGCCGAAGACGCTCGTCAGCGTCTCGCCGTCGAAGGCCGTGCCTTGTTCGGGATGCGCTGCGCTGAGCGTACTTCGGCCGCTCGCGAGGTCGAGACGGCGCTCGACCAACTCGCCCGCCGCGAGGCGCCCGAGCAGGGCGTCGAGCGGTGCCGCGTCATGCAACGGTTCGATCACGAGTTCCATCGTGCCGCCGCAGGGCAGGCCAAAGCGGCGCGCCTCCTCGGCATCGACGCCGTAGCTGACGTGCTGCGGGCGTGCCGGCATGCCCTCGCGCTGCAGCCGCCAGATCAGGTCGTCCTCGATGCAGCCGCCGGAGACCGACCCGACCGCGCGCCCGTCGTCGCGCAGCGCGAGGAGCGCCCCCGGCGGGCGCGGGGACGAACCCCAGGTCCGCACGACGGTCGCGAGCATCACCGCGCGGCCGGCGGCGAGCCAGTCACGTGCCCGGGTCAGGACTTCGAGGTCGAGGCTGTCCATCGCCGTCTCCTTCAGGCTTTGAGCTGATCGCCGATCGGCAAGGTGCGGATGCGCTTGCCGGTAGCAGCAAATAGCGCGTTCGCGAGCGCCGGCGCGAGTGGCGGCACGCCGGGCTCGCCGACGCCGGTCGGTTTCTCGGCCGAAGGCACGATATGCACTTCGATCCTCGGCATCTGGTCGATGCGCAGCACCTGGTAGTCGTGGAAGTTCGACTGCTCCACCTGGCCGTCCTTCAGCGTGATCGCGCCGGAGAGCGCCGCCGCGAGGCCGAAGCCGATGCCGCCTTCCATCTGCGCGCGGATCACGTCCGGATTGACCGCGATGCCGCAATCGACTGCGCACACGACGCGATCGACCTTGAACTGGCCGTCCGGCATCACCGTCACGTCGACGACCTGAGCGACGTAGGTGTGGAAGGACTCATGCACCGCCACACCCCGGCCGCGCTTGCCGGTCTTCGCCGCGGCGAGCGGCTTGCCCCAGTCTGCCTTGTCCGCGGCAAGTTTGAGCACGCCGGCGTGGCGCGGATGCCCGGCGAGGAGGCCGAGACGGTAGCCGACGGGATCCTTGCCGGCCGCCGTCGCGAGTTCGTCGAGGAAGACTTCCGTCGCGTAGGCCGTATGCGTCGAACCCACCGAGCGCCACCATTGGACCGGCACCTTCACATCGCCGTTCGTCGTGTGCAGTTCGACCTGCAGGTTCGGAATCGCATAGGGCAGGGTTGCCGCCCCTTCGACCGAGGTCGCGTCGACGCCGTCCTTGACCATCATCGACTCGAAAGCCGTGCCGGCGAGGATGGACTGGCCGACGATGCGCTCCGACCACGCGAGCGGCTTGCCCTGGGCGTCGAGCGCGGCCTGCAGGCGGTGCAGGTAGATGGGGCGGTAGTAGCCGGCGCGCATGTCGTCTTCGCGCGACCACACGAGTTTTACGGGCGCGCGGCCGCCGATCGCCTTGACGATGTGCGCGGTTTCGACGAGATAGTCCGAATGCGGGTTCGCGCGCCGCCCGAAGCTGCCGCCGGCGAAGAGCATGTTGAGCTTCACCTGCTCGGGCTTGAGGCCGAGGATGCCTGCGACGGTCATCTGGTCGACGGTCTGGAACTGCTCGCCGTTCCACACTTCGCAGCCGTTCGCGTCGAGGCGCATCACGCAGTTGAGCGGCTCCATCGCGGCGTGCGCGAGATAGGGGAAGGCGTATTCCGCGTCGATCACCTTCGCGGCCTTGCCCAGCGCGGCCGCGGCGTCGCCGTCCTTGCGCGCGACGGCGCCGGGTGTTGCCGCGCGCTTGCGGTAGTCGGCGAGGATGGCGTCCGAGCTGCCGCGGTAGGCGGCGGATTCGTCCCATTCGACCTTCAGCGCGTCGCGACCTTTCTTCGCGGTCCAGTAGTCGCGTGCGAGCACCGCGACGCCGGTCGGGATACGCACGACGTCCGCGACGCCGGGAACCGAGCGCGCGCCACCGTCATCCACGCTCTTCACGGTCGCCCCGAAGCGCGGCGGATGGGCGACGACCGCGACGAGCATGCCCGGCAGCTTCACGTCCTGCGTGAATTGCGCCCGCCCGGTCGTCTTGGCGACGCTGTCCTTGCGCGGCACGTGGCGGCCGATCAGCGTGAAATCCTTCGGATCCTTCAGCTTCACCTGCTGCGGCACCTGCAGCAGCGAGGCCGCTTCGGCCAGCTCGCCGAAGCGGGCCTTGCGGCCGCTCCTGGCGTGACTGACGACGCCCGCCTTGACGCTGATTTCGTCCGCCGGCACCCGCCAGCGCTCGGCGGCGGCCTGCACGAGCATCGCCCTGGCGGTCGCTCCCGCCTGGCGCAACTGCTCGAAGGAGTTGGCGATCGCGGTGCTGCCGCCCGTGCCCTGCGCGTTGCCCCAGAAGAGGTTGTTGTAGCGCGCCGCATCGGCCGGCGATCCCTTTGTGACGACCTGCGACCAGTCCGCGTCGAGCTCCTCGGCGACCAGCGTCGCGAGCCCGGTGTAGGTGCCCTGGCCCATCTCGAGGTGTTTGGCGACGACGGTCACGGTGTTGTCCGGCGCGATGCGGACGAAGGCGTTCGGGGCGAATTCGGCTGCGCTCGCGGCGGCGCCGCCCACGGCGCTCGGACCGTCCGCGCCCGGCAGGACCGCCCCCCGGGCGCCCGGCAGGACGACAGCCAGCGTCAGGCCGGCGCCCGCCTTCAGGAAGTCGCGGCGGGAGGTGTTCTCGATCCGGGTGCTCATGCTGCGCTCCTCGTCGCGAGCGTCTTCGCGGCTTCGTGGATGGCGGCGCGGATGCGCACGTAGGTGGCGCAGCGGCAGATGTTGCCGCGCATCGCCGCGTCGATGTCGACGTCGGTCGGTTTCGGATTCGACGCGAGGAGCGCCGTTGCCGACATGATCTGCCCCGACTGGCAGTAGCCGCACTGCACGACGTCGAGCTTCTGCCACGCCGCCTGCACCGCGGCGCCGATGCGGGCGTTGCCGACACCTTCGATCGTCGTCACGCGCTTGCCCGCGACCGCGGACACGGGCGTGGAGCAGGAACGGATCGGCTGGCCGTCGAGATGCACGGTACAGGCGCCGCATTGCGCCATGCCGCAGCCGAACTTCGTGCCGGTCATGTCGAGGCCGTCGCGCAGCACCCACAGCAGCGGGGTGTCGTCGGGCATATCGGTGCTTACCGGTTTGCCGTTGAGGGTGAAACGGGTCATCGGTCGTCTCCGCGAAAGAATGAGGACGGCCGACGGCGGGGGCGCGGCCGGCTGTTGGATCTTCACAGCTTAGACGCTGAATCTTTTAAGATCGATGTATAAATCCTACAAGCTTTTTGAAGGAGAGCTTAATGATTGAGCCCGCCATGCTACCCGCGCTGGCCGCCTTCGAATGCGTCGCGCGTCACGCCAGCTTCAGCCGCGCCGCCGCGGAAATGGGCTTGTCGGCATCGGCGCTGTCGCAATCGGTGCGGAGCCTCGAGAGCCGCCTCGGGGTACGGCTGCTGGCCCGCACCACGCGCCGCGTGGGACTGACAGAGGAGGGCGCGCGGTTGCTCGATGGCGTGCGGCGTGGCCTCGGCGAACTAGAGGGGGCGCTCGCGACCGTCGACCACGCGCGCGAGCAGCCGTCCGGCACGGTGCGCATCACGATGCCGCGCATCGCCTACCCGCAGTATTTTGCACCGCACGTCGCGGCCTTTGCCACCCGCTATCCGGAGGTCGGCATCGAGTTCTCGCTCGACGACAAGTTCGTGGATCTCGTTGCCGAACGCTTCGACGTCGGCCTGCGTCGCGGCGAGCAGATCGCCGGCGACATGGTGGCCGTTCCCTTCGGCCGCCCGCAGCGTCTGATCGTCGCCGCGGCGCCGGCTTACTTCGAACGCCATCCCGTGCCGCTAAGGCCCGAAGACCTCGCGGCGCACGACTGCAACCGCTTCCGTTATCCGACGAGCGGCCGCGCGGCGCCTTGGACTTTCCGCCATGAGGGGCGGGAACTGGAGATGGAGGTCCGTGGCCGCTTCATCGTGAATGATCTCGAAGCCGAACTCGACCTGCTGCGGCGCGGGCTCGGCATCTCGCAAGTGGTCGAATCGATGGTCCTCGACGATCTGCGCGAGGGGCGATTGCGCGAGGTGCTGGACGACTACGCCTGGCCGATGCCGGTCGCCCACCTGTATTTCGCGAGCCGGGCCCAGATGCCGGCCCGCTTACGGGTGTTCATCGATTTCTTCCGCGCCGCCAACAGCGGTGCGGCGACCGGTCACCAGACGTAGAACATCACGATCCACGGCAGCACCGCGCCCGCGGCCCCGGTCGCAAAGGCGAGCAGCGCCGAGGTCTTGCGCAGGCCGGACACCGAGCCGCGGTGCACGTGGATCGTCGCGAGCACGAGGCTGGCGATCGAGGCGATGGCGAGCAGCGCCCCGCGGACTGCGGGCAGGCTCGTGAGGGTCACGCCCTCGGCCGACAGCAGCGTCACCGTCAGCCCGGACAGCCCGAGGAAGACGCCGACTCCGCCCAGTGGGATCAGCGCGTAGGCGAGCCGCAGGTGGCCTTCCGCCTCGCCGAGCAGGCGCCCCGCGGCGCGCAGCCACAGGCTGATCCAGCCGCCGATGAGAAGCGCGGACAGGCCGATGTAGCCGAGGATCATCAGGCCGTCGAGCCAGGTGAAGACGTCGTTCGCTTCGGGGTAATGCGTCAGCACCCACCACGGGATGTCGTCGCCGAGCAGCGCGAAGGCATCGTGCTCGACCAGCCACTCGGCGGCGGCGAGCTTCGCCTGCACGAACCACGGCGAGGCCGACCACTGGAAGGCGCCGATCGCGGTACCGATGATGCCGAATACGAGCAGCCGCACTTCCCAGCGGTCCGTCTGCTCGACGGTAAGCTGCGCGACTTCGGAGCCCAGTACCCGCGCCTTGAGCGCGACGGCGTCGCGGTGCCCGCTGCAGCGGCCGCACATGTGGCAGTCGGACGCGCTTTCCATGCGACGGATGTCGACCAATGGCGCGCAGTTGATCGGGATCACCTTCTTTGTGCCCCGCGCATCGCCAAACCCGCCGCCAAACGACTCCCAAGCCGCGCGATCGGTGCGGAAATGCATCGGCGCGAGCCGCGAGAGCAGGCCGAACACGCCGTTGACGGGGCACAAGTGACGGCACCACACGCGCTTGCCGCGCCCGTAGACGAGTCCCACCGCGATTGCCGCGACGGTCGAGCCGCCAAGCACCAGCAGCGCCGCTTTCGGATATTCGTAGACGCTGACGAGCTGCCCGTAGACGGTCGTGCCGAGGAAGGCCACGAAGGGCCAGCCGCCCCACTTGATCCAGCGCGGGATCGGCCGGCCCAGCCCGAAGCGTGACACCTGCTCCGAGATGAAGCCCTCGGGGCACAGCACGCCGCACCACACGCGCCCCATCAGCATCATCGACACGAGCACGAAGGGCCACCAGACGCCCCAGAACGCGAGTTGCGCGAAGAGCGTCAGGTTGTCCCACAGGTGCGCGCCCGATTCCGGTAGCGGCAGGAAAGCCGGCGTGACGACGAGGAAGAGATACACGGCCAGCACCGTCCACTGGATGCCGAGGATCCAGCCGCGGTGACGGCGCATCAGGTCGCCGAGGCGGGCGAGCCGCGGCACGGTCGTCGCCGAGGTCGGGAGGGCGCAGGTGTTCATGCCGCAGTCCTCCGCGGCAGGCGGCCGAGCAGCGCGACCAGCGCCCAGTAGCCGACCCACGCGAGCAGCACCATCAACGACGGCTGCGCGCGGTAGCCGGCGAAGGCCGCGGCGATGGCGCCCACCGTGCTGCCGTCCGAGAGCAGCAGCGAGCTGTCCCACACGGGCTCGAGGAGCGGCGGCAACCATTCCATGTTGATCAGCCGTTCAACGCCGGACACCAACAGCGCCGCGGCGAGCAGGAAGAGGACGATCTCGGTCGCGCGGAAGAACACGCGGCTCGGCAGCCAGCGCGCGCCGCGCTGGATCAGCCATGCGGTGGCGAGCGCGAGCACGAAGCCGATGCCGGCTCCGGCGAGCATCCGGTGCAGCGCCTCGCCCGATTGCTCGACGCCCAGGCCGTACAGGAAGAGAACCGTCTCGGCGCCTTCCCGCCCGACGGCGATCGTGGCGAGCAATGCCGCCGACGCGCCGCCCGCGGCATTCGCCAGTCCGGTTTCGAGTTCGCGTTTCATGTGGCGCCCGTGGTGCCGCATCCACAGCACCATATGCGTGATCAGCCCCGCCGCGACGAACACGATTCCGGCCTGGAAGGCTTCCAGTGCGTCGCCCGCGAGCTGGCTCTGCAGACCCAGCATCGCGGCTGCGAGCACGCCGGCCAACAACAATCCGCCGCCGACCCCGGTCCACAGGTGACCGACGCCGATCCGGCCGTCGCTGCGCGCGCGGATCCACGCATACAGGATGCTGACGACGAGGATGGCTTCGACGCTCTCGCGCCAGACGATGAACAGTGCGTTGCCCATGACGACTCCCTGGAGGTCCGGTTATTTCGCGACGATCTGGCCCTTTGCCGTCTCGCGGTGGAACTCGCCGAAGAACGGATAGGTGCCTGGCTGCAGCGGTGGGAACACCGTGCTGCGCGTCGAGCCCGGCGCCACGACCAGTTCCTTGAGCGGGCTCGAGGTCTCGAACTCCTCGGGGCCCGCGTTGCGGTTGGTCAGCTCGACGCGAAAACGCGTGTTGGCCGGGACGGTGACCGTCTCCGGCGTGAAGCGGCCGTTCTCGGCGACGATCTGGAAGGTCGGCATCTCGGCGCGCGCGGTGAGCGGGGCCGCGACAGTCGCAAAAGCGGCCAGCATGAGCGCAATGCCGATCGGACGTGCGAAGGACATGGGAAGGAACTCCTCGCCTTGAAAACGTAAAAGCCCCGCCGGGGCCGAAGTCCGGGCGGGGCGAGGGGAGCGTTGGCGCTCAGAACGCATACAGCGCGCGGATTCCGAGCGTCGTGATCGAATCCGCATCCGGGTTCGCCGCCGCGCGGCGAACGTACTGCAGGTCCGGCGTCAGCGAGAGCTGCTTGTTCAGGTGCCAGCGGTAGTAGAGCTCGGCGACCTGCTCGGCGCCGCGGGCGTCGAAGCCGAAACCATCCAGCAGCGGCGCGGCGTCGCGGAAGTCGCGGCTCGAGCGCAGCCAGGCCCAGGCGAGGCCGACGGTGTCGGCACCACGGCCCCATGCGTCGCCGGTGACTTCTGCGCCGACGGTCACGGCGCGATCGAAGGCAGCCTTGCCCTTCGTCGATTGGCCGTAGCGGGCGAACAGCGTGACGTCCTCATCCACGCGCTGGTCGACGCTCACGCCCCAGCCGGTCGTCGTGCCACGCGAGCCGTCGAAGCCGTCGTACTGCCCGTTGCGCCACGCATAGAGGCGATAGTTGCCGTCGAGGCCGTAGGCCTTCAGGCCGTATTCGAGCTGGCCGATCACGAAGGGCCTGTTGAAGCTGCGGCCGAACTGCGCGCCTTCGCCCGCGCCGAACGCGGCCAGCGACACCTGCCACCAGTCGGGCTTGCCGCTCTCGTTGCGATAGGCGAGGCGCACGCCCGGCGTGAAGCCGTAGTCGTCGGCACCGACCGCCCCGCCCGAGTCGAGCAGCGGGTTGTGCACGAAGACGTTGTTCAGGAACTTCTCGGCCTCGTTGTCGGCGATCGTGTTCTGGTCGAAGAACACGAAGGGGTCCATCTTGCCGACGTTGAACTGCAGCTTGTGCGGCGACTCTTCGCCGCCTTCGCCGAGCGGGGTCGAGAGCTGGTAGTAGGCTTCCGCGACGATCGCGTAGGTTTCCTGCGAGCCGCCGCCCGCCTGGAAGGCGAGGCTGTTGAAGGCGCCGGTGAAGGTCGGCTTCAGGCCGCTGAAACCGTCGCCCTGGCCGAAGCGCAGGTGGGTGAAGAACTCGCCCTTGCCCTCGCCGATGTCGCCGGCGGGCAGCGTGATGCCGACGTCGCCGCGCCACGTCAGCACCGACTCGTGCTTGCCGGATGCGCGCGCGCCGCCGTTGATGCGCTGCGCGACCGCGGCGACGCTGCCTTCGACGGTGATGCCGTCGAGCGCCTCGGCGAGCTTGGAGGGCGAGGCGATGGCGTCGGTTTTCGCTTCGACCGCCTTCAGGCGCGTGACCAGTTCCGGCTCGCGCTCGGTGATGCGGTCGCTTTCAAGGCCAGCCGTGAGTTCCTGGTTGGCCTGTTCGAGCGCCTCGACGCGCTTGGTGAGCGCAGGCGAAGGGGCCGTCGCGGCGGCGAGCCGGCTTTCGAGCTCGGCGTTACGCTGTTCGAGCTTTTCGACTCGCTCGGCGAGCCGCTTCATCTCGGCGAGCATCTTTTCCTGCATGCTCGCAGCGGGGGCGGCGTGGCTCGCCGTGGTCGCGCCGAGCACCGCGACCGCTAGCGCGGTGCGGGCAAATCGGACGGCCGCCATCTTAATAGCCGCCCTTCTTGCCGACGCCGGCGTAGGTGAATTCGTTCTCGACGTCGAAGGCCTTGAACCACGGACGCACGCCGGTCGCGCGGTCGGTGTGGCGGCCGAAGTGGGTGCCCTGGGTCGCGCCCGGCGCCAGGATCGTGTACTTCACCTTGTACTTGCCGGGGCCGGCGAGCTTGACGTTGTCGCCATAGTGCGGGCCGTCGTTCGCCACCATCGGCATGAAGTCGCCTGAGATCTTCCAGTCGCTGCCGACCTTGCTGATTTCGAACTTCACCGTCAGGTAGGGAATCCAGCTGCCTTCCTCGAAACCATTCGGGTTGTTCGCGAGCGCCCGGACGTCGGCCTCGATGTGGATATCCGACTCCGAGGCCTTCTTCATCATGCCGTCTGGCTCCATCTCGATCGGCTGCAGATAGACCGCGGCGATTTCCATGCCGTTGCGCTGCTGCGGGGTCCCGATCGGATATTCGAGGGCGTTGGCGGCAAATGCGAGGCCGCTCAGGGCGGCGAAGGCCAGGGGCCGGAGCAGGTTGCGATGCATGAAAATCCCTTTGAATGACGAGTTGATGTTTGAAGTCGCGTGCAGAATTGTTATTGCATGGATGCGAATAATAAGCAGAATGAGAAGTATTCGCAAGAACGAAATCTCAGATTTCGTCACGTCTCGGTTTTGGCAGCAGACACACGCAGGGGCCCGGGCCGCGGGGTCGTCGCGGCTTCAGGTGCGAGGGAAAAGGGTGGGAAGCGCGCTCAGTCGGTGCGCACGGTGCTCTCCGCCGCCTGCCAGCCGCCGCCGAGCACCTTGATCAGGTCCACGCTGCCACTCAGGCGGGCGAGGCGGAACTGCGAGAGCTGGTCCTGGGCCTGGAACAAGGTGCGCTGGGCGTCGAGCACGGTGAGCAGGTCGTCGGTCCCTTCCCGGTAGCGCAATTCGGCGAGCCTCAGCCCTCGCGCGGCTTCGTCGCGGATCTGCAACTGCACGGATTCCTGGCGGCGGTTGCGCTCGACGTTGCCGAGCGCTTCCTCAACCTCGCGCAAGGCGGTGTGGATCGCGCCGCGGTAGCTTTCGACGAGCGCCTGGCGTCGCGATTGCGCGCTGCCGACTTCGGCGTCCAGCCGTCCGCCGTCGAAGAGCGTGTGGCTCAGCGATGCCGTCAGGGCAACGGTGTTCGCTGGGCTCGACAGTGCCAGCAGCGCCGTGCTCGCGAGCCCGGCCGAACCGGACAATCCGATCGACGGCAGCAGCGCCGCGCGGGCAGCGGCGACGTCCGCATCGGCGGCTGCGAGCCGGGCTTCAGCGCTGGCGAGATCGGGGCGGCGCGCCAACAGTTCGGATGGAAGCCCCGGTGCGACGGACGGCACCTGCAGCATCGACAGCGTCTCGCCGCCGACCGCGAAGCCCTGCGGAACGCGGCCGAGCAGCACTGCGAGCGCCGCCTGGGTCTGGCGGGCCTGGGTTTCGAGTGGCAGCAGGGCCGCGCGCTGCGCGAGCACTGTGCCCCGCTGACGGCTGACGTCGAGCGCCGATGCCGCGCCGTTGCGATAGCGGGATTCGGCGATCGAGAACACACGTTCGGCGGTCGCGAGGTTTTCGCGAGCGATCTCGATGCGTTCGCGTACGGACAACAGCTGGAAGTAGGTGTTCGCAACGCCGGCGAGCAGCGTCAGGCGGGCGGTCGCGAGGTCGTCACGCGTCGCGTCGAGTTCGGCCGAAGCGCCACGGACGCCCGCCGCGATGCGGCCCCACAGGTCGACCTCATAGCTGACGGAGAGTGAGACGCCGGTCGATTCGGATTCTCTCGCCGGTCCGCTGCGACCGGGCTCGACCCGGCTCCACGCGGTGTCGGCGCCGAGGGCTGCACTCGGCAGCAGCGAGGCGCCGGTCACCTTGAGGGCGAGTTCCGCCTGGCGCACGCGCTCGACAGCGACGCGGAAGTCGGGGTTGGCGGACAGCGCTTCGGCCATCAGCGCATCGAGCTCGCGCGAGGCGAAGCTGCGCCACCAGCCCGCGTCGGGGCGCGTGGCTGACTCGGACAAGGTCTCGTCCCACGCGGCAGGCATCGCCACGTCCGCGCGCGTTGCGGGTTCGGTGACGGCGCAGCCGCCGAGGATCAACGTGAGCGCGAGGGCGAGGACGGTCTGGGGCAAGGCGGAAAGTCTGGGGTAGGTCATGGGACTCATTCCGACGCGAGTGCGACGACCGGGTCGAGGCGCGCAGCCTTGCGTGCGGGCAGGTAACCGAAGATCAGGCCGGTGGCGAAGGCGCAGCCGAAGGCAAGGAGCACCGGTGACAGTGAATACTGGACGGGTGTATCGAAGGCCGCGATGATCGCCGCGGCGCCGAGCCCGACGCCGACGCCGATCAGGCCGCCCAGCGCGGAGACGACCAGCGCCTCGATCAGGAATTGCTGCAGGATGTTCCGCATGCGCGCGCCGGTCGCCATGCGGATGCCGATCTCGCGTGTGCGCTCGGTGACCGACACCAGCATGATGTTCATCACGCCGATCCCGCCGACCAGCAGCGAGATCGCGGCGACCGTGCCGAGCAGCACCGTCAGCGTGTTCTGGGTTTCGGTTGCGCTCGCGATGATCGAGGCCATGTTGCGGATCTGGAAGTCCTCGACCCCGCTATGACGTGCCTGCAGCAGCGCGCGGACTTCTTCCTGCGTCTCGTCGATGCGGGCGACGTCTTCGACCGCGACGATCGCGCTGCGCAGGAAGCGTTGCCCCGTCAGGCGCAGGCTGCCCGTCGTGAAGGGGACGAAGATCACGTCATCCTGGTCCGAGCCCCAAGGCGTCGCGCCCATCGGACCCATCACGCCGATGACCTGGAAAACGAGGTTATTGACGATCATGTAGGCGCCGACCGGGTCGTCATCGCCGAACAGCGCCTTGGCGACGGTTTCGCCCAGCACCGCGACTGCAGCATAACGACGCTCGTCCTCCGCGCTGAAGAAGGTCCCGCGCGCGACCGGCCAGTTGCGGGCCAGCGGGTAGTCGGCACCCGTCACCTCCGCCGAGGTACGCTGGTCGGCGCCCCCGTAGCGGACCGTGACGCCGGTGTTTTGATCAGGAACCGCGGTGAGCACGTTCGGCAAGTCGCGCAGCGCGCGCACGTCATCGAGCACGAGCGTCGCCGGCGTGTCCCGCCCGCGTTGGTTCGGCGCGCCGGGACGCACCGTCAGCAGGTTCGTGCCCATCGAGCTGATGCGGTCGACGACGTTCCGTTTGGCGCCGTCGCCGATCGCCAGCATCGCAATCACCGCCGCGACCCCGATCACGATGCCGAGCAGGGTCAGTGCCGCACGGAAGATGTTGGTGCGCAGCGCCCGCAACGCGGTTCGCGTGGCTTCGACGACGTCGGACAAGGGCGAGGTGCGGTCGATGTGCGGGGCGAAGTCGGGCTCCGGGCCGCTGCGCGGAAGGGGGCCGGGGTCGGCGATAATGCCGCCGTCGCGGATTTCGATGATGCGCTGCGCCTGCTCGGCGACCTCGCGTTCGTGCGTGATCAGGATGATCGTGTGCCCGTCGGCCGAGAGCTTGCGCAGCATCTGCATGACCTCGGCGCCGCTGCGGCTGTCGAGCGCGCCCGTCGGCTCGTCGGCGAGGATCACACGGCCACCGTTCATCAGCGCGCGTGCGATCGACACGCGCTGCTGCTGTCCGCCCGAGAGCTGGTTCGGACGATGTTCGCAGCGCGATTCGAGGCCCAGCGTGGTCAGTAGCGAGATCGCTCGGGCGTGGCGTTCGGCCGGCGGCATGCCGCAGTACACGGCCGGCACTTCGACGTTTTCGCGCGCGCTCGCGCCGGCGATCAGGTTGTAGCTCTGGAAGACGAAACCGAAGGTCTCGCGCCGCAGCTGCGCGAGTTCGTCGCGGTCCAGCCGCGACACGTCCTGCCCCATGAAGCGGTAGGTGCCTTCCGTCGGCCGGTCGAGGCAGCCCAACACGTTCATCAGCGTCGATTTGCCCGACCCCGAGCTGCCGACGATCGCGACGAACTCGCCCGGGTAGATTCTCAGGTCGATGCCGTGCAGTACTTCGACGGCGATCTCGCCGTTGTAGAAGGTCTTCGTGACCCCCGACAATTCGATCAGCGGCAGGTCAGCCGAGCGTTCATGCAGCGGCGCGACCGCCGCCTGCGCGACTTGCGGTTCGGCTTTCATATGCGTGGCTGGCGCCGCGGCGCCTGGGGAGCCCCCTTGTCAGGGAGGGCGATGCCCGACAGCACGCGTTCGCCTTCTTCCAGGCCGGACATGACCTGCGCACTGATGCGGCTGGTTACGCCGATTTCGATCTGGCGCTCTTCCAGGGTGCCGTCCTCGCGTGCGACCTTGACCATCACCTTGCGGGGGCCGCCGGCCGCCGCCCCGTCCGCTGCGGGTTTCTTCGGATGCGGAGGCGCGCCGCCTGCACTGCCGCCTTCGCCGGCGGCGCGCGCCTTCGTGCGTTCGGCCCGCGCCGTCGCGATCGCCGACATCGGGATCTGCAGCGTGTCCTTGACCGATGCGACGACGAAGAAGACCTGAGCCGTCATCTGCGTCATCAGCGCATGGTCCGGGTTGTCCACATCGAACAGCGCGTTGTAGAGCACCACGTTGTTCTGCACGACCGGCGTGGGTTCGATCTTGCGCAGCTTGCCCGACCAGCGCTTGTTGTTGCTGCCGAGCGTCGTGAAGTAGGCCTCCATCCCGAGGCGCAGCCGCGATACATCCGCTTCCGACACCTGCGTCTGCACGGTCATCGTCGAAAGGTCCGCGACGCGCAGGATCACCGGCGCCTGCTGGCTCGCGATCAGCGTCTGGCCCTGGCGCGCGGTCACCGATACCACGGTTCCGCCCATCGGCGCGTAGATGCGCGCGTAATTGAGGTTCGCCTCGTCGGCGCGCAGGTTCGATTCAGTCTGGTCGATCTGCGCCTTCAGCGCCGCGACCTGTGCTTCGGCCGACTGCAGCGCCGCTTCGGCGTTTTGCAGGGCATCGGTGCTGGTCGCATCCTCGGCCATCAGGTTGCGCTGGCGGGTCAGCTGGGCCGTCGTCAGCGTGCGGCTCGCCTCGCGGTCGAGCAGCTGTGCGCGGAGATTGCGCAACTGTGCGTGCGTCGCATCCACCTTGCTCTGCAGCACGATCGGATCGATCTCAGCCAACAACTCGCCGGACTTCACCTCGGAGCCGACATCGACGTGGATCTTCTTGAGCTGCCCCGACACCTGCGCGCCCACATCGACGTAATCGCGCGGCTGCAGCGTGCCGGTCGCGGTGACCACATCCTCGAGGTCGCCCCGTGTCACGTTCGTGAACTGGTAGCGCGTCGACTCGTCCGGTGCCGCGAAGTACTTGGACCACACGAAGTAGCCGGCACCGCCCAGCACCGCGACGGTGGTGAGGGCAAGCAGGGCGCCGCGCCAGCGGCGGCGCGGTCGGGGCGCGAGGGGACGGGTCATGTCAAAAAGCGGGATGAAAGTAGGGTCTTGAACGGCAGTGTCGCCCGCGACGCCGAACTTGGCAATTGGGTATTCCGGGGGCCGCCTCGACGTGTGCAGGGCTAAGCTCGGCCGATTGTTACCGGGCGAAGAATAAGCGATGCCTCACAGCTGCTTTGTATCGTAATGCAGCCGCGGGTTCCCGGGCGGGAGGGGGCGGCCGGGCGCAGCGCCCGGCCGTGGGCGTCAGCGCTCGGGGACGGTGACGAAGCCGATCTTCTGGATGCCGGCCGTCTTCGCGGCCGACATCACCTCGGCGAGCTTCTGGTAGCGCGTTTCGCGGTCCGCACGCAGGTGCAGTTCCGGCTGCACGGTCGCGGCGGCCGCCGTTGCCAGCCGGTTGGCGAGTTCACCGTCGGCGATCGGCTGGTCGTTCCAGAACATCTTCCCCGCGCCGTCGATCGCGAGCGTGACCGTTTCCGGCTTCTCGTTGCTGGCCTGGCTCGCCGCCGCCGGCAGGTCGATCTTGACCGAGTGCGTCAGCAAGGGGGCAGTGATCATGAACACGATCAGCAGCACCAACATCACGTCGATCAGCGGGACCATGTTGATCTCGGCGATGGGCGCCGAGCGCCCCTCCGAACTGAATCCGCCGAAGGCCATTACGCCGCTCCCGCGCTGCGCAGATTCAGAGGCGCCGAAGCCGTCGTGCCGCGCGGCGCGTCTCCGGCCGGTGCGCTGGCGAGACGGGTGCCAGTCGTGAACCACGCGTGCAGGTCGTGCGCGAAGGCGTCGAGTTCCGACAACTCCAGCCGGTTGGCGCGCGTGAAGGCGTTGTAGGCGAGCACCGCCGGAATCGCCACGAAGAGACCGAACGCGGTCATGATCAGCGCTTCGCCCACCGGGCCCGCGACCTTGTCGAGGGTTGCGGCACCGGAGGTGCTGATCCCGATCAGTGCGTGGTAAATGCCCCACACCGTGCCGAAGAGGCCGACGAAGGGCGCCGTCGAGCCGATCGACGCGAGCACCGTCAGGCCCGATTCGAGCTGTGCGGTCGACAGCGCGATCGACTTGCGCAAGGCGCGCGTCACGAACTCGTCCGCATCCAGCTTGCCGCCCAGGGTTTCGACGTGCGTGTGGCGACGCAGATGTTCCGCCGCGGCGGCCCCCTGGCGGGCGAGGGCCTCGAAAGGCGAACCGGCGGCCGTGCGCGACAGCTGCGAGAGCCCGTCGTCGAGGTTTGCGGCATTCCAGAACCCTTCGACCGCATTGTCGAAGCGGCGGGCGCGCAGCTGCCGCGCGGCCCGAATGGCGATCAGGTACCAGCTCGCCACGGACATGGTCACGAGCAGCAACGCGACGAGTTTGATGACCAGGTCCGACTGGCCCCACAGATGGGAAAGGCCGAAGTTGTCGGTGAGCATTGTTCAGTTTCCTTCGAGTTTGAAGATGATCGGTACGATGACCCCGGCCTCCACAGCATGGCCGTCCTGTTTCGCGGGCACGAAGCGCCAGCGCTGCACCGCCTCGCGCGCCGCCTGATCGAGCCGTCCGGAACCTGAACTTTCCGCCACCTCGACCCTGGCAGGCAAGCCCTCGGCCGTGACCTGCACACGAAGCATCACCTTGCCTTCCTCGCGCATGCGCCGTGACAGGGGCGGGTACGCGGGGGCCGGGTTGTTCAGATAGGCCGCGTCGAAGCGTACCGGCGTCGTCGGAGCGGGCGCAGAAGCCGCCGCAACTGCGGGTTTCACCGGTGGCGCCGGTTCCGCTGCCACGGGCGCCGGTGCCGGCCGGACTTCTGCCGGAGCGGGGGCTTGCACGGGGGGCGGTGCGGCGACTGCGGTCGGCGATTCAACGCGCGGCGTCGGGAGCGGAGCGGTCGGGCGCGGCGGCGCAACTTTTTCGCGTGGCGCCGGCTTTTCAGGTGCGCGATGGGGCGTCGGAGGCGGCGCCTCGACCGGCATCGGTTTCGGCAGTTCGATCAGCGTCGCGATGATCGTCGGCGGTGGCGGTGGCGGGGGTGTGGTGACGACCTGCGAAAGGAGGAGAAGTCCCGCAATGTGAGCGAGACCAACCCCCAGCAACACGAGCCTTCGTTCCCGCCGCGACACGACCTGCCGCGGTGTCGGTGGCGGCTGTACAAGGGGGGCGGCCGGTACCATCGCATTGAGGCGCGGGGAGTGTGCCATATGCGTCACGGCCACAGCGTCGGATGGAAGGGCCTCCAAGGCTGGCGTCGATGCCATGGACACGATCTGGCGTTTCAGCGCAGCAATTGGTCGAGCAGGAGTGCGGCAATCATCAGATAGGTCGCTACGCGACCGACTGCGAAAGCCACACCGTGGGGCGGCGTACGGTCATGGAGGCGGGGTGAGGGGGAAAGTTGCATTCTAGCCAGTTCTCTCGGGCTATGGGCTGGCTGGTTCTGCGGGAGAACGGGCTGGCTGGGTGGTCATAGGGGACGGCCGGTGCTCGCACCGGACGTCGTCTTCCGGTTGCGTCAGCTCGACTCGCCCATCTGCGACTGCAGGTAGTTTTGCAGGCCGACCTTGTCGACCAGTTCGAGCTGGGTTTCGAGGTAATCGATATGCTCTTCGGTATCCTCGAGCAGTTCTTCGAAGAGCTCCCGCGAGACATAGTCCTTACAGGACTCGCAGTACGCGATCGCCTCGATCAGATCGGCTCGCGCGCCCAACTCGAGCTTCAGGTCTCCCTGCAGGCATTCCGGCACGTTTTCGCCGATCAGCAGTTTGTTCAGGTTCTGGAGGTTCGGGAGTCCTTCGAGGAACAGCACGCGCTCGATCAGCTTGTCGGCATGCTTCATTTCCTCGATCGACTCCTCGTATTCGTGATGCCCGAGCCGACCCAGCCCCCAATTCTTGTACATGCGGGCATGCAGGAAATACTGGTTGATCGCGGTGAGTTCGTTGGTGAGCTGCTTGTTGAGGTATTGAAGGACTTTCTTATCGCCTTTCATACGGCCTCCGCGGCAAACGAGAACGAGGGCGCGAACGCGGCTACTGCCGGCGTCGCGTTCGATGTCTGCTCTTCGATAGCCGAGCGCATGCAGTCGCGGGCGCAGCTTGCGCACCGACCGCATTCACCGGCCACGCCCAGGCGCTCGCGCAACTGACGCAGGGTAGATGCCCCTTCGCGAACAGCCTGTCCAATATGGCGCTCGGTTACCGCGTTACAAACGCAGACATACATAGTCTAGCCTCGATCTCTCGATTTACCGTGGGAATGACTTGCTTACTTCGGGCTTCTTCACTTCGTCAGGATCAGTTTTCCCGCTCGCGTCGCGCGCAGGAAGTACTGCGTACCGTGATGCTCGATCGCAACGCTGCTGCGCCCCTGCAGCAGGCGCATGCTCGGGATCGCCGATTCTTCCGTCCCGGAGCGCGAGGCTCCCTCGGTCGAATCCCGGCTTTCGTCGAGCTTGGCTCCCAGCTGAAAGGTTGCGAGCTTCATTGCAGTCGACATAGCGAATAGGAATGATTCGCATTACAACATCGACTGCTTGAACGGTCAACCCTCCTGTGATGTGATCTCGTGCCAGCATTGGTCAAAGATCGTCACGTCCGGCGGTCCCCCTTAAACGTGAGCCTGCGAACTCAGGCTGGAGCTTCATCGATGACTCTCGATTCCAAGGATTCCTTCGTATTCGAACCGGCGCCGCGCGCAGTCGTGCCGGTCGTCGGCGGCGGGCTGTTTCCCGTGCGCCGCATCTTCTGCGTCGCGCGCAATTACGCCGCCCATGCACGGGAAATGGGGAGCGACCCGAGCCGCGAAGCGCCGTTCTTCTTCACCAAGCCGGCCGACGCCGTACTGCCGATCAATACGGGACAGATCGGCGAGTTTCCCTACCCGCAAGCGAGCGAGGACGTGCATCACGAACTCGAACTCGTCGTGGCGCTCGGTTCGGGGGGTGTCGACCTGTCGGCCGAAGAGGCCGCCAAGTGCATCTGGGGATACGCCGTGGGCCTCGACATGACGCGTCGCGACCTGCAGGCGGAAGCCAAGGCGAAGGGGCGGCCGTGGGACATCGCCAAGGCCTTCGACGCCTCGGCGCCGATTTCCCCGATCCTGCCGGCCGCCGGGGAGGTGCTGCGGTCCGGCGAAATCCGGCTCGACGTGAACGGCGTGCTTCGTCAGCGCGGAGACCTGGCCGACATGATCTGGTCCATTCCCGAGATCATCGCCTTCTTCTCGCGCTACTACCGCCTGCAGGCGGGCGACCTGATCTTCACCGGTACGCCGGAAGGCGTCGGCCCTGTCGCGGTCGGCGACCGCCTGCACGGCGCCGTCGCCGGGGTAGGAGCGTTCGACCTGACCGTTGTGTCGCGCTGATCGCTCAGCGACCTGCCTTTCAGGGTAAGCGCAACAGGACTCTGACCCGCGAATCAGCCTCGGAGGCCGGCAGATAGCCGATCAGGTTCGGCCGTACGGCCAGCCACTGGCGCAGTTGGGCCACGTCGGCGGCCTCTACTGGCGGCAGCGCACGTCCGGTGAAGACCATCCGTGACCAGTGGGCGCGGATCTGGATCGGGTTCTTGCCGGTGAGCTTCAGGTAGAACTCGTCACGAACAGGGCCAGCCGGCAGGTCCGCGATCGCCAGCGCGAGGCCGTCCGGAAGGCTGTGGGCGCGGCCCAGGTAGAACTGTTCGACCTGTTCGCGCGTGAGCTCAGGCACATTGCTTTGCACGCCGGCGACGACCACGACCTGCGCAAGCGCGGGCGCTGCTGACAGGAGCAGGTAGCACAAGCATCCGAGCGCCAGGAGAGCGTTGCATCTTCTCAGCATCGCCGGGCCTCAGAAACTCAGGTCCAGCGACAGGCTGAACGTCGTCAGCGATTCGCCGCCGATCACACGCGGCGTGTCGACCGGTCGGGGGAAATAGGATCCCCACGAATCCCGATCGGGCCGTACATGCGATATCTCGGCTTTTAGTGCCGCGTGAGATGCGAGGTCCCAGCGCGTGCCGATCGTCAGGCTGTGTTGGGCATTGTTGCGGGAAGTCAGGAAGCGCTCCCACGCGCGTGCGAAACGGCCGGGCGGGATATTCGCCTCGGCAAACTGACGGTCGAGCGACTGCCGGGCCCACGTGACGTAGGGCATCACGTTGCCGAAGCGTCGCCCGAGGCTGAGATACCATCCGTGAGCGCTGACCACGTAACGGTCCGCGTGGCGGTGCGCATATTCACCGACGAACTGCCAGGTCCCGTCGTCCCACTGCGCGCCGATCGAATTGAAACTCGTTCGACCGTCGGTGCCGGCGAGGTCGTCGATCACGTCCTGTTGGCCGATGGCTCGCAGGGCTGCGGAGATGGCGTGGAAATTGGTGTCGCCTCGCTCCAGCGTGAAGCGCGCATCGCCGTGGCCGAGGTGCAGCGAATAGTCGCCCTGCGTCAGCACCACGTTGACGCCCGCGGTCTCCTTCAGGCGCGCTTTGCCCTGAGGGAACCGGATCTCGCCGCCGCCGATGTAGGGATGAATCTCGGCATCGAGTTCGCCGATGCGGGTGTGATAAATCAGGTCGACGCCGTCCAGATCGTTGAACGGATTGAGGCCGTATACCTCGACCGGTGGTCGGACCCACATGTTCGCGTAATTGACGTACAGCGAATCGGACAGCATGAAGAACGGCACCCGCAGCCGCCCGATGCGCATCGACAGTCCGGGGGCCAGCGTCTGGCGCAGGAAGGCCAACGTGATGCGCGGATCCTGCTTCTCGGCGCCATCCTCCCGCGCCACGACCTGCACGGTGACGTCGTTGTATTCCGTCAGGCGCAAGCTCCCCTGAAGTCCGAGCAGGGTGTCGGGGCTGAAATCGGGGTCCTTGTTGCCGGGGAAATTGACGCCGTTGCGCGTGAACCAGACGTCCTTGTTGTCTGTCGTCACGGCACCCAGCGTGCCAAATCCCGACAGCTCAAGCCGGGGCGGGGTGGGGGAGTCCTCCGCGTATGCGGTGCTCGCTCCGGGATTCGTTGCCGCAATCAGTACTGCAATCTGCAAAATCCGCTTCATCGGCCCTCTCTCAGGGTCATGCTGCCGCCTCCGCTCCGGTCGGCTTTCCAAACAGAAGGTTTTCCACTGCCGCATCGTCGAGCGGCTTCGAAAACAGGTAACCCTGCCCGTAGTCGCAGCCCATTTCGCGCAGCAGGTTCGCCTGCGTCCGCGTTTCGATGCATTCGGCAACGACGAGCATGCCGAGATCGTGGGCGAGCTCGATGCTCCGCGCAACGATGGTGCGCAGGCGTTCGTCGTTCTCGAGCGAACGCACGAAGGAGCCATCGAGCTTGACGACGTCGCAGGGGATCGTGTGCAGATAACTGAGAGCCGAATAACCGGTGCCGAAATCGTCGATCAGCACCGACATGCCGGCGTTGCGCAGCCGCTCCAGGATCTGCGAAGCCGGGCCGTCCGGCTGGGCGAGCACGCTTTCGGTGACCTCGAAGCGCAACATGTCGGCAGGCAGCCCGTGCTGTGCGATCTCGGCGATGATTTCGCCCGCCAGGTCGGGGCGCGCGAATTGGGTCGCCGAGAGATTGACGCTGACGCGCGGTACCGCGGCGTTGCCCGCGCGGCGCTGCCAGAGCAGGATGCGCTCACAGGCGCGCTTGAGGACCAGCATATCCAGCTCATGGATCAGGCCGATGGCCTCGGCCAGCGGGATGAACATGTTGGGAGGCAGCATGCCTTGCGTCGGATGCCGCCATCTCACGAGGGCTTCGAAGCTGCTGATGCTGCCATCCTCGAGCGAGACGATGGGCTGGAAATGGACCGTCAGGTCCTGCTCGCGCAAGGCGGTGCGCAGGTCGCCTTCGAGGCGCAGGCTCTGCACGGCCTGCTCGTGCATCGACGTGTGGAAGATCGCGACCGCGTCTTCACCGCGCTTGCGGGTCCGCTGCAGGGCGTTGTCCGCATCGCGCAACATCGTCTCGGCCGAGCGGGTTTCCGTGTAGTCGGCGCTCAGTGCCACCCCGATGCGATACTTGGGATACAGGACCTGGCCGGCGACGCTGGTCGGCTCCGCCAGTTTTTCGCGTAGCGCCTCGCCCAGGCGCAGCGCTTCCGCGGGGTTCTCGATGCGGTTGAGCAGCAATGCGAACTGGTCCCCGCCGACGCGGGCCACGATGTCGCCCTGCCGCAGCGTTTCGCTGATCGTCTGCGCGACGTGGCGCAGAAGTTCGTCGCCGGCCGCATGCCCGAAGCTGTCGTTGACGAGCCGGAAACGCTGCAGGTTGATCGCCAGCACGGCGAAGTTCTGCGAGTCGGCGTGCTGTTGCTGTGCGAGGGCGCTCCGGACATGCTCGAGGAACAGGGCACGATTGGGCAGACTGGTCAGCCCGTCGTGCAGCGCGTCATACTGGAGGCGCATCTCGGCGAGCTTGTGCAGGTGGACATCGGTGATCGAGCCGGCCATACGGAATGCCCGGCCGTCGGCGCCGCGCAGCGCCACACCCCGTTTCATCACCCAGCGGAAGCTTCCGTCGCGTTGGCGGGCTCGATATTCGCAACGGAACTGAGCGCTGTATCCTTTCAGATGCTCGATCAGGATGCTGCGGTAATTGCGCAGGTCGTCGGGATGGATGTTCGCGGTGACGTCGTTGGGCGCATGGTACTCGCGCTCGCTCGGCAGACCCGCGATTTCGGCGCAGCGGGGCGAGCAATAAACCTGATCGGCCACGATGTCCCAGTCCCACAGGCCGTCGTTGGCGCCCTGGATCGCCAGTTCGTAGCGCTGCTCGCTTTCGCGCAGCCGTGTCGCCGCCTGCTGCAGTTCGCCGACGCGGTCCTGCAGATTTGCCGCCATCATGTTGAAGCGGCGCGCCAGCCGTGCGAGTTCGTCGTCGCCTTCTTCGGGCAGGCGGTGGTCGAGGCGTCCGGCGGCGATCGCCTCGCTGCCGGCGAGCAGGCGCGTGAGGTTGCGCGTCAGCAGGTAGCCGATGCCGGACAGGAGAACGAAGGTCAGCAGGATTTCTGCGATCGCGATCGCCGCCCCTTGCTCGGTGATCGCGCGGCGTGCTCCGGAGAGGGCCGATACCGAGATGCCGAACTGCATGAAGCCGACCGTATTGCGGTCCAGAAGTAGCGGACGCCGGACATGGAAGAGGTCGCCGGTGGCGCTGCGGGTGGTCCCGTTATCGACCTCGGGGATCTGCTGCATCTCCGGCATGCCCGCACTGACCAGGGTGCGGCCGTCGGGCGAGGCGATCCTGACGTAGACGAGGCCCTCGTCGCCCTCTGACAGCAGCTCGCCGAGGACGTCCTGCAGCGCGCCGAAGCCGCCGTTGTCGGCGTAGGCCGCCGCCATCGCATGCAGCATCGTCGCGTTCTGGCTCGTCAGCGTCCCGATGCTGGCCCCGATCGCGTCGTTCATCAGGCGCACGCTGTTGGCGAGCAGCAGCGTCAACAGCAGCACCTGCACGACGGTGCTTGCGAGCAACAAGCGGATGCGGATCGAGGCGCGAGGTAAGGGCAGTTTCACTTTGCGTTCTTGACGTGCTGCGTTCTCAGCGTCGCGTGAGCCGCTTCACGCCCGTGGCCGCGTCGATGCGGCCTTCGCCGGCAAATGCCTCGACGTTGTCGACGATACGGTCGGGGTCGTAGAGGTAATTCACCATCACGCCCCACGACTGCGCCAAACCCTTGTCCGATGCGTCGGCAAGCCAATTCAGACGTTCGACACGAGCGCCGTTTCCGAGATGGAAGCGCGCGACCGAATCGAGGGGCTGCATGTCGCGTTTGGCGTGCAGCAGATAGGCTGCCGTCGCTCTCAGCAGCGGGCTGCGGAGGGCTGCCGAGAGGGCCGCGTCCTGCGTCCAGTCCGTGCTCCCGGCGAGCACGGCTTTCAGGCGCGCCGATTCCGGGCCCTCGATGCCGGCTGCCGCCAGGCGTTCCCAGTCCGCCTCCGCGAAGACGGCCAGCACCTCGTTCGGATTCTTCGTCGCCCAGCGCACGAGGCCCGGGATCGGCGACAAGGTGGCGAAGGTCGTCAGCTGCGGGAAGTCGCGCTGCAGATCGTCGACCACCCGCTTCAGCAGGAAATTGCCGAAGGAGACGCCGCGCAGGCCGGCCTGCGTCGCGCTGATCGAGTAGAAGATGGCCGTCGTTGCGCGTGCGACGTCGTGGGCTGGGGCGTTTTCGTCGAGCAGCTTCTGCACGTTGTCGGCGAGCTCGTCGAGCAGCGCGACTTCGACGAAGATCAGCGGTTCGAGCGGCATGCGCGGATGGAAGAACGCATAGCAGCGCCGATCGGAACCCAGGCGGTTCTTCAGGTCGCGCCAGGATCGGATCTCGTGCACTGCCTCGTACTTGACGATCTTCTCGAGCAGCGCCGCCGGCGAGTTCCATGTGACGCGCGACAGTTCGAGGAAGCCGACGTCGAACCACGCCGTCAGGCGCGCTTCGAGCTCGCGATCGAGCGCCTTCAACTCCTTGTTGTGTTCGAGGAAGTGCAGCAGATCCGAGCGCAGGTCGACGAGAAACTTCACGCCCTGGGGGATCGCATTGAACTGCGTGAGGATGCGGATCCGCGACGAACGCATCGCCGCGCGCAGGTTTGCTTCGGCATCCCACTGCCGCTCGGTTCCCACCGCTGTCTGATAGGCGTCATGGGCCTTCGCCACGCGCTTCGGGTCCGGCCCGAATTCGAGCGCGATCATGCGCAGGAAGGCGAGGCGTCCCGCTTCGTCGAGCTTCAGGTAAGTGTCTGCGAGGCGTGCCGCGCGCAGGCGTGTCGAGACCTCGCCTCCGCGGTTCTCGGCGCATTCATGGAGCTGGCGTCTGACGCGTTCGAGTTGTTTTTCGGTCGGTTCGCTGCGGCGCCCGGTGGCATTGGCGACAATCTCGCGAACTCGGGAGAGGCTACGCGAAACCAGTCCGGATGCCATCTGCTGTCTCCTGCGATCTTCTCATCCGCATCCTGCCAGAAATGAAGTCATCATGTTGCGCAATATTGCACGACGCTTCGGAGCGCCGTGCGTCGCGCGCGATATTTTTCCTTATTTTGCAAATACTTCCGTGCGGCGCACCGTTGTCAGCAGCCATATCCCCGCAGCAATCATGGGTATGCACAGCCACTGGGCGGTCGACAGGCCAAGCGACAGCGTGCCGAAGATTCCCGGATCGGGCGTGCGGAAGAATTCGGCGGCAAAACGCAGCACGCCGTAGCCGAGCAAAAATGCTGCCGATACCGCTCGTGTCGGTCTGGGTTGGCTCGCGTACAACCACAGCAGCACGAACAGCAGCAATCCTTCGCCCGCGGCTTGGTATAGCTGCGAGGGGTGGCGGGGGAGATTGTCGACCCACGGGAAGATCATCGCCCATGGCACATCGGACTCGACCGGCCGTCCCCACAGCTCTCCGTTGATGAAGTTGCCGATCCGGCCTGCGGCGAGGCCGGTGGGCACGAGCGGTGCGACGAAGTCGGTGACTTCCCAGAAGCTCTTTCCGAACTTGCGCCCGAAAAGCCACATGCCGACCAGGACGCCGAGGAAGCCGCCGTGGAAACTCATCCCGCCCTTCCAGATCGCAAGGATTTCGGCTGGATGGGTGAAGTAGTAGCCCGGCTGGAAAAAGAGCACTTCGCCGAGCCGCCCGCCCAAGACGACGCCGATCATGCCATAGAGCAGCAGGTCGTCGATCTGCTGCGGCGTCCATCCGAGCTCGGGCCGCCGTTTTGCGTGGAGGCGGCCGAGGACGGTGAACAGCACGAACGCGACGAGGTACATCAGCCCGTACCAGCGCACCGACAGCGGTCCGATGGACAGGGCGACGGGATCGAATTGCGGATGGATCAGCATGGCGGTTACGGCTGCCGCCCCTTAGCTGAACTGGGCGCGGAACTCGTCGAACTCGCGGCGCAGTGTGTCGAGTTCGTCGCGCAGGCGCCGCACTTCCTCTTCGAGTTCGGCATTGCGCGAGCGCGACCCCGGCGCGCCCGGACTCGCAGAGTCGGCCAGGGCCGCAAACGCCGCAGCACCGCCCAGGAGATGCCCGTAGCGGGTCTCCTTCGTGCCGGGCGCGCGCGGAAGCGCCGCCGCCATCGGCGGGTATTTTTCGGCGAGATGTTCGAGGACGCTTTCCACGGTGGCGATGTCGTCGAAGCGATGCATACGCTCGGCGCGCTGGCGGATCTCACCTGCCGTCTGTGCTCCACGCAGCAGCAGCACGCCCAGCACGGCCTGTTCTGCGGGAGGCAGCGAATGGCGCAGTCGCACGAGATGTTCGTACTTCGCCACGCGGGCACTGGCGGTGTCGCGCCGCGACACGAGCTTGCGTGCCATCAGGCTGTCGATCCCCGTCTGCACTTCGTCGTCGCTCAGACTCATCACCGGGTCGCGGCCGGTCAGCTGGTTGCAGCCGGTGACGATCGCGTTGAGCGACAACGGGTAGGTATCGGGTGTGACGAAAGCTTTTTCGATCAATACGCCGAGCACCCGGATTTCGATCGGGTTGAGGTCGAAGCCATCGCTGGCGGAGTCGGAGGACGTCGGTTCGGTCATCGGTCTGCGTGAATCGGAAGCATGGGGCAGGAGGGCAATGATAGCCGACTCCCCCGTGTTCCTTCGGTTAGAATCGAGAAACTTGATCGAACTGGCGACCGCGCCCGTTGGCCGGCGCCGCACCTGCAGAGTCGAGGATCCCATGCCCCAATACCGTTCCCGTACCTCCACCGCCGGTCGCAACATGGCAGGCGCACGCGCCCTGTGGCGCGCCACCGGCATGAAGGACGGCGATTTCGAAAAGCCGATCATTGCCGTCGTCAACAGCTTCACGCAGTTCGTGCCTGGCCACGTCCACCTCAAGGATCTCGGGCAACTGGTGGCCCGCGAGATCGAGGCCGCGGGCGGCGTCGCGAAGGAATTCAACACGATCGCCGTCGACGACGGCATCGCGATGGGCCACGGCGGCATGCTGTATTCGCTGCCTTCCCGCGAACTGATCGCCGACAGCGTCGAGTACATGGTCAATGCGCACACGGCCGATGCGATGGTGTGCATCTCGAACTGCGACAAGATCACCCCGGGGATGCTGATGGCGGCGCTACGCCTCAACATCCCGGCGATCTTCGTCTCGGGCGGCCCGATGGAGGCCGGCAAGGTCAAGTGGGAAGCCAAGGTGATCTCGCTCGATCTCGTCGATGCGATGGTCAAGGCCGCCGACAGCAGCTGCTCGGACGAGGAAGTCGATGCCGTCGAACGCTCGGCCTGTCCGACCTGCGGTTCCTGCTCGGGCATGTTCACCGCGAACTCGATGAACTGCCTCACCGAAGCGCTGGGCCTGTCGCTGCCGGGCAACGGCACCGTGCTCGCCACCCACGCGGACCGCGAGCACCTGTTCCGCAAGGCCGGGCGCACGATCGTCGACATGGCGCGCCGCTATTACGAGAAGGACGACGCGTCGGTGCTGCCGCGCTCGATTGCGAGTTTCCGTTCCTTCGAGAACGCGATCAGCCTCGACGTCGCGATGGGTGGATCGACCAACACCGTCCTGCACCTCTTGGCCGCGGCGCGCGAAGCCGGCGTCGACTTCACGATGGCCGACATTGACCGCATCTCGCGCAAGGTTCCCTGCCTGTGCAAGGTCGCCCCGGCTATTGCCGACGTGCACATCGAGGACGTCCACCGCGCCGGCGGCATCATGGGCATCCTCGGCGAACTCAACCGTGCCGGCCTGCTGCACACCGAAGGGCCGACCGTGCACAGCAAGACCCTCGGCGAGGCGATCGCGCGCTGGGATGTCATGCAGGCGCATGAAACCAGCGTCTTCGAGTTCTACAAGGCGGCGCCCGGCGGCGTGCCGACGCAGGTCGCGTTCTCGCAGAACCGCCGCTGGAACGAGCTCGACATGGACCGCTCGCACGGCGTCATCCGCGACCGCGAAAATGCCTTCAGCCAGGACGGCGGCCTCGCCGTGCTGTACGGCAATATCGCCGAGAAGGGCTGCATCGTGAAGACCGCGGGTGTCGACGAATCGATCTGGAAGTTCTCCGGGCGCGCGCGCGTGTTCGAGAGCCAGGAAGACGCCGTCGAGGGCATCCTCGCCGACAAGATCGTCGCCGGCGACGTCGTCGTGATCCGTTATGAAGGGCCGAAGGGCGGTCCGGGCATGCAGGAAATGCTCTATCCGACGAGCTACCTGAAGTCGAAAGGCCTCGGAAAGTCGTGCGCGCTGCTGACCGACGGTCGCTTCTCCGGCGGCACCTCCGGCCTGTCGATCGGCCATGCATCGCCCGAAGCAGCTTGCGGCGGCGCGATCGCGCTGGTGGAGGAGGGCGACACGATCGAGATCGACATCCCGAACCGTCGCATCCATCTCGCCGTGTCCGATGCCGAGCTCGCGAAGCGTCGCACCGCCATGGACGGCAAGGGCGAAAAGGCGTGGAAGCCGGCGAACCGCCAGCGTGTCGTTTCGGCCGCGCTGCAGGCTTACGCCGCGCTGACCACCAGCGCCGACACCGGTGCGGTCCGCGACGTCACCCAGTTGCAGCGCTGATCGCGCTTCGGGTTATGATGACGTGCTAATGGGCTGGCACGCGGATAGGGAGTCAAATGTTTGGCTGGTTGAAGCGTCTCATCGGTGGTGACCCCCCGGCTTCACCCGGGGCGTCCGGCTCGGGTGGCACGGCGGTCGCCGAGCCGCCCGAGCGCGAGGTGCCGACCCGGGTTCCCTCGCCGCTCCCCGAGGTTTCCGCTCCGTCGCCCGAGGTTGCCGTACCGGCCTCGGCGGCCGCTTCTGCGTCCGGGACTCCACCCGCCGATCCGGCACTGGCGCTGCTGTGCCGCGAGGAAATCCTCGACCGCGACCAGAACTCCGTCGGCCAGGCCTTCGAATTGCGTGAGGACGTGGCTGGCCGCGTGCGCGCCTCCGGACGACGCGCGCGGGATTTCATGAACGAGTTGCTGGTCGATCAGATCGACCGCTACGGCCGTGGCGCTGCGTTGCGCAGCCGGCAGGTCTGCCTGCGGGTGTGGGATGGCTTTCTCGCCAATCCGGCGTTGGGGCGGCTGAAAGGGCTGAACGCGACGCTGCTCGTGCAGCCGGAATTCGCGATGCGCGCGGCGTCTGCCGAGACCGTCGAGAACGCCCGTCGTCTGCGTGAAACCGGGATGCGGATCGCGCTCGACCACGCCGAACTCGGCGCGTGGCTCGAGAGCATGCTGCCGGTGGCGGATGCGGCCGTGTTCCGTATGGGCTTCTGTGCGCCCGAGGAAGTCTCCCTCTTCACCCGCAGCGTGCAGCGCCTGAAACCCGGCGTACATGTGTGGGCCTGGGAAGTGGGCACCCAGGATGATTTCGAACTCGCCCGCAGCGTCGGCTGCCAGACGTTTTCCGGCGGCTTCGTGACGCGTCGCGAAGACTGGAAGGGCAACAGCCTGTCGCCGCACGGCATGCGTCTCGCGTCGCTGCTCAATCGCCTGCGCAGCGGCGTCGAGACCCGCGAGATTGCCGAAATCCTCAAGCACGACCTTGCACTCGCCTACCGGCTATTGCGCTACGTCAATGCCGCCGCGTGGGGGCTCAACCATCGCATCACGTCCGTCGAGCAGGCGATCGTCGTGCTCGGTCAGCAGCCGCTCGAGCGCTGGGTATCGATGATGCTGATGGGCAGTCATCACGCTCCCGGCGAAGCCGTGGTGATGGAAGAGGCGCTGGTGCGTGCGCGCTTCCTCGAACTGGTCGGTGTGCTGCGCGGCGAACGCGATCCGGCGGCGCAGTTGTTCGTGCTGGGGCTCTTCTCGATGCTCGACGTGGCCCTGCACATGCCGCTCGAGGAGGCGATCAAGCCATTGAAGCTATCCGAATCGATGCAGGACGCCCTGTTGCACCAGCGTGGCCCGATGGCGCCGTATCTCGAACTGGTGCTTGCGTTCGAGCGCGGCGACTCCGAGCGCGTCCAGTCCTTCGCTCAGGTGCTGGGCGTCGATGTGGGCGAGCTCAACCGCCTGCAGTTCGAGGCGCTCGACTGGGTTCAGGCCGCCGAATCCTGATTGCATTCCGGCATATGCGTCCCCGCCTTGACCCGTTGGCGGGGGACCTCTACCATCCGCCGAATGGACGCAGAACTCTATAAGCTCGAGAACCAGATCGAACAGTTGATCGGTCTCTACGAAACCTGCAAGGCGGATGGCCGGGAGCTGCGCGCGCGCGTTGCGCGCCTGGAGGCCGAGAACCGCGTGCTGGCTGACAAGGTCAGGCTGGCGACATCCAGGCTCGAGAGTGTGCTCGAGCAATTGCCGGAATCCTGAAATGCCAAGCGACACCCTCGATATCACCCTTTTGGGCAAGGCATATTCCGTTGCCTGTCGGCCGGAAGACAAGGACGGCCTGCTCGCCGCGGTCGCATTTCTGGACGAGAAACTCAACAGCCTTGCCAGCCGGACGGGTTCGTCCGGAGAGAAATTGGCTGTCATGACCGCTTTGAATATTGCCCACGAGTTTTTGCAGTTTCAGCGTGCCGGCGGGTTTGACATGCAGGCCGCAAAGCGTAGAATCGGGCTTGTAAACGCACGCCTCGACGGGGTTCTCGCGCAGCAGGAAAAGCTTTTTTAACAAGCACTTGTGCGTGGGTTGGTGTGCGGGTAAGGTCAATCCCCGCTGTGTCGTCGAAGTCGTAGATTCCTTGGACCAATGTCGAAAGACTTGGTCGCGGACCAGAATGCCGCAGGTGTGCACGCCCCCCGCCGGGTGAGCCTGATGCGGAAGGGAAGCGACCTCCCTGAACCCTAGGTTCAGGATGCCGGCGGAGGCGACACAGCGGGGGCCAGTACAGGAGGCGCGGATCACGGTCCGCGCCTTTTTGTTTTTTTGCTGTTGCCGCGGCAGGAGCAGGTCTGCGAAGTACCGGAGTGGCTGCTGAATGACGTTCGACGTGTGGTGGCTGAGCTATCTCGTGCTCGGCGGGTTCGTGGGGTTCTTTGCGGGCCTTCTCGGGGTGGGTGGCGGTGGCATGATGGTCCCGGTACTGACCTCGCTGTTCGTCGCCCAGGGGATGCCCAAGGACAACGTCGTGCATGTCGCGCTCGGTACCTCGATGGCGGCCATCGTACTGACTTCGCTGTCCAGTCTGCGCGCCCATCACAGCCATGGCGCGGTCCGTTGGGACGTCGTCCGGTACATTGCGCCGGGCGTCGTCGTCGGTACCTTCCTCGCGACCTTCATCGCTTCGCGCCTGCCGACGAAGCCGCTCGCGGTCTTCTTTGCATGCTTCATGGCGTACGTTTCCGTGCAGATGCTCGCGAACATCAAGCCGAAGCCCTCGCGCGAGCTGCCCGGCCCGCTGGGCATGAGTGCCGTCGGCGCAGGCATCGGCGGTGTTTCCGCGCTGGTCGCGATCGGCGGCGGTTCGCTGTCCGTGCCTTTCATGACCTGGTGCAACGTCAAGGTGCATCACGCGATCGGGACCTCCGCGGCGATCGGTTTGCCGATCGCACTTGCCGGGACGGCCGGATACTTGATCAACGGTTTCGGTCATGCCGACGTGCCGCCCTACAGCATCGGTTATATCTACCTGCCAGCGCTGGTGTTGGTCAGCGTGGTCAGCACCTTTACCGCGCCCTTCGGCGCGCGGCTGGCACATCGGCTGCCGGTGGCGACGCTTAAGAAGATCTTTGCCGGCGTGCTAATGGTGCTTTGTGCGAAGATGCTGCATGCCATCTTCTTTTGATCGATCGGAGGTTTGACGATGAGCTGGAGCATGTGGCTCGCGTTTCTGGCGGCTTCTGTCGTGATCGCCGTGTCTCCCGGGCCGGGGGCGGTCCTCAGCATGGCGACGGGCTTGCGCCACGGCTATCCGGTCGCCTTGCGGGCGATCGCGGGCCTGCAGACTGCGTTGGTGATCCAGCTTGCCGTGGTCGGCCTGGGGCTGGGAGCGCTGCTGGCAGCGTCGAGTCTGGCATTCACGGCGCTCAAGCTCGCCGGCGCGGCCTACCTGATCTGGCTTGGCGTCAAGAAGTGGCGCTCATCGGTGGTGGCCGGCGAGGACGCACGGTCCGATGCCGCGGGCGATGCCAGGGGCGGCCACTACGTGCAGGGCCTGCTCGTGAACCTGAGCAATCCGAAGGCGATCGTCTTCATGGTCGCCCTCGTGCCCCAGTTCATCGATCCCGCCGCGCCGCAGTTGCCGCAGTTCGCGATCATTGCACTGACGATGGCCACCGTGGATACGATGGTCATGTCGGGCTACGCGCTCCTCGCAGGGCGTTGCCGCGGGTGGCTGAACAATCCACGCGCGCTGCGTGCGCAACACCGCATGTTCGGCGGGATGTTCGTCGCCGCAGGTTCCCTGCTCGCCGCGTCGTCGCGCTGAGCGCCGCCGCGAAGGGGCGAGCTCAGTTGGCGGCGAGGGCGCCGGCGAGCGTGCGGAGGTTGTGCCGCATCATCTCGAGGTAGGTCTTTGCCGGGCCGTCCGGGCCGGACAGCGCATCCGAATACAGGGTGCCGCCCATCCGCGCGCCGCTTTCCTTCTGGATCCGCGCGAGCAGCCGCGGATCGCTGATGTTCTCGACGAACACGGCAGGCACCTTTTCCTGGCGCAACTGGCGGATCAGCTTCGCGACGCCCGAGGCGGACGGTTCGGACTGGTTGCTGATTCCTGCGGGCGCGAGAAAGCGGATGCCGTAGGCGTGGGCGAAGTAGCCGAAGGCGTCGTGCGAGCTGACGACTTTGCGCCGCTCGGGCGGAATGCGCGCGAGCGCGGTGCGGATCTCGCCATCCAGGGTCTTCAGTTCCGCAATGTAGCGCTTGCCGTTATCGCGGTAGCTCGGCGCGCCAGCCGGATCGATCTGGGCGAGTGCGTCGACGATGTTGGAGACATAGCGCTGGGCGCGGGTGGCGTCCTGCCAGGCGTGGGGGTCGATCGTGTCATGGTGCCCTGCGCCCCCCGGGGCGTCCTCGTGCTCGTCCGGTGCTGCGATCGGCTCGATGCCGGTGCTTGCGACCAGCACGCGCCCTTTGTATCCCGCGGTCTGCGCGAGGCGATCGAGCCAGGGGTCGAAGCCCAGTCCGCTGGCGACGACCAGCTGCGCCGAACGCAGCTTGCGCGCGTCCGAGGGGCGGGGCTCGAAATTGTGCGCATCTTCGCCGGGACCGACGAGCGCGGTGACATGCACGCGTTCGCCGCCGACCTGGCGCACGAGGTCTCCCAGGATGCTGAAGCTCGCGACGACCTCCAGCGGTGCGGCAGCCGCGTTGAACGGAATCAGCGCGAGGGCGAGCGCCGCTCCGAGGATATGACGGAGAAGTGACATGCGATGGACTGTCTCAGGATTCGAAATGGGGCCGGCGGTCGAGCTTGGCGCCGAGCATTCCACCCGGCGCGAGGGCGAGGGACGCCATGTAGACGAGGCCGGTCGCCAGGATGATCGAGGGGCCCGCCGGGACGTCGAGATGGAAGGACACCAGCAGGCCGCAGACGCCGCTGCCGAGCGCGATGACGACAGCGAGACCGATCATGGCTGGCAGGTGGCGCACCCATAGGCGGGCCGCCGCCGCCGGCAGGATCATGATGCCGACGGCCATCAGCGTGCCGAGCGCATGGAATCCGCTGACGAGATTGAGGACCACCAGCACCAGGAAGCCGTAGTGCGCGATCGGACTGGCGGTCGACACGCCGCGCAGGAAGGCGGAGTCGAAGCATTCCAGCACCAGCGGGCGGTAGAGGAGCGCCAGCGCGAGGAGCGTCAGCGTCGAAATGCTGCTGATCAGGACAAGGGAATTGTCGTCGAGCGCGAGCACCGAGCCGAACAGCACGTGCAGCAGGTCGAGATTGCGTCCCCGCAGCGACACGATCATGACGCCGGTGGCGATGGAGAGCAGGTAGAAGGCCGCGAGGCTCGTGTCCTCCTTCAGGATCGACGAGCGTGCGACGAGCCCGGCTGCGAGCGCGACGACCAGTCCGGCGACGATGCCGCCGACGGTCATCGCGCCGAGCGACAGCCCGAATGCGAGGTAGCCGATTGCCGCCCCCGGCAGGATCGCGTGGGCCATCGCATCGCCCATCAGGCTCATGCGCCGCAGCAGCAGGAAGACGCCGACGGGGGTGGCACCGAAGGCGAGCGCAAGGCAGCCGGCGAGTGCGCGGCGCATGAACTCGAATTCGGTGAATGGCGTGATGAGGGTGCTCTCGATCATGCCGCCTCCGCTTCCGGTCGGTGGCAGATCGGCGCGGTGGCGTCGAACTCGCCGGCGAGTCGCCGCGCGGTGGCCAGATTCTCGGGCGTCAGGACGGCCGCGGTGGGGCCGAAGCCGAGCGGTTCGCGCGCGAGCAGCAGACATTCGGGGAAGTGGCGGCGCACGAGTTCGAGATCGTGCAGCACGGCGAGGATCGTGCGACCTTCGGCGTGCCAACCGAGCACGAGCGTGATCAGATCCTCGGTCGTACGGGCGTCAATCGCGTTGAAGGGTTCGTCGAGCAGGAGCAGTTCGGCGTCCTGCAGCATCATGCGGGCGAAGCGTGCGCGCTGCAGTTGGCCGCCGGACAAGGCGCCGATCTGGCGCCTTTCGAAGCCGGACAGGCCGACCGCCGAGAGTGCCGCACGGACGCGCTCGGCCTGCTGACGGCTCAGGCCGCGGAAGGAGCCGATTTCGCGCCACAGTCCCATCGAGACCATGTCGAACACGGAGACCGGGAAGCTGCGGTCGAGTTCGCTCTGCTGCGGAAGATAGGCGATGCCGCCGGGGCCGGTGTCGAGGCGGTACCCGCCCTGCAGCGGCGGCAGTTCGCCGGTGAGGGCCTTGAACAGGGTCGACTTGCCGGCTCCGTTCGGACCGACGATCGCGACCAGTGAGCCGCGTGCGACGGTGCAGTTCAGGTGGTGCACGGCCGGGTGCCGGTCGTAGCCGATGGTCAAGTTTTCCAGACGCAGGACGGGGCTGTGCGGCTTCATGCGAGTGCCCATCCGACGATGACCCACAGCAACGCGGCGGCGGCGACGGCGATGGCGATGCGTGCGCCGGCGCCCAGGACGAGTGCCGTCGCCGGGAAGGGGGGGGCGGCGTCAGCTCCGTGACGGATGGTGGCGGAGGGGGCGGTGCGCGCATGCGGGTGAGCATGGGCGTGCAGATGTCCTCCATGAGCATCGTGCTGATGCATGGGTGTCGGAGAACGGTGGCTGATGGGGGGCATGTCGGGGGTCCGTTGCCTGGTGGCAATCATTTCGTTGTTTGTGTGGGGTGGGGCTCAGGCCCGGTTGGAACGCGTCCGTCCGCAATCGGCGCAGGTGCCGTGGATGACCAGTTCGGCGCGTTCGGTGCGGAAGCCTTCAGGCAGCCGCAAGCCTTCGTCGGGCTGGATCGATTCAAGGCAAACGACATGGCCGCAGCGGTTACAGTGGAAATGTGCATGCTCGCCGCCGGCATTCCGGCCTGCCTTGAAGCGACGGGCCCGGTCCGGCCCGATGACGCGGTGGGCGAGTTCGTGTTCGACCAACCAGTCGAGGATGCGGTACACGGTGACGCGGTCGTACGGCATGCCGCCGGTGGCGAGCGCCGCGGCAATCTCGTCGTGATTGAGCGACCGGTCGCTCGATTGCAACACATCCAGCACCGCAACGCGCGTGCGCGTGACGCGGCCGCCGCATGCGGCGATCAGCTCGGCGGCAGGATTGGGCGTGTGGGGAGTGGGCATGGTGCGGCGCCTTCGATGCTAATGCAACATTGTAGCATTAACATCGAGGGCCTCGCCCGCGCCGGTCGGCGCCTAGTCGCTCAGCAGCGCGCTGATTTCGCGGTGAAGCAGTTCGGGATCGCCGAGATTGAGTTCGAGCAGGCGTCGCAGGTGGGTGATGCTGTCGAGATCGATTTCGCGGCACAGGAGGCCGACACGGTCTGCTGCCATGTGGACGATTTCACCCTCCATCCGGATCGATGTGCCCGCATCGTCGAGTGCGACTTCGAGCAAACACCTTTTGCCTATTGTCAGGCGGGTCGTGGGAGCGATTCGCAGCAGTGCGCCCTTGAGGGACAGGTCACACACCTCGCACGCCGTTTCCGAATCCTCGATCGAAAGGGTCGCGCCGCTGCGGAATTGGATCCGTGAATATTTCCTGCGCTGGAGATCGTTCATTGTCTTGTCCTTGCGTGCGGCATCGTTGCGCGGGCCGCAGGTTTGTTGCATCCGCCGATTGTCGGACGATGTCATTTTTGCCGCAAGCGCAGCCGATGCCACGTTTCAAAGTTGCGTGAGCAACCTGTCACGCTTTGTTACAGTGGCCCATGGGAGAATCCGCCGACGCGCGAGGCCTTTCGTGTCGGTCCGGTCAGAGAAGAGAACGCTGTGGCAGAAGCATACGAACTGAAAGATTCAATTACGCGCGTCGACGAAGGAGTTGCGGGAGACGATAGGGAAGGCGGCGATGCCCTTCTCGAATGTCTGCTGCTCGTCGCCCGCGCGCACGGCATTGCGACCACGCGCGATGCGGCGATCGCCGGTCTGCCACTGCACGGCGGGCACCTCGTTCCCTCCCTGTTCGCCCGCGCCGCCCGTCGCGTCGGCATGAGCAGTAACATCGTCAAGCGACCGGTGGAGCGACTCAATGCCGCGCTGTTGCCGGCGATTCTCCTGCTTCGCGGCGACGAAGCCTGCGTTCTGCTCGGCTGGAGCGAGGATGGGAAGCGCGCCCGGCTGGTGTTCCCGGATCTCGGCGAGTCGGTCGTCGAGCTCGCGCGCGAGGAGCTCGATGCGCGCTACGCGGGCTTCGCGGTGTATGTCCGCCCCATGCTGCGTTTCGATGCGCGTGCGCCCGAGGTCAAGCAGGTCCGCCGCAAGCATTGGTTCTGGAGCGTGATCGGCGAGAACGCGGCGCTGTATCGCGACGTGCTGATGGCGGCGCTCATGATCAACCTGTTCGCGCTCGCGACGCCGCTCTTCGTGATGAACGTCTACGACCGCGTCGTTCCGAACAATGCGATCGACACGCTGTGGGTGCTCGCGATCGGCATCGTCGTCGTGCTGATCGGTGATTTCGCGCTGCGCACGATGCGCGGCTATTTCGTCGATCTCGCCGGCAGTCGAGCCGACGTGAAACTGTCCGCCTACATCATGGAGCGCGTGCTGGGCATGCGCATGGAAGATCGACCCGCGTCGGCCGGCTCCTTCGCGGCGAATCTGCGCGCGTTCGAATCCGTGCGCGATTTCATCAGCTCGGCGACGGCGGTGGCCTTCATCGACGTGCCGTTTGCGCTGATCTTCCTGGCATTGATGCTATGGATTGCATGGCCCCTGGTGATCCCCTTCCTGGTCGGTGTCGTCGTGCTGCTCGTCTACGCCACGACCGTGCAGGGCAAGATGCACGACTTGGCGGAGACGACCTACCGCGCCGGCGCCCAGCGCAACGCGACGCTGATCGAAGGTCTGGTGGGGCTGGAGACGGTCAAGGCGCTCGGCGCCGAGGGGCCGATGCAGCGCCGCTGGGAGAAGAGCGCCGCCTTACTCGCGCGCGTGAGCACCCAGCTGCGGATGCTGTCGGCGAGCGCGTCCAACGGGGCGTCGTGGATTTCGCAGATGGTCAGCGTCGTGATCATCATCATCGGCGCGCACCTGATCGGCGAAGGGGTGCTCAGCGTCGGCGGGCTGGTGGCCTGCTACATGCTGTCATCGCGGGCGATGGCCCCGATTGGGCAGGTCGCCGGGCTGCTGGTGCAGTATCACGTCGCCTCGACCTCGCTGAGTTCGCTCGACGCGCTGATGAAGCGCGACGTGGAGCGGCCGGAAGGCGCCAATTTCATCAGCCGGCAGACGTTGCAGGGCGAGATCGAATTCCGCGACGTCGGCTTCAGCTACCCGGACCAGGAGACCGCGGCGCTGCGCAACGTCTCGCTGCACATCCGGCCCGGCGAGCACGTCGCGATCCTTGGTCGTGTCGGTTCCGGCAAGACGACGCTCGAAAAGCTGATCCTCGGACTGTATCGTCCGACGGCCGGCACCGTGCTGGTGGATGGCGTCGATCAGCGCCAGCTCGATCCGGCCGAGTTGCGCCGTCACATCGGCTACGTGCCGCAAGATGTGACGCTCTTCTATGGCTCACTGCGCGAAAACATCACGATGGCCGTGCCGCTCGCCGAAGACGCGGCGGTCTTGCGTGCGGCCGATATTGCCGGCATTTCGCAGTTCGCCAACGCGCATCCGCAAGGCTTCGACATGCAGGTCGGCGAGCGCGGCGGACAACTGTCCGGCGGGCAGCGCCAGGGGGTCGCGATCGCCCGTGCGGTGATCGGCGATCCGTCGATCCTGCTCTTCGACGAGCCGACCGCGTCGATGGACCAGTCGAGCGAAGAGGAAGTGAAGCGCCGCCTGCGCGAATACGCACTGGGGCGGACGCTGGTCCTGGTGACGCACCGCACGTCGCTGCTCGATCTGGTCGATCGCATCATCGTCGTCGATGGTGGTCGCATTGTGGCGGATGGACCTAAAGCCCAGGTGGTCGAAGCACTGCGTCAGGGACGTATCGGGAGGGCGCTGTGATGAGCGAAGCAGGTCAGCGCGCCTTCGAGCGCATCGGCGACGTCTCCGGTTCCCTGGCCAAGCCGGCGCGCCCGATCATGGATCAGATCTTCTCGACGCTGCTTCCGCCCGGCCCGGATAGCAGTCTGGACTGGGCTTCGGACGCGGATTGGGCCTGTCTCGAACAGGAGCCGCTGCGGGCCCGGGCCCTGTTGCGCTATGTGGTGGTGGTGGTCGTGCTGCTCGTCGTGTGGGCGGCCTTCGCCCATGTGGACGAAGTGACGCGCGGCGAGGCGAAAGTGATTCCGTCGTCGCAGCTTCAGGTCGTGCAGACCGTCGACGGCGGCGTGGTCGAGGAAATGCTGGTGCGCGAAGGGCAGGTGGTCAATGCGGGTGACGTCCTGCTGCGCATCGATCCGACGCGTTTCGTCTCCTCTCTGCGTGAGAATCGCGCGGAATATCTCGCGCTGCAAGCGAAGGGGGCGCGGCTGCAGGCGCTCACCGATGGCACGCGGCTCGACCTGCCGAAGGACGTGTTGCGCGATTCGCCTGAAATCGCCGAGCATGAGCGCCGCCTCTACGACTCGAGCGTCGCCGGCATGGACGCGCAGCTCTCGATCGCGCGCCAGCAGCTCGCGCAACGGCAACAGGAGCTCAATGAAATCCGCGCCCGCAACGAGCAGGCGACCCGCGGCTACGACCTGGCGATGCAGGAGCTGACCGTCACCCGCCCGCTGATGAAGTCGGGGGCGGTGTCGGAGGTCGATGTGCTGCGCCTGGAGCGCGAAGTGGCGCGCCTGCGCGGCGACCGGGAGCAGTCGGCGGCGCAGATTTCGCGCATCCAATCGGCGATCTCCGAGGCGTCGCGCAAGATCCAGGAGGTCGAGCTGACCGTTCGCAATCAGATGCGCAACGAACTGTCGGACACGATGGCGAAACTCGCCAGCCTGTCCGAAGGCAGCCGTACGCTGGCGGACCGCGTCAAGCACGCCGAAGTCCGCTCGCCGGTCCGCGGCACCGTCAAGCGTCTGCTGGTCAATACCGTCGGCGGCGTCGTACAGCCCGGCAAGGAAGTCGTCGAGATCGTACCGCTCGACGATGCGTTGATCCTGGAGGTACGGATCAAGCCGAAGGACATCGCCTTCCTGCATCCCGACCAGCGGGCGCTGGTGAAGTTCACCGCTTACGATTACTCGATCTATGGTGGCCTCGAAGCGGTGGTCGAGCAAATCGGCGCCGATACCGTGACCGACAACAAGGGCGAAGCCTTCTACAACGTCCGTGTGCGGACAATCAAGTCGAGCCTCGGCGAAAATCTACCCATCATTCCCGGCATGGTTGCCGAGGCGGATATCATCTCGGGCAAGAAGACCGTCCTGTCCTACCTCCTGAAACCCGTCCTTCGCGCGAAGGCCAACGCACTGACCGAACGATGAGCCGGCAATTTTTCGTATCCTCCCCCTCGGTGCGGGCTCCGCAGCGCTGGCAGCAGGCCTTCCCGGATGGAATCGCGGCGGTCGAAGGTGAAGTCCGGCCGATCGCGAATTCCGGCGATCTCGTCTGGGTCAGCACCAGCCTGCCGGGCTGGGAGCGGCTGGTGCGCCTGCTGGCGACGTCGGAACGGGCCTGCCCGGTGGCCGTGCTCTCGTACGCCCCGGGTGACGACGAAGGCATCCAGGCCCTCGGCGCGGGAGCGCGGGCCTACTGCCACGCCCTGGCCGTCCCCGAGTTGCTCCGCGAAGTCGTCCAGGTCGTGCGACATGGCGGACTGTGGGTGGGGGCTGCGCTGATGAGCCGTATCCTCGGAGCCGCCGGCCGTGCGCTGCCGGCAGTTGCCGACGAGCCGCTGCTCCAGCTGCTGACCGATCGCGAAGCCGAAGTCGCGCGGGCGGCTGCAACGGGGCAGTCGAACAAGGAGATCGCCGCGGTCCTCGGCGTGACCGAACGCACCGTCAAGGCGCATCTGGCCGCCGTCTTCGAAAAGCTCGGCGTGCGCGACCGCCTGCAACTGATCCTGCGGTTGTCGCAGCAGGGTGTGCCGGTGGGGGCGCGATAAACGATGATCTTCGTGAAACGCGATTCGTCCGGTGCGATTCTCGCGGTCAGCCGGGAGCCCCTGCCGACTGAGCCGAGCGGCGCGAACCCCTGGCAGCCGGCGCGCGGCGACGAGCCCGAGGTCGTGGCGTTCAGCCACGCCGTCGTCTCCGAGGCGAACCCGCTGGGAACCACCGACCTGGGCCTCGTGCGCGTCCTCGAGGACCTCATCGAACTACTCGTCGATCGATCCGTGATCCGCTTCACCGATCTGCCGGCTGCAGCGCAGGCCAAGCTCAACGAACGGCGAAGCACCCGCGTAGCCATGCAGGAACTCCGGCTGCTCGACGAGGACGGCGGGGATCTGATTTAGCCCTTGCGGCGCGGATTCGCGTCCCCCGTTCCTTGCGTGACTTTTGTCACGCGACCTGTCCACCGGGCCAATGGGCCGCCAAAGTTGCCCTGATTAAGCTTGCCTCAAATGGAACAAGTCCGTGACGTTCGACAGGGCGTGCGGCGACCTTCAGGGAGCAAGAATCATGGCTGATCCGATTGCAATCGTCGTAGCGGTAAGCGGTCGCGCATTCGTCCGCGATGCGGAAGGGAAGATCCGGCCCGTCAAGGACGGCGATGCGCTGTACGACGGCGAGTCGATCGTCACCGAGGGTAACGGCCGCGTCGAACTGGTGACGCTCGAAGGAGACCCCTTCGTCGTCGCGCAGAACCAGACCGTCAAGCTCAGCGCCGACATGACCCATGGCGGACATCCCGACGCCGGAGATGCCCACATCGCGTCCGGCACGATCGCGCAGGTGATCGAAGCGGTCAATCAGGGCGGCAATCTCGATGACCTCCTCGAAGCGCCTGCGGCCGGTCTCGCTGGCGGTAGCGGCGGCGAAGGCAACAGCTTCGTCCGTCTCCTGCGCATCGTCGAGAACGTCGATCCCTTCCAGCTCAACTTCGGCCTTATCGCGCAGGACGATCTCCTGCCGGTCCCGGCCGCAGTCCTGCCGACTCCGACTGCCACCGCGACCGTGACCACTCCGGTCGAAACGCTCACCGTCACGGTCACGGAGACCGTCACCGGCGTGATCACCGATACCGTCACAGGCATCGTCACTGAAACCGTGAGCGGCGTGGTCACCGAAACCGTCTCGGGCGTCGTGACCGACACCGTCAGCGCCCCCGCGACCGTCACGGTCACCGGCGTCCAGCAAGGCGTCGCGACGGAAACGCAGACCGTTACCGGTACCGCGCTGACCGACACGGTCACGTCCGGCACCGAGACCGTATCGGGCACGGTGGCAACGGAAACAGTCACGTCCGGTACGCAGACGGTCACCGGAACCGCGCTGACCGAGACGGTCACCGTCGGCACCGAAACCGTGACCGGAACGGCACAAACCGAGACGGTCACCGAGGGTACGCAGACTGTTACGGGCACGGTACTTACCGAAACCGTGACCTCCGGAACGCAAACCGTCACGGGCATCACGGAAACCCAGACCGTCACTTCGGGCACCCAGACCGTCACGGGCACGGCGCTGACCGAGACCGTCACGTCCGACACGCAGACTGTGACCGGCACCGCGTTGACGACGACTGTCACGGCCGGCACCGAGACGGTGACGGGGGTGACGGAAACCGAAACCGTGACTTCTGGGACCCAGACGGTAACCGGAACCGTGCTGACCGCAACGGTCACGACCGGCACGCAGACCGTCACCGGAACAACGGAGACCGACACCGTGACGTCCGGCACGCACACCGTCACTGGTACCGCACTGACCGAAACCGTCACGACCGGAACGGAAACGGTCAGCGGCACGACCCTCACCGAAACCGTGACTTCAGGCACGCACACCGTCACGGGCATCACGGAAACGGAAACTGTCACCTCGGGCACACAGACGGTTACCGGCACGGCTGCGACCGAGACGGTCACGTCGGGAACCGAAACCATTACCGGCACAGCGCTGACTGAAACGGTGACCTCGGGCACCGAGACCGTTAGCGGCACGACCCTCACCGAGACCGTGACCGCCGGTACCGAAACGATCACCGGAACCACGTTCACCGAAACCGTCACCCTCGGCACCGACACCGTTACCGGCACGATCCTCACCGAAACGGTGACCTTGGGCACCGAAACGATCAGCGGAACCGCCGTCACTGAGACCGTCTCGACCTGGACGGATACTGTCACCGGCACCGCGCTGACCGAGACCGTGACGACCGACACCCAGACGGTCACCGGCACGACGCTGACCGAAACCGTAACGTCCGGTACCGACACCGTCACCGGTACGGCACTGACCCAGACCGCGACGTCCGGCACCGAGACCGTCACCGGTACGACCCTGACCGAAACCATCACGACCGCGACAGCCACGGTCACGAGTTCCTACGTGACCGACACGGTCACCACCACGAGCTCGTTCAACATCGCCGACCTCTCGATCAAGGGCGCGGGCCCCGCCGAGTCGTACAACTACGCCCTGATCATCGGCAACGACACGCTGGTCGTGCGCTTCACGGATCCCAACTGGAGCACCGACAAGAACTACGCCGGCGGCGTCAACCCGTCGAATAGCCTGGGCATCGGCAACAACAACATGGATGCCGGGGAGCAGCTCAAGGTCGACTTCCTGAACCAGAACGGCGGACGGGAACTGTCCAACAATGTCCAGTTCCTGGTCCAGCAGGTCGGCGGGACTAACGGCGACTCCCTGAACTGGAAGGCCTATCGTGCCGGTGTCGAAGTTGCACACGGCGACATCACCGATTTCTCCAGCGACACGCTGCCGGCTATCAGTGTCACCGGAGGTTACGACGCCCTGCTGATTACGACGACCGGAGGCTCCTACAAGCTGAGCGCCGTCGTTGGTATCGCGACAGACGTTCTGGTCACTCAAACCATCACCGCGACCGAGTCTCACACCGCGACAACGACCGGGACGGCCATGACCGAAACGGTGACGACCGGCACCGAGACTGTGACCGGTACTGCGATGACCGACACCGTGACGTCCGGTACGCAGACCGTGACCGGCACCGCGATGACCGAGACCGTCACCTCGGGCACGCAGACGGTGACGGGGACGGCCGAGACCGAGACCGTGACCTCAGGCACGCAGACCGTCACCGGAACCGTGCTCACGGACACAGTGACTTCGGGCACGCATTCCGTTACCGGGACCGCGGAAACCGAGACCGTGACCTCGGGCACGCAGACTGTCACCGGCACTGCACTGACCGAGACGGTGACCACCGGGACGCACACCGTGACCGGTGTCGCCGAGACCGAAACTGTGACGCTCGGCACCCAAACCGTGAGCGGCACGACGCTGACCGAAACCTCGACCACGGGTACTCAGACGGTGACCGGCACCGCGATGACCGAAACGGTGACGTCCGGCACGGAAACGGTGAGCGGCACCGTGCTGACCGAAACGGTCACTACCGGTACGGAAACGATCACGGGTACGACGCTGACCGAGACGGTCACGTCCGGAACCGAGACCGTGAGCGGTACTGCGCTGAATGAGACCGTCACCGTCGGGACCGAGACCGTCACGGGCACGGCACTGACCGAAACCGTCACGTCCGGCACCCAGACGGTTGTGGGGGCCGCGGAAACCACGACCGTGTCGATATGGACGGAGACCGTCACTGGTACGACGCTGACCGAAACCGTGACCACCGATACGCATACCGTGACTGGAACGGCAGCGACCGAAACGGTGACCTTGGGCACCGAAACGATCACCGGCGTGACGCATACCGACACCGTCACTTCCGGTACCGAGGTCGTCACGGGCACTGTCATGACCGAGACCGTCACCAGCGGCACCGAGACCGTGACCGGCACGCATGCCACCGAAACGGTCTCGACCTGGACGGAGACCGTCACCGGCACGGCACATACAGAGACCGTCACGTCCGGAACCGAAACGGTCACCGGCACCGCGCTGACCGAGACGGTGACGGGCACCTCGCTCGCCGAGAACGGTACCGACACCGTGACTTGGGCGACAGAAACCGTGACCGGCACCGCGCTGACCGAAACGGTGACCTCGGATACCCACACCGTGAGCGGCACGGCGCTGACCGACACGGTCACCTCCGGCACCGAAACCGTCACGCACCTGACCGAAACCGTGACGTCGGCGACCGAAACGGTCGGCGGGCCGACCGAAACGGTCACCGTGTCCGAGTTCACGGATACCGTCACGGTCACCCACTTCACCGACACGGTCACGGTCACCGAGTTCACGCAAACCGTCACCAGCGCCTTCACGGATACCGTCACCGGTACGGTCGAGGTGACGGCGCAGGATGGCCAGGCCACCACGGTGGTCCAGCCGCTTGCGGCGCACGACGTGATCAGCGACGATCAGCACCTGATCGCCAATGCCGGACAGACCGGCAGCGGCACGAGCGGTTCGGATCTGAGCTCGCTGAGCGGGTTCGATCAGGACGCGATCAACCGGATCCTGCGTAACGATACGCCGCACACGGATAACTGATCGCTTGCTTGACGACGGATGGCGGGCAAGTCCCGCCATCCTGTTTTGTTTTCGGAGAAACGGAATCAGATGCGGGTACTGTTCATTCACGAAGGCTTGGGACAATTCCACACGTTGCACGAGTACCTGAACGCACAAGGGCTCGCCCAGTCGTGGTTCCTGTGCTCCACCTCCGTGTATCAGGCCAACAAGGACAAGGTGCCGAATCTCGTCCCCTTCCAGGTCGCCTCCGAGAACGCCAACACCTACTTCTATACCAAGAACCTCGAAGCACGCATCCAGCGCTCCTTCCTGATCAAGAAGGCCATTTCCGAGCTCCTCGAGCGTCAGGGGCTGGATCTGATCGTCGCGCATGGCTCGGGCGGCTTTCCGCTGCAGCTCTTCGGCGAGTTCGACATCCCGATCATCACCTACATCGAATTCCCGTCCTTCACGCACCACGGCTGCGACCCGAAGTACCCGCAACCGGATTACGCGACCTATCGCGACAAGGTGTTCGAGATGACGAGCTATCATCAGGCGCTCAAGAGCGACCTCGTCATCACGCCCAGCGAATACGCCAAGAAGATGTTCCCGAGCTGCCTGCACGACAAGATCGTTGCGCAGATGGAAGGCTTCGAGATCGGGCGCAAGCCGAGCACCTTCGTCAAGCGCGACGGCTACTTCCACATCGGCTTCTCCGCCCGCGACCTGTCATCGGCGAAGGGCTTCGAGCAGTTCATCCTGATCGCGAAGGAGATCCTCAAGGTCCGGCAGAACGTCCGTTTCGTCTTCTGCGGCGCGCCGAAGGTGCTCTACAGCTACGAGGAAGCCTTCCTGCAGTCGAACTTCGACAAGGACAGCCGGCCCGAGTCCTTCATGAAGTACGTGCTCGCGCGCGAAGGCATCACGCTCGATGACGATTCCGCCTTCCAGCACGTCAGTTTCGCGTCCTATGACGACTTCGCGAGCTACGTCGAAGCGATGGACATGTTCCTCTACCCGCTGCAGTACGGCTCGGCCAACTGGGGACTGTTCGAGCTGCTGTTCCGCGGCAAGGTGATCGTCGCGAGCGACCGCTGCTTCGTGCCTGAAGTCATCCGGCATCGGGACAACGGCCTGTTGTGCAAGTACGAGGACATCGCGGACTGGGTGCGCTACGCGACGGACATCATCGACGCGCCGGCAAAATTCAGCCACCTCGGCGAGCGCGCGCTGCAGGATGCGCATGAGCGCTTCCATATCAGCAGCGTCGCCGGCCGCTACCTCAGCGCTTTCGAAATGGCGATCCGTCGCCGTCGTCTCGGCGCCTGATCCGACCGATCCTCGATCCTGGAGCCGAACCCGGCCGATTCGCCGGTTCGGCCCACCGCCGGCCTCAGGTCGGCATCCTAACCGCGCTGCCGGTCATGCCGTCGATGCCGAGGTCGGTCAGCGACGCCATTTCATTGTCCTGTCTCACGCCTTCGGCGATCGTCAGCAGCCCGATCGAGTGCGCGATTACGCACAGGCCGCGGAGGAAACTCTGATTGCCCTTGTCGGCGTCGATCCCGCGAACGATCGACGCATCGATCTTGAGGTAATCGAGCCCCAGTTCGTGCAGGTCGCTCATCTGCCCGAAGTGCGCCCCGACATGCTCGACGCCGACCTTGCATCCGGTCGGTTTCAGCGCAATGCAGAAGGAGCGGAACTCTTCGGTGTGCCGCAGCGCTCCGTATTCGGGCAGATCCAGCCACAGCTGCGCCGCCTCGGCCGGGCGGTCTTGCAGTAGCCGGAACAGCTCGCTGCGGAACGCCGCGTCGCATAGCGAGGCCGACGACAGGTTGATGCCGAGCGGATCGCCGGATGCCGCGATTTTGTCCAGCGCGGCGCGCACCACCGCGATGTCGAACTGCGGCAACAGCCCCAGGCGCGCCACCCAGGGCATGAAGACACCCGCCGGCTGCCATTCCCCGGCGAGTTGCAGGCGCATCGGCGCTTCGAAATGCATCAGCTTGCGGTCGCGGCTCACCACAGGATAGCGGCCCAGCCGCACGCCGTCCGCGTTCAGCGACTGCATCAGGGCCGAGCGCCAGCTCTGCAGGTCGGCGTGCAGCGGGCGTGCTTCGGGATTCTCGACGATGCGGATCGCGCGGCCGCCAGCCTGTTCGGCGGTGGCCAGGGCGCCGTCCACGCGCGCCAGCACGGCCGACCGCGTCTCGCCCGCCGCGTAGCGGCTCGCGGCGATGGGAAGCGCCGTGTCTTCGCCTTCCTTCGCCATCGTCCGCCGAAGTGCGTCCGCCACCTCCGCGGCGAGTCGCTCCGGATTGTCCTCGCCGGGTGCGACGAGCGCGAGGTCCGAACCGTTGATCCGGCCCGTTTCCCAGTCGGCATGCGGCGTCGCGACCGCCGCGAGGCACTCCGCAGTGCGCTTCAGCACGCGGTCCGCGCCTTCGCGCCCGAGCCGCTGGTTGAGAGCGGTCAGTTCTCCGATGCGCACGATCAGCAGGCTGCCGGTCGCCTGCGCATCGTCGCGCGATACGGCTGCGTGCAGCAGGTTCATGAACTGTTCACGACTGTACAGGCCGGTCAGGGCATCGTGTTGCACCTGCCGGCGCAGTTGCTCGAGACGCCCCGACTCCTCGGCAAGCATGGTCCGGACACGCACCGACAACGCGTTCATCGCGCGCACGACGCTGCGGAATTCGGTCGTTCCGGGTTCCGGCGTGGTGACGAAGCGCCGTCCCCCGATCGCCTCCGCCTGCTCGACCACTCCGTGCAGCGGACGGGTGATGTGGCGGATGATGAGGGTGCCGGTGATGCCTGTCAGGATGCCTCCGACCAGGAACCAGAGGAGTTGCTCGATCGTGCCCGTCCACAGCGCTTCATACGCATAGCGGCTGTGGCTTTCGAGCGACAGCGTGCCGAACTGGTGCCAGCCATCCTGCACCTGTGCGACTCCGGGCGGTGCGGCGATCGGCACGAGACGGGTGAACCAGTTCGGTGCGCCGGTGAGATCCCCCTCGTATTCGCGTTCGACCAACACGTCGCCCTTCGGGCTCACGAGGCGGATCAGGCGATAGTGCCCCGCATCGAACTGGGCGGCGATCTGCAACTCGACGGTCACCGGATCCTTGGGGAGTTGCGACAGCGACAATGCCAGCGACGTCGCGTTGTCGAGGTTCTTCACTCGAAGCTGCTGCTCGAGATAGTGCCGCGCGGACAGCGTGCTGACGATCAGGTTGCCCCCCAGCGCGAGGAGGGTCACGACCACGATCGCGATCCATAGCTGCTTGATCAGTGACATTGCGAATAGTCTCCGGAAATCCTCGTCGGCGATCCTGCTGCGCTCATTGCAGCCCCTCCTGTCGCATGCGCTCCAGCACGCTGCGCCAGCGTGACAGGCGTGTCGTCGGGTCGGCGCTGGAACTGCTCGAGCCGCCGACCCACAGCCCCTGGTCGTTGAAACTGAACACCGGGAAGAGATCCGGCCGTCGGGCGGCCGGGCGGATATCCCCGATGAGATTGTCGAGAATCAGTGGTTCGGCGTCGGGCGACGGGTAGTAGCCCAGCACCATGTGCGCCTGGGATACGCCGCTGCCCGGCGCCCCGATGCTCGCCCGCACGTAGATCAGTCGCAGTTTCTCGGCCGGGACGTCGAGCAGGCGCAGGCTGACGTATTTCGCGATCGCGAAGTCCTCGCAGTCGCCGGCCCTCTTCGCGAGCGTTTCAAGCGGGGTGGCCCAGTAATCCGGCTGATTCCAGACGACCGAGTCGTCCTCGAAGGCCGTCGTGCGGTTGATGAATGTATTGACCCGCCCGAGCCGATCCTGCTCGTCGACCGCCTTCGCGTCCGCGAGCATGCGCCGCCAGGCCGCGACCGAATCCGCGGCCGCCGCGCCGTACCGCTCCCGCGCGATCTGCTGCATGCGATCCAGGTCAGGCGTCGCCACCGACAAGCCGATCACGGCTGCGCCGACTATGGCCCATCCCGTGCGCCAGCGGACGATTGACGCCAGTCGGCCGAGCAGGATGCGGAATCGGTGCGGTCGAGGCGGCAAGCGCATGCACGAAGTCATAAGTCGATGACGGATTATCCGCCAAGCACCGTCACCCGTGTCCGGAATCGTCGCTTTCTCGCGACAAGTGTTGCGTAGTTCGCGTTCTGTCACGACTCGTAACATATAGCATTCGGGGCGACACCTCCGAATTGACCGCGTATCGGAGGTTCATCCAAGTTTATGCTATTTGTATTGGTGCAGCGCACAGGAGAAAACATGAGAAAGTTCGCTCTCGCGGCCGCGATCGCGGCGATCGCGGCGACACCCTTCGGGGCAGCGTCCGCTGTGCCCGATGCCCTTCGGGATGCAGCACGAAAAGCCGTCGTCACCAACCCCGAAGTTCAGGCAAGCTGGCACGTCTTCCGGGCGGCGACCGAGGACCAGTCCGTCGCCCGTTCGGGCTATCTCCCGCAGGTCGATGCCGTCGCGAGCATCGGCAGCGAACACGTGTGGCTGCAGGGGCAGGGCAACGATACCTTCGTCCATCGCAACGCGACGCTCGTGTTGAACCAGATGGTCTATGACGGGTTCTTCACGCGCAGCGAAGTCGCGCGCTTCGGCTATGCCAGGCTCGCCCGCTACTACGAATTCATGGGCGCGTCGGAATCGGCCGCGCTCGAAGCGCTGCGCGCCTACGCCGACGTCCTGCGCTACCGCGAACTCGTGACGCTCGCGCAGCAGAACTACGTGCAGCACAAGCAGACCGGCGATCAGATCGGCGAACGCGCCAATGCCGGCGTCGGTCGCCGCGTCGACCTCGAACAGGCCACCGGCCGCCTCGCGCTGGCCGAGTCCAACCTGCTGACCGAAGTGTCGAACCTGCACGACGTCAGCGCGCGCTACCAGCGTATCGTGGGCGACGTCCCCTCGACGAGCCTGCCTCCGTTCGCGCCCGGCGTGACGGTCGGCACGATTCCCCCGTCGGCCGGCGACGCGTTGCGCACCGCCTTCAATACCAGCCCGGTCCTCAACGCCACGGTCGAGAACGTGCGCTCCAGTCAGTCGCTGATCGATTCCCGCCGTGCGGCGTTCCAGCCCCGTGTGGACCTGCGCGCCCAGCAGGCCTTCGACAAGAACCTCGACGGCTTCAACGGGCGCTCGAGCGACGGCGTCGTGCAATTGGTCGTGACCTATAACCTGTTCCGCGGCGGCGCTGACGAGGCCCGGCTGCGCCAGGCGGGCGAATCGCTCAACCAAGCCAAGGATCTGCGTGAAAAGGCTTGCCGCGACGTCCGTCAGAACGTCGCGATCGCGTTCAACGACACCAATCGCCTGACCGAGCAGTTGCGCTACCTCGACCAGCACCAGCTGTCGATCGAGAAGGCCCGCGAAGCCTATCGGCGCCAGTTCGATATCGGACAACGTACGCTGCTCGACCTGCTCGACACCGAAAATGAGTACTTCGAGTCGCGGCGCGCCTACGTCAATGCGATCTACGATCAAGTGATCGCCCAGGGCCGGACCCTTGCCGGGATGGGCCAACTGATGAGCGCGATCGGCGTCGCACGCGAAGATCTGCCGTCGCCGTCCGAACTGGGTCAGGACCGTGCCGGCATCGATCCGGAAACGATGTGTCCGCCCGACGCGCCGCGTCCGCTGCAGATCGACAAGGCTGCGATCCTGTCCGAGGCGCTCAAGGCGTCCGGCGGCGTACCGCCGAAGGGCAAGTAAGCCCGGATCGGCCGCTCCCGTCCGGGAGCAGCTCGTGGGCCCCGTGGGGGAGTGCTGGTCCGGTTGCGCAATTGCTTTAGAATTCGGCAATGAGCGCACCAAAGCATTCCCCTCACGGCGCCGAACTCTCGCCCCTCGGCAAGAGCTCGGCCTATCGCGACACCTACGCCCCCGAACTGCTGTTTCCGATCGAGCGACAGATCAAGCGCAGCGAGATCGGGCTCGCCGCAGCTCAGCTCCCCTTCGTCGGAGAGGATCTGTGGAACGCCTACGAGCTGTCATGGCTCAATCCGCGCGGCAAGCCGGTGGTGGCCGTCGGCACCTTTCGCGTGCCGGCGGATTCTCCGCGGCTGATCGAATCGAAGTCGCTGAAGCTGTATCTCAACTCCCTGAACCAGAGCCGTTTCGCCGATGTGAGGGCACTGCAGGGCGTTATCGCGAGTGACCTTTCGCAGGCCGCGGGCGCCCCGGTCATGGTCGAGCTGCAGCCTCTCGCGGCACACCCCCTGCGGACGATCGAGTGGCCGCCGGGCGACAGCCTGGACGAGCTCGACATCGACATCGACACCTATTCGCCGTCGCCGGATTTTCTGGGCACGAACGGCGAGGGTGAGGTGAGCGAGACGCTGCATTCGCACCTGCTGAAATCCAACTGCCTCGTCACCGGTCAGCCCGACTGGGGATGCCTAGTCGTCCGCTATACCGGCCGACCCATCGATCGGGCGGGATTGCTCCGCTACATCTGTTCGTTCCGGCTGCACAATGAATTCCACGAACAGTGCGTGGAGCGGGTGTTCTGCGACATCCTGCGCTGCTGCGAGCCGCGATCGCTGGCAGTCTGGGCGCGCTACACGCGTCGCGGCGGGCTGGACATCAATCCCTTCCGTACCACCGGCGAGTTTTCCGCGCCGGAGAATGTCGCCGAAATCCGCCAGTGACGGGCCGGCGCACGGCGCACGGCGCGTCGGTGCGGCCGTTACAGTAGCGATGTCAACGCCAATCAGCATCCGGGCGTTGATTGCTTGAGCCCGATGAAGCCGGCTCAAGGGGCTCAGCCACACACCTATAAGACAGGTGTCTTTCGGTAGCAAAGCGGTGATGCTTGGTTTAATATCCAGCCGGTTTCAACACCACCATCAAAAAGGAAATGAGCATGAAAGTTTTCGTTGCTGCCGCGGTTGCCGCGGGCCTTCTCTCCGCTGCTCCGGCCTTCGCCAACATGGAACTGGCCAAGGCAAAGAACTGCCTGACCTGTCACTCTGTTGACCAGAAGCTGGTCGGCCCGGCATACAAGGACGTTGCGAAGAAGTACGCGGGCGACTCGACCGCCGTTGCCAAGCTCGCCGAAAAGATCCAGAAGGGTGGTTCGGGTGTTTGGGGCCAGATGCCGATGCCGGCAAACCCGGTTACCCCGGAAGAAGCCAAGACCCTGGCAACCTGGGTTCTGTCGCTCAAGTAATCGACCTTGCGGTCGCAAAAAAGCCAGCCTTGGGCTGGCTTTTTTTATTCTTTCCGACCCGCGCTCAAGCCTGCAGGCTGTCTGCGAAACCGAGCGCGCCGATGAGCGCACGATTGATCTGCGCCGGTTCGAGTTGCAGCTCGGCGGCCTGTTTCTCGAGTTCCGTGCTGTCGAAGCTCTCGCACAGGCGGGCCAGTTTCAGGAACGGTGCGTAGGCGCCCTGTTCGTAGAGCAGGGCGTCGGTCACCGCCGCGGGCAGGTGCATTTCGTCGAGAACGCGTTGCATCGAGGTGCCGAGCAGCAGGTTCAGCAGCGAAAATGCGCCGGTGATGAACAGGTTGTCGTGTTCGGATTTCTCGAAGAAGCTTGCGCCGATCTGCTCCATGAAGCGGCCGCGCACGATGGCAGTCTGCATCATCGCCGGCGCGCTCGGGTCGCGGCTCGCGCCGACGAGCAGCAGCGACAGCCACTTGTGCAGGTTGGCGTAGCCGAGAATGCTGACGGCGTGGCGGAAGGACTGGATCTCGCAGCTCAGGCCGAAGCCGGCCGAGTTGATGTAGCGGAGCAACTTGTACGAAAGCGCGACGTCCTGACGCAACGCAGCCTCGATCTCCTTGATGTCTGCGTTGTTGCGGACAAGGTTCAGGAGCCGGACGATCTGTGCGTGACCAGGAGCGAGTTCCTTGGGCGGCGGGTTGCCGTGCAGGAAGAACCAGCCGGAGGCGCCGTCGTAGCCGGATTGAACCGCCTCCTGGAATCCGCTCACGTTCGGCAGACCCCACGCAAGCGTGATGCCGGGCGAACCCGCGGGAGTCTGATGGCGCCGGCGATCCATCAGTACGAAGCGCCAGTCACAGTCGGCCGGCAGCGGCGTGCCGGGCGCAAACCAGCTCAGGCACATGCTGATCCCTGCATCGCGCAGCTGGGGGAGCAAAGCCTGTGTCTGGGGATGCGCCAGCGTCTGCGACGGAATTTCGACCATCGCATTCGGCGGCGCCTGCCACTTCATCAGGTCCGGGGTCGGCACCAGTCGCCCGAGGCACACGAACACCGTGTGCTGGGTCGGCCAGACCTCGGCCAGTTCGTTGAGCGTCTCGACCACCGAGCCCATGTTGGGGCCGTGCGCAACCAGGCGATTCGCCGTGATCGCACGGTTCTTGTTGACGACGGGTTCTCGGGTGAGGATGGTGGTCTGGGGCATAGTCTCAGCGAGCCGTGTCGGAGGCAAAGGTGAAAGCGTCTGCGAAGAACGCGTCTTCCGCAAGCGCGCATTTCGCGGTCAGGTCCTGCCTTGCAGCATCGATCATCGCCGGCGCGCCGCACGCATACACCTCGTGTGACGACAGGTCCGGGAAGTCCTGCATCACGGCATGATGCACGAGACCCCTGCGTCCGCGCCAGTCGTCTTCTGTGGTGGCGTCGGATAGCACGGGCACGTAACGGAAGCCGGGCAGGGCGCTTTCCCAGGAGCGGGCAAGTTCGTCCATGTACAGGCCGGCCCGGTTGCGCGAGCCCCAGTAGAGGGTGATCGGACGCGTGACGCGGGCGTGGATCGCGTGCTCGACGATGCTCTTGATCGGGGCGAAGCCCGTCCCGCCAGCGATCATCACGATCGGCCGGGTGGAGTCTTCACGCAGGCCGAAGCTGCCGATCGGGCCTTCGAAGCGCAGGATGTCGCGTTCCTTCATCGTCGTGAAGACCTGCTCCGTGAAGCCGCCGCCGGGCACGAGCCGAATGTGCAGCTCCATCGTTTCGGCGTCTTCCGGCGGATTCGCGATCGAAAAGCTGCGGCGCCGCCCGTCGGCGAGCAGGAAGTCGATGTACTGCCCGGCGCGGAAGCGGAAGGTCTCGCTGGCGGGGAGCTTCGCTTCGAGGATCATCACGTCCGGGGCGGCACGCGTCAGGCGTTGCACGCGGCAGGGCAGCTTCTTGACCGGAATGTCGCCGGCCGTGGTCACGTTGCGTGCCTCAATGACGAGGTCCGAGCGCGCGTGGGCCTTGCAGAAGAGCGTCATGCCGGCGCTGCGATCGGCTTCGCTCAGGGCGCTGCCCGACACCGCCCCGAGCGCCACGTCTCCGCTGACGACCTTGCCCTTGCAGGCGCCGCAGGCGCCGTCGCGGCATCCGTAAGGGATGACGATGCCAGCCGCAAGCGCGGCTTCGAGGATCGTCTGGTCTTCGTTGGCGTCGAAGCGTTGTCCGCCGGGGGTGAGGGAAATCTGGAACGACATCGGGCGTGAGATAATTGGCTGATGAAAAATATATTGATCGTCGGCAGCGGTGATGTGGCCCGGCGCGCAATTCCATGGCTCGCGAAGCGCTTTCGTGTCCTTGCCGTCACGCGACGCGCTGAATCCTGCGCCGAACTCCGGAGCCTCGGCGCGACACCTCTGCTCGCGGATCTCGATGATCGCCGCAGTCTGCAGCGTCTCGCCGGCGTGGCCGATGCGGTGCTGCATTTTGCCCCGCCGCCCGAGCGCGGAGCGCGGGACATGCGTACAGCAAGGCTTCTGGCTGCCCTCGCGTGCAGGGGGAGTCTACCACAGCGACTGATCTACATTAGTACGACCGGGGTATATGGCGACTGCGACGGCGCATGGGTCGATGAGACCCGCCCGTGCCGGCCGAAGACGGATCGCGCACGCCGGCGCGTCGATGCGGAAACGCGCCTGCGCCGCTTCGGCGCGCGGACCGGCGTCCAGGTGTCGATCCTGCGCGCGCCGGGCATCTATGCTGCCGAGCGCCTACCCGTGGCGCGCCTGCAGCGGGGTGATCCCGTGCTGGTCGCGGACGAGGACGTTCATACCAACCACATCCACGCCGAGGACCTCGCGCGGCTGGCTTCGCTGGCGCTGTTTCGCGGCAGGCGCGGGCGCGTCTACAATGCGGTCGATGATACCTGCATGAAGATGGGCGATTATTTCGATTTCGCCGCGGATCTGTTCGGCTTGCCGCGCCCCGAGCGCGTGACGCGAGCCGAACTGGCCGCGCGGATTTCGCCAATGGCGCTGACTTTCATGTCCGAGTCCCGCAGGCTCGGCAATGCGCGGCTGCGGAGCGAGCTGCGGGTCGCGTTGAAGTTTCCGACCGTGCGCGAGGGCTTGCAGGCGGCGCGCGCTGGCGGGGCTGCCTGCAGCGGCTGACGCGGTGTCGCCCTTGCCGTCATGGCGGCGAGTCGGCGCGCGGGTTCAGGCATTTTCCGATTTGAAATCCTTGCAAAGGAGTTGTCGATGCTGGTGGTGAAGGCGCTGCACATCATTTTTGTCGTGAGCTGGTTTGCCGGTCTGTTCTATCTGCCGCGCCTGTTCGTCAATCACGCGATGGTCGGCGACGCGGCGACGCGCGAGCGGCTCGCGTTGATGGAGTACAAGCTCTACCGCTTCATGACGCCGCTGGGAATCCTTGCCGTCCTGCTCGGTTTCTGGCTGTGGTTCGGCTACGGCTTTGCTGGCGGGTGGCTGCATGCGAAGACGACGCTGGTGATGTTCCTCATCGTCTATCACCTGTATTGTGGCCGCCTGATGCGCGACTTCGCGGCCGGACGCAACCAGCGCAGCCACAAGTGGTACCGCGTGTTCAACGAGGTGCCGGTGCTGGTGCTGTTCGTGGTGGTGTTCCTGGTGGTGCTGAAGCCGTTCTGATTTTCAATCTTCACTGATCTTTCTTTATGTCCGAATCCTTCTTCTCGCCCTGTCCGCGGGGCCTCGAGCCCCTGCTTGCCGACGAACTGACCGCCATCGGTGCGCAATACGTCGAGCCGACGCACGGCGGCGTCGCCTTTGCCGGCGACTGGAGCGTGTGCTACCGCGCGAACCTCGAGAGCCGGCTGGCGACGCGGGTGATGTGGCGCATTGCGCAGGGGCGCTACCGCAGCGAGGAGGACATCTATCGTCTCGCCTACGGCCCCACCTGGGCCAAGTGGTTCACCCCGGATGACACGATCCGCGTCCAGGTGACGGCCAAGCAGTCGCCGCTGCGCAGCCTCGAGTTCGTCACCTTGCGCATCAAGGATGCGGTGTGCGATCACTTCCGCACCGTCACCGGGAAGCGGCCGAGCGTCGATACCGCGAATCCGGCCATCCGTCTGCATGCGTTCCTGACGCGCGACACGGTGACGCTGTATCTCGACACCTCGGGCGAGCCGCTCTACAAGCGCGGCTTCAAGCAGGCCGCCGTCGAAGCGCCGCTGAAGGAAAACCTCGCCGCGGGCATCCTGCGGCTGACCGGTTGGCAGCCTGGCGAGGCGCTGATCGACCCGATGTGCGGCAGCGGTACTTTCCTGATCGAGGCCGCGCAGATGGCGCTGGACATCGCGCCCGGCCTCGGACGGAGCTTCGCGTTCGAGCGATTCAAGCATCTCGACCGCGCCGCATGGGCGGGCGTGAAGCGTGCCGCGGAAGAGCGCCGCAAGGCGCCGCGACCGTTGCCGATCTACGGCTCGGATCTCGTCGGCGATCAGGTGCGACGTACCCGCGTGAACCTGCAGGCCGCGGGCCTGGGGGCGTGCGTGACGCTGGATCGGGCCGATTTCCTGACGCGCGAGGCGCCGGCGGCGGAAGGCGTGCTGGTGACGAATCCGCCTTACGGCGTGCGGATCGGCGAGGCCGAGGCGCTCGCGGAGCTCTATCCGCAGCTCGGCGACGCGCTCAAGCAGCGCTGGAGCGGCTGGCGCTGCTATTTCCTGAGTGCGGACCCGAATCTGCCGAAGCTCATCGGCCTCAAGGCGAGCAAGCGCACGCCGCTCTTCAATGGCGCGCTGGAATGCCGCCTGTTCGAATACAAGATGATCGCCGGCAGCAACCGCCGTAAGCCGGTCGAAGAGGCCTGACGACGGGGGCGGAGTTTGTGAAGAAATCGTAGCGAGCGGCCCGAGTCCGTTCCTGCCTGGGTCGGCAGGAGCGGAATCGGGCCGCGCAGTAGATCTATTCGCGAACTCAGACGATGTCGAGGTGCTGGATGCCGGACACCAGGTCCTTGTCGCCGTGCTTGCTGTTGAGCTTGATCTGCAGGCGCAGGTCGTTCACGGAGTCGGCGTTGCGCAGTGCGTCCTCGTAGGCGATCAGTTCTTCCTCGTAGAGGTCGAAGAGGCTCTGGTCGAAGGTCTGCATGCCGAGTTCGCGCGAGCGCTTCATCACTTCCTTGATGCCTGGCACTTCGCCCTTGAAGATCAGGTCGGAGATCAGCGGCGAGTTGAGCAGCACTTCGACTGCCGGCACGCGTCCCTTGCGGCCCTTGAGCGGCAGCAGGCGCTGCGAGATCAGCGCGCGCAGGTTCAGCGACAGGTCCATCAGCAGCTGCTGGCGGCGGTCTTCGGGGAAGAAGTTGATGATCCGGTCGAGCGCCTGGTTGGCACTGTTGGCGTGCAGCGTCGCGAGGCAGAGGTGGCCGGTTTCGGCGAAGGCGATGGCGTAGTCCATCGTCTCGCGGTCGCGGATTTCACCCATCAGGATCACGTCGGGCGCCTGGCGCAGCGTGTTCTTCAGCGCCGCCTCCCAGTCCTCGGTATCGATGCCGATCTCGCGCTGCGTGACGATGCAGTTCTTGTGCTGATGCACGTATTCGATCGGGTCTTCGACCGTGATGATGTGGCCGTAGGAGTGTTCGTTGCGGAAGTCGACCATCGCGGCGAGCGAGGTTGTCTTACCGGTGCCGGTACCGCCGACGAAGATCACGAGTCCGCGCTTGGCCATCGCGACGTCGCGCAGCACCGTCGGCATGCCGAGTTCGTCGAAGGTCGGGATCTTTTGCGCGATGGTCCGCAGCACGAGGCCGACCTTGCCCTGCTGGATGAAGGCGTTGGCACGGAAGCGGCCGATGCCGGCCGGCGAGATGGCGAAATTGCATTCCTTGGTCGATTCGAACTCCGCCGCCTGGCGGTCGTTCATCACGGCGCGAGCGAGTTCCGCGGTGTGTTGCCCGGTCAGCGTCTGGTTCGACTGCGGCACGACTTTGCCGTCGACCTTGATGGCCGGCGGGAAGCCGGCGGTGATGAAAAGGTCGGAGCCGTTCTTCTGCACCATCAGCTTGAGCAGATCGTGCATGAACTTGAGGGCCTGATCGCGTTCCATTTATGGGCTCCAGCGGGGATTTGTGCGTGTGGCGTGTAGCACGTGATTATCGGTCGCCGCGACGCTGCGTGGAAAGCACGCGGAATCGGCGAAGCGATAGTTTTCGATGGCGGCGGCAGCGCTCAGGCGAAGTTGTCCTTGTTCTGCGCCTTCTGCTTGGCTTCGCCGGCGGAGACGATATTGCGCCGGACGAGGTCCGCGAGGTTCTGGTCCAGCGTCTGCATGCCGACGTTCTGACCGGTCTGGATCGCGGAGTACATCTGTGCGATCTTGTTCTCGCGGATCAGGTTGCGGATCGCGGGGGTGCCGATCATGATCTCGTGCGCGGCGACGCGGCCCTGGCCGTCCTTGGTCTTCAAGAGCGTCTGCGCGATGACCGCACGCAGCGACTCGGACAGCATCGAGCGGACCATTTCCTTTTCGGCGGCGGGGAAGACGTCGACGATACGGTCGATGGTCTTGGCCGCCGACGAGGTGTGCAGCGTGCCGAACACCAAGTGGCCGGTTTCGGCGCCGGTCAGCGCGAGGCGGATGGTTTCGAGGTCGCGCAATTCGCCGACGAGGATCACGTCCGGGTCTTCACGCAGTGCCGAGCGCAGCGCGTTGTTGAACGACAGCGTGTCGCGCGCGACTTCGCGCTGGTTGATCAGGCAGCGCTTGGATTCATGCACGAATTCGATCGGGTCCTCGATCGTCAGGATGTGGCCGTATTCGTTGTCGTTGACATGGTCGATCATCGCCGCGAGCGTCGTCGACTTGCCCGACCCGGTCGGGCCGGTCACGAGCACGATGCCGCGCGGCTGGTTCGAGATTTCCTTGAAGATCTTCGGCGCGTTGAGTTCTTCGAGCGACAGGACCTTCGACGGAATGGTCCGGAACACCGCGGCGGCGCCGCGGTTCTGGTTGAAGGCGTTGACGCGGAAACGGGCGAGGTTGGGCACCGCGAACGAGAAGTCGCATTCGAGCACTTCTTCGTATTGCTTGCGCTGGGCGTCATTCATGATGTCATACACCATGGAATGGACGTCCTTGTGTTCCATCGGAGGCAGGTTGATGCGCCGCACGTCGCCATGTACGCGGATCATCGGCGGAAGGCCGGAGGACAGGTGCAGGTCGGAGGCCTTGTTCTTGACCGCGAAGGCGAGCAGTTCGGTGATATCCATTGGATCGTCGCAGGGATTTCTTGCTGGGTGGCGAGCGGGAGGGCGTGCTGATGGGCGATGCTATACTCGCCGGGCCGGATTTTGGAGTGAAGGTCTGCCGTTATATGACATCAATCTCAGCTAACTTGCAAGACGTGCGCACGCGGATTGCTAACGCTGCCGCGGCTGCCGGGCGGTCGCCGGGGGAGATTGCGCTGCTGGCGGTGAGCAAGACGTGGCCGGCGGGTTGCGTGGCGCAGGCGGCGGCCGCAGGACAGCGCCTGTTCGGCGAGAATTACGTGCAGGAAGGCGTAGCCAAGATTGGGGAACTGCGCTCGCTCGGACTCGAATGGCATTTCATCGGCCCGCTCCAGAGCAACAAGACGCGGCCGGTGGCGGAGAGTTTCGACTGGGTGCATTCGATCGATCGGCTGAAGCTCGCGCAGCGCCTGTCGGAGCAGCGCGACGCGTCTCTGCCGCCGCTCAACGTCTGCATCCAGGTGAATGTCAGCGGCGAGGCGAGCAAGAGCGGAGTGGCGCCGGGCGAGGCGCGCGTGCTGGCGCGGGAGGTCGCAGCGCTGCCGCGGATCCGGTTGCGTGGATTGATGTGCATTCCCGAGCCGACGGACGACGAGCGCTTGCTGCGCTCGCGCTTCGCGACGCTGCGCGGATTGCGCGACGAGTTGAATGCCGAAGGGCTCGCACTCGACACCCTGTCGATGGGCATGTCGCACGACCTCGAGGCGGCGATTGCCGAGGGGGCGACGATGCTGCGGGTCGGGACTGCGATTTTTGGCGCACGCGAGGTGCGCAAGGGAGAGACATGACGAATCGGATCAAGATCAGTTTTCTGGGCGGCGGCAACATGGCTACCGCGCTGATCGGGGGGATGCTGGAGCGCGGTTTTTCCGCCTCGGACATCCAGGTGGTCGATCTGCAGGCGGAAAACCGCGAGCGGCTGGCGAGCCGCTTCGGCGTGCGGGCGGTCGGCGAGGTCGACGATGCGCTGCTCGCATGCGACGTGCTCGTGCTGGCGGTGAAGCCGCAACAGATGAAGGCGGCGCTGGCGCCGATCGCGGGCCGGCTCGCGCAGCAGGTGGTGGTGAGCATCGCGGCCGGGCTGCGTATCGCGGACATGGGCCGCTGGCTGGGCGGCTACTCGCGAATCGTGCGGGCGATGCCGAACACGCCGGCGCTGATCGGCGCGGGAGTCACGGGCCTGTACGCCGATCCGTCGGTGGAGGCGGCTGGGCGCGAGGCGGCCGAGCGTGTGCTGGCGGCGGTCGGCACCACCGCGTGGATCGGCGACGAGGCGCAGATGGACGCGGTGACGGCGGTCTCGGGCAGCGGTCCGGCCTATGTCTTCCATTTCATCGAGGCGCTGGAGGCAGCCGGCGCTTCGCTCGGCTTCGATGGTGCGACGGCGCGGCGGCTCGCGATCGACACGGTACTGGGCGCGGCGAAGCTTGCGGCCGATTCCGAAGAGTCGCCGGCGGTGCTGCGCGAGCGGGTCACGTCGAAGGGCGGGACGACCGAGGCGGCGCTGAAGAGCCTGGCCGAGTCGGGCTTCTTCGACGCGATCGTGCGTGCGGTCGCGGCTGCCGAAGTGCGTGGCCGCGAACTCGGCGATCAACTCGGCAAGGGCTGATCGACGATGCTCGGCAACATTCTGCTGGTGGTGCTCGACGCCGTGTTCGGCTTCATCACGATGATGCTGTTGGCGCGCTTCTTCATGCAGTGGCTGCGGGTGTCCTTCCGCAACCAAATCGGCCAGTTCGTGGTCGCGACAACCGACTGGGTCGTGCGGCCGCTGCGGCGGGTGATCCCCGGGCTGATGGGACTGGACATGGCGAGCCTGCTGCCAGCCTGGCTGTTCCAGACGCTGTTCGTCTTCATCGAGTTGGTGCTGCGCGGCGTCCCTCTTTCGTCCGCCGGCATTGGCGGCCTGATTGTGGGCCTGTGGGGGCTCGGCCTGCTGGAGCTGCTGCGGATGGCGCTGTACCTGATCTTCGGCGTCGTGATGATGTCGGCGATCCTGTCGTGGGTGAATCCGCATGCGCCTGCGGCGTCGGTGTTCCACAATCTAGCCGCACCTTTCCTGCGGCCCTTCCGCCGCATCCTGCCGCCGATTGCGAACGTCGATCTGTCGCCCCTGGTGCTGTTGTTGATCCTGCAGATCGTGCTGATGGTGCTCGGCGGGCTGCGCGCGAATTTCGCTTCGCTGCTGATCGGCGCATGAGCGTGGAGTGGCTGCGCGAAGCGGCGGACGGCAGTGTCGTGCTGACGCTGCACATCCAGCCCGGCGCAAAGCGGACCGAGATCGTCGGCCTGCATGGCGAGGCGCTGAAAGTGCGGCTCGCCGCGCCGCCGGTCGACGGGAAGGCGAACGCGGCGCTATGTGCGTTCCTGGCGGAATTCTGCGGGGTGTCGCGCTCGATGGTGACGCTCGTCAGCGGCGAGACGTCGCGGGCGAAACGGGTGCGGGTCGAGGCCCCCGGAGCGGAGGCCGTCGCCCGGCTGCGTGCCCTCGGATAGGCATCCTCGAGCCGCAGCGCGGGCTGCCGGATTGCGTCAGTTGAGCTCGTGCATGATCTGGCCCTCGACCAGGGTGTAATGCACGCGGCCGGGCAGCTCCAGCCCCAGGAAGGGCGTGTTCTTGCCCTGGCTGCGCAGCTGGTCGCGGCTGATCGTCGTGTGCGACTCCGGGTCGAAGAGGCACAGGTCGGCGCGCGCGCCCGGACTCAGATGGCCGGCCTTGGTGGTGCCGACGATGCGCGCGGCGTCGGTGGTGACGCGCGCGAGCGCCTTCACCAGCGGCAGGCCGCTTTCCTGCGCCCATTTCAGCGTCAGCGGCAGCAGCAGTTCGAGGCCGGTCGCGCCGGGTTCGGATTCGCTGAACGGGGTCAGCTTGCCGTCGTCGTCGACCGGGGTGTGGTCCGAGCACAGCGCGTTGATGCGGCCGTCGGCGAGCCCCTGCCGCAATGCGTCCCGGTCGCGCAGGCTGCGCAGCGGCGGCACGAGGTGGCAGTTGCTGTTGAAGTAGCCGATGTCCATGTCGGACAGGTGCAGGTTGTTGATCGAGACGTCGCAGGTGATGTCGACGCCGCCCGCACGGGCCTGTTCGATCAGTTCGAGGCCGGCCGCGCTCGACAGGCGCGTGATGTGCAGGTTCGCACCCGTCCTGCGGGCGAGCTGGATGTAGGTGTAGAGCGCAATCGTTTCGGTCTCTGCCGGTACGCCAGGCAGACCGAGGCGGGATGCCACTTCGCCGTCGTGGGCGACGCCGATCGAGCTCAGGAAGGGGGTGAGCGGCTGCAGCCAGACGCGGAAGCCGAAGGTCGCTGCGTACTGCATCGCGCGCATCAGCACCGCGTTGTCGACGATCGGTTCGTTGGCCTGGCTGAAGGCGACGCAGCCGGCTTCGACGAGTTCCGCCATCTCCGACAGGCGCTGGCCCTTCAGGCCGAGCGTCAGAGCGCCGACCGGGTAGACGTGGGCGCGGTTGAGCTTCTTCGCGCGATAGCACAGCATCTCGACGAGACCGGGTTCGTCGAGAACGGGATCGGTGTCGGGCGGGATCGCGAGGCTCGTGACGCCGCCGGCCATTGCGGCGTCCATTTCGGATTCGAGCGTGGCGCGGTATTCGAAGCCGGGTTCGCGCAGGCGCGCGGCGAGGTCGATCAGGCCGGGGGCGACGACCAGTTTGCTCGCGTCGATCGTGCGTTCGGCGGTGAAGCCATCAGGGGCTTGGCCGAGGGCGAGGATCTTGCCGTCCGCGAGATACATGTCGCGGACTTCGTCGATGCCGTTGGCCGGGTCGACGACACGGCCGTTGGTGATGCGGATCTTCATTACTTGTTGCTCCCTTGCTGGCCGGCCAGCATGCTCATGACCGCCATGCGCACGGCGATCCCGAAGGTGACCTGCGGCAGGATCACGGCCTGCGCGCCGTCGGCCACCGCCGAGTCGATCTCGACGCCGCGGTTCATCGGGCCGGGGTGCATGACGATCGCGTCGGGCTTCGCGAGCGCGAGCTTCTCTGCGGTGAGGCCCCAGATCTTGTAGTACTCCTGCGGCGTCGGCAGCAGGGCGCCGTTCATGCGCTCGTTCTGCAGGCGCAGCATCATGACGACGTCGACGCCCTTGAGGCCTTCGCGCATGTCGTGGCAGACGCGCACGCCGAGGCGTTCGACCTCCGTCGGCAGCAGGGTCTTCGGGCCGATGACGCGCACTTCGGGCACGCCGAGCGTGGTCAGGGCCGAGATCTGCGAACGCGCGACGCGCGAGTGCAGCACGTCGCCGACGATGGCGACGGTGAGGTTCGTGAAGTCGCGCTTGTAGTGCCGGATCGTATACATGTCCAGCAGGCCCTGCGTCGGGTGCGCATGGCGGCCGTCACCGGCGTTGACGACGTGGATGTGGTCGCGCCCGGTGGCAAGCAGATGCTGCGCGATCAGGAAGGGCGCACCGCTCGCGGCGTGGCGCACGACGAACATGTCGGCCTGCATCGCGCACAGGTTGTCGACGGTGTCGAGCAGGCTCTCGCCCTTGGCGGTCGAGCTGGTCGAGACGTTGAGGTTTACGACGTCGGCCGACAGGCGCTTGGCGGCGATCTCGAAGGTCGTGCGGGTGCGCGTCGAGTTCTCGAAGAACAGGTTGAAGATGCTTTTGCCGCGCAGCAGCGGCAGCTTCTTCACTTCGCGTTCGGCGACTTCGGTGAAGGGCGCGGCAGTGTCGAGGATCGCGGTGATGACGTCGCGCGGCAGGCCGTCGATCGTCAGCAGGTGCTGCAGTTCGCCGTGTTTGTTGAGTTGGGGGTTATGCATCGATCAGCCTCAGGGTGAGCGCGCCGGCGGCGTCGGCTTCGAGTTCGAGCCGCTGGTTGGCCGGCAGGGGGGCGGGCAGGGTGAGGGCGCAGTACTTCGGCGCGATCGGCAGCTCGCGGCCGCCGCGGTCGATCAGCACCGCGAGGTCGACGCGGCCCGGGCGGCCGAAGTCGAACAGTTCGTTGATGGCGGCGCGCGTCGTGCGGCCGGTGTAGAGGACGTCGTCGACGATGATGACGTGGGCGCCTTCGACGTCGAAGGGGATCTCGGTGCGCTTGGGCTGCGGGTGCAGGCCGCGCGAGCCGAAGTCGTCGCGGTAGAAGGAGACGTCGATCGAGCCCGGCTGCTGCGTCACGCCTAGCGCCTCGGCGAGGCGTTTCGCGAGCCACACGCCGCCGGTATGAATGCCGACGAGGGCGGTGTCGGGGCGGACATGCGGCCGCATCTGCTCGATGAGCGTCTGGCAGAGCGCTTCTGCGTCAAGGTTGTGCATCATTTCGGGTGGCGTCCAGGAAGTGTTGCAGGATGATCTGTGCCGCGACGGCGTCGAGTAGGGGCTTGCGGTCTTGCCAGCGCTTGCGCCCGGCGCCGGCCAGCGAGCGTTCAGCCTCTGCGGAGCTCAGGCGTTCGTCGCATTCCAGGACGGGCAGGCCGTAGCGCCCGTGCAGCTGGTTGGCGAAGCGGCGGCAGCGGGCGGTCATCTCGTGCGGCGTGCCGTCGAGGTGGCTGGGAATGCCGACGACCAGGGCGACGGGGTGCCATTCGGCGAGGAGCTTTTCGATGGCGGCGAAGCGCGGCGCGTTGGCTTCGCCGCTGATCGTGACGAGCGCGCTGGCCTGGCCGGTTTCGAGTTCGCCGACGGCCACGCCGACGCGGGCGAGTCCGAAATCGAAGCCGAGCAGGGTGCCGCGGGCGGGCAGGGCGGCGGATGTGGCGGCGGCTGCCTCAGGCATGCCCCGCCGACTCGCTGAGGTTCGCGAAATCGATGCCGAGTCTTTGCATGGCCGCGGCGAGCCGTTCTTCGGGCGGCAGGCCGAATACGATCGAGAGGTCGGCCGGCACTGTGAGCCAGGCGTTCTCGGCGAGTTCCTGTTCGAGCTGCCCGGCGGCCCAGCCGGAGTATCCGAGGCTGACGAGGACTTCGGCCGGTTCGCCGCGACTGCCGATCGCCTGCAGGATGTCGCGCGAACTCGTCAGGCCGGCTTCGTCCATCACGTTGAGCGTGGAGTGCCATTCGCCGGCCGGGCGGTGCAGCACGAAGCCGCGGTCGGTCTGGACCGGGCCGCCGAAATACACCGGTTGTTCGGAGAAGCCGTCGACTTCCATCGTGAGATCGACGCGCTCGAACAGCGCTCCGAGCGTCATGTCGATCGGCCGGTTGACGATGATCCCCAACGCGCCCTGGTCGTTGTGCTCGGCGATGTAGGTGAGCGTGCGCGTGAAATTGGGATCGGTCATGCTGGGCATGGCGATCAGGAAATGATGCGTGAAGTTCGACGTAATGGCGCTCATGGCTGCATTTTAGCCTCTCGCGTGCCACGATGAGCAGTAACGTGTGCGATCGGCCCGCGACGGGTTGGTCTTGTGTTGGATTGGAGTCCGAGTTTGACGATGGATGCCGCTGCGCTGGTTTGGTTCCGGAGAGATTTGCGCTGTTTCGATCACGCGGCACTGCATCACGCGCTGCGGCGTTTTGCGCGGGTGCATTGCGTGTTCGTGTTCGACCGCGAGATCCTCGATGCCTTGCCCCGGCGCGAGGATCGTCGCATCGAATTCATCTGGCGCAGCATTCGGGAGCTCGACGCCGAGCTCGACCGCCTGTCGCGGCAGGCGGGCGGAGCGGGGGCTGGGCTGATCGTGCGGCACGCGCGGGCCGACGAGGCGGTGCCGCAGCTGGCGAGCGAATTGGGTGTGGCGGCCGTGTTCGCGAACCGGGACTACGAGCCGGCGGCGATTGCGCGTGATCGTCGTGTGGCGCAGCGGCTCGTCGAAGCCGGGATCGCGTTCGAGGATTTTCGTGATCAGGTGATTTTCGAGCGCGACGAGCTCCTGACGCAGGCCGGAGCACCGTACAGCGTCTTCACGCCCTACAAGAATGCGTGGCTCGCCCGATTCGACAGCGCGCGGATGGAGGCTTTTCCGATCGCCGAGGCTGCAGCGGGCTTGGCGCCGAAGGCGGATGGGGAGCGCATTCCTGAATTGGCCGAGATTGGCTTCCTTCCGACCAATCTGGGCCAATTGCGCCTCCCGGCGGGGATGTCCGGCGGGCGGGCCTTGCTCGGGGATTTCGTCCGCCGCATCGGGGACTATGCCGAGGCGCGCGATTATCCTTCGCGCAAGGGCGTGTCCTACCTCTCGACTCATCTGCGTTTCGGCACGCTGTCGATCCGTGAGCTTGCGAGCCTTGCGTGGACGGAAGGATCGGCGGGGGCGCAAACCTGGCTGTCGGAACTCATCTGGCGGGAGTTCTACCAGATGATCCTGTACCACCACCCGCGGGTCGTCGACGCGTGTTTCCGCCCCGAGTACGACCGTATCGTGTGGGACGATGCGCCCGAACTCTTTGCGGCGTGGTGCGAGGGGCGCACCGGCTATCCCTTGGTCGACGCGGCGATGCGGCAGCTCAATGGCACGGGCTACATGCACAACCGCTTGCGAATGGTGGCTGCGTCTTTCCTGACCAAGGATCTCGGGATCGATTGGCGACGCGGCGAGCGTTACTTCGCGGCGCAGCTGAACGATTACGACCTGGCGGCGAACAATGGCGGATGGCAGTGGGCGGCCTCGACGGGCTGCGATGCCCAGCCGTATTTCCGCATCTTCAACCCCGTGACGCAATCTGAGCGCTTTGACCCGGACGGCGCCTTCATCCGCCGCTACGTGCCCGAGCTGGCGCGGGTGGCGTCGCGCTACATCCATGCGCCTTGGAAGATGCCGGAGGCTGAGCAGGCGGCGTGCGGGGTCCGCATCGGTCGCGATTACCCGGCTCCGGTCGTCGATCACGCACAGGCGCGCGAACGCACGCTGCAGCGCTTCGCCGTCGTACGGGGCTGAGCCCTACGACGGCGAGCGCGGCGTCAGTCCCGCGGGGCGGCGCGCCGTTCAGTGTAGCTGCGTAGCAGGCCGAGGAGTTCGGATTCCTCGTAGGGCTTGCCGAGGTACTCGTTCGCGCCGATCTTCTCCGCGAGCTGGCGGTGCTTGTCCGCGAGTCGCGAGGTGATCATGATCACCGGCACGGCGGTCAGGCGGTCGTCGGCGCGGATGTTGCGCAGCAGGTCGAAGCCGTCCATGCGCGGCATCTCGATGTCCGACAGGATCACGTCGGGCACCGTTTCGAGCAGGTGCTCCAGCGCATCGACGCCATCCTTCGCGGTGACGACGCGATAGCCTTCGCGTTCGAGCAGGCGGCCGGTGATCTTGCGGACCGTCAGCGAGTCGTCGACGACCATGATCGTCGGCTGGTGCTGGACCGGTGCGGGCGCGACGGGTTCCAGCGGTTCGAGCGCTTCGAGTTCGCCGGCAGGGGCCTCTTGCGTCGGAGTGCGCTCGGCGAGCCCGCGGCTGGCGAGCGCCACCGGGTTGAGGATCAGCACGATCTCGCCGTCGCCGAGCACCGTGGCGCCCGAAATGCCGACCACGCGCGCGAGTTGCGGCCCCGCGTTCTTGACGACGATTTCCTGGTTGCCGCGCAGCGTATCGACGTGCAGCGCCAGCGTCTGGGCGCCGGCGCGCAGCAGCAGCACCCAGTTGAAGCGCTGTTCGACGGGCTGGCTCGCGTGGTCGCCGAGCAGGCGCGGCAGGTAGCGGTAGTTGAAGGCTTCGCCCTGCCACTCCGTGCCACCTGCTGCGCGCAGGCTTTCCAGCGCATCGGCCTTCAGCTCCATGACCTGCGCGATCATGCTCGACGGGATCGCGTAGGTGCGCCCGCCCGCGACGACCAGCAGCGCCTGCGTCACGGCGAGCGTGAGCGGCAGATAGATGCGGAACTCGGTGCCTTTGCCGCGCGCCGCCCGGATGTCGATGCGGCCGCCGACCGCGGCCGTCTCGGACTTCACGACGTCCATGCCGACGCCGCGGCCCGACACCGTCGAGACGTTGCCGGCGGTCGAGAAGCCGGGCAGGAAGATCAGATTCGTCAGGCGGCGTTCGTCGGCGACTTCGTTCGGGGCGAGCAGTCCGCTGGCGCGCGCGCGTTCGGCGATCTTGTCGTAGTCGAGGCCGTTGCCGTCGTCGGAGAGGCTGATCGCGATTTCATTGCCTTCCTGGCTGACGGCGAGCGTGATCTGGCCGATGTCGCGCTTGCCCGCGGCCTGGCGCTGTTCGGGCGACTCGATGCCGTGCGCGACGGCATTGCGCAGCAGGTGTTCGAGCGGGGCGGTGATGTGCTCCAGGACGCTGCGGTCGATTTCGATGCGGCCGCCGCGCAGGTCGAGGTTCGCGCGCTTGCCGAGGTCCTTGGCGGTCTGGCGGGTGACGCGGTAGAGACGGTCCGCGAGGCTGTCGAAGGGCACCATGCGGACCTGCATCAGCGCCTGCTGCAGGTCGCGCGACAGGCGGGCCTGGCTGTTGAGCGCGATGTCGGCCCCATCGAGGTTGCGCAAGAGGCTCTGCTGAACGGTCGTGACGTCGCCCACGCTCTCGGCCATCATCCGCGTCAGTTCCTGCAGGCGCGTGTAGCGGTCCATCTCGAGCGGGTCGAAATCGCTCTCGGCCGAGCCGGTGTGCGCGATGCGGGACTGCATCTGCATGTCGGCCTGGATTTCGACCTCCCGCAGCTGGTTACGCAGGCGGATGACGTTCTCGGTGAGGTCCAGCAGCGAGCGGCGCAGGGTGCGCAGTTCGCCGGCAATCCGGGTCCGGGCGATGCCGATTTCGCCGGCCTCGTTGACGAAGCGGTCGACGGTGTCGGCACGCACGCGCAGCGTTGCGAGCGCTCCGCTCGCTTCGGCTTCGGCTTCGGCGGGCTCCACTTCGACGGCGGTCGCCGTCGCCGTCGTCGCGGCAGCGGCCTCCTCGGCCGCCGGGGCTGCCCCGCCGCTGCCGAGCGTCGTGATCATCTGCTCGGCCTGGTCGAGGCCGGTGACGAGTTCGTCGATCAGCGCTTCCGGTTCGCGGCCGGCCGCGAGTGCCGCCTCCAGACGCGATTCGAGCTGGTGGACGTGTTCGCCCAGGGTCATCGCGCCGGCCATGCGGGCGCTGCCCTTCAGCGTATGCAGCAGGCGGGCGCTCGCCTTCGCATGGTCGCCCGGTGCGCCGCTGCTCCAGTTGCGCAGCGTGGCGTGCAGTTCGGCGACGAGCTCGTTGCCTTCTTCGAGGAAGATCGGCAGCAGCTGTTCGTCGAGGTCGTCGCGTACGGCGGGTTTCGCGGCGGGGGCTTCGGCGGGCGCTTCTGCCGCCGCGGCGGCGCTTGGTGCCGTGGCCGGCGCTGCAGCCGGGATGACCGCGGGTTCGGCTTCGAGCGGAATGGTACGGCCGATACCGTCGAGCTGTTCGACCAGCTCGGGCATGTCGAGCGGCATCAGGCGGGCGGCGACCTGCGCGAGCATTGCCTCGAGCGTCTCGTTGGAGGTCTTGAGGACTGCGGCCTGCTCGGGCGTCGGTGCGTGGGCAGTGTCGCGCAAGCGTTCCAGCGCATGCTCGAGAGCACGGGCGAGGACCTGCACGCTCATGACGCGCGTGGTGCCGGAGATGCCGGCGAGCGTGTGCGCGGCACGCAGCGGCGGCTCGCCCGGTACGAGGGTCGGGTTGGCCTCGATCCTCGCGAGTTCGCTGTGCAGGACCGACAGGTGGTGGCGGGCCTCACCGAGATAGAGGTCGAACAGCGGGCGGCTGATTTCGTTGTCGCCGACGCGGACGACATCGCGTTCCACGAGGAAGGGTGCAGCTTCTTCGATCGGTGCGGCTTCGGCTTCCTCGACTTCCGGCGCCGTCACGGTCTCGCCGAGTTCTTCGACGAGCGGTTCTTCGAGCAACTCCTCCTCGGGCTGTGCTTCTTCGAGAGCGGTCTCTTCCGTCACCAGCTCTTCCGGCAGGAAATCCGCTGCCGCGATCTCTTCCACCAAAGGTTCTTCGATCAGCGCTTCTTCGATCAGCGCCTCCTCGGCGAGTGCTTCCTCCGGCAGGACTTCCTCAGGCAGGACTTCCTCAGGCAGGACTTCCTCAGGCAGGACTTCCGGCGCGGCGACTTCTTCTGGCATCGGCTCTTCGAGGAGTGCCTCTTCCGGCACTTCGAACGCGAGGTCGATGACCGGTTCGCCGGTTTCGGGCTCGAGCAGCGGTTCCTCGCTGGGCGTCTCGATCAAATCGGAGAAGACGGGCGCCTCAAGCGAGATTTCCTCCGGTTCGAGGTCCAGTTCCGGCTCGTCCAGCGCTTCGATGGTTGCCGCGTCATACAGCGATGCGGCCGGCGGCGGACCGCTGAGATCGGTATCTTCGAGCCACTCGGGCGCCTCGCCGAGGGGCTCCTGCACCGCTTCGGTCGCGACCGCGGGCGGTTCGGCTGCGGGTTCGGTTGCCTCGGGCGCAAGCGGTGCGAGATCCTCAAGGGAAAACGCTTCCTCCAGAACGATTTCTTCCGGGGCTTCGGAGGCGGCTTCCTCCAGGCCGATTTCTTCGAGCGAGGTTTCGTTCAGCCAGTTGTCGTCGAGCGAGGTTTCCTCGAAGGCGGGTTCTTCGAGCACCGACTCGTCGAGCGCGGCCGCTTCGAACTCGATCTCCTCGGGAACTGCTTCGGGAAGGACCTCTTCGACCGCGCCTTCTTCGAGTGGCGGAACGATTTCGACGGCAGGGCCGGCGAAGGGGAGGATTTCGCCGCCTTCGCCGAGTTCCAGCGCGGCGAATTCCAGCGGCTCGGCTTCGGTCGCAAGAGGGGCTTCGGCTTCCGCAATTGCCTCGCCGGGCTCCGGAGCCGCGGCCGGAGCGATCGTGATCGCTGCGGGTTCAATGACGGCTGTTTCGCTGCTGCGTAGCCGTTCGGCTTCGGCCATCAGGGCCGAGACGTCGGGGGCGTGAGGTTCGCCGGCTTCGAGGGCGTGCACCCAGTCGCCGAAGACGTGATGGGCGGCATCGACGAGATGGTGCAGGGCCGGGGTCGGTGGCCACTCGAGCTGCAGCCAGCGGTTGAGCGTCTGCTCCAGGCCCCAGGCCGATTCGCCAAGATCACGCAGGCCGACCATGCGGCCGCTGCCCTTGAGCGTGTGGAAGCCGCGGCGGATGGAGCGCAGGTGTTCGATCGAGTCGGGGGCGGTACGCAGCAGCGCGAGCTCTTCGCCGACGGTGGCGAGGACCTCGTGGGCTTCTTCGATGAAGATCGCCAGCAGTTCGGCGTCGACGTCCGCGGCGCCGGTGTCCGCCACCTTTGCGGGTTCAGGCGGGGTGGGCGTCGGAGCCGGTGCGGGGACGGGCTCCAGGAGCGGGACCGCTTCGAGCGGTTCTTCCTGCGCCGCTTCGAGCGTCGGGACTGCGGATGCGAGAGGCGCGACGACGGGGGCTTCAGGCTCGGGCGTGACCTGGATCGGGGTGATCGCTTCCGGTGCCGGGGCGGGTTCGAGGGCGACGGGCGCCGGCGGCGCGCTCGGTGTGGCCGGCCGGGCGGTTTCGATCGTGATTGGGGGGGCTTCTTCGGCGGTGACGGCCGGTTGCGGCGCGAGCGGGGCGAGGAAGCGTTGCAGGGTCGCCGGGCCGCGTTGCAGCGCTTCGACGTAGAAACCGAGTGCGGACAGGCGCTGGGCGAGGCGTTCGAACTGCCCCGGTTGCGGTGCGGCGTCGGTTTCGGCGAAGCGGGCGATCGTCGCGGCCGCGTCATGGACCAAGGCGATCGCTTCGGCGTCGCCGACGAGCGTCAGGGCGCCTTCGATCTGCTTCAGCGGCTTGGCGAGGCCGGCGAGCGGGGCGCGCTTCGCCTGGTTGCGGAAATAGTCGTCGAGGATCTGCTCGACCTGCGCGAGGCTCGACAGGATCTCGCGCGAGACCTGGCCGAGGGCTTCGCGTTCCTGCTGGCGGCGCGCGGTCTCGACCGTGGCCGAGTATTCGGCCGCGGCGACCTGCTCGCCGCGCATCAGCGCGTCGAGGCGGTTCGCGGTGTCGGCGGCCTGGGTCGAGAATCCCGCATCGGGGGCGCCGCGCTGCAGCGCGCTGTCGGCCAGGAGCAGGGCCGTGGCGACTTCGAGCGCGATCTGGTCGTTGATACGCAGCGGATCCTTGCGCACCCAGCCGACGAAGTCGCCGAGGGCTGCAAGGAGGCGGTCGAGGGCCGGGCGGCCGAGTTGCCTGGCTTCGGCGATGAGGTCGGCGAGGCGGGTTTCGAAATGCGGCAGGGCTGCGGCATGGCCTTCGGAGAACTCGTCCCAGGCTTCCTTGCTTGCGACCATCGCGCCCTGAAGGGTCTTCAGCAGGGCCGCGAGCGGGGTCGCGCTGACGGAGGCGCCTGCCTCGGGAATCAGGGCGTCAAGATGCCAGGTGGTGCGCGCCGCCTTTTGCTGGGCACTCCGGGCAGGTGCCTGCGCGGTCCAGTACAGCAGTTCGCGGATCAGCCGCTCGGGAACGGCGCCCGGCGTATCGGCGAGGCGTTTCAGTTGCGCGTCGAGCTGGGAGCCGAGCTTCTTGATTTCCGGCTGGGCCGGGAGGTCGCCGTTCGCGAGGGCTTCGAGGAAGCCTTCGGCGGCATACCAGAAGTTGATGATCGGCGTGCCGGTGTGCAGCGCTTCCATCCCCTGGACGGCGTTGAGCATCGCCGTCGGGCCGGCGGCGTCGCCGGCCGCGCGCAGCCACTGCAGCAGTCCACGCTGGAACTGGGCACGGAGCGTACGCAACTGGTTCTGGCGCGCCTCCTCGGGCAGGTCGCTGCTCGCGATCTCCCGCCTGGGGGGGCGCTGCGACAGGTCGGGGAAGAAGAGCTCGGCGGGCGACACCGGGTCGGCGCTGCGGATCGCGTGGATTTCGCGATACAGCGGCAGCAGCCGCAGAGGCTGGTCGGGGGTGCCGTGGACGAGCTCTTCGAGGTAGTTCCCCATCGTCGCCAGCGCCCGCCGGGCGAGCTTCAGCGTCGCCTCGTCGGCCGGGCGTTCGCCGCGCGCGACCGCCGCCAGCGACAGATCGAGCGAGGTCGCGAACTGAGCGAGTCCGTCGAGCCCGACGATCGAGATGGCGCCGCGCACCTGGTGCAGGTGGGTTTGCGCAAACTGGATGCGGGCCGGCGCATCGGGCGCGCCGGACGCGAGTTCGAGTGATTCGTCGGCCCGCGCGAGCGCGAGGTCGATTTCGTTCTTGACCCACGTGAGCGGGCCCAGATCCAGTTCGTTGGGGTGCGTCATGGCTGGTTCCCGAAGCTGCTGCTGCGCCGTCAGACCTTGAAGCCCGAGACCGAGCCTTTCAGCTCGACCGCGAGGTCGGCGAGCTGGCCGACCGACACCGCGGTCTGGCGCGTGCCGTTCGCGGTCTGCTCGGTAATCGCGAGGATTTCCTTCATGCCTTCGGCCACGCGCGTCGCGGTGGCCGCCTGGTGCTGGGTGTCGCTGGAGATCTGTTCGATGAGGCGGGCGGTTTCGGTCGAGACGTCGCCGATCTCCGACAGCGCCTGGCCGGCGGCGTCGGAGAGCTGCGCGCCCTCGACCACGTCGCGGGTCGCGTTTTCCATCGACGCGACGGCGTCCTTGGTGTCGGTCTGAATCGTCTTCACGATCGCCGCGATCTGCTTGGTCGCTTCGGCGGAGCGTTCCGCGAGGCGCTGCACTTCTTCCGCAACGACGGTGAAGCCGCGTCCCGCTTCGCCGGCGGAGGCTGCCTGGATCGCCGCGTTGAGCGCGAGCACGTTGGTCTGTTCGGTAATGTCCGAGATCAGTTCGACGATTTCACCGATCTCCTGCGAGGATTCGCCGAGGCGCTTGATTCGCTTGGAAGTTTCCTGGATCTGCTCGCGGATGCCGTTCATGCCCTTGATCGTGTTCTCCACCGCGCTCGCGCCCTTGCGTGCCGAATCCAGAGAGCGGCGTGCGACCTGTGCGGAACGCAGTGCGCGCTCGGACGACTCGGTCATGCTGCGGGCCATCTGTTCGACGGTGTTTCCGGCGTCCTCGATCGCGTGCGACTGGCGTTCGGTTGCGCTCAGGAGTTCGGTCGAGATCTTCTGCGCGGCCTCGGTCGCGAGCGTCACGCGGGTCGCCGCGTCGTTGATGCGTCGCACGAGCACGGAGAGTTCCTCGATGGTGTAGTTCACCGAGTCCGCGATGGCGCCGGTGATGTCTTCCGACACCGTGGTGCGCACCGTCAAGTCGCCGTCGGCGAGATCGCCCATTTCGTTCATCAGGCGAAGGATCGCCTGCTGGGCCTGGTTGCGTTCGCTTTCGGCGCTGCGCTGCTGCTGTTCGGCTTCCTGCTGGCGGGAGGCGAGTTCGCGGTTGTTGAGCTTCGCCATCGAGGACAGCACCATCAGGCCGAGCACCGCGGCGATCGCGATGCCGATGGTCGCGCCGCTGAGGCCGCTATAGGCGTTGTTGAGCGCGGCAGAAAGTTTGCGCGCGTTGTCGGTGAGCTTTTCGGAGTCGTTGAAGATGTCGCGGCCGGCGGTCTTCGCCTGGACCAGCGCCTGGATGTTGTCGAGGATGCGGGTGACGGCATCGAGCGTTTCGCCGGAGCCGGCTTCGAGGGCCTGCAGGCGGCGGCGCGCCTCCGGGTCGGCGGTTCCTGCGCGCAGATCCGCGAGCTGGGCGGCGAGGACCTTGGCGTCCTTGCCGAGCGCGAAGGCGATCTGCGGGTCGATCGTGTTCGCGACGAGCAGGGCGTTGGCGTTCTTGGCGATGCGCTGCGTCAGCATCACGGCGCTGCCGGTGGCGGCGATCTCGCGCGCGTTGCCCGACTGCTGCTTGAGCTGGGCGAGCTGCTCGGCCTGCTCGAAGAGTTCCTCGTCGCGCTTGTTGATCGCGGCGACCGATTCGTTCAGCGCGAGCAGGTTCTTTTCCTGCGCGATCAGCTGGCTGGCCTTTTCGGCCGTGGGGCGCCAGGTCGTCGCGAGCGCCTCGATCTGTTCCTGCGCGGCGCGGGGGGCGGGCCGCACGTCCTTGTCGTCGATCGTGCCGCCGTTGGTCAGCGCGTCGAGCAGTTCGTTGAAGCGGCGCGTGCCGTTGCGCAATTCGGCAAAGGCTGCGGCGTTGCCCTGCAGCGACAGCTGCGTCGCCTTGGCGATGCGCTGCGTGAGGGTTTCCATCTCTCCCGCGGCGGCAATGACCGAGGTGGCGTTGGTCGATTCGCGGAACTGGTAGAAGAGCAGGATCAGGCCCGCGATCGTGATCAGCGCGAAGACGAAGGCCAGCGCCCCGAGCTTTTCGGCCGCGGTGCGCGGTTTGCCCGCCTCCGCCTTGCCGGCCCGCGCATCGGCGACACGCCGCACCGGCATGTCTTCCATGATGGTCGTGGCGATCGGGGGGTCTTCCGGGTCAGCCTTCTTCTTGCTGAAGTTCAGCGTCGGAAGCTTGAGGGCCATGGTGTGTGCTCCGCGAGATCGGATGGGTGGTTATTGTTCGGATGCTTGGGCCGGGCCACGGGCTTATTCGAGCCCCGCCTGCAGGAAGCCGCGGTGCGAGAGCAGCCGCGGAACGTCGAGTTTGAGCCAGACATGGTCGCGCGCGTCGCGCAGGCGCGCCTGCACCCACGGACGTTCGTCGGCGCCGCCGGCCGTGTCGGGCTGGAAGTCGTCGGGGCTGCGCAGCCCCAGTGCACTCGATATCAGCAGCGCGCAGTTCACCCCGTGGCGCACGCCGACGAGGAGTAGGCGCGCGCCGCCGGTCGCCGGCGTCAGAGGGCCGTGCTGGAAGGCCGCGAAATCGACGACGCTGAAGAGCGTGCCGCGCACGTTGGCGAGGCCGCGATACCAGTCGTAGGTCAGCGGCACCGGGGCGAGCGGCGGTGGCGGCAGGATTTCGCCGCTGTCGGTGAGGTTGATGAGCCAGTTCTCGCGCCCCGCGCGGACGCCCAGCAGGGCGCGCCGGTCGCCGCTTTGCGCTTCGGCGAAGCGACGCACCAGGTCTTCCTGGAATTCGCGCAGGCTCAGTCGCTTGGCCATCGGTGCTCAGCCCAGGGCCTGGATGCGGGCCAGCAATTCGTTCGGATCGACGGGCTTGACGAGATAGTCGTACGCGCCCTGGCGCATGCCCCAGATGCGGTCCGTTTCCAGTCCCTTGCTGGTGCACATGATGATCGGGATGTTGCGCGTCGCGTCGTCGCGCGAGATCGTGCGGGTGGCCTGGTAGCCGTTCATGCCCGGCATCACGACGTCCATCAGGATCAGGTCGGGCATCTCGCTCTTGCTGCGCGTGATCGCGTTTTCCCCGCTGTCGGCGGTGACGACCTGGTAGCCCTTCGCGGTGAGCAGTTCGGTCATCGCCAGGCGTTCGGTCGGCGAATCGTCAACGACAAGTATCTTCTTGATCGGCATGGCGTGTGCGGCTCCGGTCAGTGGTCTTGTCCGGAACTGCGTCCGGCGTGGGTGGCGACCGCCTTGAGCAGGCTGTCCTTGGTGAAGGGTTTGGTGAGGTATTCGTCCGATCCCACCATGCGGCCCCGGGCGCGGTCGAAGAGCCCGTCCTTCGAGGACAGCATGATGACCGGCGTCGCGGCGAGCTGCGGGTTCTTCTTGATCAGCGCGCAGGTCTGATAGCCGTCGAGCCGCGGCATCATGATGTCGACGAAGATCACGTCGGGGTGATGGTCGGCGATCTTGGCGAGCGCATCGAAGCCGTCTTCGGCCAGCAGCACCTGACAGCCCGACTGCGTGAGAAAGATTTCGGCGCTGCGACGAATCGTGTTGCTGTCGTCGATCACCATCACCTTGAGTCCGGTTAGATCCATGTCTTCAATCCTCGGCGTCGGGGCGGTGCCGAATATGGTGTTTGCATTGTCCGGCGGGTTTTCGTACCCTTTCCGTTACTTCGCCAACGCGTTCAGGGAACCGGTCGGGATGTTCGGATGTCATTTTCCGGACTTTTTCTCGTCATTTCTGCCGGTGCTGCGGTCGAGTCTGCGCTCGCCCGAGAAAGGTCCCTTTCTTCACCGCGCCAGGCCATGCCATCGGCAGAAACGCCGCGGGAGTGGCGAGTTGGCCATCGGTAAGCATGCTCTGGGCGAATTGGCTGTAAAATCCGCCGCATCTTACCGCATTTTTCCTGCCGTGCCAGATCAGGCGGCGCTGTGCTTTCGGCAGACTCCATCATGTCCATCGGTTTACACGATCTTCCCCCTTCCGTGCTGGCCTTCGCGGCCAGCGATGCCACCGGCGGCGACGGCCTTCAGTCGGATGTCCTGACACTGGCGAGCATGGGTTGCCATCCCTTGTCGGTGCTCGCGGCGGTGATCGTGCGCGACACGCGTGGCGTCGAAGAAGTGCTCGCCCTTGATTCCGAGGCAGTGGCTGCGCAGGCGCGGGCGCTGCTCGAGGACATCCCGGTGCGTGCGTTCAAGCTGGGCATGGTGGGAAGCGTCGAGAACGTGGCGGCGATCGCCGAAATCCTGTCCGACTACCCTGACTTGCCGCTGGTCGTCGCGCCGTCGCTGGGCTTCGTCGATGGCGACGAGTCGAGCGGCGAGGATCTGCTTGCGGGGATCGCGGAACTGGTGCTGCCGCAGACGACGGTGCTCGTCGCGAGCCGCGACGAAGTGCTGCAGCTCGCGGCGGTCGCGCCGGATCCGGAGCGCTTCGCCGCGAGCGAAGGCGAGGACGAGGAGGACGACGCGGAGCTGTTCGGCGAAGAGGACGAGGGCGGGGGCGGGGGCGAGCTCGCCGACGCCGACCTGTCGGTCGAGGACGCGATCAATCATCTGCTCGCGCTGGGCGTGCGCTACATCCTGCTCACCGGCACGAGCGAGCCGGGGCCGCAGGTCGTGAATGTGCTCGTCAATAGTGACGGGCCGGTGCGCACCGATGCCTGGGACCGGCTGCCGGAGCGTTTCCTCGGCGCGGGTTCGACGCTGGCGGCGGCGCTGGCGGCGGCGCTCGCGCACGGCATGGAAGTGCCCGAGGCGGCGCGCGAGGCGCAGGAATTCACGTGGCAGGCTTTGTCGGCCGCCTACCGGCCGGGAATGGGGCTCGCGCTGCCCGATCGCCTGTTCTGGGCGCGGCCGGAAGATGAAGCGGCAGCGGAAGCGAAAGGCGATGACTGAACGCAAGCTGCGCGGGCTTTACCTCGTCACGCCCGATCTCGCCGATACGGCGACGCTCGTCGAATTGGCTCGGCGCGCGCTCGAAGGCCGGCCGGCGCTGCTGCAGTACCGCAGCAAGCAGCCCGACGCGGCGCTGCGGCGCGAGCAGGCGGCAGCACTCGTGCAGCCATGCCGCGACGCGGGCGTGCCGTTGATCGTCAACGATGACCTGCAGCTCGCCTTGGCGATCGGCGCGGATGGCGCGCATCTCGGGCGCGACGATGGCGACATCGCGGCGGCGCGTGCGGCGCTCGGGCCGAAGCGAATCCTCGGCGTGACCTGCTACAACGAATGGGCGCGGGCCGAGACAGGCCTCGTTGCCGGTGCGGACTACGTGGCGTTCGGTGCCGTGTTTTCGTCGCCGACCAAGCCTGCGGCGGTGCATGCGCCGCTCGCGTTGCTGACCCGTGCGCACCTCGAACTTCGCTGCCCGGTCGCGGCGATCGGCGGGATCACGCTGGAGAACGCATCCGCCGTTGTTGCGGCCGGCGCGGATCTGCTCGCGGTGATTTCCGATGTCTTCGACGCGCCCGATCCGGGGGCGCGCGTGGCGGCCTATGCCGCCTTGTTTGAACCGGTCTGAGGTTTCGGCTGGCGGCCGCAGACCTCGGGTCCCTTTTACTGCAATTCTCAACCGACGAGTTTCGACGACATGAACAGCAAGAACGAAGCCCTCTTCCAGCGCGCCCAGAACACGATTCCCGGCGGCGTGAATTCGCCGGTGCGCGCCTTCCGTTCGGTGGGCGGGGCGCCGCGCTTCATCGCCCGCGCCGAGGGCGCGCGTGTGTGGGATGCGGACGGCAAGGAATACATCGACTACGTCGGCTCCTGGGGCCCGGCGATCGCCGGCCACGCGCATCCGGCCATCGTCGAGGCGGTGCGCGAGGCGGCGTTGCGCGGCCTGTCCTTCGGTGCGCCGACGGAAGCCGAAGTCGACATGGCCGAGCTGATCTGTGAGCTGATGCCGTCGATGGACATGGTGCGCCTCGTGAGCTCGGGCACCGAGGCGACGATGAGCGCGATCCGTCTCGCGCGCGGCTTCACCGGTCGTGATGCGATCGTCAAGTTCGAAGGCTGCTACCACGGCCATGCCGACAGCCTGCTCGTGAAGGCGGGCTCGGGCCTGCTGACCTTCGGCAATCCGTCGTCAGGCGGTGTGCCGGCGGATTTCGCGAAGCACACGATCGTGCTCGACTACAACAACCTGCAGCAGGTCGAAGAGGCTTTCAAGGCGCGCGGCAACGAGATCGCGGCGGTGATCGTCGAGGCGGTCGCCGGGAACATGAACCTGATCAAGCCGCAGCCGGGCTTCCTCGAAGGGCTGCGCGCGCTGTGCACGCAGTATGGCGTCGTGCTGATCTTCGACGAGGTGATGACCGGCTTCCGCGTCGGCCCGCAAGGGGTGCAGGGCCTCTACAACATCACGCCGGACCTGACGACGCTCGGCAAGGTGATCGGTGGCGGCATGCCGGTCGGCGCCTTCGGCGGCCGCCGCGACATCATGCAGCAGATCGCGCCGCTCGGCCCGGTGTACCAGGCGGGCACGCTGTCGGGCAGCCCGGTCGCGGTCGCGGCGGGGATTGCGTCGCTGAAGCTGATCCGCGAGGCGGGTTTCTACGACACGCTCGCGGCGCGCACGAAGCAGCTCGCGGACGGGCTCAACGAGGCTGCGCGTGCAGCCGGCGTGACCTTCTGCGCGGATTCGATCGGCGGCATGTTCGGCCTGTATTTCAGCGCCGCCGTGCCGCGTTCGTTCGCGGAAGTGATGGCGTCGGATCGCGACACCTTCAACCGCTTCTTCCACGCGATGCTGGACGAAGGCCACTTCTTCGCGCCGTCGGCCTTCGAGGCGGGCTTCCTGTCGGTGGCGCACACCGAGGCGGACGTCGCGGCGACCGTCGAGGCGGCGCGCCGAGTGTTCGCAAGGCTCTGATTCGGACTGGTACGAACGAGAAGGGGCGCCGCGGCGCCCCTTTTTTTCGACGGTATATCCGCTCAGAGCAGGAACAGCGTCGCGAGTCCGAGGAAGATGAAGAAACCGCCCGAGTCGGTGAGGCCGGTGATCATCACCGAGCTGCCGAGCGCAGGGTCCTTGCCGAGGCGGAAGCGCATCATTGGGATCACCACGCCGGCCGAGGCGGCGAGCAGCAGGTTGAGCGTCATCGCGGCGGTCATCACGAGGCCCAGCGAGACGCTGTGGTAGAGCCACCACGACAACACGCCGATGATGCCGCCCCAGAACAGGCCGTTGATCAGCGAGACCTTGAGCTCCTTGCGCATCAGGCGCTGCATCGCGCCGGGCTCGACCTGGCCCATCGCGATCGCGCGCACGATCATCGTGATGGTCTGGTTGCCCGAGTTGCCGCCGATGCCGGCGACGATCGGCATCAGCGCGGCGAGCGCGACGAGCTTCTCGATCGAGCCTTCGAAGAGACCGATGACGCGCGAGGCGATGAAGGCGGTGACGAGGTTGATCGCGAGCCACGCCCAGCGGTTCTTCACGGAGTCCATCACCGACGCGAAGATGTCTTCCTCTTCGCGCAGACCGGCGTTGCTGAGGATCTCGTGTTCGGATTCCTCGCGGATGTAGTCGACGGCGTCGGCGACCGTGAGGCGCCCGATGACGCGCCTTTCCGAATCGATCACCGGCGCCGAGACGAGATCGTAGCGCTCGAACGCCTGGGCTGCGTCGTCGGCTTCGTCCTCGGGCTCGAAGCTGATGACGTTTTCCTTGTGCATGACGTCGACGACGTTGGCATCCGGATCGTTGATCAGCAGCGATTCGAGGGTCAGGATGCCCTTCAGGTGGTCTTCGCGGTCGACGACGAAGAGCTTGTCGGTGTGGTCCGGCAACTCGTCGAAGCGGCGCAGGTAGCGCAGCACGACTTCGAGCGTCACGTCCTCGCGGACGGTGACCATGTCGAAGTCCATCAGCGCGCCGACCGAATCCTCGGGGTAGGACATCGCTGCGCGCAGCTGTTCGCGTTCCTCGCTGTCGAGCGACTGGAACACGTCCTGCATGACCTCGGGCGGCAGGTCGGGTGCGAGGTCGGCGAGTTCGTCGGTGTCGAGGGTCTCGGCGGCGGCCTTGAGCTCGTCGGGCCGCATCGTCTCGATGAGCGACTCGCGCACCGCGTCGGACACTTCGAGCAGGATGTCGCCGTCGCGGTCGGCCTTGACGAGGTCCCAGACGAAGAGGCGGTCGGCGAGCGGCAGCGCCTCGAGGATGTACGCGATGTCGGCCGGGTGCAGGGCGTCGAGGCGGGCCTGCAGTTCGGCGACGTGCTGCTTGTGGACGAGGTCCTCCACCAGTTCGTGGTGGGGCATTTCCTGCCGATGAACGAGGTCTTCCACCACCCTGTGGCGCGACAGCAGTTCCTGCACTTCGCGCAGGTGCTGCTGGACATCGTCCGGGTGGCGTTCGTCTTGCTCGCTCATCGGCGCCTCCGGTTTTTATTGGGGGTGGAAACTGGCGTAAGGCGCGAATTCTACGGGCTTCGCGGCCGGCTTGCGACCCCTGGAAACGCCAATTTGTTGCAATGCGGTGCGACGGCTAAACAGTGCGCCGCAAAGGCGTCAGGGGACCTGCGAGTAGACCATCCGTTCGCGGATGCGTTCGGCATGGGCGGCGAGGCGGGAGCCGAACTGTTTCTCGTATTTTCGGGGGTTCGGCAGCATCACCGCGAGGCGCGCAGCCTGTTCCGCGCCGAGCCGGCTCGCCGATACGCCGTAGTAGCGTTGCGCGGCGGCTTCGCAGCCGAAGATGCCGGTGCCCCATTCGACGACGTTGAGATAGACCTCGAGGATGCGCCGCTTGCTCCAGACCGCTTCGATCATGACGGTGATCAGCGCCTCCTCGCCCTTGCGCAAGTAGCTGCGCGACGGCGACAGGAAGAGGTTCTTGGCGAGCTGCTGGCTGATCGTCGAGCCGCCGGCGACCGCCCGGCCCTTGCGCTGGTTCTTTTCGATCGCGCGCTGGATGCCTTCCCAGTCGAAGCCTTCGTGCTCGATGAAGCGGTCGTCCTCGGCGGCGATGACGGCGCGCTTGAGCTGGATCGAGATGCGTTCGTAGGGTACCCATTCGTGGCGCAGTTCGGCGTTGGGGCGCTTTTCCTGCAGCTCTTCGAGGCGGATGCGCATGAAGCTGGTGCTGGCGGGGTTGAAGTGGCTCCACCACAGCACCAGCAGGAAGATCCACAGCTCGTAGAGGATGACCAGCGCCGCGATCGCGGCGAGGGCCCAGCCGAGGCCTCGCAGCGCAGTCTTCATCGTCAGCCGATCTGGGCGCGCAGCGCGGCGAGCACCGGCGCCGTGTCGGGGCGTACACCGCGCCATAGCTGGAAGCTCTCGGCGGCCTGTTCGACGAGCATGCCAAGGCCGTCGGCAAGACGCGCGGCGCCGTCGCGGCGGGCGGCGGCGAGGAAGGGCGTGTCGCCGCGGCCGTACATCATGTCGTAGGCGAGCGCGCCCGCGGCGTAGAGGCCGGCGGGCAGCGGCGGGGCTTCGTCGGCGAGGCTCGCGGCGGTCGCGTTGATCACGACGTCGAACTGGCGCCCGGCGAGGTCGGCGAAGCCGCAGGCGTCGAGCGGGACGGAGGCGTCGCGTTCGGCGAAGTCGGCGACGAGGGCTTCGGCGCGCGCGACGGTGCGGTTGGCGAGCGTGAGCGACGCGGGCTGGGTGCCGAGGAGCGGCAGCAGCGTGCCGCGGGCGGCGCCGCCCGCGCCGAGCAGCAGGATGCGGCGGCCGGCGAGTGCGCAGCCGAGGTTGTGGGTCAGGTCGCGCACGAGTCCGGCGCCGTCGGTGTTGTCGCCGAAGATGCCCTCGGCGTCGAAGGCGAGGGTATTCACGGCGCCGGCGGCGAGTGCGCGGGCCGAGTGGCGCTCGGCCAGCGCGAAGGCTTCGAGCTTGAAGGGGACCGTGACGTTCATGCCGCGTCCGCCCGCGTCGCGGAAGGCGCGCACCGCGCCCGCGAAGCCGTCGAGTGGGCCGAGCAGCGCCTCGTACGTGAGCTCTTGGCCGGTCTGCGCCGCGAAGCGGGCATGGATCGCCGGGGATTTGCTGTGGGAGATCGGGTTTCCGATGACGGCGTAGCGGTCCATGGTCACTTGGCGGTGAGGCTGTTGGCGTTGGTGAAGGTCCAGGTGCGGACGAATTCGATTACGTCGTAGTCGCGCCGGATGTCCTCGGGGAACGGCGCGAAGGTGCCGGCAAGACGGACGATGCGCAGCGCTGCCTCGTCGAGGATTTTTTCGCCCGACGAGCGCTGGATCTCGGCCTTCTCGACCGTGCCGTCGGCGCGGATTGCGACGTAGAGCAGCAGGCTGCCGTAGATGCGCCCGCGTGCGGCGTCCGGGTAATTCAGTGTGCCGATGCGTTCGATCTTCTGCCGCCAGTCCTCGAGATACTGCGCGAAGCGGTACTCCTGCGCACGCGCGCCGATGAATTTCTTGCGCGGGCGCTTGGCGAGCTCGTCGAGGGAGCGGTCGATCTCGGCTTCCATGCGCGCGACGGCCGAGACGCTGTTGAGGAGATCGAGGCCGGAGGGCTGGACCTGAGGAGCGGACTGGTCGCTCTGCTGGACGGGAGCGGGCGGTGTCTTCTCGGTCGATTTCTCCGCGGTGAGCACGCGGCTGCGGCTCGCTTCGACATCGGTCGTGCGCTTGCGGGCATCGATGAGCGCGTCGCCTTCGCGGCGGGCATCCTGCGGCGGGAGCGGCGACTTGGGACGGGCGTTCTGCTCGCTGTTGCCGCCGCCGTCGAGGTGGGTCTGCGCGAGCACGTCCGGCTTTTGCGGGGCGCGGGTGTGGCGGGCGTTGACCAGGACGACTTCGAGCCCGCGGTCGCGTTCGCGGGGCTTCTCGCGATCGGGCATGACGAAGCCGATCGTCATCGCCAGGCCGTGCACCAGCAGCGAGATCGCGAAGGCGATCGCGAGGCGTCGGTCGTCGTGTAGCCTCAGCCCGACCGGGCGCAGGCCCGCGGCCGCTGCCGTCTGCGGGCGCCGAGACTGATGCGAGGCGCGGGAAGGCTTGCCCGTCATGCGTGCCGTAGGATCAGTTGCCTTCGAACATCGAATCCGTCGCCTCGGCGGGATCGGGTTCGGCCAGCGTCGCGACGTAGCGGGCGTGGATGTCGACGTCGAGCAGGTCGCTCGATTCGATGCTGACGCGCACGCGGGTCGCGGGCAGCAGCACCGGCAGCGACGGGACCTTGATCATCAGCGGAATGGAGTCCAGCCGCACGAGGTTGTCGCGCAGCACCTTGCCGTCGAAGGTCGTGCCCTCGGGGTGCTGGCGCAGCCAGCGCAGGCACCAGTAGCGTTCCATCTGGCGCTGGAAGTCGGCGTAGGCGGCGTAAGTGACGTCGAAGTCGCGGAGCGCCGCCATCAGTTCGGCGGACTTCGGTGCGAAGGCGGGCGCCTCCTCGCGCAGCACCGAGATGAGCTGCCATTGGTTGACGAGGTCGACGTAGCGGCGCAGCGGCGAGCTGGACCAAGCGTAGCAATCGACGCCGAGGCCGTCATGCGGGCCGGCAGTGGTCGACATGCGCACCTTGCCGCCGCTTTGCACGCGGTACAGGCCGGGCACCTCAGCCTCGTCGAGGAGCTTGCCCCAGGTCGAGTTGGCCAGGATCATCATCTCGGCGACCAGCTTGTCGAGCGGCGAGCCGCGGCGGCGCTGGCTGATCGTCACATAGCCGGCGCCGTCGGCGGTGTCCTTCTGCCAGTCGACGTAGAAGCTGTAGTCGACCTGGTTGGGACTGTTCTCGGCTTTGCCGCGGCCGGCTTCGAGGATGCTGGCGAGATCCCATAGCAGCGTGAGCTCGCGCTTCCATTGGAAGTCGGGACTCTCGCCGTGGTCGTGCAGGGTCTGCTCGTTGAAGACGGGTTCGAGGTCGTGGTGCCGCAGGTTGGCGACGATGGGCACGCGGTCGATGCGGGTTTCGTGGCGCTGGATCGCGAGCGCGGGCGTGACGTCGAGGTAGAGCGACAGCGCGGGGCATTCGCGGCCGGCGGCGAGCGTGAAGGTCTCGACCGCGGCGTCGGGCATCATCGTGATCTTGTTGCCCGGCATGTAGACGGTCGAGAGCCTGCGGCGCGCGATCGCGTCGAGGTCGGAGCCGCGGCCGAAGCCGAGCGCGGGCGCGGCGATGTGGATGCCGATGCGCCAGCCGCCGCCTTCGCGCGGCGTGACGGAGAAGGCATCGTCGATCTCGGTGGTGGTGGCGTCGTCGATCGAGAACGCGGCGACGTCGGCGCGCGGGAGATCGGCCGGATCGACCGGGGCTGCGAAAGCCGGGAAGGCGGTGCCTTCTTCGAAGTATTCGAAGAGGAAGCGGTTGTAGTGGAAGTCGTAGCTCGACGCGAGCGCGCCGCATTTCAACAGCAGCCGCGGCGCGGAGAGGCCGGTGTCGACGCAGGCGGCTTCGAAGGCTTTCGTTTCGATGCGGTTGCGGTCCGGGCGATACAGCAGTTGCGGCAGCATGCCGGCGATCTCGGCGGGCAGGCGCCCTTCGACGAGTTCGGCGCGCAGGCGCTCGATCGCTTCGGTCTGCTGGCGCTTCTTCTCGAGGCCGGCGAGCGCGGCTTGCAGGATCTCGGTGGGGGCCTTGCGGAAACGGCCGCGGCCCTTGCGGTGGAAGTAGGTCGGCGCCGAGTGCAGGCGCAGCAGGATCGCGGCGGATTCGACGGCGTTCGGCGAGTGGCCGTGATAGTCGGCGGCGAAGTCGTCGAAAGCGAATTCGTCGTCGCCGCAGACTTCCCACAGGAAGGCGGTGTCGAGTTCCTCCGCATCCGCTTCGGCACGCGAGAGCAGGTCGGCGGGCGAGGGCTCGCGGAAACGCATCAGCACGTGGCTCGACTTGAGCTTCACGCGCTTGCCGTGAGAGGTCTCGACCTGCAGGGAGGAATCGTTATCAGCGAGAATGGTCCCGGCCTTGAAGGCCCCACTCTCTTCGAACAGCACGAACATCAGCAACCGCCATACTTGAGCAAGCCCGACAGTTTAAAGGATTCGGCTGTCGGGCGGAGCGGGGGGCGCAAGTTAGGCAGTGCTGCGGGTCGTGCGCAACATGTCGACCGAATAGACCGCGAGGGCCGTCCAGATCAATGCGAAGCCGACGAGTTGGCCGGCGTCGAAGGGTTCGCGGAAGACGAAGACCGCGAGCAGGAAATTGAGGCTGGGCGCGAGATATTGCAGGAAGCCGACCGTCGATAGCGGCAGGCGCTTGGCGCCGACGGCGAAGAGCATCAGCGGCACTGCGGTCAGCACGCCGGCGAGCGGGAGCAGTGCGTCGGTGAGCGTGCCTTGGCCGAAGTGCAGATCGCCCTGCATTGCGAGCCATCCGAGCCAGCCGATCGCGATCGGCGCGGTGACGAGGGTTTCGACGAAGAGGCCATTGATCGCGTCGATCGGCGCGCGTTTGCGCAGCAGGCCGTAGAAGCCGAAAGTCAGCGCGAGGAAGAGTGCGATCCACGGCAGCGTGCCGACCTGCCACACGCGCCAGGCGACGCCGGCAAATGCGATCGCGACGGCGACGCGTTGCAACGGGCGCAGGCGTTCGCCGAGGAAGAAGCGTCCGAGCAGGATGCTGACGAGCGGGTTGATGAAGTAGCCGAGGCTCGCTTCGACCAAGCGGTTCGCCGAGATCGCCCACACGAAGACGAGCCAGTTGCTGCCGGTGAGCGTCGATGCGACGGCGAGCAGGCCGACGAGCCGCGGCTGCGCGAGGAGGCGTCGCAGGCCGTCGAAGCCACGCCAGAAGGCGAGCAGCGCAAACAGGAAGACGACCGACCACAGCACGCGGTGCGCGACGATCTCGGTCGGCGGCACGCTGCCGACGGCCTTGAAGTAGATCGGCGCGAGGCCCCAGGTGGTGAAGGCGATGAGGGTGGCGATGACGCCCTGGCGGCGGGCGTGCACGTCGATTGCAGCAGCAGTCATGCGGTGGCGCTGGCGACCAGGGCGAGGGCGTCGACGGTGTAGCCGCTGCCGTCGGGGCTGCGGTGGGCTTCGAGATCGGCTGCGACCGCTGCGCGCAGGGTGCGCTGGGTGTCTTCGGGAAGACGCGAGAGTGCTTCGGCCGCGCCGCCGGCGAGGTCGAGGAAGGCTTGCCAGTAGGCGTCGGCCGTCGCGAAGTGGCAGGCGAAGGAGCAGGGGGCGATGCGGACGCCGGAGAAACCGGCGGCGGTCAGCGCCGCGGTGAGCGTCGTGGCGTCGCCGAAGCGGAATACCGACGGGCGCGCGACTTTCGGCGGCGGAAGCAGGCGGGCGATGCAGTCCTGGGCGCGCGAGATCAGCGGGACCGCCTCGCGCGGGCCCCATACGGAGAGCGCGACGCGGCCGCCGGGGCGCAGCACGCGGTGCATCTCGGCGAGCGCCCGCTCGGGCTGCGGGAACATGAAGAGCGCGAGCCCGGCGAGCACGCGGTCGATGCTGGCGTCGGGTAGGCACAGGTGTTCGGCGTCGGCGGCGGCGAAGGTGAGCGACGTGCGGCCTTCGGTTGCGGCACGCCGTGCGCCTTCGGCGAGCATGCCTTCGGCAATGTCGCTCGCGAGCACCCAGCCGTTGGGGACGACGCGTGCAGCGGCCTCGCGGGCGAGGAGGCCCGGGCCGCTCGCGAGGTCCAGCACGTGCTGGCCGGGGGCGAGCTCGGCCGCTTCGATGAGTGCGACGGCGAGGTCGGCGCGCAGGTGGGCGCCTTCGGCGTAGCGCGCGGCGATGCGGTTGAAGCCTGCCCGTTCCTGCGCCTTGAAGCGCTGTGCGTCGAAGCCGGCGGGGGCGCTCATCGGGCGGCGATCCCGGCGAAGGCGAGGATCTCGTCGAGGTAGTCGGTCCAGCGCGAGAAGCCGTGGTCGCCGCCTTCCAGGACGGTCTGGCGGGCGCCGGCGTACTTCGTCACCGCGTCGCGGTAGTCGAGCACTTCGTCGCCGGTCTCGACGAGCAACCAGTACTTTTCGGGGCGCGTGATCGTCGCGACGTCCATCGCGCGCAGCTCTACGATGTAGTCGTGCGTGAACTGGAAGGTCTCGCCGGTGTAGAGGTTGGTCTGCTCGCCGACGTAGGCTTCGAGCGACAGCGGGGCGACGACCGCGGGGTTCACGAGCACGGCCTTGAGGTCGTGCTTTTCGGCGAGGTGGGTCGCGTAGTAGCCGCCGAGCGAGCTGCCGACGAGGGTCGGGGCCAGTTCGGGACGCGTGGCGCGACAGCGGGCGATCTGGGCTTCGATCAGCGCGATCGCGTCTTTCGGGCCGACCGGGAGTTGTTCGCACCAGAATTCGTGCGCGAGCCCGCGCTCGGTCATGTGGCGAAGCATCGCCTGCGCCTTGATCGAGGCCGGCGCAGAACGGAATCCGTGCAGATAGATGATCATCGCATCAAACGGAAAGTCGGGACGAAGCCATGAGTGTAACCGCGGCTTCGTCCTCGATCATCAGGCTGCGGTCCACTGCACCCAGCCGAAGTACCAGGTCGCGAGCACGAAGAGGCCGAACGCGATGCGGTACCACGCGAAGGCGATGAAGGTGTGGTTCGACACGAAGCGGATGAAGCCGCGCACCGCCCACATCGCCGAGAGGAAGGCGGCGACGAAGCCGATCGCGAACATCGGGAAATCGTGCAAGTGAAGGAGCGCGCGGTTCTTGTAGAGGTCGAGGACCGTCGCCGCGAACATCGTCGGGATCGCGAGGAAGAACGAGAATTCGGCGGCGGTCTTGCGCGACAGGCCGAAGATCAGGCCGCCCATGATCGTCGCGCCCGAGCGCGAGGTGCCGGGGATCATCGCCAGCGCCTGGGCGAAGCCGACTTTGAGGGCGTCGGTCCAGCGCATGTCGTCGATGGCGTGGATGCGCGGACGATGGTTGCGCTTTTCGAGGTAGAGGATCACGAGGCCGCCGACAATGAGGGCGGTCGCGACGGTCAGCGGGTTGAAGAGCAGGGCCTTGATCTTCGAATGGAAGAGCAGGCCGAGCACCGCCGCGGGAAGGAAGCCGACGAAGAGCAGCGTGACGAAGCGGCGGGCGCTGGCGTAGCGTGTGATGCCGAGGGCGACGTCAGTGAGGCGCTGGCGGTAGTCCCAGCACACGGCGAGGATTGCGCCGAACTGGATGACGATCTCGAACACCTTGCCGACTTCGTCGTTGAAGTTGAGCAGGTCGCCGAAGATGATCAGGTGGCCGGTCGATGAGACCGGCAGGAACTCGGTGAGGCCTTCGATGATGCCGAGGATCAGCGCGACGAGGTATTGGGGAAGGTCCATGGATCGGGAGTGTGGGTAGTCGGGCGAAACCCGGCATGATACGCGCGCACCACCGCCCGAAAATTAAATTGCATTCAGTTGCGCTTTGAAACCTGCATGGGGGCGGGCGCGGTCATCACTTCGAGTTCCGCAAGCCAGAGGATCGCCGCCTCGCGGTGAGCGCCGCACATCTGCGGGCTGGGGCTGAGACTGCCGCAGACGGCAGGCCGGCGCGGGTCGCCGAAGAGACGGCAGCGGTCGGCGTCGTCGAGCTGCACGCAGCGCACGCCGGCAGGCTTGCCGGCTTCCATGCCGGGAATCGGGCTGGAGATCGACGGTGCGATGCAGCACGCGGCGCAGGCGGGACGACACTCCATCGTCAGGCGGATCGCGAAAGCGCGTCCCACCACGCGACGATGTCTTCGGCGCGCGCTTCGAGCAAGGTGCCGGCGTCGCCGGTGAAGTCCCGCCAGGCGTCGAGGAAGCGTTCGCCGACGGCGGTGATCACGGGGGTGCCGGAGCTGACCGCCATCGCCATTTCGCTGCGCAGGCCCGAGCCGGATGCTTCCTGCGCGCCGAACTTGTTCACGAAGACGAGCTCGACGCCGCTTTCCAGCGCGCGCCGTATCGCGACGGCCGCGTGCGCGAGCGCATTGGGGTCGAGCCGGCAGGCTTCGGAGCCGCTGCCGAGCTCCTGCGACAGCGCGAAGCGCTCGCCGCTCGCGAGATCCTCGAGTTCCATGCCGCAAGGATCCTCGATGCAGGTCGGCAGGTCGTGCTGCAGGATGCCGCCGAGGCGCACGCCCCGTTCGGCGAGCCGTTGCGCGGCTTGCTCCAGCACCGGTTCGATGTGGTCGGTGGGGCGATAGACGATGGCGGCGATCGGCAGGCGCGGTTCGGTAGTCATGGCGGTGGCGGTTGCGGGCAATCCGGCGATTGTCGCACCGCGCGCCGTCGGCGCGAAGCGGGGCGGGCCGAATTGTCGCGACTGTCCGCGCGCTGCTGAGACAGGTGTCGCGGCCGTCTCAGTGCGGGGGAGACGCCTGTCTCGCGTCTCATGGTTGCTCGATTCTTTAAGTGGTTGATTTGAAATAAAACAGTCTCCTGGCACGGGTTTCGCGAATCCGGGGATGAGGCGGCGGAGCGCTCGCGAGAATAGCCCGACCGCCTCGCGATACCACGCCAAAAAACCAAAGGAGACATTCATGCAAGAGGAGAAGCCCTGCCGCGTCGGCACTTTGCTGGCGATTGCGGCACTGGCCGGCGGTCTTGGGGCCGCGACATCGGCCCGGGCCCAGGTCACGCTGGACGTGATCGGTCCGCACGAGTACGACCTGCCGGTCGATTTCAAGCCCTTCAACGTGTTCGTGCAGTACGCGACCTTCCAGGACGGCAATCGCCTGTGGGACGCCGATGGCGACCGGCGGCGCACGTCGGCGACGCGCACAATCGTCGGCCTGTCGAAGTACGTGCATTTCTGGACGCCGGAATCGAACCCGAAGATGGGCCTCGCCTACGAGGTCATCGTGCCCGAGGTCGGCGTGCGGAATTCGGATACGCGGACTTCGGCGAGCGGGATCGGCGATCCGATCACGGGGCTCGCGCTGTGGTACAAGCCGACCCCCAACTCGACCTTGGGCTTCCAGTCCTTCATGCAGCTGCCGGTCGGCGACAAGGACATCGGCGGCGGCGACGTGTGGAAGAACCTGTCGAGCCTGTTCTGGGACGTGCAGCTCGGCAAGCTCACCTACACGGCGGACGCGGGCTTCGTGTTTTTCGGCGAATCGACGGCGGCCGACGCGACGCCGGGGACGCTCTTCCACACCAATCACCGCGTCGGCTACCAGTTGAACGATGTGGTGGAGCCGTTCATTGCGCTCGATTACGAGCGGCAGGAGGGCTGGAAGAACCGCGCGACCGGCGCGAAGGTAGCCGAGGGGCACGAGACGACCGCCGGTATCGGCGTGATGTTCAAGTACTACGGCAACCAGTCGCTGACCGTGCGCTATTCGCGCGGCATCGACGGCGAAAGCCATGGTGCGACCGACAGCCTCAACCTCAAATACGCCTACGTCTGGTAAGCGCGCATCCGGATTCCGGAGGAGAACAGCATGAACACAAAGAAGATGATCGTCGCGCTTGCCTGTGCAGGGGCGCTGTCGGGGAGTGCATGGGGCGCGGGCGGTCCCGGTTTCGACGATCCGGACAACTGGCCGCAGTACCACCGCAGCTTCAACGCGTGGCGCTTCAGCCCGCTCACTGCGATCAATCGCGACAACGTCGGGCGGCTCAAGGTCGCGTGGATCCACCAGCCTGGCAACATCACGCATGGCATCCAGGCGACGCCGATCGTGATTGACGGCGTCCTGTACTACGTCTCCGCGAACAACAACGTGTGGGCGGTCGATGCGGCGACGGGGCGGACGCTGTGGCACTACGAGCCGAAGCTCGATCCGCTTTCGAAGCAGGCCTTCTACGCCTCGGCGAGCCGCGGCGTGACGGTCGGGCGCGGCAAGGTCTTCCTCGGGACGCTCGACGGGCGCTTCGTCGCGCTCGACCAGAAGACCGGCAAGGAGCTGTGGGCGACGCAGCTCACGGACCAGAAATCGCAGTACGGCGCGCTCTTCTCGGCCCCGCCGCAGCTCGCGGGCGATGTGCTGTTCGGTGGCACGACGGGAGGCGACCAGCCGATCAGCGGCAAGATCTACGCGGTCAATGCCGACACCGGCAAGCCGGCGTGGACCTTCGACATCCTGCGCGACGATCCCGAGAGCTGGCCGGGCGACAGCCGCAAGCGCGGCGGCGGCAGCGCGTGGATGCCGGGCACCTTTGACCCGCGTACCGACACGATCTACATCGGCACCTCGAACGCGGCGCCCGACTACTTCAACGCCGACCGCAAGGGCGACAACAAGTACACGGCGAGCCTGCTCGCGCTCGACCCGAGGACCGGCAAGCTGAAATGGGCGCGGCAGGAGATCCCACACGACTCGTGGGACTTCGACTCGGCCTACGAGGCGCTGATGGTGAAGGGCGCGGATGGCAAGGACGTGATCGTGCATCTGAACAAGAGCGGCTTCGTGTTCGTGATGGACAAGGACGACGGCAAGCTCGAGAACGTGTGGCAGTTCGCGCAGAACGTGAATTGGGTGAAGGGCATCGATCCGAAGACCGGGCGGCTGATCGAGCCGGTGTATCCGGAAGAAGGCAAGAAGAAGCTCTTCTGTCCGAATCTTCTCGGCGCGCGCAGCTGGAACCACGGCGCCTACAACCCGCAGACCGGTCTGTGGTACTCGCATGCGATGGAGGTGTGCAACGAGGTGGTCGCGGGGCGGGACGACCCGTCGAACCTGACGGCGATTTCGTCGCTGTCGCTCGGCATCGACGAGATCAAGCTCGTGCCGCCGCCCGCCGACAAGCCGCATGGCCGGCTCGATGCGCGCGATCCGCTGACCGGCAAGGTCAAATGGAGCATCCGCTACGACATGCCGCCGCTCTCGAGTGTGTTGACGACGGCCGGCGGGCTGGTGTTCACCGGCGACATGGAAGGCCGCATCTACGCCTATGACGCCGACAACGGCAAGGAGCTGTGGCGCTTCAGCGCCGGTTCCGGGCTGCGCGGCGGGCCGGTGAGCTACGCCGCGGGGGGGCGCCAGTACATCGTCGTGCCGACGGGCCTCGGTTCGCACGCGCCGGGCTTCCTCGCCGGGGCCTACCCGCGGATCAAGGATCTGCCGGGCGGCGCTGCGCTGATCGCCTTCACGGTGGATTGAGCGCGTCCCCTTTCATCTTTCCTTCTTCCTCCTTGGGCGGGTCTTGGCTCCCGCTCTCGTTCGCGGGGCGGCAATGCATCGCCGCCCCGTTTTTTCTGCCTTCGCTTTGCCATGGATGAATCGATCATGTCTGCGCGTTCCCTTTTACTGAGCCTCCTCGTAGGGCTGTCCTTCAACTGCGCCGCGGTCGGACCGCCGGCGCCCGATGCGGCGCGCGATGTCGAGGCGCCGGGTGGGCAGGTTGCCGCGCCCTTCGATCTCGCCGATCCGGCGCGCATCGAGGCGGGGCGCAAGCGCTTCAACAAGACTTGCGCGGGCTACTGCCATGGCTTCGAGGGGGTCGGAGGACGGGCGCCGGACTTCAAGGGGCGCAAGGATCTGCCGATACAGGTGATGTTCGAGACGATCACGAAGGGCCGCGTAGGCGCGGACGTGATGCCGCCGTGGGGGGCAGCGTTCAGTGCGGAGCAGATTTGGGAGTTGGTGGCGTACTTGCAGTATCTGGGGACGCAGTAGCATCCGAATATAGGCCCATCAAGGACGGGGCGTGCCATCCGCCGTCAAATAGGGCGCAGACCGCGATCTTATGGAAAGCGGCAAGCGCCTTCACGCATCGAACTCCCTCCGGTTCGGGCTGATGATCTGCAGCCGCGCCATCTTGCGATAGAAGGTGGCGCGCGACATGCCCAGTTCGCGCGCGGTGACCGTGACCTGCCAGTGGTGCCGGCGCAGGGCGGCGAGCATCTGGGCGCGCAGTTCGGCGTCCGCGTTCGATAGCGGGCGGCGGGGGGCGTCGGCGGGCGAGGGAAGGCGCGGCGGCGGGGCGTCGTCGAAGGCATCGCTGCGCGGTGCTGCTGCGTGAGCGATCCGTGCGCGGAAGAGGTCGGGCGGTAGGTGTTCGAGTTCGACCGCGTCGCCGTCGGCGATGGCGCAGGCGTAACGCATCGCGTGGCGGAGCTGGCGGATGTTGCCGGGCCAGTCGTGGCGGGCCAGCGCGTCGAGCGTCGCGGGGGCGAGGCGTAGCGTCGGCCGGTCCATCGCGGCGGCTTCCTCGCGCAGCACCTTGTCGATCACGCTGCGGATGTCCTCGCGTTCGCGCAGCGGCGGCAGCAGGAAGACCGCGCCGTTGAGACGGTAATAGAGGTCTTCGCGGAAGCGGCCCTGCTGCACGAGATCGGGCAGGTCCTGGTGGGTCGCGCAGACGACGTGCAGGCGCACCGGGATCGGGGACTCGGCGCCGAGCGGCAGAACCTCGCCTTCGGCGAGTACACGCAGAAGGCGACTTTGCAGTTGCAGCGGCATATCGCCGATCTCGTCGAGGAAGAGCGTGCCGCCGTCCGACTGGAGGATCTTGCCGCGCACGCCCTTGCTGCGCGCGCCGGTGAAGGCGCCGTCGCGGTAGCCAAAGAGCTCGCTCTCGATCAGCGTCTCGGGGATCGCCGCGCAGTTGAGCGCGACGAAAGGCTTGTTGCGGCGCTCGCTGTAGTCGTGGATCGCGCGCGCAAAAGCTTCCTTGCCGGTGCCGGTCTCGCCGAGCAGCATCACCGGGATGTCGCGGTTGGCGACCTTCAGCGCGCGTTCGACGTTGCCGCGCAGGCGCGCGTCGTCGAGGGCGAGGTGCGAGAAGCCGGGGATGTTGATGCAGGCGCTGTCTTCGGCCGATTCACACGCGGCTTGCGGCAGCGCGAGCCCGCTGCGCGAGCGCGGCGCCGGAGCGCGCAGGATTGCGAAGAGGCGTTCGCCGTTTGCCGTGAGGCGCAGCGGGAAGGCCTGGCCGGGCTGGGCGTGCGCGGCGGCGAGGATCTCGTTGGTGCTGCAGTCGAAGAGGTCGTGAATGAAGGCCGGCGGCGCGGCGCCGTCGCCGTCGAGCAGTTCGAGCCGCGCGCGGCGGTTGCCGCCGACGATGCGGCCGCTGTCGTCGAAGGCGACGAGGTAGTCGGTCTGCACGCTGAGGTATTCCGCGAGCCGCCCGAGCTGCAGCACCCAGTAGGGGCGCAGGTTGTACCACGCGAAGGCGTTCTCGATCTGCTGCGCGCGGTCGAGCACGAGGCGATAGACGAGTTGCTGGCTTTCGCGCTGCGCGGGTGCATGGAGTGCCGTCGCGTCGAGTACCGCGATCGGATGGTCGTCGGAGCCGAAGATCGGTACCGAGCTGCAGCTGAAGGCGATGTTGTGCGAGCGGAAATGCTCGTCGCGATGGACGAGCATCGGCTGGCCATCGATCAGCGCCGTGCCGACGCCGCAAGTGCCTTCGAGCGCTTCGGACCAGCAGGTGCCGACGCGAAAGCCTTCCGCCTTGAACTCGCGGTCGAGTTCCGGGACGGTGCGGAAGTCCACCGTCACGCCATCGGCGTCGGTCAGCAGCACGCAGTAGTTCACGGGCCGCAGCTGCGCGTGCAGGCGGTCCATGCCCTCGCGGGCGATGCGCATGAAGGCGTCGATGCGGTCGCGGTGTTCGCGCAGCTCCTGCGCAGTGACGACGCGCGGCGTGGTCGCAAGCGCCGGATCGATCTGATGGGTGCTGAGCGATCGCCGCCATGAGCGCGCGAGGCGCTCGAAAGTACTGTCGCGTCCGAGCGGCAGGCCGCGTTCGACGACGTCGATCACGCGTCCGACGTGCTGGACGATCTCCTGAGGTCTCCTCATTGCCTTCCTCTCGTCTCCGGCGTCCCGCGCCGGATGTATTGGATAGAAGTGCTTTTTCCTGTGCTTTCAGCGTATTCCCGGCCAGTGGGGAAATCAATGCGGACAGGTGTCTCACTCGGCTGAGACGGCTGTCGCGGGATTCGCGGGCCGGGTGTCTCAGCGGGCACGTCTAAATCGGCCAGTTCGGGGGCATTTGCGCGGAATCGACGCCGTCTGGCGTCATTTTTTTTTCAATCTTTTCAGTTGCTTGTGCAGGTTGTCGAGCGGGCGACGAGGCGTGTCGGCTCGCCGCTGGCACGCGCCGTGCGGAAGGAAGCCCAGGTCCGCGGCATGCGGCGTCCGCCTCCGGGGGCGGTCGGCGGGCGGCGCAGGTGCCGCGGGACTCGAAACCTTTCAACCATAGTGAGGAGCAATGATGAGCGAGACACTGAACCGCGAGAGCCTGCTCAAGGCTTACCGGATCATGCGCACGATCCGCGAGTTCGAGGAGCGCGTGCATACCGACTTTGCGACCGGCGAGATTCCGGGCTTCGTGCATCTGTACGCCGGCGAGGAAGCCTCCGCGACCGGCGTGTGCATGCATCTGACCGGCGCCGACTACATCGCCAGCACCCACCGCGGCCACGGCCACTGCATCGCGAAGGGCGTGGATCCGGTCGGGATGATGGCCGAGATCTGGGGCAAGGCGACCGGCACCTGCAAGGGCAAGGGCGGCTCGATGCACATCGCCGACCTGTCGGTCGGCATGCTCGGCGCGAACGGCATCGTCGGCGGCGGCGGTCCGCTGATTTGCGGCACGGCGTTGGCCGCGAAGATCCGCGGCACCAAGGACGTGGGCGTGTGCTTCTTCGGCGACGGCGCGTCGAACCAGGGCACGATCTTCGAGGCGATGAACCTCGCCACCGTGTGGAATCTGCCGGCGATCTTCGTCGCCGAAAACAACGGCTACGCCGAGGCGACGTCTTCGTCGTACTCGGTCGCCTGCGAAAACATCGCCGACCGCGCGCCGGCTTTCGGCATGCCCGGCGTGATCGTCGATGGCTTCGACTTCTTCGCCGTGCATCAGGCGGCGGGCGAAGCGATCAAGCGCGCCCGTGAAGGCGGCGGGCCGACGCTGATCGAGGTGAAGCTGTCGCGCTACTACGGCCACTTCGAGGGCGACCAGCAGACCTACCGCGCGCCCGGCGAAGTGCAGACGCTGCGCGAAACCAAGGACTGCCTGATGCAGTTCCGCCGCCGCGTGACCGCCGACGGCGAGATCACCGCTGATCAGCTCGATGCGATCGACCGCGAGGTGAAGGCGCTGATCGACGACTCGGTGGTGCGCGCCAAGGCCGATCCAAAGCCCGCCGCGGCCGAGCTGCTGACCGACGTCTACGTGTCCTACTGAGCCAGTCCGAAGAAATCGAAGGAGACATCAAATGGCAAGAAAGATCACCTACCAGCAGGCCATCAACGAGGCGCTGGACCAGGAAATGGGGCGCGACCCGCGAGTCATCATCATGGGCGAGGACAACGCCGGTGGTGCCGGGGCGCCCGGAGAGGAGGACGCATGGGGCGGCGTGCTCGGCGTCACCAAAGGCCTCTTCCACAAGTACCCGGGGCGCGTGCTCGACACGCCGATCTCGGAATCCGGCTATGTCGGCGCGGCGGTCGGTGCGGCCTGCAACGGCCTGCGCCCGGTCGCGGAGCTGATGTTCGTCGACTTCATCGGCGTGTGCTTCGACCAGATCTACAACCAGGCGGCGAAATTCCGCTACATGTTCGGCGGCAAGGCCGAGACGCCGGTCGTGATCCGCGCGATGTACGGCGCGGGCTTCCGCGCGGCGGCCCAGCACTCGCAGTGCCTGTACAACATGTTCACGCACATCCCGGGGCTCAAGGTCGTCGTGCCGTCGAACCCGTATGACGCGAAGGGCCTGCTGATCCAGGCTATCCGCGACAACGACCCGGTGATCTTCCTCGAGCACAAGGTGCTGTACACGATGGAAGGCGAGGTGCCCGAGGAGAGCTACGCGATCCCCTTCGGCGAGGCCAACGTCGCCCGCGAAGGTGACGACGTGACGATCGTCGCTTTCGGCCGCATGGTGAACCAGGCGCTGACCGCCGCCGCGGCGCTGCAGAAGCAGGGCATCCACTGCGAGGTGATCGATCCGCGCACGACCTCGCCGCTCGACGAGGACACGATCCTCGAGAGCGTCGAAAAGACCGGGCGGCTCGTGATCGTCGACGAATCGACGCCCCGCTGCAGCATGGCCTCCGACATCGCCGGCATCGTCGCGCAGAAGGCCTTCGGCGCACTGAAGGCCCCGATCGAGCAGGTCACCGCGCCGCACGTGCCCGTGCCCTTCAGCGATGCGCTGGAAGATCTTTACGTTCCGAGTCCGGCCCGCATCGAAGCGGCCGTTACCCGAGTCAAGGAGTACCGCTGATGTCTGCGATTCATAAGCTCACCATGCCCAAGTGGGGCCTCTCGATGCAGGAGGGGAAGGTGAATGGCTGGTTGAAGGAGGTGGGCGACACCATTGCGGTCGGCGACGAGATCGTCGAGGTCGAGAGCGAGAAGATCGCCGGTGCGGTCGAGGCCTCGGTCGCCGGCGTGCTGCGTCGCCAGCTCGCGTCTGCCGAGGATGTGCTGCCGGTCGGGGGGCTCTTGGGCATCGTCGCCGACGCCGAAGTGCCGGACGCGGAGATCGACGCCGCAATCGCGGACTTCCTTGCGAACTTCACGCCGGATACGGGTGAAGACGAGGACGCCGGACCGAAGCCCGAGAAGATCGAGGTCGGCGGCCGCAAGCTGCGTTACCTCGAGCGCGGGGAGGGCGGCGAGCCGATGGTGCTGATCCACGGCTTCGGCGGCGACCTCAACAACTGGCTCTTCAACCACGAGGCGCTCGCGGCCGATCGCACGGTGTACGCGCTCGACCTGCCGGGCCACGGCGAATCGGCGAAGGACGTCGGCGACGGCTCGCTCGCGACGCTCGCCGGCGCGGTGATCGGCTTCATGGACGCGGTCGGTCTCGAGGCGGCGCATTTCGTCGGCCACTCGATGGGCGGCGCGGTGTCGATGGCGGTCGCGCAGGCCGCCCCGGCGCGCGTGCGCTCGCTGACCCTGATCGCGAGCGCGGCGCTCGGCGACGAGATCAACGGCGCCTACATCGACGGCTTCGTCGGCGCGAACGATCGCCGTGCCCTGAAACCGGTGCTGAGCCAGCTCTTCTCCGATGCCGGTCTCGTCACGCGCCAGCTCATCGACGACATGCTGAAGTACAAGCGGCTCGAAGGCGTCGATGCGGCGCTGCGCACGATCAGCGGCACGCTCTTCGAGCACGGCCGCCAGGCGACCCGTCTCGCGTCGGTCGCGGCCGGGCTCGGCAAGCCGGTGCTGGTCATCTGGGGCGAGACCGACCAGATCATCCCGGTGAGTCACGCACAGGCCGCCGGCAAGGATGCGCTCGTCGAAGTGCTGGCAGGGCAGGGCCACATGGTCCAGATGGAAGCCGCGAACGAGGTCAATCGCCTCATCACGCGCTTCCTGGGCTGAGCCCGCACGGACCGGGCGGGGAACGCGCTGCCCGGTCCTCCACAGGGGAAAACCTCATGCAAACCACGCTTCCCGGCGCGGGCGCGCGCGGCGCCGCCAAGCTCGCCCGCATCCCGGTCCGGATCGATTCGACGATCGCGTCGGCGCCGCGCCCCGGCTGGCTGCGCGCGCGCGACCCCGGCACGCCCGAAGTGCTGCGCCTCCAATCCGTGCTGCGCGAGCACAGACTCCACACCGTGTGCGAAGAGGCGGCCTGCCCGAACATCGGCGAATGCTTCGGCAACGGCACGGCCACCTTCATGATCCTCGGCAGCATCTGCACGCGCCGCTGTCCCTATTGCGACGTCGCCCACGGCCGCCCGCTCGCGCCCGACCCGGACGAGCCGCGCGAACTCGCGGCGGTGGTCGCCGCGATGCGGCTGCGCTATGTCGTGATCACCTCGGTCGACCGCGATGATCTCCGCGACGGCGGCGCGGGCCATTTTGCCGACTGCATCCGCGCGACCCGCGAAGTCGTGCCCGGCATCCGCATCGAAGTGCTGACGCCGGACTTCCGCGGGCGCGAGGCGAGGGCGCTCGATCTCCTCGCCGCCGCGCCGCCCGACGTCTTCAACCACAACATCGAGACCGTGCCGCGCCTCTACCGCGCTGCGCGCCCGGGCGGCGACTACGCCGGCTCGCTCGCGCTGATCGAAGCGGTGAAGCGCTGCCTCCCAGAGGTGCCGACCAAGTCCGGCCTGATGCTGGGCCTCGGCGAGACCGACGACGAAGTGCTCGCAACGCTGCGCGACCTGCGCGCGCATGGTTGCGACATCGTCACGCTGGGTCAGTACCTGCGCCCGTCGAACGCGCACCTGCCGGTCGATCGCTACGTCTCGCCGGGGGAGTTCGAATGGCTGCGCGAGGAGGCGCTTGCGCTGGGGTTTGCCGAAGTCGCGGCCGGGCCGCTGGTGCGTTCGTCGTACCGCGCCGACGAAGTCGCACGCACTGCGACCGGTGGTGCGATCGGAGCGGCGGCATGAGAGCCATCGTCGTCAATGGCCGCGCAATGCCGATCCCGGGCGGGGGCTGCGTCGCCGACCTCGTCGAGGCACTCGGCCACACGGGCAAGCGCATCGCCGTCGAGCTCAACGGCGACATCGTGCCGCGCGGGCGCTACCGCGACGTCGCACTGAACGCCGGCGACCACATCGAAATCGTCATCGCAGTCGGGGGAGGCTGAAGCATGGAGCTCAGGATGGATAAACGGGGAATGCACTCGCAGTCCGCGGGCGACGACCCGCTCGTGATCGGAGGCCAAAGCTACCGCTCGCGCCTGCTGGTCGGCACCGGCAAGTACCGCGACTTCGCGCACACGCGGGCGGCGCTCGACGCGAGCGGCGCCGAGATCGTCACCGTCGCGATCCGCCGCACCAACCTCGGCCAGCGTCCGGGCGAGCCCAACCTGCTCGACGTGCTGCCGCCGACGCGCTTCACGATCCTGCCCAACACCGCCGGCTGCTACACCGCCGAGGACGCCGTCCGCACGCTGCGTCTCGCGCGCGAACTCCTCGACGGGCACGACCTCGTGAAGCTCGAAGTGCTTGGCGATCGCGACACGCTCTATCCGAACATGCCCGAGACGCTGCGCGCCGCCGAGCGTCTCGTGAAGGACGGCTTCCGCGTGATGGTGTATTGCGCCGACGATCCGGTGCAGGCGCGCATCCTCGAAGACCTCGGCTGCGTCGCGATCATGCCGCTCGCCTCGCTGATCGGCTCCGGCATGGGCATCCTCAATCCGTGGAACCTCGGCCTCATCATCGACCGCGCGAAAGTGCCGGTGATCGTCGATGCCGGGGTCGGCACTGCTTCGGACGCGGCCATCGCGATGGAGCTGGGCTGCGACGGCGTACTGATGAACACCGCGATCGCGGCCGCCGGCGATCCGGTCAGGATGGCCGACGCGATGGGCAGGGCGGTCATCGCCGGACGCGAGGCCTTCCTCGCCGGGCGCATGCCGCGCAAGTTCTACGGCGCGTCGCCGAGTTCGCCGACGACAGGGCTGATCAGTGGATAAGGCCGTGCAGGACCGATGACGATGGCCGCTGAAACGACACGGGCCGCTTGCGCGGCCCGAGAGTCATTATGGCGATGTTCAACGCTACTCAGGGTGCGTAATCGCCACTGTTGGGATACTGTCCGGGGGTTTGTCCCATGGACTGCCCCATGGGCTGAGCTGCTCCCATCTTGCCCGAACTCGCACACCCGGCCATCACGGCCATCAGTGCGGACAGAACTACGACGACTAGTCTGCGCATGATTTTTTCCTTCTTGCAGGTTCTTGCACAGCCCGCTCGCCACGTCAGGCGGCGGGCGCGTCCGGCGTCGGGAAGTTCTCCCGGACGGACGCTCCCGTGTCCTTTAGGCGTTTGAACTGTTGGGGTAGCGCCTGCTGGACATGCCCCTTCGATTGCCCGTCGGAGATGAAGTTCACAAGTTTTGGGATGACCGAATCAACGTTACATTTCCGATTTCCCTTCCAGGCGGCAGGTGCGCCGAATCGAGGGATTCGAGGTGTGGGCGTGGCTTGCTTGGCCGCGCTGAAGTCTTCACTTGATTTGTGAGACAGGGCGCGCTTCGCGCGCCGCCTTCATGGCTTCGGCGCGCTGCCTGGCTTGCTCGATCAGTGGGGGATACGGCCCATAGCGATGCTGATCGGCGGGGGCGCCATCGATATATGGCGGAAACGCCGCATCGACGGGCTTGTTCCAGCGTGCGGGGAAGTCGGTTTCGAGCCCCGCCTTCACGGGCCGCGGCTTGGACAGAACATAGGCGGCCACGTCGTACGACTCATCGTCGCTGAGTGTCGGCGTGCGATAGGTCGTTCCCTGCGGCATGTTGTGCTTGATGAAGCGGGCCGCGGTCAGTAGGCGGTTCATGCCGGCGCCGCTGTTGAAGCTGTCATTCCCCCACAAGGGCGGGAAGGTGTAGCCCTCTGCGTCGCCGCCCTTGCCACGGCGCTGCCCCTGGCCGTCCGCGCCGTGGCAGGCGGCGCAGTTCCTGGCGTAGACCGCCTCGCCCGCGGCGAGGTCTGCGCGCCGGTCCGGTACTTTGGTCGCCTTCGTGCCCGAGCCCTCGGGCTGGGCGCCGATCGGAATGCCGCGTGACAGGTAGTGGATATAGGTGGCGAAGGCCTTCATTTCGCGCGAATCGAGCGGCAGCGGGCGCCCGTTCATGCTCCGTTCCATGCAGCCATTGACGCGCTCCTCGACCGAGCTGATCGCGTCCTCGCGCGCGCGGTATTGGGGGAAGCTCGCCGAGACGCCGACCCAGGGCATCGCGTACGGCTTCGTCGCATCGTTCTCGTGGCAGGACGTGCAAGCCAGATTGTTGCCCGCATAGCGCATCCTGCGGTCCGTCACCTCGGGGCCGATGTGGGCGAAGGTGCGCGTCGTCAGCTCATGTCCGTAGCGGACGAGTTCGCCGTACGCGTCGTTCGGCAACCCGTCGAGCGAAGGAACGGGACGGTCGAGCAGGCTGGTCTGCGGCGCAGATTGTGCGAGCACGGGTGAGGTGGCGAGCAGCAGGCTCAGCCCGATGGTGGAAGGGGTAGACTGCATGGTCTCTCTCGCGCTGGGTGAATATTAGAATTTTATGATTAAGAAAACTCTAATATTAAGTCCGGTGGATTGCAATACCTGTTTCCAGCCCTTTTCGCGCGCGGTCGGCGTGCGCGGCGGTGCGACGTGGAGCGGAATATGGTCCGCATCGGCCTGATTTCCGATACGCACGGCCTGCTGCGGCCGGAAGCGCTCGCCTTCCTCGCGGGCTGCGACCATATCGTCCACGCGGGCGACATCGGTACCCAGGCCATCCTCGACGAACTCGGGCCGCTCGCGCTGCTCACCGTCGTCCGCGGCAACAACGACAAGGGCCCGTGGGCCGACGTGCTGCCGGAGTCCGCGTCCCTGCGGGTCGAGGACGTGGCGATTCACGTACTTCACGATCTCGCGGAACTCGATATCTATCCCGCGGCGGCCGGCGTCCGCATCGTCGTCTGCGGCCACTCGCACAAGCCGCTCGTGCAGGAGCGCGACGGCGTGCTCTACGTGAATCCGGGCAGCGCAGGGCCGCGCCGCTTCAAGCTGCCGATTTCGATCGGCGAGCTGATCGTCACCGGCGGCGAAGTGTCGGCCCGCCTCGTCGAACTCGACATTCCGAAGGCGCGCTGACGCACCAAAGAAAACGGGCCGCCAGTCTCGGCAGCCCGTCCTCGTCTTTAGCGCCAGTGAAGCGTGTCAGATCTTGCTATACACCTCGGCGCCGGCCTTCACGAACTCGACCGACTTCACTTCCATGCCCTTCGCGAGCGCTTCCTCTTCCTTCAGACCTTCCTTCGCCGCGTAGTCGCGCACGTCCTGCGTGATTTTCATCGAGCAGAAGTGCGGGCCGCACATCGAGCAGAAGTGGGCGACCTTGGCGGATTCCTTCGGCAGCGTCTCGTCGTGGAATTCGCGCGCCTTGTCCGGGTCGAGGCCGAGGTTGAACTGGTCTTCCCAGCGGAACTCGAAGCGCGCCTTGGACAGTGCGTTGTCGCGGATCTGCGCGCCCGGGTGGCCCTTCGCGAGGTCGGCGGCGTGCGCGGCGAGTTTGTAGGTGATGATGCCTTCCTTGACGTCGTTCTTGTCCGGCAGGCCCAGGTGCTCCTTCGGCGTGACGTAGCACAGCATCGCGGTGCCGTACCAGCCGATCTGCGCCGCGCCGATACCGCTGGTGATGTGGTCGTAGCCCGGGGCGATGTCGGTCGTCAGCGGTCCGAGCGTGTAGAAGGGCGCCTCCTTGCAGTGCTCAAGCTGGAGATCCATGTTCTCCTTGATGAGATGCATCGGCACGTGGCCCGGGCCTTCGATGATGGTCTGGACGTCGTGCTTCCACGCGATGTCGGTGAGTTCGCCGAGCGTCTTCAGCTCACCCAGCTGCGCGTCGTCGTTGGCATCGTAGATCGAGCCCGGACGCAGGCCGTCGCCGAGCGAGAAGGCCACGTCGTAGGCCTTCATGATCTCGCAGATGTCCTCGAAGTGCGTGTAGAGGAAGCTTTCCTTGTGATGCGCGAGACACCACTTCGCCATGATCGAGCCGCCGCGCGACACGATGCCGGTCATGCGGTTCGCGGTCATCGGCACGTAGCGCAGCAGCACGCCCGCGTGGATCGTGAAGTAGTCGACGCCTTGTTCGGCCTGCTCGATCAGCGTGTCGCGGAAAATCTCCCAGGTCAGCTCCTCGGCCTTGCCGTTCACCTTCTCGAGCGCCTGGTAGATCGGCACCGTGCCGATCGGCACCGGCGAGTTGCGGATGATCCACTCGCGCGTCTCGTGGATGTTCTTGCCGGTCGAGAGGTCCATCACCGTGTCGCCGCCCCAGCGGATCGACCAGGTCATCTTGTCGACTTCCTCGGAGATCGACGAGCCGAGCGCCGAGTTGCCGATGTTGGCGTTGATCTTCACGAGGAAGTTGCGGCCGATGATCATCGGCTCGCTTTCCGGGTGGTTGATGTTGTTCGGGATGATCGCGCGGCCGCGGGCGACCTCGCTGCGCACGAATTCCGGCGTGATCTCCTCGGGGATCGACGCGCCGAAGTGCTGGCCCGGATGCTGGCGGGTCAGTAGCTTCGCCATCTTCTCGCCGGTCGGGCCCGTGCCGCGCAGCGTCTCGACGTAGGCGCGGCGGTTCATGTTCTCGCGGATCGCGACGTATTCCATCTCGGGCGTGATGATGCCGCGACGCGCGTAGTGCATCTGGCTGACATTCATGCCGGCCTTGGCGCGGCGCGGATGGCGGTGCAGGTCGGGGAAGCGCAGTTCGTCGAGCGACTTGTCGGCGGCGCGCTGGCGGCCGAATTCGGACGACAGGTCGGCGAGGACTTCGGTGTCGCCGCGCTCTTCGATCCAGCGCCGGCGCAGCGCGGGCAGGCCGGAGCGGATGTCGATCTTCGCGGTCGGGTCGGTGTAGGGACCGGACGTGTCATAGACGAAGATCGGCGGGTTCTTCTCGCCGCCGAAGGCGGTCGGGGTATCGGCCTGCGAAATTTCGCGCATCGGCACGCGGACGTCCGGGCGCGAGCCTTCGACGTAGATCTTGCGCGAGTTCGGCAGCGGCGCGATGGCGGCTTCATCGACGTGCGCCTTCGCGGCGATGAATTTTTCGTTGGCGTTCATGGTGCTGTCTCCTGGGGATTCGCTTGACGGCTTATGGGTTCGGGGGATGACGAGGCCGCACGGGGCGGCGGGGGGCGGGTTCAGGGTTGCGTCGGGGCTGCTTTCAGGCGCGCCACAACGCGTGGAAGTGATGTACGGGGCCGTGGCCGCTGCCGACGGATAGTGCGCCCGAGGCTGCAATCGCACGCAGCAGATAGTCGCGCGCATCGCGCACAGCGGCTTCGACCGGACGGAAGCCTCCGGCCCGTTGTGGCAGCAGCGCCGCGATCGCCGAGGCGAGCGTGCAGCCTGTGCCGTGGGTGTTCTTCGTTTCGATGCGCGGCGAGGGTAGTTCGATCATGCGGTCGCCGTCGAAGAGGAGATCGACGACTTCGCTGCCCGGCAGGTGGCCGCCTTTCAGCAGCACCCAGCGTTCGGACGAGAGCGGGAGCATCTCGCGCAGGCGCTCGGCGGCGCGGTACATCTCCTTCACCGTCTCGGGCGGGCGCTGTTCGAGCAGCACGCCGGCCTCGGGCAGGTTCGGCGTCAGCAGGAAGGTGCGCGGCAGCAGCGCCTCGATCAGCATCGCGACGGCGTTGCGCGCGAGCAAGTGATCGCCGCTCTTCGCGACCATCACCGGGTCGCACACGACATTCGGGGCATCGAAATGTGCGAGGCGGTCCGCGACCGTCGCGACGATGTCGGCGCTGCCGAGCATGCCGAGCTTCACCGCATGGATCTTGACGTCGGCGAACAGCGTGTCGATCTGCAGGCGCAGGAAGTCGGTCGGCGGCACATGCACGCCGGTCACGGCCTGGGTGTTTTGCGCGGTCAGCGCCGCGACGACGCCGCAGCCGTAGGCGCCCAGTGCCGAGAAGGCCTTGAGGTCGGCAAGCAGCCCCGCGCCACCGCTGGGGTCGACGCCGGCGATGGAGACGACGTTCGGAATCGCGCGGCTCATTGCGGCACCACGCGATTGCAGCGGGAAGACGGGAAAGAAAAGACGGACGGACGGATGTTCATGAATGCGTTTCCCTACGCCGGCATGACCCGGGTCAGGTTCAAAGGGACTGTCTCAGCCCGCGCGCACCATTGCCGCGGGCACCCCCAACGAATTCATGAACCTTACCGGACGAGGCGCGGGCAAGCAAGTGATTTGCCGCCCATTTTTGCACCTCGTTACGCCGTGCCGAAGCCGAGGAGGGCGGCCGAGCCGAGCAGCGCGAAGATCGACGCGGCCACACCATGCACGACGCGAACCGGGATGCGGTTCGCGACGCGATCGCCGACGAGGACCGCCGGGACGTTCGCGATCATCATGCCCAGCGTCGTGCCAGTGACCACCGACACGAAAGCGTCGTATTGCGCGGCCAGGGCGACCGTCGCAATCTGCGTCTTGTCGCCCATCTCGGCAAGGAAGAAGGCGACGATCGTCGTCGCGAGCACGCCGAGCTTGGGCGCCGTGATCTCGTCTTCGTCGAGTTTGTCGGGGATCATCATCCAGACCGCCATCGCGATGAAGGACAGCCCGAGTACCCAGCGCAGGACGTCCGGACCCAGCAGCGTCGTGATCCAGGTGCCGACGGCGCCCGCGCAGGCGTGGTTCGCAATGGTGGCGATGAAAATGCCGGCGATGATAGGCCATGGTTTGCGGAAGCGGGCCGCAAGCATGAAGGCGAGAAGCTGAGTCTTGTCGCCGATTTCGGCGAGCGCGACGATGCCGGTGGAGACTGCGAGGGGTTCGAAAGCGAAGTTCATCGGGTTCTCCGGGCCGGTCGACGACAGATGACCGCACGCCTCCCCGGCCCGAAACAATCGGAGGGCATGCAGCCAAAAGTCTCGCCAGGCCCGAAGGCTGAACACGCCATGCCCGCGACGGGCAAGTCTGTTGACGTGGTCCCCCCGGCTTGCGCGGGGGCGGCTACTCCCTGATGACGGCGCGCATTGTACCGTTTGTCTATGCTTGCGGGAAAGTCCTAAAGATTCGCCGAACGCGGCCGAAGACCCTCTTGTGGGCTCCGCCCGAACCGACCGATTCCCCGTCATGAAACTGTCCTTCACCCTGCGCCCGTGCGCGCTCCTGCTGGCCCTGCTGATGCCCGTCGCCGGATGGGCCGAGCAGCCGTGGGAGACCGTCGTGCGCGACCGCGAGCGTCTGGTCGAGATCGACCGCTCGAGCGTGATCCAGTCCGAAGGGGGCACCAAGGTCGCGTGGGGCCGCATCGTACTGACGCCCGAGCGCGCGGCGGTCGAAGGTTATGCCTGGGTCAAGGCGCTCAATCGCTACGACTGTTACAACCGCAGCTTCTACACCGTGAAGCGCGTCTATATGGACGAGCGCAACGTCGTGATCCGCGAGGATGGGCGGGGCGACGAGACCCCAATGCTGGCGGCGCGCAATAGCGTCGACGAGCGCATGTGGCAGGAAGTCTGCAAGCCGCCGTCGGTCGGCGAACTGAAGAAGGTCGCAGCCGAAGTCGCCGCGATCGCCAAGACGGCGGACGCGGATGCGAAGGCGACTCCGATGGTGCCCTTGTCCCGTTCGGCGGCGGCCGGGGTCGATGCGCCCAATCGCGAGCGCGACCGGCTCTCGCACAAACTGAACGGCAAGGGGCGCAAGGCGTCCGCTCCAGTCGCGACGCCGGCTCCCATGCAAAAACCGGTTGAAAAGCCTGTGATCCTTGCGAAGGCGCCGGTGGAACGCGAGAAGATGCCGGTCGAGCACGAGAAACCCGCCGCACCCGCGACGGCGTCGCGTCCGTCGCCGATCTCCGCCCATGACGCGGCGCTCGCGGCGCGTCTCCTTGCGGATTTCTCGCGGCCGGACTGGAGTTACGAAGGCGAAACCGGCCCGGACCGCTGGGGCCGCATGCGGCCGGAGTGGGCGTTGTGCGCCGAAGGCAAGCGCCAGTCGCCGATCGACCTGCGTAACGGCGTCGCGGTCGATCTCGATCCGCCGCGCTTCGACTACCGCGAGACGCGTTTCCGCATCGCCGACACCGGCCGCACGCTGCGTGTGTATGTCGGCCCGGGGATGAGCGTCGAGCTGCGTGGCGAACGCTACGAGCTGGAGTTCTTCGAGTTCTACCGGCCGTCGGCCGAGCGCGTCGGCGGCCAGGCTTCCGACATGGTCGTGCATCTGCATCACCGCGCCAGCGACGGCAAGACGGCGATCGTCGGCGTGCTGCTGGAGGCGGGCGGCGCGGCGCATCCGCTGGTCCAGACGCTGTGGAACAACATGCCGCTTGAACGCCGCAGCGACTACGCGCCGCCGGGGGCAACGATCGATGTGGCAAGTCTGTTGCCGGCGAGCAGCGGGCATTACCTCTTCATGGGCTCCGACGTGACGCCGCCTTGCACCGAAGGCGTGCTGTGGGCGGTGATGAAGGAGCCGCAGCGCATTTCGGCCGAGCAGCTCCAGGTCTTCATGCGCCTGTACCCGCGCAATGGCCGCCCCATCCAACCCGCCAATGGGCGGCTGGTGCTCGAATCGCGTTGAGCGGCGCTGGTCGCGGGCTTTCCGCTAATCGAGCCGGTTTTGCGATCCCGTCTTTCATGACGATCGCAAACGGCTGATTTTCTGGGTGATTTTCCCCGTTCGGTCAATTCGGCAGGTGGAAAGCTTCTTTCCGCTATGCGTTCCCCCGTGGCGCGGCGCTTGCCGTCGGCGCCTTCGTCTGTTTCCATAAGTAACTGAAAATTAAAGGTTCTGCCTCGCTTTTCGAACCCGGCACGGATCTTGTAATCCCGTCTCGTGAATGAGCACTGTCAGGTGCCGACGACGGGTTATGAGGAATCGAAAAGGGGGAGTGCATGCACCACGAACTGAAACAGCTGGCTGAAGCCTGGCAGGCGCGGCCGGTCGAGGAGCGCCTGGGGATGAGTCGGCGCGCATTCATGCAGTTTTGCGCGACGGTCGCGGCGACCTTGGGGCTGCCGACCGGCGCCGAAGCCGCGGTGCAGAAGGCGATGGAACAGAAGCGCCGGCCCTCGGTGATCTGGCTGCACTTCCAGGAATGCACGGGCTGTACGGAGTCGATGCTCCGCGCGGAGCATCCGACGATCGAGAAGCTGATCCTCGACATCATCTCGCTCGACTACCATGAGACGCTGTTCGCCGCCGCCGGCCACCAGGTGGAAGCCGCGCGCAAGCAGGCGATGGCCGACAACAAGGGCAAGTACCTGCTCGTGATCGAGGGCGCGATCCCGACCAAGGAAGACGGCATCTACTGCAAGGTCGGCGGCCAGACTGCGATCGAGCTGACGAAGGAATGCGCGGCCGACGCCGCTGCCGTGATCGCGATCGGCTCCTGTGCGAGCTGGGGCGGCATGCCTTCGACCGGGCCGAATCCGACCGGCGCGTCGGGTGTCGCGGACGTCCTCGGCAAGCCGGTCGTGACGATCCCGGGCTGTCCGCCCAATCCGTACAACTTCCTCGCGACGGTCGTGCATTTCCTGACCTTCGGCTCGCTGCCGGAAGTCGATCAACTCGGCCGTCCGAAGTTCGCCTACTCGCGTCTCGTGCATGAGAACTGCGAGCGCCGCGCGCACTTCGATGCCGGTCGCTTCGCGCAGGAATTCGGCGACGAAGGCCATCGCAAGGGCTACTGCCTGTACAAGCTCGGCTGCAAGGGGCCGGAAACCTACGCGAACTGTCCGACCGTGCTGTACGGTGACGCGGGCGCCGGCACCTGGCCGGTGGGCTGCGGCCATCCGTGCATCGGCTGTACCGAGAAGGGCGTCGGCTTCCAGAAGCCGATCCATATGCTCGCGAAGGTCAAGAACGTCGAGCCGCCGGCATCCTATCCGTCGATCGCCGAGCCGCAGGGCCAGGGCATGTCGCTGGGCTCCGCGGCAGTGCTCGCGGCGGTCGCAGGGGCTGCGGCCGGCGCCGGCGCGAAGCTCGCGCAGAATCTCGGCAAATCGCACGCGGCAGAGCAGCAGGAGGCCGGCAAGGCCAAGGCCGACGATCAGAAGTCCGGGCGGGAATGAGCATGAGCACCCGACGCGACTTTCTGAAGCGCGCGCTCGCGGGTGGGGCGGTAGCGGCCGGTGCAGCCGCGAGCCCGTGCGCGCAGGCGCGCGACAACGCGCAGATCTCGCCCGACGCGGTCGGCCTGTTGTACGACGCGACGCTGTGCATCGGCTGCAAGGCCTGCGTCACGGCGTGCAAAACGGCCAACAACCTGCCGATCGACTACAACACCAGCGCCGACGCGGTGTGGGACATGCCGCTCGACACGACGGCGCGCACCTACAACGTCATCAAGGTCTACAAGAACGGTACGGCGACGATCAAGGACGCCGAGCAGGACGGCTATTCGTTCATGAAGACGTCGTGCCTGCACTGCGTCGATCCGAGCTGCGTGTCGGCCTGTCCGGTGTCCGCGATGACGAAGGACCCGGTGACCGGCATCGTGAGCTACGACAAGGATGCCTGCATCGGCTGCCGCTACTGCGTCGCGGCCTGCCCCTTCGGCATCCCGAAGTTCGACTACCAGTCGGCGACCGGCGCGATCGGCAAGTGCCAGCTGTGCCGCCATCGCATGAAGGACGGCCACTATGCGGCCTGTGCCGAAGTGTGTCCGACCGGGGCGACGCTGTTCGGCAAGGTCTCTGACCTGAAAGACGAGGCGAAGCGCCGGCTCGCGCTGCAACCCGGCGAGATGACGCAATTTCCGCGCGGCAACTTGTCGACCGGCGACCAGCCCGCGTGGGAAGGCGCGGCGGCGAAGTATGTGCCGCATCTCTTCGGCGAGAAGGAACTCGGCGGCACGCAGATGATGAAGCTCTCGGCGGTGCCCTTCGACAAGGTCGGCCACAAGCCGCTGCCGGACCGCTCCTTCGCATCGAAGTCCGAGACGCTGCAACACACGCTCTACGGCGGGTTCGCGCTGCCGATCGCGGCGCTGGGGGCGATGACCTTCTTCGCCAAACGCAACATGCCGAAGGACGGCGAGGCCGGTCACGAGCAAACGCACGATGACGGCAAACAGGAGGGCGGCAAATGAGTTCCCATGTTCACGCCGCGCCGGCACCCGTCGGCGGCCGTCTGCTGAATCCCGCGACCTTCGCGTGCGGCGTCTTGATCCTGACCGCGTTCGCCGTGCTCGCGCTGCGCTTCTGGGGCGGTCTGGGGGCGGTCACGAACCTCAATGACGGCTATCCCTGGGGCATCTGGGTCGTCGCCGACGTGGTGATCGGTTCGGCCTTCGCCTGCGGCGGCTTCTCGGTCGCGATGCTGGTCTATATCTTCAACCGCGGCGAGTACCACCCGATGGTGCGCCCGGCGCTGCTCGCGAGCCTCTTCGGCTATACGCTGGCCGGTGCGGGCGTGATCTTCGACCTCGGGCGCTACTGGAACTTCTGGCACATCCTGTGGCCGGGCTATGCGTCGCCCAACTCGGTGATGTTCGAGGTCGCGGCGTGCATCTCGCTGTACATCCTCGTGATGTGGCTCGAGTTCTCGCCGACCTTCTTCGAGAAGTTCGGCTGGACCAACGCCCAGCGCAAGGTCGGTCGCGCGATGTTCTTCCTCGTCGGCCTCGGCACCGTGCTGCCGATGATGCACCAGAGCTCGCTCGGCTCGATGCTGATCGTGTTCGGCACGCAGCTGCATCCGCTGTGGCAGTCGATGGCGTTGCCGGCGATCTACCTGATCTCGGCGATCACGATCGGCTACGCGGTGGTGCTATTCGAATCCTGCCTCGCCTCCGCCGCCTACCGCCGCGAGATCGAGCTGCATCTGCTGACGCCGCTCGCGCGGGTGATGCTGGGCATGCTGGGCCTGTATCTGGCGCTGCGTTTCGGCGACCTGATCCTGCGCGGCGCGCTCGGCTCGGCCTTCGGAGCGACGATCCAGGCCTTCATGTTCTGGCTGGAGACGATCGCCTTCGCGTTGCCGTTCTGGCTGCTCGGCAGCCCGGCCAAGCGCGCGAACCCGGCGAACCTCTTCGTCGGCGGCGCGGTGCTGATGCTCGCCGGCATCCTGCTGCGCGTGAATTCCTATCTGGTCGGCTACCAGACCGGCGACGGCTGGTCCTACTTCCCGTCCGTCCCCGAAATGCTGGTCACCTTCGGCATGTTTGCCATCGAGGTGCTCGGCTACATCGTCATTACCCGCCGCTTCCCGGTGCTGCCGCGTGAGGATCACGCCGCCGCCGCGAGCGTCGCCTGAATCCAGTTCCGAGGAGACTTTTCCCATGAGCCAACGCATCACCATCGACCCGGTCACCCGGATTGAAGGCCACCTCCGGATCGACGTCGAGGTCGACGGCGGCAAGGTCACCAAGGCCTGGTCCTCGGGCACCATGTGGCGCGGCGTCGAGAACATCCTGATCGGCCGCGACCCGCGCGACGCGTGGGCGATCACGCAGCGCATCTGCGGCGTGTGCACGACCGTGCACGCGATCTGCTCGGTGCGCGCGGTCGAGAACGCGCTGAAGCTGGACATCCCGGTGAACGCCCAGCTGATCCGCAACATGATCATGCTGGCGCACGCGGTGCATGACCAGATCGTGCATTTCTACCACCTGTCGGCGCTCGACTGGGTGGACGTCGTCTCGGCGCTGAAGGCCGATCCGGACAAGGCCGCCGCGCTCGGCGAGAGCCTCTCCACGTGGTCGGGCAACAGCAAGCACGAGATGCGCAAGGTGAAGGAGAAGCTCGCGAGTTACGTCGCGAGCGGCCAGCTCGGCATCTTCACGAACGGCTACTGGGGCCACCCGGCGATGAAGCTGTCCCCGGAGGTGAACCTGCTGGCGGTCGCGCACTACCTGCAGGCGCTGGAAATTCAGCGCTACGCGAACAAGATCGTGTCCATCCTCGGCTCGAAGACGCCGCACATCCAGAACGTCGCCGTCGGCGGCGTCGCGAACCCGCTGTCGACCGACTCCCAGTCCGTGCTGACGATCGAGCGCCTGATGGCGATCCAGGAGTGGATGAACAAGCTCGACGACTTCGTGAAGAACGTCTACATGGTCGATGTCGCCGCAATCGGCGCCTTCTACCCCGAATGGACCCAAGTCGGCCGTGGCGTCGTCAATTACCTCGCGGCGCCGGACGTCCCGCTCGACTCCGCGGGCACGAAGTTCGCGATCCCCGGCGGCTACATCCCGAACGGCGACCTGTCGCAGTTCAAGCCGATCACCGCCTTCGGCGACAAATTCTTCGAGGACGGCGTGTCGGAAGCGATCAAGCACTCGTGGTACGAGTACGGCGCGGGCGACGGCAAGTCGCTGCACCCCTACCAGGGCGAGACGAAGCCGCATTACACGGACTTCCAGGACGACGGCAAGTATTCGTGGCTGAAGTCGCCGACCTTCCTCGGCAAGCCGGCGCAGGTCGGCCCGCTCGCGCGCGTGCTGTGCGGCCTCGCGGCCAAGCACGACGGCATCACCAAGTACGCCACCGGGATGCTCGACACCGTGTCCTCGCTCGCGAAGACCAAGGTCGGACTCGACGCCATGCATTCGACGATCGGCCGCCACGCATCGCGCGCGATCATGTGTGGCGTCGAGCTCGACACGTTGAAGGGACAGTGGCAACTGCTCGTCGACAACATGGCGAAGGGCGACCTCGACACCTTCAACGCGCCGGTCTTCCCGAAGGGCGAGATCCACGGCGTCGGCTTCCATGAGGCGCCGCGCGGCATCCTGTCGCACTGGGTCGTGATCGAGAACCAGAAGATCAAGAACTACCAGTGCGTCGTGCCTTCGACGTGGAACGCCGCGCCGAAGAACGAGAAGGGTGAGATGGCGCCCTACGAGGCCTGCCTGATCGGCAACCCGGTGGTCGACGCCGAGAAGCCGCTCGAAGTGCTGCGCACGGTCCATTCCTTCGACCCCTGCCTCGCGTGCGCGGTGCATATCCTCGACACCGAGAACACCGAAGTCGTGCGCGTGAAGGCATCCTGATGAGCCAAATCGACACCCCGATCCGCCGTGCCGTGCTGCTGGGCGTCGGCAACATCCTGCTCACCGACGAGGGCGTCGGGGTGCGGCTCGTCGAAGAGCTGCAGGCGGGCTACGAGATCCCCGAGGTGCTGGAGGTCATCGATGGAGGCACCGCCGCGATGGAGCTCCTCGAGGACCTCGAGAACCTCGATCTGCTGGTGATCGCCGATTGCGTGCGCGTCGGCCAACCGCCGGCGAGCGTGGTCGTGCTGAAGGACGACGAGGTGCCGGCCTTCTTCCGCGCGCGCATCTCGCCGCATCAGGTCGGCCTGTCGGACGTGCTGGCGACGCTCGAGATCACCGAGCGCGCGCCGCGCCACGTCGTGGTCGTTGGCGTGCAGCCGGTCGACATCTCGACCTCGATGGAGCAGACCGCGCCGGTCCGTGCGGCGATGCCGGTCGCGCTGCAGGCGATCCGTGATGCGCTGGCGGAGTACGGGTTGCAGACGCCGGCGAAGGCGCTGGCAGAGGCTGCCTAGCATGTGCCTATCGGTGCCGATGCAGGTCGAGTCGTGGGTCGGTGACGGCGAGATCGCGTGGCTCGTGCGCGGTGAGCGCCGCGAGCAGGCCAACATGCTGCTCGTCGGCCCGCAGCCGGTCGGCACTTGGGTGCTCGTTGCGCTCGGCTTCGCGAAGGAAGTGCTCGACGCCGAAAGCCTCGCGCTGACTGAGGAGGCGCTGGCGGCGCTCGCGGCGACGCTGGACGGCGACTACGACCCCGACGCGTGGTTCCGCGATCTCGCCCCGCGGACGGCGCAATGAGCGAGCTCCTGTCCGTCGTGCGCGTGCCGGCGCTGCGGCCGGCTGAGGCGAAGGTCGCCGCGCCTTGGCACGACGACCCGTCTGGTGCGCTGCTGCGCCACTTCCGGCACGTCAGCGAAACGCGCATGGCAGGGCTGCCGTTTCTGAATCCGAACGTGGAGGTGTGTGTCGCCGGTTGCGAGCGCCTTCAAGGCGACTGGCTCGCTGCGGTCGTCACCTCGTGGAGCATCCAGCTTGTGCTGTTGCCCGGCGGCGGCGCGCTGTGGCGGGACACGGCGGCGGGTGTGCGCCGCACGTTGGGTCTGCCGGTCGGCGAACTGGTCTTCATCGGCGAGGAAAGCGACGACGCGGACGCCGCGCTTCCGGCTTTCCTGTACTGCCCGCTGGTGTCCCCGATCGACGATGTCGTCGGCACGGAGGTGGCCTGCGCGATTGCGACCGACGCGCTCGCGACGGTGCTCGCTCCCGCTCCGCATACGCAGGCGCCATCGGTTCCGGCCGCTGTGGCTGACGCACCAACGCCTCCTGTCGATGCGCCCCGTTCGACGTCCCGGCGCGCCTTCCTGCGCGGCCGTACTTGAGATGCAAAACCTTGTCTCGACACGCTTTCGCCCTCGTGCGACAGCGCATATCATCGCTCCGCCCCCGCGTACGTGCCGTCCGGTCCGACTGCAGCGCGTCAATCGGCCAGGGGCGGGCGCATGCGCTAGGAGAAAGCATGATTCAGGGCAGCGGGCGGCCAGCCGCCGCATGTGTCACGATCAAAATCCCCTGCTTGCAGTGGGGGCGGCGATGAACGCGGACGGCAGGATGCGGCTTGCAGTGCAGCGTCAGGGCGGGCGTCTGGTGGGTGTCGCGATCGACAATCCCCGTCCGCAAGCGGCGCAGGTCTTGGTCGGACGCACTGTCGAGGAGGCGCTGAAGCTCGTTCCTGCGCTCTTCAGCCTGTGCTCGCGCGCGCAAGCCGTCGCCGTGACCGCGGCCTGCGTTGCCGCGGGTGCGAGCGGCGTCGCGCGTGCCGAGCCATGGGCCGAGGAACGGGCGCTGGCGACCGAGGCCGCACAGGAAAACCTCTGGCGGCTGATGCTCGACTGGCCGGCACTGTTCGGCCATCAGCCGCGGCGCGAGCGCTTCGCCGAACTGCACCGCAGGCTCGCGCGCGTCGGCGAAGGGCGGGCGGCGTATGAGCTCGGAGGCGATCTGCTCGATCTCGTCGCCGTCGAACTGTTGGCCGGCTTCTTCCGCACCACGCGCGAGCCCAGCGGCCTGCGCGAATTCATCGAGCGCGCCCGCCGCTGCGGCACGATCGGGGCTGCGCTCGCCGACCTGATCGAGATGGGGTCCTCGACGCCGGAAGGCGAAGCGGTGCCACTGCTGCCGGCACTCGCTGCCGGGGCCTGGGCGGCCGAACTCGGCGGCATCCCGTCCGCCGATTTCTGCGCGGCGCCGATGCTGTTCGGCCGCGCCCACGAGACGGGCGTGCTCGCGCGCCACGCGGATTCGATGATGGTGAGCAATCTTCTGACTCAGCGCCACCGCATCGCGGCGCGCCTCTTCGCGCGCGTCGTCGATCTCTCCGACTGCGCCAGCCGCCTGCGCCATCCGCTCGCGAGCGACATGCCCAAGCTCGTCGATGCCGCGCCGATGGGCGACGGCGCCGGCCTCGCATGCGTCGAAACCGCGCGTGGGATGCTGATGCACGCCGTGCGTCTCGACGGCGACCGCATTGCCGAATACGCGATCGTCGCGCCGACCGAATGGAATTTCCATGCGCAGGGCGCATTCGTCTGCGAAGCCACGGGCTGGGACGCGCCGTCGGACGAGGCCGCGATGCTGCGCCTGAAGGCGCTCGCGCTGTCGCTCGATCCGTGCATCGAGTACGACATCGCGATCGAGGACGTATCGGATGCATGAGATGTCGCTTGCGGAGAGCATCCGCGGCATCGTCGAGGAGACCGCGCGGGCGCAGGGCTGCACGCGCGTGAAGACGGTCGTGCTGGAGATCGGCGAACTGTCGTCGGTCGAGGTCGAGGCGCTGCGCTTCTGTCTCGACGTGGTGTTGCGCGACACGCTGGCGGAGGGCGCGGCGGTCGAGGTCGAGAGCGTGCCCGGCGTCGGCTGGTGCCTCGCCTGCGATCGCAGCGTGCCGCTCGCGCAGCGTTACGACCCCTGTCCGCACTGCGGCGGCTACCAGGTGCGTCCCACCGGCGGGACCGTGATGCGGGTCAAGGAAATCGAAGTCGATTGAAGGGATGATGCGGCTTCAGGTGGTCGCAGTCGGATTGGAGCAGGGTGATGTGTACGGTGTGCGGTTGCGGGGCGGGTGAAGTGAATATCGGCGGGGCAGGGCATTCGAAGCCCGCGCGCCCGAAGGAAGGCACGACGCGCGCGTGGAAGCCCGCGGCTCCCGCGCATGAGCACACGCACGACGGGCAGCCGTCCGCCCGGGACGCGAGCCACATCCATTCCGATCAGCACCACCTGCATTTCGGCGCCGGCCCCGCGCACGCTCACGCCCCTGGCCTGTCGCAGTCGCAGATGGTGAAGATCGAGCGCGACATCCTCGGCAAGAACGACGCCTGTGCCGACGCCAACCGCCGCCAGCTCGCCGCGCGCGGCATCTTCGCGCTGAACCTCGTTTCCAGCCCCGGCTCGGGCAAGACCACGCTGCTCGTGCGCACGCTCACGGAACTTGCGGGACGCGTGTCGGCGGCGGTGGTCGAGGGCGACCAGCAGACCGAGTTCGACGCGGAACGCATCCGCGCGACCGGCGTGCCGGCGCTGCAGATCAACACCGGCAAGGGCTGCCACCTCGACGCGGACATGGTTGGGCGCGCACTCGCGCAGATGCAGCTCGCCGACGACAGCCTGCTCTTGATCGAGAACGTCGGCAACCTCGTGTGCCCGGCTGCCTTCGATCTCGGCGAGGCGCACAAGGTCGCGATCCTGTCGGTCACCGAGGGCGAGGACAAGCCGCTGAAATACCCGGACATGTTCGCCGCGGCCGACCTGATGCTGCTCAACAAGGTCGACCTGCTGCCGCATCTCACCTTCGACGTCGAACGCGCGATCGGCTACGCGCGGCGGGTCAATCCGGCCATCGAGGTGATTCGTACGTCGTCGACGAGCGGCGAGGGCATCGCCGACTGGCTCGCCTGGCTCGAGCGCGGCATGGCGAAGGCGCGCGCGGCGCGCAGCACAACCGTGCAACCGGCCTGAGTCCGGACATGAATTCGAACCTCGCCTCGCCGGGCGCGGCTCCGCTCGCGCCGCCGTCAATCCCGCTCACCTTGCACGGCCCCGCGGTGCTGGCCTTCGGCGCCTATTTCAAGAACGCGTTGTGCCTTGCGCAGGACGGCGCAGCGCAAATGAGCGCCACGGTCGGCGATCTCGATACGCCGGATGCCTGCCGCGAGATGGATGCCTGGAGCCACGTGTTGCTGTCGCAGGGCGCTCCCGCCGCGATCGCGCACGACCTGCATCCGGACTTCCATTCGAGCCGCAGCGCCTGCGCCCTTGCGACGCGCCTCGGCGTGCCTGCGATCGCGGTGCAGCACCACCACGCGCATGTTGCCGCGGTGCTGGCGGAGAATGGACACCCCGGCCCGGCGCTGGGCCTCGCGCTCGATGGCGTGGGCTTGGGTACCGACGGCACGGCCTGGGGCGGCGAACTGCTGCAAGTCGATGGCGCGCACTTCGAGCGCCTCGGTCATCTCGCGCCCCTGCCGCTGGCGGGCGGTGACCGCGCGGCGCGCGAGCCGTGGCGGATGGCTGGGGCGGTGCTCCATCTGGCCGGCCGCGCCGACGAGATCGCGACGCGCTTCGCGGCCCAGCCTGCGGCGGCCATGCTTGGGAACCTGCTCACGCGCGACACCTTGTGCCCGCCGACCTCCAGCCTCGGCCGCGCCTTCGACGCTGCCGCGGGGCTGCTCGGACTGTGCCCTGTGATGCGTGTCGAGGCCGAGGCGGCGATCGCGCTGGAGCGCGCCGCGACCGACTACCTTGAACGAGTTGGTGACGTGACGCCCGAGCCCGAGGGTTGGACGATCGACGGGGCAGGGCGCCTGAGCCTGCTGCCGATCCTCACGTCCCTTGCCGACGAAACCGATGCCGCGCAGGGTGCTTCCCGTTTCCACGTGACGCTCACCGCGGCACTCGTCGCCTGGGTCGGGCAGGCCGTCGAACGCACCGGCTTGACGGTCGTCGCGCTCTCCGGCGGCTGTCTGCACAACCGCATCCTGTCGCAACGCCTCGGCGCGGCGTTGCGCGAACACGGCCTGACCGTCCTCGAAGCGCAGCGCCTGTCACCGGGCGACGCCGGTCTCGCGCTCGGTCAGGCCTGGGTTGCGATCCACCATCTGAACGAAGGATTCTGAAGCATGTGCCTTGCGATTCCCGCCCGCATCGTCGAGCTCTTGCCCGGTGACGCCTGCCGCGTCGATCTCGGCGGCGTGCGCAAGGAAATCTCGCTCGCGCTCGTCGATGGCGCCGAGGTCGGTGACTATGTGATCGTCCATGTCGGCTACGCACTGTCTAAGCTCGACGCCGACGAGGCCGAGAAGACGCTCGCGCTCTTCGCCGAAGCCGGTCTTGCCGGAGCCGCGCTCGCCGCCGCGGCCGAAGAGGGCGGCGCGTGAAGTACGTCGACGAGTTCCGCGACGGCGCGCTCGCCGCGAAGCTCGCGGAAGCCATCGCGCGCGAGGCCGATACCGGCCGCAACTATGCCTTCATGGAATTCTGCGGCGGTCACACGCACGCGATCTCGCGTTACGGCGTCACCGACCTGCTGCCCGCCAACGTGCGCATGATCCACGGCCCGGGCTGCCCTGTGTGCGTGCTGCCGATCGGCCGCATCGATATGGCGATCCGGCTCGCGCTCGCGCGCCCCGAGGTCACGATCTGCACCTACGGCGACTGCCTGCGCGTGCCGGCGTCCAATGGCCTGTCGCTGCTGAAGGCCAAGGCGCGCGGTGCCGACATCCGCATGGTGTATTCGGCGGCCGACGCGCTGGCGCTGGCGCAGAAGATGCGCGAGCGCGAAGTCGTGTTCTTCGCGATCGGCTTCGAGACGACGACCCCGCCGACCGCGCTCGTGCTGCGCCAGGCGCAGGCGCTCTCCCTCGCGAACTTCAGCGTACTGTGCAACCACGTGCTGACGCCATCCGCGATCCTGACGATCCTCGAATCGCCCGAAGTGCGCGAGCTCGGCACCGTGCCGCTCGACGGCTTCATTGGCCCGGCGCACGTGTCGACGATCATCGGCAGCCGCCCCTACGCCTTCTTCGCCGAGGAATACCGCAAGCCGGTGGTGATCGCCGGCTTCGAGCCGCTCGACGTGATGCAGGCGATCCGCATGCTGATTCGGCAGGTCAATGAAGGTCGCGCCGAGGTCGAGAACGAATTCACCCGCGCCGTCACCGAGGACGGCAATCTCAAGGCGCAAGGGCTGGTGTCGGAAGTCTTCGAGTTGCGCCGCAGCTTCGAATGGCGCGGGCTGCGCGAAGTGCCGTACTCGGCGCTGCGCATCCGTGCGCCCTTCGCCCAGTGGGATGCCGAGGCGAAGTTCGGCCTCGAATTCGTCTCGGTGCCGGACAACCGCGCCTGCGAATGCGGCGCGATCCTGCGCGGCGTGAAGACGCCGACCGACTGCAAGCTCTTCGGCACCGTGTGCACGCCCGAGAACCCCATGGGCTCGTGCATGGTGTCGTCCGAGGGTGCCTGCGCCGCGCACTACAATTACGGTCGCTTCCGCGACGTTTCGCGGGTATGAATTCCGGATGGTGGATATGCATTTCGAGTCGCGAAATGACAAATGTAATCAAGGGGGATTCATCGAGGGGACTTCTGACGAGGCTCAAGTCCGGGTTTGCATTGTCGTAAGAGAATGTAAGCCATAGGCATTGCATACCCTCACGAGGTTCCCGGTCATGTTTTTCGGAAAAATCGGTTCCACAAGCGCCCAGGGCGTCGTCATCGTTCGGTGTCGCCCCGCGGAGCTCGCAGAGAAGCTTGATGGCGTGCGTGTCGCGCCGACCTTCGTTGCCGGCTACGTGTCGCCGCACGTCGACATCGACGCCGTGGCCCGCGCGGTCCGCGCCCGCTTCCCGAACGTGCCGATGGCCTTGTGCTCGACCGCCGGCGAATTGTGCGGCGAGGCCGGCTCCGTGTATTGCAGCACCGGCGAACGCTGGGAAAACGTCGTGCTGCAGTTCTTCGACGCATCGCTCGTCGCGCGCGCTCAGGTCGTGCGCGTGCCGCTGGGCTGCGAGGACCTGCGCCAGGGGCGTTGCGACAAGTCGCTGAAGGAGCGCGTCGCGAGCCTCGCCCGCACGCTGGAGCGCGTCGACGTCAGCTTCGAGATCGACCACCGCGACACCCTTGCCTATGTGCTCTTCGACGGTCTGTCGGCGTCCGAATCCTTCCTGATGGAAGCCTTGTACGACAGCGGACGTTTCCCCTGTCTCTTCGTCGGCGGCTCGGCCGGCGGCAAGTTCGACTTCCGCAACACCTGGCTGCACGACGGCAACGGCCGCCTCGAAAACCACGCGCTGATCGCCTTCCTGAAGGTGCCGCCGCAGGTACGTTTCGGCGTCTTCAAGAGCCACAACTTCGAGCCGACCGGCACCACTTTCCATACGCTCACCGCGTCGATGGAAAAGCGCTACATCAGCCAGGTGATGGACGCCCAGGGCGTGATCGGCTCGCCGGTCGCCGCGCTGTGCCGCGCGCTGCAATGCTCGCCCGATCAGCTCGAAAAGAAGCTCGGTGAATACTCCTTCGCGATCCGTGTCGGCAAGGAGCTCTTCGTGCGCTCGGTGTCGTCGATCGATCTCGCGAATGAACGCATCCACTTCTACTGCGACGTCGGCCCGGGCGAGGAACTGCTGCTCGTGCGCCGCACCGGTTTCGTCGACGGCACGAAGCGCGATTTCGAACGCTTCATGCAAGGCAAGCCGGGCAAGCCGGTCGCGGGCATCCTCAACGACTGCATCCTGCGCCGCCTCTACAACGAGCGCGAACTTGCCGGCATGGGCGCCGTGATCGGCGACATTCCGGTCGCGGGCTTCTCGACCTTCGGCGAGATCCTCGGCCTGAACCTGAACCAGACACTGACGGCGATCTTCTTCTTCCGCGTGAAGCCGGGCGAGACCTTCCGCGACGACTACATCGATAACTTCGTCGCGCACTACGGCGAGTTCAAGGCCTTCTTCCTGCGGCGCGAGATCGCGAAGCTGTCGGGCCTGAACCGCGTCGTCGTGCAGCAGATCGAGGACTTCGAGAACCAGCGCTTCGAGATGAAGCTCGACCCGGCCGGCCTCGACGAGCGTGTCGGCCAGATGTTCTCCGGGCTCAACGACATGGGTCGGATCTTCGAGGCGGCGCACCGGCAGCGCGAAACGATCTCGGGCCAGCTTGAAGGCTGCGCGAGCGATCTGAACGCATCGATGGACTCGCTCGCGGCGGGCATCGAGCGCCAGCTCGCGGCAGTTGCCGAGGCGTCGGCGGGCGTTCACGGCCTGTCACAAGGCGCGCGCGATGTCGCGCTCGAAGCGACGCAGCTTGCGAGTGCCGGTTCGCGCATCCAGGGCGTCGTCGAAGTGATCCAGCAGATCTCCGACCAGACCAATCTGCTCGCGCTCAACGCCGCGATCGAAGCCGCGCGCGCGGGCGAGGCGGGGCGTGGCTTCGCGGTCGTCGCCGACGAAGTGCGCAAGCTCGCCGAAAAGAGCCGCACCAGCGCCGAAGTGATCGGCAAGGACGTCGTCCAGCTCACCGCCGACATGCGCCACGTCGCCGACGAAATCGAGGCCCATTCGGACGGCGTCGACGGCTTGTCGGCGCTGCTCGCGACGATCGAGTCGAGCGCCGGCGAGACCTCGTCGGCGGCCGGTCAGACGCGACAGGTCGCGGATGCATTGAAAGAACTCACGCGGGCGGGCGGCAGCCTCGCCTGAGCGCGCACGGGGCCCGTGTCAGGTCCCGCGTCGCGCACATCATCAACCAGGGCCCGCAAGGGCCGCGACACGGCAGGACAGCGCGACGATGGGTACTGTGAAAAAGGGCTATGTGCGCCCGCTCGACATGAAGGGCGGACGCGTCGATATGGGCCACGGCGCGGGCGGCCGCGCGATGGCGCAGCTGATCGAGGAACTGTTCGCCGCGGCCTTCGCGAACGAGCATCTCGAACGTGGTGACGACGCCGCCGTGCTGCCTGGGCCCGCCGCGGGCGAACGCCTCGTCGTCGCGACCGACGCCCACGTCGTCAGCCCCCTGTTCTTCCCCGGCGGCGACATCGGCTGCCTGTCGGTGCATGGCACCGTGAACGACCTCGCCGTGATGGGCGCGCGCCCCTTGTATCTCGCCGCGAGCTTCATCCTCGAAGAAGGCTTCCCGCTCGCCGACCTCGCGCGCATCGTGCAGTCGATGGCGCATGCGTCGCGCGAAGCCGGCGTGCCCGTCGTCACCGGCGACACCAAGGTCGTCGAACAGGGCAAGGGCGACGGCGTCTTCATCACGACCACTGGCGTCGGCGCATTGCCCGCCGGCCGCGAGATCGGCGGTGCCAACGCCCGGCCCGGCGACGCGATCCTCGTCTCCGGCACCCTCGGCGACCACGGTATGGCCATCATGGCGCAACGCGAATCGCTCGCCTTCGACTCCGAGATCGCCTCCGACACCGCCGCGCTGCATCGCTTGATCGACGCGATGCTCGCCGAAGTGCCGACGATCCGTGTGCTGCGCGATCCGACGCGCGGGGGGCTGGCGACGACCCTCAACGAGATCGCGACCCAATCCGGCGTCGGCATGGAACTCGACGAAGCCGCGATCCCCGTCCAGCCCCAGGTCGCCGCTGCGTGCGAACTGCTCGGCCTCGACCCGCTCTACGTCGCGAACGAAGGCAAGCTGATCGCGATCTGCCCCGCGGACGACGCCGAGCGCCTCCTCGCCGCGATGCGCGCCCACCCGCTCGGCGAACGTGCATCACGCATCGGTACGGTGACCGCCGACCCGAACGCCTTCGTCCAGATCCGCACCGCCTTCGGCGGCCGCCGCATGGTCGACTGGCTGTCGGGCGAACAACTGCCGCGCATCTGCTGAGACCGACGATGCGCATCCTGCTCCTTACGCACAGCTTCAACAGCCTCACGCAACGCCTCTTCGCCGAACTCAAGGCCGACGGCCACGAACTCTCCGTCGAGTTCGACATCGCCGACCGCGTCGCCGAAGAAGCCGTCGATCTGTTCCGTCCGGACCTGATCCTCGCCCCCTTCCTCAAGCGCGCCGTGCCCGAATCCATCTGGTCGCGCCATCTCACGCTGATCGTCCACCCCGGCATCGTCGGCGACCGCGGCCCCTCCGCGCTCGACTGGGCGATCACGAACGGAGAAGGCGAGTGGGGCGTCACCGTCCTGCAAGCGGAAGCCGAGATGGACGCCGGCCCGGTGTGGGCATGTGTCCGCTTCCCGATGCGTGACGCCGCGAAGGCAAGTCTGTACCGCAACGAAGTCACCGCCGCGGCGCTGGAGGCCGTCAGAGGCGCCATCGAAAACGTCCCCGACTGGAGGGCGGGCCGATGGGCTCCGACAGCGCTCGCGCAAATCCTCGAACGCGCAGAAAGCACCACAACCGAGAACCCCCAAGACAACGAAACAACGTCCAGTCCCGCACACGCCAGCCCCCTCCGGGCGCTGTCTCGTGCTGAGGCGTCCGCCACGCGTTCAACGAAGCGCGAGACAGCGCCCGGAGGGGGCGGTTTAGCAGCGCAACAACCCACAGTCGGCACCGAACGCCCGCTGATGAAGCAGTCCAACCGAGCCATCGACTGGACCGCCGACAACACCCGAACCGTCCTGCAAAAACTCCGCGCCGCCGACGGCTTCCCCGGCGTCGCCGACACGCTCTTCGGCACCCCTTGCCACCTCTTCGACGCCCATCCCGCGACACCCGAAGAGCTCTGCCAAGCCGCTCCCGGCGCACCCATCGCCCGCCGCGACGGCGCCATCCTCCGCGCCACCATCGATGGCGCCGTCTGGATCGGCCATGTCAAACGCGCCGACCACGACCACCCCTTCAAACTCCCCGCGACCGTCGCCTTCGCCGCCGAATCCGCTGCGCTGCCCGAACTCGCCATTCCCCTGATGCGCGACGCCACCGACACCCGCTGGAGCGAACTCCGCTACCGCGAAAGCCCCGACGGCACCATCGGCTTCCTCGCCTTCGACTTCTACAACGGCGCGATGGCCACCGACCAATGCCGCCGCCTCGCCGCCGCGATCGATTTTGCCCGCACGCGCCCGACCCGCGTCCTCGTCCTCGAAGGCGGACGCGACTTCTGGTCCAACGGCATTCACCTCAACCGCATCGAGGCCGCAGCGTCCCCGGCAGACGAATCCTGGGCCAACATCAACGCGATGAACGACGTCTGCCTCGCGCTGCTCACGCTCACCGACCGCCTCACCGTCGCCACGCTGCGCGGGAACGCCGGCGCAGGGGGCTGCTTCCTCGCCCTTGCCGCCGACCTCGTTTGGGCCCGCGACGGCATCGTGATGAACCCGCACTACAAGAACATGGGCAACCTGTTCGGCTCCGAGTACTGGAGCTACCTGCTGCCGCGGCGCGTCGGCATCGACGCCGGCCGCCGCATCATGGGCAACCGCCTGCCGCTCCTCGCGCGCGAAGCCAAAGCCTGCGGCCTGATCGACGACTGCTTCGGTGCCGACCTCGCGGCCTTCGAAGCCGAAGTCGCCCGCTGCGCCGCCACGCTCGCCGCCGACCCAGCACTCCCGGCCCGCATCGCCAAGAAAGCTGCGCGCCGTGCCGCCGACGAAGCGCAAAAGCCGCTCGCCGCCTACCGCGAAGAAGAACTCGCCGCGATGCGCCGAAACTTCTACGGCTTCGACCCCAGCTACCACGTCGCGCGCTACCATTTCATGATGAAGAGCCCGCAATCCTGGACCCCGCGCCACCTCGCCCGCCACCGCGATCTCGGCTGGCAGGTGCCCGGAGAGGTGGCCGCTGCATGAGCCGCACGCTACCGACTGTGCTCGTCGTCGACGACGAAGTCCGCTCGCAGGAATCCCTGCGCCGCACGCTCGACGAAGACTTCGACGTCTTTACCGCATCCTCCGCCGCAGAAGCCCTCGCGATCCTCGAACGCGAATGGATCCAGATCGTCCTGTGCGACCAGCGCATGCCCGGCACCTCGGGCGTGCAGCTCCTGCGTGAAGTGCGCGAACGCTGGCCCGACGCCGTGCGCATCATCATCTCCGGGTACACGGATTCGGAGGACATCATCGCCGGCATCAACGACGGAGGCATCTACCAGTACCTGCTCAAACCCTGGCAGCCCGAGCAGCTCCTGCTGACCCTGCGCGCCGCGGCCGACATGTACCGCCTGCAGCGCGAAAACCAGCGCCTGTCGCTCGACCTCAAGGTCGCGAGCCCCGTGCTGCGCCAGCGCGTCGCCGGCAAGAAGGAAGCCTCCCGCCGCCGCTTCGGCGCCGACGCCCTGCTGCGTGCCCCCGACTCGCCGATGAATGCGCTCTGCGCGCTCGTCGCCAAGGTCGCCGACTTCGACATCCCGGTGCTGCTCACCGGCGAATCGGGCACCGGCAAGGAACTCCTTGCCCGCGCGCTGCACTACGGCAGCAGCCGCAGCGAACAGACCTTCGTCGTCGAAAACTGCGGCGCCGTGCCCGACACGCTGCTCGAATCCGAACTCTTCGGCGCCCGCCGCGGCGCCTTCACTGGCGCCCACGAAGACCGCGAAGGCCTCTTCCGCCAGGCCGACAACGGCTCCATCCTGCTCGACGAAATCGGCGAAACCTCCGCCGCCTTCCAGGTCAAGCTGCTGCGCGTGCTGCAGGAAGGCGAAGTCCGCCCGGTCGGCGCCGCACGCCCGATCCCCGTCGACGTCCGCGTCATCGCCGCGACCAACCGCGACCTCGAAGCCGATGTCCGCGAAGGCCGCTTCCGCGAAGACCTCTACTACCGCCTCGCCGCGATCACCATCACCGTCCCGCCCTTGCGCGAACGGCGCATGGACATCCCGCTGATTGCCCAGCAATACGTCGACAGCGCCCAGCAATCCCTCGGCCGCCGCTTCGAAGCGCTCGGCGCCGACGTCCTCGCCTGCCTGCAAGCCTACCGTTGGCCCGGCAACGTCCGCGAACTCCGCAACGAAGTCCTGCGCATGATCGCGCTCTCCGACGGCCCCAGACTCTCTGCGAGCCACCTCTCGCCGCGCGTCCTGCGCGCCGCTGAAGACCACCAGGAACCGGAACTCCAACTCCTCGCCGGTCTCGACGGCGACCTCAAGACCCGCCTCGAAGCGCTCGAAGCTCGCATCGTCAAGGAAAGTCTGATCCGCCACCGCTGGAACAAGACCCGCGCGGCCGCGGAACTCGGGCTCTCCCGTGTGGGCCTGCGCAGCAAACTCGCCAGATACGGTCTAGAAACGAATTGACTCCAATATGAACGGCGGAGCACCCCACCTCACGTCGAAAATGGCACGGCGCAGCCCCCGACAGCGGGTGTTTCGTGCTGAGGCGTCCGCTCGCGCCAACGAAGCGCGGAACACCCGCTGGCGGGGGCGGTTTTGACGGACCAAACGCAAACCGGAGCCAAGCCATGAACCTCCTCTGGCTCCAATCCGGCGGCTGCGGCGGCTGCACCATGTCGCTGCTGTGCCACGACGCCCGCGACCTCATCGCGATGCTCCGCGACGCAGGCATCAACATCCTCTGGCACCCCGCACTCTCCGAACAAACCGGCTCCGAAGTCGTCGCACTCCTAGAATCCTGCGTCCGCGGCGACACCCAAGTGGACCTCCTCTGCATCGAAGGCTCGATGCTGCGCGGCCCCCAAGGCACCGGCCGCTTCCACATGCTCGCCGGCACCGGCCGCCCCATGATCGACTGGGTCAAAGACCTCGCCGCCCGCGCCAAACACACCCTCGCCATCGGTAGCTGTGCAGCCTACGGCGGCGTCACTGCCGGTGGCATGAATCCAGCCGAAGCCTGTGGCCTGCAATACGACGGCGAAACCCGCGGCGGCCTCCTCGGCGCCGACTACACCGGCGCGGCGGGCCTCCCCGTCATCAACATCGCCGGCTGCCCCACCCACCCGGCGTGGGTCGTCGAAACGCTCCTCGGCCTGGCGCTGGGCGAACTCGGCGCCGACGACCTCGACCCCGTCGGCCGCCCGCGCTTCTACGCCGACCAACTCGTCCACCACGGCTGCAGCCGCAACGAATTCTACGAATTCAAAGCCAGCGCCGAAAAAGCCTCAGACCTCGGCTGCCTGATGGAAAACCTCGGCTGCAAAGGCACCCAGGCCCACGCCGATTGCAACGTCCGCCCCTGGAACGGCGGCGGATCCTGCATCACCGGCGGCTATGCCTGCATCGCCTGCACCGAACCCGGCTTCGAAGAACCCGGCCACCCCTTCGCGATGACGCCCAAGGTCGCAGGCATCCCCATCGCTCTCCCCTCCGACATGCCCAAAGCCTGGTTCGTCGCACTCGCCGCGCTGTCGAAGTCCGCGACTCCGAAGCGCGTCCGCGACAACTCGCGCGTCGACCACATCGTCGTCGCCCCGCCGATCCGCTGGAGACGAGCAAAGTGAGGCACCAAGAATGACCCGCCTCATCGTCGGCCCCTTCAACCGCGTCGAAGGCGACCTCGAAGTCACGCTCGACATCAGTGACGGCCGCGTCGCGTCCGCGCAGGTCAACTCGCCGCTCTTCCGCGGCTTCGAACAGATCCTGCTCGGCAAGGACCCGCGCGACGCGCTCGTCTTCGTCCCGCGCATCTGCGGCATCTGCTCCGTCTCGCAATCGGCCGCCGCCGCCCGCGCGCTCGGCGACGCGATGGGCCTCACGCCGCCCCCGAACGGCGAACTCGCCGCGAACCTGATCCTCGCGAACGAAAATCTCGCCGACCACTTCACCCACTTCTACCTCTTCTTCATGCCGGATTTCGCGCGCGACGCCTACGCCGGCCGACCCTGGTTCGACGCCGCGCGCGCCCGCTTCAAGGCCGTCGAAGGCGCGGCCACCGCAGACGCCTTGCCCGCCCGCGCGAGCTTCCTGCAGATCCTCGGCATCCTCGCCGGCAAATGGCCGCACAGCCTCACGCTTCAGCCTGGCGGGTCGGCGCGCGGCATCGGTCCGTCCGAGAAGATCCGCGTCCACGCGCTGCTGCGCCAGTTCCGCGGCTGGCTCGAACGCCGGCTCTTCGGCGACAGCCTCGAAGCGATCGCCGGGCTCGACTCGATCGCCGCCCTGGAAGCCTGGAAGGCGAGCCGCGCGCCCGCATCGAGCGACTTCCGCCTCTTCCTCGAAATCGCCGACGCGCTCGCGCTCGACCGCCTCGGCCGCGCGACCGACCGCTTCCTCAGCTACGGCAACTACCCGCTCGCCGGCTCGCCGCTCTTCGCCCGCGGCGTCTGGCACGCCGCGACGGCGACGCTCGCGCCGGTCGCCCACACCGACATCGCCGAAGACGCGAGCCACGCCTGGATGGCCGACGCGCATCCGCGACATCCCTGGCAAGGCGACACCCGCGTCGACATCGACCGTCCCGGCGCCTACAGCTGGTGCAAGGCCCCACGCCTCAAGGGCGAAGTCGTCGAATGCGGCGCGCTCGCACGCCAGGTCGTCGACGGCCACCCGCTGATCCGCGAACTCGTCGCCCGGTCCGGCGGCAATGTCGCCAATCGCGTCATCGCGCGGCTCCTCGAATTCGCCCGCGTCGTGCCGGCGATGGAAAGCTGGATACGCGCCATCGAACCGGGCGAACTCTTCTGCCAGCAAGGGGCCATGCCCGATGAAGCGCAAGGGCTCGGCATGGTCGAAGCCGCCCGCGGCGCGCTTGGCCACTGGCTCGTGGTCCGGCAGGGGCGTATCGCCAACTACCAGGTTGTCGCCCCCACCACCTGGAATTTTTCGCCGCGCGACGCCGCCGGCACCCCGGGCGCGCTCGAACAGGCGCTCGTCGGCACACCGGTCGGGCAGGGCGAGGCGGTGCCTCTCGCCGTCCAGCACGTCGTGCGCTCCTTCGATCCGTGCATGGTGTGCACGGTCCATTGACCCCCGGACAAAACGCGATGAGCGAGCATCATCCTTCCGGCAAGACCCCCGGCCACACCGGTCATCCCGGCGAACTGATCGCCGTCGATGAAGACATGTGGATGGACGTCATCCACAAGATGGACGAGGTCTACTCCGACCTTCTGCAGTACGAAGTCGCCCTCGAAGAGAAGAACGCCAAGCTCGAGGAATCGCAGCAGTTCATCCTCTCCGTGCTGACCTCGATGTCCGACATCATGGTCGTGTGCGACCGCAACGGCCAGATCGAGGACGTCAATCGTTCGCTCGTCGACTTCTGCGGCCGCGAAGCCGCCGACCTGCGCGGTCGTCCGATCTACGACCTCTTCGCCGACGAGCTCTCGCACGACCGTGCGCGCGAGCTTCTCGGCAGCTTCGGCCAGCAGGCCGTGCACGATTGCGAACTGCCGCTGCGATCGAGCGACGGCAGCGCCGTGCCGGTCTCGCTCAACTGCACGCCCCGCTTCAGCTCCGTCGGCAAATCGCTTGGCATGGTCATCACCGGCCGCCCCGTCGGCGAACTGCGCAAGGCCTACCGCGCGCTGCGTCAGGCCCACGAGGACCTCAAGCGGACCCAGCAGCAACTGCTGCATTCGGAAAAGATGGCCTCGCTCGGGCGGCTCGTCGCCGGCGTCGCGCACGAGCTCAACAACCCGATCAGCTTCGTCCTCGGCAACGTCCACGCGCTCCGGCGCTATGCGGAGCGCCTCGAATGCTACCTCGCCGCGGTGCACCGCGGAGAGTCGCGCGAAGCGCTCGAGGAACTGCGCGGCGAACTACGCATCGACCGCATCCTCGCCGACCTGCCGCCGCTGATCGAAGGCACGATCGAAGGCGCCGAGCGCACGCGCGACATCGTCGATGGCCTCAAGCGCTTTTCCGCGATCGACCGTGACGAGAACCGACCGTTTGACCTCACCGAAGTCGTTGAACGCGCTGTGCGCTGGGTGTGCAAGGCGGCGCGCGAGAACTTCCGCGTCAATATCGACCTGCCCGCGGAATTGCCGCTCACCGGCTCGGCCGGCCAGATGCAGCAGGTTGTGATGAACCTCGTGCAGAACGCCTGGGACGCCACCGCCGAGCTGGCCGAACCGCGCCTCGACATCGCCGCCGAAATCGGCGACGGACGCGTGCAGCTACGCTTTCACGACAATGGACCGGGCCTCGCGCCGGAGATCCTCGACCGCATCTTCGACCCCTTCTTCACGACCAAGCCAGTCGGCATGGGCACCGGCCTCGGGCTCGCGATCAGCTACGGCATCGTCGAGCGCCACGGCGGGCGCCTGTCGGTGGCCAACGCCCCCGAGGGCGGCGCGCTATTTACGGTCGACCTGCCGCTGCTCGCACCGACCCGCGGCGCATAGCGGGTCGCACCGCTCCCCGACGCGCCTCAGCCGGCGACGCGGAAGCGCTGCACCAGGCTCTGCAGCTGCGATGCGACGCTTTCCAGCGAACCCGCGACTTCCGCCGATTGACGCACGGCGACGTGGTTCTCCTCGGCCATGCGGGCGATCCGTTCGACGCTCTGCGCGATGCCCTGGCTCGCGGCGCGCTGTTCCGTCACCGCTCGCGCGATGTCGTCGATGCCGTTGTTCGCCCTTGCAACCGAGTCGTCGGCCTGCGCGAGGCTGCTGACGACGCGCTCCACGCACGCATGGCTCTTTTCCAGTGCCTGCAGGCCGCCCTGGATCGCGCGTTCGACTTCCGACGACCGGTCGCCGAGCCCCGTCGTCACCTGGTCGATCTGGCCCGCGGAATGCGACGAGCGCTCGGCGAGCTTGCGCACTTCGTCGGCGACGACCGCGAAACCGCGGCCCTGTTCGCCGGCCCGCGCGGCCTCGATCGCCGCATTGAGCGCGAGCAGGTTCGTCTGGTCGGCAATCTCCCGCACCTGGCGCGTCATCGACGTGATCGTGGTCGTGCTGTCGATGAAGGCCGCAGCCGATTCGGCCATCGCGCGCACCGCCGTTTCGATCGCACCGACCTCCCGTACCAGCTGCTCGAGGTTGTCGTGGCTCTCCTTCGTCCGCGACTTCGCATCGAGCGACATGCCCCGCACTTCCTCGGCGCTATTCGCGACGGCGGCGATGCTCACGGTCAATTCCTCGATCGTCGCCGCTGCCGATTCCGTCGCTTCGCTTTGCTCATGCGAGCGCTGTTGGCCATGCGATGCCGAACTTGCCAATTGCGACGCCGCACTGCGCAGACCGTCGGACTCGCGCTTCAGATCGACGATGATGTTCTGCAGCGTGTTCATGAAGGCGTTGAAGGACGTCGCGCTTCCCGCGATCTCGTCCCCACCTTCGGTCGGCAGCCGCTTGCGGAGGTCCGCGTCGCCGGCCGCGAGTTCGTTGGTGAAGCGCGCCAAGCTCTGCAAGCGCTGCGAAATGCCGCGTACCGTAACCAGGCTGAAGACGAGCAGCAGGGGAAGCGCAAGCGCCAGAGCGCCCAGCGTCAGGCGCTCCTGCAGGCGGGCCTCGGCGGCGGCATCGTCGCGCGTCCGCTTGGTCTCTTCGACGAGCCGGTCGCTGATCCCGTCCAGCGTCTTTTCGAGTTCGCCGAACAGCTCTTCGAAATGAGGTTTCTTCGCGAACGCTGCCTCGTTTTGTTCGAGCGAGATGCGCACCATTTCCTGTGCGCCCTTCGTGTACGCATCGAGCGGCGTGTCGGCCTGTTCGATCGCGCGGCGCAGATCGGCCGATATCGGGAGCTTGAGCAGTTCGGTGACGTTCGACTTGATCGCCTTCGAATGCTCGGCGACGTCTTCCATCGCCGCCTTGTGCGCCTCGGCGTCGTTGCGCATGCCGGCGAGCAGAGCCGCCTGGACGTCGCTGTTCAGCGCGTCGTGGAACATGTCGGTTTCGACGTGGAAGCGGATCGCTTCCGCGTAGGTCGTCGATACCGCGCTGGCTTCCGAGAGACGAACCGTCGAGGAATAGCCGATCAGGCCCACGCCGAGCGTTAGAGCGAGCGACAGCCCCGCCGAGCCGAGCAGCTTCTGTTTGATGGTCAATGTGAAAGCCATGGGCGAATCCCTTTGCATTCCAGTCAACTGACGCCTTGCGGGTCCCCGCTGCGTCGGGCGCATTCCATCCGAGCGGGCGTGCTGGTCCACAAGACAACGGCAAATTTGAAACGGAGTTTAATGAATTGGCGCATCTTTACCCTTGATGTAAACAAGGGTGATGTGAATTCGCGCGGGTCCGCGGCTGCCCGCCGATCAAAGAAAGAATTTGTCGCACCGGAAACAGCTGTCTATAGTACTGACTAGTCAGTCAGTAACGTTCCGGAGACAGGTAATGAGTGAAACGGCGAACGCCGAACCCCGACGTCGGCGACGCAAGGAAGCGCGGCCGCAGGAGCTGACCTCGGCCGCCTTAGCGTTGTTCGTGGAGAAGGGCTTCGCCGCGACCAAGCTCGACGACGTCGCCGCCCGCGCCGGTGTCTCCAAGGGCACGCTGTACCTGTACTTCGACAGCAAGGAAGCGCTCTTCAAGGCGGTCATCCAGGAAGGCGTCGTGCCGGCGATCGCGGCGGGCGAAGCGCTGCTGGACGAATACAACGACCCGGTCGCGCTGCTCCGCGCGATCCTCTACGGCTGGTGGGAACGCATCGGCAGCACCGAGCTCGGCGGGATACCGAAACTGATGATGTCCGAGGCGCGCAATTTCCCCGACGTCGCCGTCTATTACCACGAGGTCGTGATCCAACGCGGGCTGAACCTGATTCGCGCCGCCATCTCGCGCGGCATCGAGCGCGGCATATTCCGCCAAGTGGACCTCGAGACCGTCGGCAGTGTCCTGATCGCACCCCTGCTGCACCTTGCCGTGTGGCGACACTCGTTCGCATCCTGTTGCGGACCCGACACCAACATCGAGCACTATCTGCAGACCTATTTCGACGTGATCCTCGACGGTCTGCGCGCACAGCCGCTTCGTTCTGGAGAGGGTCGATGAAAGTCCTGGCAAACGCATTGGTGGCTGCCGTCGTGCTGGCGGCCTGTTCCGGCCCGACCGTGCCGGAGAAGGCTCCCCGCGCAGTGATCGTGCGAACCCTTTCGGCATCCGGCAGCGCACCGAGCCTCAACGTCTACACGGGCGAAGTGAAGGCCCGCCACGAAGCCGACCTCGGTTTCCGCATCGGCGGCAAGCTCATTGAGCGTCGCGTCGATGTCGGCGCCCAGGTGCGGGCCGGCCAGGTCCTCGCGCGGCTCGACCCGCAGGATACCCGGCTCGCCGAACAGGCCGCCGGCGCAGCCGTCGCTGCGGCCGAGGCCGACGCCGCGCTCGCGCGCGCCGAGCTGTCGCGCGTCGAGGGATTGCATGCGAAGAACTTCGTCAGCGCGTCGGCCCTCGATACGCGCAGGACTACCTTACAGGCCGCCGAAGCGCGGCTGCGCCAGGCCCGTGCCCAGGCCTCGACAGCCGGCAACCAGACCGCGTACGCGACGCTTGTCGCCGACCACGACGGCGTCGTTACCGCGGCGATGGGCGAAGCCGGCCAAGTGGTCTCCGCCGGTCAGGCCGTCGTGCGCATCGCGCGGCCCGAGGAGCGTGAAGTGCTGATCGCCGTCCCGGAAAGCCGCATCGCGACGCTCGTGCCCGGCATGCCGGCCGTGATCCGCGCCTGGGCGAGCCCGCAGAAAGACTACCCGGCAATAGTGCGCGAGATCGCCCCGGCGGCCGACACCGCGACCCGCAGCTACGCCGTGCGCGTGAGCATCCCCGGAGCGGACGTCGGCTTGCCGCTCGGCGCCACCGCGAGCGTCGCGTTTGCGACGGCCGGTACGGCGCAGACCCTGCTGCCGCTCACTGCGGTGACGCGCGCCGACGGGCGCACAAGCGTCTGGATCGTCGACGACGCATCGCAAGTCCGGCCGGTCGAGGTCGATGTCGGCGAATTCCGCGAGGACGGTGTCGCGATCCGCGGCGGTCTGCCGTCGGGCGCACGTGTCGTGCTGACCGGCGTGCATCGACTGGTCGCCGGCGAGACTGTTCGCCCCGTCGACGAGAACGCGCCCGTCGCGCTGGATATGCGCAAATGAACACCGGCTCCGAACATCGCGACGGACGCTTCAACATCTCGGCCTGGGGCCTGCGTCACCGGTCGCTCGTCCTCTACTTCATGATCGTGCTGACCGTGATCGGCGCGTACTCCTTCGGACGGCTCGGCCAGTCCGAGGATCCGCCCTTCACGTTCAAGGTGATGGTGATCCGCACCGAGTGGCCGGGCGCCGCCGCAGAGGAGGTCGCGCGCCAGGTCACCGACAAGATCGAGAAGAAGCTGCAGGAGGTCGCGCAGGTCGACGTCGTCCGCAGCTTCTCGCGGCCCGGCGAATCGATGGTCTTCTTCGTCGCCCGCGACTCGACGCCGGCGCGCGAGATCCCCGAGGTCTGGTACCAGGTGCGCAAGAAGATCGGCGACATCCGCTACACGCTGCCGCAAGGCATTGTCGGCCCCAGTTTCAACGACGAGTTCGGCGACACCTACGGCAACATCTTCGCGCTGGTCGGCGAAGGGCTCGACCAAGCGGAGCTCAAGCGCTACGCGGAGGCGATCCGCAGCGAACTGCTGCGCGTGCACGACGTCGCGAAGGTCAGCTTCTTTGGCGAGCAGCCGCAACGCGTCTTCATCGAACTGTCGAACACCAAGCTCGCGACCTTCGGCCTTTCCGCGCGCGACATCGTCTCGTCGCTCGCCGGCCAAAACGCCACGGCCGGCGCCGGCTTCTTCGAGACCGGCGACGAACGGATCTGGCTGCGCCCGACCGGCGCCTTCGACGACCTCGATGCGATCCGCGCGACCGTGATCCGCGCGCAAGGCCGCAGCTTCCGCCTCGGCGACGTCACCGAGGTCCGCCGCGGCTATGCCGATCCGCCACGCGAACGCATGCGCTTCAAGGGCGAGGACGCGCTCGGCATCGGCGTCTCGATGCGCGCGGGCGGCGACATCATCGCGCTCGGCAAGCACCTCGACGAGGCCGTCGCGCGCATCGAAGCGCAACTGCCGGTCGGTCTGCGCCTGGAGCGCGTCGCCGACCAGCCGCGCGCCGTGTCCCGCTCGGTCGGCGAGTTCGTGCATGTGCTCACCGAGGCCGTCGTGATCGTGATGGCCGTGAGCCTGATGTCGCTCGGCCTGCGCACCGGCGTCGTCGTGCTCGTGATCATCCCGGTCGTGCTCGCGATCACCTTCCTCTTCATGAACCTCTTCGACATCGGCCTGCACAAGATCTCGCTCGGCGCGCTGATCATTGCGCTGGGCCTGCTGGTCGACGACGCCATCATCGCCGTCGAGATGATGGCGACGAAGATGGAGCAGGGCTGGGACCGCGTCCGCGCGGCGAGCTTCGCCTACACCTCGACCGCGATGCCGATGCTCTCCGGCACGCTCGTCACCGCCGCCGGCTTCCTGCCGATCGCGACCGCCGCATCCTCGACCGGCGAATACACGCGCTCGATCTTCCAGGTCACCGTGATCGCGCTGCTCGTGTCCTGGGTCGCTGCCGTGCTCTTCGTGCCCTGGCTCGGCCTGCACCTGCTGCCGGACTTTCGCGCCAACAACGGCAAGCCTTCGCCGCTCGCGCGCCTCCTCGCACGGGTCTCGCCACGCTTCGCCGAGCGAATGGCCGCGCGTCGTGCGGCGCACGCCCACGCGCAGCACGACGAGCACGCGATCTACCACACCCCCTTCTACAGCCGCTTCCGCGCCCTCGTCGAAGCCTGCGTCGCCCACCGCTGGCGCGTGATCGCGCTGACCGTCGCGATCTTCATCGCTTCCCTCGTCGTCTTCGTGCGCTTCGTGCCGCAGCAGTTCTTCCCCGACTCGACCCGCCCCGAGTTGCTGATCGACCTGCGTCTCGCCGAAGGCGCGTCGCACGACGCGACCGAGCGCGCGGTCAAGCGCATCGAAGCCTTTCTCGACGGCGAATCCGGCATCGACAACTACGTCGCTTGGCTCGGCGGCGGCAGTCCGCGCTTCTACCTGCCGCTCGATCAGCAGCTCGAACAGACCAGCTTCGCCCAGTTCGTCGTCCTGACCGACGGCCCCGCCTCCCGCGAGGCCCTGCGCGCGAAGCTGATCGCGCTGTTCGAGCAGGGGCCGCCCGACGTGCTCGGCGTCGTCAATCGCCTCGAAAACGGTCCGCCGGTCGGCTTCCCGGTCCAGTACCGCGTCAGCGGCCAGAACATCGATGAGGCGCGTCGCGTCGCGCATCAGGTCGCCGAAGTCATGCGCGGCAACGCCGAGCTCTCGAACGTGCATCTCGACTGGGAAGAGCCCTCGAAACGTGTCGGCTTGCGCATCGACCAGGACAAGGCACGCCTGCTGGGGCTCTCCAGCCAGGATGTTGCGACGCTTTTGAACACCTCGCTGCAGGGGCTCGCCGTCACGCAGTTCCGCGAAGGCACCGAGACCATCGATGTGCTGCTGCGCGGCGCCGAGTCCGAACGTGTCCATCTCGGCCTGCTGCCGGACCTCGCGATCCCGACCGGCAACGGCCACAGCGTCTCGCTGTCGCAGATCGCGACCCCGGAATACGGCTTCGAGCAAGGCGTGATCTGGCGCCGCAACCGCGTGCCCACCGTCACCGTGCGCGCAACCCTGTACGGCAACGTCCAGCCCGCCGCCATCGTCGCCCAGCTCGCGCCGCAGATCGACGCGCTGCAGGCCAAGCTGCCGCTCGGCGCCCACATCGAAGTCGGCGGGTCGGTCGAGGAGAGCGCCAAAGGCGGCGGCTCGGTCGCGGCCGGGATGCCGCTTTTCATCATTGCCGTGCTGACGGTGCTGATGCTCCAGCTGCAGAGCTTCTCCCGCGTCGCGATGGTCGTGCTGACCGCGCCGCTCGGGCTCGTCGGCGTGACGACCTTCCTGCTTGCGTTCCACAAGCCCTTCGGTTTCGTTGCGATGCTCGGCACCATCGCGCTGTCGGGGATGATCATGCGCAACGCGGTGATCCTGGTCGACCAGATCCGCCAGGACCGCGAGGCCGGGCGCAGCGCCTGGGAGGCCGTCGTCGAATCGACCGTGCGTCGCTTCCGTCCGATCATGCTGACCGCCGCCGCGGCGATCCTTGCGATGATTCCGCTCACACGCAGTGCCTTCTTCGGTCCGATGGCGGTGGCGATCATGGGTGGGCTGACCGTCGCGACGCTGCTGACGCTGATCTTTCTACCTGCGTTGTATGCGGCCTGGTATCGGGTGGCGCGCGAAACCACTGAAGCGTCCGGATCATCGCGGCCTCTTGCGACGCAACAAGTGAGTTAGAATGTGAAAGTTTACTCACCGCGCGCTCTATTAGCGTGTGCTAATATTTGGACAGGAAGCCAAAGCCATGAACTTCGAACGTGCCCGCTTCAACATGGTCGAGCAGCAGATCCGCCCTTGGGATGTGCTGGATATGGACGTCCTCGACCTACTGATGACGGTCAAGCGCGAGGAATTCGTTCCCTCCGCCTACAAGACGCTCGCCTTCGCTGACGGCGAGATCCCGATCGGCTGCGGCCAGGTGATGCTCAAGCCGGTGATCGAAGGCAAGATCCTGCAGGCGCTGCAGCTCAAGCGTTCGGACTCCGTGCTCGAGATCGGTGCCGGTTCGGGCTACTTCGCGGCGCTGCTCGCGGCTCGTACCGACTGGGTGCGGACGATCGAAATCGAACCCGAACTCGCCAAGTTCGCGAGCGAAAACCTCAACCGCTACGGCGTCGAGAACGTCATCGTGGAAGAGGGTGACGCCGCCGGGGGCTGGTCGGCCCGCGCGCCCTACGACGTGATCGTCGTCTCGGGCGGACTGCCGATGCTTCCGCAAAGCCTGCTCCAGCAACTGAAGGTCGGCGGCCGCCTGTTCGCCTTCGTCGGCGACGCCCCCGTCATGGAAGGTCGTCTCGTGACCTGTACCGGCGAAGGCCAGTTCAAGACCGAAGACGTTTTTGAAACCATCGTCCCGATGCTGAAGAACGCGCAGCGCAAGGACGAATTCCGCTTCTAAGGAGTTCAGGATGCGACAGATGAGCGTCACCGAGCTGGCCGACTGGCTGGCTGACCCCGAACGCGCGAAACCCATGCTGCTCGACGTGCGCGAGCCGGCAGAGTTCGACATCTGCCGCATCCCCGGCGCTGAGCTGATGCCGATGGGCACCGTGCCCGCCCGTCAGCAGGAGCTCGATCCCGATGCCGACATCGTAGTAATCTGCCATCATGGCGGCCGCAGCGCACAGGTCTGCATGTTCCTCGAGAGGCAGGGCTTCTCGCGTGTGGTCAATCTTGCCGGCGGCGTCCATGCGTGGGCCGAGCTGGTTGATCCGGCCATGCCTCGTTACTGACCGATCGCTGCGTATTCCTCCGGAGAAGTAGATGAAACGTGCGGCAGTAGTCTGTCTGGCGAGCCTCTTGTCGAGCGCGGCGTGGTCGGCGGACCTGATGCAGGTGTATCGCGAGGCGCTTGCCAACGATGCTCGTTATGCCTCGGCGCGCGCGCAATACGACGCCGGGCAGGAAAAGGTCGTCCAGGGGCGGGCGGGGCTTCTGCCGGCGGTCGGTGCCAGCGCCGGGACGACATGGAACGACCTGGACATCCGTCGCCCGGACTTGGGTTCCCATCAGTACAACAGCAATAGCTACGGCGTCCAGCTCACGCAGCCGCTCTTCCGCTGGCAGAACTGGGTCCAATACAAGCAGGGCGAACTGCAGACTGCGCTGGCCGAAGCCCAGCTCGGGCTCGCGCGCCAGGACCTCATCCTACGCGTCTCGCAGGCCTATTTCGATGTCCTCAACGCCCAGGATTCCCTGAGCGCGGTCTCGGAACTGCGCAAGGCTGCCTCCGAACAACGGCAGCTCGCGAAGGCGAGCTTCGAGGTCGGCACGGTCACGATCACCGACGTGCATGAAGCCCAGTCGCGCTTCGACCTCGCGTCGGCGCAGGAAATCGCCGCGCAGAACGACCTCGACGTGCGCCGTCAGGCCCTCGCCCAGATCGTCGGCAAGGAAACCTCGCCTCTCGCCGGCCTGCGCCCCGGCCTGACATTGTCCCGGCCCCAGCCCGACAACATCGTGGACTGGGCCTCGGCTGCGGAGCAGGGCAGTTATACCGTGCAGGCCCAGCAACTGGCGTTACAGATCGCCGATCGCGAGGTCGAACGTTCGCGCGCCGGCCATTACCCGACGGTCGATCTGGTCGCGACCCAAGGCCGCAACAGCGTCGGCTTCAGCACCAGCACCGGCCGCTCGCAGGTCACCGAGGCGACGACGGTTGGTCTGCAACTCAACGTGCCGCTCTTCGCAGGCGGTGCCGTTTCCTCGCGCGAACGCGAGGCAGCGGCTCTGAAGGTGAAGGCCGACGCCGACCTCGAGGACGCCCGGCGCACGGCCGCGCTCGCTGCCCGCCAAGCCTACCTGGGTGTGACCAGCGGTCTCGCGCAGATCAAGGCGCTGGAGGCCGCGAAGGTCTCCTCGACCTCGGCGCTCGACGCGAACCGTCTCGGTTACGAGGTCGGGGTGCGCATCAACATCGACGTCCTGAACGCCCAGAGCCAGCTCGCCGACACCCTGCGCCAGCTTGCTCGGGCCCGCTACGACACGATGCTTGCCCAACTGCGTCTGAAGGCGGCAGCCGGCACCCTCGGCGAAGAGGACATCCAGGTCGTCAACGCCCTGCTGAGCGAATAAGCGACGCCGTCAGGCGTCAGCCTCGCGGCACTCCAGCAGGGCCGCCACGAGCGTCAGTGTCCGCGCCGTGGCGCCCCGGTGGCTTGCCGAAAACGCCAGGCCCGCACGGCCCATCGCTGCACGTCGCGCCGGTTCGCGGAGCAGCGCCAGCGCCGCCCGCATGCCGCTTTCGACATCGTCTTCGCGCAACGCAGTTCCTGCCGCGACCGCCTGCTCGGCGACGAGGGAAAAATTGTAGGTATGGGGGCCGAGAATCACCGGCGTGCCGACCGCGCAAGCCTCGATCAGGTTCTGCCCACCGAAGGGCAGCCAGCTGCCCCCCATCAACACCACGTCCGCCGCCGCGTAATAGGCGAACATTTCGCCCATCGAGTCTCCGAGCCATACGCGCGTCGCCGGCGATACAGGCGCCTCGTCCGAGCGGCGCTGCAACGCCAGTCCACGGTTCGCGACGAGTGTCGCGACCTCGCCAAAGCGCTGGGGATGCCGCGGCACGATGACCAGCAGCGCTTCCGGCGGTGTCGCGGCGACGAACGCGTCGAGGATCAACGCTTCTTCGCCGTCGCGGGTGCTTGCGGCGAGGATCACGGGGCGATTGGCCGTCCGTGTGCGGAAGCGGCTGCCCAATTCGATCAGCGTCGCCGGTGGCGCCATGTCGAACTTGATGTTGCCCGTGATTTCGACGCCATGGGCGCCGAGATCAAGCAGGCGCGCGGCATCGGCCTCGGTCTGCGCCCCGATCGCAGTCAGCGCGCCCAGCGTCAGCCGGCTCAGCGACGGCCATTGCGCGTAACGGCGGGCGGACCGCTCCGACAGCCGCGCATTCGCGAGCAGCACCGGCACGCCGCGGTCGCGGCATGCGCCGAGCAGCGTCGGCCACAACTCCGTTTCCATCACGATGCCTGCCTGCGGGCGGAAATGGCGCAGGAAAGACGTCACGCACGGCTTCAGATCGTAGGGCAGGTAGGCGCGCAGCACGCGCCGCTCGTTGCCGAACAGCGATGCCGACGTCTCCCGCCCGGTCGGCGTCATGTGGGTCAGCAAGACCGAACACTCCGGCCAGCGATCGAGCATCGCGCGCACCAAGGGCTCGGCCGCCCGCGTCTCGCCGACCGACACAGCGTGCACCCAGATCAGTTGCGCCGGAGCCGCGACCGGATACCGCCCGAAGCGCTCGCCGAGGTTCTGCAGATACTCGGGCTGACGGCGCGCGCGCCACAGCAGCCGCGCTGCGACGAAGGGCAGGGCGATCAGCCACAGCAGGGAATAGGCAAGGCGGGCGGGCATCGGAAGGGGCAGCAAGCAAAGCAGCCAAGTATATCCCTCCGTGCTGGCGCGCATGGCTGCCGCAGTGGCTTGATGCCGTGATTCAAGTGAGCCTATGAGGGGGGTCGGGCGCCTATGCGATAATCCGCCCTTATCCCTTTCACTGCAAGAACACCATCCCCGCCATGAAAATTCTCGTTACCGGCGCAGCCGGCTTTATCGGCATGCATGCCTCCCAGGTACTGCTGGCTCGCGGCGACGAGGTCGTCGGTATCGACAACCTCAACGACTACTACGACCCGCAACTCAAGCTCGACCGCCTCGCGCGCCTGACGCCCAATCCCGGCTTCCGCTTCGTGAAGCTCGACGTCGCCGACCGCGCGGGCATGGAACGGCTTTTCGCCGAAGAGAAGTTCGACCGCGTGATCCACCTCGCTGCCCAGGCAGGGGTGCGCTACTCACTGCAGAACCCTCATGCCTACATCGAGAGCAATCTCGTCGGCTTCACGAACATCCTCGAAGGCTGCCGCCACAACAAGGTCCAGCACCTCGTCTATGCGAGCAGCTCCAGCGTCTACGGCGGCAACACCAAAATGCCGTTCTCCGAGCACGACAGCGTCGACCATCCAGTGAGCCTCTACGCCGCGACGAAGAAGGCCAACGAGCTGATGGCCCACACCTACAGCCACCTTTATGGCCTGCCGACGACCGGCCTGCGCTTCTTCACCGTGTATGGCCCCTGGGGGCGCCCCGACATGGCGCTCTTCCTGTTCACCAAGGCGATCCTCGAAGGCCGTCCGATCGACGTTTTCAACCACGGCAAGATGAAGCGCGACTTCACCTACATCGACGACATCGTCGAAGGCGTCATCCGTACCCTCGACCGTGTCGCCGAAGCCGATCCGGCCTTCGATCCGCTGAATCCCGATCCGGGCCGCGGCGCCGCACCTTATCGTGTCTTCAACATCGGCAACAACAACCCAGTCGAGCTGATGGCCTTCATCGAGGCGATTGAGGATGCTGTGGGACAGAAGGCGGAGAAGAATTTCCTGCCGTTGCAGGACGGCGATGTGCCGGCGACCTATGCCGACACCGACGAGCTCAATGCGTGGACCGGCTTTGCGCCGGCGACGAGCGTGCGGGATGGGGTGGGGCGATTCGTGGCGTGGTATCGGGGCTATTTCGGGGTGTAACACCCGCAGCATTCTATTACCTTAGCTCAATATCGCAGAACTTGCTGCAGTGCGATAATTCTATGTTTTTATAGGGCTTCATCCTTTGTGTTGCATCAATCTAGAGGCAGAGGTGAGCGAGTATCGTTTGAGTCGCGGATGTCGGCACTAGAGGAGCACAAGCATCGAGATCGGCGCCAGCATGCATGAACGCGTGCATTTCGATGTGTTCGTTGATGTCGATTGCGGCTATCCAGGGTGGGGCTTGGCTCAGTGCAAAGGGCTTTCAGAGCCCGGTCCGTGGAATCTCCATGCATAACGTGCGCACGGCTACGACTTGCGCACGGAGGGCGGTGTCTTCGTCATATCCGAATCGGTTCGAGCTTTCTCAACCCTGAGCCCGATTCCAGATGACTGGCAATCAACGTACTTTCTAACATATCAAGCAACGACAGGATGTTTGCAGCCTTCAGGGAGGCTGCCACGTATCCCCGAATTTCGGCGTCTCAGAAGGTGACCTGAGCGTTGCGAGCGGGGGGCTTACAGGTGGAGGCGGGTTGATGAATCAACCTAAGAAGGGCGTAGCTGCACAAATTGAACATTCGACGGCAAATTTCTCGGATGGTGATGAAAGGCATTTGAGTTCGGTGGCCTTGACATTGTCTTTCTGCGGCCAGGTGCTTGGATGAGTATTCTCGTCACGGGCGGTGCTGGTTACATCGGTTCGCACACATGCGTCGATCTGCTCGCCGCCGGCCATACGGTCGTGGTGTTCGACAACTTTAGCAACAGCCATCCCGAAGCTTTGCGCCGAGTTGAGCAGATCACCGGGCGAAAACTTGCGGTGGTTCAAGGCGACATTCGCGATCAGGGCGCCATCGAGGCTGTCTTTAGACGCTACGGTTGCAAGGCGGTCATCCACTTTGCCGGACTCAAGGCGGTCGGAGAATCGGTCGAAAAACCGCTCACTTACTATGACAACAATGTCATTGGTACGCATCGCCTCGTCTCGGCCATGCAAAACTGCGGTGTCCACACGCTTGTATTCAGCTCCTCCGCGACCGTATATGGAGAGCCGCAGCGACTGCCCCTGACCGAAGATCATCCGCTCTCCGCGACCAATCCCTATGGCCGCAGCAAGCTCATCATCGAAGATATGCTGCGCGATGTTTTTCGGGCGAATCCCCATTGGAGCATCGCGATCCTGCGATATTTCAACCCGGTTGGAGCCCACGAAAGTGGATTGATTGGCGAAGACCCTCAGGGCACTCCCAACAACCTAATGCCTTTCGTCGCTCAAGTCGCGGTGGGCCGGCGCGAGTTCTTGAATGTTTGGGGGAGCGATTACCCGACCCCCGACGGTACTGGCGTGCGCGACTATATCCATGTGGTGGACCTGGCAGCAGGACACCTCAGAGCGCTGGAGCGGTTTGATATGCCGCAATGTGTTGCGGTGAACCTCGGTACGGGCGTCGGCTACAGCGTTTTGGATGTCGTCAAAGCGTTCGAAAGCGCGAGCGGCCAACGGGTGCCGTATCAACTATCACCCAGGCGAAACGGTGACGCAGCGGCCTGCTATGCGGATCCATCTTTGGCGGAGAGTCTTCTGGGGTGGAAAGCGCAGCGTGACCTCGCGGCAATGTGCAGGGATCACTGGCGTTGGCAAGAGAACAATCCAAAGGGATATGCATGAACCCTCACGCTGCTCGATCAATATCGCCATTGGCGCTTTGGCGTTCCATCGTGAGCAATCGCGGTTTGGTCTTTAACTTGATCAAACGCGAAATCATCGGTCGTTATCGTGGCTCTGTAATGGGGCTGCTTTGGTCTTTCTTCAATCCGGTGCTCATGCTCACTGTATACACGTTTGTGTTCAGCGTGGTGTTCAGGGCACGCTGGGTGGGTGGCTCGGGCTCGAAGACGGAGTTTGCGTTGGTGCTTTTTGCGGGGCTCATGGTCTTTAATCTGTTCGCGGAATGTATTAACAGGGCACCTGACCTCGTAGTCGGGAATGTGAATTACGTTAAAAAAGTAATCTTCCCGCTAGAATTGCTGCCCGTCGTTGGGTTTGGGGCTGCTGCCTTTCACTTTCTGATCAACCTGCTGGTCTGGATACTTTTCTTCTGCGTGTTCTTTGGCGTCCCGTCGCCAACGATTCTTTGGCTACCCCTTGTGCTGATTCCTTTGGTGCTGACGACCCTGGGTTTTTCCTGGTTGTTGGCTTCGCTTGGGGTGTTCATTCGCGATATCACGCAGATAATAGGCGTAATTACCTCAGTCTTGATGTTTGTTTCGCCAATTTTCTATCCTGTCGAGGCCCTGCCTGATCAATATCGCCTGTTTATGAATCTCAATCCCCTGACATTTGTGGTGGAACAGGTGCGCGATGTCATGATCTTTGGCCGTCCGCTGAATGGCTTCTCGTGGCTCACCCAATTGTTATTGTCCGCGCTGGTCGCATGGCTAGGGTTCGCATGGTTTCAGAAGACAAGAAAGGGATTTGCCGATGTCCTCTGAAATCGCGATTGCTGTGCGGGATGTGTCCAAGGTCTACCATATCTACGAACGGCCCCAAGACCGGCTCAAGCAGATGCTTTGGCGAGGCCGACGGAAGTTTCACGATGATTTCTGGGCCCTCCAAGGCATTGATTTCGAGGTTGAGAAGGGCGAAACGGTCGGTATTGTCGGGCGAAATGGCTCAGGTAAGTCGACCTTGCTGCAAATTATTTGCGGAACATTGACGCCCACCACCGGCACAGTAGAGCGGAAGGGACGGATATCAGCACTGCTTGAATTGGGGTCGGGGTTCAACCCGGAATTTTCCGGGCGCGAAAACGTTTATCTGAATGGTTCAATTCTCGGGCTGAGCCGGGCAGAGGTGGATGAACGTTTCGATCGCATAGCTGCGTTTGCCGATATCGGTCAGTTTATCGACAGCCCTGTCAAGCATTACTCCAGCGGAATGTTTGCCCGGCTAGCCTTTTCGGTCGCCGTCCACGTGGATCCGGAGATTTTGATCGTCGACGAGATTCTCGCGGTCGGCGATGCCGCCTTTCAGCGGCGGTGCATGTCTAAGTTTTACGAGATACGCGAAAGCGGCTGCACGATCCTGTTCGTATCCCACGACCAGTACCAGGTGAAATCGGTCTGTCAACGTGCCGTCTATCTTGAGCGCGGAATGCAGAAGATGTTCGGGCCTGCCGGTCGGGTGATCGATGCCTACATGGTGGACATGGAGGCCGTGGAGGCTGCGCGCCTCCCGCCGGTGACCAAGCCGGTCGAAGCGCTGGTGGCTGAACCTGTAGCGACGGGCGACGTGCCGTTGGAGGAACCCGCCGTCGAGCCTGCTTTGGCACCGCCGAGCCAGATTCTGTTCCCATACCTGATCGAGTCCGTGCGCATGAGCGCTGCGGATGGTCGCGACGTGGACGAAGTTGCGACCGGCGACGAATTGATCCTGACGATGCGTTACCGGGCGATCACGCCCACGCCGCCCGACCGGATCAGTTTTGTATTCAATCTGTACCGCCACGACGGTTTCTATGTCTGCGGAACGACCACCCTGATGGACGGGATGGCACCGCATCCCGGGACCCGCAATGGGGAGGTCAGCGTGCGCTTCCCGTCGTTCCCGCTGCTGTCCGGGCGCTACAAGTGGCGCGTGGCGATCAATGACCACGGGGGCTTCTCGGTGCTCGCGGAGGCGAAGGAAGTGTGCCCATTCTCAGTGGTCGATAATTTCGATGCAGTCGGTATCGTCAATCTGGCGCGGGAATGGCAGTTCAGCATCGGCTGATAGTGGGTGATTTTCTGGAGTGCTTGAGTCTTGGAAAGACTATCGTTTTCTGAAAAAGGTGCATATAGCGGGCTGGAAGCCTCGATTCACATGGCTCGCTACGCGATGGCGCGGGAGTGGTGTCGGGGGCGGCGTGTTCTGGATCTGGCTTGCGGCGAGGGCTACGGCTCGCGCCTGATGCGCGACTGGGGGGCAGTCGAGGTTGTCGGTGTAGATGTCTCGCAGGAGTCGATCGAGGCCGCGCAGCACCGCTTTGGGCGCGAGGGCATCCGCTATCTCTGCGGTGAGGCCGAATCCGTGGATGCGCTGCTCGGAGGGGAGCAGTTCGACCTGATCATTTCCCTTGAGACGATCGAGCACCTGAAAGACCCGGTCGCCTACCTACATGCATTGACGCGGCTGCGCGCGCCGGGCGGCGTGATCCTCATCTCCTGCCCCAATGACTGGTGGTATTACCCAACGGACGGGGAGCGCAACCCCTATCACGTCCGCAAGTATGCTTTCGATGAGTTCATGGCCCTTGTCACCTCGGTTCTCGGCGAACCCGACGCGACGGGATTGGGTGTTCCGGTGGCGGGGTTCATCAATCTTTCGATGGGCGAATTGACGTCGTCTGGCCATGCCCGCTCCCAGATCGCCATGATGGACTCGTGCGAGTTCGAAAACGCAATGGTGGTGCCGGCGGAGTCCGGTTCTGTCTCGCACCTCAATGCGAGTTACTTCATCGCCCGCTGGGGCGGGCGACGTGATTACATCAACGGCGCTGGCCTTCTGCCCGTTCCCATGGACGTGTTCCGGAATGGGCTCTATTCCGGCGAGCCCGATCGCGACGCGCGAAACAGACGGATCCTCGGCGACGATTTTGAAACGGTGCGGCAGATGCAGTCCCGTCTCGAACGCCTAGAGGCTGAACAGGCGGACAGGGAGCGGGCTATCGACAAAGGGTGGGAGCAGCGGCTCGACGAGGTAATTCAGGCCGGTGAGGCCAAGGTCGCCGAGGCAAGGGCTTTGATTGCACAACTGTCCGCTGAGGCTGCAGATCTGAAGCTTAAACTGCAGTCCGCGCGGATTCGCGAGCTTGCGATCCAGACCGAGAATCAGGTCATTGCAGGTAACGTCGTGGCTCTGCGCAAGGATAACGGGCGCTTGCAGCGAGAACTTGCCATCTATGCGATCGCCGCACACCGCTATTTCCGTCTGAGGGGGCTAATCCCCGCGTCGGTTCTGGGCCTTGGGCGAAAGCTGCGTAACCTGCGGCGCAATCCGGAGTAAGGCGATGGCGGATGCTGAATTTCGGACTAACGCCATCGAGGTGCCCTATTTCTCGGATTCGGGGCATCCTTTGCTTGGTTTCGACGTCGTGCCGCTCCCCGAGGCGGGGCGGCACGATCGGCCGTGCGTCAATCTAACCTTGGCAATCCTTCCGGCCGGATCCGCCTCGCAGATCGAGCGGATGGTCCGTTCATTGCGGATGGCCCTGCCCGCGTTTGCCGGGGAGTTGTTGTTCGCCGGCGATGCCGCGCTCCCGCTTGCAAGCGCTGGGGCTGTAGAGGAGCTCAAACAGTGGGGTGTCAAGGCTTGGCGGGTTCTGGACGAGACCGGTGCCATTGCTTATCGCAATGCTGTGGTCCGGGAGGCGAGCCGTGACTGGATTTGCTTCATCGACCCGCGGGTGTCCCTGGTCTGGAATCCTCTCCAGATAACGGAGAAGGAGATCGCTAGGCTCGGCGTCCCGGTGATCAATCTGCCGCGGGTGTCACGCAGCGGGAGCTATGTGTCCATCGACCATATCGGGTTCGAGCGCGACGGCTCCCAGTGTCGGATCGTGGCGCGGCCCGCCGTTCGCAGCGCTCTGGGCGCGCAGCAAGGGGGCGCGCTGTGCTCCGGGATCGACAGCGCAAGCCTGCTGATCCGGACCGATGTGCTGCGCAGCGCCGGTGGATTCGACGAAAAGGCCGATCCGGAACTGGCGGACGTGGCATTGGCGATGCGCCTGTTTCGCATGGGCTTGAAAGTTGCCGTATCAGAAGCGGTTGCCATTTACGACGACGAACTACAGAGCCCCGGCGAGCGCATTCTTCTATTGAGCGAGACGTCTGCTCCAGCGGGCCTCCCCGTGGTCGCCGAATCCCTGCGGCCGATTCCCGACGATGCGGTTCGTCCCAAAGTTGCCTTGGTCATCGACGTATATCACTGGGCGTTTGGCAACATTTCACGACAGTTGAAGCGCCACCTGTCCGATCGCTACGACATCAGGATCATCCCGATCGGAGATGTGGGCTGCCTGCTCCGGGTCCTGATGCTGGCAGAGGACTGCCAGCTGATCCACTTCTTCTGGCGCGAGGAGATCCTGCAGATCGGTGCTACGCATTATCGGCAGGCGGCCGAGTCTCTGGGCATGTCGTGGGAGGCATTTGCTGAGCGCTTCCTGAATGGCAAATACATTACTACGTCCATCTACGATCATCTGATGCAGGATCGGGAAAGCGTCGTAGCGCGCGCTGAGGCCTACGCGGGGCTGGCGGGCTATACGGTGGCAAACCAGAAGCTGCTGCAGTTCTACGGTCACCCGCCGGCGCCGTTCCCGGCGCCCGCCTGCACGACGGAGGACGGGGTCGATTTGGGCCTGTTCAAACCGACCAATCTCCAGCGGCTGGCCAGTGCGAACAGCCGGGACCTTATCGTCGGCTGGGTCGGAAACAGCGCCTGGGAGGCCCGGCAGGAAGACTTCAAGGGCTTGCACTCGATCCTGCGGCCGGCTGTCGAGGAGTTGCGCGCCGAAGGCTACCGGATTCGTCTCGAGTTGGCAGACCGGCAGCAGGGATTTACCCCCCATGAGGAAATGCCGCATTACTACGCGAAAATCGACGTGCTGGTATGCGCATCGAAGATCGAGGGCACGCCGAATCCTGTTCTGGAGGCCATGGCCTGTGGGGTGCCGGTCGTATCGACCGACGTCGGTATCGTGCCGGAGGTGTTTGGTGTGCTGCAGCGGCAGTTCATCCTCGAGACCCGTTCGGCGGCCTGCATGAAGGAAAAGCTGAAATCGCTGATCGGCCAGGCGGAATTGCTGCAGGCTCTGTCGGCGGAGAACATTGAATCCATACGCGGATGGGACTGGTCGATCAAGGCCGAGAATTTCCATCGTTTCTTCTTGACCGTCCTCGCACGGCCGAACTGATTCGTGTGCCGTTTTTGTCAAAGCATTTTATTGAGTACAGCTTATGAAGGTCGACGCCTCCTCCTCGCGTTCTGATAAATCGAACGCCAACGAGCGCATTCTGGTTTTTATTCCCGCCTACAATTGCGCCAAGCAGATCGTCCGCGTGCTGGCCCAATTCGAAGGTGTCGAGCGTCATTTCGCGGAAGTCCTGGTCGTGGACAATCGCAGCCCGGACAACACGCTCGACGCTGCCAGCGCGGCGGCCGAGAAGGTCAAGCTGCCGGTCACCGTGGTCAAGAACAACGACAACTATGGCCTCGGCGGATCTCACAAGGTGGCCTTCGGCTACGCCATCGAGCACGGTTTCGATTATTGCGTGGTGCTGCATGGTGACGATCAGGGCAGCATCAAGGATCTCGTTCCGCACTTGGAGGCGGGCGCTCATCGCGATGTCGACTGTCTGTTGGGCGCCCGTTTCATGAAAGGCTCCAGCCTGGAGGGCTATTCGGCATTCCGGACGTTCGGTAACGAGGTCTTCAACCTTCTCTTCTCGGGCGCTGCCGGCAAGCGTCTCTACGATCTGGGGTCGGGCCTGAACCTCTACCGCGTGAGCAAGCTGGCGTCGTCGCAATGGCGCAGTTTTGCCAACAACCTGACGTTCAACTATTTCATGATCCTGGCGACAGTCCATTGGGGGTGGAACATCCGTTTCTTCCCGATCACGTGGCGCGAAGACGACCAGATTTCCAACGTGAGGCTGGCCCGCCAGTCTATGCAGGTGCTGGGCATCCTGGCGCGCTTCGCGTTCAAGCGCCAGGCGTTTCTCGACCTCAATTACTCGGGACGGCCACTTGACGATTACGGTTACACGGTGATCAAGCGGACGGGTGCTGGAGGAGGGGCCTAATGATGGCACCCCGCGGTCCGATGATGTCGGTCGCCTTGTTCGTGCTGTCGGTGGCGGCACTGCTGGCGTACGCCGGCTTGCACATTGCGCACGCCGCTTGGCCGGCCCAACTGGGCGCGCTTGCCTTTCCGGTCACGGTGTATGTGGTGGCGCACGCCCTTCGGGCGATCAGGCTGGGCGTGTTGCTCGGGGCCGATCGGGCGCGCAATCTTCTCGGGCTTTATTTTTATACCGCCGGGTGTTCGGCGATCATCCCGTTCAAACTCGGCGAGCTGGTGCGCATCAATGAAATCGCTTGGTGGGTCGGCGGTTACTGGCGGGGGCTGTTGATCGTCTGGATCGAGCGTGTGTTCGACGTTGTGGCGCTTGGCGCGATGGCGTATTTCATTCTCGCTTCCGGGGCGCAGGAGCCTAAGGACATCGGCTTGCTGCTGTGGGTTATAGCCGGATTCGTTTTCATGACGATGCTGGTATTTTTTGTCGTGCCCGAGCAGCTCAGCAGCCTCAATCTCCATGTGATCCGCAATTACAGCGGGCGCAAGGCAATCCGGATTCTGCACATACTCGATTCGCTGCATCAGTTGTTCGACCAGGTCCGGCCGCTGCTGAAGGGCAAGGTCGTGACGCTGGCCCTGCTGACGTTCTTTATTTGGAGCCTGGAGCTGCTGGCAATGGCGCTCCTGTTCGAGTCCAACCCGTGGCTGGGGGCGCTGACCGGACTCGTCCAGCAGTTCGTCGCGGTGCTGAGTGACGTCAGCCGGACGACGAGCCTCGCTGTGCAGTTTGAAACGATCAAGATCGTTGTCCTGCTGGGCTTCGGCGTGATTGCGCTGCTGTTCTACGGAAGGCTCCGTGTGCGCAGCTTCAAGGGAATGGCTGATTCATGACTAAAGTGCTGCTTTACGACAACGTGTCCTCTGTGCCCCAGGACATCGCTAACCTGCTGGGCGTGAGCCGTTATTCGGATATTTACTACCGCAAGCGTTCGCTCGACCGGTGGATATCGGATATCTGCGCCGAGGCGGGCATCCAGTTCGTCGAACTCAATGCCAACAGGGGCTCCCGCGATGCTGTCGGGGAATTGGCTAACTACAGTGCCGGTGAGCTGGTAGTGATGTACTTGCCGGCTTTCATTGCCTTCGGCTGCCCGGAGGAGACGGCGGCACTTTTCCTGCGCAAGTTGAGTTTCACGCGTTCGTCGCTGTACGTCATGCAGGATGACGCCATGCCGTCCGTCGATCGCCTGCAGGTGGCTGTCACGGTTGGCGGGCTCGCACAGTCGCTCCTGCGCGCCGCCGCCGTGGGCGAACCGGTTGCGGAATTGCTCGCGGGGTCCTTCGATCAGATGCACGCCCTGAAGGGGGACGTGAGCATGATCGATATGCGGGACCCGCTGCACTTTACCGACTACCTTACGAGCAACTTCGACGTTCGCTTCTTCAATTCGGTTCAGACCATCAACGATTTCGTCCTGATCAAGCGTTCGTCCGAGGTTGACAAGCTGCGTAGGGAGCATCGTTACTACAGCCTACTGCCGCCCGAATTGCAGATGTTCTTCATCCAGCCCTACGACTTTCAGGTCGACGGGCGTGGTGCGAGTTACAAGATGGAACGGCTCTTCGTTCCGGACACTGCGCTGCAGTGGATTCACGGCTCACTCGACCGGCTGAGTTTCGAGCGCTTCCTCGACAAAGTGTTCTATTACGTCATGGCGCGCCCGGTCAGGCGGGTGACCGATGACGTGGCCAAGTCCGTCTATCTGGATGCCTACCGGGACAAGGTCCGCGCGCGTTGCGCGCAGTTCGAGGGGCAGCAGGAATACGTACGAATCAAGCCGTATATCGATGCCAACTTTGGCGGCGTGGATGCCTTGTTCGAACGCTATTTCCGGCTTCTCGAGCGCGTCGGATCACGCGGCGTGAGCCGCGAGTTGCGGATTGGGCATGGCGACCTGTGCTTCTCCAACATCCTGTACAGCAAGATCACCGGGATGATGCGATTCATCGATCCTCGTGGCGCGGACGGTGAGGACGACCTCTACGTCAGCCCGTATTACGATCTGGCGAAGCTCTCGCATTCGATCGTCGGCAACTACGACTTCATCAACTATGGGCTGTGTGAGCTGGGGATCGACACCGATCTGCGGGTTCGCCTGTCGGTCGATCCCGGTTCTCCGCCGTGGGCCAGGGAATTGTTCGAGTCGCGCCTGCGTCTGCATGGTTTCGATCCGGCGCTGATTCGTCTGTTCGAGGCTTCCCTCTTCCTCAGCATGGCGCCTTTGCACATCGATGCGCCGAAGAAGGTTCTTGCGTTTCTCGTCAATGCGGATGGAATTCTGTCCGAACTTGAGCCGCTTTTGTAAGGAGTTGGTCGTGATCAATCGGGAACGCAGCATTGTGATGGACGTAGACGGCTCCTTGTGTCCGATCCGGAAGTCGGGCGAGAGTTACGCGCACCTGCAGCCTTACCCGGAGATGCTCGCGCAGTTGCATGAGTACCGGCGGAAGGGCTTCTACATCATTCTTTTTTCCTCCCGCAACATGAATTCGTTCGACGGCAATGTCGGGCGCATTGCTGCGGTGACCGGCAAGGAGATGATGGAATGGCTCGATCGGCATGGCATTCCGTACGACGAGCTGCATCTGGGCAAGCCTTGGCCGGGGCGCGGCGGATTTTATGTGGACGACAAGGCCATCCGCCCCGACGAGTTCCTGACGCTGAGTTACGAGGAAATTCTTCGGTTGGTTGGTGATGAGCCGGGAGGGCAGTGAATTGACTAACGTAGTGATCACGATGGCGGGTTTGGGCAAGCGTTTCCGCGACGCGGGGTACGATTGCCCTAAGTATCGCATCGAGGCGCACGGTCGCACCTTGTTTGCATGGTCGATGCTCAGCCTGCGCAGCTTCATCCAGAGCGGTGCCAGATTCAATTTTGTCGTGCGTCGAGAGGATGAGGCGGTGGACTTCATCCATCAGGAATGTGCGAACGTCGGCATCCGCAATGTCCGCATTGTCGAACTTGACGCGATTACCGACGGGCAGGCGACGTCGGCGATCCTTGGCGGCGAAGTCCTGGATGATCCGTCCGCGCCCTTCCTCGTCTATAACATCGACACCTTTGTGCATCCGGATGCTTTGCCGGCCGAGGCCGTGCGGGGCGACGGCTGGATTCCGTGCTTTCCCGGAAAGGGCGATGGCTGGAGTTTTGCAGCGGCCGACGACGACGGTCGGATTTTCGACATGCGTGAGAAGGTTCGCATTTCGTCGCACGCGACCATCGGCCTTTACTGGTTCTCGTCCTTCAATCTCTATCGTCGGGTCTACGGGGACTTCTATCGGGACGCGTCGCGCATGGAGAAGGGGGAGAAATACATCGCCCCAATGTATCGGCAGATGATCGAAGAGGGATTGCCCGTCTATCTTCACGATGTCGATTACGAGGCGGTGATTCCGCTGGGCACGCCGGCGGAAGTGAATGCCTTTCTATTGCGGGAGCCACCGTCGCTTTGATCGATGCCGAGCGGATACAATTAAATGATTCGATCGATTGCTAAGGACCGCCGTTGGGTGTTTGGTGGCGTGGCGGGGATTCTTGCAGGGGTGGGCTATCTTGCTCCTTTGATGGGTGTCTTGACGCCGACGGCGGTCGTCATTGCATTGTTATTGGGGCTGTCTGTTGCAGTGGGCGCTGCCCTTATGCGCGCCAACGGTCCGCGTCATCTGCTGCTCACGCTGCCGTTTTCCCTGATGGCCGCAGTGATTGTCGCGGTATCCATTCCGTTGGTTAAGGACGGCTATGCGGACGTTCGAATCACCGCCACCGGTCAGAGAAATCCCGCCTCTAAGTCGTCCGAGGTATTCGTGCGTCTGATCTCGGGGTCGGTCCTCGGTCTCCGGGATTTCGAAGGCGATGGTTGGGAAAAGCGCGGCGACGTGTTCGTCTCTTATCAGAATCAGCCGAATGTGTTGCTGTACCGTGGCGCCTGGGGTTCGCCGGCGGCGCTGCGTTTCGTCCGTCACCCATATTCCGGCATCGTGGAGGCAAATATCGGTGGAGAGACCCATCGCATCGACCTGTTCGCAGAGAGGGAGGCGTACGTCGATGTTCCGCTTCCCGAGGCCACGATCTCGTGGAAAGGATATTTGCAGCGCGGATCGGTCATAGCGGGACTTACAGTGTTGTTTGCCGGGGTCGGTCTAAGTTTCACGTCAGCGGGCCTATTCGCCGGTGTTGTCTATTTTGCGGCGGTGCTGACCAGCTGCCTTGTGTTGGGGGCGGTCAGGAACGATTCGTACTCAGGCTCCGCCGAATTCGTCGCATTCATGGCCGAGGAGGCGCCGGGGCGCGTCGAGATGGATGCTGGATATGGCTTTACGCCGGCCTTGGTGCTGCCGGTCAAGAGCGGCGCGAGCAAGATCAGTTCGTTCGAGTTCGCGAATCCGCTTGAGTGGAAGATTGGGATCGACGGTGGCAGCCTGCGAGCGTTTCGTGATCTCGATGGCTCCTCCGACGCGCCCGTCAGCGGCAGCGACAATGGATGCGCGATCCGGTCTCCCGGACGGTGCGTCTATGAGGTTCTGGGCACGGATGCGAAAATTTGGTTGCAGCACGGTGGCGAGCAGCGTTCAGTTGCCTTGCCCGCCACCGTGGAGGGCGGTACTCGCCTCTTCTTGCTCGTGGAGCGTGAGTCGGGACGCATGACGGTGTCCACGAGCCGGGCGTTCGTTTTGCTGACGCCATGGGACCAGTTTTCTCGCCGGATTCAGGCTGTCCGGATTATCGATGCGGATGACGCGCCGGCAGCCAAACTGGTCCGGCTGATGTCAGATGGCGTTGGCGGTTATCGCATGACCCCGCGCCGCGCCGACGGTGCATTCAGCGTGCCGCATCTTGATCGCCCGGACACGGCTAGCTACGCCGGCGTGAAGGTCATGGCGGTCTTAATGGCCTTGAGCTTCGTTGTGCTGATCGGGGTCGCCTGGCGGGTCGTCGCTGATTTGTTGAAGAGTTATCGGGCCGGGCGGCGCGTCGAAGTGGCAGCGGTTCTCGCTGCCAGCCTGTTCTGGGTTGGCGCCGCGCTCGCCGCCGGCTGGCCTGCAGTAGTCGGTTGGGACGGTTTTTCACCCTACATCCAGGTCGAGACGGGCAGCGTCACCCTGTGGTACGGCATTGGTTACCCCTTGATCGTCGGAGGCTTCCTGCTGCTGGGTTCCGGGGCGGTAATCACGGCCTGGTCGGCGGGCCTCACTCTCGTCGTACTACTGGGCGCGGCGGCTGGCGTGATGCGTTACTGCGAAAGGACGACACGTCTAGTCGTCGCCGCACTGTTCGTCGTTGTTCCGCCCCTCACGGCGATGGGCATCGGGATGTTGACCCATCTCCGGGATGCGATGAATGGCCTGCTCTTGGCGGTGTTTGCTATTGGCTGCTTTGCAACAGCCCTCGATTGGCCGGCCTTGTCGCAGGAGCGGCGCCGGCTCAGCGCCGCAGGTCTTTTGGCACTCGGTTTGATGCTCGCTCTATTACGGATCGATAACCTGCCCACCGCCCTGTTCATAGCGTCAGCGTTGATTTGGGTCGTTGTCGCCAACCGCCGTCAGAGGGTTGGATTGATGCTATTGGTATGGGTCGCCTTGCTGGGTGTGGGGCCAGTAGTGGAACGGCTGGTAATTCCCGACCGCATCGCCGCCGAGACTGAAAAGCGCTCGTACGAGGCGACTGCCCTGATCAACCCGCTGGTTGGCGTCTTGGTGCGCGGGCGCGGGCAGATGGATGATGCCGAACGAGCGGAACTGCGCGCCATCCTCGACAAGGTGATGGACATCTCGGTCGCGGAAAAGCAATGGACACCTTATAACATCATCTACTGGCACGAGACGGCGAGCCTACGCCCGGTGCCGGACCGCGACGTGATTCGCGCGCTGCGCGCAATTTTCGTCAAAACGGCCGTGACGCATCCGGTCCTCTTCTTTGAAATGCGTCTAGCCACCTTCGTGGGGACCTTGGGGCATACGTGGGAGACCCCCGAAGGGGGAGCAAAATCCGCGCTTAATCACGGATTGGGTGGTTTTCATGATCATCTGCAGACCGACAGCCCTCAATGGAAGCGAACCGCTGAAATATACGGATTCGCACCGGATGCCCATCTGAGCTCACACGCCGCAAAGATGCTGCAGGAATGGTCTAGTTCGACGGCGAGCACGGTTCTGCCACTACTGCTTTGCCTTGCGATCGCTCTGCGCATTCGCCGTCACCCTTGCGCCTCGATCATCGCCATAGGCGAACTCATGCGGGCCGCAGTGTTCTTCCTGCTGGCTCCTGCGTCGGTGTTCCTATATCTATTTGACCTGCATATCCTCGGTTTTCTGCTTCCGCTCTTGGCGGGTACTGAGGTGGCGGCGCGCCGTCGTCGTAACTCCCTGGAGGGCTCGCATTGATTGTCCGTTTCGGAGCCGTGTCCGGCATCGGCTGGCTTATCGACTTCTGCTTGTTTTCATTCCTGGTTTGGTTCGGCGCTCCGGTGTGGGGCGCGAACTTCGTCGGCGCGTCGACGGCCGTGTTGTTCGTGTTCTTTGTGTCGGTTCGTCGCGTGTTTGAGTACGAGGGGCATTACATTCTCGGCAAGCTAGCTGCCTACATCGCATATCAGGTGATCGCGATTCTTGCGGCCTCGCTGTTGATCGATGCCCTCACAAAATGGTTCGGATTGGCTCCGGTCTTGTCGAAGATATTCGTAACGCCGCTGACCTTTTACGCGAATTTCCAGTTCATGTCGCTAATCACCACCGGCAAGTTCAGATTGTCATGAGTCATCAGTCACCTTCCGCTCTGGGCTCCCTAGCCAATGACGACTACGATCTCTTTCCCGAGTTGGCGACAACGCTTTATTGCTGGGTCGAGCGCCTGTATCAGACTGTCGTGGCGAAGCGGATCGAGCAGGTATTCTTCCTATCCCGCGAGGGGCAGCCGCTGAAGCGAATGTTCGACGCGTATTGCGCTCGCATGGGGGTGAGCGTCGAGTCACTCTACCTCGAGGTGTCGCGCCGCTCGACCTTGCTGCCGTCATTGTCCGCGTTAGGGTCCGAACAGTTCGAGACGCTGTTCCGTCAATATCGGCGGATGTCGTTGCTTGAATTCTTGTCGAGCCTCGGGCTCGAGGGCCACTGCGGCGCGTTTGTCGAAGCACTGGGGCTTCCGGCCGGTGCCGAGGAACGTCGCGAGGACGACTTTCCGACCAGCGCGCTGTTTCAACGGTTGAAGACGCTTCCTTTGTTTGTCGACATCTTCGAGACCGAACGTCTGGGGCGCCGGGACGTGTTCATCCGCTACTTGACCGACTTGGCGGGTGGTGCGTTGCCTGAGCGTCTGGTGATCGTCGATGTAGGCTGGAAGGGCACGATCCAGGACAACTTGTTCGCGCTGCTGTGCAAGGCGGGAGATCTGCCGGTGAAGTCTGTGGAAGGCTATTACGTTGGGCTCGTCGCGTCCGGGGCGACGCGGCCCAACAACATCAAGCAGGGACTGCTTTTTTCATGTGTGGGTGAGCGCTCCCCGCATTTTCACGTATTCAACGAGAACCGCGCGTTGTTTGAGGTGATTCTCGCGGCAGATCACGGTTCGGTCGTGTCGTACGAATTCGACATGCCGGGGCGGGCTTGTCCGGTACGTGGTCCGTTCGAAGAGGAGGCCATGCTCGTGCGTGAGGTGTTTCCTGTCCTGCGCCTTCTGTTTGCTCGCTTCAACGAGCTACTGTTGAGGGTTGAAGGTGCCAATAGCCTGCAGTTCAGGGATGTTGTGAAAGCGCATGCGCGCATGGTTTTTAATCCCACTCGGCGCGAGATGGCATGGTTTTCGTCGGTATTCCATGTGGAAAACTATGGCGTCTTCGAGCGATCCCATTTTGGCTGCGACGGACAACCCCCGGGACCGATTGATCGCCTGAAATTCTTGATCGGATTGCGCCGTCGCGGCCTCGGGGCACTCGGTTTCTGGCCCTGGCGCACGCTGCATGAGCGTGGCGGCGCGCTAACGGCAGCAGCCTACGCAATGATACGGCAGGCCCAATAATAGGCTAGAGGAAGCCCATCAGTGATCGAAAAGAAGATTTGTTTTCTCGTAGGCTCCATGGCCATCAGTGGGGGGACCTACGTCATCATTCAGCATGCCAGCCACCTTCAGGATCAGGGGTATGACGTAACGCTTGGCGTACAAGAGCCTTTCACTGAAGGAACTCTAGTGTGGCACGATCGCGCTTCTACACTGCGCTGCGTGCCAATTGCCGTGGCGAAGCAGGAGTCGTATGACTTGGTGGTGGCAACCTGGTGGAAGACGGTATTTGAACTGAAGGACTTCGACTCTCCTCGCTACGCTTATTTCATCCAGTCCATCGAATCGCGTTTCTACCCCGAGGCCGAAACGCCATTGCGAGCACTGGTGGATGCAACTTATCGCTTTCCGCTAGCCTGCGTAACTGAAGCCAGGTGGATTCAGCAGTATCTGGCCGACCATTTTGGCCAATCTGCAACGTTGGTTCGCAATGGCATCCGAAAGGACGTTTATTCCGAGAACGGTCCGGCTGTTGCTGCCCGCGATTCCGCCTCTCCGCGCATACTGGTGGAAGGGCATTTCGGCGTTCCGTTTAAAAACACCGCCCTTGCCGTTCGCTTGGCAAAGGAGGCAGGGTGTAGAGATATCTGGGTTCTTACCGGTTCGCCGATCACCTGGGTGCCCGGTGTCAATCGTGTGTTTTCTCGTGTGCCCATGGTTAAGACAGCGGAGATCTACCGGTCGTGCGATATCCTGGTGAAATTGAGCACAGTGGAGGGAATGTTTGGCCCTCCGCTGGAAATGTTTCATTGTGGCGGCACCGCAGTTGTTTTTGATGTTTCAGGTCATGATGAATATATTGTCGACGACATCAATGCCTTTGTTGTGCGTCAAGGCGATGCGGATGGCGTCGTACGAACGCTCCGGCGCTTAATTAGAGGCAGGGAGGACTTGGCCCGATTGAAGGACGGAGCGCTACAAACGGCGACTGCTTGGCCGAATTGGGATCAGTCATCTGCTGAATTCTGTCGCTGGATAGAGGTGACGCTTAGGGGGCCGGAGAACGATCGCGAAAGTCTTTTCGAATTGACTGATCGTGCACACGACGACTATGGTCGCGACGAGCGGTCCCGGTTGGCAAGCAGTGCGGGGATAGTGCGAAGGCATAAATTGAGCGCCTTGGCTTCCCGTTTCCCGCAATCGCTTGTTCGCCGTGTTAAGCAGCTCGAGGCGGCAAAAGAAGTGATGTTTGGCGCGCGAAGGGCATTCTGATGTACAGGCTTAGGACCGTAGACGTTTGGGACACTCTCCTGCGTCGCGACTGCCACCCGGAATGCGTCAAGCTCGCCACGGCCATGCACCTCATTCTTGGCTGGACCGGTCGGCTAAGGCCAGAGTTTCGGGATCACTGGGATATTTACCGTGCTCGCCTCGAGGTCGAGCGCCGCCTGGGGCAGGCGGCTCGGCGTGACGGGCGCGACGACGAATACGAGATCGAGGAGGTCCTCCGGCACTGGCTGGCAACAGTCTGCACTCAGCCTGCTGAGACCACATTGCCGGCGACCCTGGCAGAGTTCGAACTGCAGATGGAAGTGAAAAGGTCGTTTCCCGATGTGGGAATCGACGCTTTTATGAAGGGGCACGAGGCTGAACGCACCTTGTTTTTGTCCGACTTTTACATGAATGCGCAGATGCTGGGACGGCTTCTCGACGCCAAAGGTTGGGGTTCGTTGGTTCGTGACGGCATTGTGTCCTGCGATGCCGGGCTGAACAAGCGTTCCGGTCGCCTCTTTCAGCACGTCCACGCGACGTACGGAATCTCTCCGGAGGAGCACGTCCACATCGGAGACAACGAGTGGTCGGACGTTGATGCGGCCCGGCAGTTCGGGGTGACTGCGCTTCATTATCTGCCCACCGCGGAGCACGCCGACAGGCTGAAGCGCGAGCGCCTGTTTTCGTCCCGTGAAGCGCTGTTCGAACACGTGAGGGCCCTGTGTACTGCCGAGGCGGCGCGCGAGGCGCGGGGCAAGGAGGTCGGCCACGCCGCGGCATTCAGGCTAGGAGCCGATGCTGCGCCGCTCTTCATCGGATTCGCCCTGTGGATCGCGGAACAGGCAGTGGTCGAGAAACTCGACCGGATTTTCTTCCTGACCCGAGAAGGTGAATTTTTTTACGAGGTCTTCGACGCCCTTTTCAGTGGAACGGACTTCTACGGGCATAAATTGCCGGCCTCGGAGACTCTTGCCGTCAGTCGCCTTTCTACATTTCCCGCATCCATGCGGGACTTGTCGATAGTTGAAATGTCGCGCATCTGGAATCTCTTCAAGTCTCAGAGCATCGGCGGATTGTTTGCCACGCTCGGAGTCGAGATTGACGATTTTCGCCGTGCCCTGACGGAGCTCGGCCTAGAGGCGAATGATGTCATCGAGGATCCATCCAGGAGTCCGGAACTCGAGCGGCTATTCAAAGATCCGGCATTCCTTGCTGCGACCAGGCGTTCAATCGCGACCCAACGTGCGCTGGTCCTTGATTATCTCGCCCAGTGTGGAGTGAAGGACGCGGCGAGGATTGGTGTTGTCGACATAGGATGGCGAGGAACAATACAGGATAATTTGGCTTTGATTTCGCCAAGTACGCATTGGCATGGGATGTATCTGGGCTTACGTCGGTTCATGAATCGCCAACCCGGCAACGCCAGCAAGTCCTCCTACGGACCAAATGAGAATCTCTGCGACGAATCGATTGAACTGTTCGAAATTTTCGCAGCGCTGGAGATGTTATGTACATCCTCTCGCGGTAGCGTAGTTGGTTACGGTCGTGAGGATCAGTACGTCACGCCGCGCAGGCAGGTTTCCCTTGAAGAGAATGCGGCCTACGACGATTTCAGCCTGCACTTTCAACAGGGAGTGCTCTTGGCCGTCCGGCAGTGGCAGCCGTTTCTGGAGCGCTACGTCGTGAGTTCCGTCGAGTTGCGAAGCTGCGCGCTTCGGGTGTGGGCGGGGCTCCGCAGCGGTCCGGGAAGCACTCTGGCCGAAACATTCTTGAATACACCACAGCACGATATTTTTGGATTCGGGCAGATTTTCAGCCGAAACCAGGTTCCAGCTTTGGGGGCCATATATGCAGCGCCTTTTGTGAAGTCACGCCGGCGCGAGGTGATCGATTTTGTCCGACGTGTGCAATGGTCCGCGGCTATCGAGCACATGCAGGGCATCGGCCCTTTCCATCGATGGTCGCTAGTTCAGGTCTTTCGAGTAGCCAACCGCATCAAGCGCTATCGGGGAAGGATGCGAGCAAGTGATAACTCGGCAAAGAAGTAAGACCCGGACTTTGTCGGGGACTCGCAGAGGTTAATTGGCTGGACGTCATGATTTGTGTTTCGATCGTTAGTCATCGTCATGGTCCGATGGTTGCGCGGCTTCTGACGCAGGTTCTGACCTGTCCGGCGGTCTCACAGGTGCTCGTAACTCTGAATGTGCCGGAGTCATTGAGACTGCCCGAGGATGAGCGGGTATCGATGATCGAAAACGCGCGGCCTGAAGGCTTTGGGGCCAATCACAATGCTGCATTTGCCCGGTGCAGCCAGCCATATTTCTGTCCGCTGAACCCTGATATCGAACTTGAGGACGATCCATTTCCTTCGCTGATCGCGGCAATCGAGGAGGCCTCGGCGGCTGTGGCGGCACCGGCGGTAAAGTCGCCCGATGGCGACGAGGAGGACAGCATCCGTTTTTTTCCGACGCTACGCTCGCTTGCTTTAAAGGCTTTGGGCGGTGCGGACGGGCGGTATCTCGTGCAGAAAGGGCAGGGCGCTTTTTTCCCGGAGTGGGTGGCCGGGATGTTCATGCTCTTTCGCAGTGCGGATTACGCGCACCTCAAGGGGTTCGATGAGGGATTTTTTCTATATTACGAGGATGTCGATATCTGCGTGCGCGCATGGCAGAGCGGGCTGAAGGTGTTGGCGTGTCCGAGCGTAAGCGTCATCCATGACGCCCGTCGTGACAGTCGGAGGAGCTTGCGGCACCTGGGATGGCATTTGGCGAGCATGGCGCGTTATTTTCTGAAGCATCGCGGGCGGCTTCCAAACATAACTGATTGTGTTCGAGATCACGTGTGACCGCTTCAGATAGATGCGACGCGGGCGGCGTCGTGGTAACCGGCGCGAACGGTCTAGTCGGTTCGGCCGTGGTTGCGCGGTTGCGGCATGAATCCATGCCGGTCGTGGGCGTGATCCGCAACGCTGCTGCGGCTGCGGGCTGCGTGGTGGGGCCGCCGCTGGAGGCGGGCGGTGATTGGTCGCCCGTGCTGGCAGGGTGTCGTGCGGTAATTCACACGGCTGCGCGTGTTCATGTGATGCGCGAGTCCGCGACGGATTCGATCGGCGCATTTCGGGCCGTGAACGTGGAAGGTACTTTAAACCTCGCCCGCCAGGCGGCCGCGCAGGGTGTCCGTCGCTTTATCTTCATCAGCTCGATCAAAGTGAATGGGGAAGAGAGTTCGCCGGGCCAACGGTTCAGGGCTTCGGACCGTCGCGCGCCGCAGGACGCCTACGCAATTTCCAAGGCGGAAGCGGAGGCCGGCTTGGAGGCCTTGGCAGCGGAGAGCGGGATGGAGGTGGTCGTCATTCGTCCGCCGCTTGTGTATGGACCGGGCGTTAAGGCGAACTTTCTGACGATGATGCAATGGCTGAAGCGCGGCATACCCTTGCCGTTCGGGGCCGTCGAGCAAAATCGCCGTTCCATGGTCGGCTTGGACAACTTGGTTGATTTGATCGTGACGTGTCTGAATCATCCGGGGGCGGCGAATCAGGTCTTTCTCGCGGGCGACGGCGAGGACCTGTCGACAGCGGATCTCCTGCGCAGGTTGGCCGCAGCCATGGGCGTATCGGCGCGACTGCTGCCCGTGCCCGTGTGGGCGTTGCGCGCGGGGGCGAAGTTGACTGGCCGGGAGGCGCTGCTTCGGCGGTTATGCGGAAATCTTGAAGTCGATATTTCAAAAGCGTGTGTGCTGCTCGGCTGGAGCCCTTCGATTAGCGTCGATGAGGGGTTGCGCCGAGCGGCAGAGGGGGTTCTGGAGTGACCGACTTTGTATGGCTGCTCACGCTCGCGGCGATATTCGCGGGGGGGATGACGTGGGGGCTGCGGCGCTATGCGCTTGCGCGGAGCCTTATGGATATTCCGAATGCCCGCAGTTCCCATTCGGTTCCCACTCCCCGCGGAGGGGGCGTCGCGATCGTATTGACGTTTCTGTGTGCGGTTTCGATTTTGACGTTCCTGGGGCGCGCAGAGCCGAGCGGCTCGTGGGCGATCCTTGGGGCCGGCGTTTTGGTCGCCGTGGTTGGCTTTATCGACGACCATCGTCACCTTGCGGCGCGCTGGCGTCTCCTCGCGCATTTTGTCGCGGCTGCATGGGCACTTGTGTTGCTCGACGGAGCTCCGCGATTGGACTGGTTTGGCACGCCGATGGACTTTGGATGGGTCGGCGCGACATTTGCGGCGGTCTATCTTGTGTGGCTGTTGAATTTGTACAATTTCATGGACGGCATTGATGGCATCGCCAGTGTCGAGGCTATATGCGTTTGCGTGGGAGGAGCGCTGCTCTACTTCCTCGGCGGGCGGCCGGACCTGATGTTTTTGCCCTTGGTGCTCGCCGCGGCGGTGGGGGGATTCCTCTACTGGAACTTTCCGCCTGCGAAGATATTCATGGGTGATGCGGGCAGCGGCTTCCTTGGTATCGTGCTAGGGACTCTGTCCATACAGGCGGCTTGGGTGTCGCCGGCTTGGCTCTGGAGTTGGCTGATCCTGCTCGGCGTATTCATCGTCGATGCGACGTGGACACTCCTGCGGCGCCTGTGTCGTGGTGAGCGCGTGTATGAGGCTCATCGCAGCCACGCCTACCAGCATGCGGCGCAACGTTGGGGGCGTCATCTACCCGTGACCTTGGCTGTTGCCGCAATCAATATGTTCTGGCTTCTGCCGATTTCGTTGTGCGTCGGCGCAGGGCTGCTTGATGGAGTTGTTGCGATTGCAATAGCATATGCACCTTTGCTTGCGATCGCGATCGCTCTACGTGCCGGAGAAGCGGCGGATTCGATACGTTGACATTTAGCTTTGCTGTTGTTGCTCCTTTTGGGCATTCATCTTGTGCCTAAATGTTGCGCTGCAGTAGGCTGGGGCCAATATCCGCTACAATCCAGACGGCATCGTTGCGCATCCCCAACCCCGTCAGAAGGAACCGTTCAGAATGAAGCGCTTGAGCCGTTCCGCTTTCGTCCTCCTGTTTGACTTGGCCGCTGCGTGTACAGCTTGGGTGACGACATACGTCTTGCGTTTCAATTTTGAGTGGCCTGCTGAGTATGGAGTGCAGATTGCATGGGGCCTGCTCGTGCTTCTTCCGACGCATGCGGTTGTCTGTAAGCGGGCTGGTCTGTATCGCGGCATATGGGTGTTTGCAAGTCTGCCCGATTTGGCTCGTGTACTTCGTGCCGTAGCGATTTCATCGCTCGCTGTGTGGGCGTTTGTGGCGGTTTACCGGGCCTCGCCTGGGGTGCCTCGTTCGACACTCATTCTCTATCCGATGTTGCTCGTCCTGATCATGGCGGGAGGGCGTGCAGCCTACCGTATGTGGAAGGAGCACCGGCTCTACGGTGGGTTGATAGCAAAGGGCAAACCGGTGGTTGTGGTGGGGGCCGGGCGCGGTGGGGCGATGCTGCTGCGCGAGCTCCAGCGCAGCCCGGATTGGCGGGTGGTTGGGCTGGTTGATGACGACTCGGACAAGTGGGGGCGTGAGCTTCTTGGACTGCCGGTGCTCGGACCGGTAAAGGCGTTACCGCAAATTCTGGTGAATGAACGCGTCGAACATGTGATCTTGGCCATGCCGTCGGCAGCGACGAAGGTTAGGCGTGCGGCGACTGATCTTGCCGTGCATGCCGGAGCGAAGGTCTTTATGGTGCCTGGGCTCGAAGACGTGATGGCCGGGCGGGTTGCGGTGTCCTCTCTTCGTCGGGTCGAGATCGAGGATCTCTTGGGGCGCGAGCCTGTGTGGATCGACACTCCGCATATCGAGGCGATGTTTAAGGGTAAGGTCGTGCTGGTCACCGGGGCTGGCGGGTCTATCGGCAGTGAATTGTGTCGGCAACTAGCGCGCTTTGCACCACGTCGTGTGGTTCTGTATGAGCAGAATGAATTCGCGCTGTACACGATGGAGCAGTGGTTCGCGAATCACGCACAGGGACTCGAAATTGTGTCCCTCGCGGGAGACGTCAAGGATGCTGCTCGCCTCGATGAGGTGTTTGCCGCTTGGCGTCCTGAAGTCGTGTTCCATGCTGCTGCCTACAAGCACGTACCCCTAATGGAATCGGCTAACGCTTGGCAGGCGGTCCGGAATAATGTGCTCGGCACATTGCGTGTCGGTGAGGCTGCGCAACATCATGGGGCTGGGCGTTTCATCCTGGTCTCCACAGACAAGGCGGTGAATCCGACCAACGTCATGGGTGCAAGCAAGCGCTTGGCTGAACTTGTCTGCCACGCTTTGCAGCAGCGTGGTCAGGGCACGCAATTCGAGATAGTGCGCTTCGGCAATGTGCTCGGCAGTACCGGCAGCGTGATTCCAAAGTTCCAGGAACAGATTGCCCGAGGCGGTCCGGTCACGGTGACCCATCCGGAAATCACGCGCTACTTCATGTCCATTCCGGAGGCCGCGCAACTCGTCCTGCAGGCTGCGGCCATGGGGCAGGGCGGGGAGATTTTCGTGCTCGACATGGGTGATCCAGTGAAGATCGTCGATCTCGCTCGCAACATGATTCGCCTGTCCGGTTATACGGAGGGGGAGATTCGCATCGAATTCACGGGTTTGCGTCCCGGTGAAAAACTCTATGAGGAACTGCTCGCCGACGCTGAGAAGACTCGGGAGACCCCCCACGCGAAACTGCGTATTGCCAGATCCCGGTCGGTCGCGCCTGCTTTTTTCGCAGATTTGAAGTCCTGGCTTGTACAGCCCGGCGTTGTCGGGGATGAGGAGGTGCGTAGAATACTGCAGCGCTGGGTGCCGGAGTACCAGCCTCCACGCGGACGCCCGACTTTGCGCGTCGTGCGTCACGGCGACGTTCAGGATGAGCGGCGCGCACTGCCGTAGTTCGCCGTGGGAAGACTGAGTTTAAAATTCAGGCTTTCGGAATACGGACCGCTATACGGCGGCCGCAGGCAGCATGGCAATCTACGCAATTGGCGATATTCAAGGCTGTTTTTCGGTGTTGCAGCGGCTGCTGCATCACATTCATTTCGACCCCGTGGCCGATCGCTTATGGGTCGTGGGTGACCTCGTGAACCGGGGCCCCGAGTCCCTGCAGACCCTGCGCGGTCTCAAGGGACTGGGAAGCGCCGCGACAATAGTGCTCGGCAATCACGATCTCTACTTGCTGATGGTCGCGGCCGGCCATAAGCGTCTGGATGACGACGATACCTTGTTCGACGTCCTCAACGCTCCGGACCGCGAGGAGCTTCTGGCGTGGCTGGCCAGTTTGCCGCTGATGCATGTCGAAGGCTCGCACGCGATGTTGCATGCTGGCCTGCTTCCCGGTTGGACGATCGCGGAGGCTCTTGCGCTGTCCCGGGAGGTTTCTGATGTGCTGCGAGGGCCGGATCGGAAGAAGCTACTGCTGCACCTGGCCGGAAACCGCCCTGAGGAATGGTCGGACGATCTCGAGGGATGGGACAGGCTGCGCGTCATCGTCAATGCGATGACGCGGCTCCGATTCTGCTCTGCAGACGGCCGCATGGCGCTGCGGGCGAAGGGCCCGCCGGGACAGGGGCCTGCGGGGACGGTGCCCTGGTTCAAAGTCCCGGGGCGCTTGAGTCGCTCGCATACGATTGTCTGCGGCCACTGGTCTGCGCTGGGTTTTTACCGCGAACCGGGACTGATTGCCCTCGACTCCGGTTGCGTGTGGGGCAACGCGCTGACCGCGGTGCGCCTCGACGATGGAGCAGTGTTCCAGGTATCGGCGAAGCCACAGTGAGCGCCCCGATCCTCTAGCCGGCGACGTTCTCCGCACGTTGGACCGCCGCGGTGATCCGGCGGTGAGCCTCGTGCGCGATTTCCCGGCGAGAACCGAAGGTGCTTTCGATCGCTAGCATTGCCGAGACGCGCACGACGATGCGCGGAGTGGCGACGATGTTCGCGATGCAATCGCCCAGGCTGAGGTCGCCGTCGTAGGCCGCGGCCCGGGTGCGGCTGCCGTCCACCAGGTGATACGAGATGGCCAGCGGCTGGATCGCATGTCCGGCCTCGATCGCCGGTTGCAGCAAGGCTGCGTGGAAATGCAGCACGTGGCTGCCGTCGGTCGTCGTTCCTTCGGGAAAGATGGTGACGTTCCTTCCGGCGTCAAGCAGCGTACCGATCTCCGCATTGATGATCTTCGCGTGACCACGGCTGCCGCGGCGCAGGAAGACGGTCTCGTTGTGTGCCGCGAGCCAGCCGATCACGGGCCACGCTCTGACCTCCGCTTTTGAGACGAACGCGGACGGTGCGAGGGCGTTGATGACAAAGACGTCCAGCCAGGAAATATGGTTGGCGACGAGCAGGCTGCCCGGCGCGATCGCGACCCCGTGCCGCTTCAGATCGACGCCGAGAACGGCCAGCAGGCGCCGTGACCAGCGTTGCCGCAGATGCCTGCGGGCCGCGTCCGGGACGGCAGGAAAGACGGTCAGCGCCGTCACGACGCCCGCGGCCAGATGCAACGCGAGCCGGAGATAACGCCAGGCGCGGACCGGCGCCGATGCGCCAAGGGCCGGCGCCGACGGTGCGATGCTTGCGGTTTGAGTGTTCAGTCTGCGCGTCCCAGGAAATGTTTAGCGTAGCGGCCTTCGACCTGGCGCATCGGCAGCATGATCGGGAGGTCGGCGGTGTTGAAGTCGGGATCCCAGGCCGGCGCCCCGCAGATCCACGCTCCAGCGCGCAGATAGCCCTTGATCAGCGGCGGCGTCGAGCCGGCGACGTCGGTGCGCAGGCGGTCGAGCGGCAAGGGGCAGCGGGCGAAAACGTGGTACTCGGGCGGAGCCGAATGGGTTTCCTTGAGGCGATTGTACAGGCTCGCGGCCTGATGTCCGCCGTCGGCCATGCTGACCGAGGCGCAGCCGATCAGGTAATCGTAGCCGTTTTCCTGCATGTAGCGGGCGAGACCGGACCACAGCAGGGCAATCACGGCGCCGCTGCGATAGTCGGGGTCGATGCATGAACGCCCGATCTCGACCAGACGGCTGCGCAGGTGCTGCAGGCGGGTGAGGTCGAATTCGCTTTCTGAATAGTAGCCGCCGACCTTGCGCGCTGCCGAGGGCGACAGGATGCGGTAGGTGCCGACGATGCGGCCTTGCGCTTCGTCGCGCACCACCAGATGGTCGCAATACGGGTCGAAGATGTCCCGATCGACGCCCGGCGTGCGGCTGTTCAGGCGGGCGCCCATTTCTTCCGCGAATACGCGGTAGCGCAGGCGCTGCGCGTCGAGAATCTCCGTTTCACAGCGTGCCAGGCCCACATGCAGGCTCGGGCTTGTCCGATTGTCGGAATGCAGGGCTTGTTGCAGCATGCGCGACTCCTCGAGTCATGATGTTGGCGCATTTTCAATGGGCTGCGTTGCAGCCCCATGACTGAAGAGTTACGGGATGGTGACGGCGGGACGCCTGCAGGAGTCCTATAATGCCGGCTTTGCCACCCCGGGATTTCACATGTCCATCCTCGTCTGCGGCTCCATCGCCTACGACACGATCATGGTTTTCCATGACCAGTTCAAGCGGCACATCCTGCCGGAGCAGATTCACATCCTGAATGTCTCGTTTCTCGTGCCGGACATGCGGCGGGAATTCGGCGGGTGTGCGGGCAACATCGCCTACAACCTCGGCCTGCTCGGCGCCGCCCCACTGATCATGGCGACTGTTGGCGAGGATGCTGGGCCGTACCGACAGCACCTCGAGCGGCTTGGCCTGCGTCAGGATCACGTTCGCCTCGTGCCCGGCAGTTTCACGGCGCAGGCCTTCATCACCACCGACCTGGACGACAACCAGATCACTGCCTTCCACCCCGGTGCGATGAGTCAGTCGCACCTCAATCGGGTGCAGGATGCGGCCGGCGCGACGCTGGGAATCGTTTCGCCCGACGGCCGCGACGGCATGCTGAACCATGCCGCCCAGTTCGCCGAAGCGGGGATTCCGTTCATCTTCGATCCGGGGCAGGGGATGCCGCTCTTCTCCGGCGAAGAGTTGCTGCACTGCCTGAAACTGGCCAATTACTGCACGGTCAACGATTACGAAGTCCGGTTGTTGTGCGAGCGGACGGGGTGTTCGCAGGAGCAACTGGCCGCGATGGTCGATGCCTTGATCGTCACGCTCGGGCCGGAAGGCTCCCGCATCTACGCGGAGGGCCGCTGCATCGACATCCCCGCGGTACAGCCCGACGAGGTCGTCGACCCGACCGGCTGTGGCGACGCCCATCGTGCAGGCTTGCTCTATGGCATCGCCAACGGGTTCGACTGGACTCGCACGGGACGCCTGGCGTCGCTGATGGGGTCGATCAAGATTGCGAGCCGCGGGGGGCAGAATCACGCCCCCAGCCGCGACGAAATTTCCGCCCGCTTCCGGGCAGCATTCGGGGAAACGCTATGGTGATGGGTATCGGTATGCGGCGTATCGCGGGGAGTCTCGCGCTCGTATTCGCAATGTCGGGGATCGGCGGCTGCGCCAGCGGGCTGGGAGGCGACACCTATTCGCGCGGCGAAGCGCGCCGCGCGATGTCGGTTCAGTATGCGGTGGTTGAGTCGGTGCGGCCGGTGAAGCTCGAGGGGACGAAGACTCCGGTGGGCACGCTGGCGGGGGCCGCAGTGGGTGGCATCGCAGGCAGCGGTGTCGGCGGCAAGCGCGGATCGGCGATCGGTGCCGTGGTCGGCGCCGTGGCCGGCGGCCTCGCCGGCTCGGCGATTGAAGAGGGCGTGACGCGCTCCGACGGCGTCGAAGTGACGGTACGCCTCGACAACGGCCAGATCCTTGCCGTGGTGCAGGACGACCACGGCGAAGGCTTCCGCCCGGGTGAATCGGTGCGCGTGGTGCGTGACGGCGGTACGACCCGCGTGAGCCGTTAAGGTTCTTGCGTTGGGGCGGCCGCCGGACAGTGGCCGCCTCTGCGGTCCTCCTCAGCCGAGGATCACCAGGCCCCAGGTCGCTGCCAGGTTGATCAGTGCGATCAGGACTGCAGCGCTGCCAATATCCTTGGCCCGCTTCGCGAGTTGGTGACGCTCGAGCGACACGCGGTCGACCGTCGCCTCGATGGCCGAGTTGATCAGCTCGACGACCATCACCAGCAGCACGCTGCCGACTAGCAGCGCCTTTCCCGCCCCGCTCGTGGGGACGAAAAAGGCGACCGGAATCAGGATTGCGGCGAGGATGCATTCCTGGCGGAAGGCGTCTTCATGGAGGAATGCCGCACTCAGTCCGTCCATGGAATAGCGAAGGGCGTTGAATACGCGCATGAGGCCGCGCTTGCCCTTGAAGGGGCTTTCGGTGCCGGCCTTGTGGGGCGAAGGTTCCATGGCAGTGGTGCCGCGTATCGGGTCAGGGATAGAAGACATAGATGCGATAACCGGCTGCGCTCAAGCCGGTGGCCTCGAAGGGGAGGTTGATCGTGATTTCGCGTCCCGCCGCGAGGCCGCGCTCGAGGTCGGCACCGGGCGCCCAATCCGCTGGCGCCAGCACGCGTCGGGCGAGTGCGCGGTCCCGAGCGTCGGTCAGCGTCAGTTCGAGGTGCGGATAGGCCTGCGCGTACTCGGCCCGGTTGCGGATCGTGGCGCTCAGCGTGTAGCGTCCGGGCCGGCCGGGTTCCGACTGCAGGTCGGAGGCGTCTACGCTGATCTGGGCTGCAACCCGGGGAAGCGTGATTGTGCAGTTCAAGCGCGTGCAGGCAGCCTGCAGCGCGGGCCGGAGCGCCGGCCAGTCGCGCGCGATGTCGTCGCGGAAGATGTAGGCCGCTTGCGCCGCCAGTGTTCCCGCCAGTACCCCCATCCCCAGTCCGAGCAGCCAACGCTTCATCGCTGATTGAGTGGGCGGAGCGTAGTCATTGACCGTCCCCTCGGCTTCGGACTCAGGGGGCTCGTCCGCGCGTTCCTCGTCGGCCCGAGCCGCGATTCCGCCGATCAGCGGGGGTGGTTCCGCTGCCGGGGAAACAGGTTGCTGCTCGGCGGGCGTTGTCAGCCGAGGCTCGATCCTGTCGGCGGGCTCGTGCTCCCAGGGATGGAGCGCGGCTGAAGACGTCTCCTGCACCGTGTCGGAGTCCATCAGGGGGGCTTCGCTGTCCGAGACGGATGATTTCGGTTCCGCGTCGTTCTGCGCCGACCTTGCGACGGGCGATGCCGGGCCGGGCGGTGGCGGCTCAATGAACTCGATCGGCTCGAAGACGAAGTCGTGGCCCCCAGGCGAAGGTGTTGTTTGGACTTGGCGGGGAGGGGGCGGGGGCGCGCCGCGGCGGCGGAACGGAACCAGCGTTTCCGGGATATCGAAATCCAGATCGGGCGGCGAGGCCGGCTCCGCCGGCTTGGGCTCGGCGACGCGCTCTTCCAGTACGAAGAAGTGTTCGCTCGCGTCTTTCGTCACGGGTGGACTCGGCGCGGTCAGATCCAGGTCCGTCAGGTCCATATCCACCCGCCGCGGTTCCACTGCCGCAGGTGCGGAGAGCTCGGGCGCGGGATGTTCCGGTGCGGACGGCGCCGGTTCGACCGGGGGGGCGGGCGACGGCGTTGCAGGCGCGGGCATCGAAGCGCCGTCCTCCAACAGGTTGTCGAGTGCGTCGAACGCGTTCAGGCAGTGTCCGCAGCGGACCTGCCCCGCATGGGTGCGCAGCTGCTCGGGCCGGACCCGGAATACTGTCTGGCAGGCCGGGCAGCGCGCAAACATCAGCGGACGCCGCCCGTTTCAGCCGGGCGGAAGCCTTCGAGTCGCGCCCAGCCTTCGCGCGTCGCTCCGACGCGGAGTTCGAGGAAGGGAGCGTAAGCCGCGATGACCTGATCGGTCTGGGTATCCAGCACGCCCGACAACGCGATCCGGCCCCCGGGCGCGACACGTGCGGCGAGCGCGGGCGCAAGCACGCACAGCGGATTGGTCAGGATGTTGGCGACGACGACGTTGAAGGTGGTGTCGAGCGGCTCGCGCGAATGCTGCAAGCGGATCGATACGTTGTTGCGTTGCGCGTTGTCCTGCGCGGCTTCGAGTGCCTTGTCGTCGATGTCGATACCGAGCACGTCGCCTGCACCCAGACGTGCTGCCGCAATCCCGAGAATCCCCGAGCCGCAGCCGTAGTCGAGCACATTCGCGCCGGGCTGCACGGCATCGCATAGCCACTCAAGGCACAGCCGCGTCGTCGGGTGCGATCCGGTGCCGAAAGCCATGCCGGGATCGAGCTCGATATTGATCGCGTCCGGGTTCGGCGCGTCGTGCCACGAGGGCACGATCCACATGCGCTCGTTGATCTGGATCGGGTCGAACTGGCTTTGCGTGAGCTGGACCCAGTTCTGTTCGGCGACTTCTTCCAGCGTGAACGGCGGAACGACATCGAAGCCGGCCTCCGCCGCCGCGCGGGCCAGCGCGACCGCGATGTCGCTACCGGCATCGAACAGCGCCAGCACCCGGCTGTGATCCCACAGCCCCACGGGGAGGTGGCCGGGTTCGCCGAACTGCGGCTTTTCGGCCTCGGTGCCGGCGTCGGCGTCCTCGATGCTGACCGACAGCGCCCCCGCCTCCATCAGGGCGTCGGAGAGCGCCTCGGCCTTTCGGGCGTCAGCCTGCAGCGTGACCGATATCCACATGTCCGTTCCGTTCGATCAGGTCTTTTTCACTTCGTTGCGGTCGGCCAGCTTGTGTTCCAGGTAATGGATGCTGGTGCCGCCTTCGATGAAGCGCGCGTCGAGCATCAGTTCCTGATGCAGCGCGATGTTGGTCTTGATGCCTTCGACCGCCATTTCGGACAGTGCGATCCGCATGCGCCGCAGCGCCTGCTCGCGCGTGTCGCCGTAGGCGATCAGCTTGCCGATCATCGAGTCGTAATGCGGCGGGATCATGTAGCCGTTGTACACGTGCGAATCGACGCGGATGCCGGGGCCGCCGGGCACGTGCCAATTCGTGATGCGGCCCGGGCAGGGCGTGAACTTGAACGGGTCTTCGGCGTTGATGCGGCATTCGATCGCGTGGCCGCGGAAGGCGATATCCTTCTGGCCGAACCACAGCTTCTCGTTGGCCGCGATGCGGATTTGGGCCTGCACGATGTCGATGCCGGTAATCAGTTCGGTGACCGGGTGCTCGACCTGCACGCGCGTGTTCATCTCGATGAAGTAGAACTCGCCGTTCTCGAACAGGAACTCGAAGGTGCCCGCGCCGCGGTAGCCGATCTTGCGGCAGGCTTCGGCGCAGCGTTCGCCGACCTTGGCGATCGTCTTGCGGTCGATGCCGGGCGCAGGGGCTTCCTCGATCACCTTCTGGTGGCGGCGCTGCATCGAGCAGTCGCGCTCGCCGAGGTAAACCGCGTTGCCGTGCTCGTCGGCGAGCACCTGGATTTCTACGTGGCGAGGGTTCTCGAGGAACTTCTCCATGTACACGACGGGGTTGCCGAACGCCGCCTGCGCTTCCGCGCGCGTCGTCGCAACGGCATTGAGCAGCGCCGCCTCGGTGTGCACGACGCGCATGCCGCGCCCGCCGCCGCCGCCCGCCGCCTTGATGATCACCGGGTAGCCGATGCCGCGTGCGATCTTGATGATCGCCTTCGGGTCGTCCGGCAGTGCGCCGTCGGAACCGGGCACGCAGGGAACGCCGGTCGCCTTCATCGCGTCCTTGGCGCTGACCTTGTCGCCCATCAGGCGGATGGTGTCGGGACGCGGGCCGATGAAGACGAATCCGGATTGTTCGACGCGCTCGGCGAAATCGGCGTTTTCAGAGAGGAAGCCGTAGCCGGGGTGAATCGCTTCGGCGTCGGTGACTTCGGCGGCCGAAATGATGGCGGGCACGTTGAGGTAGCTCAGGCCGGACGCCGCCGGGCCGATACAGACCGACTCGTCGGCGAGCTTGACGTATTTCGCCTCGGTGTCGGCTTCCGAATGGACTGCGACCGTGCGGATGCCGAGCTCGCGGCATGCGCGCAGTACGCGCAGGGCGATTTCGCCGCGGTTCGCGATCAGGATTTTTTCAAACATGGGCGGATCAGCCGATTACGAACAGCGGCTGGCCGTATTCGACCGGCTGGCCGTTCTCGACCAGGATCGCCTTTACGGTGCCGGCGAATTCGGACTCGATCTCGTTCATCAGCTTCATCGCTTCGATGATGCACAGACGGTCACCGATGGCCACGCTCTGGCCGACATCGACGAGCGGGGCTGCGCCGGGAGCGGTTGCGCGATAGAAGGTGCCGACCATCGGCGACTTGACGACATGTCCCTCGGGCAGGGCGTCGGCCGCAGGGGCCGTGGCGGCAGGTGCGGCGGCCGGGGCAGCAGCGACGGCGGCGGGGGCCGGCGCCAGATAGGCTGCGGCGGTGGGGGCCGCGATGTGCTTGGCAATGCGAACCTTCTCTTCGCCTTCGGTCACTTCGAGTTCGGAGATGCCCGATTCCTGGACGAGGTCGATGAGTTTCTTCAGCTTGCGCAGATCCATTGTGGTTCTCCAGACGGCCGGCGCCGCGAGGGCGCTGCCAGAGGGTTGTTTTTTCAGGTTTTCCGCAGCTGGGTCAGGGCGAATTCGAGAGCGGCCATGTAGCCGTATGCGCCCAGCCCGCAGATCACGCCGCTGGCGCGATCGGAAAAATAGGAGTGATGCCGGAAGGCTTCCCGCGCGTGGATGTTCGACAGATGCACTTCCACGTAGGGAATCGCCACGGCGGCAAGCGCGTCACGCAGCGCGACGCTGGTGTGCGTATAGCCAGCCGGGTTGATGATGATGTAGCTGACGCCTTCGACGGCGGCAGCCTGGACGCGATCGATCAGCTGCCCTTCGTGGTTGCTTTGGAAGCTTTCCACCACCACGCCGTCGGCGCGGCCGCGCGCATCCATTGCGGAATGGATGTCGGCGAGCGTAGTGCGCCCGTAAACCTCGGGTTCTCGGGTGCCTAGAAGGTTCAGATTGGGGCCGTGCAGGACCAGGATACGGGTCTGCGGCGGGGGTGCCGATTCTGAAGATTTGCTGCGTTTTGAGCGCGTCATGTCGGCAAGTTTGCCGCAATTGGCTGCAATTTGTCCAGAAAAAAGGCACTGCAGCGCTCAGGGTCTGTCGAGCAGTGCGCGGATTTTGCCTGCTAGTTCGTCGGCGTTCAAGGTACCCAGCTTCACAAATCGCAGCGCCCCGCCTTGGTCCAAGATTGCTGTGAATGGCAGTGCGCGAGCTGTGTTGCCGAGCGGAACGGTGAGGTTCACGATTTCCGGCGAGCCTATCAGCAACGGATATGGAATTTGGGTGTTGCTTACAAAATGCCGCACATTTTCGATGCGGTCGATACTGATGCCGACGAACTGCACCGGCTGGTCGGCATGGCGGCGGGCGACCTCGGAGAATTCGGGCAGTTCGCGCAGGCAAGGTGGGCACCAGGTCGCCCAGAAATTCACGACAAGCACCTTGCCGCGCCATTGCCCAAGCGCTTGCGGGCGATTGTCCGTGTCCGGCAGGGTCAGGGCCAGGATGGGCGCCCCTTGCTCGGCCGTCACCGCAGGCACGTCGTCGGATCGCAGGCGGTGTTGCATCCAATACCCGGCGAGCGCCGAGAGTGCCGCGACGGCGACGACAAGGAGCGCGGTGCCCGGGCGCTTCATTCTTGCGCGAGGTTCGCTGCTTCGGCGGCTGCGCGCTCGTCGGCGGCAAGCAGGGCTTCAACGGCCGGTAGGCGGGCCCGTTCGCCATGGCGGCGTGACGTGCGCTCGCCTTGCCCTTCATAGATGGACAGCCGGATCGGCACCTGGTCCCAGTCAAAGCTCAGAATGGCTTCCGGCGTATTGGGTGCCGGCCGGCGCGGTTCGCGATGTTCGTAGCGGATGTTCTGATTGAGGAAGAAGATCTCGACTTCTTTCGCGCTTTCCGGATAGAGCTCGACATCGACTTCGGTATAGCGGCCGGCGGTGCCGTCCAGTGCGCCGCCAGTCAGGTAGGGGCGGAATTCCCCGAGCAGACGCATGACGTCCACCGCCGCCCTGCGCATTTCGAGCAGGCGCTCGGCCTGCTCCTCGTCCTGGTATAGCGCCTGCCAGGCCCTCAGTTCGGCTTCGATCTCGGCGTTGTTGGGCAGTGCATCGGCGTCGGTCGCGCCGAGCTGGCGTGCGGCCTTGCGTTTCGCAAAGCCGAAGTCGCTGATGCCGTCTTCGGCCATCATGCGGGCGGCGGCGGCGGCGATCTCGCGTCGCAGGGTTCCTGATCGGGAAGGAGGCGCTCGGAAGGTCATGGTCGCGAGTGCTGCGGACGGTCGATGTAGAATGCCGCCCATTCTACACGGGCCGGTTTCAAGCGCATTGCAGCGCACCGACGTCCTGGAGTTTTCATGCATATCCATATTCTCGGCATCTGCGGCACCTTCATGGGAGGCATCGCCCAGATCGCGCGTGCCGCGGGGCACACGGTTACCGGCTGCGATGCGAACGTCTATCCGCCGATGAGCACGCAGCTCGAACAGTGCGGCATCGCCCTGACCGAAGGCTACGACGCGGCGCAGATCGACCTCGCTCCCGACATGTTCGTGGTCGGCAACGCGATTTCACGCGGCAACCCGCTCCTGGAAGCCATTCTCGATCGTGGCCTGCCCTACGTCTCGGGACCCCAATGGCTGGCCGAGCACGTGCTGCAGGGGCGCTGGGTGCTCGCCGTCGCCGGCACCCATGGCAAGACGACGACCACGTCGATGCTGGCGTGGCTGCTCGAGGACGCGGGCCTCAACCCGGGATTCCTCGTCGGCGGGGTGCCCGGCAATTTCGGCGTGTCGGCCCGGCTGACTGATTCATCGTTCTTCGTGATCGAAGCGGACGAATACGACACTGCGTTCTGCGACAAGCGGTCGAAGTTCGTGCATTACCGCCCGCGGACGGCGATCCTGAACAACCTCGAATTCGACCACGCCGACATCTTTGCGGACCTGGCGGCGATCGAAACCCAGTTCCATCACCTCGTGCGGACGATTCCGGCGTCGGGGCGCATCATCGTCAACGCTGGCGAGGAAAGCCTCAAGCGCGTCCTCGGGCGCGGATGCTGGTCCGAGGTGGAGTGGTTCGACGATGCCGCCCAGTGGTCGGTCGAGGTCGGCGCGGAGGAGGGGGAGGCGATCTTCCGGCTGCGCGGCGAGGAGTTGGGGCGCGGATGGATGCCGATGGCCGGCCGCCACAACCGCAGCAACGCGCTGGCCGCGATCGCCGCGGCCCGCCACGTCGGTATCACGCCGGCGCAATCGATCGCGAGCCTCGCCCGATTCGAGGGTATCAAGCGGCGGATGGAGTTGCGCGGCGAGGTCGGCGGCGTATCCGTTTACGACGATTTCGCCCATCACCCGACCGCGATTGCGTTGACCATCGAAGGTCTTCGCCGGCGCGAACCGGGGGGGCGGATTCTCGCGGTGCTCGAGCCGCGGTCGAACACGATGAGGCTCGGCGTCATGAAGGATCGCCTGCCGGGGAGCCTGGCGCTGGCGGATCGGGTGTTCTGCTACGCGAACGGGCTGGGTTGGGATGCCGCATCCGCTCTGGCGCCGCTCGGCGAGCGGGCGGCTACTTATGAAGCGCTCGACGCGCTCGTCGCCGATGTGGCAGCGGACGCACGCCCCGGTGACCACGTGCTCGTGATGAGCAACGGCGGCTTTGGCGGCGTGCACGAGAAGCTGCTCACTGCCTTGCGTCAGCGCAGCTGACGACAATCGGCGCGGTTCGCGACCTGCCGCGAACCGCGCCAGCGTTTACTGCTGCTTGTCTGACACGCCGTCCAGCTGACGGGCCTGCTGGTCAGTGATGTATTCGAACGCTCGCACGACCTTGCGCACGCCGTCGGTGCGGCGCGCGAGTTCGCTTGCAGCGTCCGCTTCGCGGCGCGTCACGAGGCCCAGCAGGTAGACCGTGCTCGCCTCGGTCACGACCTTCACGCGGTGGGCGCTGAATTGCGCCGCATCGACGAAGCGCGCTTTCACCTTGGAAGTGAGGAGCGAATCATTGCCGCGCGAAGTCAGCGAAGAGATGCCTGCGACCTGGATCTCGTTGATCACGCCCTTGACGTTGTTGATGCCGCCTGCAACGCGCTCGGCCTCCGCGCGGTGCGCTTCGGTCGGCGCTTCGCCCGTCAGCAGGACGTTGCGGTTGTAGGACGTGACGTTGATATGCACCGCATCGCCCAAGCGGTCCTTGAGGGCGCTGTTGGCGCGCCACTCGATCCCTTCGTCCTCGATGTAGGTGCCTGAGGTGCGCCGGTCGGAGGCGATCACGGCGCCGGCCCCCACCCCGCCGGCGACGAGCGGTATGCAGCCCTGCAACAGCGGTAGCGTGGTTGCCGCCGCGAGGGCCAGGATGAGTGCGCGGTTGCGGATCAGGGCTTGTTTTTGATTCATTCGTCTTCAACTCCGAGTAGCAGGCAATCGATGCCGTCGCACAGGCAATGCAGCACCAGCAGATGGACCTCCTGGATGCGGGCGGTGCGGTCCGACGGCACGCACAAGTGGATATCGTTGTCCGTGAGCATTTCGCCGATCTGGCCCCCGCCCTTGCCGGTCAGCGCAATGACGCGCATTTCGCGTTCGTGGGCGGCTTCGATAGCGCTAATCACGTTGGGTGAATTGCCGCTCGTCGAGATCGCGAGCAAGACGTCCCCCGGCTGGCCCAGTGCGCGAACCTGCTTCGAAAAGACCAGGGTGTAGTCGTAGTCGTTCGCGATCGACGTCAGCGTCGAAGTATCCGTCGTCAAGGCAATGGCTGCGAGCGGCGGGCGTTCCATCTCGAAGCGATTGACCAGCTCGGCCGCGAAATGTTGCGCATCGGCCGCCGAGCCGCCATTGCCGCAGGAGAGGATCTTGCCGTTGTTGAGCAGGCTGCCGGTCATGATCTCGACGGCACCAGCGATCGGCGCAGCGAGCGCTTCCAGAGCGTCGAGCTTGGTTCGCGCGCTGTCTTCGAATTGTCGGGAGATGCGGTGAATCAGGTCCATGATGGGCCCTCGGGGCACTTCGTTCGGGGGCAAGAGTCTAGCATGCGTGCCAGGACTCGAAGTTTGCCACCAAGCTTGTGGCGCCGGGGACTGCGACAGTGTCCGGGAGTGTGCATCGGCCGCGTGTGCCGGTCACGCTCGATTACAGTCGGTTACGCGAAGCAGGCATCGAATGCGCCGCGTATCCAGTCGATGCCATCCTCGTCGAGGCTGCTCAGCAGGATGGCATCGAAGCGGCAGGGGCGTTCGGCATGCCGCCGGCCGGCGCCATACAGCCACCAGCGTGCCGCCAGTTCGATCCGCCGGCGCTTGGTTGCCGTGATGCTCGCGGCGGCACCGCCGAAGCGCGGGTTCGTGCGCAGGCGCACCTCGACGAAGACGACCGCCCCGCGGTCGAAGCAGATCAGATCCACTTCGCCGCCGCGACAGCGCACATTGCGGGCGATGGTCGTGACGCCGCGCGAGGACAAGAAACGTTCGGCCAGCATCTCGGCCGCCTTGCCGCGTGCTTGCTTCGCGCCCCGCGCGGGGTCGACAATGCCTGCCCCCGTATTGCCTTTCTCTTCTCTCATGGCCGCCAGTCCTTCGCCTCTTTCAAGTACGCCGTCATTGTATGTGGTGGCCACCCCGCTGGGAAACCTGCAGGACATCACGCTGCGCGCCCAGGCCGTGCTTGCTTCGGTCGAGGCGATTGCCGCCGAGGACACGCGCCATAGCCAGCGGCTGCTTGATGCGCTCGGCATTCGCTCGCGGCTGCTCGCGCTGCATGAGCACAACGAACAGGCGGCCGTCGGCCAGGTGATCCGGATGCTGGAAGCCGGTCAGCACGTTGCGCTGATCAGCGACGCCGGTACCCCGGCAGTGTCCGATCCGGGTGCGCGAGCGGTGGCGCGTGTGCGGGAGGCGGGCTTCCCGGTGGTGCCGGTGCCGGGCGCGTGCGCGGCCATCGCGGCCTTGTCGGCGGCCGGTTTCGTCGACAACGGATTCCACTTCGTCGGCTTCCTCCCTGCTCGGCAGGCTGCGCGCAAGGCGGCGATCGAGTCCTTGCGGGCGCAGGCGGTGCCGCTCGTGTTCTACGAATCGCCGCACCGTATCGCCGAATGCGTGGCGGACCTGGCGGACGTGCTCGAACCGCAGCGCGAGATTGTCATCGCGCGCGAACTCACCAAGATCTACGAGCAGATCGTGCGCATGCCGCTCGCCGACGCGGCTGCATGGCTTGCGGAGGATGCGAACCATACGCGCGGGGAGTTCGTCCTGATCGTGTCCGCTGCGCCGGCGGTCGAGGGGATCGGCGCGGAGGCCGAGCGCGTGCTCGGACTGCTGCTCGCCGAGTTGCCCGTCAAAAGCGCGGCGCGGCTGACGGCCGAAATCACCGGCGCCTCGCGCAACGCCCTCTACGCGCGCGCCCTCGAACTCAAGGGCGGCTGAAGCGCGCCTATAATTGTGCACCCCCAAGAAACGGACTGGTCATGCAAACGCTCTCCCTGATTCGCCCCGACGACTGGCATCTGCACGTGCGCGACGGCGACGCCCTCGCCACCGTGGTTCCGCATACTGCACAACGCTTCGCTCGTGCGCTGATCATGCCCAATCTGCGGCCGCCGGTGACGACCACCGCGCAAGCCATCGAATACCGCGCGCGGATCAATGCCGCCGTTCCCGCGGGCTTGAAGTTCGAGCCGCTGATGAGCCTCTATCTCACCGACAACACAGCGCCGGACGAAATCGATCGCGCCAAGGCGAGCGGCGCGGTCGTTGCGGTGAAGCTCTATCCGGCCGGCGCGACGACTAATTCGGATGCCGGCGTGACGGCCATCGACAAGGTCTATCCCGTCCTCGAGCGCATGGAGCAGCTCGGAATGGTGCTATGCGTCCACGGCGAAGTGACGCACGGCGACGTCGATGTCTTCGATCGCGAACAGGTCTTCATTGATCGCGTGCTCGCGCCGATGGTCGCCCGTTTCCCGGGGCTGCGCGTGGTCTTCGAGCACATCACGACATCCGACGCCGTCCAGTTCGTCGCGAGCGTCGGCGCCAACGTGGGCGCGACCGTGACCGCGCACCACCTGCTGCTCAACCGCAATGCGATCTTCGCCGGCGGCATCCGGCCGCATCACTATTGCCTGCCGGTGCTCAAGCGCGAAACCCATCGCCGAGCGCTCGTCGAAGCGGTGACGAGCGGCAGTGCAAAGTACTTCCTCGGTACGGACTCGGCGCCGCATGCCAAGTCGACGAAAGAGGCGGCCTGCGGGTGTGCCGGGTGCTATACGGCTCACGCCGGGATCGAACTCTACGCCGAGGCCTTCGAACAGGCAGGCGCCCTCGATCGCCTCGAGGCGTTCGCGAGCCTGAACGGCCCCGCATTCTATGGCCTGCCCGCGAACGAGGACCGCATCGCGCTCGTGAAGGACGAGTGGACGGTGCCATCCGCATACGGGTATCTTGGCGACGATCCCCTCGTGCCCTTGCGCGCCGGCGAATCGGTTGCCTGGCGCCTGCTCTGACAGGACTGCAAGATATGCTGCCGACTTCCCTTAGAAATCTGTGTGCGGTGCTCGCGCTGACGCCGATACTGATGGCGTGCGAGAACGGTGCGACCGCCTACATGATCGAGGGGAGTCAGCACGCCTTGATCCTCGTGCGCGAGCAGCCTTATTTCTGGGACAAGACGGTGAACCAGGCGCTGATTCCATCGCGCCTGCCGAGCTGCCAGCGCCGCGTCGCGATTCACCCCGACCGGACCGAACTCACGCCGATAGAAGTGTTCGAGGCGGGGGATCGCCTGTGGGGCGTGCATCAGGGGAACCGCTGGTACCTCGTGAGCACCGAAAAGTGCGCCGTCCAGGACTGGGACAATGCCCAGGGCACAGCACCCGGCCCCTTGGTAGGCACCTTCCGCCTGAAGGAGGGCGCGATCGCTTTTGTTCCAGCGGGACAGTGAGCGCTCGCGTATAATCGCCGCGGGAAGTTCGCCAGGCAGTCGCTGCGTACCTCGTGTACGTGGAGGAAAGTCCGGGCCCCGCAGAGCAGGATGCCGGCTAACGGCCGGGCGCCGCAAGGCGACGGAAAGTGCAACAGAGAGCAAACCGCCGATGGCCTGTTTCGCAGGCACAGGTAAGGGTGAAACGGTGGGGTAAGAGCCCACCGCAGGACTGGTAACAGGACTGGCACGGCAAACCCCATCCGGGGCAAGGCCAAATAGGGGAGCAATGGCGTGGCTCGCGCTGCTCCCGGGTAGGCTGCTAGAGCGCCGTGGCAACACGGCCCCCAGAGGAATGACTGCCCGGCGGTCGCGGTTCGCTCCGCGGCCGTTCGACAGAACCCGGCTTATCGGCGAACTTCCCTCTTTCCCCGCCGAAACCAATTCCATCGTTCTTTTTGACCGGTTTTCCCACCGCTCCCCACCCTGGGGCGCGGCGCCGGGCATTTTTTCCCAAAAAGACTCATGAAGTTGCGCTATCTGCCTTGATTTTTCAGGCTTTCTCGTCTTTCCCGCCGAAGCCATAAGTCATTGTGCCGCAACGGAAAAATCCGTTTCGTCAGCTTGACCCGGTTTTACCTTTGCTCTAAAGTGGGGTCCGGTGGTGAAAAGTGGGTCAAAGTGTTATTCCGATACACTTCGGCGAAGAAAAATCAGGGGGGGTGATGTTCCAGGGTGCCTCTGCGCTCAGTCTCGATGCGAAAGGACGCCTAGCGGTCCCGGCGCGGCATCGTGACGCCCTCGTTCCCGATGGGGCTCCCCTCGTGATTACCGCCCATCCGCACAAGTGCCTGCTCGTCTACCCGAAGACGGCATGGGATCCCATTCGAGACAAGGTTTCGGCGATGCCGGGGCTCGACATGCAGACGGCCGGCCTCAAGCGGCTGCTGATCGGCTATGCGCAGGAGGAAGAGCTGGATTCGGCCGGGCGCGTGCTGATCGCCCCGACTTCGCGCCAGTGGGCCGGGCTCGAGAAGCAGGTGTGGCTGGTCGGGCAGGGCACTCACTTCGAGCTGTGGTCCGATGCGGGCTGGCAGAAGCAGCAGGAAGCCATGCTGGCGCTAGCGAGCGGCCCGCTGCCGGCCGGATTCGAGAGCCTCGCGCTGTGAGCGACGCGAACGGGCACGTCACGGTGCTCCTCTCCGAAGCGGTCGACGCGCTGGATGTGCGCGCCGATGGCATCTATGTGGACGGCACCTTCGGACGCGGCGGTCACAGCCGCGCAATTCTTTCCAGGCTGGGTAGTCACGGGCGCCTGATCGCATTCGACCGCGACCCGATGGCCATCCAAGCAGGGCAGGCGCTCACGGATCCGCGATTCGTGCTCGTGCATGCCCCTTTCAGCGCACTCGGCGAGGAACTCGACCGCTTGGGCATTGCGCACGTCGATGGCGTGCTGCTCGATCTCGGCGTCTCTTCGCCGCAATTCGACGAGCCGGCGCGGGGCATGAGCTTCCGCTTCGATGCACCCCTCGACATGCGAATGGATACGACCCGCGGACAGACGGTAGCCGAATGGCTGGCCGAGGCGTCTGTCGCGGAAATCACGGAGGTACTCAGGGATTATGGGGAAGAACGGTTTGCTTATGCGATTGCAAAGGCGATTGCAGCTGCTCGGACAGGGGGGGCTATTGCAACCACTGGACAGCTTGCCGCGATCGTGGAAAAAACGGTCCGTACACGCGAGCCGGGGCAGCACCCGGCGACGCGTAGCTTCCAGGCTCTACGGATTTTCATCAATCGGGAACTCGAAGAGCTGTCGCTGATCCTGCCTGAAGCCGTACGTCGCCTGAAGCCGCACGGGCGGCTCGCAGTGATCAGCTTCCATTCCCTCGAAGACCGCATCGTCAAGCGCTTCATGCGCGACGAATCGCGTCCACCCCAATTGCCGGCCCGTCTGCCGGTGCGTGCCGCCGATCTGCCGAAGCCGCGGCTCGTACTCGTGGGCAAGTCGCAGCGTCCTGGCAGCGCCGAAGTCGCGGCCAATCCTCGTGCGCGCAGTGCCGTGATGCGCGTCGCCGAACGTACGGAGGCGGCAGCATGATCCGCGTGGATGCCTTTCTCGTGGCGATCGCCGTCGCCAGCGCCCTCGGCGTGGTGGGGTCGCAGCACCAGGCCCGCAAGCTGTACACAGAGTTGGAGCGCGAACAGACGCGGATGCACGGTCTTGAAGTGGAGTGGGATCAGTTGCAGCTCGAACAGAGCACTTGGGCGGCCCATGCGCGCGTCGAAAAGATCGCCCGCGAGCGTCTGGGCATGCGCGTGCCGCCGTCCGGACAGCTTTTCTCGGTGGAGGTGGCGCAATGACCAAGCGGCGCCCGGTAACATTCAACCATAACCCCTTGCTGAAGAACGGCCTGCCCGGATGGCGGGTCCGCGTCGTGATGCTCGGCCTGATGTGCGGTTCGCTCGCACTGACCGGGCGCGCGGTCTATCTGCAAGGCGTGAACAACGACTTTTTGCAGGCCAAGGGCGAGTCGCGCTACGCGCGCGTGATCGAGGCCCCCGCCACGCGCGGACGCGTCACCGACCGCAACGGCGACATGTTGGCGGTCAGTACGCCGGTGCGCTCGATCTGGGCGATCCCGTCCGACGCGCAGCTTTCGCCGGCCGACATGCGCAGGCTCGCCGGCCTGCTCGAAATGGACGTGCAGGAGCTCGATCGCCGCCTGGGCGCGGGCCGCGAATTCGTCTATCTCAAGCGCCAGCTGTCGCCCGAACTCGCCCAGCAGATCGCCGACCTCAAGCTGCCCGGAATCCACCAGCAGCAGGAATTCCGCCGCTATTACCCCGGCGGCGAGGTAATGGCCCACGTGTTGGGCTTTACCGGCGTCGATGACAAGGGGCAGGAGGGGGTCGAACTCGCCTTCGAGAACTCGCTGGCCGGCAAGCCCGGTGTGCGCCGCGTGATCCGCGATCGCCGCGGTCAAGTGGTCGATGACGTCGAATGGGTGCGCTCGCCGCGTGACGGCGAGGATCTCGCGCTGTCGGTCGATTCGAAAATCCAGTACATCGCCTACTCCGCCCTGCGTCAGGCAATGACCACGCACAAGGCGAAGGCCGGTGCGTCGGTTGTGCTCGACGCCCGCACCGGCGAAATTCTGGCGCTGGTTAACGCCCCGACCTACAACCCGAACAACCGTACCGATCTGACCGGCGCGCAGCTGCGCAACCGCGTCTTCACCGATACCTTCGAGCCCGGCTCGACGATGAAGCCCTTCACGGTTGCGCTCGCACTCGAGCGTGGAAAAGTGCGACCCAGTAGCATGGTCGACACCGGTGCGGGGCGGATCACGATCGGCAAGGCGACGATTTCTGACTCGCACCATAACGGCATGCTGTCCGTGGCGCAGGTCATCCAGAAGTCGTCGAACGTCGGCACCGTCAAGATCGCGATGAACTTCCAGCCCGAGGAAATGTGGCGGAACTTTGACGCGCTCGGTTTCGGCAAGCCGCTGAGTCTCGGCTTCCCCGGGGAGGCCGGCGGTCGGCTGCGTCCGGCACATACATGGAAGCCGGTCGAGCAGGCGACGATGTCTTTCGGTCACGGTATCTCCGTGAGTCTCATCCAGCTCGCCCACGCGTACCTGGTTTTCGCCCGCGATGGCGAAATGGTGCCGCTGTCGTTGCGCAAGCTCGATGGCCCCCCGACCGGCGGCAAGCGGATCTTCTCGTCCGAGACCGTCCGCGAGATGCGCGCCATGCTCGAGATGGTCGTCAGTCCCGGCGGGACAGCGCCCCGCGCGCAGATTTCGGGTTACCGCGTCGCCGGCAAGACCGGGACTGCCCACAAACTCGAGGGTGGTCATTATGCGAACAAATATGTTTCATCGTTTGTCGGCATGGTGCCGGCGTCGGATCCGCGGATAATTGTGGCCGTGATGATTGATGAACCCTCCGCCGGCCAGTATTACGGCGGTACCGTTGCCGCTCCCGTCTTTGCCCAGATCGCTGAAGGCGCATTGCGCACGCTCGGCGTGCCGCCTGACGCGCCGCTGGTGCCGCTGCAACTCGCCCAGAAGGCCGGCGAGCCCCCCGCAGTGAAGGAGAGCATGTGAGCGCTGCCCAGGCCCTGAATATCCTGGAGCGCCTGCGCGAAGCAGGCGTCACCCCCGACGGCATCACCGCCGATTCCCGTCGCATCGAACCGGGCCACGTCTTTGCTGCGTGGCCGGGGTTCAAGACCGATGGTCGCAAGTACATCGACGCTGCCGTCGGCCAGGGGGCTTCCGCTGTGTTGTGGGATGACGTCGATGGCTATCGCCCGGATGCGGTCGCCGTGCCGGCAATGGCCGTCGCAGGGCTGCGGCAGCTCGGCGGCTACCTTGCCGACGCCATCTACCGGCATCCGTCGCAGAAGCTTTGGGTGGCTGGCGTCACCGGCACGAACGGAAAGACGACCGTTACTCAGTGGCTGGCGCGCGCGATCGGGCATTTCGACGAACGTTGCGGCGTCATCGGTACGCTCGGCAACGGCTTCCCGGGGCAACTCGCCAACACGATCAATACAACCCCCGACGCGCTCGAATTGCATCGCCTTCTCGCGGAATTCGTCGCGACCGACGCCCGAGCCGCGGTGATGGAGGTCTCGTCGATCGGCCTCGATCAGGAGCGCCTGAACGGCGTCGCTTTCGACGTGGCGGTCTTCACCAACCTGACGCGCGACCATCTCGATTACCACGGCAGCATGGATAGCTATGCTGCCGCGAAGGCGAAGTTGTTCGACCTTCCCGGCGTTTCCACGGCCGTGATCAACCTCGACGACAGTTTCGGCCTGGGACAGGCCCGTCGTCTCGTTGCGCAAGGCATGCCCGTCATCGGTTACACGCGCGTCGCGATCAACGCCGCGGCCGTGCCCGGTGCGCGCGTACTGCTTGCTGAGAACGTGCAGAGTTCGCCGGCCGGGCTGCGCTTCACGCTGGAGTGGGATGGCACGCGTTCCGACGTGCAGGTTCGCTTGGTCGCGCCCTTTAATGTTTCGAACCTGATGGCCGTGTCGGGGGCCTTGCTGGCGCGCGGACATGCGCTCGAAGACGTGCTGCGGGTGATTTCGCGGCTGACTCCGCCGGAAGGCCGCATGCAACTCGTCGGCGGCGTCGCGGAGCCGCTGGTGGTGGTCGACTATGCGCATTCGCCCGATGCACTGGCGAAGGTGCTGGAGTCCGTCAGCGGTACGGCGCGCGCCCGTGGCGGGCGCCTGGTCTGCGTGTTCGGCTGTGGCGGCGATCGCGATGCCGGCAAGCGTCCGATCATGGGCGAAGTCGCAGGTCAGCTTGCCGATCGCGTGATCATCACGAGCGACAATCCTCGTAGCGAAGACCCCGAGAAGATCATCGACGCGATCGTCAACGGGGCCGGTGCGAACGCCGAACGTATCGTAGATCGCGCGCAGGCGATCCGGCTCGCTGTCGATGAGGCTGCTGCGGACGACGTGATCGTGCTCGCGGGCAAGGGCCATGAACCCTATCAGGAGATCCTCGGGGTACGCATGCCATTCTCGGATGTCGAACAGGCGCGCGCCGCGCTGATGGAGTGGAACCGGAAGATGGGGCGGGGTGCATGCTGACCCTGCAGGAAGTTGCTCAGGGCCTCGACCTGCGTGCGACGGCCGAGGCGCGCTTCGACTGCGTCGGAACCGATAGCCGCCGCATCCGCGCAGGACAGCTTTTTGTCGCGTTGCGCGGCGAACGCTTCGACGGCCACGATTTCGTCGCCCTGGCGGGCGAGCAAGGCGCGGTCGCGGCACTCGTCGATGCCGCATGGGCCGCGGAGCACGGCGATGTCGAACTGCCGCTCCTGATCGCCGACGATACCCGGCTTGCGCTCGGGGCGCTGGCCGCGTTCTGGCGCCGTCGTTTCGAGATCCCGCTGATCGGCGTCACGGGGAGCAACGGCAAGACGACCGTGAAGGAAATGTGCGCCGCGATCATGCGTGCGCAGGCGCGTCTCGATGGACGCGGGCCCGGCGCCGTCCTCGCGACCTCGGGCAATTTGAACAACGACATCGGACTCCCCCTGACGCTGCTCGAACTCCGCGACGGGCATTGCGCGGCGATCATCGAGATGGGCATGAACCATCCCGGCGAGATTGCCTATCTGACCGATATCGCCCGACCGACCGTTGCCATCGTCACCAACGCGCAGCGCGCGCATCTGATGGGAATGGGTTCGCTCGTCGAAATTGCCCACGAAAAGGGGGCGATCTACGCCGGGCTGGCCGAGGACGGCGTCGCCATCGTCAATGCCGACGATCCGCACGCGGCCTACTGGAGCGATCTCAACGCCGGCCGCCGCGTGATGAGCTTTGGCATGGAGCATCCGGCCGACGTGACGGTGCGTTGCACGCAGCATGGCTTCGGCTCCTCGTTGGAGCTGGTCACCCCGCGCAATACGGTCAAGATCGAGCTTCAGGTCCCGGGCGTCCATAACGTGCGCAATGCCGCCGGTGCCGCGGCCGCGTGTCTGGCTGCCGGCGCGACGCTCGAGGCCGTCGTCGAGGGGCTCGCGGGTTTCAGCGGCGCACCGGGACGGCTTCAACGTCGCCCCGGACTCGGCGGTGCGGTGATTCTCGACGACACCTACAACGCCAACCCGGATTCGATGCGTGCCGCGATCGACGTCCTGGCCTCGACGGCGGGCCACACGGTGCTCGTGCTCGGGGACATGGGCGAGATCGGCCAGACCAGCGCGCAACTGCACGACGAAATCGGCGGCTACGCGAAGAGCAAGGGGATCGACACCTTGTACGCGCTCGGCGAGATGAGCGCTGTCGCGGCCCACAACTTCGGCGAGGGCGCGCATCATTTCGACTCTCCGGAGGCACTGGTGGCGGCTCTCGAAGGACAACTCGACCCCCATACGGTGGTGCTGGTCAAAGGATCTCGCTTCATGCGGATGGAACGGGTGGCGAACGCGCTTGCGGCGGTGCACAATGGCGCCCCGTCACAGGAGTCTCATTAAGTCATGCTGCTCGAACTTGCCCTCTGGTTGGGCCAGGACATCCGTACTTTCAACGTATTCGGCTACATCACGCTGCGCACCGTTCTGGCGGCCCTGACTGCGCTGGTGATTTCCTTCGTGTTCGGGCCGACGCTGATCCGCTGGCTGACGGAAAAGAAGATCGGCCAGGCCGTGCGCGACGACGGCCCGAAGTCGCACCTGACCAAGGCCGGAACGCCCACCATGGGCGGCGCGCTCATCCTGATCGCGATTGCCGTGACGACCCTGCTCTGGGGCGACCTGCACAATCACTACGTGTGGGTGACCCTGTTGGTGAGCCTCGGCTTCGGCGCCGTCGGCTGGGTCGATGACTGGCGCAAGGTCGTGCACCGCGACCCGAAGGGGCTCGCGAGCCGCTGGAAATATTTGTGGACCTCGCTGATTGCGTTGGCGGCCGCGATGGTTCTCGGTCTGACGGCAACCGAACCCGCGCAGACCGACCTGATCGTGCCCTTCTTCAAGGCCGTCTCCTATCCCCTCGGCGTCTGGGGCTTCGTCGCCCTCTCGTACTTCGTCATCAACGGCACCAGCCATGCGGTGAACCTCACCGACGGCCTGGACGGTCTGGCGATCATGCCGACGGTGATGGTCGCCGGGGCGCTGGCGATCTTCGCCTACGTCGCGGGGCACGCCGGCTTCGCCAAGTATCTCGGCGTTCCCTACATCGCCGGCGCAGGCGAACTTGCGGTCTTCTGCGGCGCGCTGTGCGGCGCCGGCCTCGGATTCCTGTGGTTCAACGCGTATCCGGCCGAGGTCTTCATGGGTGATGTCGGCGCGCTCGCCCTCGGGGCGGCGCTCGGCACCGTCGCCGTGGTCGTACGCCAGGAAATCGTCCTCTTCATCATGGGCGGCCTGTTCGTCGCCGAGACGATGTCGGTCATGGTGCAGGTGCTCTACTTCAAATACAGCGGCGGCAAGCGCATTTTCCGCATGGCGCCGCTGCATCACCATTACGAACTGGGTGGCTGGAAGGAAACCCAGGTCGTTGTCCGGTTCTGGATCATCACCCTGATGCTGGTGCTGTTCGGCCTGTCCTCGCTGAAACTGCGATGAACGCCCTGACCGACCGTTTCGTTCTGGTGCTCGGCCTCGGTGAATCGGGCCTTGCGATGGCACGCTGGTGTGCCGGCCAGGGCGCCCGCCTGCGTGTTGCGGACAGCCGCACCCAACCCCCCGGTCTGGCCACACTCCAGTCGGCGCTGCCTGATGCGCAGATTGTCCTTGGCGAGTTCTCCGACGGGCTGCTCGACGGGGTGGATCTCGTTGCGCTCAGTCCCGGCATCGACGGCCGCATCGCGCTGCTCGAAGCCGCGCGTCGAAGCGGCATCCCGGTCGTCGGCGAAATGGCCTTGTTCGCTCGTGCGCTCGAGGACCTCGGTATGCGCGAGCGTTCGCGGATCGTTGCGGTCACCGGGACCAATGGCAAGACCACGACGACGGCACTGACCGCCGCGCTGTGCCAGGCGGCAGGGCTGGATGCGGTCGCGGCAGGCAACATCAGCCCCGCGGCACTCGACGTGCTGATGGATCGCCTCGACCGTAGCGAGCCGTTGCCCGAGTGCTGGGTACTCGAGCTTTCCAGTTTCCAGCTCGAAGGCGCAGCCGGTCTCGACACCGACGCGGCGACCGTGCTCAACGTCACCGACGACCATCTCGACCGCCACGGCGATCTGGCGACCTACGCGGCGGTGAAGTCGCGGATCTTCGCCGGCAAGGGCGTGCAGGTCCTCAACCGCCAGGATGCGCTGGTTGCGGCCATGCGCTTGCCCGCCCGGATGGCCGTCACCTTCGGGACCGACGCTCCGCCGACGGACCGTGATTACGGCATCCTCAGCGACGCCGCCGGCGACGCTTGGCTCGTTCGTGGCAAGGACAAATTGCTGCGCCAGGACGAACTGCCGCTCGCCGGTGCGCACAACGCGGCCAACGCACTCGCCGCCCTCGCGCTGTGCCATGGGATTGGACTCGAATTCGCGCCGATGCTACAAGCGCTGAAGGGCTTCCGCGGTCTTCCGCACCGTGTTGAGCCCGTTGCAAGACGCGCTGATGGCGTCGTCTTCTACGACGACTCGAAGGGGACCAACGTCGGTGCGACGCTGGCTGCGCTCGAAGGACTGGGCCGGCGGGTCGTCCTGATCGCCGGAGGCGACGGCAAGGGGCAGGATTTCTCGCCTCTGCGCGACGCCGTCGCCCGTCACGCCCGCGCGGTGTTGCTGATCGGCCGCGACGCCCCGTTGATCGAAGCCGCCATCGCCGGCGCCGGAGCAGTCGTCGAGCGTGCAGCGGACATGGATGCCGCCGTGGAGCGCGCAAACGCCGTGGCCCAGCAAGGCGACGCGATCCTGCTCTCGCCGGCCTGCGCCAGCCTCGACATGTTCCGCAACTACGCACATCGCGCCGAAGTGTTCGTCGCGGCCGCGCGACGCCTTCCGGGAGTGAGTGCCGCATGAAGATCGTCAGCGCACTCGCCGGCTTCTTCCATTCCCGCGCGGCGCGCGGCGGCGCGTCGGACGCGAGCCGCGCCGTCAACCGCCTGATGCGTCCGCAGGAATCGGCACGCGACCTCGATCCGCTCCTGATCTGGTCCTCCTGCGCCCTCTTGCTGATCGGCATGGTGATGGTGTATTCGGCTTCGATCGCGACGGCCGAGGGTAGCCGGTTCACGGGCTACCAGCAGTTCTACTTCCTGATTCGCCACGCGATCTTTCTGGTCGTCGGCGTGATTGCCGGGCTGACGGCGTTCCAGGTTTCGATGCGCCAATGGCAACAATTCGCGCCCTGGTTGTTCGTCGCTGGCATGGTCTTGCTGCTGGTCGTGCTCGTTCCCGGCCTCGGACGCGAGGTCAACGGCGCGCAGCGCTGGTTGCCGCTCGGGCCGATCAACCTGCAGCCGTCGGAGCTGATGAAGCTCTTCGTCGCGCTGTACGCGGCCGACTACACGGTACGCAAGCTCTCCGACATGGGCAGCTTCCGCCGCGCCTTCCTGCCGATGGCGGTGACGATCATCGTCGTCGGCTTCCTGCTGCTGCGCGAGCCGGACTTCGGCGCCTTCGTCGTGATCACGTCGATCGCATTCGGCGTGCTCTTCCTCGGCGGCATCAACGTGCGCGTCTTCGTACTCCTCGCGCTGGTGGCGATCGTCGGCCTGGGCCTGCTCGTGTGGCTCTCGCCGTATCGCCGCGACCGCCTGTTCGGCTTCATGGATCCCTGGCAGGACGCCTTCGGCAAGGGCTACCAACTCTCGCACGCGCTGATCGCATTCGGCCGTGGCGAATGGTTCGGAGTCGGGCTCGGAGCGAGCGTCGAGAAGCTGTTCTACCTCCCCGAAGCGCATACGGACTTCCTCCTCGCGGTGATCGCCGAGGAACTCGGCTTCGCGGGCGTGATGACCATCGTCCTGCTGTTTGCGCTGCTCGTGCACCGGATCATGGTGATCGGCCGCGAGGCGATCAAGCTCGAACGCTATTTCCCCGGGCTCGTCGCGATGGGCATCGCCCTGTGGTTCGGCGTCCAGTCCTTCATCAACATGGGCGTCAACATGGGCCTGTTGCCCACCAAGGGTCTGACGCTGCCGCTGATGAGTTTCGGCGGATCGGGGATCGTCGCGAACTGTGTCGCCCTGGCGATCCTGCTCCGCATTGACTGGGAAAATCGGCAAGTCATGAGGGGGCGGTCATGAAGACTCTCCTCGTGATGGCCGGCGGCACCGGTGGACATATCTTCCCGGGCATTGCAGTCGCCGAGCGGCTGCGCAGCCAGGGCTGGCGCATCGTGTGGATGGGCAATCCCGACGGGATGGAGGCACGGCTCGTCCCGGAGCGCGGCTATGAAGTCGCGTGGATTCGTTTCTCGGCGCTGCGTGGCAAGGGCTTGCTGCGCAAGCTGCTGCTGCCGCTCAACCTGCTGCGCGGGTTCTGGCAGGCCCTTGGCGCGTTGCGGCGGATCCGGCCTGACGTCGTCCTCGGCATGGGCGGCTACGTGACCTTTCCGGGCGGGATGATGGCCGCGCTGATCGGCCGTCCGCTCGTGCTGCATGAACAGAATTCCGTTGCGGGACTCGCAAACCGCGTCCTCGCCGGCGTCGCAGACCGCGTCCTGGCGGGCTTCCCTGCCGCACTGAAGAAGGCCGTCTGGGTGGGCAATCCCGTGCGTGCCGAGATCACTGCCGTGGCGCCGCCGGTCCAGCGTTTCGCGGGCCGGACCGGGCCGTTGAAGGTGCTTGTTGTGGGCGGCAGCCTTGGCGCAGCGGCGCTCAATCAGGTCGTCCCGGAAGCGCTGTCGTTGATGAAGCCGGCCCAGCGTCCGCAGGTCACGCATCAGGCCGGCGCAAGGCAGATTGAGGCGTTGCGGGCCCTGTATGCCAAGGCCGACGTCGACGGCGAGCTGGTGCCTTTTATCGAGGACATGGCGGGCAAGTACGCCGAAGCGGACCTCGTCATCTGCCGTGCCGGCGCGCTGACCGTTGCAGAACTCGCTGCCGTTGGCGTCGCCAGCCTGCTGGTGCCTTTCCCGCACGCCGTGGACGATCACCAGACTTCGAATGCGCGCTTCCTGGCCGACCAGGGTGCCGCCTATCTGCTGCCCCAGAACGAACTCGACGCCGAGCGACTGGCCGGCATCCTCGCGAGCCTCGACCGCCCGCGGCTGCTGGAAATGGCCGACAAGGCGCGCGCGCTGGCGAAGCCGGCTGCCGCCGACGCCGTCGCCGACGTGTGCGAAGCCCTCGCCGCCGGGAGAAAGTGATGAAACATAAAGTCAAACGCATTCATTTCGTTGGTATCGGCGGCGCAGGCATGAGCGGCATCGCCGAAGTGCTGGTCAACCTCGGCTATGCCGTCAGCGGGTCCGATCTGGGCGAGAACGCCGCGACCCGACGCCTGCGTGCACTGGGCGCGCGGGTCGTCTCCGGGCATGCGGCCGAAAACGTCGCGGACGTGGACGCCGTGGTCATCTCGACGGCGGTGCGCAACGACAACCCCGAAGTGGTCGCGGCGCGTTCGCGTCACATTCCTGTCGTGCCCCGTGCGCAGATGCTCGCCGAACTCATGCGCTTGAAGCAGGGTATCGCAATCGCCGGTACCCACGGCAAGACCACCACGACTTCGCTCGTCGCCAGCATCCTTGCCGAAGGCGCAATGGACCCGACCTTCGTCATCGGCGGCAAGCTGAACGCGGCCGGCGCCAATGCCCACCTCGGCAAGGGCGATTTCCTCGTTGCAGAAGCCGATGAGTCGGATGCCTCCTTCCTGCTGTTGACGCCGGTGATCTCGGTGGTGACGAACATCGACGCCGACCACATGGACACCTACGGGCACGATTTTGCCCGCCTCAAGCAGGCCTTCGTCGATTTCCTGCAGCACCTGCCGTTCTATGGCGTGGCCGTACTGTGCGAGGACGATCCGCACGTGCGCTCGATCATGCCTCTCGTGTCGAAGCAGATCGTGCGTTACGGCCTGTCGGAAGGTGCCAACATCCGCGCCGAGAACATCCGTGCCGAGGGCGGTCGCATGCTGTTCGACGCGGTGCGCGTCAACGGCTCGATCTCGCGTCTGCCGATCGAACTGAACCTGCCGGGCCTGCACAACGTGCTCAACGCGCTCGCGGCGATCGCGGTGGCGACCGAGGTGCAGGTGCCGGACGCCGCGATCATCAAGGCGCTGGCCGAATTCAAGGGGGTCGGCCGCCGTTTCCAGCGTTACGGCGAAGTGCTGCTGCGTGGCGAAGACGGCAGCGAGCGCGGCAGCTTCACGCTGATTGACGACTATGGCCACCACCCGGTTGAAATGGCGGCGACGTTGGCCGCGGCGCGAGGCGCTTTCCCGGGCCGTCGTCTCGTGCTCGCCTTCCAGCCGCACCGCTATACCCGTACGCGGGATTGCTTCGAGGACTTCGTGCGGGTGTTGTCGACGGTCGACGCACTGCTCCTGGCGGAAGTCTACGCGGCCGGCGAGCCGCCGATCGTCGCGGCGGACGGACGTTCGCTCGCACGCGCCTTGCGCGTCTCGGGCAAGGTTGAACCGATATTTGTCGAGGGCATCGAGGACATGCCCGCGAGCATTCTCTCCGCCGCGCGCGATGGTGACGTGGTGATCACGATGGGCGCAGGCTCGATCGGCGCCGTGCCCGGCAAGTTGGCGAGCGGCGAGGAACAGGCATGAGCGAAATGAACATGAAGGAAAGATTCGGAAAGGTGGCGGTACTGCTTGGCGGTACCTCCGCGGAACGTGAAGTCTCGCTGATGTCGGGCAATGCCGTGCTGTCGGCGCTGCGCGATGCGGGCGTCGATGCACATGGCTTCGATCCCGTCGAGCGCGACCTGCATGTCCTCAAGGAGCAGGGCTTCGACCGCGCCTTCATCGCGCTGCATGGCCGTGGCGGCGAAGACGGCACGGTGCAGGGCATGCTCGAGCTGCTGAAGATCCCGTATACGGGCAGTGGCGTGATGGCATCGGCGTTGTCGATGGACAAGTGGCGTACCAAGATGGTGTGGGCCGCGTGTGGCCTGCCGACGCCTCGTTATGCCATCCTGCATGCGGATTCGGACTGGGACGCGATCGTCGCCGAGCTCGGCCTGCCGATCTTCGTCAAGCCGGTGCACGAAGGCTCGAGCATGGGCGCGACCAAGGTCACCGAAGCCGGGCAGTTGAAAGCCGCGTGGGAACTCGCCGCGCGCTTCGACGACCTCGTGATTGCCGAGGAATTCATCACCGGTGCCGAGCTCACCGCGCCTTTCCTGCATGATCGGGCCTTGCCCCTGATCCGCATCGAGGCGCCGGGCGGCAACTACGATTACCAGCACAAATACTTCACCGACGACACCCGCTACCTCTGCCCCTGCGGGCTGCCCGAGGCGAAGGAAGCCGAGTTGCAGGCGCTCGTGATGAAGTGCGCCCAGGTGCTGGGCTGCCGCGGCTGGGGCCGTGCCGACCTCATCCTGACTGACGACGGCCGTCCCTATCTGCTTGAAATGAACACCTCGCCGGGCATGACCGGGCACTCCCTCGTGCCGATGTCCGCGCGCGTTGCGGGCATGAATTTCACTGAGCTGTGTCTCTCGATCCTCGAGGATGCCCGCCTTGGCTGATTTTCGCCCCCGTACTCCGCTCACCCAGCAGGTCGCCGGCACTGTCGGCGCCTCCGGGCGCGGTCGTACGCGCGAAGGCCTGTGGCAGCGCCCGGCGCTGCTGAACCTGATTTCCGACGTCCTGATGCTGTTTGCGGCGGTGGCGCTCGGCTACGCAGCCGTCGTCTGGTTCCTGTCGCGGCCGCTGTTTCCGCTGCACGAGGTGGTCGTGTTGACCCCGCCCGCGCAGGTGACGACGGCACAGCTCGAATATGTCGCCCGCACCGCGATCCGCGGGAACTTCTTCTCCGTCAATCTTGAAACGGTGCGGGCGGCCTTCGAGAAGCTCCCCTGGGTGCGTCACGCCGAAGTCCGCCGACGCTGGCCGGACGTGCTCGAACTGCGCCTCGAAGAGCATCAGGCGGTCGCCTACTGGACGATCTCCGACAGCGGCGAAACCCAGCTCGTCAATCGCCAGGGCGAGGTCTTCGCGGCCTCCAGCAACGCCGACATGCCGGCGTTTTCGGGTCCGCAAGGCTCGTCAGGCTACGTCCAGGCGAAATACCGCGAGTTTTCGGAAATGATCTCCCCGCTCGGCAAGAAGCTCGTCGCCTTGTCCTTGTCGGCGCGCGAAGCGTGGCAACTGAAGCTCGACGACGGGATGGTGATCATCCTCGGCCGCGATCAGGAAAAAGTGCCCGTCGCCGAACGGCTGACGCGCTTCGTCCGCGCATGGCCGCAGACGCGGGACAAACTTGGAGTAAAGGTGGCGGTAGCGGACCTCCGCTACCCGAGCGGATTCGCCCTCACGCCGGTGGGGGACGTCAAAGCAGCTACTAAAGGCAAGCAATGAGCAAGGAATACAAGGACCTGATCGTCGGACTCGACATCGGCACCTCGAAGGTCACCTGCATGGTGGCCGAGGCGCGACCGGACGGACAGCTGAACGTCGTGGGCGTCGGCTCGCAGCCGACCAACGGCCTCAAGCGCGGCGTCGTCGTCAATATCGAGGCGACCGTCGACGCCATCTCGCGCGTGATCCAGGAAGTCGAGCTGATGGCCGACTGCAAGATCCGCGATGTCTATACCGGCATCGCGGGCAGTCACATCAAGAGCTTCAACTCCAACGGCATGGTCGCGATCAAGGACAAGGAAGTCACGCCGATGGACGTCGAGCGCGTGATCGAAGTCGCCCGCGCGATGCCGATCCCGGCCGAACAGCAGATCCTGCACATCCTGACGCAGGAATTCATCATCGACGGCCAGGGCGGCGTGCGCGAGCCGATCGGGATGAGCGGCGTGAAGCTCGAGGTCAAGGTGCACATCGTCACCGGGGCCGTCTCGGCCGCGCAAAACGTCATCAAGTGCGTGCGCCGCTGCGGTCTCGAGGTGATGGACCTGATCCTGCAGCCGCTCGCGTCGAGCTACTCGGTGCTGACCGAGGACGAGAAAGAACTGGGCGTGTGCCTCGTCGATATCGGCGGCGGCACGACCGACATTGCAGTCTTCACTCAGGGGGCAATCCGTCACACGGCCGTGTTGCCGGTCGCGGGCGACCAGATCACCAACGATATCGCGATGGCCTTGCGTACGCCGACCGCGGAAGCCGAGGAAATCAAGATTAGCCAGGGCATCGCGATGCATACGCTGGCCGATCCCGAAGAAATGATCGAGGTCCCCGGCGTCGGCGACCGTCCGCCGCGCCCGCTGTCGCGCCAGCGCCTTGCGGACGTCATCGAGCCGCGTGTGTCCGAACTGTTCGAGTTGGTGCAGGCCGAGCTACGCCGCAGCGGGTACGAGGAACTGCTGTCGTCGGGTATCGTGCTGACGGGCGGTTCATCTGTCATGCCCGGCATGGAGGAATTGGGCGAGGAGGTGTTTCATATGCCAGTCCGGGTCGGAGCGCCGCAGTACGCAGGCGGCCTCGCCGATGTCGTGTGCCATCCGCGCTATGCCGCCGCGATGGGCCTCGTGATGGAGGGCCACGCGCAGCGCCGTCGCGGGATCATGGCGCGCGAGACACGCAGCGTGCGCCAAGTGTTCGGGCGCATGAAGGCGTGGTTCGAAAAGAATTTCTGAGCGGCTGGCAGAATTTGACAGTCAAATTGAATTAAGGGTTGCGTGCAAAACCCTATTTAGTAGTAGACTTGCTACCCATTACTAGATATAGGCGTTCACGCAACGCAGCATACGGTTAGGGTAGTTCCCTAGGAGGCGAGGCAAGAAATGTTCGAAATCGTTGAAAAGGTGCAGACCGGTACGATCATCAAGGTGGTCGGTGTCGGCGGAGCCGGTGGGAATGCCGTCGATCACATGATCCGGCAGAACGTCCAGGGCGTGGACTTCGTGTCCGCCAACACCGACGCGCAGGCGCTGAGCCGCTGTCTTGCACCGAACAAGATCCAGCTTGGCACTTCCGGTCTTGGCGCGGGCTCCAAGCCGGAAGCCGGCCGCACCGCCGCGCAGGAGTCGCGCGACGCGATCGCTGAGGCGCTCGACGGCGCTCACATGTGTTTCATCACCGGCGGCATGGGTGGCGGCACGGGTACCGGTGCAGCTCCCGTGGTGGCCGAAATTGCGAAGGAAATGGGCATCCTGACCGTCGCGGTCGTGACCAAGCCCTTCGACTTCGAGAATCGCCTGCGCGTGGCCGAGAGTGGCGTTGAAGAGCTGACCCGCCATGTCGACTCGCTGATCGTCGTCCTCAACGACAAGCTGCTCGAAGTGTACGGCGACGACGCCGGCTTCGAGGACTGCTTCCGTTCTGCCGACAACGTGCTGAGCAGTGCCGTGGGCGGCATTGCGGAAATCATCAACGTTCCCGGTCTGGTGAACGTCGACTTCCAGGACGTTCGCACCGCCATGGGTGAAATGGGCCGCGCGATGATGGGTTCGGCCGAAGCCGCCGGCATGGATCGCGCCCGCCTCGCCGCCGAACAGGCTGCCGTCAGCCCCCTGCTGGAAGGCACGGAGCTGTCGGGTGCGCGTTGCGTGCTGATCAACATCACCGCGAGCCGCTCGCTGAAGATGTCCGAAGTCCGCGATGCCGTGAAGACCGTTCAGGCCTTCGCTGCGCCGGAAGCCTTCGTGAAGTACGGCACCGTGTTCGACGAGTCGATGGAAGACCGCATCCGCGTCACCGTTGTCGCAACCGGTCTGGGCGTGCCGCGTGCCGCTCGCCAGCCCGTGATGCAGGTTGTGGCCGGTACCGGTACGTACGGCCCCTCGATGGGCGCCATCGACATGACGAACCTGGACGTTCCGGCGGTGATCCGCCACGGCCGCCGCACGACCGTCGAGGCGATGAGCGCCAACGGCATGGGCACCTACGACATTCCCGCCTTCCTGCGCAAGCAGGCAGACTGACCGGCATTGCCCCGTGCGGGCGTCCGATGCAGACCGCCGCCTCCGGTCTGTATCGGACGCCCGTCGTCGTTTACGTGCCGGCCAAACGGTGGTCCTGACGGGGGCGTCAGGAAGTGTTGCTGCGCCGCAATATTCGCCGCGGCCGGCTTGACGTGCGTGCTAAAATGTTGGGCGAAAAGAGGAAACGAACATGATCCGGCAGCGCACCCTTAAATCCCTCGTCAAAGCCACCGGCGTCGGCCTGCACGGCGGACGCAAGGTCCAGCTCGTGCTGCGGCCGGCTGCTCCCGATACCGGAATCGTGTTCCATCGTGTCGATCTGGATCCGGTAATCGATTTTCCTGCCGATCCGTATTCCGTCTGCGACACGCGGATGTGCTCGGGGCTCGAGCGGAACGGCGCGAAGGTCGGCACCGTCGAGCACCTGATGTCGGCGCTCGCCGGCCTCGGGATCGACAACCTGCATGTTGACGTCGATGCGCCCGAAATCCCGATCCTCGACGGTAGCTCCGGACCCTTCGTGTTCCTGCTGCAGTCTGCCGGAATCGAGGAGCAGAAGGCGCCAAAGCGTTTCCTGCGCGTCAAAAAGCCCGTCGTCTACGAAGAAGGCGACAAGTGGGTGCGGCTCGATCCGTATGACGGTTTCCGCCTGACCTTCTCGATCGTCTTCAACCATCCGGCAATCGACAAGACCTCGACCAGCGTCACGGTGGACTTCGCCGAACAGTCGTACGTGCGCGACATTGCACGCGCCCGCACCTTCGGTTTCATGCAGGATGTCGAGTTCATGCGCGCCAACGGCCTCGCGCTCGGCGGCAGCTTGGACAATGCGATCGTGATGGACGAATACCGCGTGCTCAATGCCGACGGCTTGCGTTACGCGGACGAGTTCGTCAAACACAAGGTGCTCGACGCGATCGGCGATCTTTATCTGTGCGGTCACCCCTTGCTCGCGAGCTACAACGCGCACAAGTCCGGTCACGCGCTCAACAACCAGATTCTGCGCGTGCTGCTCGAAGACCAGTCCGCCTGGGAAATCGTCACCTTCGAACAGGATGCTGCGACGCCTGCGGCCGTGACCCACCAGTTCGCCCTCGCAACCGTTTCCTGACGCGCCAGATGCTGGTCATCCGCATTTTCATGGTGCTGGCGGCGATCGGCATCGGCGGATCAGTCATTGCCTGGATGTTTACGGGCAATGTCCGCTACCGGGCGTGGGCGTGGAAATTCTTTCGCGCGGCGGTCGTGGTGATCTTCGTCTACCTCGCGCTGTTCGCACTCGAACGGGTCTTCGTGCCCTTCGTCTAGGCCTTTTCGTCGCGGCGGCTGCGTGACACGAGCCGTTCCAGCGCCTCGCGTAGCGGCGAATCGGCGGGCAAGGATGCCGAAAAATCCGTCAGGCTGCGCGCTCCGCTCTCCGACAAGCTGCGGGAGGTGACCCGCCGTGCGGGCTCGGGCGCCTCATTGACCTTCACTTTCACCTGGATGGCCGTTACGGGTACGCCGGTGGCGGCGAATTGCGCGGTCAGCGTCGGGGCCATCTGCTTGAGGCGGGCCGCCACGGCCCCTCCGTCGGCGAGCAGCACCAGCGTGCCACTCTTGAGGTTCGCGACCGAGCAAGCCGCCGCGAGCGCCGGCGGCAGGTGCTGTGCGAGCACGTTCTGAAGGCGCATCAGGCGTGCGGCGTGGTCCTGCAATCGCGCGAGTGAGTCGCCACTGCCGAGGTAGCGGTTGATGAGCTGGGTCATGGGGACAAATCGGGGGTCGGTAAGCGATGGTAGGGGGTGGCGGCAGGCAGAGCAAGCGCGCCATCTCCGCAGTTACGGTGAGCCTGCAATTCTCCCTTGCCTGCACGGCACTCAGGGGCTTGCCCTCGGCATGCTAAACTTCCCGCTTTGCCGAATCGAACCCAAAAATTTCTCATGATTTCCGGCCTGCTCAAGAAAATCTTCGGTAGTCGCAACGACCGCCTTGTCCGTCAGTATTCCCAGACCGTCCGGGCGATCAACGCGCTCGAGCCGGAAATTTCAGCCCTGTCGGACGAGGCCCTGCGGGGCAAGACCGCCGAGTTCAAGCAGCGCGTCGCGAACGGCGAGTCCCTCGACAGCCTTCTGCCGGAGGCCTTCGCGGTCGTGCGGGAGGCCGGAAAGCGCGTGCATGGCATGCGCCATTTCGACGTCCAGCTCATCGGCGGCATGGTCCTGCACAACGGCAAGATCGCGGAAATGCGGACCGGCGAGGGCAAGACCCTGGTCGCCACCCTGCCGGCCTACCTGAACGCGCTCGCCGGCAAGGGCGTCCACGTCGTGACGGTCAACGACTACCTGGCCAGCCGCGACGCGGAATGGATGGGGCGCATCTACGGCTTCCTGGGCCTGACCACCGGCTGCAACCTCTCGCGCATGCAGCATGACGAGAAGCAGGCTGCTTACGCTGCCGACATCACCTACGGTACGAACAACGAGTTCGGTTTCGACTACCTGCGCGACAACATGGTCTATTCGACCAGCGAACGGGTTCAGCGCGCGCTCAACTACGCCATCGTCGACGAAGTGGACTCGATCCTCATCGACGAGGCGCGTACCCCGCTGATCATCTCCGGCCAGGCTGAAGATCACACCGAGCTCTACCTGAAGCTGAACCAGGTTGCGCCGATGCTGACGCTGCAGGAAGGCGAGGGCGACAACGTCACCAAGCCCGGCGACTACACGGTCGATCTCAAGGCGCGTCAGGTGTTGCTGACCGAGCAGGGGCATGAGAACTCCGAGCAGATCCTGACCCGCATGGGCCTGCTCGCCGAAGGAACGAGCCTGTACGATCCGGGCAACATCCTGCTGGTCCATCACCTCTACGCGGCGCTGCGCGCGCATGCGCTGTTCTTCAAGGATCAGCACTACGTCGTGCAGGATAACGAAGTCGTCATCGTCGACGAATTCACCGGCCGTCTGATGGCCGGCCGCCGCTGGTCCGACGGTCTGCACCAGGCGGTCGAAGCGAAGGAAGGCGTGCGCATCCAGGCCGAGAACCAGACGCTCGCCTCGATCACCTTCCAGAATTACTTCCGCATGTACGGCAAGCTCTCCGGCATGACGGGTACCGCCGATACCGAAGCCTACGAGTTCCACCAGATCTACGGTCTGGAAACCGTCGTCATCCCGACCAACCGTCCGATGCAGCGCAGGGACGAGAACGACAAGGTCTATCGCACGGCGAAGGAAAAGTGGGATGCCGTGATCGCCGACATCCGCGCTTGCGTCGAGCGCGGCCAGCCGGTGCTGGTCGGCACCACCTCGATCGAGATCAACGAGTTCCTGTCGGCAATGCTTCAGCAGGCGAAGCTGCCGCACCAGCTGCTCAACGCCAAGCAGCACGATCGTGAAGCTGAAGTCGTCGCGCAGGCAGGACGCCCGGGCGTGATCACGATCGCGACCAACATGGCCGGTCGCGGTACCGACATCGTGCTCGGCGGCAGCATCGAGAAGCAGATCGCAGCGATCCGCGACAACGCCGAGCTCGACGGGGCGACGAAGGAGGCTCGCATCTCCGCGATGCGCACGGAATGGAAAGGGTTGCACGAGAAGGTGCTCGCGGCAGGCGGCCTGCATATCGTCGGCACCGAGCGCCACGAGTCGCGGCGTATCGACAACCAGCTGCGCGGCCGCGCCGGCCGCCAGGGCGACCCCGGGAGCTCGCGCTTCTACCTGTCGCTGGAAGATCCGCTCATGAAGATCTTCGCCGGCGAGCGCCTGAACGCCATCATGGTGCGGCTGAAGATGCCGGAAGGCGAGGCGATCGAGCACGGCATGGTCACGCGGTCGCTCGAGTCCGCGCAGCGCAAGGTCGAGCAGCGCAACTTCGACATCCGCAAGCAGCTGCTCGAATACGACGACGTCGCCAACGACCAGCGCAAGGTGATCTACCAGCAACGCAACGAGCTGCTGGAGAGCGAGGACATCTCCGAAACGATCCAGGCCATGCGCCACGGCGTGCTGCAGGACGCGTTCCGCATCTACGTGCCGGCCGACAGCGTCGAGGACCAGTGGGACATCCCGGGCCTGGAGCTCGCGCTGGCGTCGGAATACCAGCTGCGCGTGCCGGTCGGCGAGTGGCTGAAGGCCGAACCGAGTCTCGACGACGAAAGTATCCTGCAGCGCATCGTCGCGACCGCCGACGAGATGTACGCGGCGAAGGTGGCTCAGGTCGATCTGGATGCCTGGCACAAGTTCGAGCGCGACGTGATGCTGCAGAGCCTGGATACGCATTGGCGGGAGCATCTGGCTGCGCTCGACCACCTGCGCCAGGGCATTCACCTGCGCGGTTATGCGCAGAAAAACCCCAAGCAGGAATACAAGCGCGAATCGTTCGAACTGTTCGAGGGCCTGCTCGATACCGTGAGGGGCGACGTTTCCAAGCTCCTGATGACGGTCCAGGTGCGCGCCGAGTCCCAGCTCGATACGATGGAAGAGCCGGCGCTGGACAACGTGCAGTACCACCACGCTGACTACGACGAAGCGCTGGGAGCTGCCGCGGCGGTGGCTGCCGATGTCGGCGTGAGCGTACAGGCCGGGCCGAAGGTGGGCCGCAACGATCCCTGCCCCTGCGGGTCGGGGAAGAAGTACAAGCATTGCCACGGTAAACTGAATTGATGGGGATGGGACGGGCAGGTATCGGCAATGAATGGGTGAGCCTGCGGCAGCCAGTCGCGGGCGAGCCGGGACGGGTACGTCCGCATCATGGCTGGTCCGTCTGAGCCGCAGGGGCGTCGCCCGGCGTCGCCCGCCCTCTTTCCCGAACTCGAGCTCGGGGTCCCGGAGACCCCGGGCCCGGCACGCGAGCCGCGCGCGCTGGGCGAGTGGGTGGCTCATATCCGGGACCAGGAGATGCCTGCTCTCGGGGTGACCATCGAACTCATCCATTCGGTCACTGACGACGAAAAATCGACCACCGGCCGCCTCGCACAGGCGATCCTGCAGGACGTCGCAATGACCGCGCGCGTCCTGAAGCTTGCGAACAGCCCGCTGTACAACCCGACCCACCAACCGGTCAGCACGATCAGCCGCGCAATCGTAGTGCTCGGGTTCAACGCCGTAGCCGAGATCGCGGTTGCGATCCGGGTCATCGACGCGCTGCTCGCCGGCGGCATGCGCGATCGGCTGCTGAACGAGATGGCGCGCGGCTTTCACTCGGCAGTTCAGGCGCGCTCGCTGGCTGCGATGCGGCGCGACCCACGCAGCGAGGAAGTGTTCATTGCGGCGCTGTTGTCGCGTGTCGGCGAGATGGCCTTCTGGTGCTTCGGCGGCAAGGCGGCGCAGCGTCTCGATGCGGCGATGCGGGCAGGCGCCCATACGGCGGAAGAGGCGCAGCTGAATGTGCTGGGCTTTCGTTTGCGCCAGTTGTCGCAAAGCCTCGTGAAGGAGTGGAAGCTCGGGCCTTTGCTCCAGTCGGTCCTCGAAGGGAAGAGTCGGATCGGGCCGACAGAGCAGGCCATCTTGTATGGCGAGCGCCTGGCGACCGAGGCGGAAGGCGGCTGGGATTCGCCCGGCACGCGGCGCCTGATCGGCGAGCTCGCAACCTTCGTCGGGACCACGCCGGAAACGATGCGCGAGGAACTCGCAGCCAACAGCGCCGAGGCCAAGCGCATTGCCGCTTATTTCGGCGCTCCTGAGGCTGGCCGACAGATTCCGCAGGCATCCCCCGAAGGCATTCCGCTCGAGGAGGAGGAAGCGGAAGACCCGGCGCAGAGCCTGCTTGAACCCGACCCGCAGCTCCAGCTCAAGATTCTGCGCGAAATTTCCGGGCGTATCGCGGCGCGGGCTGGCCTCAACGAAATCCTGCAACTCGTCCTCGAAGGGATCTACCGCGGCGTCGGCTTCGACCGGGTCCTGTTCGCGCTGCTGTCGCAGAATCGCCAGCAGCTGATCGGGAAGGTGGCATTGGGCAAGGGGGCGGAGGGCCTGAAGCAGCGTTTCATCTTTTCCCTCGACGCAACTCCGGGCGACCTGGTGAACGAGTTCTTTCGCAGTCCGCGCCCGATGCGCTTCGCTCCCGGCAATAATCCGCCCGGGATGAAACTGGATCGGTTGCAGCTCGTCACGAACACCACGCTCGCGTGCGTTGCTCCGATCGTGGTGCAGGGGCGCGCGATCGGCCTGTTCTACGCCGATCGGCTGAATCCCGCGTCTGCGATCGACGACGAAGCCTTCGAGGCGATGCAGCTCTTCGTCCAGCAGGTGTCGCTGGCGGTCGCCGCAGTCGCCACGAAGCGTCCGGGGCAGTAGGCGCGCGCTTCGGACCACCCAGCCCCGATTTGCGTTCTGGAACAATCACCTCACACTGAGCGGCGAATGTCGCCCTTTAACCCCTGATGGAGAAATGCCATGCCCGTTAACCTCTCCACGCCGCAGCCCTCCGAGCTCAAGGCCGTTCCCGGCGTGCGTCTCGGTGTCACCGAAGCGGCTATCCGAAAACTCAATCGGCGCGACCTGACGCTGATCGAAGTGGCGGAGGGGAGCCGCGTGTCGGGCGTGTTCACTCAGAACCGTTTTTGCGCCGCGCCGGTGCAGGTGTGCAAGAAGCATCTGCCGGCCGGCGACATCCGCGCGCTGGTGATCAACACCGGCGTCGCGAATGCCGGCACCGGGGAAGAGGGGCTCGCGAAAGCCAATGCGACCTGCGAAGCGGTTGCCGGCGCGATGGGCATTCGCTCGAACCAGGTCCTGCCATTCTCGACCGGGGTCATTCTCGAGCCGCTGCCTGTGGAACGCATCATTGCGGGTCTGCCCGGTGCGAAGGCGAATCTCCGCGAGGACGGTTGGTTCGAGGCGGCGCACGGCATCATGACGACCGATACGGTTGCGAAGGCCGTGTCGCGCACCGTCGAGATCGGCGGCAAGACCGTCACGCTGACCGGAATCAGCAAGGGCGCGGGCATGATCAAGCCGAACATGGCGACGATGCTCGGCTTCGTGGCCTGCGACGCCGCGGTCTCGCAAGTCCTGCTGGATGCCGTGACACGCGAAGCGGCCGATCTTTCGTTCAACAGCATCACCGTGGACGGCGACACGTCGACCAACGATTCTTTCATCGTGATCGCCACGGGCCGGGCCGGCAATGCCGAGATCGTGGATCCGATCAGTGCCGAGTATCGCGCCTTGCGCGAGGCCGTCGTCGACGTGTCGATCCGGCTTGCGCAGGCGATCGTGCGGGATGGCGAAGGCGCGACCAAATTCATGACCATCGCGATCGAAGGGGGCGCGTCGCGGGAGGAGTGCCGCAAGGTCGGGTACGCGATTGGGCATTCGCCGCTGGTCAAGACCGCCTTCTTCGCGTCGGATCCGAACCTCGGACGCATCCTGGCCGCGATCGGCTATGCAGGCATCGACGACCTCGACGTGGGCCGCTTGCGTGTGTGGCTGGGAACTGCCGACGAGGAGGTGCTCGTGGCCGAAAACGGCGGGCGCGCCGCGAGTTATCGCGAGGAAGCCGGCGCGCGGGTCATGAAGGCCGCAGAAATCACCGTTCGCGTCGATCTGGGCCGCGGGCAGGAGCGCGCGACGATCTGGACCTGCGATTTCTCGTACGACTACGTGAAGATCAACGCCGACTACCGGAGTTGATGCTTCACTGGCAGCGCCGGGCAAGCTCGCCTTTGCTTGGCGCGGTCAGCCGCAGACGCGGTTGCGGCCAGCGTTCTTGGCTTCCCGCAATGCTGTGTCGGCGCGCGCGATGATCGTCTCGAAGGCCTCGTCGGGGGCTGCGAGGGTCGCGATCCCGATCGAGACGGTCAGCTTCAGCGGTGGCGTGCCATCGAGTGCGAGTTCGGTGGCGGCCACCGTGTGCCGGACACGTTCGGCCACCTCGCGAGCGTGGGTCACGTCGGTTTCAGGCAGTACAGCGACGAATTCGCCCCCGCTCCAGCGGCCGAGCAGGTCGACTTCCCGCAGGGCGTGGCGGACCCGGGCGGCGAACTGGTGCAGCGCCTTGTCCCCTGCATAGTGCCCAAGCGTGTCGTTGATGGACTTGAAGTGGTCGATGTCCAAGACGAGCAGCGACAGTGGCTTTCCGTATCGCCGCGCGCGCGCCAGTTCGAGTTCGGCGGTTTCCAGGAGCGCACGCCGGTTCATCAATTCGCTGACGAAATCGGTGTGGGCCAGGCGCCGGATTTCTTGACTGGCGTGCGCGAGGCGTCGGCGGGTGCGATGTGCGACGAGGGCAAGACCCGTCGTCATCGCGGCGAACAGCGCAATCGCCCCCGCGGTGACGGTGGCCCACGTCCTCCAACTCCGCAGATACTCCTCTTCCGCCCGGCCGACCGTCAGGTAGAGGGGATAGCCGGCGACTTTCCTGAACGAGGTCAGCCTTTCGATACGATCGAGCGGTGTGGACGCGCGGAAGGTTCCGGCATCGGCGCCGGTCTTGAGCAGGTTGGTGAAGGGTTTCGCCACCATCGATTGGCCAACGACGTCGTCTCCGTTGTCCGGATCGGGGTAGCGGGCGATGATGCCGAGGTCCGCGCCGCGCAATGTGATAGCTCCGCCCTCCGGGACGGCGATCTGCGCGAGGGTCTGGGTCAGATTCTCGACGGGGACCGAAACGAAGGCCATGCCGGCGAAGCTTCCATCGGGATTCTTCGCCCCGCGCGCCAGCATCACCTGCCATCGCTGGTCGATGCGCGTACGCTGGGGACGCGAAATGACGAGGCCGTCCTGCTCCTGCGCCGCCAGGCTGCGGAACTGCGTACGGTCCGAGAGATTGATGCGTGCGCCAGCCGGAACGTCGCTGCCGTATCGGATCGTACCCGCAGAGTCGGTCACTCTCACGCCTTCGGCTTCGGGAAGACGGGCCGCCTGTACGGCGATGAACTGGTTGAGGCGCACCGCGTCGACCCCGCCGCTCGCGAGTTGGCGGTGATATTCGTCGATCACGGTGCCCAGCATAATGTCGCAGGAGCGAACGATCGCAGCAAGCTCTCTTTCGAGAGCCAGGGCATCGTTACGGGTCGCCTGCACCGCGCGCTCTTCGACCTGGGCGCATTCGTCGATCAGTATCCCTCCGACGACGATGGCGATGATCAGCTCGATGAGGATGATGCCGGTAAGCAGCCATGATGAGCGTGCGGATTGCCTGGCTTGACGAAAGCTTCGGATGCGTGTCGGCATTCTCCTCATCCGGCTTACCAGAAAATTCGCTTGCCCGGCCTCGTATGCCTCGTTCGTGCCTGTCGGGGGCATTGCGTCCGATGGGCACAATGCGGAGCGGTCATCGCCATCCGCCCTGGACTGTTGCCCGGCGGTGAGCGGAAGGTGGTCGTCGTTGATATCCATGTTGCGTCTTCAGTGCGTGCCGTCGCTACTGAAACCGACCAAGGCGGAGGGAATGCAGTCAAGGGGCAGCACGGATTCGGCGGCCCCGAGACGAATCGCCTCCTTCGGCATGCCGAATACCACCGACGAGGCTTCGTCCTGCGCGATGGTTGCAGCGCCGGCGCGTCGCATCTCCGACAGACCCCGGGCGCCGTCGTCGCCCATGCCCGTCATGATGACTCCGAGCGCATTGGGGCCGGCAGACTGGGCGACCGACCGGAACAACACATCGACCGACGGTTTGTGGCGATTCACGGGCGGGCCGTCGAGGATGTCCACATGGTATTGGGTTCCGCAGCGCTTGAGCATCATGTGACGCCCGCCGGGTGCGATCAGGGCCTGTCCAGGCACGACGCGGTCGTTGTGGCGCGCTTCACGGACGCTGACCATGCAAAGCTCGTCCAGGCGTTCAGCAAACATCGCGGTGAATCGCTCCGGCATGTGTTGGACGATGACGATGCCGGCGATGTTGGCAGGTAAGCGTGTCAGCACCGCTTCCAGTGCTTGCGTGCCGCCGGTCGAAGTGCCGAGCGCAATGATCTTGTCGGTGGTTCGTGATGGCACGGCAGCCGTCTGCGCGGGGATGACGGCGTCAGCGCTGAACTTCGGCTCGAGGGATGCAAGGGCGGGCTTCAACAGGCGCGGATTGGCGCGGGCAGCAGCACGAATTTCGGCAATGATGTCATCGGCCGCCTTGATGATGAAATCCTTCAGACCGGATCGCGGTTTGGCCATGATGGAAAGCGCGCCTGCGTCCAGCGCTTGCATGGCGGCCGGATGGTCATGTTCGACCAGGGACGAATAAACGATGATTGGCGTTGGACGCTCCGACATGAGCCTGCGCAGGAAACCCAGGCCGTCGGCGCGTGGCGTATCGATGTCGAGGATGATGACGTCGGGCCAGCGCCGTCGTAGTTTGTCCATCGCGAACTGGGGCGACGATGCGGTGGCGATCAACTCCACATCGCCCGCGCGCGCGATCATTTCGGCAAGTCCCTGACGCACGACGGCGGACTGGTCAATGACCATGACCTGAATCGCAGCAGGCGGGCGGGCGGACGGGCTCATGTTGCGTGAATCAGACGGGATTCTGATAGACCGTCGGGCGGACGGCCCTGAGCCGGTCGGTCACGCCATTGAGCGATTCCGAATGCCCGACGATGAAATAGCCTCCGTTCTTCAGGTTCGGAATCATGTTGTTGACGACCTTGCGCTTGGTTTCGGTGTCGAAATAGATCATTACGTTGCGCAGGAAGATGACATCGAAGTCGCCAATCCCCTCGATTGGCATTGTCAGATTCACCTGCGCAAAGCGTACGCGTTTTCTCAGGTCGGGGGCAACGAGCAGCTTCCCGTTCTGGGATCGTACACCCTTGAGACAATACTTCTGCAAGAATTCCTTGGGAATACCGTTGGTACGTTCCAGCGGGTAGAGCCCCGCCTGCGCGCGGGCAAGGACGGTCTGGGAGATGTCGGACGCAAAGACTTCCCAATTGCCGTCCGGCATGGCATCTGCAAGCACCATCGCCATCGAGTAGGGTTCTTCGCCGCTCGAGCAGGCACCACTCCAGATGCGGAATGTATTCGCGGTGCGCCGCGCCGGGATGATCTGGCTGCGCAGGTAGTCGAAATGCTGCGGTTCGCGGAAGAAGTAGGTTTCGTTCGTCGTCAGCAGGTCGACAAAGGTCTGGACCTCCTCGGGGGGCTGCCGCGACGACAGCAGGCGGTAGTACTCGGAGAAGGTGGAGAATCCGTAATGGTTGAGGCGTTTGCTCAGGCGGCCGACGAGGAGCACCTTCTTCGCGTCCGTGAGATTGATGCCGGCGAGCCTGTAGATGAGTCGCTGGAAGAGTGCAAACTCCTGGTCTGTGATCTTGGCGTCCATTGGGGCCGTTCAGAAAAGTTCGATGTCGGTCTTGCGCGGCTTTGCCAGTGCCTTTTCGTAGCGTTCTTCGGCGCTGATCAGTCTGCTTGAGATTTCCTCACCGCGCTTGCAGTAGGCATCGCCGGTGCTGGGATCAAGAATAACTTTGCGGGACCAGTGTCCAAGAAAATCTGATGCCACAAGCGGAATATGTTCACGTCCCAGCCACTGGCACGCGAATTCGACGTTTTGCTGGCCGATACGTGAATGTGTTAGGCCGGGAACGACGGCGCCGCCGCCGAAGGCCTTGGCCTGCAGGCGGGTGCGCCGTGCTCCACATGCGATCATGCCATTGAGGAGTGCCTCCATTGCGAAGTCGCCGCAAAGCAGGGTGTCGATGTCTGGCCGGGTATGCTGTCGTCCACGATATGGCAGCATGAAATGATTCATGCCGCCGAGGTGAAGCGCTGGGTCCCAAAGGCATACGGCTACGCAAGAGCCCAGCAGCGTTGCAATCGGGCAGCCCGACTCGACAGCCCAGGCGCCAGGACCGATCGTGTGCGCAATGCGCTCGAGTTCGCGTGGATCATGCATGATCATGCTCCGTGGCGAACGAGTGCATATAGGAGCCGAAATCTCAACTTCCCGGGCGGTGCGCGAGTCCGTCGCCGGTACTCGCAACAGTTGCCAGCGTGGCAATTTCATCGACCGACAGCACCCGGTCGATGTTGAGCAGGATGACGAACCGGCCGGCAACCTTGCCCATGCCCTGAATGAAATCGGCCCGGATCCGCGCGCCGAAGGATGGGGGCGGTTCGATCTCGTCGGCCGGGATTTCCAGGACCTCCGACACGGCGTCGACCATGATGCCGACGTCGTGGCTCAGGTCGCCGTCCTGCACCTCGACAATGACGATGCAGGTGCGTTTGCCCGGCTGGCTGGGCTGGCCCGCAAAGCGTGCCGTAAGGTCGATGACCGGTACCACCGCCCCGCGCAGATTGATCACGCCTCGGATGAAGGTCGGCATCATCGGGATTTCGGTGAGGTTCCCGAACTCGATGATCTCCTTCACGTGCAGGATGCCGACCGCGAACATCTCGCCGCCAAGCAGGAAGGTCAGGTATTGCGCGTTCTCCGGTGTCGCGGCGGTGACGAGCTGGCGCGACTTGTCGGTGACGGTACTCGCTTGAACGATCGTGTTCACCGTCCGTCTCCCTTAGAAACGTTCGAAATCGCTGTCGGCCGCGGCGGCGGCGAACGCGGGCCGCACGGGCGCCACTCCGGCCGGACGGCGAACCGGCACACTGACCACCGGCCGTTGGGTGCCAGGTTGTGCCGGTCCCTCGAGATGGAAGAAGCGCATCAGCTGCTGCAACTGCTCGGCCTGACCGCCCATTTCCTCGGCGGTCGCGGCAAGTTCTTCGGACGCGGAGGCATTTTGCTGCGTGGTCTGGTTCAGTTGTCCCATCGCCCCGTTGATCTGGCTGACGCCGGACGATTGTTCGCGGCTTGCGGCAGCGATTTCTTGCACGAGGTCGGAAGTCTTCTGGATCGACGGCACCATTTCGGTGAGCAGGGACCCGGCGCGTTCCGCGAGTTTGACGGAGTTCTTCGCCACGTCGCCGATTTCCTGTGCGGCAACCTGACTGCGTTCGGCAAGCTTGCGCACTTCGGCGGCGACGACGGCAAAGCCCTTGCCGTGCTCGCCCGCGCGGGCTGCTTCGATGGCGGCATTGAGCGCGAGCAGATTGGTCTGATAGGCGATGTCGTCGATGATGCCGATCTTTTCCGCGATGGACTTCATCGCCTCGACCGTCTGGCCTACTGCCTGGCCACCCTCGTCGGCTTCCGTGGACGCCTTCGACGCGATTCCGTCGGTGACCTTGGCGTTCTCGGTGTTCTGTGCGATCGAGGCCGTCATCTGCTCCATGCTTGACGTGGTTTCCTCGACCGAGGCGGCCTGCTCGGACGAGGATTGCGACAGCGATTGTGCGGTCGCCGAAACCTGAGCCGACGCGTTCGACAGGTTGTCGGCTGCGTTGCGCACTTCGCCGATGATCTGCGCGAGCTTCGTCACCATCGCCCGCATCGCGCCCATCAGCTTGCCGACTTCGTCGGACGACTGGACGTCGATCTTCACCGTCAGGTCGCCGTTGGCCAGTGCATTGGCGGCGGCCACGGCTTGGTTGACCGGGGCCGTGATGCTTACTGTGACCCACCAGGCGAAACCGGCGGCGAGCACGATGGCGGCCAGCGCCAGTATCAGCACCAGCGTCTGCGTCTGGTTGGCAACGTGGTCGGCGTCCTTGCCGGCTTCGGTCATCAGATCTTCCTGGAAGTCGGTCAGCTTGGAGATCGAGGCAAGGTACTCGAGTTGGTTCTTGCGCATGCTGCCCATCAGCAGGTCGATTGCGTCCTGGCGCTTGCCGCCGGCGATCAGTTCCTGCAGCTTCGCGAGATCTGCACGATACGGTTTGCGGGCTTCGGTCATCGCCGCCAGCAGCTTCTTGCCGGCCTCGGACGTGATCTTCTTTTCGAGTTTGTCGATGTTCTCGCTGATAACTTTGCTGGCTTCGGCGAGGCGCTCCTGCTCCTTCTGGATCTCTTCGGCCTTGTTAAGCAGCAACATGTTTCGCGTGCTGCGGGCGGTAAGGTTTACTTGCTCGACGATGTTGTTGGCCCAGACGGTTTTCGGAAACTTGTCGTTGACCATGTTTTCGATTTCGCTGTTGATCTGGCCGACCCGTAGGTAGGCGAGCGCCGAAATGATCACCAGCAAGGTGATGACGAAGCCGAAGCCGATGCCGAGGCGTGCGCCGATACGCAGGTTCTTGAACATTTTGGGTGACTCCTGATGACTGAGCGAAAGTTGTCTTTGTGTTATTCGAATTAGTGAGCGGTTGCGAGCTCGCGACGTTGTGAGCTTGCAAGGAGTCTTTCTTCCTGACCGGTAACGAGGCCGACCAGTGCGGGCACATCGAGGATCAGCGCGACATCGCCCGAGCCCAGGATCGTCGTGCCGCCGATGCCGCGCAGATGCTGGAACAACACCCCCAGCGGCTTGATCACGGTCTGGAACTCGCCGAGCAGCATGTCGACGACGAGCCCTGCCTTGTGGCCGGCGTACTGGACGATGACGACGTTCTGTCGGAGCGGCGGTGGTCCGGGGACGTCGAACATTTCGCGCAGGCGTACGAAGGGCAGGACCTCGCCACGCAAATACAGGTAATCGCGCTGCGGCGGCGGATCGGTGAGCTCGATGCATTCGACGACGGAGTCGAGCGGCACGACGTACGCGGCCTTGCCGACGGCGGTGAGGAAGCCGTCGATGATGGCCAGCGTCAGCGGCAGGCGGATGACGAAGGTCGAGCCCTGGCCTTCGACGGTGTGTACCTCGACCGTTCCGCGCAGGGCCTGGATGTTGCGGCGTACGACGTCCATGCCAACTCCGCGGCCGGAAATATTGGTGATCTTGTCGGCGGTCGAGAAGCCGGCCTCGAAGATCAGGTTCATGATCTCGTCGTCGCTCAGGGCCGCGGCCTCGTCGATCAACCCTTTCTCGATTGCCTTGCACCGGATCTTCTCGCGCGGCAGTCCGCCGCCGTCATCCGTGACTTCGATGACGACTGAGCCGGAGTCGTGATATGCGTTGAGGCCGACGCGGCCCTTCTCCGGCTTTCCTTGCGCGCGACGAACCGCAGCCGGTTCGATGCCGTGGTCGAGCGCATTGCGGACGAGATGCATCAGCGGATCGCCGAGCTTCTCGACCACGGACTTGTCGAGCTCGGTTTCGGCGCCGGTGATGACGAGCTCGATGTCCTTGTCCATCTCGCGCGATGCGTCGCGCACCACACGGTTGAAACGGTTGAAGGTCTCCCCGATCTGCACCATGCGCAGCTGCAATGCCGCGTCGCGAATGTTCTCGACGAGTCGGGACAGCACCGATGTGCTTTCCATCAGGTCGGCCCTTGCGCTCTTCTGGGCGAGCAGGTTGGCGCTGGCCCCGGCGATCACCAGTTCGCCGACGAGGTCGATCAACTGGTCGAGCTTGTCGGCCTGGACGCGCACCATGCGCGCCTCCATCGCCTTCTTTTCGCTGACGGTTGCCTGTTTCGAGGCAGCAGCTTCGACAACCTCGCGGTGCACAACGTGCTGTTCCACGAGAACTTCACCGATCGGTAGTAGCTGGTGGGCCTCGGGCTCGTCGGCCTCGACGCCCTCGGGTTGCGTCTTCTGGAGATCCAGGCCCGCGTCAAGTTCGGCCTGGGTCAGTGCCCCGCAGCGCACCAGCATTTCGCCGAGGCGCATCGAGTCCTCGGGCAGCTCGTTGATGAGGGCGATGTAGTCCTGAATCTTGGACTGCGGCGGCAGGATGCGCAGTTGGCAATCGTCGCGGACGAATTCGAAGACGCGCTCGATCTCTGCCTTCGAAGCGCGTGTCTGCAGGCGGATTTCGAAGCCCAGGTAGCAGCTTTCTGGATCCATCGCCGCCGCGGCCGGTATCGCGTCGCTGATCGTCTCGATCGACAGGATCTCGCCGAGTGTCGCCAGGTAACGCAGATATGACAGCGGATCCATGCCGTTCTTCAGCACGTACGGGGCGAATCGTACCGAGAGGTGCCAACCGTCGGTGGTGACCACGCCGCCGCCGCTCGTCAGCACTTCCGGTTGTTGTTCCACCGGGACACCGCCTCCGGACGACGCGGTATCCGGGGCGAGGTGGGCAGTCAGCGCATGGGTCAGCGCCGCTCCGCGGGCGCTCACCGATTCCTCGAGCTCGGGGTTGCCGGCAGCGAGGGTGTCGAGCAGTACGCCCAGATGGTCGCAACACGAGAGCAGCAGCGTGGCCAGTTCCCCGGTGACGGGGATCGCGTCGTTTCGCAGCAGATCGAGGATGTTTTCGACCTGATGCATAAAGGATTCGATGAAATGGCACTCGACGACGCCGGAGCCGCCCTTGATCGTGTGGGCTGCACGAAAGATCGCGTTCAGGTTGTCGCGGTCGTCCGGCGATTGCTCGAGGCGCAGCAGTCCGGCCTCCATTTCTGCAAGCATGTCGCGGCTTTCGGCGACGAAGGTATTGGTCAGTTCGTCCATGGGTAGGGATCCTTCGGCGGCTCAGGCGGGAAGTATCATCGGGTCGCCGAAGGCGGCCGCGAGATTGCAGAAATCAATGACTTGGCGCACTGCCGTGCTGTGGCCGGTGATGACGACCTCTTTTCCCTGTACCCGCGCTTCGCGCTTGACGAGGATCAGCAACTGCAGTCCGGCGGTGTCGATGTCGCCGACCGCCGAGAGGTCGAGCTCAAGCCGGTTGCTCCCGGCGAGCGCCTCGATGAGCGCCTGCTTTTGCGGTACGGTGTGGTAGATGGTCAGGTCGGCGTCGAGTGCGAGGCGCACGTTGGCACCCGCGTCCGGCGCGGTGTCCTTGTGTGACATGGATCGGTCCTTTAGAACAGTTCGACGTTGCTCGACGGCTTTGCGGCAGGAGCCGCGGCACGCGGCGCGGCCGGGCAGTCGGCGGAAGCCTTCATCGACGCCTGGTGGGTGTCGCGCTGATGTTCCATCACATAGCCGTCGAAGATCTCTTCGAGCTGGGTCGCGAGGGGTGTCAACGCCCCATTCGCTGCCGTGTCATCCCCGCGTTCGATTACGGTCGCAAGATCGGCGGTATGGCTATCCAGCCGTCTGAGAGCCTGGATCACATGCTCGATCTGCTGTCGGGTCACGTCCTGGAACTGGACGCTTGCCATCGCGTTCATGAACATCTCCGAGAGCCGGACGCTGCTGTCGGTGACGTTCGAGAGGATCATCCGCTCCCGTTCGGTCAGCCGTTCGTAGGATGTGCCCAGCGCCGCGAGCTGCTCGGCGAAGCGCTTGAGGCTGTCGCGCTCCTCGCCGATGTGGCTGTTCGCGACCTTGTCCCTGAACTGGCTCTCGATCGTTGCGGCGACGGACGCGATGCCGTCGTTGATCTTCTTCACGGCAGCTTCCGTTTCCTGCGACAGCTTGCGCACCTCGTCGGCGACGACGGCAAAGCCGCGTCCCGACTCGCCCGCGCGGGCGGCTTCGATCGCCGCGTTGAGCGCGAGCAGGTTGGTCTGGCCGGCGATATGCTTGATGAGATCGACCAGCGCCTGCAGCGACTTCGTCTGCCGCACCGCGGCAGTGCCCAACTCCTGGTCGCGTGCCGATTCGTCGATGCGATGCTGGATGAATGCCTCGAGCCGTTCGATCAGGTCGCGGTTCTCCGCGATCTTGCGCGCCGATTCCTCCGACATCGTCTCGGATTCGTTTGCCGCGCGGGCGACGAAGCCGTTGAGTTCGGAAACGACCTCGTCGATCGTCTGCAGGCGCGTGACCACGTCGCTCGCAGCCTGCTCGGTCTGCTCGGTGATGCTTTGCAGATGCGCAGAGAGAACCCGCGTATAGCGCGGCATGTCACGCAATTCCGGGATTGCGACCCGTGTGCATGCCTGTACGGAAGGGCACTTGCGCTGTTCATCGTTCAGCAGCGGTTCCATGCCGTAGCGGATGTCGTTGTAGAAACGGGTCGAAATCAGGCGTTGCAGCACGATGAAAGCGAGCACGTTGGCGAAGACGCCCATGGTGTCCAGCACCCGGTCCGGCAGGCCGGTCAGTTCGTGGTACCAGTCATGGAATGCGTACAACACCGTCGCCAAGGCAAGCGCGGCGCTCATCCCGGTGATGAGCGAGCGTCGCTGGTACAGGCGGTACTGCCTGCTGAAGGCGGAGGTCATCGCGGCACCTCACTTGACGACGAGCTTGATCGTGTTCAGCAACTCGTCCGCCGTCGCGGGCTTGACGATCCAGCCCGATGCCCCCGCGGCCTTCGCCTCCATCTTCCGGCTCTGCTGCGATTCGGTCGTCAGGAACAGGATGGGCATGAACTTGTGTGCCGGCAGCTTCCTGACTTCGCGGATCAGCTCGATCCCGTTCATGCCGGGCATGTTCAGATCGGTGAGCAGCAGGTCGGCCTTCGCGCCGGAGCCGAATCTCCTAAGCGCCTCTTCGCCGCTGCTAGCCTTCTCGACCGCATAACCCGCCTTGCTGAGGATGCCCGAAATACTCAGGAGGATGGTCGCCGAGTCGTCGACGAGAAAAACGGTCTTTGTCATGGTCGCAATCCTTACGCTGCAAGGCCTTCATGCAGATGCCGCGAGTTTGGCATCCTCATGGCGCTAGCCTATGTGCATCGATTGAGTATGACTATCGGGAGTTCTAAGGAGAGTCGGTATATCTACGTAAGACTGAAGGCATATGCCATTCAGCGTCCGCCGCTATTGGCGAGAACGAGCGCGACCAGTTCAGCGACCGAGTGGGTGCGGGATTTGTGCATGATGTTTGCACGATGCGTCTCGACGGTGCGCTCGCTGATGCCCAGCGCCGCGGCGATCGTCTTGTTGCGCTGTCCGGCGACGATGCCGTCGAGCACCTCGCGTTCGCGCGGCGTCAGCGTTGCGAGCCAGGCGATGCCGGCGGATCTGTCGGCCCGGCTCTGCCCAGCCTTGCGCAAGGCGTCCTGGGTGCGCTCGATGAGATGCTGGATATTGAAGGGCTTTTCGAGGAAATCGAAGGCCCCGAGGCGCATCGCGGCGACGGCCGTCGGTACGTCGGCATAGCCGGTCAGGAAGATCACCGGTACTTCGGGATGGTGCGCGCGCAGCCACTCGTGGATCTCCGGCCCCGTCATGCGCGGCATGCGGAGGTCGAGCAGCACGCAGGAGGGGCCGTCCGGATGCCAGGTGCGGATGAATTCCTCGCCTGAGGCGATGGCTTGCACCTGCAGGCCGACACTCGTGAACACTTCAACCAGAAAGCGCCGAACCTGCTCGTCGTCGTCGACAACACATACCGATCCGGTCGCGATTTGGCAGGTGGGCATGTACTGATTGATGGTTCGAAGCGAGAACCGAATTGTAGCCGGTATCCGTAGAAGTGCGCAGAAGCAGCGGATTTCCGGTATGGAGTTTTCCCTCGATTGGGATAGATTCGCGTCCGTGATCGATGCATGAAGATCGCGTAGATCGAGAACTGAGTAAGCGGACTGGATTATGAGTGAACAGCTGCGTTTCCTCGACGAATCAGCGGATCTCCGTTGCCTGGAGCCGATATTCGAGGCGATGGTCGAGGGCATGGTCGTGCGCGACGTGCGCGGACGGGTGATTGTCGCCAACGCAGCCGCGCGACGGATCCTCGGTCCCGGAATGTTGGCGGGGCAGGGCTCGTTCGCCCATCGGACAGGCGCTGCCGATGCGAATGAAGCGGCGTCGCGGACCGAAGAGCAGCTCGCCATGGCGACCCTCCATGGCGGAGAGCCACAACGGGCGGTCTTGCTCGAGCTGTGCGGTGCGGCCGGGCGGGTGTGGATTCAGGCGAACGCCCAGCCGATCTTCGGTGCCGGAGGCGGTATTGCCGGAGTGCTGACCACGTTTTCCGACATCACGCCCATGAAGCTCGCCGAGGAAGCCCTGAGGCTGAGCGAAGGGCGCAACCGCACGCTTGCCGAGGCCATTGCGCAGTCGGGATGTGCAGTGATCGTGACCGATCCGTCGGGACGCATCGAATTCGTCAACTCGGCCTGCTGCAAAGCCTACGGCTATAGCCAGGAAGAGCTGCTCGGGGCCAGTCCCAGCATCTTCAAGTCGGGCGAGACGCCGCGGGAGGTGTATGAGGCATTGTGGCGGACCATCCTGGCCGGAGACGTGTGGCGTGGCGAACTGTCGAACCGTGCGCGAGACGGCCGCCTGATCCGCGAGGCCGTTTCGGTGTCGCCGGTGCGAGACGAACTCGGCGAAATCCGGCACTTCGTCGCGCTCAAGGAGGACATCACGCCCCTGCGCGAGGAGGAGCGGCGGCGTCACGAGCTCTTCGAGCGCGTCGCGCGCCTCGAACGGATGGAACTCGTCGCGACCCTCGCCGGCGGGATCGCGCACGACTTCAATAATGTACTCGTCGCGATCCTCGGCTATTCGGAGCTGGCCGACCGCATGTTGAAAGCGGACGGGAGACTGCCCCGGGTGGCGGGCTACATCGACGAGATCCGCATCGCCGGCGCACGTGCGCGCGACCTGATCCAGCAGTTGCTGAACTTCAGCCGCAGCGGCGTCGTCCAGCCCAGGCTGACCCGGCTGGAGGATATCGGGCGCGAGGCCGTCGGATTGCTGCGCGCGACCTTGCCCGACACCGTCGCGCTGATTCCCGACATCGACCCCGCGCTGCCGGACATGTCCTTCGATCCGGCGCATCTGCACCAGATCGTCATGAACCTGCTGATGAACGCGCGGGATGCCGTCAACGGCAAGGGAACCATCCGCCTGTCTGCGCGGCGCGTGTCAGTGGGGGGCGCCGAATGCTGCGATTCGTGCCGGCGCGAGTTCTCCGGCGATTACGTCGCGATCACGGTGGCCGACGACGGCGTCGGAATTTCGGCCGAACACCGACTGCATCTGTTCGAGCCCTTCTTTACGACCAAGGAGATCGGCCGTGGGACGGGTATGGGCCTCGCGGTCGTCCATAGCATGGCGCACCTCTATGATGGCCACGTCAAGGTCGTTTCCACCCCCGGGCAAGGCTGTGCGATCACCGTCCTGATGCCCGTCGTGCGGCACCAGGACTGAGCGCTTGCGGAATGGTGATGGCGCGTCAGTGCAGCACGCGCGGCATCGCGAGCACGAAGGTCGGAATGTCGGCGTCGAAGCGGTGGCCGTCCTCGCCGACCATCTGGTAGCTACCCCGCATCGTGCCGACCGGGGTTTCGAGTACCGAACCGCTGGAGTAGGAGAAGTTCTCGCCGGGCGCGAGCACCGGCTGTTCGCCGATGACGCCCTGGCCGCGGACTTCCTGCACCTTGCCGTTGCTGTCCGTGATGACCCAGTGACGCGTCAGCAGTTGGGCGGTCGCGGTGCCGGTGTTGGTGATCTTGATGTGATAAGCGAAGACATAGCGTCCGTCGTCCGGTGCCGATTGGGCGGGGACGAATTCGGCGTTGGCTTCGACCTGGATACGGTATTTTTCGGCGTTGGTCATTGCCTCGTCTCTTTTTGCGTTCGGCGCCGGCATGCAGATTCGTCGCGCGCTCGGGCGGGTAGTGCAGGGGTGTCGGAGCATGCGTTCGCTCGATGGGTCGCTGCGAGGGTAAAATAACACTTTTGCCCGGAAATTCCGCTATGTCCGTTTCACCTCTGACCGCCCTTTCTCCGCTCGACGGCCGTTACCACGAAAAGGTTGCCGGTCTGCGCGATCATTTTTCCGAGCACGGCCTGATCCGCAACCGCGTCAAGGTCGAGGTGGAATGGCTCAAGGCGCTCGCCGCGGATGCCGGTCTCGCTGAAATCGCCCCGTTCTCGCCGGCCACCGTGGCCGAGCTCGACGCCGTCGTCGCGGGCTTCGCGCCCGAGGACAGCGCTGCCGTGAAGGCCATCGAAGCCACGACGAACCACGACGTCAAGGCGATGGAGTACTGGCTGAAGAAGCGCCTCGGCCACAACGCCGAAGTCACCAAGGTGTCGGAGTTCATCCACTTCGCCTGCACCTCGGAAGACATCAACAACACTTCGCACGCGCTGATGCTGCGCGAAGGCCGCGACGCAGTGCTGTTGCCCGCGCTCGACAAGGTGATCGCGCGCTTCCGCGAGCTCGCGCATCAGCACGCCGAGCTGCCGATGCTGTCGCGTACCCACGGCCAGCCGGCGAGCCCGACGACGCTGGGCAAGGAAATGGCGAACATCGCCGCCCGCCTGCTGCGCGTGCGCGCCGTGATCGCCGGCGTGTCGCTGACGGCGAAGTTCAACGGCGCGGTCGGCAACTACAACGCCCACCTGTCGGCCTGGCCCGAGTTCGACTGGGAAGGCTTCAACCGCCGCTTCATCGAGTCGCTGGGGCTGGAATTCAACCCCTACACGATCCAGATCGAGCCGCACGACGCGATGGCCGAACTCTTCGACGCCGTTGCCCGCGCCAACACCATCCTGATCGACGCCTGCCGCGACATCTGGATGTACATCTCCTTCGGCTACTTCAAGCAGAAGCTGAAGGAAGGCGAAGTCGGCTCGTCGACGATGCCGCACAAGGTCAATCCGATCGACTTCGAGAACGCCGAAGGCAACTTCGGCATCGCCAACGGCGTGCTGCGCCATTTCTCCGACAAGCTGCCGGTGTCGCGCATGCAGCGCGACCTCACCGACTCGACGGTGCTGCGGAACATGGGCGTCGGCTTTGGGCATGCCGTGCTGGGTCTCGAATCCTGCCTGCGCGGCCTCAACAAGCTCGAAGCCGACCCGGCTCGCCTCGCAGCGGATCTCGATAACGCCTGGGAAGTACTGGCCGAGCCGGTGCAGACTGTGATGCGCCGCTTCGGCATCGAGAACCCATACGAGCAGCTGAAGGCGATGACGCGCGGCAAGGGCATCACGCGCGAGGCGCTGCAGGACTTCATCCGCACGCTGGCGATCCCCGAAGCGGACCGTCAGCGCCTGTTGGACATGACGCCGGCGAGCTACGTCGGCAAGGCCGTGGAGCTTGCGAAGCGCATCTGATCACGGCGCTTGGGGTCCGAATCGCGACGCCACCTGCGGGTGGCGTTTTCATTGAAGTGGAGGAATCGAAATGGCGTTTGCCGACAATCTGAAGCAGTTGCCGAAAATCTCGCACCTGGCTTCCCTGAATCTGCTGGACGAGGAAGGGGGCGTGGTCGCGACGATCGAGAACAAGGCCGGCCAGGCCGGGTCGCTCGCGGTCTATAACCATCTCGCGCAGCTCTACGGCGCGATCAACGCCGAAGCTGCGAAGAAGGGCCTGGAGCTGTATGCCGAGCACACCGAGGATGCGCGAGCGAATCCGGGCAAGCATCCGAATATCGATCGCCTGATCGGCTTGATCGAGCGCGGCGAGGTGTTGCGTGTGAAGCAGGTGTTCGCGGTCTAAGCTGCGGTAGGGGCGGCGGTCAGGCGCCGCCGAGGCCGAAGAAGTCGCGGATGCCCAGCATGCCGATCTGGAAGCCGATCGCGACCAGGATCAGGCCCATGAAGCGCGTGAAGATGCGCTCGACGCGCGGCGTCGCGAGGCGCTGGCGGACGAGTGCGAGGCGCAGGACGAGCCATAGCACGACGGCGGTGGCGACCGAGGCGAAGAGCGCGATCACCGGGAGGTAGAGGCGCGACGGGTAGGCGACCGACAGCGTGATCGCCGTGGTGATGGCGCCGGGGCCGGCCACCAGCGGCATCGCGAAGGGGACGACGATGCGGTCGCGGGCGTCCTCCGGCGAGGCTTCGTCGCGCTGCATCTCGCTCGGGCTGCCGCGCAGCATCTCGAGGCCGACGAGGATGATGACGAGGCCGCCCGCGGTGCGGAAGGCATCGAGCGAGATGCCGAAAAGTTCGAGGATGTAGCGTCCGCCGATCGCGGCGCCGGCAAGGATCGCCAGGACGGCCATCGCCGCCTGGCCAGCCGCGCGGCGCTTGACCGCGACCGGCATGCCGGCGACGATGCCGAGGAAGAGCGGCGCGGCGATGATCGGGTTCGTGATCGCCAGCAGACTGACGAAGGCTTGCAGGAACTCGTTCATCGCGCGCGAGGCAGGCTAGGAAAGAAGGCCGTCAGACGACCGCCTCTTCCTTTTCCTTCTTGGGCTTCATGAACTGCTCGCGCGACACGCCGAGCCACATCACGAGCGGGCTTGCGACGAGCACCGAGGAGTAGATGCCGAAGCAGATGCCGATCGTCAGCGCCATCGCGAAGTAGTGCAGGGTCTCGCCGCCGAAGAGCAGCATCGCCAGCACCATCATCTGCGTGCAGCCGTGCGTGATGATCGTGCGCGAGATCGTCGAGGTGATCGCGTGGTCGAGGATGTGCGGCGTCGTCAGATTGCGCTTCTTCTTGAAGGTCTCGCGCACGCGGTCGAAGACGACGACCGATTCGTTCACCGAGTAGCCCAGCACGGCGAGCACCGCGGCGAGCACCGGCAGCGAGAATTCCCACTGGAAGAAGGCGAAGAAGCCCAGGATGATCACGACGTCGTGCAGGTTGGCGATGATCGCCGATACCGCGAAGCGCCATTCGAAGCGTAGCGCGAGATACACGACGATGCCGAAGATCACGAGCAGCAATGCCATCGCGCCGTCGGAGGCGAGCTCCTTGCCGACCTGCGGGCCGACGAATTCGACGCGGCGCAGCTCCGGTGCGGGGCCGCCGACCGATTGCAGCGTCGCCATCGTGCGGCCCGAAATGCCGTTCGTGTCGAGATCGTCGCGGTTGGGCAGGCGGATCAGCACGTCACGCGCGCTGCCGAAGTTCTGCACCTGGGCGTCCGGGTAGCCGGCGGTCGCGAGCGCGTTGCGGATCGGCTCCAGCTGAGGCGCCTCGGTGTAGGTGACTTCGATCAGCGTGCCGCCGGTGAATTCGACCGACAGGTGCAGGCCGCGGGTTGTCAGGAAGAACACCGCCAGCACGAACGTGATCAACGAAATGATGTTGAACGTCAGCGCATGGCGCATGAACGGGATGTCTTTCTTGATGCGGAAAAATTCCATTTTTCAGCCTTGTCCTTGCATGCGTCGCGATCAGTTGCCCGGCTTCCACACCTGACCGATGGCCAGGGAGTCGAGCTTGCGGCGGCGTCCGTAGATCAGGTTCACCAGCATCCGCGACACGAGAATCGCGCTGAACATCGAGGTCAGGATGCCCAGGCAGTGCACGACGGCAAAGCCGCGCACCGGACCGGAACCGAAGACCAGCAGGGCGATGCCGGCGATCAGCGTCGTGATGTTCGAGTCGAGAATCGTGTCGAAGGCGCGCTCGTAGCCGGCGTGGATCGCGGCCTGCGGCGAGACGCCGTTGCGCAGCTCTTCGCGGATGCGCTCGTTGATGAGCACGTTGGCGTCGATCGCCATGCCGAGCGTCAGCGCCATCGCCGCGATGCCGGGCAGCGTCAGCGTCGCCTGCAGCAGCGACAGCAGCGCGACGAGCAGCAGCAGGTTCGCCGCGAGCGCGATCACCGAGATGAAGCCGAACAGCGCGTAGTAGATGCACATGAAGGTCGCGATCGCGACGAAGCCCCACAGCGTGGAGTGGAAGCCTTTCGCGATGTTGTCCGCGCCGAGGCTCGGGCCAACCGTGCGTTCCTCGATGATCTCCATTGGCGCAGCCAGGCTGCCGGCACGCAGCAGCAGCGCGACGTCGGTGGCTTCGGTGGTGGTCATGCGGCCGGAGATCTGCACGCGGCCGCCGCCGATTTCGCTGCGGATCACGGGGGCCGTGACGACTTCGCCCTTGCCCTTCTCGATCAGCAGGATCGCCATGCGCTTGCCGATATTCTCGCGCGTGACATCGCGGAAGATGCGGCTGCCGGCGGCGTCGAGCGTCAGGTGGACGGCCGCTTCGTGCGACTGGCCATCGAAGCCGGGCTGTGCGTCGGTCAGGCGGTCGCCGGTGAGCACGACCTGGTTCTTGACGAGCACTGGGGCGCCACCGCGTTCCTTGTAGAGCTCCGTGCCGAAGGGCACGTTGCCGGCGAGCGCGGCGTCGAGCGCGCCCGGGGTCTCGTCGACGAGGCGCACTTCGAGGGTGGCGGTGCGGCCGAGGATGTCCTTGGCCTTGGCGACGTCCTGCACGCCCGGCAATTGCACGACGATGCGGTCGAGGCCTTGCTGCTGGATCACCGGCTCGGCGACGCCGAGTTCGTTGATCCGGTTGTGCAGCGTCGAGATGTTCTGCTTGATCGCGAAGTCGCGGATGTTCTTCTGCGCGGCCTGCGAGAGCGTCGCGACGAGCTTGAGATCGTCGGCGGCGTCGTCGCGGTCGGCGAGCTGCAGGTCGGCGGTGCTGCCCTGGATGGCGCTGCGGGCGGCGTCGCGCTGGCCGGCATCCCGGAAGCGCAGTTGAACGCTGTTGCCTTCGCGTGTGATGCCGGCGTGGCGCACGTTCTTGTCGCGCAGTAGGGTGCGCAGGTCGCCGGCGGTCGCGTCCAGACGCTTGGTGACCGCGCCCGGCATGTCGACTTCGAGCAGGAAGTGCACGCCGCCGCGCAGGTCGAGGCCGAGGTACATCGGCAGCGCGTGGATCGCGGTCAGCCAGTTGGGCGACGCGGAGAGCAGGTTCAGCGCGACGACGTAGGTCGGATCGCGCGGATCGGGGTTCAGTCGCTTTTCGATGGCGTCTTTGGCGCGCAGCTGAGTGTCGGTGTCGGCGACGCGCACGCGGATGCTGTTGGCGTCGACGAAGAGGCCGGTCGACGGGATCTGTGCGTCACGCAGGGCCTGTTCGATGCTGCCGCTGAGCGAGGCGGCGTCGAGCTTGAGCGTCGCTTTGCCGCTGGAGACCTGAACTGCGGGCACTTCGCCGAAGAAGTTGGGAAGGGTGTAGATCAGGCCGAAGAACAGGACCAGACCAATGAGGATGTTCTTCCAGAGCGGATAGCGATTCATGACGTGACTGGAACCGGAAAGGGAGGCGGTGTGGCGGCGGGGCCGCGCAGCGCCGGCGGGGCCGGCACCGCGCAGGGGGCCTCAAAGGGTCTTCAGCGTGCCCTTCGGCAGCACCGTGACGACGGCCTGATTCTGGACGACGATCGTGACGTTGTCGGCGATCTCGAGGTTCAGGTAGGCGTCGCCGACCTTGGTGACGCGGCCGGCAATGCCGCCCTGGGTGACGACTTCGTCGCCCTTGGCGAGCGCCGAGACCATGGTCTTGTGCTCCTTGGCGCGCTTCATCTGCGGGCGGATCATCAGGAACCACAGTACGATGAACATCAGCACCAGCGGTGCCAAGCCCATCAGGCCGCCGGTCGGGTCGCCGCCGGCAGCAGCCTGGGCATATGCATTGGAAATGAACACAGAGATCTCCGGGTGATTTCGATAAACGGATGATTATAGCAGCAGCGCCGTTGCAGCTTTCCGTGCGGCGCCGATGTCATGCGGTGCCGGTGGCGCGTTCGCTGCGGAAGCGGGTGAGGTAGTCGGTGAAGCTGCCGTCCGCGATCGCCCCGCGCAGTTCAGCGGTGAGCGTCTGGTAATAGCGCAGGTTGTGGATCGTGTTAAGCATGCTGCCGAGGATCTCGCCCGCGCGGTGCAGGTGATGCAGGTAGGCGCGGCTGAAGTTCGTGCAGGTGTAGCAGTCGCACGAAGGGTCGAGCGGACGCGTGTCCTGCTTGTGGGTGGCGTTCTTGATCTTGATGTCACCGAAACGCGTGAAGAGCCAGCCGTTCCTCGCGTTGCGCGTCGGCATCACGCAGTCGAACATGTCGATGCCCGCGGCGACGCCCGCGACGATGTCCTCCGGGGTGCCGACGCCCATCAGGTAGCGCGGCTTGTTTACGGGCAGGCGCGGCGCGGTGTGGGCGAGGATGCGTTCCATGTCTTCCTTCGGCTCGCCGACCGAGAGCCCTCCGATCGCGTAGCCGTGGAAGCCGATGTCTTCGAGCGCGGCGAGCGATTCGTCGCGCAGGTCCTCGTACATGCCGCCCTGCACGATGCCGAAAAGCGCGTTGGCGTTCCCGAGGCGGTCGAACTCGTCGCGCGAGCGCTTCGCCCAGCGCTGCGACAGGCGCATCGACTTCGCCGCCTCGTCGCGCGTGGCGGGGTAGGGCGTACATTCGTCGAAGATCATCACGACGTCGGAGTTCAGCGTGTGCTGGATCTGCATCGAGATCTCGGGCGTCAGGAAGAGCTTCGCGCCGTCGATCGGTGAGGCGAACTTGACCCCTTCCTCGCTGATCTTCCGGAGCGCGCCGAGGCTGAACACCTGGAAGCCGCCGGAGTCGGTGAGGATGGGCTTGTCCCAGCCCATGAAGCCATGCAGTCCGCCGTGCGCGGCGACGACTTCCAGGCCCGGGCGCAGCCACAGGTGGAAGGTGTTGCCGAGGCAGATCTGCGCGCCGATGTCCTCGAGCGCGGTCGGCGTCATCGCCTTGACGGTGCCGTAGGTGCCGACCGGCATGAAGACGGGGGTTTCGACGACGCCGTGGGCGAGGGTGAGACGGCCGCGGCGGGCGGCGCCGTCCTGGGTGATCAGGTCAAATTGCATCGTGGCGGCGGGTGATGAACATCGCATCACCATAGCTGAAGAATCGGTAGTCCTCGCGCACTGCGTGGGCATAGGCGCGACGAATGGGCTCCATTCCGGCGAAGGCCGACACGAGCATCAGCAGGGTCGATTTCGGCAGATGGAAGTTGGTGATCAGCGCGTCGGCGACCTGGAAGCGGTAGCCGGGCAGGATGAAGATCTCGGTCTCGCCGCTGCCGGCATCGAGCGTGCCGTCCTGGGCCGCGCCTTCGAGCGCGCGCAGGCTGGTCGTGCCGACGGCGATCACGCGGCCGCCGGCGGCACGGGTCGCGGCGATCGCGTCGACCGTCTCCTGCGGGATCACGTAGCGTTCGCGGTGCATGCGGTGTTCGCCGAGATCGTTGACGCGCACCGGCTGGAAGGTGCCGGCGCCGACGTGCAGCGTGAGCCAGGCGCCTTGCACGCCCATCTTCTGCAGTTCGACGAGCATCTTCTGGTCGAAATGCAGGCCGGCGGTCGGGGCTGCGACCGAGCCCGGTTCGCGCGCATAGACGGTTTGGTAGCGGGTTTCGTCTTGGTCGTCGGCGCTGCGTTCAATGTAGGGCGGGAGCGGGAGCTTGCCGTGGCGCTCCAGCAGCGCGTACAGATCTTCCCCCGCCGGAAAGCGCAGGTGGAAGAATTCGCCGACGCGCCCGAGTACGGTCACGTCGAAGGCGTCCGCGAGGCGCAGGCGACTGCCCGCACGCGGGGACTTGCTGGCGCGCACCTGGGCGAGCGCTTCGTTCGACCCGACGGCCCGTTCGATCAGGACCTCGACCTGGCCCCCGGTTTCCTTGACGCCATACAGGCGGGCGTGGATCACGCGCGTGTCATTGAAGACGAGCAGGTCGCCCGGGCGGACGTATTGGGGGAGGTCTGAGAAGTGGCGATCGAGCAGTTCGCCGTCGTCGAGCACCAGCAGGCGGCTCGCGCTGCGATCGGCCAGCGGCGCTTGTGCGATCTGCTCGGGAGGCAGCAAATAATCGAAATCGTCTAATGTAAGAGGCATGTGCTTGCCGCTCGTGGGCGGTTTCGTGGATAATGCGGCGCTTCCCGGCCGGGATGGCGAAATCGGTAGACGCAGCGGATTCAAAATCCGCCGCCGCAAGGTGTGAGGGTTCGAGTCCCTCTCCCGGCACCAGGGCTCCACAACAGGCGGAGCGCCGCGATAAAGCCGCGGATTCTAGCAGAGTTGCCTCCCCTCCTGCCGCCTGTCGCCTCCCGTTTCCGCTTTCTCGTCTAGCTCTGCGCTGTCGCTTCGTGCTGCGTGGCGTGTCGTCCCTTCGTTCCTTCTCATCATCCGCCGGACCGATTCGATTTCAAGTTCGGATAAAACTGAGTAAAACTCAGCGCGATGTGTGTTTTTTAGGAGTCAGCGCTTCCCTACTATGGTGGTGATGCCGGTTGGCCGGCATATTCCAATGTTCGGGAGGTGCTCATGCGTATCGATCTGCAATGCAATGGTGTCGAGGCTCCGGCCACGCTGCGTGACTACGTCGTGCGGCGGATGGGATTCGCAATCGGGCGGTTCCGGGATCACATCCAGTGGGCCAGGGTCAAACTCGCAGATGTGAATGGTCCGCGCGGCGGTGTCGATAAGCGTTGTGTGGTACAACTGCGCCTTCGCAATCGGCCGGACGTGATTTTCGCGATTACCGAGATGGAGCTGCGTTCGGCGATCGACCGGGCCGCGGAGCGGGTTGCCCACGTGCTGGTGCGCCGTCTGGGGCGGGGCCGCAGGCCCATGCGGGACACGGCCGTGCTGGCCGAAGTGGTGCCCGCGACCTGATCACAGCTTTCTGAATTGAGGAGGGATTGAATCGATGGAAAACCGTATCGCAACAATGCCCCGCGTCGAGACTTCGGTCCTGGCGACGAACCGGGTCATCCGTAACACCTACATGCTGCTGGCGGCGACGCTGGCGTTTTCGGCGCTGACCGCCGGATTGTCGATTGCTTTCGGGCTGCCGCATCCGGGCCTGATCATCACGATGGTCGGTTACTTCGGCCTGTTGTTCCTGACGACGAAGTTCCGCAACAGCGGGCTCGGCGTGGCGTTCGTGTTCGCGCTGACCGGCTTCATGGGTCTGACGCTGGGGCCGATCGTATCGAAGTATCTGTCGATGCCGCACGGCGATCAGATCGTGATGCAGGCGATGGGCGGTACGGCAGCGATCTTCCTCGGCCTGTCCGCGTACGCGCTGACGACGCGCAAGGACTTCTCCTTCATGGGCGGCTTCCTGTTCGTCGGTGTGCTCGTCGCGTTCCTCGCGGGGCTCGGCGCGATCTTCTTCCAGATGCCGGGCCTGTCGCTCGCGGTGTCGGCGATGTTCGTGCTGCTGATGTCCGGGATGATCCTGTTCGAGACCAGCAACATCATCCATGGCGGCGAAACCAATTACGTGATGGCGACGGTGTCGCTGTACGTGTCGATCTACAACCTCTTCACCAGCCTGCTGCAATTGCTGGGCGTGTTGAACGACGACTGATCGGCGGCGCCCGCGAGGGCGTCTGAAGTACAAGGCGGGGCGATTCGCGCAGGCGGTCGCCCCTTTTTTTTGTGCGGAAATCAGCCGCGCCAAACGAGGCGCAGCGCGAGCTTTCGAGCCTCATCAAGGAAGAGGACCGACGAGGCGATGAGGGCCGCGCGGAGCCAGTCCTGCCAGTGCAGGGCGGTCGTGCCGAAGATGCGCTGTGCGGGCGGCCAGTTGACGACGAGCACCTGTAGTGCGAGGACTCCGGCGAGGACGAGCCACAGTTGTCCGTTGGCGAGAAACTGGCGGTTGAAGGCCGTGCCGAATTCGCTGCGAGCGTTGAAGACGTTGAAGAACTGGAACAGCACGAAGGTCGTGAAGGCGAGCGTCAGCGCGTAGCGGTGGTCGTGCGAGGCGAGTCCCTCGTGGAAGAGCCACAAAGTACCGGCCATCATCGTCGCGCCGTAGAGCGCGAGCCGGAACAGGCGGGGCAGGCTGAGGATGGCCGCGCCCGGCGGGCGGGGCGGCACGCGCATGATGCCGGAGCGCGCGGGTTCGAGGCCGAGCGTCATCGCCGGCGGGCCGTCCATGATGATGTTGATCCACAGCAGCTGGATCGCGGAGAACGGTGTCGGCAGGCCGGCCAGCGTCGCGGCGAGCACGGTCAGGATCGCGCCGATGTTGGTCGATAGCTGGAAGCGCACGAACTTGACGATGTTGTCGTAGATGACGCGGCCTTCCTCGACGGCGCGCTCGATCGTCGCGAAATTGTCGTCGGTCAGCACCATCGTCGCCGCTTCGCGAGTGACGGCGGTGCCGGTGCGGCCCATCGCGATGCCGATGTCGGCGGCCTTCAAGGCGGGGGCGTCGTTGACGCCATCGCCGGTCATCGCGACGACATGGCCGCGGGCCTTGAGCGCCGCGACGATGCGTACTTTGTGGGCGGGCGAGACGCGGGCGAAGATGTCGATAGCCTCGATACGCTGCACGAGCGCCGCGTCGTCCAGGGCGTCGAGCGCCGCGCCGTCGGTCACTTCGCCGTCGAGGCCCAGTTCGCGTCCGATCGCCGCGGCGGTGATGCGGTGGTCGCCGGTGATCATCTTCACGCGGATGCCGGCCTCGTGGCAGCGGCGGATCGCGTCGGCGGCCTCGGGGCGGGGCGGGTCCATCAGGCCCGCGAGGCCGAGGAAGGTCCAGTTCTCGGCCCACTGCCAGAGGTCGCCGGCCGGGTCGAAGTCCGTCGCCGGGATCGCGCGTTGTGCGACCGCCAGGACGCGGAGCGCCGCGCCGGCAAGTCCTTCGTTTTCATCGCGGATCCGTCCCCGCGCGACATCGTCGAGCGGGCGGTCGCCGTCCTCGCCGAGCCAGCAGGACGAGCGCGCCAGCAATACATCGGGTGCGCCCTTGATCAGCATCACGACGCTGTCGCCCGCGTGATGGAAGGTCGCCATGAACTTGTGGGCGGAGTCGAACGGGATTTCGGCGATTCGCGGGGCGTGCGCCTGCTCGCCGGTGCAGTCCAGTCCGCCCTTGCAGGCAAGCACCCACAAGGCGCCTTCGGTCGGATCGCCGACGAGTCGGCCTTCATGGACGCGTGAATCGGTGCACAAGGCCATCGGCAGCAGCAGCGGGCGCAACGCCTCACGCTCGTGTCCGGTGATGTCGCCCGCGAGCGTATAGCCTTCCCCGCTGGCTTCGAAGCGCCGGCCGGCGAACCAGCCCGCGCGGGCGGTCATCTGGTTCAGCGTCAGCGTGCCGGTCTTGTCCGAGCAGATCACGGTGGTCGAGCCGAGGGCTTCGACCGCGGAGAGCTTGCGCAGGATCGCGCGGTTCTGCGCCATCCGCCACATGCCGATCGCGAGCGTGACTGTGACGACCGCCGGCAATCCTTCGGGGATCGCCGCGACCGCGAGCGCGACCCCTGTCAACGCCGCCTGCGTCCAGGGCAGGCCGCGCGCGGTATCGAGAACGAGGATCAGCAGCACGACGGCGCCTGCGATCGTCGCGAGCTTCTTGCCGAGGACGTCGAGCTGGCGCTGCAGCGGCGTGGGGCTTTGGGGGGCGGTCGCGATCATGCCGGCAAGCTGGCCGGTTTCGGTGCTCATGCCGGTGGCGCTGACGAGCATTTCGGCGCGGCCGCGCGTCACGACGGTGTTCATGTAGAGCATGTTCACGCGGTCGCCGAGTGGCAGCTCCGGGGCGTCGAGCGGGGCGGCGATCTTCGCGACGGGGTGGGATTCGCCGGTCAGCGTCGCTTCGTCGATTTCGAGCGCGTGGGCGACGAGGATGCGGCCGTCGGCGGGCACGCGGTCGCCGGCTTCGAGGAGCACGATGTCGCCCGGCACGAGGGTTGTGGCGTCGACATCGACGGGCTGTCCGCCGCGGCGAACGCGCGCTTGCGCGGCGAGCATGCCCTTCAGGGCGGCGATCGTGCGTTCGGCCCGGTGCTCCTGGTGAAAGCCCAGGGTTGCGTTGAGGAGCACGACGACGACGATGACGATCGTGTCCTTGAGGTCGCCGACGGCCCAGGCGAGCGCCGCGGCGAAAAGCAGGACGACGATCAGCAGGTTGCGGAACTGGTCGAGGAACTTGCGCCACGCGGGGCGGGGCGGCGCCTCGGCAAGGCGGTTCGGGCCGAAGCGCGCGAGCCGGGCATCGGCGTCTTCGGCGGCGAGTCCGAATTCAGGGGTGACGTCGAGGGTCGAGGCCGCTTCGGCGGCGCTCAGGGTGTGCCAGTCGTGCCGGGCACTCATCTCCCGCCCGGCGAGCGCTCGTCGTTGCGACAGCCGGGCGCCGTCACGCCTCGGCCTCCGGCGCGGGCGGATTGTCCGATTCGGTCTGCACCGATTCGGGCATCCGGCTCGCGAGCACCTTGTCGATGCGCTTGCCGTCGAGGTCGACGACTTCGAGACGCCAGTCCTCCCAGGTCGCGATGTCGCCGGTATGCGGGAGCCGGCCCAGCAGCCACATCACGAGGCCGCTGAGCGTGTGGTAACGGCCCTTCTCCTCTTCCGGGACGGTCTTCAGCTCGAGGCGGTCCTTCAGCTCGGGCACCGGAATCATGCCGTCGAGCAGCCACGAGCCGTCCTCGCGCTGCACCGCCCAGGCTTCTTCGAGGCTGTGGGGCTGGAACTCGCCGGTGACCGCTTCGAGCACGTCCTGCAGCGTGACGACGCCCTGGATCTCGCCGTATTCGTCGATCACGAACACCATGTGCGTGCTCGAGGCGCGGAACTGTTCGAGCAGCTCCATGCCGGTGAGCGATTCGGGGACGTAGATCGCCGGTTCGAGCTGCTGCGTGAGATCCGGCTTGCCGCCCTTGAGCGTCTGGTTGAAGAGCTGCTTCGACGAGATGATGCCGAGGATGTCGTCGAGCCCGCCACGGCATACCGGAAAGCGCGAATGCTGCGATTCGGCCATGCGCGCAAGGTTTTCGTCGAGCGGGCGGTGGATGTCGAGCCACACGACGTCCGCGCGCGGCACCATCAGTGAGGCGATCTGGCGTTCGTCGAGGCGGAACACGTTGCGCACCATCTCGTGTTCGCTCTTCTCGATGACGCCCGCTTCCGAGCCTTCCTCGAGCAATGCGTGAATTTCTTCCTCGGTGACGCCCGGCGCCGCTTCGTCACGCTTGCCGAGCAGCGTGAGCAGCATCGACGTCGACCACATGAGCAGGCGCACGAAAGGCCGCGAGCCGATCGCGAGCGCGTTCATCGGGCGCGCGACGAGGCGGGCGATGCCTTCCGGGTTGATCTGCCCGATGCGCTTGGGCACCAGTTCGCCGACGACGATCGAGATGTAGGTGATGGCGACCACGGCGAGCACGGTCGAGGTGATCTCGCTCGGCCGTTGGGCGAGGCCGAGCTGCTGCAGCCAGCCGGAGAGCGGGTCGGCGAGTGCGGCCTCGCCGACGATCCCGTTGAGGATGCCGATCGAGGTGATGCCGATCTGGATGGTGGAGAGGAAGCGCGTCGGTTCCTCGCCCAGCTTCATCGCGACGGCCGCCGCAGGATCGCCGTCTTCGGCGAGGCGTGCGAGGCGGGCGCGTTTGGCCGTGACGAGGGCGATCTCGGACATGGCGAAGACCCCGTTGACCAGGATCAGGGCGACCAGGAGGATGATTTCCATGTTTGCTTAGCGGGCGGCGCCGGGCGCGGGCAGGCGGGCTGCACGGCGCATGGCGGAGCGGGCGGCAAGAGGCCGCCGAAGACGATTGCTGAGCGACCGGGAAGGATGGTGCGCAGCGGGAAGGGCGTGGCGCGAGGCGGCGGGAATGCGCCGCTGATGCCGGGCGGGAGCCGCGGAGCGGGGATGGCCGTGGCGCGTCTGCGCTTCCGGGATGCCCTCGAAACGAGGGGCGGAAAGGTGAAACTGGGTGTGTCGGCGACTCATAGCGCGGAGACATGATGGCCCCCGCAGCTCCTTCCGGTGATGACTGATCGTTGCATCATGCCTTACTGCGGCGTGGCCTGTCACCTATCGGATACCGGTACCTGCTGCACGGGATCTCGGGAAACCTTCATCAGGCGTTACAATGTCGCGTTTTTTTCACTGAGTACGGTCGGATGAAGACCACCTTTCTGGATTTCGAACAGCCGGTTGCCGATCTCGAAGCGAAGATCGAGAAGTTGCGGTTCGTGCAAGACGACTCGGCGGTGGATATCTCGGAGGAGATCGCCCGCCTCGAAGGCAAGAGCGCCACGCTGACGCGGGATCTCTACGCCAAGTTGACGCCATGGCAGATCGCCCAGGTGGCGCGCCACCCGCAGCGGCCTTACACGCTGGACTATGCGCGCCATATCTTTACCGATTTCGAGGAGCTGGCCGGCGACCGCGCCTTCGCCGACGACAAGGCGATCGTCGGGGGGCTCGCCCGCTTCAATGGGCAGAGCTGCGTCGTGATCGGGCACCAGAAGGGGCGCGACACGAAGGAAAAGATCCTGCGCAACTTCGGCATGCCGCGTCCGGAAGGCTATCGCAAGGCGCTGCGCCTGATGCGGCTGGCGGAGAAGTTCGGCATCCCCGTCTTCACCTTCGTCGACACGCCGGGTGCCTACCCCGGAATCGGCGCGGAGGAGCGCGGCCAGTCCGAGGCGATCGGCCGCAATCTCTACGTGATGGCCGAACTGAAGGTGCCGATCATCTCGACGATCATCGGCGAAGGCGGGTCGGGCGGCGCGCTGGCGATCGCCGTCGGCGACCAGGTGATGATGCTGCAGTATTCGACCTACTCGGTGATCTCGCCGGAAGGCTGCGCGTCGATCCTCTGGAAGAGCGCCGAGAAGGCGCCCGAGGCAGCCGAAACGATGGGTATCACGGCAGCACGCCTGAAGTCGCTGGGGCTCATCGACAAGGTCGTCAACGAGCCGGTGGGCGGCGCCCATCGCGACTACCGCGCGATGTCGCAGAACCTCAAGCGGGCACTGCAGGATTCGCTGCGGCTGGTGGCCGACCTCTCGCCCGCCGAGCTCGTCGAGAAGCGGTTCGAGCGACTGATGAGCTATGGTCGCTTCAAGGAACAGCAAGCCGCCTGAGTTGCGGATCCCCGAAGCCGTCGCCGTGGTGCTGGCGACGGCGGAGGTGAGCCCCGCGCAGTCGCTGTGCGTCGCGCTCAGCGGCGGCGTCGATTCGACGGTGCTGCTGCACGCGCTGGCCTGTTTGCGCGGGGCGTTGCGCTTCGAGCTCTCGGCGGCGCACGTGCATCACGGGCTGAGTCCGAATGCGGACGCGTGGCTCGAATTCTGCCGGCAGCAATGCGCGCTGCTCGACATTCCCCTCCATGTCTTTCATGTCGAAGTCGCGCGCGATCATCCGGGCGGTCTCGAAGCTGCCGCGCGCGAGGCGCGCCATGCCGCGCTTGCGCAGCTGCGTTGCGACTGGCTCGCGCTGGGGCATCAGCTCGATGATCAGGCCGAGACGCTGCTCTTCCGGCTGCTGCGCGGCACCGGCGTGCGCGGCGCGGGCGCGATGGCGCCCGTCGAGCGCGGGTGGCCGGGACGCCTGCGGCCGTTGCTCGGGCTGTGGCGCTCCGACATCGTCGCGTACGCCGAAGCATTCGGACTGGCCTGGGTCGAGGACGAGAGCAACGAGGATCCGCGCTTCAGCCGCAATCTGATCCGCCATCAGGTCATGCCTTCGATCACCCGCGCATTTCCGGGTGCCGTGCCGGCGCTTGCGCGGGCGAGCGAGAATTTTCGCGAGGCGGATGGGCTGCTGGGGGAGCTCGCGGCGATCGATCGGGCGGGCTGCGGCGGTCATCCGATGGGTCTCGCGCCCTTGCTCGCGCTCTCCGACGAGCGGCTGCGCAATCTCCTGCGTTGGCAGGTCCGCGAGATGGGGCTGGAGGCGCCGGCTCGCGTGCGTCTCGTCGAGGCGGTACGACAGTTGCGCGAGGCGGCTGGCCGGCCTCTGTACCTGAAGCTGGGCGGCGTGGCCTGCTGCGCCTACCGCGGTCGGGTCTGGCTCGAGCCGGAGATGGGGGATGACGCGCCGGACACGGTGCAGCCGTGGCAGGGTGAGGCGGAACTCGCCTGGAACGGCGGCGTCGTGCGCTTCGAGCCGGTGAGGGGCGCGGGTCTCAGCCGGGCGGCGTTGACGGCGGCGGGCGAGCTTGCCTTGTGCGCGCGCTGGGCGGGACTTTCCTTGCGCCCCGGACCGGGGCGTCCGCCGCGCACCTTCAAGAATCTGTGCCAGGAGGCGGGTATTCCGACGTGGTTGCGTCCGCGCCTGCCGGTGTTGCGCGTCGATGGCCGCGCGGCCTGGATCGCGGAGATCGGGGTCGCGGCGGAGCTGCTCTGCGGGTCGGGCGAGGAGGGGGTGCTGCCGGTTTGGCGCCGTTGAAACCGGACCGGTTCAGAACCCTTCGTTGAAGCCGCGCAGCTGGCGGCGCGCCTTCTTGGTGGGCCGCCCGCGCAGATCGCTGCCCGGCGTCGGCGCGAGCGCGCGGGCTTCCCGTTCGGTTTCGCGCCGCGCGGTACTTTCCGGCGTTTCCTCATAGAGCAGGCGGGCTTCCGGTGCCGGGCGGCGTTGTTCGTTGAGGCCGAGCACGCGCACGGTCCAGGTCTGGTTGCCGACGGTAATGTCGAGCATGTCCCCGGGGCGGACGTCGCGCGAGGGCTTCGGGGCCGTGCCGTTCAAGCGGACATGTCCGCCGTCGATGGCTTCGCTCGCGACCGAGCGCGTCTTGTAGAAGCGCGCGGCCCACAGCCATTTGTCGATGCGCATGCGCTGGGCGGAGGCGGGGACGGTCGTGTTCATTGGAGGCTGGCGCGGTCAGCCCGCGCGGTTGCGTACCAGGTTGACGAGCTGCGCCAGTTCGACGGCGGAGCGGACTTCCATCTTTTCGAAGACCTTCGAGCGATGCGCTTCGACGGTGCGCATCGAGATGCTCAGGTCGTCGGCGATGACCTTATTGAACTTGCCGGCGAGGATCAGTTCCATGACTTCCTGCTCGCGCGCGGTCAGCAGCGCGAGACGCGCCTCGACCTGGTCGCGCGTGGCGGCGGCCTGTTGACGCGCGGCATCGGTTTCGAGCGCGCGCATCACCACGTCGACGAGATCGCTGTCGTTGAACGGTTTCTCGATGAAGTCGAAAGCGCCCTTCTTCAATGCCGACACGGCCATCGGCACGTCGCCGTGGCCGGTGATGAAGACGACCGGCAGCAGGTTGCCGCGCGCCCGCAGCGCGTCGAAGCATTCGAGGCCGCTCATGCCTTCCATGCGGATGTCGAGCACCGCGCAACCGCGCCAGTCCGGCTGCACCTCGGCGAGGAATCTCTCGGCGCTGGGCCAGGTCGCACAGGCGACGTTGCGCGTCTTGAACAGCCATTGCAGGGCGTCGCGGATGGCTTCGTCGTCGTCGATGATGTGAGCACAGGGCGTAGTCATGAAGGTTCCACGGGGAGCGACAGGATGAAGATGGTACCGCCGCCGGGGTTCGGTTCGAAACTCAGGCGGCCGTGATGGAGTTCGGCGATCGAGCGGCAGATGTTGAGGCCCATGCCCATGCCCTCGGCCTTGGTCGTGAAGAAGGGTTCGAACAGGCGTCGCGCGGTTTCCGGGTCGATGCCCTTGCCGTGGTCGGCGATGCGGACTTCGATCATGCCGCCATCCATGTGCGTGCCGATATGCACGGTGCGTCGCGTCGGTGGATTGTCCCGCATCGCGTCCATGCCGTTGCGGACGAGATTGACGACGACCTGCTCGATCATGACCGGGTCGGCCGCGACCGTCGGCAGCTGCGCGGCGAGATCGGTCGTGATGCGCATGCCGTGCTTGCGAGTGTCCGCCTCGATCAGGCCGACCGCCTCCGTGATCACGGCGTTGAGGTCGAGGCTCTCGCACTTGGGTTCGGAGCGGCGCACAAAGGCGTGCACACGGCGGATGATGTCGCCCGCGCGGCGCGCCTGGCGGCCGATCTTGTCGTGGATCTCACGCAGCTCGGCGGGGTCGACGGCCGGTTGTTCCAGGCGGTTGAGGCAGCCCGAGTTGTAGCTTGCGATCGCGGCCAGCGGCTGGTTGAGCTCATGGGCGAGAGTCGAGGCCATCTCGCCCATCGTGATCAGGCGCGATGTGGCCTGCAGGCGCTCGTCCTGTTGGCGCGCGAGTTCCTGGACGCGCTTTTGCTCGGTGATGTCGAGCATCGAGCCCATCCAGCCGGTATGCTTGCCCGCGGCGTCGATCAGCGGCGCTTCGAAGATCAGCGCGTCGAGACGCTCGCCGTTCTTGCGCCGCAGGCGCACCTCCAGGCCATCGGTGGGCGAGCCGCTACGCAGGATGCGGTCGTGGACCTCGCGTGTCTGGTCGTGGAATTCGGGGTCCCAGTAAGGCATCGGCGGCGTGCAGCCGACGAGTTCGTCGGCGCTGTAGCCGACCATCCGGCAGAAGGCAGGATTGACGTAGGTGATGCGGCCTTCCAGGTCGCGTGCGCGCAAGCCGGTGAGCAGCGAATCCTCCATCGCGCGGCGGAACAGGGACTCGCTGCGCAGCGCCTGCTCCGCGCTGAGCCGGCGCCCGAGCTGTCGGCGCAGCTGCCAAATGGTCCAGATCAGCACGCCGCTCAGCAGGACGATGGAGCCGATCAAGAGGATCGGGATCCAGCGTGTTTCGCCGCGATAGGCGGTGATGTTCAGTGTCAGTCCGCTGCCCGGCGGGTCGAACGCCATGGAGTAGTTGAGCTTGTCCGACAGCGGGGCGACCTTCGACTTCGAGACGATTTCGCGCCCGTCGCTGTCGCGCACGCTGACGCGGTAGCGCTCGGCGAACCACCACGGCAGTTCGCTGATAACGAGATCCTGCAGCGAGTAGATGCCGACGAGCGCGCCGATGAAGGCGTTGTCGGAATAGATCGGGACGTGGACTTCGAAGTGGTGTCCGCCCCCGGCGACTTCATAGACCGGCCCGTAGACGTGATGGCCTAGCGCGGCCGCGAGCCGCAAGGTGGATTCCGCCGGGACGGCGCCGGTCGTCTCGCCGATCAGTTCGCCGTCGGTGACGGGTGGGACCGCGCCGCGGACCTTGCCGCGCCCGTCGAGCCACATCACGCGGACGAGCCCGTTCTCCGGGCGGGTCAGCTGGCGCAGCGCCGCGATCGACTGGGGCTGGTGGCGGTCGGCCGCCAGCAGTTCGTTGCCGACCTGCGCAAGCTGCGCCGCATTGCGGTCGAGCTTGAACTGCATGTTCTGCTCCATCCACAGCACGTCGTTGATCAGCGTCGCGCGCTGCTCTTCGTCGTCGTGGGCGCGCGTGAGCCAGACTAGGGCGGCGATGATCGCGAGGAACAGCGGCAGGGTCAGGTAGGGCAGGGCGGTGGTCCAGCGCCCCGGAACTGTCGCCGCGCTTTGTTGAGAAATCATGGTGGCGAAATCATGCGGGCGATTGCGGATGACCACAATACTGCGGGCCAAATCGCCCACTTACACTGAAAGTCGTACCCGGCTGCGAAGGCCGCGGTCGAACGATGGCATCGTCCCGGGTATCGAGGAAATTCAAACAAATGAGCCATCCGGAGGAGATAGGAATGAAATTTCGCGCACTTCTTGTAGGTCTTGTAGCGGTCGGTCTGTCCGCGGCCGCCGTGGCGGCCGATCCGATCCTGATCAAGTTCAGCCACGTCGTGGCGCACGACACACCCAAGGGCAAGGCGGCGGACAAGTTCAAGGAACTCGCCGAGAAATACACCAAGGGGGCGGTCAAGGTCGAAGTCTACCCGAACAGCACGCTGTACAAGGACAAGGAAGAAATGGAGGCGCTCCAGCTCGGCGCCGTCCAGATGCTCGCGCCCTCGCTCGCGAAGTTCGGTCCGCTGGGGGTGAAGGAGTTCGAACTCTTCGACCTGCCCTACATCTTCGACAATTATGGCGATCTGCATAAGGTCACGACCGGTCCGGTCGGCCAGAAACTGCTCGGCAAGCTCGAAGGGCGCGGCATCAAGGGTCTGGCGTTCTGGGACAACGGCTTCAAGTCCTTCTCGGCCAATACGCCGATCAAGACGCCCGAGGACCTGAAGGGCAAGAAGATGCGCATCCAGTCGTCCAAGGTGCTCGAGGAGCAGATGCGCGCGTTGGGCGCGATCCCGCAGGTGATGGCGTTCTCGGAGGTGTATCAGGCGCTGCAGACGGGCGTCGTCGATGGTACCGAGAACCCCCACTCGAACCTGTACACCCAGAAGATGCACGAGGTGCAGAAGCACATGATCCTGACCGACCACGGTTATCTGGGTTATGCGGTCATCACCAACAAGAAGTTCTGGGATGGCCTGCCGGCCGATGTCCGCGGCCAGCTTGAGCAGGCGATGAAGGAGTCCACCGAGTACGCCAACAAGATCGCCCGCGACGAGAACGACAAGGCGCTCGAAGCGGTCCGCGCGTCCGGCAAGACGCAGATCTACAAGCCGACCGACGCCGAGAAGCTGGCGTTCAAGAAGGCGCTCGTGCCGGTGCACAAGAAGATGGAGTCGCGCATCGGCGCGGAGACCCTCCAGGAGATCTACAAGGAAACGAACTTCGATCCGTCGAAGCTGTAATTCACCGTCCAGAACACGCCAATAACCAAAGCGACATCTTCCGGCTGCGAGCGTTCGCGGTCGGAGGCTTGTCGTGCGACGGGAGAATTCCATGCTCAAGATACTCGACCACCTCGAGGAATGGCTGATCACCTTCCTCATGGGAGCGGCGACACTGATCATTTTCGTGTCGGTCCTCCACCGCTACGGCTCCGGTCTGTCCATTCCGGGACTGCAGGACTGGCTGCTGTCGATCAACTTCGGCTGGGCCCAGGAGTTGACGATCATCATGTTCGTGTGGATGGCGAAGTTCGGCGCGGCCTACGGCGTACGCACCGGCATCCACGTGGGCGTCGATGTGCTGATCAACCGCCTCTCCGACAGTAACCGTGCCAAGTTCATCGTCATCGGCCTTGCCGCCGGCGCGCTCTTCACCGGCATCGTCGGCACGCTCGGTCTGCGCTTCGTGCTCGAAAACGGTGCGCATTACCAGTTCCTTGTCTGGCTGGGGATGGACACCGGTGACCTGTACGAAGGCCCGACTACGCCCGACCTGGAGTGGCCGACGTGGATCGTCTACTCGGCGATTCCACTCGGTTCCTACCTGATGTGCTTCCGCTTCCTGCAGGTGCTGGTGGCCTTCATTCGCACCGGCGAGCTGCCGCACCACGACCACGGCCACGTCGATGGCATCGAGGAAGAGATGGTGCCGGTCGACGCCAACCCCTACGACATGGGCGACAACCTGCACCCGCACGACCTCAAGCACAAGCAGATGGGCGAGAACGGCAACAAGGGCCGTGACCCCAAGGGAGGCCAGCAATGAGCGCCGCCATCATTTTCGTGATCCTGCTGGTGCTGATGCTCACCGGCATGCCGATCTCCATTTCGCTGGGCCTGACGGTCCTGACCTTCCTCTTCACGATGACGCAGGTGCCGATCGAGTCGGTCGCGCTGAAGCTCTTCACCGGCATCGAGAAGTTCGAGATCATGGCGATCCCGTTCTTCATCCTCGCGGGCAACTTCCTCACCCACGGAGGCGTCGCGCGGCGGATGATCAACTTCGCCTCCTCGATGGTCGGGCACTGGTACGGCGGGCTGGGCCTCGCCGGCGTGATGGCCTGCGCGCTCTTCGCCGCGGTGTCCGGTTCGAGCCCCGCGACGGTGGTCGCGATCGGCGCGATCCTGATGCCGGCGATGACGCGGCAGGGCTTCCCGGCCAAGTTCGGCGCAGGCGTGATCACGACCTCGGGCGCGCTCGGCATCCTGATCCCGCCGTCGATCGTGATGGTGATGTATTCGGTGTCGACCAACACCTCGGTCGGGGCGCTGTTCATGGCGGGTGTCGTGCCCGGGCTGTTGCTCGCGGTCTTCCTCGGCGCCACGACCTGGTACCGCGCGCACAAGTTCGGCTACCCGCGCCAGCCCAAGGCCACCTGGGCCCAGCGCGCCAGGGCCTTCCGCGAGTCGGCGTGGGGGCTCTTCCTGATCGTGGTCGTGATGGGAGGCATCTACACCGGCATCTTCACGCCGACCGAAGCCGCCGCGATGAGCGCGGTGTACGCCTTCTTCGTCGCAGTGTTCGTGTACAAGGACCTGCGCATGAGCGACGTGCCGAAGGTGCTGCTGAACTCCGCCAACATGAGCGCGATGTTGCTCTACATCATCACCAACGCGGTGCTGTTCTCCTTCCTGCTGACGCACGAGAACATCCCGCAGGCGATGGCGGATTTCATGATCGGCACCGGCGTCGGTATGGTGGGCTTCCTGATCATGGCCAACATCCTGATGCTGGTCGCGGGCAACTTCATGGAGCCCTCGTCGATCGTGCTGATCCTGGCACCGATCCTGTTCCCGATCGCGATCAAGCTCGGCATCGATCCGGTGCACTTCGGCATCATCATGGTTGTGAACATGGAAGTCGGCATGTGCCATCCTCCGGTGGGCCTGAACCTCTATGTCGCCTCCGGCATCACGAAGATGGGGATCACGGAGCTGACGGTGGCGGTGTGGCCATGGCTCGTGTCGATGCTGGTGTTCCTGATCCTCGTCACCTACGTGCCGTCGATCTCGCTGGTGCTGCCGAAGGCGCTCGGGATGATGTAGCACGGGTCGCCGTTTCCACTTGCTAGCAAGGCCCGCTCTTGGGAGCGGGCCTTTTTTTCGCCTCGTGCAGGACTAGAATAGCCTGAGATCCGCGGTGTATTGCTTGGCCGCCCGCTTAAACCGAGACTGGACGAAAATGGCGATTTACCTGAAGGAAGACGAGGTCGCGAGCGTGCTCGACATGCCGCTGGCACTGGACGCGGTCGAGCAGGTGATGGCCGCGCACGGGCGCGGCGAGACCGTTGACTATCCGCGCCAGCGCGTGCGGCTGCCTTCGACGATGACCCACCTGCTGCAGGGTGGGGTTCCGGGACTCAATCTCACCGGGCTGAAGGTGTACACGTCGGCGGGGCCGAAAGTGCGCTTCTGGGTGCATCTCTTCGACGCGACGACCGGCGACCCGGTCGCAGTGCTCGAGGCCGATCGTCTGGGCATGATGCGGACCGGCGCGGCGGGCGGCGTCGCGGCGAAGTGGCTCGCGCGGCCCGACGCCCGCGTTGCCGGCGTGTTCGGCTCCGGTTGGCAGGCGCAGGGGCAGGTGCTCGCACTCTGTGCGGCGCGGCCCATTGAGCGGGTCAAGGTCTTCGGGCGCAATCCGGACCGGTTGGTAACGTTCTGCGCGCAGATGAGCCGGGAAACCGGGCGGGAGATTGTCCCGGCGGCGAGCGCCGAAGAGACGGTGCGAGGATCGGATGTCGTCGTGACGATCACGACTTCGCCGAAACCCCTTTTCGATGCCGAGTGGCTTGGCGAAGGCACGCACATCACCGCCGCGGGCTCGAACAGCCTTGCGAGGCAGGAGCTGTCGGAGGCCGTGGTTCGGCGGGCGGCAGTGATCTGCGTCGATTCGCGCGAGGTGGCGGTGCGCGAGTCGGGCGATCTGATGCCCCTGCTGGAGAAGGGGCGCACCCAACCCGGGCGCTGGGTCGAACTCGGCGAGGTTATCGCCGGAATCCGTCCCGGGCGCACTTCTGCACAACAGATCACGCTCTTCGAGTCGCAGGGCATGGCGATCCAGGATATCGCCCTGGCCGCGCGCGTACTCGAGCGGGCACGCGAAGGGGGGCTGGGCCAGGCCCTGCCATATTGAGTCATGGACGCGCAGCGATCCCGCCAGCCTGCCGCACCACGCATCGAATTCCGTGCGCGTAGCGATGTGGGGCGGGTGCGTGCGCGCAACGAGGATTCCCTCCAAGTGCGTGAAGCGTCCGGCTGGGCGGTGCTTGCCGACGGCATGGGCGGTTACCGGGGCGGCGACGTCGCATCGCGGATCGCCGTCGAGGCCGTGATGCGGCGCCTCGAACAGGAAGCCGCAGGCCGCCCGCTCGCCGGAACGGAGCTCGTCGGCCAGGTGCTGCATGCCGCGGTGCGCGATGCGAACGACGAAATCCGCCGCGAATCGCAGCGGGTGCGCGAACTTGCCGGCATGGGATCGACGGTCGTGGCGACGGTCTTCCTGCCCGGCCATGTCGTGTCGGTGCATGTCGGCGATTCGCGCCTGTACCGGCTGCGCAGCGGCGCCCTGCAGCAGCTCACCCGCGACCACACGATGTTGCAGGACCTGGTCGATGGCGGCATCATGAGTGCGGAAGAAGCCGCGGACTCGCATTTCCGCGGCCTGCTGACACGCGGGCTCGGCGTTGCGGCCGCGGTCGTGCCGGATGTTTCCGTGCATGCAATGCAGATCGGCGACCTCTTCCTGCTATGCTCGGACGGGCTCACCGACATGCTCGATGACGCGACGATCCAGGCCGGTCTGGTCGCTGCGACGGGCTCCGGCGACGCGCTCACTATTACTGCCGACCGGTTCGTCGAACAGGCCAATGCCAGGGGTGGGCGGGACAATATATCGTTGATACTGGCACACGTCGTCGGATGACGATGGTGCGGTGTCCTGTTTGAACGGAACGCGAGAAACGATGCCGAAGTTGATCCTCAGCATGGACGGGCTGGTGCTCAAGGAGATCCCGCTCGACAGGGAGCGGATTTCGATTGGCCGCAAGGCGAGCAACGACATCCAGATCGACAATCTGGCGATCAGCGGCCAGCACGCCGTCATCACGACGATCCTCGACGACGCCTTCCTCGAGGACCAGAACAGCACCAACGGCACTTACGTGAATGGCCAGCCGGTCAAGAAGTGCGTGCTGCACAACAACGACGTGATCGAGCTCGGCAAGTACCGCCTGAAGTACCTCGCCGAGCGGGCGCGGGCACTTCCCGCGTCGGATTACGCGCCGTCGCCGGCCGCCAAGCGCGCCCCCGCGCCGCAGGACGTTCCGTCGTCGGCACACGAGACGCAGCAGCTGCCGCCCGAAGTCCTGACCGGCGAAGCCCCTGAATGCAGCTTCGACGAAACCCAGGTTGGCGTCGTCAATGTGCTCAACGGCCCGAACGCGGGCCGCGAGCTCGTCCTGAACAAGGCGCTGACGACGCTCGGCAAGCCCGGCAAGCAGGTGGCCGTGATCACGCGGCGCCAGCACGGCTACGTCATCGCCCATGGCGAAGGCGCCGAGCGTCCGCAGGTCAACGGCCGGGCCATCGAACCGGCAGGCCATCTTCTCGATCACGGGGACGTGATCGAAATTGCCGGTGTTCGCATGGCATTCGCGCTGCGCCGTGCGTCGTGAGGTAGTACACGTCGCTTTCGACACCGTGGTGGTAGTTTTAGGCCACGAAGAATGCTGTGCGCCGACGTGGCGACGCAGCGCGCGAGACGACGGGGAACGATGAAGCTAAAGGTGCTCGGCTGCAGTGGTGGAATCGGCGGGCCGAGTGCCCGTACCACCGCTTTTCTCGCCGATACGGACATCCTGATCGATTGCGGCACCGGGGTCGGCGACCTGGAGCTCGATGCGCTGACGGCTGTCGATCACATCTTCATCACGCACTCCCATCTCGACCACATCGCGGCGATTCCGCTGCTCGTCGATGCCGTCGGCGAGAGGCGCGGCGTGCCGGTGACGGTCTACGCGCCGCCCGAGGTGCTGCGCATCCTGCGGGCGCACATTTTCAACTGGCTCGTGTGGCCGGACTTCACCGCGATTCCCGATCGACGCCGTCCCTTCCTGCGCCTTCAGCCGCTGAAGGTCGGCGAGTCGGTGCGGCTCGACGGACGCTCGATCACGGCACTTCCCGCGCTGCATAGCGTGCCGGCCGTCGCCTACTGTCTCGACAGCGGCGACCGACAGCTTGTTTACACCGGCGACACCGCCTATTCGCCGGACCTCATCGCGGCGATCAATCGTTGCGAGCGCCTGAGCCACTTGATCATCGAGACGGCCTTCCCGGACGAACAGCACGGGCTGGCGCTAGCGTCGCGCCACCTGTGCCCGTCGATAGTAGCGGCCATGCTCGATGAGGTGACTGTCTCGCCGCGGGTGCATATCAGCCATCTGAAGCCCGGCCACGGCGAAACGATCCTCCGCCAGATCGCGGCGGCGGGCGGCCGTTTCGAGCCGACGGCGCTGCGGCAGGGGCAGATCATCGAGTTCTGATTTTTCCCCGCGCCCGCTCGCGGCTAGAATGGCCGATCTCAAATGTTCCGCCATTCCGAGTTTTCAGCGAGCAGGTAGCGACATGACCCAAAGCACCACGCCAGCCAAACCGGCCGCCAGCGGCGAAGTATCTTCGCGTCTCGCATTCTTCAAGGGTCTGCAGGCACTGACCACGCGCATCCATGCGAGCAAGGACGTCGACGAGATCGTCGTCGATCTGTCGACCGACCTCTGCACGCTGTTCGGGGCCGACCGGCTGTCCTTTTACGTGATCGACGAAAGCGGCACCGGTCTCGTTGCGCGCGTGAAGACCGGCCTTGGCGCAATCGCCGGCGCGCGGCTGCCGATCGACGAGAGCAGCATTGCCGGCTACGTCGCGATGACGCGTGCCCCGCTGAAGCTGCACGACGTCTACGACTCGAAGGAACTCGCGGCGATCTCGCCCAACCTGCGTTTCCGTACGGTCAGCGACACGCTGACCGGCTACGTGACGCGCCAGATGCTGGCCGCCCCGATCATCGATCCGAAGTCCGGCAGCCTGCATGGGGTCATCCAGATCACCAACACGCTCAACGGCGAGGGTTTTTCGACCCTCGCTCTGGAGGGCTTGCTCGGGCTCAGCCAGACCCTGGGGGTCGCGTTCTCCGAGCGCAGCCAGGTGCCTGGCAAGCTGCGGTCGCGCTTCCACGGCCTGATCGCCGACGGGCGCATCTCGGACGGCGATCTCCACGAGGCGATGCGGATCGCGCGCGAGACGGGCGCGTCGGTCGAGGATGCATTGGTCGAGAAATTCGATGTGACCCTCGCGCAGATCGGCGAGGCGGCGGGACGCTTCTTCAACGTGCCCTACGAGCCCTACCGCACCGAACGGATCCGCCAGATGGATCTGCTCAAGCACATCAAGCGCGATTACGTGCTGCAGAACCACTGGATTCCGCTGGAAGAGACGCACGAGGGGATCGTCGTCCTGACCACCGACCCGGAGCAGGTGCGCTCTTCGCACATGGCCGAGACGGTGTTCCCGAAGGCCAAGCTGTCCTATCGTGTCACGACGCGCGCCGAGTTTGCGCAGACGGTCGACCAGTATTTCGAGCCGACAATGGAGATGGGCTCGGTCAACGATCTGCTGCACGACCTGCTCGAGGAGGAGCAGGAAATGTCGGTCGCCGACGACGTCAACGCCGCGGCCGACAACGAGCTCGTAAAGCTCGTGAACAAGATCATCATCGACGCCCATCGTCAGGGCGCGTCCGACATCCACATCGAGCCGCGTCCAGGCAAGGAAAAGACGCTGATCCGCTTCCGCAAGGACGGCACGCTGACCCCCTACATCCAGGTGCCCGCGAGCTACCGGAATCCGCTCGTCACGCGCATCAAGATCATGTGCGACCTCGACATCTCGGAGCGCCGCAAACCGCAGGACGGCAAGATCAAGTTCCGCAAGTTCGCGCCGCTCGACATCGAGCTGCGGGTCGCGACCGTCCCGACCGCGGGGGGGATGGAAGACGTCGTGATGCGTCTGCTTGCCAACAGCGAACCGATCAAGCTCGATGCGCTCGGCCTGACGCCGCACAACCTCGAACGCCTGAAGCGGGCCATCGTCAAGCCCTACGGCCTCTTCTTCGTCTGCGGGCCGACCGGCTCGGGCAAGACGACGACGCTGCACTCCATCCTCGGCCACATCAACACGCCCGAGACCAAGATCTGGACGGCGGAGGACCCGGTCGAAATCACGCAGAAGGGCCTGCGCCAGGTGCAGGTCAACCGCAAGGCGGGCCTCGACTTCGCGACGATGATGCGTTCCTTCCTGCGCGCCGATCCGGACGTGATCATGGTCGGCGAAATGCGCGACAAGGAGACGGTGACGGTCGGAATCGAAGCCTCGCTCACCGGCCATCTCGTGTTCTCGACGCTGCACACCAACAGCGCCCCCGAGTCGATCGTGCGCCTGCTCGACATGGGCATGGACCCGTTCAACTTCGGCGACGCGCTGCTCGGCGTGCTCGCGCAGCGGCTCGCCAAACGGTTGTGCAGCCACTGCAAGGAGGCCTACCGCCCGGACGAGGCGGAGATCCTGCAATTGCTCGACGAATACTGCGAAGACATGTCGGGCACGCCCGATTTCCGTGCCGACGCACCGGCCGCGCGTGCCGCGATCCTCGCCCGCATGCGCGAGACGCACGCCGACCGCGACGGGCACTTCACGCTCTATCGGCCGGTCGGGTGCCATGAGTGCAACGGCGGTTATCGTGGGCGGGTCGGCCTGCACGAGCTGATGATCGCCTCGGCCGAGGTCAAGCGACTGATCCAGGAGCGCGCGCGCGTGTCTCAGCTCCTGAGCCTCGCGCTTGCCGAAGGGCTGCGCACCCTGCGCCAGGACGGCATCGAGAAGGTTCTCGCCGGCATCACCGACATCGATCAGATCCGTCGCGTCTGCGTGCGTTAGGATATCCGGGGGGCCTTGGAGTCCCCGCACAAGAAAAGAGGAGTGTCCCCCATGTACCGTATCGCCCCCAGCCTGTTGTCCGCCGATTTCGCCCGTCTCGGCGAGGAAGTCCGCAATGTCATCGCCTCCGGCGCGGACTGGATCCACTTCGACGTGATGGACAATCACTACGTGCCGAACCTGACGATCGGGCCGCTGGTCTGCGAGGCGATCCGTCCGCACACCAAGGCGACGATCGACGTGCACCTGATGATCAAACCCGTCGATCGCATCATTCCGGACTTCGCACAGGCCGGCGCGAACATGATCACCTTCCACCCGGAAGCCTCCGAGCACATCGATCGCACGCTCTCGCTGATCCGCGACTCGGGCTGCCAGGCGGGCCTGGTGTTCAACCCCGCCACGCCGCTGCATTACCTCGACCATGCGCTCGACCGCGTCGACATGGTGCTGCTGATGAGCGTCAATCCGGGTTTCGGCGGCCAGAAATTCATCCCCGGCACGCTGGGCAAGCTGCGCGCCGCGCGCAAGCGCCTAGACGCCTACGAGGCCGAGACCGGCCGCCGCATCCTGCTGCAGGTCGACGGCGGGGTTAAGGTCGACAACATCGCCGAGATCGCGGCCGCGGGCGCCGACACCTTCGTCGCCGGTTCGGCCGTGTTCGGCGCCGGGCGAGACAGCGACCCGAACCGTTACGACAGCGTGATCGCCGCGCTGCGCGCCGAGCTCGCGAAGGTGGCGAAGTGAGCGGCCCGCGCTTTCCGGTCCGGGCCGTGTTGTTCGATCTCGACGGCACGCTGCTCGACACCATCGAGGATCTTGCCGACGGCGCGAACCTGATGCTCGAGGAACTCGGCCGTCCCGCGCGGCCGCTCGCCGAGATCCATTCCTTCGTCGGCAAGGGCATCCCGAACCTCGTGCGCCGCTGCATGACCGAGGATGCCGAGGCGAGCGAGGACGAGATCGCGCACGCGGTGACCGTCTTCCGTCGCCACTACGCCCTCGTCAACGGCCGCAGCACGCGGATCTATCCGGGCATCATCGAGACGCTGGAGGCGATGCGCGAGATGTCGCTGCAGCTCGCCTGCGTCACGAACAAGGCCGCAGCCTTCACGCTGCCGCTGCTGGAACGCATGGGCCTGATGCCGTATTTCGGCGCCGTGGTCAGCGGCGACACGCTGGCAGTCAAGAAGCCCGACCCGGCCGTGATGCACCACACCTGCGAGCTCCTGGGGGTCGAGGCGGGGCAGGCGTTGATGATCGGCGACTCGGCCAACGACGCACTCGCCGCGCGGGCTGCGGGAATGCCGGTGTTGCTCGTGACCTATGGATATAGCGAAGGCATGCCGGTGGACACCATCGAATGCGATGGGCTACTATCGGACGCAACCGGCGCGCTCGCCCGCATCCAGGCGGTGTGACGCGATTCCGGTACCCATCATCCAGACATCGCCAGCCGATCGAGACATCGTGATCCACAAGAGCCGGGCTTCGGACAAGGAAAGCATCCAGTTTGCCGCCACGCCGTCGCGTTGGCGCAGCTGGCGCGTGTGGTGGCCTGCGGGCCGATAAAACGCCTCCGCTTTCGCGGGCGCCGATGATGCGCCCGCACCCCTTGCCCGAATCGAACCGTTTGTCGTGGAGTCTCCATGCTTGAGCACGAATTCAACGCGCTGGCCGCGCAGGGCTACAACCGTATCCCGGTTACGCTCGAAACCTTCGCCGACCTCGACACGCCGCTGTCGATCTACCTGAAGCTCGCCAACGAGCCCTACACCTACCTGCTCGAATCCGTGCAGGGCGGCGAGCGTTTCGGCCGCTACTCGATGATCGGGCTCGCCGCATCGACCCGCATCGAAGTCTATGGCCGCTCCGCGCTGCTCTTGACCGGCAACCGCCTCGTCGAGCGTCGCGACTATGGCGATCCGCTGAACTTCGTCGCCGAGTTCATGGGGCGCATCAAGGTGCCGCCGCGCGACGGGTTGCCGCGTTTCGCGGGCGGACTGGTCGGCTGCTTCGGCTACGACACGGTACGCTACATCGAGCCGCGCCTCGCGAAGAACGAAAAGGAGGACACGCTCGGCACGCCCGACGTACTGCTGCTGCTCTCCGAAGAGATCGCGATCGTCGACAACCTCTCCGGCAAGCTGACGCTGATCGTCTATGCCGAGCCCGAGGTGCCGGGCGCCTACAAGCGCGCGAAGAAGCGCCTGCGCGAACTGCTCGCGCGGCTACGGGCGCCGGCGCAGATTCCGGAGGATGTGCGCGCCGAGCCGCAGCCGGCGGTGTCGAGCTTTGGCGAGGAAGCGTTCAAGGCAGCGGTGAACCGCGCCAAGCAATACATCGTCGACGGCGACATCATGCAGGTCGTGCTGTCGCAGCGCATGAGCAAGCCCTACGCGGCGAGCCCGATGGCGCTGTACCGCGCGATCCGCTCGCTGAACCCGTCGCCCTACATGTTCTACTTCAACTTCGAGGACTTCCACGTCGTCGGCGCCTCGCCCGAGATCCTCGTGCGCCTCGACGAGGACGGCGAGGGCAAGCGCGTCACCGTGCGCCCGATCGCCGGCACGCGGCCGCGTGGGGCGACCGTCGCCGAAGACCAGGCACTCGAAGCGGATCTCCTCGCCGACGAGAAGGAGCGCGCCGAACACCTGCAGCTCCTCGACCTCGGCCGCAACGACGCGGGCCGCGTCGCGGAGGTCGGCAGCGTCAAGGTCAACGAGCAATTCACGATCGAGCGCTATTCGCACGTGATGCACATCGTGTCGAACGTCGAGGCGCGGCTGAAGGACGGACTCAACGCCCTCGCGGTGCTGCGCGCGACCTTCCCGGCGGGGACCGTCTCGGGCGCGCCCAAGCTGCGCGCGATGGAGATCATCGACGAGCTGGAACCCGTCAAGCGCGGCATCTACGCGGGCGCGGCGGGCTACATCGGCTTCCATGGCGACATGGACCTCGCGATCGCGATCCGCACCGCGGTCATCAAGGACGGCCAGATCCACGTGCAGGCCGGCGCCGGCATCGTCGCCGACTCGAACCCGGACGCCGAATGGACGGAAACGCAGAACAAGGCGCGCGCGATGCTGCGGGCGGCCGAGATGGCGGAATCCGGCCTCGATACGCGGGTCGACTGAACAACCGGTGCCAGAAGGAACCAGTCCATGTTGCTGATGATCGATAACTACGACAGCTTCACCTACAACCTCGTGCAGTACTTCGGCGAGCTCGGTGCCCAGGTGAAGGTGTATCGCAATGACGAAATCACCCTCGAACAGATCGCGCTGATGAAGCCCGAACACCTCGTGATCTCGCCCGGACCCTGCACGCCGGCCGAAGCGGGCGTGTCGGTGCCGGCGATCCGTGAGTTCGCCGGCAAGATTCCCATCCTCGGCGTCTGCCTCGGGCACCAGAGCATCGGCGCCGCGTTCGGCGGCAAGATCGTGCACGCGAAGAAACTGATGCATGGCAAGACTTCGCCCGTGCATCACAACAACGTCGGCGTGTTCCGCGGCCTGCCGAACCCCGTGACCTGCACCCGCTACCATTCGCTCGCGATCGAGCGCGAGACGATGCCGGATTGTCTCGAAGTGACGGCCTGGACCGACGACGGCGAGATCATGGGCGTGCGCCACAAGACGCTCGCGGTCGAAGGGGTGCAATTTCACCCCGAGTCGATCCTGACCGAGCACGGGCATGCGATGCTGCGTAATTTCCTCGAACAGAATTCGTTGAAGTAAGAGACCGCCATGACCATCACTGCCCAGGAAGCCTTGCAGCGCACGATCGACCATCGCGAGATCTTCTACGACGAGATGCTCTCGCTGATGCGCCAGATCATGGCCGGCGAAGTGTCGCCGGTGATGACCGCGGCAATCCTGACCGGCCTGCGTGTAAAGAAGGAAACCATCGGCGAGATCACCGCCGCGGCGACCGTGATGCGCGAGTTGTCGACGAAGGTGCAGGTCGCGGGCCCGGACCAGAACTTCCTCGACATCGTGGGCACCGGCGGCGACGGCGCGAACACCTTCAACATCTCGACGACGACGATCTTCGTCGCCGCTGCCGCCGGCGCACGCGTCGCGAAGCACGGTGGGCGCAGCGTGTCGTCGAAGAGCGGCGCAGCCGACGTGCTGGAGTCGCTCGGCGTGAAGCTCGGGATCGCGCCGGAGCAGGTCGCGGAGTGCATCGAAGCGACCGGGATCGGCTTCATGTTCGCACCGGCCCACCACAGCGCGATGAAGAACGTCGCGCCGGTGCGCCGCGAGATGGGCGTACGCACGATCTTCAACATCCTCGGACCGCTGACCAATCCGGCCGGCGCGCCGAATACGCTGATGGGCGTGTTCCACCCGGACCTCGTCGGCATCCAGGCACGCGTAATGCAGCGTCTCGGCGCGAAGCACGTGCTCGTCGTCTATGGCCTGGACGGCATGGACGAAGTGAGCCTCGGCGCGGCGACGATGGTCGGCGAGTTGAAGGACGGCGAGATCCGCGAATACCAGATCCATCCCGAGGACTTCGGTCTGACGATGGCGGGCACGCGCAATCTGGCGGTCGCGTCGCCCGAGGAGTCGAAGGCGACGCTGCTCGGCGTGCTCGACAACAAGCCGGGCCCGGCGCGCGAAATCGTGATCCTGAACGCGGGTGTCGCGCTGTACACGGCCAACCTCGTCGACTCGATCGCCGATGGCATCGTGAAGGCGCGCGAGATCGTTGCGAGCGGTGCGGCGCGTGCGAAGCTCGAGGAATTCCTCGCCTTCAACCGGCAATTCGCGTGAGGCTAACACCAGCATGAGCGACATCCTGAACAAGATCCTCGCCGTGAAGGCGGAGGAAGTGGCCGCCGGCAAAGCGCTGCGTTCACTCGAGCGCGTGCGCGCCGAGGCCGAGGCGGCGCATGCCGCGCGCGATTTCGTCGGCGCGATCCGCGCGAAGATTGCCGCGGGCGACGCCGCCGTGATCGCCGAGATCAAGAAGGCGAGCCCGTCGAAGGGTGTGATCCGGCCGGATTTCGTGCCCGCCGAAATCGCCGTGCAGTACGAGCGCGCCGGCGCGGCCTGCCTGTCGGTGCTGACCGACCGCCAGTTCTTCCAGGGTGCGCCGGAATACCTGCAGGCGGCACGCGCGGCCTGCGCGCTGCCGGTGCTGCGCAAGGATTTCCTCGTCGATCCCTGGCAGGTCTTCGAGGCGCGCGCGATGGGCGCGGACGCGATCCTGCTGATCGCCGCGGCGCTCGATCTCGCGCAGATGCAGGAGATGGAAGCGATCGCGACGAGCCTGGGCATGGCGGTGCTGGTCGAGGTGCATAACGCCGACGAGCTCGACGTCGCGTTGAAGCTTTCGACGCCGCTCGTCGGCGTCAATAACCGCAACCTGCGCACTTTCGAGGTCAGCCTGCAGACGACGCTGGACCTCCTGGCGCGAATTCCCGCCGGACGCATCGTCGTCACGGAGTCCGGGATCCTTAAGCCCGAGGACGTGGCGCTGATGCGTTCGAACGCGGTCCACGCCTTCCTCGTCGGCGAAGCCTTCATGCGTGCGCCGAACCCCGGCGAGGAGCTGCGCGCGCTGTTCGGCTGAGCGGAGCGGCGCATGACGTCGCCGCGCGCTGTCCGCCTCCTCTGGCTCGTCGTCCGGACGCTGACGGGCGTTGCGACGGCGGCCGGGTTCGTCGTGCTCGCGCTGTGGTGGCTGGTGGCGACCGAGTCGGGGTTGGGCGCTGCGGCCGGTCTTGCCGCAGTGCTGACGGGCGGCGAAGTGCGGATCGAGTCGCCGACCGGACGTCTCGTCGGGCCGTTGCAGATCGGCGCGCTGCATATCCGGCGGCCCGATCTCCACCTCGATGTGCAGGGCATCACCCTCTATTGGCGCCCGGACCTCATCGGGGAGCGCCATCTCGTCATCAACGCGCTCACCGCCGAGCGCGTCGAATTCTCCACCCCTCCCGATGAGGCGCCCAAGCCACCGACGGTTCCCCAGCTCCTATCCCTGCCGCTGCCGGTCTCGATCCAGCGGCTGACTGTCGGCGAGTTGCTGCTGCGCGAATGGATTCCGGACGGCCAGGCGGAGTCCGCTGCGCAAGGCGAGGGGGCCGTGCGGTTCAGCGCTTCCGGATTCATGGCGAGCGCGGAAAGCGACGGCCGGCACCATCGTATCCATGAAGCCGAGGTGCAACTGCCCTTCGGTCACGCGACGGTCTCCGGCGAAATTGATGGCACGGCGGCGCCCTACGCGCTGGCGATTTCAGGATCTTTGCAGGGCGCCTACGAGGGACGCGACTACCGGATCGAGGTCCAGGCCGACGGCGACCTCGTCGCGCCGCGCCTGCAGCTGAAGGCCGAGGGCGCGGGACTGCATGGCGATGCCGAGGTGCTGGCCGCGCCCTTCGCGCCCGTGCCGCTACGGCGGGCGCGCGTTGCGCTCGGCGAGGTCGATCCCGCGGCCTTCAATCCCCAAGCACCGCATGCCGCGCTCAATCTCTTGGCCGATCTGCAGCCCGAGCCGGCGCCGGACGGCATGGGCTGGGGCGTGACCGGGCCGGTACGGATCGACAACAAGCGCCCGGCGAAGATCGATCGCCAAGGCCTGCCGTTCACGCAGATGAGTGCGCGGCTGCGCTGGGTGCCGGGCCGCCTGAACGCCTCCGACCTGTCCCTGACTTTGCCCGGCAAGGGGCGGATGAGCGGCGACGTGGAGTGGCGGATGCCGGCGGCGGGGGCTTCCGGGTTCGGCAGTCTGACGGCGGCGCTGCAACTGGCTGCAGTCGAACTGGCGCAACTCGACGGCCGTTTGCCGGCGACCGCAGTGGCAGGGCGGCTGCAGGCGAAAGGCGACGCGGCGCAGCAGCACGTGGAGCTCGACGTGAAGGCAGGCGGGGCGCGTGTCGGCGGAACGGGAACGCTGACCACCGTGGCTGGCGGCAAGACGCGCAAGGTGGCGGCTCAGCTTGCCGTTGATATTCCGTCACTCGCGGATCTTCAAAAAGGCTATGCGGGAAGCGCGAAGCTGGATGCCGTCGTGGCGGGCACGCTCGACGAGCCCGAGGGTAGCCTGAAACTCGAGGCGCGCAAGCTGGGTGCTCCGGACGGCTATCGCCTCGCGTCGCTCGTCGCCGATGCCAAAGTCGGTGCCGGAGCGGACGGCATGATCGACGTGAAGGCGGAACTCAACGGCCTTGCGCAAGCCGGCCCCGAACGCACGACGCCCGAAACGGTGACGCAGTGGGTGGACCGGGCGAGCTTCGTCGTCAGCGGCAGGCGCAGCGAGCATGTGGCCGAACTGACCGCCAGCGGGCTCGCCAAGGACAGCGTGCATCTGCGTCTGCAGGGCGGCCTGCCCGGCGCGAACTGGGCCGCCGTGAGCGGATGGCAAGGGCGGCTGATGGCGCTGGAGACCGCGGGGCGCTTCCCTGTGCGGCTGGAGGACGCGGCTGCGCTGGACTTCGGTCGCAGCCGCATGACGCTCTCCCCGGCGGTGGTCGATGCGGGCGAGCGCGGGCGTATTCGGCTGGCCGAAACGGAATGGACGCCGGCGCGCACGGTGCTGCGCGGTTCGCTCAGCGGGCTCGGCTTCGGTCTCGTACCGGGCGCGGACGGCTTGCCGAAGCGGGCGCAGGGTTCGCTGATCCTCGGCGCCGAGTGGAATCTGCGCCTCGAACAGACGGCGGAAGGTTCGGCGCGGATCTTCCGCGAGTCGGGCGACCTTGAGCTCGCCGATGAAGTGCCGGTGCGCCTGGGCCTGCAGCAGGCCGAAGTCCGTCTGTCGGCGCGCGAGAACCACATCGCGCTCGGCTGGGAGGCGCGCGGCACGGAATTCGGCCAGCTCTCCGGTTCGGCCACGGCGCTTGCCGAGCGCGGCCCGGACGGCGGCTGGCGGCTTGCGCCTGATGCGCCGCTCCTCGGCTCGGCGAGCCTGAAGATGCCGTCCTTGACGTGGATCGGTCGGTTGATGCAGGAGCATATCGTCACGGGCGGCAGCGTCGACGCGAGTCTCGCGCTCTCGGGGACGCCGGCGAACCCGCGGGCGGCCGGGCGCATCGACGGCAGTGCGCTCGCGCTGGCGCTCGTCGACCAGGGCATGATGCTTTCAGGCGGCGACCTGCATGCGGAGTTCGACCACGACCATCTCTATCTGCGCAAGCTCGAGTTCGTGTCGCCGAACCGTGTGCGGCCGAACGACTCGCGCCTGCCGGTCGAGCGTCTGACGCGCGAGCCGGGGCGTCTTTCGGTCGTCGGCCAGGTTGCGCTCGATAGCGGGGCCGGCGATTTTCGTTACGAGGCGACACGGCTGCCCATCCTGCAGCGCGCGGACCGCTGGCTGATCCTTTCCGGTTCCGGCACAGCGAAGAGCACGTGGACGAGCGTCGAGGTCGTCGCGAAGCTGCGCGCCGATGCCGGCTTCGTCGGGCTCGCGGAATCGCCGCCGCCTGTCTTGTCGGACGACGTCGTGATCCTCGGGCGGACGCCGAAGCCGACCGGCACCGCCTTCGGCGTCGGCGCCGACGTGACCGTGTCGCTCGGCGATCACTTCCAGCTCACGGCGCTGGGGCTCGACACGCGCCTTGCCGGCGAACTCCATCTTCGTCAGCGCCCGGGCCGCGGCCTGAGCGCGGTCGGTTCGATCAATGCCGCCGGCGGCACCTACCGCGGGTATGGGCAGGCGATGAGCATCGAACGCGGCCTGATCAATTTCCAGGGGCCGCTCGACAATCCCGGCCTGAACGTGCGGGCGCTGCGCAAGGGGCTGGCGGTCGAAGCGGGGATCGAGATCAACGGCACGGTGCGCCGGCCGCGCGTGCATCTCGTGTCCGAGCCGAACGTGCCTGACCCGGAAAAGCTGTCGTGGATCGTGCTCGGACGTGCGCCGAACGCCGGGCGCGGCGCCGACCTCGGGATGCTGGTTCCGGCCGCGCAGGCACTGCTCGGCGGGCCGGGCGGCGGCATGACCGAACAGTTGCAGCGCAGCCTGGGTTTCGACGAGCTGTCGATCGGGCAAGGGGAGTTGGGGGGCGTCACGCGCACCGCGACGAGCCGCGTCGTCGGCGAGGGCACGATCGTGAGCGGCGGCGAGAACGTCGGCACGCAGGTGCTCACGCTCGGCAAGCGGCTGTCGTCCGACCTGATGCTATCCTTTGAACAAAGCCTCGGCGGGGCCGAGAGCCTCGTCCGCCTGACCTACCAGCTTACTCGTCAATTATCGCTCGTGGCGCGCTCCGGCACCGATAATTCGGCCGATATTTATTTCACAATCTCATTCGAATAATTGGGGAATCGCCAGCCACGGTCGTTGTCTCAATCGCGGGACATCATGGGGAGAAACCGATGACTGATAACGACATGCCTGTATCACGCGAAATAGCGATTTTGGCAGGTGGATGCTTCTGGTGTCTGGAAGCGGTTTTCAAGGACGTCGAAGGCGTGGCGTCCGTGACTTCCGGTTATACCGGCGGGCGGACCGATTCGCCCACCTACCAGCAGGTATGTGAAGGCGGCACCGGCCATGCAGAAGCGGTGCAGATTGCGTTCGACCCGGCAGAGATCAGCTACAAGGACCTGCTGGAAATTTTTTTCGCGATTCACGACCCGACCAGCGTCAACCGACAAGGCAACGACATCGGCACGCAATACCGGTCGGCAATTTTTGCGACGAGCGACGAACAACTGCATACCGCACTGGACCTGATCGAATACCTGGGCGAAACGCGCGCCTATCCGGGCGCCATCGTGACCAAGGTCGAGCGGGCCGGGCGGTTCTGGCCGGCCGAGGCGTACCACCACAACTATTACGCACGCAATGCCGACCAACCATACTGCCAATACGTTGTTGCGCCGAAGATCTCCAAATTCCGCGAAAAGTTTGCCAGCCGGAGGCGGCGGCCTGGTTAAAATTGCTGCTTTAACCCCCGCAGGAGAATTCCGATGTCTCAGACCACCACCGACAGCGGCCTCATCATCGAAGATCTGGAAGTCGGCACCGGCGCCACCGCCGTCAAGGGCAAGCGCGTGTCCGTGCATTACACGGGCTGGCTGACCGACGGCCGCAAGTTCGATTCGAGCAAGGATCGCAACGACCCGTTCGACTTCCCGCTCGGGGCCGGCCACGTCATCCGCGGCTGGGACGAGGGGGTGCAAGGGATGCTGGAAGGCGGCAAGCGCAAGCTGACGATTCCGCCGCAGCTCGGCTACGGCTCGCGCGGCGCCGGCGGCGTGATCCCCCCCAATGCGACCCTGGTGTTCGAAGTCGAACTGCTGAAGGTTCTCTAAGAACCGGCGAGACAACGGAGGGCGCTGCCGTCTCCGGATGGCGGCGCGGGCGCTCGATGCGTCCCCATAACAACGAAAAGGGGGAGACATGAAGCTCGACCAGGCGCAGCGACGGATCCTCACGCTGCTGCAGAAGGATTCGTCCGTCAGTACCCAACACCTGGCCGAAAAGGTCGGGCTGTCGCCGTCGCCGTGCTGGCGGCGGGTGCGGGAACTGGAGGAGGCCGGCCTGATCCGCGGTTACGTCGCGCTGGTCGACCGCAACAAGGTCGGCCTCAGCACCTGCGTGTGGGTGCGGGTGCGGCTGAAGAAGCACAGCGCGGACGTGCTGGAGCGCTTCGAGCAGGTCGTGAAGGGCTGCGAAGAAGTCGTCGAGTGCTATGAGCTGCTCGGCGAGACGGATTGCCTGTTGAAGCTCTACCTGCCGAACCTCGAAGCCTTTTCGCAGTTCATGCACAACTTCCTGCTCAAGATCCCGGAAGTCGACGTCACGCATTCGAGCGTCGCGCTGCGCGAGATCAAGAACGAGACGGCGCTGCCGCTGTAAGGCGGGCAGCGCCGTTGTCATTGCTTCCTCAGGCCGCGACTTCCTCGCCGAGCTCTTCGCCGAGGTAGGCGCTGCGCACCTTCGGGTCGTTCAGCAGATCCTTGCCGCTGCCTTCCAGCGTGATGTGGCCGCCTTCCATCACATAGGCGCGCTCCGAGACTTCCAGCGCGAGGTTGGCGTTCTGCTCGACGAGCAGCACGGCCATGCCTTCGCGCGTGATCGTGTGGATCACCTCGAAGATCTTCTCAACGACGAGCGGGGCGAGGCCCATCGAGGGTTCGTCCAGCAGCAGCACCTGCGGGCGCGACAACAGCGCACGGCCGATCGCGACCATCTGCTGCTCGCCGCCGGAGAGCGTGCCGGCGGTCTGGTGCAGGCGTTCCTTCACGCGGGGCAGCATCGTGAAGACCTTCTCCATGTCGGCGGCGACGCCATCCAGGTCACGGCGCGTGTAGGCGCCGGTCTGCAGGTTTTCCTCGACGGTGAGGCGCGTGAAGATGCCGCGGCCTTCGGGTACGAGCGCGAGGCCCTGGCGCAGGCGCATGTGCGACGGCAGCTTGCCGATCTCCTGGCCGGCGTAGAGGATCTCGCCGCTCGCGACCGGGACGATGCCCGCGAGCGTGTTCAGCGTCGTCGTCTTGCCGGCGCCGTTCGCACCGATCAGCGACACCAGTTCGCCCTTGTTCAACTGCAGGCTGATGCCCTTGACGGCCTGGATGCCGCCGTAGGCGACCTTCAGGTTGCGGACCTGCAGGATGGGGGATTGCTTGGCGGATGAGGTATCAGTGCGCACGGTGGCCTCCCAGGTAGGCGCGGATGACGTCGGGGTCGCGCTGGACCTCGGCCGGGGTGCCTTCGGCGATCTTCTTGCCGAAGTCGAGGACGGCGACGCGGTCGCAGAGCCCCATGATCAGTTTCACGTCGTGCTCGATCAGCAGCACGGTGACGCCGTCGGCGCGGATCGTCTCGATCAGCGCACGCAGCCCCACCGTTTCGGTCGCGTTCATGCCGGCGGCCGGTTCGTCGAGCGCGAGCAGTTGCGGCTCGGTCGCGAGCGCCCGAGCGATCTCCAGGCGGCGCTGGTCGCCGTAGGAGAGGTTCTTCGCGACGGTGTCGGCGTGGCGGCCGATGCCGACGTAGTCGAGGATCTCGAGCGCGCGTTCCTGCATCAGGCGCTCTTCCTCGCGCGTCGCGCGGGTCTGGGCGAGCACGCCGAAGATGCCGGCCGACGAGCGGATGTGGTGGCCGGCCATCACGTTCTCCAGCGCGGTCAGTTCGCGGAAGAGGCGGATGTTCTGGAAGGTGCGTGCGATGCCGTGCTGCACGATGAGGTGGGGCTTGCCGCCCGGCAGTTCGGACCCGTTCATGACGAACTCGCCGCCGTCGATCGCGTAGGCGCCGGTCAGCACGTTGAAGAAGGTCGTCTTGCCGGCGCCGTTCGGGCCGATCAGGCCGTACACCTCGCCGCGGTGGATCTTCAGCGACACGTCGGTGAGCGCCTGCAGGCCGCCGAAGCGCTTATTGACGGTGCGGGATTCGAGCAGCGTGATCATGCGTTTCTCCGGTCACGGTGGGCATAGCGGGTACGGGCGGGCAGGAGGCCGGCGGGGCGGACGAGCATCATCACGATCATCGCCAGCGACAGCAGCAGCATGCGCAGCACTTCGGGGTCGAGCAGCGTCTTGCCGAAGAGCGCCATCTGCATCGGCACTGCGAAGTGGCGCAGCAGTTCGGGCAGCGCGGTCAGCATCACTGCGCCGACGACGACGCCGGCGAGGTTGCCCATGCCGCCGAGCACGATCATCGTCAGCACGACGATCGATTCGGTGAGGCTGAAGCTCTCGGGGCTGACGAAGCCCTGGAAGGCCGAGAAGAGGCCGCCGGCCACACCGCCGAAGGTCGCGCCCATTGCAAAGGCCAGGAGCTTCATCGCACGGGTGTCGATGCCGATCGCCTTGGCGGCGAGTTCGTCGTCGCGGATCGCGGCCCACGCCCGGCCGATGCGCGAGATCTGGCAGCGGCGCACGAGGATCAGCGCGATCACGACGCAGACGAGGAAGGCGTAGTAATAGAGGACGACCGAGGGCGTCTGGATGCCGAAGAGGCTCAGGTCCATCGACAGATCGACGCCGCCGACGACCAGCGGGTCGATCGAGTCGATGCCCTGCGGGCCGTTGGTGATGTTGATCGGCTGGTTCAGGTTGTTCATGAAGATGCGGATGATCTCGCCGAAACCCAGCGTCACGATCGCGAGGTAGTCGCCTCGTAGCCTCAGCGTCGGGAAACCCAGCGCAATGCCGGCGACTGCCGCGAAGGTCGCGCCCAACGGCAGCACGATCCAGAACGGCAGGTGGATGCCGAAGTGCGGTGAGGCGAGGAAGGCCCAGGTGTAGGCGCCGACCGCATAGAAGGCGATGTAGCCAAGGTCCAGCAGGCCGGCGAAGCCGACCACCAGGTTGAGGCCGATCGCGAGCATCACGTAGAGCATCGCGAAGTCGAGCACGCGCACCCAGCTCTTGCCGAAGGACAGGGCAACGATGGGGGCGACGAGCGCGAGCAGGATGACGAGCGGGCGTTGCACGCGCTGGTCGAGCGCGAAGCCCGCCGGCAGCGTCAGGGTCGAGGAAGTCGTGGTCATGTCTGTCTTTCCTGTGCGGGTCAGGCGCGGTCGGCGACGCGTTCGCCGAGCAGGCCGGACGGGCGGAAGATCAGGACGGCGCCGAGCATGATGAAGGCGAAGATGTCCTGGTAGCTCGAGTTGAGGAAGCCGAAGGTGAGGTGTTCGATGTAGCCCGCGCCGAAGGATTCGACGAGGCCCAGCACCAGACCGCCGACCATCGCGCCCGGCAGGTTGCCGATGCCGCCCAGCACCGCGGCGGTGAAGGCCTTCAGTCCCGGCGTGAAGCCCATCGCGTAGTGCGCGATCGCGTAGTTCGACGCGAAGAGCACGCCGGCGAGCGCGGCTAGGCCCGAGCCGATGATGAAGGTCGCGGCGATCACGCCGTTGGCGTTGATGCCCATCAGGCCCGCGACGCGGTGGTTCTCGGCGGTCGCGCGCATCGCGCGGCCCAGCCGGCTCTTGTTCACCAGCAGCATCAGTCCGGCCATCAGCGCGAAGGCGACGACGATCGTGAAGATCTGCAGCGGCGACACCACGACGCCGTCGATAGGCTGCATCGGGGTCGTCGAGACGAGTTGCGGGAAGACGTGGAACTCGCGGCCCCACAGGATCATCGCCAGGGTCTGCAGCAGGAAGGACACGCCGATCGCGGTGATCAGCGGCGCGAGCTTGGGTGCGTTGCGCAGACGCCGGTAGCCGATCCGTTCGATCAGGTAGCCGACCGCCATGCATACCGGAACGGCGGTGACGACGCCGGCAATCAGCAACAGGGCCGGATGCAGGCCGGGAACGGCGGAGTTGAGCAGCGAAATGGTCTGCAGCGCGACCAGCGCGCCGACCATCAAGAGGTCGCCGTGGGCGAAGTTGATCAGGCCCAGGATGCCATAGACCATCGTGTAGCCGAGGGCGACGAGCGCGTAGATGCTGCCCGACACCAGGCCGTTGAGTGTTTGTTGCAGGAAGGTTTCCATCGTTTCACCCTTGTCGTTTTGCACATCCCGGGGGAAGGGGCGGGATGTCCGGACGAGTGCCGCCACCGCTTCCGCTGTCGTGCGGACGCAGGGCGAGCGTCGTTTTGGGGAAAAGGTGCGCCGACCGCGGAACTGCCGGCCGGCGCGAGGGGAGGAGAGTTACTGGATGGTCTGGATCGGCGCCCACTGGCCGCCGTTGAAGTTATAGACGGTGATCGAACCGCCCTTGATGTCGCCCTTGTCGTCGAAGGAGACCGGGCCGGTGACGCCCTGGTAGGAGACGGTACGCAAGTTCGGCTGGTACTTCGCCGGCTCGAACGAGTTGGCGGTCTTCATCGCCTCGATCATCGCCATCGTGGCGTCGTAGGCGTAGGGGGCATAGACGTGGATGTCGTTGCCGAAGCGCTTCTTGTACTGCGCGCGGAAGGCGGCGCCGCCGGGCATCTTGTCGAGCGGGATGCCGGCCTGGGTGCAGTAGGTGGTGTTGGAGAGCGCGTCGCCCGCCATCTTCAGCATCTCGCCGGTGCAGCCGCCGTCGCCGGTCAGAAATTTCGAGTTCATGCCGAGCTGCTTCATCTGGCGGGTCAGCGGGCCGGCCTGGGCGTCCATGCCGCCGAAGAACACGGCATCCGCGTTCATGGCCTTCACCTTGGTGAGGATCGCCATGAAGTCGGTCGCCTTGTCGTTGGTGAATTCGCGTCCGACCACTTCGCCGCCGGCGGCCTTCACCGCATTGGCGAAAGCGTCGGCGAGACCCTGGCCGTAGGCGGTGCGATCGTCGATGACGGCGATCTTCTTCGCCTTGAGCTCACCCACCGCGTACTTGCCGAGCGCGTTGCCCTGCTGCAGGTCGTTGGCGATGACGCGGAAGGTCATCTTGTAACCCTGCTGCGTGAGCTTGGGGCTGGTGGCGGACGGGGTGATCACCGGGATGCCGGCGTTTTCGTAAATGCGCGAGGCGGGAATCGACGCGCCCGAGGTCACGTGGCCGACGACGCCCTTGACGCCCGAATCGGCGAGACGCTGCGCGACGGTGGTCGCGGTACGCGGGTCGGCCTGGTCGTCTTCGCCGACCAGCTCGAACTTGACGGTGTCGCCGCCGATCTTGATGCCCTTGGCGTTGGCATCCTCGATCGCGAGGCGGGCGCCGTTTTCGCCGTCCTTGCCGAAGGCGGCGGCCGGGCCGGTCAGCGGGCCGGCATGGCCGATGCGTACGACGACTTCCTTGGCGTGGACGGCGCCGGCGGCGAGGCTCGCAGCGGCGAGGGCGAGAATCAGTTTGTTCAGCTTCATGTATGTCTCCTCCTTGTGGGCGGTGCGCGGGGTACTGCACAAGCACGGCGGAGACGAAGGGATACCGGCCGCTCGCGCGGCAACCGGTGAATCCACGATGGTCTGTCTCCTGCTTGTTTTTGTTGCAGCCGCTCGTGGGGGCGGTTGCGTGGAGGAGAATGTTACGGAGGGGACTGGGGAAATGTTTTTCGGCTTTTGCGGGTTTCACGCATGGCGGGGGAAAATTTTTCCTGATCCGGCGCGCAGGCGCGGCATTTCTTCCGGTCTCGTCTGGCGCGCTGCAACAAACTGCCTGGCGCCCCCCGTTTTGCGGCTTATACGGGCAAGGCTGCTGGGAAGCGGATACGGACGCGAAGTCCGTGCGGAGCGGCGGCCGCGAGCAAGACTTCTGCACGATGCACCTGGGCGATTTCGCTGACGATGGCGAGCCCCAGGCCGCAACCAGTCCCGCTGGAGCCCGGGATCCGGTAGAAGCGTTCGAAGACGTGCGTCGCATGTTCCGGCGCGATCCCCGGTCCGCTGTCCTCGACCTCCAGGAAGGGCTGGGCGCCATCGCTGCCGCAGCGGACGGTGACGACGCCCCCGCGCGGCGTGTAACGGATCGCATTGTCGATCAGGTTCGACAGGGCCTCCTGCAGCATCCATGACAGGCCGACCGTTGCCGCGGCGGATATTTCGAAGCCGAGGTCGATGTCCCTTGCCAAGGCGGCGTCGAGGAACAGCGACGCGGAGTTCTCAACGAGCTGTTCGAGCCGGACAGCCTCGAAGACGCGCGGTGCCGGGGTCGAGGCTTCGGTGCGGGCATATGCGAGGAGCTGGCTCAGCAGGTGACCGATGCGGCTGGTGGCCTCCTCGATATGGTCGAGGCGTTGGGGATTCTGTCCGAATGCGCCTTCGCCGACGGCGAGATCGAGTTGGTTCTGCAGGCCGGCAAGCGGCGTGCGCAATTGGTGGGCAGCATCGGCGATGAAGCGCTGTTGCACTTCCGACGCTTGCCGCAGCAGGACGAAAAGCTCGTTCAGGCGACTGAGCATCGGGCGGATTTCGATCGGCGATGCCGCGAGGTCGAACGCGTGCAGGTCGGTCACGGAGCGCGCGGCGATCTCGCGCTCGACCGCCTGCAAGGGCAGCAGGCCGTGGCGCACGCCGAACAGCACGGCGATCAGGGTCGCCGCAACCACCGCGAGGTTGGGCAACACCATCGCTGCAAGGATGCGCTGCCGCGACTGCTGGCGTTTGCCGGTGGTCTCCATCACCGTGATCAGCGGGCCGGAGGCGCCGTCCATGCGCAGGAGCGCGATCCGCACCGGCCGCTCCCGATACGCGCCGTCGCGGAACTGCACCCGGTTGGCGTCGGACGGCGCATCGAAGGCCGGCAGGCCGGCGTCGCCCGCGAGGAGTTCGCCGGCCGCGTTGCGCACGGAAAAGTAAAGCAGGTCCGGCGCATTGCTGCGCAGGATCGCCTCCGCCTCCTGCGTCAGGTCGATCCGGCCGGCGCCCTGCTGTTTGGTGACATAGGATTTCAGGTCGAACACGGTGTCGGCGAGGGCTTCGTCGTGGGCCGTGTCGGCGGTCTGACGGGCGACGCGGTAATCGAGCGCCGAACTCGTGACGACGATCAGCAGCAGCGGGATCGCGAGCGCGAGGATCAGGCGTCGGCGCAGGCCGAGCGGCGACCGCACGCGCGGCATGCGGTCAGTCAGCCGGCGCATCGACGCGATATCCGATGCCGCGGACCGTGCGGATCACGATCGCGCCGGGCGCGAGCTTGCCGCGCAGGCGCGAGACGTGCACCTCGATCGCGTTCGGCGTGATGTCCTTGTCCCAGCCGGCGAGGCTCTGCACCAGCTTGTCCTTGCTGACGACGGCCGGGGAAGCCATCAGCAGCATCTCGAGGATCGCCCATTCGCGGTTCGTCAGCTCGATCGGCTCGCCGTCGAGCGTTGCGGCGCGCGTCCGCGTGTCGAGCGCGAGCCCGTTGTGGCGCAGGCAGGCGTCGCTGACGGCATGGGCGCGGCGCAGCAGGGCGCGCATCCGGGCGGCGACTTCGGGCAGGCGATAGGGTTTTGTGATGTAGTCGTCGGCGCCGGCGTCGAGCCCGCGGACCGTGTCTTCCATGCTTTCGCGTGCCGTCAGCACGAGCGCCGGCAGTCGGTTGCCGCGCTCTCGCAAGCGACGGATGAATTCGAGCCCGTCGACGCCGGGCAGACCGATGTCGACCAGCGCAAGGTCGAAGCTCTCGCCGGCGACGAAGGCGTCGGCTTCCTCCGCGCTCGTCGCGACGTCCACGGTATAGCCGAGCTGCTGCAGGCCCTGCTTGAGGCCGTCCGCGACGAGCGCGTCGTCTTCGACAATCAGTATCCGCATGTACTTTGATGGAGAGCGCCGTGACGGCTATTGTTTCACGAGATCGAGCGGCTCGACGCCTCCGTCGGGCTCCTTGTGTGCGATGCCGAAGTGGCAGTCGATGCAGGTCCGCTCGCCGGACGCGAGTTTCTGGTGCTGCTTGCGCGCAGTCGTGCCCTGCTTGTCGGCGGCCATCGCCTCGACGTCGTGGCAGTTTCGGCATTCGCGCGAATCCGAGTCCTTCATCCGCTGCCACACGCGCTTCGCGAGCTCGAGGCGACGGGCTTCGAATTTCTCGCGCGTGTCGATCGTGCCCGCGAGATGCTGGAACACGTCATTCGACGCCTTGAGCTTGCGCACCATGGTGTCGACGAACTCGTGGGGCACGTGGCAGTCGGCGCAGGTGGCTTTCACGCCGCTGCGGTTGTGCGCGTGGATCGTGTCCTTGTACTCGCTGTAGTTGTTGTCCTTCATTTCGTGACAGGACGTGCAGAACTCTACGGTATTGGTGTGATCGAGCGCGACCTTGCCGGCGCCCGCGAGCAATGCCCCGACCAGTATCAGGCCTGCCGATCCCAGACCGAAGACGCTTGCCTTCCTGATCTTGTCGCTTCCCTTGTCCATGCCCCGTCTCCGTTCAGAAGTCGGCGAATGATCCACGGCTGAAGCTTGCGAATGCCTGACGAGCGGGCATGGACATTCGTCAGGCATTCGCAAGCTTCATAGTCCGAGAATCCGCCCATTCTCACCTGCGAAAGAGGAATGGATATGGAAGTATCATCGATGCGGAGCGTGCGTGCGCTGGCGGCGGGAATGCTGCTCGGACTCGCGGCGTCGGCGGCGCATGCGCTGCCGAGCTACGCGCGTCAGACCGGTTCGGAGTGCGCGGCCTGCCACGTCGGCGCCTTCGGCCCGCAGCTCACGCCTTACGGCAGGATGTTCAAGATCGGCGGCTACGCCGACACCGACGGCAAGGGCGGCAAGGTGCCGCTGTCGGCGATGATGGTCGCGAACTGGACGCGCACCGAAAAGGATGCCGCCGACGGCGACAAGATCAAGCACTTCGGTAGCAACGACAATGCCGCGATGCAGGAAGCTTCGCTGTTCCTCGCGGGCCGTCTCGCCGACAACCTCGGCACCTTCGTGCAGGCGACCTGGTCCGGCGTCGATCGCAAGAGCGCGCTCGACCAGGCCGACCTGCGCTATGCGCGCGCGGTGGAGCTCGGCGGCAAGGAGACGATGTTCGGCCTGTCGCTCAATTCGAACCCGACGCTCACCGATCCCCTCAATACGCTCGGCCAGTGGCGATTCCCCTACACCGCGTCGGACTTCAATGCCGGCTTCGGCCCGTCGCCGCTCGTCGAGAGCCTCGCGAGCGGCGTGATCGGCGCCAATGCCTACATGTTCTTCGACAACCACCTGTATGCCGAAGCGGGCCTCTACAACACGCTGTCGAAGACCACGCTCGACCGCATCAACGCCGATGACCCCGGCAAGTTCAAGGGTGTCGGCAAGTACTGGCGGCTCGCGTATCTCATGGACCGCAAGCGCGACAACTTCTCGGTCGGCTTGTCGGGGTTCGACGCCAACCTGCAGCCCGACCGCACGGACCTCGGCACCGGCGACAAGTACCGCGACATGGGAATCGACGCGGCCTACCAGTTCCTCGGCAATCGCGAGCACATCTTCACCGTCAACGCGAGCTACATGAAGGAATGGCAGACGCTCGACTACACCGCCGGCAAGCTGGGCGAAGCCGACAAGCGCGGCGGCAGCCTCGACCAGGTCCGCCTTGCGGCCTCGTACCACTACGCGCAGACCTGGGGCCTGACGGCGGGCTATTTCGACAGCCGCGGCAACCGCGACGCGACCCTCAACTCGAGCTCGCTGAACGGCAAGCCGAACACCTCGGGCTACATCCTGCAGGCGGACTGGACGCCGTGGGGCAAGGAAGGCTCCTGGGGCGCGCCGTGGGCGAACGTGCGCCTGGGCCTGCAATACACCGGGTACGAGCGCTTCATGGGCGGCTCGACCTTCCTGGATGCGGACGGCAACGAGCGACGCGCCCGTGACAACAACACCACGATGCTGTTCATGTGGATGTCGATCTGAGGTGGAATCATGACGTCGAGAACGCACATCATCGCCGCCGCCCTCTGCATGGGGGCGGTATTTGCGGCGCCGCAGGCCTGGGCCATCGGTGACGCCGGCAAGGGCCGGAACGTGTTCGCCGAGGAATGCGGCGACTGCCACAGTCCGGTTGTCGGGACGAACAAGAAAGGGCCGAGCCTGCATGGCGTCATCGGACGCAAGGCCGGGTCGGTGGCGGATTTTTCCGGCTATTCGGAGGCGATGAGGCAGTCGGGTATCGAATGGACGCCTGACCGGCTCGATGCCTATCTCCAGCTTCCGCGGAAGACCGTCGTCGGCGGCAAGATGAAGTACGACGGCCTGCCGAACGCGGCCGCGCGGGCCGACGTGATCGCCTATCTCATCTCGCTGAAATAGGGTGCGCGGGGCGGCGTTCTTGATCGATTCGATGGCATTCGCTACGTCGAATGGATTGCTGGCCATGTCGAAAACCGACGGCGTCGCGGCGCCACCCCCCGTTGCCGGTACCCGTTTCGGGGGCCGGTGCTTCCATGTCGGCATATGACTATCGTATGATGGCTCGTGTCGTCGGTTTCCCTGTGCCGACGTCGATCCTCCGTTCGGTCGTCTCTGGGTTCCCTGTCTGGAGCGGCGTTCTCCCCACTTCTCCAGAAGGTCCTCATGTTGTCGAGTCTGAAAATCCGCAACCGCCTGTGGTTGCTCGTCGGTACCGCGATGCTCCTGATTGCGGTCGTATCGCTGGCTTCCGCGTGGAACCAGCGCAACGAAACGATCAAGGAACGACGACAGAAGACCCAGGCGCTGGTGGAGAACGCGATGACGCTGATCCGCCACTACGGCGATCTCGCGGCGGGCGGAAAGATGGAGGCCGATGCCGCGCGCGAGCAGGCGAAGGCTGCGGTCGGCGCGCTGCGCTACGACGGCGACAACTATTTCTTCATCGTCGACACCGCCCACCACATGATCCGCCATCCGATGAAGCCCGAGCTCGAAGGCAAGGATCTGTCCGGTCTCAAGGACGCCAACGGCGTGTTGATCGTCGTCGAAGCGGTCGCGGCGGCCAAGCGCGGCAAGGGCGATTTCGTCGATTACATCTGGCCGCGCGGCGCCGGTAGCGCGCCGGTGCCCAAGGTGTCGACCAGCGCGCTGTATGAGCCCTGGGGCTGGGTGGTGACGACGGGCATCTACGTCGATGACGTTGCCACCGAATTCCGCGGCGCTCTGGTCCGCGCCGGGCTGATCTTCGTCGTCGCGGCGGGCTTCCTGCTGGCGCTCGCGTGGCGCATCGTCGTGTCGATCGTCCGTCCGCTCACGAAGGTGCAGCACATCGCCCAACGCATTGCCGACGGCGACTTGTCGCAGAACATCGAGGCGCGCGGGCGCGACGAACTCGCGTCGGTGCTGCAGTCCTGCAGTCGCATGCAGGCCGCGCTGCGCGAGATCGTCGGCTCGCTGCAACACAATTCGCAAGACATTGCCGCGATGAGCAGCCAGCTTGCGGCGGCGACGACCCAGCTCTCCCATTCGACGGAGGACCACGCTCAGGCCGCCGTGTCGATGGCAGCGTCGGTCGAGGAAATGTCGGTGTCGATCTCGCAGGTGTCCGACAGCGCCCGCGAGGTGTGCGATTCGGCAACCCGCTCGGGCGAGGCCTCCGTCGCAGGTCGCAACATCATCGGTGCGCTGGTGTCTGCCGACACCGACACATCCCGGTCCGTCCAGGCGACCGCCGAGAAGATCCGCGAACTCGGCGAGCTGACCGAACGCATTTCGTCGATCGTCGCCGTGATCCGCGAGGTGGCGGAGCAGACGAATCTGCTGGCGCTGAACGCCGCGATCGAGGCGGCGCGCGCCGGCGAGCATGGCCGCGGCTTTGCCGTCGTTGCGGACGAAGTGCGCAAGCTCGCGGAGCGCACCGCCAATTCGACGAAGGAGATCGCCGAGACGATCGGGCTGGTGCAGTCCGTGACGGCGGATACCGTCGGTAGCATGGAAAGGGTCGTTGCCGAGATGGACGGCGTCGCGCGCCTGTCGGACGAAGCGGGGCAGTCGATCCAGCTGATCGACGCACAGTCCCAGAACGTCCTCGTGGTCGTCGGCGAGATCACGAACGCGCTGAATGAGCAGTCCTCGACGAGCAACGACATCGCGCGCCGCGTCGAGCAGATCGCGCAGATGACCGAGGAAAACAGCGCGGCCGTGCGCCAGACGGCTTCGGCCGCACAGCAGCTGGAGTCGGTGGCGACGGTGCTGCAGGATACGGCACGGCGCTTCCGCGTCGCATAAGGGGAGGCGGAGCTCGACGCCCGCGGTGCCTCGTGGTGCACCGCGGAATCGTCGCGGCCTGTAGTATGAGGGGCCGACTGAGGCAAGGAGATCGCGTGCCATGACCCCATCCGAGGCCCTCGTTGTCGACACGGCGACCGCTCCCGAGCCGGTCGGCTTCTGGCAGGCCTTCGCGTTCTGGCTCAAGCTCGGCTTCATCAGCTTCGGCGGGCCCGCCGGGCAGATCGCGATCATGCACCAGGAGCTCGTCGAGAACCGGCGCTGGATCTCGGAGCGCCGCTTCCTGCACGCGCTCAACTACTGCATGGTGCTGCCGGGGCCGGAGGCGCAGCAGCTCGCGACCTACATCGGCTGGCTGATGCACCGAACCCGGGGAGGCATCGTCGCGGGCGGGCTGTTCGTGCTGCCGTCGCTGCTGATCCTGATTGCGCTGTCGTGGATCTATATCGCCTTCGGCGACGTGCCGGTCGTTGCGGGGCTCTTCTACGGCATCAAGCCGGCGGTCACCGCGATCGTCGTGCAGGCGGCGCACCGCATCGGCTCGCGGGCGCTGAAGAACAACCTGCTGTGGGCCATCGCCGCGGCGTCCTTCGTCGCGATCTTCGCGCTGAACCTGCCGTTCCCGGTGATCGTCGGCGCCGCGGCGCTCATCGGTTACGTCGGCGGTCGGGTCGCGCCCGAGCGCTTCAAGACTGGAGGCGGGCACGGCAAGGCGGACAAGTCCTTCGGTCCGGCGCTGATCGACGACGACACGCCGACGCCCGAGCACGCCCGCTTCCGCTGGAGCCGGCTTGCGCGCGTGATCGTGGTCGGCGCGCTGCTGTGGGTGGTGCCGATGGCGCTGCTGATGGCGACCTGGGGCTGGGGTCACACGCTGACGCAGATGGGCTGGTTCTTCACGAAGGCCGCGCTGCTGACCTTCGGCGGGGCCTACGCGGTGTTGCCCTACGTCTACCAAGGCGCGGTCGACCACTACGGCTGGCTGACGCCGGTACAGATGATCGATGGCCTCGCGCTCGGCGAGACCACGCCGGGGCCGCTGATCATGGTCGTCGCCTTCGTCGGCTTCGTCGGCGGCTATGTGAAGGCCTTGTTCGGGCCGGACGCCGTCTTCCTCGCCGGTGCGCTCGCGGCGACGCTGGTCACCTGGTTCACCTTCCTGCCGTCCTTCCTGTTCATCCTCGCCGGGGGGCCCCTGGTCGAGACGACGCACAACGACCTCAAGTTCACGGCGCCGCTCACCGCGATCACCGCCGCAGTGGTCGGCGTGATCCTCAACCTCGCAGTCTTCTTCGGTTACCACGTGCTGTGGCCCAAGGGCTTCGCCGGTCCCTTCGACGTCCCCTCGGCGCTGATCGCGCTGGCCGCCGCGGTCGCGCTGTTCCGCTTCCGCCGCAACGTCATCGAGGTGATCGCGGTTTGCGGGCTGGTGGGGTTGGCGGCGAAGATCCTGTTTCAATAAGCACTCGGGAAAGGACTCATAATGGGGCAAATGTCCGATCATGCCCCGGCCCCGGCAGCAAATCCCCGCCGCCTGTCCGCGCTGAAAGGCCTGTGGCCTTTCCTGCGGCCCTATCGCGCGCGGATGCTGTTCGCCTTCGTACTCTTGTGCCTCGCGTCCTCGACCATCCTGGTGATGCCGCTGGCGTTTCGCGACCTCGTCGACTTCGGCTTCACCGACCATCCCGAAGTTGGCGGAAGGCTGCTCGGCGGTCTGAGCGTCGACGAGCAGTTTCTCGCGCTGTTCGGCCTCGCGAGTGCCTGGGCCGTGGCGGTTGCGTCGCGCTATTACACGGTGTCGTGGATCGGCGAGCGGGCGACCGCGGACCTGCGCAGCGCCGTCTATGCGCGCGTGCTCTCGCAGTCGCCTCAGTTCTTCGAGACGCTGCAGACCGGCGAAGTGCTGTCGCGGCTGACCGGCGACACGACGCTGATCCAGACCGTGGTCGGCAGCTCCGTATCGATGGGGCTGCGGAGCTTCTTCCAGTTCGTCGGTGGCATGGTGATGCTCGCCGTCACGAGCATCCACCTCTTCTCGCTCAACCTCGGGCTGATGGCGATACTGACCCTGCCCATCATGCTGATCGGTCGGCGCGTCCGGCGCCTGTCGCGCGAATCGCAGGACCGCATCGCCGACGCCTCGGCCCTCGCCGGTGAAATCCTCAATGCGATGCCGACGGTGCAGGCCTACACACAGGAGCGCTACGAGGCGGGCCGTTTTGCGTCCGCGACGGATGCGAGCTTCGTGACGGCCGTGCGCCGCACTCGCGTGCGTGCCGCGCTCACGGCCCTGATCATCACCGCCGTGATGGGCACGATCATCTTCGTGCTGTGGGTCGGCGTGCAGCAGGTGCGCACCGGCGCGATGACGCAGGGCCAGCTCGCGTCCTTCGTCCTCTACGCCGCCCTCGTCGCCGGCGGCGTCGGCACGATGGCGGAAGTGTGGGGCGATGTGATGCGCGCGGGCGGTGCCGCGGAGCGGCTGTTGGAACTGCTGCACGCCGATCCGGCGATCCGCGACCTTGCGGAGCCGCAGAAGCCCGCCAACCCACGCCAGGCCGCGATCCGCTTCGAGCACGTGCGCTTCTGCTATCCGGCCCGCCCGCAGACGCGGGCGCTCGACGATATCTGCCTTGAGGTCGCGCCCGGCGAAAGTGTCGCGCTGGTCGGGCCGTCCGGTGCCGGCAAGACCAGCATGTTCCAGCTGCTGCTGCGCTACTACGAGGTCTCGGGCGGCAGCATCCGCCTCAACGGCCAGGACATCCGCGAACTGCGTCTGCATGAGCTGCGCCAGGGGATTGCGATCGTGCCGCAGGATCCGGTGATCTTTTCCGCCGACGTGATGGAGAACATCCGCTACGGCCGCAATAGCGCGAGCGATGCGGAAGTCGTCGAAGCGGCGAAGGCGGCGCTCGTCGACGAGTTCGTCGTCCGCCTGCCCGAGGGCTACCGGACCTTCCTCGGCGAGCGCGGCACGCGGCTGTCGGGCGGCCAGCGCCAGCGCATCGCGATCGCCCGCGCGATCCTCAAGGGCGCGCCGCTCCTGCTCCTCGACGAGGCCACGAGCGCCCTCGACGCCGAGGCCGAGATCCTCGTCCAGCAAGGCCTCAACGCCGCGATGCAGGGGCGCACGACGCTGATGATCGCCCACCGGCTCGCGACCGTGCAGAAGGCCGACCGCATCGTCGTGATGGAGCACGGCCGTATCGTCGAGATCGGCACGCCGGAGGACCTGCGCCAGCAGGGCGGCCTGTACGCGCGGCTGGCGGCCCTGCAGCTCGACATCTGAACTGAGCTGACTTACGCGACGATGTCCTGGATGAGGGTTCCCACCGCGGCGAGCGCGGCGTCGCGTTCGTGGCTCGCGGCCTCGCTTTCGGCAAGGTAGGCGGCAACGAGGATCGGCGCGCGATTGGCAGGCCAGATCACGCCGATGTCATTCGCGGCCGTGCCGTTCGTGCCCGTCTTGTCGCCGATCCGCCAGTCTCCCGGCAGGCCCGCCTTGAGCCGCTTCCCGCCGGTCGTGTTTGCCAGCAGCCACTGCTGCATGCGCAGGCGCGAGGCCGCGGAAAGCGAGTCGCCGAGCACCAGCATTTGCATCGTCGAAAGCATCGCCCGCGGCGTCGTCGTGTCGAGGAGCTTATCCGCATGCCCTTCGTTCAGCTGCGGTTCGAAGCGGTCGAGGCGGGTGATGCCGTCGCCGAGCAGCCGCGCGTAAGCGGTCAGCGCGGGCGGTCCGCCGTAGCTCGCGAGGATCAGGTTCGCGGCCGTATTGTCGCTGGTCGTGATCGTCGCTTCGCACAGCTCCCCGAGCGTCATTCCGCGTCCGTCGGCGTGCTTTTCGGTGATCGGCGACCAGGGGACGAGATCGTCCTTCGTGTAGGCGATGCGACGGTCGAGCGACTCCTGGCCCACGTCGACCCGGTGCAGCACCAGCGCGCTCGCGAGCAGCTTGAACGAGCTCAGCATCATGAAGCGCTCGTCCGAGCGATAGCCGTATTCCTGGCCCGTCGCCGAGTCGAAGATGTGGATCCCGAGCCGCCCCTGGGCTGCGGTCTCGAGCTCGCGCAGCCGTGCCTGGATCGCCTCGGTCCCTTGGTCCGCTTCGCTTGGAGCCGCCGCCAGGGCGCGGGCGGATACGCAGCCGAGCGCGGCCGCCGACGCAAGCGACGAAAGAAAATGTCTCCTGTCCAATTCTCCCTCCCTTGTTGTGCTTGTTCGGGAATCCGCCTCCGGGTATCCCGGGCTAGGCGGTCACGAGCCTGGAGACCGGCGGGGCCGTACCGGTGCGCTGCACTGCTCGCCGACCCAGCGCGCGTCGGTCTCGACGTGCATGTCGCCCTGTTGCGTCTTCATGTTGACGCGCGTCGTGAAGTGCTCCGGCCCATCGAGCTTCGCCTCGAAGTTGCCGTTCGCCTGCGGCTGCGCGCAGCTGACATGGCCCGTCACCGTCGATTCGCTTTTCACGACGTTCGACAATGTGCAGTTGCCTTCGGTACGGCCGGAATAGATGTTGTCCTGCTTGGCCTGCTCGGGGGTGATGCAGCTTCGCACCGTCCCGTCGTTGTTCAGGCGCACACCGCGCGCCGCCATCTGCTGCTCGGCCATCCGCCGCATGTCGGGAGGCAGGTTCTGCAGGTACTCCTGTGCTTGCGACATTTGAGACGACATATCCGGCAGGCCGCCGAGATTCATGCGCGTCGTGCGGAATTCCCATTGTCCGGGCCGGACGTCGGCCGCGTTTGCGGTGCCGACGAGGCACAGCAGCGCGATGCCAAGGACTGCGGGGCGCATTCGATTCATCATCACAACTCCTCATGCTGCTTGGGCGGGGGAGGGCCTCAGCTGCCGTCCGGATTGCCGCCATTCGTTATGTTGGCCGATTGCGTGGGGCGAAGCTGTCAAAATTTCCTACAAGATTGACGGCGGACTGCCGGAAGCGGAAATTGTCGACCATGAAGATCGCTACCGCCGCCGCCATCCGTCTCCTGCACGAAGCCGCCTTCGTCACCGTCGCGACGCATTCGACGCAGTTCCCCGGCTACCCCTACGCCACGGCGCTCCCCTGTGTCGTAGACGACGCGCATTGCCCGCTGTTCTGCATCAGCGCACTCGCCGAGCACACCAAGAACCTGCTCGCCGACGGGCGGGCGAGCCTGTCGGTCGTCGGGCGTGAGAGTAGTAACGTGCAGGCCGCCGAGCGGATGACGCTGTTGGGCGAGGCCGAGCGCTTCGATCCGGCCCCCGAGTTGGTCGCGCGCTACCTCCGCTACCAGCCGGAGGCCGAGCAATACCTGCAGCTCGACTTCATGTTCTTCCGCTTCGCGCCCCGCCGCGTGCGCTACATCGGTGGGCTCGGGCGGATGGGATGGCTCGAGGCAGAGGCGTGGGCCGCGCTGCCCACCCTTTCCGCAGGCGACGAGGGCGACTTGCTGCGGCAGCTGTCCTCGCCCGCAGGTGTCCGGGTGCTCGGCGTCGATTTCTTCGGCGTCGATTATGTTATCGAGGGCATGCGTGCGCGGAAGGTGTTCGCCGACATCCCGGACCGGGAAAATCTTGCCGCGGCAGTCGTCGCCGCGCTGGATACCGTTTAGCCGCTCCAACCCCAGGGCCGCCGGGCGATCCGGAGGGGGAGGGCGCTCTCGCCCCGGCAGCCCGATGTTGCGGTGCATTCTTCGTCTTGCTGCAGAAATTTTCCGAAATCGCCGTTTCGCGAAAAATTTTTCCTTCGACGGGGCAAATCGCCCGACAACGAGAAAATTCTCCGCCGCGAGTTCTCCTTACGATGCTGACTCGTCGTTCGATGCCGCGAACGACCATAACAGCAACCACACAGGAGACAACGTCGGCAGGCCGGATCGGGGCGTCACGAGCGCCGCGCGTCCAGGGGCTGCGACGGACCACGCGCCATGTCGAATATCCAATCCCCGGCTCTCGCCCCCCTTGCTCCCGTCGCGCTCGACGACAAGTACACGCTGACTTCCGGTCGCGCCTACATGACCGGCATCCAGGCGCTCGTTCGCCTGCCGATCATGCAACGCCTGCGCGACCAGGCCGCGGGGCTCAACACCGCCGGCTTCGTCACCGGCTACCGTGGCTCGCCGCTGGGTAACGTCGACCAGGAATTCTGGAAGGCGAAGAAATACCTCGAACCGCATCACGTCCGCTTCCAGCCCGGCCTCAACGAAGACCTCGCGGCGACCGCCGTGTGGGGCACGCAGCAGGTGAACCTCGACCCGAACGCGATGTACGACGGCGTGTTTTCGATCTGGTACGGCAAGGGCCCGGGCGTCGACCGCACCGGCGACGTGTTCCGCCACGCCAACGCCGCGGGCACCTCGAAGCACGGCGGCGTGCTCGTGATCGCCGGCGACGACCACGGCGCCAAGTCCTCGACGCTGCCGCACCAGACCGAGCACGTCTTCAAGTCGATGATGATGCCGGTGCTCGCCCCGGCGGGCATCCAGGACTACCTCGAATACGGCCTGCACGGCTTCGCGCTGTCGCGTTACTCGGGCTGCTGGGTCGCGTTCAAGGCGCTGACCGATACCGTCGAGACCTCGGCCTCGGTCGACATCGACCCGTTCAAGGTCCAGACCATCATCCCGGCGGACTTCCCGATTCCCGCCGACGGCCTCAACCTGCGCTGGCCCGATCCCCCGCTGGTGCAGGAAAAGCGCCTCGTGCATCACAAGCTGTATGCCGCGCTCGCCTACTGCCGCGCGAACAAGCTCAACCAGACCGTCATCGACAGCCCGAACGCCAAGCTCGGCATCATCACCGCCGGCAAGAGCTACCTCGACGTGCGCCAGGCGTTGGAGGACCTCGGCATCGACGACAAGGTCGCCGCCGAGATCGGCATCCGCCTCTACAAGGTCGGCATGGTGTGGCCGCTCGAAGCCGAAGGCGTGCGCGAGTTCGCCGACGGCCTCGACGAGATCCTCGTGATCGAGGAAAAGCGCCAGTTCCTCGAATACCAGCTGAAGGAAGAGCTCTACAACTGGAACGAGAACGTGCGTCCGCGCGTCATCGGCAAGTTCGACGAAAAGGGCGAGTGGGCGCTGCCGCACAGCGACTGGATGCTGCCCGCCGCGGGCGACCTGACCCCCGCGATGATCGCCCGCGTGATCGCCGCCCGCATCGCCCGCTTCTACACCTCGGACAAGATCAAGGCGCGCCTCGCCTTCTTCGACGCCAAGGAAGCCGCGCTCGCCAAGCCGCGCCTGTCGATCCAGCGCGTGCCGCACTACTGCTCGGGCTGCCCGCACAACACCTCGACCAAGGTCCCGGAAGGCTCGCGCGCAATCGCCGGCATCGGCTGCCACTACATGGCGACCTGGCTGTCTCCCGAGACGACGCAGACCTTCTGCCAGATGGGCGGCGAGGGCGTGCCCTGGGTCGGCCAGGCGCCCTTCACGAAGACGCCGCACGTTTTCGCGAACCTCGGCGACGGCACCTACATGCATTCCGGCATCCTCGCGATTCGCGCGGCGGTCGCGGCGAAGGTCAACATCACCTACAAGATCCTCTACAACGACGCCGTCGCAATGACCGGCGGCCAGCCGCATGACGGCACGCTGTCGGTGCCGATCATCGCCCGTCAGCTTGCCGCCGAGGGCATCGGCAACATCATCGTCGTCAATGACGGACCGCGCGCGTATGGCCCGGCCGACCTGCCGCACGGCGTGCCGATCCGCCACCGCGACGAGCTCGACGCCGTGCAGCGCGAGCTGCGCGAAGTGCCGGGCGTCACCGCGATCATCTACGACCAGACCTGCGCCGCCGAGAAGCGCCGCCGCAGGAAGCGCGGCAAGTTCCCGGATCCCGCGATGCGTGTCGTGATCAACGACCTCGTCTGCGAAGGCTGCGGCGACTGCAGCGAGAAGTCGAACTGCATGTCCGTAACGGCGGTGGAGACCGAATTCGGCCGCAAGCGCACGATCGACCAGTCCTCGTGCAACAAGGATTTTTCGTGCGTAAAAGGCTTCTGCCCGAGCTTTGTGACGATCGAAGGCGGCAAGCTGCGCAAGGGCAAGGCCGCGACCGCTGCGGCGGACGTCTTCGCTTCGCTGCCCGAACCGACGCTGCCGGCGACCAACGCGCCCTGGGGCATCCTCGTCACCGGCGTCGGCGGCACCGGTGTCGTGACGATCGGCGCGCTGCTCGGCATGGCCGCGCACCTCGAAGGCAAGGGCGTGTCGATCCTCGACATGGCCGGCCTGGCGCAGAAGGGTGGGGCGGTGTGGTCGCACGTGAAGATCGCGAACCGGCCCGAAGACATCTTCGCTGCGCGCGTTGCCGCCGGTGAAGCCAACGTCGTCATCGGCTGCGACCTCGTCGTGTCCGCGAGTGACGAATCGCTCGCGAAGATGCGTACCGGCCACACCCGCGTCGTGATCAACCGCGACCAGACCAACACCAGCGAATTCGTCCGCGGCTTCGCCGCCCAGGCGCGCACCGGCAACGTCACGAAGCACCCGGACCCGCAGTTCCCGGCCGGTTCGATGGAGAACCAGATCGTCGACGCGGTCGGCAACCAGAACGTCGAGTTCCTCGAAGCCTCGCGCCTCGCGACCGCGATCCTCGGCGACTCGATCGCGACCAACCTCTTCATGCTCGGCTTCGCCTGGCAGCGCGGCCTCGTGCCGCTGACCCGCGACGCGATCATGCGGGCGATCGAGCTCAACGGTGCCGCCGTCGAGGCCAACAAGTCGGCCTTCCAGTGGGGCCGCCGCGCCGCGGTCGACCCGGAAGCCGTCGCCAAGGCCGCGAAGCCGCAGCACGGCACGCCGGAGCATCACAAGCTGTCGAAGAGCGTCGATGAAGTCATCGCCCGCCGCAAGGCCTTCCTGACCGACTACCAGGACGCCGCCTATGCCGAGCGCTACGCGAACCTCGTCGAGCGCGTGCGCGCCGCCGAAAAGAAGGTCGAGCCCGGCATGACGCTGCTGACGGAAGCCGTCGCCCGTGGCTACTACAAGCTGCTCGCCTACAAGGATGAGTACGAAGTGGCGCGTCTCTACACCGATAGCGACTTCCTCAAGCGCGTCGAGGAGCAGTTCGAAGGCGACTACAAGCTCGTCTTCCACATGGCGCCGCCGGCTTTCGCCGACAAGGATCCGCAGACTGGTCATCTTCAGAAGAAGAAGTACGGCCCGTGGATGCTCAAGGCGATGCGCATGCTCGCGAAGATGAAGGGCCTGCGCGGCACGGCGCTCGACCCCTTCGCCCGCACGCACGACCGCAAGCTCGACCGTCAGCTGATCGCCGACTACGAGCGCATCGTCGAGGAGATCGTCATCGGCGTCGAGAAGGCGAACTACGAGACCGCCATCGAACTTGCGGGCCTGCCCGAGCAGATCCGCGGCTTCGGCCACATCCGCGAACGCTACCTGGGCCACGCCCGAATGCGCGAAGGCCAACTCCTCGCGGCCTTCCGCCGCAAGGAGCGTCCCGCTGACGGCAACGGCACCAAGGTCCGCAAAACCATCGCCGTCATCCCCGGCTAAACAGGTTCCCAAGGAGTCTTCGCTTCGCTCCGCCGCTCCGTAGGCGCAGAGCGATGCTCCGCGAAACCCCTGCTTCACCTCCCGCAGCAACCCTTCCGCCACGGCCACGAGCCGTAGTGGAGGGGGCGTTGCACCCTTTCCAGACCAATGAAGGAGACATCATGAGCGTTTTTTCCCTGAGCGATTTCGCTGATCACGAGCAGGTCGTTTTCTGCAGCGACGAGAAGAGCGGCCTGAAGGCCATCATCGCGGTGCATAACTCCAACCTCGGCCCGGCCCTCGGCGGTTGCCGCATGTGGCCCTACGCCTCCGAGGAGGAAGCGATCCGCGACGTGCTGCGCCTGTCGCGCGGCATGACCTACAAGTCGGCGATGGCGAACCTCAAGCTCGGCGGCGGCAAATCGGTGATCATCGGCAACCCGCGCACCGACAAGACGCCCGAGCTGCTGAAGGCCTTCGCCCAAGCCGTCGAGCGCGTCAATGGCCGCTACATCGCCGCCGAGGACTCCGGTACCGGCGTCGACGACATGAAGTTCATGTCGCAATTCACCCAGCACGTCGCCGGCATCATCGACAAGCCCGCCGAGAACGGCACCCGCAGCGGCGATCCGTCGCCCGCAACCGCCTACGGCACCTTCGTCGGCATCAAGGCTGCCGTGAAGGAACGCCTCGGTCGTGACTCGCTCGAAGGCCTGAAGGTCGCCGTGCAGGGCCTCGGCAACGTCGGCTTCGACCTCGCCCGCCAGCTGAAGGAAGCCGGCGCCCAGCTGTGGGTCACCGACATCCACCGTGAGCCGCTGACTCGTGCCGGCAAGGAACTCGAAGCGACCATCGTCGCGCCGGACGAGATCTTCGGCCTCGACGTCGACGTCTTCGCCCCCTGCGCAATGGGCGCGATCATCAACGACCAGACGATCCCGATGCTGAAGGCCAAGGTCATTGCCGGCGCCGCCAACAACCAGCTCGCCGAGCCGCGCCACGGCCTCGCGTTGATGAACAAGGGCATCCTGTACGCGCCGGACTACGTCATCAACGCCGGCGGCATCATCGACGTTTATTACGAGCGCACCGCCAACTTCGACCGTGCCGCGCTCACGAAGCACATCGAAAGCATCTACGACAATCTGATGGAAATCTTCGCGCGCGCCCGCAAGGAAGAGCGCCCGACCGGGGAAGTCGCCGACGCGATCGCCGAGGAACGCTTCAAGCGCTGAGCCTCCGCCCGCTGCCCGCCAAGCATTGGCGGGCGCGGCGGTTTTAACGTGGTTTACCATGCGGGGTACCACGTTTTATCCGACATCATGGGCACCCTCACTCCGCAACAGGCCCTGCTGCTCTCGCTGGCCGCTGCCTTCACCACCATCGGCATGAAGACTGGGGCATGGTGGCTGACCGGCTCGGTCGGCTACCTTTCCGACGCGCTCGAATCGCTTGTGAACCTCGCCGGTGCGTCCTTCGCGCTGCTGATGGTGTCCTTTGCCCGGGCGCCTGCCGACCCCGAACATCCCTACGGGCACGGCAAGGCCGAGTATTTCTCCGCTGCTTTCGAAGGCGTGATGATTTTTGTCGCCGCGCTGGCGATACTCGTCGCGGCCGGCGAACGCCTGCTCCATCCCCAGCCGCTGGGGAAGCTCGGTGTCGGCACCGGACTGTCGATCGGCGCGAGTCTCGTCAATTTCGTTGTCGCCCGCATCCTGTTCGAGGTGGGGCGCGCCAACCGCTCACTGGCGCTCGAAGCCGACGCGCGCCACTTGATGACCGACGTGTGGACGACCGCCGGCGTTGTCGCGGGGGTGGCACTCGCAAGCGTAAGTGGCTGGGTGTGGCTGGATCCGCTGATCGCCGGGGCCGTGGCCCTTAACATCCTGCGTGACGGCTGGGGTTTGATGCAGCGTTCCGTGGATGGGTTGATGGATCGAGCGCTCGGTGCCGACGAGATCGCCCGCATCGAGGCTGTACTCGCCTCATTCGCCGGGCAGGGCTGTCGTTTCGCGAATCTCAAGACCCGCGTCGCGGGTGCGATGCATTTCGCTCATGTCGACCTGCGCCTGCCGGGCGACTGGAGTGTTGCCCGCGCCCATGCGTTGGCCGATGCGGTCGAATTGGCGGTCGAGAAGGAGACCGGCGTGCGCTTGACGACACACATCGAGCCCGCCGGTCAGTGACGTTGCCGTCTCAGTGGTGGTGTGCGGCCCGCTCTTCCGCGGTCCATACCTTGCTGCCCTCTTCGCGGTGCGTGCGGCGCGTGAACACCGACTTGTAGCCCGTGAACATCGCCAGCACGTAGTTCTGGCGATGCCACCACGAGGCCCACACTACGCCTGTGATATGGAAGCCGGCGAGCGAGATCAGCATCTTCGCGATGAACTTGTGGATCTCTTCCAGGGTTTCGTCCCAATGCACGGGGACGATATCGACGAGCGGGCCTTCGAGCTGCTGCGCGGCGTACAGCATCGTGCCGACAATCGTGTTGCCGAGGAGCAGGAAGAGGAAGGCGAACACCATCAGCGCGCCCATCGGGTTGTGGCTCAAGTATTCCCGCGCCGGACCCATGCGGAAGGCCGACAGCGTGTACTGGATCGTTTCCCGCACGGTGTAGATGAAGGCCGAGAAGCGCGCGTAGGGCGAGCCGACGAAGCCCCACAGGATGCGCAAAAGCACCAGCGTGAAGATCAGGTAGCCCGCGTAGGCGTGCAGCGGAAACTTGTCGGTGATGAAGAAGCCCGTGAAGAAGGAGGTCACGAGCGTCCAGTGGAAAGTGCGCACCAGGACGTCCCAGACCTTGATCTGCGCCTTGGTCTTGAGGGCGCGCCGAGGACTATGGAGGCGTTCGGTGCCCTTCAGCGGGCTTTCCTCGTCCGCCGGAATCGCCTTTGCCGGGTTGTTGTTCGGGTTGAACCGCTGGCCGAAATTCCGCTGAGACGACTTCTTCATGACAAGACGACTATTGGGGTGAGATTCAATTACGAATTGTAACGTCTGCGGTAGGGTCTTATTGTTGCGGATTGTCAAATTCTGAATTGCTTCAGGCGTCCATTTCTCGCCGCGCAGTCACTCCACCCGACGGACTTCGTCGAGGATCGCTTCGCAGTAGGCATCCAGCTTGCGGTCGCCGATACCCGAGATGTGCGAGAGCTCCGTGCGCGAGGTCGGCCGTGCGAGGGCGATCTCGCGCAGCGTGGCGTCGTGCAGGATCACGTAGGCTGGCACGTTGCGTTCGCGGGCGGTCGCGGCGCGCCACGCGCGCAGGCGGTCGAACAGCGTCTGCGGCACGCCGTCGAGGATTTCCAGGCGATTGCTGCGGGTACGGCGGCTGCGCTTCTTTTCCGGCACAATCCGCAGCGCGAATCCGGCCTCCCCGCGCAGCACCGGGCGCGCGAGGTCGGTCAGCGTCAGCGCATTGTGGCGGTCGTGGTCGACGGCGAGCATGCCGCGCGCGACGAGCTGGCGGAACAGCGTGCGCCAGGTCTTTTCGTCCATCTCGGCGCCGATGCCGAAGGTGCTGACCTTGTCGTGTTCCCAGTCGCGCACCTTGTCCGTGAGTTCGCCGCGCAGCACGTCGATCACGTGGCCGGCGCCGAAGCGCTGGCCGGTGCGGAACACGCCGGAGAGCGCCTTGCGCGCGGCGTCCGTGGCGTCCCAGGTGCGCGGCGGTTCCAGGCAGTTGTCGCAGTTGCCGCAGGCCTGGCCTTCCTCGCCGAAATGCGCGAGCAGGTGCTGGCGGCGGCAGGCGGTGGTTTCGACGAGGCCGACCAGCGCATCGAGCCGTGCGCGGGCGCGGCGCTTGAAGTCCTCGTTGCCTTCCGATTCGTCGATCATGCGCCGCTGCTGCACGATGTCCTGTGCGCCCCAGGCCATCCACGCCTGCGATGGCAATCCGTCACGACCGGCGCGGCCCGTCTCCTGATAGTAGCCTTCGATCGAACGTGGTAGGTCGAGGTGGGCGACGAAGCGCACATCCGGCTTGTCGATGCCCATGCCGAAAGCGATCGTCGCGACCATCACGATGCCGTCTTCGCGCAGGAAGCGGTTCTGGTTCGCTGCGCGCACGTCCTGCGGCATGCCGGCGTGGTAGGGCAGGGAACGGATGCCCTGTTCCTCCAGCCACGCGGCGGTCTCCTCGACCTTGCGCCGCGACAGGCAATAGACGATGCCGGCGTCGCCCTCGTGGTCCTCGCGGATGAAGGCGAGGAGCTGGTTGCGCGGGTTGTCCTTGTCGACCATCCGGTAGCGGATGTTGGGCCGGTCGAAGCTCGACACGAAGCGGCGCGCTTCGGCGAGTCCGAGGCGTGCGGCGATCTCCTCGCGCGTCTCCGGATCGGCGGTCGCGGTCAGCGCAATGCGCGGCACGCCCGGATAGCGCTCGGGCAGCACCGAGAGCTGGAGGTATTCCGGTCGGAAGTCGTGCCCCCACTGCGAGACGCAGTGTGCCTCGTCGATCGCGAAGAGCGCGATGCGCCGGTCGCGGTGCAAGCGGTCGAGCGTTCCCAGCAGGCGTGCTGTCAGCAGCCGCTCGGGCGCGACGTACAGCAGGTCGAGCCGGCCTTCGATGAGGTCGCGCTCGACGGCGGCGGATTCGTCCTGCGCCTGGCTGGAGTTGAGATAGGCTGCGGCGACGCCTGCTTCCTGCAAGGCGCTCACCTGATCCTGCATCAGTGCGATCAGCGGCGACACGACGACTGCGGTGCCCGAGCGCAGCAGCGCCGGCACTTGGTAGCACAGCGATTTCCCGCCGCCCGTGGGCATCAGTACGAGCGCATCGCCGCCTGCCCCGACATGCGTCACGATGGCCTCCTGCTCGCCACGGAAGGCCGTGTAGCCGAAAACGTGTTCCAGGACGTGCAGGGGGAAAGGGCGGATGGAATTGCTCATCGCCTGCATTTTACCGATGTGCGGCACCTTGCGTTCGCGCCCGTTCGGCCGGGACCGTGCAAAATTACCCCTTCATGCTTCATGGAGTTCGACGCCAACCGATGCGGGTGTTATCTTTATCTATTACTAAAGTCACGAATCGAGCGAGCGCCCACCATGCGCAAGACAGACGTTACGGCTCTCTATGATGCATACCCGCACCTCAAGAAAATCGACGAGCTGTGGGGTACGCGCGATTGCAGGCAATTCATCGTCCGTCTGATGAACGACACGCGTGACGGGACCCGCCGCGGCTTTCCCGGCGATCATGCCCGAACGATCCTGCGCCTGCTGATCGAACACGATCGCGTGTTCCCGCAGTTCGAGGAAAACATCACGATGGTCTGGCACGAAGCGGAAGCGGGTGCGCTCAAAGAGAGCCAGGCGACCAAGTGATTCCGGGAGATTTGCCCACCGAGGAGCTCATCGAGTTCGCAGCGGAGACGGTCTCGACGCCGGGCAGGGCGGCGGCGAGCTGGAAGGTCGCGATCGTCGATGACGACGAGGACGTACACCGCAGCACGGAACTGAGCCTCGCCAACGTCGAGATCCTCGGCCGTCCCCTCGTATTCCTGCACGCCTATTCGGCGGAACAGGCACGCAGCTTGTTTGCCGACGAACGCGACATCGCAGTGATCCTGCTCGATGTCGTCATGGAGACGCAGGACGCGGGGCTGAAGCTCGTCGACGAGATCCGCAACGAGCTTGGCATGCGTGACGTTCGTATCATCCTGCGCACGGGGCAGCCCGGGTATGCCCCCGAACTCGATGCGATCCGCGACTACGACATCAACGACTACAAGAACAAGTCCGAGCTGTCGCGCACGCGCCTCTACGCGGCGCTCACGTCGGCGATCCGCGCCTATCAGCAGATCCGCATCGTCAACTCCAGCCGCGAGGGGCTCGCGCGCATCGTGCGGGGCTGCGCCGAGCTGATGCGCAGCGAAGGGCTGGCGGAATTCGCCGCCGGCGTCATCACGCAGATTTCCGGCCTGCTGAACTTGCCGCCGGAAGGCCTGGTGTGCGCGCGGCGCGACGACGGTGGCAGCTGCGAGGTTATCGCCGCGGCGGGGCGTTTCGAACACACCGTGCGCCAGTCGCTCGACGCGCTCGAAAGCGCCGAGGTGCGGGTGCTGCTCGAACAGGCGCTGACGCGCCGCGAAAACATCCTCGCGTCCGGCGGCGGCATCGCCTTGTACTTCGGCGCGCGTCCCGGACGCGATCTCGCGGCCTACGTCGAAGCCGGTTTCGTCGTCGAGGATCTGGATCCGAACCTGCTCGAAGTCTTCTGCACGAATGTGTCGGTGTGCCTCGACAACGTCGATCTCGTGCAGCGGCTCAACCAGTATTCGTATTTCGATCCGCTGGTGAACCTGCCGAACCGCCGCCACCTCGTGAACATGCTGGAGACGCACCTGCGCGAGCGCGAGGAGCTGCGCGGGGTGCTGGCGGTGGTCGACGTCGATCATTTCGGCGAGATCAACGGCGCCTTCGGCTACCAGTACGGCGATGCGATGTTGAAGAGCGTCGCCGCGCGCATCGTCGAAGGCTGCGACCGGGGCGCACAGGTCGCGCGTGTCGGCAGCGATTGCTTTGCGGTCTTCTGGGCCAACCCCGATCCCCGCACCGAGCTCCTCGACGGCCTGTTTGCCGATCCGCTGGAGGTCGAGGGCGAGAGCATCATCGTGTCGGTCACGGTCGGCGTCGTGCGTCTCGACGACGTATCCGGCGACGGCAGCGAGGCGCTCGAGGATGCCTTCCTCGCGCTCAAGCGGGCGAAGCAGGCCGAGCGCGGTTCGGTGGCGCGCTACAACCGCGGCGTGAGCGAGGAAATCCGCGGGCGCGTGAACATGCTGCACAACCTGCGGCGGGCCTTTTCCGCCAACGAGCTCTTCCTCGTCTACCAGCCGCAGATCTCGCTCGACACCGGCCGTTGCGTGGGTGCCGAGGCGCTGCTGCGCTGGCGCATGGCCGACGGCACGATGGTGCCGCCCGACCGCTTCATTCCGCTCGCCGAACGCTCGGGGCTCATCGTGCCGATGGGCGAATGGGTGATGCGCCGCGCCTGCGAGGAGGCGGCGTGGATGGCGCGCAACGGCTACGGCGCGATCCGGGTGGCGATCAACGTGTCGATCATCCAGTTCCGCGATCCGCATTTCCTCGGCCGCCTGCGGGCGGCGCTGGAGGACAGCGGAGCGCTGCCGCAGCAGATCGAGCTCGAGATCACCGAGTCCGTCGCGATGGGCGAGGGCACGCGCATGATCGAGCTCTTCGGCCGCATCAAGGCGATGGGGCTCGACATCGCGATCGACGACTTCGGCACCGGTTTCTCGTCGCTCAGCCATCTGCAGCGCATGAACGTCGATCGGCTCAAGATCGACCGCGCCTTCATCAACGACATCGGCGGTGCCGGCAAGGGCGGTGAGATCGCCGGCCTCGTCTGCGGGCTTGGCGACCGGCTCGGTATTGAGCTGATTGCCGAGGGCATCGAGCATGACGAGCAGGCCGGGCGGTTGCAGACGATGGGCTGCCAGCTCGGGCAGGGCTTTCACTTTGCGCGGCCGATGCCGGTCGACGACTGGCACACCTGGCTCGCCGCCAACGGACAGGGTGGTGGCTGACGCGCTGCGTCACTTCGCCGGCTGGATCCTGACGTTGGCGATCATGGGCCTCGCGGGCTGCGGCGAACCCGAACCGATCCGCATCGGATTCCTCGGCGGCCTGTCCGGCCGCGCATCGGACCTCGGCATCGGCGGGCGCAATGGCACGCTGCTCGCCGTCGAGCAGGCGAATGCCGCCGGCGGTATCGCCGGACGGCGCGTGGAGCTGATCGTCCGCGACGACGCGCAGAAGATCGGCCTCGCGCAACGCGGTGTCGCCGAGCTGCTGGCGACCGGCGTCGAGGTCATCATCGGACCGATGACGAGTGCGATGACCGAGGTCGTGCTGCCGCTGACGAAGTCGGCAGGCATTCCGGTGATTTCCCCTTCGGTGACCAGCACGGCGTTTTCGGGTCTGGACGACCAGTTCTTCCGTGTCACCGCGACGACGCGCGAGTACGCTTCCGCTTCGGCCCGCTACCTCGCGGGGGCCCTTGGACGACATAAGGCATCCGTCATCTACGATCGCTCGAACGATGCGTTTTCGGCGGACTGGGTGCGACACTTCTCGGCCGCCTTCGCGAGCGTCGGGGGCGAGGTGGTGCGCGTCGAGACCTTCGAGTCGGCGGCCGACATGAGCGTGCAGGACACGGTCGCCCGGGCCCTGGAGCTGCGGCCCGATGCGCTCGTGGTTGTGTCGGGTGCGGTCGATCTCGCGCGTATTGCGCAACTCGTGCGGCGCTCCGACCGCGCGCTCATCATCATGGGTAGTACCTGGGCCGCGACCGAGGAGCTGGTCGCGATCGGCGGTCGCGCAGTCGAAGGGGTGTTGGTGCCACAGATGTTCGATCGCGAGGACTCGTCGCCGCGCTACCAGTCCTTTCGCTCCGCCTATGTGGAGCGTTTCGGCGAACAACCCGGCTATGGCGCCGTGCTCGCCTACGATGCCGCCCGGGTTGCGCTCGAGGCCTTGCAACAGACGGGCAGCGGTCGCCGGGCCCGCAACTATCTGATCGATCACACCTTTGCCGGTCTGCAGCAGCCCCTGCGGATCGACGCCTGGGGCGATACGCGGCGCGATGTGTACATGACGCGCATCCGCAACGGGCGTTTTTCGCTTGAAGCGAAGCTGTCCGAGCCACAGCGCGAATGATGCAGCCTCTGCGCCTCGCCCGACTGCTCTTCTTCCGCTCCGTGGTGGTGGCGGCGGTGACATTCGCGTTCGTGTTTGCGCTGATGAAGTTGTGGCTGCTGCCGCAGATCGACCACGACACCGAGCTGCGCCAGCATCAGCTTGCCCACGCGATTGCCCATCAGATCGAGGCTCAGCTCGACCGCCCCCGGATCGCGCTCGCGGGCATGGCCCGGACGCTCGTCGAGGGCGGCATGCGTCCGTCGGGCCGGATGTCGCTGATGCTCGACCGCCTGATCGAGGAAAACGGCGACAGTTTCGCCTCGGTCTATGCCATTGGCGATGACGGCACGGTCATCGCGGTCGGTCTGCCGGCATCGCGGCGGGGCTTGCGCAACGACCTGCTCGGCATGGACCTTTCGGCGCATCCGGTGTTCACCTCCGTGTCGCATGAGACCGGCACCTACTGGTCCGACGCGCGGCTCTCTCCAGTCAGTGCCGACGTTACCGCCGTCGTCGCGGTGCGCCAGGGGGCGCTGACGCTGATCGGCGAGCTGATCCCGCTGGCGCTGCAGACTGCGCTCCCCGGGAGCGAAGAAGAGGACGGCCTGCGCACTATCCTCTTCGACCGCCGCGGGACGGTGATCGGCGACACGGCCTCGACGGCCCTTCAGCCGTTTTCGGATGGCGGATCGCACATGGAGGTGCCGGGTCACGAGGACGACGATGGCAGCACCTTCCTGCGATTGCGCATCGACGGTGTGGACATGATTGGTAGCGCGGTGCCGGTGTCGCAACTGGGCTGGCGCGTGCTTGTCGTGCGGCCGCGGGCACAGGCCTTCCGACCCTCGCGCACGGCCGAGCTGATCGTGCTGGTCGGCCTGGCGATATCGATCATTGTCGGCCTGATCGGTGCGGCGATGCAGGCCGGTTACTTTGCGCGTCTGTTCCGCGAATTGTCGATCTTCGCGGTCGGCGTCGAGCAGGGCCGTTACGAGTTGTCGTGGCGGAGGTCGAAGGTGAAGGAGTTCAACCGGCTTGCGGCGGCCTTCGAGCGCATGAGCCGGGCGATCCGCGAGCGCGAGGCAGCGGTCGAGGCGAGCCGCGCGGCGCTGCAGGAGCTGAATCAGACGCTCGAGGCGCGCGTCATCGAGCGTACCGAAGAATTGCACCGAAGCAACGAGGAGCTCTCGTCGGCGCTCGAGAACCTGCGCCGCACCCAGGAGGATCTCGTCAATTCCGAAAAGATGGCCGCGCTCGGCGCCTTGGTCGCGGGCGTGTCGCACGAGCTCAGCACGCCGCTCGGCAACAGCCTGATCGCGGCGAATACCGTGCGTGACCAGACGCGTACGCTGCGCGAGGAACTGCAGTCCGGCCTGCGTCGCTCGTCGCTGGAGCGCTACCTCGAAGACACCGAGGCCGGCAACGCGATCATCGAGCGCAACCTCGAACGCGCCGCGACGCTGGTGGCGAGCTTCAAGCAGGTGGCGGTGGACCAGTCGAGCTCGCAGCGGCGCGAATTCAACTTCGGCGAAGTCATCGACGAAATCGTGATGACATTGCGGCCGTCGCTGAAGCGGCTGCCCTACCGGCTGGTGATCGACGTCGATCGCAACGTCTGCCTAGACAGCTACCCCGGTGCGCTCGGCCAGGTCCTGACCAACCTGGTCAATAACGCCGTGCTGCATGGCTTCGAAGGGCGAAACGCCGGCGAGATCCGGGTGGCCGGCCGGCTGGAGGATCCCGACTGGGTGCTGTTGGAAGTCGTCGACGACGGCCGCGGCATTCCGCTCGAACTGCAGCGCCGCATCTTCGAGCCCTTTTTCACGTCGCGACTGGGCAAGGGCGGCAGCGGGCTGGGCCTGCACATCGCGCACAGCCTCGTGGTCAATGTGCTTGGCGGCGCCGTCAGTGTCGACAGCCAGCCGGACGTCGGCACGACGATGCGCGTCCGCATGCCACGCGTGGCGCCGGTGACTGCTCCCGCGGCAGCCCCGGTCGCGTAGCCCGGCGGATAAGGGGCAGCGCCTACGCGCCGCGAATGCGGCCCAGCAGTGCCGTCGTCGAGCGCTCGTGCGTGAACGGGATGGAATGCACCGTCCCGCCCCAGCCGACGACTTCCTGCGCGCCGACGATGCGCTCGACCGGCCAGTCGCCGCCCTTCACCAGCACTTCAGGGCGAGCTTCGAGGATGCGGGCGAGCGGTGTGTCTTCGTCGAACCACGTGACGAGATCGACGCATTCGAGCGCCGCCATCACCGCCAAACGGTCCTCCAGCACGTTGATCGGCCTGTCCTCGCCCTTGCCGAGGCGCCGCACCGATGCATCCGTATTGAGCGCGACCACCATGGCCGCGCCGAGTGCGCGCGCCTGGGCGAGATAGGTGACGTGCCCGCGGTGCAGGATGTCGAAACAGCCGTTGGTGAAGACGAGCGGGTGAGCCAGCGCGGCGGCGCGAGCCGAGAGCTGTTCGGGGGGGCAGATCTTGTCTTCGAAGGCGGGGCGGGAATAAGACATGGCCGGAATTCCTGGTCAGGGTTGCTGCGCCGCTGGCGCGGGACGGATTCTATCCGCTCTGCGGCCATTCGCCGTCGACGCTTCCTCGGTGCGACGGATCCTTGCATTCCGAGAACATTTTCTTACAAGACGGTCAGGTAGCTGCGCTTGCGGGCAAATATCACATATTGCGTTGCGGTATTTTGATGATGCTCAAAATTCCGTATTGCAGTCGCGGAATTCCCTATGGCATGATCGACCGGAACTCGCAGGAAGCGCCCTGCGCGAGATTCCGCATCCGATGGGGGTAGGGACATGAGTCTTGCCGGTCGTCATGCAGTGTCCGCTTCACTGTTGCTCGCATCCTCGGCGGCCATCGCCGAGCGGAATTACAACCTGCAGCCCCCCGTGACCGGCGTCGCGGCACAGATCTACAACATGCATACGCTGATGCTGATCATCTGTCTGGTGATCTTCATCGTCGTATTCGGCGTCATGTTCTGGGCGGTGATCCACCATCGCAAGTCGCGCGGCGCGGTCGCCGCCAATTTCCACGAAAACACCTCGGTCGAGATCGCCTGGACGGTGATCCCGGTCGTCATCCTGCTCGGCATGGCCTGGCCGGCGACCAAGACCGTGCTGGAAATGAAGGACACGCGCGACCCGGACATCACGATCAAGGCCACCGGCTACCAGTGGAAGTGGGGCTACGACTACCTGCAGGGCGAAGGGCAGGGCATCCGCTTCCTGTCCAATCTGGCGACGCCGCGCGAACAGGTCAATGGGCAGTCCGCCAAGGGCGAGCATTACCTCGTCGAGGTCGACAACCCGGTCGTCGTGCCGGTCGGCAAGAAGGTGCGCATCCTGACGACCGCCAACGACGTCATCCACGCGTGGTGGGTGCCGGCCTTCGGCGTGAAGCAGGACGCGATTCCCGGCTTCATCCGTGATACCTGGTTCCGCGCCGACAAGGAAGGCGTCTACCGCGGCAACTGCGCCGAACTTTGCGGCCGCGACCACGGCTTCATGCCGATCGAGGTGCACGTCGTGTCGCAGCAGGCCTACAGCGAATGGGTGCAGCGCCAGACCGCGGCGCTGGCGGCGGCTGCGGGCGAGGCCGCGCGCGAATGGACGCGGGACGAACTGATGGAGCGCGGCGAGAAGGTGTTCACAGCCAACTGCGCGCCCTGCCATCAGCCCACCGGCAAGGGGATTCCGGGGATGTTCCCGCCGCTCGACGGCTCGAAGGTGGTGCTCGGCGAGGCCGCGGGGCAGATCCACGTCGTCCTCAACGGGCGTCCCGGCACGGCGATGCAGGCATTCGGCAAGCAGCTCTCCGACACCGAGATCGCCGCCGTGATCACCTACACGCGCAATAGCTGGAGCAACAAGACCGGTGAGGCGATTCAGCCGAAGCAGGTCGCAGCCGGCCGGGGGCAGTGAGCGTCCGGAACGAGGTACGGTCCATCACGGCCCGCCGGTAACGGGGGCCGATTCGTGAAGGAGGCAGCATGGCGGCAGTAATGACCGATCACCTGCACGGCGACCATCATGGCCCGACCGGCCTGATGCGCTGGATCACGACGACCAACCACAAGGACATCGGCACGATGTACCTGGTCTTCAGCTTCATCATGTTCCTCTCCGGGGGCGTGATGGCGCTGACGATCCGGGCGGAGCTCTTCCAGCCCGGCCTGCAGATCGTGCAGCCCGAGTTCTTCAACCAGCTCACGACCATGCACGGCCTCGTGATGGTGTTCGGCGCGATCATGCCGGCCTTCGTCGGCTTCGCGAACTGGCAGATTCCGCTGATGATCGGCGCTCCCGACATGGCCTTCGCGCGGATGAACAACTGGAGCTTCTGGCTCCTGCCGCCGGCCGCGATCCTGCTGCTCGGCTCCTTCTTCGCGCCGGGAGGGGCAACCGCCGCGGGGTGGACGCTCTACGCGCCGCTCTCCGTGCAAATGGGCATGGGCATGGACATGGCGATCTTCGCGATCCACATCATGGGCATCAGCTCGATCATGGGGGCGATCAACATCGTCGTCACGATCCTCAACATGCGCGCACCGGGCATGACGCTGATGAAGATGCCGCTCTTCTGCTGGACTTGGCTGATCACGGCTTACCTGCTGATCGCCGTGATGCCGGTGCTCGCGGGCGCCGTGACGATGGTGCTCGCCGACCGGCACTTCGGCACCAGCTTCTTCAGCGCCGCCGGCGGCGGCGACCCGGTGATGTACCAGCACATCTTCTGGTTCTTCGGCCACCCGGAAGTTTACATCATGATTCTCCCGGCCTTCGGCATCGTCAGCCAGATCATCCCGACCTTCTCGCGCAAGCCGCTCTTCGGCTACGCGTCGATGGTCTATGCGACGTCGTCGATCGCGATCCTGTCCTTCACCGTCTGGGCGCACCACATGTTCACGACCGGCATGCCGGCGGTCGGCCAGATCTTCTTCATGTACGCGACGATGCTGATCGCGGTGCCGACCGGCGTGAAGGTCTTCAACTGGATCGCGACGATGTGGCGCGGCTCTCTCAGCTTCGAGACGCCGATGCTGTTCGCGGTGGGCTTCCTGTTCGTCTTCACGATGGGCGGCTTCACCGGCCTGATTTGCGCGATCGCGCCGATCGACATCCAGGTCCAGGATACCTATTACGTCGTCGCACACTTCCACTACGTGCTGGTCGCCGGCAGCCTGTTCGCGCTGTTCGCCGGCGCCTACTACTGGCTGCCGAAGTGGACGGGCCACATGCCGGACGAGCGGATCGGCAAGCTGCATTTCTGGTGCTCGATCGTCTTCTTCAACGTCACCTTCTTCCCGATGCACTTCCTGGGGCTCGCCGGCATGCCGCGCCGGATCCCGGACTACGCGCTGCAATTCGCGGACTTCAACATGATGGCGTCGATCGGCGCATTCGGCTTCGGGCTGTCGCAGCTGATCTTCCTCTTCGCGGTGATCAAGTGCATCCGCGGCGGTGAGCCGGCTGCGGCGCGCTCCTGGGAGGGCGCAGAGGGCCTGGAATGGACGGTGCCGTCGCCGGCGCCGCATCACACTTTCGATGAAGCACCTATAGTTCACTGAGGATCGATCGAGATCCCGCCGACGTCCCCCGAGACCGAGAGCCATGCCGACCAGCCGTGAATCCCGCCTCCGCATTGCCAACCGGCGCGTTGCGCTGGCCTTGGCCGCTGTCGCGCTGGTGTTCTTCGTCGCGGCGATCCTCAAATTCCGGGGGTACGCGCCATGAGGCACGGCGCGGCGGTCTCGGCGGAGAACCGTCGCCTGCTGACCCGCCTCGCGGTCGCGGCGGTGGTGATGTTCGGCTTCGGCTTCCTGCTCGTGCCCTTCTACAAGACGATCTGCGAAGTCACGGGCATCAACAACCTGCTTAAGGCCGACACCGTCGTCAATACTCAGGTCGACCTGTCGCGGACGGTCCTCGTGCAGTTCGATGCCAATACGCACGATCTGCCCTGGCAATTCCGCCCCTTGCAGACCGAGGTGCGCGTGCATCCGGGGGAACTCGTGACGATCGCCTACGAAGTCTCGAATACGCGCAATGAGCCGGTCACCGGTCAGGCGGTCCCGAGCTACGGACCCGTGGTCGCCGGCCAGTTCTTCCGCAAGCTGGAATGCTTCTGCTTCGCCCGGCAGACGCTCGGCGCGGGCGAAAGGCGCACGATGCCCGTGGCCTTCGTCGTCGATCCCGGCCTACCGGCGGACGTCACGGTGATCACGCTGTCCTACACCTTCTTCGAGATCGCCGCGCGGCGCATCGCGGGGCCGGAAGGCGGAGCCGGAGGGGCGACGTGAATGGAGCGCCGACGCCGCACGACGACAGACCCGAACGCGCCGGTTTCCTCGCGACGCTGCGCGCGGTGCTGTGGTCTTTCATTGGAGTGCGTCGGCGCAAGGATTATCAGCGCGATGCGCGTTCGCTCGATCCGCGTGCCGTCGTGGTCGCCGGCCTGCTCGCAGGGATCTTCTTCGTGCTGACGTTGGTCGTCGTGGTTCGGCTGATCGTCGGGTCAAGGTAACGGTAACGGAAAGGGAGGCTGCTCATGGCTCACACCTTGGAAAAGTACTTCGTGCCGGAACCGTCCAAGTATCCGATCTTCGGTTCGGTGGCCCTGCTGCTCTTCGGCACTGGCGCGGCGATGTGGCTCAACAACGTCGGGCCCGGGCGCTGGGTCTTCTTTCTCGGCATCGCAGTGCTCGTCTTCATGATGATCGGCTGGTTCGGACAGGTCGTGCGCGAATCCGAAAGCGGCAAGTACGGCCACCGCGTCGACCGTTCCTTCCGCTGGTCGATGGGCTGGTTCATCTTCTCCGAGGTGATGTTCTTCGCCGCCTTCTTCGGCGCCTTGTTCTACGTCCGCGTCCTCAGCGTGCCCTGGCTTTCCAGCGGCGACAACCTCGCACTGCTGTGGCAGGGCTTCGTCGGCAACTGGCCGACCGCCGGTCCGGGCAAGGCAGCGCCCTTCACCCCGATGGACGCCTGGGGCATTCCGGCGATCAACACCATCATCCTGCTGACGTCCGGTGGCACGCTGACCTGGGCCCACCATGGGCTGCGCCACGGCAATCGTGGCCAGTTGAAGCTCGGACTGCTGATCACGATCCTCCTCGGCGTGACCTTCCTCACCCTGCAGGTCCACGAGTACAGCCACGCCTACTCCGAACTCAACCTGCGGCTGGATACCGGCGTCTACGGCTCGACCTTCTACTTCCTCACGGGCTTCCACGGCCTGCACGTCACGGTCGGCGCGATCATGCTCACGGTGATGCTGCTTCGCGCAATGGCGGGGCATTTCCGCCCGGACGACCACTTCGGCTTCGAAGCCGCCACCTGGTACTGGCACTTCGTCGACGTCGTGTGGCTCATGCTCTTCGTCGTCGTCTATTGGCTGTGACGGAAGGAAGCGCATGGCGGCCCGACGTCTGCATCCCGTTCCGCTGCTCGCCGGCATTGCCGTCGCGGTGCTGACGCTGCAGCTGGGCAACTGGCAGATCCGCCGGGCGGACGAAAAGGCGGTGCTGCAGGCGGATTACGCCTCCCCGGAGCGGAGCGAGCCCCATCCGCTCGGCGCGCAGCCTCCGGCCGAATGGCAGACCGTCGATCTGCGCGGCCAATGGCTCGCGGATCGCACGATCCTCATCGACAATCGCGTGCACGCCGGTCGCGCCGGCTTCCACGTATTCACCCCGCTGCGGCTCGCGGGGCAGGGCGGCTGGGTGCTCGTCAATCGCGGCTGGGTCGCCGCGCCGCCCGATCGCGCTCATCCTCCTGCGGTGATGACTCCCGGCGGCGAGGTCGAGGTCTCCGCACGAGTCCGTCATCCCGAGAGCAAACCCTTCACCCTGGAGGGGGGCGGTGCGACGCAGGCCGGTGTCGTCTGGCAGACCCTGGATCTCGCGCGCTATCGGGCCTGGTCGTCGATTCCCGTCGCGGATTTCTACCTGCAGCAGAACGACCCCGCTCCGGACGGCCTCGTACGTGACTGGCCGGCGCCGGACGCCGGCATCGATCGGCACCGCGGCTACGCCTTGCAGTGGTATGCGATGGCGGCACTCGCGGCGGCGCTGACCCTGCGCTACATCTGGCAATCGAGCGACATCAGTATGCGGAGGCATTATGTTCGGCGCGATTCTCGCTGATCGACACTCGCAATCCCGCAAACCCGAGCAGCCGGCGCTCAACGCCAGGCAGCGGACGGCCAGGCGAACGCTCGTGCTGCTGGCCGTGGTGTGCATCCTGCCAGTCCTGGCGTCCTATTTCGCCTATTACGTCTGGCAGCCGCGCGGACGCGTGAACTACGGCGAGTTGATCGCGCCTGTGCAACTGCCGACCGCTTCCCTCGCCGGCCTCGACGGACAGGCCGATTTCGTGCGTTCCGAGTTCACGGGCCGCTGGACACTGGTCTACGCCGGCCCGTCGGGGTGCCCCGCTGGCTGCGTCGACGCGTTGTACCTGATGCGTCAATCGCGCCTCGCCCAAGGACAGGAGATGAACCGCGTCGCGCGGTTGTGGATCGTCACCGATGGCGGCCCTCCGCCGCGCGAACGCCTCGCCGCCCAAGAGGGTCTCAGGATTGCGGCCGCCGAATCGGCGTGGCTCGACGTACTGCCCGGCGCGGCCTCCGGCGTCCATGTCTATCTCGTCGATCCGCTCGGCAACGCCATCATGCGCTTCCCGGAAAAGGCCGACCCGCGCAAGGTCGTCAAAGACCTTCAGCGGCTGTTGAAATATTCGTCGCTCGGACGACGCCGTTGAGCGCGAGGTCCGGAGACCGCCCGTGCCCCTCTATCGCCGCCTGCTCCTCGTTGCCCTCGCGCTGACCGCCGTCGTCGTGGTCTTCGGCGCCTACGTCCGGCTGTCCGACGCCGGACTCGGTTGTCCGGACTGGCCCGGGTGCTACGGCCAGATCAGCCCGCATCACGCTGCGGAAGACATTAGCGCGACGCACGCCGCCAACCCGCAGGGACCGGTCAGCGCACCGAAGGCCTGGAAGGAGATGATTCACCGCTACCTCGCCGGCACGCTCGGCCTGCTGATTCTCGCCATCGCGGCGCAGGCTTGGCGTTGTCGCAGCCATCCGGCGGTCGCATGGCGCATCGCCTCCGCCTTGATCGCTGTCGTCGTCGTGCAGGGGCTGCTCGGCAAGTGGACGGTGACGCTCCTGCTCAAGCCGGCGATCGTCACGGCGCACCTGATCGGAGGGCTCACGACGCTCGGGCTGCTCGCATGGCTCGCCTTGCGTGCGCATGGCGTCGCGCGGCTTGAATTGCCGCGCGGCGCCGTTGCACTCGCGCGCGTGGCCTTCGTGCTTCTCGCGGGCCAGATCGTGCTCGGCGGCTGGACCAGCACCAATTATGCGGCACTCGCCTGTGCCGACTTCCCGACCTGCCAGGGCAGCCTGTGGCCGGCGGCCGACTACCTCAACGCCTTCCACGTCGTGCGCGAACTCGGCATGACGGCCGACGGTCAGTCGCTGTCGCTCGCGGCGCTGACCGCGATCCATTGGGCACACCGGCTCGGCGCCCTGCTGGCCGGGACGGTCCTGCTGGCGCTGGTGTGGGTCTTGTCACGCCGGCAAGGCACCCAGGCGGCCGGGTTCGTGCTGCTCGGCGCGCTGTCCTTGCAGATCGGACTCGGCATCGCCAACGTCGCTATCGGCCTGCCCCTTGCGCTCGCCGTCGCGCACAACGCGGGTGCCGTCGTTCTCTTGCTGGTGCTCGTGTGGATCAACTACCGGCTGCGGGCCATGCAGGCGCCCGCCGGAGCCGGACGGAGGAGGGATGATTATGCCCGTCGCGAAAACGCTTTCGCCTGAAACGGCCGCCGTCGGCCGCCGCCTGCACGCCTTCTATGTGCTCACGAAGCCGCGGGTCAATACGCTGATCGTCTTTTGCGCGATCATCGGCATGTTCCTCGCGGTGCCCGATGGCTTGCCGCCGCCGGCCACGGTACTCGCCGCGACCGTCGGCATCGCCTGCGTCGCGGGCGCTGCCGCCGCGATCAACTGCCTGATCGAGGCGCACATCGATGCCCGCATGACCCGCACCCGCGGCCGTCCCTTGCCGCGCGGCGAGCTCGCGCCGGGCGAAACGCTCGCTTTTGCCGCGGGGCTCGGCGGGGCAGGGCTCGCGCTGCTCCACCTGCTCGTGAATCCGCTGACGATGTGGCTCACGCTGGCGACCTTCGTCGGCTACGCGGTCGTCTATACGGTGCTGCTCAAGCCGCGCACGCCCCAGAACATCGTGATCGGCGGAGCTTCCGGCGCGATGCCGCCGGTGCTCGGCTGGGCCGCCATCACCGGCGACGTGAGCGCTGACGCGCTGCTGCTCTTCCTCATCATCTTCGCCTGGACGCCGCCGCACTTCTGGTCGCTGGCCCTCTATCGCAGCGCCGACTACGCGCGCGCGGGTCTTCCGATGTTGCCGGTGACGCACGGGTCGGAATTCACCCGCCTGTCGGTGCTGCTGTATACATGCATCCTGCTGGGCGTCACGCTGCTGCCCTTCGCCACCCGCATGAGCGGATTGCCTTACCTCCTTGCTGCGCTGGGGCTCGGGGCCGTCTTCCTGCGCCATGCGTGGGGGTTGTATGTGAGCTACAGCGACGGCCGCGCGCGGAAGACTTTCCGCTACTCCATCCTTTACCTCTTCTTGCTCTTTGCGGCGCTCCTGGCGGATCATTACCTCCGGTTCTGATCCCAGATGGAAACATGTTTCGCTTCCTGCTTGCCGTCGTCTGCGCCTTCGCCCTTGCCGCCTGCTCCGAGCACAACGGTCCGGCGGCCACAACTTTCCGCAACAGCGACATCACGGGGGCCGACTACGGCAAGAATTTTTTGCTGACCGACCAGCACGGTACGCCCCGTTCCCTTGCCGATTTCCGCGGCAAGGCCGTGACGCTGTTCTTCGGCTACACGCAATGTCCGGACGTCTGCCCGACCAACCTCTCGACGATGGCCGAGGTGATGAGGCTTCTCGGTCCGGATGCCGACCGCGTGCAGGTGCTCTTCGTCACCGTCGACCCCGAACGTGACACCCAGGCGCTGCTTGCGCAGTACCTGCCGGCCTTCGATCCGCGCTTCCTTGCGCTGCGCGGCGACGCGACGCAGACGGCCGACACCGCCAAGGAGTTCCGCGTGTTCTATCGCAAGTCGGGCGACACGGATGGCCCGAACTACAGCGTCGATCACTCCACCGGCACCTACATCTTCGATCCGGCGGGCCGGCTGCGCTTGTACGTCAAGCATGGGGAGTCCGCCGAGAACATCGCGGCCGACCTGCGCACCCTGCTCGCCGGAAAATAAACACGGCAGCCCTCGGGCTGCCGTCTTTGGCTGATCGAAAGGACCGCGTTCAGGCGGCCAGCAGTCCTCGCATCTTCTGCATCGCCTTCGCCTCGATCTGACGAATCCGTTCGGCGGACACGCCGTACTCGGCGGCCAGTTCGTGCAGCGTTGCGCTCTCGCCTTCGGTGAGCCAGCGGCGCCGCACGATCTCGCGGCTGCGCTCGTCGAGACTCGCCAGGGCATTGTGCAGGCCGACGTCCTGCAGGTGCGCGAGCTGCGCGCGCTCCAGCACCTCAGACGGCTCCGCGTGCGGGTCCGGAAGGTAGGCGATGGGTGCGAAGTGTTCGTCGTCGTCGCTATCGCCCTCCAGCGGCACGTCACGACCGCTCAGGCGCGTTTCCATCTCGATGACTTCCTCGGCTTTCACGCCGAGCTGGGTCGCCACCGCCTGGATTTCGTCGCCATGCAGCGAGCCGGTGTCCCGCTTGAGGCTGCGCAGGTTGAAGAACAGCTTGCGTTGGGCCTTCGTCGTTGCGATCTTCACGAGACGCCAGTTCTTCAGCACGTACTCGTGAATCTCGGCCTTGATCCAGTGCATCGCGAACGACACCAGGCGCACGCCGCGCGACGGGTCGAAGCGCTTCACGGCCTTCATCAGGCCGATGTTGCCTTCTTGGATCAGGTCGGCGTGCGGCAAACCGTAGCCCAGGTAGCCGCGAGCGATCGCGACCACCAAGCGCAGATGCGACATCACGAGCTTGCGTGCTGCGTCGAGGTCGTCCTCGTCCCGCAGGCGCGTGGCCAATTCCATCTCCTCGCGCTCGCTGAGCAGCGGGATGCGATTCACCGTCTGGATATACTGGTCGATGCTGCCAAGGGCAGAAGGGACCGGCAATGACAGGGTCTGGTTCATCTACGTCTGTCCTCCTCGGGACAAATATTAGCACTCGCGCCAAGAGAGTGCTAAGTGGAGCAAAGAGTTCCCCTCGCATGAGGCAAGACCCCACCCAGGGGATGCCGAGAAGAAGACACTGATGGCGTCGGGGTCGAGGCCCCATTCGGTCTGTATCGGAGGAGCGCCCGCTCAGGAAATGTCCGTTACGCCAATGGGTTGCAGCGGCTGTCGGCCCATGCGGACGTCCTTTTCACTACCGACCGCAATGCCGCTCCGGCAGCCCGTGTTGCGCCAGTGCAACATCTTTTACCCGTTTCTTCTCTTCTAGACGATCCGTCCTTGCGTTGGTTGCATGCCCATTTGCACAATCGCTCCAACTTCTCACTAGAGAGGTAAGTCGGGCCGCGGCCTTGCCACGGCTTCAGCTTCAAATTAGAGGAGAAACATATGCAGAAGAAACTGATCGCCCTGGCCGTCGCCGGCCTCGCGGCAGCACCGGTTTTCGCTCAGTCCAACGTCACCATCTACGGTGTGGTCGATGCCGGCCTCGGCGTTGGTCATGCTGACAACGTCGATTTCCGTGGCGTGGTCGGTGGTGTCCTGTCGGGCAACCGTATCGGCTTCAAGGGCGCGGAAGAACTGGGCAACGGCCTGAAGGCTGTGTTCCAGCTCGAGCAAGGCTTCAACATCGATGACGGCACCTTCCACCAGGCCAACCGTCAGTTCAGCCGCCAGGCCTATGTCGGTCTGCAAGGCGCTTTCGGTACCGTCAGCCTCGGCCGTCAGTACGCGCCGGGCTACTTCGCCGGCTACGACGCTGCGCTGTCGTCCAACGTCTCGCCGCAGTCGGTCTTCTCGGCCGGCGGTGGCCTGACCATCACCCCGAACAGCCCGGCTCGCTGGAACAACGCGATTGCCTACACCGGCTCGTTCAGCGGCTTTACCGCCCGCGCGATCTACTCGGCCAACGACACCGAAGCTGAACTTCACACTCCCGGTGTCGCTGTTCACGCTCCTGGTGCCGACGACAAGTTCGGCCTGGGTCTGGATTACGCGAACGGCCCGCTGAAGGTCGGTGCGGTCTTCCAGTACCTGCATCAGGCTCGCGCCGATATCGACACCCGCGCCGGTGCTGGTTTCGTGACGATGCAGGACAAGAACCAGCGTGAATGGTACGTTGGTGGTAGCTACGACTTCGGTTTCCTCGAAGTCGATGCGTCCTTCCAGGCGGGTAAGGGCGTGGATTACAGCGTCGTCAACACCAAAGTCGCTTCCACTGATCCCGATGCGGTGGCGTTCGGGGCCGACCAGTCCGTCCGTCTGTGGAACGTTGGCGTGATCGTTCCGGTCAGCGCCGCTGGCAAGGTGCATGTCGACTACGGTCGCTTCACCAACAAGGACTCCAACGACGCCGACGCCCGCAGCTGGACCCTGGCCTACACCCACGCGCTGTCGAAGCGTACCACCGGCTACGCCGCCTACCAGCGCGTCTACAACGACAAGTTCGCTGCCTTCGGCGCCGGCCAGGTTTCGCAGCTGGGCGTGTCGGATGAACAGAACAGCCTCTTGACGGTCGGTATGCGTCACACCTTCTAATCGTCCCCCGACGATTGGAAATCAAAACGGGCGCTTCGGCGCCCGTTTTTTTTGCCCGCTCACCGGGCAAAAAAAGAGAGCCGGAACGCGTCATGCGTCCCGGCTCTTGTGGTTTCTGCGAGACAGGTCGTCAGTTGGCCGGCGGTCGGGGCATTGCCCGGCGCTCGACGCTGCCTGTCAGCATGTGGCGCAGGATCTCGGTCTGTTCGGCGGGCGAAAAAAATAGCCCATACAGGCCATTGCGTTTCATGTTGTTCGTTCCGCCGTACTGCCGTGCCTGCTGTTCGGCGTGGGCGAGCGATAGTCGCAGCAGGACTGCCGGTGCGCCGACGCGCGGGCAGATGAGGTTCGGACCGGCCAGGCTGTAACCCATCATCCTGCGGTAATACGGCGCATGCCGTGGATTGACCTCGACGAAGACGTCGCTCATGCCGTGAACCGATCGCGCGACGATGACCCCGATATGAAAAAGGGCCGCGAGGGCCTGCGGGGTTCCGAGTTCGGTGTCCATTGCGAGACGGGTGACCTCGCAGACCCGCGCTCCCCCTTCGCGCGCGGCATCGATCTGCGGCCGGTACAGCGTGTCGGCGAGCAGTCCATGGCCGCTGTCGACGGCGATGGTCAGGGTTCCGAAGACGCGGTCGCCCTTGCAGGCTGCGATCGTGGTTTGTTCGCGATGGAGGTCGGGAACGATGCTCTGGTCGGTGTTCAATCCGCGCCATTCGTACATGCGCTCGACCAGGCGGTTGACATCCTGACGGAGGGGACCTTCCTTGGGGACTATCCGGAGGTGGTAATCATTCCGGATGATGGAAAAATCTGTAACAAGACGAGAGGCGTTTACGTTGGGCCGGGGGTGGAAGTCAGGAGACGTCGTGGCTGTCTCCACGGCGAGCGGCAAATTAAGACGGGCAGCAATATCCATCGGGTTGATTCCCCTCCCTGACGCATGAATGTATGTCCGGCCCCGCTAATTCAAGGGGGGCCGGGCGCGTGTTGCGTGAGACTCTAGCGGCGGGGGCGAGGGTTCGCTGTAAGCGGTTGTGTAATTTTTCACACTGTGGGGACACGAAATTCCCATAGCATGGGTCGGGGAGCCTCTGTAAAGCCCGCTTCGCCTTGTTACTTTCGCGTTCTTGTGCGGGTCGGACTTTTCAGAGATTCTCCGGATGTGGGACCGATTCGGGACGACCGTTAGAGGGGGTAGTCAGCCATGATTCACTCTGCATCAAAGGTAGGGGCGGGTATCGGCAGGTGCTTGGGTATCCTGGCCGTTCTCGCCGGCTTATCCGGGTGTGCGAGCACTTCCTTCCCGCCGGCGCCGCCGACAGCGGCGGAAGCCGAGTACAACTACGTGATCGGTCCGGGCGACATGGTCGACATCGTGGTCTGGCGCAATCAGGAGCTGTCTAAGTCCGTACCGGTTCGCCCCGACGGCAAGATCACGACCCCGCTCGTCGAGGACCTTCCTGCCCAGGGCAAGGACGCTTCGACACTGGCGCGCGACATCGAGAAGGCGCTGGGCAAATTCATTCGCGATCCGATCGTGACGGTTGTGGTCACCACTTTCGTGGGGCCTTATAGCGAACAGGTCCGTGTGGTGGGTGAAGCGACCAAGCCGCAGACGCTCTCCTATGTGCAAAAGATGACTCTCCTCGACGTGATGACGAAGGTGGGGGGGATCACCGAGTTTGCCGACGGCAACAGTGCGACGATTCTCCGCACCTCCGAAGGGAACAAGCAATACAGCGTCCGCCTGAAGGACTTGTTGAAGCGGGGTGACGTTTCCGCGAACGTGGAAATGCGTCCCGGCGATGTGCTGATCATTCCTCAGAGCTGGTTCTGATTTCCGACTTCCGGCCGCGACGCGCTCGTCGTCGGCCGTCTGCAGTGCGACGCACTGGGCTGTAGGGGCGGACTCATGGAAGAACTGCTTACCCAGATTTTCGGTTACCTGCGAGGGATGTGGCGTTTCCGCTGGTGGGGGCTCGCCGCGACCTGGGTTTTCGGCATCATCGGCGCTGCGGTCGTGTACACGATGCCGGACCGCTATGAGTCGTCCGCGCGGGTGTTTGTCGACACCCAGTCGGTGTTGCGTCCGCTGATGTCCGGCCTCGCGGTCCAGCCGAACATCGAGCAGCAGGTCACGATCCTGAGTCGCACGCTGATAACGCGCCCGAACGTCGAGAAGCTCATTACGATGGCCGACCTCGATCATGAGGCGCGCACCCCCGCGCAGCGTGAGGCGATGATCCTCGACTTGATCGGTGATCTCCAGATTCGCAGTACGGGGCGCGACAACCTGTTTACGTTGGCGTATCAGGACAAGCGTGCCGAACGTGCGCAGCGTGTCGTGCAGGCGCTGGTGTCGCTGTTCGTCGAATCCGGACTGGTCGGCAAGCAGCAGGACGCAAGTTCTGCCCGGCGTTTCATCGACGAGCAGATTACCGGCTACGAGCAAAAACTCAGCGAGGCGGAGAATCGGCTGAAGGATTTTCGCCTGCGCAACATGGCTTTGCTCGGTGATAGCGAGCACGATTACGTATCCCAGATAGCGCAACTGAATGCGCGGGTGCAGGAGGCGCAGCTCGAACTGAAGGAGGCGGAAAACTCGCGCAGCTCGCTCGAACGGCAGTTGGCGAGTGAAAAGGCGACTCTTGGTGCGGGGGCACCGGCGACGACGAATAGCGCCGTGTCGGAATACGATGCCCGCATCGACTCGATGAAGAAGAACCTGGATGGCTTGTTGCAGCGCTATACGAACGAGCATCCGGACGTCGTCGGGACGCGTCGTGTCATCGCCGATCTCGAGGAGCAGAAGCGGCGCGAGCTCGAGTCGGTGAGCAAGACAGGGGGCGAATCGGGCGGGGGCGGCGCGATCAACCCCGTCTACCAACAGTTGAAAGTTGCTCTTGCGGATGCCGATGCCAAGGTTTCGTCCTTGCGGGCGCGCGTCGGCGAGCTGACCGGCCGTGTCGCGCAGTTGCGTTCGCAGGCGGAACTCCTTCCGAAGATCGAGGCCGAGCAGGCGCAGTTGAACCGGGATTACGACGTGCACAAGCGGAACTATGAGTCGCTCGTGCAGCGGCGCGAGTCCGCCAGCATTTCGGTCGAGATGAATACCAAAGGGGGCGTAACCGAGTTTCGCGTGATCGATCCCCCCAGCCTGCCGCTGCGGCCCGCGGCGCCGAATAGGATGCTCCTGCTTCCGCTTGCGGGACTGGCGGCCCTGCTGGGAGGTATGGCTGTTTCATTCGCGCTGGCGCAAGTTCGGCCGGCTTTCACCGATCTGCGCAACCTTCGCGAGATCACCGGCCTGCCAGTGCTGGGGACGGTGACGATGTTGAGCGACCCGGCGCGGAGCCGCGCGGAGCGCAGGGGACTGCTGGCATTCAGCGGCGGAGTTGCGTCATATGCCATCGCCGTGGGTGGTGCAACGGCGATCGTGAAGTTGCTGCAGGGCTGAGTGTGGACGAGGGGGCTGGGGTATGAGTCTGATCGAAAAAGCGGTCGAGCGGCTCGATATGATCAAGCGGGCCGGTGCTGTTCCCGGCCCGGAGGAAGGCGCTCGCCCCGATGTCGTTCCGCAGGCGGCCGAAGCGCTTGAAGTCGCGGTCGAGAGAGAACCAGCGCACGAGGAGCGTTCCACCCCGTCGCGGTCTATCGAAGATGCCGGCGCACATGCGGGAGTTCCCTTGAGCGCACGATCGGTGGTCGTCGATCTGGCGAGGCTGGAGCGCATGGGGATGGTCACGCCGACGCTGCCGCGTTCGATGATCGCCGAGGAGTATCGGGTCATCAAGCGGCCGCTGATCCGCAACGCCGAGGGGCGTGGTGCGGCGGCGGTCGAAAATGGCAACCTGATCATGATCACCAGCGCATTGCCGGGAGAGGGCAAATCGTTTACGGCGATCAACCTTGCGATGAGTATCGCGATGGAGCTCGATCACACGGTGTTGCTGGTCGATGCGGACTTCTCGCGCCCCTCGGTGCTGAAGGCGCTCGGGCTTCCGCCTGAAAAGGGCTTGATGGATGTGCTCGTGGGCGACGTCCACGATCTGTCGAAGGTGATCCTTCGCACCAATGTGGAGAAGCTGGCGATTCTTCCTGCCGGCATGACACAGCCTCATGCAACAGAGTTGATCGCGTCGGACGCGATGAACCGGATGCTCGAGGAGATGGCGGCGAGATATGCCGAACGTATCATTGTGTTTGATTCGCCCCCCTTGCTCGCGACGACCGAGGCCAGAGTGCTCGCGAACCATATGGGGCAGGTGGTGATGGTGGTGGAGGCCGACCGGACGAGCCATGGTGCCGTCAGGCAGGCCTTGTCGACGATCGAGTCCTGCCCGGTCAAGTCCCTCGTGCTGAACAAGGCACAGGATGGAGGGCGCGGCAAACTATATGGATATGGCTACGGATATGGCTATGGCTATGGCTATGGGGCAGACTCGCGTTCGGATTCGGGTTCGGCGGCGCCGGGCTGAGAAGGCTGGCCGAGGCATTGCGCCAAGCCCGATCGCGCTCGCGGTGACGCTCGTGTTTGCGTCGGCTGCCGCACAGGCGCAGACGGAAACGGAGTCGGATTCGGTGACGGAGACGCCGGCAATGTCGCGGGCATTGACCATCGTGCCCTCATTGGAGACCAGCCTTAAGTACACGGACAACGGCAATGTCGCATCGAACAAGAACGGAGCGTGGATCGCCGAGGTCGCGCCGGCGATCTCGGTTGTGCGCGAGAGCGGGGGATTGCGCGGGCATCTGAATGCGCGCCTGCGCAATGTGGTTCATCTGGATGGTTCCGGCTCGGATGACAGCTTTCTCGCACTGCAGGGGTTCGGTGAGGCCGAGGCGATCGAAAAGCGGCTTTTCGTCGATGTCGACGCTTCGATCAATCGCAACAATCGCTCGCTGCTCCAGGGGCGCAGCGGCGGGGACGAGTTGAATACAAGCAGCGCCAGCGAGACGCGCGTCTACGGGATCAGTCCGCGCTGGTTGCTCAATTTCGGTCCCGATACGAGGGGCCAGGTTCTTTATTCGAGCCACTGGATGTCCGGGGGAGGGGGATTCAGGTCGCGTCGCGAGTCGAAGTGGAACGCGGCACTTTCGAATCCGAGGCAGTTCGGCGCCTTGGGCTGGGGCCTGCAGTATGACCGTTCCGAAACGGAGAACAGCCAGGCGGGACAGGGGTCGGCGCCGCGGGAAAGCGGGCGGGCCACGCTGTTCGCGACGCTGACGCCGCAGTTCCGTATGCGGGCCATCGGCGGATATGAGAAGACCGAATTCACGCCCGGCAAGCCCGAAGATCACTCGATCGTCGGGGGCGGGTTTGATTGGCATCCCACGGAGCGGACAACCTTGTCCGCGACGACCGAGAATCGTTTCTTCGGTCGTTCCTACGACGTGAGCTTCAGTCACCGGCGCGCGCTTTCGACCTGGAACCTGTCTTATGTGCGAGACATAACGTCGTCGTTCGAGACGCAGGGGGCGAGCGTATTCAGCGATCCGGACTTCAAGGCGCTGTATGACGCGCTGGCGCCCTTCTTTCCCGATCCGGTCCAGCGCGAGGCGGTCGTCCGCAGTTTGCTGGGTTTCCCGCCCGTCGGATCGCGCGACTTTTTTGTAACCGATGTGCATTATCTGACGCGTAAGCTCATCGCTACCGCATCATTCATCGGCGTGCGAAATATCCTGACGGTGTCCTTGAGCCGGAATGAACGGACGCGCTTGGAGCCGGCGACAGGCCTCGATACGCGCGACGAATTCTCGCGCTTCTCGACGCTGACATCGCGGCTGGCGTCGGTGGCTCTCAGCCATCGCCTGTCGGCCGAGTCGTCGCTGAACGCGAGCATTACGCGTATGCGATCGGAGGGGGTAGGGACGGCGTCGGTCCAGACGGAGCGGACGATGTTCAACGTCGGCCTGTCGAAGCAGCTGGGCCCCAAGACGACAGGTGATTTCACATATCGGTTTCAGCGTGCGACGGGAGCGGCGGACTTCACCGAGAACATGATCATGGCGACGCTTTCCATGCGCTTCTGAGCGGCATTACATGTACGAATCCTACTTCCGGCTGCGTGCCAAACCTTTCCAGCTGAATCCGGACCCCGCATTCTTTTTCGGGAGTCGCGGTCATCGCAGGGCAATGGCGTATCTGGAATATGGATTGCACCAGAACGAGGGTTTCATCGTCGTGACCGGCGAGATCGGCGCCGGCAAGACGACGCTGGTGCGAAGTCTGCTGGAGCGCCTGGATCAGGGCAAGGTGGTCGCGGGTAACCTGGTGAGCACGCACGTGGACGACGGGGACGTGCTGCGGATCGTCGCGGCGGCCTTTGGCGTGCCGAGTCGCGGGCTGGACAAGGCGGGCCTGTTGCTCGCGCTGGAAACCTTCTTTCTGTCGTTGGCCGCCTCGGGCAAGCGGGCGCTGCTGATCGTCGATGAGGCGCAGAACCTGAGCGAGTCGGCGTTGGAAGAGTTGCGGATGTTGTCGAACTTTCAGCTCGAGGATCATGCGCTGTTGCAGAGTTTTCTCGTCGGCCAGCCCGAGTTCCGCGACGTGATGCAGCGGCCGCAGATGCAGCAATTGCGTCAGCGCGTGATCGCGTCCTATCACCTCGGTCCGATGGATGCGGTCGAGACGCAGGCCTACATCGAGCACCGCCTGCGCCACGTGGGCTGGCAGGGCGATCCGGCTTTCGATGCGGGCACCTTCCGCGCGGTCTACGGATACTCGGGCGGCGTGCCGCGTCGCATCAATTCGCTGTGCGATCGCCTGATGCTCGCGGCCTTCATTGCGGAACGCCACCGCATCAGCGACGCGGATGCGCAGGAAGTGATCGAGGAGTTGAACGAAGAGTTCTCGACGGCTTCGGTCGGCGTGATCCCGCGGCCGGCCGGCGCGGTGCCTGCCGACGGGACTGCGCGCGTCAACGGGATCGATCCTCGCAAGCTGCACGCGTCGGCAGCGCTCGCGCAACAGGCGGCGGGCATGGCGGCGTCCTTCGATGTGCAGCGCATCGAGGCTCGCATTGCTGGTCTCGAGCAGTCGATGTCGGCGACGCTGGAAGTGCTGAATCAGTTGTTGCAGGCGGTGCGCCGCAGCGATGTGCCGGGAGGCAAGGCCGATGAGCGGTGACGCGAGGGCCGATGCGCCGGTGATTTGCGTCGTGGGCGCCCGGCCCAACTACATGAAAATGGCGCCTATCATCCGTGCGCTTGCAAAGCAGGATGCGGGGATGCGCACCATGCTCGTTCACACCGGGCAGCATTACGACGTGGCGATGAACGACCGCCTCTTCGCCGATCTCGGCATGCCGCGCCCGGATGTCAATCTCGAGGTCGGCTCGGGTAGCCATGCGGTGCAGACTGCTGAAGTCATGAAGCGTTTCGAGCCGGTCATCGATGCGCATGGCGCGCGTGCGGTGCTGGTGGTCGGTGACGTGAATTCGACGCTCGCGTGCGCGCTGGTGGCGGTCAAGCGCGATATCCCGGTTGCGCACGTGGAGTCGGGATTGCGCAGCAACGATCGCCGTATGCCGGAGGAGATTAACCGGATACTGACCGACCAGATCTCGGACATCCTCTACACGACCGAGCGCAGCGCGCACGTGAATCTGGAGCGCGAAGGCGTCGCGCCGGAGCGCGTGGTCTTCGTCGGCAATGTGATGATCGACAGCCTGCGCGCGAACGTCGAGAAGGCGCCGCGGCCGGCGGAGCTGCTGGCCTTCGCGGGGATGGACGAGCGGCGGATCGCGCGGGGATATGGCGTGGTGACGCTGCACCGGCCGTCGAACGTGGATCATCCGGCAACGCTCGCGGGAATCATCGACGCACTGCGGGACGTGAGCGAGCGCCTGCCGCTGGTGCTCGCGCTGCATCCGCGTACGCGCAACAACCTGGAGCGCTTCGGGCTGATCGATCGTCTCGCTGCCGAGGGCTTCATCGTGCTGCCGCCGCAGGGTTACCTGGAGATGCTGGGGCTGATGGCGGGGGCGACGGTGGTGCTGACCGATTCGGGCGGCATCCAGGAGGAGACGACGGCGCTGGGCGTGCCCTGCCTGACGATCCGCGAGAACACCGAGCGACCGATCACGGTCGAGCAGGGGACCAATACGGTGGTCGGCGTCGAGCCCGATGCCTTGCGCGCGGCGGCGGCAAACGTGCTGGCGGGCGGCGGCAAGCGCGGGCGGGTGCCGGAGCTGTGGGACGGGCACGCGGCGGAGCGCATCGCGGCGCATCTGTCGGCCTGGCTTACCGAACGGGAAGCGACGGAGCTGTAGGCATGAAGGCGTCGATCGTCAATGCGCTGACCATCGACGTGGAAGACTACTTCCAGGTGTCGGCGCTCGCGCAGCATTTCCCGCGCGGCGAGTGGGACCGGGTGCCGTGCCGGGTCGAGGGCAACGTTGAGCGCATCCTCGAGATCCTCGAAGAGCGGGAGGCCTTGGCGACCTTCTTCACGCTCGGGTGGATCGCGGAGCGCTATCCCCATCTCGTTCGGCGTATCGCGGAGGCGGGCCATGAGATTGCGAGCCACGGTTACGCGCACGAGCGGGCGACGGGGCAGTCGCGCGAGTGCTTCCTCGCGGACATCACGCTGGCGAAGGCCGTGCTGGAGGATGTCGTCGGTCTGGCGGTCGTGGGCTACCGGGCGCCGAGCTTCTCGATTGGGGCGGACAATCTGTGGGCGCACGATTGCATCGCCGAGGCCGGCTACGTCTACAGTTCAAGCGTCTACCCCGTGAAGCACGACCACTACGGGATTCCCGATGCGCCGCGCTTTCCGTTCCGGCTCGACAACGGCTTGCTGGAGGTTCCAGTCAGCACGACGCATTGGATGGGCCGCAATTGGCCGGCGGGCGGCGGAGGCTTCTTCCGCCTGCTGCCCTACGCCGTGTCGCGCTGGCAGATCGACCGGGTGAATCGGGCGGACGGTCGGGCGGCGATTTTCTATTTCCACCCCTGGGAGCTCGATCCCGAACAACCCCGCGTGCAGGACGCGCCGGCAAAGGCGCGTTTCAGGCATTACGTGAACCTCACGCGCACCGAGCCGCGCCTGCGTCGTCTGCTCGACGACTTCGAGTGGGGCCGGGCCGACCAGGTTTTCGATGTGGCCGCCGATTAGCCCGGATATTTCGTAGCGTGCAGGAGAGGGCAATGGATCGTCCGTCCGTCGTCGTGAAACAGCTATCAGCAGGCGACCGGGCGCGCTGGGACGCTTTCGTGCGCGCCTGCCCGGAGGCGACTTTCTTCCATCTTTCGGCGTGGGAAGGGATCGTGCGCGAGGTGTTTCGGCACCGCACCTTCTTCCTCTTCGCGGAGCGAGCCGGGGAGATCATCGGCGTCCTGCCGCTGGCGGAAGTCCGCAGTCGGCTCTTCGGCCACGCGCTGACTTCATTGCCGTTTTGCGTGTATGGCGGGATCGCAGGTTTCGCGGAAGCGGTCGCACCGCTGGAGGCCGAGGCGGAGGCGATCGCGCGTCGCCTCGGGGTGCAGCATCTGGAATTGCGCAACGTAATGGCGCGGCATGCGGACTGGCCGCGGCAGGATCTGTACGTCACCTTCCGCAAGCCGATCCACGCGGACGACGACGCGAACATGCGCGAGATTCCGCGCAAGCAGCGCGCGATGGTGCGCAAGGGCATCGCCAACGGGCTGGCGAGCGAAATCGACGGCGACGTCGAGCGCTTCTTTGCGCTGTATGCGGACAATGTGCATCGGCACGGAACGCCGGCGCTGCCCAAGGCCTTTTTCGCGCGCCTGCTGAAGGAGTTCGGGCCCGACTGCGAGGTGCTGACGGTGACGGACAGCGCCGGCCGGCCACTGTCGAGCGTGTTGTCCTTCTACTTCCGCGACGAGGTCTTGCCGTATTACGCGGGCGATGCGGAGGCGGCGCGCGAGCTGGCGGCGAACGACTTCAAGTACTGGGAGCTGATGCGCCGCGCGGCGGCCCGTGGCTATCGGCTGTTCGACTTTGGCCGCAGCAAGGTCGGCACCGGGTCGTTTAGTTTCAAGAAGAACTGGGGTTTCGTGCCGCAGCCGCTGTCCTACGAATACCGCTTGTACAAGCGCGACGAGGTGCCGCAGAACAATCCGCTGAATCCGAAGTACCGCGCCTTCATCGCGCTGTGGCGGCGGCTGCCGCGGCCGGTGGCGAACGCGCTGGGGCCGCATATCGTGCGCAATCTGGGATGACGATGGACAGTCGGCCGCCGCTCCTTTACCTGGTGCATCGCATCCCTTACCCGCCCAATAAGGGCGACAAGGTGCGGTCGTTCAACATCCTGCGCCAGGTTTCCCGCTCGCATCGGGTGTTCCTCGGCACTTTCGTGGATCAGCAGGAAGACTGGCCGCACGTGCAGACGCTGCGTGAATGGTGCGAGGACATCTGCGCGCTGCCACTCGCGCCGCGGCAGGCGCGCGTGATGAGCCTGAGCGGGCTGCTGACGGGCGAGGCGCTGAGCCTGCCGTACTACCGTGATACGGGATTGCGCCGGTGGGTCGGCGAGATCATCCGTTCGCAGGGCATTCGTCGGGCGCTGGCGTTTTCCGGTCCGATGGCGCAGTACCTCGATGTACCCGGGCTGGAATGTCGCGTGGTCGACTTCTGCGACGTCGATTCGGCGAAGTGGACGGCGTATGCGGACCGCCACGCGTGGCCCATGTCGGCGCTATACCGGCGCGAGGGGACGCGACTGCTGGAATTCGAGCGGCACGCGGCAGGGTGTGCGGATGCGGCCCTGTTCGTGACCGAGGCGGAGGCGGATCTCTTTCGCAGCCGGGCGCCGGAAGTGGCGGCGAAGGTTTCGGCGATGCCGAACGGGGTGGACGACGTGTATTTCTCCCCCGACCGGGGCTATCCGGATCCATATCCCCAGGGCGGGCCGAAGATCGTATTCACCGGGGCGATGGACTACTGGCCGAATGTGGACGCGGTGTGCTGGTTCGCGCGCGAGATTCTACCGGCCGTTCGCGCGGCACGGGCCGATGCACGTTTCTTCGTCGTCGGCATGAACCCGGCGCCGGAGGTACAGGCGCTGGCCGGGGAGGGAGTCGTCGTGACGGGCAGCGTGCCGGACGTGCGTCCCTGGATCGCCGGAGCGGACGTCGTGGTCGCCCCGCTGCGCGTAGCGCGGGGCATCCAGAACAAGGTGCTGGAGGCGATGGCGATGGCGCGGCCGGTCGTGGTGTCGGCGGCCTCCGCGACGGGACTTGCTGGCGAGTCGGGGCGGGAATTCATCGTAGCCGGTGGGGAAGGAGAGTTCGCGCAGCGGGTGCTGGAGTTGCTGGGCAACCCCGGAAGAGGGGCGGCCATGGGCGTCGCAGCGCGGCAGTGCGTGCAGCGTGCCTACAGTTGGGAGGCGCATCTGACACGGCTCGATGCGCTGCTGACGGGGCCACCTGCACAGGCGTTTGCCGCGAAGGGCGGCGTCTCGCCGTGGCGCGATGACGATCCGCGCGCCCTGATTGTGCATGTCGTCTATCGCTTCGACGTCGGCGGGCTGGAGAACGGCGTCGTCAATCTGATCAATCACTTGCCCGCGACGCGATTCCGCCACGCGGTGATCGCACTGACCGAGTGTGTACCGGCCTTCTGCGCGCGGGTGACGCAGCCCGATGTGCGCTACTTCTCGCTGCACAAGCCCCCGGGACATGGGGCGAAGCTCTATCCGGCGCTGTACCGGATCTTCCGCGAGCTGCGGCCGGCGGTGGTGCATACGCGGAATCTCGCGGCGCTCGAAGCGGTGGTGCCGGCTTGCCTGGCCGGTGTGCCGGTGCGGGTGCATGGCGAACACGGCTGGGATGTTTCGGATCCGGCTGGAAGTCGTCGCCGTTTCCGCGTCATGCGCCGGCTATATCGGCCATTCGTGACCCATTACATAGCCTTGTCGGATCATCTGCGCTCATATTTGACGGCATCGGTCGGTGTGCCGGATCGGTATGTCGTAAGGATTTGTAATGGTGTCGATACCGCGCGTTTTCGCGGCGGTGGCGAGCTCCGGACGGCGCTGAAGGACTGGCCATTCGGCGACGAGGACGTCCGGGTGATCGGCACGGTCGGGCGGCTCGAGGCGATCAAGGATCCGCTGAACCTGATCGGTGCGTTTGCCTTGCTCCTCCGTCGTGCCGGCAATGCCGCACGGGGACTGCGCCTGATGATCGTCGGAGACGGGGCCCTGCGGGGGGCGGTGGAGTCGGCTGTTCGGGACGCGGGTATCACCGATCGGGTGTGGGTGACGGGCGAGCGCGGCGACGTGCCGGAGCTGATGCGGGCGATGGACGTGTTCGCGCTGCCGTCGCGGGCCGAGGGGATCTCGAACACCGTCCTCGAAGCGATGGCGAGCGGCTTGCCGGTGGTGGCGACGCGGGTCGGCGGGAATCCGGAACTCGTCGTCGAGGGCGAGACCGGTGCGCTGGTGCCCCCAGGCGACAGTGTGATGCTGGCGGCGGCGCTGGAGCCTTATGCGCTCGATCCCGTCCTCGCGAAGAGGCACGGCGCGGCGGGGCGGCAGCGTGTGGAACTGGAGTTCAGTATCGACGGCATGGTCGCGAGCTATGCTGGGTTGTACGAGTCCTTGCTGGCGGGCGCCGGACGGGCGGTGCCGGTGGGTTGAGTGTGGCGGCTGTTTGAGTGGTCTGAGTCGGTTGGAGGGGTGTCATGTGCGGGATTGCCGGACTCTTCGATATCCGGGGCAAGCGCGAATTTCCGCGTGACCTCGTGCAGCGCATGAACGACATCCAGTTCCACCGCGGACCGGATGCCGGAGGTGTGCATCTCGAGCCGGGGGTGGCGCTGGCGCATCGCCGACTGTCGATCATCGACCTGTCCACGGGCCAGCAGCCGCTCTACAACGAGGACGGCTCGGTCGCCGTCGTGTTCAACGGGGAAATCTACAACTACCAGGAGCTGGTGCCCGAGCTGGAGCGCTGCGGCCACCGCTTTCATACGCGTAGCGACACCGAGGTCATCGTCCACGCTTGGGAGGAATGGGGCGAGGCCTGCGTACGGCGCTTCCGCGGCATGTTCGCGTTTGCGCTGTGGGACCGCAATCGCGACACGCTCTTCCTCGCGCGCGATCGGCTCGGTGTGAAGCCGCTGCACTACGCGCTACTGTCCGACGGCACGCTCGCGTTCGGATCGGAGCTGAAGGTGCTGATGCAGCTTCCCGGGCTCGACCGGACGATCGATCCGTGTGCCGTCGAGGAGTACTTCGCGCTCGGTTACGTCGCCGAGCCGCGCACGATCTTTGTCGGCGCGAAGAAGCTGGGGCCCGCGGAGACGCTGGTCGTTCGCCGCGGCGAGCCGGTGCCGGAGCCGAAGACTTACTGGGACGTGCACTTCACGCTCGACAGCCCCTTGAGTCTTGAAGACGCGACGGCCGAGCTGGGCGAGCGGCTGCGCGAATCGGTGCGGCTGCGGATGATTTCCGACGTGCCGCTCGGTGCCTTCCTCTCGGGCGGCGTCGATTCGAGCGCGGTGGTCGCGACGATGGCGGGGCTGTCGGCCGAGCCGGTGAATACCTGCTCGATCGCATTCGACGACCCCGCCTTCAACGAGTCGGCCTTTGCGCAGCAGGTCGCGGAGCGTTATCGCACGAACCATTACGTCGAGACCGTGAAGGCGGACGACTTCGACCTGATCGACGCGCTCGCCGGGCTCTACGACGAACCGTACGCGGACAGCTCGGCGATCCCGACTTGGCGCGTGTGCCAACTCGCGCGCAAGAAGGTGACCGTCGCGCTGTCGGGCGACGGCGGCGACGAGAGCTTCGGCGGCTATCGGCGCTACCGGCTGCACATGATGGAGGAGCGGCTGCGCGCGAGCCTGCCGCTGGGCGTGCGGCGGCCGATGTTCGGCATGCTGGGGCGGCTGTATCCGAAGGCGGACTGGGCGCCGCGGGTGTTCCGCGCGAAGACGACCTTCCAGGCCCTGGCGCGGGATTCGGTGCAGGCCTATTTCCATTCCGTGTCGATCGTGCGCGACGACATGCGGCGGCAGCTTTATTCGAGCGCCTTCAAGGCTTCCCTCGGCGGCTATTCGGCGGTCGATGTCTTCCGCCGTCACGCAGCGACCGCCCGGACCGACGATCCGCTGGCGCTCGTGCAATACCTCGACCTCAAGACCTATCTCGTCGGCGACATCAACACCAAGGTCGATCGCGCGAGCATGGCGCATTCGCTCGAGGTGCGCGAGCCGCTGATGGACCACCCGCTGGTCGAATGGCTCGCGACGCTGCCTTCGGGCCTGAAGGTGAAGGGGCAGGAGGGCAAGTACCTGTTCAAGAAGGCGCTGGAGCCGATGCTGTCGAACGACGTGCTGTATCGGCCGAAGATGGGTTTCTCTGTCCCGCTAGCGCGCTGGTTCCGCGGGCCGCTCAAGGCGCGCGTCAGGGAGGCCTTGCTGGGCGACGTGCTCGCCGGCACCGGGCTCTTCAACCCCGATGCCTTGCGGCACCTGGTTGACGCACATCAGTCGGGCATCCGGGATTACAGCGCCCCCTTGTGGAGCCTGCTGATGTTCGATGCGTTCGTGCGCAACTCCGGGGCGCTCGGCACGAGAGCCGAACCGGTTCTGATGGCGGGCTAAGCGATGCGCATCCTGCACGTCTTCGATCACTCGATTCCGCTGCACAGCGGCTATACCTTCCGCTCGGCGGCGATTCTGCGCGAGCAACGCGCGCTGGGCTGGGAGACTTTCCACCTGACGTCGCCAAAGCAGGGCAAGGCTTCCGGCGCCGAAGAGGACATCGACGGGCTGCATTTCTTCCGTACGCCGGAGGTGAAGGCCCGGACGGCGGTCGTCCACGAAGTTGCGCTGATGCAGGCGCTCGAGCGGCGTATCGGCGAGGTCGCGGCGACCGTGAGGCCGGACGTGATCCATGCGCATTCTCCTGTGCTCAATGCGCTGCCGGCCTTGCGCGCGGGGCGCAGACTGCGCATTCCGGTCGTGTATGAGATCCGCGCCTTCTGGGAGGATGCGGCGGTCGATCACGGCACGGCGCGCGAGCATGGCCTGCGTTATCGCGCCACGCGTACGCTGGAAACCTGGGCGCTGCAACGTGTCGACCACGTGTTTACGATCTGCGAGGGGCTGCGGGCGGACATCGTCGCGCGCGGCATTCCCAAGGGGCGCGTGACCGTGATTCCGAACGCGGTGGATATCGAATCCTTCCAGCTTTCCGGCGAGCCCGACCGTGCGCTGAAGACGAAGCTCGGACTCGACGGCAAGACGGTGATCGGCTTCGTCGGCTCCTTCTATGCTTACGAGGGGCTGGACCTGCTGCTCGAGGCGGTGCCGGCGATCCTCTCGCGGCATCCGGAGCTGCACGTGCTGCTGGTGGGCGGCGGTCCGCAGGAGGAGAACCTGAAGGCGCAGGCGGAGCGGCTGGGCATCGCAGACCGCGTGATCTTCGCGGGGCGCGTGCCGCACGGGGAGGTCAGTCGCTACTACGACCTGATCGATCTCCTCGCCTATCCGCGGCATTCGATGCGCCTCACCGAGCTGGTCACGCCGCTCAAGCCGCTGGAGGCGATGGCGCAGGGGCGGGTGTTCGTCGCGTCCGACGTCGGCGGGCACAAGGAGCTCGTGCGCGACGGCGAGACCGGGCGTCTCTTCCGCGCCGGCAACGCCGAGGCGCTGACCGAGGCGGTGGTCGGCATGCTCGCGCAGCGCGGTCGCTGGGGCGAGTACCGCATCGCGGGGCGGCAATTCGTCGAGGCCGAGCGCAACTGGCGCCGCAGCGTCGATGCGTATCGCGCGCCCTACGGGCGGCTGGCGGGGGCAGCATGAGCGCACCGGATCACCAACTGCGGCTGCAGGCGGACGGCGACGGCGTGGCTTCGGGTCCGTCGCTCCTCGGCGCGCGCATGCATCTGATCGTGCTCGCAGTCGGACTCGCGCTGCTGCTGGGCGTGCACCACGAGACGGTGATCTCGCTGGTGAAGATCTGGAACCGCTCGGACACCTTCGCCCACGGCTTCCTTGTTGCGCCGATCTCGTGCTGGCTGATCTGGCGCGAGCGCGCCGAGCTGCGCGACGTGCCGGTCGCGCCGTCGCTGCTCGGCGTGTTCGCCGGGCTGCTGGCGGGTTTCGCGTGGTTACTCGGCGAACTTGCGAGCGCGGACAGCGTTTCCCAGTTCGCGCTGGTGGGCATGGTGATCTCGCTCGTGTGGGCGGTGATGGGGACCCGGTTTGCGCGGGCGATCACCTTTCCGCTCGGCTTCCTCTTTTTCCTCGTGCCTTTCGGCGAATTCCTGTTCCCGTCGATGATGGACTGGACGGCGCACTTCGTCGTCGCGGGACTGCGGCTCTTCGGCGTGCCCGTCTTTGCGGAGGGGCGGATGCTGGTGATCCCCTCAGGGCATTGGTCCATCGTCGAGGGATGCAGCGGCGTGCGCTACCTGATCGCGTCGGTCGTGGTCGGCAGCCTGTACGCGTATCTGACCTACCGTTCCTTGCGGCGTCGCCTCGTGTTCGTCGCTCTGTCGGTCGGCCTGCCCGTCCTCGCGAACTGGATCCGTGCCTGGGGCATCGTGATGCTGGGCCATTTCAGCGGTAACCGGATTGCGACCGGGGTCGATCACGTGGTGTACGGCTGGGTGTTCTTTGCCGCGGTGATGATCGCGTTGTTCTGGATCGGCGCGAGATGGCGCGAGGACGACCAGCCGATGATCGCGCCCCGCGAGGCCGGGGACTTGGCCGAAAGTCAGTCCGGAACGAGCCGTTCGTCGTTTGTGCTGCTGGTTGTCGCGCTGTTGGCCGTGCTTGCCTGGAAGCCGGTTTTCGGCGTTCTCGATGCGCAGGGGAGGCACGGCGATGTGGAGTTCGCTGCCCTGCAGGCGAGCGGAGCCTGGCGGCCCGTGTCCGGCGCCCAACTGCCGGTGTGGTCGCCGCGCTATTCCGGCATGCGGGGCGAACTGCGCGCGGCCTGGCAGGCGGGCGAGGTGCCGGTGGGTCTGTACGTTGCCTACTACCGCGATCAGGGGCCGGGCGAGGAGTTGGTCAATTCCGAGAACCGGGTGCTGAAGAGCAAGGATCCGCAGTGGTCGATGACGAGCTACGGCGAGCGTGACGCGCTGGTCGGCGATCGGCGGGCGCCCTTCGGCAGCATCGAGATGGCGGGGGCCGGTGGGCGGCTGATGGTGTGGTACGGGTACTGGATCGGGGGGCGGTGGACGAACAACGACTACGTCGCCAAGCTCTACCTCGTCGCGTCGCGCCTGAGCGGTGCCGGAGACGATTCGGCGGCGGTGATGGTCTATGCGCCCTATGCCGCGGAGGAGCACGGCAAGGCCGAAGCGGCCCTGGAAAGCTTCATGCGCGACATGGGGCCCGCGGTGGGCGACATGCTGGCGGCGACGATGGGGCGTTAGCATGGGAGCGAGCCCACTGCATGTCGTCGTCTTCTCGACGCTGTTTCCCAACGGCGCTCAGCCGCACGCCGGGCTCTTCATCCGTGAACGCATGTTCCGCGTCGCGCGTCATCTGCCTCTGAGCGTCGTCGCACCCATGCCATGGTTTCCGCTGCAGTCGCTGATCCGGCTGTGGCGGCCGGGCTTCCGGCCGCCGGTGCCGCGGCGCGAGACGCAGGCGGGAATCCAGATCATCCATTGTCGCTTCCCGAGTTTCCCGGGATTGTTCAAATCGCTCGACGGCATCCTGCTGGCGCTGGGCAGTCTGCCGACCTTGTGGCGGCTCAAGCGCGCCGGACGGCTGGACGTGCTCGACGCGCATTTCGGCTACCCGGACGGCTACGCGGCGACGCTCCTGGGGCGCTGGTTGCGGGTGCCGGTCACGATCACCATGCGCGGCACCGAGGTGCGGCACGCGGCGGATCCCGCGCTGGCCCCGCGCCTGCGCCGCGCGCTGGAAGGCGCCGACCGCGTCTTCACGGTGTCGGCGTCGCTGCGCGAGCTCGCGCTGAAGCTGGGCGTTGCGCCCGACAAGGTGCGCGTCATCGGCAACGGCGTCGATACGGCCCGTTTCGCTCCGGTGCCGAAGGCCGAGGCGCGCGCGGCACTGGGCTTGCCGGCCGATGCGCCGGTACTGATTTCCGTGGGCGGACTCGCCGAACGCAAGGGCTTTCATCGGGTGATCGACCTGTTGCCCGATTTGCGGCGGCGTTTCCCTGGCCTCATGTATCTGATCGCCGGTGGCGCGAGTGCCGAAGGCGACTGGCGTGCAAGGCTGGAGCGGCAGGTGGGGAGTCTGGGACTGACCGACACGGTGCGCTTTCTGGGCGTCGTGGAGCCGGACGAGCTGAAGGGGCCGCTGTCGGCGGCCGACGTGTTTGTGCTCGCGACGCGCAACGAGGGCTGGGCGAACGTCTTCCTTGAGGCGATGGCCTGCGGCGTGCCGGTCGTGACGACGGACGTCGGCGGCAATCGGGAGGTCGTGTGCCGACCTGAACTGGGGGCGGTCGTGCCGTTCGGCGAGCCGGAGGCGCTGCGCGAGGCCGTGATGGAGGCGCTTGCGCGCTCCTGGGATCGCGAGGCGCTCGTCGCGTACGCGCGCGACAACGAATGGTCGCGCCGCGTGGCGGAGCTCGTCGAGGAGTTCGGGGCATTCGGTGCCGCGGGCGATGTCGCCAGGCGGCAGGTGCAAGCGGAGGGACAGGTGCATGGCTGAAGGGCTGGACGTCGCACAGATTCGCGAGCGGCTCGGGCACAGGATGCTGATCGCGTCGAAGTCCGCTTACCAGTGGGCGCGGCGGCGCTCGCCCACGCAGGTCGTGTTCGTCGCCGGCATGCAGCGCTCGGGCACGAACATGCTGATGGACAGGCTGGAGCGCAGCTACCTGACCGACGTGTATCACGAGCGGGACCCGCGGGCTTTCGACAATTACCGCATGCGCGAACGTACGGTGATCCGCCGGCTCGTCGCGGAGTCCCGTGCGCCGACCTTCGTCATCAAGGCGTTGTGCGAGCTCGACCGCCTCAGTGCACTGATGACGGAGTTCGCGCCGGCAAAGACGGTGTGGATCGTACGCGACTACCGCGATGCGGTGCGCTCGGCGCTCAACTCCTTCGGCAACTTCACGAAGCAGGTCGCACGCATTGCGGCCGATCGCCTCGTCGACGATTGGCGCGCCGGCGGCATGTCCGAGGCGACGCACGCGATCGTGCGCAGCCTGTGGCATCCGGAGATGAGCGAGGCGTCGGCGGCGGCGCTGATCTGGTACTTCCGTAACGTGCTGTATTTCGAGCAGGGCTTCGATTGCGATGCGCGCGTGCGGCTGGTGTTCTACGAGCAGCTCGTGCAGGAGCCTGAGCGGGAGTGCCGGGAGGTCTTCGACTTCCTCGGCGTGCCATATTCGGCGGACATCACCCGCGGCGTCTTTGCGAGTTCGATCCGCCACAAGTCGCTGCCGGGCGTCGAGCCGGCGGTGGCGGAGCTGTGCGAAGGGCTCGCGCGGCGGTTCGAGCAGGTTGCGCGGCAGGGAGGTGGGCAATGAGCGATCTTTACACGGCCTTCGTATCGAAGCTGATGTTTCCCGCCCAGGAACGGCTCAAGCGCCATGACACCGTGAAGGTGCGTCGCCTGCTGGAGGAAAGCCAGTGGTGGGATCGCGGACGCATCGAGCGCCTGCAGTTCGAGCGGCTCCAGGCTTTGCTGGCGCACGCGCAGGCGCACGTGCCTTATTATCGCGAGCTCTTCGGGCGCATCGGCTTCGATGCCGGCAAGATCCAAACCGCCGCGGACCTCGCGCGCCTGCCTTTTCTCGGTAAGGCCGAGATCCGCGCCAACCTCGATGCGCTCAAGTCCGAGGACGCGCGCGACCTGGCGCGCTTCAACACCGGCGGATCGAGCGGCGAACCGCTGATCTTCTTCATCGGCGCCGAGCGCGTGAGCCACGACGTGGCAGCGAAATGGCGGGCGACGCGCTGGTGGGAGGTCGATATCGGCGACCCGGAGATCGTCGTCTGGGGGTCGCCGATCGAGCTGGGGGCGCAGGATCACATTCGCCGCTGGCGCGACGGCCTGATGCGCACCGAGCTGCTGCCCGCTTTCGAGATGTCGGAAAGCCGGCTCGACAACTTCGTCGAGCGCATCCGCCAGCGTCGCCCCAAGATGCTCTTCGGCTACCCGTCGGCGCTGTCGCTGATCGGCCGTCATGCGGAAGCGCGCGGGCAGCGGATGGACGACCTCGGCGTCAAGGTCGCGTTCTGCACCTCCGAGCGGCTGTACGACGACCAGCGCTCGACGATCGAGCGGATCTTCGGCTGCCGCGTCGCGAACGGCTACGGCGGGCGCGATGCGGGTTTCATCGCCCACCAGTGCCCTTCCGGCGGGATGCACCTGACGGCCGAGGATATCGTCGTCGAAATCGTCGATACGCAGGGCAAGCCGGTGCCGATTGGGGAGAGCGGAGAAATCGTCGTCACGCATCTCGCGACGCGCGATTTCCCCTTCATCCGCTACCGCACGGGCGACGTCGCCGCGCTCGACCCGGCGCCCTGCGCCTGCGGACGCGGCCTGCCGCTACTGAAGGACATCCAGGGGCGGACGACCGATTTCGTCGTTGCGCGCGATGGCACGGTGATGCACGGCCTCGCGCTGATCTACGTCGTGCGCGATCTGCCGCAGGTCGCGGCTTTCCGCATCGTGCAGGAGAGCCTCGACCTCACGCGCATCATCGTCGTCCCGGCCGACGGCTATGGGCCGGAGATTGAGGCGCGGATCCGGCAGGGGATGGCGAACCGCCTGGGGCAGGACGTGCGGATCGAGATCGAAACCGCCGCGGAGATCCGTCCCGAGAAATCGGGCAAGTATCGCTACGTGATGAGTCACGTCGGGGCCCGGGAGCAGCCGGAATGCGCGACATAGCGGTCACTCTCGTCGTCTTCGGCACGCTTCCGTTCATCCTCAGGCGGCCCTGGATCGGCATCCTGGTCTGGACCTGGCTGGGCTTCATGAATCCGCACCGCATGGCGTGGGGGTTCAGCACGACGATGCCGTTCGCGATGATCGTCGCGATCACGACGCTGATCGCGATGCTCGCCTCGAAGGAGGAAAAGCGAATTCCCTGGGAGCGCGAAACCGTCGTGCTGATGATCTTCGTCGGCTGGATGGTGATCACGACGACCTTCGCCGTCTATCCGCAACTGGCCTGGCCGCAATTCGAGAAGGTGATCAAGATCCAGCTGATGATCTTCGTCGCGATGATGCTGATCACGACGCCGGAGCGCCTGAAGTGGCTGGTCGCGGTGATGGCCCTGTCGATCGGTTTCTACGGGGTCAAGGGTGGGCTTTTCACGATCCTGCATGGCGGCGTCTATCGCGTACAGGGGCCGCCGGGCACCTTCATCGGCGGCAACAACGAGATCGGGCTGGCGTTGGCCATGACTATCCCGCTGCTCTACTTCACCGCGCGCAGTGTCGAGCGCGTGGTGTTGCGCAACGCGGTGTATGCCGTCATGGTGCTGACCGCGATCGCCGCGATCGGCACGCAGTCGCGTGGGGCGATGCTCGGCATGGGCGCGATGGGTGTGATGTTCTGGTTCAAGTCGCGGCAGAAGTTCCTGGTCGCCCTGCTTGCCGTGGGCGCGGTGTTCGCGGTCCTGCAAGTGATGCCGGAGGCTTGGTACGAGCGCATGCACACCATCCAGTCCTACGATCAGGACAAGTCGGCGATGGGCCGCATCAATGCATGGTGGATGGCGTTCAACCTCGCGCGGGACCGTTTCCTCGGCGGTGGTTTCGAAACCTTCCAGCGTGGGATGTTCGCGATTTATGCGCCGGACCCCACCAACTGGCGCGACGTGCATAGCGTGTATTTCGAAGTGCTCGGCGAACAGGGCTTCGTCGGGCTCGGGCTGTACCTGCTGCTTGCGACGTTGACCTGGCGCTCGGCGAGCAAGATCGCGCGCACGGTGCGCGACCTGCCCGAACATGCGTGGATGGCCGACTTGGTGAAAATGGTGCAGGTCAGCATCGTCGCCTACCTGACGGCGGGCGCTTTCCTCGGCATGGCCTACTTCGATTACTACTACAACCTGGTGCTGATCGTGGTGGCTGCGAAGGCGATGCTGCGTGCGCAGGGTGTGTTCGAGAACGCAGGCGTGACGAAGCTCAGCGAGCTGCGGCCATCGTCCACCGCCCCTTCGGCGCCGCTCCAGCCGTCAGTTGCTAGGCCGCGCCCGGGCGATCATTCCGCTGCAGCCATAGTTCGAGCTGGATCAGCACCCAGATCATGACGCCGAAATAGCTCGCATGACCCGACGAATGTTCCTGCCAAAGCTTCCGCAAGTAATCCGCCCGGACGATGCCGCGCTTGCTGAGGCCGTCCAGTGCGGCGGTGGCGGGCGAGCGGAGCGGGCCGTCCTGGGCCAGCCACAGGCCGAAAGGCAGGCCGAAGCCGTGTTTCGACTTGGTGATCGTCTCTCCGGGCAGGAAGTCGCTCAAAGCTTCCTTGAAGAACACGCGCAGGCGGTTGCCGCTGACCTTCTGGGCGACCGAGAGGGTGCCGGAAAAGTTGACGAGGTCGGTGTCGAGGAAGGGAAACCGGACCTCGACTCCTGCCGCCTCGCACATGCGGGAGACCTTGCGCAGGTCGTTGTCGGCGAGCGTGATCTTGTGGTCGAGGTGCATCATGCGATCGACCGGCTCGGCCGACTCGGTGCGGAAGTAGGCTTCGCGCATCATCGCGAGCGGGCGTTCGGTGTCGACGGCGGCGAGGAATTCCGGCTCGAAGATGTCGGTGAGCGGGTCGCGATGCAGGAAGTTGTAGGATTCGAGGCGGTCGGGCAGCGGAACGCTCGCCTGGCGGATGTAGCTCCTGGCCTTGCGCACCGGCATGATGGCGGAGCCGAAGGGAAAGTTCATCACCAGGGGTTCCAGCATCTGGCGCAGCCCCGGCGTGAGCGACTGGTAGCGCTCGAACACGCCCTGCTTGGCGTAACGGACGTTGCCGCCGAAGAACTCATCGCCGCCGTCGCCGGCCAGCATCGCACGGACGCCGCGTTCGCGGGCAATCCGGGCGCAGAAGTAGGTGGGTACGGCAGAGGCATTGCCGAAGGGCTCGTCGTAGGCGGACGCAATCAGGGGAAGCGCCTCGGCCACGTGTTCCGGCGTCACGTAGAACTCGGCCGCGTCGGCGCCGAAATGCCGCGCGGTGACGCGGGCATAGTCGAGCTCGTCGAACCCTTCCGCGTCGAATCCGATCGAGAAGGTGCGGGCGGGCGCGCCGCTGACCTCTCCCAGCAGTCCGGTGACCGTCGAGCTGTCCGTGCCGCCCGACAGGAAGGCGCCGACCGGCAGTTCGTCGACCTGCCGTTCGACCGCCTGGCGCAGGAGCTGGCGGAAGGTTTCGCGTTGCGCCTCGGGCGGAGTCTGCTTGTCCGGTGCGAATCGCATCGCCCAGTAGAAATGACGGGTCGTCCGCTGTGCCGTGGCGAGCAGGCGCTGGGCGGGCAGCAGTTTCTCCACGCCACCGAATGCGGTGCCGGGACTCGGCACCATGTGGCAGTAGAGGTATTCGTAGAGCGACTGGTGGTCGAGCGAGGCTTTGACGGCGGGATGGGCAGCGACCGCGCGTGCGCTCGTGGAGAAGACCAGCAGCGGACCGACCCGCGCGAAGCACATGCGCTCGACGCCGCAGCGGTCGATGGCGAGAAGCGCCCTTCCTTGCCGCAGGTCGTAGATCGCGAGGGAGAAGTTTCCCTGCAGTTCGTCGAACAGACGCTCGCCAAGCTCCGCGTAGCGCCGCGCCGCGGCTGCCGCGTGTCCCTGAGCGGCAGCCTGCGCGGCACTCGCCGGATTGGTCCATATAGGCCGGCCGAGCAGCATCGCAACGATGCCCGTTTCCGTATCGTGGGCCATCGTAGAGGACTCCGGCCCGATGGCGCCCCAGCCGGCCTGCCCGAGCCTGAGCGGATTTGCCGGCGCATCGGCGCCTTCCGCGGAGAACATCGCCTGCAGGATGTCGGCGGGAGCTTCGTCCCTTTCCTGCAAATTCACCCAGCCGCACAGGATTCGTCGAGTGTTCATGAGCGTCCCATCGTCCAGTGGAGGAGGCAACGGTCATGGTAGCCGATGCGAAATCGGCGGGATGGTGCAGAGATCACACTTGCCGCAGCAAACGCGCGGGGGGCGGGCGATGAAGATGCCATGGCGCCGCCCGGGGGCCGGCATGGCCGTTGGCCTTGTCCTGCTTCTCGCTGCGGAACTCGCGTTGCATTCGGATGCAATTCTCCATCGCTTCCGCTCGGTATTTGCCGCGGGCAGGGCGATGGACAAGCTACTCTATGTGGAAGAGATGCGGCCGTCCTTGCTGATCATGGGGAACAGCCGCGTGGACAACGGCTTCGATCCGGCGACCGTGCTTGCCAATGCCGGGCCGTCGGCGGGGCAATCGGCATTCAATCTCGGCCTGCCCGGCGCCAATGCCAGCGTTCTGTACGGTATCGCCCGCCGCCTCGACGCCGACAAGCTGCTCGGCCCCGGAGCGATCCGGCAGGTGGTCATCGGCTTGGACGAAGGGCTGATGCAGGGAGACGATTCGCTGGGCTATCTGGTGTTCTTCGGAGACCGGTCACGCATGCTGCAGCAGAGCGACTACCTCAATCTCGCGCGCAGCGTGGTGCGTGGCTGGGGCTATGCGACCAACCTGAAGCAACTGCGCGAGCCGGCGAAACTGGGACAGTTCGTCCAGTCGGCGCTGGGGCCGGTGGAGCCGCTCGGCGGCGGGGCCGCGCAGAGGCTCGGCTACCGCCCGGGCTTCGGCGCGACGACCCAGGATGCCGGGCAGGTGATGCGCCAGGAGGCCGGTTCCACCCAACCGCCGAGCCCGGCCGTTGCGGCCGATTTCGCCGCCTTGCTCGATCTGCTGCACGAAAGGCAGGTCAAGGTCAGCGTCGTATTCCCGCCCCTGCTCACGCGCCAGTTGCTATATCTCGACGAGCGCCATCCGGCGGCAGCACCCTACCTGAAGATCCGCGACATGCTTGCTGCGCGCGGCGTGCCGACGGTGGCGCTCGGGGTGGGGGAGCAGCGTAATCCGGAAGAGTTCATCAACGCCGGGCACCTGAACGACCGCGGCGCACAGCGCTTTAGCGCAGAACTCGGGCGGGCCCTCGCCGACGACGGGCTCCGCACGATCCGGGTGAGGGCGGAATGATCTTCAGCAGCGCTACTTTCGCGTTGTTCTTCGCCGCAGTCATGGCGATGTACATGCTCGCCCGTTCGCCGACCCAGCGCGCAACGGTTCTGCTCGCCGCCAGCATCATCTTCTACGCATCGTGGAAGCCCGCCTACCTGATCCTGCTCGGGCTGTCGGTGACGGCGAACTGGTTCGTGTACCGCGGCATGCTCGCGACACGCTCGCGGGCGCTGATGATCGCGGCCATCACCGCGAACCTGATCGTGCTTGGCTGCTTCAAGTACCTGGCGCTGGTGATCGAATCCGCGCTATGGCTCGCGCACGCGGCCGGGGCCGACGTCGCGGTGCAGCGTCCCGCGTGGGTCGATTGGGTCTTGCCGCTGGGCATCAGCTTCTACACCTTCCACATGCTCAGCGCGACGATCGACGTCTATCGCGGCGACTGCACGCGGCGCATCAGCTTCCGCCACTGGTGCCTGTTCGTCAGCTTCTTCCCGCAGCTGATCGCCGGCCCGATCGTGCGGGTCCACGAGCTCGTGGCGCAACTCGAAGAGCTGCAGCCGATCACGTGGCAGAACCTGCGGCTCGGCGCTTTCATCTTCGCCGGCGGGCTGATCAAGAAGGCCTTGCTCGCCGACAACCTGGCGCCCCTGGTCGACGCGCTCTATACGCACCCCGGACAGCTCGACTTCGTGCATGCGTGGCTTGCGACGCTGGGCTTCGGGATGGAGATCTATTTCGATTTTTCCGGCTACAGCGAGATGGCACTCGGATTGGCCTGCATGTTCGGCGTCACGCTGCCGCTCAACTTCCGCTTCCCCTACCTGGCGCGCAGCGCGACCGAGTTCTGGCATCGCTGGCACATGTCACTGTCGCGCTGGCTGCGTGACTATCTCTACATCTCGATGGGCGGCAACCGCGGTGGGCGCTTCAACGCCTATCGCAATCTCCTCGTGACGATGCTGCTGGGCGGCCTGTGGCACGGCGCGAACTGGACCTTCGTGTTCTGGGGGCTGCTCCACGGCTGCCTGCTGATCGCGCATCGCCTGCTCAATTCGGGGCTCCGCGTCGCGGGCGTCGCGGAAGGAGCATGGGCGGATCGTGCGCTGTCCTGGCTGGGCTGGCCGGCGACCTTCGTTGCCGTGCATTTCACCTGGGTGTTCTTCCGCGCGCCGAATTTCGGCGATGCGTGGGCGATCTGCGGCGCGATGTTGGGGCTGGCCGATCCCGTCTCAGTGGTGCCGATGCGCGCGTACGAGATGGTCGGTGTGCTGGTCACCGTCGCGCTGGCGCTGGTCGAGCCGCGGATCGTCGCCTTCTTCAGCCGCAACGGCGTTGATTGGTGGTGGCGCGTGCCCTTCCCGCTGCGCGGGGCGAGCTACGCGATGCTGGTCGTCGCGGTCGTGATCTTCGGTGGACCGACGCAGAAGTTCATCTATTTCGATTTCTGACGCCCCGATGCATACCCTTTTCCTCTTGATCCTCGCGTGGTTCGCCGCTTCGGCCGGTCTGTTGGCGGTGCTGCATTGGCGGACGCTGCTTGCGAGCTGGCGGGAGCCCGTGCTCGCCTGCCCGGTGCTGATCGTCGAGAGCGACGATTGGGGGCCGGGACCGAGCGAGGATGCGGCGGCTCTGCAGGAACTGGCCCGTGTGCTGGAATCCCTGCGCGACGAGGGCGGGCGTTGTGCGGTGATGACGCTCGGTGTCGTTTCGTCCGTTCCAGACGGGCAGGCAATACTCGCGGGCGGATGCTCGACCTACCTCAGGCGAACGCTGGCGGACTCCGCCTTCATGGCGATCCGGGAGGCGATGCAGGCGGGCGCCGCGCGCGGCGTCTTCGCCCCGCAATGGCACGGTCTGGAGCACTTCTGGCCGGACTCGCTGCTGGCTTGTCTCGGCGAACGCGCGGACCCGGCGCAGCGGCAGGCCCTGCGCGACTGGCTGCAGGCGGACTGCCCGCGAAGCGAAGACCTGCCTTCAGCCCTGCAGAGCCGCTGGGTGGATGCTGGCCGCTTGCCGAGTACTCCGCTCACGCCATCCGCAGTCGCCCTCGCAATGCGCGAGGAAGCCGCCGTGTTGCGATACGTGTTCGGTGCCGTGCCCGAGGTGGCGGTGCCGAATACTTTCGTTTGGGGAGACGCGATCGAGCGCGCGTGGGCGGCGTGCGGGGTTTCCTGCGTCGTCACGCCCGGCAGCCGCTATGAGGAGCGCGACGCCACCGGCGGCCTCGCATCGCCGACGCGGCGCATCCGTAACGGCGATCGGGGGCGGGGGGACGTGTGCTACGTCGTGCGCGATGTCTATTTCGAGCCCCTGCGCGGTCATCGGGCCGAGCACGTCTGGCAGGCCCTGGAGGCGAAGACCGCACAAGGCCGGGCCACGCTGCTCGAGACGCATCGATCGAATTTCATCGGGCCGTCCGAAATGCGGGATGCGGCGATCGGCGAACTCGAGCGTGCGCTGCGCGGGGCGCTGACCGATCACCATGATCTGCGTTTCATGAGCACCGCGGAGCTCGCGCAGATCTTGCGGGACGCGGAGTCGCCATTCCGCGAGCGGGACTTGCGGCGGCGGGTCGAGGCCTGGCTCCGGCGAGTGGCCGCCGAGGCCGGCCCCGCCCGGATATTGAAAATCACCGGACTTGGATCCGTCATACGCACGGTCGGAAATTTCCTCGGCGGCGTGAATTTCCGACGCTCCCGCTATCAGGCCGATTGCTAGACTGCCCCAACCATTGAGCGAGTGTATTGGACGATGACCCGGCGCTACCTCGTGATCACCGAACTGTTCCTGCCCACGAAGGGCGGCACCGCCGTGTGGTTCGACGAGGTCTACCGGCGTCTCGGCGGCAAGGACATCCACATCGTCACCGCTGCCGTACCCGGGGCGGCCGAACACGATGCGATGCATCCGAACAGTGTGCATCGGCTCGACCTGCGGCGCGTGCCGTGGCTGCGGCCGGAGTCGCTCGCGATGTACGGGAAGCTCTTCGTCCGGTCCCTGGCGCTTGCGCTGCGCCACCGCTTCGATGCCGTCCATGCCGGCCGGGCCCTGCCCGAAGGCTTGATCGCCTGGCTGGTCGCGCGCCTTTCCTGGCTTCCGGTGACGATCTACGCGCATGGCGAGGAGCTCACGGGCTGGGGGCGCGGCAACAAGTACCGGGTGATGTGCTTCGCCTTGCGCCATGCGGACCAGGTGATCGCGAACAGCGATTTCACGCGCCAGGCGCTCGTCGACATGGGCGTGCGGCCGGAACGCATCGCGATTGTCCATCCCGGTGTCGACACCGGCCGATTCCGCCCCGGCCTGCCGTCGGACGATCTTCGCGCCGGCCTCGGCCTCGCCCCGGATGCGCGGCTCCTGCTGTCGGTCGGGCGCCTGCAGCGTCGCAAGGGCTTCGACAGCGTGATCCGTTGCCTGCCGGAACTTGTCGCAGCGGGACTCGACGTGCATTACGCGATCGTGGGCATCGGCGAGGACGAGGCCTATCTCGACGATCTCGCTCGCGAACTCGGCGTTTCGCAGCGGGTGCATCGCCTCGGTCACGTCCCGATGGACGACTTGCCGCGCTGGTACAACGCCTCCGACCTGTTCGTACTCGCCAATCGCGAGATCGGCGGCGATACCGAAGGCTTCGGCATCGTCTTCATCGAGGCGGCCGCGTGCGGCAAGGCGGCGATTGCGGGGCGAGCCGGGGGAACCGGCTCGGCGGTCCTCGATGGCGTCACGGGGCTGCGCGTCGACGGCGAGTCGCAGCCGGCCTTGTGCGCGGCGATTCTGGACATCCTGCGCGACGACGTCCGCCGTGCGGCGCTTGGCGCGGCGGGGCTCGCCCGCGCACGCGAGACGCTGAGCTGGGACGCGGTCGCGGCGCGGACGCTGGCGCTGGCCGGTGGCGGCAGTCTGCCGCAGGCTGAGGGAAAACTGAGTGAGAACTGAGGAGCGCAACATGAGACGCTTGTCGATCGCGGGACTGTTGACGTGCCTGCTCCTGGCCGCGACGTCGGCAGCGACGGCAGCGGATGCCTTCGCGCCGACGGCAGCCGAAATGCGCCTGCTGCCGCCGTTCTGCGCCCAGAAGATCGGCGGGAGTTCGAGCGGCGTCGGCGTTCCGGCCGCGGAGCAGATGGGTAGGGGTAACTGGCTGCACATCCACCACTACTGCTTTGCCGTGAATTTCGTCAATCGTGCGAGGAGTTCGCGCAATGCCAAGGACCGCATCTATAACCTTAACTTGGCGAAGGGCAACTACGGCTATGTCATCAAGGCGACCCAGCCGCGCTTCGCGATGCGCCCGCAGATCTACGTCGAGCTCGGCAAGGTCGAGCTTCAGCTCAAGGATGTCGTGGAGGGGGAGCGTTGGTTCAACGAGGCGCTCGCCTTCAATCCCGCCTACGAGCCCGCCTACCAGGCCCTGATCGATCTGTACCAGGAACTCAAACGCAATTCCGACGCGCTGAAGATCGCGACGGACGGACTGAAGCATGTGCCGAACTCGGAGTCCCTGCAAAAGGCGTATCTCGCGCTGGGGGGAAAGAAGCCGTTCCCTGAGCCGGTTGTTGAAAAGCCGGCTCCGGATGCATCAGGGGCGGTGGCGCAGGAGGTCGGGCAGGGTGGGGCCGAAGGGAGTGCTCCCCCATCGGATGGCACTGCGACCGCCGCCGACCGCACGCCCACAACCACGCCTCCTCCTCCGGAAACCGGCTGTCGCTTCTGCCCGCCGGAAGATGTCCAGCGGCGCTGGCGCGGCGGTTTCAAGAGTGGAAAGGAATAGGTAGGGGATCGGCGTGACGCACGGCGCGTCTCTCGCCGACAGGACTGGCCGGCTGCTCCGGGCAGGGGCGGCGGCGGGCCGTCGCTTGACGCTTACCCTGGCGTTCGCATGCGGGTTTTGCGTCGCGGCCGGGCCGGACTGGCGCGAGGAGCGCTGGGTCGTCGAGGAGTTCACGCACGTGCTCGGCGGCGGCCCGGAAGGCGGTCCGCTGGCGCAGGCCGGCGGCGAGGTGTACGCGCTCTGCGGCGACCATGAAGGACGCCTGTTCCTCGCCAGCGGCCAGTTCATCGATATCGTCACGCCCGACGGCATGCGCAGCCATCTCGCCGGCACCGGCGAGCCGGGTTATCGCGACGGCCCGGCGCATCAGGCGCAGTTTCGCCTCGGATTCAATGCGTATTACGGCGCGCACAACATCGCCTGCGGCCCGAACGGCGTGTTCGTCCCCGACGGGGGCAACCGCGCAGTGCGGCGAATCTACAAGCGCGATGGCGTGTGGCAGGTCGAGACCTGGGCGGGAGGCGGTGCGCGCAGGACCGGAACCGGCGATTCGGCTGGCGCGAAGGACATGCGTTTCAGCGGAACGATATCGCTCGCCGTCTCTCCGTCCGGCGAAGTGACGGTCGCGGACGACGGCGGCTATTACCGCGTCAGCGCGGACGGCAAGTCGATCCGCTATCTCGGGCCCTGGCCCCAATCCACGTCGCGCAACCCGGACCGCCCGCCGAAGCTCAACATCATGATGGGCGACGCCGATGCGCACGGCGTCGTGTATTTCGTGTCGCGGACCCCGGATTTCGTCATCCGTATCGACCCGGACGGGACCGCCACGCACCTGGCGGGCCGCTTCGTCGAGGTCGCGACGCGGCTCTCGATCGGCGATGGACCGCCACGCGAAGCCTTCTTCGACACGCCGACCAGCATCGCCGTGCAGCCCGATGGTTCGGCCGCCTATGTGTGTGGTGGCGACGAGTACGACATCCGCCGTGTGCCGACGGATGGCAATGGGACGACGGCGACGCTGATGAACAACGGGCGATGGGGAATCGCATCCATCCATCCGAACCGCAGTCGCGGGGCGGCCGTTGTGAAACCGAACGCGACGGGGCGGCTGCGGCCCGACGGCGAATTGACCGACCTGATGGTGAGTCATCTGGTCGGACGCGACGCGCAAGGCAACCTCTACGGGGCGATCAACTTCTGGACCGGCATGACGCAGTACGTCGAAGGCCGGGGCCTGCTCGGCACGCGGCTTTTCCGGCTGCGGCGCGAAGCGGCGGGGGGACGGTCATGAGGATCGCGGTAATGGGGGTGGCCGCGGGCGCCTTGCTGGCGACCCTATGCCTCGCGCCGGTCTGCCGTGCCGCCCCGTCCGAGGCCGTGGTCCTGCCCGCCCCGGATGCGCGCCCTGCCGTGAATCCGGAGCTGGCATCCGACGGTCAGGGGCATTTCCTGCTGGTATGGCAGCAGGGCCGCAATTACTTCGAACAGCAGGAATCGGACGTCTACGCACTGCGGCTCGACGCGACGGGCCATCCGGTCGGCGGCCCGATCCCCGTGTGCGTCGAAAAGGGCGGGCAGGACAAGCCGAAAGTCGTGTTTGCGGACGGACTCTTCTTCGTCGTTTGGCATGACTTCCGGAACGGGCGTGACTGGGATGTTTATGCGGCGCGTATCGATGTCGACGGCACGGTACGCGATCCCGGCGGGGTCCTGATCGCCGGCGGCGCGGGCAACCAGGCGAGTCCCGCCGCCGCTGCCTTGCCCGGCGGCGCGATGGTGGTCTGGCAGCATTACGCCGACCGCCGCTACGAAATCCAGGCTGCGGTCCTCGGCACGTCCGGAAAGCCGTCGAGCCCGCGTCCGCTGGCATTCGGCGGCGATACGCTGGTCGGCGGCGATCCTTCCGTCGCGAGCCTCGGCACGACCGTGTTCCTGGCGTGGAAGGACGAAAGCAAGTGGACGGCCGGTAGCGTCGAAGGGATCATCACGCGCTATTTCGCCCGCATCCGCGTGACCGGCGGCAAGTTCGAGGTGCTCGACCTCGAGCGCTCGCCGACGCCCGCGCTGGGGCGCTACGACGGCCGTTTCGCGAGCGGCGCGTCCGCCACCGCGCTCTATGCCGCATGGGGCGACATCGGCCGGGGACGGCGGGTCCCGCTGGGCGCCGTCTTCAGCGCCCGCTCGGCCGTCGCGGAGACGAATCCCAATCCGGAAGCCGGCCAGCGGATTTCGGCCTGGGACCCCAAGCAAGCGCTGGCGCTGTTTTCTGCCCGCTGGCAGATCGACGGGCCGGTCGCGGGAGCCTACGGCGACAACCTATTCCTGGTCGCCGCGCGCGAGGCACCCAGCATCAAACCCCCCTATGTGAGCCGCATCGTCGGTGCCCGCTTGTCACCCGCGGGTGCGCGACTCGACGAGCCGGAGAAATTGCTGGTCCTCCACGATACCGACAAGGCCGTCGCGAACCCGGCGCTCGCCGCCGGACCGGACGGCTTCGTGCTCGTGTTCCAGCAGGACGACGGACCGGGAGGCCAGCGGCTGCTTGCGAAGAACGTGAGGTTGCGATGATTGCCGTGCTGCGAACCTTGTTCGGAATGCTGCTGCTGTCCTTCCTGCTGCCCGCCGCTGCGCTCGACGTTCCGCACGCGCCGGCGGGCAGCGCCTACGAGTGGCGCGATGGCCAGTTCTCCGTGCCCTTGACGATCAAGGACAATTCCGGCGTCGAGCGGCGCAGCTGGCCGGTCACCACCGGCGTGCCCTTACCCTACGGCGTGCTGCAGGACCCGGGCGAACTGCGTCTCGTCGATGAAAACGGCCGTGAAATCCCCTTGCAGACCGAAGTGCTCGCCCGCTACTGGGCTCGCGACAACTCGATCCGCTGGGTGCTGCTCGATTTTCAGGTGAATGTGTCGCCCGGTGGCAAGACGGTCGTCTTCCTCCAGAACAAGAAGCCGGCACAGGCAATCGTCGATCCGGTACGCGTCGACGAGGAAGGCGACGCGATTGTTGTGAAGACGGGGCAACTGACGGCGCGCGTGTCGAAGAAGGACGGCTCGCTGTTCAAGTCGGTGAGCATCGACTCGCGCGAAATCCTTCGCGGCCAGGCGGAGGACGGCCCGTGGCTGCGCTCCGGGGCCGTCGACCGGATGGAGCACGACACCGGCTCGGGCTGGAATACGCATGGCTGGAACAAGACGCAGAATGTCGAGAAGGTCGATATTGCCGAGTCCGTCTACCGGGGCGCGCCGGTCGAGGTCAGCGTCGAGACGCGAGGGCCGATGCGCAGCGTCGTGTTGATCCGCGGACGTCACATGCCCGGCAAGTCCGGCCGCGGCGTCCTGCGCGAGGGCATGTACAACTACACGACGCGGCTGCACTTCTATCGCGGACAGGGCTTCGTCAAGGTCGAGCATGCAGTCGAAAACTCCGACCGGACCCCGCCGCTCCACAACTACCTTTTCCGCGAAGCGGGCCTTTCCCATTCGCTGCGCCTGGAAAACGACGCGGTTGTGACCGGCGGCGGCTTTCAGGCTGACGGGGGGCTCCCCGCCGTCGGGAGCGTGCGCGTCGGCGGAGGCCTGCAGGCCTGGCTTTATCAGGGCGAAGCGCGGTCCGAGATGAAGTACGGTCGGCAGGTGGTCGGCGAGGGCGGTTACCAGCTGGGCGCGGGCCGCGACGGTGCGGTCGACAAGCCCGTCGCCGCGGGCAAGCGCGGGCGCTTCCTCGACGTGTCGGATGCCGGCGGGGGCGTCGCGGTGATGATGCGCTACCTGTGGGAGCACGCGCCGCGCGCGATCGGCGCATCGTCCGACCGCCTGCAGGTGGTGCTGCAGGCCGACAGTCCGGGCCATGCGGAGCCGAAAGATGGCTCGCGTCCGGAATACGATCTCGACTTCGGGCGTCGGCAGGTCCATGACGCGCTCTATTACTTCCATCGCGGTGATGCCCGGAGCGCCCGGGTCGCCGACATCGCGGAGGCCTTCGAATACCCGCTCTTCGCGTTAGCGCCTCCCGCGTGGTATTCGGATTCCGAAGCCTGGTACTTCGAGATCGCCCGTTCGCCGGCCGATGCGCGGCGCAACAGGGGAGCAGGCGGAGGCGGCGGGGACGGGCACTGGATACCCAACGGCGCAGGCATCAAGCGTCACGGCGAAAACAGCAGCTACAACTCGGGCGGCCACCACGACAGCCTGAGTTCGGGCTGGCTCGATTTCCTCAGCTCGGGCCAGCTGTCCGATCTGGAGAAGAACCTCGCCTTCAGCCGCTGGACGATCTCCCAGAACCCGGGCTGGGCTTACCGCGACAACCGGATCCGCTTCGGCGAAGGGACGCAGCGGCTGACGGCCGTCGACCGGGCCCTCAACGACTGGAACGTGTTGGCCGGCTTCGGTCCGAAGGACTTCTACACGTGGCAAAGCGAGCGGATGAAGGACGTGCCGACGCCGCGCGGGCCGGAGAAGAGGCCGGTCGGGGGATGGAGCTATCTGAACGGGTACAAGATCCTGCCGGACATGGAGCACTACGCGCTGTTTCGGCTGTTCGAGTACTACTACCTCTTCGGCGACCGGCGCGCGCTCGACGCGATCTACGGCTTCGTGAACTGGGACCTCAACTTCCAGCACATCAACCTCTTCAACGGCAAGATGCAGCCGCTGACAAGGACCGACTACTTCGAGAAGGATCCGGACGCCCTCTGGCGCGGACATTACTCCCGCGTCTATACGTGGATGCTGTACACGAATCTCGCGGGCTTCCAGGCCACGGGCAGCCCCGTGTTCGACGAGTTCGCCCGCTGGCAGGTGCGCCGCCTGCTCGCCCTGCTGCGCAACCGGCACGGGCAGCTGACCAGTCCCGCGCGCGAGGAGCAGCTGGTCGGCAAGGTGCTCGAGCTCTTCAAGGCGAGCCCGGTCGCCGTCTCGAAGACGCAGACCTGGATGGAAGCGCAGGGCGTGCTGGCGCTGCACGAGGCCTACAAGACCTATGGCGACGAACGCATCCTCGACGGCCTGTGGGGCCAGGCCGACTACTTCGCGCACCACGTGCTGTTCTATCCCAAGCTCGGGATGCTCAACAACTGGACGACGATGCCCTCGCAATACATCGGCGAGGAGGAAAAATCGGTGATGCCGCAGCGTCATGACCACATGTTGCAGGCCTTCCCCTACCTGTACCACTACACCGGCTGGCCCGAGATCCGCCAGCGCTACGAGTCGCTCGTCAATTCGCCGCGCGACAGCTGGGTTGCTCCGCCCTTCACGCAAGTGATCGCGTGGGAACGCGAGAACGTCGCCAAGCGCTCGACGACGCCACCGGACGCGATCACGGATCTGCGCGTGGTCCGTGTCGCGCGCACCGGCGTCACACTGAGCTGGACTGCGCCGAAGGATGACGGCCCGACCGGGCGTGCGGAGCGCTACTTCGTCAAGTACAGCGACAAGCCCATCGTCGAGTTCGCGCCGACCGACAACCCGCAGCGCGCTGCCGAGAAGCAGCGCGTCGTCACCGAGGTCGAAACTGCCATCCTGTCGCGTCAGAAGAACGGCAAGATCGACCTGCGGATCATGCCGGGCGACTTCAGCAACGAGCGCTCCGGCCCGCCGCAGGTCAGTCCGGACTGGGGCAAGGTCAACGCCTTCTGGATGGCCGAACACGTCGCCGGCGAGCCGACGCCCGGGGCGCCGGGCGCCACCGAAACCTTCACGATGCACGAGCTGCTGCCACACGAGGCCTTCGGAGCGCCGGTCCAGCCGACGGTGGAAAACCTGAAGCCCGGCACCTACTATGTCGCGATCTGCTCCTGGGACGCCGACCGCAATCTGAGCCGTCTGTCGAACGTCGTGCGCTTCGAGTGGAAGTGAAAGGAGGGGGCAATGCTATTTAACTCCTACCCTTTCCTGCTCGCCTTCCTGCCGATCACGCTGCTCGGCTTCTTCGTCCTTGGCCGCCTGGGAAAAGGCGTCGGCGCGGGCTGGCTCGCCGCCTGTTCGCTCTTCTTCTACGCGTGGTGGGACTACCGCTACCTGGCGCTGCTGCTCGGATCGATCATGGGCAACTACCTCGCCGGCGGATACATCGCGCGGCACGCGGGCGCGCTTAAAGGGCGGCGCGCGCTGACGCTCGCGGTGGCCGCCAACCTGCTGCTGCTCGCCTACTACAAGTACGCCGATTTCTTCGTCGCCAGCCTCAACGCGGTGACCGGCGGCGGCATCCCCTTGCTCGGCGTGATCCTGCCGATCGGAATCTCGTTCTTCACCTTCACGCAGATCGCGTTCCTCGCGGACGCGTATGCCGGCAAGGTCACCGAGTACCGCTTCGTCTATTACCTGCTCTTCGTCACCTACTTTCCGCATCTCATCGCAGGGCCGGTCCTGCACCACAAGGAGATGATGCCCCAGTTCGACGAGGACCGTAATTACCGACCCGATGCGTCCAGCATCGCCATCGGCGTGACGATCTTCACGATCGGCCTCGCGAAGAAGGTGCTGATCGCGGACAGCTTGGCCGACTACGCTACGCCGGTCTTTTCTGCGCAGGCGGAGGCTCCGTCGCTGTTCATCGCGTGGGGCGGTGCGCTGGCCTACACGTTCCAGCTCTACTTCGACTTCTCCGGTTATTCGGACATGGCGATCGGCCTGTCCCGCCTCTTCGGCGTACGCCTGCCGCTCAATTTCAACTCGCCCTACAAGGCCTCGAACATCACCGAGTTCTGGCGCCGCTGGCACATGACGCTGTCGCGCTTCCTGAAGGACTACCTGTACATCCCGCTCGGCGGAAATCGTCACGGCCCGCTACGGCGCAAGGTGAACCTGATGATCACGATGGTGCTGGGCGGCCTATGGCACGGCGCCGGGTGGAACTTCGTGATCTGGGGCGCGCTCCACGGCTTCTTTCTCGCGGTGAATCACGCCTGGCAGGACGCTTCCGGAAGGATTCCCGTCCGTCTCCCGCCGCGTCTCGCGCGTGGCCTCGCCGTCTTCCTGACCTTCCTGTGCGTGGTGTTCGCATGGGTGTATTTCCGCGCACCCGATCTCGGCACCGCCAACCGCTTCGTCGTCGGCATGCTCGGCGGGTGGGGCGCCGCGCTGCCGGAGTCGATCCTGTCGCATCTCGGCCCGCTCAGGTCCGTGCTCGAAGGGCTCGGTGTCGCGGGCTATCTGGGCGGCGGGGCCGCCTTTGCCCAGACGTGGCTGTGGGTCGCTGCCGGTGCGTCGATTGCCTTCCTCGCTCCGAATACGCAGGAGATCATGGGCCACTTCGAGCCCGCATTGTCCAGCGGGGCGCTGCGGCCGGCACGGACCTTCGTCTGGCAGGCGCGTCGGCGTGACGCGGTCGCCGTCGGCCTGCTGCTGGCCCTCGGCGTGCTCGCCCTCAGCCGTCCCACCGAATTCCTGTACTTCCAGTTCTGATGAGCGCGCCCATCCATTCCTGGGGAAGCTACCTGCGCTGGACGCTGGCGACTCTCGTCCTTGTCGTCGCCTCGGCAGGCGCGATCAACGTCGCCATCGACCCGCAGGGCGTCTTCGATTCCCCGCGCGTCGCCGGCCTCAACGCCGTCAAACCCTATCTGGACCATCACCGCGAACTCGCCCGCTGGCAGGCCGCCCGCCGCGTGTGCGCTTCCGCCGGCATCTTCGGCAACTCACGCGCCGAAATCGGCTTCGATCCGGAAAACGAAGGCTTCGCGAGGCGCGGCCTATCCGCGTTCAATCATGCAGTTCCGGGGACGAGCGCCGAATTGAGCCTGCGCCAGATCAACTGGCTCGATGCGGCCGGCTGCATGCCGAAGACGGTCGTGCTTGGCGTGGAGTTCTTCGACTTCCTCGGCGGGGCGCGGCCACGCCCGCTCGCCGCGCGTCCAACCGAACCGGCCCCGCGCCCCGATCTGCGCTTTCTCGCCGAGTCCGTCTTTTCGGTCAGCGGCTTGCGCGATTCGCTGGATACCATGCTGCTGCAGCACGCGAGCTACCCGGCCACGCTGACGCCGCGCGGCTTCAATCCGCTGCTCAACTACATCCCGGAAGTGGCGCAAAACGGGCATTACGTGCTGTTCCGCCAGCGCGCGGAGGAGAACGTCCGCAGCTGGCTCCGCAAGCCCCGCAGGCTGCAGCCCGTCGAAGGCGGAGCGTCCGAAAACGAGCAGGTGCTGGACGCGATTCTCGCCCGCAGCGCCCGGGCCGCCGCGACGACCTATCTCGTGATCTATCCCTATCACGCCGAGATTCGCATGATGCTCGAGCGGCTCGGCATGGGCGAGCTCTTTGCGGAGTGGAAGAAGTCCATCGTGGCCATCGCCGCCCGGCACGCGGCCGCAGGCGGGCGGGTCGAGGTGTGGGATTTCAGCGGCATCGCGCCGGAGACCCTCGAATCCATTCCGGCGCGCGGCGACCGCCGCACCCGGATGCAGTATTACTGGGAGGCCGGCCACTTCAAGAAGGCGCTCGGCGATCGCGTCCTCGCCCGCCTCCTCGGCGACGAGAACGGCTTCGGCGTCCGCCTGGACAGCTCGAATGCGGACCGATGGATCGCGGAAGATCGCGCCCGTGTGCAGGCGCTGCTCGCCGAACCCTCGCCGCTGCTTGCTGAGGTCGATGCGGTTCTGGAGCGTTACGCGAGTCGCTGACGGCTTAAGCGGCGACGCGCCGCCGCCTCAGTACCGGATCGCGCTCCATCCACTCGCGCAGCTCTGCCCACAGGCGGCTCACTTCGATCGGGTGGTCTTCGGCAAGATCTCGCGTGCATCCGGGATCGGCGATCACGTCATACAGCGCCAGCCGTTCGCCCGACTCCAGCGGCTGATAGACGAGCTTCCAGCGCCCGTCGCGCACCATCCGGTCCTTTGCGAGCAGCACGATGTCGTGATACTCGGCCTTGATCGCGAGCGCGCCGCTGGCGTCGTCCGGCACGTCGAGCAGTTGCAGCAGATCCGGGTAACTGAGGTGCCGGCTCGGCAGGCCGGGCATCGGGGCAATCCAGATTCCCGTTTCGTTGAACGCCTTGAGCTTCAGGTCGACGGCGGGATCCTGCATGGCAGCCAGGACCGAGTGGCCGTCGCACTTCACCGACGGCGCCTCCAGGAGTTCGAGCAGCGTCGGCATGATGTCGATGGTGCGCACCACCTGATCGACCTGTCGTGCGCGTGCGTTGCGTGGGTCGGAGATGATTAGCGGAACGCGGGCGCTGAAGTCGCCGAGCGCCGAGTTCCCCTGTCCCCAGGTGCCGTGCTCGAAGAACTCCATGCCATGGTCGCTGTAGAGCACGACGATCGTGTTCTCGGCGAGACCGCAATCCTCCAGGTGCCGCATGACCCGGCCGACTTCGTCGTCGAACTGCGACACGCAGCCGTCGTAGAGTGCGAGGATCTGGTCGAGGTCGAATTCCTCGCGCGGTTCGCCTTGCCGCCGGATGATTTCGAACGGGTCCGTCACCCGTGCCATCGCGAACTTGGACGCGCCCTCGTAGCTGGAATCCGAATGGCGCAGGTAGTAGGGATATTCGGAGGCGAACGGCGGGTGGGTCGTCGAGTAGAAGGTGTTGAGCATGAAGGGCTCGCCGGTGCTTCCGAGGCGGGAGATCAGGCGGCGGGTCCGTTGGCCGAGCTGCGTCGTCTGCGGTGCGCCACCCAGGAAATGGACTTCCGGAACCAGCAGGCGCCCCACGCGGTTGTGCAGGAAGACCGACAGGAACAGGCGGATGTCCTTCGGCCCCTGGCGGATCAGGTACTTGAGATTCCACTGGTCTTCCGGGAGGTCGAGGACATCGAAACCCAGGGAGAATTTGCCGAGATCGGAGCCGCACCAGTCGGAAACGGCAGCCGTCCGGTAGCCCAGCGCACGGAGGATTGTCGGCAGTGCTGGGATTTCAAGCTGCGTGTCGTGATCCGGGACGAAATTGTCGCGGATCCCGTGCGTATGCGGCCAGGTGCCGGTAAACAGCGAGATCAGGCTCGGCGCGGTCCGCGCGCAGGGCACGTAGCAGGCGTCGAAGCGCGTGCCACGCTTCGCCAGTGCGTCCATATTCGGCGTCAGCGACTGTCCGTTCCGCATTGCGCCGACCCGGTCGGCTCGCAGCGTGTCCGAGCCGATCAGCAACAGGTTTGGACGACCTCCACTCCGATGTCTCGATACCGTGCCTTCGGGTTCCCATAGAGCGAACACGAACGCGCCCCAATAGCCTGCGGTAAGGCTCGCCACCGCCGCCGCCAGCGTCCGATGCCCCTGGGTCGCAAGCAGGCCGATGAGCGCTCCGACGACCACCGCAACGCAGGCCACGGCGACCGTGTCCGTTTGCGCAAGCTTGTAGGTCGACAGCAGGCGCCAGAGCCGGTGCAGCCGGTCCGTGCGGTATTGCCAGGATGCGACGATGAGGCCGGGATTCACGACGAGAGTGCGGCACGTCAGGTACGCGGACGCGAGGGCCAGCGTCAGAAATCCGCCGATACCTGCGAGAAAGGGGCTTGTGATATTCGGCGCGTCGTCCAGAACGGTCGCGATGACTGCCCCCGGCAGCGCGCAGAACAATCCGACGCCGAAGGTCCACAAGCCGAGGCGTGCCATCGCGAATGGAAAGTAGGCGCGATAGCGATCCACGATCTCCGCGCGCAGTTGCGGGCCGGTCTGGGAAAAATCGACCACCGACTTCACGATCAATGACAGGGCGAGCAGGGCCGCCACGACGACGGCCGGGATCAACGCGTCCGTGAGCCGGGACTGGCCCAGTCTCGCCGCAAGGGCGAAACCGGTGATGGCGATGACCGCGGACAGCACCAGGCCGGTCTGCATCGGCAGCCACGGCAGGCGGGCGCGCCGGCGTCGATGCCGGGCCGCTTCACGCATGCCGCTCATCTCGCCGAAGGCGGAGGCGAGCCGGACGAGGTAGAAGCGCCGCGGCTGGGCGCGCAGCGAGAGCACGCAGCCCCGCGCGTAGCCCGCCACTTTCCGCCACATATACAGCGGGACTCCGCTTTCTGTGCGGCGGAAACGCATCACCGACTTGGAGCGCTGGAATCCTTTGCGCAACAAGTACGAAAGGGTCAGCCGCTCGCCGTCGACGTAGTGGTACTGGACCATGTCCGGCGCGTAGCGCAGGATCGCGCCGCCGCGCAGCGCGCGCCGCACCCACTCGAGGTCCTCGCCGCCGCCGAGATTGTGCCCGGTCGGTCCCAGTTCGGTCAGGAAGGGGCCAGTGGCGCGGATCACCCGGGTGTGGGCGACGAGGTTTCCGCCGCCGGGGATCGCGCCGTCGATGTCGACCTGCATCGGCTTGCCGCCCTGGTCGTAGCGCGGCACGGGCAGCGGGTAGATCCGGTACGGGCCGTCGTCATGAACCCACTCCGGCTCGCTGCCGTCCCAGTCGGGCAGAATGCGGCCGCAGATCAGTCCCGCCCCGGGCCATTGACGGACCGCGCGCGCGACTGCGACGAGGTAGGCTTCGTCGACGCGATGATCGTCATCGACGAAGGCGACGACATCGCCGGCGATCTGGGGCAGGGCGCGATTGAGCGCATGCGACTTGCCAGGCGTCGGCTCCGCGATCCAGTCGAGCGGCAGCACGTCGTCTTTCTTCTGGTAAGCGTGAAGAAAATCCGGCGTACCGTCGGTGCAGGCGTTGGCGACCACCAGGATGCGCACGTCCGTGTCGGGCGGGCGACGGGTGGCATTCAACGAGGCGATGACGCGCTCGAGAAGGTCGACGCGGTTGTGCGTACAGATCAGGACCGTCAGGGACAACCTGGGCAGCGTGGTCTCGTCGCTGTTCGTCATGTCGCGGGCACCCGCCTCATCCGGTTCCTCGTCATACCCGTTGCCCTCGCAGAATGGCCAGTGCAAGCCCGATTGCCAACCTTCCCCGCGCGGCCGGTGCCAGGCACAGCGCGGTCAGGGCATCGCGCAGCGCGTCCGCGCGCCTGCCCTCGCGATAGGCCCACTTCGCATAGTCGCAAAGCGTTCCCGCGTAGGCGCTACGCCAGAAGCCGCTGCGCAGGTCGGAGGGGAGCAAATCGCGGTTCTTGCGGATCATCGCCAGAGCCCCGAGGCGCATCGTCGCAAAGTTGCGGCTCACGCTGTCGGGGCGCCGCAGCACCACGACGAGCGGCTCGTCGATGCAGGTGAACCCGCCGTGCGCGGCAAGGCGCATCCACAGGTCGGTATCCTCCGCGCCCGCCAGCGACTCGTCGAAGCCCCCGAGCCTGACGACGAGATCGCGTCTCGTGAGCACCGCCGAGGCGCCGCCTGCGACCGCCGAGTGATTCCGGAAGACGTCGGCGATCCGGACCGTCCTTCCGCTGGGGCCCCGCCATTCGCCGATCTTCGTGCCCTGGGGATCTTCCAGTGTCGCCACGGCCGCGCAGAATGCGAGCTCGGTCTGCGCCTCGAGCACCGCGACCTGCCGGGCGAGCTTGTCCGGCAGCCAGCGGTCGTCTGCGTCGAGGAAAGCCAGGTAGCGTCCCCGTGCGGCGCGAATGCCGGCGTTGCGCGCACTGCTCATGCCGCCGTTGGCTTGTGTGATGACCCGTATGGAGTCTTCATACTTCGCGAGCACCGTGGCCGTGTCGTCGGTGCTACCGTCGTCCACAACGATCAGCTCGAAGTCGCGGAGGGACTGCGCCAGCACGCTGTCGATCGCTCGCCCGACGCACCACGCGGCGTTCCACGCGGGGATCACGACGCTGACCAACGGCTGCTCAGTCATCGGCGTCATAGCCCATCTCGCGCATCAGCGGTGCGATCATCGGCAGGATGCGCTCGATGGCCGCCGGGTTGTTCTCCTTCCACTTCTGCTTCTGCGGGACCCCTTTCACGACACTCGTCGGACGCGAAGCGAGGCTCGCGCAGCGCTCTTCGATGCGCTTGTCGAAGGGCAGCCCGAGACGCTCGAAGGCCTCGCGGAACATCGCGACCGGCCGCTCGAAGATGTCCTCGTAGCGCAGTGCGATCCACTGCTGCGGTGGAATGTCCCGTGCCGCATCGAGCGCAAGGCGGTTCGCCATGAGCCACTGGTACGCACACACTTCCTCGAGGCTCGCCCGGTTGTAGTCGCGCCAGCCGGGCGGGAGGAAGAAATGCCATTCGCGGAACTCCCCGCCGTTGATCTCCACCGGCTCGGGGGAGGGGCCGAACTGCTTCTGCAGGCCGAAGCCGCCGTCGCGGCGACCCAGTCGCCAGCCATCGATCATCGAGCTGATATTGTCGCGACCGTCGCGCTGGATGAAGACGAACTTGGCCTGCGGGAAGAGCGCGTGCAGGTAGGGCACGCGCAGCGTGTTGATGCAGGTCTTGTCGAGCACCGGCCCGGCGCCGAGGCGCGCGTAGAAATAGGCCATGGCCCGGTCGCGATGCTCGGTGCGCGCGTTCGTCGCGTCGGCGGCTTCCGACTCCCAGCCGTTCGTCAGCGGGCCGTACAGGCCGTCCCAGAATTGCGGCAGCTCGTAATCGAAGTGCAGGAAGTGGCCGGACGCGGCGATGGTCTCGAAGGTGACCGTCGTACCCGAGCGCGAGCAGCCGATCACGAAGACCGGATCGGGCATTGCAGGCCGCATCACGGACCACGCGAATTCCCTGGCCCGCCACCGGAGCAGGCGCAGGTTCTTTTGCCGAATCTCGGGATCGAGCAGCTTCGGCAAGCTCGCGAGTTTCGGCAAACCGCGCAAGATCGGGTTCTGCGCCTGCATGGGCTTGGGCTGCGGTTCGGTCATGAGCCTATTCCTTCCCCCGCTGCCCGTAGCCCACGAGGCAGCCGAGGGCGTTCGTCGCGTTCATCGCCTGCCGCAAGGCACCGGGCCGCCCGGCGAGCTGCATGCGCAGCGCGGTAAGGCTCTGGCGGAGGAACTGGGAGACGAGGAAGGGCGGCATCCCGAGCACCGTGCGCGAGTAGGGTGGCAACTGGTAGCGTCCGCGGCGCAGGCCGGCGTGGTAATGCAGCTTGAGGAAATAGGCGCGCTGCAGACGCCACGGCTCGACTGCGTGGAGCACGGCCATCCCCGGGCAGTAACGGATCCGTGCGCCGCGTTCGAGCAGCGCGCGCAGCATGATCCCGTCCTCGCCTCCGCCGATCGCGCTGCCCTTGCGGTCGTAGCGCTTGTCGAAGCGCAGCTCAGTCGCGTCGCGGAAGAGTCTCATCGCGTAGGCGATGTTCGCGGTCCAGATCGGCGTCGAGTCGTCGGTGATCCAGAAAGCATCCGGACCGTGATCGACCGCCGCGAGAAAGCCCAGCAACTCGTCGCCGAGCCAGGCCGGCCGTGCGTGCTGCGAAAAGTCCATCGCGACGCGTCCTCCGGCGCAGTCGGCGCCTTCGTCGAGGATCGCATGCGTCGCCGCTTCGAGCAGGCCGGGCAAGGGCGTCTCGTCGTCGTCGATGAAGACCATGATGTCGCTATCGAGCGATTCCTCGATCGCCCGGTTGCGGGCCGCGACGATGCCCTGCGTGGTTTCCGTGACCCAGCGCAAGGGCGCGCCCGGCATCGCGGCGAGCCGAGCGAGCACGTCTGTCGTCGCATCGCGGCTGTTGTTGTTCACCGCGAGGATCTCGAAAGGAATCGGACAGGTCTGCGCGCGCATCGCCGCCACCAGCGCTTCGAGGCGGTCGGCACGGTTGTAGGTGCAGAAGGCGTAGGTCAGGATCATTTCTCGACCCCCGCCACATCGCCCGCGAGCGCGCGGATCAGCCATCGGTGCAAGGATTCGGGGAGCAGGGCGGGCAGCATGTATTTCCAGTCCGCCATCGAGCCGTAGTGTTCCTTCATGACGACACGGAAGATCTGGCGCGCCGCGCCGATGTCGCGCTTCCAGTAGCTCTCGTAACCGCGCAGCAGCAGCTCGCCGTCGGTGAGCCGCCGGATGCGCTCGGCGCCCAAGTGCGCGAAGCGCTCGGGGTGACGCTGCAGGTAGCGACGCTGCACCCGCCAGTGCGTGATCGCCGCGCGCGCCCTATCGTTCGATGCCTGCACTCCGTTATGGAAGTGGTAATAGGCGAGCACCGCCGGCACGCGAACGATCGGCGAGGGGATTGCCACTTCGAGCCACAGCGCGAAGTCCTCGGCATTCTTCAGCCCCGGCTCGAATCCGCGCGCAGCCTGCACGGCGTCGAGGCGCGCAAGCACCGCATGGATGGGCCAGCGGCAGCGGGCAAACAATGCTTCAGTCTTCTCGGGCGTCTCGTAGTCCGGTGGAACGAAGGGCTCGCCGCGTCCGCCCGTCTGCCCGAGGTTCTGCCACCCGCAATACGCCAGCACCGCGTCCGGCCGCGCGTCCGGCCGCGCGTCGAGTGCCGCATGCATCCGGCTCAGGAAATCCGGATGCCAGGTGTCGTCCGCATCAAGGAAGGCGACGCAGGTGCCGGTCGCCTGGGCGAGACCCGCATTCCGGGCCGCGCTGACGCCCTGGTTATGCTGGTGGACGACGCGGATCCGCGGGTCGGTCTGCGCCTGAAGCCACGCCAGCGTCGCATCGCTCGATCCGTCGTCGACCGCGATCAGCTCCCAGTCCGCGAACGTCTGCGCGAGCACGCTCCTGACGCTGCCGGGCAGGTGCGCGACGGCGTTGTAGCACGGCATGATGATCGACACGCTCGGCGCCACGTCGTCTGCCTCCGTCTAGGCCATCGCCCGTCGCATCGCGTATTGCGCGACGATGCGCCACGACGCGTCGTTGCTGCCGAAGCTCAGCTTGCGCGCGAGGCTGCTCGGCGTGTCGCTATTAAAGATCGACAGACGCCGCAACTGCAACGGATTGCCGTCGCGCAAAGCCCAGCCCGTGCGCGTCGTGCAGGCGGCGCGATAGCCCGCGCGGCGGACGGCTTCCTCGCAACGTTCGTCGAAGAGGCCATACGGATAGGCGAAGCTCTCGACCTCACTGCCCAGCACATCCTCCAGGGCGGCCTTCGAACCGGACAGCTCGTCGCCCAGTCGGCCATCGTCGAGTTGCGGCAGGCGTGCGTGAGTGACAGTGTGCGAGGCGATCTCCATGCCCGACGCCGCCATCTCGCGCAAGACGTTCGCCGACAGCATCCGGCCCGACGGTTGGCCCTCGTCGGACCACTGCGGGGCCTGCCCGATGCTGCCCGTCACGATGAACCAGGACGCGCGCATCCCGCGCCGCGTCAGCGCTTCCCAGGCGGCGACGTTGTCGCTGTAGCCGTCGTCGAAAGTGATCACCACGGTCCGCTCCGGATAGCCGTTCCCCATCGCGACCAGTTCGCCCATCGTCAGCGTCGTCCAGCCTTCGGCCGCCAGGAAATCGAGCTGGCTGCAAAACTGCTGCAGCGACGCCGCCCAAGGCCAGGCCGGTTTGCCGGGACTCGCGGCGACCGAGTGATACATCAGGATCACGGCATAGTCGTGGCGCGATCGGCGATGTATCAGGCGCGAGATCGGGTCGACCATGTCAGTACCCCCACTGCCGCATTTCCCCGCCGAGCCAGTACCGCAGCAGGCCCCGCTCCCAGCGGCTGAGATCGGACGTGTCCCGGCTGACCCAGTCGACCTTGCTGGTTTCGGCAAAGTCCGCAGGTGGCCGGGTCTCGATCTCAAGGTAGTCCATCAATTTGTCGCGCAGCGCCGGCTCGGCAACAAAATCTTCGTAGCGCAAGGTGAGGCCGAAATCCGCGTCGCGGAACTGTGCGGAACGCAGCCGCCAGTGTTCCGCGTAGTAACGCAGCGTCGCGTGTCCCGGCGGGTGGCCCATCCAGTTGCGGCGCTTGATCGAGAGCATCACCGCGAACGGGTCCCGGACCAGGAAGACGAACTTCGCGTCCGGAAACAGCGTGCGCAGACAGCGCGCCGTTGCCAGATCGCAGCGTGTTTCCTTGATCCCAAAGCGCGGGTAGCCGAGCTCCCCCGCTCGCGCGCCATACACCCTGAGCAGCATCGCGCGCAGCTCGCCTGCGATGTCCATGTAGGGCGGGCTCAGGTTGGCGATCCACTGCCCGGCATGCTCGGATTTCGGGGCCGCGACGAAGGCACGGAAAGCTTCCTCGCCTTTGCCTCCGCCCGTTCCCCCTGGAAAGCGCCGCGCGCTCGGCGCAGTGATCTGATCCCACCCGCCCAGCGCATCGCGCAACGCATCGAGCGCACCGCCCGTCTCGCCCCACACCAGGACTTCCCCGGACGCCGTGACGTAGCGCTGCACGAGCGTGCTGCCCGAGCGCCAGGACGACGACAGCACGAACACCGGTTTGTCGAAGTTGCTCATGCGCTCATGCCCATCGGGATTTGCTCAGGTGGTGCTGGGTTTGCGCGCGAGGCGCAGTCTGGCCTTCCAGCGAAGCTGCTCGGTGCGCAGCGCATCGATCGGCAGGTAAAGAAAGCACAGCCCGTACACGAGTCCTCCGACAGTTGCCGTCAGCATCAAGTAGATAACTTGGCTCTTTTGCGCGATTTCGCCCGTGAAATGCTGCACAGCCGTCAGCATGCCGATGAGAATCGCATTGAGTACGACAGCCGGCTGCAATGCCGCGAAAAGGGCGCCCCAGCTAGCTTTCAGGCAGCGCGAAGCGAGCACGTACATATGCAACGCGTTGTAAATGGAGACCAGCAGGACGGCGATCGAGACACCGGGCAGGCCGTAGGGCAGGGCGGTGAGGGTCGCGAGGAGAATCATGACTAGCAGGACGGCCTGGACGACGAGCTCGCGTTCCAGCCAGTTGCGCGCCGCGAGCACGGCCCCCGAGAGATTCGCGACCGTCAGGAAAGGACCGGCGATGGCGATCATCGCGAGCGGCGCGGCCGCCTCCGCCCATTTCACTCCATACAGCACCGTCACCAGCGAATCGGCGAGCCAGAAAGCGCCGACGTAGAAAGGCGTTACATAAACTGCGACGAGGCTCAGGCTGCGAAAGAACAGGTAGCGCGACTTGTCGAGATTGTCCTGCTCCTGCGCCAGCGCGCGGAACAGCACCTGATACACGGAGGCCGTCACCAGCGCCTGCGGCATCCGTGCGAGACTGTCGCCCTTGTTGAACAGGCCGACCGCCGCCGGTCCGAGCGTCTTGCCGAGGACGAAGTTCGTCCCCTGGTTGCGCAAATACGCCACGATGTCGTTGAGAGAGACGAGCATCCCATAGCGCGCGACACCTCGCGCCCGTGCGACGTCCAGCGACAGCGCCGGGCGCCAGCGCGTGAAATGCATGAGCAGCGCCATGCTGCACAGCGAGCCGGTCAGTCCGCCGAGGATCAGGCTCCACACGCCGTAACCATGCCAGGCCATCCCGATGCTGACCGCACTCGACACCAGCAGGGTTGCAATGCGCACGACCGTCTGCGCCTTGAAGCGCATGTCGCGATGCAGGATGCTGCCGGGCAGGTTCACGAAAGGCCGGATGACGAAGGTCAGCGCCGACACGCGCAGCAGCGAGGCATAGAGCGGCATGTCGTACCACTGCGCGAACCACGGGGCGGCGGCGTAGAACAATGCGTAGATCGCGCATCCGATCGCGAGCTGAAGCGTGAACACCACGTCGATATGGCCTTGCGTCACCTCGGGTGCCCGTACCAGGCCCTGGCCCATCCCGCCGCCCGCAACGAAGCCGGCCAGCCCCGTGAACACCTGGATCGTCACCAGCATGCCGAAATCCTCGGGCGCCAGCAGTCGCGCGAGGACGATGCCGAAGGCGAAGGTCAGGACCTGGCTGCCGGTGTTGCCGACGAAAAGCCACAGCGCACCGCGCCGGATCGAATCCCCGAGCGTCACCGACAAGCTCCCATCAAGCGCCTCATCACCGGAGTCCGGCCAGATCGAGCTTCAAGGCCCACACCGTGGGCGCCGTGCCCGAGGCCCCTGCGACGAGCAGGAACACCTTGTGGCGGGTGTCGTAGGCCATCATGAAGTTCATCCCGAGTGCGGGCATGTCCCCCTCCGGCAGGCGAATGTAGCGGTTGGCATCGGGATCGTAGACCAAGCTGCTGCTCGATTTCGCCCCGTGCGCCCGCTCCTGACCGTTCGGCTGTTGGTCGAACTCGGTGTTGCCCGGTACGAGCAGGAAAACGCCCTGATCGCGGTCGAAGGCGACGGGAAAGTACTGGCTGCGCGGCGCGGCATCACCCCCTGGCTTTCTCTCTTCCCAGCGGCCCGGCGTGCCCGGCTGCGGCCCCGGCGTGTAGATCCACACCTCATTGATATTGCGGTAGTCGCCGAATACGGCGAAATTCCCGCGTCGGCTGTCATACACCAGACTGTAATGCATCTGATGATGGCTTTCCTTCGTCGCCTGGACCCAGGTGTGGCCTCCGTCACGCGGAACCAGCTCCCAGATTCCCCAACGATAGGCGACTGGGACGCCGCGGCGCTCGTCGTAGGCCGCCGCGGCACCGAAGAATTTCGGCGGGGCTTCGCCGCTGTCGGGGAGCATATGCCACTGCCGTTCGGCCTGGCTGTAGAACCAGGTCGGATGGATCCTCGCCTCCGGGATCTTCTTGCCGATCGGATTGTGCTCGGGCCGCGCGGCCACGATCAGGCCGTCGCGTTGCGGATCGTAGGCTAAGCCGCCGTAGGTGTGCATCGCCCAAGGCTGGAGATCGGGCCCGCCCGCAACCGCACGCCCCTTGTCGTCCGCGCGATAGCTCGTCTGCGGTGCGGGCGGTGTGTGCGTCGTCCAGCGCAAGGTGGCTGGATCGAATTCATGCACGCTGTCGTCCCAGTCGAGGCCGTGAGTGTTCGATCCGAAGATCAGCAGCGTGCCGCGCTTGCTGTCATAAGCAAGGCCCGCGTGGCCCTGGCGGGTCCAGCCGGAGACCGGCGCCGTATCGAGCTTGACCCAGCGATTCGGCGTGAGCTTCAGTAGATCCGGATTGGCTTCGCTGGCCGGGGAGCAGCCGACGGACACTGTCAGCGTCGCCGTCACCAAACCGATGACAAGACGATTTCGGAACGCATCGTCGACAACTCCAAGCATCGACCACTCCGCAAGCCGTTCGGGACGAACCGGTGCCCCAAGCATAACAAAGCTTGGCTCCGGCAATATTTCGTTGCCTGGCCTTCGGCGCGATGTTTACACGAGCACTTCGATCGCCGGCGGATGGCCGAGGAAGGCCTGCGGACTTGCGCTCGCGCCATAGGCGCCGGACTGGAAGATCGCGACCAGGTCGCCCGGCTGCGCGTCCGGCAGCGCCATGCGATCGGCGAGCAGGTCGAGCGGCGTGCACAGCGGGCCGACGACCGTCGCGACGGTGTCCGCCGCCGCGTCGGCGCGATTGCCGATCGCCGCCGGATAGTTCTTGCGGATCACCTGCCCGAAATTGCCCGACGCCGACAGGTGGTGATGAAGTCCCCCGTCGCACACGAGAAAGACCTGTCCGCGCGACACCTTGCGGTCCACGACGCGGGTGACGTAGATCCCCGCTTCGCCGACGAGATAACGCCCGAGTTCGATCACGAGCTTCGCATCCGGCAGGCGGCGGGCCGCGTCGTCGGCGATCCGCGCGAGGTTGTCGGCGATCGGCTCCAGGTCGAGCCGGGTTTCGCCCGGAAAGTAGGGGATCCCGAAGCCGCCGCCGAGATTCACGACGCGCACTGCAGCCGGTGCCGCTTCGCTCAGGCGCAAGGCCAGTTCGAAGCTCTTCTGCTGCGCCTCGACGATCGCCTCGGCCCGCAGATTCTGTGAACCCGCAAAGAGATGGAAGCCCTCGAAGGCGAGGCCGAGGCGGCCGATTTCGGCGAGCAGCGCCGGCACGGCCTCCGCATCGATGCCGAAGGGCTTCGGTCCTCCACCCATCTTCATGCCCGAGCTCTTCAGCTCGAAATCCGGATTCACGCGCACTGCAACCCGCGCCGGCCAGCCGAGGCGCGCCGAAATCTCCGCGAGCCGCCGCGCTTCGGTTTCCGATTCGACGTTGAGCAGCACGCCCGCCGCGACGGCCTGTTCGAGTTCGGTATCGCGCTTGCCGGGACCCGCGAAGCTGATGTCGATGGGATCGCAGCCCGCGTCGAGCGCCACTTTCAGTTCGCCCGCAGACGCCACGTCGAGCCCGTCGACGAGCCCCGCCATATGCGCGACCAGCGCCGGCATCGGATTTGCCTTCACCGCGTAGTGCAGCTCGACCGCGTCCGGCAGCGCCCGGCGCAACTCCGCGACGCGCGCGTTCAGCAGCTGCCGGTCGTAAGCGTAGAACGGCGTCTGTCCGACCCGCGCCGCAAGCCGCGAAAGCGGCAGGCCGCTGACGAGCAGTTCGCCGTTCGCGATCGGGAATTGCGTCATCGGCGCATGGACGGGGGCGGGCTTGGCGGGCGTACTCACTGCGTGGCTTCCTTTTCCAGATACTCGGCGGCGAGCTGCTTGCGGTCGATCTTGCCGTTCGGGTTGCGCGGCAGGGCGCCCACGCGGACCTCGATGCGCGCTGGCACCATGTACGCGGGCATGCGCGCGCGGCAATCGGCGAGCAGGCCGGCGGTGTCGAGTTCGGCTCCCGCGGGCGCCGTCGCGACGATGCAGATCGATTGACCGAGGGTCGGGTGCGGCAGGCCGAAGGCGACGCATTCGCCGACCTTGCCGGTGCCGTAGAGAATTTCCTCGACTTCCGTCGGGCTCACCCGATAGCCCGAGGTCTTGATCATCTCGTCGCGCCGCCCGACGAAGTAGAGGAAGCCCTCCTCATCGCGCCGCACGGTGTCGCCCGAAAAGACCGCGATCTCGGCGATCGTCAGACCCGGCTCGCGGCCACCGATGCCCGCCGGCAGGGGCTTGAAGCGCTCGGCCGTCTTCTCCGGATCGTTCCAGTAGCCCATTGCGACCAGCGCCCCGCGCTGCACCAGTTCGCCCGGCTCGTTCGGTGCGCACTCGGTGCCGTCCTCACGCAGCACCAGTACTTCACTATTCGGAATCGCCTTGCCGATCGAATCCGGACGGACATCCGCCTGCTCAGGCGGCAGATAGGTCGCCCGGAAGGCCTCGGTGAGGCCATACATCAGGAAGGGGCGGGTGCGCGGCAGCTTGGCCCGCAAGGCCTTCAGCGTCTCACCGGGCATGCGCCCGCCGGTATTGGCGATGTAGCGCAGGTGGTCGGTGACGCCTTCCGGCCACTGCAGGCCGGCGAGCTGGATCCACAGCGGCGGCACCGCCGTCAGCCCCGTCACCCGTTCGCGCACGACTGCGTTCACTACGTCGCGCGGCAGCAGGTAATCGATCAACACGACGCGCGCGCCGGCGTGGAAGGCCGTCGTCAGCTGGGAGAACCCGGCATCGAAGGACAGCGGCAGCGCCGCCAGCAAGCTGTCTTCGGCATTGTTCTCGAGGTATTGCGCGACGCTGCGTGCGCCGGTGACCATGTTTCGGTGTGACAGCACGACCCCTTTCGGGCGACCGGTGCTGCCCGAAGTGTAGAGAATCGCCGCCATGTCGGTGTCGATGACCCGGTGTCCCTCGCGTGCGGCTGCCGTGCTCAACTCGCTCCAGCGGTGCACACTCGCCCCCTGCACCGCGGGGAGCGCTTCCGGCGACCCGACGAGCACGACCTGCCGCAGATCGTGGCAGTGCGGGATCACGGCTTGCAGAGCCGCAAGGCGTTCGACGCTGGTGACCAGTACGCGCACGTTGCAGTCGCGCAGGATATGCGCCACCTGTTCGCCCTTCAGTAGCGGATTCAGCGGCACGAAAACGCCGCCGGCGGCTGTCGCGCCGAAGGCCGCGGCCACGAATTCCATGCGTTTCTCGAGGTAGATCGCGACGCGCTCGCCGCGCGCGATACCCAGTTCGAGCAGTCCGGAGGACCATGCCGCGCATTGCGCGGACAGCTCCGCATAGCTCAAGGCTTCCTTGCCGCGCGTCAGCGCGGTCCGCGCGCCGTCACGGGCGGCGGCGGTCTCAACGAGTTGGTGGAGCAGGACGGCGCTGGTCATCATGTCTCGGGGGAATGCATTGATGCAGGTCAGGAACGCTCGATGGGCAAGTATAATGCCCTCGCCCCCTGTCCGGACCGGCGGGATAGACTGCGATTATCGGTGAAACGAGGTTTATTGCTTTGAACATTCAGCAACAGGTTTTGGTCCTGCTCGATGAAGTCCTGAGCCTCAACGGGCGCGGCCTGCAATTCGATGCGGATTCCCCGCTGCTCGGCAGCGTCCCCGAACTCGATTCGATGGCGGTGCTGGCGGTGATTCACGCGATCGAAGAACGTTTCGGCATCTCCATTCCGGACGACGAAATCGACGGCAGCTCCTTCGCGACCGTCGGCACCGTGGTCGACTTCGTCACGCGCCTTTCGCACGCCTGATCCGCGTCAGAACGGAAAGAACACCGGCACCAGGCCTAGCACCCCTGCGGAGTAGGTCAGGCTCACCGGCAAGCCGGCCTTGAAGTAGTCCGTCGCGCGATAACGCCCTGGCGACATCACCATCAGGTGCGTCTGGTAGCCGAAAGGGACCATGAAGCAGGCGCTGGCTCCATACGCGACGGCCATCACGAAAGGCGTCGGGTCGGCGTTGAATGCGCGCGCGGTCGACAGTCCGATCGGAAACGCGAGCGCCGCCGCCGCGTTGTTCGGAATGACCTCGGTGACGGCCAGCGTGATCAGGTAGACCCCCACGAAGGCGCCGTAGACGCCATACCCGTCGAAGATGCTGCGCATGGTGTCGGCGATCAGCTGCGCCGCGCCGGACGACTCCAGCGCCCGCGAAATCGTCAGCGCCGATCCGATGATCAGCAGCAGGTCGAAGGGAAAGCGGCGCCGCAACTCCGCCAGCGTCAGGATGCGCGAGACGAGCAGGACGGCCAGCAGCACCAGCAGGCTGTTCAGCAGCGGCCAGATTTCGGCTGCCGACAGGCCGATGGCGAGCGCAAAGCCGGCCAACGTGAAGACGCTTTGACGCGGAGTCAGGCGCGGCCGCAGCATCTCCCCGTCGAGCACGTGGAAGTTGCGCTCGATATTGCGATGCTGCGCGAAGTCGCCCCCCACCGCGAGCAGCAGGCTGTCTCCGACGCGCAAGGGAATCCGCCCCAGCTGTCCGCTCAGGCGTTTGTCGCCGCGCCGGATGCCTACGACCCCGGCGTCGAAATGCGAGCGGAAATCCACTTCGCGCAGCGTGCGGTTGGCGAGGATCGATTCGTTCGAAATCACGACCTCGACCAGGTTCGACCCCAGCAGCGTGTCGGCGCGCGTGCCAAATACATGCAGGCCGGGGAAGGCGTGCAGCGCCTGGACCTTTGTCATGTCCCCGGTGAAGACCAGGATGTCCCCTTCGCACAAGATCTCGTCCGGACCGACCGGCGAAATCAGCCGCTCCTCACGTTCGATCTCGAGCAGGAAGAGGCCGTCGAGGTTGCGCAGCAGGTTGTCCTCGATACTCTTCCCCGCCAGCTGCGAACCCGGCGACACCTTGGCCTCGAGAAAATACGCCTGTCGGCTCTTCTTCGATTCGGGTTTGTTTGCCGGCAGCAGGCCGGTGCAAAGCGTCATCACCGCGATGCAGGCCAGTGCAACGGGCACGCCGACCATGCTGAACTGGAACATCTCCAGCGGCGGCAGCTTCGCATCGACGACGAAGGAATTGACGACGAGGTTCGTCGATGTGCCGACCAGCGTGACGATGCCCCCGACGATCGCACCATACGACAAGGGGATCAGCAGCTTGGAAGGCGGCTGATGTCGCTGCCGTGAAATCACGCCGAGGAGGGTTCCGACGACGGCCGTGTTGTTGATGAAGGCCGAGATCATGCACGTCATCGTCGAGAAGCGCAGCACGGCCATCGACGGCCGCCCCTTCAGGATCAGTTCCGTGAGCCGGTCCAGCAGCGGCGAACGCTCCAGCGCGAGCGATACCTGCAGGAGTACGATCAGCGTGACCAACGCGGGATTCGAGTAGCTCAACAGCCAGTCGCGCTCGCTGACCAGTCCCGCGAGATGAAAGCCCGCCGCCCAGACCGTGAACAGCAGCGCCGTGGGCGAGCGCCCGCCCACCAGCAGCGCGAGCAGCAGGGCGACCGCCGCCAGGACGATGTACGCTGTCATCGGGTGTTCGGCAGGCAGCGGCTGGCGTCAGGCGCCGCTCGCGACGAAATGCGGATTGTCGAACCCCGGCTTTCCGTAGCGCAGCGGCGTGCCATCGAGCGTTTTCACGGTGCCGCCTGCGGCCGACAGGACCGCGTGTCCTGCCGCGATATCCCATTCCATCGTGCGCCCGAGGCGGGGGTAGAGGTCGGCTTCGCCCGCGGCGACCCGACACAGCTTCAGCGAAGACCCCGCGCTGACGAGGTTCGCGACCTTGCGTCCCGCGAGGAAGGCATCGAGCGCCTCCGCATCGCCGTGCGAACGGCTGGCCACCACCGTGAGCCCTTCCGCGGGCGGATGGCGGCACGTGATCGTGCGGCGCTCCTGGCCGCCTTCGACAAAGGCGCCGGCCCCATTCGCCCCGCCGTACAGCAGCCCCAGCGCCGGCGCGAGAACGACGCCCAGCACCGGTTCGCCGTGCTCGACCAGCGCGACATTGACCGTGAATTCCCCGTTGCGCTTGATGAACTCCTTCGTTCCGTCGAGCGGATCGACGAGCCAGAAGCGTTCGAAGACCTGCGGGATGCGTCCCGCGGCGACCGCTTCTTCCGCAACCACCGGGATTTCGGGCGTCAGCCGCGCCAATCCCGCGAGGATCACCGCCTCGGCGCGCTCGTCCGCCTCGGTGACGGGAGAGGCGTCATCCTTGCCGCGCACCGCGAAGTCCGTTTCATAGACGTCCATCACCACATCGCCGGCCTCGCGCACGATCCGGATCACGGCCTCCAGCAATTCGGTCCTCAATAGCTTGTCCGTCACGGTCGGGATTCCTCTCGATTGATATACTTGCGGCCTGCCATTTTATGCCCGAACACCGACGCCGACGTGATGACGGTCGCCGGTCGAGGGAAAAACACCGTCATCAAGAGGACGCAGATGTCACTCACCCACCTGCAACGGCTAGAAGCCGAGAGCATTCACATCATGCGGGAGGTCGTCGCCGAGGCCGAAAACCCGGTGATGCTCTATTCGATCGGCAAGGATAGCGCCGTCATGCTGCATCTGGCGATGAAGGCCTTCTATCCGGCGCGTCCGCCGTTTCCGCTGCTGCACGTCGACACCCGCTGGAAATTCCGCGACATGTACCGTTTCCGCGACGAGATGGTGTCGAAGCTCGGCCTCGACCTGATCGTGCACATCAACCCGGAAGGCGTCGCCAAGGACATCAACCCCTTCACCCACGGCTCGGCGATCCACACCGACATCATGAAGACCGAGGGCCTCAAGCAGGCGCTCGACAAGTATGGTTTCGACGCCGCCTTCGGTGGCGCGCGCCGCGACGAGGAGAAGTCGCGTGCCAAGGAACGCATCTTCTCCTTCCGTACCGAGCAACATCGCTGGGACCCGAAGAGCCAGCGCCCCGAGCTGTGGAAGCTCTACAACGCCCGCAAGCACAAGGGCGAGTCGATGCGCGTGTTCCCGCTCTCCAACTGGACCGAGCTCGACATCTGGCAATACATCTACCTCGAAAACATCCCGATCGTGCCGCTGTATTACTCGGCCGAGCGCCCGGTCGTCGAGCGCGACGGCGCGCTGATCATGGTCGACGACGAACGCATGCCGCTCAAGCCGGGTGAAGTGCCGATGATGAAGAAGGTGCGCTTCCGCACCCTCGGCTGTTATCCGCTCACCGGTGCCGTCGAATCCGAAGCCGATACGCTGCCGGCGATCATCCAGGAGATGCTTCTCACGAAGACCTCCGAGCGCCAGGGCCGCGTCATCGACCACGACTCCGCCGCATCCATGGAAAAGAAAAAGCAGGAAGGGTATTTCTGATGGCCCACATTTCCGATCTGATCGCCACCGACATCGAGCAGTACCTCAAGACCCACGAACACAAGAGCCTGCTGCGCTTCATCACCTGCGGCAGCGTCGACGACGGCAAGAGCACGCTGATTGGCCGCCTGCTGTACGAATCGAAGATGCTCTTCGAAGACCAACTCGCCGCGGTCGAAGCCGACTCCAAGAAGTACGGCACCCAGGGCGAGAACATCGACTTCGCGCTGCTCGTCGATGGCCTTGCCGCCGAGCGCGAGCAAGGCATCACCATCGACGTCGCCTACCGCTTCTTCTCGACCGAGAAGCGCAAGTTCATCGTCGCCGACACGCCGGGCCACGAGCAATACACCCGCAACATGGTGACCGGCGCCTCCACCGCGGATGCCGCCATCCTGATGGTCGACGCCCGCAAGGGCATCCTCACCCAGACGCGGCGCCACAGTTACCTCGTGTCGCTGCTCGGTATCCGCCACATCATCGTGGCGATCAACAAGATGGACCTCGTCGATTACTCACAGTCCGTGTACCAGCGCATCGTCGACGACTACCGCGAATTCGCCGCGCGCATCGGCCTCGAAGACATCACCTTCATTCCGATGTCGGCCTACAAGGGCGACAACATCATCGCCCCCAGCGACGCCATGCCCTGGTATCACGGCACGACGTTGATGGGCTATCTCGAGACCGTCGAGATCGACGAAGAGCGCATGCAGAAGCAACCCTTCCGCATGCCGGTGCAGTGGGTCAATCGACCCGACCTGGACTTCCGCGGCTTTGCAGGCACCATCGCGGGTGGCGTCGTCAAGCCGGGCGACCGCATCCGCGTGCAGCCCTCTGGCCGCGAAAGCACAATCGCGCGCATCGTCACCCGCGACGGCGACCTGGAGCAGGCCGTGGCCGGGCAGTCGATCACGCTGACATTGGCCGACGAAATCGACATCTCGCGTGGCGACGTCATCTCGACCGCTGCCTCGCCGGCGAGCTCCGCCGACCAGTTCGAAGTCACGCTCGTCTGGATGCACGACGAGCCCTTGCTGCCGGGCCGTCCCTACCTGCTCAAGATGGGCGCCAAGACCGTGACGGCGACGATTACGCACATCAAGTACCAGGTGAACGTGAACACGCTCGAGCACATCGCGGCCAAGACGCTCGAGCTCAACGCGATCGGCGTATGCAACATCGGCCTCGACCGCGCGATCGCCTACGATCCCTACGACGAGAACAAGGACACCGGCGGCTTCATCCTGATCGATCGCCTGAGCAACAACACGGTCGGTGCAGGCCTGGTGCACTTCGCGCTGCGCCGCAGCCAGAACATCCACATGCAGCACGTGGACGTCGACAAGGCCGCGCGTGCCCGCCTGAAGCACCAGAAGCCCTGCGTGCTGTGGCTCACGGGCCTGTCGGGCGCCGGCAAGTCGACGATCGCGAACCTCACCGAGAAGAGGCTCCATGCGCTTGGGTATCACACCTACCTGCTCGACGGCGATAACGTGCGCCACGGCCTCAACAAGGACCTCGGCTTTACCGAGGCCGACCGCGTCGAGAACATCCGCCGCGTCGCCGAGGTCGCCAAGCTGATGGCCGATGCCGGCCTGATCGTCATCACGGCCTTCATCTCGCCGTTCCGCTCCGAACGCCAGATGGCCCGGAGCCTAGTCGCCGAAGGGGAGTTCCTCGAAATCTTCATCGACACGCCGCTCGACGTGGCCGAGCAGCGCGACGTCAAGGGGCTGTACAAGAAGGCCCGCCGCGGTGAGTTGAAGAACTTCACCGGCATTGATTCGCCGTATCAGGCGCCGGAAACCCCCGACGTGCACATCAACACCCTGACGATGAGCCCGGAAGAGGCGGCCGAGTATCTCGTGCTGGAACTGCAGCGGCGCGGCGGCCTGACCGACTGAGGCGCCGCGAGCAAGAAGAAGGCCCCGGTTGGCCCCCTTGCGGGGTGGCCAGCCGGGGCCTCTTGTTCTGGTCGGGGACGCCGCTTACTTGCTCTTGATCATCGTGCCGACGCCATGGTCGGTCAGGATTTCCAGCAGCAGGCAGTGTTCGACGCGGCCGTCGATGATGTGCACCGACTTCACGCCGTTGCGCGCCGCATCGAGCGCCGAACCGATCTTCGGCAGCATGCCGCCGGACAGCGTCCCGTCTTCGACGAGCCCGTCGATCTGGCGCGGCGTCAGCCCCGTCAGCAGATTGCCGTCCTTGTCGAGTACGCCGGGGGTGTTCGTCAGCAGCACCAACTTCTCGGCCTTCAGGATCTCGGCGAGCTTGCCCGCGACCACGTCGGCGTTGATGTTGTAGGTCTCGCCGTTCTCGCCGACACCGATCGGCGCGATCACCGGGATGAAGTCTCCCTGGTCGAGGAAGGCGATCAGGCTCGGGTCGATCTGCGTGACCTCGCCGACCTGGCCGATATCGACCAGATCTCCCGGGGGCGCGTCCTTCTTCTGCATCATCAGCTTCTTCGCACGGATGAAGCTCGCGTCCTTGCCGGTCAGGCCCACGGCCTTGCCGCCCGCCTGGTTGATCAGGTTGACGATTTCCTTGTTGACCTGGCCGCCCAGCACCATCTCGACCACTTCCATGGTTTCCGCGTCGGTCACGCGCATCCCCTGGACGAATTCACCCTTCTTGCCGACCCGGGCCAGCAGGTTCTCGATCTGCGGGCCGCCACCGTGCACGACCACCGGATTCAGGCCCACGAGCTTCAGCAGCACGACGTCGCGCGCGAAGCAGTCCTTCAGCTTCGGGTCGGTCATCGCGTTGCCGCCGTACTTGATGACGATCGTCTTGTCGAAGAAGCGCTTGATATAGGGAAGGGCCTCGGCGAGGACTTCGGCTTTCAGTGCCGGGGAAACCTGGTCGGTGCGCTGCGAAACGGACATGGCGAATTCCTGATTAATGTGCGGCGCCATTTTAAAGTCTCGCTCCAGAAAGCAGAAGCCGCACCCCCAATCCTTGCAGGGTGCGGCCGTCGAGCGGAGCAGAAATCGGCAGTCAGTCGATGCTCAGTTTCCTCGTCTGCACAGGTGCCTTCTTCGGCAGCGTCAATTCCAGCACGCCGTCGTTGAATTTCGCGCTTGCGCCTCCCTCATCGATATCCTGTCCCAACTGGAAGCTGCGGGACACGGTGCCGAAATAGCGTTCGGTACGCAATACACGTTCGCCTTCCTTGACCTCCTTTTCCTGCTTCCGTTCGGCATTGATCGACACGACGGGCCCATCGATATGGACGTGGATGTCTTCCTTCTTCATGCCCGGCAATTCCGCATGGACGCGATAGGCCGCGGCATCTTCCTCGATATCCACGCGCATCTTCGGTCCTTCGAGGTCGTCGCTGGTCGCGAAGTCGACCGGACGGATGAAAAAACCGCGCAGCAGCTCATTGAATGGATCACGACGGATCAGGTTGCTCATGGCGATCTCCTCGCTGAGACAAGGGGTTTTGAGTTTCAGCATAGATCGTTGCCGTCATATTTCAAGACCGCCGAGATGGCCCGGAGAGGCAGGCAGCAGAGGCGCTCAGCTTCGGCGCTCACGCCTGGGGAGTTCGAGAATCGCCTCGCGGTTGGTCCACGAAAAGACGCGCGTTGCGGCCACTTCAAAGGGCAGCCAGACGAGCGCATCGTGTTCGTCCGGGGCGAGCCGGATCGCTTGCCCCCCCTGTACGCACAAGCTGAACACATGTTCCGTGTTGTGCGTGACATCCGGCGCATACCGCGCGCGCCACTCGTCGCGGATCACGAATTCGTAGCTGCGGTGCCAGTCGACGAGTTGTTCGGGCCCTGCGGCGATCCCCGTTTCCTCGCCGATTTCCCGCAATGCCGCCTGCTGCGGCGCTTCACCCGGTTCCAGGCTGCCGGTGACCGATTGCCAGAAGTCGGGCGGCCGCACGCGCCTGAGCAGCAGCACCTGCAGCGACGGCGTATGGATCACGACCAGCACCGAAACCGGTCGCTTGAACACCGTCGAGGTCATTACAGGCTGCGCAGATGCGTGATGCCGTCCCGGCTGAGGCCGACGAAGATCCACATTGGGACGCCTGCGTCCGCCCACGAGCGTGCAGCCTCTTCGAAAATGTCCAGTGCCGTGACGAACTCGTCTTCTGCGGCGAGGCGGAAGCGATCCATGTGATCGAGGACCACGACGTAACCGTCCGCTTTCAGCCAGCTCAGGTCCGTGAGGCAATCGGACAGGGCGTCCCAGTTGTGTCCGAACCATGTCGGGAAGTGCAGGGCGGCGGCGACCCGGCGCAGGAACTCCGCCTTGTCGGCACAGCCGTCGAGATCGGCGTGCGCGAACGCGAAATCGAGTCCGGTGGCAAGCTCCGATAGCGCGCCGCTGCCTTCATCAGGCAGCAGATAGACGCCGGCACGGCCGTGCTCCGACAGCAGATTCGACAAGCGGCTGGATTCGGTCATCGTGCATTCTCCCGGACCAATTCCGACGTCAATTGCCGGAAGCTGCGGTAATGGTCGCCCGTGTAGTAGAAGACCTCGGGCGGCGTCCCGCCGCTGATGATGCGCCTTGCCCCGCGATCGTCCGAGCCCGGCGTCGGCACCGTATATTCACGATAGTAGCCATACGGTCGTTGGGGCAGCCGCCGTTCACGATTCTGAAAGACGACACCGTCCTTGCGGTAGGGAAAGGGGCCGCCGCGCTGGATGCGCTGCAGCGTCTCGATGGCCTCCCCCGGCAACCCCTCGCCGTCCGGGCGCCACGGTTCCCGACCGTAGCCCGTCAGGGCGCATACGGCGATGAGCAGGAAAAGCGCAATCCGCGCAAACGCAGCGTGCATCAGGGAACTCCGTGAAGGGCGGACGAAGACCGCGCCGGCGCGGTTGCTTGCTAGGCTTGCCGCGTGTTGAGCTTCTTCGACAGTTGCTGCATGAAGCCGTTGATCGCCTCCAGGCGCGGATTGGCCGGGTCGAGACGCCGCGTGCGCGCGATCAGCGTCCGGGCCTGCGCCGCAAAGCGATCGTTCCAGCCCCGGTTCTCGATATGGCGCAGCAGCGCCAGGGCCGCGTTGAACAGCACGTGCGGATTCCCCGGCATCTTCTGTACCGCGCTCATCATTTCGCGCACGGCACCGTCGTAGTCGCCGGACTTCACCATATCTGCGCCGGTTGCAATCAGGTTCTTCACTTCGACGTGGACGCGTTGCTCGAGTTCGTCCGATAGTTCGCCGCAGCCGCGCGATTGCAGAATTGCCCGCGTCTTCTCGATCGTCTGCTCGTCGGACGCGTTCCGCAGAATGTCCATTACGAGCGTACTGCCTTCGCTTTCCAGGTCATTGTCGAGGCAGGCCTTGATCAGCTCCTGCTTAAGCCCGATCGACACGGTGGTCAGGTCGGAGCCTGCCCTGAGTGCCGCCTGAAGTGCGGCCTGAGCCTGATCGGCCGCGCCGGTTTCGCTGAAATAGAGCGCTTTCGACAGCGAACTGCAGATCGGCGTCGCCGCCAATCCTTCCATGCTCCGCTCCAGGTCGCGAATCGTCGTCTGGGCTTCGTTCGTTCGTCCCTGCCCGAGTTGCGCTTGGACGAGGTGCACATGGTCTTCAGGATCGCGAAAATCCGAATACTTTCCCTTTCGCACCACTTCCGCGAGGGTGCGTTCCGCGGACTCCAGATCGCCCGAGGCCAATTGGACGCTGCCAAGGTGGCGCAGACGGCTCAGGCGGTGGGGCGACAGCGCCACGGCGCTCGCGAGCACGTCCCGCGCCTCGTCGATCCGGCCGCTTGCCTCGCGCGCCTTCGCGAGCCAGTCATAGGCGTCGATGTAGCGGCTGTTCTCGGCAACGAGCGAACTCAGGAGGTCTTCCGCCGCGCCATACTCCTTCTTCGCGAACAGTACCTTGGCGAGACCGAGGCGTGCCCAAGGCACAGCCTTGGCAGCCAGTACTTCGCGATAGATGTCTTCGGCGTGTTCAGTATGGCCGAGCACCGCGTGGAGCTCCGCCTCGAGGCGCATGAAATCGATCCGGTAGCGCGGATGCTCCCGACGTCCCGCCGCGCAGCCTTCGATCGCCTGCTGCGTCTCGCCCGCATCGATCGCCCGATACACGGAACGGAAGGCCTCCCGTTTTTCAAGCGCCCGCAACAGGCGGATGTGCAAGCTGTCGGGGGTCAGCGGCTTCAGGATGTAGTCGTTCGGGGCCAGCTCGGCCGCGCTGACGACGCGTTCGTAATTGCGCTCCCCGGTGATCATGATGAACAGCGTATCGAGGGGGATGATCTCCTTGCTGCGGAGATCTTCCAGCAGATGCTGCCCGTCCTGGCCCTCCCCGAGGTTGTACTCGCACAGGATGATGTCGTATTTGCGCTCGCGCAACCGACTGACCGCCATTCCGGCGGTAGGTGCGAAATTGACGTCGGCAATGCCGAAGCCATTGAGCATCGATCTCAATTGGCCGCGCATGCTCTGATTCGCTTCGACGATCAGGACGTTGAGACGTTCGATATCGGCCATGATGTTACGGTGAGCGGATATTGGGGCCCGGACTCAGGCAGTCTATCGGAGCTTACGGCATCCGCCGATGCTTTCTGCAGTAATTATTGATGCCGTGCAGGTGACAGTCTGCATGAAAAAGGGCAGATGGTCAGCCATCTGCCCTTTCGTTAGGCGCGAGGCGCAGGACTCAGGACTTGCCGACTTCGACCTGGGTGTCGACCTTCTGGCGCAGACGGATGTGGAGCTCGCGCAACTGTTTCTCGTCGACCTCGCCCGGTGCGTCGGTCAGCAGACACTGGGCGCGCTGCGTCTTCGGGAAGGCGATCACGTCGCGGATCGATTCTGCGCCGGTCATCAGCGTGACGATCCGGTCGAGACCGAAGGCGAGGCCGCCGTGCGGGGGCGCGCCGTACTTGAGTGCGTCGAGCAGGAAGCCGAACTTGATCTGCTGCTCTTCGGGGCCGATGTTCAGCGCGTCGAACACACGCGCCTGGACGTCGGCACGATGGATACGAACCGAGCCGCCGCCGATCTCCCAGCCGTTCAGCGCCAGGTCATACGCCTTCGCCAGGCACTCGCCCGGGTTCGAGTCGAGCAACTCGACGTGGTCGTCCTTCGGGCTCGTGAACGGATGGTGGCAGGCGACCCAGCGCTTGTCGTCCTCGTCGTATTCGAACATCGGGAAGTCGACAACCCACAGCGGGCACCAGGCGTCGCCGGTCACGTAGCCCTTCTCGTGACCGAGCTTGATGCGCAGCGCACCGAGCGCGTCGTTGACGACCTTCGTCTTGTCCGCACCGAAGAAGATCAGGTCACCCGACTGCGCGCCGGTCCGTTCGAGGATCGTGCGCAGCGCGGTCTCGTTCAGGTTCTTCACGATCGGAGACTGCAGGCCTTCCTCGTTCGGCTTGGTGACGTCGTTGACCTTGATGTAGGCGAGGCCCTTCGCGCCGTAGATGCCGACGAACTTCGTGTACTCGTCAATCTCGCCGCGCGTGAGGCCCGCACCGCCCGGAACGCGCAGCGCGGCAACGCGGCCGCCGCTGGTCGCCGGGCCGCTGAACACCTTGAACGCGACGTCGCGGACCGCGTCGGTCACTTCGGTCAGCTCAAGCGTCACTCGCAGGTCCGGCTTGTCCGAGCCGTAACGGCGCATCGCTTCCGCATAAGTCATGCGCGGGAAGGGCGCCGGGAGTTCGACGGCAAGCGCTTCGCGGAACACGAAGCGGATCATGTCTTCCATGATCGCGGTGATCTCGGTCTCGTTCAGGAACGAGGTCTCGATATCGACCTGGGTGAATTCCGGCTGGCGGTCGGCGCGCAGATCCTCGTCCCGGAAGCACTTCGTGAGCTGATAGTAGCGATCGAAGCCCGCGACCATCAGCAGCTGCTTGAAGAGCTGCGGCGACTGCGGAAGCGCGAAGAACTGTCCCGGATGCACGCGCGAGGGAACGAGGTAGTCGCGTGCGCCTTCCGGCGTGCTCTTCGTCAGCATCGGCGTCTCGATGTCGATGAAGCCCTGGCCATCGAGGAAGCGGCGGAAAGCCATCGCCACCTTGTAGCGCAGCATCATGTTCTTCTGCATCTGCGGGCGACGCAGGTCGATGACGCGGTTCACCAGGCGGACATTCTCCGACAGGTTGTCGTCATCAAGCTGGAACGGCGGCGTCGCCGATGCGTTGAGCACTTCGAGCGTGTGGCAAAGCACTTCGATCTCGCCCGAGACGAGGTTTGCGTTCTCGGTGCCGGCGGGGCGACGGCGAACCTTGCCCGTCAGCTTCACGACGTATTCGTTGCGAATCGATTCCGCGATGCGGAAGGTCTCGGCGCGGTCAGGGTCGCACACCACCTGAACCAGGCCCTCGCGGTCGCGCAGGTCGATGAAGATCACACCGCCGTGGTCGCGGCGACGGTGCACCCAGCCGCACAGGGTCACGGTCTGGTCAAGGTCGGCAGCGGTGACTTGACCGCAGTATTTGGTTCGCATGAGCAAATGTCCGAAACGAAGACACGGCCATCGGGGCCGTATGGTTACTGGTTCAGCAGAATTGGGGAGGTGCCGTTGCGCGCGGGCGGCGCAACCACGCCCATCGAGATGATGTACTTGAGCGCCTCGTCGACACTCATGTCGAGTTCGATCACATCCGCCTTGGCCATCATCAGGAAGAAGCCGGATGTGGGGTTCGGCGTCGTCGGCACATAGACGCTGACGTATTCACCTTCGAGGTGGTTTGCGGCGTCACCACCGGGCTTTCCGGTCAGGAAGGCAATCGTCCAGGAGTCCTGGTGGGGATAACGCACAAGCAGCGCCTTGCGGAAAGCCTGGCCCGAGCTCGAAAAAAGGGTGTCGGAGACCTGCTTGACGCCGTTATAGAGCGATTTCACCACTGGGATACGGGAAAGCAGCCCTTCCCAGAACCTGACCAGCTTCTGCCCGATCACGTTGGCCGCGATGAGGCCTGTGCTCAATACGAGCAACAGTGCAACCACGACACCGGCGCCAGGAATGTTGAATCCCAGCAGATGGCGTGGCTGCAGGCCGTTCGGCAGCCAGTCGATGATCTGGTCCAGGGTGCCGACGATCCACGCCAGCACCATGAACGTGATGGACAATGGAATCCAGATCAGGAGCCCGGTGATGAAATATCTTCGCACGTGAGGCTGTTGCCCTTAGCTCGGATGACAGGCGCAAGCGCCGCCGCATCCGGCGGGAGCTGCCGCCGCCTCGGACGGTTTGGGGGCCGATGAGCTGCCACCCTTGAAGTCGGTGGCATACCAGCCGGTGCCCTTCAATTGGAAACCGGCAGCCGACAGCTGTTTCTGATAAGTGTCTGCGTTGCACGACGGACAGGTCTTGAGCGGATCATCGCTCATCTTCTGGATGTGTTCCTTCTGGAACCCGCAGCTATTGCAACGATATTCGTAAATGGGCATGGCAACCTCCGGAAACCAAGCTTGCGAGTCTAACGCAATGCAGCATCAGGGAGAAGTCTGGGGCGCCCGACGCGGGCGCCGTGCTTTAAATGGGGATGCTGATGCGCCGCTTCAAGAAGCCGTGAGCGTCAGAATGTCGCCAGGTACAAGTCCGTGATCCGCTTGCCCCAGAAGAGCGCAAGCACGCCCGCAGCGGCAAGGTAGGGGCCGAATGGAATCGGTACATTCCGCCCGTGACGCGCGAACGCGATCAGTCCGATGCCGGCAAGGGCCCCCACGAGGGACGAAAACAGGATGGTCAGCGGCAGCATCTGCCAGCCCAGCCACGCGCCGACGGCCGCGAGCAGCTTGAAGTCCCCATAGCCCATGCCTTCCTTGCCGGTGGTGAGCTTGAAGAGCCAGAAGACCGACCACAGCGAGAGATAACCTGCCATGGCGCCGATTACCGCGTTCGACAGCTCCACGTAGGTGCTGCCGAGATTGAGGGCGAGGCCCAGCCATAGCAAGGGCAGGGTCAGCGAGTCGGGGAGCAGTTGGGTGTCCAGATCGATGAAGGTCATTGCGACCATGGCCCAGACGAAACAGAAGGCACCAAGAGCCGCCGCTCCATAGCCGAAGTGCCAGGCCGCATAGCCCGTAAGGCCTGCCGTCAGCACTTCCACGATCGGATAACGCCGGCTGATGGACGCGGCACAGTGACTGCAGCGCCCGCGCAGGATCAGGTAGCTCACGACGGGGATGTTTTCCAGCGCGGTGATCTGATGACCGCAGTGTGGGCAGCGCGAGCGCGGGGTGGCGAGGTTGAACGGTTCGCGCTCGGGAATCGGCTCGTCACGCAATTCGGCCGCTTGGGCATGCCACTCCCGTTCCATCATTTTCGGAAGGCGGTGAATCACGACATTGAGAAAACTCCCGACGAACAGGCCGAGCAGGGTGGCAAGCGTGGTGAATACTACGGGGTCGCGCAGAAATTCGGACATGAGGAGTACGTGAGTTCGCTGCCCGGTGTCTGCCGGGCAACTGCTGAAGGAGGCTCAGACCACTTCGCCAAGTTTGAAGATGGGCAGATACATCGCGACGACCAGGCCGCCGATCACGACGCCGAGGAACACCATGATGAGGGGTTCGAGTAGCGTCGAAAGCCCCGCGACCGCGTCGTCGACTTCCTGCTCATAGAAGTCGGAGACTTTTCCGAGCATCGAATCGAGCTGACCAGACTCTTCGCCGATCGAGACCATCTGAACCACCATGCCCGGAAACACATCGGCGTTCTGCATGGCGACCGTCAGACTGGTGCCGGTGCTGACCTCGGTCTGAATCTGGCGTGTCGCAGTCAGGTAAACGTAGTTGCCCGAGGCGCCGCCCACGGACTCGAGGGCTTCCACCAGCGGGACGCCTGCCGCGAACATCGTCGACAGCGTTCGCGTCCAGCGCGCAACCGTTGCTTTGCGAATGATATCGCCGACGACCGGGGCCTGCAGCACGATACGGTCAACTGCAATCTGCATCGCACTCGAGCGTTTGTAGCTTGCACTGATCCCCATGAAGATGCCGACGAGTGCGCCGAATACGATGTACCAGTTCGACACGAAGGCGTCCGAGATCGCAATGACCACCAGAGTCGGAGCGGGAAGGTCTGCGCCGAAGCTATGGAAAACCTTCTTGAATTCAGGCACCACGAACAACATGATCACCGTCACGACAATCGCCGCAACGACGATGACGGCGATCGGGTAAAACATCGCCGACTTGATCTTGCTCTTGATCGCAAGGATCTTTTCCTTGTAGGTGGCGATGCGGTCAAGCAGGCCATCCAGAATACCGGCCTGTTCGCCGGCCGCGACGAGGTTGCAGAAGAGCTTGTCGAAATAGAGCGGGTGTTTGCTGAAGGCCTGCGAGAGGCTCGAGCCCGTTTCCACGTCGGTCCGTACGTCATTCAGCAGTCGCGCGAGACTGGGATTGCTCGAACCCTTGATGCCGATATCGAAGGCCTGCAGCAGCGGGACGCCCGATTTCATCATGGTCGCCAGCTGGCGGGTAAAGAGCGCAATGTCCTTGTCGGTGATCTTGTGACCGCGGGCCATGCTTTGCTTCTTGACCTTGGACACCTGGACGCCCTGGCGTCGCAGCGTGGCCTGAACCACGGACTCCCCGCTCGCGCGCATTTCCCCGCGCACCTGCTTGCCGGTCTTGTCCCGTCCTTCCCATGCGTACAGGACTTCCTTGGGGCCGCTGGCGGCGGCTACCTTGCCTCGGGTCGTGGTCGCCATGAGTCGATGCTGTTCCCTTATTCGTTTGTAGTGGCGAGCACTTCTTCAAGCGAAGTGGCCCCCTGCTTGACCTTCAGGAGTCCGGACTGTCGCAGGTCGCGGACGCCTTCCCGTTGTGCTTGTGCGGCAATGTCGATCGAATTGCCGTTCGTCATGATGATATGTGCGATCTCGTCGCTGATCGGCATGACCTGGTAGATGCCGAGCCGGCCCTTGTAGCCGCTCCCCTTGCATCGTTCGCAGCCGACCGGGCCATAGGGGCGCCAGCTGCCGTCGAGTTCGTCGCCGCTGAAACCGGCTTGCAGCAAGGCCTCGATGGGAATGTCCACCGGTTGCTTGCAGGTGCACAGGCGGCGCGCAAGTCGCTGCGCGGTGATCATGATCACGGACGATGCAATGTTGAAAGGCGCGACGCCCATGTTTTTGAGGCGTTCCAGCGTCGTGGGCGCATCGTTGGTATGCAGCGTCGAGAGGACGAGGTGGCCGGTCTGCGCGGCCTTGACGGAAATCTCGGCGGTTTCCAGGTCTCGGATTTCGCCCACCATGATGACGTCCGGATCCTGGCGCAGAAACGAACGAAGAGACGCCGCGAACGTGAGGCCGGCTTTTTCGTTGACGTTGACCTGGTTGATGCCGGGCAGGTTGATTTCTGCGGGATCCTCGGCCGTCGAGATGTTGACCCCGGGCTTGTTCAGGATATTGAGACAGGTGTAGAGCGAAACGGTCTTGCCAGAACCGGTCGGTCCGGTGACAAGAACCATCCCGTATGGGCGTTCGATCGCATCCATGAGCACCTTTTTCTGGTCGGGCTCGTAACCCAGCGCATCGATGCCGAGCATCGCGGAGTTGGCGTCCAGAATACGCATCACGATCTTTTCGCCGTGAAGTGTCGGCAAGGTGGAAACGCGAAAGTCGATCGACTTGCTCTTGGACAGCACCAGCTTCATCCGGCCGTCTTGCGGGACGCGCTTTTCCGAAATATCGAGCCGCGATATCACCTTGATCCGCGCGGCAATCTTTTCCTTGAGCACCAGCGGCGGTTGCGCGATCTCGCGCAGGATGCCGTCGGTCCGAACCCGGATGCGGTAGTACTTCTCGTACGGCTCGAAGTGGATGTCGGATGCGCCTTCGTTAATCGCATCGATCAGGACTTTCTGAATGAATTTGACGACCGGCGCATCGTCAACTTCCGCCGAGCCTTCGTCAGATGCCGTTTCGGCCGCAGGCTCCTGCCCCTGCAGGAGGTCCATGTCGAAATCTTCGCCGGTCAGCTCTTTCAGCGTGTCGGCGGCAGATTCGGACAACGCTTCGGCGAGGCGGGCGAGCCGGTCGGCCTCGACGATGACCAGATCCACTTGCATGCCCGTTTGGAACCGGATCTCGTCGAGAGCCCGCATGTTCGACGGATCGGCGGCGGCAACGGTGAGGCGGTTCTGACGCTTGCCGAGCGCAATGATCTGATGTTTGCTGATCAGCTTGCGATCGATGGCATCCTTCGGGAAGAAAGAGCGGTCGACAGCCGCGATATCAAGTAGCGGGTAGCCGAAGGTTTCGGCGGCGAACCAGGCGACTTCCTTGGTGGTGATCAGTTTGCGCTGCGCGAGCTCCAGAATGAACCCGTTGGGGACCGCCGGTGCGCTGGTCGTGCACGTCGCCGCATCCGCCTCCGACAGGCGGCCGTGTTGAACCAATGCTCGTGCAAGGCCGCTCAGTGCGGTCTGAGGGTTTGCTGCCATGTCCCGCTCTTAACTAACTCACATTCGATCTTGCACATGAAGCCCATGCTTTGTAAAGGGTAGAGGCTCTTCACTGTGAGGAGTATCGTTCCCTGAAGGCCGCCGCTTTTCCCGTCCGGCATTCAGGTTGCCCGGCCGAGCACGATTTCGATGACAAAGCGGCTTCCCACGTAGGCGAGCACGAGCGTCGTGAACCCTGCCAGCGTCCACCGAAGGGCGACGCGGCCGCGCCATCCCCATATTGTGCGGCCAACGAGAAGCGCGCCGAACAGGAGCCACGAGATGATCGCGAAGACGGTCTTGTGATCGAGACGGAACGCCTGCCCGAAAAGCGATTCGGAAAAGACGATGCCTGAACTCAGCGTGAGCGTCAGCAGGAGGAATGCGATGCCGATCAGGCGGAACAGCAGCGTTTCCATTGTTAGCAAGGGCGGCAGGTTGGCGAAGGTCCGCGTCAGCCTTCCGCTGTGCAACTGTCGTTCTGCGATGGCCATCAGCATGGCGTGGAGCGCGGCCAGGGTGAAGAGGCTATAGGCCAGCATGGCAATGATGAAGTGCGCGCGGAAGGCCGGGGAACCCGCGTTCGCGAGTGCGTGCTGGCCCGGGAAGATGAGCGGCAGGAGGCTGCCCCCGGCACCCGCCGTGACGACGAACCCGTGAAGCCCCTCGAGCCGCGCATAGAAGGTTTCAATCCAGTAGAAACAGACTGCAAGCCAGATTACGAGGGAGACGGCGAAACCGAAGCCGAATCGCATGCCATCCCCCGGGAAGAGTGCCTCTTGGAGTGCCCAGCCGTGCGCAAGGATCGCGCCCAGCATCGTGATGCGTTCGCCGACCGACATGGATTGCCGTGGATTGCCCTTGCGACCTGCGACGATGTTGCGCCAAAAATGGATACCCAGCCCCGCGTAGAGCGAGGCGGCTAGGAGATGAAGTAGAATGGTTTGCATAGTTACCTGCAGTTTACTCCAAGGGCGAGGGGCCCAGACAATATGCTCGACAATCTCACACAACGTCTGTCCAAGGTCGTCAAGACCCTGCGTGGGCAGGCTCGGCTGACCGAAGACAACATCCAGGACGCGATGCGCGAGGTGCGCCTTGCACTGCTCGAAGCCGACGTGGCTTTGCCGGTGGTCAAGGACTTCGTTGCGCGCGTCAAGGAAAAGGCGGTCGGGCAGGAGGTTGTCGGATCGCTGACGCCGGGCCAGGCGCTCGTGGGCGTAGTGTATGACGAATTGAAGGCGCTGATGGGCGGTTCGCATGCCGGCCTCAACCTCGCCGCGCAGCCGCCGGCCGTCATTCTGATGGCGGGTCTGCAGGGCGCCGGCAAGACCACGACCACGGGCAAGCTGGGCAAGCTGCTGCACGAACGCATGAAGAAGAAGGTGTTGGCCGTGTCGGCCGACGTCTATCGTCCTGCGGCAATCGAGCAGTTGAAGACCGTTGCCGCCCAGGCAGGCATCGACTTCTTCCCGTCGGCGGCGACCCAGAAGCCCGTCGATATCGCCTTGGCGGCGCTGGATCACGCCCGTCGCCACTACTACGACGTGGTGTTGCTCGATACCGCCGGCCGTCTGGCGATCGATGCGGCGATGATGGAGGAGATCAAGCTACTCCATGCCGCCGTCAATCCGGTCGAGACCCTGTTCGTCGTCGATGCGATGCTCGGCCAGGATGCCGTCAATACGGCGCGCGCCTTCAACGAAGCGTTGCCGCTGACCGGCATCGTGCTGACCAAGCTCGACGGTGATGCGCGCGGCGGTGCGGCGTTGTCCGTGCGTCACGTGACCGGCAAGCCGCTCAAGTTCGCCGGGGTCGGCGAGAAGCTCTCCGGGCTGGAGGAATTCCATCCCGAACGGATGGCAAGCCGTATCCTGGGCATGGGCGACATCCTCGGTCTGGTGGAGGAGGCGCGCCGGGGCGTCGATGAGGATAAAGCGCGGGAGTTTGCGCAAAAGCTCAAGACCGGCAAGGGCTTCGACCTCAACGATTTCAAGGAGCAGATCGCCCAGATGCGAAAGATGGGTGGCCTCGCCTCGATGATGGACAAGCTCCCGGCGCAGTTCTCGCAGATGGCGGGCAAGCTGCAGGGCGGCGTCGAGGAGAAGACGATCGGGCGGATCGAGGGCATCATCAATTCGATGACTCCGCTCGAGCGTGCCAAGCCGGAGCTCATCAAGGCGAGCCGCAAGCGTCGTATCGCGGCGGGGTCGGGGGTCACCGTGCAAGAGGTCAACCGGCTGCTCAACCAGTTCGAGCAGACTCAGAAGGTCATGAAGCAGTTCTCGAAAGGCGGGCTGCAGAAGATGATGCGCGGCATGAAGGGCATGTTGCCCGGGATGACGCGCTAGTCGTCGGATTCGAGCATGCGAGATATCCTGGTTGCCTCCGCTCGAGCGTTGCGAAGCCTTGGTCGTAAGGGCGTCTTCGTTCACCTGCTATGGCCGAGCCTTGCCGCGATGGCATTGTGGACCGTGATTGCGTTGTTCTCCTGGTCGCCCTTGGTCGACGGCATCATGGGGTGGATCCAGGGATGGTCGTTTGCGGGCGAGTGGCTGAGCTCGTCGGAGGTGGGGGCCGGCGTTGTACTGGTCCTGATCAAGTTGGCGCTGGCGCTGGCCTTGTTCCCGCTGATCTATGTCACGGCGGCATTGATCGTCGCCGTGTTCGCGTTGCCGATGATGCTCGAGGAGGTCTCGCGACGCGATTACGCGGATCTCGAGTTGCGGCGAGGTGGCTCGAATTTCGGTAGTGCCTGGAATGCAGTCCTTGCCGGGGTGATTTTTCTCGTCGGGATGGTGGTTTCACTGCCTTTGTGGCTGATTCCCGGAGGCGGTCTGGTTGCCTCGGTCGTGCTCACCGCCTGGCTCAATCAGCGCGCTTTCGGTTATGACGCACTGATGCTCCATGCGGACAAGGCGGAACTCGCGAAGTTGCCCCGCGCGTTGCGGTCGCCAATGCTCTTGCTTGGCGGGGGCTGTGCGCTGCTTGCCTACGTCCCGGTGATCAATCTGGTGGCGCCGGCGTTCTGCGGATTGGCCTTCGTTCATTTCATGCTGGAAGCCCTGAGACGGGAGCGGACGGAGCGAGGCGTCTCGATTCTCGATTCGGTTCCCGTAGCGCGCTAGGAGGGGCGGGTGGCATTCGGCACCGTCATCGTCGGCGACGAAATTCTGTCCGGGCGCCGTTCGGACAAACATCTCGCGAAGCTGATCGAGATGCTGGGCGCGCGGGGGCTTCGGCTCGCGTGGGCGCGCTATGTCGGCGACGATCAGGCGCGTCTGATCGAAGTCCTGAAGGACAGTTTCGGGTCAGGCGACGTCGTGTTTTGCTTCGGCGGCATCGGTGCCACGCCCGACGACCGGACGCGGCAATCGGCTGCCCTGGCGCTCGGGGTAGAAGTCGTGTTGCATCCGCAAGCCGAGGCGATCATACGGGCGAAGTTCGGCGCGGAGATCACCGAGCATCGTTTGCAGCTCGGCACATTCCCGGCCGGCAGCGAAATCATTTCCAACCCCTACAATCAGATCCCCGGGTTTGCCATCCGTGATCATTTCTTCGTGCCCGGATTCCCGGTGATGGCTTGGCCGATGGTGGAGGCAGTGCTCGATACGCGGTTTCGGCACCTCCATCATGTCGAGGACTATGTCGAGGCGGCAGTCACGGTGTGGGACGCCTACGAGGGGAAGTTGATCGAGCTGATGGAGTCCCTTGAGGTCGCCTATCCCGGGCTGGCCGTCTTCAGTCTGCCGTCCGTTGCCGAACATCCGGGCGAGCGGCGTTCGGTCGAGCTGGGGGTGAAAGGGCCGGCGTCGCGCGTCGCGGCGGCCATGGAACTCGTGCGGAACGAGATGCACGCGCGCGGTTACGAATGGCAGGACAAGGTCTGACCCGGCGGCGTCGCACCGCCGCCGGACTGGCGTCCGAGGAGAGGCGGGAAATTTGCCTAGCCGGGCGGCAGGTTGCGTACGTGCTGCGCCGCTCCGACCGCCGTACGCTCGGGCTGCAGGTCAGTCATCGCGGAGTGAAAGTCGGGGTGCCCTGGCCGACAGCGGACCTGGATGTCGAAGCTTTCATCCGTTCGCATCAGGATTGGTTGCTGGATAAGCTCGTGCGGCACGAGGCTCGCAGAGATCCCCGGGAATTCGCGATTGCGGACGGAGCCATGCTTCCTGTTTTCGGGGAGCATTGCCGGATACGAACCGGTGCGGGGGGAAGGTCGGTCAGTTGGAAGCTCGGTGTCGATGGCGTCGAGGAATTGCACCTTCCGCGTGCCGGCGATGCTGCAGCGCATGTCACACGGGCTTTGCGCCGGCGGGCGCTGCCCTGGTTCGGCGAGCGGGTGGTCGAGTACTGTTTTCGTCTCGGGCTTCCGGTTCCTGCGGTGCGCTTGTCTTCGGCGCGGACGCGCTGGGGGAGTTGCAGTTCGCGCAGCGGTATCCGTCTGCACTGGCGCCTGATCCATCTTCCGCCATTGCTGATCGACTATGTGGTCGCCCATGAGGTGGCGCACCTTCTTGAGATGAACCACTCCCCGCGCTTCTGGTCGGTTGTGGAAAGGCTCTATCCGCAATGGCGGGACGCGCGTAGCCAGTTGAAGGCGTCAGGGGCCCTGCTTCCGGTATTCGGGGTCGCCGGAGAGGGGAGTGTGGATGGGGACTGAAAGGAGAGACTGATGAGATTGCTTCACACAATGCTGCGAGTTGGCGATCTGGATCGCTCGATCGCGTTCTATACCGAAGTCCTGGGGATGCGCCTGCTGCGGCGCCAGGATTATCCGGAGGGGAAGTTTACGCTCGCCTTCATCGGCTACCAGGACGAGTCCGAGGGGGCGGTCATCGAGCTTACGCACAATTGGGGCGTCACGGCCTACGAGATGGGAAATGCGTTCGGCCACATCGCGCTGGCTGTTCCGGATGCCTACCGTGCCTGCGATGATATCCGGGCGCGGAGCGGAAAGATCGTGCGTGAGGCAGGGCCGATGAAGCACGGAAATACCGTCATCGCGTTCGCCGAGGACCCCGACGGATACAAGATCGAGCTGATCCAGCGCAACTGATCCGGGGCGGGGCAATGAAAAAAGGCTCGACCGTGGTCGAGCCTTCATGTGTTGGTGGAGCCGGGGGGAATCGAACCCCCGTCCGCAAGCCCTCTACAGACAGATCTACATACTTAGCCGACCTATTTGATTTAACCCCTGCCTTAGCCGGTTGGCAGGCCGGACAGGAGCGAGTCACCTTACCTTTAGCTGTCGCGCCAAGTGACCCGGCGCAACTCGCGAGTCTCTGTAGATGACACTGCAGCGGCTTAGCTTGCGCTAAGACCACCCGGCCCAGAGACCTGCCGGTGCAGCGCTAACCGGGATTAAGCGGCTAGAACGAAACGTTCGTCGTTGGCGTTTGTTGACTTCCAGATGGATTTACGAGGTGACTGGTCCTCGGTATGCACTGCACTGCTTCGCGACCCACGTCGAAGCCAGGTCGGCCCCTGTGAGACTGCTACCAATATGGAGACCCATCGGTAGATTTCAAGTGTCAGTCTAGCACATCAGATCGGCGCCACGGTGTGCATGAGGTAATTGACGTCGGTGTCCTGCCCCAGCGAGTAGGTCTTGGCGATGGGGTTGTAGCTCATTCCCAGCAGTTCCGTGGTCTCGAGACCCGCGTCGCGAGCGTAGCGCGCAAGCTCCGACGGTTTGATGAATTTGCCGTACTCGTGCGTGCCGCGAGGCAGGAGCTTGAGGATGTATTCGGCGCCGACCACCGCAAACAGATAGGCCTTGAAGTTGCGGTTGATGGTCGAGAAGAAGACATGACCGCCCGGACGGACCAGTTTCGCGCAAGCGGCGATTGTGCTCGCGGGGTCGGGGACGTGTTCGAGCATTTCCATGCAGGTGACGACGTCAAAGCTGCCGGCGTTCTGGGCGGCGAATGCTTCGGCGCTGGTGTGCTGGTAATCGACCTTCAGGCCGGACTCGAACAAATGCAGTCGCGCGACGCCGAGGGCCTTTTCGGACAGGTCGATGCCCGTTACCGTTGCCCCGAGCGCAGCCATGCTTTCCGATAGGATCCCTCCGCCGCAGCCGATGTCGAGTACACGCTTGCCGGCCAATGATGCCTTCTGGTCGATCCAGCGCAAACGCAGCGGATTGATTTCGTGCAGCGGCTTGAATTCGGACGTCGGGTCCCACCAGCGATGTGCCAGGTCGCTGAATTTCTGCAATTCGGCGGGATCGGCATTGGTGTTCATAGTGCGGTCTCCGGGAGGGCGGAATTAGCGCAGGATTAGACGCCATAAACGAAAAGGGCGCCACAAATGAAAAAGCCCTGCCGAAGCAGGGCCCTGAGTGCGGTCAGGCGGAATTACTTGGTGCCGACCAGCTCGATTTCAACGCGACGATCCGGCTGCAGGCATTCGATCAGCTTCTTGCGCGCCAGCTTGTCGGAGCAGGTCTTGCCGGTAACCGGCTGGCGCTCGCCCTTGCCTTCGGTGTAGATGCGGTTCGGCTCGATGCCCTTGCTGACCAGATAGGTCTTGACGGCGTTGGCACGACGCTCGGACAGCTTCTGGTTGTAGGAGTCGGAGCCGAGGCGGTCGGTGTGGCCGACGGCCAGGATCACTTCGAGCTTGATGCCCTTGGCCTGAGCGGCGAGGTCGTCGAGCTTGCTCTTGCCTTCGGGCTTCAGGATCGCCTTGTCGAAGTCGAACAGCGTGTCGGCCGACAGCTTGATCTTGTCCGCGGTGGGCTTCGGTCCAGCGGCGGGAGCGGGAGCAGGAGCGGGGGCGGGAGCAGGCGCGGCGGCCGGAGCGGCGGCGACCTGGCACTTGTCCTTCGGGATGATGTCGCTGTCGCATTCGCAACCGACCGGCAGCTTGCCAGCCATGGTGGTGCCGGCAGCCGCGGGGCTCCAGTAACCGGTACGCCAGCACAGGCCGGCGCCGCTACGGGCGACGACATTGCGGCCATCGACGACGTACGGGACTTCGCCCTTGCCATCAACCGTGACGTCCTTGGCTTGTGCGAACACGCTGGGGGCAGACAGGCCGATCGACGCGATAGCGGCCACCAGTGCGAACATCTGCTTCTTGCTCTGTTTGATCATATTTTCCTCGTCAATTGGCTGGACGATGATGGGTAACGGTCAGCTATGGTGTTCCATGACTGGGGGCTGCCGGTCCAATGCCGATCCGGCTTATCCAGTTCAGTTACTCAGTTTAGTCTGCCACATCGCGGCAAGCCCAAGCAAATCAGTGTCGTTAAATTGCAACATCAGAGCGCCTTTGTTCATGCGGATTTCGCCCCCGACCCAGACATGGGAAACATGCTCCCGGCCTGCGACATATACCAAATGCGATGCCGGGTCGAAGCATGGGCGGGTCTCCAGTGCGTCGAGTGCGACGGCGCACAGGTCCGCTTCCTTGCCGACCTCGATCGATCCGATGCGATCCGAAAGTCCGAGTGCCTGGGCGCCGGCGAGCGTGGCCATGTGCAATGCGGTGTGTGCAGGAATCGCCGTGGCGTCGCCGGAAATGACCTTGGCAAGCAGGCTGGCGTGGCGCATTTCCTGGAACAGGTCCAGGCGGTTATTGCTGGCGGCGCCGTCGGTTCCGAGTCCGACGGGGATGCCCGCTTCCAGGGCGCGCATGACGGGCGCTGCGCCGCTGGCGAGCTTCATGTTCGAGCTGGGGCAGTGGGCGATGCTGCAGCCGTGTTTTCGCAGCAGTTCGATGTCCGAGTCGTCGAGATGAACCGCGTGGACGGCGACCACGTTGTGTCCGAGCAATCCGAGGGCAGCGAGTCGTGCGATCGGACGCACGCCATATTGCGCGAGCGAGTCGTGCACCTCGCCAGCGGTCTCATGGACGTGGATGTGAATAATTGTATCGAGCTCGGCAGCGAGGCTCGCTACCCGTTGCAGATTGGCGTCCGCGACTGTATAGGGGGCATGAGGGGCGAGCGAGAAACTGATGCGCGGATGGCGGCGCCATTGATCGCGTGCAGCGAGTCCCTTTCTCAGGTAGTCGTCGGCGTCGGAGGCGAAGGGGGTCGGGAAGTCGAGCACCGTGATGCCGACCACTGCGCGCATGCCGGCGCGTTCGAAAGCTTCGGCAGCCGCATCCGGGTAGAAATACATTTCATTGCAGGTTGTGATGCCGCCGCGGAGCATTTCGGCCGCGGCAAGCAAGGTGCCGTCGTGGACGAAGTGCCTTGTCACGTGGCGCGCTTCGGTCGGCCAGATGGCTTCCTGCAGCCAACGCATCAGCGGCAGATCGTCTGCAATGCCGCGCATGAGGCTCATTGCGCTGTGTCCATGCAGGTTCACCAGCCCCGGGATCAGGACATGGTCGGGCAGGTCGACGGTCCGTGCGGCGGCGAATTGTCCGTTGGCCTCGTGTTGGGGCATTACCGCCAGGATCCGTCCTTGGCGGACGGCGACCGAATGGTGTTCGAGAACGATGTTTGCCGGTTCGATCGGGATGATCCAGCGCGCGTTGATCAGTAGGTCGACGGGTTGAGTCACGGTGGCTTGCTCCTGAAAGCAAAAACCCCGCTTCCGCGGGGTCCGGTGAAACTATCGTGCCGTTCAGCTGGCCTTGATTTCCACCTCGACGCGACGATGCGGTTCGAGGCATTCGATCAGTTTCTTGCGGCCGAGTTTGTCGTCGCACTTGACGCCGGGCACCGGCTGGGTCTTGCCGTATCCGATGACGTCGATCTTGTCCGCAGGCACGCCCTTGGTCACGAGGTAGTCCTTGACGGCTTTGGCACGGCGCTCGGAGAGAGCCTGGTTGTATTGCTGGGAGCCGAGACGGTCGGTATGGCCGGAGACGGTGACCAATTGCAGCGGACCGACTTCGCGCAGACGCGCGAGGACTTCACGGTCGATCGCGGCCTTGCCCTGCGGCGTCAGGACGGCCTTATTGAATCCGAACAGAGCCTTCGACGACAGGGTGATCTTCTTCGCGGTCGGAGCGGGAGCGGCCGGCGCGGCGGCGGCAGGGGCTGCCGGGGCCGGCGCGGGGGCTGCGGTCGGAGCGGCAGCGGCCGGTGCGCACTTGTCCTTTGCGACGATGTCGCTGTCGCACTCGCAGCCCACCGGGAGCTTGCCGGCCATGGCCGTGCCGGCAGCGGCCGGGGTCCAATAGCCGGTACGCCAGCACAGGCCGGCGCCGCTGCGCGCAACGACGTTGCGGCCATCGACGGCGTAGGGGATTTCACCCTTGCCGTCGACGATAACGTCCTTGATCTGGGCTTGGGCAGCGAAGCTGGCCGCGAACAGCGCTGCGCCGAGGGCGGCCGGGCGCAGGAGCGTCGTAAGGTTCATGAGTCCTCCACTGAAATTGCGATTCGATTTGTATTGCCCGATGGCTCGGGCGTTTGTTGGCGGCGCAATTTAAGCATAAGGGGCGCAACCCGCCAACGATGCGCAGCGGGTGCGCGGCTCCAGGCGTCGGGTCGTGGGGGCTGTATCAGGGGCGGTCGGACGTCGGCGCATGGTAAGATTCCAAGCTTTTGACCATGCGGCCATTGCCGCCGCCGCGAAATGACTCCGTTTGCCAAGGAAACACTGCCCATCAGTCTCGAAGACGAGATGCGGCACTCCTATCTGGACTACGCGATGAGCGTGATCGTCGGGCGTGCGCTGCCCGACGCTCGAGATGGTCTGAAGCCGGTGCATCGCCGCGTGTTATACGCGATGCACGAACTGTCGAACGACTGGAACAAGGCGTACAAGAAGTCGGCGCGTATTGTCGGCGACGTCATCGGTAAGTATCACCCGCACGGCGATTCCGCTGTATACGACACCATCGTCCGCATGGCGCAGGATTTTTCGCTGCGCTACATGCTGGTCGACGGGCAGGGGAACTTCGGCTCGGTCGACGGCGACAACGCCGCGGCGATGCGATACACCGAAATCCGCATGGCCCGCATCGGCCATGAACTGCTTGCCGACATCGAGAAGGAAACGGTCGACTTCGGGCCGAACTATGACGGTTCGGAAAAAGAGCCGCTGGTCCTGCCGGCACGCATCCCGAACCTGCTGATCAACGGTTCGTCCGGCATCGCCGTTGGCATGGCGACGAACATTCCGCCGCACAATCTCGGCGAGGTGCTTGATGCCTGCCTGAAGGTGCTTGAGGATCCGGAAGTCAGCATCGAAGAGCTGATCCGTATCGTGCAGGCGCCGGACTTCCCGACCGCCGGCCTGATCTACGGGCTGTCGGGTGTGCATGACGGCTATCGCACCGGTCGCGGGCGGGTCGTGATGCGCGCGCGGACCCATTTCGAGGATCTCGAAAAGGGCAACCGCCAGGCGATCATCGTCGATGAGCTGCCCTACCAGGTGAACAAGCGGACGCTGCTCGAACGCATCGCCGAGCTCGTCAATGAGAAGAAGATCGAAGGCATCAGCGAGATCCGCGACGAGTCGGACAAGTCCGGCATGCGCGTCGTGATCGAGCTGAAGCGCAATGAAGTGCCCGAGGTGGTGCTGAACAACTTGTTCAAGCAGACGCAGCTGCAGGACACGTTCGGCATGAACATGGTGGCGCTGGTCGACGGCAAGCCGCGCACGCTGAACCTCAAGCAGATGCTCGAGTGCTTCCTGTCGCACCGGCGCGAAGTCATCACGCGGCGCACCATCTTCGAACTGCGCAAGGCGCGCGAGCGTGGGCACATCCTCGAAGGTCTGGCGGTGGCGCTGTCGAACGTCGACGAGATCATCGCGCTGATCAAGGCGGCTCCGACGCCGTCGGACGCGAAGCGCGAGCTGATGGCGCGCGTCTGGCGCTCGACGCTGGTCGAGGAGATGCTCGCCCGGGCGATGGCGGGCAGCTACCGTCCGGAAGGGCTGGCCGAGGAGTTCGGCCTGTCGGCGAACGGCTACCGGCTGTCCGACGTTCAGGCACAAGCGATCCTGGAGCTGCGCCTGCAGCGCCTGACTGGTCTCGAACAGGACAAGATCGTCGCCGAGTACCGCGAGGTGATGGATGTCATCACCGACCTGCTGGACATCCTCGCACGGCCCGAGCGAATCACCGCGATCATCGTCGAGGAGCTCGGCGCGATCCGCATGCAGTTCGGCGATCCGCGTCGTTCGGAGATCGTGCTGAATACCGGCGAGATCAACATCGAGGATCTGATCGCGCCGGAAGACATGGTCGTCACGCTGTCTCACGGCGGCTACTTCAAGCGCCAGCCGCTGGCCGATTACCGCGCCCAGCGCCGCGGCGGCCGCGGCAAGCAGGCGACGGGCATGAAGGACGACGACTTCATCGACCGCCTCTTCGTCGCGAACACCCACGACTACATCCTGTGCTTCTCGAGTCGTGGACGCGTCTATTGGCTGAAAGTGTATGAAGTGCCGGAAGGGACGCGCAACTCGCGCGGCCGTCCGATCGTCAATCTCTTCCCGCTCGTCGAGGGCGAGAAGATCAACGCCGTGCTACCGGTGCAGGCCTTCGACGACGATCATTTCGTCTTCATGGCCACTGCCGAGGGGACGGTCAAGAAGACCTCGCTGACGGCGTTCGCCAATCCACGCAAGGCCGGCATCATCGCTGCGAGCCTCGATGACGGCGATCGCCTGATTGGCGTCGCGATCACCAACGGCGACAGCGACGTCATGCTGTTCTCCGATGCCGGCAAGGCGGTGCGCTTCCATGAGGGCGACGTGCGTCCGATGGGGCGTGAGGCGCGTGGCGTGCGCGGCATGACGCTCGAGGATGGCCAACGCGTGATCGCGATGCTGGTCTCGAAGAGCGAGGATCTGAGCGTGCTGACTGCGACCGAGAACGGCTATGGCAAGCGCACGCCGGTCGCGGAGTACACTCGACATGGTCGCGGCACGAAGGGGATGATCGCCATTCAGACTTCCGAGCGTAACGGCAAGCTCGTCGGCGCATGCCTCGTCGAGGAGAGCGACGAAGTGATGCTGATCTCGACCGGCGGTGTGCTGATCCGCACGAAGGTGCAGGACATCCGCGAGCTGGGCCGGGCGACGCAGGGCGTCACGCTGATCAACCTCGACGAAACCGATTCGCTTGCGAGCATCGAGAAGGTGGCCGAGTCCGAGCCCGAGGAGTCCGTCGGCGCGGCGGATGAGGCGATCGACGCCGATGTGACGGGCGAAGCGGATACGTCCGCAGCGGAATGATTTGGATTTGATGGAGGGCTTTCGCACATGACGCGCGTGTTCAATTTCAGTGCCGGTCCGGCTGCTCTGCCCGAGGCGGTGTTGCGCCAGGCTGCCGAGGAGATGCTCGATTGGCACGGTGCCGGCTGCGGCGTCATGGAAATGAGCCATCGCGGCAAGGAGTTCGGCGAAATCATCGGCCGGGCCGAAGCCGATTTGCGCGAACTCCTTGGGATCCCGTCGAACTATCGGGTGCTCTTTCTTCAGGGCGGGGCGACGCAGCAGTTTGCGCAGATTCCGATGAACCTGCTGGGCGGCGGTGTTGCCGACTACCTGGTGACCGGAAGCTGGTCCAAGAAGGCCTACAAGGAAGCTCAGCATCTGGCGGCGTCCGGTCTGGGTGGAAGCATCCGGCTCGCGGGCAGTGTCGAGGCGGAAGGCTTTACACGCCTGCTGCGTCAGGATGAACTGTCGCTCGACGACAATGCGGCGTATGTGCATCTGTGCACGAACGAGACGATCCATGGCGTTGAACTGGGCGACGAGGCCGCTCTGCCCGCGACGCGTGCGCCCCTGGTGGCGGATATGTCCTCGCACATCCTGTCGCGCTCGATCGATGTTAGCCGCTACGGCCTGATCTACGCGGGCGCGCAGAAGAACGTGGGGCCGTCGGGACTGGTGATCGTCATCGTGCGGGAGGATCTCATCGGTCACGCTCATCCCATGACGCCGGCGGTCATGGACTACAAGGTGATGGCCGACAACGGTTCGATGCTGAACACGCCGCCGACCTACGCGATCTATATTGCGGGCTTGGTCTTCCAGTGGCTGAAGGCGCAGGGCGGGCTCGCGGGGATCGAGGCGCAGAACATCGAAAAGGCCGATCTGCTCTATCGCTTCCTCGACGACAGCGACTTTTACGAGAATCGCGTGGCGGTGGCGAGCCGTTCGCGCATGAATATTCCCTTCCTGTTGCGCAGCGAGGCGCTGAACGATGCCTTCCTGGCCGAGGCGAAGGCGGCAGGTCTGACGCAACTCAAGGGACACAAGTCGGTCGGCGGCATGCGTGCGTCCATCTACAATGCGATGCCGATTGCCGGCGTGCGCGCTCTGGTCGAGTTCATGCAGGACTTCGCCAGGCGGCACGGCTGAATCTGGTTACGGGAAATGGGGCGAGCATGAGCGACGAACTGCTGAACCTGAGAAAGAAGATCGATCATCTGGACGAGGAGATCCTCGCTCGTCTCGCCGAACGGGCGCAGTGCGCCAAGCGTATCGGCGAGGTCAAGCGCGGGAACCTGTACCGCCCGGAGCGCGAGGCGCAGGTGTTGCGCCGTCTGGGTGAAGCGAACCCCGGTCCGTTGCCGGATGTGGCCGTGCAGCGCATCTTCCGCGAGATCATGTCGGCGTGTCTGGCGCTTGAACACCCGCTCAAGGTCGCGTATCTAGGGCCGGCCGGGACCTTCTCCGAGAGCGCGTCACGCAAGCATTTCGGCTCGGCGCCGACGCTGGTGCCGACCGCCGCGATCGACGATGTATTCCGCGAGGTCGAGGCGGGCAATGCCGACTATGGCGTCGTGCCGGTGGAGAATTCCACCGAGGGGGCCGTCGGCGGCACGCTGGATCTCTTGCTCGCAAACCCGCTGATGATCTGCGGCGAGGTCAAGCTGCGCATCCATCAGCACCTGCTGTCGAAGTCCGAAGGCATCGGGGCGGCAAAACGCCTGTACTCGCATGCCCAGTCGCTCGCGCAGTGCCACGAGTGGCTCAACCGCAATCTCGCTCATCTGTCGCGCGTACCGGTCGCGAGCAATGCCGAAGCGGCGCGCCTGGCCTCCGAGGATGCGGAATCGTGCGCGATTGCGGGCGAAGCGGCCGGCGAACTTTACGGCCTGAACGTGCTGGCCAAGAACATCGAGGACGATCCGAACAATACGACGCGCTTCCTGGTGATCGCCCGTCATGATGCGGGGCCGTCCGGCCGCGACAAGACTTCGTTGGTGTGTTCGGCACCCAACCGGCCGGGGGCGATGCACATGCTGCTCGAACCGTTGGCGCGGCATGGAGTCGATATGACCAAGCTGCAGTCGCGTCCGGCGCGCGGCGGGTTGTGGGAATACGTGTTCTATGTCGACATCGAGGGCCACCGCGAAGATCCAGAGGTCGCCGCTGCGCTCAAGGAACTCAACGACCGGGCAGCCTTTGTGAAGATCCTCGGGTCTTATCCCGTCGCCGTCATCTGAGTCGATGCCGGCCCGGGTGCCGGAAGGGTTGCGGGATTGTGGAATCGGCACAGGGCGCGCGGCGACGCTGCGCCGCGACAGCTGCTCGCCTGAATGGATGATGCTCTGAATGGCTGTAATCAAGAGACTGGTAGTGTGCGGCGTGGGGCTGATCGGCGGCTCGTTCGCGTTGGCGCTGCGGCGTGCGGGCTTGGTCGAACGCATTGTCGGAATCGGCCGTAGCGGAACCTCGCTCGCCCGTGCCGTCGAACTGGGCGTCATCGACGAATACTGCTCCGATTGGGCGAGTGCCGCCGATGGCGCAGATTTCGTTCTGCTGGCTCCGCCTGTCGGCCAGATGGAATCGGTGATGGCGGCAATGGCGCCTCATCTTGCGCCGGGCACTGTCGTCACCGACGCCGGCAGCACCAAGCGCGACGTGATCGAGGCGATCTATCGTCATCTTCCCAATCATCTGACCCATACGGTTCCTGCCCATCCGATCGCCGGTGCGGAGAAGAGCGGCGTCGATGCTGCGTTCGCGTCCTTGTACGAAAACCGCAAGGTCGTGATCACCCCGTTGCCCGAGAACGAGCCCGAGGCCATCCTGCGAGTGCGTGAAGCCTGGGCGGCCTGCGGTGCGATGATCAGCGAGATGCCGCCGCAGGATCACGACCGCGTGTTCGCCGCGGTCAGCCATCTGCCGCATTTGCTGGCGTTCGGACTGGTCCACGACCTGGCCGGACGGGCCAATGCCGAGCAGCTCTTCGGTTTCGCAGCCAGCGGATTCCGCGACTTCACGCGTATTGCCGGCAGCCACCCGGAAATGTGGCGCGACATCTGCATTGCAAACCGCCAGGCGCTGCTGGCCGAACTCGACCAGTACCTCGCGGAACTTGCATACCTGCGCGCGCTGCTGCTTGCTGGCGACGCTAGCCGCCTCGAGCAACTTTTTGCCGAGGCGCGCGCCGCGCGCAACGCTTGGGCCGAACAGTTCGCCAATTCCGCCAATTCAGTTTCCAGGTCGGAGTAAACATGGAATTTCTCGATCTCCCGCCGATGCTCGGGGCGAGCGGGCAGGTGCGCCTGCCGGGTTCGAAGAGCATCTCCAATCGCACCCTTCTGCTGGCTGCGCTCGCCGAAGGCGAAACCGACATTCGCGACCTCCTCGCGTCCGACGACGTCGAGCGGATGCTTGACGCCTTGCGCGCGCTCGGGGTTGCGTGGTCGCGCGATGGCGACACCGACAATTACCGCGTCACCGGCGTGGGCGGTCCGTTTCCGGTCAAGTCGGCCGACCTCTTCCTCGGCAATGCAGGGACGGCGTTCCGTCCCCTGACCGCCGCGCTCGCGCTCTCGGGTGGCGAATACCGTCTGTCGGGCGTACCGCGCATGCACGAGCGGCCGATCGGCGATCTCGTCGATGGGTTGCGCCAACTCGGTGCGGGCGTCGATTACCTGGCGAACGAAGGCTTCCCGCCGCTGCATATCCGCCCGGCGACGATCCGCTCGGGCGGCGTCGTGCGCGTACGAGGCGACGTATCGAGCCAGTTCCTGACGGCCTTGCTGATGGCGCTGCCGCTGACGGGCGTGGAGTCGACCGTCGAAGTGGTCGGGGAACTGATTTCGAAGCCCTACATCGCGATCACGCTCGACCTGATGGCGCGCTTCGGCGTCGAGGTTCGGCGCGAAGGCTGGGAGCGTTTCGTGGTTCCCGGCGGCGTACGTTATCGCAGTCCCGGCGTGATCTTTGTGGAAGGCGATGCCTCGTCGGCATCGTATTTCCTTGCGGCCGGAGCCATCGGCGGCGGGCCGGTGCGCGTCGAAGGGGTCGGCAGTACGAGTATTCAAGGCGACGTGCGCTTCGCCGAAGCCCTGGCGACGCTCGGTGCGCGCATCGAAATGGGTGACAACTGGATTGAGGCGCGCGCGCCCGAGAGCGGGCGGCTGAAGGCTTTCGATCTCGATCTGAACCACATTCCCGATGCGGCGATGACGCTCGCGGTCGCAGCCCTTTTCGCGGATGGGCCTTGCCGTCTGCGCAACATCGCGAGCTGGCGCGTCAAGGAGACCGACCGCATCGCCGCGATGGCGACCGAACTGCGCAAAGTGGGTGCCGTGGTCGAGGAGGGCGCCGATTATCTCGTCGTCACGCCGCCCGCGGTGCTCAGGGCGGCCGCGATCGACACCTACGACGATCATCGCATGGCGATGTGTTTCTCGCTCGTCGCGCTCGGCGGTTGCCGCGTGCGCATCAACGATCCGAAGTGCGTGAACAAGACCTTCCCGACCTATTTTGAGCGCTTCGCCGAGATCGCGCGGCCCGTGCCGGTCATCGCGATCGACGGGCCGTCGGCGTCGGGTAAGGGCTCGGTGGCCGCGCGTGTTGCCGAGGCGCTCGGCTACCAATGCCTCGACAGCGGCTCGCTGTATCGCATCGTCGCACTTGCCGCGATGCGTGCCGGGGTGTCGCTTGAGGACGATCAGGCGGTTGCCGAGATCGCCGCGTCGCTGCCGGCGTCGTTCGAGGGCGGGCGCGTTCTGCTCTCCGGCGACGATGTCAGCGACGAGATCCGGACCGAGGCATGCTCGTCCGGCGCTTCGCGCGTGGCCGCCTTGCCTGCCGTGAGGGCGGCGCTGCTGGACCGTCAGCGCGACTACCGCATCGCGCCCGGCCTTGTTGCGGAGGGGCGCGACATGGGCTCGGTGGTCTTCCCCGATGCGGCCACGAAGATCTTCCTGACGGCGACTGCCGAGGCGCGCGCGGAACGTCGCTATAAGCAGTTGATGGAAAAGGGAATGGCTGCTAACATGGAAAACCTCCTGAAGGATCTCCATGAGCGGGACGCGCGCGATGCCGCCCGGCCCGTGGCTCCCCTGCAGAAGTTGCCCGACGCCGAACTCCTCGATACCACCGAAATGGACCTCGAGCAGGCAGTCGGCTTCGTGCTCGGTCGGGTTCGTTCCTGAGCGGGCATTTCCGTAGTATCGGTTGGCTGCCGGCCGCTTGCGGTAGGTAGTCTGTTTGTTCAATCAACCGCTGTTCGCCGCTTTCGGGCGGTTTTGGGATTTCCACTTTTTATGACCACTGCCAACCCCGTTTCCGATTCCATGGAAAGTTTCGCCGCGCTGTTCGAAGAGAGCCTTGCTCGTCAGGAAATGCGTTCCGGCGAAGTGATCACCGCCGAGGTGGTCAGCATCGATCACAACTTCGTGGTCGTTAATGCCGGACTCAAGTCCGAGAGCTATGTCGCCATCGAAGAGTTCCGCGATGATCGCGGCGAACTCGAAGTCAAGGTCGGCGATTTCGTTCACGTCGCTATCGACGCCCTGGAAGACGGCTACGGCGAGACCCGCCTGTCGCGTGAGAAGGCCAAGCGCATTGCCGCTTGGAACGACCTCGAGAAGGCGCTCAACGAAGGCACGCTGGTCAAGGGCCTGATCTCGGGTCGCGTGAAGGGCGGCCTGACCGTCATGACCAACAGCATCCGCGCCTTCTTGCCGGGTTCGCTGGTCGACATGCGTCCGGTCAAGGACACCACGCCGTACGAAGGCAAGGAATTCGAATTCAAGGTCATCAAGCTCGACCGCAAGCGCAACAACGTCGTCGTTTCGCGTCGCGCCGTGCTCGAAGAGACCATGGGTGAAGAGCGCGAAAAGCTGCTTGCCAACCTGAAGGAAGGCACCGTCGTCAAGGGCGTCGTCAAGAACATCACCGACTACGGTGCGTTCGTCGACCTCGGCGGCATCGACGGCCTGCTGCACATCACCGACCTGGCCTGGCGTCGCGTGCGTCACCCGTCGGAAGTGCTGTCGGTCGGCGACGAAATCGAAGCCAAGGTTCTCAAGTTCGACCAGGAAAAGAACCGCGTCTCGCTGGGCCTCAAGCAGCTGGGCGAAGATCCGTGGGTCGGCATCGCTCGCCGCTACCCGCAGGGCACCCGCCTGTTCGGCAAGGTCACGAACATCACCGACTACGGCGCATTTGTCGAAGTCGAGCAGGGCATCGAAGGTCTGGTGCACGTGTCCGAAATGGACTGGACCAACAAGAACATTCACCCGACCAAGGTTGTCCAACTGGGCGACGAAGTCGAAGTCATGATCCTCGAAATCGACGAAGACCGTCGTCGTATCTCGCTGGGGATGAAGCAGTGCATGTCCAACCCGTGGGACGATTTCGCGATCAACCACAAGAAGGGTGACAAGGTCCGCGGTCAGATCAAGTCGATCACCGACTTTGGCGTGTTCATCGGCCTGGACGGCGGTATCGACGGTCTGGTGCACCTGTCCGACCTGTCGTGGAGCGACTCGGGCGAAGAGGCTGTGCGCCGCTTCAAGAAGGGCGACGAAGTCGAGGCCGTCGTGCTGGCGATCGATGTCGAGCGCGAGCGCATCTCGCTGGGCGTCAAGCAGCTCGAAGGCGACCCCTTCACCAACTTCATCGCCACGCACGAGAAGAATAGCCTCGTCCGCGGCACCGTGAAGTCGGTGGATGCCCGTGGCGCCGTGATCGCGCTGAACGAAGAAGTTGAAGGCTACCTGCGTGCTTCCGAAGCGGCTGCACACCGTGTCGACGACCTGACGACCGTCCTGAAGGAAGGTGATGAAGTCGAGCTGATGATCATCAACGTGGATCGCAAGACCCGTTCGATCAACCTCTCGATCCGCGCCAAGGATCAGGCCGAGCAGAGCGACGCGATGCAGAAGCTCGCCTCCGAGACCGCCGCCAGCGGCACCACCAACCTTGGTGCGCTGCTCAAGGCCAAGCTGAACGAGCAGAAGCACTAATTCAGTAGGCTGGTCATGACCAAATCGGAGCTGATTGCGAGGCTGGCGGCGCGGTTTCCGCAGCTGGTCGCAAAAGATGCCGATTACGCGGTCAAGATGGTGATCGATGCGATGTCCGACGCGCTCGCGCGCGGGGATCGCATCGAGATCCGCGGTTTTGGCAGTTTCGCGCTGAACTATCGTCCGCCTCGTGTCGGACGTAATCCGAAGTCCGGCGACAAGGTGCATGTGCCCGAAAAGTACGTGCCCCATTTCAAGGCAGGCAAGGAGTTGCGCGAGCGCGTCGATATCGCCGGTTGATTGCGCGACAATCGGGTCTGCACCGTAATCGAGTGGGAAGGCGGCGCGAGCCGCCTTCTTTTTTGTCATTCCCTCGGGGATAATGCCGTCCCATGCGCTTCGTAATGTGGATATTCCGGCTGCTGTTGTTCTTCATGCTCTTCGGCTTCGCCGTGAAGAACGACCACCTCGTCGTCTTGCAGTTCTTCTTCGGTAGTTCGTGGCAGTTGCCGCTGGTATTCGTGATACTGGCCGCATTTACCGCCGGCGCACTATTGGGCGTCACTGCGACCTTCGCGTCGCTGCTGCGCCAGCGGCGCGAGATCGGCAAGCTGCGCAAGCAACTGCAGCGCGCCGAACGCAAGCGGCCGGCCGAGGCCGGCGTGCCGACGACCACCGAAGTGCAGGCCCCCGAGACTTTCTGAATACGATGGAAATCGAGCTCTGGTGGTTTCTTGCGCTGCCGCTGTTTTTCGCCCTCGGCTGGCTCGCGGCGCGTATCGATATCCGGCAGGTGGTCCATGAATCGCGGGCTTTGCCGCGCTCCTACCTGTCCGGCCTGAATTTTCTGCTCAACGAACAGCAAGACAAGGCGATCGACGCCTTCATCGAAGCGGTGAAGATCGATCCGCAGACGATCGAGCTGCATTTCGCGCTCGGAAGCCTGTTCCGTCGACGCGGCGAGACGGACCGTGCGATCCGCATGCACCAGAATCTTGTCGATCGCGAGGATCTTTCCGAGGAGCAGCGCCTGCAGGCGCTTGCCGAACTCGGGCAGGATTACCTGAAGGCCGGTTTGCTGGACCGTGCCGAAGCGGTTTTCGACCGCCTGCGCTCGTCGCGTCTGAACGACATGGCGATGCGCTATCTGTTGGAGATCTACCAGCAGGAGAAGGATTGGGAGAAGGCCGTCGAGGCGGCGAAGGCCCTGCCGGATCACGAGAGCGTGATGTGGCGCAAGGAGGTCGCAAACTTTTATTGCGAATTGGCAGTTTCCGCGCTCGGCAGTTCCCGGCATGATGAAGCCCGCCGTCACCTGGACGAGGCCTTTGCAATCAACCGGCGTTGTATCCGCGCGAGCTTGGTGCTTGGCGACTTGTTGATGGCGGAGGGGCAGTACGCGGAAGCGATCGAAGTGTGGAAGCGGGTCGAGAGCCAAGATCCGGTTTATCTTGCGCTCGTCGCAGAACGGGTGATGGACGCCCATGCGCGGTTGGGCCGCATCGAGCAGGGGCAGACTCTGCTGCGCTCTTGGTTGGAGCGGCACCCGTCCCTGGATCTGCTCGACGAAGTCTTCCACTGGGAGCTCGAAAAGGAAGGTTCGCGGGCAGCCTACGAACTCGTGCGGGAGGAGTTGCGGCGCAACCCGACGCTGCTGGGGCTCGACAAGCTGCTCGAGGCGGCGCTGTTGAATGCGCCCGCCGAGCAGCGGAGTGACATCGAGCTGGTGAAACAGCTGATCCACGGTCACACGCGCCGCGTGGCACGCTACCGCTGCGCGGAGTGCGGCTTCAAGGCACGCCAGTTCCAGTGGCGCTGCCCCGCCTGCGGGGGGTGGGAGACCTACCCGCCACGCCGTACCGAGGAGTACGATCTCGCGCCATGAGCGTGGGCTGATCGTGTCCAAGTTTTCGACGGTTCGCGCAAGCGGGCCGTTTTTCATTGAGATTGAGGTCTAAACCATGAAAATCACTGTCGTCGGTACGGGATACGTCGGACTGGTCAGCGGTGCCTGCCTCGCGGATGTCGGCAACGACGTGTTGTGCCTGGATGTGGATCCGGCCAAGATTCGCACGCTCGAAGAAGGCGGGATCCCGATCCACGAGCCGGGTCTGCTCGAAGTCGTGCGGCGCAATGTGGCGGCCGGGCGCCTGAAGTTCACAACCGACATTGAGTACGCGGCGCGTTTCGGCACCATCCAGTTCATTGCCGTCGGTACGCCGCCGGACGAGGATGGCTCGGCTGACCTGCAGTACGTGCTCGCTGCGGCGCGCAACATCGGCCGCTACATGGACGACTACCGTGTCATCGTCGACAAGTCGACGGTTCCGGTGGGCACGGGCGATCGCGTGCGCGAGGCCGTGGCGGCCGAGTTGAAGGCACGCGGCGCGGACCTGCCCTTCAGCGTCGTCTCGAATCCGGAGTTCCTGAAGGAAGGCGCGGCCCTCGACGATTTCATGCGTCCCGATCGGATCGTCGTCGGTGCCGATGACGAACGCGCAATCGGCCTGATGCGCGAATTGTATTCGCCTTTCCAGCGCAATCACGAGAAGCTGCTTGCGATGGACGTGCGCAGCGCCGAGCTGACGAAGTACGCCGCCAACGCGATGCTCGCCACCCGCATCAGCTTCATGAACGAGTTGGCGAACCTGGCGGAGACCCTCGGTGCGGACATCGAGCTGGTGCGGCAGGGCATGGGCTCCGATCCGCGTATCGGCTGGCACTTCCTCTATGCCGGCTGCGGCTATGGCGGCTCGTGCTTCCCCAAGGACGTGAAGGCGCTGGTGCGCAGCGGCCGTGAGAACAAGCATGACCTGCTGATCCTGAATGCGGTCGAAGAGGCCAACGAGGCGCAGAAGCTGCGTCTGGTCGACAAGATCGTCGCGCGTTTCGGGGAGGATCTGAGCGGCATGCAGTTCGGCCTGTGGGGGCTGGCTTTCAAGCCCAATACCGACGACATGCGCGAGGCGCCGAGCCGCGTGATCCTGGCGGAGCTCTTCCGCCGCGGTGCGACGGTGTCGGCCTACGATCCGGTGGCGATGGCGGAAGCGCGCCGCATCTTCGGCGACGAGCCGCGGCTGCATTATGTCGAGCGGCCGATGGAGGTGCTCGACAAGGCCGACGCGCTCGTGATCGTGACCGAGTGGAAGGAGTTCCGCAGCCCCGACTTCGCGCGCATCCGCGAGACGCTGCGCCATCCGGTGATCTTCGACGGGCGCAATATGTATGACCCGGCCGCGATGAAGCGCGCGGGGATCGAGTATCACGGCATCGGCCGTCGTTGAGCTCCGGTCATAAGCTTATGCCCCCGATCGGATTCTCCGGCCGGGTGGCGGCGGCTTAACATCCGGGGGTTCAACCCTTGCAGACGACAGGCTGATGGAATTCAAGACGCTCGACGATTATGTGGGTCACACGCCGCTGGTGCGCCTCAAGCGCATCAATGCCGGCCGCAACAACGTGATCCTGGCGAAGCTCGAAGGCAACAACCCTGCGGGGTCCGTGAAGGATCGGCCCGCCCTTTCGATGATCCTGCGTGCCGAAGCGCGCGGCGACATCAAGCCGGGCGATACGCTGATCGAGGCGACGAGCGGCAATACCGGCATTGCGCTGGCGATGGCTGCTGCCATGCGCGGCTACCGGATGATCCTCGTGATGCCGGAGAACCAGAGCGTCGAACGGCGCCAGACGATGCGTGCCTTCGGCGCCGAACTGGTGCTCACCCCGCGCGAAGGCGGCATGGAGATGGCGCGCGATGTTGCGGAGCGCATGCGGGACGAAGGGAAGGGAATCATCCTCGACCAGTTCGCGAACCCGGACAACCCGCTCGCGCACTATGAAGGCACAGGTCCCGAGATCTGGGAACAGACCGGCGGACTGATCACGCATTTCGTCAGCAGCATGGGCACGACCGGAACGATCATGGGCTGCTCGCGCTTCCTGAAGGAAAAGAATCCGGCGGTCCGCATCGTCGGTTGCCAGCCCGAGGAAGGTTCGCAGATTCCGGGCATCCGCAAGTGGCCGGAGGAGTATCTGCCACGCATCTACGACAAGGCGCGTGTGGACGCACTCGAATACGTGAGCCAAGCCGACGCCGAGGAGATGACGCGGCGCCTCGCGCGCGAGGAGGGCATCTTCGCCGGAATCTCGTCGGGCGGTGCAATGCACGTCGCGCTGCGGCTGGCGGCGCAGCTGGAGAACGCGGTGATCGTGTCGGTCGTCTGCGATCGTGGCGACCGTTATCTTTCCACCGGCGTATTCCCCGGCTGACGGGTGTTTCACGGAGTTGCCGATGCCCGTTCTCGTCTTCGATATCGAAACCGTTCCGGACGTGGCCGGCATCCGCGTGCTGAACGACCTGCCGGACGAGCTCAGCGACTACGAAGTCGCGGAGTTCGCGTTTCAGCAGCGCCGCGCGGCGAACGGCACGGACTTTCTGCCACTGCATCTGCAGCGGGTGGTGACGATTTCGTGCGTGCTGCGCGATGCGAACCAGTTTCGCGTGTTCTCGCTGTCCGAGCCCGATTGTGGGGAGCGGGACATCATCCAGCGTTTCTTCGACGGTATCGAGCGCTATACGCCCCAGATCGTATCGTGGAACGGCGGCGGCTTCGATTTGCCGGTGCTGCATTACCGCGGGCTGAAGCACGGCGTTTCGGCGCCGCGTTATTGGGATCAGGGCGAGGGCGACTACAACGACTCGCGCGATTTCAAGTGGAACAGCTACATTGGCCGCTACCACAGCCGCCACCTGGACCTGATGGACCTGCTGGCGATGTATCAGCCGCGCGCGAACGCGCCGCTCGACGAACTCGCGAAACTGATGGGCTTTCCGGGCAAGCTCGGCATGGATGGCTCCGTGGTGTGGCCGGCGTTTCAGGAGGGGCGGATTGCTGAAATCCGCGACTACTGCGAGACCGATGTCGTGAACACCTATCTCGTGTATCTCGGGTTCCAGCGCATGCGCGGTCAGCTCGATGCGGTGGGCTACGCGGCGGAAGTCGCGGTGGTGCGCGATGCCTTGACGCGCATCGGCGCGAAGCACTGGGAGGAATTCCTCGCAGCGTGGCCTGCGGCCTGATTCGTCGCGACTTCGTTAGACGTGAAAACGGCCAGCGCGAGCTGGCCGTTTGCGTTGACCGGTGGGGGGCAGGCCGCCCCCTGTCGATCAATACACGTCGTGCTGGGTGTTGTACACGTTGAAGTGGCCGGTCGGAGTGATCAGTTTCGGATCCTTGATCACGGTCTTCAGTTGCAGCGTCTTGTCGTCGACGACGACGATCGCGGACTCCTTGTTCTTCGCGGACCACACCGAGAACCACACTTCGTCGCCGTTCTTGTTGTATTCCGGCTGAACGACCCGCTTCGCGCCGTCGTCCTTGAGGCCGGCCCAGTCGCCGATCGGCAGGACCTTGAACCCGGCTTGCAGGTTCTTGAGGTCATACACGGCGACCGACTGGCTGACCTTCGACTCCGGGTGCAGCGGGTTGTCGACGTAGAGGTGGTTCGACTTCGGATGGGTCTTGATGAACAGCGACCCGCCGCCCTGGCTCTTCAGGGTGTCGACCATCTTCCAGGCGTACTGCTTGTGCTTTTCCGGGTCGGTGCCGACCAGCGCGATCGAGTCGTCGCCGAGGTGGCCGGTTGCCCAGACCGGACCGTACTTCGGATGGACGAAGTTCGCGCCGCGGCCTGGGTGCGGGATCTTGCCGACGTCGATGAGGCCGGCGAGCTTGCCTTCCTTGGCGTCGATCGCGGCGACCTTGTTCGACTGGTTCGCCGCGACCAAGAAGTAGCGTTTCGAGAGGTCCCAGCCGCCGTCATGCAGGAAGCGCGCGGAGCCGATCTCGGTCATCTTCAGGTTCTTGATGTCGGAGTAATCGACCATCAGCGTCTTGCCGGTTTCCTTGACGTTGACGAGGAACTCGGGCCTGAAGTGGGAAGCGACGATGGAGGCGACGCGCGGTTCGGGGTGGTATTCCTGCGTGTCGACGGTCATGCCGCGGGTCGAGACAATCTTCAGCGGCTCGAGCGTATCGCCGTTCATGAGCACGAACTGCGGCGGCCAGTAGGCGCCAGCGATCGCGAGCTTGTCCTCGAAACCCTTGAACTTCGACGTGTCGACCGAGCGCGCTTCGAGGCCGATGCGGATCTCGGCGACGTTGTCCGGCTTCTCCATCCACAGGTCGACCATATTGACGCGCGCGTCACGCCCGATCACGAACAGGTAGCGGCCGGAGGCGGAAATGCGGGAGATATGCACCGCATAGCCGGTCTTGATGATGTTGATGATCTTCTTGGTGTCGCCGTCGATCAGCGCGATCTCGCCGCTGTCGCGCAGCGTGGTCGAGAAGATGTTCGCGATGTTGTAGTTGTTCATCTTCTTCGTCGGGCGCTGCTCCGGCGGAATGATGACCTTCCACGTCGACTTCATGTCCGCCATGTTGAACTCGGGCGGTTGCGGAGGCGTCTGCTGGACGTAGCGGGCCATCAGGTCGACTTCGTCGTCGCTCAATTCGCCGGAGGTGCCCCAGTTCGGCATGCCGGCGGGCGAGCCGTACTTGATGAACACCTTCAGGTATTCCGAGCCACGGGACAGGGTGATGTCCGGCGTCAGCGGCTTGCCGGTCGCGCCCTTGCGCAGCACGCCGTGGCAGCCGGCGCAGCGCTGGAAGTAGATGTTCCGCGCCTTGTCGAACTCGGCCTTGCTCATCTTGGGTGCGTCGGGGTTGCTGTCCTTATACAGATCGACATCCGCGAGGGGCGAACCGCCGGCCTGATATTTCGCTTCGGCTTCGTCCACGTGTTTTTTTGCGTCGTCGGCGAAGGCCTGCGAAATCGCCAACGGCAGGCTGGCAAGCAGCATCGCCCCGGACAGCCATTTCCCGTGCTTACTCATGGTTGAACTCCTTTCATGAAAAGTGTGCCGCGGACGCATTCCGCTGAATGCCAAGCGTGATCCTGATGAGGGTCGGAATCCTTAACCTTGATCAATTCATGGTTTTCCTCGCACCATTGATGCATACACAGACGGCATCAGCAAACGCATGTCGCTTCCGGCGCGGCGGCGGGCTGGGGACGGTAGAGAGATACGACGGAGCCGATCATGATGAGCGCCGGCGACCGGATGCGATCGCGCCGGACGGCGTCGGCCAGCTGGTCGAGGCGTTCGGCGAGGACGATTTGTTCTGGTGTCGTGCCGGCGTGGATCACTGCCGCCGGGGTGTCGCCGGGCAGGCCGTGAGCCACGAGTTCGCGGCAGATGATGTCCAGTGCACCGAGTCCCATGTAGATCACGACGGTCTGCTTGGCGCGGGCGAGGGCGGGCCAGTCGAGGTCGACGGTGCCATCCTTCAGGTGGCCGGTCGCGAAGACGACCGAGCGTGCATGCTCGCGGTGGGTGAGAGGGATCCCGGTACAGGCGGCAATGCCGCAGGCGGCGGTAATGCCGGGAACGACCTCGCAGGCGATACCGTGGGCGACAAGCGCCTCCATCTCCTCTCCGCCGCGGCCGAACATGAAGGGGTCGCCGCCCTTAAGGCGCACGACATCGTGGCCGCCGCTCGCCAGTTCGACCAACAGGTCGTTGATCTGGTCCTGCGGCAAGGCATGGTTGCCGGCCTCCTTGCCGGCGTAGATCATCCGGGCGGCCGGATTCACGAGCGCGACGACGTCGGCGCCGACCAGGTGGTCATAGACGACCACACGCGCCGTCGCAATCAGGCGCGCCGCTTTCATCGTCAGCAATTCCACATCGCCCGGGCCCGCGCCGACGAGGTAAACCTTCCCCGCAGGAGGGCGGGCGGTCGTTCGAGTGCTCATGGCTGGATCTCCGGTGATGCCGCAGGCATTGCTCCGCACGGCAAGGTTCGTCGGCAGGGATGAAGTTTTCCATCGCTACTTTATCCCTTCCTGCAGTGTGGGAAATTAACCGATATCAAGGAGCGCGGACGTATGCCGGCGGATACTGCACGGTGCGCCGACGGCTTGCTGACGGCATGACAGGGAATATGGGCCGAGGGTTCGTTCGGCGAGGGAGAGAACGTGTCGGATTGGGGATTACGCGCGACAGCGGCCTGTCTGGCACTGACGGCCTTGCAGGCGGGCGCGCAGTCGAATGCTCCCGATGGACACCGTCAGCGCGAGCTCGTGCATCTGGTGCGCCAGGACTGCGGGTCCTGCCACGGGCTGACATTGCAGGGAGGACTCGGCCCAGCGCTGACTCCGGCGGCGCTGCGCGAGCGGCCCCGCGAAGGGCTCGCTGCGACGATCGTCGGCGGCCGTCCCGGAACGCCGATGCCGCCGTTTCGCGGCATCGTCAGCGAGGGCGAGGCCGTGTGGATCGTCGAGCGACTGATCGAAGGTTTTCCGCCCGACTCGGGTTCGGTCGGACAATGAACAGGGTGAGGGAAGCAATGTTCCGCAAGCTAAAGACGGCCGTGCAGATCGCCTTGCCGGCCTTGCTGGTGGCGGCATGCTCGACCGCGCCTGCGCCCTCCGTTCGCGGCACCGGCGATCTTGGCGTCGTCATCGAGCGTGCGAGCGGTCAGATTCAGGTCGTCGAAACCTCGGGGCGCAGCCGCTTGGCGCAGGTGTCGGGTCTGGGCGACTTGTCGCACGCATCCGTGGTCTTCTCGCGCGATGGGCGCTACGCCTATGTGTTCGGCCGCGATGGCGGACTGACGAAGGTCGATCTGCTGACCGCGACGATCGCGCGCCGCGTGCTGCAGGCGGGCAATTCGATCGGCGGCGCGATCTCGCAGGACGGCCGCCTCGTCGTTGCGCAGAACTACGAACCCGGAGGCATCAAGGCTTTCGATGCGAAGACGCTGGAGCTCGTCGCCGACGTGCCGGCAAGCTACGGCGCGGATGGCAAGGCGTCGAAGGTCGTCGGCCTCGTCGACTTGCCGGGCAACCGTTTTGCCTATGCGCTCTTCGACGCCAACGAGATCCGCGTCACCGATCTGTCCGATCCCGCGCATCCGAAAACCGAGCGCTACCCGGCGGGCAAGCAGCCGTACGACGCGCTCGTGACGCCGGATGGGCGCTATTACATCGCCGGCCTCTTCGGCGAGGACGGGCTGTCGATGCTCGACCTGTGGCGGCCGGAGCAGGGCGTCCGCACGATCCTGCCGGGCTACGGCCGAGGCGAGCAGGCGTTGCCCGTCTACAAGATGCCGCACCTGCGCGGCTGGGCGGTTGCGGGCGGCCGTGCCTACCTGCCGGCGATCGGCCGCCACGAAGTGCTGGTCGTCGATCTCGCGACCTGGCAGGAAGTCGCCCGCATCCCGGTCAAGAGTCAGCCCGTGTTCGTGATGGCGCGTCCCGACGGGCGCGAGGTGTGGGTGAACTTCGCGTTCCCCGACAATGGCTGGATGCAAGTCATCGACACGCTGACGAACCGTCCGGTCGACACCTTCCAGCCCGGCCGCGCGATTCTGCATCTCGAATTCACGCCGCGCGGCGAGGCCGTATGGGTGTCGGCGCGCGACGACGACAAGGTGCTGATCTACGACACTCGTACACACCAGAAACTCGCCGAGTTGCCCGCGGCGAGCCCCAGCGGCATCTTCTTCACGAGCCGCGCCTTCCGCACCGGGTTCTAGGATGCCGTGCCATAGCACGCGGGTGATCGATCTGGCAGATCTGCAGGTTGCCGATGATGCGGCGGACAGCGGTACGTTTCGCCTGCTGAACGATTACCAGCGCGGCTTTCCGCTCGTCCCCGAACCCTTCGCGGCGATCGGCGAAGAATGCGGTCTCGGTGAAGGCGAGGTACTGGGAGCGTTGCAGGCATGGTGCGCATCGGGCGTCATCAGCCGGGTGGGGCCGGTCTTCGCGCCACGCCGTGTCGGCGCGAGTGCGCTCGCCGCATTGTCCGCGCCGAAGGGTTGGCTGCACGTCATCGCCGAGCGTGTCAGCGAATTCGCCGAGGTCAATCACAACTACCAACGCGAGCACGCCTTCGACTTGTGGTTCGTCGTTACGGCTGCGTCCGCCCAACGACTGCAGGAAGTCGTCGCGGCAATCGAATGCGACACCGGCTGTCAGGTCGTCGTGTTGCCGCTTGAGGAAGAGTTCCATATCGACCTGGGCTTCGATCTCGCCGGTACGCCGCGAGTGGCGTCTAGCGCGGTACCCGTGGTGCCGGTGCCGAACGAGGAGGCTGGCTGCGCACTTCCCGGCCTTGAACGCCGGTTGATGCACGCGCTGCAGGGCGGCCTGCCGCTCGTCGCTCGACCCTTCGAGGCGCTGGGGCGCACCGTCGAGCTCGGCGAAAGTATGACGATCGAACTGATCGAACGCTGGCTCTCCGACGGCATCGTCAAGCGTTTCGGTGTCATCGTCCGCCACCACGAATTAGGCTTTCGCGCGAACGCGATGTGCGTGTGGGATGTGCCGGACGAGGAGGTCGGTCGCATCGGCCGTCTCCTCGCCGCTGAGCCCGCAGTGACGCTCTGTTATCGCCGTCGGCGCGCGCTCCCGGACTGGCGCTACAACCTCTTTTGCATGATCCACGGCCGTACCCGCGAGGCGGTTCGGGCAACGCGCGACGAGCTCGCGAAGAGCCTGGACCTCGACCATTGGCCGCATGACGTGCTCTTCAGCACCCGCCGCTTCAAGCAGCAGGGCGCGTGCTATCTCAGGGAGGGCGATACATGAGCGAAATGACTTCACGCGGCTCGCACAGCCTCGACGATATCGACCGTGCCCTGATCAACGCGCTACAGGGCGATTTCCCGCTGGCCCGCCGCCCCTTCGCCGAAGTCGGTGCGCGTCTCGGCCTGGACGAGGGTGAGGTGCTCGCGCGGCTGCAACGCATGCTCGACGAGCGGGTGCTCACTCGCTTTGGCCCGATGTTCCAGATCGAACGCCTCGGCGGCGCCTTTTGTCTCGCTGCGATGCGCGTGCCGGAGGCGGACTTCGAACGCGTCGCGGCGAAGGTCAACGATTTCCCCGAAGTCGCGCACAACTACCGCCGCGAACACGCGCTCAACATGTGGTTCGTGCTCGCCACCGAGCGGCGCGAAGCCATCGCCGACTGCGCCGCATGCATCGAGACTGCAACCGGCCTTCCGGTCTTTTTGTTCCCGAAGGAACGCGAATACTTCGTCGAGATGAAGCTGAAAGCATGAACGACCTACCTGCCGACGACCTCGACCGCCGCATCATTGTCGCGACGCAAGCGGGCTTGCCGCTCGTCGTCGATCCCTGGGGCGCCGTCGCCGAACAGGTCGGCATCCCCGCCGACGAACTGTTCGCGAGAGTGCAAGGAATGCTGGACCGCGGACTCATCCGCCGTATCGGCGCGGTACCCAATCACTACGCCATCGGCTACACGGCCAACGGCATGACGGTCTGGGACGTCACGGACGAGGCCGTCGACGAGGTCGGCGAGTGGCTCGGCTCGCTCGACGCAGTCACGCACTGCTACCGCCGCCCGCGCCGCCTCCCCGAATGGTCCTACAACCTCTTCGCGATGCTGCACGGACATAGTCGCGACGCCGTCAGAGAACAACTCGACCATATCGCCGCCCAACTCGAAACTCGCTTCCCCGATGCCTGCCGCGCCCGCGACGTGCTGTTCTCGTCCTCCATCCTCAAAAAGACCGGTCTGAGAATCGGACCCACAGCATGAAGGGAGCAAACCCGCACGACGCAGCTCCCGCTCCGGGGTGTTTCATGCCGAGGCGTCCGCTCGCGCCAACGAGGCGTGGAACACCCCGGAGCGGGAGCGGGCAGTTTGACCCTCGTCATTTCTTCTTCCCAAGCATCCCGCTGTAATCGCCACCATCACGGAGGCAAACCATGTTCCGCATCTCCAGCTTCATCCGCGAACTCGACCAGCCGACCCCCGTCGCTCCGCGCCGCAATCCCCCGGGGCCGGTCGTCATCTGGAACCTGATCCGCCGCTGCAACCTCACCTGCAAACACTGCTACTCGATCTCCGCGGACACCGATTTCGCCGGCGAGCTGTCGACCGCCGAAGTCTTCCGCGTCATGGACGACCTCAAGGCCTTCCGTGTGCCGGTGCTGATCCTCTCCGGCGGCGAACCGCTGCTGCGCCCGGACATCTTCGACATCGGCCGACGCGCCAAGGACATGGGCTTCTACGTCGGCCTTTCCAGCAACGGCACGCTCATCGACGCCAGCAACATCGATGCGATCGCCGACGCCGGCTTCGACTACGTCGGCGTCAGCCTCGACGGAATCGGCGCCACGCACGACAAATTCCGCCGCCGCGAAGGCGCCTACGATGCCTCCCTCGCCGGCATCCGCCTATGCCTCGATCGCGGCCTCAAGGTCGGCGTGCGCTACACGATGACCGAGGACAACGCTCACGATCTCCCCGCGCTGCTGCGCCTGGTCGAAGACGAGGGCATCGACAAGTTCTACTTCTCGCACCTGAACTACGCCGGCCGCGGCAACAAGCATCGTGCCGACGACGCCCGCCACCAGACGACACGCGATGCGATGGATCTGCTCTTCGCCACCTGTCTCGATCTCCACCACCGCGGCGTCGAGAAGGACTTCGTCACCGGCAACAACGACGCCGACGGCATCTACCTGCTGCAGTGGGTCCAGCGGCACTTCCCCGAACGCGCCGAGCACATCCGCGCCAAACTCGTCCAGTGGGGCGGCAACGCCAGCGGTGTGAACGTCGCCAACATCGACAATCTCGGTGTCGTCCATCCCGACACGATGTGGTGGCATGTGCCGCTCGGCAATGTCCGCGAACGGCCGTTCTCCGCGATCTGGAGCGACGTCTCGAATCCATTGATGGCTGGCCTCAAGCGCCATCCTCGTGTGCTCACCGGCCGCTGCGGCGCCTGCCGCCATCTCGACATCTGCAACGGCAGCTCGCGGGTACGCGCGCAGCAGATCACCGGCGATCCCTGGGCCGAAGACCCCGGCTGCTATCTCAGCGACGACGAGATCGGCGTCCAGACGGCCGAACGCGTCGTCACCACCCCCTTCGTTCCACTGCGCCGTCACGCATGACCGCTCCAGCGAGGCCCGCCATGCGCATCCCGCTTCCCCGCGCGACCGTCGCCGTCCTGCTCGTTGCCTCTGCAATGCCGGCGCTCGCCGCAGACGCCCCCGTCGACATCCCCGCCCTCTACCAGCAACACTGCGCGGCCTGTCACGCCCCGGACCGCCTCGGCGCCACAGGCCCGGCCCTGTTGCCCGAAAATCTCGCGCGCCTGCGCAAGGACGAAGCCCTCGCGGTCGTCCGCGAGGGCCGGCCCGCGACCCAGATGCCTGCGTTCGGCGCGACGATCCCGGCGGACCAGATCGCCTCCCTCGTCTCCTGGATCTACACTCCCGTCGTCCCCGCACCGAGCTGGGCCGAAGCGGACATCCGCGCGTCCCGCATCGAGCACATCGATCCCGCGAGCCTCCCCCCGAAGCCCGTCTTCGACGCCGATCCGATGAACCTCTTCCTCGTCGTCGAGACGGGTGATCACCACGTCTCGGTACTCGACGGCGACAAGCTCGAGCCCATCCATCGCTTCCAGAGTCGCCATGCGCTGCATGGCGGGCCGAAATTCACCGCCGACGGCCGCTACGTCTTCTTCGCTTCGCGTGACGGCTGGATCACCAAGTACGATCTGTGGAACCTCAAAGTCATCACCGAGATTCGCGCAGGCATCAACACCCGCAACGTCGCCGTGTCGCCCGACGGCAAGCACGTCGCCGTCGCCAACTACCTGCCGAACACGCTCGTGCTGCTCGACGGCGATCTCAAGCTGCAGAAGTCGATCGCCGTCACCGACCGCGAGGGCAAGACCAGTTCACGGGTATCCGCCGTCTACGAAGCCACCCCGCGCAAGTCCTTCGTCGCCGCCCTGAAGGACGTGCCCGAAGTCTGGGAGATCAGCTTCGACCCCGCCGCGCCAGAAATCCCTGCCGGTTTCATCCACGACTACAAGTATCGCGAAGGCGCGTTCGTCGCCGGCTATCTCAACCCGCGCCGCACCGAGCTCGCCGATCCGCTCGACGATTTCTTCTTTACGCAGGACTACTCGACGGTTCTGGGCGCATCCCGCGAAGGCGTCGGCCAGGTCGTCAATCTCGATGTCCGGCGCAAGATTGGCGACCTCGCGCTCGATGGCATGCCCCATCTTGGTTCAGGCATCTCGTGGGACTGGCAGGGGCGGCGCGTCATGGCAAGCACCAACCTCAAGGCCGCCGAAGTCACCGTCATCGATCTCAAGGACTTCAGCGTCATCAAGCGCATCCCGACGCGCGGCCCCGGCTTCTTCCTGCGCAGCCACGAGAACAGCCGCTACGCCTTTGTCGACTCGATGATGAGCCGCGAAGCGAAAAACATCCTGCAGGTCATCGACAAGCAGACGCTCGAAATCGTCAAGGAACTCAAGGCCCCGCCTGGGCAGACGCTCGCGCACGTCGAGTTCACGCGCGACGGCCGTTACGCGCTCGCGAGCCTCTCCGAAACGGAAGGCGCGATCGTTGTCTATGACGCCCGCTCCCTTGAGGAAGTGAAGCGCCTGCCGATGAACAAGCCGGTCGGCAAATACAACGTCTGGAACAAGACCACGCGATCGGAGGGCACCAGCCACTGATCCGGGACAAATTTTCCAAAAGTTGTTGCGCTGCCGAAATCGCATGTCTATAATGCGCAGCTCTTAGCAGGCGCGTAGCTCAGCTGGTTAGAGCACCACCTTGACATGGTGGGGGTCGTTGGTTCGAGTCCAATCGCGCCTACCAACGTATGGAGCAGGACGATGATGTTCCGAACTACTACTGAAGCCGGAAACTAAAAAATCGGGCTCCGCTGTAGTGCTCCAGGAAGAAAGTGCGGCCCGTCCGCACTTTTTTTTCGTCCACGTTTTCCAGAAAACTTGCCAGAGGCTTCGAGATCATGCCGAACATCACGCTTCCTGACGGTTCCGTACGCAGCTTCGATCATCCGGTGACCGTGCTCGAAGTTGCTGCGTCGATCGGTGCCGGTCTCGCCAAGGCCGCACTGGCCGGCAAGGTCGATGGCCGGCTCGTCGATGCCTCCCACTCGATCGAGGGCGATGCCTCGCTCGCGATCATCACCGACAAGAGCGAGGAAGGCGTCGATATCATTCGGCATTCGACCGCCCACCTGCTCGCACATGCCGTCAAGGAGCTCTTTCCGGATGCGCAGGTTACGATCGGTCCGGTGATCGAGAACGGCTTTTACTACGACTTCTCCTACAAGCGCCCCTTCACGCCGGAAGATCTCGAGAAGATCGAAAAGCGCATGGCGGAGCTCGCCAAGCGTGAGATCCCTGTCGCGCGTGAAGTCTGGCCGCGCGACAAGGCGGTCGAGTTCTTCAAGTCGCAGGGCGAGAACTACAAGGCCGAGATCATTGCGTCGATCCCGCAGGCCGAGGACGTGTCCTTGTACCGTCAGGGCGACTTCATCGACCTGTGCCGCGGTCCGCACGTCCCGTCGACCGGCAAGCTCAAGGTCTTCAAGCTGACCAAGCTCGCTGGCGCCTACTGGCGCGGCGACTCCAAGAACGAGATGCTGCAGCGCGTCTATGGCACCGCCTGGGCGAAGAAGGAAGACCTCGACGGCTATCTGCACATGCTCGAAGAGGCCGAGAAGCGCGATCACCGCAAGCTTGGCCGCTTGCTTGACCTCTTCCATCTGCAGGAGGAGGCGCCCGGCATGGTGTTCTGGCATGCCAAGGGGTGGACGCTGTGGCAGCAGGTCGAGCAGTACATGCGCCGCACGATCCTCGAAAACGGCTATCAGGAAGTGAAGACCCCGCAGATTGTCGATCGCTCGCTGTGGGAGCGTTCCGGGCACTGGGGCATGTACTCGGACCTGATGTTCACGACCCAGTCGGAAAAGCACGACTACGCCGTCAAGCCGATGAACTGCCCGTGTCACATCCAGATCTTCAACCAAGGCCTCAAGAGCTACCGCGATCTGCCGCTGCGCATGGCCGAGTTCGGCTCCTGTCACCGCAACGAGCCCTCTGGCTCGCTGCACGGCATCATGCGCGTCCGCAACTTCGTGCAGGACGACGCCCACATTTTCTGCGCCGAAGATCAGGTGCAAGCCGAGTCGGCGGCCTTCATCGAACTCTTGCAAAAGGTTTATGCAGACTTCGGCTTCACGGAAATCCTGATCAAGCTGTCAACTCGTCCCGACAAGCGCGTCGGTACCGACGAGCAGTGGGATGCCGCCGAGGCGGCGCTGGCTTCCGCGCTCGACGCCCAGGGGCTCGCCTATGAGTTGCAGCCGGGTGAGGGGGCGTTCTATGGCCCGAAGATCGAGTTCTCGTTGAAGGATTGCCTGAATCGCGTGTGGCAGTGCGGCACGCTGCAGCTCGACTTCAACCTGCCGGTGCGCCTCGGCGCCGAATACGTCGCCGAAGACAACGCCAAGAAATTCCCGGTGATGCTCCATCGCGCGATCCTCGGTTCGCTCGAGCGCTTCATTGGCATCCTGATCGAGCACTTCGCCGGCGCCTTGCCCCTGTGGCTCGCCCCCGTGCATGCGGTCGTGCTGAATATCTCGGAAGGGCAGTCGGAATATGCCGCGGATGTCGCCAAGCGCTTGAAGCAGGCGGGGTTCCGCGTTGAGGCGGATTTGCGTAACGAGAAGATTACCTATAAAATCCGCGAGCATAGCGTGCAAAAGCTGCCCTACCAGATCGTCGTCGGCGAAAAGGAAAAGGCGGCAGGCCTGGTGGCCGTGCGCGCCCGGGGCGGCCAAGATCTTGGTCAGATGACCCTGGATACACTGATCGAGCGTTGGCAGCGCGAAATTTCGGCGCGGTCGAGCTCGATCTGATTTTTTTGGCATTCGTGGAGAACTGGCCATCGCTCAAGAAAAGAAGCAGCGGATCAACGACGAGATCACCGCGCCCGAAGTCCGTCTGATCGGTGAAGAAGGTGAACCGATCGGTATTGTTTCCCTGAGAGCCGCTCTGGAAGCCGCCGAAGAGGCGGGGCTGGATCTGGTCGAGATCGCGCCCATGGCGCAGCCGCCCGTTTGTCGGGTGATGGATTTCGGCAAGTTCAAGTATCAGGAGCAGAAGAAGGCCCACGAAGCCAGGCTCAAGCAGAAGCAGGTGCAGGTCAAGGAGGTCAAACTCCGGCCCGCGACTGACGAGAACGATTACCAGATCAAGCTGCGCAACCTGAAGCGCTTCCTGGAAGAGGGCGACAAGTGCAAGGTGACCTTGCGCTTCCGTGGTCGCGAGATGGCTCACCAGGAGTTCGGCCTGCGCCAGCTTGAGCGGGTCAAGGCCGATCTGGCCGAGCTCGGTCAGGTCGAGCAGATGCCCAAGATGGAAGGGCGTCAGATGGTTATGGTGATTGCGCCGGCCAAGAAGGCCCGCTAAGCGCCAAAGAATTCGCTTTTCGCCCCTCGGGGCGGAAGGCAAAAGCCCCGGTGGGTTCGCCTGTCGGAAAACAAGTGGTGTCAGGTTGAAAACGCGCCGCATGGCGACGCTACCTGACGGCATCCAAAAATCTGGAGTCAGCAATGCCCAAGATGAAAACCAAGAGCGGAGCCGCCAAGCGGTTCAAGGTCCGCGCTAGTGGTGGGATCAAGCGGTCCCAGGCGTTCAAGCGCCACATCCTTACCAAGAAAACCACCAAGAGCAAGCGCCAGCTGCGCGGCATGACGGAAGTCCACGCCGCCGACGAGAAGCTGATCCGCGCCATGCTGCCTTACGCTTGATAGGAGACCGCCATGCCCCGAGTTAAACGTGGTGTAACCGCCCGCGCACGTCACAAGAAGGTTCTTGATCAGGCCAAGGGTTACCGTGGCCGCCGCAAGAACGTATACCGCATCGCCAAACAGGCGGTGATGAAGGCTGGTCAATATGCCTACCGTGACCGCCGTCAGCGCAAGCGCCAGTTCCGTTCGCTGTGGATCGCCCGTATCAACGCCGCTGCGCGTGAAGTCGGTCTGACCTACAGCACGTTCATGAACGGTCTGAAGAAGTCCGCGATCGAAGTGGACCGCAAGGTGCTGGCCGATCTGGCCGTGTTCGACAAGCCCGCGTTCGCGGCACTTGCGGACCAGGCCCGGGCCAAACTCGCTGCGTAATCGAACGCAGCACGAAAAAAGGAGGCCTGGCCTCCTTTTTTTTTCCTGAATTTTCCACGGCAGGCAAATGGACAAGCTCGATCAACTCGTTCAACAGGCCAAAGACGAGTTCGCGGCGGCGGCAGACGCTGTCTTGCTGGAACAGACCAAGGCACGTTACCTCGGCAAAACCGGTGCGCTCACCGAACTCCTGAAAGGCTTGGGCAAGCTGGCGCCGGAAGAACGTCGTACGGCAGGCGCCGATATCAACCGCGCGAAGGATGGGATCGAGGCGGCGCTCGAAGCCCGTCGTCAGGCCTTGCGTGATGCGGCCCTGCAGGCCCAGCTCGCCGCCGAGGCGCTTGATGTGACGCTGCCCGGGCGGGGCGCGTCGCTCGGCGGCCTGCATCCGGTCAGCCGCACGCTGGAGCGCATTGAGAACCTGTTCCGTTCGATCGGCTTCGTCGTCGCCGACGGACCCGAGATCGAGACCGACTGGCACAACTTCACGGCGCTCAACACCCCGGAGAATCATCCGGCGCGTTCGATGCACGATACCTTCTATCTCGAAGGTCACAGCGAAGTCCTGCTGCGCACGCACACCAGCCCCGTGCAGATCCGGACCATGATCGAGCATGCGGCGCGCTATGCCGATCAGGGCTGCATGCCCGAGATCCGGATCATTGCACCCGGTCGTGTCTATCGCGTCGACTCGGATGCGACGCATTCGCCGATGTTCCACCAGGTCGAAGGGCTGTGGGTCGGCGAGTCGGTCAGCTTCGCCGACCTCAAAGGGGTGATCGCGGACTTCCTGCGCAAATTCTTCGAGACCGAAGACCTGCAGGTGCGTTTCCGCCCCTCCTTCTTCCCGTTTACCGAGCCGAGCGCCGAGATCGACGTCGCTTTCATGAGTGGCGCGCTGAAGGGGCGCTGGCTGGAGATCGCCGGCTGCGGGATGGTTCATCCGAACGTGCTGCGTTTCGGCGGGATCGACCCCGAGCGCTATACCGGCTTTGCCTTCGGCATGGGGCCGGACCGGCTGACCATGCTGCGCTACGGCGTCAACGATCTGCGCCTGTTCTTCGAAGGCGATCTGCGCTTCTTGAGCCAATTCAGGTAATCGAATCATGCAATTTTCGGAACACTGGTTGCGGAGCTTCGTCAATCCTCCGCTCGACAGCGACGCGCTGGGTCATCTGCTGACGATGTCCGGCCTCGAAGTGGAAGAGTCTGCCTCCGTGGCCCCGGCGTTCTCGGGCGTCGTCGTCGCGCAAATCGTCGAGGCCGAGAAGCACCCGAACGCCGACAAGCTCAAGCTGTGCAAGGTCGACGCAGGCCAGGGCGATTTGCTGCAGATCGTCTGCGGTGCGCCCAACGCCGCGGTCGGCATGAAGATTCCGTGCGCCGTCGTCGGCGCGAAACTTCCCGGCTTCGAGATCAAGGCGGCCAAGCTGCGCGGCGTCGAATCCTTCGGCATGCTCTGCTCGGCTCGCGAGCTCGGGCTGTCCGAGGATCACGGCGGCCTGCTGGAACTGCCGGCGGATGCGCCGGTCGGCTGCGACGTGCGCGACTACCTCGCGCTCGACGACACACTGTTCACGATCAAGCTCACGCCGAATCGCTCCGACTGCCTGAGCCTCGCCGGTGTCGCCCGCGAAGTGGCGGCCTTGACCGGACAGCCGCTCGTCATGCCGCAGATCGAGCCCATTGCCCCCTCGCTTGACGAGCGCCGCGACATCATTCTCGACGCCCCCGACGCGTGCCCGCGCTATTGCGGCCGCGTGCTGCGGGGTGTCGACGCCAAGGCGGCGACTCCGGACTGGATGAAGCAGCGCTTGGTGCGCAGCGGCGTGCGCTCGATCAGTGCGCTCGTCGATGTGACCAACTATGTCATGCTCGAACTCGGCCAGCCGCTGCATGTATTCGACAACGCGCGCCTTTCCGGGTCGATTCACGTGCGCTTCCCGCGGGCTGGCGAGCAGGTGTTGCTGCTCAACGAGCAGATCGTCACGCCGGATGCCGATACGCTGCTGATCGCCGACGAGGCGCGTGCGCTCGCGCTTGCCGGCATCATGGGCGGCGAGGAAAGCGGCGTCACGTTGGAGACGACCGACGTGTTCCTCGAGAGCGCCTTCTTCGCGCCGGTCGCGATCGCCGGCCGCGCACGAAGCTACGGCTTCGTGTCCGACGCCTCGCACCGTTTCGAACGCGGTGTCGATTTCGATCTCGCCGGTGTCGCGATCGAGCGTGCCACCCGGTTGATCCTTGACATCTGTGGCGGAGAGGCCGGACCCGTCGTCGAGGCCGTGGCACCCGGTCACCTGCCTGCCCGCAAGGCGGTTCGCCTGCGGCCCGCGCGCGCGCGCCGCCTGCTGGGTATCGATCTCGACGACGACGCCATCGTCGAGCTGCTCGAGGGCGTGCATCTCGATGTGCAGCGCGCAGGCAATGAACTTCAGGTTGTGCCGCCGTCCTTCCGGTTCGACATCGAGATCGAGGAAGATCTGATCGAGGAAATCGCCCGTCTGCATGGCTATGACGCGATTCCGGCGCTCCCGCCGAAGGGCTCTCTGGCGATGCTCGATCGCACGGAGTCCGCCCGCACGGCGTGGGATGTGCGTCGTCTGATCGCTGCTCGCGACTACCAGGAGGTGGTCAATTACGCTTTCGTCGAGGAGGCGTGGGAGCGCGATTTCTGTGCCAACGCCGAACCGATCCGGCTTGCCAATCCGATCGCCAGCCAGATGAGCGTGATGCGCTCGAGCCTGATTCCCGGCCTCGCCGCCAACGTCGTATCCAACCGCAAGCGGCAGGTGGAGCGCGTGCGCGTCTTCGAGGTTGGGCGCTGCTTTGAGCGCAAGGCTGAGGGCGCCCCGATCGGTGGTTTCCATCAGCCGCTTCGCGTCGCCGCGCTGGCTGCCGGTGCGGCGCTGCCCGGACAGTGGGGGGCGAAGACGCGGCCGGTCGACTTCTTCGATGTGAAGGGCGACCTCGAGGCTTTGTTCGTGCCGCAGGTGTTGTCGTTCGAACCGGTCGTCCATCCGGCCCTGCATCCGGGGCGCGCTGCGAGCGTGATGCTCGATGGACGCAAGATCGGAGTGATCGGTGAACTGCATCCGGTGTGGGTGCAGCGCTACGAACTCGGCTCGGCGCCCGTGGCGTTCGAACTCGAGCTCGATGCAGCTCTGGCGGCGCGCCTGCCGTCCTACCAGGAGATTTCGCGCCAGCCGGCGGTCACGCGTGATCTGGCGCTCGTCGTCGATCAGGTTTGCCCGGTTGCACGCGTGGTCGAGGTCTTGCGCGAGGCCGCTCCGGCCATCGTCAAGGCGATCGAGCTCTTCGACGTTTATCATGGCAAAGGCATCGAAGATGGGAAAAAGAGCCTTGCCTTCAGTGTGTTGATGCAAGATACTCAACGCACGCTCGAGGATGCGGAAGTGGATGCAGCCGTGGCAGCCATCGTCAGCCACGCCGACACTACCCTCGGCGCTCGATTGCGTGGATAAGGGAATGAATATAAGTGCTACGTTGACCAAGGCCGAACTGGCCGATCTGCTCTTCGAGCGGGTCGGCCTGAACAAGCGTGAAGCCAAGGATATGGTGGAGGGCTTCTTCGAGGAGATCCGGCTCGCTCTCGAGCAGGGCGAGTCCGTCAAGTTGTCGGGCTTCGGCAATTTTCAGCTGCGGGACAAGCCGCAGCGGCCGGGACGCAATCCGAAGACCGGCGAAGAGATTCCGATCACTGCCAGGCGAGTCGTAACCTTTCACGCCAGCCAGAAGCTGAAGGCGGCAGTGGAGCAGTTGAGCGATGCAAGCAAGCAGCCATAACGAGGCCGTTTCCGGTCCGCTGCCGCCGATTCCGGCGAAGCGCTATTTCACGATTGGCGAGGTCAGCGAGCTGTGCGCGGTGAAGCCGCATGTGCTGCGCTACTGGGAGCAGGAATTCACCCAGCTCAAGCCGGTGAAGCGCCGGGGTAACCGGCGCTATTACCAGCACCATGAGGTGCTGCTCGTGCGTCGGATTCGCGAGCTGCTGTATGACGAAGGCTTCACCATCTCGGGCGCGCGCAACAAGCTTGGCGAAACGGCGATCCAGGAGCAGGAGCAGGCGAACGAGGCGGAGCAATTGCGGAGTTTGCTCGCATCGGTGCGCGCGGAAATCGTCGCGACCCTCGAACAACTGAAGATGTGATGAACGGCTGGTAAAAAAAAGAATCGGTGCTATAATGTGCGCTTGTGTCGGGGCGTAGCGCAGCCTGGTAGCGCACTTGCATGGGGTGCAAGGGGTCGCGAGTTCGAATCCCGCCGCCCCGACCAAAAAAACAATGAAACCGGCCGCTGGCCGGTTTTGTTTTTTCCGCCTTGCGTCTCGTCCTCTGAGGCGCAAGGTGTGGCGGCTCAGTATGCTAAGATGACCCGCTTCCCCACATCGTCGGGGTGGCGGTGCGGTTTGTATCACTCTGAACGGAAGAATCAATGCGCATTCTGGTCAGCAACGACGATGGTTATTTCGCTCCGGGCATCGCCGCACTCGCGGAGGCCCTGGCCGAGGTCGGCGATGTGACCGTGGTCGCGCCCGAACGCGACCGGAGCGGCGCGAGCAATTCCCTGACCCTCGATCGGCCGCTGTCCTTGCGCCGGGCTGCAAACGGCTTTCACTTCGTGAACGGTACGCCGACCGACTGCGTGCATCTGGCGGTGACCGGAATGCTCGACTATCTGCCGGACATGGTGGTGTCGGGTATCAATCACGGCGCCAACATGGGCGACGACACGATCTATTCCGGAACGGTGGCGGCGGCGACGGAAGGCTTTCTGCTCGGCGTGCCCTCGATCGCGATTTCGCTTGTCAGCAAGAACGCCAGCGATTTCTCCGCCGCGGCACGCGTCGCGCGGGATCTGGCGACACGCTTCACGCGCCAACCGTTTCGCCAGCCTGTTCTGCTCAACGTGAATGTCCCCGATCGGCCCTACGAGGAACTGCGCGGGCAGCGTGTCACGAGGCTCGGCAAGCGCCACAAGGCTGAACCGGTGATTCGCAGCGTGACGCCGCGCAACGAGACCGTGTACTGGGTCGGGGCGGCAGGCCAGGCGGCCGACGCGGGCGAGGGCACCGACTTTCACGCGGTCGCCGAAGGCTTCGTGTCGATCACGCCGCTGCAGATCGACCTCACACACAACAGTCTTATTCCGGGTGTTTCAGAGTGGCTGACCCGATGATGGTGCGGCGCGCCGATCCGGCTCAGGCCGCGGTCCGCGCGAGGGCTCGCATGGTCGAACGGCTGCGGGCGCAGGGGGTCCGTGATGAAAAGGTCCTGGCCGCGATGATGCAGGTGCCGCGGCATGCCTTCGTCGAGGAGGGCTTGGCGTACAGCGCCTACGACGACACGGCGCTGCCGATCGGTTACCAGCAGACCATTTCGCAGCCGCTCGTCGTCGCCCGGATGATCGAATTACTGCGGGCGGGACGTGAGCTCGGTAAGACGCTCGAGGTTGGGGCGGGTTGTGGTTATCAGGCGGCCGTGCTGTCGTTTGTGGCGACCGAGGTGTATTCCGTCGAGCGCATTCGGCCGTTACTGGACATAGCGCGTGAGAACCTCCGTCCCTTGCGCCTGCCTAATGTGAGATTGAAATGTGTGGACGGTAGTCTGGGTTTGCCGGAAGCTGCGCCTTATGACACCATTATTGTCGCGGCTGCTGCTGCGAGCATCCCCGGGTCGCTGAAGGAGCAACTGGCGCCTGGCGGGCGCCTGATCATCCCGTTAGGGGCAGGGGAGCAGCGTCTTGTGCTGATTGAACGGCAAGGAAATGTATTCAGGGAAACTCGTCTCGATGCCGTGCGATTCGTTCCCTTGTTGGCTGGTACGGAATGATTGATTCATTGAAGAATCGCGCCTCGCGCGCTGGACTCGCTTTTGCAGTGACCGCTGCCATCCTCACGGGCTGCGCCGCCCCGCGGCCTGCTCCGGTGCGCGAGAGCACGACGCCCCCGGCGACGGAAGCCTTGCCATCCTCCGGAGGCGCGGCAGGTCCGGCCATCCGGCAGGAAGGGACGCACGTGGTCCGTCCCGGCGACACGCTGTTGGGGATTGCACGTCAATATGGCGTGACTGTGAAGGATCTCACAGCGTGGAACTCGATTACGGATCGAAATCAGATCCAGGTCGGTCAGGTGCTGAGAGTGGTGCCGCCGGGGGCGAACGGCAATGCAGCCACCGGTGCGGCGACGCAACCGGTGCCTGCGGTGACCCAGCCGGTGCCTGCAGTGACCCAGCCCGTCGAAGTTGTTCCCGGACGTAACGGTGGGGAGATGCCGGGCGGGTTGAAGCAGGATCCGAGAGGCGGCAAGCAGCCCTATTCGGACGAGGTGTGGGCGTCGTTGCGGCCGAAGGCGAACGTCGTTCCGACGCCGCCCCCGGTGACTCCCGCCGTGCCGGAACCGGACAAGGCGGCGGGCGAGACGTCCTGGATGTGGCCGGCGAACGGTCAGTTGGTCGGAACCTTCGACGAGGCGACCAACAAGGGTGTCGACATTGCCGGCAAGCCGGGCGATCCCGTTCTGGCCTCGGCGGGCGGCAAGGTGGTGTATTCGGGGGCTGGCTTGCGTGGCTATGGAAAACTGGTCATCATCAAACATGACGCGAATTACCTGACTGCATATGCGCATAACCAGCAGTTGTTGGTCAAGGAAGGTGATTCGGTCACGAAGGGTCAGAAGATCGCAGAACTCGGCAGTACCGATGCGGATCGGCCAAAGGTGCACTTCGAGATTCGCAAGCAGGGACGGCCGGTTGATCCTCTGAAGTATCTTCCCCCACGCTGAGAGGAGGCTATGTACGATCCGGCCAATCATGACGACCTCGACAGTCAGGAGCCGGATCTGCCGCCTGAAGTGGAGGCGTTCGTCGAGCGGGTCGTTCCGGTATTCGAGAACGAGTTTCTCAGCGACGTCACCCAGATTTACCTTAACGAGATCGGCGCCAATCCGCTGCTGACGGCAGAAGAGGAAGGGCTGTTGGCGCGCCGCGTGCGCGAGGGCGATTTTGCCGCCCGTCAGACGATGATCGAGCGCAACCTGCGCCTCGTCGTCAATATCGCCAAACACTACCTCAATCGCGGCATTCCGCTGCTGGATCTGGTCGAGGAAGGCAATCTTGGCCTGATGCACGCGCTGGAGAAATTCGACCCGGCGCGCGGTTTCCGATTCTCGACCTATGCCACCTGGTGGATCCGCCAGAACATCGAGCGCGCGATCATGAATCAGTCGCGCACGATTCGCTTGCCAGTCCACGTGGTGAAGGAACTCAACCAGGTGTTGCGGGCGCAGCGGAGCCTGGAAGCTTCGGGCAACGGGGAATTCACGCTCGAACAGGTTGCCCAGAAGCTGGACAAGCCGGTCGAAGATGTCAGGGCGATCCTAGCCTTGAGCGAGCATACGGCCTCGCTCGACGCGCCGCTGGAGATCGATCCAACGCTTTCGATCGGCGAATCCTTGGCCGACGAGCAGGCGACAGCGCCCGATGTACGCATTCAGGATAGCGAGGTCGAGGAGCTGATCCAGGAATGGATCGGGACGCTGAATGAAAAACAGCGTCTCGTGATCCGTCACCGCTACGGCCTCGACGAGTGCGAGGTCATGACGCTGGAAGAGCTTGCCTCACAATTGTCGCTGACGCGCGAGCGGGTGCGGCAGATCCAGCTCGAGGCGCTGGGCCAGTTGCGCCGCACCGTCAAGCGTCGCGGCATTTCACGCGACGAACTGCTCTGAGAGGTCCTCAGTTGCCGGCCGGCTGGCTGCCCGGGACGAAGTTGTCACGGAGCGCCTGCGCGAGCTGGAACACGGCCATCGCATAGAAGCTGCTCTTGTTGTAGCGCGTGATGACGTAGAAATTCCGGTAACCGAGCCAGTATTCGATGCCTTCTCCCGGGGTCGCCAGGTCGACGAGCGTCGCGGGGGCGCCCGTCTGGTCCCTGACGGGGGTGATACCGGCGGCGGCAAGCTGTTCGGGCGTGATCGTCGGTTCGATGCCGGCATTGATCAAGGGCTGCGTGTCGGTTGTCGGAGCCACCAGCGCCGGGCTCGCGACCGGTTCGCCTCGCACCCAGCCGTGGCTCGACAGGTAGTTCGCGACGCTGCCGATCGCGTCGGTCGGGTTCTGGTCGATGTCGATATGGCCGTCGCCATCGAAGTCGACGGCGAAATTGCGGATACTGCTCGGCAGGAACTGGGGATAGCCGAGCGCGCCTGCGTAGGAGCCGTAGTAGCTGAAGGGGTCGCGGCCCTGCTCGCGTGCGAGAAGGAAGAGGTTTTCGAGTTCGCGCTGGAAAAGGGACGCGCGCGGAGGATAGTCGAAGGCCAGTGTGGCCAGCGCCGAAACGAGTTCGAAATTGCCGGCGTTGCGCCCGTAGTAGGTTTCGACGCCGATGATCGCGGCGACGATTTCCGGCGGGACGCCGTAGCGGTCGCTCGCCGCCTGCAGCGTCGCCTCGTTTTCGTGCCAGAAGGCGATCCCGCTGTTGATGCGCGCGGACTCAAGGAAGCGCGCACGGTAGCGCTGCCAGGAGCGCGCTGTGGGCGTTGCGGGCGGCTTGATGAGGCGGATCACGCGTGCGTCGAAATGGGCGCGATCGAGCGCGGCGAGGATCTGTGCCTGGTCGAAGCCGTGCTTCTCCTGCATTTCCTTCGCAAACGCCATGCCTTCATCCCGCTGCGCATAGGATGCGCCGGCCTGGCTCGGTTGGGCGAGTAATGCGAGCACCAGGAGGGCGGCGGTGATGGCGGACTTCATTTGAACTTCAGTCTCCGGATGCGTTTGGCGAGCTTGCGGGTGGCGTTTGCGTCGTGGCGCGCACCATAGCGCAGCCGCGCGTAGACGTCAGCTATTTCCTGCAACTCCGCCGCGTTTGCCGGCAGGGCGCGTGCGGCGCGCAGGCCGTAGTCTCTCGGTCCTTCCCACGGATGCCGCGAAATCCCCCGTTTCGCGAGTTTGCGGCTGAAGTCCATCCATGCACGATCGAGTGCGTCGCGGTTGGGGCGCTGCAGATAGGCCCAGGCGAACAGAAGAAGCATCAGCGTGCCGGCGCTGGCTCCCAGCAGGCCGCCGAATGCCTTCCAGTCGGGTTGCCGAACGCCGATGCCGGCGAGAAATTCGCGTTGTCGGTCAGGGTTGTAGCCGAGCACCCACTGGTTCCAGGTATTGGACAGTGCGTCCCAGCGATGGCGGATGCTCCGCAGCCAGGAGAGCTCCGGGCGCATCAGCAACGGCAGGCCGTCGAGGTCCGACAGGGCGTCGGCGAGCCCGCTGTCCAGTCGCCGCGGGGCGGCCAGTGCCGTCGGATCGACGCGCACCCAGCCCCGCCCGCGCAGCCAGACTTCGGCCCACGCGTGGGCGTCGGATTGACGGACGACGAGCGTGCCGTCGACAGGATTGATTTCGCCGCCCTGGTAGCCCGTGACGACACGCGCCGGGACGCCAGCGGCCCGCATCAGGAAGACGAAGGCCGAGGCGAAGTGCTCGCAGAAGCCGCGCCGCGTGTCGAAGAGGAATTCGTCGACCGTGTGGGTGCCGAGGACCGGGGGCGTCAGCGTGTAGGCGAGCGAGGCACGCCGCAGATAGGTGACTGCGGCGTCGACGATTGCCTGATCGCTTGCGGCGCGGCGCGCCAGTTCCTGTGCGAGGGCGCGGCTGCGGGGATTGAAACCGTCGGGCAGTTGCCGCGCGAATGCCAGTACGCGGGCGTCCTCTATGAGGCCAGGGCGGGTTTCCGGATACGCGCGGAGGTCGAAGCCGGCGCGCTGGCGCACCGCTTCGGTCGTGAGGAGGCGCAGGTCGGCCGTGTAGCGTGCCCGATCGATCCCGGGGCCCGGATATTCGAGCGCGAGCAACCAGTTCTGGTTGTGCGGTTCCAGCGTCAGGCGATAGTCGTAGGTCGGGCCGCTGGGCTGGTAGGCGGGCGCTGGCAGGACCGGGCTACTCGCTTGACGCCAAGTGCGCCCGTCGAACAGTGTCAGGACGGGGCCGCGCCAGTATCGCTGCGCGGGCGGGGGCGGCCGCTCCCGGAAGGCGGCCCGGAAGGCGATTGCGTCGGACTGGCTCAGTTCGGCGATGGAGCCGGGGGCCATCGTGTCTGATAGGCCTGTGGTGCCGCTGTAGGCGTCGTTCGGCAGTCCCCATAAAGGGCCCTGGATGCGGGGAAACAGGAGGAACAGGACGAGCATGAATGGCAGGCCCTGGGCGAGCAACACGGCCCCGGTGCGCAGTTGCGCCACGACCGGCTCGCGCGGCGCCTGGAGGCTGAGCAAGGTCACCGTCGACAGCAGCGTACCGACGACGGCCAGCAGTCCGACGAGCGGGGTCTGGTCGTACAGGAAGAGCGACACCTGCAGGAAGTAGCTCAGCAGCACGGCCGCATGCAGGTCGCGGCCTGTGCGGCTCTCCAGTTGCTTGAGGCTCAGCAATACGGCGAGCAGGGCGACGCCGGGATCCTTTCCGAAGAAGTGATCGAACTGCAGCTTGACCCCGATGCTCGCGACGAGGGCGACGAGCGCCAGTAGAAGTCGGTGGGGCGGCGGATTGCCGCGGCGGACGATCATGGCCTGCGCCAGAAGAAGGCTCGCGCACAGACCGAGCAGCCAGATCGGGAAATGCTCGGCATGGGGGGCGATCGTGACCGCGATGCTGCCGACTAGCCAATAGCGGCACGTGTGCGGCAGGTCGGGCGCCCTATTCATCGTCGCGCTCCGGCAGACCGTAAAGGGCAAGCTGGCGCAGGCAGTTTGAAACGTGACGGGCGTCGCTCGACGCGGGGGCCCTCCAGTGCGGAAGGCTCAGCGCGAAGGGACGGCCGGCGACGCTGGCCGCGAGTACCCAGGCGGTGAGGCGTGAGAGCCGGTGCTCGACGTCCAGGCCTGTGGGGAGGTCGTGCCAGTCGAGATCGACGCTCCCGCCTTCGGCCCCTGCGAATTCCTTGGTGAGCATCGGCCCGCCGCGCGCGACGTTCTTCCAGGCGACATGGCGCGGTGAGTCCGATACGCGATGCGGGCGCAGCCCGGCGAAGTCGTCGTCGCCGAGGCCGCTGCGCCGTCCGCCCGATTTGTCGGCCGCGCCTTGAGGAAGGGCAGGAGGATCCGCTTCCGGCGCCGGATAGGCGAGGCAGCGGATCTCCGGCGTGACGATGCTCCATGCGCGGATCAGGCCCAAGGGGTAGGTCGTTTCGATGACCACGCGGCCGGGACGGTGCCAGCCACGGGTCGGCACTGCCAGCGCGAGCGTGACTTCCGCGGTTTGCGAGGGGCCGAGATCGAGCGCGGTTGCGCCCGTTCGGGTGCTGCATCGCAGGCCCGGGCGGGTGGCCGCACGCGTGTTCGCGAGGAGCAGCGTAAAGTGTGCCGTGTCGCCCGCGAAGACGGGGTCGGCGCGGCCCGGGCTCAGCGACAGGTGCAAGAGGTTGCGAAAGGCATGCACGATGCTCGCCACCGCGACGCCGGCAATGAGGAAGACGAGGCCGAATCCGAGGCTGAGGTTGTAGTTGATCGACGCGAGCAGCATGACGGCGAGCGCGAGGGCGAACACGATCCCGCTCCGCGTCGGCAGGACGAAGATCCGCCGTTGGCGCAGCACGATCGGCGCGTGCTCGGGCGGGCCGATGCGAAAGAGCCAGCGATCGATGAGGGGGCGTAGTCGATTGCGCAATGCGCGCATCAGGGCAGGGCGACGCCGTGCAGGATGCGGGTGAGGCTCTCGGCATTCACCGGCCGCCCGTCACCCGCGTGGTGCAGGCGATGTCCGGCGATGTGCGGGAAGACGGTCTGGACGTCTTCGGGCAGCACGTGGTCGCGTCCGTCGAGGAGCGCCCAGGCACGTGCGGCGGCGAGCAGGCCGAGGCCGGCGCGCGGGCTCAGCCCGGCGGCAAGCTCGCTGCTTTGGCGGGTACCTGCCAGCAGGGCCTGCACGTAGTCGATCAGCCGTTCGGCGACGAGGACCTGGGCGGATGCGCGCTGCAGGGCGAGGAGGTCGTCGGGTTGGATCGCCGGATCTTGGCGCTCGAGCAGCTCGCGCCGGTCTTCGCCCATCAGCAAGGCGCGTTCGGCTGCCCGGTCCGGGAAGCCGAGGCGGATGCGCATCAGGAAGCGGTCGAGCTGGCTCTCGGGCAGCGGGAAGGTGCCCACCTGGTGCGAGGGGTTCTGCGTCGCGATGACGAAAAACGGAGAGGGCAGCGGGAAGGTCGTGTTGTCGGCCGTCACCTGGCGTTCCTCCATCGCCTCGAGGAGCGCGCTCTGGGTCTTGGGCGTGGCGCGGTTGATCTCGTCGGCGAGGATCAGCTGCGCGAAGATCGGGCCCTGGTGGAAGCGGAAGCTGCCCGTTTCGCGATCGAAGACCGAGACGCCGATGATGTCCGCGGGCAGCAGGTCGCTCGTGAATTGTATGCGCTGGAACTGCAGCCCGATCAGGCGAGCGATGACGTGCGCAAGAGTCGTCTTGCCCACGCCGGGTACATCTTCGATCAGCAGGTGGCCGCGCGCGATCAGGCAGGCGAGCGCGAGGCGCAGCTCCTGGTCCTTGCCGAGAATGATGCGGTTGGCGGCTTCGAGGACTCGCAGGGCGGGGCGGTGGGGCATGGCGGAGGCGTACTGTGAAATTGGCCGGGAAGCGGTGATAATAGTCGACAAAGATCAACAGGCTATGCCCGGAATGCCGACGGCAAGCCGCTTCGAATGTCAGTGGCGCGAAGAAGTTCGGCCGCGGGGGAGTGTGAGGGGATATGACGACGACGGCGTTCATTACGCATCGCGATTGCTGGTTGCACGACATGGGCTCGTTCCACCCGGAATGTGCCGATCGGCTGGCTGCGATCAACGACCGGCTGATTGCGGCCGGGCTGGACCTTTACCTATCGTTCTACGACGCGCCGCTCGCGACCGCCGAGCAGATCCAGCGCGTTCATCCGGCGAGCTACGTCGACGAACTCCATGCCAGCGTGCCGGAGCATGGCATCCGCCACCTCGACCCGGACACGGCAATGTGCCCCGGGACGATGAAGGCGGCGCTGCGCTCGGCGGGTGCGGGCGTGCTGGCGACCGATCTCGTGCTCAAGCGCGAGATCGAGAATGCGTTCTGTGCCGTCCGCCCGCCCGGCCATCATGCCGAACGCGCCAAGGCGATGGGCTTTTGCTTTCTCAACAACGTTGCGATTGCGGCGCGGCATGCGCTGGAAGCGCACGGGCTCGAACGGGTCGCGATCGTCGATTTCGACGTGCATCACGGCAACGGGACCGAGGATGTGTTCCGCGACGATCCGCGCGTGATGATGGCGAGCATCTTCCAGCATCCCTTCTACCCGTATAGCGGTGCCGATTGCACGGCGCCCAACATGGTTAACGTGCCTGTGCCGGCGGGTACGCGCGGCGACGCCTTCCGCCAGATCGTCAGTGACCGCTGGCTGCCGGCCTTGCGCGAGCATAAGCCGCAGATGATCTTCATTTCGGCGGGCTTCGATGCGCACTACGAGGACGACATGGGTTCCGTCGGTCTCGTCGAGTCGGACTACGTGTGGGTCACGCAGCAGATCAAGGCGCTCGCCGAGGAATGCGGGCATCGCAATATCGTGTCGATCCTCGAAGGCGGCTACGCGCTGTCGTCGCTGGCGCGTTCGGTCGTGGCCCATATCAAGGCCCTTGCCGATCTTTGACCGGGGGATGCGGGGGCGGAGTAACGTACTCCACTGGTCGTACGGCGGCGATCAGGTAGAATGAATCTTTTATCTTTCGGCCCCCTCCCATGATTACCGGTTCGATTGTCGCCATCGTCACCCCGATGAACGAGGATGGCAGCCTGGATTTTCAAAGCCTTCGTTCACTGATCGACTTCCACGTGGCCGAGGGCACCGACGCTATCGTCATCGTCGGCACCACCGGTGAGTCGCCCACGGTCAACGTCGAAGAGCATTGCGAGCTGATCCGCGTCTCGGTCGAGCACGCGGCCGGGCGCATCCCGGTGATCGCGGGTGCGGGTGCGAATTCGACCAACGAGGCGATCGAACTCGCAAAATTCGCGCAGGAAGCGGGCGCGGTGGCGCAATTGTCGGTGGTCCCGTACTACAACAAGCCGACGCAGGAAGGGCTGTATCGCCATTTTCGCACGATTGCGGAAGCGGTCGAACTTCCGGTGATCCTCTACAACGTGCCCGGCCGCACCGTCGCAGACATGTCGAACGACACGGCGCTGCGCCTCGCGCAGGTGCCCAACATCATCGGCATCAAGGACGCGACCGGCAGCATCGACCGCGCCTGCGACCTGTTCGCGCGCGCACCGAAGGACTTCGCGCTCTACACCGGCGACGACATGACCGCCGCCGCGTTCATCCTGTTGGGCGGACACGGTACGATCTCGGTCACCGCGAACGTCGCCCCGCGGGCGATGCACGAAATGTGCGCTGCCGCACTGGCCGGCGATGCGATCAAGGCGCGCGAGATCAATGCACGCCTGGTCGGCCTGCATCGCGAGCTGTTCTGCGAAGCCAACCCGATTCCCGTCAAGTGGGCCGTGCAGCAGATGGGCAAGATCAAGGGCGGTATTCGTCTGCCGCTCACGCCTCTGTCCGACGGCATGCGTGAACGCGTGCGCAATGCGATGCGTCAGGCAGGCGTGAATTTCTGATTACCAAGGATTTTCTGAATCTCATGAATCGTAGCGTGCGTACTTCTGCTTCTTTGCTTGCATTGGCCGTTGCGTTGACCGGATGTTCCGGTTCCCTGCTGGAGTCGAAGAAGATCGATTACAAGAGCGGCGCTCGTCAGGTGCCGCAACTCGAGATCCCGCCCGATCTGACCGCGCCGACGCGCGATGACCGGTATGCTGTGCCGGACGTGTCGCCGCAAGGCACCGCCACCTATTCGGCCTACATGAACGACCGTGCAGGCAAGCCGCAGACGACGACATCGACGTCCGCCCAGGTGTTGCCGGCAGTCGAGCGCATGCGCATCGAGCGTGCCGGCTCGCAGCGTTGGTTGGTCGTGCCGGGCTCGGCCGACGCGTTGTGGCCGCAGGTCAAGGATTTCTGGCTCGAGCTGGGCTTCGTCCTGAATGTCGAGCGCCCGGAAATCGGCGTGATGGAGACGGACTGGGCCGAAGATCGCGCCAAGATTCCGCAGGACTTTGTCCGTTCGACGATCGGCAAGGTGCTCGACGGCCTGTTCTCGACGCCCGAGCGCGACAAGTTCCGGACCCGTCTCGAGCAGGGCAAGGATGCGAACACGGTCGAGATCTACATCAGCCACCGTGGCATGATGGAGATCTACCCGAACGAGGCGAAGGATTCGACCGTGTGGCAGCCGCGCCCTGCCGATCCCGAACTCGAAGCCGAGATGCTCCGTCGCCTGATGGTGCGGCTGGGCGCAACCGAAGAGCGTGCTGCGGCGATCGTCGCGGCCGCGCCGGCGGCCGAGCGGGCGGCGCTGACGACGCAGGGTGGCAAGGTGTCGCTGACGATCGACGAGACTTTCGACCGCGCTTGGCGGCGCGTCGGCCTCGCGCTCGACCGCGTCGGGTTCACGGTCGAGGACCGGGATCGCTCGAAGGGCCTGTACTTCGTGCGTTATGTCGATCCGGAGGCCGATGTGCTGTCGAAGAAGTCGGAAAGCATCCTGTCGAAGCTGGCGTTCTGGCGCAGCGACGAGAAGAAGCTCGGTACCGGCAGCGAGTATCGCCTGAGCGTTAAGGGCGATGGCAACAACTCGGTTGTCAGCGTGTTGACCCGCGAGGGTGGGGAAGACAGCTCGGATACCGCGCGCAAGATCCTCGGACTGTTGCAGCAGCAGTTGCGCTGATCGTTATAGCGGGCCGCGTCACCGCGCGGTCCGCGATCAGGATTCCTGCCGCATCGCGCGCAGCAGGGACAAAAAAAAGCCGGCATATGCCGGCTTTTTTTGTTGCGCTGATCGCGAATTACTTCGCGGCGCCTTCCTTGGCGGGCTCGGCAGCAGCAGCCGGGGCAGCGGCGGGAGCGGCTTCCTTGGCAGCTTCGGCCGGAGCGGCAGCAGCTTCCTTGGCAGCTTCAGGAGCGGCGGCGGGAGCAGCCGGAGCGGTGGCGGCCGGAGCGGGCGCCGGAGCAGCAGCTTCTTCCTTCTTGCCGCAAGCGGCGACGGCGAGAGCGATCAGGGAGGCAACGAGGAGCGACTGTTTCATCGTGGGAATCCTTTTTTGTTGAATGCAGAGCAGTGGAACGCAACCGGCCAGCAAGGCCTTTCTGGGGCGCCGGCAGATCTCGGAAGAAAGTTTAGCAGTCTATCCCATGTTCCGACAAATTTTTGGTGCAATGCAATATGTGCAGCCTTTGAGGTCGGTCGGGCCTAGAGTCCAAGCGGGGCGCCCGTTGCATGATTTTCGGCGCGCAACCACATTGTTTCAAATTGTATGCAGAGGCTGGCGGTGGACCTTGGCATCGCGAAGCAGGCCTTTCCGCGAGGCAATGCCGGATGAAAGCGTGTGACGAGGTGCTCGCTGTCGACGACGATGAAGGGCTGCGTCCAGTTGCGCGATCCCGGATCGCTGATGCGCAGGCTCGCACGGTGGGCGTAGTTCGAAAGAAAGCGCTGCAGCCGTGGGCAATCCCGCTCGATGAAGCCAGGGTCGTGCACCACGATGCGCAAGGCATCGCTGCGCGGGGATTTCTGGCAGGCGGCTTCGAGGAGCGCGAGCGTGCCCGGGGCTTCGAATCCGCATTCCCCGAGGTCGGGGTCGAAGATGATGATCGTCTGGCCGGCCAGAGTGAGCGCCTCTGTTACTGCCTGGCGGTATGCCGCATGGGTGTCAAAAGTCGATTCCGAAGGATGGTCCATGATGGTGGTCGCTTTGCATATCCGGGCAAACTTTGGGTCTCGAAGGCTGACTCGGAGCCCCAGCAAATTATAGGCGCCACCATGTAAAGTGCCGTGGCGAGCGGTAAAATCGCGCTCTTTTGGGCGCGAGTTTCATGCCTGTCGCAGTCATTGAATCGCTGGACCACGAGGGTCGCGGCGTCACACACGTCGAGGGGAAGGTCGTCTTCGTCGACGGTGCCTTGCTGGGCGAACGGGTGGAGTATGTCGTCCACCGGCAGCGTCCGTCCTACGAGCTTGCGGACGTGACCCGCATCCTCAAGGCGAGCGCACAGCGGGTCGCGCCCAAGTGTCCTCACTATGGCGTCTGCGGCGGCTGTTCCATGCAGCATCTGGACTCCGTGGCGCAGGTGGCGACGAAGCAGCGGGTGCTGGAGAACGCTCTGTGGCACGTCGGCAAGGTCAAGGCCGACATCATCTATCCGGCGATCCACGGGCCGGCCTGGGGCTATCGCTACCGGGCACGGATCGGCGTGCGGCTGGTGCCGTCGAAGGGCGGTGTGCTGGTCGGCTTTCACGAACGGCGCAGCAGCTACATTGCGGACATGCGGACCTGTCCGGTCCTTCCGCCGGGCATTTCGGCGATGCTGCCGGCCTTGCATGAACTGATCGCCGGACTGTCGATTTCCGACCGTTTGCCTCAGATCGAAATCGCCGTGGCCGACACTGCGACGGTGCTGGTCTTCCGCAATTTGCTGCCCTTTAAACCGGACGATGAGCGGCGCCTCGCGGCATTCGCCGACCAGTGGGGCGTCCAGGTCTGGCAGCAGCCCGGGACCAATCCGGCGAGTGCCCGTCCGCTGCATCCGAAGAAGGGGCCGGGGCTGGCGTACACGCTGCCGGAATTCGGCGTGACGATGGATTTCCTGCCGACGGACTTCACCCAGGTCAACGTGGATATCAACCGACTGCTGATCCGGCGGTCGATGCAACTGCTCGACCCGCAGCCGGGCGAGCGGATCGCCGATCTGTTCTGCGGACTGGGCAATTTCAGCCTGCCGATCGCGAGCCGGGGGGCGACGATGGTCGGGGTCGAGGGGAGCGAAGCGCTGGTCGCGCGCGCGCGGGAGAATGCGCGGCGAAACGGCCTCGCGGAGCGCTGCGAATTCCACGCCGCGAATCTCTTCGAGGCGACCGAGGACAGCCTCGCGGCGCTGGGCCGGCTCGACAAGCTGCTGATCGATCCGCCGCGCGAGGGGGCGATCGCGGTCGTCAAGGCATTGAGCGAGGCGCAGATGCCACCGCGCATCGTGTATGTGTCATGCAACCCGGCGACGCTTGCGCGCGATGCCGCTGTGCTGGTGCGCGAGAAGGGCTACGTGCTGAAGGGCGCGGGCATCGCGAACATGTTCCCGCAGACTTCGCATGTCGAGTCGATAGCGCTGTTCGAACGGGGCTGACGCGCGGCGTGCTGGTGGTATACTCCGCGCTCCCGGAGGTGTGGCAGAGCGGTTGAATGCACCGGTCTTGAAAACCGGCGATGGTGAAAGCCATCCGTGAGTTCGAATCTCACCGCCTCCGCCAAGACGTCAAGACAGAGACGCGCCGCAAGGCGCGTTTTTCATGGCTACACGGGGCCGTCAAGGGCGCATAACGGCGGACTGTTGTCGCTCGCGAGGCTCCCCTACCAAAAATGTCCCGCCTGATTCTTCTGAACAAGCCTTACGGGGTGATCTGCCAGTTTTCCGGGGAGCCGGGGCGGCCGACGCTGAAGGATTTCGTCGCGGTGCCGGGCGTGTATGCCGCCGGCCGGCTGGACACGGACAGCGAGGGCTTGCTGCTGCTCACCGACGACGGCGGGTTGCAGCATCGGATCACCGATCCGCGGCACAAGTTGCCGAAGACCTATGTCGTGCAGGTCGAGGGAGAGCCGGACGAGGCGGCGCTGGCGCGGCTGCGTGGCGGGCTGGACTTGGGGGATTTCGTCACGCGCCCGTGCGAGGCGCGGTGTATTTCGGAGCCGGACTGGTTGTGGCCGCGCGATCCGCCGGTGCGCTTTCGCAAGAGCGTGCCGACGAGCTGGGTCGAGATCGTGCTGCGCGAAGGGAAGAATCGCCAGGTGCGGCGGATGACGGCGAAGGCGGGGTTCCCGACCTTGCGCCTGATCCGGGTGCGCATCGGCGACTGGTCGCTGGGCGGTCTGCTCCCGGGGCAGTGGCGCAGCGAAGAGATTGCGATGCCGGCAGTGGCGGCGGGGCAGCGTCCGGGACCGCCGACAGGTGTGGGACGCAGGCCGCGGCCTGCCGGGCCGCGTGGTCGTCGCCCTTAGCACGGCCCGTGCGGCGGGAGTAGAATTGCGCGCTCCAGCCATTCCGGGTGATGCATCCATGAAGTTCCGCGCAGTGGGCGCTTGCGCCGCAGCAGTCCTGGCCATCGGGTCGATGTGCGTCGTGCCGGCGGCGCGGGCGGATTTGCCGGTGGTCGAACTTGGGGCGGGGATGTACCGCATCGAGGCGGAACTGGCGCACACGGACATGACCCGCCAGATCGGGCTGATGAATCGCCCGATGATGCCGGCGCAGCACGGCATGGTCTTCGTCTTCACCGAAGACGCGCGGCACTGCATGTGGATGAAGAACACGCTGCTTCCGCTGTCGGTTGCTTTCCTTGATCGCGAGGGGCGCATCCTCAACATCGAGGACATGAAGCCGCAGACCCTGGACAGTCACTGCGCGGCCGGCCCCGCGCGCTTCGCGCTCGAAATGAACGAGGGTTGGTTCGCGGGGCGCGGCGTGCGCGCCGGCGACAAGATCCGCGGCATCGACAAGCTTCCCGCCGGGCGCTGAGCGCCGTTTCCATTTCCTGAATTGAGGGCTTTTCCGGTCGCTTATCGACCGGCAGTGCTTGCCGCCTGCCGGCGATAATTGCCCTGTGTCGGGGTTCGTCCGCATTGAGCGGGCGGTCGGCACGAGGCAGGCAGGGGCGCGGCAATGGCCGACGACAGCGATCTAGAGAAGACAGAACAGCCATCTGCACGACGGCTGGAGCAGGCCCGCGAGGAAGGGCAGGTTCCGCAGTCGCGCGAGCTGTCGACCTTCCTCGTGCTGCTGGCGGGTGTCGCCGGCCTGTGGGTCATGGGCGGGTGGATGTCGGGCCGCATGCTCGGGATGTTGCGCGAGGGTTTCCACATCGAGCGCGTCAAGCTCGTCGATCAGAACAAGATGCTCGAAGGCGTGCTCGGGTTGTTCATGGATACGCTCATGACGATGACGCCGCTCTTCGCCATCCTGATGGTGTCGGCGATCGCAGCACCGATCCTGATGGGCGGCTTCGTGTTCTCGCCCAACGTGCTGAGCTTCAAGTTCGAGCGCATGGATCCGGTGCAGGGCTTCGCGCGGATGTTTTCGATGCACGGCGTCGCCGAGCTGGTGAAGTCGCTGATGAAGACGGGCATCGTCGGGGTCGTCGGTGCATATGCCGTCTGGCGCGAGCGCGAGCACATCTTCACGCTGATGGGGGAGGCCATCGAGAGCGCGGTACCGGACTTCCTCCACACGGTGCTGATGTCGGCGCTGCTGATCATCATGGGGCTGGCGATCCTCGCGCTGGTCGACGTGCCCTTCCAGCTCTGGCAGTACAACAAGCGCCTGCGCATGACGAAGGAAGAGGTCAAGCGCGAGAGCAAGGAACAGGAAGGCGATCCGCATGTCAAGGCGCGTATCCGCGGCATGCAGCGCGAGATGGCGCGGCGCCGGATGATGGCGCAGGTGCCGAAGGCGGACGTGGTCGTGACCAACCCGACCCACTTCTCGGTGGCGCTGAAGTACGACGCGCAGAAGATGCGGGCGCCGATCGTGGTCGCGAAGGGGCGCGGCGAGTTGGCGCTGAAGATCCGCGAGCTCGCGAAGGAACACAAGGTACCGTTGCTGGAGGCGCCGCCGCTGGCGCGTGCGCTGTACAAGCACTGCGAGCTGGAGCACGCGGTGCCGGGGGCGCTGTACACGGCGGTGGCCGAAGTGATGGCCTACGTCTACCAGTTGAACCACTGGTTGGCGAAGGGGGGCTTGCCGCCCGTGGCGCCGGCGACACTGCCGGTGCCTGAGGACATGGATCCGGGCTCGCCCGACTGAGCGGGCGCGGAAAGGACGTAACAGATGGCGACGAACGAGACCCTGAACCTGCGGATGCTGCTGACGCCGACGAACGTGCGGATGCTCGGTGCGCCGATCTTCATCATCATGGTGCTGTCCATGATGGTGCTGCCCTTGCCGGCCTTCGTGCTGGACGTGTTCTTCACGTTCAACATCGCGATCGCGGTGATGGTGATGCTGGTGTCGATGTACACGCGTCGCCCGCTCGAGTTCTCGGTGTTTCCGACTGTCCTGCTGGTGACGACGCTGCTGCGGCTTGCGCTGAACGTCGCCTCGACGCGGATCGTGCTGCTCGAAGGCCACACCGGGCCCGACGCGGCCGGCAAGGTGATCGAGGCCTTCGGGCACTTCCTCGTCGGCGGCAACACGGCGATCGGTATCGTGGTTTTCGTGATCCTCGTCGTGATCAACTTCGTCGTCGTGACGAAGGGCGCCGGGCGGATCGCGGAAGTGGCCGCGCGTTTCACTTTGGATGCGATGCCGGGCAAGCAGATGGCGATCGACGCCGACCTGAACGCCGGGCTGATCGATGAGGCGGCGGCGAAGCAGCGACGCAAAGAGGTCGCGCAGGAATCCGAGTTCTACGGCGCAATGGACGGTGCGTCGAAGTTCGTCCGCGGCGACGCGGTCGCGGGCATCCTGATCCTGCTGATCAACATCGTCGGCGGGCTGCTGGTCGGCATCGTGCAGCACGACATGGAGGCTGGCGTCGCGGTCAATACTTATACGCTGCTGACAATCGGCGACGGTCTCGTCGCGCAGATTCCGGCGCTGATCATCTCGGTGGCGGCGGGCCTCGTCGTGTCGCGTGTCGGCGACGAGGCCGATGTCGGCGGCCTGGTCATCACGCAGGTGTTCTCGAATCCGCGCGTCCTGATGCTCACTGCGGCGATCATCGGCGTGCTGGGCCTGATCCCGGGGATGCCGAACCTGGTGTTCATCCTGATCGCGAGTGCGCTGGGCTGGCTCGCGTGGCGGCGGATCGGGATCGAGCGGCAGGAGGCCGAGGCAGCCGCGCGCGCGAAGCCCGCCGCCGCAGCCGCACAGCCGGCAGCGGAGTCGTTGGAGGCGAGCTGGAACGATGTCGCGCCGGTCGACGTGCTGGGGCTCGAAGTCGGCTACCGGCTGATCCCCATGGTCGACAAGGGGCAGGACGGGGAGCTCTTGAAGCGCATCCGCGGTCTGCGCAAGAAGTTCGCGCAGGAGGTCGGCTTCCTGTCGGCGCCGGTGCATATCCGCGACAACCTCGAACTGAAGCCGAACGCCTACCGCATCGCATTGAAGGGGGTCGAAATCGGCAGCGGTGAGGCCTATCCCGGGCAGTATCTCGCGATCAACCCGGGGCGGGTCAGCGGGCCGCTCGCCGGGCGCGAGACGCGCGATCCTGCCTTCAATCTGCCGGCCTTCTGGATCGACGCCTCGCAGCGGGAGCAGGCGCATGCGCTCGGCTACACGGTCGTCGATGCGAGCACGGTCGTCGCGACGCATCTCAACAACCTGATCCTGACGCACGCCTCCGAGTTGCTGGGCCGCCAGGAGACGCAGGCGCTGCTCGACCACATCAGCAAGACCACGCCGAAGCTCGTCGAGGACCTCGTGCCCGCGTTGCTGTCGGTGTCCGCGGTGCAGCGCGTGCTGCAGAACTTGCTCGACGAAGGCGTCAATATCCGCGACATGCGCACGATCATCGAGGTGCTGGCGGAAAACGCGCCGCGCGTGCAGGACCCGATCGAGCTCACGACGCGCGTGCGCCAGGCGCTCGGTCGCGCGATCGTGCAGAGCCTGTTCCCGGGCAATTCCGACGTTCAGGTGATGGCACTGGATCCGACGCTCGAACGCATCCTGATGCAGGCGATGACCTCCGGCGGCGGCGAGGGCGCGGTGATCGAGCCGAGTCTCGCCGACGGACTGCTGCGCCACGTCGCGGAAACCTCGCAGCGCCAGGAGGACATCGGCCTGCCGCCGGTGCTGCTCGTGCCGCCGCAACTGCGCTGGCTGCTGTCGCGCTTCCTGCGCCGTGCCGTACCCTCGCTGAAGGTGATCGCGAACTCCGAAGTGCCGGAAACCCGCACGATCCGCGTGAGCGCGATGGTCGGCGGAGCAGGGCGCTGAGCCTCGTTCCGGCCTGAACGCCAGATCTCGCCGGCGGCGGATTAGCGGGGGGAAACCCGGTTTATTCCACGCTATCGAGTCGAGCCTCGCCGTCCATAATCGGCTCCATGCTGCGCGAGATGCGTAGCAGTCGGGAGAGTCAAAATGAACGTCAAGCGCTATTTCGCCCAAACCGCCCGTGAGGCTCTGCGTGCCCTGAAGGCCGAACTCGGTGCCGATGCGATCGTGTTGTCGAACCGCGCGGTCGAAGGGGGAGTCGAGATCCTTGCGCTGCCCGCCGACGAGGTCGGTTCGCTGCCGGGCGCTGCGAGGCCAGCCGCGCCGGTTGCGCCGCAGCCCGCGATGGAGCGCCGTCCGGCGCCGCCGCCCGCGTCCAGCCGGCCGGCGATGCTCGACTTCGACGATGACGACTTCCAGGTGAGCCTGTCGGGCCGCTCCGCGCCCGCGCAGCCGCTCTCGCCCCCCTCGCCGCCGCCGCGCAAGGCGCCGGTGATCCGCCCGTTCAACCCGCCGCGCGTCGAGACCGCCGACTACGTGATGCGTCGGCGCGAGGCCGAGATCGAAGACCGCTACGCGGCGGAATACGCTGCGGACGACTGGGCGATGCCGGAAGCCCCGATGCCCGAAATGCCCGCATCGCAGCGCGAGTTCGCGCCGGCACCCGCGGCCCGCAAGGTTCAGCCCGTGGCGCCGCAGCCGGTTGCCGAAGCCGCTGCGCGGGCTTCTGCCCCTGCGGCTGAAGACGAGCGCGTGCGCGCATTGCAGGAAGCGAACGCCCAGCTGATGGGCGAACTCGCCGGCATCCGCGCGATGATCGAACGTCAGCTCGCGGGTTTTGCGTGGGGCGAGACGCGGCGCAAGGCCCCGGCCCGTGCCGAGATCGTCGGCGAGCTCCTTGAAGCCGGTTTCTCCGGCGTGCTCGCGCGCCGCCTGGCCGAATCCGTCGCCGAAGACGCGACGCCCGAAGAGGCGCGTGCCGCGGTCAAGAATGCGCTCGCCCGCGGTCTGGGCGCGATCGCTTCCGACGCCGACATCATCGACCGCGGCGGCGTCTACGCGCTCGTGGGCCCGACCGGAGTCGGCAAGACGACGACCACGGCCAAGCTTGCCGCACGCTGCGTCGTGCGCCATGGTGCCGAGAAGGTCGCGCTGATCACGACCGACGGCTACCGGATCGGCGCCCAGGAACAGCTCCGCATCTACGGCCGGATCCTCGGCGTGCCGGTGTTCTCGGTGCGCGACGCGTCCGATCTGCGCCAGACGCTCGCCGAGCTGCGCAATCGCCACATCGTGCTGATCGATACGATGGGCATGAGCCAGCGCGACCGCATGGTCGCCGAGCAGGCGGCCCTGCTGTCCGGCGCGGGTAACGTGCGTCGCCTGCTGCTGCTCAATTCCACCTGCCGCGGCGACACGCTGGCCGACGTCGTGCGTGCCTACCGCGGACCGGATCTCGCCGGCTGCATCCTGACCAAGGTCGACGAAGCCGCGTCCCTCGCGCCGGCGCTCGACGTGGCCGTGAGCAGCCAGCTCGACGTGTTCTATGTCGCGAACGGCCAGCGGGTGCCGGAGGATCTGCATCTTCCGAATCGGGCGTATCTGCTGCACCGCGCGCTGCGCGTGCAGGCGGCCGATTCGCCGTGGAAGCTGCGCGGGGACGAGGCGGCGTTGATGCTCGCGGCCGGCGGAGCCTGAGATGACTGCCCCCACGCTCACTTCTTTCGCTGCCCCCCGAGGGGGCGCAGGACTCCCTTGGGGCTGCCCGGCGGGAGACCTGACATGATCGACCCGCACGAAGACCAGGCAGCCGGCCTGCGTCGGCTTTTCCGGCGGGCGCCGCCGGTGGTGGTGGCGCTGTATGCGGCCGGGCGCAATCCAGCCCAGATCGCGCTGCGTGCGGCGCATCGCATCGCCGGTCATCGCGAGCGCGTGCTGATGCTCGATGAGGTGCGCGGCGAGCGCTCGCTTGCGCATCTCGTGGGTGAGCAGCCGGGCAGCGATCTGCTGGGCGTGCTCGGCGCGGGCGTGCAGCCGCGCGATCTCGTCCAGGCCCTGCCCGGGTTGCTCGGCCGCGTGCCGGTGGCGGCGGCTGCGCTCGCGTTGCCGCTCCTCGACGGCGAGCGGCGCGAAACGCTGCTGCAGGCGCTGCGTGCGCTGATGCGGCCGGCGAGCTTCATCCTCGTGCATTCCGATTACGAAGCGGCGGGCGATCCTTCGCCCTTCATCTTCGCCGCGCCCCGCCGCCTGGTCGTCGCGGAGGCGAGCCACCGGGGGGCGACGGAGGCCTACCAGGTCATCAAGCGTCTTGCGGCTGCAGGCGCCGGTTCTATCCACGTCGCGGTCACCGGTGCGCGCGGTCGTGCCGACGCGAAGGCCTTCTTCACGAGCCTCGACGGGCTGGTTGCGCACCATGTCGGCGTGCCGCTCGCGTGGCTCGGCGAAGTGGAGCGCGACGATGTGGGTGGCGGGCTCAATGCCGAGTTCACCGAAGCTTCGCCGCGCGACGCCGAGGCGGCCTTCCTGCGTCGGCTGATGAGCTGCGGGCTGCGCCATCCGCGGGCGGCCGCTGCGCTCGGGTCGCGGACATGATTCCCTTCACCTATTCTTCTGGCAAAGCTTCTGGCAATGGGATCGCCGCTGCGGGACAATGGCAGTCCGGCGGTCTCTCCGATCGTCCGAACCACAACTCTGGCCGCAAGAAGATACAGGCGAAGTGGATGTACGACGCTGACGGAAATCTCGACAAGAATCATCTCGTGGAGGCCTACGCTCCGTTGGTCAAGCGCATCGCTTACCACTTGATGGCGAAGCTGCCGGCGAGCGTGCACATCGACGACGTGATCCAGAACGGCATGGTCGGTCTGCTCGACGCGATCGGCCGTTACGAGGACGGTCTCGGTGCGCAGTTCGAGACCTATGCCGTGCAGCGCATCCGCGGCGCGATGCTCGACGGCCTGCGCGAGAATGACTGGCTGCCGCGCAGCATGCGGCGCGACATGCGGCGCATCGAAAGCGCCATCCACAGCCTCGAACAGCAGAATGGCCGCCCGCCGACCGAGATCGAGCTCGCCGAAAGCATGGGCATGCCGCTGGCCGATTACCAACGCATGCTGCAGGACGCGCGCGGCCACCAGCTCGTGTATTTCGAGGATTTCACCGACGAGGAAGGCGAGGACTACTTCGAGCGCCATCTCGGCGAACATGAGTCGAATCCGGCCGACCTCTTCGAACAGGCCAACATGCGCAGCGCGCTCGTGAAGGCGATCGACGATCTGCCCGAGCGCGAAAAGCTGATGATGGCGCTGTATTACGACGAGGAGCTGAACCTGCGCGAGATCGGAGAGGTGCTCGGGGTGTCGGAGTCGCGTGTGTGCCAATTGCATAGCCAGGCCGTGGCGCGGCTGCGTTCGCGCGTGATGGGCACGCCGGCGCCGGGCTCGGGTACGGGGGCGCGTCGCGGACGTCCGCCGAAGACGCCGGCAGCGGGCGCCTGAACGGGGCCGTCCGGGGATCGGGACCATGGACAGGATCAGCCTCATCGGCATCACCCTCGGGGTCGCGGCGATCCTCGTCGGACAGGTGATCGAGGGCGGGCACATCGCCTCGCTCGTTCAGCCGACCGCATTTCTGATCGTCATCGGAGGCACGCTCGGCGCGGTGATGCTGCAGAGCCCGCTACCGGTGTTCCGCCAAGGCATCCGCATGACGAAATGGGTGTTCGTGCCGCCGACCTCGACGCATGTCGAGCTGATCCGCCAGACGGCGAGCTGGAGCATGACCGCGCGCAAGGAAGGGCTGCTCTCGCTCGAGGCGCAGTTGCCGCGCATTGCCGATCCCTTCGTGCGCAAGGGCCTGCAGTTGCTGATCGACGGCGTCGAGCCGCAGCGCTTGCGTGAGGTGCTGGAAGTCGAGATCGACGCCTGGGCCGCGCAGATGCGGCAGGCGGCACGGATCTGGGAGGCCGCGGGAGGCTATGCGCCGACGATCGGCATCCTCGGCGCCGTGATGGGACTGATCCACGTGATGGAGAACCTCTCCGATCCCTCGAAGCTCGGCGCCGGGATCGCGGTCGCCTTTGTCGCGACGATCTACGGTGTGGGATCGGCCAACCTCATCTTCCTGCCGATGTCGAAGAAGCTCATGGCCCACATCGCCACTGCCGTGTCGCAGCGCGAGATGCTCGTCGACGGTCTCGTCGGCATCGCCAACGGCGATAATCCGCGCATCATCGAAAGCCGGATGCAGGGCTACGTGGCCTGATCGGGCAGGAGGCTCGCCATGCGACGCAATCGCCGGCACCGCCAGAGCGACGAAATCAACCACGAAAACCACGACCGCTGGCTCGTGTCCTATGCGGACTTCATCACGCTGCTGTTCGCGTTTTTCGTCGTGATGTATGCTCTGTCCTCGGTGAACGAGGGCAAGTATCGGGTGTTGTCGGATTCGTTGATCAGCGCGTTCCGTAATGTGACCGTCAACGAACCGGGCGATCCGGTGATCGCGACGCCGCCGAACGTCACGCCGACCCGTCCGATAACGCCGGCCAAGCCCAGCAACGAAGAGATCGAGGTGCGCCGCCAGACCGAGGTGAAGCGCATGACGACGATGGCCGAGGATATCCGCAAGGTGCTCGAGCCGCTCACGCGTGGCGGGCAGGTCCACGTGACCGAGGGGGCGCGCGGAATCACGGTCGAGATCAACGCCAGCGTCCTCTTCCAGCCGGGCGATGCAACCCTCGCGCCGTCAGCGGTGACGGTGCTGCGTGCGGTGGCGCAGGTACTCGCGCGGGCGGAGTTTCCGATCACCGTCGAGGGGCACACCGACAATATCCCGATCAGCAACACGCGCTTTGCGTCGAACTGGGAGCTGTCGGCCGTGCGGGCGTCGTCGGTGGTGCGGCTTTTCATCGAGTCCGGCGTGATTGGCACGCGGCTCACGGCCGCGGGCTATGCCGATCAACGCCCGGTGACTGACAACACCAACGAGGAGGGGCGGGCGCGCAACCGGCGCGTCGGCATCCTGATCGAATCGATGACGGGCGAGCGTCCGCCGCGGGCGCCCGGTCAGATCCGGGAGGGCGATCCGATCCGCTCGATCCTGCCCGGAGAGGCGCCGCCGCCGGCGTCTTCAGCCGGCGGTAACGAGGCCCCCAGATAGCGCCGTTCAGGACAGCGACGAGGGCTTGAGCTTGATCGCCAGCGCCATGCCTTTGCGGGCGCGGCGGTGGACGAGGCCGGCAAGCTGCGCCGGCTTCAGTTCGACGGTAGCGGGCTTGCTGCCGCGGCCGATGCCTTCGACCTTCAGCACCGCGTCGTCCGCCGGCACGGCGACCGCGACGAGCGCCTCATCGTCGTCGAGCGTCATTACGATGACGCCGCGCCCGCCCGCCTGAACCTTCATCTCGCTGCGCATGAAGACGAGGATGCGGCCGTTCTCGGACACGGCGGCGATCTTGTCGCCGATCACCCGCGCTGGCACGAGCACCTTTTCGCCCTTTTCGAGCGTCATGAAGGCCTTGCCCGCACGCTGGCGGCTCGTCGCGTCGCCGAGCGTGCAAATGAAACCGTAGCCGCCCGAGTTCGCGAACATCCAGGTCGATTCGGGCTCGGCGGTAAGCACCTGCGCGAGCTTGCCGCCGTCCTGGAAGTCGACCAGCGTCGCGATCGGCGCGCCGTCGCCGCGGCCGCCGGGCAGGTCCGACACGCGCACGGTGTAGGCGCGGCCGTTGGTGTCGATGACGACGAGCGGCCAGGTCGTGCGCGTCTCGATCACGACGAAGGCGAAGTCGCCCGCCTTGTAGCTGATTGCGGCGGCGTCGATGCCGTGGCCCTGGCGCGAACGCACCCAGCCGTTCTTCGACACGATCACGGTGACCGGTTCGTCGGCGACAGCGAGTTCGGCGGGCGCCGCGGCGGCGACCGTCTCGATCACGGTGCGGCGGTCGTCGCCGTACTTCTTCGCGTCGTCGGTGATTTCCTTCAGGATCAGGCGCGTCATCGCGGCGCGGCTGTCGAGGATGTGCTGCAGGCCGTCGCGCTCTTCCTTGAGCTCGTTGAGTTCCTTCTCGATCTTGAAACCTTCGAGGCGTGCGAGCTGGCGCAGGCGGATCTCGAGGATGTCCTCGGCCTGGATGTCGGTGAGGCCGAAGGCGGCGATCAGCGCGGGCTTCGGTTCGTCGGACTCGCGGATCACGCGGATCACTTCCTCGATGTGCAGGAAGGCGATCATGCGGCCTTCGAGGATGTGGAGGCGGCGATCGACTTCGTCGAGGCGGTGGCGCGTGCGGCGGTCGACGGTGACGTAGCGGAAGTCGATCCACTCGCGCAGGATCTGCACGAGGTTCTTCTGCTGCGGACGGCCGTCGCGGCCGATCATCGTCATGTTGAGCGAGACCGAGGTTTCGAGGCTGGTATGCGCGAGCAGCACCGCCATGAATTCGTCGCGGCTCTGGCGCGAGGAGCGCGGCTCCAGCACGATACGCACCGGCGCCTTGTCGCTCGATTCGTCGCGCACGGTCTCGACGACGCCCAGTACGAGCTGCTTGAGGTTCTTCTGTTCCTGGCTGACTTCCTTCTTGCCGGCGCGCGGCTGCGGGTTGGTCAGGGTTTCGATCTCGGCAAGCACGCCCGCGGCGGACACGCCATGCGGCAGCTCATCGACGATCACGCGCCATTGGCCGCGGGCGAGTTCCTCGACGTGCCAGCGCGCGCGCATCCTGAGGCTGCCACGACCGCCCGTGTAGGCGTCGCGGATTGCTTCGGGCGAGGAGATCAGCTGGCCGCCGCCGGGGAAATCGGGGCCCGGCAGGAGCGGCAGGATGTCGTCGAGGCCGGCGTCCGGGTTGCGGATCAGGTGGCAGGCGGCATCGGCCACTTCGCGCAGGTTGTGCGGCGGGATTTCGGTCGCCATGCCGACCGCGATGCCCGATGCGCCGTTGAGAAGCACGAACGGCAGGCGCGCGGGCAGCAGCTGCGGCTCTTCGAAGGCGCCGTCGTAGTTCGGCACGAAGTCGACGGTGCCGCGGTCGATCTCGGCGAGCAGCAGTTCCGCGATCGGGGTCAGGCGGCATTCGGTGTAACGCATCGCCGCCGCGGAGTCGCCGTCGCGCGAGCCGAAGTTGCCCTGGCCATCGACGAGCGGGTAGCGCAGCGAGAAGTCCTGCGCGACGCGGACCATCGCGTCATAGACGCTGGAGTCGCCGTGCGGGTGGTACTTGCCGATGACGTCGCCGACGACGCGCGCGGATTTCACGTGCTTCGACGTCGACGACAGGCGCATCTCGTTCATCGCGAAGAGGATGCGCCGCTGCACCGGCTTCATGCCGTCCTCGACCTGCGGCAGCGCGCGCGACTTCACGACGCTCATCGCGTACGCGAGGTAGGCGCGCTCGGCATAGCGGTCGAGCGCGAGGGTGCCGTCGTCGGGCGGAGGCGCGTCGTGGCCATCGCCCGCAGCGGGCGGGGCGGGAGGCGCCGGCGGCGCAGAGTTGAAGAGGTCCAGCGTGTCTGTGGTCATGGAGCGGTGCATCGAAAAGCTTGGATGGGTGGCATGGTGCGCGCCGGGAGCGTCCGCGCCGGATCGGCGACCGGTTGGCGGACTGGTTCGGCCCGCAGGCGTCATTGCCCGGGCCGCGATAGTTTATCCGCAGCGAATTGCGCCGGCGCCCTGATCGGCTTACAGTTTTTGTAACTGCCCGCCGACGGAAGCGCGCATTCTGGCAGCGTTTCGGCCGGAAGTTCAAGAATGTCGAGGGATGCACCCGAGCGTTGCATTCGATCGGCCTGGTATTGATCCATTCCGCAGGCAGCCTTTTCCGCAACCTCACCGACCCTTGCAATGAACCTGCGTTTCGTCGAAGCCTTCCTGTGGGTCGCTCGCCTGAAGAGCGTGACCCGCGCCGCGGACAAGCTGTGCCTCACGCAATCCGCGGTGTCGAGCCGCATCGCGAGCCTCGAGGAGGAGCTCGGCGTGCCGCTGATCGACCGCCGCGAGCGCCACTTCCGGCTGACGAATTCGGGTAACCGCTTCCTCGTCTTCGCCGAGCGCCTGCTCGACATCCAGCGCGAGATGAAGGACGAACTCGGCGCGCCCGAGCCGCAGGCGATGACGCTGCGCATCGGTGGCATCGAGTCCGTGCTGCATACTTGGCTGATCCCGCTCGTCGAGCACCTGCGTCGCACTCAGCCGCATATCGAGTTCGAGCTGACCGTCGAAATGAGCCCGGTGATCGTCGAGCATCTGCGCCGTGGCAGCCTCGATCTGGCGTTCGCGGCGATGCCCGCGGCGGGCGAGGGCATCCGCGTCGAGGAGATGCCGTCGCTGGAGATGGTGTTCGTCGGCCGTCGTGCCGACGCGGAGCGTGCGGAGCGCTGGACGCTGACTGAAATCCTCGACCGCGACGTGCTGACCTTCCAGCGCGGCTCGCAGCCGCATGTCGCACTGGTCGAGTTGATCCGTCGAGCCGGACTCGAAAGCGGGCGCATCCACACGATCTCGTCGATCTCGGCGCTCGTGCGGATGGTCGAAGGCGGCTTCGGTTTCGCGACGCTGCCAAGAGCAACTGTGCCGAGTCTCGCGCGGGGCGCCGATCTCGCGGTGCTCGACACGGAGGCGCGGCTGGCGTCTCTGCCGATCCACGCATCCTATTGGGCCTATCCCGGCGCGCCGCAACTGGAAGCCGCGGTGCAGGAGGCGATCGCCTTCGTACGGCGCTTCCCCGTCGACGGCGTCGTCGCGTCGGAAGCCGCTGCCGAGCCCGCGAAAAAGCGCGCATCCCATCGAAAAAATCGATGATGTCACAACGAAATTTTGCGTTTGTCTAGCTTCCGGGCGCCGCCGATACTTTTGTTACGACGCGATGACAGCGTCGGGCAAAGGATAAGGAGGGGATTCGGTGGAAAGGAATCGAGACGGCGCGCTTGCGTCGGCTGAGCAACTGACGAGTGGCGTTCTAGCGCGCCAAGCGATCCGGGCCGGGCAGTGGTCCTCCCATACCAGCGGGCTCGCGCCGGGCCATGTACAAGGCAATGTCGTGATCCTGCAGGCGCAGGATGCCGACGACTTCCTGCGCTTCTGCCAGCGCAATCCCAAACCCTGTCCGCTGCTGGCGGTGTCCGAGCCCGGCGCGCCGCTGCTGCCGACACTCGGCGCCGATGTCGACATCCGCTTCGACGTGCCGCGTTACCGCGTCTGGCGCAAGGGCGAACTGGTTGCCGAGCCGACCGCGATCGACGAATTGTGGCAGCCGGACTTCGTGACTTTCGTCATCGGCTGCTCGTTCTCGTTCGAGCAGGCGCTGCTTGATGCCGGCATCCCGCTGCGCCACGTCGCGCAGGGGCGCAACGTGGCGATGTACCGCACGAACATCCCGACGAACCCGGCCGGCAAGTTCCACGGTCCGCTGGTCGTGTCGATGCGGCCGATGACGGCGGCGAACGCGATCCGCGCGATCCAGGTCACGTCGCGCCTGCCGAACGTGCATGGCGCGCCGGTGCATTTCGGCGATCCGGCCGAGATCGGCATCGCGGACCTCGCGAAGCCCGACTTCGGCGATCCGGTGGAGATCCTGCCGGGCGAAGTCCCCGTCTATTGGGCCTGTGGCGTGACGCCGCAAGCCGCGGTGATGGAAGCGAAGCCCGAGCTGTGCATCACGCACGCCCCGGGCGCGATGTTGATCACCGATCTCTTGAATCACCAACTCGCTTTTTCCTGAACAGAGCCTGTTTTCGTCGCACCCCGGCACAGACCGGGGGCGGCGTGTGTCGAACCACCGCAAAGGAGATCCACCGTGTGGATTAGTGAGACGAGCAAGAACGAACGCAAGACCCTGATCGCCGCTTTCGCCGGCTACGGCGTCGATGCCTTCGATTACATGATTTACACCTTCTTGATCCCGACGCTGATGGCGGCGTGGTCGATGAGCAAGGTCGAGGCCGGCTACATCGCGACCGGCGCGCTGATCACCTCGGCGATCGGCGGCTGGGCGGCCGGCATCCTCGCCGACAAGTACGGCCGCGTGCGCGTGCTGCAATGGACGGTGATGTGGTTCACCGCTTTCACCTTCCTCTCCGGTTTCACGGATTCCTTCGGGCAGCTCTTCTTCACGCGGGCGATGCAGGGTTTCGGCTTCGGTGGCGAATGGTCGGTTGGCGCGGTGCTGATCGCCGAAATGATCGAGGCGAAGAACCGTGGCAAGGCGGTCGGTCTCGTGCAGAGCAGCTGGGCGGTCGGCTGGGGCGTTGCCGCGATCGCGTTCTGGGCGGTCTATGCGATGTTGCCGGCCGAGCAGGCGTGGCGCGTGCTGTTCTGGCTGGGCATCCTGCCGGCGATCCTGATCTTCTACATCCGCCGCAACATTCATGACCCGGAAGTCTTCCACGTTGCCCGCGCGAAGGTGAAGGCCGAAGGCGGCGGCAACTTCCTCGAGATCTTCTCGCCGCGCCTGCTGCCGACGACGATCTTCGCGAGCCTGCTGTCGACCGGCATGATGGGTGCCTACTACGCGGTCACGACCTGGCTGCCGACCTTCCTGAAAGTCGAGCGCAAGCTTTCGGTGCTGGGCACGAGCGGCTACCTCCTGGTGCTGATCCTCGGTTCCTTCATCGGCTACCTGACGAGCGCCTGGCTGTCGGACCAGCTCGGTCGCCGCCGCTGCTTCATGCTGTTCGCGACCTGCGCCGGCACATTGGTCTACGCCTACACGCACATCCCGATCACCGACCAGATGATGCTCTTCCTCGGTTTTCCGCTCGGCTTCTTCCTGTCCGGCATCTTCTCGGGGATGGGGGCTTTCCTCGCCGAACTGTTCCCGAACGAGTTGCGCGGCTCGGGGCAGGGCTTCTGCTACAACTTCGGCCGTGCGGTGGGGGCGACCTTCCCGGCGCTGGTCGGTTATCTGAGCACCAGCATGCCGCTCGGCGAAGTGATCGGCATGCTCGCGGCGGGTGGCTACCTGCTCGTGATCGTCGCCTGCCTGCCGCTGCCCGAGACGCAGGGCCGCGACCTCGCGCTGCAGAACTGACGAGACCGTCCCTTCGGTCGTAATGGGCTCTCGCGCCGCCGCTGGCGGCGCGTGCGGGAGCCCATCCGAAAGCCAGCCTCTGGGCATCAGCCCCCTCCGAGCGGAATAATCCGGCCATGAGCACTGACATTTCATTTCCGCCGCCGCGCCTCCTGAGCGTCGGCGACGCCGCCTGGACCGTCGAGTTCGGCGACAGCATCGATCCGGCGATCCACGGCCGTGTGCTCGGCTTCTCGAGCCTCCTCGATACGCTGTCGAGCGACGGCCGCCTCGAAGGCGTCGTCGAATGGGTGCCGACCTTCCGTTCGGTGACCGTCCATTTCGACCCGCTGCGCACCGACGCGATGGCGCTGCACGATCTCCTCGCCGAACTCGCCGGCAAGAGCGGCAGCCTGTCGGCGGCCGGTTGCCGCTGGCACATCCCGGTGTGCTTCGAGGCTGCCTGCGCGCCGGACCTCGACGAGGTCGCCGCGGCGAAAGGCATGCCGCGCGACGAGGTCGTCCGACTGATGACCGAGACGGTCTTCACGGTCTACATGCTCGGTTTCCTGCCCGGCTTCCCCTACCTCGGCGGTCTGCCGGCGGCGCTCGACATGCCGCGGCTCGCGACGCCGCGCAAGGTCGTGCCGTCGCGCTCGATCGCGATCGCCGGCCGCATGTGCGCCGCCTACCCGTGGGAAAGCCCGGGCGGATGGCGCTTGCTGGGGCGCACCCCGGTGCGGCTTTTCGATCCCGCGAATGCGCGCCGTCCGGCCTTGCTCGCCCCCGGCGACGAGGTGGTGTGGGAGGCGATCGACGCGGCGACCTACGATGTGCTCGACAAGGAATGTGCGGCGGGCCGCTTCGATCTGTCCTCGCTGCTGAAGGAAGGAGAGGCGGCATGAGCGGCGTCGTCGAAGTGGTCGATAGCGGTCTCGCCGTTAGCATCCAGGACCGCGGCCGCACGGGCTATCGCAACATCGGTGTGCCGGTGTCGGGCGCGCTCGATCCGGTGCTGATGGCGGCAGCCAATGCGCTGGTCGGCAATCCGGCGGAGGCGGCGGTGCTCGAAGTCGGCTTGAGCGGACCGTCGCTGAAGGCGTTGTCCGGCACGGTGCGCGTCGGGCTCGCTGGCGAGATGGGGGCGCAGCTTGTGAATACGCGTGGCCAGGTGCTGAAGGTCGCGCCGTGGCAGACGGCGACGCTGTTCCCCGGCGACATCCTGCGCATCGGCGGCGTGTCGCACGGCGTCGGCTATGTCGCGCTCACCGGCGGCGTGCAGGTGCCCGCGCAGCTCGGCAGCCGGTCGACCTATCTGCGCGCGGCGATCGGTGGGGTGCAGGGCAGGGCACCGAAGGTCGGCGACCGCCTGCAGTGCGAAGCGGTGCGCGGCGATCCCTGGCTCGAATCCCGCGGCCGCGCGCCCTGGCACCACGAGACCGGGCCGATCCGCGTGATCCTCGGCCCGCAGGAGGATCACTTCACGCCGCAGGCGGTGGCGAGCTTCCTGACCCGGCCTTACAGCGTCACGCGCGACATGGACCGCATGGGGCTGCGTCTCGACGGCGAAAAACTCGCGCACAATGAAAAGGGCGCCGAGATCGTCTCGGACGGCGTCGCGCCAGGCACGATCCAGGTCCCGGCGAACGGTCAGCCGATCGTGCTGATGGCCGATTGTCAGACCTCGGGCGGGTATCCCAAGATCGCGACCGTGATCCGTGCCGACCTGCCGCGCCTCGCGCACCTGCGGCCGGGCGACGAGCTGCGTTTTGTCGCCGTCAGCCACGCCGATGCGGCGAAGGCCCTGCGCGAACAGGTGCAGCGTCTGGCCGACTGGGCCGGCGCGATCCAGACCTTCCGTCCGCCCGGCGTCATCGACGAGGCGGCGTTGTACGGGGCCAACCTGATCTGCGGCGTCGTGCGCGGCGATGAGTGGAGCCTGCACGGCGTCGACCTTTCCCATCCCTTCGGAGCACAGCATGGGTAAGCGCATCAATCTCAACGCCGATCTCGGTGAAAGTTTCGGCGCCTGGCGCATGGGCGACGACGCGGCGATGCTGGAGGTCGTCAATTCGGCTAACGTCGCCTGCGGCTTTCACGCCGGCGACCCGCTGGTGATGCAGCAGACCGTCGCGACCGCGAAGCGCTGCGGCGTGAGCATCGGCGCACATCCAGCCTTCCCGGACCTGCAGGGCTTCGGTCGCCGCTGCATGGACGTGCCGGCCACGGAGCTCGAAGCGATGCTGATCTATCAGATCGGCGCGCTCGCCGGCATCGCCCGCGCCAAAGGGATGGCGGTGACGCACGTCAAGCCGCACGGCGCATTGAACAACATGGCCTGCGCGGATGCGAAGCTCGCGGCAACCGTCGCCCGCGCGATTCATCGCCTCGACCCCGACCTGATCCTGCTCGCACCGGCGCTATCGCAACTTGTCATCGCCGGGCGCGAAGCCGGCCTGACGGTGGTCGAGGAGATCTTCGCCGACCGCGCCTATCTGGACGACGGCAATCTCGTGCCGCGCTCGCAGCCCGGCGCGATGATCCACGGTGCCGAGGCCTGTCTCCGTCACGTGCTCGACATGCTCGAAGCGGGCGCGCTGATCTCGATCAACGGCAAGCGCCTGCCGGTGAGCGCGCAGAGCGTCTGCGTGCATGGCGACGACGCCGAGGCGGTCGCAACCGCGCGGGCCTTGCGCGAAGGGCTGATGCGGGCCGGTTACGAGCTCGTCGCGATTCCCGAACTCGGCTGATCGCGCTCAGGGCAGCGCAAGCACGCGCTCGACGGCGTCGGCGAAGTCGTCGGCTGTGAGGCTGGGCCGTATGTCCGGATGGTGGTCGTCGCCCTCGCGGAACTTGCCGGTGCGTACAAGCACCCCCGGGATGCCGGCATTCTGGGCTGCGCCGACATCGTCATGAAGGTCGTCGCCGATCACGGCGGCATCAGCCGGGACGACGCCAATTTCCGCAAGCGCCATATGGAAGAAGGCCGATGCCGGCTTGCCGACGATCTCGGCCTGCTTGCCGCTGCTGAACTCGAGCCCGACCACGAAAGCGCCCATGTCGAGCGACAGGCCGTCCCGCTCCATAAAGTAGCGATTCTTCGCCATCGCGATGAAGGGTTTCCCGTCCATCAACAGGCGAAATGCAGCGTTGAGACTGGCGTAATCGAGGAAAGGGCCCATGTCGCCCATCACAACCGAGTCCGGATTTTCCGCGCTCGGTCCGAACTCGTCCGCGAGGTCCGGATGGATCAGATACATCGGACGCAGCCCGCGCTGCGCGACGAGCTGCTGCGCGGCATGCGGCGCGGTCTGGAGCTCGTCCGCCTCGATCGTGAAACCCATCTCGCGCAGGCGCGCGACCAGCGTGCGACGCGGCGTCCGCGTCGTGTTGGTCAGAAAGCGCAGCGGCAGCCCGGCGTCGCGCACCCGGGCGAGGGCCGCCACCGCGCCGACGACGGGGTGATCGCCGATGTGCAACACCCCGGCCAGATCGATCAGCAAGGCCTTGGGGCGTCGGGTGAGCGGTGGTCCGGAAGGGGCGGGCATGGCCGGCTCCTGGGCGTGAGTGGCGAATCGCTTCCGTTATAGCAGCAAGATTGGTGCAAAGCAGCAAAACCGAGAGCGGCGCGCCGTCGCGATCAGACGTCCGCCTCGACCGTGTCGCCCTTTTCCTCCATCCACGCGCGCCGGCCCGATGCTTCACCCTTGCCCATCAGCAGCGTGAACATGCGCAGCGTGTCATCGAGGGCCTCGGCGCGCACCTTCACCGGCAGCACGCGCCGCGTCGCCGGGTCCATCGTCGTCTCGCGCAGCTGGTCGGGGTTCATCTCGCCGAGGCCCTTGAAGCGGCCGACCTCGATCGACTCCGGCTTGAAGCCTTCCTTCTCGACGCGGTCGCGGATCGCCGCGAGTTCGCCGTCGTCGAGCGCGTAGAGGCGTCGCGCGGGGCGTTTCTTGCCCTGCGCCGGGACGTCCACACGATACAGCGGCGGCTGAGCGACGTAGATATGGCCGCGCGTGATGAGTTCCGGGAAGTGGCGGAAGAAGAGGGTCAGCAGCAGTGTCTGGATGTGCGAACCATCGACATCCGCGTCGGACATGATGATGATCTTGCCGTAGCGCAGGCCCGAAAGGTCGGGCGTACTGCCTGCGGCGTGCGCATCGACGCCCAGCGCGACCGCGATGTCGTGGATTTCGGCGTTCGCGAGCAGGCGGTCGGGGTCGATCTCCCACGCGTTCTGCACCTTGCCGCGTAGCGGCAGGATTGCCTGCGTTTCCTTGTTGCGCGCCATCTTCGCCGAGCCGCCCGCAGAATCGCCCTCGACGAGGAAGAGTTCGTTCTCGGAGATGTCCTCCGATTCACAATCGGAAAGCTTGCCCGGCAGCACCGCCACGCCCGAGGTCTTCTTCTTCTCGACCTTCTGCGCGCTCTTCTGGCGCGCGAGCGCCTGCTTGATCGACAGCTCCGCGATCGCCTTGCCGGCCTCGACGTGGTTGTTGAGCCAGATCTCGAAGGGGTCGCGCATCATCGACGAGACGAGCTTCACCGCCTCGCGCGAGTTGAGCTTCTCCTTCACCTGGCCCTGGAACTGCGGGTCCAGCAGGCGCGCCGACAGCACGAAGCTCATGCGTCCCGCGACGTCCTCCTGCTGCAGCTTCACGCCGCGCGGCAACAGCGCATGATGCTCGATGAAGCTCTTCACCGCATCGAACACGCCCGCGCGCAGCCCGCTTTCATGCGTGCCCCCGGCGACCGTCGGGATCAGGTTCACGAAGGACTCGGACGGCACCGAATGCTCGAACCAGCCGATCACCCAGGCCGCGCCTTCGCCCGGCGCAAAAGTCGAGTCGTCCTTGTCGGCGTATTTCTCCGACGTATAGAGCGGCGCAACCGCCTCGACGTCGCCCGCCTGTTCGCGGAGATACCCGGCCAGGCCGTCCGGGTAGGACCAGCTCTTCGTCAGCGCCGGCCCGTTCGCCTGCTCGATGTCGAGCCGCACCGACACGCCCGACAACAACACCGCCTTCGAACGCAACAGGCGCTCGACCTCGTTCTGCGGCACGCGCGGGTTCTCGAAGTACTTGCCGTCCGGCCACACGCGCACGCGCGTGCCGGTCTGACGGCCGCAGTCGCCGACGACCGAAATCGCGCCGATGCTCTCCCCGCCATCACTGAAGTCGATGCGATGGATCTTGCCCTCGCGCTTCACTTCGACTTCGACGCGCGTCGACAGCGCGTTCGTCACCGCCACGCCGACGCCATGCAGGCCGCCCGAGAAGGCGTAGGCGCCATTGCCCTCGCGCTTGTCGAACTTGCCGCCGGCGTGAAGCCGCGTGTAGGCCAGCACGACCACCGGCACGCCTTCCTCGGGATGCAGGCCGACCGGAATGCCGCGCCCGTCGTCGGCGACGCTCACCGAGCCGTCGAGGTGCAGCGTCACGTGGATCTTCTTCGCGAAGCCGCCCAAGGCCTCGTCAGCCGAGTTGTCGATGACTTCCTGGATGATGTGCGCCGGCGAGTCGGTGCGGGTGTACATCCCGGGCCGTTCGCGGACCGGTTCGAGTCCCTTGAGGACGCGGAAGGACGATTCGTCGTATTGCTTGCCTGTCATGGTATCTGCGCTGTGTTGCGGTCCGGCGGAGGCCGGGAGGCGTGCAAGGATACCCGCTGGGGGCGAAACTGGCACTCCGGGATAGTAAGTAAGGGCGTTACTGCCCGCGCATGAAGAACCGGTCGAGCTCGGCCAGCGTGAGCTGGGTCCAGGTCGGCCGGCCATGGTTGCACTGGTCGGCGCGCTCGGTCGCTTCCATGTCGCGCAAGAGCGCGTTCATCTCCGGAATCGTCAGGCTGCGATGCGCGCGCACCGCGCCGTGGCAGGCCATCGTCGCCAGCAGCTCGTTGCGCCGCGCCGTGACGACTTCCGACGCGGGAAATTCGCGCAGTTCCTCGAGGAGCTTGCGCATCAGCTCGCCGACCGGCGCGTTCGCAAGCAGTGCCGGCACGCTGCGCACGGCGAGTTCCTGCGGTCCGGCCGGCGCGACCTCGAAGCCCATGCCGGCGAGCACCTCGCTGCATTCCTCGGCGGCCGCCATGTCTTTCGCGCTGACCGAGAAGAGCGCCGGGATCAGCAGGCGCTGCACCGACGGCCGGCCGTCGAGCACCGTCTTCAACTTCTCGTAGAGGATGCGCTCGTGCGCCGCGTGCATATCGACGAGCACGAGGCCCTTCGCGTTCTGCGCGAGGATGTAGATGCCGTGGAGCTGTCCGAGCGCGTAGCCGAGCGGTGCGGAGTCGTCGTCGGGCTGGGGCAGCGGGTTCGCGACCGCTGCGACCGCCGTGCTTGGCGGGCGGCTGGCGGTGGGGGCGAAGGCCGTCGGCCGGAAGCCGGCGTCGGCGACGGGAGCGGCGGCGCTGCCCGCGGATTCGCGCGCGCCGCCGACGAAGTCGAAGTAGCTGCGGCTCGCGGACTCCATCGCGAGCCGGCCCTGCACCGGCGGTGCGTCGCGATAGCCGCCGAAGCTCTGCGGACGTGGCGCCGTGCCGGTCACCGCCTGTTCGCGTACGGCATCGCCGCCCGATGCCTCCGCCACGACCGGCGCTGCCGTCTGCGGATCCATCGTCGCCGCGGCACGGCCCGCGAGAGCCGCCCCCGATTCGGCCAGGGTCCGCGACAGCGCGTGGAACACGAACTGGTGGATCGCCCGCGCCTCGCGGAAGCGCACCTCGATTTTCGCCGGATGGACGTTGACATCGACCCCTGCCGGATCGAGCTCGAGGAAGAGCACGTAGGCCGGGTGCCGCGCGCCGTGCAGGATGTCGGCGTAGGCTTGGCGCACCGCGTGCGTCAGCAGCTTGTCGCGCACGAAGCGACCGTTCACGAAGAAATACTGCGCGTCGCGGCTCGCGCGCGAATACGCCGGCAGCGACGCGAAACCGGAAAGGCGCAACTGCCCCGCATCGGCGTCGATCGCGCGCGCCTGCGTCAGGAAGTCATCGCCCATCAGCGCCGCCACGCGGCGGCCGTGGTCGCCCGGCGGCAGCCGATGCACGACGCGGCCGTTGTGCGCGAGCTGCAGGCCGATGTCAGGGCGGGCGAGCGCAACGCGGCGGAACATCTCGTCGCAGTGCGCGTACTCGGTCGCTTCGGACTTCAGGAATTTCCGCCGCGCCGGGGTGTTGTAATAGAGATCCGCGACGTCGACGACGGTGCCCGCGTTCAGCGCCGCGGGTGCCACGCTGCGCTCCGTCCCGTCGATGCGCCACGCATGCGTGCTGCCATCGGCGCGGCTAGTGAGCGTCGTGCGCGCCACGGCCGCGATCGCCGCCAAGGCCTCGCCCCGGAAACCCATCGTCCCGACGCGCTCCAGGTCGTCGAGGTTCGCGATCTTGCTCGTCGCGTGACGTTCGAGCGCGAGCGCGAGCTCGTCCTTCGCGATGCCGCAGCCGTCATCGGCCACGCGGATGCGCCGCACGCCGCCCTGTTCGAGCTGCACGTCGATCGCGCGCGAACCCGCATCGACCGCGTTCTCAAGCACCTCCTTGAGCACCGACGCCGGGCGTTCGACGACCTCGCCGGCGGCGATCTGGTTGATCAGGAGGTCGGACAGCAGGTGGATCGACGGCATGGGCGTGGGGCTGCGGCAGAGTGCAACGTTCAATTATACGGAGTCGGGGCGGTCCGGTTGCCCAGCGGGGTGGGGAATAATGCTCCGCTTCCGGTATCATGCGCGCTGGAAAAGTGCCTCTCCGACCCGCGCGTGCCCTGTCGCGCCGGAACCAAACCCCCAAGACCCTGTCAATGAAGTCCATCGTCATTCTCATTTCCGGCCGCGGCAGCAACATGGAAGCCATTGTGCGGGACCAGCCCGCCGGCGCACGCATCAGCGCAGTCATCAGCAATCGGGCCGATGCCAAGGGTCTCGAATTCGCCACGGCCCACGGCATCGCGACCGAGGTCGTCGATCACAAGGCCTTCCCGTCGCGTGAAGCCTTCGACTCCGCGCTTGCCGCCGCGATCGATGCGCATGAGCCGGATCTCGTCGTGCTCGCCGGCTTCATGCGCGTGCTGACTGATGGCTTCGTGCGCCACTACGAAGGACGGCTGCTCAACATCCACCCCTCGCTGCTGCCGTCCTTCCCCGGTCTGCATACGCACCAGCGTGCGCTCGAAGCCGGGGTGCGGATCCACGGTGCGACGGTGCACTTCGTCACTCCGGCCCTCGATTGCGGTCCGGTCGTCATCCAGGCGGCGGTCCCCGTGCTGTCGGGCGACGATGAAGACAGCCTGTCCGCGCGCGTGCTGAAGCTCGAACACCGCATCTATCCGCAGGCCGTGCGCTGGTTCGTCGAAGACCGGCTGACGATCACGCCCGAAGGCCGCGTGATCGTGCGCGACGAGCCGCTGGCCGAAGCCGGCTGGATCGTGCCGGCGCTCGATTGCACTCCCGGAGTCGGGGCATGCGGCAGTCCACAACACTGATTCTCGCAACAGGAGCCTCGTTGCTCCTGCACGGACTCGTGCTCGGCGTGCCTGGGTGGGAGCCGTTCGCGACGAGCGAGCCCAAAGACCCACCGGTGCTGCACGCGAGCCTCGCGCCGCTGCCCGAGCCCGTTGCCGCGGTAGCGGTACCCGTCGCCCCGCCGCCCGCACCAGTCGCGGCGCGACGGCCTAAACCCCGTCCGAAGCCCGCGCCGGCCGCCGACGCTGCCCCCGCGGCGGTGATCGCGATGGCCGACGCACCGGGCGAGCCCGCGAACGCGGCGCCGGAGCAAACGCCACCCCCGCCGGCTGCGCCCGCCGACGTGATCGCGACGGCCGAGGAGGCCGCCCCGGCGGCATCGCAGGACGCGACCGCCGCCGCGGCCGCAACCGGGGGCGCCCAGGAGATCAAGGGCGTCAGCATTGCCGGCTGGCCGCGCCACGGCAGCATCCGCTTCCGCACCTCGATGGGCGAAGGCGGCTTCGTGGTTGGCGAGGCGCGCCACGAGTGGGCGCACGACGACAAGCGCTACACCATGTCGGTGGCCCTCCAGACGACCGGCATGGTCGGCATCTTCCGCACCTTCCACTACGCCCAGCGCAGCGAAGGGTTCGTCGGTCCGGAAGGCCTGCGCCCGGAGACCTTCTCTGTCGAGCAGACCTCGAAGGACCCGTCGAGCGCGACCTTCGACTGGAGCGCCGGCCAAGTCAGCCTCCACCGCGGCCGCGGGCGTTCCGACCGCACGGCGCCGATCCAGCGCGGCGACCAGGACCTGCTGAGCCTGTGGCACCAGATCGGCATCGTCGGCGCCGGTCGGGACGTCACCGAACTCACCGTCGTCAGCGGGCGCGAAGCGACCCCGGCAGCGGTAACCGTCGTAGGCGCCGAAGTGCAGGCGCTGCCCATTGGACGGCTCGACACCCTGCGCGTGCGCGCCGCCGCTCGCGACGGCCGGCTCAGGATCGACATCTGGCTCGCCAACAGCTACGGCATGCTGCCGGTGCGTATCCGCATCGTCGACGAAAAGGGAGAAATCCTCGACCAGCAGGCCATCGAGCTGCGCCTGTCGCCGCCGGGCAGCGCCGCGGAAGGCGACGGCGCCGCCGGTTTGTCGGACGAGCAAAACATGATTGAACTGAGGGCGGAAGACCATCCTCCCGCCCGTCCACCCTTCGGAAACTGAATAACAATGTCGAAACACGAAGAGGCTGCATCGCGCAGCCTGCTGATCCATGCCGCCCAAGTCCTGGGGGCTGTCCTCACCTTCGAATACCCCGCCGACGCCGTCCTGTCGCACCACTTCCGCGAGCACCGCGAGATCGGCCACCGCGACCGCGGATTCATCGCCGAAACCGTCTACGGCATCGTCCGCCGCCTGCGCTGGCTGCGCCGGCTCGTCGGCGACAAGGCCCGTCCGCGCGAACTCGTGCTCGCCTGGCTCGCTCGCGGCGAAGGCTGGCCGATGCGCCACTTCGAAGGGCTCGCCTCCGCCACTGAGCGCGACTGGATCTCCGGTATCAAGGGCAAGGAGCTCGACGAAGGCTCGATCGCCGAACGCGCCGACCTGCCCGACTGGCTCGCCGAGCGCCTCGCGGCGACCCACGACGAGGCCGCGCTGATCGAGCTCGCGCACAGTCTCAACCGCCCGGCGCCGCTCGACCTGCGCGTGAACGTTCTGAAGACCGACCGCGACGCCGTGCTCGATGCCTTCAAGCACAACGGCATCGACGCCAAACCCTGCCCGTATTCGCCGCAAGGCATCCGCCTCGCCGGCAAGCCCGCGCTGCAAAAGCATCCGCTCTTCCTCGACGGCTCCTTCGAAGTGCAGGACGAGGGCAGTCAGCTGCTGGGCTACCTCGTGCAGCCGAAGCGCGGGGAACTCGTGATCGACTTCTGCGCCGGCGCGGGCGGCAAGACGCTCCAGCTCGGCGCCCTGATGCGCTCGACCGGCCGGCTCTATGCCTTCGACGTCGCCGAGAAGCGGCTCGCCAAGCTTAAGCCGCGGCTCGCCCGCGCGGGCCTGTCGAACGTGCACCCGGTGCTGATCGCGCACGAGCGCGACGCCAAGGTCAAGCGCATGGTCGGCAAGGCCGACCGCGTGTTGGTCGACGCACCCTGCAGCGGCCTCGGCACGCTGCGCCGCAATCCCGATCTCAAGTGGCGCCAAACGCCCGAATCGGTCGCCGAGATGGTCGCCAAGCAGGGCGCGATCCTCGAATCGGCCGCGCGGCTCGTGAAGCCGGGCGGCCGGCTCGTGTATGCGACCTGCAGCCTGCTGGCGGAAGAGAACGACGGCGTCGTCGACGCCTTCCTCGCCGCACACCCCGAATTCCGGCTGCTCAACGCCGCCGATGTGCTCGCGAAGCAGGGCATCGCGCTCGACACCGGCGAACGGCTGCGCCTGTCGCCTCGCACCCACGATACCGACGGCTTCTTCGCCGCCGCGATGGAGCGTGTCGCGACCGATGCGTAAGGCCGGACGCACGCGGCGCGCGCTGCTCGGCGCGTCGCTCGGGCTCGCGATGCTCTGTGCGCTGCGTCCCGCGGAAGCGAACCAGCTGCTGCCCGCCGAAGGCACTGTCGAAGTCGCCTTCGCGCCCGCCGGCCAGCCCGAGGCGCTGCTCGTCCGCGTGATCGGGCAGGCGAAATCCAGCATCGAGGTGCAGGCCTACTCCTTCACCAGCCGGCCGATCGCGGCTGCACTGATCGCCGCCCACCGTCGCGGCGTTCGCGTGCGGGTGCTCGCCGACGAGCGCATGAACCGGCGCGGCACGGGCAACGTGTTGCCGGACCTCGTCGCCGCCGGCATTCCAGTGGCGTTCGAGACCCGCTATGCCGCCGCGCACAACAAGGTGCTGATCGCGGATGCGGACGGACCTGTCTGCACGCTCGCAACCGGCTCTTTCAATTTCACCCGTGCCGCGAGCACCCGCAACGCAGAGAATCTCATCGTCCTGCGCGACAACTGTCCGCTCGTGCAGGCCTATCTGGAAAATTGGCAACGCCATCGCGAGGACGCCTCGCCGGTTGTCGCCGATTACTGGAACGACTAGTGATGAATGAAGAAATCCGCGTCGCCGCGATGCTCACCGACATCTGGAGCGACCTGCAGAGCCCGGTCGTGCTGTGGCAGATCGGTGCCATTCTCTTCAGCCTGGGAATCGCGTGGGTCGTCGAACGCGCGGCATTGCGCCGCGTCGGCGAGGCCACCGACGACGAATCGCGCATGCGCCGCCTGAGCCGCAGCGGCCTGCGGCGCGTGCTCTTCCCGCTGACCGCGCTGGCCGTCGTGTTCGCCGCGCGCGCCGTGCTGCACAAGTACCACAACGTCCATCTGCTCAACCTCGCGGTACCGCTGCTGACGTCTTTCGCGGCGATCCGGCTCGTCGTCTTCGCCGTCCGGCGCGCGATCGGTTGGGCGACCTGGCTTGCGAGCTTTGAGCGCGTGTTCGCATCGCTCGCGTGGGCGGTGTTCGCGCTGCACATCCTCGGCTGGCTGCCCGAGGTGCTCGATGCGCTCGACAGCGTCTCCTTCAATACCGGCTCGCAGAAGCTGTCGCTGCTGGTCTTGCTGCAGGGCGTGGCGATGGTGCTCGTCTCGCTGCTCATCGCGCTATGGGCGGCCGGTGCGCTCGAGCGTCGCCTCAGCGCGGCGGCCGGACTCGACGACAGCGTGCGCCTCGTGCTGCTGCGCGTCGCGAAGGCCCTACTGCTCGTCGTCGCGGTGCTGGTCGCGCTGCCGATGGTCGGCATCAACCTGACGACGCTGTCGGTCTTCGGCGGCGCGCTCGGCGTCGGCCTCGGCTTCGGTCTGCAGAAGATCGCCGCGAACTACGTGTCCGGCTTCATCATCCTGCTGGACCGCTCGCTGCGGATCGGCAGCCTCATCACCGTCGGTGCCGAACGTGGCGTCGTCACGCAGATCAACACCCGCTACACCGTGCTGCGCGCCTCCAACGGCGTCGAATCGCTGGTGCCGAACGAGACCCTGGTCGGGTCGGTGGTCCAGAACGAGACTTACACCGACACCCGCATCGCCGTGCCGGTCAATTTCCAAGTGAGCTATTCGACGGATCTGGAGCGTGCGCTCGCGATCCTCGTCGAGGCGGCGCAGGCCCAGCCGCGCGTCCTGCCCGATCCCGCGCCGAAGGCCTTCGTCGTCAGTTTCGGCGACAACGGCATCGACCTGCGGCTCTCGGTGTGGGTGTCGGATCCGCAGGAGGGCACGCTCGGCGTCATCTCCGAAATCAATCTGGCGGTGTGGCGCAGCTTCCGCCGCGAAGGCATCGAGATTCCCTTCCCGCAGCGTGAAGTGCGTCTGGTGCCGGGCGAGGTGGCTGCTGCGCTGCCGGCGGAAACGGCCGCCGCGGCAGCGACAGCCGGGGGCGGCTGAGGCCAGGTGCTAGTCGGCGGCGTCTTCGCGCAGCGCGTCCGCCCAGCAGTTCGGCGTCTCGAAGAGGCGCACGCGCTCCAGCCGCAGCTGGTTGCCATAGGCGTCGCGATACAGCGGATCGAGAATGCGGAAGGCCTCGCGCGCGAGGTTCTCCGCCGTCGGCACGCAATCGAGCACCACCGTCTTGTGCCCCGGCATCGACGCGAGGAAGTCGATGACCGCCCGGTCCCCGCGATACGCGAGGAAAGCGTGGTCCCAGACGTCGACGATATGCGTCTTGGCGACCGCCTTCACGTCGGCGAAATCCATCACCATGCCATTGACGGGCTGGCCCGCCGCGTCGATGACGCCACCCGACAAGGTGATCTCGAGCGCGTAGCGGTGGCCGTGAAGATGCCGGCATTGACTGGCATGATCCGGAATCCGGTGTCCGGCGTCGAATTCCAGTCGGCGGGTGATGCGCATGATTGACCTCGCAAGTACAAGGGCGGGATTATAACATTCGCCCCAAAACCGACTCCCGATGACGACCATGTCCGCCAGCGACACCCAACTCAGCACCCGCAACCACGACCGCGACTTCGCCGGACTGACCTACGTCTATCCCGTGCTCTCGCGCCGCGCGGGCGGCGTGTCGGTCGGGATCAACCTCAACCCGAACAACGCCTGCAACTGGCACTGCGTCTACTGCCAGGTGCCGGATCTGGTCCGCGGCACCGCTCCGAAGATCGATCTCGCAGTGCTCGAAAGCGAGCTCCGCGGATTCCTGGACGCCCTCGTGCATGGCGACTACATGATGCAGCACGTCCCGGAAGGGCTGCGCGTGATCCGCGACATCGCCTTCTCCGGCAATGGCGAGCCCACGAGTGCCGCCGAGTTTGCCGATGCCGTCGAGGTGGCCGCGCGGCTGCGTGCGCAATTCGGTCTGACGGGCGTGCCGCTGCGCCTCATCACCAACGGCAGCCTGATGGGCCGCAGCACCGTGCGTGAGGGCGTACGCCATCTGGGTGAGGCCGGAGGCGAGGTCTGGTTCAAGGTCGATGCCGGTAGCAATGCCGCGACGCGCCGCATCAACGGGGTGTCGCTCGATCCGGCCGCGGTCGCCCGGCGGCTACAGACGAGCGCTGCGCTCTGCGCGACCTGGGTCCAGACCTGCATGTTCCGTTGGGACGGCCAACTGCCGACGGACCAAGAGCTGGATGCCTATCTGCACGTGCTCGAACTGGCAGGCGTGGAACGATTGGCGGGCGTACTGTTGTACGGTGTCGCGCGGCCGTCGATGCAGCCGGAAGCGCAGCGCGTCTCGCCGCTCTCGCCCGAAGAGCTTGAGTCGATCGCCGACCGTATACGTAAGAAAGGGCTGACGGTCCGCGTCAGCCCTTGAATGTCGGCTGCAAGGCCGATTACCGCGACTTCGTCTGTTCCTTGCGCTTCGCGCGAGCTTCCTTCTTCAGGGTCTTGAACATTTCGGGGTTCGAGGCCTTCAGGAACTCAGCCACTTCGACGTCTTCCTTCTTGACCTTGCTGATGTCGATCTGCTCGATGTGCACGAGGCGGAGCAGTGCCTGCACGGGACGGGGGATATTACGACCGCTTTCATAGCGCGAGCCACCGCTCTGGGTAACACCGATCTTCGACCAGAACTGCGACTGATTCATGCCGAGCTTGCGGCGGATCTCGCGGACATCGAAGGTTTCGTTGCTTTTCATGACTGGGTCCTCTGTTGTGAAATCAATTGCGATATGTGCATCGGCTACGCACTTTCGTGCTCCTACGACTTAAGTCGTACGGTGATCCAAGTATAGATTACTATCCCGTGCAAATACAATTAAAAAAATGTCACAGCGGGGGTTAACCGCAATCAATACGGGGAGAAGCCGTGCTTGACCTCTACGGAGGGATTGAGTCAGCAAAAATCCGTGGCTTTCGTTAGAATGTTTCGTTTTATCCACAGTCACTTGGATACGACGATGGCACTGATAGTTCAGAAGTACGGTGGCACCTCCGTGGGCAACCCGGAACGCATCAAAAACGTCGCTCGCAAGGTGGCGAAGTTCCAGGCGGTCGGCAATCAGGTCGTGGTGGTGGTTTCCGCGATGAGCGGCGAGACCAACCGCCTGATCGCGCTGACCAAGGATGTCGCCGCGAGCCCCGATCCCCGCGAACTGGATGTGGTCGTGTCGACCGGCGAGCAGGTCACGATCGGCCTGCTGTGCATGGCGTTGCACGACATCGGCGTCAAGGCGAAGAGCTACACCGGCGGACAGGTGCGCATCCTGACCGACAGTGCGCACACCAAGGCACGCATCCTCAATATCGACGAGGCCCCGATCAAGAAGGATCTCGATGACGGCAACATCGTCGTGGTCGCCGGCTTCCAGGGTGTGGACGAACACGGCAACATCACCACGCTCGGCCGCGGCGGTTCCGATACCACCGGCGTGGCGCTGGCTGCGGCGCTGAAGGCCGACGAATGCCAGATCTATACGGACGTCGACGGCGTCTACACCACCGACCCGCGCGTCGTCCCGGAAGCTCGCAAACTCGACAAGATCACCTTCGAGGAGATGCTCGAGCTCGCGAGCCTCGGATCGAAGGTGCTGCAGATCCGCTCGGTCGAATTTGCCGGCAAGTACAAGGTCAAGTTGCGCGTCCTGTCCAGCTTCGAGGAGGAAGGCGAGGGCACGCTCATCACTGTTGAGGAAGATCAGAACATGGAACAACCCGTCATCTCCGGCATCGCCTTCAATCGCGACGAGGCCAAGCTCACGGTGCTCGGCGTGCCCGACAAGCCCGGCATCGCTTACCAGATCCTGGGGCCGGTCGCGGACGCGAACATCGATGTCGACATGATCATTCAAAATGTCGGGCACGACGGCACGACGGACTTCTCGTTCACCGTCAGCCGCGGCGACCTCGACAAGGCCGTCAAGGTGCTCGAAGGCGTCAAGGCGCACATCGGCGCGCGCGCGATCGCCAGCGACAAGACGATGGCCAAGGTGTCGATCGTCGGCGTCGGCATGCGCTCGCATCCGGGCGTCGCGTCGATGATGTTCCGCACGCTGGCCGAAGAGGGTATCAACATCCAGATGATCTCGACCTCGGAAATCAAGATCTCGGTCGCGATCGAGGAAAAGTACCTCGAACTCGCCGTGCGCGTGCTGCACAAGGCCTTCAATCTCGAAGCCGGCGAATAATAAGGTTTGACCAGTAGCTCACAGATCGCTATGATGTAGGGCTCTGACGATGGAGAGTTGGCCGAGAGGTCGAAGGCACTCCCCTGCTAAGGGAGCATACGGGCTAAAACTCGTATCGAGGGTTCGAATCCCTCACTCTCCGCCAGTCGAAATGACCGAACCCGCGCTTGTCGCGGGTTTTGTCTTTTCGCCGCCGCTTTTCGTTTTCCTGTTTCCGCGAGTTGCCCCAATGAAAATCAGATACGCATTTCCCGCGTTCGTCATCAGTCTGCTGCTGAGCGGCTGCTCGCTGTTCGTCGTTGCCGATGCGGCGGTCACTGTCGTCGCGACGACCGTCAAGGTCGGCGCGAAAGTCGTCGGCGCGGCGGCGGACGCGATCATTCCCGACGGCGACGACAAGCACGACAAGCAGGAGAAGAAGTCGGACTGAGGAGGAGGCTTGCTCGAGAGGCTTTCCTGACCGGTATGGACATAAAAAACGGGCCCCGCGGGGCCCGTTCGTGCGACTGGCTGGAATGCCTGTTACTTGGCGGCGATGGCCTTGTAGTTGAGCTTTTCCTTGATCCGTGCGGACTTGCCGGAGCGGTCGCGCAGGTAGTAGAGCTTGGCACGGCGAACGTCGCCGCGACGCTTGACTTCGATGCTGTCGACCAGCGGCGAGTAGGTCTGGAACGTACGTTCCACGCCTTCGCCCGAGGAGATCTTGCGCACGATGAAGTTGGAGTTCAGGCCACGGTTGCGCTTTGCGATCACCACGCCTTCGTAGGCCTGGAGACGTTCACGCGTACCTTCCTTCACCTTCACTTGCACCACGACGGTGTCGCCGGGGGCGAACTCGGGGATGGTCTTGTTCAGGCGGGCGATTTCTTCCTGCTCGAGCAGTTGAATCAGGTTCATTTGCAGCTCCTGTCAATGGCACTTGGCCTCGCGGCAGAGCAGGTACGTGCCTGATGCGCGCGGTTTTGTATTCGGGCGTTCAGGCGTTGCCGCCTTCGGCCCCTGCTTGCTCCCGCTTGAATTCTTCAAGCAGTGACAATTCTTCCTTGCTGAGGCGACGCCCGTTGAGCAGATCCGGGCGTCTTTGCCAAGTCCTGCCGAGGGCCTGCTTCAGCCGCCAGCGACGAATCGCGGCGTGATTGCCGGAGAGCAGGACCTGCGGCACCTGCTCGCCTTCGTAAACTTCCGGTCTCGTGTAGTGCGGGCAGTCGAGCAGCCCATCCACGAACGAGTCTTCCTGCGCCGAATCGGCATCGTTCAGTGCGCCGGGTAGGTGGCGCACGATCGCGTCGAGCAGCACCATTGCCGGCAATTCCCCGCCCGACAGCACGAAGTCGCCGAGCGAGATTTCTTCATCGACGTGGCGGTCGATCAGTCGCTGGTCGATGCCTTCATAACGTCCGCACAGCAGTGTCAGGGACGGCAGTGCGGTCAATTCCAGTACCTTTGCGTGGTCCAATCGTCGACCTTGTGGCGACAAGTAGATCACGCGCCCGGCGGCGCCGGTCAATGCTTCCTGTGCGGCTCTGGCGCGGGCGATCGCCTGCTTCAGCGGGTCGGGCAGCATCACCATCCCGGGGCCGCCGCCGTAGGGGCGGTCGTCCACCGTGCGGTGCGGATTGTCCACGAAATCCCGCGGGCTGTGGAATGCGATCTCGTAGAGTCCGCGTTCCAGTGCTCGCCGGGTGATGCCGCTGGCGGTGAGTGCCGCGAACATCTCCGGGAACAGGGTGACGACATCGAAGCGCCTTGCGGCGGCAGCTGCGCTCACCCTTGTTTCACCAATCCTTTTGCCAATCGACCCGGATCGTCCGGTTCGTCAGATCCACATCCAGTACGTAGGCGGCGACGAACGGGATCAATCGTTCGGTGTCGCCGTCGCGAATCTGCAATACGTCGTGGGCGCCGGTCGACATCATTGCTTCGACCGTGCCGAGCGCTTCGCCGGCCTGATTGACGACGCCGAGTCCGATCAGGTCGCCCCAGTAAAACTCGTCCGCGTCGGGTTCAGGCAGTGCTTCGCGCGGTGCTGCAATGTAGCGTCCCTGCAGGGCTTCGGCCGCGTTGCGGTCGACGACCCCTTCGAAGCTGGCGATCAGTCCCGAACCGTGTTCGCGGAACCCGGTGAGCTTGATGCCCTGCCAAGCTTCGGCCGGCGCATCCGTCTGCTCGGCCAGCCACCACTGGGGCATGTCGCCCCAGGACAGCGGATCATCCCCGAAGGGATGAATCTTGACCCAGCCCTTGACGCCAAAAGGGGCGACAATGCGCCCCAGTATGATCATGACTGCGAACGGCGCAGGTTGATCAGGCAGCCTTGGCGGCCTGCTTGGCCAAGCGTGCGACGGTCGGCGACAGCTGGGCACCGTTTTGCTGCCAGAAGGCCAGGCGCTCGGCGTTGATCACGAGGCCCTGTGCGGAACTGGAGGCCATCGGGTTGTAGAAACCAACGCGCTCGATGAAGCGGCCATCGCGACGGTTGCGCGAGTCGGCAGCGACGATGTTGTAGAACGGGCGCTTTTTGGCGCCACCACGGGCAAGGCGAATGACGACCATTTGGGTGTCCTGATAAATGGGTGCGAAAAGCAGGCAATTGTAGGGGAAAAGCGGGCGATGGACAAGGGCGCTGACAGGGCGCTCCTCGACTGTCCTGTCGAGCCTCGTCCCGTACGCAGTGTGATAGTGCGGCGCGCCCATATTGGGGCCGTTCTTGAATAGAATGGTCAGCATATCCGAAGATACTCGCCCCAGATGCCCTTGCCTCAATCCGTGTCCGTGCAGATGACCCCCGTGATGGAGTGGCTGGCGAGCGAGCCGGCCGACGATCCGGTGGCGGACTTGGCCAATCTGCGCCAGTACTTCGGTCGCTTGCCCGAGCCGGAGGTGGCGGGGCCGTTGTATCAGCAATGCATCGAGCAGTTCGAACTGCGCGTCGCGGACCTGTGCGATCGCGTCAAGCCGCGGCTGCTGAGCGCGGCCCTGCCTTTGTCGCGCGAACTGCACGGTGCGACGAGCGAACTGGTTGCGGCGCTGCTCGATGTCGCTCGCGGCATGTGGCGGATCGCCGAGATGGCGCGCGAGCGCTGGCGGCCCGTGCGGCGTGCGGATCCGGAGGTGCTGGTGGCGCGCGCGCTCGCCGTCGTGCACGAGGCTTTCGTGCTGTCGGCGATGGGCGGTGCCGCCGCGCCGGCGGGGCTGTGGCGCTGTGCCTACGATATCGCCGGCGCAGGCGACGGACTCGACGCCGTGCTGACAGCGCGCCGCGAGACGCGCGCCGGAGAGGCGGCCTACCAGTTGAAGCGCATGTTCGCGCTGTCGGTGCTGCAACCCGAGAGCCTGACGCCGCGCGAGCTCAGTTGGGCTACGGAGTATCTGCAGGCGCTGGCCGACGAGGCGGTGCTTTCGCGTCTGGCCATTGCGCCGGTTGCGTCCTCTTTCTGGGTCAATCCTTCCGAGGATGCTCCGCCGGTCGCAATGGTGCGCAATCCTGCCCCGGCATCGTCCGAACTGCTGCATTTTTCGGCCTTCGGAATGTCGCGACTGCTCGCGGCTCAGGTCGATAAGCTCAACGAGAGCGAAACGGAAGCGGTCGCTTCGGGGCTCGAACGCGACGGCGAACTGCTGGAACCGGATTTGTCGGACTTGCCGCTGGGTCTGACGCTGGTCGAGGCGCTGTCGGTGATGGTCCGGATGCGCGACCGCTGGGCACAGCCGCCGAATCGGGTGCAGCCGCGGCGGCCTCATCAGTATTCCGTCCAGGTGTGCGCAGGCTTGCGGGCGATCTGGGAGGTGGCGCGGCCGGGCGCCACGTCCAGCCGTATCGGCGAATGGATGGTGTACAACGAGAGCCCCGGGGGCTACGCGATCATGTCGGTCGGCGGCTTGTCGGCGAGTCTCAGTGCCGGCATGGCCGTTGCACTGCGGCGCGATGCGGCGCACCCGTGGTCGATCTGCATCGTGCGCTGGATTCGCAGCGAGAACCCCGAACAGGTCGAACTCGGCCTGCAGGTGCTGTCTCAGACGGGTACGCCGGTGTCGATCGCGTTTCGCGGCGCGGACGCGCGCAGTACCACGCCGGCCTTGCTGCTGCCGCCCGTGACAGCGCTGAGGCGCAATTCCGCGATCCTGGCGCCGGCGGGTACCTATTCGTCGCGCCGCTTCGTGCTCGTCCATGAAGGCGAGCACTTGTACGTGGCGCAAGCCCGGGTGCTGAGCCTGGACATGCAGACCGCGAACATCGAGCTCTTTCAGTACGAGGTCGACCCTTACCCGATCTGAGCGTCGGCGGCGAGTTCCTGAGCTTCGGTCGGAGTGGCCCGGAGCAGCCCCGCAAGCACGGAAATCGGCTGGTCCGCCGTGCGCAGCGCCGTCTCCAGGCGGAGGGCGGTATCGCTCGCGATGCGGTCGTTGCCCACGCTGCGCCAATCGGCGGGCGACAGGGCGAAGCGGGAGATGACAGCTGCAAGGCCGATGTCGGCGGAATTGCGGCTCAATAGCCATTCGCCGTCTTCGGTCTGGGCGACCCAGCCCGCATCGCGGAGTTCTCCGAGCAGTTGTTCGCCGTCGTGGCTGCCGATGCGTGCGCGTTCGAGCAGCGCTTCGAATGCGAGCGGGCGCCCGATGCACTGGGCTTCGGCGAGCGCGACCAGCATCGTGACGGCGGTCCAGGCGCGATCGCCGGGAAAGGGCGGGGCGATGCGCGTGCGTTCGAAGAAGCACGGCAGCGATGCGACGATGATCGCGCCGAGCAGGATGACGACCCAGGACAGATACAGCCACAGCAGGAAGATCGGCAGCGTCGCGAAAGTCCCGTAGATCAGCGTATAGGTGGGGATGCGCGAGATGAAGAGGCCGAAGAGTTGCTGCATCAGCAGGAAGAAGCCTGTCGCCGCAATGCCGCCACAAAGCGCGTGGCTGGGGCGTACGGGGTGGTTGGGCACGCCGTAGTAAAGGAAGGTGAAGAGCGCGCACAGCAGGGCCGACGAGACTCCGGTCGATGAGAACTCGGCAAGCCAGGAGGTGTTGCCGACCATCGCTACCGAGGTCGCGACGAGGTGGCCGGTCGCCAGCGCGGTGGCGCCGAGTGCGACCGGGCCCAGCGTGAGGGTGAACCAATGCACGGTAAGTCGCGTCAGCAGCGGGCGGGGGCGGCGCACACCCCAGATCTGGTTGAACACGCGGTCGATGGTCATCAACAGCATCAGCGCGGTGACGACCAGCGCGCCGGTGCCGATCAGCGTGAGCTTTGCGGCCTTCTGCGAGAACTGGAAGGCGTAGGTCGCGATGATCTTGCCGGCGCGATCCGGCAGCAGGTTCTCGAGCAGGAAGGTCTTCAGCGATACGCCGAGCGAGGAGAACGCGGGGAAATTGCTGAACAGCGCGATGACGACGGTGACCAGCGGAACGATTGCCAGCAGCGTCGTGAAGGCGAGGCTGCCTGCGACTTGCGGGCAGCGGTTGGCGACGAATTGGCGGGCGAGGAGGTGTGCGAAGTCGCGCAGGGGTCTTAACGGCATGTGATGCAGGCGGGGAGCGAGGAGAGGCGCGGCGGGAGGGGCGGTTATAATGCCGCAATTCGATCCCCATCCGCGCAGATGAAAGAAATCCTCGTACTTTATTACAGCCATCGCGGTTCCGTGCGGGCGCTTGCAGAGCATGTCGCGCGGGGAATCCATCAGGTGCCGGGTGCGGCAGCGCGCGTGCGCACCGTGCCGCGGGTATCGACGGTGTGCGAGGCGGTCGAGGGCGATATTCCGGCGTCCGGGCCGCCCTATGTCGAGGCGCGGGATCTGGAGGAATGTGTCGGCATCGCGCTCGGCAGTCCGACGCGCTTCGGCAACATGGCGGCACCGATGAAATACTTTCTCGACGGCCTCGCCGGGCAGTGGGTGAACGGCACGCTTGCGGGGAAGCCGGCGGCAGTGTTCACATCGACCGCGAGCCAGCACGGTGGCCAGGAGGCGACGCTGCTGACGATGATGGTGCCGTTGCTGCATCACGGCATGCTGCTCGTCGGTTTGCCCTACACCGAGCCCGCGCTCAATCGCACACGAGGCGGTGGAACGCCTTACGGCGCGAGTCATGTCGCGGGGCCCGACGGCGCGGCTGGGCTGGCCGGGGACGAAATCGAACTGGCGGTCGCGCTCGGGCGAAGGCTCGCCCGCGTCGCGTTGAAGCTAGTGGACGCATGATGAACGCACGCAGTCTGAACCTTGCCGCCGGCATCCTGCTGGTATCGTTGATCGCGCTGTGCGTGCTGTGGGAGGCGTGGCTTGCGCCGCTGCGGCCGGGCGGATCGTGGATGACGCTGAAGGCGCTGCCGCTGATGGGAGCGCTGTTCGGCGTGCTGAAGGGGCGCCGCTATACCTACCAGTGGTTGTCGATGCTCGTGCTGCTGTATCTGGTCGAAGGTGTCGTGCGGGCGACCGATGCGGGACTGACCGGGGCGCTGGCGATCGGCGAGGCGGTGATCGCCGCGCTGCTCTTCGTCGCGGCGCTGCTGTATGCGCGCGTCACCGCTCCTTCGCGGCAGACGCGCGCATCCTGACGGGATTACAGCTGAGGGTTCAGCTTCTCGAACTTGTCGTGCAGCTTGTTGAGCGCATTGAGATAGGCTTTCGCGGAAGCGACGATGATGTCGGTGTCCGCCCCCTGGCCATTGACGACCTTGCCGTCCTGTGCGAGGCGCACGGTCACCTCACCCTGGGCGTCGGTGCCGGTGGTGATCGCATTCACGGAATATAGCAGCAGCTCCGTGCCGCTCTTCGCGACCGCTTCGATCGCCTTGAAGGCGGCGTCGACCGGACCCGAACCCTCTGCGTCGGTGCGCGTCTCATGTCCGCCGATCGAGAGTGTCAGTTCCGCCCGCGGCGTCTCGCCGGTCTCGGAGTGGAAGCGCGAGGCGACGAGCCGGTAGTGTTCCTGGTCGGGCGTGACGATCTCGTCGCTCATCAGCGCATGAAGATCCTCGTCGAAGATCTCGTGCTTCTTGTCGGCAAGTTCCTTGAAGCGTGTGAAGGCATGGTTGAGGAGCTCTTCGGACTCGATGACGATGCCGATCTCCTGCAGCCGGGTGCGGAAGGCGTTGCGGCCCGAGTGCTTGCCGAGCACGAGCTTGTTGGCGCCCCAGCCGACGTCCTCGGCGCGCATGATCTCGTAGGTCTCGCGGTGCTTGAGCACGCCGTCCTGGTGGATACCCGACTCGTGGGCAAAGGCGTTCGCGCCGACGATCGCCTTGTTGGGCTGCACCGGGAAGCCGGTGACGCCGGAGACGAGCTTCGAGGCCGGCACGATCTGCGTCGAGTCGATTTGCGTGTCGCACGGGAAGACGTCCTGGCGGGTTCGCACCGCCATGACGACCTCTTCGAGCGAGGCATTGCCAGCCCGTTCGCCGAGTCCGTTGATCGTGCATTCGACCTGGCGCGCACCGGCCATCACCGCGGCAAGCGAGTTTGCGACCGCGAGCCCGAGGTCGTTGTGGCAGTGCACCGACCAGACGACCTTGTCGGAATTCGGCACGCGCTCGATCAGCGTGCGGATCGTCGCGGCGTATTGCTCCGGAACGTTGTAGCCGACGGTGTCCGGCACGTTGATGGTCTTCGCGCCGGCCTTGATGACCGCTTCGAAGATGCGGCACAGGAAGTCGATCTCCGAGCGGCCCGCGTCCTCGGCCGAGAACTCGATGTCGTCGGTGTATTCCTTGGCCCAGCCGATCGCCTTCACGGCCTGCTCGACAACCTGGTCGGGTGTCATCCTGAGCTTCTTCTCCATGTGGATCGGGCTGGTGGCAATGAAGGTGTGGATGCGGCCTCGCGCGGCGGGCCGGATCGCTTCGCCCGAGCGGCGGATGTCGTTTTCGTTGGCGCGGGCCAGCGCGCAGACCGTCGACTCCTTGATCACTTCGGCGATCGCGCGCACCGACTCGAAATCGCCGTTCGACGCGGCGGGAAAGCCCGCTTCAATAACGTCCACTCGCATGCGTTCGAGCTGGCGGGCGATGCGCAGCTTCTCGTCGCGCGTCATCGAGGCACCGGGGCTTTGTTCGCCGTCACGCAAGGTGGTATCGAAAATGATCAATTGTTCTTTCATCGTCGGCTCCTGCTGGAGTGTGGGTTCGGGAAGCGGGTATGACAAACGGCCTGTGCGCTTGCACGGGCGACATACGAACGACAGGAAGGGTGGGGTATTTTTAGCGCGCGGGGCGCAGCAGCGGGCCGAGCAGCAGCAGGCCCGCCGGCAGAAGGCGAAGCGACAGGAGGGAGAGGTCGCGTTCGGAAGTCATGGCAAGACTATAAACCGGCCGTTTGCGGGAAGGCAATACGGCCGGTTCTCGGCGGGGATGATCGACGGGATTGCAGTCGTCTATCGCCCGGCGCGGAGGTCAGCGTTGCGGTCAGTCATCGTGCTGCCGTTCAATACTGCTGCCGCCCGATGGCAGAAGGTCGGGGGCGATGCCTGCTTGCCACGACCACCATGCGCCGACGAGTGCCGCCACGAGCAGGGCGCCGATAAAGGCATGACTGCGGGTGATGCCCTGCCCGGCACTGCCTTCCTTGCGGCCAGTGATCATTGCCCGAGCCAGGTTTTCGTGATGCAACAGGCTGCTGACGACGACGCCGGCGATGTGGATGACCACCAGGGCGAGCATGCCGGTTGCGACCGCCTCGTGCAGCTCTTCGAACAGTTCTCCGCCGAAGTCTTGATAAGTGGCGTAGCCGCTCACGGCGATCAAGGCACCGCACGCGAGCATCGCGAAGATGGCGATCGCGCCCGCGGGATTGTGCCCGAGGTGATGCTCGGGCGTGCGCGACAGCAAGGAGCGCAGGTAGCGCATGACCCCGGCCGGTGACGTGGCGAAGCTCGAGAAGCGCGCATAGCGGCTGCCGACGAATCCCCACACGATACGGAATACGAGCAGTGCGGCGAAGGTGTAGCCGAGCATCACATGCAGGTCGCGCAGTCGCTCGGATTCGGATGTGAGCCAGGCGCCGGCGAAACTCGCCGCAAAGCTCCAGTGGAAGACGCGGGTCGGGATATCCCAGACGCGGACGGATGCCGATGTGCGATCGGCGGTGCCGGACGTCACTGTGCCGGCTTGGGCGGTGGTAGACATGATCGTTCTCCGATTGGGGTGAGCCTCAGCGCGAGGGCTGGAGCGGGATGCGGATGTTGCGTTCGCCGAAGTCGCCGTCGGCGGCACCGCGATGGCAGGCGCCGCAGTTCGCGGGGCTCTTGACGGCGGCGGAGCGGAAGATGCCCGACGTGATGCCGTCATGGCCGTCGCGGTGCTCGCGCTGGAACCAGCGTGTGTCGGTGATGCGCAGCAGCGGTTTGCCGTCGGCGCCGCTCGTGTCGCGTGCGCCGGCGTTGGCGACGAGGAACTTCGTGATGTCGGCCGCCGTGGCCGGATCGAGGCTCGCGTCCGAGCCGAAGTGCTTGTCGAGTCCGCCCATTACGGCGCGCCATGAGCCGGCCGATAGCAGTCCCGGCGGAAAGGGCGTATGGCAGCTGCCACATTCGCTGCGATAGGCCGGTGGGGAGGCTACTGCGCGTCCCACCTTGTCTTCGTCGGCAAGCGCGACCGTGCCGCCGATCCCGCCAATAACGAAGATGAAGATTGCCTGCAGCGCGCGGGTCGAATATCTTGAAGTCATGGTCCTGGTCCTCATGGGTTAGCGGGAGATGCTGAGCAGATAGGCGATCACGTCGGCCTTTTCGGCTGGGCTGCACACGCGTCCGAGGACGTCCTTGCAGTTGCGCGTGAACCATTTTTCGACCGTGCGTTCGCTGACGAAGCGCTCGGGGTTGGCGGCCGGCGCCATGGGCTCGATCACTTTGCCGGTCGTTGCGTGCTTGCCGGTCGCAGCCGGGTTGCGCGTATGGCAGCTGGCACAGCTCCAGTCCCTGTCGCGGACCGTGTTGAAGAAGGTCTGGCCGCGCTCGGCGGAAGCGGCGAAGGACGGGGCGCCTTGACGTGCCTCGGTCTGGTAGCGTTCGAGGAAATCTTTCGGTGTCTCCGCATGCACGGGCAACGAGAGGAGTAGCGCGAGGATTGGAGTTGCGATGCGGAGTGGTGACATTTGATTGCGTTCTCCTGACGGCGGTTCAGTCGTGGGTAACAGGTAAGTGACGCCCACTTTGCGCGGCAGTCCATGAACGGAAGGTGAAGCCGGCGTTCACCTTCCGTTCAGCTCCCGTGAGGTAGAACGGCGACGAAGCTCTCATCGTCTGAAGCAAGTGCAAAGGTTGCGAACGTGAGGCAGGCTCGACAGGAGATGTGATGAGAAAGATGTGGGCCGCGGCGGCACTGGTGGGCGCGATCGCGGCATCGGGGGCTGCGTCGGCGGATGGCGAGGATCACGATCGCGCACGGTCGGCGCTCGAGCGCGGCGAGGTGCTGCCTTTGCACGCCATCATCGAGAAAGTCGAGCGGGCGTATCCCGGCAAGGTCATCGAGGTGGAGCTCGAGCGCGAGCATGATCGCTGGATCTACGAACTGCGCTGGCTGATGCGCGGCGGCTCGCTCGTCAAGCTCGAGGTCGACGCGCGGGATGGCACGATTCTCGGCAAGAAAGGACCTGGAGCGTCTGGGGCCCGTGACGAGGGAGGAGCGCGCTGATGCGGATTCTGGTGGTAGAGGACGAGGCCGTGCTGGCCCGCCAACTCGCCGAGGCGATCGGCGACGCGGGCTATGCGGTGGATGTCGCAGGCAACGGGCGCGACGCGGAGTTCATGGGCCAGGTCGAGCCCTTCGATGCTGTGGTGCTCGACCTCGGCCTGCCGCAGATGGACGGCCTGACGGTGCTGCGCCAGTGGCGGGCGGCCGGTCGCGCGATGCCGGTGCTGATCCTGACGGCGCGAGACAACTGGCACGAGAAGGTCGTGGGCATCGATGCCGGAGCCGACGATTACCTGACCAAGCCCTTTCACATGGAAGAGCTGCTCGCACGACTGCGCGCCCTGATCCGCCGCGGTGCGGGCGGCCATGCCAGCCCGGAACTGGTGTGCGGGTCCGTGCGGCTCGATACGCGTAGCGGCCGCGTTACCTGCGACGGCCACCCGGTCGCCCTGACCGGCCTCGAACTGCGGCTGCTTGCCTACCTGATGCATCACAGCGGCGAAGTCATCTCGCGCAGCGAGCTCACCGAGCATCTTTATGCCCAGGATTTCGACCGCGATTCGAATACGATCGAAGTCTTCGTCGCGCGGCTGCGCAAGAAGCTTCCGCCCGGGCTGATCGAAACCGTCCGGGGGCTCGGCTATCGGCTCGGCGCGCCGACGTGAAAGTGGCGAATTTGGTGGCTCGCTCCCTGCGGGCCCGGCTCCTTGCCGGGAGCGTGTTATGGATCGCGGTCGCGCTGACGCTTACCGGCGTCGTGCTGGCAGACCTGTTCCGCGCCCACGTCACAGAGCGTTTCGATACCGAGTTGTCGCACCATCTCGATCAGCTCGCGGCAAACATCGATGCGACGCCTCCGGGCGGCGTCGTCCTGCGCGCGGAATTGAGCGATCCGCGCATGCGCAAACCGTATTCGGGACTCTACTGGCAGGTCGACGTCCTCGGCAGCAGCCCGGAGCCGGCGCCCTTGCGGTCGCGTTCCTTGTGGGATGGGCGCCTGACTGTGCCCGAGGATCATCTGGCCGACGGGGAGGTGCACCGTCATCCGATAGCGGGGCCAGACGGCGCGAAACTGATCGCAATGGAGCGGGTCGTGACGCTCGGCGAGCAGTCCGAACGCCCCTTGCGCCTGATCGTCGCCGCCAACGCATCGGACGTTTCCGAACCGGTGCGTGAGTTCGTCAGCCTGCTTGCGGTCAGCCTGGGCGTGCTTGCCTTGGGGCTCGTCGGCAGCGTGGCGATCCAGGTTACCGTCGGGCTGGATCCGCTGCGCCGCCTGCGTGCGGCTCTGGCGGAAATCGGCGCGGGCCGCAGCCGGCGGCTCGAAGGGGAGTATCCGTCCGAAATCGCCCCGATGGTCCACGAGCTCAATGCGCTGCTCGAGCATGAGGCCGAAATCGTCTTGCGCGCTCGCACCCAGGCCGGCAATCTGGCCCACGCCGTCAAGACGCCGCTTGCCGTGCTCGGTAACGCCGCAGCGCGCGAAGAGGGGCCGCTCGCGCAACTCGTCTGCGAGCAGGTCGCGACGGCGCGGAGGCAGGTCGATTACCACTTGGCCCGCGCCCGGGCCGCAGCCGCGGTGCAATTGCCCGGACTACGTACGCCGCTGAAACCGGTCATCGAAGGGCTGGTGCGGGTGATGCAGCGTGTGCATGCCGACCGCCGGCTCGACATTACGATCAGCGAGCTCACGCCCGGAGCTGCGTTTCGCGGTGAGGAGCAGGACCTGCACGAGATGCTCGGAAACCTGCTCGACAACGCCTGCAAGTGGGCGCGCCGGCGCGTCGAGCTCGTGTTGACGGAGGAGGGGAAAGGGCTGCGAATCGTCATCGACGACGATGGTCCCGGCCTGTCTGCCGATCAGCGCGATGCGGTGTTTGCCCGCGGCGTGCGAGCGGACGAGCAGGTCCCGGGGTCTGGACTCGGCCTGGGAATCGTGCGGGATCTCGCGCAGCTCTATAGCGGGGACGTGGTTCTCGACCAGTCGCCTGCGGGCGGCCTGCGCGCGGTGCTGAACCTGCCGGCCGCCTGATGTCGGGGCGGCCGGCAGGGAGGAGGGGCGTTCCGCACCGCGAGCGGCACGGGCCCACCCTCACTCGGCGTTGTCGGTGGGCGGGGCCTGCTGAGGCTTGGGTTCCTGCTGGCTCTTGCGCAGGCGCAGTACGAACATCACATAGCCCGAGCAGGCATAGGCGAGGAATAGCGCGAACAGCACCCCCGGCGGGTAGCTCGAAACCAGCGCAAACGCCATCACCAGCGCGATCACGACGATGAAGGGCACGCTCTTGCGCAGGTTGATGTCCTTGCCGCTCCAGAAGAGCACGTTGCTGACCATCGAGAGGCCCGCGAAGATCGTCAAGATCCCGGCCAGCCAGCGAACATCCTGGCCCGCAAGGCCGACATCGGTGACGACCCAGACCAGTCCGGCAACCAGCGCCGCGGCAGCCGGGCTCGGCAGGCCCTGGAAGTAGCGCTTGTCGATGACATCGATGTTGGTGTTGAAGCGGGCGAGGCGCAGCGCGGCGCCGGCGCAGTAGATGAAGGCCGCGATCCAGCCGAACTTGCCGGTGTCCTTGAGCGCCCATTCATACACCACCAGCGCCGGCGCCGCGCCGAAGGACACCATGTCCGACAGCGAATCGTATTCGGCGCCGAAGGCGCTCTGCGTGCGGGTCAGACGCGCAACCCGGCCGTCGAGGCCGTCGAGCACCATCGCGACGAAGATTGCGACCGCGGCCGACTCGAAGCGCAGGTTCATCGCCTGCACGATCGCGTAGAAGCCGGCAAATAGCGCGGCGGTGGTGAAGAGATTGGGCAGAATGTAGATGCCGCGGCGACGTTTTTCGTTTGAAATCAGTGGCATGAATTATGACATTCCTGCTTTGGCGAGAGCGCTGGGATGTCGATTCTAACGCAGGGCCGTGCGGCCGAGATGACGGTGGCGCATCGGCCTGCGTCGAATGACGTCAGGGCAGTTCGGCGAGCACCGTGCTCGAGGCCGAGACCTTGTCGCCGATCGTGACGCGCGCGCGGGTACCCACGGGCAGATACAGATCGACGCGTGAGCCGAAGCGGATGAAGCCGTAGCGCTGTCCGCGGGCCAGCTGGGCACCGGCTTCGACATAGCACAGGATCCGGCGGGCGATCAGGCCGGCGACCTGGACACAAGTGACGTCCATGCCGTCGCGCGTGCGCAGGTGCAGCGCATTGCGTTCGTTCTCGATCGATGCCTTGTCGAGTGCCGCATTCACAAAGCGGCCGGCGTTGTACCAACGCTGGACGACTTCGCCGTCCACAGGGCTGCGGTTCGAGTGGACGTTGAACACGTTCATGAACACGCTGATCTTCAGGCAGTCGCGGTCGAGGTAGGGGTCGCGCACGGGTTCGATCGCGACGATGCGGCCGTCGGCGGGCGAGAGCACGTCTTTCGCGCCTTGCGGGATGGGGCGCGGCGGGTCGCGGAAGAACTGCACGACGAAGGCGAGCAGGATCCAGAAAGGCAGGGCCAGCAGGAAGCCGGCAGTGCTTTGGATCACCAGCGTGATCACCAGCGCCAGGGCGATGAAGGGCCAGCCTTCACGGGCGAGAATGGGATGAGGGTAGTTGTTGTTGGCCATGGTATTCGCAGAATGAAAAAGCCGGGTTCCGGCGTAGCGCGGAACCCGGCTTGAATGATGCCGATCCGACTCAGTTCTTGGACTGGTCGACCAGCTTGTTCTTCTTGATCCACGGCATCATGTCGCGCAGCTGGCCACCGACCTGTTCGATCGCGTGGGCAGCGTTCAGGCGACGACGCGCGGTCATCGAAGGATAGTTGGTCTTGCCTTCCTGGATGAACATCTTCGCGTACTCACCGCTCTGGATGCGCTTCAGTGCTGCGCGCATCGCTTCGCGCGATTGGGCGTTGATGACTTCCGGTCCGGTCACGTACTCGCCGTATTCGGCGTTGTTCGAGATCGAGTAGTTCATGTTCGCGATGCCGCCTTCGTACATCAGGTCGACGATCAGCTTGAGCTCGTGCAGGCACTCGAAGTAGGCCATTTCGGGCGCGTAGCCGGCTTCGGTCAGCGTCTCGAAGCCCATCTTGACGAGTTCGACGGCGCCGCCGCACAGCACGGCCTGTTCGCCGAAGAGGTCGGTCTCGGTCTCTTCACGGAAGTTGGTCTCGATCACGCCACCCTTGGTGCCGCCGTTGGCAGCAGCGTAGGACAGGGCGATGTCCTTGGCCTTGCCCGAACGGTCCTGGTGCACGGCGATGAGCGACGGCACGCCGCCACCCTTCAGGTACTCGGAACGCACGGTGTGGCCGGGGCCCTTCGGGGCGACCATGATCACGTCGAGGTCGTCGCGCGGCACGACCTGGTTGTAGTGCACGTTGAAGCCGTGTGCGAAGGCGAGCGTCGCGCCCTTCTTGATGTTCGGCTCGATGTCGTTGTAGTACACGCCCGGGATGTTCTCGTCCGGCAGCAGGATCATGACGACATCGGCGCCCTTGACCGCCTTGGCGACTTCCTCGACCTTCAGGCCGGCCGCTTCGGCCTTCTTCCACGACGCGCCGTCCTTGCGCAGGCCGACGGTGACCTTGCAGCCGGAATCCTTCAGATTCTGCGCGTGGGCGTGACCCTGGGAGCCGTAGCCAATGATGGAGATCTTCTTGCCCTTGATCAGGGAGAGGTCGGCGTCCTTGTCGTAATAGACTTTCATGTTGTTCCTTTCTTCAATTTCGGTGGGGATTTCTTCGCGACGGCCGCCATGATACTGGCGGCGGCGTCGGTCGCAAAATGCTGGTTGCCGGGCTCAGAGTTTCAGGATGCGGTCGCCGCGGCCGACGCCGCAGACGCCGGAGCGCACGGTTTCCAGGATCAGCGCCGGGTCGATGGCGTTGATGAAGGCGTCGAGCTTCGACTGGTTGCCGGTCAGCTCGACGACATAGGACGCCTCGGTGACGTCGATAATCCGCGCGCGGAAGATCTCCGACATGCGCTTCATCTCCTCGCGGTCCTTGCCGGTTGCGCGGACCTTGACGAGCATCAGCTCGCGCTCGATATGCGCGGCTTCAGAAATGTCGACCACCTTGACCACCTCGACCAGCTTGTTGAGCTGCTTGGTGATCTGCTCGATGATGTCGTCCGAGCCGGTGGTGACGATGGTCATTCGCGACATCGAGGCGTCTTCGGTCGGCGCCACGGTCAGCGATTCGATGTTGTAGCCGCGGGCCGAAAACAGGCCCGACACGCGCGACAGGGCGCCCGATTCGTTCTCGATCAGCAGGGAGATGACGTGTCTCATTGATTGTTCTCTGGTCTCGATTCTTACAGGTCTTCTGCGGACAGGATCATTTCGGTGAGGCCCTTGCCGCCCTGGACCATCGGGTAGACGTTTTCGGTCTGGTCGATCTGGAAGTCGAGGAAGACGAGATCGTTCTTGCGCGCGAAGGCCTCGCGCAGCGCGCCTTCGACGTCCGACGGGCGCTCGATCTTCAGGCCGACGTGACCATAGGCTTCGGCGAGCTTGGCGAAGTCGGGCAGCGAATCCATGTAGGACTCGGAATAGCGCTCGCCATGGAAGAGCTGCTGCCACTGGCGCACCATGCCGAGGTAGCGGTTGTTCAGGTTGCAGATCTTGATCGGCAGGCGGAACTGCTTGCAGGTCGACAGTTCCTGGATGTTCATCTGGATCGAGGCTTCGCCGGTCACGCAGGCGACCTGCCTGTCCGGGTGCGCGAGCTGGGCGCCCATCGCGTAAGGCAGGCCGACGCCCATCGTGCCGAGGCCGCCGGAGTTGAGCCAGCGGCGCGGCTTGTCGAAGCGGTAGTACTGCGAGGCCCACATCTGGTGCTGGCCGACGTCGGAGGTGACGATCGCATCACCGCCGGTGACTTCCCAAAGCTTCTGGATGACGAACTGCGGCTTGATGATCTCGCTGGAGTTCTTGTACTTCATGCAGTCGCGGCTGCGCCACTCGTCGACCTGCTTCCACCACGCGCCGACGACCTCCGGGTTCGGGCGGGCGGCGCCGGCCTCCAACTGGCGGATCATCTCTTCGAGCACTTCCTTCAGGTCGCCGACGATCGGCACATCGACCTTGACGCGCTTCGAGATCGACGAGGGGTCGATATCCACGTGGATGATCTTGCGCGGCTCTTCGGCGAAGTGCGCCGGGTTGCCGATGACGCGGTCGTCGAAGCGGGCGCCGACGGCGAGCAGCACGTCGCTGTAGTGCATCGCCATGTTCGCTTCGTAGGTGCCGTGCATGCCGGGCATGCCGAGGTACTGGCGGTCGCTCGCGGGATAGCCGCCGAGGCCCATCAGCGTGTTGGTGATCGGGAAGCCGAGCAGGCGCGTGAGCTTGGTGAGCTGTTCCGCAGCATTCGCGAGCACGACGCCGCCGCCGGTGTAGATCATCGGGCGCTTGGCTTCGAGCAGCAGCTGCACGGCCTTGCGGATCTGACCCTGATGGCCCTTGACCACCGGGTTGTAGGAGCGCATCGAGATTTCCTTGGGATACTCGAATTCGCACTTGTGCATGCTGACATCCTTGGGGATGTCGACCAGCACGGGGCCGGGGCGGCCGCTCTTCGCGAGATAGAAGGCCTTCTTGATGGTGCTGGCGATGTCGCGAACGTCCTTCACCAGGAAGTTATGCTTCACGCAGGGACGGGTGATGCCGACCGTATCGACTTCCTGGAACGCGTCCTGGCCGATCGCGGCGGTGGGGACCTGGCCGCTGATGATGACGAGCGGAATGGAGTCGCAATACGCGGTGGCGATACCGGTGACCGCGTTGGTGGCGCCGGGGCCGGAGGTCACGAGTGCGACACCGACCTGCTCGGTGCTGCGGGCGAAACCGTCGGCGGCGTGTACTGCGGCCTGTTCGTGGCGTACCAGGATGTGGCGTACCTTGTCCTGGTTGAACAGCGCGTCATAAATGTAGAGGACTGCGCCGCCCGGGTAGCCGAACACATACTCGACCTTTTCTTCCTGCAGACACCTGATTACAATTTCCGCACCAGTCAGCACCATTGCAAACTCGCTATTATCACGTTCCAAACAGAGAACGTTACCGGGCACACGGTAATTGGTCAAGGCTGCCGCGGCGACGCAACAGGCGGCGGATAGACCGGTCTTCACAAGGACTTCCAGCTGGCTTTCCGGGCAGAACTCTCCGCATTCCTCCAAGGAATCGAAAAGCGTGCGTTCAAGCAGGCGGTATACGCTCTGCGCAACGAGGACGCGGCGCTGGATGCGGTGCAGGACGCGATGCTCAAGCTGTCGGTGAGCTACGGCGACCGGCCGGCCAACGAATACCCGATGCTGTTCCAGCGCATTCTGCAGAACGTCATCTATGACGCGCTGCGTCGCCAGAAGGTGCGCAACGCGTGGACGACGCTGCTGTCATCTTTCGTCGGCGACGGCGAGGAGGATGCAGACAACGATCCGCTCGACACCATCGCGGGGATTCCGGAAGGCGATCAACCGGATACGCCGCATCGGCAGTACGAGCAGGCGCGGGTGCTCGAGGCGATCGAGCGCGAGATTGCACGCCTGCCCAATCGTCAACGCGAAGCCTTCCTCATGCGTTATTGGCAAGAGATGGATATCGCCGAGACCGCTGCTGCGATGGGTTGTTCGGAAGGGAGCGTCAAGACGCATTGCTCGCGCGCAACGCAGACGCTGGCAGCGGCCCTCAGAGCCAAAGGAATTGTGCTATGAAGACGCAGGATTTCAACGAGGAAAGGCTTGCGCGGCGCATGGCTGCGCATCTGTCGGCAGGCGCGCGCGATGTCGACGACCGTATCGGGGAGCGTCTGCGCCTTGCGCGCGAACAGGCGCTGGCCGCTCATCGTCCGCGTCCGGGGCTTCTCGCTCGGCTCGCGATGCCTGCGCTGGTGCGCGGGCTGATTCCGCCCGTGGCACGCCCGGCCGCGGTCGCGGTGCTGCTCCTCGCGGTGCTTTTTGCCGGCGATTACTACGTGACGTGGTCGCGCGTGGCGAGCCTGCAGGATGTCGACATGGCGCTGCTGATCGACGACCTGCCCATCGACGCTTATCTCGACAAGGACTTCAAGGCATGGCTGCAGGACGATTCGCGGTCCTGATCGCCGCGCTGTGGCTTGCGATGCCTGTGGACGCGGCGGTGACCGCGATCGGAGCGCCGCGGTGGCAGGCTTTGTCTTCCGGCCAGAAGGAGGTACTTGCGCCGCTCGCCGACGACTGGAATGATCTCGACGACGTGCAGCGGCAGCGCTGGCTCGGTATGGCGGACCGCTACCCGCGGCTGACGCCCGAGGAGCAGGCGCGGATCCGCGCCCGCATGCGGGACTGGGCCACGCTCAAGCCCGAGCAGCGCGCGCGCGCGCGTGACCAATACCGGACCCTCCGCAACATTCCGCCTGACCGGCGCGAGTCGCTGCAGGAGTTATGGCAGCATTACCAGAGCATTCCCCCGGAGGAGCGCCAGCTCAAGCCGGGACCCCGCGCACCGCGCATCATCCAGCAGCCGCCCGTGCGCGGTAACCAGGAATGAAGAAAAAGAAAGAAAGACCGAATCCTTCCAGCCCATCTTCCGTGTCGATTGCCAGCCATCCCGCGCAGGTGGAACTTGCCGGCCTGCGGCGCCGGCTTGCGAGCCTGTTGTATGAGGCCTTGCTGCTGCTCGGTGTGCTGGCGCTGACCTTCATGGTGCCTTACCTGCTGCTGGGCATTTTTTTCCACATCACGCCGGCCGGCTGGGTGGAATGGGGGCATCTCTACGTCGTGCTCGGCGCCTATTTCCTGTGGTATTGGTGTCGCCGCGGGCAGACGCTCGCGATGCAGACCTGGCGGCTGCGCCTGGTGACGGCCGACGGCCGCGCGCCCAGCCTGCCGGTGGCTTGGCTGCGCTATACACTCGCATGGCCGTCGGTGCTGTGCCTGGGCTTCGGGCTTGCATGGGCACTGATCGACCGGGATCGCCAGTTCCTGCACGACCGCCTTGCGGGGACCCGAATCGTAATGTTGTCCTGACGCGGCCTGCCGGCCGGAGAATCGCGATGAAAACCGACCAAGCACCGAGCATCGAGCGTTCCGATTACCGCCCCCTGCCGTGGCGGGTCGATCACGTCGAATTGCATTTCGCCCTCGACGAAGAGGCGACCGTCGTCACGAGCCGGCTGCGCTGCACGCGTAACCGTCAGGTTTCTGCCGGACCGCTGCGCCTGCTCGGCGAAGAACTTGAGCTGCTGGGGCTGACGGTGGACGGCGCCGCGCCGGTCGACGGCCAGCTTGCGCGCGGTGAAGGTTGGCTCGAGCTGACACTCGCCGGCGATACGGCCGAGATCGGCGTCGTCACGCGCATCGACCCGCGTGCCAATACCACGCTGTCAGGTTTGTATGTGTCGCGCGGCGGCTTCTTCACGCAGTGCGAGGCCGAAGGCTTTCGCCGCATCACGTATTTCCCCGATCGGCCCGACGCGATGGCGCGTTTCACGGTCACGCTCGAGGGTGACGCCGAGCGCCATCCGGTGCTGCTGTCGAACGGCAACCTGATCGAACAGGGCAAGCTCGACGGTGGGCGGCACTACGCGAAATGGGAAGATCCCTTCCCGAAGCCGTCTTACCTGTTTGCACTGGTCGCGGCGAAGCTCGTCGCGTTGGAGCGGCGCGTGACGACCGCGTCGGGGCGCGAGGTGCTGCTGCAGGTGTGGGTCGAGGACGGCAATCTCGATCGCACCGGGCATGCGATGGAGTCGCTGGTGCATTCGATGCGCTGGGACGAGGAGGTGTTCGGCCTCGAACTCGATCTCGACCGCTTCATGATCGTCGCGGTGAGCGACTTCAACATGGGCGCGATGGAGAACAAGGGCCTCAACATCTTCAACGCCAAGTATGTGCTCGCGAAGCCAGAAACCGCGAACGACGTCGATTACGAGAACATCGAGAGCGTCGTCGCGCACGAATACTTCCACAACTGGACCGGCAACCGCGTCACCTGCCGCGACTGGTTCCAGCTGACGCTGAAGGAAGGCCTGACGGTTTTCCGCGACCAAGAGTTCTCCGCCGACATGCTTGCGCAGGCCGCGGGCGCGGAGGGGGCTGCGTCCGCCCGGGCCGTCAAGCGCATCGATGACGTGCGCGTGCTGCGGGCGGCGCAGTTTCCGGAGGATGCGGGCCCGATGGCGCATCCGATCCGCCCCGAGAGCTATCACGAGATCAATAACTTCTACACCGCGACGGTGTACGAGAAGGGCGCCGAAGTCATTCGTATGCTGCATACCCTGCTCGGCGCGGAAGGTTTCCGCAACGGCATGGATCTGTACTTCAGCTACCACGACGGACAGGCGGTGACCTGCGATGACTTCGTCGATTGCATGGCCGAGGCCAACGGCGTCGATCTCGATCAGTTCATGCGCTGGTACAGCCAGGCGGGTACCCCGCGCCTGCGGGCGACAGGCAGTTACGATGCGGCGGGTCACCGCTACACGCTGACGTTGTCGCAGCACACGCTCCCGACGCCGGGGCAGGCGGAAAAGCTGCCGCTCGCGATTCCGGTTGCAGTCGGCCTGATCGGACCGGACGGCAAGGATCTGCCGCTGCGGCTCGAAGGCGAGCTGCATGCCGGCGGCACGACGCGGGTGCTCGAGCTCAAGGGGGCCGAGCAGAGCTTCGTGTTCGCCGACGTGTCCGCCGAGCCGGTGCCCTCGGTGCTGCGCGGCTTTTCGGCGCCGGTGATCCTCGAAGTCGACGAGGACGATGCGCGGCTCGCATTCCGCATGGCGCACGATACCGATGCGTTCAATCGCTGGGATGCGGCCCAGCGCTTCGCCGAGCGCGTGATTCTCGGCCTGACGGCGGACGTCGCGGCAGGCAAGGCCTTGCACGTCCCCGAAAGTTTCGTCGCGGCCTTCCGCGCGATGCTGACGGACGGGACGCTGGATCCGGCTTTCCGCGCACAAGCGGCGGCGCTGCCGTCAGAGGGATATCTGCTCGAGCGCATGGCCGTGGCCGATCCCGGTCCACTGCGCACGGCGTTGATTCATCTGACCCGTGCGATCGGTGCGCGCCTTGCCAACGACTGGCTGTCGTTATACAAGACGCTGGAAGTGAGCGGCCCCTATCGTTATCACCCTGGCGATGCCGGGCGTCGCGCGCTGTGCAATCTGGCGCTGAAGTACCTCGTCGCGGCGGGCAGTGTAGAAGGCTTCGACTTGGCGCGGGCGCAATTCGCGCGCTTCGGCAACATGACCGAGGGCTCCGGGGCGCTGGCCGCGCTGATGAACGATGGCGGGGTCGAGCGGGATGCTGCGCTCGCCGACTTCCACAGTCGTTTCCGCGACGACGCGTTGGTGCTCGACAAGTGGTTTGCGCTGCAGGCCGGGGCATGGCGCTGGGATGCGGTGACGCCGCCGGTGCTGGAACGCGTGAAAGCCCTGATGGACGATCCGGCCTTCAGCCTGACCAATCCGAACAAGGTCTACGCCTTGCTGGGTTCTTTCTTCCGCGCGAATCCGGCCGAATTCCATGCTGTCGACGGGAGCGGGTACGCGTTCTGGGCCGATCAGGTGATCGCGCTCGATCGCTGCAACCCGCAAGTGGCCGCGCGCACGGCGCGGGCACTGGAAAACTGGAAGCGTTACGCGCCCGCATTGCAGACGCTGATCCGCAGTCAGCTGGAACGCGTACGCGCCATCGAGGGGCTGTCGCCGGATGTCGCGGAGATCGTCGCCAAGGCGCTGGCGGACTGATGACCGCACCGGGGCGCCTCTGGCCGCCCCGGTGCGCAAGATGCGCAGCCGCGTCGGGCGCGCCGGGCTTCAGGTCGTCAGGTCGCCGGCGATGTAGTTCGACAGGTGGTTGATCGTCTTCTCCTGCAGATCGATGACGGCCTTGACGACGTCACCGATCGTGACGATGCCGGCGATTCGGCCGTGTTCCACGACCGGCAGGTGGCGGAAGCGGTTTTCGGTCATGATGTTCATGACCGCCTCGATGGTGTGCGTCGGAGTGACCGTGCAGACGTTGGGCGTCATCAGGTCGCCCACCGTGGCATCGCGCGAGGTGAGCCCTTTGAGCGCCAGCTTGCGTGCATAGTCGCGCTCCGTGAAGATCCCGACCAGTCGTTCGTTCTCGATGACCAGTACCGAGCCGATGTCCTGCTTGGCCATGAGTGTCAGTGCGTCGAGCACGCTGACCGTCGGCGCGACCGCATGGGCCGCCGTGCCTTTCTGTTCGAGGATCTGCCGCACCGTAACAGTAGTGGAAAGCATCATTGCTGGTAACCCCCGTCTGATCTTGTTGTTCGCTGCCACATCCAGCCTCCCGCCCGCCGGGAGGCTGTTGGCATAGCTTGAAACGAAGTCGGCGCCGATGCAAGCGCCGAATGTCACGATGCAGGGCCTGCGTCAGACCTCGAGGTTGTCGATGAGCCGCGTGCGGCCGAGTTTGGCTGCGCCGAGCACGACCAGCGGGTCGCTGCAATGGATTGGGGGTTGGAGGTCGGCACGTCGGCGAACGGCGATGTAGTCCGGCTGCCATCCGTGCGCGGCGAGTTCCGCCATCGCGTCGGTTTCGAGCTTCAGGAAGTCGTGGTCCCCACCACGCACCGCGTCTGCGATGCGGGCGAGCTGCCGGTGCAGGCGGGGGGCTTCGCTGCGCTCCTCTGCCGACAGATAGCCGTTGCGCGAAGACAGTGCGAGGCCGTCGGCGGCACGGACCGTTTCACCCGGTAGCACTTCGACCGGAATCCCGAGCTGGCGCACCATGTTGCTCAGGACCATCAGCTGCTGATAGTCCTTCTTGCCGAAGAGTGCGATGTCGGGCTGCACGATGTTTAGAAGCTTCAGCACCACGGTCGCGACGCCGCGGAAATGGCCCGGACGGAATTCGCCTTCCAGAATGCTGATCTGCGCGGGAGCCGGATCGACGTGATAGCTCTGCGGCTCCGGGTACATGACCGTCTCGTTTGGGGCGAAGACGTGTGCGACGCCCGCGGCTTCGAGCTTTTCGCAGTCCGCGGCGAGCGTGCGCGGATAGCTGTCGAAATCCTCGCGCGGGCCGAACTGCAGGCGATTGACGAAGATGCTGGCGATGACGCAGTCGGCCCGTTCGCCGGCTTGGCGCATCAAGGTGATATGGCCTTCGTGCAGGTTGCCCATGGTCGGGACCAGGGCCGCCTTGCCGGCGGAGGCGCGGGCGGCGCGAAGGCTTTCGATGGTGTGATGGATCTGCATGAGTCGAGGTCTCTAGGCTGGGACGGGGCTCGGTGGCAAATCAGTAGCAATGCTCGGGGGTGGGGAAGCTGCCGTCCTTGACGGCACTGACGTAGCTCGCCACGGCCTCGTCAATGCTGGCGGCTCCTGCCATGAAGTTCTTGACGAAGCGCGCCTTCTTGCCGGGATAGACGCCGATCATGTCATGCAGGACGAGCACCTGACCATTGCAGTCTGCACCGGCGCCGATGCCGATCGTGGCCATCGAGGTGAGGCTCGCGGTGATCTCGCGGGCGACGGTCGCCGGTACCATTTCCAGCACCAGCAGACCTGCGCCGGCCTGTTCGAGCGCGAGCGCGTCGGCCTTCAAACGGGCCGCGCCTTCTTCGCTGCGGCCCTGGACGCGGTAGCCGCCGAGCTGGTGCACGGATTGCGGCGTGAGGCCGATGTGCGCGCAGACGGGAATGCCGCGCTCGACGAGGAAGTGGATCGTCTCGGCCATGAAGGCCCCGCCTTCGAGCTTGACCATTTGCGCGCCGGCAGCCATCAGGCGCGAGGCGTTGCGCAGGGCCTGGGTGGGGCTTTCCTGGTAGCTGCCGAAGGGCAGGTCGGCGACGATGAACAGCCGGCTGCTGCCGCGTGCGACGCATTCGGTATGGTAGACCATGTGCTCGACGGTGACGGGGAGCGTCGATTTCTGTCCCTGCAGCACGTTGCCGAGCGAGTCGCCGACCAGTGCGACATCGATGCCGTTGCGATCGAGCAAGGCGGCGAAGCTCGCGTCGTAGCAGGTCAGCATGGCGATCTTGCGGCCTTCGGCGCGCATCTTGCCCAGTTCGAACAGGGTGACGGGTTTATCGTCCTGAAGGTAACTCATGGGGACTCCAAGGAAGGGCGCGAGTGTTTCGCAATCGCGGCCGGATGCCGGCCTTGATCCGCGCTCGGGAGAGACTCAGCCGGCGTAGGCGAAGAACTCGCGGTAGCTGCGCATGTTGCGCAGGCGCTCGAGGAGCAGCTCGAAATCGTCGTCGTGATCGACGGGGTTGAGGACTTCGGCGTCGACGATGAAGAGCGGCGCCGCGTCGTACTGGTAGAAGAATCGGGCGTAGCGGTCGGCGACGCGCTCGAGGTATTGCTCGGTGATGCGGCGTTCCGCCTCCATGCCGCGGCGGCGCACGCGTTCGATCAGCGTCTCGGGCTTGGCCTGCAGGTAGATCACGAGATCGGGCTTCGGCGTCGAGACCGGCTTCACGCTCTCGAAGACCCGTTGGTACAGCGCCAGTTCATGGTTCGCGAGATTCAGGCTGGCGAAGAGCGGATCCTTGTCCAGCACGAAGTCCGAGACGATGCGCTGGTGCTTTTCGAAGCTTTCGGTGAGCGTCGCGAGCTGGTCGATGCGCTGGAACAGGAAGTGCATCTGCGTCGGCAGGGCCCAGCGCTCCGGGTCCTGGTAGAACTGCGCGAGAAAGGGGTTCAGTTCCGGCTGCTCATGCAGCGGCTGACCGTCGAGTCGCTCCGCGAGCCGGCGCGTAAGCGAGGTCTTGCCCGCGCCAATGGGCCCTTCGACGACGATGTAACGAGCCTTGTCGAGCATGCCTGGGATCAGCCTTGGTTACGAAAAATGAAATAGACGGCCCCAAGCATACACAAGGCGGCCCAAAGGAAGTCAAGCTTCATCGGCTGTTTCATGTACAGCACGACGAACGGAACGAAGACCAGCAGGGTGATGACTTCCTGCATGATCTTCAGCTGAGCGAGGCTGAGCTCCGTGGCGCCGATGCGGTTTGCCGGCACCTGAAGCAGGTATTCGAACAGGGCGATTCCCCAACTCACCGTCGCGGCGACAAACCAGGCCCTGCCTTGCAGGCTGCGCAAGTGGCCGTACCACGCGAAGGTCATGAAGACGTTGGACGCGGTGAGCAGGATGGCAGTCTGCACCCACGTGGGGAAGGTCTGGAACCAGGCGATCATGACGGGATGGAACGTTCAGGCTGCGGGCGCGAGGCGTTCGATGGCCTGGTCTGCGACCGCGGGGAGCAAGTCGGCGATGGGGCCGCGGCCGGGGATGACCAGGTCCGGGGCGATTTCGGCCAGCGGCACGAGCGTGAAGGCTCGCAGGTGCATGCGCGGGTGCGGTACGACGAGGTCCGGCTCGTCAATGCATTCGTCGCCGTAGAGCAGCAGATCGAGGTCGAGGGTGCGCGGCGCGAGGTGGTATTCGCGCGTGCGGCCCTGACGGCGTTCGAGTTCGAGCAGGGCATCGAGGAGCACGCTGGCGGGCAGTGCGGTGTCGATCGCCGCGACGGCGTTGAAGTAGTCGGGCTGTCCGGCCACGCCGACGGGCGCCGTGCGGTAGACGCTGGAACGGGCGACGAGGCGCGTGTCGGGCAGCGTGCCGAGGGCGGCGAAGGCCGTTTCGAGCGCGGCAACGGGGTCGCCGAGATTCGCGCCGAGCGCGACGTGGGCGCGGACCGGCGCCTTGGCGGGCACCGGATGGCTGGGGGCGACGCTCATGATGCTTCGGTGGCTGTGGCGGTGGCTTCAGCGGGCTTGCGACGACGACGACGGCGTTTGCGTTCGGGGGCCTCCGCGCCGGCGTTCGGTGCATCGGCGAGGAGCTGTTCGCGGGCATCGTGCCCCGCGTGTGCGAAGCGGTCCCACCATTCGGGCAGTGCCGAATCGATTTCGCCCGACTGCGCGCGCAGGCGCAGGAAGTCCCAGGCGGCGCGGTAGCGCGGCTGCTCGATGAGGCGGAACGGGGCCTTGCCGGAGCACTTTTCGAAGCGCGGCTGCAGGGCCCAGATCTCCTTGATGTCGCCGACGATGCGCTTGGTGATCGCGAGCTTGCCGGCCTGCTGGTCGAGCACTTCGTCCATCGCCGAGAAGAGCGCGGGCTGGTTGTGCTCGCCGTTCTTGCGGCGGGCTTCCCAGTTGGCGAGCACTTCGTGCCACAGCAGGGTGGCGAAGAGGAAGCCGGGAGAGACGGGTTTGTCGGCGCGCACGCGGTCGTCGGTATTTTCGAGCGACAGCCAGACGAAGCGCTCGCCGAGCGGTTGTTCGAGGATGACGTCGAGGAGCGGCAGCAGGCCGTGGTGCAGTCCTTCTTCGCGCAGTTGTTTCAGGCAGCGCACTGCGTAGCCCGAGAACAACAGCTTCAGCATTTCGTCGAAGAGGCGCGCGGCGGGAACGTTTTCGAGCAGCGACGCCATGTCGCGGATCGGGTGGCTGGCAGCCGGGTCGAGCGTCAGGCCGAGTTTGGCGCCCAGGCGCACGGCGCGCAGCATGCGCACCGGATCTTCACGGTAGCGCGTGCGCGGGTCGCCGATCATGCGCAGCGTCTTCTGCTGCAGATCGGCGACGCCGTGGTGGTAGTCGATGATCTGCTCGTTGCCCGGGTCGTAGTACAGCGCATTGACGGTGAAGTCGCGGCGCGTGGCGTCCTCGGCCTGCGAGCCATAGACGTTGTCGTGCAGCACGCGGCCGTGCTCGTCGGTGACGGCGTCTTCGGCGGCCTGGTTGGCGCGGAAGGTCGAGACCTCGATCGTTTCGGGGCCGCTCATCACGTGCACGATCTTGAACCGGCGGCCGATGATGCGCGAGCGGCGGAACAGCGCACGCACTTCCTCGGGCGTGGCGCTGGTCGCGACGTCGTAGTCCTTCGGCGGATGGCCGATCAGCAGGTCGCGCACCGCGCCGCCGACCACGAAAGCCTTGTGGCCGTGCTCCTGCAGCGTCATGCAGACCTTGCGGGCGGCAGGCGATAGTTGTTCGCGGCGGATGCCGTGCTGGGTGACGGGAATCAACGCAGGTTCGGTGTTGATGGGCGTGGCAGCGCGGCGAAAGACCTTGCGCAGCAGCTTGCGGATCATTGGCAAGAGGGGTGTTCTGTCAACATAAGCTGCTAATCATAACCGATGACCGGGCGGATGCGTGGATGCATCGCCACGGTCCGGCTCGTCAGCGCAGCGAGATCACCGGCCAACCGGCCGCGGCGGCGTGTGCGCGCAGGGTGTCGTCGGGGTCGACGGCGACCGGATGGGTGACGCGCGACATCAGCGGCAGGTCGTTGTGCGAGTCGCTGTAGAACCAGCTGTACTCGAAGCTGCCGAGGTAGAGGCCGAGCGATTCGAGCCAGTTGTCGACGCGTTCGATCTTGCCGCCCTTGAAGGCCGGCATGCCGCGCGGCTTGCCGGTGAAGGCGCCGTTTTCCTGTGCCGGAATGGTCGCGACGAGATGCGGGATGCCGAATTCGCGCACGATCGGGCCGGTGACGAAGCTGTTTGTGGCGGTGACGACGGCGATCAGGGCGCCGCGTTCGGTGTGTTCGCGCACGAGGGCGCGGGCCTTGTCGGTGATCATCGGCGCGACCGCGGTCTGCATGAATTCGCGGTGCCAGGCGTCGAGCTCCTCCCGCGAGTGGCGGGCGAGGGGGGCGAGCTGGAAGTCGAGGAATTCGAAGATATCGAGGGTGCCGGCCTTGTACTGCTCGTAGAACTGGACGTTCTTCGCTTCCTGCACTTCGCGGTCGAGCACGCCCTTGGCGATCAGGAACTGGGCCCAGGCGAAATCGGAGTCGCCGGCGAGCAGGGTGTTGTCGAGGTCGAATAGGACGAGATCCACAGGTGTTTCCTTGTATTCCGAAGAGGGAGGCACGATTCAGATTTCGAGCCCGGATTGCATCATTTCGCGCAGCAGTGGCAGCGTGACGGCGCGCTTGCGTTCGAGCGAGGCGGTGTCGAGGGCGTCGAGGACGGCGAGCAGGCTCGGCAGGTCGCGCCGTCCGTGGCGCATCAGGAAGTCGATGACGTCGTCGGCCAGACGCAGGCCGCGGCGCGCGGCCAGCGTCGCGAGGATCGCGGCACGGGATTCGTCGTCGAGCGGACGGACCTCAAAGATAAGGCACTGGCCGACTCGGGTGCGCAGGTCTTCGCGCAGCGCGAGCGCGAGCGGCGGGGCGTCGCCCGCGAGCAGCAGTTTCTGGCCGAGCGTGCGCGAGCGGTTGAAGGCATTGAAGAGGCCGATCTGCGCGGCCGGCGCGAGGGCCTGGATGTCGTCGACGGCGAGCAGCAGATCGGGCGTTTGCGGGAGTTCGTCGGCGACGGTGGCGGCGTCGACGTAGGCGGCCGGCTTGCCGGCCTTGATCGCGGCGTCGACGGTGGCGCGCAGCAGGTGGCTGCGTCCGCATCCGCCGGGGCCCCACAGGTAGAGGTGGCCGGGGAGGGCTTGCGGGTCGAGAAGGGCGGCTATCAGCTCCTGGTTGGCGCCGACGACGAAGTTGTCGAGGGTCGGAGGCGCATCGGGGCGGATGTCGAGTACGAGCTGTTTCATTGCAGCGGGATGTCCGTGGTGGCGTCGCCGAGGTAGAGGCGGCTCGCGAGCCAGGCTTTGCGCACCTCGCGCAGGCCGACGAGGATCGCGGCGCTGGCGGGCAGGGCGACGAGGATGCCGACGAATCCGAAGAGTTGGCCGAAGGCCATCAGGGCGAAGATCACGGCGAGCGGATGCAGGCCGATGCGTTCGCCGACGAGGTAGGGGGTGAGCGCGAAGCTTTCGATCAGTTGGCCGAGGCCGAAGACGATCGCGACGCCGATCAGGGGCGGCCAGCCTTGGGCCTGCAGCAGCGCGGAGATGATCGCGAGCAGCAGGCCGCCGCCGAAGCCGACGTAGGGAATGAAGACGAAGAGCCCGGTCACGACGCCGACGGGCAGCGCGAAGTCGAGTCCAGCGAGCCACAGGCCGGCGCTGTAATAGATGGCGAGGAGCAGCATCACCGAGAGCTGGCCGCGCAGGAATTCGGACAGCACGGAGTCGATCTCGGCGAGGATGCGCATCGTCGGTTCGAGGGCCGGGCGCGGGATGATGTCCTGGAGGCCGGCGAGTACGCGCGGCCAGTCCTGCAGCAGGTAGAACATCACGACCGGGATCAGGAAGAGGCTCGCGACGAGGCCGAGCAGCGCGCTGCCGCTCGCACGCAGTTGGCCGAGGACGATGGGGATGAAGTCCTGGGCGCTCGCCCAGTTCTCACTGACCCAGTTGCGCGCGGAGGCCGCGTCGATCTGCACGTCGACCCCGAAGCGCGACATCAGGAGTGGCGCCACGCGCTGGTTGATGAGTTCGATCAGGTCCGGCAGGCGCCGCAACAGCGCGATGGCCTCGCGGTAGATCAGCGGGCCGAGGATCACGAGCAGGAGCAGCAGAGCGAGCCCCGCGCCGAGGATCACGAGGAGCACTGCGGCGGCGCGTGGGATGCGCCGGGCGGCCATCCAGTTCACCGCCGGGTCGAAGATGTAGGCGAAGACCGCGGCGATCGCGAAGGGGGCGAGGATCGGCGCCAGCGCGTAGAAGAGCCCGATGAGCGCCAGCGCAACGCCGGCCCAGGCGGCGGTTTGCAGACGGTCGGCGCGGGAAGGGTTCATTTCGAGTAAAATCGCGGACTTGGCGCGGGCGAAGAATGGCCCGCGAAACCCGTAAATGTAGCCACTTGGCGTTGCGGCCTCAAGTTCCGCAGCCCGCCGGGTCGGCCAGAACGCGCATCCCGCAAGCCTGAGGAACGATCTTGAGCTCCCCCAAAACTTCGCTTTCCTACCGTGACGCCGGTGTCGATATCGATGCCGGTGACGCCCTCGTCGACCGTATCAAGCCGCTGGCGAAACGCACCATGCGCCCCGAAGTGCTGGGCGGCATCGGCGGCTTCGGCGCGCTGTTCGAGCTGTCGAAGAAGTTCCGCGAGCCGGTGCTGGTGTCCGGCACCGACGGCGTCGGTACCAAGCTGAAGCTCGCGTTCCAACTGAACAAGCACGACACGGTCGGCCAGGATCTGGTCGCGATGAGCGTGAACGACATCCTCGTGCAAGGTGCCGAGCCGCTGTTCTTCCTCGACTATTTCGCTTGCGGCAAGCTCGATGTCGATACGGCGGCGGATGTCGTCGGCGGTATCGCCCGTGGTTGCGAGCTGTCGGGCTGTGCGCTAATCGGCGGTGAAACTGCCGAGATGCCGGGCATGTACCCGGACGGCGAGTACGACCTCGCGGGCTTCGCGGTGGGCGCGGTCGAGAAGTCGGAAATCATCGACGGTTCGAAGATCGTCCCGGGCGACGTGGTGCTGGGCCTCGCGTCGAGCGGTGCACATTCGAATGGCTATTCGCTGATCCGCAAGATCATCGAGCGTGCGAAGCCGGACCTCGACGCCGATTTCCACGGCCGTCCGTTCCGCGACGTCGTGCTCGAGCCGACCCGCCTGTATGTGAAGTCGATGCTGGGCCTGATGCGCGCGATTCCGGGCATCGTGAAGGGCATGGCGCACATCACCGGCGGCGGCCTGACGGAGAACGTGCCGCGCATCCTCGCCGAGAACCTGACCGCGAAGATCGACGCCGCGTCGTGGACGCTGCCGCCGCTCTTCCAGTGGCTGAAGCAGGAAGGCAACGTCGACGACCAGGAGATGTACCGCGTGTTCAACTGCGGCGTCGGCATGGTCGTGATCGTGTCGGCCGAGCAGGCCGATGTGGCGGTCGCGAACCTCGAAGCCGCGGGCGAGACGGTGTATCGCCTGGGCCGCATCGAGGCGCGCGCGGAAGGCGTGGCACAGACGACGGTCGGCTGAGCGCTGCTTGGTGGAGGCGTCCGGATGGAGGCCTCCACCCGCCTGAAAGGCTGCGGGCAGCCTCAGGCTGGGCACCGTCCTGGTGCTTCCGCCGGCCGGACGTTCTATACTGGCCGAACCGTGTCAGGATGCGGGTGAGGGCGGGAGCACATCATGGAAATCTCGAACAGTCTGGCTTCGGCGGATCTCTCGCAACTGCAGCGGACCCTGCAGCCGCAACGCCCGGAGCGCCCTCCGCAGGCACGTGCGCAGGAAGCCGAACAGGCGGACCTGAGCGTCACGATCAGCGATCAGGCGCGTGCGGCGCAGCAGCTCGACGCGACTGTCGCGGCATCCGGTGCGGCCGCGGCGGAAACGGCTCCTCCCGTCGATGCGCCTCCGCGGAGCGAACGCGCCGATGAAGTGCATGCCGGGGCGGGCGGCAACACGCCGCCGCTGCCTCCAGGGCTCGCAGTTCGTGCCGAACACGCGTCGGCTACATCGCCGGCCGATCCCGCCGCGCCGAGAACGCCATCGCGCCAACCGGACGAGGCGACGGCGGCTGGCAACCAGGCGGTGCAGCTCTACCTTGCCAACGCGGCCCAGCCGGAGAACCGGCCCCGCACGGCGCCGATTCGCGCTTCCGCCTGACCAGGCGCGGAAGGCGTTATCAGCCTTCCAGCCACGCCTGCGCCGTCTGGCGCACGGTTGCGGCGAGATCGGGCCGCAGGCAGTCGATCTCCTGCAAGTCCTGCCACGCTTCACGGAACTGCCGCTGCCAGGTGAGCTGCCGTTTCGCGAGTTGGCGCGTCGCGGCAATCCCCTTGAATTTCATCGTGTCGTAGTCGTCCCGTCCGCCGAGGTAGTCCCACACCTGGCGGTAGCCGACGCAGCGCATCGACGGCATGGCCGGGTCGAGGGCGTAGCGGGCGCGCAGCGCCTGGACTTCGGCAATCAGGCCGGCTTCGAGCATCTGGGCGAAACGGTCTTCGATACGCCGATGCAGGACCGCGCGGTCCGACGGCACCAGCGCGATCGTGAGCAGGCGGAAGGGGACGTCGTCGTCTTCGCGCTGCGCGTAGCTGTCGGCGACCGGGCGGCCGGTGAGGCGGACGATTTCGAGCGCGCGCTGGATGCGGTGGCCGTCGTTGGGCTCGAGGCGCGTGGCGGCGTCGGGGTCGAGGCGCGCGAGTTCGGCATGCATCGCCGGCCAGCCGCGCTCGGCGGCTTCGGCGTCGATCTGCCGGCGCAGCTCGGCGTCGGCCGACGGGAGATCCGACAGGCCGTCGCGCAGTGCCTTGAAGTAGAGCATGGTGCCGCCGGCGAGGACCGGAATGCGTCCGCGTGCGGTGATGTCGTGCATCAGCGCCAGCGCATCGGCACGGAAGCGCGCGGCGGAATAGTTCTCCTCGGGCGAGACGACGTCGATCAGGTGGTGCGGGCACTGCGCGCGTTCGTCGGCGCTCGGTTTCGCGGTGCCGATGTCCATATCGCGATAGACGAGGGCGGAATCGACGCTGACGATTTCGATCGGCAGGGTCTGGGCGAGCGCGAGCGACGAGGCGGTCTTGCCGCTTGCGGTGGGGCCGAGGAGAAGGATTGCCGGGGGATGCATCGGGACGCTGAGAGGGCGGAAGTGGCCGCCATGATAGCGACGGCCGCGGCTTCCCGCTCGTTGCGGGAGTGAATAAATCCGCGATGGGGAATGTCCCGGAAGTCGTCAGAAGTGGACGCGCAGGATGACGGCGGCGCGGGAGTCGGTTTCGGTCGGCTGCTGCGGCGAGCGGTGGTTCAGGTCGAGCACCCAGGTGAGGCTCGAAGCGCGCGACAGCGGGATGCCGTAGTCGAGGCCGACCCGCAGCGAGATGGCGTCGGCGACCACCGGCGTCAGGCCGTCGAACAGGGCGCCGGTGCTGGGAGTGCCGGGAACGGGGCGGGAAATCGTGATCGCCAGGCGATCGTTTTCGACCAAGGTGTTGCGGCCGACCACGCCGAATGCGAAGGATCCGTTGCGAACGACGTCTATGGTCGGGCTTACGCCGCTCACCGTCACCGTGGCGGCGAGGGGGACGCAATACTGGGCGCCGACCATCCAGTTTTCGCTGACCTGGTGGCTTGCCCAGGCGGCCGCGCTGCGCGGCTGTCCGCCGCCGAAGCTGATCGGTGCGCCGGAAACGGCGGCCGGACCGGACCCGTGTTTGGGCGTGCGGCCCCATTGCAGTCCGACGGAAGTGTCGTGCGTGATGGAGAGGTCGAAGTGGCCGCTTGCAGCCGCTTGCGCGTGAAGAGGGAATGCCAGGGGGAGAAAGGATTGTGCCGCGACGGGAGCGGAGAGAGCCCCGGTAACGAGGAGCGCGATCAACTTCAGACTGTGCATTCCGGGCCTCTTGGTGTTGCATCAAACGCCAAGAGTGCCTTGCACGAAAAAACGCGAGCAGATCGACTCACCAATCGGCAGCCCCGCTGGTCTGTCCTCGCTGGAGGATTTAACCCGGTGGCTTTGCGGCCCCGTCTTTCGACGGGTGTGCCCTTGACCGAGCTATTTTTGCATGAATGTACGCATTTGTGTCAATCGATTTTGGTCCGATTTTGTGCGCTAAGTATCAGAAATTACGACGGAAAATCACCGCGATGCCTGCGTCTTGCCGGCCGGCTATATGGTCGGCATTCTGACGCAGATCGAAAGTCAGACTGAGGCTCGATGTACGCGGAAGGGGTATGCCATAGTCAATTCCGAGACGCAGTTCGCGATGGGTGCTGGCGAGCGCGATGCGACGCGATTCGAATATCGGTTCCCCGTCCGCGTTGACATCGACCGGTACGCTGAGACGTCCGCTGCCGGCGTTGATGCGCATCGGGCTCGAAAACGTCAGTGTGAGGTGGTCGTCGTCGACGAGAGCGCCGCGGCCGATCAGCGCGAACGCGAAGGCATTGGCGCGTACGCTGTCGAAAGCGCGTATCAGGCCCTTGCCCTGCCCGTCGCTGCGCGCGACCGAATACTGGCCGGCCACCGTCACACTGCCGGTGAGACGATGGCTTGCCCACGCGCCGACGCTGCGGGTACGGGCGCCGTCCAAGCCCATCGCGTCGCCCGAGGTCGCGCCGAGGAAGGACCTTGCCTCGCTGACCTGGATCCATTGCAGTCCGGCCGAGGTGTTGTCGGTCAGGGCGTATTCGAGCTCGCCGATCGCGGCCCGTCCGCCTGGCCGGTTGGCGGCTATCGGAGGAGCGGCCGCGGGAGCGGCCGAGTTCGACGTGCTCGGCGATTCGCCCGAGGCAAGCACGCCGCTGCGAACGCGCAGTTTTCCGAACGCCGTGCCGAAGGCCAGTTGCGTCGAAGGGCGGGCGAGGCCGAGCCACGGGTTGTCGAGGCGCGGCCCCGCCGATGCGAGGCCGAAGTAGCTGCCGGCGAGTGTGCCGGAGGCAAACGCGACCTCGCTGCCATTCGCGAGCCGGAGGACGACGCTGCTCGCGACGAGGCGGGGGGCGTCGACGGGGGTTTGGACCCGCGTCAGGGCCGCATCGGAAACGGCCAGCAGCCGCGAGCCATCGGGGAGTTGTTGCTCGGTCACCTGCAGCGGATGCCCGGCTGCAGCGAGCACATCGGCGATGCTTTCGCGCGAAGGTGGGCGGATGCCGGCGCCGAGGTCGGCGGTGAAGTCACGGTTGAAGGCGTCGACCACGATGCCCTGGAAGAGGCCGGCGCGGGCCGCCGCGCGCAGGCCGCTCCAGGTTGCGACGGAGGCAGTGACGGCGACGCTGGCGGTGCCGCCGAAGCGTTTCGTCGAGCCTTTTCGTGCGGCTTTGCTTACCGGGATGGCGAGTTCGCCGGCAGGCTGCATGGCGCGTTGTACGTTCAGGAGCCCTCTGCCATACACCGGATCGACACCCGGCTCGCCGAGATCCGTGGCGGTCTCCAGGAGGATGGCTGCGACCTGTCCTGCCTTGAGCTGGGGCCACGCCCCTTCGAGGAGCGCAGCGGCGCCCGACGCCACCGCGGTGGAGATCGAGGTGCCGCTGGCGAAGATGTAGCTGCCGTCGGTCCAAGACGAGGCCACATTCACGCCGGGCGCGACGAGGAACCAGTTGGCGGTATCGCCGGCGCGGTTCGAAAAGCTCGCAATCCGGTTGTCGGCATCCGCCGCGCCGACTGCGACGATCTGGCCCTTCGCCCAGCCTTCCTTCGCATAACGTGCTGGCCACAGCGGCGATTCGCCGCCGGTGTTGCCCGCCGCGGCCAAGACCAGCTTGTCGGCCTTGACGGCCTTGCGCAGCGCGCCTTCTACGCCACCCCCGAGTGGGCTTTCGGCGCCGAGACTGAGATTGATGATGGACATGCCGCGGGTGGAGCTGGCGCGCTTGAGCCCCGCCGCGAGCGAGCCGGGCGTCGCCGACCCGCCGGCCGAAAAGATCTTGATCGGCAGGATCTTCGCGTCGGGGGCGATGCCGTAGCTGAAGCCGGTGCCGCTCGAACCTGCGATGATAGCGGCCACCAGCGTGCCGTGTCCGTCGTCGTCGGCGAGCGCGACATTGCGTCGGCGTGTGGCGTCGTACATCCGCGAGCTGGCGAGCTGACTTGCGAGTTCCGGAAGGGTGGCCTGTACGCCCGTATCCAGCAGCACGACTGTCGAGCCCAGGCCGGTCAGGCCGGCGGCATTGGCGATGTCGGCGCCGATTTGGGTGTGAGCGAGACCGTAGCGGATTTCCCCCTCGGTAAGCGGCGCCATCTGCAGTCCGATACCCTCGGCGAGCGCCTGGGGCGGGCAGGCAACGGCGAGCAGGAGCGCGAGCCGCGGCGATGCAAAGTGCATGGCATAGGGCTTCACCGTCGTATCCCCCGTCGAGTCGACCCGAAAGCGGCGGGTCGCCGTATCGGCAACCCCGCTGGCCTGTCTTCTCGGAGGATTTAGCCCGGTGGTTTTGCGGCCCCGTCTTTCGACGGGTGTGCCCTTGCTGCGCTCTTTTTTTCTAGCACGAGAGGGTGCGGTCCGCTATATCCATATTGTTGCCGTGGTCAAACGTCAGTCCGTCGCGCGCTGGCGCAGCAGCACGATTACCAGCGTCGCCGCGGCGAGCATCGCGCCGCCGAAGAAGGTCCAGGCAGCACCGGCGCTCTCCCATAGCAGGCCCGCGAGTGTGCTGGCGATGAGCATTGCGATGCCGCTGACGAGGTTGAAGAAGCCGAAGGCCGTGCCGCGCAACGGGGCCGGTGCGGTGTGGGCGACCATGGTCGCGAGCAGGCCTTGGGTCATGCCCATGTGCAGCCCCCACAACACGATGCCCGTGCCGAGGCCGAGCCATCCGGCGCCTGTCGCGAGGGCGAGGTCGGCAAGGATCAGGATCGCCAGCCCGGCGGCGAGCAGGTGAGCGTGATTCATGCGGTCGGCGAGCTTGCCGAAGGGGTAGGCGGCGAGCGAATAGACGATGTTCATGGCGACGAGCACGAGCGGTGCGTAGGCGACCGCGAGGCCCGCGTCGAGCGCGCGCAGTACGAGGAAGGCTTCGGAGAATCGCGCCAGTGCAAAGAGGGCGCCGACCGCGACGACCCACCAGTAGGCGCGCGGAAGGCGGCGCAGGCTGTCGCGGCGAAGCGGATTGACGACCGGGCCGGCGTGCACATGCGCGGGCTCCCTGACGCCGAACAGCAGCAGCGCGACGGACAGGAAGCCAGGGATGATCGCGACCCAGAACACTGCGCGGAAATCGTTCTGCCACAGCAGCATCAGGCCCATCGCCAGCAGCGGTCCGCAGAAGGCGCCCACCGTGTCGAGCGACTGGCGCAGTCCGAAGGCGGCACCGCGCGCCTCGGGTGGCGCGATGTCCGCCACCAGCGCGTCGCGGGGAGCGCCGCGGATGCCCTTGCCGACGCGGTCGATGAGGCGGGCGACGAGCACTGTGCCGGGACCCGCGGCGATCGCGAAGAGCGGCTTTGACAGCGCGCCGAGCCCGTAGCCCAGCACCGCGAGCGGTTTGCGCTTGCCCCAGTAGTCCGACAGCATGCCGGAGAAGATTTTGACGATCAGCGCCGTCGCCTCCGCGGCACCCTCGATCAGGCCGACGATGAAGGGGCCGGCGCCGAGCGAAGTCACGAGGAACACCGGCAGCAGGCTGTGGATCAGCTCGGACGAGACGTCCATCAGCAGGCTGACGAAACCGAGCATCCAGATCGCCGCGGGCAGGCGTACCGGAGCGGGGGCGGGCGGGGGGGATGGCGAGGAGGGGGCAGGCGGGACGGTCATCGAGGCGGAGGCGCGAGGACTCGCGGGCAATGAACTGCTTGCCATTCTGTCATGGCGCACCGCAGCAGTCGAAATAACCTGGATCAAGGATTGCGCCGCGTCAGCCATCTAGCATGGATCCAAATCCTCTCATGATCGAATTCGTCGCACTTCCTGCCATGAACCTTTCCGCGCATCCTCTGTGGCTCGTCGGCTTCCGTCCCTTCTTCAGCCTGGCCTTCCTGTCCGGCCTGAGCCTGCCCGTGTTGTGGGCGTTGATGTTCGCTGGCGTGCTGGCGCCGCCCGCGGCGAGCTTTTCTCCGACGCAATGGCATGCGCACGAGATGTTCTTCGGTTTCGGCTGGGCGGTGATGGGCGGCTTCCTGCTGACGGCGACGAAGAACTGGGTGCAGATCCGCGGCTATCACGGCCCCATCTTGATGACGCTGGTGGCGGCTTGGCTCTTCGAGCGCGTCGGCATGGCCTGCGGCGGTGCCTGGCCGCCGGCGCTGTTCTGGTTTTCGAACACCGTCTTTCTCGGCTCGATCGTCGCGCTGCTCTTGTGGACGCTGGTGCGCTACCGCAAGCAGGACAGCTTTCGCGACAACTATTTCTTCCTGCTCGTGCTGCCCGCCTTCGTCGCGGCGAAGGTGCTGATGCTCGACCCGGCGCATTTCCATACGGGCGTGACGGTGGCGCTGGGCCTGTTCCGCGTCGCCTTCCTCGTGATGCTCGAACGCACGCTAACGCAATTCATGAAGGGCGCATTCCAGGTGGACCTCCTGCGCCACCCGATGCTCGATAACCCGATCAAGCTGCTCGCGCTGTCCCTGGTGTTCCTGGATGCGATGCCGAAGGCGATGGCCGGCGCGCTGCTGGTGACGCTGGCCTTCCTGCTCGCCGCGCGGATCGCGCTGTGGAAGCCGCATCTGGCGATGCGTCGGCTGGAACTCGCGATCATGTACCTTGGCCAGATCGCGATCGTCGCGCAGTTGCTGACCGAGTTCGTGGCGCTGCACCGCGCGCCGGCGTGGGTCGGGAGTGTCTCGGTGCATCTCTTCACCTTCGGCGTGATCGGGCTGATCGTCCCGGCGATGCTGATCCGCATCTCGAAAGGGCACACCGGACGGAAGGTGGTGTTCGATGCCGGCGACCGCCTCGTCCTGTGGATCATGATTGCCGCATTCGTCGTGCGGATCGTGTTGCCGCAGCTCGCGCCCGCAGCCTACACGGCGTGGATCGGGCTCTCGGCGGCGGGCTGGTTCGCGTGCTTCGCGATCCTGGGCTGGCGCTACATTCCCTTCCTGCTGCAGCCGCGGGTGGATGGGAAGGTGCACTGAGACATGTCAGCGCACGGCGTCGTCGGGAGCTTGCGGGATGCGCCGACTGCGCGGCGGGGCAACGTGGAGGGCGCGGGCGCGCAATTGGCCGCAGCCGCCATCGATGTCCTGGCCGGCCGACTGGCGCAGCTTCGTCAGGATGCCGCGGCGCTGCAGCCGAGCGGCGATCGCGTCCGCATGCTCGCGTGTCGGTCGGCGGAATTCGCTGCCCTCGACCGTGTTGAACGGGATCATGTTCATGATCGCGTACTTGCCGGCGAGCAGGCGCACGATGCCTTCGATTTCGTCGTCGTTGTCGTTGACGCCCTCGAGCAACGTCCATTGATACTGGATCGGGTAGCCGGTTGCGCGCGCGTACGCTTCGCCCAGCTCGACGAGTTCCGCCGGTTCGATGCGCGGGGCGCGCGGCAGCAGTTGCTCTCGGAGTTCGGGACGGGTCGTGTGCAGCGACAGCGCCAGCGCGGGCCGGACGCGGCCGAGCGGCAGGCGCTCGAACACGCGGCGGTCGCCGACGGTCGAGAAAACCAGGTTCTTGTGGCCGATGCCGCCTTCGGTGCCGAGCAGATCGATCGCCTCGAGCACGTTGTCGATGTTATGCGCGGGTTCCCCCATGCCCATGAAGACGACCTTCTTGACCGGGCGTCGCGTGCGGGCGAGAACGACTTGCGCGACGATCTCGGCGCTGCCGACCTGGCGCAGCAGGCCGTCGCGGCCAGTCATGCAGAAGGTGCAGCCCACGGCGCAGCCGACCTGCGACGACACGCAGACGCCGTCACGGAGCAGCAGGACGCTCTCGACCGCCTGGCCGTCGGCCAAGTCGACGAGAAGGCGCGCCGAGCCGTCTTCGCCCGGATGTTCCGAGCGCACGCGGGCAAGGCCGGCCAGCTCGTCGGCGAGGGCGGGCAGGGCGTCGCGCAGCGGGGCCGGAAAGAAGTCTGCGGCGAGGCCGCGGCGCGTGGTGTCGAGCCGGAGCGCGTGCGTCCACGAGCGCAGCACCTGCTGCTCGTGGCAGGGCTTGGCGCCAAGGTCGCGCAGGCGCTGGCGGAGGTGTTCGATTCGCATGGGAAGGCGGATGTTAACATCGCTCGGGCGCTGCCGGTAGCGGCAACGTACGGGCGAACCTGGTCGCGTGCGTCCGCAGGGGCGTGCTGCCATAATCGCTTCATCCCGTGTGATGCGGGCCCGGCCCGTACGCCGCGTCGGCGATGGGACAACCATTTCTGGAGTGTCGCATGAGTGCCTGGAGCTGCCCTCACGATTTGGATGGCGTCTGTCAGCGCGTGAATGGCGCGCGCTGCGACCCGGGCATGCGCGGTTGCGTGCTCGAAGGCAAGGTGCGTTTCGCGCGCGACGAGATGAACCGCGAGCGTAAGCCGGTGAAGGCATCACCGGTGCGGGAAGAACAGCCGAAGGACGCGCCTCGGCCGGTTCGGCGTCTGCCTTTCTGATGAGGTCGCCGTCGTGACGGGCAGCGTGCTGCCAACGGGCCGTATGCCGCTGCTCGCGGGCAGCCTTCTCGCGGCGCTCGGCATCGCGCTCGGCGCCTTCGGCGCCCATGGGCTGCGCAACCTGCTGGGGCCGACCGAACTCGGCTGGTGGCAGACCGCCGTCCAGTATCAGATGTGGAACGCGGTCGGGCTCCTCGGCCTCGGTGCTGCGGGTGTCTCGCGCAGCGCGCTCCCGACAGGGCTGCTCGTGACCGGCACTCTCGTGTTCGCCGGGACCCTGTACCTCATGGCGCTCAGCGGCCTGCGCTGGCTGGGGATGATCACGCCGATCGGCGGGGGATTGATGATCGCCGGGTGGTTGCTGGTGGCCTGGCGGGTATGGCGCGCCTAGGAGCGAGCCGGGCGGGACCCGGCTCGCCGCTCGCGCACCGATCCGTTCAGGCGGGTTCGGAGAACTGCAGGTAGGGCCGGGTATCGGGGCCGATGCGGATGCGATGCATCTCGGTCAGCCCGTTGGCCTTGATCAGCACCGTGTAGGCGCCGTCCGCGAACGGCCCGATCGCGCTCGCGCCGTCGAGCGCGACTTGCGTGACCGGACGCCCGGTCGTATCGAGCACGCGCACCCGCGCGAGTGGCCCGGTCACGACGACGGCATGCGTGGCGGGCAACGCGAAGGAGTGCAGGTAGGCGCTGCGGCGGACGCCTTCGCTGCGCGCGCCGGTTCGGCTCGCCTCGTCGAACTGCCGCGCGGGTGGCTGCGCGTCGTCGTCGTCCGCGTTCGCCGGTCCGAGGTTGCCGAGCGCGAAGCTCGCGGCGGCGAGGTGCAGGAAGTGCTGTAATACGCGCCGCGAGATTCGGTGGTTTTTGTTCTTCATGCGTCTCTCCATTGAAATCAGCCGAGATCGATCGGCACGAAGATGCGCGCGTCCTCGCGCTGGATCAGCAGCGCCACATGCTTGCCGGCGCCTGACAACTGCTTGCGCAGCTCTTCCGCGCCGGTGACCGGGCGGCCATTCACGGAAATGATCACGTCACCGCGCTGAATGCCGGCCCGGGCCGCCGGGCCGCTGGCATCGAGCACCAGCAGTCCGCCCTTGGTGTCGGCCTGGCGCTGCTCCTCGGGCGAGAGCGGGCGCACAGCGACGCCGAGGCGGCCGCGGTCGGCCGAGCCTTCGTCATCGCTCGCCACCTTCGCCGGCTTCTGCTCGCCGACGGTGACCGTCACGTTCTCGGTCTTGCCCTTGCGCCAGACTTCGAGCTTCACAGTCTTGCCCGGTGCGACCGCGGCGACCTTCGGCGGCAGTTCGGCCGAAGACGCGACCGGCTGCCCATCGATCTTCAGGATCACGTCGCCCGCTTCCAGGCCCGCCTTCGCGGCCGGGCTGCCGGACTCGACGCTGCTGATGAGCGCGCCGCGCGCCGAATCCAGGCCGAAGGACTCTGCGAGCGCCTGGTTCACGTCCTGGATCGCCACGCCCATTCGGCCGCGCGTGACCTTGCCGTGCGCGAGCAGCTGATCCTTCACGTGCGCCGCGACATCGATCGGGATCGCGAACGACAGGCCCTGGTAGCCGCCGGACTGGCTGTAGATCTGCGAGTTGATGCCGACCACTTCGCCGTTGAGGTTCAGCAGCGGTCCGCCGGAGTTGCCGGGGTTGATCGCGACGTCGGTCTGGATGAAGGGCACATAGCCTTCGTCGGGCAGCGAGCGCGATTTCGCCGACACGATCCCGGCCGTTACGCTGTTCTCGAAGCCGAAGGGCGAACCGATCGCGAGCACCCAATCGCCGACCTGTGCGCTGGCGGGGTCGCCCAGCGGGACGGTCGGGAGGTCGTGCGCGTCGATGCGCAGGACCGCGATGTCGGTCGGCTTGTCGATGCCGATCACCTTGGCGCTGAATTCGCGCTTGTCGGTGAGCTTCACAGTGACGTGGTTGGCGTCGGCGACGACGTGGGCGTTGGTCAGCACGATGCCGTCGGGGCTCACGATGAAGCCCGAGCCGAGGCCGTGCGTGATCTGCTCGCCTTGTGGCACCTGGAGTTGCGGCCCGAAGCGGCGGAAGAAGTCGTAGAAGGGATCCTCGGGATCGAGTCGGCCCAGCGGCGACTGTCCCCGTGCCGAAGTCTTCGTCGTGCCTTCGACGCTGATGTTCACGACGGCCGGGCCGTAGCGCTCGACGATGCTGCGGAAGTTCGGCAGCGCGACGCCCGCGGTGTTCGAAGCGGGCGCCGTGATCGCAGGCAGCATGCCGGCGTGGGCCGGCGCCATCGAGCGGACGGCCTCGTAGCCGCCGAAGGACAATGCCGCCAGCGCTGCGGCGGTTGCCGTGAGCTTGATTGCCAGAGTCTTCATTTCGGGCTCCTGTGAAGTAACGGGCGGAGGTGATCCGCGACGTTGCCAATTTAGCGGGGCCCGGCTTAACGCAAACTTAAGGATCGGGGGAAATTCCCCGCGGCGGACCTTCTGGCGCTGCCGGCGGGAATCCCACCGATACGCGCAGGCCGCCGAGCGGCGATTCGTCGAGCACGAGCCTCGCGCCGTGGCGTTCGGCGATGCTGCGCACGATCGCGAGGCCCAGTCCGCTGCCCGGCTGCTCCTGCCCCGCGGGGCGATAGAAGCGGTCGAGCACGCGTTCGCGTTCGTCCAAGGGAATGCCCGGGCCGCTGTCGCTCACGCTGAGCCAGCAGCTCGTGGCATCGGTGCCGGCGTCCGCCTTGACCGCAACGTCGACGCGGCTGCCCTCGGGCGAATAGCGGATCGCGTTGTCGATCAGGTTGCCGACCAGCGTACGCAGTGCCGCCGCATCGCCCATGATGGAGAGCGTGTCGTCGAGCGTTTCCGCCCCGAGATCGATGTGGCGCGCGTCGGCCACCGTGGCATGGTCGGCGAGACTCTGGCGCGCGACATCCGCGAGCCGCAGCCGCATCTGGGGCGAGCCGGCCGCGCCGGGCTCCTGGCGCGCGAGCGTCAGCAACTGCTGCACCATATGTGTCGCGCGCTGCAGGCCGGCGCGCAATTCGCCCATCGCGGCCTGGCGCGTCGCTTCGTCGCTGGCGCGTTCGCATAGCTGGAGCTGGATCTGCAAGGCCGCGAGCGGCGTGCGCAATTCGTGCGCGGCGTCGGCGACGAAAGCCCGCTGGGCGCTCAGGGCCTGATCGAGGCGGCCCAGGAGGCGGTTCAGGGCGGTCACCAGCGGCCGGGCCTCTTCGGGTACGCCCTCCGGTCGCAGCGCCTCGAGGGAGTCCGGCCGGCGGGCGGCGACTTCGCGCGTGAGCCGTTCCAGCGGACGCAGGCCGCGCCCGACGAGGTACCAGATCAGGATGCCCAGCAGCGGGATCAGCGCCAGCGAAGGCACGAGCGTACGGAGGGCCGCACGGGCCGCGATGCGACTGCGCACCGCCATTGGCTGGGCGACCTGGATCACGTGGTTGAGCAACGGAATCGAGAACACGCGCCAGTCGCCTTCGGTCGTCTTGACCGTGTTGTAGCCGAATTTCGCGAGCGACGGCAGCACGCTGTGTGGATGCGAGAGGTAGAGCTGCACGCCGGTTTCGTCCCAGATCTGGATCACGAAGTCGAACGAGGGCTCGGGCGGTGCGAGCCGCGGCCTGTCCGGGCCGCCGAACTGCTGGTCGCGCAGCGACAGCGCGAACTGCCGCAGCTGGTAGTCCATCAGCTCGTCGACCTCGTTGCGCGCAGTGTCGTAGGTCGCGATGCCGCCGATGGCGAGCACGAGCACCACCGCGCCGAGCAGCGACAGGAGGAGCGTCCGGCGCAGCGACCTCATGCCGGCTCCGCCACGTAGTAGCCCACGCCGCGCATGTTGCGGATCCATTCGGCGCCGAGCTTGCGCCGAAGCGCGTGGATGTGCACCTCCACGGCGTTGCTTTCGACCTCCTCTTCCCAACCGTAGATGCGCTCCTCGAGCTGGCTGCGCGACAAGGGCCTGCCGGGCTGTTCGAGGAGCGCGCACAGCAGTGCGAACTCCCGGGTCGAGAGGCGCACCGGCACGCCGTTGAGCGTCACCGCGTGGCTGGCCGGATCGACCTGCAGTGCGCCGAGCGTGATTAGTGGCTTCGCCTGGCCGCGTTGGCGGCGGAGCAGGGCGCGCACGCGCGCACCGAGTTCGTCGAGATCGAAGGGCTTCACGAGATAGTCGTCGGCCCCCGCGTCGAGCCCGCGCACGCGGTCGGCGACAGCGTCGCGGGCAGTCAGGATGATGACCGGGACCGCCTTCCCGGCAGTACGCATATGCTTCAGGAATTCGATACCATCGCGACGTGGGAGCCCGAGATCCAGCAGCAGCATGTCGTACGGGTTGTCCTGCACGGCCAGTTCCGCGGCGATGCCGTCGCGCACCCAGTCCACGGCATAGCCATCCTGGCGCAGCGCCTGCTGCACGCCGGCGCCGATCATGGGATCGTCTTCGATTAGCAGGAGTCTCATCGTGGGCGTAAGGTCGAAAACGCGTGTGGCCGGGAAGTGCCGGGGATTCTAATGGACGGATCCGTCATCAAGAAGAACGAGTGGGGTCATGGTGGATACTTTCAGGAGCGGGCTGCTCGCGCTGTGCCTATCGTCGCTCGCTTGGGTGGCTGTGGGCGGCAACGACGCAGTGCCGGCGGTCGAAGACCGGGAGGTCCATGTCGAGCGCTCGCGCCGCGGCTTCAGCGTCGATCTGCAGATGCACGCCCCGGTCAGCCAGTCGGTGGCCTGGGCGGTGCTGACCGATTTCGACCACATGGCGGCTTTTGTTCCCAATCTCAAGTCGAGCCGCATCGTCGAACGCGGCGAAAATGCGCTCAAGGTGAACCAGAGCGGAACGGCGCGCTACGGCATCATCATGATCGATTTCGAATCGGTGCGCGACATCCGGCTGGTCCCCGAGCGCGAGATCCATTCGCACGGCGTCGGCGGCAACGTCAAGCACATGGAAAGCGTCATGCACCTCGAGCCGGAAGCCGACGGCACGCGCCTGCAGTACCACGCCGAGGTGGAGCCCGATTTCTGGTTGCCGCCGTTGATCGGCCCGTCGATGGTGCGTCACGAAACAGCTGAGCAGTTCTCGGCGATCCTGCAGGAAATGGCGCGCCGTCGTTGATCGGAGCGCTGCTGCTAGATTTAATTTTCTTAATGCTCCGGCAGGATTCTCCTTAATGCGGCCGGGTTCAGACTGCTTTCACGACGACGCCATCGTCGATTTCACTTAGGAGAGTTGTAATGAACGCCAAGCTTCTGAAGACCCTGGTCGCCGCCACTGCCGCTGCCGTCGCCCTGTCCGCCAGCGCCGTCGCCTCGGCTGCCGATGCCACCGACACGACCGCTGCCGCTCCGGCCAAGCACGCCAAGAAGGCCGTGAAGCACACCGCCAAGAAAAAAGCCCCGGCGAAGAAGGTTGCGCCGAAGGCTGCTCCGGCCGCTCAGTAATCGGTCTGCGACACCCGGACGGCGACCGCCAACCGCACGCCTGACGTGGACCACGGGAACCCAACATGGCCCCGTTCTTCCAATCGTCGTGGTCGCGAGCTGCGGTCGCCGTCCGGATGCGCCTTTGCGCCCTGACGGCCTGCTTATCGATGGCAGCCGTCGCCATCGCGGCCGGTGCGCAAGCGTCGGGAGGGAACGCTCCTTCCCCCGTCTCCCCTGTCGCGGTACCCTTCGCAGCCCCGAATGCCGCACCGATGCGCTCGGTCCGCGTGTTCCGCATCTACGGCTGGCGATCTCTCGAACCGCGTACCGCGATCATCTGGCTCGGTGTCGATGAGCCTTACGTACTGAAGGTGCGCGGCGACTGCCGTGAGCAGGATCAGTCGATTCCCACTGCGCTCGCTCTGCGCGACTCGCACCTCGTGCCCGGTCGCGACCGCCTGCAGTTTCCGTCCGGCGCGTGCGTGATCGATAGCCTTGTGCGGGCCGACCGGAATAAACTGCGAGCCAGTTCGATCACTCCCGCCGCGGCGAACGCCATCCGCCTCATCCAGGAAGCCCCGCCGCAACGCAAGCCCCGATGAAAATACTCCTCGTCGAAGACGATCCGCAGCAGGCCCGTTACATCTGCAAGGGATTGCAGGAGGGCGGCCACACGGTCGACGTCGCCGGCGACGGACGCGAGGGGCTGTTTCTCGCCACCACTGAAACCTACGACGCGCTGGTGCTCGACCGGATGCTGCCGCGCGTCGATGGCCTGACGGTATTGCGTACGCTGCGAGCGTCGGACATCACGACGCCGGTCGTGATCCTCAGTGCGCTGGGCGAGGTCGATGATCGCGTCGCGGGCCTGCGGGCCGGGGGCGACGATTACCTCGTCAAACCGTTTTCGTTGATCGAGCTGCTTGCCCGGCTCGAAGCCTTGCAGCGGCGTGGCACGCCCGCGGCGCGCGAGAGCGCCGAGCGCACGCGGCTGGTCGTGGCCGATCTCGAAATGGATCTCCTGCGCCGCGGCGTGTCGCGGGGCGGCCGGCGCATCGAGCTGAAACCGAAGGAGTTCCAGCTGCTGGAATTCCTGCTGCGCCATTCGGACCAGGTCGTCACGCGGGCGATGCTGCTCGAAGCGGTATGGAATTACCATTTCGACCCGCAGACGAACGTGATCGACGTGCACATCTCGAACCTGCGCGCGAAGATCGACCTGCCCGGGCTGCCTCCGCTGATCCACACGGTACGCGGCGCCGGTTACCGGCTTGGTGCCGATGCCGCCTAGGCCGCTCGGCGCGCGTCTGCGCGCCTGGCTCAACAGCCCCTTCCATCGCTTTGCCGTGGTCCTGCCGGCGGCGATCGCGCTGATCGTCGGGGCCTTGTTCTACCCCTTGTTCCGCGAAGCCGAAGGGCATATCCGCGATGAAGTGCGTGCGGCCATCGCGCTCGAGATCAGCGGCCTCGAAGAGCATTACCACGAACGCGGGCTGCCCGGCCTGCGCGAGGTGCTGCAGCGGCGCATCGATGCGGCGGCCGACCAGGACGCGGTCTACCTGCTCACCGACCGCGATGGCAAGCCCGTGATCGGCAACCTGCCGGAGTGGCCGGCCGGTGCCCGCGTGGCGGACGAGAGCTGGTTCCATGTGCGCGAGGCCGACGGCAGCATTCTCGAGGGGCAGGTGTTCCTCCTGTACGGCGGAGACCGTCTGCTCGTCGGCCGGCACTCGCCGCTCGAATCCTTCCAGCAGCGCATGGCGTGGCGGATGTGGGGCTCGGCAGTGCTGATCATCCTCGTCGCCGGCGTGATCGGGTGGTTCTTCATGCAGCACCTGCATCGCCGCCTCGAACGGCTCGCGCTCGAAGCGGGCCGGATCCAGGAGGGGCACCTGTCGCAACGTCTGAGCCTGAGTCCGCGCGATGACGAACTCGACGTGCTTGCACGGCGCTTCAATACCGCCTTTGACGAGATCGAAAGGCTCGTCGACGCCGCCAAACACGTTTCTTCCGCGATCGCGCACGACATGCGGCGCCCGCTGATTGCGCTGCGCCAGGCCGTCGACCAGGCGAGCGAGGAGGGGGACACCGATCCCAGGTTTCGGGCACGACTCAAACAACTGGGCGCGCATACCGACGAGCTGCTGCGGACCTTCGCCGCGTTGCTGAGCCTCGCGCGCATCGAGGCCGGCGCGCACGGGCCGAAGATGCAGGAAGTGGACCTCTCCGCGATCGTGCACGACGCGATCGACCTGTACGAGCCGGTGGCCGACGCCCAAGGGCGCGAACTCGTCGGTCGCTGCGGGCCGGCGGCGGTGCGGGGCGACCCGGACCTCTTGTTCCAGGTGCTGCAGAACCTGATCGAGAACGCGCTCAAGTACGGCGCGGGGACGATCGAGGTCAGCGTCGGTACGGACGCGACACGGCAGGTTGTCCTGCGGGTGCGCGACCATGGCAATGGAGTCGCTGATTCGGATCTGCCGAGGCTTTTCGAGCGCTTCTATCGAGCCGATGCGAGCCGCAGTGCACCGGACGGTGCCGGCGTCGGCTTGGCGCTCGTGAAGGGGATCGCCGAGGCTCATGGCGGCAGCGCGTCGGCCCAGCATGCGTGGCCGGGCCTGGCGGTGGAAGTCGTGCTGCCCGCGGCCGGGGAGGCAGTGGCCGTGCGTCCGACCGAACTCGCCTGACCGGCGCGGTCAGATCACGAGTTGCGTGCCGAGCTCGACGACGCGGTTGCTCGGGATCTTGAAGAAGTCGGTGGCGCTCGTGGCGTTCTTCGACATCGTTGCGAAGAGGCGCGCCCGCCAGCCGACCATGCCGTGTCCCGACGTTGGCACGATGGTTTCGCGCGACAGGTAGAACGAGGTCTCCATCATGTCGAAGGATTCGCCGAAGCGCTTGCATTGCGCGAGCGCGCTGGGAATGTCCGGATCTTCCATGAAGCCGTAGCGCACGATCAGGCGGAAGAAGCCTTTGCCCATCGGATGCAGGTAGAGGCGGTCCAGCTCATTCACGGTCGGTGAATCGGTGGTCTGCACCGTCACGAGCACGACGCGCTCGTGCAGGATCTGGTTGTGCTTGAGGTTATGCAGCAGCGCGGAGGGGACGCCTTCTTTCGTGCTGGTCATGAACACCGCCGTGCCCGAAACGCGCAGCACGTCCTTGCCGACCGATTCGAGGAACGCGTCCATCGGGATGCTGAGCTTTGAGATCTCCTGGCCGAGCAGCCGCCGCCCCTGCCGCCAGGTGGTGAGCACCGTGAAGGACACGAGGCCCGCCGCGATCGGGAACCAGCCGCCTTCGGGGATCTTGATCGCGTTGGCGGAAAAGAAGGCGAGGTCGATCAGGAACATGCCACCGGCGACGAGCGCGACGAGCAGCGCATTCCAGCGCCACAGCAGCAGCATCACGAAGGCGATCAGCACCGTGTCGATCATCATCGTGCCGGTCACGGCGATGCCGTAAGCGGCGGCGAGGTTGGACGAATTCTTGAACCCGAGCACCAGCGCCATCACGGCGAAGTAGAGCGTCCAGTTGGTGAAGGGCACGTAGATCTGGCCTTCCGAGGCGCCCGAGGTATGCACGATCAGCATGCGCGGCAGCAGGCCCATCTGGACGGCCTGGCGTGCGACCGAGAATGCGCCCGAGATCACCGCCTGCGACGCGATCACGGTGGCCAGTGTTGCAAGCACGACGAGCGGGACCAGCGCCCAGTCGGGGGCGAGATGGTAGAAGGGGCTTTCGATCGCTTCCGGGTTGTTGAGCAGCAGCGCGCCCTGGCCGAAGTAGTTGAGGACCAGCGCGGGGAGGACGAAGCCGAACCACGCGTAGCGGATCGGGCGGCGGCCGAAGTGGCCCATGTCCGTGTACAGCGCTTCGCCGCCGGTCACCGCGAGAACGACCGAGCCGAGCGCGAGAAAGGCGAGCCAGGGATGGGTCGCGACAAAACGGATCGCATAGAGCGGGTTGATCGCGAGCAGCACCTGCGGGTTTTCGGCGATTTCGAGGACTCCGAAGGTGCCGAGCACGGCGAACCAGACGATCATGATCGGTCCGAAGTACATGCCGACAGCGCCGGTGCCGCGCTTCTGCACGAAGAACAGCGCGGTCAGCACGATGGCGGTCAGCGGCAGCACGTAGCTTTCGAGTGCCGGCGTGATGAGCTCCAGGCCCTCGACCGCGGAGAGCACCGAGATCGCCGGCGTGATCATGCTGTCGCCGTAGAAAAGGGCGGCGGCGAAGATCCCGAGCAATGTGACGACGCGTGCCATGCCGGCGTTTTTCGCGCGCTCGGTGATCAGCGCGAGCAGCGCGAGCGAGCCGCCTTCGCCTCGGTTGTCCGCACGCATGATCACCGCGACGTACTTGATCGACACCAGCATCATGATCGACCAGAACACCAGCGACAGCACCCCGAGGATGTTCTCCGGCGTCACTGGAATGGGGTGATGGCCGCTGAAGATTTCCTTCAGGGCGTAAAGGGGGCTCGTTCCGATGTCACCGAAAACGACGCCGATGGCGCTGACGACGAGCGCCGGTAGGGCTTGACGGGCGTGCATGAGGCACCTAACGGGGTGAGGCTGATTTGTTCTTCGGGAGGCCTTCGCGCCGCGAAAATTCGGCTAGCGCGAAGGTTACTCGAAGTCGGTGCCGTTGCAGAGTGCTTGTTGTGCGGTGCGCAATGGGCGGTCGGAAAACCGTGGCGTCGCTGCCACGCCCGGACCAATAAAGAAAGACGCCCCCGCAGCCAGGCTGCGGGGGCGTCGCGTGCGGAGAGCGGACGGAGCGTGCTTAGACGATCGTGAAGTCCGAGCCGTTGACCGTCGTCACGCCCGTCAGTGTGGCGATCTGCACCGCGGCGCCGGCGCCGTTGCCGTCCTGGTCGTAGTACAGCGCGCCGGTCGTGCTGTCGAACACGAGGAAGTCGTTGGCGTCGGCCGCCGCCGTGCCGATGGCGACATTGGCGTTGAGGTCCACGCTGCCCGCGAGCGCCGTGAACACGTCCGCATCGAGGGCGAGCACGTCGCTGCCGTGCGTGAAGTCCTTGACCGTGTCGACGCCGCCGACGGCGAGGTTGTCGAAGATGAAGGTGTCGTTGCCCGCGCCGCCCGTGAGCGTGTCGGCACCGGCGCCGCCGATCAGGACGTCGTTGCCCGCACCGCCGTCGAGGGCATTGTTGCCGTCGTTGCCGGTGAGGATGTTGTCCGCGGTGTTGCCGGTGGCGTCGACATTCGCAATGCCCGTGAGCTCGATGTTCTCGACGTTGGCGAGCTTCGCCAGGCTGAACGAGGCGGACGAGACGACCGTGTCGTTGCCTTCGCCCGCCATCTCCATGATCTTGTCCTTGGCGCTCGACACGAAGTACGTGTCGTCGCCCGCGCCGCCGGCCATCTTGTCGTCGCCGTCGCCGCCGTCGATGCGGTCGTTGCCGTCGCCGGCCTTGATATTGTCCTTGCCCGCGCCGCCGTCGATCAGGTCGTCGCCGCCTGCGGTCATGATCGTGTCGTTGCCGTCGCCGCCGCTAATGTTGTCGGCGTCGTTGCCGCCGAGGACCTTGTCGTTGCCCGCGCCGGCCAGGACGATGTTCAGGCCGTCCCCGGTGCTGATGTTGTCGTTGCCGTTGCCGCCGTCGATGTCGTCGTCACCTGCGCCGCCGCTGAGCTTGTCGTTGCCGTCGCCGCCGTCGAGGATGTCGCTGCCGTTGCCGCCGTCGAGGTGGTCGTTGCCGCGGCCGGCTTCGAGGATGTCGTTGCCGTCGCCGCCATCGAGCTTGTCGTTGCCGTCGTCGCCGACGAGGTGGTCGTCGCCGTCCAGGCCGGTCAGCTTGTCGTTGCCGCCGTCGCCGAGCAGTTCATTCGCGTTCGCGTCGCCGACGATCACGTCGCTGCCGTGCGTACCGGCGACGTCCTCGATGCCGACGAGGGTGTCATTGCCTTCGCCCTTGGCCGTTCCGGCCGAGAGGTCGACGACGATCTTTTTCGCGGAATCAAAGGACACGCTGTCGTGGCTGCCATGTCCGCCGTCGAGGTGATCGTCGCCCAGGCCGCCTGAGAGGTCGTCGTCGCCGTCGCCGCCCGAGACGTGGTCGTTGCCCTGACCTCCGTGCATGTGATCGTCGCCGCCGCCGCCGAGCATGTCGTCGTCGCCTTGGCCGCCGTGCATGTCGTCGTCGCCGTCGTCGCCGATCTCGAGATCGTCATCATTCGCCTCGCCGAGGTGCTCGACGAAGTCTCCGAAGGTGTCGGGATTGCTCAGCAGGCCGCTCGCCTGCGAGAAGTCAAGCGACACGCCGCCGACGAGCAGCAGCGACGCACCGGTTCCGCTCAGGAAATCGAAGCTGGAGACCGTTCCGCCGGTCACATTGCTGCCAGAGAGCGTGAAGCTGCCGCTGACGTGCAGCGTGCTCGCATGCGGCTGGTCGTCGCCGGAGTAGGTGAGCGCGTAGGTCAGGTCGGTCGTGGAGGCGGAAACGAGTTGGGCGGCGCTGATGTCGCCAACCAGGTCTTCGACCTGATTGTGGTTCAGACTGGTGGTGATGCTTGCCATGTTGCGGCTCCCGTTGAATGTTGTTGATCGTTCCGACCGGTGTCCGCAATTGTAGTGCGAGGTGTCCGATCGCTGGCCGACCTGATCTGCCGCCGGTGACCGGGGCGACAGGCGTCGCGCGCATTGTCTGAGGTTGATTTGTATGTGGGTTGTTTTCCCACGTGAAAATTTTACTCCCCCATAACTGGTAGTGGAATCCCGTCGATGTAAGCGTCCGTTACATATTCGCCTGCTGTCGACCAAGGACGCAGTGGGCGTTCTGGGCTAACGGGGGTACCGGGGATTCTTTGCCGTCGGGAACGCTCAAACTCGCTATGCCAAGCGCGCCCGCGCCCGCTTTCCTCGCGACAGTCGATGAATGGCGACAGTAGCCCGTTCGACGGTATCCCCGTGACTTGTCAAAGGAGTAATATCTGGATCGGATGTCATGTCTCGGGTCGCTCCCCAAGGGCCGGTGCGGCATCCGGGGAATCACACTGCCGAAGGCCTCCGCTGTCATGGTGACGACACAGCCGCATGAGGAATCATGAACGAAACGGCCCATCCGCCCGCTACGCTTCTCCTGGTCGATGACGAGGCGGGAATCCTTTCCGCGTTGCGGCGCCTGCTCCGTCCGACGGGCCATACGATCCACCTTGCCGACAGCGGCCGCGCCGGTCTGGAAGTGCTCGAACGCGAGAAGATCGACCTTGTCATCTCCGACATGCGCATGCCGGAAATGGACGGCGCGCAGTTTCTCGAACAGGTGCGCCAGCGCTGGCCCGGCGTCACACGGCTGCTGCTGACGGGCTATGCGGACATCACGTCCACGATCGCCGCGATCAACCGCGGCCAGATCTACCGCTACATCGCCAAGCCCTGGGACGACGACGAACTGCTGCAGATCATCGGCGATGCACTGGAGCACCGCCGGCTGCGGGAGGAGAACGCGCGGCTGCTGGCCCTGACTCAGGAGCAGAACGAGGCCCTGCGCGAGCTCAATGCGAACCTCGAGCAGAAGGTGCGCGAACGCACCGCCGAACTCGAGCAGGTCAACAGCTTCCTCAACCTCGCCAACGACAAGCTCAAACAGAATTTCCTCATCTCGATCAAGATGTTCACGGGCTTGATCGAATTGCGCGGCGGGGTCATTGCGGGCCATTCGCGGCGCGTTGCGGATCTCGCACGCAAGCTCGCGATCCATTTCGAGCTCGACACCAAGGGACAGCAGGACATCTTCCTCGCGGCGCTGCTGCACGACATCGGTAAGATCGGCTTCCCCGACGCGATGCTGGCGCGGCCGGTCGTGAAAATGACCGGCGAGGAACTGGGGCTGTATCGCAAGCACCCGCTGGTCGGCGAATCCGCGTTGATGCCGCTCGACGAGTTGAAGGAGGCCGCGCGCCTCGTACGCTCGCATCATGAGCGCTTCGATGGGCAGGGTTTCCCGGACGGACTGGTCGGGCTGGGCATTCCGCTCGGCGCCAGGATTCTGGCCGTCGCCAGCGATTACGACGGGCTGCAGAACGGCACGCTGGCGGGCAAGCGCATGAGCCCGGACGAGGCGAAGGCGATGATCGCCCAGTCGCGCGGCAAGCGTTACGACCCGCAGGTCGTCGATGCCTTCCTGGAGCTGCTCGGGCGACCGAAGCAGGAGACCGGCCGGGACCTCGAAGTGCGGGCCGCCGACCTTCAGCCAGGGATGGTCCTCGCGCGCGACCTGGTCGGCCGCGACGGCGTGTTGCTGCTGGCGGGCGACTACATTCTCGATGCCAGTCTCGTGAAGCAGATCCAGGATTATGCCCGGCGCGAAGGGGTATCCCTGAGTCTGCACATCCGTAACGACAAACGTATGGGTCCTGGCGCTGGTCCGGGCTCGTCCTGATAGAGGTTCGGGAGGCGTATGAACCGCATACTGATCGTCGATGACGAAGAATCCATCCTGAAGGCGCTGCGCCGCCTGCTGACCCTGACGCCTTGTACGGTCGGCGACAAGACCTACAAGCTCACCGTGGACTGTTTCGCCTCGCCCGAGGCCGCGCTGGAGAAGGCCCGCCATACGGCCTACGACCTGGTGCTGTCCGATTACCGGATGCCGCGCATGGACGGCGTCGCCTTCCTCAAGGCGTTTCGCGAGCTGCAGCCCGAGTGCGCGCGCCTGATCCTGTCGGGCTATGCCGACCTCAACGGCCTGATCGGTGCGATCAACGACGCGGGCATCAACCGCTTCCTGTCCAAGCCGTGGAACGACTACGAGCTGCTCTCGGCGATCGGGCAGGCGCTCGCGCTGCGTGAGCTCACGATGGAAAACCAGCGCCTTGCCGACCTGGCGCGGCTGTCGATGGGCCAGGTCTCGCCCGAGGAAATCGAGCGCAAGCGCCTCGAAGCCCAGGAACCGGGCATCACCAGCGTGATCTGGGGGCCGGACGGCTCGGTGATGATCGACGAGTCCCTGCTCGACGACGGCGACCTGGGGAAGATCTGATGCCCGAATTGGAGCGGGAGGCCAATCGGCTCACCTTCAAGCTGGTGTATTACGGGCCGGCGCAAGGCGGGAAGACGACCAACCTGATGTGTTTGCACGACATCGCGGACGCGCAGATGAAAGGGGAGCTGATGACGCTCGAAACCCAGCACGACCGGACGCTGTTCTTCGACCTGCTGCCGCTCGGGTTTCGCGCGGCCTCGGGCCTGACGATCCGCTTCCGGCTGTTCACCGTCCCCGGCCAGGTCGCGCACGACGGTACGCGCAAGGCGGTGCTGTCTCGCGCCGACGGCATCGTGTTCGTCGCCGACTCCCAGCGCCTGCAGGCGACCAACAACGGCGAATCCTTCCAGAACCTCGCCGAGAACGTGGGGCGCGTCGGGCTCGACCTGCAACACCTGCCGCTCGTCGTGCAGTTCAACAAGCGCGACCTGCCCGACATCCTGTCCGAGGATGAAGTCCGCGAACGGTACGCCGGGGCGCCATGGCCGCTGTTCTTCGCGACGGCGACCGAAGGGAGCGGCGTGCGCGAGACCTTCAGCGCGCTGCTGCACGGCGTCTGGCAACGTTATGCGGAGGAGCTGGATCTGGCCGGAGAGCATGGCCTGACCGAGGAGCGCTTCGTCACCGCCGCCGGAGGACTGCCGTCATGAGCGACGCGAACGGCTTCGACCGCGACTTCACGCTCGGCGAGTTGCTGGGGCTACGCGATGCCGACGAACTCTGTCGCGCACTGGGCAATCTGCTCGACTGCCCGGTGGCACTGCTCGACGCCGCCGGCGCCCCCTTCGGCAGCACCGTCCCGCCGTCGGACGCCGAGCGCGCGCCGCTGATCCTCGAACTCGAACCGATCGGCTACCTCGCAGCCGCGTGTGCGCAGGAAAAGCTCAAGGAAGCGGCCCGCCTCGTGCGCTGGGGGCTGGTGTCGCGGGCGCGGGTGCGCATGGTGTCGGACCTGCACCTCGAGGCGGTGCGCGCCGATTACGCCAAGCTGCAGCAGCAGAACGAGGCCTTGAAGGCATCCGAGACGAAATATCGCGAGCTCGCGGCGACGCTCGATGCGCAGGTGAAGGAGCAGATCAAGATCATCGACGAGCGCCAGCGCCAGCTCTACCAGGCCGAGCGTCTCGCGTCGATCGGGCAGCTCGCGGCCGGCGTCGCGCACGAGATCAACAATCCGCTCGGCTTCATCAGCAGCAACCTGTCGTCGGCCGAACGCTACCTCGCCGGCCTCGCGGATTTGCGCGACGTGATCCCTGCCGAAGCGTGGAAAGTGCGCGACCTGGATTTCGTGTTCGAGGATTTCGGCGAGCTATTGCACGATTCGCGCGGCGGCATCGAACGCATCGCGCGCATCGTGCGGGACCTGAAGGGCTTTTCGAGCGTGGATCAGCCCGAGGAACAGATGGTCGACCTCAACCTGCAGCTCGAATCGCTGCTGGCGGTGATCGAGGGGCAGAAGCCGGCTGGGGTTACCGTGATCCCCGATCTGCAGCCGCTGCCGCGCCTGCTCTGCCTGCCCGGACACCTCAACCAGGCCTTCTTCAACATTCTGCAGAACGCGCTGCAGGCGGTTGCGGGCGGCGGAGAGGTGGCGGTGCGCACGCGCAGCGTCGGCGAGGCGATCACGGTGGAGATCGCGGACACCGGGCCGGGGATTCCGCCCGACGTCCAGCAGCGCGTATTCGATCCCTTCTTCACGACGCGCGAGGTCGGCAGCGGCACCGGTCTCGGTCTGACCGTCGCGCGCGACATCGTGCTCGCGCACGGCGGCTCGGTGTCGCTGATCTGCCCGCCGCATGGCGGCACTTCCGTCACCATCAAGCTTCCCCTCTGAGTGGCCATGACGAACTACGCCGCCTTCTTCACCGGTCAGAGCGCGCCCGCCGCGGAAACCGCGGAGTCGACGCCGACGCGGTATCGGCTGCTGATCGTCGATGACGAACCGTCGATCCTGAAGGCCCTGACTCGGACTTTCCGCTCCGAGGCCTACGAGGTGGTGACCGCCGGCAACGGCAGCGAAGCGTTGGCGCGCCTGCAGGAGGCGCCGGCGCACGTGATCATCAGCGACTACATGATGCCGGGCATGAACGGCGCCGAGTTGCTGAAGAAGGTCAAATCGCTCTACCCGGATACGATCCGCATCATGCTCACGGGGCATGCCGACACGGGCGCGGTGATGGGCGCGATCAACGAGGGGGCGGTCTACAAGTTCATCCTCAAGCCGTGGAACGACGACGATCTGCGGGTGACGGTGTCGCTCGCGCTGGAGCAGTTCGATCTCGTCCAGAAGAACCGCGTGCTGAGCCAGGAGAACGCAAAGAAGTCGAAGGAAATCTCCGCGCTGTCGCGGCTCGCGGTATCGAACCGCAGCCAGCTCGGGATGATGCTGCACAAGAAGAACCTGATCACCAGCAACCAGTTGCAGGAGCTGACGAGGCTGCAGGGCATCCACAAGGAGCCGATGGTCAAGCTGCTGTTCGAGCGCGGCTGGGTCACCGAGAAGCCGCTGCGCAAGATCCTGCGCGAGGAGTTGCTGGTCGAGGAGGTGTCGCTCGGGGAATTCCGTGTCGATGCGGCGGTCGCGGAGCTGATTCCGCGCGGTTTCTGTGAGCGTCAGCTGGTGATTCCGCTGAAGCTCGAAGGCCGGCGGCTGATGCTCGCGGTCGCCGACCCGATGGACGCCGGCTTGATCGACGACGTGCGCTTCACCGCGGGCCTCGACCTCAAGGTGGTGATGGCGGACATCGAGGCGATCCGCGCGAAGATCAAGGAGGTGTACGGCACCGGCGAGGGCGTGGATTTCCGCGAGCTGCAGACGATCGCCGGCACTGCCGACCCCTATGAGGGCATCGAGATCGTCATCGAGGACGAGGACACGGTCCCGCTCGACGAACTCCTCGCATCGACCAACGAGCCGCCGGCGATCCGTCTCGCCAACGCGATCATCCTCGAGGCGATGCGCCTGGGCGCGTCCGACATCCACATCCAGCCGCGCACCAAGAACGTCGTCGTGCGCCTGCGCATCGACGGGGTGCTGCAGGACAAGATCCAGATCCCGCACGCGCTGCACAGCCCGCTGGTGTCGCGGCTCAAGATCATGGCCGAGCTCGACATCTCGGAGCGCCGCCGTCCGCAGGACGGCCGCCTGACCGTGAAATCGCCGATGCGCATCGTCGACCTGCGCATCTCCACGCTGCCGACGATCAACGGCGAAAAGGTCGTGATGCGCATCCTCGACCGCAATGCGTCCGTGCTGAGTCTCGCCGGGCTCGGTTTCGGCGAAACCGGACTCGCGAAGGTGCGTGTGATGGTCGACAAGCCACAAGGCCTGTTGCTTGCGACAGGACCCACCGGCAGCGGCAAGACCACGACCCTGTATTCGCTGCTGCAGGCCAACGCGAGCCCTGCCAAGAACTACATCACGATCGAGGACCCGGTCGAGTACTACCTCGACAGCGCGGGTCAGGTGCTGGTGAAGGAAAAGATCGGCCTGACCTTCCCGGCGGTGCTGCGCGCGATCCTGCGGCAGGACCCCGACGTGCTGCTGATTGGCGAGATCCGCGACTACGAGACGGCCGAAGTCGCCTTCCACGCGGCGCTGACCGGGCACCAGGTGCTGTCGACGCTGCATACCAATTCGGCGATGGCGACGATCGCCCGGCTGCTCGACCTCGGGATGAAGCCGTTCATCATCGCGAGCGCCCTCGAAGGCGTGATCGCCCAGCGCCTGGTGCGGCGCATCTGCCGTCACTGCAGGCAGGAGGTCGCGCCCGACCCGGCGCAGGCCACGCGCCTCGGTCCGCGCTTCCGCAACGCGCCGCCGTCGGGATTCGTGGGCGCGGGCTGCGCGGAGTGCGACGGCACCGGTTATCGCGGCCGACTCGGCCTGTACGAAATCCTGCTGCCTGACGAACTGATGCGCGATCTGATCGCGCGCGGCGCAAGCTTGAAAGAGCTCCTCGCCCACGCCCGCTCCACCGGTCATGAATCATTGTGGGACGACGCCTGGACGAAGGTCACGCGGGGCGACACGACGCTTGGTGAAGTGCTGCGCGTGCTCGGCCCGGAACCGGAATAGGAGAAAGGGGAAATGGACGCATTGAACCGTCAATCGACCATTGAAGGCGACGGTGCCGGCGACGAGGTGCAAGAGCTGCGCGAACGTCTCGCGCAGGCGGAAAGTCGGCTCCTGCAGCTGGAAAAGATGGCCGCCGTGGGGCAGATCGCTGCCGGCGTGGCGCACGAGATCAATAATCCGGTCGGTTTCATCAGCTCGAACCTCGGTTCGCTGAGGACCTACATCGATCGCGTGTTCGCCGTGATCGCTGCCTACGAGAAGATCGAATCCGCGCTGCAGTCGGACCATCCTGCGCGGATCGAAATCGCCGACGCGCGCGCCGCGGCCGAGTTCGACTACCTGCGGCAGGACATCCCGGACCTCCTGACCGAATCGCTCGACGGGCTCACGCGCGTCAAGGAGATCATCAACGATCTGAAGGACTTCTCGCGCGTCGACGACGGCCACCGTCAGGAGGCCGACCTGCATCGCGGACTCGAAAGCACGCTCAACGTGATCCGCAACGAGATCAAGTACAAGGCCGAGGTGATCCGCGAGTTCGGCGACCTGCCGCTCGTCAATTGCGTCCCGGCGCAGATCAACCAGGTGTTCATGAACCTGCTGTCGAACGCCGCCCAGGCCATCGAGACGATGGGACGGATCACGCTGCGCACCGGTGCGGACGAGGTGTGCGCGTGGGTTGAAATCAGCGATACCGGCAAGGGTATTCCGCCCGAGGTTCAAGCGCGGATCTTCGACCCCTTCTTCACGACCAAGCCGGTGGGGAAGGGCACCGGACTCGGACTGTCGATTTCGCGCGATATCGTCCAGCGGCATGGCGGCAAGCTGGAGGTATCCAGCACCGTCGGGGAGGGAACGACGTTCCGATTGGTCCTGCCGATCGCCGGATTGCCGGAAAATGGCGGTTAGTCTCTGCCATCCCGAACAAGAAGAAGGTATTTAAATATCATGACCGAGCATCCGAGCCCTTCGTTGCGCGTGCTCTATGTTGAGGACAACGCGCTCGATGCCGACCTCGTGCGACGTGCGCTGGAGCGCCAGTTGCCGGGGCTGCGGCTCGACATTGTCGGAACGGTGGCCGAGGCGCGTGGCCGGCTGGCGGAGAAGGCTCGGGACTACGACGTCGTGCTTGTCGATCTGCAGCTGCCCGACGGCAGCGGCTTCGAGCTGCTGGCGGACATCCATGAGCGCGATCTGCACTTGCCGGTCGTGATGCTGACGGCTTCGGGTGACCAGACAACGGCGCTGGCGGCGCTCAAGGCCGGCGCCGACGATTATGTCTCCAAGCGCGGCCGCTACGTCGATCGCCTGGGGCCGAGCCTCGCCGCTGCCGCGGCTCGCCAGCGCGCGCGCCGTACAATTCATCGCCATCCGGTGCGCGTGCTGTTTGCCGAGCAGAACGAGATCCACGTCGACCGGGTGCGCCGCCACCTGGCCCGGCATGCGCCGCAGATCACGCTCGACGTGGTCGCCAGCGGAGTTGAGGTGCTGGCGCGGCTGCCCGTCTCGCCTGACGGGGTCTTGCCCTGCGACGTGGTCCTGCTCGACGACCGGCTCGCGGGCGAGGACGCGTTCGAGGTCATGAAGGTCGTGCGCATCGAGCGTAGCCTCGACGTTCCGGTCGTGCTCGTCAGCGAGCAGGACGATGAGGACTTGGTGTTCGCCGCGAAGCGCCTGGGTGTGAGCGAGTATCTCGAGAAGAACGAAACCTATCTCGACCGCCTGCCGGCGGTCCTCGAAAAGGTGCATCAGGAGGTCCTGCTGCAGCGCGAGCATGTGCGGGAACAGGAACTCGGCGAGCGGCTGCGCCTGTATGGCGTTGCGCTCGAAAGCAGCCGCGAGGCGGTCATCATCACCGACCTGACGCCGCGCATCCTTGCCGTCAATCCGGCCTTTACGCGCCTGACCGGGTACACCGAGGCCGAAGCGCTGGGGCAGAACCCGAACATCCTGCGCTCCGGACGCCAGGAGCCGGCCTTCTTCCGCACGATGTGGGAGAGCATCAAGACAGTCGGTTTCTGGGAGGGCGAAGTGTGGAACCGGCGCAAGGACGGCGAAGTGTTCCCCCAGTGGTTGTCGATCCACACGGTGCGCGACGAGGCCGGCGACCCGAGCCACTATGTCGCCCTCGCCAGTGATTTGTCGCAGCTCAAGCACAGCGAGGAAAAGCTGCGCCACCTCGCGCATTTCGACCTGCTCACCGACCTGCCGAACCGCGTGCTGCTCGAAGTACGGCTCGAACATGCGCTCGAGCGCGCGCGCCGGCATGGGCTGGGGCACGGGGTCGCGGTGATGGTTTTCGATCTCGACCGGTTCAAGACCATCAACGACAGCCTCGGCCACTCGGCCGGCGACGCGGTGCTGCAGGCGGTCGCCGAGCGGCTGCGCAGCCGGCTGCGCAGCGAGGATACGCTCGCGCGCCTCGTCGGCGACCAGTTCGTCGTCGTGATGGAGGGGCTGGCGGATTTTCGCGACGCCGAGCGCATGGCGCGCGAGCTGCAGACGCTGCTCGATGAGCCCTTCACGCTGCCGGGGGCGCGCGAGGCCTACGTGAGTTCCAGCGTAGGGATCAGCGTGTGTCCCGAGGACGGCGATACCGCGCAGGTGCTGCTCGACAAGGCGAACACCGCCGCCCACCGTGCGAAGGAGATGGGCGGCGGACAGCTGAGCTATTACACCGGCGAGCTCAACAGTCAGGCGCTGACCACGCTGGAGCTGGAAGTCGCATTGCGCCGCGCGCTGGAACGCGGTGAATTCGTGCTGTATTACCAGCCGAAGGTCGACCTCGTTACCGGCCGCATCAGCGGCGCCGAAGCCCTGATCCGATGGGAACGCCCGGGACTGGGCCTGGTGCCGCCGCTGAAGTTCATTCCGCTGGCCGAGCGCTGCGGCTTGATCGTGCCGATCGGCGCCTGGGTCGTCGACGAGGCTTGTCGGCAGTTGCGCGCCTGGATGGATGACGGGATGGTGCACGTCAACGTCGCGGTCAACGTGTCCGCGCGGCAGTTCCGCAGCGGCGACCTCGAAGGGACGGTCGCGGCGGCCCTCAAGCGCCATGAAGTCGAACCGGGGCGCCTGATGCTCGAACTGACCGAGAGCATCCTGATGGAACGGCCGGAAGAGGCCGTGCAGCACCTCGTGGCCCTGAAGCGCCTCGGCGTGCGGCTGTCGCTGGACGACTTCGGAACCGGGTATTCGAGCCTCGGCTACTTGAGCCGTTTTCCGATCGATCAGCTGAAGATCGACCGCTCCTTCGTCACCGACATCGTGTCCGATCCGAGTTCGGCGATCATCGCGACCTCCGTGATCGGGCTCGCGCACCGCATGGGCATCGAGGTCGTGGCCGAAGGCGTCGAGACCGAGCCGCAGCTCGGCTATCTGCGCAAGAACCGCTGCGACAAGATGCAGGGCTACCTGTTCAGCAAGCCGGTGACGGCGGACGAGTTCTGCGAGCAGTTGCGCCAGGACAAGGCGCTGCCCGGAATGGCGCAGTTGTCCGTGACGCGCACCTTGCTGGTGGTCGACGACGAGCCGAACATCTTGTCGGCGATCCGGCGGCTGCTGCGCGGTGAAGGCTATCGGGTGCTCACCGCGGGGAGCGCGCGCGAGGGCCTGGAGATCCTCGCGAGCCAACCGGTGCAGGTGATCCTGTCCGACCAGCGCATGCCCGAAATGAACGGCACGGAGTTCCTCTCCCGAGTGAAGGTGCTGCACCCGGAGACGGTCCGGATCGTGCTGTCGGGCTATACCGAACTCGAGTCGATCATGCAGGCGGTCAATAGCGGCGCGCTCTACAAGTTCCTGACCAAGCCCTGGGACGACGAGGTGCTGCGCGGCCACCTGCGCGATGCCTTCAGCTATTACGAAGCCGTGGTCCAGCCGAATGCGAACGGCAGGATGCCCGGTGCGGCGGCGGAGTAATACCCCCGGTCTGCGCCCTTATGGCGCGATCTCGGTGATCTGCGGAGCGGTATGCGGTTCGGCCGCCAGTGGCAGCCACAGGCGTACCGCCGTACCCTGTCCGGCTACGCTGTCGACTTCGAAGCGCCCGCCATGCGCTCGCGCGATGCTGTAGGCGACCGACAGGCCCAGGCCGGTGCCTTGTCCCACCGGGCGGGTGGTGTAGAAGGGGTCGAACATCCGCTCGCGCACGTTCGGCGCCATGCCGCAGCCGTCGTCCTCGACTTCGATGCAGATTTCATCGTCCGAGCGGGAGCTGCGGATCGTGATCTTGCCCTGCTGCTCGATCGCATGCGCGGCGTTGAGCAGCAGGTTCATCAGGACCTGATTGAGCTGTGCCGCGTTGCCGCGTATCGACGGCAGCGCAGCCTCTTCGCGCACGACCGTCGCCTTGCCCGCGAGGGTCGGGGCAACGACGCGCAGCGTCATCTCGATGGCCTGATGGATATCGACAGTGCCCCAGTCGGTGGAGGCGTCGACGCGCGAGAATTCGCGCAGGTCGGCGACGATGCGGATCACGCGTTGCAGGCCGTCGCGTGTCTCCGCGATCAGGGCCTGCGCGTCCTCGCGCACGAAATCGATGTCGGCCTCGTCATGCAGGCGCCGGACGACGGTCTGTGTCTGTAGGTCGGACGTGTCCGCCAGCAGCGCTTCGTAGCGCTCGATCAGCTCCAACAGATCCTGCACGTAGTTGGCGAGCACCGCGAAATTGGAGCTGACGAAGCCGATCGGGTTGTTGATCTCGTGGGCGACGCCGGCCGCAAGCCCGCCGAGGCCGACGAGCTTCTCGGTCTGCACGAGTTGCATCTGCGTGTCGGCGAGGCGGGCGTTGGTTTCCCGCAGCTGGACGATCGTTTCGCGCAGCAAGCTCTCCTGCTCACGGCGTTTCGTGACGTCGCGGAACACCACGACGCCGCCGACCGACTGGTCGCTATCGACGAGTGGCGCGGCCGTGTATTCGACCGGAAAGCTCTCGCCGTTGCGGCGAAAGAAGACTTCGTCGTCGCGATGGATGATTCGCCCGTCGCGCCGGGCGCGGGCGATCGCACATTCGGCGATCGGGTAAGGGCTGCCGTCGGCGTGGTGGTGATGCAGCAGATCGTGGGACGGGCGCCCGAGGATGTCGATCTCCTCGTAACCGAGCATCGCGAGCGCGGCCTGGTTCATGAAGATGATCTCGCCGCGCACGTCGATGCCGTAGATGCCCTCGGCCGCCGATTCGAGGATCGCCTGCTGGCGGTGCCTGAGGCGATCGATTGCGGCACGGTCGTCCGCGATCTGGGCGACGGTGCGGTTGATGGCCGTTGCGATCCGCGCCATCTCGGTTTCGCCGTCGCGGTAAGGGACGGTCACGGTCTGGTTGCCGCCGGCGATCGCTTCCAGCGTCTCTTCGATGTCGACGATGCGCCGCATGATGTAGCGGCCGAGTCGGATCGAGAAGATGCCGAGGAACAGCAGGCCGCCGACCAGCAGCGAGCCGACGACGATGCGTGTCTTGCGGATCGACTCGTCGAGAGCGACCGTGGCCGCATGGGCATGGCGTTCCTGGAATTCCAGCAGCGTACGCAGGTTGAAGATCAGCGCCTGCTGCAACTGGTACCAGTCGGTGTCGACCAGTTGCGTCAGCTGCACGGGATCATAGATCCGGTACGCGGCTTCGGTCGCGTCGAGAAACTGCCACAACGCCGGCAATGCGTCCTCGACGTCGTCGATGAGCCGGTCCTCGTTGGGATCTTCGAGCCAGTTCCGATGATCGCGGCGGAAGTTGGACCAGGATTCCTGCAACAGGCTGCGCTCCTTGCGCAGAAGCTCGAGTGCGCCGAGTGACGATGCCTGCGTGAGAAGGACGGACTGCATCCGTACGTGGATCGCCTGTAACAGCGAGTCCATCTGCCGCAACTCAGCAGCCGGCGCCAGTTCATCGCGGAAGATGTGTTCGAGCGCCCGGTCGGTCTCACGCTGCGACCAGACGAACGCGAGTGCGAGGCACAGCATGACCGCGCCGGTGAAGAGCGCCTGGAGGCCTAGACGCCTGCGGATGCTGTATTTGCTCACTATCGGATCGCCGCGTAACGATGACGCATGGTAAGCGATCCCTGATGTTCTACGCTATGACTAAAAGCATAGATTGTGCACTTCGCGGCGCCCGTTGTCGTTTAGGTCGCTAGCATACGGTGGCGGGCTGCAGCGACCGGCAGAATTGACAACGTACTTAACGGTGGCCGAACGCGGGCTGACGCTTTTCGGTGAAGGCCGCCATCCCTTCCTTCTGGTCCTCCAGAGCGAAGGAGGCATGCAGCGTGCGTCGTTCGAAGAGCAGTCCCTCGCTGAGCGGAGCCTCGAAGGCGCGATTGACGGCTTCCTTCATCATCATCAGGACGGGCAGCGAGTAGCCGGAGATCAGTCTTGCGGTGGCGAGCGCTTCCTCGAGCAACTGCTCGGCGGGGAAAGTGCGCGACACGAGGCCGCTGCGCTCGGCTTCGGCCGCGTCCATCATGCGGCCGGTGAGGCACATCTCCATCGCCTTCGCCTTGCCGACGGCGCGCGGCAAGCGCTGTGTGCCGCCGCAGCCGGGGACGGTGGCGAGCTTGACCTCCGGCAGCGCGAAGCGCGCGTCGGTCGCGGCGTAGACGATGTCGCACATCATCGCGAGCTCGCAGCCGCCGCCGAGCGCGAGGCCGGAGACGGCAGCGATCACCGGTTTGCGGAAGCTCTTGAGGCGTTCCCAGTTGCGGGTGATGAAGTCCGTCTTGTAGACGTCCATGTAGCTCCAGTACTTCATCGCCGCAATGTCGGCCCCGGCGGCGAAGGCCTTGTCGTTGCCGGTGATGACGACGCAGGCGATGCTGTCGTCGGCGGAGTAGGCGTCGAGCGCGGCGCCGAGGGCGTCCATCACCTCATCGTTGAGAGCGTTGAAGACCTGCGGGCGGTTGAGGCGGATCAGTGCGACGCGGTCGTGCGTCTCGGTCAGGATGACGTTGGTCGTAGTCATGCTTTGTTCCTTGCTCATACTTTTTCGGCGAATTGACGCGCCATTTCGCGTAGGCGGAATTTCTGCACCTTGCCGCTCGGCGTCGCGGGAAGGTCGTCGATGAGTTCGAGCCGTTCCGGCCAGTACTGACGGGCGACCTTGCGTTCGTCGAAGAAGGCGCGCACGTCGTCGAGCGTGAGTGCCATTCCCGGCTTGAGCGAGACGAAGGCGCAGGCGCGTTCGCCGAGGCGTGCGTCGGGATAGCCGACCACCGCGCAAGTCATCACGGAAGGGTGCTGGTAGAGGAGGTTCTCGATCTCCATCACCGGGATGTTTTCGCCACCGCGGATCACGATGTCCTTCGCGCGGCCATTGATGCGCATGTAGCCCTCGTCGTCGACGAAGGCGAGATCGCCGGTGTCGAACCAGCCGTCGTCGGAGGTCGCATTGAGCTGAGGGCGCTTCAGGTAGCCGGCGAAGAGCGAGGCGCCGCGGATCCGCAGCGAACCGGTTTCCCCGCGCGGCACTTCCGCGCCGGCCGCATCGACGATCTTCAGCTGGATGCCGGTGAGGGGGCGGCCGTCGGAGACGCCGGATTTTTCGAGCGCGCGCGCGGGCTCCGTGACGGTGACCGCACCGCACTCGGTCATGCCCCAGGCCGAGCTGATCTTGAGGCCCATCACGCGGTGGGCGCGTTCGATCAGCACCGGCGGGATCGGCGCGCCGGCGCAGTTGAACTTCGTGAAGGTCGGTGAGGTGGCTTCGCCGTTCTCGACCGCGAGGCACATGTCGGCGACGAAGGCCGATGAGGCCATGCTGAAGGTGACGCCTTCGCGGCGGACGATCTCGAGCGCGCGTTTCGCGTCCCACACGTCCATCAGCACGGTCGTCGAGTTCAGGATCAGCGGGATCATCGCGAGATAGCCGTAACCGGTGAGGTGGGCCATCGGTGAGGCGCCGAGCACGATGTCGGCACTCGTCAGTTCCATCTGCTCGATGTAGGCGTGCAGGTTCGAGAAGAGGGTGTTCGAGGTGTGCATTACGCCCTTCGGCTCGCCGGTCGTGCCCGAGGTGTACATCAGCAGCAGTACGTCGTCGGGCGCGATGCCACGGTCGGTGAGCGGGGGCGCTTCGTCGCGCAGCAGCGCCTGCTCGAAGCCATCCTCGCCGTCACCGCCGACCACGACGAGGCGGCGCAGATGCGGCAGCGCCGGCAGCAGCTCGCGCGCCATCGCCTCGTAGTCGAAGCCGCGGAAGGTCTTCGGCACGACGAAGACTTTGGATTCGCCGAAGTTGAGCATGAAGCTCAGTTCGTGCTGGCGGAAGATCGGCATCACCGGGTTCGCTGCGGCGCCGATGCGCGCGCAGGCGAGCGCCAGCGCGATGAATTCCCACGAGTTCGGCAACTGGAAGGTCACGACGTCGCCGCGCCCGACGCCCATCGCCGCGAGATTGCGCGCGATGCGGTCGGCGCGGGCGGCGAGCTCGCGGTAGCTGAGCCGCTGCGGCTCGGCGACGTCCTTGCGGTAATCGACGACGGCGATCTTGTCCGGGCATCGGGCGAGGGCCTGGTCGATGAAGACCTTGATCGTCTCGTCGCGCCACAGGCCCGCGATCTTCATCGGTGCCATGCGCGACTGCAGCAGTACGGGGTCGAAGTTCATCAGTTTCCTCCTGTTAACAGCGCCGCCGGAAAGGCCGGCCTGGCGGCTGCGTGTGTCTCGCTCATTGGGTGGGGGTTCGGTATTTTGGTAAACATATTGTCTAAAAAAGCCTAAGTCAAGTCGATCCGGCGACGATGGTTCTGATGGGTTGCGACGATATATGTGGGAGATAGTGCCGTTTTGCGTCTGGCGGAGACCTTCGTCCGCCGAGCCCTCTATGGGAATATATAGCAATATATTGACAAATTATCCAAGGGCTTTCTAGAATGGATCCATCGCATACGAAGGAGGTGCAGCGATGGATTTCAGTCTCAGCCCCGAGCAGTCGGCGCTTGTCGAAACTGCCGGAAAATTCGCGAAGAATCGCCTCGCGCCGGGCTATCAGGCGCGTGAGAAGGCCGAGCGCATCGAGCGGGAAGTGATCCGCGAGATGGGCGAAATGGGTCTGCTCGGACCGGAGTTGCCCGAAGAGCACGGCGGCCTGGGGGTCGATTGCGTCACGAGCGGCCTGCTGCTCGAACAGATCTCGTACGGTGACTTCAACGTGTCGTACGTCAATCTCCTGACCTCGCTATGCGGCCAGATCGTCGCCGGGCATGCGCGGCCGGATATCGCGAAGGAATGGCTCGGCCAGGTGATCGCGGGGCGCAAGACGATCGCGATCGCGCTGACCGAGCCGAGCGCAGGCTCGGACGCCGCGCGCCTCAAGCTCAAGGCGACGCGCGACGGCAAGGACTTCGTGCTGAACGGCGAGAAGACGTCGATCTCGATGGCGACGCAGTCGGACGTCGCGGTGGTCTTCGCGCGCACCGGCTCCGACGAGGACCGCGCCCGCGGCATCAGCGCCTTCCTCGTCCCGATGGACCTCCCCGGCATCACGCGCACCGCGTTCGACGACATCGGCACGCGGCCCGTCGGGCGCGGCTCGATCTTCTTCGACGACGTGCGGGTGTCCGCCGAGATGATGCTCGGCGACGAGGGGCAGGGTTTCGTGCAGGTGATGCAGGGCTTCGACTACAGCCGCGCGCTGATCGGCCTGCAGTGCATGGGGGTCGCGCGCGCCTCGCTCGACGAGGCCTGGCGCTACGTGCAGGAGCGCGAAGCCTTCGGCAAGCAGATCGCCGCGTTCCAGGGCGTCACCTTCCCGCTCGCGGAGGCCGAGACGATGTACGAAGCCTGCCGCGCGCTATGCCTGAAGACGCTGTGGCTCAAGGACCAGGGATTGCCGCATACGGCGGAAGCCGCGATGTGCAAGTGGTGGGCGCCCAAGCTCGCGTGCGAAATCATCCACCAGTGCCTGCTCACGCACGGCCACGGCGGCTACGCGAGCGACTACGCCTTCGGTCAGCGCTATCGAGATGTCATGGGGCTGCAGATCGGCGACGGCACCGCGAACATCATGAAGATGATCATCGGCCGCGAAAAGCTCGCGGCCCATCAGATCTAGAGCTTGGCCATGTTCCGCTGCAGGAGGCTCACGTAATGGATGAACTGCAGGCGGTCGTCGAAGGAGAAGCCCTTCAGTGCACCGTCGTAGAAATCATGGATCGGCTTCTGCAGCGCGACCCACAGCTCGCGGCCCTTCGGGCTGAGCCGGATCTTGCGCGAGCGGCGGTCTTCGGTGCTCGTCGCGCGCTCGATCAGCCCGTCGCGTTCGAGGCGGGTGAGCAGGCCGGTGAGGTTCTGGCGGCTCATCAGCAGGAAGCGCGACAGCTCGCCGATGCCCATGCCGCCGGTGACCTGTTCGCGAGACAGCGCGCCGAGTACGGACCACTGCTGCGTCGTCACGCCGAACGCGTCGAGCGCCTGCGTGCCCTTGGTGTGCAGCGTGTTGGCGGCCTGGAAGAAACGGAAGAACAGCCGGTTGGCGATCTCGATGGATGCAGCGTCCTGATCGTCGGGAAGGTCGGTCATCGAGGCGTCGGAGCGGTTGAAAGGGGCCTCATTGAATCTCAAAGCACGGCCCGAATGCAATGGGCCAACAGTTTGATGTCATCCAACAGGAGGAAAGCAGCATGAGAGGAATCAACGGAAAAGTGGTGATCGTCACCGGCGGCGCCGGCGGCATCGGCTCGGCGATCTGCCGTCGCTTCGGCGAGGACGGCGCGGCAGTCGCGGTGCTCGATATCAATCGCGAAGCGGCTGCCGCCGTCGCCGCGGAGATCCAGGCGAAGGGCGGCAAGGCGCGCGCGTTCGCGGTGGATCTGACGAGCCAGGACTCGGTGATCACGGCGGTGACGGCGGTCGAAGCCGAAGTCGGCCCGGTCGATGTGCTGGTGAACAACGCCGGCTGGGACAAGGTCGGCAATTTCCTCGATACGGAAAAGCCGCTGTGGGACAAGATCGTCGCGATCAACCTCTACGGCGCGCTGTACATGCACCACGCGGTGGTGAAGGGCATGCGCGAGCGTGGTCACGGTCGCGTCATCAACGTCGCGTCGGATGCCGGCCGCGTCGGTTCGTCGGGCGAGGCCGTGTATTCGTTCTGCAAGGGCGGCCTGATCTCGTTCTCGAAGACGCTGGCCCGCGAAGTCGCCCGTCAGCAGATCAACATCAACGTCGTGTGTCCCGGCCCGACCGACACGCCGCTGCTCGATGACATCTGCGGCGAAGGCGAGCGTGGCGAGAAGCTGCGCACCGCCTTCACTCGCGCGGTGCCCTTCGGCCGCCTCGGCCAGCCGGGCGACCTGCCGGGCGCGGTGGCCTTCCTCGCCAGCGACGACGCCGCGTTCATCACCGGTCAGGTGATCAGCGTGTCAGGCGGTCTGACGATGGCCGGCTGACCACGACTTTCAAGACATCCAGGAGGAAAAATCATGGAATACCAGGACATTCTCTACACCAAGGAAGACGGCATCGCGACCATCACGATCAACCGTCCGGCCCAATACAACGCTTTCCGCGCCCAGACCTGCGAGGAGATGATCCACGCGCTGAAGGACGCGGACTTCGACCGCAGCATCGGCGTAGTCGTGCTGACCGGCGCCGGCGACAAGGCCTTTTGCACCGGTGGCGACCAGGGCACGCAGGACGGCGGCTACGGCGGCCGCGGCGTGATCGGCCTGCCGATCGAGGAAGTGCAGAGCGCGATCCGCGACATTTCCAAGCCGGTGATCGCCCGCGTGAATGGCTACGCCATCGGCGGCGGCAACGTGCTCGTGACGATCTGCGACCTCGCGATCGCATCCGACCGCGCCCAGCTCGGCCAGGCTGGCCCGCGTGTCGGTTCGGTCGACCCCGGCTTCGGCACCGCGCTGCTGGCGCGCGTCGTCGGCGAGAAGAAGGCGCGCGAGATCTGGTACCTGTGCCGCCGCTACACCGCGCAGGAAGCGCTCGCGATGGGCCTCGTGAATGCCGTCGTGCCGCACGACCAGCTCGACGCCGAAGTGAAGAAGTGGTGCGACGAGATCGTCGAGAAGAGCCCGACCGCGATCGCACTGGCGAAGAAGTCCTTCAACGTCGACACCGAGATGATCCGCGGCATGGGCGGTCTCGCGATGCACGCGCTCAAGCTCTATTACGAGACGGCCGAATCGGCCGAGGGCGGCAATGCGTTCCGCGAGAAGAGGAAGCCCGAGTTCCGCAAGCACGTGAAGTAAGCACCTTCCGACTCCGTCGCCCGGTGGTGATCGCCGGGCGGCGGAGCGGGGAACCCAAGAGCACACGCAATCGCAACACCGGAGAGGGAAACGACATGATCCGCGACCAGGAGACACTCAACATTCTTCTCGACACGATTTCGCGCTTCGTGCGCGAGCGCCTCGTGCCGCAGGAGGCGCACGTCGCCGAGACCGACCAGATTCCGCCGGCACTGGTCGACGAGATGAAGGAACTGGGCCTGTTCGGCTTGTCGATTCCCGAGGAATTCGGCGGCATGGGGCTGACGATGGAGGAGGAGGTCCTCGCGACCTTCGAGATCGGCCAGACCTCGCCGTGCTTCCGTTCGCTGTTCGCGACCAACAACGGCATCGGCGCGCAGGGCATCGTCATCGACGGCACGCCCGAGCAGAAGCGCGACTATCTGCCGCGTCTCGCGTCCGGCGAGATCATCGGCTCCTTCGCGCTCACCGAGCCGGACGCCGGTTCCGATGCCGGCAGCCTGCGCACGACGGCGCGCCGCGACGGCGACCATTACGTGCTGAACGGCACCAAGCGCTACATCACCAACGCGCCCGAAGCGGGCATCTTCACGGTGATGGCGCGCACGAATCCCAACGCGAAAGGGGCTCATGGCATCTCCGCGTTCATCGTCGAGAAGGGTACGCCGGGCCTGTCGCTCGGCCAGATCGACAAGAAGATGGGCCAGAAGGGCGCCCATACCTGCGACGTGATCTTCGAGGACTGCCGCGTGCCGGCCGTCAACCTGATCGGCGGGCGCGAGGAGGTCGGCTTCAAGACCGCGATGAAGGTGCTCGACAAGGGCCGCATCAACATCGCTGCGATCTGCGTCGGCGTCGCCGAACGCATGCTCGGCGATGCGCTGCGTTACGCGATGGAGCGCAAGCAGTTCGGCAAGCCGATCGCCGAGTTCCAGCTGATCCAGGCGATGCTCGCCGACAGCAAGGCCGAGATCTACGCTGCGCGAAGCATGGTCGTGGATGCCGCCCGGCGTCGCGACGAAGGGCAGGACGTCGGCACAGAAGCCGCGTGCGCCAAGCTCTTCGCCTCCGAGATGTGCTGCCGCGTCGCCGATCGTGCGGTGCAGATCTTCGGCGGCGCCGGCTACCTCGCCGAATACGGCATCGAACGCTTCTACCGCGACGTGCGCCTGTTCCGCATCTTCGAAGGCACGAGCCAGATCCAGCAACTCGTGATCGCGCGCAACATGATCCGGGATGCGGGCGAATGAACGCGCTGCGCATGATCCGGCGCTGAGCGATCCGGCCCGGCATGCGGGCCGCCGTCACGGAACGCGCGCCGCTCCCCGAGTTCGCCGTGTTCCATCCGTCTTCTGCGGGTCCGGACGGCGCGTTGCGCTGATCGGACGCGCCTCCGGCGGGCATCTCCGCTTTCTCCCTCGCCCGCCGGTGTTTGCTCCGGCCTGATGCTCACGCATCAGGCCGGCTTTTTTACGTTCGCCGCTTCTGTTCGCTCAGCGGCACGATCTGCGGCATCACGATGCGCTTGCGGTTCGTTTCGACCGCGACGAGCGCATCGGTCTCGACCATCGTCTCCAGGCAGCGCACCGCGAGGTTCTGGTAGATGCCCGTGCCCTGGACCTTCCACGCCATCTCCTGCTCGGTCAGGGCGCGCACGACTTTCGCCGGCACGCCCGCGACGAGCGAATTCGACGGCACGACCATGCCCGCCTTGACGAAGCTGCAGGCCGCAACGAAGGAGTTCTCGCCGATCACCGCGTTGTCCATCACGACCGCGTTCATGCCGACCAGTGCGTTGCGCTCGATCGTGCAGCAGTGCAGCACGGCGCCATGACCGATGTGGCCGTTCTCATGCACGACCGTGTCGTGCTCGGGAAAGCTGTGGATCACGCAAGTGTCCTGGACGTTGACGCCGGCTTCGAGGATCAGCCGGCCGAAGTCCCCGCGCAGGCTCGCGCAGGGGCCGACGTAGCAGCCGGGGCCGACGATGACATCGCCGATCAGCACGGCCGACGGGTGGACATAGGCGCTCGGATGGACGACCGGCACGACGCCGTCGATGGCAAATACGCGGGGTGGGTTCATGGCGGTCTCCGTGGCGAACGATGTAGGGCAAAAAATTTGATTTAGAACAAATTGGGCGTATGCTTTCGCAAGTGAGGCTGCAGGGCGCCCAATCTTTCGCTCTAATAGGTCATAGTATTGATATAAATGGCCGCGTCAAGGGCCGGGTGCCGGCGATGGAGTATCCCGTGAGTTTTCGCTGATTCCGGCAATGTCGCGGATCGGCTTTCTGGCTAAATAAGTAAATATATTGACTTAAATATTGAGGTCTTGCTATCTTGGAAGCGTGCCCTCGTATCGGGCGTCCAGGATGGGAGTAATCGCGATGAGTGTGGTCATTGAGCGGCCTTTGGAACGGATCGCGCTGATCCGGCTGAATCGGCCGGAGGCACGTAATGCGCTGAATCAGGAAACGCGCATGCAGCTCGCGGCCGCCTTCGACCAGCTCGGGGCGGATCCGGAGGTGCGTTGCGTGGTATTGACGGGCTCCGATAAGGTGTTCGCGGCCGGTGCGGACATTCGCGACCTGTCCGAACGCAGCGCCGTCGAGATGATGCTGCGTAACACGCATCGCCTGTGGCAGGCCATCGCCGACTGTCCGAAGCCCGTGATCGCCGCGGTCAACGGCCTTGCGCTCGGCGGCGGCTGCGAGCTCGCGATGCACGCGGACATCATCGTCGCGGGCGAGGGCGCGGCCTTCGGCCAGCCCGAGGTGCGCATCGGCATCATGCCTGGCGCCGGCGGAACGCAGCGGCTGACGCGCGCGGTGGGCAAGTTCCGCGCGATGAAGATGGTGCTCACGGGGCAGCCGGTCGGCGCGCGCGAAGCGCTCGAGATGGGGCTTGCGAGCGAGGTCGTCGCCGATGAACAGGTGCAGGCCCGCGCGCTGGAACTCGCCGCCGAGATCGCCGCGCTGCCGCCGCTCGCCGTCATGCAGATCAAGGAAGTCGTGCTCGCCGGCCAGGACGCGTCGCTCGACAGTGCGTTGGCCCTCGAACGCAAGGCATTCCAGTTGCTCTTTGCCAGCTCGGACCAGAAGGAAGGCATGCGCGCCTTCCTCGACAAGCGCAAACCGGAATATGTGGGGCAATGACAATGTTCGATGCGAACCGTAACGATCTCCTGCTCGGTGTCGTCGGCACCGGCCTGATGGGGCGTGGCATCGCGCAGATCGCGGTGCAGGGTGGCATGCGTGTGCTGCTGCATGATGTGCGGCCGGAAGCTGCGGGCGAAGCGCGCGATGCGATCGCGCAAACGCTCGCGACACTTGCCGGGAAGGGAAAAATTTCCACTGACGATGCGCATGCGGCGACCGCGCGCCTCGGAATCGCCGAGTCGCTCGACGCGCTGGCGGACTGCAACGTCGTCGTCGAGGCCATCAGCGAGAACCTCGAAGCCAAGTGCGGGCTTTTCCAGCGTCTGGAGGAGGTGGTCGGCGAGCGCTGCATCCTTGCGACGAACACCTCGTCGTTGTCGGTGACGGCGATCGCGGCGGCCTGCCGCATCCCAGAGCGTGTCGCGGGCTTCCATTTCTTCAGCCCGGTGCCGCTGATGAAGATCGTCGAGGTCATCGACGGCGCGCTGAGCGAGCCGTCGGCCGGCGACGCGCTGATGGCGCTTGCGCGACGCATGGGCCACACGCCCGTGCGCGCGAAGGACTCGCCGGGTTTCATCGTGAACCACGCCGGACGCGGTTTCGGCACCGAAGCGCTGCGCATCCTCGGCGAAGGTATCGCCGGTTTCGCCGACATCGACCGCATCCTCCGCGAAGCCGCGGGCTTCCGCATGGGGCCGTTCGAACTGCTCGACCTTACCGGGCTCGATGTGTCGCACCCCGTGATGGAGTCGATCTACGACCAGTACTACCAGGAACCGCGCTTCCGGCCATCGCCGATCACGCGCCAGCGTCTTGCCGCCGGGCTCCTTGGACGCAAGAGCGGGCGGGGCTTCTACGTCTATCGGGACGGCAAGGCCGAGTCGGTGGCCGAGGAGGCTCTACCACCGAAGACGGCGACGCCGATCTGGCTGAGCCGTCGCAACGAGCCCGCCGCCGAACGTGCGGAGGCGCTACTCGACCGGCTCGGCGCACCGCGCGACCGCGGCGAGCGTCCCGGCGCGGATTCGCTGTGCATCGTGCTGCCGCTCGGCGAGGATGCCACGACCGCGGCACTCGCCGAAGGGCTGGACCCCGCACGCACGCTCGCGCTCGATCCGCTCGCCCTCGACGGCCGCCGCACGTTGATGCGCACGCCGCTCACCACCCGCGACGCCGCGGACGCCGCCCGTGGCCTTTTCGCCGCCGACGGCACGCCGGTCACGGTGATCAACGACAGCCCCGGCTTCGTCGTGCAGCGCGTGCTCGCGACCATCGTCAATATCGGCTGCGACATCGCTCAGCAGCGGGTCGCGACGCCGGAAGACATCGACCGTGCCGTCACGCTCGGCCTCGGCTACCCGAAAGGGCCGCTCGCGATGGGTGACGCCCTGGGCGCGTCGACCGTGCTCGCGATCCTCGATGCGATGCACGACTTCTATCGCGATCCCCGCTACCGCCCCAGTCCCTGGCTCGTCCGCCGCGCCCGCCTCGGCGTGTCGCTGCTGACGCCCGAAGAATGACCCTGCGTCCATAACAGAGGAGACACCATGCTCGACGCCTATATCTACGATGGCCTGCGCTCGCCCTTCGGCCGCCATGCCGGCAAGCTCGCCGCCGTCCGTCCCGACGACCTCATCGCCACCGTGATGCGCGAACTCGTCGCGCGCTCGCCCTTCCGCGCCGAGCAGATCGAGGACGTGATCCTCGGCTGCACCTCCCAGGCCGGCGAGGACAGCCGCAACGTCGCGCGCAACGCGCTGCTCGCCGCGGGCCTGCCGCCCACGGTGCCGGGCCAGACCGTCAACCGCCTGTGCGCGAGCGGCCTCGCCGCGGTGCTCGACAGCGCCCGCGCGATCAGCTGCGGAGAAGGCGAGCTGTACCTCGCCGGCGGCGTCGAGAGCATGAGCCGCGCGCCCTTCGTCGTCGGCAAGGCCGAGTCGCCCTACAGCCGCGAGTTCAAGGTCTTCGATTCGACGATCGGCGCACGTTTCCCGAATCCGCAAGTCATCGAGCAATACGGCAACGACACGATGCCCGAGACCGGCGACAACGTCGCGGCCGAGTTCGGCATCTCGCGCGAGGAGTGCGACCGCTTCGCCGCCGCCTCGCAGATGAAGTACGCCGCCGCGCGCGAAGCCCGTTTCTTCGAAGACGAGATCCTGCCGATCAGCGTCCCGACCGGCCGCAAGACCCCGCCCGTCGTCGTCGCCGAGGACGAACATCCGCGCCCCGAGACGACCTATGAGACGCTAGCGAAAATGCGGCCGCTCTTCGACGGTGGCGTCGTCACCGCCGCCAACGCCTCGGGCATCAACGACGGGGCCGCGGCGCTGCTCCTCGGCAACGCCGCCGTCGGCGAGCGCGTCGGTGTGAAGCCGATCGCGCGCATCCTCGCCGGGGCGGCCGCGGGCGTCGAGCCGCGCATCATGGGCGTCGGCCCGGCCTTCGCGATTCCCAAGGCGCTCGAACGCGCCGGGCTCAAGCTCGCCGACCTCGACCTCATCGAGATCAACGAAGCCTTCGCGTCGCAGATGCTCGCCTGCCTGAAGCTGATGAAGGTCGCGTACGACGACCCGCGCGTGAATCCCAATGGCGGCGCGATCGCGCTCGGGCATCCGCTCGGCGCCTCCGGTGCGCGCCTCGTGCTCACCGCCGCGCGCGAACTGCAGCGTCGCAACGGCCGCTACGCGGTGGTCAGCCTGTGCATCGGCGTGGGGCAGGGGCTCGCGCTCGTGCTCGAACGCGTCTGAGCCGTCCGTCACTTGATTCATCTCCTCCCTCTTCGGCGCCAGCGAGCTCTCTCCCTCCTCCTCTGATCGCCGGAGTCTTGTCCGGCTTGGTGATTGAGTATCAAGCGATCCACCGAGCCGGCTTTCTTTCTCATCTCGACGCGGCGCTGTCCGCGAACTAGGCTGATGGAGTCGCGGCCGATCCGCCGCAGTGTCGGGCAGGAGATTCCCATGCCGAGTGACAACACGCCCTCATCACCGACCGTCGTCGCGGTGCGCCCCGACCGCGAAATCGTCACCCGCCAGCGCCTGCCGTATTTCGTCGGGATTTCCGGGGAGACGGTCGGCAGTCGCGGCCTGTCGATGCACATGGTCGTGATCCCGCCCGGTGGCGTCGCGGCCGCGCACAGCCATCGCGGCTACGAGACCGGCATCTACGTGCTCGAAGGCAGCGTCGAGACGCGCTACGGGCCGGGACTGACCGAACGCGTCGTCAGCAGTGCCGGCGAGTTCCTTTTCATCCCGCCGGATGTGCCGCACCAGGCGATCAACCTCAGCGACAGCATGCCCGCGCGTGCGATCGTGGCCCGAAACGATCCGGCCGAACAGGAAAACGTCATCCCCTATGATCCGGCGGAGAACGAGGACGGGCGCTGACCGTCCGGTTAAGGTTTTGGAGGACTGTCGGTTCTTCTCGCTTCTGGCATTAGATGCCGAAATGAAACCGAACCCGATCTTCCAGCAGCCGCCGGACATCCCCCTCGTCACACTGGTCAAGGGTGTTGAACACTTTGCGGGAGAGGGGGCGGAAGGCAGCCATCACATGCGGGTCGAAATGGCTCCCGGTGTCCGCCTCCAGGATCGACATCGTGGTCTCGAAGCTCATCGGCTCTTTGTAGGGTCGTCTGGAACTGAGCGCATCGAAGACGTCCGCCACGGCAAATATGCGCGCGGCAAGCGGGATGTCGTCGCCCGACAGTCTGCGCGGGTAACCCGAACCGTCCCACTTTTCGTGATGGGCCGCGACAACCGCGTTGGCGTCCTCCAGCCATCCGATGCCGGAAACAATCTCCTCGCCGCGCGCCACGTGCGTATGCATGATTTCGCTCTCTTCGGGGGCGAGCTTGCCCGGTTTGAGCAGAATCGCATCGGGAATGCTGATCTTGCCGATGTCGTGCAGAAAGCTGCCGACGATCAAGGACTGCATCGCCCTGCCGCGCAGGCCGAGCTGTTCGCCGATGCATGCGGCAATCCAGGCAACCCGAAAATTGTGGGCGCCGGTATCGGAATCCCGCATCGCGATAGCGCGCCCGAGCGCTTCCATCATCGAGAGGTGCGAATCGAGGATTTCGCGGGCCTTGCGCTCGTTTTCGGTCGACAGGCGAACGACGACGGGATAAATTGCGCTGCCGCACAGCAGCGAGGCGAGCCCGACCATCAGGGCAGCGCTGAACGCATTGGCACGCAGTTGCTCGCGCAGCCACGGGGGAACGACGCGAACGCCTTCGAAGTATCCAGTGATCCGATCCACGTCGACGGCCCCTCGCAGCGGTACGAAAACCCGCAATACCCAACGCTTGTCGTCGAGTCTGAAGCTCTCGTGAAAACCCGCAAGGTAAGTGGGGCGAGCGTGCGAGGGCAGTTGTTGTTCAACCGCTTCGCCCTCCTCGGTCATTGCGTGAGCGAGCTTCAGTCCCTCCTGGTCGTAGATTTCGGCAATGTCGAAGAGTCCCCCCGCAAGGACATCCGCCGCCTTGCGGGCGTTGTCGCCTGCATCCGGGCCGGTCAGGTCATGAGCGCCGAAATGATGCAGCAGGCGGCGTGACTCGTCGATTGCAAGCCATACCGTTCCATCCTCGGCACGCTTGTACGTGACGAACCAGGCGACAGGACTGGCCAGAGCCGCGAGCAGCGCGCTGACGACCGCAATCCGTACCGCCGTTTGCCTGTTGAATGAGTTCATGGTCAGCTCCCAACCAATGACTATGCATAGTCCGAGCGGAGATGGGCTCTCAAAGTTTTCACGTTCTGTGACATTCGACACCGGGCCTGCCCCGACACAAGCGCTTGCTCCCTGCGGGTTGACTGTATATAAATATACGATTCCTCCCGCTCGTTCGCGCAGCGCCTCCCAGCCCGTTTCTCTTAATCCATGTCCAGTTCCGACCAGGCCGAAGCCGGCCATTACCTGTCCCGCCTCAACGACGCCCAGCGGGAGGCGGTGCGCTTCGGGATCGGCGACACCGCAGGGCCGGAGGACGGCGCGCTGCTGGTGATTGCGGGTGCCGGCTCGGGCAAGACCAACACGCTCGCGCACCGCGTCGCACACCTGATCGTCAATGGCGCGGACCCGAGCCGCATCCTGTTGCTGACCTTCTCGCGGCGCGCGGCCGACGAGATGATCCGCCGCGTCACGCGCATCGTCCGCCAGGCGACCGCAGGCCGGCCCGGGATGGGGGAGGTCGAGCTGCCCTGGGCGGGCACCTTCCACAGCGTCGGCGCGAAGCTGCTGCGCGACTACGCGGGGCGCATCGGGCTCGATCCCGGCTTCACGATCCACGACCGCGAGGACTCGGCCGACCTGATGAACATCGTCCGCCACGAGTTCGGCTTTTCGGCGAAGACCAAGCGCTTCCCGATGAAGGGCACCTGTCTTTCGATCTATTCGGCCGCCGTGAACACCCAGGCCGAGATGGCCGCGCTGCTGCTGCAGTCCTTTCCGTGGTGCGCGATGTGGCAGGCCGACCTGCAGCGCCTCTTCCTCGGCTACGTCGAGGCCAAGCAGGCGCAGCAGGTGCTCGATTACGACGACCTGCTGCTCTACTGGTCGCAGATGGTCGCCGAGCCCTCGCTCGCGCAGGAGCTCGGCGAGCGCTTCACGCACATCCTCGTCGACGAATACCAGGACACCAACCGTCTGCAGGCGTCGATCCTGCACGCGCTCAAACCCGACGGGCGCGGGCTGACGGTCGTCGGCGACGATGCTCAGTCGATTTACGCCTTCCGCGGCGCGACGGTGCGCAACATCCTCGACTTTCCCAGCCACTTCACGCCGCCCGCGCGCCAAGTGACGCTGGACCGCAACTATCGTTCGACGCAACCCATCCTCGCCGCCGCCAACGCCGTCATCGCCCGCGCGAAGGAACGCTTCAGCAAGGACTTGTGGAGCGAGCGCACCTCCTCGCAGCGTCCCCGCCTCGTGACGGTGAAGGAAGACGCCGAGCAGGCGAACTTCATCGTCGAGCAGGCGCTGGAGCGGCGCGAAGCGGGCATCAAGCTCAAGTCCCAGGCCGTGCTTTTCCGCGCCTCGCATCACAGCGCGCGGCTGGAGGTAGAGCTGACCCGCCGCAACATCCCCTACGTGAAGTTTGGCGGCCTGAAGTTCCTCGAAGCCGCACACGTCAAGGACGTGCTGGCGGTGCTGCGCTGGGCGCAGAATCCGCGCGACCGCGTCGCCGGCTTCCGTGCGCTGCAGCTCCTCGCCGGCATCGGCCCGAAGACCGCGGCACGCGTCCTCGACAACGTCGTCGCCGCGCCCGCCGGCTGCGCGCTGCTCGCCGAGCAGCCGGTCCCGGAAGGCGCCGCCCAAGGCTGGCAGGAACTCGTGACGCTTGTCGAAAACCTCGCCCAGCGTGGCGCGCCCTGGCCCGCGAGCTTCGAGGCCGTGTGCCGCTGGTACGAGGAACCCCTTTCGCGGATCTACGACGACGCCGCGATCCGCCAGGGCGACATCGACCAGCTCGCGCGCATCGCCGCGACCTACCCGGGCCTCGAACGCTTCCTCACCGAACTCACGCTCGATCCGCCCGATGCAACGAGCGATCAGGCCGGCGTGCCGCTCCTCGACGAGGACTACCTGATCCTGTCGACGATCCATTCGGCAAAGGGCAAGGAGTGGCCCGCGGTGACGATCCTCAACGTCGTCGACGGCTGCCTGCCGTCGGATCTCGCGACCGGCAGCAGCGAAGAGATCGAGGAAGAGCGGCGCCTGCTCTACGTCGCGATGACGCGCGCGAAGGACCACCTCGACCTCATCGTGCCGCAGCGCTTCTACACCTCCGGCCAATCGCGCATGGGCGACCGTCACGTGTATGGCAGCCGCAGCCGCTTCATCCCGAATTCGATCGTGTCGCACTTCGAGAGCATGGCCTGGCCGCCGCCGAAGGCCGGCGAGGACGGGGCCGCCGCCGCGCCGGTCGCCGCCGTCGATCTCGCCGCCCGCATGCGGGCGATGTGGCGCTAGCTCGCCCGGCTGCTGCTTACAGGGGAACGACCTGCATGAAGCTGGCGGCGGTCACCGGTGAATGAAACGTCGCCTGCAGTCGCTGCTGCAGCGTGTCCATCGCCTGCGGCTCGCCATGCACGAGGACGACCGGCGGGTGTCCCTTGATCCGACCGTACCATTGGACGAGCCCGTCCTGGTCGGCGTGGGCGGAGAGGCCGCCGATCGTGTGGATGTGCGCTTTCACCTCGACCTCCTCGCCCCATAGATGAACGTGCCGCGCCCCGTCGACCAGTGCGCGCCCGAGCGTGCCGGCGGCCTGGAAGCCGATGATCATGACGTGAGCGCTCTCCCGCCAGAGGTTGTACTTCAGGTGATACCTGATTCGGCCTCCCGTGCACATTCCGCTTCCGGCAATGATGATGGCGCCCGAATCGATCTCGTTGATCCGCATCGAGTCCTCGGTACTGCGGCTGATTTTCAGGTTGGGCAGGTGAAACGGTTGCGCGCCCCTGGCCTGCCACCGTCGCGCATCGACGTCGTAGAGCTTGTCGTGACGGGCGTAGACCTCCGTTGCCTGGATCGCCAGCGGGCTGTCGAGAAAGATCTGCCATTTCCCGAGCTTCCATTCGTCGAAATGTTGATGGAAGGTATAAAGCAGCTCCTGGGTACGGCCGACGGCGAAGGCCGGAACGAGGATGTTGCCGCGCCCGCTGTCGGCGCGGCGAACGATCTCGCCGATCTCTGCCCAGGTTTCGTTCCAGGGGCGGTGAAGGCGGTCGCCGTAGGTGCTTTCCATGACCACCAGATCGGCCTTGTCGACCGGTTCGGGGTCGCACAGGATCGGCGCGTCGCGGTGGCCCAGGTCGCCCGTAAAAACCACCGTGCGGGACGAATTGCCGTCGCGGAGCGACAACTCGGCAATGCTGGAACCCAGAATGTGACCCGCATCGCGGAGCGTCAGCACTACGCCGCCGAGGATCTCGGTCGGTGTCCGGTATTCGAGGGGAACGAAAGACTTCAGGGTTCGCCGCGCGTCGTCAGTGTCGTAGAGCGGCTCGATCTCCCGCTGTTGCGGATTCTTCCGTTTTCGATTCTCCCACTCGGCTTCCCTCTCCTGCAGGTAGGCCGCATCCTCCAGCATGATCGCGCACAGGTCGACGGTGGCGCGTTGGGTGAAGATCGGCCCGTCGAAGCCTTGCTTTACGAGGAGGGGGAGTCGTCCGGAGTGGTCCAGGTGGGCATGCGTAAGGACCACTGCGTCGAGATCCCGGGGCGAGAAGGGGAAGGGCGCGCGGTTGTGACGCTCGTGTTCGCGGCTGCCCTGGATCAGGCCGCAATCGACGAGTATCCGCCAGTGTCCGGTCTGTACGAGAAAACAGGAGCCGGTGACTTCACGGGTTGCCCCAAAGAAGGTGACGTTCATGACAGTCTCCGAGCCGCCCATCACATTTTCAGATTAGCTCCGGACGCGCCGGCCCGCATTGATGCTTGTCAGTGCCGCGCTCGCGACGCCCGGAGATTCAAGGACCTCCTGCGCGGTGGTGCCATGCCCATTCCTTGGCCTTCGCGATCGCGATCCGGATGGCCTTCCCCTCGTCGTAGCCCTGTTCGAGCAATGCATTGGCAATCTCGATGGCCTTCTGCCGCACCGGCGGGGAGAGATGCTGCATTGCCGGGGGATAGCGTTCCGGGTTCCAGGGCATGCTTGATTTTGGCCTCCGACGAAGAAGAGTGTGCGCCCCGATTCAAGTCGGCACCAGCACCGCGGCTCCCTGGATCTTCCCCTTGCGGAGTGCATCGAGCGCTTCGTTGGCGTGCTCGAGCGCAAAGGGCTGGATGTGTGTGTGGATCGGCGCCTGCGCAGCAATACTCAAAAAAAGCTGGCCGTCCTCGCGCGTCAGGTTTGCGACCGATCTCAGGACCCGTTCGCCCCACAACTGGCTGTAGGGGAAGGACGGAATGTCGCTCATGTGGATCCCGGCACAGACGACCGTTCCGCCCTTCCTGACGCGGAGCAGCGCCGCGGGGACGAGTTCGCCGGCCGGCGCGAAGATGAGGGCGGCGTCCAGCAAGGCCGGAGGAGGCTCGTCCCAGCGTCCTGCCCACGCGGCACCGAGTTGCCGCGCGAAATCCTGGCTCTCGGTGTCGCCCGCCCGGGTAAACGCGAAGAACTCTCGGCCTTGAAAAGCGAGCACCTGGGCGAGGATATGGGCGGCCGCGCCGAAGCCGTAGATGCCGATTCGGCGCGCGTCGCCCGCCATGCGCAAGGCGCGGTAGCCGATCAGCCCGGCGCAGAGCAGCGGCGCGAGCTCCGCTGCGGATTGCGATTCGGGAAGGGGAAAGCAGAAGCGATGGTCGGCGACGGTGTATTCCGCATAGCCGCCGTTGATCTGATAACCGGTGAAGCGCGCCGAGTCGCAGAGGTTTTCCTGGCCGCGGCGGCAATATTCGCAGCTCGCGCAGGTCCAGCCGAGCCAGGGGACGCCGACGCGCTGCCCGATGGCGACGTCGTGCACACCTTCGCCAAGCGCGACCACCCGCCCGACGATCTCGTGGCCCGGCACGATGGGCAGCCGCGGGTTCGGCAGCTCGCCATCGACCAGGTGAAGGTCCGTGCGGCACACGCCGCAGGCCTCGACTTTCAGCAGAATTTCGCCGGCGCCCGGCTGGGGGCGGGCGAGCTCCGCGAGCCGCAGCGGCGAATGGGAGGCATCCAGAAGCATTGCGCGCATGGCCGATTCCAGATGGATGACGACGCTCTCTATGCTTTCAGGATAGTTTTCGAATGAGGTCGGGGCAAGCCGACAGATCGACGTCAGCCTCGCGTCGCCATGTAGCGTGCGAACAATTCTTCGTGCAGGCCGCGCAGCGCCTTCTGCTTGGCGGCGGCTTCATACTGGCGGCCCTGGCGTTCGAGGTTCAGCAGCTGCATGACCGTCCGCGCGGCCTGCTCGGGCGCTCCGTTCTCGCAAGTCCGCGCGTCGCGCAGGGCGGATGCGAGCCCCGGGTCGGCGAGTTGCGCCCACGCGGGAAACCAGGCGAAATCGGTGTCGTCGCCGGCGACGAAGTCGCGGTCGAACTCGCGCAGCAGACGCGCCAGCGAAGGCGCCGCGATACCGCGGGCGAGGGCGGCGAAGCCCGCCGGATCGAGCCAGGCGAGCTCGGCGAGCAGCGGCCAGGCGGCTTCCAGGCCGTCGAGCTCGAACGTGATGCGGCTCATCCACGACAGCGGCCGCGGGAAGCTGCGCCAGGAGGCGATCGTTTCGGCGGCCGCGCGCGCCCGCTGCCATTGGCGCATGCGGACAAGGACGCCCGCGGCGTGCGCGTCGGGGGCCTCGGGATCGAAGGGCAGCGCCGCCATCGCGTCGGCGAGCGCCAGCCAGAGCGGAGCCAACCACTCGTCGGCCTTCGCCGGACCGAACACCTGCAGGGCGGCCGGAGCGACTTCACGCTCGATGCGGTCGATCGCCCGTTGAGCGGCGGGCGCGTCGTTGAAAGGCCGGAGACGGCGCCCGAGCTGGTCGAGCAGCAGCGTCGCAGGGGCGAGCAGCGCGTCCTGCGGAGACTCGGCGGCGAGCCGCGCGCACGCCTTGCGCCCGGCCGCGCGGTCGCGGGCACGCAGTGCGTCGAGGAGCTTGGTGCGGAGGATGGCGCCGCGGCTGTCGGCGAACAGATCGAGTTGCATGAAGCGGGCCGTTGGGCGTCTGGGCAGCGTGCGCGAATGATAGGCGTTTTTCAGCCACAGCGGCGCGACCCTCCGCGACGAGACCGGACGGGGTATTGCGCAAAGAAAATGGCGCGACCTCGGCCGCGCCATTTTCACTTAATTGCGTCTTGCAAACGCCTTACCACGAGGTTTCGTGTTCCGGCGTCGCCGATACCTTGTGGAGTGCGAGGTCGGCGCCCATGTATTCCTGTTCGGGGTCGAGGCGGATGCCGACGGTCGCGCGGATGACGCCGTAGATCACAGCGCCGCCGATCAGCGCGATGACGATGCCGGCGAGGGTGCCGACGGTCTGCGCGCCGAGGCTCACGCCGCCGATGCCGCCGAGCGACTGGCTGCCGAAGATGCCGGCGGCGATGCCGCCCCAGGTGCCGCACAGCCCATGCAGCGGCCACACGCCGAGTACGTCGTCGATCTTCAGGCGGTTCTGCGCGAAGGTGAAGAACTGGACGAAGAGCACGCCCGCGATCGCGCCGACAACGAGCGCACCAATCGGGTGCATCAGGTCGGAGCCCGCGCAGACTGCAACGAGGCCGGCGAGCGGGCCGTTATGGACGAAGCCCGGGTCGTTGCGTCCGGCGGCGAGCGCCGCAAGCGTGCCGCCGACCATCGCCATCAGCGAGTTGATCGCGACGAGGCCGTTGGCGGTTTCGAGACGCTGCGCGCTCATCACGTTGAAGCCGAACCACCCCACGGCGAGGATCCACGCGCCGAGCGCGAGGAAGGGGATGCTTGAGGGCGGGTGCGCAGCGATGGCGCCGTTCTTGTGGTAGCGGCCGCGGCGGGCACCGAGCAGGAGCACCGCAGGCAGCGCGATCCAGCCGCCGAAGGAATGCACGACGACGCTGCCGGCGAAGTCGTGGAACTTGGCGCCGAAGGCCGATTCCAGCCAGTCCTGGAAGCCGAAGTTGCCGTTCCAGATCACGCCTTCGAAGAAGGGGTAGAGGAAGCCGACGATGAAGAAGGTGGCGATGAGCTGGGGGACGAAGCGCGCGCGCTCGGCGATGCCGCCCGAGATGATCGCGGGAATCGCCGCGGCAAAGGTCAGCAGGAAGAAGAACTTGACCAGCTCGTAGCCCGAGTCTGCAACCAACTTGTCGGCGCCGACGAAGAAGGTCGTGCCGTAGGCGAGGCCGTAGCCTATGGCGAAGTAAGCGACGGTCGACATCGCGAAGTCGCTGAGGATTTTTACCAGCGCATTGACTTGATTCTTGTCGCGGACGGTCCCGACTTCGAGGAAAGCGAAGCCTGCGTGCATTGCGAGCACCATGATGGCGCCCAGCAATACGAAAAGGACATCCGCAGAGGTCTTGAACTGCTCCATTAATGTGCTCCAGTGGCTGAACTGGTGCGTAAAAGCAACGGATGTGCCAGATTTAGTAGTGCGTAAAATCAATCAGTTACAAAATCAATGCACGAAAATGCGGCGCGAGAGGCACGGTAGTGGTGCATTTGACTGTGCAATGCGCACCGTTAGTGTGCGTTGGTGTCCAAGTTGGGGCCTTGAAAAGCCTCGAAACGGTGCGTGCGGGTTGACCGGTGACCTGACCGGAACGACCGCCAGCCGACAGGGTCGATAGGCTGCATTAGCTCAACATGGAGTTATTTACGGTTTGTAAAAGGTTTGTCGGCAAAAAATGGAGTAAATTGCTTACAATGATGTTTTAGCTGACATGTCAGTGGCCGGCTTCCCGGCCCGCTCTTCGCCAACCCTCTCGCAAACCTCGCTTACCCATTGCCGGACGCCCACCGATGAACCGCAACCGAAGCCTGCTTCTCGCCAGCGCAGCCATGGTCCTGATGTCCGTGATCTGGGGCTACAACTGGGTCGTCATGAAGCAGGTGATGCGCTACGTCGGTCCCTTCGATTTCTCCGCGTTACGCACGCTGATCGGCGCGCTGGCGCTCTTCGCCGTGCTGGCGGTTCGACGCCGTTCGCTGCGCCTGGTCGCGCCGCTGCCGACGCTGTGGCTGGGCCTGCTGCAGACGGCGGCCTTCACCGGAATGATCCAGTGGGCGCTGGTCAGCGGCGGGGCCGGCAAGACGGCGGTGCTCGTCTACACGATGCCGTTCTGGCTGATGCCGATGGCGTGGATGTTCCTCGGCGAGCGCATGCGCGGTGCCCAGTGGTTGGCGAACGGCGTGGCGCTGGCAGGGCTGCTGCTCGTGCTCGAGCCGTGGGAGATGCACGGAAGTGCGATGAGCACCGTGCTCGGCGTGGTCGCGGGCTCTGCATGGGCAGCGAGTGCGGTGGTCGCGAAACGGCTGCGTGCGGGGGCGGAGGTCGATCTGCTGTCGCTGACTGCGTGGCAGATGCTGCTCGGTTCGCTCGTGCTGTGTGCGGTTGCGTGGCTGGTGCCGTCGCGTCCGGTGGAGGTAACTCCCTATTTCGTCGGTGCGCTGGTCTACTGCGCGCTGTTCGCCACCGGCCTCGCGTGGCTCCTGTGGCTGTACGTCCTCGATCGGCTGCCGGCGGGGATGGCGGGGCTGTCGTCGCTCGCCGTGCCGGCGATCGGCGTGCTGGCGGGCTGGATCGAGCTGGGCGAACGCCCGTCTCTGGCCGAAGGGACCGGCATGCTGTTGATCGCGGTCGCGCTGCTGGCGATCAGCGCGCTGGGGATGCGTGGCCGGAGACGACCGCACCCGGCGGTGCAATCGGCACAGAACCGACAGTTACATCAGCCGGACACGCGGGCGCCCGGCCTCGACCCCCGGGGCACGGGTGGGTGCCCGGAGACTCGTTAGCGCAGGTTCTCGGAGGTGAACAGCACCACCTGGTCGGCGACGAAGTTCACCTGGATGTGGCGGTTGTCGTCGCTCCACTTGCAGGTCTTGACCGCGAGGACGTCGCTGCACTTGTCCGGCGCGCCGAGCACTTGCTTGACCTCGTCGTAGCGCATGCCGACGCGGATCTTGTCGTAGTTCTCGACCGTGAGGCGGCTGCATCCGGCAGCCAGCGTGGCGGCGAGCGTGAGGGCGGTGAGGGAGAGGCGGGCTGAAATCTTCATGCCCAAGATGTAACACAGGCTTCACCGATCGGTCACGAATATTTCGTATCCGTCTTCTAGCCTTCGGGTTCATGAAAGACGTCGATTTCGTGACCGAAGAACGCTGCCTGCGGCCCTCCTTGCGGATCGCCCTGGTGACCGAAACCTGGGCGCCGGAGGTGAACGGCGTTGCGATGACGCTCGGCCGGATGGTCGATGGCCTGATCGCTCGCGGGCATCGCGTGCAGCTCGTGCGCCCGAAGCAAACGCTCTCGGACCAGGCGGCCGATCAGCCCGGCTTTCAGGAAGTCTTGTCGCCGGGGATGAAGATTCCCAAGTACGACGGACTGCGCTTCGGCTTGCCGGCGCGCGCGAGGCTCTTCCGTCTGTGGTCGCGCCAGCGGCCCGACCTGGTGCATGTCGCGACCGAAGGGCCGCTCGGCTGGTCCGCGGTGTCGGCGGCGGCGCGGCTCGGCATCCCCGTCACCTCTGATTTCCACACGCGATTCGACAACTACAGCTCGCACTACGGTGTCGGCTGGCTGGAGCGCCCGGTCGCGGCGTGGTTGAAGCGCATGCACAACCGCACGGCCGTGACCTTCGTGCCGTCGCGGGCGATCGCGCAGGATCTGCGGGCGCGCGGCTACCGCAGGGTGGAAGTGATTGCGCGCGGGGTCGATACCCTGCTCTTCAACCCCGAGCGGCGCAGCCGTGCGTTGCGCGAAGCCTGGGGCGTCGGAAAAGACGGGCTCGTGGCCGTGTATGTCGGCCGCGTCGCGCCGGAGAAGAATCTGCCGCTGGTGCTCGCCGCCTTCGACGCGACCCGGACCAAGCGGCCGGATGCGCGGCTCGTGATCGTCGGCGACGGACCGCTGCGCAAGTCGCTGCAGGATAGCCGTCCCGACGTGATCTTCGCGGGCATGCGCACCGGTGCGGATCTCGCGGCGCACTATGCGTCGGGCGACCTCTTCCTGTTCCCGAGCCTCTCCGAGACCTGGGGCAACGTGACGCTGGAGGCGATGGCGAGCGGCTTGTGCGTGGTCGCGTACGACTGCGCGGCGGCGGCCGAGGTGATCCGCGCCGGGCGCGACGGCCTGGTCGCACCGCCGGGCGACGAAGCCGCTTTCGTGCGCGAAGCCTGCCGCGCGGCCGAGGACCCGGCGCTGCGCCGAGCGCTCGCGGAATCGGGCTGCACGCGCAGCCGCATGCTCGATTGGGAACGCATCCACGACCGCTTCGCGGCGGCGCTGCAAGGCGTGGTGAACGAGGGGCCGGCCTGGGGAAGTGATTTCCTGTCCTTCAAGGCGACGGTGAGATAGGAGGCTGGTCGTGCCACAGGTCCGCTCCGTATTCATCTCCGACGTGCACCTCGGTACGCGCGCCTGTCAAGCCGAACCGCTGCTCGAATTCCTGCGCGAGCATCCGTCGGAATACCTGTACATGGTGGGAGACATCGTCGACTTCTGGGCGATGAACCGCAGCATCCAGTGGTCGGCGGCGCAGAACACCGTCGTGCAGAAGGTCCTGCGGCGCGCGCGGCAGGGCTGCAAGGTGTTCTTTATCCCCGGCAATCACGACGAGGCGCTGCGCCAGTACGACGGCATCGCCTTCGGCGACATCCGCGTCGAGTCCGAATGGGTGCATGAGGCGGCCGACGGGCGGCGCTATTGGCTGGTGCATGGCGACGAGTACGACCAGGTGACGCGCCATCATCGCTGGGTCGCGGTACTCGGCGACGTGGGCTACAACGCGCTGGTGCGGATCAACCACTGGCTGTCCTTCGTGCGTCGCGTGCTGCGGCGGCCGGGCTACTGGTCGCTCGCGGGCTACGCGAAGCAGAAGGTCAAGCGGGCGGTGAATTTCATCTTCGACTTCGAGTCGTCAATTGCGCATGCGACGCGTCGCCGCGGCTTCGACGGCGTGGTCTGCGGGCATATCCACTGGGCCGCCGACCACGAGATCGAAGGCGTGCGTTACATGAACTGCGGCGACTGGGTCGATAGCTGCAGCGCGATCGTCGAGCATGCCGACGGCCGCATGGAGATCGTGCGCTGGCGGGGCGCGCCGGCGCTGCCCGCGCCGGAATTCGTGCCGCTGCCGGCGCCCGTCGATCAGCCGCTCATTGCGGCGAGCTTGGCCGCGAGGCGCGCGACCGAGGCGCCGACGCCTTCGACCGAAGCACGGACCCGCGCGTCGATGAGTTCGCCCTCGGCATCGAACGCCGAATCGGCCTTCGGCACACCGACCTGATCGGGCACGACGAGGAAGCCCAGGTTCGACAGGTATTGCCGGCTGTGCTGCAGCGAGCGGATGCCGCCGAGCGCGCCGGGGGACGCCGCGACCATGCCGGCAGGCTTGCCGCGCACATGGATCGTGCCGGGCTTGCCCGAGCCGTCGGGAATCGGCCGCGACAGCCAGTCGAAGGTGTTCTTCACGAGCGGGGGAAAGAAGCCGTTGTACTCGGGCGTGGCGAGCAGCAGGCCGTGGTGTTCCGAGAACAGGGTCTGCAGGCGCGCCGCGGCGGCGGGGATGCCTTCGGCAGCTTCGAGGTCGCCGTCGTAGAGCGGCATTTCGTTGTCGCGCGGCTCGTAGACCGTCACCGTCGCGCCGGCCTGTTCGGCTCCGCGGACGAGAATCTTCAACAGGCGGCGATTCAGGGATTCGCGGCGGGCGCTGCCGGGCATCGCGAGAAGTCGGATCGTCGTCACGGCGTCATTTCCTCCATGGGGTCGCAGGGATGCATGGGCATGTTACAGACAGCCGGACGCAACCGCTCCTCGCGGGCGCGATGGCATGCGAACCGGAGGTGTTGCTAGGTCCGGTGTCGCAGCGTGGCGTCGATACTGTAACTGCCGGGGCCGTGGACGGCCAGGAGGAGCAATCCGCCGGCGATCGCGATGTTCTTCATGAACATGATGCTCTGCATCGGGTCGGCGAAATTGGTGTGGAAGAAGAGTGCCGCGAGCACGGTGAACAAGGCGAGGCCGAGCGCGGCGAGGCGGGTGAAGAGACCGATCACGACGGCGAGACCGCCGCCGAGTTCGGCGAAGATGACGAGCGGCAGCAGCATGCCGGGAAGGCCCGCCGATGCCATGTACTGCTGCGTGCCGGCGTATCCGGCGCCGAGTTTGCCCCAGCCGGCGATGAGGAACATCAGCGCGAGCATCAGGCGGACTGCGAGCGTGGCCGTGTCTTTCATCTTTTTCTCCTTGGCGACGGAAACGGGAGTGTGTACTTCCGATGTAGTCGACAGGAGCAGCGATTGCTTAGTGCCCGGACGCGGAGTGCGCCCGGGCCGCAGTCTCAATCCGGGATCTTCACGATATGCAGCAGGTTGGTGCTGCCGCTGCGACCGAAGGGGAGGCCGGCGATGACGACGATGTCGTCGCCGGGCTGCGCGAACTCGTGCGTCACGGCGGCGGTCTGGGCGTGCTCGACCATTTCGCCGACGTCATGGACGTCCTCGAAGGGCACGGGATGCACGCCCCACACCAGCGCGAGTCGGCGGGCGGTGGCGAGATGCGGCGTCAGGCCGAGGATCGGCGTCGCGGGGCGTTCGCGGCTCGCGCGCAGGCAGCTGAAGCCGCTGCTGGAGTAGGCGACGGTCGCGGCCGGCGAGAGCAGGGCGGTGACGCGGCGCAGCGCGCAGCAGATCGCATCGGGCGTATTGGCTTCGGGCGGGACGTGGCTCGCTTCGAGGCTTGTCCGCCAGGCGGGATCCTCTTCGACCTGTCGGATGATGCGGTCCATGATCGTCACGGCTTCGACCGGGAACTGGCCGGACGCGGATTCTGCGGAGAGCATCACCGCGTCGGCGCCGTCGTAGATCGCGGTCGCGACGTCGGAGGCTTCGGCACGTGTCGGCACGGGCGACGAGATCATCGATTCGAGCATCTGGGTCGCGACGACGACCGGCCGGCCGGCGCTGCGGGCGCTGCGCACGATCTGCTTTTGCAGCATCGGAACGCGCTCGGGCGGCAGTTCGACGCCGAGGTCGCCGCGCGCGACCATCACGCCGTCGGCGAGCGCGACGATATCGTCGAGGCGGTCGATCGCCGAGGGTTTTTCGAGCTTGGCCATGATCCATGCGCGGTCGCCGACGATTTCTCGCGCCTCGCGGATATCCTCGGGGCGCTGCACGAAGGACAGCGCCACCCAGTCGACGCCGAGCGACAGGCCGTAGTCGAGGTCGGCGCGGTCCTTGGCGGTCAGCGGCGAGATCGGCAGCACGACGCCCGGAACATTGACGCCCTTGCGATCCGACAGCGGCCCGCCGACGAGCACCGTCGTTTCCGCGAAGTCCGGGCCGAAGGCGTCCACGCGCAGGCGCAGCTTGCCGTCGTCGAGCAGCAGCTCGGTACCGGTTTCGAGCGCGGCGAAGATCTCGGGGTGGGGCAGTGTCGCGCGCGTCGCATCGCCCGGCGTGGGGTCGAGGTCGAGGCGGAAACGGCTGCCGTTCGTGAGCGTCACTTTGCCGCCGGCCATCGTGCCGATGCGCAGCTTCGGCCCCTGCAGGTCCATCAGCACGCCGATCGGGCGGCCGGTCTCGCGCTCGATGTCGCGGATCAGGCGCAGGCGTTCGGCGTGGTCGGCATGGCTGCCGTGGCTGAAGTTGAGGCGGAACACGTCCGCGCCGGCGTCGACCAGTTCGCGGATGCGTTCAGGGGTGGAACTCGATGGGCCGAGCGTCGCGAGGATGCGCGACTGGCGGTGGCGTCTCATGGGTGTCTCCTCGATGTTCTTTGGGATTCGTCGGGCGGGAATCATTATTGTCCGCCCGACGTTGCAGATTGATTAGGCGAGGGCGGCGATGCCGGCGCGGGCAATCTGGGCGTCTTCCGGCGCCTTGACGCCCGAGACGCCGACCGCGCCGATCACGGTGCCGTCGATGATAATCGGTTCTGCGCCTTCGAGTGTCGCCACCGGCATATGCAGCGCCGCGAAGCGGCCGCCATTGACCATGTCTTCGAGCGCCTTGCTGGGTTTGCCCGACAGGGCGCTCGCGCGGGCCTTGTCGGGGGCGATCGTCGCACTCATCACCGGAGCGCCGTCCATGCGCTGCAGCCACAGCAAGTGACCGCCGGCGTCGCAGACGGCAATGCTGACGGCCCATTTGTTATTGGCCGCCTCGGCTTCGGATGCGGCGGCGATGCGCTTGACGTCGTCGAGGGTGAGGGCTTTGATCGTTTTCATATGGGCTCCGGATGGATGAAGAATGCGCCGTTCAGCGAATGAGAATGGCGCGGAAATCGTTGACGTTGGTCAGCGTCGGGCCGGTCACGAGCGAGTCGCCGAGCGCTTCGAAGAAGCCGTGACCGTCATTGTTGGCGAGGCTATCGCGCGGGCGGATGCCCTGCGCCCATGCGCGCTTCAGGGTGTCGGGGGTGACGAAGGCGCCGGCGATCTCTTCGAGGCCGTCCACGCCGTCGGTGTCGCCCGCGACTGCATGCACGCCCGGCTCGCCGTCTAGCGCGACTGCGAGCGACAACAGGAACTCGACGTTGCGCCCGCCACGGCCATTGCCGCGCACGGTTACCGTCGTCTCGCCGCCGGAGAGCAGCACGCAGGGCGCGGCGACCGGCTGGCGGTGGCGGCGGGCCTGTAGCGCGATGCCGGCCATCACCTTGCCGACATCGCGCGCTTCGCCTTCGATGCTGTCGCCGAGCAGGACCGGCGTGTAGCCCGCGCAGGCGGCGATCTTCGCGGCTGCTTCGAGGGCCATTTGAGGGGTCGCGACGAGCGTCGTCGTGACGCGGGCGAGGCGGGCGTCGCCGGGTTTCACGGTTTCGCCGGCGCCGCTTTCGAGCATGGCGCGGGCGGCTTCCGGCAGGTCGATGCCGTAGCGCGCGACGATCTCCAGCGCGTCGGCGCAGCTCGTCGGGTCGCCGACGGTGGGGCCGGAGGCGATGTCGATCGGGTTGTCGCCGGGCACGTCCGAGATCAGGAGATTGACGACGCGGGCCGGATGGCAGGCCGCGGCGAGGCGTCCGCCCTTGATCGCCGAGAGGTGGCGGCGCACGCAGTTCATCTCGGAGATCGTCGCGCCGGACTTCAGCAGCGCGCGGTTGATCGCCTGCTTGTCTTCGAGCGTGATGCCTTTGGCGGGCAGCGGCAGCAGCGCCGAGCCGCCGCCCGAAATGAGGCAGATTACGAGGTCGTCTTCGGTGAGTCCCTGCACCGTCTCCAGCATCGCGCGCGCCGCAGAAAGGCCCGCGGCGTCGGGCACCGGGTGGGCGGCCTCGACGATCGTGATGCGTTCGCAGGGCACGGCGTAGCCGTAGCGGGTCACGACGAGGCCGGACAAGTCGCCCGGCCAGTGGCGTTCCAGCGCCTGCGCCATCGCGGCCGAGGCCTTGCCGGCGCCGATGACCACCGTCCGCCCTTTCGGCAGGGCCGGCAGGTGGCGCGGAATGCAGCGCTCGGGCTGGGCGGCGTCCACCGCCGCGGTGAACATCTGGCGCAGCAGGGCGCGGATGTCGTCTTCAGTGGTCATGGCAGGATCCGGTTCGGAAAATGGGATGACGGGAGGTCGAAGGACTGGAGCACTCGTTTGACCTGGCCGGAAGGCATTCGTCCGCCGCGAAAAGCGGGGCCGGATGTTCGCCCGCGAGCCCTGCGGGGAACATCCGGTATTACGCGTATTGCCTTCCAGGCAGATGCTTACTGGCCAATCTCGAAGTTCGCCATCTTCTCCAGCGCTTGCACCATCGCCGAGTGATCGCGGCCGGCGCCACCGTGGGCGGCGCAGGAATTGAACAGTTCCTGGGCGGTCGCGGTGTTCGGTAGCGACATGCCGATCTGGCGCGCGACGCTCAGCGCTAGGTTGAGGTCCTTCTGGTGCAGCTCGATGCGGAAGCCCGGATCGAAGGCGCGCTTGATCATCCGTTCGCCGTGCACTTCGAGGATGCGCGACGAGGCGAAGCCACCCATCAGCGCCTCGCGGACGCGCGCCGGGTCGGCGCCGTTCTTCGCGGCGAAGAGGAGCGCCTCGGCGACCGCCTCAATGTTCAGCGCGACGATGATCTGGTTCGCGACCTTGCAGGTCTGGCCATCGCCGTTCTTGCCGACCAGCGTGATGTTCTTGCCCATCAACTGCAGGATCGGCAGCGCCTTCTCGAAGGTCGAGTGCTTGCCGCCGACCATGATCGACAGCGTCGCGGCCTTCGCGCCAACCTGGCCGCCCGAGACCGGCGCGTCGAGGTATTCGCAGCCGAGGTCGTTGATCTTCTGCGCGAACTGCTTCGTCGCGACCGGGCTGATCGAGCTCATGTCGATGACGGTCTTGCCCGGCGTGAGGCCTGCAGCAACGCCGTTCGCGGCGAACAGCGCCTCTTCGACGTTCGGCGTGTCGGGCACCATCAGTATGATGAAGTCCGACTTCTCGGCGACTTCGCGGCCCGTCTCGCACACGGTCGCGCCGGCGTCGACGATCTGGCGCGGCATCTTGCCGTGGGTGTTCACGAACAGCGTGTGGCCGCCGTCGATGAGGTGCTGGGCCATCGGCGCGCCCATGATGCCGAGTCCGATGAATCCGATGTTTGCCATGATGTGTTCTCCTTTATGCGTGGTGTCTCTGTCGGGGCGGGGGCTTAGCGTGTCAGCGCATCGATCCAGCCCAGTCCTTCGCGGGTAGTGGCGGCCGGCTTGTACTCGCAGCCGATCCAGCCCTGGTAGCTGCTGCGGTCGATGAAGTCGAACAGGAAGCGGTAGTTGATCTCGCCCGTGCCCGGCTCGTTGCGGCCCGGGTTGTCCGCAAGCTGGATGTGCGCGATCTGCGGCAGGTAGCGCGCGATCGTGTTCGCGAGCTCGCCTTCCATGCGCTGCGCGTGGTAGATGTCGTACTGGATAAAGAGGTTGTCCGAGCCGACCGCTTCGAGGATCTCCGCCGCCTGCGCCGTACGGTTCAGGTAGAAACCGGGGATGTCGTAGGTGTTGATCGGCTCCATCAGCAGGCGGATGTCCGCTTCCTTCAGCTTGCCGGCGGCGAAGCGCAGGTTCTCGATGAAGGTCTCGCGGACGCGCCCCGCCTCGATGCCGGCCGGCGTCTTGCCGGCGAGGCAGTTCACCTGCTTGCAGCCGAGCGCCTGCGCATACTCGATCGCGCGGCCGACGCCGTCTTGGAATTCGCCGACGCGCGACGGATCGCAGGCGATGCCGCGCTCACCGGCTTCCCAGTTGCCGGCCGGCAGGTTGTGCAGCACCTGGGTGAGGCCGTAGCGTTCCAGCTTCTCGGCGAGTTCTTCCTTCTTGAACGCGTAGGGGAAGAGGTATTCGACGCCCTTGAAGCCGGCATCGGCGGCCGCCTCGAAGCGGTCGAGGAAGGCGACCTCGTTGAAGAGCATCGTCAGGTTGGCAGCAAACTTCGGCATTTTTTCGTCTCCTCCGGATTCAGTCGAGCAAGGCGATGGCGGTCGGCGCGTCGTCGCGGCTTTCGGCAAGCGCCTCGAATTCATTGATCGCGTTGATCTCGGTGCCCATCGCGATGTTGGTGACGCGTTCGAGGATGATCTCGACCACCACCGGCACGCGGAACTCCTCCATCCACGCCTTGGCCTGGGCGAACGCGGGCTGGATGTCCTCGGGCTTGCGCACACGGATCGCCTTGCAGCCGAGGCCTTCGACCACACCGATGTGATCGACGCCATAGCCTTCAGTCTCCGGCGCGTTGATGTTCTCGAACGCGAGCTGCACGCAATAGTCCATGTCGAAGCCGCGCTGCGACTGGCGGATCAGGCCGAGGTAGGCGTTATTCACGACGACGTGGATGTAGGGCAGCTTGAACTGCGCGCCCACGGCCAGCTCCTCGATCATGAACTGGAAGTCGTAGTCGCCCGAGATCGCGACGACCTTGCGCTTCGGGTCCGCTGCGCACACGCCAAGCGCTGCCGGCACGGTCCAGCCGAGCGGGCCGGCCTGGCCGCAGTTGATCCAGTGGCGTTCCTTGTACACATGCAGGAACTGCGCGGCGGCGATCTGCGACAGGCCGATCGTGGTGACGTAGCAGGTGTCCTTCCCGAAGCTCTTGTTCATCTCTTCGTAGACGCGCTGCGGCTTCATCGGCACTTCCTCGAAGTGCGTCTTGCGCAGCATCGTGCGCTTGCGGCCCTGGCATTCCTCGACCCACTGGCGGCGGTCCGGCAGGCGGCCCGCGGCCTTCATCTCGCGGGCCACTTCGATCAGGCGGTCGAGTGCGGCGCCGGCGTCCGACACGATGCCGTAGTCCGGCCCGAACACGCGGCCGATCTGCGTCGGCTCGATGTCGATATGCACGAACTTGCGCCCCTCCGTATAGACCTCGACCGAGCCCGTGTGGCGGTTCGCCCAGCGATTGCCGATGCCCATCACGAAGTCGGAGGCGAGCATCGTCGCGTTGCCGTAGCGGTGCGCCGTCTGCAGGCCCACCATGCCGACCATCAGCGGATGGTCGTCGGGGATGCTGCCCCAGCCCATCAGCGTCGGGATCACCGGCACGCCCATGATTTCGGCGAACTGCTGCAACTTCGCGGCGGCATCGGCGTTGATCACGCCGCCGCCCGAGACGATCAGCGGGCGTTCGGCGGCGTTCATCATCGCGATCGCCTTCTCGGCCTGCGCACGGGTCGCGGCGGGCTTATAGACCGGCAGCGGCTCGTAGGTGTCGATGTCGAACTCGATCTCGGCCATCTGCACGTCGAAGGGCAGGTCGATCAGCACCGGGCCGGGGCGGCCGGAGCGCATCAGATGGAAGGCCTGCTGGAAGACGCGCGGCACCAGGGCCGGCTCGCGCACGGTCACGGCCCACTTGGTCACCGGCTTCGCGATCGACTCGATATCGACGGCCTGGAAGTCCTCCTTGTAGAGCCGGGCGCGCGGCGCCTGGCCGGTGATGCAGAGGATGGGGATCGAATCGGCCGATGCGGAGTACAGGCCGGTGATCATGTCCGTGCCCGCCGGGCCCGAGGTGCCGATGCACACGCCGATGTTGCCGGCCTTGGTGCGGGTGTAGCCTTCGGCCATGTGGGAGGCGCCCTCGACGTGGCGGGCGAGATAGTGCTTGAAGCTGCCGTCCTTGCGGATCGCGGAGTACAGCGGGTTGATTGCTGCGCCGGGAATGCCGAACAGCGTCGTGATGCCTTCCTTGCGCATCACTGCTGCGGCGGCGTCGACTGCTCTCATGCGGGCCATGGTGTCTCCTCCTGTTCCTGTTTCGGCTGATGCCGTTGATTGGGGTTGGATGCAGGATAGGGAGGAATGCCGGCCGGATGAATTGCCGCAGAGATCGTTTCTGTCGATACTTCAAGTATCGAATCAGCCCAAAGAAAAGCCCCGGCGCCTGGCCGGGGCTCGTGCTCCGAGGAGCGCGTCCGGTTGTTGAGAACTGAGCCTTACTTGCTCAGTTCGTGACCGATGATGCCGCCGACGGCTGCGCCACCCACCGCGCCTGCGGTGGAGCCGTGGGTCGCCGCGCTACCTACGCCCGCACCGGCCGCGGCACCGAGCACGGTGCCGCCGGTGGTGGAACAGGCGGAGACGCTAAAGGCAGCGGTCACAATCGCGAGAATGGAAATCAGCTGTTTCATGATGTCCTCCTTCCGGTTCGATCCGGGATCGGGGGGCGCAGCGCCGTCAGCCGGTCGTCAGCGGGGCGCTGAACCCCCCTGTTCGGTACTGCTCGACGGGGCGGTCGTCGAAGGTGCCGTCGACGAAGGCGCTTCGGCTGGCGGTGCGGTCGTGCTCGGAGGCGGCGTCGCCGGCGAGGACGCGGCTGGCGGCGTGCTCGTTTGCGGTGGCGGCGCCGACATGCCCGCGTCCTTGCCCTTGCCACACGCCGCGAGCAGCGGCATGGTCAGCAGGGCGACCAGTACGCCCCTGGGAATGGTCTTGAATGTCATGGTCTATGCTCCTCAGCCCTGACTGCTCTTCAGCCGGATATCGTTCTTGACCGACTGCACGCCCTTGACGCCACGCGCGACTTCGACGGCGCGGTCGATTTCCGTCTGCGAGTTCGCAAAGCCGGACAGCTGGACGACGCCCTTGAAGGTCTCGACCTTGATGTCCATCGCCTTCACGGTCTTGTCGGCGACGAATGCACTCTTGACCTTGGTCGTGATCACGCTGTCATCGAGGTATTCGCCGGTGCTTTCCTTGGTCGGGCCCGCGCTGCAGGCAGTGCTCATGGCAGTGGCGAGCAGGGCAAGCACGAAAGACCTTCGAGTAATGCTTTGCATGATGTTTCCTCCTTGTTGCTGCTCAGCTTCGGGCATCAAGTGCTTCAGCCCTTGCTGGGTTGCGGCGGTGCGCCGCGGTTCTTGTCCTGAAGGCTCTTGATCAGGCCGTCAGGGCCGCCTTTGGAGATTTCCGTGGCGAAGCTGCCGCGGTAATTGGTGACCAGGCTGACGTTGTCGATCGCGACGTCGAAGACCTTCCAGGTATCGCCGCTCTTGGCGAGCCGGTAATCGACCGCGATCGGCTTCGTGCCGGGCTGGTTGATCTCGGTATGGACCGAGGTATCGCCGTCCTTCGGTGCGCCCGGCGACGGCTTCACCGTGACGGTCTGGTTGCGGTAGGACGTCAGCGCGTTCGCGTAAGTACGGACCAGCAAGGTACGGAACTCGCGGGTCAGCGCTTCACGCTGGCCCGGGTTCGCCTGCCGCCATCCTTGGCCGACCGCCAGGCTCGTCATGCGCGGGAAGTCGAAGTGCGGGCTGACCTTGTCCTCGATCAGCGACATCGCCTTGCGATGGTCGCCTGCCTGCAAGTCCTTGTCCTGCTTAAGGATCGAAAGCACGTCGTCGGTCACGTTCTTGACCAGCGCATCCGGCGCCTCCTGGGCTGCCATCGACGCAAGCGGCGAGAACAGCAGCGGCAGGCTTACTAATGCGGCTCGAAGTTGTCGGATCATGAAAGGGCTCCTTCTGTCGATTGCTTACTGCTTGGAATGCGGCTTCTGCATCTCACCGGCATTCCATTCCAGCAGCGAAACCTTTCCGTTGTGATCGGTGTCCAGCGAGTCGAAGGTGCTCAGGATTTCGGCCGAGCGCTTGGCCTCGTCACGGGTGATCTGGCCGTCCCTGTTCTTGTCCAACTCCTTGAACAGCGGCGGCACTTCCGGCTTGCCCAGTTCAGCGGGGGTCGTGGCGGAAGGCGTGGTCTGGGACGGCGTGACTTGCCCGGTCGTGGAACCGGTACCCGTAGCCGGTGCCGACTTGGTCGCATCGGCCCCGTTTGCGCCGAGCGGCAGCGCACCGGCGAGTACCAATGCAACGATACTGAGGGCGGTTTTCATCACGGTTCTCCTCTACGAAGATGAGATGGTGTTCGGTGGGCCGGCGGCGGGGACGGGCTTTTGCCTCGCATCCCTTGTGATTCACGGTCAGCCAAACTCATCGTATGAAGCGGCACGGCCGACGTCTGTCGGACGAGGCGGAATCGCGTGTAGGACTAGTCCTGCAAGGAAGACGCGGGAGGAGCGTGCCCGCCACGGAGGTTCGTCATGAAACTGATCAAACCGACTCGTGCCGACGTCCTCGCCGAGCGCATCGCCCGCCACGGCCGCCACGCCTTGCTCGCGCTCGGCTGCGGGCTGGTGGTCCTGCTCCTCGTATCGAGTTTCGGGCAGGCAGGGGCCAGCCTCGATGCACTGGAGGAACTCCAGCTCCAGGCCGAACGGACCGGGCGGCTCGACAGCATGCTGATCCAGCTCGTCGACGCCGAGAGCGGCGTGCGCGGCTACCTGCTTACCCGCAACCGCGCCTACCTCGAGCCCTACCTGAACAGCCTCGCGACCGTGAAGTACACCCTCGAGGACCTGCGCCAGGACCCGGTGACCTGGCAGCACAGCGAAGGCGACCTCGCCCAGCTCGCCGGACTTATCGCGCTCAAGATGCGCATCATGTCCGACGAGGTCGCGCGCGGACGCGTCGATGACGAGGCGCCCGCGGCGGGGGACGGCCGGCGTTACATGGATGGCATCCGCAAGACGCTGGCGGACGTCAAGCGCCGCACGCTCGCGCACGGACAGCGTTCGCTGGAGGAGTCGATCGAGCACGTCGAGCATACGCGCTGGGTCGTCGCGACCTTGTCCGGCGGCGCGCTGGTCCTGCTGCTGATCCTGTTCGTGACCTTCCGTCGGCAGGTGCGCCTGCGCGAACAGATCGCCGGGTTGCTGCACGAGGAGAACCGGCGCCTCGACAGCCTGGTCCGTGCGCGGACGGCGGAGCTATCGGATCTCGCCACCTACCTCACCAACGCCCGTGAAGCCGAACAGGCGCATCTCGCGCGTGAATTGCACGACGAACTCGGCGCGTTGCTGACCGCCGCTCGGATGGACATCGCATGGATCATGCGCAAGCTCGATCCGGCCGCCCTCGTGCCGCACCGCGAGCGCTTCGACCGGTTGATCAGCACCATCGAAAGCGGCATCGCGCTCAAGCGCCGCATCACCGACGACCTGCGTCCGCCCTTGCTCCAGGAACTGGGGCTCGTCGCGGCGCTGCGCACGCTCGGCGACGAGTTCGCCAAGGGCGCCGGCGTGAAGGTCACGCTCGATCTGCCGGACACCGACCTCGACCTGCCCGCCGACGCCGCGCTCGCCTTGTTCCGCATCGCCCAGGAAGCGCTCACCAATATCCGCCGCCATGCCGCCGCGCGCCACGTCAAGCTGGCGCTACAGCCGTTGCACGACAGTCTGCGTCTGATCATCGAGGACGACGGCACCGGATTCGAACCCGAGGCTGCCCCCAAGGGGCATCACGGCATGGCCGGCATGCGCCACCGCATGCAGATGCTGAGCGGCGACCTCCACGTCGACAGCATGCCCGGCGACGGCACACGCATCGTCGCGAGCCTGCCGGCGACCGTGCGTTACGCGACGATGAGCCCGTGATGGATCGCGTACGCCGCGAGTTCCGCATTGCTCGCGACGTCGAGCTTTTCCAGGACGCGCGAGCGGTAGGTGCTGACGGTCTTCACGCTGAGCGCGAGCGATTCCGCGATATCGGACACGGATTCCCCCTTCGCGAGCCGCAGGAAGACCTGCAGCTCCCGCTCTGACAACTGCTCGTGCGGCAGCCCCGCGCCATCGCCCGTCACCTCGGCCGCGAGGAGCTCCGCCGTCCGCGCCGAGACATAGCGTCGCCCGGACGCGACCGTGCGGATCGCACGCACCAACTCCTCGTGGTCGCAATCCTTGCACAGATACCCGTCGGCCCCGTTGCGCAGCATCGCAATCGCATAGCGCTCCTCGGGAAAGCCCGACAGCACCAGCACCCCCAATGCGTCGTAGTGCTGGCGGATCGTCCGCAGCACGTCCACGCCACTCTGGCCGGGCAGGGCGATGTCGAGTAGCACCACGTCGCAGGGCGTCTCGCGCAGCCGTTCCAGCGCATCCTCGCCCGAAGCCGCCTCGAACGCGATCTGCATGTCGAGCTCCTCCGAGAGGATCTCGCGGAAGCCGGTGCGGACAATCTCGTGGTCGTCGACGATCGCGATCTGCAGCATGGATGGCTCCGGTAAGGGTCCCGCCAATTAGTCCCCGGCGTTGCCGATCGGTTCGCCCCTATGCATCTCCGACCGGCAGCACCCCCTTATCCACGACCCGCCGCAGCACGAAGCTCGAATGCACGCCCGTCACGCCCGAGATGCGGGTGATGCGGTTCAGCAGCAATTCCTGGTAAGCGTCCATGTCCTTGACGACCACTTTCAGCAGGTAGTCCGCGGATTGCCCCGTGATCAGCAGACATTCAACGACATCCGGGATGTCCCGCACCGCCGCCTCGAAGTCCTTGAAGCGCTCCGGCGTGTGCTGGTCCATCGAAATCTGGATCAGCGCCATCAGCGACAGGCCGAGCGCCTTCGCGTCGACCTGCGCGCGGTAGCCCGAGATGAAGCCCGCTTCCTCCAGCGCCCGCACGCGACGCAGGCAGGGGGAGGGCGACAGGCCGATGCGGTCGGCGAGGTCCTGGTTACTGATGCGTCCGTCCTGCTGGAGGACGCGCAGGATCTCGCGGTCGTAACGATCGACTTCCATGGGATTGCCGTTATTTTGTTTGACAGGATGTATTATCGCGTGAGTGGCGGATGCAACGCAATAATCTGCCAAAAACAACCCGATTTTGCCTCAACAACGCAAGCCTCTGCCGACGCGTTTTGCGTAAGATGCATCCCATCGCACAACAACGAACGCAACGGAAAGAGCCATGTTGACCGACCCGTCCCGCAAGTACCGCCCGTTCCCGCCGGTGAATCTCCCGGACCGCCAGTGGCCGAGCCGCGTCATCGACAAGCATCCGATCTGGATGAGCACGGACCTGCGCGACGGCAACCAGTCGATCTTCGAGCCGATGGATGCCGCGAAGAAGATGCAGCTCTTCCACACGCTCTGCGACATCGGCTTCAAGGAGATCGAAGTCGCCTTCCCATCCGCGTCGCAGATCGAATTCGGCTTCGTGCGCGAACTCATCGAGGGCAATCACATCCCCGAAGACGTCACGATCGAAGTCTTGACCCAGGCGCGCGAAGAGCTCATCCGCCGCACGATGGAATCGATCCGCGGCGCCAAGCGCGCGATCGTGCACGTCTATAACGCCACCTCCGAGCCCTTCCGCGACATGGTCTTCGGCATGACCAAGCCGCAGATCGTCGAATTGGCCGTCAAGACCGTGAAGCTCATCAAGCAGCTCGCCGCCGAGCAGCCCGAAACGAAGATCACGCTCCAGTACAGTCCCGAGACCTTCACCGCGACCGAGCTCGACTTCGCGCTCGAAGTCTGCAACGCAGTCACCGAAGCCTGGGGCGCGACCCCCGACAACAAGGTCATCCTCAACCTCCCCGCGACGGTCGAAGTCGCGACGCCCAACATCCATGCCGACCAGATCGAATGGATGCACCGCAACGTCGCCCGCCGCGACAGCGTCCTCATCAGCGTCCATCCGCACAACGACCGCGGCACGGCGGTGGCCGCCGCCGAGCTTGCGCTCATGGCCGGTGCAGACCGCGTCGAAGGCTGCCTCTTCGGCAACGGCGAGCGCACCGGCAACGTCGACATCGTGACGCTCGCGCTCAACCTCTACACGCAAGGCGTGAATCCGGGACTCGACTTCTCGGACATCAACGCCGTCGCCAGAACCGTGGAGCACTGTACCCAGCTCCCGATCTCCCCGCGCCACCCATACGTCGGGGACCTCGTCTTCACGGCCTTCTCCGGCTCCCACCAGGACGCCATCAAGAAGGGCTTTGCCGCTCACAAGGCGGATCAGCCGTGGAACGTGCCTTACCTCCCAATCGACCCGGCGGACGTCGGCCGCAGCTACGACTCGGTGATCCGGGTCAACAGCCAGTCCGGGAAGGGCGGGATCGCTTACCTGCTCGAGACCGAATACGGCATCGTCCTGCCGCGGCGCTTGCAGGTTGAATTCGCGACCGTCGTGCAGAAGCACGCCGACACCCACAAGGGCGAAGTCGTGGCCGCCGACATCTGGCGCCTCTTCTCCGACACCTACCTCGCCAACGACAAGTCGGTGCGCTACGTCGAGCATCACCTCTTCGAGCACGGCGAAGCGCAAGGCATCCGCCTCACCCTCGAAGTGAACGGCCAGGCGCAGACGCTCGTCGCCGAAGGCAACGGCCCGATCGATGCCGCAGTCCGCGCACTGCATAGCCTCGGCATCGAGTTGCAGGTCAGGAGCTACGAAGAGCGTTCCTTCGGCAGCAGCGCCCAATGTGGCGACGCCCGCGCCTACGCGCTGATCGAAGTGGCCAAGCCGGGTGCCGGCGGCGACTGCTACGGCGTCGGCATCGACGAGAACATCGTCACCGCGTCGATCAAGGCGATGGTCAGCGCGCTGAACCGCGCCGGCGGTGCCGCACTCGCGACCGAGACGCCGCACGCAGCCTGATTGCACCTAAGCGCGGGCGCTCCGGCGTCCGCGCAGTGGCGTCTACAGGCTGTCGAGCGGGCTGACGACGCCATGCCCGCCTCGGTTGAGGACGTGCGTGTAGATCATGGTCGTGGAAACGTCCGAATGTCCCAGTAGTTCTTGAACCGTACGGATGTCGTAGCCGCGTTCGAGCAAATGCGTCGCGAATGAATGGCGTAGCGTGTGTACGGTCACAGGCTTGTTGATCTGCGACACTTGAACCGCCCGCCGCACCGCGCGTTGCAGACGCTGTTCATATAAATGATGGCGGCGCACGATTCCGGACACCGGGTCCGTGGAGAGCCTGTCCGATGGCCACACCCAGAACCACGGCCAGGATTCGGCCGCCCGCGGATATTTCCGCGCCAGCGCATCCGGCATCGACACGCCCGGGACCTGTGCCAGGCGATCCTGCTTCCACACCCCGCGCGCAAGTTCCAGCCTCCGCGCCAAGGTGGGCGCCAGCACCACCGGCAGCATCACACGCCTGTCTTTCCCGCCCTTGCCTTCGCGCACGGTAATCTCGTTCCGATCGAAGTCGACATCCTTCACGCGCAACCGCAACGCTTCCATGAGACGCATGCCCGTTCCGTAAAGGAGTTGCGCCAGGTCATGCTCAGCCCCGTCCAGGGCGGCGAGCAGGCGCGACACTTCGGCGCGGGACAGCACGACCGGAACGCGTTCACGCTGCTTCGGCCGGCCAATCTCGTTCATCCACGGCAAATCGATCCCGAGAACCTCCCGGTACAGGAACAGCACCGCAGATAGCGCCTGAGCGTGCGTCGAGGGCGCCACCGCGCGCTCGCTGGCAAGCCATCTCAGAAAGCCTTCGACCTCCGGCACGCCCATGTCGCGCGGGTGACGCAGCCCATTGTGCCGAACAAATAGCCTGATCCAATAGACATACGCCTGCTCGGTTCGTATGCTGTAATGCTTGTACCGGATGCGCTCCCGCACCTGGTCGAGCAGCTTCACAGGCCTTGGCTGGTCGAACGAGGGGATCGCGGCGTGTTTGGGGGCTGTATATATACTGTTCATAAATACAGTATAGCCGATAAGGGTATGATTACAATGTCATTAATGTGTGACGTCTCATCCAATATATGCAGCATGCTAATAGCATATCCGGCACTGCTGCTGTCGACAACACGTTGGGCGTCATAGCGCATGAGCGACTCTTACGCAGTTCTTCCAATCACACACGAGGTTCGTGCCTGGCTACAAAGCGAGGGAATCGAAACGCCTGCGAATGATGGAAAACCAATCACTCTCCAAGAGTTGAAGGACATAGTCTCGGGCCTACAAGGCATTTCCGCCGAGTGGGGCACCGGCCCGGAGTTCTTCGATGCCGTAGTCAGTTCAACATCAGGCATGAACACTACGCTCATTATTGGCGACCCCGGGTGTGACGGCACCAACCCATGTGAGTTTCATTTTCGTGGCGGCGAAAGTGAACTCATCGAAATTGTCGTTGGCGGCATCGCCCAATTTGCAGGACCACAGGTAATTTATGCGCACTCCGGCGGCTTCACTAAAGTCATGCATGGAGCTATCGAAAAATGACGCCCAACCCTGCGCTCAACCTGACGCCCAACAGCCGCGCTGCGCACGGCCGTTGGGTTCCCTCCGCAGCTACGCTGCTCCGGCGCAGGTTAGCTCCACGTTAGAAGGCAAGACCCGTGGCCTCGCTCAAGCGCTTGAAGTCAGTCGCACACAGCCTCGCGCATCAGTTCGCGAGCACTCTGAACTATTGGCATGACGATTACGCCATTTGCCATCTGGCGAAGGCTTCAAAATCACTCAACATTCCAAAGGTCGGTATCAACGTATTGGCCGGGAAAGCATCGCCGCGTGAAATCGAAATTGGGTATTTGCCAGAGATCATTTCAAAACTGAAACCGGCGCTTGAGGTCTTGCTCGAAAAAGAGGGCTATCCCGTTGAAACAGTTATCGCCGCTACACTCGAATACAACTTTGATGTAAACCGCACCGACTTACTGTTTCATCAACCCACATATGACTGCACCTGCTCACTCACAACCCAAGACGGTCGCACCTACTCAGCCCAACTCACCGAGAGGAGTAACTGAAATTGCCTTCTAACATGGCGTATATGGACTCCCCCGGAAAGCAAGGAAACTGACCGATAGGTTGGCGTGTTCGGGGACATCACCTGCAGTCGTATATCCGGCATCTTGAGTGGGCTCGTTGTGGCCCGTGCCGACATGGAATCTGCCCGCGATGCGCCAATCGTTGCAAGCGGCTACGGGAGAGCCGGCAGAGTTATCGGCGTCAATTCGCGTGGGTGTGACCCGGTTTGCCATGATGAGCGATCAGTCTCGGCGCAAGGGTGAGAGGTGAAGCGATAAGGCGGTCAGGCGGCGATAGCAAAAGCGGTGCGTTCGAGTTTCTTCATTGGACATGGCTGCGGATTGCCATACGGGGCGTGATCGCGCAGCACGGCGAAGCAGATGCGGGCGAGCTTGTTGGCGAGCGCACAGGCGGCCTTGTTGTGGTTGGCGCGCGCTTGAATCTCGGTTGCCCAGAGGCGTAGGCCATCCAGGTTGCGACCGGCGCTGCGCGCCAAGGCCGCAGCGCGCAGGACGGCCCTGGCGCCATGCGTGAGCAGCATGCGCAGGTAGCGGTCCCCGCGCTTGGAGATGCGACCGAGCTTTCGGTTGTTGCCGGACGAGTATTCCTTGGGCGTGATGCCGAACCAGCTCGCGAAATGCCGGGCATCCTTGAAGTGCGTAACGTTCCCGCCGGTGGCGGCCACCATCGCCGTGGCGGTGAGCAGTCCGATGCCGGGCACCGACATCAAGTGTGTGCACGCGGGGCTGTGCCGCGCGACTTCGGTGAGTTCCCGTTCGAGTTGTGCGATGCGCTGTTCAAGCAGGCGGATCTCCTCGACGAGCAGGCGCATGGTTTCGCGAATCAGCGACGGCACCGGCGAATGCGGATCGGCCAGCACGCGGCTGATCGCCTCCACCCCGGTGCGGGCGCCTTGCGGAATCTCCTCGCCGAATTCGCGGCAGAAGCCGCGCAGCGCATTGATGCGCGAGGTGCGAGTGGTCATCCACAGCGAGCGGATGCGGTGCAGGCCCTGCAGGGCTTGCTGCTCGACCGACTTCACGCGCACCGGCACGATATCGGCGCAGCGTGCGGCTTCGAGCAGTGCGCAGGCATCGGCCCGGTCCGTCTTGTTGCGTTTCACATAGGCCCGGATATAGGCGGCGGGCAACAGCTTGACCTCGATGCCCCGCTCGCGGAGCCTGCGGCCCCAGTGGTGGGCCGAACCGCACGCTTCCATGATCACGAGCGCGACCTCGCGGTTGCCGAACCAGCGTTCGAATTGCGACCGGGTCAGGCGATGCTGCTCGACGACCTTCCAGTTGTCATCGGCAACGGCAATCTGGAATACACTCTTGGCTAGATCAACGGCAACGGTAGTAGCATGCATTTCGGACTCCTTTCGTCGAAGACCGATCCCCATCCCCATGAGCACCGGTGGCGCTTATTCGGCGCCGAAAAGACGGGGGAGTCCATCCCATCAGTCGACCTCGCTCCCTTCGGTCGCTGGACGCTGCGCGATAAAGCCGCGCAGCGCCGGTCACCTCTACGTTAGAGCGCTATGTGGCCCACAATCAATCGCCTCGTCATGAACAAAACACTACTTTGTCCGTTTTGCCGGTCCCCGCTTGAATTCCGCGACGGTGAGTTGTTCTGCGAGCCAGGCGATTGCGGGTTTTCTAAGCACGTCACAGGTCTAATCGAAAGCGGTCTTGCCTCGGCGCGCCCTGTAGCGATTTGTGAAGAACGCCTACCGGCTTTCACCTATGGCTGTCCAAACTGCGGCAGCCCATTATCCTTCCCTGAAGGGTGCGCCACTTGCGGGTGCTGCGGGTTTAAATCGCCGCGTGGCCTGCATTTCAATCTAACCGAAAGGCATTACCACCGTGAAGCGCTTTAACCCTTCGGTCGCGGCGCGGCTTCGCCGCTGGGGCGCCGTGCCGGCGGGGCCGGCCCGTCGCCCCTCACCTTCACGTTAGAGCTACAACAAATGGCCATCTGGTCGCTACTCGAAGGTCCATTCGTTTCGTTCTTGCTAGCAGGCGGGCTCGCCTTTACAGCGCTTTCTCTTATCAGCGAATATAAAAAAGTATTTCGCGCAAATCCACGAGCCGCGTTGTCTATTGAAATGCTACTTAACGCAATTGCCGGCAGTGGCGGCCCAGGGTTCTTTGCAGCGCTTCTGCTGGTCGGGGCTTTACTGTGCGTTGCCTCTGGGCTTTTTAGTCTTGCGTTCAACTTGTCATCCTACTTCGGGGGCGCCGTATGAATCCCCACTTTTGCGTCCGTAGCTCTAACCCTGCATATATGGACTCCCCCGGAAAGCAAGGAAACTGACCGATAGGTTGGCGTGTTCGGGGACATCACCTGCAGTCGTATATCCGGCATCTTGAGTGGGCTCGTTGTGGCCCGTGCCGACATGGAATCTGCCCGCGATGCGCCAATCGTTGCAAGCGGCTACGGGAGAGCCGGCAGAGTTATCGGCGTCAATTCGCGTGGGTGTGACCCGGTTTGCCATGATGAGCGATCAGTCTCGGCGCAAGGGTGAGAGGTGAAGCGATAAGGCGGTCAGGCGGCGATAGCAAAAGCGGTGCGTTCGAGTTTCTTCATTGGACATGGCTGCGGATTGCCATACGGGGCGTGATCGCGCAGCACGGCGAAGCAGAGGCGGGCGAGCTTGTTGGCGAGCGCACAGGCGGCCTTGTTGTGGTTGGCGCGCGCTTGAATCTCGGTTGCCCAGAGGCGTAGGCCATCCAGGTTGCGACCGGCGCTGCGCGCCAAGGCCGCAGCGCGCAGGACGGCCCTGGCGCCATGCGTGAGCAGCATGCGCAGGTAGCGGTCCCCGCGCTTGGAGATGCGACCGAGCTTTCGGTTGTTGCCGGACGAGTATTCCTTGGGCGTGATGCCGAACCAGCTCGCGAAATGCCGGGCATCCTTGAAGTGCGTAACGTTCCCGCCGGTGGCGGCCACCATCGCCGTGGCGGTGAGCAGTCCGATGCCGGGCACCGACATCAAGTGTGTGCACGCGGGGCTGTGCCGCGCGACTTCGGTGAGTTCCCGTTCGAGTTGTGCGATGCGCTGTTCAAGCAGGCGGATCTCCTCGACGAGCAGGCGCATGGTTTCGCGAATCAGCGACGGCACCGGCGAATGCGGATCGGCCAGCACGCGGCTGATCGCCTCCACCCCGGTGCGGGCGCCTTGCGGAATCTCCTCGCCGAATTCGCGGCAGAAGCCGCGCAGCGCATTGATGCGCGAGGTGCGAGTGGTCATCCACAGCGAGCGGATGCGGTGCAGGCCCTGCAGGGCTTGCTGCTCGACCGACTTCACGCGCACCGGCACGATATCGGCGCAGCGTGCGGCTTCGAGCAGTGCGCAGGCATCGGCCCGGTCCGTCTTGTTGCGTTTCACATAGGCCCGGATATAGGCGGCGGGCAACAGCTTGACCTCGATGCCCCGCTCGCGGAGCCTGCGGCCCCAGTGGTGGGCCGAACCGCACGCTTCCATGATCACGAGCGCGACCTCGCGGTTGCCGAACCAGCGTTCGAATTGCGACCGGGTCAGGCGATGCTGCTCGACGACCTTCCAGTTGTCATCGGCAACGGCAATCTGGAATACACTCTTGGCTAGATCAACGGCAACGGTAGTAGCATGCATTTCGGACTCCTTTCGTCGAAGACCGATCCCCATCCCCATGAGCACCGGTGGCGCTTATTCGGCGCCGAAAAGACGGGGGAGTCCATCCCATCAGTCGAGGGGCCTGAATCGCCCCGGGTTTCGCGGAGGCTCCAACTCTTGAGAAGATGGAGCCATGAAGAAGACGACGAAGTTCTCCCCCGAAGTGCGCGAGCGGGCCGTGCGCATGGTGTTCGAGCAGCGCGACCAGCATGGATCACAGTGGGCGGCGATCGAATCGATCGCGGCCAAGATCGGTTGCAGCGCGCAGACGCTGTCGAACTGGGTGCGCCGGTACGAGCGGGACACCGGGCAGCGTGATGGGGTCAGCACTGCAGAGGCGGCCCGCATCAAGGAGCTCGAGCGCGAGGTCCGCGAGCTGAAGAAGGCCAACGAGATTCTGCGCCTTGCCAGCGCGTATTTCGCGCAGGCGGAGCTCGACCGCCGCAACAAGTGATGAACAGTTTCATCGACACGCACCGCGAGCGCTTCGGGGTCGAGCCGATCTGCAGGGTGCTGCAGGTTGCCCCGTCGGCCTATCGTCGCGCGGTAGCCCGTCGGCGTGATCCCGCCTTGCGCTGTCTGCGAGCCCGTCGCGACGAGGTGCTGGAGGGGCACATCGAGCGGATCTGGGAGGCAAATCTGCAGGTGTATGGAGCGCGCAAGGTATGGCGGCAGTTGCAGCGGGAAGGCGTCGAGGTCGCCCGCTGCACGGTTGAACGGCTGATGCGTGCCCAGGGTTTGCGCGGTGCAATGCGCGGAAAGGCGCTGCGGACCACCCGCCCGGATTCGATTGCGCCGTGTCCGCTCGATCGCGTCAATCGCCAGTTCGTCGCCCAGCGCCCAAACCAATTGTGGGTGTCCGACTTTACGTATGTCTCGACCTGGCAGGGGTTCGTGTACGTCGCCTTTGTGGTCGACGTCTTCGCCCGCTACATCGTGGGTTGGCGCGTCAGTCGATCCATGCAGACCGAGTTCGTCCTCGACGCCCTGGAGCAGGCCCTGTGGGCTCGTCAGCCTGAACGTAATGCCTTGGTCCATCACAGCGATCGCGGTTCCCAGTACGTCTCGATCCGATACAGCGAACGTTTGGCAGAAGCGGGCATCGAGCCGTCGGTCGGCAGCCGTGGTGATAGCTACGACAATGCCCTGGCCGAAACCATCAACGGCCTGTACAAGGCCGAAGTCATCCACCGGCGAGGGCCTTGGAAGAGCGTTGAAGCGGTCGAGTTGGCCACCCTCGAATGGGTCTCATGGTTCAACCATCACCGCTTGCTTGAGCCGATCGGGTACATTCCTCCCGCCGAAGCCGAGGCAAACTACTACCGCAACCTCAGCGAGCAGGCGGTCGCCGCCTGACTCAAACAAAACGGCCTCCGCGAAACCCGGGGCGATTCAGACAGCCAAAAGCTACGCTTTTGGTTCCCTCCGCGCTACGCGCTCCGGCTGCCCCTCACTTCCACGTTAGGTCTTCCGAAGATAGTCATGATTACTGAATGCCCGCACTGGGAATCCAAGGTCGACTGCGACGAAAGAGGGGCAGTCGACATCGACATTGAAAACACACACATCCCGACCAAGTACGTCCTACTTGAATGTAAGGTTTGTCATAGCCCATTGCTTGGCATTACCGAGCTAATCCAAACAGGAGAGGATGATTGGGAGTGGGAACCTGCGTCTCGACTGTGGCCAGCACCCGACACAGCGATTGATTGGGACATTCCTGAAATTGCTCGCAATTCGCTCGTCGAAGCGAAGATTTGTTTCAAAGCCAAGGCATACAGCGCTTGTGCTGTTATGTGCGGACGTTCTATCGAAGGGGTCTGCAAGCATCACGATCCAAAAACAAAGAATCTTGCTGCTGGTCTCAAGAAGCTCCGCGAAGACGGAGTAATCGATGATCGAATTTTCGGATGGGGCGAGGCCCTTCGCGAGAATCGAAACTTGGGTGCCCATGCAACGACCGAAAAAGTATCACGAGACGACGCACGAGACCTCCTCGATTTCAGTATCGCCATATGCGAGTATGTCTTCGTACTGAATGCCAAGTTTGAGCAATTTCAGAAGCGTCGCGCAAAGTCCTAACATGGCCCTAAGGGACTTCCCGTCAACCCAGTTCCTTGCAGACCGGCCACAGGCCGATCCTGACGTCGATCACGTACTCATTTTCAGCCCTCCGCGATCACGCATACGCGTGACCGGCCTTTTCGACTGCCGACATCGCCATGGACAAAGACAGAGCAGACTGCCTTTCCCTAATCGGCCTTGTTCGGCACGGTCGTGCCGGGGCCCTGCGATTAACCGCACCGGCTGGCCTCGATCGTTCATCGGCGCGACCGGGGCGCGGGGATCAGCCGCGACACCCCGTGTGGTCGGCCCTCAGGTTAGCCAGGCTCTCAGCCGGTCGGTCTGACCTGTTTGTCTATCGCGTGCGTGCAGTCATGCGAACACCTTCGGGTGATACGTTGGTTTCAGCGCGCCGGTTCCGTGGCCGAGTCGGGCCGCTGACGCCACGCCTCGGGATTGTAGGTTTCGCCCTTGGCAAGCACCGCCCACAACTGGCGAGCGTGCTTGTTGGCGATGGCGACGAGCGTCTTGTGGTAACCGACGCGTGCGTGCAGCGTCACGATCCATTGCTGCAGTCGCGTGAGCGCTTCGCGGGTGTTGCGAGCCTTGCGCAGGGCGGCGGCGAGCACGCTGCGCGCCCCCTGCACGAGCAGCGTTCGCAGGTAATCGTCGCCGCGTCGGGTGATGCGCCCGAGTTTCGGCTTTCCGCCGCTGGAATACTGGCTCGGCGTGAGACCGAGCCACGCGGCGAACTGACGGCCGTTGTGGAACATGGTCGCGTCGCCGACGCTGGCGACCACCGCATCCGCAGTGAGGAGCCCCACGCCGGGCAAATCGCGCACCCGCCGGGCGGCGGCGTCATCCGCTTGTTGGGTGGCAATCTGCCGGTCGCACTCGGCAATACGGGCATCGAGCGCGTCGAGTTGGTCGCGCACGCCTTGAATCAGTTGGCGGATCGGCGCCGGCTGCGCGGTGTCGAATTCATGCTCGGCAAGCTTACGCCGCAGCCGCATCGCGCCGGTGTCGACGACCATCCCGAATTCGGCGAGCAGGCCACGGATGCGGTTCAAGAGCGCCGTGCGCTCCTCGATCCAGCCGAGCCTCAAGCTGTGCCAGGCGAGCCGTTGTTGCTGGGCCTCGGTCTTCACCGGGATGAAGCGCATTCCCGGCGCGAGCAGTGCCGCGACAATTGCCACCGCATCCGCCCGGTCGTTCTTGACCGCCTGGCGCTTGCGGTACGGGCGCACGAATTCCGGTGCCATCAGCCGCGGCTCGAGCCCCAGCGACTGCATCGTTCGTCCCCAGCAATGCGCACCGCCGCAGGCTTCCATGCCGACGAGCGTGCCACGAGGCAAGGTCGACAACCACGCGAGGAATCCGCTCCGGTTGAACTCGCGCGTCTCGATCACCCGGCCCGCGCCGTCCGCCACGCAGGTGACGAACACGTTCTTTGCCAGATCCACACCGACCGTCGTAGTATTCATTTGGACTTCCCCTTTCGCGACCTCAGATTGAACTTCAGCAATTCAATCTTGGCACTTCGATGCCGGGCGGCCAATGCCGCGGGCGGAAGTGGGAAGTCCCTTTGTAGTCGCTCAACCCCGCTCCCTTCGGTCGCTGGACAGCCAAAAGCTGCGCTTTTGGCTGCCGGTTAGCTCTACGTTAGAACTCAATCAATCATCATGCGAATCGAAGGCGCTGTGAAAACGTGGAACGATGACCGGGGCTTCGGCTTCATCGAGCCTCTGCACGGAGGCCAAGAGATCTTTGTTCACATCAAAGCTTTTGCGTCACGCTCCGGGCGACCTGAGGTTGGTCAGCGAGTGACATTTGAGGTCGAAATGGCCCCAGATGGAAAAAAACGCGCGAAGCGTGTCGAGGTTGTCAGACCCAAACGCCCGAGTGTCAGAGGGCGAAATGACAATCCGGCGCAGTGGGGCACAGCGACCCTGTTCGCCATTCCGGCGTTTTTTGTTCTCTTCACCATCGCCGCTTTCCTCTGGAAGGTTCCGGGTTGGGTCGCCGGACTCTATCTCGGAGCGAGCGTGGTGTGCTTCGTCGTATACGCTGTAGATAAATCAGCTGCCGCTGCCGACCGCTGGCGCGTCAGTGAAGACACTTTGCTGGGGTTGGGGCTTATTGCCGGTTGGCCTGGTGCGATCGTAGCCCAACAGGTCTTGCGCCACAAATCCAACAAAGCCTCCTTCCGGGCCAAATTTTGGGCAACTGTGATCGCAAACGTTCTAGGGTTCATCGCCCTCAGCTCGCCGCTGCGGGCGATGCTATTGGCGTGACCAGCAAGTCGGCCCATGGTCCGTGGCGGCTGTCGAAGACGCTGGCATTGGCAATCGCGCTACCATTGCGCTTCTTCACAAACTTGGGACTACCGAATCTTGCACCACGGTAGCAATTCAATTCATCGAACCGCCGGATACGTGACCCGTACGTCCGGTGGTGTGGGAGGGAGGGGCCGTGAGGCTTCTTCCTATCCCGATTAGGCCGCCGCAAATGGGTTTCCCCTTCCGATCTTGGCTCATGGCACCGTTGGCCTCGGCGAAGTTACTGCTGGCCGGCTGTGCCAGCCTCGAACCTCTCGATTATCCGCACGAATGGGAGTCGAGCCCAGGCACGGTCCTACCGAACGGTTGTCCGGACTTGTCGGGAACATATGCCGTTCGCGCGACCGGTGCCTATCCTGCAAGAGTTGAAAATTATCCGCCGTTGAACGAAATACTCGGTCCGGCCACGCTTCGGGACGCCGAAGAACGAGACCGCCCTTGGCCAACATCGCCTGGCGCCACGACGGCGACGTTCACGGCACGTGGAGACTGGCTGTACGTCCGCGTTCGCGACGCTGCCAAGGGCGAGAGCGTCTTGAAATTTAAGCGGAAGAATTGGTGGGGCGGTGCCACGGACGGTTCCGACGCCATGTATCAGTGCCTGGAATTGGAGTTGGGCCCAGCGTTGGGATTTGATGGGTCTCGGAAACGCATCTTCGCCATACCGTACCTGTTCGCGGAAGACGACGAAAACTTCGTGTTTCTGTCCAAAGGGCGGGATGGCTCTCTGATCGTCAACTACCGGACCAATCGCGTCTTCTTCACAGGTGTCTTGATCGGGAGCCACGCGCGCTGGGTTGGCAGCGTTTGGTGGCGTTACCCAGCCGTCTTGTCGAACCAATGATCCCGACTACCAGCGGCAGTCTGTTCAAGCGTACCGAGGTTTGATAACGCCACGTTTATTGGTAAACAGCGGCCATGGGCGGCCGAGGTTCTAGCGCACGCAAGTTGAGCGCCCGATCATCAGTCAACCTGACAACCGAAAGCGGGGTGCTCTTCGAACGTTCCGCCTCGCGCGGTTGCAGGCTACCTACGCGTTGGGCGTCTTGAAGTCATGCTGAGTGCCCTATGAGGCGCAGCTTCCTGGGCTTTACCGTGAGCCGCGCGGGGGCAAGACTGAAAGTGGCCGACCAGGCCATCGACAAGCTCAAAGCCCGCGTTCGAGCACTGACCGGAGTCTGGAACGCCAGCAAAACGGCGCACGGCCCTTGGCGCATCAGCAAGACATCTGCATTGACGGCGGCATTGCCGCGGCGTACCTTCCAGCACATGGGGCTGCCTGAACTGGCAGCGTGAGATGATCCGTTATTCATTGAACCGCCGGATACGTGATCCGTATACCCGGTGGTGTGGGAGTGAGGCGCCGTGAGGCGGTTTCCTATCCCGATCAGGTTTCGGTGAGCGCGGATCGGAGGCCAAGATGCTCTACAAACGGATCAAAATCCCTGTCGCTGTAGAGCAGAGCCAATCCGCTTTCTATGCATCGAGTCGCAATCACGGTGTCGATGGTCTTTCGCACCGTCACACCCAATGCCCGCAGCGAACGAAAATTCCTGGCAGCTTGAATGGCCATCTCTTGCCCGCCCAGATCAATAATGACCAACGAGGTCATCAGTTTCTTAGCTTGGTTGAAGTCGCGCTCACTCGAGAAACCCTGCAGCACCTCGGCCAAAATCAGATCGCCCGTTGCAACGGGCTCTACTCCAAGCAGGGAGTCCAGCTTTTCAGTCTGCGGCGTCACGGTTCCTCGGAAATAGTCGATCCAAACGCTGGAATCGACCAAAATCACTTGTCAGTCCTCATCTTGTCGAGATCACCCTGCCAGTCAAGCTTGCCGCGAAACTGGCGAATCTCTTCCTGCTGCCGGAGGCGAAGCAACGTCCGAAGGCCAAGTTCTACCGCCTCACGCTTGGTCTTCAATCCGGTCGCGCGAAGCGCTTCGTCCATGAGTTTGTCGTCAATCACAATGTTGGTACGCATGATGTGTATCTTTTAATCGATATATACACATCGTAGTCTTCGGCGACCCACCGCGCAATGACTTTGCTTAGGCATGAGGCCCATCTATACAGAGAGGCAGGGAACACAGAGTCCAGCGGCTGCAAACTTCACGGAATTGAGGAAGTCGAAAAGGCTTTTTCCACCTATCGATGTTGGAAAGACCGCTGAGGATTCGTTTGGACGTCTAAACGGAGGCAAGCAATGACACGAGTTCGCGTTGAGGGCTTCACGATCTCGCTCGACGGATACGGAGCAGGTCCGAATCAAGACATCGACAATCCGTTGGGCGTCGGCGGGACGGAACTGCACCAGTGGCTACTTCCAACACGCACGTTCCAGCGGGCCTTGTTCGGCAAGGACGACGGTACGACCGGGATTGACGATGATTTCGCCGCCCGTGGCTTTCAGAATGTTGGGGCCTGGATTCTTGGGAGGAACATGTTCGGACCCGTTCGCGGGGACTGGCCGGACACAAACTGGAAAGGCTGGTGGGGAGACAATCCACCGTATCACGTTCCAGCCTTCATCTTGACCCATCATGCTCGTCCCACCATCGAGATGGAAGGCGGCACGACGTTCCACTTCATAACGGGAGGCATTCGCGAGGCGCTCGATCGTGCGCGCGAGGCGGCTGCCGGAATGGACGTGCGGATCGGCGGCGGGCCGGCCACAATCCGGCAGTATCTTCGTGAGGGCCTCATTGATGAACTGCACATCGCTATCTCGCCGGTCCTGCTCGGCCGGGGAGAATCGCTGTTCGAAGGGGTTGATATGCGGGCTCTGGGGTACGAATGCGTTGAATTTGTAGCGTCGGAGAAGGCCACCCATGTCGTCCTGCGGCGCCAAGCGCACACGGACGACTAGCAATCGGTTGCAGCGGACGGTCTTCGCTAGAATCCGCATCACAGATGCCTTGTCTGTGGCGCGTGAAGAAGGAAGATGAATGAGAATGACGAGGACCCGTTGGGTCGCGTATGGCGCGGCCGCTCTGGCTCTTCTTGCCGGCGGGCAGGCGCGGGCGCAAGTGCCGCATCCCGCGGACAGCTGGGAGTTCGCGCTGGAGGCGGGCTACCTGGCCAAGATCCGCAATAATTCCCCGTTCGATTACCGCATCGCACCGGTGAACCTTGCCTGGCGCAGCCCCGCGACGCGGGATCTATGGCAATCGCCGGACGGTGGGCGGCTTGTCCTGCGCCACCGCGTCGCCCTGGTGACGGAGGCGATCATGCGTGGTCCGGAGCATCACTACGTCGCGTTCAGCGCTGCGCCATCGTTGGAGCTATGGTCGGCCGACCGCAGGACGGCTGGATTCTTCGAGATCGGGGGCGGCTTCGGCTTCACTAATTCCAAGGATGTGTCCGGCGGCCAGGGGCAGGACCTCGCGTTCAACTGGTACACGCAGGGCGGTGTGCGGCGCCAGCTTGACGACGACCTCGCGCTCACGACCGCGCTGTATTTCACGCATCACTCCAATCTGGGTATGACCGATCCGAACCCCGGGATTGATGTGCTGGGGGTGAATTTTGGCGTGGTCTGGTCTTTCCGCTAGGCAAACTCTTCATGGAAATTGTTCTGAGAAATCCAATTCCGGGTGATATCGGCTGGCTGATATCAATGCATGGGAGAATTTATGCGGAGCAGTTTGAATTTGATTCGAATTTTGAAAGGGATATTGCCAAAAAGGTCATGGCGTTTCTGGAGAAACAAGATCCCTTCAACATGCTCTGGGTGGCTGCTGTAAACAATGAGCCTATTGGTTCAATTGCTGTGTCATTAAGGCCTGATCAAACCGCATTCATAAATTTCTTGCTGGTCGAAACCGAATATCGAGGTTGCGGAGTTGCCAAGACACTGATGGACAGAGTCGTTTCGCACTGTAAAGATCACGGTATACGCTTATTGTGTCTTGAAACGTATAGCTGCTTAAAGGCTGCTCGGGAGTTGTACAGAAAATACGGGTTTACACTTTCAACCAAGAACGTGGCGGTTAAGATGTATGGTCAATCATTTGATCAAGAGTTCTGGCAAAAAGTATTATAAGAATTGAGGAGAACGCATGTTTGACCACGTCAAATTCGGAGTCAGCGACTACGCGGCGAGCAAAGCGTTCTTCCTCGAGGCACTCGCACCGCTCGGCGTAACTGTCATCTCGGAGGGAGCCCCCGCATATGGTGTCGAGCTCGGCGTGCCGGGGGGTAAGGCTTCGTTGTGCCTGTACCAGACCGAGGAGAAGCCGGCGCATCTTCACCTGGCGTTCGCGGCCGAGAATCGCCAGCAAGTCGAAGCTTTCTATCGCGCGGCTCTGGAGGCGGGCGGCAAAGACAATGGCGCGCCGGGTCTGCGCCCGCAGTACCACGCGAACTACTATGCAGCTTTCGTCATCGGTCCGGACGGGCACAACATCGAGGTGGTTTGCCAGCGCGGCGCGGAGTCCTGAGCCCAACGACTTTGCTGATCGGCGATTATCCGGCGGCGAAGGCCCCGAGGCGCCGGATCGCATCCTCGATCCGCGGTGACCACGGGTTGCCGCAGTTGAGGCGCAGGCAGTTCTTGAAGTGGCCTCCGGGCGAGAAGAGTTCGCCGGGGACGATCGCGATGCCGGCTTCAGCCGCTTTCTCGAAGAGCGCCATGGCGTCGCCTCCCGCCGGTAGTTCGACCCACAGCACGAAGCCGCCTTGTGGCTGCGAGATGCGCGTGCCGGCGGGGAAGTAGCGCAGTACGGCTTCCGACATTTGCATCACTTGCTTCTGGAAGGCGCGGCGCAGGAAGCGCAGATGGCGGTCCGAGGCGGTCGATTCCAGGTAGCGGGCGGCGACGGCCTGGGTGATCGGGTTCGTGGCGCCGGAGGTCAGGGTCTTCTGTAGCAGCACGTCGGCGTGGTAGCGGCCGGCCGCGACGTAGCCGAGGCGCAGAGACGGGATCAGCGTCTTCGACAGTGACGAGCACATCATGACGTTGCCGGTGGTGTCGAAGGACTTCAGTGGCCAAGGGCGCTGCGGTCCGTAGTAGAGCTCGCCGAAGATGTCGTCCTCGATCACCGGGATGCCGCGCTCGGCGGTCAGCGCGGCGAGGCGGCGCTTTTCCTCGTCGGGCATCAGGCTGCACAGCGGGTTGTTGAAGTTGGTGACGAGGAGGCAGGCGGCGATGCGTCGTTCGCGGCTCGCGATGTCCAGCGCATCGACCGACAGGCCGTTACGCGGATGCGTCGGGATCTCCAGCGCCTTCAGGCCCAGCTGTTCCAGCAGCTGCAGCATCAGGTAGTAGGACGGCGATTCGACCGCGACGGTGTCGCCGGGCTTGGTCACGGCGCGCAGGCACAGCAGCAGGGCCTCGGTGCAGGAGTTGGTGACGACGATCTCGTCGGCGGCGAGCGCCTGGCCCCAGGTCAGCGAGTGCCGCACGAGCTGGCGCACGAGCTCGGGGCGATTGATCATTGCGTGGCTGGCGGCGTCGAGGAGATGCTCGGCGTGGCGCCCGATCTGTCCGTACAGTCGCTGCAGCGTAGCGATCGGCAAGAGTTCTGGCGCGGGCAGGGCGGCGCCGAGCGGCACCATGTCCGGACGGTTGTTGAGCGTGACGACGCGCATCATGCGGCTGCTGATATCGACGGCGACCGGGCGTGTCCGGCGGGGGCGGGGCTGCGGTTCGAGTTGGGCGTTCTGGCAGGCGGGGGGCGGGCGCACGAAGAAGCCGGACTGCGGCCGCGCCTCGATCTGGCCGCGTTCTTCGAGCTGGCGCAAGGCCTGCACGACGGTCGAAATCGAGAGCTTCTTCTCCCGCGCCATCGTGCGAACCGAAGGCAGACGGTCGCCCGGGCGCAGGATGCGTTCCGCGATCATGCCGCCCAGCTCGTCGGCGAGCTGTTCATAGCGCAGCGTGCGTTGGTCCATGTCTGTGCATTCCCGCTTGTGCCCTGTGTTGCATTGTCCCGCCAGTCTTACGTGCACGAAAGGTACAGTTGCTCCCGATTTTGACCGGTACACTTTCCAAAATGCGGATCTGTATCGATGTCAATTTCGATTCCGTGTGTCTGTACTGGATTGCTCGCGATTCCTAGACTGTCATTGCGCGTTCAATGACGATTTGAGGAGAGCGATCATGCGGATGTTATCGAGCAACGGAACCATCCAACTGGACGAATGGAGTCCGCTCGCCTTTCGCGACGCTCGCGGACTGCGCGTGCAATGCACGCATGGGCGCATCTGGGTGACGGTTGAAGGTCAGGCCGGCGACTTCTTTCTCGTCGCGGGCGAAAGCATGCGCATCGACAGCAAGGGGCTCGTGCTGATCGAAGGCGTGCCGCGCGGGAACGTGCGAATCGTCGCGGCGGCGCCGTGGCCGGTGCGGCTGGCCGGCCGCATGCTGAACCGTCTTTATCGTCGCCGCCCGATGGATAGCACGGGTGCAGCGGGCGCCGCAGTCTGATTGAATCTGATCGGCAGGTCGCCTCAGGGGGCGACCTGCGCCTTGAGCGCTTCGCGCGCGCGCTGCTTTGCCGCGATGTAGTCCGCGTGGGGGATATACAGCAGGTCGCCGAGCCGGCGCATGAGGTGGTTTTCGTGCGCGCTCAGGTGGTCGTCGGCGAGGGCGACGCGCCATAGCAGTTCGATCACGTGCAGTTTCTGTTCGGGGCTGAAGGACTTGTTGAGCTGCGACGTGAATTGGTGCAGGTCGATTGCCTCGTCGGACTTGGCCTGTGCGAGCTCGAAGAGTCGCGCTACTTCGTCATCGTTCAGCGCGAACTTGTCGCGCAGCGCCGCGAGCACGGCCTCGCGCTCCTCCGCAAGAACCTCGGAATCGCTGCGCATCACTTCGACGAGCAGCACCGCCGTTGCCAGTCGCAGCTGGTGCTCGCCGAACGCTTCGTCTTCCGGCGAGGCGTCGAACAGTGAGCGGAACAGATCGTTGAGGGTGCGAAGCATCGGGTGGGTCTCCTGAAAGGGCGTCAGTGACAATAATGACAGCTCGGTCGCGAGAAGGTGCAAAAGGAAGAATGCTTGCCCGATCGCGCTAAACTCGGTGCATGGACCGATACACCGAAATCCGTAGCTTCGTCCTCGTCGCCGAAAAGGGGAGCTTCGCCTCGGCGGCGCTCGTCGAGGGCGTCACGCCGGTCGTGATGGGGCGGCGCCTGGACGGACTCGAAAAGCGTCTCGGCGTGCGCCTGATGCACCGTTCGACGCGCGGCCTGACACTGACCGACCTCGGCGAGCAGTTCCTCGAACAGTGTCGCCACCTGATCCACGAGTTCGACGAGGCCGAGACCAGCGTCAGCGCCGGGCGCGACGTCGTGCGCGGCCACCTCGTCGTCTCCGCGCCGGCCGCCTTCGGGCGCCGCCACGTCGCGCCGCACGCGCCGGCCTTCAAGGCGCGCTACCCGGAGCTGAAGCTGTCGTTCAACCTCACGGACAGCGTCGTCGACCTCGTGCGCGAGGGCTATGACATGGCGATCCGCATCGGCGAGGTCACGGATCCGAACTACGTTGCGCTGAAACTCTTCCCGAACCGCCGCGTGGTCTGCGGCGCTCCCGAGTATTTCGCCCGACACGGGGAACCGCGCACGCTCGAAGACCTCGCCCGCCACAACTGCCTCGCCTTCAACCTGCAGGGCGGCCAGCAGCGGGGCTGGAGCTTTCTGCGCGACGGCAAGCTTGTTGCGGTGCGCGTCGAAGGTGATCTCGACTGCAACGACGGCGAACTTCTGTACAGTTGGGTCAAGCAGGGGCTCGGCATCGGATGGCGTTCGACCTGGGAGATCCAGGCTGAACTCAAGCGCGGCGAGCTTGTCACAGTGCTCGACGAATTCGCGGCACCCGCCTATGACATCCAGGCCGTCTATCCGCAGCAGCGCTACCTGCCGGCCAAGGTGCGCCACTTCATCGAGTATCTGAAGGGCGTCTACAACACCCCGGGGTATTGGGAGAGGTAACCTCCGGGCCCTTCGTTTGCATGGCTGCTGTCGTTAGCGCGGAGGTCCTATGCCCACCTATGAATATCGTTGCAAGGATTGCGGCCATGTATTCGACCTCGTCGAACACGTGGCGGAGCACGCCGAGTCGCACCCCGTCTGCCCGCAGTGCCAGAGCAGGCAGATCGAGCCCGTGCCAATGCCCGCTTTCCTGAAGACCAGCAAGAAGAGCTGAACCGAGCTCTTACTGCTGCGCCCGGAAGCGGTAGCCCTGGAAGTCGAACACGACGCCGTCGTCGCCGACCGTCACCACGGTCACGCCGGGGCCGGCCTCTTCGCCTTCCTGCACCAGCCGATCGTTGACGACGACCATCCGTTTGCCGGAATCGCCGGCCGACGCATAGCCGGAGATCGTCAGGCGCGGCACGGTGTTGCGGACCGCTGGCGGCAATTCCTGGAGGTTCAGGATGCGGCCGGATGGCGGGCGCGCGGAGGTGGGTGCGGGCGAGGGCGGCGCGAGCGGAGCCGTCGCGACGGGCGCGGGCCGGGAAGCCGCCGGAGCAGCGATCTCTGCGTTTGCCGGCGTCTTGTCGATGCGCTGTGCGGGCCGGGTGGTCGCAGCAGGCGATGGCGTGTCTGCCGACGTGACCGGCGGCCGACTTGTGGCAGCAGCTGGGCTCGACGGGGGTATGGTCGGTGGGCTCGACGGGGTCGGGGAGGGCTGGATCTGTTCTGTCGGTCTGGCTTGCGACGGTTCGGGCTCCTGTACCCGCGGCACCGCAACCGCTATCTTCTGGTCTTCGCGCGCTTCGGTGCTTGCCTGCTGCCACGGCCGCCACCATCCGAGCACGGCCGCGAGCAGGGTCACGGCGAAGCCGGCCAAGACGTATGGCTGATGCCGCGGCGACCTCTCCACGCGCGTGCCGGTCGTTGTTGCGGGGATCGTGCTCAGGTCCGGCACCTTGCCGCGTTGCCGCGCGTGTTCGGACTTCTGTAGCGCTTCGAGTATGTAGGACATTGCTATTGCCCCTGCCTCGCGAGAACGGGCGCCTCGCTGTCGGCCACGGCGGCGAGACGAACCAGGGTCATGGGGCCGACCACGCCGTCTTCGGGCAGGCCATTGCCGCGCTGGAAGGCGCGCATGCGCTGCTCGACGACCGCGTTATAGGTGTTGCCGCTTGCTGCGGCGTCGGGCGAGCCTTCCCAACGGCCGAGCTGGCGCACGACCCACGCGACGTCGGCACCGCGCATGCCCGGTCCGACGCTGCGGTACCACCCGGGCGGGGTGCGCCACAGCAGCACATAGTTGCCGCGCCATTGCCGCTGGAGGCTGTCGAGCGAAACCTCGCGCGTGGTGCCCGCGAAAGCGAGCCGCGCATGCTCGGCGTCGATTGCGATCAACGTGGCGAAGAAATTCGGCCCGCCGGCCTGGCTCAATTCCAGTATTGCCGGTGCGTTCATCGCCCGCAGCGCTTCGAGATCGCCGTCCCGACGCAGGCAGCCGATGCCTCGCGCGGCGATGAGGCGGCAGGCTTCGTCGATGCCGACGGTAGGGGTCTCGATGTTCCAGAGCAAGAAGAGACTGCGTACGGCCATTACTTCGTGCAGCCACTGCTCGGTCGGCGCGGGCCAGGCAATCTCTTGGGGCGGCGGGGCAGGCGTTTCCGCGGGCGGCGTGCCGACGGGGACTGGATTCGGCCCGGCGGTGGACGTTGCCGAAGTCGAGCCGGCTTCCACGGCGGGGGCCGAAGCGTTGTAGCGCCAAGCGGCGGCAGCACCACCGGCGAGCGCCACCGCGAGCAGCGAGGCCAGTGCGACCTGCTTTAGCCCCGATCGCTGCGGAACGCCGCCGAGCACCTCGCCCGCGGCCCGGTTCAGGGTCGCGATGCCGACCGCGGTCTTGCCTTCGACGTAGGCGCCGAGCAGGGCGCGATCGCAGATCACGTTGATCAGCCGCGGCGTGCCGCCGCTCAGTCGATACAGCCGGTCGATCACCTTATCGGGGAAAAGCGCTTGTCGTGCGCCTGCGACCGAAAGCCGGTGATTCACGTAGGCCGCGACGTCCGGCCGCGACAGCGGCTCGAGGTGGTAGCGCGCGACGATCCGCTGCGCGAGCTGGCGCATGTCCGGCTGCGCGAGTCGTTCGCGAAGCTCCGGCTGGCCGAGCAGGATGATCTGCAGCAGCTTGCGCTCGTTGGTTTCGAGGTTGGTCAGCAGCCGCAACTGCTCCAGCACCTCGTTGGAGAGGTTCTGCGCCTCGTCCACGATCAGCACCGTCTTCCGCCCGCGCGCGTTGGCCTCCAGCAGATAACGATTGATCAGGTCGACCAGCACCTTGATCGAGTGCTCGCCGGCCGGCGCCGGAATGTGGAGTTCGTCGCACAGCGTCGCGAGCAGTTCCACGGTGTCGAGCTTGGGATTCAGGATGAACGCGACGTCGCAGTCGTCCGGCACCTGCTCCAGCAGGCAACGGCACACCGTCGTCTTGCCCGTGCCGACCTCGCCGGTGAGCAGCACGAAGCCGCCGTCCACCCTGAGCCCGTACAACAGGTGCGCCAGCGCCTCGCGATGACGTTCACTCATGAAGAGGTAGCGCGGATCGGGCGCGATGGAGAAGGGCGCCGCCGAAAACCCGAAATACTCGTTGTACATGCGTGCGTCTCGTGGAGCGCGCCGTACGGTCGGCGCGCTGCGCTAGTTTCACATTACGGGCTGCGATGCGCAAACGGTCGGGCATAATGCGGCGGATCCGTGTTTTCGCCGTTCGGCGCAATTTGCTCCCATGACCCGTTTGCGTCTTGCTTCCGCCACTGCCGTGGCCTACATCGTCGTCGTGTTCGGCGGCACCCTGGTTCAGTTTGCGCTCGGCGGCGGTGCCTTCACCTTGCGTTTCAGCCTGAGCCAGCCCGCAGTCTGGCTGGCGGCGCTGCTGGCGGGGCTCGTCGCGTGGGGCCTGTGGCGGCAGTACAAGTGGGCGTGGTGGCTTGGGATGGTGGCCGGCGGGTACCAGCTTTTCCGCGTTTCCGCACCGATGGTCGAGCGCTTCAGCTTCTCGCGGCCGTCGGCCTTTGGTCCGCTGCTCGTTGCCGGCTTACTGCTGGTGTTCCTGATCCTGCTCTTTCCGTCGAAGGTGCGCGCAAGCTGCAATCGCTGAGCCCCGGCTATCCCTGCGGCGGCAGATAGGCGATCCAGAAGCGGATCGGCGCGAGCGAGGCCGTCGACAGCGGCGGGAGGGCGACGGTCTGCTCGTGTGCGAGTGTCGGATAGCGGGCCTTCAGGTCCCGGATCAGTGCGGTGTCGTAGGTGTCGTCCTTCAGCCGGTGGACGAACACGGCGCCGTCTTTCTCGACTTCGTCGGCATGCAGCCAGGGGTTGCGCTTCGAATCCCAACTGAAATACGGGATCAGGCCGCGCTGGGAGTAGGCGATCAAGCCGGCGACGGTCCAGCGGTCGCCGGCGACGATGCGCAGCGGCGACGAGGATTTCGCGCGCCAGCGACCACACGGCCCAGAAGGTGAGCGCAACGCAAAGTTGCGACGCCAGATACACGGGCCAGCCGACGGTGCCGAAGAGGTCGGTTACCAAGGCCGAAACCCATGCGGCGAGGAAGGGGTGCTTGTCGTAGCCGAGCTGCCAGAGGTTGCCCCACGCGATCCCTTCGACGGTGTCCTGTGGCATGGAGGGGTAGGTGAGCGCCGGAACGAGCGTCCACAGCGCAATGTGGGCGACACACAGGACCAGCAGCGCGAGCCGGGCACCGTGCAGTTCCCGGCCCTCGCGGTCGTCGAAAACTCTTGGCGCGGGTTCTCCGGACCGGCGACTGCAATATAGGCCCAATTTCCGATCGTTTTGTATCCCACTGTTTCCGCCGCAAGGCGGAAGACCCGCTCGCCGTGTCGAATTCTCGTGCGCCGTCGCCCGCGGGTGGGGGGCGATCGCTACAATCGCGAATTCACCTTTGTTGACGTTTCACCTGCCCGCCACGATGACGGCCCGAATCAAAAAGACAACGACGCGCCGTGTCAGCCCGCCGCCGCTCAGGAACTCCGCGCTGCCCCGCATCGTGGTGCGGATCTACTTTGCGATCGGGATCCTGCTCACGATCGTCGTGTTGGCAACGCTGGCTTTCCATCATATCGGCGATGGGGAGGCGACCTGGTCCGACGCGATTCATATGACGCTGATCACGATCACGACCGTCGGTTATGGTGAGGTGGTACGCATCGATTCGCTCGGCGACCGCCTGTTCGCCGGCCTCGTCGCGATCAGCGGTTTCGGCGTGCTGACCTTCCTTTTTACCAGTCTGACCATGTTGTTCATGGAAAAGGACTTCGACCAGACACTCAGGAGGCGCCGCATGGAGAAGCGGATCAAGAAACTGCGCCAGCACTACATCATCTGCGGCTTCGGCCGGGTGGGCCGGAACGTCGCCTACGAGCTGCATGGGACAGGTCGGCATTTTGTCGCCATCGACGTCGAACAGGCGCGATTCGACGAGAACCAGGAGAAGTACCCCGGACTGCTCTACCTGCACGGCGACGGATCGGACGACGACCTCCTGCTTGCCGCCGACATCGAGGATGCGAAGGGCGTCTTTGCGGTGACGGGCGATGATTCGCGCAACCTGATGATCATCATCACCGCGAAGCAGCTCAATCCGAACGTGCGCATCGTCGCGCGCGCGCAAGAAACGCGGAACATGGCCAAGATGTACAAGGCGGGGGCGGACGCGGTGATCTCGCCGGACTTCACCGGCGGCATGCGGATGGCGTCGGCGATGGTCCGTCCGCACGTCGTGGGCTTCCTCAACGAGATGCTGAAGTCGGAGAAGAAGCTGCGCGTCGAGGAATTCCCGCTCCCCGATAATTTCCCCGCGACGCCGCTGTCGTCGTTGCAGTTGCGCAGTCCCGAGTACATTCTGCTGGCGGTGCGCGACGAAAAGGACTGGACCTTCAACCCGCCCGGTGAACTGCTGCTTTACCCGGGCAACGTGCTGATCGCGATGGCGAGCCCCGCCGGACGCGCCGAAATCGAGGCTCATCTGGCGGAGTTCCTCGTCGGCTGAGCCGCGCTATGATGAAAGCGATTTGTACGCACTTTCGTTGCCGATTCCCCTGAAAGGAGCAAGGTGATGATCTACAAGGGAAGCTGCCATTGCGGTCGGATTGCCTTCGAGGTCGAGGGCGAACAACTGACTCAGGTTGTCGACTGCAATTGCTCGATCTGCGTCCGGAAGGGCGCGCTGATGTGGTTCGTGCCTCGCGAGAAGCTGCGTCTGCTGACGCCGGAAGCAAACCTCAGCACCTATACCTTCAACACGCACACGATCAAGCATCGCTTCTGCGCGGTGTGCGGCATTCACCCCTTCGGCGAGGGGACCGACCCGTCCGGTAAGGCCATGGCGGCGATCAATGTGCGCTGCCTCGAAGGCGTGAAGCTCGCCTCCTTGCCGGTGAAGCACTTCGACGGCCGCTCGCGCTGAATTGAGCCGGCTCAGCGGATGGTGCCGTTGAGCAGCAGGTAGCCCGGAACCCAGCCGGTGAAGATGCCCTGGACGATCGAGGTCCAGGCGGCGAGGCGCGTGAGCGGTTTCTGCAGCGCGAGCAGCAGGAAGAACAGTAGCCAGAGGCCGCTCCACGCCGCCCAGGAGGTTCCTAGCCAGAGGTCCCAGTTGCTTTTCGCACCGGCCAGCGTTTCGATGGCGACCGGGACGGCGGAAATGGCGACGAAGAGGCTGAACCAGCCGAGTCCGCGGCCGTCTGCGCCGTTGTGGCGGTTGAAGGCGACCCACAGGTAGGTGAAGGAGAAGAGCAGCGAGAAGGCGGCGGCCTTGATCGATGCGGCGTCGGCATCGGCGCCGAAGGCGAGCTTGAGCGAGACGAGCAGGGTGACGCCGCCGGTGAAGAAGTTGATCAGCGGGATCTCGCGGTCGCCGATGCGTCCGAGCATCCACAGGCCGTTGAGGATGAGGACGGCGCCGACGTAGAAGAGGGCAAGGCCGAGGAGCATGGTCGGTTGGGTGTGTTAACAGTGCTGCTAAGCCGCCGGGGCCGCATGGGGTGTCCGCTCTGCGGCTGCGGAACTCGCAGTGCAGCGCGCTTCCGCGCTGTCCGCTCAGACAGTCCTCGCCGCGCCGCGAATACCCCATACGTCCCCGGCTGCGTCGGGAAGGCCTGGAAGGCTCTGTTTATGTCGCGTGGTGCGGGCTTTCAGCGATCCACGTCGATGAGGACCGGGTCGGTGAGCGTCACCTCGTCGCAGTTGTGGCCGTTGCCTGCACGGTCGATGACGACGAAGTCGCACACGGTGTCCAGCGCGAGCAGCGGGTGGTGCCAGACGCCGCGAGCGTAGTTCACGCCCTGATCGCCGCGCGCGATGAATACGCGTAGGTCGTCGGCGGTCGGCGGATGGCCGGCGGGGGCAACGACGACCAGATACGGCCGGCCCGACATCGGCACGAAGGCTTGGCTGCCGAGGGGGTGGCGTTCCATCATCTCGATCGGGAAGGGCAGGGCGCGCGGTTCGCCGCGGAAGATCGACACGATGGCGTGCCCGTCCGGGCCCGGGTCGATTTTCGCGAGGTCGTGGTAGCGCGTCGTGTTGCCGCCGTTGATCGGGAACTGGCGGACCGCGTCGCCGGCCTCGATGACGTCGCCGAAGGGGGCGAAGGCTTCGTGCGTCAGCGGCTCGGCGAGGATGGTCTTCGGCGGAGACACGGTCGCTGCGGAGAGGGCGATCATCGCAGCACTCATTTCTTCACTTTGCCCCACAGGCGCAGGCGCGAGACGCCGCCGTCCGGGATGATGTTGAGGCGCACGTGGGTGACGGGGCCGAGCTTAGCGATCTGTTCGGCGAAGCTGTGGATCGCGTCCATCGAGAGCTTCTGCTCGGGCAGCAGGACGGGCCAGAACATGCTCTGCGTGATGACCGACTGGTCGGTGCCGCCCTCGACGAAGGCGGCCTGGATCGAGCAGCGGTCGGGGTAGTTGCCTTTGAAGTGGGCGGTGTCGACGTCGATCTTCTCGATCGTGCCGGCAGCACCCAGTTGCAGGATGCACCAGTCGCTGCCCGGCTCGCGGCGGCGGCGGGTTTCCCAGCCGTCGCCCATGTTGATGCCGCGCCCCGGCAGGATCAGGTTCGAGGCGGTGCCGAAGTGCGCGTCGTTCCACGCGACGGGGCGGCCGCCGTTTTCGAGTGCGACGAGGTCCACCAGTTCATCGCCGACGTTCTCGAAGACGCCGACCGGCTGGCCGTAGACGCGCAGCCGGGCGATGCCGCCGTCGGGGTAGATGTTGATGCGCAGATGGGTGAAGGGGGCGTCGGAGTTCGCCTGCAGCAGGTGGTGGCTGTTCCCGGAGAGCGAGGTCGAGGGCAGGATCTCGGTCCATTTCGCGTCCTTGAGTGCCGCGACGTCGTCCGAGTTCGAGATCGTCGCCTCGATCGAGACCGCCGGGGCGTAGTTGCCGGTGAAGTGGCTGGTGTCGACGTCGAAGCCGCGGATCGTGCCTTTGCGGCCGAGTTTGACGAAGCACCAGTCGTGGCCGGTGGTGCGCTTGCGGCGGGTTTCCCAGCCGTCCATCCATTTGCCGTTGTCGTCGTACTTGCCGGGGATGAACTGGGCCGGTTCGGGGTTCAACATGCGCGAGACTTCGGCGAAGAAGTCGTCCGAGGCGTAGAGTGCCTTGGCGCCGATCCTCGGGTTGGCGAGATCGACCGAGCGTGTGGCCCACTCGGGCAGGACGGCGGGTTCAGCGATGCGGATGCTGCCGGTGTTGTGACTCATGATGGTTTCCTGTGTTGGGGTCAGGGGATGATGAAATCTTAGTCTTCAAGCATGCGCTTGGGCCGGCACTTGTGCGGCGAGCGGGCCGGCGACGACGGCTTCGGGCAGGGGCTGGGCGGCGATCGCGTTGATGTCGATCGTGACTTCGCCGTTGAGCACCTGGCGGGCACGCTGGCGGTCGATGTCCTTTTCCCAGACGCCGACGACGACGGTGGCGACGCAGTTGCCGATCATGTTGGTCAGTGCGCGGGCCATGCCCATGAACCAGTCGACCGACAGCACGAGCACGAGGCCGATCGCCGGGATCGCGGGGATCGCCGACAGCGTCGCGGCGAGGATCACGATCGCGGAGCCGGGAACGCCGTGGGCGCCCTTTGAGGTCACGAGCGAGATCGCGAGGATCGTCAGCAGGTCGGTCATGGACAGCGGGGTGTTGGTGGCCTGGGCGATGAAGACCGCGGCGAGCGTCAGGTAGATCGAGAAGCCGTCGAGGTTGAAGGAGTAGCCGGTCGGGATCACGAGGCCGACGGTCGAATCCTTGATGCCCATCAGCTCCAGCTTGCGCATCACCTGCGGCAGGACGGCGTCCGACGAGGCGGTGCCGAGCACGACGAGGAGTTCCTCGCGCAGGTAGTTCAGCAGCTTGAAGATGTTGAAGCCTGCGAGGCGCAGGATGGTGCCGAGGATGGCGACGACGAAGATCGTGCAGGTCAGGTAGAACAGCGCGACCAGCATGCCGAGCTGCTTGAGCGAACCGATGCCGTACTTGCCGACGGTGAAGGCGACCGCGCCGAGCACGCCGAGTGGCGCGAGCTTGACGATGAAGCCGATCACCTTGAAGAAGACGTGGGCGAGCGCGTCGATGCCCTGCGTCACCGGCCGTCCCCGCTCGCCCAGCGCCGCGACCGCGCAGCCGAAGAGGATCGCGACGAGCAGCACTTGCAGGATGTCGCCTTTCGCGAAGGCGTCGATGAAGGTCGACGGGATCAGCTTCATCAGGAAGTCGACGGTGCCGTGGACCTGATGGACGCGCTCGGACATGCCGCTGATCTGCGATGCGTCGAGCGTATTCGTGTCCACATTCATGCCGACGCCAGGCTGCAGCACGAAGGCGAGCAGTACGCCGAGCGCGAGCGCGAAGGTCGTGACGACCTCGAAGTACACCAGCGCCTTGACGCCGACGCGCCCGACCTTCTTCAGGTCGCCGGTGCTCGAAATCCCATGGACGACGACGCAGAACACCAGCGGTGCGACGATGACCTTGATCAGCTTGATGAAGCCGTCGCCGAGCGGCTTGAGTTGAGTCGCGAAATCCGGCCACATGAAGCCGACAAGGATGCCAAGGATCAGTGCGATGACGACCTGGCCGAAGAGGGTCTTGTGAAAACGTTTATGCATGGGTTCACCTCGCGAACCTGGATAAAGAAGGCTGTGTCTCGCAGCCGCTTGTTTGCCGCTTCGCTGGGAAAGGTCGTGGCGTTTCCCCGGCTTCGGCCATCCGTTGAGCGGGCACCGGATGAAGGTGTCTGCCCCGAATGCGTTCTCAAATGTGTACTGACATGTTAGTTAGTGTGTCACTTATAAGTCAATAAAAAATTTCTTTATGGACTCGCGTCACATCTCAGCCAACATTCTCCCGGTGTTCGGCCACGTGTAACATCTCGGGAACTGCAGGAGGGCAACAATATGAACATGCCGGACGGCGAAGGTTTGCTGCTTGCGGAGAAGGCCTTCAATGCGCTGAAGGCGATGCTGACCGGCGGGCAGCTGCGTGCGGGACAGTTCGTATCCATGCCCGACCTGGCGCGGATGGTCGATCTGCCGCTCGCGCCCGTGCGCGAGGCGGTCAAGCGCGCGGAGTCCGCGGGGCTGCTCAACGTGCTGCCCAAGCGCGGCGTCGCGGTGATGGAAGCGACGCCGGATCTGATCCGCGAATATTTCGACCTGCGCCTCATCTTCGACCAGGAAGGGGCGCGCCGGCTCGTGCGTGGTGGACACGGCGAGCGCCTGGCCGCGTTGCGCGACGTGCATGTGCGCCTCGTGGAGGCGGCGCGCAACGGGATCACGCCCTCCTTGCAGCGCGAAGCGATGGCAGTGGACTGGTCGCTGCATTCGACGCTGTCGGATGCGCTCGGCAATGCGACCGTGCGCGAGATTTACGCGCAGAACCGCGACCGCATCTCGGTGATGCAGCACTCGCGCCCGCTGCTGCCGGACCGCATCGTGCCGGCAATGGAGGAGCATCTCGCTATCATCGACGGGATCCTCGGCGGCGACGAGCAGGTCGCGGCCGAGGCGGTGCGCCGCCACTTCGCGCAGACGCTACGCTGGTGGGGCATTTTCGGCTGAGAAGTCGGAAGGCCGCGAGGTCGTCCATGGCACCGGTTTGTGCCGCACGACGATCCCGCAGTCTGCCATGCTGCGCACGAGTTTCGGGTCCGTATCGCCGATGACCAGGATGGCGGGGATCTCGACGCCGAGGACGTTTCTTGTCGATGCGATCACGTCCAGCCCCCGTTTTTTCCAGGAGTGTTGTCGAGTCGGTACAACATGAAGAGATGGTGCGTGCGCCGGAAGCCTCAATGCCAATAAGGTTTTGTTGCCAATGCAGCATTCGTCTTGCATGTGGCCCGGAGCACAATGCGGAAAAGCATTCCAAAGCGTGATGTCTCGATGATGAAGGCATCATCGCCGGAAGGGAGGAAACATGAGGGAATTGAGCGATCGCCGGGACCTGGGCGGGAAAGCGGACAGCGATGACATGCCGGACGCGGCGTGGCTGGAAGCGATCGGGCTGTACGCATTGCTGCCGCCCTCGCTGCAACGCTGGCGGCCCCTCGTCGAGGAGGCGGCGCTGTTCTTCCTTGCGGCCTTGCCGCCGGACCGGCTGAACGCGATCCTGCTCGGGCAGCTCGCGCTGGACGTGGATGCGGGACCCGCGCAGCGCCTCGTCACGCTGCTCGCGCAGTGCCCGACGCTGCACAAGCTCGGCCAGGTGCTCGCCCGACAGCCGCGCCTCGATCCGGAACTGTGCCGCCAGCTGCAGTCGCTCGAGTCGATGCCGGCGACGACGTCGCTGGAGGACGTCCTGGCGCAGCTTCGATCGGAACTCGGTGAGTCGCTGGCCGTGGAAGTCGCGTCCGCTGCGCTGGCCGAGGGAAGCGTCGCGATCGTGGTGCCCTTCACTTACGAGGAGGATGGCCGGCCGCGTGATGGCGTCTTCAAGGTGCTGCGGCCGGGGGTGGAGGTGCGCCTCGCGGAGGAGCTGGCGATCCTTCCGGATCTCGCCGATCTCATCGAACGGCGCGCGGGCGAACTCGGCTTGCCGGCCCTCGATTACCGCGACACTTTGGAGAGCATCGGCCGTCTGTTGATGCAGGAAATCCGCCTTGACGAGGAGCAGCGGCATCTCGTCGCGGCGCGGAAGTTCTATGCCGACGAGCGGGACATCCTTATCCCGCGCTTGTTGCCCTGGTGCACGCCGCAGGTGACCGCCATGGAGCGCGTCTTCGGCAGCAAGTTGAACGACGCCGAACTGTCGGCGCGGCAGCGGGAGGAACTCGCGGAGACGGTGGTGCGCGCGCTGCTTGCGAAGCCGTTCTGGACGCGCGCCGATCCCGCGATCTTCCACGGCGACCTGCATGGCGGAAACCTGTTCGTCACCCCCGACGGACGGCTTGCGGTGCTCGACTGGAGCCTCGTCGCGCACGTATCGAAAGCGGACCGCGAAGCGCTGCTCGCGGCAGCTCTGGGCGCATTTGCGCTTGATGCGCCTAAGATCCGTCATGCGATTGCCGCGCTCGGAAGCTGCGGGCCGGACGATCCGGCGCTGATACGCATCGTGGAGGATGCGCTCGACCGGCTCGTGTCCGAAGCTCGCATGCCGGGATTCGACTGGCTGCTCGCGCTCCTCGACGAACTCGCGTTGACGCAGGCAGCCGGCTTTCGTGGGGACCTTGGGCTGTTCCGCAAGAGCTGGCTCGCGCTGTCGGGCGTCGTGCGGGACCTCGCGGGCAATGTGCCGGCCGATCTGCCCTTGATCGACGTTGGCCTGCGGAGATTCCTCGCCGAACTGCCGTCGCGCTGGTTCACGTCGCCGCACACGCGCGACTTCTCGACCCACGTCTCGGCCATGGATCTCCTCGATCTTTGCGTTGCGCCCTGGCTTGCTGCGATGCGATTGGGCGCTCGCGTGCAGGCTCTCGGCCTCCAGCGGCTCGGCGATCGACAGGTTCAGGGCGCGCGCGCTCTTCGGCCCCGTCTCACGCCGGCTGCACCGCGCCGATGAAGTTCGCGAGTTCCGGCGTCTGCGGATCGGCGAATACCGTCTTCGGGTCGCCGCTTTCGTGGATGCGGCCGTGGTGCATGAAGATCAGCTTGTTGCCGACGTCGCGCGCGAAGCGCATCTCGTGCGTGACCATGATCAGCGTCATGCCCTCGGCCGCGAGCTGACGCACGACGGCGAGCACTTCGCTGACGAGCTCGGGGTCGAGCGCCGAGGTGATCTCGTCGCACAGCAGCACCTTGGGCCGCATCGCCAGCGCACGGGCGATCGCAACGCGCTGCTGCTGGCCGCCGGAGAGCTGGTCGGGGTAGCTGTCGAACTTGTCCGAGAGGCCGACCTTTAGCAGCACCTCCTTCGCGATGTCGCGGGCTGCCGCCTTGGTCGTGCCCTTCACGACGGTCGGCGCGAGCATCACGTTCTGGCCGGCGGTGAGATGCGGGAAGAGGTTGAACTGCTGGAACACCATGCCGACCTTCTGGCGCAGCGCGCGCAGGTCGCCCTTGCCGTCGTGCAGTGCGGTGCCGTCGACGACGAGTTCGCCCTTGTCGATGGACTCGAGCCCGTTGATTGTGCGCAGCAGCGTGCTCTTGCCCGAGCCGCTGCGCCCGATCAGCGCTACGACGTCGCCGGGCGCGACTTCGAGGTCGATGCCCTTGAGGACGTGGTTGGTGCCGAAATGCTTATGCAGGCCGGCGATCTTAACGAGCGACATGGAATTTCCTCTCAAGGCTTTTCGCATACAGCGAGAGCGGGTAGCACAGCGCGAAGTAGCCGGCGGCCACGAGCCCGAACACGAGGAAGGGTTCAAAGGTGGCATTGGCGAGCATCGAGCCGGTCTTGGTGAGTTCGGCGAAGCCGATGATCGAGGTCACCGCGGTGCCCTTGACGACCTGCACCGAGAAGCCGACGGTCGGGGCGATCGCGATGCGCAGCGCTTGCGGCAGGATCACGTGGCGCATCTGCTCGGCGTAGCTCATCGCGAGGCTCGCGGAGGCCTCCCACTGGCCCTTCGGCACCGCCTCGACGCAGCCGCGCCAGATTTCGGCGAGGTAGGCGCTGGTGAAGAGCGTCAGACCGGCCGCCGCAGCGAGCCAGGGCGAGACGTCGATGCCGACGAGCGACAGGCCGAAGAACACGACGAAGAGCTGCATCAGCAGCGGCGTCCCCTGGAAGACTTCGATGTAGGCCTTGGTCGCGGTCTGCAGCGCGCGGTGCTGCGAGATCCGTGCGAACAGGATCGCCATGCCGACGATGCCGCCGAGCACGAAGGCGATCAGCGACAGCGCAAGCGTCCATTTGCCGGCGTCGAGCAGGTTGCGAACGATGTCCCAGGTCGAGAACTGGACGAGCATCAGCGGGCCCTCCCGACGACATAGCGCTGGCCGAGCCGCTTCAGCAGCTGGCGGATTAGCAGCGCCATCGCAAAGTACAGCGCGGTCGTGACGAAGTAGGTCTCGAAGGCGCGGAAGTTGCGGGACTGGATGAAGTTCGCGGCGAAGGTCAGCTCCTCCGTGGCTATCTGCGAGCACACGGCCGAACCGAGCATCACGATGATCACCTGGCTTGTCAGAGCCGGCCACACCTTGGCGAGCGCGGGACGCAGCACGACGTGGCGGAAAATCTGCGGACGTGTCATCGCGAGCGATTCGGCGGCTTCGATCTGGCCGCGCGGCGTCGCCTGGATACCGGCGCGAATGATCTCGGTGGAGTAGGCGCCGAGGTTTACGACCATCGCGAGCACGGCCGCCTGCCACTCGCTCATCCTGACGCCGAGCGCGGGCAGGCCGAAGAAGATGAAGAAGAGCTGCACGAGGAAGGGTGTGTTGCGGATCGCCTCAACGTACACGCCGAAGAGCCGGTCGAAGGGGCGCAGCTTCCAGGCGCGACAGACCGCGCCCGTAATGCCGAGCCCGATCCCGAGCACCGCGCCCACCGCAGTGAGCGCCAGCGTGAAGCCGGCGCCCGACAGCAGTAGGCCGGCGTGCTCGAATACCGGCGCGAAGTCGAATCGATAGGCCATGGTGGCTGTCTTGGCGGATTCGACTTACAGGTCCTTCGGCAGCGGCGCGTGCAGCCAGCGCTGGGCGATGTCGTTGAGCGAGCCGTCCTTTTTGGCCTTGGCGATGATCGCGTTGACCTTGGTCGCGAGCGCGGCCTCGCCCTTGGCGACGCCGACGTAGCAGGGCGAGTTCTTGATCAGGAACTTGGAGCCGAGGCGGCGCAGCTTGGTCATGTCGTTGACGGCCGCGGCGACGACGTTGCCGGTCGCGACGAACTGAACCTGGCCGGTGAGGTAGGCCGAGATCGTTGCGTTGTTGTCCTCGAAGCGCTTAATCGTTGCGGTGGCGGGCGCGATCTTAGTCAGTTCCAGATCCTCGACCGAGCCGCGCGTGACGCCGATGGTCTTGCCGGCGAGTTCTTCGGCCTTGGTGAGCTTGACGTCCTCGGGGCCGAACACGCCGTTGAAGAAGGGGGCGTAGGCTTCGGAGAAGTCGATCACTTTCTCGCGGTCGGGGTTCTTGCCGAGGCTGGAGATCACGAGGTCGGCCTTGCCCGTGGTGAGGTAGGGGATGCGGTTGGTGCTGGTCACCGGGATCAGTTCGACTTTCACGCCGAGTTCCTTGGCGATCAAACTCGCCACGTCGATGTCGTAGCCGCGCGGCTTGAGATCGGTGCCGACGCTGCCGAAGGGCGGGAAGTCCTGCGGGACGGCGACGCGCAGGGTGCCGGCTTTCTGGATGTCGGTGAGGACGTCGGCGCGCGCGTGCGACAGTCCCATAGTGCTGGCAACGGCGATGCCGGCGGCGAGGGCGCAGAGGCTGCGGAGGAAGGGGCGGCGGGTGGTGATCGTGTGGGCGGAAGTCATTGGGGATCTCCTGGCAGGGGCGGGGTCAGAGGGCGGGGGAGGTGATACCGGCGCGTCTGGCGGCGGCGGAAAGGTGGGCGCGCATGGCGGCTTCGGCGGCGGGGCTGTCGCCGGCGAAAATGGCGTCGATGATGCGGCGGTGTTCGTCGGCGGGTTCCCAGATGCCTGAGGGGTTGGAGAAGGGCAGGCGCAGGCTGTGGCCGATCTGGTCGCGGAACTGTGCGGCGACGGTGGCGAGGCCGGCGTTGCCGGAGAGTTCGGCGAGGCATAGGTGGAACTGCAGGTCCCAGTCGGACGCCATGACGAGGTCGCAGACTTTGAGGGCTTCTTCCATGCCGCGCTGGATGGCTTCGAGGCGCTCGCGGCCGGCGGCGTCGATGCGGCGGGCGGCGAGTGCGGTCCAGGCCGGCTCCAGTACGGCACGGAATTCGAACAGCGCCTGCGGGGTCATCGAGGCGGTGCCACGCGGGAGCCGGGCGGGGTCGAGTTGTTTGCCGGCGGTGACGAAGACGCCTTTGCTAGGCTGGCTACGGACGAGGCCGAGTGCTTCGAGCGTGGAGATGGCTTCGCGCAGCGAGGCGCGGCTGATGGAGAGTTGTTCGGCGAGTTCGCGCTGCGAGGGCAGGGCGGAGCCGGTGGGGAATTCCCCATCGATGATGCGGCGCTGGAGCGCCTGGGCGGCGACGTTGGCGATGCTCGGCATGTTGGTTCCTGGTTCGTCTGATCTGACTGGTCAGACCGGTCAGGCCATGATCCGCAGGAAACATGCCAGGTAAGATGAGAATCTTCGGAAGGGGCTGCTGACGGAGGTTTCGGCTGATTTCAGGGGACAGGCGAGTCAGCGGCCGGCTCGCTTGCGTGCCTCAAGCGGGTGCATTGGGAGCCCATTGCGAACCAGCTTGGGGCGTGTTGTCGGGCGGGGCGTACGTGCTGCTAACCCGCCGGCGCCGTGCGGGGTATTCGCTCTGCGGCTGCGGAACTCGCGGTGCGGCGCGCTTCCGCGCCTGCGCTCAGACAGTCCTCGCCGCGCCGCGAACACCCCGCACGTCCCCGGCTACTTTGTGTGGCGGATTAGAGGAAGTCGTAATCCGCCATGTTCTTGCTAGAGCTCGATCATGCCGGCCTCCTCGAGCCGCACCTCGTCGCAGTTCGGGCCTTCGCCCGCCCGGTCGATGACCAGGAAGTCCGACACCCCATCGAGTGCGAGCAGCGGGTGATGCCAGACGCCGCGTGCGTAATTGACGCCCTGGTCGCCGCGGGCGAGGAAGACGCGCAGGTCTTCGACTCCCGGTGAGTCGCCTGCTTCTGCGACGACGACGAGGTAATTGCCCCCGGACAACGGCACGAAGGCCTGGCTGCCCAGCGGGTGGCATTCCATCATCTCGACGGTGAAGGGCAGGGGCCGGGGTTGGCCGCGGAAGATCGACACGATGGCGCGGCCGTCGGGGCCGGGGTCGATGTTCGCGAGGTCGTGGTAGCGCTCGGTGTTGCCGCCGTTGATGGTGAATTGGCGCTGCGCACTCGCCGCGGCGATCACGTCGCCGAAGGGGGCGAAGGCTTCGGCGGTGAGCGGTTCGACGGTGAGGCGGGTCATGGTTTCGCTCATTTCTTCACTCATTTTTCCACCCTGCCCCACAGGCGCAGGCGTGAGACGCCGCCGTCCGGGATGATGTTGAGGCGCACGTGGGTGACGGGGCCGAGCTTGGCGATCTGTTCGGTGAAGCTGTGGATCGCGTCCATCGAGAGCTTCTGCTCGGGCAGCAGCACGGGCCAGAACATGCTCTGGGTGATGACCGACTGGTCGGTGCCGCCCTCGACGAAGGCGGCCTGGATCGAGCAGCGGTCGGGGTAGTTGCCTTTGAAGTGGGCGGTGTCGACGTCGATCTTCTCGATCGTGCCGGCCGCACCCAGTTGCAGGATGCACCAGTCGCTGCCCGGTTCGCGGCGGCGGCGGGTTTCCCAGCCGTCGCCCATGTTGATGCCGCGGCCCGGCAGGATCAGGTTCGACGCGGTGCCGAAGTGGGCGTCGTTCCATGCGACGGGGCGGCCGCCGTTTTCGAGCGCGACGAGATCGACGAGCGCGTCGCCGACGTTCTCGAAGACGCCGACCGGTTGGCCGTAGACCCGCAGTCGCGCGATGCCGCCGTCCGGGTAGATGTTTACGCGCAGATGGGTGAAGGCTTCGTCGGAGTTCGCGCGCAAGAGATGGTGGCTGTTCCCGGAGAGCGAGGTCGAGGGCAGGATCTCGACCCACTTCGCGTCCTTCAGCGCGGCGGTGTCGTCACTGTCCGACACGGTCGCCTCGATCGACACGGCCGGGGCGTAGTTGCCGGTGAAGTGGCTGGTGTCGACGTCGAACCCACGGATCGTGCCCTTGCGGCCGAGTTTGACGAAGCACCAGTCGTGGCCGGTGGTGCGCTTGCGGCGGGTCTCCCAGCCGTCCATCCACTTGCCGTTGTCGTCGTACTTGCCGGGGATGAACTGGGCGGGCTCGGGGTTCAACATGCGCGAGACTTCGGCGAAGAAGTCGTCCGAGGCGTAGAGCGCTTTCGCGCCGATCCTCGGGTTGGCGAGATCGACCGAGCGTGTGGCCCACTCGGGCAGGACGGCGGGTTCAGCGATGCGGATGCTGCCGGTGTTGTGACTCATCGGGGACTCTCGTGTTCGTGGGAGGGAAGGGAAAGGGCGGGAGCAGCTCCCGCCCGGTGGATCAGTGCGCCGACTGGGCGGCGAGGGTCGGGGCCAGCTCACCTTCGGACACCGTCTGGCCCTTCATCGCGAAGTGGTAGAACAGCGCGCCGAGTGCGCAGCCGATGAACCAGTTGAAGTCGGCGAGCACCTTCACGCCCGACAGGGTGATCACGACGCCGGCGATCACCGCCGGGGCGAGCGCCCAGATCGCGCGCTTGTTCACGCCGTTGTCATACCAGTACGCGCCGCCCGGCTTGTCGCTGTAGAGGTCGTCGACGACGATTTTCTTGTTGCGCACGAAGTAGAAGTCGACCAGCAGGATGCCGAACAGCGGGCCGATGAAGGCGGCGAGCATGTCGAGCGTGTAGTGGATCACTTCCGGCGAGTTGAACAGGTTCCACGGCGTGATGAAGATCGAGCCGACCGCGGCAATGAAGCCGCCGGTGCGGAAGCTGATGTGCTTCGGTGCGACGTTGGAGAAGTCGAAGGCCGGTGACACGAAGTTGGCGACGATGTTGATGCCGATCGTGGCGGTCACGAAGGTGAAGGCGCCGAGTACCGCGGCCAGCGTGTTGTCGATCTTGCTGACGGTCTCGATCGGGTCGGTGATCATGTGGCCGAACACGGGGATCGTGCCGGAGGTGATGACGACGGTGACGATCGAGAAGGCCAGGAAATTGACCGGCAGGCCCCAGAAGTTGCCGCGCTTCACCTCATCAAAGTGCTTGCCGTAGCGCGAGAAGTCGCCGAAGTTCAGCATCGGGCCGGAGAAGTAGGACACGACCAGCGCGATCGCGGTGATCATCGGGCCGATGACGCCCAGGCCTTCGTACTTCACTTCGCCGAGGTTGAGGCTGATGTTGTCGACGCCCGCCTTCCACACGATCCATCCGGCGAGCAGGAACATCACGAGGTAGACCGCGGGACCGGCCCAGTCGATGAAGCGCTTGATCGCTTCCATGCCATGCCAGAACACGATCGCCTGTAGCACCCACATCGTCATGAAGCCGAGCCAGCCGAGGTAGGACAGGCCGGCGAAGCTGTGGTGCGTGAGGCTTTCAAGTCCGGGGAAGAAGCGCAGCAGCACGATCGTCAGCGCCGACGAGGCGAGGAAGGTCTGGATGCCGTACCACGCGACCGCGATCAGGCCGCGGATGATCGCCGGTACGTTCGCCCCCCAGACGCCGAAGGCCAGGCGGCAGGCGACCGGGTAGGGGATGCCGGCCTGCTGGCTGGGGCGCGCGACCCAGTTGCAGAAGAGATTCACCAGGCAGATGCCGATGATCAGCGATACCAGGACCTGCCAACTGCTCAGGCCGAGTGCGAACAAACTGCCGGCGAAAACGTATCCACCGACGCTGTGAACATCGGACATCCAGAACGCGAAGATGTTGTACCAGTTCCAGTCCTTGTCCTTCAGCGGACCGAGGTCCTCGTTGTACAGGCGGTCGCTGTAACCCGCCGGAAGGTGCTCTGCCATGCTTGTCTCCTCGTCTCCGCGGTCGAGCCGCGGTAGCTGCCTTTTGTGTTGGATCGAGCGGTCCTACGGTCCATGGATGCGGGCGTATAATTTTTTATGCACCCATAAACTGTATCCGTAACGATATAAAAGTGTATCCAATCGACGAAGTCAAGAATATTTTATGGCTTCGCTTCGACTTTTTGTTCGGAGTCCGCGATTTCATTGAGGGAAGGGATGGATACAAAATTGGCGATAAAGTTTTTAAAACGTACACAAAAAAATATTGAATTGTGTCCAAAGTGGTTCTAGACTGATTTCAACGACGGGCCGGCCGTGGTCGTGCCCGCATGGAGACTGAGATGGGAAAACGTGCTTCCACCGAACTCGAAACGGGCCGCGCCGATGACGGCATGGGCGGCAACGGGCGTGACGAAGCGATCTATCGCAACCTGTTCGTCGCGATCGTCGAGAACCACCTCGCGCCCGGCACCAAGTTGCCCGAGGACACGCTGGCCGAAACCTATGGCGTCAGCCGCACCAGCATCCGCAAGGTGCTGCAGCGGCTCGCGCACGAGCGCCTCGTCGATGTGCGGCTGAATCGCGGCGCATCGGTCGCCCAGCCTTCGGTGAGCGATGCGCGTGACATCTTTTCCGCGCGCCGGATCATCGAATGTGGCGCGATCCCGCAGGTCGTCGCGAAGGCGACGCCCGCCGCGCTGGAGGAACTGCGTGAGCTGGTGCGCCGCGAGCATGCTGCGCAGGAACGCGGCGATTGGCGCGAGTCGATCTACCTGTCGGGCGCCTTCCACGTCGCGCTGATCCGCATTTCGGGCAACGAGACGCTCACCGATTTCCTGACCCAGCTCGTGTCGCGCTCGTCGCTTGTGATTGCGACCTACGGCTCGCTGCAGACGGCGAGCTGCCGCCATTCCGAGCACGACGACGTGATCGAGATCCTCGCCGCGGGCGACGTCGAAGCCGCAACGCGCTGGATGGACCGCCACCTGCGCGACGTCGAGCGCAGCGTCGTGCTGGTCGAGGAAGAACCCGCCGCACCGGACCTGAAGAAGATTCTCGAGGAGGTCGCCCAACGCCGCACGAAGCTGCGTTAGGAAGCGACCCCTCTGTATACAACGAGGAGACAGCAATGCTGATACGCGTCATCAATCCCAACACCACCCGCAGCATGACCGAGAAGATCGGCGCCTCGGCGCAGCGCGTCGCCGCGCCCGGCACGCGCATCGTCGCGACCAACCCGGATAGCGGACCGGTGTCGATCGAGAGCCACTTCGACGAGGCGATCAGCGCTGTCGGCGTCGCGGACGAAGTGTGCAAGGGCGAAAAGGAGGGGACGGACGCGTACGTGATCGCGTGCTTCGGCGATCCGGGCCTGCTCGCCGCGCGCGAGCTCACCCGTGCCCCGGTGATCGGGATTGCCGAAGCCGCCTTTCACCTGGCGACGATGATTGCGACGCGTTTCTCGATCGTCACGACGCTCTCGCGCACCGGCATCATCGCCGAGCATCTGCTGCAGTCCTACGGTTTTGCGCACCACTGCCGCCGCGTGCGCGCCGCCGAAATCCCCGTGCTGGACCTTGAGGACGACGGCGCCTGCGCGCTCGACCGCATCGTCGAAGAATGCCGCCGCGCGAAGGCCGAGGACAACATCGGCGCGATCGTGCTCGGCTGCGGCGGCATGGCGGACCTCGCGGATGAGATCCGCGACGCGGTTGGCCTGCCGATTGTCGAAGGCGTGACCGCCGCCGTGAAGCTCGCCGAAACCCTCGCGAGCCTCAAGCTCGGCACCAGCAAGCATGGCGACCTCGCCTTCCCGCCGCCGAAGCGCTTCACCGGGCAGTTCGAATACCTGAGCAGCCGCCCGGCTTCCTGATCAAGTTCTGCTGAGACGCCCGGCAGAGGCGTCCGGCTCCCGAGTGACTCCCCGTCAGCCGTCCGCGGCTGCCGGCGGGCACCGCTGCGCCTCCGTTTTCATGCGGAGCGCGCCAATGCAGCACCTAAAACACACAAATATCGAGGAGACAGCATGGCAGCACATTACAAGAAGATCGCCGCAGCGATCGGCATAGGGGGCCTCGCGCTGGCGGGCGCGGCCCAAGCCCAGGGCGTGACAATCTCCGGGCGGATCGCGGCCCAGATCGACAGCGTGTCCGCACGCGGCGCGACCGCCGGTTCGTCGGCGGACATCGACCGCGAGACGCGGGTCACCGACGTCGCGAGCCGCATCCGCTTCAGCGGCACGGAAGATCTGGGCGGCGGCAACCGCGCGTTCTTCTGGGTCGAAGGCAATACGCCGGTCAATGGCGAGGGCGGGCTTTTCGGTACGGGTGGCGCCGAGACCTACGTCGGCCTCGGCGGCGGCTGGGGCGACGTCATGCTCGGCAAACGTCATCGTCCGTTCTACATCTCGAGCCTAAGTGCCGACCCGTGGGACATCCTCACGCTCGGCTCGATCGACGCCGTCGTCTATGTCGCGCCGCTCAAGCTCGGTGCACCGCCGAGCGGATTCCAGGCGACGAACAGCATCAACTACTGGTCACCGGTCATTAACGGCCTGCGCCTGCGGGCGCAGTACAGCGCGGGCGAGAACGAGACCCCGACGACGCGCGCGACCGACGAGTATTCGCTCGCCGGCACCTACGACGTCGGCGGCCTGCACACGGCGCTCGGCTACCGCTACCAAAAGGGCGCGCTGCGCGGCAGCGGCCAATCGCTGGGCCTTGCGGCGACCTACGCGATCGCGGGCGGGCCGAAGCTCGGCGCGATCTACGAAGACCACAAGGCGGACTACACCGGGCGTGAGCTGAAGATCAGCGACTGGGCGCTCACCGCCTCCTGGCCATTCGGCGCTCATGAACTGCGCGCCAACTACGCGCGCGATTCCGGCGTGAAGAACGGCCCTCTCAGCAGCAGCGACACGCGCAGCAGTCACTGGGCGTTCGGCTATGCCTATCACGCTTCGAAGCGCACCGAGCTGTATGCGCAGTACGCGCATCTGACGAACGGCGCCGCCGCGAGCAACGACTTCGACGCCGCAGTCGGCAACGTCGCCGCAGGCGCGGACCTTAAGGGCTTTGCGCTGGGGATGATCCACTACTACTAAGACGGTAGACGCGTGCGCCCTTGGGGCGTACGCGACGTTCCACGGGTGTGGCGAGGAGGATCCGATGAGCACGACAACGAGTACCGGCTACGGCAGCGACGCCGCCACGAGCGCGCCCGTCGGCATCGGGGGCGTCGACCCGCGCCTCTACAACCACGACCTCGCCCCCGTGCCGCAAGACAAGCGCACGTGGAACGGCTACAGCATCTTTGCGATGTGGATGTCCGACGTGCATAGCGTCGGCGGCTACACCTTTGCCGCGAGCCTCTTCCTGCTCGGCCTCTCCGGCTGGCAGGTGCTCGCCGCGCTGACGATCGGCATCGTCCTCGTCAATATCCTGATGAACTGGGTCGGCAAGCCCAGCCTCGTGCATGGCATTCCCTTCCCGGTGATGGCGCGCGTCAGCATGGGCGTGATGGGCGCGAACCTCGCCGCGACGATCCGCGGCATCGTCGGGATCGTCTGGTACGGCGTCCAGACCTATTTCGCGTCGAAGGCCGTTGCGACGCTGGTGCTGCTCTTCGTCCCCGCGGCCGTGGTGCTGCGCGAGACGAGCTTCCTGCGGCTCGACTTTCTCGGCTGGGGCTGTTTCCTGTTCATGTGGTTCTTCCAGCTCGTGATCTTCCAGCGTGGCATGGAGGCGATCCGCAAGTTCATCGATTTCTGCGGTCCCGCCGTCTATGTCGTGATGTTCGCTCTGATGGCGTGGATCCTGTCGAAGGCGGGCCTCGGCGCACTGGACCTCACGCTCGGCGACAAGGTGCTGACGGGCGCCGAATCGGTCGGCGCGATGGGCAGCGCGATCCTGCTCGTCGTCAGCTACTTCGCCGCGCTGCTGCTCAACTTTGGCGACTTCTCGCGCTTCGGCAAGAGCGAGCGCCAGATGAGGATCGGCAACTTCCTCGGCCTGCCGGTCAATTTCATCGTCTTCTCGATCATCACCGTGATCGTCACCGCCGGCAGCACGACCGTTTTCGGGGCGATGATCATGGACCCCGTCGAGATCGTCGCGCGCATCGACAACAAGTTTGCCGTCGTGCTCGGTAGCCTCACCTTCGTCATCGCGACGATGGGCATCAACATCGTCGCGAACTTCGTCTCGCCCGCCTACGACATCGCAAACCTCTTTCCGAAGCACGTCGATTTCAAGCGCGGCGGCCTGATCGCGTCGATCCTCGCGGTGCTCGTCTGCCCGTGGATCTTCGTCGACAGCCCGAAGGCGATCACCGTCTTCGTCAGCGTCTTCGGCGCCATCCTCGCGCCGCTCTACGGCGTGATGATGGGCGACTTCTATCTCGTCAAGAAACAGGTCGTGAAACCGGCCGAGCTGTACACGATGTCGCCGGACGGGCGCTACCACTACGACGGCGGCTGGAACAAGGTCGGCCTCGCCGCGCTTGCCCTGTCCGGCGCGATCTCGATCGGCTGGGAGCTCGCGACCCAGTTCTTCCATCTGCTGCCCGAAAACAACTTCGGTTGGGTGATCGGCGCCGTTGCCGGCGCGTCGATCTACCTCGCCTTCATGCGTGCCGCACGGCGAAGCTGAATCCAACCCCACATGCAGGAGAAACACATGCCAATCACGAAAGACTACCCCCGAGACCTCGTCGGCTACGGCCGCAACCCTCCGTACGCCAACTGGCCCGGCCGTGCCCGCGTCGCCGTCCAGTTCGTGCTGAACTACGAGGAAGGCGGCGAGAACTGCGTGCTGCATGGCGACCCGGCGAGCGAACAGTTCCTGTCCGAACTCTTCAATCCGCCCGCGATTCCGGACCGCCACCTGTCGATGGAAGGCGTCTACGAATACGGATCGCGCGTCGGCGTCTGGCGTTTTCTGCGCGAATTCGAGCGCCGTGGCCTGCCGCTGACAGTCTTCGGCGTGTCAATGGCGCTCGAACGCCACCCCGAAGTCACCGCGGCCTTCCGCGAACTCGGCCACGAGATCGCTGGCCACGGCTGGCGCTGGATCCACTACCAGAACGTCGACGAGGCCACCGAGCGCGAGCATCTGCGCATCGGCATGGAGATCATCGAACGTCTGACCGGGCAGCGCGCCCTGGGCTGGTACACGGGCCGCGACTCCCCCAACACGCGGCGCCTCGTCGCCGACTACGGCGGTTTCCTCTACGACTCGGACTACTACGGCGACGACCTGCCGTTCTGGATGGAGGTGCAGAAGACCGACGGCGAGACCGTGCCGCAGCTGATCGTCCCCTATACCCTCGACACCAACGACATGCGCTTCGCGCTGCCACAGGGTTTCTCGCACGGCGACGAGTTCTTCGAATACCTGCGCGACGCCTTCGACGTGATGTACGCCGAAGGCGACGAGCGTCCGGCGATGATGTCCGTCGGCATGCACTGCCGCCTGCTCGGACGCCCGGGGCGTTTCCGCGCGCTGCAGCGCTTCCTCGACCACATCGAGAAGCACGACCGCGTGTGGGTGTGCCGGCGTGTCGATATCGCGCGTCACTGGCGCGAGCATCACCCGTACCGGCCCTGATGGCTCATGCGCGCTTCGGAACCTCGTACCTAAGCTCCACCATCCCAGAGCCATATTGGCGGACGCCGACGAGCTTGAGCGGCGGCGAGGTGATCTTGCGCGGGAGCAACTGCTTGCCGGAACCTAGCGTGACCGAGCCGATCTGCACGATCAACTCGTCGAGCAGTCCTGCATCATGAAACTGTCCGACGAAGTCGCCGCCGCCGACCAGCCAGACGTTCTTCCCGTTCGCCGCCGCCTGCATCTCTTCGTGGATCGGGCGGACATCGCCCTTCACGAAGCGGATGTCGGCCCCCGGTACGCCGGGCAGCTCGCGGCCGGAGAAGACCCATGCCGGCTGTTCGTACGGCCAGGTCTTGGTCGCCGATTCCGGCTTCACCACATGACGCAGCAGCCATTCGTAAGTCGCGGAGCCCATCGCCAGGGCCCCGACCTCCTTGATGAATTCCGGGTAGCTCGTCTCGTTGATGTCGGCCAAGGGAAACAGCCAGTCGAGCGAGTCGTCCGGTGTCGCGATGAAGCCGTCGAGGCTTGCGGCCGTGTAGTACTGGGTTTTCATGTCGTCGCTTAGTAAGAGGGCAGGCGGGTTGATCTGGCCATGGCGTCGATTTCGATCAGCGCACCGAGTGGCAGGCGCGATACCTCCACGCACGAGCGTGCCGGAAAGTTGTTCGGGAAGTAGTTCGCATACACCGCATTGACCGCCGAAAAGTCATCCATGTTGGTCAGGTAGACGGTCACGCGAACGACTTGGGCGAGACTGGAGCCGCCCTGTCGGAGAATGGCTTCGATATTGCGCAGCGCCTGATTGGCCTGGATGGCGACGTCCGATCCGGCCATCGCCCCGGTCGCCGGATCCAGGCCCACCTGCCCGGATGTCCAGACCCAGCCGTCCATGACGACGCCTTGAGAATACGGGCCCACAGGAGCGGGGGCGTCCTTGATGAGGATGATCGTCTTGCTCATGTGCACCTCCGTAAAGACGCACGGCGCGATGACGTTCCGTCAGAGAAAACCGATGTGCTTGCGATCCGGGCTCGAGATCACGATCTTGATGAAGCGGTGCGGAATGAAGGCCTCCGATTCCATCGTAGAGCCGTCGTCCTTGGAAAATTCCGCAACCACACGAAAATAGCTGCGATCCGGCTCCGCTTCCCTGCAGTAGAGATACCTACCGATCGGGCCTTCCTGCAGGTAGTCCTTCAGGATCGGCACCAGCTCGTCCAGCCCGTCCGACGTAAGGACAAGGCAAAAGTATTTGTTTGCCACGATGCACCCCCCGCAAATCCCCGCTCAGCCGTGCGGCCTCGCCTGCATAGAATAGTCGATGCGCAGCCCGACTGCCTGACGGCTTACGCGCCGTTCCCGCTGCGCACGCGGTTACGGCTTGAGCGCGCGCTTGCCGGCGAGTGGTGGCTAGAATGCTCTTCTGCTTGTTGGCGAGTGACGAGGGAATAAAGCCATGACGATCGTACGTGACAAACTCTTTATCGGCGGCCGTTGGGTCGCCCCGGCCGGGACCGGCCTGATCGACGTGATCGATCCGAGCGACGCCTCGGTCTATGCACAGATTCCGGAAGGCGTCGCCGCGGATGCGGAGGCTGCGGTCGCGGCCGCGCATACTGCCTTCGACGGCTGGTCGCGCACCGCTCCCGCGGAGCGGGCGAATTACATCGAACGGATCGCGGCCGGCGTCGAGGCGCGGCGCGAGGAGCTGGCCGAGGCGATTGCACACGAGGTCGGGATGCCGCTGAAGCTGGCGGGGCGCTTTCAGGTTGCTGGGCCCGTGAATAGTTGGAAGCATTACGCAAAGCTTGCCCGCGAGTTCCAGTGGGAGGAGCAGGTCGGCCACTCGGTCGTCGTGCGCGAGCCGGTGGGCGTGGTCGGGGCGATCACGCCGTGGAACTTCCCGCTCAACCAGGTCACGCTGAAGGTTGCGCCGGCGCTCGCGGCGGGTTGCACGGTAGTGCTGAAACCCTCGGAAGTGGCGCCGATCAACGCCTTCATTCTCGCGGAGATCATCGAGGCGGCGGGTCTGCCGGCGGGGGTGTTCAACCTTGTGAGCGGCTACGGGCCGGTCGTCGGCGAGGTGCTGGCGTCCGACCGGCGGGTGGACATGGTGTCCTTCACCGGTTCGACGCGGGCCGGACGGCGCGTGGCGGAACTCGCCGCGGCGACCGTGAAGAAGGTGGCACTGGAACTCGGCGGCAAGTCGGCCTCCATCGTGCTCGACGATGCGGATCTCGCGACGGCGGTGAAGGGCACGGTGTCGAGTTGCCTGCTGAACTCCGGCCAGACCTGCTCGGCGCACACGCGCATGCTGGTGCCGCGCGCGAAGCTCGGCGAGGCGGCGAAGCTTGCGGCCGACGCGGCCTCGGCGTTCAAGGTGGGACCCGCTTTCGCAGAGGACAGCAAGCTCGGGCCGCTGGTGTCCGAGGTGCAGCAGGCGCGGGTGATCGGTTACATCCATCGCGCGATCGAGGAGGGGGCGGAAGTCGTCACCGGCGGGCCGGATGCGGCGCCGCCGGGACCGGGCTTCTTCGTCGCGCCGACGGTGCTGGTCGTCGAGGACCGCAAGGCCACCGTCGCGCAGGAGGAGATCTTCGGGCCGGTGCTGGTGATCCTGCCGCACGACGGCGACGAGGACGCAATCGCGCTCGCGAACGACACGATCTACGGGCTCGCCGGCGGCGTGTGGGCGGGCAGCGATGAGCATGCGTTCGCGGTCGCGCGGCGCCTGCGTACCGGGCAGGTCGATGTCAACGGGGCCCCGTGGAATCCGCGCGCGCCCTTCGGCGGCTACCGCCAGTCCGGCCTCGGTCGCGAGAACGGGGTTTATGGACTGGAGGAATACCTCGAGTACAAGGCGATCCAGATGCCGCAGAAGAAGTGATTGCGGATCAAACGAAGCCCAGGGCTCCGACCACTGCGCCGACCGCGATCATCCACATCGGCGCGAGACGCGTCTTCAGCGTGACGGCGATCGTTGCGGCGATCAGCACGAGGGCGCCGATGCGGTGGGACGGTTCGCCGATGAAGGGGAGCGCCAGCAGCCAGCCCGTCGCGAACACCAGCCCGACGGTGACGGGCGCGAGGCCGGCCGTGAAGGCGCGTACGCCAGGCGTATCGCGGCGTTGCGCGCCCCAGCGGCTGACGCCCAGCGAGAGCAGCGTCGAGGGCAACAGGATGCCGACGAGCGCCGCGACGGCACCGAGCACGCCGGCCGCCTGGTAGCCGAGCACCGGCACGAAAAGCACGTTGGGCCCCGGCGCCGCCTGCGCCAGCGCGATCGCGGTCGTGAAATCAGCGTCGCTCATCCAGCCCCGTTCGTCGACGAGAAAGCGGTGCATTTCCGGTGCCGTCGCCATCGCGCCGCCGATCGACAGCAGCGACAGCATCAGGAAGTGCAGGAAGAGATCGACGAAGTCGTGCAGCGGCAGCTGGGTCATGCCTTGCCTCCTTCCTTGCGGGCGATGCACCAGCGCGCGAGGCTCCAGCCGGTGGCGCCGAGCCCGATCACGACCCACGCCAGCGGTACGCGGAAGACGATCACCGCGACCAGCGTCGTCAGCCCGAGCGCGGCGCAGAGCCAGCGTCCCATCACGTTTTTGCGCAGCGTGCCGAGCATCTTGAGCGCCATCGCGAGGATCAGGCCCGCGGCGACCGCGCCCATCCCGCGCAGGGCGCCTGCGATGGCGGGATAGACCGCCAGTTGCTCGTAGCTCGCGGCAAGCGCGATGACGATGAGCATCGGCGCGAGCAGCATGCCGGTGATGGCCGCAAGCGCGCCGCGCCAGCCGAAGAAACGGTCGCCGAGCATCAGCGACAGGTTGACGACGTTGGGCCCCGGCAGCAATTGCGCGACGGAGTAGGCGTCGACGAATTCCTCGCGCGTCATCCATCGGCGGCGGTCGACGAGTTCGCGCTGGGCGACCGCGAGCACGCCGCCGAAGCCTTGCAGCGCAAGCACGGTAAAGGCGATGAAGAGGTCGAGCGGGGAGCGGGGGACGGGGCGGTCTGCGGTCGGGTTTGTCACGGTGTTCGGTTCTTTTTCGTGGGACGGGCAGCGGCGGGCTGCGGTCGGTCGGAAAGCTTATCCGGAATACGTTGAAACGTGCTGGCCGGGATATTTTTTTGGGGTGCACGGTCAACGTTACAGCCGGTGGCGTGGGACCGGGGTTGCTGACCGCATTTCCGCAGCAGCGGGCTGCAGCAGGGAATTGGCAGAGGTGGCTTGGTCCGCCTGCCGAAGCCGTTCTCCCCACGACGCCGGCGTCGCCATCGCGGCAACAATCGTTTCGACAAGAATCTAGCGATGACTCATGCAAGCTCCGATTCGGGATGCGGTTCCAAAGCCCCTGGCGGCGTGCGCGTGATGTGCCGCGCCTTGTCGTCGTGGTCGCTGATTGCGATCTTGTTTATGTCTGGCTCCGCTGCGTTCGCGGACGATGCGCCGCCGCAGCAGGCGACGGTCGACGCCGACGGCGTCCAGCGTGTCGGGATCCTCGGCGGCAGCTACTTCTTCAAACCTTCGAAGATCGTCGCGAAAGCGGGGCAGCCGCTGGAAATCAGCGTCCGCATGGAGCAGGGGATCGTGCCGCACCGCTTCGTGCTCGACGGGCCGAACGGCAAGCCTGCGGCGGAGGTGGATCTCAGCGAGGCTCCGAGGACAGTGCGCGTCGAATTGCCGCCGGGCGAGTATCAGTTCTACTGCTCGAACCGCTTGCTGATGTTCAAGAGCCATCGCGAACGCGGGATGACGGGTGTGCTGCAGGTGCGGGAGTGACGCGTGCCATGGTTCGTCCTTGCGTTTGCGCTGTTCGTCGGTGACGCAATGGCGGCCGATCTGCTCGCCGAGGCTGCCACGCGCTTCCAGACTGTCCAGACCTACCGTGTGACGCTGCACTCGCACCCCGCCGAGGGCGAGCCGCAGGTCATCCGCTACGCATGGCGGCGGCCGGGCTGGATCCGGATGGATTTCATCGAGCCCCACCACGGCGCGGCGTTGATCTACGACCCCGGGGCCCATCGCGTGCACTTGTGGCCCTTCGGCCCGGACCATCTGCCGTCCCTCAACCTCGCGCCGGACAACCGGCTGATTCTGAGCCCGCGCGGCCATCGTGTCGACCAGTCGGATGTCGGCGCGCTGCTCGCGAACCTTCAAGAACTGCATGCAAAGGGCCGATTGTCGGAGCCCGCCGACGGCGAACTGGCCGGCCGGGCGGTGAGCGTGGTCGAGATCGAAGGCGGTTCCGGAGTCAGCGTGTTGGGCGTGCATCGCTACCGCGTCTGGTTCGCACAGGAATCGCTGTTCCCGCTGAAAGTGCAGAGTTTCGATGTGAACAACGCCTTGATGGAGACCGTGGACATGAGCGACGCCGCACTCGACGTCGCGTTTCCCGAGCGCTTCTTCGCGCCGTGAGCCGGAGAGGGGATATGCGCAACAACAACAGCAATCACTATCACCTTGTCACGCTGTGGCGCGTGGATGCGCCGCTTGAAGCGGTATGGGATGCGATCACGCACCCCGAATGCTGGCCGGACTGGTGGGAGGGCGCGGAATGCGTCGTGCGGCTGGCGGAGGGCGACGAAAGCGGCGTCGGCGCGAGCCAGCGTTATACGTGGAAGAGCGTGCTGCCCTATCGCCTGACCTTCGTCAGCCGCGTGACGCGCGTCGAACACCAGCGGCTGCTCGAAGGCTGTGTCGAGGGCGAGCTGGAAGGGATCGGCTGCTGGCACTTCGATCGCGACAACGGCCAGACGGTCGTGCGCTACGAGTGGAAGGTGCGCACGACGCGGCGGTGGATGAATCTTCTCGCTCCGTTCGCCAAGCCGATTTTTCGCTGGAACCACCACGCGCTGATGCGCGAAGGCGGTCTCGGCCTCGCCCGCTACATGCACGCCCGCCTGCGTTCGCAGGCGTCTTCTTGAGGGAGTCTTCTGTGGGACAGCGATTGCTGGCAAAACTGAGGCAGGTCCAATGCCTGCCGGTGCAGGCCGCGGTGGCGGCGATTTTCGCGGGCACGGTGGCGACGGGGGTGCAAGTCTTGTTGTGGTTGCTGAGTGCGACCCCGGTGTTCGAGACTCTGCTCCGCGACGCCCGGCTGACGGCGGCGATCATCATGGGGCAGGGGGTGCTCGCCGGAGAGCCGGTGTGGCGCGGCGACGTGCTGCTGATCGCGACGCTGATCCATTTCGGCATCAGCTTCATCTGCGCGGCAATCGCGCTCCCGGTCGCGAAGGAACTGGGCCGCGTGCCGGCGATGCTTGCCGGGGCGGGGTACGGGCTGGCGATCTATGCCGTCAACCTGTACGGCTTTACCGAAGTGTTTCCCTGGTTCGCGGTGGCCCGAGGCTGGGTCACGATCGCGGCGCACCTGGCGTTCGGCGTCTCGCTGGTGGCCGCGTGTCGTTGGTTCGACTTGCCACAGGAAGCGCTCAAGGGACTATCGGATCCGCGAACTCATCGGGGTCCTGGAATTGCCGGCTGATGACCTGCACCTCGTCCCAGGCCGAAAGGAAAGCGTCGATGCAGGCCGGGTCGAAATGCGAGCCGCGGCCTTTTTCGAGCAGCTCACGAGAGGCTTCGAAGGTCCAGGGCCGCTTGTAGGGGCGGGCCGAGGTCAGCGCATCAAAGACGTCTGCGACGGCGACGATGCGGCCGAAGATTGGAATGTCCTCGCCCGCGAGTTTGCGCGGGTAGCCGGTGCCGTCGTACTTCTCGTGGTGCGTGTGCGCGACCTCGGCGCCGACGCGCAGGACCGGCGCATTGCTGTCGCACAGCAGGTCGTAGCCATGGCGGGCATGCATCTTCATGATCTCGAACTCGGCCTCGGTCAGCCTGCCGGGTTTCAGGAGGATGGCATCGGGGATTGCGATCTTGCCGACGTCGTGCATCGGCGCGGCGACGAAAAGCGTTTCCTGGTCGGTCGCGGGTAGTCCGAGCATACGCGCGATGAGGCGCGAGTAGTGCGCCATCCGCTGGATGTGGCCGCCGGTCTCGGGGTCGCGGAACTCGGCCGCACGCGACATGCGGCACACCAGTTCCTGTTCGCGCTCGAGGATGGTCGCCGTGGCTTTACGGATCTCGCCGGCGAGCCACTCCGCGCGGTTCGCCTCACGCTTGGTCGCGTTGCGCAGCTTCAGCATGTTGCGCGTGCGCACCGTGAGTTCCTTGCCGTCGATGGGCTTGATCAGGAAGTCGGTCGCGCCGGCTTCGAGTGCCGCGTGCCGCACTGCGCGTTCGTGGTTCGCAGTGACCATGAGGATCGGTACCTCGCTCGTCGCTTCATGGGCGCGAAGTCGATGGATGATGTCGATGCCGCTGATCGTCGGCATCATGTAATCGACGACCACCAAGTCGGGCGTATTGTCCAGGCAGTAGGCCAGCCCCTCGCCCGGATCCGAAAACGCTTTCGGGTCGCACAGGTCGCCTCGCGCGAGCAAATGCTGCAACAGCGTCAGGTTGACCGCATGGTCATCGATGATGACGACGCTGGCCCGCTGCGCGGGCCCGTCGCTTTGTCCGGTCATATCCATGTGCCTTCCGGTGCGGATCGATCCGCGTGGGTGGCTAATGTGCTTTGATGCCGTCCTGCCTGACCGCAGGCCCGGGCTTTCTGGACAGCGCGTTCACGATCACGTCCACGGTCACCTGGAGTTCGTCCAGGGTCCTCTTGTCTGTCCCCTCGGGATTGGACTCGATCCACTGGGCAATGTTGGCAAGGTCGGTCATGCCCAGGAGCCCAAAGGTGCTCTTCATGTTGTGTGCCGCGTGGCGCAGCTCCGGCCAGCTGCGCCGCCGCGACGCCTCGCGCGCGCCGGCGAGGTCCATCGGCAGATGCACTGCAATCACCTTCCCGACCACGCCGACGAGTTCCGGGTCCAATCCGTCGAGCGCCGCTTCGATCGTTGCGGGGGAGACGCTGACCACGGGCGGCGGGGCGGCCGCCAGTGCGACGCCTCCCCGCGCTCCGTACTGTTCGAGCAGGCGATGGACCGCCTGGCGGTCGATCGGCTTGGCGATGTGGTCGTCCATGCCGGCTTCGAGGCAGCGCTTGCGGTCTTCGCTCATCGCGCTGGCCGTCATCGCGATGATCGGCGTTCGCCGTCCCGGAGGCTCCGAGGCGCGGATGAGGCGCGTCGCCTCGACGCCGCCCATCACCGGCATCTGCATGTCCATGAACACGATGTCCCAATGCATCGTCGGGAAGAGGTCGACGGCCTCGTGCCCGTTCGCGGCCAGCGTGACCCGGTGGCCCCACATTTCGAACAGCTCGGCGGCGAGCTTCTGGTTGATCGGATGGTCTTCGACGAGCAGGATCGACAGGTGACGCTGATGTTCCTTCAGCGTGTGCCGGGTGACGAGATCCGGTTCGGTGCCGGCCACTGCGTCCGGTTCCCGCGCGGCGAGCACGCGCGTCAGCGTGTCGCGGAGTTCGAGCGGCGTCGTCGGCTTGCTCAGGTAGGCCGCCAGGCCGAGCTCGCGGCAGCGTCGGGCGTCTCCTTTTTCTCCCCTGGCCGACAGCATGACCATCTGCACGTCGGCGCTCCGACCTTCATTCCGCATCGCCTCGGCGAAGCCGAATCCATCCAGCGCGGGCAGGGCGGAGTCGATCAGGATGACGCGGTAGGGACATTCGCCGGGCGGCGCGGCGCGGCATTTCCCCAGCGCCTGGTGGCCGTCGGCCGCTTCATCCACGGTGAAGCTCCACGCGCGCAGCCACTGCGCGAGGCTGCGACGCTGGGCAGGGTCGCCGTCTGCGACGAGCGCCGGCACGTCCGGCCAGGTCGAGAGCGGCGGCAGGGCTTCGCCAACCGCGCCTTCGCCCGCGACACGCTGCATGTCCACGGTGAAGTGGAAGGTGCTGCCGCGTCCGATTTCGCTCTCAAGCCAGATCCTCCCGCCCATCAGGCCGACCAGCCGTGAGCAGATCGTCAGGCCCAGGCCGCTGCCACCGAATTTCCGGGTCGTCGACGTGTCTGCTTGATCAAAGGCCGCGAAGACCTTCTTCTGCTGGTCGTGCCCGATACCGATGCCGGTGTCCGCCACCGAGACGTGGATGACGCAATGCCGATCGTCGCCGGCTTCGGTCGTCGCGCGCACCGTGATCGATCCGGTGTCTGTGAACTTGATCGCGTTGTCGCACAGATTGGTCAGGACCTGCCGCAGCCGGCCCGGGTCCCCCGAAACGTAGGCGGGTAGGTCCTCGGACAGTTCGCAGTGGAGTTGCAGGCCCTTCTTGCCCGCTCGGACGGCGAGGCACTTGAGCGTTTCGGAAATCGCCAGCGGAAGGTTGAAGGAAATGTGCTCGACGACAAGTTTCCCGGCTTCGATCTTGGAGAAGTCGAGGATATCGTTGAGGATCACGAGCAGTGACTCGGCCGAGGAGCGGACGATCTCGAGATGCTCTCGCTGCCCGGTGTCGAGGGCGGTATCGAGGACCAGCTCGGTCATGCCGATGATGCCGTTCATTGGTGTGCGGATCTCGTGGCTCATGTTGGCGAGGAAGTCGCTTTTCGCCTGATTCGCCGCTTCGGCCGCGAGCTTCGCATCCTGCAATTCCTGCTCGACGCGTTTGCGCTCGGTGATGTCGGTCCGGATGGCGATGAACTGGGACAGCTTGCCGTCCGCATCGGCGAGCGGAACGATGGTCGCGTTCACCCAGAACGACGATCCGCCCTTAGCCCGATTCTTGATTTCCCCGTGCCATACCCGGCCCGACAGGATCGTGCGCCACAGGTCGGCGAAAAATTCCGGCGGGTGATAGCCGGAATTGACCAGGCGGTGATTCGTCCCGACCAATTCCTCGCGCGAATAGCCGGAGATCTCGCAGAAGCGGTCGTTGGCGTAGGTGATGAGGCCGCTTCGATCCGTGATGCTGACGATGGCGTGCTGGTCGAGGGCGAATTTCTGGTTGTCGAGCGCCCGGCGGCTCGCTTCCCGCTCGGTGACGAGATCCCGGATCAGGTTCGACACCGCCTCGATGTCGTCGGGGACATTGCCGTTTGCGCCGGCATTTGCCGGCAGGATCGATTCGAGGAGCGAGCGCAGCGAATTCATTGCGTTTTCGCGCGTCGCCAGTTCCTTGCGCAGCGTGTTTGAAGTGTTCGCCAGGACTTCGAACATGTGACGGAACTCGGCCGGGACTTCGTCGATGAGTTCAGCGCTCGAATCGACCCCCTGTGCTTGATCGCGTTCGAAGCTCTGCACGCGTTCGAGCGTGCCCAGCCAGCGCTTCAACGGAAGCCAGATCAGCAGCAGGCCGCCGGTCACGCTCGCCGCCGCGACCCCGAGCGCTGCGCGAAACAGCTCCCATAGATCTCCCGCGATCTGGTCGACGGCAAAAGTCAGGCGCAATACACCAAAATCCACCCCGCCGACGACGATATTTCGGTTTACCTCGTACAACTGCTCGGCCACTTCCTGCCGTAGCCAGTGTGGAGGAGGCACGTCAGGCGGTTGGGACTTTCGTGTACGAATGACTCCACCCTGCAGATCGATGAAGGCTCCGGATTCGAAGGGCGAGCGCAGGATCGCCTTGTCCAGCGTGCGCTTGATCGTGTCGTAGTCGCCGATGGCGGCACTTTCGCCGATCACCTGTGCGACGACCTCGACGATCATCGTGGCGGAGTCCTGTGCATCCTGGATATTGCCGCGGAACTGGTAGCGGTAGAAGACGCCGACGCCCAGGCTCACGAACAGCAGCAGCGTCAGCAAGGTCAGCGCATAGACGCGCGCGACCAGCGATTTCGGGAGCAGGCGGTTCATCAGCGACATCGCAGTCCCCCGCGAGGCCCCGACTGCCGTTCAGCGCAGCAAGGCCGGCGCCGAATCGTAGAAGCGGCGATAGTTCGCGAAATCGGCCTCGGTGGCCGGGATGAAGTACGAATCGGCCGCAATCCCCACCTCCATCGACGCCCGGTGCAGGATCTCGCGGCCGCGCGGATCCTGATGCATCGAGATGAACGCATCGGCAATCGCCTTCAGGTCCTTGTCCGGGACCTTGGACGACGCCATCAGGGCAAGGTCGTGATAGGGCTCGGAGGTCCATAGCACGCGAAAGTTCTTGTTCTCCTTCACCGTGTAGGCGTCAGTCAGGAAGGAGTTGCTGCCGACGGCCTTGGCTTTGCCCGCGAACAACTGCGCAAAGGCGGCGTTCTGGTTCCCGCCGAAGACGACCTTGACGTCGATGCCCTTCGACAACAGGTAGGGATAGGGCACCTTGTAGCCGATGAAGGCTTCCGGCCCGGCAAACGCGACCTCCTGGTCCCGGAGTTCTTCGAGCTTGGTGATCGGGGAGTCGGCCGGCACCGCGATCGCGCCGCGGATCTCCGAGGGCTGGCGCCGGCCGAACACCTTCCACCCGAGCCGGCGACGTTCCGGGCTGAAAAGGTGGTTGCTGAAGACGAACTCGACCTCCTGCGCGAGAACATATGCCGTCGTGTCCGCCGAGGTCCGGCCGATCTTGAGTTCGAGCTGGAGGCCGCTCTTTTCCGAGACATAGTTGATGATCGGGTTCCAGTACGCGACCGTCTTGTTGATGTCCCATTGGTTGACCGGCGAAAAGCGGTAGACGGCCGGCTGCGCATGGGCCGCGAATGCGATGCACAGGGCGGCGAGGCCAAACATCACGCGGTGGATCATGCAATGCTCCCCGGTAATGATTTCTATCCGCAATTATAGGTAGCGTTCCGGCATTTGCCCGGCCCGATCCGGCGGCGGAAACCACCGGACGCAACGCTTCTCTAACTGTACGGAACAGAGGGGAAAAGAAGTCTCTCGATACGGAGTCCGTGATGCGTAAAGCTCTTACCCTTGCGTGCGTCGCCGTTCTCGTCGGCTGCACCACCCCCGCCCAACGTGCAGCGCAGATCGAGCGCGAAGTCGATGAAATGATCGCGGTGTATGGCCCGGCGTGCGAAAAGCTGGGCTACGCGTCCGACTCAGATCCGTGGCGCGATTGCATCATGCGGCTGAACGCGCGCGATCACTTCGACCGTTACAGCCGCATGCCCACCACGACGAGCTGCATCGGCCACCGCGGCTTCTTCAACTGCACGACGTTCTGACGGCCGGCCAGGCGCCGTCCCTCTAACCGGGACCCGAGGGCTTCAGATTCGGTTGTGCGCTGTTGACTCCCCGGCGGTCGCGTACCACCGCGATCGTCACTCCGTCTCGAACCACTTCCGCGACGATGCGCCCGGTCACGGCGAGGTGGCAGTTCATCTGCGTCGGCGAAACGAAGAAGTCCGCGGCAAGCCAGTCTGTCGTCATCGTCAGCCCAGGCGCCAACCAGGCCGCGGCCTGCACCGGTTCGGCGCAGGCCGCCACGGTGTAGGGGTGCGGCAACGGGCCGGCGCCATGGACGTAGGCATTCAGCAGACCCGTCGCTTCCCGCAGGCTGCTTGCCCAATAGTCCTCCTCCCAGCGCCCTTCGGCGCCGCGCAGACCGCCGATCAGGTCGTTGTATGCGAGGTATTCGTAGGGATGCAGGTCGATGAGCGTGGCGAGATGAACGAAAGCCAGCAGCAGACAGGCTCCGAGCGCGACCGCGTTCGCTCCCGGCCAGCGCTGGCTGATTCGCCATGCCGCCTGCAGCCCCGCTGCGGCAATGACCGCCAGGGGCGGCAAGAGGAAGGTGAAGTGGCGGATGCCGTTGTAGAGCGGCGGCGCCGCGATCAGCGCGTAGCCGAGCGGGACCGCCGTAGCGAGTACGACCGGTAGCCACGGGAGCGCCTCCACACGTTCCCGATGCCCGGCGAATAGCGAAGGCAGCGCGCGAACGCCGACGACGAGCGCCAGCACGATGCCGAGCAGGAAAAGCTCGGGCAAGCGTACGAGGAGATAGTCGAGCAGATAGGTGCCGGGCACGGCACCGATCTTCATCACGACGCCGTCGAGGATCGTGTCGAGGTTGAAGGCGAAGTGCGAAAAGGTGCGCATCGCGAGGATGAGGTTGTCCGGCGCCATGACCACCCATGGCCAGAACAGGATCGTCAGGGCCGCGGCGAGCAGGCCCGCCGGAACGAGTCCGAGCGCTGCGCGGCCCAACACGGCGCTACGTGACGCGAGGTCGTGACCGCACATCCACGCAGCGGCCGTAACGGCGACGCCGAGGTAGAGGACGGCGAACACCGCGCCCACCCGCAGGCCGAACGCACAGCCGATCGCCAGCCCGAGTCCCGCCACGTCCCGCGCCCGCACTTGCGGCAGTCGTGCCGCAAAGCGGGTCGTGAAATACAGCGCCCAAATCATCATGGCCGCGAACGGCACGTCCTTGGTGTGGGTGAACATCGCGCCCGTCCAGGCACCGGTGAGGGCCAGTAGCGCGAGGGCGGCCAGGCCGGCCGCCTCGCCCATCAGCCGGCGCGCGAGCAGCCAGGTGCCGGCGAGGCCGAGCAGGCCGAAGGCGGCCGACAGCAGGTGGCGAAGGTCCCAGACGTTCATCGGAACGACACGTTCGAGTGTCGCCGCGATCAGGTCGAAGAGACCGCCGTATAGGTACAGATTCTTGTAGGCGAACGCGCTGTGGTCTGCGAAGCCCGAGATATAGAAATCGAGCAGCATCCGACCATAGGTGTGTTGAACCTCTTCGTCGTTGCTGATTCCGTACTGACGGAATGCGAGGAGCGCAAACAAGCCCAGTGCGATCAGCAGCGCAAAGGCAAGGCGCCTGATGCGTGCCGGTGCGACTGCCGGCAGCGCTTCCTCGGTGGTGGGCTGCGTGACTACGTCGAGCATGCGATGGTCTCGCGGCGATGATGGTTCTTGCAGGGATTCCTCATGGGGAGGCTCGAGCGGGTCACGGATACGCAACTAAACGTTTCGGCCCACGTGGTCGTTGACGAGGGACCATTCGAAGATTTCGTCGCCGGAGTCCGTCCGGGGAGGGCGGATTGCTACTGGGATCTTTATAGTATGCTACAAAGATCAGGAATCCCCCGCCCCAGCGATGCCGTATCGCTGTGCCATTCAGTGGACGTCATTGGTATTGCATCGATGACAAGACAGCTCTCTACGCTTGCCGCCAGAATCATCGAGACCGCCCCGGAAGCGATCCTGGTGATCGGTCCCGATGGCCGAATTTTGAGCGCGAATGCGCATGCCTCCGAGATCTTCGGATATTCCGCGGACGAATTCGCGGGCATGCCCATCGAGACCCTGATGCCCGAGCGCTACCGTCGGGGACACGTCACGTTGCGGGCCGCATTCACGGACGAACCCGCGCCGCGCATGATGGGGAACAACCGCGACCTTCGCGGCCTGCGCAAGAACGGCAGCGAGTTTCCGGTCGAGGTGGGGCTGGGGCCGATGCCGACCGGGGAGGGGCAATGCGTCGTGGTCTCGATCACGGACGCGAGCGAACGCCGGCGAGTGCAGCAGGCGATGCTCCATCGAAACGAACGGCTCTCGGAACTGCTGGCGGTCAGGACGACGGAGCTGCAGGATAAGAACCGGGCCCTGCAGGCCCGCACCGAGGAGCTGGCCGCGGCACTGCGCCGGTTGTCGGAAGCGGAGCGCCGCAAGGTGGAGCAGGAGCGCCGGCGCCTGAGCCAGGAACTGCATGACGACATCGGCCAGATGCTCGCCGCGCTGTGCCTCAACCTGGAAATGGTGCGGCGCAAGTGCACTGCCCCGGAGGTCCGGATTCCTCTCAACAACGCGCTGCAGATCGCCGACAGCATCATGCAGGGCGTGCGCGACATCGTGCATCAGCTACGGCCGCCGCAGCTGGACGACCTGGGGCTCGCGGCGGCGCTGCGCTGGCACCTGGAGCGGGTCCGCCAGACCTCCTTTCTCGCCCCGACCTTGTCGGAGGATCTCGGAGCCACCCGTCTGCCGCCGGAAATCGAGCTCGCCTGTTTCCGCATCGTGCAGGAATCCGTTACCAACGTGCTTCGGCACGCGAGTGCGACGCGGGTGGACGTCGAAGTGAGGCTCGGGCCGGAGCTGATCGACCTCAGCATCGCCGACGACGGGATCGGCTTCGACACGGCCGCGGGCCTGCGCCCGCCGGCCCGCAGCGACCGCCTCGGGCTGCTCGGCATGCAGGAACGGGTCTGCGGTTTGGGCGGCAGCTTCGAGGTCGTCTCGATGCCGGGCAAAGGGTGCCGGATTTCCGCATCCATCCCGACCGGTTTGCATGCCCAGGAGTCCTGACGTGACGGTACGCGTCCAAATCGCAGACGATCACCAGCTGCTGTCGGCGGGGCTGGCGATGCTGATCGGCGAGATCGAGGGTTATGAGGTCGTCGCCTCGGCCTGCAATGGTATCGAGGCGATGGAACAGGCCCGCAGGCTGAAGCCGGACCTGGTCATCATGGACATCCAGATGCCGGGGCTCTCCGGGCTCGATTGTCTGGAGCTGATCCGGGCGGAATTGCCCGACACGCGCGTGCTGATGCTGTCGATGCATGCCAACAGCGAGCACGTTGCGCGTGCGCTGAGCCTGGGGGCGCACGGCTATCTGTTGAAGGATGCCGCCCCGGCCGAACTCGAACTCGCGGTCAGGACGGTGGCCAACGGCAACGTCTGGCTTTCTGCCGCCGTCTCGTCGGCGACCCAGGGCCGACCCGGGCAACTGCCGCCCGAGGGGGCGGAGGCCTTGCTGACTCCCCGCCAACGGGAGGTGCTCAAGCGCCTGGCCGAAGGCGCCAGCGTGAAGGAGATCGCCTTCGAGCTGGATCTCAGCGCGAAGACGGTCGAAACCTATCGCGCGCAGATCATGGAGCGGCTCAAGCTGCACGATGTTCCTTCCCTCGTGCGGTATGCCATCCGTACCGGTGTCATAGGTCTTTAGTTGTAAGGGATTTCCTGAGGTGGAATTACCGATTCCCTGATTTGGGGAGTCACACGGCCGGCCTACGCTGTTAGCAGCTCTTAGCCCAATCGATTTCGGTTCGTCGTGCGCCGGACAGGTGACGACGAACCGCCCCGGGGGAGTCGCGCCGTGCATGAGCTCCGAGTGCTGGTTGTGGAAAGCGACGGGTACGAGGTGGCCGGATTGACCGGGCACTTGCGCGAACTTGGCGTCGAACACGTCCAGGTGGTCCCGGAACGGGAAGCTCCGGTGATGGAGCGCTTGCCGGGGCTGGCGGACGTGGTGTTTTGCGGTCTCGACGGAGGCGACAGCGCGGCGACGCACATCCTGCGTCGCATCGCCGATCAGCCGCAGCCGGCTGCCGTGGTGATTTATGGTCCGCTCGAAGACCCGGCTCACGCGGAGACCGTGTGCCGGCGCCTCGGGCTGCGTTATCTCGGACATCTTCCGCTGCCGCTGCAGCATGAACGGCTGCGACGTCTGGTGCGACATGTGCGGACGGCCATATGCCGATAGCAAGGATAGGGAAGCGCATACCGAAAATCGTTGCCGGCGTGCCGGGAAAAGGCGGTCTCGTGCGCCTTGCGATCGGACCGCTGCTGTTCGCGCTGATCTCGGGTACCTCCGAGGCGGCCGACCTCGTCGCCGCGAATCTGGCGGACCTCACGCTCGAGCAACTCGGCAACATCGAAGTCACCACCGTGTCTCGTGCCCCCGAGCGGCTGCAGGATGCACCGGCGTCGGTCTATGTGATCACCGCCGATGCCATCCGGCGGTCCGGTGCGACTACTTTGCCCGAGGCGCTGCGGCTCGCGCCGAACCTGCAGGTGGCGCGGATCGATTCGAACCGGTACGCCATCTCCGCGCGTGGCTTCAATTCGAACACTGCCAACAAACTCCAGGTATTGATCGACGGACGCATCGTCTATACGCCCCTCTTTTCCGGCGTGTTCTGGGACGTCCAGGACGTGATGCTGGAAGATGTGGACCGCATCGAGGTTATCAGCGGGCCCGCGAGCACGCTGTGGGGCGCCAATGCCGTCAATGGCGTCATCAACGTGATCACGCGATCCAGCGCGGAGACGACCGGGAACCTCGTCTCCGTCGGCGCTGGTAACCTCGAACGCGGTTTCGCCGCCCGCCACGGCGGGGATTTCGGGGAGAACGGGCATTACCGGGTGTATGCGAAGACGCAGTACTTCGATCACTCGGAGCGTAGCGACGGGTCGGCCGTGTCGGACGCCTGGCAGCGCCAGCAGGCCGGATTCCGCGCTGATCGCGCCGAGGGCTCGAACAGCGTCACGGTGCAGGGGGATGCCTACACCGTTTCGATCGATCAGGACGCGCCCGGGCGCCAGCGCGCCGACGGCGCGAACCTGCTGTCGAGATGGGTCCGGTCTCTCGAGGATGGTGCGGAACTGATGGTCCAGGCCTACTGGGACCACACATCGCGCAGCGTGCCCGGGCTGTTCGGGGAACAGCTCGATACCGGCAGCGTAAACGTCCAGCATACGATCCCCCACGACGGAGGCCACAAGACGGTTTGGGGCGGCGGGTACCGTTGGGCCGACGATCGTGTCGACAATCGCAGCCCGCTGTTCGCCTTCCTGCCCGCGGACCGCCGTATGCATTGGGCCAACATGTTCGCGCAGCACGAGCGCGCACTGACACCGGAGTTGCGACTGACGGTGGGTGGGCGCGTCGGGAACAACAGCTTCTCCGGCCTCGAGTTCATGCCGAATGTGCGGCTTGCATGGAAAGTGGCGCCCGATCATCTGCTGTGGACAGCCTGGTCGCGCTCGGTCCGGGCTCCGTCGCGCATTGACCGTGAATTCTTCTTTCCGGCCAATCCTCCCTTCCTGCTCGCGGGAGGGCGTGACTTCGAGTCCGAAATCGCGCGGACGACGGAAGTCGGCTACCGCGGCCAGTTCGGCGAAGCGGTCTCGCTGTCGGCCACGCTCTTCCACAGCACTTACGAGCGTCTGCGCAGCCTCGACCTCTTGCCGAGCGGAATCTTTGTGCTCGGCAATCACATCGACGGACGTGTCTACGGCGTGGAAGCCTGGGGCAGCTACCGCATCACCCCGCAGTGGCGGCTCGCCGCCGGCATCCTTGCGATGCACGACCGGTTCGAGGGGGACGCGGTTGCGCGCACCCCGCCGGGCGACGACCCGCCTGTCCAGTGGTCGCTCACTTCCGGCTGGCAACTGGCAGGAGACCGGAGTCTCGACATCGCGGTGCGCCGCGTGGGCGCGTTGCCGACGCCGCCGGTGCCGGCATACACGGCCGTCGATGTGCGTTATGGCTGGCAGCTGTCTCCATCGCTCGCCCTGACGCTGACGGTCGCGAACCTGCTCGATCGCAGGCACGAGGAGTTCGCCGCATCGTCGGCCGGTGTGGTGTCGGTAAGACGGTCCGCCTTCCTCTCCGTCAGGGTGGCTTTCTGATGTTCGCGCGAGCCTTGTTCCTTCCCTGCAGCACCTCGCCGTCAGCGGTGCGGCGGCGCATCGTGATGTGCCTTGTGCTCTCGTGCGCAGCCGGTGCGTTCGCGGCGACCGATCCGGCCGTTGTCGAATACCAGGTCAAGGCCGCGTACCTGTTCCGCATGGCCGAATATGTCGAGTGGCCGAACTCGGCCTTCACCGGGCCGGGCGAGCCGATCCGCATTGCTGTCGTGGGCTCGGATCCCTTGGTGGAAATCCTCGTTACGATGCTGGCGGGCCGCAAGGCCAACGATCGGAGCTTTGTCGTCGAGCCTTCGGCAGGCGGCGATGAAGTGGAACGCGCCCACATCCTCTTCGTCGCGCGGCGGGATGCGGCGTCCGTGAAGAAGTTGCTCAGTGGCCTCAAGTCCCGGCCCGTCCTGACCATCACGGAAATCCCGGGCGGTCTCGACAGCGGCAGCGTCGTGAATTTCGTGCCCTTCGACAACCGCATCGGTTTCGAGATTTCGCTCGGCACGGCGGAACGCAACGGTCTGAAGCTGAGTTCGCGTCTGCTCGCCGTCGCCCGCCGGGTCGAAAAGGGGGCGCCATGATCTCCGGCTTCCTGCGCTCGATCCGCCACAAATTGCTGCTGATGGCGCTGATCGGCAACCTGGGTGCGCTGCTGGTTGCCGGCGGCGCGCTCGTCTATTACGAATCGCTCGTTTTCCGCCAGACTTTGCTCGACGAGTTGAACACGCAGGCCGACATCCTCGCCTATGCGAGCACGGCGGCACTGCAGTTCAACGATCCCGTGGCCGCGCGGGAAAGCCTGGCCCAGCTCACGGCCCAGCCGAAGGTGCTGGCAGCGGCGCTCTATACCTCGCGCGGCACCGTCTTTGCCACGTATCGCCGCGAGGACGCCGAGGCGAAGCCCTTTCCGCCCTTGCTCGACATCCAGGGGGTGCAGACGGCGGGCGGAACGCTGACACTCGCGCGCCGGGTCGCGAGCCAGCAGGAGGTGCTCGGCACGGTCTACCTCGTCGCGCGGTACGACCTGACGGAGCGCCTGTGGGAATTCGTCACCGTCCTCGCGGTCGCGATCGTGGGCAGCATGGGCGTGGGACTGGCGATTTCGACCCGCGCGCAGCGATGGATCGCGGGACCGATCCAGTCGGTGAGCAACGTCGCGCGCCAAGTCATGGAACAACGCAACTTTGCGCTGCGGGCGACGAAGACCACCGACGACGAGGTCGGCTACCTGGTCGACGTCTTCAACGACATGCTGGCCGAAATCGGTCAGCGTACCGATGCCATCGAATCCTCGAAGCGCGAACTGGAACGCGAAATCGCCGAACGGGGCGAGATCCAGAAGTCGCTGCAGGCGAGCGAGCGGCGCAACCGCACGCTGATCTCGGCGATGTCGTCGGTGATCTGGACCTGCGGGCCCTCCGGAGGCTTCATCGACGAGCAGCCCGCATGGGCCGCCCACACCGGCCAGTCCCGCGACGAATACCGGGGCCTGGGCTGGCGCCGCGCTTTCCATCCGGAGGACCAGGCCGCCCTCGATCGCGCCTGGGCGCTCGCGCTGCACGAGCATGTCTCGTTCGAGCTGGAAGCCCGGCTGTGGCACCCGGCAAGCGCGCGATACCGTATCGTCATCATGCGCAATGCGCCGGTCCTCGACGACCAGGACCGCGTCGTGGAGTGGATTGGCGCGCTGTACGACGTCGATGACCGCCGCGCGGCCGAGCGGGAGGTGCTCGAACTGAATGCGCAGCTCGAGCGGCGCGTGGCCGAGCGCACCGCCCAGCTCGAGATCGCCAACCGCGCGCTGGTGAGCCGCACCGAGGAGGCGGAGGCTGCGAACCGCGCCAAGGCGGACTTCGTCGCCAACATGAGCCACGAGATCCGGACGCCGATGAACGCGATCCTCAGCCTCGCCTACCTGCTCGAGAAGCACGAGCTGACGCCGGTCGCGCGCGGCATGGTGCAGAAGATCCACATCGCGGGTCGCTCGCTGCTGGGCATCATCAACGACATCCTCGATTTTTCGAAGATCGATGCGCAGCGCCTGGAGATCGAGCACATCCCCTTCCGCCTGGCGGACGTGCTGGACAACATTGCCAGCATCATGTCTTCGGCCGTGGGCGAAAAGCCGGTCGAAGTCGTTGTCGGGCCGGCGCCCGAAGGGGCCAACTTCCTGAAGGGCGACGCGCTGCGCCTGGGACAGGTGCTGATCAACCTGGCCGGCAACGCGATCAAGTTCACCAACGAGGGTGAGGTCGTCGTCAGCGTCGCCCAGGTCGCCGAAGACCGCTCCACCGGCATGGTGCGCTTGCGCTTCGCCGTGCGAGATACGGGCATCGGCATCGCCAAGGACAAGCAGCAGGCGATCTTCAATGCCTTCACTCAGGGCGACAGCTCGACTTCGCGCAGCTTCGGCGGCACGGGCCTGGGCCTCGCAATCAGCCGACGCCTGGTCGAGCTCATGGGGGGCGAACTGAGCGTCGCCAGCGAGCCGGGGAAAGGCAGCGAATTCGCCTTCGAGATCGCGCTCGAGCTCAGCGACCCGGTCGGCAACGCGACTCCGGCGATGATGTTCCAGCGGGTGCTCGTCGCCGACGACAACGCCACCGCGCGGGTCGTGCTGAGCGCGACGGCGGCGAGTCTCGGCTGGAGCGTCGAAGCGGTCGACTCCGGCAAGAAGGCGATCGCAGCGGTCGCGAATGCCGGGCGCAATCCCTACGACGTGCTGCTTCTCGACTGGCGCATGCCCGAGGTCGACGGGCTCGCCGCGGCGACGGCCATCCGGAGGAACATACGGGAAGATGGAAGCGCGCCGATCATCATCATGGTCACGGCGATGGATCGCGAACAGCTGCGGGAGCAGCCCGGCAGCGAGCAGGTGGATGCCGTACTGACGAAGCCGGTGACGTGTTCCGGCCTGTACAACGCCTTGCTCGACGCCAAGAGCCGCCGTGGCGAACTGCCGATCCAGGAGGTGCCGCGCACGGGCGGGCAGGCCCTCGCAGGACGGCGCATCCTGGTGGTCGACGACAACGAGATGAACCGCGACGTCGCGCAGCAGATCCTGGTCGGCGAGGGGGCCGAGGTGGAGCTCGCCCCCGAAGGAAGCACTGCGCTGACGATGCTGCAGAGCCATCCCGAGGGCTTCGACCTCGTGTTGATGGATGTGCAGATGCCGGTGATGGACGGCTACGAGACGACCCGGCAGATCCGCGCCACGCCGAGCCTCGCGCATCTGCCGGTCATCGCCCTGACCGCGGGCGCCTTCAAGAAGCAGCAGCTGGCGGCCATCGAGTCGGGGATGAACGACTTCGTGGCCAAGCCTTTCGACGTCGACGAGCTCATCGCGACCGTTCAGCGCTACACGGGAGGCGGTGAATCGGCGGCGCCGGGCGCGGCGCGGGACGCCGCCGCATCGCAGGCCCTGCTCGACGTGCAGGCCGGGCTGCGCAACTGGCGGGACGAGGCCGTGTATCGCGATCGGCTGCGGTCGATGGACTTCGTCGAAGAGGGGCAGCGGATTGTCGAGGCCATCCAGGCCGGCGACACCTCGCAAGCGGCCTTCCTCGCGCACCGGCTGCGCGGCAGCGCCGGCGCTCTCGCGCTGTTGCAGGCGGCGGAACTCGCCGGCGCCGTCGAAGAACAATTGCGTGAGGGCCGCGACGACGCCGGCCCGATCGCAGAACTGATGTCCGCGCTGAAACGGACGGCTGCGGCGATCGAGGACTATCTCGGCGAGGCAATCGAAGCCGCCACGCCTGGTGCCCACGCGCCTGCCGCCGGCGCGAACCCTGCCGAGGCGCGCGCAATCCTCGAACGCGTGCGTGCGGCGTTGGACAGCGACGATCCGGGACGCATCGAACCCTTGCTGCCCACCTTGTCGACCTTCATCCCCGCCGATTTCATGCAGCAGTTGCGGCAATGCATCAACGCTTTCGACTTCCGTGGGGCCGAAGCGCTCATCCAAGCCTTCTCCGAGTCGCACGGAATGACGGAAGAGGAGTGAGCCATGTACCACCATCCGATTCTTTGCGTCGATGACGATCCCCTCAACCTTGGTTTGCTGCGAGCAGTCCTGGAGCAGGACTACCGCCTGGTCTATGCGCGCAGCGGCGCCGAGGCCATCCGGGCGACGGCAAAGCACCAGCCGTCGTTGATCCTGCTCGACGTGGTCATGCCGGACATGAACGGTTTCGATGTCGCCCGCCACCTCAAGGCCGATCCGGCGACCAGCCGCATCCCGATCATCTTCGTCACCAGTCTCACCGAGGCGGTCGACGAGCAGACCGGATTCGACGTCGGCGGAGTGGATTACATCACCAAGCCGATTTCTCCTCCCGTCGTCCGGGCCCGCGTACGCACGCATCTCTCGCTCGTGAACGCCGCCGAGCTGGCGGCCAGTCACCGTGCCGCCATCCACATGCTCGGCGAGGCCGGCCACTACAACGATACCGATACGGGCATGCACGTCTGGCGCATGGCCGCGTACTGTCGCCGGCTGGCCGAGATCGTCGGATGGGAGGCCGAAGACGCCGGCCTGCTGGAGCTCGCGGCCCCGATGCACGACACGGGCAAGATCGGCATCCCCGACGCGATCCTCAAGAAGCCGGCCAAGCTCGATGCGGACGAATGGACCGTCATGAAGACGCATTCCCGCATTGGCTACGACATCCTGTGTCGTGGGGACGCGCCCCTGTTTCAGTTGGCAGCCAAAGTGTCCCTGTATCACCACGAACGATGGGACGGCACCGGCTATCCGGACGGACTGGTCGGGGAGGAGATTCCCGAGTCCGCGCGCATTGTCGCCATTGCGGATGTCTTCGACGCGCTCACGACGCGGCGCCCCTACAAGGAGGCGTGGCCGCTGGAGCGCGTGATCGACCAGCTCGACGAGTCCGCCGGCAGCCATCTGGAAGCGCGCCTGGTGAGTGCGTTCAAGGGGGCCATGCCCGAGATTCTCGAGATCAAGGCCCACTGGGACGCACAGGAGGGACGCGCGAGGGAGGTCGGTCTCAGGGCTTGAATCCGCGCGTGATTCCCGGCGTGACCAATTTGGCCGAAATGAGGGTAAACCCTCATTTCGGCCGGGCCGTCCGCTGCCAATAACGTAGACTTGCGCGCGGACGGCATAAGACGATGTGCTTTCTCCATGCTGGCGGGCGCAAGCAAGATCAATAATGGAGGAGCCCCATGTACCCCAGCATGCGCAGCGTCACCCCGATCGTACTGGCCCTGGCAGCGATGCCGGCCCTTGCTTTTTCCGGAAGCGGATTCGGCTTCAACCAGAAGCCGGCGTTTCTGGGCGACGTCATCTCACGCGACACGGACGGCATATCCGACGATCTCCTCACGGCGGGGCTCGGCCGCGCCGGCATCCAGTCGGGAACCGCACCGGTTGTGTCCGCGGTGCCGACGGCCGATGAACTGCGTCGACTGGCGATCTACAACAATTACCGCGCACTGATCGACACCTCGCCGAACGGTGGCTACGGGACCCTGTTCGGGCCGCTCACGAGCGTCAGTGCGACGGGTGTCGTCAGCAGCTCCGGCGACGGCAAGATCGCCGGCAGCGAATATCTCGCCTATGCGAACCACGGCGGGGAGCGCGGCAACGTCACGCTGATGGTGCAGGTGCCGGCCCACTTCAACCCGAAGAAGCCCTGCATCGTCACCGCCACTTCCAGCGGCTCGCGCGGCATCTACGGCGCGATCGGAACCTCGGGCGAGTGGGGCCTGCAGAAAGGCTGCGCCGTCGCCTACGCCGACAAGGGCACCGGCAACGGCATGCACGACCTCGCGACGAATACCGTCGGCCTGATCGACGGTACGCGCGCCGACGCCGCGACCGCGGGCGACGCGTCCCACTTCACCGCCGATCTATCCGAGTCCGAGCGCGCCGCCTTCCTCGCCGCGTGGCCCAACCGCGTCGCCGTCAAGCACGCGCATTCCAAGCTGAATCCGGAGGCCGACTGGGGGCGCGACACGCTCGATGCGGTGCGTTTCGCCTTCTACGTGCTCAACGAAAAGTATGGCGTTCATACCCCGCAGGGCGTGGTGCGCACGATCGTCAAGCAGAAAACCGTCGTGATCGCGGCCAGTGTGTCCAATGGCGCCGGTGCCGCGCTGGCCGCGGCCGAGCAGGATGACGAAGACCTGATCGACGGCGTCGCGGTCGGCGAACCGCAAATCCAGCTGCGCGAGAACAACCATCTCGTTGTCCGCCGCGGCAGCCAGATCCGCACCGGCAGCGGCCGCACGCTCTACGACTACACGACCTACGCCAACCTGCTGCAGCCCTGCGCAACCTTGTCGCCGCGCGCGGCCGGCTCCCCCGGCGCGGCCTTCGTCCCGGCGGCGCTGGCGACGAACCGCTGCGAAGCCCTGGTGGCCCATGGGCTGATCAGCGGGGCGACGCCGGCCGAACAGGGCGACAGCGCGCTCGATGCATTGCTCGCCTATGGCTGGGAGCCCGAATCGACTCCGCTCGCGGCCTCGCATTACGCGTTCGCGGTGCCGCCGATTGCAGTGACCTACGCCAATACCTACGGCCGCTTCGGCGTCGAGGAGCGGGCCTGCAACTTCAGTTTTGCCGCGGTCGACAGTTCGGGCGTTCCCGCCCCGTGGCTCCCTGCGCTGGCGGCGACGAGCTTCGGCACCGGCAACGGCATTCCGCCCGCATCCGGCCTGCAGATCATCAACGATGCATCGGTCGGCGGACCGCGGCGCGACGGGGCATCGATCTCGCCTTCCACCGGCAAGTTCGACTTCAACGTCGATGGCGCGCTGTGCCTGCGTTCGTTGTGGACGGACAACAGCGTCGAAGCGCAGCGGGTCCATGAAAACGTCGAAGCCGTACGCGTGCGGGCCGATCTCAACGGCAAGCCCGCGATCATCGTCCATGGCCGCTCCGACGCGCTCGTGCCGGTGGGCTTCACGTCGCGGCCCTACCTGGGCATGAACCGCGCCGAGGAGGGCGCCCGCAGCCGCCTGCGCTATATCGAGGTCACGAACGCGCAGCACTTCGACGCCTTCATCGGCAACGCGTTGCTCGCCGGCTACGATACGCGTTTCGTCCCGCTGCACGTGTACTTCCGCCGCGCGCTCGACCTGATGTACGGCCACCTGGCGTCGCACAGCCCGTTGCCGCCGTCGCAGGTCGTGCGCACAACGCCGCGTACGGGCACGCCGGGTGCCGCGGCACCGCTCACTGCGACGAACGTGCCGCCGATCAGCGCCACGCCTGCCGCCTCCGACCGCATCACCGTCACCGGTAACGAAGTCTTCGTGCCGGATTGACCCGGGATGTTGCGGCCGGCTTCAGCGCGCCGGTCGCAACAGGCCGATTTCCTGCGCCGTCTCCTGGCCGATCACGGTATCGGCCAGGCCGTCGGGCATCTCGGCGTGTCCTGCGTCGATCGGCGTACGGCCTCCCATGATCTCCGCGAAGCGTTGCGGCAGGCGCGGGTCACGGTTCGGTTCCGCATAGCCTTGCGGAAAGATCGGCTGCAAGGAGGCGAGGTCGTACTTGTCCGTCGCGCCGAAGGTGTGCAGCAATTCGTGGGCGATCACGACGGCGTTCTGCCGCCGTTGCAGGCGGTTGGCGAAGGCGTGGATCACGCCGATCCGTCCCTTTTCGAGCCCGGTCGAATGCGGGAGCACTGCATTTCGTCCGGCGTCATGGAACAGCACGAAGAGCCGAACGTCGGGCTTCGGCCCGCCGATCGCATCGTGCTGCGACGCCCACCAGCGCAGCTTCAGGCTCCATAGGATCGCATCCATCATGCCGGCCCGGGGTGGCGCCGTCGGCGGCCGCTCATTCACCGCCGGTGCAACCTGCAGCGACACCGGCTGCAGCACCGTCCGCCCGTATTCCCGGCTCTGCTCCTGCAGCCAATCGCCGATGTCCGCGAACTGCTCGCGCTCCAGGTCAGCGATAAAGCGCGCCGTATTCGGCGAATCGTCGCCCGCAATCGGGTAGATCGCGACGTGGACCGTTTGCTCCCACGAGGTCAGCCGCGATGTCGACCGCCAGCCTTCGAGGCCGACGGTGGCGAGAATCATGAGCAGGATGGCGATGCGGAGTTTGCGGAACATAGCTTGTCGTGCGGGTCACGCGTGCGCGTGGTTTTCCGGCTCGACGGACAGGCGCAGGCCTACGGTTTTCAGCACGGCCAGCAGGGTTCTGAGCGTGGGGTTCCCTTTTGGGGAGAGGGCACGATACAGCGATTCGCGGCTGATGCCCGCCTGTTCGGCGACCGCGCCCAGCCCTCCATAGGCCTCCGCGACGGTGCGCAGCGCCAGCAATCCTGCGGCGCGGTTGTCCGGATCGTCGAGCGATTCCATGGCTGCCTTGAGATATTCGATGGCCAGTTCACGGTCGGCACGCAGCTCCGCGAGTTCGGCTTCATGATGCGATACGACGCCTTTCAATTTGCTCATGTCTGCCTCCGTTTCCATTCCACCCACATCTTCCTGGCCTGCTTGATGTCCGCGGCCTGTGAATGCTTGTCGCCGCCGCATAGCAGGAGTACAGCCTTGCCGTGGCGGCTGCAATACACGCGGTATCCGGCGCCTACATGGATGCGAAGTTCGATGACGCCTTCGCCCACCGGCTCGCAATCACCGAAATTTCCGGCCTGTAGCTGGCGGAGGCGAATGCGGATCCGAGCTTGAGCAGTCTTGTCACGTATCGCGCTAAGCCATTCTGTAAACGGTTCTCGCCCGTCTTCGCGCTGGTACCGCAGGAGTTCAATCATAGTCGAGTTTGTAGCTTAAAAGCTACATCTGAGTGACCGTTCGCGCACCGGAAGTGCCTGTTGGGCTACTCATTTTTCATTACAATATGCAATTGTACTTGATTGAGGGGGTTCTGGACGTCGGCGCGTGAGACGCGATCAGCCGCTGGTCATCGCGCGGTGGCGAGAACGGCGCCATCAATCAATCGTGCGGCAGCAATGCGTGTGGGATCGCGTGTTCGTCGAGCCCGCCGCTTTCGAGCCAAACGGTCGTGGTCTTCGCTGCGCGCTCGATGAGCTCGTCAGCACGCGAGAAATCGTAGGGGGAGACCGCGAGCGGGCATAGCGGCGGTACGGTGACGACGTTCGCGCGGCCGGCGACATGGGCGAGGTCGCGCACCATCTGGTGGGCGATCAGCAGGTTGAGGGCGTGCAAGGCGCTGGCGATGGTGCTCGTCGGCGGGGTTTCAAGCGCGCAGGCGAAACCTGTCGGCAGTACGATCAGGCGCGTCGCGCCGAGTTCGATCGCCATCGTGATCGGCGTGTTGCTGGCGATCGCGCCGTCGATGAGCATGACGCCGTCGATGCTCACCGGCGGGAACACGGCCGGCACGGCAGAGCTCGCGAGGATCGCGTCGACAGCGGGTCCGCTCGATAGACACACGGAGCCGCCGCTCAGCAACTCGGCCGCGCAGATGTGGATCGGGATCGCCGCCGATTCGAGGTCGCGGTATGGCAGTTCCCGTTCGATGATGCGTCGCAGTCCGCTCGGATCGCCCAGCGCCGGGGAGCGCGAGAAGAAGGCGCCCAGCCGGGGCAGGGAGAGCGGGAACACGTCGCGACGCCTGAGACGGCGCCACAGCGCTTCGAGCCGCGCGACGCCCGTTGCGGTCGGGTCTCCGGCGAAATAGGCGCCGTTGATCGCGCCGACCGAGGTGCCCACCACCAGATCGGCCATGACGCCGTGCGCGACGAGTGCGCGCAGCATGCCGACCTGGATCGAACCGAAGCTGCCGCCGCCGGCGAGCACGAAGGCCGTTCTTTCCGTGGTGGTCGTGTTCATCGCTTCCTCCCGGCGGCAGGTGCGCGAGGCGCGGCGCCTACCGCTTCTCGGGGCCGGCCGGCATCGTCTTCTCTTCCTGCTCCATCATCGGCTGCAGTTCGCGGGCTTTCTCGTCGGCGGCCTTCTTGACGTCGCCTTTCGTCATGCCCTTCTTCATCATGCCGGTTTCCATCGGCTCATCCGTCTTCATTTTCTTCTTCCTGAGCTCATGCACCGGTTCGGCTGGAGACAGGTCTCCCGCATGGACGATGCCGGTCTGACATGCCACGAGGAGGGCGACGATCAGGGCGGATGTTCGCGCGCGCATCATCTTCCGTTCCGGAGGTGGTCGGGCCGGCGCGCGGAGGGCGCGCCGGCCACCCGCTTACTTCGACATCTGGTCCTTGCCCATTGCGTCCTTCTTCATTTCGTCCTTCATCATTTGATCCTTGCCCATGCCATCCTTCTTCATCTCATCCTTCTTCGCCATGGTCTTCTTGGCGGGCTTCTTCATCGCATCCTTCGCCATGTCGTCGCGCTTCATCATCGCGCCGTCCTTGGACATGTCGTCCTTCTTCATCATTTCATCGGCGGCGTAGGCGCTGGAGAGCCCGAGGCACATGAGCGCGGCGATGGTGGTGGTGATGATTTTTTTCATGGTCGTCTCCGGATTGGCGGTTGGATTGTAAAGTGCTCAGGACCCACTGAACCAGTTATAGCCCTGGTCCTCCCAATAGCCACCCGGGTATTCGTTGGTGACGAAGATCGCCCGGATGTGTTTCGGGTTCTTGAAGCCGAGCTTGGTCGGTACCCGCAGCTTCATCGGGAAACCGTACTTTTTCGGCAGGATCTGGTCGGCATAGCGGAAGGCGAGGATTGTCTGCGGATGCAGTGCCGTCGGCATGTCGATGCTCGAGTAGTAGTCGTCGTCGCACTTGAAGCCGACGAACTTCGCCGTGGTGTCGGCGCCGACCCGTTCGAGGAAGCTGCGGAAGGGCGTGCCGCTCCACTTGCCGATCGCGCTCCAGCCTTCGACGCATATGTGGCGCGTGACCTGCGATACCTGCGGCAGCGCGTACAGCTCGGGCAGGCTCCACGGCTTGCGCTCGCGGATCAGACCGCCGAGCTCCAGCCGGTAGTCCTCGCCATCGACCTCGGGCGCCTCGTCCTCGCCGTAGTAAGCGTTGAACGGGAAGGGCACGGTGATCGCCGACTCCGGGTATTCCGGCGCGAGTCGCGTCGGGTCAAAAAGCCAGCCCTGCACGCGGTCGTTCCAGCGCGACATCGCCATCAGCGCCTGCTCGACGCTTTCCTGGTCGGTGATATTGCAGCCGGTGAGCATCGCCAGCGCACCCAGCGACAGGCCGTGGCGCAGGAAGAGACGGCGTTCGATGCTCTCGATCTCGCGTTTGGGGATGGCGGCCAGCGCCTGGCCCAGGGCGTTGCGCGGTTTCATGTGCGGACCCTCCGAACGTTTCCGGTGATCATCGCGTGCAAGGTGCGCGGCACCAACGCCACCATCACGACATGCACGATGACGACGAGGACGGTGAGCGCCATCGCGGCGAAATGCACGATGCGCGCCCCCTCATAGCCGCCCATCAGCGCAGCCAGGCTCTGCAGCTGAACGGGCTTCCAGATTGCGAGGCCCGACAGCACGAGCACGACGATCGCGATGATCAGCGTCGCATATGCGGCACGCTGGGCCGCGTTGTAGACGGAAAGGTCGTCGTGAGACAGCTTGCCGCGCAGCGCCGCCAGCACGTCGGCGATTACCGCAGCGGGCGAGATCGGCCAGAACTTCCGATGGAAGTGGCCCGAGAAGATGCCGTAGGCGAGATACACGAGCCCGTTGATCGCCAGCAGCCACATCCCCGCAAAGTGCCATTGCAGCGCCCCGCCCAGCCAGCCTCCGAGCGTGATGCCTGACGGAATGCGGAAGGGAAAGATCGGCGAGGCGTCGTAGATGCGCCATCCGCTCGTCACCATCACGAGTATCGCGATGGCGTTGATCCAGTGCGTGATGCGCACCACCAGCGGATGAACCCGCACCCATTTCGATTGCTGTTCAGCGTTCACGGTTGGCTCCTCGGCGGACGTCCCGTTCAAGCGCAAACCTGGCGGGACAGGGCTTGCACGACTTCGCGCGTTTTCCATGTCCATCCCTCCTTCTCAACAGCCCGCAAAGTGGCTTCCTGGTGATTTGGTCGGAGGAGGGCGGCGATTTCTTACACGAGGTGGTAAGAATTCTTTGGACCTGCGGATGCGTGGCTTAGCTCATCGTTGCCGCTGCTATAACGGTAGCTCACGCGGCAAACCGGCTTCCGGTCGCCCGCCCACAGAGAGAGGAGTCGAACCATGAAAGTCCAGCCCTACCTGTTCTTCGACGGTCGCTGCGAAGAGGCGCTCGAGTTCTACCGCAAGGTGCTCGGTGCGGAGGTCACGATGATGATGCGCAACCGCGAAAGCCCTGAACCGCCTCCGCCCGGCACGATGCCGCCGGGTACCGAGGACAAGATCATGCACGCCAACCTGCGCATTGGTGACACGGAAGTCATGGCCTCCGACGGCCGCTGCACCGGTCAGCCAGCTTTCCAGGGCTTCTCGCTCGCTGCCGCGGTCGCGAGTGCCGCCGAGGCCGAACGCGTCTTCGCCGAGCTAAGCCAGGGCGGTCAAGTCCAGATGCCGCTCACGAAGACCTTCTGGTCGCCCAGCTTCGGCATGGTCGCCGACAAGTTCGGCGTGTCTTGGATGGTGATGGCCGCGGCGTGATTGCTGGATCACGAGAGTGCGGGAGCGAGCAACTGTGCCGCCATTTCGGCTGTTCGCCCCGTATAAAGGCGGCAGCGCTCGTACAGCCGTTCGTCCTTGAATTTCGTCTGGCCTTCGGCCGTCCCGAGGTCGCAGCCGAGCAGTTCGTCGCAGTTCCGGGCGCCGAACTCATGCTCGAAGGCCCGGATGAGCTCCTGTGTCACGGCGTAAGCGGATTGGACCGATTTCGAGCTGTCGTCACGGCCCAACGCAAGACCGACTCCCATCAGCGCGCCGGTGAGCGCTCCGCACGGGCCGCAACTACGGGCCATGCCACTGCAAAACGCCGTCGCGACCTTGGGCAGGAGTTCGGACTTCACGCCTTGGGCGGCTGCCAATGCGGACAGCACGCTCTCGGCGCAATAGAGCCCGGAGGCAAACGCGTCCTCCGCGGCTTGCCGGACACTTTCTGAAGAGGGGATGGACGTCGGTCGGTCTTCCATAGGAGAAAAGTGCAGCATCAGAAGTTGATTACTTTCGCATGGGGTGCCAAGACGGAATTGCCGCCGACACGGGACAAGGTCGAGGAGGGCGCCTGAGGAATTCGCATGTGGGGGCGCGTGTCGTCGTTTTTTTCGAGCGGGAAGTCGGTCCGTGGCATCGCATTGAGCCCCTCGGTTGTGGACTTTCAGGTCGTGCGCAGTCGCGCAATACGATGACATGTTAGCGCAATGGCATAGTTGTGAGAATTCACTGCTGCGCGATAATTGGAGCCCAGCCATGAAAATCTCTGACGACCTCTTCGCCCTCCGTTTGGTCCTCCAGCTGCCTGCAAAGGCGCTCAAGGCCGACACACTGAAGAACCAGGCCGAGGTGCTCGTGTTTGCGGCGCGGCTTGCGGCGGACGAGACGATGCACTGGACAGCACTGTCCGATGTGCTGGCGCAGGCGGAGCCTGCAAAGGCGCTGAGTTTTGGTGCCTGAGCCGCGCGACGATCCAGCTGCGCCCGCAGGGGCCTTAGCTACCGGCAGATCGCCTCTGCCGGCGGCGTCTCGTCCGCGCATCCTGACCCGCCGCCGCGCGCTCGGCGTGCTGGCGGCGATTGGCATTGCCCACGGTGCCTTGCTCGCATACTTCTATGTCGGTCAGGAAAGCTTGATCTTTCATCCGGAGCCGCTGCCTGCGGATTTCCGCTTCGCGTTCGATCCGCGCGAACAGCGCGTCGACGAAGTACGGATCGCCGTGCCGGGCGGCGAGATCGATGCACTCCATTTCCGCCAGCCTGCGCCGCGAGGGCTGGTGTTCTATCTGCACGGCAACAGCGGCAATCTGGCGACCTGGACGACGCACATTGATTTCTACCGCCGTATCAATTACGACCTCTTCATGATCGATTACCGGGGCTTCGGCAAGAGCCGCGGGACGATCACGAGCGAGGCGCAACTACACGCAGACGTGCGTGCCGCATGGGATCGCATTGCGCCGGCCTATGCCGGCAAACCGGTCGTGATCCTCGGCCGCTCGTTGGGAACTGCGCTCGCGACACGGCTCGCGCGTGACGTGAATCCGGCGCTGCTGGTGCTGGTGACGCCGTTTACGAGCCTTCTCGATCTCGCGCGGTTGCACGAGCCGCTCGCGCCGACCTGGCTGCTGAAATATCCGTTACGCAGCGACGCGCTGATCGGCGATGTCAGGAGTCCTGTGTTGCTGATCCACGGCACGCGCGACACGCTCACGCCGCTCGCACACGCGGAGCGCTTGCGCTCCCTTATACGCTCCCCGGCGCAGCTGCTGGTAATCGACGGCGCGACGCACGACGACATCCACGAATATCCAGATTATGCTAACGTGCTCGGCGAAAGGCTCGAGGCTTTGGGGCGCTGACCAGCGCATCGGGCGGACCCGCCACGAAGGGCGTCCGTCGTCGTTCCGCAGCAGTTTCGCCCGGACAGTCTTCCCCATGCGTCGCCGGACGCCAGAAAGCCGTCCGCTCGCCGGATGCAAAACGGCCGTCCGCGAATCGGGACGGCCGTCGGGGCAGGGAGTCGACACTAGTCGGATCGGCTCAGATCCGCGATCACCGCCGCGAGGAACCTCGCCGCCTCCCCGCCGGTGACGACGCGGTGGTCGAAGGTCAGGCTCAGTGGCAGCACGCGATGGACGACGGGCTTGCGGTCGATGGCTATCACCTGATCGTGCACGCGCCCGGCGCCGAGGATCGCGACCGTCGGCGGCATGACGATCGGCGCGGCGTATTTCGCGCCGAGCATGCCGAAGTTCGACAGCGTGATCGTGTTGCCGCGCAGCTCCTCGGGCGGCATCTTGCGGGAGGCGATCGCGGCGCGCATGTTGTCGAGGCCGCGGCGCAGGTCGGCCGCATCACGATTCGCGACGTCGCGCAGTACCGGCACGAAGAGCCCGTCGGGAAGGTCGACCGCGATGCCGACGTCGATCTTCGTCAGCACCCGGCGCGCCATCGTGTGGCCTTCGTACCAGGCGTTGAGCCCGGGCTCGGCGCGGCAGCCGGCGACGAGCGCACGCACGAGGCGGATCGTGATGTCCTCGCCCTTCTTCCACGCGTCGATGTCCGCGTCGTCGATGACGGTCGCTGCCGCGACTTCGTCCTGGGCGAGGGCCATGTTCTGCGCCATCGCGCGCCGCACGCCGCGCAGGATCTCGGGCGGGCCGAGCTCGGAGAGGATCTTCGCGACGCGTTGCACGTCCCCTGCGGTGATGACGCCGTCCGGCCCGGAAGGGGTGACCATCGCGAGTTCGACGTTGAGCTTCTGGGCCATTGCGCGTACGGCCGGCGTCGCCTTGATCGTCGCACCGCGCGCTCCCACTGCCGCCGGCGCCTCCTGCTTCACCTGATGGCCGACCTGCATCGCGCCGACCACGGTGCCGGCATCGGCATCGGCCGCGCCTTCGAAGCCGACCAGCGGTGCGCCGACATGGACGAGCTGACCGACGTCGGCGAAGAGCTTCTCGATGCGACCCGCCTGAGGCGAGGGGATCTCGACGATCGCCTTGGCGGTTTCGACCGAGATCAGCGGCTGATCGGCCTTGATCTCGTCGCCGACCTTGACGTGCCACTCGACGACTTCCGCTTCCTGCAGACCTTCGCCCAGATCGGGCAGTTTGAAGATTTTCATGCGGCCTCCATCGTTTTCCTGACGCCGGCGACGATGCGGGCGACGCTCGGCATGTACTGATGTTCGAGGCGCGAGAGCGGCACGACGACATCGTAGCCGGTGACGCGCTGCACCGGCGCGAGGAGCGAATAGAGCCCGTGTTCGGCGAGGTTCGCGGCGACTTCGGCGCCAAAGCCGGCGGTGCGCGGCGCCTCCTGAACGATCACGCAGCGGCCCGTGCGGCTCACCGAATCAAGGATCGTCGTCATGTCGAGCGGCTTGAGTGTGGCGATGTCGATCACTTCGGCGGAGATGCCTTCCTGCTCGAGTGCGTCGGCGGCGGCGAGCGTCTCATGCACCATCGCGCCCCAGCTCACGAGCGTCACGTCGGTCCCCGCGCGCAGCGTGAAGCAGACGTCCAGCGGCAGCGCTTCGCCGTCGTCGGCGACCTCCTGCTTGTAGAGGCGGTAGAGGCGCGTCGGTTCGAGGAAGATCACCGGGTCGGGATCGCGGATCGCGGCGAGCAGCAGGCCGTAGGCGCGCGACGGCGACGAAGGCATCACGACGCGCAGGCCCGGCATGTGCGCGAACATCGCCTCGGGGCTTTCGGAGTGATGCTCGGGGGCGTGGATGCCGGCACCGGAGGGTGCGCGCAGAACCATGGGGCAGGTCAGCCGCCCGCGCGTGCGGTTACGCAGGCGTCCCGCGTGGTTGATGATGTGGTCGACGGTCGGGTAGATGAAGCCCGAGAACTGGATCTCCGCGACAGGTTTCAGCCCCATCGCCGCCATGCCGATCGCGGTGCCGGCGATCGCGGTTTCGGCGAGCGAGGTGTCGATCACGCGCTCGGTGCCGAAGCGTTGCTGTAGGCCGACTGTTGCGCGGAACACGCCACCGTTGACCCCGATATCTTCGCCCAGCAGCACGACCGAGGGGTCATGCTCCAGCTCGTAGGCCATTGCGTGATTGAGCGCTTCGACGAGGTTGAGCTCAGACATGATCGCCTCCTTCCGCTGCCGCATGGAGCGCGTCGTCGAGTTGCGACTGCATCGCCGCAGGCAGGGTCGCGTACAGGTTGCGGAACATGTCGTCGGTCGTGGGCGGTGGCGCCGCGAGGTAGTCGTCGACGGCCTTCGCGACCGCGTCGCCGCATTCCTTCAGCAGCTGTTCTTCCTGCTGCGGGCCCCAGGCCTTGATGCGGACGAGGTAGTTGCGCAGGCGGCGGATCGGCTCGTTGGTCCATTGTTCCTCGACGGTCGCCGCATCGCGGTAGCGGCTCGCGTCGTCGGCGGTGGTGTGGTCGCCGAGGCGGTAGCTCAACGCCTCGATCAGCGTCGGCCCTCCGCCGCTGCGGGCCTTGTCGATTGCGCGGCGTGCGGCGTCGTACATCGCGATGATGTCGTTGCCGTCGACCTGCCAGCCTTCGACGCCGGCCGCGATGGCCTTCTGCGCAAGCGTCGGGGTGACGGTCTGCAGCGTGCGCGGCACCGAGATCGCCCACTGGTTGTTGTTCACGACGACGACCAGCGGCGCCTTCCACACCGCGGCGAGGTTGAGCCCCTCGTAGAAGTCGCCCTTCGAGGTCGCGCCGTCGCCGAGGAAACAGGCCGCGACGCGGGCTTCCTTGCGCAGCTTGAAGGCGTAGGCGACGCCCGCCGCATGGCAGACCTGGGTTGCGATCGGCACGCAGATCGGGAAGTCCAGGCGCGGCACGGCGAAGTTGCTGCCGGTCTCGTCGCCGCCCCAGTAGAGCAGGCTTTCGGTCATCGTGACGCCGCGGACGAACTGCGCCGCGTGGTCGCGGTAGGAGGGGACGAGGACGTCTTCGGGGCGCATCGCGCTCGCCGTGCCGACGCCGATCGCCTCCTGCCCGAGGGCGGAGGCGAAGGTTCCGATCTTGCCGGTGCGCTGCATCGCGATCGCCTTGGTGTCGAAGACGCGCGTGAGTTGCATCGCCCGGTAGAGCGGGATCAGGTTTGCGGGGTCCAGCGCGAAGTCCGGTAGGGCCTGCGTCGCCTCGCCTTGAGGGTCGAGAAATCGGGTGTACTCGACCTGGAACTGACCGACGGTAGTCATGGCTAGCTCCTCGCTCCCGGTTTGCTGCAGTCTAGACCACGACTGGCGGGTATCGGTTCGCCGGCTTCCCGTAGGTGGGGAAAATTGTTACTCGGGCGTGCGAATTTTCATGCTCGCGTGTATCGCGATGCAGCGGCCTGGCGTCAGCGTTGGCTGCGCATCGTCGAGCGTAACTTGTAGCGGTCGCCTGGATGCATGAGGCGCGCGTAGCTGACGAGATGTTCGTCCGACCAGGTGCGGCGGATCATCAAGAGGCAGGGCGTTGCGGTCGTCGTATCGAGCCAGGCGGCGGTCTGTGCGTCCGCGAGGACGGCTTCGACGACGTGCTCGACGTCCGAGATCGGGCAGGCGGCGACGAGGACTTCGTTGGGCGTGTGCTGCGAGAAGTCGGTGTCGAGGTAGTGCGGCACCCACTTGGGATTGACGAAGCGCTCTTCGAGCTGGATCGGACGGCCGTTTTCGCGATGCACGATCAAGGTATGGAAGACGCGCGTGCCGACCCGCACGCCCAGGTGCAGCGCGACCTCGTCGTCGGCGTCGATGGCGTCGCGGCAGAGGACGTCGTTGCTGTACTCGTTGCCGCGCGCGCGCACTTCGGCGGCGATGTTGAGCACTTCATGCAGCGGGGATTCGGCCTTGCGGTCGGTGACGAAGGTGCCGAGCCCGGGCTGGCGGACGAGGTGGCCGGTATGCACGAGGTCGCGGATCGCCTTGTTGGCGGTCATGCGGCTCACGCCGAAATCGCGCGCGAGCTGCTCCTCGGGCGGGATCTGGTGATGGGCCGGCCAGGTGCCGCCGCGTATCCGTTCGAGCAGGAAATCCTTGATCTGCTGGTAGCGGGGAGAGGGGCTGTCCACGGAGGTCCTTGGGGCGGGCTGCAATCGACCAATGATACAGACGCCGACGTATCAGGCCACGGCTTCGGCTTTCTCGGGCTGACGGATCGGCAGCCGGATGCGGAAGAGGGCGCCTTGTCCCGGCGCGCTCTCGACCTCGATGATGCCCTGGTGCTTGCGCACGATGCCATAGCTCAGCGATAGCCCGAGGCCGGTGCCTTGTCCGACCGGCTTGGTGGTGAAGAAGGGTTCGAACAGTTTGGGCAGGTGTTCCGGGGCGATGCCCTTGCCGGTATCGACGAATTCGATCGTGACGTCGCGCTCGGTCGCCGCGGTACGGATCGTGATGGTGCCCTTTTCGGAGATGGCCTGCGCCGCGTTGACGAGCATGTTCATGAAGACCTGATTGAGCTCGGACGGCAGGCACTGCACCTCAGGCAGATCGCCGAATTCCTTGACGACCGTGGCCTTGTACTTGATTTCGTTCCAGACGATGTTGAGGGTCGTTTCGATGCCTTTGTGCAGGTCGGCCAGCTGCCAGGTGCCGGTGCCGACGTGCGAGAACTCCTTCAGGTCCTGGACGATCTTGCGCACGCGGGCCAGGCCTTCCTTCGATTCATTGAGCAGCGGCACGACGTCCTGCCTGACGTACTCGATATCGATCTCGCGGCGGACGCTGTCGATGTCCTGCGCCGCGGTTTGATCGCTGCGCACGAGGGGTTCATGGCGCTCGTAGGTGTCCAGCACGCGCAGCAGATCGCGCAGGTATTCGTCGAGCGTGCCGAGATTGGAAGTCACGAAACCGATCGGATTGTTGATCTCGTGCGCGACGCCTGCAGCAAGCTGGCCGATCGAGGCCATCTTTTCCGATTGCAGCAGTTGTTGGTGCGTCCGGACGAGCTCCTCGTTGGTCTGCTGCAAGCGCGTGTTGGCTTCGGTCAGCTCGCGCGTGCGTTCCTCGACGCGTTCTTCGAGTTCGTCGCGGTAGCGTTCGAGCGCGGCGGACTTATCCCCGAGGTCGGCCATCATCTTGCTGATCGACGTGCTCAGGTACTCCAGTTCGGCGACGCCGGTGTAGCGGGGCGGTCGGCCCTCCTTCAGATCGGCGATCATGGACTGGATCGGGTGCCGCATCAGTGCGGTGAGGTAGATCATGAAGAGGAATGCGGTGCCACCGAGGAAACCCCCGGCCACCCAGGCGCCCAGCGTCAGTTCGTGGCGCAGGTGTTCATAGGCGCGGTTGTCCTGCATCACCGTGATGCGCCATCGCCATGGCGAGAACTCGACGGTATAGGTGTGAAAGCGCTCGCCGTCCATTTCCAGGTGCAGCACTTCATCGATTGCGGGGGGTGTCGGCGGGGCGATGTTCAGGTCGCCGAGATTTGTCTGAACTTCGCGCGCTTCGTCGTAGACGGCGACCTGCAGGCCCTGGCTGCGGGCGAAGTCCTCGATGCTGAGCATCGTGTTGATCCGGCTTTCCCGGATTTCCCTGTCGCCGCCGTCCGGTCCGGGCGGCAGCATGTTCCGCAGATTGTCTTCCGCGATCTGCCGCACCATGAAGGCGCGCCAGCGCAGGTTGGTGTCGGCCTGCTTGTCGGCGAAGCGCTGGGTCACATAGAGCGCGAACCCGATCGTCGCCGCTCCGACCAGGAGCGTGATGCCGATGATCGGTGCGAGGATGCGGAAGGTCAGGTAGCGGTGGAAGAACAACGGTGCCCCCTAAAGACCGAGCCGGGCGATGGAAGTGCGGACCTCGGGCGGCCAGACGATCTCGCGGCGACCGCGCTGCCACTGGATGATCAGCGGCGGGCGTCGCGTCAGCATGCCCGCCTGATCGACGGTATAACGGCCGATGATGACGTTGCAGTCAAGGCTTGCCAAGGTGTCGCGCAGCAACCGGCGGTCGAGGCGGCCGACGCGCTTCAAGGCCTCCTCCAGCAGCTGCCCCGCGGCATAGGCCTGGGCCGCGAGGAAGGAGGGCTGCTGGTTGAAGCGGGAGTTGAACTGGCGGATGAAATCGGCCGAACCGGCGAAGGGCAATTCGCTGCGAGGTTCCCAGGTCGACGTCGCCAGGACTCGATCCGCGTCGCCGGCGAGCTCGTCGCCAAATTTGTCGAGCGTCGGCCCGACCGAGGCGTAGAACGCGGCAGGGCGCCAGCCGATGCGCTTCAATGCCTGAGTCATCCTGACGGATTCGTCGAATTGCCCGGCCATCAGCAGGGCCGAGGCGCCCGACTCGCGCGCGATGCGGGCCGCGGGCTCCAGATCGGGGGTTCCTGCGGCAATTCCCTGCGTCGAGACGATGCGGATCCCGTATTCGGAGGCCCATTTGCGGGTTCCGTCGACGAGGGTTACTGCGTAAACGTCCGGCGTACTGACGATGGCCAGCGTGCTGATTCCCGCGTCGGCCAACAGCGTCAGGAAACCCACCGTTTGTCGGCTGGCGGGGGGAATCGTGGCGAAGATGTAGCGGTAACCCTGTTTCCAGATCTCATCGGAGGCGGCGCCGGCGGCGAGCAGCGGATAGCCGTAGCGGTCCGCGATCGGAGCGACGGCATAGGTGATGCCGCTGGAGAATGGCGAGAACAGGAGGTCGACCCGGTTGTGCTGGATCAGATCCTCGTAGATCGCGCGCGCCGCGTCCGGACTGCTGCGGTCATCCCGGACGAGCAGTTCGACGGGGCGGCCGAGCAGCCCGCCGCGCCGGTTGACCTGGGCCATCCACAGCTGATATGCCTTGTGCTGCATGTCGCCGTTGTTGGCGTAGGCGCCGCTGAGACTGAGCGAGACTCCGATTCGCAGTGGCGGGCCGACGGAGTCCGCCGCCCGACCGACCCCGATCGGGGCGAGCACTGCGCCGGCCAGGAGCTGCAAGGCGCGCCTCCTGCCTTTCTCGTCGCACAACATTTTCGCAGCTCCCTATGCGGCTTTGCGCCACAATATGACATTGTGGGTCGATTTGTCGCAAGGTGCTTCCGTTACGCCTTGTGAAATATGCCGGGAGATAGTGCAGTTGGCATGCGGTACGATCGATGGCGGCGGCTCAGGCGCTCTCATTAAGCACGGCCTCGGGCGCCTGACGGACGGGCAGGCAGATGCGGAAGCGCGTGCCTTTGCCGAGGGTGCTGTCGACCTCGATCGTGCCCCGATGCTTGCGGACGATGCCGTAGCTGAGCGAAAGTCCAAGGCCGGATCCCTGGCCCGCGGGCTTGGTCGTGAAGAAGGGCTCGAAAAGCCGCGAGAGGTGTCCGGGAGCGATCCCCTTGCCGTCGTCGGCGATCTCGATCGCGACGCGGTCGGACCCGATCGCTGCGGTGCGGATGGTGATCGTGCCTTTATCGCCGATGGCGTGGGCCGCATTAACCAGCAGGTGCATGAACACCTGGTTGAGTTCGGACGGCAGGCATTCGATCTCGGGTAGCAGGCCGAAGTCCTTGACCAGGGTGGCCTTGCACTTGATCTCGTTCCACACGATGTTGAGCGTGGAGTCGATGCCTTTGTGCAGATCAGCGAACTGCCAATCGTCGTTGGCGGGATGGGAGAATTCCTCCAGGTCCTGGACGATCCTGCGCACGTGTGTGAGCCCGTCCCGGGATTCGCGGAGCAGGGCCACCGAGTCCTCTTTCAGCTGGTCGACATCGACCCCCTTCCGCACATCGTTGATTTCCCGCGCGGCGCCTGCGTCGTGCCGCATCACGGCTTCATGCCGCTCATAGACCGCCAATACTTGCAAAAGCTTGCGCAGGTGCTTGTGAACCGTGCCGAGATTGCCGTTGACGAAACCGATCGGGCTATCGATTTCGTCGGCAATGCCCGCGGCAAGTTGGCCGACGGCTGCAAGCTTCTCGGATTGCAGCAATTGGGCCGTGGTCTGTTCGAGGCGCCGGTTCAGGCGATGGAATTCCTCAGCGCGAGCGCGGATTTCGGCTTCGGCACGCTTGCGCTCGCCGATGTCGACCAGAGTCAGGACCTTGCCGCTCATCGTATTGCCGTCGAGGATCGGCGATACGGCAAGCAAGAGCGACAGGGGTGTGCCGCTTGTCCCCGGCAGTTCGATTTCCCGGATTGCCGTGTCGGGGATCCCTGCCGGCGACGCGAACCAGTCGGCGATCGCCGGCAGCAATTCGGCGGCGGACTTCCCGGCGAGGGTCTCTCCAGGCGCGTGGAATAGCTCGCGGGCCCTCCGGTTGGCGCGCTTGATCCGGCCGCTCGCGCCGATCACCAGTACGCCTTCGCTCATCGAGTCGATGATCGCTTCGAGGTGCTGGCGCGACACCATCGTGTTGTCCAGCGCTTGGGCCATGTCGTTGAAGGCGCCGGCGAGTTCGCCGATTTCGTCCCGCGATGTGATCGGTGCACGCAATTCGAGATTGCCGCCGCCCAGCCCGATGGCAACGTTGCGCAGCGTCACGATCGGCCGGGTCAGGCGCCGGCTGAAGTAGATCCCGCCCAGCAAGGTGGCGAGCATGGCGAGGGCCGTGCCGACCGCGACCGTCCGCGCATGCTCGGCGACCGTCGTCGTGACGGTTTCCTGATATTCCTCGAGCTCGGCGGATTCGCACTGCAGGGCGGTGTCGACGGCAAGGAGGAGGGCGTTCAGCGCCTTGTCCCGCTCCACGTCCGCCTGCCGCGTGCTCGTTGCACCGGCCTGTTCGTGCTTGCGCGCGAGCGCATGCAAATTCGCAACGCTGGCATGGACCGGTTTGGCCATGTCCTGCTCGTTCGCGAAATAACGATTCATCAGTTCGCGATAACGTTCATCGGCCTTGACCAATGCGTCGAGCGGTGGAATTGCCGCGTTTGCGGCAGGCCCTTCGTCGCTGGCCGCTTCGTTCCAATGATGGCCATGCGCTGCCGCCTCGACGCGCATGGCCTGGTATCGAATTTCCTGCAGAGTGGACACCACCGGCTGGGTGCGATTGACTGCGTAGTCGAACTCATCCCCGACGCGCATGATCTCGCGGTGGCCTAGTACCCCGATGACGAGCGCGAGCATACCCAGAACAAGGTAGCTGAATCGGAGCTTCGCGGCGATCGTCATCGGATGTCTGGCAGAGAGGTCACATGAGCTTGAATCATAAGCGAAAATCTTGTTTCGCGCGAGGCGAATCCGGAAATGCTTATGTTCTTATTGTTGCGAAGGAAGTAATCCGATTGGCATTAATGAAGATAGCGTCCGTTCGGTGAGCAGAGCGGTTGCAGCGGCGATGTCGGGCGCGAAGAAGCGGTCGACGTCATAGAACGGCACTTTCGCGCGCAGTGCGGCGCGCGCTTCCTCCAGCTTCGGCGAGCTCTTGCGGCCGTTACGGAAGTCGAGACCCTGGCACGCGGCGAGCCATTCGACGGCGAGGATGCCGCGCACGTTGTCAGCCATCGCCCATAGACGGCGGCCGGCGTTCGGGGCCATCGAGACATGGTCTTCCTGGTTGGCCGAGGTCGGCAGGCTGTCGACGCTGGCGGGGTGGGCCAGCGCCTTGTTGTCGCTCGCGAGCGCGGCGGCGGTAACCTGCGCGATCATGAAGCCGGAATTGACGCCGCCGTTGGCGACGAGGAAGGCCGGGAGCTGGGACATGTTCTTGTCCATCATCAGCGAGATGCGCCGTTCGGCGAGTGCGCCGATTTCGGCGATTGCGAGTGCGAGGTTGTCGGCGGCCATCGCGACGGGTTCGGCGTGGAAGTTGCCGCCCGAGAGGATGTCGTCCTCGTCGGGGAAGACGAGCGGATTATCCGAGACGGCGTTCGCTTCGACCGCGAGCACCTCGGCAGCCTGACGGATCTGCGTCAGGCAGGCGCCCATGACCTGCGGCTGGCAGCGCAGCGAGTAGGGGTCCTGCACCTTGCCGCAGGCGACGTGGGACTGCGCGATCTCGCTCGTGTCTTCGAGAAGAAGACGGTAGGCCGCGGCCGCGTCGATCTGGCCGCGCTGGCCGCGTGCGGCGTGGATGCGGGCGTCGAAGGGCACGCGCGAGCCGAGCGCGGCTTCGATCGTGAGGCTGCCGCAGACGGTGGCGGCGGCGTAGAGGTCTTCGGCGTCGAAGAGGCCGCGCAGCGCGTAGGCGGTCGAGACCTGCGTGCCGTTCAAGAGCGCGAGGCCTTCTTTTGCGGCGAGCGTCAGCGGTTCGAGGCCCGCAATCGCGAGCGCCTCGCGCGCGGGCAGCCACTTGCCGCGATGGCGCGCGCGGCCTTCGCCGAGGAGCGTGAGCGACATGTGGGCGAGCGGGGCGAGGTCGCCCGAGGCGCCGACGGAGCCCTTGGCCGGAATCTCGGGATAGACGTCGGCGTTGATCAACGCGATCAGCGCGTCGATGACTTGCCGGCGGATGCCGGAGAAGCCGCGGGCGAGGCTGTTCGCCTTCAGCAGCAGGATCAGGCGCACCGTCGCGTCGTCGAGCGCCTCGCCGACCCCGCAGGCGTGCGACAGCACGAGCGAGCGTTGCAGGGTTTCGAGGTCCTCGTGCGCGATGTGCGTTTGGGCGAGGAGGCCGAAGCCGGTGTTGATGCCGTAGGCGACGCGGTCCTCGTCGATGACGCGGCGCACGCAGGCGACGCTGCGCTCGATGGCCGGCGAAGCGGCTTCGGGCAGCGTCACGCGCAGCGAGTGCTGCCATGCGAGGCGCAGTTGCGCGAGCGTGAGCTGGCCTGGAACGAGCGTCAGGTCGGTGCTTGGGTCGATGCGCGGGTCGAGATTCAGTTCGGTCACATCAGGCTCCTTTCGCGGCGTCGAGCATTGGCAGATCGAGGCCGTTCTCGCGCGCGCAGTCGCGGGCGGACTCGTAGCCGGCATCCGCATGGCGCATCACGCCGGTGCCCGGGTCGTTGCGCAGCACGCGGCCGAGCCGGGCGTGGGCCTCCGGCGTGCCGTCGGCGACGATCACGACGCCCGCATGCTGGGAGTAGCCCATGCCGACACCGCCGCCATGGTGCAGCGACACCCATGTCGCGCCGCCGGCGGTGTTGAGGAGTGCATTCAACAGCGGCCAGTCGGACACCGCGTCCGAGCCGTCCATCATGCTCTCGGTTTCGCGGTTGGGGCTCGCGACCGAGCCCGAGTCGAGGTGGTCGCGGCCGATGACGATCGGGGCCTTCAATTCGCCCTTCGCGACCATCTCGTTGAAGGCTTGGCCGAGGCGGGCGCGGTCCTTGAGGCCGACCCAGCAGATGCGCGCCGGCAGGCCCTGGAAGCTGATGCGTTCGCGAGCCATGTCGAGCCAGCGATGCAGGTGCGGATTGTCGGGGATCAGCTCTTTGACCTTTGCATCGGTCTTGTAGATGTCCTCCGGGTCGCCTGAGAGCGCGACCCAGCGGAAGGGGCCGATGCCTTGGCAGAAGAGCGGTCGGATGTAGGCCGGGACGAAGCCGGGGAAGGCGAAGGCATCGGCCACCCCTTCGTCGAGCGCCATCTGCCGGATGTTGTTGCCGTAGTCGAAGGTCGGCACGCCCATCGCGTGGTAGGCGAGCATCGCGCGCACGTGCTGGACCATCGAACGCTTCGCGGCGGCGACGACGGCTTCGGGCTCGCGTTGGCCGCGCGCGACGTAGTCGTCCCAGGTCCAGCCGATCGGCAGGTAGCCGTGCAGCGGATCGTGGGCGCTGGTCTGGTCCGTGACCATGTCCGGGCGCACGCCGCGGCGCACGAGTTCGGGCAGGATTTCGGCGGCGTTGCCGCACAGGCCGATCGACACTGCCGCGCCTTGGCGAGTGTAGCGCTCGATGCGGGCGAGGGCGTCGTCGAGGTCGGCCGCCTGTTCGTCGAGGTAACGGGTACGCAGGCGGAAGTCGATGCGCGACTGCTGACATTCGATGTTCAGCGAGCACGCACCGGCCAGCGTCGCCGCAAGCGGTTGCGCGCCCCCCATGCCGCCGAGGCCGGCGGTGAGCACCCAGCGGCCCTTGAGGTCGCCGCCATAGTGCTGGCGCCCAGCCTCGGCGAAGGTTTCAAAAGTGCCCTGCACGATGCCCTGGGAGCCGATGTAGATCCACGAGCCGGCGGTCATCTGGCCGTACATCATCAGGCCCTTGCGGTCGAGCTCGTTGAAGTGCTCCCAGTTCGCCCACGCCGGCACGAGGTTGGAATTCGCGAGCAGCACGCGCGGCGCATCGCGATGAGTTTCGAAGACGCCGACGGGCTTGCCGGACTGGATCAGCAGGGTCTGGTTTTCCTCGAGGCGGCACAGCACTTCGACGATCTTGTCGAAGCACTGCCAGTCGCGCGCCGCACGGCCGATGCCGCCATAGACGACGAGATCCTCGGGACGCTCGGCGACGGCCGGGTCGAGATTGTTCATCAGCATGCGCAGCGGCGCTTCGGTGAGCCAGCTCTTCGCGCTGCGCTCGGTGCCGGTCGGTGCAGCAATCCTGCGGCTCGGGTCGTGGCGGGGATCGGGACTCGTCATCGTGTTCTCCTCCGGTGTCCTTCTTGGTGTCGTTGGGTGACGGCCTTGGCGTCAGCCGTTCAGCGTCAGGGTGTGGATCAGCCGCGCGGCGACGCGGGCCGTGCGGTGGTCGAGATCGAATTCGGGGTTCAGCTCGGCGAGCTCGGCGAGGCGGACCTTGCCGCTGTCGCGCACGCGTTCGACGAGCGGTTCGAGCAGTGCGAGCGGCACGCCGTGCGCGGCCGGTGCGCTGACGCCCGGGGCTTCCCAGGCGGGCAGCACGTCGAGGTCTATCGTCAGATGCACGTGGTCGCAGCCGGCGATGAAGGCATCCAGCGCCTTGCCGATGTCCGCGAGACTCGCAGGGGTGACCTCGCGATCCTCCCGGACCAGCACGTCGAGGTCGGCGGCGCGCCGGAAGAGCGCCCGCGTGTTCGAGGCGCGGCTCACGCCGATGCAGGCATAGCGGAAGGGCCAGCCGCGGATGGCGCAGGCCTCGGCGATCTGCGTGAAGGGCGTGCCCGACGAAGTCACCGGCGCGGGGTCGCGCAGGTCGAAATGCGCGTCGAAATTGACGATCCCGATCCGCGGTGTGCGGCCTGCTTTCCGCGCGAGGTGACCGGCGAGGCCTTCCCAGCTGCCGTACGCGACTTCGTGCCCTCCGCCCATCACGATGGGGAAATGCCCGGCGGCGAGTAGCTCGGTCACGTTTTCGGAGAGGCGCGCCTGCGCCGCTTCGAGCCCGCCCTCGGTGCAGACGATGTCGCCGGCGTCGAAGGCCGGGCCTTCGCGATGCCACGCGACGTTCGCGAGCGCCTTGCGGATCGCCGCGGGGGCGTGCGCTGCGCCCGGGCGGCCCTGGTTGCGCCGCACGCCTTCGTCGCAGGCGAAACCGATGAGCGCGACACCGGGACGGTCGGCGTCTTCGATCGGACGGATGACCTGGTGCCAGCGCAGCGTGTCGGGTTCGGGGTCGATGCGCCCGGTCCAGGAATCGAAAGTGGGACGATCAGCGCTCATGGGTTCGCTCCTGCGTGATCTCTCCATCGAAAATGCGCTGCCGCAGCCGGCCGGCCTGTACGGCGTACGCGAGTTCGTTCGAGCGCTCGACGTCCCACACGCACAGGTCCGCGCGCAGGCCTTCGGCGATGCGTCCGACGTCCGCGAGGTTCAGCGCGCGTGCGCCATTGGTCGTCATGCCGGCGAGCGCTTCGCGCGGCGTCAGGCGAAACAGCGTGCAGGCGAGGTTCAGCATCAGCGTCGGCATGAACATCGGCGAGCTTCCCGGGTTCGCGTCGGTCGCGACGGCGATCGGCACGCCGTGGCGACGCAGCGCGTCGATCGGGGGCTGCTGCGATTCCCGCAGCGTGAGGTAGGCGCCCGGCAGCAAGGTGGCGACCGTGCCGGCCTCCGCCATCGATTCGACACCTGCGTCGTCGAGATAATCGATGTGGTCTGCCGACAGCGCGCCGTGACGGGCCGCGAGCGCGGCGCCGCCGAGATTGGAGAGCTGCTCCGCGTGCGCCTTGACGCGCAGGCCATGACGCGCCGCCGCCGAGAAGACGCGCTCGCACTGGGCCGGGCTGAACGCGATGCCCTCGCAGAACACGTCGACGGCATCGGCGAGACCATCCGCCGCCGCGGCCGGGATCATCTCGTTGCAGACGAGGCGGATATAGGCGTCGCTGTCGTCCTGGTATTCGAGGGGCAGGGCGTGGGCGCCCAGCAGCGTCGTGACGACGCGGACCGGCCGGATTTCGCCGAGCCGGCGCGCGGCACGCAGCATCTTCAACTCGTCTGCGACCGTCAGCCCGTAGCCGGACTTGATCTCGACCGTTGTCACGCCGTCTGCGAGGAGTGCGTCGAGACGGGGCAGCGTGGCGGCAACCAGCTCGTCCTCGCTCGCGTCGCGGGTCGCGCGAACCGTGCTCAGGATCCCGCCGCCCGCCTGCGCGACTTCGGCATAACTCGCCCCTTCGAGACGCAGCGCGAACTCGCCCGCGCGGGAGCCGGCAAAGACGAGGTGCGTGTGGCAATCGACGAGGCCCGGCGTCATCACGCCGCCATGCCCCATGTCGGTGACGCCGGCGAGGTCGGCCGCATCGAGTTCGGCATCGCGACATAGCTTCGCGACGCGACCGTCCGCAACGAGCACCGCCATCGGATCGGCCAGCTCGTGCTGCCCATCGAAGACGGTGATATCGCGCCACAGGAGGCGAGAGCGCTTGTCGGCCATGGGAGGCTCCTGATGAAGTTGTATATACAATAAAGGGCGTGTCGAAAGGCGTCAACGACGCGCGGCGAATCCGGACTGCAGCGTCCGTTCAGGATTCATGCTGCAGGCACCGAGAGGCTGTCTGAGATAGTTTAGGTCTTCTTCGCCGGATCGACAGGTGCAGATGGTCGCGGGCCTGTCCGGGCAATCGATGCGGGCTCTCAGCCGCCCTGTTTTGTGCCGGATGCGAGAAAATGTATATACAGAATCCGGGGCCGCTCAATGCGTATCGACGCGATAGCTCGCGAGGTGGATGCTCGTCTCGGTCTGCTGGATGCTCCGGATCAGGCGGATGCGTTCGAGCACGTTCGAGAGTTCGGTCAGGTTCTCCGCGCGAAGTTCCGCGAGCAGGTCCCAGCGCCCGTTGGTGTCATGCAGCGACGCGACGCCCGGCTCGCCGAGCAGGCTCGCGATCACCGAGCGCGTCTCGTTGCCGGCGACGACGATGCTCATCCACGCGCGGATCTCGTTTGGTTGCGAATCCGGACGCAACTGCGCCGTGTAGCCCACGATGATCCCATCGTCTTCGAGCTTCTTCATCCGGTTGGTGACCGTTCCGCGCGAGACCTTCAATTTGTGCGCGAGGTCGGCGACGCTCATTCGCGCGTTGCTGCGCAGCAGGCCGATGAGTTGCTGGTCCAAAGTGTCCATTTTTTCAAAAAGCCAATTTTTGCTGTCAGTTTGATCAAGTTTTTATCAAAATAGCACACAAGTTGGTATTTTGCCTGCCACGCAATTCGTCGATCATTTCCTCACAGAAATCGCACAACAAATGAGAGGAGCCAGATCATGAATGTCGCGAAACGCGTTGCGACCCGATTCCTAAGCGCCGAGCGTGCTGCCGCCATCGTCGCCGAGAAGGGCATCGCCGAGTGCTTAAAAGGCATGGCCGAATACATCACACAGGACTTCCTGCGCTGGAACGAATTCGAGAAGAGCGCCCGCGTCGCGAACCACTCGCACGATGGCGTCATTGAGCTGATGCCAATCTCGGATCATTCGCTGTATTCCTTCAAGTACGTCAACGGGCACCCCAAGAACCATCGCTTTGGCCTGACCACGGTGATGGCTTTCGGAGTGCTCGCTGATGTCGATACCGGCGTGCCGACCCTCGTCAGCGAGCTGACGCTGACCACCGCGCTGCGCACCGCAGCAATGTCCGCCGTCGCCGCCCGCGCGCTCGCCCGTCCTGACAGCAAGCGCATGGCGCTGATCGGCAATGGCGCGCAGAGCGAATTCCAAGCGCTCGCCTTCCATCACCTGGTCGGCATCACCGAGTTCCACCTCTTCGACGTCGATCCGGCCGCAACCGACAAGCTCGTCGCCAACCTCGAGCGCATGGGCCTGTCCGCCAAGCGTTTCGCGAGCACCCGCGAAGCGGTGAGAGGCTGCGACATCGTCACGACCGTGACCGCCGACAAGACCAACGCGACGATCCTCACACCGGACATGATCGAGCCCGGCATGCACATCAACGGCGTCGGCGGCGACTGCCCGGGCAAGACCGAGCTGCATCCTGAAGTGCTGACCAAGGGCCGCGTGTTCTGCGAATTCGAGCCGCAGTCGCGCATCGAGGGCGACATGCAGCAGATGCCGGCGGATTTCCCCGTCGTCGAACTGTGGAACGTGCTCGCAGGCAAACTTTCCGGCCGTCAATCGGCGGGCGAAGTGACGATCTTCGATTCCGTGGGCTTCGCGCTGGAGGATTTCTCGGCGCTGCGCTACATGCGCGATCTCGCGATCGAAGAGGGCGTCGAGGACCAAATTTCGCTGATCCCGGAACTCGCGAACCCGAAGAACCTGTTCGGCTGCCTTCCGATGAGCGCGCCCGTGCCGTCGGCGGCACCGGTCCTGCAGGCCGCGTAAGCCGTAGCTCGTCGAACCCGCCCCGCTCAGGCTGCCCGTGCAGTCTCGGCGGGGCTCATCGTTTCACGATACGCCGCTGCCTCGGCGAGCAGCCAGGCCGTGAAGCGCGCCAGCGCCGGGTTCGTGCTCGGCGAATCGGGATAGACGAGGTGATAGCCCATCTCCGAGCGCAGCGAGCGGTCGAAGGGAATGATCAGCTGACCCGATTCGAGCTCGCTCAGCGCCAGGAAGCGTGGCACCAGCGCGACGCCGAGGCCCGCCGACGCCGCTTCGACGAGCATCGAGAAGAGGTCGAAGCGCGGGCCGCCCATCACGTCCACGTCCTTCACGCCGGCCGCCTCGAACCAGCGCTGCCACGCGGCGTGCCGGTTCGACTGATGCAGCAGCGGGAGTCCGATCAGGTCGCGCGGTTCCTTGCACGGGTGTGTCGCCAGCAATTGCGGGCTGCCCACCGGCACCAGTTCCTCGCCGAATAGCGGATGCGAAACAGCACCCGGCCAGACCGGCGCCCCGAAATGAATTGCCGCGTCGAAAGACGTCTCGGTAAACACGAATGGATCCGAGCGCGTCGTCAGGTTAACGGTAATTCCCGGATTGGCCGCATGGAATTGCGCGAGGCGCGGAATCAGCCAGCGGGAGCCGAAAGTCGGGATCACCGCGAGTTCGAGAACATTGCGTTCCCCGCGATGAGACATTAGCGAAATCGTACTGCGTTCGAGACGGTCCAAATCTTCGGAAACGCGTTTTGCGTAGACCGCGCCGGCTTCGGTCAACGAGATGCGTTTCTTGACCCGGTTGAAGAGCGGGACGCCCAGGTAATCCTCGAGCGCTGCGATCTGCTTGCACACGGCACTTTGCGTCAGCGACAGGGCATCGGCCGCGCGCGTGAAGTTCAGGTGGCGCGCTGCAGCCTCGAAAGCAACCAGGGCTTCGATACTGGGGATGCGCCTGCGCATGGATACTTCCTCCGACTCATGATCTTCGTAGTTTATTTCGTTTGAAGGTGATTGGCATCCTGCGGAAAATCCGCCCCAGCAAATCGGCATCAAAAAACAATAAAGGACGCGAATTGGCGCGCAGGGAGACGAAATCTTTAGCCGGAACGGCCGATTTTGTTTCTCTTCTTTTCAGTTCATCCATTTGGAGACAGCAAATGATTAACCAGCAGCAGACGACGAACAAGCAATTCATCGGTGGTCAATTCGCGAGCGCACAGAACGAGCGTGCCGCAGCGGGCGAAGTCCTGAACCTCCTCACGCGCCGTGTCGATACCCGCAACGAGGACCTGGCCTCACAGCTCGAAGTCGAACGCCGCGACGTCACCACCGTCGTCGTGCTCGGATACAACTAACAAGAAGCAGCACGCCGGCCCGTCGCGCCGAGCGTTGCAAGGCGTGATCGGCGCCCTGCGATGCTCCCGCGACGATGAATCTCCCCAGCAGCTTGAACCATCCGCTGCGGCTTACGCTTGCCGCAGAAATCCACTCGCGCCCCTTCATGGCGATCGGGGCGCCCGCCCGCATCTCGCACCTCGCGATCCATGACGACGAGGGCTGCGAGCGCCAGGAGCATCTCCTCGGATCCTTGTGCGCGCGTTTCGGCGTCGCCGGTCCCAAGGCGGGTGCACAGCATTTCTTCCACGACTTCGGCCACTTCCGCATCAAGTGGGAGCGTCACAGCGAGTTCTCGACCTTCACCTTCGTCGAACCGGGCGGCGCTGAAAGCTTTGCCGAGCCGGCAATCCGCCACGTCCCGGCGGACTGGCTCGAGTCGCTCGGCTCCGCGGTGATCGTCGCTTCGCACATCCACGCCGAGCACGGAGAGCCTCTGGACATCGCCGACGCGCGCCTGCAGGCGTTGTTCCCCAAGCCGCCGCTGGTCGGCAGCCGCGTGCTTTCGGGAGGCGAGATCTGGACTGATTTCCAGGTCGGGCCGGACGGCTTCTCGCGCTTCCTCGTCCGCGACACGGGCCTGAGGGAAGCACAGATGGGTCGCCTCGTGCAGCGTATCTGCGAGATCGAGACCTACCTGATGATGGCGCTCCTCGCGCTGCCGCTCGCACGCGAAAGCACGGCACGCCTGGACCGCATCGAGGAAGATCTGAGCGGTCTCGGCGCGCAAATGAGCGCACTCGACATCGACGGTGACGCCGAGCAACTGCTGCGCGAGATCTCGCGACTCGACGGCCAGATGCGCGCGATGTCGCTCCATACGGGTTATCGGTTCGGCGCCGCTCAGGCCTACTACCGGATCGTTCAGGCGCGGATCGGCGAGTTGCGCGAGCAACGGATCGAAGGCGTGCCGACGATCGGCGAATTCATGGAGCGTCGGCTTGCGCCGGCGATGGACACCTGCGTCTCGGTCGCGACGCGCCAGGAAGCGCTCGCGAACAAGGTGAGCCGTTCGAACGACATGTTGCGCACGCGCGTCAATCTCGCTCAGGAGCGGCAGAACCAGAGCGTGCTCGAAAGCCTCAGCCGCAGTGCGAAGCTCCAGCTCAAGCTGCAGCAGGCGGTGGAAGGGCTGTCGGTCGTGGCAATCTCGTATTACGGTATCGGGCTTGCCGCGTATGGGCTGAAGGCGCTGAAGAGCTGGGGCCTTGATGTCCCGGTCGACCAGGCTGTCGGCGTCGCGCTTCCGCTCGTCTGCGCGGCGACTTGGTACGGCACGCGACGCCTGCACGGGAAATTGCACAAGCTTGGCGCACACCGATCAGTCGCAGCCGCTCCTCTGCCGCAGGGCCGTTCCGACGGCTGAGTCGGATCCGGGGCAATGTCATATGGCAATGTCCCGGAGCGGCGTCTATCCTTCGGTTTGGATGCCGGCCAGTTCGCAGGGGAGACCACGTGCTCCGGCCGGGATGAAGGGGACGCCGTTGGAGGGCAATCATGGCGAAATCGTATTGTCTGACGCGGGCGCTCATTGCGCCGCTTCCGTTTGGCGCGATGCTATTGTCTGGTGCCGCGCTCGCCGAGCCGTCGCTGCAATCGCAATTGGTCGGCGCCTGGACCTACGTTTCGGTCGACACGGTACGCCCGGACGGCAGCCGTTCGCCGATGTACGGATCCGCACCCAACGGCGTCGCGATCTTCGACGGCAACGGGCACTATGCCCTTGTGACCATCCGTTCCGACCTGCCTCGCTTCGCGTCCGGCAATCGCATGGATGGCACGCCTGACGAGTACAAGTCCATCGCGCAGGGATCGATCTCGCATTTCGGTCGCTACACGGTCAATGAGGCCGACAAGACGATCACGTTCTACATCGAGGCCAGCACCTTCCCGAACTGGAACGGGCTCGAGCAAAAGCGGCCGCTTTCGATCAATGGCGACGAGTTGAAATGGGTGACTGCGACTGCGTCGGGTGGCGGCTCGGGAGAGGTGGTGCTGAAGCGCGCGAGGTAGGTTCGGGCCGGCGATTGGAGCGTGACTTACGCGACGGCGTCGGTGCTCGCCCGCTCGTCGCCGCGCGAGACTGACATGCCGGGCCGGCGCTCGCGGAATGCGCTCGGCGATTCCCCCGTCCACTGCCGGAACGCCCGCGAAAAGCTCTTCTCGTTGCTGAATCCCACCGCCTGGGCGATTTGTTTGATCGGCCGGTTGGTCCGGTTCAGCAACTCGATCGCCCGCTCGCGCCGCGCCTCGTCCTTCAGTTGCTGCAGGGACGCCCCTTCCTCGTCGAGCTGGCGATGCAGCGTGCGTGGCGACAGATGCAGCCGCTCGGCCAAGGTTTCAGCCGTCGCCGCCTCGTCGAGACGTTCGCGCAGCAGGTGACGCACGCGCTGCACCAGCAGACGATCACGGCGGTATTGCAGCACCGTCAGCGGCAGCGCGCGCCTGAGCATCTGCTGTAGTGCCGCTTCATCGCGTCGTAGCGGCAGTCGCAAATACTGTGCATCGAAGCTGATTTCCGCCTGCCGCGCATCGAAGGAGACCGGCCCCTGGAAGAGCAGCGGATAGACGCTCCGATGCGGTGGCGCCGGAAACGGGAAGCGCGCCGCGAGCAGCGAGATCCGCGAGTCGATCGCCCAGCAGGCATAGCCGAGCAGGTAGCGCAGCAGCGTCACGAGGCAGAATTCCTGCATCTCGCCGAGGTAGCGTCGCACCTCGATGCGGATGTTCGCGACCGCACCGTCGCTGTCGAGGTGGAACACGACGTCGTCGGTCAGCAGCCGATGATGGCGGCACCAGCGCTTCAGTGCGATGCCGAGGTCGGGCGCGGTGATCGAGGCCCGGCACAGCATGCCGTAGCTTCCCCACGGCAGGCGCCGCGAAAACCAGCCCAGCGCCTCGTCGTCGAGCTCCTGCATCGCGACGCCCGACATGATCTCCATCTGCCCCGCGGTCACCCGTGCATCCGGATTCGCCAGCGCTTCCGGCGCAATCTGCGCCTCGCGCAGCGCATTGGCAGGATTGATCCCGTAATGGCGGTAGGCCGCGACGATCGTGCGGATGAAGGCGATCGGCGTAGCCGCCGGGCCGCGCAAAGGATCGAGGGGAGGAGTAAGGACTGCGGACATGGTCTATAAAGCATAAATTGCTTGGCAGGATTTGCAACCACCTTGGCGCCCGCTGCACCGATCCCGCGCCTAATCTTCCGAAGTCACGAAAACACATCAATCCAACGTTTTGCAGGGACGAGGAGACCGACCATGAACATTCCCAGCCTGAACTTCCATCACGGCGAAACCATCGACGCGCTGCGCGACGCCGTGCGCCAGTTCGCCGAGGCCGAAATCGCCCCGCGCGCCGCCGACATCGACCGCGAGAACGAATTCCCCGCCGACCTGTGGAAGAAGTTCGGCGACATGGGCCTGCTGGGGATGACCGTCGAAGAGGAATACGGCGGCACCGGCATGGGCTACCTCGCGCACATCATCGCGATGGAAGAGATTTCGCGCGCGTCCGCATCGGTCGGCCTATCCTACGGCGCGCATTCGAACCTGTGCGTGAACCAGATCCGCCGCAACGGCAACGCGGCGCAGAAGGACAAGTACCTGCCGAAGCTGATCTCGGGCGACCATGTCGGCGCGCTGGCGATGAGCGAGCCGAATGCCGGCTCCGACGTCGTGTCGATGAAGCTGCGCGCCGACAAGAAGGGCGACCGCTACGTGCTGAACGGCTCGAAGATGTGGATCACCAACGGCGGCGACGCCGACACGCTGGTCGTGTATGCGAAGACCGACATCAACGCCGGCCCGAAGGGCATCACTGCCTTCATCATCGAAAAGGGCATGAAGGGCTTCAGCCACGGCACCCACCTCGACAAGCTCGGCATGCGCGGTTCGAACACCTTCCCGCTGTTCTTCGACGATGTCGAGGTGCCGGAAGAGAACGTGCTCGGTGGCGTCGGCAACGGCGTGAAGGTGCTGATGAGCGGCCTCGACTACGAGCGCACGGTCCTGTGCGGCGGCCCGCTGGGCATCATGGCGGCGTGCATGGACGTGGTCGTGCCCTACCTGCACGGGCGCAAGCAGTTCGGCCAGGCGATCGGCGAGTTCCAGCTGATGCAGGGCAAGGTCGCCGACATGTACTCGGTGTGGAACGCGACCCGCGCCTACGTGTATGCCGTCGGTCAGGCCTGCGACCGCGCCGATCACGCCCGGACGCTGCGCAAGGACGCCGCCGGCGCGATCCTGTACTCGGCCGAAAAGGCGACCTGGATGGCGGGTGAGTCTATCCAGACTCTCGGCGGCGTCGGTTACACCAACGAATACGCCACCGGCCGCCTGTGGCGCGATGCCAAGCTGTACGAGATCGGCGCCGGCACGAGCGAGATCCGCCGCATGCTGATCGGTCGCGAACTCTTCGCGGAGACGATGTGATGAGTGTGATCAAGTCCTCCATCAACACGCGCAGCCCGGACTTCGCGGGCAACGCCGAGGCGATGCGCAAGCTCGTCGGCGACCTGCGCGACAAGGCTGCGGAAGTCGCGCTCGGCGGCGGTGAATCCGCGCGGCAGAAGCACACCGCGCGTGGAAAACTGCTGCCGCGCGATCGCGTCAATCACCTGCTCGACCCCGGCACGCCCTTCCTCGAAGTCGGCCAGATGGCGGCCTACGGCATGTACGACGGCGATGCGCCCTCGGCCGGCGTCATCACCGGCATCGGCCGCGTGAAAGGCGTCGAATGCATGATCGTCGCCAACGACGCGACGGTGAAGGGCGGCAGCTACTTCCCGATGACGGTCAAGAAGCACCTGCGCGCGCAGGAAATCGCGCAGATGAACAATCTGCCCTGTGTCTATCTCGTCGATTCGGGCGGCGCGAACCTGCCGACGCAGGACGAAGTCTTTCCCGACCGCGAGCACTTTGGCCGCATCTTCTTCAACCAGGCCAACATGAGCGCGCAGGGCATCCCGCAGATCGCGGTCGTGATGGGCTCCTGCACCGCCGGCGGCGCCTACGTGCCGGCGATGAGCGACGAGGCGGTGATCGTCAAGAATCAGGGCACGATCTTCCTCGGCGGGCCTCCGCTGGTGAAGGCTGCGACCGGTGAAGTCGTCAGCGCGGAAGACCTCGGCGGCGGCGACGTGCATACGCGCATCTCGGGCGTCGCGGACCACCTCGCCGAGAACGACGCCCACGCGCTCTACATCGCGCGCCGCATCGTGTCGAACCTAAATCGCCAGAAACCCGTGTCGCTCAAGGTCGGCGCCGGCGAAGAGCCGCTGTACGACCCCGAAGAGCTTTACGGCATCATTCCGGCCGACCCCCGCAAGCCCTACGACGTGCGCGAAGTCATCGCCCGCGTCGTCGACGGCTCGCGCTTCGACGAATTCAAGTCGCGCTACGGCACGACGCTCGTCACCGGCTTCGCCCAGCTCTACGGCTACCCGGTCGGCATCGTCGCGAACAACGGCATCCTGTTCGGTGAATCCGCGCAGAAGGGCGCGCACTTCGTCGAACTGTGCGCGCAGCGCGGCATTCCGCTCGTCTTCCTGCAGAACATCACCGGCTTCATGGTCGGCCGCAAGTACGAGAACGGCGGCATCGCCAAGGACGGCGCGAAGATGGTGACGGCGGTCGCGACCGCCCAGGTGCCGAAGCTCACGATGATCATCGGCGGCTCGTTCGGCGCCGGCAACTACGGCATGTGCGGCCGCGCCTACAGCCCGCGCTTCCTGTGGATGTGGCCGAACTCGCGCATCTCCGTGATGGGCGGCGAGCAGGCCGCGAGCGTGCTCTCGACGGTGCGCCGCGACGGCATCGAGGCCAAGGGCGGCAGCTGGAGCAAGGAAGACGAGGAGGCGTTCAAGGCGCCGATCCGCGAACAATATGAAGTGCAGGGCCACCCCTACTACGCCACCGCGCGCCTGTGGGACGACGGCGTGATCGACCCGGCGCAGAGCCGCCGTGTGCTGGGCCTGTCGCTGTCCGCGACGCTCAACGCGCCGATCCCGCAGACGAAGTTCGGCGTGTTCCGGATGTAAGGGGGAGATAAGAAATGTTCGAAAAGATCCTGATCGCAAACCGCGGTGAAATTGCCTGCCGCGTGATCAAGACCGCACGCCGCATGGGCATCAAGACCGTCGCCGTCTATTCCGAAGCCGACGCCAACGCCCGCCACGTGCGCCTCGCCGACGAGGCCGTGCTGATCGGTCCGGCCGCCGTCAAGGAAAGCTACCTCGTCATCGACCGCATCATCGCCGCCGCGAAGCAGACCGGCGCGCAGGCAATCCACCCCGGCTACGGCTTCCTGTCCGAGAACGAGGACTTCTGCGACGCCTGCGAACGCGAAGGCATCGTCTTCATCGGGCCGCCGGTGTCGGCGATCCGCGCGATGGGCTCGAAGTCCGAAGCGAAGAAACTGATGGAAGCGGCCCGCGTGCCGCTGACCCCCGGCTACCACGGTGACAACCAGGAGCCGACCTATCTGCACGAGCAGGCCGACAAGATCGGCTACCCGGTGCTGATCAAGGCTGCGGCCGGCGGCGGCGGCAAGGGCATGCGCCTCGTCGAGAAGTCCGACGACTTCATTGCCGCGCTCGCGTCGTGCAAGCGCGAAGCCGCATCGTCCTTCGGCGACGAGCATGTGCTGGTCGAGAAGTACATCATCCGCCCGCGCCATATCGAGATCCAGGTCTTCGGCGACACGCACGGCAACTGCGTGTATCTCTTCGAGCGCGACTGCTCGGTGCAGCGCCGCCACCAGAAGGTGCTGGAAGAAGCGCCCGCGCCCGGGATGACGCCCGAGCGCCGCGCCGCGATGGGCAAGGCCGCCGTCGAGGCCGCGAAGGCAGTCGGCTACGTCGGCGCCGGCACCGTGGAATTCATCGCGAACCAGGACGGCTCGTTCTACTTCATGGAGATGAACACGCGCCTGCAGGTCGAGCACCCGGTCACCGAGATGATTACCGGGCTGGACCTCGTCGAATGGCAACTGCGCGTCGCCTCGGGCGAACCGCTGCCGCTCGCGCAGGAACAGCTGCAGATCCGCGGCCACGCGCTTGAAGCGCGCATCTACGCCGAAGATCCCGCGAAGGGCTTCCTGCCCTCGACCGGCAAGCTCCTGCACCTCGCGCCGCCGGCCGAAGGGCTGCATGTGCGCGTCGATACCGGCGTCGAGGAGGGCGACGAAATCAGCCCCTTCTACGACCCGATGATCGCGAAGCTGATCGTGTGGGACGAGAACCGCGACCAGGCGCTCGCGCGCATGCTGCAGGCGCTCGCGGACTACCGCGTCGTCGGCGTCGCGAACAACATCGAGTTCCTGTCGCGCCTGACGAACTGCCCGGCCTTCGCGGGGGCGGATCTCGACACGGGCCTGATCGAGCGCGAGAAGGCTTATCTCTTCCCCGAAGGCGAAGTGCCTCCGGCCGAGGTCTACTTCGTCGCGGCCCTCGGCGAACTGCTGCGTGAGGCTGCGTGGGCCGAACAAGAAGCCGAGCGCGGGACCGATGCCGGCTCGCCCTGGCACGCCCGCGACGGCTGGCGCCTGAACGCCACCGCGCGCCGCGAACTGCTGTTCCGCTTCGGCGAGACGCAGAAGAGTGTGCAGGTCGCCTACCGCGGGCGTGACCGCTACACGCTCGGCGTCGACGGCCGCAGCACCGAAGCGCGTGGCAAGCTCGACGATCGCGGCGGCATGCGCGTCGAGTTCGACGGCACGCGCATGGCCGCGACCATGATCGTCGCCGGCGAAAAGCGCCATGTCTTCCTGCACGGCCGCACCTGGCAGCTTTCCAACGTCGATCCGCTGCATCACGCGGGCGAGGGGGGCGGCGCCGAAGGCGGCTTGCTCGCGCCGATGCCCGGCAAGGTCATCGCGCTGCTCGCCGAAGCCGGCACCCAGGTCGAGAAGGGCGCACCGCTGCTGATCCTCGAGGCGATGAAGATGGAACATACCATCACCGCCCCCGCGACCGGCACGCTGAAGGCCTTCCGCTTCGCGGTCGGCGACCAGGTCGGCGACGGCGCGGAACTCGTCGAGTTCGAGCCCGCCAAGGGCTGACGGCAGCCATTGCCAACACACTGGCCGGCGCGTCGCGCTCCGGCCGGTATGCGCTTTCCCGTGTCCCGCGTGGCCGGCGCTTCGCCGCGAAACGCAAAAGAAGACATCGAATCGAACAGAGTGGAGAGAGACATCATGACCCAGTTGAGCTACGTCCACGGCGCCTCCGAGAAGCGCCTGATCGGCCAGACCATCGGGCACTTCTTCGACGAGGCCTGCGCCCGCCATGCCGCGCGCGAAGCGCTGGTCGTGCGCCACCAGAACGTCCGCCTGACCTACGCCGCGCTCAAGCAGCGCGTCGATGCCCTCGCGTGCAGCCTGATGCGCCTGGGCCTCAAGCGCGGCGATCGCATCGGCATCTGGTCGCAGAACAACACCGAATGGGCGCTGACCCAGTTCGCGACCGCCAAGGCCGGCCTCGTGCTCGTCAACATCAACCCCGCCTACCGACGCGCCGAGCTCGAATACGCGCTGAACAAGGTCGGCTGCCGCGCGCTGGTCCTGTCGCCCGCCTTCAAGTCCAGCAACTACCTCGAAATGATCGGCGACCTCGCGCCGGAACTCGCGCAGGCCGAACCGGGCAAGCTGAAGGCCGCGAAGCTGCCGACGCTCGAAATCGTCATCCGTATGGGCGCCGACAAGACGCACGGCATGCTCAATTTCGACGAGCTGCTGCACGCCCCGTCGCGCGACGAGCTCGACGCGCTCGAAACCCTCGGCGACGAGCTCCAGTTCGACGACCCGATTAACATCCAGTTCACGTCCGGCACGACCGGCCAGCCGAAAGGCGCGACGCTGTCGCATCACAACATCCTCAACAACGGCTTCTTCGTCGGCGAGGCGATCCGCCTCGTCGAGGGCGACCGCCTGTGCATCCCCGTGCCGCTCTACCACTGCTTCGGCATGGTGATGGGCAACCTCGGCTGCCTCACGCACGGCGCGACGATGATCTACCCGGCCGAATCCTTCGAGCCCCTCGCGACGCTCGAAACCCTCGCCGAGGAACGCTGCACCGCGAGCTACGGCGTGCCGACGATGTTCATCGCGATGCTCGACCACCCGAAGTTCAATGAATTCGACCTGTCGGCCCTGCGCACCGGCATCATGGCCGGCAGCCCGTGCCCGATCGAAGTGATGAAGCGCGTCATCGACAAGATGCACATGCGCGAAGTCACCATCGCCTACGGCATGACCGAGACCTCGCCGGTGAGCTTCCAGAGCGGCACCGACGACCCGATCGACCGCCGCGTCTCCACCGTCGGCCGCGTCCAGCCGCATCTCGAAGTGAAGATCGTCGACAACGAAGGCCGCATCGTCCCGCGCGGCACGCCGGGTGAGCTGTGCACGCGCGGCTACTCGGTGATGCTCGGCTACTGGGGCGACGAAGCGAAGACGCGCGAAGCGGTCGACGCCGGCCGCTGGATGCACACGGGCGACCTCGCGACGATCGACGACGAAGGCTTCTGCAATATCGTCGGCCGCATCAAGGACATGGTGATCCGCGGCGGCGAGAACCTCTACCCGCGCGAGATCGAGGAATTCCTCTACCGCCACCCGAAGATCCTCGACGTGCAGGTCGTCGGCGTGCCGGACCAGAAATACGGCGAGGAACTGTGCGCCTGGGTCATCGTCCGCGAAGGCCAGACGCTCTCCGAGGACGAGGTTCGCGAGTTCTGCAAGGGGCAGATCGCGCACTACAAGGTGCCGCGCTACATCCGCTTCGTCGACACCTTCCCGATGACGGTGACCGGCAAGATCCAGAAATTCCAGATCCGCGAGCAGATGAAGCGCGAACTGGGGCTGGCCGAGTCGAAGACCGCCTGACGAGGAGAGAGGGCACATGATCACCCTGTATCACTGCGTCAGCGCGCGCTCGTTCCGGCCCTTGTGGATGCTCGAGGAACTCGGTCTGCCCTACGAGCTCAAGGTGCTGCCGTTCCCGCCGCGGGTCGACGCGCCGCAGTATCTGGAGATCAACGCCCTCGGCACGATTCCGGCGTTCTTCGACGGCGCGGCGCGCATGACCGAGTCCGCCGCAATCTGCCAATACCTCGCAGCCCGGCACTCGCCGGGCGGACTTAACGTCGAAACCGGCGAGCCCGATTTCGGCGCCTATCTGAATTACCTGCACTTCGGCGAGGCGACGCTGACCTTCCCGCAAACCCTCGTTCTCCGCTACTCCCGCTTGGAGCCGCCGGAACGGCGTCAGCCGCAGGTCGCCGAGGACTACGCCAAGTGGTTCCTCTCGCGGCTGCGTACACTCGAGCCGTTGCTGGAGACGCAGGACTTCCTGTGCGCCGGTCGCTTCACGGCGGCCGACGTCTCCGTCGGCTACGCGCTGATGCTCGGCGAGCTGATCGGCCTCAAGTCCCGATTCAAGCCGGCGGCGCTCGCCTACTGGGAGCGTCTCCTGTGCCGCGAGGGATTCAAACGCGCACTCGCGGCACAGGAACGCGCCGCGATCGAGCAAGGCGTATCGCCCGTCCCTGCGCCGAACGTGCAGGGCTCGTTCTGAACGAAGAGACAAGACAGCTATGGACAAGACTCAATTCGACGACCGGCCTCTCTGGACCCCGCGCCCCGAGCAGATCGCCGCCACCGGCATCGCCGCCTTCACCGACCGCGCACGCCGCGTCTCGGGCTTGCAGCTTGCCGACTACGCCGCACTGCACGACTGGTCGGTGCAGCATTCGACCGACTTCTGGCGCGAAGTCTGGGATTTCGGCGGTGTGATCGGCGAACGCGGTGCGCGTGACCTCGTCGACGGCGACCGCATGCCCGGCGCCACCTGGTTTCCGGACGCGCGCCTGAACTTCGCCGAGAACCTGCTGCGCGACAGCGGCAACCCTCAGGCGCTCGTCTTCTGGGGCGAAGACAAGGTCAAGCGCAGCATGACGCGCGCGGAACTGCGCGCCGAAGTCGCCCGCTTCGCCGCCGCCTTGCGTGAGGCCGGCGTGGAGCGGGGCGACCGCGTCGCCGGCTACATGCCGAACCTCCCCGAAACGCTCGTCGCAATGCTCGCGGCAGCGAGCCTCGGCGCCACCTTCACCAGCGCCTCGCCCGACTTCGGCGTTCAGGGCGTGCTCGACCGCTTCGGCCAGACCGCGCCCAAGGTGCTGATCGCCTGCGACGGCTACTGGTACAACGGCAAGGCGATCGACGTGCTCGGCAAGCTCGGGGACATCGTGCGTCAGCTGCCGTCCGTCTCGCGCGTGGTCGTCGTCCCGTATCTCGCCGGCGACGGCGCGCTCAAACTGTCCGACGTGCCCCGCGCAACGACGTATGCCGACTTCCTCGCCCCCCACGCCGCCGCGACCGTCCCGCAATACTTCCGCCTGCCGTTCAACCACCCGCTCTACGTCATGTACTCGTCCGGCACGACCGGCGTGCCGAAGTGCATCGTCCACGGCGCGGGCGGCACGCTGCTCCAGCACCTCAAGGAGCACAAGCTCCACGCCGACGTCCGCGAAGGCGACCGCCTGTTCTACTTCACGACCTGCGGCTGGATGATGTGGAACTGGCTTGTCTCCGGCCTCGCCGCGGGCGCGACGCTGATGCTCTACGACGGCAATCCCTTCGTCGACGACGGCAGGGTGCTGTGGGACTACGCCGAGAAGGAGCGCATCACCCACTTCGGCACGTCCGCCAAGTACATCGAGACCCTCGGCAAGAGCGAACTGAGGCCCGCGCAGTCCTACGACCTCTCCGCGCTGCGCGCCGTCCTCTCCACCGGCAGCCCGCTCGCGCCACAAGGCTTCGACTTCGTCTATGACTCGATCAAGCGCGACGTCCAGCTTGCATCGATCTCCGGCGGCACCGACATCGTCTCGTGCTTCGTCCTCGGTAATCCGGCCATGCCCGTGTGGCGCGGCGAGATCCAGTGCCGCGGCCTCGGCATGGCGGTCGAAGTGTGGGACGACGAAGGCCATCCGATCACGGCAGACAAGGGCGAACTCGTCTGCACGAAACCCTTCCCGTGCATGCCGATCGGCTTCTGGAACGACCCGGACGGCGCCAAGTACCATGCAGCCTACTTCGAGCGCTTCCCGAACGTCTGGTGCCATGGCGACTTCTGTGAAATCACCGAGCACGGCGGCCTGATCATCCACGGCCGTTCAGATGCGACGCTCAACCCCGGCGGCGTGCGCATCGGCACCGCGGAGATCTATCGCCAGGTCGAGAAGCTGCCCGAGATCCTCGAGTCGATCGTGATCGGCCAGGACTGGCCGCCGCAGGACCCGACCGACGTCCGCGTGATCCTCTTCGTGCGCCTGCGCGAAGGGCTCACGCTCGACGACGCGCTCGCCACCCGCCTCAAGCAGGCGATCCGCGACAACGCGACGCCGCGCCATGTGCCCGCCCGGATCGTCCAGGTCACGGACATTCCGCGCACGAAGAGCGGCAAGCTCGTCGAACTCGCGGTGCGCAATGTGGTGCACGGCAAGCCGGTGAAGAACATCGAGGCCCTCGCGAACCCCGAGGCCCTGGCTCTGTTCGAGAATCGGCCGGAACTGGCCTCGTAGGAAGAAACCGTCGCGAGCTTACGGCCGGCGCCACGCCGGCTCGCCCATCACCCAGGTTTCCGCGACCGCGCGATCGTCGCCCAGCATCATCAGCACGAAGAGGCGCTCGGCGAGCGTGTGGCAGGTGGCATTTCGCCGCGCGAGGAGCGGCGTCGCCGCCGGGTCTAGCACGACGAAATCCGCCTCCCGCCCCGGCGCGAAACTGCCGATCCTGTCGTCCAGATACAGGCTGCGCGCGCCACCCAAGGTCGCGAGGTAGAAGGCCCGCTCCGCCGACAACGACTGTCCGTTCAACTGCAGCACCTTGTAGGCCTCGTTGAGCGTCTGCAGCATCGAAAAGCTCGTCCCCGCGCCGACATCGCTGCCGATCCCGACCCGCACACCTGCGGCATGGGCGCGATCGAGATCGAAGAGCCCCGACCCGAGAAAGAGATTCGAGGTCGGGCAGAAACTCATCGCCGCGCCGGCCGTGGCCATTCGCGCGCGATCCGCATCGTCGAGCCACAGGCAGTGCGCGAACACGCTGCGCGGCCCGACATGGCCGAAGCGGTCATAGACGTCGAGATAGCTCCGAGCTTCGGGATAAAGCTCGGCCACCCACGCCACCTCGCGCCGGTTCTCGGCCACATGGGACTGCAGATAGACCCCAGGGTGCTCGACGAACAGGCGCCCGGCGAGCGCCATCTGCTCCGGCGTCGAGGTCGCCGCGAAGCGCGGTGTCACGGCATACAGCAGCCGGTCGCGGCCATGCCACTTCTCGATCAGCGCGTGCGATTCCGCATAGCCGCGCGCCGCCGTGTCGCGCAGGAAGTCTGGGCAATTGCGGTCCATCAGCACCTTGCCCGTGATCAGCCGCATCCGTCGTTCGGCCGCCGCCGCGAACAGCGCATCGACCGAGGCCGCATGTACCGTCGGGAAGGCCATCGCGGTCGTCGTGCCATTGCGCAGCAGCTCGTCGCAAAAAAAATCCGCGACCGCGGCGGCATGGCCCGGGTCGGCGAAGCGCCGTTCGGCCGGGTAGGTGTACTTGCCGAGCCATTCGAGCAACTGCTCCCCGTGGCTCGCGATGATGTCCGCCTGCGCAAAATGGATGTGCGTGTCGATGAATCCCGGCAGGATCAGCTTCCCGCGACGGTCGTCGACCGGTGTCCCCGCCGGCAGCTTCGCGAGCAGTTCCTCCGCCGGCCCCGCTTCGGCGACACGTCCATCGCGAATGATCAGCAGTCCGTCCGCAAAATACTCCAGCGCCTCGACGCCGCGGTCGGCCGGATCATCGAGGAAGTGGAGGATTTCGCCGCGGATCGCTCGCACGATGGGTCAGGGGAGGTGGGGTTCGGCAATCGGCGGGATGCTGCCGGTGTGGAATCCGAAACTGCCCTTCCTCCGATCCTCGAAGTAATGGCGCAGCGTCATCGAGATCGTGCGGAAGGCGATGTCGTCCCAGGGGATGTCCTTCTCCTCGAACAGGGCCACGTCCAGCGACTCCTCGCCGGGCCGAAAATCGAGATCGAGCAGGCGGGCGCGGTAGACGATATGCACCTGGCTGATGTGCGGCACGTTGATCAGTGTGAACATGTCGCCCACCTCGACGCGTGCGCAGGCTTCCTCGAGCGTCTCGCGTGCGGCCCCTTCGGCCGTGGTCTCGGCGTTTTCCATGAAGCCGGCGGGCAGCGTCCAGAAGCCGTGCCGCGGCTCGATCGCGCGGCGGCACAGCAGGATGCGGTCCTCCCATTCGGGCACGGCGCCGACCACGATCTTCGGGTTCTGATAATGGATGCTGCCGCAATTCGTGCAGACATGGCGCGGCAGCGTATCGCCGGGCGGGATGCGTAGTGTGACCGGGGCGCCGCAGTTTGAGCAGAACTTCATCTTGGGGACCGAATTCTTCGTGAATTGCGATTTTAACCTCTGCAGGCACTATTCACTCGCCAGAGTGGCGCAGTGCCGTGACATCCGTCGCCGCGACGCGGTACAGTGCGCGGTCTTGAATTTGCGCTGTCCGTGATGCTGCACCGCAGGGAGCGCAGACATCCGGCAAAGGTATCGTCTTCATGCCTCCTCCGATCGACATGAACCGTTTCGAGCAGATCCGCGCCTCGGGCGACCTGCCTTCGCCGAAGGGCGTCGCGCTCGCCGTGATCCGGCTCACGCGGCAACAGGACGTGTCGATCGCCGAACTCGCGCGCGTCATCAGCGGGGACCCCGCCTTCGTCGGCCGCATCATCAAGGCCGCCAACGGACTCCTCGCGAGCAGCCGCCGTCCCGTCGCCTCCGTTCAGGATGCGCTGATGATCCTCGGCTTGCCAGCCGTACGGACCATGGTGCTCGGCTTCTCGCTGCTGTCGAACCATCGGCACGGCAACTGCCGCGGCTTCGACTACAACGCGTTCTGGAATTCCTCGCTCGCGATCGGCTTGGCGATGCAGGTGTTCGCCGAGCGCACCCGCTGCGGTGCCCCCGACGAACTATTCAGCCTCGGACTGCTGAGCCGCGTCGGGGAGTTGTCGCTCGCGACCCTTTACCCCTTCGACTACGCCCGCGTCCTCGACGCGGCGCGCCAAGCCAATGCGCTCCCGCTCGTCGTGCTGGAGCAGGAAGAGTTCGCGCTGAGCCACGTCGAACTGACCGGGGCGATGCTGGCGGACTGGGGGCTGCCGACGGTTTTCGTCGATGCCGCCGGCCATGCGGAGATTCGCGAGGGCGCGGAGTATCCGGAGGCGGCCCGGCTGCGCCTGCTCGTCGAATGCATGGCGGCGGCCCGCTGCATCGCCGCCATCTGCCTCGCCGACGAAAGCGCGCGCAGCGCGATGATGCCGCGGCTCCTCGCTGCCGGCGCACGCCTGCGCTTCAATCGCGAGAACCTTCTTTTCGACTGCGACCGCATCATCCGGCTGTGGGTCGAGTGGGGGACGCTGCTGCAACTCGAGCAGAAGAAGGCACCGAGTTTTTCGGAGCTTGCCCAAGGTGATCCAGGGGAGCTACCCGGCGAGCTTGGAGCGAGCGATCCGGCGCCCGCTGCCCAAGCCCCGGCTGAGGACCCCGAGCCGGTGCGGCACATCGATCCGGCTCATCCGCGGATACTGATTGTCGATGACGAGCCCCGCACGCGCACCAGCCTGCGGGGTGTGCTCGAGCAAGGCAGCTTCGAAGTCTTCGAGGCTGGCGACGGTCGGCAGGGCATGGAGCTCGCGCTCGAACTGCAGCCGCAGATGATGATCCTCGACTGGGACATGCCCGGGATGAGCGGTCCCGAGCTCACGCGCGCGCTGCGGCAGACGCGCGTGGGGCAGGCGATCTACATCGTATTGCTCACCCATCAGGGCGATGACGAGCGCCTCATTGAAGCCTTCGATGCCGGTGCCGACGACTTCGTCACCAAGCCCGTCAGGCCGCGCGTGCTCTCCGCGCGGCTGCGCGCCGGGCTGCGCGTGGTGCGCCTGCAGCAGGAGCTCGAGCGCGAACGCGAGGAAATCCGCCACTTCGCCGCCCAGCTCGCGGTGACCAACCGCCGTCTGCAGGAGGCGGCCCTCACCGACGCGCTGACCGGATTCCCGAACCGCCGCTACGCGCTCGATCGTGTGCAGCAGGAATGGGCGTCGGCGAGCCGCTGGGGGCGGCCGCTGTCGTGCATGATCATCGACATCGACAATTTCAAGCAGATCAACGACACCTACGGCCACGACGTCGGCGACGAGGTGCTGCGGCGTGCCGCCGAAGCATTGCGCGGCGCACTCCGGGGACAGGATGTGATCTGTCGTACCGGCGGTGACGAATTCCTGGCGATCTGCCCCGAAACCGATCTTGCTCGCGCCCTGAGCTGCGCCGAGCGGCTTCGCATGGCGCTGGATAGTCTCGCGCTGAAGGCGGGCGAAGACCGGCTGCCGATCAGTGGGAGCATCGGGGTCGCAATGCGGGTGCGGGGCATGGTCGACGTCGATGCGCTGATCAAGGAAGCCGACCGCGGCGCCTACCTCGCGAAGCAGCGCGGACGCAACTGCATCGCCTCTGTCCAGTCGCTCGAAAAGACGCAGGAGCTTGCTCCGCGCGACGCGTGAACGCGCGAGACGCCTGAAATCAGCATGGATGACAAACGAGTATATGAATCCGGTTTACTCGTTTGACAACAAAACCTTGCTAGCAGTAAGGGATAGCCCGTTGTGCCGACGCAACAATAGTTTACGGCGCTTTACTTGCATTTCCTAACAAATAACTTTAACTTTGGCGCGCTTGTCCCTGAATGGGAGCATTAATGAAACGGCCCGATTTTCAGGCAGAAATCCAGGAACTGAACCTCGCCTATCTGATGCTGGCGCAGCAGATGCTGCGCAGCGACCGCGAAACCGCGATGTTCCGCCTTGGCATTGGCAATGAGATTGCCGACCTGATCGAAGGGCTGACGTCGGCCAAGCTGGTCAAGATGGCCAACAGCCAGATGTTGCTGCCCACGTTCAGGTTCGATGACACCCTGCTTACCGGCCTGCTGGCCGGCAAAGGCAGGGATGCGACCAGCTCCAGCCTGCATGCGGCCATCATCGCAGCGGGCAAACCCGTGAAGGGGCTGGCCGGATAGCCCGCGCTGCGGGCGCGCCGTGCCGTCGCACCGGCGTAAAGGAGATGAAGATGAAGAACAAGAGCATCATCGAAGAAGCGGAAGACATCCAACGCGCAGCCGAGATGGTGCGCCTGGGCGCGCGCATGCAGATGCTGGAGGCCGAGACCAAGCTCAGCCGCGAACGTCTGCTGAAGATCTACAAGGAAATCCGCGGCATGTCGCCCCCGAAGGGGATGCTGCCGTTTTCCACCGACTGGTTCATGACCTGGCAGCCGAACGTCCATGCGTCGTTGTTCATGGCGTTCTTCTCGTTCTTCCAGACGCAAACCGCGCTCAAGGGGCTCGAGTCCATCCTCAAGGCCTATCACCTCTACCTCGATCACATCGAGGCCGAGGACACGGAACCCGTTCTCAGCCTGACGCGCGCATGGACGCTGGTACGCTTCTTCGACGCCGACCTGCTGCAGCTTGCTCCGTGCAAGACCTGCGGCGGCAAGTTTGTCGCGCATGCCTACGACCCGACGCACGAATTCGTCTGCGGCCTGTGCAACATGCCGTCTCGCGCGGGCAAGACGAAGCGGGCCGCAAAGGCTGCGCTCGCAACGGCCGGCTGATTTTCCACCGTTTCCGGTTTCAGGGGGCCGCCTGCGGAAGCAGGCGGCCTTTGTCCTTTTTGGCATTCAAGTTTCCCGATCCGGTGACGTTACAATCACGGAACTTTGCTCTGCACGTTGCACCGAGCATCGATGAATCGACAGGGGCTACCCGGTGTTTTTGATCATTGGCTATCTGGTCATCCTTGCGGCTTCGGTCGGTACCTATTCCGTCCACGGCAGTCTCGGCGCCTTGTGGGTGCCGATGGAATATCTCGCCATCGTCGGCCTGATGATCGGCGGTTTCGTTGCCGGCAACGGACCCAAGGCCGTGAAGGCGACCATGGGCGCCTTGCCGTCGGTGTTCAAGGGCTCTCCCTACACCAAGGCGATGTACATGGATCTGCTTGGCCTGCTCTACGAGATCCTCGCGAAGGTCCGCAAGGAAGGTCTGATGTCGATCGAAAACGACGTCGACAATCCCGACTCCAGTCCGATCTTCTCCAAGTATCCGACCGTGACCTCGAATCACCACGCGGTCGAGTTCCTCACCGACTACCTGCGAATGATGGTCGGCGGCAACCTCAATGCCTTCGAGATCGAAGGCCTGATGGACAAGGAGATCGATACGCACCACCAGGAAGCCCACATTGCGCCGCACGTCATGGCCAAGACCGGCGATGCGCTGCCGGCCTTCGGTATCGTCGTTGCGGTCATGGGCGTTGTGAACGTGATGGGCTCCGTGGGCCAACCGCCGGCGGTGCTCGGCAAGATGATCGGCGGCGCCCTGGTCGGCACCTTCCTCGGTATTCTGCTGTCGTACGGTTTCGTGCAGCCGATCGCAGGCCAGCTCGAACAGCGGGTCGAGGAAAGCGGCAAGGTGTTCGAATGTATCAAGCTCGTGCTGCTCGCGAGCATGAACGGCTATGCGCCGCAGGTCGCCGTCGAATTCGGGCGCAAGGTCCTGTATTCGACCGAACGTCCGACCTTCTCGGAACTCGAGCAGGACATCAAGAGCCGTAAGGGCTGACGGTTCGATCGATGCACGTGATATTCGCATCTGAAATGGAGCCCACGCGGCGATGAGCGACGATACCCAGCAGCCAATCGTCGTCAAACGCGTCAACAAGGTCGCCGCGGCGGCCCATGGGGGCGCGTGGAAGATCGCTTATGCCGACTTCGTGACGGCGATGATGGCGTTCTTCCTGCTGATGTGGCTGCTCGGCTCGACCGCACAGGGCGACCTCGAGGGCATTGCGGACCATTTCCAGAACCCGCTGAAGGTGTCGTTCCAGGGCGGGACCGGCTCGGGCGATAGTTCGAGCATCATCCAGGGGGGTGGCGAGGATCTGACGCGCTCGCTCGGGCAGCGCAAGCGCGGCGAAGTCGAGGGTAAGCGGTCAATCAACCTCGACGCGGCGAAGGGGCGCGAAATCTTTCGCGATGTCGGCGACAAGGAAGGCATGGACGCGGCGCGCGAGCGTGCCCGCCTGGAAGACCTGAAGGGGCGCATCGAGGCGATCGTCGAGGCCGATCCGAAATTGCGCTCCTTCCGTAACCAGATCCTGATCGACATCACCTCCGAAGGCCTGCGCATCCAGATCGTCGACGAAAAGAACCGTCCGATGTTCAACTCCGCGAGCGACGAACTGTTGCCCTACACGCGCGATCTGTTGCGAGCGATCGGGCGGGCGCTCAACGACGTGCCGAATCGTCTCAGCCTGTCCGGACATACCGATGCCGCGCGTTACGCGGGTGGCGAGCGGGGTTTCTCGAACTGGGAGCTCTCCGCGAATCGCGCCAACGCATCGCGGCGGGAGCTGATCGCGGGCGGGCTCGATCCTGCCCGCGTGGCGCGCGTCGTCGGGCTCGCCGAAACGGTGCCGTTCAAGAAAGAGGACCTGTACGACGCGTCGAACCGGCGGATCAGCATCGTCGTGATGAACCGCAAGACCGAAGAGGCCCTACGTGCCCAAGGCGGCCTGATCGACGTCGGCGCAAATGCACCCCTAGACGAAGAGGCCTTGCGCGGCAAGATCGAGAGCCAAACGGCTGTGCCGCCGCCGGGAGGCGCGCGGCCGCAGATTCGTCCCCTTCCGGGGGGCGCCCGTCCGAATGGGGCGGACGACACGTCCCCCCGGTGAATGAGCGTTCGATATGGGCCTGGATCTGACTGAATTCCGCGAAGTGTTCTTCGACGAAGTCGCCGAACACCTCGCCATCATCCAGCGTTGCCTGCGCGAGATCGCCAGCGGCAAGGCCGGGGCGCATGTCATTGCCGAAGCTTACCGTTGTGCGCACTCGATCAAGGGCGGCAGTGCGACTTTCGGTTTCGACGAAATGCGCGACCGCGCGGGTTCCTTGGCGGGCGTACTGGACCTCGCCCGGCAGGGCCGTCTCGTGCTCGATGCTGCAGCACTCGATACTTGCTGCGATGCACAGGCCGTGCTGGCTGCACAGCTTGCGGCGCGACGTTGTGGTACGGAGATGATGGGCGTGACCGTGCAAACCTGCGCGGCAGACCCGAACGGCTTGAAGCTCGATGCCGGCCACCCGGATACGGGCGGGGAGGCGGCCGCAGGGCGGATCGAGACCGCTGTCGTGAACTTGCAGCAGACTGCCGCGCATATGCAGCAGATGATGACGAGACTGGAACAACTGTCGCGCGAACATGCGGAACTCGCTGATCGCGCGGCGTCGACGGCGCTGCAGTTCGAGCGGCAGATGGCTGAATTGCTCAACGATCCGGCACTCGCCGAACGATCGCATGGACTGGCAACCGGCCTGGAGCGCGCGGGACGCGTGCGACGGGGCGAAGGCGCCCCGTTGCCGAAGGTGAAGTCCGCAGGAACGGGACGGCGCAGCCTTGAGCAGGAATGGGAGGAAATCTGAGCATGGCTGTGGGAGATCCCCCTCGCTTTGGGAAAAGCGTCACACCGGAAACGCCGGCGCGGCCCAAGACGGCGACGCCGCCGCGAACGGCATCGGAGCTGACCTTCGCGGCAATGGCGGCCTCTGCGGCCGCTGCCGCGCTCGCCGGAGATCGCGTGCGCGAATTCGAACTCACGAGCGCCGATTTCGAACGCATCCGCAAGCTGATCTACGAACACGCCGGCATCGTGCTTTCGCCGGCGAAGCAGGACATGGTGTATAGCCGGCTGGCCCGCCGTCTGCGCGTCTGCGGTGACCGCACCTTTGCCGAATACCTGGCGCGGCTGGAGCGCGACCGCGCGGAGTGGGAAACCTTCGTCAATTCGCTGACGACCAATCTCACCTCCTTCTTCCGCGAGGCGCACCATTTCGACATCCTGGCCGAACGCATGCGGCAGATCGCGGAGAAGCGCACGATCCGCATCTGGTGCAGCGCGGCTTCGACCGGCGAGGAACCGTACTCGCTGGCGATCACCGCCTGCGAGGCGTTCGACACGCTGACGCCTCCGGTGCAGATCCTCGCAAGCGACATCGACACCAGCGTGCTGTCGCATGGCGAACGCGGCATCTATCGCGACGACCGGATCCTGCGCCTGTCGCCCGAGCGCGTGCGGCGCTACTTCGTGCGCGGCGCCGGCGTGCCAGACGGCGAGGTTCGCGTGCGTCCCGAGTTGCAGCGGCTGATCAGCTTTCGTCGCATCAACCTGCTGGATTCGAGCTGGCCGGTACAGGGGCCGCTGGATGCGATTTTCTGCCGCAACGTGATGATCTACTTCGACAAGACGACGCAGTACGCGATCCTCAAGCGTTTCGTGCCGCTCCTGCGCAAGGAAGGGGCCCTGTTCGCGGGGCATTCCGAGAGCTTTATGCACGCCGCCGACCTGTTCCGCTCGATGGGGCGGACCGTCTATCAACGCAGCGATGCCGGGAACGTATAAGAGTCCGGCGCATGGCGGCGCATGGGGAGGTCGCGTGATCTTCATCGGTGCGTCGACCGGCGGAACCGAGGCGATCAAGCAAGTCCTCGCGGACCTGCCGGCGAGCGTTCCGCCGGTGCTGATCGTGCAGCACATGCCCGAAATGTTCACAGGCGCCTTTGCCCGCCGCCTGGATGGCCTATGCAGCGTGAAGGTCAAGGAGGCCGAGGACGGCGAGTCGATCCAGGGTGGCACGGTCTATATTGCCCCTGGGCATTCCCACCTTTCGATCGTCCGGTCGCCCACCGGATTGCAGTGTTCCTTGTCTCGCGCCGAGCCGGTAAACCGCCATCGCCCTTCGGTCGACGTGCTGTTTTCGTCGGCGGCGCGAACGGTTGGGGCGGGGGCCGTGGGAGTATTGCTCACCGGGATGGGCAAGGATGGTGCCCGGGGTCTGTTGGAGATGCGCGAGGCGGGGGGCTGGACGATCGCCCAGGACCACGATTCCTGCGTCGTGTACGGCATGCCGCGCGAAGCGGCGCTGCTCGGCGCAGCATGCGAGGTCGTTACGCTCAAGGATGTGGCGCAGCAGATTCTGCGGCACCTGGGCCATGGCGCTACGCGTAATGGCTAGCCGCCGTGTGAAAACGGTATCCGCCACTGCGCCATAATGCGAAAATGGTCATACGTCGGTATTTGCCGCATCGCGCCTCAAGTATTTCCCGGCGCAGACGTTATCAGGATTGACACTGCGGCGCGCCTGCGCCGCCCGGAACAACATGCAGCCGCGCGCAGCGGAGAGTGAAATGTCGGAACTGCTGAAGAACATCGATGCCCGCACACGCCTCGCCGGCACCAACAAGCTGGAGATCCTGCTATTCACGCTTGGCGTGGATCAGCGCACGGGGCGCCGCGAAACCTTCGGGATCAATGTGTTCAAGGTGCGCGAGGTCATGCGCACACCCGCGATCACCGCAGCACCCGAGATGCCCTCATCGGTCGAAGGCATGGTGAGCCTGCGCGGTGTCCTGGTTCCGGTCGTCGATCTCGGCCGCTATGTCGGGGTCGGCTCCGATGTGAAGCGCGACATCATGATCGTGACCGAATACAACGGACACACTCAGGGCTTCCTCGTCGAGGCCGTCGACACCATCCTGCGCCTTGACTGGTCGCAAATGCGCGTGCCGCCCGAAATGCTCACTGCGAACATGGGCGGGCTGGTGACGGCGGTAACGGAACTCGCCGACAACAAACTCGTCATGATGCTCGACGTCGAGAAGGTCCTCGCCGAAACGACCCCTCAGGAAGACCAGCATCTCTACCGCAGCATCGTGCCCATCGAAGGCGACGTGCCCGCCGTCTATTTCGCCGACGATTCATCGATCGCCCGCAAGCAGATCGAGCGCACGCTTGAGGCAATGGGCGTGCATGGCGTGGGCTCGATCAACGGGCGCGCCGCGTGGGAGGAACTGCAGCGGGTGGCGCATCACGCCCAGTCGACCGGGCGCCAGGTGAGCGATCTCGTCAGCCTCGTGCTGACCGACGTCGAAATGCCCGAGATGGACGGCTACATCCTGACCAAGTCGATCAAGTCCGATCCGCGCTTTACCGGGATCCCTGTGATCATGCATTCCTCGCTGTCAGGCATGTCCAATCAGCAACTGGGCAAGTCGGTCGGCGTCGACGAATACGTTCCCAAGTTCGAGCCCCAGCGTCTGGCCGAGACCCTGCGCCGGCTGATCAAGCGCGGCGCGCAGTAATTCGCGAGTCCATAGGAAGCTCTCATGTCGATCTACGATACCGACGAATCCGGCCTGCTCAACGTCGTCGACGGCCGCACCAGCCTTGCCGGTTCGAACCGGATGGAGATTCTGCTGTTCAATCTCGGCACCACGGAAGTCTTCGGGATCAACGTGTTCAAGGTGAAGGAAGTCAGCACGACGCCCTTCATCACACGTGCGCCCAACATGCCGGCGGGCGTCGAAGGGCTCATCTCGCTGCGCGGCAACGTCATTCCGGTCCTGTCGCTTTCCAAGATCCTCGGCCTGGCCCAGCCTGGCGACCCGCTTGGCGGATCGATGATGGTGACCGAGTACAGCAAGCGGACGCTCGGCTTTCTCGTGCAGGGTGTCGATCGCATCATTCGCGTGGACTGGGACAAGGTGCGGGCGCCCGATAACGTTTCAGGCAATGTGCACAACTACATCACCGCGATTACAGAGCTGCCCGACGGCAAGCTGGTCTCGATTGTCGATGTCGAAACGGTACTCGCCTCGACCTTCGGCGACGCCGTGGTCGGCAACATCTCGCCGATCATCGACGGGCAGGACTATGAAGTGTTCTTCGTCGACGATTCGGGCGTTGCGCGGCGCAAGATCGCCGAGGTGCTCGACAAGCTCGCCGTGAAGCACAAGCACGCCGTCAATGGCCTCGAAGCGTGGACGCGCCTGCAGGGCATGGCGAGCCACGCTCAGCAACTCGGTCGCCACGTCAGCGACGAGCTCGACCTGATCCTGGTCGATGCCGAGATGCCGGAGATGGATGGCTACGTACTTACTCGCAACATCAAGGCCGACACCCGTTTCGACGGCATCCCGGTGGTGATGCACTCGTCGCTCTCGTCCGAAGCCAACCGGGCGATGGGAAAGCGGGTCGGAGTTGACGCATACGTGGCAAAATTCGACGCCGACGCGCTGGCGGACACCCTTCGTCCCCTGCTCACACGGGGCCACTGAACCGGGCCAGGCTCGCCGAGAGAATTACGGAGAAATACAACATGGCCGATCCCAAGACAAGATTTCTGGTCGTTGATGACTTTTCGACGATGCGTCGCATCGTGCGCAACCTGCTCAAGGAGCTTGGCTACACCAACGTCGACGAGGCCGAGGACGGTGCGGTGGCGCTGCAGAAGCTCAACAGCGGCCCGTTCGACTTCGTCGTCACCGACTGGAACATGCCGAACATGGATGGTCTGACGCTGCTGCAGACGATCCGCCAGACGCCGCATCTGAAGCACCTGCCGGTGCTGATGGTGACGGCCGAAGCCAAGAAGGAAAACATCATTGCTGCGGCGCAGGCCGGGGCGAGCGGCTACATCGTCAAGCCGTTTACGGCTGCGACGATGGCCGAAAAACTAGAAAAAATCTTTGAAAAGCTGGGCAAGACAGCGGCCGCCTGAGCAGTCGGTGCGGAATGACATTAGGGAGGCCGATGATGGCGAAAAAGCTCAAGGTCGATGAGGCAGGGGATTCGGACGAACTGCAAGCCTTGTTCGACAGCATCGCGAGTGGCGCGGCACCGCAGGTGGTTGCGCCCAAGGCGGAACCGAAACCCAAGCAGGATTCCGCCGGCGATAACGACGACCTGCAGGCTCTGTTCGACTCCGTGGCGGCGCAGTTCGAAGCCGCTTCTGTCCAGGAGGCTGCTCCGGCCGCCGCAGCGCAGCCGGCCGATGCTGCTCAGTCCGAGCATAGCTGCGAAGCGGTGTTTACCCGGATCGGACAGATGACGCGACAAGTTCATAACACCCTTTGTTCGCTCAGCTCCGACGACGGTCTGCAGGAGGCGGTGCAGGCGATTCCCGATGCGCGCCAGCGCCTGACCTACATCGCGCAGATGACGGAGCAGGCGGCGAGCCGGGTGCTTAACGCGACCGACATCGCCCAGCCGATCCAGAACAAGCTGGGTGCTGACGCCAAGGGCTTGCAGGCGAAGTGGGACAAGCTGTTCGCGAACCAGTTGTCGATCGAGGAATTCAAGGCGCTGTCGCAGGAAACGCACGGATTTCTTGGCCAGGTGGAGCAGGGGAGCCGCGCGACCAACGAGCAGCTGATGGAAATCATGATGGCCCAGGATTTCCAGGATCTCACCGGCCAGGTCATCAAGAAGGTCGTCGAACTCGCCCAGAAGCTCGAAACGGAGCTGCTGCAGGTTCTGCTGGAGGTCGCGCCGCCGGGCATGCGCAGCGAAGTGCAGGGCGGTCTGATGAACGGTCCGGTCATCAATTCGGAAGGCCGTGACGACGTCGTTACGACGCAGGAGCAGGTCGACGATCTGCTCGGTAGCCTGGGATTCTGACTGCAGCAAGAAGGCAGGCGCGGGTCTGCCGGGAACAATAAAGCGAGAACGTGATGAGTGACTTCGCCGGAATGGAAGAGCTGCTTCAGGATTTCCTGATGGAAGCGGGTGACCTGCTATCCGGGGTCGACAACAAACTGGTGGACCTCGAACGTGCGCCAGGCGACCGCGGACTGCTGAACGAGATCTTCCGGGGCTTCCATACCATCAAGGGCGGCGCAGGCTTCCTCAATGCGACCGAGCTGGTCACCTTGTGCCACCTGACGGAGAATCTCTTCGACAACCTGCGCAACGGCCAGCTCGACGTGACGCCCGAAGTGATGGACGTCATCATGGAAGCGACCGCATCCGTACGTGACATGTTCGGCAGCCTCGAGCAGGCGATGCAGCCCGCTCCGGCGGACCCCGACCTGATTGCACGTCTGCGCCAGGCGATCGCCGGCGAACTCGTCGGCGGTCGGGCGCAAGCGGCGGCCGCCCAACCGCAGGCGGCTGCATCGTCCGCCGCTCCGGGCGGGCCGAACTGGGAGCTGCTCCACAGTGCCGTCACCGGCGTGCCGATGAAGACGATCAACGAAGTCAGGTCGGCGCCGCCGGCGTCGGCTTCGGTACATGCTCCCGTCGCGTCGGGCCCCACGGTCTCGCCTGATGAGATCATCAAGGCGGCGACCGGGCGGCGCGCGAGCGACAAGCCAGGCGCGATGGCGACGACCGGGCGGCGTGAGGGCGAAAAGCAGCGCGACAACTCGATCCGCGTCGACACCTCGCGGCTCGACCAGGTACTCAACCTGTCGGGCGAAATCGGCCTGACGAAGAACCGCCTGAACGCGCTGCGCAGCGACATCCTGAGCGGCCGCAACGACACCGAAACCCTGCATTCCCTCGATCTGGCCGTAAGCCAGCTCGACCTGCTCGTCTCGGACCTGCAGAACGCGGTCATGAAGACCCGTATGCAGCCGATCGGGCGCCTGTTCCAGAAGTATCCGCGGATCGCGCGCGATCTGGCGCGCAGCATGGGCAAGGACGTCGAACTCGTGCTCGCCGGAGAGGAAACCGAGATCGACAAGACGATGATCGAGGACCTCGCCGATCCGATCATCCACCTGATCCGCAACGCGGTCGATCACGGCGTCGAGGACTCGCAGGAGCGGATCGCCGTCGGCAAGCCCGAAAAATCCATCGTCCGCCTGGAAGCGCGCCAGGAAGGCGATCACATCGTGATCCTGGTCGCCGACGACGGCCACGGTATGAACGCCGAACGCCTGCGCGCGAAGGCGGTCGAGAAGGGGCTGCTCAGCGAGGAAGAAGCGAGTGCGCTGGACGAGCGCCAGAGCTTCAACCTGATCTTCCTGCCCGGCTTCTCGATGGCGGCGAAGGTGTCGGACGTGTCCGGCCGCGGCGTCGGCATGGACGTCGTGCGGACGAACATCCAGAAGCTCAATGGCAGCATCGAGATCCAGTCGCAGCTGGGCAAGGGCACGACCTTCGTGATCAGCCTGCCGCTGACGCTGGCGATTCTGCCGGTGCTGCTGGTGCGCTTGGGCGATCAGCCGTTTGCCGTGCCGCTGTCGATGGTGCGCGAGATCCTGCCGATCGAGGCGGGAGAAGTGCAGGAAGTGGGCGGTCGCGCGACGATGGTGGTGCGGGGCGAAGTGTTGCCGATCCTGCCGCTCGCAAGCCTGCTCGGCTGGCCGCTGGAACGTTCGCCATGCTACGGTGTGCTGATGCAGACGGCGGAAATGTCCTTCATCCTCGGCATCGACAGCTTCGCCGGCCGCGAAGACGCCGTCATCAAGTCGCTCGACGACTTCCGTCCGAAGGGCGTGGCCGGTGTCACGACGCTGTCCAACGGCCAGATCGTACTGATCATCGACATGAAGGAACTGCTCGGCAGCGCTGGTGACCAGCGCTGGGTGAGCCGCTTCTCGCTGATGTCCAGGAGAGCTGCCCAGGTCGCTTGACCTCTTCGCCAGCCGGTTACGCAAACCGGTTTTGCTCCGGCGAGACCGAATACACGGTCCGCCGGAGGCTCGTCTTGCCTCCGCCTTGTTCCACTCCTACGATTAAACCAAGGATGTGTGATGGACCTCGCGCGGGGGATGGATCATGGGCGAGTTCGATTTCGACCGCTGGTGTGCGTTGGCGAAAGCCGACCCCGAGGCATTCTTCGCCGCGCGCAATCGCGAAATCTGCGCACTGATCGAGAGTCATCCCCCCGCCGTCCGCGAGCGTCTGCGTGCCTTGCAGTACTGTATCGATTGCGAGCGGGCGCGCGCCGGAACGCCCGAACGCGCGATGAAATGCCTCGCCGCGATGATGCATGAGCGACTGGTCGAGCTGGACCGCCAGAATCGGGAGTTGCGCGAGCTATCGCGCAAGCTGCTCGTAGCGGCCGGCGTCCATTGAAGGAGCCGGCCTGCGATTACGGCATCAGGCGGTCAGCTGCAGCAGTTGAGCGAATGCGTCCTCGAACTGCGCCAGCCCTTCGCGCTGCAGTCTTTCCCCGGTTGCATTGAGATCGATGCCGAGCGCGGCCAGCGCGGCGACCTGCTCGCGTACGGCGGCGACGTCCTGCGTGAGGGCGTCCCCGACGATTTTGCCGTGATCCCGCAGCGCGGCGAGGGTGGCGTCCGGCAGCGTATTGACGGTCTCCTTCCCGACCAGCGGTTCGACGTAGAGCAGGTCGTTGTAGGCCGGATTCTTGGTGCCGGTGCTCGCCCACAGCATGAACTGCGGACGCGCGCCGGCGCTACGCAGCGCGGCGAAGGCAGGGCCGTGGAAGCGTTCCAGGTAGCGCTGGTAGGCGAGCTTGGCCATCGCGACGGCGCTGCGGCCGCGGAGCGCCAACGCGTCGCCGCCCAACTCTTCGAGCTGCTTGTCGATCAGCGTGTCGACGCGGCTGAGGAAGAGGCTCGCGACCGACATCACGCTGCCGACCTTGCCGCCGGAGGCCCGCAGACGTTCGAGGCCGCGCACGTAGGCGTCCGCGACGCCGTCCACGTGGGCGAGCGAGAACATCAGCGTGACGTTGACGCTGACGCCGTTGGCGATCAATTCCTCGATGGCTTTCAGCCCTTCGGTCGTCGCGGGTACCTTGATCAGCAGGTTGTCGCGGCCCACGGCCTGCTTGAGGCGTAGACCCGCGGCGACGGTGCCGGCAGCGTCGTGCGCGAGGGCGGGGGAGACTTCGAGGCTGACATAACCGGCGTTGCCGCCACTGCGCTCGAAGGTCGGCCGCAGCAGATCGCAGGCGCGCTGCACGTCGGGGACCACGAGCTGTTCGTAGCGCGCTTCGGCGCTCAGGGGCTGCTGCTTCAGCGCGGCGAGATCGTCCTCGTAATAGCGCCCGCCGGCGATCGCCTTGTGGAAGATGGCCGGGTTGGTGGTCACGCCGTCGACGCCGTCTTCGGCGATGAAGCGCGCGAGGTGGCCGTCGTTGAGGAGCGTGCGGGAGAGGTTGTCGAGCCAGACTTGCTGGCCTTGGTCGCGGACCTGGAGCAGCGGATTCATTTGTGGCGGATTGGCTGTTGTGTGAACGACCTATTGTGCAATGAATCCGTCAGGACCGGTAGCTCGTTGGGGAATCGCCCCCGGCGAATGTCGCCCGCATGGGATCAGGCGCGCGACAGGCTGGCCAGCGCGTCGGTCCAGCCGAACGTCGTAACAACGCGCATGAAGTCTTCAGCGGGCGGAACGGCAAGCGCCAGTTCTTCGCCGGTATGCGGATGTGTGAGGCGCATCGATGTGCAGGCGAGCAGCATGCGCGAGACGCCAAAGAGCTCGGTGAAGAGGCGATTGTGCCGGCCCTTGCCGAAGGTGGCATCCCCGATGATGGGGTGGGAGATGTGCTTGAGGTGGCGCCGGATCTGGTGGCGCCGGCCCGTTTCCGGGGCGAGTTCGACGAGCGCGTAGCGACTCGTCGGATAGCGGTCGACCTGGTAGGGTAGTTCGGTCGTGGCGAGGCGGCGGAAGTGCGTGACGGCGTCCTGGGGCGGCGTGTCAGGCGTCGTCGAACGGCGTTCGGCGTCGTCGAAGCGGCGCGTGAGCGGGTGGTCGATGATGCCTTCTTCGGCCGGGTGGCCGCGCACGACTGCGAGATAGCGCTTCAGCACTTCCTGGCGTTCGAAGGCGCCGGAGACGAGCGCGGCGGTTTCGCGGTCGAGCGCGAAGAGCAGGACGCCGGAGGTGCCCTTGTCGAGGCGATGCACGGGGTGCACGTGCTGCCCGATCTGGTCCCGTAGGATCTGGACGGCGAAGCGCTCCTCGTGGACGTCAAGCACCGAGCGATGGACGAGCAGGCCCGAGGGTTTGTCGACGGCGATCAGCCAGTCGTCGCGGTAGAGAATGGGGAGGGTTTCGGGCGCGGAGGCCGGAGCCTCCGCGTCTTGTGCTGCTGCGTGACTCAGAGTGCGGCTCCGCTCGCGTCGAAGAGGCCTTCGAAGAGGATCGAGCTCAGGTAGCGTTCGCCGGAGTCGGGCAGGATGACGACGATGGTCTTGCCAGCGTTCTCCGGACGTTGGGCAACGCGGGCTGCGACGGCCGCCGCGGCGCCGCAGGAGATGCCGGACAGGATGCCTTCCTCGCGGGCGAGGCGACGCGCATACAGGATCGCGTCTTCGTTCGTGACCGTTTCGACGGCATCGATCAGCGACAGATCGAGCACTTGCGGCACGAAGCCGGCGCCGATGCCCTGGATCTTGTGCGGAGCGGGTTTCAGCGCTTCGCCCGCCCGGGTCTGCGTAAGCACCGGGCTCGCCGTGGGTTCGACGGCGATCGAGGTGATGGCCTTGCCCTGCTTCTGTTTGATGTAGCGGCTGATGCCGGTGATCGTGCCGCCGGTGCCGACGCCCGAGACGAGGATGTCGATCTTGCCGTCGGTGTCGTTCCAGATTTCGGGGCCGGTCGTCGCTTCGTGAATCGCCGGGTTCGCCGGGTTCTTGAACTGTTGCAGCAGTACGTACTTGTCCGGGGCGCTGGCGGCGATTTCCTCGGCCTTCGCGATCGCCCCGTTCATGCCCTTCGCGCCTTCCGTCAGGACGAGCTTTGCGCCATAGGCGACGAGCAGTTTGCGGCGCTCGACGCTCATCGTGTCCGGCATCGTGAGCGTGATCGGAATGCCGCGCGCAGCGGCGACGAAGGCGAGCGCGATGCCGGTGTTGCCGCTGGTGGGTTCGACGATTTCCTTGCCTGGTCCGAGTACGCCGCGCTTTTCGGCATCCCATATCATTGCAGCGCCGATGCGGCACTTGACCGAATAGGCGGGGTTGCGTCCCTCGATCTTCGCGTAAACCGTTGCGGCGGCGCCGTCGGTGATGCGATTCAGTTTGACCAGCGGCGTCTTGCCAATCGATTCTGCGTTATCGGAATACCAGTTCGACATGTAAGGGGCTCCTTGGACCGGAAATGCGAGGATAGCAGGCCTGCGCGGCGAATAGCTCTACGACGTAAGGCTAGTCGTCTCCGTTGGCATTGCCCGCGGGTGCGACGCTGCTGCGGATGGCTGCTTCAGTCAGCGTCGGCGAGCACATCTCGATGAAGCGGTAGGCGAAGCCGCGCAGGTAATGGCCGCGGCGGACGGCGATACTCGTCGTGTTGACGGGGAAGAGATGGCGGCTATCGAGCAGGCGCAGTTCGCCTTCACGCTCGGGCTGAAAGGCCATCGAAGCGACGATGCCGACGCCGAGCCCCAGTTCGACGTAGGTCTTGATGACATCGGCGTCCATGGCGGACATCACGACTTCGGGCGAGAGTCCTGCCGCTGCAAAGCTCTTGTCGATGTTCGAGCGTCCGGTAAAGCCTTCGTGATACGTAATGAGCGGGTATTCGGCGACCGCCTCGAGGGTCAGCGGTCGGACATTCTCCAAGGGATGACCGGCCGGAACGATGATCGAGTGGTGCCACGTGTAGTACGGAAAGGATGCGAGCTCTGCGACCGCCGCAACGGCTTCGGTTGCGATGCCGATATCGGCTTGGCCGTCGAGCAGCATCGACACGATCTCTTCCGGGCTGCCCTGATGCAGCTTGAGGTAAACCTTCGGGAAAGCCTTCTTGAACGCGGTGACGACCTTGGGCAGCGCATAGCGGGCCTGGGTGTGCGTCGTGACGACCGTGAGCCGGCCTTCGTCGCGGTTGCTGTATTGCTCGGCCAGGCGCTTGATGTTGCCCGCGTCGAGCAGCATCCGCTCGACCATCACGACGAGTTCCTTGCCCGGATCCGTGAGGCCCAGCAGCCGCTTGCCCTTGCGCACGAAAAGCTCGACGCCGAGTTCGTCCTCGAGGTCCTTGATGTGTTTGGAGACCCCCGACTGCGAGGTGAAGAGCGCGTTGGCGACTTCGGTCAGGTTGAAGTTGCGCCGCACCGTTTCGCGGATGATGCGCAATTGCTGAAAATTCATGCCGATGCTCCAGTGGTACCGTTGCGCTCGAAGATCTTGAGTCGGGAGGGTATCAGGCGCACGGCCTGCCCTTCGGCGAGATTGAGGTCGGCGACGCGTTGTTGGGTGAGTTCGACTTCGAAATGTTCGCCGCCGGCGCCGTTCAGCCCTTCGAGTTCGATGCGCGCAGTGACGCCGAAGGCAAGCACGCGGGTAATGCGAGCGGCGACCCCGGCCTCCCCATGTTCTTCGGGCACGATGTCGAGTTCGTGCGGACGGGCGAAGGCGAGGACTTCGGCTCCGTGGCCGACATCGGCGACGGTGTGGGGCAGTACGTCGTTGCCGACGACGACCGAACTGCCGTCGACGCGGCCGTGGAAGAGGTTCACCGATCCGAGGAAGCCGTAGACGAACGGTGTCGCTGGTTGGCGATAGACTTCTCCGGGCGTACCGACCTGCTCGATGTGGCCGCGATCCATCAGCACCACGCGGTCGGCGACTTCGAGCGCCTCTTCCTGATCGTGCGTGACGAAGATCGACGTGATATGCAGTTCGTCGTGAAGCTTGCGCAGCCAGCGGCGCAGTTCCTTGCGCACCTTGGCATCGAGCGCGCCGAAGGGTTCGTCGAGGAGCAGCACGCGCGGTTCGACGGCGAGCGCGCGGGCGAGCGCAATCCGTTGGCGCTGGCCGCCCGAGAGTTGCGCCGGGAAGCGGTCGGCGAGCCAGTCGAGCTGCACGAGCTGCAGCAGTTCATGCACCTTCGCGGCGATCTGTTTCTCGCTCGGCCGCTGGCCGCGCGGCTTCATGCGCATGCCGAAGGCGACGTTGTCGAAGACCGTCATGTGGCGGAACAGCGCGTAGTGCTGGAACACGAATCCGACCTGGCGTTCGCGCACATTAGTGCCTGACGCGTCTTCGCCGTCGAGCAGCACCTGGCCAGCGTCGGCCGCCTCCAGTCCCGCGATGATGCGCAGCAGCGTCGTCTTGCCACAGCCCGAGGGGCCCAGCAGCGCGACGAGTTCGCCCGTGGGGAAGTCGAGCGAGACCTTGTCGAGCGCGACGAAGTTGCCGAAAGCTTTGCTGATGTCCTTAACCTGGATACTCATGATGCGGCGTCCTGTGGGGTTTCGGTGGTGATGTCGTCCGTGTCGGTGTGGGCCGCGCGGTGCTCGACCCAGGTCTTGATCGCGAGGGTCGCGAGCGCGAGCAGGGCCAGCAGCGAGGCCACGGCGAAGGCTGCGGCGAACTGGTATTCGTTGTAGAGAATCTCGACGTGCAGCGGCAGCGTGTTCGTCTGACCGCGGATGTGGCCGGAGACGACCGACACCGCGCCGAACTCGCCCATCGCGCGGGCGTTGCACAGGATCACGCCGTACAGCAGGCCCCACTTGATGTTCGGCAGCGTGACGTACCAGAAGGTCTGCCAGCCGTTGGCGCCGAGCACGATCGCGGCTTCCTCCTCCTCGCGCCCCTGCGCCTGCATCAGCGGGATCAGTTCGCGGGCGACGAAGGGGAAGGTCACGAACACGGTTGCGAGCACGATGCCCGGCACAGCGAAGATGATCTTCAGGTCGTGCTCCGCGAGCCACGGCCCGAACCAGCCCTGTGCGCCGAACAGCAGCACGTAGATCAGGCCCGCGATCACCGGCGACACCGAGAAGGGCAGGTCGATCAGCGTGATCAGGAAGTGTTTGCCAGGGAACTCGAACTTCGCGATTGCCCACGCGGCGCAGACGCCGAAGACGAGGTTGAGCGGCACGGCGATGACCGCCGCGATCAACGTGAGCTTGACTGCGGAAAGCGCATCTTCATGCGCGAGTGCCGACAGGTAGGTGCTCCAACCCTTGCGCAGCGCCTCGACGAAGACGGCGACGAGCGGCAACAGCAGGAAGACTGCGAAGAAGGTGAGCGAGATGCCGAGGATCAGCCATTTGACGAATGGTGTCTCGCGTGTCGCGGCCTTCGATTCAAAGCGGGCGGCGGCGTCGACGGGCCCGCCCCAGCTCATGGTGCTCGCGCCGGCCATCAGCGGTTCCTCCCGGTACGTTTGGCAGTCCACGCCTGCAGGGTGTTGATGAGGAGCAGCAGGGCGAAGGACAGCAGCAGCATCACGACGGCGATCGCGGTGGCGCCGGCGTAATCGTATTGTTCGAGCTTGGTGATGATCATCAGCGGCGTGATCTCGGAAACCATCGGGATGTTGCCGGCGATGAAGATCACCGAACCGTATTCGCCGACCGCGCGGGCGAAGGCGAGCGCGAAGCCGGTCATCAGCGCCGGCAGGATCACCGGCAGGATCACGTGACGGAAGGTCTGCCAGCGCTGTGCGCCGAGGCTCGCGGCGGCTTCCTCGATTTCGGTGTCGAGGTCTTCGAGGATCGGCTGCACGGTGCGCACGACGAAGGGCAGGCCGATGAAGACGAGCGCGACGAGCACGCCGAGCGGCTTGAAGGCGACCTTGATGCCCAGCGGTTCGAGGAACTGTCCGATCCAGCCGTTCTTGGCGTAGAGCGCGGTGAGCGCGATGCCGGCCACGGCGGTGGGCAGCGCGAAGGGGAGGTCGACCAGTGCGTCGATCAGCCGTTTGCCTGGAAAGCTGTAGCGCACGAGCGACCAGGCGAGCATCAGGCCGAACACGGCGTTGATCGCCGCGGCGGCCAGCGACATCCCGAAGGACAGCTTGTAGCTCGCAACCACGCGCGGCGCGCTGATGACATGCCAGAACTCGTCGAGGCTGAGGCTCGCAGTCTTCAGGAACACCGCGCCGAGCGGCAAGAGCACGATCAGCGAGAGGTAGAAGAGGGTGTAGCCGAGCGTCAGGCGGAAGCCCGGTAGCACGCGAAAGGTTTGTGTCGCGGCGCTCATGTCGAGCTCCATATGCTTTTGTTGAATGAAGTCTAATTGCGCGGCCTTGTGCTCCGTAAATAATAAAAAACGGGCTGGTTATTCGAATTTCTGCTAAGGCGTACGCCGGCGAATCCCGGATCGCTGCAATGTTCTGCAGGATTTCTTGGTTCGTTTCGCAGCTGGTGCGTCATAGAGTTCTCCGCATCCATTTAGATGTAGCAGCAACGGGAGCGGGACATGACAAAAACGACATTGCAGGCACCGGACCGCGTACGCGAATTCCTCGATCGTCTGCCGCTCGAACGGCAGGCGGGCAAGCAGTTGCGCCGTCTCGCCGACGGCGGGGTGGTCGGAGACTGGTTCGGATGCGAGTTGTCGAGCGTGTTCCAGCCGATCGTCGATCCGCAGCGGCACGTCGCCATCGGCCACGAGGCTTTCCTGCGTTGCCTGGGAAGTGGCGAACGGGACCTGTCGCCCTGGGTGCTGTTTTCGGCAAATGCGGACGACGACCGCCTCGTGGCGCTCGATCGCTTGGCCCGCACGGTGCATGCGCTCAATTACATCGCGTCGGTAGGCGGCGACGGCTTGCTGTTCCTCAATGTGCACGGACGGCTGCTGGCGGCCGTGGCGGGCGACCACGGCGCGGCCTTTCGCAAGGTGATCGATGCGCTGGGGCTGCCGCCCGAGCGGATCGTCATCGAGGCGCCGGCGGTGGCGAGCCGACAGATCGACTTGCTGTCCTTCGTGCTGCGCAACTACCGTCACAACGGCTTCCAGGTCGCTGTGAACGTCGAATCGGTCGCGCAGTGGCAAAGGCTGTCGGCAGTCGTGCCGGCGCAGTTCGTCAAGATCGACGCGGCGACGCTGCTGGAGGATAGCGCTGCGCAGCGCTTGTTCGACCGTCTGCATGAATCGGTGGTGCCGCCGACCGTCATTGTGAAGCGAATGGAGTCCGTCGGCGACGGCGAGTGGCCGGCGGGCGTGCTGGTCCAGGGCTTTGGCTACGGTTTGCCATCCGCGCGGCCGTCAAAGGCAGCACCGGGGCATGCGGACGACCCTGTCCCGCCGCGAGGCCGAGTGTCCATTTGCTCGACGGGGCCCGGGCGTCCGAATAGATAGCCCTGGTAGCCCTGGCAGTTGTGGGCGGCGAGGAAGTCGAACTGGGCAGCGGTTTCGACCCCTTCGGCGATCACTTGCAGGCCCAGGCTTTCGGCAAGGGAGATGATGGCATGGACGATGGCGCGGTCGTCTGCATCGTCGGCGATGTCGCGCACGAAGCTCTGGTCGATCTTGAGTTGATCCAGCGCCAGCCGTTTGAGGTAGGCGAGCGACGAATACCCGGTGCCGAAGTCGTCAATCGAAAAGCCGACGCCATCCTGCTTCAGCATCTGCATCGTCCTGACCACATGTTCGATGTCTTCCAGGACGTAGCGTTCGGTCAGTTCCAGCTTCAGACGCGCGGGATTCGCACCGCTGCTCCGCACGGCCATGCGTACATGTTCGACGAAGTCGGGCTGGCGGAACTGGCGGGCGCTGATGTTGACGGCCAGTTGCAGGTCGCGGGTCTCGGGGGCGTCGGACCACGCGGCGAGTTGCCGGCACGCCGTGTCGAGGACCCAGCGCCCGATCGGCACGATCAGGCCGCTGTCTTCGGCGACGGGGATAAAGTCCGCCGGCAAGATCATCGGCTGTCCCGGAGGCCGCCAGCGCAGCAGGGCCTCTGCGCCGATCAGGCGACCGGCAGCGTCCACCTGGGGCTGGTAGTGCAGAACGAATTCGTCTGCGGTCAACGCCCGCCGCAGCCCGGCCTCCAGTCTGACGCGCGCTTCGACCGCGGCCTGCATCGCCGGGTTGTAGAAGCGGACCGCGTTGCGGCCGGCGTCCTTGGCCTGGTAGAGGGCGAGGTCGGCCTGTTTGAGCAGGGCCTCGGCGTCTTGCGTCGCATGATGGAAGAGCGTGACGCCGATGCTGGGCGTGACGTGGTGGATTTCTCCTTTCAGGATCACCGGCCGCGAGATCGCGATGCTGAGCTTTGCCGCGATCGTTTCGGCGACGTTGGCGGCGGTGAGTTGTTCTTCGTTGAGGCCTTCGAGCAGGACGACGAATTCGTCGCCGCCGAGCCTTGCTGCGGAGTCGGCTCCCCGGATCAATTCGCGCAGCCGCCGCGCGACGTGGATCAACAACTCGTCGCCAATGTCGTGACCGCGAGTGTCGTTGAGCGTCTTGAAGTGGTCGAGGTCGATCAGCAGCACGGCGCCGAATTGGCCCGAACGGGCACTGGCCGCAATAGCCTTGTGCAACCGGTCGAGCAGCAGGCGCCGGTTGGGTAGGGCCGTGAGCGGATCGTAGAACGCGAGCTCGAGGAGCTTGCGTGTGGCTTCGCGGGGTTCGCTGATGTCGGCGTAAGTGCCGAGGTAATGCGTGATCTTGCCGCCGGCGTCGCCGATGCCGGAGATCGTCAACCATCCGGGAAAGATGCCGCCATCCTTGCGCCGGTTCCAGATTTCGCCTTCCCAGCGGCCTTCGTGGGCGATCGCCTCCCACATGTTGCGGTAGAAGGTGGCGTCCTGACGGCCGGAATGCAGCAGCGCCACCCGCTTGCCGATGGCGTCTTCCGCGGTGTAGCCGGTGACGTCGGTGAAGGCCTGGTTGACCTGCATGATCGTGCCCTCGGCATCGGTCACGATCATCCCGTCGCGCGACTGGAAGGCCACGGCCGCGATGCGCATCTGCTCCTCGGCCCGTTTGCGGTCCGTGATGTCCTCGATCATCACGATGATGCCGCCGACGACGCCGTCGGCATCGTGCCAGGGATGGATCTCGCGGCGCATCCAGCACGTGCCACCATCGGGCAGAGGGAGTGCCTCGTCGTCGCAACGTCCGGTGTCTTCGGCGACGCAGCGGAGCAGGATCTCTTCCCAGCGGTCGGTTGTCGTGAGCCGGATCTCGCGGTAGTTCCGGCCGACGACGTCGTGGAGCTTGACCTGGCGCTCCTGAAGCCAGCGGCGGCTGGCGAAGAGGTAGCGCAGCTCGCGGTCGAACATCACGATGCCTGCGGGGGCGTTGTCGATGAACAGACGCAGCTTGTTGTTGGCTTCGGTCAATTCCTGCGCGCTGACCTCGAGCGCAGTCTCGAGCAGCCGCCGTTCGCAATCGGCGTCGTGGTAGGCGTCGTCGACCGCCTGCAGCAGCGCACCCCAGTCGCCTTCGGCTGCGATCTCGGCACCAAAGATGTGTCGCAGCTGGCGCCGGAGCAAACGATGCGTCGCATGGGGCGCCGCAGGCGAAGGGGCGGGCTCCATCCGGTTACTCGCTCAGCGTTGTCAGCGTCATCGACTGGTTATGGAGCTGGCAGCGGACCACCTTGTTGAGTGGGGCGAGCTCGCCGTAGGAATAGAAGCCCGTGATCGTGGCGATCGGGCCGAGGCGTTCCGGCACGATGTCGAGCTCCTCCTCGGTCACTTGGCCGAGCACGAGCCGCCGGTCCACCGCGGTGACGACGATATCGCCGTCGGAGATCTCGATGTTGTTGATGTTGCCCGAGGAACTGCAGCCGACAATGTGGGCCACCGGGAACATTCGGCGGAGGTCTGCGTAACAGGCGGATTCCCGAAAATAGGCAGCGTCTGCGAAGGCGAACACGAGATCCGCGGCGCCCGAGGAGGTCGGCGACGTCTCCCATCCGTCATTAGAGGTCCAGCGCAACTGGTGGATTTCCATGGGCGAACTCCCTGTGGCGCGTTCTTCTTGGCAGCTTTACCAGTCGATGGCTTGGGCCGCTAGATTGCCGACGAGAATATCCATCGTGCCTAGTGCACGGAAATACCGGGAGGCGTGTAATTATGCGTACCGTATCGGGCCGACTTGGCGGCCCGGAAGGGGCATTGTGCGGAAACTGCGCGGTTGAGGCGGGACTCAGGAAGAGCTTTCGCCCGTCGAAGCCGACCAGGCCAAGAAGCTTCCCGTACGCTTCGCGGCACGATGCTCACGATGTAACTCCGGTAAGCCATCGCCGGGGGGGACCCGACTGAAGCGAACTGGTTCGCGGGCGAAGGCGAATCAGACGTGCGCGCCGCCCCAACCCAAGAACATCACCAGAGCGAACAGGATCAGTCCGATCAGCGCCCACCATAACTGGCGCGTCACGTAACGTTCCTTTTCCTCCTCGTCGCGTGGATCGGGTGCCGCGGGCACGGTGGATTCCTCTAAAACATGACTGGTACGGAGAAAAGTCTTCATCGCGCTTTCCCGTCAGCGCAGCCGAAGTCCGTGTGATATTGGACGAAGCGACCGAGGCCGGCGTTCGCGCCGGGCAGTTCTGCGACTCGCCAGAACGCGATTGTCGTCGGAGCCCTGGGAGAGGATGTCCTATGCCACATCATTCCGCTGCGACTCGAGCGACGCGCGCGTATGGTGCCGCAGCCGCGCCAGTGCGCTGCGGCGCCCCTTGTGCGACACCTTGGCACCGCCGATCGCGCCCAGCGGCAAGTCCTCGTGCGCCTGCTGCATGCCTTGCAGCAGTTCGAGGCAGTACGGCCACGGCCCGAAGCCGGAATCGACGTTGATGTGACCGGCCGCACCGATGCTGATGAAACGGCTCCCCCAGCGATCCGCCCAATACGCGGCGACGGTCAGCCGCACCCATGGATCGTTGGTGCTTGCGATCACCGCACATGGGAATCCGAGCTGTCCCGAGGGCAGCCATGGGCCGAGCGTGTCTCCGTGGTGCGCTGCCTCCTCGGCGAGCCCCAGCGGTCCGAAGCGCGCCGGGTCGGCGGGGGCCACCAGCAGCGCTCCTGCGACCCGCTCGGGGCGATCGGCTGCCGCGACGACGCTCGCGAGGCAGCCGAAACTGTGCGCAACGATCCACACCGCGTGCGACGCTTCGTCGATCTCCCGACGCACGGCGCCCGCCCAGCGCGCCAGCACCGGCGCCTCCCAGTCGATGCCGCCGACGCGCCGCGCATTCGGCAACTGCGCCTCCAGCCAGGTCTGCCAGTGGTCGGGGCCGCTGCCATGAAAGCCCGGAACGATCAGCGTCGTGTGTCGCATCGAAGTCCTCCCCGGTGCCCTTAGCCATTATCTTGCGAAGATCTGGTCGAACACGCCGCCGTCGTCGAAGTGCGCCTTTTGCGTCTTCGCCCAACCGCCGAACAGGCTGTCGATCGTGAAGGTCTTCACCTTCGGGAAGCGCGCCACGTCCTTCGGATCGGCCAGTTCAGGCTTTGCCGGACGGTAGTAGTGCTGCGCGGCGATCTTCTGGCCGGCGGGCGAATACAGATAATCGACATAGGCTTTCGCGATCTCCGCCGTCCCGCGCTTCGCTGCAACGCCGTCGACCACCGTCACCGGCGGCTCGGCGAGAATCGACACCGACGGCACGACGATCTCGAAGTTCTCCGGCCCGAGCTCGTTCACCGACAGGATCGCCTCGTTCTCCCACGCGAGCAGCACATCGCCGATGCCACGCTGCACGAACGTGTTCGTTGCGCCGCGAGCCCCCGAGTCGAGCACCGGCACATGCTTGAAGAGTTCCGTCACGAACTCCTTCGCCTTCGCGTCGTTGCCGCCCGGTTTCTGCAGCGCATAGCCCCAAGCCGCCAAGTAGTTCCAGCGTGCGCCGCCGGACGTCTTCGGATTCGGCGTGATCACCTCGACGCCCGGCTTCACCAGGTCGCCCCAGTCCTTGATGCCCTTCGGATTGCCCTTGCGTACGAGGAAGACGATCGTCGAGGTATAGGGCGCGCTGTTGTTCGACAGCCGCTTCTGCCAGTTCGCCGGGATCTTCCCCGTCTTCTCGGCGATGACGTCGATGTCGTAGGCGAGCGCGAGCGTCACGACGTCCGCCTCCAGTCCGTCGATCACCGCGCGCGCCTGCTTGCCCGAGCCGCCATGCGACTGCTTGATTGTGACGTCCTGGCCGGTCTTGGCCTTCCAGTACTTCGCGAATTCGGGATTGTAGGCCTGATAGAGCTCGCGCGTCGGATCGTACGAGACGTTCAGCAGCGTCGTTTCGGCGTGAGCGAAGCCGGCGAGGCCCGCGGTGAGGGCCACGGCGAGCAGGGCGCGGCGCAGAGGATTGAATTTCATCTTGATTTTCTCCGTTGAATGCAATTCGATGGAGAAAATCTACCGTTGCGCGCTTATAACCTGAACGAAGAAAAACAGAAAAGCATATTCACAAAATACAAAACCTCCGGTCTTTCGACGCGGAGGTTCTTGCTGCCGGATCCGTGTGATCCGGCTCAGCGTGCTGCGACTCAGCCGGCGAAATTCTTCGCGGCGAAGTCCCAGTTTGCCAGGCTGTTCAGGAAGGTCGCGACGAAATCAGGACGACGATTGCGATAGTCGATGTAGTAGGCGTGTTCCCAGACATCGATACAGAGCAGAGCCTTGTCGCCGGTCGTCAGCGGGGTGCCTGCGGCGCCCATGTTGACGATATCGACGGCGCCGTCGGCCTTCTTCACCAGCCAGGTCCAGCCCGAGCCGAAGTTGCCGACAGCGGAGGCCGTGAAGGCCTTCTTGAAGTCCTCGAACGAACCCCACTTCGCCTTGATCGCATCGCCCAGCGCGCCCGTCGGCTCGCCGCCGCCGTTCGGCTTCATGCTGTTCCAGAAGAAGGTGTGGTTCCAGACCTGCGCGGAGTTGTTATACACGCCGCCGGCCGGCGCCTTCTTGACGATCGCTTCGAGGTCGAGGTTTTCGTACTCGGTCCCCTTGATCAGGTTGTTCAGGTTCGTGACGTAAGCTTGGTGGTGCTTGCCGTAGTGGAATTCCATCGTCTCGGCCGAGATGTGCGGCGCGAGCGCGTCCTTGGAATAGGGCAGGGGGGGCAGCGTGTGTTCCATTTTTTATCTCTCCTTCCGTTTGAGGTAGGTTTGTTGGGGGTCAAAGCTTGACCATTCTAGTCGGGCTTTAACTCCCCATGCAATCCCGCAACGAAGACGAAGCGACGGTAAAGCCGTGCCGAGGCCATCCGGCGAACCGGACGGCAGTCGGCACAATCATGCTTCCGTGCTATTCACAATAGCATGGAGCCGTCCGGATGCGAGTTCCACCGAAACCTCCGCGCCCGCGGCGGTATCGTCAGCTGAACGCAGGATTCGCCCCTCGGCGTCGCGTGTGATGCTGTAGCCCCGTGCCAACACCGCCTGTGGGGCGAGGTGCTGCAGATGGGCGGCGAGAGTGGCGAGTCGCTCCGTCCGCAAACGCAGATGCATTTCGCGTGCCTGAGCCAGCCGCGACGCCGCCCGCGCGCAACGTTCCATGTCACGCCGAAGATCGGGTCGCCGGGCCGTCAGACGCAAGCGCAGAATCTCCTGGCGCGCGCGCAGCCGTTCCAGCCGGCGATGCATCGCCGCACTCAGCCGTGCTGCCAGCCGTTCATGCCTTTCCCGCGCCTGTTGCAGCCGTTCGCGCGGATGGAGCAAGCGCAGCGCCGCACGGTCCAGACGCTGCGCATGAGAGTTGAGCTGGCGCCGCATCGCGCCACCAAGGATGCGCTCCAGTTCCGCCAGCCGAGCCTCGGCCGCGTGAAACCCCGCACTGGCAAGCTCTGCGGCGCCCGTCGGCGTCGCCGCCCGGACGTCTGCGACGAAGTCCGCAATCGTGAAATCCGTTTCGTGTCCTACGCCGCTGATCACTGGCACCGCGCAAGCCCGAATCGCGCGCGCCAGGCCCTCGTCATTGAAGGCGCACAGATCCTCGATGCTTCCGCCGCCACGCACCAGCAGCACCAAGTCGATGCCGTCGCCGGCGGCGCGTGCGGAGGCCGCGAGCAGGGCGTCGGCAAGCCGGGCACCGGCCCCGTCGCCCTGCACGGGTGCCGGGTACAGCACGATTTCGAGCTGGGGCGCACGCCGGTAAAGCGCGGCAAGGACGTCGCGCCAGGCTGCGGCCGCGGGCGACGTCACCACGCCAATACGGCGCGGATAACGGGGCACCTCGCGTTTGGCCGCGACATCGAACAGGCCCTCTGCCGCAAGCTTTTCCTTCAAGCGCAGGAAGGCCTCGAACAGGTTTCCCTGGCCGGCCTGCCGCAGGCCCTCGACGCTGAGCTGGAAGTCCCCGCGCACCTCGTACAGGGACACCAGCACGCGTGCCTCGACATGCATGCCGTTTTCCGGACGGAAGGGCAGCAACTGGGCCCTGTTGCGCCACATCGTGCAGCGAACCTGCGCGTTTTCGTCCTTCAACGTGAAGTAAAGATGGCCCGATGGAGCGCGCGTGAGGTTGGAAATTTCTCCGCTCACCCATAACAGCGGAAAACGCCGCTCGAGAGTCTCTCGGGCGAGGCGATTCAATGCGGAAACGCTGAGCGGACGCTGAAATTCGCGCCCTTCGAAATCTCCGCCGGCAGTTATCGATACGTCGTTTTGCATGGCCGCGATTGTAACGGAATCCACAAGCGGGGCGGCTTGTCAATTGTTTCCGACGAAAACCGCTCATTCGCGATGGTATTTTATAAGTATCTGTTTTTATGCAACTAATTTGTTGCCTAATTTTTCATCGAAGCGTCGGAATGCTTGTTGCGCCAGAGAGTTAGGGATTTTTTGACGAGCAATCCACAAACTTATCCACAGCTTTTGTGGATTCTTGCTGGAGGCGATGACATTTGCGTGCCCTATTGCCCTGCAAGACACGGGGCGCTAAAGTTCCGCTTTTCCCTCTGCGGAGTCTTGTCGCGTGTTTGCGCTCATCCAGGCTGTTGGCTGGCCGATCTGGCCGCTGCTGCTGGCGTCTGTCATCGCCGTTGCCCTTATCATCGAACGTTCGGTGACTCTGCGCAGGTCCAAGGTAGTTCCCTCCGGCCTGCTCGACAAGGTACTCACAGATCTGCGCCAAAAGGGCGTCACCGCCGACATGGCCGGGCGCGTCGAGGCACATTCCCCGCTGGGCCGCGTTCTCGCCGCAGGGCTCCGCAATGTCAGCAGCTCCCGTGAAGTCATGAAGGAGGCGATCGAAGAGACCGGTCGCGCCGTCGCCCACGAACTGGAGCGCTTCCTGACGACGCTCGGCACCATCGCATCGATCAGCCCGCTGATGGGGCTCTTCGGCACCATCGTCGGCATGATCGACATCTTCGCTGCGCAGGGCGCAACGGCCGGCTCCAGCCCGCAGCTCCTGGCCCAGGGTATTTCGACGGCGCTCAACAGCACCGGTCTCGGACTGATCATCGCGATCCCGTCGACGATCTTCTGGCGGCACTTCCGCGCCCTGATCGACAGTTTCGTCATCGATATGGAACAGCAGGCGATCAAGCTGGTGGAAGTCGTCCACGGCGAACGCCGTAGCTGATCGGGGGCAGCGTGAATTTCCAGCGCGACCGGCGTAACGAGGCGCCCGAGATCAACCTGATCCCGCTGATCGACGTCATGTTGGTCCTCATCATCTTTCTGGTGCTGACGACCTCGTATTCCAAGGTTGCCGGGCTTGAAATCAACCTTCCGACCGCCGAATCGGCCGGCGCGCAAGAAGCACCGAACGAGGTGATCGTCGCGGTCAGCGCCGCGGGCGACGTCATCGTCAATCGTGTACCGGTAGGGTCGCGGGACATCAACCTGATCGCGACTGCACTCGGCAAGGCCACGTCTCCCGGAGTCAAGGATCCGGTCGTGGTCATCAATGCGGACGCCAAGTCGCCGCACCAGAGCGTCATCGATGTGATGCAGGCTGCCCAGCGGGCCGGGCTGCCGCATATCACCTTCGCCACCCAGGCTCCGCAGTGAGCCCCGCGTCGCGCACGCGGCGGCGCTAGTTCTCCGGCATGTCCCGCAGGGCCCCCGCGTTCTGGCAGTCGCGCAGCTTCGCGTCGGCCGCACTGCTGCCGCTTGCCGCGCTTTTCGGACTGATCGCAGCCGCGCGGCGCGCCTTGTTCCGTCTGCGCGCCGTGGCTTCGGTGCGCCTGCCCGTTCCGGTCATCGTCGTCGGCAACATCGCCGTCGGCGGTAGCGGCAAGACGCCGGTCGTGGACTGGCTCGTACGGCGCCTGCGCGAATCGGGCTACACACCGGGTATCGTTAGTCGCGGCTACGGCGGACGTGTGGAGGGGGTCACCCTTGTTCCGCCCGACGGCGATCCGGCCCTCTATGGCGACGAGCCGGTTCTCCTCGCCCGCATTACCGGCTGCCCACTTGCGGTGGGTCGGGATCGTCCCGCGGCGGCGCAGGCATTGCTGCGCGCCCATCCGGACTGCAACGTGATCGTCGCCGACGACGGCCTGCAGCATTACCGGCTGGCGCGGGATATCGAGATTGCCGTCGTCGACGAAGTCACTCTCGGCAATTGCCGGCTGCTGCCCGCCGGGCCCTTGCGCGAGCCCGTATCGCGCCTGCGCTCGGTCGACCTCGTGATCGCTCACGGGCCGCTTTCCCCGTCGCTTGCGGCGCAGATCGACGAACGCCCGACATTCCAGATGCGCCTCGAAGGGCACGAGCTGCTCATGCTGGGGAAGCCCGGGGAGCGTCGCGCTCCGCGGGAGTTCGTCGGCAAGCGCGTTCACGCGATCGCCGGAATCGGGCGTCCCGAACGGTTCTTTGCGCAGCTCGGCGAAATGGGTCTCGATGTCGTGCCGCATCCCTTCCCGGACCATCACGTCTTCGTTTCGTCGGATCTCGATTTCGCGCCGGACGAGGCGAAGATCCTGACAAGCAAGGATGCGGTAAAATGCGCCTCCTTTGCGCCCGCCGACACTTGGGAATTTCCCGTGACGGCGACCATCGCCGCGGGCGCCGCCGAAATCATCCTGGAGAAACTGTCGCATGGACGCCAGACTGCTTGAAATCCTCGTGTGCCCGCTCTGCAAGGGGCCTCTCGACTTCGTCAAGGACAAGCAGGAGTTGGTCTGCAAGGCTGATCGCCTCGGATTCGCGATTCGCGACGGCATCCCCGTGATGCTGGCGGAAGAAGCGCGCCAGCTCTCCGCTGAGGAAGTGGACGCGCTGCGTCGCTGATCATGGCGGACTTCAACGTCGTCATTCCTGCGCGCTACGCCTCGACGCGTTTGCCGGGGAAGCCGCTCGCCGACATCGGCGGCAAGCCGATGGTCGTGCGGGTGCTTGAGCAGGCGCGCAAGTCCGGTGCAGCGTCCGTGTGGGTGGCGAGCGATGACGAGCGGGTGCTCGACGCCGTGCGCGTCGCCGGCGCCGATGTGCTGATGACGCGTGCCGACCACCCGAGCGGAACGGACCGTCTCGCGGAAGTCGTTGAGGCGCTCGAGTGGTCCGACGATGCAATCGTCGTAAACGTGCAGGGCGACGAACCGCTGATCGATCCGGACTTGATTCGGGCGGTCGCCGAGGCACTGGCAGCGGACCCCGATGCGGCGATTGCCACGGCCGCCCATCTGATCACCGACGCGGGCGAGTTCTTCAACGCGAACGTCGTGAAAGTCGTGTGCGATGCGCGCGCTCACGCGCTGTATTTTTCCCGGGCACCGATCCCCTGGCCGAGAGACGCGTTTGCGGCGGATCGCGGTTCCGTGCCGGAAGGCTTGCCCGTGCAGCGGCATATTGGGATCTACGCTTACCGGGTCGCGTTCCTGCGCCGTTACGCCGAGCTCGCGCCTTCGCCGCTGGAGGGATGGGAGGCGCTCGAGCAACTGCGGGCGTTGTGGCACGGCTACCGCATCCGCGTCCTGTCGGTGGCCGAAGCACCTGCCGCGGGTGTCGATACGCCGGAAGACCTTGCGCGCGTCAGGGCGGTGTTTGACCGTCAGGAACGAGTCGAGTAAGTTTTAGTCTTTGATTTCACATAACGATGCGGCTTGCTGGCCGCATAACGGGAGGGTTCTAAAATGAGACTGATTCTGTTGGGGCCGCCGGGGGCCGGTAAGGGCACGCAAGCCAACTTCATCAAGGAAAAATTCGGTATTCCGCAGATTTCCACCGGTGACATGCTGCGCGCCGCCGTCAAGGCCGGCACACCGCTGGGCATCGAGGCCAAGAAGGTCATGGACGCGGGTGGCCTCGTGTCCGACGACATCATCATCGGCCTGGTGAAGGATCGCCTGCAGCAGGACGACTGCAAGTCCGGCTACATGTTCGATGGCTTCCCGCGCACGATCCCGCAGGCCGACGCGATGAAGGAAGCCGGCGTGCCGATCGATTTCGTGCTCGAAATCGACGTGCCCGACAGCGAGATCGTCGAGCGCATGAGCGGTCGCCGTGTTCACGTTGCATCCGGTCGCACCTATCACGTCAAGTACAACCCGCCGAAGGTTGCGGGCAAGGATGACGTAACGGGCGAAGACCTGATCCAGCGTGATGACGACAGCGAGGAGACCGTGAAGAAGCGCCTCGAGGTTTACCACGCGCAGACCAAGCCGCTGGTTGAGTACTACACGAAGTGGGCTGCCTCGGGTGCCGCGGCTGCGCCGAAAGTTCGCAAGATTGCGGGCCTCGGTGCGGTGGACGAAATCACCGCCCGCGCCTTCGACGCGCTGAAGTAAGTACGCATCGTCGCGATCACGCGGCGAGCGACGGGGTGTCCCCGTTTGCTCGCCGCGTTTTGTTTTTGCCAGGAAGAACCAGATGAGCAAGGCGAACCTGCTCTACGCGCAATCGGGCGGAGTCACTGCGGTGATCAACGCGAGTGCCGCGGCCGTGATTGAAGCCGCCCGCGGGCGTCCGGATGTCGTCGGAACGGTCCTCGCCGCCCGCCACGGCATTCTCGGCGTGCTGGCCGAGGATCTGGTCGACACTGCCGGGCTTGCCCCCGATGCCCTGCAGGCGCTTGCCCATACGCCCGGCGGCGCTTTCGGCTCCTGCCGCTTCGATCTCGATCCGCCACAGGACAACCCTGCGCAATACGACCGGCTCTTCGCAGTCCTGGCTGCCCACGACATTCGCTACTTTCTCTACAACGGCGGCAACGGTTCGATGGATACCGTCGCCAAGATTTCCGCGGCGGCGCGGGCGCGAGGGTATCCGCTCGTCTGTGTCGGCATTCCGAAGACGGTCGACAACGATCTCGAAGGTAGCGACTGCTCGCCGGGCTTCGGCTCGGCCGCGAAGTATGCCGCCACCGCGATGCTCGAGGCCGGGCTCGATCTGGCCGCGATGTCCAGCCGGGTAGGGCGCGCGTTCGTACTCGAGGTCATGGGGCGCAACGCGGGGTGGATTGCCGCGGCGACCGCGCTCGCTGCCCGCGGCCCGGATGAGCCGCCGCACATCATTCTGATGCCCGAGGTGCCCTTCGACGAGGATGTCTTCCTCGATGCGGTGAGGGCGACGGTCGAGCGTCTGGGCTACTGCGCGATCACGGTTTCGGAAGGCATTCGGCGCGGCGACGGTTCGCTGTTGATGGAGCAGGACCATGACAGCAAGGGCCACGTCCAGCTCGGCGGGGCGGGGCAATGCATCGCTCGGCTGATCCAGGCGCGCCTCGGCTACAAGCATCACTGGGCAATCCCGGACTACCTGCAGCGCGCAGCCGGGCATCTCGTCTCCGCGACCGATTACGCTCACGCGATGGCAGTGGGCGCCGCGGCCGTGGATTTCGCACTGCAGGGTCAGGACTGTGTAATGCCCGCGATACGGCGCCTGGGCGACGCGCCTTACACGTGGGATGTCGTGCTCGTCCCGGTTAGCGCGATCGCGAACCTGGAGCGATGCGTGCCGCCGGCATTCATCCGTGCCGACGGCCTGCATGTCACCGATGCGGCCCTGACGTACTTGAGGCCGCTGATCGAGGGCGAAATCTCCCCGGCCTTTCGCGCCGGTCTGCCGGATTACGCGCGCTTCGAGCTACCGGGCGTGAAGCGCGCGTTGCCGCCGTATCGCCCTTGACGTCTGCGTCAGTCGGCGAGGGCCGGATTCAGTGTGTAGGTCCCGGTCAGGTGCGCTTCGGCGAGCACGTGTCCGGCGATCGCATTTCGCACCTGTGCGCCGGTGAACGGTGCCTCCAGTGCACAGTGATCGATGTCCAGCGCGTACAGCGTGAAGACGTAATGGTGGAGCAGTTCGTCGTTCCACGGCGGGCAGGGGCCGTCGTAACCGTAATAGTTGCCGCGCATTGACTCGTCGTTGGCAAACCAGGCCGTGTAATCGTTGATCCCTTGGCAACTGCCGAGCGGGCCTTCAGGGCCGGGTTTCCCTGCCGGAACGACTTCCTGCGAAAAGCTGCCGGCGCCGATTTCCCGCAGATCCGCCGGCAGATTGACGGCTACCCAGTGGAAGAAATCCACGCGCGGCAGGCTCGTCGGCACGCTGCGGCCCTCCTGATTCACGTCGTCCCCTCGGCTCGGCACGTCCGGGTCATGGCAGACGAGCGCGAACGAACGTGTCCCCTCGGGTGCGCCGGACCAGGCGAGATGCGGATTGCGATTGCTGCCGAGGCAAACATGTCCCTCGGATGCCGGGATGCAGAATGCGAACTCGCCGGGAATGCGCGCGCCGTCGACGAAGCTTTGACTGGTCAATTTCATGCCGCTCGACTCCTCTAGTGTCCGTCCGTGAAGGTGTTCGAATCGGCTTCAATTGTAGTGCGGCGGCGCGGCTTGCGCCGCCGTTATTCAGGCTGCGCGACGGCGGAAATCCCCGGGCCGGAATCCCGTTGCATACAGCATGGCGAAGTAGGCTCCGATACCGGCGGCGACGATCGCCGACAGTCGTAGCACGCGCGCCATCGATCCCTGGTCGAGCCAGGACGCCTCGCTGCCCATGCCGAACCAGAGCACGGCCGCAAGCACGGTCAGTGCAGCGAACAGGCGCAGGCCGAAGGCGCCCCATCCCGCCATCGGCCGATATACCCCGCGTCGTCGCAGCCCTCGGAATAGCAGGCCCGCATTGAGCATCGACGCCAACCCGATCGACAGGGCCAGTCCCGCATGCTTCAGCGGACCGACGAACGCGAGGTTCATCGTCTGCGTGGCGGCGAGTGTGACGAGGGCGATCTTGACCGGCGTGCGAATGTCTTGGCGGGCGTAGAAGCCTGGCGCCAGGATCTTCACCATGATCAATCCCGTCAGCCCGACACTGTAGGCGACCAGCGCGGTCCGTGTCTGGAGTACGTCGTCGGCGCCGAAGGCTCCGTGCTGGAATAGCGTCGAGATCAGCGGCACTGCAAGGATCGCCAGTGCCAGGGCTGCCGGCAGCGTCAACATCAAGGTCAGGCGCATGCCCCAGTCGAGCAGCGACGAAAATGCCTCGGGCTGCTCGTCCGCATGGAGCTTCGACAGGCTCGGCAGCAGGATCGTCCCGAGGGCCGCGCCCAGCAGTCCGGAGGGGAATTCCATCAGTCGGTCGGCGTAGTACAGCCAGGACACGCTTCCCGTCGGAAGGAAAGACGCAAAGATCGTATTGATGATCAGCGAGATCTGGCTCACCGAAACGCCCAGGATGGCCGGCAGCATCAACTTGCCGACGCGGCGGACGCCGGGGTCGTCCAACTTCAGCTCGAAGCGCGGCATCATGCCGATGCGGGCGAGGGGCCATAGCTGGAGGGCGAGTTGCAGCGCTCCGCCTATGATCACCGCCCAAGCGAGTGCAATCACCGGCGGGTCGAAGTAGGGCACCGCGAACAGCGCCATTACGATGAACGAAAGGTTGAGCAGCACCGGCGTGACAGCCGGAATCGCGAATCGGCTCCATGTATTGAGTACGCCGCCGGCCAGGGCCACGAGCGACATGAACAGGATGTACGGGAACATGATGCGCGTGAGTTCGACCGTCAGTGCGAACTTGTTCGGCTCGTCCGTGTAGCCGGGCGCCGTCACCTGGATGATCAGTGGCGTCGCGACGATTCCGGCGAGCGACACCAGTGCCACGACCAGCGACAGGGCGGTCGCGACGCGATTGAGGAGATGATGCGTCTCGTCGGGGCCGCGCCGGTTCTTGTATTCCGCGAGGATGGGAACGAAGGCCTGTGAAAAGGCGCCTTCGGCGAACATTCTTCGCAGGAGATTGGGTAGGCGGAATGCGACAAAAAAGGCGTCGGTTGCCAGTCCTGCCCCAAAGGCGCGGGCAATCACGAAGTCGCGCACGAAGCCGAGGATGCGCGACAGCATGGTCATGCCGCTGACGGTTACGAGGGCGCGCAACAAATTCATCTTGGCGTTCCGGGCAAAGGACGCAATGATAGCCGTTGCTGCCCACTTGCGCGTGACGATGCAAAGCGGTACACTCGCGCGCTCTCTAGAACTAACCAACGGAAGAACACATATGGCCAATTCGGCACAAGCCCGCAAGCGCGCCCGTCAGGCGGTCGTGGCTCGCGCTCACAACGGCAGCCTGCGTTCCCGTCTGCGTACCGCGATCAAGGCTGTGCGAAAGGCTATCGCGGGTGGCGACAAGGTCGCGGCTCAGTCCGTTTTCCGCACCTCGATGAGCACCATCGACAGCGTCGCGGACAAGAAGATCATCCACAAGAACAAGGCTGCTCGCCACAAGAGCCGCCTGTCGGCCGCGGTCAAGTCGATGGCTGCCTGATCTGCCGGCGTTGGGTGGCAAGTTAAAACGGCGACCTAGGTCGCCGTTTTGTTTTTTTGGATGCCGGGAAGTTCGTTGCCCGATGCGTGCGGCGCGTAGTAGCGCCGATCAGGCGTCGTCGATCAGACGTTGTCGATCGGCTCCATCTTCAGGTTGTTGTCGTTCGCGAAATTGATCAGGAATTTGTATGCGAGCGGCTCGATGTCGTAGAGGCGTGCATCGACGACAACCGTCTTCTCCCCCTTCAATGTGCAGCCCGGACGCACATACGGCGAATACATCATCCGGTGGTCCGAGCCGAACGCGGACATGATGCCGCACAGCCTGTCGGCCCAGTCGCTGGGACGAAAGGTCTTTCCTTCTCGCGTGACCCCGATGATGACGAAGCTTTCGATCAATTGGCTCATATGTCGCGAAATGCAAGCTGCGGGGGATGTTTCCGGGATGCGGCGCTTTGGGTGGGGTGTGTCTCTATTCTTCTTGTGAGCGCGTCGCACAAAACGGGCTGAATTCTAGCAGAAAAGCCCTGCCGGATTTCAGTATGCGGTCGACTATTCCGGAATGCGGGTGCGCGCGGGGTCGAGCGTTTGTTGCGAGCCCGGATGGCGTAATGCCGTTTGCGGTCTCCAGGAAGGTTCTGCCTGTTCCGCGCAAGTGGGGCTGCAGCCTATACAATCCGGGCGCTTTCGCTTAACATCGTTCCCTCAATCCTCCACGGCGGCGCCTGCCGCCGTGTGCATTTTGGCTTCATCCTGATCGGGGTCTCCCATGTCGCATCTCATGAATACCTACGCCAGACTGCCGGTGGCCTTCACGCACGGCGAGGGCGTCTGGCTCTTCGATGAGACGGGCAAGCGCTATCTCGATGCCCTTTCGGGCATTGCCGTGTCGACGCTCGGGCACAACCATCCGCGCTTGGTGCGCGCGATCGCCCAGCAGGCCGCCAGCGTGCTCCATACATCGAATCTCTATCGCATCCCTCTGCAGGAAGAGCTCTCCGACCGGATTGCCGCCTTGTCGGGAATGGATGAAGTGTTCTTCTGCAACTCGGGTTGCGAAGCGAATGAGGCTGCGATCAAGCTTGCGCGCTTTTACGGCCACAAGATCGGCGTCGAACAGCCTGCCGTCATCGTGATGGAAAACGCCTTCCACGGACGCACGCTCGCGACCCTGTCGGCGACCGGTAACCGCAAGACGCAGGCCGGCTTCGAGCCCCTCGTCTCCGGTTTCCTGCGCGTGCCGTACAAGGACATCGGTGCGATCCGCGCCGTCGGGGAGCACAACCACAACGTCGTCGCCGTGATGCTCGAAATGATCCAGGGCGAAGGCGGCATCAACATTGCCGACGACCAGTTCCAGCGCGAACTACGTGCGATCTGCGACGAGCGCGGTTGGCTGATGATCTGCGACGAGGTGCAGTGCGGCATCGGTCGTACCGGGCAGTGGTTCGGCTTCCAGCAGGCCGGAGTCAAGCCCGACGTCATGACGCTCGCCAAGGGGCTGGGTTCCGGCGTGCCGATCGGCGCTTGCGTGACCACCGGTCGCGCCGCCGGACTATTCGGTCCGGGCAACCACGGCTCGACCTTCGGCGGCAATCCGCTCGCGTGTGCTGCCGGCCTCGCAACCCTTTCGGCCATCGAAGAGGAAGGTCTGATGGCCAGCGCCGTCAGCGTCGGCGATGCGATTTGCAACGGCATGCGCGAAGCGCTCGCAGGCGTTTCCGGCGTGGTCGATATCCGCGGCCGCGGCCTGATGATCGGCATCGAACTCGATCGCCCCTGCGGTGATCTCGTGCGGCAGGCGCTCGATGCCGGTCTGCTGATCAATGTCACCGCGGAGCGTGTGATCCGGCTGCTGCCGGCGCTGACCTTCAGCGAGCAGGATGCCGCTGCGCTCGTTTCGCTGCTGGCTCCGCTGGTGCGCAAGCACCTGGGTCAATAAGGAGCGCCCGATGAATCCACCCAGGCACTACCTGCAATTCAAGGACTTCACGCGCGACGAATACCAGCACATCTTCGAACGCACCCGCTGGATCAAGGACAAGTACAAGCGCTACGAGCCCTACCATCCCCTGTTCGACCGCACGCTGGTGATGATCTTCGAAAAGGCCAGCACGCGCACGCGCCTGTCTTTCGAGGCCGGTATCCAGCAGCTCGGCGGCTCGGCGATCTACCTCAATACGCGCGACTCGCAACTCGGCCGCGGCGAGCCCGTCGAGGATGCCGCCCAGGTGATCTCGCGCATGAGTGACGTCGTGATGATCCGCACCTTCGAGCAGGACATCATCGAGCGCTTCGCCGCGCACTCGCGCGTGCCGGTGATCAACGGCCTCACCAATGAATATCACCCCTGCCAGATCCTGGCGGACATCTATACCTTCATCGAGCACCGCGGCTCGATCCAGGGGAAGACCGTCGCGTGGGTCGGTGACTCCAACAACATGTGCAACACCTGGCTGCAGGCTGCCGAGTTGTTGGACTTCAATGTGCACGTCTCCACGCCTCCGGGCTACGAGATCGAGCCGAAAGTTGCGGGCCTATATGGCACCGATCACTTCCGGCAGTTTGCCGACCCGATCGAGGCCTGTCGCGACGCCGACCTGGTCACGACGGACGTGTGGACGTCGATGGGCTTCGAGGCGGAGAACGAAGCACGCATGAAGGCTTTCGCGGACTGGTGCGTTGACGCGGAAATGATGGCCGCAGCACGTCCCGATGCCCTCTTTATGCATTGCCTGCCCGCGCACCGCGGCGAGGAGGTCACCGCCGAAGTCATCGACGGACCGCAGTCGGTCGTCTGGGATGAGGCGGAGAACCGACTGCACGCGCAGAAGGCGTTGATGGAATACCTGGTGCTCGGCAAGGTCGAAGACTGATCGAGCCCGTCGTTGCGAACCCCGGTCGTGCAATCCCGGCGGCCACCAAGCTGAAATCGGAAGAACGGAAATCCAAATGAGCGACGTCAATAAAGTAGTGCTCGCCTACTCGGGCGGCCTCGATACCTCGGTCATCCTGAAGTGGCTGCAGGACACCTATCAGTGTGAAGTGGTCACCTTCACGGCTGACCTGGGCCAGGGCGAAGAGCTCGAGCCGGCACGCCAGAAGGCGCTCAAGTTCGGCATCAAGCCCGAAAACATCTTCATCGACGACCTGCGCGAAGAGTTCGTGCGCGATTTCGTCTTCCCGATGTTCCGCTGCAATACCGTTTACGAAGGCGAGTACCTGCTCGGTACCTCGATCGCCCGTCCGCTGATCGCCAAGCGCCAGATCGAGATCGCACGCGCTACCGGCGCCGACGCCGTGTCTCACGGCGCGACCGGCAAGGGCAACGATCAGGTCCGCTTCGAACTCGGCTACTACGCGCTGATGCCCGGCGTGAAGGTCATCGCCCCGTGGCGCGAATGGGATCTGCTGTCCCGCGAGAAGCTCCTTGCCTATGCCGAGAAGCATGGCATTCCGATCGAGATGAAGCATAAGCAGGGCGGCTCGCCATACTCGATGGACGCCAACCTGCTGCACATCTCCTTCGAAGGCCGTCACCTCGAAAACCCGGCTGCGGAAGCCGAAGAGTCGATGTGGCGCTGGACCGTGTCGCCCGAAGCGGCGCCGGACGCAGCCGAGTACGTCGACCTCGAGTTCGAGAAGGGTGACCTCGTCGCGATCAACGGCAAGCGCATGAAGGCGCACGAACTGCTCGGCGAACTGAACAAGCTCGGCGGCAAGCACGGCATCGGCCGCCTCGACCTCGTCGAGAACCGCTACGTCGGCATGAAGAGCCGCGGCTGCTACGAAACCCCGGGGGGCACGATCCTGCTGCGCGCGCACCGCGCGATCGAATCGATCACGCTCGACCGCGAAGTCGCCCACCTGAAGGACGACTTGCTCGCCCGATACGCCAGCCTGATTTACAACGGCTACTGGTGGAGCCCCGAGCGCCAAGCGATGCAGGCACTGATCGACCACACCCAGCAGACCGTCAACGGCTGGGTCCGCCTCAAGCTCTACAAGGGCAACGTCATCGTCACCGGTCGCGATTCGAAGACCGATTCGTTGTTCGACCCGACGATCGCGACCTTCGAGGACGACCAGGGTGCATACAACCAGAAGGACGCGCATGGCTTCATTCGTCTCAACGCGCTGCGCATGCGCATCGCCGCGAACGCGCGTAACAAGCGCGGTTAAGAGGCGGGCGGATGGAAGGTGACCCGATAATCTTCGGGCTGACGGTTGCGGAATTCGAGGACTGGTCGCTCAAGATCCTCGTTTCCGCGCTGATCGTATACATGCTGTTCATCATCGGCAATCTGGCCCGCCAATCGAAGGCTGGGCGCTACGGCACCATCTGGCTGTTCGTCGCGCTTGGGCTCGGATTCGTGGGCTTCATCGCCAAGAGCTTCATCCAGAAATTCATGGGTATCGAATAAGGAAGAGCCTTCTCATGAGCGTTACCGAACAGTTCGACGGCGTCGCCGTCGCCACCAAGGCCAATGTCTACTTCGACGGCAGGTGCGTCAGCCACACCATCACCCTCGCGGACGGTACCCGCAAGTCCGTCGGCGTGATCCTCCCGGCGTCGCTGACCTTCAATACCGGCGCTCCAGAAATCATGGAAGGCGTTGCCGGCTCCTGCCGTGTGCGCCTGAAAGGCGAGACCGAGTGGAAGACCTGGGGGGCAGGGCAGTCCTTCAACGTTCCCGGCAACTCCAGCTTCGACATCGAAGTCACTGGCGAGCCCTACCACTACGTCTGCCACTTCGGCTGATCGGAGCCAGCGATGCCATCGTTCGACATCATGTCCGAAGTCGACCTGCCGTCGCTGCGCAACGCCGTCGACGTCGCCAACCGCAAGATCACCGGCCGCTACGATTTCAAGGGCACGGATGCGCGAGTCGAGCAGAGCGATAAGCTGCTCACCCTGCACGGCGACAGCGAATTTCAGTTGGAGCAGATCACCGCGATCCTCCTGCCCGAGATGACTGCCAAGAAGATCGATGTGCGCTGCCTCGAATACGGCGACGTCCAAAAGGTCAGCGGCAATAAGGTCAAGCAGGAACTGAAGGTCCGTGTCGGCGTCGAACAGGAGCTCGCCAAGAAGATCGTTCGCCTGCTCAAGGACAGCAAATTGAAGGTCCAGGCCGCGATCCAGGGCGATGCCGTCCGCGTTTCTGGCGCCAAGCGCGACATCCTCCAGGAAGCCATCGCGCTGGTAAAGAAGAGCATCGACGACTTCCCGCTCCAATACGGCAACTTCCGCGACTAGTGGGACAAAGGGGGCAGCATGGACATCACAGCTATCGCATCCGCTGCCTCCGCAAACGCCTCGACGCAGCTGCAGAGCCAAGCATCCCTATTGGTCCTGAAAAAGGCGATGGAAATGCAGCAAACCCAGGCTGCATTGTTGCTGCAGATGCTCCCACAGCCGACTGGTCCCACTCCCGGTGCGGTCGTCGGCGGCAATATTGATACGTTTGCCTGACTGACCTTTCGTTTATCTGATTGTCATCGGACAGCGTTGCTGCAGCGAAACGGGCGGGCTTTGTTGCCCGCCTCCAATGTCAGGGCTGATGCTGCACTTCGCTCAAAGAGGAGTCGCAGTTCCTATTTCCTTGGATCAAGATGAAATTCTGATTTTCAAGGGTCTCGGTTACATCCACGTAATTGGAGTGGTGGGCGCGGTTGGACGTGGTGGTGCCATCGCTCGTACCCGAGGCACCGAATCTGCAGACCTTCACGTCCGAACTTCCCGTCCCTATTGCCACGCCTGTACCCGTAAGATCAATCCCCAGTGTGCCTGACCACACCGATGGCGTGTCCGGATTGCCGTCTGAATCATTCGGGGTGACTATGCACACGTAAGAGATCGTACTCGCATATTGCTTCGTGGCAGTCTCACTGTCGTCAAAGCATTGGACCAACGATGCTGGCGCCGTGATCGACGGCAGCATTGAAATGCTCGTTTGCCCATTGATTGTGGTCGTATCGGTCAGGTCCGCCGTCGTCCCAATATTCAGGAAATCGGGCGGCGTTCTGGGGCTGACTCCCGCCGTAATGAAGCCCGAAATCAGGTAGCCATTCAGTGATTGGCAATCAGTGTACGCGCCATTTGTCAGGTTGGCGACAACGTCGTTGCTGATAACGCCGTCCGCGTCGTTGCAAAGATATTGAATTGTGCCTGTATCGTTGTCGAAGACGATTCGCTTGGATCCAAATCCAGGGGGCGCAAATGCACTCTTCCCTCCACCCAAATCTTTTGCTGGATAGGGAATCCGGAGGTTCCGGTTGTAAGGTGTCTTAATTTTGTCCTTAGTTCCGCAGCGAATATCCTCGTCGGTTTGACAAGCTATAAGCCAAGCTGCGTCAGAGGGGTCGTGTTTAGCAATCACCGAGGGGAGGCTGAAGGTTTGTGCTGTGCCCTTCTTGTCGCTCCAACTCAGGTCGACTGTCGTCAGTTTGAAGTCCGGAACTTGGGAGTTGAAGGTCACGGGATTCGTAGACACCGAGACCGCGCGGCTGAAGGACGTAACGTAGTTCGGATAATCCGTGCTGCTGAGGGCTGAAACGGATTGTGCCGCGACTTGGTTGTAACCGAGATGCAAGGCGTAGTCCGGGGAGCCGGCGGCATTATCGATCAAATCGAACGATCTCAGTCGATCCATTTCCTCTTCGGCCAACAATAATGCTTGAACGCGATCCCTGCCTGTCGAGAGGGCGTCTCCAATGGTAACTTGCAGTTTTGCCACTGCCAGAAGCCCGAAGCCGAGGATTACAACTGCAAGCAGTGCTTCAAGCAGGCTGCTACCGCGCGCGTCGGCCACTAAACCCCGTGATTTCGTTGGCGAGCGAAATTTCATGATAGGTCTCCGTTTGGCACGCTTCACCACGAAGTAAAGCTGCAGTCGTTCGCATCCTTACACCAGTCTTTCCAGCCGCCAGCAACGCGTACATAAGTGCCGAGGCGGAGCCCCAGGTTGGAGAGGACCGCGGGATCGTAGGTTGGATTCGGCGTCCCCGTGGCGGTGAAATCGCCTTCGGCAATTGCTGCTCCGATGATTGCCGATGTGCCGCCGCCGGTGTTGTCCCAGGTGATCGCAGTGCAGTAAACGAGCCCATAGATCGTTACGTTGCCGGTGATTTGTAGTGGGCCATTGACAATTAGGATAACCGGCGCACTTGCCGACCCGATTTGCCCGCCGGTTCCACTCGCAGTGATCTGAGCATCTGATGAATTGACCCACAACACTCTTGGGCTAGATTCCTGAGTCTTGATGGCGCCGCCGCATGCGGATCCGCTACAACTGATTTGAGTCGCGTCGGCTTGGACGGATTCTTTGCTGGCACCAAAGAATCCCTGAAAAAACTGGTCGTCACTCAGATTGTTCAGCGTCGTATCATTCGGCGCGACGCTTGCCCCTTCCGGTGTTCCGGGGATAGTTACGAGCTGAGAGCTGCCGAGTCCTGATACGTCCCCGCCCGAGTGCACGGTCGTACCATTTGTCGCTGTATCGGTGTTGGAAATCTGGACGTTTCCGCTGAGAGTCACATCGCCTTTTGCAGTTAATGCCGCCGCGGGAGCGGAGGCTAACCCAGGTTTGTAGATTGTCGACTGCGTGACAATCGAGCGCGCGGTGCATGCGCTGTTCGATGCATTAGGAGGTTGTCCATCTGCGCATCCGAGTACATCAATCCGGACCACCCGATTTTCCTCGGTGATTGATGCGGGGGTGGCGAGCCTCCGAAAGCGAACTTGAAATGACGTGACAACACCCGTCGTCGGAACCGCAGGAGCAGTCGCACTCGTCGTACTGACCAGCGAGAGTGAGTCTGCTTTGCCGTCGCCGTTCGTGTCGAGGAAGAATCCATACAAACGTCCGTTGTACCAGGCGCCCACTGCCGGACTGCCGACGAGCAGCAAGTCACGATTTTCCTTGGTCGTCAGAACGGCCAGCGCGGTGTCAAGACCACCCATCGCAGCTTCTTGGGCCATGATCGATTTGATTTGATTGCCTTGACTCTTGACGCCGAAGATGAGATTCCGGTTCGTAAATAGCGCCGTCAATGTCACTGCAACCAAAAGCACGAGGGCAACGACCATTACCGCTCCGCGCTGCTTGTTAACGAGCGGGCGAAGAAGTTTCGGAGTGTTCATGACTGGCCTCAATAAGTTGAACTTCCGCCCGGACCGTCTCGATAGATGTCAGCACGTATGCGGACCCGTTCGTTGAGGGTACGAGTGATCGCCGTACTCGGAAGCGAGCCGGTCAGGGCTAACCGAATTTCGGTTACGAAATAAGCGCCGTCGTCGCTCGCGGAAGGTGCGATCGGAGTGCCCGCGCAAGTAGCGGGACCGGTGCTTCCGTCGATGTCAATGCAGTGATACGTGCGGGTTATAGTCAAGCCGGAAATCTGGATGACGCTCGGGTCCGTAACGTTTTGCCATCCGCTGTTGCCTGCGTACCGTTGAAGTGCGTTTCCGCTGACCCGGTAACCATGTTCCTCAGTGTTGGAGGCGGTATTCAATGTATTGTCGGAATTTTCGTCGTACCAGAATTCGAGTTGCGAGCCGGTAATGACCGTTTCGCCGCTATCGAGAATTGGCATCGTGGCGGCGCGCGACGTCGATGACTGGCTTAAGTTCAGGATATCCATATGGATATCCTGCTTGTATCCTGCGCGCTTCAGGTCACGGACCAATATATCGGTAGCGGCACGCAGCTCCTGATCGAGTCTCGCGATCTGAATCATTTGCCGGTTGCTCGAAAGATAGTCGACAAAAAAGCTTCCGACCGCTGCCATGACGAAGAGTCCAACCGTGATGCCGACCATCAGTTCTATGAGAGAGAAACCTCTCTGAGTCGCCTTCGAGGGATTCAGCATGATGGATACCCCGTAACTGCTGTATAGCTTGATGGGGAGCAGAGTTTGAGGGAAACCATGGCAGGGCGGACACCTGCCTGCCCGATGGAGTTCTGAATGAGTACGGTATCCGTTCCAACGGTCCCTCCAGCCCCGCCAATCGTCCCCTGAACCCCGTCGAATGTCAGCGCGGTGAAACTTGTTGCAAGGGTAGTACCTGTGTAGGACGTCCCGGACACGGCTTTAATCGAGCACGACCCGGCCGTTGCACAATTGCAGGTTCCGCCCGTACTGATCCCGTAGCACCAGTCGGTTCCGGTCGAGAATGACACGGTGATCGTCTGGTTGCGCGTCACAGCTTCGGTGCGCGCATAGACAAGATCAGAATGAAGTGCTTCGCCGGCACCCTTTAGTCGAGATTTTAGGATGAAATTATTTAGTGAGGGGGCGGCCATCGTTACTAGAACCGCCATTATCGCAATTGCCGTGAGTAGTTCAATCAGCGTTACGCCGCGGAGCCTTGTTCTCGAAATCATGCTATTTACTCCAGCATGTTGCAGGAGTGTTGCTGATAGTATTGCCGCCGCTCGAGACAGTCAGCGTGATGGTGGTACAGCCACTATCGTTGGCCTGCGACTTTCCGCTGACGGCGGCGGCGGTAGCGGTATAGCCGGTAGCGCTCGCCGTGCCGGACGTAATTCCGATCGTGTAGTATCCATCACTGGATGTTGAGGTTAGACCGAGGTCTGAAAGCGTCCCGGTGTACGTGCTGTGGTTGAGGCGCCATGTTTCTTGAGCGAGCTGCAACTTCGTGAGCGACGTGGTCGCGTCGGCGCGCCGGGATTTCCGGATCGAGTCCATATAGGAAGGGATCGCCACTGCAGCGAGGATTGCTACGACGACCATGGCAATCATCAGTTCGATCAACGTGAAACCGGATTGCTTGGTTTTCATCTCTGTTTCTCCGGAGCGAGCAGCTTGCCCGCATGTGGACGTTGGGCGTGAAATTTGAAGATCGGTTCGATGTGATTCTCCGTTGCCCGCCTCTTCTAGGCGAGGTCCAGGGGACGAGTGGTTTGCCTAGTGCGATGGCCGGCAGGTGCCTATACGTGTGGCAGAGGCGAGAGCTTGGGAGGCGGGATGACTGAACTGCCTGGTGCGGGCAAGCGCCCGGGAGATGACTTGAAAGTGCCGGATTTTCGGAATCCCGCCGTTCTGTTGCGGGTGCTTGTGCTTTCGGAGTTTGCAAGCCTGATTGCTTTGATCAGTTACGCACCGGACGGCTTTCTAGCCCTTCTACGACCGGGCGAATATGGCCTAGTGTTCGAAGCGTCGCTCCTTTGTATAGTCCTTGTTCTGTACCTAGCTTCACCCCTGTTGCAGGGAATTGGTTATCGGCAAGGTGTATGTTTCGTGATTGTCATGTCCGGTGCCGTGGCGGCAGCTTTGCAGGTAGCCGCGGGGCTTTGGGGTGCCTTGGTGTTTTCGCAGGGAGCGGTGCGGGCAGCCGTTGTTGCAGCCGTAATGGCGGCGTTACTTCTTCGCTATTTCAGCTGGCGACAACGTGCATTGTCGCCCGTGTTGGCGGAAGCCAAACTTGCCGCCTTGCAGGCAAGGATTCGCCCACATTTTCTCTTCAATTCGCTGAATACTGCGGCGTCACTCGCGCGCCAGGAACCGCAGCTTGCAGAGCGCGTCTTGCTTGACATGGCGGATCTCTTTCGTGCCTTGCTGTCTGAAACAGGGAGGCTTGTAGTGCTCGCGGACGAAGTTCGTCTTGCTAAGTGCTACCTGGATATCGAGCAGCTTAGGTTGGGGGAGCGGCTTCGGGTCCTGTGGGAGGATCGTTGTGATGATCTTATTCTTCGGCAAGAATACGTCCCTCTCTTGATCCTTCAACCTCTGCTCGAAAATGCCGTTCGGTATGGAGTTGAACCGTTTTCTTCCGGAGCGGAGGTGGCGGTCGTAATTGCGGCCGATGGTAAAGATTTGACGATCGAGGTCAGTAATAGCGTGCCAGACGTCGGAAGTATGCCGCCGTCCGGCAATAGGATCGCGCTTGAAAATATCAGAGAACGATTGAATCTCCAATTTGATGTGGCAGGATCCCTGACGACGGAGGTCGATAAAGGCAAGTTTCTGGTTCGAATGCGAATCCCCATCCAAAGGGGAAGCTTCAGGAAAGCGACATTCGAATAGGGGTTTTCTCAACAGGTCGAAAAATTGGTTACGTGTGCGGCTCCCGCGGGGGAGCAAGTTCTGATTCTTCCAATATTACTCACAATGACCCTTGCTTCTTTGCCGTTGCGGCCCGAGAACGTAATTGTTGCATTCGAGCCGCCGGCTGTACCGAGAACCGGATCGAAGGTGGTGGTGGGTCGGTCGGCGATTGCGGAAATGTTGGGGTATTGCGTACCTTGAATGACAAGAAGGGCGGCGCCGGTCTCTGAGGACAGTGAGCATGCGTTTGGAGCGTCGGCGCTTATGGAGGGGTCACACTGTGAGTTCTCGTTCGCTCCGACATACCAGTTGGTGCTCTCGTTCATCGCATACGTCACGACTATTGGAGTCATGCGTGTGATTGCCTCGCTTCGGACGAACTGGAGGAAAAGGCGCACTTGTTCTGCTGCCCCGGCAACCCGCCGAGACTCGATGGCTGCTGAGAGCTCCGGCATGGCGAGAGCAATGAGTGTAGCCGTGATGGTGGCGGCGCTCATTAACTCGACCAAGGTCGCTCCGCGCTGGACGGTGAGGTGGCTCATGTATGATGAATAAATAGGACATTGGGTTGTTCGATTGTATCTCGTCGGCCCACGGTAGAGTGGACGAAGGTGCCGGGGCGCCGTAAGCTTTGGATCGGGGGGAGAGCTTGATGTGGCGACTGGCGGGAATGCAGAAGGAGTGATCCCTTTGCTGCGAAGGCGGATCGTACTTGTGGGATGGTTTCTTGCTCTTGTTGGCGATAGTTCGTCGGCGACGACGACGGAGCTCGTGGGGGTGTTTGGCAATAAGGCCGTTCTGGTAATCGACGGGAGGGCGCCGCTAACGCTGGCGGTCGGCGAGCGAACGGCCGGTGGCGTGCGTTTGGTTGAAGTTGGAAGCGGGGCTGCCGTGGTTGATGTCGACGGGCGCCGGCAGAGGTTGGCCTTGGGTGTGGGGCCGTTGAAGCTCGAAAAATCGGCCGGAGAAGAAGAGGGGCGGGACGGCGGAGTAACGTTAGTCGCTGATTCGAGTGGCCACCATATTGCCAGCGGGAGCGTCAACGGGGCGATGGTGAGGTTCATCGTGGATACTGGGGCGACGATGGTTTCGATAGGCCGATCCGACGCTGCCAGGGCGGGCATCGACTACCGACGAGGAAAGCTAGCAATGACGGAAACGGCAAATGGACCGGTCCGGGTATGGCTAGTGCGTCTTGATACTGTGCGAGTAGGCTCGATCGTTGCAAATGGAGTCGAGGGACTTGTTCACGAAGGTGAGCTTCCTTACGTATTGCTGGGTATGAGTTTTCTGAAGCGTATGGACATACAGCGCGAAGGTGATCGTCTCGTGCTCCGCAAGCGGTTTTGAGGAGGACGCGTGGCTGAGCGGGACGATGGTGCGAGGTGCGATGCGGACTGGATCCGACGGCGTTTCCTGACTGACCCGGAGATCGATCCGGTGCGGGAGGACGACGCACAACATGTTGGGCTGCGGCCGGCCGCCGTCCTCGTGCCGCTCGTTGCGCGGTTGGGCGACGTTACGGTTCTTCTGACCCGTCGCACGGACCACCTCCATCACCACCCCGGGCAGATTAGCTTTCCCGGCGGCCGTGTTGAAGAGACGGATGTCTCCTCGGTAATGACCGCGCTCCGGGAGACCGAAGAGGAAATCGGACTCCCTCCGGACAAGGTCGAATTGCTTGGGGAGTTGCCGGAGTATGTCACCGGCACCGGGTTCCGCATCACGCCCGTGGTCGGTCTTGTCCATCCACCATTTGAGCTGAAGCTCGACACGTTCGAGGTGGCTGAGGCGTTCGAAGTGCCGCTTTCATACTTTCTGGATCCCGCAAACCATCAACGACATAGCCGGGAATATCAGGGACGGATGCGGCAGTACTATGCGATGCCATACGCAGGCCACTTCATTTGGGGGGCGACGGCCGGGATGTTGGTGTCCCTTTATCGTTACCTCGTCCACAAGTGAGTGAGCAAGTCGTCCAGAGTTGCTCGTCGTGCGAACGTTGCCCTCGGGTAGTTGACGTTGACGTAAACTGTCGCTAATTTTCGTCCCGTACGACCGCGTATGGACGGTAGCGACGGAGAGTTCCGAATGAAGATCGAAAACAGTGTATTTGTGGTGACGGGCGGTGGTTCCGGGCTGGGCGCTGCGACGGCCCGAATGCTGGTGGCCGGTGGTGCAAAGGTCGTTCTCGCGGACGTCAATCGGGAGGCTGGCGAGACTCTCGCTGCAGAACTCGGGCCGGCCGCGGCGTTCGTCGCGACGGACGTTACGAACGAAGAAAGCGCAAAGGCGGCGATTGATCGTGCTGTATCCGGTTTTGGTGGGCTGAACGGTCTCGTCAATTGCGCAGGGATTGCGCCGGCCGAAAAGGTTGTCGGGCGCGAAGGGCCGCACCGGCTCGAGTCGTTTGCGCGTACGGTGAGCGTAAACCTGGTCGGCAGCTTCAACATGTTGCGTCTCGCGGCAGATGTGATGACCAAGGCGACGCCGAACGAGGAGGGCGAGCGGGGCGTGATCGTCAATACCGCGTCGGTCGCTGCTTACGATGGGCAGATCGGCCAAGCTGCTTACGCAGCGTCGAAGGCAGGTATCGTCGGGCTGACTTTGCCCGTTGCGCGCGAGATGGCGCGCTTCGGCGTTCGTGTGATGACGATTGCTCCAGGAATCATGGAGACTCCGATGTTGATGGGCATGCCCCAGGAGGTGCAGGATTCGCTCGGGAAGACGGTGCCGTTCCCGTCCCGCATGGGCCGTCCGGCCGAATACGCAGCGTTGGTTCGCCATATCATCGAAAACGCCTACCTGAACGGAGAGACGATTCGACTGGATGGCGCTATCCGGATGACTGCAAAGTAAGCAGAAGGCTTCGTCATTGGTTTTTCGGACGGGGTGCGATCGTGACGGTCGTGCCCCGTTTCCGTTTTGTCGTGACCATGCTGCGCCGCAGTAGGCGGGGTCCGGGAAGTGTGTTAAAAGTGCGCTTTCGCCGGTCCTGCTGCCCGAATGACTTCTTCCCCCGCCGTCACCCATCCTGCTTCCGATTCCGGTGAAGAGTGCTACCACTGTGGCCTGCCGGTTCCGGCGCAGTCGGATCATCATGTTGCGATCGACGGCGCCGACCGCCATATGTGCTGTGCCGGGTGCGAGGCCGTTGCACGGGCCATTGTCGGGAATGGTCTGGTCGACTATTACCGTCATCGGGATGCGATGCCCGAGCCTCGGAAAGAAGCACTGCCGGAAGCCCTGCAAGAACTCGGTCTGTTCGATCATCCGGATTTCCAGAAGGGCTTCGTCCAACCGATCGGCGAGAACGAGCGCGAAGCATCGTTGATCCTCGAGGGGATTACCTGCGCCGCGTGCGTCTGGCTCAACGAGCAGCATGTGGCCCGCCAGCCGGGCGTGTCGCTGGTCGAAATCAATTATGCGACGCGGCGTGCGCGTGTCCGTTGGGACGAGCGGCAGATCAAACTGTCCGGCATTCTCGCGGCCATACAGGCGATAGGCTATCGGGCCTATCCATACGACGCTGAGCGGTCGGAGCAGATCGCGCACCGGGAGCGCCGCTCGATGCTTTGGCGGCTGTTCGTCGCCGGTTTCGGAATGATGCAGGTGATGATGTACGCCTTCCCTGCCTATCTTGCTCGCGAGGGGGAGATGACGGCCGGTATCGAGGCGCTGATGCGCTGGTCCAGTCTGCTGCTGACCTTGCCCGTCGTGCTGTACTCGGCTGCGCCGTTTTTCCAGCGCGCGTTGCGCGATATCCGTCTGCGTCATCTCGGCATGGATGTGCCGGTTGCCTTGGGGGTCGGGAGCGCTTTTGGCGCGAGCGTTTGGGCGACATTGAGCGGCTCAGGCGAGGTGTATTTCGATTCAGTCGCAATGTTCGTGTTCTTCTTGTTGTGTGGCCGATATCTGGAAATGGTCGCCAGGCAAAAGGCCGTGCGCGGCGTCGAGGAGTTGGGGAAGGTGCTGCCCGCTTTCGTCGAACGCCTGTATTCGTGGCCGCAGTTGGAAAGCGAGCGCGTTCCGGCATCGCAAGTGATACCCGGGGATGTGCTCAGGGTGCGACCTGGTGAGGTTGTGCCGGCAGACGGCATCGTGATCGACGGGCGCAGTGAGGCGAACGAAGCGCTGCTGACCGGGGAAAGTCTTCCTGTCGCAAAGGTGCCCGGAAGTCCTGTCACCGGCGGGAGCATCAACGTGTCGAGTCCGCTGGCGATTCGTGTCGAGCAGGTCGGGGATTCGACGCGGCTCGCTGCAATTCGGCGTCTGATGGAGCGTGCCGCGGGGGAAAAACCGCGGATGGCCCAACAGTCCGACCGCTTTGCCGCGACGTTCATCGTTGTTCTGCTCGTGCTTGCTGCCGCCACGGGGATTGCCTGGCACTTCATCGATCCGGGACGTGCTCTTTGGGTCTTCGTTTCGGTGCTGGTCGTGGCCTGCCCGTGTGCGCTCTCGCTTGCGACTCCAACGGCTTTGACCGTTGCTACGGATGTGATGGCCCGCAGAGGTGTGCTGGTTACACGTGGGCACGCGATTGAAACATTGGCGCGGGCCAATCACTTTGTCTTCGACAAGACCGGCACGCTCACGCAGGGAAAGATGGTCTTGCAGGAAATTCGGTCGATTGCCGGAACGCCGAACGAGGAATTGCTGGCGCTCGCTGCCGCGCTCGAGCAAGGTTCCGAGCATCCGGTAGCCGCAGGTCTGACGCGGGCCGCACAGGGACTGCCGTTGCCCGACGTGGAATCGATTGTCGCTCAGACCGGTTTCGGCATCGAGGCGCGTCTAGGCGAGAAGCGATACTGGATCGGGCGCCCGGATCTCGTCGCCGAAAAGCTCGGGCAGGCCGTTCCGTCCGGGTTGGCGGAGCTCGAGCAGCGTGGTGGCTCGATCGTGTCGCTTGCGAACGAGGATGGGTGGCTCGCGCTTTTCCGTCTCGACGACCAGCCGCGTGACGAAGCAGCCGGTCTTATTGCGAAGCTTGCCGCGGACATGATTCCCGCGACGTTGCTCAGCGGGGATACGCCGTCGGTTGCGAGCGCGGTCGGGCGGCAGCTCCGCCTCGCGGATGCGGTCGGTGGCATGACGCCGCAGGGGAAGCGCGATCACATCGCCGCCTTGCAACGGCGCCCCGAGTTGGTGGTCGCCATGGTCGGCGACGGAGTTAACGATGCGCCGGTATTGGCCCAGGCGCACGTTTCAATTGCGATGGGCGGGGGGACGGAGTTGGCGCGCAACCAGGGGGACATCGTGCTCCTCAACGAGAGTCTCGCCGCGCTCGGTGACGGTATTGATGTCGCGCGCCGTACTCTGCGCATCATTCGCCAAAATCTGTGGTGGTCCTTTGCCTATAACTTCACTTGCGTCCCATTGGCGATGGCCGGTCTGATCACCCCGTGGATGGCGGGAATCGGAATGGCTGGCAGCTCGCTGCTCGTGGTTCTCAACGCGTTGCGCCTGCAGCGCCTGCCTTCCCGGACCTGATTACGCCATGGAAAGCCTGTACATACTCGTTCCCCTGTCGGTGCTGCTTGTGTTCGTGATCGGGGCTGTCTTCTGGTGGTCTCTCCGTTCGGGGCAGTACGACGACCTGGAGGGGCCGGCGTATCGGCTCCTGATGGACGACCGCGACGCGGCCGAGCCGGCGCGTGAAAAGGAAGACCCGTCGAAAGAGGGGTCAGAACGCAAACAAGTGTGACGTATTGCCAATCGGGTGCTTCAATTTCCCGCTCAAGCCACTTCCTTTGATTTTCGTCAAAGTACCCGGTATTGGGGGGCGGCATACTTCACACAAGTTTTCACGGTTGGCGTCCGAAGGCTGTCGGACGATGACTTCTGCATAGGAATTTTTGTCTCTCTGTTGGGGTTGGGGGTGCGCTAGATGCGCACCCTTTTTTTTTGTTTGTGCTTTTCGACTATGATCCAGTAATTATTTATCCCATATTTTTGAAGTGGGTATTTTCACCCACTGTCGCAGTGCAATACAATGGCGGTCGATGTCACGAGGTGTGACCGGCAAGCTGGCGGACACGTAGCTGCGCCTCGTGCAAGAGTTTCTTCATCTCAAGGGGAGTTTCATGCAATCGCAGGCGACTTATAACTACAAAGTCGTGCGCCAGTTCTCCATCATGGCTGTCGTGTGGGGAATTGTGGGCATGCTGGTGGGCGTGATCATCGCGGCTCAGCTGGTGTGGCCGTCGCTCAATCTGAGCGAATGGTTTCACTTTGGCAGGCTGCGTCCGTTGCACACCAACGCAGTGATCTTCGCGTTTGGCGGCTGTGCGCTGTTCGCGACGTCGTATTTCGTGGTTCAACGCACTTGCCACACCCCGCTGTTCGCGCCGGGGTTGGCAGCCTTCACGTTCTGGGGGTGGCAACTTGTGATCGTGCTGGCCGCGATCACCCTGCCGCTGGGCATCACCCAGGGGAAGGAATACGCCGAGCTGGAATGGCCGATCGACATCCTGATCGCAGTCGTGTGGGTCTCTTACGCCATCGTGTTCTTCGGGACGATAGCCAAGCGCAAGACGTCACACATCTATGTGGCGAACTGGTTCTTCGGCGGCTTCATCCTGGCTGTCGCGCTGCTGCACATCGTCAATAGCGCCGCCATCCCGGTCACTCTGATCAAATCTTACTCCGCCTATGCAGGTGTCCAGGACGCGATGGTCCAGTGGTGGTATGGCCACAACGCGGTGGGCTTCTTCCTGACCGCCGGCTTCCTCGGGATGATGTATTACTTCGTGCCGAAGCAGGCCGAGCGCCCTGTCTATTCGTATCGACTGTCGGTCGTCCACTTCTGGGCGCTGATCTTCACCTACATGTGGGCGGGTCCGCACCACCTGCATTACACGGCTCTGCCTGACTGGACCCAGTCGGTCGGTATGCTGTTCTCGCTGATCCTGCTGGCGCCGTCCTGGGGCGGCATGATCAACGGCGTGATGACGCTGTCGGGCGCATGGCACAAGCTGCGTACCGACCCGATTCTCAAGTTCCTGATCACCGCTTTGTCCTTCTACGGCATGTCGACCTTCGAAGGTCCGATGATGGCGATCAAGACCGTGAACGCGCTGTCCCACTATACCGACTGGACGATCGGCCACGTGCACTCGGGTGCCCTGGGTTGGGTGGCGATGATTTCAATCGGCTCGATCTACTACCTGCTCCCGCGCATGTACGGCAAGACCCAGATGTACTCCGTTGGCCTGATCAACACCCACTTCTGGATTGCGACGATCGGGATCGTTCTCTATATCGCCTCGATGTGGATTGCCGGTGTGATGCAGGGGCTGATGTGGCGTGCGACCAACCCGGACGGCACGTTGACTTATTCGTTTGTTGAAGGCGTGAAGGCCAGCTACCCGTTCTGGACGATCCGTCTGGCGGGGGGCGTGCTCTTTCTCACGGGCATGCTCATCATGTTCTACAACATGATCAAAACGATTGCAGGGGAGAAGGCATACAGCGCCCCGGTGGTCGTGCCGGCTGCTGGTCACGCTTAATCGGAGAATAAAAACATGGCTCAATCGAAACACGAATTCATCGAGCGCAGTGTCGGCTGGCTGATCGTACTCACCTTGCTGACGGTGAGCGTAGGCGGACTGGTCGAAATCGTGCCGCTTTTCTTCCAGACGAGCACGACGACCGCGATCGACGGTGACGGCAACTCGCTCAACATCAAGCCTTATGACCCGCTGCGCCTCGCGGGGCGCGACATCTACATCCGTGAAGGTTGCTACAACTGCCATTCGCAGATGATCCGTCCGTTCCGCGCCGAAACCGAGCGCTACGGGCACTACTCGGTAGCTGGCGAATTCATCTACGATCGCCCGTTCCAGTGGGGCTCCAAGCGCACCGGTCCGGATCTCGCGCGCGTTGGTGGTCGCTATTCCGACCAGTGGCATCAGGTGCACCTGAACAATCCGCGCGACGTCGTACCGGAGTCGAATATGCCGGCCTTCACGTGGCTTAACCGCCCGCTGAAGTCGGACGACATCGAAGACAAGATGCGCGCGTTGCGCAAGCTTGGCCATCCCTACACCGACGAGGAAATCGCCGGTGCGCGGGCTGCGCTCGAGGGCAAGTCCGAAATGGACGCTGTCGTTGCGTACCTGCAGGGTCTTGGTACTGCGCTTTCGAACTTCAAGTGACAAGCGGGAGACGCGCCGTGGATCTCAATGATTTCCGTTCCCTTCTCACTGTTCTCGGGCTTGCTTGCTTCCTGGGGATTTGTCTCTGGGCCTATAGCAAGACCGCCAAGTCCGGATTCGAGGAGGCGGCGCGGCTGCCCTTCACCGACGATGATGCGCCGGCCTCCGCGGGTGGCCGGAACGGCGAGAAAGGATAAAAAATGGCTGACTTTGTAAGCGGCTTCTGGAACATGTATGTGATGGGCCTGGTGGGACTGAGCCTGTTGTTCTGCTTGTTCGTGCTGATGTCGAACAACAAGCGGGAAACGGGGCCAGTTGAACTGCATGGCCATGTTTGGGACGAAAACCTGGCCGAGTACAACAACCCGCTGCCACGCTGGTGGCTGTACCTGTTCTGGGCCACCCTGGTGTTTTCAGCGGTGTACCTCGTCATTTACCCCGGCTTCGGCAACAAGAAGGGCATACTGGGCTGGAGTTCGGCCGGACAGTATGCGGCCGAGATGAAGGCCGCTGAGGAGCGTTACGCGCCGATATTCGACAAGTACAAGGGGATGGAGATTCCGGCGGTTGCGGCGGATCCAGAAGCTCGTGCGGCGGGCAAGCGCCTGTTCGTCACCTACTGCGCGCAATGCCACGGCTCGGATGCGCACGGGGCCAAGGGATTCCCGAACCTCACCGACAAGGTGTGGAACTGGGGCGGCGATCCGGCCACCATCAAGACGACGATCACTGGCGGTCGCATGGCGATGATGCCCGCGTTCGGACCGATCCTCGGTGCCGAAGGGGTGAAGGACGTTGCCAATTACGTTCGTTCGCTGTCGGGTCTCGCGCACGATTCGCTGCGTGCGCAACGGGGTGCGGAACTGTTCCAGCAAAACTGCGTCGCATGCCATGGGCCGGAAGCGAAGGGCACTCCGGCGATGGGCGCTCCCAATCTGACCGACGAGGATTGGCTATATGCGTCGAACGAGACGACCGTGATCGAGACGATCACCAAGGGACGCACGAACCGGATGCCTGGTTTCGGGGAATTCCTCGGCGAGGCGAAGGTCCACCTGCTGGCCTCGTACGTGTATAGCTTGTCGAATAATCCGGCGAAGTAGAACTGCTGCGTCTTGACGAAGCACAAGTCCCCGGGGTTCGCCCCGGGGAATTTGTAGACTGAACATAAGTAGATGTACATATAGCGATATGGGCGATCCGCTGCCGAAGAAGAAAGTCGTCGTACCTCTGGTTCGTGCGACGAAGTCCGAGGGGCTTTATGCCGCTCGGCAAAAGCTCCATGTGCGATCGGTTACCGGGCGCTTCGCAACCTGGCGGTGGGTCCTCGTTTGGGCTACTCAGCTCTTGTACTACGGCTTGCCGTGGTTGAGATGGAATGATCGGCAGGCCGTCCTGTTCCACCTCACCGAACGGAAGTTCTATCTGTTCGACTGGATTTTTTGGCCGCAGGACGTCTTCTATCTCGCGATCCTGCTGATCATTTCGGCTTATGCGCTGTTCTTCTTCACAGCGATCGCAGGGCGACTGTGGTGCGGCTATGCCTGTCCGCAGACGGTCTACACCGAGATCTTCATGTGGATCGAAGAGAAGATCGAGGGCGACCACATTCGACGACGCAAGCTCGAGGCGGCCCCGCTCGATGGGCGCAAATTGGCCTTGCGAGGCGCCAAATACACTGCCTGGGCGCTGCTCTCGCTCTGGACCGGGTTTACGCTTGTCGCTTATTTCACCCCGGTTGACGAGTTGCTGCGCTCGGCTGCGAGCTTCAGTTTCGGACCCTGGGAGCTTTTCTGGATCCTGTTCTACGGCGGCTTCACCTATCTTTTTGCCGGCGTGATGCGCGAACAGGTGTGCAAGTACATGTGCCCCTATGCACGCTTCCAGAGCGTTATGTTCGATCCCGATACGCTCGTGATCACCTACGACGCGGATCGCGGCAATCCGCGGGGCTCGCGCAAGAAGGGCGTCGACCCTCGCGCGGTGGGACTTGGAGACTGTATCGATTGCGGGATCTGCGTTCAGGTCTGCCCGACGGGCATCGATATCCGCGACGGTCTCCAGTACGAATGTATCGGCTGTTCGGCCTGCATCGACGGATGCGATCAGGTCATGGACAAGATGGGTTATCCCCGCGGACTCATCCGCTATTCGACCGAGAATGCGGTCAAGCAGCACTGGGGGCGGCGAGACATCATCGCTCACGTACTGCGCCCGCGTACCTTGATCTACGGCAGCATCCTGGCGCTAGTCTCTCTTGCAATGATCTGGGGGCTGGCTACCCGCTCGGATTTGAGAGTGGACATCATCCGCGACCGCGCCACGCTTGCGCGGGAGGTCCCGGGAGAAATGGTCGAAAACGTCTATCAACTTCAGATCATGAACATGCTTGAAACCCGGCGCACGGTGGACGTCAAGGTTTCCGGGCTCGAGGGTATTCGTATCGATGGCCTGAGCCAGATTGAACTTCAACCTGCGAGCACCGAAGCCGTAACCGTCAGGGTTCGCGTGCCCGAGCATGACGTGGCGGAGGGTTCGCATGAGATCACGTTCAATATCACTGTTCCGGATGATCCTCGGCTTGCAGTGCACGAGCGCACCACTTTCATCATTCCACACTAATGCGGGGCGCAAGCATGCGGTTGGCAAAAACATTTGAGACTTCTGAGCCCTGGTATCGGCATGGGTGGCTCTGGTTCCTCATTTCGATTCCTGCCGTTGCGGTCGTGACCGGGCTCGTGACGCTGTGGCTTGCGGTCCGCACTGCCGATGGCTTGGTGGTCGACGATTACTACCAGGAAGGGAAGACTATCCAGAAGACGATCGCGCGCACGACGCGGGCGGCGGAGCTTGGCCTTGCTGCAGAGGTGACGATGCGCGCGGACGAGGTGAGTCTGCAACTCTCTGCTGCTGACGGCGTTGCCTTGCCCGAAACTCTGCTGCTCACGATTGCGCATCCTACCCGTTCGGGAATGGACCAAGCGCTGACGCTGCGCAAGCGCGACGGCGCCTACGTGGCCCCGCTTGCTCCTTTGGTTTCCGGACACTGGTTGCTGCAACTGGAGGACGACTCGCGAAACTGGCGCATGACGACGACGATCAGCGTGCCGGTCAGCGGGCCCGTAAGGATGGTTCCGTCAGCGGGGTAAATTGAACTGTAAGGAGGTTGGCGATGCTGAAATTGATGCAGGTCCTATGGCCGTCCTTTTTGGTCGCGGCAGGAGCCGAGGCCCTGTTCTTTACGGTCATTGATCCGCAGACACTCTACCTCTTCGGGGAGCCTGTCGATTATTCAGCGACTGCGACCTATTCGATCGGATTCTTCGGCTTCTGGCTGGTCGGAGCGGCTTCCAGCCTTCTGACCCTGTTCTTCCAACGCAGTGCGGCGCAGATCAACGCGCCGCACTGAGTTTGCTGCCTTCTGGATCTAGCGATACACCAGCACAGGGATCGACGTGTGCGTGAGGACTTTCTGGGTTTCGCTGCCCAGTAGTAGTCCTGCGATGCCGCGGCGGCCATGGGACGCCATGAAGATCAGGTCGCACCCGTGGCGCTCGGCAGCGTCGATTACCGCTTCGTACGGGACTTCATTGACTACCGTGTCGGTATCGGAGTTGACTCCGGCCGCGTCGGCGATCGACTTGGCGGCGTCCAGGATCCGTTTCGCCTCGTCGGCAGCGGCCTTGCTGAACTGCTCCGGCGTTGTCGGATCGATCAGTGCTCCCTCTCCGTAGATTGGCATCGGGAAATCGGGCTGGGCGTAGAAGAATGTGATCCGGGCGCCGGCGTCCTTGGCGAACAATACCGCGCGTGAAACCGTCCCCTCGGACAGCGGTGAGCCATCAGTCGGGACGAGTATGTGCTTGAACATCGTGCTTCCCCTTGTTAGGACCGTCGCTTAATTATAGCCAGCCGCTTCCGTGCAGGTTAATCCGGTGTGTTCTCGTTGATACACGTCAACAGGCGATGACAGAATGTCAGGAGCGTCGTCGGCATGAAGGGATGCGTATGGATGTGGCATCTCTGGAGGTTCGCGGCCAACCGAGTCATCCATACGCGTCGCTGCGGGTGCGTAACTTCCGCGGGCGGAAGTCCGCGGGTGGTGGGCGTATTATTTGAACTTCTGTACGAACGATTGCAGGCGCGGGCAGAAATGTCCCCGGAGGTCACCTTGCCTTCCAGTGATCGAGCGCACGATGATGTGGCGCGCGAAGGAAAGCGAATCCAGGAGCAGGAGTCAAACATCGTGGCAACGAGGAAAACTGCAAAGACCGTTGAGCCGATCGATCCGGGGAAGACGGTCAAACGTACCTTGCGGGAATTGCATGATACGGTCGAAGGAACTGTAGACCCGCTAGGTATGGCAGCGCCGATCGTGCACGCGCAACTGGCGTGGCTGGCGCATCCGCAGGAATTGATGGAGCACTTCCTGAGTCTGTCGAGCGACCTGTCCCGTTTGCAGTGGCACTCGATGCTGCGTGCTGTCGGTATGCGGAGTAGGGACCCGATCAGCCCCAATAGCGACGATGCGCGCTTTGTCGATCCGGCATGGACCGAGGCGGCGAGCTGGGATCTGACGAAGGAATGGTACCTGGCCGTGACGCGGCACGTGCAGGACATGCTTTACGACACACCCGGTTTGTCCAGCAAGGAACGTCGTCGTGCCGCGTTCTGGTGGCGGAAATGGCTCAATGCGGTGGCGCCGACGAACTTTTTCTGGACGAATCCGGTTGCCATCCGTAAAGCGGTCGAGAGTCGCGGTGACAGCTTGGCACAGGGGTGGCAGAACTTCATGGCCGACGTCGAGGCGGGCGAGATCAGGATGAGCAGCCCCGGGGACTTCAAGGTCGGGGAAACGCTGGGAACGGCTCCCGGTGCCGTGGTGTTCCGAAATGACCTGCTCGAAGTGATCCATTATTCGGCGACGTCGGCGAAGGTCCATGCCGAGCCCGTGGTGATCGTCACGCCGTGGATCAACAAGTTCTACATCCTCGATCTCGTGCCCAAGAAGAGCATGGTGCGCTTCCTGCTCGACCAGGGACTCGACGTCTTCATCACCAGCTGGAAAAACCCGGATGGGGCAATGCGGGACGTCACCTTCGACCGCTACCTGGAGGACGGCGTGCACGCGATCGTGGAAACCGCCCGTCGCTTGACCGGCGCGCGTCGTGTGCATGCTGCCGGCTACTGCATCGGCGGGACGGCTCTGGCGATGTACATGGCGTGGGCGAACCGGCGCTTCGGCCCCGAGGAGGTGCCAGTTGCCGACTGGACGCTCTTCACGACCCTTGTGGATTTCCACAAACCGGGCGACATCGAGGTGTTCATCGATGACGCTAGTGTTCGGTACCTGACCGAGGGCATGGCGCGTAAGGGCTACCTCGACGGCAAGGAGATGGCTTCTGCCTTCCGGCTCTTGCGCTCGAACAGCCTGATCTGGCATTACGTGGAGCACAGCTGGCTCTATGGCGAAGCCCCGCAGCCCTTCGACGTCCTTTACTGGAACATGGACACGACGCGCATGCCGTTTGCGATGCATGCGTGGTATTTGCGCGAACTCTATCTGAAGAACCGCCTCATCGAGCCGGGAGGACTGACGGTGGCGGGAGAACAGATTGATCTGTCGAAGATCACGCAGCCGCTGTACGCAGTGTCGGCGGAGGATGATCACATTGCGCCCTGGGTGCAGACCTTCCGCATCAATAACTTCGTGACCGGCCCGAAACGTTTCGTCCTGTCGAGCTCCGGACACATCCTCGGCATCGTCAATCCGCCGGTAAATCCCCCCAAAAGGACGTACTGGGTGGCCGACCCACATCGTTCCGATAAGGCGGAGGATTGGCGCAATCACGCCGAAGAACATGCCGGCAGCTGGTGGACCGACTGGATGGCATGGCTTAAGCCCCGCTGCGGCGAGCTTGTCGACGCGCGTCCTGCTGCATCAGCCGACTTCCCGGCTCTGGCCGCCGCTCCCGGCACATACGTCCTGGAACGTTGAGCGGGAAGGCCGTCTTCGCCGGTTGATACGAGTCAAGGCGTCTGCCTGAAGGTGTCGCGGACAATGATCCCGCACCTTCAGAACAGAGACGCTTCTACCCCTGATGGCGGGCGAGGCGGTTCGGGTCGTGCAGGGTGATGTGCTTGCCGTGTACCGTGATCAGGCCGGCGTTGTTCAGGTCGTGGAAGATCCGCGAAAGGGTCTCGGGCGTGAGATTGAGCCGTGAGGCGATGACCTGCTTGCTTGTGGGGAGCTCGATGTCGCGGCTGGTGTTGCCGCCCGCGGTTTCCGCCTGCTGCAGCAGGTAGCCGATCACGCGCTGCATGCTCGAGCGCAGGGAGTAGGTTTCGACGTCCTGGATCATGCCGTGGAGACGGATTGCCATGCCGGCCAGGAGCTTGCGGGCGAAGCCTACGTCCTGATCGATCAGTTCGGACACCACGGCCTGACCGATGTGAAGCAGGTGGGTTGGAGAAAGCGCTTCGGCGAAGACGGGGTAGGGACGGTTCAGAAACATCACCGCCTCGCCGAAGGTCTGCATCGGGCTGATGATCTCGACGACCTTTTCATTGCCCTGGGGGGATGACACGGCGAGCTTCATCTGTCCCGATACGACGAAGTAGAAGCCATGGACGGCATCGCCCCGTTGGAAAAGGACTTCGCCTTTTTCGAGGTGGCGCTCGCGAGTGTAGCGAGCGATGTGTGCAAGGTCTTCGTCGGAAAGCTGACCGAAGAACGAAATATGACGCAGCTGGGTTGGTATGTCGGTTGGGGGTGTGGACATTACGGACTCCGGCAGGAAACTCGGTGATTTTACCGTGTCGACGGCTTGCATGACTTTATGCGTGCAACGCGCCGTCGGCTAAATGGGCTTGAGGAGCAGGAAGGAATGCAGCGACGCAACGGCAACGAATCGGGAAGCGAGCGACATATTGTCTTCGCTGCGCCGCACCGCTCCATGTTCCTGTCCGGCGCGGTCATGCTGCTGACGGCCTTCACGCTTTGGACCGTCGAAATCGCGGCGCGTGCAGGACTGGCACCGTCGATGCCATGGACCCTTCCGCCCGTATGGATGCATGCGTTGCTGGTGACCTGTGGGATGTTCCCGCTTTTCATGTTCGGCTTCTTGCTGACGGCGATGCCACGTTGGCAGGCGTTCGACGAAATTCCGCAAGCTCGTTGGCTAGGCGCATGGCGTCTTCTTGCGGCGGGCTGGGTAATTGCCGCGATTGGAATGGTGGTGCCGGGACTGCTGACAGCGGGCCTCATACTGGTGCTGGCCGGGTGGATCGGCGTGCTATGGGTGTTGTGGCAGGTCGCCCATCACGGCGATCTGGAGGCTTTGCACGCGCGGGCGATCTGCTACGCAGTGACGGCGGGCGCGCTAGCGCCGCTGGCGTGGATGGGCGTCGCCATCGGGGCGGGTCCCATTGCGGCACGCGTGGCCATCAATGCAGCCGTCTGGTGGTGTCTGCTGCCGGTATTCTTCAGCGTGTGCCATCGCATGATTCCGTTCTTCTCGACAGGGCCGATCCCCGGATATCAGGTCGTGCGGCCGGTGTGGGCGCTCTGGCTCGTCGTCGGAGCGAGCGTCGTTCATGGTGGACTGTCGATGGCCGGGGCGTCTGCGTTCAGTTGGATCGTCGACTTGCCCGCGGCCGTCGCGTCGTTGTGGTTGTCCCGTCAATGGCGACTCCTGTCGGCGCTGAAGGTGCCTCTGCTCGCGATGCTCCACATCGGTTTCCTGTGGCTCGGCATTGCCTGGTCGTTGTTCGCCATCCAGTCGACGGCCGCGTTGGGCGGAGTGCAGATCCTGGGGCTGGCACCGCTTCATGCGTTGGGGGTCGGTTTCTTCGGTTCCGTATTGATGGGGATGGTGTCGCGCGTGACCTTGGGCCATTCCGGCCGGAAGCTGACCGCAGACCGGCTCACCTGGGGCCTCTTTCTGACGCTCGAGTTGGTGGCGGTAACGCGGGTGTTCGCTGAATTGGTGCCCGCAGGATGGGCGCCGTGGGCGATGCTGGTCTCCGTTCTCGGGTGGGTCGGCGTGTTCGGCTCATGGGCGGTCCGCTATGTGCCGATCTACCTGCGTCCGCGCGCCGACGGCCGTCCGGGGTGAGCGATGTATCTTGCCGTCAAGCACTTGCACATGTTCTGCGCCGCCCTGAGCGGCTGCGGCTTCCTGCTGCAGGGTGTGTGGATGATGCGTCGCAGCCCGTTGGCCAATCACAGGGTGACGCGTACTTTGCCGCACGTGATCGACACGGTGTTCCTCGGCAGCGCGATCGCGCTGGCGACGATGAGCGGGCAGTATCCCTTCCTTTCTCCCTGGGTGACCGCCAAGGTCTTTGGCCTGGTCGTCTACGTCCTGCTCGGGGCTGTCGCGTTGCGGCGCGGCGCGACGATGCGTATCCGTGTCGCAGCATTCGCTGCGGCCGTCGTGACCTTTCTGTGGATCGTGTCGGTTGCCGTTACCAAGAATCCGGTGGGCTATCTGGCGTTCGTCGCTGGTTCGTGATCCCGCTTTCGGGCGATTCCGGATGGCGAGCGACGGCAGGACGCACCTGCCCGAAAACGCTCAACTCCGGTGAGGATGCTGGATCAGCTTCTTCAGGCCGGCGCTGTCGAGGATGCGGATGTGCTTCTGCTGAACGGCAATCAGCCCTTCTTCCTGGAAGCGCGAGAACGCACGGGAAACGGTTTCCAGCTTGAGTCCGAGATAGGAGCCGATTTCCTCCCGGGTCATCCGCAGGTGGAATTCGGCCGCCGAAAAGCCCCGCGCCGTGAAGCGCTGCGACATGTTCAGCAGGAAGGCCGCAAGCCGTTCTTCGGCGCGCATCGATCCGAGCAGCGTCATGACGCCGTGATCGCGCACGATCTCCCGGCTCATTACCTTGTGGAACTGCAACTGCAGGCCTTCGACGACCCGCGAGAGTTCTTCCAGCTTGCTGTAGGCGATCACGCAGACTTCGCTGTCTTCCAGCGCCACGGCGTTGCACGAGTGCTGCTCGGTGCTGATACCATCCAATCCGATGATCTCGCCTGTCATCTGGAAGCCGGTGACCTGCTCGCGCCCGTCCTCGAGAAGCACGTCGGTCTTGAACGAACCCGTCCGGATCGCGTAGATCGCCTCGAACGGATCCCCTGCGCGATACAGGTGCTGCTGCCGCTTAATCTTGCGGCGCGCACCGACCAGTTCGTCGAGACGGTCGATTTCGTTTTCCGACATCCCGAACGGCAGGCACAACTCGACGAGGTTGCATTGCGAGCATGCCACCTTGAGACCGGCAACCGTAATCGGCACCGTCGCCTTCATTTGCACGATAATCTGGTTTCCTCTACAGAGATGCGGTGGATGCGGATAAGCTGTGAAATGCTAAGTTGATCCACGTCAACCACAAAAGTGCTGCTTTTTGAGATCGTACGAAATGCACTCTACCGACACAACCATGACCAGTCAGAAAGATCTAGTCTTCGATCAGCAGTTGATTCGTCGCTTCGACATCAACGGGCCGCGTTACACCTCCTATCCGACGGCCGACCGCTTCGTGGAAGCGTTCGACGCACGTGCCTTGCGCGACTGGCTGGCTCAGCGCGGGGTCGGAGGGGTCAGTAAGCCGCTTTCATTATACTTCCACATCCCCTTCTGTAACACGATCTGCTACTACTGCGCGTGCAACAAGATCATCACCAAGGATCACGCACGCTCGGCGAAGTACCTCAAGTACCTCGAGAAGGAAATGGATCTCGTGGCGGCTTCGCTCGGCGGCAGCCGGCAGGTCACCCAGCTGCACCTGGGCGGTGGTACCCCGACCTTCCTGTCGCACGACGAAATGCGCGAGCTGATGGAGTCGGTGCGCAAGCGTTTCACGCTGGTGCCGAACGGCGAGTACTCGATCGAGGTCGATCCGCGAAAGGTCGATTTCGAAACCGTGAAGCTGCTCGCTGACCTCGGCTTCAACCGCATGAGCGTCGGGGTGCAGGATTTCAACGAGGATGTGCAGGCTGCGGTCAACCGCATCCAGAGCTTCGATGAAACCAAGCTCGTTATCGATTCGGCGCGTGCCACCGGCTTCAAGTCCATCAGCATGGACCTGATCTACGGTCTGCCGCGCCAGAACATGATCAGCTTCAATCGCACGCTGGAACAGGTGCTGGAGCTGTCGCCGGACCGTATTTCGCTGTACAGCTATGCGCACCTGCCGGGCTTGTTCAAGCCGCAGCGCCGCATCGCGGTCGAGGACATGCCGACGTCCGACACCAAGCTTCAGATCCTCCAGTTGGCGATTCGCCGGCTGACCGAGGCGGGTTACGTCTATATCGGCATGGACCACTTCGCGAAGCCCGACGACGAGCTCACCGTCGCGCAACGCCAGGGGCGGTTGCACCGCAATTTCCAGGGCTATTCGACGCAGGCCGAGTGCGATCTGCTTGCCTTCGGCGTGTCGGCGATCGGCAAGATCGGGCCGGTGTACTCGCAGAACGTGAAGACGCTCGACGAGTACTACGACATACTCGATCGCGACGAACTGCCGGTGCTGCGCGGCATCGAGCTGACGGCGGACGACCTGCTGCGCCGCTCGATCATCCAGGCGCTGATGTGCCATTTCGAGCTGTCGATCGAGTCCTTCGAAATCGCCCACCTGATCAAGTTCGACGAGTATTTCGCCGAGGAGCTTCAGGATCTGCGTGCGATGGAAGAGGCCGGACTGCTCAAGGTCAGCGACAAGTGGATCAGCGTGCTGCCTCCGGGGCGCTTGCTGGTGCGCGGCATCGCGATGGTCTTTGACCGCTACCTGCGTGCCGACCGCGAGCGGGCTCGTTACTCCCGCGTGATCTGACTTTGTCTGCTGCCCTGGTTCGGGTGGCTGCGTGCCAGGCGTGAAGGTGTTAAAGTGCGGGCGTTTTTCAACGCCCGCATTGCTTTTGCCGCCGCGGCCTCACGCTCCCGGCAGTCATCGAGTCGTGTAATTTCGCATGCCTGAAACCGGCTACGTCGCAGCTTTTCTGATCGGCCTCCTCGGAGGGACGCACTGCGTAAGCATGTGCGGCGGCATTGTCGGGGCGCTCACCGTGAATCTTCCGGGGCGTGGCCGAGCTCAATGGCCGATTCATCTCGCGTACAACGTCGGTCGTGTCGTGACTTACACGGTGCTCGGCGGATTGTTGGGAGCGCTGGGAACGGTCGGCTTGTTGTTCAATAACTTCCTGCCGGTGCAGTTGGGCCTCTATGTGCTCGCGAACCTGATGCTCGTTGCGCTGGGCCTGTATCTGACTGGTTTTACGCGGCTGCTGACCCCGATTGAGCGCGCTGGAATGCATCTGTGGCGCCATGTCCAGCCTTTTACGGCACGCTTCCTTCCCGCACGCTCGGTGCGCCAGGCTCTGCCCTTGGGCTTGCTGTGGGGCCTCCTTCCCTGCGGTCTCGTGTACAGCGCGCTGACGACTGCGTTGGTGACCGGGTCTGCGGGCCGCGGCGCTGGACTGATGCTGGCCTTCGGTCTGGGTACGTTACCGAATCTGATGTTGGCGGGGATGTTGTTCAAGCGTTTCCGCGACGTCACGCGCAACGGCAGGGTGCGCCTCGCGGCGGGTCTGCTCGTCCTCGGGTTTGGCGTTTTCGGGCTCTTCAACGCCCCGACGCTGGGTGGCGCCCTGTGGCGCGGCGTGGTCTGCGAGGTGTGATCAGCGGTGCGTCTTGCGGCTCGCGCGTTTGGCCGCAGCTTGCGCAGGTTGTAACGGGGGCTGGGGTGTCGCAAGGGCATGCAGGATCGGGCAGGGCGTTTCTGCATCCGAGTGTTCGCAGCATCTGACGAGGCTCTCGAGCGCAGTCCGGATTTCTTCCAGCTGGCGGACGCGCGATTCGATGTCGGCAATCTTCGCCTTCGCGAACACGCGCGCGTTTTCGCGGTCCGTCATTTCGTCGAGATCCAGCAATTCGGAGATTTCGTCGAGGCTGAAGCCGAGCGCCTGTGCGCGCCGGATGAAGTGCAGGCGCGCCAACTCGTCGCCGCCGTAGGTCCGAAACGCTCCCTTGCGCGACTGCGGTTCCGGTAGCAGACCTCGGCGCTGGTAATAGCGGACCGTTTCGACGCCGACTCCAGCGGCGCGCGCCAAGGCACCGATCGTCAGATTGTTCATGGCGGGGCTTGACTCCGTACTTTGGTACGGGGTTTAGACTGCCATCAATCTGGGCGCCGGGCAATGCCGATAAGGTCGGTTGTCGGTGCGACAATGAACTCAGTCTGTGAGCCGATCATGAACAGTCCCGTACCGAAACTGAGTCATCCCGCGATCGAACTGCCGATTTCAGGAATGACTTGTGCCGCGTGTGCGGCCCGCATCGAAAAGGTCGTCAATCGCCTGCCGGGCGTCAGCGCGAACGTGAACTTCGCCGCGGAGAAGGCGCGGGTCGTGTTCGATGGGCCCGAGGGTACGCCCGGACAGGTGATCGGGGCGATCCGGAAGGCGGGGTTCGACGTGCCGCCGGCGCAACTCGAGTTGGCGATTTCGGGAATGACATGTGCCGCCTGTGCGGCGCGTTTGGAAAAGGTGCTCAACCGGCTCCCTGGAATCGAGGCGAGCGTCAATTTTGCGACCGAGCGGGCGGTCCTGAGGTATCAGCCGGGCCTCGTGAGCGCCGACGACATCGGACAGGCGGTGCGGCGTGCGGGCTTCGAGGGCACTGAGACCGGGGCGACGACGCGGGAACGCGATCGCGAGCGCCAGGCCCGGGCATGGAGAGCGGAGTTCCGGCGCTTCTGGATTTCGGCGCTTCTCACCTTGCCCTTGCTGGTGCAAATGGGGGCGATGTTCGATGGCGGCTGGGCGATGGCGCACGACATCCTGCCGCGCTGGTTGCAGTTTGCGCTGGCGACGCCGGTGCAATTCTGGATCGGCGCGCGGTTCTATCGCGGCGCGTGGTCGTCCCTTCGGGGCGGCGGAGCGAATATGGACGTGCTCGTCGCGCTCGGGACGTCGATGGCGTGGATCTACAGTGCTGTCGTGACGGTGCTTGGACGACACGATCTGCACCTCTACTTCGAGGCCTCGGCGACGATCGTGACCCTGATCCTGCTCGGCAAGCTGTTGGAGGCGAGGGCCAAGGCCCGCACGACGGCTGCGCTCGATGCGCTGCTGCGTCTGCAGCCGAGGATGGCGTATGTCGAGCGCGGAACCGAGATCGTCGCGGTGCCGGTCGACAGTCTGCGCCCGGGGGATGGCTTCGTCGTGAGGCCGGGCGATGCAGTGCCGGTCGATGGCGAGGTGGAGGCTGGTGAGTCGTCGCTCAACGAGGCGATGCTGACTGGGGAGAGCATGCCGGTCGACAAGCGTCCCGGGGACAAGGTCTTCGCGGCGACGATCAACGGCCAGGGGGTGTTGCGCTGCCGTGCGACGGGCGTCGGGGCGCATACGCTGCTCGCCGGCATCATCCGCCTCGTCGAACAGGCGCAGGGTTCGAAGGCGCCGGTGCAGCGGCTCGCGGATCGCATTGCGGGCGTGTTCGTGCCGGTGGTGGTCGCGATCGCGGCTGTGACCTTTGTCGGTTGGTGGTGGCTGGCCGGAGATTTTGCGCAGGCGTTGATCTGCGCGGTCGCCGTGCTCGTCATCGCGTGTCCGTGTGCGCTCGGGCTTGCCACTCCGACGGCGATCATGGTCGGGACGGGGCAGGGGGCGCGCGCCGGGATGCTGGTGAAGAACGCCGCGGCACTCGAACTGGCCGAAAAGATCGGCGTTCTGGTGGTCGACAAGACCGGCACCCTGACCGAAGGGACTCCTGCTGTCAGCGAAGTCGTGCCGGCGGAAGGCTGGGATCGTACAAGTCTGCTGTCGATCGCAGCGGCGCTCGAGCAAACGAGTGCCCATCCCATCGCGACGGCAATTGTCGCTGCAGCCGGCTCGGAGGGCGCCATGGTGCCGGTGTCGACCGCCGTGAGTGCCGTGGCCGGGAAAGGCGTCAGAGGCGTCGTCGGGGGGCGCCAGGTGCTCGTCGGGAGTCCTGGTTTGCTCGCGGAGCAGGGCGTGGTCGTTCCGCAGGCAGCCTGTGATGAGCTTGCCGGGGCGGGCAGGACCTTGGTGGCAGTGGCGGCGGATGGCGCCTTTGCAGGCCTGATCGGCGTCGCGGATCGTGTCCGGGCGGATTCGGCGGCGGCTGTGGCGCGGCTAAAGGCTCGCGGCCTGCGTGTGGTCATGTTGACCGGCGACCATGCGGCCACCGCCGCGGCGATTGCCGCCCAGACCGGGATCGACGAATGGCGTGCGGGGGTGTTGCCGGGCGACAAGGCGGAGGTCGTCCAGTCGCTGGCGCGGGACGGCATTCGGGTCGGCATGGCCGGTGACGGGATCAACGACGCGCCGGCGCTTGCCGCGGCCGACGTTTCGTTCGCGATCGGGGTGGGCGCGGACGTCGCCGTGGAGGCGGCTGACATTACGCTGGTCCGGAACAGTCTGCACGGCGTCGCGGATGCGATCGACCTGTCGCGCGCGACCTTGTCGAAGATCCGTCAAAATCTCTTCTTTGCGTTCATCTACAACGTATTGGGCATCCCGCTCGCGGCGTTTGGCTTGCTCAATCCGGTGATCGCAGGCGCCGCGATGGCGATGAGCTCGGTGTCGGTCGTCACCAATTCCTTGCTGCTGCGGCGTTGGACGGCGGGGCGATAGGGGCGGACGATAAGGTTTTCCAGGAGGACTCGAATCATGGCGGAAGTGACATTGAAGGTCGGGGACATGAGCTGCGGTGGCTGCGTGCGCAACGTGACCACCGTGTTGAAGGGCTTGTCCGGTGTGGAGGACGCCCAGGTTTCGCTCGAGGCGGCGCAGGCCGTGGTCCGCTACGATCCGGCGCAAGTGAGCGTTGACGTGATGCGAGCGGCGGTCGAGGAGGCCGGCTTCAGCTGCCCGGCTTGAAACGTCTAGTCCTGCAGCCGGAAGGCGATCGGGACGCGTAGCCAGCTGTCGATGGGGGTGTCGCCCTGACGGGCAGGGACGAAGCGCCAATTGCGTACCGTTTCCCGGGCTGCCTCGTCGAGTCGCGGGTGCCCACTGCTTTCCGCGACGTCGATGTTGGACGGGCGTCCGTCGGCAAGCACGCGGACCCGCAGCATGACCGTGCCTTCCTCGCCCGCCCGCCGCGACATGCGCGGGTAGCTCGGTGATGGGTTCTGCAGGTAGGCTGCGTCGAAGCGTGCGCTGACCGTTGGGGTTTGTGACTCCGAGGCGGATTTGACTTCGCTTCGAGCGCTGGCCATCGCCGTGGGGCTCGTCGGAGGGGGCGCGACGGGCTGCGGCGGCTGTTGGTCGGGCAGCGGAGGCGGCAAGTTGCCCTGCGGGGCCGGCGCCGCAGGAGTCTCGAGCCGTGCCGCGACCGGCGGATGTGGCGCTTGGGGAGTGCCGCCTGCTCTTTGTTGCGCCATTCGCGGTGGCGTCGTGGGCGCAGGTGGACGTGCTTCGGCCGCGGTGGGCGCGGGGATGGGGGTGGGCGTCGGGTCGGGACGCGGAGCGATCGCCGTCCGGCGTTCGGGGGCGATGAGCTGAACGCTTATCGTTTGTGTGTCGGGTCGGGGTTCCGGCAGAGCGGCGCCGTTCAGCCCCGAAAGCGCCAGCAGTCCTGCCGCATGTGCCCCGGCGACGAAGGTCAGCCATCCCCAATGGATCGAGCCCCTTCGGAGGGGGGATCCCGGAGCGGGGAAGCGTCGAGGCGAAATGGGGGGCATCCGTTGCTGCAGCGGGTTTGTGCCGTCGGAGGCCGGATTATATATGGACGCCTGCCCGCGAACCTGCCCGAATGCGCGCTGTCCTGTCAACGGAGAATGGGAAGAGGGCAGCGAAAAGAGGCTATTTCCACATATAATTCAGGCCAAATTTTTTAACGGGAGGAAGATATGGGTTTCGACCAGGTCAAGGCCGGCAAGGACGTGCCGAACGACATCAATGTCATCATCGAGATCCCGGCGCAAGCCGATCCGATCAAGTTCGAGGTCGACAAGGATAGCGGCGCGGTTTTCGTCGACCGCTTCATGGGCACCTCGATGCGTTATCCGATCAACTACGGCTACGTGCCGCACACCGTCGCCGGTGACGGCGATCCGGTCGACGTTCTGGTCGTGACGCCCTTCCCGCTGCTGCCGGGCGTCGTGATCCGCTGCCGTCCGGTCGGCGTGCTGAAGATGGAAGACGAGTCGGGCGTCGACGCGAAGGTCGTCGCGGTTCCGGTCGCCAAGCTGACTCCGCTGTACGACAAGGTGCAGAGCACCGACGATCTGCCCGAACTGCTGATGAAGCAGACCGTGCACTTCTTCGAGCACTACAAGGATCTCGAGCCGGGCAAGTGGGTCAAGGTTCTGGGCTGGGGCACGGTCGAGGACGCGAAGCAGGAAATCCTCGACGGCCTGAAGAACGCCGCGAAGTAAGTTCTGCCGGATCCGTCCGGGATCAATGAAAAGGCCCGCTTGCCGCGGGCCTTCTTTCTTGGGCGGGGGATCTCAGCTGGTGATGCAGTCGCTTGCGAGAGGTTTGTTCGTTTTGGCGTCGAGCAGCATCCCTTTCCACGGCAGGTCGATCCATACGAGGCCGTTTGCCTTGTCTTCGTAGCGAGGCAGGCCGGATGACGAGATGTTGCGGGCAAGCTGATAGCGTCTGCCCGTCCATCCTATTTCGATCGCAATGGCCTCCCCTGCAGGACGGACTACATTGACACGCTGGCCCATGTCGCAGTTGTAGACTCCGCTGGTGAGTTTGAATTCGAGTTGGCCGCCAGGCAACATTGGTGCGGTTTCAGGGGCCGCGAGGACGCTCGGGGCAGGCTCGGGTTCTACGCGGGTCATTGGGCCGGGGGTCGAGCAGGCGGCCAGCGTCGCCCCCGTAGCAATCAGGGTCAGGCGGAACAGCATCATTTTCGAGGCTCACGAAGTACTTCGATAATTCATTCTAGGGCGTTTGCGCTGGCCGTCTCCCCGGCGGACCCTGATTAAGGTAAGAGATCATTTCTACCCCTACATGGCGTGGCCGCTGGCTTTCGGGGCGAGCGCGCATGGGGGCCGACGCGGTATAGTTGTGCTCATGAAACCAGATACCTCATCGTTTTCGATTGCCGTCGCACAGCTCAATTTCACCGTGGGCGACCTGACGGCCAATGCGGACCGGATCATTCGTGCCCTCGAAGAGGCACGCGGTCTCGGCGCCGATCTTCTGCTTACACCTGAACTTGCGCTTTCCGGGTATCCGCCCGAAGACTTGCTGCTGCGCCCGGACTTCTACCGCGCTTGCTCGCGGGAAGTGGCGCGTATCTCGGCCCATACGCAGGGCATCACGCTCGTGCTCGGGCACCCGGAGGAGCGGCACAACTGGCGCTACAACGCCGCGTCGGTGATTCGCGACGGAGAGCTCGTCGCGTCCTACCACAAGCATCTGCTGCCCAATTACGAGGTTTTCGACGAGGAGCGCTATTTCGACCGCGGTCTTGCGGCCTGCGTGTTCGAGATGAAGGGTCTGAAGCTTGGCGTGAATATCTGTGCCGACCTGTGGGAGAGCGGTCCCGCGGAGCTCGCCCGTACCGATGGCGCGCAGGTTCTGCTGGGGCTGAACGCGTCGCCCTACCACATGAACAAGCTGCAGCGCCGCTACGAAGTGCTGCGCGATCGCGTCAAGGATACCGGGCTACCGGTGATCTACTGCAACATGGTCGGCGGCCAGGACGAACTCGTATTCGACGGTGCCTCCTTCGCCCTCGATGCCGACGGAGTGCTGGCCTACCAGGCCCCGTCCTTCGAGGAACGCATCGACCTCGTTCATCTGCGTGACGGTCGCTGGGTGTCCTCCGAGATGGCAGAGGTGCGTCCGATCGAGGCCGAGGTTTACGAGGCGCTCAAGATTGGCGTGCGCGACTATCTGGGGAAGAATCGCTTTCCGGGAGCGATCATCGGCTTGTCGGGCGGCATCGATTCGGCGCTGACGCTGGCCGTGGCCGTCGATGCGCTGGGGGCGGAGCGCGTGCGCGCGGTGATGATGCCGTCGCCCTATACGGCGCAGATGAGCCTCGACGATTCGCGTGAAATGGTCGAGCGCCTCGGCGTGCGCTACGACGAGATCGCGATTGCTCCCGCGATGGAGACGTTCTCGGCCTTGCTCGCGGATCAGTTCCGCGGGCTCGCCGCCGACACCACCGAGGAGAACCTGCAAAGCCGGATCCGCGGGATGATCCTGATGGCCCTGTCGAACAAGACGGGCGCGATTGTGCTGACGACCGGCAACAAGAGCGAAATGGCGACCGGCTATGCGACGTTGTATGGAGATATGGCCGGCGGCTTTGCCGTACTGAAGGACTTGTACAAGACTTTCGTGTACCGGCTGGCCAACTGGCGCAACAGCGTCAGCCCGGTGATTCCCGAGAACATCATCACTCGACCGCCCTCGGCCGAGCTGAAGCCGGACCAGAAGGACCAGGACTCGCTGCCGCCCTACGAGGTACTCGATGCGATCATCGAAGCCTATATGGAGCGCGATGAGTCGCCGCGCGAGATCGTCGCGCAAGGCTTCCCCGAAGTCGAAGTGCGTCGCACCGTCGCGATGCTCAAGCGCAATGAATACAAGCGCCGGCAGTCGCCGGTCGGGATCCGTGTCACGCAGCGCGGGTTCGGCAGGGATTGGCGTTATCCGATAACATCGCGCTATCAGGACGAATTCTGAGCTGAGCGAATACTGAAGGCGGCACGTCGGCCAGCCCGGGTCGACGCGCCCGCCAACCCATCGAGGAGATCAACATGAAGAAAATCGAAGCGATCATCAAGCCGTTCAAGCTCGACGAAGTGCGCGAAGCGCTGTCGGATGTCGGTATTGCCGGGCTGACCGTATCCGAAGTGAAGGGCTTTGGCCGCCAGAAGGGACACACGGAGCTCTATCGCGGTGCCGAGTACGTCGTGGACTTCCTGCCCAAGATCAAGGTCGAGATCGTCGTCGGCGACGACCTGGCCGAGCAGGCTGTCGAAGCGATCATCAAGGCCGCCCATACCGGCAAGATCGGCGACGGCAAGATTTTCGTGATGCCGGTCGAGCAAGTCGTGCGTATCCGCACCGGCGAAACCAACGAAGCGGCCATCTGAGGCCTGCGGGACGTCACGACGTCCCGCTCCAGTATCAGCTGCGTGGCCGGTTTCCGGCCCGCAGCAACACCAGCAGCGCTCCCGAACCGCCATCATGTGGTCCCGCCTGGCAGAAGGCCAGGATCTCCTCGCGTTGCGCGAGCCATCCACGCGAGAGCTGCTTCAGGATCGATTCCTTGCCCGGCGAGCCGAGGCCTTTTCCGTGGATCACCCGCACGCAGCGATGTCCTTGCTGCAGGCATCCGGCGAGAAACCGGGACAGCTCTTCGCGCGCTTCTTCGCGGTTGAATCCGTGCAGGTCGAGTTGCCCCTGCAGCACCCAGCGCCCCCGACGCAGGTCGGTGAGCACGCGGCGCGGCAGGCCGGGGCGCAGGAAGCTCGCCTCGTCGCCCATTTCCAACCTGTCCTCCAGGCTCAGCGGCGCTTCCAGCGATTCGCGCAGGGCCTCGCGTTCGTCTTCCGCGCGCTTGATCGGGTGGGGGTGCGGCGCCGGCTGCTCGATCTCGACTCGATTGCGCGAGTCGATCGGTTGGACGCCGCGCACGGCGTACTGAAAGAGGTCCGCCGCGGGGGCTCGGTCCGGGTCGGGTGGAAGCTGCGACGCGACGGGGAGTTCACCCAGCGGTTGTCGCCCCGACTGCGACCAAGGGCTGCGCCGCGAGGCAGGGCGGCGATCGATGCCGATGTCGACGCGGTCCGTATGGCCGATGGGCGTCACATCCTGCATCTCGAAGCGGAAGAGTTCGGCGCCGTCCTGTGGAGGTGGGCGCCGTAGCGGCCTTGCCAGCGGTTCGTCGTCCACCGCCTCGGGGTGGGCGCGCGGCACGGCTGACGGCTTCGGCGCTTCGATGACTGCGCGGTGCGCCTTGTCGGCGAGCGGTTTCACGTCGCCGAGCGCGGCGCGCAGAAGTTGCCGGTCGAGGTCTGCGTCGTCAGCAGCGGGCGTCGCCGGGCGAGCGCTGCGGCCGGCCTTTTGGAGACTGTGTGCGCTTGCCGGGCCGAGCTTGCCACGCAAGGCTGCCAGCCCATCGAAGGCGCCACGCGCGGCTTTCCCTGGGCCTTGCGGCCCTGGCGATGCCGAGCGTGGCTTGCGACTCATGGTGCGATCACTTGCCCAGGCTGTCGAGGTAGCGTTCCGCGTCGAGGGCCGCCATGCAGCCCGTACCGGCCGAGGTCACTGCCTGGCGGTAGATGTGATCCTGCACGTCGCCCGCCGCGAAGATACCGGGGATGCTCGTCGACGTGGCATCGCCTTCGCGACCGCCCTTCGTGACGATGTAGCCGCCCTCCATCGCGAGCTGGCCTTCGAAGATGTCGGTATTCGGCTTGTGCCCGATCGCGATGAACACGCCCTGCAAGGCCACGTCGCGGGTCTCGTCATTATTGATGTTGCGGACGCGCATGCCGGTAACCCCGGTGTTGTCGCCGAGCACTTCGTCGAGCGTCGAGTTGAGCGCCAACTCGATCTTGCCGGCTGCAACGCGCTCCATCAGCTTGTCGATCAGGATCTTTTCTGCGCGGAACTTCTCGCGACGATGGACTAGGGTGACCTTCTTCGCGATGTTCGCAAGATACAGCGCTTCCTCGACGGCCGTGTTGCCGCCGCCGATGACCGCGACGTCCTGATTCTTGTAGAAGAAGCCGTCGCAGGTCGCGCAGGCCGATACGCCTCGGCCGGAGAACTTCTCTTCCGAGGGGATGCCGAGATACTTGGCGGTGGCGCCGGTCGAGATGATCAGCGCGTCGCACGTGTACTCGCCCGAATCGCCGATCAGGCGGAAGGGGCGTTCGTCGAGCTTCGCCGTATGGATGTGGTCGAAGATCATCTCGGTGTTGAAGCGTTCCGCATGCTTCTGGAAGCGCGCCATCAGGTCGGGGCCCATGACGCCCTCGGCGTCGGCCGGCCAGTTGTCGACGTCGGTCGTCGTCATCAGTTGGCCGCCTTGGGCGAGGCCGGTGATGAGGACGGGGTTCAGGTTCGCACGGGCGGCGTACACCGCGGCGGTGTACCCGGCGGGGCCGGAACCGAGAATGAGCAGGCGGGCATGCTTCGTCGTCATGGCGGTTTCTACTGTCTGGTTGGCAATGCGCGGATTATAGCCGAGCCCTATGGCGTGCCGATCCAATGAGCGTGATAGCGTCATCCAATAAGGGCGAAATGCTCAGATAATGAGGCGTCGCCGCCGCAACGCACCATAATGGGCGAATCGTCTATACTCTGTGCGTCATTTCTTCGTTAAGTGCGCAGTTTCATGGTTTGCGCCCGATGTTTCGACATTCCGGAGTTCTCATGACCCAGGCCACCGCCGTTTCGACCGTTGCACTGAGGACCTTCCCGCTATTTCACGGCTTGTCGGACGAGACTCTCGTCGCGGTTGCGCATTCCGCCGTGATGCGCCGCATTCCGCGCGGCCAGAGTGTCGTCCACGCGGGGGACCGTACAGATTTCGTCTATTTCGTCCTGACCGGGACGCTGAAGGTGGTGGTCAGCGACGAGGACGGCCGGGAGGTGATCCTGAGCATCCTCGGGCAAGGCGAGCTGTTCGGCGAAATGGGGATGTTCGGCGAGCAACCGCGCTCGGCATCGGTCGTTGCCGTGACGCCCGCCGATCTGGTCTTGATCGCGAAGAACGACTTCCGTTCGATCATGCAGGGCAATTTCGAGGTGGCGTGGCGCATCATGTGCAACCTCGCCGATCGACTGCGCAACGCCGACCGCAAGATCGAAAGCCTCGCACTGATGGACGTGTATGGCCGCGTCGCGCGCCTGCTGCTCGAGATGTCCGAGGACCTGAACGGCGAGACCGTGGTCGTGCGCAAGGTCACGAAGCAGGATATCGCCAAGATGATCGGGGCGTCGCGCGAAATGGTCAGCCGGGTGATGAAGGATCTCGGCAACCAGGGGCTGATCGAGGAAACCGATCACGGCATCGTGTTGCGCGACCGTTTGAACGAGCTTTGACGCTGGCGGGCGACAGATTTGCGCAGCGCCTGTTTCGTTTCGCAACCGGGCGCGGCGAGGGCTCGGGTTCGCATATAATCACAGGTCGTTCGTTTCACCAGGACTCCGGTTCCTGAGCAGATGTCATCCCGCCAGTCTTCCCGTTCCCAGCCCCTGCCGGAAAAGATCTCCCTGCTTCTGCAGGAGGCCCGCTGGCTGATCCTCGGCGTGATGTCGCTGTACGTCGGCCTCGTCCTCCTCGGCTACAGCAAGGCCGACCCCGGCTGGTCCCATGCCGCGCAGGTTGCGCGGGTGAGCAATCCCGGCGGCCGCTTCGGTGCCTGGCTTGCCGATCTGCTGTTCTATCTTTTCGGCGTGTCGGCCTGGTGGTGGGTGGTCTTTCTCGGTTACGGCCTGATCCTGGGCTTCCGTCGCCTGCGGCACAACCTGCACCTCGACCGACGGTCCTTCTTCATCGTGCTGTGCGGCTTCATCGTGTTGCTGCTCGCCAGCAGCGCGCTGGAGTCGCTGCGCTTCTATTCGCATGGCGCCAGCGTTCCCCTGGCGCCCGGTGGGCTGGTCGGGATGGAACTTGGCCAGACGGTGCAGCGCTATCTCGGCTTCACGGGCGGTACGCTGTTGCTCCTGGCCTTGCTGGCCTCGGGCCTCAGCCTCTTCACCGGAATCTCGTGGTTGTCGCTGATCGAACGCGTCGGCCTTGGGCTCGAACAGCTGTGGTTCGGCACCATCGGCGCCTGGGGCAATTGGCAGGACCGCAAGGCCGGACAGCAGGTGGCGCAGAAGCGCGAGGCGGTTGTCGAGACCAAGCGCAAACGGGCGGCTGAAACCGCACCGGCGGCACCTCAGCTGCGCATCGAGCCGGCGGTCGTCGAGGTGCCACGCTCCGAGCGTGTCGAGAAAGAGCGCAACCAGGAGCGCCAGAAGCCGCTGTTCTCGTTTGCGGATCTACCCTCGGGTTCGCTGCCTCCGTTGAGCCTGCTCGATCAGCCGTCGGGCGACGTCGAGCCGCCATCGGCCGAGTCGCTTGAGTTCACGTCGCGCGTCATCGAAACCAAGCTCGCCGATTTCGGTGTCGAGGTGAAGGTCCTTGCCGCCTATCCGGGCCCGGTCGTCACGCGCTATGAAATCGAACCGGCGACGGGGGTGAAGGGCAGTCAGGTCGTCAATCTCGCGAAGGACCTCGCCCGCGCGCTGTCGTTGGTGTCGATCCGGGTCGTGGAGACGGTTCCGGGCAAGTCCTGCATGGCGCTGGAGTTGCCGAACGTGCGGCGTCAGACTGTCCGCCTGTCGGAAATCCTCGGCTCCAAGGCGTACCACGACATGCAGTCGCCGCTGACCGTCGCGCTCGGCAAGGATATCGGCGGCCTGCCGGTGGTGGCCGACCTCGGCAAGATGCCGCACCTGCTCGTTGCCGGTACGACCGGCTCGGGCAAGTCGGTCGGCGTCAATGCGATGATCCTGTCGCTGTTGTACAAGTCGGGGCCGGAGAAGGTGCGCCTGATCATGGTCGACCCGAAGATGCTGGAGCTCTCGATCTACGAGGGCATCCCGCATCTGCTCGCACCGGTCGTCACCGACATGAAGCACGCGGCCAACGCGCTCAATTGGTGCGTGGTCGAGATGGACAAGCGCTACAAGCTGATGGCCGCGGTCGGAGTGCGTAACCTCGCCGGCTTCAACAAGGCCGTGATCGAGGCGCAGAAGGCGGAGAAGCCGCTGACGAACCCGTTCGCGATCAACCCGGACAATCCCGAGCCGCTTGAGCAATTGCCGCATATCGTCGTGATCGTCGACGAACTCGCCGACATGATGATGGTGGTCGGCAAGAAGGTCGAAGAGCTGATCGCGCGGCTCGCGCAGAAGGCGCGGGCGGCGGGCATCCACCTGATCCTTGCGACGCAGCGGCCGTCCGTTGACGTCATCACGGGCCTGATCAAGGCCAACGTGCCGACGCGGATCGCCTTCCAGGTTTCGAGCAAGATCGACTCGCGCACCATTCTCGACCAGATGGGCGCCGAAGCCTTGCTGGGGATGGGCGACATGCTGTATCTGGCACCGGGTACGGGGCTGCCGATCCGCGTCCACGGCGCTTTCGTTGCCGACGAGGAAGTGCATAAGGTCGTCGAATGCCTCAAGCGCAGCGGTCCGCCGGATTATGTCGAGGGTATCCTGGATGTGCCTGAAGACGGGCTTGACGCCGCGCTCGGCGGGGGCGGAGGAGGCGGCGAGGGCGGCGATGGTGAAGCGGATCCGCTGTACGACCAGGCCGTCGAGGTCGTGATCAAGACGCGTCGCCCGTCGATCTCGCTCGTGCAGCGCCATTTGCGCATCGGCTACAACCGCGCCGCGCGCCTGATCGAGCAGATGGAGCGCGCAGGCCTCGTGTCCGCGATGGGCACCAACGGTAACCGGGAGGTCATCGTCCCGGCCAAGGAGGGAGAATGATTTCGCTCGATGTGCGCGCCGGCGTCTGGCGGGCGTGCCTCGTTGCTGCTTTCGGCTGCCTGACGGCGACGGACGCTGCAGCCGCGGGTATCGCTCAGCTCAAGCAGTTCGTCGAGTCCGCACGCACCGTGCAGGGCGAGTTCGACCAGGTGGTGATGTCGGCTTCCGGACGCAAGCCTCAGCGCGCCAACGGCACGCTCGTGTTTTCGCGTCCCGGAAAATTTCGCTGGAGCTACGAAAAGCCCTACCAGCAGGTGCTCGTCAGCGACGGCCAGAAGCTGTGGTCCTGGGATCGCGATCTGAACCAGGTGACGGTCAAGCGCATCGGCGACGCGCTGGGAAGTACGCCCGCGGCGATTCTCGCCGGCGATGAGGCGCTGGAGCGCAATTTCGAACTGGCCGAAGGGGGGGCGGCGGATGGCCTCGAGTGGGTCAACGCGAAGCCGCGGCAAGCGGAAAGCAGTTTCGAATCCGTGCGCCTGGGCCTTTCGGGTGGCATGTTGAAGCGCATGGAGCTCAAGGACAATTTCGGGCAGACGACGCTCATCGAGTTCCGCGCGATGTCGAGCAATGTGCATCCCGACGCCGGCCTCTTCCGCTTCACGCCGCCGGCGGGCGCCGACGTGATCGGCGAGTAGACGGTTTCCTGCGATGGCGGATCTGTTCGACTCGCTCCAGCCGCCACGCGTGCCGCTTGCCGAGCTGATGCGTCCGGCACGCCTCGAGGACGTGGCGGGCCAGCGTCACTTGGTGGGTCCGGGCAAGCCGCTTCGCCTCGCGTTCGAGTCGGGCAAGCTTCATTCGATGATCCTCTGGGGGCCGCCTGGCGTCGGCAAGACGACGCTCGCGCGGCTGATGGCGCAGGCTTTCGATGCGGACTTCATCGCCGTGTCGGCGGTGCTGTCCGGAGTCAAGGAGATTCGCGAAGCGGTGAGCCAGGCGCAGGCGGCGAAGGCGCGCGGCCGGCAGACGATCCTCTTCGTCGACGAAGTTCATCGCTTCAACAAGGCCCAGCAGGACGCTTTCCTGCCCTACGTCGAGCAGGGTTTGCTGACCTTCATCGGGGCCACCACCGAGAATCCGTCCTTCGAGGTCAATTCCGCGTTGCTTTCGCGTGCGGCCGTGTATGTCCTGGAGCCGCTCGGTCAGGACGACATGATCGGTCTGTTCGAACGCGCCAGGGCGCTCGCATGCCCGACGCTGGTCTTCGACGAGCAGGCGCGCGAGCGTATGGTGGGCTTTGCGGACGGTGACGCGCGCCGGCTGATGAATCTTGTGGAGCAGGTGCAGATCGCGGCGGAAACGGCCGGCGTCAATCCGGTGACGCCGGAGTTCGTCGACGAAGCGCTGTCGACGAAGCTGCGGCGCTTCGACAAGGGCGGCGAGGCCTTTTACGACCAGATCTCCGCGCTGCACAAGTCGGTGCGCGGATCGAACCCCGATGCGGCGCTTTATTGGCTGTGCCGGATGCTCGACGGTGGCGCCGACGCGCTGTATCTCGGCCGGCGCCTCGTGCGCATGGCGGTCGAGGACATCGGGCTCGCCGACCCGCGAGCGCTGGAACTCGCGCTTAACGCGTGCACGACCTACGAACGGCTCGGATCGCCGGAAGGGGAGCTGGCGCTCGCCCAAGCCACAGTGTTCCTGGCGTGTGCCGCCAAATCGAACGCCGTTTACAACGCCTACAACGCCGCCCGCAAGTTCGTCGCCGGGGACGTATCGCGACCGGTCCCGCTGCATTTACGGAACGCACCGACGAAGCTGATGAAGCAACTGGGGTACGGCAAGACCTATCGTTACGCCCACGACGAACCGGAAGCGTATGCCGCAGGCGAAAGCTACCTTCCCGACGGGATGTCACCGCCCGGATGGTATCGTCCGACGTCATACGGACTCGAAGCCCGCATCGCCGCCAAGCTCGACCATTTGCGCGAGCTTGATGAGGCGGCGACGCAAGGCCGGGAGGACTCTCCCGGCTAGGGGGCAGGCGAGGCGGCGGCTTAGTGAGCCGTGGGGTGGTCCGCCATGAAGCGTGCGCAGATGGACTTTGCCCGTTCGGCCCAATCGACGTCTCCGCGGCGCGAAGCCTCTTCGATCAAGTCCTGCATGTAGCCAGTCAACACGAGCACGCCCTCTCGAGTCTGAACCATGCCGCAAGCGATTTGTGCGGCAGCCGCTTCGGGGATGCCCTCGTGTTCGGCAATCAGTGCCACTTCGTCGTCGGTCAGATCGCAATAATCAAGGCAGTCTCTAATGGACAACATGCAAGTCTCCTCCGATGCTCAGGTGATCGCCATCTGTTGCGGCGTTTTGTAGACTGTAAAGTGTACTGCAAGCGGAGATGATTTCAAGCGGAGTTTCCTTTCATTTTATTTATAAGCGCTTGATTTCATTAATTTTATTGTGCGGCGCGGCAATGCCGTCGACACGCGGTAGAATCTCTGCAATCTGAATTACTTGGCGTCCGATCTTCGACGCCGTGCGAACAATAAACGCCTACTCATTGAATTGAAAGACTTCCGGAAACGCCATGCTTGATATCCAACTGCTTCGCAATCAGATCGACGTCATTACCGCCGCACTTTCGGCCCGTGGCATGAGTTTCGATCCTGCCGCCTTCCAGGCACTCGAGAATGAGCGCAAAGGCCTGCAGACGCGCACCCAGGAGCTGCAGGCGCGGCGCAATGCGCTGTCGAAGCAGATCGGCATGCTCAAGGGCAAAGGCGAGGATGCTTCGACTGTGATGGCCGAGGTCGCGGGCATCGGCGACGAATTGAAGGCGAACGAGCAAGCGTTGGCCGATCTGCTGCAGCGCATCGACGCGCTCGTCGCCGGTCTGCCCAACCTGCCGCACGAGAGCGTGCCGGTCGGGAGCGACGAGACCGCCAACGTCGAGGTGTCGCGCTGGGGGCAGCCGCGGGAGTTCGATTTCGAAGTCTCCGATCACGTCGACGTCGGTGCGCGGCTCGGCGGGCTGGATTTCGAAACCGCGGTGAAGATTTCCGGTTCGCGCTTTGCCGTGATGCGTGGCGAAATCGCGCGGCTGCATCGTGCGCTCGCCCAGTTCATGCTCGACGTGCACACGCGCGAGCATGGCTACACCGAGGTGTATGTGCCTTACCTGGTCAATCCGGACAGCATGTTCGGGACGGGCCAGCTACCGAAGTTCGAGGCCGATCTCTTTGTCGTGCCGAAGGACGATGGCCGCTTCTTCCTGATCCCGACGGCAGAGGTGCCGGTGACGAACATGGTGCGCGGCGAGCTGCTTGCGGGCGATACGCTGCCGCTCAAGTTCGTCAGCCACACACCGTGTTTCCGCTCTGAAGCGGGCAGCTACGGTCGCGATACGCGTGGGATGATCCGGCAGCACCAGTTCGACAAGGTCGAGCTCGTGCGCATCGAGCATCCGGACAACTCTTGGGCGGCGCTCGAGGAACTGACCTCGCATGCCGAGGCAATCCTGCAGAAGCTCGAGCTGCCGTACCGCAAGATCGTGCTGTGTACCGGGGACATGGGCTTCTCGTCGGCCAAGACTTACGATCTCGAAGTGTGGTTGCCGGCCCAGAAGACCTACCGCGAAATCTCCTCGTGCTCCTGCTTCGAGGCCTTCCAGGCGCGGCGCATGCAGGCGCGCTTCAAGAATGCGCAGGGCAAGAACGAGCTCGTGCATACGCTCAACGGCTCGGGTCTCGCGGTCGGCCGTACGCTCGTCGCGGTGCTGGAGAACTATCAGCAGGCTGACGGTTCGGTGATCGTGCCGAAGGCGCTGGTGCCCTACATGGGCGGTCTGGAAGTCCTTACGCCGGCTCGCTGAACGGGCGTACTCCCGCTGGGCGCGGGCTCAGAAGCCGGCGCCCAGGGGTTTCGCCCCAGTGCCGAGTTTCAGTCCGAGCGGTTGCAGCGGCGGCGCGAATGCCGGCTCGAGGCGCATTAGGATGTCGTGGTAGTTGCGGATGTTCTCCGCCATGATCACCGCCTCGCCGCCGCGGGCTGCTCCCGCCTTGAGGCGGCTCGCGTATTCGGGTTTCGACATCAGCGGCAGCACCGCCTTCATGTCGAGCCAGCTGGTGTTGTCCTTGCCGATGCGCGAGGCGATCTGACGGGCGCCGTTGAGGTGCCCCATTCCCAGGTTGTAGGCGGCTGCGGCCATCCAGGAGCGATCGGGCTCCGGGATGCTGTCTGCGAGCTGTTCGCGCAGCATCACGAAGTACCGCGCGCCGCCGAGGATGCTCGCGCGCGGATCGAGGCGGTCGTTCACGCCGAGGCGGTCGGCCGTCTCCGAAGTCAGCATCATGATGCCGCGCACGCCAGACCATGAGGTCGCGAGCGGATCCCACTGCGATTCCTGATAGGCAAGTGCGGCGAGAAAGCGCCAGTCGATGCCGGTACGCGCCTGGGCTTCCTGGAAGAACTGCCGGAATCGCGGCAGGCGGGCGCGGATACGCGCGAGGAAGGTCGTGATGTCGGTTTCGTTGAGACGACGGACGTGCCCGAAGTAGCGGTCGGCGATGCGGGCGAGCAGCTCCGTCGCGGTCGCTTCCTGGAGGAACTCCGTGACTTCATGCGCCAGCCCGTCGTGCGCATCGTGGGGCAGCGCCCAGGAGATGGTCGACTGCACCGGCAAGTCGTTCACGACGATGAGCTCGGGCGCCGTCTGAGCGGCGATCGCGTAATGGACGCGGTCGGTCGCGACGAGGTCCAGCTGGTCGCGCGCGAGTTCGGCGAGCAACTGATCGCCGCTGCCGCCCGCCGTGAAGTGCAGGTTGAGTTCAGGTATGCGCTTGCGCAAGCGCTGCAGGGCCTCGGTCGTCGGAGACCCCCGGCGCGCACTGATCGTTCGCCCGGCGAGATCGGATTCGCCGTTGATTTCGGGACGGTCGGAGCGGCCGACGAGCACGTATTCGACTTCGCGCAGGGGCGCCGACCAAAGTAGGGGGAGCTTGTCGTTGCGGCCCAAGCCGGCGGCGGCAAGGTGGGCCTGGCCCGACAGGACCGCGTCGAGTGCGGCGGCAGAATCGGGATAGACGTCGAAGCGCACCGGCACGCCGAGCCGCTCCCCGAGCCGGACCAGGAGGTCGTGTTCGAAACCGGACGCGGTCCCGGTTTCGTCGATCCGGTACGACACCGGATCCTGACGCGTGGCGACCCGCAGCTCGCCCAGAGTGCGATAGTCCGCGATCCGTCCGGCGTCGGGCGGCGTGCAGCCGCCGAGGATCAACAGCCCGAGGATCAGGAGAAGCGTGCGCAAGCGGGTGTCCATTTTTTCATAAGCGCATGATTCTGCTTGAGTTCGGGTGAGGCGGCAATGATTTGGGGCAGAGCGGTGCGGCGGGAAGGATGCGCGCCTGCGATGGCCGGCGCGAGGTCGATAAATTTTTTTTAGGTGGGTTGTTGTTTCCAAAAAATCTTGTGCGTATAATTCGGCCTCCCGCAAGGCTAGGCCAAGCGGGAATGGAGAGGTGGCAGAGTGGTCGAATGTACCTGACTCGAAATCAGGCGTAGGTGCAAGCCTACCGTGGGTTCGAATCCCACCCTCTCCGCCATATGCGCCCGTAGCTCATCTGGATAGAGTACTTGGCTACGAACCAAGGGGTAGGGAGTTCGAATCTCTCCGGGCGCGCCAAATAAATGTGAAAAGGCCAGTCGATGACTGGCCTTTTTGCTTCCGGATACACGCTCGGCGTCCTTGCGTGGGTCTTGGAAAGTAGTGGTTGACGAAGCTGAATTTTCGTCTATAATCTTGCTTCTTTAGCAGCGCGCCCGTAGCTCATCTGGATAGAGTACTTGGCTACGAACCAAGGGGTAGGGAGTTCGAATCTCTCCGGGCGCGCCAAGTTTCAGTGGAAAGGGCATCTCGATCGAGATGCCCTTTTTGCTTTGCGCGTCGGAAAGAGGACGCCTTGTCCGCATCGGCCTTCGCCTTCCGATATCACCCTTCGTGTTGCGGCGACTCCACGCTCCGATCAGGGCACCGGCAGCGATGAATCGGCCGCCCCAAATTTCTGCCGCCCGGCCACGCCTACCAATTTCGTTGCATGGCGTTGCCCAATTTTTCCCTATAGCATGAACGGCTGTGGGGTGATCTTGATTTGGATCAGCTAATCCATTGATCGGCGAAGAGCGATTTGCCGGGCGGGGCTTTTCAGAGGGGAGTGCGTGCCGGTGTTGTGCCGAGTGCTGCGGATTCTGGTCCTGACGATGGCCTCGCTGGCGGGGTTCGTGCCGGGGCATTCGATAGCCATGGAGACGCTGCGCGTGCTGGCGTGGCCGGGTTATGCCGACGAAGACTTCGTAAGACGGTTCGAGGAGCGGACCGGAGCGCGCGTCGAGGTGACTTTTGTCGGCACGGACGACGCGCTGTGGGACAAGATTTCACAGCCCGGGGAGCATCCCTTTGACGTATTCGCCGTCAACACGGCGGAGTTGCAGCGCTATATCGACGCCGGGCTCGTGCGGGCGATCGACCCGGCGGGGATTCCGAATGTGAAGCGGCAATTGCCGCAGTTCCAGGCGAGGGATCGTATTCCGGGTCTACTGCGTGATGGGCGCCTGTTCGCTGTTCCGTACGCGTACGCGGAGATGGGCCTGATCTACGATCGCCGCACGGTCACGTCGCCGCCGGATTCGATTTCGGTGTTGTGGGATCCGCGCTATCGGGGGCGGGTGCTGGCTTATGACGGCGGGACGCACAATTTCTCGCTTGCGGCGATGCGTCTCGGCAAGCCGTCGCCCTTTCGCTACCGGGCGGGCGACTGGACTGCCGCGATCGAGCAACTGATCGCGCTACGCCGGAACGTGTTGACCTTCTATAGTTTGCCTGAGGAGTCGGTCGAACTCTTTCGGGACAACAGCGTGAGCATTCTCTTTGCGAACTATGGGACGCAGCAGTTGCAGCTGTTGCGGGCCGCGGGCGCGGACGTGGGTTATGTGATCCCGCGCGAAGGGGCGCTCGCGTGGCTCGATTGCTGGGCGGTGACGACGGGGGGGAAGAGCCCGGCGCTGGCGATGAAGTGGATCAGCTTCATGCTGGAGCCGGAGGCGAGCCATGCGCTGACGACACGCCACGGGCTGAACAACACGCTGCAGGCGCCGGCGGACGAGGGGGCCAATAGTGGGCGTCTGGTGTGGCTCGAGCCGGTCGAGGATTCGGTACGGCGAGCCGAGTTGTGGCACCGGATCATCTCCGGCGAGCGGGCCGTCGGCCTGAAATGAGGGGGCGATGAGGCGCGGCATCACCTTCTACCTGATGTTGCTGCTTGCGGTCTTCGGCGTCTTGTCGTCGAGCCTGGCGGGGTATGCGTCGTATCTGAAGAGCCGCGAATTGCTGATCGGCGCCGCCGAGAACGAGCTGACGGCGGCCAATCAGGCGCTGGGGCGGAAGCTTGCGGTGGCGGTGGGAGAAATTGCGCGGGATGCGCGGATGATTGCGCGTCATCCGCTGGCGGCGACGATCTGTTCCGGCACGCGGTCCGGAAGCACGGCGGAAGCTGCAATGGCCGACATCCTGACGGCCACGCTCGCGGTGCACCCGGAGTACTTCCAGATCCGTGTCATCGAGGCGGACCGCCATGGGCTGGAGCGGGTACGTATCGACCGTGTCGAGTCGGAGAAGAACGCCTTGCAGCGGGTCCAGGAAGCCGATCTGCAGGAGAAGGGACATTTTCCCTACGTCTTCCGCACGCTGAGGCTGGGCCGCGAGGAGATCTATCTTTCGCGCATCGTGATCAACCACGAACGGGGTGCGCATGCGGCGCTGGGACAGCCGACCATACAGGTGGCGACGCCGATCATCGATGGCGGGGAGAATGCGGTAGGGGTCGTGGTGATCAACGTGGACCTCAATAGTGTGTTCAACCTGCTGAAGGCGGATCTGCCGGCGGAGACCTCTTTGTATCTGGCGAATCGCTGGGGCGATTTCCTGCTGCATCCGGATCCGGACCGGGCCTTCGTATTCGATGTGGGCGGCCGGGAGCTGGTGCAGGATGAGTTTCCCGCGACCGCGGTGCTGGTGAACGGCAATGGCAAGAAGGTGATCGTCCGGGGGAACGACGACGCTGGAAGCGGCAATGGCGCAGACCGCGTGGTGGGTTCCTTCCTGCGGGTTCAACTCGACCGGAGCGACGGCGAGCCTTTCCTGCTGCTCGGCCTGAGCAAGCCGACGGCGGTCGTGACGGCGGAGGCGGATACCTTGGCCTGGACGACGCTGTACATCGTGATCGGGGCGAGCGTGCTGGCGCTGGTGACGGCGATCGGCGTGTCGACCACGGTGACGCATCCCTTGCGCCAGATGGCGCGTGCCGTGCGCCGCTTCTCGCGTCACCGGGAAATCACGGAACTGCCCACCGGACGCTATGACGAGATCGGGGTGCTCGCGCGCAATTTCCACGAAATGCAGTTGCAGATCCAGAGTCAGATGAAGGAGTTGCATGCGCGGCACGAGGAGCTGGAGCATCTCGCGCGACATGACCCGCTGACCGGGCTGCCGAACCGCATGATGTTCTTCGAGCGGCTGGAGCAGTCGCTCGCGCGCAGTCGGCGGTCGGGCTTGCCCCTGGCGCTGCTGTACGTCGACCTGGACCGCTTCAAGGAAGTGAACGATACCTGCGGCCATTCGGCGGGCGACGCGGTGCTGAAGGCGACGAGTCTGCGCCTGCTGCGCAATGTGCGCGAAATCGACACCGTTGCGCGACTGGGGGGCGATGAGTTCGTGATCCTGATCGACAGTGTGATGGAGCTGGACCATGTGCCGCAGATCGCGGAGAAGCTCCTGGTGACGGTGGTCGAGCCGATCGAGTTCGAGGGCCACCGGCTGACGATCGAGGCGAGCATCGGCATCAGCGTGTTTCCCACCCACGGACAGAGTGCGAACGATTTGCTGGTGCGCGCCGACCGGGCGATGTACAGGGCCAAGAACGCCGGCCGGAACAGTTATTCCTTGAGCGAGGTCGAGCCGGAGTAAGCGTCGCGGGCGCGTCGCGTCATTCGGCGGGCTTCGGGGGCGCCGATGTGCGCAGGAGTTCGAGCATTCGGCGTCCGGCGCGGCCGTCGACTTCGAGGCCGGCCTGGCGCTGGATGTCCTCGATCGCCTGGCGCGTCGCGCTGCCGATGACGCCGTCGATTTCGCCGATCGTGTAGCCGCGTTGGAGCAGCAGGGCTTGCACTTCGCGCCGCTCGGCGCGCGACAGGCCGGGGTCGTCGGTCGGCCAAGGCGTCGCGAAGGGCTTGCCGCCGTGCAGGCGGTCGGAGAGGTGGGCGATCGCAAGGGCGTAGCTCTCGGCCGCGTTGTAGGCGTATATCGCGTCGAAATTCGAGGTCACGAGGAAGGCGGGGCCGCCTTCGCCGGCGGGCAGGATCAGGCCGGCAGGCGTCGTGGCCGGCTCGAGTGCTTTGCCGTCGATCCGCTTGACGCCGAGCGTGGCCCATTCGGCGAGCGGGCGTTTCTTCCGTCGTCCGATCAGGGAATCGTCGATTCCGGCGGGAAGGGCGACTTCGAAGCCCCACGGGAGATCCGGCGACCAGCCTGCGTCGGCGAGGAAGTTGGCGGTGGAGGCGAGTGCGTCCGGGGCGCTGCCGACGAGATCGCGGCGCCCGTCGCCGTCGAAATCGACCGCGACGCGGGCGAAAGTCGAGGGCATGAACTGCGTCTGGCCGAAAGCTCCTGCCCAGGAGCCGGTGAGGCGACCCGGCTCGACGTCACCGTGTTCGACGATCTGCAGGGCCGTGAAGAGTTCGCTGCGGAAGTAGTCCTGCCTGCGGCCGAAACACGAGAGCGTGGCGAGCGAGGTGAGGATCGGGCGCTTGCCGACGTTGCGGCCGAAGTTGCTTTCAACGCCCCAGACGGCGACGACCGTGGCCGGATCGACGGCGTAGCGCGATTGGATGGCGGTAAGGGCCGGTGCCCACTTGTCGAGCATCGCGCGGCCGTCCGCGATCCGTTCGTCGTCGACGAGGCCGGAGAGGTAGTCCCAGATCGGCGTCTTGAATTCGGGCTGGTAGTCGAGGGAGGCGACGACCGCCATGTCGGGCTGCAGGCCGCGGATGTTGCGGTCGAAGACCTCTGCGCTGACGCCCTTGGCCGGGGCGCTTGCGCGCAGCTCTTCGACGCAGCGGTCGAAGGCCTCGTCGGCGATGCCGGCTGCCGGGGTCAGGAGACCGAGAAGAGCGATTGCGGCCGCGAGCTGCTTCGGCATCGGGGCTCAGGCCTGTCGCGCAAGGGTGGCGACCTGTGCAGGCATGGACTGTTCGGCTTCGCGTTCGATGTTGGCGAGCGCCTGCGCCGCGCGTTGCAGTGCGGGCAGGAAGTGCAGGGCCTTGTCGACGGTGAGGCGCATGATCGGGGCCTGGATGGCGACGCCCATGTTCGAGTGTCCCGGCTTGCCCGGTACGAGGACCGCGACGCACAGCAGGCCGGGCAGGAATTCCTCGTTGTCGAGGGCGTAGCCGTTGCGCTTGACGATCTCGATTTCACGTTCGAGCGCGTCGTAGTCGGTGATGGTGTTTGCGGTAAAACGTTCGAGCGGGACGTGGGCGAGGAGGCGGCGGCGTTGTGCAGGGCTCATCTGCGCGAGGAAGAGCTTGCCGGTGGCGGAGCAGTGGGCCGGCACGTGCGAGCCGGGATGGAGGTAGAAGCGCAGCGGCGCGGCGGTTTCGACGCGGTCGAGATAGACGACTTCGCTGCCGTTGAAGGCGGTGATGTTGCCGCTTTCGCCGACTTCCTCGACGAGCTGGCGCAGGACGATGCGCCGCGCGCCATGCATCGTATTGTTGAGCAGCAGCTTTTCCGCGAGCCGCCGCAGGCGCACGCCGGTGCTGTATTGGCGGCCGTCGCCGTCGCGCTGGAGCATGCCGGCGCTTTCGAGCTGCTGGAGCATGCGATGCAGGGTCGGTTTGGGCAGCCCGATCTCTTCGACCAGGCTTTGCAGCGAGAAGAACTGGTCCTTTTCGGCGATGACTTCGAGAAGGGCGAACAAGCGCAGCGTCGGCGTGTCCCCGTCGATTTTCGCGGTTTCGGACCGAAGGGCGTTGGACTCGTTCATCACGGACTCCTCATGGATTTTGCATTTTAGGTACAAATCGTACCGTTTTCTGAGTTTTGTGTGTTGACCTTTCGGCCGACTCCCCCTAAAGTTTAGACAAATTCCGAAAAACGGAACATAAAATATCAAAAAATATTTAAACCTCCCTCCTCAACCCCGCTGTCACGGGTGTTGTGATTGCGCCGGAACCGAACTCTCCCCAACCCCTTCGGTTCCGGCAATTTTTTTGGGTGAACAGAATGAAAGCGATCAACCGGATCATCGACTTTGCGCGGACTAACCCGCGGCGCATCGTGCTCAGCGAGGGCGACGACCCGCGCGTGTTGCGGGCGGCCGAACGGGCGGTGCGCGAAGGGACGGCGAAGATGGTCCTCGCGGGGGATCGGGCGGCGATCGAGAGCTGCGCGTACCGCGAGGAGATTTCGCTGGCGGGGATGGAGGTGGTCGATCCCGCCCGTTCGCATCTGACGCCGGGCTTCGTGGAGGAGCTGGTGAGGCTGCGCGGCCACAAGGGCATGACGCGGGAGCAGGCGCAGCGCGAGGTGCTCGATCCGCTGTGTTTCGCGAATCTGATGGTGCGCTTGGGCCACGCCGACGGATCGGTGTCGGGTGCGGTGCGTACGACCGCGGATGTGGTGCGCAACGCGATCCAGATCATCGGCGTGAACAAGTCCTTCAAGCTGGTTTCGAGCTTCTTCCTGATGATGCTGTGCGAGCCCTTCCATAGCCTGAAGGGCGGGCTGATCTTTTCCGACTGCGGGCTGGTGGTCGATCCGGACGCGGAGGCGTTGTCCGAGATCGCGATCGCGGCGGCGGACAGTGCGCGCAGCCTGCTGATGGAGGACCCGCGCGTGGCGATGCTGTCGTTTTCGACGAGTGGCAGCGCGAAGCATGCGGCCGTCGACAAGGTCGTAGAGGCCGCAGGGCGGGTGAGGGCGCGGCGGCCGGATCTGGCGATCGATGGCGACGTGCAGCTCGATGCGGCGATCGTCGCGGAGATCGCGAATCGCAAGCTGCCGGATTCGCAGGTGAAGGGACGGGCCAACGTGTTGGTGTTTCCGAACCTGGAAGCAGGCAACATCGGCTACAAACTTGCCGAGCGGGTCGGCGGGGCGGTGGCGATCGGCCCTTTGCTGCAGGGGCTCGCGAAGCCGGCGAACGATCTGTCGCGCGGCTGCAGTGCGGACGATGTGTTCTACGTGATCGCGGTGACGGTGGTGCAGGCGCAGGCGGCGGAACGGTGCGCGGTGTCGGCGCCGGCCGCCGTGGCCGCGATGTGAGTCCCCCGGCGCGAGCCCTCACTCGCCCATCACGACGCCTTCGCGGCGCGGGTCGGCGCCGCCGAAGAAGCCGGTCGGCGTGCGGCCGATCGCTTGCAGGCCGCTGGTCATTTCGGTCTCGCGCACTTCATGGTTGTGGGCCTTGAGCCAATCGACCGTCGTCGCGGGGAAGCGCTTTTCTTCCAGCAGGGTCGGGGCTCCGGTGGCGCCGAAGTTGGGGAGATTGATCGCCGTCTGCGCGTTCATGCCCCAGTTCAACATGCCGTAGAGCGTCTTGGCGGTGTAGTGGATGATCAGCGCGCCGCCGGGGCTGCCGGCGGTGATGAGCACCTGGCCGCTGTTCTTGTCGAATACGAGGGTGGGGCTCATCGAGCTGCGCGGCCGCTTGCCCGGTTCGACGCGATTCGCCGTCGGCTGGCCCGCGGCGTCGTTGGGCGCGAAATTGAAATCGGTGAGCTCGTTGTTGAGCAGGAAGCCGCCGTTGCCGGCTCCGGTCGGATTCACCATCTGGCGCGCGCCGAACTGCGCTTCGATCGTGGTGGTCATGCTGAGCGCGTGGCCGTGTCGGTCGATGATGCTGATGTGGCTCGTGCCGTATTCGGGCTGTTCGGCGGGCATCGCCCACGTGGTCTTGAGCGGGCCGGGGGCACCGGGTTCGGCGGTCTTCATGCTGTTTTCGCCGATCATCCTGGCCCGCGACGCGAGGTAGTCGGGCGCGACCATCGTCTGCCAGCTGCCTCCCGGCGGGGCGACGAAGTCCGGGTCGCCGACGTACTTGGCGCGATCGGCGAAGGCGAGGCGCGAGGCTTCAGTGTAAAGGTGCAGCCACTGCGGCGAGGGCAGGGTCTTGCCATCGACTCCGCCCTGCGGTGGGAGCTTCGCGGCGTCGGTGTTGTTCAGGATGCCGAGGATCTGGGCGACCGCGATGGCGCCGCTGCTCGGGGGCGGGAAGCCGCATAGGCGGTATTCGCGTTGCACGGCGCGATAGTCGGTGCAGAGGGCTTCGCGTTTCTTCGGTTGGTAGTTCTTCAGGTCGGCCGCCGTCAGTTTGCCAGGGTTCGTTGCGTGGGCTTGGACCTTCGCGACGATGGATTCCGCGACCGGGCCTGTCAGCAAGGCCTTGCTGCCCTTGGCGGCGATCTGCTTGAGGACGTCGGCGTAGGGTTGGTTCTTGAGTACGTGGCCGACGGGATAGGGGGCGCCGTCGGGCTGATAGAAATAGGCGGCGGCGACCGGGTCCTGTTTGAGGAAGGTGTCGGCCTTGAGCAGCGTGTAGAGACGCGGGCTGATGGCGAAGCCCTTTTCCGCGAGCTGGATCGCGGGCTGGAACAGGTCGGCCCAGGCCAGCTTGCCGTGTTCGCGGTGGGCCATTTCGAGCATCGCGACGGCGCCGGGCACGCCAACCGAACGCCCGCCGACGACGGCGTCGTTGAACGCCATCGGCTTGCCGTCCGTGCCCATGAAGAGGTTTTCGTCCGCGGCGGCCGGTGCCGTCTCGCGCCCATCGTAGGCGCTCACCTGTTTGCCGTCGTAATACAGCAGGAAGGCTCCGCCGCCGATGCCGCTGCTTTGAGGCTCGACGAGGCCCAGTACCATCTGTACCGCGATCGCGGCATCGAGCGCGGAGCCGCCGGCGGCGAGCACCTGGCGCCCGGCGTCGGTAGCGAGCGGGTTGGCGGCTGCGACGGCATACTGCCGCAGCGCCCATCCGGGCTTCTCCTGGTAGCCGGAGGCCATTTCCGGCTGTTGGGGAAGCAGCGTGTAGGTGAAGGACTGGGTCGGTGCCGGGATGTTGCTGGCGCAGGCGCCGAGCAGCAGCGAGAGCGCAAGTGCGCGGACGGGCATCTTCATCGATCACTCTCCTGGCGGGGTGGCAGGAAGTTCGCGCCACGGACGGCGCGCGTTCCGGCAAGGCCGGAACACGCGGGTTCAAGGAGCCTCGATCCTAATCGCTTCTGCTCTCGTGTGCCGGGAATGAAAGATTTGCTTAATCAACCGTTGGTTGAGGCCGGGCCGGAAGGGAGGGTCTTCAGCATTTCGCGGAGCGTCGTCTTGAGGATCTTGCCGTAGTTGTTTTTGGGCAAGGCCTCGACGAAGTGGTATTCGCGCGGGCGCTTGAAGCGGGCGATCTCGTGCAGGCACAGCGCGTCGAGGTCGCTGGCGGTGACGCCGCGGCCGACGATGAAGGCGACCGGGATCTCGCCCCATTCGGAATCGGGCCGGCCGACGACGGACACTTCCATTACGTCGGGGTGGCGGATGAGGACCTCCTCGACTTCGCGCGGATAGATGTTCGAGCCGCCCGAGATGATGACGTCCTTGGAGCGGTCCTTCAGGGTCAGGAAGCCGTGGGTGTCCATCGAGCCGAGATCGCCGGTCCACAACCAGCCGTGGCGCAGCGTCTTGTCGGTCGCGGCGGGGTTGTTCCAGTAGCCGGCCATCACCGTGTCGCCGCGCACCAGCACTTCACCGGTCTCGCCGGGCCGTACCGGGTGGCCGTCCGCGTCGGCGACGATGACTTCGACGCTTGACTGGCAGATGCCGACCGAAGCCGCGTGCGCCTCCCAGGCGGGATTCGTGCGATCGGCGAGCAGTTCGCGCGGCAGGACGGTGATGCTCATCGGCGACTCGCCCTGGCCGTAGATCTGGACGAAGCGGTTGCCCAGGGTGTCGAGCGCGTCGCGGATGTCTTCGAGGTACATCGGGCCGCCGCCATAGACGATGGTCTTGAAACCGTCGGGCCTGGCTTCCGTACTGCGGAGGTGGGCGACGAGGCGCTTGACCATCGTCGGCGCGGCGAACATCGAGAGATTGCCGACGTCCCGCGAGAGTTCGACGAGCTCCTGCGCATCGAAGCCGCCCGAGGCAGGCACGACGTGGCGGCAGCCGCGCAGCGTGAAGGCGAAGTTGTACAGCCCCGCGCCGTGGGACATCGGGGCGGCGTAGACGGCGGCTTCGCTGCCGTCGAGGGACTCGACGTCGGAGAAGTAGCCGTGGGTCATCGTCAGGAGGTTGCGGTGCGTGAGCATCACGCCCTTCGGGCGGCCGGTCGTTCCCGACGTATAGAAGAGCCACGCGAGATCGGTCGGGGCGCGCGGGACGGGCGCGAGCGGCCGGCCGGCGACGGCTTTCGCGTAGTGGGCGTCGCCCGCGACGATGACGTGGGTGCGCTTGCCGACCTCGTGCAGCACGGGCAGCAGCTCGTCGGCGAGTTCCGGCGAGACGATGGCGACGCGCGACTCCGAGTCGGCGAGGATGTGGAGGATTTCGCGCGGGTGCAGCTTGGCGTTGACGGGCACCGCGACGAGCCCCGCCCACAGGGTGGCGTACAGGGACTCGAGATATTCGGGGCGGTTGCTCATGTAGAGCGTGACGCGGTCGCCGGCCTCGAGGTGGTGGTCGTTGCGCAGGTGATGCGCGAGGCGGGCACAGCGCGCCGCGAACTCCGCGTAATCGTGCAGCGCTGTCGTGCCGCGCAGGACCGCCGTGCGGTCCGGGAAGCTGCGGGCGGTGCGTACGAGGAGTTCGGCGATGTTCATTGGACGCGCTCGAGAATGTTCACGTAGTTTGCCACTGCCATGCCGCCCATGTTGAATACCGCGGCGAGATTTGCATTTGGCAACTGCATGTCGCCCGCGGCGCCGGTGAGCTGCATTGCGGTGAGGACGTGCATCGACACGCCGGTCGCGCCGATCGGATGACCCTTGGCCTTGAGTCCGCCGGAAACGTTGATCGGCAGCGCGCCGCCGGGGTAGACGATGCCGTCGAGCAGGGCTCGCGCGCCGGCACCCGGCTCGGTGAGGCCCATCGCCTCGTAGGTCAGCAGCTCGGCGATCGTGAAGCAGTCGTGGATCTCGGCGAAGGAAAGATCGCGGACGTTGCAGCGCGCTGCCGACAGCGCCTGCGCCCAGGCGCGGCGCGGGCCTTCGAAGCCGAGGATGTTGCGCTTGGCGATCGGCAACAGGTCATTCACGTGCGCGCGGGCGCGGAAGGCGACGGCTCGGTCGAAATCCCTGGCGAGGGCGCTGTCGGCGAGGATCAGCGCGGCGGCGCCGTCGGACACGAGCGAGCAGTCGGTCTTGCGCAGTCCGGGGTGAATCAGCGGGTTGGCGGCGGAGACCGTGTTGCAGAAGTCGAATCCGACGTCCTTGCGCATGTGGGCGTAGGGGTTGCGGGTGCCGTTGGCGTGGTTCTTGGCGGCGATGCGGGCCATCGCTTCCAGGGGACAGCCGTATTGCCGGCCGTAGGCGTCGACGAGTTTCGCGAAGATGCCGGGAAAGCTCAGGCCGTGGGCGCCTTCGTCGCGATAGTAGGAGGCGCGGGCGAGGATGTCGGTGACCATCTGGCCGGACAAGGCCGTCATCTTCTCGGCGCCGACGACGAGGGCGATGCGCGCGCGTCCGGCCTCGATCGCGTCGCAGGCCGACGCGATGGCGGCCGCACCGGAGGCGCAGGCGTTCTCGACGCGGGTGGCGGGCTTCCAGCGCAGTCCGGCGTTGCCCTGCGAGGGGAGCGACGAGCAGAAGATCTCGGGAATCAACCCGCCGTTGAGGTGACCGAGCCAGACGCCGTCGACCGCTGCGGCGTCGATGCCGGCGTGGGCGATCGCATCGGACGCGGCGGTCGTGACGAGCTGTTCGAAATCGAGATCGAGGCGGCCGAACGGCGTGTGGGACCAGCCGACGATGCATACGCTCATGAAATGTCTCCGTTATTTTCGATGCGGACGGGGTGTCCGCCGTCGGGTGTAAAAAGCGCGGAAACGCTTCCGGTGAAGAGGAGAGGTTGGAGGAGATCTGCGAGATCCTGCACCGGATACCGCGCGTTTCCGCGGAAAAAAGGGATTAGAGGCCGTCTTATTGCAGTGCGACCCGGAAGGGCGCGGCGGTGCGCTCGTGGATCTCGTCGATCGTTGTGTCGGGCGCGAGCTCCGTGAGCGTCAGCCCCTGTGGACCGACGTCGAAGACGCACAGGTCGGTGACGATCTTGTTGACGACGCGTGCGCCGGTCAGCGGCAGCGTGCATTCCTCGAGGATTTTCGGTTCGCCCTTGGCGGTGTGCTCCATCAGCACGATCACGCGCTCGACGCCGGCGACGAGGTCCATCGCGCCGCCGATGCCTTTGACCATCTTGCCCGGCACGGTCCAGTTCGCGAGGTCGCCTTTCGCCGACACCTGCAGCGCGCCGAGGATCGCGAGCTGGATGTGGCCGCCGCGGATCATGCCGAAGGAGGCGGCGCTGTCGAAGAAGCTGGTCGTGGGCAGGGTCGTGATGGTCTGCTTGCCGGCGTTGATGAGGTCGGCGTCTTCCTCGCCTTCGAACGGGAAGGGGCCCATGCCGAGCATGCCGTTTTCGCTCTGGAACTGGACCGACATGCCTTTGGGCACGCAGTTGGCGACGAGCGTCGGGATGCCGATGCCGAGGTTCACGTAGAAGCCGTTGCGCAGTTCGGCGGCCGCGCGTGCGGCCATTTCTTCTCGGGTCCAGGGCATGGCTTACTCCTCGATGTGCATCGGGCGCGGACGCACGGTGCGTTGTTCGATGTGTTTGGAGGCACCGGGGACGGCGACGATGCGGTTGACGAAGATGCCAGGCGTGACGATGTGGTCCGGGTCGAGCAGACCGGGCGACACGAGGTTCTCGACCTCGGCGACCGTCATCGCGGCGGCCGTCGCCATCGGCGGGTTGAAGTTCCGCGCGGTCATCCGGTACTGCAGATTGCCTTCAGTGTCGCCCTTCCACGCATGGATCAGTGCGAGGTCCGCGCGCAGGCCGCGCTCCATGAGATAGGTCTTGCCGTCGAACTCGGCGGTCGGCTTGCCTCGCGCGATGACCGTGCCGACGCCGGTACGGGTGTAGAAGGCCGGGATGCCGGCGCCGCCCGCGCGGATGCGTTCCGCGAGCGTGCCCTGCGGGTTGAACTCGACTTCGACTTCGCCCGCCATATATTGCTGCGCGAAGAGGGCGTTGTCGCCGGCATAGGAGCAGATCAGCTTGCGCACCTGGCGGCTCTTGAAGAGTTTGCCGAGGCCGTGGCCGTCCGCGCCGGGGTTGTTCGAGATGACTGTCAGGCCCTTGACGCCCGAATCCAGGATCACGTCGATCAGCGCGGACGGAATGCCGCACACGCCGAACCCCCCCGCCATGAGCACGAGGTCGTCGCGGAGGATGTCCGCGAGCGCCGCCTCGGGCGTCAGGAATATTTTGTTGAATGACACTGCGAATCCTCCTCATTGATCGGTGGCTGAGTCGTCCCCCCATTCAGCAAATACGATGCCATCGGGAAGGGTTCGAAATTTATCCCGTCTATTCAATGATTTGATGGTGTGGCCGGATTGGCGGACGGCCAGCCCCGTCCGGCGTGCGAGTCGCGAGATCGGACGACGGCGGACGGCGCGGGTTCGAATATCGGGCGCCTCGTCCGGATCGCAGTAATCCATCGGAATCGTCCGTTCATTGGCCGCATGACGTCCGTCGCCCGGATGTCTTTCAGTCCGATAGCCGGCCGCTGCGCAGGAGGATATCCGGACGCCTCGCTATTTCTTGCTGCTACGCAGCAATTTCTGTCTCATAAAATATTCATAAAAATCAGCTGTTTATTTGCTTATTTTTGCTGGCACCCATTTTGCTGAACGCTCGTCGCGGCCCGCTGGCGGATGTCGGTCTTCCGTCGCGACGCGAAGCAGGGGTGTTTGCACCCCGTAAAAAACGAAATGCGGGACTTGCTGCGCGCGCATCGGACGCCGTCCGCCGCGCGGTACGGGCTCCCCGGACAAAAGGAAGAGAAATGCTTGGAGACAACGGTCGATCGCGGTGTCGGCGAGTGCCGGCGCAGGGGGCGGTGGGGTGGTGCCGCGGAGGGTTTCGGCATGATCTGGCGGAAAGCTGTCATGACTAGCGCGACCCTTTCTCTCAATCGCAGTGCCCGCGGTATTTCGGGGGCCGTCCTGTCGACGCTGCCGCTGCTGATCATCGGCGGCCTCATGTATGCAGCGTTCTTCGTCAAATGGGAGCCCCAGATCGCCATGCTGCAGGCGCCGGCGATCGAGCGTCGCGACGTGTTCTACGGCGTCGCGACGCCGTCGCCTTCGGTTGCCTGGGCGGTCGGCTACTACGGCAAGATCGTGCGCAGCGACGACGGCGGCAAGACCTGGACGATCCAGCCGAACAAGGCGTTGGCGCACCTTCAGGCGATCTCGGCGTGGGACGACAAGCGGGCGGTTGCCGTCGGTAATGCGGGGACGGTGATCGTCACCTCCGACGGCGGCGCGAGCTGGCACGAAGTGCAGGTGCCGCGCTCGGATGTCGCAAACAAACTGCTGCAGGTCCGCGCCTATCCGGGCGGCGTCGCTTGGGCGGTCGGCGAAGTCGGCGCGGTGCTGCTGACGCGCGACTTCGGGGAAACCTGGACGCGGGCGATGCCGGAGAAGGATCAGGCCTGGAACGACGTGTTCTTCCTCGGCGAGGACGGCTGGATGGTCGGTGAGTTTGGCCAGATGCTGCGCACGCGGGACGGCGGTGCGAGCTGGGCGCCGATGGCGAGCCCGGTGAAGTCGAGCCTGATGTCCGTGCAGTTCCGCGATGCGCAGCACGGCGTCGCAGTGGGTCTGTCGGGCGTGGTGCTGGTGACCGCGGACGGCGGAGCGAGCTGGAAGCAGGCGCCGCGCGTGACGGTGGAGCACCTGAACGGTGTCGTCTGGGACGGAGCGCGCTGGCTCGCGGTGGGCGACAAGGGCGTGCGCGTCGAAGGCACGGCCGACGGCGGCAGCTGGAAAGGTGGCCGCATCTCCGAGCAGGACCTGTCGTGGCGCACGCAGATCGTGAAGTCCGGTGAGCGCTTCTTCCTGGCCGGCGCGAACCTCGCGGTGATCGACGACGGCCGCCTCAGCATCTACGGGCGCGAGTAAGCCCTCCCTTCCATGCGTCAGAGGAATCAACTATGAAAAACGCAACGTTCAGGGCGCTCGAACGCTTCATCGACCTCATCCTGCGACGGCGGGTGTCGGTGCTGTTCGTGATCGCCGGCATCACGGCGGCGATGGGCTATCTCGCCGCGCACATCGAGGTGAAGACGGTCTTCAGCGACTTGCTGCCGAAGAACCATCCCTACGTCGAGGTGAACAACCGCTTCAAGCAGACCTTCGGCGGCTCGAACATGGTCAGCATCATGCTCGAGGTGGAGCAGGGCGACGTGTTCAACATGACGCTGCTGCGCAAGGTGCAGCAGATCACGCAGGCGCTGCAGAAGGTCGAGGGCGTCGATAACTACCAGATCGTCTCGCTCGCGTCGAAGAAGATGAAGGAGGTGCGCGCGTCGACCGAGGGCATCGAGTCGCGGCCGCTGATGTGGCCGAACCTGCCGAAGAACGACGCGGCGATCGGCGTGCTGCGCGAGGCGGTGTTGAACAATCCGTTGGTCTACGGACCGTATGTCTCGATCGACATGAAGGCGACGCTGATCACGGCGGACTTCACCGATGGCGCGGTCGATTACCTGAAGGCCTATCGCCAGATCGCCGAGATTGCCGACCAGGCGCGCGGCGACGGGGTGCTGGTGCGCGTGGTCGGCGAGCCGATCCTGTACGGGCTCGTCAATTACTACCTGACCGAGACGGTCCAGATCTTCCTCATCACGGTCGCGTCGCTGGTGCTGTTGCTGTTGCTGATTACGCGCACCTGGCACGGTACGCTGCTGCCGCTCGTGACCGGTATCGTCAGCGCGACCTGGGCGCTCGGTGCGGCCAAGCTGATGGGCTTCCACCTCGATCCGCTGGTGATCGTCGTGGCCTTCCTGATCACCGCGCAGGCGGTGTCGAACTCGGTGCAACTCGTGTCGCGCTTCGACGACGAGGTCGCGGCGGGCGCGTCGAGCACCGCCGCGGCGGCCAAGGCGAGCCTGCTGAATCTCTTCAAGCCCGGGATGCTGGCGGTGGTCGCCGACGCGGGCTGCGTGCTGGTCGTCGCGCTGACGCCGATCCCGATGCTGGAGAAGATCTCCTACATCGGCACGGTGTGGATCCTGTCGATCATGGTCAGCGCGCTGGTGCTGACGCCGGTGCTGCTGTCGTGGTGCGGGCTGAAGAAGCGTCACGCGCATCCGATCAACATCATGCCGGTGCTGCGCTGGATTCTGAACCTGTGCTCGTCGATCGTGACGTCAAAGGCGCGCTTCGGCGTGGCGCTCGGGGCGCTGGTGATCTTCGCCGTGTCCGGGCTGTATGCGTTCAAGCTCAAGGTCGGCGACGCGAACCCGGGTTCGCCGATCCTGTGGCCGGATTCGACCTACAACCAGGACGCCACCGCGATCAACAAGAAGTTCCAGGGCTCGGACCGGATGTTCGTCGTCGTCGGCGGCAAGCAGGAAGGCGCGCTGAAGGAGCCGGCAGTGCTCGAAGGCATGGAACGCTTCCAGAAGTACATGGAGGCGCAGCCCGAGGTCGGCGGCAGCATCTCGCTCGCGGACATCCTGCCGGCGGTCAAGCGCGTGATCCGCGAAGGCAATGCGCGCTACCAGGAGCTTGGCAACACCGCCAACGAGAACGGCGAGCTGGTCTATATGTTCGTGTCGGGCGCGGATCCCGGCGACATGGACCGCTTTGCCGACGCGCAGGCGCTCAACGGCGCGGTGACGCTGTTCTTCCGCGATCACCAAGGCGAGACGATCCGTACCGCGATTGCACGCGTGAAGGACTACATCGCGCAGCATCCACTGGAGAACGCGCAGTTCATGCTGGCGGGCGGTCTCGTCGGCGTGCTGGCGGCGGTCAATGAGGTGATCCTCAACGGCCAGATCGAGGCGATCGCCTTCGCGCTGCTAGTGCTGGTCGTGTGCTGCATGGTGACCTACCGGTCGCTGGTCGCAGGCGTGTTCTTCATGATCCCGGTGCTGCTGTCGAACACGCTGACCTTCAGCTACATGGCCTGGAAGGGCATCGGCATGAACATCAACACGCTGCCGGTCGTCGCGCTCGGCATCGGCTTGGGCGTTGATTACACCTTCTACATCGTCGATGGCATCCGCGAGGAGCTGCACCATCATCGCGACGTCGGCCGCGCAATCGCGAAGTCGATCGCGAGCGCCGGCAAGGGCGTGCTGATCACGGCACTGACGCTGATCACCAGCGTGATCCTGTGGAGTATGTCCTCGCTGCGGCTGCAGGCCGACATGGGCGTGTTGATCGCGATCTGGCTCTTCATCTCGGCGACGTCCGCGCTGTTCCTGATGCCGGCCCTGGTCTACATCTTCCGCCCCGAGTTCATCGTCGGCTCCAAGCGCCACCCGATCGAACTCGCCGACGAACCCGCGCCCGTTGAATCGGAGCCCGCGCTGGTCGCCAGCGTCGCCTGACCCCAATCCCGACCCGGATTACCAATCCCTACAAGCGTTTCAACGACCGTCGGCCGCAGACCCCTGCGGCCGCGCGGAGGAGACATGCCGTGCCCACACTCACTACAACAGGAGGGAGACTCATGAAAAACCACAAGGTCCGCAGGCTGGCCGTCAGCGCTGCCGTGCTGTCGGCGATCCACGCGGGCGCCGCGTTCGCCGAGGAACCGGATGCGTCAGGCGATTCCTCAGGCAACAGCTTCCACCTCGGCGGCTACGTCCGCGGCTGGGCGGCGTTCAACCTGCAGAACATCCCCGAGACCAAGGCCAACGACAGCGGCAAGGCGTCGATGCTGCGCGGCTCGCTGCTGCTGGACGCCGACGCGCAGACCGGACCGATCAAGTGGAAGGCGATCGCGCGCGCCGACCAGGAGGCGAAGACCGACTACCTGCGCGACCTCGAGCGCTTGCGCAAGACCAACGGCACGACCGGCGGCGACGACCACGACATCCTCGACAACTACAACCGCCTCGACATGCGCGAGTTCTGGGGGGAGTTCAAAGTCGGCGACCGCTCGACCTTCCGCCTCGGCCGGCAGCAGATCGTGTGGGGCGAGTCGGACTTCTTCCACGCGATGGATGTCGTGCATGGCTACGACCTGTCGTGGCGGCTCTTCTTCGAAGGCGAGAACGAGGAGTGGCGCAAGCCGCTGTGGCTCGCGTCGGTGAAGGTCGATGTGCCGGAAGCTGACGGCGAGCTGCATGCCTTCGTGCGCCCGGGTCTCGACGGCTGCGAGGACATCGGCAACACCTACGATATCCAGGGCGGGCGCTGGTTCTTCCAGCCCTACCGCGGCTTCGACCTGACGGCGATCACGAAGAAGGACTGCAGCCATCCGAAGGGCGACCAGGACCAGGTGACCGGTGGCATCCGTTGGGCGGGCACGGCCGGGCCGGTGAACTACTCGCTCGCCTACATCAAGTCCTTCTCGGCCGACCCGGTCGCGAACTCGGTGGCGAATCCGTGGAAGAAGGCGCCGACGGGCCCGGTCTTCGACCTGATCCATCCGATGATCGACGTGATCGGCGCGACCGTCAGCGGCTACTCGGCGCCGATCGATTCGGTGCTGAGCGCGGAACTCGCCTACACCATCAACCAGGCCTACAACGTCGGCACCGGACCGCTGCTGGGCCTGAACGGCATCAAGCAGAAGGATGTCGTCACGGTGATGCTGCGCGCCGACAAGAACATCCACTTCGAGAAGCTGCTCGGCACCAACCGGCCGTCGTTCTCGTCGGTGCAGCTCTTTGATACGTGGATCCAAGACTTCCGCGAGCGCGAGGACCTTGCGCGGCTCTTCGCCTACGGCGCGCCGCTCACCGAGCACAACACGATCCTCACGGCCTTCACGGTCCTCAACTACAAGAGCGACACGATCAACCCGAGCTTCGCGGTCGGCTTCGACCTGACGCACGGCGGCGGTTTCGCGATCCCGGCGGTGGACCTCGTCCTCGGCGACAACTGGCGCGCCAAGATCGAGGCGGACCTCTTCTGGAACACGGGCAAGTCGACTGTCCTGCTCGATCCGAACCGCTCGACCCAGCTCTTCGGCTACTTCGCCAACAACAACCAGCTGACTTTCCGCCTGACCCGTCAGTTCTAATCACCAAAGGAGACATGAGATGAACGCATCATCCAGCACCGTGCGCCGCTCGGCCGGCGCGCTCGGCATCGCGGGCGGGCTCGCCTTGCTCGCGGGCAGCGCCGCCGCGGGCGAACTGCAGCCCGGCTTCGTGATCACGAAGGACAACTACGACAAGATCAAGAACGAGACCTTCGAGGGCAAGACCGTCGCCAGCATGGTCCCCGAGAAGCTCGAGTACATGATCAAGAACTTCGGGCTGACGATGAAGATCGCGCACTCGAAGAAGATCGAGATGGACCCGAAGTACGTCCAGGCGACCAAGGAATACGCCAAGGACGTGAAGTTCGACCCGGCGACGCGCACCGTCAGCGGCTGGAAGGCGGGCATGTTGTTCCCGCCCGAGTCGATCAAGCTCGACGACCCGAATGCCGGCGACAAGGTGATCTGGAACCTGCGCGCCGCGACCTACGGCGCGACGATGGACCTGCGCGACATTTCCTTCGTCTTCATCAGCGGTTCGACCGGCGTCGAGCGCGTGCAGCGCTGGCAGTCGCGCCGCTACTACATGGAAGGGCGTCTGGACGGCGGGCCGATCGCCGAGGGCGATGGCGACATCGCGCAGAAGACCTACCTCTTCGCGACCAGCCCGCAGGACATCCGCGGCCTCGGCACCTTCTCGATCCGCTACAACGAACCGACTTCGGCCAAGCCGGACGACACCTGGGCCTATCTGAAGTCGGTGCGGCGCACCCGGCGCCTGTCCGGTGGCGCGTGGATGGACCCCATCGGCGGCACCGATCAGCTCTATGACGATTGGGATATCTGGGACGCCTTCCCGACGAAGTACCGCGCCAACAAGCTTGTCGCCAAGCGCTGGGTGTTCGCGATCGCGCACAGCCCCAACGTCAGCGTCGACAAGAGCAAGGAAGGCACGCCAGCGGAGTTCCCGTCGGTCGGCCTGACCGAGGCGCCGTATTTCTTCCCTGCGAAGAACATCGAGTGGGAGCCGCGCGAAGTCTACGTCGTCGAAGGCACGCCGCCGGCCGAGCATCCGTATAGCAAGAAGGTGGTGTACATGGAAGTCGACTTCCCGCGTCCCTACCTCGGTGAGATGTATGACCAGAAGGGCGAATTCTGGAAATTCATGATCTTCCAGAACCGCCCGGACATCGGCGAGGACGGCTACAAGGCGGTGATGCCGGTCGTCGGCCACGTCATCGACGTCAAGCGCAATCACTCGACGACCTGGTCGTCGAACATGAAGGCGAACCCGAAGGGGGTCAAGGAGAAGGACGTGTCCTTGAGCAAGCTCGAAGAGGTGGCCACGGGCGGGGCCAAGTAAGCCCGCATGAAGCGGGGCGGCGCTCCGTCTGCCAACAGGGGGGCAGCGGAGCGCCGTCGTCCGGGGCCTCGTCCGGCATGAATCTCGCTCGGATGGAGAAGGGGCGTCCGATCCGGATTCCGTCGTCCGAAAATCGGACGCCCACCGTCCGATTTTCGGTCAGCTGTCCGACTCGATCGGACGCTCCGATCTTCGGCGCGGCCGGCAAATCCTAGTGCTAAAGTGGTAAATGGCGTCTTTTGCCGGCGTCGAAGCGCTTGGCACGATGATTGCGAACCATTCCGCGCGGGGTTCTGGCGACGGAATGCCGGTAGAAGCAAAAAAATCAAAAGAGATCGACGGAGCTGCCGCCTCCAGCGGCAGGCATCGGTCGATACGAAGAGAGACGAAGGAGGAGTGTCGATGCAAGTCATGCAGCCTAGCCAGTTGTTCCCGCGCCCCGAGAACGACGGACACATCATGGCGTCGTGGGAGCGTTTTCTGAACGGCGAACGGGCTCACGGCAATGCGCTGCGGCGCCTGATCGACGATTCGTGGCAACGCTGCCTCGATGCAAGCGTCGACCCGAGCCGTTACCAGGCTCCCGAGCCGCTCGGCGAGAACTCGCTGTACTCGCTGCGCACCGAACATCATGAACTGTTGACCGCGAGCACGCCGGTGATGGCCGAGGCGCGCGAGTTCCTGTCCGAGACCGGGACCGTGATGGTCCTCACCGACCATCAAGGCACGATCCTGAGCCTGGAAGGCGATTCCTCGACTTCGACCCGCGGGGCGACCGAGAACGTGCATCTGCTGCCGGGCAGCGACTGGAGCGAGAACGCCTGCGGCACCAATGCGATCGGCACCGCGCTGACCTTGGGCCAGCCGGTGCAGATCCACTCCGCGGAGCACTTCTGCGCGGGCATCAAGCGTTGGACGTGCTCGGCGACGGTGATTCGGGACCCCTACGACAATCGCATCCTTGGCGTGATCGACGTATCCGGCCTGAACGGCACCTACAACCGCCACAGCCTCGCACTGGTCGTGACGACCGCGGGCCGCATCGAGAACCGGCTCGCACGCATCGAGATGGACTATCGCTATCGGCTGCTCGAACAATGCATGCGCAACCTGGCGACGAGCACGGCGGATGGCCTGATCGTGCTCGACCGTCGCGGACTGCCGATCAAGGCCAACGAGCGCGCTTCGGCCGTGCTGGCGGGCCTGGGCGAGGATGTCGCCGGTCGTCGCGGCCTGACGCTCAACGACGTGTCGCTCGGCGTCGCGCGCGGCGACGCGCTGCCGGACCATCTGCCCGACTGGATCAGACCCGAGTGGCTCGCGCCGGTGATGCACAACGGGCAACGCATCGGCACCTTGCTGACGCTGCCGAACCGTTCCCCCGCGAGCTTCGTCGCGGGAGGAATGCAGGAAGGAGAAACGGGTTTGGCATCCGACAAGGGAGCCTTCGCGCGCGTCATCGGCCAGAGCCGGAATACGCTGGAAGCGGTGGCCCGTGCGCGTCAGCTCGCGCGTTCCAACGTGCCGGTGCTGATGCTCGGCGAAACCGGTGTCGGCAAGGACGTCTTCGCGCGCTGCATGCACGAAGGGGGTAGCGCGAAAGACGGCCCCTTCGTCGCGTTGAACTGCGGTGGCTTCTCGCGCGAACTGCTGACGAGCGAGCTTTTCGGCTACACCGACGGCGCCTTCACCGGCGCGCGCCGCGGCGGCATGATCGGGAAGGTCGAGGCAGCCGACGGCGGCACGCTCTTCCTCGACGAGATCGGCGAGATGCCGCTCGACCTGCAGCCGCATTTCCTGCGCGTGCTGGAAGAGGGCGAGGTCTATCGCCTGGGCGAAAACAAGCCGCGCAAGGTCAAATTCCGCCTGATCGCGGCGACGAACCGCGACCTGCGCAAGGAAGTCGAAGAGGGGCGCTTCCGCATGGATCTCTTCTACCGCGTCGCCGTCACGAGCGTGCATATTCCGCCCTTGCGCGAACGGATCGGAGACATTCCGCTGCTCGCCGATTATTACCTCGAGCGGCTCGCGCAGCAGCATGGCGTGCGTAAGGGCGTGCTGCTGCCCGGCACGCTCGAAGCGCTGCAGGCGTATGCGTGGCCGGGCAATATCCGCGAATTCCGCAACATCATGGAAAGCATGCTGCTGACGGCGCCCGATCACATCCTCGGCGACGAATGCCTGCCCCCGGAAATCCTCGGCAGAGGCGCTGCACCCGTCGAATCGCCATCACGCCCGTTTGCGCAACCGCAGGTGGCGAGCGAAGGCAACCGGCTCGAAGACGCCGAGCGCGACGCGATCCTGAAAGCGATCCGCAACCACGGCGGCAACATGGCGGCGGTCGCCCGGGCATTGGGGATCGCCAAGAGCACGCTTTATCTGAAGCTCAAGCGTTTCGATCTCGATTCCCTGGTGGATTCGGTGCGCAGCATCCGCAATTAAATCGATCCGGCCTCGCGGCCGGCTGTTATCCCGAATGGGGCGGTTCAGCAATGGCTGACCGCCCCATTTTATTTCCATGGTTTTCGTGCCGAATTGTCAACGGGTCCGATCGCCGTCTTCCTACATTCGGACGATGATCCGGAAATCGGACGGTAATTAATGCGATACGCGCCGAAATTAAGCTTTGATAAATTAATAAATCAATAAAAACAATAATATACGCGTTAATTCGGGTCTTGCGACTGACTGGCACACCGGTTGCTATTTATCCCTCGGAGACTCCTCCGATGGCGCAGCGGATTTCCTCGATGACATCGGAAGGATTAATGGCGCGAGTTTCAAAACGCCATTTGCGTCCCGAAAAAATGGTTAAACCGAGATTATCCGCGCCCGTTGGAAAGGAGGTAACGCAATATGGGATTGCAAATAAACATCGATAACGGTGGCACGCTCACCGATATCTGTATCAATCACGACGGCGTCGTGAAGAAGACGAAGGTTCTTACGACACCGTATGACCTGAGCAAGTGCTTCTTCGACGGCCTGCAAAAGGCATCCGGCGTGATTTACGGAGAGCAGAACGTGAGCCGGCTGCTCGAGGAAGTGGATCTGATCCGCTACTCGACCACCCAGGGCACCAACGCGATCTGCGAGCGCAAGGGCCCGCGGCTGGGGCTGATCCTCGACAAGGCGGCGCGCGACCTGCCGGTTCGCCTCGCCGAGCACGATCCGGAAGTGTACGAGGCGCTCGTCGGCGACCGCATCGTGATGCTCGACGGCGAGGCGGTGAAGAGCGGCGATGCCGACCTCGAAGTCGTCAAGGCCATCAACCAGCTGACGGCCGCCGGGGCGAACCGCCTGGTCGTGAGTTTCGACGGCGCGGACTTCCTCGACATCGAGACCCGCTTCAAGAAGGTCGTGCTGCGCCGCTACCCGCGCCATCTGCTGGGGGCCGTGCCGGTGCTCTACGGCAGCGACCTGACCACCGACCGCGACGTCGTGCGCCGCACCTGGACGGCGCTGATCAACTCCTTCCTGCATCCGGCGATGGAGGCCTTCCTGTTCAACGCCGAGAACCGCCTGCGCGCCTATCGCACGAAGAACCCGCTGCTGATCTTCCGCAACGATGGCGACGCGTCGCGGGTGGCGAAGACCGTCGCGATCAAGACCTACAGCTCGGGTCCGCGCGGCGGCATGGAGGGAATGAAGTCCTTCGCACGCCTGTACGACCTGCCGGACGTCGTCGCGATCGACGTCGGCGGCACGACGACCGACATCGGCCAGTGCCTGCACGGCAAGGTCGCCGAGGTGCGCCGCGGCCACGTGGAAGGTATCAGCGTGTCCTTCCCGCTGTGCGAAATCATGAGCGCGGGTGCGGGCGGCAGTTCGATCTTCAAGGTGGTGAATAACCGCATTGCGATCGGCCCCGAGAGCGTCGGTGCCGTGCCCGGCCCGGCTGCCTTCGGCCGCGGCGGCAAGGAAGCGACGATTACCGACGCGAGCCTGCTCTCCGGCATCTTCGATCCGAAGTCCTACTTCGGCGGCGGCATGGCGCTCGACCTCGACCGCGCCGCGACCGCAGTGACGCTGAACATCGCGCAGCCGCTCGGCGTCGGGCTCGACGAGGCGCTGCTGCAGATGGAGCACGCCTACGAGGACAAGATCGCCGTCGAGCTGCACCGCTTCACGAAGATCTCGCCCGAAACGGTGCTGCTCGCCTTCGGCGGCGCCGGTCCGCTCAATGCGTGCGGTGTCGCTGAAAAGGCCGGCATCGACACGGTCGCCGTGCCCCAGCTCGCCGCCGTGTTCAGCGCCTTCGGCATCGGCTCCTGCGACGTGTCGCAGCGCTATGCGGTGGCGATCGACGAGCGCAGCGACCAGGGCGTCGCCGACGCGCTGGCGGAGCTGAAAGTCAAGGCCGGCCGCGACATGTTCGCGGAGGGCTTCGGCGAGGGCGAGTACGAAGTGCATGCCCGGCTCGTCGCCGAGATCGCGGAGGGCGAGGAAGTGTCGCGCCCGGTCGGCGATCACCCCGCCTTCCCGGCCGAGTTCAAGAAGGCGCGCTCGGTCGAGCTGGAGCTGACCGCGGTGAAGCCGCTGCGCGAGGAAGCCGGCAAGACCGCGAAGTTCATCGAGGGCGCCGCGGCGAAGGCGGACGGGGTGCGCAACGTGCTCACGCGCGGCCAGGGCCGCATTGACGTCCCGGTCTACAAGCTCTCGCAGCTCGCGGCGGGTGACCACGCGACGGGGCCGGCGATCCTCGAGGAAGACTACTTTACCTGCCGCGTGCTGGATGGCTGGAGCTTCGTCATCAGCGATGCGGGCGACATTTTGCTGAAGAGAAAGGCGTAAAGATCATGAAAGTACAGATGACCGAATACCTGCGCATCGACCTCGACTCCGAGCAGTGGGAATGCCGCGTCTGCGACCACGTGGTCGGGCCCGCGACCAAGGGCTACAAGGAGGGGATGCTGGTCCACAACCGCGACCCGCGCGAAATCCATCCGCCCATCATCGACCCGGAAAAGTACCGCTTCACGTTCAGCCCCGATCCCGAGTGGGTGCGCATCCTCGAGTACTACTGCCCGAGCTGCGGAACGATGGTCGAGACCGAGTATGCGATCCCCGGCCATCCGCCGCTTCACGACATGCAGCCCGACCTGCCCGCGCTGAAGGCGCAATGGGCGAAGCGCGAAGAGCTGGCGGAGCCCGTCACCGGTCCCGCCGTCACGGCCGGCAAGGGCAATCACGGCCACTGAGCCACTAAGCCACCGAGCCCCGGCCGGGGCTCCAAAGGAATCGAGGAGATAGCATGAGGCGAGTATCAGTTGATATCGGTGGCACCTTCACCGATTGTTTCGTGGTGTGGGACGGCAAGTACATCGAAGCCAAGGCCCTGACCACCCATCACAACCTGGCGCTGGGCTTCAACGAAGCCCTGAGCAAGGCCTACCACGTCCTGGGGCTGGAGCTCGAGGAGATCCTGTCGCAGGTCGACTCGGTGCGCTACGCGACCACGCTCGGCACCAACGCGCTGATCGAGCACAAGGGACCCAAGATCGGCATGCTGGTCACCGCCGGCTACGAGGCGACCGTGCCGCTGTCCCGTGCCCGCGGCTACGGCGAAGGGCTGGACAACATGGGCCAGCAGGACATGCCCAACGCGCAGCGCCCCGATCCGCTGGTGCTGCCGCACATGATCCGCGGCGTGCGCGAGCGCGTGGACTTCCAGGGCGAGCTGGTGATGGCGCTCGACGAGGACGACGTGCGCACGCAGATCCGCTCGCTGGTCGACCGCGGCGCGGAGATCATCGTCGTCGCGCTGGTCAATGCGGTCGTGAATCCCGCGCACGAGCAGCGCATCGAGGAGATCCTGCTCGAGGAATACCCCTCGCACCTGCTGGGCGCGATCCCGGTGATCCTGTCGCACCAGGTCGCGGGGCGTAAGGGCGAGTACGTGCGGGCGACCTCGGCGATTGTCGACGGCTACCTGCACTCGACGATGTACCACGCGCTGTCGGCGCTGGAGCAGAACCTGCGCGCGCACCGCTACGAGAAGCCGATGCTGGTCATCCACAACTCGGGTGGCATGGCGCAGTTGAACTCGACCGATGCGCTGCAGACCATCCACTCGGGGCCGGTGTCCGGCATCGGCGCCTCCGAGCACCTCGCCGCGATGGCGGGCCTCGGCAACGTCGTCGCGACCGACATGGGCGGCACGAGCTACGACATCGGCATCGTCGTCGATGGCGGCATCAAGCACTACGACTTCAACCCGGTCATCGACCGCTGGCTGGTGTCGGTGCCGATGGTGCACCTCGTCACGCTGGGTGCCGGCGGAGGCTCGATCGCGAGCTACGACCGCATGTACGACACCGTGAAATGCGGCCCCGAGTCGGCGGGTTCCGACCCCGGCCCGGCCTGCTACGACCGCGGCGGCATGAAGCCGACCGTGACCGACGCCGACCTGCTGCTCGGCTACCTCGATCCGCAGAACTACGCCGGCGGCTCGATTCCGCTCAATCCGCGGCGCGCGTCGGCGGCGATCGAGGACGCGCTGTGCGACGACCTCGACTGCTCGGTGATCGAGGCGGCGCTGCTGATCCGCGAGAAGGTCGACGACAACATGGCGAACGGTCTCTTCACGGAGCTGCGCGCGCGCGGCTACGACCCGAAGGACTTCACGATGCTGGCCTATGGAGGCAACGGCCCGCTGCATTGCTGCGGCATCGCGCAGAACCTCAGCATCGACAAGATCCTCGCGCCGCCGTTGAGCTCGGTGTTCTCGGCCGTCGGCGCCGGCAACATGCACCAGCTGCACATCCACGAGACCTCGCTGTACATGGTGCTGTACGACTCGAACTCGCTGAAGCTCTTCGACGACTATGAGCGCTTCAACGAGATCGTCGCCGACCTGAAGGAACAGGGCACCCAGGATCTGATCCGCCAGGGCGTGCCGCGCGAGGAGATCTGCCACAACCTCGAGCTCGACCTGCGCTATGGCAACCAGCTCGTGCAGACCACCGCGGTCATCCCGAAGCACGAGATGCACGGTGTCGCCGACGTGCTCGCGATCATCGAGCAGTTCGCCAACGACTACGGCAAGCGCTTCGGCGAAGGCTCGCAGGCGCCGGAAGCGGGCATCCGCATCAACACGATCCGCGTCGCCGCCTTCGTGCGCCACGAGACCGTGCAGTTCGAGGACATCAAGCCGGTGCCCGAGGACCAGCGCCGCTCGCCGCCCAAGCCCGCGAGCACCCGCAAGTGTTACTTCGTCGGCCACGACGGCGCGTTCGAGACGCCGGTGTGGAGCCGCTCGGCGATCGAGCCGGGCGTGCAGATCGAGGGCCCCGCGATCGTCGCCTCCGAAGTGACCACCTTCCTCGTGAATCCGGGCTGGAAGTTCGTCGCGGCGAAGCAGGGTGCCTCCTGGTTCCTGCGCACCTGAGGGTAGCCGGACATCCAACGACCCACCTATCAGACAGGATTGAACATGAACGACATTGCAACGCCCGTCCGGGCCAAGACCCCCAGCGCCGAGGAACTGGCGCTGATCAAGAAATTCCTCAGCGACAACACGCTCTTCCTCGGGCCCGATCCCGAGATCATGCAGAACCACGACCTGATGCCGCGCAGCGAGGCCGAGGACGAATGCATCCGCAAGGTCAGCGACGCGCACACCATCGCGAAGATCCGCGACCGCATCCAGGCCGGCTGCGACGAAGGCTACGAGATGGTCGAGCAGATGGGTGCGGCGCCCGGCGCAAAGTGGGGCGACGTGATCACCGGCGTGTATTCCGCGTCGGGCGACCTCGCGATCGCCAGTGCCGGTGGCGTGCTGATCTTCTCGGCGCTGGTCCACCACCCGATCAAGTTCATCATCAAGAACTGGATCAACGACCCGACGGTCGGCGTGCGCGACGGTGACGGCTTCATCCACAACGACTCGCGCTACGGCAACGTGCACAACACCGATCAGAGCATGATCCTGCCGATCTTCCACGAAGGGAAGCTGGTGTGCTGGGTCGCCTCGACCGTGCATGAGGGCGAGAACGGAGCAATCGAGCCCGGCGGCATGCCTTCGATGGCCGAGAGCCCGTGCGACGAAGGCCTGAAGATGAGCCCCTTCAAGGTCGTCGAGAACTACGAGATCAAGCGCGACATCCTGACCTTCCTGCAGAACTCGGTGCGCGAGCCCAAGCTGCAGTACGAGGACATGAAGGTCAAGCTCTTCGCCTGCCTGCGCATCAAGCAGCGTATCGAGGAGACGCTGAAGTCCGACGGCCCCGAGGCGCTGGTCTCGACGCTGCGCCTGACGATGGAGAACGTGCGCGCCGAAGTGAAGCGCCGCATCAGCGAATGGCCGGACATGACGGTGCGCACTTACATCATGCAGGACTCGACGTTGCGCGAGAACTGCCTGGTGAAGATCAACTGCAAGCTCACGAAGACCGGCGACCGGCTGATCTTCGACTTCCGCGGCTCCGCGCCGGAGTTCACCAACCGTCCGACCAACACCATCGTCGCGGGCCTCAAGGGCATGCTCGCGCAGGTCTTCCTGTGCTACGTGTGGCCGGACCTGCCGCGCGGCCAGGCGGCGTTCGCGCCGATCGAGGTGATCACCGATCCCGCGTCGATCGTGAACTGCTCGTACGCGGCGCCGAACTCTCAGAGCCTGATGTCGATCTTCACCGGCTTCACCGCCGGCCAGCACGCGGTCGCGAAGTTCCTCTACAGCTGCCCGGAGAAGTACACGAAGGTGCATGCGCCGACCTTCAACATGATCAACACCTTCATCTGGGGCGGCGTGAGCCAGCACGGCGAGACGCTCGGCAACCTGTGCGCGGACTTGAACGGCATGGGCGCTGGCGCCACCGTCGACCGCGACGGCGAGCACGCGCTGGCGCCGATCTTCGCGACGATGGCCGACATCGGCGAGCAGGAGCTCAACGAGGAGGACGTGCCCTTCCTGCAGCTCGTGTCGAAGAAGATGACGCGCGACGCGATCGCCCCGGGCAAGTACCGCGGCGGCCAGGGTTACACGATGATCGTCGCGACCAAGGACAGCGAGCAGTGGGGCTTCATGACGGTCTGCCAGGGCGCGAAGTTCCCGCCGCTGCAGGGCCTGTTCGGCGGCTACGCCTGCGGCGCCTATCCGCTGTCGAAGGTGAAGGGTGTCGATGTCTATGACGTGCTGCTCAACGAGCCGGAGAAGTTCAAGCACTCGATCGAGGAGATCATGAACGAGCGGCCCTTCGACGGAGCGACCTACACGACCCACCACATGGGCATGGGCTTCGAGATATCGAAGCGCGGCGAATTGTTCATGATCTCGCAGGGCGCGGGGGCGGGTTACGGCGACCTGTTGGAGCGCGATCCGGCCGGCGTCATCCGGGACATCGAGGAAGGCTTGATCTCGCCCGAAGTTGCCGAGCGCCTCTACAAGGTCAAGTTCGACCCGGTGACGCTCGCGATCAATCACGACGCGACCCAGGCTGCGCGCGACGCCGAGCGCAAGGCCCGCAAGGCGCGCGGCGTGCCTTACGCCGAGTTCGTGAAGGGCTGGAACCGCGACACGCCGCCGACGCATCTGCAGTACTTCGGCTGCTGGGGCGACGACGTCGCGAAGCTCTACATGGGCAGCGTCGACACCTTCCGCGACGCCGACACCCCGCGTCCGAACTACATGCGCCACCCCAAGGACGTGCGCATCGAAGAGCTGGAGGCCCGGCTGGCGGCACTGGGTGCCCTGGCCGAGGAAAAGCAATGACCCAGCCCCTCGCCGACCTGTTGCCCGGTGGCGCGGGCGGTGGGGGCGTCCGGGTGTGGCTGAAGTCGGCCGACTACACGCTGCGCCTGCTCGGCAACGGGGGCGACCCCTGGGCCGGCGCGGCGCAGTACCTGGCCTACTTCTCGCAGGCCCATGGCCTGCTGCGCCCGGACGTCGCGGTGGTCGAGGTGGGAGGGCTGTACGACTCCTGGCTCGTCCGCCACCCCGAGCTGAAGGCCGAGCTGGGCGCCAAGCGGCGCCTCGCGTGGCCGCTACGCAAGTGGCTGGAAGCCGAGCCGCCGCGCGCGATTCTCGCCGAGGTGCTGGCGGCGGTCGTCGCGCATCTGCGCGGGCAGGTGCCGCTCGTGCTGGCGATGCCGTCGCCGCGCCACTGGCTGTATCGCGCGAACGTGCTCGCGGGCCGCGAAGACGTCGAGCTCGACGGGGACGGCATCGAGGACGCGGCGATGTATGTCGCCGACGTGCTGCGCTCGGTGTCGCACCTGGACGTGGCCGGCCTGCTGTTCGAGGAGCGCGACGACGACGCGCGCTTCGGCCCGCTCGAAGTCGAGCGCTACCGGCCGGTGCTCAACGTCGCACGCCACTATCGCTGGTCGGTCGCGCTGCGGCTCGGTGACGCGCCGCTTGCCGCGCAGCCGGCGATCGAGGATGTGCAGGCGCTGATCGGCCCGGCCGCTGCGATCCACGGGGCGGACGTCGCGACGGGGCTCGACGTGAGCGAGGCGCTGTGGGCCGGGCAGGAGATTCCGGCACGCGGTGCGCGGCAGTTCTGGTTCGCCGAGATCCCGCGCGAGCAGAAGCCGGAGTCGGTGCTCGAAAACCTGGCGAGGCTCCGGGCGCAGGCTTAGTAATTTGCTGGTCCTCCCTTGTCGGCCGGCGCGCGGTGGTGTGCGCCGGCCGCTTTTTTTTTGCGGGAATGGAATGAAAATCAGGATCTGGCACCTCGCGCGGCCGGCGATCGACGACGGGTGCTTCGAGGCGGAGGAAGTGTGCCTCGACGTCGATCTGCCCTTCGTGCCGCAGGCCGGGGCGGTGCTGAAAGTGGACGGACCTGCCGATCCGCTGACGGTCGATCATGCCTACTGGGATGCCGCGCGGCCGGACCTCGTCCACGTCTTCACGAAGGATCCGGCCTGCCTGCCGACGATGCAGCGGATGCGTGCAAGCGGTTGGCTGAGCGCCGAAGAGGTCGCGGCGTCGTAGGGCGGGATGATCCCGCCGACCGGGCGAGCGGGAATGCCGAGGTGCCGTCGTGGATGCCGACGGCGGGATTTCATTCCGCCCTACGAGGCGGCTTTAAACCGCTTGGGCTGCACGACCCAGCCATCGACTGTGATTGCCGACGATGCCGGTGTCGGCATGCGTTCGTTGAGCCAGCAGCGCGTCGGCAGCAGCGGCGTCGCGGCGACGGCGCGCACGGCTGCGGCGGTCCGCGGCAGGTCGGCGAGCGAAGCGCGGATCGCGGCTTCGTCCGCCTCCGTCAAATCCCGCACGATGAACACCAGCCGCCCGCGGCGGTCTTCGAAGGGGCTTTGCGCTGGCCAGGCGGGCAGCCGCAGCGGCGGGTAGGCGACGTCCTGAACGCAGTGGACCACCATCGGCGTGTCTTCCGCCCCGGCGACGCTCATCAAGCCTTTGACTCGGAGGACATGCGCGCCGTGGTTCGTCAGGATGCGGCCCATCGCCGCGGCGAAACCGTACCAGCCGACCGGCTCGCCGAAATCCACGACGAAACTGCGCACACGCTCGTCGTGCCGCCGCGCGGGTGCGTGGACCGGCGCGGCGACCCCCTTACGCCACGCGACAGGCGCCGTCGCGGCACGTGCCTGCAGGTCGCGCGCGGCTTCCTCTCCGAGCCAGGCGGCGACGTCCGGCAACTTGCCGTCCGACGTATAAACTCCACCGCCGAACACGACTCCGGGTTCGACCCGCCCGTGTCGAATCGCGATGCGCGGCGCCGCCGGGTTCAGGGTGGCGAGGGTTTCATCGAGGGCGTCGCGCGACGTGCGGTCGCACAGATCGCTCTTGCTGATCAGCAGCCGGTCGGCCATCGCGACTTGTCGCATCGCCTCGGAATGCTCGGCCAGCTGCCGGACACCATGCGTCGCGTCGACCACCGTCACGACGCCGTCGCAGACGTAGCGGGGCGCGACGAAGGGATGTTCCATCAGCGTGTAGATCACTGGCACCGGATCGGCCAGCCCGGTCGTTTCGATCAGCACCCGCGTCACCGGCGGAATCTCGCGGCGCGAACTGCGGGTGGAGAGATTCTTCAGCGCCTTCGCGAGATCCCCCTGCATGCTGCAGCATAGACAGCCGGAGTCGAGGATCATCAACGTTTCGTCGACCCGCTCGACGAGGTGATGGTCGATGCCGACCTCGCCGAATTCGTTGATCAACACGGCTGCGCCCGCCATCTCGGGCTGCTTCATCAGATGGTTGAGCAGCGTCGTCTTGCCGGCGCCGAGGAAGCCGGTCAGGAGGGTGACGGGGATTCGGTCGATCGTCTTCGTGCGGGAGCCGGCCGCTGCCGGATGCAAGGATTCCATGGCGATACCTCGATGGCGTGGACTGTCAGTCTCCTTAGCAAGTCCTGCACCGATCCCGCTGTCCCACGTGCCGCGCCAGCCGGCGCAAAGTGTCTCGCTGCCTGCGTCCGGGAACCGGACATGGTGAGTCGCGCAATCGAACGGCGGAGCGGACGTGTGGCGTGCGTCGCCAGTCGTGATGCGCCCGGCTCGCCTTCTGGCGCGCTTGATGCTATTCCGAAGTACGACCTTGGTGATAAGAGCGGGAGCGCAGTCAGCAGGGGAAAGGGCCGGTGAGCCCGGGAGCCACGAGGAGGAGGCAAGTGCGAGCCAGTTGGTTGTCGCGTCCGGAGAACAATCCCCAGGTAAAGAGCGCGTGGGAGCATTTCCTGGGGGGCGAGCGTTATGCCGCCGATGGCGTGCTGCGCGGCGTCATCGACGCGTCGTGGCGCCGTTGTCTGCTCGGACATGTCGATCCGGGGCGCGGTGAAGCGCCGTCGCAGATCGAGCGGGAAGGGCTGGATGGGCTGCGCGACCGCAACGAACGGCTGATATCGGCGAGCGCGCCGTTCTTCGTCCAGTCGCGTGACTTCCTTGCCCAGACCGGCACGGTCATGGTTCTTGTCGACCCGGAAGGCGTCGTCCTCGACGTCGAAGGCGATCCACACATACGCGATTTGGCCCGGAGCTTCGGGATGATTCCGGGCAGCAACTGGAGCGAATCGAGCATCGGCACCAATGCGATCGGTACGGCGCTGGCGCTCGCGCAAACGATTCAGGTCCACGCCGCCGAGCATTTTTGCGAGCCGATCCAGCGCTGGACCTGTTCAGCGGCGGTGATTCGCGATCCGCTGGATGGCAGTGTCGTCGGCGTACTCGACGTCTCCGGCCTGAGCCGCAACTATTCGTCGCATTCACTGGCGCTGGTAGCGACCACTGCGAACAGCATCGAAAACCGCCTTGCGCAAATGGAGCTGGAGGAGCGTTTCCAGCTCCTGGAAGCGAGCGTCGCGAGACTCGGCGAGGCCGGCGGCGTGATGGTCTTCGATGTGCGCGGTCGTCTCGTCAAGGCGAACGACCGGGCGGCGCCGGCCCTGGCCGCGAGGGGCATCGTGCTGTCGGTCGATTCCTGCATTCCCATGGCGGGCCATCGAGGTGATGAATCGAATGCACCAAACATGTTGCCCGAGCCGCTGCTGGAGGGGCACATCGAGCCGGTGTTCCGCGGGCGCAGGTTGTTGGGCCATGTCGTGTCGGTTCCGGAGCCGGCTGTGGGGGCAGCGCTGGCGGGTCCGGTCGTGGGCGACGTCGAGGCCGCGGTGAAGGCGCTGTCGCCGTCGGCCGCGATCGTCGTGCCCGGCGCGCCGCCGGTCCGCAGCGTGCGCGAGATTCGCGACCGGGCGGGCGAGGGCGTGATGGTGACGGACGCACAGGGCCTGATCGTCACGGTCAACGAGGCCTTCACGGCGATGACCGGTTACGGCGCCGCCGATCTGGTCGGCCAGCGACCGAGCATCCTGCAGTCAGGCCGCCATCCGCGCGAGTTCTTCGAGCGCATGTGGCGCAGCCTCGTCGAGGAGGGGTTCTGGGAGGGCGAGATCGAAAACCGGCGCAAGGATGGGGAGATCCTGCCGGTCTGGCTCACGATCCACGTCGTCAAGGGCGCTGGTGGCGAGGCGCAGGGCTACATCGGGATCTTCGGCGACAGCGGTGCCGTGGACAAGCTGCAGCGCCGGCTGGAGTTCATGAGCACTCATGACGGTTTGACGGGGCTCGCGAACCGCAAGCAGCTGTGCGATCGCCTCGCGGACATCCTCCCCGAGGCGGCGCGGACCGGCGAAAGTCTCGCGGTGCTGCTGATCGATCTCGACAACTTCAAGCACATCAACGACACGCTCGGCCACGAGTCCGGCGACATGCTGCTCGAGCAGGTCGCGGACCGGCTGCGTCGCTGCCTGTGCTCCGCCCATACGCTGGCCCGCGTGGGCGGCGACGAATTCGCGGCGATCCTGCGTGGCGTGGGTCGCGACGAGGTTCGGCCGCTCGTCGCGCAGACGCTGGAGTACCTGACCGCGTCGTTCTGCATCCGCGAGCAGGAAGTGTTCGGCGCGGCCAGCATCGGCATCAGCGTCTTCCCCGTCGACGGCGATACGGCGTCCGTCTTGTTGAAGAACGCCGATACGGCGCTGCATGAGGCGAAGCAGCTCGGGCGCAACCGCAGCCAGTTCTTTGCCGCCGCAATGCAGGCGGAGGTGCAGTCGCGGATGAGCCTCGAGACGGGACTGCGCGCCGCGCTCGACGGCGATCGCTTCCGCGTCGTCTACCAGCCCCAACATGCGCTCGAAGGCGGTGCCCTGGTCGGCGCCGAAGCCCTGTTGCGCTGGCACGACCCCGCCCTCGGCGACGTGCCCCCGGCGCGCTTCATCCCCGCCGCCGAGGAGGCGGGCTTGATCGTCGCGATCAACCGGATGGTGATGGCCAAGGTGCTCGCGCAGATCGCGTTGTGGCGGATGCGCGGCCTCGACCCCCCGCGCATCTCGATCAATGTCGCCGCCCAGCAGTTGCGCGACCCGGACTTCGTCGACCAGTTGTGCGAGCAGCTCGCGAGCCAGGGCGTGCCCGCCGCGGCGATCTGCCTGGAGCTCACCGAAGGTACGCTGCTGGAGGACGTCGACGGCACCGCGGAAAAATTCTCGCACCTCAAGCAGCGCGGCATCGCGGTAAGCATCGACGACTTCGGCACGGGCTATTCGTCGCTGTCCTACCTCAGCCGTCTGCCCATCCACGAACTGAAAGTGGACCAGAGCTTCGTGCAGGGCATTGCGAGCGAATCGGGGAAATGCTCGATCATCACCGCAATTGTCGACATGGCCCACGCGATGGGCATCGAGGTGCTGGCCGAAGGCATCGAGACCGAGTCGCAGCTCGCCTTCCTGAAGGAGCGGCACTGCGAGATGGGGCAGGGCTACCTGTTCCATCGTCCGCTCGGCGTGGACGAATTCGAGAAGCTGATCGCTGCCCCTGCCACAAGGGGCGCGTCGCCCGCTGCTCATTCAGCCTGCAATTAGGAGCTCTCCCGCAGGTGCCACACGCCGGACTCGATCGGCAGGAAGGCTTCGATGGCGGCGGTCGCGATGACGTGCGTCGTGTCCTGCTCGGGGTCGTGGACGTCTAGGCCGCCGAACACCACCCGGACCTCCGGTTTGCCACGCGGTAGTTCGGCGCGCACGATTTCGGCGTCGACCTTGTCGGGCTGCTGCACGCCGATCGTGACCTGCACGCGCATGTCGCGCGTGTCGTAGCCGAGCGAGCGGAAGAGCGACAGCACGGAGTGGTGGAGCGCGTCCTGCACTGCGCGGCACGCGGCCTTCGTGTAGTCGCCGCCGAAGAGATCGTTGCCGGTGCCCATTTCGAGGATCAGTCGCTTTTCAGGCATCGCTGCGCTCCAGGTCGAAGGAAACGACGATCGCGGCGTTGGCGATCACGGTGACGCCGCTGCCGTCGGCCTTGGGGACGTCCAGCCCGCCCGCCACGACCTTGAAGCTTGGCTTGCCATATGGAAAGATGCCTACGAGCGCTGAGGTGTCGACCGCCTCCGGCTTCTGGATGCCGATTTCGACGTCGATCAGCATTTCTTCCTTCGGGAAGCCGAAGGCCGAGGCGATGTTGAGCGAGTTGTGCCACAGCGCGTCGCGGATCGCGCGCGCGGCGGCCTGCGTGTAGTCCTGGCTGCGGATCGAAGTCCCCATGCCGAACTGCACGGCCATCCGGGTCTTTGCCATGTCTGTCGTATCTCCTGTCGAAAGTCCGTTGGTTTAGCGCCTTAGCGCCGATGCCGGCCGCCGATCAGCTGTACGATCTCGGCGAACAGCCCATTTTCCAGGCCCTGTGTCATGTCGGTCGCGAGGCAGCGGCGATAGAAGGGACTGAGGTCCAGCCCGACGCCGAGCCCGAGGATCTCCACCGCGCCTTGCCGCTCGTGGCGTCCGACGACGTCCTTGAGGTGATTGTCCAGATAGAAGGCGTCGTTGGCGAGACCGGTCGCACTGTCCGACGGACAGCCGTCCGAGATCACGACCAGCATGCGACGCGCCTCGGACCGCGCAAGCAGCCGACTGCACGCCCACTCGACCGCCTCGCCGTCGATGCCTTCGCGGAAGAGGTCGGCCTTCAGCAAGGCCGCGATGTCGGTCCGCGCGCGCCGCCAGCCGCGATCCGCTTCCTTGAAGACCATGTGGCAGACCTCGTTGAGCCGGCCGGGCCGGGGCGGCCGTCCGCGGCCCATCCACTCGCGATAGGCGCGGCCGCCGTTCCACGCGCCGGTCGTGAAGCCCAGTAGTTCGGTGCGCGCGCCAATCGTCTCCAGCGCGCGGATCAGCACGTCGAGCATCACCGCGACGGACTCGACATGGGTCTTCATCGAGCCGGAGCAGTCGACGAGGAAACTCACGACGCAGTCCGCCTGCAGGATGAAACGCTCTTGACGGAACACGCGACGTTCGGCGGGTGAACTGATCACCTGCGCGAGCCGGCGGCCGTCGATATGGCCCTCTTCCTCGCCGAAGCGCCAGCCGTCGCGCGCAGGCCGGGTCAGCGTGGCCGCGAGCATGCGGGCGAGGCGGGGCAGGTTGATGCCCTGTTCGGCGATGCGCCGGTCGATCCGCTCGCGGTATTCGCACAGCAAGGCCCGGCGCACGAGCGAGCCCGCCGCGACTTCTGTGTCGAAACGGTTCGTGTAGACGCGGTAGGCGAGGGCGGCGTCCTCGAAGACCTTGCTCGTGCCGGTCGTCGCGGCGGCGATGCCGTCGCCGGTATCGTCGCCGTCGTCGAAATCAAGCAGCAGCGCGAAGCCGGCCTTCGCCTCGTCCGCTTCCTCGTCGGAGTTCTCATCGGTCGCCGCGAGTTCGGCGCGGACCTGGTCGCCGACGATGCGCGCGATCGCCAACGCATGCGGCGCGAAGGCGGCTTGGTCGGCACGATGGCGCCGGATGCCGGCGAGCGCCGTCCCCATCGCGGACACCAGCGACATCCGGGTGCTCTCGATATAGTCCTCGGTCTCTTCGAGCACGCGGCGGGTCGTCAGCCGCGACCAGCACATCTGCGCGACCGTGTAGAGCAGGATGCCGACGCTGCCTTCGGTGAGGCCCGAACGGTAGAAGGCGCGCGACCAGTTCTCGAAGCGCCGGTGCAGGTTTTCGGCCATGCCCGGCATGTCGGCGGGAACTAGCGTCTCGACGCGCAGTTGCTCGAGCAACTCGAAGACAAGGCGCTCGACTGGATCTTCGGGGCAGAGGCTGTGATGCTGTGCCGCGTCGGAATGCAGCAGGTGCAGCGCCGCACCGTCGGCCGCCGCACGGCAGTCTCCGAAATCGTCCTCGGCCGGATCGACGCGCAGGTGCGGCGCGTGCTGGGGCAGGGCGCGCTCGCCTGCGTAGAGGCGCCGTCCACGGTAATGCAGGCGCGCGTCGCCGGTCAGCGCGCGCAGCGTCGCCGCGCACAACTCTTCGACCTTCTGCTGGCGCTTCGCGCGCTGCTGGGCGGTCGGCCGCTGTTGTGTGGTGGACATTACGCCGCCTCGCGCATCCAGGATTCGTCGAGCTCCTCGCCGAAGCATCGCTGGTAGTACTCCGCGACGATGGGCCGCTCGACCTCGTCGCACTTGTTGAGGAAGGACAGCCGGAAGGCCAGCGCCGGATTGCGGAAGATCTCGCAGTTCTCGGCCCAGGTGATCACCGTGCGCGGCGACATCAGCGTCGACAGGTCGCCGGCGGCGAAGCCCTTCCGCGTGAGATCCGCGACCGCGACCATCGCTTCGACGAGACGACGCCCCTGCGCGTTGGCCTTCGCCGGCACGCGCGCGAGCACGATCGCGACTTCCTCGTCGCGCGGCAGGTAGTTCAGCGTCGCGACGATGTTCCAGCGGTCGATCTGCGCGTGGTTGAGCACCTGCGTGCCGTGATAGAGGCCCGTCTGGTTGCCGAGTCCGACGGTGTTCGAGGTCGCGAACAGGCGGAAGAAGGGATGCGGGCGGATCACCCGGTTCTGGTCGAGCAGCGTGAACTTGCCGTCGCGCTCGAGGATGCGCTGGATCACGAACATCACGTCCGGCCGCCCCGCGTCGTATTCGTCGAAGATCAGCGCGACCGGACGCTGCAGTGCCCAGGGCACGATGCCTTCCTGGAATTCGGTCACCTGCTGCCCGTCGCGCACGACGATCGCGTCCTTGCCGACGAGATCGAGCCGGCTGATGTGGCCGTCGAGATTCACGCGCACGCAGGGCCAGTTGAGCCGCGCCGCGACCTGCTCGATGTGCGTTGATTTCCCGGTGCCGTGCAGGCCCTGGACCATCACACGTCGGTCGCGCGTGAAGCCGGCGAGGATCGCGAGCGTCACGTCCGGGTTGAAGCGATAGGCCTCGTCGATCTCCGGCACGTGGTCGTCGCGGCTGCTGAAGGCCGGCACCTTGAGATCGGAGTCGATCCCGAACAGCGAATGGACCGGGACGAGCTGGTCGGGGGTGTCGGGGGCGGGTTCGGTCACGGCAGTCTCCTGGAGGTCAAGGCGAAATCATGATAGCGATATTCAAATAAAAGGTACAACAAGTTCCGGAAAACGAAACATCAACTTGACTTGGGTCGAAACGCGTCCTAGAGTTGGATAAGAAAAATAAATCGGAACATAAGATTCCAAAAATAAAGACCAAGACCATTGCTTCTGAAAATGCATCGAATCCGGAGGAGAAGAGCCGTGAAAAGTGAAGTAGGGCATTCGAAAGGGCTGCAGCACAGCCTTAAACAGCGCCATATGACGATGATCGCGCTCGGCGGCGTGATCGGCGCCGGGTTGTTCGTCGGCAGCGGGGTGGTGATCAAGTCGGCCGGCCCCGCGGCAGTGTTGTCCTTTCTGCTCACCGGCGGGCTGGTCGTGCTGGTGATGCGCATGCTCGGCGAGATGGCGGTCGCAATGCCCGGGGTGGGCGCCTTCTACGAGTTCGCGCGCACGGCGTGGTCCGACCGGCCGGCCGTCGGTGACCTCGCCGGCTTCCTCACCGGCTGGATGTATTGGTACTTCTGGGTGATCGTCGTCGCGCTCGAAGCAGTTGCCGGCGCCGATCTGGTGCGCTTCTGGTTGCCCGACGTGCCGTCCTGGACGATCAGCCTCGGGCTGCTGGTGACGCTGACGCTCACGAACCTGATCTCGGTGAAGTCCTTCGGTGAGTTCGAGTTCTGGTTCGCGTCGATCAAGGTCGCGGCGATCGTCGTCTTCCTGTTCCTCGGCGGGCTCTACGTCTGCGGCCTGTGGCCGGACGTGCCGGCCAGCGTCGCCAACCTCACCGAGCACGGGGGCTTCATGCCCAACGGCATCGTACCGGTACTGACCGGTGCGGTTGCGGCGACCGGCTTCTACTTCGGCGCCGAGATCGTGACCGTTGCCGCGGCGGAAACGGCCGAGCCCGAGCGTGCCGTCGCGAAGGCGACCAGCTCCGTGATCACGCGCGTGCTGTTCTTCTACGTCGGTTCGATCTTGCTCGTCGTATGCCTCGTACCGTGGAACTCGACAGGCATGGCGACACCCTACGTCAGCGCGCTTAACGCGATGGGCATTCCTGCCGCGGCGCAGATCATGAACGCGATCGTACTGACGGCCGTGCTGTCCGCGCTGAACTCCGGCCTGTATGCGTCTTCGCGCATGCTCTTCGCGCTCACCCGTCGCGGCGACGCGCCGAAGGGGCTTGCGAAGCTGAGCCGCAACGGCGTACCGGTCCGCGCGATCCTGCTCGGCACGCTCTTCGGCTACGTCGCGGTCGTGATGTCCTACGTCTCGCCCGACACGGTCTTCGCCTTCCTCGTCAATTCCTACGGCACCGTCGCGATCTTCGTCTACGTGTCGATCGCCGTATCGCAGCTGCGCCTGCGCGCCCGTCTCGAGCGCGAAGATCCGGCCCGCCTGCGCGTAAAGATGTGGGCCTACCCGTACCTCACCTGGGTCGCGATCGTCGGCATGCTCGCGATCGTCGTCGCGATGGCCTTCATCCCCGACCAGCGCACGCCCTTGCTGCTCGGCGTGGTCAGCCTGGGCATTCTCCTCGCGGTGTATGGCCTGAGGGGCCTGTGGCGGGGAAAGCCTGAGCTTGCCCCGATCTCGCCCGAAGTCCCGGCTTTCAGGAAGCTGTAACGCCTCTGCCCGCTCGCGGAGCCGGATCGGGGCCTGCTCCGCGACTTCACTCCGGCTCTGCCCAGTGCGCCGCTGTGCATCACGCGCAGCGGCGTTTTCATTTCGGAATTTCAAATAAAGAGACAAATAGTTCAGAAATACGAAATTATGGTTGACGTCTGAAATTCGTCGACGTACATTTCAGTCAAGTATCGAATTCCGGAACAAATCATACCGAAATCGATATTTGAAATATCCAGAATTCTCGACAAGGAGACAGCACCAATGAGCGATCAAGACCGCCGCACGGTCGTCAGCGGCCCGCACAAGATGACCCCCTCGGAAGCCTTCGTGGAAACCATGGTCGCCAATGGCGTGACCGACATGTTCGGGATCATGGGTTCCGCGTTCATGGACGCGATGGACATCTTCGCCCCGGCCGGCATCCGGCTGATCCCGGTGGTGCATGAGCAGGGCGCCGGCCACATGGCCGACGGCTTTTCGCGCGTTTCCGGCCGCCACGGTGTCGTGATCGGCCAGAACGGCCCCGGCATCAGCAACTGCGTGACCTCGATCGCGGCGGCCTACTGGGCGCACAGCCCGGTGGTGATCGTGACGCCCGAGACCGGCACGATGACGATGGGCCTCGGCGGCTTCCAGGAATGCAAGCAGCTGCCGATGTTCCAGGAATTCACCAAGTACCAGGGCCACGTGACGCATCCCGCCCGGATGGCCGAATACACCGGCCGCTGCTTCGACCGCGCGATGAGCGAGATGGGCCCGACCCAGCTCAACATCCCGCGCGACTACTTCTACGGCGAGATCACCTGCGAGATCCCCAAGCCCAGCCGCCTCGACCGCGGCGCGGGCGGGGAGGCGAGCCTGAACGAAGCGGCCGAGCTGCTGGCGACCGCCAAGTTCCCGGTGATCATCTCCGGCGGCGGCGTCGTGATGGCCGATGCGGTCGAGGAGTGCAAGGCGCTCGCCGAACGCTTGGGCGCGCCGGTCGTGAATAGCTACCTGCACAACGACTCCTTCCCCGCGAGCCATCCGCTGTGGTGCGGCCCGCTCGGCTATCAGGGCTCGAAGGCGGCGATGAAGCTCATGAGCCAGGCCGACGTGGTCATCGCGCTCGGCTCGCGCCTCGGCCCCTTCGGCACGCTGCCGCAGCACGGCATGGACTATTGGCCGAAGAACGCCAAGATCATCCAGATCGACGCCGACAACAAGATGCTCGGCCTCGTGAAGAAGATCTCGGTGGGCATCTGCGGCGACGCCAAGGCCGCGGCCATCGCGCTGACCCAGCGTCTCGCGAACCGCGCCCTCGAATGCGACGCCACCAAGGCGCAGCGCGCCGAGAAGATCGCCGCCGAGAAAGCCGCCTGGGAGCGTGAGCTCGACGAATGGACGCACGAGCGTGACCCGTTCAGCCTCGACATGATCGAAGAGAACGCGAAGGAAAAGACCTTCAACGGCGGTCATTACCTGCATCCCCGCCAGGTCCTGCGCGAACTCGAAAAGGCGATGCCGCCCGACGTGATGGTGTCGACCGACATCGGCAACATCAACTCGGTCGCCAACAGCTATCTGCGCTTCGAGAAGCCCCGCAGCTTCTTCGCCGCGATGAGCTTCGGCAACTGCGGCTACGCCTTCCCGACGATCATCGGCGCCAAGGTCGCCGCGCCGCATCGCCCGGCAGTGTCCTATGCCGGCGATGGCGCCTGGGGCATGAGCCTGATGGAGACGATGACCTGCGTGCGCCACAACATCCCGGTGACGGCGGTGGTCTTCCACAACCGCCAATGGGGCGCCGAGAAGAAGAACCAGGTGGACTTCTACAACCGCCGCTTCGTCGCCGGCGAGCTTGACAACCAGAGCTTCGCGGAGATCGCGCGCGCGATGGGCGCGGAGGGCATCACGGTGGATCGGCTGGAGGACGTGGGCCCGGCGCTGAAGAAGGCCATCGACCTGCAGATGAACCACGGCAAGACCTGCATCATCGAGATCATGTGCACGCGCGAACTGGGCGACCCCTTCCGCCGCGATGCGCTGTCGAAGCCGGTGCGTCACCTCGACAAGTACAAGGACTACGTCTGATCCGTAGTGCCTGAAGAAGGCGGGGCGGCCCACGAGGTCGCTCCGCCGCCACCCGACATCCTCACCGGACCCCGATCCCAATGACCACTCAAACAACATATGCGCCGCCTGCGATGTTCAGCGAGGTGCGCGTGCTGATGCCGGGCTTCATGCTGTGCGCCGTGATCGCCGTCGCGGCGACCTTCATCTCCGAACACTACGGCGGCCCCCAGTTCCTCTACGCGCTGCTGATGGGCATCGCCTTCCATTTCCTGTCCGACACCGAAAAATGCATGCCGGGCATCGAAGCCTCTGCGAAGAAGCTCGTGCGCTTCGGCGTCGCGCTGCTCGGGGCGCGCATCGTCGCGAGCGACGTCAGCGACCTCGGCCTCGTCGGCGTCGGCGCACTGGTCGGCGCGGTCGTGCTGACGATCAGCTTCGGCATCCTGCTCGCCCGCATCCTCGGCCTGCCTCCGATGCTGGGCCTGCTGTCCGGCGGCGGCACCGGCATCTGCGGCATCTCCGCGACGCTCGCGATCTCCTCGACGTTGCCGCAGACCCGCGAGACCGAACGCTACACGCTGCTCACGGCGATCGGCATCGCGATCTTCTCTACCGTGGCGATGGTGCTCTATCCGCTGGTCGTCAAGGCCTGTGGGCTTTCGACGAGCGAAGCCGGCCTCTTCCTCGGCGGCTCGATCCATGACGTCGCCCAGGTCGTCGGCGCGGGCCTGATCATCTCGCCCGAGGTCGGCGACGCCGCGACGCTCGCGAAGATGTTCCGCGTCGCGATGCTGATGCCGGTCGTCGTCGTGCTCGCGCTCGTCTTCCACGGCGAGCGCAAGAAGCAGAACGGCGGCGACGGCAAGAAGACGCCCGTCCTGCCGCTCTTCCTCGTCGCCTTCGCCGCGCTCGCGGCGCTGAACAGCCTGGGCCTGCTGTCGCATGGATTCGTCGAGGCGAGTTCGACGCTGTCGCGCTGGTGCCTCGTGATCTCGATCGCCGCGCTCGGCGTCAAGACCTCGCTCGAAAAGCTGGCCGCCCTCGGCTGGAAGCCCATCGTGCTGATGTCCGGCGAAGCGCTCTTCGTCGCCGGCTACATGCTGCTGGTGGTGTACGCGAGCCGCCTGATCGCGGCGCATTGAGGGGCTGAAAATGGATTCCCTCACGATCGAACTCAACGGCGCCCCGCACGACATGCGCCAGGGCGAAACGCTGCACGACCTGATCGGGACGCTCGGCCTGCTCGGCAAGCGCGTCGCGGTCGCGGTCAATCGCGAGGTGATTCCGTCGCCGCGCTGGCGCAAGCAGATCCTGTTTCCGTCTGATCGCGTCGAAGTCGTCGTCGCGATCGGCGGCGGTTGAATACCAAAGAGGAGACGACATGAAACTGCACGACATGCCTGGTCAAGCACCGTGCGTCACGGCGGACGAGGGCCTGACGATCGCCGGCAAGACCTACGCGTCGCGCCTGCTGGTCGGCACCGGGAAATACCGCGACTTCGACGAGACGCGGGCCGCGGTCGATGCGAGCGGCACGGACATCGTCACGGTCACGATCCGCCGCGTAAACATCGGCCAGCACGCGAACGAACCGAGCCTGCTCGACGCCGTGCCGCCCGACCGCTTCACGATCTTGCCCAACACCGGCGGCTGCTACACCGCGAAGGATGCCGTCTACACGCTGCAACTCGCCCGCGAACTACTCGACGGCCACCCCCTGTGCAAGCTCGAAGTGCTCGGCGACGAGAAGACGCTCTTCCCGAACATGCCCGAGACGCTCAAAGCCGCCGAAACGCTCGTCAAGGACGGCTTCGACGTGATGGTCTATTGCAGCGACGACCCGATCCAGGCGCGCATCCTCGAAGACATCGGCTGCGTCGCGGTGATGCCGCTCGCGAGCCTGATCGGCTCCGGCATGGGCATCCTCAACCCGTGGAACCTGTCGCTGATCATCGAGCAGGCGCGGGTGCCGGTGATCGTCGACGCGGGCGTCGGCACGGCGTCGGATGCCGCGATCGCGATGGAACTAGGCTGCGACGGCGTGCTGATGAATACCGCCATCGCCGGCGCCCGTGAGCCGATCCGCATGGCCCGCGCAATGCGCCTCGCGGTCGAGGCGGGCAGGGAAGCCTTTCTCGCCGGCCGAATCCCGCGCCGCTTCGCCGCCTCGCCGTCGTCGCCGATGGCCGGCCGCATCGCGTGAACGGAGAACAATCGAGATAAATTCCGAAAAATAAATAAAAACGTTTCGATATTTGAAACTTTATCTTGACACTTCAGCGACGCCGTCCTAATGTAAATCAAGTTTCAAAAATCGGTACAAATCGTATCGTATTAACTAGAATTTAGATCGCAGGAGACAGATTCCCATGAGCAACCTCGCCGCCACCCCGATCCGCAACGAAGTCACCGCCGACACCCTCAAAGCCTTCGCGGACGCCTGGAACCGTCATGACATCGAAGCCCTGATGAGCTTCATGGCCGAAGACTGCGTCTTCCACGCCGTCGCCGGCCCCGGGCTCTTCGGCAAGAGTTTCGAAGGCCGCGATGCCGTACGCGCCGGCTTCCAGCTCGCGTGGCAGACCTTCCCGGACGCGGCCTGGCTCGACGGCGAACACTTCGTCTGCGGCGACCGCGGCGTATCGGAATCGACCTTCGCGGGCACCAAGGCCGACGGCACCCGCATCGAGGCGCGCATGGTCGACGTCTTCACCTTCCGCGACGGCAAGATCGCGGTCAAGAACGCCTACCGCAAGGACCGCCCGCCGGTCGCCAAGGGAAGCAACTGAGCACCCTCGCCGGACACATCAGGAGTCGGGACATGGAAGCCATTGCAGAGAAGCGGATCGTAACGAACGCAGGCGCAACGCCCGCCGCGCGCCCCTACGATCCCGCCTACGACCCGCTGGTAGCGGCGACGCCGGGACAGGGCCGCGACTACGCGCCGACCTACTGGATCGGCACCGCCGGCGAGCCGCCTGCCGACGACGGCCCGGTCACGCACGACATCGACGTCGACGTCGCGATCATCGGCTCCGGCTTCACCGGCCTCACCGCCGCGATCTCGCTCGCCGAGAAGTACGGCATCAAGGCGACCGTGCTCGAAGCCAATCGCACGGCCTGGGGCTGCAGCACGCGCAACGGTGGCCAGGCCCAGTGCGCCTCCGGGCGGCTCAAACGCTCGCAGTGGATCGAGCGCTACGGCCTCGACACCGCGCTGCGCCTGCATGAGGAAATCTGCGACGCGATGCAGAACTTCAAGGAGATGATCAAGGACATCGACTGCGACCCGCAGCCCGGCGGCCATCTCTACATCGCCCACAAGCCGCGCGTGATGCCGGTGCTGGAGAAGGAAGCGAAGATCCTGCGCGAGGTCTTCAACTACGACGCCCGCATCCTCGACGCCGACACCGTCAAGCGCCAATACGTCGACGACAAGGAAGCCGCAGGTGCGATGCACGAACCGGAAGGCATCGGCATCCACGCCGGCAAGCTCGCCTTCGGCTACCTGAAGAAGGCGCGCGCGCTGGGCGTCAAGGTCCATCCCGCGAGCCCCGTGATGGGCTGGGAAACGAAGAACGGCGTGCATTACCTGAAGACGCCGGGCGGCATCGTACGCGCCCGCGCGGTCGGCATCGCGACCGGCGGCTACACCTCGAATGGCCTCCACCGCGAACTCAAGAATCGCCTGCTGCCGATCCTGTCGAACTCCATCGTCACGCGCCCGCTGACCAAGGCCGAGATCGACGCCTGCAACTTTCGCACGACCCAGGTCATCACCGACACCCGCATCCTGCGCCACTACTACCGGCTGCTGCCCGACGGCCGCGTGCAGATCGGCAGCCGCAGCGCGATCACAGGCCGCGACGCGCCCGATGACAAGTACAAGCAGTTCCTCATCCGCGACCTGCACCGCAAGTTTCCGGCGCTCGAAGGCATCCAGATCGACTACTCGTGGTGGGGCTGGGTGGATGTCAGCCACGACATGATGCCGCGCATCTACCAGCCGGACCCGAGGCAGACCATCTACTACGCCCTCGGCTACGGCGGCAACGGCGTCATGTACTCGGCGCAGGCCGGGCGGCGCCTCGCCGAGAACATCGCCGGCATCCGCACGCCGGAACTCCCGATCTTCCGCTCCAGGCTCCCGTTCCCGAACGTGCGCGAGATGGTCGAATCGGAACTCTTCGCCCCGTTCCGACGCTTCGGCCAGTGGTGGCTCTACCGCTGGTACCACTTCAAGGACGAAGTCCTCTAAGCCAGTCGGCTTTTCCGTTCCGGCTCACATCCAGCCTGTGGTGACGCGGATTTCCGCGCCGCCAGGGCCCCGGTCCATCCGAATCTTGCAGTCCGAGGGAGGGAGTTGCCTACCGCATAGCGAAGTTTCAAGCAGCCCGGCCGCTGCGATCCATAGCGCCCACGAGAGCGTGCGCGGCAGCCGAAGACACACCATCGAAGGAGACAAGCCATGAACAGCATCAAGCGTATTGTTGGACGCATCGTAGGGTCGGTACTCGTAGGCACCACCGTCGTCGCCGGAAGCGCGTTTGCCGAGCAGAAGGAAGTCACCATCGCCTACCAGCAGATCGTCGGCCCGCTGCTCGTCGCGATCGCCGACGGCAGCGTCGAGAAGGCCACCGGCTACAAGGTCAAGTGGCGGCAGTTCGAATCCGGCGCCAAGGTCGCGACCGCGATGACCTCCGGCGACGTGCAGATCGGCGTCATCGGCTCCAGTCCGGTGACCGCTGCGGTGAGCCGCGATGTCGACATCCAGCTCTTCTGGATCCTCGACGACATCAACGAAGCGGAAGCCCTGGTCGTACGCAACGGCTCCGGCATCGACAAGCCGCAAGACCTCAAGGGCAAGAAGCTCGGTACCCCCTTCGTCTCCACCACGCACTTCCACACCATGTACGCCCTCGAGCAGTGGGGCCTGAAGCCTTCCGACGTGCAGGTGCTCAACATGCAGCCCAACCAGATCGCCGCCGCCTGGGAACGCGGTGACATCGACGCCGCCTACGTCTGGGATCCCGCGCTCGCCCGCATCAAGCAGTCCGGCAAGGTCATGATCACCTCCGGCGAACTGAGCAAGAAAGGCAAGGCGACCTTCGACGGCATGGCCGCGAACCGCGCCTGGGCCGAGGCCAACCCCGAGTTCATGGCGAAATTCGTCAAGGCCATCGCCGATGCCGACGCCTCCTACCGCAACAACCCGCAGTCCTGGACCGCCGACTCCCCGCAGGTGAAGGCCATCGTCAAGGCTATCGGCGGCGACGCCAGCGAAGCCGCGGCAGCGCTGAAACTCTACCGCTACCCGTCACTGGAAGAGCAGGCCTCCAGCGCCTGGCTCGGTGGCGGCCAGCAGGGCGGGGTCGGCAAGGCGCTCAAGGCGACCGCCGAATTCCTCAAGGACCAGAAGCGCATCGACACGCTCGCGCCCGACTACGGCAAGTACGTGACGCCGAAATACGTCGAAGCGGCGCTGAAGCTGCACTGAGCCGTCGGCCCCCGCCCCACAGAGCAACAGGAGAAATCCCATGGACAGCCTCCACATCCAGGGCGTCAGCGTGGTCTACCCGGGGCATCGCCCCGGGGAGCAGGTACATGCGCTCGACAACATCAACCTCAGCATCGACAGCGGCGACTTCGTCGTCGCTCTCGGCGCCTCGGGCTGCGGCAAGACCACGCTGCTGAGCCTGATGGCGGGCTTCATCTCGCCGTCCTCCGGCCAGATCCAGCTCGGCGGCCGACGCGTGCAAGGCCCCGGCTCGGACCGCGGCGTCGTGTTCCAGAAGCACGCGCTGCTGCCCTGGCTCAACGTCATGGAGAACACCGAGTTCGGCCTCAAGCTGCAGGGCGTGCCCAAGGCCGAGCGTCGCGAGCGCGCCGCGCGCAACCTCAAGCTCGTCGGCCTGCAGGACTTCCACCGGCACATGATCTACCACCTCTCGGGTGGCATGCAGCAGCGCGTCGGCATCGCCCGCGCGCTCACCTGCAACCCCGCGATGCTGCTGATGGACGAACCGATGGCGGCGCTCGACGCGCTGACCCGGGAGACCATCCAGGAGCTGCTGCTCGACGTCTGGCAGAAGACGAACAAGATGTTCTTCTTCATCACCCACAGTGTCGAAGAGGCGCTCTTCCTCGCCAGCCGCCTGATCGTCATGTCTCCGCGCCCCGGGCGCATCACGCACACCTACGATCTCGACTTTAACCGTCGATTCCTCGAATCCCGCGATGCCCGCGCGGTGAAGTCCAGTCCGGACTTCATCAAGATGCGCGAGAAGGTGCTCGGCATCATCTACGGCGACGAACGCGGCAATGCCGCAGAACAAGAGGTGGCCCATGCCGCGTAAATCGAACACTGCCACGCGTCTCGCGCCGTCGGCAGGACAGGGGGGCGCGATCGCCATGCACATTCCGAACGAAAGCGTCGCCTCGCCCGGACTGCTCTCCCGGCTCTTCGCGACGCGCTCGGTCAAGCCCGGCCAGGCCTTCGGCGCGCCGGGGCAGGGCGGCAGCTCGATGATCAGCTCCGTCACGATCGCCATGCTCCTCGGGCTGTGGTTCCTCGTCACGTCCGCGGGTTGGGTGAAGCCGCTCTTCCTGCCGTCGCCCGGCGCGGTGATCGACAAGTTCGTCGCCGTCTCGACCGAAGGCTTCGCCGGCGCGACGCTGCTCGAACACGCGCTGACGAGCCTCGCCCGCGTGATGGGCGCCTTCCTGCTCGCCTGCAGCACGGCGATCCCGATCGGCGTGCTGATGGGCGTCAACCGCGTCGCGCGCGGCGTGTTCGATCCCCCGATCGAGCTCTACCGCCCGCTGCCGCCGCTCGCCTACCTGCCGATGGTCATCATCTGGTTCGGCATCGGCGAGTTCTCGAAGGTCTACCTGATCTTCCTCGCGATCTTCGCGCCGATGGCGATCGCTGCCCGCTCCGGCGTGCGCTCGGTGTCGATGGAGCAAATCCACGCCGCCTACTCGATGGGCGCGAGCCGAACGCAGGTGATCTTCCATGTGATCCTCAAGGCGGCGATCCCCGAGGTCTTCACCGGCATGCGCATCGGCATCGGCGTCGGCTGGTCGACCCTCGTCGCCGGCGAGATGGTGGCTTCCACCAAGGGCCTCGGCTTCATGGTCCTCAATGCCGCCGAGTTCCTCGCCAGCGACATCGTGATCATGGGCATCCTCGTCATCGGCCTCTTCGCCTTCGCCTTCGACGTGATGATGCGCTACGTCGAGCGCCTGCTGGTGCCCTGGAAAGGCAAGGTGTGATGCATCGCGGCCCCGCCCCGGATTCACTCCCCGGGGCGGGGCCGTCCAGTCCCGTCGATTAGTTCTCAAAGCGGCAACGCAGCCGGATGCCAGCCCTCGAAGACCAACAAGACCGGCTGATGGCCGCTGTCCCGAACCTGCGCCGCTATGCGCGCGCCCTCATCGGCAATCGATCGCGGGCGGACGACTTGGTCCGGGACACCCTCGAATACGCCTGCTCTCGGACGGCCACACGCCCGTGTCCGCAGGACATCCGTCCCTGCCTTCTCGGCATCATGCACCAGCGCTATTTTGCGGGGGGCGGTCGCGAGGTTTCCGGCGGAAGCCCCGTCAGAACATCCGAAGCCAGCCCCGTCGACGCAGCACTCCAGGCCTTGCCCGATGAGCAGCGGGCAATCCTGCTGCTTATCGTCCTTGAGCGCATGACCTGCGAGGAAGTGGCGAGCGTGATCGGGTGGTCTGTGGCCTCGGTCATCGGCTCGCTGTCGCTCGGCCGCGACAAACTGCGCACACAGTTGGATACGGCTGCCCGGGCTTCCCTCCCGTAGGCTATCGTTTCAGAAGAGTGTCCCGTTGTCATGGGCGCTCACTGCTACGAGCCCTGAATCCTCAAGGAACCCGAGCATGTACCTTCACCCCGTCATTCTTTCCGGCGGTTCCGGAACCCGGCTGTGGCCGCTGTCCCGCGAGCAATATCCCAAACAACTGCTCGCCCTGACCGGCGACGAGACCATGCTGCAACAGACCGCGACGCGGCTCAGCGGTTTTACCGGCGCGCTGCAGGTCGCCTCCGAGTCCATCGTCGTCTGCAACGAGGAATACCGCTTCATCACGGCCGAACAAATGCGTGCCGCCGGTTGTCCCTCGCACCACATCATCCTGGAGCCTGTCGGTCGCAACACCGCGCCAGCCCTGACTCTTGCCGCATTGACCGTGCAGCGTGAGTTCGGTGAAGGCGTGTTGCTCGTGATGCCGGCCGATCATGTGATCCGCGACATCGAAGCCTTTCACCGCGCCGTTGCCCTTGGGCTCGACGCCGCGGTGGAGGGGGCGATGGTGACCTTCGGCATTGTCCCCGAGCGCGCCGAAATCGGTTACGGCTACATCCGCATCGGAGACGAGACGGCGCCGGGCGTACACGACGTCTCGGCCTTCGTCGAAAAGCCCGATGCGGACACGGCAGCCCAATACCTCGCGAGCGGCGACTACCTCTGGAACAGCGGCCTCTTCATGGTTCGCTCGGACGTCTGGCTGAAAGCCATCGGGCATTTCAATCCGGAGATGCTTGCCGCCTGCTCGGCCGGCATCGATGCCGAAACGCGAGACGCGGATTTCGTCCGCGTCGGCCGTGAGGCCTTCGAAGCCTGCCCGTCGGATTCGATCGACTACGCCGTGATGGAGCGCCTGGCGCAAACGCCCGAACTCGGCATCCCTCCGCGCGTGGTACCGATGTCGGTCGGCTGGTCCGATGTCGGCGCCTGGGACGCCCTGTGGGCGCTGGCCGAGCGCGACGACGCCGGCAACTCCGCGCGCGGCGACGTCCTGCTCGAAGCCACCCGCGATACCCTGGTCCACGCCACGAGTCGCATGGTCGCCTGCCTCGGCGTCGAGGATCTGGTGATCGTGGAAACCGCGGACGCCGTGATGGTCGCGCGCAAGGCCAGCACCCAGGACGTGAAGAAGATCGTCGCACGCCTCAAGGCCGAGAAGCGTCCGCAGGCCTTCGCCCACCGCAAGATCCATCGTCCTTGGGGCTGTTACGACGCGATCGACGGCGGCGGGCGCTTCCAGGTCAAGCGCATCGAGGTCAAGCCCGGCGCGTCGCTGAGCCTGCAGATGCATCACCATCGCGCCGAACACTGGGTCGTCGTCCGCGGCACCGCGAAGGTGACGCGCGGCGAAGAAACCTTCCTGCTCACCGAAAACCAGTCGACCTACATCCCGCTCGGCGTCACGCACCGCCTCGAAAACCCGGGCAAGCTCACGCTGGAAATCATCGAGGTCCAGTCGGGGAGCTATCTCGGCGAGGACGATATCGTCCGCTTCGAGGATACCTACGGCCGCCGCTGAAGGGCGGCCGGGGAGGGGATTACCAGAGCTGCCACCACGGGCGGTCGACCTTCGGGCCGCCCGCCATGTACACGCTGTTCGGGAAGTTCTTCTGCAGCACCCGTTCCGCATCGTCGCGCAGATCGGTCATGCCCAGCGCGTCGTAGCTCTTCACCAGCACCACCAGCGCCTCTTCGATCGCCGGCGTCTGCGGGTAGGTCTTCAGCGCCGCCTGGGCGCGGTTGATCGCCGCCACGTACGCGCCCCGACGGAAGTAGTAACGCGCAACGTGCACCTCGTGCTGCGCCAGCGCATTCACCAGGTACTGCATGCGCAGACGGGCGTCGTCGGCGTACTTGCTCTCCGGGAAGCGCGTTACCAACTGGCTGAACGTGTCGAACGACTCCTGGGCGGCCTTCGGGTCGCGCTCGGACAGATCCTGGTTCGACAGCCCCGCGAGCAGGCCCAAATCCTCGTTGAAGGTGGCCAGCCCCTTCAGGTAATACACGTAGTCGACGTTCGGATGGTTCGGATGCAGCTTGATGAAGCGATCCGCGGCCGCGATCGCCAGCGCCGGCTCGCTCGACTTGTACTGCGCGTAGGCCGTTTCGATCTGCGCCTGCTGTGCGAAACGCCCGTACGGATAGCGCGCTTCAAGCTTCTCGTAGAGCTTGATCGCCTGGTCGTAATACCCGTCAGTCATGAACTGCTTGGCTTCGGTATAAAGCCGCTGCGCACTCCAGCCCGCCGTTTCATCAACCTGTTCGGGCAACAGGCCGCAGCCGCCGAGCAGCAACGCCCCGATAACCGCTAAACTTCGAAGGGTGAACCTAGCCATCGAAAACACTCGCGTGAATGAACCGGACGATTATAGCCCACAGGACGACCCCGCTTTGTACCACCAGCTGACGATTCCGGCCGAGTGTGCCGGATTGCGCCTCGATCAGGCGCTCGCCCAGCTCTTCCCTGCGCACTCGCGCAGCCGCTTGCAGGGCTGGCTGAAGGCCGGGCGTGTGCTGCTCAATGGCGGTCAGCAGGACGCGAAGCTCAAGGTCTGGGGTGGCGAGACGCTCGAAGTCAGCGCGCTGCCCACCCCCGAGGAGGTCGCCGAGGCGCCCGAAGACATCCCGCTCGACGTCGTCTTCGAGGACGACACGCTGCTCGTGATCAACAAGCCGGTCGGCCTCGTCGTCCATCCGGGCAGCGGCAACTGGAGCGGGACCCTGCTCAACGCGCTGCTGCACCACGCGCCCGCGGTCGCGTCTGTCCCGCGTGCCGGGATCGTGCATCGCCTCGACAAGGACACCAGCGGCCTGCTCGTCGTCGCCAAGACCCTCGAAGCCCAGACCGACCTCGTCCGCCAGTTGCAGGCGCGCACCGTCAAGCGCCACTACCTCGCGCTCGTGCATCGGCTCATCACCGGCCCGGGCATCGTCGACGAGCCCATCGGGCGCCACCCGACGAACCGCACCCGCATGGCCGTGGTGCAATCCGGCCGCCCGGCCGTCACGCGCTACTTCGTCCGCGAGCAGTTCGCTCGCTCGACGCTCGTCGAATGCCAGCTCGAAACCGGGCGCACGCACCAGATCCGCGTGCATATGGCCCACATCGGCCATCCGCTCGTCGGCGATGCGACCTACGGCCTGCGCCGTTGCGGCAACCCCATCCTCGACGGCTTCCCGCGGCAGGCGCTGCACGCCTACCGTCTCGGCCTGATCCACCCATCGAGCGGGGACGAAATGTCCTGGCAGGCCAATCCTCCCACCGATTTCGCCGACCTGATCGCAATGCTCAGGCAGGAGGTGTCGCGATGAGTCCGGACTGGATCCAACCCGACTGGCCCGCTCCGTCCAACGTCCGCGCCTTCGTCACGACGCGGCACGGGGGCGTGAGTTCCGGCCCATACGCCAGCATGAATCTCGGCACCCACGTCGGCGATTCGCCGTCGGCGGTGGCGCAGAATCGGTGGCTGCTGCGAAGCTGCCTCCCCGCTGAGCCGCTGTGGCTCGAACAGGTTCATGGCATCGAGATCGCCGATGCCGATGCAGTCGCAGAGGGCACCCCGAAGGCCGACGCCTCGGTCGCAACCCGGCCTTCCGCCGTCTGCGCGATCATGACGGCCGACTGCCTGCCGGTGCTCTTCTGTGACGACATGGGCACGGTCGTCGCCGCCGCGCACGCCGGCTGGCGCGGTCTTGCCGCAGGCGTCCTCGATGCCGCCGTCGCACGCATGGCGGTCCCACCCGGCAGGATCCTGGCATGGATGGGGCCGGCGATCGGTCCCGACGCCTTCGAAGTCGGCGACGAGGTGCGCCAGGCATTCTGTGCCGGCAACCCGGCCGCCACCGACGCGTTCCGCCCCGCCGCGCAACGCGGCAAGTGGATGGCCGATCTCTTCCTCCTCGCCCGACTCCGCCTTGCTGCGCTCGGCGTGACGCGCATCTTCGGCGGCGGCGAATGCACCTGGTCCGACCCGCTGCGCTACTTCTCCTACCGCCGCGACGGCGTCACCGGTCGCATGGCCTCGCTCGTCTGGCTCGCGGACTGAAACTACCTGATTCGGGAATATCTACCCGCTATTCACTATTGCTTGTCATGGGAATCGGCTCTATCTTCTGCCCCTGTACCCTCTTCGGGTGCTCTTCGGCGAGTGCTCCGATGACGGGCGGGAGTGCCCGTGAGCCACAGGAACAGGGCGAGCGGCGCGATCCCCCAGAACACGAACGTGAGAATTCCGCCGATGACGGTGGTATCGGATGCGGCCGCCATCACGGCTACGTATAACCAGGCAATTGCGACAATGTACATGGGGTGCGATTTTATCCGCGCAAATTTGGCTCGGCACAGCGGCCTGCCGATGGCAAGATAATGGACGAAAGTACCAATGCGCGGAGCACGGCTTGCTCCGGAGTCTCGCCCCAGGAGTAGTTGATGTCCGAATCAGACAACAAGCAGTCGACAGCTGCGTTTCAGGTAATGCTTCAATTCGGCCAGACGATGGCCCAGAACTTCTTCGAGGGGGTCGCTCGCCAGCACGCAGCGATTCAGGACAGCAGCGGGGCCGCCGCCGCCAGCGTCCCGCTCCCCGAAACCGAAGCCTTCACACGCCTGCAGAATTCGTTCGCCGAGCGGCATATCACGCTCTGGAACACGCTGCTGCAGCGAAACCCCGGTGAAACCAGCGAGCCGGTGATCAGGCCGGAAGCGGGCGACCGTCGCTTCACCTCCGTTGAATGGGCCGAAAGCCCGGTCTTCGATTACGTGCGCCAGGCTTACCTGCTCAACGCTGATTTCCTCAAGCGCGTCGCCGAAGAGCTGCCGATGGCCGACGGACGCGCCAAATCCCGCGTCCAGTTCCTGACGCGCCAATACATCGACGCGCTCGCCCCCTCGAACTTCGCCGCGACGAATCCCGAGTTCATCAAAGCCGCGCTCGAGTCCAAGGGCGAGAGCATCACCCGCGGCCTCGAAAACCTGCTTGCCGACCTCGAGAAGGGCCGCATCTCGATGACCGACGACGCGGCCTTCGAAGTCGGCCGCAACATGGCCCTGACACCGGGTTCGGTCATCTACGAAAACGAGCTGATGCAGCTCATCCAGTACGCGCCGCTGACCGACAAGGTCGCCCAGGCGCCGCTGCTGATCGTGCCGCCCTGCATCAACAAGTTCTACATCTTGGATCTCCAGCCGGAAAACTCCCTGGTGCGCTTCGTCGTCGAGAAGGGCTACACCGTCTTCCTCGTCTCGTGGAAGAACCCGAAGGCGGACGAGGCCGCCTTCACTTGGGACGACTACATCGAAAAGGGCCCGCTCACGGCTCTCGACATCGTGCGCGCCGTCACGCGGGTCAAGAAACCGAACGTGCTGGGCTTCTGCGTCGGCGGCACCATCCTCACCTCTGCGCTCGCGGTGGCCAGGGCGCGCGGCGAGGATCCGGTCGCGAGCGTGACGTTGATGACCACCCTGCTGGATTTCGCCGATGCCGGCGAACTCGCCTGCCTCGTCGACGAGGCGAGCATCGCGGCACGCGAAGCGGCGATCGGCAAGGGCGGCCTCATGCCCGGGCAGGAGCTGGCGAACGTGTTCTCCTCTCTGCGCGCGAACGACCTCGTGTGGCAGTACGTCGTCGGCAACTACCTCAAGGGCAACAAGCCGCAGGCCTTCGACCTCCTGTACTGGAATTCCGACAGCACGAACCTCGCCGGGCCCTTCCTGACGTGGTATTTGCGCAACATGTATCTCGAGAACAATCTGCGCGTGCCGGGCAAGCTCAAGATGCTCGGCGTCAAGGTGGATCTCGGCAAAGTCAATGCCCCGGCCTATCTCCTGGCGACACGTGAAGACCACATCGTGCCATGGAAGGGGGCTTACCTGTCGCGCGGCCTGCTCGGCGGCGATACGACTTTCGTTCTCGGTGCGAGCGGCCACATCGCCGGTGCGATCAACCCGGCGTCGAAGAACCGGCGCAGCTACTGGGTCAACGACGTGAAGGCCGCGGACCCCGACGAATGGCTCGACAGCGCCGTCGAGAACAAGGGCAGTTGGTGGCTGCACTGGAGCAAGTGGCTCGCGCAGTTCGGCGGCAAGCAGGTCGCGGCGCGCGGCCGGCTCGGCAATGCCAAGTACGCGCCGATCGAACCGGCGCCCGGGCGCTACGTCAAGGAGAAAGCCTGATACAACCTCGCTCTCGCCCGGCGGAGAGAATAGGGAACAATAAGCAACAAGAATCTACCAGCGGCAGCGGATACGGGGGGCGCTGCCGGTATTGCTGGAAACCCTTCGAGAGACGAAACACGGGAGAGGAAATAGCATGGCACGAGTTGCGCTTGTGACGGGAGGTATGGGTGGTCTGGGCGAAGCAATTTGCATCAAGCTGTCGGCGCTGGGATACCGCGTCGTTACCACCCATTCGCCGGGCAACAACAAGGCGGCCGAATGGCTGCAGACCATGAACAACATGGGGTACGGTTTCAAGGCCTATCCGTGCGACGTATCTGATTTCGATGCCTGCAAGGCGTGTGTCGACACCGTGACGAGCGAAGTCGGCCCGATCGATGTCCTGGTCAATAACGCCGGTATCACCCGCGACATGACCTTCAAGAAGATGACCAAGGCGGACTGGGACGCCGTCATCAGCACCAACCTCGACAGCGTCTTCAACATGACTAAGCAGGTCATGGACGGCATGGTCGAGCGCAAGTGGGGCCGCGTGATCAACGTCTCGTCGGTGAATGGCCAGAAGGGCGCCTTCGGTCAGACCAACTACTCCGCCGCCAAGGCGGGCATGCACGGCTTTACCAAGGCCCTCGCACTGGAAGTCGCACGTTCCGGCGTCACTGTGAACACCATTTCTCCGGGCTACATCGGCACGAAGATGGTCATGGCGATTCCCCAGGAAATCCTCGAATCCAAGATCCTGCCGCAGATTCCGGTCTCGCGCCTCGGCAAACCGGAAGAGATCGCCGGACTGGTAGCTTACCTGGCATCGGAAGAAGCGGCCTTCGTGACCGGCGCCAACATCTCGATCAACGGCGGTCAGCACATGTTCTGATCCAGCTTCGCCTGGATCTGCCAACGGCGCGTTCCCGATTGGGGCCGCGCCGTTTTCTTTCGGGCCCGTTTTTTGCAGTGCAGCACATATGCCGAAAAGTGCCTATAATCCGAGAACTTTGCGGTAATGCATTGCCGCATGGTTGCCAGGGGGAGGCACGCGGCGAATCACAAGGGTGAGACTGATCGTGCTTCCTCATCCCGAATCTGCAAGAGGATTGCACTATGAGTCAGAAAGTCGCACTCGTTACCGGCGCAATGGGTGGTTTGGGCACCGCGATCTGTCAATCGCTGGCCCAGGATGGCCTCAAGGTCGTCGCCAACTGTCTGCCCGGTTTTCCTCAGAAGGACGAGTGGCTCGCCAAACAGAAGGAACTCGGCTTTGACTTCGTCGCCGCTGAAGGTGACGTGTCCGACTACGAATCCTGCAAGGCCATGGTTGCCAAGATCGAAGCCGAAGTCGGCCCGATCGAGATCCTGGTGAACAACGCCGGCATCACGCGTGACAAGTTCTTCCCGAAGATGGAGAAGGGCCAGTGGGATGCGGTGATCAACACCAACCTCAACAGCCTGTTCAACGTCACCCATCACGTGTCGCCGAAGATGGCCGAGCGTGGCTGGGGGCGCATCATCAATATCTCGTCGGTTAACGGCGTCAAGGGTCAGGCCGGCCAGACCAACTACTCGACCGCCAAGGCGGGCGTGCTGGGCTTCACGAAGGCGCTGGCGGCCGAGCTCGCGACCAAGGGCGTCACCGTCAACGCCATCGCCCCGGGCTACATCGGCACCGAGATGGTCATGGCGATCCGCGACGACATCCGCCAAGGCATCATCGACACCGTTCCGATGAAGCGTCTGGGAAAGCCGGAAGAAATCGGCGCCCTGTGCTCCTACCTCTCCTCCGAACTGGCCGGCTATGTGACCGGCGCCACCATCAACATCAACGGTGGCCTCCATATGTGCTGATGCGCAATCCGCGCGCGGCCCGTGGTTGCTCGACCCCGCCGAACGGCGGGGTTTTTATTTCCGCACCGCGGTATAATTTTCATACATGCAGAGCGGAATTCACCGCCGCCGAGGAGAGGTAGTGATGGTTGACCAGGCACGTCTTATCAAGAAGTATCCCAACCGTCGTCTTTACGACACCCGCACGAGTTCCTACATCACGCTGGCCGATGTGAAGGAGTTGGTATTGAGCCGCGAGGAATTCCAGGTCGTCGATGCGAAGACCGGTGAGGACCTGACCCGCAGCATCCTGCTTCAGATCATCCTCGAAGAGGAAGCCGGCGGCGCCCCGATGTTCACCAGCGATCTGCTGGCCCACATGATCCGGTTCTACGGCAATGCCACGCAGGGCATGATGGGCAAGTACCTTGAAAACAACATCAAGGCATTCACCGAAATGCAGGCCAAGCTGCAGGAGCAGTCGAAGGCGATCTACGGCGAGAACAGCACGGTCAGCCAGGACCTCTGGGCCCAGTTCCTGAATTTCCAGGGACCGGCGCTGCAGAGCGTGATGGGAACCTACGTCGACCAGAGCAAGAAAATGTTCTCGCAGATGCAGGAGCAGATCGAGAATCAGACGCGTAACATGTTCACTGGCTTCCAGTTCCCCAACTACAGCCCCGCCGCCCGGGAACCTCAGGGTGGTGGCACGTCGTCCTCTTCGGGTCAGGCCACGGAGAAGGGCGATGCAGCTTCGACGACCAAGACTGGTCGTTCCAACCAGAAATAAGACGGCGCGCGGGCCTGACCGGGTGCCGCGCGTATCGCAGTAGAGAGCATGACCCCGACGAAAAAACTCGACGTGCCGCGTGTCGGCTTCGTTTCCCTTGGCTGTCCGAAGGCGACAGTCGATTCCGAACACATCCTCACGCGCCTGCGCGCCGAGGGCTACGATATCTCCGGCAGCTACGACGACGCAGACCTCGTGGTCGTAAATACCTGCGGCTTCATCGATGCCGCGGTCGAAGAGTCGCTCGACGCAATTGGCGAGGCGCTCGCCGAGAACGGCAAGGTGATTGTCACGGGCTGCCTCGGAGCCAAGGACGACGTCGTCCTCGCCGCGCATCCTCAGGTGCTCGCCGTCACCGGCCCGCACGCGACCGATGCCGTGATGAAGGCCGTGCATCAGCACCTGCCCAAGCCGCACGACCCGTTCACCGACCTCGTGCCGCCTCAGGGGATCCGGCTGACGCCGGGGCATTACGCCTATCTCAAGATTTCCGAGGGCTGCAATCACCGCTGCACCTTCTGCATCATTCCGTCGATGCGTGGCGACCTCGTCTCGCGTCCGATTCACGAAGTGATGCGCGAGGCCGAAGCGCTGGTCGATGCCGGCGTGAAGGAACTGCTGATCGTCTCGCAGGACACCAGTGCCTACGGCGTCGACACCAAGTACCGGACTGGCTTCTGGAACGGCCGCCCGCTCAAGACGCGCCTGTACGACCTCGCGAAGGCGCTGGGTGAGCTCGGCGTCTGGGTGCGGATGCACTACGTGTATCCCTATCCGAGCGTCGACGAGCTGATCCCGCTGATGGCCGAAGGCAAGATCCTGCCTTACCTCGACGTCCCCTTCCAGCACGCCAGCCCGCGCATCCTCAAAGCGATGAAGCGGCCTGCCAACGCCGAGAATGTGCTCGAGCGTGTGCGCAAATGGCGCTGCATCTGCCCGGACCTGACGATCCGCTCGACCTTCATCACCGGCTTCCCGGGCGAGACAGACGAAGATTTCGAGATGCTGCTCAACTTCCTCGAAGAGGCTCAGCTCGATCGCGTCGGTGCGTTCGCCTATTCGCCGGTCGAGGGGGCGGAAGCCAATCAGCTCGCCGATCCGGTTCCGGATGAAGTCCGCGAGGAGCGCCGCTTGCGTCTGATGGAGTTCCAGGAAGACATTTCCACGCAGCGGCTCGAGCGCTGGATCGACCGCGAGGTGACGGTGCTCGTCGACGAAATCGACGAAGAGGGCGCGATCGCGCGCTCGCCGGCTGATGCCCCCGAGATCGACGGCCTGGTCATCATCCCGAACGGCGAACACCTCGAACCCGGGGAGTTCGCGCGAGTCAGGATCACGGACTGCGACGTCCACGACCTGTATGCCGAGCCGATAAGCTCATGAGTCGACTGATCGCCTGACATGTTCGAGTCAGCCCCGCACCCGCCCGCCACGACAGGCCCGACGATCGGGATTGCCTTGGGGAGCGGCGCAGCGCGGGGCTGGGCTCACCTGGGTGTCCTGCGGGTGCTCGCCCAGGAAGGAATCGAGCCGCACGTCGTCTGCGGTGCCTCGGTCGGGGCATTCGTCGGTGCCGCGCTTGCCTCGGGTGATCTGGTCAAGCTCACCGATTGGGCCGAATCCCTCAAATGGAAGGACGTCGTCTCCCTCCTCGATGTGAGTCTGCGCGGCGGGCTGATCAAGGGCCAGAAGCTTATCCGCTTCTTCGAGCGCAATTTCGTCGATCGCGACTTCTCCGAACTCGACCGCCGTTTTGCCTGTGTTGCCACTGAGCTGGAAACGGGGCGCGAACTCTGGTTGCGCGAAGGGAGCGTTGCCGCGGCGGTGCGTGCCTCGATCGCAATGCCTGGTTTGCTGACACCCGTCATCCGGCACGGTCGTGTCCTTGTTGACGGCGGCCTCGTCAATCCGGTGCCCGTGTCGCTGTGCCGGGCGATGGGCGCTGATCTCGTGATTGCTGTGGATCTCGGGTCCGATCTCGTCGGGAAGGCCGTTCGGCCGGCAGCCGAACCGGAGAGCGAGGCCGGCTGGACCGAGCGCGTCCTCGCGCGCTTCGGGCGCACCGTTACCGGCGGCAACGGTGCCGAGCCGAAGGAGCCGCGCCCGGCGGCGGCGGACGTCGCGGACGCCCCGTCGCTGATCACGGTCCTCGCCTCAAGCATCAGCATCATGCAGGTGCGCATTGCACGTAGCCGTCTGGCCGGAGAGCCCGCGGAAGTCCTGATCGCCCCTCGTCTCGGCCATCTCGGCCCTTTGGATTTCCATCGCGCGCGTGAAGCCATCGCCGAAGGCGAGGCCGCCGCGACGCATATGCTGCCCGCCTTGCGCTACGCCTTGAAGCAGTACTGAAACGGTTCGCGAGACATGACTGAATTCATCCAGGCGCTGATCGACACTGTCGGAGAGCCACAGGTCTTGACTGGGGCGGACGCGATGGGTCCCTATCTGAACGACTGGCGGGGCCGCTACCGCGGCAATGCCATCGCCGTCGTTCGGCCAACCGACGTCGACCAAGTTTCCGCGGTCGTGCGCGCTTGTGTGGCGTCCGGCGTCGCGATCGTCCCCCAAGGCGGCAATACGGGCCTCTGCGGCGGTGCCACCCCGCTGGAGGATGGCCAGTCCGTGGTGCTCAGCCTGTCGCGCATGAATCGGATTCGAGGCGTCGATGCGGCCAACAACGCGCTTGTCGCCGAAGCGGGCTGCACCTTGGCCGCCGTGCAGCAAGCCGCTGCCGACGCGAATCGCCTGTTCCCGCTGTCGCTCGCGTCCGAGGGGAGCTGCCAGGTCGGCGGCAATATCTCGACCAACGCTGGCGGGGTGCATGTGCTGCGCTACGGCAACATGCGCGACCTGGTGCTGGGACTCGAGGTCGTGCTGCCCGACGGGCGTGTCTGGGAGGGCCTGCGTGGCCTGCGCAAGGACAATACCGGGTACGACCTCAAGCAGCTCTTCGTCGGGGCCGAAGGAACTCTCGGCGTCGTCACGGCGGCCTGTCTGAAGCTATTTCCGCGTCCGCGCGCGCGCGCTGTCGCGTGGGCGGCGGTTGCGGACGCCGAGCGTGCAATTTCTCTGCTCGGATTTCTGCGCGACCATTGCGGCGATCGAATCAACGCCTTCGAGATCATCGGTCGCCCGGCGCTGGAACTTGTGTTGCAGCACATCCCGGGCGCCCGGGCGCCATTGAGCGGGGCAGGGGAGTGGTCCGTCCTGATCGAGCTGGCCGACTTCGTCGGTGCGACCGAAGTGCGCCAGTTGCTGGAGCAGGCGCTGGGCGCCGCGACCGAGGTGGGGCTGATGGACAATGCCGTCCTGGCGGCGTCGGAAGCCCAGGAGAACGCCTTGTGGGCGCTGCGGGAGAATATCTCCGAAGCTCAGAAGGTGGAAGGCGTCAGCATCAAGCACGACGTGTCCGTGCCCATAAGCAGCATTCCCGAATTCCTCTCACGTGCGAGGGCGGCCTTGCTGGCCCGCTGGCCGGACGTCAGGATCGTCGCATTCGGCCACATTGGGGACGGGAACCTGCACTACAATCTTTCGAAACCCGATGCCTTGGATAACAAGGCATTCATCGGCCGGACGGGAGAAGTGAATCGGATCGTGCATGACCTGGTCGTCGAACTCCACGGATCGATTTCGGCGGAGCACGGTCTAGGGCAGTTGAAGCGTGGCGAAAACGCCCGCTACAAGTCGGAGGTGGAGCTGGATCTCATGCGCGCGGTGAAGTCGGCCCTCGACCCGCATGGTTTGATGAACCCGGGAAAAGTCCTGTAATCACGAAAAAAATGCGCCCGATGAAAGAAAGGGGTTTACAGGGTCCTTAGGGCGCCCTATAATGCGCGCTCTTTCGACGTCGGGGGTATAGCTCAGCTGGGAGAGCGCTTGCATGGCATGCAAGAGGTCAGCGGTTCGATCCCGCTTACCTCCACCAGCCGAAAGAGAAATTAGTCCGGTCCCCATCGTCTAGAGGCCTAGGACACCGCCCTTTCACGGCGATAACCGGGGTTCGAATCCCCGTGGGGACGCCAAATTTGGCGAAGCGTTGAATAACGAGTCGCTGGCCGGAAGGTAGATCCGGTTAAAGGTTTGCGCGGAGTGGTAGTTCAGTTGGTTAGAATACCGGCCTGTCACGCCGGGGGTCGCGGGTTCGAGCCCCGTCCACTCCGCCAACAACAAGCAGGCAATGCCTAAAGCAGCAAGAAGTAAATGTGGTGAAAAGGCTTGCGCGGCCTCGAAAATAAAGCTAGAATGCGCAGCTCGGTTCAGGGGGTATAGCTCAGCTGGGAGAGCGCTTGCATGGCATGCAAGAGGTCAGCGGTTCGATCCCGCTTACCTCCACCACAGTAGTAAAGACGTTGTCCCCATCGTCTAGAGGCCTAGGACACCGCCCTTTCACGGCGATAACCGGGGTTCGAATCCCCGTGGGGACGCCAAATTGTACGAGGCGTCGAAATGACGAATCGTTAGCCGGATGGTGATCCGGTAACAGTTTGCGCGGAGTGGTAGTTCAGTTGGTTAGAATACCGGCCTGTCACGCCGGGGGTCGCGGGTTCGAGCCCCGTCCACTCCGCCAGTAGCAAAAGAAATGGGAGCCTTCGGGCTCCCTTTTTTTTCGTCCATTCAATCCCTTGCATCTAGCGTCGGGAAGACTCTCTGCGTTATAGTTCGACCATACGCACCGGTATGGTAACCATTTATTGCGCCGGTGCGTCTCTTCATGACAACAGTGGGGATGACGATGAGCTTCACCAAGATCGGGGTGGTCGGCGCGGGTACGATGGGTAACGGAATTACCCAGGCGTTTGCAGTTTCGGGTTTCAAGGTCGTTATGATGGACGTGGCCGAAGCCGCGGTGCAGCGCGGTCTGGCGACCCTCGCGGGCAGTCTGGAGCGTTTGGTCAAGAAGGAAAAGCTCACGGCCGCGCAGAAGGACGAGGCGCTGTCGCGAGTGACGACGACGACTGATGCCGCGGCCCTCGCGGACTGCGATCTGGTGATCGAAGCGGCGACGGAAAATCTGGCGCTCAAGCTCAAGATTTTCGAGCAGCTCGACGGTCTCCTGAAGGAAGAGGCAATCATCGCGACGAATACGTCCTCGATTTCGGTCACGAAGCTCGCTGCCTCCGTGCGTCGTTCCGACCGGGTGATCGGCATGCACTTCTTCAACCCCGTCCCGATGATGGCGCTGGTGGAGCTTATTCGCGGCCTGCAGACCTCGGACGCGACCTATGCGGCCGTCGAGGCTGCGACCAAGGCGCTCGGCAAGACGCCCGTCCAGGTGCGTAACAGCCCGGGATTCGTGGTGAATCGGATGCTGTGCCCGATGATCAATGAGGCGATCTTCGCGCTCGGAGAAGGGCTGGCGTCGGCGGCCGAGATTGATGAGGCGATGAAGCTTGGTTGCAATCACCCGATCGGCCCGCTCGCGCTGTGCGACATGATCGGTCTGGACGTGCAGCTGGCCGTGATGCAGGTGCTGTTCGAAGGCTTCAAGGATCCGAAGTATCGCCCCGCGCCGCTTCTCGTCGAGATGGTCGAGGCGGGCTACCTTGGGCGCAAGACGGGCAAGGGCTTTTTCGAATATCAGTAATCGCGAGCGAGGCGCCGAGTCGGCGCTTCTGCCACACAAACAAGAACGCCACCCGAGGGTGGCGTTTTTTCATGACTTGCGGTGTGGTCAGCCGCGACGCATGGCGTCGAAGAACTCGGCGTTGTTCTTCGTCGCCTTGACTTTGTCGAGCAGGAATTCCATTGCGTCGATGTCGTCCATGCCGTACAGCAGTTTGCGCAGCACCCACACTTTCTGCAGCACGTCCGCCTTCATCAGCAGTTCTTCGCGACGCGTGCCGGAGCGATTGACGTTGATCGCCGGGTACACCCGCTTCTCGGCCATGCGGCGGTCGAGGTGCAGTTCCATGTTGCCGGTGCCCTTGAACTCCTCGTAGATCACGTCGTCCATCCGGCTGCCCGTGTCGATCAGCGCGGTCGCGATGATCGTCAGCGAACCGCCTTCTTCAAGATTCCGCGCCGCGCCGAAGAAGCGCTTCGGCTTTTGCAGCGCGTTGGCGTCCACGCCGCCGGTGAGGACCTTGCCGGAGGCGGGTACCACCGTGTTGTAGGCGCGTGCGAGGCGGGTCAGCGAGTCGAGCAGGATCACGACGTCCTTCTTGTGCTCGGTCAGGCGCTTGGCCTTCTCGATCACCATCTCGGCAACCTGCACGTGGCGCGACGCAGGTTCGTCGAAGGTCGAGGCCACGACTTCGCCCTTGACCGAACGCTGCATCTCGGTGACTTCTTCCGGGCGTTCGTCGATCAGCAGCACGATCAGCGAGACGTCGGGGTGATTGGCCGTGATCGCGTGCGCGATGTGCTGCAGCATCACGGTCTTGCCGCTCTTCGGCGGGGCGACAAGCAGGCCGCGCTGACCCTTGCCGATCGGGGCAATCATGTCGACGATGCGGCTCGTCACATTCTCCTCGCCGCGAATGTCGCGTTCGAGCTTCAGGCACTCGTTCGGATGCAGTGGCGTGAGGTTCTCGAACAGGATCTTGTGCTTGCAGTTCTCGGGCGCTTCGCCGTTGATCTTGTCGAGCTTCACTAGCGCGAAATAGCGTTCGCCATCCTTCGGGGTACGGATCTCGCCTTCGATCGTGTCGCCCGTGTGCAGGTTGAAGCGGCGGATCTGGGACGGCGAAACGTAGATGTCGTCCGTTCCCGCGAGGTAGGAGATGTCGGGGGAACGGAGGAAGCCGAATCCGTCGGGCAGCACTTCGAGGGCGCCGTCGCCGTAGATCGGTTCGCCCTTCTTGGCGCGGTTTTTCAGCAGGGCAAAAACGAGTTCCTGCTTGCGCAGGCGGTTGGCGCCTTCGATTTCGTTGGCCACAGCCATTTCAAGCAGTTGGCTGACGTGGAGAGACTTGAGCTCCGATAGATGCATGGCAGGAGGGCGCAACGGGGCGCAGTTGGATGAAGCTTATGGAGGGAAGTGAGAGGTGCAGCGAGCTGCGCTGCGGCGGCGCCGGGAAACCTGCTTTGGGAGCAGGGGCGCCGCGCAGATGGACCGGGACTTTAGCGCCGGTCAGAGATTGCTGTCAATGAAGGCCGTCAGTTGCGACTTGGAAAGCGCGCCGACCTTGGTCGCTTCGACGTTGCCGCCTTTGAACAGCATCAGGGTCGGGATACCGCGGATGCCGAACTTGGCCGGAGTTTCCTGATTCTCGTCGATGTTGAGCTTGGCCACTTTCAGCTTGCCGGCGTACTCCTTGGCGACGTCGTCAAGGATCGGGGCGATCATCTTGCACGGACCACACCATTCGGCCCAGTAATCAACCAGCACGGGGGTCTGTGCCTGCAGCACCTCAGCTTCGAAATTGCTGTCGGTGACGTAATGGATATGCTCGCTCATGGTTCCTCGCATCAAGGGTAGCGATAGTTCTTCGGATTGGGAGATGGGCCGGCTGGCCCAGTAGACAGGTCGGAGAATCTCCGCCACATCTGAATGTTTCCGAAAAGTTATGCCAAGCCGTGGCGCGCGTCAAGATTTAATCCCAGCGGCGCTGTCCATGGGATACGGGTTTGCCCGTGTGTACAACAAATCGGCGGAGCTCTCGGCTATATTGTCGGAACGGCCGGCCGCCGCGGCGTCCGGCGCTTGGACCAAAGGGAGTTGATACGATGGCTTACGTTGTGACGGAATCCTGCATCCGGTGCAAGTACACGGACTGTGTCGACGTGTGTCCGGTCGACTGTTTCCGTGAAGGGCCCAATTTCCTCGTCATCGATCCGGCGGAATGCATCGATTGCACGCTGTGCGTCGCGGAGTGCCCGGTCGAGGCGATCTTTGCGGAGGACGATGTGCCGGAGACGCAGCGCCATTTCATCGCGCTGAACGCCGAGCTGGCCTCGGTCTGGAAGCCGATCGTCGAGCGCAAGGAGCCTCTGTCGGACGCGGAGGAATGGGCGAAGCGTACCGGCAAGCTGGACGAACTGAAGCGCTGAGAAACAAGGCCTGTAGGGGAGCGCCCTCCATGCGGGACCCGGACTTTTGTTGTCCGGAGCAATGCACTAACATGGCGCATGCGTATTTTGACGTGATCATCACGGTAAGGGGATTGACATGCTGGTGAGCGAGATTCTTGCTATCAAGGGCAAGGTGCTTTACACCATTGCGCCTGGCAAGAGCTTGGCCGAGGCTGTGGAGATCATGACCGAGCAGGACGTCGGTTCTGTGGTCGTCTTCTCGCATGGGCAGATGGTCGGCTTGCTGACCTTCCGCGAAGTGCTGAAGGCAGTTCACAAGGGCGGGGCCGACTGGGGCCGGATGCCGGTTGAGGAGGCCATGCTCGCGGGGCCGATTGCGGCGTCGCCGAACATGGAAATGGACGAGTTGCGTCGGCTGATGGTCGAACATCCCCAGCGCTACCTGCCTGTCATGGATGGCACGACGCTGCTCGGGGTCGTGTCGTTCCACGACGTCGCCAAGGCAGTTCTCGAGGAGCAGAGTTTCGAGAATCGGATGCTCAAGAATTACATTCGCAACTGGCCGCAAGAGTCGGACGAAGAATGACATCCCGGCGTGTGCGTCCGCGACTGCAGGCGCCCGCCGATGCGACGGCAGGGGGCCGTCAACGAACACCACAACAATAAAGCTTTCGCTTTACTGCGAAGGTCTCAGTTTGGAAGCCGGTACGTGCGCTTCGGGCGTGCCGTTAGTGCCTCGGGAGGGCCTTTGCCGGATGTTTTCGTCCGGTGAAATTTCCAGCTGTTGGAGGAGACACTGTGGAAAGAATATGGCTGAAAAGCTACCCCCCCGGAGTACCTGCAGAAATCGACGTCGATGAATTCGCGTCCCTTGGCGATTTGTTCGCGAAGGGTGTCGCGCAATTCGGTGATCGTGCCGCCTTTATCAATATGGGCAAGGCGATCACGTATGCCGAGCTCGACCGCTTGTCTGCGCAGTTTGCGGCCTACCTGCAAGGGGTGCTGAAGCTGCCGCGCGGTTCGCGCGTCGCGCTGATGATGCCCAATCTGTTGCAATATCCGATCGCGATGTTCGGCGCGCTACGTGCCGGTTACACCGTCGTGAACGTCAATCCGCTCTACACGGCGCGGGAGCTGCAGCATCAGTTGCGCGACGCGGGTGCCGAAACCATCGTCATCGTCGAGAATTTCGCCCACACGCTGCAGCAGGTATTGCCGCAGGTTCCGGTGCGCAACATCGTCGTGACCAGCCTCGGGGAATTGCTCGGGTTCCCAAGGAGCATGCTGGTCAATTTCGTCGTGCGCCGCGTCAAAAAGATGGTGCCCCCGTGGGATCTGCCTGGCTACATCCGATTTTCCGAGGCGCTGGCGCAAGGCTCCGCTCATGCGTTCGTCCCCGTTGCCGTGGGGCACGAGGACGTCGCCTACCTGCAATACACGGGCGGTACGACGGGTGTGGCGAAGGGCGCGATTCTCACGCATGGCAACATCGTCGCCAATCTGCAGCAGGCGCATGCGTGGGTCCGCCCGTATCTGCATGCTGGCGATGAAGTGATCATCACTGCGCTGCCGCTGTATCACATCTTTTCCTTGACGGCGAATTGCCTGACTTTCTTCAAGATCGGCGCGACGAACGTGTTGATCACCAACCCGCGCGACATTCCGGGATTCGTCAAGGAGCTTGCAAAGCACAAGTTCACTGCGATCACCGGTGTTAACACGCTTTTCAATGCCTTGCTGAACAATCCAGAGTTCGCGAAGCTCGATTTCTCGAACCTGCACATTGCGCTCGGCGGAGGCATGGCGGTGCAGCAGGCGGTCGCAGAAAAGTGGAAGCGCGTGACGGGCAAGCCGCTGGTCGAAGCCTATGGTCTGACGGAAACGTCGCCTGCCGTGACGATCAATCCATTCGATCTCCCCGCCTTCAATCATTCGATCGGCTTGCCGGTTCCGTCCACGGACATCAGTATCCGCGGTGATGACGGACACGAAATGCCGATCGGGGAAGCGGGCGAATTGTGCGTTCGCGGGCCGCAGGTGATGCGAGGCTATTGGCAGCGGCCCGAGGAAACCGCCAACGTGTTCACGGCGGACGGATACTTACGGACCGGCGACATTGCGACGGTTGACGAGCAGGGGTTCGTCCGGATCGTCGATCGCAAGAAGGACATGATCCTGGTGTCGGGCTTCAATGTGTTCCCGAACGAGGTCGAAGATGTGATCGCCGCGCATCCCGGCGTGCTCGAGGTGGCCGCGGTGGGGGTGCCGGACGAGCGGACCGGCGAGGCCGTCAAGGTGTTCGTCGTGCGCAAGGATCCTTCGCTGACGAAGGAGGATCTGATCGCATACTGTCGTGCCAATCTGACTGCTTACAAGGTGCCGCATCTCGTCGAGTTTCGTGAGGAGCTTCCGAAGACGAACGTCGGCAAGATCCTCAGACGCCTGCTGCGTGACGGGAAGGCTTGACCGAAGCGGCGGCGCTTGCGTTTTTTTGGCACGCATGGTTATATTCGAGAACGATTACTGTTGACGACGAAATGATCCGTCTGGCCCTGTCCCTCGCTGTAGTACTGTCCGTACGCGTAGTAGTAGGCGTAGGCAGTCGCGCGTCGTAAGGGTCACAGGAAAACAGTAGATACGAATTCCAACCCCCGCCGGCGCGTGAGCCCGGCGGGGGTTTTGTTTTTGCTCCGTCGGTCAGCGTGCCAGCTCTAGACCAAAGGAGCAAAACGATGAATCAGATGACCGGCGCCGAGTTGATAGTGCGCCTGCTTGAGCGGCAAGGTGTCCGCACCATTGCCGGTATTCCCGGCGGCGCAATTCTCCCCCTGTACGACGCCTTGTCGGGGAGCGAGATCATCCATCACGTGCTGGCTAGGCACGAGCAGGGCGCCGGCTTCATGGCGCAGGGGATGGCGCGGGTGTCCGGTCGTCCTGAAGTGTGTTTCGCTTCGAGCGGGCCGGGCGCGACCAACCTCGTGACGGCAATCGCCGATGCGCGCCTGGATTCGATTCCGATGGTGGCGATTACCGGTCAGGTTCCTTTGTCGATGATCGGGACGGACGCGTTCCAGGAAGTCGACATCTACGGGATGACGGTTCCGATCACCAAGCATAACTTTCTCGTCCGTTCGGCGGCAGAGCTGCTGGAAGTGATTCCGGCGGCGTTCCGCATCGCGATGTCGGGGCGGCCGGGTCCGGTGCTGGTGGACGTGCCCAAGGATGTCCAGAATCAACTGGTGACTTTCGAGGCGTTCCCTGAGCCTGCAGTCGCGGAAAAGGCGCCGAAGCTCGACATGGCGGCCATCGAGAAGGCCGCACAGATGATCAACGAAGCCGAACAGCCCGTGCTTTATCTCGGGGGCGGCGTCATCCATTCGGGTGCTGCGCAGCAGGCCGTGACGCTCGCGGAGCAGGCCGGTTTGCCGACGACGATGACGCTGATGGCGTTGGGAGCGATGCCCATTGATCATCCCTTGTCGATCGGGATGCTCGGCATGCATGGCGCCCGTTACACGAATTTCGTTCTCGAAGAAGCGGACCTGCTGGTGTGCGTCGGAGCGCGTTTCGACGATCGGGCGATCGGCAAGGCGGCGCAGTTCTGTCCCAATGCGAAGATCGTGCACATCGACATCGATCCCTCCGAGCTGCACAAGATCAAGACTGCCCATGTCGCCATCAACGGTGACGTGAGCGAGGCGCTCGAGGCGCTGTTGCCACGCGTTAAGGTGGCGCTGCGCAAGCGCTGGCTGTCACACGTGGAGAGTCTCAAGAGCCGCTTCCCGCTGCAGATGCCCGCACTGGACGATCCGCGTTCGCATTACGGCCTGGTGCACGCGGTCGCGGCTGCGCTGGACGATGAAGCGATCATTTCGACGGACGTCGGGCAGCACCAGATGTGGGTTGCGCAGGCGTATCCCTTCCGGCGTCCGCGCCAATGGCTGACCTCGGGTGGCCTCGGGACGATGGGCTTCGGGATGCCGGCCGCCATCGGCGCGGCGCTTGCCGAACCGGAACGCACGGTGGTGTGTTTCAGCGGCGACGGCAGCTTCAAGATGAATATCCAGGAGCTTGCGACGCTTGCCGAGGAAGGGCTTAACGTGAAGATCGTGTTGATGAACAACAATTCGCTGGGGCTCGTGTATCAACAGCAGAACCTCTTCTACGGCAAGCGCGTGTTTGCGTCGAAGTACCGTGGCGCCCCCGATTTCGTGAAGATTGCGGAAGGCTTTGGCATTCCTGCTGTCGATCTCGATGTCGCAACCAATCCCCGTCAAGCTCTCGCCCAAGCGCTGCAGGCGAAGGGTCCTTGCCTGATTCACGTGTCGATCGACCGCGAAGAATTCGTCTATCCCATGGTGCCGCCGGGCGCCGCGAACACTGAAATGATCGGAGGCTGAAAGATGATCGAACAGGTTGCCGAGCCGTTGGCGCAAGCGGGTTTTGCAAAGGTCGTGCTTGAGCTCGAGGTGAATAATCACCCGGGCGTGATGAGCCACATCTGTAATCTCTTCGCGCGGAGGGCTTTCAACGTGGAGGGGATTCTGTGCATGCCGATGTCGGATTCCAGCAAGAGCCGCATCTGGCTGCTGGTATTCGAAGATCAGCGCCTGGAACAGATGGTGCTGCAGGTCGAGAAGCTGGTCGACGTGCTGTCGGTGCATCGACACGCGGCCGATCACGAGGTCTTCGAGCGCCTGGAGAAATTCTTCCACTGACGGGACGTGAAGCGGGGCCGCGCCCAGGCGGGCGGGGCCCCGTGCGCACTGTGCTAAACTCGCAAGCCCCCGCTCAGCATTACCAGTCGAGATTCCAATGTCCGGCAATACCCTTGGCAAACTGTTCTGCGTCACATCCTTCGGCGAGTCGCACGGTCCCGCGATCGGGTGTGTAGTCGATGGGTGTCCTCCGGGATTGGCGATTTCGACCGAAGAAATCCAGGCGGAGCTCGACCGGCGCAAGCCCGGCACCTCACGGCATGTGACCCAGCGGCGCGAGCCTGACGAGGTCGAGATACTGTCCGGCGTTTTCGAAGGGGTGACGACCGGAACGCCAATTGCGTTGCTGATCCGTAACCAGGACCAGCGTTCGCGCGATTACGGCAACATCTCCGAGACTTTCCGTCCCGGTCACGCGGATTACGAGTACTGGCAGAAATACGGGATTCGGGATTATCGCGGTGGCGGCCGCTCTTCGGCGCGTGAGACGGCGGTAAGGGTTGCAGCGGGCGCCATCGCGCGTAAATGGCTGCAGGAGCGCTATGGAGTCGTGATTCGTGGCTTCATGTCGCAACTCGGGCCGATTTCCATTCCCTTCGAAAACTGGGATGAGGTGAATCGGAATCCGTTCTTTGCGCCCAACGCAGCTATCGTTCCCGAGCTTGAAGCGTACATGGATGAGCTGCGCAAGTCCGGCGATTCCGTGGGTGCGCGTATCGACGTGGTCGCGACGGGAGTGCCGGTCGGCTGGGGCGAGCCGGTCTACGATCGGCTCGATGCCGACATTGCCTATGCGATGATGGGCATCAATGCCGTGAAAGGCGTGGAGATCGGGGCCGGGTTTGCAAGCGTCGCACAGCGTGGGACCGAACATTCCGACGAGATGACGCCTGAGGGCTATCTGTCGAACAATGCGGGCGGTGTCCTGGGCGGGATTTCCAGTGGCCAGGACATCCTGGTCAGTATGGCGATCAAGCCGACTTCAAGCATCCGTCTCGACCGTCGCTCGATCGACAAGCAGGGCCAGCCCGTGATCGTGAATACGCATGGACGGCACGACCCGTGCGTCGGCATTCGTGCGACACCGATTGCGGAAGCGATGCTTGGGCTCGTCCTTATGGATCACGCGCTACGCCATCGCGCGCAGTGCGGCGACGTCAAAACCGAAACGCCAAGGATTGCGGGCCTCGCTCCCGAGGGGCGGCAGCGCGTTCCGTCGCCTGGGCGCTGAAGGGACATTGTCCTAATGGTGTCGGAAAGACGTCGGGACGGCGCTGGCCTCGTTGTCGCGGCTGGCTCCCTAGCCTGACGTCATAGTGCTCGCTTATTGGCCCCTGTCGGCCTATTACTTCTTCTATTTCGCGTTCGTCGGTGCGTTTTCGCCGTACTTCACGCTTTATCTGCAGTCTATTTCCCTCTCGGCGGCTGACATCGCCGTCCTGATGTCGCTGATGCAGGTGATGAGGGTGCTCGCGCCGAACCTGTGGGGATGGCTCGCCGAGCATTCCGGGCGACGCGTCGCCATTGTCCGCCTGTCAGGCATTGCGTCCCTGGTGGGATTCCTGCCGTTCTTCCTCACGACTCGGTTCGAGGGGCTGTTTGTCGCAATGGCCTTGATGGCCTTCTTCTGGAGCGCCGCACTGCCGTTGGTCGAAAGCCTGACCTTTTCTCATCTTCGTGGAGAAGCGGCGCGTTACGGAAGTATCCGGGTCTGGGGGTCGGTGGGTTTTATCGTCGCCGTGCTGGGCATCGGCCACGCGCTCGACTTCCTGCCGATCGACTCCGTGCTCTGGCTTACCGCATTGCAACTCGCGGGAATTCTCGCCTGCGCACTGACGCTTCCCGAGGCGCGTGGCGTGCCCACTCCGCACAACAGCGTCGGCATGCGGGAGACCTTGCGCCGCCCCGAGGTCCGCGCCTTGCTTGGAGCCTGTTTCTGCATGTCGGCGGCGCACGGCGCGCTGTATGTCTTCTATTCGATCTTTCTTGTCGGGCACGGTTACGGCAAGGCCTTCGTGGGGTGGATGTGGGCGCTGGGCGTGTTCGCCGAGATCGGAGTGTTCATGCTGATTCCACGGATGGCGCGCCGCTACTCGATGCGCACGATCCTGGCGGTCGCGTTCGTCTGTGCCGTGCTTCGGTTTGCAATGATCGGATGGGGCGTCGACTCGCTGATTGTGCTGGTGCTCGCGCAACTGCTGCATGGCGCCACCTTCGGCGCCTATCACGCCGCTGCGATCGCAACGGTCAATCGGTGGTTCGACGGCAGGCTGCAGTCGCGTGGGCAGGCGCTATACGGCAGTGTGTCCTTCGGCGGCGGCGGTATGCTCGGCGGGTTGTTGAGCGGGGTCGTGTGGGACGTGATCGGCCCGGCCTGGACCTATACTCTAGGCTCTGTTTTTGCCCTCCTCGGGCTCGTCTGGTTGCTGAGCGGCTGGCGCAGAGACGAGGCGGGCGCAGGAGGCAAGACGTGAAGAAATCAATCGCAAGATTCGCCGTGGCTCTGGCGCTCACTGCCGTTGCGAGCGCGTGCCAGACGGTGCATACGACCAGCGCGGGCGCTGTTGGCGTCGATCGCTCCCAAATGATGATGGTCTCGGAGCGAGAGGTCGAGCAGGCGTCCGATCGACAGTACGACGAAGTGATTGCCGATGCCCGGCGCAAGGGTACTCTCAATCGCGATCCGGCCCAGGTGGGACGCATACGGGCGATCTCGACTCGCCTCATCGCGCAGGCCGTCGCGTTCCGTGAGGATTCGCGTCGCTGGCAATGGGAAGTCAACGTGATTTCATCCGATGAACTCAATGCATGGTGCATGGCCGGCGGCAAGATGGCCGTCTATTCCGGCCTGATTGACGAGCTGCGGCTGACCGACGCCGAATTGGCGGCAGTGATGGGGCACGAGATCGCCCACGCGCTGAGGGAGCATGTGCGCGAGCAGATCTCGCGGCAGATGGCGGCCAACATGGGAATCTCGGTTGCGGGAGTGTTGCTCGGTGTCGGCGAGTTGGGGCAGGACCTGATGGGCATGGTCGGGAAGGTGACCTTCCAGCTGCCGAATTCGCGTCTTCACGAAACCGAGGCGGACCGCATCGGCGTGGAACTCGCGGCGCGGGCCGGCTACGATCCGCACGCCGCGGTGAGCCTGTGGGACAAGATGTCGGCTCGTGCGAACGGCTCTCCGCCGCAGTGGCTTTCGACGCACCCGGCTCATGAAAGCCGACGTCGGGATCTCGCGGAATATGCTGAACGTGTCGAGCCGCTTTATGAGCGCGCACGCCGCTGATCGCCTGGACGGCGTGGTCGTCGCGCCTGCTATTCAGTCGGCGCCCCGTGTGAAATAATCGAAAACCTTTCTCCCCGCGGAAACAATTGGATGGAAGCCCAAACGCTGTACGAAAAGCTCTGGTCCAGTCATGTCGTGCATCAGGAAGCCGACGGCACTGCGCTCATTTATATCGACCGCCATCTGGTGCATGAAGTCACCAGCCCGCAGGCGTTCGAAGGCCTCAAGCTCGCCGGCCGCAAGCCGTGGCGCGTGAGCTCCATCGTCGCGACCGCAGACCACAACACGCCGACGGACCACTGGGAGCGGGGCATACTCGACCCCATCTCGCGGCAGCAGGTCGAGACGCTCGATGCCAATATCCGCGAAGTCGGCGCACTGGCTTACTTCCCGTTCAAGAATGAACGGCAAGGCATCGTTCACGTCATCGGGCCCGAGAATGGCGCGACGCTCCCCGGTATGACAGTCGTGTGCGGCGATTCGCACACGTCGACCCATGGCGCTTTCGCCTGTCTGGCGCACGGCATCGGTACGTCCGAGGTCGAGCACGTCCTCGCGACGCAGTGCCTGCTGCAGAAGAAGTCCAAGACGATGCTCGTTCGCGTCGATGGCACGCTTGGGGCGGGCGTCTCCGCCAAGGACATCGCACTTGCCGTGATCGGCCGCATCGGCACCGCCGGCGGTACGGGGTATGCGATCGAATTCGGTGGCAGCGCGATTCGCGCCTTGTCCATGGAAGGACGCATGACCTTGTGCAACATGGCGATCGAAGCCGGCGCCCGTGCGGGCCTCGTGGGCGTCGACGAAGTCACGATCGACTACCTGCGTGGCAAGCCGCTGGCGCCGCAAGGCGAGGCCTGGGACAGGGCAATTCAGTACTGGCGTACGCTGAAGTCCGACGACGGCGCGCAGTTCGACAAGATCGTCGAAATCGACGGCGCCGCAATCGAGCCGCAGGTCACCTGGGGCACGTCGCCCGAGATGGTCGCGACCGTCGGCGGACGTGTTCCGGATCCCGAGCAGGTGAGCGATCCCGTCAAGCGTGAAGGCATGGAGCGCGCCCTGCGCTACATGGGGCTCGCGCCGAATACGCCGATCGGCGAGATCCCCGTGGATCAGGTGTTCATCGGTTCCTGTACCAATTCCCGGATCGAGGATCTGCGTGAGGCTGCGGCCGTTGCGAAGGGTCGCACCAAGGCGGCCAGCGTCAAGCGAGTGCTCGTCGTTCCCGGGTCGGGAATCGTGAAGCGCCAGGCCGAAGCCGAAGGGCTCGACAAGATCTTCGTTGCTGCCGGCTTCGAATGGCGTGAGCCAGGTTGCTCGATGTGCCTGGCGATGAACGCGGACCGTCTGGAGCCGGGCGAGCATTGCGCTTCGACCTCGAACCGGAATTTCGAAGGCCGTCAGGGCGCCGGTGGACGCACCCATCTGGTGAGTCCGGCAATGGCCGCGGCTGCCGCCGTGACCGGTCGCTTCGTCGACGTGCGCACGCTGGCGTGATCGAGTGATGAAGGTGCTGTCCTGCGCGGGCGGCGATGCGATATTGAATGGGGTGCGCAAATCGCCCCGGGGGATACAGAGAGAATGAACCCGTTTTCCGTACTCGATGGCCTGGTGGCGCCGCTGGATCGTGCCAACGTCGATACCGATGCCATCATCCCGAAGCAGTTCCTGAAGTCGATCAAGCGCAGCGGCTTCGGTCCGAACCTGTTCGACGAATGGCGCTATACCGACCACGGCGAACCGGGCCAGGACTGCACGAACCGGCCGAAAAATGCTGACTTCGTGCTCAATCAGCCGCGCTACGCCGGCGCGCAGGTCCTACTCACGCGCGACAACTTCGGCTGCGGCAGCTCGCGCGAGCACGCGCCGTGGGCGCTCGAAGACTACGGTTTTCGTGTCCTGATCGGCCCGAGCTTTGCCGACATCTTCTTCAATAACTGCTTCAAGAACGGTCTGCTGCCGATCGTGCTGCCTGCGGCCCAGGTTGACGATCTGTTCCGCGAGTGCGAAGCGAATGAAGGTTATCGGCTTACTGTCGATCTGGCAGCCCAGACCATTACCTCTCCGAGCGGACGGGTGATGCCGTTCGAGGTCGATGCCTTCCGTAAGGAATGCCTGCTCAATGGCTGGGATGATATCGGACTGACGTTGCGCCATGCCGACAAGATCCGCGCGTTCGAAGAGCAACGTCGAGCCCAACACCCGTACTACTTTGCCTGACGCCCTCGGCGCAAGGCTTACCAGGAGACGATAGCTGATGAAGATTTGCGTTCTGCCGGGCGACGGAATCGGTCCGGAAATCATGGCCGAGGCCCTCCGTGTCATCGATGCGCTGGACCTGAAATTCGAGTTCGAAGAAGGGCTTCTGGGCGGCGCCGCAGTCGATGCGACGGGCGATCCCTACCCGGAGGCGACGCGCAAGCTCGCGCGCGAGGCCGATGCCGTTCTGCTCGGGGCGGTCGGCGGTCCCAAGTGGGACTCGCTGCCGCGAGAGCAGCGCCCCGAACGCGGCCTGCTCGGCATCCGCAAGGACCTCGGTCTGTTTGCCAACCTGCGTCCGGCGATCCTCTATCCGGAGCTGGCCAATGCATCGACCCTGAAACCCGAGATCGTGGCCGGCCTGGACATCCTGATCGTGCGCGAACTCACAGGCGACATCTACTTCGGTCAGCCCCGCGGCATCGAACTGCGGGACGGCGAGCGTTACGGCTTCAACACGATGCATTACACGGAGTCGGAAATCCGCCGCATCGGACGTGTGGCGTTCGATGCCGCTCGCAAGCGCAACAAGCGCCTGTGCTCGGTCGACAAGATGAACGTGCTAGAGACGACGCAGCTCTGGCGCGACGTCATGATCGAGCTTGCGCCCGAATATCCGGACGTCGAGCTCTCCCACATGCTCGTCGACAACGCCGCAATGCAGCTCGTGCGTGCACCGAAGCAGTTCGACGTGATGGTGACCGGCAACATGTTCGGCGACATCCTGTCGGACGAGGCCTCGATGCTCACGGGGTCGATCGGCATGCTGCCGTCGGCTTCGCTGGACGCCAACAACAAGGGCCTCTACGAACCGTCCCATGGTTCGGCGCCGGATATCGCTGGCAAGGGTGTCGCGAATCCGCTGGCGACGATCCTGTCCGCGGCGATGATGCTCCGCTATACCTTCAACAACGAAGAAGCGGCAGTTCGGATCGAAACTGCCGTCAAAAAAGTGCTGGCTCAAGGGTATCGGACCGGCGACATCTACGAGCCGGGAACGAGCCGGGTCGGGACGCGGCAGATGGGAGATGCCGTCCTGGCGGCGCTCTAAGAGATTTCTTGTAATTCGAGGTAAGGCAAATGAACAAGGTAGGTCTGGTCGGTTGGCGTGGCATGGTCGGTTCCGTGCTAATGCAGCGCATGGTGGAAGAGGGTGACTTCGCCCACATCGAACCGGTGTACTTCTCCACCTCGGCGGCGGGGGGCAAGGCCCCGGCGTTCGGCGGCAAGGAAGCTCCGCTTCCGCTGCAGGATGCGTCCAACGTCGACGTGCTCAAGCAGATGGATATCATCATCACCTGCCAGGGCGGCGATTACACGAAGGCCGTCTATCCGCAGCTGCGCGCGGCCGGCTGGAAGGGGCACTGGATCGACGCTGCGAGTGCGCTGCGTATGGAAGACAATGCCGTGATCGTCCTCGATCCGGTGAACATGCACGTCATCAAGGACGCGCTGGCGAAGGGCGGCCGTGACTGGATCGGCGGCAACTGCACCGTCTCGCTGATGCTCATGGGCCTCGGTGGTCTTTTCAAGCACGACCTCGTCGAATGGGTGTCGGCAATGACCTACCAAGCCGCTTCGGGCGCCGGCGCGCAGAACATGCGTGAACTGCTGTCGCAGATGGGCACGCTCCACGATGCCGTGAAGACCGAGCTGGCCGATCCGGCCTCGGCCATCCTCGACATCGATCGCAAGGTTGCGGAAACCATGCGCTCGGCTGATTTCCCCGTGAAGAACTTCCGCGGCGTGCCGCTCGCCGGCAGCCTGATTCCGTGGATCGACGTGCCCGTCGACAATGGTCAGTCCAAGGAAGAGTGGAAGGGCGGCGCCGAGTGCAACAAGATCCTCGGCAAGCCGGCCTTCCGTTCGCCGGGCAGCATCCCGATCGACGGCCTTTGCGTGCGCATCGGCGCAATGCGCTGCCATTCCCAGGGGCTGACGATCAAGCTGCGCAAGGACGTTCCGCTCGACGAGGTCAGCGACATCATCGCCGGTGCGAACGACTGGGTGAAGGTCGTGCCGAATCAGCGCGAAATCAGCGAACGTGAGCTGACCCCGACTGCCGTTACCGGCACGCTGACGGTCCCCGTCGGCCGCCTGCACAAAATGGCGATGGGGCCGGAATACCTAGGCGCCTTCACCGTTGGCGATCAACTGCTGTGGGGCGCCGCCGAACCCCTGCGTCGCATGCTGCGGATCTTGCTTGACCGCTGAGGTCGAGCAGACGCACGGGGAGGGCCTGACGCCTTCCCCGTGGTTTGGCGATACGCGCCTTCGGCTCCGGGCTCGGCCGGTGGATCGCCAGCAAATTGCGTTGGCAATTAAAGAATTGCTGCGCAAATTTAAACAAAATGCTAGATTGCCCGGCATGCCGTTTGCACGGACCGATCCGCCACGTCCAAAATCCACGCAGTTTGCTGCCCATGCTAGGGTGCGGATGATATGACAACCATGAAAACATCGATCAAGGCCTCACTGATCGCGACCGCGATCGCAATGCTTCCCTTTGGCAGCCATGCCGCCGGACTCGGTTCGATCCATGTTTTCAGCGGTATCGGGCAGCCGCTCCGGGCCGAAATCGAGTTGAATGCAACGGCGGAAGAGCTGCAGTCGATGTCGGCAAACGTGGCGCCGGCCGATGCGTTCAAGCAGGCGAGCTTGCAGTACTCGCCGGCAATCGCATCGCTGCGCTTCGCGGTGGAGCGTCGTGGAGCCCGGTCCGTCGTTAAGATTTCGAGTGATCGGCCCTTCAGCGAGCCCTTCGTCGAGCTGCTGCTTGAGCTGAATTGGTCCGCAGGCCGGATGGTGCGGGAATACACCTTCCTGCTCGATCCGGTGCCGGTTGCCGCGCAGCTGCCGGCTCCCGTTGCCGCACGTCCGGCGGCAGCGTCCAGTAGCGCGCGGCCTGCAGCGGCCGTGACTCCAGCCGCAGACCGTGAAGGTTCGGGCGGCGATCGTTACCGTGTCCAGCGCGGCGACACCTTGCGACGCATCGCGGAATCGAACCGGCCGTCCGGGACGAGTCTCGAACAGATGCTGTTGGCGTTATTCCGCGCGAATCCGGGGGCGTTCGATGATGGCAACGTCAATCGACTCCGTGCCGGCGCGATTCTCAACGTGCCGCCTGAGACAGAAGTTCGCGCGATCGATCCTGGCCAGGCTCGCCGCGAAGTGCTGACGCAGTCGGCTGATTTTCAGTCTTATCGCCGTACGTTGGCGTCGACGGTGGCGTCCCGGCCTGCGGCCGCGGAACAGGCGCCGTCGCGAGGCGACGCGGGTTCTATCGTGCCGAAGGTTAGTGAGTCCGCGCACTCGGCTTCCGGCGACCAGGTCAAGGTGTCGGGTGGGGCGGGATCCGCCGCTCCGGCAAAGGGCAACGTGGAGGATGCGCGGTTGGCGCGCCTTCAGGCGCTCGAAGAAGAGGTGACCGCACGAGGAAAGGCGCTTGACGAGGCGAATAGCCGTCTCGTGGCACTCGAGGACAGCATCCGCAAGATGCAGCAGTTGATCGAAGTGCGTAATCAAGGGCTTGCGCAGATGCAGCAGCAGGGACCGAGCGGCGCGGCATCGCCTGCTGCCCCCAGCGCACCTGCGCCCGAGAAGCCTGCCGAAGCGGCTCCACCTGCCGCTGTACCGACGACGCCTCCCGCCGAGGCGCCGAAGCCGGCACCGAAACCTCCGGTTCCTGCAACGCCCCCTGTAACGACAGAAGAGCCTAGCTTTCTGCAGAGCCTGCTGGACAATCCGTCGATGCTGGCAGGTGGAGGCGGTGTTCTCGCGCTGCTCCTCGCCTATGCCGGCCTGAAGGTGCGCCAGCGCCGCCAGCAGGCGGCATCGGCTGGGGCTGCGCCGGCGAGCGAATTCCCCGTCGAGACCAACTCGGTCTTTGGCAAGACGGGGGGGCAGAGCGTCAATACCGGTGAAAGCAGCGTACTTCACACTGATTTCAGCCAGTCGGGGCTGTCCGCGATCGACACCGATGAAGGCGTCGATCCGGTGGCCGAAGCCGACGTGTATATGGCTTACGGGCGGGACGCCCAGGCAGAAGAGATTCTGCTCGACGCCTTGAAGACCGATGGAGCGCGTCTGGCGATCTACGTAAAGTTGCTGGAAATCTACGCCCAGCGCAACAATGCCAAAGCGTTCGAGACAACGGCCACGGACTTGTATGGCCGTACCGGTGGCGAAGGTCCGGAATGGGCAAAGGCGGCGGAAATGGGTCGCCGAATTGACCCGGACAATCCCTTGTACCGCGGCGCCACCCCGGTCGGACGGGCGGCCGCGTCCGCACTGGGTGGGGTGGCAGCCGGGGCCCTCGCAGGGGGCGCTCTGGCGGCGGCCGAGGCGCCGGCCATGGACTTTGGCGGTCCGTCGTTCGACGCTGCGACGCAGCGAGCGGATGAGGCGCCTTTCCTGCCAACGTCGGAACCTTCCGAGCCGCTTCCCGCGGATGAAGTCGAACTCGAAGCCTTGCCCGAGATCGACTCGAATGCGCTCGATTTCGATCTCGATGCAGGCTTGGGCCTCGGTGACGCTCAGTCGTCGCCGTTGCCAGAGGTGCCGGAGTTGAATGGCGGCGAATTCGAGCTCGACCTGGATATCGCGGGAGCGTCGGCTGAAACGCCTGTTGAGGTGACGAAGGCTCCGGAACGGGAAGCGGAAAGCGCGCAGCTCAACGAAACGGTGATTGGCGAGGGGCTCGAATTTGCGGCGGCCGATCAGGGGCTGGAGTTCGATCTCGGTGTCGCGACGCCAACGGTCGCGGTCGATGAGGAAGAAGCGCGAGAGTTCAACCTGGATGCAACCGTCGTCGGTGGAGAGGAAAGCCTGACGTCGGCGTCTGAGCCTGTCGATCTCGAAAAGACCAGCTTTGACAGTAGCTTGCTGGATTTCGACTTCAATCTCGAGGATGCCGGTGAAGTCGCGCCGGTGAGCGGGATTGCGTCGGGCCCGGCGATCGATCTTTCAAGTATCGATCTGGAACTTGAAGCGCCGGCGGAAGCCATCGCGCAGTCGGAGACGCTCGCGTCTCCCAAGTTCGAGGAGGTTGCGCTGGCGACGGGGGGAGTTGGGCCTTTGTCCGGCGATGAAGGGATTCCCGCCGATGTGCTCGAGGAGGTCAACACCAAGCTCGAGTTGGCGCGAGCCTACGAAGAAATGGGTGATAGCGAGGGCGCGCGAGAACTGCTCGAAGAAGTGCAGCGCGAAGGATCCGCCGAACAGCGGCAGGCAGCGGCCGAATTGCTCGGTCGTCTCGGCTGAATCCATTCCGCCCATTCTGCGTAACTGAGGAGTTGGAAGGCCGTCGGGGCAACCGGACGGCCCTTGTTTTGATGCATGCAGGTTTGCTGATCGCTTCTTGGATTGCAGGGGTGGCGGCCCTGCAGTTTGTTTCGCCGACCTGGCTGATTGTGTCAGTTGTCGCCGGGAGCCTTCTCGCGTTTCGTTTCGCCAAAGAACGCAGCTTTCGATTGTTGCGGAGAATCCGCTTCCTGGTGCTTGCGCTTGTGATTTTCTTTGCCTGGTTCACTCCTGGCGAGTCGCTCTGGGCCGCGCTTCCAGTCCTGAGTCCCACCCGCGAAGGGCTTGCCTTGGCAGCGGATCACCTGGGGCGTCTGGTCGGCGTGGTGCTGTGCGTCGCAGGCCTACTTGAGTATCTCTCCGTGCCGCGGTTGGTCGGAGGCCTGTATGCCTTGTTTCATCCCTTCGAGCGGGTCGGTCTTCCGGCCGACCGGCTTGCGGTGCGCCTGATGCTGGTACTGAGCTACGTTGAGGCAACGCCTTCGGGGGGCTGGCGTTCGTGGCTGGAAGACGACACCACGCCGCTACATCACAAGGGCGCGACATCGATCTCGATCGTTCGGGAACCGCTCGGCTACGGTCAGTTGACGATTGCAGTCCTTGTCGGTGTGGTCCTCCTTGCCCTCCTGGAATTCCGGGCATGAGGATCGCGCTGGGAGTCGAGTACGCCGGGGATGCGTTTCGCGGTTGGCAAAGCCAGGCCAACGCGTTGACCGTCCAGGATCATCTGGAAGCGGCCCTGGCCGGGATAGCAGGGCAGTCAGTGCGCCTGCACTGCGCCGGACGCACCGATGCGGGCGTCCATGCGACGGCGCAGGTCGCGCATTTCGACGTGTCGGTGGTGCGGCCCCTTGGGGCATGGGTGCGCGGCGTCAATAACAAGCTGCCGCGGAGCGTCGCCGTTCGCTGGGCGGCGGAGGTGAGTGAGACCTTTCATGCGCGTTTCAGCGCCGTTTCCCGCCGCTACCGGTACGTGCTTCACAACGCGCCTGTAAGGCCGGCCATCCTTTCTGGCCGAGTCGGCTGGTTTCATCTGCCGCTCAATGAACATGCAATGAGCGATGCCGCCGCGCGGCTGGAAGGCCTCCATGACTTCTCCTCTTTCCGTGCTGCCGGATGCCAAGCCAAATCGCCGCTCAAGGTGATGCATGAAGCGCGCGTTCATCGCCAAGGCGAATACGTGATTTTCGATTTCTGGGCCAACGCTTTCTTGCACCACATGGTTAGAAACCTTGTCGGTGCCCTCGTGTACGTCGGGAAAGGCACTTACCCTCCCGCCTGGGTGGAAGAGTTGCTTCATGCGCGGGACAGGGTCCATGCTGCGCCGACCTTTCCGGCAGACGGCCTGTATCTGTGTGGCGTCGAGTACCAGCCGCACTGGCCCCTGCCCAATGAAGGGCGTATCATCGCGGTCCCGCGTATCCCACTTTCTTGAGTGACCAGGACCCGAGTAAAGATCTGCGGCCTGACTCGCGTCGACGATGTTGTCGCCGCCGTCGAGGCCGGCGCCGATGCGATCGGGCTGGTGTTCTATCCGCCCAGCCCGCGCTTCGTCTCGTTCGAGCGCGCTGCCGAGCTTGCGGCGGTGATTCCGCCATTTGTCACGACGGTGGGGCTTTTCGTGAATCCCGAGCCCTCGTTCGTAGAAGATGCACTGCGGCACGTGCCTCTTCAGTTGCTGCAATTTCACGGGGACGAGCCTGAGGCCGACTGTGCCCGCTACGGTAGACCCTGGATCAAGGCGGCGCGCGTACGTCCGGGGGTCGATCTGGTAGAATTCTCGGCTTGCTACCCATCGGCGGCTGGCCTTCTTCTCGATGCATTCGTCGAGGGCTACGGCGGCGGGGGCAAGGTATTCGATTGGTCCCTGATTCCCGCTGATCTCGGCAAGCGTCTAATCCTGTCCGGCGGTCTCGATCCCGACAATGTCGGCGAGGCAGTGCGCCGCGTCAGGCCTTGGGCGGTCGACGTGTCCAGTGGCGTGGAAACGGGCAAGGGCATCAAGGATGCGGCGCTGATCGCCGCATTCATCGCTGGAGTTCGACATGCAGATGGCTGACAAGCCTTACCAGTTTCCCGACTCGAGCGGTCATTTCGGTCCTTACGGCGGGGTGTTTGTCGCAGAGACGCTGATCCCGGCGCTTGAGGAACTCAAGGCTGCGTATGACACATGCCGGCAGAATCCGGCATTCGTGGCGGAGTTCGAGTACGAACTCAAACACTATGTCGGTCGTCCGAGCCCCGTCTACCACGCACGCCGCTGGTCCGAATTGCTGGGCGGCGCGCAGATCTACCTGAAGCGCGAGGATCTCAACCATACCGGCGCGCACAAGGTAAACAACTGCATCGGCCAGGCGCTGGTTGCCCGCTATATGGGCAAGCCGCGCGTGATTGCCGAAACCGGAGCCGGGCAGCATGGGGTCGCGACGGCGACCGTGGCCGCCCGCTACGGCATGGAATGCGTCGTCTACATGGGCGCCGAAGACATCAAGCGCCAGGCCGCCAACGTCTATCGGATGAAGCTGCTCGGCGCACGTGTCGTTCCGGTCGAATCGGGCTCCAAGACGCTGAAGGACGCGCTCAATGAGGCGATGCGCGATTGGGTGACCAACATCCACGACACCTTCTACATCATCGGAACCGTCGCCGGTCCCCATCCGTACCCGATGATGGTGCGTGATTTCCAGGCCGTGATCGGTACCGAGTGCCTCACACAGATGCCTGAGATGGTGGGGCGCCAGCCGGACTATGTGATTGCCTGCGTCGGTGGCGGTTCGAACGCCATGGGGATCTTCTATCCCTACATCGACATTGCCGGCGTGCGCCTCGTCGGCGTCGAGGCGGCCGGCGAAGGTGTCGAGACCGGTCATCATGCGGCCAGCCTGACGGCCGGTCGGCCGGGCGTGCTTCACGGCAACCGCACCTATCTGCTGCAGGATGACGACGGCCAGATCATCGAGACGCATTCGATTTCCGCCGGTCTCGACTATCCGGGCGTCGGTCCCGAGCATGCGTGGCTGAAGGACAGCGAACGGGCCGAATACGTTGGGGTGACCGATGCCGAGGCGCTGAAGGCGTTCCACGATCTGTGCCGCCTGGAAGGCATCATCCCGGCGCTGGAGTCGTCCCACGCGCTGGCCTATGCGGCAAAGCTTGCGCCGACCTTGCCTCGCGACAAGGTTCTGCTGGTCAATCTGTCCGGTCGTGGCGACAAGGACATGCATACGGTCGCCGAGCGTTCCGGCATCCAGTTCTGATTTCCGCGGGCCGCTGCGGCCCGCGCCTGTGCGAAATCCCTATGTCAAGAATCCAGTCAGTATTTCAGCGTTTGCAGGCCAACGGGCGGCGGGCGCTGATTCCGTTCATCACCGCCGGAGATCCGGCGCCCGATTTGACCCTGCCCTTGATGCAGGCACTCGTCGAAGGGGGGGCGGACATCATCGAGCTTGGCGTGCCGTTTTCGGATCCGATGGCCGATGGGCCGACCATCCAGCGCGCATCGGAGCGCGCCCTGGCGAATGGCATGAACCTCCGCAAAGTGCTCGAGGTTGTGAGCGCATTCCGGGGTGGGAACCAGGTGACGCCGGTCGTCTTGATGGGATACGCCAACCCGATTGAGGCGATGGGCGTCGAGCGTTTCGTCGAAGCTGCCCGCGACGCGGGAGTCGACGGCGTGCTCGTTGTCGACTATCCGCCGGAGGAGTGCGAGGCGTTCTCGGCGGCAGTGCGAAAGGCTGGACTCGATCCGATCTTCCTGCTGGCCCCGACCTCGACCGAGCAGCGTTTCGACGACGTTGCCCGCGCTGGCAGTGGCTACATCTACTACGTGTCGCTGAAGGGGGTGACCGGCTCGGCGGCGCTCGACTTTGACGAGGTGGCGGCACGTCTGCCGCACATCCGTGCCCGGGTAGGGATGCCGGTCGGCGTCGGGTTTGGAATCCGGGATGCCGAATCGGCACGCCGGATTGGCGAGGTGGCCGATGCGGTGGTGATCGGCAGTCGGATCATCGAAGAAATCGAAAAAAGTCCGCGGGACCAGGCGGTTGAAAACGTGCGCTCGTTCGTGAGCGGTATCCGTTCCGCACTCGATCAGATTCAGGGAGCGCCGCGATGAGTTGGCTTCAGAAACTTCTGCCGCCCAAGATCAAGCGGGCGGAATCCGCAGCACGCAAGTCCATTCCGGAAGGCCTGTGGAGCAAGTGTCCCGCCTGTGAGGCGGTGCTTTATCGTTCCGATCTTGAAAGCAATCAGAGCGTTTGCCCCAAGTGTGGTCACCATCAGCGCCTGCGCGCGCGGGCACGCCTCGATCTTCTGCTCGATGCCGAGGGGCGCTTCGAAATCGGGAACGAGGTGCTTCCGGTCGATCCGCTCAAGTTCAAGGATTCGCGCCGCTATACCGAACGCCTCTCCACCGCGATCGACGACACGGGCGAAGCCGACGCGATGGTCGTCATGCAAGGTTCCATCCTTACCGTGCCGGTGGTGGTCGCGTGTTTCGAGTTCGAATTTCTCGGCGGCTCCATGGGCTCCGTCGTCGGCGAACGCTTCGTGCGGGGGGCGAAAGCCGCATTGGAGCAACGCCTGCCTTTCATCTGCATCACGGCAACGGGTGGAGCACGGATGCAGGAAGGTTTGTTCTCGCTGATGCAGATGGCGAAGACGACCGCGGTCCTGACGCAACTGACGCAGCGCAAGCTGCCTTTCCTGACGATCCTTACCGATCCGACGATGGGGGGAGTGTCCGCGAGCTTTGCGTTCATGGGCGACGTAGTGATCGCCGAGCCGGGCGCGCTGATCGGCTTTGCCGGGCCGCGCGTGATCGAGCAGACCGTGCGTGAAACGCTGCCTGAGGGCTTCCAGCGATCCGAGTTTCTGCTCGAGAAGGGGGCGATCGACATGATCGTCGATCGGCGCGAAATGCGCGCGAAGCTGGCTCAGGTTCTTACGCTGCTGACGCGGCAGCCTGCGATCGGCGTCTGATCTTTTCATCGCGTCACATGGAATTTCCTGATACGTTGAGCGGTTGGCTCGAACTGCTTGAAAGCAGGCATGCGCAGTTCATCCAGCTCGGTTTGGAGCGCGTCCTGCAAGTGCGGGATGCACTCAAGTCAGTCAGCGACGCCGTGGTCATCACGGTCGGCGGGACGAACGGCAAGGGGTCGACCTGCGCAATGCTCGAGGCGATCCTGCTGGCTGCCGGCTACCGCGTCGGCTGCTATACATCCCCGCATCTCGTGCGCTACAACGAACGCGTCCGCATCAATGGGGTGGAACTGTCCGACGAGCGTCTTGTTGAGGGCTTCGCCGCGGTCGAGGCTGTGCGCGGGGCGGTGCCGCTGACCTATTTCGAACATGGTACGCTCGCGGCGTGGCATTGCTTCTGTCGGGAACCGCTTGACGTACTGATTCTCGAGGTTGGCCTTGGCGGACGGCTCGACGCCGTCAATGCGATCGATCCCGACTGCGCAATCGTCACCGGTGTGGCTATGGATCACATGGACTACCTCGGAGATACGCGCGAGAAGATCGGTTTCGAGAAGGCGGGGATCTTTCGATCGGAGCGTCCCGCGATCTGTTCGGACCCGCTGCCGCCAGCGTCGCTGGTCGCCCACGCGCGCGAGATCCGGGCCGACTTGCGCCTTGTCACCGAGGATTTCGGGTTCTCCGGCGATCGGACGCAGTGGGTCTGGTGGAGCCGGAGCGGAACGCGTCGTGGCGGTCTCGCGTATCCGGCCTTGCGCGGTGCCAACCAATTGCTGAATGCATCGGCTGTAATGATGGCCCTGGAGACTCTCCGCAATCGGATTCCGGTGTCGATGCAGGCGGTGCGCCAGGGGATGATGCTCGTCGAACTCCCCGGGCGGTTCCAGGTTCTCCCCGGAAAGCCGTCGGTAGTTCTTGATGTCGCCCACAACCCTCAGGCCGCCGGCGTGCTGTCCGAAAACCTCTCGAACATGGGATTCTTCCCTGAGACGTGGGCGGTGTTGGGGATGCTCGCAGACAAGGATGTGGAAGGCGTCGTTCGTTTGATCCAGGATCGTGTCGACCACTGGCTCGTCACGTCCTTGCCCGGATCGCGCGGTCTGACTGCCGATGCGCTCGCCGAGCGGATGCGGGCTGCGGGTGTGAAAGGCGATGTCCGGTGCTTCGATCGACCGGCCGAGGCGTTCTCCGAAGCGAAACAATGCGCCCAGGAGGGTGATAGAATCGTCGTCTTTGGATCATTCCTGACGGTCGCGGACGTTCTCGATACCCTCCGCGGTCCCCGTCACTGAGGTTTCGCGTGGCCGAAATCGATAACGTCGAACTCAAGAAGCGATCGCGGCGAAGATTGGTCGGTGCGGCCGCGCTGGCGCTGCTTGCCGCGATCGTGCTGCCGATGGTCATGGATCAGGAGCCGATTACCGCGGTGCAGGATATCCAGGTGTCGATTCCCGAGCGCGATTCCGACAGCGGGGTCGTGCGCCCGAGCGCCAATCGTCAGACTTCTGCTGCCGAACCGCAAATCGCCCCGGCACCGGAAGAGCAACCGCCCGGCCCGCTACCTTCGGACACTCCGCGCGAGGCTGTCGAAGCAGCGCCTGTGCGTCAGGCCCCCGGGGCGAATCCGCCTGCTAAGGTGGTCGAGGCTTCGCCGTCCAGACCTCCGGCAGTGAAACCGGAGTCGGCAGCCAAGCCGGAACTGCATAAACCGGAACCTTCAAAGCCCGAAGCGGCCAAACTCGAACTTCCGAAACCAGAGACGCCGAAGATTGCCGTTCAGTCTCGTGCGCCGACCCATGAAGAAGGTGCGCGAGCCAAGGATATCCTCGAAGGCAAGGCGCCGGCAGCTGCTGCCCCGGCTGCCGCGACGGGTGATGCCTTCGTTGTTCAGATCGGCGCGTTTTCCGATGCTGCAAAGGCCGCATCGATCGCCACGGACCTGAAGAAACACGGCTTTGCGGCCTACACTGAAAAAGTCGGTGCGATGACTCGTGTGCGTCTCGGCCCGTTCAGAGGTCGCGACGAAGCCGATAAGGCGGCGCAGCGCGCGAAGGCGAGCGGGATGGGCGGCACAGTGATGCCGCGCTGACGCCCGAATAGATGTGCCGATGACAGTATTCGACTACGTATTCCTGACCAGCTTGGCGTTGTCGGCTGCAGTAGGCATGTGGCGCGGGCTGGTCAGCGAGGTGATTTCGATGCTCGCGTGGGTGGTCGCGGCATTGGCGGCGTGGCGTTTTTCGGCGCAGGTTGCGGGGCTGCTGACGGGGTTCGTCATGGAACCCGTATGGCGGCAGATCGCGGCGTTTGCGCTGGTATTCGTAGCGGTTCTCTTGCTCGCGGCGTTCTTGCGTTTTCTGCTGCGTGAATTGCTCAAGGCGGTCGGCTTGGGTGCCGCGGATCGGTTCTTCGGCGCCTTGTTCGGGCTGGCGCGCGGAATAGCGATTGCTGTAGCGGTTGTATTGCTTGGAGGACTCGTCGGTATCGCACGAGAGCCCTGGTGGGCCAATGCGATGTTCGCGCCTCCATTGGAGACGGCGGTCGTGGCCGCCAAGCCGTGGTTACCGGAAGCGGTAGCCACTCGGATTCGTTTCAGATAGGTGTCCTTCCATGTGCGGAATCATTGGGGTTGTTGCAACCTCGCCGGTCAATCAGTTGCTCTACGACGGTCTTCTGGTGCTTCAGCATCGGGGCCAGGATGCGGCGGGTATCGCTACGTCAGACGATGGGCGCTTCTACATGCACAAGGGCTCCGGTCTGGTGCGGGATGCGTTCAGGACCCGCAACATGCGCAACCTCGTCGGCAACTGGGGCATCGGGCACGTTCGCTACCCGACTGCCGGTTCGGCCTGCAATCCGGCCGAGGCCCAGCCGTTCTACGTCAATTCGCCGTTTGGGCTCCTGCTCGCGCATAACGGCAACCTGACGAATTCGGAGGAACTCAAGCGTGAGATGTTCCTTTCGGACCTGCGGCACATCAACACGAATTCCGACTCCGAAGTGCTGCTCAACGTGCTGGCCCATGAGCTGCAAGCGGCGGCCAAGGGTTTCAAGCTCGACGACGACGCTGTGTTCCGCGCCGTCGCGGGTGTGCATCGCCGCTGTCGCGGCGCGTATGCCGCAGTCGTGATGATCGCGGGCTACGGCCTGCTGGCCTTCCGTGATCCCTACGGTATCCGGCCGCTGGCGATCGGCCGCAACGACGTTGGCGGCAAGCATGAATGGTTGGTGGCGTCCGAGTCGGTGGCGATGGACGTGCTTGGCTTCCGCATGCTTCGGGATGTGGCCCCGGGTGAGGCGATCCTGATCGACACCGACGGCAATTTCCGCAGCCGGCAGTGCGCCGACCGCACCGTCGAGGCACCGTGCATGTTCGAGTTCGTCTATCTGGCCCGGCCGGATTCGGTGATCGACGGCGTCTCGGTCTACGAATCGCGCGTCAAGATGGGGGAATTCCTCGCCGACAAGCTGAAGCGGGTGTTGCCCCATGCCGGTATCGACGTGGTCATTCCGATCCCGGACTCAAGCCGTCCGTCGGCGATGGAGATGGCGCACAAGCTGAATTTGCCGTACCGCGAAGGTTTCGTGAAGAATCGCTACATCGGCCGTACCTTCATCATGCCGGGGCAGGCTGTTCGCCGGAAATCGGTGCGGCAGAAGCTCAACACTATTTCCCAGGAGTTCAAGGGCAAGCGGGTTCTGCTTGTCGACGATTCGATCGTCCGCGGGACGACCAGTCGCGAGATCGTGTTGATGGCGCGGGAAGCGGGTGCCGAAAAGGTTTATCTGGCGTCTGCGGCTCCTCCAGTTCGCTACGCGAACGTCTACGGCATCGACATGCCAACCCGTTCCGAGTTGATTGCAGCGGGTCGTGACGAGGACGAGATTTGCCGCGAAATCGGCGCCGACGGGCTGATCTACCAGGATCTGGACGATCTCAAGGCCGCGGTGCGTGCTGTCAATCCTTCGATCAACTTCTTCGAGACCTCCTGTTTTGACGGCTGCTATGTGACCGGCGACATTACTGCCGAGTACCTCCACGGGGTCGAGAACCAGCGGGGTCAAAGCAAGGGCAGCCAGGAAGACGGCGAGGACGGGCAGCTCGATCTGAACCTTCTGGCGAATCACGACAACTGATCGGCAAGGGGCGGATTGGTAAGCGCAGCACGAGCCGGCTTTGGCTCGCGCGTACGCTAAGGTCGGATTGCCGAAGGCCCGCTGCAGATTGCGGCGGGCCAAAGTTCTTGCAGGCTGATCTTGCTCGCAGAATGAACGTGTAAGAAGCTTGCACCGTGCCGGCGGTGCCGGCGGTGCCGACGTCGGTCAGGCCGGCTTCCTTGGAACGTGAAGGCGGAACGCTTCTCCGGCCCACTCGAGGTATGTGGCTTCCGAATGCCAGTCCGAGAGTACCCATCGTTCGCAGCGGTGCCCATCCACCTCATGGATATGCACGGCGGGACGGTGGGTGTGTCCGTGGATCAAGGTCGGATAGCCTTTCGCGCGTAGCAGGTTTTCAACTGCCGTCGAATTGACGTCCATGATTTCCATGGACTTTTCCTGTTTCGCCTGTTCGCTGTGTTGTCGCAGCTGTTCGATGAGCTGGCGTCTTTCGGCGAGGGGGCGTTGCAGGAAGGACATTTGCCAGTCAGGTGTGCGTACCATCTGGCGATAATTCTGATAAGCAGCGTCGTCGGTGCAGAGCGCATCACCGTGGCTGAGGAGTACATCCTGATCGCCCAGACGGATCGTCGTCGGATCGGGCAGTATCTCCATTCCCGCTGAAGCAGCGAAGGTCGCCCCGAGCAGGAAATCGCGGTTGCCGGGGATGAATCCGATGCGAATCCCTTGCGTCCTCAGGGTTGCCAATGCCGTACCGACGGCGTGACTGAGCGGTGTTTCGTCGTCGTCGCCTGCCCAGTACTCAAAGAGGTCGCCGAGGATGTAGAGCGCTTCTGCGTCTCGGGCCGTCGAACCGAGGAAGGATAGAAAAGCCCGGACGTTGCCGGGCTCTTGCTCCGATAGATGAAGGTCGGAGATGAACAGGACCGTCATGAGATGACCAAGCGATGGCGATCCGTTGAAACGTTGCTTAGATGATTTCGGCGCGTTGGATCAGCACGTCCTCGACCGGGACGTCCTGATGAAAGCCGCTGGAGCCGGTGCGCACCGCCCGGATCGCGTCTACGACGTCCATGCCCTCGGTGACGCGGCCGAATACGCAATACCCCCAGCCTTGGATGTCCGGCGACCGGAAGTCGAGGAAATCGTTGTCAGCGACGTTGATGAAGAACTGGGCGGTCGCCGAGTGAGGGGCCTGGGTGCGGGCCATGGCGATCGTACCCTTCTTGTTCTTCAGGCCGTTGTCAGCCTCGTTCTTGATCTGTTCGCCGGTCGGCTTTTGCTTCATGCCAGGCTCGAAGCCGCCGCCCTGGATCATGAAGCCGTTGATGACGCGGTGGAATACGGTGTTGTCGTAGTGACCGGCGCTGACGTAATCGAGAAAGTTCTGAACCGTCACTGGAGCCTTGTCGGCATCGAGTTCGAGAGTGATGATTCCGAAGTTGGTGTGCAGCTTGACTGCCATGACTGTCTCCTGGGGCTTACTGTTTGGTGTTGGCGGCTTTGTCGCCTTGGATGACACGGACCGATTCGATCGTGACCGATTGTTGCGGAACGTCTTGGAAACCCTTGAGGTTGCCGGTCGGGACCTTTCCGATCTTTTGGACGACGTCGAGCCCCTTGGTGACCTTGCCGAAGACGGCATAGCCCCAGCCGTCACGCGAAGGGTAGTCGAGGAACTGATTGTCGGCCAGGTTGATGAAGAATTGGGCGGTTGCCGAGTGCGGGTTTGCGGTGCGCGCCATCGCCAGCGTGCCCACCTGGTTGCGCAGTCCGTTGCGAGCCTCGTTTTCGATCGGGGCGCGGGTCGACTTCTCCCGCATGTCCGCGTCGAAGCCGCCACCCTGGATCATGAAGCCATCGATGACGCGATGGAAGATCGTCCCGTTGTATTGGCCGCCCTGCACGTATTCAAGGAAGTTTGCGACGGACTTCGGGGCTTTGTCAGCGAACAGTTCGATCGTGATCGTACCCTGGTTGGTACGCATCTCGACCACCGGATTGGCTCCGAAGGCGTTGGCGAGCCACGCTGTGAGAAAAAACGAAATGAGGAAGCGTTTCATTGTTCTGACCATTGAGAGGGAGGGAAAGGATGAAGACGGCTCAGGCCTTGCCTTCGTAGACGATCTTCCAGCGGCCGCCTTCCTTCAGCCAATACTGGCGCTTGCGAATGCGGTCTGAGATGCCGTCGCTTCGATAGTCTTGTTCAAAGGTGACCACGACCATGTCTTCGCGTCCCGGGTTGCGGAACATGCTGAGCTTGTCGAGATTGACCTTGATCCATTTGCGGCTCTGGGCCACGTTACGCTTTTGCGCGGCCCAAGCAGCCAGATCCTGCTGATCGCTGCGGAAGTCCTTGGAATAATGGGACAGATAGCGGTCCACATCGACGCTTTCCCAATCGCGGCGCCAATGCTCGATGGTTTCTTGCAGGTTCTTGCGTTCCGACTGCCAGTTGTCGAGCGAAAGCCATTCGATTTCGTTGCTGATGATGACTGGGGTCAGGCCCACCTGCACGAAATTGGAGATCTGCAGGAAATCCTGGTTCGACATCGTCACGCAGCCTTCGGAGGCCAGCGGTGCCCGCGAATAGGTGTCGCTCTGAGTGCCGTGGAGCCAGATGCCATGCCCGGTGCGACCCTGCCGGCGGTCCCACTCGTTCGGATAGTTGATGGGAAATGCGCCGCTGCCATACAGGTCGGGGAGCTTTGCTTGTTCGATGAAAGAGGTGACCTGATAGACGCCGAGCGGGGTCTTGTTGTCGCCTTCATTCCGCTTGTCCACGCCACCCTTGCCGTGGCTCACATAGTAATCCGCGACAAAGCGAGGCTTCCCGGCTTCGTTGGCGTACACGTAAAGCCGCGCGCGCTTGCTGTCGACGACGATCGCGTACCGCTGGTCCGGGCTCATCTGCAGTAGGTAGCGCGGGATGTATTTTGACGTCGTGGGGCGTTCCCGGTACGCCCGCAATCGTGCGATGGCTTCTTCGCGAAGATCCCGGACCCGCTCGGCCGGCGCTTGAGCGTTCCCGAAGGTGGTAAGCGGCTTGGCGCGGGCGAGCAGGAGGTCGCCCTTGATCAGGTGGGCGAGACGGAAGTTCGGATAAGCGCGAATGAGTGCTTCGGTTCGCTCAAGAGCGGAGTCGAGGCGGTTGGCCTCAATCTCCGTGAATACGTATTCAAGCGAGGCATCGGGGCCCGAGTCGGAGATGCCCCGTTGCGGCGCGATAGGCGGCTGGGCAAATGCCGGGGCAATTGCCAGTAGGGCGAACAACAGTCGGACGAGAAACTTTCGTCCGGCAATCATGCACTTCATCCTCCAACACGCTCCTCGCGAATCCGCCAGGTGCCGTTACGCTTGACGAGCTCGATCGTCTTGTTCGAGCTGGCATTGAAGCCGACCGAATCGTAGTTCTGGCGGAAGCGTACAACCGCGACGTCGCCATCGACGGTCGCCTTCGGCTTCTCGATCTCGACAGCGATCTTGCCCGGTTTTGCAACGCGTTGTTCGCGCTCGTTTTCCCATGCCCTGCGTGACTGGCCGCCGGGCGGCCGGAAATCCTTGTCGTAGAAGCCCAGGTACGCCTTCACGTCCTTGCGGGACCATGCCTTCGCCCATGCTTCGACCGCCTGGATGGCGTCGTGTTCGGCGGTCGATGTCGCGCTGGCCGCGTGGGCTGCCGGCGCGGGCGCGGCGGCGTGGTTGTTGGTTGCCGCGGGTGCCGGGCTGGCGGTCGGTGCGGTGGATGCGATGGCCGGAGCGGCTGGTGTCGCCGCCGGGGCTGCGGCCGGAGCCGGCGCTGGCTGCGGAGTCGGGGCGGGTGCGGCAGATGCCGTTGCGACCGGACGCGATGCCGCGGTCGCTGCAGGAGCGCGCGGGGCGCTCTGACCCTTGCCGGAGGTGATCTCGCGAATCAGGGCAAGCTTCGACTGGGCCGCAGCGTTCGCGGAGTCGAGCTGCAGGGCCTTGTCGTAGGCCTGGCTGGCGAGGCGGGCATACACGTCACCCAGGTTTTCGTGCGCAGTCGCGTAGCTCGGATGAGTCCGGATCGCCATTTCGAGCGCGGCGCGGGCCTTGTCGTATTGGCGCTGCTGCGCGTACAAGACGGCGAGGTTGTTGTAGGGTTCCGGGAGTTCGGGGAAATCTTCGGTGAGCTTCTGGAAGACGCTGATCGCTTCATCCGGCCGATTCAACTCGGTCAGGGCAATGCCCTTCAGGAAGCGGGTCTGAGGATCCTTGGCGTTGGCGGCAAGCAGGCGGTCCGCCATTGCGAGCGCTTGAGAGTGTTGCCCCTGGTTCACGAGCGATTGAACCTGGGAAAGGGTATCGGCGGCATGAGCCGAAGGGTTCGAGCCGAGGGCCAGGACCAGAGCCGTAAGGGCGAGTGCGGAATTTGGGCGCATCTTCATTGTGTTAGAATCGCTCGGTTTCACCTTAATCCACGCGGATTAACGCGATATTCTAGCAAATAACCAGGCCCGCATCACATTTGGGTGCCCCGTGATGCGGCTTCTGCAGATACGCGTTGGCGCCACCTCGCCTTCCTCTTGCCTAGTGGAGGCGGTGGTCGATCCTCTGATGGCAAGTCGCTCTGCAATTCCGCCGGAAACGCCATGCTTCATATTCACAACACTCTGACACGAAAGAAAGAAATCTTTACCCCCATCGATGAGGGGAAGGTTCGAATGTATGTATGTGGCATGACTGTCTATGACTATTGTCATCTCGGTCATGCTAGAGTCATGGTTGTGTTTGATATGGTTGCGCGTTGGTTGCGCGCCAGCGGATATGACCTGACCTATGTCCGCAACATTACCGATATCGATGACAAAATCATTCGTCGGGCGCAGGAGAACGGAGAGTCGATCCGAGATTTGACCGATCGCTTTATCGCGGCGATGCACGAGGATGCCGACGCGCTGGGGGTGCAACGGCCGAATCACGAGCCGCGGGCGACGGAATTCGTGCCGCAGATGCAGTCGCTCATTGGGCGGCTGTACGACAAGGGCTTGGCCTACGTCGCGGAAAATCGGGACGTGTGCTACGCGGTGCGGAAGTTCGAGGGCTATGGAAAGCTGTCCGGCAAGACTCTCGACGAACTGCGAGCCGGTGAGCGTGTCGAGATCGTCGGCGAGAAGCGCGATCCGCTCGATTTCGTGTTGTGGAAGCACGCGCGAGTCGAAGAGCCGGCGGAAGTGAAGTGGAATTCGCCATGGGGCGACGGCAGGCCGGGGTGGCACATCGAGTGCTCGGCAATGAGTTCGCAGTTGCTCGGCGAACACTTCGACATCCATGGCGGCGGTCAGGATCTGCAGTTTCCGCACCACGAGAACGAGGTGGCGCAGTCGGAAGGGGCGCACGGACACGCTTTCGTTAACTATTGGATGCATAACGGCTTCGTTCGCGTCGACAACGAGAAGATGTCGAAGTCGCTCGGCAACTTCTTCACGATCCGCGACGTGCTCAAGCAGTACGACCCCGAGGTGGTGCGCTTCTTCATTCTGCGCGCGCACTACCGCAGTCCTCTGAACTATTCGGATGCCCACCTCGACGACGCGCGGCAGTCGTTGACGCGTCTCTACACTGCTTTGCGCAACGTCAAGACCGCGGGTGGGGGCGTCGACTGGACGGAAAGCCATGCGCAGCGCTTCCGCGCCGCGATGGATGACGACTTCAACACGGCCGAGGCGGTGGCGGTGCTATTCGACTTGGCCAACGAGGTCAATCGCACGGGTTCGGAGTCAACCGCGGCCCAGTTGAAGGGCTTGGCGGGCGTGCTGGGGCTGCTGGAGCGGGAGCCGCAAGTCTTCCTGCAGGGCGGCATTGGCGGTCAAGGCGGGGACGCCGACACGGCTGCGATCGAAGCGCAGATTGCGCAGCGGGCCGAGGCCAAGAAGGCCAGGAACTTTGCGGAGGCCGACCGCATTCGCGCCGAGTTGCTGGCGCAGGGTGTGGTGCTCGAGGATTCGGCGCAGGGAACGATCTGGCGCCGGGCCTGAGATGATGGGCTCAGGGACACGCCGGAAGTCTGGCGCTGTCCCTGATCCTTCGGCGCTTAGCCGCTGAAGAACTCTTTCACCTTGTCCATCCAGGACTTGGCCTTCGGGTTGTGACGCTCGGCGTCGCCGCTCGACACTTCCTCGAATTCGCGCAGCAGTTCCTTCTGACGATCGGTCAGGTTGACCGGCGTTTCCACAACGACGTGGCACAGCAGGTCGCCATGGACTTGCGAGCGGACGTTGCGGATGCCCTTGCCTCGGAGACGGAACACTTTGCCGCTTTGCGTTTCGGCGGGGATGCGCAGGCGCGCCATGCCGTCGAGGGTCGGGATTTCGATCTCGCCGCCGAGTGCGGCCGTCGTGAAGCTGATCGGCATCTCGCAGTGCAGATCGTCGCGGTCGCGCTGGAATACCGGGTGGGCGCGAATGTGGATTTCGACGTAAAGGTCGCCGGCTGGGCCGCCGTTGACGCCGGGTTCGCCGTGTCCGGCGTGGCGCAGGCGCATGCCTTCGTCGATACCCGCCGGGATCTTCACTTCGAGCGTCTTCTGTCGCTTCACGCGACCGGCGCCGCCGCAGTCGCGGCAGGGGTCGGGGATGATGCGTCCGGTGCCGTGACACTTCGGGCAGGTCTGCTGGATCGAAAAGAAGCCTTGCTGGATGCGAACCTGGCCCGCGCCGCCGCAGGTGGGGCAGGGCTTGGGCTGGGTGCCGGGCTTGGCGCCGCTGCCATGGCAGGTGTCGCACTCTTCGACGGTCGGGATGCGGATCGTCTTGTCGGCGCCGCGCGCGGCTTCCTCGAGCGAGATCTCGAGGTTGTAGCGCAGGTCTGCGCCGCGATAGACGTTGGAGCGACCGCGTGCGCCGCCGCCTCCGAAGATGTCGCCGAAGATGTCGGAGAAGGCGTCGGCGAAGCCTTCGAAACCCTGTGCGCCGGGACCCGCGCCCGCAGATGGATCGACGCCGGCGTGACCGTAGCGATCATAGGCGCCGCGCTTCTGGCCGTCGGAGAGGATCTCGTAGGCTTCCTTCGCCTCCTTGAACTTGTCCTCGGCGTCCTTGCTATCCGGATTGCGGTCCGGGTGGTGCTTCATGGCCAGTTTGCGGTAGGCCTTCTTGATTTCGTCGTCCGACGCGTCGCGGTTGACGCCTAGAACGTCGTAATAATCCCGTTTTGCCATCTTGCTGTTCGCTCTGCCAGGGAGATCCCGAGATCCCCGATCATGCAAAGGCCGAGCCGGCCAGTGAGGGCACTGGCGAAGGCTCGGCCGACATCTCGCCGTTCGGCGAACGATTACTTCTTGTCTTTGACTTCGGTGAACTCGGCATCGACGACATCGGCGTCGGCAGCCTTCGAGCCGCCCGGCGAGTTGCCGCCTGCTGATGCTCCTGCCGCGCCTTCGGCGGCGCCCTGGGTCTGGGCATACATCTGCTCGCCGAGTTTCTGGCTGGCCATCGCGAGCGCCTGCGTCTTGGCCTCGATGGTCGCCTTGTCGTTACCCTTCAGTGATTCTTCCGCTTCCTTCATGGCGGCTTCGATCTTCGCCTTTTCGTCGGCGCCGATCTTGTCGCCGTATTCGGTCAGCGACTTCTTCACCGAGTGCACCAGCGCGTCGCACTGATTGCGAGCGTCAACCAGCTCGTGGGCCTTCTTGTCCTCTTCAGCGTGCGCGGCGGCGTCCTGCACCATGCGCTGGATCTCGTCGTCCGAGAGGCCGGAGTTCGCCTGGATCTTGATCTTGTTTTCCTTGCCGGTCGCCTTGTCCTTGGCCGACACGTGCAGGATGCCGTTGGCGTCGATGTCAAAGGTGACTTCGATTTGCGGCATGCCGCGCGGGGCGGGCGGGATGTCCGACAGGTTGAACTGGCCCAGGCTCTTGTTGCCGGCGGCCATTTCGCGTTCGCCCTGCAGCACGTGGATAGTGACCGCGCTCTGGTTGTCGTCGGCGGTCGAGAACACTTGCGAGGCCTTGGTCGGGATCGTGGTGTTTTTCTGGATCAGCTTGGTCATCACTCCGCCCAGGGTTTCGATGCCCAGCGACAGCGGGGTGACGTCAAGCAGCAGCACGTCCTTGACTTCACCTTGCAGCACGCCGCCCTGGATCGAGGCGCCGACAGCGACGGCTTCGTCCGGGTTCACGTCCTTGCGCGGATCCTTGCCGAAGAACTCCTTGACCTTGTCTTGAACCTTCGGCATGCGCGTCTGGCCGCCGACGAGGATCACGTCGTCAATGTCCGAGACCTTGATGCCGGCGTCCTTCAGTGCGATGCGGCAGGGTTCGATCGTACGCTCAATGAGGTCGTCGACCAGCGATTCGAACTTGGCGCGGGTGATCTTGATCGCCAGGTGCTTCGGGCCAGTCGCGTCGGCCGTGATGTAGGGCAGATTCACTTCGGTCTGCTGCGACGACGAGAGCTCGATCTTGGCCTTTTCGGCGGCTTCCTTCAGGCGCTGCAGCGCGAGCACGTCGTTCTTGAGGTCGACGCCCTGGTCCTTCTTGAACTCGGTGACGATGTAGTCAATCAGGCGCTGGTCGAAGTCTTCGCCGCCGAGGAAGGTGTCGCCGTTGGTCGCGAGCACTTCGAACTGGTGTTCGCCGTCGATGTCGGCGATCTCGATGATCGAGATGTCGAAGGTGCCGCCGCCGAGGTCATACACGGCGATCTTGGAGTCGCCCGGCTTCTTGTCCATGCCGAAGGCGAGGGCGGCCGCGGTCGGCTCATTAATGATGCGCTTGACTTCGAGGCCGGCGATGCGGCCTGCGTCCTTGGTGGCTTGGCGCTGGCTGTCGTTGAAGTAGGCGGGAACGGTGATGACGGCCTCGGTGACTTCCTCGCCGAGGTAGTCTTCCGCGGTCTTCTTCATCTTGCGCAGCACTTCGGCCGAGACCTGCGGGGGGGCGATCTTCTTGCCGCGCACTTCGACCCAGGCGTCGCCGTTGTCGGCCTTCGCGATTGTGAAGGGCATCAGGTCGATGTCCTTCTGCACTTCCTTCTCTTCGAAGCGGCGGCCGATCAGGCGCTTGACGGCGAACAGGGTGTTCTTGGCGTTGGTGACGGCCTGACGCTTCGCGGGGGCACCGGTGAGGATCTCGCCGTCTTCGGCGTAGGCGACGACGGAGGGGGTGGTGCGCGCACCTTCCGAGTTTTCGATGACCTTGGGCTTGCCGCCTTCCATCACGGAGACGCAGCTGTTGGTGGTGCCCAGGTCGATGCCAATGATCTTGCCCATATCTGTTCCTTTTCAGTCTGTGGCGAAGGTGTTGTCGCGGTTCGCGACCTTTACGCCTCACCGGAAGTTCGGTTGTTCGTTAGATGCGGGTTGGCTCCGCGTTTTCAAGGTGTCGTCAGGCGCTTTTTGCCTTCGAGACCACGACCATCGCGGGACGCAACACGCGCTCGTTGAGCATGTAGCCCTTTTGCAGGACCTTGATCACGGTGTTCGGCTCGACGTCGGCCTCTTCCATGCCAATGGCCTGGTGGCGGTTAGGGTCGAAGCGGCTGCCGACCGGATTTTCGTCGGCGACGCCAGCAGCCTGGAACGCGGAGGTGAGTTGCTTCAGGGTGAGGTCTACGCCAGCGCGCAGGCTCTCGAGCGTCTGGTTCTCGACTGCAAGGGCGGCTTCGAGGCTGTCCTTGACGGGCAGCATCGCGTTAGCAAATTTTTCGGCGGCAAACTTCGAGGCCTTGGCGATGTCTTCCTGAGCGCGGCGACGAATGTTTTCGCCTTCGGCCTTGGCGCGAAGCCAGGCGTCGTAGTGTTCGGTAGCCTTCAATTCGGCCTGGCGCAGGGTTTCCTCAATGCTCGGCATCGTATCCGGCTGGGTTGCGGCGCCCTGATCGTTCGACTGGGGGGGGGCGGATTGCGAGGTCGCGACATTCTCCGGCAGTTCGCCCTGGATGTCGGCGGACGGCTTGTTTTCCTGCATGGGTCGAAACTCCCTGTCTTCATTAACGTTTGCGAAGTGGGGACGGGGTCGCCTTTTTCAAGGGGAGATCCAAAAAAATGTTTCGTGTGTTGCCGATGCCGGGGCGGCTGTGTCAGGATTGACCAATCCTCATAACTCATTGAGCATGATTGCGGGAACGTACGGATCGGCGATGAGCGATATTCCCCGGACAATCGGCAAGTACCGCATCGTGAAGGAGGTCGGGCGCGGTGCGACGGCGGTCGTCTACATGGGCGAATCGCCGGATTGGCCGGAGCCCGTGGCGATCAAGCTGATCCGCTTCCAGGACCGGAGCCGCGACGAGGCAAAGTGGAACCGGCGCCTGCTCAAGTTGCTGAAGGCGGAGAAGGCGGTCGCAAGCCGTCTGGACCACCCCCACATCATCCGCATCCACGAGGCCGAAGTGGAGCCATCCCAGGCTTACGTGGTGATGGAGTATTTTCCCGGCGAGTCGCTGGAGCGGTTCTGCGGTTTCGAGCGGATGTTGCCCGTCCACCGCGCGATCGGCATCGTGTTCAAGTGCTGCATGGCGCTGGATTACGCATATCGTCAGGGGATCGTGCATCGTGACATCAAGCCGGCGAACATCCTGGTCGATGATCGCGACAACGTGAAGATCACCGATTTCGGTTTGGCGCTCAACATCAACAAGAAAGTGGAGGCGGACTCGACCTTCATCATGGGGGTGGGCTCGCCTGCCTATATGAGCCCTGAGCAGATCAAGGGCTATCCGCTGAACCAGAAGACGGACCTGTATTCGCTCGGAGTGGTGCTCTTCCACCTCCTGACGGGACGCTTGCCGTTCCGGGCGAGCAATCCGGCGCAGCTGATCTACAAGATCATCAATGCTGATCCTCCGCGGGTGTCGCAGCTCAATCCGGAACTGCCCGAGCAGATGGACGCCGTGATCCGCAAGGCACTCGAGAAGGATCTGTATTCCCGTTACAAGAACGGGGCGGAGTTCGCCAAGGACCTCACCGCGGTACGTTTCCAGATCGTCGACGATCGTTACGTTCCGCCCGATACCACGCGCTTTTCGCAACTGCGCAAGCTCAGTTTCTTCACCGAGTTCGGTGATGTCGAGCTGTGGGAAGTGCTGAGAATCTGCTCCTGGCGTGCCGCCGAGCCTGGCGCGCTGCTGATCCGCGAAGGGGATGCCGATCAGCGTTTCGGGATCCTCATCGAGGGCGAGGTGGAAGTCTCCGTTGAGGGGCGGCGGGTGTCCTGTCTTGGTCCGGGTGAAGTATTCGGTGAACTGGCCTGGCTCGACAATATCGATCACCGGCATCCGATGTCGATCGTTGCCACTGCCCGCTGCGCGTATGCCGAAATCCATCCCGCTGCGCTTGCACTGGCGACCGACGAACTGCGGGAGTTGTTCCGTACGACCTTGTCGACGGTCGTGGCCAAACGTCTCGGCGCCGCGGCGCGGGCACTCGCTCAGCATGGCGAACCGGCTGCGGCCGGGCAAATCACCGCGACCACGATTCTCGACCTGCAACTGGTCGAGGATTGAGCGGGGCCGGCTGTCGCTAGACGCTCAGATCGATCTGGTTGACGGTTCCCGCGCTTCCATCTTCATGGAGATAGACGCCGCTGGTGCGCATTTCGCCAAGGCTGTTGTTGGCCGCCCCGCGCAAGGAAAACGGCGTTGCCACATTGCCCAGATAGAGCGCGCCCACGCCGGCTTCGGCGGCAGTCTTGAGGCTTCCTGCGCCTTCCGTCGCGGGTGACCATACGCGCAGTTGGCCAAAAGCGGCATCGGACTCGTCGATCCAGCCGTTCTTATCGCTGTCGAGCGCGGCGAGTTCACCGAAGCCGCTGCCGGTCGAGGGGCCAAACAATTCGCCGCCGTCGTCGATGCGCCCGTTGTCGTTACGATCGATTGCGAGATAACCGGTGCCGCCTGCGAGCATCGGGAGGGATTCGGCAGTGCCGTCGGCGTCGAGGTCGAAGGAAAAGCGTGTATCCGAGAGCGCGGCGGCGGGACCTGCGAAGTCGAGTACGAGCGGATCCTTCATCTGCGCGTCGCCCAGACGCATCTGTACATCCTTGGTTTCGCTGTAGTTGCGCTCCATGGAAAGGTCGAGCTTGAAGCGGATCTCCTGCCCGTCGGCCGTCTTGACGGTGCCTTGCGCAGCGAATCGTGTCTGTTCGTGTTCCTGATACTTGGCGTGGTACTGGTAATCGACGCCGAATCTGGCTCGGCGCGGCCCTTGTTGCTGTGCCGGCGCTGGCGCGTCGGGCACCGTGGGGGCGGCGGGGGCTGCGTCCGGGCGCAGGTCCTTCGCGTCGACGGTCTTGACCGATTTTCCGGTCAGGGCTTCGATGAGTTGCTTCAGGAAGCGCATGCGCGGGTCGGCATCGATCGTGTCGTCATCGTTGTCCGTCGCCCCGGCTTCCTGCAGGGCGCGGGCTTCCTTCGAAACTTCAACCTGGGCACGCGCCGCCTCGCGTACGACGGTGCCAATGTCGTTACCGCCGTTTGCGCCGCCGCGGCGGTTCCCGACCCACATTTCGAGGCGCTCGTTCGATTCGAAGCTGCTGGTCGCAACGTGGGACGACTGCAGTTGCACGCTTGCTGACGCGATCTTCATGGCCGTCCCCTGTGATCCAGTTGCCCACAGGTATTAACGGCCGGGCCGTGCGAAACTTGAGCGGCTCTAAATTTCGTCTCGGCGGCTCGTCGAATCAGCGCCTTCCACGGCGCATCGTGATTTCGATCCGCGAATCGGTTCCGTCCGACAAGGCGATGCTGACCAGCCACGTCAGCAGGCTGTAGAGGAGGGCGCCCCAGAAGGCGGTCCAGAAATCCGCCACCTGCACGCCACTTACCAGTCCGGTCGCTGCCCAAAAAAGCAGCGCGTTGATGATCAGCGTAAACAGCCCAACCGTCAGCACCGTGATCGGTAGGGTGATCAGAATGAGGATAGGCCGGATCAGTGCGTTGATGAGCGCAAGCAGGAGTGCCGTCACCAGCGCTGCGGCGTAGCTGTCGACGCGCAGGCCGCCGAGGACCTCTGGCAGGAGCAGTAGTGCGACCGCATTGAGCAGCCAACGCAGCAGAAGGCGGATGCCGGGGCTCATATCAGCATTCCGCGCCGGCCATGCGTGCCCGCTCGGCAGTCGCCGCCAATGCGTCGCCGCTCGCGGTGGGGATCGAAAGCCAATTGCCCAGATGATCGCGCACGAGAGCGGAAAGTGCCGCGATCCAGTCGTCCCGCTCGTTGAGGCAGGGAATGTAGTGAAAACTCTTGCCCCCGGCGCCGAGGAAGGCTGTCCGACATTCCATCGCAATCTCTTCCAACGTTTCGAGACAGTCTGCGGGGAAACCGGGGCACATCACGTCCACCCGCTCCGTTCCTTGTCGGGCGAGTGCTTCGAGAGTCGGCTGGGTGTAGGGCTTGAGCCATTCCGCCTTGCCGAAGCGGGATTGAAAGGTGAGCTGCCAGCGGTCGTCGGGCAACTGGAGCGCCGCTGCCAGCAGACGAGCGGTCTTCTGGCATTCGCAGTGGTAGGGGTCCCCGAGGTCGAGCGATCGACGTGGGATACCGTGAAAACTCATGATCAGCTTGTCGCCTTGACCGTTGCGCATCCAGTGGTCGCGGACGCTTTGCGCCAAGGCGGCGATGTAGCCGGGTTGGTCGTGGAAGTTACGCACGTAACGGATTTCGGGCAGATTCCGCCAGCGAGTCATGCAGCGCGCGACTTCGTCCATCACGCTGGCGGTGGTGCTCGCGGCATATTGGGGGTAGAGGGGAACGACCAGAATCCTTGTGCACCCGTTGGCTTTCATCCGGTTCAGCACGCTCGCGACCGACGGTTCGCCATAGCGCATCGCCCATTCAACCTGCAAGCCGGCCGCGCCGGCATGACCCAGGTAGCCCGCGAGCAGTTTTGCCTGTTTCTGTGTGTGCACCTTCAGCGGGGAGCCCTCATCCATCCAGATGCTGGCGTATTTTTCGGCAGACTTTTTCGGGCGGACGTTCAGGATGATGCCGTTCAGAATCGGCCACCAGACGAGTTTCGGAATCTCGACAACGCGTGGGTCGGAGAGAAATTCCTTGAGGTAGGGGCGAACGGAGGCGGCTGTCGGGCTGGTGGGCGTGCCCAGATTCACGAGCAGGATGCCCGTGCGCGTGGGCGTGCCGTGGGAATAGGCGGGTTCGGTCCAGTAACGGGCCATGGGCTTCCTTGTGCGGGGAGAGTGGGACGCGCTCAGTTGACGCTCGACAAGGCGTTCGAGAGAAGGCGTGCCGTGATATCGACGATCGGAATTACGCGATCATAAGCCATTCGGGTCGGTCCGATGACGCCTACGGAGCCTACGACCTGGCCATTGACCTCGTAGCCGGACGTCACGACGCTGCAACCATCGAGTTGCGCGAGGCCGGATTCGTCGCCGATGAAGATCTGTACCCCTTGTGCCCGATTGGACAGGTCGAGCAGCTGCATCAGCCCGGTCTTTTGTTCGAACAGCTTGAAGAGCTCGCGTAGATGCGCGACGTTGGAGGACAGCTCTTCGACATCCAGAAGATTCGTCTCGCCGGACAGCACGTAGCTGCTGGTGTCGTCGTGCGCTGCGGCCGTACCGGCCTCGACCGTGGCGTTCAGAAGTTCGCTCATGTCGGCCCGCAATTGCCGGAGTTCGTCGCGGATCCGGGCGCGGATGTCGTTGAAGCCGAGTCCGGCAAAGTGCTCCGTCAGATAGTTTGCCGCCATCGTCAGCTCGGCGGGCGAATACGAATGTTGCGTGATCAGGATACGGTTCTGCACTTCTCCACTCATCGACACGATGATCAGCAGGATGCGGTTCTCCGACAGGCGGATGAATTCGATCTGGCGAATCTTCAGCGTGTCGCGGCGCGGCGACACCACGACCCCCGCAAACTGGGTCAGCTCGGAGAGGAGGTGGGATGCTGCACTCAGAAGCCGTTGGGGCTGGTCGGGCTGCAACTGACCTTTCAGCTCGCGTACCTGCTGTTGTTCGAGCGGCTGCACGGTCAGCAGCGAGTCGACAAAGAAGCGGTATCCCATCGCCGTCGGAATGCGTCCGGCCGATGTATGCGGGCTGGTAATGAAGCCCATCTCCTCGAGATCGCTCATTACGTTGCGCACGGTCGCGGGGGATAGTTCGAGTCCCGAAAAGCGCGATAGCGCACGCGAACCGACGGGCTGCCCCTCGACAATGTAATGTTCGATCAGGGTCTTGAGCAGGATCTTGGATCTGGGGTCAAGCTTCGTCATGATGTTTGGGGCCATTTCCGACGATTCTAGGGAAGTGGCACCACCTCTGCCAAGGGCCTGGAAGGTTGTGGTTTAATCTAAGGCATGGCGCATAAATTTCATACCGTTGCCCTGATCGGCAAGTACCAGAGTCCAGACGTAGCCGGAGCCGTCTTGTCCATCGCGGGCTTCCTTCGCGAGAAGGGCTTAGCGGTATGGATCGAGCAGGGAACGGCGAGTTCCATCGGCCTCGTCGGCGAGTTTGCCACCGCAACCTACGACGAGATCGGAGTTCAGGCGGATCTGGCGGTCGTCCTCGGCGGGGACGGTACGATGCTCAACACCGCGCGGCGCCTGTGTGAGCATTCTGTTCCGCTGGTAGGGATCAACCAGGGGCGGCTCGGGTTCCTCACCGATATCGGGCGCAACGACGCATTGACGAAACTCTCGGAGATGCTCGAGGGCCGATATTCGGAAGAATTGCGCGCGATGCTCGACGCCGAGGTTCTTCGCGGCGGGCGCCGTGTGTTTCATACGCTGGCGCTCAACGATGTGGTCGTCAACAAGGGCGACCTCGGCAGGATGATCGAATTCGATCTGTCGATCGACGGCGAGTTCGTCTATAGGCAGCGGTCCGACGGGATGATTCTGACGACGCCCACCGGCTCGACGGCCTATGCACTTTCTGCTAACGGCCCCATCCTCCACCCGACGGTCGGGGGAATTGCGCTCGTTCCGCTGTGTCCGCACGCACTGACGGCGCGGCCGATAACGCTGCCGGACACCTGTCGCATCGAGATCGCGCTTCTGCCGCCGCACGACGCAAGCGTGCACGTCGATGGGCAGAGCCGCTTTGATGCGCATGCCGGCGACCTCGTGCGCGTCACGCGTTCCCCCAAGGCGGTCCGGCTCTTGCATCCCGAGGGATACAGCTACTTCGCCATGTTGCGGGAAAAGCTCCACTGGAGCGCGACCCCCCGCCTTCCCTGAACAACCACGAATTGCGACGTTCATGCTCCGCCGTCTGACCATACGGGATTTTGTCATCGTCGATCGTCTGGAACTTGATTTTCAGGACGGTTTTGGTGCCTTGACCGGCGAAACCGGTGCGGGCAAGTCGATTCTGCTCGATGCGCTCGGGCTGGCGCTGGGAGGTCGGGCGGAGCCGGGTGCTGTCCGCGTGGGCCGCGACAAGGCGGATATTTCGGCGGAGTTCGACTTGCCGCCGACTGGCGAACTGATGCGGTGGCTATCCGAGCACGATCTGCCGGACGACGAGGGCGTCGTGATCCTGCGGCGCGTCGTCGAGTCCGGTGGCCGTTCGCGGGCCTGGATCAACGGCGTGCCCGTCACTCAGACGCAGTTGCGCGAAGCCGGGGACTGGCTCGCCGATATTCATGGTCAGCATGCCCATCATGCCCTGCTCAAGGCGGATGCCCAGCGAGCCCTCGTGGATGGTCACGCGGGAGCGGCGGACCAGGCGGGCGAAGTCGCAGCCCGCTTTCGCGCCTGGCAGCTGCTCGCCGAAAGACGCAGGGCGGCCGAGCACGACTCGGCAGCGTCCGAACGAGAGCGCGAGCTCCTTGCGTGGCAGATCAGCGAGGTCGAAGAACTCGCGTTCGAACCTGCGGCGTGGGATGAACTGAATACCGAGCACTCGCGCTTGGCCCATGCAGCCGGGCTGATGGAGGGCGCCGACGAGGTGGTCGCAACGCTCGGCGACGGCGATCTCTCCGTGGCGACCTTGCTGCGCCAGATTCACGTACGGATAGAGTCGATGTCGGGTATCGACAGCGGACTCGAGGAGGTGCGGGAGCTGCTATCCGGCGCGGCAATTCAGGCCGACGAAGCCTTGCACAGCTTGAGGCGCTACCGGGATCGTCTCGACTTGGACCCCTCCCGGCTTGCGCAGATCGAGCAGCAGATCGGGCGGGTGACCGATATCGCGCGCAAACATCGCGTCGTGCCCGAAGAACTGCCCGGGCTGCTGGCAGGCTGGCAGCGCAGGCTCGAATCCCTCGTTGCCGACGCCGACCCGGTGCGACTCGCGGAGCAGGAAGAGTCGGCCCGGCGTGAGTACGAAGCCGCTGCGGAGCGCCTCTCCGTCGCCCGTCGTCCTGCAGCGAAAGCCTTGTCGCAGGAAATATCGGACGCGATGCAGACCCTCGCCATGGCCGGCGGACGCTTCGAGGTGGCGCTGGAGCCTTGTGCCCCCACGGCGCATGGTGTCGAATCCGTCGAATTCCGCGTCGCGGCCAACCTCAATCAGCCGCTGCGGCCCCTCGCAAAGGTTGCGTCGGGGGGCGAACTGTCACGTATCGGCTTGGCGATCCAGGTGATCACCAGCCGCGAATCGGCAACGCCGACACTCATTTTTGACGAGGTCGACGTCGGCATCGGGGGCGGTGTCGCCGAGATCGTCGGACGCCTGCTTCACCGCCTCGGGCAGTCGCGGCAGGTATTGTGCGTGACGCACTTGCCCCAGGTCGCTGCCTGCGCAGACTGGCAGTGGAATATCGCAAAGGCAAAGCACGGAGAGGAGGTCCTCAGTGCCGTCACGCCACTGGACGTGTCCGCGCGTATCGAGGAAATTGCCCGAATGCTGGGCGGTGTGAACATCACGGACACCACGCGCCGCCATGCGGCGGAGATGCTTGCGGCGGACCGCGCCGGCGCCGTTTGAGTTAAAACGGCGCCAGGTTGCCGCCTGCGACCTTATTCGCCCAGCTTCCGGTTAGGACAATCCTTGCGCAGGCAATCGGCGTAAAGATAGAGCGCATGCTCGCGGACGGCAAAGCCGCGTTCTTCCGCGACCTTGTTTTGCTTGCGCTCGATTTCCGGGTCGAAGAATTCCTCGACCTTCCCGCATTGGATGCAGACCAGGTGGTCGTGGTGACCGCCTTCCTTGAGTTCGAAAACCGCCTTGCCGGACTCGAAGTAGTGACGTTCGAGGAGGCCGGCTTGTTCGAACTGAGTCAAGACGCGATAGACAGTCGCCAGTCCGATGTCCATGCCTTCCGCTGTCAACAGACGATAGACATCCTCCGCCGTCAAGTGACGCACGTCGGACGTCTGGAAGAGGTCAAGAATCTTCAGGCGGGGGTAAGTGGCTTTCAAGCCGATATTTTTGAGGTTTTGCGAATTCTCAGACATGATGGCCCCGTTGGGTCGCGAGCGTGCCGGCAGCACATGGCCGCTGTCTGCCTATGATATATTTTTTCGGCTGTGCCTGAGAACGATTCGCCGTTCGGCGCCAATGACCAAGACTCTATACATGCGTTTAAAGACATTTGCGGCCGCGATGGCCGCCGCCGGCCTGTTGGTCGGATGTTCCTTCACCACGATCACCGATCGCATCAACCCCTACCGTATCGACGTGCGACAAGGCAACTACGTCGATCAGGAGATGGTCGCGCGGCTCAAGAAAGGCATGACGCGCGACCAGGTGCGCTTTGCCCTGGGTACTCCACTCGTAACGGACGTCTTTCACGCAACGCGCTGGGATTACGTCTATTCATTTCGTCCCGGCCGCGGCGAACCGCAGCAGCGGGTCCTAAGCGTTTTCTTCGATGGTGACAAGCTTGATCATGTCGAAGGGGATGTCACTCCTGGGGATTCGTCAGCGCCGGCCGTGCAGGCCGAGCGCAGCAGGGTGATCGAGATCGAGCCCGCGCCTGCGAAGAATTGATTCCGCCAATCCAGGAAGTGTTGAGATGAGTGTGTTGCGAATTGCGATTGCCGGTGCATCCGGCAGAATGGGGCGGATGCTGATCGAGGCGACGCTCGAGGACGACGGAGTCGTGCTGGCCTCGGCGTTCGACCGGCCCGGCACGCCGTTCATCGGTCGCGATGCCGGCGAACTTGTGGGTGCGGCCTGTGGTGTGGCTATCACCGACGACCCTCGTGCCGCGATCGCGGCAGCGGATTGCATCATCGATTTCACGCGTCCCGAAGGCACGCTGTCCCATCTCCAGCTGGCACGCGAACTGCGTAAGTCCATCGTGATTGGCACGACGGGGTTTTCGACGGCCGAGAAGGAAGTCATCAACGCTGCTGCCCAAGAAATTCCGGTCGTATTCGCGCCGAACATGGCCGTCGGAGTGAACGCCGTGTTCAAGTTGCTCGAGGTTGCGGCGCGCATCCTCAACGAGGGCTACGACGTCGAGGTCATTGAGGCCCACCATCGTTTCAAGGTGGATGCCCCGTCAGGCACTGCGCTGCGTATGGGCGAGGTTGTTGCGCGCGAGCTCGGCCGGGATCTCGAGACCTGCGCGATCTACGGTCGGGAGGGGGTTACCGGCGAGCGCAAAGCCGAGACGATCGGTTTTTCGACGATTCGCGGCGGTGACGTCGTCGGCGACCATACGGTTCTGTTCGCAGGCATCGGCGAACGCATCGAGATCACGCACAAGTCCGGCAGCCGCATGCCTTACGCGCTCGGCGCAGTCCGCGCAGCGCGCTTCCTCGCGGGGCGGTCGAGCGGCTTGTTCGACATGCAGGCGGTCCTTGGCCTGAACTGAGGTCGGCGGGTACGGGATCCGCAGCGTTGCCTCTGGCTCCGCCAAACGCTACAATTCGTCGATTAGATAGCGGGATTAGCCGATCGGCTCGTCCCGCTTTTTTCACAAACGGGGGCTGGCCTACAGGTTGCCCCTGTCTTTTCGGCTGAACTCAGGAGTTTGTCGTGACTGCTTCCCCGCCCGCTCTACTAGCACTTGCCGACGGGACGGTATTTTTTGGCAAGGGAATTGGCGCGGCCGGCAGCACGGTTGGTGAGGTCGTTTTCAACACCTCGATGTCCGGTTACCAGGAGATCCTTACCGACCCGAGCTACTGCCGGCAGATCGTAACGCTGACCTATCCCCATATCGGCAATACCGGCATCAATCGCGAAGACGTCGAGGCGACCCGCGTGCATGCCGCGGGCCTCGTCATCCGCGACCTTCCCATTCTGCCTTCCAATTTCCGCATGGAGCAGACGCTGGACGCCTATCTGAAGGCGGAAAACGTCGTGGCCATCGCCGGGATCGATACCCGAAAACTGACCCGTATCCTGCGCGAGAAGGGCGCTCAGGCGGGCTGCATCGTCACCGCCGGGGAAGGGCAGGCGCTCAACCCGGAAGCGGCTGTCGCTCAGGCGCGCGACTTCCCCGGGCTTGCTGGCATGGACCTCGCAAAGGTCGTCAGCACCGACCGGTCCTTCCCCTGGACCGAAGGCGAATGGAAGCTCGGCGCCGGCTACGAAGCGCAGGCGAACGCGCGGTTCCACGTCGTCGCCTACGACTTCGGCGTCAAGGCAAATATCCTGCGGATGCTGGCGAGCCGCGGCTGCCGCCTGACCGTCGTGCCGGCTCAGACCCCCGCCGTCGAAGTGCTTGCCCTCAATCCGGACGGGATCTTCCTGTCCAACGGTCCTGGAGATCCGGAGCCCTGTGATTACGCGATCGCAGCGATCCGCGAGTTCCTGTCGCGCGGCATACCGACCTTCGGCATCTGTCTTGGCCACCAGTTGATGGCGCTCGCCTCCGGCGCGCGCACCGTCAAGATGAAGTTTGGTCACCACGGCGCGAACCATCCGGTCAAGGACCTGGACTCCGGTCAGGTGCTGATCACGAGCCAGAACCACGGCTTCGCGGTTGATGCCGACACGCTGCCCGCGAACCTGCGCCCGACGCACGTATCGCTCTTCGACGGTAGCCTGCAGGGGATGGAGCGGACCGACGTGCCCGCGTTCTGCTTCCAGGGGCACCCGGAAGCGAGCCCCGGGCCGCACGATGTCGCCTACCTGTTCGACCGCTTCATCAAGTTGCTCGAAGCGCGCAAATGATTCGCAGGCGGCAGCCTTGCTGTCGCCCTTCAACGCAATACCGAGGTTAGGCAATGCCTAAGCGTACAGACATACAAAGCATTCTCATCATTGGCGCCGGCCCGATCATCATCGGCCAGGCGTGCGAGTTCGACTATTCCGGCGCGCAAGCTTGCAAAGCGCTGCGCGAAGAGGGCTATCGCGTCGTTCTCGTGAACTCCAACCCGGCCACGATCATGACCGATCCGGGCACGGCCGACGTCACCTACATCGAGCCGATCACGTGGCAGGTCGTCGAGCGCATCATCGAAAAGGAGCGCCCCGACGCATTGCTGCCGACGATGGGTGGTCAGACTGCGCTCAATTGCGCGCTCGACCTCGCGAAGAATGGCGTGCTCGAGAAGTACGGTGTCGAATTGATCGGCGCGTCGCGCGACGCGATCGACAAGGCCGAGGATCGCCTCAAGTTCAAGGACGCGATGACCAAGATCGGCCTCGGTTCGGCCCGTTCCGGCATCGCCCACAGCATGGAAGAAGCCCTGCAGGTGCAGGGCGGCATCGGCTTCCCGGTCATCATCCGCCCGTCCTTCACGCTCGGCGGCACCGGCGGCGGCATCGCCTACAACATGGAAGAGTTCGACGAGATCTGCAAGCGCGGGCTCGAGGCGAGCCCGACCAATGAACTCCTGATCGAAGAATCGCTGATCGGCTGGAAGGAGTACGAGATGGAAGTCGTCCGCGACCGCGCGGACAACTGCATCATCGTGTGCTCGATCGAGAACCTCGATCCGATGGGTGTCCACACCGGCGACTCGATCACGGTCGCGCCCTCGCAGACGCTCACCGACAAGGAATACCAGATCCTGCGTAACGCCTCGATCGCAGTGCTGCGCGAGATCGGCGTCGACACCGGCGGCTCGAACGTCCAGTTCGCGATCAGCCCGAAGGACGGTCGCATGATCGTGATCGAGATGAACCCGCGTGTGTCGCGCTCGTCGGCGCTCGCCTCGAAGGCGACCGGCTTCCCGATCGCCAAGGTCGCCGCCAAGCTCGCCATCGGCTACACGCTCGACGAACTCAAGAACGACATCACCGGCGGCGCCACGCCTGCGTCCTTCGAGCCCTCGATCGACTATGTCGTTACCAAGATCCCGCGTTTCGCGTTCGAAAAGTTCCCGCAAGCCAACGACCGCCTCACGACCCAGATGAAGTCGGTCGGCGAAGTGATGGCGATGGGTCGCACCTTCCAGGAGTCGTTCCAGAAGGCGCTGCGCGGCCTCGAAGTCGGGGTCTATGGCTTGGACGAAGTCGAAGCCGATCGCGAAGACCTTGAGCATGAACTCGCCAACCCGGGTGCCCAACGCATCTGGTACGTCGGCCAGGCGTTCCGCGAAGGCTACACGCAGGAGCAGGTTTTCAACCTGACCAAGATCGACCCGTGGTTCCTCGCCCAGATCGAGGATATCGTGTTGACCGAGAAGGCGCTGACGGGTCGTTCGCTGAAGGCGATGCCGGCAGCCGAAATGCGTGGTCTGAAGCGCAAGGGCTTCTCCGACCGTCGTCTTGCCAAGCTCCTCGGCGTCGATGAGACTGCGGTCCGTTTGCACCGTCAGGCGCAGGGCGTGCGCCCGGTATTCAAGCGCGTCGATACCTGCGCGGCGGAGTTCTCGACCTCGACCGCGTACATGTACTCCTCGTACGAAGACGAGTGCGAAGCGCGTCCGACCGACAAGAAGAAGATCATGGTCCTCGGCGGCGGTCCAAACCGGATCGGCCAGGGCATCGAGTTCGACTATTGCTGCGTCCATGCTGCGCTCGCGCTGCGCGAAGACGGCTACGAGACCATCATGGTCAACTGCAACCCGGAAACCGTGTCGACCGACTACGACACCTCCGACCGCCTATACTTCGAGCCGATTACGCTCGAGGATATCCTGGAGATCGTGCACATCGAGAAGCCGGTTGGCGTGATCGTCCAGTTTGGTGGCCAAACCCCGCTCAAGCGTGCTCAGGCACTCGAAGAGAACGGCGTGCCCATCATCGGCACCAGCCCCGACATGATCGACGCGGCAGAGGACCGCGAGCGCTTCCAGAAGCTGCTCAACGATCTCGGCCTCAAGCAGCCCCCCAACCGGACGGCGCGCACGCCCGAGCAGGCGGTGCGCCTCGCGGCCGAAATCGGTTACCCGCTGGTGGTGCGCCCGAGCTACGTGCTTGGCGGCCGCGCGATGGAAATCGTGCATGAGCAGAAGGACCTCGAGCGCTACATGCGCGAAGCCGTCAAGGTTTCGAACGAATCGCCGGTTCTGCTCGACCGCTTCCTGAACGACGCCACCGAAATCGACGTCGATGCGCTGTCCGATGGTCAGCAGGTCATCATCGGCGGCATCATGGAACACATCGAACAGGCTGGTGTTCACTCCGGTGACTCGGCATGCTCGCTGCCCCCGTACACGCTGTCTCCGCGTCTGCAGGATGAGCTGCGCCGCCAAACCGAGGCAATGGCGCGTGCGCTGAACGTCTGCGGCCTGATGAACGTCCAGTTCGCGATTCAGGGCGAAGGCAACGATGCGACGGTTTACGTCCTCGAAGTCAATCCCCGCGCGTCGCGTACGGTTCCCTTTGTCTCGAAGGCATGCGGCCTGCCCCTGGCAAAGATTGCGGCTCGCTGCATGGCCGGGCAAAGCCTCGCCAGCCAAGGTGTCACGGGCGAAATCGTGCCGCCCTATTATTCCGTCAAGGAAGCCGTCTTCCCGTTCGTCAAGTTCCCCGGCGTCGACACCATTCTCGGGCCGGAAATGAAGTCGACGGGCGAGGTCATGGGCGTGGGCCGGAGCTTCGCCGAGGCCTTCGTGAAGGCGCAGCTTGCCGCCGGCGTCAGGCTGCCCAAGTCCGGCACGGCATTCATTAGTGTCAAGCCGGCGGACCGTGGCGTTGCCGTCGAGGTCGCACGTGAGCTGCACGAGCTCGGCTTCAGCCTCGTTGCCACGCGCGGTACCGCATCTGCAATCGACGCGGCGAACATCCCGGTCACGGTCGTCAATAAGGTCAACGAAGGTCGGCCGCATATTGTCGACATGATCAAGAACAACGAGCTGAGCTTCGTCATCAATACGGTCGAGGAAAAGCGTCAGGCGATCGTGGATTCGCGCTCGATCCGTACGAGCGCGCTAGCCGCCAAGCTGACGCTCTTCACGACGATCGAAGGCGCGCGGGCTGCCTGCATGGGCATGCGCCACATCGACGAACTCGAAGTCTATGGCCTGCAATCACTGCACGCCGAACTCAATCCTGCATCATGATCAAGACACCTCTTACCGTAAATGGCGCGGAGCAACTCCGCGTCGAACTACACCGACTGAAGACCGTCGAGCGGCCGAACGTGATTGCGGCGATCGCAGAGGCGCGTTCGCATGGGGACCTTTCGGAGAATGCCGAATACGACGCGGCCAAGGAGCGTCAGGGCTTTCTCGAAGGGCGGATCAAGGAGCTCGAGGCGAAGCTCTCCAACGCACAGATCATCGATCCGCGCCTGCTCGATGCCGACGGGCGCTGCGTATTCGGTGCCACGGTGGAACTCGAGGATATGGAATCGAGCTCCACTGTGACTTACCAAATCGTCGGCGACGATGAGGCGGATGTGAAGGAAAACAAGATTTCCATCAGCTCGCCCATCGCACGTGCGCTGATCGGAAAGTATGCGGGAGATATCGCCGAGGTTCAGGCGCCCGGCGGCGTTCGTGAGTACGAAGTCATCGACGTACGTTACGAATGAGGCTCTGGCGGATCGCTGACATGCAGCGGTCCGCCAGAATTCCCGACGCGGGAGTTACTTGCCGCGGCCAGGGCCTGCAGGGCGGTTCAGTTTGCGTTTGAACTTCTCGGCGCTGCGGCGCTTGTCGGCGGAAGCCTTGATCATCGCCGCGCGGCGGGCCGCTGCCGCAAAGGCGCTGGCCGATTTTGCCTTGGCGCCGCCGCCGGATTTGGCGGTTGTTGTTTCCACACCAGGGCGAGCGGAAGATTCCTCCTCCCGGCGATCGCGCCACACGACAAGAATGTTACCGATGTGCTGTACTGGCGATGCTTCGACGGCATGGCAGATCGACTGCATCAGTTCGTCACGAACCTTGCGTTCCGCCCCTTGAACCTTGATCTTGATGAGTTCGTGTGCCTGCAATGAGCGCTCGATCTCACTCAGCACTGTCGGCGTCAGTCCGTTTCCGGCGACCGTAACGACAGGATTCAGGTGGTGGGCGGCGGCACGCAGCTCCCGCCGACGGGTTGGAGACAGCTCGATCATGTTTTTCTCAAAATTTTCAGGGACATGGATTTTACTCCCATGAAGCGGACCAAGACCAGCAAGGCATGGATGCAGGAGCACGTCAACGATGCTTATGTGCAGCGTGCGAAGAGCGAGGGGTATCGCTCGCGGGCTGCCTACAAGTTGATGGAGATCGACGAACGGGATCACCTCCTGAAGCCCGGCATGGTTGTCGTGGATCTGGGAGCGGCCCCCGGTTCCTGGTGCCAAGTGGCAACGAGGCGCGTTGGCGCCGCCGGCAAGGTGTTCGCGCTGGATCTGTTGCCAGTGGAGCCCATGGCAGGCGTCGATTTCATCCAGGGCGATTTTCAGGACGATGCCGTGCTTGAGGAACTGGAGGCACGGCTCGCCGGTCAGCCTGTCGACATCGTGTTGTCCGATATGGCGCCGAACATGTCCGGGATCGACACCGCCGATCAGGCGCGCTCGATTTATCTCGGCGAGTTGGCACTGGATTTTTCGACCCGCCACCTCAAGATAGGGGGGAGCTTCCTGATCAAGGTTTTCCAGGGTGCCGGATTCATGGAGTTTCGTAACGAAGTAGCGAGACACTTCTCGACGCTTCAGGTGCGGAAGCCAAAAGCGTCCCGGGACCGTAGTCCGGAAGTGTATTTGTTGGGTCTGCGGCGAAAGGCAGAATGAGTGCAGGAGCGACGCGCGTGCCAGCGATTGGCGCCGTTGATGACGTTGATTGGTTTACGTCGCGGAACGTTCGCCACTAGAATGGGTCCATATTGAGCCCCGAGTCCCGGACGGGCTGACAAGGAAAGAAGTTGAATAATCTCTTCAAGAATCTTGCGATCTGGATGGTTATCGGCGTCGTGCTGATGACGGTATTCAACCAGTTCAATTCGCGCCAGGCTGCGACCAATACCATGGAGTATTCGCAGTTCCTCGAGGAGGCGAAGGCTGGCCGCGTTGCGAAGGCCACGATCGACGGGCGCGTTGTGCGTGCGGTCACGCAGGAAGGCCGGCAGGTGACGGTCTACACGCCCGGAGTGCAAGATATCTGGATGGTGTCGGATCTCATCCGGGCCGGTGTCGCAGTCAACGCGACCAAGCCCGAGGAAGAGCAGTCCTTCCTGATGAGCATCTTCGTCTCGTGGTTCCCGATGCTGCTGCTCATCGGCGTGTGGATCTTCTTCATGCGCCAGATGCAGGGCGGAGGACGCGGCGGCGCATTCTCGTTCGGCAAGTCCAAGGCGCGCATGCTCGACGAGTCTGCTAACTCGGTCACTTTCGTTGACGTCGCCGGTTGCGACGAGGCCAAAGAGGAAGTCTCTGAACTGGTCGACTTCCTACGCGACCCGTCGAAGTTCCAGAAGCTGGGCGGACATATTCCGAAGGGCGTCCTGATGGTTGGTTCGCCTGGTACGGGTAAGACGCTGCTCGCCAAGGCTATTGCCGGCGAGGCCAAGGTGCCGTTCTTCTCGATTTCCGGCTCGGATTTCGTCGAGATGTTCGTCGGTGTCGGTGCGGCGCGCGTGCGCGACATGTTTGAGCAGGCCAAGAAGCACGCCCCTTGCATCATCTTCATCGACGAGATCGACGCGGTCGGTCGCCAGCGCGGTGCTGGGATGGGCGGGGGCAATGATGAGCGTGAGCAGACGCTCAACCAGTTGCTCGTCGAAATGGACGGCTTCGAAGGTCAGACCGGCGTGATTGTCATCGCTGCGACCAACCGACCGGACGTGCTCGACCCTGCGTTGCTTCGCCCGGGACGATTCGACCGTCAGGTGGTTGTGCCGTTGCCCGATATCCGTGGTCGCGAACAAATTCTCAAGGTCCACATGCGCAAGGTCCCGATCGCTCCGGACGTCGAACCGATCGTGCTTGCGCGCGGGACTCCTGGATTTTCGGGTGCGGATCTCGCCAACCTGGTCAATGAGGCGGCTCTCTTTGCCGCTCGCGGTAACAAGCGTCTTGTCGACATGGAGGATTTCGAACGAGCCAAGGACAAGATCATGATGGGGGCGGAGCGCCGTTCGATGGTGATGCCCGAGGAAGAGCGCCGCAACACGGCCTACCACGAGTCCGGCCATGCTGTCGTCGCCAAGCTCCTCGATCGCACCGATCCGGTCCACAAGGTCACGATCATTCCGCGTGGGCGCGCTCTCGGTGTCACCATGCAGCTTCCCGAGCAGGACCGTTACAGTCAGGACCGCGAACGCCTGCTGCAGACGATTGCCGTGCTGTTTGGCGGCCGGATCTGTGAAGAAATCTTCATGAATCAGATGACCACTGGCGCGTCCAATGACTTCCAGCGAGCCACCGATCTTGCCCGGCGCATGGTTACGCAGTGGGGGATGTCGGATAACCTCGGACCGATGGTGTATGGCGAAGAAGAGGGAGAAATCTTCCTCGGCCGCCAAGTGACGACCCACCGCAACGTATCGGAAGCGACGATGCAAAAGGTGGATGCGGAGATTCGTCGGATCATCGATCAGCAGTACGCCTTGGCGCGGCGCCTGATTGAAGAGAACAAGGATAAGATCGAGGCCATGACCCACGCCCTGCTTGAGTGGGAAACGCTCGACGCGGACCAGATCGACGATATCATGGCCGGCCGCTCGCCGCGGGCGCCAAAGCCGACGTCGCTTCCGCTTCGTCGGTCGCGTGGAGACGATGCCCCGGGCGCTGCGCCGACTGCTGCAGCCCCGGTTGCGTGATCCCCTCTGGCAGCTCTGTATGTAAATCAGGCCGGCGCAAGCCGGCCTGATGCTTTTCGGGAGACTTGAATGCAATTCCTGCAATGTGGTCGTTTCAGGCTCGACCTCGAGCAACCGCGCATCATGGCGATCATCAATACGACGCCGGATTCATTTTCCGGTGACGGCGTCGGACGGGACCTGGACTTGGCCTTGCGAAGAGCGGAGTTGGCCGTCGCGGAGGGGGCCCATTTGCTCGATCTCGGCGGCGAATCAAGCCGCCCCGGTGCGGATCCGGTTTCCGAGCAGGAAGAGCTGGACCGCGTGGTTCCACTCGTCGAACGATTGGCGGACTGGCCGGTTCCCGTGTCGGTCGATACGTTCAAGCCTGAAGTCATGCGCGCCGTGCTGGCAGCGGGCGCCAGCCTCGTCAACGACATCAACGGATTCCGGGCCGCTGGAGCGGTCGAGGCGGTCCACGACTCGGATGCCGCTCTCTGTGTCATGCACATGAAGGGCGAGCCTCGCAACATGCAGAAAGACCCGCAATACGATGATGTCGTCTCGGAGGTGCTGAATTTCCTCGAGGAGCGTGTCGGCGTGTTGCTCGAGGCGGGCATTGCGCGCGAACGCTTGGTGCTTGATCCCGGGTTTGGTTTTGGCAAGACGCTGGACCACAACCTCGCGCTGATGCGCGCCTTGGACCGCTTCGTCGCGACAGGCTACCCGCAGCTGATCGGCGTCTCGCGCAAGACCATGATCGGTACGATTACCGGGAGGCCCACCGCCGAGCGCGTCACTGGCAGCGTAGCGGCCGCCATGATATGCGTGGAACTGGGCGCGAGAATCGTGCGTGTTCATGATGTCGCCCAGACTCGCGATGCCCTCGAGGTGTGGCAAGCGGTCCGGCAGCCTCGCATCAGCGCAGAGCCTTGAATCAATCGTTGATGAGATAATTCACGTTTCTAAACTGATGCGGAAAGTGCGATGGCGCGCAAATATTTCGGTACTGACGGTGTGCGTGGGCGTGTCGGCGACTCTACGATTACTCCTGAGTTTGTCATGCGGTTGGGCTACGCCGCGGGAATTACGCTCGTGGGGCGTGAGCAATTGCCTCGTGGCGAACGTCCCTCCATCCTGATCGGCAAGGACACTCGTGTCTCAGGATATATGCTCGAAGCCGCCCTGGAAGCTGGATTTGCGGCTGCCGGAGTGGATGTGCTGCTTGCCGGTCCCGTGCCCACCCCGGCGGTAGCCTATCTGACGCGGGCTTTGCGCCTGCAGGCTGGCGTCGTGATTTCGGCCTCCCACAATCCGTATTTCGACAACGGCATCAAATTTTTTTCCGCTAGCGGGACCAAGCTGCCCGACGCGGTCGAAGAGGAGATCGAAGCTCGGGTCGATCAGCCGATGTCCTGTGTCGAGGCGGCGCGGCTGGGGCGCGCCCGGCGCATCGGAGATGCTGCCGGGCGCTATATCGAATTTTGCAAGAGTACGTTTCCGAACGAACTGGATCTGCGCGGCCTGCGGATTGCCGTCGACTGCGCCCACGGCGCCGCCTACCACATCGCACCGAGCGTGTTCCACGAACTGGGCGCAGAGGTCGTCACCGTCGGCGTCGAGCCCAACGGTCTGAATATCAACGACCGTTGTGGTGCGACGCATCCCGAAGCGCTGCGAGCGGCCGTACTCGAGCAAGGGGCGGACATCGGTATCGCACTCGACGGTGACGGAGATCGCGTGATGATGGTCGACAGTCGGGGCGATATCTACGACGGCGACAAGCTGTTGTACGTAATCGCGGCGGCGCGTAAGGCGACCGGGTCCCTGGATGGCGTGGTTGGCACCCTGATGAGCAATCTCGGCTTCGAGCACGCGGTGTTGCGACTCGGCGTGCCATTCGCTCGCGCGAAGGTCGGTGACCGATACGTGCTTGAGTTGATGCATCAACAGGGATGGAAGCTCGGTGGCGAGAATTCAGGGCATATTATTTGCCTCGACAGGCACTCTACCGGCGACGGCATCATCTCGGCTCTACAAGTACTCGCAGCACTCAAGCAGCACCGGCAGACGCTCGACGAGGCATGTGCCGACCTCGTCTTCTATCCGCAGAAGCTGATCAACGTGCGCCTTCCCGCAGGGTTCGACTGGCGGTCGGATAAGGGCATAGACGCCGCGCGGGAGGCGGCGGAGCGTCAACTGGGAGAGCGTGGGCGCGTGCTGTTGCGGCCGTCGGGCACCGAGCCGCTACTGCGTGTGATGGTCGAAGGCGCCGATGGGGCGGAGGTGGATTTGCTTGCCGGGAAAATTGCGGATTGCGTGCGGGGAGCGACGGAAGGGCTTTGCTGAAGCCGAAATATGAACTGTCACATTGCTGAAATGTCCGCCGTCTACAGTATGCCTCGTCCCAAAGATGGGGCAGGCTGATGAGGCTTGGTCTCAGGATCGGTTTCACAGCCTGGTCGAAGAGCACCCACCTGCAAGTCGGGTGCGATCATTTCCCAGGAGAATCAAGATGCCCAGTTTCAAACTCGCTGCCGCAGTCGCAATCCTCTTCTCCGGGATTCAGACTGCTGCGCACGCGCAGGCGGTCGTAAAGATTGACGGTTCGAGCACCGTATTCCCGATAACGGAGGCTGTTGCCGAAGACTTCCAGAAGTCCACGAAGGGCGCCGTGAAGGTCACTGTCGGCATTTCGGGAACCGGGGGCGGTTTCAAGAAATTCTGCCGGGGCGAGACGGATATTTCCGACGCATCGCGCCCGATCCTGAAGCAGGAAATGGAGGCGTGCGCCCAGGCCGGTATCAAGTATTTTGAACTCCCGGTCGCCTTCGATGCCCTCACCGTCGTCATCAACCCCAAGAACACGTTTATCAAGCAACTCAATGCCGAGCAGCTCAAAAAGATGTGGGAGCCGGCCGCCCAGGGCAAGGTAACGACCTGGAAGCAGGTGGACGCATCATTCCCCGATGTTCCGTTGAAGCTCTTCGGGCCGGGTGCGGATTCGGGTACCTTTGACTACTTTACCGAAGCGACGGTTGGCAAGGCCAAGTCTTCGCGTGGCGATTACACGGCATCGGAGGACGATAATGTCCTCGTGCAGGGTGTGTCGCGCGACGTGAACGCGATCGGCTACTTCGGTTACGCGTATTACGTTGAAAACCAGGGCAAGCTGAAGGCCGTTCCGATCGTGAACAAGGCTGGTCAGGCGGTTGAGCCGGGCCCGAAGGCGGTGATCGACGGCTCCTACAATCCGCTGTCGCGGCCGATCTTCATCTACGTCAGCGAGAAGGCGATGCAAAAGCAGGAAGTGCGCGAATTTGTCACTTTCTACATGAAGAATGCCGCCAAGCTGGCTACCGAGGTCAAGTACGTTCCATTGCCCGCCAAGGCGTATGACACTGCGCTGGAGCATGTGAGCAAGAAGAAGCTGGGTACCGTTTTTGGTGGCGAGGCCGAAGTGGGCGTGACCATCGATGCACTCCTGAGCCGCGAATCGAAGCTGTGATGCAGTGGATGGGGTACGGGACAATCCTGTACCCCATCGATGTGACCGATCCGAAGCATGCGAGATATCAATCCAGTGAATTCCTCTGTGGCCGTACCGCCTGTGCCTTTGGTCGTCAGCGATCGATTGGCACGGAAGGCTTTGCGCAATAGCCGCGAGCGCGTCATCGAGGCGCTGCTGTTTTGCGCCGCTAGCGTTTCCGTCGTTACTACCCTGGGGATCGTTTGGATCCTTGTCGCCGAATCCCTTCGGTTTTTCGAGAGTGTGTCGGTCTGGTCGTTCCTGACGGACACCATGTGGACGCCGCTTTTTGCTGAGCCGCGCTATGGCATTCTCCCGCTGCTGTCCGGGACGCTGACGACGTCGATGGTCGCGCTGCTCGTCGCGATTCCCCTTGGTACGACGATCGCAATCTATCTGTCGGAGTTTGCCAAGCCTGCCGTTCGTGAGATCGTCAAGCCTTTCCTTGAGTTGCTCGGCAGCATCCCGACGATCATTTACGGCTATTTTGCGCTTGTCGTCGTCATCCCGATGTTGCAGCTGTTGATTCAGGATCTTGCCGGATTCAACATGCTCGGCGCCGGCATCGTCATGGGTATTGCCATCATTCCCTACGTCAGTTCCCTCGCCGAGGACGCCATGCGCGCAGTGCCGATGAGCATGCGCGAAGGTTCCTACGCAATGGGTGCGACGAAGCTCCAGACCGCCCTCCGTGTTGTTCTTCCTGCTGCGCTGTCCGGCATCCTTTCCGCCTACATCCTCGGCATTTCCCGTGCCGTGGGTGAAACGATGATCGTCGCGGTGGCTGCAGGAATGCAGCCGAATTTCACGATCAATCCGCTGGAGTCGGCGCAAACCATTTCGGCTTACATCGTTCAGGTCGCTCTTGGGGACTTGCCCCATGGATCGATCGGCTACCAGTCGATTTTCGCAGCAGGTCTGAGCCTGATGCTGATGACGCTGGCACTCAATCTTGTCGGCCACATTTTGCGCCGCCGCTTCCGCGAGGCCTACTGAGGAGGCGACATGAATTTTGCTGAAATTTCGCTTATCAGGCGCATTATTCGGCGCAACAAGCGCTGGGACATCGTGTTCGCGGTTGCCGGCTTTCTTGCGCTAATGCTGGGTGTGCTGACGTTTGTGGGACTGTTTGCCCAGATGGCCTACGCTGGTTGGGATCGCCTGACCCCGGAGTTCTTCACCAACTTCCCGTCCCGGCGGGCGTCTCAGGCAGGCATCCTGTCTGCGTGGGTCGGATCGCTGCTGGTGATGCTCGTCACGGCCATTTCCGCTGTCCCGCTGGGCGTGGCGGCAGGCGTCTACCTCGAAGAATACGCACGGAAGAACATCGTCACGGACATCATCGAAATCAATGTCACCAATCTCGCAGGCGTACCGTCCATCGTTTACGGACTGCTCGCCCTCGGGGTGTTCGTTTACGGATTCGGGTTTGGTCAAAGCATCCTCTCTGCGGGGCTGACGCTCGGTTTGCTGATCCTTCCCGTCGTTGTCGTCGCGACCCGCGAAGCGATCCGGGGCATTCCGCAGCATATTCGGGAAGCCGCCTACGGCCTCGGTGCGACGCGCTGGCAGGTGACCCGCGACCATATCGTGCCTTATTCGCTGCCGGGCATCCTCACCGGCGTAATCATCGGCATGTCGCGTGCCATCGGTGAGACTGCTCCGATCATTACGATCGGCGCCCTGACGTTTATCGCGTTTCTACCCGAGGCCCCGATCGGCCCGGACTTCCCTTGGATCAACTTCGCTTGGTTGAAGTCCGGTTTTACGGTCATGCCGATCCAGATGTTCAACTGGACGTCGAGGCCGGAAGAGGCATTCCAGCAAAATGCGGCAGCAGCAGGCTTCATCCTGGTCTTGATGACCTTGGCGATGAATGCAGTGTCGATCTGGATCCGTTATCGCTTGCGTAAGGACATCAAATGGTGAGCAGCGTGGAAGAGCAAGTTGGCAAGCCGACCGGTGGTGCAGGGAGAGGTGGCAATGTGCGTGGGTCGATAGGGCAGCCTTCGGTAGCCAACGCTGCCCGGGAGAAGGTGCTGCCCGTCAAAGCGATCGTGGAGGATTTTAGCTTCTATTACAGTGACTTCAAGGCGCTCAAATCGATCTCGCTTCCCGTGTTCGAGAAGCGAGTCACGGCCCTGATCGGCCCGTCGGGATGCGGCAAGTCGACTCTGTTACGATCCTTCAATCGCATGCACGACCTTTATCCGGGCAATCGGTACGAAGGCGTGATTCGCCTGCACCCGGACAACACGAATTTGCTTGACGCCGCCGTCGATCCGATCGAAGTGCGTATGCGAATCGGGATGGTGTTCCAGAAGCCGAATCCGTTCCCGAAGTCGATCTACGAGAACGTCGCCTACGGTCTCAGAATCCGGGGAGAGCGTAGTAAATCCGCAATCGATGACCGCGTTCAGGAAGCGCTGAAGGGTGCGGCCCTGTGGACTGAGGTGGAGCGCCGCCTCCATGAGCCCGCAACCGCCCTGTCTGGCGGCCAGCAGCAGCGCTTGTGCATCGCGCGTTGTCTGGCGACCGATCCGGAAGTGCTGCTCTTCGACGAACCGACGTCCGCGCTCGATCCCATCGCTACCGCAAGTATCGAAGACCTCATTCACGAGCTGCGCGAAAAGGTCACGATCCTCATCGTCACCCACAACATGCAGCAGGCCGCTCGCGTGTCGGACTTCACTGCATACATGTATCTCGGTGAGCTGATGGAGTTCGGGGAAACCAGTCAGATTTTTGTGAATCCTCGCCGGAAAGAAACGGAAGACTATATTACCGGTCGCTTCGGCTAATCGGCGCCACGGCTGTTCAATGCCGGCTGCCGAAGGTGATGCTAGCGCGTTGGATGTCGAACCCTACGTCTCCTGTGGCGGGAGGAGCTCAGCCTCTTCCCGCTGCGACGCTTGCACTGCAAGAGTGTGAGTGGCTGCATGGCTTTTGCCGAAATCCACGCCTCAGGATAGAATAAAAGAATTTGCTGGGGCTAAGGGATGAAGGGCAAGCTTGTCGTCGGCAATTGGAAGATGAACGGCGACCGAAGCGGCAACCGCTCATTGCTGGAGCAGATTGTCGGCGCGATGCCTTCAGGGCTTGCATGTGCCGTCAGCGTGCCGTTCCCGTTTCTGGAGCAGGCCGAAGGACTGCTGGAAGGAAGTGGGATTGCGCTTGCGGCACAGAACGTTAGTGAGTTCAGCGGTGGAGCGTACACCGGTGAGGTCAGTTGTTCGATGCTCGCCGATTTTTCGGTGAAGTACGTCATCGTTGGGCATTCTGAGCGGCGTAGCATGTTTGGTGAGAGCGACGAAGTCGTGGCGCGCAAGGCGCTCGCCGTTGTTCGTTCCGGTTTGACGCCAATTATTTGCGTCGGGGAGACTTTGGGCGAGCGCGACGCGGGTGCGGTCGAAGCCGTTCTTATGCGCCAACTGGATGCCGTCCGTGCGGCTCTTGATCCGGAGCTGTTGCAAAAAGTGGTCATCGCATATGAGCCAGTCTGGGCAATTGGGACGGGAAGGGCGGCTTCCGGCGACCAAATTCAAGACGTTCTCGCCTTTATTCGTCGTTGGCTTGCTGCTCACGTGCATGATGCATCCAGTATCGCCATTCTCTATGGTGGGAGCGTCAAAGCCGACGGTGCGGGCGCTTTGTTCAGATTGCCCGATGTCGATGGCGGATTGATTGGCGGAGCTTCTCTCGACGCGTCTCAGTTTCTTGAAATCTGCAGGGCGGCTGCGGGCGCCTCGCAACGGGTGGTCGATTAAATAAGGATTTGTAATGGGTAATTATATTTTTTCAATCGTGTTGACGATCCACGTGCTGGTAGGCCTAGGTGTTATTGGGCTTGTGCTGATGCAGCATGGCAAGGGAGCTGATGCGGGTGCGGCATTCGGTAGTGGTGCTTCAGGAAGTGTGTTTGGTGCTTCAGGGTCCGCTAACTTCCTCAGTCGAACCACTGCGGTCCTCGCGGCCGTGTTCTTCATGACGAGTTTGGGTCTCAGCTATCTGGCAAGCAGTAAGCCGAAGCAGCAGCCGACGAGCATCATGCAGGGTGTTGCACCGGCGCCCGCGCCGGCTGCCGGCGAGGCTCCATCGAGCGAAAGCGGTCAGGATTCGAAGGCTCAGTCGATTCCAAAGTAAGCACACTTTTGCCTTTGCGCAGCGCGGAAAAAGTCGTATAATTTTCGAGCTGTAACGAACGACGTGCCGACGTGGTGAAATTGGTAGACACGCCATCTTGAGGGGGTGGTGGCGCAAGCCGTGTGAGTTCGAGTCTCACCGTCGGCACCAGCATATCTGAATCGCCCGCGCATGCGGGCGTTTTCATGCCGAGAGGCAGGAAGTAAAACTAAAACAAACCGACAATTGACGGGGTGTCACGCAATGCTGGAAAACTACTTTCCTGTTCTGATGTTCATCCTCGTGGGTCTTGGTGTGGGCATAGTGCCTCTCATTCTTGGGCGCGTTCTTGCGCCCTATCGCCCGGATAGCGAAAAGCTGTCTCCGTACGAGTGCGGTTTCGAGGCGTTCGAAGACGCGCGCATGAAGTTCGACGTGCGCTATTACCTCATCGCGATTCTTTTCATTCTGTTCGATCTCGAGATCGCCTTTCTGTTTCCGTGGGCGACAGTCTTCCAGGAATTCATTGCGGCCGGTCAGGTCGCCTGGTTCGTATTCGGTTCGGTAATGGTTTTTCTTGCCGTTCTGGTTATCGGCTATATCGTCGAGTGGAAAAACGGTGCGCTCGACTGGGAGTGATGCATGAGTATTGAGGGCGTCTTTCGCGAAGGATTTGTCACTACATCCCTGGATGCAGTGATTAACTGGACGCGTACTGGCTCGCTGTGGCCAATGACTTTCGGTCTTGCGTGCTGTGCGGTCGAAATGATTCATGCAGGCTGTTCGCGTTATGATCTTGACCGTTTCGGCGTTGTCTTCCGGCCCAGTCCGCGTCAGTCCGATCTGATGATCGTAGCAGGCACGCTCTGTAACAAGATGGCGCCTGCATTGCGCAAGGTTTACGAGCAGATGGCGGAACCCCGTTGGGTGATCTCGATGGGCTCCTGCGCCAATGGTGGCGGCTATTACCACTACTCGTATTCGGTGGTTCGGGGCTGCGACCGGATCGTTCCGGTTGATGTCTATGTGCCGGGCTGCCCCCCGACGGCCGAAGCGCTGCTCTACGGCATTATCCAGCTGCAAAACAAGATCAAGCGCACGAACACCATAGCGCGGTGATGGGTGGATTTATGAGTGCGAAGCTAGAACGTCTCGGTCAGGTCCTTCAGGAAGTCTTTGGTGACCGGCTGCGCTCCCTTGTTCTCGATCGCGGTGAAGTCACGATCGAGGTGTCTGCCGGTGATTATCTTGCCGTTGCGCAGGAGCTGAAGAATCATCCGGAGCTCGCCTTCGAGCAGCTGGTCGATCTCTCTGGTCTGGATTATTCCGCTTACGGAAATGCGCCTTGGGAAGGTCGGCGTTTTGCCGCGGCTGCGCATTTGCTCTCGGTTTCCAAGAACTGGCGCGTGCGTTTGCGTGCCTTTGCCGACGAAGACGAGTTTCCCGTGCTGGAGTCACTAGTCGGTATCTGGCCCAGTGCGAACTGGTATGAGCGCGAAACCTTCGATTTGTACGGCATCATGTTCAGCGGTCACCCCGATCTGCGTCGGATCTTGACGGACTATGGTTTCGTCGGTCATCCGTTCCGCAAGGATTTTCCGATTTCTGGTTACGTGGAAATGCGTTACGACCCTGAGCAGGGGCGTGTCGTTTATCAGCCTGTGACGATCGAGCCGCGTGAAAACACGCCGCGCATTGTTCGCGAAGACAATTACGGGGATGTCGGCCATGGCTGAGATTCGCAATTACACCATCAACTTTGGTCCGCAGCACCCGTCCGCGCACGGCGTGCTCCGTCTGGTGCTGGAACTCGATGGCGAAGTCGTCGAGCGTGCAGACCCGCATATCGGGCTGCTGCATCGTGGTACCGAAAAACTCGCCGAGACGCGTACCTGGATCCAGTCGGTCCCGTATATGGATCGACTCGACTACGTCTCGATGATGTGCAACGAGCACGCCTATTGCATGGCAATCGAGAAATTGCTCGGTCTCGAGGTGCCAATCCGCGCGCAATACATTCGCGTGATGTTCGATGAAATCACGCGGATCCTGAATCACCTTCTCGGTATCGGTACGCACGCGCTCGATATCGGTGCGATGACGATGGTGCTTTACACCTTCCGCGAGCGCGAGGATCTGCTCGACGTGTACGAGGCCGTTTCCGGGGCGCGTTTGCATGCCGCTTATTACCGGCCGGGCGGTGTATATCGCGATTTGCCGGACCGCATGCCGCAGTATCAGGTCAACAAGTTCAAGAACGCGAAGACGGTTCAAGAACTCAATGAAAGCCGGCAGGGTTCCATGCTGGATTTTCTTGAGGACTTCACCAACCGTTTCGACGGCTATTGCGACGAGTATGAAACTCTGCTCACCGACAACCGGATCTGGAAGCAGCGTACGGTCGGGATCGGTGTCGTTTCGCCGGAGCAGGCGAAGGCGCTCGGTTTCACCGGAGTCATGCTTCGGGGTTCGGGCGTGGCCTGGGATCTGCGTCGCAAGCAGCCGTACGAAGTTTACGATCAGGTAGATTTCGATGTGCCCCTCGGCAAAAACGGGGACTGCTACGACCGCTATCTGTGCCGTATGGAAGAGATGCGTCAATCGAACCGCATCATCAAGCAATGCATCGCTTGGTTGCGCGCGAATCCCGGGCCGGTTATTGCCGATAATCACAAGGTTGCACCGCCGCCGCGCGAACGCATGAAAGCCAACATGGAAGAGCTGATTCACCACTTCAAGCTCTTCACCGAAGGGATGCATGTGCCGAAGGGCGAGGTCTATTCGGCAGTGGAGCATCCGAAGGGTGAATTCGGTGTTTATGCGGTTTCCGATGGCGCGAACAAGCCGTATCGCCTGAAGTTGCGTGCGCCTGGATTTGCGCACCTGGCAGCGATGGACGAAATGGCACGGGGCCACATGATCGCCGACGTGGTCGCCATCATCGGAACGATGGATATCGTGTTCGGCGAAATCGATCGCTGAACGCAGCGAACTTAAGAACATCGGCAGGCAACGCGGGAAGACGAGTACGAAATGCTGAGTCAGGAATCGCTACAACAGATTGATCGCGAGATCGCCAAGTATCCACCGGATCAAAAGCAGTCTGCGTGCATGTCAGCGCTGCGCATTGCGCAGGTCGAAAAAGGCTGGCTTCCGAAGGACGTCATCGAATTTGTCGCCGGGTATCTCGGGATGCCTGCGATTGCTGCGTTCGAAGTCGCCAGTTTCTACAACATGTACGACCTCGAACCCGTCGGCCGCCACAAGATCACGGTGTGCACCAATTTGCCCTGTGCGCTATCGGGCGGGGTGCATGCGGCAACGTATCTCAAGGAAAAGCTGGGTATCGATTTCAACGAGACGACGGCCGACGGCATGTTTACGCTGAAAGAAGGCGAGTGCATGGGGGCCTGTGGCGATGCGCCGGTGTTGCTGGTCAATAACCATCGCATGTGCAGCTGGATGACTAAGGAAAAGATCGACCAGATGCTGGCGGAGCTGGAAAGCAAATGAGCGCAGGCGGACTGATTCTCGCCGGACTGGACGGCGATCGTACTTGGGGGCTTCAGGATTATGTTGCGCGCGGGGGCTATTCGGCGCTGCGCAAGATAATCGACGAAAAGATTGCGCCGGAAGCCATCATTGCGGAACTGAAGGCGTCGTCGCTGCGCGGGCGCGGTGGCGCCGGGTTTCCCACCGGCCTCAAGTGGAGCTTCATGCCGCGTTCCTTCCCCGGGGCGAAGTACCTTTGCTGTAACTCCGACGAAGGTGAACCGGGCACGTTCAAGGACCGAGATATCCTGCGCTACAACCCCCATACGGTTATCGAGGGGATGACGATCGCGGCCTATGCAATGGGCTGCGAGCGCGGATACAACTACATTCACGGCGAAATTTTCGAAGTTTACCAACGCTTCGAAGAGGCGCTCGCTGAGGCGCGCGAAGCCGGGTTGCTCGGAAAGAATATCCTGGGTTCCGAATTCTCCTTTGATCTGTTTGCACACCACGGTTACGGCGCATATATCTGCGGCGAAGAAACCGCGTTGCTGGAGTCGATCGAAGGCAAGAAGGGACAGCCGCGATTCAAGCCCCCGTTCCCCGCGAGCTATGGTCTGTATGGCAAGCCGACCACGATCAACAACACCGAGACTTTTGCGTCGGTGCCGTTCATCGTGAATATGGGTGGCGAAGGCTTCCTGAATCTCGGCAAGCCGAATAACGGCGGTACCAAGCTTTTCTCCGTTTCCGGTCACGTCAATCGACCCGGGAATTACGAAGTGGCGATGGGTACTCCCTTTGCCGAGCTGCTCGAAATGGCAGGCGGCATGCGTGGCGGCCGCAAGTTGAAGGCGGTCATTCCCGGTGGTTCGTCTGCGCCCGTGGTTCCCGGTAGCGTCATGATGGACTGTACGATGGACTACGACTCGATCTCGAAAGCTGGGTCGATGCTTGGCTCCGGAGCGGTCATCGTCATGGACGAGACCACCTGCATGGTGAAGGCGCTCGAACGGCTGTCGTATTTCTACTTCGAAGAATCCTGCGGACAATGTACGCCTTGCCGTGAGGGCACCGGCTGGCTGTACCGCGTCGTCCATCGGATCGAGAACGGTCTTGGCCGTTCCGACGATCTGGATCTTCTGAATTCCGTTACTGGAAACATCATGGGTCGCACGATTTGCGCGCTCGGTGACGCTGCGTCGATGCCCGTCCAGAGCTTCGTGAAGCATTTCGGCGACGAATTCCAGTACCACATCGAAAACAAGAAATGTCTAGTGCCTCCCGAAGTTCAACATTCGGGCAGCCAAATCTACGTGAGACCGTGATGCTAGAGATCGAAATCGACGGCAAGCAGGTGACGGTCGAGGATGGCAGCACCATCATGGATGCTGCTACCAAGACCGGTGCTTTCATCCCGCACTTCTGTTATCACAAGAAACTCTCGATTGCCGCCAATTGCCGTATGTGCTTGGTGCAGGTTGAGAAGGCGCCGAAGCCGCTGCCGGCCTGCGCGACCCCCGTCACCAATGGCATGAAGGTCTGGACGAGGTCGGAACAGGCGATCAAGGCACAAAAGGGCGTCATGGAGTTTCTGCTGGTCAACCATCCGCTCGACTGTCCGATCTGTGACCAAGGTGGTGAGTGCCAGCTTCAGGATTTGGCAGTTGGCTACGGTGGCAGCCAGTCGCGTTACCAGGAAGAGAAGCGCGTCGTTCTCAGTAAGAACTTGGGGCCGCTCGTCGCCACGGACATGACTCGCTGCATCAATTGCACGCGCTGTGTTCGTTTCACGACAGAAATCGCCGGTGAAATGGAACTGGGCCAGGCGTTTCGCGGAGAGCATGCGGAAATCATGCCGTTCGTCGAGCGGACGGTCGATTCCGAACTTTCCGGAAATATCATCGATCTGTGCCCGGTCGGTGCACTGACGTCGAAGCCGTTCCGCTTCGCCGCGCGGACGTGGGAGTTGTCCCGCCGCAAGTCTGTCAGCCCGCATGATTCGCTGGGGGCGAATCTGATCGTTCAGGTTAAGCACGATGCGGTGAAACGCGTTCTGCCTCTCGAAAACGAAGAGGTGAACGAGTGCTGGCTCACGGACAAGGATCGCTTTTCGTATGAAGGGCTTAGCAGCGACGACCGGCTGACTGTTCCCATGCTCAAGGAAGGTGGGGCGTGGAAGCAGACCGATTGGCAGACTGCGCTCGAGTTCGTTGCAAACGGGCTGCGGAAGACCAGCAAGGAAAATGGACCTGGCGCAATCGGTGCGTTGGCATCGCCGCATTCCACGCTTGAGGAACTGCATCTCCTGCAGAAGTTTACTCGCGCGATCGGCTCGGACCACGTGGATTTCCGTCTGCGCCAGAGTGATTTCCGCGCGGACGGATACCGCGAAGGCGTCCCGTCGCTCGGCATGTCGATCGCAGACGTCTCGAGCCTGAGTCGCTTGCTGGTCATTGGAAGTTTCCTGCGCAAGGACGCGCCGCTCCTCTGTCAGCGTGTTCGACAAGCCGCGAAGCGTGGGCTCGAAGTGAGTGCGGTCGATTCGGCGGCTGATGATTGGAAGCTACCGGTCCGGAATCGTGCTGTGGTCGCTCCGTCTGCAATCGTTACGACGCTTCTCGAGGTTCTTTCCGCGCTTGCGAGCGAAAAGGGCGTGCCGGTCTCCGAGGAGTTTGCCGGACAGTTGCCGTCGGTAATCGGCGACGAAGCGCGCGCAATCGCACGCAGTCTGTCCAGCGGTCGCAAGTCTGCTGTTTGGCTCGGCAATCTGGTGGTGCAGAGTGAGAATGCAGCCGACATCCAGCTGGTCGCGCAGGAGATTGCGCGCGTTGCTGGTGCGAGTTATGGCGTGATCGGCGAGGCTGCGAACAGCGTGGGTGGATATTTGGTTAAGGCTCATCCGCTTGTCGGCGGGCTGAATGCGCGCCAAATGCTGGAACAGCCCCGGAAGGCCTACCTGCTTTTGAACGCCGAACCGGACATGGATTTCGCGGACCCCGTTGCAGCGATGGCGGCCCTTGGCTCGGCGCCCTTGGTTGTGGCGATGACGGCGTTCAAGTCGGCTTCGCTGCTCGCGACGGCGGACGTTCTGCTCCCGGTGGCTCCTTTCACCGAAACGTCGGGCACATTTGTGAATTGCGAAGGCCGTGCCCAGAATTTCCACGCGGTTGCTCGTCCCCTTGGCGAGACCCGACCGGCATGGAAGGTCCTTCGTGTGCTCGGCAACCTGTTCAAGTTCGACGGGTTCGAGCAGAACGACTCCGAAGCCGTCGCCGCCGAGGTCCTTGGTGAAGAAATCGCTTCGCGCTTGTCGAGCCGCATCTCCGGTTTGTCGTTAGCGCCCGCTGCCTCCGCTTCTGCCGGGCTGGAGCGCGTCAGTGACGTGCCGATGTATGCCGCCGACCCCCTGGTCCGCCGCGCAGTCTCGTTGCAGAAGACCAGAGATGCCAAGGCCGCCCCGGTTCGCGCGAGCGCTTCGACGTTGAGCGCACTGGGTATCGACGCTGGCGCGCGCGTTCGTGTGAGGCAAGGTGGTGCGGCCGTGGAGTGCAAGGTCGTTGCCGATGATTCGGTTGCTGCCAACTGCGTCCGAATCGCTGCTGCTCATCCTGAGACTGTTGCGCTGGGCGCGATGTGCGGCCAGATCAGCCTGGAGCGAATCTAATGGAAGCGTTGCTTGAACCGGTATCACAGTTTTTCGGCCCAACCTGGCCGCTGGTGTGGACCCTCGCCAAGATCGTGGCCGTTGTCGCTCCGCTGATGATCGGCGTCGCGTATCTGACCCTTGCCGAGCGAAAGGTGATCGGCTACATGCAGGTCCGGATCGGTCCAAACCGAGTTGGTCCGAAAGGGCTGCTGCAGCCGATGGCGGACGGCATCAAGCTGCTCCTTAAGGAAATCATCGTTCCGTCGGGCGCGAGCAAGGGCTTGTTCATTGTCGGGCCGATCATGGCCATTGCCCCGTCGCTGGCTGCTTGGGTTGTGGTTCCGTTCGGTGACGGGCTGGTGCTTTCGAATCTTAACGCCGGCTTGTTGTTCCTGATGGCGATCACGTCGATGGAAGTCTACGGCGTCATCATCGCCGGGTGGGCGTCGAACTCGAAGTACGCGTTTCTCGGGTCGATGCGCGCGGCGGCACAAATGGTGTCGTACGAAGTGGCGATGGGCTTCGCACTGATTTGCGTGCTGATGGTCTCCGCGAGTCTCAATCTCTCCGACATAGTGAATTCGCAAGGGCATGGCCGATTCGCCGACATGGGTTTTTCGATCCTGTCGTGGAACTGGCTGCCGATGTTCCCGATGTTCGTGGTTTATCTGATCTCGGGTATCGCCGAGACCAACCGTGCGCCGTTCGACGTCGTCGAAGGCGAATCCGAAATCGTTGCCGGCCACATGGTCGAGTATTCGGGAATGGCGTTCGCGCTGTTCTTCCTCGCCGAGTACGCGAATATGTTCCTCGTGTCGGCAATGACCTCGACGCTCTTCCTGGGCGGGTGGCTGTCGCCGTTCAGCGCATTCCCCGACGGGTTCCTGTGGCTGGCGCTCAAGACTGCGTTCATCTTGTTCCTGTTTCTGTGGGCTCGAGCGACATTTCCGCGTTTCCGGTACGACCACATCATGCGGTTGGGCTGGAAGGTATTCATTCCTATCACCCTGGTTTGGGTGCTCGTGGTGACGGTGTGGATGATGTCCCCGCTGTCGATCTGGAAGTGAGGGGCCTTTGATGGGTGCGAAGGATTACATCGGTAGCCTGTTCCTCAAGGAACTGATTAAGGGCATGGCGCTTACGGGGCGACACCTGTTTGCGCGAAAAATTACGGTCCAGTTTCCGGAAGAGAAGACTCCTCAGAGTTCTCGTTTCCGTGGGCTGCACGCCTTGCGTCGCTACCCGAACGGCGAGGAGCGCTGCATCGCGTGCAAGCTGTGCGAAGCGATTTGTCCGGCGATGGCCATCACGATCGAATCGGATCAGCGGGACGACGGTTCGCGGCGTACGACACGGTATGACATCGATCTGACGAAATGCATCTTCTGCGGCTTCTGCGAAGAGGCTTGCCCGGTGGATGCGATCGTCGAGACGCGTGTGTTCGAGTATCACGGCGAGCAGCGCGGCGACCTTTACTACACGAAGCAGATGCTGCTTGCGGTCGGTGACCGGCACGAGGCGCAGATTGCCGCCGACCGCGAAGCCGATGCCAAGTATCGCTAAGGGAAAGCCTTAGGGCGCCACGGGAAAGAGCATGGAATTCAAAACCTTTGTCTTTTACGTACTCTCGGCAATCATGGTCTTCGCCGGGCTGAGAGTCATTACTGCGAGGAACCCGGTGCATGCCGCGTTGTTCCTTGTGCTCGCCTTCTTCACTGCGGGCGGGATCTGGCTGCTTCTGGCTGCCGAGTTCCTCGCCATCGTGCTGGTGATGGTCTATGTCGGGGCAGTGATGGTCCTGTTCCTGTTTGTCGTCATGATGCTCGACATCAACATCGACAGACTGCGTGAAGGCTTCTGGAGTTATCTGCCGGTCGGTGCGTTGATTGGGGCCCTGCTGGTGGTCGAAATGGCACTTGTGCTGGGAGGGCGCTATTTCGGTCTCGAAGCCATGCCGGAACCGCCGGCCGCGCTAGCCGGCTACAGCAATACCCGCGAACTGGGGCGCTTGCTGTACACGGACTATGCGTACCCGTTCGAACTTGCCTCGTTGCTGCTGCTCGTCGCGATGGTAGTGGCAGTCACGCTGACGCTGCGTACGCGCAAGGGTATCCGTCGGGTGGATCCGGCGGTGCAAGTGGCAGTCAAGCGTGCTGATTGCGTCGAACTGGTTTCGATTCCGGTCGAAAAAGAATAAGAACGTGCCGGGTGGCTTTCACCCGGCGCAACGAGGGAGTTAATGATGCTTTCGCTTTCCCATTACCTCATCCTGGGCGCGATCCTCTTCGCGATCAGCGTGGTCGGGATTTTCCTGAACCGAAAGAATCTGATCGTGCTGCTGATGGCCATCGAACTGATGTTGCTCGCGGTCAACCTGAATTTCGTCGCGTTCTCCCATTATCTGGGTGATCTTGGCGGGCAGATTTTCGTTTTCTTCATTCTCACGGTGGCAGCAGCTGAATCGGCGATCGGTCTCGCGATTTTGGTGGTGCTGTTCCGCAATCTGCGGACGATTCATGTGGATGATCTGGACAGCCTCAAGGGTTAAGGAAGCGTCGCGATGACGGACATGCAAAAGCTCTATCTCGTTGTACCGCTAGCGCCGTTGGCGGGAGCAATTCTGGCGGGGTTGTTCGGCAAGATCATCGGTCGCGCCGGCGCCCATATCGCCACGATTCTGGGGGTCGCGATCGCCTTCGCGGCATCGGTCGTGATCTTCCAGGACGTCCAGGCCGGTAATACGTTCAACGGGACGGTATACACGTGGATGAAGAGCGGGAACCTCACGTTCGAGGTTGGTTTCCTGGTTGATTCGCTTACGGTCATGATGATGTTGGTCGTGACCTTCGTGTCGCTGATGGTGCATATCTACACGATCGGCTACATGCATGAAGATCCTGGATATCAGCGCTTCTTCAGCTACATCTCGTTGTTCACGTTCTCCATGCTGATGCTCGTCATGGCGAACAATTTCATGCAATTGTTCTTCGGCTGGGAAGCCGTCGGTTTGGTGTCCTACCTGCTGATCGGTTTCTGGTACGAACGTCCGACCGCCATCTACGCGAACCTGAAGGCCTTTCTGGTCAACCGCGTCGGCGACTTCGGTTTTCTGCTTGGAATCGGTCTCATTGCAGCGTACGCGGGAAGCCTGAACTACGCAGAGGTGTTCGCGAAGGGCGGTGAGCTGGCTGCGCAAGAAATGGCAGCGACGGGCTGGCCCTTGATCACGGCGATCTGTATCTGCCTGTTCATCGGTGCGATGGGCAAGTCGGCGCAGGTTCCGCTTCACGTGTGGCTGCCGGACTCGATGGAAGGTCCGACGCCGATTTCGGCACTGATTCACGCGGCGACCATGGTTACCGCAGGCATCTTCATGGTGGCGCGGATGTCGCCGCTGTTCGAACTGTCGGACGTCGCGCTGTCGTTCGTGTTGGTCATCGGCGCCACGACCGCTCTGTTCATGGGTTTCCTCGGCATCGTCCAGAACGACATCAAGCGCGTCGTTGCGTATTCGACGCTTTCGCAGCTCGGCTACATGACTGTTGCGCTTGGTGCGTCGGCGTATTCCGCGGCGGTGTTCCACCTGATGACGCACGCGTTCTTCAAGGCGCTGCTGTTTCTTGGCGCCGGCTCGGTGATCATCGGCATGCACCATGATCAGGATATGCGCAACATGGGGGGGCTGTGGAAGTACATGCCGATCACCTGGGTCACGTCGCTGCTCGGTTCGCTCGCGTTGATCGGTTTCCCGTTCTTCGCAGGCTTCTACTCGAAGGACTCGATTATCGAGGCGGTCCACGCGTCCCATATTCCCGGTTCGAGCTACGCGTTCTTCTGTGTGATGCTCGGGGTTTTCGTCACTGCGTTCTACTCGTTCCGGATGTACTTCCTTGTGTTCCATGGCGAGGAACGGTTCGGCAAGGCTCACGGCGCACATCACGATCACGAGGGTGACCACGACGACGAGGAGGTGTCGGCCGATCACCATCACGGTCTGGCTCCCGGGCAAAAGCCGCACGAGTCGCCATGGGTCGTGACGTTGCCGCTGGTGCTGCTCGCAATTCCTTCTGTCGTGATCGGTTTCTTCACCATCGAACCGATGCTGTTTGGATCTTGGTTCAAAGGTGTGATCCACATTGCCGAGTCGCATGAAGCGATGGCGGAACTGGCTCACGAATTTGATGGACCGGTTGCGATGGCGCTGCATGGTGTTACGTCGCTACCGTTCATGCTGGCCATGAGTGGTGTTGCTGTCGCCTGGTTCTTTTACATGGTCCGGCCGGATATCCCGGCGAAGATTCAACGCGCATTCAGCCCGGTGCATACGCTGCTCGAGAACAAGTACTTCTTCGACCGGTTCAACGAGGTGTTCTTCGCGGGCGGTGCGCGTCTTCTGGGCCGTGGCCTTTGGAAGGCCGGCGACCAGGCGGTGATCGACGGCATGGCGGTCAATGGCACGGCAAGGCTGGTGGGGTGGGTCGCACAGGTCAGCCGTCTGTTCCAGACTGGGCACCTCTATCAGTACGCCTTTGCAATGATCATTGGGGTCTTCATCCTGCTGACCTTCTGGTTCAACGTAGGTTGATCAGCGGGGGCGATTGGTGAATAACGATAAACGCGCTTTGATGTCACGCGCACTGAACGGAAAGTAACGATGACGGGTATGCCATTCCTCAGCCTCGCGATCTGGATACCGATCCTGGGCGGGTTGCTCGTGCTAGCAACCGGCTCGGATCGCAACGCGCCGCTCGCGCGATTCCTTTCGATACTCGTTGCGCTCGCCGGGTTCGCTGTCTCGATCCCGCTGTTCGTGCTGTTCGACAGCTCGTCCAGCGCGATGCAGTTTTCCGAGTTCATGCCCTGGATCCCGCGCTTCAACATCAATTACCACCTCGGCGTTGATGGGATCTCTGTCCTCTTCGTATTGCTGAACGCGTTCATCACGATCATGGTCGTGATGGCCGGATGGCAGGTGATCCAAGAGAAGGTTGCCCAGTACATGGCAGCCTTCCTAATCATGTCCGGCCTCATGAACGGGATCTTCTCGGCACTCGACGGCATCCTGTTCTATGTCTTCTTCGAAGCGTCCCTGATTCCGCTGTACCTCGTGATCGGTGTGTGGGGCGGCCCGAATCGGGTTTATGCCGCAATCAAGTTCTTCCTTTACACGCTGATCGGCTCGCTGATGATGCTGATTGCACTGCTGTATCTATTCATGGAAGCGGGTGGCAGCTTCAATATTCTCGAGTGGCACAATCTTCCGCTCGGAAGCTCGGCGCAACATCTGATCTTCTGGGCGTTCCTGCTGGCATTTGCCGTGAAGGTGCCGATGTGGCCGGTGCATACCTGGTTGCCGGATGCACACGTCGAGGCTCCGACCGGTGGTTCCGTCGTGCTGGCTGCGATTGCCCTGAAGCTTGGCGCATACGGCTTCCTGCGCTTCTCGCTGCCGATCGTTCCCGATGCATCGCAGGCAATGGCTCCGATGATGATCACGCTGTCGTTGATCGCCGTGATCTACATTGGCTTCGTCGCGCTGGTCCAGACCGATATGAAGAAGCTGGTTGCGTACTCTTCGATCTCGCACATGGGCTTCGTGACGCTTGGGTTCTTCATGTTCAACCCGGTCGGGATCGAAGGCGCTCTGGTGCAGATGATCTCGCACGGCTTCGTGTCCGGCGCAATGTTCCTTTGCATCGGCGTGCTGTATGACCGCGTGCATTCGCGCAACATCGCCGATTACGGCGGTGTTGTGAACACGATGCCGAAGTTCGCCGCCTTCTTCATGCTGTTCTCGATGGCCAATGCGGGTCTGCCGGGCACGAGCGGCTTCATCGGTGAATTCATGGTGGTGTTGGGCGCCGTTCAGTTCAACTTCTGGGTGGCTTTCGCTGCGGCGACGACCCTGATCATGGGCGCTGCGTACACCCTGTGGATGTACAAGCGCGTGGTCTTCGGTGTGGTGGGTAACAGCCATGTGGCCGAACTTGCGGACATCAATGCCCGTGAATTTGCCTTCCTGGCGCTCCTTGGTGCATGTGTCCTGGCGATGGGGGTGTATCCGCTTCCCTTCACCGAGGTGATGCATTCTTCGGTTAATGAACTCCTGCGGCATGTTGCCGTGAGCAAGCTCTAAGAGCGGGCGAGACACTTTTTCGGACTGGTCAGAAGATGAATTTCGTTGTCCCGGACTTCTACCCCGCAACGGCCGAGATATTCGTCGCCGTGATGGCGCTCGTGATCATGCTCAGCGCGACGTTTGCGCGTCGCATCGCGAGCGATCTTGCCTACGGCCTGACGCAGCTCACGCTGTTGTTTGCCGCTGCCTTGACGATCCTGGTGAGCCCCAACCTGCTCGCGGCCGTCGCGGCCGTGATTGCGGAAGTGCCTCTGTTCGGCAATCAACTCGCCGAAGGCGTGATGGGCTTGGCCCAGGGCTATGCGGCCAATGAAGTCGTTGCGACGTTCAACGGCATGTTCATCGGTGACATGCTCGGCGGGCTGTTGAAGGTCTTCTCTCTGCTGGCCGTTGCGATTGCGCTGCTGTACGGGCGCGGATATATGGCTGACCGCAAGATCGAACGCGCCGAGTATTACCTGCTGTCGTTGCTCATGAGCCTTGGCATGATGGTGATGATCAGTGCCAATCATCTGCTGTCGCTCTACATGGGCCTCGAAATGATGTCCCTGTCGCTGTATGGCATGGTGGCGTTCGATCGCGATTCTGCCCGTTCGACCGAAGCGGCGATGAAGTACTTTGCGCTCGGCGCACTGGCATCTGGTCTTCTGCTCTATGGCATCTCGATGATCTACGGCGCGACGGGCAGCCTGGAACTGTCGGCGATCGCACAGTCGATCTACCAGCAGGCGGCCAACAAGACCGTTCTCGTGTTCGGTCTGGTGTTCATCCTGGCCGGTCTGGCGTTCAAGCTTGGCGTCGTTCCGTTCCATATGTGGGTGCCGGACGTGTATCAGGGCGCACCGACCGCTGTGACGCTGGTGATCTCGACCGCGCCGAAGCTGGCTGCCTTCGCGATGACAATGCGCGTGCTGGTGTATGGCCTGTTCGAACTTGCCGATCAGTGGCAGTCGATGCTGATGTTCCTGGCAGTGCTGTCGATCATCTTGGGCAACCTCGCGGCGATCGCACAAACCAATATCAAGCGGATGCTGGCCTATTCGGGTATCTCGCACATGGGCTTCGTGCTGCTCGGCATGCTGGCCGGGGTGGTCGACGGCGATCGCAATTTCGCCCTGAATGCCTATAGTTCGGCGATGTTCTACGCCGTGTCCTATGTGATCATGAGCCTGGCGTCGTTCGGCATGGTGATCTTGCTGTCGCGCGCCGGTTTCGAAGCCGAAACCATCGACGACTTCAAGGGACTCAACAAGCGCAGCTCTTGGTTCGCCGCCGTGATGATGATGGTGATGTTCTCGATGGCCGGCATCCCGTTCTTCATCGGCTTCTTCGCCAAACTGTCGGTCCTCCAGGCCGTTGTCGCGGCCGGTTATGTGTGGCTCGCGGTCCTGGCGGTGGTGATGTCGGTGATCGGCGCGTACTACTACCTGCGCGTCGTGAAGGTGATGTACTTCGACGAGCCGCAGGATCCGGCGCCGATCAGCGCCCCCGGCGAATTGCGTGTGCTGCTGACGGCCAACGGTCTCGCGATTGCGGTCCTGGGCCTGCTGCCGCAGGGGTTGATGTCGCTGTGCGCCTATGCGCTCCTCGCCTCCCTCTAAGCGAGATCCACTCGAGGAAGTCGAGCTCGAGTCCCGCCCGGTCTACGATGGCGTACTGCTGAAGGTACGCCAGGACCGGGTGGTCCTTCCAGACGGTGCGGAGAGCGTCCGCGAGTACGTTTGCCATCCGGGGGCGGTCGTTGTGATCGCCGTTCTAGCGGATGGCTCGCTGGTTTTTGAGCGCCAGTTCCGGTATCCGCTGCGGCGTGCGTTTCTCGAGTTGCCCGCAGGCAAGATCGACGCGGGAGAGGAGTTGCTCGAGTGTGCGCAGCGGGAATTGCGGGAGGAGACCGGGTACGAGGCGGGTGCCTGGGAGTACGCCGGCGTGATGCACCCGTGTATCGGTTACTCCGACGAGCGGATAGAGATCTTTGTCGCTCGCGATCTCGCGCATGTCGGCGATGCGCTGGATCATGGAGAATTTCTCGAGGTCCTGAGCCTGCAGCCTCAGGAGGCGATTGCGGCGATATTCGACGGCTTGATTACCGACGCGAAGACGATTACCGCGTTGTTCCGGGCCATACCCTTGCTGGGCTGGAGTATCGTGCCGGCCGGACCGGCCCCCAAAGCTTGATCGTGCGGACGGCGCGTCTGCGATCGGCAGACGCCCTCGTCTAGGCCTGCAGTCCGTATTTGCGGATCTTGTCGTGCAGCGTCGTTTTCGGAATTCGCAAGGCTTCGCTGCTCCGTGCGAGATTTCCGTTCTGGCGGCGCAATTCTGCGGCGATCAGGGAGCGTTCAAAGTTTTCGACTGCTTCAGCAAGCGATTGCTCGCGTGGTTCGGCCGTTGATGCCCTGCCGAAATCGCGTCTGAGGCCCAGAACGAGGCATTCCGCTGCATTCCGTAGTTCCCGCACATTACCGGGCCAGTCGTGGGCCATGAGTTGCTGCAATTGTTCGCGGCTGACTTCGGGAAGCGGGCGCCCGTGCTGTTGCGCCGCATGGAGCATGAAGTGTTCGAAGAGCAGCGGGATGTCTTCCCTGCGGTCGCGCAGTGCTGGCAGGTCTATCGTGACGACGTTGAGCCGGTAGTACAGGTCCGCCCGAAATCTTTGCTTGTCTGAAAGGTCCTTCAGATTCTCCTTCGTCGCGGCGATGACCCGGCATGCGACCGGGATGAGCTGATTGGAGCCGAGGCGCTCGATGACTCTCTCCTGCAGCACGCGCAGCAGTTTGATCTGAACCGCCATCGGCATGCTTTCGACCTCGTCGAGGAAAAGCGTGCCGCCGTTGGCATGTTCGATCTTGCCGATACGGCGTTTCTGCGCTCCGGTGAAGGCCCCCGCTTCGTGGCCGAACAACTCGCTGTCGATCAAGTTGTCGGGGAGCCCGCCGCAATTGAGTGCAACGTAATTGGCCGCGTGGCGACTGCTGAGGTCGTGGAGGCAGCGGGCGACCATTTCCTTGCCGGTCCCCGTTTCGCCAAGGATAAGGACGTCGACGGCAGTATCCGCGACGTCGAGCAGGAGTCGGCGGACCTTTTCAATCTGTGGCGAGCGGCCGATGAGGCGGGCTTCGATGGCCTCGCGGTGAGCCAGGCGGCGACGAAGGCTCTCGACCTCGAGTGTCAGGCTGCGCTTCTCCAATGCCCTGCGGACGACCTCGACGAGATGTTCGGGCGAGAACGGCTTCGGGATGAAGTCGTATGCGCCGGCGCGCATCGCTTCGACCGCAAGAGTTACATCGCCGTGGCCGGTGATCATGATTACCGGCAGGGCGGGATCGTTGAGGATGACGTTCTTGAGAAGTTCAAGGCCGTTCATGCCGGGAAGGCGCATGTCGGTGATCAGGATGCCGGGAAAATCCTGGCCGATCATCGGGAGCGCGGCTTCCGCTGAGGCGACGCCTTCGACCGGGATTCCGGCGAGTTGAATGGCTTGTTCGCAGCCCAGCCGGACGTTCGGATCGTCTTCGACGATCAGGACCTTGAGGTCTGGACTCTGGGAGGAAAGGGATGTCATGCGTTTGGGGTTGCGGGTGTCGGCAGGTCGAGGGTGAAGACGGCTCCGCCGTCTGGGTGATTGGCGGCGCTGAGGTCGCCACCGAAGTCGCGAACGATATCTTGCGAAATCGCGAGGCCGAGACCGAGTCCGACGCCTGCCGGTTTGGTGGTGAAGAAGGGTTCGAAGATGTGCGGCAGGGCATCATGCGAAATTCCGGCGCCGCTGTCGATCACCTTGACGAGGAGGCGTCCGATGTCGCCTGGGGCCGCCTCCAGGCGAAGTTGTCGCCGCGGTGCATCCGCCATGGCGTCGGCTGCATTGCCGATGAGGTTGACCAGCACCTGCTCGAGGCGGTTCTGATCGCACCATGCGAGCGCGGAACCCTTCGTGCAGCGGTTATCGACGACGACGCCGGCCCGTCGCAATTTCTGGTCGAGGAGAAAGAGTGCGTTGCCGAGGGCATGGGCGACGTCGACAGTCTGGGGGTGGGCAGGGGACTTGCGCGCGTAAGTCTTGAGGGGGCCGATGATTTCGCCCATGCGATCGACGAGTTCGCCGATGATCTGCAGGTTTTTTTGGGCTGTCTTGTCGTCGCCGCGGCGCATGAATTCGATGGCGTTGCCGGAAAGGGTGCGGAGGGCGCCGAGCGGCTGAGTGAGCTCGTGGGTGATGCCGGTCGCGAGTTGCCCCAGGACCGCGAGCTTGGCGGCCTGCACGAGTTCGTCCTGGGCAGATCGCAGGGTTTGCTCGGCCCGCTGGCGCTCGATGACTTCGGCGCGCAGGCGGTCGTTGGCCGCAGTTAGATCGGCGGTCCGTGCAGCGACGTTTTGTTCCAGTTCTGCATTCGCCCGTTCGAGGAGGAATTGGGCTTCGGCCCTGCTTCTGAGCGTGCGCCGCCGCTGGATGAGAAACAGCGCGAGCAGGATGACGCAGCCTGTCGCGGCTGCGGCCAAGGCCCCGTGCGTGGCCGCATCGGCGCGTGCGGGGCGCAGGTCGGCGAATGTCAGCAGCTGCCAGCCGGTGCCCGGGAGGCGCCGGGATTCGACCAGGAAATCGCGGACTTTCAGATGACGTCCGCCGTTCAATGCCGGCGCACTGGGGAAGGAGGCAAGCTGCGGCCCATCGTTGTCATCGCTGAGAATGTTGATTGGGAATGAATGTATCGCGTGGCCGGCGAACTGTTTCGTGTCCTGGATTTCTGCCGCGACTTCGCCGCTCAGCGGCTTGAGTGTTGTGTATTTCCACTCGGGAACGGACGACAGGATCACGACGCCGTTGGCGTCGGCGAGCAGGACGGGTTCCTCTTTCTGCATCCATCCGCGTTCGAGCTCGGCGAGGCCGACCTTGACGACTGCGACGCCGACGATCTTCCAGTCGCGCATTTCGTCGCGAATCGGCTGGGCGAAGAAGTAGCCGGCTTCATCGCGCGGCTCATCGACCGCGTAGTAGCGGTCGGGGGCGCCGCGAGCGGCTGCCTGGTAATAGGAACGTTTGCGCTGATCCTGCCCGAGGAGGTTATCCGAGTAGATCCAGTCGCTGGAGGCGACGACCTGTCCTCGCATGTCGACGACGAAAATTGCGAGTCCACCGAGAAAGGCGTTGAGTTGCTCCAGGTAGCGGTTTGCCGATTCCTGGTGCCGGGTGCGCAGGCTGTCGTCGGCCCGAAGGAGGGCAAGGACTTCTGTATTAAGACCGACGGCACTGGGGACATGCGAATAGCGCGTGACGGTAGCGTCGACCGAGGATGCGAGCAGCTCGAGGTCGTGCAAGGTGTCTGAGCGAAGGGCGGCCAATCCGGCGCGGGAGCTGAAATGGTAACCGGCGACCGCTGCCGTCAGCAGGAAGCCCAGGAAAATCGTGAGACGGAGAACGAGTAGCAGGCGTGATCGCACGGGGGAGAGCGGCCGGGTGTCGGGATGCGGTGGGAGTCCCTGAATGATTCTAGGGGGAGAGCGCTGCAGATTCCAACGGGAGTTTGTAGCGGTGCGCCTTCCGGTTTCCGAACGGGGATTGTGATAGGGGGCGGCCGCGGAACACGGGGGGTCTGTTCCGCGGCGTTCGATGCTCAGTGCTGAAGAATCTTGGCGAGGAATTGCTGAGCGCGTTCGGAACGCGGGTTGGCGAAGAACGCCTCCTTGCTGTCGTCTTCGACGATCTTGCCGTGGTCCATGAAGATCACGCGGTGTGCGACGCGCTTGGCGAAGCCCATTTCGTGCGTGACGCACATCATGGTCATGCCTTCCTGCGCGAGCTCGGTCATGACGTCCAGGACTTCGTTGATCATCTCGGGGTCGAGTGCCGACGTCGGTTCGTCGAAGAGCATGCAGATCGGATCCATCGCGAGCGCGCGCGCGATTGCGACACGCTGCTGCTGGCCGCCGGAGAGTTGGCCGGGGAACTTGTGGGCATGCGCTTTGAGGCCTACGCGGTCGAGGAAGTAGAGGCCTTTCTCCATCGCTTCGTCGCGGTTGCGCTTAAGGACCTTGACCTGGGCGAGGCCGAGGTTCTCGGTGATGCTCATGTGCGGGAAGAGCTCGAAGTGCTGGAAGACCATGCCGACGTGCGAGCGCAGCTTCGAGAGGTTGGTCTTCGGGTCGCCGACGGACGTTCCATTGACGCGGATGTCGCCTTGCTGGAAGGGCTCAAGGCCGTTGACGCACTTGATCAGGGTGGATTTGCCGGAGCCCGAGGGGCCGCAGACGACGACCACTTCGCCCTTGTTGACATGGGTGGAGCAGTCGGTGAGGACCTGGAAGTTGCCGTAATGCTTGCTGACCTTGTCGATGGTGATCATGAAGATGCCTTTGTCGATGAGGTGTTTGTCTGAGAGGGCCGTCGCTCAGGCGCGCTGCAGGCGCTTCTGGAAGTGGCGGACGGCTTGGGAGGCGGAGAAGCAGACGATGAAGTAGACGGCGCCGGCGAAGAGCACGAGCTCGACGAGACGGCCGTCGCGGTCACCGACCTTGTAGGCGGCGCCGAAGAAATCGGCGAGGGCCGAGACGTAAACCAGCGACGTGTCCTGGAACAGGATGATCGCCTGCGTGAGCAGCAGCGGGACCATGTTGCGGAAGGCCTGCGGCAGGATCACGTAGCACATCGCTTGCGAGTAAGTCATGCCGAGCGCGCTTGCTGCGCCCAGTTGTCCCTTGGGGACCGACTGGATGCCGGCACGAATGATCTCGGCGTAGTAGGCCGATTCGAACAGGGCGAAGCCGACCATTGCGGAGGCAAGGCGAACGTCCGAGCCGGAGGGCAGGCCGAGGAAGCTTTCGAGCAGCTTCGGCACGATCAGGAAGAACCACAGCAGGACCATGACCAGCGGGACCGCACGGAAGAGGTTCACGTAGCCGGCGGCGGCCCACGCGAGAGCACGCACCGACGACAGTCGCGCCATCGCGAGCAGGGTGCCCCATACGATGCCGGAGACGATCGCAAGGCCGGTGATCTCCAGCGAGGTCGTCATCCCTTGCCGCAGGAAGGGGATGGCGCCGGGGATCGAGGTCCAGTCGAATTCGTAGGAACCGAACATTTACTTGCCTCCGAGGTAGCCGGGGACGCGCACGAGGGTTTCGACCTTGCGCATCAGCAGCATGACGACGACGTTGATCATGAGGTAGGCGACCGTCACCGCGACGAAGGACTCATAGGGCTGGGCGGTGTAGTCCACGAGCTGTCGTCCCTGCGCTGCGAGTTCGAGCAGGCCGATGGTCGAGCACACCGCGGAGTTCTTGAAAATGTTGAGGAACTCGGAGGTCAGCGGCGGGACGACCAAGCGGAAGGCCATCGGCAGCATCACGTGGCGATAGGTCTGGGGAAGCGTCAGGCCGAGCGCGAGACCGGCATTTTTCTGGCCGCGCGGCAGGGCGTTGATGCCGGAGCGGACCTGTTCGGCAACGCGGGCGCTGGTGAAGAAGCCGAGGCAGATCATCGCTGCGATGAACTGCTGGGCGATGGGGTTCATGGCCTTGAATGCGTCACCGATGCTCAGGGGCAGCAGTTCGGGTAGCACGAAATACCAGAAGAACAGCTGCACGAGCAGCGGCACGTTCCGGAACATTTCGACGTAGGTGGTTGCGGCGATCGACAGTCCGCGGTGGGGCACCGTGCGGAGCACACCGATGATGGCGCCGAACAGCAGGGCGATCAGCCAGGCTGTCAGGGACAGGGCCAGGGTCGTCTTCAGGCCCGCGAACATCCAGTCGAGGTAGGTTCCGTCGCCGGTGGTCGTGGGCAGCAGGAAGACGCCCCAATTCCAGTGGTATTCCATGCATGAACTCCGAGGTGATGGAGGCCGCGGCCGCTCCGGCAGGGCGATGGTGCCGCCCTGCCGGTGCCGCATTGGTACCGACGGGTGGTCAGTATTCCCAGAAGATGCGCTGCAGTTCCTTGCTGTCCTGCGTCTTGGTCAGCGCGACGGCAGCGAGGATGCGGGCTTTTTGCGGGTTCAGGTCGTGGGAGACGACCCAGTCGTACTTGTCGTCGGGTTGCTCCGCGTTGCGGACCACGAAGCCACCGCCGATGACGCGCGCCGAGCGGATGACCTGGACGCCCTGACCGCGCAGTTCCTGCAGGACCGGCACGATCTGCTTGCCGACCGATCCGTTGCCGGTGCCGGCGTGGATGATCGCCTTGACGCCATCTTTCGCGAAGGCGCGATAGGCCGAGTCGTTCATGTTGCCGTAGCCGTAGGCGACTTCGACCGGAGCAAGCTTCTCGATGCCGTCGATATCGAACTCGGAGTTGGCAGTGTGGCGCTTGACCGGCGCACGGAACCAGTAGGTCTTGCCCTCGACGACCATGCCCAGAGAGCCCCACGGGCTCTTGAAGGCCTCAGTGCGGATATTGATGGCTTTCGTGACGTCACGACCGCTCTGGATCTCGTCGTTCATCGCGACCAGCACGCCCTTGCCGCGGGCGTCCTTTGCGGCGGCCACCGCAACGGCATCGTAGAGGTTGAGCGCACCGTCGGCCGACAGTGCCGTGCCGGGGCGCATCGAGCCGACGACGACGATCGGCTTGTCGGTGTGCACGACGAGGTTCAGGAAGAAGGCGGTTTCCTCGAGCGTGTCCGTGCTGTGGGTGACGACAATGCCGTCGACGTCGTTCTGCTTCGCGAGCGCAGAGACGCGCTTGCCGAGAGCCAGCAGGTGCTCGTTGGTGAAGCTCTCGGAGGCGATCTGGAACACTTGTTCGCCGCGGACGTTCGCGACGTCCTTGAGTTCGGGGATGCCTGCGATGAGCTTGTCGACCGGCACCTTCGCGGCCTGATAGGTGGCGCTGTTGGCCGCGGACGCACCCGCGCCGGCAATGGTGCCGCCGGTGGCGAGAATCACGACGTTGCTGTGGGCATCAGCCAAGGCAGCGCCGCTGAAGGCGAGGGCGGCCAGCAGGGGCAGGGTGCGGCGGGCGAGCCAGTTCGTAAGGGAACGGGATTGCATGGGGAAGTCTCCTGGTTATTCTGCGGGTGTTTCCCGCTTGTTGATGTGATGGAATTGCAGCGAGGTCGCGCCGACCGCTTGTGGCCGACCTCGCGTGAACTGCCTGCTTATTCGAAGGGGCGGTCGTTCGGCTCTTTGACGAGCTTCTTCATCGCGTCCGACATCGGGAAGTTCAGGTTGATGTTCTTCGGCGGGATCGCGGCGAGGAACCACTTGTTGTAGATGGTTTCGGCTTCGCCGGAGCTCATGGTCTTGGCGATCGCGGTGTCGACGATCTTCTTGAACGCGGGGTCGTCCTTGGCCATCATGCAGCCATAGGCTTCATACGATTGGGCGGTGCCGGTGACGACCCAGTCTGCCGGGCGCTTGGCCTTGGCGAGTTCGCCATACAGCAGTGCGTCGTCCATCATGAACGCGACCGCGCGGCCGGTTTCCAGCGTCAGGAAGGATTCGCCGTGGTCCTTGGCGCTGATGATGTTCATGCCGAGCTGCTTTTCTTCGTTCATCTTGCGCAGCAGGCGCTCGGAGGTCGTGCCGGCGGTGGTCACGACATTCTTGCCGGTGAGTTGGGCGAAGTCCTGCACGCCCGAGTCCTTCTTGGTCATCAGGCGGGTACCGACGACAAAAATGCTGTTGGAGAAGGCGACTTGCTTGGCGCGCTCGGAGTTGTTGGTGGTCGAGCCGCATTCGATCGCGACGGTGCCGTTCTGCACGAGCGGGATGCGGTTCTGCGAGGTCACCGGCATCAGCTTGACCTGCAGGTTCGGCATCTTCAGCTCAGATTTGATCGCATCGACGACCTTCAGCATCATCTCCTGCGAGTAGCCGACGACCTGTTGGTTCTGGTCGTAGTAGGAGAAGGGGATCGACGATTCGCGGTGACCCAGCGTGATGCTGCCGGATTCCTTGATCTTGTCGAGCGTGCCGGCTTGCGCGGCAGCGGGCACGAAGGAAATGGCACCGGCGATCGCGAGGGCGGCGACGGAGGCCTTCAGGGGCTGTTGCAGCTTCATCTTCTCTCCTTTGGTACGCGGAAACGTTGTTCCGACGCTTTCCTATTGCACTACGCGTGCCAGCAGGAGTAAGGAGATCGTGATAAATTAAGTTATTGATTGAACGTATAAAGTTTATTGCTGGCTTGCTCGGCTATTCGGGAATCCGAATAAGGGTCACTTGGAACGTTCGGAATTCCGAACGCGGGCATCGCGCGACGCTTCGGGGATTCGCGCGCAGGACGCCGGGAAAAGAAAAAGCCCACAACGCCAAGCGTGTGGGCTTTCGTTGCCGCTCGGAACGAAGCGGCTTCGATCGGGCTTCCGTTTGGAAGCCCGGGGGGGCGGGCGCTAGCCGCAGGTGCCGACTGCGCCGCAGGCGGTGCAGAAGTCGCAGCCGTCCTTGCGGATGACCGAGTGATTACCGCACTCGGTGCAGAGGCCGCCCTGCATCACCTTCGGATCGCTGTTTTCGCGAGGGGCTTCGAGGATGCCCATCTCACGGACGGGATAGCCTTCCTCGTCGAGTACGCCCAACATCGCGTAGCGGTGGATGATCAGGCGGGCGATGTAGGCGACCGTGCTCGGGTAGTTTTGCTGGCGCTTGGTACCCGGGATGAATGCCATGAAATCGCCCAGCGGTTCCGGATAATTCAGCAGCTTGCGCAGCTTCATACCGATCCAGGCCGGGTCCATGACTCGCATATCGAGCGACAGGATGCGGGTCAGGCCGTCCAGGGCGCGCGGGTAGTTGCCCGACAGCCACACCGAGTAGGGGCGGGTGACGCCGGTGGCGTGGCCGTCCTGAGCGGGTAGCGTGATTTCCTTCAGGCCCAGCACGAAGTCTTCGCCGGTGGCCGGGTTCTGGATGTCGACGGTCCAGGACAGCGTGCCGTCGGTACCGGTTTTCGGTTCCTGCAGGCTGAACAGGGAGTCGAGCACCGGGGTCGCACCTTCGAGTTCGAGCGCGCCGAGCTTCTCGCAGCGGTAGCGGACGACTTGGGAGAATGCGGAGACGACGCCCGGGAAGAGCTTCTTCTCGCCGTGCGGCGGGAAGGGCATCTCGAAGGACTTCTCGCCGATGGTGCGGGCCAGCGTCTCCAGCTTGAGCTTGAGCCAGCCGTGGTCGTTGGCGCGCATGTCCATCGACAGCGTCTTGGCGACGGCGCCCAGGCCGCGCGGCTGGTCGGCACCGTTGACCCACACTTCGAAGGGGAAGCCCTTCAGGCCGTTGGTCTCGATGTGGCCGACGAATAGCGCGAACTCGCCCTGCGGCGTGTTGAGCATGTAGGTCCAGGCGGGGTTGCCGTCCGGCAGGTCCGGGCGGCCCGGCCAACGCAGGCTGGACAGCACCGGCGCGGGCAGGCTGTGGATCGACAGGCGCTTGTTGGGGCCCGACAGCTCGACGTCCTGCGGTTGCTTCTGTTCGTTGGTCGGCGTGACCGACAGCACGGCACCCAGCACCGAGTTGGGACGGTAGGTGGCCAGGCCCTTCAGCCCGGCCTTCCAGGCGGACAGGTAGAGGTCTTCGAACTCGGTGTAGGGATAGTCCTCGGGGACGTTCACCGTCTTCGAGATCGAGGTGTCGACGTAGGGCGCGACCGCCGCGACCATGTCCTTGTGAGCCTGGGCGGAGATTTCCAGCGCCGTCACGAAGTAGGGCGGCAGCTGTTCGACGTTGCCGCCGAGGTGCTTGTACAGACGCCACGCGTAGTCTTCGACCGAGTACTCCTTGTACGTGCCGTCCGCCATGCGCTTGCGACGGGTGTAAGTGTAGGAGAACGGGGGTTCGATGCCGTTCGAGGCATTGTCGGCGAAGGCAAGCGAAATCGTGCCGGTCGGGGCGATCGACAGCAGGTGCGAGTTGCGCAGGCCGTGCTTGCGGATCTTTTCCTTGATGTCGGCGGGCAGGCGCGACGCGAAGTTGCCGCCGGAAAGGTACATGTCGGCATTGAACAGCGGGAAGGCACCGCGTTCCTTGGCGAGCTCGACCGACGCGAGGTAGGCGCGGTTGCGCTGGTATTCGGAGATCTTCGCCGCGACTTCACGCGCTTCGGCGCTATCGTAGCGCTTGCCGAGCATGATCAGGGCGTCGCCGAGGCCGGTGAAGCCGAGGCCGACGCGACGCTTCGACTGCGCTTCGTTGGCTTGCTGCTCGAGCGGCCAGTGGGTCACGTCGAGCACGTTGTCGAGCATGCGGATCGCGATGTCGACGATCTTGCCGAAGGCGGGGTAGTCGAACTCGGCCTTGTCGGTGAACGGGTTCTTGACGAAGGGCGTCAGGTTGATCGAACCCAGGTCGCAGCAGCCATAGGGCGGCAGCGGCTGCTCGGCGCAGGGGTTCGTGGCCTCGATGGTTTCGCAGTAATACAGGTTGTTGTCCTGATTCATGCGGTCGAGGAAGAGGATGCCCGGCTCGGCGTGGTCGTACGTCGAGCGCATGATCTGGTCCCACAGCTCGCGGGCGCGGACCTTGTGGTACACCCACATGCCGTCGTCGCGCTGGTAGGCGCCGGCTTCCTTCAGCTCTTCGATCGGCTCGGCCTTGTGCGCGAGTTCGACGTCGGTGTCGGTGTCGACAGCCTTCATGAAGGCGTCGGTGACGCCGACCGAGATGTTGAAGTTGGTCAGGTCGCCTTCATCCTTGGCGTGGATGAATTCCTCGATGTCCGGATGGTCGCAGCGCAGCACGCCCATCTGGGCGCCGCGGCGCGCGCCGGCGGACTCGACGGTTTCGCAGGAGCGGTCGAACACGCGCATGTAGGACACGGGGCCGGACGCGTTCGACAGGGTGCCGCGCACCAGCGCGCCCTTCGGACGAATGCTCGAGAAGTCGTAGCCGACGCCACCACCGCGGCGCATCGTTTCGGCAGCCTGGGCCAGCGCAGTGTAGATGCCGGGACGGCCGTCGACGGCTTCAGACACCGAGTCGCCCACCGGCTGCACGAAGCAGTTGATCAGCGTCGCCTGAAGGTTGGTGCCGGCGGCGCTGTTGATGCGGCCTGCCGGGACGAAGCCCTTTTCCTGCGCTTCGAGGAACTTGGCTTCCCAGTGCGCGCGCTTGTCTTCGGCTTCGACGACGGCGAGGGCGCGCGCGACGCGTGCGCGAACCTCATAGACCGACTGCTCGTCTCCCTTGGCATATTTCTCGAGGAGAACCTCGCCGGAAATTTCCTGCGGCGCGAGCGTCGAAGCGTCGGCCTTGCCCTTAAGCTGGTGCTGGATCGTCGTGCTCATGGTCTTCTTCTTGGCCCCTTGGTGTTGGTTCGTTCGGTGTGAAGAATAGCTTGCGAAGCGTGTTTTGGCAAAAAAATAAACGTTATATAAAACATATGGTTAATTTTTTTAACGGTATGTCAACGGCGCGCGTATGACTAGATATAGTAGGCTCCGGAGCGGTCCGTTTTTCCCGAAAGGCGCGTCGCACAAGGCTCTTCCGGCCGTTCGCGAAGACGCGCGAGTAAGAAGCGATGGGCGGTAACGCAAAAAAAATTTGGCATCGGGCGAAAACGGTCCACGGGCCTTTGTTGATAGAATTACGGCATATGGTCCTTGCTTGAGTGCAGCCATGGATGATCCGGAACGAATCGCCCTGCAGGTCGTGGAGCGCCATCGTCGCGAGCCATCGCAACTGCTTCAGATCCTCATTGAGACACAGGACGCGCTCGGTCATCTTTCGGCGCGAAGCCTGACTCATATCGCGGCACTGCTGGATCTTCCGCGCGCGCGTGTCGAAGGCGTCGCAGGCTTCTACAGCTTCTTGTACGGCCGCCCGGTCGGGCGCTACCGCATTCTGTTCTCCGACAACATCACCGACCGGATGCTCGGTAATCGAGACTTGTTGGCGGAATTGTGTGCTTCCCTTGGAGTCGCGCCGGGGACAGTGTCGTCGGATGGCTTGGTGAGCGTCGATACCACATCCTGCACCGGTATGGGCGACCAGGGGCCGGCGGTGCTGGCGAACGGCATCGCTGTTACCCGGCTCGATCGGCACCGCGTCGCAGAGATCGCCGAACTGGTGCGGCAGCAGGTACCGGTCGCCGCATGGCCGTCGGAGTATTTCCGCGTCGACGACAACATCCGTCGGCGGGATGCGTTGCTCGGCGGACGGTTCAGGCCGGGGGAGGCCTTGAGTGCGGCGATGCGCCGCGGGCGTGATGGCTGGCTGCAGGAGATGCGCGTCTCCAATCTGCGAGGCCGGGGTGGCGCGGGTTTCACGACCGCCGTGAAATGGACGTCGTGCCGCGACGCACCGGGCGCCGACAAGGTGGTCGTGTGCAATGCGGATGAGGGGGAACCAGGCACCTTCAAGGATCGGGTGCTGCTGACGACCTACGCGGACGAGGTGTTCGAAGGGATGACTCTGGCGGCGTGGGCGACCGGCGCGCGACAGGGGCTGTTGTACCTGCGGGGTGAATACCGTTATTTGCTGCGGCACTTGAAGGATGTGCTGACGGTACGACGGGCGGCCGGCCTGCTCGGTGGCACGATCCTCGGCGAGCCGGGGTTCGATTTCGACATCGAGATCCATCTCGGCGCCGGCGCGTACGTTTGCGGCGAGGAAACGGCATTGCTCGAATCGCTGGAGGGCAAACGCGGCACGCCGCGCATCCGTCCTCCATTCCCGGCGACGCGGGGGTATCTGGGGCGTCCGACCGTGGTGAATAACGTCGAGACGCTCGCCAAGGCGACGCTCATCGCGCTGGAGGGGGGAGCAGCGTTCGCGGCGACCGGCACGGCGCAGTCGACGGGTACGAAGCTGTTGTCGATTTCAGGAGACTGCGCGGCGCCCGGTGTCTACGAATACCCCTTCGGCGTCACCGTCGCCCAAGTGCTGGAGGATTGCGGAGCACAGGACACCGAGATGGTGCAGGTCGGCGGGGCATCGGGCGTGACGCTGGCGAGCTATGAATTTCACCGTCGGATCGCGTTCGAGGACGTGCCGAGCGCCGGGGCGTTCATGGTCTTCAATTCGCGGCGGGATCCGTTCGAGGTGGCGCGCAATTTTGTCCATTTCTTTGCGCACGAGAGCTGCGGCTTCTGCACCCCGTGTCGGGTCGGCACTTCGCTGCTGAAGGGCTACATGGACAAACTCGCCAGCGGTCATGGGGCGAAGATGGACCTCGCCGACATCGAGTGGATCGATCGTCTGTTGAAGAATGCGAGCCACTGCGGTCTCGGCTCGAGCGCGCCGAACGCGGTGATCGATACGCTGGTCAAGTTCCGGCCGGCGTATGAGCGGCGTCTGCAGTCGCTGGAGTTCCAACCGGCCTTCGATCTTGATGCGTCGCTCGCCACGGCACGGCGCCTGACCGGCCGAGACGACACCAATGCGCATTTCGACGCCAGCGGAGAGGCACGATGAGTGGAAAATTCCTGTTCGACGGCCAGCCCGTTCCGTTCGAGGACGGACAGACGATCCTGCAGGCCGCCCGCTCCGCCGGGCATTACATTCCTCATCTGTGCTGGCATCCGGATTTCCCGGCGCACGGGTCCTGCAAGCTCTGCATCGTCAAGGTTGGAGGCCGGCACGTGTCGTCCTGTGCGCTGCCGGCGCGCGACGGCATGGAAGTCGAGAGCAATACGCCCGAGATCAACGGCGAGCGGCGCGCGCTGCTGCAGATGCTCTTTGTCGAGGGCAATCATTTCTGCCCGTCCTGCGAGAAGAGCGGCAACTGCCAGTTGCAGGCGCTGGCGTACGAACTGGAGATGAACAGCGCGCGGTTCGCGCATTTCTTTCCTGATCGCCCGGTCGACGCTTCTCATCCGGACGTCTTGCTCGACTTCAACCGCTGTATCTTCTGTGAGCTTTGCGTCCGGGCTTCCCGCGACGTCGACCGGAAGGCCGTGTTCGCGCTCACCGGGCGTGGCATCCGGAAACACCTGGTCGTCAATGCGGAGTCCGGGCGGCTCGCGGATACGGATTTCTCCGCGGCCGATCTCGCGGCCAACATCTGCCCGGTCGGTGTGATCCTGAGGAAGCGAGTCGGTTTCGCTGCTCCGATCGGGCAGCGCAAGTACGATGTCGCGCCGATCAGCAAGGTGGCGATGGAGCGTGACGAATGACCGACAAAGCGCCCTTGCCGAAACTGCGTGTCGCGACGACGTCGCTTGCGGGTTGTTTCGGATGCCACATGTCCTTTCTCGACATTGACGAGCACCTGTTCGAGCTCGTCCAGATCGTCGAGTTCGACCGCTCGCCGCTCACGGACATCAAGCATTGCGGACCTTGTGACATCGGGTTGATCGAAGGCGGCGTCTGCAACGCAGAGAATGTCCACGTGCTGCGCGAATTCCGCGCGAACTGCAAGACGCTGATCGCGGTCGGCGCGTGTGCGATCAATGGCGGTTTGCCGGCTCAGCGGAATCATCTTGATCTCGGCGATTGCCTGCAGCAGGTCTATGTCGGGCGCGACGGCATCGAGGGCGGCCGCGTGCCGGACGACCCCGAACTGCCGCTGCTGCTTGACAAGGTGCACCCGATCCACGAAATCGTGCGGGTCGATTATTTCATCCCGGGCTGCCCGCCTTCAGGGCCGGTCATCTGGAAGTTCCTGACCGATCTGATCGGGGGGCGCACGCCACGACTGTCGCATCCCTTGTTGCGTTTTGACTGAGGTGGGTATGGCTTCGTCGCTTGAAACCGCCGAAAACCGGGGCGACTTGCGCCGGGTGGTGATCGATCCGGTATCGCGGGTCGAAGGCCATGGGAAGGTCACGCTGCTGCTCGACGAAGCGGGACATGTTCGCGAGGCGCGGCTGCACATCGTCGAGTTCCGGGGGTTCGAAGTCTTCATCCAAGGACGTCCATACTGGGAAGTGCCCGTGATGGTGCAGCGGCTGTGCGGCATCTGTCCGGTGAGCCACCATTTGGCGGCATCGAAGGCGCTCGATCATGTCGTCGGCGCCGCCGCGATCACACCGACGGCCAAAAAGCTGCGTCGCCTGATGCATTACGGGCAGATCCTGCAGTCGCATGCGTTGCATTTCTTCCACCTCTCGTCGCCGGACCTGCTTTTCGGTTTTGAGTCGGAGGTGGGGCGGCGCAATGTGGTCGGCGTGGCGGAGACCTACCCGGAGGTGGCGCGCCAAGGTGTGATGCTGAGGCGTTTCGGTCAGGAGGTGATCCGGGCGACCGCGGGCAAGCGCATCCACGGGACAGGCTCCGTGCCGGGAGGCATGAACCGACACCTGGCGGCGGAGGATCGCGACGCGCTGCGGGCCGACATCGGCCAAGTGATCGAGTGGAGTCGTGCTGCCGTCGAACTCGTGAAGCGGCTGCACCGGTCGAATCCCGGTCTCTACGACCAGTTCGGCGCGTTTCGCGCGAATATGATGAGCCTCGTCCGCGACGACGGCGCAATGGATTTGTATGACGGCGCGCTGCGTTTCCGCGACGGAGACGGCGACATCCTTCTCGATGGCATTCCGGATGCCATGTATCGCAGCGTGATCCGCGAACAGGTCAAGCCCTGGAGCTACATGAAGTTCCCCTACCTGCAGCAGCTCGGTCCGGACGATGGCTGGTATCGGGTCGGGCCGCTCGCGCGGGTGCAGAACTGCGACTTCATTCCGAGTCCGCTCGCCGAAGCCGAACGTCGCGAGTTCATCGATCACGGCAACGGGAGCCCGGTCCACGCGACGCTCGCCTATCATTGGGCGCGCATGATCGAGATGCTGCATGCGGCGGAGGTCCTACGGGATCTGCTCGACGACGGCGATCTCCTTGCCGGTTCGCTGCTTGCGGGCGGTGAGCGGCGGCTTGAAGGGATCGGCATCATCGAGGCTCCGCGCGGCACGCTGATCCATCACTACGAGGTGGGCGACGATGACCTGGTGACGATGTGCAACCTGATCGTCTCGACAACCCACAACAACCAGGCGATGAACACCGCAGTGCGTGAGGTGGCGCGTCGCTACCTCGATGGTCGCGAGCTGACCGAAGGCTTGCTCAACCACATCGAAGTGGCGATCCGGGCCTATGATCCCTGTCTGTCCTGCGCGACGCACGCGTTGGGGAAGATGCCGCTCGCACTCGAATTGATCGAAGCCGATGGCAGCGTCGCCGGCAGGCTCGTGCGTGACTGACCGTCGGTTGGTCGTGTTCGCCGTCGGCAACGAGTCGCGTGGCGACGACGCGCTGGGACCGATGCTCGCGTCGCGAATGGAGCCCTACCTGCCGAAGGGAACGAGGCTGATCGTCGATTTTCAGCTGCAGGTGGAGCACGCGCTGGAACTCGAGGGGGCAGAGCTCGCCTTGTTCATCGACGCAAGCTGTATTTCCGAGGCGCCCTTCACGTTTCGCGAGGAAATTCCGAGCGGAAGGAGTCCGACTTTCTCGCATGCGCTGGAGCCGAAAGCGGTCCTTGCGGTGGCTCGCCGGCTGGATGCGAGGCCGCCTCCGGCCTTCGTGTTGGGCATCAGGGCCCAATCCTTCGAACTCGGAGAAGGACTGTCCGAGCGGGCGCGCAGCGACATCGAAGACGCGCTGGCCTTTGTTCGCGACCTGCTCGGTGAGCTGGACGTGAATCGTTGGCGCGCTATCGCCCGCGGTCTGTCCCTTCAGTGACCGTGATGCGTTCTGCCGGCGTCCGGGATGAGTAGCGTTACGTAATTGGCAAGGTCGAGTTCGGCGCACTCACGGATGTTGCGGAAGCTGGGGGGCTGCATGTCGAGGGTCGTCCAGATAACGGGCGAGACACGTTCGGCGGCCGAGGTGCTGGATTCGTTGTTCTGATCGGCTTCTGCGATACGCGTTGCGAGGTGTACGATCGCCGCCTCATAGGCGCTCTCCGCAGCGAGGCGGGGGACGAGTTGCGCGCCGATGATCTTCGCGAAGCAGGACGGCAGTTTCCAGTGCGACATCAGCGTCGCGCCGACCTCCACGTAGTCGCAGCCCACGATTCGGCGTTCCGCCTCGTGGAGCGGTTCTGCGTTGCGCTTCGACGCATCCGCTGCCTCGTGGGTCAATTCCGGGACGGACTGGTGCATGACGAGATGGCCGATGTCGGCCAGCAGCGCGATCACGAACAGGCGCTCGGCACCCAGAATCCCGTGGCTGCGACCGATTTCGCGCGCGGCGAGGCCGCGCATGACGCTGCTGCGCCAGAAGGCAGGCATATCGAAGCGCTGCGGCTTGAGGGCCGAGAAAGCCGCGCTGACGGATATGGCCAGTACGAGGTCGTGGACCTGCTGCATCCCGAGAATGGTTACCGCGCGGGTGATCGTTTCGATCTTTCCGCCATAGCCGTAGAACGCGCTATTGACGAGACGGAGCAGGCCCGCCGTCAGGGCTGGATCTGCGCTGATCGCGTGGGCGATCGCGGCACATGATCCAGCCGGTTTGTCCATCTCGTCCCTGACCTGGACATAAACGGTGGGCAGGGGGGCGAGGGATGCGACAGTCGTGACAAGTTCGGCTGCGGAGTGCATGGCGGGGCGGCTTCAGACGGGGGCGGAGGCGGGCGGGGAGTCCACCGGGGCGACGAGGTCGCGGTATGCATGCCAAGTGGCATGGCCGACGATCGGCATCAGGACCACCAGCCCGAGGTGGAAGCTCGCAAAGCCGAGCAGGGTGAGCGTGACGATCAAAGCGGCCCAGATCGCCATCGCCGCAGGATTGCGCGCCAAGGCGCCGACGCTGGCGAGCATCGACGAGATGGCGTCCTGATCCCGGTCGAGCATCAACGGCACGGAGATCACGCTGGCGGCGAATACGATCGTCGCGAACAGCAGGCCGACGCCAAAGTACACGAGCAGGAATTCGATGTTTTCCATCGCCAGGACCTCCGTCAGGAAGCCGGACAGGTTCGGCATCTCGTTGGTGTAGAACAGCGCGAAGACCACGAGCGACGCACGCGCCCAGACGAGAAACACGATGCCGAGGACGACGGCGAAGATGCCGATGTTGCCGGCGTTGCGTGTCCACACGGTGAGTGTCGGACTCAAGGCGCACTGCTGACCCTCTTCGCGCCTCCGGCTGATTTCGTACAGGCCCATCGCCAGGAAGGGGCCGAGCAGCAGGAAGCCGGAGGTCAGCGCCGCCGTGTACTCGTAGGCGTGCTCGAATACGGCCGTCACGAGCAGGCCCATCGCGGCAAAGCAGAAACCGTAGAACAGGCTTGGCAGGGGGCAGGCCTTGAAGTCGCCGATTCCCTGGCGCATCCATCGCAGCGGCGCCATTGCGTCCACTTCGCGGATCGTTGGAAAGACCGGTTCATCCGTCGCCGCCTCGCTGTCGAGTTGTTCCGACATGGCTCTCTCCTGTTGTGGTGACTGCCATCGGTCGAGCGACGGGGTGGGCCCCGTTTTGTTATGTCATGCGCGTTCGAGGAAGCCGCGAATCGCGTCGCTCACCGCATCCGGCGCTTCGGCCATCATGGCGTGGCCTGCACCTTTGATACTAATCATATGCGCGCCGGAAGGCGTGTCAATTAATGCTTCTTGTAGTGGTGTTATTGCCTTGCGGGGAGTCATCTGGTCGCGCTCGGCGCAGATCAGTGCCGTCGGGACACGAATGCTGCGAGCCGCTTCCAGCCCGTTCTGGTAGGCGTTGCAGGCGGCGAGATCGGTCGCAAGGACGCCTTCGCGCTGGCGCTCCATCAGCCGTATATTGAGCCCGGTGAGCGAGACGCCCGGAACCGGGCTTTCGCCGAGCTGCGAGGTCGGCGTGTAGGACCACTGGTTGATCATCAGGTGCGCGGTCCTGCGATCGTGGCGTGCCGCTTCGAGGAGCGGTGCGGCGACCGGCATCGGCGCGACGCAGCCGATCAACAGCAGCTTTGTTGCGCGCGATTGCAGTTGTGCGGCGGCTTGCAGCGCCACGAGGGAGCCCATGCTGTGGCCGGCGAGGGCGGCCTGGGGGGCCCCGACCGCGTCGAGGAGGGTTTCGATCCAGCTTGCGAGCGCTTCGATGCCGGCCAGGGGGGCACCGCCGGAGCGTCCGTGTCCCGGCAGGTCCGGGGCGAGGACGGCGTAGCCGTGATGGGCGAGCTTGCGGGCCTGGTAGTTCCACACGCTGTGGTCGTGGCCGGCACCGTGGATCAGGACGACGACGGGCAGGCGGCGATCGAAGGGCTTGCCGCCCGTGTAGGCGAAGATCGGGGTGTTGTCGAGAGTCAATTCCATCGCATCACCCTTGAACGGCACGGCCGGCGGCGTAAAGGCCGCGGTTGAGGTCTTCGATCAGGTCGATGCCGTTTTCCAGGCCCACTGACAGTCGGACCGTGCCTTCGCCGATGCCCGCCGCACGCAGGTCTTCCGCAGACATGCGGAAGTGGGTGGTACTGGCGGGGTGGATCACGAGCGACTTCGCGTCGCCGACGTTCGCGAGGTGGGAGAACACGCGCAGGGCTTCGATGAAGGCGCGCCCCGCCGCGCGGCCGCCCTTGAGTTCGAAGGACAGCACGGAGCCGGCGCCTTCCGGAAGCAGGCGGGCGGCGAGTTCGTGGTCGGGGTGGCTGGCCAGACCCGGGTAGGCGACGCGTTCGACGAGCGGGTGCTGTGCGAGGTGTTCGGCCACGGTGCGGGCGTTGGCGACATGCGCGCGCATGCGCAGCGGCAGGGTCTCGATGCCTTGGAGGATCTGGAAGGCGTTCATCGGCGACAGGCAGGCGCCGAAGTCGCGCAGACCTTCGCGACGGGCGCGCAGCAGGAAGGCGGCGATGGGCGATTCCTCGGCGAAGTCCATGCCGTGGAAGCCGGCGTAGGGCTCGGTCAGCGTCGGGAAGAGGCCCGATGCTTCCCAGTCGAAGCGGCCGCCATCGACGAGCAGGCCGCCGACGGCGACGCCGTGTCCGCCGAGGAATTTCGTCGCGGAATGCATGACGAGATCGGCGCCGAGATCGAAGGGGCGCTGCAGGCAGGGCGTCACGAGGGTGGCGTCGACGAGCAGCGGCACGCGGTGCTCATGCGCGATGTCGGCGACGGCCGGGATGTCGAGCACGTCGAGGCCGGGGTTGCCGAGCGATTCACCGAAGAAGAGGCGTGTTTCGGGCCGGACGGCGGCGCGCCAGGCTGCGGTGTCGTGCGGATCGACGAAGGTCGTGTGGATGCCGAATCGAGGCAGCGTGTAGGCCAGCAGATTGTGCGACCCGCCATAGAGCGCGCGCGACGCGACGATGTGCCCGCCGGCGCCCATCAGCGTGGTGATCGCAAGGTGCAGTGCCGCCTGGCCGCTCGCCACGGCGACCGCGCCGACTCCACCTTCGAGTGCCGCGACGCGCTCTTCGAGCATCGCGTTGGTCGGGTTCGAGATGCGCGTATAGACGTGGCCCGGACGTTCCTGGTTGAAGAGCGCCGCAGCCTGGTCGGCGTCCGCGAAGACGTAGCTCGTCGTGAAGTAGATCGGTGCCGCGCGGGCGCCGAAATGGGGGTCGGGGGATTGTCCTGCGTGCAGGGCGAGCGTCTCGGGGCCGGCGGTCCTGGGCTGGGTCATCGGGTCGTTGTCGGGTGTCGGTTTCAGGCGAATTCGTCGGGTTCGAGCATGTGCTCGATGACCGTGATGCGGTCCTTGAGCGCGAGCTTGCGCTTCTTCAGGCGGCGCAGGAGGAGTTCGTCTTCCTGCGGGGAGCCCTGGAGCCGCGAAATGGCGTCGTCGAGATCGCGATGCTCGGTCCGAAGTTCGGTGAGCCGGATCTGCAGGCTGGTGACGTCGTCGAAGGAGTCCTCGCTCATCGCTTACCTAAAGGAGTTTGAGGTGGGCACCGGTTCGGTGCTGGACCGCAGTATGTTATGCGCGGGCGCCGGGAGATGACAACTTGTTGCGGCGCCGCGCGCGGGAGTATGGGATGGCGACGTCGTCTCAATTGCTGATCGCGCTCAGGATCACGTGGTGAGCGCTGCGTGCGGTATCGAGCAGGGCGCTCAGTTCTTCCTTGGCGATGCCATCGGGCGCAGTGTCGGTGACGGCGAAGCGGCGGTCGGTTCCGAGCAACTTGTCGAAGGGGTTGGGAATTTCCGCCGACAGGGAGGCGACGAACAGTACGTCCGACAGATCCTTCGGCGGCCACGAACCGCCGTAGGGGTCGTCGTAGTTGAAGGCGTCGATGATCGATTCGGGAAGTTCGAAGGTTTCGAGGATCGCGCGGCCGACCGGTTCGTTCCAGGCCGATACGAACTCGGCGAATCGCGTCGTGTCGTGTTCGAGTGCCGGGTAGTCGGCGGCCCGCGCCACGAGGAGGAATTCCCCGATGTCGACCATCATGCCGGCGAACATCGCTGTATCCGGGCTGCCGACCTTGAGTTCGTGCGCGAACGCATAGGCCCACGAGGCGACGTCCACGGAATGCATCCACAGTCCGGACGCGATCGCGCGCATCTTCGAAGAGCGGTGGTCCTGCGCGAGTTGCTCGGCGGCGACGGCGAAGGCGAGGCAGCGCAGGGACGCGAGCCCGATGCGCTGAACGGCATCGGTGACGTTGGTGATCGGCGAGCCGTACGGGTTGAGCGCGACCGCGTTGGCCATGCGGACGACCTTGGCACTCAGCACAGGCTCGGTCCTGACGACGGCCGCGATCTGCTCGAGCGACGAATCAGGGTTGTCGGCGAGTCGTTTGACGCGGAGGGAGATGTCGAGCGACGTCGGAAAGCTGAGTTGCCCATCGTTGAGCTCAGCTTCGATCCGGTCAGCGAATGCCTGCGCTTGGGATTCGAATTCCTGCATGTCGATCTCCGCTGGATGTCACTGTCACAGTTTAGCCCGCATCCGCCCGGGCAGGGGGCGGACTAGCTTGGCGCGGTGCCGTCGAGTGTGCCGATCAGCGGAGACAGTTGCTGCAGGCAGTTCTTGTCGTCGTGGGCTTCCGCACGCAGGTGCAGGTTGCGGGCGAGGTTGCGCATGCGCCAGTCGACCTCGCGGACCACCAGGTTGATCTCGGCGACGACTTCGGCGTCGAGGACGTCGGCGCCCAACGTGGCTGCTTCGACGACGCCGGTGGAGCGTAGCGACTTGTCGAGGTTGTAGAGAAGCAGCAGCGCGCTTTCCGCAGTCTGGCGCAGGAAGGGGGTTGCGGCCGTGGCCCGGAGCGATTCGGCGCGGCGGATCGTGGTAATGACGCGTCCCATGCTGGCCTTGACCCCTGCGACGAAGCCGCCGTCGGCCGGTGTGCCGAAACTGTCGTCGCCGTGGCGCAGTGCCTGGGTGATGACGGCAACGGCGTCGTGGTCGAATTCCTCGGGCACGATGCGCAGCGCCAGCGCGGCACGCAGCGGTGCACCCGCGTCGCCGCGCGACAGGATCGCTGCAACGGAGTCGGCGACGGCAAGCCAGCTGCCGAGGCGGTGGTGCTTGCTGCGCTCGAGCTGATTGGGGTAGCCGCTGCCGTCGAGCCGTTCGTGGTGCTGGGCGACGCACTGGCCGACGATCGCGGGCAGCGTCGTGAGCTCGGCGATCAGCAACTGCCCGATGCGCGGGTGGCTGGCGACGTGCTTCCATTCTGCCGGCGGCAAGCGGTAGCTGTCGCGCAGGTAATCGGGGTTGATGTACATCTCCCCCAGGTCATGCAGCAGCGCGGCCATCAGCAGGTGCTGCGCCTCGTGCTCGCTCACCGAGAGCCGTGCCGCGATGCCGGCACTCACCAGGATCGTCCCGATGGCGTGCTTGAAGGCGTTGCTGCCCTTGGCGTGTGCCGAGGTGAGCAGCAGGCGCAGCGGCTGCGGGAGCGCCGTGTTGCGCATGCTGTTGATCAGGGAGATGGCATCGCGATTCACGATGCGGCGGAATAGCGGGTTTTCGTCGAGCCGGGCGCGGCAAGCGCCGACGACGTCGCCGAACGCCACTGCGCCGTCGACCGCGAGGGTTGCCTCGAGCGGCTTAGCGAGCTTGCGGCGCAACAGCTTTTCCTGGAGCTCGGCCGAAACGGGCTTGCCCTTCGCCCAGAGCTTCATGCCGCGCTCGTCGTAGATGTCTTCCGAGGCCTCGACGGTGCGGGTCTCGGAGAGTTCCACGATGCTGTTGAGGCAGTGCTCGTTGACGGAATTGAAGAGCATGTTGTCGCTGTGTGGGGGTGAGGCTCGGGCCAAACGCTGATGCGCAGAGTGGCGGACCAGGAATACTAGCATTTCGGGAGCGGCACATGGCGCTGAGGTCGTGAACCCGGTCCGGCTGGCGGTTTCTTGATTTATCCCATGGGAATAATATCCGAAGGCCTTTGTACTATTCTTCGTGTAGGGTGCTGTGGAGCGACTGACGCCGACGACCATTTCGGCCATCATTCCTTCCCCCAAAAAACACAGAGAGAGGCGGCCCATGGAGGCTCTTATGAAAGGATTGTTCCTGCCCGCGGTGGCGATAATGAACCGGCTGTCCTATCGGGCAAAATTCGGATTGATCGGTTCGATCATCTTCGCCGCCTTCGTGGTTCTGATGGTGACGCTGGCGAACCAGCTCAATACGACCATCGAGCGTTCGCGCAGCGAGTTGGTTGCGTCGGGCCTGGCGCGCCCGCTGCTTAAGACGGTGGAGCTCGTGCAGCAGCATCGCGGCTTGTCCGCGGCATTGCTGGGTGGGCTGACGGCAATGTCCGATCGCCGCAAGGAGACCGAAAAGGCGGTCGACGAGGCATTCGCGGTGCTCGACAAGGCCTTGCCCGAGGCGGACCGCACAGATCCGGCGTGGAAGGATGTGCGGGCGCAGTGGGGGACGCTGCAGCGCGACGGGCTGAGCTGGAGCCAGCCCGAGAACACGAGCGCTCACACACGCCTGGTCGATGCGCTGCTGAGCTACCAGATCGTGCTGTCGGACAGGTATGGACTGACGTTCGATCCTGAGGCGGAGAGCTATTACCTGATGGCGACGGCGGTGGTGCGTACCCCCTTCGTGCTGGAGCGGCTGGGGCGTTTGCGTGCGAAGGGGGCGGCGGTGCTGGCGCGCGGCAGCATGGACGACGCGGCACGTACCGAGCTGTTCGTGCTGACGAACGAGGTGCGCGCGGCTTTGCGTGACCTGAAAGTTAACGTAGCCAAGATCTCGGCGCAGAGGCCGGACCTGAAGGATCGGCTGGAGACGTCGCTGAACGGGTTCGAAACGCGGCTCGAGGAAGTGTTGCGCGTGGTGCAGGAAATTCTGGGCGGCGACTTCTTCGTCACCTTGTCGAGCTCGTATTTGGACCTTGCGACCGGCGCGATGACCGTGGGCTACGAGCAGGCGTACGAGATCATGCTGCCGACGCTGGACGAAGTGCTGAACGATCGTATCGCTCATGCCTCGCGCATCCTGTACTTCAACATCGGCGTGTTGCTCGTCGTGCTGGCGGTGATCGGCTACCTGTCGGTCGGGAGCTATGTTTCGATCATCGGCGGGGTGACCAGGCTGTCCAACGAGAGCGCACGGCTCGCGGCAGGAGATCTGACGGCGCGCGTCGACGTCCAGGCGCGCGACGAGCTCGGCATGGTGAGCAGGAGTTTCAACGAGATGGCGGCGACGATGGGACGGCTCATCGCTTCGATTCAGCGCAATTCCGGCGAACTGGCCGAGGCTGCGCGGGGCATGCTGGATTCGGCACGGCAGGTCGACACGGCCTCGCAAAGGCAGAGCGAGGCGGCGTCCAGCATGGCGGCGGCGGTGGAGGAGATGACGGTGGGCATCGATCACATCGCGACCAATGCCGGCAACGCGAACGAATTGGCGCGCAAGTCGGGCCGGCTGTCGGGCGAAGGCGGGGAGATCGTCGAATCCGTGATTCGGGAGATCGGCGATATTGCGGAGTCGGTTTCGGGGTCCGCACGTACCATCGAGGAGCTTGGACAGAGTTCGGAGCAGATATCTGCAATTGTCGGCGTAATCAAGGAAATTGCGGATCAGACCAACCTCCTTGCGCTGAACGCGGCGATCGAGGCCGCGCGCGCGGGCGAACAGGGGCGGGGATTTGCAGTGGTCGCGGACGAGGTGCGCAAGCTCGCCGAGCGGACGACGCATTCGACGCAAGAAATCGCCGGGATGGTGGGGGCGATTCAGCAAGGCGCCCGCGCTGCTGTACAAAGCATGAACCATGGCGTCGTGCGCGTGAACGAGGGTGTCGAGAGGGCGCAGCAGGCGGGCAAGGCGATGGCGCTGATTCGCGAGGAGGCCGGACGGGTGGTGGATACCGTGGCGGAGATCTCGGAGGCCTTGCGCGAGCAGAGTTCCGCGTCGACCGAGATCGCGCGGAACGTGGAAACAATTGCCAGGATGGCCGAGGAGAACACTTCATCGGCCGCAGGCAGCCTGCACACGGCTAATCGCTTGGAAGAGCTGGCCGAGAGCCTGCAGGGCGACGTGGCGCGATTCAGGGTTTCCTGAATCGCCAGCCCGGCTGAGTGCCTCAGACGGTGACCGGGAAGCCGGAAGCCGGATGAATGCGGGCGGACTGTCGCAGGGTGTCCGAGGGCAGTTCGCCGAACATGGCCTTATAGTCGGCCGCGAAGTGCGACAGGTGCCAGAAGCCCCAGCGCGCGGCGATGTCGGCGACGTGGTTCGTGCCCGGATTGGCGCGCTTGAGTTCGCGGCGGACCCCGTTCAAGCGCATGGCGCGCAGGAAGCTGACGGGATTGAGATTGAGGATGTCCTGGAAGCTGTACTGCAGCGTGCGGCGCGAAACCTGCAGCTCGGTGCACAAATCGGCGACGGTGATCGGTTCGTCGATGTGCGTGCTCATGTATTCGCGGGCGCGGCCGACGATGAGCTGTCGCGCCCGTGAGTGCGGCGTGTTCCGAGCGCTTTCGTCGGCGGGCGTGATCGCGGCGATCAGGCTGCCGAAAATGGCTTGTTCGAGACCCTTGCGCATCTGGTGGTGACGCAGCAGTCCGGGGGTCGCTTCGAGGCTCGTGAGCACCGTCAGGAGGAAGCCGCGCAGGTTGGCGGCTTGCTCCGGTGTCGCGTCGATGACCCGCTGCTTGCCGATTTCGGCTGACAGATCGCGATGTTCGACGCGCATCGCGTAATCCAGAAAGGATTGGGTGTCGGTGGTGACCGCGACGATGTCATGCAGGCGCGGAGTGCGATAGTCGAGCTCGTCGTCTGAGGTCAGGGTGACGATCGAATCCTGGCCGCAGGGGGTGCCGCAGAAGGAGCCGGTTCCATCGACTTCGACCGGGACGCCGACGGTCAGCGAGCCTTGCCACGACGAACCCACTTCATGGATGACCTGGTTGGTCCGTTCGCGGAAAACTTGGATGTCGCCGAACCAGTATTCGTCGAAACGACCGTTGAAGCTGCCGGCCGACAGCTGGTCGTAGCGCTGCTTCCAGTGCTGCAGGCAGGACGCATGGTCGTCCGCGTCGCGCGTGTCGAGGCGCACGACGGAGAAGGCGTCATCCCCCGCGGCTGGCACGGGGGTTTCGTGCGCGGGGTGGGCCGAGGTGTTCATTTCCGTTGGTCTCTCCTGACCGGAATGAGCGACAAATTATTGTGGTTTTGGGCCTTTTTCTTTTTTAACACTAATACAAAAGTCAGTCCGGCGACAGGGGGGGCGTGTATCGAGTCGGCGTTGCCGATTTCGGATAACGGTCAGCGGGGGAGCGTTCCTAGAATCCGACTCATGCGATGAAAGGACACAAAGAGGTCCGCACGCATGACTACACAGGAGTGTGTGGCAGCGGCTGCGGTGGTTTTGGCAGCTACTACGTGAGTTAGGAGACTGGGAACATGAGCGTTACTACAAGGAATTTGCCGCGCCTCGGCCTGATCTGTCTGGCCGTCGCCGCGGTGCTCGGCAGCGCCGCGGCGGGGGCTGCGGTGTCGGAGAGCGAAGCGGCGGCATTGGGCAAGGCCCTGACGCCGATCGGCGCGGAGGCCGAGGGCAGCAAGGACGGGGCGATTCCCGCATGGAAGGGTGGAATGACGCAGGCTCCCGCGGGCTGGAAGCCGGGGCGGCTCGATCCGTTCAAGGACGACAAGCCGTTGTTCTCGATCGATGCGTCGAACGTCGACAAGTACGCCGACAAGCTGTCCGCGGGGCAGATCGCGTTGATCAAGGCGTACAAGGGTTATCGGATGGATGTGTATCCGACGCACCGCAGCTGTCCGGTGCCGGATTTCGTCGCGACGCAGACGAAGAAAAACGCGACCGCCGCGAAGATCGGTGCGGACGGATGGCAGCTCGAGCAGGTGTTCGGGGCGGGCATTCCGTTCCCGATCCCGAAGAGCGGCGCCGAGGCGATGTGGAACTACAAGCTGCGCTACACGGGCCTCGGGCGGCGGGCGCAGATTTCGGCGCTGATGCCGGAAAAGGATGGCAGCTACGTCGAGAACAAGCAGTGGTCGTACGAGTTGTACCCGTTCAACGACCCGAAGGTGACGGGGCCGGCCGACGTCGGCGGGGTGGAGTCGAAGCTGCTGTACGACGTGCTGACGCCGCCGTCCCGCGCAGGCGAGGGCTACCTGATCCACGCCTACATCGACAAGCCGCAAGACGCGTGGATCTACTTCCCGGGCCAGCGCCGTGTGCGCCGCTCGCCGACCTTCGCGTACGACAATCCGATCGCCGGCTTCGACAACCTGTACTTCGTCGACCAGATCAATATGTTCACGGGCGCGCTCGACCGCTACGACTACAAGCTGGTCGGCAAGAAGGAGATGTTCGTTCCGTACAACTCCTACAAGCTGATCGACAAGAAGAACAAGTTCAAGGACATGCTCGGACCCGAGTATGTCAATCGCGACCTCATGCGCTACGAGCCCCACCGAGTGTGGGTCGTCGAGGCGACGGTGAAGAGCGACAAGCGGCATTCCTTCGCGAAGCGGGTCTTCCACTTCGACGAGGATTCGTGGGCGTTGCTGCAGGTGGACATGTACGACGCCAAGGGCAACCTGTGGCGCGTGCAGGAAGGCAGCGTGTGGGCGGCTCCCGACGTGAGCGCGTGCATCACGTACGAGACGCAGATGTATGACCTGGTGGCGCGCCGTTACGTGGTCGACAACTGGACGGCCGAGGGCGAGGTGCTGGATCTGACGGCAGGGAAGGACGGTCGCGTGACGGCCGCGAACTTCACGCCTGACGAAATGCGTCGCCGCGGCGAGCGCTGACCCCCTAGCCACCAGGAGACTTCCCCATGAAGACCAGGACGATTTCGCATCGTCGGGGCGCGCTCGCCCTTGCTCCGACCACGCTGTCGCTGGCGATCGCCGCGGCGTTGTGGTCCCCGGCCAGCCAGGCCGTACGTTTCGGTTCGGAGGACGGGTTGTCGGGCAGCTTCGACAGCACGATCTCGTACGGCGTGGTGAGCCGCCTGCAGTCGCGTGACTGCAAGATCATCGGCAACGACAGCGGCGGCTGCAACAACGGCACCAACAACGAGCTCTCGAAGACCTACAACCTCGCGAACGGGACGGGCTACGCCAACGCCGACTTCAACTTCACGAACTTCGATGATGGCGACCTGAACTACAAGAAGGGCGACATCGTGTCGGCCGTGCTGAAGGGCACGCACGACCTGTCGCTGAAGTATCCGGGCGGCTGGAGCGCGCTGGCGCGCTTCAACTGGTTTGCCGATACGAAGTCCGACGACACGCGGCGCACTTCGGTCGCGAACGAGGCGTCGGGCGACGTGACGATGCTGGATCTGTGGATCGCGAAGGAATTCTCCGTCGGTGATCAGCGCGGCAAGGTGAAGCTCGGCAACCAGGTGATCTCGTGGGGCGAGGACATCTTCATCATCGGCGGCGTGAACCAGATCAACGCCATCGACTTACAGAAGTTCCACGTGCCGGGTACGCAGTTGAAGGAGATCTTCGTGCCCGCGCCGATGCTGTCGGGCTCGCTGGGCTTGACCGAGAACCTCGGCATGGAGGCCTACTACCAGTTCGCGTGGAACGGCTTCAAGTTCGACCCGTCGGGGACTTTCTTCTCGACTGCGGACGTGCTGGGCAAGGGACGGCGCGTGGCCTACGTGCCGACCAGCATCGCCGAGGACTTCTTCGGACCGGGCGCCTGCGCGGGGCTGCCGAACGGGCGCTGCGGCGACAATTCGGGGCTGTCGGATTCCGACTCGGTCGCTGCGGGGTTGGCGATTCCGTTCCGTGGGGTGAACAAGCCGAAGCACGGCGGCCAGTACGGCGTGAACTTCCGTTATACCGCCGAGCCGATCGATACCGAGTTCGCCTTCACCTACCAACGCTACCACGACAAGCTGCCCTTCCTGGGCTTCACCGGCAACACCTCGGGGGCGGTCACGGGCTACTTCCTCGCGTACGGTGAGGACAAGGACCTGTACGCGATTTCGGCGAACACCAAGATCGCCAACATCGCGGTGGGGGCGGAGCTATCGTACCGGCCGAAGGACAGCGTCGGCATCGACCCGACGGTGCCCTTCGGCAACATCTTCGGCGGGCCGTCAAACAAGTACAGCGTGTATGAGCACGGCAGCAACCCGGGCTTCGTCGAGGAGGAGAAGTATCAGTTCCACCTGACGGGCTTCTACACCTTCTCGCATAACGATCCGCTCGGCGGCATCGCGAAGGCGGCGGGGGCGAGCGACGGCTTCATCCTTGCGGAAGCGGCGGTCGCGCACTATCCGGGGCTCGACCGCAGCGGCCGCACGCCGTACTTCCTGCCCGACTACTCGCTGCCGGACAAGACGTCGTGGGGCTACGTCGTCGAGGCCGCGCTGAACTACCCGAACGTGTGGGGTTCGGGGGTCACGCTGACGCCGCAGATCGACTGGTACCACGACGTGCACGGCACGACGCCGAACGCGCTGCCCTTCGTCGAGGGGCGCAAGGCGCTGACGCTGTCGCTGTTCGCGAACTACCACGATGCGTGGAAGGGTGCGATCCAGTGGGTCACCTTCGAAGGCGGCGGGCGCAACAACCTGATGCGCGACCGGGACTTCCTGTCGGCCAGCATCTCCTATTCGTTCTGATTCGCCCAGAGAGAAGAACGCCGGCCGCGGCGGGAGTGCGCTCGCGCGGCGGCCGGCCAACCGGATACCCAACATGATCGAGAAACTGGTGCTGACCCTGCAGCGGGTCTGCTTCCGGCATCGCTTGCTGATCCTGCTCGCGTTGCTGGGCTTCACTGCCGTGATGGCGGTGTTCGCCTCACGCCTGCACATGAGTGCGGGCTTCGACAAACAATTGCCGCAGAACCACGAGTACGTCCAGACCTTCAACCAGTACCGCGAGGTGCTGTTCGGCGCGAACCGCATCATCGTCACGGTCGAGGCGAAGAACGGCGACATCTGGAACGAGAAGGCGCTGACGAAGCTGTATGACGTCACGCAGGCGCTGTTCTTCATGAAGGGCGTCGACCGCCGGACGGTGACGTCCCTGTGGACGCCGAACACGCGGGCCGTACAGATCACCGAGGAAGGCATGAAGGCCGAGGACGTGATCGGCGGCGACGTGACGGTGAAGGCGCTGACGCCGGAGAACATCACGGCGATCCGCGAGCGCACGATCGTCGGCGGCTTCATCGGCAGCCTCGTCGCGAACGATTCGTCGTCGGCGATGGTGGTCGCAGAGCTGGCGGACCCCGATCCTCAGACGGGCGAGCGGCTGGATTACTCGGAGTTCAGCCAGCGCCTCGAGCGCGAGATCCGCGGCGCATTCAGCGACGCCGACACGCGCGTGCGCATCATCGGCTTCGCGAAGCAGATGGGCGACATCTCGGAAGGCGCGACGAGCGTGATCGAGTTCTTCGCGCTCGCCTTCGTGCTGACCGCCGGCGCGGTGTACTGGTACACCCGCTCGATCGTGCTGACGCTGCTGCCGTTGTCGTGCTCGCTGGTGTCCGTCGTGTGGCAGTTCGGCACGATCACGCTGCTGGGCTTCGGGCTGGATCCGCTCGCGATCCTGGTGCCTTTCCTGGTGTTCGCGATCGGGGTGTCGCATGGCATCCAGCAGGTCAATTACATCGCCAAGGAAGTGATCAACGGCGCCGACGGCTATACGGCCGCGAGCCGCAGCTTCACCGGCCTGCTGGTGCCGGGAACGCTCGCGCTGATCACGGCCTTCGTCGGCTTCGCGACGCTGGTGCTGGTGCCGATCCCGATGATCCGCGAGCTGGCGATCACGGCTTCGGTTGGTGTCGCGTACAAGATCGTGACGAACCTGATCATGCTGCCGGTGATGGCGAGCTACTTCCGCTTCGACGACCGCTTCGTCGAGCGCGCGAGCAAGGTCGAGGCGTTGCGCAATCGCATGATGGCGTCCTTGGGCGTGCATGTGGCGAGCCCGCGCAACGCGGCGATCGGCACGATCCTGTGCTTCGTGCTGTTGGCGGTCGCAGTGTGGCAGAGCCAGGGACGCCATGTCGGCCACGTGCTGCCGGGGGCGCCGGAGCTGCACAACGATTCTCGCTACAACCAGGACGTCGAGGCGGTGGTCGCGCGTTACGCGCTGGGGCTGGACATGCTGACGGTGGTGGTCGAGTCGCCGGCCGACGGCTGCTATCGCCACGACATCATGACGCACGTCGATCGGCTGACCTGGTATCTCGCGAACGTGCCGGGCGTGCTGTCGGCGCAGTCGCTGCCGAGCATGACCAAGCTTGCCGCGTCGGGCGTCAATGAAGGCAATCCGAAGTGGGCGGCGCTGCCCGCGGAGGAGCTGACGCTGGGCGAAGCGGTGCGCCAGGTGCCGGAAGGGATGCGGCTCTTCAACGCGGACTGCACGGTGCTGCCGGTGAACCTCTATCTCGCCGACCACAAGGCTTCGACGATCAAGGAAGTCGTCGCCGCGGTGAAGCACTTCCGCGAGACCCAGCCTTTCGAGGGCGTCACGGTGCGGCTTGCGAGCGGCAACGCGGGCGTGCAGGCGGCGACCAACGAGGTGGTCGAGCATTCGGAGCTGCCGATGATGCTCTATGTGTACGCCACGATCCTCGTGCTGGTGTTCGCGGTGTATCGCGACTGGCGCGCGATGGTCGCGTGCTGCCTGCCGCTGACGCTGGCGACCTTCCTCGGCTACTGGTTCATGAAGTCGCTCGACATCGGCCTGACGGTCGCGACGCTGCCGGTGATGGTGCTGGCGGTCGGGATCGGCGTCGATTACGCCTTCTACATCTACAACCGGCTGCAAATGCACCTCGCGCACGGCGAGGACATCGTGACCGCCTTCAAGCAGGCGCTGCGCGAGATCGGCGTGGCGACCGTCTTCACTGCGGTGACGCTGTCGGTGGGGGTGGCGACCTGGTCGTTCTCGGCGCTGAAGTTCCAGGCCGACATGGGGATGCTGCTGACCTTCATGTTCATGGTGAACATGATCATGGCGATCACGCTGCTGCCGGCGCTCGCGATCACGATCGACATGCTGATCCCGCGGCGCGGCCCGGTCCGCGTGCCGCTGATGGCGCACTGAGAGGAGAGGGCGATGAAAAGAAAAGGATTCGTGCGTCCGCTGCTGCTCGGTGCGGTGATGTGCGGCGCGGTGCTGGCGATGGCGGCGACGAGCGAGGCATCGCGCCAGCCGACGCCGGCGATGACGGCGCGGCTCGCGGCTAAGGTGCCCGTGACGGGCGTCGTGCGTGCCGGCAATGCGCTGGTGGCGGTGGGCGACTATGGCACCGTCGTGCGTTCGACCGACGACGGCAAAACCTGGAAGCAGGCGGCGGTACCGGTGAGCACGCTGCTGACGGCGGTGTATTTCGTCGATGACACGCACGGCTGGGCGGTCGGTCACGGGGGCATCGTGCTCGCGAGCAGCGACGGTGGCGCTAACTGGCAATCGCTGGGGGCGGTCGACGGCAATCCGGTGCTGCTGTCCGTGTTTTTCAGTGACGCGCAGCGCGGCTACGTCACCGGCGCTTACGGTACCGCGATGCTGACGACGGATGGCGGTCAGAGCTGGCGGCCGATGAAGGTCGGCAGCGGCCACGACGGCGACCTGCACCTTAACCAGATCTTCGGCACGCGGGACGGGAAGCTCTTCATCGCGGCCGAGTCCGGCGGCGCCTTCCGCTCGACCGACCGCGGGGAGACCTGGACGAAGCTTACGACGGGCGTTTCCGGATCGCTGTGGAGCGGACTGGAAGGCAAGGACGGCGAGATTTTGCTGCTAGGCATGAGCGGCAAGGTGATCGTCAGCCGCGACGGCGGGCAAAGCTGGCATCCGCTTGCGACCGGGACCGAGCAGTCGCTGACCTCGGCGGTCGCGCTGGCCGATGGCGGATTGGTGGTCGTCGGTGCGGGCGGGGTGGTGTTGCGCGGCAAGAGCGGTTCGCCGCTCGCGCTGGAGATCCGGCAGGACCGGCAGAACCTGGCGGCGATCGCGACGAGCGCAGCGGGGGCAACGGTGGTGGCCGGGCAACTGGGTGTCGAGCGCCTGGACGGCGCGCATTGAGCGGGGAGACCGACGCATGCTGAAGAAACTGGTGGCGCTGCTGGCAGGTGAAGTGCACGCGGAGGGGATCGAGACCGGCCCGTTCGAACGGCGCCAGATCGCGGTCGCGGCCCTGCTGCTGGAGGCGATGTACGTCGATCACCGCGCGAGCGACGCGGAACACGCCGCGGTGATCCGGCTATTGCGCGAGCACTTCCATCTGCCGGAGCAGATGGCGCAGGAGTTGGTCGCGGTGGCCGAGGAGCGTTTCGCGGAGGTGCTCGACGACTGGGAGTTCGCCGAGGCGGTGCGCTCGGGCTTCGATCCCGAAGAGCGCCAGGAGGTGCTCGCGATGCTGTGGGAAGTGGCCTACGTCGATGGCGACCTCGCACGGCTCGAGGACAGGCTGATCAACCGTCTCACCGAACAGCTGGAGCTGACGAGCGAGGCTGCGGATGCGGCGCGCGCCGAGGCCGTCGCGCGCGTGGATCTATTGCGCGACAGCGCGCGGGCGGGCGAATGAGCCGCCGCACGAATAACGAAGACCAACCGACAACGGAGACAGACTGATGGAACGTTACAACGGACAACTGCTGGGTGAAGGGACGCGTCGTTTTCTGGAGCGGCAGCAGCGGATGCTGATCGGTGGCGAATGGGTCGATGCGGCGAGCGGCGAGACGCTGCCGGTGATCGATCCGGCCTGTGGCGAAAAATTCACCGAGGTGCCGGCGGGCGGGACGGCCGATATCGACCGCGCTGTCGCGGCCGCACGGCGTGCCTTCGAGTCCGGCGACTGGGCGAAGATGCGTCCGGTCGACCGCGAGCGCCTGTTGCTGAAATTTGCCGACCTCGTCGAGGCGAACGCGCAGGAACTGGCCGAGATCGAGTCGCTCGACAACGGCAAGCCGGTGACGATGGCGCGTCACGTCGACGTCGCGCTGGTGATCGATTTCCTGCGCTACATGGCGGGCTGGGCGACGAAGATCGAAGGTTCGACAATGGATGTGTCGGTGCCGATCATCCGCGACCGCGAGTTCTTCGGCTTCACGCGGCGCGAGCCGGTCGGCGTCGTCGGCGCGATCATCCCGTGGAACTTCCCGCTGCTGATGGCGGCGTGGAAGGTTGCGCCGGCGCTGGCGACAGGCTGCACGATGGTGCTGAAGCCCGCCGAGGAGACGCCGCTCTCCGCGCTGCGCTTCGCGGAGCTCGCGCTCGAGGCGGGCTACCCGGCGGGCGTGCTGAACGTCGTCACCGGCCTCGGCCACACGGCCGGAGCGGCGCTCGCGTCGCACAAGGGTATCGAAAAGGTCGCCTTCACCGGCTCGACCGAGATCGGCAAGCTCGTTGGCAAGGCGGCACTCGACAACATGACGCGAGTGTCGCTGGAACTGGGCGGCAAGAGCCCGGTGATCGTGCTCGACGACGCGGACGTCAGCCAGGCGGCCGCGGGTGCGGCGCAGGCGATCTTCTTCAACCAGGGCCAGGTGTGCACGGCCGGTTCGCGCCTCTTCGTGCATAAGAGCCGCTTCGAGCAGGTCGTCGAAGGGCTGGCCGGCATCGCATCGAGCATGAAGATCGGTGCCGGTATCGACCCGACGACGCAGATCGGGCCGCTCGTGTCGGCCACGCAGCAAAAGCGTGTGCTCGGCTACATCGAGAGTGGCTTTGCGGAAGGTGCGCGCGCGGCGACCGGCGGCGCGGCGGGCGAGGGCGCGGGCTACTTCGTGAAGCCGACGGTGCTGGTCGATACGACGGACGACATGAAGGTCGTGCGCGAAGAGATCTTCGGGCCGGTTGTCGTCGCCATGCCTTACGACGATCTCGACGAGGTTGCGCGCCGCGCGAACGACACGCCCTACGGCCTCGCCGCGAGCATCTGGTCGAACGACCTCGCGCGCGTGCATCGCCTGATCCCGAAGATTCAGGCCGGCACCGTGTGGGTGAACTGCCACAACATTCTCGACAACGCGATGCCTTTCGGCGGCTTCAAGCAGTCCGGCATCGGTCGCGAGATGGGGCGCGCGGTGCTTGATCTGTACACCGAATCCAAGTCCGTGATCATGGCGCTGTGAGGCTCCTGCTGCCGCCTCGTGGCAATCGACGGGGCGGCGCAACTGGAAAGTGGAGACAGAAGTGAAGGCTGAGACCAAGAACAAGCGTTTGCCCATCGTCCGTGCCCTTGCAATGGCGATTGGCATGAGCGGTGCGATGATCGCGCACGCGGCCGATGATCCCGGTCGCGACGTTATCGACAAGAAATGCGCGAGCTGCCACCTCGAGGCCGGCAAGCTGACGCGCATCCCTGAGATCCGCAAGTCGCCCGAAGGCTGGGACATGACGGTCGTGCGGATGGGCGTCTGGCACAAGGTGGACCTGACGCCCGACGAGCGGCGTGCGGTCGTGAAGTACCTCGCCGACCGCCAGGGGCTCGCGCCGTCCGAGAGCGCCGCGTTCCGCTTCCTGATGGAGCGCCGGCCGAACATGCAGGACACGCCTCCGAGCGAAGAATTCGCACAGATGTGCGGGCGCTGCCACAGCTTCGGCCGTGTCGCCCTGCAGCGGCGTGACGAAGGCGAATGGCTCAAGCTCATGCACACCCACCTCGGGCAGTTTCCGAGCGCCGAATATTCGGCCCTTGGGCGTGACCGCAACTGGTGGGAGATCGCACGCGACCAGCTCCCGTCCAAGCTTGCCGGTCTGTATCCGAAGAACACCGATGCGTGGCGCGACTGGGCGCGAACGAAGCATCGTCCGGCCGACGGGCGCTGGGTCGTCGCCGGTGAGCGTCCGGGCTGGGGCGCCTACACGGGCACGATGACTGCCGTGCCGAAGGGCAAGGACAAGTACGAAGTCCGCTACGAGCTGCGCTTCGGCGCCGGCAACACCGTGCGCGGTCACGGCGATGCGGTGATCTACACCGGTTACGAGTGGCGCGGTTCGGCACGGCTCGGCAACGAGGACACGCGCTCGGTGTTTGCGATGAGCGAGGACGGTTCGCGGATCGCCGGCCGCTGGTTCCTGAAGAATGCCGAGGAAATCGGCGCGAGCTTCGAGGCGGTGCGGGCCGACAAGGCGGCGAAGAATGCCGTCGTCTCGGTCAGCCCGAAGATGCTGCGCGCGGGCGAGACGGCGACCGTGACGGTCGCGGGCGCGGGGCTCGATCCCAAGGTCGATCTCGGGCCGGGCGTCGAAGTCGTCGAATGGCTCGGTAAGTCGGCCGACGCGCTGAAGCTGCGTGTGAAGGTCGCGGCCGATGCGCCGCAGGGCGTGCACAAGGTCGCCGTCGGTGGCCGCGACTCGGGGCAGGCGCTCGCGGTGTACCGGCAGATCGATTCGGTGCGCGTCGAGCCCGCGTTCGGCATTGCGCGACTCGGCGGCGGCACGAATCCTCCGGTATCCGCGCAGTTCGACGCGGTCGCCTTCCTCAACGGGCCGGACGGCAAACCCGGCACGGAGGACGATATCCGTCTCGGCAGCGTGCCTGCGACTTGGTCGGCCGAGCCTTTCGATGAGCGGGCGAAGCACGACGAGGATCTCAAGTACGCCGGCCACCTCGAGCCGCACGGTCAGTTCCTGCCGGCTTTCGCGGGCCCGAACCCGAATCGCCGCGGCCTCAACAATGTCGGCAACCTTTCGGTCGTGGCGAGCGTCGCGGACGGCGATCGTCAGCTCAACGCAAAGGGCCAGCTGGTGGTCACGGTCCAGCGCTGGAACCCCACCGCGCTGCGCTAGGCGTCAGGAGAGAGAACATGGCAACGCTTCAAATCCAACCCCACAATTACCGTGCGATCCGCAAGGGCGACCGGCAGGTGCTGCTGCACGTGCCGACGACCTCGATCTTCGAGCTCGACCCGGCGGCAGCCGATCTGCTCGGACTGTTCGAGACGAGCCCGGCGGTCAGCCCGGACGACATCCAGAGCCGCTTCGACGGCCGCTACACCCCGGCCGAGCTGTGCGACAGCCTGAGCGACTTCATCGACCTCGGCATCGTCGCGCCGCAACCGAAGCACTACGAGATCCCGGCGCGCGTCGTCGAGCGCTCGCCGCTGAAGACGCTCGTGCTGACGCTGACGACCGGCTGCAACCTCGGCTGCAGTTACTGCTATCGCGAAGACCTGACCTCGCCGAAGAACTCCTCGGTGATGGACTTCCAGACCGGCTCACGCTCGATCGATCTCTTGATGGAAGAGGCGAGCGAGAACGAGCGCGTCGGCATCGTCTTTTTCGGCGGCGAACCGCTGACCCGCATTGCGGTGATCCGCGATCTCGTCGAATACGCCGAGGAAAAGGCCGCGGTGGTCGGCAAGACCGTCGAGTTCTCGCTGACGACCAACGCGACGCTGCTCACCGACGAGGTCATCGCCTTCCTCGACGCACACCGTTTCGGCATCACCGTCAGCATCGACGGCGACCAGGCGCAGCACGACCGCCATCGCCGCACGATCGCGGGCGGCGGCACCTACAAGACGGTCGCGATGCGTGTGAAGCGGCTGCTGGAGCGCTACAAGTCGAAGCCAGTCGGCGCGCGCGTCACGCTCGCAAGCGGCAACCTCGACGTCGCCGGTATCTACAAGCACCTGCACGACGAGCTGGGCTTCTTCGAAGTCGGTTTCGCCCCAGCGACGGCTGGCCCGGATTCGCCGGTCGGCCTGACGCGTGAAGAGCTCGACACGGTCTTCGAAGCCTTCAAGGCGCTCGGCCGCGAGTACATCAGCGAGGCCAAGCGTGGCCGCCGCCATGGCTTCGGCAACATGCAGCAGCTGATGACCGACCTGTGGATGGGCACCCGCAAGGTGCTGCCCTGCGGTGCCGGCGTCGGCCTGCTGGCGGTCGGCACCAGCGGCAAGATCTCGCTGTGCCACCGCTTCACCGGCTCCGAATTGCAGACCTTCGGCGACGTCGAGAGCGGCATAGCCCGCGATTCGCTGTCCGCCTTCATGACTCGCGCCCAGGCCCCGCACAGCGCCTGCCAAGTCTGCCCGGCGCGCAGCCTCTGCGCCGGCGGTTGCTACCACGAGTCCTATTCGCGGAGCGGCGACCCCTTCCAGCCGACCTTCGAATACTGCGACCAGATCCGCGAATGGACGGCTTTCGGGTTGGAGGCCTTCGGCGAGATCGCGCTCGCCAATCCGGCGTTCTTCAACGCCGCCCTCGAACAAAGGAGTGCCCTGCAATGAAACGACTGCGAGCCCTGAACCATAAGGCGCACCTGATCGAACAGGCGGCCACCGACGGCCACCGCGAGGAAGTGCAACTGATGAGCAGCGTGGTCGGCTGCACCACCACCTTCGACCCCGGCTGGGAAGTCGACGCCTTCGGTGGCCTGGCGAGCCTGTGCCAGCCGATGGAGGCCGACCTCTACGGCTGCACCGACCCCTGCTGGTGGCCGGCCCAACTCGCCGACAGCCTCAACACGGCGCGCGACTGGACCGACGGCAAGAACTCGGCGCTGCGCGACTGGCGCGAACTCCAAACGCTTTTCCCGGGAGACTGAGTGATGAGGATGCTGCCCATCAAGAAGGCGCTCGTTGTGCTGTGCTGCGCCGCCGCTTCGCTGCCGGCGTTCGCGAAGGAATACCTCCTGACCGTCACGCGCCCGAACAACCTGCACATCGTCGATCCCGAGAAGCGGGAGGTGATCCGCACGATTGTGCTGCCGGGAGATGGCATCCCCGGCGCGATATCCGTGCCGAAGGACGGAAAGGTCGCTTACGTGCTCACGAATCGCATGGAGAGCGTCGTCGGCGTCGATCTCGACACCGGCAAGCCGGTGTTCCGCGCCGACTTCTCGACGCCGCAACGGCGGGTGAAAGGCTTCTTCGCCGTCGCGGTCAGCGAGGACGGCAAGGAACTCTACGCGCACCAGGCGCCGGTCCAGCTCGGACGCTCCGAGTACAAGGTCGAGGATACCTACATCGCCGTCTTCGACACCGCCGATGGCATGAACGCGAAGCCGCGCCGCAGCTTCCCGGCGCCGCGCCGCATCAGCCTGCTCGCGCCGACCGGCAATCCGGACCACCTGCTGGCGCTCGGCTGGGACATGTATCTCTTCAACACCAAGACCGGCAAGATCGAGAAGACCTTCCCGATCCGGCACTGGGAGCGCCCAGGCATGGGCGAGCCGGACGTGCTCGCGATGTGGGGCACTTTCGAGCAGGCCCGCGTGTTGTCGACGCCTTACTTCGTCGCCAAGACCGACGCCGCGCCCGATTCGCCCGAAGCCTTCAAGGCCGGTATCGCGACCTTCGATCTCGATGCCGAGACGCTGAAGGTCAAGGAGTTCGAGAACGCGACAACCGTGATGTTCTCGTCGGTGGTCAACCCGGCTGCGCACAACGAAGCCTTCCTGGTGATGAACCAGCTCAGCAAGGTCGACACCGACACCGGCAAGCTGATCAAGCGCGTCGAACTGCCGCAGACCTATTACGCGGTCAACATCTCGGGCGATGGCAAGGACGTCTATGTCGGGGGAGCACTCGACAAGGTGTCCATCTACGACGCGGTGACGCTCGAGAAGAAGGGCGACATCAAGATGCCCGGCGGCGCCGACCAGTCAATCGGTTGGATGCGGGTGGTGAAGCGCTGAGCCGGGGCTTGGGCGATGGGTCGTCGAAGCTCGAATCCGCCCCCGACGGGCGGCACTCCGCACCTCGTTGAACGCGTGGCGGACGCCTCGGCGCGAAGTTCCGCCCGTCGGGGGCCGCCGTGGAGGTGGGTGAGGCTTCGTGCCGCTGGCGAGCGGGTGGTATTGCGTGGAGGGAGGGCAGGGTGATCTCGTTTCGCGAAGGGAATTCGTTGCCACTTCAGGCGCTTCGATGGGCCTGGCCGATGATCCGCGAGCGCACGGGGGCCGTCGGCGGAGTCGTGCTGCTGTCTTGCGTCGGATCCGCGGCGGCGTTGCTGCCGCCGTATTTGACCCAGCGCCTCGTCGATGACGGCATCGTCGGCGGACGGACGGATCTGGTGCTGCAGCTTTGTGCGGCGTTCCTGGTCTTGATGATAGGGGGTGTGGTCGTCGAGACGGTGTCCCGGCTCACCTACCTGAAGCTCTCGGCCCACGTGCTATTCGGCCTGCGCGAGCAGGTTTATCGTCACCTTCAGACGCTCGCCCCGACCTACTACGCCCGCACGCGCGGCGGCGAGATCCTGTCGCGGCTCGACGGTGATGTCGCGGAAGTGCAGCGTTTCGCGATCGACGCACCGATGGCGCTGCTCAACGGCGCCTTTTCGCTCGTCGTCGCGATGGCGCTGATGCTGTCGTTGAGTCCCTTGCTGACGGCGGTCGTGTTTGCACTGGTGCCGCTTCAGGTCGCGGCACTGATGTTCACGCGGCCCTGGCTCGAAAAGAGCACGCAGGCGCTGCGTAAGCAGAGCGCGGCAATGTCGAGCTTCTTCGTCGAATCGCTGCGCGCGATGAAGTTCATCCAGGCCGCCAATGCGGCCAAACGTCAGGAAGCGGGCCTGCGCGCCCACCACGGCGACTACTTCGCGGCGCTGCGCCGTTCGCAACTCGCGTCGCTCGGCGCGGGCGGCGTGCAGCGCATCCTGTCCGGGCTCGGCGTGCTCCTCGTGTTCGCCGTCGGCGGCTCGATGGCCGCGGCGGGCGAGATGTCGGTCGGCGTGGTCGTCGCCTTCATCGCCTATACGACGCGCGCTGCCGGCCCGCTGCAGACGCTGGCCGGCGTCTTCATGGGATGGCAGCGGGCGAAGGTCAGCCTGCAGCGCATCCAGGAACTCGCCGCCGAACGCCCGACTGTCATGTCTCCGGCGCAGCCAGTGGCCTTGGCCGAGCCGGTGCGCGGCGAGCTTCGGCTCGATGCGGTGCGTTTCGGATACGGCGAGCAGACCGTGCTCGACGATGCTTCCCTTGAAATGGCAGCTGGCAGCAAGATTGCGCTCGTCGGTGCGTCCGGAGCCGGCAAATCGACGCTGATCGACCTCTTGCAGCGCCACTACGATCCGCAGGCGGGTCGTGTCCTGTTCGACGGCGTGCGCCTTGATCTGCTCGATCTCGTCGAACTGCGCCGTCGCGTCGTCGTCGTTGACCAGGATCCGGTGCTGATGCCGGGCAGCATCCGCGACAACCTGCGTTTCGTCGCTCCCGACGCGGACGAAGCCGCACTGCAGCGTGCGCTCACGCTGGCCGGTCTCGCGAAGTACGCGCACGGCGAGGGCCTCGCGAAACCCGTCGGCGCCTCGGCTTCGGCCTTGTCCCGCGGCGAGCGGCTGCGTATCGCGCTCGCCCGGGCGATCCTGCAGGATCCGGCGGTACTGATCCTCGACGAGACGACCTCCGGTCTCGACCTGCCGGTTGCGCAGGAGATCGTCGCCGCCGTCGATCGCGTCTTCGCGGGGCGTACCCGCATCGTGATCACGCACAACCTCGCATCCGTCGGCCCGCTCGACCGCATCGTCGAGCTGCACGACGGAAGGCTGGTCGAACACTCGCCGGCCCGTGCGGCCGCACCATTGCTGAGGGCGGTATGAGCGTTACGGTCGGCATCGTCGATGGCGGTTTCGGGCGGGTGCCGGCCACGGCGCTTCAGGCGGGCGCGTCCTTCGTCACGGACGGGGAGGGCCACGTAAGGCGAGAACCAGCGACCGGCCGCACCCTGCCGCACGGCGAAGCGGTCGCCGCACTCGTACTTGCCGCCGAACCATCCGCAGGTCTGATCGACGCGCGCGTCGCTTCGCCCGACCACCAGCCGACGCCGCGCGCCGTCGCGACCGCGATCGACTGGTGCGTGGGTGAGGGCGCTCGCGTCATCAACCTGAGCCTCGGACTTCTGGAAGACCGCGCCGTGCTGCGTGATGCCTGCGACCGTGCGATCGCGCGCGGTGTCGTGCTCGTCGCCGCGGCGCCTGCGCGCGGCACGCCGGTCTTCCCCGCCGCGTATCCCGGCGTGCTCTCGGTGAGCGGCGACGCGCGTTGCGCGATGGGACAGTGGTCGCTCCTGAACCGCGAGACTGCCGGCCGCGCGCTGTACGGCTGCTGCCCCGCTGGTCCGGACGATGCACGCGGCGGCGCAAGCATGGCCACCGCGCGCTTTACCGGGATCGTCGCCCGCCTGCTCGCACGATTTCCCTGCGCCGGCCGGAACGGGCTGGCCGAATACCTCGCCGCTTGCGCCAACTGGCGCGGACGGGAATACAAAGGCATCGCGGAGATCGTCTCATGACTCACGCCCAGACCGTCCCGAAGGCCTCGGGCCCCATCGAGCTCGGCTTCGCGCTCGTTGACGAACGCGAACTCGCGGCCTTCGCCCGCCATGATCGCCTGACGCGGGAGGACTACCTCGACCGCCTCGGCGACGCCCGCGACTGTGTGCACCTGCCGGACGACGCCGAGCCCACGCATTTCTTCCTCGGCAGCGAATTCTGCGAGCATCTGCTCCCAAGCACGGATGCGATCGACCGCGCCGTTGCCCTATGCGAGCGCTGGGGCCTGATCTTCGGCCTCGTGACGCCGATCGCCTGCGACGGGCTGTTCGATCCGCTGCGCGCCGCACTCGCGCGCCTGCCTGGCGGCTCCGAAGTCACCGTCAACGACTGGGGCGTCGCTCGCCTCGTGCAGCGCGAATTCCCGGATCTGCGCCCGGTCGCGGGACGCCTGCTCGGCAAGATGCTGAAAGACCCGCGCCTGCCGTCCGCAACTTGGGCACGCATGTACCCGAACGGCCTGCGCGCCGGCCCCTTTCGCGACATCCTCGACGGCCTCGGCATCGGTCGCCTCGAGCTCGACTTCCCGCCCTTCGGCGCGGCCGACATGTACGCCGGCATCGACTTCCCGGTCGGTGTCCGCGCGCCCTACGGCTACGTCGCGAAGGGCCGCATCTGCAAGCTCGGTTCGCTGTCCGTCGACACCCCGAAAAAATTCTCGCCGGGACATAAATGCCGCCGCGAATGCCTCGGCTTCTCCGAAGTCGGCGCAAGGCCCGGCACGAACGAACTCCATACCACGCAGCGCGGCAACACGATGTACTACCGTCATGCGAAGGGGATGGCCCATGCCGTCGCCGAAGCCGTCGCAAAGGGCTGGGTCAGCCGCATCGTCCTTTCGGGAGCCTGAGATGCAAATCACCGCCCCCATCAGCACCCCCGCCGAAGTGGAGCCGCTCGTTCGCGCCGGCGCCCGCGAGCTCTACTGCGGGGTCGTGCCGCCGGACTGGATCCAGCGCTTCAACACCTCGGGCGTCAATCGCCGCCTGTTCGGCAACCTCAACGGCTACGCAGATCTCGAACGCGTCGTCGAGAAGGCCTCCGCGCTCGACGCCGAGGTCTTCCTCGTCCTTAACGCGCAGCAGTACGGCGAACAGCACCTCGATGCGCTGACCGAAATCGCCGCGCGCTTTCGCAGCATCGGCGGCAAGGCCGCGATCGTGGCTGACCTCTCGCTGATCGCCTCGCTTGCCGCCAACGTACCGGAGCTCGACATCCATGTGAGCTCCGTCGCAACCTGCCGCAACGTCGAATCCGCGCGCTTTTTCGCCTCGCTTGGCGCGAAGCGCATCGTCCTGCCGCGCGACGTCACGGTGGCCGAGATCAGCGCGATCGCGACAGCGCTCCCCGACCTCAACATCGAAGCCTTCGTCCTCAACGACGGCTGCGTGTTCGAAGAAGGTACCTGCCACACCGTCCATCTGCCGATGAACAAAGGCGGCCCGATCTGTATCGACAACTACCAGTTTCAATACGAGGCCACCGGCGGCGGCAAGCCGCAGGAGCGCGCCCTGCGGCGCCTCGAACAGAACGACCTGGATTACAAGCGCTGGCTCTGGTACCGCTTCGGCAACGGCTTCTCGCTCGCGCCGAACGGCTATCCCTGGGGGCCCTGCGGCATCTGCGCGATGCCGGCGATGCACGCGGCGGGTGTGCATTCGGTGAAGATCGCCGGCCGCGAGGGGGCGAGCGAACGCAAGATCAAGAGCGTGGAACTCGTCGCGCAAGTCCTGCGACGGATCGAGGCGGGCGAGGCCGAACACGAGATCCGCGAGTTCGCAGCCGGCCTGCGAGACGCGCCCGCTCATTGCGCGAGCGGCTACATGTGCTACTACCCCGAGATGCGGAGCCGCGCCACCGACCTGGAGGCTACGCCGGCGGCAGCATAGGGGGCCACAGGGAGAAGGGCTTGTATCGACTTCAGAGGTCAGCGCTCATGCGCAGCGTCGCACTTCTGACCGCCCTCTGACGCTGCACTGCGCTATTCATCAGCCGATTTTTCGAGATCCACAGAAACTGGCTGGTCCCTTCGCTGTCGGCGAGTTCGGTGGTGGTGAGAACGCCGTTCGCGAGCGTCCAACCCATCAGTTGAGGGGCATCCGGATCATCCTTCTCGATACGCCGCGGCGAGCCGTATTTTTCCTTCGCGAAAGCGAGAAGCTCCGCGTAGCCATCCCTTGTGGTATCGATCTTGATCTGGGCGAGACGACCATTTTGGAAGAAGAACACGACGAACCACGCGTCCGCCCCGTTCACGGTCCGCATGTCCGCATAGCAGGACCGGTCGCCCAATCGCGAAGATTCCGAACCACAGTTCCAGCGGATGTCGCCGTACCTGGCCTGCAGGCCGACTTCCGACAGATTCCCGGGGACCTGATCGAACTCGATCCGTATCTCGTTCCAGACCTTGACGCTCGCGATCAGCCTGTTCATGGGCGTGTAGTCATATCCGGTCTTGACCAGGAAGACAAGACAGGCGAGCAGGACGAGCAGAAGCAGTACTTTCTTCATACAGGGGAGGGGCGAGCGAACGCCCGATTCGGTGATGCGGTTCGTGGGCGGTATGCTCCGATAAATCGATCGGAATATCAATACGACATCAACGCTAATGACGGAGCCCGAAGTTCCATGCTGTTCGAGTTGCATGGCTGCGCGTCGGGAGTGCGCGCAATCCCGCAGGGGCGCGGGATGCGGGGCGGCAAAAGAAGAGGCCCGAGCGCGTATGACGCGGCTCGGGCCAAACCCACGCTGAAGAGGAGACGATTCAATCTTAGACTCTCAATCAAGGCCTGGGGACGATGCTCGCCCGAGTTTTTGCTATTTAACAAATCGGGTACATAGCAGGGGGATGGCGGGCCGCGCGCTGATGGCAGGCAAATGCCCTTGCGAGCAGCCACGAGTCAGTGCCGGATACGAGACGACGACGCTTTTTTTTGGCGCGACAAAAGAAAAGCCCGAGCGTTTGACGGCTCGGGCTAAATCCACACCAAAGGAGGAGGGTGGAGGAGACGGTTCAAATCATAACGAACCGCCTTGTGCGACGCAATAAAGTTGTTCTACAAATTTTTCTATTCGACGATCAGGTTTTCGAATGCTTCAGTATTTGTGCGGATAGAAGGCCAAGTCTTCTACAAGACTTGTATTTTGCAGTGCACCATCCAGTGCAAATGCGACACTCTCATGCTCAATTGCGACCGCTCAGGGCGACGCATCGCTTCGCGAGAATCTCCGTCGGATCGAGCACGGCCACCGTTCTTCCTTGGACGACATAAGCCTGGTCCGCCGTAAGCAGCAACGGCAGCTCGGTGCAACCCAGAATGAGGACCTCCGCCCCGCGCTCCGCCAGCGATGCGAGCGCGTGACGCAGCTCGCCGACGCACTCTCCCTCGGTGAAGCCGGCCTTCGCGCCTTTCGGGCCGTAGATCGCGTTCATCACCAAGGCCTGGTGCGCGTCGTCCGGTACGAGCAGTCGCAGTTCGGCCTTCTTGGCGGCAGCGTGATAGACGCCGCTCCCGACCGTTCCGCTGGTCGCCAGCAGGCCGACGAGCGTATCGCCGCCGAAACGCCGGCGGATGTGCTCGACCGTCTCGTCGAGCATGTTCACGACCGGGATCGACAGGTAGGGCTGGATGCGCTCGACGAAGGCGTGTGCGGTGTTGCACGGGATCGCGATGATGTCGGCGTCGGCCGCTTCGAGCTTCTTGCAGGTCGAGTAGAGGGCGATCGTCGGGTCCGGGCCGTCGCCGATGAGATGTTCGGTGCGGTCCGGGATCTGCGGATTCTGCTCGACGACGAGCTTCACGTGCTCCTGGTCCCGCCGCGCCTCCGTGTTGCGGACGATCTTGGCGACGAAGTCGACAGTCGCCGCCGGCCCGACGCCGCCGACTACACCGATCTTGAACGGCCGTCGATCCGGCAGCGCGTCCTGTGACACCGCGTGGCGGGCGTAGATCTGGTTCGTGTCGAGGACCGGGAAACCGCGTTCGAGCAGCGCATCGTTCACGATCGGCACCTCGGCGAAGCCGGGCACGATCAGTTCCGCGCCCTGTTCGACCAGATCGGCGCATGCCGCGGCGAGCCGTTCGACGGAGCGGCCTTGCAGCTGTCCGGCCTTGATCCCGTCCGCGCCGTAGATCGCCGCCATCACGCACTCGCGCTGGACCGTGGCCTGCGGGTAGACGAGATCCCATTGTGCGGTCGGAAAATAACGCTCGAACAAACCTTTTCCGCGGACGTAGTCCGAGGTCAGGATGCCCAGTTTCCGCACTCGGGCGTGCCGATGCACGAGGTGCCGGTGCAGGGCCAGCATGATGTCGATGACGGGGAGCCGGATCTCGGTCTTGAGCTCGTCGAGGAAGGTGTGGCTCAGGAAGCAGGGGAGGATCACCGCATCGACCTTGCGCGCCTCGAACTGCCTCAGCATCTCGAAGACATAGAGCTTGCGACCGTTCTGCGACGCCGAGATCGTGCCGGGTTCGTCGTCCTCGCGGAAGGGGCGCTGCTCGAAGATCAGTTCCGGTTGCTGCTGTCCGCTCCGCGCCGGAAGGGCTTTCACCAGCTTGAAGAAGACGTCGGCCGCGCCCAGCGCGCCCAGCCCGCCGACGATGCCGAAGCGGCGTGGGCTGTTCTTGTCGTGCACGGATTTCTCCTGTCCGATTGCGGAATGAAAACGCCGCCGGGCGAGCCTCGGGGGCTCGACGCGGCGGCGTGTACCCGCGAGCTTCCTGTCAGGCCTCGATGCCCTGCGCAGCGGTCGCCTGCGGGGCGAAGGCGGGTTCGGCCTCGGCTTCTTCCGCCTCGTCCGCGTCGAGTACGGTCGGTCCGAGCTTGCCTTCCCACTTCGCGATCGCCGCGGTCGCGAGGCTGTTGCCGATCACGTTGGTCGCGGTGCGGCCCATGTCGAGGAAGACGTCGATGCCCATGATCAGCAGCAGGCCGGCTTCAGGCAGCTTGAACATCGGCAGCGTCGCCGCGACCACCACCAGCGACGCCCGCGACACGCCGGCCATGCCCTTGCTGCTCACCATCAGCACCAGCAGCATCGACAGCTGGGTCATGAAGGACATCTCGACGCCATACACCTGGGCGATGAAGAGGATCGCGAAAGCCTGGTAGATCATCGAACCGTCGAGGTTGAAGGCGTAGCCCATCGGCAGCACGAAGCCCGTGACCTCGTCCTTGACGCCGAACTTCTCGAGCTGCTCCATCGTCTTCGGATAGGCCGCTTCGCTGCTGGCGGTCGAGAAGGCGATGATCGTCGGTTCCTTGATCAGCCCGAGCAGCGTGAACACGCGCTTTTTGAGCACCAGGTAGCCGGCCGCGATCAGCACCAGCCACAGCGAAGCGAGGCCGAGGTAGAAGCTCCCGATCAGCGTCGCGTAGGTCGACAGCACGCCCAGGCCCTGCACGGTGATCGCGGCGGCGACCGCAGCGAACACGCCGACCGGCGCGAACCGCATCACGTAGTCGGTGATCCGGATCATCACGTGCACCAACTCTTCGATCGTACTCACCATCGCCTTGCCGGTCGCGTCCTTCAGCGAGCTCAGCGCGAAGCCGAAGAAGAGCGAGAAGATCACGATCTGCAGCACCGAGTTGCCCGCCATCGCCTCGAAGATGCTCTTCGGGAAGACGTTGACGATGAAGTCCTTGAAGTTCAGCGCCGAGGTCTTCAGGTTCGTCGCCGCGCCCGCGTCCGGCAGCGGCAGATTCATGCTTTGGCCGGGATGCAGCACGTTGGCCCAGACGAGGCCGAGCAGCAGCGACACGAAGGACGCGGTGACGAACCAGCCCATCGCCTTGAGGCCGATGCGACCGACCGCCTTGGTGTCGCCGAGGCTTGCGATGCCGGACACGAGGGTCGCGAACACCAGCGGCGCAATGATCATCTTGACCATGCGCAGGAAGATGTCGGCGAGCGCCGAGAAGTAGCTCGCGACTTCCTTTGCCGCCGCGGCGTCGGGAGCCGTCGTGTTGCAGACGTAGCCGACGACGATCCCGAGCACGAGGCTGATGAAGATCCAGGTGGTGAGTTTATTGAATTTCAATTTGAGTCTCCTCGACACGACCCCTTTGGGGTGATTAGTGTTTTGTGGCGTCGGGTACAGATCAGGCGAGGCCGACCAGCGGGCGCGGCTGCGTGAGCACCTCGGGCTTGAGGATTTCGTCGAGCTGCGCCTGCGTCAGCAGGCCCTTGGCGAGCACCAGCTCATAGACGCTGTGTCCGCCGACGAGCGCCTGCTGCGCGATTTCGGTCGCGTTGGCGTAGCCGATGTAGGGGTTCAGCGCAGTGACGAGGCCGATCGAGTTCTCGACGCTCTTGCGCAGGAATTCGCGATTGACGGTGATGCCCTTCACGCAGCGCTCGGCGAGCGTCAGGCAACCGGCGCGCAGGTGCGTCGCGCTCTTGAACAGGCTGTGCGCGATGATCGGCTCGAAGGCGTTCAGCTGCAGCTGGCCGGCTTCGGCAGCGAAGCTGATCGTCACGTCGTTGCCGATCACTTCGAACGCGATCTGGTTCACGACTTCCGGGATCACCGGATTGACCTTGCCCGGCATGATCGACGAGCCGGCCTGCATCGGCGGCAGGTTGATTTCGGCGAGGCCAGCGCGCGGGCCGGAGGACAGCAGACGCAGGTCGTTGCAGACCTTCGACAGTTTCACCGCGACGCGCTTGAGCACCCCGGAGAGCTGCACGAAGCTGCCGCAGTCCTGCGTCGCCTCGACGAGGTTCGGAGCGGTGAGAACCGGGATGCCGGTGATTTCGGCAAGATTGCGGCAGACGATGCCCGCATAGTCCGGGTGGGCGTTGATGCCGGTGCCGATCGCGGTGGCGCCGAGGTTGATCTCGCGGATCAGCAGCACGGCTTCCTTCAGGCGCTCGATGTCCTCGCCGAGCATCACGACGTAGGTCGAGAACTCCTGGCCGACCGTCATCGGCACCGCGTCCTGCAGCTGCGTGCGGCCCATCTTCAGCACGTCGGCGAACTCGACCGCCTTTTCGTGGAAGGCGTCGCGCAGCACTTCCATCGCCTCGATCAGGCGCAAGATGCCCTCGTAGCCCGCGAGCTTGAGCGCCGTCGGATAGACGTCGTTGGTGCTCTGACTCATGTTCACGTGCTCGTTCGGGTGCAGGCGGGCGTAGTCGCCTTTCGTGTGACCGAGCAGTTCGAGGGCGCGGTTGGCGATCACCTCGTTGGCGTTCATGTTGGTCGAGGTGCCGGCGCCGCCCTGGATCACGTCGACGACGAACTGCTCGTGCAGCGCACCGGCACGCACTTCCTCGCAGGCGCGGACGATCGCTTCGGTGCGTTCGGCGTCGAGCATGCCGAGTTGTTGGTTGGTCAGCGCAGCGGCTTGCTTGATCGCGGCGAGTGCGCCGACGAGTTCGGGGTAGATCGAAATCGGCGTGCCGGTGATCGGGAAGTTCTCGACGGCGCGCAGCGTATGGACGCCGTAATAGACGTCGGCGGGCACGGCGCGGTCGCCTAGGAGGTCGTGTTCGATGCGCTCGGCGGCGGGGGCAGTGGTGAAGGTCATTCTTGTTCCTATCGGCTGGTGTGGGGGTGGGGGTGAATGAATGCTACGGACGGCACTGAGATTTCGTGTCATGCCATGCAAAAAACGCATAAGATCCCCAAGAAAGCCGAATAGCACCCGGACAGGAGTCGACCGAACATGCAAATCAAATGGATCGAGGATTTCCTCACATTGACCGACGCACGCGCCTTTTCGCGTGCCGCGGAGCGCCGCAATGTGTCGCAGCCGACCTTCAGCCGCCACATCCAGGCGCTCGAGGATTGGCTTGGCGTCGAGCTGATCGATCGCCGCTCGCAGGGCGTGCATCTGACGGCCGCGGGGCGGATCTTCCGCGGCTTCGCGGCCGACATCCTGCGGCGCACCTACGACATGCGCACGGTGCTGCGCGGCCAGTCGCCGGGTAACATCGACACGGTGCGCTTTTCGGTTGCGCACACCTTGTCGCTGACCTTCTTTCCGCGTTGGCTGGGGCAGTTGAAGGAAGCGCTGGGCAACGTCGTCGCACGCGTGGGTGCCGTCAACGTTCCGGAAGGCGCCTCCGCGCTGATCGAGGGCGCGACCGACCTCGTGATCGCCTACCATCACCCGCAACTGCCGATGCTGCTCGATCCGGTGCGCTTTCCCTACATCTCGCTCGCGACCGATCGTATGCTGCCGCTGTCCGCGCCCCGCGAAGATGGCCGCCCGCGCTACAAACTTCCCGGACGCGCGGAAGCGGCGGTTCCCTTCCTCGCGTATTCCTCAGGCACCTATCTCGGGCACGTCGTCGAGATGATCCTGCTCGGCGCCAACGAGCGCTGTCATTTCGACCGTTCCTTCGACACGCACATGTCGGAAGCGCTGAAGGCCATGGTGCTCGAAGGCCATGGCCTCGGCTGGCTGCCCGAAAGCTGCGTCGGACGTGAAATGGCCGAGGGGAGGCTTGTTGCGGCCGGCCCGGCTCAATGGAGCTGCCCGCTGGAAGTGCGCCTGCATCGTGCCGCCGATAACAGCAATCCGATGGTCGACCGCATCTGGACGTTGCTGAGTGCACCGAGCGGCAACTGAAAAGAAAAAGCCCGAGCGTTTGACGGCCCGGGCTAAATCCACACCAAAGGAGGAGGGTGGAGGAGACAATTCAAATCATAGTGGTCGCGCTTGTGCGATGCAACATGATTTATGGAAAAATGTTTTTATAGGTCAATTAGTCATTTATATATCTAGGCCGCACAAGGCATTCCGAGTCAAAATTACCCGGACGCCAGGATGGTGCGCTGCGCTAAAGACGGTAGATTTCATCTCTTTAGCATACGGCGTCGGCGCTGCGGCGTACCGTGTCAGCCGAGCAATGACGAAACCAGCGTGAACTGGTTCATCGCCGACAGCAGCTGCGCTTGCGAACTCGTTGTGCCGCCACTCAGCGAAGCCAGCGCGAGCAGGTCGGATGCGCCCTGCAGTCCGGTTTGCGAGCCGGTGAAAGCGCCCAGCAGGCCGAGCGACTGCTGGGCAGCGTTGATCCTCAGCAGGCTGCCGATCAGTGAGCCGTTGCTCGTGTCGCCTGTGAAGCCGGACGCGAGCGTGCCGAAAGATTCGACCGCCTTCGACAGCAGCGAAAAGCTGCCCGCCGGGTCGCCGTCGAAGGCCGATTTGAGCTTCGCGAGGTCGATGCTCGCGCGCCCGCCGAGGCCGGGTATCGGAGAGGCTTGAAGTTGGATGCCGATATCGGCGAGGTGCGTGAGACCGGAGTTGCCGTTATCGAAGGTGCTCGCGAAACGTTCGTTCAGTGCGTTGTTGATCTGGGTGGTCTGCGAGGAACCGGACAGGATGCCGAAAAGGCCGCTTCCGCCATCGATGCCGCCGAACGGACTGATGTCGGTCTGCAGCCCGTTGAAGGCGTCGACGAAGCTCTGGGCTTCGGCGGCAAGGCTGCCGAAATCCGTGCCGAAATTGTTGCCCAGTCCGCTGTCGGTCGAACCCGGGTGCAGCGCCGAGAGGCTATCCTGGAAGGCCACGATCGACGACAGCAGGTGGCCGAGTTCCGAGATCTGGACGACCGTGGAACTGCCGGTGAGCGCGGCGAGGCTGGACGTACTACCCTGCGCCAGCGTCGCGCTGACAGGATTGATGCTGCCGAGCCCGAAGAGGTTGATCGGGGAGATCAGAGGGGAGATGGTCATTGCCTTCACCGGGGAGCCGGATGCTCCGTCGATGGAAGTTAGAACCGTGTCGCCGTCCCGAGGTTTCATCGACGGGGGCGCACCCGCCGGAAACGCAATATTGTGCGCTGCTACGCCGTATTGCCCCCGCCAGCGCTTACACTCTCACCCGCGCTGGCTCCGCCCGCCTCAAGCTATTATTTTTTCACAGGTTTCAAAGGAATTTGATGCACCCGGTTCACGACATTGACGCACTCCTTCTCCTCGCCATGGCACTCGCTTCCAAGCGCAAGCCCGCGGAACTTTTCGAAATCATGGCGGCGGTGGACCTGATCCAGGGTGCCATCCCTTCCGAAGGGAAACTCTGCGAAGCATTTCAGCGGCTCTCCATGCATGGCCTGATCGGCGAGGTGGAAGGCCGCTTCACGCTCGCCCCGGACGCACAGAAGATCATCACGGGGTTGCCGAAGAAGGCCGATACGGCGGAGCGCGTTTTCGGCGTCAAGGCGGGACTCTCGGCGCATCTTGCGCATGGCGAACAGGTGCTCGCGGTGCCGACGGTGGCGCAACTGAGTGCGGCGATCGCGGCCCATCGGGCTGCCGGCCAGGGGGCGGGGCAGAACCTGTTGATGCCCAAGCCCAAGTCGGCGGAAACGGAACACAAGCGTCCCGGCCACTGGCGCAAGCCGGCCGGCCCGCGCCGGCGCACATGAGGCGAAACGTGAGCACGACCGAATCCACTCCGCCGCAATCGTTCGGCGTGCTGCCGGGTGCGACCGGCAACGCCGCACCGTCCTTCAGCGAGCTGCCGTTGTCCCCTGCGCTGCAGGCCACGCTGCAGCAACTCGAATACCGCACGATGACGCCGATCCAGGCCGCCAGCCTACCGCTGGCGCTCGCCGGTCACGATCTGATCGCGCAGGCCAAGACCGGTAGCGGCAAGACCGCGGCCTTTGCGCTGGCGCTGCTGACAAACCTCAATCCGCGCCGCTTTGCCGTGCAGGCAATGGTGCTGTGCCCGACGCGCGAGCTCGCGGATCAGGTGACGCAGGAGATCCGGCGCTTGGCACGTGCGGCCGACAATATCAAGATCCTCGCGCTGTGCGGCGGCACGACGATGCGCCCGCAGCGGGCGAGCCTGGAGCATGGCGCACACATCGTCGTCGGCACGCCCGGCCGCATCATGGATCACCTCGATCGCGGCAGCCTCAAGCTCGATGCGCTCAACACCCTGGTGCTTGACGAGGCCGACCGCATGCTCGACATGGGCTTCTATGACGACATCGCCTTCGTCGCGCAGCAGTGCCCCACCCGACGCCAGACGCTGCTGTTCTCCGCGACCTACCCGGAGGGGATCGAAAGGCTGGCGCAGCAATTCCTGCGCAATCCGCAGGAAGTGAAGCTGCTGGAGCAGCACGAAGGCAGCAAGATCCGCCAGCGCTTTTACGAGATCAAGCACGACGAGCGCCTGCAGGCAGTTGGCACGCTCCTCAAGCACTACCGCCCGGTCAGCACGCTCGCCTTCTGCAACACCAAACAGCAGTGCCGCAATCTCCGGGACGTGCTGCAAGCCGAGGGCTTCCATGCGCTGACGCTGAACGGCGACCTGGAGCAGCGCGAGCGCGACCAGGTGCTGATCCAGTTCGCCAATCGCAGCTGCTCGGTGCTGGTGGCGACCGACGTCGCAGCGCGCGGGCTCGATATCGCGCAGCTCGAGGCGGTCATCAACGTAGACGTGACGCCCGACCCCGAAGTCCATATCCACCGAATCGGCCGTACCGGCCGTGCCGACGAGGACGGCTGGGCGCTGACGCTGTGTAGCCCGGCGGACAAGCGCCGGGTCGCGGTCATCGGGCAGATGATGGGTAGCGATCCGGAGTGGCATGGCCTCGGCTCGCTGCAAAGCGGCGACGACTCGCCATTGGTGCCGCCGATGGTGACCTTGCAGATTTTGGGCGGCCGCAAGGACAAGATCCGCCCCGGCGACGTGCTTGGCGCGTTGACCGGCGAGGCCGGCTTTACGCGCGAACAGGTCGGGAAGATCACCGTGACCGATCAGACGACCTACGTCGCAGTCGTGCGCGAAATCGCGCGCGACGCCGTCCGCAGGCTCGGCGCCGGCAGGCTCAAGGGCAGGCCAGTGAAGGTGCGTGCGCTGGCGGACTGATGCTGTGCGTCAGGAGTTCGCGCCCTCGGCCGCAGTGGGCCACAGCGGCCGGCCGGTGGCTTCGAGATGGCATAGGTAGCTGCGCAGGTCGAACTCCAGCTGGTGGTAGTCCGGCTCCATGTGCCGGCATAGCTGGTAGAAGGCCTTGTCGTGCTCGCGCTCGCGGATGTGGGCGAGCTCGTGCACGACGATCATGCGCAGGAATTCGGGCGGCATCTCGCGGAAGACCGCCGCGACGCGGATCTCGCATTTCGCCTTGAGCTTGCCGCCCTGCACGCGCGAGATGCGCGTATGGGTGCCGAGCGCGTGCTGGATCACGTGGATCTTGTTGTCGAAGGCGACCTTGCTCAGCTGGCCGGCGTTGCGCAGATACCGTCCCTTCAGTTCCTGCACGTAGTCATAGAGCGCGCGGTCGGTGCGGACCGTGTGCGCTTGCGGGTACTTGCGCAGCAGCAAGTCGGCAAGCCGGTCCTGCTCGATCAGGTGTCGAACCTGTGCGGCGAGCGCGGGTGGGTATCCGGCAAGGTAATCCGCCGACGGTCTTGGGCGCATAGTGTGCAGGGTGTTGAATATGGCGTGATTTTACCGGCCATTCGCCACCGGTTTCGTCCTCAAGCGAGCTAAACCAGTCCGATACCGCGCCGGCGAGCGTTCGCGCATCTCGAAGGCATATACTGGGTCCGGCAGCAAGGCGCACGGTAAGGATATGTCCCGACAATCGACGCGCTTCACGGGCAGCACTGGTGGCCGGGCAAGGGGACGGAGATGCCGCTGGATTCTTCTTCGCAGTCGTGGTGGCTGGAGCCGCCATCGGCGGGTGCCGACGAGGGCGCGGGTTTGTCGACCGAGGAGGCCGCGGTGCGGCGTACACGCTTCGGTGCCAACCTGTTTCGCGAACGCCATCAGCGGCCGCTGCTGCTGCAGTACCTGAGCCGCTTCACGAATCCGCTGGTGCTGATCCTGCTCGTCGCGAGCGTCGTGTCCGCCTTCACCGGCGAGATTACCAACTTCCTGATCATCACCTGCATCGTTCTCCTGAGTGTCACGCTGGATTTCGTTCAGGAGTATCGAGCCAGCGCGGTTGCGGAGAAACTGCGCCAATCGGTCGCGCTGCGGACCACGGTGATCCGCGACGGCAAACCGCAGGAGGTGGCGGCGACCGAGCTCGTGCCCGGCGACGTCGTGTTGCTCGCGGCCGGAGATCTGATTCCGGCGGACGGAAGGGTGCTCGAAGCGGATGATTTCTTCGTCAAGCAGGCGGTGCTGACGGGAGAAACCTACCCCGTCGAAAAGCGGCCGAAGGCGCCCCCCGATTCCGCCACGGAACTCGATGAGGCCAGCAATGCGGTGTTCATGGGCACATCGGTCATCAGCGGCAAGGCGCGGGTGCTGATGGTCAGGACCGGCACAGCGACCGCGATCGGGAAAATCGCCGACAGCGTTTCACGCCCCTCGCCACCGAGTTCCTTCGAGCTCGGCACCCGTCGCTTCGGCATGCTGATCATGCGCCTGACGGTGCTGATGGTAATGTTCGTGCTGCTGGTGAACACCCTGTTCCACAAGCCCTTGCTCGAATCCTTCCTGTTCGCAGTCGCTCTTGCCGTCGGCCTGACGCCGGAACTGCTGCCGATGGTGATCTCGGTGACGCTGTCGCGCGGGGCGCTGCGCATGGCAGACGCGCACGTGATCGTCAAACGACAGACGGCCATCCAGGACCTCGGTTCGATGGATGTCCTGTGCACCGACAAGACCGGCACCCTGACCGAGGCAAAAATCCGCATGGAGCGGCATGTGGATGCCGAAGGCCGCTCCAGCGAGCGGGTGCTCAAACTGGCCTATCTCAACAGCTTCTTCGAGAGCGGCTTGAAGAACCCGCTCGACGAGGCGATTCTCGACCACGAGCACATCGACGTTGCCGGCTGGAAGAAGATCGATGAGGTTCCGTTCGACTTCGAGCGACGTCGCGTCTCCGTGCTGGTCGATAACGGCACGTCGCGCTGGCTGGTGGTGAAGGGGGCTCCCGACGAGATCGTGAATTTTTGCACCCATTTCGAAGCGGACGGCGCCGAAATCCAGCGGCCGACGGACGAGGCGGCCCTGGCCGCGATCCACGCCCGGTATCACGGACTGGAGGAGGAAGGTTTCCGCGTGCTGGGCATTGCGTGGCGTGAGGTGCCGCCGGACCACCCGCATGCCCTTGTCGATGACGAAACGGGATTGGTGCTCGCCGGGTTCGCCGCGTTTCTCGATCCTCCAAAGGCGAGCGCCGCCGCCGCGCTCGAGGCACTCAAGAAACTCGGCGTCGCGATCAAGATTGTCACGGGCGACAGTGACTTGGTGACCCGGCATGTCTGCGCCCAGTTGCAGATTTCGGTCATGGGTCTCCTGACGGGCAAGGAGATCGCGCAGATGGACGATCACGCCCTGCGCGCCCGCGTCGATGGGGCGAACTTGTTTTGCCGCGTCAATCCCGCGCAGAAGGACAGGGTCATTCTGGCGCTGAAGGCGCGCGGCCACGTGGTCGGCTATCTGGGCGACGGCATCAACGATGCGCCTCCGCTGCATTCGGCGGATGTCGGGCTGTCGGTGGAGTCGGCCGTAGACGTCGCTAAGGAGGCGGCCGACATGATTCTGCTGAAACACGACTTGCATGTGCTGCACGCGGCGGTACTGGAAGGACGGCGCACCTTCGGCAACATCATGAAGTACATCATGATGGGAACCAGCTCCAACTTCGGCAACATGTTCAGCATGGCCGGGGCGGCGCTGTTCCTGCCTTTCCTGCCGATGCTGCCGACGCAGATCCTGCTCAACAACATTCTGTACGACGTTTCCGAAGTGCCGATTCCGCTCGACGCGGTGGATGCCGAGGAGATTCGCCGCCCGCGCGCGCTGGATCTCGATTTCATCCGTAATTTCATGCTCGTGATCGGGCCGATCAGCTCGCTGTTCGACGTCCTGACCTTCTACGTCATGCTGGTCGTGCTGCAGGCGGGCGAAAGACTGTTTCAGACCGGATGGTTCGTCGAATCGCTGTGCACGCAGGTGCTGGTGATCTTCATCATCCGCACCCGTGGCAACCCGCTGAGAAGTCGTCCTCATCCGCTGCTGGTGGCGACTTCGCTGGCGGTCGTGGTGGGCGCGGTGCTGCTGCCATTCACTGCGCTGGGCACGCATTTCGGCTTTACGCCACCGCCGGCCCGGTTCTATCTCATCCTCGCGGGAATGGTTGTCGCGTACCTGTGCGTCGCGGAGCTGGCCAAGCAGGGCTTCTATCGCTGGTGGGCGAGCCGCGGCCAGCGGCGCGGGCCAGCCCTCCGGAATTAGCGACCGTCCGGCGCTTGTCCGTCAGCGGACGAGCCCCGGATAGAGCCGGGTCGCAGCCGCCAGAAGCAGCAGGAACACCGCGGCCATCACGCCGAAGCTCGTCGCCTGCGTGTACATGCTGTGGCCGCCGACGATCATCGAGTGACGCAGGGCATCCACGAGGTAGGTCAGCGGATTCGCGACCGCCAGCGCCTTGAGCCAGCCCGGCATCAGCTCGATCGGGTAGATCGCGTTCGAGGCGAAGAACAACGGCATGGTCAGGACTTGCCCGATGCCCATGAAGCGTTCGCGTGTCTTGACGATGCACGCGATGATCAGCGAGAAGGTCGCAAAGATGCAGGAGCCGAGGAAGACGGCGAGCGCGACGCCGATCATCGCCGGGGCGTCCCAGCGGATACCCACGTGCAGCGCCAGCGCGACCAGATAGACAAAGACCGCCTGGATCAGTCCGCGCAAGCCTGCGGCGATCGCCTTGCCCAGGACCAGTGCGGTCCGCGACGCCGGCGTCACGAGCAGCTTGTGGACGATCCCCAGGTCGCGTTCCCAGATGATGGCGATGCCGTAGAAAATCGCCGAGAACAGGATGCTCTGCGCGAGGATTCCGGGCGCCATGAAATCGAGGTAGCCGATGTCGCCGGTCGGGATGCCGCGCACCTTGCTGAAGACCTGCCCGAACACCGCCAGCCAGAGGACCGGTTGGAGCGCGCGCGACACCAGCTCGGTCGGGTCGCGGATCAACTTGCGGATTTCGGCGTTCGCGACGGCCGCCGTCGCATAGGCAAAGTCGTTCATGGTCTAGCCCAGCCGCCGGGCCGTGCCCCGGGTTTCGCGGATCTCGCGATAGTGGCCGCCTTCTTCGATACGCACGCCGCTGTGTGCGACGAACACGTCGCTCAGGGTCGCGTCGGGGCCCAGCTGGCCCTTGAGCTCGGCGGGCCGGCCGACCACGGCGAGACGCCCGCGGTGAAGAATCGCGAGCTCGTCGCAGAGGTAATCGGCCTCTTCCATGTCGTGCGTCGTCAGCAGGATCGTCATGCCGGTGGTCGCCTTGAGTTCCAGCAGACGCTCCCAAACCGACCGCCGCGCGACGGGATCGAGCCCGATCGTCGGCTCGTCGAGAAACAGCACCTCGGGGCGGTGCAGGGTGGCCTGGGCGATTTCGAGGCGTCGGATCATTCCTCCCGAGAACATCCTGACAAGCTTGTCGGCCACCGACTCCAGGTCCGAAAAGGCGAGCGCCTCGCGGATGCGTTCATCCCGGACCTCGCCGCGCAAGCCATAGAGGCTCGCCGACAGCACCAGGTTTTCCATCGCCGTCAGCCCGCCGTCGGCGGACAGCAGTTGCGGTACGTAGCCGATGCGGCGGCGCACCTCCATCGGCTTGCGTGCGACATCGAACCCCGCGACGGTGGCCGAGCCCGAGGTCGCGTCGAGCAGCGTTGTCAGGATCTTGATGGTGGTGCTCTTGCCGGCGCCATTCGGGCCCAGCAGCCCGAAGATGCAACGATGCGATATCCGCAAATCGAGCCTGTCCAAGGCGCAGAATGTCCCGAAGTTGCGGGTCAGTGCGCTCGTCTCGATTGCATATTCGGATCCGGTGGCGGCGAGGGTGTCCATGGCCCCTTCATTACACAACAATCGCGATCAGACGACCCAGGCATTATTGGCCAGCGGGGGCGGAAGAAATGGGTTGTTGTGGCCTTTGGATCTCAGGCTGCTTGCCGGTCGGCAAGGATCGCTACGACGTGCTGCGCGATCGCCAGCGCCGACGTCAGTCCCGGCGATTCGATCCCGAAAAGGTGGATCAGCCCGGCGACACCGTGCTGCGCCGGCCCGTCGATGCGGAAGTCGGCATCCGGCATGCCCGGGCCGGCGATCTTCGGGCGTACGCCGGCATAGCCGGGCGAAAGGCGGCCGTCCTCCAGTTGCGGCCACCAGGCGCGGATCGCAGTGTAGAAACGTTCGGCACGGCCGGGATCGACCGAGTAGTCCGGCTTCTCGATCCATTCGACGTCCGGGCCGAACTTTGCCTGTCCTCCGAGATCGAGCGTGAGATGCACGCCGAGGCCGCCCGGCTCGGGGATCGGGTAGATCAGCCGCGAGAACGGCGCCTTGCCGTTCAGCGTGAAATAGACGCCGCGCGCGAACCACGCCTTGGGCAGCGCTTCCGGCGCCGCGCCGCCGATCGTATGGCCGAGCGCGACCGCATCGAGGCCGGCGGCGTTGATCACCCAGCGCGCCCGGATTTCCATCTCGTCCTCGCCGCCGACGCGCAGCACGATGCCGTTGCCGTCGCGGCGTCCGCCGAGTACCGGGCTTGCGAGTGCCAGCATCGCGCCATGACGCTCCGCGTCGCCGAGCAGGGCGAGCATCAGCCCGTGGCTGTCGACGATGCCGGTCGAGGGCGACAGCAGCGCGGCATGGGCGTCGAGCGCCGGTTCGAGCTCGCGAATCTGCGCGCGATCCAGTTCGACCAGGTCTGCGACGCCGTTTGCTGCGGCGCGCGCGCCGATCTGGCGCAGGGCTTCCGTCTGCTCCGGCTTGGTCGCAACCAAGAGCTTGCCGCAGCGCGCATGGGCGACGCCATGTTCGGCGCAGTACTGGTACAAGGCCTGTCGGCCCTCGACGCACAGGCGGGCTTTCAGCGAGCCGGGCGGGTAGTAGAGGCCGGCGTGGATCACCTCGCTGTTCCGTGCGCTGATGCCGGTGCCGATCGCCGTCTCGCGTTCGAGGATGACGACCTCGCGGCCGGCTTGCGCCAGCGCACGCGCACACGCCAGGCCCACGACGCCCGCACCGATCACCACGCATTCCACCGCCTGCATCCTGCCTCCGCTTTCCGGTACTCGTTGTCGTCAATATGGCAGCCGGTTTTACCAGATTTAGGGCGCCGCAGTGCCAGAGTCGCTATCATTAGCAGCTGAATTCAATGTGTGGCGATCGGCCCGGCAGCAAAAGGAGAACAAGAGCATGGCTTCATCCCACGACAGCGTCAGCATGGCAGTGTTCTGCGACTTCGAGAACGTCGCGCTCGGCGTGCGCGATGCCAAGTACGAGAAATTCGACATCAAACCGGTGCTGGAGCGCCTGCTGCTCAAGGGCAGCATCGTCGTCAAGAAGGCCTACTGCGACTGGGAGCGCTACAAGGGCTTCAAGGCGGTGATGCACGAGGCGAACTTCGAGCTGATCGAAATCCCGCACGTGCGCCAGTCGGGCAAGAATTCGGCCGACATCCGCCTCGTCGTCGATGCGCTCGACCTTTGCTACACCAAATCCCACGTCAATACCTTCGTCATCATCAGCGGCGATTCCGATTTCTCGCCGCTGGTGTCGAAGTTGCGCGAGAACGCGAAGCAGGTGATCGGCGTCGGCGTCAAGCAATCGACTTCCGACCTGCTGATCGCGAACTGCGACGAATTCATCTTCTACGACGACCTCGTGCGCGAGAGCCAGCGCACCGCGGCCAAGCGCAGCGATACGCGCGAAGCCCAGCCGCAAGCGAAGCGCACGCCCGAAGAGGAAAAGCGCCGCAAGGAGGAAAGCGAAGCGCGCAAGATGCGTGCGATCGAGATCGCCGTCGAAACCTTCGATGCGCTGGTGGCGGAGCGCGGCGACAGCGGCGTGCGCATCTGGGCGTCGATGCTGAAGGAGGCGATCAAGCGCCGCAACCCGGGCTTCAACGAGTCCTACTACGGCTTCCGCGCCTTCGGCAACCTGCTGGAGGAGGCGCAGGCGCACGGACTGCTCGAATTCGGGCGCGACGAGAAATCCGGCGCCTATGTGTATCGCAGCAATTCGGGCTCCGCGCGCGCCTCCGTGGCCGAACCGGTCATTGGATCTGCGGCAATGGTCGAGGCTCCGTCGACGGGCGGGGCGCTCGTCGGCGAAGCCGCGGTCGACGCGATGGCACATGTGCCGGCCGAGCCGGCCGCGGAGGCAGCGCATCCTGCTGAGAGCACGCGCCATGAGCCTCGCCGCAAGAGCCGTGGCGGGCGCAAGACGACGGGCAAGAAGCCCGAGAGCCCGGCTGTCGTTCCGACAGCGCAGCCCGAGCCCGATGTTGCGGCGGCATCGGTCGTCGAGGTCGCGCCACCGGTCGAGCCGCGCCCGGTCGAGGCTCAGCCGGCGGAGACCAGCCCGATGCAGGCCGGCCCTGCGGAGCCAGGCATCGGCGAGACCGTGCGCCAGGAGCCGCGTCGGAAGAGCCGCGGCGGCCGCAAGCCGGCAGCACGCAAGGCCGAGACGGCAATCGAACAGCCGTCCCTGGCCCCGGCCGTCCCGGAGCCGACCGCCGCGCTGGTGGCGGCCGAAGTCCGGCCCGGTACCCAGGAGGCCGTCATGACGAATGAAGCGGTGCCCGCCGCGACCGAGGCGGCGACGGCCAAGCCTGCGAAATCCGCGAAATCGACCAAGAAACCGGGTACCCGTAGTCGCCGTCCGCGCAAGGTCGAGCTGCCGCCCGACGCTTCCTGAGCGGGAGTTCGTTCCGTCCTGAGATTCCGGCCGGCTCACCACCAGAAGCCGCCGGGCCTCCAGCGTGGTCGATTGTGACGGGGGGCCGGGAAGGCATCGGCGTGCCGCCGCGCATGGTGCGACGACATCTCCGTCTCATCACGGCTGAATTCCGTGCGACTGAGTTCGAGTAGCCGCGTGATGCGGTCTTCGGTAGCCGGATGCGTGCGCAGCCAGGACGGCTCCGGGTTGCCCCAGCCGGGCATCAGGATCATCCGCCACGAGCGGCTGACGCGTTCGATGTGGGCAAGCGCGGACGCGAGTCCTTCAGGGTCGCCCGTGAAGGAGGCGGCGGCGCGGTCGGCGTCGAATTCGCGCACGCGCGACAGTCCGAGTTGCGCCAGCAAGGCGAGATGGGGCGACAGGACGAGCAGCGCAAGAAGCACCCAGTTGATATCGATGGTGCCGCTCACGAGCGACGGGAGGCTCAGCAGCAGCATGAGTTGCCCCAGCAGCGCAAAGAGACCGGTCAGGCGGCTCACATAGTCGGCGAGTCCCATCACGCGCAGGTCGTCGTGGGCAATGTGCGCCGTTTCATGAGCCAGCACGCCGGCGATCTCGCGGTCGGCCAGGCTGCGCAGCAGTCCGTCGGTCACCGCGATGGCCGAGTTCCTGCGCCGTCCGACGGCAAACGCGTTGATGATCGGGCTCGGGACGTAGTAGAGCCGGGGCACGGAGGGGAGCGCCGCACGCTTGCTGATGCGCTCCATCAGGAGCCACAGTCCTGGTGCGGTGCTGCGGGCCATCGGGCTTGCCCCGTACAGGCGCAGGGTCAGTTGGCCAGTGGCGGCCGGCTCCAGCACCAGTGTGAGCAGGCTCGCGCCGAGCGCAATCCACATGCCGTCCTCGCCGAGCAGCAGGGCGCCCCCAAGCGCGCTGATGCCCAGCAGCGTGAGGACCAGCAGCAGCGTCTGGAGACGGTTCGCCCAGGCGTGGCGGTGAGGCTCAGCCATGCGGGCACTCAACCGGCACGCCGACTCCGCGCATGTTCGCGCAGGGCGTCGATCTCTTCGAGCAGGTCGGCCACGAGGGCGGCGAGTTCCGGCACCGCATCGAAGTTGCGTTCGAGTTCCCGCATTCGACGGGCCCGCTGCAGATTTGCCGTCGAAAAGCGCCACACGCCCGACACACAACTCACCTGCGGGAACAGTCCTTCGTCGATGTGCCGGAGGAGCCAGTCCGGTTCGACCGCGCAGGCCGCCGCGAGCTGTTCGAGCGTCATCCAGCTCTCCTCAAGCAGACTGGCGATCAGGATTTCATCCTTGCGCATCGCTCAACTCCTCCCTTGTGACCCAATGTTCTGGGCGCGCGGATCGAAGTCCATTTCCCGGGCCATCGTTTCGTAGAACTCCTTTGCGCGTGGCGTGTCCGCCGGCGGCAGCACGATCGTCAGGTCGAGCAGGAGGTCGCCCGGCGGCTGCCCCGGGATTCCCTTGCCGCGCACGCGCAACTGTTGCCCGGCGCGTGCTCCCGGCGGGATGCGGACCTTGATCGACGAGTCCGGCAGCTCGACGGGAATGACCGCGCCGAGCGCCGCTTCCCACGGTGCCACGGGCAGCGTCAGGTGCAGGTCGCGTCCGTCCGCGCGCAGCCTGCTGTGAGGAAGGAAGTGCACTTCCAGCAGCAGGTCGCCCGGCGGCGCGCCGCCGATGCCCGGCGATCCCTGGCCGGCGAGACGGACGATCTGGCCTTCGTACACCCCACGAGGGATCTTCACGTTCAGCGTACGGATGTCCACCGTGACGTGGCCCGTGCCGTCCATGCGCGGAATGCGCAGCGCGACCTGGCGCGTCGCGCCGTTGAAGCTGTCCTCGATGTCGAGCTGGATCTTCGCGTGATGGTCTTCCCCACGTGCCTGGAAGCCGTGCCGCCCGCGGCGGGGTCCGCCATGAGGACTGCCATGGGGGCCGCTGCCGATGCCGCCGAAGATCTGCGAGAAGAAATCGCTGAACTCGCCTGCCTCGTGGGGCGAAAAGCCGTGGCTCGTGAATTCGAAACCGCTGTCCCAGCCCGGCGGCGGACGGAAGTCCTGCCCCGCCTGATAGCTGCGGCCTAGCTGATCGTAGGCTGCGCGCCGTTCCGGGTCGGAGAGCACGGCGTTGGCCTCGTTGATTTCCTTCATCCGGGCCTCGGCGTCGCTTTCGCGCGAGATGTCCGGATGGTACTTGCGTGCGAGCTTGCGAAAGGCCTTCTTGATCTCATCGGCCGACGCGCCGCGTTCGACGCCGAGCACCTTGTAGTAATCCCGAAAATCCACCGCGTGCCCTCCTGCAGAAAGGAAAGTCGCTACCTCTCTTGCATGTTGACTCCATCTCGGAAAATTTCAAGCCCTTGAAATCGTTTGTCTCATCCCTATCTTCGAGCCAGGCCGCAGACGCGGCGATTCCGAGCAACATGGAGGATTGCATGATGTACAGGACCTTGTTTCCGCGCGACGTCTTTTCCGAACTGGATCGGCTGCAGCGCGAACTGCAGGAGTCGTTCGACATTTCCCCAAGCATCCGCGGAACCGGGCGCGGCGGTTTTCCCGCGCTGAACGTGGGTGGAACGCCCCAGTCGATCGAGATCTTCGCGTTCGCGCCGGGTGTCGATCCGAAGAGTATCGAGCTGAACCTCGATCGCGGAGTACTCAGCATCAGCGGCGAACGGCCGTCCGACATCCCTCAGACCGAGGACAAGAAGCAGAGCGTGCATATCCGCGAACGCTTCGCCGGGCGCTTCCGTCGCGTCGTGAGTCTGTCCGACGACATCGATCCCAACGGCGTGACCGCCAATTACCGGGACGGCGTGCTGCGCGTCAGCGTGAAGCGCCGCGAATCGGCTCAGCCCCGCCGCATCACCGTCGAATAATGGAAGGAGGTAGGACCATGAACGAAGTGAAGGCTTCCGAAACCAAGCCCCGGACACCGAGGGGAGAACGGGGCGCCGAGGAGGCGACCCTGCTGCCACCCGTCAATGTCGTCGAGGATAGCCGCGGCATCATATTGACCGCCGATCTGCCGGGAGTGCCGAAGGACGCACTGCTGCTGCAGATCGAGGCCAACACGCTGACGATTGAAGGCGAGGTCAGACTCGACGTTCCCGAGGGAATGGAGGCGACCCACGCCGAAGTCAGTCTGCCGCGCTACCGCAGGGTGTTCACGCTGTCGAAGGAACTCGACACCGAGAAGATCGGCGCCGAGTTCGTCAATGGCGTGCTGACCTTGCGCATCCCGAAGGCGGACTTCGCCCAGCCGCGCCGCATCGAGATCAGCGTCCATTGAGGCTTTCGGCCCGGGGAGCGCGAGGCATGCGCCCCCCGGGCGCGCGGCTTACTTTGCGGAAATTCGCTTCACTCCGGCAACGAAACGCGCCAGCGTATCCGACAGCACGCCGCGCGGGATCGCGATCTCGATCAGCTGGAAGCGCCCGCGCGTTGCGACCGCCTTCTCCAGCGCGAGCTGCAGCTCGGCACGCGTCTTCACGCGCACGCCGTCGCCGCCGAGCGGGCCCGCCATTTCCGCGAATCCCCAGTGCCCGAGGTCGTTGAAACCGGATTCCGGCTGGAAGGTACGAAGCATTTCCCAGCTCGCGTTGTTGAAGAGCAGCACGATCGGATCCCAGCCATAGCGTCGGCAATTGCCGAGCTCCCACCCGGTCATCTGGAAGGCGCCGTCGCCGACCAGGATCAGCGGCCGCTGCCCGCTCGTCGCCTGGATGCCGAGCCCGCCGGGTACGCCGTAGCCCATCGTTGCGTAATAACCGGGCGCGACCAGTGCAGTCTGCTCGATCTCCATTGCGGTGAAGAGGCAGTCGCCCATGTCCGACGCGATCGGCAGGCGGCCGTGGCGGGCGAAGAGGTCGTTCACCGCTTTCGCGATGTCGGTCGGCGTGATGGTTTCGTCGTCGCAGATGAGGCCTTTCGGGTAGATCTGCTTTGCAACGGTGAAGCTCGCTTGCGCCTTTCCGACTCGCTGCAGCATCCCATCAACCAGCGCGGCCAGCGGTATGTCGGCGTACGTGTGGTAGCCGAGCGTGACTCGTCCGTTGTGCGCCTGAATCGTCTTGCGCAGGTCTATGCGTTTCTCGGAAACCGCGAAGTTCGTGTCCGAGATGATCTCGCCGAGCAGGAAGAGGCCGTCCGAGTTTTCGACGAGCTGCGTGACTTCCGGCAGGCCGGCGACACCCATGTAGGTGCCGACCAGCGGCGCATCGCAGTCGGTGAGCAATCCGCGTCCCATGAAGCCCGTCACCACCGGCACGCCCAGATGGCGCGACAGTTCCGCGACCTTTTCCTCCAGCCCGTAGCGCCGCACTTCGACGCCAGCCATCAGCACCGGGCTCTTCGCCACTTCCAGCCGGGCGAGGATCTCGTCGACACAGGCCTCGAGCGCGTCGGTGTCGACCGGCCGCGGTGCCGCGCGTACGACCGGCTCGCAGGGCTCCTGCACCATGTCGCGCGGAATCTCGATGTAGACCGGCTCGGAATGGCGCAGGCAGCTCGCGAGCACACGCGCGATGTCGGTGGGCGCGCGCGCCGCATCGTCGAGCCGCACCTGGTCGCAGGTAATCTCGCGGTAGATCTCGAGCTGGGAGTCGAGCGTCTTCGCCTGATGGTGCAGCAGCAACCCGCAGTTCGACTCGCGTTTGCCGGGGCCGCCGGACAGCACCACCACGGGCGACTTCTCCGCATAGGCCGCCGCAACGGCATTGACCATGTTGAGCGCACCCGCTCCGTAGGTCACCGCCGCCACGCCAAGGCCGCAGCTCATGCGCGCGGCCGCATCGGCTGCGAAGCCGATCCCCGGTTCGTGAGACAGCGTATAGAGCGGCAGGATGCCCGACTCTTCGATGATGCGGAAATAGGGCAGGGCGAAGTCGCCGGGCAACCCGAAGATCTGTCGGGCGCCGTGCTCCTTCAGCGCGTGCAGCAGGGATTCGACCAGGTTCATGGGGTGCTCCTCTCGGTATGGTTGTGCATATAATTGTCTTGCGAAGATCGCGCACGTTGCGTTCGTTGTGCGACTTCATAGATCTAATCGATGCACAAAACGTGCGTGATGGAGCAATTCGATGCAGCAGATCGTTGTCGATAAATTCGATATCCAGATTCTTGAGGCCCTGCAGCGCCGCGGCAACGCGACCAACAGCGCGCTCGGGGAGGAGGTGCATCTTTCCCCGTCGCAGGTGAGCCGGCGCATTACGCGGCTGGAGCAGAGCGGGATCATCGCGGCCTACGCGGCGCTGCTCGATCCGGGAGCGGTGGGTCTGGGTGTGTCGGCCTTCGCGAACGTGATCCTCGAACGCCACGGCGAAGGATCGAGCGAAGCCTTCGAGCGTGCCGTCGCGACGCTGCCGGAAGTGGTGGAGTGTTTCTCGGTGAGCGGCGACGCGGACTACGTGCTGCGCATCGTCGCGTCCGACCTCGCCGCGTTTTCGGAGCTGATGATGAAGCGCATCATGCGCCTGCCAGGGCTCGCCCACATCAAGACCAACATCGCGCTGAAGCGGGTCAAGCAGACCAACGTCTTGCCGCTCGACCACATCATGCACGCGCCGCGGACGAGCCAGCGCGTGCAGTACGCGGAAAGCCTGCGTACTGCCGATTGAGCCGGGGAGTTAGCTCAGCGTCGCGTTTGCGAGCTTTGCACCGAAGCCGATGAACAGCCCTCCGACGCCACCGGTCGCAGCGGCCGCGAGGCGACGACGGCGGCGGAACTGATCGGCCAAGTGGGCACCGCCGAAGATCAGCGCCGACAGGTAGATCGCGCTGCAGATCTGCACGATCGTGCCGAGGATCCCGAAGGACAGTGCCGGATGGCCATAGGCTGGATCGACGAACTGGATGAAGAAGGACACGAAGAAGAGGATGGCCTTCGGGTTCATCAGGCTGATCACCAGCGCCGTACGGAATGGGCGCTTCGCGTCGACCGCCTTGGGCGTCGGCGCCTCGGCCGCCGGCGTCTTCCAGTTGCGCACGGCCGAGCGCAGCAATCCGAGTCCGACCCAGGCGAGATAGGCCGCGCCGGCATACTTCAGCACCATGAAGAGCGCCGGTGTCGTCTGCAGCAGCGACGCCACGCCGGTGGCGGAGAGAATCATCAGCACCGTGTCGCCGACGAAGATGCCGCAGGCCCCGCGATAGCCCGCGCCGATGCCCCAGCGCGACGCCACGGACATCACGTAGATCGAGTTAGGGCCAGGCAGCAGCACGATGAAGATCGTGCCGAGAATGAAAGTCGTCAGGTCGGTTACGCCGTAGAACATGGGGCCTCCGCCGCTCAGGCAAAGGTTGATTCTACTACCGCCGGTCGTCCTCAGTTCCGCGCGCGGCAGTTCTCATAGAGGTGTTCGCCCTGCATATCCACGCGCGCCAGCGCTGCGCGTCGCGACAAGGTCAGGACGTCGCAGCCGAAGCGCTGCTCCGCGCCGTCAGCCGATTCCGCCTGCAGCCTGAAGCGGCTGCCCTCGATGTCGATGAGCGCTCGGTCCTGTTCGGGAAGATAAGTGACGGCAAAGCCTTTTCCGCCGTCGCAGACGTAGTCGACAATCTTCACGGGTTCGCTGCGCGGGACCGTCGAGCAGGCGGCAACGACACTTGCTACAAGAACGACCACGAGCCTCTTCATCGGCAAGCCTCTAATTTGACGTTCAACATTCGGGCCATGCTCGCGGCGTGACCTTTGCGGCAATAGTACACATTTCGTCACGGACGAAGGCTTTAGAATCATCGCAAGACCTTGCCGATGGCATCTTCGATGGTGTCAAAGAATGAAATCCTCGCTCCTTCGCCAACAACTCGTTGCCAATTTCGATCCGTCTGGCGAGACAGCGCTCGCGGAATGCCTGGAAAGCCTGAGGGCCGCCGGCCTGTCCGAGATCGCGACGAAGTTCGCGACCCTGCTGGCTGCCGTCGATGACTCCTACACTGAATTCGAGCCGATCCAGCGGCGCGCCAACAAGGCACGGCGCCTTGTCGATTGCCTCGACCTGACCGAAGACATCCTCTGCGAGTGGAACCTCGTCGGCGGCACCATTCGCGCCTCGGTTGCGTGGAATCGCCGTTTCGGCGCGACGAGTGCCGACGTGAACCGGATCAAGGATTGGAAGAACAGGATCCATCCGGACGATCGCAAGCTCGTCGATGAACGGATCGGCACGCTGCTGCAGGGGCGGGCACCGCTGATCGAGGTCGAACACCGCTTCCTCGAACGCGACAAGCGCTGGACCTACTGGCTGCTGCGCGCCCGCGTGACCGGGCACGATGCGGACGGAAAACCCGTCCGGCTGTTGGTCCTGCACCGCGATATCGTCGACCAGAAGTCCGCCGAAGCCGCCCTGGTGCGTGCGAAGGAGCAGGCCGAGAGCGCCAATCGTGCTCGTGGTTTCTTCCTCGCGAACATGAGTCACGAAATCCGGACGCCGATGAACGCGATCCTCGGCATGACGGAACTCGCCCTCGATGCAACCGTCGAGGCAGAACCGCGGAGCTATCTCACGACGGTCAAGTCGTCCGCCGAGTCGCTGCTCAACATCATCAACGATGTGCTCGACCTCTCGAAGATCGAGGCCGGCAAGGTCGAACTCGAAAGCGTCCCGATGTCGGTGCGCACGATCCTGAACGACGTCGTGCGCGCCTTCGCCGTTTCGGCCCACGGCAAGGGCCTCGAGATCATGCTCGACGTCGCGCCCGAAATGCCGGATCGCCTGTTCGGCGACCCGACGCGCCTGCGTCAGATCCTCGCCAACCTCATCGGCAACGCGATCAAGTTCACCGAACGCGGCGAAGTGCTCGTGAAGGCCTGGGTGTTGCGCCGGGCCGGCATGTCGCTGTATCTCCAGTTCGCCGTCTGCGACACCGGCATCGGCATCGCAGCGGACCATCACGAGCAGATTTTCGACGCCTTCACGCAGGCCGATGTTTCGACGGCCCGGCGTTTCGGCGGCACGGGCCTGGGCCTGGCGATCAGCAACCAACTCGTGAAGCTGCTCGACGGGCAGATCTGGCTCGAAAGCGAGCCCGGCAAGGGCACCTCTTTCTACTTCACGGTGCGCTTCGCGGCAGATCAGACTTCGTCGTCGATCCCCGTCGCGCCGGTTGCGCTGCCGCTGCTCCAAGGCCGCCGGGTTCTCGTCGTAGACGATTGCGTGCATGCGGCTGACCTCCTGGGTAAGCTGCTGCAGCGCCTCGGCGCCCACGTAGAAATCGCCTGTGACCCGATTCAGGCCGAAGTCATGCGTTCGGCGCGCGATCCCTTCGATATCCTGGTGGTCGATGCCGGCATGTCCCCACCGGCCGGCTTCGCGCTCATGGATGCGCCGGGTCGTGGCGAAGCGATCATCGTGCTGCTGGCTCAGCATGGACAGCAGCAGACGCTGCAGCAATCCAGGAATTCCGCGGTCAAGGCCCGTCTCGTCAAACCCGTGTTCGACGCCGAACTCCTCGACGCGGTCCGAGCCGCGCTCGGAGTGCAGAGCGTGGTGCGCGATGAACTCGATGCGTTCCGGCTCGACGATGTCCGTCTAGACGACGTGCGCTTCCAGAACGACGACGGCGAGCCGCTCAACGTCCTTCTGGTCGAAGACACGCCCGTTAACCAGACCTTGGCGGTGAAACTGCTGGCGAAGGCTGGACACCGCGTGACTGTCGCAGCCAACGGTCGCGAGGCACTCGAACGCTTCGATCGACAACGCTTCGACCTGATCCTGATGGATGTACAGATGCCGGTTCTCGACGGCATGGAAGCGACCACCGCAATCCGCGCGCGGGAAATGAACCGCAGCTGGGCCATGGGCCAGCATCAGCGCGTTTCCTACATCGCGGCGATGACGGCGCATGCGATGGAAGGGGATCGCGAACGCTGTCTCGCCGCGGGGATGGACGACTACCTGTCGAAACCGATCCGGCGCAAGGCGCTCGACGAAGTGCTCAAGCGCGCCATCGAACACCGGCGCACGCCGATGGCGCCGCTGAACGATCTGATCGAGCAGCAGTGGGAAACCTGACCGTCCTCAGTGTGCGCTGAACTCGCGGCGCAACTCTACGGCCAGCACCGCAACCAGGCGTTCCGCATCCTTCGCCGCCGCACTTGCCTCGGCGAGCTCACCGCGCCGGCATGCCTGTTCCATCGCCGCGAGGTGTGTGACCAGCCTCGCGGCGCCGAAGTTCGCGGCCGACCCCTTGAGGTTGTGGGTCGCCCGGGCCGCTGCCGGAGCATCGCCGGTCCGCAGGGCAGTGCGCAGTTCCGTAAGCAGGCGCGGAACGTCGTCGACGAAGGTCTTCGCCATCAGCCGCAGCAGATCGAGATCGTTGTCCAGGTTATCGAGGAGGGCGGAGCGGTCGAACAGCGATTCATCCGACATGGTCTATCATTCCTCGGATCAGACTGTCACGTGGAAACGGCATCCTCTTCATCGCGGAATCGCCGGTTGATCTCGATCACCCGTTCCCACAATGCGAGGAAAGCGTCGACGCAGCTCGGGTCGAAATGCTTGCCGCGGTTTTCGCGAAGATAAGCGCGAGCCGCCTCGAAGGTCCAGGCCTTCTTATACGGGCGCTCCGAAGTCAGTGCGTCGAACACGTCGGCCACGGCGACGATCCGGCCCTCGATCGGAATCTCGTTCCCGGCCAGGCGGCGTGGATACCCGGTGCCGTCAAATTTCTCATGGTGGTGAAGGGCGATCGAGGCTGCCAACTGCACCGCCGGCGAACTGCTTTCCCTGAGGATCTCGTAGCCGATCAACGTGTGCTGCTTCATCACCTCGAATTCCTCAGGCGTATGGCGGCCCGGCTTCAGCAGGATGTGGTCGGGCGTTCCGAGCTTGCCCACGTCGTGCATCGGCGCGGCACGCAGCAGCATCTCCTGGAAGTCCGGCGGCAGACCCATGCGTCCGGCGATGAGCTGCGCGTAATGCGCCATGCGAAGGATGTGCGCCCCGGTTTCCGGGTCGCGGCATTCGGCCGCGCGGGCCAGCCGAACGATCGTCTCGTGTTCTCGGTCGTGGATCTCCTCCACGGCGCGCTTCACGGCTTCGGCCAGCGAGCTCGCGCGATCCGCGAGCGCCTGCTGGCTGCGGCGCAAGGCGAGCATGTTCTTCGCGCGGGCGAGGAACTCCATGCGGTCGACCGGCTTGTTGAGAAAGTCCGTCGCGCCCTCGTTCAAGGCCGCGTAGCGGATGCTCTTCTCGTGGTCCGCGGTCACCATCAGGATCGGCAAGCTGTCGTGACGAGGTTCGCGGCGGATCTGGCGTATGAATTCAAGGCCGTCGATGTTCGGCATCATGTAATCGACGATGATCAGGTCCGGATCGTTTTCGAGGCACCAGGCCAACCCCGAGCCCGGGTCGGTGAACGTCACCGGCTCGCGGCCTTCGAGGCGGAGCACGAACGCGCGCATCAGCTCAAGCGTGGTGGGCGTGTCGTCGACGATGACGACGCTCATGGGAAGAATCCTCCGGACAAGCTCCTCATGTGTTTCACCTTAACGCAGCGGCCGGTATTCGCCGCGCGGAATGGCTCACGATCAGGCTGAAATGGCGGGTGTCGGCGTCATCCGCAGCGGAATCGTCACCGGCCCGTCATTGACGAGATGCACCTGCATGACTGCCGCAAACTCCCCGGTTTGCACATGCGGGTGTGTTTTGCGTGCCCGCTCGACAAAATATTCGTAAAGCGCTCGTCCGTCTTCGGGGGCGGCCGCTCCGGTGAAACTCGGCCGGTTCCCGCCCGAGGTGTCCGCGGCGAGCGTGAATTGGCTCACTACCAGCAAGGCGCCGCCCACATCCTGCACCGAGCGGTTCATCTTTCCGGCTTCGTCGGAAAAGATTCGGAGTTTCAGGATCTTTGCGAGCAGCCGGTCGGCTTCGGCAACGCCGTCGCCGCGCTCCGCGCACACCAGAACCAGCAGTCCGGCGTCGATCTCGCCGATGACCTTCCCTTCGACCTCGACACGCGCCTCTGCGACGCGCTGCAATACCGCCAACATTGCCTTCGGTTCTCCCACATGAGCAGAGCGTGATGCCCGGCGCGCAACCTTACGCGCCTGCCATGTCGACGGCAATAGCGGATCGTCTTCTGGCTTCGGAGGGACCGTTCACGCGTGAGCGCGCGCCCACTGCACGATCGCCGCGGCCGTTCCCATTGCGCCCGATTGCCGCGCCACCTCCCGGCCGCCCCGGAACAGAATCAAGGTTGGAATGCTGCGGATACCGAAGCGCGCTGCCAAGCCTTGTTGCTCGTCGGTATTGACCTTTCCGAGGCGCATCGTGGGTTCGAGGGTGGCGGCCGCCGCTTCGAAGGCCGGTGCCATTGTCTGACACGGGCCGCACCAGGGGGCCCAGAAATCGACGAGCAAGGGCAAGTCGCTCCGGCTCGCGTGGATATCGAAGAGCCGGTCGTCGAGCGGGAGCGGATGGGCTGTGAACAGCGATTCGTGGCACTTGCCGCAGGTCGGGCCGTCCGACAGCCGCCCCGACGGGACACGGTTCAGGGTATGGCAGTGGGGGCAGGGAAGGGTCAGGTTATCGGTACTCATTGATTTCTCCGGTCGCGTGACGACGGCATGAACGATACGGGCGGCTCCGCGATAGGCGTGCGTCGCCGCCCGTACCACATGCGATGTCTGGGCGGTCACGGCAAATATCAAGGCAGGGGGCAGGCGCCCCCGAGCATTTCAGGAGCCGGTTTTCGCGGAGAGGCCCCACAGGATCAGGAAGGACCCTCCGACCAGGCCCGCGACGCCTGCCTGAAGCAGCGTCACCAGCTGAAAACCGCCAAGGTGGTAATGCCCGGTGAGACGGTACAGACCCGCTGCCAGGCACATGAGCAGCCCGATGATTCCTAGCGCGCGACCTGCGACGACGAGCAAGCGATCCATTTGCGGCCCTCCCATTCTGTGCGTATGCGGGATTAAAGACCCCCGCTACCGCAGCCCGCAAGGAAATAAGGCATGACTTCAGTCTTTTCCGAAGACATATGCATCCATTCCGAGGATGCCGTAACGCACGTCCTCGGCGGCGATCCTGGCTACTGTCGCGCTGTCGCCGGCCGCAGCCCGCGCAAACATCAGCGGCAGCAGATGTTCGTCGGTCGGATGCGCACGCTCGGCAAAGGGGGCGCGCACACGGTAATCGAGCAGCGCGGCAAGGTCATCCGCGGCGAGGGTTTCCGCGATCCAGCCGCGGAACGCGTCGACATACGATTCCGTCGGGCGCCCATCTCCTGAGAATTCGTAAAGGTTGTGCGTGATGCTGCCGGATCCGACGATGAGCACGCCTTCGTTTCGCAACGGAGCCAGCGCGCGGCCCAGTTCAAGGAAGAAGGCCGGCGGCTGCCGGAAGGGCATCGAGAGCTGCATCACCGGAATGTCCGCCTCCGGGTACAGGTGCATCAGCGGCACCCACGCTCCGTGATCCAGGCCGCGTCGCGCTTCGGGGGCTGCATGCAGACTCGCTCGCTCCAGTAGCGCGATCGTCCGTGCGGCAAGCCCCGACGCGCCGGGAGCGGGATACTTCAGTTCATAGAGCGGCGCCGGAAAACCTCCGAAGTCGTGGATCGTCTCAGGCCGATCGTTCGTCGTCACAAGCAGGTTCGGCGTCATCCAGTGTGGTGACAGCACGAGGATGGCTTCGGGCCGTGGCAGTTCGCGGCCGAGTTCGGCGAGCGCCTCGCCGGCGAGACCGGGCGCGAGGGCAAAGGTGGGGGCGCCGTGCGAAATGAAGAGAGTAGGCAGCGTGGTCATGAGCGTCAGTCTATGGCTTCAAACCGCGTCGAAAAACCGCCGAATACTGCATACACTGTTCTGACGGCAGCAACAAAGAACCTGCCCGCGTCGCTACCGCATTCCCAGTATTCGGTAACGGCATATTCCGCAATGCACAAAGTTGCCAAGGTTTTATGGTATCTTGGCCGGAAAACACTGGGCCTTGCGCCATTTCACCCCACACGCAATTCGCATGACGCTTTTCTCGCTGATCGTTGCACTGCTGCTCGAGCAGGTCCGTCCGCTGCCCGTGAGGCAGATCGTCCTGGATCCCCTTTCGCGGCTTTCCACCTCACTCGTCGAGCGGTTCAACGATGGCCAGGCGCGCAATGGCCTGGTCGCGTGGGCGCTCGTCGTGATCCCGCTCGTCGTGCTCAGCGCGCTCGCGTATTTCTTGCTGTGGCTCGTCCATCCGCTGGTCGCCTTCGCATTCAATATCGCCGTGCTGTACCTGACGATGGGTTTCCGCCAGGAAAGCCACTTCTTCACCGATATTCATCTTGCGCTGCGCATGGGCGAGCTCGACCGCGCCCGCGCGCTGCTCGCCGAGTGGCGGGGCGGTCAATACTACGGTGCGAGTTCCGGCGAAGTCGCCCGCCTTGCGATCGAGCAGGCCCTGGTTGCAGCACACCGCAACGTCTTCGGGGTCGTCTTCTGGTTCATCCTGATGCCCGGCCCCAGCGGCGCCGTGCTGTATCGTGCGGTACGCTTTCTGGGCGAGGCCTGGGGCGAACGCCGCGATGTGGAGTTCGGCGAATTCGGGCGCTTCGCGAAAAAGGCCTTCGAAATCATCGACTGGCTGCCCGCGCGCCTGACTGCTGCGTCCTTTTCGGTGGTCGGCGACTTCGAGGATGCGGTGTTCTGCTGGCGCACGCAGTCGATGCTTTGGGCAGACAGGGCGTCCGGTATATTGATTGCTGCGGGCGGTGGAGCCCTGGGGGTGCGTCTCGGCATGCCGGTCCACGAATCCGGTGAGATCGTTGAGCGACCAGAAATGGGTGTCGGCGAGGAAGCCGACGCCGATTACATGCAAAGCACGGTGGGCCTCGTCTGGCGCGCACTGCTGCTTTGCCTGATGATGCTGGCCCTGCTGGTGATCGCCAGCTGGGTCGGTGCTTAATTTCCAGGAGGGAGCACAGATGGCGAATCGTGAAGTAGTGGTATTGAGCGCAGTCCGTTCCGCAGTCGGCGGATTCGGCGGCTCGCTGAAGGATCTCGAACCCGCTGAGCTGGGCGGTATGGTTGTCAAGGAAGCGATCGCCCGTGCCGGCGTCGACGGGAAGCAGATCAGCTTCGCCGCCGTCGGCAACTGCATCCCGACCGAATCGCGCTACCCCTACGTTGCCCGCGTGGCGACGATCCAGGGCGGCATGTCGATGGATTCCGTGGCCTTCGCCGTCAACCGTCTGTGCGGCTCCGCCCAACAGGCGATCGTCAACTCGGCCCAGGCCATCCTGCTCGGCGACGCCGATTTCGCGATCGGCGGCGGTGTCGAAGTGATGTCGCGTGGCGCCTACCTGCTGCCCGCGCTGCGCAACGGTGCCCGTATGGGTGACGCTAAGGCCATCGACGCAATGGTCGCGGTGCTGACCGACCCGTTCGGCGTCGGCCACATGGGCGTCACGGCTGAGAATCTCGCCTCCAAGTGGAGCATCAGCCGCGAAGAGCAGGACGCCTTCGCGCTCGAATCGCAAAACCGCGCTGCTGCAGCCATTGCTGCCGGCCATTTCAAGGACCAGATCGCCCCGATCACCCTCGAAACCCGCAAGGGCCCGGTCGTGTTCGACACGGACGAGCATCCGCGTGCGACCACGATGGAAGCGCTGGCGAAGATGAAGCCGGCGTTCAAGAAGGACGGTTCGGTCACCGCCGGCAACGCCTCGGGCATCAACGACGCGGCAGCGTTCCTGGTGCTGGCCGACGCCGCCAAGGCCGCAGCCGGTGGTCACAAGCCGATCGCCCGCCTGGTGTCGTACGCGATCGCCGGTGTGCCCAATGACCTGATGGGCGAAGGCCCGATCCCGGCCTCGAAGCTCGCGCTGCAGCGCGCCGGTCTGTCGCTCGACAAGATCGACGTGATCGAGTCGAACGAAGCCTTCGCCGCGCAGTCGATCGCCGTGTGCAAGGGTCTGGAGCTCGATCCGAAGAAGACCAACCCGAACGGCGGCGCGATCGCCCTGGGTCACCCGGTCGGTGCCACTGGCGGCGTGATCATCACCAAGCTGCTGCACGAGCTGATCCGCACCAACGGCCGTTACGGTATGGCCACGATGTGTATCGGCGGCGGCCAGGGCATCACGACGATCTGGGAACGCGTCTGATCCTTTGCGCGCACCCAATGGAAAAACCCGCTTCGGCGGGTTTTTTTTCGTCCCTTGCCGGCCGATGTCGTCGGGTGTCTTTGAGGGCTGCCGCTACCAGCCCTGTTGCGCCCGTTTCGCGGCGCGGATTTCCTCACGGATCAGCCGGAAATGCTCGAATCGGCGCGCATCGATCGCGCCACTCTCGACGGCGGCGCGCAGGGCGCAGCCCGGCTCTGCTTCGTGCATACAGTCGCGGAAGCGACATTTTCCGAGGTGATCGTGGAATTCGACGAAGCCCGCGAGCAACTCGTCGGGCTTCAGATGTGCAAGCCCGAAGGCTTGCAGGCCGGGACTGTCGATCAGCCAGCCGCCGTCGAGCCGATAGAGGCGGGCGAAGGTCGTCGTGTGTTTGCCGCTGTTCAACGCTTCCGAGATCTCGCGCGTCGCCGCCTGGGCTTCCGGGATCAGCGCATTCGTGAGCGTCGACTTGCCCATGCCGGACTGTCCGACGAAGATGCTCCGCTCCCCGGCCAAAAAGGGGCGCAATTCGCCGGCGCCTCCACGCGCACTGAGTTCGATCACGCGATAGCCCAGGCGCGAATAGGTTTCGAGCCGTCGGCGGGCGGCCGGTAGCAGGCCGGTGAGGTCCGCCTTGTTCAGGGCGATCAGCACCTTGATGTGCTGGCTCTCCGCTGCCGCAACGCAGCGCGAAATGAGCAGATCGGAAAAGTCCGGCTCGGTCGCCGTGACGATCACGATCTGGGTCAGGTTGGCCGCGATCAGCTTCTCGCGGAATGCGTCCGAGCGCCAGAGCAGGTTCTGGCGTTCGCAGAGTCGTGTAATGACCCCTTGGTCTTTGCCGTTCGCGACGATTTCCACTTCGTCGCCGCAGGCAAACACACTCTTCTTGCCGCGCGGGTAGCACTGCAGTCTTGCGGGCTGGTCCGATTTTGCCGCGATGCTGTCGCCGACGGCGACTTCGACTTCGTATTGGCGACCGAATGCGGCTGTGATGACCCCATTCAAGGTTACGTCACTTTTGTGGCCGGAATGGGGGCGAGTCACGGATGGATGGATTTCAATGGTTCTGCAGCAGACGTGCGAGGCGCAGCGCGGCGGGTGGGTGGGAGTCGAAGAACTGCGAATACAGCGGATCCGGGGTCAGCGTCGACGCGTTGTCGCGGTAGAGCTTGACGAGCGCGTGGGCGAGGTCGTCGGCGCGCGTCTGGCGTGCCGCATAGGCGTCGGCCTGGAATTCGTGTACGCGGGACCAGTGGCTCATCAGCGGTCCGACCGGGAAGGTGAAAAAGGGCAGCGCGATGGCAAAGAGTGCCAGCGCCGTCGCGGTATCGGCGGCGTCCGGAGCGACCCCGAGGCCGGCGAAGAACCAGGGCTGGGTCATCAGCCAGCCGAGCAGCCAGAGCATCGAAAGGCTCATTGCCGCGAGCGCGGCGAGCCGCTTCCAGATGTGCCGGTGGTGGAAATGCCCGAGCTCGTGGGCCAGCACCGCTTCCACTTCCTCCACGCTGAGCTTGTCGAGGAGGGTATCGAAGAACACGATCCGTTTCGCGGCGCCGAAGCCCGTGAAGTAGGCATTGCCGTGTGCGGAGCGGCGCGAGCCGTCCATCACGAAGAGTCCGCGGGAGCGGAAGCCGCAGCGCGCGAGCAGGTTCTCGACCCGGGTCTTCAGTGCTTCGTCGGCGAGCGGCGTGAACTTGTTGAAGAGCGGGGCGATGAAGGTCGGCCAGACGAACAGTGCGAGCAGATTGAAGCCCAGCCAGAAGAGCCACACCCAGAGCCACCAGTTCGCCCCCGTTGCGCGCATCAGCCACAGCACGGCGGCCAGCACGGGCAGCCCGATGATTGCGGCAAGGGCCGCTTCACGGGCTACATCTGCGGCGTATAGCGCAGCTGTCATGCGATTGAACCCGAAGCGCTTTTCGATGACGAACGTGCGGTAGAGCGAGAACGGCAGTTCGACCAGCCAGCTGAGTATCCCCAAGGCTGCCAGCAGCGCGACGCCATGAGCGAGGCTGCCGGCTTCCAACAGTTTGCCCAGGCCTTGATGGATCGCGAGGAGCAGGCCGCCGCAGGTTAGCGCGACGGCGAAGAGGGCTCCGGTAAGAACGTCGATCATCGCGAGCTGCATGCGGGCGCAAGTGTAATCCGCCGCCTTCCGGTGCGCGTCGGCGCTGATCGTCTCGGCAAACGGGGATGGGACGTGGTCGCGATGGGCTCGCACATGACGGAACTGGCGGACCATCAGGGTCAGCTTGACCAGGAGCGTCACGGCGACGGCGAAGAGGAAGAGAGTCGAGAAGGCTTGGGGGGACATCAGCGGGATCTGGGGGAGCGCGTCGGCATGGCCATCTGTGCCACAATCGCGCCTTTGCTTGAGCGGATCGAAGGATTATGGCACAGGATCAGAATCACCTCATCTGGCTGGACATGGAGATGACCGGGCTCGAGCCGGATCGCGACCGCATCATCGAAGTTGCGATCGTCATCACCGATTCGCAGCTCAACACGGTGGCCGAAGCGCAGGTGCTGGCCGTGCACCAGCCCGATGCCGTGCTCGACGGCATGGACGACTGGAACAAGAATACCCACGGCAAGTCGGGGTTGACCGAGCGCGTGCGGACCTCGATCCTCGGCGAGGCGGAGGTCGAGGCGCGGATGCTGGCATTCCTGCAAGAATACGTGCCTTCACGCACTTCGCCGATGTGTGGCAATTCGGTCTGCCAGGATCGGCGCTTCATGGCCCGCTACATGCCGCAGCTCGAGGCCTGGTTCCACTATCGCAACCTCGACGTCTCGACGCTGAAGGAGCTGGCCCGCCGTTGGCGACCCGAGGTCTACCAGGGGGTCAAGAAGGCGGGCAAGCATGAAGCGCTGTCCGACATCTACGAATCGATCAACGAACTGCGCCACTACCGGGACAATTTCCTGCGCCTGCAGGGCTGATCGATAGGCGCGCGGGCCGGTAGCGCCGGCCCGCGTCATTCAAGATGTGAAATGCCGGCGTCTCTTTCGCGTCGGTAGAGGCGGAAGGTCTCGAGTTGCTTGCCTCCGCCGCGCCTGAATTCCCAGATCTGCTGCCATTCGGCCGTCGGTCGGACGCCGTTGGAGGGGTGATCGTCGACGACCAGCAGGAAGCTGCAGGGTGTCGTATTGCCGGTCACTTTTTCGATCTCGATGTTCGCGAAGTAGTGCAACGAGGCCCGCTGACTCGGCGTCACGTTCAGACCGGCGACGCAGCTGGTGCGCTCGCCGGCCAGCGCGATCGCCAGCGAGTTGGCGAGCGGGCGGTAGCTGCGGTCGTGCTCGAACCAAGGCTTGAGCAGGGCAATCGTCAGGCACCACAGCATCGTCATGCCGATGGCCCAGTTTGCCGGGGCGCGATCGATCGAGCGGGGCAGCCGCCAGACGATGAGGATCCACAGCAGGGTAATCGCGCCGCCTGCGAGCGCAGTCACCGACGGATCGCGGAGCGTGAAATCGGGGGCGACCCGCGTCAGGTGGCGCGCGAGCCCGGGTGGCCAGGCAAACACCTGCGCACTCCAGGCAATCCACGCGAGGATCGCGAAGACGCCGAAGGTCATCACGGCGAACCAGTCGAACGCGTTCGCGGCACCTCTACGCAGACTCGGGATCCCGCCCGCCGCAAGCAACGCCAGCGGCGGAATCAGGGGGAGCAATGCCGTCGGGCTGACGTTGCCGTTCAGGACGATCCACAGCAGGACGAGTGCGAGTTCGCAGATCGGCAGGAGTGTGGGGATGCTCAGCAGCCGTCGACGCATGCGCCACAGCGACCACAGGGCAAGCGGCCACAGCGGCCAGGCAAACCAACTGAAAGCCTTGGTGAAGCGACCGATGTCGGCGGCGCCCAGCGGATCGGACAATAGATCCAGCCATTCATTGCGCCACCAGAGCTCGAGGAGTTCCTGAGTCTGATAATGAAGCAGCAGCGGCCACAGGGCCGAGGTGACGATGGCGATGCTCAGGCCAAGGATGAGACCGCCGCTCGCGCGAGGGTTGCGGCACTCCGGGCTCGCCGTCACGACGATGAGGAACAGCGGGATCGTCAGGATGACACCGGGTGCGCCGCCGGCGAGGAAGGCGAGCGTCGCGCCCGCGCCGGCCTGAAGGCTGCCCAGTGCCGGTCGGGCGGGGACGAGCGAAAGGCCTGCGAGCGTCATCGCCTGCATCGACATCAGTGCGATCATCGGCTGGGTTTCATGGGCGTGCAGCACGAGTCCCAAGGTGCCGAGCGTCAGCAGCGCGGCAGGAGTGCGGGTCTGGCGTCCATATAGCCGTGCCGCGGCCCGGGCGATCCAGAAGATCGCCAAGGCTGTGTAGAGCGTGGTGGCGAGGCGTGCGCCGTCGTGAAGCGGAAGGAAGGGCGAGGCCAGGCGTGCGAGAAGGGCGCCGGTCCAATAGTAGAGCGGGGGGAAGTCCGTTGACGGCTGCCCGCCGATCGACGGGAACAGCAGGTGCTCGCCCCGCAGCATCTCGAAGATGGGGCCGAAATAGCGTGCATCGTCGCCGCGCCAGGGATCGTGTCCGATCAGGCCGGTGAGTAGGTACAGGCCGATCAGCAGCGCGAGTCCGGCCGGTCCGAAAATGTGGCGTTGCAACGGCGAAGGGGTTCGGTTTTCACCAGTCATGTCATTTGCCCACGCGCAAGGGCAAGCAGGAGCGATCGTCAGGAGCGAATTCTAGCCGGCAAAGAGACTGCCGGGCGCCGTTGTTGCGTCGCGCAAACAGCCTCGCCGCCGTCAAAATCAGCGAGCTGGCGCGGCGAGAGCGCGGAACAACCGCAGGGAACAAAAAAGGCAGCCGAAGCTGCCTTTTTGCGATAGCAGTGCGCAGTCTTAGCTGGCGCGCTGGACGTTGCCGTACTTCTGGCGGAAGCGCTCGACACGGCCGGCGGTGTCGACGATCTTCTGCTTGCCAGTCCAGAAAGGATGGCACGAAGCGCACACTTCGACGTGCAGGGCGGGCTTGCCAAGCGTCGAGCGGGTCGTGAAGGTGTTGCCGCAGGAGCAGGTCACTTCCACTTCTTTGTAATTGGGATGGATATCCGCTTTCATGGTCATTCCTTTTACAAGCGGGCGGTGAATGTGGCCGCCCAGGGGTGAGAACATGCAATTATCGACTATGACCACCCGGAAGGCAAGTGCGGGCGCTGTCAATTACCCTTACAATCGACCCCTTTTGCCGGGAGTAGCTGTTGCGCCTGATTCTCGCGCCGATGGAGGGCTTGCTCGACGATGTCCTGCGGGACGTTCTGACGCGCGCGGCCGTCTACGATTGGGCGGTCAGCGAATTCATGCGCGTATCCGGCACGCTCTTGCCGCATCGGTTCTACAGCCGCCTGTGTCCCGAGTTGCTCACCGGCGGACGCACGGCGGCCGGCACTGCGGTGCGGCTCCAGCTCCTCGGCTCCGATCCGTCCTGCATCGCCGAAAACGCGGCGCATCTGCTGGCGCTGGCGCCCCCGGGCATCGATCTGAATTTCGGCTGTCCGGCGCCCACCGTGAATCGCCATCGCGGCGGCGCGGCGCTTCTGGATGAACCCGATCTGCTGCACGACATCGCAGCCGCCGTGCGCGCCGTCGTCCCGCGCTCCTTGCCGTTCACTGCCAAGATGCGGCTCGGCATTGCGGACAAGGGCAGGGCCGTCGAGTGCGCGCGGGCGCTCGCTGCCGGGGGCGTCGATGAGCTCATCGTCCATGCCAGGACCAAGTCCGAGGGGTATCGGCCGCCGGCTCATTGGGAATGGGTCGGCCTGGTCGCCGATGCGGTTTCAATCCCAGTCGTTGCGAACGGCGAGGTGTGGAGCGAGGCCGACTGGATGCGCTGCCGCGAGGTCAGCGGAGTCGCGGACGTGATGCTCGGACGCGGCGCGGTCGCCGACCCATTCCTCGCGACGCGGATTCGTCGTAAGGCAGAGGGGACGCCGTCCGGAGAACCCGATCGCGAAGCCGAGTGGGAAGCTCTGAAGCCCTTGCTTGCCTTGTTCTGGTGGCGCGTGCAGCGCAAGCTCGCACCGCGGTTTGCGCCGGGTCGCCTGAAACAGTGGCTCAACCTCTTGCGGCGGAACCATCCGGGCGCCGAAGGCCTCTTTCAGGAGATCCGCGCACTGCCCCGGGTCGGAGAGATCGATGCGGCCCTCGGAAGATATGGCATACCGGTGGAGGCGGTCGCACTGGCCGCATAGGCTTGCTGCGAGGGAGCCAAACTGAAGATTGGACAATGAGCTACGCAAATTCACGTATTCCCGCAAGCGCCCAGGGCGGCGTCCACGAGCAGCTCGAGCGACGGGTACTGCGACATCTCGCGGAGCCGTTCCTCAAGCCCTACGCCGACTACAACCGCGACGCCTTCGCGGCGAGCCTCGCCGGGTGGGACCGCGTCGCGCCGCTGATCCTGGACGCCGGCTGCGGCGTCGGACACAGCACCATCCAGCTCGCACGGGCGTATCCGGACCACTGGGTGATCGGCGTCGATCAGTCGGAGGATCGTCTGACCCGTCGCAAGCCCTATCCGGAGGCACTGATGCCGCGCAATCTCGTATTCGTGCGCGCCGATCTCGTCGATTACTGGCGCCTCGCACACGAGGCCGGACTGCGACTGGCAAGGCATTATGTCCTGTATCCGAACCCCTGGCCGAAGATCGGGCATGTGGCGCGACGCTGGCACGGGCACCCGGTTTTCCCATTCATTCCGAAGCTGGGCGGGGTGCTGGAGTGCCGCAGCAACTGGTCGGTGTATGCCGAGGAGTTCGCGTTCGCGCTGAGGCTGGTGACCGGCCGCGAGATCGCCGTCGAAACCTTCGAGGCGCCCGTGCCGCTGACGCCGTTCGAGCGCAAGTATCGCGATTCCGGCCAGACGCTCTATCGTGTGGTGTGCGATCTCGAAGACGGCGCTTGCACCGGCGCGCCGGTTGGCGCACGCTGATATTGGCATGATGAAAGAAGACGAGAAGACTATGACGACCGAAGATTCCGGGATGAACGACGAGACCAATCCTCATATCCTCGATGACGAGGATTTCGAGGCGCTGGAGGAGCTGCTGACTTCGGACGTGGTGCCCGAGGACTGCATGAACCTGGAAATGCTCGACGGCTTTCTGGCCGCCGTGCTGAGTTCGCCAGACCGCATCGAGCCGGAGGATTGGCTGCCGTGCGTGTGGTCGGCTCACGGGGATGAAGTGTCCTTCGGTTCCGGCAGCCAGATGCAGCGCGCGATTCGCCTTGTGCGGCGCTATTACAACGAACTGGCGACGACGATCGGCGAACCCGAAGGCTGGGAGCCGTTCTGCTACGCGTCGAGCGAGGGCGATTCGCCGGCGATCGGCGAGGAGTGGATCGACGGCTTCGCGCAGGGGCTGGAACTGTGGGCGGCGGACTGGGAGGCCGGCATCCCCGAGGTGACGGTGCAGAAGGTGCGCGCCGATCTGGACGCGCTGATCGCGCCCTGGATGGACGAGGCCGCGGCGCAAGCCAACGAGGAGCAGCGGCTCGCGTGGTTGCAGTCTGCGGTCGATGGAATCAGTGGAATCATCGCGCAGTGGCGCGAGGTCGGTCGAGGCGAGATCGAGCTCCTGTCGATCGACGAACCCGCGCGGCCGGCGGCCGCGGCAGTCGGTCGCAACGACCCCTGTCCGTGCGGAAGCGGGAAGAAGTACAAGAAGTGTTGCGGGGCGGCGCTGTGAATCTGTGCTTGTCGGCAGCTCGCACGGGACGGTCGCGGGGGCCCCGGTGAGCGGCGACAACTGCGTCCGTTGCGGCGCGTGCTGTGCGGCATTTCGCGTGGATTTCCATCGTTCGGAACTCGCGAGCGCGATGCCGGGAGGCGTGCCGGATGCGATGACGGTTCCGGTGATACGCCGTCTGGTGCGCATGCGTGGCACCGACACCGCATCGCCCCGCTGCATCGCTCTCGACGGCGAGATCGGCGTCGAGGTCCGTTGCACGATTTACGACAGCAGGCCGTCGCCGTGCCGCGATTTTGCCCCCTACGCGCCGATCGGCATCGGCGAAGACGCCTGCGATCGAGCGCGGGCGCGGCACGGGCTGAAGCCTTTGTGACGTGCTGAAAGATGAGTGACCCGAATCCCTGCCTGGGATGCGGCATGTGCTGCGTCCATTTCCGGATCTCGTTCTATTGGGCCGAAGCGGACGATGCCCCCGGCGGATTCGTGCCTGTCCATCTGACCGAGAAGCTCAATCACCATTTGCGCTGCATGAAGGGCTCGAACGAGGTGCCGCGTCGATGCACGGCGTTGGCGGGCGAGCCCGGCGGACAGGTGCACTGCACGATCTATGAGAAGCGTCCGACGCCGTGCCGTGAATTCCCGGCCTTCCTCGAAGACGGTGCGCCGAATCCGAAGTGCAACGAGTTGCGCGCGCAGATCGGCCTGCCGCCGCTCGAGCCGCTGTCGCCTACAGCCTGAACCGTGTCAGGCCTGGGCAACGGCCGTCAGCAGGCTGAGCGGGCCGATGTCGCGCACGGTGTCGATCTGTTCGGGGTGCCGTACGAACAGCGAACCGGCAAAGCCGAGCGCATTGACTGAAATTTCGTGGTGGCGTTCGCAGCTGCGCGGAATCACCACCATCCAGTCGAGTGTGGCGAGAAAGTTATAGGGTGGCATGGGATCGGCCGCGCTGTCGATGCCGAGTGCGCGGCAGCCGGCTTCGAACGCCGACAGCATTGCGGCGCCGCCGAAGTGCGGCCGGATGCGCACGAAGCACTGACGCCACGGCAGGGCCGGATGGACGATCGGGCCGGTTCCCGTCGGCAGTGCGCGGGTAAACGGATCCAGCTTTGTGCCTTCACCGCTTCCCGGAATCCATTGCAGGTGCTTGTGCCGCTGACTTGCGCCGGCGTCCGGCCCGCCATTGTAGAAGCCGAGGCCGCCGTGCTTGCGCATCACTATCGCCAGCGCATCGAAATCGGCAAGGGTCAGCGGCGCGCATTGTTCTTCGAAGGCGCGCGTCACGATCAGCAAGTGGCGCTCGATCACCGGAAACTTGTTCAGTACGGCGAGGTGGCGCTCTCCGAGCGGGCCGACGGTGAGCTGCGGATCGGGCGGGAGAAAGGGATTGAAAGTCGGGTCGCGTCGGACCGCTTCGTTTACGCGGGCGGCGTCCTTCAGTGCGAGCGTGGAGACCCAGCGTACGGTGAAGTCGAAGCCGGCATCCCGGACATGCGTTTGCTCGGTGCGAATCGGCTGCAGCGCCCCGGAGTCGGTCGCGCGGCGAAGTGTATCGTCGATGCGATGCAGCAGATCGTCAGTCATGTCCGGGGCGGGCGATAATGAAAGAAGGGATGGCGGCCAGTGTAGGCTGACATCATTTGATCGATCAAATGCCGTCGCGCGGTGTCGCGGCGGTTGCGGGAGCAAGTAATGGCGGTTTCCTTTGCCGTGCGCGGCGAATACATCCAGCTGGACCAGTTGCTGAAGGCGGTCGGTCTCGTGGGTACGGGGGGGCAGGCGCACGCCGCCGTGGAGGCGGGGGAGGTTCGCGTCGACGGCAAGGTGGAGTCGCGCAAGCGGGCGAAGCTGCGGCCGGGTGCGCGCGTCAGTTTTGCCGGTGAGGAGATCGTGCTGGTCCCGGACGCGTAGCGGCGGCCGTACGTCGCCGGTTTGCGCGAATCAGTCGCCGATGTCTCCGTCGACATAGAGCCACTGTCCGTTTTCACGGCGGAAGCGGCTCGTTTCGTGCAGGCGCTGGGCTCGCCCGCCGACGCGGTAGCGGGCGACGAATTCGACGATCGCGGAGTTCTCGCCGGTCTGGACATGCTGGCGGACCTGAAGTCCGATCCATTTCGGCAGCGGCTCGGCGTTGAGATCGAGGGAGCCTGGGCGTGTGCTGGGATGCCAGCTCCTGAGCAAGTACCCCTCGTCGCCAAGCGTGAACGCCGTGTAGCGGCTGCGCATCAGGGTCTCGGCATTCGTCGCGGACAATTCTCCGGCAAGTACCGGGGCGCAGCAGTCGGCGAAGCATTTGCCGGATTGGCAGGGGCAGAGGGAGGTGGCCATGATGTTCCTTCGATGGGTTTCCGCCTGTCGTTTGGCGCTAGCAGGTACATGGTGCCGTCAACCGCGGTCGGGAATCAATTCGCATCCTGCGAAGGCTTGGCGCCTTTCCCCTCATTTGCTGCGAAAATCATCGATTCGGCCGGCGTTTGCGGACACGCCGGATAGCGTTTCGGGGAGTAGAATTCACGCTCGCAGGAACGCTCGGTGCTGCATTGCACCGCAAGTCTTATAAAAGACATATAATTCGAACGCGCGTCCGGTCATCGCCGACCGGACGCCTCGTCCACCCTCACGATACAGGAAGGAATTCGCCGTGCTTGAAGCCTACCGTGCCCATGTCGCCGAGCGCGCCGCCCTCGGCATCCCGCCGCTGCCGCTGTCGAAGCAGCAGACCCAGGACCTGGTTGCCTTGCTGAAGAATCCCCCCGCTGGCGAGGAAGCCTTCCTCGTTGAACTGATCACCTACCGCGTCCCGGCCGGCGTTGACGATGCCGCCAAGGTCAAGGCCGAGTTCCTGGCGAAAGTCGCCAAGGGTGAAGAAGCCTGTGTGCTGATTTCGCGCGCAAAGGCCACCGAGCTGCTCGGCACGATGCTGGGCGGCTACAACGTCAAGCCGCTGATCGACCTGCTGGCCGATGCCGAAGTCGGCGCCGTCGCCGCCGAAGGCCTGAAGAAGACCCTGCTGGTGTTCGACTACTTCCATGACGTCGCCGAACTCGCGAAGGGCGGTAATGCGAACGCCAAGGCCGTCATGCAGAGCTGGGCCGATGCCGAGTGGTTCACCTCGCGTCCGGAAGTCCCCGCCTCGCAAAAGCTGACCGTGTTCAAGGTCACGGGTGAGACCAACACCGACGACCTGTCGCCGGCTCCGGACGCCTGGTCGCGTCCCGACATCCCGCTGCATGCGCTGGCGATGCTGAAGAACCCGCGTCCGGGCATCGAAGCCGACAAGGCTGGCGAGCGTGGCCCGATCAAGCAACTCGAAGCGCTGGCCAAGAAGGGCAACCTGATCGCCTACGTCGGTGACGTCGTCGGCACGGGCTCCTCGCGCAAGTCCGCGACCAACTCGGTGCTGTGGTTCACCGGCGAAGACATCCCCTTCGTGCCGAACAAGCGCTTCGGTGGCGTGTGCATCGGCTCGAAGATCGCCCCGATCTTCTTCAACACCATGGAAGACGCTGGCGCGCTGCCGATCGAAATCGACGCCGGCCAGATGGACATGGGCGACGAGATCGAGCTGAAGGTCGATGGCGCCACCGGCAAGGTTACCGCGCTGAAGAACGGTGCCGTGATCGCCGAGTCGCAGCTGAAGACCTTGGTCATCCTCGACGAAGTGCGCGCCGGCGGCCGCATTCCGTTGATCATCGGCCGTGGCTTGACCACCAAGGCGCGTGAATTCCTCGGCCTGCCGGCCAGCACGCTGTTCCGCCTGCCGCAGAACCCGGCCGACTCCGGCAAGGGCTACTCGCTCGCGCAGAAGATGGTCGGCCGTGCCTGCGGTCTGCCGGAAGGCAAGGGCATCCTGCCGGGCACCTACTGCGAACCGAAGATGACCACCGTCGGCTCGCAGGACACCACCGGCCCGATGACGCGCGACGAGCTGAAGGATCTGGCCTGCCTCGGCTTCTCGGCCGACATGGTGATGCAGTCCTTCTGCCACACCGCTGCCTATCCGAAGCTGGTCGACGTTCGCATGCACCGCGAGCTGCCGTCCTTCATCTCGACCCGCGGCGGCGTTGCGCTGCGTCCGGGCGACGGTGTGATCCACTCGTGGCTGAACCGTCTGCTGCTGCCGGATACCGTCGGCACCGGCGGCGACTCGCACACCCGCTTCCCGATCGGCATCTCCTTCCCGGCCGGCTCTGGCCTCGTGGCCTTCGCCGCGGCGACCGGCGTGATGCCGCTCGACATGCCGGAATCGGTGCTGGTCCGTTTCAAGGGCAAGCTGCAGAACGGCGTCACGCTGCGTGACCTGGTCAACGCGATCCCCTACTACGCGATCAAGCAGGGCCTGTTGACCGTCGAGAAGAAGGGCAAGAAGAACGTCTTCTCGGGCCGCATCCTCGAAATCGAAGGTCTGCCGGACCTGAAGGTCGAACAGGCCTTTGAACTGTCCGACGCCGCTGCCGAGCGTTCCGCTGCCGCCTGCGCGATCCAGCTGAACAAGGAACCGATCATCGAGTACATGCGTTCGAACATCACGCTGATGAAGTGGATGATCGCGAACGGCTACTCGGACGCCCGCACGCTGGGCCGCCGCATCAAGGCGATGGAAGCCTGGATCGCCAAGCCGGAACTGCTGAAGGCCGACGCCGACGCCCAATACGCCGCCGTGATCGAGATCGATCTGGCCGACGTCAAGGAACCGATCGTCGCATGCCCGAACGACCCGGACGACGTCAAGCTGCTGTCCGAAGTTGCCGGCGACAAGATCGACGAAGTCTTCATCGGCTCGTGCATGACCAACATCGGCCACTTCCGCGCGGCCGGCAAGGTGCTCGATGGCAAGTCGGACATCCCGACCCGCCTGTGGATCGCCCCGCCGACCAAGATGGACGCGATGATCCTCAACGAGGAAGGCTACTACTCGGTGCTCGGCAAGTCCGGCGCCCGGATGGAAATGCCGGGCTGCTCGTTGTGCATGGGTAACCAGGCGCAGATCCGCAAGGGCTCGACCGCAATGTCGACCTCGACGCGTAACTTCCCGAACCGCCTCGGTATCGACACCCGCGTATATCTCGGCTCGGCGGAACTCGCCGCCGTGTGCGCGCTGATGGGCAAGATTCCGACGGTCGGCGAGTACATGGAGCAGGTCCAGGCCGTCAATGCCAAGGCTGCGGAGGTCTATCGCTACATGAACTTCGACCAGATCGCCGAGTTCAGCGAGGTGGCCGCGACCGTCACGGTCTAAGTCCCAAGCATCCGTTTAAACGTCGAAAGCCCGCACCGTCACTGGTGCGGGCTTTTTTCGTTTACCGCGTTCCCCCGGCCTCCTGCCACAGCTCTTCCAGGCGCTGGGCGAAGCGCGTGCCGAGGGCTTCGTCTTCGTGCATGAAGTAGACGTAGGCGCGGGCGAGGGGCTGAGCTGCGATGCGCTCGACCCAGGCGCGCAGGTCGCCGTCGTCGTAGTGGGTTCGCCGCAGGCGGATGTATGCGCACTGCGTCGTGGATACAAAGGGCGTTTCCCCTTCGTCGGTGTCGGTGACGCAATACATGGCGCCGTGGGAGCGCAGGGCGTCGTAGACGTCGTCGTCCTGCCAGGAGGCGTGGCGAAACTCGAAGGCGTAGCGTTTGTCTGACGGCAATCCCGCCAGGAAATCGCGCAGCCGATGAAGATCCTTTCTAAGAAACGGCGGCAGTTGGAACAGGAGCACGCCGAGCTTGTCCCCGAGAACGGCGGCGCGGCGCAGGAATTCGGCCACGCTCGCTTCGGACTCGTGCAGCCGCTCCTCGTGCGTGATCCTGCGCGGCGCCTTGAGCGTGAAGGAGAAGCCGGGCGGCACTTCTTCCGCCCAGTGCGCGAGCATCGACTCGGCCGGCATGCGGTAGAAGGTGTTGTTGATCTCCACCGTCGTGAAGCGCTCGGCGTAGTAGCGCAGCATCGCGTTCGCCGGAAGCTTCTCCGGGTAGAAGGAGCCGAGCCACTCCTTGTACGAAAAGCCGCTCGTTCCGGTCGACAATCGCATCGCATCTCTCCCGGGAATTTACCTCATGCCGCGCCGGGTTGAGGCTGCTTCTCTCTCGCGCGGGGCGCGCCAAGTGAAAGAACCGGCGAAGGGACCGCCCGCTTCCGGGACGGACCCGCTCGGCGAGTATTCGGCCAAGCGGACTTTCGCTGCTACACCGGAGCCGGCACCGTCGGCGCTGCGGGCTGGGGGCGGGCCATTGCTCTTCGTTATCCAGCAGCACTCGGCCCGGCGGCTGCACTTCGACTTCCGGCTCGAATGTGATGGAGTGCTGAAATCCTGGGCAGTTCCCAAGGGACCGTCGCTCGATCCTTCGGACAAGCGGCTGGCGGTCGAGACCGAGGATCACCCTTATGACTACGCCTCCTTCGAGGGGGTCATCCCGCCCGGTCATTACGGCGCCGGGGAGGTGATTGTTTGGGACTGCGGTGTCTATTCGCCCGACGAGGGGCAGGAGTACTGGTTCCATGATCGGGACGAAGCGCAGCGCCGGATCCGTGAGGGGCTTGTGAAGGGCAAGCTCAGCTTTACGCTGCGAGGGGAGAAGCTGAAGGGCTCTTTTGCCCTTGTGCGTAGCGGGGAGCCGCGTAACTGGTTCCTGATCAAGCACAAGGACCGCTTCGCGGGACCGGCGGACCTCATGGCGAGGAACCGTTCGGTGCTTAGCGGGTTGGCGGTCGAGGAGCTTAAGTTCCTGCCGGCCCATCGGGTGCCCGCGGCGACGCTGGCGCCTACCGGCCGGAACGAGGCGATGCCCGCGAAGCTGTCGCCCATGCTTGCGGAGACTGGCGAGGCGCCGTTTAGCGATCCCGACTGGCTGTGGGAGCCCAAGCTCGATGGCTATCGCGTGCTGGCCTTCGTCGCCGGGGAGGAGGTGAAACTGCAATCGCGCCGGGGCCTCGACCTGACCGTCACTTTCCCTCGGCTGAGCGACGAGCTGCGTGGCCAGGCGGCGGACATGATCCTGGACGGCGAGGTCGTGGCCTTCGATGCGAGCGGCCGGCCCTCGTTCAACGCGCTGCAGAATCGCTTTCAGCTGAAAGCCGAGCGGGATATTGCCGCGGCCGATCGGAGCACACCGGTGGTCTTTTACTGCTTCGATCTGCTGCACTTCGCCGGCATCGATCTGCGGGGAGCGCCTTATCGCGACCGTCGCCGCTACCTCGCGCAATGCCTGCTGCCTTCGCCCCTGCTGCAACTCGTCCATGTCGCGGAGGATGGGGAGGCGCTGCAGCGGGCTGCGCTCGCCAGCGGCTTCGAGGGGATCATCGGCAAGCGCAAGGACAGCCGGTACGAGGCCGGGCGGCGCTCGGCATCCTGGCTCAAGATCAAGGCCACTCAAAGCGGGGAGTTCGTGGTTGGCGGCTACACCCGCGGAAAGGGCTCGCGGGGCCCGCTCGGTGCGCTGCTGCTCGGGTACTGGGATGAGGGGGCGCTACGTTATGCCTCGCATGTCGGGTCCGGCTTCGATGCCGCAACTCTGGAGCGGGTCAGGGCGCGGCTGGAGGGCTTACGAACGGACGTGTGCCCGTTCGTGGAGAAGCCGGAGCTGAATGGGCCGACGACTTGGGTTAGACCGGAATTGGTGGTCGAGGTGCAGTTCCAGGAATGGACTGCGGACGGCAGCCTGCGTGTGCCGATCTTTCTCCGTATGCGCGACGATATCGATCCCAAGTCGGTACGCCGTAGCAAGCACGGCGCGGTGCCGCATAAGCCGCCCGCCAGCGGGTCGGCGAGCGCGGAGGGTGGGAACAGCGAGATCGAGGACATCCTGCAGCAACTGGAGAACAGCAAGACAGCCTTCTCGCTCGCGGTCGGTCCGCACCGGATTCGGCTGACGCATCTCGATCGCGTCTACTGGCCGGAGGATCAGGCCCTCAAGCAGCCGGCGGTGACCAAGCGCGACCTGCTGCGCTACTTCGCGCAAGTCTCGCCCTTCCTCCTGCCTCACCTCGCGGATCGCCCGCTGACGCTGATTCGCATGCCCGACGGCATCTTCGGACAGCGGTTTTTCCAGAAGCGCTGGGAGCAGGAGCGGCCGGAATTCTTGGACATGCTCGACGTGTATTCGGGGCATCAGGACGAGAATCATGAAGTGCTCATCTGCAACAACCTGGCCACGCTGCTGTGGCTGGCGCAGTATGGGACCATCGAGTTGCATGTCTGGCATTCGCGTGCGCGTCTCGGGCCGGATGCGGCGGTCCAGGGAACCGACTACGCCGGCTCGCTCGCCACCCTCGAGGCGTCGGTGCTGAACTACCCCGACTACGTGGTGTTCGACCTCGATCCGTACATCTATTCCGGCAAGGAGGCGCCGGGAGACGAGCCGGAACTCAATACGGTCGCCTTCGAGAAGGGCAAGGAGGTGGCCTTTTGGCTGCGCGAGTTGCTGCAGAGTATGGCGCTGGACGCCATCGTCAAGACCTCGGGCAAGACCGGGCTACACATCTTCGTGCCCATCCGGCGCACCCTCGATTTCGATGCCGCGCGCAAGGTGTGCGAGCTCGTCGGGCGGCACCTGCTGCGCCTGCATCCGCGGGACATCACGATGGAGTGGAGTGTGCGGTCGCGGACCGGCAAGATCTTCCTTGACTACAATATGAACGTCCGCGGCAAGACGCTGAACGTCGCCTACTCGCCCCGAGGGGTGCCCGGCGCACCGGTGTCGATGCCGCTTACTTGGGACGAGCTGGCCAGCGCGCACCCGCTCGATTTCAGGATCACCAACGTCGCGCAGCGCCTGGCACAGACGGGTGATCGCTGGCACGACGCCCTGAAGCGCAAGCTGAGCCTGGAACGGGCTTTGTCCGGCGCCAAAACCTGACCCCCGGAGACAAGCATGGCGGCACGATCGATCGCATCGCTCACGATCTCGTTCGGAATGGTGGCCATCCCCGTGAAGCTCTATTCGGCCACCGAGACGAGCAAGACCGTCTCGTTCAACATGTTGCACAAGGGCTGCGGATCGCGGCTCAAGCAGCAGTATGTGTGCTTGAAGGAAGAGGTGGTGGTGCCGCGCGACGACATCGTCAAGGGCTACGAATTCGCCAAGGACCAGTATGTGACCTTCAGTCCCGACGAGCTGAAGGCGCTCGAGGAGACGGGCTCGCACAGTGCGGAGATCAGCGAGTTCGTGCCCATCGAGTCCGTCGATCCGGTGTACTTCGACAAGGCCTATTACCTCGCTCCCGACAAGGGGGGCGCCAAGCCGTACGCGCTGCTTGCTCAGGCGCTGCGCGCGTCCGGGCGCTGCGCCCTCGGCCGCTGGGCGTCGCACGGCAAGCAGCACGTGGTGATGATCCGGCCGGTTGAGGATGGACTCGTCATGCAGCAACTGCTCTACGGCTCGGACGTTCGGTCGATCAAGGATCTCGACATCCCGCACACGGAAGTCAAGGACGCCGAGCTCAAGCTCGCGGAGCAGCTCATCGATCAGCAGGCGGTCGACCGCTTCGATCCCGACGCCTATACCGACGCGGTTCGCGCGCGCATCGAGGCGGCGGTGCAGAAGAAGGTCGAGGGCCAGGAAATCACGCTGACCGAGGAGGGCGAAGGTCGCGGCCAGGTGATCGACCTCATGGAAGCGCTGCGCGCGAGCCTGGAGAAGAAGGCTCCCGCGACGCCCGCGCCGCAGGTGGAGGCGCGCAAGCCGCCGAAGCGGGCGCGGTCCGCGGCCGAGCCTGCGGTGCGCAAGACGGCCAAGAAATAGCGAGGTTTCCCCCCATGCACCGCTACGGCGTGCGCGAGGTCGAAAAGCTTCTGGGCCTGCGGCGCAGCACGATCCGCGCACTGATCGAGGCGGGCTTCGTTTCGCCTGAGCGCGGCCCGCGCAACGCCTGGCGCTTCTCCTTCCAGGATCTGGTCGTCCTGCGCACCGCCCAAGCGCTCGTGGAGGCGCGGGTGCCGTCCAAGCGCATCCTGCGGTCGATGAAGGCGCTGCGCGGCCGGCTTCCGGAGGAGATGCCCTTATCGGGCCTATCCGTCCGCGTAATCGCCGATCGTGTCGTGGTGAAGGAAGGGGGTAGTCACTGGCAGGCCGAATCGGGCCAGTATCTGCTCGCGTTCGAAGGCGATCCGTCCGATGGCTCGCTGAACGTGGCGGAGTACAAGGCGGCGGAACCTCCCGCCCACGCACCGGCGCACGCCACGCACTGGTTCGAGCAGGCGCTTGCGCTGGAGCGCGACGAACCCGAGACCGCGCGGCGAGCCTATGAGCGGGCCATCGCCGCGGCGCCGAATCTGCTCGATGCCCGTATCAATCTGGGATCGCTCCTGCACGAGACCGGATGCCTGGCGGAAGCCGAACGCGTGTACCGCGAGGCGATCGCGGCCTGCGGCAGCGACGCGACGTTGATGTACAACCTCGGGGTCCTGCTCGACGATATGGATCGCAAGCACGAAGCGATGGACGCCTATCAGGCGGCGTTGCGCGGCGATCCCGGTTTGGCCGATTGCCACTACAACCTGGCCTTGTTGTGCGAACAATTCAGAAGGCCGAGGGAAGCCATCCGCCACATGGCGCAGTATCGCAGGCTGGTGGAGGCGAAGCAGGAATAGGCGGAGCGCTCAGGGCTTCTCGTCGCCCGGGTCCGGATACTGACGCCACAAGTCGATCAGCTGGTCGGCGTGGTCAAGGAAGACGTCGGTGTAATTGGGATCGAACTGGCGGGCACGATTGGCCCGGATGTATTCGATGATCTGGTCGAGTTCCCACGCCCGCTTGTAGCAGCGCGGATGCGAGAGCGCGTCGAAGACGTCGATGACGGCGACGATGCGCCCGAAGGGGTGGATGTCGGTGCCCTTGCGTCGGTTCGGGTAACCGCCGCCGTCCCACCATTCGTGGTGCTGTTCGGCGATGATCGCGGCGGTTTGCAGCGTTCGTCGTTTGGAGCGATGGAGGAGGTTGTAGCCGAGTGAGGTGTGGGTCTTCATGATTTCCCACTCGTCCGGCGCCAGCGGGCCCGGCTTGTGCAGGATCGAGTCGGGGATGCCGACCTTTCCCAGATCGTGCATCGGCGCGGCCTGTATCAGCATCGAGCACTCCGTCTCGTCGTGTCCGGCAAGATGGGCGAGCAGTGCCGAAAGCGCGCCGACCCTGACCACGTGCATCCCGGTCTCGTTCGAGCGCGTCTCGACGACTTCGCTGAGGGTGTGCACGAGCTCGGATTGCGTGGAGGCGAGCTCTTCCTGCAGGTGGACATTGTCGAAAGCGAGGCCGATGTTCGAGGCGAAGAGCCGGATCAGGTTGAGGTCCATCTCCTCGCCGGGATGCGTGGTCTGGACGAAGATGATGTTCTCGGAGCCGGTATGGGCCTTGAATCGGCCAATGAATTCGCCGCGCGAGAAGACCACCTCGCCCTGGCCGATCTTCAGCATGCGTTCCATCTCTTCCGGCGCGAGTTCAGTGCTCAGCTTGTGCCCTTCGGTCCCGGCGAAGCGACCGGTGCCTGCGAGGATTTCGTAGTTCGCGTGGGATTCGTCGCCGCGGAGCGCCGCGACGCCCGAGTCCTGCAGCAGCAATCCGTTTTCCCCGAGATGGAGCAGGGCCGTCAGCTGCGTGAGGACGCCGGACGACAGCCGCGCCAGCGACTGTGGCGCGAAGAGGTCGCGCGACGCGTCGATGATTTGTGCCAGCCCGCGGCGGCTGCGCTCGATGGTGATGAGATCGCGATAGGAACGCACGCCGGCGATCACCGTCGTCACGAGCTTCTGTGCGGTGAGCTCGGTCTTTTCCTTGTAGTCGTTGATGTCGTAGTCGATCACGACGCTGCGTTCCGGCGCCTGTCCAGGCTGACCCGTGCGCAGGATGATCCGCACCATGTGGTTGTGGAGCTGCTCGCGGATCTGGTGGGCGACGTCCAGGCCGGAGTGATCGGTTTCCATCACGACATCGAGCAGGAGCACCGCGATGTCCGGGTGCGTCGCGAGCTGTTCGAGGGTTTCCCGCCCGGAGTGCGCGGAGATGAGTTCGATCGGCCGTCCCTCGAACACCAGGTCGCGCAGCACCATCTGCGTGACGGCATGCACTTCGTCGTCGTCGTCGGCGACGAGGATTTTCCAGGGGGAAGACTGGCTGACAGGCGTTTCCGTCTCGGTTGAGGTGTCCTCGTCGGCAAACAAGAGCGCGTCATCGTCCGGGACAGCCTTGGCGGAAACGCCGGGATCAGCCATTTGGAGGCTCCGTCGTCAGAGGGAGGGTTATCGTGAAGCTTATGCCTTTTCCGGGAGCAGTGATACAGGTGATCCGGCCCTGCAACTGCTGCGTGACGAGGTTGTATACGATATGCATCCCAAGCCCGCTGCCGCCTTCGCTGCGCCGCGTCGTGAAGAAGGGATCGAAGATGAGGCGCGCCAAATCCGCCGACATTCCGCGACCATCGTCGCGATACGTGAGCCAGAGCGTCCCGGCGTCTTCGCGCACCACGATCTCGATGTGGCCGGCTACATCGTCGGTGAAGCCGTGCTGGAGCGAATTGATGATCAGGTTGGTCAGGATCTGCGACCACGCTCCTGGAAAACTTTGGATCTCGAGATCGTCGGGACACTCGACTGAAACGGTGTGGGGCGTCCTTTTCAGTCGCGGCCGAAGGCTGTCGAGAATCTCGCCCAGGTATTCCTTGACGTTGAAGCGGCGGGGGGCATCGCTCGACTGGTCGACCGCCACCTGCTTGAAGCTGCGCACGAGGCCTGCCGCCCGATGCAGGTTGTTTTCCAGCGACGCGAGCGATTCGTCGAGCGTCGAAAGGAATGCTTCGAGATCCGATCGCTTCATCTGGCCCTTTGCGTAGCGTTCTGAGAACTCGCTCGCCCGTTCGCGCAGGAAGCTCGTCGCGGTAATGCCGATCCCCACCGGCGTATTGATCTCATGCGCCACGCCCGCAACGAGTCCGCCCAGGGCCGCCATCTTTTCCTGGCGAATCAGTTCGAGCTGAGCTCGCACCAGCTCCGTTACGTCCGTTGCGGTGCCGCGGTAGCCGAGGAATACGCCGCCCGCGTCAAAGACCGGCTTGCCGCTCAGCCGCACATGCGTAGGTTCACGATCCCCCGTCTCAATCGGATATTCGATGCCGCTGAATGGCCGGCGAGCGTCCAGGTCGTCCAAATGCTTCTTCCACGTCTCGGGAGAGACTTCGTGGGTGGCCGCGAGGCTCGTGAGGCCTTGACCGACGGCGGCGATCGCGGGGTGGCCGAGCGTCTCGGCCGCCCGTTCGGAGAGATAGGTCAACTGCAGCCGGTCGTCGCATTCCCAGAACCAGTCGGATGCCGATTCGGCGAAATCGCGGAAGCGATGTTCGCTTTCCCTGACCTCCGCGGTGCGCGCTTCGACCTGTTGTTCGAGATTCGCTTTCGCTTCCCGCAAGGCCTTTTCGGCGAGCTTGCGGTCGGTGATGTCCGTGAAAGTCGCCAAGAGTCCGCCGTCGGGCAATCGCTTCTGGTAGACATCGATGACGCGCCCATTGGGGCGCTGGTGCTCGAATGTCTGGGGTTCGGAGAGCTTGGCTCGTTCGAGCGCTTTGCGTACCAGCGAATCGGTATCGGCTTCGGTCGCGTCGCGCGTTGTTTCCCGGACCAGGGTGGCAAATGGAGTGCCGACGGTCGCGAGGGCAGGGTCGATCCCGAACATCTCGAAGAACCGGTCGTTCCATACCACCAGGCGTAGCTCCGCGTCGAACATTGCGAGGCCCTGATCGATGTTCTGGACGGCTTCGCGCAGTCGTTCCCATTGCATCTCGATCTGTTCCGAGGCTTCCGAAAGCAGCGTCAGGACGCCGGCGATGCTGTCTTGCCGTTCGCGCGTGACGGACGCAATGACGACGCGGGCGAGGCTGCTGCCGACCGCTCCCGCGATCAGCCTCTCCACATCACCGACCAGCTCGGTGTCGACGGCGCGTTCGAGTTCGAGCGGAATGCCACGCGCTGCGGCGAGCCTTTCCATCTCGCGCCGCGCCACGTTGTTGCCAAGGAATCGCGCTAGCACCTGGGCAAGGTCGCCCCAGTGCAGGGAGGCGGAAAACTCCCGTTCGGTCGCCGTTTGAATGCTGTCGACGAAGGCCCCCGCCACGGCGCGATCGTCCTCCGTCGGACTCGAGAACAGCGACACGCCGACATAGATCCCGAGACTGATTCCGAGGCTCCAAATCAAGCCGTGCGTGATGCGATCCAGCCCGTCAAGGCCGAACAGCGCGTAGGGTTTGAGGGCCGCGATACCGAAAGGGCCATGCTCCAGCAGGCTGCGGCCGAGCCAGCCGGATTCGGCAAGGGAGGGGATCAGCAGCGTGTAGCACCAGACGCCGAAACCCGCGACGAGCGCCCAGAAGGCGCCACGCCAGTGCGCTCGGCGCCAGTAGAGCCCACCGACGATGACGGGAGCGAAGAGCGCCACGGCGACGAAGGACACCAGTCCGATGCCGGTGAGCGCGAAGGAATTGCCGACCAGGCGAACGTAGGTGTAGGCGAGCAGGAGGATGCCGAGGATGGATACCCGGCGGACCCACTTGACCATGCCGACGAGACTGGGCTGACTTGCGTCGCGCAGACGGTGTCCGCGGATCAGCGAGGGCAGGATCAAGGCATTGCTGACCATCGTCGCGAGGGCGACGGTTTCGACGATGATCATGCTGGTGGCTGCCGAAAAGCCGCCCAGGAACGCGAAGAGGGCTAGCCACGGCGCATCACTCGCAAGCGGCACCGTCAGTACGTAGCTGTCCGGACTGACGCCCGCGAGCGCCGGGATCAACCGGCCGGCCAGCGCGATCGGCAGTATGAAGACGTTGAGGGCGACCAGGTAGAGCGGAAAGAGCCAGGCGGCGGTCCGCAGGTGGGCCGTCTGCGTGTTTTCGACGACCAGCACCTGGAATTGGCGCGGCAGGCAAATGATCACCATCGCCGACAGGACGGCGATCGACCAGAACTCCGGTACCTGCATCTGGGCGCCGAGATCGACCAGCCGAGCGGTCTCGCTGTGGCTCAAGGCGTCCCCGATCACGTCGCCGAATCCGTCGAACAGCCCATACGTGACGAAGGCCCCCACTGCCAGCATTGCCGCGAGCTTGACCAGCGACTCGAATGCGATCGTCGTCACCATGCCGCGATGCTGTTCGGTGGCATCGACGCGACGCGTGCCGAAGAGCATCACGAATCCGGCCATCAGCAGCGCGACGTACAGCGCGGTGTCGGTGTGCATCGGTGGAACGGGCGTCCCGGGCGGGCCGAGAGGCGCTGCAGTGAGCAGGTCGAAGGTGGTCGATACCGCCTTCAGCTGCAAGGAGATGTACGGGATGATGCCGATGACGACGATCAGCGTCGTCAGCACGGCGAGCGAGCGCTTCTTGCTGTAGCGGGCCGCGATGAGGTCCGCGAGCGAGGTGATGTGCTGGTTCTTGCACACCCGCAGCAGCTTGCGCAGCAACGGTTGGCCGAAAACGAAGACGAGGATGGGGCCCAGATCAAGCGGGATGAATCCCAGCGTGGAGGTCGCCGCCTGCCCGACGTTGCCGTAGAACGTCCACGAGGTGCTATAGACGGCGAGCGAGAGTGAAAAGGTCCAGCGTTCCGGGAAGGTGTGCGACGGGAACAGCGAAGCGCCGCGGTCGACCGTGAAGGCGATCGCGAAGAGCAGACCAAGGTAAGCCGCGGAGGCAAGAACCACCCAGCTCGCACTCATGCCCCATCTCCTCGGCTCCGGATCCGGGAATCTCAGCCGTGGGTGGCGGCCGAGGCGGGATTGCCATTCACCCTAGCGAAAGAGTCTGTGCAACTCAAGCGATCCGGACCGCATGGCAAGCCGGCTTTGTGGCAGCGTGTATCGGGCGGAAGGCAGCAGCGCTCGGCCCGGTCGAAGGGCTTATTCGGTGCCCGCGCCGTCCTGCAGCAGACGGCGGCCACCATTGAAGCGCTTCAGCCAGTAGGTCTTGTCCATTTCCTCGATGCGCACCTCGGCGCCGCGATGAGGCGCGTGGAGGAAGCGGCCGTCGCCGAGATAGATGCCGACGTGCGAAAACGCGCGTCGCATCGTGTTGAAGAAGACCAGGTCGCCCGGCTTCAGATCCTGCATGCCGACCTTCTCGCCGAGGCGCGCCATGTCGCGTGCCGCACGAGGCAGATCGAGGCCGAGCGCATTGCGGAAGACGTTTTGTACCAATCCGCTGCAATCGAGCCCTGTTTCAGGCGAATTGCCACCGAAGCGGTAGCGGATCCCGAGATAGTCCATCCCCTCGTTGACGAGATTCTGGACGGCGCTGCTGTAGCCCTCGATCGACTGGAGAGCGCTTTGGGTGACGGTTTGCGACGGGTTTTCGGCGGCATCGGCTGCCGATGAGAATGCAAGTGCGAGTGACAAGGCCAGGGAGGCGAGCGTCAGGGTAAAGTTCGGATACCGGGTCAATATCAACTCCCGTCTGGTCATGGCTGGCGGCTCAGTTGCCGCCGGTTGCGTTCAAGGTCGGCCAGGCTGCGTGCGGAGGATGTGCCTGCCTGGAGGGCACGGGATTGTGCGGCGAGCATCAGCTGGGCGATCACCCACGCATCGCCGAGCGCGTGGTGGCGCTGGAAGGTCTCGATGCCGAAGACCTTCATCCAGTCGCCAAGCCGCGCGGGCCTGTCGAAGTGATCTTCGAAAAGGCAGGGTAGCAGCCAGTAGAGATCGAGCCAGCACCAATCCGGCGCCACACCCAGTGTCTCGGCGAGCGCCCGCTCAATCAGCGTGCGGTTAAACCCGGCATTATAAACGACAACTGGACCATTTCCGGTGAAGGTGAGCAGTTCGGCGAGCGCCTTCGCCGGATCCGGATCCAGCTTGGCGTAATAGCTGTCGCGAGGAGACAGCAAGGCGCCGTCGAGTCCGATCGCGCCGACTGCGAGCAAGCGGTCGTGATCGACATCCAGGCCGGTCGCTTCGGTATTCAGCACGACGTAGCGGGTCTCGAAGTGCGGCTTTCCGAGGTCCGGCGGCGGAAGCGCCTGCCACCGCAGGACGGCGTCACGCAACGGCGCGTCGAGCGATTCGAGGTCGGGGCGGTTGCCGAGCAGGCGCGTGAGCCAGTTCATAGCTGGTAGTCGAGCTTCAGTCGCAACTGCAGCTTGCGGGCCTGCCGGAACGCTTCCTTCAGGATGCGGCGGTCCAGTTCGTTGAGATCGTCGGGGTCGATGCGGTTGTCGCCCGGAGCGTCATGTTCGGTGTCGAGATGTTGCGAGCGCAGGCGCAGCAACTGGATGAAATGGAAGCCGTCGATCAGCGCTGCGAGCTCCTCGGCCGCTATGCCGATTTTCGCGCCCGCCTGGCGCAGGCGCTGCACGGTGCTGCTGGAGTTGACCTCGGCGCGCAGCGCAAGGATGCGCGCGGCGTCCACGAAAAGACGCGTGCCGAACTTCTTGAGATCGATCGTGCCGTCGTCCTCGACGACGAAATCGCGGATGCGGCCGAGCGGGGGCGCGACCTGCAGGGCGTTGGCGGCCATCATGCGCAAGAAGGCGGTATTCGAGCGGGCGGAGCGATTGAGCCAGCCGCGCAGTTGATCCCCGAGCCGTTCGTTGCCGCACAGGACGCGGAAATCGAAGAAGATCGATGCGTTGAGCAGCGCCTGCGGGTCCGGTTCGCGAATCCAGTCGCCGAAGCGGCCTTTCCACTCGTCCAGCGTCAGGCAGAGGTCGGCATTTCGCGCCATGATGCCTCCCTTGCACAGCGGGAAGCCGCAGGCGGCGAGGTCGTCATTGACATCCCCGGCGAATGCCATCAGGCGCTGCTTCAGCGCCGCGCCGTCGCCGCCTTCTGGGATCTCGAAGATGATGCCGTTGTCCTGATCCGACGACAGCGTCTGCTCGTGCCGACCCTCGGAGCCGAAGGCGAGCCACGCGTAATCGACGCCGTAGAGTTTGTGCTTGCCGACGGCGATGTCGATGATGCGGCGGGTCAGTACATCGTTGAGCGCCGAGATGAACTGCGTGAGCTGTTCGGCGCCGATCCCCTGGGCGATCAGGTTCAGTGCGAGCTGGCGGATGTCGCGGCTCGCACCCTTGAGCGCCTCGATGTCCGCGGCGCCCTCGATGCTCGCGCGGATCTGGCGCAGGCTGATGCGCTGCAGCGTGAAGAGGTCGCGTTCCGACACGACGCCTTTTAGGCGCTCTTCGCTGTCGATGACGAGCAGGTGCCGGACGCCATGCGTCGCCATGTCGAGTGCGGCGTCATAGGCCGACGCCGTCGCCGACATCACGTGCGGCGCCTGGGTCATCACGTCGCTGATCGGACGGGTCAGGTCGATGCCCGGAAGCACCACGCGCGGCAGCAGGTCGCTCTGCGTGAGGATGCCGACCGGGCGCCGCTCGCCGTCGACGATGACGATGCAGCCGATGTGCCGCTCGGCCATCTTCTCCAGCGCCGAGCGGATCGTCGCGTCCGGCGCGACGAAGACGGGATCGGTCTTGACGAGCTGGCCGAGCAGTGTCGTCATCGTCTGCTGCTCGGCGGCACGCTGCGAGAACGTGGTCTGCAGCTGCTGGCGCGACTGGTTGAGCAGGCTCGCGATGTATTGCGTGCAGAAGAGATGGAAGACCGGGCTCATCTGCATGAGCGTCAGGAAATCTTCTGCGGGAATCTGGAAGACGAAGCTGTCCTCGATCGCGACGTAGGCATTCGTCGACGGGCGTTGCGCGGAAATTGCGCCGATCGGGAAGCATTCGCCGGGGCCCAGCGTCATCAGCGTGTAGTCGGTGACGCTCGTCGGGCCCGATTGCCTCGCCTGGACCTGGCCACGCTGCACGATGTGGAAGTGCGTCGGCTGTCCCATCTCGGGCGTCAGGATTTCCCGGCCCTTGGGGTGAAAGGCGAGGACCGCGCGCTCGGCGAGAAACTCGAGCGCGTCTGCTTCCATCCGGTTGAACGGTGAAAAGCGCTTGAGAAACTCGGTGCTGGCTCCGACCAGCATCTCGGGGGCGGTGGCGGTCATCAAAAGGTTTTCTGGCACAAAACCTTTTTATTATAGGACGCTAACCTCCCTCCAGTATGACCTGTAACAAAGTTTCGTTACGAAGCGTCGATGCTGCCGACGCCCCGTAATCGTCCCTCGACGCCTACAACACGTCTGCCGCGTGGTCTGCGAGGCGCGAGCGCTCGCCGCGCTGGAGCGTGATGTGGCCCGAATGCGGCCAACTCTTGAAGCGATCGACGACGAAAGTCAGGCCCGAACTGCCTTCTGTAAGGTAAGGCGTGTCGATCTGCGCGATGTTGCCAAGGCATACCACCTTGGTGCCGGGGCCCGCGCGCGTGATCAGCGTCTTCATCTGCTTCGGCGTCAGGTTCTGCGCCTCGTCGATGATCAGGAACTTGTTGATGAAGGTGCGCCCGCGCATGAAGTTGAGGCTCTTCACCTTGATCCGCGAGCGGATCAAGTCGCGCGTCGCCGCACGGCCCCAGTCGCCGCCTTCACCGGTGGTGCCGTTGAGGACGTCCAGGTTGTCTTCCAGCGCCCCCATCCACGGCGCCATTTTTTCTTCCTCGGTGCCCGGCAAGAAGCCGATGTCCTCGCCGACCGGCACCGTGACGCGCGTCATGATGATTTCGGAGTAGCGCTTGGTCTCGAGGACCTGGGTCAGGCCCGCCGCGAGCGTCAACAGCGTCTTGCCGGTGCCCGCCTGGCCGAGCAGGGTGACGAAGTCGATCTCGGGGTTCATCAGCAGGTTCAACGCGAAGTTCTGCTCACGGTTGCGCGCCGTGATCCCCCACACGTTGTTCTTGTTGTGTCCGTAGTCGGTAACGGTCTCGATCAGCACGCTGCGGCCGTTGCGTTCTTTCACCCAGGCGTTGAGCGGGTTCTCTCCGTCCTGGTAGATGAACTCGTTGACCATCAGATCGGCGCTCTGTGGGCCTTCGATCTGGTAGTAGGTGTGCCCGTTCTCCTTCCATGATTTCATGCCCTTGGCATGTTTGTCCCAGAAGTCGACGGGCAGCTCCAGCCAGCCGGTGTAGAGGAGGTCGGTATCCTCGAGAACCTTGTCGTTGAAGTAGTCCTGCGCGTCCAGGCCCAGCGCGCGGGCCTTGATGCGCATGTTGATGTCCTTGGAGACGAGAATCACCGGACGCTTGGGAGTGCGTTCGGCGAGATGCATCATCACGCCGAGAATCTGGTTGTCGCCCTTGGCAGTGGGCAGCGCAGCCGGCAGCTGCACGTTGATCGCCTCGGTCTGCAGGAACAGCTTGCCGGTTGCAAGGTCGTGCGAGGGCGCAGCCAGATCGATCCCGGTCGCGATGTCGTGCTCGCTGGAGGACACGACTTCATCAAGCGTTCGGCTGGCCTGACGCGCATTGCGCGCCACTTCCGACATGCCCTTCTTGTTGTTGTCGAGCTCCTCCAGCGTCATGATCGGCACGTAGACGTCGTGCTCTTCAAAGCGGAACAGGCTGGTCGGATCGTGCATCAGCACGTTGGTGTCGAGGACAAAGAGTTTGGTCTTCGTTGAGCTGGGCGCGCGCTTGACCATGAAGTGAACCTCCGTATTGACCTCGGTGACGGCCGTTTCGGCCGGGTTTTCTTAGAGACTCTGTACGAACTGCAGCACTTCCTTGGCGTGGCTCGGAACCTTCACGCCACGCCATTCGCGCAGGATGCGGCCGTCGGCACCGATCACGAAGGTGCTTCGTTCGATGCCGCGAACCTGCTTGCCGTACATGTTCTTCATCTTGATCACGCCGAAGGCGTTGCAGGCGAGTTCCTCCGTATCCGAAATCAGTTCGAAGGGCAGGCCGAGCTTGGCCTTGAAGTTTTCATGCGATTTCAGGCTGTCGCGCGAGATGCCGAAGACGGCACAGCCGGCGGCCTGGAAGGCGTCGTGGTGGTCGCGGAAATCCATGGTTTCGTTGGTGCAACCGGGCGTGTTGTCCTTCGGGTAGAAGTAGAACACCACGTTCCGGCCGCGCAACCCGGCAAGCGACACGGATTGGCCGCCCGTCGCGGGGAGTTCGAAGTCGGGGCTGGGCATGCTGTCGGCAGTCATCGCTTCTCCGGCATAAGGACATATGCGCAGCGTAGCGGAGGACGCGGCCGGCTGACAATCGGCCGGCGTGCGATTGACGCGCGAATGCGACGTATTGCCGGATTCAGGCGGGGTCGAAGAGCAGGGCGGCGGCGACTGACCGCCCTTCGGATGCCAGGATGTTGTACGTGCGGCAGGCCGCAGCGAAGTCCATGACCTCGAAACCGATGCGCGCGTCGATCAGCGGGCGCATGATCTGGGGGCGCGGGAAGCGCTGGCGGGCGCCGGTGCCGATGATCACGATTTCGACCGCCAGAGCGCGAACGGCTTCGAAGTCCTCGGGCCTGAGCGCATCGAATCCGCCCTGCGCCCACCCGGTGACGATGCGGTCGCTCGTCACCAGCAGGTTGCCGTCATGACGGACCTTGTTGATCATCAGGTGGTCGGCCCCATACCCGGTTACGAGATTGAGGTTCGGATTGACGTCGAGATTCAGTTTCATGGCGGCGCGGCGTAGGCGGCGAAATTGCCGGGGGGTACAGGGTTGGATAAGATACCTTCTTTTGGATTCCCAGCCCACCCGACGCCTTGAGCGGATGTGGCGGCGCGGATGAGTTTCCCAGCGCGTCGATGGCGCGGTGCGGAGTGTCGATAATGCGAAAGAAAGGACGTACTGCGATGAGCGTCGAGCCCAAGCTACGGGTGGCTTCCCCTTTACCCGAAACGCATTCTGCGCCGGAAGCGGCGCGCGCCGGCGCCGTAGTCCGCAAGTCCGCAAAGCTCGCCAACGTCTGCTACGACATCCGCGGCCCGGTCCTGACGCGTGCCAAGCAGATGGAAGACGAGGGGCACAAGATCATGAAGCTGAACATCGGCAATCTTGCCGCGTTCGGCTTCGACGCGCCCGAAGAAATCCAGATGGACATGATCCGGAATCTGCCGAATTCGGCAGGTTATTCCGATTCGAAGGGCATTTTCGCCGCGCGCAAGGCGATCATGCACTACACCCAGCAGAAGCACATCAAGGGTGTGGATATCGAGGATATCTACATCGGCAACGGCGTGTCCGAGCTGATCGTGATGGCGATGAACGCGCTGCTCAATGCCGGCGACGAAGTGCTGGTGCCGGCGCCCGACTATCCGCTGTGGACCGCGGCGGTGAGCCTTTCCGGCGGCACGCCCGTGCACTACCTGTGCAACGAGGCCGAGGGCTGGCTGCCCGACCTCGAGGACATGCGTGCACGCATCACGCCGAATACGCGCGCGATCGTCGTCATCAACCCGAACAACCCGACCGGCGCGCTGTACCCGGACCACATCCTGCGCGGCATCGTCGAGATCGCGCGTGAGCATGGCCTGATCCTGTATGCCGACGAGGTCTACGACAAGGTGCTGTACGACGGCGAGAAGCACACCTCGCTCGCCTCGCTGTCTGAAGACGTCCTGACGATCGTGTTCAACGGCCTGTCGAAGAACTACCGTTCGTGCGGCTACCGTGCCGGCTGGATGGTCGTATGCGGCGACAAGCGCAATGCGCAGGACTACATCGAGGGACTGAACATGCTCGCCTCGATGCGCCTGTGCGCGAACGTCCCCGGCCAGTATGCGATCCAGACCGCGCTCGGCGGCTACCAGAGCATCGACGACCTCGTCAGTGAGGGCGGCCGGATGCGGCGCCAGCGCGATCTGGCGTACGAACTGATCACCGAGATCCCCGGCGTCAGCTGCGTGAAGCCGAAGGCGACGCTGTACATGTTCCCGCGGCTCGATCCGAAGGTCTATCCGATCGAGGACGACCAGGCCTTTATCGCAGAACTGCTGGAAGAGGAGCGCGTGCTGCTCGTGCAGGGCACCGGCTTCAACTGGCCGCATGCGGACCACTTCCGGCTGGTGTTCCTGCCGCACGAGGACGACCTGCGCGACGCGATCGGCCGTATCGCCCGCTTCCTCGAGCATTACCGAAAGCGTCATGGCACCTGAACGGTGCCCCGTTTCAACCACGTAGTCACTACTCAACGAGCTCTTATGAAAGCGATCAATGTTGGCCTGCTGGGCATTGGTACCGTCGGCGGCGGTACGTTCACCGTTCTGAAGCGCAACGAGGAAGAAATTACCCGTCGCGCCGGTCGCCCGATTCGGATTACCACCGTGGCCGACAAGAATCTGGAGCTCGCCCGCCGCATCGCCGGCGAGGGCGTCACGCTGACTGACGACGCGTTTTCGGTCGTGGCCGACCCGGAAATCGATATCGTCGTCGAACTGATTGGCGGCTACGGCGTCGCGCGCGAACTGGTGCTGAAGGCGATCGAGAACGGCAAGCACGTCGTCACCGCCAACAAGGCGCTGCTCGCCGTGCATGGCAACGAGATCTTCGCTGCCGCGCAGAAGAAGGGCGTGATGGTCGCATTTGAGGCCGCGGTCGCCGGCGGCATCCCCATCATCAAGGCGTTGCGCGAAGGCCTGTCCGCGAACCGCATCCAGTGGCTCGCCGGCATCATCAACGGCACGACGAACTTCATCCTGTCCGAAATGCGCGACAAGGGTCTGCCCTTTGCCGACGTGCTCAAGGAAGCGCAGGCGCTGGGCTATGCCGAAGCGGACCCGACCTTCGACATCGAAGGCGTGGATGCGGCGCACAAGGCGACGATCATGAGCGCGATCGCGTTCGGCGTGCCGATGCAGTTCGACGCTGCCTACGTCGAGGGCATCACCAAGCTCGAAGCCGAGGACATCACCTACGCCGAGCAACTGGGCTACCGCATCAAGCTGCTGGGTATCGCGAAGATGCGCGACAACGGCGTCGAACTGCGCGTGCACCCGACCCTGATCCCCGAGAAGCGCCTGATCGCCAACGTCGAAGGTGCGATGAACGCGGTCATGGTCTACGGCGACGCCGTCGGCACGACCCTCTACTACGGCAAGGGCGCCGGCGCCGAGCCGACCGCTTCGGCCGTGATCGCCGACCTCGTCGACGTTACCCGCCTGCACACCGCCGACCCCGAGCATCGCGTGCCGCACCTCGCGTTCCAGCCGGACCAGGTGCGCGACCTGAAGGTCCTGCCGATCGAGGAGGTCGAAACCTCCTACTACCTTCGCATGCGCGTCGACGACAAGCCGGGCGTGCTCGCGGACATCACGCGCATTCTCGCCGACAGCGACATCTCGATCGAGGCGCTGCTGCAGAAGGAAGCGGCCGAAGGTGCGTCTCAGACCGACATCATCATGCTGACGCATTCGACGCTGGAAAAGAACGCCAACGCCGCGATTGCGAGCATCGAGGCGCTTCCGGTGGTCGCCGGCAAGATCGTCCGTCTGCGCATGGAAGGCCTGCAGTAATCGTCATGCCTGACCGGGCGGCGCGCCGAGCTTCTCTGGCCGAACGCTGCCCGGCTTCCCCTTGGGGAATGTCCCCGCTCAGTTGAAGGAAGATTCCGTGAAGTACCTGTCGACCCGCGGCCATGCCGCTCGCCCCGAGTTTTGCGACATCCTGCTCGGTGGTCTCGCGCCCGACGGCGGCCTCTATCTGCCGGAAAGCTATCCGCAGATCTCGCGCGCCGAGCTCGATGCCTGGCGTGGGCTGTCCTATGCCGAGCTGTCCTTCGAGATCCTGTCGAAGTTCATCACCGACATTCCGCCGGCAGACCTCAAAGCGATCTGCGACAAGACCTACACCGCCGACGTCTACTGCTTCGCGCGTCCCGGCGACAATGCGGCCGACATCACGCCGGTGCATTGGCTGGAAAAGGGCCGCTTCGGGCTGCTGGAGCTTTCGAACGGCCCGACGCTGGCGTTCAAGGACATGGCCATGCAGTTGCTCGGCAACCTGTTCGAGTACGTCCTCGACAAGCGCGGCGAGCAGATCAACATCCTCGGCGCGACCTCCGGCGACACCGGCTCGGCGGCCGAATACGCGATGCGCGGCAAGCACGGCGTGCGCGTGTTCATGCTGTCGCCGCACGGCAAGATGAGCGCATTTCAGCGCGCGCAGATGTACTCGCTGCAGGACGAGAACATCTACAACATCGCCGTCACCGGCATGTTCGACGATGCGCAGGACATCGTGAAGGCGGTGTCGAACGACGCGGCGTTCAAGGCGAAGTACAAGATCGGCGCCGTCAATTCGATCAACTGGGCGCGCGTCGCGGCGCAGATCGTCTATTACTTCAAGGGCTATTTCGCCGGCACGAGCTCCAACGACCAGCAGATCGCGTTCTGCGTGCCCTCGGGCAACTTCGGCAACATCTGCGCCGGGCACATTGCGCGCCAGATGGGCTTGCCGATCTCGCGCCTGATCCTGGCGACGAACGAGAACGACGTGCTCGACGAATTCTTCCGTACCGGTGTGTATCGCCCGCGCAAGGCGGCCGAGACGCACGTAACGTCGAGCCCGTCGATGGACATCTCCAAGGCGTCGAACTTCGAACGCTTCATCTTCGATCTCGTCGGCCGCGATCCGGCCAAAGTCGCCGAGCTGTGGAAGTCCGTCGATGCTGGCGGCGCTTTCGACCTGTCGGGTTCTGCGGAGTTTTCGCGTCTCGACAACTTCGGCTTCACGTCCGGGCGTAGCTCGCATGCCGACCGTCTGGCGACCATCCGTCAGGTGTTCGAGCAGTACGGTGCGATGATCGATACGCACACTGCGGACGGTGTGAAGGTGGCATGGGATTGCGCCGGGAGCGTGCCGGCGGGGGTGCCGCTGCTGGTGCTTGAAACGGCCCTGCCGGTGAAGTTCGCCGAGACGATCCGCGAGGCCCTGGGACGCGAGCCGGAGCGGCCTGCACAGCTGGAAGGCATCGAGGCCTTGCCGCAGCGAGTCGAAGTGATGGCTCCGGACGTCGCCGCGGTGAAGCAGTTCGTCGTCCGGCACGTCGCCGGGTAAAGGTGAGGCGTCCAGCCGGACGCCTTTGTTTCCCGGTCCGACGCCCCCGTGGAGAAATCCCGGGGGCGTCTGCTTTTTGTAGAACCTGCGGCTTATTCCTCGATGTGGCGCAGAGAGAGATCCAGCGCCCGGACGTCCTTCGTGAGGCTGCCGATCGAGATACGGTTCACGCCGGTCTCGGCGATCGCGCGAACCTTTTCCAGATTCACGCCCCCGGAGGCTTCGAGTTCGGCGCGGCCCGCGGTCATTTCGACCGCCTTGCGCATTTGCTCGAGGCTCATGTTGTCGAGCAGGATCATCTTGGCGCCGGCGGCGAGTGCCTCTTCGAGTTCGTCGAGCGTTTCGACTTCGACTTCGATGAAGACATTTGACGGAGCGATCGCCCGTGCCTGTTCCATGACCTTGGCAATGCTGCCGGCGGCGATGATGTGGTTTTCCTTGATCAGGATGCCGTCATAGAGGCCAATTCGGTGGTTCGTGCCGCCGCCAACCGCGACCGCGTACTTTTGTGCGAGGCGCAGGCCGGGAAGGGTCTTGCGCGTGTCGACGATCTTCGCGCCCGTGCCCGCCACCGCATCGACGAAGCGCCGCGTCGCCGTCGCGGTACCCGACAGCAGCTGCAGGAAATTGAGCGCGGTACGCTCTGCGGTCAGCAGGATGCGCGCCGTTGCAACCACATCGCACAGTACCTGTCCGGCACTCACCCGCTCACCGTCGCGCACATGCCAGATGATCGTCGCAGACGGGCTGAGCGCGGCGAAGGTGGCGTCGAACCAGGCCGTACCGCAGATCACGGCCTCCTCGCGGGTGATGACGCGGCCGCGCGCGTCGGTCTCGGCCGGGATGAGGCGGGCGGTCAGGTCGCCCGTGCCGACGTCCTCGGCGAGTGAGCTTGCTACATTGCGCTGGATCTCGATGCGAAGTTGCTGGGAGAGTTTCATGAGGACGTGCCTGCGTCTGGCAAAAGTGGAATTTTAGCCGTTCGCTCCCGTCGTCGGGGCGAATCTGGCACGATTGCGCCGGTCATCGAGTTCCCCACGGACGGCCCCCGTTGAAGACCCGCGATTTCTCGGAAATGTTGATCCTCGCCGCCCTGTGGGGCGGTTCCTTCCTGTTCATGCGCATTGCGGCGCCGCTGTTCGGGCCGGTTCCGCTGATCGAGCTGCGTGTCGGACTGGCCGCCGCCGTGCTGCTGCCGGTGCTCGCGTGGCGCGGGCATACACGATTGCTGAAAGAGCGGGCCGGCGCGCTCCTGTTCGTCGGCCTGACGAATTCGGCACTGCCGTTTGTCCTGTACGCCTGGGCGTCCTTGTCGGTGACGGCGGGCTTCGCCTCGATCGTGAACGCCACTTCGCCGCTGTTCGCGGCACTCGTCGCCTGGCTGTGGCTGAAGGACAGGCTGTCGCCGACGTCCATGGTCGGCCTGCTGTTGGGACTTCTGGGCGTGGTCCTGCTGGTATGGGGTAAGGCATCGTTTCGTGCCGGCGGCTCGGGCTGGGCCGTGCTCGCCTGCCTTGCGGCAACGCTCAACTACGGGATCGCGGCGAATTTCACGAAGCGCTATCTGACCGGTGTCGATCCGATGGCGATCGCAACCGGCAGTCAGCTCTACGCAGCGTTGTTGCTTGCGCCCTTCGCCGTGTGGTTGTGGCCTGCGGGCCATCCCGGCCGCGAGGCGTGGCTGGCGGTGATCCTGTTGGCGGTGGGCTGCACCGGCATCGCCTACGTGCTGTATTTCAGGCTCATCGCCAACATCGGTCCGGCCCGCGCGATCGCCGTGACCTTCCTCATCCCGGTATTCGGCATGTTGTGGGGGGCTCTGCTTCTCGACGAGGTCGTCACCTCGAACATGATCGCCGGCTGCGCGGTCATCCTGGGGGGAACCGGACTTGCCACCGGTTTCCTGAAACTGCGACCGCGTACGCTGGGTGTCCGCTAAGTTGGAACGGTTAATTTTCTTCCTGGGGCGGGAAAGACGTGTTTCCGTCGCGGGGCCATTGTATCCTGTTACAAAGTAGCTCAAGGCGGAGGCGGGCGGTTTCGACCCTCGAACGCTTCAGAGAATTGGATGCAGCGGTGACGATATCGGATTTTCTTGGCAGGGTCCGGGCGCAAGTCGTCGGCGTCGCCGTGCGACGCGGAAGCTTGGCGCGCGTCGTGGCGCATCAGATGATCGTCTTCGTCGCCTTGTTGCTGATCGCGATCCAGCTGGTCATCTTCGTCGTCATCGATAAATCGATCCATGTCAATGCGCTGCGGAAGATCCATGAGGAGATCCAGGTCGGCGATCGGATATTCCTCCGCTTGCTGGAAGATCGCTCGCGACGCCTCGTCGATTCAGCGAGCATCCTGACCTCGGATTTCGCCTTCCGTCAGGCCTTGATGACCGGCGATAGCCCAACGGTCGCATCGGCGCTCGCCAATCACGGCGCGCGTATCAGTGCCGAAAAAATGATCCTGGTGGCCCCCGATCAGAAAGTGCTGGCCGACGCTTCGGCAGGCGTCGAGGCACACATCGGCAGGCCGTTCGCATTCCCCGAGCTGATTGCGGAGGCGGCCGAAAAGGGCAGCGCGTCCGCGATCAAGGCGCTGGACGGCGGCGTGTTCCAACTGGTCGTCGTCCCGGTGCTTGCCCCGGTTCCCGTGGCCTGGGCCGTGCTGGGGTTTCGCATCGATACCACCCTTGCCGGCGAACTCGGCCTGCTGACATCACTCGACGTATCGTTCGCGGCCTGGCGTCCGGGTAGCGGCTGGGAGATTGTCGGCAGCACGATGCCGTTTGCGCCGAGAGGGCGATTGCTGGGCGCATTGGCGCAATATCGGCCCGAGAGCCTGGCCGCGGGCTTGAGCGATCTCTCGGGCGAAGACTACGTCGTATCGGTATCTTCACTCGCGACGGGGCCGGAGGGCAATGTCGTAGCCATACTGCAGCGCTCGCTCGCGGATGCGGTCGCGCAATTCGCCTCACTGCGCGTGACCTTGTTAATCCTCGCGGGTCTCAGCCTGGCCGGGACGATTGTCGGAAGCCTGATGATCGCGCGCAGCATTTCGCGTCCGGTGACCGCGCTCGTCGCCTTTGCACGCCGGCTCGAACGCGGCGACTACGACCAGGGGCCGCCGGAGACGGGAGCCGACGAACTCGGGGAATTGGCCACGGCGTTCGACAACATGCGGCTAGCGATCTTTTCGCGCGAGCAACAGATCAAGGCGATGGCCTATCACGATGCGCTGACGGGGCTTCCGAACCGGGCGCTGTTCAACGATCGCCTGAACCAGGCAGTCGGTGTCGCACGGCGCCTGGGCCATCCGGTGAGCGTCATGCTGATCGACCTGAACCGCTTCAAAGAGGTCAACGACACCCTCGGGCATCACGTCGGCGATCTGCTGCTGCGGGAGGTTGCGACGCGCCTCCGAGGCGCGCTGCTGCGTGCGTCGGACACCGTTGCGCGGCTCGGCGGCGACGAATTTGCGGTGCTGCTGCCCGCGGCGACGAAGGAAATGGCGGAGGACGTGGCGCGCAGGATCCTCCTGTCGCTGGAGGATCCCGTGTCCTTCGAAGGCCGGATGCTCGACGTCGAAGGCAGTATCGGTTTCGCGTGTTTTCCGGAACACGCGGACGAAATGAACGTGCTCATGAGCCGGGCCGATGCCGCGATGTATTACGCCAAGCGGCGGCACCTCGGAGCCGCGTCGTTCGACGCCCGGCTCAAGATGGAGCCCGAAATCGACTCGCGGCTGTCCTTGTCCAGCGAACTGCGTCAGGCGATCGAGCGGAATGAATTCATGCTGCATTACCAGCCGCGGCTCGATCTGCAAGACCGGTCGGTACGACAGGTCGAGGCGCTGGTGCGGTGGCAGCATCCGACCCACGGCTTCGTGTTTCCTGCCGAGTTCATCCCCTTCGGCGAGCAGACGGGCTTTATCCGGGAAATCACATACTGGGTGATGAACCGCGTCTTTGCGGACGTCGTCCGCTGGCGCCAGCAGGGACTCGAGGTGACTGCCTCGATCAATTTTTCCGTACGCGATCTGTTGAATGCCGAAATCGGCGAGCACGTCCGGGAGCTATTGACGCGCCACGGGGCGGAGCCTTCATGGTTCGTGATCGAGATCACCGAGAGTTCGATCATGGACGACCCGGTACGCGCGCTCGAGACGGCCGCCGAGTTGAGAGCAATGGGTTTCCAGCTTTCGATCGACGATTTCGGGAGCGGTTATTCGTCCCTCGCGCTGATCAAGAAGCTTCCCATCGCGGAACTCAAGATCGATCGATCCTTCATCGCGAACATGGCGAGCGACAGGGACGACCTCATGATCGTGCGCTCGGTCATCGATCTCGCTCACAACATGGGGCTGCGTGTGGTGGGGGAGGGGGTCGAGTCTGCCGAGAGCCTCGCGCTGCTCGAGGAGCTGGGCTGCGACGTCGTGCAGGGCTACCATATCTTCAAGCCAGTCCCCTTCGCCGAAATCCAGGAGTGGTTTGCGCTCCGCGGGGCGGAAGGACAAGTGGCGGCACGGCAACCTGGGGCTGGGGAGGGCGTTACATGACAGGAGTCCGCTGGATCTTGATGCCGTTGCTGACGTCTGCAGCGTGCGTCGCGCAGGCAGGTTGGATCGACGAAGCCGAGCTCGAGCTGCGCTTCGACGACAATCTGCCACGGGGGCAGTTGAAGCGCGACATCAAGTCCGATATGGCCGTCGCCATAGCGGCCGAAGGCGGGCGCGGTTATCAGCTGACGGAGAACGGCCGGCTCACGCTGACCATGACGCTCTCCGCCACCGGCTACCGCCAGTACTCGGGTCTCGACCATGTCGACGCAGGCGTCGGACTGGCCTATCGCCATAAGTTCGGGCTCGGGCCGCTTGCGCCTGAGGCGCGGGCGTCGGTCTCGGCGACACGTCTCGAATACCGCGACGACGGGCGCGATGGCTGGCTGTATTCAGCTCAGCTCGGGATCGGCAAACGGATCACCGAACGGCTGGGGCTGACCGCAACCTACGAGTTCGAACGACGGAAGTCCGACGACGTCGCCGACCGGCTGCTTCCGACCGTCGCCGCCGATGTCTACGACCTGACCAGCCGCAACTTCACGCTCGGTGGCGACTACACCCTGAGTTCGGACTATGTGTTGTCCGCTGCCTATACGCTCCGGGACGGCGACATCGTCTCGACGACGCTGCGCAACCTGCCCATCTTCCTCGCTTCCAGCGCGATCGCCGAAGACCGTGTGTTCGGACGGAACCGGTATGCGTACAAGATGAAGGCGACCACGCGCGGCGCGAGTCTGGGCGTCAGCAGGGTGATCAATGACCACTCGTCCCTCACTCTCGGGTATGAATACATCGACAGCCGTGCCGAAGGCGGCATCGACTATCAGGCGAACATCGTTCGCGCCATTTACCTCCATCAGTTCTGAGGGCCATGAAGAGCAAATCGCGGATGAGTCGGTTACGGGCAGCCTGTTCTTGCATAGCACTGCTGTCGAGTCTCGGCGCGGGCGAGCTGCTTGCCGGCGATATCCAGGCGAATGTGCGGGACAAGGCCGGAAAGGGTGTCGCCAATGCGGTGGTCGTCGCACTGCCGGCGACTCCGACCCCAGGGACGACGGGCGGTCCGAGTGCGACGATGATCGTCGATCAGATCAACAAGGAATTCATCCCCTACGTGTTGCCGGTACTGGTCGGCAGCTCCGTCAATTTCCCGAACCGCGACAACATCCGCCACCACGTCTACTCGTTTTCGCCTGCCAAGACCTTCGAGTTGCCGCTCTATACCGGCACTCCGGCGACACCGGTCCTGTTCGACAAGCCCGGCGTCGTCATTCTCGGCTGCAATATCCACGACTGGATGATCGGCTACATCTACGTCTCCGAGAGTCCTTACTTCGCGAAGACGGGGGCTGATGGCAAGGCCGTGCTCACTGACCTTCCCCAGGGAGAATACGTGGTCCGCGCATGGCATCCGCGCCTGGAGGGGCGGGAGGAAGCGACCGAAAGGAAGCTGACCGTCGCCCGGTCGGGAGCGACTGAAACGGTCTGGGAAATCGGACTGCTGCCGGACCTGCGCATCCGGCGTGCTCCGATCCCCGGACAAAGCGGCTACCACTAACCTCGAACTACTTCTTGTTCCCTTCAACGAAGTAGTCGAGGCGGCCGCGCGGGGAGAGGTATTCCACGGTCTCGATCGGGAGCTTTGCCGGACTGAGCGCGGTTTCGACTTTGAGGTCCGCGTCTCGCAGATCAACAAGCAAAGCCTCGGAGCGGGGGATCCCGGCGTCGTAAAGCATCACCAGTGGATGGAGGAGATCGGAGGGGTTGGTTTCGACGACCATGCCGATGCTGCCGTTCGAGAGCGACACGAAGGTCCCGGGCGGATAGACCCCCAGCGTCTTGATGAACAACTGGACCATCGTCGCATCGTAGCGGCCGCTTTCGGTGCGGAACATCTGCCGCAAGGCTTCGGCCGGAGCCTTCGCTTCCTTGAGCTCGAAGGGATTGCACAGGTTGTCATATCGATCGGCGATTGCGGCGATTCGAGCGAGTTTCGGGATCTTCTCGCCAGCGATGCGGTTCGGGAATCCCGAGCCGTCGAAGTGCTCATGATGGCAGGCGATCACGTTGCGGACGGACACCGGCAATTCGCGCATGCCGCTCAGGGCCTTGATGCCATAGCCGACGTGGGCGCGATAGAACTCCTCTTCGGGCCCGGTTCGCTTCGTCGCTCGAAGGATTCGGGGCGGAATGTCCTGCTTGCCGATATCGTGGAGGAGAGCGCCCAGGCCGAGGTGCTGCATCTCCTCCTCGGAAAGCTTCAGCGTCTTGCCGAGCATCAGCGACAGCGCCATGACGTTGAGCGCGTGGAAGGCGAGTCCGCCCTCGCGGCTCTTCTGGCTCACGAGGTGGATGACCATGCTGTCGGCGCCCATCAGGTTCTGCACCAGTCCTCCGACCAATGCCGTGGCGTGCCGATGGGCATCCTGAGGCCGGGCGAGCACCGAGCGGAAGATGTCGCTCGCCGCGACGGCCTGCTGCTCGAACAGCCGTTCGCGCCGCGCCAAGCCTTCGCGCTGCTGGCGCACGCGTTCGAGGCGCGCCCGCTTCTGATCCTGCATGTCCGCGAGTGCAGCGTTGCCGAAATCCTCTTCCGGCGGGGCGACGCCACCCGCCGGTTGTTCGGGCAGCGGCTCAGCGGTGCTGCGAGCGGGATCCCATTCCACTTCGGCAATACCCATCTCCCGCAAGGCGTGGACCTGTTGCAGGCTCGAGAGGCAGAAACGGTTCAGCAGGAACGGGTGTCCCATCCATCCGAGTTCGGACAGCGATACAAAGACGCCCGGCTGTAGGCGATCGACGCTGATTCGCGGCATGACTCTGTTACATATTCTGTTCCGGCAAGTCTAGCAGAGAGCGGCGGCGCGGACCGCATTGCATTCGCATGCATTCGAGGCGGTGCAGTCCGGCATGAGCGGCCTCATTCGAAATTCAACGCATCTTTGCCGCCTGCGCAATCCAGCCGTTAAAGACGCCGCGTGAGGCTTCGATGACTTCGCCGGCCGTCAGCCCGATCGGGCCGATACCCTCGCGCGCGAGCCGATCGGCCGCGGCTCCATGCAGATGGACGCCGGCGATCAATGCCGACTCCGGATGCCAGCCCTGGGCGACGAGACTCGCGATCAAGCCGGTCAGCACGTCACCCATGCCGGCGCTTGCCATGCCGGGATGTCCGGTACTGTTGATCAGCCAGCGCCCGTCGGGATTCGTCAGCACGCTGCCGCTTCCCTTCAGTACGACGAGCGCGCGATAAGTGCGGGCCAGCGTCAGGGCGCTGGCGACACGGTCGGCTTGGACGCTGGCGGTATCCGTGCCGAGCAGGCGTCCGGCTTCGCCGGGATGGGGCGTCATCAGCGTCAATGCCGTACGGGTCGCGACCTGCGACCGGAGCTGTGGGGAGGCGGCAACGAGATTGAGCGCATCGGCATCGAGAATGAGCGGCTTGTCGCTATGGATCGCACGTTCGAGGATCGAAATCGCCTCCTCGCTGTTGCCAAGCCCCGGGCCGACGGCAAGGACTGACGCGTACGCGAGAATGTCGTCCGGCTTTTGCAGCATCAATTCCGGCTGACTGAAATCGACGCTGGGCGCACGTTCGTCGACCATGCCGACGAGCACGCGACCGCAGCCCAGCTTGAGAGCCGCGCGGCCTGCCAGCAGGGCGGCCCCGATCATGCCGCTCGCGCCGCCGATGATTCCCACGTCGCCGTAGGTTCCCTTGTGCGTATTCTGCAGACGCGGCCGCATGAACTGGCGGACCAAGGCTGGCTGAGTCTGCAGCCCCATCGGCGGAAGCCAGGCGGGAGGATCGATGTCGAGGCGGTGAACATGAACGACACCCGAGATGTCGGGGCCGTCGAGCGTGAGAAGTCCGGGTTTCAGTGCGAGGAACGTGAGCGTCGCGGTGGCGCGAAACACGCTGCCGAGAATCCGGCCCGTATCGGCGTCGAGTCCGCTCGGAGTGTCGATCGCGAGCCGTGGCGCCGGTTGCGCATTCAGATTGGCGATCCACTCCGCGTAGCGGCCTTCGACCGGGCGCCGCAGTCCGATGCCGAACAGCGCGTCCACCACCAGAGCCCAACCATTGGCGGGGGCCGCAGGAAAATCCGATACCGTCTCCCCGCCGGCGGCTCGCCAGGCGGCAAGCGCTGCCGCGGCGTCGGGCGGGAGTTTGGCCGCATCGCCCGCGAAGGCGACGGTCACGGGGCGCCCGGCCTGCAGCAGCCGCCGCGCCATGACGAAGCCGTCGCCGCCGTTATTCCCCGGCCCGCAGGCGATCAGCGTGTGGCCCGCCCGGTCTTGGGTCAGGCGGACCGCCTCCTCGGCCGATGCCCGGCCCGCACGCTCCATCAGGGTGGGTTGGGCGTGCGGCGCCACGAGGGCTTCGATGGTGCGAATTCCCGCCACCGGGTAGATCGGCTGGGCTTGAGGAAACATCATTTCTCCGGATCGCATGATGTCCGGATTTTACGCGCCAGACGGTGACTTTTTGGCGACTTCTGCAGCAGATTGACTTTCCTCGGGCACAAAACCCGAAAGGAAGGTGTGGCGGGGCCGGCAGAGGCCAGCTGCGCTGCCTCTGCCGTCGACACTCAGTTGTCGGAATTGCCGCGCCGCTTTTCGATGCGCGTCTCCTGGACCAACTCGATCGTGCCGTCTTCGCGCTGCGTGTCGAGCCTCACAGTGAAGCCCCAGAGCCGCGCAAGGTGCTTCATCACTTCGTCGATCGGCCCGCCCAAGGGGCGCTTGCGATACTGCTGATGGCGCAAGGTCAGGGACCGATCCCCGCGCAGATCGACGTTCCACACTTGAATATTGGGCTCACGCGTTCCCAAGTTGTATTGGTCGGAGAGGATTTCGCGGACGCGCCGGTAACCGGACTCGTCATGGATCGCCGAAACCTTCAGCTTTGGGTCCTGCTCGTCGTCGAGGATCGAGAACATCCGGAAATCGCGCATGATCTTCGGCGACAGGTACTGCGCGACGAAGCTCTCGTCCTTGAAGTTCTTCATCGCGAAATCGAAGGTCTCGCGCCAGTCGCTGCCGGCGATGTCGGGGAACCAGGCGCGGTCTTCCTCCGTCGGGTTTTCGCAGATGCGCTTGATGTCCTGCCACATTGCGAAGCCGAGCGCGTAGGGATTGATGCCGTTGTACCAGCGCTCGTTGTACGCGGGCTGGTAGACCACGTTGGTGTGCGACTGCAGGAATTCCAGCATGAAGCTGTCGGCGAGCAGGCCTTCGTCGTACAGTTGATTGATTAGCGTGTAGTGCCAGAAACAGGCCCAGCCCTCGTTCATCACCTGGGTCTGGCGTTGCGGGAAGAAATACTGCGCGACCTTGCGCACGATGCGCACGACCTCCCGTTGCCAGGGTTCGAGCAGCGGCGCGTGCTTCTCGATGAAATAGAGCAGGTTCTCTTCAGGTTCGGCTGGAAAGCGGACCGCCGGTGCCCGGTCGGGCTTGCTCTCGTGGACGGGCAGTGTGCGCCAGAGTTCATTCACCTGGCTCTGCAGGTACTCCGCGCGCTCGGCTTGGCGCTGCTTCTCCTTCGCCAGCGAGAGCTTGGGTGGACGCTTGTAGCGATCGACGCCCAGGTTCATCAACGCGTGGCAGGAGTCGAGCAGCAATTCGACTTCCTCCTCGCCATACCGCTGCTCGCATTCTGCGATGTAGTTCCGCGCGAAGATCAGGTAATCGACGATCGCATCGGCGTTGGTCCATGTGCGGAAGAGGTAATTGCCCTTGAAGAAGCTGTTGTGGCCGTATGCCGCATGCGCTATGACCAGCGCCTGCATCATCAGCGTGTTCTCCTCCATCAGATAGGCGATGCACGGGTTCGAGTTGATGACGATCTCGTACGCCAGCCCCATCTGTCCGCGTTTGTAGCTCTTTTCGGTAGACAGGAAATGCTTGCCGAAGGACCAGTGGTGGTAATTGACAGGCATGCCGACCGACGCGTAGGCGTCCATCATCTGCTCGGCAGTGATGATCTCGATCTGCGGCGGATAGACATCCAGCCCAAACTCCTCGGCGACCCGCGCAATCTCCTTGTGGTAGGCGGTGATCGCGTCGAAGGTCCATTCCGACGTGGCCGGCAGATCCCGCTGCTTCTTCCTGACCGATGTACGCTTCATACGAGGTTCTTCTTGAAGAGTTCACGAAATACCGGATAGATGTCAGCCGGCTCCTCGATTCTCTGCATGGCGAAGTTCTTGTGCTGGCCTTGCAGTTTCTCGTATTCGCGCCAGAGGTTCTGCGGTTCGCCCGGCGTGATCTCGATGTAGGCGAAATACTGGCAGAAAGGGAGGATTCCCGATCCCAGCAGATCGCGGCACACGGGCGAGTCGTTGTCCCAGTTGTCGCCGTCCGAGGCCTGGGCGCCGTAGACGTTCCAGTTGCTGCCCGCGTAACGCTCGGCAATGATGTCGTGCATCATCTTCAGGGCGCTGGAGACGACCGTACCGCCCGATTCGCGCGAGTGGAAGAATTCGTCCTCATCGACTTCCTTCGCCACCGTGTGGTGGCGGATGAAGACCACATCGATGTGCTCGTAGGTCCGGTTCAGGAAGAGGTAGAGCAGCATGAAGAAGCGCTTTGCGGTCGCCTTCTTTTCCTCGTCCATCGATCCTGATACGTCCATCACGCAGAACATCACGGCCTGCGTACTGGGCTTCGGCACCCGGATGCGGTTGTTGTAGCGCAGGTCGAAACTGTCGATGAAGGGGATCGCCTCGATCTTGGCGCGCACCTTTGCGATTTCATCCCGCAGCGTCCGCGCTTCGTCGCTGTCTTCGCCGAAGCGTTCGACCGCCTCGTCGAGTTCCCGCAGCAATTCGCGCAGGCGCGCCGAAAATGGCGACCCAAGCGCCAGGCGCCGACCCAGTGCGCCGCGCATCGAGCGCACGATGTTGATGTTCATCGGCGACCCGTCGGACGTGAAGCCGGCCCGTTGCGTCTTGTAGTCCGAGATCCGCGCGAGCTGCGTACGGACGAGGTTCGGCAGCGCGAGATCGTCGAAGAAGATGTCGAGGAATTCCTCGCGCGACAGGTGAAAGACGAAGTCGTCCTCGCCTTCGCCCTCGTTGCTCGCCTTGCCCTGTCCGCGGCCGCCGCTGCCTCCCATCGGGCGGTTGATCAGGTCGCCGCTCGCGAACTGGTCGTTGCCGGAAAACACCTGTTCCCAGACGCCGCCGCGCCCCTGCTGGAACTGCGGTTCGTTCAGATCCTTCGACGGGATCGAGATCTGTTCGCCATTGTCGAGGTCGCGGATCGAACGCTCGTGAATCGCGTCATTCACTGCACGACGAATCTGCTGCTTGAACCGACGCATGAAGCGCTGACGGTTTACTGCGCTCTTCTTCTTGCTATCGAAACGCCGATCGATGATGCGCGTCATGACACCCTCCGGATTCGCGGGCAGGGACGGGCAGGGCCTCCCGCCCTGCCCGTGTTACACGTCAACCTCAGGACGACTTGCGGACGCGCAGATACCATTCGCACAGCAGTCGAACCTGCTTCTCGGTGTACCCCTTCTCGATCATGCGGTTGACGAAGTCTTGGTGCTTCTTCTGCTCGTCGACGCTGGCCTTGGCGTTGAAGCTGATCACAGGCAGCAGTTCTTCGGTGTTCGAGAACATCTTCTTCTCGATCACGCCGCGCAGCTTTTCGTAACTCGTCCAGCTCGGGTTCTTGCCGTCGTGCTTGGCCCGCGCGCGCAGGACGAAGTTCACCACCTCGTTGCGGAAGTCCTTCGGATTGCTGATCCCGGCCGGCTTCTCGATCTTCTCGAGCTCGTCGTTCAGCGCCGAACGGTCGAGGATTTCCCCGGTGTTCGGATCGCGGAACTCCTGGTCTTGGATCCAGAAGTCGGCGTACGTCACGTAGCGGTCGAAGATGTTCTGGCCGTATTCGGAATAGCTTTCGAGATACGCCGTCTGGATCTCCTTGCCGATGAATTCGGCATAGCGCGGCGCGAGGAACTCCTTGATGAAGCCGAGGTAGCGCGCCTCGGTCTCGGGAGGATACTGCTCCTGCTCGATCTGCTGTTCAAGCACGTACATCAGATGAACCGGGTTCGCAGCCACCTCGCGGTGGTCGAAGTTGAATACCTTCGACAGCGCCTTGAAGGCGAAGCGCGTGGACAGCCCGGTCATCCCCTCGTCGACCCCTGCGTAGTCCCGATACTCCTGATAGCTCTTCGCCTTCGGGTCGGTATCCTTCAGATTCTCGCCGTCGTAGATCCGCATCTTCGAATAGATGCTTGAATTCTCGGGCTCTTTCAGTCGCGACAGAACGGCAAACTGCGCCATCATCTTCAGTGTATCCGGTGCGCACGGCGCCGCGGACAGCGAGCTGTGGAAGAGCAGCTTCTCGTAGATGTGCACCTCGTCCGACAGGCGCAGGCAATATGGCACCTTCACCGTGTAGATGCGGTCGAGGAAAGCCTCGTTGTTGCGGTTGTTCTTGAATGCCATCCACTCGGACTCGTTCGAGTGCGCCATCACGATGCCGTCGAAGGGGATCGCGCCGAAGCCCTCGGTGCCTTTGTAGTTGCCTTCCTGCGTCGCAGTCAGCAAGGGGTGCAAGACCTTGATCGGCGCCTTGAACATCTCGACGAATTCGAGCAGACCACGGTTGGCGAGGCATAAGCCGCCCGAATAGCTGTAGGCGTCCGGATCGTCCTGCGAATACTGCTCGAGCTTGCGGATATCGATCTTGCCGACCAGGGACGAAATGTCCTGGTTGTTCTCGTCGCCCGGCTCGGTCTTCGCGACCGCGATCTGCCGCAGCACCGAGGGGCGCAGCTTCACCACGCGGAAGCGTGTGATATCGCCATTGAACTCGTGGAGCCGCTTGACGGCCCACGGGCTCATGATCGTATTCAGGTAGCGTCGTGGGATGCCGAAATCGTCTTCCAGTAGTTTGCCGTCCTCGCGCACGTCGAAGAGCCCGAGGGGCGACTCGTGCACCGGCGAGCCCTTGATCGCATAGAAGGGCACATGCTCGATCAGCGACTTGAGCTTTTCGGCCAGCGAGGACTTGCCGCCGCCGACCGGACCGAGCAGGTAGAGGATCTGCTTCTTCTCTTCCAGGCCCTGCGCAGCGTGGCGGAAATACGACACGATGTGCTCGATCACCTCTTCCATGCCATAAAAGTCACGGAAGGCGGGATATAGCTTGAGCACCTTGTTGGAAAATATGCGCGACAGGCGAGGATCCAGACGTGTATCCACAAGTTCCGGCTCGCCGATCGCCATCAGCATCCGCTCGGCCGAGGTGGCGTAGGCCGAGGGGTCGGACTTGCACAATTCGAGGTACTCCTGAATCGACATCTCTTCTTCGCGGGCCGCCTCGAAGCGGGCCTGATAGGCATTGAAGATGGTCATCTGGATCTCTCCTGTGAGGTCGAGCCCTTTGCCGACACCCGTCAGAGGGTGGCTAAGGCTGCAAGTTCCTTGTCAACTCATTCCATGGTCAAGCGCTCCAGGACCTATTTTGCGACCGGAAGCACGCTGGAAGGAAGGGTGTTTCGCTGTGTTAGAATGAAATTTTTTCCGGATGCGCCCGCGCGCCGTCATTCCCTGTCGACGATCGTCGTCGCGTGGGGCAGGCGAGCGGGCTACTTTTCACTAGTCAGGGATTGTTAAGGTAATGCAGACCAACCAGGAAACTCTGGGCGCGCTGGAGCGCCGCATCGATATGTCCGTGCTGACCGCCGACATCGACAAAGATGTCGACGCGCGTCTTTCGCGCATGGCCCGCACCGTCAAGATGCCGGGCTTCCGCCCGGGCAAGGTGCCGATGAAGATCGTCGCCCAGACCTATGGCGCCCAGGCGCGTTCCGAAGCGATCGGCGCTGCCGTCGAAAAGGCCTTCGGCGACAAGGTACGCGAGCAGAATCTGCGTGTCGCCGGCTATCCGCGCATCGAGCCGAAGGAAGCGGCCGGTGACGGCCTGCTGGAATTCAGCGCCGTTTTCGAGGTCTATCCGCAAGTGCCGCTGGGCGAGCTGTCGGGCCAGAAGGTCGAGCGCCCCGTGCTGACGGTGGGAGATGCGGAAGTCGACAAGACGATCGAAGTGCTTCGCAAGCAGCGTACGACGTTCTCGCGCGTCGAGCGGGCTGCTGCCGAGGGCGATCGCGTGGCGATCGACTTTGCCGGCCGCAAGGACGGCGAACTGTTCGAAGGCGGTCAAGCCACCGACTTCCCCTTCGTGATCGGCGCCGGCTCGATGCTGAAGGACTTCGAAGAAGCTGTGAAGGGTCTCACGGCTGGGGAAAGCAAGACTTTCGACATGACCTTCCCCGAGGACTACCATGCGCGTAATCTGGCTGGGCAGACCGTCCAGTTCGAGATCACGGTGAAGGGCGTCGAAGAGGCCGTGCTGCCTGCGATCGATGGCGATCTCGCCCGTTCGCTCGGCGTTGCCGATGGCGATGTCGCGAAGCTGCGCGACGAAGTCCGCGCGAATCTGGAGCGCGAGGTGAAGCGTCGCATCCAGGCCCGCGTCAAGGAGCAGGTCATGGAAGCGCTGTTGGCGGCCAACCCGATCGAAGTGCCGAAGGCGCTGGTCGAAGCCGAAGCCAATCAGCTGGCAGAAAACGCTAAGCGTGATCTTGAAATGCGGGGCATGAAGACCAAAGATATTCCCGTGGAAGCCGCCTGGTTCTCCGAACAGGCCGTGCGCCGCGTGAAGCTCGGTCTGATCATGGCGGAACTCGTGAAGGCCAAGGAACTCTTCGCGAAGCCCGAGCAGGTCCGTGCGCTGGTCGAAGACATGGCCCAGAGCTACGAAGACCCGGCTGAACTGGTGCGCTGGTACTATGGTCAACCGGACCGTCTCGCACAGGCCGAAGCCGTTGTGATCGAGGACAACGTGGTCGAATGGGTGGTGTCGCAGGCCAAGACCACCGACAACGCGGTGTCGTTTGACGAATTGATGGGTAATAACGCGGCCTGATTGCCGCAAAGGTCGAAGAAATGAGCAACGTAGCGCCACAATCGGGCAGCAACTGGGATCCGGTCGGCCTCGGCATGGTGCCGATGGTGATCGAACAGAGTGGTCGCGGCGAACGAGCCTATGACATCTACTCGCGCCTTCTGAAGGAGCGGGTGGTGTTCCTCGTCGGGCCCGTGAATGACGTCACGGCGAACCTGATCGTGGCGCAGTTGCTGTTTCTCGAGTCCGAAAACCCGGACAAGGACATCTTCTTCTACATTAACTCCCCGGGTGGCTCGGTGTCCGCCGGGATGGCTATCTACGATACGATGCAGTTCGTCAAGCCTGACGTCAGCACGCTCTGCATTGGCCAGGCCGCGAGCATGGGCTCCTTCCTGCTTGCTGCCGGGGCGAAGGGCAAGCGCTTCTGCCTGCCGAATTCGCGGGTGATGATCCATCAACCACTCGGCGGGTTCCAGGGCCAGGCGTCCGACATCGAGATCCATGCTCGCGAAATCCTGAACATCCGCGCACGGCTGAACGAAATGCTGGCGAAGCACACCGGCCAGCCGGTCGAGAGGATTGAAAAGGACACGGATCGGGACAATTTCATGTCGGCCAAGGATGCGCTCGAATACGGCATCGTCGACAAGGTCCTGACGACGCGGGCCGAGGCCTGATTCTTACGAGAGGAAGACCATGACGGAGAAAAAAGCAGGCGGCGAAAAGCTGCTGTACTGCTCGTTTTGCGGAAAGAGCCAGCATGAGGTGCGTAAACTCATCGCTGGTCCGTCGGTCTTTATCTGCGACGAGTGCATCGAACTCTGCAACGACATCATCCGCGACGAACTCGCCCAGGTCGGCGAGTCTGAGGGGGCCGGCAACAAGCTGCCGACCCCGCAGGAGATCTGCGAGATCCTGAATCAGTACGTGATCGGCCAGCCACAGGCGAAGCGTATTCTGTCGGTCGCCGTGTACAACCATTACAAGCGTCTGCGCCACATCTCGGGCAAGAAGGAAGACGTCGAGCTGTCGAAGAGCAACATCCTGCTGATCGGCCCGACGGGTTCCGGCAAGACGCTGCTCGCGCAGACGCTCGCACGGCTGCTCAATGTGCCGTTCGTGATGGCCGATGCGACGACGCTGACCGAAGCCGGCTACGTCGGCGAGGACGTCGAGAACATCATTCAGAAACTGCTGCAGAAGTGCGACTACGATGTCGAGAAGGCGCAGCAGGGGATCGTCTATATCGACGAAATCGACAAGATTTCGCGCAAGTCGGACAACCCATCGATCACGCGTGACGTGTCCGGCGAGGGTGTGCAGCAGGCGCTGCTGAAGCTGATCGAAGGCACTATCGCCTCGATTCCGCCGCAAGGCGGGCGCAAGCATCCCAACCAGGATTTCATCCAGGTCGACACCACCAACATTCTCTTCATCTGTGGCGGGGCTTTCGACGGTCTGGAAAAGGTCATCCGCAACCGTACCGAGAAGATCGGCATCGGCTTCGGTGCCGAAGTGAAGAGCCGGCAGGGGAAGGACGTCTCCGAGTCCTTCCGTCAGGTCGAGCCCGAGGATCTGGTCAAGTTCGGCCTGATCCCCGAATTCGTCGGCCGTCTGCCGGTTGTTGCAACCTTGCAGGAACTCGACGAGGCCGCGCTGATCCAGATTCTCATCGAACCGAAGAACGCGCTCGTGAAGCAGTACCAGAAGCTGTTCGGCATGGAAGGCGTAGAGCTGGAAATCCGCACCCCGGCCCTGCACGCGATCGCCCGCAAGGCGATCCGGCGCAAGACTGGGGCACGGGGTTTGCGGTCGATCCTCGAAGCTGCGTTGCTCGACATCATGTACGACCTGCCGACCATGAAAGGGGTCGAAAAGGTCGTGATCGACGAAGGTACCATCGAAGAGGGTGCCCGACCGCTGCTTATTTACGCAGATCAGCAGAAGGTTTCCGGTTCAAACTGAAACCGGTTTCGCGCGCCGCTTGATTTTCTGTAGTCGAGCCCCCATGTGGGCTCGACCAGTCCTTTCGAGGTAACAATAATCATGTCAAGCCCGCTTGACCTCCCCGACGAGCCGATGGAGCTCCCCCTCCTGCCACTGCGCGATGTGGTGGTGTTCCCTCACATGGTGATACCGCTGTTCGTGGGGCGGCCCAAATCCATCAAGGCGCTTGAAAACGCGATGGAGGCGGGCAAGGGCATCCTGCTGGTTGCGCAGAAGTCTGCGGCCAAGGATGAACCGTCCGAAACCGACCTGTACCAAGTCGGCTGCATCGCGAACATCCTGCAAATGCTGAAGCTGCCCGACGGCACCATCAAGGTGCTGGTGGAGGGCGTGCGCCGCGCGGTGGTGGATTCGGTCGAGGACCTGCGCACGGTCTTCGTTGCCAAGGTCACGCCGCTGCCGCCGGAAGAAGGTGGCAACAACGAACTGGAAGCGATGCGCCGCGCGATCATCGCGCAGTTCGACCAGTACGTGAAACTGAACAAGAAGATCCCGCCGGAGATCCTCGCGTCCCTCGGCGGCATCGAGGAACCCGGTCGCCTTGCCGATACCATCGCTGCGCACCTGCCGCTCAAGCTCGAGCAGAAGCAGGAGGTGCTCGAGATGTCCGACATCGGCCAGCGCCTTGAGCGCCTGCTGTCCCAGCTCGAGACGGAGCTCGACATTCTCCAGGTAGAAAAGCGCATCCGCGGGCGCGTAAAGCGCCAGATGGAGAAGAGCCAGCGCGAGTACTACCTGAACGAACAGGTCAAGGCGATCCAGAAGGAACTCGGAGAAGGCGAGGAAGGTGCCGATTTCGAGGAGATGGAAAAGAAGATCAAGTCCGCCGGCATGACCAAGGAAGCGCTCGCGAAGGCGCAGGCCGAGCTGAAGAAGCTGCGCCTGATGTCGCCGATGTCGGCCGAAGCCACCGTCGTGCGCAACTACATCGACACGCTGGTGGGCCTGCCGTGGAAGAAGAAGTCGCGCGTGAGCAAGGATCTCGCGGAAGCCGAGAAGATCCTGGACAAGGATCACTACGGCCTCGAGCGCGTCAAGGAGCGGATCCTCGAATATCTTGCCGTGCAGCAGCGCGTCGAGAAGGTCAAGGCGCCGATCCTGTGCCTCGTCGGACCTCCTGGGGTCGGCAAGACCTCGCTCGGGCAGTCGATCGCGAAATCGACGAACCGCAAGTTCGTGCGCATGGCGCTCGGCGGTGTGCGTGACGAGGCCGAGATCCGCGGTCACCGTCGTACCTACATCGGTTCGATGCCGGGCAAGATCCTGCAGAACATGAGCAAGGTCGGCGTGAAGAACCCGCTGTTCCTCCTCGACGAAGTGGACAAGCTTGGCATGGACTTCCGCGGCGATCCGAGTTCGGCGCTGCTGGAAGTGCTCGACCCCGAGCAGAACCACACCTTCCAGGACCACTACATCGAGGTCGACTTCGACCTGTCCGACGTGATGTTCGTGGCGACGGCCAACACCCTCAACATTCCGGCCGCACTGCTCGACCGGATGGAGGTGATCCGCCTGTCCGGCTACACGGAAGACGAGAAGGTCAATATCGCGTTGCGCTACCTGCTGCCCAAGCAGATGAAGAACAACGGGCTCAAGCGCGACGAGCTCTCGGTGACCGAGGAAGCGCTGCGCGACGTGTGCCGCTACTTCACGCGCGAAGCGGGCGTGCGGAGCATGGAGCGCGAGATCTCGAAGATCTGCCGCAAGGTGGTGAAGTCGCTCGTGCTGAAGAAGCGCAGCTCGAAGATCGTCGTCAACGCGAAGAATCTCGACAAATATCTCGGGGTGCGCAAGTACTCCTTCGGTATGGCCGAGAAGGAAAACCAGATCGGCCAGGTGACGGGCCTCGCCTGGACCGAGGTTGGCGGCGAGCTGCTGACCGTCGAAGCGGTGGCGCTGCCCGGCAAGGGCAAGGTCATGACGACGGGCAAGCTCGGCGAAGTGATGCAGGAGTCAATCCAGGCAGCCCTGTCGGTCGTGCGCAAGCGCTCGCGTTCCTTGGGTATCCAGGAGGATTTCTACCAGAAGAGCGACATCCACATTCACCTGCCCGAAGGCGCGATTCCCAAGGATGGGCCGTCGGCGGGTATTGCGATCAGCACCGCTCTGGTATCCGTCCTGACGGGTATTCCGGTGCGTTGCGATGTCGCGATGACGGGTGAGATCACCTTGCGCGGTGAAGTGCTGCCGATCGGCGGGCTGAAGGAGAAGCTGCTTGCGGCAGTTCGCGGTGGGATCCGTATCGCTTTGATTCCTGAGGAAAACGTCAAGGATCTGGTCGAGATTCCGGAGAACATCAAGAACGCGCTGGAGATCCTTCCGGTACGCTGGATCGATCAGGTGCTCGAGCATGCCCTCGAACGCCGTCCGCAGCCGCTGCCCGAGCCGCTCCCGACCGAAACCCCCGCGGGGGATGCCGGCGAGGAGAGCGGGGCCGGCAAGACGGTCACCGCGCACTAAGTCGGTTCGAAACCCGCATGAAGACGCGCTGTAGCGATAGTCATATCGCTGCAGCGCGTCTTGACACTTGGGAATTGGGCGAGCTATAAAGCCCCTGCAACTCGCAACGCATTTGGAATTGGCCCGAATGCCGCGCCAGCAGGGGCTTTCGCAGCTTCGGGCTACCACTAATATCCAAGAGGGGACTTAAGTGAATAAATCCGAACTGATCGACCAGATTGCCGCGAGAGCCGAGCTCTCGAAGACGGCTGCCGGCAAAGCGCTGGATGCGGCCATCGCGGCGGTCAAAGAGGCTCTTCAACAAGACGACTCCGTGACCCTCGTCGGATTTGGTACCTTCCTGGTAGGCGAGCGTCAGGCCCGTACCGGCCGCAATCCCCGCACCGGCAAGAGCATCAAGATCAAGGGCGCCAAGGTCCCGAAGTTCAGGCCTGGCAAAGCTCTGAAAGATGCGGTAAACTAGTCGACTTTGCTGGATCGTAGCGGTTGATCCAGCCGGTGCGGGTGCTTAGCTCAGTTGGTAGAGCGTCGCCCTTACAAGGCGAATGTCAGCGGTTCGAGCCCGTTAGCACCCACCAAATACCCCGAAAGCCTGGACATGCTCCGGGCTTTTTCTTTTTCTATCCTGGAATAGCCCTTGCAGGGAGAGGATAAGCGTTTCCCCGCTAGGTCTTCCATAAAGCGATGCGTCCAGATATCTCCATCCCGCCCGACGAAGTCGAGATCACTGCGATCCGTGCGCAGGGTGCCGGCGGGCAGAACGTCAACAAGGTGTCGAACGCGGTGCATCTGCGTTTCGATATTGCCGCGTCTTCGCTGCCCGAGGAGATCAGGGAGCGCCTGCTCAAGCTTCGTGACCATCGCATCAGTGGCGACGGCGTTGTGATCATCAAGGCGCAGAAATTCCGCAGCCTTGAGAAGAACCGGATGGAAGCGCTGCGGCGATTACAGGACCTCGTTGCGAGCGTCTCGATCGTGCCGAAGGAGCGGCGGGCCACGAAGCCGACCCGCGCTTCCGTCGCAAGGCGCTTGGAAGGCAAGGCGCGGCGGGCGGTCGTGAAGGCGGGGCGGGGGAAGGTCGACGATTAGCCCTGAGCGGGGCGTCGGACGACTCAGGGCCCGTTGTCCGATCCGCTGCGTTTGCGCACGGTCTTCGGATCGCAGGTGATCGGGCGGTAGATTTCGATGCGGTCGCCGTCCTCGAGCACGGTGTCGAGGCGGACGAGCTTGCCGAAGATCCCGATCTTTTGCGTCGCCGGGTCGACTTCGGGGAATTGTTCGACGATGCCGGAACGGGTGATGGCGTCGCCGACGGTGGTGCCGTCCGCGAGGTCGATCGTGAGCCATGCCTGGCGGCGCGGGAGGGCGTAGGCGATGCCGATCTTCATGTCCGTCTCCTCATGCGACGCTGTGTGCGCCCGCCATCTGGATTCCCTTGCCGGCACGGACGTCGAGCATGCGCTTGGCGACGACCATCAGGCCTGCCGTGAGGAAGCCGCCGGGGGGCAGGATCATCATCAGCACGGCGCTGTCGGCAGGCAATATCCTGAGTTCGAGGAAACGGAATGCCGGGCCGAGCAGTAGCGAGGCGTCCGCGAAAAGCGTTCCGGCGCCGAGGATTTCCCGCACGGCGCCGATGGTGGTCAGCGCAAGCGTGAAGCCGAGGCCCATGAAGATCCCGTCGAGCAGCGAGGGCAGGACCGGCTCCTTCGCCGCGAAGGCTTCGAGCCGCGCGAGGGGCAGGCAGTTCGAGACGATCAGCGGGATGAAGAGACCCAGGACCTTGTAGAGTTCGTGCAGCCAGGCGTTCATCGTCAGATCGACGAGGGTCACCATCGCGGCGACGATCAGGATGTAGACCGGAATGCGGACTTCCTGCGTGATGCGGTCGCGGAAGAGGGCGACGAGCAGGTTGGATGCGGCCATCACGGCAGCGGTCGCGAGTCCCATGCCGAGGCCGTTGGTGGCGCTGGTGGTCATGGCCATCGTCGGGCACATGCCGAGCAGCATGCACAGGACGCCGTTGTTGTCCCAGAGGCCGTCGCGCGCGATGCGGCCGTAGTCGCTTGCCATCAGTTCGCTCCGATGATTTCGTTTCTGTGGGCGGCGAAGAAGTCGAGGCCGCCGCGGATCGCGCCGACGACGCCGCGCGGGGTGATGGTGGCGCCGGCGAACTGGTCGAAGTCGCCGCCGTCCTTCCTGACCTTCCAGCGTTCGACGGGCGGGGTGCCGAGGGCGAGGCCGGCGAAGCGCAGGATCCAGTCGCTCTTCCTGGTGTCGATCTTGTCGCCGAGGCCCGGTGTTTCCTTGTGGGCGAGGGCGCGTACGCCGAGGATGCGGCCGTCGGCATCGATGCCCAGCATCAGTCGGATCTCCCCCGCGTAGCCCGAGCCGCGAATCTCGTACGCGACGCCGGTGAGCCGGCCGTCCTTGCGGGCGCGGTAGAGGGTGAGCTCCTTGCCGTCGGTTCCTTGCAGAGTCAGGGCGTCGCTGACCGGGTTGTTGTCGCGCAGGTTTTCGGGAAGGACTTGAGCGAGTGAATTGAGTTTGTCATCGAGCGCACGCGCGGCGATGGCGTCCACGGTCATGCGGTCGGTGACGGCGAGAACGACGCCGAAGCCGAGGCAGAAGGTGCCGAGGATGGCGGCATGGACCAGCGCAGGCGGCTTCATGCTTTCTCCTTGAGCGGCAGTGCTTGGCCGTCGCGACGGCGTCCGAAGATGCGCGGCCGGGTGTATTGGTCGATGATCGGCGCGAGGGCATTCATCAGCAGGATCGCGAAGGCCATGCCTTCGGGGTAGCCGGCGAAGGTCCGGATGACCCAGGTGAGGAGGCCGCAACCGACGCCGAAGACGAGCTGGCCGGTTTTCGAGACCGGCGACGTCACGTAGTCGGTCGCGATGAAGAATGCGCCGAGGAAGCTTGCGCCCGAGAGGAGGTGAAAGCTTCCATCGGCGAAGCGGGCGGGATCGATGGCGTGGAACAAGGTGCCTGCCAGGAACAGGCTGCCGAGGACGGCGGCCGGGATGTGCCAGGAGATGATCCGCCGGGCCATCAGATAGAGTCCGCCGGCGAGGATCAGGAGGGCCGAGGTTTCGCCGAGGCTGCCTGCGCGCAGGCCGAGGCTCATGTCGCGAAGCGGCGGGATGCCGGTGACGGACTCGCTCGCCGGGATGCCGCGCGTCAATTCGGTCTTGACGTGGCCCAGCGCCGTGGCGGACGTGATCGCGTCCAGGCGCTCGCTGCCGAAAGTGATCGCGAGGGATCTGGAAAGATCGGGTGCGTCGGCGGAGGAGAGTGGCTGTGGGGCGACCCAAGCCGTCATCACGACAGGGAAGGACACGAGCAGGGCCACGCGGGCGACCATCGCAGGATTGAAGACGTTCTGACCGAGACCGCCGAAAGCATGTTTGGCCAGCGCGATCGCGAAGATTGCGCCGAGTACGCCGATCCACCACGGCGCCCAGGGCGGTAGGCTCATCGCGAGCAGCCAGCCGGTGAGTGCGGCCGAGCCGTCGGCAAGTCCGTCCGCCACGGAGCGGCCCGCGATGGCGAGACAGCCGGCTTCGACGGCCACGCAGGCGCTAATTGTGACCGCGAAGAGCAGGATCGCCGGCCAGCCGAAAAGCCAGGCGTCGAAGGCGGTGGCCGGCGCGAGCCCCAGCAGGACGGCGATCATGGTTTGGCTGACGCTGTTCGGGGCGTGGCCGAACGGGCCGCTCCGTTCGGGAGAGCTTGGGCTCATGGCGTGACCTTTTCTTCGTTTGCACTCATCGCTGCGGCCTCGCGGGCTGCAGCCGCGGCGCGCTTGACTGCTGCGGCTTTTTCGAGGCGCAGCTTGTGCGCTTCGGCGAGCGTCCGCGTTTGTTCGAGCTTGCGTTGGGCGAGTGCGTCCGCGTTGAGCCGTCCTTTGGCGTAGTTGAAGTACTGGACGAGCGGGATGTGGGAGGGGCAGGCCCATGCGCAGCTGCCGCAGGACAGGCAGTCCTGTACTCCGAGCGCGGCGGCGCGGTCGAGGTGGTCCTTGCGGATCAGCGCGGCGAGCTCGACCGGCACGAGGCCGCAGGGGCAGGCGCTGACGCAGTTGCCGCAGCGGATGCAGGGGCCGGCTGGGCGTTCGGCGGTTTCCTCGGCCGTCAGAGCGAGGATGCCCGAGGTGCCCTTGACCAGCGGGACCTCGAGGCTCCTGAGCGGCTGGCCCATCATCGGCCCGCCGCTGACAAGACGACGAGGCTCGACGGCCAGTCCGCCGCAGAAGGCGACGAGGTCGGCGAGGAGCGTGCCGATGGGCGCTTCGATGTTCTTCGGTTCGCGCACTGCGCCGCCGCTGACCGTGACGACTCGGTGGGTGAGCGGAAGGCCGAAACGGACGGCGAGGTGCACGGCCCGGGCAGTGGCGACGTTGTGCACGACGACGCCGACGTCCGCGGTGAGCCTCTTGGCGGGCGTTTCGCGGCCGGTGATGGCCTGCACGAGGTGGCGCTCGGAGCCCATCGGGTATTGCACGGGAACGGCAAGGACCTGGACGTTGGGGAACGGTGCCGCGGTGCAGGTTAGGATGTGGATCGCTTCCGGCTTGTTGGCCTCGACGGCGATGACGACACTCGGGGCACCGAGGGCGTGGGCCATCAGTCGTGCCCCGTCGACAACGGCATCGGCGTGTTCGCGCATGACTCGGTCGTCGCAGGTCAGATAGGGCTCGCACTCGGCGCCGTTGATGAGCAGGATGTCGAGGGGGCGTTGCTCGCCGAGCCCGAGCTTCACCGCTGACGGAAAGGCGGCACCGCCCAGGCCGACGATGCCCGATTGGGCGACGCGCTCGCGGATTGCCTGCGGCGGTGCGTCGAACGGGGCGGCGATGGGGTCGGGAAGGGGTGCCGATTCGTCCTTGCCGTCAGGGACGAGGACGATCATCGGCTGCGGAAGGCCGGACGGATGTGTGCCGGGGAGCTCGGTGATCGCCTCGACGGTGCCCGAGGTTGGAGCGTGTTGGGCGGCGGACACTGGCCCCCGGCCGCGGGCGAGGAGTTGGCCTTTCCTGACATACGCGCCGGCGGCGACCAATGCTTCGGCCGGCGCACCGATGTGCTGTTGCAGCGGAATGAACAGCCTTGCCGGCAGGGGCAGGGGGACGATCGGGCTTTCGCTCGAAAGCTCCTTGCGGTAGTCCGGATGGATGCCGCCGCGGATCGGGAAGAGTTTCATGGCTTCAATGTGCGCAGGCGGACGCGGATTGAGGTTTGGGCCAGTGCCACGTGGCGAGCGTCGGCGACACGGGGAGCATCGCGATCGCGTCGGTCGGGCAGACCTGCGCGCACTTGCCGCAGCCGTGGCACGCCTCGGAGATGACGGTGTGCATGAGCTTCGTTGCTCCGAGGATCGCGTCGACCGAGCATTCCTTGAGGCAGCGCGTGCAGCCGATGCAGAGGTCTTCGTCGATGAAGGCGTATTCCGGGCCCTTCTCGACGTGTTCCGAGAGATCGGCGCTGACGCCGAGCTTTTTTGCGAGCGCCTCGGCGACGGCTTTGCCGCCGGGTGGGCAGACCGTCACGGGTGCTTCACCACGGGCGAGTGCCGCGGCAGCCTGTCCGCAGCCGACGAAGCCGCACTGGCCGCACTGCGAACCGGGCAGCATCGACTTCAGTTCTTCTTCGAGCGGGTCTTCCCGGACTGCCAGGAAGCGCGCCGCCGTGCCGAGCAGGCCGCCGAGTGCCGCTCCCATGATCGTGAGGCTGCCGATGTCGATCAGCATGGTGGGCTCCTAGTTGGTGCTCATTCCGGAAAAACCCATGAAGGCCAGCGCGAGCAGTCCGGCCGTGAGGAAGCCGACCGGCGGGCCGGCGAAGAGGCGCGGCACGTCTGCCAGCGCGAGGCGTTCGCGCAGGCCTGCGAAGATCACCATCACGAGGCTGTAGCCGATCGACGAGGCGAAGGCGAAGAGGGCGCTGGCGAAGAAGTTCATCCTTGCTTCGACAAGCAGCAGGGCGACACCGAGCACGGCGCAGTTGGTCGTGATCAGCGGGAGGTAGATGCCCAGCATCTGGAAGAGCGACGGCGAGATCTTGCGTACCGTCATCTCCGTGAATTGCACGGCCGCGGCGATGACGAGAATGAAGGTCACGGTGCGGAGGTAGCCGAGACCCTGTGGCTGGAGCAGCCAGGTTTCGACGGCCCAGTCGATCATCGACGAGATCGTGATGACGAAGGTGGTCGCCATGCCCATGCCGACGGCGGTATCGACGCGGGTCGTGACGCCCATGAAGGAGCACAGGCCGAGGAAGCGCGCGAGGATGACGTTGTTGACCAGCGCGGCGCTGATGAAGAGAAGGACGTATTCCCGCATTTCAGCGGTGCTCCTGATGGCAATCGAGGGGATTGGCGATGCGGCGCACCAACCGGGGCGTGACTTCGCCGCGGGCGGCGAGAAGGCGTGCCAATACGCGGGAGAGGCCGAGGCCGATCGTGAGACCGGCGAGGCTCGCGACGACAGTGACGGCGTCACGCCCGGCTATTGCCTGCGCCAGTGCGCCGACCGCAAACATTGTGACCAGTGGAATTGCGTAGGCGGTGAGACTTGCCTTGACCAATGCATCCTCCCGCACGCCGACGACGACGCGCTCGCCGACGGCGAGACCCGCAGCGCCCGCCAGCGGGAAACGCCGCGCCTCGAGCCGGCTCGCCAGGGTGCCGATGCCTTTGCTGCCGCAGGTCGCCGCCGAGGCACACCCGCCGCAACTGCCTCCCTGTTCGGGTTCGAGCCACGCGATGCCCTCGCGGATCGCGACGACGCGTGCCGTGCCTTCCATCAGCGCAGGCATGTCGCTGGCGTCGCAGGAGATTGAAGCCGTCATCGTTTTCAAGCCTTAGGAGGGACCATGCGTCCGAAGTCTGCACGAGACTGCCCCGACAGCCGCCCCCTTGCGCGGGGGGCTGTCAGGCATATCCCGATCGGATTTGAGTGAGAGTGGGGTGAGAGTGCGGCTCAGCCGCCGGCGATGATGGGCACGAAGGTCACCTGGTCGCCGTCGTGCAGCGCCGCGTCGCGTTCGCCGGAGAGAATCATGCGGCCGTTGATGGCGACGTTCCACGAATGGTCGTTCAGAGCCTCGCGTGCTTCGGGCAGGCGGCGGCGCAGGGCGTCGCGAAGTGCGATGACGTTCGACACCGGTTCGTCGACGACGAGGTGCTTCTCCGGTGCGCCGGGCAAGGCCTGCGGCAGTTCGACGTGGACTGCGAAGCCGGTCGTCGCGCGCGCGAGTCTCTCATGCCAGTCGGCCTTCGGAACGCCTTCCGCATTCAGGCCGGTGATCTCGTAAAAGCGCGCCTTGGTTGCCTCGAACTCCTTGCGGTCGACCTTTTCGCCCTTGAACGGTCCGACCTCGATCTCTTCCTCGAACCAACGGCGCGGCAGCGTGTCGTCCTTGGCGCGCAGGCCGAGGCGGAAGTTGATCAGGCGTTCGAGACCGGTGATGTTGCGTCCGATCTCATTGAGCTCTTCGCCGCTGAAACCGAGCTCCGTTGCGGCCGAGAGCTGGGTCGCGAAGTCCCCGCAGTCGGGCGTCGTCGGCGAGTTGAAGAGCTTGGTGTTGAAGCGGCACATGCCGACCGAGTCGCCGACCGCGTACGTGTTCTCGCAACGCCGAACCGCGATCTCCTTGCCCTCATACCGGTTCGGCTCGGGCGCGACGGTGCCGCCGTAGAGTTGGGTCTTGAACGGTGCGTCGTCGTTGATGCGGGCGTTGATTTCGAGCGTCACGCGATTTCGGAGGTGGTCCATGCCGCGGGTCGCGACGGAGAGGCCCAGGGCGAAGGCTTTCAGGATGCGCGAGTCGTGCGGATCGGACTGGAAAAGGCCCTTGACCGCCATGCGGTAGTCGAGCGCTTCGGCGGGGTATTTGCCGCGTTCGACGGCGCGAGCGGAGTCCGCGATGGTGTCGCCGAAGCCTTCGCGCTTCGCGGTCATGAAGAGCAGCTTCTCGACGGTATCGTAGTTACCCCAGGAAAGATTCAGCCCGTCAGTGTGGCGCGCGTCGATGATGCCGCGTTGCCACAGCTCCATCGCCCACGAGATCGCGCTGCCGGTCGAAGCCGAGTCGAGCCCGAGGTCGTTGAGGATGTTGTTGAGGCGGAGGATCTGTTCCGGCTCTTTGAGCCCGATCATCGGGCCGAATTTGCCGACCGTGACGTACTCCGGGCCGTCGCCCTTGTCGTACTGGTCGAACTTGCCGTCGTTGCGGACGCCGTTGTAGGTGCGCTGCTTGCCGTGTTCGACGTCGGCCTGCGCCTTGTCGTAGCTGGCGTTGCCCTTCAGACCCTTGAGGGCTGCCGAACCCCAGCCGCCCTTGCCTTCGGGGGTCATGTCGTTCTGGTTGCGGCAATGGACGGGGCACTTGAAGCAGCCGTCCATGCCGGGGCGGTAGGGGTCGAAGTTGTCGGCATCGAGCGTCTCGTGCCAGGCGGTCTTCTGGTTGTTCAGGGTGCCGAGCGCGCCGAGCACGCGCGAGGGCTTGTACAGGAAGGGCGTGCCAACCTGCTTGAGGGCGTTCTTGATCACCGAGGTCGAGGTGATCTTCTTGCCGATCACCTTGTTGTGCGCCTTGAGCTCCGCGACCTTCGGCGCTTCGCCGGGTTTGCCGTGCACCATGATCGCCTTCAGGCGCAGCGCGCCCATCTTCGCGCCGCCGCCGCCGCGCGCCCAGATCGCCTTGATGCCGCCCATGATGCCGCTGCAGAGCACGAGGTTCTCGCCGGCGCTCGTGATGCGCGCGAGTGCCATGTCCTTGCGCTCGGTGCATTCGAAATCGCGTTCGATCGCGCCGGGCAGTTCGAGATTGTCGAGGCCGAGATAGGGCTTGGCGTCGAGGAACTGCACTTCCTCGTGAGCGATGCGCAGCAGCGTCCATTGCGGCGCCAAGCCGTACAGCACGACGTGGTCGTAGCCGTGACGCTTGACGAAGGAGGGGAAGTAGTCGCCGCCGTTGGTGTCGAGGATGGCCTGGCTGTCGGGCGAGCGGCTCGTGAAGTTGCCGCGGGTCGCGGCCGGCATGTCGCCGGTGAGCGTGCCCGCGCCGAAGATCAGGGGAATTTCCGGGTCGAGCGCGTCGCGGTCTTCCTGCAGCAGGTTGTAGAGCAGGTACATGTTCGCGCCGCGCCCGCCGAGGTAGGTGCGCAGCACGTCGAGCGGCAGATATTTGCGGCGTGTTTCCCGCCGTTCGAGGTCGACGAACAGGACGGCGCCTTGGGTTGGATACTGCGGCGCATCGTACAGGCGCACACACAATTGTTCGACCTTGTCCCTGATTCCCATTGCCGTCTCCGGTGATTCGTCATCTGCGAATAAGTGTGTCAATAAAATAGTTTGAAGTCAAACAAAAAAATGGGTGACCCCTTGATTCTGCGGGGAGTGGCGACGGACCGACGCCCTTCGTCGTGCCGTTTCGCCGGAATATCAAGGAAGGCGCGGGATCCGTCGAAACGGTTCGTGAAACGAGGCGATCGGAGCGCTTATAGTGCACTGCAAGATAATTTGATATCCATCAAGTTAACCCGAGAAATTCAATTTTCGTGTTGTGAGCGGCGCGTCGTGCGACCTATTGTTTCGGGGATATCTCTCGATGCAGGGGCGTGCATTTCCCCGTGCCTTTCCCGGTTCGATTCACTCAATGAGTTCGCGGGCCCTTGTCCGATGCCCGCTGCAATGGAGAAATCCGAATGAATGCTGCTGAAATCCTCCTGTCCGTCGGGGTGGATCCCGCGATTGCGATCGAGTGCGGCGACCGGCGTGTGAGCTACGCCGAACTGCGCGAGCGTGTGCGGCGTGCGGCCGGCGCATGGCAGGCGCTGGGTCTGAAGACAGGCGATCGGGTGATCGTGTTCGCGCCCGACAGCGACGACTGGGTCGAGGCGTATCTGGGTGCGATCTGGGCGGGCGGCGTCGCGATCGGTGTCAACTCGCGCTTGTCGATGGGGGAAGCGGCGCCGATCCTGAAGGAATGCGAGGCGCGCTTCGTGTGGTGTGAAGCCGAGGAGGCGCGGACGCTCGTGGCGGGAGGGGACGCTGCCGTGAAGATCGTCGCGAGCGGTCCCGGTACCTTGAACTGGGGGGCGCACCTGGCGAGCGCCGACGGGATCGATCCGGTGGAGCGCGACAGCGAAGATCCCGCTTTGTGGATCGGCACGTCGGGAACCACGGGCACGCCAAAAGGCGTGATCCATGTGCAGCGTGTCGTGGTCAATGCGCAGTCCTTCGCGTGCGGCATCCTCGGGCTGACCGCCGCGGACCGGCTGTATGCGACGTCCAAGCTGTTCTTCGCGTATGCGCTGGGCAACAGCTTGTTCGCCGGCCTTCGCGCGGGTGCGACGGTGATCCTCGACCGCGAGTGGCCGACCGCCGAGCGCGTCGAACAGATGGTCGAAAAGCACCGCCCGACTTTGTTGTTCAGCGTCCCGACGCTCTACAACAAGATGCTGCAGACCGGTGTCGCGGCGCGGATCGCCGACCGGGGTATCCGCCATTTCGTGTCGGCGGGCGAGGCGCTGCCAGGGTCGATCCGACAGGGCTGGCGCGAACAGACCGGATGCGGCCTGATCAGCGGTTACGGCACGTCCGAGACGCTGTGTCTGATGCTGTATAGCGATGACGATTCCGGGCTGATGAAGCCGACCCCGCTGACCGACGTGCGATTCAATCCGAACATGGACGCGGATCTGCCGCAGCGCATCTGGGTGCGGCACACGACGGTTGCGCAGGGGTACTGGAAGCGGCCGGACGCGCAGGCGGACGGATTCAACGAGGGGTGGTTCTCGCCGGGGGACATGTTTCTTCGGCATCCGGACGGACGCCTGGAATACGCCGGGCGCAACGACGACATGCTGAAGATCGCCGGGCAGTGGGTCAGCACGCTGTGGGTCGAGCAGTCGCTCGCGTCCCAGTGCGGCGAGGCCTTGCACCAGATCGCGTCGGTCGGGGTGGAGTCGGGTGATGGGCTGACGGCGCTGGCGGTGCTCGCGGTGGCGGCGCCGGGGCGTACGGCCGAGGCGCGGCAGCGGCTCGAGGGCGCCATCGAAGCCTTGCCAGGCCATCGCCGACCTCGCTGGGTGCATTGGCTGGACGCTTTGCCCTTGACGCCGACGGGCAAGCTGCAGCGCGGCCGGCTGCGGGCCTTGCACGAGCGCCAGGTGGAGGCCATGGCCTGACTCCCGGAAATGTCCGTCGGATCGCAGCGCTTCATTCGTTCGTCGTCACGCCCTCAGGAGACACCATGTCGAAAGCAGAGGATGTAGATATTCAATCGTTCATCAATCAGCACCCGTTCTCCGGTTTTCAGTGGTTCATCTTCGCACTGTGCTTCCTGATCGTGATGCTGGATGGGTTCGATACGGCGGCGATCGGCTATATCGCACCGTCGCTCATCCAGGAGTGGGGCGCGACCAAGCCGGCCTTGGCGCCGGTGTTGAGTGCGGCGCTCTTCGGGCTGGCCGCCGGAGCGCTGGCGTCCGGACCGCTGGCGGACCGCTTTGGACGCCGGCTCGTCCTGAACGTGTCGGTACTCGTGTTCGCGGCCGCGTGCTTTGCCTCGGCTTTCGCGTCCGATCTGCAAGGGCTGACGGTATTGCGCTTCGCGACCGGCCTCGGATTGGGGGCGGCGATGCCCAACGCGGTGACGCTGATCAGCGAATACTGTCCCGCGAAGCGCCGCGCGCTGATCACCAATGCGATGTTCTCCGGATTTCCGCTGGGGGCCGCGTTCGGCGGCTTTCTGGCGGCATGGATGATTCCCCTGTTCGGCTGGCGCAGCGTGCTGCAGCTCGGGGGCATCGCGCCGGCCGTGCTGCTCGTGCTGATGCTGGTGTGGTTGCCGGAGTCGGTACGTTACATGGCGGCAAAGGGAGTATCGCCGGAGCGGATTCGCGCTGTCCTCGGTCGCATCTCTGTCACGGCCGCGAGCGCTCGGTCGTTTCACCTCGCAGAAGTGAAATCGGCCACTGTGCGGGGGAGCGGCCTGGGAGTGGTGCTGTCCCGGTCGTACATCGCCGGATCGCTGATGCTGTGGCTCGCTTACTTCATGGGCCTGGTGATCTTCTATGCGCTGATCAACTGGATGCCGATCCTGTTCAAGGATGCCGGGCTCGAGCAGAAGACAGCAACGCTGGTCGCGGCGCTGTTTCCGCTCGGCGGCTGCGGCGCGATCTTCTTCGGTTGGCTGATGGACCGCTTTAATGGCAACCGCATCATCGCTGTCGGCTACGCGCTGACGGCGGTGTCGATCTACGCAATCGGACAGGTGGCGGGCAACGTCGGTGCGCTGGTGCTTGTCGTGTTCGTCGCCGGGACGGTCATGAACACGGCCCAGGTATCCATGCCTGCGCTGGCCGCCGGCTTCTACCCGACCCAGGGGCGTGCGACCGGTGTTGCGTGGATGCTCGGGATCGGCCGCTTCGGCGGGATCGCCGGATCTTTCCTGGTGGCCGAACTGACACGTCAGAAGCTCGGATTCAGCGAGGTGTTCACAGTGATCGCGATCCCCGGACTGATCGCGACCTTGGCGCTGATCCTCAAGCAATGTGCTCATCCCGAAATCGCCCCGGCGCATCACGCGCCCGCGGATGAAGGATGTCCGAGTTACCGGGAAGAACAGGTCGCCGCTCACTGAGCGTGGATCGATCGGACGGAGTGCGACAATGCGCGCGGACGAACTGGATTTCCATTCGTTGGTGGAATTCGCGCCTGAACGTGGCGCGATCCAGTTCAGCGGCCGGCGCGCCATCCTGCTGCACACGGATGCAATGGGCGCGCTGCGCAAGGAGCTGGTCGAGACGCTCGGCGTCGACATCGCCAAGGTGATCCTCACGCGCTACGGCTTCAGCTGCGGCCACGAGGATGCGGGACTGCTGCCGGGTTTCATGAACCCCGACACGACCGAGGAGTTCGTGCGTGGCGGCCCGCGCGTCCACATGTTCTCGGGTATCGCAGAGGTCGAGACGCACAGTGTCGAGGTCGACCGCGAACGCGGCCGTTACCGCATGAGCGGCTATTGGCGGCGTTCCTACGAGGCGGAGCAGCACCTGCGCCTCTTCGGCCGCTCGGACGAGGCGGTGTGCTGGACGCTCGCGGGCTACGCGTCCGGCTTCGCGTCCTACGTCTTCCAGACCGACATGATTTGCGTGGAGCACGAGTGCGAGGGGCGCGGCGACGATCATTGCGCGTGGACGCTGATGAACGCGACGGACTGCGCGCCGGAGCTCGCCGACCTGCGACGCTACTTCCAGCCGCTCAACATCAAGGACCGCATCAACGTCCTCGAAGGCAAGGTGTACGAGCGCACGCGTGAGCTCGAGGCCTCCGAGCAGCGCTATCGCAACCTGATCGAGGATCTGCCGGAGATGGTGTTCGCGCTGCACGTCTCGGGCCGCATGGTGCAGCTCAACAAGGCGGGGCGGCTGCGGCTGGGCATCGCGGAGAAGGACTTGCCGGGCATGCGCTTGAAGGATCTCGTGCTGCCGGAATATCGCGCCAAGGCGGCGAGCTTCCTCAAGAGCATCGCCAACGCGCGCGCCGCAACGCAGCTCGACGTCGTGATGCGCGATACCGAAGGGCGCGACATCCCGATGCGGCTTCAGGTCGAGCCGGTGTTGAAGGACGACAAGATCGTCGGCTATAGCGGCCTGGCGATCGACATCACGGCGCAGCAGGAGCGCGAACGCAAGCTGACCGAGTATGCGGCACGGCTGGAGAACCGTGAGCAGCAGATCCAGGACATCATCAACGACGCGGTCTACATCCTCGACCTCGACGCCCGCCTGAGCTTCGTCAATGCCCGCATGGCCGAGCTGTTGGGCGTCCCCGCGGATCGTGCGATCGGTCGGCGCTGTGGCGAACTGATGCTGCATTCGTCTGCGCTGCGGGTGGAGCGCGACTTCCGGCGGCGGCTCGATGGCGAGGGCCCGGCGCCGTTCGAAATCATGCTCGCCTTGGGCGATGGCACGAAGCGGCTGCTGGAGGTGAGCTCCGCCGTATTGTCGACAGGTGGCCAGGTCGAAGGCGTCATCGGCGTCGTCCGCGACATCAGCGCTCGACGTGAAATGGAGCGCCAGCTCGCGCAGGCTAACCGCCTCAGCGCGCTGGGGCAGTTCGCGTCCGGAATCGCGCACGAAATCAACAACCCGCTCGGCCTCGTGTCCGGCTTTGCCGAGGAGCTGCAGGCGCTGATGGAGAACATCCCGGGTGTCGATGCGAATCCGGAACTCGAAGTGCTGCGCCGCGGCCTGACGACGATCCAGGAGCAGGCGCAGCGTTGCAAGGCGATCACGGACAACCTGCTGCTCTTTTCGCGCAAGCAGGCGGTGCCGATCGAGCCGGTCGATGCCGGGATGTTCGTGCGCGAGCGGCTGGCGTCGTACCGCGAGATCGGGCTGACGCGCGGACTCGACGTGGCGCTGCAGATCGAGACCCGCCTGCCCGTCATCGCGACGAATCCGACGCTGCTCGACCAGGTGCTGCGCAATCTGCTGAAGAATGCGGGCGATGCGATGCCTGGGGGCGGGCGGGTGGAAATCGTCCTGAAGCCGGCAGTGGGCGGGGCGGATCTCGAAGTGCTGGACGAGGGGCCGGGCTTGCCGGCGGGCGTGATCGACCACGTCTTCGACCCCTTCTTCACGACCAAGGCGCCGGGGCGGGGCACCGGGCTCGGGCTGTCGATCTGCTACGGCATCCTGTCCGAACTTGGAGGGCGCATCGACTGCGGCAATCGGCCGCAGGGCGGGGCGTGGTTTCGCATCCATCTGCCCGCGGACGACACAAGCCTGGAGGCCGATCTCTCATGAAAGGACATATCCTGATCGTCGACGACGAGGCCTTGTATCGCCAGCTGCTGACAAGCCGTCTTGGACGCAGCGGTTACGAGCTCAGCGAGGCGGGCGACGGCGAGGCGGCACTCGCCCGGGCACAGGACGGGGGCGTCGATCTCGCGCTGGTGGATATCAAGATGCCGGGCATGGACGGGATCGAGGTCCTCAAGCGCTTGAAGGAATTCGACCCGCTGATGGAGGTTGTGATCCTGACCGGTCATGGCAACGTCGATACCGCGATCGCCGCGATGAAGCTCGGCGCCTTCGACTATCTGTCGAAACCATACAAGCTGACGGAGCTCGACATCGTCGTCGAGCGTGCGCTGGAAAAGCGCTCGCTTGCGCGGCGCTGTGCAGCCCTGAGCGCGGAAGTGACCCATCGGCGTGCGTGCGACGACATGGCCGTCGTCGGCCGCAGTCCTGTGTGGCAGAAGACGCTGGAGCTTGTGCGCCGGGCCGCTCCGCTCGACATGCCCGTGCTGGTGACGGGCGAGAGCGGGGTGGGCAAGGAGGTTGTCGCGAGCCTGCTGCATCGCTGGAGCGGACGTGGAGCCGAGGCTTACGTGCCGCTCAACTGCGGATTGCTCGACGACGAGCTCGTCGAAAGCGAGCTCTTCGGTCACAAGCGTGGCGCGTTTTCGGGGGCGACGGCCGACAAGGAGGGGCTCTTCGAGGTCGCGAGCGCGGGAACGCTGTTTCTAGACGAGATCGGCGAGTTGCCCGCCGCCTGTCAGGCCAAGCTGCTGCGTGTGCTCGATTCGGGCGAGTTCCGCCAGCTCGGCGCGACGGCCTTACGAAGGACGCACGCCCGCGTGATCGCCGCGACGCATCGCGATCTCGATGCCCTCGTTGCGCAGGGGACGTTCCGCCACGACCTGCTGTACCGGCTCAATGTCGTGCATATTCCGGTGCCGCCCTTGCGCGAACGGCGCGAGGATGTGCCGCTGCTGGTCGAGCACCTGATGCGGCGTAGAGGCAGGCCAATCGGTGAGCTGCCGCGATTCTCCGAAGCCGCGATGGGGCGGCTCATGGCGTATCGGTGGCCAGGGAATGTGCGCGAGCTGCGAAACGTCGTCGAACGCCTGGTCGCCTTCAGCGACGGGGTGTGCATCGACGAAGCAGCGGTCTGTTCCGTGCTCAACCTTCCCTTGGTCGCGACGCCTGCCGCGGCGCCACGGGTTTTCCCTGGCATCGTGCCGCTCGACGATTTCGAGCGCGACTACGTGGTGTGGGTGCTCGACGAAGTCGGTGGCAACGTCAGCGCGGCTGCCCAGGCCTTAGGTGTGTCGCGCTCGACGGTGTATCGCTTCCTGCGCAGCGAACTCGCCACCGGCTGAGCGTTTCGGACCGTGGTGCCTGCTACGGCTTGTTGTAGCTGGTCGGCTTGGTGCCGCCATTGCCGCCATTGCCGCCTTCCGTGATCGGCGACTGTGCCTGGGCGTCCTTCAGCTGGGTCGGGCTGAGTCCTCGTGCAACGTCGTCTCTATCGCGCGCGGCTTCCACGTGCAGCGCCGCGGCGGCGCGATTGAACCACACGTAGGCGAGCACGGGGTCGCGCGGCAGGCCCACTCCGTCCCGGTAAAGCCGTCCCAGTTCTAGCATTCCCGCCGGGTCACCCATGGCCGCCGCCATCCGGATCCACTTCGCTGCCTGATCGTAGTCCTGCAGCACGCCGAAGCCGCTTCGGTAAAGTTTTCCGAGCTCCACCATCGCCCCGGGGCTGTTGTTCTCGGCGGCAGTTCGCAGCCAGTGCACCGCCTCTGCGGACCGCGTGCCCTCGCGGCTCAGATCCGACAACAGCACTCTGGCAAGCCGCAACTGAGCTGCCGCGTCACCCTCCTGTGCGGCCCTCAGCGTGTAAGGATCGATTTGCACCGGCGCTGCGGCCGGGATCGGCGCCGGGATTTCGTCGACCGTCGACCAGTCGATTAGCATGACGATGCCGATAGCAATGATCAGACACGCGGTCGCAACCGAAACGAGGGCATTCCGACCCGAGCGCGTGCCGTCCGGCGCGAAGAAGCGATGTTTGCAGGCGCGGCAACGGTAGGGGTGGCGCCCGGGCACGTGGGTCTTTTCGTCCGGTCGCCATCGAGACTTCCGGCAATCGGGACTTTGGCAAATCGGGCATATCACAACCGTTGGCTGCGTCATCTCGATTCCGAATTGCGTATTTCAACAGGCCCTGACGACCGTATCCGTCGATCCGGGCCGGTCGCCTCCATTTGTCATTTTATTCTATTAAATTATTTGCCGGCCCGACATCCGTCGCATGCGGAGAGGGGTGAAATTGCAGATTGTTACGATTTGGCGACGAACGGCATTCGTCCTGACTCACTCGGCCACGTAAGTCTCGTCGAGGGCAGGGGATCTCGCGTGCGAGGGTTTCAGCAGGGTGAGCAGCGGGATCGCAGCGAGCGAGACCCAGGTCATCAGGCGGAAGTCCTGCAGGTAGGCGAGGAAGGCGGCCTGGCGGGTCACCTCGCCATTGAGGGCGGCGAGGCCCCCTGCGGTGCCGAGATCGAAGGCGCCCGCGTCGGCCGCTTCGCGGACGGCGAGACTGAAGGGCGTGATGAAGTCGGCCAGCGCCGCGTGGTTCGCCTGCATGTTGTGCGAGAGATAGGTCACGACGATGGAGATGCCGATGCTGCTGCCCAGATTGCGCATGAGGCTGAAGAGGGCGGTGCCTTCGTTGCGGTAACGCGGCGCGAGGGTCGCGAAGGTGATCGTCGACAGCGGCACGAAGATGAAACCGAGTCCGAGCCCTTGGACGAGGCCGGTGCGCACGATGTCCCACGCCGTGATGTTCATCGAGAAGCGGGTCATTTCCCACTGCGACAGGCTGGTCAGCAGCAAGCCGAGCAGGATCAGCCAGCGCGGATCGACTCGTCGCGCGAGCCGGCCGACCGCCATCATCGCGAACATCGTGCCGATGCCTCGCGGGCCCAGCAGGTAGCCCACCTCGATCACCGGGTAGCCCATCAGGTTCTGCAGCAGCGGCGGCAGCAGCGCCATCGTCGCGAGCAGGATGATCCCGACCACGAAGATCAGCAGCAGGCCGACGCCGAAGTTGCGGTCGCGGAAGAGGCCGGGCTCGAGGAAGGGACGCTCGTGCGTGAACATGTGCGCGACGAAGAGGTACAGGAACAGCCCGGCCGCGACGGCCTCGGCAACCACCTCCGCATGCGAGAACCAGTCGAGCGTCTCGCCGCGGTCGAGCATCATCTGCAGCGCGCCGATCCCGAGCGTCAACAGCGCGAAGCCGAGCAGGTCGAAGCGGCGCGAGCGGTCGACGGGCGTCTCCTGCAGGGAGGCCGCGAGCCCGAGCCAGGCGAGGATCCCGAGGGGCAGATTGATGTAGAACACCCAGCGCCAGCTGTAATACTCGGTGAGCCAGCCGCCGAGCGTCGGCCCGAGAATCGGCCCGAGCATCACGCCGACGCCCCACATCGCCATCGCCTGACCGTGCTGCTCGCGCGGGTAGGTGTCGAGTAGCACCGATTGCGACAGCGGTACGAGGCTCGCGCCGAATACCCCTTGTAGAAGGCGGAACAGGACGATCTGCGTCAGGTTCTGCGCCGCGCCGCAGAGCATCGACGCGATCGTGAAACCGACGACCGCGGTGAGGAAGATGCGCTTGCGGCCGAAACGCGCGCTGAGAAAGCCGGTGAGCGGCATGAAGATCGCGGCCGCGACGATGTAGGACGTCAGCACCCACGAGATCTGGTCCTGCGTCGCGCCCATCGAGCCCTGCATATGGGGCAGCGCGACGTTGGCGATCGTCATGTCCAGCGCCTGGATGATCGTCGCCAGCATCACCGATAGGGTGACGAGACCGCGATGCGGGCGGTGCGTCATGGAGATCAGCGCGAGAGGCCGAAGAGGCGTCGGCGGTGTCCGGTGTCGATCTCGACCACGGCGCTGAGGCCCGCGCGCAGCGCCGGCAGGTCGGGGCGCGCATCGAGCGCGATACGCACCGGTACGCGTTGCGTGATCTTCACCCAGTTGCCGGTCGCATTCTGGGCCGGAATCAGCGAGAACTCCGCGCCGGTGGCGGGGCTCAGGCTCTCGACCTGGCCGTGCCAGACGGCGTCGGGGTAGGTGTCGATTCGGATGGATACGGCCTGGTCCGGGCGGACCCAGGTCAGGTCGGTTTCGGGGAAGTTCGCCTCGATCCACAACTTGTCGCTGGCGACCAGCGCCATCACGGTGCTGCCTGCGCTGACGTATTGCCCGGGCTGGGGCACCTTGCTGGCGGTGCCCGCGGTGGCCGCGCGGATCTCGGTGTGCTTCAGGTCCAGGCGGGCGCGGTCGAGCTCGGCCTGCGCGGCGAGGAAGTCCGGGTGGGTCTGCAGCGGAACATCGACGCCGCCGCCCAGCGTTTCGGCGATCTGACGCAGGTTTTCTTCATTGACGACGATCTGCTGGCGGGCGAGGTCGGCGTCCTGCTTCGCCGCGTCGAGTCGCGAGCCCGAGATGAAATTCCGCGCGGCGAGGTCGGCCTGGCGCTGCTCTTCGCGGTTCGCGAACGACAGCCGCGTACGCGCGAGCGTGATCTCGGCCTGCTTCTCGCGGTAACTCGCGCGCATCGCGGAGTGCTGGGTGCGCACCTGCGCGAGCTTGGCCTCAGCCTTCGCGACGGCGACGCGGAAGGGTTCGGGGTCGAGCCGGAACAGGACCTGGCCGGCCTTGACCGGCTCGTTCTCTTCGACCAGGACTTCCTTCACCGTGCCGGATACCTCGGCGCTGACCGGCGTCTTATCGGCCTTCACGTAGGCGTTGTCGGTCTCGGCGTAACGTCCGCCACCGAGATAGACGAACAGTCCCACGATGCCGGCCAGCAGCGGGACGACGACCAACAGGATCAGACGTTTCGTGCGCCGACTGCGTGGGGCGGGTGTGTCGGCGGACGGGGCGGGGGTGGAGGCTTGCGGGGTACTCATGTCGAACCTTTCAGAGCAGCTGACGATCTGCGGGACTACCGCGCCGCGAGGTTTTGGCGGACGCGCCTGAGCACCGCCATGACCTGCTCGCGGTCCTCGTCGGAAATGCCGTCGAGGGCGCGGTTGCGCAGGCCCTCGGCGACCTCGGCAATGGCGTCGAGGTGCGCGCCGGCCTTCTCCGTGAGGTAGAGGCGGTAGGCGCGTCGGTCGGTCGGATCCTGGCGGCGTTCGACGAGGTTTTCGGCGGCGAGCTGATCGATGAGCCGCGCGAGCGTCATCGGCTGGATTTCGAGCAGGTCGGCCAGATCGACCTGGCGGATGCCTTCGTTGCGTGCGAGGTACACCAGGGCGCGCGCCTGAGCGAGCGTGATCGGAGTGTTCTGCACCGACTGCTCGAAGGCGCGGCGCAGCAGGCGAGCGGTATCGCTGAGCAGGAATCCGAAAGTGTCTTCGCTGAATCTCATGGGCGTCAAATGTGATAGTAAGTGATGCTTATTATCACATTTTTTACTAATCCAACGCTAGTTCCGTACTGTCGAGATTTTCGCCAGTGACTGGATTTGCGACACCTTGCGGCAAATGCCGGCGTCGCTTGACGCGTACCCGGTTGCACCCCGGCGATGTCCAGAATCCATACATTTCCTGCCATCGTTTCAATTGATCCTTTTGGCATTTGATATCTGTTCAAGTAATTGACATTACAGGCAAAGCTATCGATCTAGATCGTTCGGCATACGCCTTGCTGTACTCCTCTTGTCAATGAGTCGGAAAGACCAACCAGAGGAGGTGCGGAGACATGTGGAGCAGAAGAGTGATCGGCATCGCGGCGGCCTGCGCGGCGCTGTGCGGTAGTGGGGGTGTCGAAGCGGCGGCGTGGCGCGACGGTGCCCACGTCTATGAAAAGGTGTGCCGCTACTGTCACGAGGCGGGGGTCGGGCCGGTGATCCGCGGGCGGAACCTGCCCGTGGAATACGTCCAGCGTGTCGTGCGCTTCGGGAACCGTGCGATGCCCGCGTTTCGGCCGAGCGAGATCGATGACGCGTCGCTCGCGGACGTTGCCCGGCTGATCAGTTCGGGTACGCCGCTGGCGAAGGAGTGATCGGCCATGGATCGACGGATCTTTCTGAAGGGATTGATGGGGAGCGGCGCGCTGGGCGTGCTGCCGGCGACCGCCTTTGCGCGTCCGGCGGCCGAGCGTGAGGCCGAGGTGACGGTCGTCGTCCAGGCCGGTCTGCCGCGGGCGCAGGCGCTTGCAGCGGGCATGACGGACGACCGTGGCGTCATCCCGCTCACGGTCGGCGCCGACGAACTCTGCAGCTACGCAGGCGTGTCGGCGCTGCTCGACCGCGTCGGCCGGACATCGCTGATCGGCGTGATGGACGACGCCGCGGCGGTGATCTTCCAGCAGATCGCCGCCGCCCGCGGTACGGGGCTCGTCGCGCACACGCAGCATCGTATCGGCACCGAGAGTCTGGTGTCCTTCGCGATCAATACCTGAGCCACACGCAACGGCTTTTGCCACGGAGACAAGGGAATGAAAGAACAGCGCAAGGTATTGCCCAAGGGCATCGGCGCCGCGGACTTCGACAAGGCGGTGCGCGAGTTGCGCGCGATCGTCGGCGACGAATACGTGTTGATCGACGACGAGAAGCTCGCCCCCTATCGCAAGATCATGATGCCGGTGCCGGACGAACAGCACGCGCTGTCGGCCTCGGTGATGCCGGATGGCGTCGAAGAGATCCAGCGCGTCATGAAGGTCGCGAACAAGTACCGGATCCCGGTGTATCCGGTGTCGACCGGGAAGAACCTCGGTTACGGATCGGCGGCGCCGGTCCAGCGCGGCCAGATCGTGATGGACTTGCGGCGCATGAACCGCATCATCGAGGTCGATGCGGAGCTGTGTACTGCGCTCGTCGAGCCGGGCGTGACCTACCAGCAGCTCTACGACTACCTGCAGGAACACAAGCTGCCGCTGTGGTTCTCGTGCCCGGCGCCGTCGGCGATCGCGGGGCCGGTCGGCAACATGGTGGATCGCGGCGTCGGTTACACGCCCTATGGAGAGCACTTCCTGTTCTCGTGCGGGATGGAGGTCGTGCTGGCGGACGGGCAGGTGCTGCGCACCGGCATGGGAGCGATGGAGAACTCGAACACCTGGCAGGTGTTCAAGTGGGGCTACGGGCCGACGCTCGACGGCATCTTCACGCAATCGAACTTCGGCGTCGTCACGAAGATGGGCATGTGGCTGATGCCGGCGCCGCCGGATTTCCGGCCCTTCTGCATCCAGTACCCGAACGAAACCGACATCACGAAGATCGTTGAGGCGCTGCGTCCGTTGCGCATCGCGATGGTGATCCCGAACGCAGTCGTGATCGCGCACACCTTATGGGAGGCGCCGTGCAAGCCGGTGAAGCGGGCGGATTACGTCACCGGTCCGGGTGCGATTTCCGACGAGGCGGTGAAGAAGATCCAGGCCGACCACGACATCGGCGCGTGGAACGTCTACGCGGGCCTCTACGGCACGAAGGAAACCAACGACGCCAACTGGAAGATCATCGAGGCGGTCGCGGCCGGAACGGGCGGCAAGATCATCACGCAGGAAGCTTCGAAGGGCAGCAAGGCGCTCGAATACCGCTTCGACCTGATGAAGGGCAAGCCCAACCTCGGCGAGTTCGGACTCTACAACTGGCGCGGGGGCGGCGGCTCGATCTGGTTCGCGCCGGTGTCGCAGGCGAAGGGCTCCGAAACGCTCAAGCAGATGCGGATGGCGAAGACGATCCTCGCCAAGTACGGCTTCGATTATGTCGGCGAGTTCATCGTCGGCTGGCGCGACATGCACCACGTGATCGACCTGCTCTATGACCGCTCGAATCCGGAGCAGATGGAGAAGGCCTATGCCTGCTACGACGAGCTGCTGCATACCTTCGCGAAGGAAGGCTACGGCATGTACCGCGCGAACACCGCCTTCGCGGAGAAGGTCGCGGCGACCTACGGGCCGGTGAAGCGCGACGTCGAAAAGCGTCTGAAGAAAGCGCTCGATCCCAACAACATCATCGCGCCGGGACGGTGCGGTATCAGCCTGTAGGAGCTCTCATGAAAGAGTACAAGCTGTTCATCGACGGCGAATGGGTGGCGTCGTCGACCGAGACGATCCTCGACGACATCAATCCGGCCACCGGCGAGGTGTGGGGCCGGGTTCATCAGGCTTCGGCCGCGGATCTCGAACGCGCAATCGCCGCCGCCTACCGTGCGCGGGAGAGCTGGGGCAACATGCTCGCGAACGAACGCGAGGCAATCCTGCTGCGTGCGGCGGACGAGCTGCAGAAGCGCATCCCTGAGGTCGCCGATGTACTGATCGACGAGGCGGGCTCGACCTTCGGCAAGGCGATGTTCGAGGCGTCCTTCGTCGTCAATCTGCTGCGTAGTGCCGCGGGCGAGGCGCGTCGCATCACCGGCGAGACGATGCCGTCCGACAGCCCCGGCGTGTTCTCGATGAGCGTGCGCCGGCCGCTGGGCGTGATCGCCGGCATCGCGCCGTTCAACTTCCCCTTCCTGCTCGCGACGAAGAAGGTCGCGCTCGCCCTCGCAGCGGGCAACACCTTCATCCTGAAGCCCGCGACCTACACGCCAGTGACGGGCCTGAAAATCGCCGAGATCTTCGAGGCGGTGGGGCTGCCGAAGGGGGTGCTCAACGTTGTGCCGGTGCAGGGTTCGGTGCTCGGCAACACCTTCATCGAGGACCCGCGCGTCCGCATGATCACCTTCACCGGTTCGACGGAGGTCGGACGCGAGCTGTCGGCGGCCGCCGGGCGGCATTTCAAGCGCATCACGCTGGAACTCGGCGGCAAAAGCCCGCTGATTGTGCTCAAGGATGCGGACGTCGACTACGCGGTGAATGCGGCGGCCTTCGGCATCTTCCTGCACCAGGGGCAGGTGTGCATGGCGAACTCGCGCCTGATCGTCGAGGCGCCGATCTTCGACGCGTTCTGCGACAAGCTCGTGCAGAAGGTCGTCGGCTTCAGGGTCGGCGATCCGCGCGATCCGCACACGGTGATCGGCCCGCTGATCGATCGCAAGCAATGTGGAGTGCTCGACCGCCACGTCGCCGATGCGGTTGCGAAGGGCGCGAAGCTGCTCCATGGCGGCAAGAGCGACGGCGCCTTCTACCAGCCGACGATCCTCGCCGGCGTCACGCCCGACATGATCGTGTTCCGCGAGGAAAGCTTCGGTCCGGCCGTGTCGGTCATCCGAGCCGCGGACAGCGAGGAGGCGCTGCGGCTCGCGAACGACTCCTGCTACGGGCTGTCGTCGGGCCTCATCACGAACGACCTGCAGAAGGCCTTCGACCTGTCGCTGCGGCTGGAGGCAGGGATGGTGCACATCAACGACGCCTCGATCATGGACGAGCCGCATGTGCCCTTCGGCGGCGTCAAGGACAGCGGTGTCGGCCGAGAAGGCGGGCATCACTCGATGGACGAGATGACCGAACTCAAGTGGATCACCGTGCAGCTCGGGCAACGTCAGTTCCCGTTCTGAGCGTGGACAAGAATCAGGGAGGAGACATGAAGATCAAGACGATCTCGATGGCAGTGGTGCTGGCGGCGGGGCTGTCAGTCGATGCGATGGCGAAGGAAGGCGTTGACGGATATCCGAACGGCGCCGAAAGCTGGATGGCGGGCGCCGTCCCGCCGCCGGGCAGTTATTTCCTGAACTACTTCGGCCACTACGAAGGGAAGCTCCGTGACGGCGATGGGGACAAGGTGCCAGGTACCTCGGTCTACGCATGGTTCGACGCGCTGCGTTTCATCAAGATGACCGACACCAAGATCCTCGGCGGCGACTGGGGCATGCACCTGATCGTCCCGGTCGTGCATCAGGAGGTGAAGCTCGGCGGCGACAGCAAGTCGACGACGGGGCTCGGCGACATCACCTTCAATCCGATCATCATCGCGTGGCACACCAAGAACCTGCACTGGACGGTCGCGCTCGACCTCAACATGCCGACCGGCAAGTACAAGTCGGGCGACCCGCGCGAGAGCATCGGGACGAACTACTGGAGCCTGGAGCCGATCTTCGCCGCGACCTGGCTGTCGGACGATGGCTGGGAGCTCTCCGGCAAGTTCATGTACAACATCAAGCGCAAGAACAAGGACTTCCGACCGGCACCGGGCGCCCCGAAGATGGATTACGAATCGGGCGACGACTTCCACATGGACTACGTCGTCGGCAAGCATTTCGGCCCGTGGGCGGTCGGGCTTTCCGGCTACTACCTGACGCAGACGACGAACGACAAGCTCAATGGCGACGCGCTGTCGTCGGCGCTCGGTCCGTGGTCGAACGGGCGCAAGGGGGAAGTCTTCGCGATCGGGCCGAGCGTCAGCTACACCAACAAGAGCGGCATGATGTTCATCGGCCAATGGCACCACGAAACCGAGGCCGAGAACCGTTTTCGCGGCGACAAGGCGTGGTTCAAGCTGGTGATGCCGTTCTAGAAGCTACTGCCAACGGTAGACGGTGACGTGGTCGGTGCCGGATTCGGCCGCCCACGTCTCGCCGGGCCGGCCGAGAATCTGGCGGATGGCGGCATTCGGCTGCGGCGACGGAAAGGACTCGAAGCGTTCCGTCGCCGGGTCGAAGCGCAATACCGCGTTCGCGCCGAAGTCGCTGACCCACACCCGGTCTTGCCGGTCGACGTAGATAGCGTAGGGATGCGGATCGCTGCCGGGGAGGCGCCACGCGCGCCACTCGCGCGTCTTCGGGTCATAGCGCGAGAGCTGGCCCGACTGCCATTCGCTGACCCAGACGCGCCCGGTCGAGTCGGACCAGATGCGGCGTGCGCCTTGTCGCGGGGTCGGCGGATCGATCGGGCGGGCTTCGCCGGTCGTCGTGTCGATGCGGGCAATGTGGCTGCCGGCGAGCGATGCGTAGTAGATGTCGCCTGCAGGCGTTGCCGTGATGCCGTAGGGGCCGCGGCCACGCGGCGCGTCGAATACGCGGACCGATCCGCTGGCGGGATCGAGCCGGCCGTAGATGCCGGACTGGCCGGTGAACCAGAGGATGCCCTTGCCGTCGAAGGCGGCGGTGTTCAGGTTCGCGTTGCGGCCTTCGGGCAAGGGATAGCGGGTGAGCGCGAAGGTCTTGGGATCGACGCGGACGATCGCGTTCAGGCCGCTGTCGGTGATCCATGGCGCGCCATCGGGGCCGACAATCACGCCGTGGGGCGAGGAGCCGCTGCCGAGCGGAATCTGGCGCGTCTTGCCGGTTGCGGGATCCAGCATGCCGAGCGCACCCTGCGCCTGGGCGGTGTACCACACGGGGCCGCTTGGTTCGGGCGAAGGTGCGACGTCGTGCGGGTGGGCGCCCTCGGGTACGCGAAAGCGCTCGATGCTGACGTCGGCGGCGATCCCGGCGCTCGACGCGATCCAGCTCAGGGCTCCGATCCATGCCTTCCAGCGCATCGTCCGTCCTCCTTCGCTGATCCTTACCGCATGGACGTCGATCCGGCCCCAATGTTCCGGGGCCGGGCAGGCGGCACCGCCGTCAGGCCGTGCCTAGGTCCAGCGTGACCTCGGCGGTCAGCGAATTCGCGATGAAGCAGCGCTTGTGGGCGCTTTCGTGGATCTGCTGCAGCGTGCTCGCGTCGGGTTGCTTGTCCGAGAAAGTCACGCGCGGCGTCAGCACGATGTGGGTCAGCGCCATGCCCTTGTCGGTCTTGCCGAGATGACCGACGGGGTTGTCAGTGTAGCGTTCGACCGGGAAGCCTTTCAGGTCGGCGATCGCGAGGAAGAACAGCATGTGGCAGCTCGCCAGTGCGCTGACGACCATCTGCTCGGGATCGGCGCACTGCGGGTCGCCCTTGTATTCAACCCCTGCCGACACGTTGAGCTGCTGGCCGCCCGCGAGCGTGGCGACGTGGTTGCGGGAGTAGGTCTTGGGATCGGACGCATTGACCGCGCGCGTCCATTCGATGCTTGCTGCGTGCTGTGACATCGTCAGCCCTCTTGGGGATGTTTCGGGTTACCGATACTTCTTGTACACCGCCCGTGCGTCTTCGTGCGCGCGCTCCAGCGTGCAGATAGACGGATCGTCGTCGTGCAGCGTGAAGAAGTCGTCGGCCTGGGCGCGCATCACCATGTCGATGGCGGCCTGGTCTTCGACGTCGTACTTTTCGGTGATCAGCGTCGTGACTTCGTCGAGGTGTTCTTCGTAGGTCATCTGGATTGCCTTGCGTTCTGGCGAACCATGTAGAGGTAGAGGGATTCGACCTTCTCCCGCGCCCACGGCGTGCGTCTCAGGAACTTCAGGCTCGAGGCGATGCTCGGGTCGTCCGTGAAGCAGCGGATGTTGATCCGCTCGCCGAGATCCTGCCAGCCGTAATGTGTTACGAGCTGGTTCAGCATCATCTCCAGCGTCACGCCGTGGAGGGGGTTTCCGGGTTGTGAGGTGCTCATTGGCGCGTGGGGCCTCGCCCTCAGCGATGTTCCGGGAAGATCTTTTGCAGCAGCGCGACCAGCGTCGTGCGCTCGTCCTCGCTGAGGTGCTCGACGAGGCGCTTCTCGTGGTCCACGACGCGGCGCTTGAGCTTTTTGAGGAGGGCCGAGCCTTCGGCGGTCAGCACCAGCGAGTTGGAGCGGCGGTCGTTCTCGGCCGCGCGGCGCTCGACGAGGCCGCGACGTTCGAGGTTGTCGATGACCGAGACGACCGTCGAGCGATCGAGATGGGCGGCGCGCGCGAGTTCGGTCTGCTTCAGTCCGGTGTTGGCTTCGATGATGACGAGGATGCCGAAGAGTCCGGGCGTGACATCGAACTCGCCGAGGGATTCGGAGAAGTCGCGGAAGATCGCGATCTGCGCGAGACGCAGCTGGTAGCCGGCAAGCCCCGGCAGCATGCCGAAGTCGATGCCGTTCCGGTCGGAGGCTTTTTTTTGTGTCATGGTTTCTGTGGGGTTTGGTGAAACGTTGGGTCTCCCAAGTATGCCGTCCAATCATTCATAAAAATAGTGGAATACAAACAATTTGACAGGAAGCAAATGCGCTGCTAATTTTGACTCATGCGGTGCGCGACTGCGCGTGCCGGTCCAATCGACGATGGCGGAGGGACGGATGAGCGGGCAAACGGTTTCATTTGTGATGGCGGGCAGCGGCGGTGCGGGGGTCGTGACCGCCGGCAGCCTGCTGCTGGAGGCGGCGGCGCGGGCGGGCTGGTACGCGTACATGACGCGCTCGTCGGGGCCGCAGATCCGTGGCGGCGAGGCGGCGGTGATGATCCGCCTCGGCACGGCGCCGATCTCCTCGCATGACGATTGCTTCCACCTGCTTGTGGCGGTCGATTGGCAGAACGTGGGCCGCTTCGCGGCTGAAATCCCGCTCGACGCGGACAGTCTGATCATCGGCGATCCGGGTGAAGGCGAGGCGCCCGAAGTGTTCGTGCGCAGCGGCGCGAAGGTTGTGGATTTGCCGATGAAGGCGCTCGCGAAAGGTGTGCCGGGCGGACGCCCGAACATGGTCGCCTTCGGCGCGATCGCGGCGATGATCGGCCTGCCCGAGGACATCGTGATCGGCGTGCTGCAGGACAGCCTCAAGCGCAAGGGGGCGGAGGCGATTGCGGCCAGCATCGCAGCCTTCCGCGCCGGCGTCGAGGCAGCGGTGGAGTTTCCCGCCGTTCCCCGACTGCCCGTCGGCAATTCCGATACGAGCGAACGCTGGAGCATCACCGGCAACGAGGCGACCGGGATGGGTGCGCTGCGCGGTGGCGTGCGCTTTGTCGCGGCGTATCCGATCACGCCGGCGACCGAGGTGTTGGAGTGGCTGGCGCCGGCGCTGCCGAAGGTCGGCGGCGTGCTGGTACAGGCCGAGGACGAGCTCGCGTCGATCAACCAGATCATCGGCGGGTCCTACGGCGGCGTGCCTTCGCTGACGGCCACCTCGGGCCCGGGGCTCGCGCTGATGACGGAGTCGTTGGGCCTTGCGGTGGCGGCCGAAGTGCCGATCGTGGTGGTGGACGTGATGCGCGTCGGGCCTTCCACGGGCATCGCGACGAAGTCCGAGCAGAGCGACCTGAACATCGCGGTCTATGGCCTGCATGGCGACGCGCCGCATCTGGTGCTTGCACCGACCTCGGTCGCGGATTGCCTCTTCACGACGCAATGGGCGGTGCATCTGGCCGAGAGCCTGCAGACGGCGGCGATCGTACTGACCGACCAGGCGATGGGGCAGGCGCGGGCGGTGATTCCGCGCTCGGCCGCGATCGCCTTCATCGGCCAGCGCGAGAAGCCGGCGGCACTGGCGGAAGGTGCGCAGTACAAGCGTTACGCGAATACCGCGTCCGGCGTGTCGCCGATGGCGATTCCGGGGATGGCGGGCTTGACCTACACGGCAGACGGCCTGGAGCACAACGAGACGGGTACGCCGTCGTCCCAGGCCTCCGACCACCAGGCGCAGCTCGACAAACGGTTGAGGAAGCTCACCGGTTACAACTACGGCGACCACTGGGCCGAGATCAGCGGCGACGAGGACGCGGACACAGCGATCGTGACCTGGGGCTCGAGCGCGGGGCCGGCACGCGAGGCGCTGGAACGGCTGCGTGCGGCCGGGCAGGCGGTGAAGCTCGTCGCGGTGCGCCTGATCTCGCCGGTCCAGCCGGAAAAATTCGAGCGCGTGATGAAGGGCGTGCGCCGCGCGCTGGTCGTCGAGCAGTCGCACAGCGGGCAGTTCCACCGCTACCTGCGCGCTCAGTACGACCTGCCGCGCGAGGTGCACGCGCTGCATCACCCGGGGCCGCTCGCGGTACGTCCGGGGGCGATCGTCGATCAAATTCTGCAGTGGAGCTGAACATGGATGCGTGTGCAAAGCAGCGGGAATACAGCGCGAAGGACTACAAGTCGGACGTGAAGCCGATCTGGTGTCCCGGATGCGGCGACTTTTCAGTGCTGGCGGCGATCACCCGTGCGCTGGCGTCGATGCAGCTTGCGCCGGAGAACGTCGCCGTCGTGTCGGGCATCGGCTGCTCGTCGCGGATTCCGGCTTATACGAGTGTGTATGGTTTTCACGGGGTGCATGGACGCGCGCTTCCGGTCGCGACCGGGCTCAAGATCGCACGCCCGGATCTGACGGTGCTCGTCACGGGCGGTGACGGCGACGGTTTCTCGATCGGCGGTAATCATTTCCTGCACGCCTGCCGGCGCAACGTCGACCTGACCTACATCGTGATGGACAACCAGGTCTACGGCATGACGAAGGGGCAGGCCTCGCCGACCACGGCGCCGGACTGGGAAGGCAGCAAGCTGACGCCGGACGGGGCGGGGATCAATCCCTTCCATCCCTTGGTGGTGGCGCTCGCGGCCGGTGCGAATTTCATCGCGCGCTGTTCGAGCAGCGATCCGAACAACGTCGCGGACATCATCACGCAGGCGATCCGCCATCCCGGCTTCTCGCTGGTGCAGGTGCTGAGCCCGTGCGTGACTTTCCGGCCCGAGCAGCAGGAGTGGAAGCATATGGTGCGCACCGCGGTGGTCGATGCGACCGACGATGCCGCGCGTGCCGCGCGACGTTTGATGACCGACGATGGCTTCAACGTCGGCAAGGTGTTGTATAAAGGCAGCCGTCCGGCGTACCAGCCGGAGCCGAAGGGTGGTGTGGCGGTTGCCGAACTGGAAGCCGATTTTGCGCTGTGACGGCGATCAGCGCTCGGGTGCGATGAACATCCAGCCCCTCCAACCCCTCCGTTTTTAGAAAATCGACAGGAGTGAGCCGAAATGGCCCTGCAAATCAACGAAGACTGTATCAGCTGCGACGTGTGCGTCGCCGAGTGCCCGAACGAGGCGATTGCCGAAGGCGATCCGGCTTTCGTGATCGATCCCGCCAAGTGCACCGAGTGCAAGGGGCACTACGACACGCCGCAGTGCCAGGACGTCTGTCCGGTGGACGCGATCGTCCCGCTCGCGGCCTGAGCGTCAGCTTTCGGCCACTTCCGGCGTGGCGGCCTCCGTGTCGAGGCCGCCGAAGCGCTGGTAGAAATAGGGCGCTGCGCCGGGGAGGGCTCCGGCCGGCGTCTCGCAGACCGCCATCAGGTGCTGTTGCGACAGCCGCCAAGTGATGCGGTAGATGTCCTGGCAGAGCGCCCGCGCCGCGGCGCCGCTCCAGTCGGGCGGCATCAGTTGCGGCGGCAGTTGCGGGTCGTGCAGCAGCGCGCGGCGGAATTCGTGCATCATCAGCGTCTGCACGAGAAAGCATTGCTCCGGATCGAGATTGCGGGTGCTGCGCAGCGAGCGCAGGACCGGCCGCAGATGATCCGAAAATTCCTGGTATCCGGCCTCGATCGATTCGAGGTTCCAGCATTCGCGGGCGAGATCCTGCAGCGGCTTGGTCGATAGCCCGCCCAGCGTCGTCGCCCGCATCGGCACGACCTTGTCCTGCGTGCCTGTCTCCTGAAGGATTTCCTGCAAGGTCGCGGTGTCGGCCGAGGGGTGGCCCATGACGCCCGGCGCAACGTTGCCGTAGCCCGCCCACGACAGATCCTTGCGCAGCGTATCGCGCTCCGGCGAGGCGAGGGTCGAGGGGAGTACGACGAGCTGCCATTGCCCGTCCCAGGTGTCGTGCGGGGCATCGTAGATCCGCCGGTAGGCGTGCTCGAAACGCCGCCGCCCCGAGGCCGTGAGGCTGTAATAGCTCTTGCGGCCGATCTGTTCCGATTCCAGCCAGTGGTCCTGCGACAGCCGATAGACGCTGGTGCGCACCATGCGCTCGTTCAGCCCCAGCGGTTCGACCAGCCGGATGAAGCTCCCGAGCCACACGGTGCCTCCGTGCGGGGCGATGAAGTCGCCGTACACCGTGATGATCAGCGAGTTCGCGCGCGGTCGCCGCTCGGCGAGGGAATCGCTGATCCATTGCTCGAGGAAGCGGCTTTTCATCGTGGTGGCACCAGGGGCAGATCCGCGCCGGACGGCGTCGGCGTCGGGGTTTTCGGCCGATTCTAACCCTATGTCGCTGGCGTTGCGAAACGCGTGCGATCGCGGTCCGGCCGTGGAGTGTAAGGAGGATTTTTCAAGGATTGATGAAAATCAAACAATGGCGATAAATGCGATACAAAAACATTGACTATGGTCGGTGTGATTTGTATCGTTAACCCATGGCGTCGTCGTTGGCCTGCCGATCTCCGGCGGGCCCGGCAAACCGGTCGGCGGGGTGGGCAATGCAGCATGGTGCAGCTTCGAAGATGGCGGATGGACACGGCAAGTACGGCGTGGAGCGCTGGGTCGGCGGGCTCGCTGCGCAGGTCGAGGACATGGTCGCCGAAGAGCTGCCGGTAGCGCTGGTCTACAACGGCTTCTCGCACGCGGTGATGATGGCGACGCCGCAGGATCTGGAGGATTTCGCGCTGGGCTTCAGCCTCAGCGAAGGGATCGCCGGAGAGGTCCGCGACATCCTCGATATCGACGTGATCGAGCATGCCCAAGGCTGCGAGGTGCAGATGCAGCTTGCCGGCGCCCGTTTTGCGTGCCTGCGCGAACGGCGCCGCGCGATGGTCGGGCGTACCGGCTGCGGCATCTGCGGCGTTGAAAGCCTGGCGCAGCTCGCCAATCGTCCGGTTTCGACCATCGCGGGCGCGGGCGTGCTGGAAACCGGTGCCCTGCTGCGGGCGCAGGCCGGGCTCAAGGCCATGCAGCATCTCTTCGATCTGACCGGCGCGGTGCACGCGGCGGCATGGTGCCGCTTCGACGGCGGAGTCGAGCTCGTCCGCGAGGACGTTGGCCGCCACAACGCGTTGGACAAGTTGATCGGCGCGGTCGCAGCTCGCCAAATGTCCTTCGCCGACGGTTTCGTGCTGATGACGAGCCGCGCGAGCTACGAGATCGTACAGAAGGCGGCGGCAGTCGGCATCGCCGTCGTCGCGGCGGTTTCGGCGCCGACCGGCATGGCCGTGCGCATTGCCGAGGAAGCCGGGCTGACGCTGATCGGTTTCGCGCGAGGCGAACGCCACAGCGTCTATTCGCACCCGGAACGGGTTCACTGAAAGGAAACGGGGAAGACATGTCCTCAGTCGCCAATCCGCAATCGGTGCGGAAGGTCCCGACCTATTGCTACAACTGCGTCGCGGGGCCGGATTTCATGAACGTGAAGGTCGTCGACGGGGTCGCGACCGAGATCGAGCCGAACTTCGCCGCCGAGGACGTGCATCCGGCGCGCGGGCGGGTCTGTGTGAAGGCTTACGGGTTGGTGCAGAAGACTTACAACCCGCACCGCGTGCTGCAGCCGATGAAGCGCACGAACCCGAAGAAGGGCCGCAAGGAGGATCCGCGTTTCGAGCCGATTTCGTGGGACGAGGCGCTGGACCTGCTCGCCGAGAAGCTCGGTTCGGTGCGTGCGAAGGGGCTGGTCGATGAATCCGGCCTGCCGCGCGTCGCGGCGACTTTCGGTCATGGTGGCACGCCGGGGATGTACATGGGGTCGTTTCCGGCCTTTCTCGCGGCTTGGGGAGCGATCGACTACAGCTTCGGTTCGGGTCAGGGCGTGAAGTGCGTGCATTCCGAGCACCTCTACGGCGAGTTCTGGCACCGTGGCTTCACGGTCGCGGCCGATACGCCGCTCGCGCGCTTCGTGCTGTCGATCGGCATGAACGCGGAGGCCTCGGGCGGGCCTTGCGCGGTGACGCGCCATGCGGATGCGCGCGTGCGTGGCTACAAGCGGGTGCAGGTCGAGCCGCATCTGTCGATCACCGGCGCCTGTTCGGCGGAGTGGGTGCCGATCCGGCCGAAGACCGATCCGGCCTTCATGTTCGCGCTGATCCACGTGCTGGTGTGCGAGCAGGGGCTCGACAAGCTCGACGTGCCTTTCCTGCGTGACCGGACGTCGTCGCCGTATCTCGTCGGCCCCGACGGGCTGTACCTGCGCGATGCGGAAACGGGTAAGCCGCTGCTGTGGGACGTCGCGAGCGGGCGTGCCGTGCCTTTCGATGTGCCCGGGACGGTGCCGGCAGTGGCCGGGCGCTTCCGCGTGAGTGGGGCGATCAGCATCGACGCGGACGATGTCCGTAATGAACTCGGCGAGGTCGAAGGCGTGACGGCCTACACGAAGCTCGTCGAGCACATGCAGAAATACACGCCCGAATGGGCGGCGGGGGTGTGCGACGTGCCCGCCGACACGATTCGCCGCATCGCCAACGAATACCTTGAAAACGCCTGCATCGGCGAGTCGACCGAGATCGACGGCAAGACGCTGCCGCTGCGCCCCGTCGCGGTGACGCTGGGCAAGTCGGTGAATAACGGCTGGGGGGCATTCGAATGCTGCTGGGCGCGCACGCTGCTCGCGGTGCTGGTCGGCGCGCTGGAAAATCCCGGCGGCACGTTGGGCACGACGGTGCGCCTGAACCGCCCGCACGACGACCGGCACAAGAGCGTGAAGGCCGGCGAAGACGGCTTCATGGCGCAGTACTTCAACCCGACCGACAAGGCGAACTGGGTCGCGAAGCCGACTGGGCGCAACATCCACCGTACGCTGGTGCCCATCGTCGGCAACACCGCCTGGAGCCAGGCGCTCGGGCCGACCCAACTCGCCTGGATGTTCCAGCGCGAAGTGCCGTCGGACTGGACGATGCCCGCACCGACGACCCCGGACGTGTGGTTCATCTACCGCTCGAATCCCGCGATCTCGTTCTGGGATACGCGCACGCTGGTCGAGGAGATCGCGAAGTTCCCCTACACCGTGTCCTTCGCCTACACCGTCGACGAGACCAACTGGATGGCGGACCTGCTGCTGCCGGAGGCGACGGACCTCGAATCGCTGCAGATGATCAAGGTCGGCGGCACGAAGTTTGTCGAGCAGTTCTGGGAGCACCGTGGCGTGGCGCTGCGCCAGCCGGCGGTCGAAGCGCAGGGCGATACGCGCGACTTCACGTGGATCAGCACCCAGCTCGCGAAGCGCACGGGGCTGCTGGAGGCGTACAACAACGCACTGAACCGCGGCGCGGGCGGCAGCTCGCCGCTGAAGGCGGAAGGCTACGACTTCAGCCTCGATCCGACGGTCGAGCACGAGGTCGAGGAGATCTGGGACGCGGTTTGCAGGGCCTCGACAGCGAGCCTTAGCGAGGGCCGCGAGACGCACGATCTGGAATGGTTCAAGGAGCACGGTTTCTACACGGTGCCGATGTCGAAGCTCGACTGGTACCTGTCGCCGACGATCGAAAAGCACGGCCTGCGCTACGAGATGCCCTACCAGGAGCGCCTGCTCCGCATCGGCCGCGAGCTGGGCAACCGGCTCCACGAGCAGAAGATGCACTGGTGGGACGCGCAGCTCTCCGAATACATGGCCTTGCCCGAGTGGCACGACGTGCCCGCGCGCTGGACGCAGCAGATTGCGAATGCCGGCGGCAATCCCGACGATTTCCCGCTGTGGCTGCTCGCGACGAAGAGCATGCAGTACCACACCGGCGGCAACGCCAGCATCGCGCTGATGCGCGAAGTCGCGCAGAACGTGCGCGGCCACACGGGCGTGATCATGAATGCGAAGACTGCGAAGAGCCTCGGCATCGCTGACGGCGACCGCATCGAGGTCCGCTCGCACATCGGTGCGACCTACGGCGATGCGGTGCTGGCGCAGGGCGTGCGACCCGACACCTTGGTGATCATCGGCCAGTTCGACCACTGGGCGACGCCGCTCGCGAAGGATTTCGGCATGCCGAGCCTGAACACGATCGCGCCGATGTCGATGGAGCTGACGGATGCGACGGGGTCGGGCTCCGACATCGTGCGTGTCGCGGTGCGCAAGGTCGCGCGTGAGGAGACTGCACGATGACCCGCTACGTGATGACCATCGATCTGCGCCGCTGCGTCGGCTGCCAGACCTGTACGGCCGCCTGCAAGAACGCGAACGCGACGCCGCCGGGCGTGCAGTGGCGACGCGTGCTGGACCTCGAAACGGGTGAATTCCCCGATGTTCGCCGCAGCTTCGTGCCGATCGCGTGCATGCACTGCGACGAGCCGCCGTGCGAGGAGGTCTGCCCGACGAAGGCGACGAAGAAGCGCGCGGACGGGCTCGTCACCATCGACTACGACGTCTGCATCGGCTGCGCGAACTGCGTGATGGCCTGTCCCTACGAGGCGCGGTCGATCGTGCATGAGGCGAAATTCGCCTACGGCGACAAGCCGATCGCCTCCGAGGCGGTGCGCTTCGATCCGGCCCGGATCTCGGTGTCGATGAAATGCACCTTCTGCATCGACCGCATCGATCTCGCGGCAAAGACCGGGCAGGTGCCGGGGCGCGATCCGGACGTGACGCCGGCCTGCGTCAATTCCTGCATCTCGGGCGCGATGGCTTTCGGCGACATCGACGACCCGGACAGCAAGGTCAGCCGCCTGCTCGCGGAGACGCAGCACTTCCGTATGCATGAGGAACTCGGCACCGGGCCGGGCGTGTATTACATCTGGGACAAACGGTGATGGCGAGCATGAAGACGGGGAAGATCCGGTCCGGCGATCGCGTCGGGCCGCACCAGCAGCACAACTGGGACTGGCGTGCGGCATCGAACTTCATCGCCGGCGGGACGGGCGGGGGCCTGTTGTTGTGCGCGGGTGTCGCCAGCCTGTGGGGGGCGGATGTCCGGGCACTGCTGCTCGCAGGCATGGCCTTGATCGCCGCCGGGCTGACCTGCGTGTGGTTCGAGATCGGGCGTCCGTGGCGGGCGCTGAACGTCTATCGGCACCTCGCGACGTCGTGGATGACGCGCGAAGCCGCCGCCGCGCCGCTGGTGTTTGTGTGCGGGGCGCTGGCGCTGGTCACCGACAGGGCGGTCTTCGTGCTGCTGACGGGCCTCTTCGGCGCCGCCTTCGTCTATGCCCAGGCGCGGATTCTCGCGGCGGACAAGGGTATTCCCGCGTGGCGTCATCCGCGCTGCCTGCCGCTGGTCGTCGCGACCGGCTTGACGGAAGGCGCGGGCTTGTTCGCGGCCGCTACGCCCTTCCTGACATCCGGTGCGGCAGCCCAGATCGGCGTCGCGGCAGTGGTGCTCCTGCTTCTTCTGGTCCGCGTGCTGCTGTGGCGCAACTACCTCCGGGCGCTGCGCTCGGACGGCGCGCCGGAAGGGAGCCTGCGCGCGCTTTCCAGGATCGACAGTCTGTTCCTGAGCTTCGGCCACCTGCTGCCGGCAGTCTTGCTGCTCGTTTCGGTGCTCGGTGCGCCGGTAACGGGCGCGGCGTTGGTCCTGGCCGGGCTGATCGCCGTCGGCGCAGGCTGGTGGCTGAAATACACGCTCGTGCGGCGGGCAGCCTTTACGCAGGGATTCGCGCTGCCTCACTTGCCTGTGCGCGGTCGCGGAGTGGCCGGTCCGGCAGTGAAGCCGGGCTGGGGCGGGACGTAGGGCACCGAGCCACGCTGGGTCCGAAGCGGGATGCAATCCTGCCGCGGACCACAGTCGGCGCCGAGACGCAGTAGCAATCGAAACACCAACAACGCGGGGCCACGCAGTCCCGCCCCTGCAACGCAGGAGGAGACGAGATGTACGAAGTGCGATTCCATGGCCGGGGCGGCCAGGGTTCGGTCATGGCGTCCGGCATCCTCGCCGCGGCGATGGTGGAGGAGGGCAAGTACGCGGTATCGATCCCGTCCTTCGGGTTCGAACGCCGCGGCGCGCCGGTGGTGTCCTTCCTGCGCATGAGCGAGCGCGAGATCCGCCAGTTGACCAACATCTACCAGCCCGACTGCATCGTCTGTGTCGATCCGACGCTGACGAAATCCGTCGACATCTTCGCCGGCATGAAGCCCGGCGGCACGCTGGTGCAGGCGACGCACCGACCGCTCGCCGAGCTGACATTGCCGGACTGCGTCGCGACCGTCGGCCTGCTCGACGCGGTGCGCATCGCGCTCGAGATCTTCAAGCGCCCGATCACCAATACGTTGATGCTCGGCGCCTTCGCGCGCACGACCGGCGTCGTGTCGCTCGATTCGCTGAAGCGCGCACTGGAGGATTCCGACTTCCGCGACGCCGGCCTCGCGCAGAACATGACTGCGCTGGAGCGTGGCTATGCCGAAGCGGTCGTCCACCAGATCGAAAGGAGGGCCGCGGCATGAGCCGGCATCACAGCTATCCGCTGTTCAACCTGGAGCAGGCGAATGTCCCCGACGACCTCTGTCCGGTCGCGACCGTCGTCAGCCCGATGCTGCCCGGAGACTGGCGCAGCATGCGGCCGGTCGTCGATCGCGATAAATGCGTGAAGTGCGCGGTGTGCTGGCTGTACTGCCCGGTGCAGTGCGTCGAGGAGCACGCGGCGTGGTTCGACTTCAACCTGAAGACCTGCAAGGGCTGCGGCATCTGCGCGAACGAGTGCCCGCAGCGGGCGATCACGATGATCGGGGAAGCCCAATGACGACTGAAACGCTGGACAAGCCGGCGGCCGTCGACGCGCCGCGCAAGCAGAAGGTGATCCTCGCCGAAGGCAACGAAGCCGCCGCGCTGGGCGTCGCGCTCGCGCGTCCCGACATGGTGTCGGTGTACCCGATCACGCCGCAGTCCTCGCTGGTCGAGCACCTGGCGAAGCTGATCGCGGATGGCCGCATGGACGCCGACATCGTCGATGCCGAAGGCGAGCACTCGGTGCTCTCCGTGCTGCAGGGCGGGGCACTGGCCGGCGCGCGCACCTACACCGCGACCTGCGGCCCAGGCCTCGCCTTCATGTTCGAACCCTATTTCCGTACCCCCGGCATGCGCCTGCCGATCGTGCTGACCATCGTCACGCGCGACGGCATCACGCCGCAGTCGGTGTGGGGCGGTCATCAGGACGCAATGACAGTGCGTGAGGCGGGGTGGATCCAGGTGTACTGCGAGAACGTACAGGAAGTGCTCGACACGACCGTGATGGCCTTCAAGATCGCCGAGCACCACGACGTGATGTTGCCGGTGAACGTGTGCCTCGACGGCAACTACCTGTCCTACGGCGCCTCGCGCGTCGAGCTGCCCGACCAGGCCGACGTCGATGCCTTCATGGGTGAGAAGAACGTGAACTGGCACGTCGCGCTCGACCCGTTGCGCCCGATGGCGGTCGATCCGCTCACCGGTGGCACCACCGGCAAGGGGCCGCAGACCTTCGTGCGCTACCGCAAAGGCCAGTGCCGCGGCATGCAGAACGCGCTCTCCGTGATCGAGGAAGTGCATGCGGACTGGGCGAAGCGCATCGGCCGCAGCTTTGCGCCGCTGGTCGAGGAGTACCGGCTCGACGATGCGGACTTCGCGATCATGACGCTCGGCAGCATGACCGGCGCCGCGAAGGACGCCATCGACGAAGCGCGCGAGGCCGGCAAGAAGGTCGGTCTCATCAAGATCAAGACCTTCAGCCCCTTCCCGGTCGAGGCGCTGAAGCAGGCGCTGGCCAAGGTCCGCGCGCTCGGCGTGATCGACCGCTCCGTCGGATTCCGCTGGAACTGCGGGCCGATGTACCAGGAGACGATGGCGGTGCTGTATCGCCTGGGCCGCCAGATCCCGTCGATGAGTTTCATCGGCGGGCTCGCCGGGGCGGACATCACGATTCCGCATGTGCATCGCGTGATCGACGCCACCGAGGCCTTGTTCAACGGTGCTCCGGCGTCCGACGAACCGGTGTGGCTCAACGAAAAGGATTGACCATGGACCGCGCCATTCAACACACCAAGTACCTGATCGCCGGCAGCAGCCACGCCGCGCTCGAGGCGATCAACGCGATCCGCATGCACGACGCCGAGGGCAGCGTCACCGTCGTCACGCGCGACGCCCACCTGCCGTACTCGCCGACGGTGCTGCCCTACGTCGTGTCGGGCAAATCGGCGCCGGAACGCGTCTTCCTGCGCGACGAGGATTTCTTCGCGCGCAACAACGTCGCTTACCGCCGCAGCACCGGGCTCACAGCGCTCGACGCCGGGACGAACGTCGCGCAACTCACCGACGGTTCGCGCCTGCGCTACGAGAGGCTGCTCCTCGCGACCGGCGCCTCACCGGTGATCCCGCCGATCCCCGGCATCGACACCGTCGACTTCCACGTGCTGCGCACGCTGGACGATGCGACCGCACTGAATGCAGCGATTGCCCAATCGAAGAACGCCGTGGTCCTCGGCGGCGGCCTCGTCGGCATGCACGCGGCGGAGAACCTCGTGAAGGCCGGCGCGAAGGTGACGATCGTCGAGATGGGGGCGACCGTGCTCGGCGGCTACTTCGATGCGACGGCGTCCGCGTTGATCGAAGCGGCTTTCCGCGAAGCCGGGGCCACGGTGCTTACCGGCAGCCGCGTCGTCGGTCTCGCGAAGACCGCCACCGGCGCGCTGGTAACGCTCGAAAACGGCGCGACGCTCGACGCCGACCTGCTGCTCGTCGCTACCGGCGTGCGGCCCGACGTCGGCTACCTCAACGGCTCCCCGATCGAACGCGAGCAAGGGATCGTCGTGGACGACCAGATGCGCACGAGCGTCCCGAACGTCTGGGCCGCTGGCGATTGCGCGCAAGCGAAGCACTTCTTCGCCGCCGACAAGCAGGTGAACGCGATCCTGCCGTCGGCGACCGAACAGGGCCGCATCGCCGGCATGTCGATGGCGGACGACCCCGGACTCAAGGCCTACGCAGGCGGCGTGCCGCTCAACACCTATCACTTCTTCGGCCGCCATGCGATCTCGGTCGGCAGCGGCGACGTGCCGGAAGGCGCCGAGGTCGTCACGCACTTCGATGAGCGCCGCGGCCGCTACCTGAAGGTGATCTTCAACGACGGCCGGCTGCACGGCATTTTCAGCATCAACCAGTTCTTCGACGCGGGCGTGATGTGTCAACTGATCCTGCGCCGTATCGACCTCACACCGGTGCGTGAGCGATTCATCGACACGCCGCTCGCCGTCGGGCGCGAAATCATGTCGCAGACCTGGCGCTAAGGAGCATTCATGGGACGAGCTTACAGCACCATCGCCTTCGACCCCGCCAAGTGCGACGGTTGCGGCGATTGCATGAAGGCCTGCGCGCAGGTCAAGACCGGGACGGACGACATCGCGCGTTCGCGCATCCAGATTCAGGGCCGGGAGAAGGCCTTTGAGTTGGCCCTGTGCCGCCAGTGTGCCGATCCGAAATGCGTCAGCGTGTGCCCGGCCGGCGCGCTCGACAAGGACGGCGACACCGGCGTGATCGGCTGGGACGCGTCGAAATGCGTCGATTGCCTGCTGTGTACCGTCGGCTGTACCTACGCGGGCATCGCGCTCGATGAAGCGACCGGCCACGTCGCGAAGTGCGACACCTGCGACGGCAGCCCCGCCTGCGTCCCAGCCTGTCCGCACGGCGCGCTGAAGTACATCACCACCGCCAACATCTACAACGAAGTCGGCCAGTGGGAAGACCTCTTTGCGCCCGGCCTCGCGGGCTGCCAGGGCTGCAACACGGAACTGCTGATGCGCCACACGCTGCGCCGCGTCGGACCGGATACCGTGCTTGCGACGCCGCCGGGCTGCGTGCCGGGCATGGGCTCGGTCGGCTTCAACGGCACGACGGGCACCAAGGTGCCGGTGTTCCATCCGCTGCTGACCAATACCGCGGCGATGCTCGCGGGTATCAAGCGCCAGTACAAGCGCGTGGGCCGCGAGGTCACGGCGCTCGCGATCGCGGGTGACGGCGGCGCGTCGGACGTCGGCTTCCAGTCGCTCTCAGGCGCTGCCGAGCGCGGCGAGCAGATGCTCTTCATGGTCGTCGACAACGAGGGCTACATGAACACCGGCATGCAGCGTTCGAGCTGCACGCCTTACGGCGCATGGACCTCGACGACACCGGTGGGCGAAACCTCGCGCGGCAAGACGCAGGACGCGAAGAACCTGCCGCTGATCATGATGAACCACCGCTGCGCGTACGTCGCCACGGCCTCCACGGCCTACATGGAAGACCTCTACGAAAAGCTCGACCGCGCGCTCGAAGCCTCCAAGACCGGCTTCGCCTACCTCCACGTGTATTCGCCCTGCACGACCGGCTGGCGCTTCCCCTCGCACCAGAACATGGAAGTCGCGCGCAAGGCCGTCGAGACCAACTTCGTGATGCTGTGGGAGTACACGCCGAAGACCGGCCTGCACTTCACGAAGTCCGTCGAAGACCCCTTGCCGGTGACGGAATACCTCAAGGTGATGGGCCGCTTTCGCCATCTGAGCGAGGAGCAGATCGAGCACATCCAGGGCAAGGTCGTCGAGAACATGCAGTTCGTGAAACGTATGGCGGAGACCGAACATGTCGGCTAGGGATAAGTGGGTAACGGCAAAGGGCGCAGCGCCCGGAACGCTCGACCCGATCGAGAAGGCGAGCCGCGACGAGCTCGCCGCATTGCAGCTCGAACGCCTCAAATGGAGCCTGCAGCACGCCTACGACAACGTGCCGCACTACCGCGCCGCCTTCGACGCGGCGGGCGTTCAACCGTCGGACCTGAAGCAGCTCTCGGACCTCTCGCGCTTCCCCTTCACGACGAAGAAGGAACTGCGCGACAATTACCCCTACGGGATGTTCGCGGTGCCCATGCGCGACATCGTGCGCGTGCATGCGTCGTCAGGCACGACCGGCCTGCCGACCGTCGTCGGCTACACGAAGAACGACATCGCAATGTGGGGCGCGGTGATGGCGCGCTCGCTGCGTGCAGCCGGCGGCACCGCTGACGACATCATCCTCAATTCCTACGGCTACGGCCTCTTCACGGGTGGGCTCGGCGCGCACTACGGAGGCGAGGAGCTCGGCGCGACTGTCGTCCCGATGGGCGGCGGCAACACCGAGAAGCAGGTACAGCTGATCCGCGAGTTCAAGCCGACGATGATCATGGCGACGCCGTCCTACATGCTGACGATCGCCGACGAGCTGCAGGCGCAAGGCGTCGATCCCGCGTCGACCAGCTTGCGAATCGGCGTCTTCGGCGCCGAACCCTGGACCAACGAGATGCGCCGCGAAATCGAGACGCGCCTCGGCATCGACGCGATCGACATCTACGGACTGTCCGAAGTGGTCGGCCCGGGTGTCGCCTGCGAGTGCATCGAAACCAAGGACGGCCCGCACATCTGGGAAGATCACTTCTACCCCGAGATCATCGACCCGGTCACCGGCGAAGTCCTCCCCGACGGCACCCCCGGCGAACTGGTCTTCACCTCGCTGACCAAGGAAGCACTGCCCATCGTCCGCTACCGCACGCGCGACCTCACCGTGCTGCTGCCCGGCACCGCGCGCACGATGCGGCGCATCGGCAAGATCACCGGCCGCAGCGACGACATGCTGATCATCCGCGGCGTGAACGTCTTCCCGACGCAGATCGAGGAAATCATCCTCCGCCACGAGAGCCTGTGTGGCCACTACCAGCTTCAGATCAGCCGCCCGCACCACATGGACGAGCTCACGGTGCTCGCCGAAGTGCGCGCCGACCTTTCGGACGTGCTCAACGAGAGCCAGCGTGCAGCGATCGCGACCAACATCCGCCACGAGATCAAGAGCGGCATCGGCGTCAGCGCCGACGTCTACGTGGTCGAAACCGGCCGCATCGAGCGCACCCAGGTCGGCAAGGCCAAGCGCGTGATCGACAAGCGGCCGAAGAGCTGAACACCGCAGGAACGGTGGGCCAAAGGGTAGAAAACAATCAACCGGCCGCCGCGGTCAGGGTGGCGCAAACGGAGACAGCGCAGTGAACGATCGAACGAGCATCAACCCCGGTGCGGCCTTGAACGCCGCCACCGGCGAGCTGTTCAGGCAGGCTGCAGGGCAGGGGCGCGAGGCGCTCGACCGTGACGAACTCGAACGCTTCGTCGCAAGCTTCGGCGCGGCGCTTGCCGAAGGCGTGGCGGGCGGAGTCGACCTGCGCATCACGCTCGAGAACACGCGCGAGTTCGGCATGGTCCTGACGGCCGGCATGGGCGGCCTCGACGGCGCGCTCGACCGCACGAACTTCCGCAAGGATCGCGCCGCGGTCTCCGCCGCCGTCGAGCTCACCGATGCCGCCGACTTCCTGCGTCTCTTCCGTCGCACGCTCGCGTACCAGAAGATGGCCGTCGCCGCCGAGCGTGCCGGCCGCCGTCCTGCAGATCCTGTGCTCGAATTCTGCTTCGGCCTGATGTTGGGCCTCGGCCACGAGTATTCCGCGCAGAACCCGCAGGCCGAATTCGTGATCCGCCACCTGGAGCTCGATGCCGTCCAGTTCGCGAAGAAGCCGACCGTAGGCGCTGCCTGTGTCGAATTCGCCAAGCCCGCTGCGGCTCGCCTGCCGCGCCCCGCGTACAAGATCGACAAGCTGATCCATCCGCAATCGATCGGGATCGTCGGCGTGTCCGCGAGCGGCATGAACTTCGGCCGCATCATCCTGAAGAACCTGATGGGCAGCGGCTATGCGAAGGAAAAGCTGACGATCATCCGCCCCGGCGAGACCGAGATCGACGGCGTCCGCTGCGTCGAGAGCCTGCGCGCGCTGCCGGCCAAGCTCGACCTCCTGATCGTCGCAGTCCCCTCAGACGCGGTGTACGAACTCGTCGACGAGATCATCGAGACCGACGCCGTCGAATCCGTGATGCTGATCCCCGGCGGCCTCGGCGAGACCGCGAAGAGCCGCGAACCGGCTGCCGCGCTCGCGGCCAGGATCAACGCCGCGCACGGCAAACCCGGCGGCGGGCCGATCTTCCTCGGCGCGAACTGCCTCGGCGTCGTCTCGCACCCCGGCGGCTACGACTCCTGGTTCATCCCGCTCGAACGCCTGCCCAAACCGCAGAAGAAGGCCGAACGCAATTCCGTGATGCTGAGCCAGTCCGGCGCCTTCATGATCACCCGGATCTCGCAGAACCCCTGGCTCGACCCGCGCTACATGCTTGCACTCGGCAACCAAACCGACCTCACGCACGGCGACATGCTGGGCTTCTTTGCGGATCGCCCGGAGATCGAGACGATCGGCGTCTACATCGAAGGCTTCAAGGACGGCGACGGCCTCGACTTCGCGCGGGCCGTGCGTAAAGCGGTCGTCAACGGCAAGCAGGTCGTCGTCTACAAATCGGGCCGAACGGAAGCCGGGGCAGGGGGCGTGATGGGCCACACCGCCTCCATCGCCGGCGATCCCGTGCTCTTCGACGCCGTGCTGCGCCAGGCCGGAGCGATCGTCGCCGAGGACTTCGCCGCCTTCGACGACCTCTTCTACATTGCCGGCGCATTGCATCACAAGCAGGTCGGCAAACGTCTCGGCGCGATTAGCGGCGCCGGCTTCGAGGCCGTCGGCATGGCGGACTCGATCGCGACCGAAACCTTCTCGCTGGAGACGGGCCAGCTCGAGCCGGCGACCGTCGCGCGCGTGCAGGAGATCCTTGCCGCCAAACGTCTCGATGCGTTGGTCGAGGTCAGGAACCCGATCGACATCAACCCCGGCGCAGACGACGACACCCACCTGAAGATCACGGAAGCCTTCCTCGACGATCCGAACATCGACGCCGTCGTCGTCGGCCTCGACCCGACCGCGCCGTCGATCCGCGGCCTCGAAACCAGCAAGCTGCGCGCCGGCTACGACCTGTCCGACCCGCAAGGCACCGTCCACATCTACCCGCCGCTTGCCGCCAAGAGCGACAAGCCCGTCATCGGCATCGTCGACGGCGGCTCGCTTTACGACGCGATGGCCGCACGAATGATGGACCAGGGCATGTGCGTGTTCCGCAACTGCAGCCGCGGCACGAAAGCGCTCGCGCGTTATGTCGAAGCGCGCCTCGAAACGGATGCGATCCGCGAGCGCGCGAAATAATCGAAACGAAACCGGCGCCGGCAGCTACCGGCGCCCCACACCAGGAGACCGAAACATGAGCGAACTGAAAGCCGGCCTGACCTCGACCCGCCGCTACGACATCGACAAAGGCCGCACGATCGGCTTCATGGGCGACGATTGCCGCGTCTACTCGACGCCCTCGCTGCTGTACGACGTCGAGGTCGTCTGCCGCGACCTGCTGCTGGAACACATCGACGCCGGCAAGGACTCGGTCGGTACCCGCGTCGAACTCGACCATGTCGGCGCGACACTGCTGGGGATGTGGGTCGAGATCAGCGTCACGGTGACGGAAGTGAACGGCCCGGCCGTGACCTTCGAGTTCACCGCTCGCGACGCCTTGGAAGAAGTCGCCCGCGGAAAGCACAGCCGCTTCGTCGTCGGTGCGGAGAAGACGGCCCAGCGGCTGAAGGCGAAGCTCGAAAAGGCACTCGCGGCGGCCTGATCTCGGAAGTCGGCCTGCCGAGACGTTCCGCGAGCGGTTCGGCAGCCGCGAATTCAGGTCCGGAAAATCGACGCGGAATCATGCAGGCGCGTCGCCGTCGACTCGAGTTCCTCCGCGGTCGCGGCGATCTGCTCGGCGGTCGCGGAATTTTCCTCCGAACTGGCAGCAATGCCTTCGACCGAGCCGGCGATCTCGTTGCTGCCTTTGCGCTGCGCTTCCAGTCCGGCGGCGATGGTGTGCATGTCCTCGACGAGCGCCCGCGTATCGGCCGCAATCCTGTCCATCGTCGAACGCGCCACCCGCACCGTCTCGATGCTCTCTAGCGCCCGCGTCGAACCGTCGTTCATGCCGGTCACCGCGACGTCGATGTCGGACTGGATCTTCTGGATGAGCCGCGAGATCTGGTCCGTCGACTGTGCGGTCCGCTCCGCGAGCTTGCGCACCTCGTCGGCGACGACCGCGAAGCCGCGGCCCTGTTCTCCGGCCCGCGCCGCTTCGATTGCCGCATTCAAGGCCAGCAGATTCGTCTGATCGGCAATTTCGCGGATCGCCGAGACGATCCCCGAGATCTCGCGCGAACTGTTGCCCAGCGTGCGAACCGATTCAGCAACGTGCTCGACGTCCGCGGCCAGCTGCTCGACGACCTGCACCGTGCCCGCAATTTCCGCGCTGCCCTTTTCGCACTGTTCGCCGGCATCGCGCGCACGCTCCTGCGAGCTTGCCGACATGTCCGCCATCTCCGACACGCTGGCCGTCATCTGCTCCAGCGTCGCCGCGATCTGGCTGATCGAATCCGCCTGCTGCATCGAACGCTGCGCCATCTGGTGGGTCGCCGCCGACAACTGCTCCGACGAACTGCTGACCGTCGCCGACGCGTCGCGAATTCCGGCCACCGTCTTGCGAAGCGAAGTCGCGCTCTGTTCAAGCTCGCGGAGCAGATTACCGAGCTCGTCCTGACGCTCGACACGCCCACCGATCGCGGCAAGATTGCCCGAAGCGACTTCACGCAGCCGCGCCCCGACCGCCTGTAGGCCGCGCAACAGGGAGCGAGCGAAAATCTGGCCGACCGATGCGGAGAGCACCACCGAAATCACGAAAACGATCGCAAGCAGCCATTCGTCCTTGACGAGCCGTTCCGTTGTGCTGGCTTCCGTATGCTCGAGATGTTTCGTCGCACGCTCGACGACCCCGTCGATCGCCACCCTGTGCTGGGCATAGGCCTTTTCCAGCTTCGTCATCGCCTCGCGCGTCGCTCCGGCGTTGCCCTGCTGCACCGCCGGCACGAATTCCTTCTCGGCGATTTGGTAGAACCGCGCGGCAGGTTCATGCGCATCCTTCAGCAGCTTTTCCTTCAGATCCGCCGGCAGATCCTGCGCCGTCCAGTATGCGTGGCGCTCGTCGTATTCCTTGCGCAACGCGGTAAGCCGCGCGATGTTCTTCTCCTGCTCGACGGCGCGATCCGGGTCTGCAAGCTGCAGCGTCGTCAGGTAGGACTCGATGATGAAGTTCGGCGGGGGAAGGATGTCGGCGATGAGATCCTTGCTCTGCACGATGCGCGCGTAGCCCGGTCCGCCCACCTTCGCCTGCTGGATGGTTCCCCAGGTCCAGCTCCCGAACAACAGGAAACCGGTAAGCATTGCCAAGGAAACGAAGAGCAACTGCACCCGGATGGAAAATCTTGACATCAATACTCCGCTCTCAATCGATTCGCGCCCACCTGCGCGAGTGGCCGCGAAATTATAACTTTCGATTTCAAATCAGATTATTGCGGATGCCCGTAAGTGAGCCTTTCGTCACGGTCGCTCCCCCTGCTCAGAGGATGAACTGATTCACCGACTTCCCCATCCGGCTGACATTCCGCGAAAGCGTATCCACTATCGCTTCCGCCTGATTGACCACCGACACGTTCTGTTCGGTAGTCAGTTGGACCGGGAGCGAGGCGAGCAGCTTCGCCCATTCGGGTTGCTTGCTCTCCGTCCTCGCGCACCGCCGATACTTTTGCAACGACCGCCTCACGGCTTCCAAATTGAACATCAGTGACCATAAATCTTTGTGTCGCAGATGGCCGTGAAAGGAGGCCTTCGGGATGTCTGCCGCTGCCACGGCAGCGTCGCCGTCCGGTAAACTTGCAGTCTTGGAGAGCGATCGAAATGACTGACGAAGATTTCATGCATGCCGCCCTCGAGCAGGCGCGAATGGCGGGAAGTTGCGACGAAGTGCCGGTCGGCGCCGTGGTGGTGCTCGACGGCGAGATCGTCGGGCGTGGCTTCAACCAGCCAATCGGCCGGCACGACCCGACTGCGCACGCCGAGGTGATGGCCTTGCGCGACGCCGCGACTCGCCTCGGCAATTACCGCCTGCCGGGCTGCGAACTCTACGTTACGCTCGAACCGTGCGCGATGTGCAGCGGTGCGATCATGCATGCGCGCATCGCACGTGTCGTGTTCGGTGCCCGCGACCCGAAAACCGGCGTTGCCGGCAGCGTCATCGATCTCTTCGCCGAATCGCGGCTGAATCACCACGCCGATATCGCGGGCGGCATCCTGGCCGACGAGTGCGGCCAACTCCTGTCGAGCTTCTTCGCGGCCCGGCGCGGACGCACGCTGATCGCATGAACGCCATGCGGATCCATGTCAGCATTGAGGAACAGGCGCTGCGCCTCATTGCTGCGGATGGCGCATGCATCCGTCGCTACGCGGTGTCGACGGCCCTCAACGGTCCGGGCGAGATCCAGGACAGCGGCTGCACGCCGCGCGGCCGTCATCGCATCCGGGCGAAGATCGGCGACGCCGCACCGCCGGGCACCGTCTTTCGCGGACGTCGTCCGACCGGGGAGATCTGGTCGGCGGAGCTGGCTGGCCAGTCTCCGGGACGCGACTGGATCCTCACCCGCATCCTGTGGCTGAGCGGCTGCGAGTTGGGACGCAACCGGCTCGGCAAGGTCGACTCGATGCGCCGCTACATCTATATCCACGGCACGGGCGACGACCAGCCGATGGGCGTGCCGCTGTCGCACGGCTGCATCCGCATGCGTAGCCGCGACGTGCTCGAGCTTTTCGCGCTGGTGCCTGCCGGTACACGGGTCGACATCGAAGAAGGGCGCTACGCGGCGCACATGCCGACGATCCGCATCCTCGATTGGACGGAAGCCGGCGCGCTCGTCATGCCGCTGCGGGAAGAAGTATTCGTCGGCGAACAAGGCGTGCCCGCCGAGCTCGAGCGCGATCCGAACGATCCGAAGTATCGCCACGCCGTCGCGACCGACTCCGACGGCCGCGTGATCGGCACCGGGCGCCTGCTGCCCAACGGCCATATCGGCCGCATGGCCGTTACCGCCGACTGGCGAAACCGGGGCATCGGCGGGCGCATCCTCGAAGCGCTGGTCGCCGAGGCACAACGCCAGGGACGTTCCGACGTCGTCCTGAATGCGCAGATTTCAGCGGTCGATTTCTACCTTCGCCACGGCTTCGCGCCCGAAGGCGAGGTTTTTGTCGAAGCCGGCATCCGGCATCAGACGATGCGTAGGAAGCTTCCCGCCGCGGCGATCAGCGCGTGCGGAAGCGGTGCGTGACTTCGCCCGCGAGTTCGCCCTCGTCCGACCACGTCCATTCGTGCATCTGCACGCTGCCGTCGCGGCGCGCTGCAATCAGCGTCGAGCAACGCGTTCCGTAGCCGGGGGCGCGTATGAAGGCCGGTGACAGCCAACGCTCCCATTCCTGGCTCACCCCCGTTTCGGGCAAGTGATGGTCCTCGGCCGGCGAGTCGTCCCGCAGCAGCGCCAGGAAGGCCGCTTCGTCGGGTAGCTGAGCGAGGGCCGCGCCGAAGCGTTCGCGGGCGAGGCGGACTTTCGGCCAGGGCGTGTCCAGCAGGTGGTTCGAGAGCCCGTAGATGCCCGGTCCCAGCATGCGCACCGCGCCGCTCATGCTCTCGTGGATGCCCAGATCCTGGCCGTCGCTGACGAGCAGGTTGAAGCCCGGATATTGCGAACTCACCGCGGCAACCGCCTGCAACGATGCCGTCGTTCCGGTGGAGGAGGTCAGGCAGTCCCTGACGAGATTGCCGCGTGACGGGGCGCCCGGGCGGCGCTGTGTCGGATCGCGGTAGTTCGTCAGCGCTGCGAATCGGCCGCCCCGTGTCAGCCCCATCCACGTACCCCCGGCCTCGAGATCGCGCCCCGCCAGTAGATGGGGCGCGTCCGTCCACCAATGCGCGGGCACCGCCGGGCGTGCGAGGTATTCGTCGCGATTCGCGGCGACCACCAGCGGATAGTCCGGATGGGCATGCCATCCGACGACGATCAGGCACATTCGGTGAAGCGTTCCATGTGCCGCGCAGACCCCGGCTCGATCAGCGCCTCGAGGTTCTGGGCTGCCGTCTGCTCTTGCAGCGCAACCTCGAACGCCACGGGATCGCGCACGTCTTCGTAGATTTCCATCCACGTCACGTCTTCGCCGTAGCGCTCCAGCAGGCGCCCCCGGACGCCGGTGCGCTGCGCCAGCGCCGCCTGCATCGCGCGTACCGTCGCGTGAGCATCCTCGCGCTCGGCACTCTCGCGGACGCGGTAGTAGATGTAGTAGCTGACCGGAACGGACAATTCGGTGCTCATTGCTCGGGCAGCGCGTAGGGAAGGTCAAGGAAGGTCAGGCGCGGCCCCGTGAGCGTACCGAGGTGTGCTTCGCCGGCCGCCGCGCTGCTCGATTGCAGCACCGCCAACGCCTCATAGCCGCCGTCGGCTGCCGGCACGACGTTCACCAGCTTGCCCGCGGACTGATCGCCGAAGTCGGGGGCGAACACGTCGGCGCCCGGTTGCGGTGCCGTGTCGGTCGCGACGTGCACCCGGTACATGCGCTTCTTCAGCTTCCCGAGGTACTGCATGCGGGCGACGATTTCCTGGCCCGGATAGCATCCCTTGTTGAAGCTCACACCGCCGATGAGATCGAAGTTCAGCATCTGTGCGACGAATTCTTCCTGAACGGAGGCCGTGATCATCGGGACTCCGGCGCGGACCATAGCCGCCTGCCAGGCCGCCGTCCCCGCCTTGCGCGCGCCGCCGGCGACGAGCTCGCCGAACACTGCAGGCGCCGCGGCCGCCGGAACCGCGAGGATCAGGCTGTTTTCGTTCAGCCGGATGCAGCGGACGTCGCCGGAGGCGCTCTGCTTCATCGGCGCAAGCGGCACCGCATAGCCGGCCCCGGTGGCAATCGACGCCGCGTCCGGGCCGCTCAGCCCGATGAGCACGGTGTCCGCGCCCGCATCGGTCAGTTTCGCCTTGCTGCGCAGGATGTACATCGACAGCTTCTTCAGCAGCATCGGCTGAATGTCGGCCGAGGTCGCGATCATCCGCCCATCGCTGTCCTTCCACAGCAGCAGGCTCGCGATCATCCGGCCTTTCGGCGAATTGAAGCTCGACCACTGGGCGTCTTCGGCCCCGAGCTTCTTCACGTCGTTCGACAGCAGGTTGTGCAGCAGCGTCACCGAATCCTCGCCGGTGGCGCGGATCAGGCCCAGATGCGCGAGGGGGACCACCACGGTGCCGTCGGCAGCGGCGCGGACTTCGGCTTCGGGAGCCTCGAAGCGGACGCCCGTATCGACGATGGTCGCGCCCGTTTGCACGAGGAAGTCGTTCCAGGGAGTGTTCATGTCTCTTTGTCGGGAGGGTGGAAAGGGGATGAAGTATTATAGGGCCCCCCGGACGCCCCAACATTCCTCCGGCGCGCATTGGCGCGCCTTAGCGCCTGATTTTCACTTTGCTGACCCGATCCCTGATTCTCCGTTTGACGCTCGCTGTCGTGCTGGCGGTCGCTGCGGTCACCTCGATTGCATGGTGGTATGCCCAGCGGCCGCTCAAGCTGGCCCAACCCGTCATTGATTTCACCGTGCAACGCGGCTTCACGATGCGCCAGGCTGCCACCACCATCGCTGCCGCGGGCATCGATGTCAGTCCCCGCATGCTCTATTGGCTGGCCCGCGCCACCGGCAAGGGCGACAAGATTCTCGCCGGCAGCTACGAAGTGCACCAGGGCGTCACGCCGTGGCTGCTGATCCTCAAGATATCCAGCGGCGACGTGTCGCAGGGCGAAGCGCGCTTGCAGGAGGGCTGGACCTTCCGCCAGGTGCGACTGGCGCTCGAATCGAACCCGGATCTGCTGCACGACACCGTCGGGTTGTCGGAAGCCGACATCCTGCAGGCCATTGGTGCCAGCGAATTCCATCTCGAAGGCCTGTTCTTCCCCGACACCTACCTGTTCGACAAGCAATCGAGCACGATCGCCGTCCTCAAGCGCGCCTACGTGCGCATGCAACGGCAACTCGCCGAGGCCTGGGAGTCGCGCGAACCGCAGCTGCCGCTCGCCTCGCCGTACGAAGCCCTGATCCTTGCATCGATCGTCGAGAAGGAAACGGGGCGGCCGGAGGATCGCGGTCTCGTCGCCTCGGTCTTTATCAATCGTCTGCGTGCCGGCATGAAACTGCAGACCGATCCGACCGTGGCCTACGGCTACGGCGAAGCGCTGGATGGACGCCTGCGCAAGTGGCACCTCGAAACCGACCATCCCTATAACACCTACACCAGGACCGGCCTTCCGCCGACGCCGATCGCGATGCCCGGGCGCGAAGCCCTCAACGCGGCCGTGCGTCCGACACAGACCGATTTCCTGTACTTCGTCTCGCGCGGCGACGGCAGCAGCGAGTTCTCCAGGAACCTCGACGAACACAACAAGGCCGTCAGCCGTTATCAGCGGGGGCCAGGAAGTTGAACCAGAAACGCGGACGATTCATCACCTTCGAAGGCATCGACGGAGCCGGCAAGAGCAGTCAGATCGCCGCCGTCGTCGCGCTGCTCGAAGCGCAAGGCCTGAAGGTCGTGCAGACGCGTGAACCCGGCGGAACGCCGCTCGGCGAGCGCTTGCGCCAACTGCTGCTGCACGAGCCGATGAACCTCGAAACCGAAGCCCTGCTGATGTTCGCCGCGCGCCGCGAGCATCTTGCCGCCCGCATCGAGCCGGCGCTGGCCGCCGGCGAATGGGTCGTATCGGATCGTTTCAGCGATGCAACCTACGCGTACCAGGTCGGCGGCCGAGGGCTGGATCCGGAAAAGTTTTCGGCGTTGGAAAAATGGGTCCACCCCGACCTCCAGCCCGACCTGACACTGATCTTCGATCTCGCCCCGGAAATCGCCGCGGGACGCGTCGCGGGCACCGGTGTCGATCCCGATCGCTTCGAACGCGAGCAACGCGACTTCTTCGAACGCGTGCGGGCCGCCTACCTGGAACGCGCGCGGCAAGCCCCCGAACGGATCGTCGTCGTCGCCGCCGATCGGGCGCCCGACGAGATCCGCGCCGAGGTCTGTCGCATCGTCACGGAGCGCTGGTTCCGATGATGCTCCCGTGGCTGACCGAAAGCTGGTCGCGCCTGGTCGGCCTCGGCGATCGGCTGCCGCACGCGCTGCTCTTCGTCGGCCCCCCGGGGCTCGGCAAGCGCGCGCTCGCCGACGCGCTCGCCGCCCGTCTGCTGTGCGCCTCGCCCGGTGTCGATGGCCATGCGTGCGGCCACTGTGCGCAGTGCCAGTTGCGCCTTTCGGGCAACCATCCCGACCTGCTGCCCGTCGTGCCCGAGGCCGACGCGGCGGGCGCCGATGGCGAGGGCGGGGAGGGGAGTGAGACCGCGGGCAGCGCCAGCGAAAAGAAAAAGTCCACGCAGATCGTCATCGAGCAGATCCGCGACCTGCAGGAGACGCTCTCCGTCACCGGGCACCAGGGTAGCCGCCGCGTGATCATCGTCGATCCCGCCGAGGCGATGAACGCCTATACCGCCAACGCCTTGCTGAAACTGCTCGAGGAGCCGCCCGCCGGCTGCGTCTTCCTGCTCGTTTCGTCGGCGCCCCGTCGGCTGCTGCCGACGATTCGTAGCCGCTGCCAGCAATGGAGCTTTTCCCGCCCGGGCGAGCACGAGCTGAAGGAATGGCTGGCCAAACAGGAAGCCATCGACGGCGAACTGCTGGCGCTGGTCGGCGGCATGCCGCTTGCGGCCCAGCGTCTGGTACAGAACGGGGCGGGCGCGATGCACAAGCGCTTCGTCAAGGAAATCGCTCAGATCCCGGCGACCGACCCGCTCAAGCTGGCCGGCCAGTGGGAGAGCTGGCTGAAGTCGAAGGAAGCGTTGGCTGCCGGATTCGGCATGGTGCAGCTCGTGGAGTGGCTGCAGCGCTGGGTGACCGATCTCGCGAGCCTGCGGCTCGGTGGCCGGGTGCGTTATTTCCCGGGCGAGGAAGGGACGCTCGCCGCGCTTGCTCAGCGCACCAGCATCGCCGCAGCGACGAACTGTTACAATGAAGTCTCCCGGATTCGCCGGGTATCGCAGCATCCGCTCAACGCCAGGCTGATGCTCGAGGATATGTTGCTGCGCTATGCACGCGCCCTGACCGGATCCCGCCGATGAGCGAAGCCCCCAAGCCGAGCGTCGCACGCCCGAGCGTGCTGTCGCTGAACATCAACTCGAAGTCCGCGCTCTATGCGGCCTACATGCCGTTCCTCGCCAACGGCGGCATCTTCGTGCCGACGCCACGCGTGCATACGCTCGGCGACGAAGTCTTTATGCTGCTACAGTTGATGGACGACCCGACCAAGCATCCCGTCGCCGCGACTGTCGTGTGGGTCACGCCGCACGGTGCGCAGGGCGGGCGGACGCAAGGCATCGGCGTGCACTTCAGCTCTGATGAATCCGGCAAGGCGCTGCGGCATCGCATCGAACAGATCCTTGCCGGTCACCTCGGCTCCAATCGTCCCACGCATACCCTCTGATTGACCGATGTTCGTAGATTCGCACTGCCATCTGGACTTTCCGGATCTCGCCGCGCGCGAGGACGCCGTTCTCGCCGCGATGGCGGCCAAGCGCGTCGGCCACGCCTTGTGCGTGGCCGTGAAGCTGGAAGACTTCCCGCGCGTGCTTGCGCTCGCCGAGCGGCACCCGAATCTCTCGGCTTCCGTCGGTGTGCATCCCGACAACGACGGCGTCGAGGAGCCTGACGTCGAGCGCCTGCTGGCGCTTGCCGAACACCCGAAGATCGTCGCGATCGGCGAGACAGGGCTCGACTACTACTGGCAGAAGGACGCGCCGGAATGGCAGCGCGAGCGCTTTCGCACCCATATCCGGGCGGCTCGCGCCTGCGGCAAACCCCTGATCGTCCACACGCGCTCGGCCGCCGAGGACACGCTGCGCGTGATGCGCGAGGAAGGTGCCGGCGAGGCGGGTGGTGTAATGCATTGCTTCACCGAGTCGCGTGAAGTCGCGGAGGCGGCCCTCGACCTCGGCTTCTACATCTCCTTCTCCGGAATCGTCACGTTCAAGAGCGCGCGTGACCTCAAGGAGGTCGCCCGCTTCGTGCCGCTTGACCGCCTGCTGATCGAGACGGACTCACCCTACCTCGCACCTGTGCCGCATCGGGGCAAGACCAACGAGCCCGCCTGGGTCGTCCACGTCGCCGAGGAAATCGCCCGTCTGCGCAACGAGTCGCTCGACCGTATCGAGGCCGTTACCACCGAAAACTTCTTCCGCCTTTTCCGCCATGCCCAAGCACACTGATCTGCTGCGCCGCTTCCTGGTTTCCACCGTGTTCGCGGCGACGCTCGGCGCCGCTGCGGCCCATGCCGGCAGCTACGAGGACGGCCTCAGCTCCGCCCGATTGGGCGACACGTCGCAACTCGTTGATCTCCTCAACCGCGGCCTGGACCCCGACACCGTCGACCCTCAGGGGAATTCCCTGCTGATGCTTGCCGCCCGCGAGGGCCAGACGAAGACCGTTGCGGCCCTGCTGAAATATCGGCCCAAAGTCTCGTTGCGCAATGGAGCCGGCGATTCGGCGCTGATGCTTGCGGTGCTGAAGGGTGAGACCCCCGTCGTCGACCTCCTGCTCGACGCCGGCGCCCCGGTCAATAACGACGGGTGGAACGCGCTGATATACGCCGCCTTCGAAGGCCGCCTGGAACTCGTCGAGCGCCTGCTGGCACGCGGCGCGGACGTCAATCTGCTCGCGCCGAACAAGTCGAACGCACTGATGCTCGCTGCCCGGAACGGTCACATCGACGTCGTGCGGCGTCTGCTGAAGACGGACGTGAACCTCGATCAGGAAAACGACGCAGGATTCACCGCCGAAAGCTGGGCCATGGCGAACGCCAACACCGACATCGCCGATCTCATCCGGGCCGAGCGCAAGCGCCGCGCTGCGCAATAAGCGACGGCACAAAATCGCGCGACAAACGCGCGGCGGTCACGACCGTCGTGAAATGCACCGATACCGTGTCGTCGATATCGGCCGCGTAACCTCCAGCCATCGCCACGGCGACCGGTATGCCGCGACCGAAGCACCGCCCGAGTACGAGTTGGTCGCGCGCCGCGAGGCCGTCGAAGGTCAAGGCGAGACGACCCAGTCGATCCCCTTCGAAGGGGTCCGCACCGGCCAGATAGATCACGAGATCCGGCTCGAAGCGCGAAAACAGGTCGGACAAAGCATCGTTCAAGGCCGCGAGATAGGCGCTGTCGCCGGTGCCGTCCGGCAGTTCGACGTCGAGATCCGACACCGCCTTGCGGAAGGGGAAATTCTTGGCGCCATGGAGGCTCAAGGTGAACAGATCCCGGCGCCCCGCGAGGATCGTCGCCGTTCCGTCCCCCTGATGGACGTCGCAGTCGACGACCGCCACCTTGCGCGCAAGCCCCTCCGCCTGCATCGCCAGCGCGGCGATCGCCGCGTCGTTGAACACGCAGAAGCCCGAACCGAAGTCCCGGTGCGCGTGATGCGTGCCGCCGGCGAGATTCGCCGAGCATCCCTCGGTGAGGGCACGCCGGCAGGCCGCGAGCGTCGCACCGGCGGACCGTCGCGAGCGTTCGATCATCTGCGGCGTCCAGGGAAACCCGATGCGCCGCTGCTCGGCCGGTTCGAGCCTTCCGCTCGCGGCGCGTGACAGGTATCCCGCATCGTGGGCCCGTAGGATTTCGGTGTCGCTCGCGGCGGTCGGAACGATGAAATCCGATTCGCCGAAATGCCCCGAAGCGGCCAGGCGTGCGCGCAGGCGCGAATATTTCTCCATCGGAAACCGATGCCCCGGCGGCAGCGGCAGCACGAAGTGGTCGGCGTAGAAGAGTTTCACTTCAAGGTGTCCGGTCCATGCAATGGCGGAATGGTCCACGAATTCCCCGTGCCGCGGCAAGAACGATCGAAGCGGATTCGACGGGCGTTGCAGGGCCGTTTAAACTGAAACGTCCCACGCACGAAGAATCGCTGGAACAGGTGAAAGACATGAGCATCCATGACACGATCCGCCGGTGTCACCCCCGACTCATCGAAATCCGCCGCGACATCCACGCCCATCCTGAACTCGCGTTCGCCGAGCATCGCACGGCCGAACTCGTCGCTGCCCATCTCGAAGGACTCGGCCTCGAAGTGCATCGCGGCGTCGGCGGTACCGGCGTCGTCGGAACGCTGCGATCCGGACGCGGCCTGCGCGCGATCGGGCTACGCGCCGACATGGACGCCTTGCCGATCCATGAACGCAACGAATTCGCACACAAGTCGCGCCGCCAGGGATGCATGCATGCCTGCGGGCACGACGGGCACACGACGATGCTGCTCGGAGCGGCTGAAGTGCTCGCCGCTCACCCGGATTTCGACGGCACCGTGCATTTCGTTTTCCAGCCGGCCGAGGAAGGCGAGGGCGGTGCCGACGCGATGGTCAACGACGGTCTGTTCGATCGTTTCCCGATGGAGTCGATCTTCGGCCTGCACAACTGGCCCGGATTGCCCTCAGGGCAGTTTGCCGTGCATCCCGGCGCAGTGATGGCGAGTGCGGACCGCTTCGACATCGAGATCCGGGGCCATGGCGCACACGCCGCGATGCCGCACCTCGGGACGGATTCCATCGTCGCGGGCGCCGCGCTCGTGCAGGCGATCCAATCTATCGTCAGTCGCACGCTCGATCCGACCGATTCGGCGGTCGTCTCGGTGACCCAGTTCCACGCCGGGGAGGCCTACAACGTGATCCCCGATCGCGCCCAACTCTGCGGCACGGTGCGTGCCTTCAGCGAGGCCGTTCAGGAGCGCGTCGAGGCCTCGCTGCAGCGCCTGTGCGAGGGCGTGGCCGCTGCGCACGGTGTCGAGATCGTCCTCACATATCGCCGCGGTTACCCTCCGACGATCAACACGGCCGACGAAGCGGCCGTGTGTGCGGAAGTCGCCGGTGCATTGGCGGGCGGAGCGGGCGTCGTGACCAACGCACGCCCGAGCATGGGCGCCGAGGATTTCGCCTTCTATCTGCGTCACAAGCCCGGCTGCTATGTCTGGCTCGGCAACGGTCCGGGCGAGGGCGGCTGCACGCTGCACAATCCGCATTACGATTTCAACGACGAGGTAATTCCGGTCGGCGTTGCATACTGGGTCGAGCTCGCGCGCCGAATCCTGAGACGCGCCTGACGCCCGCAGACTGAACCTTCTTCTTCGCAAGGCGTCGATCCGCTCATGAATACACTGCGGCTTGCCTTGCGGATGATGGTGCGCGACCTGCGCGCCGGGGAACTCCATCTGCTCGGGCTGGCGATCGTCGTTGCGGTCGCCGCGCTGACCAGCGTCGGCTTTCTCGGCGATCGCGTCTCCCGCGCCCTCGATCGCGAAGCGAACCAGCTATTGGGCGGCGACCTGTTGCTGCGGGCGGATCATCCATGGAGCGGCGAGATCACGACGGAAGCGCGGCGGCGTGATCTGGGAATGGTCGGCAGCATTCTCTTCACGAGCATGGTAAGCAGCGATTCAGGTGCCCAGCTCGCCGCCGTGAAGGTCGTCGAGAGCGGCTACCCCTTGCGCGGAAGCGTCCGCATCGCCAGCGGACCGAACCAGCCCGATATCGTCGCCGGACGTGTTCCCGAGCGTGGCGAAGTGTGGCTCGACGAGCGTCTCCTCTCGGGACTGGGCGTCTCGGTCGGCGATCGGGTCGGGCTCGGGGAGCTCGAGTTTCGAGTCGGCGGGATGGTCACCTTCGAGTCCGACCGGGGCGCGAACTTCTTCAGCCTGCTGCCCCGTGCGATGTTCAATGCGGCCGACCTTCCAGCCAGCGGCCTGCTGGTCGAAGGCAGCCGGGCCACGTGGCGCCTGCACCTCGCCGGGAGTCCCGATGCCATCGCGGGATTCGAGGCCTGGGCAAAGGGGCACCTTGGCCGGGGTGAGGCGATCGAGACCATCGACAACGCCCGCCCGGAAGTGCGCACTGCGCTCGATCAGGCCCAGCGCTTTCTCCGTCTCGCTGCGCTCCTCGCCGTGATCCTCGCGGCCGTCGCGGTGGGCCTCTCCGCCCGTCGATTCATGCGCCGGCACCTCGACGCATGTGCCGTCATGCGCTGTCTCGGCGCGCGACAGCGCCAGGTCATGGCCATCGTTCTGGGCGAATTCGTGTTGTTCGGTCTTGCCGCAGCCGTCCTGGGAACGCTAATCGGTTGGGCTGTCCACCAGGGACTTGTCAGCCTGGCGTTGAAGTCGATCGTCGGCGAGTTGCCCGCCCCGTCGTTTCGCCCGCTCCTCTACGGACTTTCGATCGCTCTGGTATTGCTGACCGGTTTTGTCTTCCCGCAAGTTCTGCGTCTTCGACACGTCCCGACGCTGCGCGTCCTGCGTCGCGAAATCGTGCCGCTGGAGGCTCGTAGCGCTGCGGCCTGGCTCGTCGGCGGGGCCTCCCTGGTTGCGGTCATCTTCTGGATGGCAGGGGAGTTCCGGTTGGGGGCCCTGGTTTCCGGTGGCTTCGCGCTGGCGCTCGGCCTTTTCTCCGCGATTGCGTGGGGCCTGCTCCTGCTGCTCGGCCGCCTGAGGGGAGCGGGAAGCATGCGAGGCAGCGGCTGGCGCTACGGCTTGGCGGCATTGGTCCGCCGCAAGGGTTCGACAATCGTCCAGGTCAGTGCAATCGGCGTCGGCATGACCGCCCTCGTGCTCCTGACGCTCGTGCGTGGAGACTTGCTCGACTCCTGGCGGCGGATGTCGCCGCCCGACGCTCCCAACCGCTTCGTCATCAACATCCAGCCCGACCAGCGCGAGTCGCTCGCGCAGTTCTTCGCCGAGCATCGAATGACTGCTCCAGCGATCCTGCCGATGATTCGGGGACGCCTGACCGCCATAAACGGCCGGGAGGTGCGGCCGGAGGATTACGCGGAAGATCGGACCCGGCGTCTGGCCGAGCGCGAATTCAACCTGAGCTATGGCACCTCGCCGCCGGAAGGAAACTCCATCGTCGCCGGCACTTGGCACGGCAATGATACGGCTCCCCAGTTCTCGGTCGAGCAAGGTCTCGCCGAGACTTTCCTGCTCAAGGTGGGCGACCGCGTGCGTTTCACCGTGGCCGGCCGCGCGGTCGAGGCGCCGATTACAAGCGTGCGCAGGCTCGAGTGGGACTCGATGCGGGTCAATTTCTTCTTCATCGCCGGCGCGGGGATGCTCGAAAACGACCCCGCCAGCCTGATCACGAGTTTCCGCCAACCGGAGAACGACAAGGGGCTGACCCAGGACCTGGTCCGCCGCTTCCCGAACTTCTCGGTGATCGATGTCGACGCCGTGATCGGACAGTTGCGAGCCTTGACCGACCAGCTGGTCTTGGTCGTCCAGTTCGTCTTCATTTTCGCCCTCGTGGCCGGCTTCGTCGTGCTGTTTGCGGCACTGGAATCGACCCACGACGAGCGGGAGTTCGAACTCGCGATGCTGCGTACGCTTGGCGCCCGTAACCGGCAGATGCGTCAGGCGATCCTTGCAGAATTCAGTATGTTGGGGATGGTGGCGACACTGATGGCCGTCGGCGGAGCGTCGACCATCGGCTGGGGCCTGGGACGGCAAGTGTTCAAGATCGCCTATACGCCGGACCCACTCGGGTCGATGCTCGTCGTCACTGTGGGAACGGCTGCCGTGGTCCTGGGGGGCTGGGCTGGGATGAGAAAACTGCTCCGGCGGACACCGTTGGCGGTACTGCGTAATCCGTAGGAGGGTATCTACGGAGTCCTTATCGTGATTTGAGGTCGGATTTAATTCTCAAATTAGGGACATCAGTGCATGCAGTTTTGCTAAAAATGAGAAGGGCCCGTCATTGACGGGCCCTTCGTGTTGACGTATCAGCCGATTACTTGACGTGGCAAGTCAGGCAAATTGTGCTGCCTTCCGGGGTGACGCGCAGGAAGGTCGGAAGGAACTTGGTTCCCACTCCAGCCGATGGTACCCCGTGCGGATCATGGCAGGAGGCGCATTCAACCTCATAGCCGTCGCCCGAATCGTAGAACCGCAGCTCGTTCTTGTCCGGACGGGAGTTGCCGTTCGTGTCGAAGAACTTGACGCTGCCCTTGGTGGTGGTATTCGGATTCCAGTCGGTCCCGGTCGGGAATTTCACACCCACCGGGTGATCATTGGACAAGTCGGTTCCAATTGCGAAGACGCTAAAGTCTGTTGCGCCGTTTTCCAGGCCGGGACTATGACAGGAGAGGCAGCCCGCTGGGCTGAGGGCGTTGTGCGAAGTAGCTTTCGCGATTGCCCGGGCCGGCTTCGGCCATGTGTTCAGGAACGTGTTGTCCTGAGTCGTCATTTGGGCCGCATTCCATCCGCCACTGCCTGGCATGTTTACGATGGAGTCGATCGCCGTTTGACCGTCGTGGCACGAAAGACAGGTAAGGGAGTTCGGCCCGGGTTGCGTGACCGTGCCGCTGAGACTTTGCTGGTTATAGAGCGTGTAGCCGCCCGTAGGGGTCTTGTTAGTGCGGTTCCACAGCGGAGCGGCGAGTGTCGTGTTGGCGCCGTGCGGAGTGTGGCAGTACACGCATACCTGCATGTAATCGTTCCGGACGAAGTCCATGAATTCGGCGGCCGGTTGATTGCCATCCGTCGTGTCTCTTTGCGTCAGGTTGTGCCGAGTGTTGCTGATCGTTCCCATGTTCGAGAACTTCGTCGGAACGTCGCCGTCCGACAATGCGTCCATTGCTGGCAGGACGGTCGCCAATGCAAGGCATGCCGAGAGAATTTTCTTTTTTGTCATGGGTGACACCCTGAAATTTGATGTGGCGGTTCTCGTTCCCGAAGTATTTTTTTACTTCATTGGCATTTTAAGCAATTTTCAATCCACCTATGATCTCAAGGCCCCGCGCAGTTCACTGCGGCTTTTCTGGCCGGTAGACCTCGACCTTCAGGTGGTATTGGTCTGCAACGTAGAGTCGTCCCGTTTCATCGACTGCTATCCCTGCAATCAATCCGAATTGGCCCGGCACATTGCGCAGGCTCGGTTCGCCTAGCCACATAAGCAATTCCCCTGCCGGGCTGAAGATCTGGACGTTGTTGAATGAAGCGTCCGAGACGTAGATGTTTCCGTCCTGATCCGCGCTAATGCTTCGCGGGCGGGAAAATTGGCCGATGCCATTGCCTACGCTTCCGAACATTCCCTTGAAATTGCCCTCGAGATCGAAGGTCTGGACGCGAAAATTCCCGGAGTCGAGAACAAGCAGTGACCCGCGAGTAACGGTTGCTGCCAAGGGAATGCTTACGCGGCCGGGGGCTGACCCACGCGGGCCAATGCGGAATAGCTCGCGGTTGTCCGGGGAATAAGCGATGACTTTGTGATCATTGCCGTCCACCGTGCCACGGTCGACTATGAATATCTTCTGGCCGTCGTCGCTAACGGCGACTCCCGATGGCTTGGAGAGCTCCTTCGGGTTGCCGACTGCATACATGAAGAGGCCAAGGGAGTCATATACCATGACCTGATGTCTCTTCGCGTCGAGCACGTAGACGTTGTTCTCTCCGTCGATGGCGAGGGAGGTGGGGCTCGTGACGTTGTTGGGTTCGCGAACCCCGATCTGAAATACTCGCCCACGGGGTACGTCGAATACGACGATCGAGTTTGTGGGGGGGTCGGCGACGTAGATCCTGCCGTTCCGAGCGGCAAGGGCGGATGGCTTGCGGTACGCGGGCTCTCCAGGTTTGCTCGAAGGGCCCGTGAGCATCTGTTTCAAGCGTTCGTCTTCGGTCAGGGGACGAATGTCATACTGATTGCGGAGTTGAGTCTCGTAGCGAAACCTGGGATCCGCGGGGGCGGCCGGCCAGACGAGTTGAATCTTTGGTTCTTTCTCGCTATTCGTTGTGCCCCCCTGATAGGCGCAACCAGTCATGGCTAGTCCAAGAGCGAGTGCAAGGGTGCCTGTCAGGAGGCGGGTCGCGGCGAGTGTCTGAGCAGTTCGGGCTTGGTTTGGTTGAGGCATCTTTCGGAACAGTCGTTTTGTCCGGGGGAGGGGCGCTGCGGCCCCTGGCATCGCGTCGGCGGATAGTTCTTGTGGCGCGATGGACGTCATCTCGGAATCGGGCGCCGATGCGCGCATCCCGACAAGCAAGTCCCTTGCCCGGTCTTCGGATCCGGGCAAGGAGAACGACAGTGGAATCGAGTTCGGCGGAGGGGATGGGGGCTTTCAGCCCCCGATGTACGACATCTCGATCTTCCGCAGCCCAGCAGTGTTCGCTGTTCGGATCTCGGAGTAATGGTCTTCCCGAGCGGACCAGACGTTTGCGATCGCGCGGTCGAGTTCTTCGTCGCTGGCGCCGGCGCGCAGCAGTTCCCGCAGGTCGTGTCCCTGCTGGGCAAAGAGGCAGGTGTAGAGCTTGCCTTCGGTCGAAAGCCGGATTCGCGTGCAGGTCGAGCAGAAGGCCTGCGTGACGGAGGAGATCACGCCGATTTCCCCTTGTCCGTCGACATAGCGCCACCGCTCCGCCACTTCGCCCGTGTAGTTGGGTTCTATGGGTTCGACCGGAAAGACTTCGTTGATGCGCGCGATGACTTCGCGCGACGGTAGGACCGCGCTCATTTCCCAGCCGTTCGAGCTGCCGACGTCCATGAACTCGATGAAGCGCAGAATGTGGCCGGAACCCCGGAAATGGCGCGCCATGTCCACGATCCCGTGATCGTTCACCCCGCGCTTGACCACCATGTTGACCTTGATCGGGGCGAGTCCGGCTCGCTCTGCCGCCTCGATCCCCTGCAGAACTGCGGCGACGGGGTAGTCGGCGTCGTTCATCGCGCGGAAGGTTGCGTCGTCGATCGCGTCGAGGCTCACCGTAACTCGGTGCAGTCCGGCGTCACGCAGTGTGCGGGCCATGCGTGGAAGGAGGACTCCATTCGTCGTGAGCGTGAGCTCCAGGCCCTCGATCTCGGTGAGCATCGCGACCAGATTCTCGACATGCTTGCGCAACAGCGGTTCGCCGCCCGTGATGCGGATCTTCTGTACTCCCCGGGCAGCGAAAGCGCGGGCAACGCGAGTGATTTCTTCGAAGGAGAGGAGTTCCTTGCGCGGCAGGAAGGGGTAGTCGGCGCCGAAGACGGACCGGGGCATGCAATAGACGCAGCGGAAATTGCAGCGATCGGTGACGGAAATCCGCAGATCATGGACGGCGCGTCCTCGCCGGTCATGCAGTGGCATACCCGGATTCGGTATGATGATGCCTTCGGACGCGATGGGCTGGGCGTTGGCGAGGTGGATTGGAATGAATTTCATTGCATTTTTGGATGCGGGCGCCACAATGCAAGGGGAAGGAGTTGCAGAGAGTCGTCTGGGCTGACAGCTGTTTGGACGATTATCGGCAGCGTTGCGTTCCACTGCAAGGGTGAGATGTGAATCTACGCTTGGTGCCACGCTGGATTTGCGAGACCGCTTACGTATTTGTCTCAGCTGGCGAGGAACCGTTTTGTGGGATACAAAACTAAAGTAGTAGATCTTGCGTGAATTGACCTCAATTGGATGCCGCATTCCCTATGTCTTCAAGCGCAATTGAAATCCCTGTCGCTGAACTCTTCGCAAAGTTTCCGCATCTCCGGAAGATCGAGGCGATGTGGGGGTCGGCGGAGTGCCGGAAGCTGCTTTTCCAGCTGATGACTGATACGCGAGGCGGGACCCGCCAAGGGTTTCCGAAGGAGCATGCTCTGACGCTGATGCGCCTGATGATGGAGCATGACCGCAAATTTCCGCAGTTCGAGCACGTGATTGCATTGCAGGAAGATTCCCGGTGGGGCGATGTCTCGCGCCGGGGAATCCGATAGGGGACACGATTTCCCGACCTGAACCGCTTCGGTATCTGGACGATGGCGGTTCCGGTGCAGTAGATGGAGTCTCCCGTTTGTTTTCCGGCATCAGGAGAACGACTGCATGGCTCGCCCCGGTCCGCTGTCGGCTGAGAATCTGTGCCGACGCTGCATGCCTGACTGGCCCGATTTCGAGACGACCGACGATTTGGTGGACCTGCCGGGCGGCCTGGGGCAGGCGCGGGCCGAACAGGCATTGCGATTCGGTCTGGCGATCGGGCAGCCCGGCTACCATCTGTTCGTCCTAGGCGAGGCAGGGACTGGGCGGCACGCGGTGGCCTTGCGCTTGCTGCGCGAATTCGCCGAGCGTCGCGAGGTTCCCCCGGACCTGTGCTATCTCAACGACTTTGACAATCCCCACCGCCCTCGCTTGCTCAAGCTTCCCGCTGGGCGCGGAGCAGCGTTGCATGCGCAGATGCAGACCTTCATCGCGGACCTCGGTCCGGCGATCGAAGCCGCGCTTGAGGCGGATACGCATCGCGATCGCGTCGACTCCCTGCTGCAGGCGCACAAGTCCCGGGAAGAGAAGGCCTTGCGAGAGCTCGGCGAGGCATGTTCGGCAGATGGCGTCTCGCTGCTGCAGACCCCCGAAGGTTTTGTCTTTGCTCCGACCGCCAACGGCGAGGCGATGTCGCCGGACGCGTTCGAAGCCTTGCCGCCGGCCGAACGCGCAGCGATCGAAGGCAAGGTGAGCGCATGGAGCGAAAAGCTCGCCGATCTCCTCGATGACTTCCCCGGTTGGCGCACCGCCTTGCGGGAATCGGTCAAGCGGGCGGCCCGCGACGCGCTGGCGCCGGCCGTCACGCATCTGATACGTCCGATGCGTGAAACATACGCAGAACTGCCCGAGGTGTTGCGCTTTCTCGATGCCGTTGCCCAGGACGTGCTGGAGAATGCGGCCGAGCAGGAAAGCTTGGAGGACGAGGACGAAGCGGGTGAGGACGGCGGGCAGCGGTTCCATCGCTATCAGGTGAAGCTGCTGGTCGATCACTCCTCGACACATGGCGCCCCGATCGTGTACGAGGACAATCCCGTGTTCGGAAACCTCATCGGTCGCGTGGAGTTCATCGCGCAGATGGGCGTGCTGATCACCCACTTCAACCTGATTCGCGCCGGTGCGCTGCACCGGGCGTGCGGCGGGTATCTCGTTGTAGATGCGGATCGGCTCCTGACGCAGCCTTTCGCGTGGGAGGGATTGAAACGTGCGCTGCGTGCGCGGGAAGTTCGCATCGAGCCGCCCGCCGAGGCCCAGGGCTGGACCAACGTCCAGATGCTCGAGCCCGAGCCGGTGCCGTGCGACGTCAAGGTTATCCTGATCGGCGACCGCGAACTGTTCTACCTCCTGACCGAGAACGACCCGGATTTCCCTGACTTGTTCAAGGTCGCCGCGGACTTCGACGACGACATGCTGCGCACGGACACGCTGACCCTCCAATACGTGCGCCTGCTCGCCACGCTCGCTCGTGCATCGAACCTGCTGCCGGTGAATCGCGAAGGGCTGGCACGCATGGTCGAGGAAGGCGCCCGCCTCGCGGAAGACGCCGGCCGGCTCAGCTTGCAGACGCGTCACCTGGCCGATTTGCTGCGGGAAGCGGACTACCACGCACGCCAGTCCGGGGTTCCCGTCGTGGGCGCTCCTCAGATCGATGGGGCAATTGCGGCGCGTGCGCGGCGTTTCGGGCGCTATTCGGAACGCGTCCTCGAGTCGATGCTGGACGGGACAACGCTGATTTCGACCGACGGTACCCGTTGCGGTCAGGTCAATGGCCTCGTGATCGTGGAAATCGCGGGCGAGCAGTTCGGGCATCCGGTGCGGATCACGGCGACGGCGCGGCTCGGCGAGGGGGACGTGGTCGACATCGAGCGCGAAACGGAACTTGGCGGTGCGATCCACTCGAAAGGCGTGCTCATTTTGTCGGCCTTCCTCGCAGCCCGATATGCGCGCCATCAGCCGCTCTCGCTGGCGGCAAGTCTCGTGTTCGAGCAGTCGTATGGGCCGGTCGAGGGCGATTCGGCGTCGCTCGCGGAACTCTGCTGCTTGCTCTCGGCGCTCGCGCAAGTTCCGATTCGTCAATGTTTCGCGGTCACCGGTTCAGTCAATCAGTTCGGGGAGGTGCAGGCGATCGGTAGGGTGAATGAGAAGATCGAAGGGTTCTTCCAGTTGTGCCGCGCGCGTGGCCTGACAGGGGAGCAGGGGGTCCTGATCCCGGCCGCGAGCGTGAAACAGCTGATGCTGCGGGAGGAGGTCGTGGAGGCCGCCCGGGCCGGCCGGTTTCACGTCTTTCCCGTGGCCAATGTGGATGAGGCGATCACGCTGCTTACCGGTATGGAGGCCGGCATTCCCGACGCCAAGGGAATTCTGCCGCGCGAGAGCGTGAATCACCGTGTCGCCGAAGCGCTGGCGGTCATGACGAGTGCGAAGCATGCCGCCGACCAGAGCGGCGGCCGAAAGCCCCGCCATCGGCGGCGCGAGGAGGATTGAGCCGGCGACGGACGGAGCGGCGGCGGAGCCGATTCAGGCGGCGCAGCGCTCGATGAGGCGCTCCAGCGCGGCCACATGCTCGGCTTCTTCCACGGCGAATTCGTCGGCCATCGATTTGACGCGGGGATTCTTTGTCGTCGCGGCGATGCCGGCATAGAAATCCCGTCCGGCCTGCTCGCTTTGGAGTGCGAGCTGCAGCGCGTCGGACACGCCCATCAGGCTGTCCACGCCTGCCCAGCCGGCCGTCTCCGGACTTGTCCCGTCCGGCCAGCTGTATTCATCGGAAGCGAGCGGCGGCAGCGGACGGAAGCCGCTGCGCGCCTGGGCTTCGGCAAGATGCTCGCGCGAATAGGTCGCCATCTTGCGGAAGAAGGTTTCGACCTCCGTGTTGCCGAAAGTGGCCATCGCGTCCGCCAGTTCTTCAAAGCGCCGGGCAGCTTCGGCTTCAAGCCGGACGGCGTGGGCGAGAAAAAGGTGGATGTCGTCCATGATCCCTCGTCAGCCGAATTTGAACAGGATGCCGAAGCCGCCGCGCGGCCATTCCCAAGCGACGTTGCGATGCTCGTCGCAGATGATGCGGCAGGTGCCGCATTCGAGGCAGCCGTCGGTGATCAGCACGACCCTGCCATTGCCCTCGGCGATATAGCAGCCAGCCGGACAGCAGGTGGTGCATTGCTGCTCGGTGCAGTGGTTGGCGCACAGGTCCGGTTGCTTGATGTGGATGTGCGGCCGCCCGGCGTCGACGCGATAGCGGTTCTGGAACAGCTTCTCTTCGACCTTCACTTGCGTCATTTCCTTTCTCCTTGCGACGGTCGTTCAGCGGGCCTGGAAGGCGCGCCACAGCTTGAAGGCATCGCCGAACAGACCGGTCAGCGAGCGGGCGGCGAGGAAGCTGCCGCGGATTTCGCGTTCCTTGGTCTTCTTGTCGATACCGTCGACCTTCACCATCGTGTGCGCAGCGCGGTTGAGCAGCTCCGGATAGGTGGTGAAGAACTGCGGGCTCTTGTGGAAGATCTCCGGCATCTTCCGGTACTTCTTCAGGTCCTTCATGACGAAGCTGGCGTCGAGACGCTGGCGATAGACCTTGAGGTTCCGGGCCGAACATTCCTTGCCGGCGGTCTTGAGGTCGATCAGCGTCTCGGCGGCGATCTGGCCGGTGGTCATCGCGAGGTTGGAGCCTTCGCGGTGGATGCCATTGACGAACATGCCCGCGTCGCCGGCGATCATCCAGCCGTCACCATAGACGGGCGGAATCGCTTCGTAGCCGCCTTCGGGAATCAGGTGTGCCGCGTATTCCTTCATTTCCGAACCCGCAATCAGCGGCTTGATCGAGGGATGCGCCTTCATCTGTTCGAGCAGCTGGTAGGGCGTCGTCTTCTGCTTCTTGAAGTCCGACAGCATGCATCCGACGCCGAGCGTGATCGATTCGCGGTTGGTGTAGAGGAAAGCGGTCCCCATCATGCCCGCGGTGATCTTGCCCGCCATCTCGATGACGACACCTTCGTCCTCGCCGATGTTGAAGCGGGACTCGATCGTCTCCTGGGGCAGGAAGTGGATCTCCTTGACCGCCAGTGCGATGTCCTTCGGCTTGAGTTCCTCGTGGAAACCAGCCTTCCTGGCGAGCAGGGAATTCACTCCGTCGGCAAGGATCACGCAGTCGGCGAAGACGTCGCCGTTCTTGCGGTCGGTGCGCACGCCAACGACGCGATTGCCGTCCATCAGCAGCTCCTGTACCGTCGTCTCGCAGATGACCAGACCGCCGGCTTTGGTGACCTGCTCCGAGAACCACTTGTCGAACTGGGCGCGGATGATCGTGTAGCGGTTGTACGGCTCGCGGTTGAACTCCTCCGAGCGGTAGTTGCTGCCGACGTGGGACGTGTCGTCGAGCACCCAGACACGTTGTTCGATCAGATGGCGCTCGAGCGGTGCCGACTCGCGGAACTCCGGGATGATCTTCTCGATCGCGTCGGCATACAGGATCGCGCCCTGCACGTTCTTCGAGCCGGGGTATTCCCCGCGCTCGATCTGAAGCACCTTGAGGCCCGCCTTGGCGGCCGTGTAGGCGGCGGCGTTTCCGGCCATGCCGGCGCCGACGACGATGACATCAAACTTTTCGGCCATGAATCTTCTCCTGGATCTGAATGTCAGCCGGCTTTGCGCGCCTGTGCGATCTGGGCGCGGAAGGCGTCGGTGAGGGCGGGCAGGATCTGCATCGCGTTGCCGACGATGCCGTAGTGCGCGAAGTCGAAGATCGGGGCGTTCGCGTCGTTGTTGATCGCGATGATCACATCGGCGCCGTCCATGCCCACGCGGTGCTGAATCGCGCCCGAGATGCCGGCTGCGATATAGAGCTTCGGTCTCACGGTCTTGCCGGACTGGCCGACCTGGCGATCGAGTTCCGCCCAGCCTGCCTGAACGATGGGGCGCGACGCGCCGACTTCGGCGCCCAGCACCTTCGCTAGATCCCACACGAGCTGGAAGTTCTCCTGCTTCTTCAGGCCGCGCCCGCCGGCGACGATGATGTCGGCGAAGGCGAGTTGCGGCTTGTCCTGCAGGTTGTCCGGGATGTACTCGAGGACCTTGGTGATGATCGACGATTCGACGAACGTCACTGTGTGCTCGACGATGCGGCCCGTGCGCGAGGTGTCCGGCTCCGGCATCGCCATCACCCGCGGCCGTACCGTCGCCATCTGCGGGCGATGGCGCTGCGTCATGATCGTGCAGAGGAGCGAGCCGCCGAAGGTCGGGCGCGTCGATGCCAGGTTGCGCGATTCGGCCTCAATGACGAGTTCGGTGCAGTCGGCGACGAGCCCGGTGGCGAGTGTCGTCGCGACCGAGCCGGCGAGGTCACGACCAAGCGTCGAGGCGCCGAGCATCAGGATTTCCGGCTGGTAGGTGTTGACCAGCTCGGTGAGTGCCTTCGTATAGGGTTCGTTCCGGTAGTCGTGCAAGGCTTCGTCCCGCACGAGGTAGCACAGGTCGGCGCCGTAGTGGAAAGCCTCGCCGCAGATCGCGCGCGTCCGCTCGCCCGGCGGGCCCATCACGACCCCGGCGAGCTCGACGCCCAGCGAGTCGGCGAGTTTTCGCCCTTCGCCGAGCAGTTCCCACGACACGGGATGCACGACGCCACGCTCGGCCTCGATGAAGACCCACACGTGCTTGTAATTGACGAAGCGCGGATCGACTTCGACCTTCTTGCGCGCTGGCTTCTTGACGGGTTCGTTCATGATCTCGTCCTCACTTGGCCAGACGAGCGATTTCACGCTCGAGTTTGGGATGCTGGGTGAAGACCTTCGCGAGCAGCGTCGCCGCGAGGTTCTTCGGATCGTTGTCGATCGTCTCGACGATCTCGGCGCGCTTGTTGCGCGGCTTCGGTGCGAACACCTTGCCCACCACGGTGGGGCTGCCCTTGAGACCCACTACGTCCGGGTTCTCGATGCCGGCCGCGACGCGATCCCAGAGCTTCAGCGGGTAGCGCGCAGCGCGGAACATGTCGTCCATGTCCGCGTAGCGCATCTCGTTCGTGCCTTCGAGCATGGTGATCAGGCACGGCAGCTTCGTGCGCAGCACCTGCACCCCGCCTTCGGCGCGCCGCTCGACGACGATCTCGCGATTGTCGTGATCGATCTCGCGAATCGCCGAGACATAGGTCAGAAGCTGATAGTCGAGCCGCTTGGCGATGCCGGGTCCCACTTGCGCGGTGTCGCCGTCGATCGTCTGCTTGCCCGTGAAGATCAGATCGACCGGCATGTTTTCGCGGATCTTGTTGATCGCGGAGGCGAGGGCGCAGGACGTCGCCAGGGTATCGGCACCTGCGAAGGCGCGGTCCGAAACGAGGATCGCGTCGTCCGCGCCGAAGGACAGGCACTTGCGCAGCGCCACCTCGGCCATCGGCGGTCCCATCGTGATCACCGTCACTGTGCCGCCAAACCTGTCCTTCAGGCGCAGGGCCTCTTCGAGCGCAAAAAGGTCGTAGGGATTGATGATCGCCGGGACGCCCTGGCGCATGATCGTGTTGGTGACCGGATGTACGCGGATCTGCGCCGAGTCGGGCACCTGCTTGATACAGACGACGCTGTGCATGGCAGCTCCCGGTCTCTCAGGCTTGATAACGCGGCACGCTCTTGTCGACCACGATCGTGCCGTCCGAAGGACACTGCGCGATGCACTGCGGATCGTCGTAGTGGCCGATGCACTCGGTACACAAATCGGCCTTGATCGCGAACATGCCGTTCTTTTCCTTGATGGCGTCGTTCGGGCATTCGGGCTCACAGGCCCCGCAAGCGGTGCAGGAAGAGGTGAGAATTTTGTAGGCCATGATGTCCTCGCATATTTGCCATTCGTGCTGCCGGCCGGCAGCGCTTCCAATGGCCATATTGCAGGACCTGTGCCAAGCGGATTTTCTATTGTTAAGTCTTGAAAATATAAATAAAAACAGAACGTTGCTGTTTTGTCGCGTTTATTTCACTGGTCGCGTTTGCAACACGTGGCGGGAGCCGGCTTGTGGGTATTCGTACACCGGAACGTGCCCTGCGTATGTTTTGTGGGAGCGCCCACCGGGTTGTCCTTGAAACTTGCAATCACCCGCCTAGACTCGAATCAGGTGCTTTCCTGCACCGAATCGTTTCCCCCTGGCGAGAGCTGGTCCGATGTCCGGGCTGTGCAGACGGGGAGCCGATCTTGTTTCTCAAGGGCCTGCCTCGAACGCTTAAGCCGGGAGATCCTCATGACTTCGAGCGCCGTCGATTTTCGCCGTCAGGAACGTGTTCCGCATCGTTGGCATGTGCTGCGCTTGTTGCGCGCAATGCGATCTGGGCATCCGTTCATACGACTATGGGATCTGTCGTGTCTGATGCATCTCGAAGGCGTCCCGCTGGCCGTGCATTACTTCGGATTTCTGGAACGTAACGGTTACATCGTTCCGTGCGGGACCGAAGGGCTGCAGGCGCACTACTACACGCTGACGTCGGACGGGATCGAACTCCACGATCAGGGCGAGCGGTGGTGGGGGTCCTTGAGGTGGCCGCAGAAATACTGGGTGATCTGGCGCGGATAGGAAGTGCCGACGCAGACCGAAAAACACAAAGGCCACTCCGAAGAGTGGCCTTTGTGTTGTTTTACTGGCTCCCCGACCTGGGCTCGAACCAGGGACACACGGATTAACAGTCCGTTGCTCTACCGACTGAGCTATCGGGGATCGGTATTATTTGCCCATGCGAAACGCGCCTGAGCCGAATTTGGCTCCCCGACCTGGGCTCGAACCAGGGACACACGGATTAACAGTCCGTTGCTCTACCGACTGAGCTATCGGGGAAAGAAGCCGCGCAGTATAGATACCACGCGGCGGTTCGTCAATAATTGATCGAGATTTTTTAGCTCTTCACGACCGAAGCGATCGCCTTCGCGACGTAGTCGATGTTGCGCGAATTCAGTGCGGCGAGGCAGATACGGCCGGTGGACACCGCGTAGATGCCGAACTCGTTCTTGAGCTGTTCCACTTGCGCGGCCGACAGGCCGGTGTAGGAGAACATGCCGCGCTGCTGGATCACGAAGGAGAAGTCTTGGGCCACGCCGGCACCCTTCAACGACTCGACGAGACCGACGCGCATCGCGCGGATGCGATCACGCATGCTCGCGAGTTCGTCTTCCCACATCTGGCGCAGTTCAGCCGAGTTCAGCACAGCAGCGACAACGGCACCGCCGTGGATCGGCGGGTTGGAGTAGTTGGTGCGGATGACGCGCTTGACCTGCGACAGCACGCGGGCCGATTCGTCTTTGCCGGCCGTGACGATCGACAGGGCGCCGACGCGTTCGCCGTACATCGAGAACGACTTCGAGAAGGAGCTAGACACGAAGAACTGCAGGCCGCTGGCCGAGAACAGGCGAACGGCAATGGCGTCCGGTTCAATGCCGTCGGCGAAGCCCTGGTAGGCCATGTCCAGGAACGGGACGAGTGCGCGCTCGCGGCAGGCTTCGACGACTTCGCCCCACTGGCTTTCGCTCAGGTCGGCACCCGTCGGGTTGTGGCAGCAAGCGTGCAGCACAACGACCGAGCCTGGGGCGAGTTGATCGAGCTTGGCCTTCATGCCGGCGAAGTTCACGCCGCGGGTCGCCGCGTCATAGTAGGGATAGTTCTCGACGGGGAAGCCGGCCGATTCGAACAGGGCGCGGTGATTCTCCCAGCTCGGGTCGGAGATATAGACGGTTGCGCCGGGCAGCAGCCGCTTGAGGTAGTCCGCGCCGACCTTCAGTGCGCCAGTGCCGCCGAGGGCCTGGACGGTGACGACTTGGCCGTTGGCGATGAGCGCCGAATCCTTGCCGAAGAGCAGGTTCTGCACCGCGTTGTTGTACGCGGCCGGGCCTTCGATCGGCTGATAGCCACGCGGCGGCATAGCTTCGAGGCGGGCCTTTTCGGCAGTCTTGACCGCGCTCAGCAGCGGGATCTTGCCGTTGTCGTCGTAGTAGACGCCGACGCCGAGGTTCACTTTCTCGGCACGCGAATCGGCGTTAAAGGCCTCGTTCAGGCCGAGAATCGGGTCACGGGGCGCCATCTCGACGGCGGCGAAGATCGAAGCGGGCATATCAACAACTCCAGGGGTGGGCGGGAAGTACGTCCGCGATCCTCAGCCGGTACAGGGCGATGTGCCTTGGTGCCGTGCTTTGGGTCGCGAATTGCGAAATAATGATCAGTCGGCCCAGTGCAGCAAGCAGAGGAAGGGCCTCAAACGACCTGAAATTCTAACATGACGCATCCGAGCGACAGCACTCCGGTCATCACCTTCGAGGGGAGTCCGTTCCGACTTCATCAGCCGTTTCCGCCCGCGGGAGACCAGCCGTCCGCAATTGCTCTGCTGACGGAAGGGATCACGGATGGCCTGATGTACCAGACGCTTCTGGGCGTGACCGGCTCGGGCAAGACCTACACGATGGCCAACGTCATCGCGCGCTCCGGCCGCCCGGCGCTCGTGCTGGCGCCGAACAAGACGCTTGCGGCACAGCTCTACGCCGAGTTCCGCGAATTCTTTCCGGAAAATGCCGTCGAGTATTTCGTGTCGTACTACGATTACTACCAGCCGGAAGCCTACGTCCCGTCGCGCGACCTCTTCATCGAGAAGGATTCGAGCATCAACGAGCATATCGAACAGATGCGGCTGTCTGCGACGAAGAGCCTGATGGAGCGGCGCGACGTCGTGATCGTTGCGACTGTGTCGTGCATCTACGGTATCGGCGATCCGGTCGACTATCACGCGATGATCCTGCATCTGCGCGAAGGCGAGCGCATGGCTCATCGCGACCTCGTTCAGCGCCTGGTGGCGATGCAGTACACGCGCTCGGACATCGATTTCCGGCGCGGAACGTTCCGCGTCCGGGGCGACGTGATCGATGTGTTCCCTGCCGAAAACGCGGAACTTGCGGTTCGCATCGAGATGTTCGACGACGAGATCGAGCATTTGACGCTCTTCGATCCGCTGACCGGGCATCTGAAGCAGAAGCTCGTGCGCTTCACCGTCTATCCGTCGAGCCACTACGTGACGCCGCGCGCCACGGTGCTGCAGGCCATCGAGGCGATCAAGGAGGAGTTGCGCGAGCGCGTCGATTACTTCTACCGCTCGGGCAAGCTCGTCGAGGCACAGCGCATCGAACAGCGAACTCGCTTCGACCTCGAGATGTTGAACGAGATGGGGTTTTGCAAGGGCATCGAAAATTATTCGCGTCATCTGTCGGGCCGTGGCCCCGGGGAACCGCCGCCGACGCTCATCGACTATCTGCCGTCCGATGCGCTGTTCTTCGTCGACGAGTCCCATGTGTCGATCCCGCAGGTCGGCGGAATGTACAAGGGGGATCGATCGCGCAAGGACAACCTGGTTCAGTACGGCTTCCGCCTGCCGTCGGCGCTCGACAATCGTCCGTTACGATTCGAAGAGTTCGAGCGCCTGATGCCGCAGACGATTTTCGTCTCGGCCACCCCCGCCGATTACGAGGCGACGCACCAAGGGCAGGTGGTCGAGCAGGTGGTCCGGCCCACCGGGCTCATCGACCCCGCCATTGAGGTCCGTCCAGCAACGACGCAGGTCGACGATCTGTTGTCCGAAGCGAAGCGACGAATCGATGTCGGCGAGCGCGTCCTTGTGACGACGCTGACCAAGCGCATGGCCGAAGATCTTACGGACTATCTGGGGGAAAACGGCATCCGTGTGCGTTACCTGCATTCGGACATCGATACCGTGGAGCGCGTCGAAATCATCCGCGACCTGCGGCTTGGCGAATTCGACGTCCTCGTGGGCATCAACCTGCTGCGGGAAGGTCTGGATATTCCCGAAGTGTCCCTCGTCGCGATCCTCGATGCGGACAAGGAAGGTTTCCTCAGATCCGAACGCTCCCTGATCCAGACGATCGGCCGCGCGGCTCGCCACATTCATGGAAAGGCGATCCTCTACGCCGACGTGATCACCCGGTCGATGCGTGCGGCCATCGACGAAACCGACCGGCGGCGGGCCAAGCAGGTCGCGTTCAACGAGGCGAACGGAATCGTCCCCAAGACGGTCAGCAAGCGGATCAAGGACATCATCGACGGTGTCTATGGGAGCGACGAAGAGCGCAGTGCTTTGCATGTTGCCGACGCGCCGGCGGAGTATTTCGCATTCGACGAGAAGACGCTTGCGAAGCGTATCAAGAAACTGGAGAAGGAAATGCAGGAGCACGCCCGCAATCTCGAGTTTGAAAAGGCAGCGGCGGTACGTGATCAACTCTTTCGGCTCCGTCAGCAGGCATTCGGGGCCGACCAACATGGAAGCGGCAGCTGAGCGAGATGACGATGACGCGAATTCTGTTTGTGTGTACCGGGAATATCTGCCGCTCGCCGACGGCTGAAGCAGTCGCCCGTCATGCGATCCAGGCCGCTGGACTGTCCGATCTGATCGAAGTGGATTCGGCCGGCACGCATGACTTCCATGTCGGCGAGGCTCCCGATCCACGCACCCGAAAGGTGGCGTTGCGGCGCGGCTACGACTTGGGCGCGCTACGCGCGCGCCGGCTCGAAGCCAAGGACTTCCACGAGTTCGATCTGCTGCTGGCGATGGACGCCACTCATCTCGAATACATGCGGCGCACTTGCCCGGACGCCTGTCGCGAGAAGCTCGCTCTGTTCATGCGCTATGCCCGGAACTACAGGCTGGATGAGGTGCCAGATCCGTACTATGGGGGGGAGAAGGGATTCGAGGCCGTGCTCGACTACTGCGAGGACGCAGTGGAAGGGTTGATTCAGGAGCTGATTGCCCGGTCGGCGAGGGGGGGCATCGGGCAGGGGGCTTGAACGACGTCCGCGCAAGACCCCGCTTTCGGAGCCTTGCGCAGATTCGTCATGCTTTCCGCGTCAGTTTGACTTGCCGCGGGTTTCGACCTGCTCCAACGGCTCGCTCACGATCGCAACCGTGGGACGCGGGCGGCGGCCGAGCGGCTGCGCTTCCGGGGCTCCGCTGGAGAAAGTCTGAGCCTTCTGCCGGTCGGTCTCGATCAGCACAAGCCCGCTATCGGCCAGAGCGACGCCAAGGTCGATCGGGGCGGACGGGGTCTTTGCGGGGCCGGGTGCAACAGCAGTGGCTCCGGCATTACCCGTGCTCGAGGAAGTCTGCGGCTGGATGGCCGGTTCGGCGATGGCCATAACCTCAACCTCAACCTCGGTTACAGGCGCCTCCGTTTCTACCGCCTGAGCAAGGTCAACCGGTTCCGCTTCGGCGGCTGCTGCGACCAGAACGGGGACTTCGGCCGGCTGTCCTGCCGGCTCAGAAGCTTCCTGCGCTGCGGTCTCCGGAGTCTCCGCCAGCGTTTGCGTCATGGGGAGAGCTTCGGGCTGTGCCATCTCGACCACCGCGTGTTCTTGCACTTGTGTTTCGGCGGTCACCACCTCGGCTGTCGTGGCCGGAACGGGCAGGGGGGCCTCTTCCATCGCGGCCGCCACGACTTCCGCGGGGCTTGCGACGACCGGCAGCGGGGCGGGCTCTTCGACGGGTGCCGGCGCCACGGATGGTTCCAGGCTCGCAATCTGTTCGATCGCGGCAACTTCCGGGGCTTCGGTGCTGACGGCCACGGCCGGCTCCTCGCTCGCCGGCTCTGCGGCGGCGGACACTTCGTCGGTTGCTACGCCGGCAACTGCCTGATCTTCCGCTCCGCGACGGTCGCGGCGACCGCGGCTGCGGCGGCGGCGTTTTTCCGGCGTGCCTTCCTCGCCCGTGGCTGCCGTGTCGGCAGGAGCTTCCTGCGACGCGGCTAGGGCTGCCGTGGCGGCGTCGACAGCAGCGAGTTCCTGGGCGGCCTCCATGCCTTCGGTAGCCTTCGGCTGATTGCGCTGGCGCCCCTGGCGATTGCGGCCTGCACCTTCGCCGCGCTCCTGGCGAGCGGCTTTTTCGCGTTCGCCGGTGTCGGCGCGCTCGGTCCGTTCGGGGCGCTGCTCGGCACGTTCCGGACGTTCCTGGCGCTCCGGACGGCCGCTGCGCTGCGGCTGGGTTTGCGCCGCTTCTTCGCGCTCGGTGCCGCGTTCGCCACGTTGCCCATCACGACGGTTCCGGCCATTGCCGCGACGATCGCTGCGCTCGGGGCGCGGACGGGCCTCCCGCTTCGGTTCGACTTCCACGGGAGCCGGGGCGGCAGCCGGCTTGCTGCCGAAGATCCAGCCGAGCAGACGCTGCACGACCCCAGGCTGCGGAGCCGGTGCAACCACGGGTTCCGGCTTCGGCTCGACAATCGGAGCAGGCTGGGCGGGAGAGATGCCCTTGACGACCGCTTCCGGGCGAGCCGGTTTGCTGTCGCCCTTGGCCGGCAGGCGCAGATCGACGTCGGCAGGCTTGCCGACCATCTGGTAGCTCGCGAGTGCGGTCTCTTCCTGATTCAACTGGTCGTGGCGCAGGCGTACGATTTCGTGATGGGGCGTCTCGAGGTGCCGGTTCGGGATGATGATCAGCAGAATCTTGTGGCGCACCTCGATGTGCGCGATGTCGACGCGCTTCTCGTTCAGCAGGAAGGTGGCGACGTCGACCGGGACCTGCACATGCACGGCGCCCGTGTTCTCCTTCATCGCTTCTTCTTCGAGAATGCGCAGAATATGGAGAGCAGACGATTCGGTGCTGCGGATGTGGCCGGTGCCGTTGCAGCGCGGACACGGGATGTAGCTCGTCTCCGCAAGGGCAGGGCGCAGGCGCTGACGCGACAGCTCGAGAAGACCGAAACGGCTGATCTTGCCGGTCTGCACCCGCGCGCGATCGTGGCGCAGCGCGTCACGCAAGCGGCTTTCGACCTCACGCTGATTCTTTTGCGACTCCATGTCGATGAAGTCGATGACGATCAAGCCGCCCAAGTCGCGCAGGCGCAACTGGCGGGCGATTTCCTCGGCCGCTTCCAGGTTGGTGCGGAAGGCGGTTTCCTCGATATCGGCGCCCTTGGTCGAGCGGCCCGAGTTGACGTCGATCGACACCAGCGCTTCGGTATGGTCGATCACGACCGCGCCGCCGCTCGGCAGGCTGACCTGACGCGAATACGCCGACTCGATCTGATGCTCGATCTGGAAGCGCGAGAACAGCGGCACGTCGTCGCTGTAGCGCTTGACGCGATTGACGTTGCCCGGCATCACGTGCGCCATGAACTGCTGCGCCTGCTCGTAGATGTCGTCGGTATCGATCAGGATCTCGCCGATGTCCGGCTGGAAGTAGTCGCGGATCGCGCGGATCACGAGGCTGCCTTCCTGATAGATCAAGAACGCACCGGACTGCGACTGGGCTGCGCCTTCGATCGCGCGCCACAGTTGCAACAGGTAGTTCAGGTCCCACTGCAGTTCTTCGGCGTTGCGGCCGATCGCCGCCGTGCGCGCGATCAGGCTCATGCCGGCGGGGCTTTCGAGCTGGTCCATGACTTCGCGCAGCTCGTTGCGCTCGTCACCCTCGACGCGACGCGAAACGCCGCCGCCGCGCGGATTGTTCGGCATCAGGACAAGATAGCGGCCGGCGAGCGAAATATACGTCGTCAGCGCGGCGCCCTTGTTGCCGCGTTCATCCTTTTCCACCTGGACGATGAGTTCCTGGCCTTCGCGCAGCGCATCCTGGATGCGTGCCTTGCCAGCGTCCACGCCGGGAGCAAAGTAGGAGCGCGAAATTTCCTTGAACGGCAGGAAACCGTGGCGCTCTGAGCCGTAATCGACAAAGGCTGCTTCGAGGCTGGGCTCGATGCGGGTGATGACTGCCTTGTAGATGTTGCTTTTACGTTGTTCTTTGGCGGCGGATTCGATATCGAGGTCGATCAGTTTCTGACCATCCACGATCGCGACGCGCAGTTCTTCCGCCTGCGTCGCATTGAAAAGCATGCGCTTCATTTAGGTCGTTCCCCCGGCGAAACACACGGGCAGGACGATCGGCGCGCACCATCGCGCTTACGAAATCAGGATTGGGTAGTTGTGCCTACTTTGTTCCAGTCGGTAATGGGCTGTGATGGGTCGGCTGTCGAATTTCATGCGCTCCCGCCGAGGGCCGGAACGCTTGATCCTGCTTGCGTGTTACGCGTCCAAATTCAATCAAATGGATCGAAGATTGTCGATTGCGGTACCATCCTTGCCTTTTGGCAACGACAGCACGACTTGGCTGCCCGGGAGCTCTTTTGGGCTCATTGTCGTTAGTCGTACTCCGCATCAGTGCGCGAGGGACGACGACAGAAGACCGGGACCAACCGACGGCAAGTATATTTCAGGATGATGGCACAAGGCAAAGCGAATGCAGTCCGGCGCGAGCGGGCGGATGAATCGGTCGCCGGTCAGCGGATAGACAACTACCTCATGCGGATCTGCAAGGGCGTGCCGAAGAGTCACGTCTATCGCATTCTGCGCAGCGGCGAGGTGCGGGTGAATGGAGGGCGAGTCGGTCCCACTTATCGACTCGTCGAGGGGGACGAAATTCGCATTCCGCCTGTCAGGATTGCCGCTCCCGCTGCGGGCAGTGCTGCACCGGCTGGCAAGCCGCTGCCGGTGGTTTACGAAGACGACGCCTTGATCGTCATCGACAAGCCTTCAGGGAAGGCTGTACATGGCGGTAGCGGCGTGAGCTTCGGCGTGATCGAACAGCTTCGGAGCCAGCGCCCGGAGGCTCGTATGCTCGAGCTTGCGCATCGGATCGATCGCGAAACCTCCGGCTTGCTGATCATAGCCAAGAAGCGTTCGGCGCTGACTGCATTGCACGACATGATGCGCGACGGTAGCGTCGAGAAGCGCTACCTCACGCTTGTGCCCGGACGCTGGGCGAATCCCTTGCAGCATGTGAAGGTGCCTCTCTATAAGTATCTGACGCCCGAAGGGGAGCGGCGCGTGCGTGTCAGCGACGAGGGCAAGCCAGCACACAGCATTGTGCGGCTGGTGCGGCGCTGGCAACGTTTCAGTCTGCTCGAGGTGGAACTGAAAACGGGGCGCACGCATCAGATCCGTGTTCATCTGGCGCATCTGGGGTTTCCGCTGTGCGGCGACGACAAGTACGGCGACTTTGGTTTGAACAAGGCGCTGGAACAAGAAGGGCTCAAACGAATGTTCCTGCACGCAGCGCGGCTCTCCTTCATTCATCCGTTGACGGGCGAATCGATCGCGCTGCAGTCGGCGCTGCCCGATGAGTTGCAGTCATTCATCGACTATCTGGACGCACGCGACGCGCAAAAAAATGGCTGACCGTTACGACCTCATTGTCTTCGACTGGGATGGCACGCTGATGGATTCGGCGGCTGCGATCGTCCAAGCCATCATTGCCGCGGCCCGCGATCTCGATCTGGAAGAGCCGCCTGAATCCCTCGCCCGTCACGTTATCGGCCTGGGGCTCGCAGATGCGCTCCGCCATGCGGTGCCCGATCTTCCCGAAAGCGATTACCCCCGGATGGTGGAGCGCTATCGGTATCATTATCTCGCGCAGGACCATCAGCTCACCTTGTTTCCCGGTGCGTACGAGATGGTCCGGGAGCTCGCCTCCTTAGGGCGAATGCTTGCTGTCGCGACCGGCAAGAGCCGGCTCGGTCTGAATCGCGCGATGGCGCACTGCGGCCTCGAGCAGTTCTTTCACAGTACGCGCTGCGCGGACGAGTGTTTTTCGAAGCCGCACCCGGAGATGCTGGAGCAGATCATGGATGAGTTGGGCGTTGGGCGGCAGCGCACGTTGATGGTGGGCGATACGACTCACGATATGCAGATGGCTGCCAATGCGGGCGTGGACGGTTTGGCCGTCACTTTCGGCGCGCATCCGCGAGTGGTGCTCGAGAGCGAAAGGTCGGTTGCCATGATCGATACGCCGTCCGCCTTGGCGGAATGGTTGCGTACGCATTCCTGAGTCCGGTGTAGGCCGGATCGCCCAACGTCGAACCTTGGATCGCTGATGGCTTTGGATACCGTCGGGACCGTTGCGCGTCGTGCGCTTCGCGTCGGCAGGGATCCGGTCCTTACGCGGACAGAAGCAGAAAAAGGCTTGGGCGTTTGTGGAGATCGGGGCGCGCACCCTTTCGCCACTCGCCGATCGTGCAGCTGCGTATCCACTCGTCGTCTGTGGTCAGGTCGCGCGCGATGCATAGCCGCGTCGACGGCTGACAAACCGACAGCAGCGCATCGTAGAGCCGATCGTTGCGGTAGGGGGTCTCGATGAAGATCTGAGTGCGCTTGAGTCGCCGCGACTCCTCCTCGAACTTCCGCACACGAGTATCGCGTTCGGCATCGGCAACCGGAAGGTAGCCGTTGAATGCGAAGCTTTGGCCGTTCAGTCCGGACGCCATCAAGGCAAGCAGGATCGACGACGGCCCGACCATTGGCCGTACCGGGATCCCGAGGGCGTGGGCCCTGGCGACAAGCCGTGCTCCCGGGTCCGCAACGGCCGGGCAGCCCGCCTCGGACATCAGGCCGATGTCCTGACCGCCAAGGGCTGGCGTGAGCAGGCTGTCCAATGTCGCCGCGTTATCCTGCTCCGGCAGTTCGGTGATTTGCAGGTCCCGGAGGGGGGCGGGATGTTCGAGTCGCTTCAGTTCGGCTCGCGCGGTCTTCGCGTTTTCGACAACGAAGGTTCGGATGCGCGCTGCGGTCTGCTGGACTTCAAGGGGCAGGAACCGTGACCAGGCGGTATCCCCTAGACTGACCGGGAGGAGGTAAAGCGTGCCGCAGGCCGTCTTCATGGCAGCTCAAGGCCCTCGGCGCGCAGCATTCTGGAGAGTGCGATCAGCGGCAGGCCGATCAGTGCGGTCGGATCGTCGCCCGACAGCGATTCGAGTAGCGTGATTCCCAAACCTTCGGATTTGGCGCTTCCGGCGCAGTCGAGCGGGCGCTCCTTCTCCACGTAGCGGACGATTTCGGCGTCCGACAAGTTGCGGAAGCGCACATGGGTCGCCACGCTTTCGCATTGCACGTGCCCCGTGCGGCCATTCACCACGGCGAGCGCCGTATGGAAAATGACCGTTTCGCCGCGCATTCTGCGCAATTGAGCGACCGCTCGTTCCACGGTGCCTGGCTTGCCGAAAATCTCGTCGCCAAGATGGGCGACTTGGTCGCTTCCGATCACTAGGGCATCGGTGTGATGTCGTGCCACGGCCTTTGCCTTTTCGATCGCAAGTCGATTTGCAGTCGCCGGCGGCGTCTCTCCCTGTAACGGGGTTTCATCGACGTCCGGCTTCGCCATGTCGAACGGGATCACCAGTCGTTCGAGGAGCATGCGTCGGTACGTGGAGGTCGAGGCGAGAACGAGTTTCATGTGCGGCATTCGAGCTTATAAGATGCGGTCACCAGTCGTTTTGAGCGCTCTGATCGCAAGCCCTTGAATGCAAGCGCGTGACTGGTTTTGACAGGGTAAGCCGAAAATAATATCATGCGCCTCTTATGCCGCAACGAAGCGTTATTCCGGATTCCTTCAAGTTCGCAGCCGAGGGGCGCAGCCTCGCCGGCAAAGTTGTACTTGCGGATCTTCCTCGCTTGGCCGATCTGTTGGTCGAGCGCGCGGGGGAGCTGGTGTATCGTCTCGATGGCGAGGTAAGTGCTGATCGCAAGTCGCGTCTGAGACTCTCGGTTTCCGGAAACTTGATGCTGCAGTGTCAGCGTTGTCTGGGGGCAATGGAGTGGCCGCTTAGGCTGGAAGTGCTGTTCGAGCTGGTTCGCCCGGGGCAGGAAATTCCGGATGATGAGCTCGAAGAGGATGCCTACGATGCGATCGAGGCTGTGCCGGATATGGATGTTCTGGCACTGGTTGAAGATGAGATTGTGCTTGCGGTGCCGATCGCTCCGCGACACGAAAGTTGTGATGCGCCGCGCCGTGAGGGCGGGAGCATAAAGGAATCGCCTTTTTCGGCGCTGGCAGGCCTTCGCAAGAAGGGCGGCGCGAGCTAGGCGCGATATTTGTTTTAGGAGTGTTTCATGGCCGTTCAGCAGAACAAAAAATCCCCGTCCAAGCGCGGCATGCATCGTGCGCACGACTTCCTGACGAACCCGCCGCTGGCCGTCGAGCCGACGACCGGTGAAGTCCATCTGCGCCACCACATCAGCCCGAGCGGCGTGTATCGCGGCAAGAAGGTCGTCAAGACCAAGGGCGAGTAATCTCCCCTTCCGAAGACGGCGCGGCGCGTGGTGCGTCTGCGCCGTTTTTTCATCCCCGTTTCCTTTCTTTTGAGCTACGCGAGAGCCCGATGGGTGTCACCGTTGCGATAGATTGCATGGGTGGCGATCATGGCCCGTCCGTGACGGTGCCTGCTGCGCAGGCTTTTCTCAAGAATCACCCGGATGGCAAAGTGATCCTGGTCGGGCGCCCCGAGGCGCTCGATCAGGCGCTGCGCGCCATCGGCGATGCTTTCGGCGATCGGCTGTCCGTGCAGGCGGCATCCGAGGTCGTGGAGATGGACGACCCGCCCGCGATCGCCATGCGGTCCAAGAAGGACTCCTCGATGCGGGTCGCGGTCGACCTGGTCAAGGAGGGGCGGGCGCATGCTGCCGTGTCGGCCGGTAATACCGGTGCTCTCATGGCCATCTCCCGCTTCGTTCTGAAGACTCTCGAAGGGATCGACAGACCGGCGATCGCCAGCGTGTTGCCGACGCGCAAGGGGCAGGTGTATGTCCTCGACCTCGGCGCGAATGTGGACTGTACGCCCGAGCATCTCCTCCAGTTCGGGATCATGGGGGCGATGCTGGTATCGGCGGTCGAGCACGTCGAGCGCCCCTTGGTCGGCCTGCTCAATATCGGCGAGGAAGCGATCAAGGGGAATGAAGTTGTCAAGCGCGCAGGTGAGCTGCTGAAGGTCAGTGGGCTCAACTTCTATGGAAACGTCGAGGGTGACGACATCTACAAGGGAACGACCGATGTCGTGGTATGCGACGGCTTTGTCGGCAACGTCGCGCTCAAGACGTCCGAAGGGCTGGCCCAGATGCTTTCGGCGTTCCTGCGTGAGGAATTCGGCCGCAGCCTTCTGACCAAGATGATGGCTGTGATTGCGATGCCCGCACTCAAGCGCTTCAAGCAGCGCGTCGACCATCGCCGCTATAACGGCGCGGCGCTGCTCGGGTTGCGCGGGGTAGTGGTAAAGAGCCATGGATCGGCCGACGCCTTTGCATTCGAGCAGGCGATCTGCCGCGCTGCCGAGGCGGCATCGAACCGTCTGATCGAGCGCATTTCCGATCGCATGGCGTCGACGGGAGTGGCTGCAGCATGATTTACGCACGCATTGCCGGTACCGGCAGTTTTCTGCCCGGCGAGCCGGTGACCAACGACGATCTGGTGGCTCGCGGAATCGAAACGTCAGACCAGTGGATTGTCGACCGCACCGGGATTCGCACGCGCTACCTTGCTCCGCCGGAGATGGCGTCGAGTGATCTGGCTCGCGAGGCGAGCGTACGCGCGATCGAGGCGGCGGGTCTCGCTCCCGATGACATCGATCTGATCATCGTTGCGACCTCCACGCCCGACTGCATTTTCCCCAGCACGGCGGCATTGCTGCAGTCGAAGCTCGGGATTCGCAACGGCGCAGCGGCCTTCGACGTTCAAGCCGTATGTTCGGGCTTCGTGTACGGACTCACCATCGCGGAAAAATTCATTCGTTCCGGCAGCCACAAGCGTGCGCTCGTCGTCGGTGCGGAAGTGTTTTCCCGTATTCTCGACTGGTCGGATCGCGGTACCTGCGTTCTTTTCGGGGACGGAGCAGGCGCAGTGGTGCTCGAGGCCTCTGATACCCCGGGTGTCCTGGCTGGTGCGTTGCATGCGGATGGCAGTCATCATCCGATCCTGTGCGTACCCGGAAATGTTGCCGCGGGGCAGGTGGTCGGGGATCCTTTCCTACGCATGGATGGACAAGCGGTGTTCAAGTTCGCCGTGAAGGTTCTGGGCGATGTGGCGCTCGAAGTTCTCGGGCAGGCCGGCTTGGGTGCGGATGCTGTCGATTGGCTGATCCCCCATCAAGCAAACGTACGAATCATTCAGGCAACGGCGAAGCGCATTGGTGTGCCGATGGAGAAGGTGATCACGACCGTTGATCGCCATGGCAATACGTCCGCCGCGTCAATCCCCCTCGCGCTCGATCTTGCTGTGCGGGACGGGCGTATTCGTCCGGGGCAGCGGTTGGTTGTCGAAGGTGTGGGCGGCGGCTTCACGTGGGGCGCCGTCTTGCTCCAATTCTGAAACAGGCAGGTCTATTAAATGGCATTTGCACTGGTTTTCCCCGGGCAGGGGTCTCAGTCTGTCGGGATGATGGGCGCCTACGGCGATCGCGCCGAGATTCGTGACACCTTCGCCGAGGCTTCGGAGGCCTTGGGCGAGGATCTCTGGCAGATGGTCAGTGAAGGGCCGGCCGAGCGGCTGGCGCTGACGGTCAATACGCAACCGCTGATGCTGACGGCCGGTGTCGCGGCCTATCGCGCATGGCTAGCCGCGGGCGGTCCGGCGCCTGCGGTCGTTGCCGGTCATAGCCTCGGCGAATATTCGGCACTGGTTGCTGCCGGTGCACTGAGCTTTGCCGACGCGGTGCCGCTGGTGCGCTTCCGCGCTCAGGCAATGCAGGAGGCGGTGCCCGAGGGTGAAGGCGGCATGGCTGCGCTGCTCGGGCTCGAAGTCGATGCGGTGCGCGAGGCATGTGCCGAGGCCGCTCAAGGCCAGGTGGTCGAAGCGGCCAACCTCAATGCTCCGGGCCAAATCGTGATTGCCGGTGCCCGGGCTGCCGTCGAGCGCGCGATCGAAGCTGCGAAGGCGCGTGGTGCCAAGCGTGCGGTGATGCTGCCGGTGAGCGCGCCGTTCCACTGTGCGCTCATGCGGCCGGCCGCCGAGCGTCTTGCAGAGCGTCTGGCGGCAGTCGAGATTCGCCGTCCGGAAATCGCTGTTATCAATAATGTCGATGTCGCAGCATACGATGATCCCGACCGGATCCGCGACGCCTTGGTCCGACAGGCTTTTTCGCCGGTTCGCTGGATCGAGCTCGTGCAGGAACTCGCCCGGCGTGGCATGAGCCACATTCTCGAATGTGGCCCGGGTAAAGTGCTTGCGGGTATGACCAAGCGCATTGCCGGTGAAGTACAGGGTGGCTCGATTCACGATGCTGCCAGTCTGGAACAGTCGATTGCGGCGGTGAGGTAAGCAGGATGAGTTTTTCGCTGGAAGGGCAGGTTGCGCTGGTTACGGGCGCGTCGCGGGGTATCGGGCGCGCCATTGCGCTGGAACTCGGCAAGCTCGGGGCGACGGTCGTCGGCACGGCAACGTCCGAAGGCGGTGCAGCGGATATTGAGAAAGGCTTGCAAGAAGCGGGTATCAAGGGCGGCGGTCTGGCGCTGAACGTGACCGATGCTGCAGCCTGCGAAGCGCTCGTGGCGGAAGTCGAAAAGCGTTTCGGTGCTGTCGGCATCCTCGTCAATAATGCCGGCATCACTCGCGACAACCTCGCGATGCGCATGAAGGACGAAGAGTGGGATTCGGTGCTTGATACGAATCTCAAGGCCGTTTTCCGCATGTCCCGTCTCGTCATGCGCGGCATGATGAAGGCGCGGGGCGGACGCATCATTAACGTGACCTCGGTCGTCGGCAGTGCCGGGAACCCTGGGCAGGCCAACTATGCGGCAGCCAAGGCGGGTGTCGCCGGCATGAGCCGCGCGCTTGCGCGCGAACTCGGGAGCCGCAATATCACCGTCAATTGCGTCGCGCCCGGATTCATCGATACCGACATGACCCGGGCACTGCCTGAGTCCGCCCGGGACGCCTTGCTCGGCAATATCGCGCTTGGCCGACTGGGGCGCCCGGAAGAGGTTGCGGGTGCGGTGGCATTCCTTGCGTCGCCTGCCGCTGCCTACGTCACGGGGACCACTTTGCATGTGAACGGTGGCATGTACATGTCGTAATCGCCGGCTGCGATAGCGGTTGCCATCCTTTTTGGTAGAATACGCCGGCTTTTTTTATATCTGGATCATTTCAGGGAAGGAGTTAGTTCATGGATAACATCGAACAGCGCGTCAAGAAGATTGTCGCCGAGCAACTTGGTGTTAACGAGTCGGAAATCAAGACCGAGTCCTCGTTCGTCGACGATCTGGGCGCGGATTCGCTGGATACCGTGGAACTGGTCATGGCGCTCGAAGAAGAATTCGAGTGCGAAATTCCGGACGAAGAAGCCGAGAAAATCACCACGGTTCAGCAGGCGATTGACTACGTCAACGCCCATCTGAAGAAGTAATACCTGATCACCGGAGCGTACATTGACCCGTCGTAGAGTCGTCATTACCGGTCTGGGCATTATCTCCCCGGTCGGGAATACCGTTCCGGAGGCTTGGGACAATATTGTCAACGGCCGCTCCGGTATCGGTGAGATCACCCGCTTCGATGCCTCCAATTTCCCGGTCAAGATCGCCGGCGAGGTGAAAGGCTTCGATGTCGGTGCCTATCTCTCCCCCAAGGACGCCCGCCGGATGGATGTGTTCATCCATTACGGCCTGGCGGCAGGCATCCAGGCGTTCAAGGATGCTGGAATCGAGGTTAACGAAGGCAACGCCGAACGAATCGGCGTGAATATCGGTTCGGGCATCGGCGGTCTGCCGATGATCGAGTCGACTCACGACGATTACGTGAAGGGCGGGGCCAGGAAGATATCGCCCTTCTTCATCCCCGGTACGATCATCAATATGATCGCCGGTCACCTGTCGATCATGTTCGGTCTCAAGGGGCCGTGCCTGGCGATGGTCACCGCGTGTACCACTGCCACTCATTGCATCGGCGAGGCAGCACGGTTGATTCAGTATGGCGACGTGGACGTGATGGTCGCCGGAGGCGCCGAATCTACGGTCACTCCGCTTGCGATCGGTGGTTTCGCCTCGGCGCGCGCATTGTCGACCCGCAACGAAGATCCCGCGACTGCCAGCCGTCCCTGGGACAAGGGGCGCGACGGTTTCGTGCTTGGCGAAGGCGCCGGCGTTCTGGTCCTCGAAGAGTACGAGCATGCCAAGGCCCGCGGCGCAAAGATCTACGCGGAGGTCGTCGGTTACGGCATGAGTGCCGATGCTTACCACATGACCGCTCCATGCGAGGACGGTAGCGGCGCGGCACGTTGCATGACAAATGCGATGCGCGATGCCGGTATGTCCCTCGACGAAATTGATTACATCAACGCGCACGGCACGTCGACGCCGTTGGGCGACCTTGCCGAAACGACGGCGGTCAAGCGTTGTTTTGGTGATCGTGCGAAGTCGATCGCAGTGAATTCGACGAAGTCGATGACTGGCCACCTGCTCGGCGCCGCCGGCGGGATCGAGGCCGTTTTCACGACGCTCGCGCTTCACAACCAGATCGCTCCTCCGACGATCAACATCTTCGAGCAGGACGAGCAGTGCGATCTGGATTACGTCGCCAATAAGGCACGGCCGATGGAAATCCGCGCAGCGCTGTCGAACTCGTTCGGATTCGGCGGCACGAACGGCACGTTGGCATTCCGACGCGTTTGATGATGGGTCGGGAGCGCCGTCCCGTGCGCTTCCCGTACGAAATCCGGCTGAAGCCTTCCAGGCTGTCGGTCGGACTGAGCGCCGCGATTCACATGATCGCGGCGTTTGCATTTCTGCGGTCCTCGTTCCCTCCGTTTGCAGTGGTTGTCGTTGTCGTGATCGCAGCGTTGTCGCAGTGGTCCGTGATGGCGGCTGAACGCCGCAAGCAGGGCATGGCTCTGACTCTGCAGCCCGATGGCAGCCTGAATCTAATGATTCCTGACGGAGAACTTCATGTCCTGCCGCGGGCAACGAGTACCGATTTTGGCTGGGGATTGTGGCTGCACTGGGAAGGGAGTCGCCATGATGGTGCGCGCCGGCGGACCCTCCGGGGAGCCATGATGCTCGTGCCGGATGGCGTGGATGGTGATGCGTGGCGCGAGCTTCGAATCTGGTTCCGGCACGTGGCGAAACCCGCGCTTAATGCGAAGACGGATGTCGTGGAAGAGGGAGAGGAAAGAGGCTGAGCCAGAATGCCCGGGGCCTTCGCCGCGGGCTGTGCTGATCAGTCCTTACCCGGCCGCAAGACCGTATCCTTGGGATTGGGGAGCGTGTCGGGAAAGTCGCGTGAAAAATGAAGGCCGCGGCTTTCCTTGCGGCGCAATGCGCAGCGCACGATCAGGTCCGCAGTCACGACGAGATTGCGTAGTTCGATCAGGTCGTTGCTGACACGGAAGTTCGAATAGAACTCGTCAATCTCGCGGGCGAGGAGGCGAATGCGGTGCTGCGCGCGCTGTAGTCGCTTGGTCGTACGAACGATACCGACATAGTCCCACATGAAGCGGCGCAGTTCGGCCCAGTTGTGCGAGATCACCACCTCTTCGTCAGCATCCGTCACCCGGCTTTCATCCCAGCCAGGCAGCGACGGCAGCGATTGGCGCGGGCGGGCGAGAATGTCGCGGGCCGCGGCTTCGCCGAACACCAGACACTCCAGCAGCGAATTGCTCGCCAACCGGTTCGCTCCGTGGAGGCCCGTGCACGCCGACTCGCCGACAGAGTACAGGTCGCCGACGTCGGTTCGTGCCGCCAGGTCGGTGACGATGCCGCCGCAGGTATAGTGAGCCGCCGGAACGACAGGGATGCCTTCACGGGTGATGTCGATACCGAGTTCGAGGCATCGTGCGTGAATATTCGGAAAATGGCTGCGCAGCCAATCGGCGGGCTTGTGGCTGATATCGAGAAACACGCAGTCGAGGCCATGTTTCTTCATTTCGAAGTCGATTGCCCGTGCCACCACGTCGCGCGGCGCCAACTCGGCGCGTTCGTCGTGGTCGGGCATGAAACGCGTTCCGTCGGGCAGCTTCAGCAGACCGCCTTCGCCTCGCACGGCTTCCGAAATCAGGAAGGACTTGGCTCGCGGGTGGTAGAGGCAGGTCGGGTGGAACTGGATGAATTCCATGTTTGCGACGCGGCAGCCCGCACGCCAGGCCATTGCAATCCCGTCGCCGGTCGCCACGTCCGGGTTCGTGGTGTACAAGTAGACCTTGCCGGCCCCTCCTGTCGCGAGCACCGTGCTGCGAGCGCCGATCGTGACGACCCGATCATTTGCGATGTCGAAGACGTATGCGCCAAGGCAGCCTTCAGTCGGAAGGCCGATCTTGCTTCCGAGAATCAGATCGACGGCAATGTGATTTTCGAGAATTTCAATGTTCGGATGCGAGCAGACCTGTTCGCTCAGCGTTTCCTGGACGGCGGCTCCCGTCGCGTCAGCGGCGTGGATGATCCGGCGATGCGAATGACCGCCCTCACGCGTGAGATGGTAGCCGATCGTGGATTCGTCTTCCCGGGTGAAAGGCACTCCTCTTCCGATCAGCCACTCGATCGCCTGTTTGCCATGCTCGACGACGAAGCGGGTCGCGTTGGCGTCGCACAGTCCCGCCCCGGCCGTGAAGGTGTCTTGAATGTGAGCGGCGATGCTGTCCGTGTTGTCGAGCACGGCCGCAATGCCGCCTTGCGCCCACGCGCTGGCACTGTCGGCCAGCGAGCGTTTGGTGACAATCCCGATTCGCAGATGATCCGCAAGTCTGAGGGCGAGTGACTGGCCAGCGGTGCCGCTGCCGATGATGAGTACGTCGTATTGTTTTGACAAGATCGCGAAAACCAAAGGACGGGCGCGCGGCAATATAGCACGTCTGGGCGCGTCTTCCGCAGATCGCGAACGGTCGTGTGGCGCACCGAGTGCAAGACCACACCAACGTATGAACTATTTGAAACGGTCCGTGTCTGTTGGATAACTCCGGCTTTGCCGTACTCATAGGGGGTCGCTATACTGGCGCGGATTTTGCCCAACGTAGGGAAACGGCCCGCTCATGAGCGATCGCGAGATAGATCAGCAACTTGTCGAACGCGTACAGCGCGGCGACAAGCAGGCGTTTGGCTTGCTGGTTGCGAAGTACCAGCGGAAGCTGCACAGACTGCTTTCGCGGCTGATCCGCGATTCCGCCGAAGTGGAGGATGTGGCCCAAGAGACGTTCATCAAGGCCTATCGGGCCTTGGGGTCGTTTCGGGGAGATAGCGCTTTTTACACTTGGCTTTATCGGATCGGAATCAACACGGCAAAAAACTATCTGGTGTCACAGGGCCGGCGTGCCCCGACGTCCACCGGTTTCGACTCTGAGGAGGCTGAAACCTTCGAGGAAGGCGATCAGTTGCGGGATATCAACACGCCCGAACGATTGCTGATGACGCAGCAGATAGCCGATACGGTGAACAAGGCGATGGAGGCGTTGCCGGAGGAGTTGCGGACCGCGATCATGCTCAGGGAGCTCGAAGGCCTGAGCTACGAGGAGATTGCTAGCATCATGGATTGTCCGATCGGGACGGTGCGTTCGCGGATCTTTCGGGCACGCGAAGCAATTGCTGAAAAGCTGAGGCCGCTGCTGGACACGGCTCCTGACAAACGTTGGTAGGTGGTATTCATGAAGGACAAACTGTCGGCATTTCTTGACGGCGAACTGGATGATCAGTGCGTACGTACAGTTCTCGAGGAGGTCCGGTGCGAGCCGATTCTGCGCAACGAGTGGGAGACGTATTGTCTGATAGGCGATGCGCTGCGCGGCGACGAATGCGTGGCGCATGACTTCGTTGATCGGGTGATGGCGGAAATCGATACGGCGCCGACATTGCTGGCGCCTGTCATGAAACGCGCGGAATCCGGCACATCCGGGGTCTGGCGTTCGCTGATGCCCTTGGCGGCTTCGGTGATGGGCGTTGCGGCGGTTGGCTGGGTGGCTCATGCACTGTATGCCGAGCCTACCGGCGTGAGTCACGTAGCTGAGGTTTCGCCGCGACTGCAGCTGGTCGAATCCCAGGTGTCAGGTGTGCGTCCTGTCTCGGTCACGTCTTCCGCGATCGATCCGCATCAAGAATACGTTTTTGCTCATCAATCGATGACCGGAGGCGGGCCGATCTCCGGAGCTATCCAACACGTCAGGTCGATATCCGAAGTCAGTCAGGACGGCGCCCGATGAAGTGGCTTCTCGTCGTGCTGGGGTTCTGCTTCACGCTTGTTGAACCGCAGGCGATGGCGCAGACCCCGGGAGATGCGCTCTCCTGGCTCGGGCGCATGGCCGCCGCCGGCCAGCGCCTCAATTACTCGGGCACTTTTATCTACCAATCCGGCAAGAGCTTCGAGACTTCGCGCGTGGTCCATATGATGGATGCGGCCGGTGAGCATGAACGCCTCGAGGTGCTCGACGGAAGTCCGCGGGAGGTGGTCAGGAGCAGCAGCGAGGTTCGCTGCATATTGCCTGACCAGCGGACAGTGATTATCGACCGAGCGGGGGGGCGGCGGGCTTTCCCTGCGCGGCTGCCGTCGTCCTTCGCGGGGATTGCCGAGAATTACCGGATCCGGAAAGGGGAGGTCGGGCGAATTGCGGGAATGGAGGCGCAGCAGATCATCCTGGAGCCGAAGGACGAATATCGATTCGGCTACCAGTTGTGGGCCGAAATGCAGTCAGGGCTTCTACTGAAGTCGCGTACGCTGGACGATCGTGGCGAGATTATCGAACAGTTCGCATTCAGCGACGTGAAGATCGGCGGCGACATCGCGATGGAGGCCGTGCGGCCCCGTCTCGCGCGCGACGGGGACTGGAAGGTTGTCCATGCGAATGGTGTCGAGATTCGTCGCGAGGACAGCGGGTGGGGCGTGCAGGCACCGATCGCCGGCTTCTCGTTGATGTCGATAGTGCGCAGGCCCCTGGGGCGTGATCATGGCGACGCCCTGCATCTCGTCTATAGCGACGGTCTTGCAGCGATCTCGGTTTTTATCGAGCCCGCCAACCAGGCGAGTGGACGATTGGCGGCGGGCCAGTTGTCGAGCGGCGCTATCAACATTTACAAGCGGATGGTCGGTCCTCATCTAGTCACCGCTCTCGGCGAGGTTCCCTTGCGAACCGTCCAGCGGCTCGCCGACGCGATGGAACCCGTAGCGCGATGATTCAGATCGCCGCCGTGGTCGAATGTGTCGACGGAGACGATGCTTGGGTGAGGGTGCGCAATCGAACGGGTGGCTGCGGTCGCTGCGATGAACCAGGGGGATGTCGATCGTCGGGACTGGTCTATCCTTTTAAAGCGAGAACTGATCTGTTTCGGATGCGCAATGGAGTGGGAGCCAAGGTCGGAGAAACGGTCAATCTCCGGGTGGATGCGCGCGCGCCCTTGCGCGGCGCCCTGTTGGGATATGGCGTTGCGGTGGTGTTTCTACTTGTCGGTGCGGCCCTTGGAACCTTGTTCTCCCCCGCGGGGAGTGAAGATCTCAGCGCACTGATTGGGGCGATGACCGGATTGGTGTCGGCATTCGGGCTGAGTCGCTGGCTGATGCAGCGGCCGGATGTGTGGGGGGGGCTCGGTGTCGAGATGACGACGGCGAGTGAATGCGCAGAAGAGCAGCGGAGCAGGTTCGGATGATGGTTTTTGGTTGGGTTCGGCGAGTGTTCTTGGTCTCGCTGTTGGCTCTGGTGCCCGTCGCGCACGGCGCGGGTGGTGCCGCGGTACTACCCGATTTTACTCAGCTCGTGCAGCGGCACGGGGCGGCGGTGGTGAATATCAGTGCGGCACAGTCCGGGAAGTCGGGGGCGCAAACGTTTCCGGGATTGGATCATGACGATCCGATGTTCGACTTCTTTCGTCGGTTTATCCCCAAGAAGCCCGGTCATCCTCGATCCGACCCTGACAATCGCTCCCTTGGCTCCGGCTTCATTGTCAGCGGGGACGGCTATATTCTGACGAACGCCCATGTCGTCGAGGATGCGGACGAGATTCTTGTGCGCTTGGTGGATAAGCGCGAGTTCAGGGCGCGCGTTATCGGCGCCGACGCGCGGAGTGACGTCGCCTTGATCAAGATCGAAGCGAGCGACCTGCCGCGACTGACTATCGGCGATCCCGCCAAGTTGCAGGTCGGCGAATGGGTTGTCGCGATCGGGTCGCCTTTCGGCTTCGACCATTCCGTCACGGCGGGCATCGTCAGTGCAAAGGGGCGTAGCCTTCCCGATGAAAATTTCGTCTCGTTCATCCAGACTGATGTAGCCATCAATCCCGGAAATTCCGGCGGTCCGCTTTTCAATCTGAAGGGCGAGGTGGTCGGGATCAATTCCCAGATATTCAGTCAGACGGGCGGCTTCATGGGGCTGTCGTTTGCGATTCCGATCGATCTTGCCATGGATGTGCAGGCGCAGTTGCGGGCTTCCGGCCGGGTTCAGCGGGGCAGGATCGGTATCGCGATTCAGGAAGTGACACGTTCGCTTGCTGACAGCTTCAGCCTGCCGCGCCCGGAGGGCGCGCTGGTCAGTGCGGTCGAGCAGAATGGACCGGCAGCGAAGGCCGGTATCGAGCAGGGCGATGTGATCGTCCGTTTCGGCGGCAAGGCGGTCGAGAATTCCAGTGACTTGCCGAGAATCGTGTCCGCGAGCCGTCCCGGTGCATCGGCAATGCTGAGCCTTTATCGTGGAGGCTCCTTGCGTGAGATGCAGGTTGTCGTCGGCGAGTGGCAGGATGATGCGGCGCGGCGCGCGCGACGTGCCGAGCGGGCTTCGCCGGCCCCGAACAAGCTCGGACTTGCCCTGGCTGTCCCGAATGCGACCCAACGTCGCGAGCGTAACGCCGATCATGGTCTGTTGGTCGAGCGAGTCCAGGGCGCGGCGGCGCGTGCCGATCTCCAGGTCGGCGATCTGATCCTTGCGATGGTGGTCGGTGGGCGGCAGATTCCGCTGAAGACGCTCGAAACGTACAACCGGCAGGTGTCCGATCTGAAGGATGGCCAGACTGTGACCTTGCTGGTGCAGCGTAGCGAAGGGGCAAGCTATGTTAGTTTGCGGGCGGGCGAATGACTGTCGTTCGCGAATTCACGGTGATGAGCCGCGAGTGGTGTCATCTTTGTCATGATCTAGTGGATAAGCTGAAACCGCTCGCCGCAGAGCTGGGGTGGTCGGTGCGGACTCTGGACGTCGATGCCGATCCGGAGCTGGAGGCTCGCTGGGACGAGTTGGTGCCGGTAGTGGTGGCAGGCGACAAGGTTCTTTGTCATTACCACCTGGACGAAGCGGCCATTCGTGCCTATTGCCGCGGATTTCCGCTAGAATCCGCCGCTTAGCTGATTCAATCGATCCATTCAAGGTGCCGTATGGCACCTTTCTTTTGTTGTCGCATGCAACATATTCGAAATTTCTCCATCATTGCCCACATCGATCATGGCAAGTCCACCTTGGCGGACCGGCTGATCCAGTATTGTGGGGGCCTGTCCGAGCGTGAAATGGAAGAGCAGGTGCTCGACTCCATGGACTTGGAGCGGGAGCGCGGCATCACCATCAAGGCTCAGACTGCTGCCCTGCAATATCGGGCGAAGGATGGGCAAGTCTATAACTTGAACCTGATCGACACTCCGGGACACGTCGACTTCTCGTACGAAGTCAGCCGTTCGCTGTCCGCATGCGAAGGAGCCCTGCTCGTCGTCGACGCGTCGCAAGGGGTTGAGGCGCAGACCGTAGCGAACTGCTATACGGCGATCGAGCAGAACGTCGAAGTCGTTCCCGTTCTGAACAAGATCGATCTGCCGGCCGCGGATCCCGACAATGCGCGCACGGAAATCGAGGACGTGATCGGTGTCGATGCGTCCGATGCGGTGCTGTGCTCGGCGAAGACCGGACTCGGCATCGAGGAGGTGCTCGAGACGGTCGTGCGGCGCGTTCCGGCGCCGAAGGGCGATCCCAATGCGCCGCTCAAAGCGCTGATCATCGACTCCTGGTTCGACAACTACGTCGGCGTGGTCATGCTGGTGCGTGTGGTCGACGGCGTGCTGCGTCCGAGGGACCGCATCCAGTTGATGGCGACCGGCGCGCAATACCTGTGCGATCAGGTGGGAGTATTCACTCCGCGCTCGCTGTCGCGGGAAGAGCTTTCTGCGGGGCAGGTTGGTTTCATCATCGCCGGCATCAAGGAACTGCAGGCGGCGAAGGTCGGCGACACGGTGACTTCTGCCGCGCGCCCAGCTGCAGAGCCGCTTCCGGGCTTTAAGGAGATCAAGCCGCAGGTGTTCGCGGGCCTCTATCCAGTGGAGTCGAGCGAATACGATCAGCTTCGCGATTCGCTCGAAAAGTTGCGCCTGAACGACGCGTCGCTGCAGTTCGAACCTGAGGTTTCGCAAGCGCTCGGATTCGGCTTCCGATGCGGCTTCCTCGGTCTGCTCCACATGGATATCGTCCAGGAGCGCCTGGAGCGCGAGTTCGACATGAACCTCATTACGACCGCTCCGACGGTCGTGTACGAGGTGATGATGAATAGCGGCGAAGTCATCCATGTGGAGAATCCGGCAAAGTTGCCGGATGCTTCGAAGATGGCGGAAATCCGGGAGCCGATCATCACGGCGACGATCTTCTTGCCGCAGGATTATGTCGGCCCGGTCATTACGCTCTGCAACCAGAAGCGGGGTGTGCAAGTGGATATGCGCTACCACGGCCGCCAAGTGCAGTTGATCTACGAACTGCCGATGAACGAAGTCGTGATGGACTTCTTTGACAAGCTGAAGTCGGTGTCGCGTGGCTATGCGTCGCTCGATTACGAATTCAAGGAATATCGCGCAGCTGACCTCGTGAAGCTGGATCTGCTGGTCGGCGGCGAAAAGGTCGACGCCCTGTCGGTCATCGTGCACCGTGCATCGGCCCAGTATCGGGGACGCGAGGTTGCTGCGAAGCTCCGCGGCTTGATTCCGAGGCAGATGTTCGACGTGGCGGTCCAGGCTGCGATCGGCTCGCACATCATCGCCCGCGAGACCATCAAGGCCTTGCGCAAGAACGTCCTGGCCAAGTGTTACGGCGGGGACATCACGCGGAAGAAGAAACTCCTGGAAAAGCAAAAGGAAGGCAAGAAGCGAATGAAGCAGGTCGGGAACGTCGAGATTCCGCAGGAGGCATTCCTGTCCGTGTTGCGGGTCGATGACGGCAAGTAGGTGCTCGTGTTCTAAGAAGACGACTGCGTGGATTGGGAGATTTTGTGAATTTTGCGTTGGTATTGTTCCTGCTGCTCGTGGCGACGGGAGCGCTCTGGGCAGTTGACCGTTTCATTGCGCGCAAGCGTCGCGCGCCCGGCAGTCCTTCGCCATGGTGGGTCGAGTATGGTGCCAGTTTCTTCCCGGTCATCCTCATCGTCTTCGGGCTGCGCTCGTTCATCGTCGAGCCGTTCAAGATTCCTTCCGGATCGATGATCCCGACCTTGCTGGTCGGCGATTTCATTCTCGTCAACAAGTGGACCTACGGGATCCGCTTGCCCGTCATCAACAAGAAGGTGCTTTCCGTCAACGACCCGGCTCGTGGCGACGTGATGGTGTTCCGCTACCCCGCCGACCCGTCGATGGACTACATCAAGCGTGTGGTCGGCTTGCCAGGAGATCGCGTCGAGTATATCGACAAGCGCCTGCGCATCAACGGGGAAGTCGTTGCCGTGAGCCCGCAGGACGATTACCTACATCCGGATCGACTCTACTATTCGCCACGCTTCATGGAAAAGCTGGGCGTTGTGGAACATTCGATCCTCAACGAGCGTGAGGCGCCGGCCTACGTTCCCCAAGTGCTCGATTATCCGTTCCGCGAGAACTGCACCTATACTAGCTCGGGCGTTAGCTGCGTGGTTCCCCCGGGACATTATTTCGTCATGGGTGACAACCGCGATTCGAGCAGCGACAGCCGGGTTTGGGGATTCGTGCCCGATGCCAACATTGTCGGCAAGGCATTCTTCATCTGGTTCAATTTCAGTGACATGAAGCGGATCGGCAGTTTCCGGTGAAGGGAGAAGGCATGCGGCTGAAGAAGAAACAACAAGGTTTGAGCCCGGTCGGGGTGTTGATTGTCGGGGCTTTGCTGGCGTCCGTACTGCTGATCGGGTTCCGAACGGTACCCGCGGTCAACGAGTACTTTGCGATTCAGAAGATCATCAAGGTTGTGGCCGGTGAGGGCGACGGCGGTGCATCCATCAACGATTTGCGCCGGAGTTTTGACCGCCGTGCCGGGATCGATGATGTGGTGACGGTGACGGGAACCGATCTGGACATCAGGAAGGACGCCGGAAAGGTCGTGATCGACGTGCAATACGCGCGTAAGGTGCCGATCGTCGCGAATGTCAGCTTGTTGATCGACTTCCACGCGACCTCGCTCGGAAAATAGGGTGAATGGGGATCTAGGGCGCCTTCAGCGTGCCATCGGACACCAGTTTCAGGACTTGGCGCTGCTCCAGCGGGCGCTCACTCACCGTAGCTACGGTCAGCCCAACAACGAGCGTTTCGAGTTTCTAGGGGATAGCGTTCTCAATTGCGTCGTGGCCATTGCGCTGTTCGAACGGTTTGGCGAGCTGCGCGAAGGGGAGTTGTCGCGTCTTCGGGCCTCGCTCGTTTGCCAGGACGGATTGCACCGGATCGCGCGCGAGCTTGACCTCGGCGAGTACCTGCGTCTCGGCGAAGGGGAGTTGAAGAGCGGAGGGCATCGGCGGCCGTCGATCCTCGCGGATGCGCTCGAAGCGGTGTTTGCCGCGGTGTATCTCGACAAGGGTTTCGATGCCGCGAAGGCAGTGATCGATCGCCTCTACGCCCCGGGAATTGCGGAAATCGATCCGCAACGGGCGTCGAAGGATCCGAAGACCGCGCTGCAAGAGTTGCTCCAGGGGCGGAAGCTTCCGGTTCCGACTTATGCGACGGTGAAAGTGCATGGCGAAGCCCACGCGCAGGAATTCGAAGTGGTTTGTCAGGTCAACGCATTGAAACTGCAGACCAGCGGCCGTGGGCCGAGTCGTCGGGCCGCCGAGCAGCAGGCGGCGGAAAGTGCGTTGGCACAATTGAGAAAAGCATGAATCCGGACAATATTTCCCAAAGCGAAGGGTCGTCGAACGGTTTCCGGACTGGCTTCGTGGCGATCGTCGGGCGTCCGAACGTCGGAAAGTCGACGCTTCTTAATCGCCTGATCGGGCAAAAGATCAGCATCGTGTCACGCAAGGCGCAGACGACCCGGCATCGGGTGACGGGGATCCTGACGAACGACGACGCCCAGTTTGTGTTCGTCGACACGCCGGGATTTCAGACGAAACACCGCAACGCCTTGAATCGTTCGATGAACCGGACGGTATCGCAGGTACTGGGTGATGTCGACCTTGTGTTCTTCGTGATCGAGGCTGGGCGTTTTGGCGAGGATGATCGTAAGGTCGTCGATGTTCTGCCACAGGGGGCGAAAGTCGTCCTCGTCATCAACAAGGTGGACCGCCTGGTGGACAAGAGCGCCTTGCTGCCCTTTATTGCACGGATGAACGAGGTGTTCCCGTTTGCGGAGATCGTGCCACTGAGCGCGGAACGCGGCACGAACGTCGATGAGTTGCTGAAGGCGGTCACGCCCCTGCTGCCCGAGGGGCAACCGATGTATGGCGCCGATGAGGTCACTGATCGGAGCGAACGTTTTCTTGCTGCGGAATTTCTGCGAGAGAAGCTGTTTCGGCTCCTCGGCGACGAATTGCCTTACGGTATTGCGGTAGAAATCGAGAAATTCGAGACCGAAGGGAATTTGCGACGCATTTTCGCCGCCGTCGTGGTCGATCGTGCAAGTCACAAGGGGATCGTGATCGGCAAGGGCGGAGAGCAACTCAAGCGGATTGCGAGCGAGGCCCGGGTCGAACTTGAGCAACTGTTCGATGGAAAGGTGTTTCTCGAGGTGTGGGTCAAGGTCAAGAGTGGCTGGGCCGATGACGAGCGCGCCCTCAAGAGTCTCGGCTACGAATAATTTCCCGAACTGCGTGAGTTCGTGAGCCAGAAGCAGCGTGTCGAGGAGCAGCCCGGGTTCGTTCTCCATACGCACCCATGGCGGGAAACGAGCCTCATCGTGGAGGTTTTCTCGCGGGATTTCGGGCGCGTGGCTTTGGTGGCAAAAGGTGCGCGCCGCCCGCAATCGCCGTTGCGTGGCTTGCTGATGGCTTTTCAGCCCCTGCTGGTCAGCTGGACCGGCGGTGGAGAGGTCAAGACCCTGATGCGTGCCGAGTGGTGTGGCGGCCAGCCTCTTCTGACCGGGCGTGCGCTGATGTGCGGCTACTACCTCAACGAGCTGTTGTTTCGGCTTACCGCGCGGGAGGACGCCCATTCCTCACTGTTCCACGCGTATTCCGAAGCCATAGGGACATTGGCGCGTACCGATTTTCTCGCTCCCACCTTGCGGCGGTTCGAACTGGCTCTGCTGCGGGATTTGGGTTATGGCATCGAGTTGGAGAGCGACGGCGAGTCGGGAGAGGCCGTCGATGCGACGGGCGAGTACCTCTATATAATCGAGCGAGGCCCGGTCCGCTTCGAGGGCGAGGAAGGCGATCTGCCGACCCTGAGCGGACAGACTCTGCTGGATATGGCGCGTGCCGAATTTTCCCGGCCCGAGACGCTGGCGCAGAGCAAGGGTTTGCTGCGCATGCTGATCAATCATTATCTCGGCGGACAGACGCTGCAGTCGCGCCGGGTTCTCAAGGAGTTGCAGGAGCTGTGATCGAACTCGGCGTAAATATCGACCACGTCGCGACTTTGCGGCAGGCCCGTCGCACCTGGGAGCCTGACCCCGTATGGGCCGCCGTGGAGGCGCATCTCGGTGGCGCCGACGGCATCACGGTGCATCTGCGTGAGGACCGACGCCATATTCAGGACGACGACGTGCGGCGCTTGCGCGATCTCACTCAGGTCAAGCTGAACCTTGAGATGGCTGCCACCGATGAGATGGTTGGCATCGCTTGCGCGCTGAAGCCGGAGATGGCGATGCTCGTGCCAGAGGGGCGTCATGAAGTGACCACCGAAGGCGGGCTCGACGTCATTGCCCAAGAAGCTCGGCTAAAGGACGTCGTGAGCCGTTTGGCCGATGCGGGAATTGTCACCAGCGTTTTCATCGACGCGGAACTGGCACAGGTGGAAGCCGCTGCCCGGATTGGCGCGCGGGTCTGCGAGATCCATACGGGCCCTTATGCCCACGCCTTCCACGCCGCCGGGCGCGATTCCGAAAGCGCGGCGGTGTTGGCGGAGGTCGCCAAGGTCGCGCGCGCGGGAGAGACAATCCGCGGACTGGGTATGCGTTTCAATGCCGGTCATGCGCTCAATTATTACAACGTGCAGCCGATCGCGCGCTTGCCCGGAGTGCGGGAACTGCATATTGGACACTCGATCGTCAGTCGTTCCGTATTCAGTGGCCTGCGCGAGGCGGTGTGCGAAATGAAGCGCCTGATGCGCGAGGCCGCCGACCGCGGAGTCTGAAGGCCGCATGGTTTTCGGCATTGGTACCGATATCGTCCGGATCGGGCGCTTGCGCGAAGCGCTCGAACGTCATGGCGAACGGTTCGCGGCGAGGATTCTTGCCGAGGAAGAGTGGTCCGATTTCAAGGCGAGCCGGGATGCGGCGCGTTTTCTGGCGAAGCGTTTCGCTGCGAAGGAAGCCTTCGGCAAGGCGCTCGGGACGGGTGTTGCGGTGCCGGCGACGTTGCATGCTGTCGCAGTCGGGCATGATTCCTTGGGGAAGCCCATGTTCCGTTTCGGCTCGGAACTTGCCACCTACATGGCGCAGCGCCAGTTGAGCGCCCATTTGAGTCTGACGGATGAGGCCGATTACGTCGTGGCCTTTGCCCTGATAGAGAAAACATGAACGCTTCTGTCTCCCCATCACGTGTAACCCGTCCGCTCGGGCCGGTCATGCTCGACGTTGCAGGAATGTCGCTTACCGACGAGGAGCGGGAGCGCCTCCTTGATCCGCTGGTCGGCGGGGTGATCCTGTTTGCGCGCAATTTTTCCAGTTCGGAGCAATTGTCGGCGCTGACGGGCGAGATTCGTGCGCTGCGCGATCCAGCTTTGATTATCGCGGTCGATCATGAGGGCGGGCGTGTTCAGCGTTTCCGGACCGACGGTTTCAGCCGTTTGCCGTCGATGCGCCGCCTCGGCGAGTTGTGGGACCACGACCATGTCGAGGCGCTGGACGCGGCTCGCGCCGTCGGGTTCGTACTTGCAGCGGAATTGCTCGCCCACGGCGTCGATCTGAGCTTCACGCCGGTGCTGGATCTCGACTATGGCGGCAGCCGCGTGATCGGTGACCGGGCGTTTCATCGCGACCCGCAGGTGACGGCATCGCTGGCGCAAGCGTTGGTCGCCGGCATGGCCGAGGCGGGGATGGGATGCGTGGGCAAGCATTTCCCCGGGCACGGCTTCGTCGAGGCCGACTCGCATCTGGAAATTCCGGTCGACGATCGGGAGTTCGAGGCGATTTGGGAGGCCGATATCGTCCCTTATCGTCACCGCATCGGGCGGCAGCTGTCCGGCGTGATGCCGGCCCATGTCATATATCGGCGGATCGATCCGAATCCGGCCGGGTTTTCGTCCTTCTGGTTGCAGGACGTATTACGTGGGCGCTTGGGGTTCGGCGGGGTAATTTTCAGCGACGACCTGACGATGGAGGGAGCGACCGTCGCCGGTGATATCGTCGGGCGGGCGCGGGCCGCGCATGGAGCCGGATGCGACATGGTGCTCGTGTGCAATCGTCCCGACATGGCGGCCGACCTCCTGGATCGCTGGGCCCCCGAGGTTTCCGCCGAAAGTCGTGCGCGGATTGGATCGCTGCGAGGGCGTCCGCACTGCTGCGACCCTTTCGAGCTTGAGTTGCGGCAGGACTATCAGCTTGCGCGTGCAGCGGTGGCCGACCTCGTCGGTCCGGCAGCCTGACCGACGCTCCGAATCGGAAGGTGCATCATGCCGCACACCTCACAAGGGTTTGATGCCAAGGCGTTTCTGAAAACGGTACCGGAAGAGCCGGGCGTCTATCGCATGATCGGCGCGGAGGATCGCGTCCTCTACGTCGGCAAGGCGAAGAACCTGAAGCGGCGCGTCTCGAGCTACTTCCTGCGCACTCAGTCGAGTCCCCGCATCGCGATGATGGTGTCGCAGATCGAACGGGTCGACATCACGGCGACGCGATCGGAAGCCGAAGCGCTGATTCTTGAGAACAACCTGATCAAGAGTCTCGCGCCGCGATACAACATCCTTTTTCGCGACGACAAGTCCTATCCTTATATCGAGCTTTCCGCCGACGCCTTTCCACGCCTCGCGTACCACAGGGGCGCCTTTGCCAAAGGCGCACGCTATTTCGGACCCTTCCCCAACGCGTGGGCGGCGCGCGAGAGCATCAACCTTCTGCAGAAGACCTTCAAGCTGAGAACGTGCGAAAACTCGGTCTTCCAGAACCGTTCCCGCCCATGTCTCTTGCACCAGATCAAGCGTTGTACGGCCCCATGTGTCGGATTGATCGACGACGAGGCCTATGCGGCAGACGTGCGCCTGGCGGCACGGTTTCTCGACGGGCGCGCGTCGGAGGTGATCGACGATCTCACCGAGCGCATGCATTCGGCGGCCGAGCGGCTTGCGTTCGAGGAAGCGGCGGCCTGCCGGGATCAAGTGCGTGTGCTGCAGGCTGTCTTGCAGCGGCAGTATGTCGACAGCCGCAAGGACGAGGACGTCGACATCGTCGCGGCAGTCGAGCAAGACGGCCTGACGTGCGTGAATCTTGCCATGGTCCGCGGCGGGCGCCATCTCGGTGATCGTCCGCAGTTTCCGACGACGGCTGCGGGGTGCGGTGCGCTCGACGCGGTCCTCGCGTTCCTTGAACAGCACTACCGTGATCAGCCGATGCCGGCCCGCGTGATCCTGAATGTGCCGCTGGACGCGGCAAAGCTGGTCATGGCGGACGTCTGCGAGCGTCCCGGGGCGTTGATCCATCCTCGACTTGCGGCCGAGAAGGCCTGGATGGAAATGGCCGAGAACAATGCCAAGCTGGCCATCCAGTCCCGGCTTCGCGATTCCGATCGGGCGGAGGCGCGGCTCGAAGCCCTGCGTGATGCGCTTGATCTTCCCGAGCCGCCAAGCCGCATCGAATGCTTCGATATTTCGCACACAATGGGTGAGGCGACTGTCGCGTCCTGCGTGGTGTGTGTCGATGGCGCCATGAAGAATGGCGAATATCGGCGTTACAACATCACGGGCATTACCGGCGGCGACGATTTCGCGGCGATGCGCCAGGTCCTGGAGCGTCGCTACGGGAAGGTGGCGGCAGGCGAGGGAGTTCGTCCCGACCTGATTCTGATCGACGGAGGCAAGGGGCAGGTCGGCGCTGCGCTGGAAGTGTTGCGCGAGGTGGGGCTCGATTCCGTTGCGATGGTCGGCGTGGCGAAGGGGGAAGGGCGGAAGCCGGGACTCGAGACACTCATTTTCCCCGATGGTAGAGAGGGGTTGAGTCTGGGAAACGATCATCCGGCCTTGCATCTGGTCCAGGAAATTCGTGACGAATCCCACCGGTTCGCGATCACGGGACATCGCGCGCGACGTGCCAAAGCACGCATCGGTTCGCGCCTCGAGGATATTCCAGGAGTGGGGGCGGCACGCCGACGCAACCTCTTGGCGAGCTTCGGCGGACTCGACGGAGTGCGAGCGGCAACCGTCGAAGATTTGTGCAGGGTTGACGGTATCAGCCGCAAGCTTGCCGAACAGATATACTCGGCGCTTCATTGAAGCGCTCCAACAGGCCCTGCAGCCCCCGATTGATGCTACTGAACATTCCAAACTCGCTTACCTGGGCGCGCATCGCTCTGATACCGCTGTTCGTGGGGGTCTTCTATTTTCCGAACGGTTGGATTGACGAGCAGGGCAAGAATCTGTGTGCGACGCTCATATTCATCATCGCAGCCGTTACGGACTGGTTCGACGGCTATCTCGCCCGCGCGCTGAACCAGACGTCAGCCTTCGGCGCGTTTCTCGATCCCGTTGCGGACAAACTCATGGTCGCGGCGGCGCTGATTCTGTTGGTGCAACTGGATCGCGTCGATGCGAGCATCGCGGTTGTGATCATCGGACGCGAGATCACCATTTCGGCCTTACGTGAATGGATGGCCAGACTGGGCGCCTCGGCCGGCGTTGCCGTTGCATTCGTCGGGAAGCTCAAGACCGCCGCGCAGATGATGGCTATCCCGTTGCTCCTGTTCAACGCGCCGATTCTTTCGATCGACACGCGGCCGATCGGGAGCATCCTTGTTTATATTGCTGCCGCCCTCACATTATGGTCCATGGGTTATTACCTCCATCGGGCAATGCCGCATCTGGCCGGTGAGGATCCGGGGAAGCAGGGCGCCGATCGCGTTCGTTGATGCTGGGCAGATCAGGGGCGCCGGAGTAGAATGCCGGGCCCTGCAGCTGCCGGGGTGGTGAAATTGGTAGACACAGCAGACTTAAAATCTGCCGCCGTCAGGCTTACGGGTTCGAGTCCCGTTCCCGGCACCAGCCGTCGCATGGCGCGGCTATTGGCAGCATCGTGGTGAAGGATTCAAAGTGATCGTTCTCAATCTGAGTTGTGATCGCGAACATCAGTTCGAGGGATGGTTCGGTTCGGCCGATGCCTTCGAATCGCAGCGGGAGACCGGTCAGATTACGTGCCCGGTCTGCGGGTCCGCTGTCATTTCCAGACGTCCCAGTGCTCCCTACGTCAATACCGGTGCCGTGGCTCGCGCCGAGCCGAAGGCAGCGGCTGCGCCGGAGCATCGAGGGGAGGCTGCGCCGCCCTTGAATCCGGATGCGGTAGCGACGGTGTTGGCGATGATGAGACGAATCGGTCGCGAATCCGAAGATGTGGGCGAGCGTTTTCCTGACGAGGCCCGGCGCATCCATCATGGGGAGAGCGAGGCGCGCAACATCAAGGGGCAGGCTTCGGGGAGCGAGGTCAGGGAACTGATCGAGGAAGGCATCATGGTGCTGCCGCTTCCTTCGGACGAAGGCCTGCACTGATCGCTCCTGGCGTGAGTTGCCATCCAGGCTAGCAGCGGGCGCAGATCAGAGGTATCCACATTTCCTGGGGTGAGAGGCCGCCGTGGACGCCGAGCATCTCATGCTCGGTTTCGTCCGGCAGCCGATCCAGGATCGTCCATCCCGATTCCATCAGGAGCGCATGTGTCCCGGTGCGTTCGGACAGTTTGCGGTGAGGCTTTCCGGGTCCAAGCAAGTTGTTTTTTCGCAGGCTTTCCGAAGACAGCAATACGGCTTTGCCGCGCAGCACCTCATCGGAAAATGCCTGGAAATCCCTTTCGGCGCCGGGGCGCAGACCGAAGAATGCGGCGCGTCGCTCACCGAATAGCGGGGTGTCCAGGAGCCTCTTAGCGTCCGGATAGTCTTCGAGGCGGATTTGTTGCTGTTGCGGGGAATCGATGAAGCCATGGTCGGCGCTCACCACGATGTCGCAGTTGCAGCCCTGCAATCGCTCGAGCAGGCGGGTGAAGGATGCATCGATGCGCTGAAAGCGTGCGATGACCTCGCTGGATTCGCAGCCGTGAGTGTGGCTTAGCGCGTCGAATGCCGGGTAGTAGGCGTGGACGTAGCCGCTCTGCGGGCGGAAGGACTGCAACTCGTCCACGATCGCATCGACCATGCCTTCGAGGCCCTGATAGGGGACAACGTGGGCGCCTCGGCTGTGACGTCGCGTGAACGCGGATCCGGCAAGGTAATGCGGGTAGATCAGGGTCGCGGGACGAGTGCGGTGCTGGAAAAGCGTCTGGTACGGAAACAGCCGTTGCGATGCGAGCAGTCCTTCGACTGCGCCGTTGCCGCGCACGAGCATCGGCAGCGGGGCAAGGACGCCGCCGAAGCGACGATCGCGGATGAACCATCCTGTCAGGCCGTGTGTTGCCGGGGCCAGGCCGGTCAACGTCGTCGTGACGGCACTGGCGGTCGTGCTGGGAAATACCGAGGTCAGGCGCCCGGTCCGGTGTGCGAGCAAGGTGCTTCCTGCGCCGAAACGTTGCAGGAAGGTATCGCCGAGACCGTCGACGAGAAGAAAGACCAAGGACCGGTTTGCGTCCTCGTTTCGCGCGGCCACTCGGAAGTCCCTCGACGGAGGCGACCTCGCGAGTCCCTGGAGGTAGGCGCGAAAGCTCGCCACGAGACCGTATAGGCCGCCGTCACCGTAATCAGGTACGACGGCATCGCGAGGGAGTGTTAAGGGGGCGCTATCCGAGGGCTGAAGTGTGAGCGGCCGGAGCATGCAGGCAGGTCCTGAAAAAACAAAAGGGAAGGTGCATCGGCACCTTCCCTTTGTCAATTTCTGGAGCGGGAAACGAGTCTCGAACTCGCGACCTCAACCTTGGCAAGGTTGCGCTCTACCAACTGAGCTATTCCCGCAAATACTTCTGGAGGCGCGAGCCGGAGTCGAACCGACCTACACGGATTTGCAATCCGGTGCATAACCGCTTTGCTATCGCGCCATCTTTCGGTTGGAGAGACCTGACGGAGCCTCTCCGAGAATTCTGGAGCGGGAAACGAGTCTCGAACTCGCGACCTCAACCTTGGCAAGGTTGCGCTCTACCAACTGAGCTATTCCCGCTGAAAGAGCCGCTATTATAGATTCTAATTTCATTCCGTCAACCGGTTTCGTGAACTTGCTTTGGCGGAATCCCTTCGCGGCCATTCAGTGCTCTCGCGGTCCCTTTTTCTTGGCGGGTTTCCCTGCCCAGGGCTTGTCGTGGCCGCGTTCCTGGTGAGCGGGTTTGCCCGCTCCGGGTTTGCCGCCGGCCCATGGCTTGCGTTCGCCGAAGCGGTTTTCGCCGCTTGGCTTGCGCGAATCGAAGTCCTGGTTGCGCGGGCGCGTCGGCCGACGCGGGGGCGGGGCGTCGCCTTCGAAGCGGCTGATCTCGAGCTGGCGCTGGCGTACGCGTACTCGACGCAGGATTTCCAGCACGTCCTGCGGCAGGTCGGCCGGCAGTTCGACCGTGCTGTAGTCTTCGTACAAGTTGATCTGGCCGATGAAGCGGCTTTCGATCCCGGCTTCGTTGGCGATCGCGCCGACGATGTCCTTGGGCGTCGCCATCTGGTTGCGGCCCACCTCGATGCGGTAGCGCTGCAGCCGGCCGTCGGACGCCGCCCGTCGCCGTTCCAGAATTTCGTCGCGATTCTCGCGCGGTTCGCGTTCGCGTCGCGGTGCGTTCAGTTGGGCGATATCCGGGCCGGAGCCCATCGGCAATTGCAGCGGGCGTTCCTTTTGCGCGAGGAAGGCGAGGGCTGCGGCGATGGCATGCACTTCAGCCTCCTGTTCGGCCTCGATGCCGGCCACGACCTCCTCGAAGAAATCCAGGTCTTCGGACTGCAGGACCTGCGCGACCTGTTGCCGGAAGGCGGCAACGCGCTTGTCCGCGACGGCTTCGCGTGTCGGCAGTTGCAGGGGCTCGATCGGTTGGCGCGTCGCGCGTTCGATCACCTTGAGCATGCGCATTTCGCGCGGGGTGACGAAAAGGATGGCGCTGCCGGTGCGTCCGGCGCGGCCGGTCCGGCCGATGCGGTGAACGTAGGCTTCCGTGTCGTACGGGATGTCGTAGTTGATGACGTGGCTGATGCGCGGCACGTCGAGCCCCCGCGCGGCCACGTCGGTCGCGACGACGATGTCGAGTGCGCCGCCCTTGAGCTGTTCGATCACGCGTTCGCGCAGCTGCTGGGTCATGTCGCCGTTCAGCGCGGCGGCCGAATAGCCGCGGGCCTCGAGCTTGTCGGCGAGCTCGACGGTCGCAGTCTTGGTGCGCGCGAAGATGATTGCGGCGTCGAGGTCTTCCTCGACTTCCAGGATGCGCGTCAGGGCGTCGAGCTTGTGGGCGATGCCGATCTGGCAGAAGCGCTGGCGAATCGTCGCGACTGTCGTGGTGCTTGAGCGGATCTTGACTTCGCGCGGATCACGCAGATAGCGGTGCGCCACACGCCGGATTGGGTCCGGCATCGTCGCGGAGAACAATGCGGTCTGCCGTTCCGTCGGGACGTGTTCGAGGATCCATTCGACGTCGTCGATGAAGCCCATGCGCAGCATCTCGTCCGCTTCGTCGAGCACGAGCGTCTTCAGGCCGTCGAGGTTCAGGCTGCGGCGTTCGAGGTGGTCCATGACCCGACCGGGCGTGCCGACTACGACATGTGCACCGCGGTCGAGCTGGCGCAGCTGGACGACCATGCTTTGACCGCCGTAGATCGGTAGCACGTGGAAGCCGGGTAGGTGCCGCGCATAGCGTTGGAAGGCTTCGGCGACCTGGATGGCGAGTTCGCGCGTAGGCGTCAGGACGAGCACCTGCGGGCGTTTGAGCGAGAGGTCGAGACGATCGAGCAGGGGTAGCGCGAAGGCCGCCGTCTTGCCGGTGCCCGTCTGAGCTTCGCCGAGAATGTCGTGTCCGTCCATCAGGTGCGGGATACAGGCGGCCTGGATCGGCGAAGGGGTCTCGTAGCCGATGCCGGCAAGCGCCTCGAGAATGGGGGCGCTGAGGCCGAGCTGCTCGAAGGAGTCGATGGTCTGGGTCATGGGGAAGGCCGGGATGCAGAAGACGTTGGGGGACGCGCGAAGTGGGCATTCGGCGTCGCAGAACACATCATCCTACCCAATTCGTGTCCGCGATGCTCGATTCGATGGAGGGAATTGGCGAAGCCTACTCCCTTGTTCAAGGGGGTAGGCGGAGGGATGGCCGAATTTTGATTCGGGTGTTGAAGGACTGTGGAAGTGCGGACGGACCGTAGAGCTTGGCGTCGCAGCGAGGCGCAGCCGGGCGAGGCCGGCTACTATCTGGCGATGATCAGGCGCGGATGTTAGCCGTGCGGTGGGACTGGATAATCGGGAGCAGTTGGCCGAAAACCTTGGGGGTGCCGGCGACGACGTTGCCGGTTTCGAGGTAGGCGCCTTCGCCGGCCAGGTCGCTGACGAGACCGCCGGCTTCCTGCACCAGGAGAACGCCCGCGGCCATGTCCCAAGGCTGAAGGCCCAGTTCCCAGAAGCCGTCCACGCGGCCGCAGGCGACGTAGGCGAGATCGAGCGATGCCGCGCCGGGACGGCGGATGCCTGCGGTCTTCTGCGTCAGGTCCTTGAACATCGCAAGGTACATGTCGACGTTGTCGAACTCGCGGAAGGGAAAGCCCGTACCGATGAGGGATTCATTGAGGCGCGTGCGCTTCGAGACGCGGATGCGGCGGTCGTTCAGGAACGCACCGCGCCCCTTCGTGGCGGTGAAGAGTTCGTTGCGGGTCGGGTCGAAGATGACGGCCTGCTCGATCACGTCTTTCTTCGCCAGCGCGATCGAAATCGCATACTGCGGAAAGCCGTGGATAAAATTAGTGGTGCCGTCGAGCGGGTCGATGATCCATTGGTATTCGGAGTCGCCGGACTGGCCGGACTCCTCTGCTAGAATGCCGTGATCCGGATAGGCTTCGCGCAGAACCTCGATGATGGCGGCTTCCGCGGCCTGGTCGATTTCGGTGACGAAATCGTTCGGCGACTTGGTTTGGACGGCAAGCTGGTCCAGCTGCAACGAGGCCCGGTTGATGATGTTACCCGCGCGGCGGGCGGCTTTCACTGCAATGTTCAGGGTGGGATGCATGCGCGTCGGTCTCGCTGGCGGCCGCAACCCCGGTGGGCTGGCCGCTCATGAAAACTTCAAATAAAACACAGCATTCTACTATATGAACGCCGTTGGCGCGCTTGACCGTATCCGTATCGTACTTACCCGTACCAGCCATCCCGGGAATATCGGCGCCGCCGCCCGCGCCATGAAGACGATGGGACTGAGTCGCCTGTATCTCATCGAGCCGGCGTCCTTTCCCGATCCCGTCGCGGTTGCGCGGGCATCCGGCGCTGACGACATCCTGGACGCCGCGGTGGTTGTCGGCAGCCTCGACGAGGCGCTGCAGGGGACGATCCTTGCCGCGGCGGTGACGGCTCGGCGGCGCGAACGCTCGGTTGCCCCACGCTCGGCGCGAGAAGGCGCGATCGAACTCCTTGCTCACGTGGACGGGGGAGATGTGGCGCTCGTGTTCGGCACCGAGGCGACCGGGCTGACGAACGAAGAGGTGGAGCGTTGCTCGATGCCTGTGTCGATTCCGGCGAATCCGGGTTATTCGTCGCTCAATCTCGGTGCCGCCGTGCAACTGCTCTGCTATGAACTGCGGATGGCGGCTATCACGCCGCCGCCCCTTGTCAACACCGCTTCGAATCTCGCCAGTTTCGACGAGGTCGAGGGTTTCTACGGGCATCTCGAAGACGCGATGGTTCGCAGTGGTTTCTACGATCCGGCCAACCCGAAGCGGCTGATGCAGCGGCTGCGGCGGTTGTTCGGCCGTACCCGGCTCGAAAAGGAGGAGGTGAATATCCTCCGTGGCATCATTGCTGCGTTCGAGCGCAAAGTTGACTAAGATTGTCGGAAAATAATTTCAAAGACTCGGTCGTCGGGAGTTAATCATTCATGTTTCGCCGTCTGCGTGAAGATCTGGCCAGCGTACGCGAACGCGATCCAGCCGCGCGTTCGACCTGGGAGGTCCTGACCTGCTATCCGGGTATTCATGCGCTGTTCCTTCATCGTCTCGCGCATGCGGCGTGGGGACGCCGCTTCTATTGGATCGGCCGCTTCGTGAGCCATATCGGTCGCTTCCTGACCGGCATCGAGATCCATCCGGGCGCGACGATCGGCCGGCGCGTGTTCATCGATCACGGCATGGGCGTCGTCATCGGCGAGACGGCCGAGATCGGGGACGATTGCACGATCTACCAGGGCGTGACGCTGGGCGGCACGTCGCTCTATCGCGGAACCAAGCGCCACCCCACGCTCGGAGCGGGCGTCGTCATAGGTGCCGGAGCGAAGGTGCTGGGCGGCTTCACTGTCGGCGACGGCGCACGCGTGGGCTCCAATGCGGTGGTCGTGAAGCCGGTTCCTGCAGGCGCGACCGCGGTGGGCAATCCTGCTCGCATTATCGACAACGAGCGCGACCAGGCGCGTGAGCAGAAGGCCGAGCAGATGGGCTTCTCCGCCTATGGCGTCACCAAGCAGATGGATGACCCGATGGCGAAGGCGCTGCATGCACTCCTCGATCATGCGGTGGAAACCGATCGTCGTATTCAGGGACTGATCGAGCGGTTCGAGAAGGCGGGATTCAAGGTCGACGAAGCCATCGAAAAGTGTGACGCCTTCGATGCGCAGAAGCTCTCCAAGATGGTGGATTGAGCGTATTCGCAGTAGTTGACCAATTTTGTCGGGCTCCGTATAGTCGAGCGAAACGTTCGGGTATTTCCCCGGGCGATAAACTCCGACAAGTGAGGGCCCCCAACATGAGACTGACCACCAAGGGACGATTCGCGGTGACTGCAATGATCGATCTGGCATCGCGCCAGACCGAAGGCCCGGTGACTTTGGCCGGGATCGCCGAACGTCAGAAGATTTCTTTGTCCTATCTCGAGCAATTGTTCGGCAAGTTGCGTCGTCATAAGCTCGTTTCCAGCGTTCGCGGTCCCGGGGGTGGCTATCGCCTCGCGCGCGACATGAGCCGTATCACCGTTGCGGATATCATCGTTGCGGTCGATGAGCCGCTGGATGCGACCCTGTGCGGCGGCAAGCAGAACTGTCACGACGAGCACCGTTGCCTGACGCATGATCTGTGGACCAACCTGAACAAGCGGATGTACGAGTATCTGGATTCGGTGACGCTCGGCGCGCTGGTGCGGCGCGAGATCAAGGCGGATCCGGACATGGGTGTGCTGAAGGATGTCCGGCGGCGTGCGATGGTCGCGGTTCGCGAGGCGGTGGTCGCCTGACGCCGACGAGCCGGATACGCCCGAATGTTCGCTCCCGTATATCTCGACTGGAATGCCACCAGCCCGATTGACCCAGCCGTGCGCGACGCGATGTTGCCTTGGCTCGGCAGCCGGTTCGGCAATGCCTCCAGTCGGCATGAGTATGGGCGACAAGCCCGGGCGGCGATCGACGAAGCGCGTGCCCGAGTTGCGGCAGCAGTGGGAGCCCATGCGACCGAGGTGATCTTCACCAGCGGCGGTTCCGAGGCCAACAATCTGTTCATCAAGGGCGCCGCGGCGGTGTTGAAGCCGGGCATGATCGCGGTGAGCGCGCTCGAGCACCCGTGCGTGCGCGAACCGGCGCGGCAACTGCGGCGGGCGGACTGGACGGTGCGGGAGATCGCGGTCGATCGCCAGGGGGTGATCAAGGCGTCGGACTGGCAGGCGGTGATGGCCGCGCGGCCGGCGCTGGTCTCCGTGATGCTGGCGAACAACGAGACGGGCGTGCTGCAGGACGTGGCGAGCTTGGCACGCGAAGCGCGGACGGCGGCGGCGTGGTTCCATACGGATGCCGTGCAGGCGTTAGGCAAGATTCCGGTCGACTTCCGTGCGCTAGGGGTCAATGCGATGACCTTGTCGGCGCACAAGATTGGTGGCCCATTGGGAGCCGGAGCTCTGGTGCTCGACAAGCGTGTCGAACTGATGCCTCTCGTGGCGGGCGGTGGTCAGGAACGCGGATTGCGTTCCGGTACGGAGAACGTCGCGGCGATCGTCGGCTTCGGTGTCGCGTGCGAGTTGGCGACGGCACGCGTGGAAGATGAAATGCTGCGTCTCGCGGAACTCCGTGACCGACTGGAAGCGGCGTTGGCGGAACGGCATGTGCGGGTGTTTTCCGCAGGTGCGCGGCGATTGCCGAATACCGTCTTTTTTGCCGTCGATGGCATCGACGGCGAGACCTTGGTGGCCAAGCTCGATCGCGCCGGATTTGCATGTGCCAGCGGTTCGGCCTGCTCCAGCGCGAACCCGGAGCCGTCGCATACGCTGCTCGCGATGGGCGTCGAGCCGGAGCTCGCAAGAGCTGCGGTCCGCGTCAGTCTCGGGCGTGACACGCGTGTCGAGGATGTCGAACAGTTCATCGGCTGCCTGGGGCGGCTGATCAGTGAGCTCAGTAATTTGGCCGCGATGGCGGTCCAACAATGAAACAGTGAATTTGCAGAACGACGGAGGATCACGATGCTGAAGTTTCCGATTTACCTGGATTACTCCGCCACAACGCCGGTCGATCCGCGCGTGGCCGAGGCGATGATCCCGTGGCTGACCGAGCGGTTCGGCAACCCGGCGAGCCGCTCGCACGCGTATGGCTGGGACGCCGAAAAGGCGGTCGAGGACGCGCGCGAGCAGGTCGCGGCCCTCGTCAATGCGGACCCCAAGGAAATCGTGTGGACTTCGGGCGCGACCGAGTCGAACAACCTCGCGATCAAGGGTGCGGCACACTTCTACAAGTCGAAGGGCAAGCACATCATCACGGTCAAGACGGAGCACAAGGCCGTTCTGGACACGGTACGCGAACTCGAACGCCAAGGCTTCGAGGCGACCTATCTGGACGTGCAGGAAAACGGCCTGATCGACCTGGAAGCTTTCAAGCAGGCGCTGCGTCCGGATACCATCGTCGTTTCGGTGATGTTCGTGAATAACGAAATCGGCGTGGTCCAGCCGATCGCCGAGATCGGCGAAATCTGCCGCGAAAAGGGCATCGTGTTTCACGTCGATGCGGCGCAGGCCACCGGCAAGGTGGAGATCGACCTGTCGAAGCTGAAGGTTGACCTGATGTCGTTTTCGGCGCACAAGACTTACGGCCCGAAAGGCATTGGTGCGCTTTATGTGCGCCGCAAGCCACGCGTGCGGATCGAGGCGCAGATGCACGGTGGCGGGCATGAACGCGGACTGCGTTCGGGGACGCTTGCGACACACCAGATCGTCGGTATGGGTGAAGCCTTCCGCATCGCCCGCGAAGAAATGGCGGTTGAGAACGAGCGCATCCGTGCGCTGCGCGATCGTCTGCTCAAGGGCCTGCAGGACATCGACGCCACCTACGTCAACGGCGATATGGCGCAGCGCGTACCGCACAACCTCAACATCTCCTTCGCGTATGTCGAAGGAGAGTCACTGATCATGGCGATCAAGGACGTGGCAGTGTCGAGCGGTTCGGCCTGTACGTCCGCGAGCCTGGAGCCGTCTTATGTGCTGCGCGCGCTGGGCCGCGAGGACGAACTTGCGCACAGCTCGATCCGTTTCACCATCGGGCGTTTCACCACCGACGAAGAGGTTGATTACACGATCGACCTGCTGCACCGGAAGATCGGCAAGCTGCGCGAACTGTCTCCGCTGTGGGAGATGGTGCAGATGGGCGTCGATTTGAACACCGTTCAGTGGGCTGCCCACTGAACCAGGGAATTGGAGAACTGTTATGGCATATAGCGAAAAGGTCCTGGACCATTACGAAAACCCCCGTAACGTCGGTTCCTTCGGTAAGGAAGAGGACGGCGTCGGGACCGGCATGGTCGGCGCCCCGGCCTGCGGCGACGTGATGAAGCTGCAGATCAAGGTCGGCAAGGATGGCGTGATCGAAGATGCGAAGTTCAAGACCTACGGCTGTGGCTCGGCGATCGCTTCGAGCTCGCTCGTGACCGAATGGGTCAAGGGCAAGACCGTCGAGCAGGCGCTTGAGATCAAGAATACCCAGATCGCCGAGGAACTGGCGCTGCCTCCGGTTAAAATCCACTGCTCGATCCTCGCCGAAGATGCGATCAAGGCGGCGGTGGAAGACTATCGCAAGAAAAATCAAGCCTGATTATTGAGCTGAGGATAGAGTCATGGCTGTAACGCTGAGTGCACGGGCTGCGAAACACGTTTCCGACTTCATGGCGAAGCGTGGCAAGGGGCTTGGAATCCGTCTGGGCGTGAAGACGTCCGGCTGTTCCGGCATGGCGTATCGTCTCGAGTTCGTCGACGAGACTGAGGCGGAGGATCTGGTCTTCGAGAGCAATGGCGTGAAGGTCATCGTCGACCCGAAGAGCCTGGCGTACCTCGACGGCACGGAACTGGATTTCGTTCGCGAAGGGCTGAACGAGGGTTTCAAGTTCAACAACCCGAACGTCAAGGACGCCTGCGGCTGCGGCGAGAGTTTCACCGTCTGATCACTTTCGCTGACCGCCCATGAGCATCGACCTGCAGCAGGATTATTTCGCGCTGTTCGGCCTCCCGCGCCGTTTTCAGTTGGACGAGACGGCGCTCGAGCTTGCCTACCACGATCTGCAAGGGCGAGTGCATCCCGATCGCTATGCGCATCTGCCCGACAGCGAGAAGCGCTTGTCGATGCAATGGGCAACGCGCGTGAACGAGGCCTTTCGCACGCTGCGGAAGCCGCTCACGCGTGCGACTTACCTGCTGGAGCTGTGCGGTGTCGATGCCGGGCTGCATACCAATACGGCGATGTCGCCGGCGTTCCTGATGGAACAGATGGAATGGCGCGAGGGGGTCGAGGAAGCTCGTTCGGCCGGCGATGCCGATGAGCTCACCCAGTTGCACCAGCGCCTGCGCCAGCATGGCCGCGAGGTCTTCGAAGAGCTCGCACGCCAATTCGACGAACAGCAGGACTACCCGGGTGCTGCCGAGACGGTTCGCCGCCTGATGTTCATGGAAAAACTCCAACAAGAGATCGACGACGCCCTCGAGGCGCTGGAAACCTGATGGCCCTACTGCAAATCGCCGAACCGGGTCAGTCCACGGAGCCGCACAAGCATCGGCTTGCAGTCGGCATTGACCTCGGCACGACCAATTCGCTGGTCGCAACCGTCCGCAATGGAATTGCGGTATGCCTCAACGACGAGGAAGGGCGGGCCATGGTCCCCTCGGTGGTGCGCTACCATCCGGAGGGCAATGTCGAGGTCGGGCGTACGGCTGCCGCCGCGCAAGTGGTCGACCCCAAGAACACGATCATTTCGGTCAAGCGTTTCATGGGGCGCGGGCTGAACGATGTCGCGCACATCGAGACAATGCCCTACGACTTTGTCGACGCAGGAGGCATGGTGCGCCTGCGCACGGTGCAGGGCGTGCGTACTCCGGTCGAGATTTCGGCCGAAATCCTGCGCACACTTGCCGACCGTGCCCGCGCGAGCCTTGGTGGCGAACTGACGGGGGCCGTGATCACGGTGCCGGCTTACTTCGACGACGCCCAGCGGCAGGCGACGAAGGACGCGGCGACGCTGGCGGGTCTCAATGTCCTGCGCCTGCTTAACGAGCCGACTGCGGCGGCCGTCGCCTACGGACTGGATAATGCTGCCGAAGGCGTCTATGCGGTCTACGACCTGGGCGGCGGAACCTTCGACCTGTCGATCCTGAAGCTCTCGCGTGGCATTTTCGAGGTGCTTGCGACGAACGGCGATGCGGCATTGGGCGGAGACGACTTCGATCACCGGCTCTTCTGCTGGGTACTCGACAAGGCGAAGATTGCGCCGCCGTCGAGCGAAGATGCGCGTAGGCTGCACATCAAGGCGCGCGAAGCGAAGGAACTCCTGACGGTCAGCGAAGAAGCGGCGATCAACGTGAAGCTGGCGTCGGGCGAGCAGGTGAACCTAGTCGTCACGCGCAGCGAGTTCGCCGAGATGACGCGGCACCTCGTGCAGAAGACGGTCGCGCCGATGCGTCGCGCGCTGCGCGATGCGGGTCTCGCGCCGGAGGACATCAAGGGCGTGGTGATGGTTGGCGGGGCGACGCGGATGCCGCACGTACAGCGTGCCGTCGGGGAGTTCTTCGGCCAGGAACCGCTGACGAACCTTGATCCGGACAAGGTCGTCGCGCTTGGCGCTGCGATCCAGGCCAACGTGCTCGCCGGCAATCGTAAGGCGGACGACGAGTGGCTGTTGCTCGACGTGATTCCGCTCTCCCTCGGCCTCGAAACGATGGGCGGCCTGACCGAAAAGGTCATTCCGCGAAATTCGACACTGCCGATTGCGCGTGCCCAGGAATTCACGACGTTCAAGGACGGCCAGACCGCAATGGCCTTTCACGTCGTGCAGGGCGAACGCGAGTTGGTCTCCAACTGTCGCTCGCTCGCACGTTTCGAACTGCGCGGGATTCCGCCGATGGCGGCCGGTGCGGCACGGATTCGCGTGACATTCCAGGTCGACGCTGACGGTTTGCTCGCGGTGTCGGCGCGCGAAATGTCCTCGGGCGTCGAGGCAAGCGTGTTGGTGAAGCCTTCCTACGGGCTCACCGACGACGAAATCGCCGGTATGCTGCGCGAAGGTGTCGAACGCGCGTCGGATGATATGAACGCGCGGGCATTGCGCGAACAGCAGGTCGAGGCCGACCGAGTCATCGAGGCGACCGAGCACGCGCTTGAGCAGGATGGTGATCTGCTCAATGCCGAGGAGCGGGCCGCGATCGATGCCGCTGTGTCCGAATTGCGGGAGAAGGCTGCGGGTAGCGATCCGCAGGCCATCAAGAAGGGGATCGGCGCGCTGAGCCGCGCGACGGACGAGTTTGCCGCTCGCCGCATGGACAAGAGCATCCGTACGGCGTTGACGGGTCACAAGGTGGATGAGATTCAGGTATGACGCAGATCATTGTATTGCCGCATGTCGAACTGTGCCCGGACGGCACCGTGATCGAGGCGGAGCCGGGAACGTCGATCTGCGACGCCTTGCTGCATAACGGGATCGAGATCGAGCACGCGTGCGAGAAATCGTGTGCCTGCACGACGTGTCACGTGGTCGTGCGCGAGGGCTTCAATTCGTTGCCGGAGGCCGAGGAGGAAGAGGAGGATCTTCTTGACAAGGCCTGGGGGCTGGAGCCGCAGTCGCGCCTGTCTTGCCAGGCGGTCGTCCAGGAAGAGCCGCTGGTGGTCGAGATTCCGCGCTACACGATCAACATGGCCAGGGAAGGCAAGCACTGACATGAAGTGGACCGAAGTCCAGGAGATCGCGATCCAGCTCTCCGATACGCATCCGAATGTGGACCCCACGCAGGTTAACTTCGTCGACCTGATGAACTGGGTGATGGCGCTTCCCGAATTCGACGACGACCCCAAGCATTGCGGTGAGCGCGTCCTCGAAGCGATCCAGCAGGCGTGGATCGACGAGGCCGCCTGAGTTTGGCGTTTGCCGGGTTCGCTCAGTAACCCGAATCGGTGTGGGCCGTCTGGTTGAGATTCAGCCAATAGCGGGCGAGGAGCCCGATCACCATCACAAAGCGGCCGAGTTCGAGCGGTTTCAGCACATAACTATTTGCGCCTAGGCGATAGGCTTCGCGAATATCGTTCGGATCGTGCGAGCCGGTCAGAATGACCAGCGGAATGAGACTGCTCCGTTCGTGGGCGCGAATGCGCCTGACAAGCTCGAAGCCGTCGATCCGCGGAAGCTTGAGGTCCATCACGATCACTGCCGGCAGCCGTGCCGATGGCGGCCTGCGCTGGCTGTCGTCCCCGAACAGGAAATCCAGCGCCTCGACGCCATCACGCGCGACAACGACCGCATTGGTGATGCCGTTTTCGCGAAGCGCATGCAGCGTCAGCGTTTCCTCGTTCGGGTTGTCCTCGACGAGTAGGATGTAACGATCGGCTGCCATGATGTTCCCTCGAAGTGGGGCCGGCGCGTGGCAGCTCGCGCGATACTGCGGGGGACGAAAACCCTCAGGCGGGAAGGTCCTCGGCGCGCAGCACGAACACCATGTCATCGCCCCCGTTGCCCGAAAGCCATACGAAGGGAAGATCAGGGAACGCGGCTTCCACGATATGACGATTATGCCCGACTTCGACCGCGAGTACGCCATCGGGATTGAGGTGTTTGCGCGACTCGGCCAACAGACGGCGGACGACATCGAGGCCGTCTTCGCCTGCGGCCAGCGCCATGCGCGGTTCGTGCAGATACTCCGGTGGCAGCGTTTCCATCGAGTCGGTCGTGACGTACGGCGGATTACTGATGATCAAGTCGAAACGCCGACCGTCAAGCTCATCGAAGACGTCGCTCTTGACGAGTTCGACACGGTCTTCGAGCGAATATTCGGCAACGTTCGAATGGGCGACTTCGAGCGCATCCTCGGAGAGGTCGACGCCGACGACGCGTGCGTTCGGAAAGGCGTGTGCCATGAGGATCGCGAGGCAGCCGGACCCCGTGCACATGTCGAGGGCGCTGTCCACTGCGGCAGGATCTTCGATCCAGGGTGAAAAGCGGTCTTCGAGATGTTCGGCGAAGAAGGAGCGGGGAACGATCACTCGCTCGTCGACATTGAAGCGATATTCGCCGAGCCAGGCTTCGCCGGTCAGGTAGGCGGCAGGAATCCGCTCCTCGGCGCGCCGTTCGATGACATTGAAGATCTCCCCCCGTTCCTCGCTGGTGATGCAGGCGTCCAGAAAGGGTTCGAGACGGTCGAGCGGCAGCGACAACGTGTGCAGCAGCAGCCACACGGCTTCGTCGTAGGCGTTGTCGCAGCCGTGGCCGAAGAACAGGCCGGCGCGATTGAAGCGGGTCACGGCATAACGCAGCCAGTCGCGCAGCGTCACGAGTTCGACGAGCGGGCCGCTCTCGTGTTCGTGATCATGCTCGTGTTCGGCGCCGTCTTGATGATGTTCGCAGCAGTTATGGCTCATGTTCACTTCCGGTTGGGAGCAAGCAGCGTGCGCAGCGTGCCCTCGTAGATCGTCGATAGCGGTTCGATGGCGTCGACGGCGACGCGTTCATCGACCTTGTGAATGGTGGCGTTGACCGGTCCGAATTCGACGACTTCCGAGCAGATGTCGGCAATGAAGCGTCCGTCGGAGGTGCCGCCGCTCGTCGACAGTTCGGTTTCGACGCCGACCGTGTCGCGGATCGCGTCGGTCAATGCAGCGACCAGCTTGCCGCGACCGGTCAGGAAGGGCTTGCCCGAGAGATGCCAGTCGAGTTCGTAGTCGAGGCCGTGGCGGTCGAGGATTTCATGTGTGCGGCGCTTGAGCTCGTTCGCCGTACTGACCGAGGCGAAGCGGAAGTTGAAGAGCACCTCACACACGCCGGGAATGACATTGTTGGCGCCCGTGCCCGCGTGAATGTTCGAGACCTGCCACGTCGTCGGAGGAAAGAACTCGTTGCCTTCGTCCCAGCGGATCGACGCGAGCTCGGCGAGTGCCGGTGCGAATTCGTGGATCGGGTTGCGTGCGAGTTGGGGATAGGCGACGTGGCCTTGCACGCCCTTGACCCGCAAGGTGCCCGACAGCGAGCCGCGGCGTCCGTTCTTGATCGTGTCGCCCAGAGTATTGACCGAGGTCGGCTCACCGACGATACAGTAGTCGAGACGTTCGCCGCGCCCGGCGAGCGCTTCGACGACTTTGACGGTGCCGTGCGTGGCGATGCCTTCCTCGTCGGAGGTCAGCAGCAGAGCGATGGAGCCCTCGTGGTCGGGGTTCGCGGCGACGAAGCGTTCGATGGAGGTCACGAAGGCCGCGAGCGAGGTCTTCATGTCTGCCGCGCCGCGACCGTACAGATAGCCTTCACGGACCGTCGGCTCGAACGGACGAGTCTGCCATGCGCTTTCCGGACCGGTCGGAACGACATCGGTATGGCCGGCAAAGCATAGGATCGGGGCCGCGGTTCCGCGGCGCGCCCACAGATTGCTGACACCGCCGGTGTCGATACGCTCGAAGTGAAATCCAAGCGGGGCAAGGCGCTCGGCGATGAGTTCCAGGCAGCCGGCGTCTTCCGGTGTCACCGAGCTGCGGGCAATGAGGTCACAGGCCAGCGCGAAGGTGGCCGTTTGGGGAGTGGATGTCATTGTTTGAAATTGATACGTTGTGCGGGCGGGATAGCGCCGCCCGCATCCTTCAGCGCCCTTGATCGTCGTCGAGATGGAGCGCGAATTCGCTGAACGAGGCGCCGTCGCCCGATGGCGGCTGGAAATCCATGGTCGGTGGCGCATCGCTGCCCGCCGAAGCGGCAGCCTCGTTGTTGATCTGGGCGTTGTTGATCAGCCAGGCCAAGTTGGTCGGCGAATCGGCGTTGGCGAGCGCTTCCTCGAAGGTGATGATGCCTTCGCGGTACAGGCGGTGCAGGTCCTGCTCGAAGGTCTGTGACCCGGGGGCGAGGCTCTGCTGCATTGCCTCCTTCACCTCGTTGAGCTCGCCGCGTTCGACCAGTTCGGAGACGTGACGCGTGTTCATCAGGATCTCGACCGCCGGCGTGCGGATGCCGTCCGGCTTGCGCACCAGGCGCTGGGAGATGATGCACTTCAGCGCGACCGCGAGGTCGAGGTACAGCAGCGAGCGGTTCTCGAGCGGGAAGAAGTTAACGATCCGGTTCAGCGCATGGTAGGCGTTGTTTGCGTGCAGCGTCGCGAGGCAGAGGTGGCCCGTTTGCGAATAGGCGAGCGCCGCCTGCATCGTTTCGCGGTCGCGGATTTCGCCGATCAGGATGCAGTCGGGCGCCTGACGCATCGCGTTGCGCAGCGCTTCGTGCCAGCCGAGGGTGTCGATGCCGACTTCGCGCTGATTGACGACAGACTTGCGGTGCTTGAAGAGGTATTCGATCGGGTCCTCGACCGTCAGGATGTGGCCCGAACGGTTGCGGTTCCGGTGGTCGATCATCGAGGCCAGCGTCGTCGATTTGCCCGAGCCGGTCGCGCCGACGACGAGCAGCAGGCCGCGCTTCTCGGTGACGACCTCAGCGAGCACTGGCGGTAGCCCGAGTGTGTCGAGGGACGGGATCTCGCCCTGGATGTAGCGGACGACGATCGCGATGCTGTGCCGCTGCCAGAAGACGTTGACGCGGAAGTTGCCCATATCGCGCCGGCCGAAAGAAAGATTGAGTTCCTTCTCCGTTTCGAAGGTTTCGATCTGCTCCGGGGTCATCATCTCGTAGATCATCCGCTTGATCATGGACGGGTCCATGTTCTGCTGGTTGATCGGCATCGTGATGCCCTGGATCTTGATATGGATCGGGGCGCCGGCTGAGATGAAGATGTCCGACGCGGCCTTTTCGGCCATCAACTGAAACAGCTTGTCGAAAATCATCGCGGAGTCTCCGGGGCGTGGCCTTGCGAATCGGTTGGCATGGGCGCGGGGATGTCAGACATCCCCGCAGGGGCGGCAGTCTTAGGCGCCGCGGAGCAGTTCGTTGATGCCGGTCTTGGCACGCGTCTGGGCGTCGACGCGCTTGACGATGACGGCGCAGTACAGGCTGTACTTACCGTCGGCAGACGGCAAGCTGCCCGGCACAACGACCGCGCCGGACGGGACTCGGCCGTAGAAAATTTCGCCGGTTTCGCGGTCGTAGATCTTGGTGCTTTGGCCGATGTAGACGCCCATCGACAGCACGGCGTTTTCTTCGATGATCACGCCTTCGACGACTTCGGAGCGCGCGCCGACGAAGACGTTGTCTTCGATGATGACGGGACCGGCCTGGACGGGTTCGAGCACGCCACCGATGCCGACGCCGCCCGACAGGTGCACGTTCTTGCCGATCTGGGCGCAGGAGCCAACGGTGGCCCAGGTATCGACCATGGTGCCTTCATCGACATAGGCGCCGATATTGACGTAGGAGGGCATCAGCACGACGTTCTTCGCGATGTAGCTGCCCTTGCGTGCGACGGCCGGCGGCACGACGCGGAAGCCGCCTTCGCGGAACTGCTCGGGCGTGTAGTCGCCGAACTTCGTCGGGACTTTGTCATAGAAGTTCAGCGCACCGGCCGACTGCACTTCATTGTCGCGCAGGCGGAAGGAGATCAGGACGGCCTTCTTGATCCACTGGTTGACGGTCCAGTTGCCGTCGACCTTCTCGGCGACGCGCAGGCGGCCGGAGTCCAGTCCGTTGATGACTTCGGCCACCGCATCGCGGATGACGGCCGGCGCCGACGAGGGCGACAGGCTGGAGCGGTTTTCGAAGGCGTCGTCGATGATCTTTTGCAGTTCTTGCATGGGGAATTTCCGATTGTTCAGAGAGTTTGGCAGAAGGCTGCGATCCGTTCGGCAGCCTCCAGGCATTCGGACGTTTCGGCCACCAGGGCGATCCGTACGAAACCGGCGCCCGGATTGACGCCGTTGGCCTCCCGGGCAAGGAAACTGCCGGGCAGGACGGTCACATTATATGCAGCCTGCAGGCGGCGGGCGAACTCGGTGTCCGAGATCGGCGTCTGCGCCCACAGGTAGAAAGCCGCGTCCGGACGCTCGACCTTCAGGTGACGTGCGATGATCGGCGTGACGCGGTCGAATTTGTCGCGGTACAGGCGGCGGTTTTCGATGACGTGCGCTTCGTCGTTCCAGGCGGCGGTCGAGGCGGCCTGCACCGACGGGCTCATCGCGCAGCCGTGATAGGTGCGGTAGAGCAGGAAGGATTTCATGATCGCTGCATCGCCGGCGACGAAGCCGGTGCGCATGCCGGGCACGTTGGAGCGCTTCGAGAGACTGGAGAACACGACGATGTTGCGGAAATCGGTCCGCCCGCACTTGTGGGCGGCTTCGAGCGCGCCGATCGGCGGCGCGTCTTCGTCGAAGTAGATTTCGGAGTAGCACTCGTCGGCGGCGATCACGAAACCGTAGCGGTCGGAGAGCGCGAAGAGCTTTTCCCACTCGGCTTGCCCGAGCACGTGGCCGGTCGGGTTGCCGGGCGAGCAGACGAAGATCAGCTGCACGTCGCGCCACACGCTTTCGGGCACGGCGTCGAAATCCGAGCCGAAGCGGTTTTCCGCGAGATTGTTGATGAACACCGGTTCGGCGCCGGCGAGCAGGGCCGCGCCTTCGTAGATCTGATAGAACGGGTTCGGGCTCAGCACTTTTGCGCCGGGGCGGCTGCCGTCGACAACACACTGGGTGAATGCGAACAGCGCTTCGCGGGAACCATTGACAGGCAGGACCTGGGTCGCTGCGTCGATGGCGGGAAGTCTGTAGCGGCGTTCGAGCCAGCGCGCGATCGAGGTACGCATCGCCTCGCTACCCTGGGTCGTCGGATAGTTCGCGAGCCCGCCGAGGTTGTCGATCAAGGCCTGCGTGATGAAGGCCGGCGTGGCGTGCTGCGGTTCGCCGATCGAAAGGCGGATCGGTTTGAGCTCCGCCGGCGGTGTGATGCCGGCGAACAGCGCGCGCAGTTTCTCGAAGGGGTAAGGCTGGAGGCGGGCGAGGTTGGGATTCACGTTCTATCGGCTCTGCAGCAAGGTAAAGGCGTCAAGCGGGCGATGGTATCATGTTGAGCTTTGACTGGCCGCGCAGGGGCGGCAGTCGCGCTTCGTTGGCATTTCACCGGTCCAGTCCTTCGCTCTGACGTGCGTCTTTCCAAGCTAAAACTCGCCGGTTTCAAGACCTTTGTCGATCCCACCACAGTGCAGACACCAGGAAACTTGGTGGGCGTGGTGGGTCCGAACGGCTGCGGCAAATCCAATATCATCGATGCGGTTCGCTGGGTGCTCGGCGAGAGCCGGGCCAGCGCTTTGCGCGGCGAATCGATGCAGGATGTTATCTTCAACGGTTCGACGACCCGAAAGCCGGTTTCGCGCGCGAGCGTCGAACTGGTTTTCGACAACTCCGAAGGCAAGGCGGCCGGGCAGTGGTCGCGTTACGCGGAAATTTCGGTCAAGCGGGTGCTCGACCGCAGTGGGGAGTCGACCTATTTCCTGAACAACGTCCAGGTCCGCCGCAAGGACGTGATCGACCTCTTCCTCGGCACCGGGCTCGGGCCGCGCGCGTATGCGATCATCGAGCAGGGGATGATCTCGCGCATCATCGAGGCGCGGCCGGAAGAGATTCGCGGCTTTCTCGAGGAGGCGGCCGGGGTCACGAAGTACCGCGAGCGCCGGCGGGAGACGGAAGGGCGGCTCGCCGATGCGCGGGACAACCTGGCGCGCCTCGACGACATCCGTATCGAGCTCGGCGAGCGGATCGGGCACCTGGAGGTGCAGGCCGAGATCGCAGCGCGCTACCGCGATCTGAACGCGGCGCACATCCAGCGCCAGCAGCTGCTGTGGATGCTCAAGCGCAAGGAGGCGCGCGCCGAACAGGCCCGGCTCGAAGGCGAACTGAACACGCTGTCCGCGAAGATGGAGTCGGACAGTGCGCGGTTGCAGGCGCTGGAGACGGCCGTCGAGACCGCGCGGACGGCGCATTTTGATGCGTCGGAGTCCGTGCACGTCGCGCAGACGGATCTGTTTGCCGTCTCTGCCGAAGTGACGCGCCTGGAGGCCGAATTGCGGCATCTGGACGACGCTCGCAAGCGTCTCGAAGCGCGTATCGCGCAGCTCGTGACCGACGAAGGGCACTGGCAGGCGCGCCGCGAAGCCTCGCTGGGCGAGCGGGATCGCTGGGGCGGGCTGAAGGACAATGCCGCGATGCGCATGGAGCAGGCTGAGGCACGGCACGCGGAGATCGCCGACCGTGTCCCCGACGCCGAGTCCGCGCGCCAGGCGGCGGACGCCACGGTAGCCATGGCGCGTCGCGAACTGTCGCAGACCGAGCAGCAGCTTCGTGTCGAGGAGGCGAATCGCGCGAGCGCGGTGCGGGCGCTGGATGCCTTGAGTCAGCGGCGCGGGCGTCTCAGCGCCGAGACCGGGAGCATTGAAGGGCCCGACGAGGCGGCGGTCGCGCAGCAGGAAGCCCGGCTCGAGTTGCTGCAGGACCAGCACGAGGCGCAGCAGCGCGAGCTCGCCGAAATCCAGCAGCGCCAGCCCGAGGCGCAGGCTGCGTTGAAGGCCGCGGTCGAGCACGAACGTCAGATGCAGCGGCGCCTGACCGAGTTGCGGGCGCGCCGCGATGCCCTCGTGCAGCTTCAGAACCGCGTCCAGTCGCAGGGGCAGCTCGGCGACTGGCTGAAGCGCCACAAGCTCGCGGAGCTACCGCCCTTGTGGCGCGAGCTGCGGGTTGAGCCGGGTTGGGAAACGGCCGTGGAGGCGGTGCTGCGGGAACGGCTGGCCGCACTGACGGGTGAGGTCGCGCAGGCTGCGCGTGCGATGTTCGACGAGCCTCCGCCGGGTTCTCTGGCGGTCGTTTTCGCCGGGTCGCCGTCCTCTGCCGCGCCGCGCGTCCTGGATGGCGCATGCGCGCTGCTCGACAAGGTCGGTGTCGGCGATGCGCGGTTCGCGGGCATCGTCGCCGACTGGCTCGACAGCTGCATGGCGGTCGACTCGCTGGTGGCGTGGATCGATCGCAGGGACGAGATCCCGGCCGGTGTCGTGCTCGTCGCGCCCTCGGGACAAATTCTCACGCGACATGTGCTTGTGCACTACGCGCCCGACAGCCGCACGCACGGCGTGATGGAGCGTCAGCGCGAGATCGATATGCTGGTGGAGAGCTTCGCCGCTCTGGAGGAAGAGGCCGGCTTCGCTCATGACACGATGCTGGGCGCCGAGTCCGTGGCGGCTGAGCTGCAGGAACGTGGCAACGCGCTGCGGCGCGAGTTACAGAATGCACAGCAGGAGGTCCATCGGGAACAGGTCGAGCTTCTCAAGCTGACCCAGGCGCGTCAGCGTGCCGAAGAGCGACGCGACCAGCTTGCGCGCGATCTCGAGGATCTCGTGCATCTCGAAAGTACCGAGCGCGAGCATCTGGCGCGGGCCGAGATGGAGCTGGCGCGTGCCGCCGAGCTCGCGGATCTTCAGCGCGAGCGCCTCGACGGCGCGACCGAAGTCCTTGCCGAGCGCGACAACGTGCTGCGCGAGGTGCGGGCGCTGGAGCAGGCGACGGCGCGCGAATTGCAGGAGGCGCGGTTTTCGGAGCGCGAATGCGCCGGGAAGCTGGATGACGTTGCCCGCAACCTGCAGCTGGCCGGCGAGCAGCTCGAACGCGTTGCGGCCGAACTGCTTGCTCGCCGGCACGAACTGGAGGCGACCGACAGCGGGCGCAGCAACGACGCGCTGCAGGAAGCGCTCGCGCTGAGGGAAAGACGCGAGGCCGCGCTGGCTGCACGCCGCGATGCGCTCGAAGCGGCCGCGGCATCCTTGCGCCAGACCGAGGAGATGCGGCTGCGCACCGAACAGGAGGCCGCGCCTGCCCGCGCGCGAGTCGCGGAACTGCGCCTTGCCGTGCAGGCGGCCGAGCTCGCCGGCGCGCAATTCCAGGAGCGTCTCACTGAAGCCCAGGCCGACGAGACGGCGCTGGAGCCGCTGCTGACCGCAGACCTGCGCGAAACATCGCTGGTGCGCGAAGTCGCGCGCCTGGCCCGTGAAATTGCCGATCTCGGGCAGGTCAATCTCGCGGCGCTGGACGAGTTGCGCAGCGCGCAGGAGCGCAAAGGCTATCTGGACGTCCAGTACGACGACCTCATGGAGGCGATCGAAACCCTGGAGGATGCGATCCGCAAGATAGACCGTGAAACACGTGAACAGCTGCAGGAGACCTACAATACCGTCTCGCAGCATTTCGGCACGCTGTTTCCGCAGCTGTTCGGCGGCGGTCAGGCCCGGCTGGTGCTCACTGGCGACGAGATCCTGGATGCGGGCATCCAGATCGTCGCGCAGCCCCCGGGCAAGAAGAATACGTCGATCCACCTGCTTTCGGGCGGCGAGAAGGCATTGACGGCGATTGCGCTGGTGTTTTCGATGTTCCAGCTCAATCCCGCGCCGTTCTGCATGCTTGACGAGGTGGATGCCCCACTGGACGATACGAACACGGAACGGTATGGTCAGATGGTGAAGCGTATGTCATTGCAGACGCAGTTCATCTTCATCAGCCACAGCAAGATCACGATGGGGATTGCGCAGCAGCTGGTTGGTGTGACGATGCAGGAGCAAGGTGTCTCCCGCGTAGTGGAAGTGGATATCGAAGAGGCGCTGCGACTGGCCGAGCCGGCAGCAGCCTGACAACGGGAATCGAGATGGATAGCGAATTGCAGATTGGACTGGCCGCCCTGGGGGTGGCAGCGGTCGTCAGTATCGTCGGCTACAACAAGTGGCAGGAGCGCAAGCATCGGCGCGAGGCCGAGCTCGCATTCAAGTCGGAACATCGTGACGTGCTGCTCGAGCCGAACGAAGGCGGAGCGTCCGCCGACGAGCGTCTTGAGCCCTCCGTGGTGCGCGGGGAACGGTCGGGGCATGCGGCCGTGCGAGATCCCGGCTTGCGCAAGGCGACCCCGAGGCCGCCCGAGCAGGTCGATTCGCGCGTCGATTGCATCATCCGCATCGAATCGATCGAACCGCTGGAGGCTCCGCGGCTGTGGGCGGCGCAGAGCGAGCAACTCATGGGTATCTCGAAGCCCGTGCGCTGGTACGGGTTCGACGATGCGCAGAACGTGTGGCGCGAACTCAATGCGCACAGCGCCGGTGCCTATCATTGGTTCTGTGCGGCGATGCAGATGGTCGATCGGCGCGGGCCGATCAGCGAGTCGGACCTGATGCATTTTTCGGGCGGCGTGCAGCGTGTTGCCGAGGCGTTCTTCGCCGTGCCGGCGGAAGTCCCATCGAGCGGCGAAACGCTGCGCAATGCGGCTGAGCTCGACCGTTTCTGTGCCGGCGTCGATGTGCAGATCGGCATCAACATCGTGAGCAGCGGACAGCCCTTCGCCGGTACGAAGATCCGGGCGCTGGCCGAATCGAACGGGCTCGTCATCGGCAACGACGGCGCTTTCCATGCCTGCGACGAGGATGGCAACACGCTGTTCACGCTCAGCAACATGGAGGCGAACATCTTTGCCGCCGACACGATGCGCAACATCGCGACGCACGGCATGACACTGTTGATCGATGTGCCGCGCGTTCCGAACGGTGTTTTCGCCTTCGAGCGGATGATGCGGCAGGCGTCGCAGATGGCGGACGCGCTGCAAGGGGTCGTTGTCGATGACAACCGCTCGCCGCTGGGGCCCGAGGCGGCCAACATGATCCGCAACCAGATTCAGCACTTCCAGGCTCAGATGGCGAGCGGCAGCATGGCGGCGGGCGGGCAGCTGGCGATGCGGCTGTTTTCCGACTGATGTTTGCTTCGTCTGAAGCGTTCGAGCGCGCCGCACAGTTGCGGCGCGAGCTCGAAGCGCACAACTACGCCTATTATGTTCTCGATGCGCCGACCGTTCCGGACGCCGAATATGACCGGCTGTTCCGTGAGCTGGAGGCCCTCGAAGCCAAGTATCCGGAGCTTGCGACCCCCGATTCGCCGACCCGTCGCGTCGGCGGAGCGCCGATGCCCGAGCTCAGGCCGGTCCGCCACAAGGTGCCGATGCTGTCGATCCGCACCGAGACCGACACCAGCAATGGCGGCATCGTCGCGTTCGACACGCGCGTGCGTAACGCACTCGGGCTGGGCGAGACCGATCCGGCCGTGGAGTACGCCGGCGAGCTGAAGTTCGACGGGCTGGCGATCAGTCTGCGCTACGAGGATGGGGTCCTGGTCAGCGGCGCGACGCGCGGCGACGGGGAGACCGGCGAGGACGTGACGCACAACGTGCGCACGATCCGGCAGATTCCGCTCCGTCTCAAAGGCGATGCGCCGGCCGTGATCGAGGTGCGGGGCGAGATTTACATGCGGCGCGACGAGTTCGACAAGCTGAATGCGCGTCAGCTCGCGGCGGGCGAGAAGGTCTTCGTCAATCCGCGCAACGCCGCGGCCGGCGCCGTGCGTCAGCTCGATCCGCGAATCGCTGCAAAGCGGCCCTTGTCCTTTTTCGCGTACGGCCTGGGCGAAGTCGGCGACTGGAAGATGCCAGGGACGCACGCCGGCTTGCTGGATGCGCTCGCGGCATTCGGTTTCCCGGTGTGCGAGCTCCGCGTCCTCGCCCAGGGCGTCGAAGGACTCAAGGCATTTCACGATCGCATCGCCGCATTGCGCGACAGCCTGCCTTACGACATCGATGGCGTCGTCTACAAGGTCAATCGTTTCGATCTGCAGCGCGAGCTCGGTTTTGTCACGCGCGAGCCGCGTTGGGCCGTTGCGCACAAGTATCCGGCTCAGGAAGAAATCACTGAGCTACTCGGCATCGAAGTGCAGGTTGGGCGAACTGGTGCGCTGACGCCGGTCGCACGGTTGAAGCCGGTCTTCGTCGGCGGCGTCACCGTGACCAACGCGACGCTGCACAACGAGGAGGAAATCCAGCGCAAGGGGATCCTGATCGGTGACCATGTCATCGTGCGGCGGGCCGGAGACGTTATACCGCAGGTCGTCGCTGCGATTGTCGAGCGGCGGACGGGAATGGAGCGGGCCTTCGTGATGCCGACGAGCTGTCCGGTGTGCGGATCCCACGTCGACAAGGCGGAGGACGAGGCGGTGGCGCGCTGCACGGGGGGGCTTTTCTGCCCGGCGCAGCGCAAGCAGGCGCTGCTGCACTTTGCCGGGCGACGCGCGATGGACATCGAGGGGCTGGGCGACAAGCTGGTCGATCAGCTGGTCGAGGCGGGCATCGTCAAGACGCCGGCGGACCTCTACAAGCTGGGCGTGCTGGCGCTGGCGAACCTGCAGCGGATGGCCGAGAAGTCGGCGGCGAACCTCCTTGCGGCGATCGAGAAGAGCCGGCATACGACACTCGCGCGCTTCATCTTCGCGCTCGGCATCCGCAATGTCGGCGAGGCGACGGCGAAGGATTTGGCGCGGCATTTCGGTTCGCTCGATCGGGTGATGGACGCAAGCGTCGAGCAGTTGCTGGAAGTGCCGGACGTGGGGCCGATCGTCGCAGAGAGCATCGCGGCGTTCTTTGCCGAGGCGCACAACCGCGAAGTCATCGAGCAGTTGCGGGCGGCGGGCGTGACGTGGGAAGAAGGCGCCCCGGCGGCGCGAGTGGCGGGAGGGCTCAGCGGCAAGGTGTTCGTGCTGACTGGAACGCTGCCGACGATGAGCCGCGAGGACGCGAAAGCCCTGATCGAGGCGCGGGGCGGCAAGGTGAGCGGTTCGGTGTCGAAGAAGACGGATTATGTAGTCGCAGGTGCGGAAGCCGGGTCGAAACTGGCCAAGGCGCAGGAACTGGGTGTGGCGATCCTGGATGAAGCAGGGTTGCTGCAACTCATTGAAGCAGAATGAAACCATGGCACGGACCAAACGCCGGCCTGAATCGTTATTCGAGGAACGGGAGAATCAAGAAATGAAGAAAGTCACGAAGGCCGTATTCCCTGTAGCAGGTATGGGAACGCGCTTCCTGCCGGCGACGAAGGCGAGCCCGAAGGAAATGCTGCCGATCGTGGACAAGCCGTTGATCCAGTACGCGGTGGAAGAAGCTGTCGATGCGGGGATCACCGACCTGATTTTCATCACGGGCCGGACCAAGCGTTCGATCGAGGACCACTTCGACAAGGCCTATGAGCTGGAAACCGAACTGGCCGCTCGCGGCAAGAAGGAACTCCTGGACATCGTCAAGAAGACGGTGCCGAAGGGTGTGAACTGCGTCTACATCCGCCAGTCCGAGGCGCTCGGCCTGGGTCACGCGGTGCTGTGCGCGGCGCCCGTGGTCGGCGATGAAGCCTTTGCCGTCATCCTTGCGGACGACCTGCTCGACAACCATGGCGCGCCGGCAGTGATGGAACAGATGGTGGGCGTGTATAACTACAACCGTTGCTCGGTGCTCGGCACAATGAACGTGCCGCGCGAGGATACCCGTCAGTACGGCATCGTCAGCACCGAAACCCAGACCGGCGACGTGCAGCGCGTGACCGGCATCATCGAGAAGCCGAAGCCCGAGGATGCGCCGACGACCCAGGCCGTGGTCGGCCGCTATATCCTGACGCCGCACATCTTTGACCACCTGCGCTCGATCAAGCCGGGCGCGGGCGGCGAACTGCAACTCACCGACGCGATCGCTTCGCTGATGAAGGAAGAGGCGGTGCTTGCCTACCAGTTCAAGGGCGTGCGCTACGACTGCGGTTCGAAGCTCGGCTACCTGAAGGCGACCGTGGAACTTGCGTTGCGCCACCCGGAGGTGCGTGAAGAGTTCGCGGCCTACCTCGCCAATCGCGGCTGAGGATAGCAGTCCGTACGGCCGCCGTTTCCGGTGGCCGAAAACAAAAAGGCGCTGCCGTGGCAGCGCCTTTTTCATACGCGGGAGGTGCGCGAAGCTTAGATCGCCTCGGCCTTCGCGGCGCGCTTACGCTCGTTTTCGGTCAGGTAACGCTTGCGCAGGCGGATCGACTTCGGCGTGATCTCGACGAGCTCATCGTCGGCGATGAATTCGATCGCCGATTCGAGCGTGAGCTGGATCGCCGGTATCAGGCGCACCGCTTCGTCGGTGCCGGAGGCGCGGACGTTGGTGAGCTGTTTGCCCTTGATCGGGTTCACGACGAGGTCGTTGTCACGCGAGTGGATGCCGATGATCATGCCTTCGTACACCGGGTCGTTATGCGTGACGAACATGCGGCCGCGGTCCTGCAGCTTCCACAGCGCGTACGCGACGGCCTGGCCATCGTCCTGCGAGATCAGCACGCCGTTGCGGCGTTCGCCCATCGCGCCGGCGAGCGGGCCGTAATCGTCGAACACGTGGCTGGCGAGACCGGTGCCGCGGGTCAGCGTCAGAAATTCGCCCTGGAAGCCGATCAGCCCACGGGCCGGGATGCGGTATTCGAGACGGGTGCGGCCCTTGCCGTCGGACTGCATGTCCTGCAGTTCGCCGCGGCGGCGGCCGAGTTCTTCCATCACGCCGCCCTGATGCTCTTCCTCGACGTCGACGGTGAGCATTTCGTAAGGTTCGCACTTCACGCCATCGATGTCACGGAAGACGACGCGGGGACGGCCGACGGCCATCTCGAAGCCTTCGCGACGCATGTTTTCGAGCAGGATCGTGAGGTGCAGTTCGCCGCGGCCCGAGACTTCGAAGACGTCGGAGTCGTTGGTGTAGTTCACGCGCAGCGCGACGTTCTTGAGGAGTTCCTTTTCGAGGCGCTCGCGGATCTGGCGGCTGGTGACGAACTTGCCTTCGCGGCCGGCGAGCGGCGAGGAGTTGACCATGAAGTTCATCGTCAGCGTCGGTTCATCGACGGCGATGGGCTTCATGCCTTCGAGGCCGTCCGGGTCGCAGATCGTGACGCCGATGTTGACCTGGTCGATGCCCGAGACCAGCACGATGTCGCCCGCTTCGGCCGATTCGGCCTGGCTGCGCTCGAGGCCCTTGAAGGTCAGCACCTGGCCGATCTTGGCCTTACCGCGGTTTTCGTCGCCGTACATTACGACGACTTCCTGGTTCGGGCGGATACGGCCGCGCTTGATGCGCCCGATGCCGAGCTGGCCGATGTAGGTCGAGTAGTCGAGCGAGCAGACCTGCAGTTGCAGCGGCCCCTCGGAGTCGACTTCCGGTTGCGGCACGTGTTCGAGGATCGCTTCGTACAGCGGCTTCATGTCGGTGCCGGGGGTGGCGGCGTCGAGCATCGCGAAGCCGTTGAGCGCCGAGGCGTAGACGACCGGGAAGTCGAGCTGCTCTTCGGTGGCGCCGAGCTTGTCGAAGAGGTCGAAGGTCTGGTTGATGACCCAGTCCGGACGGCTGCCCGGGCGGTCGATCTTGTTGATCACGACGATCGGCTTGAGGCCGAGGGCCAGTGCCTTGCGGGTGACGAAGCGGGTCTGCGGCATCGGGCCTTCGACCGCGTCGACGAGCAACAGCACGCCGTCGACCATCGACAGCACGCGCTCGACCTCGCCGCCGAAGTCGGCGTGTCCCGGGGTGTCGACGATGTTGATGTGGGTCTCGCCGTACTGGATTGCACAGTTCTTGGCGAGAATGGTGATGCCGCGCTCCTTTTCAAGATCGTTGGAGTCCATCACCCGCTCGGAAACCTGCTGGTTTTCGCGGAAGGTGCCGGATTGGCGCAGGAGCTGGTCGACGAGGGTGGTTTTACCGTGGTCGACGTGGGCGATGATGGCGATGTTGCGGATTGCGCGGGACATGTTGGTCCAGAAGTCTTTGAAAAACCATATATTCTAGCACGTGGCGCCGCGTTGCAGCATCGATCTGAAGTCCTAATTCATTGAGCCGGCGCTTTGGGCCCGGGGACGGGGCATGCCGTTTTCGGCTGCATGCTAGAATTGGCGCCGGATCTAAAGGAGACTGGCTTCATGCTCGCAATCATCGGCGGTAGCGGATTGACACAACTTTCGACGCTGGAAATCAGTCGTCGCGAGGTCGTTCGGACCCCTTACGGCGAACCTTCCGGCGCAGTGACCTTCGGTGCGCTCGCGGACCGACCGGTGGTGTTTCTTGCGCGTCACGGCTACGGACACACGATCCCGCCGCATCAGGTGAACTACCGGGCCAACATCTGGGCGCTGAAGCATGTCAAGGCCACGGCGATCGTGTCGGTGGCGTCGGTCGGCGGCATCCGCGAGGATTTCGGGCCCGGAGCACTCGTCGTGCCGAACCAGATCATCGATTACACCTGGGGCCGTCGCAGCACCTTCTTCGAGGGACCGGAAGAACCGGTTCATCACATCGACTTCACGCATCCGTACGACGAGCCGCTGCGCCAGCGCATTCTGGAAGCATCTGCGGGTATTGGCGAGCCGATGTACGACGGCGGGGTCTATGCAGCGACGCAAGGCCCCCGCCTCGAGACTGCTGCCGAGGTGAATCGGCTGGAGCGCGACGGCGCGGAACTCGTCGGCATGACGGGCATGCCCGAAGCTTCGCTCGCGCGGGAACTGGGTGTGCCCTATGCCGCGATCAATGTGGTCGCGAACTACGCGGCCGGGCGCGGCGCCAGCGAAACAGGCATCCAGTTCAGCACCATCGAAGTGGTGCTGCACGAAGCCATGATGCGCGTGCGCCGCGTGCTCGAGGAAGTCTGCCGGCGCTCTTGAGCCCCCGGTGTGCACGCGCTGCGGCGCGCGCCGCTCACCAGCGGAAGATCATCGATGCTTGTCCGTGGGCCGGAACCTGGGCGGTGCGGACTTGCTCCTTGCCGTCGGCGCTGACCGTGACTCGGTAATTGCCTTGGGGTAGTCGCGCGAGCAGGACCGGGCCATCGGCGGTGGCTTCGAGCACGGTCTTCCCGGCCGGCTTCGCGACGACGACCTTTACATTGCCCAGATAATCGCCGCTGCGTTCGGCGAAGAGGAGCTTGAGGTTGTAGTCGCGTCCGATGCGATTGATCTGGTCGCGTTCTTCCAGTCCGACGCCACCCGTGACGAAGGAGATTCCTTCGTAGGTCTGCGTGGGCAGGGGGCCTTCATCGGCGCGTGCGGTCTGTATCGGCAGCGCGACGGCGAGAATGAGCAGCGAAGCTGCGGTGCGCAAGATCTGCATGTCCATACTCCTTTTGCGATGTACCTTCAAATCACGACAAGTGACTCTTCTGGTAGGTTCCGACGAGTTCCGCCTGTGTGAGGATGTGTCCCTGCATCGCCTGTTCGAGCGCGGACTTCGTCGGATGGTGCAGATCCGGCAGCATGCGGTCCAGCGCGTACAGCTTGTGGAAGTAGCGGTGGCGGCCGATCGGCGGGCACGGGCCGCCGTAGCCGGTGCGCTTCCAGTCGTTGAGCCCTTCGAGCGCCGCGGCCGGGAGCTGGGCCGCGGACACCGCCTCGGGCAGCCCGGTGCCGGATGGCGACAGGTTGTAGAGCACCCAGTGGACCCAGGTCATCTTCGGCGCGGCGGGATCGGGGGCGTCGGGGTCGTCGACGATGAGCACCAGGCTCTGCGTGCCGGCGGGAGCGCCTTCCCACGAAAAGGGCGGGGAGACATTGCGGCCTTCGCAGGTGTAGGTCGAGGGGATCGCCGCCTGATGGACGAAGGCGGACGAGGTGATCTTCAGGGTCATTGGAGCTCTCCGGAATTCGGGGGTGGGAAGGGGGCGCCGAACTCGCGATCGACGCTGTCGGCGAGCGCCCGCAGCGCGTCGGCGACGACGACCGGATAGGCGGTCGGCGTGTCGAGCGCGCGCAGATCGTCCGGCAGCGATGTGAACTGGGCGCGGGCGTGCTCGCGCAGGGCGGCGAGCGGCAGATGGGCGGCGAGGCGCATTCCTCCGGTCATAACCGGGGCGAGCAAGGGTTCGCCGATTGCCGTATCGCTGACGACGGTGAGTACGTCGCCGGCGAAACGGCCATCCGCGTCGAGGCTGCGGTACACCTGCTTGCGGCCCGGCCATGTGGCCTTGCCTTCGGAGCGCTTGCGGCGCGCATGTCCGGCGTATTCCTGGAGCTTGTAGGCGCAGTCGAGATAAGGGTAGTCAGCCGAGGTGTTCATTCGGGTGCCGACGCCGAAGCCGTCGATCGGGGCGCGGGTCGAGACGAGCTCGCGCACGGCGTGTTCGTCCAGATTGCCGCTGACGAAGATGCGTAACGAGGCGAGGCCTGCGTCGTCGAGGATGGCGCGGACGCGCCGCGCGTGCTCGGCGAGGTCGCCGCTGTCGATGCGCACGGCCTGGATCGTGATGCCTTCGGGCGCAAGCGCGCGGGCCAGCTGCACCACCTTGTGCGCTGCGGCCTCGGTGTCGTAGGTGTCGATCAGCATCGTGTTCGCCGCCGGCTGCGAGCGTGCGAAGTCTTCGAAGGCGTCGGTTTCGTCATCATGGGCCTGGATGAAGGAGTGGGCCATCGTGCCGTAGAGCGGAATGTCCCATTTCATCCCGGCGAGCACGGTCGCGGTGCCGTCGAAACCTGCGAGGTGGCTTGCCCGGGCCGAGAGAAGCCCGGCCTCGGCGCCGTGGGCGCGGCGCAGGCCGAAATCGACGAGGAGGCGGCCCTGTGCGGCGAGACTGCAGCGGGCCGCCTTGGAGGCGACCATGGTCTGGAACTGCAGCAGGTTGATGATACGCGTCTCGACGAGTTGGGCCTGGGGGAGTGGCGCGGTGATGCGGAGGATAGGCTCGTCGGCGAAGAAGACCGTGCCTTCGCACATTGCGTCGACGTCGCCGGTGAAGCGCAGCGAGGCCAGCCAGTCGACGAAGTCCGGCCTGAAGCGCCCACAGGCTCGCAGCCATTCGAGTTCTTCCGACGAGAAGTGCAGGTCCTCGAGGTAGTCGAGCACCTGTTCGAGGCCGGCGGCGACGAGGAAGTTACGCTGCGGCGGGAGCTTGCGCACGAAGAATTCGAAGGACGCGCTGTGTGTCATGCCGCGCTCGTGGTAACACTGCAGCATCGTGAGCTGGTACAGGTCGGTGAGTAGTGCGTGCTCGGGACCATGCGATGCCATGTCAGTCGGCCACCTGGGTGCTGCTGATGAGGGTGGCACCGAGTTCTTGCATCTCCTTGATCGCGCGCTCGCCGTCGCCCGGTCGAACATCGACGGCGCGGATGGCGTCGGCCAGCAGTAGTACCTCGTAGCCCTTGGCGAGCGCGTCGCGCACGGTGTTGAGCACGCAGTAGTCGGTCGCGAGTCCGGCAACGAAGAGTCGTTGGGCACCTGGGGCGCGGAGTTGGTAATGGAGCTCCGTTCCGCCGAAGCCGGAATAGGCATCCTCGTCCGTCGTCGTCGCCTTGGATACGATGGCCGTGTCGTGGGGCAGGGCGAGGTTGGCGGGAAAGGCGGCGCCTTGGGTGCCGGCGATGCAGTGCGGCGGCCATGGGCCTCCCTGCTCGCGAAAGGAGCAGTGTTCGGCGGGGTGCCAGTCGCGGGTCGCGAATATCGGCAGGCTGCGGCGCGAGAAGCTTAGGATTAGTCGGTTCAGCGGCGGGATGATCTCGTCGCCGTGGGGGACGGCCAGGCTGCCCCCGGGGAGGAAGTCGTTCTGCACGTCCACGAGCAGCAGTGCGTCGCCTGCACGTGGCGTCGTCGATGATGCGTCGCTCGGCATGGGAATCTCCGGGTCGCGGATATCTTCAATTTAGTTTGCTGTCCGGCTCCTGTCCTGATTTCCGTGGTTCCGCACGGGTCTTGCTCAGGCTGCGACGTTCCCGCAGCGGGCTGCAGATGGCGGCGAAACGCGCAAGCCGGGCGTCGATACGCTGATTGATGCTTCCTTCGGGCCAGGTGCCTTCGGCGCCCGCGATGCCAGCGGCGGCGCCGGTCAGGAGCGAGATAGCCTCGTCCACGTGGTGGACCGCGTAGACATGGAAAAGTCCGGCGCGCGCGGCCTCGACCACCTCTTCCCGCAGCATCAGGTGCTGGACGTTGGCCTGCGGGATGAGGACGCCCTGGTCGCCCGTCAGGCCACGCGCCTTGCAGATGTCGAAAAAGCCTTCGATCTTCTCGTTTACGCCGCCGATGGCCTGGACTTTTCCGTGCTGGTTCACCGAGCCCGTGACGGCGAAGGACTGGCGGATCGGCGCGTCGGACAGGGCGGATAGCAAGGCGCAGAGTTCGGCGAGCGAGGCGCTGTCGCCCTCGACGGGACCGTAGGACTGTTCGAAGACGACGCTGGCGGCGAGCGACAGCGGATGGGCCATCGCGTAGCGCGCGGTGAGAAAGGCGGAGAGGATCATCACGCCTTTCGTGTGGATCGCGCCGCCGAGTTCGGCTTTGCGCTCGATGTCGGCCACACCGCCTTCACCAGGCCGTGCGGTGGCGGTGATGCGCATGGGGCGGCCGAAGGCGAAATCGCCGAGATCGATCACGGCAAGGCCGTTGATCTGGCCGACTTGGCTGCCGGCGGTCTCGATCAGCAGGGTGTCGCGCAGGACCGCGTCGTGGATCGTGTCGCGCAGCCGGTCGGCGCGGCGGATGCGCGCGGCAAGTGCCTGCTCGACGTCGTCGCGTTCGATGCGCTCGCGGCCGGCGGTCTTTGCGACATGGTTGGACTCGTGCAGCAGGTCGGCGATATCACGCGTGCGGGTCGACAGGCGGCCAGCGTCACCGGCAAGACGTGCGGCGTGCTCCACGAGGCGGGCGGCCGCGCTGGCACGCAAAGGGCGGAGCCGTGCGCCGCGGCCGAGCGCGGCGACGGTGCGGAGGAAGTCCCGTGTGTTGTCCGCGCTGCGTTCGACGCTGTCCTCGAAGTCGGCTGCGATCTTGAACAGTTCGGCGAACTCCGGATCGAGCTGCTTGAGCAGGTAGTAGTGGATGCGTTGGCCGAACAGCACGAGTTTCACGTCGAGTGGAATGGGCTCGGGTTCGAGCGGCAGTGCGCCGATCCAGCCATAAACCTGGGCGAGCGACTCGATGCGGATCTGGCCGGATTTGAGCGCGCGTTTTAGGCCTTCCCATGCGTAGGGCTGGGTAAGCACCTTTTCCGCATCGAGCAGCAGGAAGCCGCCGTTCGCGCGGTGCAGCGCGCCCGCCTTGATCAGCGTGAAGTTGGTGATAAGCGTGCCCATCGTCGCGATGTGATCGACACGGCCGACGAGATTCGGATAGGTTGGGTGGTCTTCGAATTCGAGCGGCGCATCGTTGCGGGCGTCCTGATCGACGAGCAGATTGACCTGGTAGCGTTGCGCGGAGATGCCGCCTTCGGTCGTGTTGCCCTTGGCAGCCTGTTCGCGGAGCTCCTGTCCCACCTCGACGATGTCGTGCAGAACGTCGCGCAGGAAGTTGACGACCGTCGGAAGGTCGCGGTGGCGCTCCTGGAGTTCCTCGATAAGGTGGCCGACCGAGAGTTCCAGCGTCTCGCGGTTGAGCTCGCGCAGCCGCGCCTGCATCTCTCGCCGCCAGCGGGGGAATTGCTGGAGCAGTTTGTGTAGCTGTTCGCGCAGTGACTCACTGCTCTTCGTGATGCGCTCGCGCTCGCCTTCCGGCAGGCCCGCGAAGGCTTCGGGGTCGAGGGTTTCATCACCTTTCATCGGCAGGAAGGCGAAGCCCTGCGGCGTGCGGACGAGTGCGACGCTCTGCTGCGTGGCGGTGTCGCCGAGGTCGCGCAGCGAGCCTTCCTCGCGCTGCTTGAATTCGTCATGTATCGCTTCGGCGCGGGTGCGATATTGCTCGCTGTCGAAGCCGGCGTTGATGGCCTGACCGACTTCGGAGACGAATTGCTCCATGTCGTCGCGCAACTGTGCTCCACGGCCCGGCGGCAACTGGAGAGCTCGCGGGTTGTTGGGCTGGTCGAAGTTGTTGACGTAGCACCAATCGCCCGGCGTGGGGCGTGAGGCGACCAACGATTCGAGCATGCGCCGTACCGCATTGTGACGGTGACTGCCGGGTTCGCCGAGGACGAAGGCGTTATAGCCGGGGGCCGTGATCTCGGTGGCGAGTCGTAGCGCATCGACGGCGCGCGACTGGCCGAAGACGACGTCGGGATCCGGCAGCGATTCGGTCGTTTCGAAGTCCAGCAGTTCCGGCGCGCAACGGGTACATAGCAGCCGGGGCTCGAGCGGCACGATCTCTGGCATATCCACGTTTCTCCTGAAGGAAGAAGATGGCGGCAGTGCAACTGTACTCGTTATGCGGCGCGGATGTCGTGGTGCTCGCGTGATTAGAATCCAAGTGTTGCGCGTTGACGAGAGTCGGAACCAAAAAGGACCGTTTCGGTCCGATATTGTGAAACCGGAATGAGTGTCATGCTGAGAGTGAGCAAACTGGGCGACTACGGGACGATGATCATGGTTCACATGGCCCGTCAGCCCTTGCGTTTGTTCAGTGCGTGCGACATGGCGGAGGCAACGGGCCTCGGGCCGGCGACCGTGAGCAAGTTGATGAAGTGCTTGGCCCGCGAGGGCTTGTTGGTGTCGCATCGTGGGACGCATGGCGGCTATCGGCTCGCTCGCGAACCGACGGAGATTTCGATCGCGCAGATCGTGGATGCGGTCGAAGGGCCGGTGGGCGTGACCGAATGCAGCGTTGCGGCCGGCACGTGCGCACAGGAAGCGACCTGTACGGTGCGGGCGGGGTGGCAAGGGATCAACTCGCTGCTGCGCGCCTCCCTCGAAAACGTCAGATTGGCCGAGTTTGCCCGGACGACCGAAGGCATGGCCGGCGACGAAATCGTCGCCAGTCCGGGCGAGTGAGAGCCGCCAGCGAATTGGGGATGGAGGTAGGGGACGATGGGCAGCCAAGTCTTTCAACTCGATGATCTGATCAGCCAGGAATATCGGCACGGTTTCTACACGCCGATGGAGACCGATACCGTTCCGCGCGGTTTGTCCGAGGACGTCGTCCGCCTGATTTCGGCGAAGAAGAGCGAGCCGGAGTTCATGCTGGAGTGGCGCCTGCAGGCGTTCAGGCACTGGTTGACGATGACCGAGCCGGAATGGGCGACGGTTCGTCATCCCCCGATCGATTACCAGGACATCGTGTATTACTCGGCGCCGCGCTCGAAGGGTGAGGGGCTGAAGAGCCTCGACGAGGTCGATCCGGAGTTGCTGCGCACCTACGAGAAGCTCGGCGTGCCGCTGCAGGAGCGTGAACTGCTGGCGGGCGTGGCGGTGGATGCGGTGTTCGACAGCGTCTCGGTGGCGACGACATTCCGCGACAAGCTTGCGGAGCAGGGCATCATCTTCTGCTCGTTTTCCGAAGCGGTGCAGAAGCATCCGGATCTGGTGCGCCAGTATCTCGGCACGGTCGTTCCTTACACCGACAACTTCTTCGCGACGCTGAACTCGGCGGTGTTCTCGGACGGTTCGTTCTGCTACATCCCGCCGGGCGTGCGCTGCCCGATGGAGCTGTCGACCTACTTCCGCATCAACGCGATGAACACCGGGCAGTTCGAGCGCACGCTGATCATCGCCGACCGCGGATCCTACGTGAGCTACCTCGAAGGCTGCACGGCGCCGATGCGCGACGAGAACCAACTGCACGCGGCGGTCGTCGAGCTGATCGCGCTCGAAGGGGCGCAGATCAAGTATTCGACGGTGCAGAACTGGTACCCGGGCGACAAGGAAGGCAAGGGCGGGATCTACAACTTCGTGACCAAGCGCGGCGAGTGCCGCGAGGCGAATTCGAAGATCTCGTGGACCCAGGTCGAGACCGGCTCGGCGATCACGTGGAAGTACCCGAGCGTGATCCTGCGCGGCGATAACTCGGTCGGCGAGTTCCATTCGGTGGCGCTGACGAACCATTACCAGCAGGCCGATACGGGCACCAAGATGATCCATCTCGGCCGCAATACGCGCAGCACGATTCTGTCGAAGGGCATCTCGGCGGGGCACGGCAGCAATGCCTATCGCGGGCTGGTGAAGGTCGCGAAGAGCGCGGTCGGGGCGCGCAACTACACGCAATGCGATTCGCTGTTGCTCGGTGACCGCTGCGCGGCGCACACCTTCCCGTATATCGAGGTGAAGAATTCGACGGCGCGCGTCGAACACGAGGCCTCGACCTCGCGTATCGGGGAGGATCAGCTTTTCTACTGCCAAAGCCGCGGGATTTCGCCCGAGGACGCGGTGTCGCTGATCGTGTCCGGGTTCTGCAAGGAAGTGTTCAAGCAACTGCCGATGGAGTTCGCGGTCGAGGCGCAGAAGCTCCTCGGCGTGAGCCTCGAAGGCAGCATAGGCTGAGGGAGTACGAAGATGCTGGAGATCCGCAACCTTCATGTCACAGTGGATGACAAACCGATCCTGCGCGGGCTCGATCTCAGCGTGGGACCGGGCGAGGTGCACGCCATCATGGGGCCGAACGGCTCGGGCAAGAGCACGCTGGCGCACGTGCTGGCGGGGCGCGAAGGCTATGTCGTGACCGAGGGCGAGGTCCGTTACCTGGGGCGCGATCTGCTGGCTCTGAGTGCGGAGGAGCGGGCGCGCGAAGGGATCTTCCTCGCGTTCCAGTACCCGGTCGAAATTCCGGGGGTGGCCAACATCTACCTGCTGAAGTCGGCGCTGAACGCGATCCGCCGTCATCGCGGCGAGGCTGAACTCGATGCGATGGATTTCCTCTCGCTCGTGAAGGCGAAGCTGTGCCTGATGGAGATGGACGAGAGCCTGTTGTACCGCGCCGTCAACGAAGGCTTTTCGGGGGGCGAGAAGAAGCGCAACGAGATCCTGCAGATGGCGGTGCTAGCGCCGCGGCTGGCGATCCTCGACGAGACGGATTCGGGCCTCGACATCGACGCGCTGCAGGTCGTCGCAAAGGGTGTCGAAGCGATGCGCGATGCAGAGCGTTCGATGATCCTCGTGACCCACTACCAGCGGCTGCTCGACCATATCCGGCCGGATCGCGTGCATGTGCTCGCGCAAGGGCGGATCGCCTTGTCCGGCGGTCCGGAACTCGCGCTCGAGCTCGAACGCAAGGGATATGGCTGGGTCGAGGCGGAGGCGCGCAAGGAGATCGGTGATTCGGCGGGAGCGGCAAGATGACGCCAAGCGTGATGCCGAATGCGGACACTCCTTTCGTCGATCGCTTCGTGGCGGCGTTCGTGGAACGGCAGTCGCGGCTGCCGGGAGCGTCCGTGCCGTGGATACGGCGCTTGCGCAGCGAGGCGATCGAACGCTTCGCCGAATTGGGATTGCCCACGACGCGTGACGAGGATTGGAAATATACGAGCGTCGCGGGGATCGCACGGCGGGCTTTCGACGTCGTCGTGGCCGATGCCTCGCTGGAGGGCGTTGGAGAGCGGGTTGCGGCGTACGCGCTGCCCGGCACGCACCGTCTGGTGTTCGTTGATGGACATTACGTGTCCGGGCTGTCGCAGGTCGGCGCCTTGCCCGAGGGGGCGCATATCGGCAGCCTCGCGCTGGCCAGCGTGGCGCATGCCGATCGTCTGGCGGAGATCTTCGGGGGCGGCAATGCGGCAGACGGCTTCGGTGCGCTGAACGAGGCGCTGTGGAGCGACGGGGCGTGGATCGATCTCGCGCCCGGCGTCGTCGTCGAGGAGCCGGTCCATTTACTGTTCATGACGACACGAAGCGATGGGGCGAGTTTTCCGCACAATCTTGTGCATGTGGGCGATGGCGCCAGCGTGACGATGATCGAGCACCATGTCGGACCGGATGAGGCGAGCTATCTCACCGACGCGGTGACGCGCATCGTCGTCGGCAAGGCGGCGCGTGTGAACCACACGAAACTGCAGCAAGAGGGGCGCAAGGGCTTCCATATCGCGAGGGTGGCGGCGGAGCAGGCGCGCGACAGCCGCTTCGGTTCGCATGCTTTCGCCTTCGGCGCACAGCTCGCGCGCAGCGAGATCGCGACGCGTCTGGGCGAAGGCTGCGATACCGAGCTGGTCGGGCTGTATGTGAGCGACGGGCGCCGCCATGTCGACCACCATACCTTCATCGACCACGCGGAGCCGCGAGGAACGAGCCGGGAGCTCTACAAGGGCGTGCTCGACGGCTCGGCGCGAGCGGTGTTCAACGGGCGCGTGATCGTGCGTCCCGATGCACAGGGTACCGATGCGCGGCAGACCAACCGCAATCTGCTGCTGTCGGACGACGCCGAGGTCGACACCAAGCCGCAGCTCGAAATCTGGGCCGACGACGTCAAATGCGCACATGGGGCAACCGTGGGGCAATTGGATGAAGATCAGCTCTACTACCTGCGTTCGCGCGGAGTCGGTGAAGCGGACGCTCGCGACTTGCTGATTCGTGCTTTTGCACTCGAAACCCTCGGGAGCATCGCCTTCGACCCGCTGCGTGCGCGGCTCGAGGCGCTGTTGCCCGGGCGCAGGGCGCAAGCCATTTAGGGGCGATCGATGGGCGACATGAAGCTGGACATCCAAACCAGTCCTGCCACGGGCTTGCAGGGGCGCGAGCTTTCAGCCTTCTTTGCCAGCCGTCGCGCGGATTTCCCGATCCTCGCCCGCAGCGTGCATGGCAAGCCGCTCGTCTATCTCGACAACGGCGCGACGAGCCAGAAGCCGCGTTGCGTGATCGAAGCCGAGGCGCGTTTCTATGGCGAATCGAACGCCAACGTGCACCGCGGCGTGCATCGCCTGAGCCAGGAGGCGACCGATGCCTTCGAAGGCGCGCGGGATGTCGTGCAGCGCTTCATGAACGCCGGGCGGCGCGAGGAGATCGTGTTCGTGCGCGGCACGACCGAGGCGATCAACCTCGTCGCGAACAGTTACGGCGTGCGGCTGAAGGCAGGCGACGAAATCCTGATCACGGCGATGGAGCACCACTCGAACATCGTGCCATGGCAATTGGCGTGCGAACGGACCGGGGCGACGTTGAAGGTTGCGCCGATCAATGACGCGGGCGAGCTGATCGTCGAGGAGTTCGAAGGGCTGCTCGGGCCGCGGACCCGGATCGTCGGCCTGACGCACGTTTCGAACGCGCTGGGCAGCATCAACCCCGTCGGCAACCTTGTCCGGATGGCCCATTCGCACGGAGCCGTCGTGCTCGTGGACGGCGCCCAGGCGGTGCCGCATCTGGCCGTCGACGTGCAGGCGCTCGATTGCGATTTCTATGCGTTTTCCGGCCACAAGCTGTTCGCGCCGACCGGAACCGGCGTGCTTTACGGCAAGCGTGCGCTGCTCGAGTCGATGCCGCCGTGGCAGGGCGGTGGGGACATGATTCGCACGGTCAGTTTCGAGCGCTCGACCTGGAACGACCTGCCTTACAAGTTCGAGGCGGGGACGCCGAACATCGCCGGCGCGGTCGGCCTCGCCGAGGCGATCGGCTACGTCGAGAAGATCGGCTTCGAAGCCATCGGCGCGCACGAGCACGCACTGCTGGCGCACGCAATCGCGCTCGCGCAGGAAGTGCCGGGCTTGCGCCTGATCGGCACCGCAAGGGACAAGGCGGCGATCCTGTCCTTCATGCTGGCGGACGTGCATCCGCACGACGTCGGCACCATCCTCGACATCGAAGGGGTGGCGGTGCGGACCGGGCATCACTGCGCGATGCCGCTGATGGAGCGCTTCGGCGTACCCGCGACCGTGCGCGCTTCGTTTGCGCTCTACAACACGCACGAGGACGTGGAGGCGCTCTTCGCGGCGCTGCGCAAGGTGCGCGAGGTGTTCGGCCATGTCTGAGCTGCGCGAGCTCTACCAGGAAATGATCATCGACCACGGGCGGCATCCGCGGAATTTCGGGCCGTTGGCGGACGCCGATCATCATGCCGAAGGCTTCAATCCGCTTTGCGGCGACCGCATAAAACTGCAGTTGAAGGTGCGCGACGGCCGGATCGAAGACGCCCGTTTCGAAGGCGTCGGCTGCGCGATTTCGACCGCTTCCGCGTCCTTGATGACCGAAGCGCTGAAGGGGCGCAGCGAGGAGGAGGTGCGGGCGCTCTTCGATGAATTCCGGGCGATGGTCACTGGCGAAGGCGAGCGGCGCGGCGAACCGCCACTGGGCAAGCTCGAAGTGCTGGGGGGGGTGCAGGAATTTCCCTCCCGCGTGAAGTGCGCGACGCTTGCGTGGCATACGCTGCTCGCGGCGCTCGAAGGCGAATCGAGCCCGGTGTCGACGGAAGGCTGAATGGAGGAGACAGGCATGAGCATCTTCGACTGGCTGCATCGGGCGGAATCTTCGGCCGCGCGGAAGGCTGCGGAAGGAGAAGGCTTGCGCGACGAGGTCGTCGCGGTGCTGCGCCTGATCTACGACCCGGAGATCCCGGTCAATATCTACGACCTGGGACTCATCTACGGGCTTGACATCGACGAGGCGAAAGGCAAGGTCGACATCCGCATGACGCTTACCGCGCCTGCGTGCCCGGTGGCCGAGAGCCTGGTCAGCTCCGTGAAGGAAGCGGTCGCTTCCGTCGATGGCGTCGAGGATGCGGCCGTCGAACTCGTGTGGGACCCACCATGGACCCAGGATCGGATGAGCGAGGCGGCGCGGCTCGACCTGGGGCTACTGTGATGGAGACTTGGGTCGATGTCTGCCCGGTGGGCGAGATACTTCCCGGTGGCGTGCGCGTGGTCGAACTGGAGGATGGCCGTTCTGTGGCGGTGTTCCGGGTCGGCAACGAGTACCATGCGGTCGAGGATCGCTGCAGCCACGAGGACGAGAATCTGTCGTGGGGGCTCGTCCACGGCTGCGAGGTCACCTGCCCGAGGCACGGAGCGCGGTTTTCACTCCTCACGGGCGAAGCGCTGTCGCCGCCCGCCTACGAACCGGTTGCCGTATTTCCCGTGCGGGTGCAGGAGGGGAAGGTTCAGGTGGCCAGTGCGCCGGCCGCCGGCGCACGATAGGTCCGGAGGAAGGGAAGCAGCTCGTCGACCGGCACGGGCGGGCTGAAGCGGAATCCCTGCATCACTTCGCAGCCTTGCGCGAGCAGGGCGTCGACCTGGTACTGCGTTTCGACGCCCTCGGCGAGCACGTTGAGCCCGAAGCCCTGCGCGATGCTGACGATCGCGCCGATGACCGGCGAGGCTCGCCCGGAGCTGTCGAGGTCGCGCACGAAGGACTGGTCGATCTTCACGGTATTCACCGGGAAGCGGCGCAGGTAGTTGAGCGACGAGTAGCGCGTGCCGAAGTCGTCGATCGAGATGTGGATGCCCTGACGGCGTAGTTCATGGACCTTCGCGATGACGCACTCGGCGTCGTCCATCAGCAGGTTCTCGGTGATCTCGACTTCGATGTTGTGCGCCGGCACCTGATGGCGGCGGATCGGCCCGAGAACGCGTTCGACGAAATCGGCGCGACGGAATTCGAGCGGCGACAGGTTGATGGCAAGGCGCAGGTCGTCGATGCCTTGGCGCGCCCATTCGGCCAGCTGGCGGCAGCCTTCGTCGAGCACCCAGTCGCTGATGCCGAAGATCAGGCCGCATTCCTCCGCGACGGGAATGAAGTTGTTGGGGCCCAGCAGGCCGCGACGCGGATGTTCCCAGCGGATCAGCGCTTCGACGCCGGTGACGCGGGCGCGGGTCACGTCAAGCTGGGGCTGGAAGTGCAGCACGAACTGCTTCTGCTCCAGCGCGACCCGCAGTTCGTTGTCGAGATCGACCCGCTCTACATGGTTGCGGCTCATCTCGGTCGTGTAGCGCGCGTAGCCGTTCTTGCCGCTCGCCTTGATGCGGTACATCGCGATGTCCGCGCTGCGCAGCAGCAGGTCCGGCGTGTCGCCGTCGTCCGGGAAAACCGCGATGCCGATGCTGCAGGTGGCCCGGAAATCCCGTCCGCCGACGACGAACGAGGGCTTCAACGCGGCAACGATCTTCTCGGCGATCGCGGTGACGGCGTTGGCGTCGGAGATGTCGGGCAGCAGGATCGTGAACTCGTCGCCGCCCTGGCGGGACATCGTGTCGCCTGCACGCAGGCACTCGCGCACGCGGCGCGAGAAGCCCTTCAGCAGTTCGTCGCCTTCGAGATGGCCATAGGTGTCGTTCACGAGCTTGAAGCGGTCAAGATCGAGGTACATCAGGCCGACGTAGTCGCCGCGCCGCCGCGCTTGGCTGATCGCGAGCTCCAGCCGGTCGCGGAAGAGCACGCGGTTTGGCAGGCCGGTCAGCAGGTCGTGGAAGGCCTGGAAGCTGATCGTCTCCTCGGCGCGCTTGCGCTCGGTGATGTCGCGCAGGACCCCGGCAGTGCCCATGAAGCGCTTGCTGTCGGCTTCCTCGTCGTAGCGATAGACGCCCTGGGAGCTGAGGATCGCGACGATCGCTTGGTTCTCGAAGTGGCGAACCTCGTGCGTGCGGCAGCGCAGCCGGATCTCGTGGTTGTTCGTCGCGCGGTCGCCGACGCGACGCTCGGCGAACGCGTAGCGGGCCTGTTCCAGATCGGCAGGATGAACGATCACCGAGTAATGCATGCCGATCAGCTCGTCGCGGCGGTAGCCGAGCAGCGATTCGATGCGGCCATTGAGGAAGATGAACTTCCCCTGCGGATCGAGCGTGTAGATGATGTCCGGCGAGTTCTCGACGAGGAAGCGGTGCAGCCGTTCGGATTGCTCCAGGCGCGCCGTCATCAGCGCGTTTTCGCGCTCCAGCTGGCGGCGGCTCAGCGCCTTGTCGACGGTGCGGATCAGCTCCTCGGGGTTCGCGTGTTTGCGGATGAATTCGCACGCGCCGCGGCGCAGCGCGAGAATGGCCGATTCGATGGCTTCGTCGGCGCTGAAGACCACGACGGCGGTCGCGAGGCGTTTCTGCTCCATCCACGCCATGATCTCGGTGCCGTGCATGTCAGGCAGGTTCAGGTCGAGCACCAGGACGTCGATGTCCAGGCGGTCGAGCTGTTCGATCGCTTCGCGCCCGGTACCGCAGGAGCGGATTTCGCGCCCGGTTTGCGCGAGCAAGGCGCCGTAGGCGTCGCGGATGCGGGGTTCGTCATCGACGATCAGCACGCGCGAGCTCTCGGGTGTCTCCGAGCTCTGCTCGCCGGCAAACATGCTGTGACTCAACTCCATCGTCCCGTCTCCCGGTTGCGGAAATCCGCCTCGCAAGGCTATGTCGCTCACGTTCTGGCTTCGCAGGGCAGCAGCAGCGAAAGCGTCGTTCCGTGACCGGAGCCGCTGCGGCAGGTGATCGTGCAGCCGACGCGGGCGGCGATCCGCCCGACGATCGACAAACCCAGTCCCCGGTCGCCGTCGCCGGCCACCTGCTCGGGGAAGGACAGATTGCGGATTGCGGCCTCGGGCATGCCCGGGCCGGTATCCTGCAGCCGGATCTCGACATGCCGCCGTCCCCCCTGCATCACGCCTTCGGCGATCGCGATATCGAAACGGTCGCCCGCACTCATCGCTTCGGCCGCGTTCTTCCACAGGTTGAGCAGGATCTGCTTCAGGCTGTCGGCGTCGCACGCAACGGTCTCGCCGGTGGCGTGGCCGAGGTCGGTGAGGACCGAGATCCCCCGGCTCTCGAAGAGCGGCTCGCGATACAGCGCGAGGAGTTCCCGAATGACTTCGACCGGCCGCACGCCCCCTGACGGCACTTCCGCCTGTGCCGGCACTTCGCTCAATCGCCGCATGATGGAGCCGACGCGGTCGATTTCCTCGCGCAGGATGTCGAGTTCCTGGCGCACGCCGCTTTCGGCCGGGAGCTTCATGTCGAGGATCTTCAGGTAGCTCTTGATGATCCCGAGCGGGTTGCCGGCTTCATGGACGATCCGTCTCGCCTGGCGCTGGAATGCGACCGATGCCGTGTCTTCGGCCTGCCTGCGGGCGGCGCCGGTGTTCTGCCAGGCTTCGAGGCTGATCCCGGCTATGCGCCCGAAGTTGAGCAGCCAGGGGTAGCGCCGCTTCAGCCGGCCGTGTTGCTCGCGGCCGAGTCCGAAGAGCATTACCCCGACCATACGACGGCGCCCCATCATCGGGACCGCGAGGATCCCCTCCGAACCGAATGCTCGCGCCAGCTGGTGATCGAGGAGCGAGGCCTGGGACGACAGGGGCTCGTCGAAGCTGCAGCGCACCTCCCGCTTCGCGATGGCACGGGTGGCGAGGCCGGCGTCGGTTCCTACCGCGAGCGAGGTTTCGCGGAAGATCGTCGGCTGAGGCGCGGACACGGCGCCGCTGAGCGTCCCCGATTCGGGGTCGATCAGCAGGAAGCCGAGATGCGTGAGATCGAACAGGATGCGTGCCGATTCGCGGAGCGAATTCAGCAGTTCGGCGTCGCTGTCGAGTTCCGCGAGGTCCTGCTGCAGCGGATGGAGCACGGCGATGTCGCGGATCCGCTCTTCCAGCGCCCGGTCGGCGGTCGAGGGCACGGCCGCCGGCGGAACGATGCTCACCTGCGGGATCGTCCGCGGGGCGGTGTTCAATGCGGCGGCCGGCGGTTCGATGCCCAGCGCGCGCGCGATCACTTCGACCTGGTCCAGGGCCTGCGACGCAATGCCTTCGAGGTCGAGCGGGGAATCGGGTCCGAAAGATGGTCCGAAGAGGGCTTCGCACCGCGCGCTGAGCGATGCGGCATCCGGCGGGTTGCGGCAGACGGCATCGGCGAGCCACAGCAGGCGCGGCAGTTGCGTCGCAGTCACGATCTGTTCGGCTGCGACGTGGTGGAAAAGGATCGCGTCGGCGAGGCCGCTTTCGAGCTGCCACTGGTCGGCCAGCCATGCGCCGGCTTCGATGTGCTGGACGCCGAGCCGCGCCTGTTCGAGGGAGAGAAGGGTTGGTTCGTCGCTGCTTTGCGACAGCAGCCAGGCGTACTGTTCGCCGTGGCTCGACAGCAGCAGGAGTTGCCCGACGTCGTGGAGCAGGCCTGCGAGGTAGGCCTCGTCGGGGCGCGCGTAGCCGGTGGCCGATGCGAGCGCCTGGGCCGTTTCGGCGACGAGCAGGGAGTGCTGCCAGAAGCCGGTGAGTTCGGCGTTGAGCGAACCGGGTTCCTTTTCGAACAGCCGCTTCACTGCGAGGCAGGTTGCCATCGCGCGCACCAGCCTGGTTCCGAGCACCTGGACGCAGGACTTGATGTCATGCGGCGCCGTGCTGCGCTGAAAGGCGGCGGAGTTGGCCGCTGCGAGGATGCGGGCGCACAGGCCCGGATCCTGGGCTATGACCGCGGCCAGCTGGTCCATCGTCGAGCCCTCGTCGTCGACTTGCTGGATCAGCCGGACCAATACCTGCGGCAGCGCCGGAACGCTTGCCGATTCGATGGCCACTGCGACGGATTGCGGGAGCTCGCGCATGCGATGGACTTTGTCGATGGAATGGCTGACGTTGGTGGTTCTTCTTCGTATTCCCGTGAACGACCTGCGGCGAAAGTCGTGACGCGACGAGCAGCCTACCCGCCCGACCGATAATTTTGTGAGAAATATTAACTGATTCGATGACGACCCAAGTGAAATTACGTAGGGCTAAAGAAATAGTGTGGCGGAATGCGGGTCTCGCTGCTGCAGTCCCCGGGGTCGGCACCTTCCGGGAACGTGCATTGCTCCTTCGTCCGGCAGGCAGGGGCGTCCCGGTTGCCACCGCATACGCTCCTTCGCCATCCCCGAGTCGTTACACGGAGGAACGAAATGAAAACACGCACGATTAACGCAATTGCGATCGCACTTGGTCTCACGTTCAGCACCGCATCAATGGCGGCGGCAATGACCAGAACCGAGTATTCAGCCGAGAAGGACAGAATCGAGAAGGACTACAAGGCGGACAAGGTGGCATGCGACTCCATGTCCGGGAACAAGAAAGACATCTGTGTCGCCGAGGCCAAAGGCAAGGAGAAGGTCGCGAAGGCGGAACTCGAGGCGAACTACAAGCCCAGCGACAAACATCGCTACGACGCTCGCGTCGCCAAGGCGGAGGCCGACTATGACGTCGCGAAGGAGCGTTGCGACGACATGAGCGGCAATGCAAAGGACGTTTGCGTGAAGGAGGCCAAGGCGGCGCTCACTTCCGCGAAGGCCGATGCAAAGGTGCAGGAGAAGACGACGGAAGCAAGGAAGGAAGCGGGCAAGGAGACCGCTGAGGCGCGCAAGGATGCCGCGGAGGACAAGCGCGACGCGGAATACAAGGTCGCCAAGGAGAAGTGCGACGCGTTGAGTGGTGATGCCAAGGATGCGTGCCAGGCGAAGGCCAAGGCGCAATACGGCAAGTAAGTGGTCAATCGCAGGAGAAGATCATGAACAAGAATCAAGTCAAAGGCCGTGTGGAAGAGGCAAAAGGCAAGCTGAAGGAAGAGGCGGGCAAGATCGTCGGCAACAAGAAGCTCGAACAGGAAGGCAAGGTGCAGAAGATCGGCGGCAAAGTGCAGGGGCGGATCGGGGATCTGGAGGAAGACATCAAGGATGCGCTTTGAAGGATGGATCGCGCGGACCGGGTTTGCCACCTACCGTACAGAATCTACACGGGCCGGGTAAAACTGCCATCAGGAGAAAACTGCCCCTTAGTTCCTGTGCGGGACATCGCGCCGTTGCCGATCGCGTTCGTAACGGCGCAATGTGTCCAACGCCTCCTCGTCCTCGACCTGCTCGAAGTTCCAGTAGTAGCCGCCGACCGCGCCGAGGTAGGTCGGTGTGACCACGCACTCGACACGGTCGCAGTGGCGTTGGAGCGTCTGGGCGGTGTCGGGAGGTGATACCGGAACCGCAGCGATCAATTCGAGTGGCTTGCGCGCGCGGATGACATGCAGGGCGGCGAGCATCGTCGCGCCCGTCGCAATGCCGTCGTCGGTGACGATCACGCTGCGGCCTGCAATCTCCGCGGCAGGTTTCACCGCACGGAACATCGCGCGCCGCCGCTCGATCTCGGCGAGTTGCTGGGCGCGCTCCTCGGCGAGGTAGGCGTCGCAGACCCCCCTGACGTCCCGGGCGAAGTCGGCGAGATATTCGGAACCGTCTTCGCCGACTGCGCCGATCGCGAGCTCCGGCTGCCAGGGCGCGCGCAGCTTGCGGGCGAGGACGACGTCGAGTTCGGCATCCAGTTCGCGGGCGAGGGCGGCGCCGGTGACGACACCGCCGCGCGGGATTGCCAGCACGAGGGGGCGGGTCAGCGCCTGCCCCCGGAAAAGTTCGGCCAACTGCCGCCCTGCATCTTCACGATCCCTGAACACGGTGGCCTCCTGGCCCGCGCTTCGGCCGCGGGCGTCCGCTATTCCTGTGAAATATGGCGGAATCGGACGGAAAGGCAAGGAGGAACACGTTCGCCGGGAAGCCTCTGACGCTCCCCGGCAGGTCGGCCGCTCAGTTGCGGGATTCCTTACGTCCGCCCGCGACTGCGCGGTCGAAGGAGTAGCTGCCGCCGCCGCTGATCACCAGTGCGATCGATACCGCGAGCAGTGCGAGGCCGAATTCGTAACCCTTGTTCGCGATGAAGAGGCCGTTTCCGATATGCACGCTGAGGATCGCGATCAGCATCGTGAAGGACAGCACCGCTCCCGCGGGACGAACCAGCAGGCCCAGCAGCAGCGCCAGACCGCCGAAGAACTCCGCGCTGCCGGACAATAGCGCCATCAGGTAGCCCGGCGCGAGCCCGATCGATTCCATCCACTGTCCGGTGCCGGCGAGGCCGTAGCCGCCGAACCAGCCGAAGAGCTTCTGCGCGCCGTGTGCGATGAAGATGATGCCGACAGGGATGCGCAGCGCGAGAGCGGCGAGGCCGGCGTCGGTGGAAAGGATGCGTTGGGTGAGTGTGTTGCTCATGATCGTTCTCCGTTTGAAGACTCAGGAAGCTTGCGTCGTGAGTGCATCTTAGGAAGAACGCGTGGGTAGAAAAAGCGGCGAATCGTGATTACATTGTTGCTTTCTGGGCAACAAAAAAGCGAGAACGGAACGGTGCCGCCGATCAGCGGATCACCGGTTCGTCCGGCAGCTGGTTGTCGCGTCGGTGGTCGGCGCGGCCCTCGGCACTGACCGGGAAATGTGCCGTCAGGCAGCGGGTGACCGATTCGATGGCGCGATGCAGCCCTGCCTCGTGGCGAGCCTCGCGGAAATCTTCGGCGAGCGTGTGCAGCATCGCCGCCCATTCGCTGGCGGGGACGCGCTGCGCGAGCCCGCGATCCGCGACGATTTCGACGCGCCGCTCCGCGAGCTGGAGGTAGATCAGCACGCCGTTGTTGAGCTCGGTATCCCACACCCGCAGTTTGCCGAAGACGGAAAGCGCGCGTTCGTGCACCACGTCGTCGATCGGCAGGTGGAGCCGCAAGTGGCGCCATAGGTAGCTCAGCGGCAGGCTCGCTTCGACGCAGAGGCAGATTTCGCCGGTGTGTCGCGCTTCGCTTTCGCGCACCTGCTCTTCGAGGCGCTTGAGCGCGCCAGGACCGAGCGCACGGTGCGCATCGTCGGCATCAAGCCACAGGTGGCGCATGATTCGGAGCAGCATCATGTCTGGAGAGTCCTCAGTCCGAGCGCGTTTCACCATCGTCCGGAGGCGCCGCCCCCGCCGAAACTGCCGCCGCCTCCGGAGCTGAAGCCCCCGCCGCCGCTGCCGCCGAAGGGACCGCGGCCGCCGCCGAAGATGATCGGACCGCCGAAGCCGCCTCCGCGCCCGCCACGCCCACCGCCTCCGACGCCCAGCACGAGCACGAAGATGAAGGCCAACACCGCGGCGCCGATCGACAGCAGCAGGCTGCCGATCAGCAGTTTCACGAGCACGCCGGCGAGTCCGCCGGTCGCGAGGGCGCCGAGTTTGCGTCCGAACATGCCCACCAGCACCGCTCCGGCAATCGGCACGCCCCCGAAGAGGAATATCGCGAGATCCCCCACCGCGCCTGCGCCCTTGGCCGGTCCCGCATCCGGCTCGGGTAGCTGCAGGTTTTCGCCGCGCACCCTCGCCATCAGCGCATCCACGCCGGCGTTGAGCCCGCCGGCGAAGTCTCCCTTGCGGAAGGCCGGCGTGATGGCGCGGTCGATGATGTGGAAAGCGGCCAGATCCGGGACGGCACCTTCGAGCGCTCGCGCGACCTCGATGCGGACGCGCCGGTCGTTGCGCGCGACGACGAGCAGCAGGCCGTCACCGACGTCGCGTCGGCCGATCTTCCATTCCGACGCGACGCGGTAAGCGTAGGCCGCGACGTCCTCGGGTGCCGTTGTGCCGACGATCAATACGACGATCTGTGTGCCGCGTTCCTTTTCGAACGCCGCAAGCTTCGATTCGAGGGCGGCGAGGTCGCCGCCGGAGAGTGTGCCCGTCTGGTCGATGACGCGGGCGCTCAAGGGCGGAATGGGCTGCACCGACTGCGCGGCGGAGAACCCCGCCGCCAGCAGCACCGCCATGGCGACGACGAAGCGCGCCATCGCCTGAACGAAGGCAGTCGCGCGAGTCGCGGCCGGGCGGGGAAGGGGCATCATTCGTATGCGCTGCAGGCGTTTCCGGCGATCACCGTTTCTGCGAGGTGCCGAAATCGACGGTCGGCGGGCGGGAGATTTCCTGTTCGTTCGTGACCGTGAAGCCCGCCTTCGGCTGATAACTGAAGATCTTCGCCGTCAGGTTGGTCGGAAAGCTCCGGGCGAGGACGTTGTATTCCTGCACGGCCTTGATGTAGCTGTTGCGGGCGACCGTGATGCGGTTTTCGGTCCCTTCGAGCTGCACGCGCAGGTCCTGGTAGGCCTGGTTGGCCTTGAGGTTGGGGTAGTTTTCGGCGACTGCCAGCAGCCGCGACAAGGCACCCCCGAGCTGGGCCTGGGCCTGCTGGAAGCGCTCCATCGCCTGCGGATCGTTGAGCATCTCGGGCGTGACCTGGATCGAGGTCGCCTTGGCGCGCGCCTCGATCACGCGGGTCAGCGTTTCCTGTTCGAAGCTCGCCTCGCCCTTCACCGTCGCGACGAGGTTGGGGATCAGGTCGGCACGCCGCTGGTACTGGTTCAGCACCTCGGCCCAGGCGGCCTTGCTCTGTTCGTCGAGACGCTGGAAATCGTTGTAGCCGCAGCCGGTCAGGCTGAATGCGGCGATGAGGGCAACGAGGGCGGGAAAGCGGCGGAAAATGGACTGAAGCATTATCTGGCATCCTCCTGGCGCGGGGGCGCGGCCCGCCGGGACGACGGACTCGCCAATGTCATGATAATGCTCCTTTCCCGATTTGTCCCGGATTCACTGCTTACGGCAGCGAGCTGATGATCGCGCTCATTTCTTTCTCGGTGAAGGCGCGCAGGGTCGTCGAACGCACATTGCCCTGCATTCCCAGGGCGAGTCCGGCGCGGGTCGCGGCTTCGTCGTCGGGCGCTTCGAGCGTCGCCACGACGTCATACTGGCCGAGCGTCCAGGATATGTCGGTCATGCGCACGCCGAACGCTTCGAAAGCGTGGCGGGCCGCCGCGGCGCGCTTGACGGTGTCCTTCACGTTGCGGACGCCTTGTTCCGTCCAATTCAGCAATACGACGTATTTGGCCATGTCGGTCTCCTAACGCGGACGTGGTTCGGAGCCGTTCCCCGGGGTGGTCCGCGACGGGGGAAACGGAGTGCCCCCAGCGGGCGGCAGAGAGTGAAGACGACAGCGGACCCAAAAGAGGACCGCCGCGCCTGAGCGACAGATCATTCGCGGCGCGGCCGGGGGCAGGACAACCCGATGAGGAATTGCTTTTGGTATAGCACTATCCCCGGTCACGGCAAGCGCTGATTCCGGGGAAAGTGAAACAGCTTACTTAGGCTGCGGCACGATCCGCATGTAGGGCTTGGGCGCCCGCCAACCGTCTGGGAAGCGGGTCCTCGCTTCTTCGTCGGAAACGGCCGGGACGATGATCACGTCCTCGCCGGGCTTCCAGTTCACCGGGGTGGCGACCTTGTGCTTGGCCGTGAGCTGGATCGAGTCGAGCACGCGCAGCACTTCGTCGAAGTTGCGGCCGGTGCTCATCGGGTAGGTCAGCATCAGCTTGATCTTCTTGTCCGGGCCGATGACGAACACTGACCGCACCGTCATGTTGTCCGCGGCGGTGCGTTCCTTCGCGGTCCCGGTGGCGTTCGGATGGATCATGTCGTAGAGCTTCGCGACCTTCAGATCCGGGTCGCCGATCATCGGGTAGTTGACGCGATGGCCCTGCGTTTCTTCGATGTCCTTCGACCAACGTTCGTGGTCGGCGACGCTATCGACGCTCAAGCCGATGATCTTGGTGTTGCGCTTGGCGAACTCGGCCTGCAGTCCCGCCATGTAGCCCAGCTCCGTGGTGCATACGGGGGTAAAGTCCTTCGGGTGCGAGAACAATATCGCCCAGCCGTCCCCGATCCATTCGTGGAAATTGATGGTTCCCTGCGTCGTTGCGGCGGAGAAGTCCGGTGCCTCGTCGCCTAGTCTCAGTGCCATGTCACACCTCCATGCTGTTGAAGCTCCCTGTCGTCGTCCCGTTCTGCGGTCTCCCGTCTTTACGTCCCCTGGCCGGACCACAGGCCGGTCGAGACGTAGCGTTCGCCGGTGTCCGGCAATATTGTCGCGATGTTGTGCAAGCCATCTTCTATTGCGACGCGGCAGGCCGCGTGTACGAGCGCGCCGGAGGACGGACCCACGAACAGGCCCGCCCGCGCAAGCAGGCGGCACATCGGGATCGCGTCTTCCATCCGCACCGCCACGCGGCGGTCGATCAGCGTTTCGTCGAGGATCGCCGGCACCATGTCGCCCGGATGCCCGAGCGGCTTGAGTCCCTCGATCCCGGGGAATTCGTCGGGGATCGCCACGACGACGCGCGTTTGCGGGTTGGCCTCCTTCATCCGGCGGCCGACGCCGGTGAGCGTGCCGCCGGTGCCGATCCCGCCGACGAAAGCGTCCGGCGCGCGCCCGGTGATTGCGGCGATACCGCGCAGCAATTGGACGCCCGTCGTTTCGTAATGCGCGCGCCAATTCTCCGGATTCGAATACTGATCACAGTACCAATAGCAATCGGGGCGTTCGCGCGCAAGGCGCCGTGCTTCGCTGACGGCGAAGTCGTAGCCTTCGATGGGATCGGTTAGGATCAGCTCGGCCCCGCTCGCGCGGATGCGGTCGATGCGTTCGCGGCTGGCATTGCCGGGCACGACGAGGGTCACCGGTATGCCCATCGCGGCGCCGAAGAGCGCGTACGAGATGCCGGCGTTGCCGGACGAGGAGTCCAGCAGCCGGCGGCCGCCGTCGAGGTGGCCCGCCTGGATCCCTTTGAGGAGCATGCGCGCGACCGGTCGGTCCTTGATCGAACCGCCCGGATTGACGCCCTCCACGGTTGCAAAGAGCCTGCAGTGGGGGGCGATGTCGCAGATCGCCGTGATCTCCACCAGCGGGACGCGTCCGACGGCGGAGAGAAGAGGGGATTCGCGCACGGGCATCGCGGCCATGTCCGTCTCCTCGCGGCTTCATGCTGCCGTTGCGCAGAACGCTTCATAGTCGACGTAGCCGGGGAAGGGGCGGCCTTCGGCGCACATCGGGCAATCGGGATTGGCTGCGAGGCGGAATTCGTCGAAGCGTGCGTGTAACGCGTCGTAATGCAGCAGCCGCCCCACCAGCGGATCGCCTAGTCCGAGCAGCAGCTTGATCGTTTCGACCGCTTCCAGCATCCCGATGACGCCGGGGAGGACGCCCAGCACGCCGGCGTCAGCGCAGGACGGCGCGAACTCGGGCGGCGGCGGTTCCGGATACAGGCAGCGGTAGCACGGCCCGCGGCGTTCGGGGTAGTAGGGCCAGAAGACCGACACCTGGCCTTCGAAGCGGTACACGGAGCCATGCACGCAGGGGATTCTCAGGTGCACGCAGGCGTCGTTTACGAGGTAGCGCGTCGGGAAGTTGTCCGATCCGTCGACGACCACGTCGTAGCCGTCGAGGATGCGCTCGACGTTGGCGGACGTGAGGTGTTCGAAATAGGGCGTGACGGTCACCGAGGGGTTGAGGTCCTGCAGCGTGCGCCGCGCCGAGTCGACCTTGCGCTGGCCGATGCGTTCGTCATTGTGCAGCACCTGACGCTGCAGGTTGGATCGGTCGACGACGTCGTGGTCGACGATGCCAAGCGTGCCGACCCCCGCGGCGGCGAGGTACAACGCGGCGGGCGATCCGAGGCCGCCGGCCCCGATCAGCAGTACGCGGCTATCGAGCAGGCGACGCTGGCCGTCTTCACCCACCTCGGGCATCGTCAGGTGGCGGGCGTAACGCTCCCGTGCATGGGCGTCGAGGCCGCGAGGCGTCTCGAAGGGCAGCCCTTCGGCCTTCCAGCGCGAGAAGCCGCCCGCCACCGACGCCACATTGCGGTAGCCCATGCGTTGCAGCCCTTCGGCCGCGAACAGCGAACGCGTGCCGCCCCCGCACATCACGAGCAGCGGCCGTTCGGGGTCGGGGATGGCTTCTTCGACACGCAGTTCGAGAAAGCCCCGGCCGAGTCGATAGGCGCCGCGCGGACTGCCCTGCGCGATTTCATCGGCTTCGCGGACGTCGATCAGCGCAGCGCCTTCGGATTGCTGCGCAAACGCATCCCGCGGCCCGATTTCGGGGATGCTCGTCTTGAGTTCGGCGAGACGGCGTTCGCGGCCGGTGCCTGTGCCGCCAGCGACGGCCGGCACGATCGCAAGCACAGCGCCTTCGCCGGGCAGCGAGGCGGCGAGCCCGCCCAGATCGCGCACGTTTTCGGCGCCGAGATACACGTTCACGAAGGGGCGCAGACTGCCGTCGGCGGCATACACGCGCGTGAGGAGGCCTTCGTGCCGCCGCCCGAGCGCTTCGAGCGCCTCGCCGACCGTCGCGGCATTCACCTCGACCTCGTCGGCTCCGCCGGTGTATGTGCGCAAGGGCGTCGGGATGCGGATGATGACGCGGCTCATGGGAACATCTCCTCTTCGCTGAAAACCTCGCCGTCGAGCCGCCAGGAACGCAACTCGGTGGCGACGCCCGAATTCACCGAGACGATCGGGTATGACCATCCCGGCCATGCGAATTCGAGATCGGTTGCGGAAGGGCACGCCGGGTGATCCGGGTGGGAGTGCCACACGCCCACCACTTGCAATCCGCGCTCCACGGCGGCCCTCTCGGCTCCAAGATAGTCCTGCGGCTCGATCAGGAAACGGTCGGCGGTCCGGTCCGGGTGGACGTTGCGTGTTTCATGCAAATCGCACACGGCGACCGTGTCAGCCTCCTGCCTGCCGAGCAGCAGTCCGCACACTTCCTCCGGATAGCCCTTCTGCGCCAAGGTCAGAATCCTGTCGCGCAGCCGGGCGGGCAGATGCAGCGCCGCCATCGACGATCCTCCCGGTCGGGAATGCGCCAAAATCGCACCATTTCCGTCCTTATTAGAACCGGCGCAGAGTCCCGGAGTTCGACGTTATCGCGCTCTCGTGACAAATTCCCGTTCCGGCCTCAAACGGGTCTTCACTTCGCCCGCCGGCCGATCGGCCTTGAGCTATACATCAGTTATTGGCGCCCCCGCCCGTCAGGAGCTGCGTCGATGTCGAACATGGCGAGAACGCGAAGGCTCTGGTCCGGTGTCCTGGTCGGGCAGCTGCTGCTTGGGCTGTTGTGTTCCGAGGCGGCCGGTTTCTGGGAGGACGAAGACGGGCGGGTAACGGGATTGCCGCCGGGTTTCGACGCCCGCGCGCATGCCGACCCCTATCGGGGTCCGCATCCGTCGCAACTGAAACGGCCGGCCGAAACCTTCCGCTTTCCAATCCGCGTGGGCGAAGTCGGGCCTGATGAGGCGCTGTTTGCGGGGCCGAAACAATATCCCTTCATCTGCGACACCGAGGCCTCCGGGCTCGGGCAGCCGCTGGTCGACAACTTGGCGGGCATCGGCACGCGGGTCGACCAGGAGGCCGATCGCGAGAAGGAATTGCCGGAGGCGCACGGCTACAGCAAGGACTGCCTCGCGCCGACGAAGGCCTGGTACTACTACAAGCCGCGCGGAAAGGATCGTTTTTCACGATGGAACGACAAGGTGCGCGACGCCGAGCGCATCACCGTCAATGGGGTGCGCATCCCCTTCGTGGTCCGCGTCGAGATGGGGACGATCAACCGCTTCATCTACGTGCTCGTCGCGCTGCGCGGCGCACACGAATCGCTCGCGACGCCGACAGCGGATCGCTGGAATGGACGCCTGATCTACCAGTTCTATGGCGGCGTCGGGATCGGGCACCGGCAGGGCCGGGCCAACCTGAAGCGCGTCATCGCGGACCGCGAAAAACAGCTCGCGCAAGGCTACGCCGTCATCGCCTCGACCGGCACGACCACGGCCAATCACTACAACATGTGGTTGATCGAGGACACGGCGCTGCGCGTGAAGCGGCAGTTCGCAGCGCTGTATGGCGAGCCGGAATACACGGTCGGCGTCGGGGGGTCGGGTGGGGCGATCCAGCAGTACCTGCTCGCGCAGAATCATCCCGGTCTGCTCGACGCCGGCGTCGCGCAGTACGCCTACCCGGACATGATCACGCAGACCGTCCCGATCTTCGACTGCGAGTTGCTCGAGTACTACTTCGACGTTACCGACGGCGGGAACGCGCAATGGGCACGCGCCGAGAACCGCAGCATTATCGAGGGCCTCAACGCGAACAACGATTACTCGGCGTCCGGCGGCGTCTTCAAGATCCAGGCGACGACCCGGCTTTCGTACCTCGCGCGCGGCGAGTGGCGGCCTTCGCTCGAGGGGCAGACCGAATGCGCCGTTGCGTGGCGCGGCCTGACTCCGCTGGTGCTGAATCCGCTATTCACGAACTTTGAGAACCGCCTTTCCGAGTCGGTCTTCAAGCAAGGCCTGTGGAGCTATTACGAAGACCTGAAGCAGTTCTTCGGCACCGACAAGCAGGGCTACGCTCGCGTGCCCTGGGACAACGTCGGGGTGCAGTACGGCTTGCGTGCCCTGCAGGCGGGACGGATCGGGCCTGAGCAGTTCCTCCGCCTCAACGCGCGCGTCGGCAGCTGGAAAGCCCCATCCGAAATGCAGCCCGAACGCTTCTGGCTGGTCGACGGAGGCGGCAGCGATCTGCGCGATTTCTCGCCGTGGAGCGCGCACAACATGAATCTCGCCGGCGTGGCGGCTGCGCCGCGCTTCGAAGGCGACCGGCTTGCGATGGAAGCGGCCTACCGGTCGGGGCAGGTGTTCCTGGGGCAGCTCGACATGCCGGTGATCGACGTCCGCCATTACCTCGAGCCGGATCTGGACATGCACCACGAATCGGCATCATTCTCCACGCGCGAGCGGATCCTGGCCGCGGGCGGAAGCGTTGGAAACCAGTCGATCTGGGTCAGCGACAGCCACTACGATCCCACCCCGGAAGCCTTCGCTGCGATCGACAGCTGGTGGCGCGCGAAGCAGGCGGAACCGGAGCGAAGCTGGGCGGAACTGCGGCCGTCGTCGGCGAGCGACCGTTGCTTCGACCGCGAGGGCAAGGTGATGGCGAGCGGCGAGCACGTCTGGGACGGCGACTGGAACGGGCATCTCGCCGGCGCCTGTACGCGCGTCTATCCGATGTTCGCCAATTCGCGCATGGTGGCAGGCGAATCGATTGCCGGCGACCGTTTCAAGTGCGCGCTGCAGCCGGTTGCCGAAGCCATCGACTCGGGAGTCTATGCGCCGGTCGACATGCACCCCTACCGTGCGCGCCTGGAGCAGATCTTTCCGCAGGGGGTCTGCGACTACCGCCAGGGCGACGTGGCGCGCCCGGCGGATCTGCTGCAACGCGATGTCGTGACGCGCTGAGCGTCGCGACGATGCAATCTGCGACGATCAGGCTTTGACCGAGAGCAGCAACTCCTTCACGCCTTGGACGCGCAGCTTGATGTTCGGCTGGCTGGCCTTTCGGATCAGGCGGTCGGGACCGGCCATCTTGGTGTTCTTGTCCTTCTGGATCAGGAAGATAACCTTGGTCGGATCGATCGGTGGGTTGGGGCCGAACTGGATCGTGATTTGCGACTCGCTGGCGTCGAGCTTCGCGACGCCGAACGGTTTGACGATCAGGCGCAGGCGGTGGGATTCGATGAGGGCCTGGGTCTGCTGCGGCAGTTCGCCGAAGCGGTCGATGAGCTCTTCCTGCAGCGCACGCAGGTCGTCGTCGGAGTCGCAGTTCGCGAGGCGTTTGTAGAGCGTGAGGCGTTCCTGCACATCGGGGCAGTAGTCATTCGGCAGTAGCGCCGGGGTGTGCAGGTTGATCTCGGAGACGACTTCGAGCGGCTGGCTGAGGTCGGGCTCCTTGCCGGCCTGCAAGTCGCGGACCGCGCGCTTGAGCATCTCAGTGTAGAGGCTGAAGCCGACCTGCTGGATCTCGCCGGATTGGTTTTCGCCGAGCACTTCGCCGGCACCGCGGATTTCGAGGTCGTGCATCGCGAGGTAGAAGCCCGAGCCGAGCTCTTCCATCATCGTGATCGCTTCGAGGCGTTTCTGAGCCAGGGCCGTGGGCTTGGCGTGGGAGTCGGTGAGCAGGTAGGCGTAGGCCTGGTGGTGGCTGCGGCCAACGCGCCCGCGGAGCTGGTGCAACTGCGCGAGGCCGAAGCGGTCGGCGCGGTTGATGATGATCGTGTTGGCGGTCGGGATGTTGATGCCGGTTTCGATGATCGTCGTGCAGAGCAGCAGGTTGGCGCGCTGTTGCGTGAAGTCGCGCATCACGCGTTCGAGTTCGCGCTCGGGGAGCTGGCCGTGGCCGACGACGATGCGGGCCTCGGGAAGCAGCTCCGTGAGGTCGTTGCGGATGTTTTCGATCGTTTCGACTTCGTTGTGCAGGAAATACACCTGTCCGCCGCGCTTGAATTCGCGCAGCACGGCTTCGCGGACGATGCCCTTGCTCCAGCGTTGCACGAAGGTCTTGATCGCGAGGCGCTTCTGCGGGGCCGTGGCGATGACCGAGAACTCGCGCAGCCCTTCGAGGGCGAGGCCGAGCGTGCGCGGGATCGGCGTCGCGGTGAGGGTCAGGATGTCGATTTCGCTGCGCAGCGACTTCAGCGCTTCCTTCTGACGCACGCCGAAACGGTGTTCCTCGTCGATGATGACGAGGCCCAGGCGTTTGAATTGGACGTCCTTCTGCAGCAGGCGGTGCGTGCCGATGATGATGTCGACCTTGCCTTCGGCGAGCTGCTTGAGGGCCTCGGTCTGTTCCTTGGCGCTCTTGAAGCGCGAGAGCTCGGCGATGCGGATCGGGAAGTCGGCGAAGCGGTCGGCGAAGGTCTGGTAGTGCTGCTCGGCGAGCAGCGTCGTGGGGGTGAGCACGACGACCTGCTTGCCGTCCGCGACGGCGATGAAGGCGGCGCGCAGCGCGACTTCGGTCTTGCCGAAACCGACATCGCCGCAGACGAGCCGATCCATTGGCCGGCCGGATTTCATGTCGGCGATCACGGCGTCGATCGCGCCTTGCTGGTCGGGCGTGGTCTCGAAGCCGAAGCCTTCCGCGAAGGCGTCGAGGTCGTGCTGTTTGAAGTCGAAGCGGTGGCCGGGGCGGGCGGCGCGTTGGGCGTACAGGGCGAGGAGCTCGGCGGCAGTGTCGCGGACCTGCATCGCGGCCTTCTTCTTGGCCTTTTCCCATTGGCCGGAGCCGAGGCGGTGCAGTTCGACGGCTTCCGGGTCGGCGCCCGCGTAGCGGGTGATGACGTGGAGCTGGGCGACGGGGACGTAGAGTTTGTCGCCATTGGCGTATTCGAGATGCAGGAACTCGGTCTGGCCTTCGCCGAGGTCCATGTGGATCAAGCCGATGTAGCGGCCGATGCCGTGCGAGACGTGCACGACCGGGTCGCCGGGCTTGAGCTCGGAGAGATCGCGCAGCCAGCCTTCCATCGTCGCGGCCTTGCGCGTGTCCCGGCGTGCGCGAGTGCGGGCGGTGGCGGCGTAGAGCTCGGACTCCGTGACGATCGCGATCTTGGCATCCGGCAGCATGAAGCCGCCGACGAGCGGACCGACGCCGAGGGCGAGGGGCTCGGACGACTCCAGGAAACCGGCGAAGTCCGCGCTCGCAGCGGGCTTGAGACCGTACTCGGTGAAGAACTCCGACATCGTCTCGCGCCGGCCCGGAGCGTCGGCCAGCACGAGGACGCGGCCGCCCGCGCGAGCCCAGTCGCCCGCGAGGAAGTCCTTCAGGCCGTGCAGGGGATCGGTTGCCTTGCGTTCGACGGCAAGCGGCGGCAGCGGCTGCGCGATGGCATCGGAATCGCTCGCCGCGGCAGCTCCGATGTGGATGCGCGGATGGCTCTTGAGCGCCTCATAGAACGATTCCTGGCCGAGGAAGAGGACGTCCGGCGGCAGCACGGGACGGCTGCGGTCCCCCTTCAGGAAGTCGTGGCGCGAGCGCGTGTCGCGCCAGAATTCCTCGATCGCGGCGGGTACGTCGCGGTGCAGGACGACGACCGCGTCCTTCGGCAGATAGTCGAAGAGGGTCGCCGTCTCTTCGAAGAAAAGCGGCAGGTAGTACTCCACGCCCGCGGGCGCGATGCCGTTGGAGACGTCCTTGTAGAGCGACACGCGCGACGGGTCGCCTTCGAAGGTTTCGCGGAAGCGGCTGCGAAAGCGCGTGCGGCCGGCGTCGTCCATCGGGAATTCGCGCGCCGGCAGCATGCGGATTTCAGTCACCGGATAGACGGTGCGCTGCGTATCCGGGTCGAAGGTCTTGATGCTTTCGACTTCGTCGTCGAAGAGGTCGATGCGGAAGGGCAGCGTGGCGCCCATCGGGTAGAGGTCGACAAGGCCGCCGCGGACCGAGAACTCGCCGGGACTCACGACCTGGGTGACGTGCGTGTAGCCCGCGACCGCCATCTGGTTGCGCAGCTGTTCGACGTCGAGCTTCTCGCGCTGCTTGACGAAGAAGGTGTAGGCCGCGAGGAAGGAGGGCGGCGCCATCCGGTAGAGGGCCGTCGAGGCCGGCACGAGCACGACGTCCGCCTCGCCGCGACCGACGGCATAGAGCGTCGAGAGGCGCTCGGAGATCAGGTCCTGGTGCGGCGAGAATGTCTCGTAAGGCAGCGTTTCCCAGTCCGGCAGGAGATGGGTGCGCAACCCGGGCGCGAGCCAGGCAATCTCGTCCTGCAGCCGTTGGGCGTCGGGCGGATTCGCGGTGACGAGGAGCAGGGTGCGGCCGCGCGAGGCGAGTTGTGCGATGGCCAGTGCGTCGGCCGAGCCGGCGAGCGGCGGCAGGTCGAGGCGTACGCCGGGCTTGGGAAAGGCAAGGGCCGCAAGCTGCGGCAACAGCGGATCGAGTGCACGGGACATCGGCATGACGCGGCGCGGACCGCGGATTCAGGGGTTGCTCAAGGGGGCGGATTATAGGCGATCGGCGTCCGCGTCTTCGCCCGGCAGTGCAGTGGCGGTCGTCGAAGCTCCAGCACCGCCCACCGGCCGCTGGTCGTCGCCGACGGTGGCGTCCGGCAGAGGCATCGGGAGCTTTGCCGCTAGCCATTCGGCCGCGAGCGCGGCAAAACGTTCCAGCGGGCCGGTTTCGTCGAACTGCTCGCCGACTCCATCCACGTTTTGCCAATCATGCGCGCCGCGCAGATGCTCGTAGGCCTGACGGATCATTCCGATGTGAGGGTCGGCGCTGCCGACGATCATCCGGATCGGGATCGTCAGCGCGTTGAGCGGGGTCAGCCCTGCGAGATCAGGGCGGCCGGCGCGGCAGACGATCGCGGCGAATCGCTCGGGCGCCTTCCAGCCGGCGCGGATTGCAGCCCCGCTGGCCGTGCCCGACGCGACGAGTCCGATAGCGAGACCCGCGAGCGGGGGCTGGTGGAGGCACCATTCGCCGATCGCCAGAACCCGGTTCGCGAGCTGCGGGACGTTGAAACGCGCGTCCGGATCGCGAGATTCTTCGTAGCTGGTCAGCAAATTGATCAGCAGGGTCGCGAAGCCGGCTTCCTGCAATACATGCGCGACCTGCAATTCGCGCGAGTGAACGAAGGGGCTGCCTGCCGGACGCAGGATCGCAACCAATCCGCGAACCTCCGGCGAATGAGCGAGCTCCCCGTTGAGCCAGAGTTGCTCGTACGGGATGCTGATGTCGGTGGTGCGCAGTTTCACGTTGTTCTTGTCCGGGTGAAAGGGCGGCTTCAGAGCAGCGTCAGCTATGCGCCGAAGATCGCTGCCGATGGATGCTAACCGGAATGCGTCGGGAACCGAAGGGCGCGGAAAAGTGCTCGTAGCGGCCGGGCAGCCGGGTACCGCAAGCTCGACAAGCGCCGTCGTCGTCCAGCGCGTAGTCGAGGATCTCGTACCAGTCGCGTTCGATGACGGCCTTGCCGCAGCCGGGGCAATACGTGGTCCCGCCGTCGGTGTCATGGACGTTGCCGGTATAGACGTACTTCAGTCCATGTTCGAGCGCGATGCGGCGTGCGCGGGTAAGCGTCGCCGCAGGCGTATGCGGGATCTCGGTGAGCTTGAAGTCCGGATGGAAGGCTGTGAAATGCAGTGGCACTTCGGTGCCCAACTCGGTTGCGACCCAGTGCGAAAGTTCGTTCAACTCCTTGTCCGAGTCGTTCAGTCCTGGGATCAGCAGGGTCGTGATCTCCACCCAAACATCGGATTCATGGACCAGCCACGTAAGCGTGTCGAGGACAGGTTGAAGGTGGGCACCGCAGGTGCGGACGTAGAAATCGTCGGTGAAGCCCTTCAGGTCGACGTTTGCGGCGTCCATGTGGGCGTAGAAGTCCGCCCGCGCGGTCTCGGTGATGTAGCCCGCGGTCACAGCCACGGCCTTGAGGCCGTGGACATGTGCGGCCTGAGCGGCATCGATTGCGTATTCCGCAAAGATCACGGGATCGTTGTAGGTGAAGGCGACGCTGCGGCAGCCCCAGTCGACGGCCGTGCGGGCGATTTCGTCGGGCGAGGCCGAATCCATCAGCCTGTCCATGTCGCGCGACTTGGAAATGTCCCAGTTCTGGCAGAACTTGCAGGCCAGATTGCAGCCGGCGGTGCCGAAGGAGAGCACGCTGGTACCGGGGTAGAAGTGGTTCAGCGGCTTCTTCTCGATCGGATCGATGCAGAAACCGGAACTGCGGCCATAGGTTGTGAGGACCATCGCCTCGCCTTCGCGCATGCGCACGAAACACGCGCCGCGCTGGTCAGCGTGCAGCTTGCAGAATCGCGGACACAGATCGCACTGGATGCGGCCATCGTCCAGCTTGTGCCAGTAGCGCCCGGGGTAGTTCATGACGGCGACTCCTTCCACTTGCGCACTGTGTAAGTGGCAGCCATCAGATTGTTTGCGGGGCGGTCGGGCGCAAGGCCGGCCTTCTGCTTCAGGGCTGCCAGGAATATTTTCGGATCGCGTAGCTGCTCCCACACCTGCGGCAGGAAGGTCGCGCTGCGACACCCGGCGAACAGCAGTACGCCGTCGATGTTGGGTCGCAGAAGCGCCACGAGCTCGTCTTCGTCGGCAAATTCCAGAAAACTGGGTTCGGACAGCAGCGACACTTCGACGCGGAGATTGTCCAGTTCCTTGTGTTCGAGCGGCGGAAAACGCGGGTCGCGGGTTGCAGCCCCGATCGCATTGTCTACGACATCGTCGGCAAGCGATCGTTGCGCCCGCACGCTGCCGATGCAGCCGCGCAGGTCACCGCTCCGTGTCAGCGTGACGAAGCTTGCGCCCCGGTCGGCGAGGCGTTCGTCGTCCGCCGGGGCGGCGTCACCGGCGACTTCGTGGTGGATGGCCTGCCGTGCTCGGGCGAGCAGGATCGGGCCGAGTTCAATGTCGGGCGGCAGCGGCATGAGCGGCGGACTCGGTGAAAGCGATGCTGGCATAGCCGACGACGCGGGAGCGGTCTCCAGCGGTATCGCCGGAATTACGCAGATCCAGCAAGTGAGGTTCGAGGCCGCGTGCGGCGGCCGCCCGGATCAGGCCGTTGATCGGCGTGGCGCCGCAGGCCTGTTGGTGGTCCAGCACCGGCTTCATGCGCAGCACCTGGTCGACCGCGTGGCGGTCGGTGCTCCGAGCCTGATCGTAGGTGTGATAGTGCGAGAGGTCGGAACTGATCAGGATCAGCGTCTCGGGACCTCCCCACAATTGGCCGAGCAAATCCGCAACCTGTTCACCGGTAGCGCCGCCGACCAGTATGGGAACGATTTCGAAGGCATCCAGGACCGTCTGCAGGAAGGGGAGCTGGACCTCCAGGCAGTGTTCGAACTCGTGCGGCCGGTCGTCGACGACGACGTCCGGGCGTGCTTGCAGTGCCTGCCAGTCCGAATGGTGGAGCTTGACCATGCCGAGAGGCGTCGCGAAGGATTGCGAGGCGGGCAGCGCGAAGCCGCGAACTTCGGCACGGTGGGCGGGGCCGAGCATCACGACTTTCCGAACCCGCTGGCGCAGCTCTGTCGCGCAGGCATAGCCGGAGGCCGCGACCGGCCCCGAATAGACGTAACCCGCATGCGGCACGACCAGCGCCTTCGGCGCGTGGACGACCTCCAGCGGAACGGCCGTCGAAAGCATCTCGGAAATCTGCATCTGCAGGACGCGCGGGTCGTCCGGATAGAAATAGCCGGCAACCGCAGCCGGGCGAATCGAAGCAGTGGCCATGGCACCCCTTGATGGGTTGTCTGAAGCGGGAAAGGTGTCCGGTAAGGGCAAGGTAATTATAGGCCTGAGGCTTGTATGGCATGCCACCCGATGCTCATCAGCAGGCCAATGCCGACGGCGCCCATGCCCCAGAGAATCTGGAGGCCGAGCTTGCGTCCGCCGACCGACACGGCAATACCCGTCTTGAAGACGAGGTTCGCGAACATCGCCAGGCCGATAGCAACCGCCGCGGCATCGAGTTGCAGTTTGCCGAGCGAGAACAGACGCATCGAGGACAGCGCGATCGCGTCCAAATCGGTCAGGCCGGAGACCAGCGCCAGGACGTAAAAACCCTGGGTGCCCGCGATTTCCTGCAGCCAGGCCGACACGAAGAGCACCAGCGCGTACACCATGCCGAACGTAAGCGCCGCGCGGAGTTCGGTCGGGTTGCGGGTTTCGGGCAGCAGTGTCTTGCCGACCGTCTGCGCCCGCCAGTACCAGAACAGGCTGACGGCGCCGAGAGCCAAGGCTGGAGAAATGGTGATGACCAGCGTCGTGAGCATGCCGGGTGCGACGACGGCGGCGATCAGCGCCACCCGGACCATCATCACGAGATTGGCGAGCACGATCACGAGGGCGGCCACCGGGGTCGCCGCCGGCGTCGAGCGGGTATTGCGGGCATAGATGAGCGTCGTCGCCGTGCTCGAGGCGAGTCCGCCCGCGATGCCAACCAGCGCCGTGCCATAGCGTGCGCCGACCAGCCGCAAAGTCCCGTAGCCCGCCAGGCTCAGTCCGGAAATCAGCACCACCATCCACCACACCTGCCGGGGATTGACCGCGTCGTAGGGATCGAAGGTGCGGTTGGGAAGAATGGGGAGGATCACCAGCGACAGCACGCCGAGCTGGAAGATCGAGACCCATTCGCGCGCTTCGAGGCGTGTCGCGATGCCGCGAAGCTCGGTCTTGAAGTACAGGAGGATGGTCGTGACCACCGCGAGCATGACGGCGATCGTCGCATGCCCTAGCCAGACCGCCGCGCCGAGCGAATAGCACAGGAGCAGGGCGGCCACGGACGTGGTCCCCGGGTCGACCGCGTCCGGATGCTGCAGATAAGCCGCGACGATCATGATGCCGACGAGTGCCATGCCCAGCACGAAGGGCGCCACGCTCGACATATCCTCACCGATCATCGCGGCGAGGGCCCCCAGCAGCGAGACGAGGCCGAAGGTGCGCAAGCCGGCGCGCGCCGAGGCGACCCGTTCGCGTTCGAGCCCGATCAGCAATCCGATTCCGACCGCGATACCGAAGGCCTCCACTTGCGCCGGATCGAAGGGTTTAGCGAAAGGCATGGTGCGGGAACCTCCTGCTCTCTTTGAAACACTCTATTACTTTCGTATGCGCAGTCAATGCGCTGGTATCGGATCGATGTCTTCGGCACAAGAAGTCTTTCACAGCCCCAAAGCGCCGCATGCCACGACGGCGCGGTTAGAATCCGCGCCATGCAGAACTTTCATCCCAGACATTACGCGATCGTGCCGGCCGCCGGCAGCGGCAGCCGCATGGGCGGGGCCCAGCCCAAGCAGTACCTCGAACTGCTCGGCAAGCCGCTCATTCGTCACGCGCTCGAGGTCCTCTGTGCTACGCCCGAAATCGACAAGGTTTTCGTCGTCCTGTCCGTGGGCGACGCCGAATGGGGCCGCCACGACTGGTCCGCACTGGGGCCAAAGCTCGTGCCGCTCTTCTGCGGCGGCGCGACGCGGGCCGATAGCGTCCTGAGCGGCCTGCGCGCCATTGCCGGCGAGGCCGAACAGACGGACTGGGTGCTCGTCCACGACGCGGCAAGGCCCTGCCTCGCCCGGTGGCACATCGAGAAGCTGATCCACGGACTTGCCCATGACGAAGTCGGCGGACTGCTCGCGATCCCGGTCGCCGATACCCTGAAGCGAGCCGACCCCAGTCGCCACGTGCTCGAAACCGTTCCGCGGGACAGCCTGTGGCAGGCGCAGACGCCGCAGATGTTCCGCTACGTGATGCTGCGCCGGGCGCTCGAAGCCGCAACCCACGTCACGGACGAGGCGAGCGCAATCGAGGCCGCCGGTCTGCACCCCAAGCTGATCGAAGGCGACGCGACCAACCTCAAGGTCACTTATCCGCTCGACTTGCACCTCGCCGAGTGGATCCTCAACAATCGTGAAGGCTGACTTGCGATGAAAGTGCCATTCCGCATTGGCCAGGGCTTCGACGTTCATGCACTGGTCCCTGGGCGTCCGCTGATCATCGGCGGCGTTACCATCCCGCACGAGCGGGGTCTGCTCGGACACTCGGACGCCGACGTGCTGCTGCATGCGCTGACCGACGCCCTCCTGGGCGCCGCGGGCCTTGGCGATATCGGGCGACTCTTCCCGGACACCGACCCTGCACATGCCGGCGCCGACAGCCGCATGCTGCTGCGCGAAGCCTATGCCGCCGTGCGGGCCGCCGGTTATGTCGCAGTGAATGTCGATGCGACCGTGATCTGCCGCGCTCCGAGGATCCTCCCCCACGCTCCGGCGATGGTCGCCAATATTGCCGCCGATCTCGGCATCGAAGCGGGCGACGTCAATATCAAGGGCAAGACCACGGAAAAGCTCGGTTTCACCGGAAGGGGAGAGGGCATCGCCGCGCAGGTAGTCGCCCTGCTCGTCAAAGACGATGGCGTCGCCTGACACTCCGCGTGAAAGTGCCGCGCGCGTCTTCTTCGCGCTGTGGCCGGACGAAGCGACGGCCCGCAGCCTGTTCCGGCTCTCGGCCGAGGCCCACGCGGCCTGCAAGGGCCGCCGCATGCGCCGGGACACGATCCACCTGACGCTGGCCTTCATCGGCGATGTTGCGCACGAGCGACTGCCGCAACTGATGGCAGTGGGCGACCGCGTTGTTCCGGCGGCGTTTACCCTGCGGCTCGATCGAATCGCCGGCTGGCGTCACAACCGCATCGTCTGGGCCGGCACCGATTCGACGCCCGAACCGCTGACAGGCCTCGTCGAGTACCTGAACGCCGCGCTTGCCGAAGCCGGTTTCCCGGTCGAACAGCGCAAGTTCGCACCGCATGTCACCTTGCTGCGCAAGGCGGAAGGCGAACTGCCTCGGGGCGAGATCGCGCCGCCGATCGATTGGCAGGTACGAAGCTTCTCACTGATGGAGTCGGTGCGCAGTCATGAAGGCGCGCAGTACGTCCCGCTCAGGACCTGGATCGCGACGTAGCTCGGGCAATCCGGGTGCCCGCGTTCTAGAATGGATTACCGGCGACGGCGAGGGGCGCTGCAGGGGGCAGGGGATTCGGGAATCCCGTACTTGGGCGAAAACTAGACCAATCGCCCGCTTCAGTCTGGAGAGCGGCCATGGCAATCGCAACCAAAGTCGAGCAGTACATAGAGGAGCGCGGTCTGAATTACGACGTGCTCACCCACCCACATTCCCACAACAGCATGGAAACGGCGCGACTTGCGCGCGTGCCGGCAAGCAGCCTCGCAAAATCGGTGGTCCTCCTGGACGAAGCGGGCTACCTGATGGCCGTTCTGCCGTCGACGCAACACGTGCATCTGGGCTGGCTCAGCAAGGCGATGGACCGCCCGCTGCGTCTGGCGACTGAAAGCGAACTCGCCGAGCTCTTCGCCGACTGCGAACCGGGCGCCATCCCTCCGATCGGAAGCCTGTACGGATTGCCGGTGGTGATGGACGACAGCCTGATGGAACAGGACGAAATCTATTTCGAAGCCGGCGATCACGAGAAAGTGATCGAAATGGGGCGCGACGACTTCATGAGGATGATGTCCGACGCCCGTCACGTGCACTTCGGCGAACACTACTGGCGTCACTGAGCCAACTAACCCCGGCGGGGGGCAAAAAAGCGGGGCGCCAAGCGCCCCGCTGCTCTTCGGGCCGCTCATCGCGGACCCATCGTCTCCTGAGGAGAGACGCTTCGAAGAAACTGTCGAGTCAGAGGAAGAGACAAGACGCCAGCCGATCGCGCAGCACCGGCTCAGGCGACTTGGTGTAATCCTTCTCGAAACGGTCGGTAATCATCTGTGCCGTCGGGCTGTCCATGACGGCATTCAGCATCCCCATGAATGATGGCGGCGCGCATACGATCGCACGCCCGAATGCATTGGTCGCTCGCCCGTGGTAGAGCTCCTGTGCGATTTCCTGTGCAAAGATCTTCGCTTCATGCTCCTTGGGCATCGTTTGCTGGATTTTCGCTCCGCTGCCGTTTCCGAAGCCGGGCATGCTGCCGGCACGGTCGGTCACGAGTTCGGAGTTTTTCTGTCGGCTTTCAGGGTGGATTAGTTCCTTTACCAGAGTCAGTCCCTTGTTGGGACCTAAATTCGCGTAGAGCTTCGCCAGGCTGGCATTGGCAACCAGAATCCAGGTAATCGCCATGAATCGTCCTCCGGGAATTGAGTAGAACGTACTGCCTGAGATCACTACACGGCAGTCATCCCAGCTTAGACCGTGCTCTTGGCGAGCGCAAAGTGAATCATCACCCTCCTTTGGCCGACCTCCCGGAGAAGCGCTCCATACGCCGCCTTACGTCAAATGCGTATGCAATAATGTCCCTGTAGTAGCTTAGGGACATCCGTTAGACATCGAAAGATCAGAAGATCCCCAGAGCAAGGCCGGTCGCCATGGCTTCGCCCAGTTCCTCACAACGCTCCAGGTCGGTGGCCGTCACGGTCCCGCGGACGATGATCTCCTCGGCGACGCGCTTCCACCCGTAGCCGTTCGCGATCCGGCCGATCTCCCGCACCGCGCCGCGTCCGTCGTTGCCGGCGCTTACGAACACGGCGAACGGCAGGCCGACGAGCTTGCCTTCGCAGGGGTAATAGGTGCGATCGAAGAAGTCCTTCAGCGCGCCGGACATATAGCCGAAATTCTCCGGTGTACCGAGCAGGAGTCCGTCGCAGGCGAGCAGGTCCTCGACCCCCGCATCAAAAGCACGGCGGACGACGGTTTCCGTTTCGTCCACGCGTTGAGCACCGCGCACTGCGGCGTCCGCGAGCTTTCCCGTGTTGCCGCTTTGCGTGTGGTAGACGATAAGAAGCCGCTTCCGGTCGCTCACGCTTGCGCCTCCTCGAGCCTGCGCTGCCCGGCGGCCGGATCGACGCCGTAAAACTCGCGCAACTGCAAATAGACTTGCGGGAACTCTTCCTCCAGATCGCACGGCGCTTCGAAGAAGGATTCCGACGCGACGGCGAAGAACTCGGCGGGATGCTCGGAACCGTAGGGATCGAGCAGCGTCTCCTCATTGGCGTCGACCGCATCGCAGAAGCGCTCGTAAGCCTCCGAAAACGCCTTCGCCCATGCCTTGCGCGACATCCCGGGAGGCAGTACCGGCATGCCGTCGATGTCGCCGTTCTCCATGTCCAGCTTGTGCGCGAATTCGTGGATCACGACGTTCACACCCTCGGGTGCTTCGCCTTCGTCGTACCAGGACACGAGTACGGGACCGCCTTCCCAGGCTTCGCCCAGGACTTCGTCGTCGTACTTATGGACGACGCCGGCCTCGTCCATGATTTCGCGCGGGATGACGAAGTCCCCTGGATAGACGATTACGCCGACCCAACCCCGGTAGGCATCGAGTCCCGCACGCAAGATCGGCAGGCAGGCCTGCAACGCGATGCCGAGGATCGCTTCGTCGCTCAGCGTCATGCCCTGCGCGCCGTGGAACTCCTTTTCCGCGATGAAGTTGCGCGCGAGTTCGCGCAGCCGTTCCCGGTCGGGCGGTTCGAGGAAGTCGAGGAAGGGCAGCTGCGCCTCGACGCGTTGCCAAAGCTCCGGCGAAATCTGCACGCCAGCCAGGCGTCGGTCCCGCCGCCATTTGCGCACGAATTCGAACATGTCGCTCAACCTGCCGGCCGGCGCGTCGCCAGGAAGATTCCGGCAAACACCAACGCGATGCCGACGATGTGGTACCAGAACGGACGCTCGCCGAGAAAGATCGACGCGAGAATCGTCGTGAAGACCGGCATCAGGTGAATGAATTGCGAGCTGCGATTGGGGCCGACCGCAGCGACCGCAGCGTTATAGAAAACATAGCCCAGAAAACCCGGGAAGATCCCCGTGTAGAGCATGCCCGCCAGCGACCGAAGGGATACGTCGACGCTGCGAACCGTCGCCGTCTCCCACAGATAGGCGGGCAGCAGCGGCATCAGGCCGACGACGGTGAAGGCAGCCAGCAGCAACATCGGATCGATGCCCTGCGGACGCCATTGCAGTCCCACCGTATAGATCCCCCAACTCAGCACTGCGAGGAGCATCCATAGATCGCCGCGATTGAGCGTCAGCCCGAGGAGCGTATCGAGGCTGCCGTGGCTGACGATCGTCGTCACGCCCGTAAAGGACACGATGATCGCGAGGCCCTCCAGGCGGCTCAGGCGCTTGCCGAGCAGGAGGAAGGCAAGGGCCATGGTTGCGATCGGTACGAAGGAGTTGAGCAGCGCTGCGCTGGTTGCCGTCGTGTACTGCAGGGCGATGTAGGCGAAGGTGTTGTAGCAGCCCACGCCGAGCAGGCCGAGGACGACGACCGGCCGCCAATTGGCCTTCAGTAGCGGCCATTGGCTTTTCAGATGGGGCAGCGCGAACGGAAGCACCAATACCAGGGCGATCGCCCAGCGCCAGAAGGCGAGCGCCAGCGGAGGAACCGCTTCGCGTAGCCCTCGACCCATCACCATGTTGCCGGACCAGAAGAGGACGGTCAGAAACAAGAGCAGGTAGGGGTTGCCGAAGAGTCTGTTCTTCATTTGTTCTTTTTGGAGAGTGCAGTGTTGCCGGGGTCCGAGCGGCGATGATCGCACAGGGTCTTGCAATTTGGAGAGGGGCGCGGGGCGGCGTTGATATGGGATAATTAAAAGATGGTTTCCGTTACTCATGCCATCTCACAAAACGACGCCGCGCCACCGATCGACCTGCTCGCCGACGGGCTGAGCGCCGACGAGCGCCGCCTGATCGAACAAGCCCTCGAACTGGCCGAAGGCGTCTATGAAAGCCACGTCTTGGGGACGGGCGAATCGGTTTGGACTCATGCGATCGGCATGGCGCTGATTGCCGCCTCGCTGCGTCTCGACGCCGAAACGCGCATGGCGGCCTTGCTGTTCGCCGTCGGGGACTACATCGACGATGCAGTCGAAATCGTGTCGACGCGCTTCGGCGCGCCGGTCGGCCATCTCGTCGACGGCCTGCGCCGCCTCAACGGTCTGCGCCTGCTCACGCGCATGACCGCAAAGGCGACCGCGCCCGAGATCCGGGCGCAGACCGAGGTGCTCCGCAAGATGCTGCTCGCGATGGTCGAGGACATCCGCGTCGTATTGCTTCGGTTGGCGTCGCGCACGCAGACGCTGCGTTACTTCACCGAGCACAACGTGGAAGTCCGCGTCGACGTCGCGCGCGAAAGCCTGGACATCTACGCACCGCTCGCGAACCGCCTCGGCGTTTGGCAGCTCAAGTGGGAGCTGGAGGATCTCTCCTTCCGCTTCCTCGAGCCCGACACTTACAAGCGCATCGCGAAGATGCTCGATGAACGGCGGGTGGAGCGTGAGAGCTTCATCCAGTCGTCGATCGAACGCCTCCAGCGCGAGATCGCCGCGGTCGGCATCAAGGCCGAGGTCTACGGTCGCCCGAAGCATATCTACAGCATCTACAACAAGATGCGTGCGAAGCGCCTGGATTTCTCGCAGGTATACGACATCCGCGCGCTGCGGGTGCTCGTAGCGGAAGTGCGCGACTGCTACACGGTGCTCGGCATCGTGAACCAGATCTGGCAACCGATCGCGCAGGAATTCGACGACTACATCAGCAATCCGAAAGGCAACAACTACCAGTCCCTGCACACCGCCGTGCTCGCGGGTGATGGACGTGCGCTCGAAGTGCAGATCCGCACCTACGACATGCACAAGCACGCCGAGCTGGGCGTCGCCGCGCACTGGCGCTACAAGGAAGGCAAGGGCCACGCCGGCAGCGAATACGACGAGAAGATCGCGCTGCTGCGCAGCCTACTGTCCTGGCGCGACGAGGTCGCGGACTCGGCCGACTGGGTCCAGAAATTCAAGCGCGCGTCGCTCGACGACACGCTCTATGTGCTCACGCCGCAAGGAAAGGTCGTCGACCTGCCGCGTGGCGCGACGCCGGTCGATTTCGCCTACCGCCTGCACACCGACCTGGGCCATCGCTGCCGTGGCGCGAAGGTGGACGGGCATCTCGTGCCGCTCAACACCGTGCTCGAAAACGGCCAGACCGTCGAGATCAGCGTGGCGAAGGAGGGCGGCCCGTCGCGCGACTGGCTCAACGTATCCCAGGCCTACGTCGCGACGACGCGTGCGCGGAACAAGATCCGGCAGTACTTTTCGCAGCGCGAGGAAGAGGAACTGCTGGCGCGCGGTCGCAGCTTCGTTAACCGCGAGCTGCAGCGTGAGCGCGTCACTCGCGCGACCAACATCGACGAATTGGCCGGCAAGCTCGGATTCAAGAACGCGGAATCGATGTTCCTCGCCGCAGGCCGCGGTGAGGTGGGCCCGCGCTCCGTCCAGCATGCGCTACGGGAGGCGCGCGACACCGACATTGCCGAAGCGCCCGCGGCCGAGCCGGAAATCGTCATCGGACGCAGCCATGCCGCAGACTCGAACGACAAGGTCCTGATCGTCGGGGTCGGCAAGCTGATGACCTCGCTCGGCCGCTGCTGCAAGCCGGCGCCGCCCGACGCGATCGAAGGCTTCGTCACGCGCGGTCGCGGCGTTTCGATCCACCGTGTGGACTGCCCGGATTTTCAGCGCCTCGTGCACAAGCATCCGGAGCGCGTGATCCAGGCCGACTGGGGCGACAAGGCGCTGAACAGCCGCGAATCGGTATTCCCGGTTGACGTCTCCGTTCAGGCCAGCGACCGCCAAGGGCTGCTGCGGGACATTTCCGAAGTGCTGTCGCGTGAAAAGCTCAATGTGATCGCGGTGAACACGCTGACGAAGCGCGGCACTGCCTTCATGCGCTTCACAATGGAAGTCGGCGGGGTCGCGCAACTGCAGCGGGCGATGACCCTGATCCGGGAAGTCCCGGGCATCTTCGACGTCCAGCGCAAGTGAGTGCTGCGGCCCGGATGCCCTGGGCTCCGGGCCGTGCTTGTCCGCTCAATGGGCGCCGGCCAGATCCGAAAGGAGGATCGCTTGGGCCGCTCGATGCACCCCACGTGGCGTCTTGCGGCGATAGCGCCCGTCCTCAAGCATCTCCCACGCCTGGCAGTTGTCGCCGAGATACGCGCGCAGGCCTTCCTTGATCACCCGGCGCTTCAGACGCGGGTCGAGCACGGGGAAGGCGATTTCGATGCGGCCGAAAAAGTTCCGATCCATCCAGTCCGCACTCGACAGATACACCCGGTCCTCGCCGTTCGCGCGGAAGAAGAAGATCCGGTGATGTTCGAGGAAGCGTCCGATGATCGACCTCACCCGGATGTTCTCGGACAAACCCGGTACGCCTGGCCGCAGTGCGCACGGGCCGCGCACGATCAACTCGATCTCGACACCGGCCTGCGAGGCCGCATAGAGTGCCTCGATCGTTTCGGGTTCGAGCAAGGCGTTCATCTTCGCGATGATGTGGCCGCGGCCACCCGCACGCGCGATCTCCGCCTCCGCGTTGATCGCATTGACGACGTTTCGCTGCAGTGAAAACGGCGCCTGCCACAGGTGGCGCAGCGATCCGGCTTGCCCGAGTCCCGTCAGCTGCTTGAACACTTCCGCGATGTCCTGCCCGATTTCCTCGTTGCAGGTCAGGAGGCCGAAGTCGGTGTAGAAACGCGTGGTTCCCGGATGGTAATTGCCCGTGCCAAGATGAACGTAGCGGCGCAGCCCGTCCTCTTCGCGGCGAACGAGCATCAGCAGCTTCGCGTGCGTCTTGTAACCGAACACGCCGTACACGACGTGCGCGCCCACCTCTTCGAGCCGGTTCGCCCAGGTGATGTTCGCTTCCTCGTCGAAACGGGCCATCAATTCGAGCACGACCGTCACTTCCTTGCCTTTCTGCGCGGCGCGGACCAGGTGTTCCATCAGTACCGAATCGGTGCCGGTCCGATAGACGGTCATCTTGACCGCCAGAACCGCCGGATCGTCGGCTGCCGCACGCAGCAGGTCGATCACCGGGCTGAAGCTCTGGAACGGGTGATGCAGCAGGATGTCCTGGCGGCGGATCGCGTCGAAGATATCGACCCGCTTTTCGAGCGTTTTGGGCAGGCGGGGCGCGAAGGGCGGGTATTTCAGGTCGGGGCGCGCCACCCAGTCCGGCACCTGGTTCAGGCGTACCAGGTTGACGATGCCCGGGGTCCGGTAAAGGTCCTTGGCGGTGAGGCGGAAGTGCTGCAGCAGGAAGTTCGCCATCGTGTCGGAGCAGTTGTCCGCCACTTCGAGGCGCACGCCGTCGCCGTAGTGGCGTTGCTGCAATTCGCCCTTGAGCGAAACGCGCAGGTCCTTGACCTCTTCCTCATCGACGAACAGGTCGGAATTTCGCGTCACGCGGAACTGATAGCAGCCGAGAACCTCCATGCCCGAGAACAATTCGCCGACGTGGCAGTGCAGGATCGACGAGAGGAACACGAAGGAGTGTTCGTGTTCGCAAATCTCGACCGGAAGCCGGATCACACGGGGCAGGGCGCGCGGCGCCTGGACGATCGCCGCGCCGGAATCTCGCCCGAAGGCGTCACGCCCTTCGAGCTCCACGGCGAAGTTGAGGCTCTTGTTCAGGACGCGGGGGAAGGGGTGCGCCGGATCGAGCCCGATCGGGGTCAGCACCGGCATCACCTCCCGCAGGAAGTAATCCCTGACCCATGCGCGCTGCGGTTCGTTCCAGACGCTGCGGCGCAAGAAGACGATTCCTTCGGCTTCGAGTGCCGGCAGGATGTCCTCGTTGAGCAGCTCGTACTGCTCCGCGATCAGGTTATGCACTTCCTTGCTGACGCGATCGAGCAATTGCGTGGGCGTCAGCCCATCGATGCCGACCGTGCGGCTCCCGAGGCGGATCTGCTCCTTGATGCCGGACACGCGGATCTCGAAGAATTCGTCCAGGTTGCTCGACACGATGCACAGGAAGCGCAGGCGTTCGAGCAAGGGCACGCTGCGGTCGGCGGCTTGAGCCAGGACGCGGCGCTGGAACTGCAGCAGGGACAACTCGCGATTGATGAAATGGTCGGCGGGGTAATGTTGTTGACGGTTGATTCTTGGCATCTTTGGATGATCGTCGGTCGGGGCGCTATGCCCCAATTATGTGACATTCGTGTTTCCGTTAGATGAAAGCATGCACAATCGTTCCACTGTGCACGTACAGCATTTGTGGCAATGTTCGCGGCGGCGCCCGCCCAAGGAGGTCGCGAATGTTAGAATGCGCCTCACCCTGATCTCCGCGACTGCGGTGCCCACGCCATGACGCAAGAGCTGATCGCAGCGATCGACCTCGGTTCCAACAGCTTCCGCCTGCAGGTGGGCCGGATCGTCAATGACCAGATCTATCCGCTCGACGGAATCAAGGAAGCTGTACGCCTTGCAGCGGGGCTGTCGCCCGACAAATATCTCGACGCAGCGGCGCAGAAACGGGGCCTGACTGCGCTGATGCGCTTCAATGAACGTCTGCGAGGGTTCAGTCCGGAATCCGTGCGTGCGGTCGCGACCAACACGCTCCGTGTCGCCAAGAACGCGCCGGCTTTCCTCGTGCAGGCCGAGGCCGCCCTCGGTGTGCCGATCGAAGTCATCGCAGGTCGCGAAGAGGCGCGTCTGATCTACGTCGGCGTCGCCCACACCTTGCCCGACCCCCATCTCCAGCAACTCGTCGTCGATATCGGCGGCGGCTCGACCGAATTCATCATCGGCCGCAGCTTCGAGCCCATCGTGCTCGAATCGCTGTACATGGGCTGCGTCAGCTACAGCCTCCAGTACTTCCCCAACGGCCGCATCGACAAGCGTTCGATAAAGGAGGCGGAGATGGCCGCGAGCCGGGAAATCCAGGCGATCTCGCACGCCTACCGCGAGGTGGGGTGGGAAGTGGCGGTCGGATCGAGCGGTTCCGCAAAGGCGCTGGTCGAGATTCTCGAGCAGAATGGCTTGACGGAACAGGGCATCACGCGTGACGGACTGGAGCGGCTGCGGAATATTCTGCTGCGGGCAGGAAGTCTCGACCGCGTCTCGCTCGCCGGACTCAGGGGCGACCGCCTGCCGGTGTTGCTCGGCGGCTTTGCGATCATGTCGGCCGTGTTCCACGAGTTCGGACTGGAGCGGATGGTCTTTTCGGAAGGCGCGTTGAGGCTCGGCGTCCTTTACGACCTGCTCGGCCGCTATCACCACCATGACCTCCGCGACGCCACGGTCTCCGCGTTCGTCGTACGTTATGGCGCTGACCGGCGCCATGCGGCAAAGGTCGCCGACACGGCCGCTCATCTGTTCACGTCGCTGGTCCCGGAGAGTGCGAACGAGGAAAGCGCCGCGTATCAGGATCTGCGTTTCCTGCGCTGGGCAGCGACGCTCCACGAAATCGGCATTTCGGTCGCGCATTCGAGCTATCACAAGCATAGCGCCTACATTCTCGCCAACGCGGACATGCCGGGTTTCTCGCGTATGGATCAAGGCCGGTTGGCGCGCGTCGTCCTCGCGCACCGCGGCAAGCTGGAACGGGTGTCCGCCCTCGATCCGGAAAGCGCCGACTGGCTGCTCATCGCGTGCCTGCGTCTCGCGGTCATCGTGCATCGTGCGCGGGACGGCCGCGGCATCCCGCCGCTCGAACTGCTGCGTGACGGCCGGAATTTCATCGTAGCTGCACACGACGGCTGGCTGAGACAGCTTCCCCTTACGGCAGCCGCGCTCGACGAAGAGCAGCGACACTGGCATTCCGTCGGGCGCAGTCTGGTGCTGCGGAGCGAACCTGGCCGCATCCTCGTCGCCTAAGGTCCGTCGATGCGCAGGCCGGTCATCAAGGCTGACACTCCCGCATCGGGCCAACGAGAGTTGTCGCTTGGCGGCGACTGGACGCTGCGCGCGCTGAGCCCTCACCTCGCGACGATCCGGCGAAGCGTCGCAGGAGCGGGGGAGGACACCGGGTGGCGCCTCGGCGATATCACCCGTCTCGACAGTTTCGGCGCCGCGCTGCTATGGCATGTGTGGGGAAAGCGATGGCCCGCACGCATTGAACTCCCCGACGAGCTGCGCGCGATCATCGCCCGCGTGGCGGACAGCGCCGACCAACCACTGCCACGGCCCCCTGGCTTTACGCTCACCGACGCAGTCGCCTTCATCGGCTTCACCCTGTTAGGATTCGGCCGGCACGTCCTCAACTTCATACACCTGCTCGGCCAGCTTTGCCTCGATCTCGGATACCTGATGCGTCACCCGCGCGAGTGGCCGCTGCTCGAGATTTCGGCGAACGTCTTCAAGGTCGGCCTCAAGGCGACACCGGTCACGGCGCTGGTCGGCTTCCTCATCGGCATCGTGCTGTCCTACCTCTCGGCGCTGCAACTGAGGGCCTTCGGCGCCGACATCTACATCGTCAACATCCTCGGCCTCGGCATCGTGCGCGAGCTCGGGCCGGTGCTGGTATCCATCCTCGTCGCGGGGCGGTCGGGCTCTGCAATGACTGCGCAGCTCGGGGTGATGCGCGTCACCGAGGAGGTCGACGCGCTCACCGCGATGGGCATTTCGCGCACGCTGCGCCTCGTGCTGCCCAAGGTCGTCGCACTGACGCTCGCGATGCCCTTGCTGGTCTTGTGGACCAGCTCCGTCGCGCTGCTCGGAGGCATGGTTTCCGCTTGGTTTCAGCTCGATCTCGACATCAACTTCTTCATCGACCGTCTGCCGGCCGTGGTTCCGATCGCCAACCTGTATATCGGGTTGGCCAAGGGCGCCGCTTTCGGGTTGCTGATCGCGCTCGTCGCCTGCCATTTCGGGCTGCACGTTCGTCCCAACACCGAGAGCCTTTCCGCGAACACCACCGCGTCCGTCGTCTCTTCGATCACCATCGTCATCCTCGTCGACGCCTTGTTCGCGATCGCGACGCGGACCATCGGAGTGCCGCGATGAGCGAACGCCCCGTGATCGAGATGAGCGGCATCGTCACCCGTTTCGGCCAGAACCTCGTTCATGACGGTATCGACCTCACCATACAGCGCGGCGAAGTCGTCGCGCTCGTCGGCGGATCGGGCACCGGCAAGACGACGCTCATGCGCCACATCATCGGGCTTACGCGGCCCGCCGCCGGCGACGTCTCGGTGTTCGGTGCGCCCTTGTTTTCCGGGACCGTGAAGGAACAACGGGCCCGGCGGCGCCGCTTCGGGGTGCTCTTCCAGCACGGAGCGCTCTTTTCCGCGATGACCGTCGCAGAAAACATCGGATTCCCGCTCAGGGAACTACGGGTCGCGAGCCGCGCCGAAATTGACAACCTCATCGCGCTCAAGCTCGCGATGGTGGAACTGGAGCCGGCGACGGCGTGCCGCATGCCGTCGGAACTCTCAGGCGGCATGGTCAAGCGGGTGGCCCTCGCGCGCGCCCTTGCGCTCGAACCGGAACTGCTGCTTCTCGACGAACCGACAGCCGGTCTCGACCCCGATTTGAGCGCGAGTTTTGTCGAACTGATCCGTTCGTTGCAGAATCAGCTTGGGCTGACCGTCGTGCTCGTCACGCACGACCTCGACACGCTCGCTGCGCTGGCAACGCGGATCGCGGTGCTCGCCGATCGGCGCATCGTCAGCTACGCGTCACTCGAGGAAACCATGGAAGTCGATCACCCGTTCATCGAGCGTTTTTTCCGCGGGACGTACGGTCGCCGCGCGCTCGCGGGCATCGGAGGCAATCCCTGATGGAAAATCGTGCCCATGCGCTCGCCGCCGGGCTTTTCGTCCTGATCTTGGGCGCCGCCTTGCTCGGCGCCCTGTGGTGGTTTTCTGACGGGCGCGAATCGCAACAGCGCGTCTACATCCTCGAAACGACGGGCAACGTCACGGGCCTCAACATCGAAGCCCAGGTCCGCTACCGCGGGATCTCGGCCGGCAAGGTTTCGCAGATCCGCATCGACCCCCAGGATCCGCGCAAGATCCTGGTGACGATCCGCATGCGCAGCGACATCCCGCTCACCCGCGGGACGCGGGCGAACCTGGCTTATCAGGGCGTGACCGGCTTGGCGTACGTCCAGTTGCAGGATCGCGGTGAAAATCCCGAGCTGCTTGCCGCCGCCGGTGACGAAGTACCGCGCCTGCCCCTCGATCCGGGGCTGATGGACCAGTTGTCCGATTCCACGCTGGATACGATGCGTCGTCTGAAGGCCGTTGCCGACCGCATCAATCAGGTCTTCAACGACGAAAACCTCGAGCGCCTGACGGACACGATGCAGCGCCTGCAATCGGCAGCAGCCGGAGCCGACCGCACCTTTGCCCAAGCACCGGAAGCGATCGCGTCCATACGCAGCGCGCTCAGCCCCGACAATATCCGACGACTGTCTGCGACGCTCGACAATCTGGAACATGCGAGCGCCGGCGCGGCCCCCACGCTCGGAGAAATCCGCAGCCTGCTTGTGCGTCTCCAAGGCATCGCCGAGCACCTCGACGAGACGGCGAACGCCGCGGAAACCCGCGTGCTCGACGACACGGTTCCGCGCCTCAACGGCTTGCTCAAGGATCTGTCCGTAACCTCGCAGCGAATCGGACACCTCGTGCAGGAGGTGGAAGGAACGCCGCAGATGCTGCTGCTGGGTCGTGGTCCGAGGGCACCCGGCCCGGGTGAAAAGGGCTTTGCAACGCCACCGCCGAATAACAACACAACGAAATGAATCGTCACCGGATGGGACGCAATCGCACGATGAACTCTACGGCACGCCGCTGCCTCACATGCCTTGCTCTTTCATTTGGCCTCGCCGCCTGCGGGAGCCTCAACGGCAATCGTTCGCCCGCGACTGCAATCTACGACCTCGGCCTGCCCGACGCAGTGCCGCTGCAAGGCACGCTGCTTCCGGCGTCGATCGAAGTCCGGGCGCCTTCCTGGCTCGCGGGAAACGCGATGCAATACCGGCTGGAATACGCTCAGCCGTCCCAACGCCAGGCCTACGCCGAAAGCCGTTGGGCCTCGCCGCCGGCGGAACTGGTGGAAGTCGGCCTGCGCCGCATGCTCCCGCCGGACGGTCGATCCGCTTGCCGCTTGCGGCTTGATCTCGATGAATTCACGCAGGTCTATGGGACGCACGACGGCAGCCAGGCCCTCGTGGCAGCCCGCGCCGAACTCCTTGCACCGCGCGGCGACACGGTTCTTGCGCGCCGCGACCTGCGAATCACTGAAGTGGCTCCAAGGCCGGACGCGAGCGGCGGCGTTGTCGCGCATCGCACGGCCAGTCGGCGGCTGGCCGAAGAACTCGCCGGCTGGCTGGCGGGCATCGCTTCCGCGCCGAACGGAGGAGATGCGATCCAACGCGCCTGCGCGAGATGAGTCGCGGGTTCGGGCATAATCAAGCGTCATCGGCCATCGGCCACCACTAGGAGACGTTACCGCATGAGCACACTGGCACACTCCAGCGACGCACCGATCCTCCTGCGCCGCGACGAAGGCGGAGTCGCGTACCTGACCCTCAACCGTCCCCTGCAATTCAACTCGCTGTCCCGCGAAATGCTGGAGGCGCTGATTGCAGCGGTCGATGCCATCGCCAAGGACACGAGCGTCCGCGTCGTCGTGCTGGCAGGGGAGGGCAAGGCCTTCTGCGCGGGCCATGACCTCAAGGAAATGCGCGGCAACCACTCGCTCAAGTTCCAGCAGGAACTCTTCAAACTGTGCGGCAAGTTCATGGTCAAGCTCACCGAGCTGCCACAGCCCGTGATCGCCCGCGTCCATGGCATCGCGACCGCCGCCGGATGCCAGCTCGTGTCGATGTGCGATCTCGCCGTCGCGGCCGACGTCGCGCGCTTCGCCGTTTCGGGAATCAACGTCGGCCTCTTCTGCGCCACGCCCAGCGTCGGCCTTTCGCGAAACATGGGGCGCAAGGAAGCCTTCGAAATGCTCGTCACGGGCGACTTCATCGATGCCCCCGAAGCCCAGCGTCGCGGGCTCGTGAACCGGGTCGTGCCGCTCGGCCAACTGGACGACGAAATCGCAAAGCTCACCGCATCGATCTGCGCCAAATCGCCGCTCGCGATCCAGATGGGCAAGCAGATGTTCTACCGGCAGCTCGAAATGGGGATGGAAGCCGCTTACCAGATCGCGGCCGAAACCATGGCCTGCAACATGATGTCCGAGGACGCCGCCGAGGGCATCGACGCCTTCATTGCGAAGCGGAAGCCGGAGTGGCGCGGGCGCTGACAAGCAGCCGATGATGCCCGTCGTCGAAACAACATGCTCGTCGATACCCACATCCATCTCGACGCCGCAGAATTCGACGCCGACCGCGACGCCGTCCTGGCAGCTGCCCGTGCCGCGGGCATCGGTCGTTTCGTCGTTCCCGGCGTCGAGGTCGCCAACTTCGATGCCGTCGCCGCGCTTGCGGAGGCGCATGCCGACATTCGTCACGGATATGGCATCCATCCACTCTACGTCGGAAAGGCACGCGATGAGGATCTGGAGATCGTCGAAGACCGGCTTGGGCGAGGGGGGCCGATTGCCGTGGGCGAGATCGGCCTCGATCTCTTCATTCCCGAACCTGAGCTCCCGCGTCAGGAAGCCTTCTTCGTCGCGCAACTGAAACTCGCACGGAGCTTCGGTCTGCCGGTCATCCTGCACGTGCGCCGCGCGGTCGATCACATCCTCAAGCACCTCCGCCGCATCGAGGTGCCTGGCGGCATCGCCCACGCCTTCAACGGCAGCCGTCAACAGGCGGACGTCTTTATCTCGATGGGATTCAAACTGGGATTCGGCGGCGCAATGACCTTCGATGGCTCGCGTCGCATCCGGGAGCTTGCCGCGACGCTACCGCTCGATGCGATCGTGCTCGAGACCGACGCGCCGGACATCCCGCCCGCGTGGGGGCAGGGGGCACGCAACGAACCCGCAAACCTCGCGCGCTTCTGCGAAGTCCTCGCCGGACTCCGCGGAATTCCTTTCGACGAGGTCGCTGCCGCGACGACGCGCAACGCGGCAAAGGTCTTCGGCGAAGAAACCTAGCTCGTGACCTTCATGCTCGCCGACTGCGCAATCAGGTCGGCGATGTCGCGCTTGACCCGCGCCACGTCGCTGTCGAACTTGTCGTAGATCATCAGCGAGATCCCGAACACGTACGCATAGAGCAGCATGCAACGGCTCGAGGCCTCTTCCATCGGTACGCCGCAAGCGAGGAACAGCTCGCGCGCGCAGCGCAGGCGCCAGTCGTCCACCTCGGCGACGATCGCCGCTGCGTCGGAATCACGCCGCGCCCAGTCGCGGACTGCGAGTTCGATCATCGCACCGCGCCGGCTCCGGCTCGTGCTGTAGACGTCGATCACATGATAAATCTGCTGCAGCTCGCGCCCCGGCTCGGCCCGGGTCTGCTTGACGATGTCACGGATCCGGCCTTCCTTCCAGACCTGGAGGACCGCCATCAGCAGGTCCCGCCTGTCCTGGAAATGCCAGTAGAAGCTCCCCTTCGTCACCTTCAGGCGCTTTGCGAGCACCTCCACGCGAAGGCCCGAAATCCCTTCCTCGGCGAGCACCTCGGTGGCCGCTTGCACCCATGCATTGCGGTCCAACTGGACCCGTGTTTTCGTCAAGTTATTCTCCATACGGCATAGTATTGACTATTAGTGAGCCATACGCTACCGTATGCACACCATACCGATGCGTATGGAACGACTTTTTGGTCCGGCGGTCAAGGTGCGATTCATCTTTTGCGATGACATAATGCCCACTCGAAGAGCAACCGCCGAAAAGGCAATTAGACAGAAGGAGTGCGGCTTTGAAGATTTTGGTCCCCGTCAAGCGCGTGGTCGATTACAACGTCAAGGTGCGAGTGAAGGCTGACGGCACCGGCGTCGATATCGCGAACGTAAAGATGTCGATGAACCCCTTCGACGAGATTGCAGTGGAAGAGGCGGTGCGCCTGAAGGAAGCCGGCGTGGCGACCGAAGTTGTGGCGGTGAGCTGCGGCGTCGGCGCGTGCCAGGAGACGCTGCGCGCCGCGATGGCGATCGGTGCCGACCGCGGCATCCTGGTTGAAACGGACGTCGAGCTGCAGCCGCTGGCGGTGGCGAAGCTCCTGAAGGTGCTGTGCGACAAGGAAGCCCCGCAACTCGTGATCTGCGGCAAGCAGGCGATCGACGACGACGCCAACCAGACCGGCCAGATGCTCGCCGCGCTGATGGGCTGGCCGCAGGCGACCTTCGCGTCGAAGGTGACGCTGGCCGACGGCCGCGCGACCGTGATGCGCGAGATCGACGGCGGTCTCGAAACGCTCGAGATCAAGCTGCCGGCGGTCGTGACGACCGACCTGCGTCTGAATGAGCCGCGTTACGCGACGCTCCCGAACATCATGAAGGCGAAGAAGAAGCCGCTCGACACCGTGAAGCCTGCGGATCTCGGCGTCGATGTCGCCCCGCGTCTGGCGACGCTGAAAGTGGCCGAGCCGCCGAAGCGCAGCGCCGGCGTGCGGGTGGCGGACGTCGCGCAACTCGTCGACAAGCTCAAGAACGAAGCGAAGGTGATCTGAAGATGGCGATCCTGGTTATTGCTGAACACGACAACGCGTCCCTGAAGGCCGCAACCCTCAACGCCGTCTCGGCTGCCGCGAAGATCGGTGGCGAGATCCACGTGCTCGTCGCCGGTGCGAACTGCGGCGCGGCCGCGGAGCAAGCGGCAAAAGTCGCCGGTGTGGCCAAGGTGCGCGTCGCCGATGCCGCCCACTACGAAGGCCAGACCGCCGAGAACGTTGCGGCGCTGGTCGTCGCCAATGCCGCGGGCTACAGCCACATCCTTGCCCCCAGCACCGCCAATGGCAAGAACGTCGCCCCGCGCGTCGCGGCGCTGCTGGACGTCGCGCAGATCTCGGACATCGTCGCGGTCGAAGACGCCGACACCTTCGTGCGCCCGATCTACGCCGGCAACGCGATGGCGACCGTGAAGTCCGCTGACGCCGTCAAGGTCATCACCGTGCGCACGACCGCCTTCGAAGCCGCGGGGCAGGGCGGAGCAGCAGCCGTCGAAGCCGTCGCTGCCGGCCCCGACCTGGGCCTCACGACGCTGAAGGGCCGTGAGCTCACGAAGAGCGCGCGCCCCGAACTGGGTGCTGCGAAGATCATCGTCTCCGGCGGCCGTGGCCTCGGCAGCGGCGAGAACTACCATCAGCTGCTGGAGCCGCTCGCGGACGCCCTCGGCGCGGCGCTCGGCGCTTCGCGCGCCGCGGTCGACGCGGGCTACGTGCCGAACGACTACCAGGTCGGCCAGACCGGCAAGATCGTCGCCCCCCAGCTCTACATCGCGGTCGGCATCTCGGGCGCGATCCAGCATCTGGCGGGTATGAAGGACTCCAAGGTGATCGTCGCGATCAACAAGGATCCGGAAGCGCCGATCTTCCAGGTTGCCGATTACGGTCTCGTCGGCGACCTCTTCGAGGTGGTGCCGGAGCTGGCGAAGGCCGTCGCCTGACGACCGTTTCACAAGAACGATAACAAGCCGCAAAGGACTGCGCCCAACCGGGCGCGGTCCCTTATAAACAGGTATCGGGAGAAAGAACACATGAGTCACTACACTGCACCCATCCGTGACATGCAGTTCGTGATGCGCGAACTCGCAGGTCTGGACGAAGTTGCGAAGTTGCCTGGCTGCGAGGAAGTGTCGCCGGATCTGGTCGACGCCATTCTCGACGAGGCCAACAAGTTCGCCAGCGGCGTCCTTGCTCCTCTGAACCGGTCAGGCGACCAGGAAGGGGCACGGTGGGAAGACGGCAGGGTGATCACGGCGAGCGGCTGGAAGGACGCCTATCGCCAGTTCACGGAAGCCGGCTGGACGGCGCTTGCCTGCGAACCGGAATTCGGGGGCCAGGGCCTGCCCAAACTGGTTGCCACTGCAGTGATGGAAATGTGGAAGTCGGCCAACATGGCGTTCTCGCTGTGTCCGATGCTGACGAACGGCGCGATCGAAGCGATCGCGCTGACCGGTACCGACGAACAGAAAGCCACCTACCTGCCGAAGATGATCAGCGGCGAGTGGACCGGCACCATGAACCTCACCGAACCGCAGGCGGGCTCGGATCTGGCGGCCGTTCGCACGCGCGCAGAACCGCAGGGCGACGGCACGTACAAGATCTTCGGCCAGAAGATCTTCATCACCTACGGTGAACACGACCTCACGGACAACATCGTTCACCTCGTACTGGCACGTCTGCCGGATGCACCGGAAGGCGTGAAGGGCATTTCGCTCTTCGTGGTGCCGAAGTTCATGGTCAATGCGGACGGCACGCCGGGCGCGCGCAACGATGTCCATTGCGTGTCGATCGAGCATAAGCTCGGTATCCACGCGAGCCCAACCTGCGTGCTGGCCTTCGGCGACAGCGGCGGCGCCATCGGCACGCTCGTCGGCGAGGCCAACCGTGGTCTCGAATACATGTTCATCATGATGAACGAAGCCCGCTTCGCGGTGGGCATGGAAGGCCTGGCGCTGTCCGAGCGCGCCTACCAGCACGCGCTGGGTTACGCCAAGGATCGTATCCAGGGGACCGAAATCGGCGTCCGCGGCGGCCCGAAGGTCTCGATCATCCATCACCCCGACGTTCGCCGCATGCTGATGTCGATGAAGTCGCAGACGGAAGCCATGCGCGCCTTGGCCTACGTCGTCGGCGCTGCGACCGACGTCGCCCACGCTCATCCGGACGAGAACGTGCGCGCTCAGAAGCAGGCTTTCGTCGATCTGATGATCCCGGTCGTCAAGGGCTGGCTCACCGAAAATTCGATCGAAGTGAGCTCGACCGGCGTGCAGGTTCATGGCGGTATGGGCTTCATCGAGGAAACCGGCGCTGCCCAGCATTTCCGCGATTCGCGCATTACGACGATCTACGAAGGCACGACCGCGATCCAGGCGAACGACCTGATCGGGCGCAAGATTGCCCGCGAAGGGGGCGCCACCGTGAAGGCTGTCATCGGCGAAATGCGCCGCGTGGCCGCCAAACTGGCGGAAGAATCTTCGGATTCCTTCGCTGCGATGCGCAAATCCCTCGAGGCCGGCATCGCCGCGCTGGAGTCGGCGGTCGAGTACATCCTCGCGACTTACGGCAAGGACGTGAAGGCTGCATCAGTGGGTTCGGTGCCCTTCCTGAAGCTCCTGGGCATCGTGGCCGGTGGTTGGCAGATGGCCCGTGCCGCGTTGGTCGCGCAAGCGCGCCTGGCCGAGAATGCGGATGGTGGGGACTTCTACCGGACGAAGATCGTGACCGCACGCTTCTACGCCGACCACATCCTGCCGCAGGCCCAAGGGCTGGCCTACACGGTCGTCAACGGTGCGCAGAGTGCGCTGGAGCTCGCCGAAGAGCAGTTCTGAGGCGGGAGAGGGGAGGGAGCGATTCCCTCCTTTCAGTCAAAAAAAAGCCAGCTCGCTTACGCGGCTGGCTTTTTTCTTAGCGGTTGGGCCGCTTACTCCACCTTCGCCTTGGCGCGCAGGTCCATGATGTGCTTCTCGATCTTCTGCTGCTGCAGACGCTGTTCGAGCTGCGGCTTCACGGTGGCGAAGTCCGGTGCCTTGAGGTCGCGAACGTCGTCCAGCTGGATGACGTGATAGCCGAACTCGCTCTTGACCGGGGTCGCGCTGTACTGTCCCTTCTCGAGCTTGACCATCGCTTCGGCGAACGGCTTCACGAACATGCCGGGGTTGCTCCAGCCGAGGTCGCCGCCGTTGTCCTTCGAGCCGGGATCCTTCGACTGCTTGGCCAGGGTCTCGAACTTCTCACCGGCGCGCAGCTTGGTGATCACGGCCTTGGCTTCGTCTTCGGTTTCCACCAGCACGTGGCGGGGCTTGTATTCCTTGGTGCCCATCTGGCCCTTGATGGTCTCGTATTCCTTCTTCAGGTCGGCTTCCGAAACCGGGTTGGCCTTCACATAATCCTGGATGTAGGCGCGCAGCAGCACGGCTTGGCGGGCGAGATCCATCTGGGCCTGGATGTCCGCCTTCTTGTCGATGCCCTTCTTCGCCGCTTCCTGGGCGAGCACTTCACGACGGATCAGTTCCTCGCGCACGGCGTCGTGCAGCTGGGGGGTGTCGGGCGCCCCTTGCGAGCGCTGTTCGTTCAACATCACGTCGGCCCGGGAGGCGGGAATCGCGGTGCCGTTGACCTTGGCCGCCGGCGCCGTGGCAGCGACGGCCGCATGGGCGATCAGGCCGGCGATCAGGCCGAAAGCGAGACGGCTGGGAAAACGTTTCATCAAAGTTCCTTTCGGGTAGGTTGAGAGTTGGCCTCTTCGGCCGTCAGTGCACCATCGATCGCCAGGGCATGAACGCTTGTGCGCATCAAGTCTCCCAGCGCGTCGTAAATCATTCGCTGCCGAGCCACCTTTGTCTTGCCCGCAAAGTGGTCGGAAACGACGGTCACGCGGTAGTGGCCGCCGCTGCGGGCCCCTGCGTGGCCCGCGTGAAGGTGGCTGTCGTCGCCGATGTCTACCGACACCGGTTCGAGCGCAGCAAGGCGCGCGCGGATCTCTTCGATGACGCTCACGGCAGCACTTTCTTGAACGGGCGCACGCTGGTGCGTGCGAAAACGCCCTCGCTGACGTACGGGTCAGCAGCGAGCCAAGCCTCGGCTTCGGTCTGCGAGGGGAATTCCGCGACAACGAGGCTGCCGGCGAAACCTGCGGGGCCGGGATCGGGCGAGTCGATCGCGGGCATCGGTCCCGCGATCAGGAGGCGCCCTTCGTCACTGAGCGCCTGGAGCCGGGCGAGATGCGCCGGACGTGCCGCCATGCGCTTGTCGAGCGAACCGGGGGTATCTTCCCCGATCAGTGCGTAAAACATCAGGTTGTTTCCTCGTTCATGTGTCTGGAAAGGTAGAAACCCTGGAGGATCACGAACAGCAGCATGAGCCCCGTGCCGCCGAACAGCTTGAAGTTGACCCAGGCCTCTTCGGAAAAGTTATACGCTATATACAGGTTCAGCCCACCCATGCAGGCGAAGAAGGCCGCCCAGGCGAAGTTGAGGCGCGGCCAGACGGGCTCGGGCAGGCGCACCTGGGCTTCGAGCATCTTCCGGATGAGGTTGCGTCTCAGAACGAGGTCGGAGACCAGCAGGGTGCCGGAGAACAGCCAGTAGAGCGCTGTCGGCTTCCACTTGATGAAGGTCGGGTTATGGAAGAAGAGGGTTGCGCCCCCGAATACGGTGATGATCGCGAGGCTCACCCACAGCATCGCATCGACCTTTCGGTGACGAATCCACACCCACGCGATCTGCGTGAACGTCGCGACGATAGCGACGGCAGTAGCAATGAGGATGGGCGCCTGCGAGGGTTCAATGCCGCTCCCGAGCCAGCGGGATGCGAGTTCGAATGCCGTTGCCTGACTGCTGCCTGCAACCTTGTATGCACCGAAGAATAGGATGACGGGAAGCAGATCGAAAAGAATCTTCATGCGGAAACATTATATCGGGTCGTTGTACCGACCGGTTCAGGCTTCGCCCAAATCGCTGTCGGCTCCGAGCATTCTAGCCCGGCCGGCGCGTTTCCCATCAAGGGGAAGATGCAGAATTGCCCGCAAGCCGCCGCCTTCCCGCCCGGCGAGTTCCAGCACGCCGTGGTGCGAAGCGATGATGCGCTCGACGATCGCCAGCCCGAGGCCCGCGCCCTTGGTGTTCGAACGGGCGTTTTCGAGGCGGGTAAAGGGGTGTCGCATCCGTTCGCGCTCCCCTTCGGGAATGCCCGGCCCGCGATCGGCGACTTCGACGAGAACCTCATGCTCCCGTCGATCGAGCGTGATGGTGATGGGCTTGTCTTCCCCTGCGTAGCGCACGGCGTTGTCGATGAGGTTCAGTACGGCCCGGCGCAGGGGCAGTGGTCGCACAAGGTGGACAAGGCTTTTCGGCACGTCGAGCGCGATGTTGATGCCGCGGAGCCGATAGGGCTGTGCGATGTCCTGCAGCATCGCGGCGATGTCCGTGGCCTGCATCGGCTCCTGCGGCTCGCCGCGTCCGAAATCGAGAAACTGCCCGATGATCCGGTCCATTTCCTCGACGTCCGCGACCATCGCGAGGACATCCGGCCCCGGCGCGCCGGACATCTCGATTCCGAGCCGCAGGCGCGCGAGCGGAGTGCGCAGGTCGTGCGAGACACCGGCCAGGATCAGTGCGCGGTCGGCGTCCGCGTGCGCGAGGTCGCCGGTCATCTGGTTGAAGGCGCGGGCGACCGTTGCAATTTCGAGCGGACCGGTTTCCGGCAAGTGCGGCGGCGTGTGACCGCTGCCGACGACGCGCGCGGATCGTGCCAGATTGCGTAGCGGAACACTGATCCGCGAGACGATCAGGTAGGCGCCCACGAGCGCGACGAGCAGTGCGCCGCCCCCCCAGGCGAGCCACTCGACGGCATGCGTCTGTTCGAGTCGCTCCGACGGCAGCATGACCCAGAAATCCTGCGCGTCCTCGGGGTCGAGCCGAAAGCTGACCCAGAATCCGTCGAGCGACTTCCAGCGCGCGGCGAACCGGGTGTGCGATCCAAGCTGGCGTCGAACTTCGCCGGTAAGTAGGCGCATGTCGCGCGTGTCGGCTAGGGGGCGCACATCGTCGGAGGGCTCCGCCGGATAGATGCGGATGCCTTCCAGTGCGGCCAACTCGATCAGCAGTTCGGGGCGACGTTCGACTTCGGCATTGATCAGCGCGGTGCGGGTCAGGTTGACGACACTCACGACCATCTGGGCCAAGTCGCGGGCGCGGACCGGATCCTCGAAATGACGAAAGATCTGCGACCACGCCGCCAACGCGAGCGTCAGCAGCAGCGCGATGAGGAAGAAGGTCTGCCACAGCAGGGTACGCGGCAACCATGCCCAAAGCACGCGCGAGCCGATTACGGCCCGCACGGACACTTTGCTGGGGGGGCCGAAAGGTTCAGCTTTCGCTAACAGACTTGCTTTCATCCGGCACGAATACGTACCCGAAGCCCCACACTGTCTGGATATAGCGCGGCTTGGCAGGATCGTCCTCGACGAGCTTGCGCAGGCGGCTGACCTGTACGTCGATGGCGCGGTCGAAGACGCCGTATTCGCGTCCGCGAGCGAGTTCCATCAACTTGTCACGCGAAAGCGGCTGCCGCGGATGCTGCAGGAGCACCTTCAGCAAGGAGAATTCACCGGTCGTCAGGGAGATTTCTTCGCCCTCGCGCGTGAGCGAACGAACGCCGAGATTCACCTGGACCCGGCCGAAGGTGACGATTTCGTCGTCGAGCGTGGGCGCTCCCGGTAGCGACGGCGGCTGACGACGCATGACCGCATGCACGCGGGCGACGAGTTCGCGTGGATTGAAGGGTTTTGGCAAGTAGTCGTCGGCGCCCATTTCGAGCCCGATGATCCGATCGACGTCATCGCCCTTGGCGGTGAGCATGATGATCGGGATCGCGTTCTGGTCGGCTCGCAGCCGACGACAGATTGCCAGACCGTCCTCTCCCGGCAGCATGAGGTCTAGCACCATTACGTCGAAATGTTCGCGCAGGAGTGCGCGGTCCATTCCTGCGGCATCCGTGACCGCCTTGACGGTAAATCCCTGCTCCTGCAGGTATCGCGAGAGAAGTTCGCGCAGGCGCGCGTCGTCGTCGACCAGCAGGACTCGATATCTGATTTTTGCATTCATGGCGACCTATCCTATCCGTTCGGTTTTCTCGATGCCAGCGCTGCAACAGCGCCTTTGCGACTCATGCGGTAACGGTTCGTAAGGGCTTGGGAAATTCGCAACAGATCCTTACGAAACGACGGTCATGACTGCATGTGAGTAGTACCCATCTACCAAAAAGGGAGTATGTTTGGCGCGTCTGCATGGTACACGGGCACTGGGTCAGAGACCGTCATGGAAGTTTCAGAATTCGCATTCGCGCAAAACGCCAGATCGGGGCGAAAGTTATCCCGACTGATTTTTATTGTTGCACAAGCGGCTGCAATTCTTCCATGCATGTACGGTTTCACTGCGACCTCCTCGCGCGCGGCAGAGCCCGGTGCGGTTTCGGCACCCGGAAGAAGGCTTGATTTTGCCCCGCCCCCCGTCTATCAGAAATCCCCGGAACCCCGTAGCGTCGAACTGCGACGGGCATTGATGAGCGGCTCGGAGTCGGCCCGCTCGCAGGTGGAACCCCGGCGGCTGTCCCGCGAAGAGCGCATCACCTTGAATCAGGAACTGCGCGAAGTGCTTCGCGACGCCTATCCGCCACGCGCGGGCGGACGTCCCTGACCCGTTCGAACCCAAGAGCATCGAGCTTCGACGTCCGTCGTCGCGCCGCTCACCCTGATGCGTCGCGTCCCGCTAAAATGGCGGGCTTATGAAAATTCTCGCCATCGAAACCTCGTGCGAACACGCGACGATTGCGTTGCTCGTGGACGACACCCTCGTTGAACGGGTGCTGGAAGGGCACTCGAATCATTCGGAACGTCTCCTTCCCACGCTCCGCGACCTGCTCGCCGAGGCGGCGATTCCCTTGCACGCGCTGGATGCCGTGGCATTTGGCGCCGGACCCGGCGCATTCACCGGTTTGCGACTTGCGTGCGGCGTGGCGCAGGGACTGGGGATGGGTGCGGGAGTGGGCGTCGCACCCGTGTGCAGCCTCGACGCCCTGGCGATGCAGGGAACCGGTGACGCGGTCTTTGTCGCGACCGACGCACGCATGGGCGAGACCTACTCAGCCGCCTATCGCATCGAAGCGGGCATCCCCGCGCCGCTTTCGCAGCCGGTCTGCCGGCCGCCGGAAATGCTGGAATTGCCGCCTGAGGGCAAGTGGTTCGCGCTGGGGTCGGCGTTTCAGGCATACCGGGACAGGATTCCTGCGGGTTTGTTCGATCGCCTGACGACGATCGAGGACCGGGCCGTTCCGCGTGCGGGCGACGTCGCCCGCATCGCAGCGGCCATGGCCGCACGCGGTGTCCTGGTGGCACCCGAACTTGCGGTGCCCTTGTATGTCCGCGACAAGGTGGCGCTGACGACCGCAGAGCGGCTGGCTCGCGGAGGACGCGCTTGAACACCGCGGACCTCGAATTCCTGCCGATGAGCGAAAGCGATCTGCCGTGGGTGATGGAGAACGAGCTCGAATTGCATGCCTTCCCTTGGTCGCCGGGAAATTTTGCCGACTGCCTGAAGGCGGGATACAGCTCGTGGATCATGCGTCGGAACGGCCTGCCCGTTGGATATGCGGTCATGTTGACCGTCGTGGACGAGGCCCATCTGCTGAACATCAGTGTCGCCCGCAGTGCGCAGCGCGAAGGGGCGGGGGCGCGCCTGATGCAGTTTCTTTTTGCCCTGGCCAATCGGCTCGGCGCCTCCCAGTTCTTCCTCGAAGTCCGTCCGTCCAACGCCGCCGCGTTGGCCCTGTACGAACGGCAAGGGTTTTCGGTGATCGGGCGGCGCAAGCGGTATTATCCGGCACCGAACGGCGAGCGGGAGGACGCGATCGTGATGAGGCGGGATTTGTGAGCGCGCGCCGCGGCGCCATCCTGCGGGAGATGGGGCTGGCCCCGATCTGGCGACTGCGCGGCGTCGAGGCGCAGGAAGCGGAAGTGCCGGCTTCGGGGGTGGCTGAAGTTGCGTCCACCGCATCGCCGGAAGCGCCAAGTCATGCACCGCCTGCACCGGCGGTGCCCAAGCTGGCCGAGTTTCTCCCCGCGGCCGACCTCCGGCCGCCAATACCCAACCGCCCTCCGCAGTCAGCGCCCTTGGCACATCCCGTGACCGCAGCGCTCCATCCGGAGCGGGCAAAGCGGATCGCTGCACTCGACTGGGAGGCCCTTGAGGCGGATATCCGTGGCTGCACGGCGTGTCGCCTGTGCGAGCGACGCAAGCAGGCCGTGCCCGGAGTGGGGGACCGGCAGGCGGAATGGATGCTGGTGGGCGAGGGCCCGGGAGCGGAAGAGGACCAGCGCGGCGAGCCCTTCGTCGGAGCAGCGGGCAAGTTGCTGGACGCGATGCTCGCGTCGATCGGGCTGAAACGCGGCGAGGGTGTATATATCGCCAACGCGGTGAAATGCCGCCCGCCGCATAACCGAACGCCGCAGGCGGACGAAATCGAGATGTGCAAGCCGTATCTGGAGCGCCAGATTGCACTGATCCGGCCGCGCATTCTCCTGGCCCTGGGCCGGCCGGCGGCGATGGCGCTGCTCGATACGGAGCTCAGCATTGGCGCCTCGCGCGGCCGCATCTTCCATCGAGACGAGACGCCGGTCGTGATCACGTATCACCCGGCCTATCTGCTGCGCAATCAGGCCGACAAGGCGAAGGCGTGGGAAGATCTGTGCTTTGCGCGCAAGGTGGTCGCCGGCCACTGAACCGGTGGCCGGGCCCGCGCGTCAGTGGGGGTGATCCTCCAGCAGCGCGACGGAGTCGAATTCGCGCTGGTTGAGTTCGTGCTGGCGCTTGACGAGCAGCATCGCGCCCGCGACGAAGACGCCGAACAGCACGATCACGACGTTGATCGACAGGCCGGACTTGATCAGCAGCGCGTACAGGCCGGTCATCACCAAGATCGACAGGTTCTCGTTGAAGTTCTGCACGGCGATCGAGTGGCCGGCGCCCATCAGGATGTGGCCGCGATGCTGGAGCAAGGCGTTCATCGGCACGACAAAGAAGCCGGCGAGGGCGCCGACCAGTACCATCAGGACCATCGCGATCGTCGGCTGCGTGACCGTGACCATCACCATCACGACGAGCCCCATCGCGATCCCGATCGGGATGACGCCGGGCGAGCGGCGCAGGCTGATCAAGCGCGCGGCGAGGGCGGCACCTAGGGCGACGCCGACTGCGACGACCCCCTGCATCATGGATGCCTTCGAGAGGTCGAACTTGAGATTGTGCTCGGCCCACTTGATCACGATGAACTGAAGCGTCGCACCGGCGCCCCAGAACAGCGTGGTGACGGCGAGCGAGATCTGGCCGAGCTTGTCGCGCCACAGCAGCTTGAGGCAGTGGCCGAAGTCGTGCAGCAGATAGACGGGATTGTTCTTGAGCGGCTTGTGGTCGACGCCCGTATCGGGAATGTAGAAGTTGAAGAGACCGGCGAGCAGGTAGAACAGTCCTACGACGGCAATCGCGACCTGGAGCGAGCTGCTGAGGAGCGGAATGTTCAGGCCCGTGAACCAGGCCGCCACGTCGGGTCGAATCAGGACTCCGCCAACCACGGTCCCCAGAATGATCGCCCCGACGGTGAGACCTTCGATCCAGCCGTTGGCGACGACGAGGAGGCGGTGCGGCAGGTATTCGGTGAGGATGCCGTACTTGGCGGGCGAGTAGGCGGCGGCGCCGAGGCCGATCACGGCGTAGGCGAAAAGGGGATGGCTGCCGAAGAGCAGGATCAGGCAGCCTCCGATCTTGATCGTATTGCTGATCAACATCACTCGCCACTTGGGCATCGAGTCGGCGAAGGCTCCGACGAAGGCCGCCAGCAGGACGTAGGAAACGGTGAAGAACAGCTTCAGCAGCGGCTCGTACGTCGCCGGAGCGGCCATCTCGCGGAGCAGAGCGATGGCGATGATGAGCAACGCGTTGTCGGCAAGCGCGGAAAAGAACTGCGCTGCCATGATGATGAAGAAGCCAAGCGGCATCGTGGGGGAGGCGCCCGTCGAACGTGTGAAGGGCGGTTTATATCACGAGCTTTGTAACTTTGTTGTGATTTGACTCATTGTCAGGGCTGATACGTATGTCTCTGCTCGTACGGGTTTTCCCCTGCGATGGCCAACATATGCTTTAATTCAGGTCATAAATCCGACTTATGGAGCAGCAGTGGCCGATCGCAGATTGCAGGTGTTCAGTGCCGTCGCAAAGTACGGCTCATTCACCCGCGCCGCGGAACACCTATTCATGACGCAGCCGGCGGTGACCTTCCAGATCAAGCAGCTGGAAGAGCACTTCAATACTCGCCTGCTGGAGCGTGGGCATGGGCGGGTCACGCTCACGGGGGCGGGCGAGGTGGTGCTGGCCTATGCGGAACGGATCCTCGACCTCTCGGACGAGCTGGACTCGCGCGTATCGGAGCTGACCAGCGAACTCGGCGGAGCGTTGAACATCGGCACGAGCACGACCATCGCGGCCTACTGGTTGCCGCGGCTGCTCGAGACCTTCAAGCGGAAGTTCCCCCGCGTCGTTCCGCGCGTCGTTGTCGGCAACTCGCAGCTCACCGAGGATCGGGTCGCTTCGCGGGAGCTGGATCTCGGGCTGATCGAGATTGTCACCGAGCAACCGGCCGTCGAACGGATCACGGCGACCCACGACGAACTCTTCGTGATCTGCCGACCGGATCATCCGCTCGCGAAACTGGAGCAGGCGACCGCCGCGGACTTGAAGGACCATCCTTTCATCACGCGCGATCCCGGGAACGCGATCCGGCTGCTTGCTGAAAATTTCTTCGCCGCCGCCGACATTCCCCTGGAAGACATCGAGGTTTGTGCCGAGCTTGGCAGCTTGGCGACGGTCAAGCATCTGGCTGCGCAAGGCATGGGTTACGCGATCGCGTCCAAGGCGGCGATTCAGCGGGACATCCGTGAGGGCCGGATTGCCGGCATCCGCCTCGAGCCGCGGCAATACACGCCGCTTGAGGTGATCGTTCCGCGTGACAAGTTCCGTTCGCGACTGATCACGACCTTTGCGGAGCACGCCGTGAGCGAGTTCCGCGCAATGGCGGCCGCCCTCGGAGAGGGTTGATGGCGAAGGCGAAGACGGCGTACGTCTGCACCGAATGCGGTGGGCAGGCGCCGCGCTGGCAGGGGCAGTGTCCTCAATGCCGGGCCTGGAACACGCTCGTCGAGTCGATCGTCGAGCCGGTCGCCACGGCCGCTACGAATCGCTTTGCAGCTCTGGCTGGTGCGACCGGCAAACTGCAGACGCTGGCCGAACTCGAACCGCGGGAGGAGCCGCGTACGCCGACCGGGATCGAGGAATTCGACCGCGTGCTGGGCGGCGGACTCGTTGCGGGCGGCGTCGTGCTGATCGGGGGCGATCCCGGGATCGGCAAGTCGACGCTGCTGTTGCAGGCGCTAGCCGTGCTTGCCGGGGAGCATGCGGCGGTTTACGTGAGCGGCGAGGAGTCCGGGGAACAGGTCGCGCTGCGCGCGCAACGACTTCAGCTCGATCCAGGCAGCCTGCAGTTGCTGCCCGAGATCAACCTCGAACGCATCCTCGCCACGCTCAAGAACACGGCGCCGCGCATTGCCGTGATCGATTCGATCCAGACCGTGTATTCGGAGGCCTTACAGTCGGCGCCGGGCTCGGTGGCGCAGGTGCGCGAATGTGCGGCGCAGCTCACGCGTTTCGCGAAGCAGAGCGGCACGAGCCTCATCATGGTCGGCCACGTGACGAAGGACGGCACGCTCGCGGGGCCGCGCGTGCTGGAGCATATCGTCGATACCGTGCTGTATTTCGAGGGCGACACGCATTCCAGTTTCCGCCTGGTGCGCGCATTCAAGAACCGCTTCGGCGCGGTGAATGAGCTCGGCGTGTTCGCGATGACCGAACGCGGACTGCGCGGGGTGAGCAATCCGTCGGCGATCTTCCTGTCGCAGCATAGCCAGGAGGTGGCGGGCAGTTGCGTGCTGGTGACGCAGGAAGGCACGCGCCCGTTGCTGGTCGAGATCCAGGCGCTGGTCGACAGCGCCCACAGTCCGAATCCGCGGCGTCTGTCGGTGGGACTCGAGCAGAACCGTCTGGCGATGCTGCTCGCGGTGCTGCACCGCCACGCCGGCGTTGTGTGCTTCGATCAGGATGTCTTCGTCAATGCGGTCGGCGGCGTGAAGATCAGCGAACCGGCTGCGGACCTTGCGGTTCTGCTGGCGATCGTGTCGTCGCTGCGCAGCCGCGCCTTGCCACGCGGGCTCGTCGTGTTCGGCGAAGTAGGCCTCGCGGGCGAGATCCGGCCGGCGCCGCGCGGGCAGGAACGGTTGAAGGAAGCGGCGAAGCTGGGTTTCACTGTGGCGATCATCCCACGGGCGAATGCGCCCAAGCAGCCGATCTCCGGCATGCGGGTGATCCCGGTCGACCGGATCGAGGAAGCGATCGAACAGGCGCGCGAGCTCGAAGCCCGTTCGTGATCCATTGCACGCCGCCGGCTCCCGCACCGGGTCAAGTGTTGCAAATTGTTCGTATTCGTGCCCGCATTTCGCTAGAGTGTGATTGACCGACCGCGCCCTGAGCCGCGGTCGGAGCATGGCGGGATTACGCAAGCAGGCGGAGGGTCTTCAATGGCCGACAGGCTCGTTCGTGATTGGACCGTCTACACACCGGACGCGCATATCCTGCTTTCTCCCGACGGCACGGTGCTCGGCTGGGAAGGTGCGGCGCAGCAGGTTTTCGGGTACACCGCCGAGGAAGCGTTGGGCGCAAAGTACGCCGAGCTCGTCGCGCCGCCGGATCGCCTGGGTGAGTTCGACCGTTTCCTCTCGGACACCTGCAACCATGGCCACGCGGGCCTTGAAACACTGAGGCGCAGGAAAGACGGAAATCTGATTTTCGTCGTCCTGTCAGGCAAGCGGATCGATGGTTCCGACCAAACCGAGCATCGGATCGTCCTGACCGAGAAGGATGTGACCGAACTCAAGGCGCGACGCGATGGCCGGGCGCTGGAGCAGCGGTTCGGCGAACTCCTGGAATCGACGCCCGATGGATTGGTGATCAGCAATTCGACGGGCCATATACTCGTCGCCAACGGCCAGGCCGAGCGTCTGTTCGGTTATGGGCCCGGCGAACTGCGGGCACGGCCGGTGGACGATCTGCTCCCCGAGCGCTTCCGCCGACCGCATCTCGGGCATCGAAACCGGTATTTTGAGCAGCCGCGCACGCGGTCGATGGGCAATGGACTCGAGCTGTATGGCCTGCGCAAGGACGGTACGGAGTTCCCCGTCGAGATCAGTCTGAGCCCCCTGAAGAGCGAGGACTCACTGGTTGTGATCAGCGCCATCCGCGATGTCAGCGAGCGGCGGCGTTTCGAACAGGCGCTTCAGGACAAGAATCTCGAGCTGGAGAACGCGAATCGCGCGAAGGATCGTTTCCTGGCGAGCATGAGCCATGAGTTGCGGACGCCGCTCAACGCGGTGATCGGATTCACCGGTACCCTGCTGATGAAGTTGCCGGGCGATATCAACGACGAACAGACGCATCAGCTGCAGTTGATCCGCAGCAGTGCCCGCCACCTGCTCGCGCTGATCAACGATCTGCTCAACCTGGCCAAGATCGAGGCCGGGAAGATGGATCTTCAGCGCGAAGTCGTCGACTGCGCGGCGCTCCTGGACGAGGTCGCCGCGACCTTGCGGCCGCAGGCGACGACGAAGGGCTTATCCTTCGAGCTGGCTCTTCCGGCCGAACCGGCCACGTTCGTCACGGATCGGCGCGCTTTGAGCCAGATACTCATCAACCTGATAAACAATGCGATCAAGTTCACGGAACGCGGGTACGTTCGCGTAGGTCTTTCCGTTAAGGACTTCGGCGGTCAACGGCGATTGAGTGTCGTGGTCGAGGATTCCGGGCCGGGGATCCGGGAGGAGGAACTGGCTACGCTGTTCGAACCCTTCGTGCAGGGTCAGGCATCGCGCAACAAGGGGGGCGAGGGCACGGGACTCGGCCTGCATCTGAGCCGAAAGCTTGCGGCGATACTCGACGGAACCCTGAGTTGCGAATCGGAGCCCGGGGTCGGGTCGAGCTTTACGCTGGTATTGCCGGAGATGTGAAACGTGTCCGCGACGATCCTGATTGCCGAAGACCACATGCCCAGCCTGGAGCTGATGCGCTATCTGCTGAAGGCGAACGGCTATCGGACCTTGATTGCGGAGGACGGTGTGACGGCGGTCGAGATGGCGCGGACCGAGCATCCCGACCTGATCGTCTGCGACTTGCAGATGCCTGGGTTGAACGGATACGAGGTGCTGAATGCGCTGCGGGCGGACCCCGCGCTGAAGGGCGTGAGGATGATCGCGGTGACCGCCTTCTCGATGCTCGGCGATCGGGAGCGAGTGCTGACGGCGGGATTCGACGGCTATTTCTCGAAGCCGATCGAAGCGGAAACCTTTGTCGAGCAAATGGAACCTTTCCTGCCGGTCGAACTGCGGGTACCGCGGGGGCAGAGCTTGTGAGAGCGGGGCGCAGCGAATGGCAAAGATAGCAGTTGTCGACGACGTACCGATCAACCGCGAGTTGTTGACAACGGTCCTGAACGCGCTGGGCCACGAGGTGGTCGAGGCGGCGGACGGGAATGCCGCGCTGGAACTCGTGCGCGAAGTGCACCCGGACCTGGCGATCTGCGACATCCTGATGCCCGAGGTGGACGGCTACGAGTTTGTGCGTCAGTTGCGCGCGGATCCGAGCATCGCGGCGACGCCCGTGATCTTCTACACCGCCTACTACCTCGAATCGGAAGCACGGCAGCTCGCGAACGCCTGTGGTGTCGCCGAGATCCTGACCAAGCCGAGCGAACCGGAGGAGATCATCAAGGTCGTGCGGCGCGTACTCGAAGAAGCCAAGGCAGCCGCTGCACCTGCGGCCGCGCCGCCGGAATTCGACCGCCAGCATCTGCAACTGATCACCGGCAAGCTTTCGGACAAGGTCTCAGAACTCCAGCGCGTGAACACGAAGCTCGAAGCGCTGATCGCGCTGAACCTCCAGATGGCGTCCCAGCGCGACTCGGCGCAGTTGCTCGACCACGTTTGCACGAGCGCACGACAATTGATCGATGCGGAATACGGCAGTATCGCGGTTCGTGCGGCGGGTGGCGACAGCCTGGCGTACGCATGCCACTGCGGCTTTAGCGCGTCGGAACTGGCGGCTCTGGGGCCGGTTGTGCTCGACGACGGCCTCCCGGGCCAGGTGTATCGGTCGCGGCGCGTCGAACGCCGGGTTTATGCGACCGATGCAGCGGCGCGAGAGGCGGGCCTTCCCTCGGGCTATCCGCGCTTGCGTGCGCTGCTCGCCGCGCCGGTGACGTCGCTGACGAATTCCTACGGCTGGATCGTGTTGGGGAACAAGCTGGACGACGAGGCCTTCTCGGAAGGGGACGAAAACCTGTTGCGGATCCTGGCGGCACAGGTCGGGCGGATCTACGAGAACGGCAGCCTCTATGCGAAGGTGCAGGCGTATGCGCGGGAGCTCGAGGCGGAGATCGTGGACCGCGAGCGTGCGCAACGGCTGCTCGCCGCGCAATACACGGTCGCGCGGATCCTCGATGAGGCGACGACGATCGCGGAGGCCGCGCCGCGGCTGCTGGATGCGATCTGCAGCGAGTTGGGGCTTGCGGCGGGGACGCTGTGGAGCGTGGACGAGTTCGGCCGACGCCTGCGCTGCCTCGAAGTGTGGTGCAGGGACGATGAGCACTGTGCCGATTTCGTGGCGCGGACGCGCCAGACGAGTCTCAGGAAGGGGGACGGGCTCGCCGGTCGGGTATGGGAATCGGCCGTGCCGAGGTGGCTCAGCGATCTGACCGACGAGCCGTGGCTGACGGAGAGCAGGAATGCGGCGCCGACGGGCTTCCGCGCGGGGGGAGCGTTCCCGATCCTCGTCCGCGGCGATGTCGCGGGCGTCATCGAGTTCTTCAGCGGCACCGCGGCGGGACCCGACGAGCAGCTGACGGATACGCTCGCCGCACTGGGCGGCCAGATCGGGCAATTCTTCGAGCGGAACGCGCAGCAACAGCGCATCCTGCGGCTGACGCGGGTGTATGCGGTGCTGAGCGGCATCAACTCCGCGATTGTGCGCATCCACGATCGCAAGGAGTTGTTCCGCGAGGCGTGCCGGATCGCGGTCGAACAGGGCGGATTCGGGATCGCGTGGATCGGCAATTTCGACGCCGAGGCGATGGAGGTCGTGCCGGTCGCGTGGGCGGGAGTCGATGAGGCGCTCGGGGCGGAACGTCTGCCGGTTTGCCCCGACAATCTGACCGGGCACGGCGCGGTGAACGGCGCGGTGGTCGGCGGAAAGCCGTTCGTGATCAACGACCTGGAAAAATTCGGCGATCCCGGCAAGCGATGCGCCGAGGCGATGCGGCGTGGCTACCAGTCCGAGGTGGCCTTGCCGCTGATGGTCGAGCGAAGCGTGGTGGCGGTGATGGTACTGTATGCGCACGATCCGGAATTCTTCAATGGGGCGGAACTGCAGTTGCTGGCCGAGCTCGCGAACGACGTGTCCTTTGGGCTGGAGTACATCGGCAAGCAGGACACGCTGTCATATCTGGCGTATCACGACGTTTTGACCGGCCTGTCGAACCGTCCGCACCTGAACGAATGCGTCGGGCAGGCCTTGCAGGCCGCACGCAAGCACCCGGGCGAGAAGGTGGCGGTCGTGCTGTGGAACATCAATCGCTTCCGCAACATCAACGACACCTTCGGCCGGCAGGTGGGAGACCGCGTGCTGCGCGAAATCGCGGACCGCTTCCAGGCGGCGTGGCCCGAGGAAACATGCGTTGCGCGCATCGGCGTGGATCACTTCGCGGCGGTGCATGCGGGCGGCCGCGATATCACCGAGATCGCGCATGTGGTGGAACGCGTGACGCGGGCAGTGGCGCACGAGCCGATCATCGTCGGCGAGCACGAATTGCTGCTGTCGCTGACGGCCGGAATCGCCGTCAACGAAACGGAGGACGAGGACGCGGATGCACTCGTGAAGAACGCCGAGGTGGCGCTGCGCAAGGCGAAGGGGTCGGGTGCGGGCTTCCTCTTCTATGGGCCGGAAATGAACGCGCTGATCGCCGAGACGCTGATGCTCGAGAGCAGGCTGCGCCAGGCGCTGGAGCGCGACGAATTCGTGCTCTATTACCAGCCCAAGACGCACGGTGCGAGCGGGGCGGTGACGGGCCTCGAAGCGCTGATCCGGTGGAACGACCCGCAGAAGGGCTTGATCCAGCCGGGCGTGTTCATCCCCATCCTCGAAGAGACCGGGATGATCCTGGAGGTCGGCGCTTGGGCGATCCGACGTGCAGTGGAGGACCAGGAACGCTGGCGCGCGGAAGGAATCGACCCGCCGCGCGTCGCGGTGAACGTGTCGGCGATCCAGTTGCAGCAGAAGGACTTCGTCGAATCGGTGCGGGTGGCGCTGAACGGCCGTGCGGGCGATTTGCCGCCGGTCGATCTGGAGATCACCGAAAGCATGCTGATGACCGATCTCGAACAGAACATCGTGCGGCTCAGCGAAATCCGGCGCCTCGGGCTCGGCGTGGCGATCGACGATTTCGGGACCGGTTACTCGTCGCTCGGTTATCTGTCGAAGTTGCCGGTCAGCGCGTTGAAGATCGACAAGTCCTTCATCGAGACGATGGCGGCGACGCCGGAGAGCATGACGATCGTGTCGACGATCATCGCACTCGCGCATTCGCTGGATCTCAAGGTGATCGCTGAGGGCGTCGAGCGCGAGGAGCAGGCCAAGTTCCTGAGGCTCTTCCGCTGCAACGAGTTGCAGGGTTTCCTGATCAGCAAGCCGTTGCCGCCGGACGAGGTGGTCGAATTCCTGCGCGACGGGCGCGGCAGCGAAGACTCCCCGCCGGCGGTCTAAGCCTCTACAACCAGCCGGTCCGTCTGAAACGGAAGTAGAGCACCAAGCCAGCGACGGCAATCGTGAGTAGTGCAAAGGGGTAGCCGTAGGCCCAGTCGAGTTCGGGCATGTTATGGAAGTTCATGCCCCAGATGCCGGCGAATGCGGTCACTACCGCAAAAATCCCGGCCCAGGCCGCGAGCTTCTTGTTCACTTCGCCGTCCTCGATCGCGACCATCGACAGGTTGACCTGGATTGCGGTCGCGATCGTGTCGCGGATCGTGTCGAGCGAGGCATTGATGCGCACCAGGTGGTCCGAGACGTCGCGGAAGTATTCGCGGCTGTTCGCGCACACGGCCGGCACACGGCTGCCGGAAAGCTTTCCGGCCGCTTCCATCAGCGGCGCGACGGCGTGCTTGAGGACCATGACCTGGCGCTTCAGGTCGTAGAGCTGTTCGATGTTGTGGCGGGCCGTGCCCTTCACGAAGATCTGGATCTCGATTGCTTCCAGGTCGGACTCCAGCCGGTCGATGATCGGGAAGTAGCGGTCGACGACGGCGTCCATCAGCGCATACAGGACGAAACCCGCCCCCTGCGTGAGCAGGTGGGGCTCGCGTTCGCAGCGCTCGCGCACGCCCAGGAAGTGCTGATGGCTGCGGTTGCGGACCGACAGGACATAGTTGTGGCCGACGAAGACGTCCACCTCACCGACGACGATCTCGTTTCCGTCGTACTCCAGAAGTTGCATCACGACGAAGATCGAATCGCCGTACTCCTCGATCTTCGGGCGCTGGTGACCGTGGCGCGCGTCCTCGACCGCGAGTTCGTGGAGATTGAATTCCTCGGCCATCTTGTCGAGTTCCTCCGGGGTCGCATCGCGCAGCGCGACCCACACGAAGCAGCCCGGTTCGGCGACGTAGTCGCTGATCTCCTCGACGGTCAGGTCGTCGAGCCGGGAGCCGTTCTCGTAGGCGACGCAGTTGATCAACATGTGGGGGGCGCTCCATCTCCGGTTGTTCGCGACATGGTAGGGCCGCCCAAGGCAAACGGGTAGGGACTACGGACGTTCGTAGAGTTCCAGCGGCAGTCCGTCGGGATCGGCGAAGAAGGTGAAGCGGCGGCCGGTGAGTTCGTCGATGCGGACCGGCTCGACGGTCACGCGGAGCGCTTCGAGTGCGCGTAGCGCAGCGTCGAGGTCGGCGACGGCGAAGGCGAGGTGGCGCAGGCCGCAGGCTTCCGGGCGGGAAGGGCGCGGCGGCGGCTCGGGGAAGGAGAAGAGTTCGAGTTGGGTGCCGTCGGGCAGCGCGAGATCGAGCTTCCAGGATTGGCGCTCGGCGCGCCAGGTCTCGGCGAGGACGCGCAGTCCGAGAACTTCGGTGTAGAAGCGCTTCGAGCGCGCGTAATCGGAGCAGATCAGCGCGACGTGATCGACGCCGGAAAGGGCCAGTCCGCTCACCGCTGCCGCTGCCGACGTTCGCGTTCGTAGCGGATCTTCATCGCGAGGATGCTGAGCGCAAAAAAGAGCGTGACGACGTTGGCGAGCAGCACCGGCCATGAGCCGACCAGCACGCCATAGGCGAGCCACAGCGCGACGCCGGTCGAGAACGCGGTGTACATCGACAAGGAAATCGCCCGCGCGTCCCGCGTGCGCCAGATGTGCAGCGCCTGGGGCACGAAGGAGGCGGTGGTCAGGATGGCGGCGAGGTAGCCGATGGCGTCGGTGGGGGTCATGGCGCTTGTGATTGTTGTCTGCGGGGGGATTATCCGCTGTTCCGCAACCCAGCCGCGATGCCGTTGATCGACAAGTGGATGCCGCGGCGGATGCGTTCGTCGTCGGCGCCTTCGCGGTGACGCCGCAGGAGTTCGACTTGGACGTGGTTGAGCGGATCGAGATAGGGGAAGCGATTGCGGATCGAGCGCTTGAGGAGCGGATTGGCGTCGAGCAGTTCGCGCTGACCGGTGATGCGCAGCAGCGCTTCGATCGTCGCCTGATGCTCGGCACGGATCACCGGGAAGATCGCGTCGCGCAGCGCTTCGTCATGCACGAGTCCCGCGTAGCGGCTCGCGATCGCGATGTCGCTCTTCGCCAGCACCATGTCCATGTTCGACAGCAGGGTCGCGAAGAAGGGCCACTCGCGGTGCATCGCCTGCAAGCGTTCGAGGCCGGCCTGCCCATGGCGCTCGACGTAGTCGGTGACGGCAGCGCCGAAGCCGTACCAGCCGGGCAACATCAGGCGGCATTGCGACCAGCTGAAGACCCAAGGGATTGCACGCAGGTCCTCGATCGCGAAGGTCTTCTTGCGCGAGGCCGGGCGTGAGCCGATGTTGAGCTGCGCGATCTCGTCGACGATGGTCGATTCGCGGAAGTAGCGCTCGAAGCCTTCCGTCTCATAGACGAGCGCGCGATAGGCGCGGAAGGCGGTCGCGGAAAGCTCGTCCATCGCATCGAGGAAATCCGCGCGCGGCGCGGCTTCCTTGCCGGACAGCAGGCTCGCTTCGAGGGTCGCGGCGACGAGGACTTCGAGGTTGCGGCGGCCGACTTCGGGGTTTCCATACTTGGCGCCGATGACTTCGCCCTGTTCGGTGAGACGGATCTGGCCCTGCACGGCACCGCCGGGTTGGGCGAGGATCGCCTGGTAGCTCGGACCGCCGCCGCGCCCGACGGAACCGCCGCGGCCGTGGAAGAGGCGCAGGCGCACGTTGTGGCGGCGGAAGACGTCGACCAGCGCGATCTCGGCCTTGTAGAGCTCCCAGCCGGAAGTGAGGAAGCCGCCGTCCTTGTTCGAGTCGGAATAGCCGAGCATCACTTCCTGCGTCCGTTCGCGCGAGGCGAGGAGGCGCTTCCAGGCCGGAAGGTCGAAGAGGCGATCCATGATCGGGCCGCTCGCCTGCAGGTCGGCGATGGTTTCGAAGAGCGGGATCACGTTGACGGCGAGCGTGGCGGTGCGCGGATCGAGGAGGCCCGCTTCCTTCAGCAGCACCGTTACTTCGAGCATGTCCGAGACGCTGTCGGCCTTCGAGATGATGCAGTTCGGCACCGAGGCCGGGCCGTAGCGGCGATGCGCCTCGCGCGCCATCCCGAAAATCGCGAGTTCGGAGGCGGTTTCATCGGAATAGGCGTAGTGCGGCGAGTTCAGCGGCCGCGGCGTGGCGAGTTCGTCGAGGAGCAGGGCAATGCGCTGCGATTCGGTGAGCTTCTGGTAGCGGGTGCCCGGCTGGGCGACTTCGAAGAGCTCGGCGACGACGCGCTCGTGCACTTCGGAGTTCTGGCGCAGGTCGATCGGGGCGAGGTGGAAACCGAACACCGCGACGGCGCGACGGATGCGGCGCAGGCGCCCGCGGGCGAGTTCGCCCGATCCGTTGGCGACGAGCGAGCGGTGGACGACGTCGAGGTCAGCCGAGAGCTGCTCGGGGCTGACGTAGGCTTCGACCGAGGGCGACGAGGCGGTGTCGCCGACGATGGCCTGTCGTGTTGCCGTGAGGCGGGCGCGAATGCCGGTGACGGCGCGGCGGTAGGGTTCGTCGCTGCGGTGGGGCGAGCGGTCGGGCGAGGCGTCGGCCAGCGCCAGCAGTTCGTCCGAGGCGGGCACGAGGAGCGAGGCGAGCGAGAGCTGCGAGGCGACGATGCCGAGCTCTTCGAGATAATGGGCGAGCACACGCTCGCACTGCATCGCGAGCGCCTGTTCGAGCATCTCGGCGGTGACGAAGGGGTTGCCGTCGCGGTCGCCGCCGATCCAGCTGCCGACTTGCAGGAAGGCGGGCAGCTCGTGGTCGGCGAGATGGGTGTCGCGCCCTGCGAGTTCATCCTCGATCGCAGCGTAGAGGCGCGGCACTTCGCGCAGGAAAGTCGTGTCGTGGTAGCCGAGCCCGTTCGAGACTTCGTCGACAACCGAGAGCTTCGCCGGGCGGAGCATCCGCGTCTGCCACAGCGTCAGGACGCCGCGGCGCAGGGCGTCGCCGTTCTCGCGCAACTCGTCAGGCGTCAGCGTCATGCGGTCGCGCTGATCCAGGAGGCGCGCGATCGCGGTCTGGCAGTTGAGGATGCTCTTCCTTTGGACTTCGGTCGGGTGAGCGGTGAGGACGGGCACGACGTGCGCCGTCGCGAAGAAGTCGGCGAGCGAAGAGGCATCGAGACCAGTGTCGAAGGCGCGGTTCATCGCGTGCGCGAGACTGCCTTCGCGGGGCGCGGAGCCGGCGATCAGGTGGGCGCGCGAGCGGCGGATGTGGTGCTGGTCCTCCGCGAGATTCGCGAGGTGCGAGAAGTAGCTGAAGGCGCGGACGACGTGCAGCGTGTCCTCGCGCGACAGGCGGTCGAGTTCGGCTTCGAGCTTGTGACGGGCGCCATGATCGTCGTCGCGGCGGAAGCGGATCGAGTCGCGGCGGATGCGCTCGACGAGGTCGAATACGGCTTCGCCCTCGCGGGCGCGGACGGTGTCGCCCAGCAGCCGGCCGAGCAGCCGGATGTCGTCGCGCAGGGCCTGGTCCTTGTCGGTGCTCACGTCAGAGGTCACGGCAGACTCCGGAAAAGCAAAAAGAAACCGGCACCACCGCCAGGGAGTGAGCGTTATCGCGGTGCCGGTTGGAGAGCAATCGTTGCGGGTTGCCTCGTGGCTCAGCGCGCCGCGAAGGCCCTGAAGCCCGCGAAGCGCGCGTCGGCGCCGAGCTCGCGTTCGATCGCGAGCAGGCGGTTGTACTTCTCGACGCGGTCGGAGCGGCTGGCGGAGCCGGTCTTGATCTGGCCGCAGGCGGTCGCCACCGCGAGGTCGGCGATCGTCGTGTCGCCGGTCTCACCCGAGCGGTGCGACACGATCGAGGCGTAGCCGGCGCGGCGCGCCATTTCCATCGCTGCAAGGGTTTCGGTCAGCGTGCCGATCTGGTTCGGCTTGATCAGGATCGCGTTGGCGATGCCTTTCTCGATGCCGCTGGCGAGGATCTCGGTGTTGGTGACGAAAAGGTCGTCGCCGACGAGCTGCACGCGGCGGCCCAAGCGGTCGGTCAGTACGCCCCAGCCGGCCCAGTCGTCCTCGGCCATGCCGTCCTCGATGCTGATGATCGGGTAGTCGCCGACGAGCTCGGCGAGGTAGCCGCAGAATTCGGCGCGCGAGAAATGCTTGTCTTCGCCTTCGAGGTGGTATTCGCCGTCATGGTGGAATTCGGAGGCCGCGCAGTCGAGCGCAAGCGCGATTTCGGAGCCGGGCTTGTAGCCGGCGCGTTCGACCGCTTCGAGGATCAGGTCGAGCGCTTCGCGCGTGCCGCTGACGTTGGGTGCGAAGCCGCCTTCGTCGCCGACCGAGGTCGGGAAGCCCTTGTCGTCGAGGAGCTTCTTCAGCGCGTGGAAGACGCCGACGCCGGCGCGCAGCGCGTCGCCGAAGCGCTCGAAGCCGTGCGGGACGATCATGCATTCCTGGATGTCCAGGCTGTTGTTCGCATGCGCGCCGCCGTTCATGACGTTCATCAGCGGCACCGGCAGCGTGAAGCCGCGGGAGGCGTCGCCGAGATGACGGTAGAGCGGGATGCCTTGGGCGTTGGCGGCGGCGTGGGCAGTCGCGAGCGACACGGCGAGCAGCGCATTCGCGCCGAGTTTCGACTTGTCGGCGCTGCCGTCGAGCTCGCACAGCAGCGCGTCGATCGCGGCCTGGTCGCGGGCGTCGCGCCCTTTCAGCGCGGCGGCGATCGGGCCTTCGACGTTGGCGAGCGCTTTCGTCACGCCCTTGCCGCCGAAGCGCGCCGGGTCGCCGTCGCGAAGTTCGAGGGCTTCACGCGCGCCGGTCGAGGCGCCGGAAGGCACTGCGGCGACGCCGGCGTGGCCGGAGTCGAGGCGGACGGTGGCTTGCAGGGTGGGATTGCCGCGGGAGTCGAGGATTTCGAGGGCTTCGATCGAAGAGATGGTGGTCATGGTCGTCGTTCGGGCGTCAGCGGGCTTGCGCAGGTAGAAAAAAGGGCCGGCATCTGATTCTGGAGAGCGTGATGCCGGCCCGGAGGAGGAACGGTCGATCGTGCGTCGATCAGAGGATGAAGCGCGTATTCACGAAGTTCGACTTGTTGCCGAGCACGATGCTGTCGAGGAGCTTCCTCGACGCCTCGGTCTGCTTCGCGGCGACCATCGTGCGGATCGAGAACGAGCGCAGCGCGTCATGCACCGAGAGGGTGCCTTCGGCCGAATCCTTGCGGCCGTTGAACGGGAATACGTCGGGGCTGCGCTGGCACTGGGCGTTGAGGTTGACACGGCCGACCTGGTTTACGAGCGGATCGATGAGGCTCGCGACCTGATCCGGGTTGTTGCCGAAGATCGATACCTGTTGGCCGTGGTCGGAGGTGATGACGTACTGGAGCGCGGTTTCGATGTCCTCGAAGGGCGCAACCGGAACGACCGGGCCGAACTGCTCCTCGCGATAGAGCTTCATGCCTTCCTGGACGGGGAATACGACCGCCGGGTGGAACATCGTCGCGACCGAGGCGCCACCGTTGTCGTTGAGCACTTTCGCGCCCTTCGCGACCGCGTCCTCGATCAGCTCGTTCATGTAGCCGACCTTCGCCATCTCGGGCAGCGGCGTGATCGTCACGCCCTTTTCCCAGGGCATGCCGATCTTGAGCTTTCCGATCTCCTCGCAGAAGCGGCGCAGGAACTGGTCGGCAATCGCCTGATGAACGAGGATCATCTTGAGCGCCGTGCAGCGCTGGCCGTTGAAGGAGAGGGAGCCGGTGATGCATTCCTTGACCGTGAGCTCGATGTCGGCGTCCGGGAGGATGATCGCGGCGTTCTTGGCTTCGAGGCCGAGCACCGCGCGCAGGCGGTTGGTCTTCGGGTGGGCCTTCTTCAATTGGTCGGCGACCTTGCTGGTGCCGATCAACGCGAGCACGTTCACCTTGCCTGAAGCCATGATGTGCGGCACCACAACGCTGCCCTGGCCGTACACGATGTTGATCGCCCCGGCCGGGAAGGCGCTGCGGAAGGCCTCCAGCATCGGGTAGTACAACAGCACGCCGAAGCGCGGCGGCTTGAAGAGCACGACGTTGCCCATGATCAGCGCCGGGATCAGGGTGCAGAAGGTTTCGTTCATCGGGTAGTTGTACGGACCCATGCACAGCACGATGCCGAGCGGCGAGCGGCGGATCTGCGCGATCGTGCCCTCGACGATCTGGAAGCGGGAGTTGGTGTTGTCGAGGTTCTTCAGCTCGGCGATGGTCGCCTTGATGTAGTCGATCGTGCGGTCGAATTCCTTCTCCGAGTCAGCGAGGCTCTTGCCGATCTCCCACATGATCAGGTTCACGATCTCGTGCCGGCGCGCGACGATCTGGTTCGTGAAGTTCTCGACGCAGGCGATGCGCTCGGCGACGGACATCGTCGGCCACTGGCCGCGGCCATTGTCGTAGGCCTTGACCGCGGCGGCGATCGCGGCGTCGGCTTCATCGGTGCCGGTGACGGGGAAGCTGCCCAGTTCAACGTGCGTCAGCTTGCCGTCGGCGGCGCGCATCGCCACGGGCGAGTAGACCGGGCGCGTCTCGCCCTTCCAGATCTGCATTTCGCCGTTCAGGAGGATCGCGCGCTGGTGCAAGGGCGCGAGGACGCGGCATTCGGCGGGGACGTCGGCTTCCGTCGGGAAGAGGGCTTGCAGCTTGGCGTGGATGGCTGTTGCGTTCATGGTTGTCTCTCTGTCTCTCTCTCGTGTGTCTCTCGTTGGGGTCGGGGGCCTCAGGCGGGCACGGGTGCCTCGCCGGCCGGCCACGCGAGGCGCAGCAGGTTGGTGCTGCCGGGGGTGCCGAAGGGCACGCCGGCGGTGACGACGACGGCCTGGCCCGGCGCGGTGAGGCCTTCGGCGCGGCAATGTTCGAGCGCGACGTTGACGATCTCTTCGACTTCGCAGGCCTCGACCGAACGGCGGGAACGCACGCCCCAGACGACGCACAGGCGGCGGGCAACGGATTGCGAGGGCGTCAGCCCGAGGATCGGCGAACGCGGGCGCTGGTGCGCGATGCGCAGTGCCGTCGAGCCCGAGGCGGTGAAGGCGACGGTCGCCGACAGCGGCAAGGTCTCTGCGACGGCTCGGATCGCGGTGCCGATCGCGTCGGTCGTGTTGCCCTTCGGATCGGCGCCGACCGCTTCCATCAACTGGCGTTGCAGTGGGTCGGCCTCGGTGCGGGCGATGATGCGCGCCATGATCTCGAGCGCGTCGGTGGGGTACTTGCCCGACGCGGTTTCGGCGGACAGCATCACCGCGTCCGCGCCGTCGAACACCGCGGTTGCGACGTCGGAGGCTTCGGCACGCGTCGGAGCGGGCGCCGAGATCATCGATTCGAGCATCTGCGTCGCGACGACGACCGGCTTGCCTGCACGGCGGCACAGCCGCACGATGCGCTTCTGCAGCCCAGGGACGTCTTCGGGCGGGAGTTCCACGCCGAGGTCGCCGCGCGCCACCATGATGCCGTCGGCCAGCGCAATGATCTCTTCGAGTTCGACGAGCGCCGAGGGCTTCTCGATCTTCGCCATCAGCAGCGCCTTGTCGCCGATCAGCTCGCGCGCTTCGGCAATGTCCTCGGCCCGCTGCACGAAGGACAGCGCGACCCAGTCGATGCCCAGCTCCAGGCCGAAGGCGAGATCGCGGCGATCCTTGGCGGTCAGCGCCGACAGCGGCAGCGCGACGTCGGGGACGTTGACGCCCTTGCGGTCCGACAGGCGCCCGTCGGTGAGCGCTTCCATCTCCAGCACGCCCTCGCTTTTGGCGACGACCTTCAGCCGCATCTTGCCGTCGTCGACCAGCAACACGTGGCCGGGGCCAACCGCATTGATGATTTCCGGATGCGGGATCGCCACACGCTCGGCATTGCCCGGCGTCGGGTCGAGGTCGAAGCGGATGCGGTCGCCGCGCGCGAGCGTGACGCCGCCTTCAGCGAAGGTGCCGAGCCGCAGCTTCGGGCCCTGCAGGTCGATCAGTACGCCGATCGGGCGGCCGAGGCGTTCTTCGACGGCCCGGATGCGGTGATAGACCGCGCGGTGGTCGTCGTGGCTACCATGGCTGAAGTTCAGCCGGAAGACGTCGGCGCCGGCCTCGGCGAGCGCACGCAAAGTGTTCTCGTCGGCGCTCGCGGGACCGACGGTCGCAATGATCTTGGTGTTCTTGCCTGGCATCTCGGGTCTCACTCGATGGCGCTGGAAGCGGAGTTGAAGGTGGCGGGGGCGGAGTCGACGTCGAACTCGACGCCGCAACTGAAGCTGGATGTCGTGCCGGGCGGCAGACGGATCGTCCGCGTGCAGTCGTCGCGGTTGAACGCGTCGGTCATGACCTCGACCGGCTCGATCGCGATCGAACGCCGTGCGTCGCGCGCGAGCGTGTCGCCGGTGAAGACGTGGGTCAGTCCGCCGCGCTGCCACATGGTCAGGCGGCGACCGGTCGCGGGGTCGCGTAGCCGGCTGCGGATCAGTCCGTCGGCTTCCGCCTCGGCGCCTGCGTAGCAGCCGTCGATGACGGCGTCGCCGATCGGCCGAGGCTCGCGGAAGTCGGGGAGCGGGGCTTGCGTCACAGGTGTGTAGGCCGCTTCGCCGGGCAGGGGCAGCAGGTTCCCATCCGTGACGACGCAGCGGGCGGCGGGCACCGTCAGTTCCAGCGTCTCGATCGGTGCGTCTCCGAGCCGGAAGTAGGGATGCCAGCCGGCCGAGTAGGGGATCGCGCGTTCGCCGATGTTGGTGCCGGTGATCGTCAGCGCGATCGCCCTGGCGGTGAAGCTCACCCGCACGTTCAGTTTCAGCGCGAACGGATAGCCGGGGAAATCGTTCGGGCGGATCGCGCCCGTGAAGAGGGCGCTCGCGCCGGCGAGGCTTTCCTGTACGTCCGCGACGCTCAGGTCCATCTCACGCAGGAAGCCGTGGTAGATCAGGCGTTGGCCGTGCGGCACGCCTGGCAACAGGTCGAAGTCCCGGTCGTCGAAACGATAGCGGCCGTCGGCGATGCGGTTGCAGAAGGGGGCGAGGATGCCGTTGCGCACGCCGTTCTGGCTGTCGAATTCGACCGCCGTGGCGTAGCCGTCGGTGAGCGGGACCATCTCGCCCGCGTGCGGCACGCGCCACGCGAGCAGCGTTGCCCCGCGCCGGGCGAAGACCGCGTAGGCGCCGCTGCGCTCGTCGCGCAGCTCCAGCGCCGGAATTCCGCCGAACTCGACCTTGCGTACGCGGAAGGACGAGGCTTCGGCGCGGGCGAAGGGCATCGCCAAAGCGCTCACTTCGCGCCTTCCGCCGGGCGAAGTGCTGCGGCGGCGCGCGCAAGCTCGGTGATCGCGGCCCAGTCGCCGGCACGTACGCGGTCGGCCGGGGTCAACCACGAGCCGCCCACGCAGGCCACGTTCGGCAGCGCAAGGAAATTCGGCGCGCTCGTCGCGTCGATCCCGCCAGTCGGGCAGAAGCGCACCTGCGGGAAGGGCCCGCCGAGGGCCTTCAGCATGCCGATGCCGCCGGCCTGCGCGGCGGGGAAGAGCTTCATCGCGGTGTAGCCGGCCGCGAGCGCGTTGATCACGTCCGACGGCGTCATCACGCCGGGCAGCAGCGGGATCGTCGATTCACGGCCGGCACGGAGCAGTTCGGGCGACGCGCCCGGGCTCACTGCGAAGACCGCACCGGCTTCGGCCGCGGCGGCGAGGTCCGCCGGCGTCATGACCGTGCCGACACCGACGATCGCATCCGGCACTTCGGCGCGGATCGCGCGCACGCTCTCGAGCGCCGCGGCGGTGCGCAGCGTCACTTCGAGGACGCGGATGCCGCCGGCGACGAGCGCACGAGCAAGGGGCACGGCGTCCGATACCTTATCGAGCACGATCACCGGCATCACGGGGCTGGCGGCGAGCAGGGTGGAAATGTCCATCAGTCGAATCTCCGGAAACAGGTTCAGGCCGCCTGAAGCGGGCCGGGCAGGGTGGAGCCGAAGGTGCTGGCGCCCTGTTCGGCGCCGCAGGCATTGGCTCGCGCATTGAAGAAGAGCTCGCGCCCGACGCCGTGCTGGTGGGCTTCGAGGTCCGCGGTGGCGAGGTCGCGCCGCGCCCACTCGGCCGCGTCGACGAGGACTTCGAGCGTGCCGGCCTCGGCATCGAGCCGGATCAGGTCGCCTTCACGGACTTTCGCGAGCGGCCCGCCGGCGAGGCATTCCGGCGTCACGTGGATCGCCGCCGGAACCTTGCCCGACGCACCGGACATGCGGCCGTCGGTCACCAGGGCGACGCGGTAGCCCTGGTCCTGCAGCACGCCGAGGGCGGGGGTCAGCTTGTGCAGCTCCGGCATGCCGTTCGCACGCGGCCCCTGGAAGCGGACGACGGCAACGAAATCGCGCGTCAGCTCGCCGCGCTTGAAGGCCGCCATCAGCTCGTCCTGATCGTTGAACACGAGCGCGGGCGCCTCGACGACGCGGTGCTCGGGCTTCACGGCCGACACCTTGATCACCGAGCGGCCGAGATTGCCCTTCAGCAGCTTCAGGCCGCCGTCGGCGCTGAACGGCTCGGCGGCCGGACGCAGCACCGTCGGATCGAGGCTCGTTTCCACGGCCGGACGCCATGCGAGTTGTTCGCTGTCTTGCCACGGCTCTTCGGCGTAGCGCGCGAGGCCCTGGCCCATCACCGTCATCACGTCGCCATGCAAGAGACCGGCGCCGAGCAACTCGCGGATCAGGAAGCCCATCCCGCCCGCGGCGTGGAAGTGGTTCACATCGGCGCTGCCGTTCGGGTAGATGCGGGTCAGCAAGGGCACGGCGGCAGACAGATCGTCGAAGTCGTTCCAGTCGATGTGGATGCCGGCGGCGGCCGCGATCGCGACGAGGTGGATCGTGTGATTCGTCGAACCACCGGTGGCGAGCAGACCGACGATCGCGTTGGCGATCGCGCGCTCATCCACCACTTTCGCGATCGGGATGTATTCCTTTCCGAGCCGCGTAATGCCTGCGAGGCGCCGCGCGGCAGCGCGCGTCAGCTCGTCGCGCAGCTGAGTGCCCGGATTGACGAAGGCGGCGCCGGGCAGGTGCAGGCCCATTACTTCCATCAGCATCTGGTTGCTGTTCGCGGTGCCGTAGAAGGTGCAGGTGCCGGGCCCGTGATAGGCGGCCATCTCGGATTCGAGCAGTTCTTCGCGCGTCGCCCGGCCTTGTGCGAAGAGCTGGCGCACACGCGCCTTCTCATCGTTGCCGATACCGGTGGTCATCGGGCCGGCGGGGACGAAGATCGTGGGCAGGTGTCCAAATTGCAGAGCGCCGATCAACAGGCCCGGCACGATCTTGTCGCACACGCCCAGGCAGAGCGTGCCGTCGAAGACGTTGTGCGAGAGGGCGACCGCCGTCGACATCGCGATCACGTCACGCGAGAACAGCGACAGCTCCATGCCGGCCTCGCCTTGGGTCACACCGTCGCACATTGCGGGCACGCCGCCAGCGAATTGCGCGACCGCACCGGCGCCGCGCGCGGCCTCCTTGATCAGCGCGGGCATGCGTTCGAAGGGCTGGTGCGCGGACAACATGTCGTTATAGGCGGAGACGATCCCCAGGTTCGGCAGCCGCGCCTGACGCAGCACGAGCTTGTCGTTCGGCGCGAAGGCCGCGTAGGCGTGGGCCTGGTTGGCACAGGAAACATGGGTGCGGGCGCTGCCTGCCGCGCTGGCCGCCTTCTCGACGCGCCCGAGGTAGGCGGAACGTGAGGCGGCGCTGCGAGCGCGGATGCGGTCGGTGACGCGAGCAAGGACGGGGTTGAGGACGGGAGTGACGGCCATGAGGACCTCCTTCGTATCGGTACGTCGCACGACCGGATCCGGTTTGGGCTCCATCTGCGACTTGATTTAGAACAAGTGTAGAATTACTACACGAATTAATGCAAGTACCTTTTCAACAAAATCGATCCTCGTTCGTAAGGCGAAGGTCTCGCGAAGAGGCACGGATTGCAGCCCATGTTGCTGCATGCAGAGGAAAGAGACAGGTGCTTCGAGATAAATCATGAAAGCGCGTCCATGAAAGTCTCAAGCTACAGTCATGTTGACTTTCTACATTTCTGCGGCTTTAATCTGTTGTAGATTTACTACCGCCGACGCCTTAAGCTACGAATACGCCGGCGCAAGACCAGAACAACCGGAAGAGGCAAACAAAGTGATCCCCCTAGAAGCGTTCGATCTGATCCTGTTTGGCGGCAGCGGCGACCTCGCGATGCGAAAGTTGCTTCCGGCGCTGTATTACCGCCACCGCGACAGCGCGGCCGACCCGAATGCCGCCCGCTGGCGCATCGTCGGCGTCGGCCGGGAAGATCTGAGCCGCGACGGATATCTCGCGAAAGTCGAGGCGCACGCGCGCCAGTTCATCGCCGCGCGCGATTTCGATGCTGCCGCCTGGGCCGCCTTCGCCCGCTGCCTCGACTACGTCCCGCTGGATGCGCGCGAGGCCGCGGACTATGAGCGTTTGACCGCCGTCCTCGGGAACGATCCCGCCCGCGTGCGCGTTTTCTATTTGGCGACCGCGCCGAGCCTCTTCGCTTCGATCTGCGAAAACCTCGGCGCGGCCGGCCTCGTCACGCCCGACAGCCGCGTCGTCCTCGAAAAGCCGCTCGGCCGTGATCTCGCCTCCGCACGCCAGATCAACGAGCAGGTCGGCGCGATCTTCAAGGAAGAGCAGATCTATCGGATCGACCACTACCTCGGCAAGGAGACGGTCCAGAACCTGATCGCGCTGCGCTTCGGCAACGCGCTCTTCGAGCCGCTGTGGAGCCGTGCCTGCGTGCGCGACGTGCAGATCACGCTCGCGGAGACGGTCGGCGTCGAAGGCCGGGGCGAGTTCTACGACAACACGGGCGCACTGCGCGACATGGTGCAGAACCACCTGCTGCAACTCTTGTGCATCGTCGCGATGGAACCGCCTGCCAGCATCGATCCGGACGCGATGCGCGACGAAAAGCTCAAGGTGCTGCGCGCGCTGCGCCCGATGAGCGCCGAGGATGTCGCCAGCCGCACCGTGCGCGGCCAGTACCGCGCCGGAGCGGTCGACGGCAAGCCGGTGCCGGCCTATCTCGAAGAGCCGGGCATTCCCTCCGGCAGCCGCACCGAGACCTTCGTCGCACTGAAGGCTGAACTCAACAACTGGCGCTGGGCCGGGGTGCCGTTCTATCTGCGGACCGGCAAACGCATGCAGGAGCGCCTCGCCGAGATCGTCGTGAACTTCCACGAGGTGCCGCACGCGCTCTTCCCGTCGGTATCGGGCGAGCGCGCCGCGAACCGGCTCGTGATCCGCCTGCAGCCGGACGAGGGCCTGGAACTGCATCTGATGGCGAAGGTGCCGGGCGACGAAATGCGCCTGCGCCCGGTGGCGCTTAACCTCGACTTCGCCGAGACCTATCACACGCGCCAATGGGACGCCTACGAGCGCCTGCTGATGGACGTGATCCGCGGCAAGCTGACGCTTTTCATGCGCCGCGACGAACTCGACGCCGCGTGGCGCTGGATCGAACCGATCCTCGAAGGTTGGGAACAGGACCCCACGCCGCCACGTCCATACACTGCAGGCACCTGGGGCCCCGCCGCCTCCAGCGCCCTCGTGGGCCGCGACGGCCTCGCCTGGCTGCAGGATTCCTGATCATGACGACGATGGTGGCCACCATGGAACTGCAACTGCCGCGCCACATCCGGCAGAACGTGTTCGACGACAACGCCACGATGGCCGCGGCGCTCGCCGACCGAGTCGCGGCGATGCTGCGCCATGCGATCGGGCGGCGGGGCGAAGCAAGTCTCGTCGTGTCGGGCGGGCGCAGCCCGCTGCCGTTTCTGCGCTCCCTCGGCCAGCGCAAGCTCGACTGGTCGCGGGTGACGGTGACCCTGGCCGACGAACGCTGGGTGCCGGCGGATCATCCGGACAGCAATGCGGGCTTGATTCAGGCGAACCTGTTGCGCGGGCCGGCCGCCGAGGCGCGCTTCGTTCCGCTCTATGGCGGTGAAGAGACGCCCGCCGCGGGTCTCGTCGCCTGCGCCGAACGCCTCCGCGACTTGCCGCGACCGATCGACGTTGTCGTCCTGGGCATGGGCGAAGATGGTCATTTCGCGTCGCTCTTCCCAGGCATCGACGGGCTCCAAGAGCTGCTTTCCCCGGGAGCGCCGTTGCTCGCCGCAACGACCCCGCCCGCGGCGCCGCATGCGCGCATCAGCTTGACGCTGCCGGCCTTGCTCGACGCCCGCAACGTCATCGTGCAGATCAACGGGCCACGCAAGGCGGCGGTGATCGAGCAGGCCGCGGAGCGGGACGATCACTTGCTGCAACCGATTGCAGCACTTCTGAGACAAAATGCGGCCCCGACGCAGGTATTCTTCAGCCCCGCCGAGTGACGAGCCGCCACGGACACCGGAGACAAAGGTTACGGACATGGACGACCTACCGATCAATACCCCGCCCGAGCACGGCTCGGGCGATGCCGACCTCCGCCAGACGAGTGCGCTGCTCGGACGCATCGAGGCGAGCATTGGCGACCTGCGCAAGTCCGAACGCGCCGTCGCGGAATTCGTGCTCGGGCGCCCGAACGAAGTGCTCAACATCTCGATCGCCGAACTCGCCTATCGCGTCGGCGTCAGCCAGCCCACGGTCGCGCGCTTCGTCAATGCGCTGGGGTTCACCGGCTTCAAGGACTTCAAGCTGCGCCTCGCGCAGAGCCTCGCGAGCGGTGTGCCTTATGTACACCGCGACGTCGGTCCCGACGACACGCTCGACGAAGTCGCACCCAAGGTCTTCAATCGCACGATCGGGGCGCTGATCAGCGTGCGCAATCAGCTCGACGCGGTGCGGCTGGAACGCGCCGTCGAGCTGATTACTCGTGCCGGACGCATGGAATTTTATGGTGTCGGCAATTCTGGTATCGTCGCGACCGATGCGCAGCACAAGTTCTTCCGGTTCGGGATTCCATCGGTCGCCTACGCCGATCCGCACACGCAAGGCATGGCCGCGACGCTGCTCGAGGAGGGCGACGTGGTCGTAGCCATCTCCGCAAGCGGCCGGACCCCGGAACTCATTCGAGCCTGCGAACTCGCGCGCGATGCCGGCGCAGGGGTGATCGCGATCACAGCCAGCGGCTCGCCACTGTCGCGCGTCGCCAACGTCGTGCTCGCGGCCGACGTACCGGAGGATCCGGACGTCTATGCGCCGATGACCTCGCGCATCGCGCATCTCGCGATCATCGACGTGCTCTCCGTGAGCGTCGCGCTCGCGAGCGGCCCCGAACTCATCAAGCGGCTCGAACGCACCAAGCAAACCCTGCGCGACAAGCGCATCCGCGGTTTCGAAAACTGACATGAGCAATCTGACGAATTCTCCCGCCTGGCTGGCTTTGGCTGCGCATCGCGACGAAGTCGGCAACCGACACATGCGCGAACTTTTCGCGGCCGACGCCGAGCGCTTCGAACGCTTCTCGCTGCGCGCATCCGGACTATTCCTCGACTACTCGAAGAACCGTATCGACGCGCGCACGATGGACCTGCTGATCGGCCTTGCGCGCGAACGCGGGCTCGAATCCGCCCGCGCCGCGATGTTCGCCGGACGCCGCATCAATACGACCGAAGACCGCGCGGTCCTGCACGTTGCCTTGCGCGACCGCAGCGCAGCCCCGATCGAAGTCGACGGCCAGGACGTGATGCCTGCCGTGCGCGAGGTGCTCGAGCGCATGGGCACGTTCGCCGAGGCGGTGCGCAGCGGCGAGTGGCGCGGTTACACGAAAGAATCGATCACCGACGTCGTCAATATCGGCATCGGCGGCTCCGACCTTGGGCCAGCGATGGCTTGCCAGGCGCTTGCCGCCTGCGGGCACGAGCGGCTGACGATGCATTTCGTGTCGAACATCGACGGCGATCATTTGGCGGGCGTGCTGGCGAAGGTCGATCCGCGCCGGACGCTCTTCATCGTCGCATCGAAAACCTTCACGACGATCGAGACGATGACCAACGCGGCGACTGCTCGCGCGTGGTTCCTCGCGAGCGGCGCGGCGGAGGCCGATGTCGCGAAGCATTTCGTCGCCGTCTCGACCAATGCCGAGCGCGTCGCCGCCTTCGGCATCGACACGGCGAACATGTTCGGCTTCTGGGACTGGGTCGGCGGTCGTTACTCGATGTGGTCGGCGGTCGGCCTGCCGATCGCGATCTACGTCGGCCGCGACAACTTCAATGCGCTGCTCGACGGCGCCCACGCGATGGATTGCCATTTCGTCGAAGCCCCGCTCGACGCGAACATGCCGGTCGTCCTCGGCCTGCTCGGCGTCTGGTACCGCAGCTTCTTCGATTCGTCAAGCATCTCGATCGCGCCCTACGCCCAAGCCCTCGCGCGTCTGCCGGCCTACCTGCAGCAACTCGAGATGGAGAGCAACGGCAAGTCGGTCACGCGTGACGGCAAGCCGGTCGAAACGGCGACCTGCCCGGTGATCTGGGGCGAGCCCGGCACCAATGGCCAGCACGCCTTCTTCCAGCTGCTGCACCAGGGCACGGACCTGATCCCGGTCGACTTCATCGCGCCCCTCGCTGCGAGCCATAAGCTCGCTGATCACCATCGCCTGCTGCTCGCCAACTGCATCGCGCAGAGCAAGGCGCTGATGGTGGGCAAGACGGCCGACGAAGTCCGTACGGAACTGTCAGCGGGCGGACTTTCAGGCGAGGCGCTCGAAGCCTTGGTGCCGCATCGTGTCTTCCCGGGTAACCGCCCGAGCAACACGTTGCTGCTGCCCGACCTGTCGCCGCGCTCGCTGGGCGCGCTAATCGCGCTCTATGAGCACAAAGTCTTCGTTCAGAGCGTGATCTGGGGCATCAACGCCTTCGACCAGTGGGGCGTCGAACTCGGCAAGCAGATCGCGAGCCGCATCGCCGCCGAACTGGCAGGCGATCAGACGAGCGCGCACGACGCTTCGACGCTCGGCCTGATCGCTGCCGCGCGCACCGCTGCCTGAAGACCCATCCGGATTGCCCCGCCCCGGTTCGCGGCGGCGGGGCTTTGCCGTTTACGGCCCGTAGCGATAGTCCGGGTAGCCGTAGCGATGGTGACGGTCGTCCCAATCGCGGTGCCTGTACCAGGACGGGTCATCCCGGTAGTGGTATCCGGCCGGCACGACCACGCACCCGGTGAGCAGCGCGGCGGCCAGCATTCCAATGATCAAGCGAGTCATGATCGTCTCCGTTTCCTTGGTCATGCTTGTTCGACCCCTTGCACCTCAGCTCATTGGTCGCAACTTGTAAGCCGATGTTCAGGCATGCGGTCATGCGCCGTCTCGAGCCCACGCGCGGCGCTAACGTCTGTTGTCCGCGGAGGTCGAAGCGGCAGGGGTAGAGGCCGACGATGACACCCATTCACGAACTTCTCAGTCGCATTCGCTGGGATCCCGGCTTCGGGCGCGGCAAGATCGTCATCGGTTACTACGACCGCGTGGCCGACCGCATCATCCGGGTCCCGCTCAACCAAGTCTCTTTCGAACCGGGCGACCGGTTCTCCTGCCTGATCGCGGACGAAGAGGGCTTTGCCCATCGCGTTCCGCTCCATCGCATCCGCGAAGTCAGCAGGAACGGAAGACTGATCTGGCAACGCCCGGCTGGGCCCGGACCTCAGTCACGACCGTAGCCGCGGTAGCGGTGACGCCACGGACGGTGTCCGTCGCCGTAGTAGTAATAACCGCCGCCCCAGACGGAGTAGGGGGTGTAGTAGTAAGGGGCCGGACCACCGTAGTAAGGGCCAGGATCGCTGTAGTAGTCATAGCCCGCCGGGGCCACGACGCAGCCGCTGAGCGCGATGGCGATGAGCAAACCCCAGAAGTAGCGACGCATGATTGGCCTCCTGTGTGGTCAACCAGTCAACGTTTTCGCGACGTCTGCCGTGCACGCCTTTTTGTGCAGGATTGTAAGTGGCGCCCGCCTCGAACCCGGAACGCCGGGCGCACAGGGAAATCTGGCCAGCCTCGCCTATATTCTGAGAAGCCGGGAGGCACATAGAGGAGGGCGCGATCATGGTGGCGACTTCGAAGCACGGCAGCGTAGTCCAGGGCGCGGAGAGCTATGTCAGCAAGCAAGGGTCCGTCTACGCGCCCGGAATCAGCGCCGAGACGGTCGGCTCGGAAGTGGTGTTCCTCGGTATCGTCACGCTCCCGCCGGAAGGCCGGACGCGGGCGCACCTACACCGCTACCACGAGTCCGCCTTCTACCTGATGAGCGGCGAAGAGGTCGAGTTGTGCACGGGCGATCGGCTCGAACACCGCGAGATTGCGCGCCCGGGCGACTTCCTCTTCATCCCGGCCAATGTGCCCCATGTCGCCGTCAATCGTGGCAAGACGCCGGCTGTGTTCGTCGGTGTGCGCAACGAACCGACCGCGCAGGAAAGCGTGGTCATGCTTCCGGAGCTCGACGAACTGGTGCCTTAGGCCGGCTTGCTCGCCTTCGGAACCACCATTTCCGGGCTTCCTCGGCGATGCCGAGTAGCATCGCGAAGGGCAACATGTACAGCCAGACATCGACGCCGAGCGGCGCGGTGCCGAAGAGCCGATTGCCCCACGGCGTATAGACGATCGCCAGCAGCAGGGTGATTTCGAGTGCAAGCCCCGAAAGCAGCAGGCGGTTGCCGCGGAGCGGAAAATGCCAGGCGGGGAGCTGCGCGTGCCGGCAGACGAACACGTTGACCATTTGCGTCAGCACGATCGCCGCGAGGCAGGCCGTCGTCGCCGCGAGGTAGTTGGTATCGGCCGGCGACAGGACCCCGGCGTCGGGCCGCGTGTCCTCAAGCACGTAGAAGAATGCCGCCATTGCCGCGAAGGCTTCGAGGGGGCCGAGAAACAGGTAAGCCCGCGCGAGGAGCCCCGGCGACAGCAATCGTTCGTCCCTCGCGCGCGGCATTCGCTTCATCGTATCGGGCTGGGGCTTTTCCGCGCCGAGCGCCAGGGCGGGGAGCATGTCAGTACCGAGGTCCACCGCGAGTATCTGGATCACCGTAAGGGGCAGGGGAACCCGGAACAGCACGAAGGCCAGATACGGAACGATCTCCGGAATGTTCGAGGTCAGGATGTAGGTCAGAAACTTGCGGATGTTTTCGTACACCGCGCGGCCTTCTTCGATCGCGCTGACGATGGTCGCGAAATGATCGTCGAGCAGGACGATGTCGGCGGCCTCGCGGGCCACATCGGTGCCCGAGAGTCCCATCGCGATGCCGATATCGGCGGCCTTCAGGGCCGGCGCATCATTCACGCCGTCACCGGTCACCGCCACCACCTCGCCCTTGCGCTTCAGCGCCTTTACGACGAGCATTTTCTGTTCCGCAGTGACGCGCGCAAAGATGATTTCGGGCGCGTCGAGGGCGAGCTGCAACTGCGCGGGCGGCATCGTGCGGACCTGTTCGCCGAGCAGGACCACGGGCGCATCGAGTCCTGCGATGCCCACCTCACGCGCAATGGCCAGCGCAGTGCGGGGGTGATCCCCAGTGACCATCACGACCTTGACCCCGGCGCCCCTGCAGCGCATGACGGCTTCATGGACATCGGGCCGCGGCGGGTCTTCGAGTCCGACGAGGCCGCACAGCCGGAGCTCCTCTTCTGCCGCCGGCTGCCCGTCGGAGAGCGGACGCCATGCGAGGGCGAGCACGCGCAACCCGCGGTCGGCCATGTTTTCGTGCGCCTGCCGGAAGCGTTCGCGCGCCACGTCGTCCAGCTCCCGCCCGGCTCCGCGGTCGAACCAGGACGTGCATAGCGGGAGGATCGTCTCGGGAGCCCCTTTGCACCAGAGGTTTCGGCGTCCCTCGCTGTCGCGCGTCTCGACCGACATACGCTTTCGCTCCACGTCGAAGGGGATCTCGCCGATCCGTTCCTCGTCGGGTCCGTTGCCGGCGAATTGCCACAAGGCGACTTCCATCGAATCGCCGCGCGGTCCGTCCGGCAGGAATTTCAGGCTGTGGCAATGCCGCGCCACCGACCGCAGTTCGATATCCGCCTGCGTGGGCCAGCGCCGCGCCGTGAGGGCGTGACGGCCCCCTACGAAATACTCCCGGACACTCATCCGGTTTTGCGTGAGCGTGCCGGTCTTGTCGGTGAGGACCACCGTCGCGCTTCCCAGCGTTTCGACTGCCGGGAGATGGCGCACCAGGGCGTTCCGCTTCGCCATGCGCTGCGTCGCGAGCGCCAGCGAAAGAGTCACCGTCGGCAGCAGTCCCTCCGGCACATTGGCGACGATGATGCCGATCCCGAACATGAAGCTCGCCCAGAAAGGCATTCCGCTCATCTGTCCGGCGAAGAAGAAGAGCGCGCCGAGGGCGAGCGCGAGAAAGGCCACGAGCCGCGACACGCGCCGGATCTCGCTCTGCAAGGGCGACTCCTCGTCGCCGAGCGCCTGCGTCAGGTGCGCGATGCGGCCGAACTCGGTGTCCATCCCCGTGGCATGAACGATGGCGCGGCATTCGCCCGAGACGATGAGGGTGCCGGCGAGCAAGAGGTTATGCGCGGCCAGCGCGTCGTCGCCGGCATCGGCCTTCTCGTTGCGGGCCTTTGGAAACGATTCTCCGGTGAGCGTCGCCAGGTCGACCCGCAGCCCCCAGGCCTCGATGATCCGGCAGTCCGCCGGAACCCTCGCGCCCTCGGCGAGAAGGATGACGTCGCCGGGCACCAGTTCCTGTGCCGGCACCGGAACCGGACTGCCGTCCCGGATCGCATCGACCTCGCAGGGCAGCAACCGCCCGAGCGCGGCGAGCGCGCGTTCGGCCCGATACGACTGCCAGAAGGCGAACAGGCCGTTGATGATGATGACGCCGACGATCGCGAAACCGAGCTTCATCATGCCCTGTCCGGGGCTGAAGCGCTCGGCGGCAAGGGCAAGTCCGGCGGCGACCCACAGGACGAGGGCGAAGAAATGGGTGAACTCGCGCATGAGCCCCAGCCACGGCGGCGTGCGGGGCGCGGCCTCGATGCGGTTCGGACCGAATTCGCTCAGCCGCCGAGCGGCCTCCGCGGCCGCAAGGCCGTCCCGGGTGCTGCGAAGCGTTTCGATTGCAGCAGCGGCACTTTGACGCGAGATTTCGATGCCGGCCTTCGTCATCGTGCGTCAAGCCTGTCTATGCCATGATGTTACGGTAGGTGCTGCTCCCGATTAATGCAATGGTCGTCTAGCAGGCGTTGCCGAGTTCCGCCCGTCGCGGCATGTCCGCTCCCCGCCGCGAACAGGTGATTGCCGCGGCGCGTGCAGCGAAGTCGAGGAGGCGGGTGAGGGCGTCGGCATCCATCGCGGCGAGCGCCGCGGGCTCGAGCCGGTCGGTTTCGGCGAGATGGGACAGCATCGCGGCCTGGAAGGTGTCGCCGGCGCCTACGGTATCGACGGCAGTGATCCGCGGCGCCCGCACGTCCGTGCGCCCGATCGCGTTCCACGCGCTGGCCCCGTCCGCGCCGCGCGTGACGACGATGAGCTTCGCCCCGGCGGCGAGCCACCGTGCTGCGAGCGCCGCCTCGTCAATCTCGCCGTATAGCAGGTGCAGGTCCTCGTCGCTGATCTTCACGAGATGCGCGAGGCCTGCCAGCGTGTCGGCCCGTTCGTGCCAGCGCTCCAGCGAGGGCTCGACGTTGAGCCGCACGTTCGGATCGTAGGCGATCAGCCGGCGGTCGCGCTCGCGTCGCAGCAAGGTCTCGAGCGCGCTCGCGACGGGCTCCACCGCCGTCGCATAGGAGCCGACGTGGATCGCGCGGACGTCGTCGTCCAGCTCGGGCAGTTGCGCCGCCGACAGCAGCCGGTCGGCGGCGCCGTTGCCGTAGAAGGCGTAGTGCGGCACGCCGGCCGCGTCGAGCTCGATCATGCCGAGCGTGGTCGGCGCGTCGAAGCGCGGGCAGGGCCGCGTATCCACCCCCTCGCGGGCGAGCGTCCGGACGAGCCGGTCGCCCAGCATGTCCTTCGCGATTCCGCTCAGGAACGCGACCCGCTGTCCGAGGCGCGCGAGCCCGATGGCGACGTTGAAGGGCGAGCCGCCGGGGCGCGCGTCCAGATGCAGGGCGTTGTCGGTCTCGGAACCGATGAAGACGTCGAACAGAGCTTCGCCGCAAACGAGGAACATGATGGGGAACCGTGGAGGAGGTGGATGGGAGGCGTTAGCGGGGCGAGGACCAGCCCTTGTAGCCGGACACGTTGTCGCGCGTGACGAGCGTCGAGGGGATCAGCACCATCGGGTTCGCGGGCTTCTTGCCGTTGAGCACGTCGTTGCCGATCACCACCGCCTGCTGCGCCATCGCCCACGGATCCTGGCTCGCCGAGGCTTCGACCTGGGTGTCGGACTTGAGGGCGTTCTCGATGTCGGGCGCGCCATCGACGGACGTGATCACGATGCCCTTGCGCTTCAACTGGCGCGCGGCGAGGTCGGTGCCGATCGCCTGCGGGTCGTTGATCGTGAAGACGGCGTCGAGCTTCGGGAAGCGCGTCAGGTGGCCGAGCATCACGTTCATGCCGCCTTCGCGCGAGCCCTTGCCGTCCTGGTCGTCGGAGAGGACTTTGATGCCGGGTGTGGCGGCGAACACGCCCTTGCAGCCCTTCACGCGATCGACGACGGCCGACACCTGCGGCCCGTTCTGGATGATTACGTTACCCTGGCCGTTCAGGCGCTTGACGATGTGCTCGCACGCGATCTTCCCCGCCTGCACGTTGTCGGTCTGCACCGTCGCATCCGCACCGGCGGCGGCGACATCGACTGCGATCACCGCGATGCCGGCCTTCTGCGCCTTGCGCACTGCCGGCTCGATCGCCTTGGCGTCGGCTGCGTTGAGCAGGATGAGGTCAACGCCCGCGGAGATAAAGTTGTCGATCTGCGTGAATTGCTTGTTGAGATCGTAATCGGCCGACGCGGTGATGACCTTCGCGTTCGGGTTCAGCTCCTTGACCTTCGCTTCCGCGCCCTTGGCGATCGTGACGAAGAAGGGGTTGCCGAGCGAGCCGACGGTGACGCCGACGGACTTGATTTCGCGTGCCTGGCTGGCGCCGGTGACGAGGGCCAGCGCGATGCCGGCGACGAGTGCCTTGCGGTGGAACATGGAATGTCTCCTGAATCCGGCCTTGTGTCTGGCCGCGCCCCGGGGCCGGAATCCGGGGGCGGCTTGATGAATGCGTTGGGGTTGGGGGAGGCCGAGCTGCGGTCTCAGGTGCGGGCGCCGCTCTGGCGGTAGCGATCGAGCGCGACGGCGCCGATGATCACGAGACCCTTGATGATGTATTGCCAGATGTCCGAGACGCCGAGCAGCACCAAGCCGTTGGTCAGAACCGCGATGATCAGCGCACCGATCAACGTACCGACGATCGAACCGACACCGCCGACGAAGCTCGTGCCGCCGAGAATCACCGCGGCGATCGCGTCGAGCTCGTAGGACTGGCCGAGCTGCAGCCCGTTCGCCGCGAGCAGGCGCGCCGAGGTCATCACCGCGCCGAGACCAGCGAGCAGGCCCGACATCGCATAGACGAAGAGCAGCACTTTCCAGACCTTGATGCCGGACAGGCGCGCCGCTTCAGGATTGCTGCCGACCGAGTAGACGTGCAGTCCCAGCACCGTGCGGCGCAGGATGAACCATGATGCGGCGATCACCGCAGCGGCGATCCACACCAGCCAGGGCACGCCGAGCAGGTTGTCGTTGCCGATGAAGGCGAAGGGCAGGTCGGGGTTGAAGACGGTCTGGTCGTTGCCGATCAGCCGTGCGATGCCGCGGACCGCAGTCAGCGCGCCGAGCGTGACGATGAAGGGCGGGAGCTTCGCGAAGGCGACGAGACTGCCGTTGAGCAGACCGAACGCGAGCCCCGCGCCAAGCCCGGCGAGGATGCCGAGCACGCCGCCGCCAGGTATCGTGGAGGTCATTACCGCGAGCACCGCGGCGACGGCGAGCACCGAGCCGACCGACAGATCGATGCCGGCGGTCAGGATCACGAAGGTCATGCCCGCGGCGAGCACGATGTTGATCGATGCCTGCTGCGCGATGATGGAGATGTTCTGCGCGGTGAGGAAGCCCTCGGCGAGCATCCCGAATCCCACGGCCAGCAGGATCAGGACCGGCAGCATGCCGACGGCGCGCATCAGGGACTGAAAGCGCTCGCGCGGCGTCGATTGAACGGCGGCTCGCGGCGAACCGGCGAGGGAGCTGGGGGTTGAGGCGGGGGCGTTGCTCATTGTCTTCTCCATGGGTGTCATTCCTGCTCTTTCTTGTGGAGGATGCCGTTCAGGCGGCCTGCGGCAGGGTCTGGGGGCTGGCCCCGGTGGCCAACTCGATGATGGCTTCCTGGGTAATCGGGGCGCCGGAATAGCCGCCCAGCTCGCCGACGAGTTCGCCTTCGCGCATCACGAGCACGCGGTCAGCGGTGCCGACGATTTCCGGCAGTTCGCTCGAAATCACGATCACGCCGACGCCGCGGTTGGCGAGATCGTTGATGATCCGGTAGATCTCGGACTTGGCGCCGATGTCGACACCACGCGTCGGCTCGTCGAGGATCAGCACGCGGGGCTTGATCTCCAGCAGGCGCGAGAGCAGCACCTTTTGCTGGTTGCCACCGGACAGCGCGCCGACGTTCACGCGTGCGTTCGGCACCCGGATCGCGAGATCGCGGATCGCGGCCTTCGCCCGCTCGCGCGCCTTCGCCAGGTTCAGCATGCCGCCGGGGCGGGCGTCGTCCGAGCAGGCGCACACATTGATGTTGTCGCGCACGCTCATGTCGAGGAAGAGGCCGCGGCCCTTGCGGTCTTCAGTCAGATACACGACACCCGCGCGGATCGCGTCGAGCGGCGTCTTCAGCCGAACCGGGATGCCATCGACGACGAGCTCGCCGCCGGTCCGCTCGTCGGCGCCGAAGATCAGGCGCGCAAGTTCGGTGCGTCCGGCTCCGACGAGACCGGCGATGCCCAGCACTTCGCCCGCATGCAGGTCGAAGCTGCAGCCGCGCACGCGCCGGTCGTCGCGCATGTTGCGCACCGACATCACCACGGCACCGGGTTCGTAGGCCTTGTGGTCCTTCTTGTAGAAGCCCGAGAGATCGCGTCCGACCATCATCTGGACGAGCGAATCCGCCGACAGCTCGCTACGGTCGAGTGTGCCGACATAGGTGCCGTCGCGCAGCACCGACACGCAGTCCGACAGCTCGTAGATCTCCGCCATGCGGTGGCTCACATAGACGATCGCAAGGCCGTCGGCACGCAGTTGGCGGATCAGGTCGAAGAGCTTGTCGGTTTCGCGCGAGGACAGCGGCGTCGTCGGCTCGTCCATCACAAGGATGCGGGCGTTTGCGTGGATCGCGCGGGCGATCTCGACGAGCTGGCGCTCCGCGATCGACAGGTCGGCGACGAGCGTGCGCGGGCCGAAGGTGGCGCCGAGCCGGGTCAGGATGTCGGCGCATCCGGCTTCCATCGCGTGGCGGTCGATGCGGCCGCTGGTGCGCAATTCGCGACCGAGGTAGATATTTTCGGCTACCGTCAGGCTCGCGCATAGCGTGAGTTCCTGGTAGATCACCGCGACCCCCAGCGCCTTCGCTGCCAGAGGACCGTCGATCACGACCGGCTCTCCGTCGATGCGGATCTCGCCGCCGTCGTCGGCCTGGTAGGCGCCCGAAAGAATCTTCATCAGCGTCGATTTGCCGGCGCCGTTTTCGCCCATCAGCGAATGGACCTCGCCGGGATAAAGCGTCAGCGACACGTCGCGTAGCGCACGCACGCCGGGAAAGGTCTTCGAGATGCCGCGCATTTCGAGCACGGGGCGGCGGGTGGAATCATTCGCCATCGCGCATTTCCTCCGTCGATTTGGCGCCGCTGCCGAGAAGTTCGGCACGCGGCGAGAAGCTGAAGAACATGGGCAGGCTCGCGGCGCCGATCGCACCCGCATCCGAGCCGAAGGAGCCGCGGACCAGTTCCGGCACGCCACGCGCTTCGGGTGCGGTGTCGGCCAGAGCCTGCGCGAGCCGGCGCCGCAGCAGATCGACGAGACCCGCATCGACGTCGGCGTCGAACACGACGACCGGCACGTCCAGAATGCACAGCGCGGAACGCACGGCCGGCGCCAGCGCATCGATGCAGTCTTCGACCCATTCCTCGACGGCCGGGTGGTGGGCGCGGATGTGGCGTTCCAGATCCGCGTGGCAATTCACTTCGGCGCCCGAATGGCGCAAATGCCGACCTAATGCACTGAGCGAGGCGCGCGACAACAGCAGGTCCCACTTGCCTTTTGGCGCCTGCGCGGACGGCAGGCGGCTCGGCGGGACGGGCATCACGGCGATGTCGCCCGCGTTTCCGGTCACGCCGCGCAGACAGTCCCCATTGAGGGCGACGCCGCAGCCGATGACCGGGCCCATGAAGACATAGATGAAATCGTCGAACTCGCGGCCACAGCCATAGAAGAGTTCCGCGATCGCAGCCGCGTTGCCGTCGTTTTCGCTGAAAACCGGCAGGCCGGCCGCCTCGCCGAGCTCGAAGGCGAAGTCGACGTCGTCCCACGCGCGGAAGTCCGGGTTCTGCAGATTCAGCTCGCGCAGCCACGCACCGAGGTTGAACGGTTGCGCCACGCCGATCCCGGCCAGGCGCTCGCGCTCGTCAGGCGTGATCGCCTTCAGCACTTCCTCGATGTCCTCGAGCACCAGCTTCAGCGTCTCGTCCGGCGAGGGCAGCGTGCCTTCATGTACACGGCGAGCCAGGATCTGGCCGCCGAAATCCAGCAGCGCCGTCTCGATCGAGTCGCGGTCGAGACGCACGCCGATGCCGAAGGCGCCCTTCGGGTTGAGGTCGATCAGTGTCGCCGGCTGGCCGCGCTGTCCTTCCGTGCGGCGGCCCGTATAGACGATCAGCTCGCTCTCTTCGAGGGACTGGATGATGCCGCCGATTGCGGTGCTGGTGAGGTGGGTGCGGCGCGCGAGGTCGGCCTTCGAGGCCTCCCCGGAACGGCGCAATACCTGCAACAGCAGGCGTTCGTTGTAGCGCCGCAGCCGCACGGAGTTGCGGCCGCGCCCGATTTGGGCAGTTGCCATGCTCGTCTCCTCGCTGTCCCGCTCATTGACGGGGCTTATTAATAAATCAAGTTGGTTTATTTAATATCGCGAGAAGAAAGATGTCAAGAACGATTTGGTTGAAGGGCGTCGGCGGCTCGTGCTTTAGGCCGAGGCACCAAGCATTTGCGCGATGTCGGGGTCCCGGCTGAACGCGTCGGCGAAGAAATCGACGAAGCAGTTGATCTTCAGCGATGGCCGGCGGGCGGGCTGGAATACGACGTTCAAGGGCAAAGAGGGCGGCCGGAAGTCCGTCATGACGCGCATGACGCGACCGGCACGAATGTCGTCACCGAAGACCCACAGCGGCGAGTATGAGACGCCCAAGCCCGCACACACCGCCTCGCGGATGGCCTCCGAGCTGTTCGACTGGAAATTGCCGTCGACGCGAACGCTGTGTGGCTTGTCCTCGGCGTCGAGGTAGATCCATTCGTTCATCGTGGCGAGGCCTGTGTAGATCAAACAGTTATGCCGCGGCAGATCGTCGGGCTGCCGGGGCTCGCCGTATCGCTCGATGTAGGCGGGCGAGGCCAGCGTCGCGCGATGGGCCCGGCCGATGCGGCGGGCGACGAGTCGGCTGTCCTTCAATTCGCCGACGCGGAATGCGAGATCGGCGCCGGCGACGACGAGATCGACGAAGCTGTCGTCGAGTTGCAGGTCGACCTTGAGCCGGGGATAACGCTCATAGAACGCAGGCAAGCGAGGCACGATATGCAGGCGGCCGAAGGCCGCGGGAGCAGCGACGCGGAGGACGCCGGAGATTTCGCGCTCGGCGCGATGGACCTCGAGCCGCGCCTCCTCGAGCGTGTCGAGCACCTGCTTGCAGCGCTCGTAGTAAAGCTGGCCGGCCTCGGTCAGTGAATGACTGCGCGTCGAGCGGGTCAGCAGCGGCACGCCGACGAGCGCTTCGAGCGCCTGCACCTGCTTGCTGATCGCCGACTGCGTGGTGCGCGCCTCGCGGGCGACGGCCGAGAAGTTGCCGGTCTCGACGACCCGTACGAAGGTTTCCATCAAACGCAGCCGGTCCATCGTCGCTCCATCAATTCCTGGCAGGAATAAATACTATCACCTGACGGAGCTACTCAGCCTGATCAGGAATAATCATAATCCGCCTCAATGCGACCGACATCAATCGGACACCCGAACGAGTCGGCCGAGCTTTTCGATCAACTCGTGACCAAGGAGTCCGACGACATGAACGCTCCCTTGCCCCACGCCGTCAGCGGCGTCGACAACCTCAAGCTCTTCCAACCCGCCCGAATCGGCGACATCGAAGTCGCGAATCGTATCGTGATGGCCCCCCTGACCCGGAGCCGCGCCGACGAAGCGAAGGGCGACCTTCCGGGCAGCCCGATGAATGTCGAGTACTATCGCCAGCGCAGCAACGCCGGCCTGATCATCAGCGAGGGCACGCAGGTCTCCCCGATCGGCAAGGGCTATATGGCCACGCCCGGCATCTACTCCGACGCGCAGGTCGAAGGCTGGAAGCCGATCACACAAGCCGTCCATGAAGCGGGTTCGAAGATCGTTGCCCAGATCTGGCACGTGGGCCGCATCACGCACCCGGACCTCACCGGCGGCGTCCAACCGGTTGCCCCGTCGGCGGTCAAGCCCAACGTGTTTGCCTACACGCATAACGGCAAGGTCGAGGTGCCCCAGCCGCGCGCGCTGAGCATCGAGGAGATCGCCGAAGTCGTTCAGCAATTCCGCCGGGCCGCGGCCAACGCGATCCGGGCCGGCTTCGATGGCGTGGAGATCCACGGCGCCAACGGCTATCTCGTCGATCAGTTCCTGCGCGACGGCGCGAACAAGCGCACCGACCAGTACGGAGGCTCGATCGAGAACCGTGCGCGCTTCGCCCTCGAAGTGATCGATGCGGTTGTCGCGGAGATTGGCGCCGGCCGCGTCGGCATTCGCCTGTCGCCGGTCACGCCGGCGAACGATCTGTCCGACAGCAACCCGCAGGCTGTCTTCGGCCACCTGATCGAAGAACTGAACAAGCGCGGCATCGCCTTCATCCACTTCGTCGAGGGCGCAACCGGCGGTCCGCGTGACGTCCCGGGTTTCGACTTCGCGTGGGCGCGCAAGACCTTCAAGGGCAGCTACATCGCGAACAACGGCTACGATCGCGAAATGGCAATCGAGGCGGTGGAGTCGGGCAGGGCGGACGCCGTCGCATTCGGTCGCCTCTTCATCGCGAATCCGGACCTCGTCCAGCGCCTGATTCACAACGCGGCGTTGAACACGCCGAACCCGAAAACCTTCTACACTCCGGGACCTGTCGGCTACACCGACTATCCCCTCCGGGATACGGTGTCGGCATAAGGTCCCGGCACAAGGTTTGCTGGGCGAAAGGTCGGACCTCGAAAGAAGTTCTGCGGCTCGAGGTCCGCATTTCCGCTTACTGAAGAGCCCGGCGAATGATCGAATCCCTTCTCCTGACGAGCGTGCGCATCGTAACCTTCGATGGGCAGCGGCAGCTGACCAACGCGAGCGGATTCTTCTTCGCCGTCGATCAGAAGCTGTTTCTGGTCACCAGCAGGCATGTGCTGTACGACAAGTCCTCGGGGCACTGTCCCGATCGTATCGAGCTGGAACTGCATACCAATCCGGACAACCTGGCCGAATCGACCGGTTTTTCGGTCCCCTTGTTCCGCGACGGCCGCAGCCTGTGGCGTCAGGGCTGCGATGCGGCGGGCAGCATCGACGTCGCGGTGATCGAAATGGAGCGCGGCGCGCTGCCGGACAAGATGGCCTACCGCGCATTCACTCCTGCTCATCTGCCGGGACGGCTCGACTCCGTCGAGATCGGCGCCTCGTTGCTGGTGGTGGGTTTCCCGCTCGGGTTTCACGACACGCTGCATCACATGCCGGTCGTGCGCCAGGCCGTCGTGGCGTCGTCGTTCGGGCTGCGGTTTCAGGGCGAGGGCTATTTCCTCACGGACGCGCGCACCCACCGGGGCACCAGCGGCGCACCCGTGGTCATGCGTGTCGCCAATCCGCCCGCAGCCTACGACGATCTGCCCTGGATGCTGCTCGGAGTGCATTCGGCGCGGCTCGACGTCGGTGGCCGTGACATCAATCTCGACGAGGCCTTGGGACTGAACTGTGCTTGGTACTCGGATATTCTGCTAACGTTGACAGGATCATAAGGGCCCGACTGTGCGGCACTCGAGCGCATTTCCGTCGCTCGAAATCGTCAGGGCTCTTACCAGGGGAAACTGTCATGGCCAAACGGCCTGCGGAAGACTTCTCGGTGCTGCGACGCCTGCTCGCCCTGGCTCGCGATTTCCTGCAAGCATCCGACCTGTCGAACGTCCTTGAAATGGCGGGGCAGGCCGTTTCGGAACTTCTCCACTCCGACGGTAGCCTCTTGCTTGTACTGGATGGCAAGGAGGAGTACGTCAGTGAGTTCGGCAATCGGAAAGGCTTCGGCCCCGTGCCGGACAGGTCCGAGCTGCTGAAACACGCGCGAAGGGCGATCACCGATCGCACGCCGATCTTGCTTCCCGAGGTAGCGCCGAACTCAGGTCTGCGCGACGGCGACCTGCCTTCTTTCGGCATCGCGAGCCTCATTGCCTACCCGTTTCCGCCCGGAAAACCTCTGGGGGCGCTGGTGTCGGTCTGGTATCGACAGGGGCACCGCAAGGAGCTTGCACAACTGATCCCCATCTTGCGCCTGCTCGGCGAGATCACGGGCGCGGCCCTCGGCAATGTCGGCTTCAGGCAATCTCTCGAAGATCGGATCGTTGCCAAGACCGAGGAGCTCGCTGAAGCTGAGCGTATGCATGCCGTCGAATTGGTGCGCCGCGACTCCATCGAGGAGGACATTCACAGGCTGGCGGTCACGGACGTGATGACCGGCCTGCTGAATCGACGCGGCTTCTTCCTGCACGCCGAACGCAGCATCAAACTCGCCCGCCGTCAGCAGGTGCAGAGCGCCCTGATTTTCATCGACATCGACAGACTGAAGACCGTCAACGACGCGCATGGCCATGATGTGGGCGACGATCTGATCAAGGACACGGGCCAAATTCTGCAGCATTGTTTTCGCGACGCGGACGTCGTTGCCCGCATCGGCGGCGATGAATTCGCGGTATTCACGATCGATACCGCGCAAGCGGATGTGCTGCGCACGCGCATTCAGGAAGGCCGCGCCGACTTCGTCGCGCGGGGCGATCGTGCCTACCCGATCTCGTTCAGCATCGGAATCGTCCAGTGCGATCCGATGTGTGACTTGAGCTTGACCGAGTATCTCCGGCAGGCCGACCAGCTGATGTACGAACAGAAGCGAAAACACATCCCGGCCCAGTAGTTCCGGAGCTTCCGCACCACGTCCGACGTTACAAAGTAATGATGGACTGATGGTCGCAAAGGGCCATACTCGATCAGGTCGGTAGTCCCGCCGCTGGCACCCGCCACGCGGAGCCCATACCACACAGCACGATCCCGGACAGATATTTGTCCTGGATTCCTTGCCGTGCACGACGCTCAATCAAAGGAACAGCAATGTCCTCCACGTCCCACAGCAATGCGCAAAGACGCGGCAACCTGCAGGGTATCGACACCTTCCTGGCATTGTCCGAGGTTTATCTGGACTGCATCGAGCACCTCGCCGAGAGCACCATTGCGGTTTATCGCGCCGCGATTGAAGAGGGGGTAGGCGCAATGAGAGCCACCGCGGTCCGTAGCGGCGCGCCCGACCCCGCGGCCGTCCCCGCTGCGCTGGGGCAATCCTTGCTCGAAAAGGCACTTGCCTATACCCGCGACAGCTACGAAACCGTGACGAATGCGCAACTCGAGTCGGCGCAGATCCTCGGACGGCAGTTCGCGACGCCCGCGATCTACATGCCGCTCTCCAATGAGTTGAAAGGCACATTCGACATGTTTACACGGCGGTTCCGCGATTTCTCCATGACGGCCGAAGGGGCCGTCGCCGAAGCGGCCAACAGGGCTGGAGCGTCTTCGCGCTTGAACAAGACGGCGTGATCGCATGACGGGTGCTCCCGGTCCCCCTCGGGGATCGAGAGGCACCCGAAGTTTCGTCGAAACCCGCCGCAAGGGGCGGGGGCGAGTTGCCGCCTCCTCGCACTCGCCGCGCCACACCCTTGCTTGACGCCAAGCGTCAACGCCGCCGCGCGTCTCCTCTACATACCCGCATCGCCCGCCTCTCGTGCGGGCGTTTGCATTTACGCGTACCCACGTCAGGGCCAGGTCTTTCCCATCGCAGAACGCGCGCGATCCAGCCGCCACGTCCTTTGGCGAGGGTGGTGTTGCGTCGTTTCTAGCTTCACAAAATTAGATATCCGCAAATCGGTTGACGATAGACAAATTGCAGTCTAGGATTTGCACATCCACCCACCAAACAGAGACCACAAAACATGAGCGCAAAAAAATTCGCCTCCCAAGCCGACCTCGAAGAAAAGAAGATCAGCTGGGACAAGCTGTCCGATAACGCCTACGCCTACACCGCCGAGGGCGACCCGAACACCGGCGTGATCATCGGCGACGACTCGGTGATGATCATCGACGCCACCGCCACCCCGGTCGCCGCGCAGGGCGTGATTGCGAAGGTGCGCGAGATCACCGACAAGCCGATCAAGTACGTCGTGCTGACGCACTACCACGCCGTGCGCGTGCTCGGCGCTTCGGGCTACACGGACGAAGGTCTGCAGCAGATCATCGCGAGCCAGGACACCTGGGACCTGATCGTCGAGCGCGGCCAGCAGGACATGGATTCCGAGATTGGCCGCTTCCCGCGGCTCTTCGAGGCCGTCGAGAGCGTCCCCGGCCTGACCTGGCCGACGATGACTTTCCAGGGCGAAATGACGCTGTGGATGGGCAAGCTCGAAGTGAAGATCAAGCAGGTCGGCCGCGGCCACACGAAGGGCGACACCATCGTCTATCTCCCCTCGCAGAACATCTGCTTCTCGGGCGACCTCGTCGAAGCCGACGCCGCCTGTTACACCGGCGACGCGTATCTCGCCGACTGGCCGCAGACGCTCGACAACCTCGCCGCAATGAAATTCGACAAGCTCGTGCCGGGCCGCGGCCCGGCGCTGATCGGGCGCGAAGCGGTCGACGCCGGCCTCGGCTACACCCGCGATTTCGTGTCGACGCTGTACCGCAGCGCCCAGGAGGCGGTCGGGCAGGGCATGGACCTGAAGGCGACGATGGCGCACACCCGCAAGAACATGGATCCGAAGTTCGGCAAGGTCTTCATCTACGAGCACTGCCTGCCGTTCGACGTGACGCGCGCGCACGACGAGGCGAGCGGCATCCGTGACCCGCGCATCTGGACCGCCGAGCGCGACCAGCAGATGTGGCACTCGCTGCAGGAATGACCCTGCCGGAGCCGTCCGTGCGCTGACGGCTCCGTTCCCCGATTTACTGGCTGAGCAATCAGCCGATCAGAGTCGCGCCCCTCGTGGGCGCCGGACTCCGGGCCGACGCACGCCAAGAGGCTGGCCCGGAATCGTGAAAATAAACGGAGGAGACACCCGTGCTGAGCACGTTCCAATACCCGAAGTTCGAGTACGTCCGCCCGCCCGAGATCGCTGAAGGGCGAGAGGGGCATTACCCCGTCGTGATCGTCGGCGCCGGCCCGGTCGGCCTGACTGCCGCGATCGATCTCGCCCTGCAGGGACAGCGCGTGCTGCTGCTCGACAATGACGACACAGTGTCGATCGGCTCACGCGGCGTGTGCTACGCCAAGCGGACCCTCGAAGTGCTCGACCGCCTCGGCTGCGCCGAAGAAATGGTGCAGAAGGGTGTGTCGTGGAACGTCGGCCGCACCTTCTTCCGCGAGGAGGAAGTGTTCAACTTCAACCTGTGTCCGGAGCCGGACCACCACCGGCCGGGCATGATCAACCTGCAGCAGTACTACCTCGAAGACGACCTGATCAAGCGTGCGCGTCAGCTGCCGAACCTCGAGATCCGCTTCAAGAACACGGTGATCGGCGTGACGCCGGCCGACGACCACGCGACGCTGCGCGTCGAGACCTCGGACGGCGCCTACACGGTGCGTGCCGACTGGCTGATCGTCGCGGACGGCGCCCGCAGCCCGATCCGCACGATGCTGGGCCTCGACATCGACGGCAAGATCTTCATGGACCGCTTCCTGATCGCCGACGTGGTGATGAAGGCGGATTTTCCGACGGAGCGCTGGTTCTGGTTCGATCCGCCGTTCCACCGCAACCAGTCGGTGTTGTTGCATCGCCAGGCGGACAACGTGTTCCGCATCGACTTCCAACTTGGCTGGAACGTCGATCCCGAGGAAGAGAAGAAGCCTGAGAACGTGATCCCGCGCATCAAGGCAATGCTAGGGGACGACCGCGAATTCGAGCTGGAGTGGGTCAGCGTCTACACCTTCCAGTGCCGCCGCATGAACAGCTTCAACCACGGCCGCGTGCTCTTCGTCGGCGACTCGGCGCACCAGGTCTCGCCCTTCGGCGCCCGCGGCGCGAACTCGGGCATCCAGGACACGGACAACCTCGTCTGGAAGCTGAAGCTGGTGATGGACGGCAAGGCGCCCACGACGCTGCTCGACACCTACTCGGAAGAGCGCTGCTACGCCGCCGACGAGAACCTCATGAACTCGACCCGCTCGACGGACTTCATCACGCCGAAGAGTGCTGTCAGCAAGACCTTCCGCAATGCGGTGCTGGGCCTCGCCGAGCAATTCTCGTTCGCCCGCGCGCTGGTCAACTCCGGCCGGCTCTCGGTGCCGAGCTTCCTCGCCGATTCGCGCCTCAACACGGCCGATGGCGATGTCTTCGGCGGCAACATGATCCCGGGCGCGCCGCTCGACGACGCCCCGATCCAGACCTGCGACGGCACGCAGTGGCTACTCGGCGCGGTCGGCAACCGCTTCCAGTTGCTGCACTACATCCCCGACGCGGGCGCCCTCGATGCTGCGACCGCGCAGGCGTTGCGCAGTCTGATCGACGCGCCGATTCCGGTCGAGGCGGTGGTCGTCGCCGAGCGCGGCACCGCGCCCGCCGGACTCAAGACGCTGATCGACGCGAAGGGCCGCGTGCGCGAACGCTACGACCTGCGCGAAGGCACGAGCTACCTCGTGCGTCCCGACCAGCACGTCGCCGCCCGCTGGCGCGCGCTGGATGTCGCCAAAGTGCGTGCCGCCGTCGCGCGCGCCACCTGCAACGCCTGATGGAGACCGCTATGGCACTCAACACGCAACCGAACCTGTTTGAGCCCGGCAAGCGCCACTTCCGCGCCTTCTCGCCCGGCGACGATTTCTACGAGGCGCTGATCGAGACGCACCGCGAACTCACGGACGAGCAGAGCGCGATGGTGAACGCGCGCCTGATCCTGCTGCTCGCGAACCACGTCGGCGACCTCTCGGTGCTGCGCGAAGCGATGCAGATCGCGCGCGATGGCGTCTGACAACGAACTCGGAGACTGAAATGCTTATCCAGAAAATCCACCACGTGGCCTACCGCTGCCACGACGCGCTGGCGACCGCCCGCTGGTACGAAAAACATCTCGGCATGAAGCTGGTGCTGTCGATCGCCGAAGACGCCGTGCCCTCGACCGGCGAAGCCGATCCGTATATGCACATCTTCCTCGATGCCGGCATGGGCAACGTGCTCGCGTTCTTCGAGCTGCCGACCCGCCCGGCGATGGGCCGCGACGAGAACACCCCGGTCTGGACGCAACACCTTGCACTGCAGGTCGAGTCGATGGACGTCCTGCTGGCCGCCAAGGCGCGCCTCGAATCGGAAGGTATCGACGTGATCGGGCCCACCGACCACGCGCTCTTCCAGTCGATCTACTTTTTCGACCCGAATGGCCATCGGCTGGAGCTCGCCGCCAACACCGCCTCGCCGAAAATGCTCGAGGCGCTCGACGAGGTGAAGTGGGCGATGCTGGAAGAGTGGGCGGTGACGAAGAAGGCGCCCAAGCACGCGGCCTGGATGCACGACGGCAGCTACAAGGAGATGTTCAAGTGAAACTCGCGACCTTGAAGCAAGGCGGACGCGACGGCACGCTCGTCGTCGTCAGCCGCGACCTGACGCGCTGCCGCGCCGTCCCCGCGATCGCCCGCACGCTGCAGGCCGCGCTCGACAACTGGTCGGACTGCGAGGCGCAACTGCGCCAGGTGTATGAGGCGCTCAACAGCGGCGCAGTCGATTCGCAGCCTTTCGACGAAGCCGCCTGCCACTCGCCATTGCCGCGCGCCTACCAGTGGGCGGACGGTTCGGCCTACCTCAACCACGTCGAGCTCGTGCGCAAGGCGCGCAATTCCGAAGTGCCGGAAAGCTTCTACACCGACCCGCTGATGTACCAGGGTGGCTCGGACAGCTTCATCGGCCCGCGCGACAAGGTCGTCGCGGACGAAAGCTGGGGCATCGACTTCGAAGCCGAAGTCACGGTCGTGACCGGCGACGTGCCCATGGGCGCGACGCCAGATCAGGCCGCGAAGGCGATTCGCCTCGTGATGCTGGTGAACGACGTCTCGCTGCGCGGCCTGATCCCGAACGAGCTCGCGAAGGGATTCGGCTTCTTCCAGTCGAAGCCGGCTTCCGCCTTCAGCCCGGTCGCCGTGACGCCGGACGAACTCGGCGACGCGTGGCGTGACGCCAAGGTGCATCTGCCGCTCGTCGTCCATCTCAACGACGGCCTCTTCGGCAAGCCGAACGCCGGCGTCGACATGAGCTTCAATTTCGGACAGCTCGTTGCGCATGTCGCGAAGACGCGCGAACTCGAAGCGGGCTCGATCATCGGTTCGGGCACGGTTTCGAACAAGGCGGGTGACCTGTGGGGATCGTCGATCGAGCACGGCGGCGTCGGCTACTGCTGCCTCGCGGAAGTGCGCACCTGGGAGACCCTCGAGCAGGGCAAGCCCGAGACCCCCTTCATGCGCGACGGCGATACGGTGCGCATCGAGATGTTCGACGCGGCCGGGCACAGCATTTTCGGCCGCATCGAAAACACGGTCGCGAAGCTCGCCGCTTAGTTAACAGTCCCGGCAACACAAGGCTTTTCGCTCCCAAGCCCCGCACAGAACGGGGCAGGGCGGGCTCGTCGCGCCTCGCGCGACACCAAAACTTCAACGGAGACACCAACATGCTGCAAGCCTCAACGAAGGCGGGCGCCGTCGACATTGGCGGAGTCCTCGATCACGGCCCCTTCACCGCGATGCAGAAGATCGTCGTCATGCTATCGGCATTCGCGATCATCATGGACGGGTTTGACGGGCAACTGATCGGGTTCGCGATCCCGATGATCATCAAGGAGTGGGGCATCACCCGGACCGCCTTCGCCCCGGCCGTCGCCGCAGGGCTGGTGGGGATGGCGATCGGCAGTGCCTGTGCGGGCCTCGTCGCCGACCGCATCGGCCGCCGCCTTGTGCTCGCCACGAGCGTCTTCCTCTTCGGTGCTGCGACCTGCGCGATCGGCTTTGCTCCGGACGTGACCACGATCGCCGTGCTGCGTTTGATCGCCGGTCTTGGCATTGGCGGCGCGCTGCCGAGCGCCTCGACGATGACGGCCGAGTTCACCCCGGCCCACCGCCGCACGCTGGCCGTCACGGCGACCATCGTCTGCTATCCGTTGGGCGGCATGCTTGCGGGGCTCTTCGCGAGCTCGATCCTCCCCGTACTCGGCTGGCGTGGCCTCTTCTGGATCGGCGGCGCGCTGCCCATCGCATACAGCCTGCTGCTCCTCGCGAAGCTCCCCGAGTCGCCGCGCTACCTCGCCCGCAAGGCCGAGCGCTGGGCGGAGCTGCGCACGCTCCTCGCCCGCATGGCGCGCCCGACCAATGCCGACACGGCCTTTGCGGATGCCACCGAGCAAGCCGCCGAACAGCGCGCCGGTTTCGGTTCGCTCTTCGAGCCGGCCCGCGTCCGTGACACGCTCGCGATCTGGGGCGGCTTCTTCATGGTGATGCTTGCGACCTACAGCGCCTTCAGCTGGCTGCCGACGATGCTCGCCGCCGAAGGCCTGCCGGTGACGCTCGCAAGCTCGGGTCTGACCGCCTACAACCTCGGCGGCGTGGTCGGGGCACTCGGCTGCGCGCTGGCAATCGGCCGCTTCGGCTCGCGCGTCGCACTGATCGTGTGCTGCATCGGCGCGGCGACGAGTGCCTTCCTGCTGAAGGGCGTGAATATCGCCGACAACACCAACATGCTGATGATCGGCCTCGGCATCCACGGCATGTTCGTCAATGCGGTGCAAGCGCCGATGTACGCGTTGTGCGCCTATGTCTATCCGACGCTGGTCCGCGCGACGGGGACGGCCTCGGCCTTGTCCTTCGGCCGCCTCGGCGCCATCCTCAGTTCCTTCGCCGGCGCGGCAGTGATCACGTCCGGCGGGGCTTCGGCCTACCTGTCGATGCTCGGCTTCGCGATGCTGTTCGCGCTCGTCGCCCTCGGCCTCGTCAAGCGCCATATCCCCGGCAAGAAGCGGGAAGAGGTGGCACCGGTCGCCTCGCGCCGCTACGCGTGATGCTGCAGGGATAGAATAGAACGATAAGAAACCGGACCGGGCACCGCCCCGGTCCCCCCACGAGACACTGAGGAGCTTCACATGACCGACCACAGCGTCGCTCCACTCTGGACGCCTTCTGCGGAACGCGTCTTTGCCGCCAACGTGACCGCCTTCCGTGTTGCCGCCGAAAAGCGCTGGAACGTGTCGCTGCCCGACTACGACGCGCTGTACGCCTGGTCCGTCGCCTCGCCCGAGCAGTTCTGGAGCAGCGTTTGGGAGGATGGAGGTGTGATCGGGCAACGCGGCGAACGCGTGCTGGTCGATGGCGACCGCATGCCCGGCGCGAAGTGGTTCCCCGACGCCCGCCTGAACTTCGCGCAGAATCTCCTGCGCTCGCGCGACGCCGAGGACGCGATCGTCTTCTGGGGCGAAGACCGCGTGCAGAACCGCATGTCCCATGGCGAGCTCTACCGGGCTGTCGCACACTTCGCTGCGGCGCTACGCGATCACGGCGTGAAAAAAGGCGACCGCGTCGCGGCCTACATGCCGAACATGCCCGAGACGGTCGTCGCGATGCTGGCCGCGGCGAGCATCGGTGCGATCTTCACGTCCGCATCGCCGGACTTCGGCGTGCAGGGCGTGATCGACCGCTTCGGCCAGACCGCACCGAAAGTGCTGATCGCCTGCGACGGCTATTTCTATGGCGGCAAGACGATCGACGTGCTGGGCAAGCTCGGCGACATCGTGCGCCAGTTGCCCTCGCTGAAGCGCGTCGTCGTCGTGCCCTACGTCCATGCCGAACACGACCTGAAGCACGTGCCGCACGCCCACATGTGGGCCGAGTTCGTCGCGCCCTTCCAGCTTGTCGACGACATCCGCTTCGAGCCGCTGCCCTTCGACCATCCGCTCTACATCATGTATTCGTCGGGCACGACGGGCGTGCCGAAGTGCATCGTGCATTGCGCGGGCGGCGCGCTGCTGCAGCACCTGAAGGAGCACCGCCTGCACGCCGACGTGAAGCCGGGCGACCGCCTGTTCTACTTCACGACCTGCGGCTGGATGATGTGGAACTGGCTCGTCTCGGGCCTCGCGGCCGGCGCGACGCTGCTCCTCTACGACGGCTCGCCCTTCGCGTCCGACAATCAGATCCTCTTCGACTACGCCGACGCCGAGCGCATGACGCACTTCGGGACCTCGGCGAAGTTCATCGACGCCGCCGCCAAGTTCGGCCTGAAACCGCGCGAGACGCACAGCCTTGCGAGCGTGCGCGCAATGATGAGCACCGGCAGCCCGCTCGTGCCGGAAGGCTTCGACTACGTCTATCGCGACATCAAGGCCGACCTGCAACTGTCGTCGATCTCGGGCGGCACCGACATCATCTCGTGCTTCGTGCTCGGCTCGCCGGTGCTGCCGGTGTGGCGCGGCGAGATCCAGTGCCGCGGGCTCGGGATGGCGGTCGACGTCTGGGACGACGAGGGCCGCCCGTTGCAGGGGGAGAAGGGTGAGCTCGTCTGCAGCAAGCCTTTCCCGGTGATGCCGATCGGCTTCTGGGGCGACGAAGACGGCTCGAAGTACCACGCGGCCTACTTCGACCGCTTTCCGAACGTGTGGTGCCACGGCGATTTCTGCGAGATCACCGAGCACGGCGGGCTGGTCATCCACGGCCGCTCGGACGCGACGCTGAATCCGGGCGGGGTGCGCATCGGCACCGCCGAGATTTATCGCCAGGTCGAGCGCCTGGAGGAAGTCGTCGAGTCGCTGGTGATCGGTCAGGACTGGCCGCCGCAGAACCCGAACGACGTGCGCGTCGTGCTCTTCGTGAAGCTGCGCGAAGGACTGACGCTCGACGACGCGCTCGTCGCGCGCATCAAACAGACGATCCGCGACAACACCACGCCGCGCCATATGCCGGCGAAAGTGCTGCAGGTCGCCGACATCCCGCGCACCAAGAGCGGCAAGATCGTCGAACTCGCCGTGCGCAACGTCGTGCATGGGCGGCCGGTGAAGAATCAGGAAGCGCTGGCGAATCCGGAGGCCTTGGCGTTTTTCCGGGATCGGAGGGAGTTGGCGGAATAGCGGCCATCGCAGTCGCGCGACGCCGCCCGGAATACGGTCGTGGTGGCGGGAGAAATCCCGCCGCTTCCCTCCGAGAGAGCTCCCGTCTATACAAGGTAGATGGAAGTTCGTATCGAGGAGAGGTCCATGAACAGCGTGATGCCGGAAGTGCGTTCGTCAGTCAGCGACGAGGAATGGAAGCTGCGCGTCGATCTGGCGGCGTGCTATCGGCTGGTCGCGATGTTCGGATGGGACGATCTGATCTTCACGCACATCTCGGCCCGCCTGCCGGGGACCGAGCATCACTTCCTGATCAATCCCTACGGGCTGATGTTCGACGAGATCACCGCGTCGAGCCTTGTGAAGGTCGATCTGCACGGACACAAGGTGCTCGACAGCCCATACGAAACCAACCCGGCCGGCTTCGTGATCCACAGCGCGATCCATAGCGCGCGCGAAGACGCCCAGTGCGTGCTTCATGTGCACAGCGTCAATGGCGTCGCGGTGTCCGCTCAGGTGGAGGGCGTGCTGCCGCTCTCGCAGCATTCGATCTTCGTGCTGTCTTCGCTCGCCTATCACGACTACGAGGGCGTCGCGCTCGAAGACGACGAGAGGCCGCGTCTCGTGCATGACCTCGGCGACAAGCGCTTCCTGATGCTCCGGAATCACGGCTTGCTGACGGTGGGACGCTCGGTCGCGGAGGCCTTCGTCGCGATGTACTTCTTCGAGACCGCCTGCATGATCCAGGTCCGCGCCCTGAGCGGCGGGCAACAGATGCGCCGCATCAGCGACGCGATCATCGCCGGCGCGCCCGAACAATGGGAGAAGGTCACGCGCGGCGCCGGCGGCGGGCTCGCGTGGCCGGCACTGCGTCGCAAGCTGGACCGGCGGAACCCGGGCTACGCCACCTAATCGTTCGTCTCAGGCCGACGCCGCCGCGCGCTCGAGCACCTGTGCGGCACCGACCAGCCCGGGATAGGGCGCATGGATCACGTAGGTCGGAATCCGCGCGAGATATTCGCTGAAGCGTCCTTTCTGCTCGAAGCGTTCGCGAAAGCCCGAGCGCGCGAAGAAGTCGCCGAACTTGGGCACGATGCCGCCGCCGACGTACATGCCGCCGCGCGCGCCGAGGATCAGCGCGAGGTCCGCGGCGACGGTGCCGAGCATCGCGCAGAAGGTGTGCAAGGTCTCGACGCAGAGCGCGCATGTCCCGGCCAGGCCGCGCTGGCTGATCTCGGCTGCACTCAGTTGCTCGGACGGCTGCCCGCCAACCGCGGCATGGGCCTCGTAGAGGGCAACCAGGCCCGGCCCCGACAGCACGCGCTCGGCCGAGACGTGGGGATAGCGGCGCGACAGCCACGCGATCAGCTCGGCCTCATGAGCATTGCTGGCCGCAAGCGTGACATGGCCGCCTTCACCCTCGAGCGGCACGTAGTCGCCGCCGCTGGGAACGAGGCCGGAGATGCCCAGGCCGGTACCGGCGCCGAGCAGGCCGATCGAGCGACCGACCAGCGCTTCTCCGCCGCCGACCTGGACGAGCTCCTTCGGCGCCAGGGCAGGGAGCGCCATCGCCAACGCGGTGAAGTCGTTGATCACCTTGAGGCGGTCGAGCGCCAAGCGCTCGCCGAGTTCGAGAATCGAGAAGGCCCAGCGGTGATTCGTCATACGCACGAAATCGCCGTCGACCGGATTAGCGATCCCGAAAGCGCACCAGCGCGGCCGTGCGAGGCCGGCTTCGCCGAGGTAATGCTCGATCGCATCGGCCGGCCCCTCGAAATCCGCGCAGGACAGCGTGCGCATCGCGGCCATCTCCTGTCCGGACCCCGCGATGAAGGCGAAACGTGCGTTGGTGCCGCCGATGTCGCCGACAAGGCGCGGAAAGGTGTCGGGAGATCCTGAAAACATCTGGTGATCCTTCGTCGATTCGGAACAAATAGTGAGTGGGCCGAAGATCCTTCAGATCTCCTCGTGCCAGGAGAGGCCGTCGCGCGAGAGCAGCGCGCTGGACCCGGCCGGGCCCCAGGTACCCGCGGTATAAGGTTTCGGACGGTCGTCGGCAGCCTGCCATCCGGCCATGATCGGCTCGACCCAGCGCCACGCCGCTTCCTGCTCGTCGCGCCGCACGAACAGGGTCAGGTTGCCGCGCATCACGTCCATCAGCAGGCGCTCGTAGGCTTCCAGGCGGCGCGTGCGGAAGGCCTCGGCAAAGTCGAGGTCGAGGCGCACCGGGTGCAGTTGCATCACGTCGCCCGGCTGCTTCGCGAGGAGGTGGAGATCGACGGTTTCCTCCGGCTGCATGCGGATCACCATGCGGTTCGCGTGCTGCGGCGTGGCGGGGACTCCGAAGATCGAGTGCGGCACCGAGCGGAAGTTGATGACGATCTCGGCGACCTTCTCCTGCATCCGCTTGCCTGTGCGCAGGAAGAAGGGCACGCCGGCCCAGCGCCAGGTATTGATCTCGGCCTTCAGCGCGACGAAGGTTTCGGTACGGCTGTCGCCTGGGATGCCGTTCTCTTCGAGATAGCCCGGGACCGGCTGCCCGCCGCTCGCCCCGGCCTTGTACTGACCGCGCACGGTCCGGGTCGCGACATCGGCCAGGCCGAAGGGACGCAACGCGCGCAGGATCTTCAGCTTCTCGTCGCGCACGGCATCCGGCGCGATCGACGCCGGCGGCTCCATCGCGACGATGCACAGCAATTGGAGCAGGTGGTTCTGCACCATGTCGCGCATCGCGCCGACGCGGTCGTAGAACTCGCCGCGCCCTTCGACGCCGACCTGTTCCGCGACCGTGATCTGCACGTCGCGCACCCACTCGCGCCGCCACAGCGGTTCGAACAGCGCGTTGCCGAAGCGCAGCGCGAGCAGGTTCTGCACCGGTTCCTTGCCGAGGTAATGGTCGATCCGGTAGATCTGGTCCTCGGCGAAATAGCGGCCGACCTCGTCGTTGATCTGGCGCGAGGAGGCGAGATCGTGGCCGAGCGGCTTTTCGAGGACGACGCGGCTGTCTGCCGCAACCAGCCCGGCACCGTGAAGATGACCGGTGATCGTAGTAAACAGACTGGGCGCGGTCGATAGATAGAAGACGCGCTGGCCGTCCGGGCGGCCGTTCAGCCGTTCGGCGAGCGAGGCGAAGCTGTCGGCCTGCAGCGCGTCGACCTGCGCATACACGAGACGCTCGGCAAAGCCCGCCCATTCGGCGGGCTTGAAATCCTTGCCGATGAAGCGTTCTGCGTGCGTGCGGGCAAAGCTGCGATAGCCGTCGTCGTCCAGCCCGTCGCGCGCGACGCCGACAATACGCGCCTCGGCGGGCAGCAGTGCATCGCAATGCAGGTGATAAAGCGCGGGCAGCAGCTTGCGCATTGCGAGATCCCCGGTTCCACCGAAGATGACCAGATCAAGAGTACGGGGGTGTGCCATGAAGACCTCTTCGCAAGTGCGCCCGAAGGCATTTCGTGAACCTATTCTGTAATCGGATTACAGAAAAATCAAGGGCGAGCTAGGAAAATAACTTGCATTCCACGGCGGCAATGAATTGCCGCAATGCAGCATAAAATCGGAACTAAATCCTATTTAACGCCTTGTTACGCCGGTATTTTAGATACTGCGATGCAGTATTGCGAAGAGCAACGCTCGCTCGATTGTTCCTGGATTACAAAATTTCTTGCATTCAAAGAAGTAGTGGAACTACACTGCAGCCAGTTCAGGCGATCGAATCTCCCCCTTGAGATCGTGCAAGCCACGCGATGTTCAGGGGCGGCAGGCGGTTCGCTTGATTTTTCGGTCCGGAGCCGGCGGCGGCGCCGACGGAACTCGGATCCATAATGAATTGCGCCTCTCGAAGGCCGGGAACTGGAAGGAGACAACCATATGAAGATCCGCACCCGCATCCTGCGCACCTGCCTCACTGCTGCACTCGGCACCGCAGCCGTCGCCCAGGCGGCCGAACTCGAAGTCCTGCACTGGTGGACGGCCGGCGGCGAAGCCAAGTCGGCGGCCGAGCTGAAGAAGATCCTCGAATCGAAAGGCCACAAGTGGAAGGACTTCGCGGTCGCCGGCGGCGGCGGCGAGAACGCGATGACGGTGCTGAAGTCGCGCGTCGTGTCCGGCAATCCACCCGCGGCGGCCCAGATCAAGGGGCCGAGCATCGCCGAATGGGGCGCGGAGGGCGTGTTGAGCAATCTCGACGAGGTCGCGAAGGCGGGCGGCTGGGATTCGCTGCTGCCACCAGTCGTCTCGAAGGTCATGAAGTACAACGGCCACTACGTCGCGGTGCCGGTGAACGTCCACCGCGTGAACTGGATGTGGGTCAATCCGGAAGTCTTCAAGAAGGCGGGCGTCGCAGTCCCCAAGACCTGGGATGAATTCCCGGCCGCGGCCGAGAAGATCCAGAAGGCGGGCTTCGTGCCGGTCGCGCATGGCGGTCAGCCCTGGCAGGACTTCACGGTATTCGAATCGATCGCGTTGGGCGTCGGCGGCGCGGACTTCTATCGCAAGGCGCTCGTCGATCTCGATCAGGCGACGTTGAAGGGCCCGACGATGGAGAAGGTGTTCACGACCTTCGCGACGGTTCGCAAGTACGTCGACAAGGATTCGGCGAACCGCGTCTGGAACCAGGCGACCGGCATGATCATCAACGGCAAGGCCGCGATGCAATTCATGGGTGACTGGGCGAAGGGCGAATTCACGAGCGCCGGCAAGGTGCCGGGCAAGGACTATGTCTGCGTCGCGGCGCCGGGCACTGCCGAGGCCTTCACCTTCAACATCGACAGCCTCGTGATGTTCGAGCAATCGTCGGCCGACGTGCGCAAGGGCCAGCAGGACCTCGCGACCGCGGTGATGAGCCCCGCGTTCCAGGAAGTGTTCAACCTCAACAAGGGCTCGATCCCGGCGCGGATGAACATGAACCTCGACAAGTTCGACGACTGCGCGAAGCTGTCGGCGCGGGACTTCGAGGCGGCGTCGAAGCGCGGCTCGCTCGTGCCGAGCATCGCCCACCAGATGGCCGTGCCGGCCGCGACGGCGGGTGCGATGCAGGACGTCGTCACGCAGTTCTTCAACTCCCCGGCGATGAAGCCGAAGGAAGCCGCCGAGAAGCTCGCCCGCGCGGCGCTCACGAAGTAAGCATCCTCACCGGATACTGAAACTGCCGGCGGCCTCCGCAAGGGTGCCGCCGGGGCTTCGCCGCCAAAGGGAGTCCCTGAGGCGGCGGACCGAGGAGAAGGCAATGGATCTGACTGCTCAAAGAATCACCGCGGCGCCCAAGTCCGGCGCGGGCACCGAGGCGAAACCGCGCCTCGGCGACCGCATCGACGCGTGGCTGCCGAAAATCGTGCTGGCGCCGACCTTCGTCTGCGCGCTGGTCTTCATCTACGGCTACATCCTCTGGACGGCGGTGCTCTCGCTGACGCCGTCGCGGATGCTGCCGAAATACGAGTTCGCAGGACTCGCGCAGTTCGAAGCGCTGTTCGCGAACGAGCGCTGGTGGCTCGCGCTGAAGAATCTCGCGCTCTTCGGCGGCACGTTCGTGTTCGTGTGCCTTGCCGTCGGGCTGCTGCTCGCGATCCTGCTCGACCAGAAGATCCGCGGCGAAGGCTTCATCCGCTCGATCTACCTGTACCCGATGGCGCTGTCCTTCATCGTCACCGGCACGGCGTGGAAGTGGATCCTCAACCCGGAGCTCGGCGTCGAGCGCCTGCTGCACGACTGGGGCTTCGCCGACGCGCGTTTCGACTGGCTGATCGACCCGGACATGGCGATCTATACGGTCGTCGTGGCCGCTGTGTGGCAGTCATCGGGCTTCGTGATGGCGCTCTTCCTCGCGGGGCTGCGCGGCATCGACGACTCGATCATCAAGGCCGCCCAGGTCGACGGCGCCTCGATGCCGACGATCTACCGCCGCATCATCATCCCGAGCCTGCGGCCGGTGTTCTTCTCGAGCTTCATGATCCTGACGCACATCGCAGTGAAGAGCTTCGACCTCGTGATGGCATTGACCAACGGCGGCCCGGGCTTCGCCTCCGACGTGCCGGCGACCTTCATGTACTCCTTCGCCTTCACCCGCAACCAGATCGGCCTCGGCGCCGCCAGCGCGATGATGATGCTGATGATCGTGGTCGCGGTGATCGTGCCCTTCATGTACTCGGAACTCCGGAGGCCGCGCCATGGCTGAGATGACTTCAACCCGCAATACGGGCCAACTTGTCGGTCGCACGATCGTCTACGGCCTGCTGGTGCTGGTCTGCTTCTATTACCTGATGCCGCTCTTCGTGATGATCACGACTTCGCTGAAGAGCCTCGACGAGATCCGCAGCGGCAACCTGCTGTCGATGCCGCAGGACCCGAACCTCGACGCCTGGGGCAAGGCCTGGTCGTCGGCCTGCACCGGCATCCAGTGTGAAGGCCTGGCCGGCTTCTTCTGGAACTCGGTGTCCTTCGTCGTGCCGGCGGTGTTGATCTCGACGCTGATCGGCGCGGTGAACGGCTACGTGCTGACGATGTGGCGCTTCCGCGGCAGCGACCTGTTGTTCGGCATGCTGATGATCGGCTGCTTCATCCCCTTCCAGGTCGTGCTGCTGCCGATGGCGCGCACGCTCGGGGCGATGGGCATCGCCAACTCGACGGCGGGCCTCGTCTTCGTGCATGTGGTGTACGGCCTCGCCTTCACGACGCTGTTCTTCCGCAACTACTACGTGACGATCCCCGACGAGCTCGTGAAGGCGGCGAAGATCGACGGCGCGGGCTTCTGGCTGATCTTCCGCCGCATCATCCTGCCGCTGTCGGCGCCGATCATCGTCGTCAGCATCATCTGGCAATTCACGCAGGTGTGGAACGACTTCCTGTTCGGCGTGGTGTTCTCGTCCGGCGACCGCCAGCCGATCACCGTCGCGCTGAACAACCTCGTGAACACCTCGACCGGGGTCAAGGAATACAACGTCGACATGGCCGCGGCGATCATCGCTGCACTGCCGACCCTCTTCGTGTACGTCGTCGCCGGCAAGTATTTCGTGCGCGGCCTCACCGCCGGTGCCGTCAAGGGCTAAAGACCCGGGCAATCAAGACAAAGGAGCGAGACAAAATGGGCGCTTTATCCATCCGCGACGTGCGCAAGTCCTACCAGGGCACGGAAATCCTCAAGGGCATCAACATCGAGATCGAGAAGGGGGAGTTCCTGATCCTCGTCGGCCCCTCCGGCTGCGGCAAGTCGACGCTGCTGTCGATGATCGCCGGCCTCGATACCGTGAGCTCGGGCGACATCCGCATCGGCGACCGCGTCGTCAACAACCTCAGCCCCAAGGACCGGGACATCGCGATGGTGTTCCAGTCCTACGCGCTGTACCCGAGCATGACCGTGCGCGAGAACATTTCCTTTGGCCTCGAGATCCGCAAGGTCGGCAAGGCCGAACAGCAGAAGATCGTCGAACGCGTCGCGCAGACGCTGCAGATCGGCCACCTGCTCGACCGCAAGCCCTCGCAGCTCTCGGGCGGGCAGCGCCAACGGGTCGCGATGGGACGGGCGATCGCGCGCGACCCGTCGCTCTTCCTCTTCGACGAGCCGCTGTCGAACCTCGACGCCAAGCTGCGCGTCGAGATGCGCGTCGAGATCAAGCAGCTGCACCAGCGTATGGGCACGACCATCGTCTATGTGACGCACGACCAGATCGAGGCCATGACGCTCGGCGACAAGATCGCCGTGATGAAAGCGGGCGAAGTGCAGCAGTTCGGTACGCCGCAGCAGATCTATGACAACCCGGCGAACCTCTTCGTCGCGGGCTTCATGGGCTCGCCGTCGATGAACTTCATCCCGGCGCGCGTCGAAGCGATGGGAGCCGGGCACGGCGTGCGGCTGGAGAGCGGCGCGAACAGCTACGTCTTCCCGGCGGTGTCGGCGAACGGCAAGCTCAAGCCCTGGGAAGGCAAGGAAGTCGTGTTCGGCATCCGCCCGGAGCAGATCACGCACAAGGTCGAATCGAGCCTGGGCGCGGATTACATCCAAACCGCGTCGCTGCCGATCAGCCTGACCGAGCCGACCGGCCCCGACACGCTGGTGCTCGTGCCGGTGAACGGGCGTGAGGTCACGTGCCGCGTGCACCCCGCGCATGCCCGCGCGCCGGGCGAGAACATGGACCTGATGTTCGACCTGTCGAAGGCGGTGTTCTTCGATCCGGCGTCGGAGTTGCGGATCGCGTGACGTGGCGCAGATCGTAGGATGGGTTGAGCGAAGCGATACCCGTCGACCGACGACGTCCCTTGGCAGGCGCAGGATGGGTATCGGCCTGCGGCCTCAACCCATCCTGCACTCTTTACGATGCGGCCTTCCAGCGCTGCCGCTCGTCATCGGTCAGCGGCAGCGGCAACATGCGCCCCTGTTCCGCCGCTGCGATCGCGGTCTCGATCACCGCCATGACGGCGACCGCCTCGGCGGGCGTCACGGGGTTCTTCCCGCGGCCCCGGATCGCGGCTTCGAGCCCGGTGTAGTAGGCGACGTAGTTCCCGGCCGGCACGGGCTCGTCGTGGCGGCTGCCGTCGCCGGGGTAATACGTGCCCGGCAGCGGATCGGCACCCCAGCCCGGGTCGCCCGGACGCAGGCCCGTCAACAGCTGCGATTCCTGCGCGTCGAGCCCGTACTTCACCCAGCTGCCGCGGCGGCCATGCACCGCGAAGCGCGGCATGCCGCCGCCGACCAGCACCGAAGCGTGCAGCGTCACTTGCGGACGGCCGCAGTCGAGTTGGACCTGGCACCAGTCCGGTGTGCGCGCACCGTCGCGCATCGTGCCGAACTGCGCACCGACGCGCTCGGGCAGGCCGAAGAGCTGCAAGGCCTGATCGACGACGTGCGGCCCGAGGTCGTACCACAGGCCGCCTCCCGGCACGTCCCGCTCGCGCCAGCGTTCGCGGACGTCGGGCCGGAAGCGGTCGAAACGCGATTCGAGATGCACGATTTCGCCCAGCCGTCCCGCTGCGATGAGTCCGCGCAGCGCGAGGAAATCGCTGTCCCAGCGCCGGTTCTGGAACACCGACAGCACGCACTGTTGTTTTGCGGCGAGCGCTGCCAGGTCGCGGGCTTCGTCGAGCGTGACCGTGAACGGCTTGTCGACGACCACGTGCTTGCCCGCGCGCAAGGCCGCCTCGGCGAGCGGCGCGTGGGTGTCGTTGGGGCTGGCGATGACGACCAGCTCCACGTCGGGCCGCGCCAGCGCGGCGAGCGGGTCTTCGACGACCTTCGCGTCCGGAATGTCGGCAAGCACTTTGTCGGGCTGTCGCGAAGCGACGACCGACAGGCGCAGGCCGGGGACGGCGCGCAGCAGCGGCGCGTGGATGTTCTGGCCGGCATAGCCGTAGCCGATCAGTGCGACTTCGATCGGAGTGCTCATGGCTGGATGTCTCCTGTATGGCGGGCAGGGGCGGTGCCCCGTGCAGAGGGTTGAAGATAGGCGATATGGCTTAGGCGCAATGCGTCAAAATATGCGCTCATGCGCTTCGGGAACGACCCGGTAGGCACAGCCCGGGCAGGTCGCGAACGAATCGGAGCAATGGAGTCGAGATGGACATCGAAACAAAAGCTGACGTGAAACCGGATTCGGGATTGGAGTTTGCCGACGGCCCGCGGTTGCTCGCGGACATCGGCGCCACCAATGCGCGCTTTGCGCTCGAACGCGCACCGGGCCGCGTGGAGGCGGTCGAGGTGCTGCATTGCGGCGACTATGCCGGGATCGTCGACGTCATCCAGGCTTACTTGCGGCGATTGTCCGGCCCGGCTCCGCGCCATGCAGCGATCGCGATCGCGAACCCGATCGACGGCGATCTCGTGAAGATGACGAACCGCGACTGGCAGTTTTCGATCGAGGAGACACGGCGCAGGCTGGGCCTCGACACGCTGCTCGTCGTCAACGACTTCACCGCGCTCGCGATGTCGCTGTCGCGTCTTTCCGAGCGGGACCGCGTCCAGGTCGGCGGCGGCGAACCGCGCCAGGACGGCGTGATCGGCCTGATCGGCCCGGGAACCGGTCTCGGCGTATCGGGGCTCATCCCCGCCGAGGACCGCTGGATCACGCTCGGCAGCGAAGGCGGGCACACCAGCTTCGCGCCGGCCGACGAACGCGAGATGTTCATCCTGCAGTATGCATGGCGGGAGTTGCCGCACGTCTCCGCGGAGCGGCTCGTTTCCGGGCCGGGCCTGGAGCTGATCTGCCGTGCCCTCGCAGAACGCAAGGGCATCGCCCTCGCAAAGCCGTTGCAGGCGGCGCAGATCGTGTCGCGTGCGCTCACGGGCGAGGATGCGCTGTGCGTCGAGATCGTCGAATGCTTCTGCGCGATGCTCGGCACGGTCGCCTCCGACGTCGCGATGACCCTCGGCGCGCTGGGCGGTATCTACATCGGCGGCGGCGTCGTGCCGCGGCTGGGCGAGCTCTTTGCGCGTTCGACCTTCCGGCAGCGCTTCGAAAGCAAGGGCCGATTCGCGGACTATCTCGCGCACATCCCGACCTACGTGATCACCGCGGCACACCCGACCTTCCACGGCGTGTCGGCGATCCTCGGCCATCACCTGCAGTCGGAGCGCGGCGAGAATCCGCTGCTCGACAAGGTCCGTGCGGCGCTGCCCAACCTGAGCAAGGCCGAACAGCGCGTTGCGCGACTGCTGCTCGACCAGCCGCGCAGCTTCCTCAACGATCCGGTCGCCGACATCGCCCTGCACGCGGAGGTCAGCCAGCCGACCGTGATCCGCTTCTGCCGCACGCTGGGCTTCAACGGCCTCGCCGAGTTCCGCCTGAAGCTCGCCTCCGGTCTGACGGGCACGATCCCGGTGCGCCACAGCCAGGTGAGGGCAGGGGACTCCGCACCGGACCTGTCGGCGAAGGTGCTCGACAACACGGTGTCGGCCATCCTGCGGCTGCGCGACGGCCTCGACCCCGCCGCGGTGGATCGGGCAATCGGCCTGCTGCAGAAGGCCTCGCGCATCGAGTTCTACGGTGCCGGCAACTCCAGTGTGGTTGCACTCGACGGACAGTACAAATTCTTCCGCTTCCGCATCCCTGCGGTCGCCTATGCCGATCCGCGGCTCGAAGCGATGGCCGCAGAGTTGCTCGGCCCGGGCGACGTCGTCGTCGCGATCTCCAGTTCGGGGCACCTGCCGGAACTCCTGCATGCCGTCGATCTGGCCCTCGCAACCGGGGCTGCGGTGATCGCGATCACGGCGAGCCATTCGCCGCTCGCGAAGAAGGCGACCGTGCACCTTGCCGTCGATCACTCCGAAGACATCTCGACACACCTGTCGATGATCTCGCGCATCCTGCACCTGCTGATGCTCGACGTGCTCGCCGTGGGCGTCGCCGTGCGCGGAGCGCAGTCGCAACCGCATCCACGGCGGCCCGATGCGCGAAACCAGCCGCCTCCCGACACTGGCGACCTGGGATCGCTGATTTCGCACGCGAGCTGAATCCGCGGCAATCCCGCGTCTGCGGTTCGACGGGAGGGGATCGCTCGGTCCTGAGCGAGGCAGACGCTCGCCGGTCATCGACTCGGCGGCCGTTCCACTGGCCCTCGAATCCAAAGCGCTTTTGACTGGTTTCATGGAAAAAATCTACATCGCACTACATATAATCGAAACGAAACAACATTTTCAGACCGCCCTTCAAGAGCCCCGCCGACGGAAGGAAAGCGCCGATAAGGCGTCAATTTATCCCATATTGCCGGGCTTTTCGGCTACTCGGTGCGAACTCTAGTTACATCGAAAAGCGGCTAGATTGATAATAAACTACAAAAGATTTGCGTTTTTAAAGTAGCTTTTCTACACTTCGCTACAACTTGAGTGATACACGCGCGACAGAGCAGCGCAGTACGGTCACCCAGGTGAGTAGGAGAGCAATCCAACGATCTTTTTTCCCGTCCGTCGACAGCGTCCGCAGAGGCGCAGCGACAGCGACGGTGCAGCAACTACAAACAGTCGAGGAGACAACAATGATGTTCAGGCAGACGGCCATTGCCATCGGGATTGCTCTCGCGTTCTGCGGGAGCGCGGGCGCGGCGGAGCAAGGCAAGAACAAGCGCGTGGAGGAGCTGGAGGCGCGCATCGAGCGGCTCGAAGAACAGCTCCGTGCAGTGACCGCGGCCGCGCAGCAGGCGGCAAACGCAGCCCAGCAGGCCGCCAGCTCGGCCCAACAAGCCAGCACCACGGCGCAGCAAGCCACGACCACCGCCCAACAGGCCACCGAGGTCGCCCAAAAAGCCGACACAACTGCTTCCGCCGCAAAGGCCGCGAGCGAGGCGCAGCCGGCGCCGCTAACGAAGGCGGCCGCGGAGACCGCCTCGTCCTTCGAGTTCCACGGCTATGCCCGTTCGGGCACCGTATCGAACAACGAGATGTTCACGGTCAAGGGGGTCGGCCCCTACATCACCCCGGCCGGCAATCTCGGCGGCGCGGTCGGCCGACTCGGCTTGGAGACCGACACCTATGTCGAGGCCAAGCTCATGAAGAACTTCCGCGATCCGGATGGGAGCTGGGGGCAGTTCGGCTTCATGCTGGCGGACGGCGTCAACAGCAACAACGACTGGACCGGCGGCGAAAACGGCGTGAACGTTCGCTGGGCCTACGCGGAGCTGGGCAATCTGCCGATGTTCAAGGGAACGGCGCTGGAAAGCGGCTCCATCTGGGCGGGCAAGCGCTTCGACAAGAAGAACTTCGACATCCACTTCTTCGACTCGGATTTCATCTTCCTGGCCGGTACCGGCGCCGGTTTCTATGACGCGCAAGTGACGCCGGACTGGAAGACGAACCTGTCGGTGTACGGCCGCGACTTCCTCAACGACACCAGCGAAAGCATCAAGAGCTACGTCGTTACGAGCAACAACTACATCGGCAACTGGCAGGTGATGCTCAACGGGATGCGCGCGACGAACAACGACGAGGGCGACACCGGCCGCGCGACGCGGGGCTACCACGGTCTGCTTGCCTATCACGCACCGAGCTTCTACGGCCTGGGCGACGGCCTGTCGAAGTTCGGCGTTCTCTATGGGCACGGGCTGGGCGCAGAGGTCAAGCGGCTCGGCGCGGTCGGCAATCTGCTGGACGACGCGAGGGCGCTGCGCCTGATGAGCTTCGGCATCGCCGACATCGCGCAAAACTGGAAAGTCTCGCCCGCGGTGATGGCCGAAGTGAGCAAGGATCGCTTCAACAAGGGCGACGACTACAAGTGGGCCTCGGCCAACCTGCGCCTGATCAACTCGATCAACAAGAACTTCGCGATGCAGTACGAAGGCAGCTATCAGTACATGGACCTGGACAGCACCTTCTCGAAGGCCAAGGGCGATTTCTACAAGCTGACCGTCGCGCCGACCTTCAAGCTCGACACCGGCGCCGGCTTCTTCGCCCGGCCCGAATTGCGTCTCTTCGCGAGCTGGATGAAGTGGGACAAGCAGCTCAACGGCTTCACCTACGACGGCAGCGCCAACGAAGGCTTCGGCGCCACGAAGTTCAAAGGCTCGAGCAAGTGGCTGGTGGGCGCGCAGATGGAAGTCTGGTTCTGAGGCCTGGCGGGCTCAGGAGGACGCCATGTCCGTCGAGCCGCGATCCGGAACGGGAAGGCCTGGGTCAGCCGGGCACTTCCTGATCCGCGGCCTTCGCCCGTCTGCGTCGCGCGGACGGGGGAGGGCCGTCGCTGTCGCCGATGGCGATGCCGGGCTGCGCGAGGATGTGCAGCTCTTCCAGCGGCTTGCCCGCCAGAACGCCGACGACCAGGTCGGCGATCGCACGACCGCTCGATTCTCCCGTCGGCTGGACGATGCCGGTGACGGTGTAGGGCAGGGGAATCTCCGTCGGGATGCCGTCGTAGACGATCAGCGACATTCCCTTGCCCGGCTTCCAGCCCGCGTCAGCAAGCGCACGCAAGGCCCCCACGCCGGCAACGTTGGTATCGACCAGCAAGGCCGTGGGCGGCTCCTTCAGCGCCAGCAACTTGCCGACCGCCCCGTAACCGCCGATGCGGTCGAGCGAGGCTTCGATGATGAGTTCCGGATCGGGTTCGATGCCCGCGGCCCGGAGCGCGCCCAGGAAGCCGGCATGGCGCTGCTTTGCGAAGTTCAGCACGAGCGGCGAGTGGATCAAGGCGATGCGATGGTGCCCGAGACCGATCAGGCGCTCGGCGGCGAGTCGCCCGCCGGTCTCATTGTCGAAATCGAACCATGCATAGGGCACCCGGCTTTGGGTTCGGCCATAGGCCACGAACGGGAAGTTTCGTTCCTGCAGGAACTGGATGCGCGGGTCGTCGACGCGGGTACGGGCGACAACCAGTGCATCGACTCGTCGCCCTTCGATGATGCGGCGGTATGTATCCAGCTCGCCGTCGGGGCGCGAAGAGTGGATCAGCAGATCCAGATTCCGCTCGATCAGGCGCTCCGTGAGACCCGAAACGACTTCGCCCAGCCGGATGTCGCGGATATCGCCTTCGCCGAAGGGATAAACGATCCCGATCGCCTCCGCACGGCCGGTGGCGAGATGGCGCGCCTGCGGGTTGGGCTGGTAACCGAGCTGGTTCGCCGCCTCGACGACCCTTTGGCGCGTCGTTTCGCTGACGTCCGAATACCCGTTGAGCGCCCGGCTCACGGTGGTCTGCGACAGTCCGAGCGACTCGGACAGCATTTTCAGATTGACCTTCATCTGCATTTCCTCAGTCTGCCTCGGGCCGCAGCGGGGCCGTTCCGTTCGGCCCCCTGTATAGCCCAAGTCTAACGTCTTAAGGAACCTGATCGTGGCCCTTTAAATCAGTTTACATCCAAAGCGCTTTGGCTTACGATCCAAACCGCTTTGGAATGTTTTATGAGTCCATAAAAAGAATCACTACGAACCCGAAGCCTCCCAGAGGAGACACAACTTGGAAACGAAGTGGTGGCACGACGCGGTGGTCTATCAGATCTATCCGCGCAGTTTCTGCGACGCGAACGGCGACGGCATCGGAGATCTCGCCGGCATCGTCGGTAAGCTCGACTATCTGCAGACGCTCGGCGTCAACGTCATCTGGCTGTCGCCGGTGTTCAAGTCGCCGATGGACGACAACGGCTACGACATCTCCGACTACTGCGACATCGCGCCGGAATTCGGCACGCTCGCGGAGATGGACACCCTGATCGCGGAGGCCAAGCGCCGCGACATCCGCATCGTGATGGATCTGGTCGTCAATCACACCTCGGACGAGCATCCGTGGTTCGTCGAGGCGCGGAAGTCCAAGGACAACCCGTACCGCGACTACTACATCTGGCGGGCGCCGCAGGCCGACGGCACGCCGCCCGACATGCAGCGCGCGGCCTTCGGCGGCAGCGCGTGGGAGCTCGACCCGGCAACCGGTGAGTACTACTACCACCTCTTCTCGAAGCGCCAGCCGGATCTCAACTGGGCAAACCCGAAGGTGCAGGAAGAAGTGCACCGCATGATGAACTGGTGGCTCGACCGTGGCATCGGCGGCTTCCGCATGGACGTGATCGACCTCATCGGTAAGGACGTCGACCGCGGCATCACGAGCAACGGTCCGCGCCTGCATGAGCTCCTGCGGGAGATGAACGCCGCGACCTTCGGCGATCGCGACGTGCTGACCGTCGGCGAGACCTGGAGCGCGACGCCGGCGATCGCGAAGCTCTATTCCGACCCCGTGCGGCGGGAGCTGTCGATGGTGTTCCAGTTCGAGCACGTGACGATCACCCACGACCCCGAGCATGGCAAGTGGAAGCCGCGCGCCTTCGACCTCGTCGAATTCAAGCGTGTGATGACGAAGTGGCAGACCGAACTCGCCGACAGCGGCTGGAATTCGCTTTTCTGGTGCAACCACGACCTGCCGCGGGCTGTGTCGAAATACGGCGATGACGGGCGCTACCGCGTCGAGTCCGCGAAGATGCTCGCGACCGCGCTGCACTGCCTGAAGGGCACGCCCTACATCTACCAGGGCGAGGAACTCGGCATGACGAACGTGCGCTTCGCGTCGATCGACGAGTACCGCGACATCGAGTCGCTGGGCTTGTACCGCGAGCGCGTCGCGGCCGGTGTGCCGCACGAGGCGATGATGGAAGGCATCTACGCCAACGGCCGCGACAACGCGCGGACGCCGATGCATTGGGATGCCTCCGCCAACGCCGGTTTCTCGCGCGGCGAACCGTGGATTGCGGTGAATCCGAACTACCGCGAGATCAATGCGGAGGCGGCGCTCGCCGATCCTGGATCGGTCTTCCATCACTACCGCCGCCTTGTCGCGCTGCGCAAGCAACACGCCGCGATCGTCCATGGCGACTACCGTGCCCTGTTCGCGGAGCACCCCCAGGTCTTCGCCTACGAACGACGGCTTGGCAACGAGCGCATCGTCGTCATCAACAACTTCTCGGGCGTGCCGGTCGAGCTCGATCTGCCGCCGGAGCTGCAAGGCGTCGCGGGCGAAAGCCTGATTTGCAACTACGACGCGCATAGCCGGCTCGGCGCCCGCCTCGAACTCAAGCCCTACGAATCCTTCGCCATCGCCCTCGGCGCGTCGGCGGTCTAACCTGACAGAGAGGTCCAGCAGAATGAAAAAAGAAGGCATCAAGCCGGTGAGCAAGGCCTGGTGGAAGGAGGCGGTCGCCTACCAGATCTACCCGCGCAGCTTCATGGACTCGAACGGCGACGGCATCGGCGACCTCAACGGCATCACGATGCGCCTCGACTACCTGAAATCGCTCGGCGTCGACGTGATCTGGATCTGCCCGATGTACAAGTCGCCGAACGACGACAACGGCTACGACATCGCGGACTACCACGCGATCATGGACGAGTTCGGCACGATGGCGGATTTCGACCGCCTGCTCGACGCGGTGCACAGCCGCGGCATGCGCCTGATCCTCGACCTCGTGGTCAATCACACCAGCGACGAGCACGCCTGGTTCGTCGAATCACGTTCCTCGCGCGACAACCCGAAGCGCGACTGGTACGTGTGGCGCGAGGGCAAGGGCGGCGAGCCCGGCACGCCCGCCGACGAGCCGAACAACTGGGAAAGCATCTTCAAGGGCTCGGCGTGGAAGTACGACGAGACGACCGGCCAGTACTTCCTGCATCTGTTCTCGACCAAGCAGCCGGATCTCAACTGGGAGAACCCGGAGGTCCGCGGCGCCGTGAACGACATGGTGCGCTGGTGGCTCGACAAGGGCATCGACGGCTTCCGCCTCGACGCGGTGAGCCACATGAAGAAGGTGCCCGGGCTGCCGGACCTCCCCAATCCGGACAAGCTCGACCACGTGCCGAGCTTCGACATGCACATGAACGTGCCCGGCGTGCTGGACTACATGGACAGCCTGTGCCAGGAGAGCTTCCGCCACTACGACATCATGACGGTGGGCGAGGCCAACGGCGTTTCGGCCGAGCAGTCGGTGGAATGGGTCGGCGAGGCGCATCAGCGTCTGAACATGCTCTTCCAGTTCGAGCACCTGACGCTGTGGGCGAATGACCCGTCCGCGCCGCTCGATCTCGTCGCGCTGAAGAAGATCTTCACGCGCTGGCAGACCACGCTCGACGGCGTGGGCTGGAACGCGCTCTTCCTCGAAAACCACGACATCCCGCGCATCGTGTCGAAGTGGGGGGATGTCCGGAATTACTGGCGCGAGAGCACGACGGCGCTGTCGACGATGTACTTCCTGATGCAGGGCACGCCCTTCATCTACCAGGGCCAGGAAATCGGCATGACGAACGTGCGCTTCGACAGCATCGACGATTTCAACTGCGTCTTCGCTCGCAACGACTACGCGCTGCAGCGCGCGAAAGGCGTGCCGGTGGAAGAGGTGATCGCAAAGCTGTCGGTGATCGCGCGCGACAACTCGCGCACGCCGATGCAGTGGGATGCGTCGCCGAATGCCGGTTTCACGTCCGGCCGCCCGTGGCTCAAGGTCAACGAAAACTACACTGCAATCAACGTCGCCGATCAGGAAACGGATCCGGACTCGGTGCTCAACTACCACCGCAAGCTGATCCGGCTGCGCAAGGCCGAACCGGTTCTGGTCTATGGCCGCTATACGCTGCTGATGGCGGATGACCCGCAGATCTATGCCTACACCCGCACGCTGGACGACGGACGCTTCCTCGTGATCACCAACCTGTCCGGGAAGGACGCCACATACCGGCACGACGGCTTCGCGCTGCACCATGCCGACCTGATGCTCGCGAACGTCGCGGTCGCACCCCACGACGAGACGCGCGCGCTGATTCTGCGTCCCTATGAAGCGCGCGTCTATCGCGTGAGCTGATGTGCACCACACCACAAGACATAACCGAGGAGACATCATGAAGAAACTGCTGCCCACCGCCCTGGCTGCGACCCTGTTCGCCGTGCTGCCCGCCGCCCACGCCGACACGCTGAAGATGGCCTGCAACATCTCCGGGGCGATGAAGCCCTACTGCGAACACGTCAAGCAGCGCTTCGAGTCGGAAACGCCGCACAAGCTCGAATTCATCGAGATGCCGGCGGCCTCCGACGAGAAACTCGCGCTCTACCAGCAGATCTTCGCGGCGAAGGACGGCAGCGCCGTCGACGTGCTGTCGGTCGACGTGATCTGGGTCGGCCTGCTCGACAAGCATCTCTACGACCTGACCGACAAGGTCAAGGACCTGGAGCCGGCCTTCTTCCCGAACAACTGGAAGAACAACGTCGTCAATGGCCGCATCAAGGCCGTCCCGGGTCAGCTCGACGCCGGGATGCTGTACTACCGCAAGGATCTCCTCGAAAAGTACAAGGAGCAGCCGCCCAAGACCTGGGAAGAACTGACGCGGATCGCGACCAAGATTCAGAAGGCCGAACGCGATGCCGGGCAGAAGAACATGTGGGGCCTGGTCTTCCAGGGCAAGGCGTACGAGGGGCTGGGCTGCGACGTGCTGGAATGGGTCGCGTCCTACAACGGCGGCACCTTCGTAGACCCGGCGGGCAACATCACGATCAACAACCCGAAGGCCGCCAAGGCACTGAACACCGCCGCGAGCTGGGTCGGCACGATCGCGCCGAAAGGTGTGATGGGCTATCAGGAAGAGGAGTCGCGCGCGGTGTTCCAGAACGGCGACGCGGTGTTCATGCGCAACTGGCCCTATGCCTACCTGCTGACGCAGGACAAGAGCAGCCCCGTGAAGGGCAAGGTCGGCGTCGTGCCGATCCCGATGGGGGGCGAGGACGGCCAGCACGCCGCGACCCTCGGCGGCTGGCAGTGGGCGGTGAGCGCGTACTCGAAGAATCCGGAGGCCGGCGCGAAGCTGGTGCGCATCCTGTCCGAGGCGGAGACGCAAAAGCGCGCCTTCCTGTTGCTGGGCATCCCGCCGGCACGCATCGAGAGCTACCAGGACGCCGAAGTCCAGGCCAAGGCGCCTTACCTTGCGGAGTTCAAGGACGTCTTCGCGAACGCCGTGCCGCGCCCCTCGACGCCGACGCGCTCGCAATTCCCGAAGGTCTCGAAGGCGGTCTTCAACGCCGGCTATGACGTGCTGAGCGGGCGCGCGACCGGCGAGCAGGCCGTCGCCGACCTCGAAGAGAAGTTGAAGCGCATCAAGGGTCGCGAGTGGAAGTAATCATCGTGTAACGCCGACGCGGCCTGCATGCCCTCCGCCTATAACGGGGGCAATGCAGCGCCGCGCCGGGTGCCGACCGCGCCTATGGAGGAGACATTCATGACCCACAATTCACAAGGGCTGTTGCCCGCCGCGGGCCCGGCGATGGCAGGGCCCCGGGCCGAACCGCCGGCCGTGACGCGCAAGCGCAGCCTGCAGCAACGCCGCGCCCGTGCCGCCTGGCTGCTCGTCGCGCCGGCGCTGATCCTGCTGTTTGCGGTCGCCGGCTGGCCGCTCGTGCGGACGCTGTTCTACAGCTTCACCGACGCCGCGATGGACACCCCCGAGGAGTACAACTTCGTCGGGTTCGCGAACTACCTGGACTTCGCCGACGGCGAGCGCTTCGGCGTGCTGGCCGACCCGCTGTGGTGGCAGGCTGTCGGCAATACGCTCTGGTTCACCGGCTGCTCGGTATCGCTGGAACTCGTCTTCGGCATGCTGCTCGCGTTGCTGATGAACCAGAAGTTCCGCGGGCAGGGCCTCGTGCGCGCCGCGATCCTCGTGCCCTGGGCCATTCCGACCATCGTCACCGCGAAGATGTGGGGCTGGATGTTCCATGACCAGTATGGCGTCGTGAACGACTTGCTGACGCGCATCGGCCTCATCCACACGCCGCTCGCATGGATCGCCGAGCCCGACCTGTCGATGTGGGCCGTCGTGATCGCCGACGTGTGGAAGACGGTGCCTTTCATGGCGCTGATGCTGCTCGCCGCCCTGCAGATGATCCCGGCCGACCTCTACGAGGCCGCATGGGTTGACGGCGCGACGGCGTGGCAGCGATTCCGCCGCATCACGCTGCCGCTGATCATGCCGGCGATGATCGTCGCGCTGATCTTCCGTGCGATGGACGCGCTGCGCGTGTTCGACCTGATCTACGTGCTGACGTCCAACAGCGAGGCGACGATCTCGATCTCCGGCTACGCCCGCGAGCGCATGGTGTCCTTCCAGGAGATGGGGGCGGGTTCGGCCGCCTCGGTGCTGGTCTTCATGATGGTCGCCGGCATCGCCGCCTGCTTCCTGTGGATCAATCGCTTCAGCCACGAAGGCAAGGAGGCGCGGCAATGAAACTCACCCGCAAACAGAAGGAGCTGGGGGCGAAGTTCTGGATCTACCTCGCGGCGCTGGTCGTGACCGTAGTCTCCGTGTTCCCGTTCTACAACGCGGTGCTGACCTCGCTGCGCACCGGGCAGGATCTTTTCCTGACGAACTACCTGCCGACGAGCTTCCACTGGCAGAACTACCTCAACGCGCTGGGCGAAAACGGTGTCGGCCGCAGCCTGCTGAACTCCTTCGTCGTTGCAGCAGTGACGGTCGGGATCTGCCTGCTGGTGTCGATCACCGCGGCCTTCGCGTTGGCGCGGGTGCGCTTCCGCGGGCGCAAGTACATCCTCTTCACGATCCTGTGCGTGTCGATGTTCCCGCAGGTCGCGGTGCTGTCGGGGATGTTCGAGCTGGTGCGCTTCCTCGGCCTGTATGACTCGATCGGTTCGCTGATCCTGTCCTACACGACCTTCTCGCTGCCCTTCACGGTATGGGTGCTGACGACCTTCATGCGCTCGCTGCCGGTGGAACTCGAAGAGGCCGCGATCGTCGACGGCGCAGGCCTGTGGGTGATCATCACCCGCGTCTTCGCGCCGATCATGGGGCCCTCGCTCGTGACGACCGGGCTGCTGGCCTTCATCGGCGCATGGAACGAGTTCATGTTCGCGCTGACCTTCATCATCTCCAGCGACAAGCGCACCGTGCCGGTCGCCATCGGCATGCTGCAGGGCTCCTCCCAATATGAACTGCCCTGGGGCGAGATCATGGCCGCGTCGGTGATCGTGACGATCCCGATCATCGCGCTCGTGCTGATCTTCCAGAAGCGCATCGTCAGCGGTCTCACGGCCGGTGCCGTCAAAGGCTGACTCCGGACACTCGACCCCGACAAGGAATTACGAACATGGCACAACTGACTCTCGACAAACTCAACAAGCGCTACGGCGAATCGGCCCAGGTCATCAAGGGCATCGACCTGCAGGTGAATAGCGGCGAATTCGTCGTCATCGTCGGCCCGTCCGGCTGCGGCAAATCGACCTTGCTGCGGATGATCGCCGGCCTGGAGGACATCTCCGGCGGCGACATGTACATCGACGGCACTCGCGTGAACGACGACACGCCTTCCGAGCGCGGCATCGGCATGGTGTTCCAGTCCTACGCGCTGTACCCGCACATGACGGTGTACGAGAACATGGCCTTCGGCCTGCAGCTCGCGAAGCTGCCGAAGGCCGAGATCGCGCGCCGGGTGGAGGAGAGCGCCCGCATCCTGCAGCTCGAACCCCTGCTGCAGCGCCGCCCGAAGGACCTCTCCGGCGGCCAGCGCCAGCGCGTCGCGATCGGCCGCGCGATCGCCCGCGAGCCCAAGCTCTTCCTCTTCGACGAGCCGCTGTCCAACCTCGATGCCGCGCTGCGCGTGCAGATGCGCATGGAGATCGCCGCACTGCATCGCCGCCTGAAATCCACGATCATCTACGTGACCCACGATCAGGTCGAGGCGATGACGCTCGCGCAGCGCATCGTGGTCCTGAATCGCGGCAACGTGGAGCAGGTGGGTTCGCCGCTGGAACTTTACGACCATCCTGCCAACGAATTCGTGGCGCAGTTCATCGGTTCGCCGAAGATGAACCTGATGCCGGGGACCCTGTTGCGCGCAGGTACGGAGGCGAGCGTCGTCCAGCTCTGGAGCGGCAAGGAGCTCGCGATTCCGGTCGCGACGCCGGCCGCCGACGAAGGGCGCCCGGTGAAGCTCGGCATCCGGCCCGAGCACATCGAGTGGGGCGACGTCGCCGACGCGCCGAATCTTGCCGACGTTCTGTTCGTCGAACACATGGGCAACGAGACCTACCACTATCTCGACAACGCCGGCCGCGGAGATCCGTGGGTGGTGCGCAATCCGCACCGCAGCACCGTGACCGCGGGCGAAACGGTCGGATATCGGCTGCCTCCCGAACACTGCCACCTGTTCGCGGAAACGGGCGAAGCCTATCCGCGGCTGCGCGTCGGCGCCTCCGACACGCGGCCCGGCGAGGCGGCGCCGATCGTGTTTTCCGAGAGGGTTCGTGCCAACGCGGCACACTGAAAGGAAACGAACGTGAGCGACACCGGGCACAAGTCCACCGACGCGTTGTTCCACGCGGTCCAGCTTCTTCGTCTCTTCGCGGACTCGAAGACGTTTCCCGACTGCGTGCCAATCGTCGCGCCCGAAGTGATCCAGGAGCGCTTCCGGGCGCTGCTGGAAGATTTCGTGCGCACCCACTTCGTGATGTCCTCGGACCTCGAGGCGCCGCCGCCGGAGGCGGCGACCTCGCTGGCGTCGCACATCGATACGCTGTGGTCCGTGCTCGCGCGGCAACCGAGCGGCATCGAGACGGGATCGCTGATTCCGCTGCCGCACCCCTACGTCGTGCCCGGCGGGCGCTTCCGCGAAATCTATTACTGGGACAGCTACTTCACGATGGAAGGCCTGGTCGCATCCGACCGGCTCGACCTCGTCGAGTCGATGATCCAGAACTTCGCGTGGCTGATCGACACCTACGGTCATGTGCCCAACGGCAACCGGCGCTACTTCGTGAGCCGCTCGCAGCCGCCGGTGTTCTGCCTGATGCTGGAATTGTTCGAGCGCAAGGCGGGGTTCGAAGCGATCACGCGCTGGCTGCCGCAGCTTGAAACCGAGTACCGCTACTGGACGGACCGCGGCGTGCGCGGTTTCGCGGGCCGCCCGCTCGCCCATCGCCGCACCGTGATGCTGCGGGAGGACGTGATCCTCAATCGCTACTGGGACGAGCGCAACACGCCGCGCGAAGAGTCGTATGCCGAGGACGTCGAACTCTTCCATCAGGCGGCGCCCGAGTACCAGCACGCGCTCTACCGCAACCTGCGTGCGGGCGCGGAATCGGGCTGGGACTTCAGCTCGCGCTGGTGCCGCGACGGGGAGGGGCTGGAGAGCATCCGGACGACGGAGCTGTTGCCGGTCGATCTCAACAGCCTGTTGTATCGCGTCGAAGTCTGTCTCGCCGACTGGCTGGGCCGTGTCGGCGACGCGCGCGCGGCGGACTACGCCGCGGCCGCCGAGCGGCGCAAGGCGGCGCTGCTGGAATACTGCTGGGACGAGGAGAACGGCTGGTTCTTCGATTACTCGTTGAGCGACGGCGCGCGAACGGGCTGCTGGTCGCTCGCGGGGGCCTTCCCCTTGTACTGCGGCCTGCTCGACGACGCACACGCGTCGCGGGTCGCGCATGTGATCGAGACGCACTTCCTGCGGGCCGGCGGCGTCGTCACGACACTGACGGAGTCGCCGCAGCAATGGGACAGCCCCAACGGCTGGGCGCCGCTGCAATGGATCGTCGTCCAGGGGCTGCTGCGCCATGGCCACGCGGTGCTGGCACGGGAGATCGCCGCCCGCTTCGTCAGCCTCGCCGACCGCGTGTATCAGCGCACCGGCAAGCTGATGGAGAAGTACGACGTCTGCGACATGTCGCGCTTCGCGGGCGGGGGCGAGTACCCGGTGCAGGACGGCTTCGGCTGGACGAACGGTGTCGTGCGGGCGTTCATCTCCGAGTTCGGGGAGCAGGCGCGAGGCGAACCCGAGCGGCCGAGCGACCCCGCGGCCGATGCCCTGCTTGCCGTGATCCAGGACGCCGTCGCGTCGGCGACCGAGCAGTCCTGAACTATTCCCTCTCCAATCCTGAGGACACCATGTTGAAGTACAAGTTGGGGCCCCTGTGGGCCCTGTTGAACGGCTTCGTTGCGCTCGGAGCCGTGGGAAGCGTATTGATGGCTCGCCAGCCGGAATTCGTCGCCCGCTGGGGACTCGACAACGCGGAATGGGGTTGGGTGCTCTTTGCCGGAGGCTTGGGCGGGGTGCTCGCGTATCCGGTCAACCGTTGGGTGCTGGCGCGCTGGGGCAGCCGCGTGATGCTCGCGCGCTTCGGCCTCGCGGGCGGCGTGGTGCTCGCGTCGATTCCGTGGCTGCCGGGTCTTCCCGGCCTGCTCGTCGGACTGTTCGCACAGGGCATGATCTACAACGGCGTCGGCGTCGCGATCAACCACCAGGCCGCCGAATGGGAGCTGCGGCAAAGCACGCGGATGATGGGGCGGCTGCATGCGACCTTCTACGTCGGAAACGTGCTCTCGGCCTTCCTGAGCAGCATTCTGGCGGCGCTCGGCGTGGGACTCGCGCTGCATATGGCAGCGGTCGGCCTCGCCGTCGCGGCGATCCATCGTTTCGTGGCAGCGAACCTCGAACCCGCTCCGGCCGAACATGCGCAAGCCGCGCCGCCGCCTCACGTGCCGCTCGAGCTGTACCTGGGCACCGGCCTGTTGTTCGGATCGAGCATCGTGCTCGAACACGGGATGATGGGCTGGTCTTCGGCTTACCTGAGCCAGGAGCTGAAGGCGGGCCCGGGCGTCGCGGGGCTCGGCCTGGCCTTCTTTTCGGGCGCGATGGCCCTCGGTCGCATGTTCTCGGACGGATTCGTCACGCGGCACGGTCCGCGGAACGTCGTCCGGCGCGGCGCAATCGTTTCGGCGATCGCGCTGACGCTCGCGGCGATGCTGGGTTCCGTACCCGTTGCGATGCTCGCCTTCGGCGCGGTCGGGCTGGGGCTCGCGGCGGCGGCGCCCGTCGTGTTCTCGGCGGTCGGCCGCATCGGCGGCGAAGCGCTTGCGTTCGTCTCCGGGATCGGTGCGCTGGGCGGCCTGCTCGGGCCGTTGCTGCTCGGACGCGTCGCGAGCTTCGTGTCCCTGAACGGGGTACTCGTGACGCTGGCCGCGGTCAGCGTGCTGATCGCGTGGCAGGCCCGGGTGCTCGGCGCGCAGGCGGAACGGCCGATGCCGCTATCGACGGTGCGGCCCTGACGGGTCACAGGTCGGGCGGAGCGGACGGCGTGGCCGGGGGCTTACGGTCGTGCGACTTGCTCGGGTCGAGGCGGTCGGCGATCCCCCTGAGCATCCCGGACGCGAGCGCGGCAAGCAGACCGGCTTCGTTGCGCACGGTCCGGGCGCCCGTCTGTACCTGATCTCGGGTCAGGGCGGCCAGGGCGCGCGTCAGCTCGGCACTGGCAGCCGCTACCCGGCTGCCGATCTGCGTGCCGCTGTGGCGCGCGTGTTCGGCGAGCTCGTGCAGCGTCGTCCGCGCGAGTCCGTTGGCGGCACGTCCGGCGTCGGCGAGCGTGTTCAGGAAGTTGGACTCCATCGCACCGATCTGATCGAGCGTGCCCCGCAGTTCCTGCTTCGAAAACTCGCTGCCGCGGCCGATCGCTTCCTGCATCGCGAGCACGGTCGCCTGCGCAGCCGCTGCGAGCGCCTCGTCGAGCCCACGCACGGCCTGCCGCATTGCTTCCGTCCGTTCGCGGTCGGGGCGCTCGATCCCTTGTTGCGCGCCTCTCAGCACCGCGCTCGTGACCTCCTTCAGCGCCGCCGAATCGAGCCTGCCCTCGGATAGCGCCTTCAAGGTGATCGTGCGCACGCGGTCCGCAACGGAGGCCGTGTCGGCATCGACGGCCGCATGCACATCGCGTTCGATCCCTTCGGTAGACTGGCTCATGATTGCTCCCCCAAGGTTGGCAGTCTCATTCAGTATGGCCTCGCTCGCGGCCGATGGCGATGGAATCTTCCGGCGGAGATCGAACAATTCGTATCGAGGGGACACCAATGCATGTGGCGTGCCTTACCATGGGCCATTCGACCCGAATGTGAAACAGCCCATGTCCGATCCCGTCTTTTCCGGTCTCGAGCCCGCCACGGTGTGGGCCCACTTCGCCACCTTGTGCAGCATCCCGCGCCAGTCGAAGGCGGAGGGCGCCTTGCGCGATCGCATCCGGCAGTGGGCGGACGCCAAGGGCCTCGCAACGACGGTGGACGCGGCCGGCAACCTGCTGATCCGCAAGCCGCCCGCGCCAGGCTGCGAAGGCGCACCCGGTGTCGTGTTGCAGGGGCATCTCGACATGGTGTGCCAGAAGAATCCGGAGTCGCCGCACGATTTTTCGCGCGATCCGATCCGGCCCCTGCGCCAGGACGACTGGCTGGCCGCCGACGGCACGACGCTCGGGGCGGACAACGGCATCGGCGTTGCGCTGATCCTGTCTGTGCTCGAAGACGGGTCGTTGCTGCACGGGCCGATCGAAGCGCTGCTGACGGTGGACGAGGAAGCCGGCATGGGCGGCGCGCAAGGGCTGGAGGCGGGCGTCCTGCAGGGGCGCCTGATGCTCAATCTGGACACCGAAGAGTGGGGCGAGTTCTATATCGGCTGCGCGGGCGGCCTCGACGTCAACGTACACTGCGACGGCGCCGAAGAGCATTTTCCGACTGATTTCGAACCCTGGCGCATCGAACTTCATGGCCTGCGCGGCGGCCATTCGGGTGTGGATATCCACGAGGAGCGCGGCAACGCGATCAAGCTGCTGGTCCGAGTGCTGCGCGATCTCGAACGGCTGATGCCGCTGCGCCTCGCCGGTCTCGCAGGCGGCTCTGCGCGTAACGCGCTGCCGCGGGACGCCGTCGCCCGGGTGGCGGTCCCGCTTGGACGTGGGGCCGAGATCGCCGCGACCCTCGCGTCGTGGGAAGAACGCTTGCGCACGGAACTGAAGGGTGTGGACGAAGGCGTCAGCCTGCGGCTCGTGCAGGACGATCCCGGACCGGTGATGTCCGCGGAGGATCAGGCCGTGTGGCTCGCGTCCCTGCACGCCGCGCCGCACGGCGTGCACCGCCGCAGCCTGAGCGTTCCCGGCGTCGTAGAGACCTCCAACAACCTCGGCGTTGTGTCGCTGACGCCGACGGAGGGCTCGTGCAATTTCATGGTTCGCTCCCTGCTCGACGACGCGGCGCTCGCGCTCGCCGACGAGATCGTGAGCCTCTTCAGCCTGTCGGGAACCCGCGCAGAGCCGTCGGGCCACTATCCCGGTTGGGCACCGCAGGCCGATTCTCCGCTGTTGGCGCTGTGCCGCTCGGTCTATCAGCGCGAGTTCGGCGCCGAGTCGCACGTACAGGTCATCCACGCGGGGCTTGAATGCGGACTGATCGTCGCAAAATACCCGGACATGCAGATCGTGTCCTTCGGCCCGACGATCCGCGGCGCCCATGCGCCCGGTGAGCGCGTCGAGATCGCGTCGGTCGGGCGCGTCTGGCACCTGCTGACGGCCATCCTCGCCGCGACGGCCGCCGGCGGGGCGGCGCCGCAATGAATCCCGAGCATCTCGAAGCCCTCCTCACGACCGAGATGCCCTACGGCAAGTACAAGGGCCGCCTGATCGCGGACCTGCCGGGACACTACCTCAACTGGTTCGCGCGCGAAGGGTTTCCGTCGGGAAAGCTCGGCCGGCTCCTCGCACTGATGCACGAACTCGATCACAATGGCTTGACCGGCCTGCTGGCACCGCTGCGCAAGGGAATAAATCCGCAAATATAGGCATGTTGCCGACGAGCGTACGGTCGGGGTGCTATGTTGAAAGTGGTAGGCCTGCCTGGAGCAAGCGCACATGAACCTGACCGCCGTCCGGATCGACAAACCCGAGTCGATCAACTTCATTCTCGGCCAGACGCACTTCATCAAGTCAGCCGAAGACCTCCATGAAACGTTATTTACTTCAGTACCAGGCATACGCTTCGGTCTCGCCTTCTGCGAGGCTTCCGGGGACCGCCTGATACGGTGGTCGGGTACGGACCCGGACATGATTGCCCTGGCGCAGCGCAACGCGCAGGCGATCGGGGCCGGACACAGCTTCATCGTCTTCCTCGGGGAAGGCTACTACCCCGTGAATGTGCTGAATTCGATCAAGCAGGTGCCTGAGGTGTGCGGGATCTTTTGCGCGACGGCCAATCCGGTCGACGTGCTGATTGCGGAGACGGATCTCGGGCGCGGAATCGTCGGTGTCATCGACGGCTCGCCGCCGCTCGGGATCGAGGACGATGCGAAGATCGATTCGCGGAAGCAGCTTTTGCGGCATATCGGTTACAAGCTCTGAGGGGTGCCGAAGCCGCGATTTTTCGGGGCAGGCCATGAACGCAAGGGTTCGGGGCAAGGGAAGCAAGGCTGCGACGCTGGTCGCCGAGCAGCAATCGGCGCGCCAGGCCTTCTTGGCACTTCGGGCAATTCACCTCGCGTTGCGGCTGGCGACGAAGGAGGGCGATCTCGTCGCCAAGGTCTGCAAGGCCTTGGTTGAGACGGCCGGCTATCGCTTCGCGGCGATCCACTATGCCGACGCGGAATGCCTCACGCTGCGCAGCGTCGCCTCCTGCGGCTTGCCGCCCGACAACCAGGGCGAGCACGATCTGCTGGACATGGGCGAGCCAACCGGCACGGAAGACATCCGCGATGCGATCTGCGCCGGCCGTCCGTTCGTCGTTCAGGGCTGCGTCGACGACGAAACCGCCGCCGCTGACCACCCCGAAGCGCCGCGGCATCCCGCGGGCCATCCCCCCTTTATCGCGACCCTGCCGCTGCCGTGCAGCACCCGTGTGCCCGGTGCGCTGCTCGTCGCCACCGACTGCGCCGACGGTTTCGGCCCCGAAGCGATCGAGCTGCTGCAAGAGGCCGCGGACGGCCTTGCCTACGGTATCGGCACCCTGCGGCGGGCGCATCGCCACGCCGAAGCCGAGAAGGCACTGCAGCGGGTCAACCGTGCCCGCAAGACGCTGAGCGCCGTCAACCGCACCCTGGTTCGCGCCGCCGAGGAGCACACGCTGCTTGAGGACATCTGCCGCATCATCGTCGAAGAGGGCGGCTATCGGATGGCCTGGGTGGGCTTCGCGCAGCACGATGACGCGAAAACCATCGCGGTGCAGGCTCATTTCGGCATTGACCGCGCCTTCCTCGATTCGCAGGGACTCACGTGGGCGGATGGTGCGCGCGGACGCGGGGCGACCGGCATGGCGATCCGGACCGGACATCCGAGCATCGGCCGCGTCACCCGCGACGATCCGGATCTCGCGCCCTGGCGGGAAGAGGACCTGAGCCGCGGCCTGCTCGCATTCACGGCTTTCCCGCTGCGTGTCGGCGACGAGATCCTCGGCAACCTGACCATCGCGGCGGGCGAAGCCGACGCCTTCGATGCGGCCGAAGTCGAGCTGCTGACCGAACTTGCCGAGGACCTCGCCTTCGGCATCGCGACACTGCGCACGCGCCAGAAGAGCCGCGAGGCGCAGGAGACGATCAAACGCATGGCGGAGGAGGACGCGCTCACCGGGCTGCCGAACCGCTGGCGCCTGCGCATGCGCCTCGCCTCGGAAATCGAAGCCGCCAAGGCGTGGAATTCGCCGCTCGCCTTGCTCGTCCTCGGCGTGAACCACTTCCAGGAGATCAACGAGACGCTCGGCTACCAGCAGGGCGATGCGATGCTGTGCGAGATTTCGGCCCGCATCCGCAAGGTGATTCCCGACGCCGCGAACGTCGCGCGCGTCGGCGAATCCGAATTCGCGATCCTGCTGCAGCGCGCCGATGCCGCGGCCGCATCGCGCACCGCGCAACGCCTGCTGCTCGAACTGCTCGAGCCGGTCGCTGTCGGCGAGATCATGCTCGACGCGGGCGCGAGCATCGGCACGGCCGTGTTCCCGGGCCACGGCAACGAGCCCGACGTACTGATCCGCCGCGCCAACGTGGCGATGCACCAGGCTCGCCAGCAGGGCCAGGGGCACGCGCTCTATACCGGCGGGCGAGACCGCGAATGCGCGCAGCGGCTTGCGCTGATCGGCGACCTCCATCGGGCGATAGACCGCGGCGAGATGCGGCTCTACTGCCAGCCGAAGGCGCGCTTCTCGAACCGCAGCCTTTGCGGTGTAGAGGCGCTGGTCCGCTGGGAACACCCGCAGCGCGGCACACTCTGGCCGGGCGATTTCATTGGTCTGGCCGAACAGAGCGGACTGATCAGCCCGCTCACCGATTGGGTGATGCAGGCCGCGTTCCGGCAGAGCTACGTCTGGCGCGAAGCGGGCCTGGTGATGCCGGTGGCCGTCAATCTGTCGGCGCGCGACTTGCGCGATCCCAAGCTGCTGGAGCGCATACGCAACCACTTCGCGACCTGGGGCGCGGACCCGACGACAGTGCAGTTCGAGCTCACCGAGAGCGCGTTGATGCAGGACCCGCAGGGCTGCCGCGACACGCTGTATCGCCTGAAGGATCTCGGGACTGATCTCTTCATCGACGACTTCGGCACCGGTTACTCCTCGCTGTCCTACCTGCAGAAGCTGCCCGTCGATGCGATCAAGATCGACAAGTCCTTCGTGCAGGACATGCTGTCGAACAACGATTCCGCGGTGATCGTGCGCTCGACGATAGACCTCGCGCACGACCTCGACCTCGAAGTCGTCGCCGAGGGCGTCGAGAACCCGGCCGGCTGGGAACACCTGTCGGCACAGGGCTGCGACGTCGCGCAGGGCTACGTGATCAGCGAGCCTATCCTTGCCGAGTCCTTCGCCAACTGGCGTTGGGCCGGGGCGAGCGATCCGCAGCTGCACTGAATATCGCCGAATTCGACAGCAAGAGCCGGGGTGCCTTGCCGGCTCGGCGGCCTTAGACTGAAGCCTTTCGCCGATTCCCCACCCGCGAAATGAGCGCACGGCTTTCCAGCATCCTGCCACTGCCCGCCGGCTTCCGGTCCCGCGACATCCTCGCCTTTCACAAGCGCGACGCACAGGAAGTCGGCGAACGGGTGGGCGTGGATGTGCTGGAGAAGGGGATGCAGTGGGAGGGGCGGCCCGCTTGTCTCAGCATCCGTTTCGGCACCGGGCAGGCCATCGCCGAGCTTGCCATCGACGGCGACGCGCCCGTCGGTGGGGAAGGGCGCTTCGAAGCGATGGCGCGCCGCATGCTGGGGCTGGGGCAGGGCATCGAGGCCTTCGAAGAGCGCTACCGCGACCACCCCGGCCTCGGCCCCTTGCTGGCCCGCCAGTCCGGCTTGCGGGTGCCGGTGACGGCAACGCCTTTCGAAGCGCTCACGTGGGCGGTCACGGGGCAGCAAATCAGCGTCGGCGCCGCCGTTTCGCTGCGCCGCAAGCTCATCCTCGCGACGGGCGTGCGGCATTCCGGCGGATTGATGTGCTACCCGGAAGCGCGCCAGGTCGGCGCGCTGGCCGAGGACGAGCTCAGGGGCGCCGGTTTTTCGGCCGCAAAGGCGAGAACGCTGTTGACGGTGTCGCAACTCGCGGCCGACGATCGACTCCCGCTCGACACGTGGTGCCAGACGTTGCCCGTCGTGCTGCCCGTCGACGAGATCCGCGATCGGCTGCTCGAACTGCGCGGCATCGGCCCCTGGACCGTCAATTACATGCTGCTGCGGGGTTTCGGCTGGCTTGACGGCTCGCTGCATGGCGACGTTGCCGTGCGACGCGGAATCCAGACGCTGATCGCTTCGCCCGACCGGATCGGCGAAAACCTGGCCAGGGAATGGCTCGCCGACTTCTCGCCCTGGCGCGCGCTGGTCGCCGCCCACCTCTGGGCCGCGCAGTCCTCCACCGCCTACTGAGCACGGCTGTCTGCGCGTCATGGTCGACGGCCGTTCCTCACGCCGGACCAGGACGGCGTTTGGCCGGCATGCCGCTGATGTTAGCGATACATGTGTAAGTCCTACTGCCGGCGCGGCATCCCTCGTCTGCGAACGCTACCAACAACGCGGGAACATGGTTTGCACTCAACGGGGCAAACAATCGACGCATGGTGGTACGCCGCGTCTAGCCCGCCATGCTGAGTGCCGAACTCCTCGACAGCGCCTGCTGGGCTCTCCTGATCCGCCTCGCCAAGGAGGCGGATCAGGATGCGGTACTCCCGCAGTTCCAGCGGGCGCTCAAACGCGAAAACGAGCACGTGGCACGGGTGAAGGACTGGCTGGAGACGATGCTGCTCGGCGAAATCGGCTGAGCGGCGAACCGAAGGAGGTACAGAAGATGAACGCACTTGAAGACATCCATGGTCACGACGTGAAGGTCTATTCGAGCGACACGGGCCACCCCGTTCAAGAGGAATCGGAGTCGCAACCCGCTTCGAAGGAGCGGCTCGCTGCGGTCCGCGAGCGCTGCCGCGAACAGGTGGTGCTGCGCCCCTGGACGGCTCTGGCGCTCGCATCGCTCGCCGGAGGCGCACTCGGAGCGGTCGCGGGCTTCTACGCGCGCGGACGCCGTTGAGCACCCGAGACGGATAGCCGGAACGGGGAGGCGAGCAATGAGCGAAAAAGAAGGGCGGAAACAGCATCAGACCCTGCCGCCGCAGCATCAGGACGTCCAGCCCGGCCGCGAAGCGCCGATGAGGCCGCAACCCCAGGACCACATGAAGGATTACCGGGGGGCAGGCAAGCTCGAGGGCAAGGTCGCGATCGTCACAGGTGGCGACAGCGGCATCGGGCGGGCGGTCGCAATCGGCTTTGCGAAGGAGGGTGCAGACGTCGCCGTGGTCTACCTCGAAGAGCACGAGGACGCGGAGGACACCCGCCGCAGCGTCGAGGCCGCAGGCAGGCGCTGCCTGCTGATCGCAGGCGATGTCGGGAACGAGGACTTCACCAAGGACGTCGTCGGGCAGGTGATCAAGGAATTCGGCCGGCTCGACATCGTCGTGAACAACGCCGCCGAGCAGCATCCGCAGGAGAGCCTCGAAGGGATCACGCGCGAACAGCTCGAACGCACCTTCCGGACCAACCTCTTCGCGATGTTCGACCTCACGAAGCACTCGCTCTCCCACCTCAAGGAAGGCGCCTGCATCATCAACACGACCTCCGTCACGGCCTATCGCGGCAGTGCCCACCTCATCGACTATTCGGCCACCAAGGGCGCGATCGTGTCCTTCACGCGCTCGCTCGCGCAGTCGCTGGCATCGAAGGGCATTCGCGTCAATGCGGTGGCCCCCGGCCCGATCTGGACGCCGCTGATCCCCTCGACCTTCGAGGAGGAGAAGGTGGCGAGCTTCGGCGCTAAGGAGCCCCTGGGCCGGCCCGGCCAGCCGGACGAGGTCGCGCCCAGCTACATCTTCCTGGCCAGCTCCGACTCGAGCTACATGACGGGGCAGGTGCTGCATCCGAACGGCGGCGAGATCATCAACGGCTGAGGCGACCGATTCGATGAAAGCCGCGCCTGCAAGCTTCGGAAGGACCCTCACGGAACGCTGATTGCACCGGCTGCGCCAGTGCCGGGCGCCCGCCGGCATTTATTGACCAAGGAGAATATCGATGAACATGTCCGCATTCGCGCCCGCGGGCGCCGAACTCGCCCGCGAAATCGGCCTGTCGCAAGATATCGCCGAATGCATCGAACACTGCCGTTCCTGCGAGCTCGTGTGCCTCGGCATGGCAACCGGTCATTGTCTGCGCAAGGGCGGCCGGCACGTCGAAGAAGACCACCTGCGCACGATGATCGTCTGCGCCCGAACATGTGCGCTGGCGGCGGAGGTGCTCACGACCGGCTCGTCGCTGCACCGCCAGATCTGCGCGGTGTGCGCGGATGTCTGCGACGCCTGCATCTCGAGCTGCCGCGACCTCGACGAGATGGAGCTGTGCATCGAGGCGTGCCGGCGTTGCAAGGACTCTTGCGAGAATATGACGGATATGTGAGGTCGCCGGAAGGGCGGCCGTTCAGATCGCCGGGCTGCGGTCCTCGCCGGTGCCGATATCGAGCCGTCCGTCGGCGGCGCGCGTCGCGGCCGGCATCGATGCGGCGTGCTCCTCGGTGGCCAGTTGCACCCGCCGGCTCAGCTCTCCGCCTTCGAGGCTTTCGCAGGCCTCCGGGATCACGGTCGTCTCCACCTCGTCGAGATAGGTCTGCGCGCTGCGGACGAAGAACTTGTAGAGCGCATTGAACGCGGCATCGTCGGCGATATAGGACAGCGCGTCCAGGCGCTCGAGGAGTTGCCTCGCGGCCTCGCAACGGGCCACCGCCTCCGGCAGGCCCTGGGTCGGCGAGTCGCTCTGGGACTTCAGCACATCAAGAATCTCGCATTCGAGGCGCGAGTGATGCAGGAGCTGGCGTCCGAGTTCATCCATTTCGCGACGTAGCGCAGCGGTCACATCCCGCGACGGAAGTGCCGGATCATCGGCTTCCTGGCCGGGGATCGTGAGACGCGAGCGCAAGGCCCGGTGCTCCTGAAGGAATTCTTCCAGCACATTCTGAGCCGATTCTGTCATGGGACACCTGTGATAAAGCCGCAGCCGCAACGCACGTGCCGCCAACCGCTGCAAGCCGCATGCCTACGGGTTTTCCGGCGGACACTGCCGCGTGCCGCCCGAGCTCAGTAGGAATTACACCCGGCACGTAGGAATTTCGTTCCACCCTCAGCGACAGGGAATGGGGGGAGCGGGCAGACGCCGGAACGTCCTTTGCTCGCAAACGCATACGCCCCTCGGGGCCGGCTTTTACCTGCAGAACGAGAGGATGAGCAATGGAAACCAGGACGATAGAAACGACGGCTTACGAGCTCGAACACACGTCGGTGACGACCGGAATCCGGTGGGGTGCCGTGGTCGCCGGTTTTGCGGTGGGCGTGGGAGTCCATCTGCTGCTGACCCTGATCGGGGTCGCCGGTGGATTCGCGGCATTCGGAGCCGGCGCCCGGCCCGGCGGCAGCGGTATTTCGATTGCCGCTGCGCTCTGGAACACCGTGAGCATGCTGATTTCCGCCTTCGTCGGCGGATACGTCGCGGCGCGCAGTTCGTCGCTGCGGCGAAGCACCGACGGGGTACTGCACGGCATCGTCGCTTGGGGAGCGACCGTGCTGTTCTTCGCGATCGTGACGGGCTCGGTCACCGGAAATGCGCTGACCGGCATGTTCAACACCGCTTCGTCGGTTGCGGCGACTCCAGGCAACGAATCGGCCATCGCCGAGCTGTTCTCAAGCATCGAACGCGGCGACCGGGCGACGGCGACGAACGTGCTCCGTGACCGGCTCGGAATGACCGAAAACCAGGCGACGGCGGCGGTCGACCGGGCAATGGCGATGCGCAGGGGACGCCCCGAAACGCAGGCAGAGGCGAACCGCGTCGAAGATGCCGCCCAGGCCGCATCGATCGCCAGCACGTGGTTGAGCGCGGCGATGCTCTTGTCCCTGCTCGCGGGTGCGGGCGGCGGAATGGTGGGTGCGCGCGGCGCGCGTCGGCGCGCGATGCCGGGACGCTACGGCGAGCAGCGCGCGGTGCAAACGCGGGTCGTACATCACGTACCGACTCCGGGCTGACGGTCGGCGCCCATCGGAAAGCGCATCACACACGAGCGGCTTGGTGCGGGGGAGTCGTCGGCTTCGACGACTCTCCCGCCTTCCGACCGCCGACGGCATGCAGGAGCGCCGCGACGATGTCCGCGCGCAACTTGCGCCACGCGGGGCCGCCCGCCGTCACATAACGCTGGTTCACCTCCAGTTCCAGTCCTACGTAGACCTCGGGGGGGTAGCGGCGGCGCAAGCCAACGCAGAAGCCGTCGGCACGCCCCGTGTACGGATAATTGCGGCGTAGCCGCAATGCCACATCCCGTTGCTGAAGGGCGATCATCCACTGCCGCGAAAGATCGGCTTCGGGGGGCCGGTGCGGGTCATACAGGAAACCGACATCCGCAGTCCGCGCCCGGCCGTCCATCACCGGCGTGAAGCTGTGGCTGGAGATGTGGACGACGCGGGAGCCATGATGGAGGGCATTGGCGATGATGCCTTCGACGCGTCGGCGGTAGGGCCGGTAGTAGCGCGCGTCGATCTCGGCCCTTTCATCGCGCGGCAGCGGGCGGGTGATCTCGGAGAAGCGGTCACGGTGGCCGGGCGAGCGGTTGAGATCGACGAGTAGCCGGCTGGTCGTCGAGGACACGAGCGGTGCATGCAGCGCGGCCGAGAGTTCGCGTGCCAGCGTAAGGGCGCCCGCATCGTGGCCGCGATGGCTGGACAGTAGTCCCTCTTGTCCCGCGAACAGAGCCGCGTAGGCCACGGGGATGCGCTTGCCGCCGTGTTCGCAGGTGATCAGGAAGAAGGTTCCGCCAATCTGCCCCGGTCCGCCCCCGTAGAGGGGCGACAGGACTAGCGCGGCCCCGGATACTGATGGTTGTCGTGGAGACATTCACATAGTTCCCGGTACACGCCGAGCAGGCAGCCGGGATCGTCGTCGAGGGCCATGGCGAGACGGCGCGCCAGCGTTCCGCGTCTGAGGATCAGGTGCAGCGCCGGCAGCCATTGCGCGGCGAGCAAGCCGTCCGCCTGAAGGCGGTCGATCAGACCCGCCCAGAGTTCCGTCGCGGTCCGCGGACGGCTGTCGCAACCGAGCAGTTCGAGATATTCGCCGTCGTCGATCTCGGCGCGCTCCGCGTCCTGGATGCAGCGGTCGAAGATCGCCACCAGCCTGAGCGTATCGAGGCCGGCCTCGGCCTCCGCGCCTACAGTGTCGTAGAGATGGCGTACGAGCGCCGCGGTCGCCGCGGCCACGGCGAGATCGGCGAAGGGGCACTCCTGCGCGTCGAGGACACGGATTTCGATCGCGCTGCGCTCGAAACGCGGCGCCGCGGCGCGCACGTTCAGCCACTCGTGGCGCAAGGTGTTCGTGTCGCACTGGCCGGGGACCGAGCCGTATTCCGCGACCTCGCGGTACATCGGCGCGAGCACCTGCGTCTGGTACTCGCGCTGCGAGGCGCTCGGGTCGGGGATGCAATTGCCCATCGACGAGGGCACCTGTTTCTGGTGGTCGCGGTACATCATCAGCCGATAGTCCATGCACCCCGTCGGGCGTTTGTCCGCCCACGGCGAACTCGCGGCCAGCGCCGGCAGGATGGGGAGCGCGAGGCGGATCGCGGCGTGAAGCCGGGCGAACTCCTCGTCGCCGCAGTAGGGCAGGTTCAGATGAATGCTCTGCAGATTGCCCCAGCCATGGCGCCGGCAATCGAAGATGCGGTCGAAGCAGGCGTAGACCGCGGCGTTGTCGAACGTCCACAAGCGCGTCTCGGTCGCCGGATCCATCCAGGGATGCATGCCGCTCGGCATCAGCCGTGCGCCGAGCGGCGCGAGAAGATCGTCGACCGCGAGCACTTCCTCGTGGAAGGCATCGACGAGGCCTTCCAGCGACGGCACCGGGTGGAGGTTCTTCAGCTCGACGAGGTGCATCGCAAGCTCATTCGACCAGCCCATGTTGCCGTGGATCACCTCCGACGCCGGCTGGCCGGCGCCGGCCGCGAGGAGCCGGTCGGCGAAGGGGCGGATGTCGAGGTGATCACGGTCGACGATCATGTATTCGATCTCGACCCCGTAGCCGGCAAAGGCCGGCAGTTCGTGCCTGTGACTCATGCTTCCCCTCCCTCGCGCCGGTGCTCGAGCCGGCGCAGGAACACCCCCATGACTTCGCGGTACAGGGCGTCGCGCAGGACGCCGTCCTCGTTGCCCGCGTCCACATTGGGGTTGTCATTGATTTCGATGATGCAGCAGCGATTGCCGATCTGCTTGATATCGGCGCCGTAGAAGCCGTCGCCGATGAGGTTGGCCGCCTGCAGCGCGATCTCGACGACCTCGGATGGCGCCTCGCCGACGGCCAGCGCCTCGACGCGTCCTTCGCGCTCGCCGTCGTGGTCGATGATCTGCCAGTGGCCCTCGGCCATGTAGTACTTGCAGACGAAGATCACGCGCCGGTCGAGGATGCCGATCCGCCAGTCGAACTCCGTCGGCAGCCATTCCTGGGCGACGATCAGGTCGGAGTGCGCGAGCAGCGACGCCACCTTCTCGCGCAGTTCCTGCTCCGTCTCCACCTTGTCGACACCCGACGAGAACGAACTGTCCGGCTGCTTCAGCACGCAGGGGAGCGCGAGCAGCGGCATGACCTGGTCGATGTTGCCGCGGTGAATCAGCAGCGTGCGGGGCACCGGCAGGTTGTGGTGGGCGAGCATTTCGGCAAGATAGACCTTGTTGTTGCACTTCAGGATCGATTCCGGGTCGTCGATCACCACCAGCCCCTCGCTCTGCGCGAGTCGCGAGAAGCGGTAGGTGTAGTGGTGCACGAAGGTCGTGTCGCGGATGAAGAGCGCGTCGAATTCCGGCACCCGCGCGTAGTCGGCCGGCGTGATGAACTCGACGCGCATGCCTAGCGCCTCGCCCACCCGCGCGAACTTGGCCAGCGCTTCGGGGTTCGACGGCAGGTGCGATCCCTCCGGGTTGTGCAGGATCGCCAATGCGTACTGACGCGCGGGCCGCCCGTCGTACGGACGCACGCGCGTCGCGAAGTAGCCCGTTGCCGCCTCGAACATGAACTGGCGGTGAATATCGGGTACTTCGCGGATCCCGATCAGCCGGACGCTGCGTGCATGCCAATGTCCGCCGGTACGCTCGAAGCGCACCCGCAGCAGCGGCGCCTGCAGCAGCTGGAACAGCTGCTCGGCGAGCACGTTGTAGCGATGGGCAAGGTTGCGGCCGAAGTAGACGCTGAGCTCGAAGCGGTCCGCTTTGAGCGGTTCCAGCGACTGGTCGACGAGCTGGGCGAGGTTGGCGATCAGGACCTGGCCGAGATTCTGCGACTGGATGTCCTCGATCGTGCCGGCGCGGGGCCATGGGCGATGCCCGCGGGCGTCGGCGAGCAGCGAGACGTAGTAGCCCATGCTCTGGTAGCGGTAGGAGCGGCACAGGTTGAAGACGCGGGCCGCCTTGTCCTCGCCGTAGGTGGGGTCGGTGAGGTAGCTGCGGGCGGGAACGACGGTAACGCCGTCGCCGCCCACCGGCCAATCCCCAGGGTCGTCGACGACGATCAGCGTACTCATCCGCTGCCTCCTTCAATCTCGTCTTCTCCTTCGGACTCCCCGGACTTGCGCGGCGCCAGCACGAGCAGATTCGCATCGTGGGTCACGATGCCGAGGAGGATCGCGTTGAATACACGGTCCATGCGGATCCAGTAATCCCGCATCCCGCCGTAAGGATGCGGGCCGTAGGGGGGCAGCGCGTCGCAGGCGAGGAAGACGGCGAAAGTGCCGCCGTGCTGCAGCGCGCGGGTACGGCCGATGACGTCCTGCAGCTTCGCCTCGTCACCCCAGTAACGATAGACGGCATGGAGGCAGGTCGGCCCGCAGGTCGTCTCCGTGGGCTGGGGCAGCATGTAAAGGGGCAAACGCAGGGAGTTTGGAAGCATTCCGTCAGCCCGCGCCGTATCGCAGCGACATCGGCTCGGCCTCGGGCTCCGGGTCGTGCAGCGGCAAGCGATCCGGATCCGCCTCGGGGTCGGGCTCGGGTACCGGATCGGGCGAGGGGTTGGGAGACGGCCTGGGGGCTTGATCCGGCTCGTGTCGATGCGGCCAGACTTCGGTGGTCCCGAAGCCCTGCAGGAATCCATGGGTGCTGATTGTCGGGATCATGGTCGTCCCTCTGCTGATGATACCGGGCTGGTGATACCGGGGCAGAACGCAAGACATGTGCCTCGCCGATCTGCCGCGATCATCCTGCCTCGAATCGGCGACTGCGGGCCAAGTCGGGGGCGGGCACGGGGTTTGCACTTCGCGCGATTGGAGAGGAAAGCCCCATTCTTCGGACGGAAATCCCGAAGACGGATGGATCGCCCCACGGACAGAACCCTGACGTGTAACTTTTACCCGCGTCCTGGCAGTTTTTTCAGGTTTGCCGATAGAAAAACGGCAACGCAGGCATGTGAAACACTGGAAGTTGCCTGTGATAACGCGCTGACAAAGAAGCGGTACGGAAATTGCGGACGCAAAGGCACCAGAGATGGGACGGCCACGTCAAAGGAGGTGTCTCATGCTGTATTACTCGGCAGTTTTTCTCGTCATTGCAGTCATTGCGGCACTCTTCGGCTTCGGCGGCATCGCAGCCGGCGCCGCAGAAATCGCGAAGGTCCTGTTCTACATCTTTATCGTGATCTTCATCGTCTCTCTCATCTTCGGCGTATTACGAAGATGACCGGAGGCTCCAGACATGAAAACGTTCCGCATCGCCCGCCTCCTCGTGCTCGCCACGTGCGGAGCGGCTGCGCTGAGCCTGCCCGCCTGCGGCGAGGGTATCGAGCGCACCACCCAGGGCTCGGCACCGCGATCACGCCTGCAGCAGCAGGTGGACGACGCGGAGCTGAAGTCCCGCGTGAATGCGGCCTTGACGGCCGACGGGCACCTGCAGGCAAACGCCATCACGGTCACCGTGAAGAAGGGCGAAGTGACCTTGGCCGGCGCCGTGCCCGTCGAACAGATTGCGCGCGCTGACGAGGTGGCCCGCCGGATCGATGGCGTTGCCGTCGTCATCAACGCGCTGCGCGGCGCGGCGACTCCCGCGCCGCAGACAGAGTCAGAGCTTCCGGGGCGGGCAGGGCGCCCATCCTTCGCGTCCGTCCGTATATTTAATCAACAAGAAACGAGGACATCGCCATGATGAACAGACGAACCATGCTAGGCGCCACAGTTGCAATCCTCTCCCTTCCGCTGATCAGCGCGTGCGATTCGATGCGCGGGCGGGACTCGGATTCGAAACGCAGCGAATCGCCGGGCGAGTACATCGATGACGCGACCATCACCACCAAGGTCAAGGCCGCACTGGTCGAGAGCAAGGAAGTGAAGGCGCGCGAAGTGAACGTCGAAACCTACCGCGGCGTCGTGCAACTCAGCGGCTTCGTCAGCACCCAGGCCGAGGCGCAGAAGGCAGCGGAAATTGCCCGCAGCGTCAAGGGCGTCCAGTCCGTCAAGAACGACATCAGGATCAAGCCCGCGTCGTAATTGCGAAATTGCCATATAACTCATTGCTCGCCGTGGCCGGCCTACACGTCATCCTCGCCGGATGCGCGATCGGGCCGGCAGTCGAGCTGCCACCGTCTGGCTTCGTTTCGACCGGCAACGCAGTGCGGGTCGAAGACGAGCGGGGCCCGCTCGGGCCGCAGCGCTCGCGCGGCGTGATCCGCGACCTCGAACGGGAAGATGGCACGGGCCTGCTCCGCTATCACCTGGGGCAAGTCGAAGGCGTGCTCGCGCAGCCGCTCGTGGTGGGGAACGACGCCCGCCTGCTGATCGACGGCCCGCAGACCGAGGCCGCGATGTTCCGCGAGATCGGGCTGGCGCGCCAGCGCATCGATATCGAAACCTACATCCTGGAAGCAGAAGGCGCGGGGGAACGTCTCGCCGCCTTGCTGGAGACTGCACGTTCGGCCGGCGTGCAGGTTCGTGTCCTGTATGACAGCGCCGGCTCGATCGCGACGCCGCAGGCCTATTTTGACCGCCTGCGAGCCGCCGGCGTCGCGGTGTGCGCCTTCAATCCGCTGAATCCCCTGGCACTGCAACGCGATCCGCGGCTCAATGCGAACAACCGCGACCACCGCAAGATCATGATCATTGACCAGCGCGTCGCTTTCACCGGCGGGATCAACATCAGCGCCGTATATAGCTCGGGCTCCTTCGGGCGCAAGCGCGCGCCGCCCGATCCGAAGGCCGGCTGGCGAGACACGCACGTCGCGGTGCGCGGGCCGGTTGTGGCGCAGTTCCAAGAGCTTTTCGACGACACCTGGGAGCGCCAGAAATGCGATGTGCCGCCGCCTGGGCGCACGGCCGCGCGCAAGGCGGCATCGGTGCGAGCCGGCGACATGGCAATGCGGCTCGTCGTCGGCGATCCGTCCGTCGAGCGCAGCGAACTCTACGTCGCCCTGATGTCGGCCATCGAGAATGCGAAGGCCCGGGTGTGGCTGACCTACGGTTACTTCATCCCGGACGAGCGCACGCTACAGTTGCTGCAGAATGCGGCCCGGCACGGCGTCGACGTTCGCCTCGTGCTGCCGGGCTTCAGCGACTTCTGGGCACCCTTCCATGCGGGGCGCTCGCACTACGCCGCGCTGCTGGCGGCAGGCGTGCGGATCTTCGAACGGCGTGACGCGCTGCTGCACGCCAAGACTGCCGTCATCGACGGGGTATGGTCCAGCGTGGGGTCGACGAACCTCGACTGGCGCAGCTTCGTGCACAACTACGAGGCCGACGTGCTCGTGGTCGACCGCGGCTTCGCGACCGAGCTGGAAAAGCTCTTCGCACTCGACGAATCCGCGTCCCACGAAGTCACCCAGGCGGAATGGAAGCGACGGGGCCTCGGCGCGCGTTTCCTCGAATGGCTCGCGCAGCGATGGGAGTACGTGCTATGAGGCTTCCAGCGCAAGTTCGACGCGCGGGTCGCCCCGATCGACGGCGACCGGCTCCGCCGACTTGAGGCGCCCTCCGTCCACTCCATGATCCCGGAGATAGTTCAGCACGACGGCGGTGCGCTGCCGCGCGAGTTCGCCTAGCGCCGGCGCGGGCAGGGGTTCGTGCTCGACGAGCCGGTCGAAGAGTTCGCGGTGCAGTGCCGTTTCGCCCCCCTTGGGATTGCGTCGGGCGAAATCGCGCCGGAAGGCTGCCAGTGCGTCGCTGCCGGCCACGGTTTCGTAGCGGCGGGCGACAGTGCCGCGAATAGCCGTATCGCCGAAATCGAGCTCGCCGACGGGGCCTTCGCCGGGTTTTTGTCCGGCCGCCGTCGCGATGTCGCGCCGAGTGCGCTCGATCCGCAGCGCTTCTTCGTCCCGCCCGACGAGATAGCCGCCATGCAGCGTCAGGACGAGTTGCGGGCGCTCGCCGAGTGCGTGGGCGAGCTGCAGCAGTTTTTCCTCTTCCTCGGCCGACAGGCGTGCGCTGCCGGGCTCGAAGTCGATGGCCTGCAGCGTGTCATCCTCGCCGCGCCCGACGAGCCGCGCGAGCAGGCGGAACGGTGCGGTCACCACGCGCTCCAGCACATTTCCCAGCGCATCGGCGACGAGCCGGCGGTATTCGAAATGGGCGTCGCCGACGTTGCCGCGCACGGGCACCTCGAGATGGACGCGCCCCTTGGAGTCCTTGAGGAGCGCGACCGCGAGCTCCAGCGGCAGATCACGGGCGTTCGGCGCCTCGACCCGCTCGCCGAGCACAAAATCTTCCAGCGTCACAGCGTTGTTGCCGTCGAGTTGCCGGTCGAACACCCGGTAGGCTACGTCCAGCCACAGTCTTCCGGCCGCAATCGTGCGCCCGGCGAAGGTCGCCGAGTAGGGGGAAAGCTGGGGCATCTCGACGTTGTCGAAACTGACCGAGAGATCGGTCAATTCGCCCGGCGCGAAGGGGCGGATGCGGCCCCGAGCGTGGGCTTCCCCATGGGGCTCGATCCCTCCGCCGATATCGACGACGGCCTCACTGCGCGGCCGGTTGTCGACGCCGAGGACGTTTCCCGCAACCGACTGGACGCGGGTGGAGAAGGGCAGCACGAGACTGTTGTCCGCGAAGTCGACCGCACCATCGCGGACCTCGATCCGCTCGATGCGCAGCGCCAAGGCGGGCGGCTCCGCACCCGTTCTCGCCTTCTCGGGCTCGCGAGCGGCGCGGCGCTTGCGCAACAGGTCGGCGAGGTTGAGTTCGCGGTTCTGGTCGACGATGAGGCGGGCATCCGGGCCGTCGAGCACGACCTTGGTCAGGAGCAGGCTCGGCGGCGCGAGCTGCCATCGGCCTTCGGCGCTGACCTGCCGGGCAGAAAATAAACTCGTCCCGCTGTCGGCTTCGTCGAGACGGAGGCCAGAGATCCGCGCGCTGCCTTCCGCGCTGATCTGTGGAGGCTCCGCGCCGGAGCGTCGCAGGCGGATATCCGATCCCAAGCTGCCGCCGGCGAGGCGCAGGGTCGTATGCCGCTGCAGCAACGGGGCTGCCGGGGCGAGATTGACGTCGGCGAGCTGCACATGTGCTTCGGCGCCCTTGCCGTCGAGCGTCGCATGCCCATCGACACGGAGTTCGCCACCACTCACGAGCTTCATGCGAGCCTCGAAGGCGAAGGGCTCCGCCCGCCTGCTCGTAAGTCCGCTGATGCGCGCTTCGCCGCTGCCACGCAAGGCGAGCGGTGTATCGGCGCGCCGATCGTCGAGGCTGACATCGACGCCCCGCGCGACGAGTTCGCCGATGGAATAGTTCCAGCGATTGGGAGCCGGCGCCTCATGCCCGGCCGTCTCCGGCTTTACGCCCTCCTTTGCGCCCGCAAATCCGCCGGGCAGCTTCAGCCGACCCTCGGTATCGACCACGAAGTCGAGCGCCGTCTTCTCCAGCGTGACCCGCTCGGCGACGATTTCACGGGCCGCCGTATCGAGTTTCCCGCCCGCGAGTTCGATGCGCTCTGCGACAACGGGTGCGGCATCACCGGCAGCGTAGCTCGGCTTCGCGAGGCTCGTGGCGAGCGCGTCTGCATGAAGGCCGCCCTTGGCGCCATCGAGCACGAGGTCCCCGTGCGCCTCCGCCCGCTCGGCATCGAAACGCCGGCCGGGCTCCGCCAGCTCGCGGTAGTGCAACGCGATGTCTTCGAGGGTAGCGGCCGGCATCTCGACACGCCAGGGCGCGTCCTTGTCGCTCTTGTCGGAGGTTGCGCGGCGCAGTCCAGCCCAGTCGATCCGGCCCTCGGCATCGACCGTCGCGCTGGCGGTGCCGTCGGCGAGCCGCAGGCCCTTCAGCTGCACACGGCGCGAGGCCAGTTCCAGGCTCCCATCGGCCACGTCGATGTGCCGGATCGCCGCGAGCGGCGGTTCGGTCTGCGCCGCGTCCGCGCGCGCGACCCTGAGACCATCCGCATGCAGCGTCAGCCCGTCCAGCATCACGTCCGCCGCACCCGCGGCTCGGCCGGCGCGGTAGCGCGCGCCGAAGCTCAGCCGCCCGCCCGGCGAGGCCAAGCCCCACCGTCGCTCGAACAACGGCCACCAGGGCTCGACCAGTGCATCTTCAATCGAAAGGCGGCCGGACGCGCTGCGTGCGCCCATGCCGAGTTCGCCCTCCGCCTTGAGCGATCCTCCGCCGGGTAATCCGGCTGCGAGCCGGTATTGCGCGGGCGGCGCATCGGCGACGGTCGACAACGCGTTCGCCTCGATCTGGATCGCCTGCAATGCGATGAGGCCCGACGGCACACCGCGTTGGCGCAGGATGACGCTCCCGTCGCGCAGCTCCAGCTTGCGCAACAGCAGGGCCGGCAGCTCGTGCGGGGAGGCGGGCGGTTCCGACTCGGAGCGCGCCGGTGTCACCTCCGGGAGTTCCAGCCGCCCGTCCTCGCCGAGGACCAGCTCCAGCATCGCGCCTTCGAGCTCGATCGCACCGATCGTCCAGCGACGCGTCAGCGCACCCACCGAATCGAGATCGACCCGTGCACGTCGCGCACTGAGCAAGGGCGTTCCGTCAGGCCGGGCCAGCACGACGTCGTCGGCGACGACGCTGAGCAGGAAGGGATTCGCATGCACGGCGGCGATGTTCAAGCTGAGCCCGAAGCGCTCGTGGATTCCGGCCGGAAGCTCGCGCTCGATCAGCCACGGCAGCACCAGAAAGCCGGCCAGCGCGTACAGAACCGCGAGAAGGGCGCCAATGCAGGCAGCCCAGAGCGCCCGCCTCGCGGAACGCCCCCGAAGCCTCCAGGCGCTCACTTTGGCCCCCCGCACGGCGCCGTCTCCGGCGCTTCGTCCCCATCGACATACAGCGCACGCACGAGGACTAAGACGGTGGCCGCGAGCGGCGTCGTGAAGATCACGCCGAGCGCCTTCAGCAACGCGCCAAGCAGGAGCTGCGCCGCAATGGTGAAAGCCGGAGGAAGATGAACGCTGCGCCGGTCGATCAGTGGGAAGACCACGTCGCGTTCCAGTGACTCGACACCGAGGTAGAGCAGGAAGAAGCCCGTGATCGCCCCGATGGTGGTCAAGAACAGCCCACCCAGCCGCAAGAGGGCCATCAACCGGCCTCCCGCGGCCGCTCCGGAACCTTGATCGCCACATACACCGCGGACATGCCCCGCCGCACGAGCAGCGGCGCGTATCCGCCCGCCGACGCGCCGAGCAGATTCTGGAATTCCCGGCGATCGGCAAAGCCCTGATGACCGACCATCACGATGATGTCCCCATAACGGATCGCATCGCCGCCATCGGCGGGCGGCGCGCGGTCGACCCGCAATCCGAACTCGATCCCGATGTGACGGCACAGTTCGGGTGGCAGATCGCTGAGCACGAGTTCGGGCTCGTCGTTCGCCGCCTTGGCAACGGGCTGGCCGGCAAGTGACGGGAAGCGCACGCGGGAGCGGTATTCGCCCACCGTAACGACAATCTGCTGCAACGCTCCCTCGCGCCATAATGTGACCGTCTGGTGCGTCCCGGGTTCGGACGCGGCGACGCGCTCCATCAGCTCCTCGGCACCGTCGACCTTGCCGCTGTAGCCGACGATCACGTCTCCCGCACGCAGTCCTGCACTCGCCGCCGGACCGTCGGGATCGACCTTGTTGACGATACTTCCGTCCCCGCGGACGCCGAAGGCGCGCGCCAGACTGGGGCTGAGCGCCTGGACCGTGATCCCCAGGCGCCCGCGGCGGACCTGTCCGTCGCGCTCCAGACGATGCGCGACGTCGAGCGCGAGTTCGATCGGGATCGCGAACGACAGGCCGAGATACCCGCCGCTGGGGCTGAAGATCATCGAATTGATGCCCACGACCTCGCCGTGCCGGTTGATCAGTGGGCCGCCCGAGCTGCCGGGATTGACCGCGACATCGCTCTGGATGAAGGGCGTGTGTGCGCCGTCGGAAAGGTTGCGGCCGGTGGCACCGACGATGCCGGCCGTGATCGTGTTGGTGAAACCGAAGGGCGAACCGATCGCCGCGACCCATTCGCCGGGCGCGAGCGATTTGGAGCTGCCGAGCTTCGCCACGGGCAGGTCGTGGGCCTCGATGTGCAGCACGGCAATGTCGCTCTCCGGGTCGGCGCCGAGCAGCCGCGCGGGGAATTCGCGCTTGCCGTCCGCAAGCCGCACGGTGACGGAGGTGGCTTCGGCGACGAGGTGCGCGTTGGTCAGGATCAGTCCGTCGGGATGGATGATGATCCCGGAACCGAGCTCGTCGACGGACGGGAACTGCGGGTGCGCCGACATCTCTTCATTGTCGCCCTGGCCTTCGGAGAGAAGGCCTTCGTCCGGGATCGCGACCGAGCGCAGGCTGATGATATTGACCACGGCCGGCCCCTGCGCCCTCATCAGCGCACCGAAGTCCGGCGCTTCATCGGTCGAAGAGCAGGCCACGATGGCGGTCAACAGGAAGAGAAGGAGGAGGATTCTGGCGAGGAAGCCGGTCGTACGGCCGGAAGGGGGTGGGGCATGCATGACGGCGACTCCGGGAACTAAGGCCGACCACCCTGACGAAGCAAGGCGGATGCCGCAATCAGGCTTGTCCCGGGTACAGGGTTTGCATGGCTCGGCCGGGCCGCGCAGGAACGCGGCTGGTCAGTTTTCAGCGTCGGCGGTTTGCCGGCAATGAGCCTGTAGTCCAGTCCCGGCAGTAGGTTGTTTCGGTGGGGCTCAGGTAGATCTTACGGCGTCGTGTAATTCCTGCTCCGAGTCTCCCGCTCCGCTTCCGCCACTTCCACCTAGTGCTCAACTCAACAAAAAGGAGCCACGCGCATGATCAAGTGGGCCATCATCTTCTTCGTCATCTCCCTGATCGCCGGGCTGTTCGGCTTTACCAACATTTCTGCCGGCGCGGCAGGCATTTCCAAGGTTCTTTTCGTCATTGCCCTCGTGATCTTCCTGATTGTGCTGATCTTCGGCGTCGGACTCGGCGTGCTGGCCTTCTAAGAAGCGACGGTTCTTTTTTCGGTTCCCACGCGGTTGTGGGAGGAGGTTCGGATGCATTGCACCATTCATTGCCTCGTGTCCGGCGAAAATGAACTGACACCGCTGATGGAGCGCATTTCAGAAGCCGGAATTGCCGACGAGGACGTCTACGTCGTCTGGCGCAATTCGCTCGGCATTCGCCACGATCCGGCGTTCGCTGGAAACCCGCCCACTCCCTGGGACACCTTGGGCCAATTTTTCGTACCCGCCGCACTATGGTGGGGGCTCGCCTCCGGCGCCTGGTGCATACCGGCCGCCGAAGTCCCCTCCAAGGGCCACAAGCCGGCTCGCATGACCGTCGTGGGCGGCCAAGGCTATGTTCCCCAAAATGAAACCGGCCCGGACTGAATTGCCCGGGCCGGCGTTTTGTTACCGGGCGGCGGGGGCCTCAGGCACTGCGACGTCCGCTACGCTCCGTTGCTTCCGTCATCTCGCTTCCCGCCCGGTGGGCGACGCCACGCATCGCTTCGCCAGTGCGCTCAGCCTCTTCCTGCAGGGCTTCGGTCTGCCGTTCGGCAATCTCACGCGTACGCTCGATGCCTTGACGGACCGTTGCGCGGAACTGCTCGCCGCCCTCGCGCAAAGTCTCGCGGGTGGCTTCGGTGAGCGATTCGGTCGCACGGGCCATTTCCTCGGCCTGCTGACGCGACAGCGCCTTCAGATCTTCCATGCTTTCGGTGGCCTGCTGTTGAAGCTCGTCGAGGCCGTACTGCCACTGTTCCGAAAAATCGATCACCTGCCGCTCGAGCAGACGCAGCAAATGACCCTGAATCTCGCCCCGGGCGTCCTCGGCCTGGTTGGCCAGACGGACCGCGTTGTCGGTCGTCGTAGAGAACAGGCGTAGCGTCCGGTCATCGTCGACCGTAAGCATCCGGGAATAATCCGGCAGCCCGACGGCCGCCGCTGCACGCAATTGGGCACGGAGCACGATACGGGTGGCAGCAGCTTGCAGATCGAACAGCTGGCCGAAGCCACGCAGTGCGGTTGCCGCCAGGTTGGTGGCCATCGCGCTGCCCGCCGAACGGCCTTCGCTGCGGTCGTTGCTGCCGCCGCCCATCGCTTCCCGGCCTTCCTCACGGGCTTCCCCGCGACCGGTCTGCTGACCGCCGCCTTCTGAGGCTTGCGTCTTCTGATCGACGTTCGCGGATTTGGGTTGAGCCATGTCGTTTCTCCTTAATCTGTGAGTTTCGGTTCAAGGGACCACCGTTCCCGCGCACTCGACGCGAAAACGGTTTTTGTGCACCGCAAACGGCGGGCCCGAGTCAATCCTGCAAAGGCTCTTTCCCCCTCGCCACCAGAGGCCGCGGGCTGCAAGCCCAATCGGCGAACCCCGCCGCTGAAGAACTCGTGAAGAATGTGCACGCCGACGAAAAAAATACCGCTTGATGTCGGCCGAACAGCGGCGTGCGCGACGAGAAGACGCGGCTTTCGGTGCAACCGGACCGGGCACTGCGCTTGCACGGGAATACTCGCGGCAACGAACGCGGAGAACAGGATGAGACATGGAAACGCACGGGCCGGCGGCCCGGCGAAAGACGCCGCGGGGCGGGAGGAGTACGCACCACGATGGACGCTCTCGGCGCGGTGACATTGGCTCGCTTGCAGTTTGCAGCCAACATCACTTTCCATATCCTGTTCCCCGCGATCACCATCGGTCTCGCGTGGGTGCTGTTGTATTTCAAGCTGCAGTACAACCGCGGCGGAGGCAGCGCCTGGATGGACGCCTACCGCCTGTGGGTCAAGGTCTTCGCGCTGACCTTTGCGATCGGCATCGTCACCGGCGTGACGATGAGCTTCCAGTTCGGCACCAATTGGCCGGGCTACATGGAAACGGTCGGCAACATCGCCGGTCCCTTGCTCGCGTACGAAGTGCTCACCGCCTTCTTCCTGGAGGCGAGCTTCCTTGGAATCATGTTGTTCGGAGCCGATCGGGTGAGCCAGCGTGTCCACACGCTCGCCACCTTCCTGGTCGCCGTCGGAACGACGATTTCGGCGTTCTGGATTCTCGCGCTGAATTCCTGGATGCAGACCCCGGCGGGCTACGAGATGATCGACGGCCGGGCGCACGCGACGAGCTGGCTGGCGGTCCTCTTCAATCCCTCCTTCCCCTACCGTTTCACGCACATGCTGATGGCGTCGGGCCTGACCATCGCCTTCCTGATCGCCGGCATCTCGGCGTGGCGATGGCGCCGCGGGGACCGGCGTGACGACGTGATGGTCACGCTCGGCACCGGCGTACGCCTTGCAGCCGTGCTGATTCCCTTGCAGATCTTCGTCGGCGACTTGCATGGCCAGAACACCTACCATCACCAGCCCGCCAAGCTCGCCGCGATGGAAGCGATCTGGGAGACGCAGCGCGGCGCCCCGGCCGTGCTCTTCGCATTGCCCGACAGCGAGCTCCAGGACAACCGGATGGAGGTGTCGATTCCGCGCCTCGCGTCGCTGTATCTCGGCCACTCGCTCGACGCGGAGGTCCGCGGCCTCAAGGATTTCCCCGGCAATCATCCGCCCGTGGCGCCGGTGTTCTGGGCCTTTCGCACGATGGTCGGGGTCGGGCTGTTGATGCTGGCCGTGTCGTGGACGGCGTGGTGGCAGTTGCGGCGTCGCGGTCAGCCCGGCGCAGGCGTCCTGCGCGCCCTGGTCGCGATGACGTTCTCGGGCTGGGTTGCGCTCGTTGCGGGCTGGTTCGTCAGCGAAATCGGCCGCCAGCCCTGGCTCGTGCAAGGGCTCCTGTCGACTGCTCAGGCAGCGTCCGCCACGCCCGCGCCGCGCATCGCGCTCACGCTGACGATGTACCTCGTCCTCTATGCCGTGCTGCTCGTCGCCTTCATCTCCGTGCTTTTCCACCTCGCCGGCAAGGCCGGGGACGTGCCGCCGGCGAAGGATGCGATCCCCGTCGCGACGCCTTCCGTCATGGGCGTCGACGTGCTCGCGGACGAGGAAGACAGCGATCAGCCGGAGCTCACCGACCATGCCTGACCTCGCGCAACCGGCCGGCTGGCTGCCGCTGGCGTTCCTGGTGGTGATGGGGCTCGCGATCCTGGTCTACGTCGTCCTCGACGGTTACGACCTCGGCCTGGGCATCCTGCTGGGCCTTGCCGACGAGCAGGACCGCGACATCATGGTCGCCTCGATCGGCCCGTTCTGGGATGCCAACGAGACCTGGCTGGTGCTCGGCATCGGGGTGCTGCTCACCGCATTCCCACTCGCCCACGGCGTCATCATGGGCGCGCTGTACCTCCCCGTGGCGGCGATGCTTTTGGGCCTCATCCTGCGCGGCGTGTCCTTCGACTTTCGCGTCAAGGCCCAGGCGCAGCAAAAGCCGTGGTGGAACCGCGCCTTCTGCGCCGGTTCGCTGATCGCGGCGTTATCGCAAGGCTATATGCTCGGGCTTCTGGTGGTCGGCTTCGAACGCACGCCGGCCAACATGCTCTTCGCGGCCTTCATCGGCCTCGCACTCGCGTCCGGCTACTGCCTGCTCGGCGCGGGCTGGCTGGTGATCAAGACCGAAGGCGCCCTGCAATTGCGCGCCGTTCGCTGGGCGAAGCGCGCGCTGTGGCTGACGGCCTTCGGCATCGCGGCCGTTTCGGTTGCGACGCCGCTGATGAGCCGCGCGATCTTCGAAAGGTGGTTCGACATCCCGCAAGTCTTCCTCCTCGCGCCGATCCCGCTGATCACCGCCGGCCTCTTCGTATTCGCCGCGATCGCGCTGCGCCGCCTGCCGGCCCAGCTCGCGCAGGGCAGAGAAGGTTGGGCGTGGACGCCCTTCGGCGCCGCGGTCGCGATCTTCGTGCTGGCCTTCCACGGTCTTGCCTACAGCCTCTTCCCCTGGATCGTCCCCCAGCGCATGGACTTGTGGCAGGCAGCGGCAGCGCCGGAATCGCTGACCTTCATCCTGGTCGGCGTCGCCGTCGTGCTGCCGCTAATCATCGCCTATACGATCTTTGCGTACCGCGTGTTCCGGGGCAAGGCGACCCATCTGCACTATGGTTGAGGGCGCGGTTGAGAACGCGGCCCTTCGGATGGTATCGCCGGCCCCAGTTGCTGCGCCTGTTGGCTCAGCGCTGGCGTGACGCGATGGCTCGGGCGAGCTCTTCCTTGTTCATGCGTCCGCGGCCCCGGATGTCGAGGTCGCGCGCGCGCTCGTAGAGCTCCTTGTAGGTGTGGCCGAGCACGTCGACGCCGCCATAGGTATCCCTCCGGCCGGCCTGTTTCTTGTTCGAGGTGGTCTTCTCGGCACCGGGATCCGAGGGACCCTTGTGGTCCTTCTTTTCCCAGTGGTCGCCGACCTTCTCGAAGGAATGCTTCAGCGCAGCGATCGCGGTGCGGCTCGCACGCTCGCCCGAGCCGTATTCGCGCTCGGCGTTCTCGAGGGTCTTGGCATAGGTGCGCTGCGCCTTCGGCGAAGAACGTTTCAGCGTACTGGGCAATGCTTTGTTCGGCATGATGTTCTCCTCACTTCTGGGCTTGCTTCTTGCCATAAGAAAACATCGTGCCCGGGAGTCGGATCACCGCCTGGGCGGCACATGGGGGACGTGCGAACGGGCTTCGGGGGCGGCCGGCGCGACGATCGCCCGCACCGGCAGGTGGTCGGATGCGATGCGGGAGGCCGGGCTGCGATGCGACTCGAAGGCGAGCAGCGTATGCCGCGGCCGCACCCACACCCGATCGAGCGCGAACAAGGGCAGGCCGGACGGGAAGGAGCGCTCCGCCGGCGCGTGTCCCAGCAAGCCGTGCATCCAGCGCAAGGGACGGCCCAGCGGAAGCCACTCGTTGATGTCGCCCAGCACGACGACGGGCCGCTCGGGGGGGATGTCGTGCAGCACCTTGAGCATCTGCCGCACCTGGAAACGGCGTTCGGCGGGCCGCAGGCCGAGGTGCGTGACGATCACGCGCACGATCTTGCCGGCGATGTCGAGGTCTACGTCGATCGCGCCGCGCGGTTCGCGCTTCAGGTAACTGAGATCGTGCCGGCGAACCGCGAGCACCGGGCGCCGCGTCAGCAAGGCATTGCCGAAGCTGCCGTCGTGGCGGATGAAGGTATGGCCCGCAATCGCCGTCATGCCGGTTTCGGCGGCGAGGAAATCGAGTTGCATCGAATCCTCCCCCCGAACAGACACGCTGCCGACTTCCTGCAGCCCCACCGTGTCACAGTCGAGTTCCCGGATCACGCGCGCGACCCGCTCAATGTCGAGACAGCGGTCGCGGCCGACGCAGCGGTGGATGTTGTACGAGGAAATGCGCAGGCAATCGTCGCCCAGGACGTGATCGAGATTGCGCCAACTAGCGAGTCCGCTTGTCGTGAATGGCATGGCCGTGTGGGCGGTGCAGCTGCGAAACGAGCCAGCGGCGTACCACGAGCGTGATCGTTGCGAAGCCCGCGACCGCGACGGCGATCAAGCCGTAATCGATGCGCGACGGGTCGTGCAGGGCGGCCTGCAACTGGTGCCCGAACACCGTGGTCGCGAGCGTCCCCGGCAGCATTCCGATGAGTGTCCCGACCAGGAAGGTCGTCACGTGGATGCCGATGGCGGCTGCGACCACGCCTTCGACCGCGAACGGCGCCAAGGGCACCAGCCGCAGCGCGGTCACGGCGATGAGCCCGCGACGGCGCAGCGTTTCGGTGATATGCCGCAGTCTCGGTCCGCCGAGGCGGCGCACCGTTTCCTTGGGCAGCGTGAGGCCCGCAACGTAGGTGAGCAGCGCCGCGAGCAGGATGCCCGAGATCGAAAACACGAAGCCGGGTATCGGGCCGAAGGCGACCACCGCGGCGAGCGTGATCAAAGGCCGCGGGAACATCAGCAGGCAGGCCGGCGTGTAGGCGAACATGATCACGAGCGGCGCCGCCGGCTGGTGCGCGAACTCGCGGGCGAGCACCGTGATGCGCGCAGGGTCGGTCCAGTGCGAAAGCGGCGTGTAGTGCCACACGGCGACCAGCGCGATCATCACGGCGCCGATGGCGACGACACGCGCGGCCGCGTGTCGCACGGCCGGATTGCTCGCGATCCCCGCGTGCAGACCGTCGTCGGGTAGCGGAGCCTGGCCGTCGGGCGGGGGCAGCACAGCCTCGGGCGCGAACTCCTCGATCAGGGCTTCGAGCGTGACCGGCTGTCCGGGATCGCCCACCCGTGCGAGGTCGGCCACCGATTCCGACCACTCGGGCAGACCTTCGAGCGGCTTGAGGCTGCGGCATCCGTGCGCGAGCTCGTCGATCACGGCGGCGATGCTGCCGCGCCTGAGCATCGCCGCTTCCACGTCGGCGACAGGCGTGTCGAGATGCTCGGCGAGCAGCTCGTTGCGAAAGCCCGCGATGGCGCGCGCGACCCGGGCATCGCCCCGCGCTTCGAGCGCGGCGTCGCATTCGGTATCCATGCCCATCGAGCGGTTGCTGAGATTGGCCGATCCGACGCGAAGGATCTCGTCGTCGACGATCATCAGCTTGGAGTGCAGGTCGATGCACGTCCCGTCGGCCAGGCCGTCGATGTGCGGGTAGTAGACGTGGAAGTGGCCGTGGCGGTCGGCCTGGTGCAGGCGCTGCACGAGCCGCGTGCGCAACACGTGCATGGTGTGCTCCTCCAGCCAGCCGTGGCTGAAGAGCCGCACGACGACGACGATCTCGGGGCCGTCCGCTTCCTTCAGTCGCGCGGCGAGTGCTTCGCCGATGCTGCCGACGGTGAAGTACTGGTTTTCGATGTAGATGTGCTTGCGGGCGGCCGCGATCATGTCGAGGTACAGCGCTTCCACTTCCGTGACGGCGGGCCGGTCGTCGGTCGGCGGCAGCGTGCGTGCGACCGCGATGTCGATGTCCGTGAAGCGCACCGGCAGCCCGAGCGGCCATTTCACCTCGATCGGAGTGCGCGGCGGGCGGGGCAGGGTGCTGCCGGTGGCGGCCAGCCAACGTGCGCGGACGATCTCGCCCAGCGCCAGCGCGGCCCTGCCGTCGACCGCCATCGCCATGTCATGGAAGGGCGGGTAAGGGACGCCGTTGCAGGCACGGCGAGGATCGCCCGCGCGGTGATCGCGGGTATCCCAACGCCTTTCGGTGAGGTCGAAGCCGCCGATCAAGGCGAAGGCGTCGTCGATGACGATGATCTTCTGATGGTGTGACGCGATCAGCGGATGCGTGTCGTCAAAGGCGAGGTCGATGCGGCGGTGCGGGCGCCAGCCGATGCCGTAGAGCTGCGGAAACTCCCGGTCGGTGCCGAAGACCATCGGGTAGTCCCAGTCGAGGATGTGGATGTGCAGGCTGCGACGGCGACGGGCGAGCCAGTTCAGGAAGTCGCCGAGGCGCCCGGGCACGCCGTCCTCGATTTCGTCGAAGCGCAGGCGCGTGTTGCTGTTGAAATCCCAGGCCAGAATTGCGATCGAGCGCGTCGCCTGCTCGGCCGCGAGCCAGAAGCTGCGGAAGAAATCCTCTCCGTCGACAATCAGGCCGGCGCGATTGGCCCGCGCCACCGTGCAGCAGTTTCGGCCGGGACGGAAGCGGCTGGTCGGATCCGGCATCACGCCTCCCGCAGTGCCGCTCGCCACACCGCGGTCATCGCGAAGCAAGGGGTAGTGCGGACGAATCATGCTTCCCGCGACTCAATTGCGCTTCCGCGGTTCGCCGATCTGCTGAATGAGGCTCAACAGGTCGTCGGCATGCTCTTCCTCGACCGCGAGCACCTCCTCGAACAGCCGCCGCGTCGTGGGGTCCGTCAGCCCGATGTACTGGATGATCTCGCGATAGCTTTCGATCGCCACCCGCTCGGCGACCAAGTCTTCGCGGATCATGTCCTGCAGGGTCTTGCCTTCGACGTACTCCGCATGGCTGCGCGCGGACAGCGTATCGGGCGAGAAGTCCGGTTCGCCGCCGAGTTGCGTGATCCGTTCGGCGAACTGGCCCGCATGCCCGTCCTCCTGCATCGCGTGCTCGAGGAATTCCGCGGCCACCGCCGACGAAGCGATTCCCTTGGCCGTGTAGTAATGACGACGGTAGCGCAGGCTGCAGACGATCTCGGTCGCCAGCGCCTCATTGAGGATGCGCAGGATCGTGTCGCGGTCGCCGCCGTAGTTCTCCGTCAGCGCGCCTTCTTCGGGGTGGTTGCGCGCGCGTTGGCGCAGCGTCTGGACATCGGACAGGGTAGGGGGTTGTTGCATAGCCATTTTGTCTGCTCCTGGTCGTCGAGAACGCGGCTGTTTCAGCAAACGGTGTTCCCGAACAGCCTCCCGGATCACCGGTATCCGCCCTCCACGCCCCGCGTAAACCCGCTGCAAATTCGACAGCCGCATGTACATTTTTCCGCCGCCGGCGCGGCCTTTCGGGCGGGAAAACGACCGTGCGCGCGGCTGTCGCGGGAACGCCATTTGCCTAGGCTGGCGGCCGGCCAAGGATCCCGTGCCGGATTCCGTGCGAAGGAGAAGAATATGGAACACGGCATGTCGATCGCGATCGTCACCGAGACCTATCCGCCTGAACTCAACGGCGTCGCGCTCACGGTCGAGCGCGCGGTCCATCATTTGCGCGAACGCGGTCACCGGGTGAGCGTGGTCCGCCCGCGGCAAGGCGCCGACCAGGGCCATGAAGACGCGATGCTCGTGCGCGGCCTGCCGCTGCCGCGCTACCCGGGGCTGCAGTTCGGCCTGCCGGCGCCGCTGCGCCTGCTGCAGCGCTGGCGTGAGGTCCGGCCGGACGTCGTCCATATCGTCACCGAGGGGCCGCTGGGCTGGTCGGCGCTGGTGGCCGCCCGCCAACTCGACATCCCGGTCACCACCGATTACCGCACGCATTTCCAGAAGTACAGCGGCTACTACCGGCTCGGGCCGCTCGCCGGGATCATCGCTGCCGCGCTGCGCGCTTTTCACAACCATAGCGATGTCACCTTCGTCCCGACGCGCGCCCTGGCCGACGAGATGACGCAGAGGGGTTATCGCAAACTCGCGTGCGTGGGGCGCGGCGTCGACACGCAGCTCTTCTCGCCGCTACGTCGGAGTCGGCAGTTGCGCGTTGCATGGGGCGTCGGCGACGAGCACCTGGTGGTCCTGCACGTCGGCCGGCTTGCGCCGGAGAAGGACCCGGCGCTCGTACGGGCGGCCTTCCGCGCGATCAGAGAGCTCAGACCCGACGCGCGCCTCGTGTGGGTTGGCGACGGACCGCTGCGCGCGAATCTGCAGCGTGCCGACGAAGGGGAAGCCGACTCGGGCGAACGTTTCGTCGGCATCCAGCGCGGCGAGGATCTCGCGATGCACTACGCCTCGGCCGACCTGTTCCTGTTTCCCAGCTTGAGCGAGACCTTCGGTAACGTCGTGCTCGAAGCGATGGCGAGCGCCCTTCCGATCGTCGCCTACGACATCGGCGCCGCCGGCGAACATCTCAAGGATCGTGCGGCGGCGAGCGTCGTCAGCACGGCGGACGGGCCCAGCGCCTTCATCGCGGCCGCACGAGCCCTGGCCCTTCTGGACGACACGCGGCGCCTTTTTGGCGCGAATGCGCGCGACATCGCTCTGGAGCTGGCCTGGCCGCTCATTCTCGGCCGCTTCGAAGCGCAGTTGGTTCAATTCGCCACCCGGCACAGCAGCATCGCCCATGTGGCAACCGCGGCCTGAGTCCCTGTTCGAAGGATTCGCGCGCATGGTGCTCGGGCTGCATTACCCGAGCGACGTGCTGGCCGGGGTGGCCCTCGGCGGCGGCGTCGCGCTGCTGTCGCTGGCGGTGATCAAACCCTGAACGACGCCCGGGTTGGCGGCGTCGAAGGCCTGCTGGCGTGCGACGAAGTCGGCCTTGGTCATTGGCGTTCGATCGCGCAGCAGCCGTTCGAGCAAGCCTTGCACTTGTGCGATCACTTCGGGATAACGGCTGTCGTTCGGATGCAGGGCCAGCCGCACCGGCGTGCCGGCCGCCGCCGCTTGCCGATGCCCGTTCCAGGCGAGCGACAGGGTCCGCCGCAGAGGGCTGCGTGTGCTGTAGACGAGCGATCGCGTAGCCAGCTTGCGCCGCGGATGCAGCAGATGAATCGCGTCCGCCGTCGTCGTGTAGGCAAAGGGAGATGTCTCGAGCGCCCGCCAGGCGCCCTCGCTCAACAGCCAGGCCGGCGCGACGAATCCCTTCGGTGTCCAGCCCTGATGCTGAAACCAGTCGAGACCTGCGGCCAGGCGTCCTTCCGTGGCACGCCTGCCCAGCGAGGCAAATTCGCCCTCGCCTGCGGTCAGGACACGTCGCCGCCACCAATCGATGGGGCCATGCGGCCGCGCCGCCTCGTCGTAGTGCACATAACCGTGCAGCGCGAGCTCGTCGCCCATCGCACGCCGGTCCTGCAGCATCTCGTGGTACCAGCGCGGAATGTCGTCCCCGTGGCGATGATAGTTCGGCACCACGAGCAGCGTCAGCGGCACGCGCGCGACCGCCGCGACGGCATTGAGCAAACATTCACAACGCGGCCAGGTCTCCGGCGCAACGTCATGGAGGCTTACGCACACCGCGGGGGGCAGGCTGGCAGGAGAGGCCGGATCCGCTGTCACATGAGCCTCGGCGTCGTTCTCGCACCCAGTTTGATGTAGCGCCCGACGATGTCGGGAAGAATGCGATCCCAGTCGTAGCCCTCGGCCCTGCGGCGGGCGTTGTCGCCCAGGGTCCGGCGACGCTCCTCCACGCACACTTCGCGCACCGCGTCCGCCATTCCGTCGGCCAGGGCCGCGAAATCGATGAAGGGCACGGTGCGTCCGACCTCGTCGTCGACGAGCTCCGCCAGCCCTCCCGCGCGGGCCGCGACCACCGGCAGACCGCAGGCCATGGCCTCGAGCGGCGCGAGCCCGAAAGTTTCCTGGTCGCCAGCGTGCACGAAGAGATCGCAGCTCGCGACCAGCCTCGCCAGCCGGCCCGGATCGGTAATGTAGGACACGACACGGACGTCGTCGCGCGCCGGTACGGCGCCGCCGTTGCCGACGAGCACCAGCCGGTAGCCCGGCCCCAGACGGTCCATCATCGAATACAACACCGGAAGGTTCTTTTCCGAGGCGAAGCGGCCGACGAAGACCAGCATTCGCTCGCCTTCGCCGATCGCGAGAAGGCTGCGCCATGCTTCGTCGCGTAGAGCCGGTCGGAAAACGGTCGTATCGACGCCCAGCGGCTGCTGTTCGACGCGCGCAATGCCGACGGCGCGCAGCCGCTGCGCCATGCACGAGCTCGGCGCGAGCACCAGGTCGAAGCGGCCATAGAGCCGCCGGACGTAGGATTCCGCCAAGCGCGCCGCGTGGGCGCCGCCGACGCGCCCCACCAGCCGCGGAATGTCGGAGTGGTAGAAACCGATCACGGGCACGCCCAGGGCCTGGCCGGCATCGAGCGCCGCCCAGGCGAACTGGTAAGGGTCGCCAGCCTCGATCACGTTCGGGCGCAGTGCCGCCAACGCGCGCACCGCCGCCGTCCGCGCCAGCGGCAAGCGGTAGCCCTGCGAGAAGGGGAGTGGCACGCTCGGCACTTCCATCGTGCATTCGCCGGCCGCGGCAGCCGCCCGCGGCAGCACGAGCGAGTGGCGGAAGCCGGGGTGCGACTGCAGCCAGCGGCGCTTTTCGCGCAGGTAACGGCGGATTCCGCCGCTGCGCGCGGTATAGAACATCGTGACGTCGGACACGTGCATCGCCGTTCCCCCCGCCGGATCAGGGATCGCGCTTGAGCAGCGTCAGCAGGGGCTGGCGCGGATCGAAGTCGCACCACCGGCCTTCGGCCCACTGCCCGCTGGTTCGATTAACCCGACGTGCGAGTGTTTGGCCGAGGATCGTCACCGCCAGCGCCTCGGCGCCGGGACGGTCGACGTTGATCGCAAGCATCTGGCCGCCCGGCGGGTCCGCCGGGGCCTCGATGATGGCGACGTTCGCGTCCGCCGCCTCCATGCGGTTCATCGCAGCGGAAAGAGCGCCCAGATAGGCCCCGACGCCGGTGCCGGCAAGCGCTTCGGCCGGCGCGCGGTGGCCGCCGAACGCGGCAGCGTCCATGACTGCGCCGCGGCCGCCTTCATCGCTGCCTGAATCTCCGCCGAGGAAATAAAGGCCGTCCTGCCCGGGTGGCGTCAGATGATAGATCGCGTACTCGGCCGGGGAAAAGCCATGGAGGCTGAGTTCTTTGATCGCCTCCTGCAGCTGTTCCACATGATCGAAATGCCCGGCGATGATGGTGGACACGATGTTCTCCCCTGCGGATCAATCTCCCCGGCGCCGCTCAGGCGGCCGGTTTCTGCTGGCCGGGCGCAGCCCGCCCGGCGACGCGACGCAACTCGACGCTCGGAATCCGCATCAACGTGCGGTATTTGGTCACCGTGCGCCGTGCAAGTCGAAAACCCTGGTCGGCCAGCACGCGTGCGAGCTGTGCGTCCGAAAGCGGCGCATGCGGGTCCTCGGCGGCGATCAACTCCTTGAGCAACGCGCGGATGGCGGTGGCGGAGCAGGTCCCGCCGTCCTCGGTCGCGAGCTGGCGCGAGAAGAAGTACTTGAACTCGAAGAGCCCGCGCGGCGTCGCCATGTATTTACCGTTCGTGACCCGACAGACGGTCGATTCGTGCAAGCCGAGTTCGGTCGCGATGTCCTTCAGCGCCATCGGCTTCATCGCCGCCTCGCCGTAGCTGAAGAACACCCGCTGGCGGACGACGATCGCATCGGCAACGCGCTGGATCGTGTTGAAGCGCTGTTCGACGTTGCGCAACAACCAGCGCGCTTCCTGAAGCAGGCGGGAGAAGGACGCCCCGCAGCCGCCGCGGCTGGCGGCGATCTCCGCATAGGCGCGATTGATCCGCACTTGGGGCTGGACGGCCGGGTTCAGCGTCGCGACCCAGCGTCCACGCTGGAGTGTCACGATGATGTCCGGCACGACATAGCGCGTATTGTCCGGCGCAAAGCTGCGCCCGGGACGCGGGTCCAGCGTACGGATCAAGGCGCGGGCGCCGTGCAGGGCGTCCTCTCCGCAACCGAGAATCTGCTGCAGCCGCGTGAATTCGCGGCGCGCGAGCAGGTCGAAATGTTTACCCACCAGTTCGAGCGCGAGGGCACGGCTGGGGGTCGTGGCCGGTAGCGCCTGCAATTGAAGATGCAGGCATTCCTGGAGCGACCGTGCGGCGATGCCGGGCGGTTCGAGTTGCTGGACGAGCTTCAGCGCCGCACCCAATTCGCAGGTATCGACTTCCTCTTCCGGCGAGATCAATTCCGCTAGCTCCTCCAGCGGGGTTTCCAGATATCCGGCTTCCGACAGTTCGTCGATCACCATGTGCGCCAGGGTCCGGTCGCGATCGCCCATGGGCGACAACATCAGCTGGCTGCGCAAGTTGTCGCGCAGGGTCAGCGGCGCCTCGGTCCATTCGGTCCAGTCATGCTCCTCGTCGCTCCCGTTGTTGCGTGAGCGGCCGATCATCTCGTGAAGCGCCGCCGGTATCGGCGAATCTCCGGTCTCGACAGGGGGCGCCCGGATCTCGCCGCGGTCGCCCCCCATCGGCATCGCAGGGGACGGTGAGGGCGCGTCCGAGTCTTCTTCGAGAAAGGGATTGCTCGTCATGGCCTGCTCGACTTCCTGGGCGAATTCCTGGGAAGGCAATTGCAACAGCCGCAGGGCCTGCTGGATCTGCGGCGTGATGGCGAGGTGCTGACGCAAGCGCAACTCGATTCCAAGAGTCATCTCGTCTCCTTGCGGGGTTTTCGCGTGTGTCCGGTCTGCCCATGAAGCGCAAGACGCATGCCACGCCCCAGACCGGCGGAAACACTGAGTTTGCGGCTATTCAAGCCAAATATTTGCGAGAAGGTTTTACACCCGCGCAGTAAGAATTTCCGTCTCTTGCCGCGCTGCGGTATGTCGATTCGCGCCACACACCGCCATAGGCGTCGGGCACGTCACTTGCGTGCGCGGCGGCGCAACCGTCGGCCCCTTTGGCCTCTTTCCCCTTCGGCGCCGCCGGCCGACCTGCACGAGGCGGCGAAGCGGGACTTCCCCGGGGATTTTCCCCCGCCGTCGCACACGAACACCAAGGAGGATCACCCGATGAACACGACCCTGACCCCACTTCGCGCGCTCGCCGCCACCCTGGTCCTGGCAGGCGTCCTGACCGCTTGCGACCGCAAGCCGTCGAGCCCGCCGCCGCCCACCTCGACACCCCCCAGCAGCCAGACACCAAGCAGTCCGAGCCCCTCTCCCGGGTCGACGACCCCGATGTCGCCACCGGCCACCGGAGCCGTACCGCCGCCGATGCCGGAAACGACTACGCCGCCGCGCCGCACGCCGCCGGGCTCCTCGCTCGACACCAATCGCATCGTGGCCGCGGAGCAGCAGAAGCTGGCGAGCGCTTGAAAACCTTCTACTGCACCAACTGCGGCTTCATCGTCTTCTTCGAGAACGTGAGCTGCGGCAATTGCGGTGCCGTGCTCGGCTTCGAGCCGACGGCGATGGAGATGGGCGCGTTCGCCGCCGACGGCGACGGCACCTGGCACCGCCTGGACAGCGGCAAGCCGGATGCGACGGCGCGAAAGTGGCGCCAGTGCCGTAACTACCTCCAGGAGCAGGTCTGCAACTGGATGGTCCCGGCCGAGGTTACGGAAGAGCGATGCCTCAGCTGCCGCCACACCGAACATAGCGCGGCGCTCGACGAGCCGGCGAACAAGCCGGCCTGGTTCCGGCTCGAAACCGCGAAGCGGCGCCTTTTCTATTCGCTCTACCGCCTCGGGCTTCCGGTCGAGGCCGACCGCACCCATCCCGCGCCGGCGTTCCGCTTCCTGGGCAGCGACGGCGCGACGGCCACGACCGGGCATCTGGGAGGCACGGTCACGCTCGACATCGCCGAAGCCGACGCCGCATGCCGGGAATCGAGGCGACAGCAGTTCGGCGAAGCCTACCGGACGCTGCTCGGGCACTTCCGCCACGAGATCGGCCACTACTACTGGGATCGACTGATCCGCCACGGCGGCCGCCTCGCGACCTTCCGCAAGCTCTTCGGCGATGACCGCCGGGACTACGCCGAGGCGTCGCAGGCTTACTACGCCAACCCGCCGACGAACTGGGCAGACAGCCATATCAGCGCTTACGCGACCATGCACCCCTGGGAAGATTGGGCGGAGACCTGGGCGCACTACCTCCACATCTCGGACGCCCTCGATACCGCCAAACATTGGGGCTTCGCGCTGCATTCCGACCAGTCCGCGGACAGCCCCGCCGACGTGCCCGAGGTCACCACCAACGACCAGCCCTTCCGCCAGGTGCTGCTCGAACAGTGGCTGCCGCTGTCGCAGTTCCTCAACAGCATGGGACGCAGTCTGGGGCACGGCGACGTCTATCCCTTTGTGATCCCGAACCCGGTGCTCGACAAGCTCGTGTATGTCCATCACGTCATCGAAGAGGCTGCGGGGCACGCGACACGGGAGCCGTGACCATGGGTACTGCAAAGGACTTCCGCAGCTGGGACGGCACGCTGAAGGCGGCCGTGTTCCTCGCCGGCACCGTGGTCGACGACTTCGGTTCCGCGCGGGACGCCGAGAGCGGTCTCTCCCGCAGCGAAGCGGCGCTGCGTCGGATGCTCGCCCGAGCGAGGAAGCTCAAAGGAGGAGCACCATGATTTCCGGTAAGTCAGTACTCGCGTTCGTGCTGGCAGGCGGAGAGGGGAGCCGCCTGCACCCGCTGACGGCGGAGCGGTCCAAACCTTCCGTACCCTTCGACGGGCGCCACCGGATCGTCGATTTCGTGCTGTCCAACCTGGTCAACTCCGAAATCTACTCGATCTACCTGCTGGTCCAGTACAAGTCCCAGTCGCTGATCGAGCACATCCGCCGGGCCTGGGTCCTGAGCCCGGTGATCCCGCACCACTTCATCACCGTCGTTCCGCCCCAGATGCAACGCGGACCCGAGTGGTTCCAGGGGACTGCCGACTCGGTCTATCAGAACCTGCACCTCCTCGATCTGATCAAGCCCGACCTCGTGGTGGTGTTCGGCGCCGATCACGTGTACCGCATGAATATCCGGCAGATGATCCAGTTCCACCTGGATTCGCACGCCGACGCCAGCGTCGCCGCCTTGCCGATTCCGCTGGACCAGGCCAGCGCCTTCGGCGTGATCCGCACCGATTCGATCGGGCGCATCCGCGACTTCCGCGAGAAGCCGGAGCAGGCCGAACCGATGCCCGGTCGTCCCGGCTACGCCCTCGCATCGATGGGCAACTACGTCTTCACCGCGGACGTCCTGGTCGACGTCCTGACGCGCGCCCACAAGCGGGGCGGACACGACTTCGGCAAGAACCTGCTGCCGACGATGTGCGAATCCCATCGCCTGATGGCCTACGATTTTTGGACCAACACCGTGCCCGGCATGCGCGACTTCGAAGAGCCGGCCTACTGGCGCGACGTCGGCACCATCGACGCCTACTACGAAGCCCATTTCGACACCCTGGGCGAAAACCCCAAGTTCAGCCTCAGCAACCCCCGCTGGCCGATCTACGCGAGCCCCGACCAGACCGAGGCGGCGCAGGTCCACGACGCGCACATCCACAGCGCATCGCTCGCCGCGGGGGTGGTCGTGCGCCGTGCGCGCATCGAGCGCTCTTTGATCCGCCGCGACGTGATCGTGGAGGAGGGCGCCGAGATCCTCGACTCGATCATCATGGACCATACTGTGATCGGGCCGGGGGCCAAAGTCCGGCGCGCGATCATCGACCAGAACAACATTGTTCCGGCCGGAATGCGGATCGGCTACGACCACGAGGCCGACCGCGCGCGTTTCCACGTCTCCGACAGCGGCGTCGTGGTCGTCGGCAAGGCGCAGCTCACATCATGAAAACGGACGTCATGAAGGCGGCCATCGACGACCGAGGCTCAGGGTCACATGGCTCCGGGACATTCCGGCGCCGGCATTCCAGCTTCGCCCACACGATGCCCTTCGGTCCCGAGCCGGTCGTCGAAGACGGTCGGCGCATCGCTTACCGCTTCCGGCTCTGGGCGCCGGCCGAGAAGCATGTCGAGGTGTACGTCGTCGACGAAAGCGGCACCCGGTCCGTCCATCCCTGCACCAAGGCCGACGGCTGGCATAGCTGCACCGTCGCCGGCGCCCGGCCGGGCGACCGCTACGGCTTCTGCCTCGATCATCAGCTCGAGGTGCCCGATCCGGCGTCCCGCTTCAATCCCGACGGCGTTCACGGCCCCAGCGAGCTCGTCGATCCCGAGCGTTTCCGCTGGGATTCGGACTGGCGCGGACGCCCCTGGGAGGAGGCCGTCATCTATGAGCTTCACGTGGGCGCGTTCACACCGGAAGGCACCTACGCGGGCGCGGCGACTCGGCTCGAAGGCCTCGCCGCACTGGGCGTGACCGCGATCGAACTGATGCCGCTGGCCGAATTCGCAGGCCGGCGCGGCTGGGGCTACGACGGCGTGCTGCCCTTCGCGCCGAAGGCGGAATATGGCACGCCGGACGAGCTCAAGCGCTTCGTCCAGGCCGCTCACCGCCTCGGGCTGATGGTGCTGCTCGACGTCGTGTACAACCATTTCGGCCCGGAAGGGAATTACCTTCACGTCTACGCCCCGCAGTTCTTCAGCGCACGCTACGAGACGCCGTGGGGCGCCGCGATCGACTACGAAACGGCCGCGCCCGTGCGCGAGTTCTTCATCCACAACGCCCTGTACTGGCTGGAGGAATACCGTTTCGACGGGCTGCGGATCGATGCGGCGCATTGCATCTTCGACAGTTCCTCGCCCGACATCCTGACCGAGCTCTCGACACGCGTACGGGAGCAGATCCACGACCGTCCCGTCCACCTCATCCTCGAAAACGTCGCCAACAGCGCAAACCGCCTCGGCCGGCCCGGACAAGCCGGGCGTTACGATGCCCAATGGAACGACGACTTCCATCACGCCGCGCACGTCCTGCTGACCGGCGAGCACGAGGGCTACTACGCGGACTACGCCGGGCGCGCCTTGCACCAGTTCGTGCGCTGCCTCTGCGAAGGCTTCGCCTTCCAGGGCGATAGCTCCGTATTTCACGGCGCCGAGCGCGGCGAGCCGAGTACGGGGCTGCCGCTGAGCGCCTTCGTGAACTACCTGCAGAACCACGACCAGGTCGGAAACCGCGCCTTCGGCGAACGGCTCGTCACCCTCGTCGAAGCCCGGCGTCTGCGTGCCCTGATCGCGATCCAGCTCCTGACCCCCTCGCCGCCGCTGATCTTCATGGGCGAGGAGGCGGGCGCGACGACACCTTTCCGCTATTTCTGCGACTACCAGGGTGAGCTCGCGGTCGCCATCCGCGAAGGCCGGCGCCGGGAGTTCGGCGTCGCGCCGCAAACGGTCGGGCAGCCTCCGGCCGAACTGCCGGACCCCGCCGCGGAAGAGGCTTTCCGGCGCAGCAAGCTCGATTGGGCCGCCTACGACGGTGCCGAAGGAAAGGATTGGCAGGACTTCTACCAGCGGCTGCTGTCGCTGCGGCAGCGCTTCGTGACGCCCAGGATCCCGCTCGTCGTGCCCGGCCGGTGTCGCGGCGACTTCGTCGGCCCGCACGCCTTCGAGGTCCGCTGGGCCTGCGCCGACGGCTCGGCGCTGGCGCTGCGCGCGAACCTGGCGAATGCCCCGTCTCCGCAGTTGCCGGACCCGCACGTCGCTCCCTTCGCCGCGGTCGGCCCCGACATCGAATGCGGACACCTCGGGCCGTGGTGCGTGCGGGCGTATGTGTGGGAGCCGTCCGATGGCTAGCGACGCCGTCGACGCGCTGTGCCGCTTCCTCGGCATCGAACCCGACTACGAGGACGGGGAGGGCCGCTATGCGGAGGTCTCCCGGGAATGCAAGATCGCCTTGCTGGAGGCACTGGGGCACCCGCTGGACCCGAAGCGTCCCGACGAGGACGCGGCGTCCCGCCTCGAAGCCCTGCGCCGACAGGCCGACTCCCGCGTGATGCCGCCGATGCTCGTCCTCGAGGCCGCGCCGCTCCCGCTGCGCCTGCCGGTTCGGTTTCCCGCCGGGCTCGCCGGACGCACGCTGTGGTGGCGGATCGCGCTGGAGCAAGGCGGCGAACGGCAGGGCCAGCTGACGGTGGATGTCCTGCCGGAAGCGGAAGCCCCCGGAGACGCTCACGTCGCCACCGAGATCGCGCTGGCCCTGAGCCTCCCGCAAGGCTATCACCGGCTTTCGCTGCACGAGCGCCCGGCCTCGTCGACGGCTCTCGCGGAAACGATGCTTGCGATCTGTCCGCCCTCGTGCAAGCCCGCGGGCGCCGACAGGCTGTGGGGGCCCTCGGTACAGGTCTACGCGCTGAGCTCGGCGAGAAGCTGGGGCATGGGCGATTTCGGTGACCTGCGCCGGCTCGTCGATATCGCGGCCGACGCCGGCGCGCACTTCGTCGGCGTCAATCCGCTGCACGCGCTCTTTCCGTACGCGCCCGAACATGCGAACCCGTACAGCCCCTCAAATCGCGAATGGCTGAACGTCCTCTATCTCGACATCGAATCGATGCGCGATTTCGCCGAATGCGTGGCGGCGCGCGAGCGGGTCGCGTCGGCCGGATTCCGCGCCCGTCTGGATGCGCTACACGAAACGCCCCTGGTCGATTACGCGGGCGTCGCTGCGACCAAGCTCGAAGTGCTCGAACTGCTCTACCAACACTTCCGCAGCCTGCACCTCGACCGGGGCACGCAACGCGCGGGCCTCTTTCGCGACTTCCAGCGCGAAGGCGGGCGCAGCCTGCGCCTTCACGCGCTGTTCGACGCACTGCAGGCACATTTCCGGCGGCTCGATCCCGCGATCCGGGGCTGGACGAGCTGGCCCGAAGCGTATCGCGACGCTCAGGGCAGCGCCGTCGAGGCTTTCGCGCTCGAAAACGAGCTGCGTATCGAGTTCTTCGAATACCTCCAATGGCAAGCCGAAGGACAGTTGCAGGCCGTCGCCTCGCGGGCCCGCGCACGCGGCATGCGTGTCGGCCTGTGCCGCGACTTGGCCATGGGCGTGAACGAAGCCGGCTCCGAGACCTGGACGAGACCGACCCTCCATGCATCCGGTGCCCGCGCCGGTGCGCCGCCCGACGAATCGAATCCCGCCGGGCGGGATCGGGGCTTTCCGCCCGTAATCCCGCAACGACTCGCCGACGAGGCCTACGCCCCCTTCCTCGCCGTGCTGCGCGCGAACATGCGCCATGCGGGCGCGCTGCGGCTCGAACGCGTGACGGCGCTGATGCGCCTCTTCTGGCTGCCCGGGGGCTTGCGCGGCGCCGAACTCGAATGCCCCGGCGCCTATGTCGCATCTCCGATGCAGGACCTCCTCGGCCTGCTCAGCCTGGAAAGTCGCAGTCACAACTGCGTGATGATCGGGGAGGGTCTCGGCGACGCCCCGCCCGTCATCCGGGAGGGGATGGCCCGCCATGGCCTGCTCGCGTGCCGGTCGCTGTATTTCGCACACGAGTATGGCGACGAAGGAGAGCGCACGGGCATCCTCCGCCCGCCGCAGTGGCCGGAGGCCACCCTCGCGGTCGTCGGCACACACAAGCTGCCGACGCTGCGCGGCTACTGGAGCGGGCACGACCTCGAACTTCGCCGGACCTTCGGTCTGTACCGGACGGCGGAGCAGCACGAACGCCAGGCGGCGCGCCGGCGCGAGGACTGCGAGGCGCTGATCGCGGCGCTGCGCGCCGAAGACCTGCTCGCCACCGATGCCGGCATACCGCCACCCGATCATGGGGCCGAACTCGCCCCCGCGGTATACCGCTTTCTCGCGCGCAGCCCGGCGGCGATGCTTGCCGTACAGCTCGAAGACGTGCTCGACCAGCTCGAATCGGCCGATTTCCCAGGGACGACCGAAGAGGCCCACCCGAACTGGCGCCGCAAGCTCGAAGTGGAACTCGCCGATCTCGCCGTCGACCCGCGCTGGCTTGCCGTCGCCGCCGCGATCGCCGCCGAACGGCCCAGCACTGCCTTGCCGCTGAGCGGCGGTCCGCCGGGATTCCACCCCGAGCGGGCCGACATTCCGCTCGCCACCTACCGCCTCCAGTTCAACAGCGACTTCGGTTTCGCGGCGGCCGAAGCCATCCTGCCCTATCTCGCCGAACTCGGCATCAGCCACGTCTATGCCGCCCCCTTCCTGAAGGCGCGGCCGGGCAGCCGCCACGGCTACGACATCGTCGACCACCACGCGGTGAACCCCGAGGTCGGCAGCAACGAGGACTTCGACCGCTATTGCGCTCGGCTATCCGGACTCGCACTCGGCCAGATCCTGGATATCGTTCCGAACCACGTTGGCGTTGGCGGCGACTCGAACGCCTGGTGGCTGGACGTGCTCGAAAACGGTCCGGCGTCCACGTACGCGGGGTACTTCGACATCGACTGGGATCCGCCTTTCCCCGAACTGCGCGGCAAGGTGCTGCTGCCGGTGCTCGGCGACCAGTACGGACGCGAACTCGAAGCGGGCGCGCTGCATCTGACGTTCTCGCCCGAACGCGGCGATTTCAGCGTGACCTACTACGAGCACCGTTTCCCGGTCGATCCCTGCGACTACCCGCTGATCCTCGCCGCCGGGCTGCCGATCACGGACGACGGGGCAGGGGGCGTCGAATTCGAGACCCTGGTCGCGGCCCTACGCCGCATGCCTCCACGCGGCACCGCGGACACCGCGGGACTCGACGAGCGCCGCCGCGACAAGGAAACCTTCAAGCGCCACCTCGCGGCGCTCCATGCACGCTCGCCCGAGCTGCGCGCCCGAATCGCGTCCGCGCTGGCGACGTTCAACGGCGAGCCGGGCCGGCCCGAGAGCTTCGACGCGCTGGACCGGCTGCTCTCGCGCCAGGCCTACCGCCTCGCCTCGTGGCGCGTCGCGGCCGACGACATCAATTACCGCCGCTTCTTCGACATCAACGACCTCGCGGCGCTGCGCATGGAGTCCGACGTGGTGTTCGAGGCCACGCACGCGCGCATCTTCGACTGGATCGCCCAGGGCAGGGCGTCCGGCCTGCGCGTCGACCACGCCGACGGGCTGGCCGACCCCCGCGGGTATTTCGAGCGCCTGCAAGCCCGCCATGCCGAGATCGCGCCTCAGACGTCGGGCGGCCCGCATACGCTATACCTCGTCGTCGAAAAGATCTTCGGAGAATTCGAGACGCTGCCGACGGATTGGCCCGTGCATGGCACCACCGGCTACCGCTTCGCGGCCCTGTGCAACAACCTCTTCGTCGATCCGACGCAGGAATCGCGTCTGTCGCGCATCTACCGCGCCTTCACCGGCGAATCGCGCAGCTTCAGCCAAGTGCTGCTCGAAGCGAAGCACCTGATCATCACCCATTCGCTCCCCGGCGAACTCTCGAGCCTCGCCTACCTCCTGTACGACATCGCCCGCTACGACCGGCACACCCGCGACTTCACCCGCAGCCGCCTGCGCAGTGCGCTGGCCGAAGTGATCGCCGCCTTCCCCGTCTATCGAAGCTACATCGACCCGCAGGGTGTGTCAGCATCCGATCGCCGCCACATCGAGCGGGCGGTCGAGGAGGCGGTCTCGCGCGGCCGGGCAGGCGATGCGAGCGTGCTGCGCTTCGTGCGCGGCGTGCTGCTTTCCGCGCCAGTCGAGGCCGACGAGGAACTGCGCCGGCTGAAACTGCGCTTCGCCACGCGCTTCCAGCAATTCACCGCGCCGGTGATGGCGAAGGCGATGGAGGACACCGCCTTCTACCGCTACAACCGCCTGGTCTCGCTCAACGACGTGGGCGCAGACCCACGCAACTTCGGCATTGGCATCGACGACTTCCACGTCGCCAACGAACGCATCGCCTGGAACCATCCCTTCAGCCTGCTCGCATCCTCCACGCATGACAGCAAGCGCTCGGAAGACGTCCGCGCGCGCATCGACGTGCTCTCCGAGATGCCCGGCCCGTGGCGCCTTGCCCTGCGGCGCTGGCGGCGCATCAACGAACGCCGCAAGGTCCGCGTGAACGACGCCCCCGCGCCTTCGAGCAACGACGAATACCTGCTTTACCAGACCCTGCTCGGCATCTGGCCGCTCGCCGCACCCGACGAACCCGCACTGGCGGAGCTCGCCGACCGCGTCGAAGCCTTCATGCTCAAGGCCGCACGCGAGGCGAAGCTGCACACGAGCTGGATGAACCCCGAGCCGGCCTACGAGGCCGCACTCTCCACCTTCGTGCGCCGTCTCTTCGGTGCAGACGGCGCGGATGCCTTCCTCGCCGATTTTCTCCCCTTCCAGGCGCTCGTTGCGCGCTTCGGCATCCTCAACAGCCTCAACATGCTGCTGGTGAAGCTCACCGCGCCGGGCGTGCCCGATATCTACCAGGGCTGCGAACGCTGGAACTTCAGCCTCGTCGATCCGGACAACCGCCGCGCCGTGGACTTCGAGACGGCGAGCAGACAGCTCGGCTCGCTGCGCCGCGATTTTCCCGAAGGCGCCCCACCCGCGTCCCTACGTGCGATGCTCGAAGCCCCCGAGGACGGCCGCCTCAAGCTCTACCTGCTGTGGCGGACCTTGGCGGTGCGCAAGCGCTTCGAACACACCTTCCGCTTCGGTCGCTACGTGCCGCTCGACGTCGAAGGGCCCGCGGCCGGCCATGTGCTCGCCTTTGCCCGCGTGCTCGGCAAGGAGCGGATCGTCGTGATCGCGACCCGGCTGCATTTCGGGCTCACCCATGGAAATGCCGCGCTCGCTGCTGCGCAAGAAACCTGGGCTGGCACCTTCGTCACCCTGCCGTGGCGCGAGCTGCGCTGGCGAGAGGAGCTCACCGGCGGACGGCAGGTCGCCGCGAGCATCGGCCGGCGCCCGGGAATCGAACTTGCTGAACTTTTCAACCCGCTGCCGCTGGCGCTCCTCGTACCGAACGGGAGCATCACATCATGACAAAGAAACCCACAATGTCCGTCCTGTTCGCCACCCCCGAGTGCGCCCCATGGGCGAAGACCGGCGGCCTTGGCGAAGTCAGTGCCGGATTGCCGCCCGCGCTATACGAACTGGGCATCGATATCCGCGTGCTCCTGCCCGGATACCCCTCCGTGCTGGATCAGGCCAACGGGCTGCGCCGCATCGCGACCCTGCCTGCCGAATTCGGCTTGCCCGAGGCGGCCATACTCCGCGGGCGGCTGCCGACGGGCTTGCCGGCGCTCGTGCTCGACTGCCCACCGCTCTATGTCCGCCCCGGCGGCGGGCCCTACCTGGACGAGCGGGGCCTGGACTACGCCGATAACGCGCTGCGCTTCGGCCTGCTGTCGCGCGTCGCCGCGCGGCTTGCGAGCATGGACAGCCCGCTCGGCTGGTTCCCGGATCTTCTTCACTGCAACGACTGGACGACCGGCCTCGCGCCGGCCTACCTCCAATCGGGTCTCGAACGCCCCGCACCCAGCCTGATGGTGATCCACAATCTCGCCTTCCAGGGCATCTTCCCGCTCGAAATCGCGCCCGAGCTCGGCGTGCCTCCCGCCGTCGTCGAGGCCGAAGGGTTCGCGCACTGGGGACGGCTATCCTTCTTGAAGGCCGGCCTGTACTACGCCGACCGCATTGTCACGGTGAGCCCGACCTACGCGCAGGAAATCCTCGGCGAGCACCTCGGCTGCGGCCTGGACGAGCTGCTGCGCACACGCCGCGACCGCCTCTCGGGGATCCTGAACGGCATCGATACCGCGATCTGGGACCCGCGCTCCGACTCCTTCATCGATCGTCACTACGACGCCGACACGCTGGAGGAAAAGCGCGCCAACAAACGGGCGCTGCAGATCGAACTGAAGCTCGCGGAAGACGACCACGTGTTGCTGCTCGGGATGGTCAGCCGCCTCACCGGCCAGAAGGGCGTAGACCTCGTCATCGAGGCGCTGCCCGCACTCTTCGATCGCCCGGTACAGGTGGTCGTCCTCGGCACCGGCGAGGACAAGTTCGAGCGCTCGCTGCGTGACGCCGAAGGCCGCTGGCCGACACGGATGGCGACCGTCATCGGCTTCGACGAGACCCTGGCCCACCGGATCGAAGCCGCCGCCGACGCCTTCCTGATGCCTTCGCTGTTCGAGCCCTGCGGCCTGAACCAGATGTACAGCCAGCGCTACGGTACGCCTCCCATCGTGCGGGCCACGGGCGGACTCGTCGACTCGGTCGGCGACTTCAGCCCGGAAGGACTGCGGGACGGCAGCTCGACCGGCTTCGTCTTCACCGACCCCACGGCCACGGCGCTGCTCGAGACCATCGACCGCGTGCTGGCAACCTGGTCCGATCCCCACGCATGGCAGCAGCTTTGCCTCAACGGCATGGCGCGCGACTTCAGCTGGGGCGCGAGCGCGCGCGCTTACATCAAACTCTACGAAGAGCTGTGCAAGCGCGGCGAAATAGAGGCCGTCGAGGCCGGCGCCTCGCGCGGATAGGAGACTCGCCCTCTATGTCGAAAGAATCGATGGTCGCCTGCAGCAAGGGAGGTGCTCGGCTTCGCCCGGCCGTGCCGGCGCGATAATCGCGAGCGCTTCATGGCGCCTCGTGTAACTTCCTCCTTTGCCGGGAAAATACTACTGCGGTGCATCGGGGAGGCTTTCGCACCACTCCGGAACCTTCGCATCGCGGGCCGTGGTAGCCGGCTACCGTGATCGGCGTATGCAGTTTAAAGCGCATGTGGTAGCGACTTTCTCGTTCTACAACCGCATAATTTCGTTGCAGAAATAAAGATCCCCCTGCGCGAAATTGCTTCGCAGCCGGCTGCCACCTCTCGGTCAACGTCATATCTCGTAACGCATATCCATTTTGGCACCGCTGTAATGTGCACGTGCACATTCGGGATCGGTGCTTCCGCCGTCCGGTGTTTCGGCATCCGCAAGGACTCGGGCACGCGGGTTGCCCGGTCCACAGACGCTGCCGTGGTTTTCCATTACAGGATTGGCGGCGTACGAACCGAATTGGAGGACTTTGAAATGCAACCGACAACGACAGAACCGACCATCATCGGGGCGGCAGAACAGGGCGCCGAACAGATCGAAAAGCTTTCCGGCAACGCGCAGGAGACCGTGAATCGGGTCGCCGATGCGACCGCAGCGCGTGTCAGAGATTTGGGAATGAAGGGCGAGAAGATGCGCCAGCAATGGATGGACACGCAAGAGCAGTGGGTCGGAAGCGCGCGCGAGTACGTACGCGGCCACCCGATCGCTTCCGTCGCGATTGCTGTGGGAGTCGGGTTGTTGCTGAGTCGCCTGACTTCGCGTCAATGAAGAATTGAGGGCAGCAGCGTTTGCGGCGCCGGCCAGCGGAGCGAGGAAGGCCTTGAGAAACTACGAAAAGGAACTGCTGGCGGCCGAAACACGGGTTGCCGAAGACCGCCGGGCCCTCGAATCGGCAAGCACTCAATGGCTGCGTGACAAGCGCGACGCCGCAGTTTCCGGCCGGGGCCTGATGGCCGCCGTAGCCGCAGGTTTCACGCTCGGAGGCTTCTTGAGGAGGCGACCGAGGAAACCAAAAGCGGGGGGCGGCGGTCTTCTTACTTTAGTGGCCGGTATCGCCGCTGCGGCAATCAGGGCGCGTTACGGCGACCCATGGGCCGCAACATCGACGTTGCTGCTCCATCGCGGTATTGCGCGCGCTACGGCTCGGCCTCGGAAGAACGGAAATTCATACTCCGTGAAGGGATGAGAGCAGAGCACCGTGGCCACCATAGGTAGTGCAGACGCCGTTTCTCCGCCCGCAGCGGGAACCGCCGTCCACTCGGACATTTCCGCAATGTCTTCGAGGTGGGTTCCCGCCGGATCGGGGGCCCGTGCCGCGAAATTGCAGCATGCGGGGCGTTGGACTCGCGCGGTGGTTTCGCTGATGGCGATTTTTGCCCTGCTCGCGTGGGCGACGGGTCTCCAGGACTTCTTCTCGATCAGCGTCGGCTCGACGCCGATCCAGGCGGGCAGCGTGCTGGCGCTCGGCATCCTGTCGTTTTCGCTGCACGCCCTGGCCCAGCCGGTCGACTCGAGGAGGCGATGGCTGGTGGTACTCGCGTCGTCCGCACTCGTCATGCTGGCGTTCGGCGGACTCGCACTGAACGTGGGCATGGTGCGCGAGACGCACTCCGCCTTCCCGCTTCTTGCCGCGCTCTTCGAACCGTCGCCGATTCTCGTCGGCGCCCCCTCGTGCTACCTGCTGCTCGGCATCTCCATGATCCTGGCGACGCTCGAGGGGCGCCCGGCGCGCGAATGGTCGCAGTTCCTTGCCGTGGCTGTTGCGGGAATCGTGCTCGTCGCGCTGGTGGGACTCACGGTGCGCCTGGTCCGCGTAGATGTGGAGTTGCCGTCCCTCAGTATTCCCTTGCCGATCGCCGTCGCCTTGCTGGCTGCGAGTTTCAGCATCCTCGCCACGCGGCCGGCGGCGCGTCTCGTCAAGTTGCTGGAGCACGACTCGCCCGGCGCGCTGGTGGTCCGCCGCCTCGTCCCCATGGCCATCGGTCTGCCGCTGGTGGTCGTATTGGTGCAGACACTCGGACTACGTGCCGGCTGGTTCGAAAGCACCGAAAGCGAGGGCGTGCTGACGGTCTCCGCGATCGTCGCAGCGGTCGCGCTGATCTTGTGGATGTCGGGCCGGCTCGACGAGATGCACCTTTCGCGCTCGCGCGCCGAGCAGCGGGCCGAGACCGAACGGCAGTGGCTGGAAGTCACGCTCGCCTATATCGGCGACGCCGTGGTCACGGTCAACGACGAAGCGCGCATCAGCTTCATGAATCCTGCAGCCGAGGCCCTGACGGGCGTGAGCGCCGCTTCTGCCGTCGGGGAGTCTGTCTCGAAGCTTGTGGCCCTGGTGGACGGCCCGACCGGCCGTCCGCTGGGCTGCCCGCTCGACAGCGCCTTCATGCTCTCGCATTCCGTGTCGGTCAAGGGCGAGCCGGCAGTCCGCCGCCGCGACGGCACACTGCAGGCGGTCGAAGTGACGGCGACACCGTTCAAGGACGAGCGGCAACGCGTGACCGGCGGCGTCATGGTGCTTCGCGACGTCAGCGCGAACCGTGCCCGCGAGCATGCCGAGCGCGAAGCCTACGCGGCGCTCGACCGACGGGTCGCCGAACGCACGCGCGCGCTTGACCGCACGATGTCGGTGCTGCGTGAAAGCACGACGCTGCTGATCACCATCGCGGCGAGCACCCCGGAACTGATCGTCGCCAAGAGCCGTGACGGCCAGATCATGATGATCAACCCGGCGGCGCTGCAGGCGATGGGGCTCAACCGGGCGCAAGTCGTCGGTCGCAAGGAAGAGGAGATCTTCGGCGACACTGAGGAAACCCGGCGTGCCGCAGAGAACGACCGGCGCGTGATCGAGACCGGCCGCCCCGTCGTCGTCGAGGAGCGGCGTACGGTACGATCGGAAACGCGCACCTATCTCGTCACCAAGTCACCCTTGCGCAACGCCCAGGACGAGGTCTTCGGGCTCGTCGGCGTGGCGAAGGACATCACCGAACGCAAGCGCGCGCAGCACGATCTCGAACAGTTGCTCGTCGCCGAACACCACCTGCGCGGCGAGGCGGAGCGGGCCAACCGCGCCAAGGACGAGTTCCTCGCGATCGTTTCGCACGAACTGCGTTCGCCGCTCAATGCGCTGAAGGGCTGGAGCCAGGTCCTCATCGGGGCACGCACCCCCGACCCCTCGCTCGTCGCCCGCGCCGCCGAGGCGATCAAGCGCAACATCGACCACCAGACCCGCCTGATCGACGACCTGCTCGACACCTCGCGCATCATCAGCGGCAAGCTGGAGCTTCATCTGCATCGCGTCAATCTGGTCGAGGTGGTGAACGCCGCGCTCGAACTCTCGCGCGATCCCGCGAAGGCCAAGAACCTCGAGTTGGGCTTTGCCTGCGAGTGCGAGGAGGTCTGCGTCGACGGGGACTTCGACCGCCTGCAGCAAGTGTTGAGCAACCTGCTGTCGAACGCGATCAAGTTCACGCCGGAAGGCGGAGAGGTCCAGGTGCGCCTGCGCATGACATCCAAATGCGCGGAGTTGTCGGTGTCCGATACCGGGATCGGCATCGAAGCCGACTTCCTGCCCCACGTGTTCGACCGCTTCAGCCAGGCCGACACCTCGATGACGCGCCGCTACCTCGGGCTGGGCATCGGCCTCGCGCTCGTGCGCAACCTCGTCGAGCTGCACGACGGCACCGTTCAGGCGACGAGCGCCGGAGAGGGGAAGGGCTCCATCTTCACGGTGATCCTTCCCCGTGCGCGCGAGCAAGGCGGCGCCGGCGTCATGAAGCGGGAAGTGTGCAAGCCGTCGCGGCGGACCTTGACCGGCGTGACCGCCTTACTCGTCGACGACGACCCGGACGCACGGGAGGTCATGCGGCTGATCCTCGGACGCGCGGGCGCCCGGGTGCTGGACTTCGAGTCGGGCGAAGCGCTGTTTGCTCAATGGGAACTCGCGGGCCCGCTGTCCACGCCGACGGTGCTCCTGCTGGACATCGCAATGCCGGGCGACAGCGGCTTCGAGGTGCTCGGGCGAATCCGCTCGATGGGTGGCTCCGACATCCCCGCAATCGCGGTGACGGCCCTCACGCATCTCGACAACGGGCAGTTCTCCGGTGCCGGCTTCAAGGGCAAGGTCGGCAAACCTGTGGACGAAGAGTCGCTGGTGAACGCCATCACAGCCGTGCTCAATGGAAGCGGCGGCGAGATCGAGGCGCTTCCCATCCACGACGGCGAATATCGGGAAGCCTAGGCCCGAGCCGCAAGCCCGGAACTACACGTCTCTGTAATTCTTACCGTCCGTGGCGCGGCCACCTCCCGGGGCGTGACGCATCCTCCTGCGGCACGTCGATTGCTGGATGTCTTTATCCCGTGGCGCATCCGGCACGCAGCAGGGTGCGTGGGAATCCACCCGAACGCAGCCGGCCACCAAACGGAACGAGTAGCGCCACGGCAGCGCCTCATGCGCTCGTTCCAGCCGCAATTTCAATGCAGGAGGAATGAAAATGGCAAGCATCCATGCCCCAGGCACAACCCAGTCGACTCAGACTCCGATCGTCGGCGCCCCGCGTGACATACCGGAAGGTCCGGGTCCCGACGTGATGGCCGCAAGCACGCTCGAAGGCGATAACGTCGTCAACCGCTTGGACCAGGATCTCGGCAAGATCAAGGAAATCATGCTCGACGTACGCAGCGGCCGTATCGCATATGCGGTGCTGTCGTCCGGCGGCTTCCTCGGAATGGGCGACAAGCTGTTCGCAATTCCCTGGTCGGCACTGACGCTCGACGTCGGACGCAAGTGCTTCGTCCTGGACGTTGACGCCGATCGCCTGAAAGCCGCACCGGGCTTCGACAAGGATCATTGGCCGACGATGGCCGATCCGACGTGGGCGCGCGAAGTCCACGCCTACTACGGGCAACGCGCCTACTGGGAAGTGAGCGACCTGTAAGCCAGGGTCCTCACGATCCAGCGCCCGTGCAACCGGGGCCGGTCCGCCGGCCCCGGTTGCGTTAAGGCCTTCCCCCCAGACCTCTCTCGGCCGCCATGCCGGATTCCGCCGGTTCCACCTCCACGGCCGGTTTCGTCTTTCATCTGCTCCGCTCAGCGCTGATGCGCTACCGGCAGAGAACCCTCGTCGCCCTGGTGCTCGTCATCCTCGCGAAGCTCGCTGCGGTCGGCGAGACGGTGAAGTACTACACGAACGAGGTCTTCGAACAGCGGCGCTTCCGCACGATCCTCGACCGATAGCTTCCCCCTGCGCCCCCCACCGACCAACGCTCGGGAGTTGAAACCATGCACGAAGCGCATCGCACGCCAATCGGCAGCCACTACGTGACCCAAGCCCTGGCTCGACAGGCCGTCGCCCTCGTTTCGCCGATGATCGATGCGGCCATGCAGGACCGCTCCGTCGTCGGCAGCGGCTTTCTCTATCTGGTGATCATGAATCCCGGGATGCCTGCGGGCAGCGTGCCGTTCGACGAGGCCGTGCTGCACGAGCATGCTTTCGGCGACCGCAACGCCTGGGACGCGGATTACGCGGCCTTCGCGCGCGCCAAGGCGCTGTTGAGCTGGAGAAGCGGGCGCGACGGGCACGAGATGCAGCAGCTGTATCCGCAGCTACTGCGGCCCCACGACACGGTGCTCACCGGTGGCGTCTGCATCGACGGGATCGTGGTCGGAGCCAGCGGAGCCTTTCCCGTCTACGACGAAATGTTCGCCGGCACTGTTGCGGTATGTCTGCGCGCGCTCGCGCGCCAAGCGCGCATGGCGGAAGCCGCGGGCGTCTCGCTCGACGTTCCCCGCGAATGAACGCATCGGAGACGATCATGAACACCACACCAACGAAAGGCGATCCGCCTGCCGAACCGACGCGGAAGGGACCGGGCGATCCCCAACCGGTGCCGCCGAAGAAGCCACCCCGGGAGCCACCACCGGGAGGCAAGCCGAAGCAGGCGGGCCGCGGCTCATGACTGCCATTGCCCGAAGTGCTTTCGCGGCAAGGGAGCCAGCGCCGGGCCTTCGATGACTTCGCCGGTGACGTCGAAGCGGCTGCCGTGGCAGGGACAATCCCATGTCTTCTCGGCGGCGTTCCAGTGGACGATGCACTTCATGTGCGTGCACACGGGTGAGACTCCGGACAGGTTGCCGGCCGCATCGCGGTAGGCCGCAACCTTCTCGCCTCCGACTTCCACGACCGCGCCTTCGCCCGGCCGGATCGTCGCCGCCCGCGCTTCGGGGCGTCCCGCATAATCCTGGATCAAGGCCTTGGCGACACCGAGACTTTCCTCCAGCACGCCCAACGCGGCCCTCACGGGTTCGATACGTCCGGCCCGGTAGATTTCGGCCCATGGGCTGGGGCGTCCGACGATCTGGTCCGTGATGATGGCCGCCGCGAGCGTGCCGTAGGTCAGGCCGTCCGGCCCGAAGCCGGTCGCGATGTGAAGATCCGATGCGTGGCTGCGGCCGATGTAGGGCAGGAGGTCGGCGGCGCGATAGTTCTGCGCCGACCACCGATGGCTCACCTCCGCGACATCGAAATGCCGCCGCGCGAACTCCTCCAGGCGCAGAAAGGCGTCGACGCTGTCGTGCTGGCCGACCCGGTGGTGTTCGCCCACGACGATGAGGTACTCCTGACCGCCCGCGCGCAGGCTGCGGATCGAATGGAAATAATCCCCCAGTCCCCAGAAGATTCCCTGCGGATACGGACCTTGGTTCAGCCTCGCGGCGATCCCGTATTCGCGGTTAGGCAGCATTTCGGCGTGAACCAGGAAGCGCCCCTTCGGAGAATGCGTCGCGAGCACGATGTCGCGTGCGCTGACCACCCCGCGCATCGTGTGCAGCGTGTGCGACTGTTCGTCGATGTCGATCACGGCCGAACGCTCGTAGATGCGGCAACGGTCGGAGGCGATCCGTTGCGCGAGCGCCTGCAGGTAGGCGAGCGGATGAAACTGGGCCTGGTTCTCGATGATCAGCGCGCGCCGGCTCTCCACGGCGATCGGCGCTGCGTCCGCGAGGCGCGCCGGCAGGCCGACATGGTGCGCGGCGAGGTATTCCCGTTCGACCGTCTCGGTCGCCGCGGCAGTCGTCGCGTAAAGGTGAAAATCGCAGCGCTCGAATCCGACCTCGGCAGGGAGGGCCCTGGCCGTGCGCTCGATCAGGTCGACCGCCTGGCTGCGCGATTCGGCCACCGCCCGCATGACCTGCCGATCCCATTTGTCGCCGATCGCGAACAGTCGCTCGCTGACCACACCATATAGGTTGCCCGTCGAGTTGCCCGTACTGCCCAGTCCGATCGAGCCCGCTTCGAGCAGCGCGACGGACTTGCCTTCCTCGGCCAGCAGCATCGCCAGCGTGAGCCCCGTGATGCCGCCGCCGACGATTGCAACGTCGACCGTCGCCCGGCCTTCCAGCGGCGGAAACATCGTGTTGTCCGCCGTGCCCCGCCAGATGGAAATGGTGTCCATGCTCCCTCCTACACGCTACGAGCAGTTCTTACCCCTTCCGTGCCAACTCGTAGCCCTGACCCGAATGCGTTCGAGACCGCGGAGGGCCGCATTCGCGATACGTCCCGCCACCGAATACCCAAGTCGCCGAGCAATCGCGGTGCCGGAGCAAGGGCCCGCATTTTCCGTCCCTCGGCGCGTGCGGGCCCCCCGGTTGCATCGATTTTCGCGGGACCGGGCATCGGCTCGGGACCGGAAACAAGGAGCAAGATCATGCTTAGACGCGCAGCACTCATCTTTGGCGCCGCCTTCATCGTTGCCGGACTGCTCGGCTTCGTCGAAGCGGTCGCGCCTCATCGGGATCCCGGAGGCGATGCCCTCCTGTTCGGGATCTTCGCGGTGAACCCGATTCACAACGCGGTCCACCTGATCTCGGGAATCGTCGCCATCATCGTCGGACTCCGCAGCGACGCCGCGAGCGCGACCTACTTCCGGGTCTTCGGCCTGATTTATGGGCTGGTCACGATCGCCGGCATCTTCGTCGGACACGGCCTGCTGCTGGGCATGGCCCACAACCCGGCCGACGTCGCCTGCACGCGATCGTTGCCGGCGCAGCGCTGTACCTCGGTTTCGGACCCGTTCCGCACCACCCGCGGCACACGGCGCATCACGCCTGACAGGAAGGCTACTGGTAGCTGACGGAATAGTCGTCAAACGCCCGCAGCGCCAGTTCCGCATCCTGATCGGCCCGCAGCGCGAAGGCGTCGAATCCGCAACGCCGCATGAAGTACAGCTGGTCGCGCAGCACGTCACCGACCGCCCGCAGTTCCCTGCGGTAGCCGTGACGCTCACGCAGCAAGCGTGCGACCGAGTAGCCACGGCCGTCCGTAAAGACGGGGAAGTTCACGGCGATCAGCGTCAGCCGGTCGAGGTCGGGAAGCAGGGCGTCGAAATCGTCGTCCGGCTCCAGCCAAACACCGCTGCCGGGATGCGGCACCTGGCCCGCTTCGCGCCATTCCAGCCAGCGGGCGAGCGGCACGAGCTGAGCCGCATCCTCGACGATACCCTCGTTAATCTTGATCACGGTGCCCATCGGCGCCTCCGTAGAGATGTTGTTTGAAGGGATCGGCGCCGATGCGGCGCAGCGTGTCGATAAAGCGTTCGCCCTCGCTGCGTTGCCGCCGATAGACGGTCACCACTTTCTCGACCACTTCGGGGATGTCGGCGGCCTGGAAGGACGGCCCGATGATCCTGCCGATCGCAGGCGGGGCGTCCTCGCTGCCGCCCAGCGTCACCTGGTACCACTCCTCGCCGTTCTTATCGACGCCGAGGATGCCGATGTTGCCGATATGGTGATGTCCACAGGCATTCACGCAGCCCGAAATGTTGAGCTCCAGCGGCCCGACATCCTCCAGCGCTGCTTCGTCGGCGAAACGCCGCTGGATCGCTTCGGCGATCGGGATCGAGCGCGCATTCGCGAGCGAGCAGAAGTCGCCGCCCGGGCAGCAGACGACGTCCGTCAGCAGGCCGATATTCGCGGTCGCAAGTTGATGGCCGACGGCGGCCTGCCAAAGCGCAAGGAGCTCGGCGATGCGAACCTGCGGCAGCACGAGGTTCTGCTCGTGGCTCACACGGATCTCGCCGGCGCTGTATCGATCCGCGAGATCCGCGGCGGCCTCCATCTGTGCGGCCGACGCGTCTCCCGGCGGGTTGCCGGTCTGCTTCAGCGACAGCGTCACGATCGCGAGACCGGGCAGCCTGTGTGCGGTCACGTTGCGCGCCAGCCAGCGCAGGAAAGCCGGTTCGCCGTTGCGGGGCAGGGCGCTTTCGCCATCGGCCGGAATCTCCGGGGCGCGAAAATGCCGCTCCATCGCGTCGAAGCGCGCATCGTCGATACTCGCCTCGCCACCGCGCAGGAACTCCCATTCGCGCTCGACCTCGGTAGTGAAGGCTTCCGGCCCGAGTTCTTTCACGAGGATCTTGACGCGCGATTTGTACTTCTTGTCGCGCCGGCCGTAGCGGTTGTAGACGCGCAGGATCGCATCGAAATAACTCAGCAGCTCGCGGCGCGGCAGGAAGGACTGGATGCGGTGTCCGACCATCGGGGTGCGCCCGAGCCCGCCGCCGACATAGACCTCGAAGCCGATCTCGCCATCCTCGCGTCGCACCGCCCGCGCGCCGATGTCGTGGAAGCTGACCGCCGCGCGATCGTTGCGGCTGCCGGTGATCGCGATCTTGAACTTGCGCGGCAGAAAGGTGTATTCCGGCGACAGCGTCGACCACTGGCGCACGATCTCGCAGTAGGGGCGGGGGTCGAGCACCTCATCTGCAGCGACGCCGGCGAAGGGGTCGGTCGTGATGTTGCGGATGCAGTTGCCCGAGGTCTGGATCGCGTGCATCTGCACCGTCGCGAGCTCGGCGAGGATCTCCGGCGCGTCTTCGAGCCGCACCCAGTTGTACTGGATGTTGCAGCGGGTCGTGAAGTGGCCGTAGCCGCGGTCGTATTCGCGGGCGACGCGGGCGAGCATCCGCAGTTGCGTCGCGGACATCGTGCCGTAGGGAATCGCGACGCGCAGCATCGGCGCGTGGCGCTGGATGTAGAGCCCGTTCTGCAGGCGCAGCGGGCGGAAGTCGTCTTCGGACAGTTCCCCGGCCAGGAAGCGGCGCATCTGGTCGCGGAAGCGGACCACGCGCTCGTCGACCAGGCGCTGGTCAGTTTCGTCGTAGCGGTACATGGCGATCTCGTGGAAGTCTGGATGGGTCAGGGCAGCAGGAAGGAGCTGCGCTCGGTCACGTGCGTCGGCTCGCCGTCGAGGGCTTCGATCTCGAACTGCAGCGGCTGGACGCCGGTCTTGCCGGGCTCGGGCAGCGCCGCGACGGTCACCGGCAGGGGCAGCACGCTACCGGCCGCGACGTGGATGACGTCGGCGCCGACGATATGCGCCTCGGCCGGTCCTTCGACGCGGATGTGGAAGGCGCGTGGCTCTTCGAGCATGTTCACGACCTTCAGCATGTAGGTGTTCTCGACGCTGCCGTCCGGCTTCTCGCGCATCAGCGCATTGCGGTCGCGCAGCACGTCGACCTGCAGCGGCACGCGATTGGCGAGCATCCACGCACCGAGCACCGTGAACACCGCCAGCACGCCGACGTACACCAGCGAGCGCGGACGACGCAGGCTGGCGAGCATCGGCGCGCGGGGCTGGGCCGCCTTCGGCGCCGCGAGCTCGCGCTCGGAGGCAAAGCGGATGAGCCCGATCGGTGCGCCGATGCGCGTCATCACGTCGTCGCACGCGTCGACGCACAGTCCGCAGTTGATGCACTGGTATTGCAGACCGTCGCGGATGTCGATGCCGGTCGGGCACACCTGCACGCACAGGCTGCAGTCGACGCAATCGCCGCGCGTAGCAGCAGCCGTCTGACCGGTGCTTGCGAGCTTTGCCGTCACCGGTGTCGTCGCCTGCGTCATTGCGCCCGCACGTCCCTTGCGCGGCTCGCCGCGGCGCGCATCGTAGCTGACGGTCACCGTTTCACGGTCGAACATCACGCCCTGGAAGCGCGAGTACGGGCACATGTGCATGCACACCATCTCCCGCGCAAATCCGGCCTGCAGATACGCGAAGCCTGCATAGAAGAACACCCAGAAGCCTTCCCACGGCCCGAGCTCGCCGGGCCCGAGATTGAACAGCAGCTCGCGGATCGGCGTGAAATAGCCGACGAAGGTGATGCCGGTCCAGAGCGCAATCGCCAGCCAGATCGCGTGCTTGGCGCCCTTGCGCGCGAACTTGTGCAGGCTTGGCGGCGCCTGGTCGAGCTTCATCCGCGCGAGGTGATCGCCTTCGACCTTGTTCTCGACCCAGCGGAAGATCGCCGTATACACCGTCTGCGGACAGGCGAAGCCGCAGAAGAGCCGCCCGGCCACTGCAGTGACGAGGAAGAGCCCCGTCGCCGCGAGCACCAGCAACAAGGCCAGCAGCAGCGCATCCTGCGGCCACAGAACGAGGCCGAAGAGGTAGAACTTGCGCTCGGCGATATGGAACAGCAGGGCCTGCCGGCCGTCCCAGTCCAGCCAGCAGGCGCCGTAGAAGACGATCTGCGTGATCCAGACCATCGCCCAGCGCAGGCTGTTGTAGCGGCCGGCAACGGTGCGCGGATGGATCTTGCCCGTCTTGCGGTAGAACTCGATGCGGGCACCCGTTGCCCGCGATGATGTCGTTTGCATGATGACGTCCCCGCTGCAACCCACAGCGCGCGTGGAATACGGCGTCGGGGCAGTGGCCGGAAGTACACCATCCGGGCGCGAAACGTAACAGTCCCAGTTGTTTTGATTTTCGAGCGTAACAGTTTGCTGCCGACGCCCTGTGGAACCATGGCCGATCTATGCAGGCGCTATAATGCGAGCGACCTTCCGCCCGGAGCCCTGCATTGGAAACCGACCAGGCCGAGTCGCCCCCCGTGATCCCGCCCAAAGCCGACGGACTGCTCGCCGAACTCGGATGCAACCTGCGGGCAGGATTCCTGTTTCTCGCGCTCCATCCTGCGGCGGCGCGTTCGCTGCGAGCGTCGGTTCCGCAGCTGGTCTTCCTGTTCCTGCTGGACATGGCGGTCAGCGGCGCGCTCGATTTCCTGCGTGTCGATGGCGCGGGCGAATTTAATCCGGCCGGCGTGCTGCCGCTCTTCTTCGGAATCCCCTGGCTGCTGCTCGCGGCCTGGATCACCGCACGGGCGGCGGGGGACGAAAGCCGGACAGTCGCGGGCGCCGTCGCGCTCGCCGCGCTATGGCTCGCCGTGACTGTCGTATGGGGAGGCCTGAGCCTGCTGCCGGAACACACCTGGCGGTCCTTCGGCGAGGCTGCGATGGTCGTCTGGTGGGCACCCTTCGGCCTCGGCCTCATCGCATCGGTCCTCACGCTCGTGCGCACAGTCGGCCTCGGACGCGGCCGGCGCTTCGCGGCCCTCCTGGCCACGATCTTCCTGATCGGCCTGCCGCCCTTGCTGATCGAGCAGAAGGAATCCCTTTGGGTCGCCCACCGGGATCTGTCCGTCGACGCCGCCGCACGCGAACGCCGCATGCGCAGCACCAACGAATCCGTGCTGTATGCGCAGCCACACTTGCTGGAGGAGGCGCTGGACCGCGTCAAGCCGGGGCGTGCCGGCGTACCGGAGCTCTTCCTGCTCGCGGTCGGCGGCCACGGCGGGCAGGACGTCTTCCTGCGCGAAGTGCAATCCGTCGAAGCGCTGTTTCGTGAGCGCTTCGACACCGCCGGCCACAGCATGATCCTCGTCAATAACCCGGCGACGATCTCCGAGCGGCCGATCGCCAGCGTCACCGCGCTCGAACGCAGCCTCCGCGTGATCGGACAGCGGATGAACCGCGACGAAGACGTGCTCGTGCTCTTCATGACCTCCCATGGCTCGCCCGAACACCGCTTCGACCTCAGCCTGTGGCCCTACCGCTTTGACGACCTCACGCCGGAACGACTGCAGCAGATGCTGAAAGCGGCCGGCATCCGCTACCGCGTGGTGGTCGTCTCCGCCTGCTATTCGGGCGGCTTCGTCCCGCCCTTGTCCGGCAACGACACCCTCGTGATCAGCGCGGCGCGCCGCGACCGCAACTCGCACGGCTGCAGCCACGAGGCGGACTGGACCTTCTTCGGCCGCGCCTTCTTCGACGAGGCGCTGCGCAACACCCATTCGTTCGAAATGGCCTTCGAACAGGCAAAGCGCACCGTCGCCGCACGCGAAGCAGTCGAAGGGCTGGAAGCCTCCGAGCCGCAGATGGCCGTGGGCAACGGCATCAGGGTCGCGCTGAGCGCTGTCGAGCGTCGGCTGGAGACGGGCGGACGGCCGCGGCATCCGTAATGAGGATGGCGCGGAAGTCGTTCACGTTGGTCAACGTCGGTCCGGTGACGATGGAATCGCCCAGCGCACCGAAGAATCCGTGGCCGTCGTTGTCGTCGAGACTCTCCTTCGGCCGGATCCCGAGTTCCCACGCGCGTTCGAGCGAATCCGGCGCGAGATAGGCACCGGCGATTTCCTCCTGCCCGTCGACGCCGTCCGTGTCGCCCGCGAGTGCGTGGACGCCCGGATGCCCATCGAGCGCGACGCCCAGCGAAAGCAGGAACTCCACGTTGCGCCCGCCGCACCCCTTGCCGCGCACGGTCACGGTGGTTTCGCCGCCGGAAATCAGCACGCAGGGCGCCTTGAACGGCTGGCCCCGCTCGGCGACCTGGCGCGCCAGACCCGCCATCACCTTGCCGACGTCGCGCGCTTCGCCTTCGATGCTGTCGCCGAGAATGTGGGGCGTGACGCCGGCTTCGCGCGCGACTTGCGCCGCGGCCTCCAACGCCATCTGCGGCGCGGCGATGATGCGCACCTCATGACCTTCCAGACGCGAATCGCGCGGCTTGATCGACTCGCCGCGGTCGGTTTCGAGCACCGCGCGGACGTTGGGCGGGAGCTCGATGCCATAGCGGCGGACGATCGCGAGCGCGTCGTCGCAGGTGGTCGGATCACCGATCGTCGGGCCCGACGCGATATCGCAGGGGTTGTCGCCGGGAACGTCCGAGATAAGCAGGGTGACGACCTTCGCCGGGTGGCAGGCCGCGGCGAGGCGTCCGCCCTTGATCGCCGAGAGGTGGCGCCGCACGCAGTTCATCTCGCTGATCGTCGCCCCCGACCTCAGCAACTCGCGGCTGACGAACTGCTTGTCCTCGAGCGTAATGCCGTCGAGCGGCAAGGCGAGCAGCGCGGAACCGCCGCCTGAAATCAGACACAGGACTGTATCGTCGGGCGTCAAGTCGCTGACGAGGGCACGGATGCGCTCCGCCGCCGCGAGCCCGGCCGCATCCGGCACCGGGTGCGCCGCCTCGACGATTTCGATTCGCTCGCAGGGCACGCGGTAGCCGTAGCGCGTGACGACCAAGCCGGAGAGGGGCCCCGGCCAGGTGTCTTCGACCGCACGCGCCATCGCCGCCGAGGCCTTTCCGGCCCCGATGACGATCAGGCGCCCCTTGGGGGCTTCGGGCAGATGGGCCGGAATGCAGTGCGCCGGTTGCGCCGCCTCGATCGCGGCCTGGAACATCCGTTGGAGCAGCTCGCGCGGGTCAGTTGCCTCACGCTTCGCGCCGATCGGCTCGGCCAGCAGTCCCTTGATGGGCATCCATGTCTCCTGATGATTGACGTTCTACGAACAATGCTCGGCAATGGTAGGGGCGCAGGAAGGCAGCTTCATCGTGCATAGACCCTAATTTACTCAACTAAAAATGGATGATAATTAGGCATCTGCACAATATCCTTGAAGAAGCGCAAGCACTGGGAACCGCGATGCCTGCAATCAAACCCGAACTGGCCCAGGAAATCGTCGAGCGGACGATGAAGATCATCCCGTTCAGCGTGAACGTGATGGACACGCGCGGCATCATCATCGCGAGCGGCGAGGCAGGCCGGATTGGCGATCTCCATGCCGGGGCCCAACTGGTGCTGACACGCCAAGGCACCGTCGAAGTCGACGCCGCCGCGACGCAGAAGCTGCACGGCGCCAAGCCCGGCATCAATCTGCCGCTGATCGTCCGCGGCGAGATCTGCGGTGTCGTCGGCATCAGCGGGCATCCGGATGAAGTACGCCAGTTCGGGGAGCTCGTCCGCATCACGGCGGAAATGATCCTCGAACAGGCGCAGTTGATCGGAGAGTTGCAGCGGGAGAAGGGCTACCGTGAAGAATTCGTGTATCAGCTCGTCAGGCGGACCGGGATTTCCGATGCCGGCCTGGAGGCCTGGGCCGGGCGCCTCGCCATCGACATGCATTCGGCACGGGCCGCCTTCGTCCTGGAACTGCCGGAAGATGCCCAGCGTCCGGATCTCGCACTGATGGCACTGCAACGCACCCAGTCCGAGCTTTCTTCACGCTGGTCGGAAATGCTCACCGCCGTGCTGAGCCCGCGCGAACTCGTGATGCTCGATGCTTTCGACGCATCCGCACCCCGCGCCGCAGTGACCTCTGCCGCCCGCAAGCGGTTGCAGGCCGTTCACGACGTAATCAACGCAGTCTCGGAAACACCCTTCGTCCTGTCGATGGGGATTTCCCTGCCGGGCGTCGAAGGGGTGGCCACGTCGTACGAATCCGCGCGCAAGGCGGCCCGGGCAGGGCGGGTGCGGAATCGGCAACGGAACAGCTTCTGCTACTACGACCTCAGCCTGCCGGTGCTGCTCGGAAGCCTCGACTGGGGCTGGCAGGCGGAACAGCTGCGCCAACCGCTATCGCAACTCGAGACCTTCGACCGGACGAGCGGTATGCTAATGAGGACGCTGGCCGCCTGGTACGCCAACGACAGCCACGCGCTGCCGACCGCGAAAGCGCTGCACATCCATCGCAACACGCTCGACTATCGCCTGCAGAAGATCGGCGAGCTGACGGGACTGGACCTCGCCAACATCGACGACCGCCTGCTGCTCTACGTCGCCCTGCAGCTCAGGGAGCAGGGCGCGCTCTGATCGCGGTAAGCGGCGGACCCTCACGCGTCCGGCTGCCGCTCAGAGCACCCGAAAACCATGGGTGCCGTCGCGCTCCAGTTGCGCGACGAGCCCGAATTCCCAGTCCAGGTAGCCCTGCATCGCGTCGCGCGCATTGTCCGTGCCCTCGTAAGGGCGGCGATAGCGGTCGAGCGGTGGCGAGAGAAGGCGCGTCGGGCCCGATTCGAGCTCCCGGCCGGCGGCACGCCATGCGGCCGTGCCATCAGCGAGGACGTCGATACGTGCATCCTGGCGCAGCGCGGCGAGATCCTGCGCCGCCAAGCGGGCCAGCCGGCCGTCCGGCGAAGTGAGCACAAAATGGCGGACGTCCGGCGCTGCAGCGAGCGCGTCGGGCAGACGTGAGCGCAGCGCGAAGGCGGCGCCCGGGATGTGCCCGCGCAGATATTCCGCACTGGTCGCGAAGTCCAACACGAGGGTGTCGATGGCTCCTGCCCGCGCGGCCAGTTCCTCGTGCGAGATTTCGGGGAATTCGGGCAAGGGCGGCAGCGACGGCTGCCACGGGCCGCGTTCGACGAAGTCCGACTCCGGAACGCCATCGATCACCCACACCTCCCAGTTCATCTGTGCGAGCCAGGAGGCCGTCATGTTCGCACGCACGCCGTCGTTGTCCGCGAGGACGATGCGCGCTCCACGCACTGGGGCCACCATCTCCGTCTCCTGCACGAGCTGGCCGCCAGCGACGTGGCGGAAGCCGGGAAGATGGCCGGCCTCGTACTCCTCGGCCGTGCGGACGTCGAAGAAATAGGTCGTGCGATCGTCCTGCGCCGACCACACTTGCAACGCATCGGGCTGCGCGTGAAGCACGCCTGCCCGGCCGGCGAGGGCGCGAGCCGATTCAGCGGCTGCGCGACGAGTCGATTCCGACACTTCGCCAAAGCGGCGCGTCTGGCCATGATCGAGCTCGAAGCCGGCGAGCGTCCAGCCTATCGTTCCATTTCGCAGCGCGGCGACCCGGTTCGGCAGGCCCGCGTTGCGCAGCGACTGCGTGCCGATGATGCTGCGGGTGCGCCCCGCGCAATTGACGATCACCAGCGTGTCCGGGTTCGGCGCGAGCTCCGGCACGCGCAACGCGAGTTCCGCGCCAGGGACGCTGGTTGCGGTGGGGATGCTCATCGTCCGGTATTCGTCGTAGCGACGCGCATCGACGATGCGGATGTCGGCGCCGGACTCGATCAACGCATGGACTTCTTCGGCGGACAGCGAAGGCGTGTGGCGGACGGCCTCGACCAGCTCGCCGAAGGCCTTGCTCGGCGCGTTCACGTCGCGGAAGAGCTCACCGCCGCCTTCCGCCCAGCCGCGCAGTCCCCCGGCGAGCAGTCCGACGTCGGTGTAGCCGAGCGCCTGCAACCGCGCCGCCGCGGTCTCGGCTTCGCCTTCGCCATCATCGAGCAACACAATCGGCACGTCGCGCCGCGGGAGCTTGCTCCACGCGTCCAGTTCGATCCGCGCGAGCGGGAAGTTCGCGGCGAATAGGGGATGGCTCTGTGCGTGGACGTCCTCTTCGCGGAGGTCGAGGAGGGCGATTTCGCGGCCTTCGATCAGGGCGCTGCGGACGTCGGCGGTTTGCCAGGTTCGGAAGGTTTCAGGCATCGATTCAGGTTCCTGCAGGATTTGCTCAGTTGTTCTTCGGCGCGCGCTTTTGGTTCAAGCATCAAGAAGTTTGAGGCGCTGAATCTTCCCGGACGGCCCCTTCGGCAGTTCCGCGAGCAGGCGGAAGACGCGCGGGGTCTTGAAACGCCCGAGATGCCGCTCGCAATGAGCTTTGAGATCGGCCTCACCGCAGCCGCTGCCGGGCTTCAACACGACGCCCGCGAGGATGTCCTGGCCGTAAAACGTGTCAGGGATTCCCACCGCGGCGGCTTCGAGCACGCCCGGGTGTGCGAGCAGCACCTCGTCGATCTCGCGCGGCGCGATGTTCTCGCCGCCCTTGATGATGATTTCCTTCAGGCGCCCGGTGATGAAGAAGAAGCCGTCGGCATCGCGATAGCCGAGGTCGCCGGTACGCAGCCAGCCGTCGGGCAGGAAGGCGAGGGCGCTTTCCTCCCCGCCCTGATAGTAGCCGCGCATGACGTTGGGGCCGCGCACGACGATCTCCCCGGGAAGTCCGTCCGGCAAATCTCGTCCGGTCGCCGGATCGACGACCTTCGCTTCGTTGCCGAAGGCACGCCCCGGGCTGCCGTATTTCCGCAACAGCGGTTCCGGCGGGTTGGCGAGGCAGGGCCCCGCAGTTTCGGTGAGCCCCATCGTCTCGATGACGCCGATGCCGAAGCGCTCCTCGAACGCTCGCTGATGCTCAGGCGGCAAGGGGGCCGACGCCGAGCGGCAGAAGCGAATGCGCGAGAGGTCGAGCCCCTTAGCGCCGGCGGGGTCTTCGAGCAGGTAGGCGATGATCGTCGGCACGACGTTGATCCAGGTGCAGCGCTGTGCGATGGCGAGCGGCCAGAAGGCGCTGGTGCTGAAGCGCCGCGGCATCGCGAGGCTGCCGCCATGATACAGCGGCGCGAGCACGGTCATGATCTGCGCGTTGATGTGATACAGCGGCAGAACGGCCAGCACGCGATCGTCGGGGCCAAGCCGATGCGCTTCGCTGACGAATCGTGCGCCGGCGAGGACGTTTTCGTGCGTCAGGAGGACGCCTTTCGGACGGCCCGTCGTGCCGGAGGTGTACATCAGCAGCGCGGGAGCGTCGGCATCCGGCGCGCCTGAGGGAAAGTTCGAAACGGCGGGTTCGTCCGCGATCCGGAGCTCGTCCGGATCTGCCGCAAGCACTTCGATTGAAGCGCCGCCGTCGGGCAGCATGGACAGCGCTTCGCCCAGGCGCTCGACCAGTTCCGGCGCAACGAACACTGCACGGCAGCCCGAGTGCTCCAGCACATAGGCGAGCTGCGCCGGTCGGGCGAGGAGGCTGAGCGGGGTGATCACATGCCCGCCAGCCATCGCGCCGACGAAGATCCGCACCGCCTGCAGGCCGTTCGGCAACAGCATCGCGACGTGGGCACCCGGCTCGACGCCGCGTGCGGCAAGCAGCGCAGCGAGCGAGCGGGCACTGTCCAGCAGGCCGCCGAACGTCATCTCGCGGCCGGTTTCGGGCGAGATGCAGTAGACGCCATGCGGAGTCTCGCCGGCTCGGGCTTCGAGCAGGGCGCGAACGTTCGGAGATTGCTGCCGACTCATCGTCCGTAGCGCTCCCAGTAGGCGCCCAGCAGCAAGGCCTCGCTCGGCACGCGCTCGGGAATCGGCTTCACGATGCGCGTGATGTTGAGGAAGTGGCGATGGTTCAGGTTGTCCGAAAAGCTGTTGCCGCCCCAGGTGCCGCAGCCCATCGACAGCGAGAAGGGCAGGCCGTTGTCGAAGGAGCCGCCGACGGCGTAGCAGTGGATCTGGTCCTGGATCACGCGCGCGACCGGGAGCTCGCGCCCGAGGCGCAGCGCCTCCGCGGCGGTCGCGCCGTGGACGCCAACCGAGTGGCCCTTGCCCTGATAGTCGTAGATGCGCCGGACCAGCGCGATCGCCGCGTCGAGGTCGGGCACACGATAGACGGTGAGCACCGGCGACAGCTTCTCGCCGGAGAACGCATACTCGGGTCCGACACCGTTCTCCTCGACGAGCAGGATGCGCGCGTCCCGGAAGATCGGTCGGTTGAGGCCCGCGATCTGCGCGATGCGTGCGGCGGATTGCGCAATCGCCGCCGGCGCGAGCTGGCCGTCGGGGAACATCGCGGCGGCGAGGGCCGCCTTTTCCTGCGGATCGAGGAGGACTGCGCTTTCGGCTGCGAGCGCGGCGAGCATGCCGTCCGCTGCGTCGCCGACGAGGATCAGGCTGTTCTCGGACGAGCAGCTCGTGGCGTTGTCGAAAGTTTTCGACTGCGCGATGCGTGCCGCGGCGGCGCCCGGACCGGCCGTCGGCAGCACGATCGTCGCGACGTTGCCGACCCCGACGCCAAGCGCCGGCGTGCCACTCTCGTAGGCGGCGCGGACGTTGGCGCGCGAGCCTGTCGCGACGACGAGATCCGCCTGGCGCATCAGCTCGTGCAGGGCCTCCTTTCCGGAACCTCCCGGAAGCTGCAGAACGAGACCCTGCGGCGCTCCGACCTTCGCAAGCTCGGCATGGATGAATTCCAGCAGCCGCGAACAGGTCGTTGCCCCCTTCGGCGAGGGCGCGAGGATGATGGCGTTGCCGCCTTTCAGCGCGTTGATGACCTTGTTGGCCGGCGTCACCGCCGGGTTCGTCGAGGGCGTGATCGCCGCGACGACACCGACCGGCCGTGCGATCTCGACGATCCCACGCTCGGGGTCGTCCCCGATTACGCCGACCGTCTTCACGCCGTGCAAGTCGCGCAACAGGCCCAGCGTCTTGCGGTGGTTCTTGCGGACCTTGTCCTCGACGCGGCCCAGGCCGGTGCTGCGGACCGCGAGCTCGGCCAGCTCGCGATTGCGTCCCGGTTCGAGGATCGCCCACGCAGCGGCCGCGACCGCCTCGTCGACCCGCGCCTGGGGCCATGTGGCGAATGCCGTCTGCGCGATGCGGGCGCGTTCGATCAACGCGGAAACGTCGGCTGCGACACTCATGCCGGCTTCCACAGCGTCACCGACGACACGCTGACCTTGCGCGGCAGCAGCCCTTCGGACAAGAAGGTATCCGCGATGCGCTGTTGCTCGGTCAGCGCGTCGGGCACCACGGCGCGCACATCGTAGCTGCGGCGGGCGTTCGCCGCTTCGACGGTCGCCGCGTCAAGTCCCCACAGCGGGGCGAGCTGCGCGGCCGCTTCCTTTGGATTCTGCTTCAGCCAGCGCCCGGTCGTCTTCAGCTCGTTGAAGAGCAGGCCGAGCACGTCGGGCGAGTTCTTCAGGAAGTCGTGCGAGGTGAGGTAGTAGCGCTGGTAATCCGCGACGCCCTTGCCGTCGGCGATCAGCCTGACGGGGGTCTGGCGTTGCGCGGCGGTGAGGAAGGGATCCCACACGACCCACGCATCGACCGCGCCGCGCTCGAAGGCCGCGCGTCCGTCGGCCGGCGTCAGGTAGGCGGGTTCGATGTCCTTGAACTTCAGCCCGGCGCTTTCGAGGAGCGCGATCAGCAGGTAATGCGAGCCGGCGGCCTTGGTCACCGCGACGCGCTTGCCCTTCAGATCGGCGACCGTGCGAATCGGCGAGTCGGCGCGCACGATCAGCCCCTGGGCTTCGGGCGAAGGCGCTTCCTGTGCGACATAGGCGAGCTTCGCGCCGGCGGCAAGTGCGAACACCGGCACGGTATCGGCGACATCCGCGCTGAAATCCACGTTGCCGAGATTGAGCGCTTCGAGGAGCGGCAGGCCGCTCGTGAACTCGTGCCAGCTCACCCGTACGCCGAGCGTTTCGAGGCGCTTTTCGAGATTGCCGTTCCCCTTGAGCAGCGTGATTAGTGTCGAGGATTTCTGATAGCCGATGCGGACCTGCCGCGATTCGGCCGCGCGCGCCAGGGAGATGGAGCTCGCAAGCGAGGCGACACCGGCTGCCGCGATCGTGCCGAGCCATTTTCTGCGTTGAAGATTCACCATGTTCGAAATTCCTGTTTCAACGGGGAGGAGGGTCAGAGCACGCCGGTGCGCAGCACGCGATCGAGGATCGTTTGCTCCAGCGCGGCGAACTCTGCGCTGCCGCGCACGCGCGGCCTCGGCAGGTCCATCGGCAGATCGAGTGCGACGCGGCCGTGTTCGAGCAGGATCACGCGGTCCGCCAGCGCGACGGCTTCCGAGACGTCGTGGGTGACCAGCAGCGCCGTGAAATTGCGCGTCTGCCAGAGCGTTTCGATGAGCTGCTGCATCTCGATGCGGGTCAGCGCATCGAGCGCCCCGAGCGGCTCGTCCAGCAGCAGCAGCGCCGGGTCATGGACTAGCGCACGGGCGAGCGCGACGCGTTGCCGCTGACCGCCCGAGAGCACTGCCGGCCACTCATTGGCACGGGACGCGAGGCCGACCTGTCCGAGCACTTCACGCGCTTTCGGCTGTGCGGCGGCCGGTAGGCCGAGCGCGACGTTCGCGAGCACGCGTTTCCACGGCAGCAGGCGCGGATCCTGGAACATGAAGCGGACGTCTCGCGCGATGCCGGAGAAGCCCCCGCCGCCGACTGCGACCGAGCCAGCCTCGGGCTGTTCGAGCCCGGAAATGAGGCGCAGCAGGGTGCTCTTGCCGCAGCCGCTGCGTCCGACGATCGCGACGAAACTGCCGGCTTCGATGTTCAGGTTGAGGCCGTCGAGCACGGTCTGCCCACCGTAGGCCTTGGATACGCCGGAGATCGCGACCTCGGCGCCACGCACGCTGCTGACGGTGCGCTGCAGGATGGATTGTTCGACTGGATTGATGTTCATTGCATTCCCCTTCAGGCGGTCGTCTGGTAGCGCGGATGCCAGCGCAGGCCCCAGCGTTCGAGGCCCTTCGCTGCCAGGTCGGCGAGCTTGCCGAGCGCCGCATAGAGCAGGATTCCGACGAGCACGACGTCGGTCTGCAGGAATTCGCGCGCATTCATCGTCATGTAGCCGATGCCCGACTGCGCCGAGATCGTTTCGGCGACGATCAGGATCACCCACATGAAACCGAGCGAGAACCGCACGCCGACGAGGATCGAAGGCAGGGCGCCGGGCAGGATAATTTCGCGGTACAGGCCCCAGCGCGACAGGCCGTAGCTCTTGCCCATCTCGATCAGGCCGCGGTCCACCGACTGGATACCGTGGAAGGTGTTGATATAGACGGGGAAGAAGACGCCCAGCGACACGAGGAAGAGCTTCGCCGCCTCGTCGATGCCGAACCACAGGATCACCAGCGGGATCAGCGCGAGCGGCGGAATGTTGCGGACCATCTGGATCGTCGAATCGATCAGCGTCTCGGCGCTGCGCAGCGACCCGGTCAGCAGGCCGAGCACGAGGCCGAGGCCGCCGCCGACCGCGAAGCCGGACAAGGCGCGCCAGGTGCTGGTGCTGATGTGGCCCCACAGTTCGCCGGACTGGGCCAAGCCGACCAAGGCCTTCGCGACATCGAGCGGCGCGGGGAGGATTCGCGTGGACAGCCAGCCCGCCGACGAGGCGGCCTGCCAAACGACGATCAGCAGGATCGGTACGATCCAAGGACCGAGCCGGTCGATGGCTGTGTGGGATTTGCGGTGTGACATCTGATTCTCCGGGCTCTGTTATGGGCAAATTATTTGGGCTCCGGCACCGTCGGGGAACCAATTCTTCCGTATTAGCTTTGCATCACCGGAGCAATGCGGCGGCATGTCCGCGAGCGAATAAGTGCGCTCGCGTGGCCGTTCAACCGTGCCCCTTCCACGGCACGAGCCGCGCTTCCAGCGTGCGCATCGCGAGGTCGAACACCCAGGCGATCGCGCCGATGACGAGGATTCCCATCAGCACGACGTCGGTCCGCAGGAAGTTGGATGCATTCATGACGAGTTGGCCCAGCCCCACGGTTGCTGCGACCAGTTCCGCGGCGACAAGCGTCGTCCAGCCGAATCCGATCGCGATGCGCATGCCTGTCAGGATCTCGGGAAGCGCTGCAGGCAGGAGCACGTGACGGACCACCTGCAGGCGCGAGGCGCCCATCGACAGGGCGGCGTTGATCTGCTCGGGCTGCGCCGAACGCACGCCGGCGCGCGCGGAAACGGCGAGCGGTGCGAAGCAGGCGAGGTAGATCAGCAGGACCTTCGCCGTCTCCTCGATGCCGAACCAGATCACGATCAGCGGTAGGTAGGCGAGCGGCGGCAGCGGGCGGTAGAACTCGATCGGAGGATCGAAGATGCCCCGCGCGACTCGCGACACACCCATCAGCATGCCGACCGGTACGGCGGTCACGCAGGCGAGCACGAAGCCCGCGAGCACGCGGCCGAAGCTCCACAGGAAATGATCGAGCAGCGTACGTCCGCCCTGCAGCTCGCCCCGGTGGGCGGCGAGCAGCGCGTCCACGACCGCGGAGGGGCCGGGCAGCACCAGCGGCGGAATCCAGCCGCTCGCGGTCGCAAGCCACCACAGCGCAAAGAGCGTGACGACGGTGGCGACCGAAGCGCCGGGCGCGCGGCGGGTATCGGGAAAACGATGTGTCTGCGCGGGCGCAAGCGCCTTCTCGGGAGCCGAACGACGAGAGACGGGCGCGAAGGCCCGGAGTTGCGAAACGGTCATGGTCTTGCTCGCTATTCGCCGCGATTCGAATGGATCAGCGCGAGGATGCGCTCGCGCCATTCGATGAAATTCGGATCGGACTTCACCTGCCGCGCGTCACCGCACTCCACGTAGCGGCGCGAGAAGGGCAGGTCGAAGGCGTGCGCGATGCGTCCCGGCGACGGGCTCATCACGATCAGCCGGGTTGCGAGGAACAGCGCTTCCTCGACGTCGTGAGTGATGAAGAAGACGATCTTCCGTTCGCTCGCCCAGAGCCGCAGCACGAGTTCCTGCACCTGTTCCCGCGTCAGTGCGTCCAGCGCGCCGAAGGGCTCGTCCATCAGCAGCACTTCCGGGTTCGAGGCCAAGGCGCGGGCGAGGCCCACACGCTGCTGCATGCCACCGGAGAGTTGGAAGACCGGCTTCTCGGCGACCGCTTCCAGCCTCACCGCCCGCAGCTTGTCGAGTGCCAGCGCGCGGCGTTCTCCCGCGTCGACGCCGCGCATCCGCAGCCCGAACTCGACGTTGTCGCGCACGGACAGCCACGGCATCAGCGCATGCTTCTGGAACACGACGCCGCGGTCGGCGCCCGGGCCTGCAATCGGCCGTCCGTTGAGCCGGATTTCGCCGGCGGACGGCTGGATGAAGCCGGCGATGCACGACAGCAGCGTCGTCTTGCCGCAGCCCGAGGCGCCGAGCGCGACGACAAAGTCGCCGTCGCGCATCTCCAGGTCGACGCCGGCGAGCGCCAGTGTCGCGTGTGCGTCTCTGGTGCGCTTCTCCCCGAAGCGCACCGAGAGACCGCGGACCGACAGCGTGCTGCGCGCCGGCTCCGGCGCGATGGCCGCTGGGACGCTCACCATGTCGTTCCCGCGGCGCAACGCGAGACTGGCGCCGCCGCTCATTGCGCCGCCTTCTCGGCGTACTTCGGATTCACGCCCACCGAGTAGTCCGGCAGCACGTTCGCGATCGTGCCCTGCGTCTTCAGGAAGGCCGCCGTCGCCGCGAGCGACGCCGCCGCGCCGCTCGACTTGCCGCCGCCGAGCCAGGTGGGCGACGCCTGTTCGCGCGCGGTCGGGAAGCGGTACAGCGCGAGTCCCGCTGGCACGTCCTCGGCCTTTGCACCGGTGATCTTCGCGACTGCCGCGGCTTCGGGCGAAGAGGCTGTCCACTTCGCCTTGTCCTTCCGATAACGCTCGTCGGCCGCGGCGAGGATCTTCGTAAACTGCGCGACGAACTCGGCGTTGTCCTTCGCCCAGTCGCGATTGACGACCACGCCGTCGAAGGTCGACTTGCCGGTCTGCTTCGAGATCTCGCCTGAGGAGACGAGCTGCTTCCCGCTCGCCTTGACCTTCGACAGCACCGGCTCCCAGATGAAGGTCGCGTCGATATCACCGCGCTCCCACGCCGCCGCGACCTCCGGCGGACGCAGGTTCACGATCTTCACGTCGTTCGCATTCACCTTCGCGTGGTCGAGTGCAACCAGCGTGTGGAAATGCGTCGTCGAGGTGAAGGGCACACCGATCTTCTTGCCTTTCAGGTCGGCAAGGCTCGCGACGCCGCTGCCGTTACGCACGATCAGCGCTTCGGCGTCGTTGATGTCGTCGAGGATCCAGAAGAGTTCCACCGGTAGCCCCTGCGAGATGCCGGCCGCGATCGGCGCCGAGCCCGCTTCGCCGATCTGCACCTGCCCGGACGCCAGCGCCCGGATCACGTCCCCGCCGCCGCCGAACTGGCGGAAGTTGATCTTGTAGCCGGTGGCCTTTTCGATCTCGCCGGCCGCATGGGCCACGCGCCACGGCACCAGCATGTCCTGATAGGCGATCGTGACCTCCTTCTGTTGGGCGAAGCCCGGGGCAGAGAAGACGGCAGAGGTGGCTGCAAGGGCGAGGAGGAAGTTTCTTCTGCTGGTCATGGTCGTTCCTGTAGTGTCAAAGAAATCGGATCGAAGTCAGGATTGGCGGACGAGCACTCGACGGAGCACGTCGAAGATCTCTTCCAGATGCGAGGGCTGCGCGACCAGCGCCGGCGCGAGGATCGCCGCGTCGCCCGTCGTCTTCAGATGGAGCCCGGCGTCGAACAAGGCTTTCTGCACTTCGTAACCGCGCTTGCCGGGCTTGCCGGCGGGCTTCAGATCGATGCCGGCGAGCAGGCCGTAGTTGCGGATATCCGTCACTACGGGCAGATCGCGCAGCGCGTGCAGATGCGTTTCGAAGAGTGGCGCGAGCGTCTTGCTACGAGCGAAGAGCTTTTCGCGCTCGTAGATATCGAGGCTCGCGACGCAGGCCGCGCATGCGGCGGGGTGGCCGCTCGACGTGTAACCGTGGAAGAACTCGATCGCGTTGTCCGGCGCGGCATCGATCACCGCGTCGTGGATGCGCCGGTCGACCGCCACCGCGCCCATCGGCTGCGCACCGTTCGTGATCGCCTTCGCCATCGTGACGAGGTCCGGTCGCACACCGAAACTCTGCGTCGCAAACGCTTTGCCGGTGCGGCCGAAGCCGGTGATCACTTCGTCGAACACAAGCAGCAGGCCGTGGCGGTCGCAGATCGCCCGCAGGCGTTCGAGGTAGCCCTTGGGTGGCACGAGCACGCCGGTCGAGCCGGCAATCGGCTCGACGAAGACCGCGGCGATCGTCTCTGCTCCGTGCAGGTCGATGATGCGCTGCAGATCGTCGGCAAGCTCCGCACCGTGCTCAGGCTGGCCGCGGCTGAAGGTGTTCTGCGCAAGCCAGGTGTGGCGCATGTGGGCGGCCTGCGGGCCCGCTTGGGGGAAGGCGCGGCGGTTGTTCACGAGACCCGACAGCGCGACGCCGCCGAAATTGACGCCGTGGTAGGCGCGCTCGCGGCTCACGAACAGCGTCCGCCGCTCTTCGCCGCGGGCACGGTGATAGGCGAGCGCGATCTTCATCGCACTGTCGACCGCCTCGGAGCCGGAATTGACGAGGAATACGCGGTCGAGACCGTGAGGCAGCAGGGCGGCGATCCGGGCTGCCGCCTCGAAGGCGAGGGGATGGCCGCGGTAGAAGCTCGGCGTGAAATCCAGCTCGTTCAGCTGCCGGTATACCGCCTCGGCGATTTCCGCGCGGGCATGGCCGGCCGCGGTCGCGAACAGGCCCGACGCGCCGTCGATGATCGGCCGGCCCCTCGGATCGAAGTAATACATGCCGGATGCACGGGCGAACAGTTTCGGCTCGCGTTTGAAATCGCGGTTCGGCGTGAAGGGCAGCCAGTAGTTGTCGAGCTGGGAGTTGCCCCGCTGAGAAGGAGCGGACTTCGACAGCTCGACCGGCGATGCAAGGACTTCGGACACGATGTGCTCCGTGGAAGACATGGAGCAGATGGTAAGCAGACGTCCTATCCCGACTGAACGAACAAGAACTGCTGTTCTTAGCAGGATCGAGTATTTGCGGGCCTTTCCACCATAAGCACAGCAGATCTTATTGGAAGCGGCTTTCCGCTCGACTCATACACTTTCCGGACGAACCACACGGAGAACAAATGCATGTCAGCTTATGAAGGGAAGCAGCGCGTCACGCCTCCGAGGCCTTTGTCGAGACGCTCGTCGCGCAAGGCGTGACCGATGTCTTCGGCATCGTCGGGTCAGCCTATATGGATGCGCACGATCTCTTTCCGCTCGCCGGGATCCGCTTCATCTCGGTCGCCCACGAGCAGAACGCCGCCCACATGGCCGACGGCTACGCCCGCGCGACCGGGCGCCACGGCGTGTGCATCGCGCAGAACGGCCCGGGCATCACCAACTTCGTCACCGCGATCGCCGCGGCCTACTGGGCGCATTCCCCGGTGGTCGCGATCACGCCGGAAGCGGGCAGCGCCACTGCCGGCCTCGGCGGCTTCCAGGAGACCGACCAACTGCCGATCTTTTCCAAGATCACACGCTGGCAGACGCACGTGAACAGCCCCGCGCGCATCGCGGAGCTCACCGGGCGCGCATTCCACTATGCGATGCATGAGCGCGGCCCCACGCAGGTCAACATCCCGCGCGACTACTTCTACGGCGAGATCGAGACCGAGATCCCGCGCTCGCTGAAGATCGAACGCGGCCCGGGCGGCAGCGACGCGATCCGCGAGGCCGCGCGCCTGCTTGCCGACGCGAAATTCCCGGTGATCGTCGCGGGCGGCGGCGTCGCGATGGCCGATGGCGTCGCCGAACTTACGGCGCTCGCCGAACAGCTCAGCGCGCCGGTCGTGAACTCTTATCTGCACAACGACAGCTTCCCGGCGAGTCATCCACTCGCCGCCGGACCGCTCGGCTACCAAGGCTCGAAGGCGGCGATGCGGCTCATTTCCCGCGCGGACGTCGTACTCGCGCTGGGCACGCGCTTGGGGCCTTTCGGAACGCTGCCGCAATACGGTCTCGACTATTGGCCGAAGGACGCGAAGATCATTCAGGTCGACGCCGACCACCGTGTGCTCGGCCTCGTGAAGAAGATCGCGCTCGGCATCCACGGCGACGCCCGCGCGGCCGCCCTGGCGATCGCAGGGGAGCTGCGCGCGCTGAAAGGATTCGTCCGTCCCGATGTCTCACGGGTCCGGGAAGTCGCCGCCGAGCGCGAAGCCTGGGAAGGCGAACTCCGCGGCCTCGCCGGCGCCAACGAGCCGGGCAGGGTGGATCCGCGTCGCGCGCTGGCCGCGCTCGCCCGCGCCCGGCCGAAGAACGCGATGGTCGCGACCGACATCGGCAACGTCTGCTCGGTGTCGAACAGCTATCTGCAGTTCGACACGCCGAACTCCTTCTTCGCTGCGATGAGCTTCGGCAACTGCGGCTACGCCTTCCCGACCGCGATCGGCGCGAAGGTCGGCCGACCGGATCGACCGTCGATCGCCTACGTCGGCGACGGCGCCTGGGGCATGAGCCTCGCCGAAGTGATGACCTGCGTGCGCGAGAACATCCCCGTCGTCGCCGTCGTCTTCGACAACGCCCAATGGGGCGCCGAGAAGCGCAACCAGATCGACTACTTCGACAGCCGCTTCCTCGGCACCGAGCTCGCCAATCCGGACTTCTCGACGGTCGCCAGGGCGATGGGCGCGAACGGCATCCTCGTCGAGCATGAGGACCAGGTCGGCGATGCGCTGCTATCCGCGATCGCCTCCAACCGTCCGACGGTGATCGACCTGCGGCTCACGCAGCAGCTCGGCGATCCCTTCCGCCGCGACGCGTTCAAGCCGCCGCGCCGCCTGCTGCCGAAGTATGCAGCCTTCAGCGCGCCGGAAGCCTGATCCCACTGCTCGAGGACAACTCGGGGAGACCGAACGGCGGATGCGTTCAGATCTCCCCGAGGTAATCCCGCTTGCCGAGCTCGATCCCGTTGTGCCGCAGGATGTCGTAGGCCGTCACGACGTGAAAGTAGAAGTTCGGCAAGGCGAATCCGAACAGGTACTGCATGCCGGTAAAGCGCAGCTCGCGTGGCCCGACCTTGAGTTGGATGTCCCGATCCTCCGAGCCGTCGATCTGATTCGCCGCCACCGATGAGATGAAGTCGATGGTTTTCGTGATTCGCGCCTGCAAATCCGCGAAGCTCTGTTCGCTGTCCTCGTGTTTCGGCGGCTCCACGCCGGCCAGCCGCGCGACCGGCCCCTTGGCGTTGTCGCAGGCGATCTGCACCTGCCGCAGCAGCGGCAGCATGTCCGGATACAGACGTGCCGCCAGCAAGACCGTCGGATCGAATTTTCGCGCAGCGGCCTGCTCCTCGGCCTTCTGCAGGATTGCCGACAGATTGCTCAGCATGTGCGTGAAACGCGGCGCGCTTGCCTGATACATCGATAGCATCATTTTTCTTCTCCTCGGGATCACGATTCGGCGGTCATGCGGTACTGCTGCGATTGGGGCCGCACGTCCTCTCGATCGCGCCGCCGGACGAAAGTTTCCCTTCGCTTCCGTCGCACCACCGCGATCTACGTACTTTTACGAGGACTGCCTCGAAATCCTGCGAATTTTCGCAAACGCCTCACCGCTCTATGCTTCGCCCAAAAACCGGGGGAAGCGGCCATGACACTCACAATCCGCGCCGAAACTTCGATGATTGGAATTCCTTCGCGCAACGTGGACGCCGCCATGGGCGCACTGGCGAGCGTCCCGCAAGATCGGACGGACACCGCGCGCGTCGATGCGAACGTCGACATTCCCGCCGACCACGGAATTTCCGCCGAGGTCGCCCTGCACGCGCAAAAGATCGCCGACAGCCGCAGGCTCCTCGACGAGCGCGTCTCGATGCAGCAGGTCGCGACCGGCACCGTGGCGCAGTTTTCCGCCTACATGAACGCCATCCGCACGCAGATCCAACGGACGACCGGCCACATCTCGACGAATTTCGACCGCCTCGGCCTCGATTCCGCGGTGAAGGGTCTGAATGCGGAACTCGATCGCGCGGGAGCCAACCATTCCGGGTCCATCCCGCAGCACGACGACACCATGCCCGCACAACGTTGGAAGGACCTGGAGATCCAGGACGCCGATTCGGCCGCCGAAACGACGCAGTTGGCGCGGGCGAGCATCCTGGGCAACGCGGCGCGGGCTTTGCAGGCGCAAGCGAACACCCCGTCGCGCTGGACCTTGTCGCTGCTCACGAGTTAGGCCGCGCACGTTCTCGAGCCGTAGGACTGTTGTAAATTGCCGTCCATGCAAGGCGTTCCCCAACAATTCGATCACCCTTCAGACCAGGCCGAATTCAGTCAACCGGCCGGGCGCAACGGCATCGAGCTGTATCGGGCCCATATCGTCCGTCACGCCTTCGACCCGCATACCCACGAAGCCTTCGGTTTCGGCGTGATCGAGCGCGGCGTCGAACGCTTCCGCTACGCCGGCAGCGAGCACCTCGCGCCGCCGGAGTCGATCGTAATGATGAATCCCGACATCCTGCACACGGGGCGCGCCGAGACGGACGGCGGTTGGCGTTACCGGATGATCTACATCGATCCGGACGTGCTCGCCGAGATCAGTGGCGAGCCGCAGTGGTGGTTCTCGGGCGCGGTCGTGGACAACGACCGCAGCCGTGCGCGCCGCCTGTCGTGCCTGCTGGAGTCGCTGTGGCGGGCGCGCGAGCCACTGGCCTTCGACAGCCTGCTGCATCAGTTTGTGACCGAACTCCGGCCGCATGCGCGCGTGCCGTCACCGGCACGTGACGACAAGGCGCTGCGCTTCGCGCCGGTACTGGACTACATGCGCGCCCACCTCGGCGACCGCATCCTGCTCGAAGACTTGGCCGCAGTCGCGGGCCTGAGCCCCTTCCATTTCCTGCGCCGTTTCCAGGCGCAACACCACGCGACGCCGCAGCAGATGCTGATGGCGCTGCGCCTCCATGCCGCCAAGCGCCTCCTGGCCGCCGGAGAGGCCCCGGCACAGATCGCCGCCGCAACCGGCCTGACCGACCAGGCTCACCTGACGCGGGCATTCGTCCGACGCTACGGCGTGACGCCGGCGCGCTACCAGCGACAGGTCCGCGCCTGAGCCGAACGCCGAGCAGAGCGCAATCTCATACAAGACGGCAATTGCGTCGGCATGCGAGACTCGCCCCATCGTAATTGGGAGAGTCACTGATGTGGACCGGAGTCGCGTTCGCGATGGCGGCGGGGATGATGTGGGGCCTGGTCTTCATCGGCCCCTTGCTGCTGCCTGAATATCCGGCAACCCTGCAGTCCTTCGGCCGATACCTCGCCTTCGGCCTGATCGCCTTGCCGCTCGGCTGGTTCGACCGCGGCGAACTCGCGCGGCTGACACGCTCCGACTGGATCGAGGCATTCAAGCTCGCCGCGGTTGGCAATCTGCTTTACTACCTCTGTCTCGCCAGCGCGATCCAGCGTGCCGGCGCCCCCTTGCCGACGATGATGATCGGCACGCTGCCAGTGATCATCGCGATCTGCGCAAACCTGCGCGACCATCGGCGCGACGGCCGACTGCCTTGGCTGCGACTGTTTCCCTCGCTATTGGTGATCGCCGGCGGCATCGCCTGCGTCAATCAGGCCGAGCTATCCGCACTGGCCGCACAATCCACAACCGACCACGCACGCTATGCCGTCGGCGCCTTGTTTGCCGTCTGCGCGCTCGCCTGCTGGACCTGGTACCCGCTACGCAACGCCGACTGGTTGCGCGAGCACCCGGGCCGCAAGCCGCGGGCCTGGGCGACGGCGCAAGGCCTCGTGACCTTGCCGATGGCGCTCATCGGCTACGTCGCACTCTGGATGTGGCTGGGCGTCACCGACGATCCGCTGCCGATGCCCTTCGGCCCGCGTCCACTCGCCTTCGTCAGCCTGATGGCCGCGATCGGGCTCCTCGCGTCCTGGGTCGGCACACTGTGCTGGAACGAGGCGAGCCAGCGACTGCCGACGGCCCTGGTCGGACAAATGATCGTCTTCGAAACGCTCGCAGCCCTGAGCTACGCCTTCCTGTTGCGTGGCGAGTGGCCGGCGCCGCTGACGCTGGTCGGCGTCGGCCTGCTCGTGGCCGGCGTGTTGTGGGCGGTACGGATCAAGCCGGAACCGGTGCCCGCCTGATCGAACGCCGCCCTCGGATCAGGCGAAGAGCTCTTCGATCCGTGCCTCGGCTTCGGCGAACGCCTTGCTTGCCGATTCGGCACCCATCGCCAGACCCTCCGCGTAGATGAACTCCACGTCGGTCATGCCGAGGAAGCCCAGGACGCTCCGCAGGTAAGGCACCTGCGAATCGGCCGGCGTGTCGCGGTACAGGCCGCCACGCGCCAGGGCGACATACACCTTCTTGCCCTTCAGCAGACCTTCGGGACCGTTGGCGGTGTAGCGGAAGGTGACGCCGGCACGGGCGATCGCGTCGATCCAGGTCTTCAGTTGCACCGGCACGCCGAAGTTGTACATCGGCACACCCAGCACGATGGCGTCGACCGACTGGACCTGGGCGATCAGCGCGTCGTCCAACGCCACACGGGCTGCCTGCTCGGGCGTGCGCTGCTCGACGGGCGTAAAGAGCGCCCCCAGGGCCGGTTCGTCGAGGACCGGATGCGGGTTCGCGGCCAGGTCACGCAGCTCGACGACGGCTTCCGGATTCTGCGCCTTCAGCCGAGCGGTGACGGCATCGGCCAGGCGGGTGGAGTTCGCACCGGCGGAACGGGCACTGGCGTTGATTTGCAGGATTTTCATGATCTTCATCTCCGATTCTGGGGTAGGGGCCGGCAGGAACTGCCTCAACCATGGGACGAAGTTTATTGAGCTCACTAATGGATCAGAAGTCCTTAAGATGATTATCATTGTTCCATATTCGGAACAATCGAGCAGATCATGAGCCTGGATGCCAACGACCTCATCCTCTTCGCCCAAGTGATGGAAGCGGGCAGTTTTTCGCGTGCGGCCGAACGCATGGACCTGCCGAAATCGACCGTCTCCCGGCGGATAACCCAGCTGGAAACGACGCTCGGCGAACGGCTGCTAATGCGCACGACGCGGCGCCTGACGATCACGGACTTCGGCGAACGCATCCTCGATCACGCCCGCCGTCTCCTCGAGGAAACCGAAGCCGCCTCGGCGCTCGCCCAGCACCGGCAGGCCACACCCCGCGGCGTGTTGCGCGCCTCGCTGCTCCCGGACTTCGTCCAGCTGGACTTGACTTCGCTATGCCTGCAATACGCCGCGCGTTATCCGGAAGTGCGCCTGGAACTCGACCTCTCGCCGCGCCGAGTCGACCTGCTCGTGGAGCGTTTCGATCTCGCCGTGCGCGCCGCCACCCGCCTGCCGGACGACAACACGCTCGTCGCACGAAAACTCCACGAGATGCACCTCGGCCTTTACGCCAGCCCGGCCTATCTCGCCCGCTACGGCGAACCTCAGACGCCCGAAGACCTGCAGAAGCACGTCTGCCTCCGGCTGATGAGCGGCAACGGCGAAACCGCCCCCTGGAGCCTGTCGCGCGGAAAGGAGCGATGGGAGGGGATGCCCGACGGGCCCCTGGCGGTCAATTCCCCCATCCTGCAGCGCGACCTCGCCGCGCACGGGATGGGCATCGTTGCCTTGTCAGAGCGTTATGTGCAGAAGGAGATCGAGGAAGGCCTGCTCAGGCGCGTCCTGCCCGACTGGGAGCCGCCGACGGTGACCCTGTGGTGCGTGACGCCCGGAAGACGCCTGCTGCCGGCACGGACGAGCGCATTCATCGACCTGCTCAAGTCGACGCTGAAACCGGCCTACTAGGTCATCGGCTCGCAGCCTGAACGAACTATAAAGAAGCATCCCTTCAACCGTGAGTGCGGTCAGTGCGCCGGGGAGCTGAGATGAATGCGGAATCGGCAATGAAACGTGCTTCGCGGAGACGCCGGATCGTCTGGACCGCTAGCGTCGCGGGCGTTGTCCTTGCTGCCATCCTTGCAACGATCCTGCTGCCGTCCCCAAAGGCGCCGGTCCATCTCACCAACGAAGTCACCATCACGCGTCCCATCGGCGAAGTCTTCGAGTATGTGACCACACCGGGCAATTGGCCGAAATGGCACCCGTCGTCGCTTGCCGTGTCCGGAGCAATCGACCACTCCCTCAACCTCGGCGAGCAGGCGACCGAGGACTTCCTGGTGGCCGGCCGACGCGGGCGAGCAGTGTGGACGGTGGTCGAACGGGATGCGCCCCGTCTGTGGAAGATCGAGGGAGGCGGCGAGGAGGGCGGCCGCGCGTGGATCACCTATACGCTCCGCGAAGAGGCCGGCGCCACGCACTTCACGCGGGACATGCGCTACCGAATGCCCAATCTCCTCACCGCACTTCTCGACCCGCTGCTGACCCGCAAGCAGATCGCCGCCGAATCCGACCTCGCCGTCCGCCAACTGAAGGCGGCGCTAGAGCGCTAAGCGGGAAAGTCGGACGGCAACGACACTCCCCGTTCATGGCAGTTCGATCACGAAAAGCCGATCGCTCCGCAATTACTAGGTCATTAGCCAAAGATCATTGAATGTCGATCCACCCCATGAGTGCTTCGAGAACAGCTACGTCGTGAGCAACGAGCGGATCAGGCGATGGGAGTCGCGTCCGCCCATTGTCCGCTCGCACATAGCTCGTGCGAGAGTTCGACCGTCAGCCGTAACACGGCATCTGCCGCGGCGGTAACAGGAATGTGTTTCGACGCGCAGATCGCCACGACGCGCGTGAGGACCGGCGACACCACCGGACTCGCGTGCAGCAATCCAGCATCGATGTCGTGCTTGAGCGGCATCGTCGGCAACAAGGTCTGCCCGAGGCCGGCGAGCAGCGAGGTGCGCAGGATGCTGACGGAACTGATGTCCGCGACCACGTTGGGCGGCGGATAGCCGCTGGCGCGCGCTTTCGCCTCGATGATAGGTCGAACGCCATGGGGATCGGCCGGCAGGATCAGCGGCAAGGTCAGCGCCTTTTTCAGCGAAACTCCTTTCGCCGATACCCGCTCGCCCGGCACCGCTGCGCGGATCAGCGATAAGCGCTCCGTGACCATCCGCTCGTACGCAAATTCCCCCAGTTGCCCGTCATCGAACAATACGGCGAGATTCAGGCGGCCGATCCGCAGTTGATGCGTCAGGTTACCGGTCAGCTCCTCGGTGAGTTCCAGCTCCACCTGCGGATAGCGCTGGCGGACGGCCTGGAGCAGTGGCACCGCGAGCGCATTCGACACGCTTTGTGGCACACCGAACACGACCTTTCCTGTGAGCTGGCCGATCGAACTGCGGACGCTGCTCCGCGCATCCTCGATCTGCCTCAGGATCGCCACCGCGTGGGTCTGGAATATGCGCCCGGCCTCGGTCAACTCGACCCCTCGGTGCGAGCGATGAAAGAGGCGGGCGCCGAGCTCCTCCTCCAGTTGAGCAAGCTGATGGCTCAACGCCGACTGTGCAACGAAGGTCTTCTCGGCGGCCTTCGAGAAGGTGCCGTATTGCGCGATCGCGACGAAATATCGCAGCTGTCTGATTTCCATGTGAGGGAGGGCGAACTGTCTGGCTTGAGTATGAGTTTAGCCGATCCATCTGATTTCAAGATGGTGTTACCTCGATTCTCTATTTCCCAGATACCCGCTCGCGGAGGTTAAATGTAGTCACTGCAAGCCGGCGAACAGCGGAACGGTTACCCCCGAAACGCAGACTGGCCAGCGTCTTACCAGACATGGCAAGAGTTCGTGGCAGCGGGCTTCCTACCGGAAGTGAGGCTCGACCGATTCGAGTACGAAGGCAAGAGTTGCAGGCCGAAACCGCAGCCCTAGCGGCTCCAGACAATAAAAAGAAGGCCGGTGCAGGCTGATCATGGGGTCCATGACGCACCTGACACCGGCAAAATCCGCGTTCGGTCGTGAAATGGAGTGAAACTGCCGAAACGCGGGCAGGCATCGCACAAGACGTGCGAAGGCCTAGGAGGACAGAAAATTCATTGCACGGCGATCACTAGGCTCCCTCAATCAGGAAGTTGCCGGCCGGCGCGGCGAGGCGTTCCGGAGGAGCTTCGACCTCATCCTTGAGCGAAACACCCGAGATTCGGCGCCCGCGAGCCTCCGTCATCAGGTATAGCAGCTTGTGCGCAGCGAGATCGAAGCTCATGCCTTCGCGCCGCACGTTCGAAATGCAGTTGCGATGAGCGTCAGTCATGCCGATCTCAGGTTGCCAAGAAAGGTAGAGGCCCATGCTGTCGGGCGAACTGAGCCCCGGTCGTTCGCCGATCAGAACGACGACCATGCGGGCACGGAGTGCGACGGCGATCTCGTCGCCGATCGCCACTCGGGCCTGCTCGGAGATGACAAGCGGGGCGATCGAGTAGTTGGTCGCGAACCGCGGAAGCATCACGTCCAGGAAGGGCAGGGCGTTCTGCTCGATGGCGAAGGCCGACAGCCCGTCGGCGATCACGAAGGCGACATCGAAGTCGGCGCCTTCCGGTGCCGCATAGGTTTCCAGTCGTGCGCGCGAAGCGTCGTCGAGCTTGCGGCCGAGGTCCGGCCGCTTCAGGTAGGTCGGACGGTCGGGTGCTGCGCTATGCACCGTCACGACCTCCATCCCGCGTTCGGCGAGCCCCGTGCGGAGCGGCTCAATGTCCAACGGATGATGGACGGCGTCGCGCGCGCGGGCGTGGGCGAACTGGAAGGCGAGGTGGGGCTGGGTCGGCAGGCTGCTGCCGGCACGGCCGAGCGCGATGCGCGCCTGCGTGAAGCGGCGCAGCTTGCCCCAGGCGTTGGGGATGACAGTATCGGTGATCGGATCGGTCATGGCCGCGTCCTCAGCTCAGGTTCGCCAGCGCACGATGGAAGGGGCCTGGCAGGTTCTTCGCGAGGCGCATCGCATCGCCGGGCGCAAAGATGCCGACGTTGCGCAGCCACGCCTCGAACTCCGGTGCCGGGCGCAGGCCGAGCACCTGTCGGATGTACATCGCGTCATGGAAAGACGTCGTCTGGTAGTTCAGCATCACGTCGTCCGAGCCGGGAATTCCCATCACGAAGTTGATGCCCGCCACCGACAGCAGCGTCAGCAGCATGTCCATGTCGTTCTGGTCGGCTTCGGCATGGTTGGTGTAGCAGACGTCGCAGCCCATCGGCACGCCGAGCAGCTTGCCGCAGAAATGGTCCTCGAGACCCGCGCGGATGATCTGCTTGCCGTCGTAGAGGTATTCCGGCCCGATGAAACCGACGACGGTATTCACGAGGAAGGGCTTGAACTTGCGCGCGACGGCGTAGGCGCGGGCCTCGCAGGTCTGCTGGTCGACGCCGTGGTGCGCATTGGCTGACAGCGCGCTGCCCTGGCCGGTCTCGAAATACATCACGTTGTCGCCGACCGTGCCGCGCTTGAGCGACAGCGCCGCCTCGCGTCCTTCGGCGAGCACGGCGAGGTTGATGCCAAAGCCGGCGTTCGCGGCCTCGGTGCCGGCGATCGACTGGAACACGAGATCCACGGGCGCGCCGCGGTTGATCGCCTCGATGCTCGTGGTGACGTGCGTCAGCACACAGGACTGGGTCGGGATCTCGTACTTCGTGATGATCGCGTCCAGCATGCGGATCAGCGTCGTCACGGCGGAGACGCTGTCGGTGGCCGGGTTGATGCCGATCACGGCGTCGCCGCTGCCGTACATCAGCCCGTCGACGATGCTCGCGGCGACGCCGCTGGGCTCGTCGGTCGGGTGGTTGGGCTGCAGCCGCGTCGAAAGCCGCCCCGGCAATCCGATCGTGTTGCGGAAGGCCGTGACGACGCGGCATTTCTTCGCGACGAGGATCAGGTCCTGCACGCGCATGATCTTGCTGACGGCCGCGGCCATCTCGGGCGTCAGGCCGGGCGCGAGCGCGGCAAGCGCCGCCTCGTCGGCCTCCTCGGACAGCAGCCAGTTGCGGAAGTCACCCACGGTCAGGTGGCTGACCGGGGCGAACGCAGCCGCGTCGTGCTCGTCCATGATCAGCCGCGTGACTTCGTCGGTCTCGTACGGGATCAGCGCCTCGTCGAGAAAGCGCTGCAACGGCAACTCGGCCAGCGCCATCTGGGCGGCGACGCGCTCCTCGTCGCTGGCCGCGGCGATGCCTGCGAGCTGATCGCCGGAGCGCGCGGGACTCGCCTTCGCCATCAGCGCCTTCAGATCCGGAAAGCGCCAGACCTGGCCGTCGATGGTGTGAGAATAGCCGCTCATCCTTGGTCCTCCATTCCTTTCGCCATCCTTCTCGCCGCTCACTTCAGCGCCTTGCCCTCGGTACTGCCGAGCTTGTAGTGCAACTGCGAGGGCACGAATTCCCCGGTGTTGTCGTTGCGCCCTTGCAGCAGATACTTCGCGTCGGACTGGCCATGGCTCGCAACGGCGACTTGCGCGAACTTGCCGATGTCCTCGCCTTTGAGCCGATTGACGATCAGCACCATCCGCGTGTCGGCGAAGTCCTGCATCATGTTCTGGTCGCCCTCGCTGTCGCCCGCGACGAACACTGGCCCGTACCCATACTTGGAGACCAGAAAGCGCCGGATGTTTTGCGTCTTGCCCACGCCCTGCGTCTGGTCGTATCCGCGACGGAACTCGCCCCGGATCACGCCATCCGCGTTGCGCTCGAGCTCCATCGCAAGCACGCGGTCCGCCGGGTTGTTGTAGCCGAACTGCGCATTCGACGAGATCTCCTTGACGACGTCGATGAAGGACGCGGAGCACACCCACAGGTCGAAGCCCGCATCACGCAAGGTGCGATACAGCTCCTGCATCTCGGGCACCAGCCGCAAGCCGTCCTTCCACGAGATCGATACGACCCCGGCGCGGCCCGGCAGCTCCGCCGGACTCGTCCATTTCACCTTGCCGACCGGTTGCGACAGCTGCCAGGCCACGCTATCGGCGGTCAGCTTGCGCACTTGCGCCTCGGTCATCCCCGTGAAGTGATATGTCACCCAAGGATAGGACACGGCATGATCGAAGGTGTCCCCGATCGCCTCGTAGAGATAGCGCATCTTCGTGATGAAGGCCTCGTAGTGCGGACTGCGCTTGATCTCGTCGAGCGGCTTGTCCCCCTTCAGGCCGGCGTAGTTGCGATACAGCCAGGTGTAGCTCGCGACGATGTCGGTCGCCACCGCATCGACGTTGACCGGCGCGCCGGCTGCGTTGTTGTAGTCCTTGCCGAAGGCGGCGTGCGGAACGTCCTTGCGGATCGCGCGGTCCAGCTGCTCGGGGGTGGCACCGAACACGAGGTTCTGCAGTTGATACACGAGCACCGCCTCTTCGACGTCGAGGAAGATGCTGGTGTTGTCCCAGTCGAACACGACATACGGCGGCTTCGCCGCATCGTAGCCGGGAGCCGACTTGCCGTAGGCAGCGATCAGCGCATCGATGCGCTCGCGGTTGAAGCCGTCCCAGCGGCCAGCGGAGAGCTTTGCGGGTGCCGTGACGGCCGAGGCGGCGAGGGCGTTCGGCGGCGTTTGCGCGCACCCGACGAGGCTCGCGCCAAGAACGGATGCCAGCAGGATCGAGGTAAGGCGGAGGGGCTTCTTATCCATTGTGGAGTGTTCCTATTTCAGCGGGCAACGTTCGCTTCGGCGGCGAGCTCGGCGGGCGACTCCAGCAGATCGTCCAGCGGCGCGACTTCGCGCTGGTGGCGGGTCAGGTGGAACACGACGTAGCCGGCAGCCATCAGGCCGAAGAAGAGCGCCGCGATGAGCGGGTTGTAGTAGATCATCGTCACGAGGCACACCACGGCCGCCAGCAGCGCGAAGGCCGGGAACCACGGATACATCGGCGCGACGAAGGGGCGCGCCATGCCCGGTTCCGAGCGGCGCAGCTTGAACAGCGCCGCCATGCTGATGATGTACATCACGATCGCGCCGAACACGGACATCGTGACGACGTTCGCGGTGAGCGTCTGGCCGCCGAACTGGATCAGCTCGTCGCTATAGATCGCCGCGATGCCGACCACACCGCCGGCAATGATGGCGCGGTGGGGCGTCTTGAAGCGCGGATGCACCTTGGCGAAATAGGCGGGCAGGTAGTTGGCCCGGGCCTGCGCGAAGATCTGCCGCGAATAGCCGAGGATGATGCCGTGGAAGGAGGCGATCAGACCGAAGAGCCCCAGCCAGACCAGCATGTGCGTCCAGCCGCTGTTCTCACCGACGATCGAGCGCATCGCCTGCGGCAGCGGATCGTTGATATTGGAGAGTTTGGTCCAGTCCCCCGAAGCGCCGGCGAAAGTCATCACGCCGATGGCGAGGACGAGCAGCGTCAGGATTCCGGTGACGTAGGCGATAGGAATCGAGCGCTTCGGATCCTTCGCTTCCTCGGCCGCCATCGCAACGCCTTCGATCGCAAGGAAGAACCAGATCGCGAACGGCACCGCGGCGAACATGCCGGGAATCGCCGCGAGGCTGAATTCGTCCTGGCCGGACCAGCCACCCTTGGTGAAATTGTCGAGCGAGAATCCGGGCGACACGACGCCCATGAACACGAGCAATTCGAAGATCGCGATGACCGTGACGAACAATTCAAAAGTCGCGGCAATCTCCACGCCAACGATATTCAACAGCATGAAGACGATGTAGGCCCCGACGGCCGCATCCTTCGGATTCAGCTCAGGGAACTGCACGTTGAGGTAGGCCCCGATCGCCAGCGCAATCGCAGGCGGGGCGAAGACGAATTCCACGAGCGTCGCGAAACCCGCGAGATAACCGCCCACCGGCCCGAAAGCGTGCCGTCCATAAGCGAAGGGGCCGCCCGCATGGGGGATCGAACTCGTCAATTCGGTAAAGCTGAAAATGAAAGTCGTATACATCGCCGCGATGAAAATCGAGGTGATGACGAATCCCAATGTGCCGGCCGAAGCCCAGCCGTAACTCCAGCCGAAATATTCTCCGGAAATAACCAATCCAACTGCAATACCCCACAGCTGCCAGGCATTCAGGGTCTGTTTCAATTCGTGGTGGGTGACCTTTCCGATATGCAGGCCATGTCTTTCTTGTGTCATTTTGTGTGCTCCTCCATCAATTCTTTCTTAGAACTGCCGCGACACCGACACGAGCAATCGTGGCCGTGCCGCATCGACGGTGTCTCCGTTGCCCGTCAGGGATGCGTAGTCTTCGAACGCCTTCGGCTCGTTCGTGCGCGAGTAGGCGATTCCGACGCTCCAGTTCGAGGGCAGGGATTTGGTGACGCCGACGCGGTAGTAACTCCAGTCGAGCCCCTTGCTGTGGGCAATCCATTGATGCCCGAATTGACCGTTGGCGGTCCATCCGTCGCCGATTTCATGATTCACATTCAACTCGACGTATTGCGAACCCCGCGTCGAGCCGGTGACTCCAGCCGAAGTCGCCGTTGCCGAAAAGACCCCTGGAGCCGAATTGTTTTCGTTCCAGCCGTAGAATTTGCTCAGTGTCCGACCATACTTGAGCGACACTGATTTATAGGTGACCCCGAAGTAGGCCTCCAGCGTGTTCGGGCTGGAACCCTTGAAGGTGTTGCCATCCAGGGCCTTCGAGTAGTCGCCTCCCGGGTAGTAGACGTAGATCATCCCCACATCCAGGCCGAGATCTTCGACGCCGGGGATCGGCTTGCGAAACCCGCCGTAGACGTCAAGCTCCAGATTCGCACCGGGAATCCACCGTTCGGTCACGTTCGAACCCCAGCCTCCCAGATACAGACCGGACTCGTGCTGCATCTCGACGCCAAGCTGAAGCGCCGGCTTGCCGAAGGTCTGCGTCAGACCACGCCAGATATAGTCGTTGGTCAAGGTTGCCGAGCTGGTCACGGTGATGCTGGACGGGGCCGCATCGTCCGCCTTGTTCGCGTCCGCCGCCGCGACTCCCGAAAACTGAAATGCAAGGCCAATCAAGATCAACGCCGATATGCCCTTGGTGCGAGGCAATGTGTTTTTGATTTCCATAGATTCCCTTACGGTGCTCACCTGCGCCAGGACATCTGCCGCAGCGTGAGACGTAAGTTAAAAATCGCGGCGATTTCGCGCTATCCGATATCGGCATTTTTCAGATCGGCTCGGAAAGCGCTCCGAGCCTATGACTTCGGCGATAGGCGCGGGGTAGGGCGGCCACCAATCAGAACCGCCGATCCACGACTATCCAAATTTGGCAAATTTTGCCCACAGACGCCGTACTCACAGGGGCGATCCAATGGCTTGCAACATCACCCTCCCTTTAGGCTATTCTCTACACACGCCGCGGCAATTGCGCCGACCACAAGGCGGCACATTGCACCGCAATATCGGCCACCCTGATGGGGACTCAACGGGGTAAGGATGTTTCAATTCATTGCCAGCCAAGACGTCGACGAGCAGGCCGCGAGATTGCGCGGATGGCATCAGACATATGCCCAAATGTCGCCCGGACGCTTTACCGGCACCTATACCGAAGTCCGATTCGACGACGTGCACCTATTCGTCGAATACACCAGCAAAGGCCTCTTTCAGAGTGGGGAATTAAGCGACGCCGTCGTCGCCCTGGGCGTGCCATTGCAGCTTTCCGGGTCGGGAGTTTTTTGCGGCGCAATAACCAACAACACCACGGTGCACCACTTTTCCGGCGACGGCGGGTTCGAATTTTATTCTCCCGCCGATCTCGTCATGGGCGGCGTGGTCATCTCCCGTGACCAGGTACTTTCCGCGCTGTCCGACGACGAAGCGGCCTCGCTCGAAACCTCGCTCGACCGCCCGCACCTCAGCGTCGCACAGGCGAGCAAGATCGCGGTAATGCGCGAATTCCTGCGCGGCTTCTTCGAAATGCTGGAGAGCGCTCCGCGCCTCATGGACAACGCGCCGCTCCAGCGCTCGCTGCGCGACTCGGTCGTCTCCAACGTCACCGAGCTACTGGTCGACGACGCTCACCCCGAAGGCGAACTGATCTCCCTGTCCAAACGCTGGCAAATCGTCGCCCGCGCCCGAGACTTCATCCTCAGCCGCCCCGAATCCCCGACCTCCATCCTCGACGTCTGCAAGGCCATCGGCGTCAGCCGCCGCACCCTGCAATACTGCTTCCAGGACGTCCTGAACCTCAACCCGATCGCCTTTCTCAGGATGGTCAGACTCAACGGCGTCCGCCGCATGCTACGGACCTGCGCCTCCGTCTCCGAAGCCGCCACCTATTGGGGCTTCTGGCACTTCGGGCATTTTTCGCGGGACTACAAGCAGTTATTTGGGGAGTTGCCGTCGGAGACTTATCGGCGGTTTAACGGGAAGGGGTGATTATTTTCCATGATAGTTCAGGGGGTCACTAAACCGCTAACCATGGCCTCGACCACCATCCCTGATTACTCCAAATGCCTTGCCCATCACCCGCCGATGCTTAGCCAAATTGCATAGCGCTGAAAGATTCAATTCCATGACTGGGGCAATCAGGATGCCACGGAGACCACCGGTAACCGCGTTCATGTACAACCCCTTCGCGTCGCTTGTTTCGATAAAGGTAGCGCATTTTGTTATGTCGACCTGTGAGACAAATATGTCGATATACCGTTCATCCGCGCAGTCCACATAGGGAGTTGGAAACCAGGTGCACGCCGCAATTTCCTGAAAGGCTTCAATAGCGTTCGCTAGGGCTTCTTGGCCACCCCAAACCGTTGATAACAGCGTGTGGTTCTTGCCCGCCAGCCGGTGAACCCCAACCGACAACGCCGAAATTCGCTGCCTCGTATCAAGAAACTTCGGCGTTTCCTCGACAATCCTGCGTAGCTCGTATTGCGTTTCTGAAGTTGCTCCCAACTCACGTATGCGAATAACCGCATCAACAATGCTTTGAGCGTAAAGCTTACTCTCGATTAGCAGGGCCGAGACCTCGGCGAAGAACCCCTCGATCTCGACCGCCGCGTCAAGCTTCAATTGGTTTTGAACCTGTTTTTTCCACGAGGCCGTTGAGCTATGAAATGCAATCAGAAATCCGGTTATGGTGAGGACCGATGTTAGTGCAGCAGCCTTCAGCTCGTCGGAAAGGCCGGCGATCCAGACTATCAGCTCACCAAAGCTGAATGGCTTTACGCTCCCAAACGTGCTCGCTGCGTAATATGCCGCGGCCGAGAGAATAAGAACACCGATACTTGTTCCTGTCGTGAAGCGCCAAATATATCCGACTGTCGCGAACAGGTAGGTCAGTGGTACCGAAACAGATGGATGAAGCTTTTGAATTACCTGAAATGGATGCATTGGGGCGAGTGATCGTCCGTTAAAAGCTAACGTGAAATTCAGGCCGCCCGCACCACGTGGCCTGTTCGAAGAACGCCCCGGTTTCGGGCGTCTGCTGCAACGTCATGTCAGGTGGCGCGAAAGACCGAAGATCGATGGAAATCCATAAAGACTTGATGGCGCCGGTCGAGGGTCACATGCATTTCCTCGGAGATTCCGAGCACCGACGGCTCCGGGAGTTGGGGGGAGATGATGATTTTCCCATCGGAAGCAAACGTAATGTAGCCCCCATCAAAAGCTTTATCGATGTTCGGCAAGAGCAGCAATCCGTTGAACGGGTCCAATCGCTCGGAGTTTTTTGAGGCTCGCCAAGGCTTAATATGCGAGGCAACCAGAAAGGCTGGGTCTTTGAAGCCGGTTACCGCACAGCGAGCCCAGTAAGCCACGACCTTCTGACGGAACGTTCCCTGGCCGATTCTCGACTTAATGAGGTTAGCTTTCTCGGTATCCCCGACCTCTTTTGACTGCAAAATGTCATCGACGTCGGATTCAAGATCTCCACCTTTCGACTCGGAGAGGTATTCTGCGAACTTCGCAAGCGCACTGTTATACATATTGTGGCCGCGCTCATTCCGTTCCTGGTAAATCGGCAGAGCCCTGACTCGCGCAGCTATGGCGCCAAACGCTGAGGGACTCACAATTGAAGTGAGAGGGCCGGCAACAATGTCGTTGTCCATTGCCCATTCGCTGATCGCGCCGCGAATCGCCGCTTCATACTTGCTCACCGACGACAGGGACAGTCCTTGATGAGTGAGCCACTCTTCGAATGTCATTACGCTAGGACCTCTTGTGACACATAAGGGATGAAATGGACTCCCCCTGCCCGTCCACCGACGAATCGAAATCGAGCGCGAGATCGGAGACACCGGAAATGAATGACGCCAAGAAAAGCCCCCTTGAGTCCCCGACTGCTCACGCACACTCGATTACTTCTTCGACGCTGCGTCTTTTACCGCCTTATTGCGGAAGCCAAGCCATCGATAGCGATTCTTCGTGATCTCCATGTATTTCTTAGAGACCTCGGCCAGCCCCGCGATTGCTCCAGCAGATGACGCAAGAAGAGTCGAGCCGGAAGTGACGCCTCCTAGAGCAACGGGGATTGCGACAACCGACGCCAAGTTTGTCCAGCGTTCGATCTTTGGAAAAACGCCATTAATTCTGCGCTGAAGCTTAGATTCGCGCTGCTCAAATTCAGCTATCAGTTCAGTGGGGTCGACGCATTCTCGGCGCTTCTTCGAAAGATCATCGAAAACTTTTCGCATTTCATGAAACTCGTCGTAATCCCGCCACGCCAAAATCTTCCGCAAGTTTGCCTCGAGATTGGGCAGCGCATTGGACCGACAAGTTTTCTCGGTCGTGCAGGTGCCACACTGGGTGTCGATAAAGTACGAAGGGAGAAGGGGGGTTTCCGGGACAAACGAAGAAAATACTTTTTCGAACGCGGTGAGTTGGGAGGCCGACTTTAGGAGATCGGATTGCAAACCGAATTTGTATCGAAGATAGTTGTATACGTTCGGCGAGAAGAGAACGTTTGTGTCCCACGTGTCCGCTAAATGAAGCGACGCATAAACAGACCACAAGGCTGGCGTGCAGTACTCGTAATCGTGGACGAAAAACTGACCAGGGACACCAGAGTCAGCGGCGAGCCTAGTATCCTTAGGAAAGACCTCGCACATCAGTTTTCGATCAAGTTCAATCTGCTCATAAAGTGAATCCCGCACCGTTGGGGTAATGACGTTTGCCGCTTTCCTGACATCGAGCAAGCCTGCATCCTGAAGAATTTCAAAAATTGTCTTTAATCCCTTGGAAAACTCCGGCTTGTCTACATGAGCAAAATACTCACCATCAATTGCGTTCTTAATTCCTTCGGTGACGATAATCTTGTCTGCCCAAAGCAATGTGGATGGGTGCTCGAAAAGCCAAGACAAGTCATAATTGCAGGCAGAGCAAGCGTCAATTTCAGGCTCTGAACCAATAGCTAGTCCCGTTACAAGAATTGAATTCATATTCTGTGTCAGATCAACGGTTAAGATGATGTAGTTCTAACTTTGTTATCGGGATTCAGTTTTACGCCCCAACTTCGCGTCGAGTCTACCGAACTCTGGATTGTCAAAACATCCACACGGATTGGATTGCCGTTCAACGCTTCCGATGCGGCCGGGAATGGTATTCCTGCGAATAGATATCCTTGAAAAGCGGCGTTTCAACTGCATAGCATACTACTAGGGGGTTTGGATGTCCCCTCGGGGGGACATCAATCGCCTCTTGTGGTTCGTATTCGCCCGTCGGAGGGTCTCATGGAGCGGTCCTTCGCGTGGCACACCAACGGCAACAACGCTTGGCTGCCCGGACCGAGGCGGGGACCACGCGGCGAGGTAGCCGACCGACGCATCCCTTACCGCAACATCTCCCCCAACCGCCTCACCGCCCGCTCGATCTCCTCCGTCCACGGATGCCCGAAATTCAGCCGAATGCAGTTCCCATACTCCCGCTTCGCCGAAAAGATCGGCCCCGGCGCAAGGCTGATCCCTTCATCCAGCGCGCGCCGATGGAGGGCGAGGGCGTCGCAGTTCGGGGGTAGTTCGACCCACACGAAATAGCCGCCGCGCGGCCGGGTGAGGCGGGTGCCCGCGGGAAAGTAGCGTTCGATCGCCGCGGCCATCGCGGCTTCCTGGACTTCGAGGGCGCTGCGCAGGCGGCGGAGGTGGGTGTCGAAGGCGCCTTGCTTGAGGAAGTCGGCGATGGCGATCTGGACTGGGATGGTGGTGGCGAGGCTCGCGGAGAGCTTCAGCCTCTGGATCTTCTGGGCGTAGCGGCCGGCGGCGACCCAGCCGACGCGGTAGCCGGGGGCGAGGCTTTTGGAGAAGCTGGAGACGTGGAGCACGAGGCCGGTGCTGTCGAGGGCCTTGGTGGCGAGCGGGGCGTGGCGGTCGAAGTGGAGTTCGGCGTAGGTGTCGTCTTCGATCAGCGGGACGTCGTGGTGGCGCAGAAGGTCGAGGAGGGCGCGGCGGTTGTCGTCCGGGACGAGGCTGCCCATCGGATGCTGGAAGTTGAGCATCAGCAGGCAGGCCTTGACGGGGTGGTGGCGCAGCGCGTCGGCGAGGGCGGCAAGGCTGACGCCGTCGCGCGGGTGGGTGGGGATCTCGATGACCTTGAGGCCGCGCCGTTCGATCATCTGCAGGCCGGCGTGGAAGGTGGGGGATTCGACCGCGACGAGGTCGCCGGGCTGGGTGACGGCTTCGAGGCAGAGGTTGAGGGCTTCCATCGCGCCGGTGGTGATGACGATTTCGCCGGGTGCGAGGGCGACGCCGCCGGCGAGGTAGCGCAGCGCGATCTGGCGGCGCAGTTCGTCGTTGCCGGGCGGCAGGTCGGTGACGGTGGCGCGCGGGTCCATGTGGCGCGCGGCGGCGGCGAGGAAACGGCCGAGCTTGTCGAGCGGATAGAGGTAGGGGCTGGCGAAGCTCGATCCGAGCGGTACGACGGCGGGGTCCTTGACCGCTTCGAGGATCTCGAAGATGAAGTCGCTGACCTGCAGTGCGGTGGAGGCGCCGACGGGGTGCGTCATCCGCGGCTCGGGGAGGGCGCCCAGGGCGCGGGGGCCGACGTAGTAGCCGGATTGCGGCCGAACTTCGATCAGGCCGCGGCTTTCGAGCAGGTAGTAGGCCTTGAGGACCGTCGAGGGGCTCAGGCGCTGCGATTCGCAGGCCTTGCGCACCGAGGGCAGGCGCTCACCGGCGCGCAGTACGCCGTCGCGGATGCGTTGTTCGATGTCGAGGGCGAGGCGGTCGTAGAGGTTCACGTCGGTTCCGGCGCGGAGGAGGCAGCACGACATTATCCGCTGACGGCTGGACGCGTACTTGACCCGGATGAAGTCGAGTCGCATGTGCCGCCCGGAACGTGCCTAACAAGGCGGCATTCGATATTCGACGCACTACAATGGGGAACGGATTACCGAAAACAACTACAAGACGTTCCCACCCCAAAGGAGTAACGACGATGAGGCGCACTCTACTGCTGGCTACCGGCCTTCTGCTTGCCGCACACACGGCGATCGCAAGCGAATATGCGACCGCGAAGGACGCCGAAGCGATGGTCACGAAGGCAATCTCGGCGATCAAGGCTAACAAGCAGGCGACTTACGACGAGATTACCGCGAAGGACCCGAAGTGGGTCGATCGGGACCTTTATCCCGTCGTCTATGACCTTCAGGGCAAGGTGCTAGCCCACGGCCAGAATGCGAAGCAGGTCGGCAAGGATCTCATCGACATGAAGGACCCCGACGGCAAGCTCTTCGTCAAGGAGCGTGTCGATCTCGCGCAGAGCAAGGGCAAGTTCTGGCAGGACTACAAGTTCACCGACCCTGTCACGAAGAAGGTGCTTCCCAAGCAGATGTATTGCGAGAAGCTTGAAGACACGGTCGTCTGCGCCGGCATCTACAAGCGCTGAAGCGGCTTCCTTCGACCTGTCGCGTGCCGGCGCTGCAAGGGGCCGGCACGGAGCACACACACGACCTTCCTTCGAGGATGCGCCATGAACCTGTACCAGAAAGCTCTGGTGGCGCCGGCGATCACCTTGGTTTTTCTGTTGTTGCTGGCCGTCGCCGGCCATTTGACGATGAGCACCCAGCGCGAGGTTCTCGACGATCTGTTCAACGTCCGACAGCAATACCTCCAGACCGCGGAGGAAGTCAGGTCCGACGTCCTCGAGAGTCACGCCCGTGCATACCGTTTGCTGATGTGGGCGGATCTTTCCGGCTCGCCGCAGCTGCAGAAGGATGGCAAGGCGGCGGATGATGAACTCGGGCGGGTTGTCGCGAAGTTCGACACCTGGATGGCGAAGCCGGACCTTGCTGCCGATGAAAGGGCGCTTGGAGAAAAGATCGCTGCGCAGATCGCCAAGTACCGCAAGAGCGTCTCCCAGGCGATCGACCTTGCGGACAGCGACATCAACATGGGGCGCTCCGCGCTGCAGACGGCGGACGACTATTTCAAGGTTCTCGACTCGCTGACCGACGAGCTCGTGCAGGCCGAACAGCGGATCAGCAAGTCCGACTATGACAATGCCGCGGCCGCATATTCCCAGGCGCGGCTGGTGGTCGCCACGACGCTGGTGCTCGCGCTTGCCGGGGCTGCGGTGAGCGCGTTCCTGATGGCCCGCAGCATCGCGCGTCCCGTTCGCGAGGCCTCGGTCGTCGCCGAACGCATTGCCGGCGGCGACCTCGGCGCGCAATTCGCTTCGGCCGGCCGCGACGAGATCGGCGACCTGCTGCGGTCGCTGCAACGCATGCAGGAAAACCTGCGGCGCATCATCGGCAGCATGGCGGGCAGTGCGGACGCGCTGGGCGACTCCGCGGGCGGGATGTCGTCGGCCGCTGCGGAGATCACGCGCTGCGTGCAGGAGCAGAGCGAGTCGCTGAACGCGATCGCGGCGGCCGTGGAGGAGATGAGCGTGAGCATCACGCATGTGTCGGACAACGCTGAAAACGCGCGGACGGTCGCCGAGCGGACGGTGAGCGTTGCGGAGACCGGAAAGTCGCTCGTCGACGAAGCCGTGGCCGAGATCAACAAGATCGCGGCCGACGTGTCGGCAACGGGCGATACGATCCATCGACTGCAGGAAACCTCGCAACGGATCAGCCACATCGTCGACGTGATCCGCGAAATTGCCGGCCAGACCAACCTGCTGGCGCTCAATGCCGCCATCGAGGCCGCGCGGGCCGGCGAGCAGGGCCGCGGCTTCGCGGTGGTCGCCGACGAAGTGCGCAAACTCGCGGAGCGGACGAGTTCTTCGACGACGGAGATCAACGTCATGATCGAGGCGATCCGCGATCAGACGGAAGCGGCCGTCAAGCAGATGGATGACGCCACGCAGCAGTTGGGGTCCGGCGTGAAACTGATGCACGACCTGCAGGATCCGCTCGATGAGTTGCAGCGCTCGGCGTCCGTGGCGCTGGGGAACCTCATCGACGTGTCGGACGCAGCGCGCGAACAGGCCAAGGCGAGCACGCTGATCGCCGAGAACGTCGAGCGCCTGGTTCAGAAGAGCGACATCAACACTCACGCCGCGCAGCGCGGAGAGGAGATGGCGAGCAACGTCCACAACCATGCCGGGACCTTGCGCGAGCTGGTCTCGCGCTTCCGGCGCTGAACGGCGCGGCCGCTACAGCGTCGTCAGCCGCGCGATGCGATCGCCGAACCAGGTCGTCAGGATCAACGCGAGCGGCACGCAGAGGATGAAGGTCCGCAGCACGCGCGCGATGAAGGGATGGGCGAGGTGGGATTCGATGAAGGATCGCGCGACGATCCAGCCCTTCAGCCAGACGATGGCGGCGACGGGCAGCTGCAGCCACGCGGCGTGGCCCGACCATTGCGCGAGGCACAGGCTGAACACGGTCAGGGTCACGAGGCCGAGCCAGGAGAGGACGAGCGGCGTCAGCGAGGTCGAGGGGGGCGCGGGGATCGCTTTCATGGGTCAGGCCAGCACATAGAAGAGCGGAAAGATGATCAGCCAGATGATGTCGGTGGCGTGCCAGTAGCTCGCCAGCGCTTCGAGGCCGTCGTGGTTGTCGGCGGTGTAGCCACCGGAAAGATGGCGCGCGAGCACCCACAGCATGCCGAGAATGCCCCAGAAGCCGTGCACCAGGTGCGTGAAGGTGAGGTAGTAATAAACGGTGAAGAAGATCCCCGATTCGCCGTTGATGCCGTGCGCGAGGTTCCACTGGATTTCGAGGTATTTCGCGAGCGGATAGCCGAGCGCGAGGACCAGCGCGGCGACCAGCCACCAGAGTGATTCGCGATGACGGCCCGCGCGGATGCGGGCGAGCGAGCAGGCGAGGAAGAAGCTGCTGGTGACCATCAGCAGCGTGATGACGGTGCCAGCGACGACCGACAGTCGTGGAGCGCCATCCTGGAAGGCCGCGGGGAAGTGCGCGCGGGCGATGAAGTACACGGCGAAGAGCACGAGGAATTCGACGAATTCGCAGGTGATGCCGACCCAGATGCCATGGTTGCCCGGTATCCGCCCCTGGGTTTCCGGTTTGCCGCCGACATCGATTGCCGGGATTGCCGCTGCAGTCATTTTCGCCCTGCCGGTTCGTGGATGGTTTGCTTTCCATTCTTTCAAGTTGCGGTCGGAAAGCACAGATACAGGCCGGACCATTTCCGTGCGTAACAGTTGCAGATGCGGCATTTTTCATCGGCGCAACGACGGGCAAACGCTATGCTGAACTAGCGCACGAGCATCCCGCACATCGAACAACAAGGGTGGAGACAGCCATGACGGACAACCTGATCGCGGCCGCCGCGTCGGCCTATGCCTATCCGCTGCTGATCAAGCAGTTGCTGTTGAATTCGGTGAGCCTGTACGGCAACCAGGAGATCACCTACCGCGGGGAAATGCGCTACCGCTTCAGCGACTTCCGCGAACGCATCGGGCGGCTCGCATCGGCGCTGAGCGCGATCGGCGTGCGCCCCGGCACGACGGTCGCGGTGATGGACTGGGACAGCCATCGTTACCTTGAGAGCTATTTTGCGATCCCGATGATGGGGGCGACGATGTTCACGGTGAACGTGCGCCTGTCGCCACAGCAGATCGCCTACACGCTGAACGATTCCGAAGCCGAAGTGGTGCTGGTGCATGCCGACTTCGTGCCGCTGCTGGAGCAGCTGAAGCCGGAGCTGAAGGCCGTGCGCCAGATCGTTGTGCTCGCGGATGGACAGGCGATGCCGGCGACAACGCTGAGCTTCGCGGGCGAGTACGAGGAACTGGTGGGGAAGGCATCGCCGGACTTCGACTTCGCCGACTTCGACGAGAACACGAAGGCCGCGACCTTCTATACGACCGGCACGACCGGCGACCCGAAGGGCGTGTGCTACAGCCATCGGCAGATCGTGCTGCATGCGCTGACGACGGCCTTGAGCCTGTGCGCCCCGCGGGAAGGACAGCGCCTGCATCGCGAAGACGTGTACATGCCGATCACGCCGATGTTCCACGTACTCGCGTGGGGCGTTCCCTATGTCGCCGTGCTGCTCGGATTGCGGACTGTGCTGCCCGGGCGTTACGTCCCGGACGCGTTGCTCAAGTTAAAGCGCGACGAGAAGGTCACGTTCTCGCACTGCGTGCCGACGATCCTGCAGATGCTGCTGCAAGCCGCGGCCGGCGGCGATTACGACCTCTCGGGCTGGAAGGTGATCATCGGCGGCGCCGCATTGCCGTCGGCACTATGCAAGGCGGCAGTGGAGCGGGGGATCGACGTGTTTGCCGGTTATGGCATGTCGGAAACGGGGCCCATCGTGGCGCTCGCGCAGATTCGCGATGCGGATGCACCCGCGGACCTCGATGCCGAGGTGCGTCTGCGCTCCCTGACGGGCCGGCCCGTGCCGATGATCGAATTCCGCGTCGTCGACAGCGAGATGCGCGATGTGCCGCACGACGGCCAGGCGCAGGGCGAGATCGTGCTGCGCGCGCCCTTCCTGACCCAGGCGTATTTCAAGAAGCCGCAGGCGTCCGAGGAGTTGTGGGCGGGCGGTTACCTGCATACGCAGGACGTGGCGGTGGTACAGCCGGACGGCTTCGTCCGCATCGTCGATCGCATCAAGGACGTGATCAAGACCGGCGGCGAGTGGGTGTCGTCGATCGCGGTCGAAAGCCTGATCGCGGAAGTGCCGGGCGTGCAGGAATCCGCGGTGATCGCGATCCGTGACGACAAGTGGGGCGAGCGGCCGATGGCCTACGTCGTGCCCAAGCCCGGGGTCACGCTCGCGCCAGAGGCGATCCGCGAGCACCTGATGCGCCAGGTCGAGACGAACCGCCTATGCAAATACGGCGTGCCGGAAGCCGACCGCATCGTGTTCGTGCAGGAGATCCCGAAAACCAGCGTCGGCAAGATCAACAAGAAGCTGCTACGCGAGCGGGCGAGCTGAGTCAGCGCCTCCGCACATTCGACGGGCCGAACAATTCGGCGATCCAGTCGACGAAGACGCGGGTCTTGGCACTGAGATGCCGGTTCGGCGGATAGACGACGTAGATCGGAAGCCCCGGGGTCGTCCAGTCTTCGAGCACCGGCACGAGCTCGCCGGTCTTCACATGCTCCTGGAGGACGGAGGCGCCGCTCTGGATGATGCCGAGCCCCGCCAAGCCGGCGGCGAGATAGGCGTTGCTGTCGTTCACGGCAACGCCGTAATTGCCGACGATTTCAATGCGTTCCCCGTCGCGCTCGAATTCGAACGGGGAGATGCGTCCTGTGCCGGCGGAAAAATAGCCGACGACGCGATGTGGCCCGTCGAGTTCGGAGGGATGCGTGGGCACGCCGTAAGTCGCCAGGTAGCCCGGCGTTGCGCAGGTCATGAATTCGACCTGGGAGATGCGCCGCGCGACCAAGGATTCATCGATGATATTGCCGCCGCGGACGACGCAGTCGACGTTATCGGCAATCAGGTTGACCAGCCGGTCGCCGACGCCCATGTCGATCTGGATGTCCGGATAGCGTGCGTGGAAGGTGTGCAGCGCGGGCAGGATGATCCGGCTGGCGAGCACGGCAGGGACGTCGATTCGCACGCGCCCCTTCGGCGAGGCCTGCGCGTTCGACAAGCTGGCGTCGATTTCCTCAAGTTCCGTCAGTAGCCGCGCGGTGCGCTCGTAGTAGGCGGCGCCATCGGCGGTGACGGTGACGCGCCGGGTGGTGCGGTTGAGGAGCTTTACGCGCAGGTGCGATTCCAGGCTCTGGATCAGCTTCGTCACCGTCGGTTTCGGCATTCCCAGCGAGTCGGCCGCCTTCGTGAAAGTGCCGGCCTCGACGACGCGCGCGAAGACGCGCAGTGCCTGAAATTGGTCCATTTGCCTCTCCCTCCCGTTCGATCGCTGCAATTGCTGCAGCGCGATTATTCACCAACATAAATAAAGAAGCTACGGAATGATTATTTATTCCACAGCGAGTGACATCTATCGTTCAGGGCACCAACACAGTATTCGGCGCACGCCGTCCCGGAACGAAAATGTCCCCGTCTTCGCAGACCCGATCCGCAACCCCGACGCAACTGCCGCCCATCGCGGACAGCCGCATCGACGTCGGCCTTGCCGCGCCGTTGAACGTCCGCGTCTACGGGACGCGTAGCTCGGGGTCTCCACTGGTCGTCCATTTCCACGGTGGGGCCTTCGTTTCCGGATCGCTCGACAGCGGCGCGGCGGTTGCCAATCTGTTGCTCGGCGCGGGCGCGGTCGTGATGTCCGTCGATTACCCGCTCGCACCGGCCCATCCGTTCCCGGCGCCGGTCGATGCCGCCTACGCGGCCTTGCAGTGGGCTTATCGGAAGCGCGCGCAGCTCGCGGGGCAGGGGGCTTCGGTCTTCGTCGCAGGCGAGGAGGCGGGGGGCAATATCGCCGCCGCGATCGCGCTGATGGCCCGCGACCGTCACGCGCCGCGGCTCGCCGGCCAGATCCTGTTGTCGGCAATGCTCGACCCCTGCCTCGGCACGGCATCCGTTCGCCGCAGCGAGCAGGGTCCCGCCGGCTGCCCGCTGGCGACCGGCTGGTGCAGTTACCTGCGCGAACCGGCCAATGCCGAGCACCCTTATGCGATTCCCGGCCGCTCATTGCGCCTGGCCGACTTGCCGCCGGCCTTGCTGATCACCGCCGAGGACGATCCGCTGCGCGACGAGACGCTCGCCTATGCGCGGCGGCTGCGGGCCGCCGGTGTGCCGTCGGCCGAATGCGTACTGCCGGCGCCCAGCGCTTGGCCGGACGCGCTGCTCAACCCGGCGGTCACCCACGACTCCTGGAGTGAGCCGGTGCGCACGCGCATCCACGAATTCCTTATCGCGAACCGGGCAGCACGGCCCGCCGGCCACGAGCCGGCGTCTCCCGGTCCGCTTTGATCCACGGCCGTTCCCCGACAGGAGTCATGTCATGAACAACAATATCCGGAAACCACGTCGCCTCTGGATCGCCGGCGCTGCCGCGATCGGCCTGACCACAATCGCCGCCGGCATTGCCGCGCCCTGGTCCGCGAAGGTGGAAGCTGCCCCGGCTGCCGCAGCGCCTGCTGCGACGCCCGTGTCGGTCGCGACCGTCGAGCAGCGCGAGGTCGCGACCTGGGACGAATTCTCGGGCCGGCTCGAAGCGGTCGAGCGCGTGGACATCCGCTCGCGCGTCGCCGGCACGGTGCAGGAGGTGCATTTCCGCGAGGGCGGGCTCGTGAAGGCGGGCGACCTGCTCATCACGATCGATCCCGCGCCGTACGCCGCGGAAGTCGACCGCGCCTCCGCTCAGGTCGCCGCCGCGCAGGCCCGCGTCGCCTTCACGACGAGCGAACACGAACGCGCCCAGCGCCTGTGGGAGCAGCGTGCGATCGCAGAGCGCGAACTGGAAGAACGCGCCAACGCCCACCGCGCCTCGGATGCCGAACTGCGGGCCGCGCAGGCCGCGCTGCAGTCGGCGCGCCTGAATCTCGGTTACACGCAGGTGAAGGCACCCGTGTCGGGCCGCGTCGGGAAGCTCGAAGTCACTGTCGGCAACCTCGTCGCTGCCGGCCCCAGTGCGCCGGTGCTGACGACGCTGGTGTCGGTCAGCCCGATCTACGCGAGCTTCGACGCGGACGAGCAGGTCGTCGCGCGTGCGCTGCAGGAACTACGCGGCGCGAACGGCAAGCCGGCACGGCTCGAAAGCATCCCGGTGCAGATGGGAACGGCCGCGACCTCCGAACTCCCGTTCGACGGCCACCTGCAACTCGTCGACAACCAGGTCGATGCGCGTAGCGGCACGGTGCGCGTGCGCGCGGTGTTCGACAACCCGGAGGGCAGCCTGATGCCCGGCCAGTTCGCCAAGCTGCGTATGGGGCGCCCGCACGCGGCATCGGCCGTGCTCATCGACGAACGCGCGATCGGCACCGACCAGAGCCGCAAGTTCGTGCTGGTCGTCGACGCGGACAACAAGACCGAGTACCGCGAAGTCACGCTCGGCGGCACCGCCGACGGCCTGCGCATCGTCAGCGGAGGACTGCAGGCGGGCGAGCGCATCGTCGTCAATGGCCTGCAGCGCGTGCGGCCGGGTTCGCTCGTCGCGCCGCAGGCCGTGGCGATGGACAGTCGTCAGTCCCAGAGCAACAACGCTGCCCGCGCCACCGACGCGCCGCAATCGTGATTCGCCCGCAATCGAGAGCACCATCATGAACCTATCCCGCTTCTTCATCGACCGCCCGATCTTTGCTGGCGTGCTGTCGTTGCTGATGTTCATCGCCGGCCTGATCGCGCTGCGCGTGCTGCCGGTGTCGGAGTACCCCGAAGTCGTGCCGCCGTCGGTTGTCGTGCGCGCACAGTATCCCGGCGCGAACCCGAAGGTGATCGCCGAAACGGTCGCGACGCCGCTCGAAGAGTCGATCAACGGCGTCGAAGGCATGCTCTACATGGGCAGCCAGGCGACGACCGACGGCCTGCTGACGCTGACCGTCACGTTCCGCCTCGGCACCGACCCGGACAAGGCCCAGCAGCTTGTGCAGAACCGCGTCTCGCAAGCCGAGGCGCGCCTGCCCGAGGAAGTGCGCCGACTCGGCATCACGACGGTCAAGAGCTCGCCTGACCTGACGATGGTCGTGCACCTGCTGTCGCCGAACGGCCGCTATGACATGACCTACCTGCGCAACTACGCGCTGCTCAACGTCAAGGACCGTCTCGCGCGTATCGAGGGCGTCGGCCAAGTGCAGCTCTTCGGCTCCGGCGACTATTCGATGCGGATCTGGCTCGATCCGCAGAAAGTTGCGGCGCGTGGCCTTTCCGCGGGCGACGTGGTCCGCGCGATCCGCGAGCAGAACGTGCAGGCCGCGGCCGGCGTCATCGGTGCGTCGCCGGGTCTGAAGGGCATCGACCTGCAGCTGCCGGTGAATGCCCGAGGCCGCCTGCAAAGCGAGGAGGAGTTTGGCGACATCATCGTCCGTACCGGTGCCGATGGCGCCGTGACGCGCCTGCGCGATCTCGGCCGCATCGAGCTGGGTGCCGCCGACTACGCGCTGCGCTCGCTGCTCGACAACAAGGACGCCGTCGCGATTCCGATCTTCCAGGCGCCGGGTTCGAACGCGATCCAGATCTCGGACCACGTCCGGGAAACGATGCAGCAGTTGAAGCAGCACATGCCCGAAGGCGTCGACTACGAAATCGTCTATGACCCGACTCAGTTCGTGCGGGCGTCGATCGAGGCGGTCGTGCATACGCTGCTCGAAGCGGTCGCGCTGGTCGTGCTCGTCGTGATCCTGTTCCTGCAGACCTGGCGCGCGTCGATCATTCCGCTACTCGCGGTGCCGGTGTCGATCGTCGGCACCTTTGCGGTGATGCACCTCTTCGGCTTCTCGATCAACGCGCTCACCCTCTTCGGGCTGGTGCTCGCGATCGGTATCGTCGTCGATGACGCGATCGTCGTTGTCGAGAACGTCGAGCGCAACATCGAGGCGGGGCTCTCGCCGCGCGAAGCGACCTACCGCGCGATGCGCGAAGTCTCCGGCCCGATCATCGCGATCGCGCTGGTGCTGATCGCGGTGTTCGTACCGCTCGCCTTCATCACCGGCCTCTCCGGCCAGTTCTACAAGCAGTTCGCGCTGACCATCGCGATGTCGACGGTGATCTCGGCGATCAACTCGCTGACGCTGTCGCCGGCGCTGTCCGCGCTGCTGCTGAAGGGTCACGACGCGCCGAAGGATGCGCTGACGCGCGGCATGGACAAGGTCTTCGGGCGCTTCTTCGGTGCCTTCAACCGTGTGTTCCACCGCGGCGCCGAAGCCTATGGCGGCGGCGTGCGCGGCGCGATCGGGCGCAAGGCGGTGATGATGATCGTCTATCTCGCACTCGTCGGCCTGGCGTTCGGGCTCTTCAAGGCAGTGCCCGGCGGCTTCGTGCCGGCGCAGGACAAGCAGTACCTGATCGGCTTCGCGCAGCTTCCGGACGGCGCGACGCTCGACCGCACGGAAGAGGTCATCCGTCGCATGGGCGAGATCGCGCTGCAGCAGCCGGGTGTCGAGCACGCCGTGGCCTTCCCCGGCCTGTCGATCAATGGCTTCACCAACAGCTCGAACTCGGGGATCGTGTTCACGCCGCTGAAACCCTTCGAAGAGCGCAAGGGCAAGGAGCTGAGCGCCGGCGCGATCGCGATGGAGCTCAACAAGAAGTTCGCCGGCATCGAGGACGCCTTCATCGTGATGTTCCCGCCGCCGCCCGTGCAGGGGCTCGGGACGACCGGCGGCTTCAAGCTGCAGCTCGAAGACCGCGCGTCGCTCGGCTACGAGGCGCTCGATGCCGCGACCAAGGCTTTCCTCGCGAAGGCGTCGAAGGCGCCCGAGCTTGCGGGGCTGTTCTCGAGCTATCAGGTGAACGTGCCGCAGCTCTATGCCGACATCGACCGCACCCGTGCGCGCCAGCTCGGCATTCCGGTGACCGACGTGTTCGACACGATGCAGATCTACCTCGGCAGCCTCTACGTGAACGATTTCAACCGCTTCGGCCGGACGTATTCGGTGCGCGTGCAGGCCGACGCCCCGTTCCGCGCCCGCGCCGAGGACGTCGGGTTGCTGAAGGTGCGTGCGCCGGGCGGGGAGATGGTGCCGCTGTCGTCGCTGATGAACATTCAGTCGAGCTTCGGGCCGGAACGCGCAATGCGCTACAACGGCTTCCTGTCGGCCGACATCAGCGGCGCGCCGGCCCCCGGCTACTCGTCGGGCCAAGCCAAGGCGGCGGTCGAACGCATCGCGGCCGAAACGCTGCCGTCGGGCATCAGCTTCGAATGGACCGAGCTGACCTATCAGGAAATCCTCGCCGGTAACTCGGCAGTGTGGGTGTTCCCGCTCGCGATCCTGCTGGTCTTCCTGGTGCTCGCGGCGCAATACGAAAGCCTGACACTGCCGCTCGCGATCATCCTGATCGTGCCGATGGGGATCCTCGCGGCGATGACCGGCGTGTGGCTGTCCGGCGGCGACAACAACGTCTTCACGCAGATCGGCCTGATCGTGCTGGTCGGGCTGTCGGCGAAGAACGCGATCCTGATCGTCGAGTTCGCCCGCGAGCTGGAGTTCGCCGGACGCACGCCGATGCTGGCCGCGATCGAAGCGGCCCGGCTGCGGCTGCGGCCGATCCTGATGACCTCGCTGGCGTTCGTGATGGGCGTGCTGCCGCTGGTGCTCTCGACCGGCGCCGGTGCCGAGATGCGGAGCGCGATGGGCGTCGCGGTGTTCGCTGGGATGATCGGTGTGACGGCCTTCGGCCTCTTCCTGACGCCGGTGTTCTACGTGCTGCTGCGCCGGCTCGCGGGCAACCGCGCGCTGAAGCTGCACGGCGAGATCCCGCACCTCGAAGCCTTCGCCGGCTCGTCCGCGACGGGCGGCGCCGCAACCGCTCCGGGCCTTGCCGCACCGCGTGCGCATCACGAATAAGGAGTTGAACATGACACTGCTGACTCATCCCCTGCGCACTGCGCTCGCGCCGCTCCTCGCCGCCCTCGTGCTGGCCGGCTGCGCCACGGCGCCCGGGATCGATCCCGCCGCGTTGCCGACTGCGCCGGCGGCCTTCAAGGAAGGCGACGGCCGCTGGACGCAGGCCGTGCCAGCCCAGGCGCAAGCCGACGGCACATGGTGGAAGGCCTTCTCCGACCCAGTTCTCGACGGGCTCGTCGAGCGTGCGCTGGAGCGCAACAACAGCATCCAGATCGCCGCGGCCCGGCTCGCGCAATCCCGCGCGCTGCTGCAGGCGACGGACGCCGATCGCTCGCCGCAAGTCGGCATCGGCGCGGACGTCACGCGGCAGGGCGGGGCGATCACGCCGGCCGGCGGCGGCGCCGGCAACCTGTTCCGTGCCGGCGCGAACTTCTCGTGGGAGCTCGATCTCTTCGGGCGACTCTCGCAGGCGAGCAAGGCCGCGTCGCTCGACGCCGACAGCCGCGAGGCTTTGCTCCGCAACGCGCGTCTTCTCGTGCAGGCGGACGTTGCGCGCAGCTACCTCGCGCTGCGGGCGCTGGATGCCGAACGCGCGCTGGTGCGCGAGACCGTCGGAGCCTATCGCGACACGTTATCGCTTACCGAACGGCGCTTCGAAGCCGGTGACATCGCCGAACTGGACGTCGCGCGCGTGCGCACCGAACTCGCCGCGACTGAATCCGACGCGTTCGCGCTCGACCGCCGCCGCGCGGAAGTCGAGCACGCGCTCGCAGTGCTGGTCGGCGACGCGGCTTCCAACTTCGGGGTCGATGCCGGCGACTGGAGCACGGCGCTGCCCGTGATCCCGGCTGGCGTCCCCTCGACGGTGCTCACACGCCGTCCCGACGTCGCCTCCGCCCGCCAATCGATGCTCGCCGCGCAGGCACGCGTCGGTGTCGCGCAAGCGGCATGGTTCCCCGACATCGCGCTGACCGGTTCCGGCGGCTACGCGTCGACCGACCTCGGCGATCTCTTCAAATGGTCGGCCCGCTCCTGGGGCATCGGCGCGCTGCTGTCGCTGCCGATCTTCGACGGCGGGCGGCGCGACGCAGGCGTGAAGAACGCCAGCGCGGAACTCGATGCTGCGCTCGCCGGCTATCGCGAACAGGTGCTCGTCGCCTTCAAGGACGTCGAAGACCAGCTATCCGCGCTGCGCCTCCTCGCCGACCAGAGCGAAGCGCAGTCGCGCGCGGTCGCTTCCGCGAGCCGCGCGACGGTGCTATCGGATGTGCGCTACCGCAGCGGGCTCGTCAGCCAGCTCGACCTGCTCGACGCCCGCCGCAGCGAGTTGCGCAACCGCCGCGAAGCGCTGCAGGTGCGGTCGGCGCAATACCAAACGACGGTCGCGCTGGTGCGAGCCTTGGGCGGCGGCTGGGGGCCGGGCGACGGGCCAGCGGTTCAAACCGTCTCTGCGACGATCCGGTAGCAGGGGTTGTAGACCTTGCCCGGCAGCTTCATCCGGCCCTGCGCGACGAAGGACGCCAGCAGCGCGTCCATCGGCTGCAGGATCTCCGGATCGCCCTGGATCTCGAAGCTGCCGTGCTTCTCGATCTCGCGGATCCCGTCGGCCTTGACGTTGCCCGCAACGACGCCCGAGAAGGCCCGGCGCAGGTTCGCCGCCAGCAGGTGCCGCGGCTGATTCTTGTGCAGCGAGAGCTTGCGCATTCTCTCGTGCGTCGCCCGGAACGGACGCTGGAACTCATGCTCGACGCGCAATGACCAGTTGAAGTAGTACGCGTCCTGCGTTTCCTTGCGGTAGGCACGCACGTCGGCGATCCCCGCCTGCATCTCGCGCGCGACTGCGACGGGGTCGTCCACGATGATCTTGTAGCGGCGCTGCGCCTCCTCGCCGAGCGTTTGGCCGATGAATCGATCGATCTGGCGGAAATACTCGGCCGCACTCCGAGGCCCGGTAAACACGAGCGGGAAGGGGAGTTTCGCATTGTCCGGGTGCAGCAGGATGCCCAGGACATAGAGGATCTCTTCGGCCGTGCCGACGCCGCCGGGGAAGACGATGAAGCCGTGGCCGGCGCGGACGAAGGCCTCGAGGCGCTTCTCGACGTCCGGCAGGATCACCAGCTCGTTGACGATCGGATTCGGCGACTCCGCGGCGATGATGCCGGGCTCGGTGAAGCCCAGGTAGCGCGCGTTCGGGATGCGTTGCTTCGCGTGGCTGATCGTCGCGCCCTTCATCGGCCCCTTCATCGCACCCGGACCGCAGCCGGTGCAGATGTCCAGCCCGCGCAGGCCGAGCTGGTAGCCGACCAGCTTCGTGTAGTCGTACTCTTCGCGACTGATCGAATGTCCGCCCCAGCACACCACCATGTTCGGCTGCAGCGTAGGCTTCATGATGCCGGCGTTGCGCAGGATGTGGAACACCGCGTCGGTGATCGCCTCGGAGCTTCCGACGTCGATCTCGGTGCTCGCGTAGATGACGTCGCGCAGGACGGTGAAGAGATGCTCCTGGATGCCGCGGATCATCGTGCCGTCGACGAAGGCGCTTGCCGGCGCGCCGCGGATATCGAGCTTGATCCCGCGCGAACGCTGGATGATGTCGATTTCGAAGGAATGATAGCGCTCGAGCAACTCCTTCGCGTCGTCGATTCCGTTGCCGCAGTTGAGCACGGCCAGCGCGCAGTTGCGAAAGATCTCGTGCAGCCCCCTCTGATCATGCGACGACAGGCGCGCCGCCTCGGCCCTGGAGAGGACTTCCATACGCCCGACTGGGGAGATCTGTGCGTCGATCTGTGTGTCGACTACTTCATATTTCATGCGTCTTGCTCTCATGCTGAGTCGATGACGATGGAGAATACATCGTCGGAGCGCAGACGGATGAATCAATCGGCAACCGGAGCCGGCGCGGCCTCAGTCGTCGCGGTGATAGTCGTAGGTGACGAAACGCTGATGGCGCGGCGGCAGCTCCAGCCACTCCTTGTGTTCGAGGCTCGCGTGGATGTCGTCGAGACCGCTCGCCCAGTGGTCGTGCATCGTCAATGGACCGAACTCATAGTCCTTCGCCAGCCCGTCCCATTCCTTTTCCTGGTAGATCAGGTGGATGACGCTGACCTGCCGCCCGCAGGCCCAATGGGCGGCCTCGCGGCACCAGTGGTCGGACTGCCGCATGTCTTCCGGCGCATGCTTCAGCATCTCGCTCACGAGATGGCGGAGTTGCTGTTCGCGCGCCATCAGGTCCGTGATCGCGCGCGTGCGGCTCGAATACTGGATGTCCTTCTGGCGCTCCTGCGCGTCCCAGATGTTTGTCGGCACCGTCCCGAGCGCGCTCCACAGGTCGACCTGGAAGGCGAGCGTGTCGTGGCGCGGCTCGTCCTCCAGCACATGCGCCAGCGGCGTGTTGGACACGAGTCCGCCATCCCAGTAGAACTCGCCGTCGATCTCCACCGGCGGAAAGCCCGGGGGCAGGGCGCCCGACGCCATGAAATGCTCCAGCCGCAGCCGACCCTTCCACGGTCCCACGGTGTTGTCGAAGTACTCGAAGTTGCCCGTGCGCACGTTGACTGCGCCCACCGACACGCGCGGATGACCGGCGTTGATGCGGTCGATGTCCACGAGTTGCTCGAGCGTCACGCGCAGCGGAGCCGTGTCGTAATAGCTCGCCTCCGACGGCGGGACATTCACGGCGAGCCACGGCGGCGGTAGCCGCGGCGTGAAGAAGCCCTGCTGGCCCTCGACGACCCCGCGCCACGCGACCACGGCGTTGAACACCCGGCGGGCGCCGTCGCCCAGCTGTCCGACCCATGACTGCACGGCGTCGGCCATCGGCTGGACGAAGACCGGGCGACACACGGTCTCCCAGAACGTGTGCAGATTGGCGACTCGCGCGCCGGGCGCACTCCCCGCGATCAATGCCGTATTGATCGCCCCGATCGAAATCCCGGCCAACCAGTCCGGATGGATCCCGGCTTCGTCGAGCCCTTCATACACCCCTGCCTGATAGGCACCCAGAGCACCACCTCCCTGCAGCACGAGGGCGATGGTCTTGAATGGCGGCCTGTGTCGTCGCACTCGTGCAGCTCCGGACGGTCGAGGCGCAGTTCAATGCATAACCCAGCCATGCGTCAGCAGGAAGGATTGCCCGGTGAACGCGGCAGTCGGAAACGCCGCCAGGAAGAGCACCGTGTTCGCGACATCTTCCAGCGTCGTGAACTCACCATCCACCGTCTCCCCGAGCATCACCTTCCTCACCACTTCCTCCTCGCTGATGCCCAGATCCCGCGCTTGTTCCGGGATCTGCTTATCGACGAGCGGCGTGCGCACGAAGCTCGGACACACGACGTAGGAATGGACGCCGTGCTCCGCGCCTTCCTTCGCCAACACGCGCGCAAGCCCCAGCATGCCGTGCTTGGCCGTGACGTAGGCGCACTTGAGCGGCGAGGCGACGTGCGAATGCACCGAGCCCGTATAGATCACGACCCCGCCGCGGTTGTCGCGGTACATGTGGCGTAGCGCCGCGCGGGTCGTCAGGAAGGCGCCGTCGAGGTGGATCGCCAGGATCTTCCTCCAGTCCGCCAGCTTGAATTCCACGATCGGATCGACGATCTGGATGCCCGCGTTCGATATCAGCACGTCCACGCTGCCATGCTTGGCCGCGATCTGGTCGATCGCCTCATCCACGGCGCGTTCGTCGACCACATCCATCGCAATCCCAACCGCCCGCCCGCCAGCGGCGACGATTTCGTTCGCGACCTGTTCGGCGCTCGCGAGATTAAGGTCCGTCACCGCGACCATCGCGCCGGCCTGCGCCAGCTTCTCCGCAATCGCCTTGCCGATGCCGCTGCCGGCACCCGTGACCACCGCCACCTTGCCGCCCAATTCTCCGGTCATGCCCCACACTCCTTCGCTCACCCTGCAAAGGTTCGCACCCAAGGAATCTGGGCGACGCGGAGCGGTAAATCAAGAAACGCAGGGTAAGCGGATGTCACGTCCGCCTATCGGCGGATGTCCAGGTGCACGACCAGGTTGGCCTCGAAGGTCCGCCAGCGCAACGGAATTGCGTACGGGGTCCCGCTCGCACCGGGCAGCGTGTGCCGCGCAGAGCGAAGGCAGGCTTTCGGCGGCGCGATCGTCAGATCCTCGCCGAAATGGCGACGCGCCCGCCCTGACATCATGTTGGCGATCTCGCCGACCACGTCCAGGCAGCGGTCGGCCGACTGCTCCCTTTCTCCCATGACGTCGAGCACCTGCCCGAGCATCCCCCCCGGGGCCGAGAAGGTAATGCTGCCGCGAAAGCCGCCTGAGACCTCGATCACCCCGTTGAAATCGCCCCAGAGCGGCGGAGTGCTCCCCTCCAGCATGTAGGCCGTGCGCACCATGGCCGGCTCGTGGGTCATGTTGAGGAAGAAGGCGGAGATCGCCTCGGAGAACACTTCGATGTCTTCGTGATTCAGCGCGCGGTAGTTCAACTCATCAACTCCAGCAGGGCGGCGACCAGTTGTTCGTCGGTAAAGGGTTTGTGCAGAAAGCCGTGGGCGCCTTTGCTGATGGCGCGCAGCGCCGTCGTCTTGTCGCTGAGGGCGGACACCACCATGATCCTGGCGCTCGGCAGCACCGCCGCGAGGCGTTCGATGCAGGCCTCGCCGTCCATGTTGGGCATCGTCAGATCCATCGTGATGAAGTCGGGGTGCTTCGACAGCGCGATCGCCAGCGCCTGCTCGCCGTCGGCCGCCAGCCCGACAACGTCCATCGGCGGCAGGCGCTCGTCGAGCATCTGGCGGGCGATCAGGTTCCGGATCACCATCGAATCATCGACGATCAGCAGTCTCGCTTTCATGTCGGGCTCCATTGAAGGGTGAAGCGCGTGTAGGTGCGCGGGGTGGAGGCGAGCTTCAGCCGCGCGCCGGTCTCGCGTGCGAGCGCGCTGATCGCATCCAGGCCAACGCCGCGGCCCGCATGCTCGGTGACGCTCGCCGCAGTCGACACGCCCGGCTCGAAGAGCGTCGCGACGACCTCGCGATCGCTCATCGCCTGGACTGCGTCGGCATCGCGATAGCCGGCGTCGACGAGATGCCGCCGCAAGGCCGCGACATCGATCCCGCGGCCGTCGTCGGCGACCGTCAGTTCGAGTCCGCCATCGGCAGTGCGCTGAAACTCGATGCGCAACCGGCCTTCCTCCTGCTTGCCCGCAAGGCGGCGCTCGTCGGCACTTTCGATGCCGTGCACGACCGCATTGCGAACGAGCTGCGGCAGTCCCTCGCGCAGCACGCGGTGCACGGACGCCGGCACATCCTCGACGTGGGGCAGGGAGGTCTCGACGCGCAGCTTCTTGTTGAGCTCGGCCGCAACCGACAGGGCGAAGCGCTGGATGCGCTGCATCGACTGGTAGACGCAGTCGTCGGCGCTTGCGTCCTTGCCTGCCACGTCGGCGGCGGAAGTGTCCCGTCCCGGGGCGACACGCGTGAAGGCGCCGATCCGCCCGACCACGGCATCGACTTTCGCCAGCTCTTGCATCAGATGGCCAATGCCGGTCGCGACCGGGATCAGGTCGTCGCCGCCGAGATTCCGCCGCTTGACGAGCGCCGTGAGGACGTCCTCGAACTCGTGCGCCTGGGCGGCGACGGTGCCCATCGACAGCGCCGCAGCCTCGCCCTTGATCGTGTGAACTTCCCGGAACACTCGCGTGACGGCCGCGAGATAGGCGCCGACTTCGACCGGCACGTCCCGCAGCACGCCGTTCGCCCGTTCTAGCCTTGCTTTCGCCTCGGCGAGGAAGCGCATCACCTCCGCCGGCTCGTTCTCCAGCACGCCAAGCAGCAGCGAAACCTCGTTGCGCGCGCGCTCCTCGGCGCCCGCCAGCTCCTGCTCCAGCCGCACCTCCTGGCTGACGTCGACGGCCGCGACGAGGAGGGCGTCGATCCCCGTGCCGCCTTCGCCGCGCACCGGATGGAAGCCGAAGTTCAGGTGCATCGTCCGGCCGCGTCCCTGTGGCGCGATCTCGACGCGATTCAGCGGATTAAGGTCCGCCAGCAAGGCCGGTTTCACCCGTTCGTTGAACAGCAGCTCCACGTACTGCCGGACCGACTGCATCGTTTCGTCGGAGACCAGCGTCGCGAGCATCGTCAGGAAGTTGTGTCCGGGCGCCAGCGGCTGCGGAAACACCTTCGCGAGATGCGCCGAGCGCTGCGTCCCGACCGTGCCGTCCCGATGCATCAGGAAGAGCCCCTCGCGCACCGTGCGCAGGATGTCGTCGGTTTCGCGGCGCGCCTGCTCGGCCTCGCGGTCGCTGCGGCGCAGACTGCGGAAGACGTGGACGACGATGTAGAGGAAATTGAGCAGCGCGAGCCCGATCGCGCCGAACTGCAGGTAACGCATCGACTGCGCCCGCTCGGCTGCAAGGGCCTCCTGGTGCTGGGTCAGGTCGCCCGCGAGCTGCAACAGACGCACGTTCCGCGTGTCGCTGAGCGTGAAGGTGGCCTGCACGTCCGTTTCGCTGAATGGTCGCTCGCCGATCAGCGCGTTCGCCGCATCGCGCAGCGGCGTCCATTGCTTATCGATCTCGTCCAACAGTTGCTGCTCGGTCGGGTCGTGGTCCTCGCTCGCCAAACTGCGAATTTCCGTGAGCGACTGATCGAAGGCCAGGACGGCTTCCGAAATCTGCGCCTGGCTGGTCTGGATCGGCTCGCCCTGCGACGACTCGTGGGAGAGCGTAAGGATCGCCTTCGCCAGCTGCTGCGAGTACCCGCGCAACTTCCCGCCGTCGTTGATCCTCGTCGCGTCGAGGTCGACTTGGCGAAGCATCAGGAAGTTGAGCGAGTACACGCTGACGCTGAGCGCGAAGAACGCCGCAACAGCCAGCACCAGCAGGCGGTATTTGCCGAGGAGGGATGAACGCAACGCACGCATCGGGCGACCGGGTGAAAAGTGGAACCCGGCAGCCTAGTCCCGTGCTGTTACATTTCAGTTGCCGATTTGTGACAATGAAATGTGACGGCAAGACGCTTCGATGCGTGCGCCCTCAGCCCTTCACGCACACCACCTGGCGCAGCGTATGCACGACTTCGACCAGTTCGCGCTGCGCCTCCATCACACGGTCGATGTCCTTGTAGGCCATCGGGATCTCGTCGATCACGTCGCGATCCTTGCGGCATTCGACGTGGGCCGTCGCCCTGACCTGATCCTCGACCGTGAACCGTCGCTTCGCCTCGTTGCGGCTCATCACCCGTCCCGCACCGTGGCTGCAGGAGCAGAACGCTTCCTCGTTGCCGAGTCCGCGGACGATGTAGCTTTTTGCGCCCATCGATCCCGGGATGATGCCGAGCTCACCCTTGCGCGCCGAAACGGCTCCCTTGCGCGTGACGAAGATATCCGCGCCGAAATGTGTTTCGCGCTGGACGTAGTTGTGGTGGCAGTTCACGGCTTCGACGTCCGCCGCGAAAGCCTTCCCGATCACCGACCGGGCCGCCTCCACGACGTGATGCATCATCACCGCGCGATTGCGCCGCGCATAGTCCTGCGCCCAGCCGACCGCCTCGACGTAGTCGTCGAAATGCTTGCTGCCTTCCTTGAAGTACGCGAGATCGCGGTCGGGCAGATTCGCGAGGTGCTCGCGCATGTCCACCTGCGCCAGTTCGATGAACAGGTTGCCGATCGCATTGCCGACGCCGCGTGACCCCGAATGCAGCATGAACCAGACGCGGTCCTCCTCGTCGATGCACACCTCGATGAAATGGTTGCCGGTCCCGAGCGTCCCGAGGTGCTTGTAGTTGTTCGTGTTCTTCAGCTTCGGATACTTTTCCGTGATGCGGTTGAAGCCCGGCAGCAGCGCGCGCCAGGCCGCATCGACCTCGGCCGGCGTCCTCTCCCAGGCGCCGACGTCACGGCCCGCGCGCGGGGTGGTGCGCCCGTGCGGCACCGCGTGTTCGATCGCGGTCCGCAGGCGGTGCAGGTTGTCCGGCAGATCTTTCGCCGTCAGCGTCGTGCGGGCGGCGATCATCCCGCAGCCGATATCGACGCCGACCGCCGCGGGAATGATCGCACCGCGGGTCGGGATCACGCTGCCGATCGTCGATCCCTTGCCCAGATGCACGTCCGGCATCACCGCGATGTGCCTGTATATGAAGGGCATCGAGGCCGTCGCCATCAACTGCCGGCGCGCCTCGTCCTCGACCGGCACGCCCGATGTCCACATCTTGATCGGCTTGCCGTTTTCCACTTCCAGCAACTGGAAATCCATTTTTCTCTCACGCATTCTTGATACTCACGAGCCCGCTCAGCACCTGGTCGAGGCCTCCGAACACCGAGATCCGGTCGATCCGCTCGGCGACCCTTTCCAGCGTCTCGAGCTCCTTCAGGCGCAGCGCCGTCGGGTTGTCTTCCATCACCTTCGCGGTGTTGAGCAGCGAGCGCGTCGCGGCCGTTTCCTCGCGGCGCCGGATCACGTTCGCCTCGGCCGACTTTTCGGCCTCCACGACCTGCGCGAGGATGTTCTTCATCTCCCCCGGCAGCACGATGTCCTTCACCCCGACGCTGCTCACCTCGATCCCGAAACCGTCGAGCTTGCGGGCCACATAGTCGCCCACGACCTCGTCGATCGTCTGCTTGTTCTCCAGCAGCTCGTCGATGGCCCGCGTCCCGACGGCGGCCCGCAAACCGAACTGCAGTTCACGGTACAGGTGATCGGCCGGCTTGCTCAGCTTCTCGTACGCCAGCAGCACGTCGGTGTAACGCCAGGTCGCCGCGAGGTTGAGCCGCAGCCCGACCTTGTCGCGCGACAGGATCTCCTGGCCGCTGACCTCCATGTTCTGCAGCCGCGTATCGACCAGTTCGACCTGGATGTCCCGGTTGAAACGCCAGAACCCTTCGACTCCCGCCGGCATCAGCCGTTGCACCTTTCCGTCCACCTTCAGCACGCCGACGTGATAGGCCGGCACCTGCGCAAGCAGCAGATAACCGAGCCCCATCACGGCGCGTCCGCGCAAGGCCGGCTGGACCAGGTGCGCGGCGACCTCCGGCGCCACGGCGTAGCCGGCGCGCAGGTCGACCGTCTCCAGTCGATGCCGTACCACGCCCTTCCACACGAAGCGGCGGGCTGCCGGCGGCAGGATTTCGACTAGCACGTCGTTCTCGTAACGCAGGCCGGCCTGGTCTTCGGTCAGCTCCATCCGTTCGAAATGCTCGGCGGCGACCGCCGGTTCATGTTGAAGCAGGTAGTCGACGATCCCGAGATCGGTCATCGGAGCGTCCGCCTTCCACGTGACGAGCGAGAGCCGGCCGAACGGATCAAAAAACCGGTAGCGCCCGGATTTCAGGATGCGCTCGAAGTCCGCCTCCCGGAGCAGTGCGCCACGCTCGTCTTTCTTCACCACGAATCGCTTCAACATTTTCGTTCTCCTTTTTGTTGTTGCCGGTCGGGCGCCGGTCCGTCGGGCCAACCGGCCGACACGGGCGGGGAGGCGCAGGGCAGGGGGCCGGCGGTCCGGTACTCCACGGCGCCGAGGCACCGGGGAGCGGCGGAACCCATCTGCCGCCTTGCCGAACGCCCTGCCGCGAGGGCGGGCCGGGGGCCGGGCGGACCGGCGGCGGGTGCTCGCGCACACCGCAACCGGCGGGTACTGCTGCATCAACTGTCGTGTCAGGACAGGTTTGGAGCGGGAGTCGAACCCGCGACAGGCTGCTATCGCAGCTGCTCTACCGACTGAGCTATCCAATCGAGTGCGGCCCGGGAATCGAACCCGGTTGCCCCCTCCAGGGGACCGCACGGCGATCGCATCCACACGGCGGCGGCATACGCAGGAACGACAGAGCGGACTCCGGCTCCCGCGCACCGGCGGGGTCTTCAGCCCCGGCCCGTGGGCCATTGCAGCGCGTCGGCGATCGCTTCACCTATTGCGAGAGGCGTGCCAGCGGCATGGCGATCGTCGAACGAATCGCGAAGCCGTTGATACGACGGCACTGTTTCCCTTCGTGTGAAATCCTGGCGAGCGAGACCAGGGCGCGGAATATAGACTTGTATCGAGTTACTTATCCGAAAAGATAAAACCATGAAGAAAACCGTTGCGATCGGATTTCTCGGCACCCAGCTCGACTACGGCGGCAGGGGCACGGGGCGGTGGCAGAAGTGGCGGCCCACGGTCGGCCTGTGTCAGCAGCCGGATCTCGCCATAGATCGCCTCGAACTCCTCCACGACGCGCGCAGCCGCGGACTCGCCGAGCGGATCCGGCTCGACATCGCGACCGTCTCTCCGCAAACGGAGGTGCGCCGCGTCGAACGCGACTTGCGCGACCCGTGGGACTTCGAAGAGATGTACACCTCGCTGCACGATTTCGCGCGCGGCTACCGTTTCGACACGGAGAACGAGGACTACCTGATCCACATCACGACCGGCACCCACGTCGCGCAGATCTGCTGGTTCCTGCTCGCCGAAGCGCGCTACCTGCCGGCGCGGCTCATCCAGACCTCGCCGTCGCGCAACAAGGAGGTCCCGACCAGCGTCGGCTGCCACGCGATCATCGACCTCGACCTGTCGCGCTACGACAAGATCGCCCAGCGCTTCATCCGCGAGCGCGACGACAGCGTGTCGCTGCTCAAATCCGGCATCGCGACGCGCAACCCCGCGTTCAATCGGATGATCGAGTGTATCGAACGCGTCGCGGGCCGATCGCCGTCGCCGATGCTGTTGATCGGACCGACCGGCGCCGGCAAGTCCTTCCTCGCGCGCCGGATCTTCGAACTCAAACGTCAGCGGCAACGCCTGGAAGGCCGCCTCGTCGAAGTGAACTGCGCGACCCTGCGCGGCGACTCCGCGATGTCTACGCTCTTCGGCCACGTGAAGGGCGCATTCACCGGCGCCCAGAGCGAGCGTCCGGGCCTGTTGCGGGCGGCGGACGGCGGGGTGCTCTTCCTCGACGAGATCGGCGAGCTCGGACTCGACGAGCAGGCCATGCTGCTCAAGGCCATCGAGGAAAAACGCTTCTTCCCTTTCGGCGGAGACCGCGAGGTCGGGAGCGACTTCCAGCTCATCGCCGGTACGCACCGCGATCTGCGCGAGTGGGTCGCGGCAGGGCGCTTCCGCGAGGATCTCTACGCGCGGATCAACCTCTGGACCTTCAAGCTCCCCGGACTCGCCGAGCGGTCCGAGGACATCGAACCGAACCTCGACTTCGAACTGGAACGCTTCGCCCGCGAGCAGGGGGAGCAGGTGCGCTTCAATGTCGAGGCGAGACGGCGTTATCTCGCCTTCGCCGTGTCGCCGGAGGCGCGCTGGCCAGGCAACTTCCGCGAGCTCGGCGCCTCCGTCACGCGCATGGCGACGCTTGCCGACGCGGGACGGATCACCGAGGACAACGTCCGCGACGAAATCGCGCGGCTGCGGGCCACGTGGTCGGGCGGCGAGGCCGTAGATCACGCCGAAGACCTCCTCGGCGAGCGGGTGACGACGCTGGATCTGTTCGACCGCTGTCAGCTCAACCGGGTCATCGAAATCTGCCGCTCCGCCGCCAGCCTGTCGGACGCGGGACGCAAGCTTTTCGCCGTTTCGCGCCAGGACAAGGCTCGTCCGAACGACGCCGACCGCTTGCGCAAATACCTCGGCCGTTTTGATCTATCCTTTGAATTAGTAAGGGATTTCAGGAAGACCTGATACGCGATGATCCGTTACGGCTGTGATCATTTTGTAACAGGTCGGGAGGACACTTCAGACTATCGTTTGACCTGGAATGATTTCCGCCTTGGGGATTCCTTTGGGTTCGGAGGCGGTCGCACATTTGCATCGTTCCGGATGTACTGGACGGAGCCACTCGCTCCAACCGGCGGCATCAATCCGGAGTTAAACCTAGACCGAGGAGACGGCAACATGAGGACAACGAACCTGAACACCATCCACACCGATGCCCTGGAATACGAATTCATCCCGCCTTTCAACCTTGATGAAATGAGCAGGGAAACCATCGGCTTGGCCTGGGAACAACAACTCAGCGCAACGACAGCTTGGCAGGCCGCCATCGCAAGCATCGAAGAGACGCTCGGGCTGCGCGAGAGCGCGTCGATGATCGTCCCGCCGTTGCCCGAAGGGTCGGACTCGCTACACGCCAGCGAAGCGGCCGGCAACATGAGCATGCGGACGATCATGGTCATGAACACGCTGCTGCTGTCGCTGCGGGAACGGCTGCTCCAGATCCAGAACGAGACCGCGAACCTCGCAATCGACAACATCTCGCGCCGTCAGGCCATGGACAGCGAGACGATGCCGCAGCTGAGCCCGGAAAGCGCCGCACGCATGGAAGTCTTGCTCCGCGCATGGTTCGACATCATGACCGCCGCGCAGACCAAGATGCAGATGCTCACCGGCTTCTCGCCGGCACGTGGCAAGACCGGCCTGCAGCAGTTCTTCCAGGAACGTCGGCACCAGGCGCGGGTGATCGACTTCCCCGATCGCCGGCTCGCGAGCTAAGCCTTTCGACGACGCGTCGCAATCCCGTGCGACGCGTCGCCCTCCGCAGGCCCGCCACGGCCTCCCCCGATGACATTTCCTTACCGGAATCGACGCTCTTGGCGGCCGATATTCCGTCAGAATGCTAAGGTCGACACTTTTCGGGGGCGCGGCATCGAAACGGTGACGCGATTCGGGCATGAATCTATCGACCTTCGTTCACCGCGTCCGCGGCGCGATGCTCGCCTTCTTCGGCCAGGGTGAGCGCCGGACTCCTGAGATCAAGCGAGACGAGACCACGGCCGCAGCCGCCGTTGTCGAGCTTCCACCGCCTCTCGTCGAACCCGAACCGCAGGTCGCAGAGCCTGGACCTGCCGCCGAGCCGGAACAGCAGCCAGCGTCGAAGTCGGAAGAGCTTCTGCCCGAGCTCGAAGTCCTGCCCGCGGAATCCGCTGAAATCGAGGACGAGGAAGTCCCCGAACCCGCCACCGCCGAAGCCGCCGTCGCGCATATGCCCGATGCGGACCTGGACAAGCTGATCGCCCGTGCGGTCATGTTGCAAGGGCAGATGCGGGATCTCACAGTGCGGCTCGCGGAGATGCAGCGGCTGGTGTGCCAGTTCCAGCAGTCCCAGTACGTGGCCTTGGGCACGGTGATCGAGGAATGCTTGATGCTGCGCGCCGAATACTACCGGCTGAGAGCCGAACAAACGGGCGCGGCTTCCGACCGCGAAGAGGCGGGCGCGGCCGCGAAGGAACGCGACGCCTTTCACAAGACCGTCGAGGAGTCCTCACGGCAGGCATCCGCGCAACTGGACGAAGAGGAACAAGACGAGCTGCGCCGTCTCTACCGCGCGGCCGTCATGCGCTGCCATCCGGACCGGGTGGGCGACACCGACAAGGACGCGGCGCACGAGTCCTTTCTCAGCGTCCAGGAAGCCTATCGCAGGAGCGACCTGGCGGCACTTCAGCGTCTCCTGGGCGAACTCGAAACCGATTCCATCGCGCGCCAGGACACCACGGCGAGCACAAGCGCATCGACCGACCACTCGGCGCGCAGTCGCGTCCGCGACCTGCAGGACCAGGTTGCCGACCTGATCCTTGCTATCCAGACCCTCCAACTCGACACCGTCTATCGTCAGGCGAGAAGCGTCGACGACTGGGAAGATTATTTCGCGCATGTGCGCTCTCGATTCGTCGACGAGTGCGCGACGCTCCGAAGGCGCATCGACGCATTGTCCGCGGGCGCCGCCTGAGCGCCTGGGGCTTGCGAACCTGCGTCGCGATCCCCGAAACTCTCCGGATGCGAGCTGAATCGCCGGGGAGAAGAGGGAACTTGAAGACAGCAACGCGGGTGAGAGCGGCGAGGGCGTCGTCGTGAAACGGGTCGACCTCGTTTCGATGCAGCTCTTCGTCGCGGTCTGCGAGACGGGCGCGATCGCGAAGGGCGCCGAGCGCGAGCACATCGTCGCGTCGGCGGTCAGCAAGCGGCTCGTCGAACTGGAGCAGCTCTTCGGCCTGCCGCTGCTCGAACGCGGCGCGCGGGGGGTCAAGCCCACGGCCGCGGGCGAGGCGCTGCTGTTTCATGCGCGCAGCGTGCTGCGAAGCGTCGACCTGCTGCACGCGGAGATGTCCGAATATGCGCAGGGCGTGCGGGGCCATGTGCGCATGCACGCAAACATCTCCGCCGTCGTCGAATTCCTGCCCGAGGATCTCCGGGCCTTCATGACGGCGAACGAAGGCATCAAGATCGACCTGCAGGAACACCTGAGCACGGACATCCTGCGTGCCGTGCGCGAGGGACGGACCGATCTCGGTGTCGTGTCCGACGCAGGCGAACTTGACGGCCTCGAATGCTATCCGTACCGCTGCGACCAGCTCGTCCTGCTGGTGCGGCCCGACCACCCGCTCGCGGCGATGGAGGAGACGGGCTACGTCGCGAGTCTCGCCTACGACCATGTTGGTCTGAGCCAGAACAGCGCGCTCTTCACGCTGCTCGAAAACGCCGCGGCCGAAGCGGGCATGGTCCGCCGCCTGCGCATTCATGTGACGAGCTTCGACGCCTTGTGCCGGATGGTGGATGTCGGGCTCGGCGTCGGCGTCGTTCCGGAACGCGTCGGCCGCTTCTTCGCCTCCGCGCTCGGGCTGCGGCTGATCCGGCTGACCGACAAGTGGGCGACGCGCCAACTTCACATCGTGGTTCGAGATGCTGCCTATCTTCCCGTCGCGGCGCGCCTGCTGCTTTCTCACCTGACCGCATGACGGGTCAGCCATCTCCAAACGAGATGGCTGCCATGGCGAAGGACCGTTTTTCAGCCTCGCCGCGCTTTGCGACCATGGCCCCTGCGGTTAAACGACCAGGAGCCAGGACGCGATGGGAAAGACACTCTATGACAAGATCTGGGACGCGCACGTCGTCAGGCAGGGCGACGACGGCAGCAGCCTGATCTACATCGACCGCCACATCATGCACGAGGTCACGAGCCCGCAGGCCTTCGAGGGCCTGAAGCTCGCCGGCCGCAAGCCGTGGCGCATCAGTAGCATCGTCGCGACGCCGGACCACAACGTGCCGACCAAGGACCGCGTGAAGGGCATCGAGGACGAGATCGCAGCGCTGCAGGTCAACACGCTGATCGAGAACTGCAAGGAGCATGCGGTGACGCTCTTCGGCCTCGACGACAAGCGCCAAGGCATCGTGCACGTCATCGGACCGGAGCAGGGGGCGACGCTGCCGGGCATGACCATCGTTTGCGGCGATTCGCACACCAGCACGCACGGCGCGTTCGGCGCCTTGGCCTTCGGGATCGGCACGTCGGACGTCGAGCATGTGCTCGCGACGCAGTGCATGGTGATGAAGAAATCGCGCAACATGCTGGTCCGCGTCGAGGGCCGGCTCGCGGCAGGCGTCACGCCCAAGGATGTCGCGCTGCACATCATCGGCCGCATTGGCACCGCGGGCGGCACCGGACACACGATCGAATTCGCCGGCAGCGTGTTCCGCGAGATGTCGGTGGAAGGCCGGATGACGGTCTGCAACATGGCGATCGAGGCCGGCGCGCGGGCGGGTCTCGTTGCGGTCGACGACACGACGATCGACTACCTCAAGGGGCGTCCCTACGCGCCGTGCAGCAACAAATGGGATGAGGCGGTCGAAGCGTGGAAGACGCTGCGTTCCGATCCCGACGCGGTCTTCGACCGGATGGTCGAGATCGACGCGGCGGATATCGCGCCGCAGGTCACCTGGGGCACGTCGCCGGAGATGGTGATCCCCGTGGGCGGTCGCACGCCGGATCCGTCTGCTGAGAGCGACCCGGTCAAGCGCGACGCGATCGAGCGCGCACTCGCCTACATGGGCCTCGAACCGCTGACGCCGATCACGGACGTCCCCATCGACAAGGTCTTCATCGGCTCCTGTACCAATTCGCGCATCGAAGACCTGCGCGCCGCGGCCAAGGTCGTCGAAGGGCGCAGCGTCGCGGTCAACGTGAAGCTCGCGATCGTCGTGCCCGGGTCGGGACTCGTGAAGGAGCAGGCCGAGCGGGAGGGGCTGGACCGGATCTTCGTGCGAGCGGGCTTCGAGTGGCGCGAGCCGGGCTGTTCGATGTGCCTGGGGATGAACAACGACCGCCTCGGTGCCGGCGAGCGCTGTGCCTCGACGTCGAACCGTAACTTCGAAGGGCGTCAGGGCGCGGGGGGCCGAACGCACCTCGTGAGCCCCGAAATGGCGGCCGCCGCTGCGGTCGCTGGCCGTTTCGTTGACGTCCGCGAATTGAACTGAGGAAAAGATATGAACAAATTCACCGTCCTGAACGGCCTCGTCGCGCCGCTCGACCGGGAAAACGTCGACACGGATGCGATCATCCCGAAGCAGTTCCTGAAGTCCATCCACCGCTCCGGATTCGGGCCGCATTGCTTCGACGAATGGCGCTACCTCGATGCGGGCTACATCGGCATCGACCCGGCGAGCCGCAAGCTCAATCCGGATTTCGAGCTGAACCGGCCGCGCTACGAAGGGGCGAGCATCCTGCTCACGCGCGAGAACTTCGGCTGCGGCTCGTCACGCGAGCATGCGCCGTGGGCGCTCGAGCAGTACGGCATCCGCGCACTGGTCGGGACCAGCTTCGCCGACATCTTCTTCAACAACTGCTTCAAGAACGGCCTGCTGCCGATCACGCTGCCGAGCGACGTGATCGACCGCCTGTTCGACGAAGTCGCGGCGACCGAGGGCTATCGCCTGACGGTCGACCTGGAGAAGCAGGTTGTCGTGACGCCGTCGGGCGAGGCGATTACGTTCGACATCGATCCCTTCCGCCGGGACCGGCTGCTCAACGGGCTCGACGACATCGGCGAGACGCTGCTCCATGCGGCGGAAATCGCCGCCTTCGAACGGGGGCACCTCGCCAGCTCGCCCTGGCTGGGCAAGCGCGTGGAGTAACAGGTAGCGAGCGGGAAAAGGATCTGCTAAGTGCCCGCTCCCGGCCCCTTCGCCCAATCCGCGATCAGCTTTGCCAGCGCGGGTAGCCCCTCGCGGATCGCGACCGGGCCGGGGGCGAGGATGATCGCCGACTTGAGCTCGTGGATGTGCCCGTCGCGCACGGCGGGCACATCCTCCCAGCCCGGCCGTGCCACAACTTTTTCGGGCCGGAAGCGTTTGCCGCACCAGGATCCGATGATGAGGTCGGGGCATCGGCGGGCGGCCTCCAAAGGATCGGGAAGGATTCGGTCGCGTGCGGACGGTCGGGCCGCGAGTTCGCCGAAGACGTCTTCGCCGCCCGCGATCCCGATCAATTCCGACACCCAACGGATGCCGGAGATCGCAGGCTCGTCCCATTCCTCGAAGTACACGCGCGGCCGATGGGGAAGGCGGGCCGCCGCGGCGCGTGTGGCGGCGATCACGGCTTCGAGCTCGCCGACCAGCGCTTGCGCCCGTTCCTCCGCGCCGACGAGGCGCCCGACCGTCTCGATCATCGCGAGGATGTCTTCGACGCTGCGCTGGTTGAAGACGTGTACCGGGACGCCGGCCTTGACGAGGTCGCGTGCGATGTCGGCCTGCAGGTCGCAGAAGCACAGCACCAGGTCGGGCTGGACTGCGAGGATCCGTTCGAGATCACCGGTTGAGAACGCGAACACCTTCGGCTTTTCCTTGCGGGCCTCGGGCGGGATCACGGTGTAGCCGGAAATCCCGACGATGCGATGCGCTTCGCCGAGCGCATAGAGAACCTCGACGGTTTCGGTGCTGAGGCAGACGATGCGTTGGGGCAGTCGGGACATGAGTACTCGGCATGCAAAGGGTTGGGGGCCTTATTGTGCCGGCAAAGTCGGGGAATTTTCCGTTTGCCGCCGCGGCGGATTCTTGATAAAAGGCTTGGCCGCGTAAGCCTCTTATCCTTTCCCGACAGTGCCGCATCTCGCTCCCGCCATCCTCTACGCCGACGACGCGATCGTCGTGGCCGACAAGCCGGCCGGCCTGCTCTCACAGCCCGCCCGCGGCGACGACCGGCAGGACTGCCTCGAAGCGCGGGTGCAGGCGCTCTACGACGATGCCTTGCTCGTGCACCGGCTCGACATGGCGACCTCCGGGCTGATCCTGCTCGCCCGCGGCGCCGAAATGTTGCGCCGGATGAACGCAGCCTTCGCCCAGCGGACCGTCGGCAAGCGCTACGTCGCTTCGGTCCACGGCCACGTCGCGAGCGACAGCGGCGAGATCGATCTGCCTCTCGCGGCGGACCCCGACAACAATCCGCGCCAGATCGTCGACCCGGTGAACGGCCGCCGCGCGCTGACCCGGTATCGCGTCGTTGCCCGCAGCGGGGAGGGCGCCGAGGCCGTCTCGCGCATGGAGCTCAAGCCCGTCACCGGCCGGACGCACCAGTTGCGCGTGCACCTGATGTCGCTGGGCCATCCCATCCTCGGCGACGTGCTCTACGCGCCGCCGGACAGCGCGGCGCGCCATGCCCGCATGCATCTGCACGCCACGGCGATCGCGTTCATCCACCCCGAGCGGCGGGTGCCCATGACTTTCGAAAGCGTTGTCCCGTTCTGAGGGAATGGCGCTTGCGAGGAGTGGCGCGTTGAAACAATTGGTGTGCGGGCCGCGGATTGACCCCGCCACGCCGGGCCCCGATACTTGAGCCCCTTCGCGGCTTGTTTCAGATTTTTCCGACTTTTTCTTTCCCCCTAGGGCCAAAAAGTGCTGCAAAAACTTTCCTCTTTTCCCGGAGTTAAAGGGCCTGTCGTCATCATCGTCATGGATGGCTACGGCATTCCGAAGTCCGATCTGGGCAGCGCCATCGCGGCGGCCACGAAGCCGACCCTCGACCGGCTGTTCGCCGAGTACCCGAACATCGCGCTCCGCGCGCATGGCACGGCTGTCGGCATGCCTTCGGACGAAGACATGGGGAACTCGGAAGTCGGCCACAACGCCATCGGCGCCGGTCAGGTCTATAGTCAGGGCGCGGCGCTCGTGTCGAGCGCGATCTCCTCAGGCGAAATCTGGCAAGGCGAAGCCTGGCAGCAGATCGTCGCCGGCGCCAAAGCCGGTCGCGGCGTCGTCCATTTCCTCGGCCTGTTCTCCGACGGCAACGTCCATAGCCACATCGACCACCTGAAGGCGATGGTGGCGAAGGCGAAGGAGGAGGGCGTCAAGACGGTGCGCATCCACGCACTGCTCGACGGCCGCGACGTGCCGGAAACCAGCGCGCTCGAATACGTCGAACCCTTCGAAGCCTTCCTCGCTGAGCTCAGCACCGGCGGTTTCGACGCCCGCATCGCCTCGGGCGGCGGCCGCCAGAACATTACGATGGACCGCTACGACGCCAACTGGAAGATGGTCGAGAAGGGCTGGCACGTGCACGTGCTCGGCGAAGGCGACCAGTTCGCCAGCGCGTCGGCCGCCGTCGTCGAACTGCGCAAGCGCTTCCCCGGCACCATCGACCAGGATCTGCCGCCCTTCGTGATCGCGGAAGGCGGCAAGCCCGTCGGCACGATCGAGGACGGTGATTCGGTCGTCTTCTTCAACTTCCGCGGCGACCGCGCGATCGAGATCACGCGCGCCTTCGAGGAAGCCGATTTCGACAAGTTCGACCGCGTCCGCACGCCGAAGGTGACCTACGCTGGCATGCTGCAGTACGACGGCGACCTGAAGCTGCCGAAGCGCTTCCTCGTCGCGCCGCCGGCGATCCGCGACACGATGGGCGAGTGGTTCTCGAAGGCCGGCATCGCCCAGTTCGCGTGCTCGGAAACGCAGAAGTTCGGCCACGTCACCTACTTCTGGAACGGCAACCGTTCGAGCAAGTTCGACGGCGAGACCTACCAGGAGGTGCCGAGCGACGTCGTACCCTTCGAGCAGCGTCCGTGGATGAAGGCGGCCGAGATCACCGACGCGATGATCGCGGCCGTCCAAAGCGGCAAGTACAAGGTCCTGCGCTGCAACTACGCCAACGGCGACATGGTCGGACACTCGGGCAACTTCCGCGCGGCGACGATGGCGATCGAAGCGGTCGATCTGCAGCTCGCGCGCCTGCTGCCCGCGATCGACGCGGCCGGCGGTGTGGCCCTGATCACGGCCGACCACGGTAACGCCGACGAGATGTACGAGCTCGACAAGAAGACCAAGCAGCCGGCGACCAACCCGGACGGCTCCTACAAGGCCAAGACGGCGCACACGCTGAACCCGGTTCCGCTGATCCTCTACGACAACGTGAGTGGCGGCAAGCTGGGGCTCAAGGCGGACGCCAAGGCCGGCCTGTCGAACATCGCGGCCACGACGGCGAATCTCGTGGGTCTCGAGAAGCACGAGAAATGGGATGACAGCCTGCTGGAAGTGAAGCAGGGCTGATTCCTTCCGAACGCCAGGGGGCGGATTGCCATCCTCTCCCTGGCCGAGTTTGATTGTTGCCCGTTCAATCCCAGCCCTTCGCATCAATTGTTGCCCATGATGCAACAGTGAATCGCGACGGGGGTGGTTTTTCGCCCACCTGAACGCTCCTACAGTGATCCCCACGGACACTCACAAGGAGCTTCAAAATGATCACGATCAGAAGGGCAAACGAGCGCGGCGTGGCCGATTTCGACTGGCTGAATTCGAAGCACAGCTTCTCGTTCGGGCACTATTACGACGCCAAGCACATGGGCTTCGGCCCCTTGCGCGTCATCAACGAAGACCGCGTCATTCCCGGCGAGGGCTTTCCGACGCACAGCCACCGCGACATGGAGATCATTTCCTATGTGCTGGAGGGCGCGCTCGAGCACAAGGACAGTATCGGCACGGGCTCGGTGATCCGGCCAGGGGACGTGCAGCGCATGACTGCCGGCACCGGCATCAGCCACAGCGAATACAACCACTCGGGCTCCGACCCGGTCCACTTCCTGCAGATCTGGATCATCCCCGCCGCACGCGGTCTCAAACCCGGATACGAACAGCGCAATTTCCCGAGTGACGAGCGCAACGGGCGTCTGCGTCTGATCGCGAGCCCGGATGGCAGTGACGGCTCGGTGACGGTTCATCAGGACGTGCGCCTGTACTCGACGCTGCTCGACGGCGGCCAGAGCGTGGAACACGGACTCGCCGCGGGGCGTATCGCGTGGGTGCAGGTCGCCCGCGGCGAGGTCACGCTCAACGGCCAGCGTCTCGGCACGGGCGACGGGGCGGCGCTCGACGGCGAATCGTCGATCGTCCTCGACGACGCGCATTCCGCGGAAGTCCTCGTCTTCGATATGTCCGGGAATAACGTTTAGCCGCAAGGATCCGGACGCGCGGGCCGCGCTCGTCTCCGAGCGTGACCGCGCCCTCCAGCAGGTGCATCTACTGCAGCGGTCCTTTGACGATCGTCGCGTCAGCGCGCCAGGCGAGGTAGGTGTCGGCCGGGAGGGGCTGGCTTACGAAATAGCCCTGCGCGATATCGCAGCCTTCTTCGGCCAGATGGTCCCACCTCTGGCGGTCTTCGACGCCTTCGGCCACGACTTCCAGGTCCAGGTCGTGGGCCAGATCGATCGTGGAGCGCACGATCACCGCCGAGTCGGTATCCGAAAGCATGTCGCGGACGAAGCTCTGGTCGATCTTGATGGCGTCGACCGGAAACTTCTGGAGGTAGGCCAGCGATGAATAACCGGTGCCGAAGTCGTCGATGAAGAGCTTGATGCCGAGGTCTTTGAGGCGCCGCATGCTCTCCAGGCAACCGTGCGGATCGTGCATCAGCGCACTCTCTGTGAGCTCGAACTGCACCGCATCGGGCTCACCCCCCCACGTGGCCATCAGGTAGCTCACGCGCTCGACGAGGCGTGGATCGCGCAGGTCGCGGGCCGAGACGTTGACCGCCAGCGGCACACGCACCCCTGCATCGCGCCACATATAGCCCTGGCGGAAGGCCGCCCGCATGACCCAGTCGGTAAGCGGACTGATGAGGCCGGTGCGCTCGGCCAGCGCGATGAACTCGCTGGGCTGGATCAGGCCCAGCCGTGGGTGCTCCCAGCGTACCAGCGCTTCGGCGCCGCAGGTTTCCCCACCCGCGATGCGCACCTTCGGCTGGCAGTAGAGCCGCAGTTCGTTCCTTTCGATGGCCCGGTGCAGGTCGCCGATGAGCGCCAGCCGCCGCGCGCACTCCTTGTCCTGTCCGCCGGTGTAGAGCGCCATCCTTTGGCCCTGCTGGCGCGCCTGCTGCATGGCCACGTTGGCGCGCCGGATAAGTGCATCCGGTTCCGAGCCGTGCCCGGGGAAAACGGCGATCCCGATGCTGCCGCTGGCATCCAGCAAGACGTCGCCGGCCTCCACCGGTTCGAGGAGTGCCGTGAGGATGCGCTGGCCCGTTCGTGCGGCGCTCGCCGCGTCGCCGTCCGGCAGCAGGATGGCGAACTCGGCTTCACCCATGCGCGCGATGTTCGCGCAGTCGCCGGCGATACGCGCCAGGCGCGCAGCAATCTCGGACAGGACGACGTCGCCCTGCTCGTAGCCCAGCGTCTCGTTCACCTCCTGAAACTGGTCGATACCCACCATAAGCAGCGCCAGCGAGCGGTGCGTACGCTTCGAGGAGGCAATCTCGTCGTCCAGCCGCTTGCGCAGCCGCCAGCGGTTGGGCAGCCCCGTGAGGGCGTCCTGCTCGGCCAGGCGTTTGATCGCTGCCTCGGCCTCGCGGGAGCGCGCACGCGTGCGCAGGGTCTCGATCCCGAAGGCAAGGTCGTCCGCGAGCTCGCTCAGCAATTCCTCCTCTGCCTGGTTGAAGGCGTCCGGGTCGCTCGCGTGCAATCCGAGGGTCCCGATGACCGCCCCGTCCACGCGCAGCGGAAAGGCGCTGACCGCGGCGATGCCCCGGCGCAGCGCCTCGTCACGCCAAGGCGCGAGATCGGGGTCTTCCGCGATGTTGCGGCCGATGCTGGGGCGTCCGGTCCGGATGGCGATGCCCACCGCCCCGCGGCCTGACGTGCTGGGCCCCCAGCTGCATCGCAGGCCCTCCAGGTAGGCGCGATCGACGCCGAACTGGGCCATCACCTCCACGCTCTTGTCCTCGTCGTGGCGCAGGTACGCCACCCAGGCATCCCGATATCCGCCCTCTTCGACGCTGATGCGGCAGACTTCATCGAGGAGCACCTGCTCCGCGGTCGCGCGGACCAGGGCGCGGTTGCCCGCGCTCAGCGTACGCCGGGCGCGGTCGATTCTCGCGAGCTCTGCCTCCGCTCGGGCGCGCTCGGCTGCGGAGCGCAAGGCAGCGATACCGTACGCGAGGACGCGGCCTGCCTCGCGCAGCAGGGCAAGTTCCGCGTCGTCGAGCGTGGGAATGCCGGCCTCCTGAACCAGCAGCACGCCCAGCGGGTTCGAGCCGGCACACAACGGAATCACCGCCAGCAGTTCTCCGTCGGCGCCCTGCAGCGAAGTGCACGCCGCTCGCGCATCGAGCGCAGGAAGGCGCACCGCCGCCTCAGCCGGCACCTGCGTCCCTTGCGCCGAAAGGGTCCCGGGAGGCTGTTCGCCGCCCTCCGTCATGACGCTCAACTGACCGTCGGCAAGGCGACCCGAGCCCCAGGCCACCGCCGGTCGCAGCGTTGCGTGTCCCTCATCGACGTACCCGATCCAGGCGCAGCGATAGCCGGCAGCGTCGACGACCGCCTTGCACACCTGTTCCAGTAGCGATCGTTCGTCGCTCGCCGTGGCGATGAGCGAGGTAACGCAGCGCAGCACGGCGAGGCCGTTGCCCCGCCTCAGCGGTCCCTCATCAATGGGCGCGTCCCGCCCTCGAATTCGATCCCCCATGCTGGCTTTCCTCATGGCCTCGTGATGCGGCAGCTCGTGCCTTTCTTACATTAGACCCTTGCTCCGCAAAAGGTTGAGAGACATGGAGGCGGAGCGCCGGGCGGGGTGGAACCGCTCCGGCAGCAGCGTTTCGCCCCTTGCCGCAGAAAGTTTCGTCAGGCGATCGAATTCGCCATTTGCTGCCGTCCGCGCCCTTGCCGACGCGACCATCGTCCGTCCATCCATCCCTAATCTATGTGCATCCGGTAGGTGGCCGCTCGTGCGGCGACGAATACCGCTCGCCCAACCCAATGCAGAGGATGCGCCATGACTTCGACCTTGACCCTCACGCCGGCGCGTGACGACCTTATCCAGTCCCGGAACTTCATCGGAGGACATTGGTGCGAGGGGGCGGACGGCAGGACCTTCGCTGTCGTCGATCCGGCCGACGACAGCGTCATCGTGCCGGTGGTCGACAGCAGCGGGGCGGATGCGAAAGCGGCAGTGGACGCCGCCAGTGCCGCGTTTCCCGCCTGGCGCGACGCCCCCGCACGCCAGCGCGCACAGCTCATCAAGCGCTGGCATGCCTCGATCGTCGAGCACCAGGAAGATCTCGCCCGCATCATCTCGCGCGAGCAGGGCAAGCCGCTTGCCGAGGCCCGCGGCGAGGTGCTGTATGCCGCGAGCTACGTGGAATGGTTCGCCGAGGAGGCCGTGCGCGCCTACGGCGACGTGATCCCGGCGCCGGTGGACGGGCGCCGCATGACGGTGGTCAAGGAGCCGGTCGGGGTCGTGGCGGCAGTGACGCCGTGGAACTTCCCGGCGGCAATGATCGCCCGCAAGATCGCGCCCGCACTTGCCGCGGGCTGCACGGTGGTGTGCAAGCCCGCCGAGGACACGCCGCTCACCTCGCTCGCGCTGCTGCGGCTCGCCCAGGAGGCGGGGCTGCCGGCGGGGACCCTCAATATCGTCACCGCATCGCGCGAGACCACGCCCGCGGTCGTGGGCCAATGGCTCAAGGATCCACGCGTGCGCAAGATCACCTTCACCGGCTCGACGCCCGTTGGAAAGCATCTCGCGCGCGAATCGGCCGATACCCTGAAGAAACTCTCGCTCGAGCTCGGCGGCAATGCGCCGTTCATCGTGTTCGAGGACGCCGACCTCGACGCCGCCGTGGCCGGACTGATGACCGCCAAGTTCCGCAACGGCGGGCAGACGTGCGTCAGTCCGAACCGGGTGTTCGTGCACGGGGCGGTGCACGACGCATTCGTCGCCAAGCTCGCCGAACGCATGGCCAAGCTCACGGTGGGCCCCGCCACCCGTCCCGACGCGCTCATCGGTCCGATGATCAACGCACGCGCCGTCGACAAGATCCTGCGCCACATCGAGGACGCCCTCGACAAGGGGGGCCGGCTCGTATTCGGAAGCACCCGCGGGCTCGGGCAGCTCGGACCGAACTTCGTCTCGCCGGCGCTCATCACGGGGGCGACCACCGAGATGGCGCTCGCGCATGAGGAGACCTTCGGCCCCGTGGTGCCGGTGTTCCGCTTCGGTAGCGAAGCGGAGGTGATCGAGATCGCCAACGCCACCCCCTACGGCCTCGCCTCGTACTTCTACTCCAATGACATCGATCGGGTGTGGCGCGTCGCCGCCGCACTGGAGTCCGGCATCGTCGCGGTCAACGAGGGCGCGTTCGCGTCCGAGGCTGCGCCCTTCGGCGGGGTCAAGGATTCCGGCTACGGGCGGGAGGGCTCCCGTTACGGCCTCGACGAGTACATGCATACGAAATACGTCTGCCAGGGCAACCTGAAGCGGTGATTCCCGCACCGTGTCGGGCGGTGGGGACCGGCGCGGCGTCATAACCACACCCCTCCATCGGGTAAGAGGAGACATAGATGCACTACATAAGAAAAGTTCGTAACCGTCCGAGCAACCCCGTCAGCCATGAACAGGAGGTCGTATGAAGTTCTCTTACCAATGGCATGGCCGCCTCGGTTGGATCCTCGCTCCGCTGCTCGCGATTCAGGCCCTGGGTGGCGCGGTCCTGTTGTGGATGCAGCCGCTGCCGGCGCAGCAGGAGAGTCCCCCTGCGGTGCAGGCTTGGGCCTCGGCAGTGGACCAGGGCCTGGCCGCACTGGCGCGCCAATATCCGGCGGCGAAAATCGAGTACGTGAACTTGCCGCCTGACGCGCAGGCGCCTGTGAGCGTGCGCCTGCTCGCCTCGAGTTCCAACGAAAGTGGCTGGGCCGACATCGATGTCGTGCATGGCACGGCAGGCGAATTGCGGCCGGACAGCAGCCAGGCGAGAACGCTGCTGTACGGCCTGCACGAACGCTTGCTGCTTGCTGACGTCGGCCCCTGGGTGCTGCGTGCGATCGCGCTGATCGCCTTGGTGCTGGTTGCGATGGGGCTGCGGGTCTGGTTGCGCATGCGTCACCTGCCGCCGGCCACGCCGTGGCGGCGCGTGCATCGCGTGATCGGCCCGGTCTTCGTGTTGCCGGTGGCGATGATGCTGGTGACCGGCTTCGTGCTGCGCTCACCGGAATGGGCGAGTGCAGCGATGTCGGCCTGGCCGGGTCAGACGGCCGCTGCACCCGGCGTGGCGGCACCAGCTGCGAGCGGGCCGCAGACGGCAACCCTGGGCCAGGCCCTCGTCGCCGCTGTGTCAGCGCTGCCGCAGGCGCGCCCCATTCGCATCTACCCGCCCCGCAACGGTCAGGTGCGCATCCGGATGCGCGGCGACGAGTGGCATCCCATCGGTCTCAACAACGTGTTCGTGAGCGCATCCGACGCCTCGGTGCTACGCGTCGTGCGCGCCGCCGAGCAGCCGCTGAGCGTGCGCTATCTCAACGTCGTCTACCCGCTGCACCTTGGCACGCTGCCCGGCACCCCGGGCCTGGCGGGCGCGCTCGTGGCGCGCGTGTTGTGGACCCTGTTCGCGCTGGCGCTCGCCGGGCTGGCCTTGACGGGTGCGGTGCAACGCTTCCGGATGAAAGCGAAAACGCAGACTGCCTCTCGGAAACACGTCGAATGCAAGGGAATTCAAGCGCAATGAAAACACTCGTACCCGCGGTCCTCGCGGCCTCGCTCGCCGGCACCGCTTTCGCTCAATCCAACGTCTCCGTGTTCGGTGCCGTAGACCTCGCCGTCGCACGTGGTACTGGCAGCATTTCGAACGAGAGCCAACTGGCCAACGGCTACCTTGCCGCTTCCAGGATCGCCTTCAAAGGCACAGAGGATATTGGCAGCGGCCTCAAGGCCGGATTCTGGCTTGAAAGCGGCTTCAACGCCGACACCGGCACTGGCCAATCCACCAACACCAACAACCAGCCCACCGGTGTTGTGGGCGGTGGGGGCTTCACGTTCAACCGCCGTTCGCACATCAGCGTGGGAGGCGACTGGGGTGAGATTCGCCTCGGCCGCGACTTCGTGCCGCAGTACTTGAACATGGCCGACTTCGATCCATTCGACCTCAGCGGCAGCGGAGGCAGCCAGGTGTTGAATTCCGCGATCACCGGCCCGACCCTGGTCCGCGCCTCCAACAGCATCTCGTACCTCTACGGCCATGGCTTCAACGCCGCCGCGGTCGGATACGGACCCGGCGGATTCAGCGGCTCCGGCTTCCAGTTCCACGCCATGTACTACATGGGCGAAAACCCCAGTGGTACCGAAACCTCCAAGGACGGCAACGGCTATGGCCTCCGCGCCATCTACTCGACCGGCAATTTGACGATGTCGGGCGCAGTCGGCAGGACCTTCTACGCAGTGGGCAACGTCCGGCAGAACAACGCAGGCGCGAGTTATGACTTCGGTGTGGTCCAGGTCATGGGCATGTACGAATGGGACGAGAAGGGTCCGGTCAACGCCAGGGGCTGGCTGGTGGGCGCGCGGATCCCCGCCGGCGTCGGAGCCATCCGCGTTGCGTACTCGCGTTACGGCACTGATGCGGCAGGCAGCCCGGCGGCCAAGAAGTGGGCGCTTGGTTATGTCTATCCGTTGTCGAAGCGCACTGCCCTGTATACGGCCGCCGCTCACGTGACCAATGAAGGCGCGTCTGCCTCGGCCCTGAACGGCGCCGTGACGGCTCCGGGCAAGTCCTCCAACGGATTCGACTTCGGCATCAGGCACAACTTCTAAATGTGATGTTCCCCCAATAGAGGATAGGAGATAAAAATGAAGACTTTCGGCAAACTTGCGCTCGTGGCGAGCGTGATTGCGGGCTTCGGCACCACGACCGTGGCGCAGGCCCATGGCATCTGGTTCGCGCAGCGTTCCAACCAGCTCGCGCTGATCTACGGAGTCGGCGCTGACGATCTGGACGCGGTGAAGCGTCTGCCCAAGGTGAAGACCGTCGCGGCTTACGACCAAGACGGCAAGGAGGTGCCGACGCAGTTGGCGCCCAGCGGCCCGCTGCTCGTGGTGAACACCGACAACAAGCCGGCCGTCGTCGCCGCAATCCTGGACAACGGCCCGTGGTGCAAGACGCCCGACGGCAAGTGGCACAACAAGGGCAAGGACGAGGTGCCCGATGCGACGATCAGCGAGCACACCGTCAAGTACACGGTGCACCTGCGTCGGCTGGACGTGGCAACGCCCGTACTGCCCGCCCACAAGCTGCAGATCGTGCCGCTCGTGAAGGAACTGCCGGACAAGATGGGCCAGGCGCTCACGGTTCGGGTGCTGTATGAAGGCAAACCCGTGCAGGGCGCCAGCGTGCAGCCCGACTACGTCACCGACCCCGATTCCGAACCGCTGAAAACCGGCGCCGACGGCATCGCGACGATCAGGGTGCGCAACCAGGGCCTCAACGTCGTCACGGCAACGCTCGCCACGCCCCCTGCGAATCCTGCGAAGACGAACCACGACGAACACCTGGCGACGCTGTCGTTCGTGCTGCCCCACCTGCCCGAGTAATTCACTAGCCCGCTGTCACGCGCACGGCGCTTTGCGCCGTTGCGCGACCAGGCGCACGGAGATTGAGATGAATACCTCCCTGCTTTTGCAGCTCATTGCCACGCTCGCGATTCCCATGCTAATCGTGCTCGCCTGGACCGCGGTCCGCAGGTCGCTGCGCGGCCGCCGCCCGGTGCAGACTCCCGTCGCGGCGCTGACGGTGCGCGTGCGGCGCATCGTCGACGAGGCCGCCGACATCAAGTCGTTCGAGCTCGTGAGCGCCGACGGCTCTACGCTGCCCGCCTGGAGCGCCGGCGCGCACATCGACGTGCGGATCGACGACGAGACCGTGCGCCAGTACTCGCTGTGCGGCGCGCCGGGCGCGCGCGACACGTACCGCATCGCGGTCAAGAACGCGCCCGACTCGCGCGGCGGCTCGCGCGCAATGCACCAGCGCGTGAGCGTCGGCGACACGCTCGCCATCAGCGGTCCGCGCAACCACTTCGAGCTCGTCGACGGAGCCCGCCATTACGTGCTGATCGCCGGCGGCATCGGGATCACGCCGCTACTGGCGATGGCACAGGAGCTGCAGGCTCGCGGCGCCTCGTACGAGCTGCATTACTTCACGCGCTCGATCGCGGAGACCGCGTTCCATGAGGTGCTCTCGTCCGAGCCGTACGCCGACAAAGTGAACTTCCACCATCCCGCCGCCGACCGGGTGCGCGAGCTGCTGCAGCCGCTGCTCGGGAAATGCCCGCAGGGCCACCACCTCTATATGTGCGGCCCGCGCCGCTTCACGGATCTGATCGGCGAGGTCACGGCCGGCATCTGGCCGCCCGACGCGATCCACCTCGAATACTTCAGCGCCGACCCCGCCGCCAAGACGGCGCCGAGCGACGCCTTCGAAGTCAAGCTGCAACGCTCCGGGCGCACGATCCCGGTCGCTGCCGGCAGAAGCATCGTCGAAGCGCTGTGCGCGCACGGCATCGACGTCGCCACCTCGTGCCGCGAGGGCGTCTGCGGCACCTGCCTGACTGGCGTCATCGCCGGCACGCCCGACCATCGCGACGCATTCCTCAGCGCCAAGGAGCGCAAGGCCGGTGACAAGATCATGATCTGCGTCTCGCGCGCCAAGTCGGGGCAGCTCGTGCTCGACATCTGACCGCGAGGACCTTCGAATAGGCGATTCATTGCGCCACGCCAATCGGCACAGCGCGCTCTCCTACGAGCACGCCGAAAAGATCGAAGCCCAGCTCAAGGCCGAAGTGCAGGAAATGCTCAGGCTGGCCGAAGCGGCCGATCAAAGCAGGCGTGCCCGAAGGCGAGCGTGTGCGCTGCCACAGATCGACTCTACATTTCGTGTACGCGACGACATCCAGGCAAAAAAAACCTCGGGGCGTCGAAGGGAGCACCCCGAGGGAAAGGGAGTCGATTTATCCCCCGGGACGTCGGTCAGTCCAAGGGGGGCGCGTCCGGACTAGACCCGCGTGTGCAGGCAGCGCGAGATGTATTCCCGCGGCGTCATCCCGCAGCTACGCTTGAAATGCCGGGCAAGGTGGCTCTGGTCGAAAAAGCCGACCTCGCTCGCGACATCGGTCAGCCGAAATCCCTGCGCCATCATCCGTTGCGCATGACGCACCCGAACCTCGCACACGTAGCGGTAGGGCGAGACGCCGACGCGCTGGCGGAAGTGCTTGGCCAGGCTGAAGCGGGTGAGGCCGACGAGGGCGGCAAGGCCGTCGAGGCTGATCGGCTCGCGGAAGTTGTCTTCGATGAACTGCTTGGCCCGCGCGACGGCGCCGGCCGCCGCGCGCTCCTCGCCGTCCGGTGCCCGGCGGCGAGGCGGGCTCAGGTGGGAAACGCCATAGGCGATCGGATGGGCATCCATGACGGTCTCCTCAGACGCGACCGCTCCTTACTCTCCAGCTCCGTATATCTCGGCAAGGTCGCTCAAGTCCCAGTTCCCGCCGCTCAATACCACGCAGACTTTTTCATCTGCTTCGACCTTTACGGCGCCGGCCAATAGAGCGCCAATGCCGATCGACGCGGCGGGTTCGGCGATCAACTTCGCATCCTTGGCCAGCATGCGCATGGCCGCGATGATGTGCTCGTCTTCAACGAGAACAATTTCATCGACGTACTTTTCGATAATGGGAAACGGGTTCCGACCCGGAACGCTGAGTCTCAAGCCATCCGCAATGGTGTTCTTCAAGGGCAGCGACGTACGTTCCTTGTTCTTCCTGCTGTGGAAGTACTTCGGCGTCAAGGCCGGCTCAGCGCCTATTACACGCACCGAAGGTTTCGTTTCCTTGATGGCGGTCGCGATTCCTGAAATAAGGCCTCCGCCGCCCATGGGAATGATCACCGCGTCCACATCTTCCAGATCTTCCAATATCTCCAGGCCGATCGTTCCCTGACCCGCCATCACCAGAGGGTCCTCGAAAGCGTGAACCGCGGCGTAATTCATTTCTTCGGCAATTTCATACACCCTTTTCCATCTGGCAGCGTTATCGCCATCGAAAAGGATGACTTCCGCCCCGAGGGCTTCGGTATTGGCGATCTTGATCTTCGGCGTGGTGACCGGAAGCACCAATATCGCCTTTACGCCGAGCATCCTGGCGGCGTAAGCGAGCCCCTGGGCATGATTGCCCGAAGACGTGGCGATGATGCCGTTGGCGATCTCTTCCCTTGGAAGCGAAAGGGTCTTGTTCAGCGCGCCGCGGATCTTGAAGGCGCCCGTGATCTGCAGGGTTTCGGGCTTGAGCCATACCTGGCAGCCGAGGGCCTTCTCCATCTTTTCTCCACGCAATAGCGGCGTGTGCTTGATGTGGGGCCTCAGCCGTTCCTGGGCTTCGCGAATGTCCTGAATGGTCGGGTAGTTGCGCATGGTGGCTATTTCCGGGGAGGGCTTCGATCGAAATTACGCAATGAATTCGAAGAAGGTTCCAACGTTGCCTTCTATTGCGTTCTGATAGATCTTGTACGAGGTGGTATTGTCCTGGATGGCCATTCCGGTCGAATCGAAGATCGTGATTTCTTGATCATTTTCTCTGCCGGCTTTTCTGCCCAGCAGGATCTCGCCGATTTCTCCGTGGATATCTTCCTTGGCAATGATTCCTCGATTCAACGGATGCCAGGTCTCGCCTTTATCGATGCACTGCTCGATCGAGTCATTCACGATCTTGGCATTCCTGAAGATCTCGGGATCGAATTCCTGCTTGCCCCTCATATCCGTGCCGATCGCAACGATGTGTGTGCCGGGTTTTACCCAGTCGGCTTCCACCAGCGAGCCTTTTCCCCGGGTCGTGGTAATGAGGATGTCGGCCTGCTCCACAGCTTCCTTCATGGAGCCTCCCATGATCACGGGAATGCCGAATTCGTTTTCGATGTCCGCTTTGTATTTGGAAAGCGACTCTTGGGTGTGGTCCCAAGCATGGATCTCCTCGATCTTCATGACCTCGGTAATTGCCCGGATCTGCATCCTGGCTTGATTCCCGGTGCCGATGGAGGTGATCTTTTTGGAGTTCTTCCGCGCCAGCGCCTTTACCGAAACGGCGCCGCATGCCCCGGTCCGGAGGCCGGTGAGCAGGCTTCCGTCCATTACGCAGATCAAGGCGCAGCTCCTGGCATCGAACAGCAGAATGGTCCCCATGCCGCTGGGCACGCCGTAGAGCCGCTGGTTGTCGGGGAAGCCTCCAGAAGACGCCTTCATGGAGATTACTTCATTGCCCTTGTAGTATCCGAGCTTGAAGTCGATTTCGCCCCGCGGGGGAGGGAGATGAATCCCGATATACGGGGGCTGATCCACCTGGCCGCTGCTGAAGGCCTTGTAGGCTTCTTCGACCGCACCGATGACTTCCTTCATGGATATCAATCGGCTGACTTCCTCTTTCTTGAGCAGCAGCGTCTTCATCTCTGTATTTTTGGATTAGGGGTCGTGGGGGTATTTCATTGGCGATAACCGCCATTGGTTCATTCGGCGCAGAGTCTGGCGATTTCCCGCATCAGCAAAGGCGGGCTTGCCAATACCGGGCATTTGAGTTTCGCGGCGAGCGTGTCGCGCAAATGCGCCAGCGAGGCCTGAGCAAGCACCAGTACATCCACCTCGTTGGAAAGCTCGGCAGCCGCTTCATAAAGAATTGCGTCGTGTCCCGCACGATCGCCTGCCATCAGCGCCTGGTAGGCCTCGGGGCGCAGCACCGTCTTGATCGTGATCTCGCGCCCTTGCTCTGCGGCATGCGCGTGCAGTAGTGCGCTGCTCGGTTCTACCGTGCTGCTTGCCGTGCACAGCAGCCCAATGCGCGGACCGCTGCGCGCCGCTTCCGACGCCATCGGGTCGTCGATCTTCAGGATCGGCTGCTGCACGATGCGCCGCGCGATATCCACGGCCGGAGACGTCGATGAACAGGTGACGACGATCAGTTCGGGCTGCGCTTGCGCCGCCAGCACGATTTGATCGACCACGCGCCGGTAAACCAGCGGCTGCGGTGCTCCGCGCAACAGATCTTGTAACAGGCTTTCGTTAAGGATATGAAAGCAGTCGGCGGCGGGAACATCGGCGCGAATGCGCGCCCGGAAATCCTCGACCAGGAAACCGACGGTATGGACAAAGGCAACGCGCTTGGTCATTCAGATTTCTCTTACGCCGGGCGGTAGATCACGTACACCTTCGCCACTTGCTCGCGGCTCTCCCAGCTGCAAGAGGCCCTCTGCTCGATGAGGAAAATGTCGCCCTCCGAGAACGTGCCGCTGCGACCCGCTTCATCGACGAAGGTCACGCTCCCTTCCAGCAGGTGCATCAGCTCCATGTGGCGGAAGAACATCGCGCGGCGGGTGTAGGGCGTCGAGTCCCAGGTACCGCAGGTGAATTCGCCGTCGGCCGAACGGTAGTCGGTGTAATTGCGGCAAACCGGCGCCGGCGTGAGCAGCAGCTCGGCCAGCGGTCCGCCCGCCGACGGTCCCATCTCCGGGTTTTCCTGGATCGGCACGATGGCACCGTCGCCCGCTTGGCTCTTGTTGTAACGGGTGAAGATCAGCGACACCGGGCCTTGTGCGGACCAGGTGAATGCGGCGCCGTGCTTGAGCACCGCGCTCTGGTTCGGCCCCAGCGTCAGGGTGGAGCCCTGCTGCGTCAGGGTTAGGCTGCCTTCGTTGACGATGATGAATTCATCCGCCGGCAGGGACTGCACGGAGCCGCTGCCGGCTTCGAGGGTAATGACGCCCGCCGTCACCAGTCCCGGTGCCCAGTCCAGGATGCGGCGGCTGGAAAGGAAGCGGTCCTCTCCGGCCGAAGTTGTCACGACGATGCCGAGGCTCTTGTCTCGCGCAAATTGGCGCAGATCGACGAAGGATGGCGGGTTGGCCAGCACGGCCGCTGCTTGCTGCAAATTCGACATGGTTTGTTCTCGATTCGATGGGGATATGAATGAACGCTACGCCGCCTGCATCGCCTGCTTGGCAAAGCGGCCAATGTGGTACTGCTCGATCGGGGTGGTCGTGGCGCCGGTGTGGATCAGTTCCGCCATCACGTCGCCCACGCCCGGTCCCAACTGGAAGCCTTCGCCGGAGAAGCCGAACGCGTAATACAGGCCGGGCACGCGCGCGCTCGGCCCCATGGCCGGGCTGCTGTCTTCCATGTAACCCTCGATCCCGCTCCAGACGCGAATGATGTTCAGGTGATTGAACGCCGGCACCACGCGCGGCGCATTCTTCAGCTTGAACAGCGTTCTGTGCGGGTTCACGTAGGCGCGCCGATTCTCCAGATCCACCGGTTCGTGGCCGCCGCCGCCGATGACGATGTTGCCGCGCGCAACCTGGCGGAAGAAGACGACTTGTTCGAACACGTCCGCCATCGCACCAATGGTCGGCCCGATGGCGTAAGGCACAGGTTCGGTGACGCACATCTGCGGCCCTTTGGCGATCATGGGCACCGGTTCGCCGAATTTGGCGCTGATGCGGTCGCCCCAGGCGCCGGCGGTGATCAACGCCACGGGCGCACGGAAGGTCCGCCCATCGGCGGCGGTCACGCGGAAGTCCTCGCCATCCTTCTCGACACTCACGATCTCGGTGTTTTCGAACACCTGCGCGCCTTCGCGCACCGCTGCACGGCCGATAATCGGTGCCGCGAGACGGGGGTTCGCATGACCGTCGTGGGGGGCATAGCAACCCGCAGTAATTTCCGGCCCCAGGTATGGAAAGCGTTCGCGCAGCGCTTTCGCGCCCATCATCTGCATATCCAGGCCGAAGTCCTTCGCGTCCTGTGCATACTTCGCCATCCGTTCTTCGTGCGCCGGCGTGAAGCCGACGCGCAGATGGCCGTTCAGCAAGAGTTCGACATCGTCACCGAACAATTCCTTGAACTTCAGCCAGGTCTCGCGCGAGCGGTTTGCCAGCGGCAGTTGCTCGATCGGGCGGCCCATCCGGCGCACATTGCCGAAGTTGACGCCGCTGGCCTGCTGGCCGATCAATCCCCGCTCGAGCAGGATGACCGACATGCCGCGCTTGCGCAGGAAGAAAGCCGTGGCGGCCCCCATGATGCCGCCGCCAACGATGATGACATCTGCTTTCCGCGCGTTCATTCCACTTCCTCCCGCACCGCTATGGAGAGCGGTTTCACCGGCGCCTGGCCGCGCAGACGCCCCACCTGTTCCACCGGCACGCCGGCGGCATGCGCAATGACTTCCGCCCCCGCATGCCCGCAATACCGTCCCTGGCAACGTCCCATGCCGACCCGGCTGAAGGCCTTGGCCCGGTTGGCCTCGCAGGCGCCCATCTGGTTCACCACCCGGCGCAGCTCTCCGGCCGTGATCGCCTCGCAGCGGCACACGATTGCCTCGTCGGGCAGGCGTGCGGCCTGCTCGGCAGGCCAGGGGAAGGCTTCGACCAGGCCTTGGCGGAACCGGTCCATCACTCCGCGTTCGCGGCGCAGGGCGTCGCGCTCGGCCTCGGGCACCGGTCGGCCCAGATCCTGCAGCAGCGCCCAGGCGGCGAGCTTTCCGGCGATCTCCGCGCCGTCGGCGCCGAGCACGCGGGCGCCGTCTCCGGCGAGATACACGCCGGGCACGGTGCTCCTGCCGTCCTGGTCGACGGCGGGCAGCCACTGGCGCGTCTCGGCATCGAAGCGGAACTCGCAACGTGCGAGGTCGGCGAGTTGCGTCTCGGGCCGCACGTGGTAGCCCAGCGCCACCGCGTCGCACGCCAGCTGGTGTGTCGAGCCGTCCCGGCTGCGGTAGGTGATCCCCGATACGCCATCTTCGGGCGAGCCGTGGATTTCCACCGGCTCGATGCCGGTCACGATCCTCACGCCGGCGCCGCGCAGGGTGCGCATGAGGGAGAGCCCGTTCACCAGCACCCGCGGGCGGGCGGCGAGCTTGGGCAGGGCGCACACGCGCTTCCACAGGCTCGAGGTATCCAGTACCGCTTCCACGTGCGCGCCCGCCTTCACGTACTGGGCCGCCACCAGGTAGAGCAGGGGGCCCGTGCCGGCGAACACCACCCGGCGCCCGATGGCGCAGGCCTGGGACTTCAGCGCGATCTGTGCCGCGCCCAGGCTGTAGGTGCCCGCGCGATGCCAGCCCTTCACGGGCATGAGGCGGTCGGTCGCGCCCGAGCACACTACCAGCGCGTCGAAGGGCAGCGCCTTCGATACCCCCGCCGAGACCGTGTACAACTGCCGGTCGAAGATGTTCCAGGCGAGCGTCTCGGGCCGATAGTCGATCGACCCGCGCAGCGACTCGAAGGTCTGGTGCAGCGAGCGCGCGCGCTCGGCTTCCGTCCCATACAGCGTGGGGTAGGAGCGGTTGAAGCCTTCCGGCTGGCGCCGGTAGATCTGCCCGCCGTCGCGGCGGCCTTCGTCCACCACGATCGGTCTGATCCCCGCCGCGACCAGCGCCTCGGCGCAGCGCACGCCGGCCGGTCCGGCGCCGACGATGATCACGCGACCTTGGCCCATGATGCCTCCGGTTGGGTGGTTACGATCTGCATGCCTTCCTCGACCATCGTGGTGCAGGAGCGCAGCCGCTCGCCGGCCGCGGTCCACACCCAGCAGTCCTGGCATGCGCCCATCAGGCAGAAGCCGGCGCGCGTGCCCCCGCCGAACTCGCAGCTGCGCACGCTCGTGCCGTTGCTCAGAATGGCGACGAGCAGCGTGTCGCCCGCGAGGGCTTCGACGGGCTTGCCGTCTAGTTCGAAGCGCACAAGCGCGCGGCTGGTTTCGGCGAGTCTCACGAATCGTCCCGTCATGCTGCTTCTCCTGTAACGAGTTTGAGTGTCCCCTGGGCGCGGACGAGTTCTTCCTCGGAGCGGTGGCAGAGGATGCTGCCGCCGCCCGCGAGCTGCCGCAGCGGTGGGGGGGTGGTATTGCACAGGCCGTCCACCCGCAGGGCACAGCGGTCGATGAAGGGGCACAGGCCCGTCTGCGGCGAGAGGCCGGCGGCAAGGGCCGGCAGCGTCGCCGCCGTGCGTCCGGTCACCTCCTCCAGCCAGCCGCGGCGCAGCATGGGAATGGAGGTGTCCAGGAGGTGAGAGTAAGGGTGGAAAGGTGGCTCTTGCTTCGCCTCGCGCTGACGCACCTCGACCTTGCGGCCCGCGTACAGCACCACGATCTCGTCGCAGATGGAGCGCACGGTGCCGAGGTCATGGCTGATGAACATGTAGGACACGTTGAGCTCGCGGCGCAGCTCCGCCATCAGCTCGAGGATGGCCGCGCCGACCACGGTGTCCAGCGCCGACGTCACCTCGTCGCACAGGATCAGGTCGGGCTCGGCGGCGAGCGCGCGGGCGAGGTTGATACGCTGCTTCTGCCCGCCGGAGAGCTCGCCCGGGCGGCGCTGCGCCACGCTCTGGGGCAGGCGCACCAGGTCGAGGAGCTCGGCCACGCGCTTGCGCCGCTGCTCACTCGTCATGCCGTGATAGAACTTGAGCGGACGCGACAGGATGGCTTCGATCGAGTGCTGCGGATTGAGCGCGGTGTCCGCGTTCTGAAACACGTACTGCACGCGGCGGAACTGGTCGCGCGTGCGCCCTTCCAGCGTCGGGGAGAGCGCCTTGCCGTCGAGCAGGACGTGGCCCGCGGACGGGGCGACCAGGCCCGCGATGGCGCGTGCCAGCGTGGTCTTGCCGGAGCCCGACTCGCCGATCACGCCCACCGTCGCACCACGGCGGATCTGCAGGTTGATGTCGTGCAGGACCACCTTCCCGCCGCCGGCCTTTCCGTTTCCGAAGCGCACTTCGAGATCGCGCACGTCGAGGATGACGTCCTGCCGGTCTTGCCGTGTGCTCACGGTCGCGGCGGCCCGGGAGGCGGGGTCCATCGCGGCCAGCAGGCTGCGGGTGTAGGGGTGAGCCGGTGCGGAGAGGATCTGCTCGGTGCGGCCGTTTTCCTGGATCTGACCGTTTTGCAGCACCACGATGCGGTCGGCCATCTGCGCGACGACCGCCAAGTCGTGGGACACGTAGACCGCCGTGGTGCCACGCTCGCGGACCACCTTCTTGAAGGCGCGAAGCACCTCGATCTGGGTGGTGACGTCGAGCGCCGTGGTCGGCTCGTCAAGGACGACCACCGCCGGATCGGTGATGAGCGCCATCGCCGCCATCAGGCGCTGCAGCTGGCCGCCGGAGACCTGGTGCGGATAGCGCGCGCCGATCCCTTCCGGATCCGGCAGAGCGAGCTCGCGGAACAGCCCGACCGCCTTGGCCTCGGCCTGGCGGCGCGCCATCGTCTTGTGGATGAGCGCGCTCTCGATCACCTGGTCCATGATGGTCTTGGACGGATTGAACGCCGCTGCCGCGCTCTGGGCGATGTAGGACACGGTGCGGCCGCGCAGCCCGGCGAGCTCGTCCTGGTCGAGCTTGAGCACGTCCACGTTGCAGATGCGCACCGATCCGCCCACGATGCGGCAGCCCTTGCGCGCATAACCCAGCAGCGACAGGGCAATGGTGGTCTTGCCCGAGCCGGACTCGCCGATCAGCGCGAGCACCTCGCCCTTCTCGAGCACGAAGTCCGCGCCATGGACGATGGGCACGTCCTCGCCCAGTGCGTTGCGGGCGGCGACCTGCAGGCCGCTGACTTTCACGATCTCATTCATGGTCAGACACCGTCCTTCTCGCGCTTGCCACGCCCACCGACGCTATCGATGAGCAGGGTCACGCCGATGGTGAGGGTCGCGATCGCGACCGCAGGGGCCAGCACTGCCGGGGCACCGTCGCCCAGGCCCAGGATGTTCTCGCGCACGAGCGAGCCCCAGTCCGCATCGGGCGGCTGCACGCCCAGCCCGAGGAAACTCATCGCGGCGAGCAGCAGCACCACGAACACGAAGCGCATGCCGAAGTCGGTGAGCACCGGACGGAACATGTTGGGCAGGACCTCGATGAAGATGATGTAGGCCATGCCTTCGCCGCGAGCACGCGCCGCCAGGATGAAGTCCAGGGTCATCACGTTGACGGCCAGGGCGCGCACGATCCGGTAGGAGCCCGGCGTATAGGCCAGCGCGGCGGTGAGGATCAGCAGCGGGACCGAGGAGCCGAAGGAGGCGACCATGATCAGGGCGAACATCTTGTTCGGGATCGCGACCAGCGCGTCCATGGTGCGGCTCAGGAGCTCGTCGCCCCAGCGTCCCGCCTTGCCGCCGGTGCCGGCCGCAGCCCCGGTAAGGCCCAGTATGGTGCCGAGCAGGCAGGCGCACACGGTGCCGGCCAGCGCCACGCCGATGGTGTAGGGAGCTCCGTGCAGCACCCGGCTCAGCATGTCGCGTCCCAGATAGTCGGTTCCCAAGGGGTACGCAGCGCTTAAGGCGCCGAAGGACTCGTCGCTGATCAGATCGTTCGCCGCGTGGGGGGCCACCGCGGGGCCTACCACCGCCATCACCAGCCAGAAGCCCACGATGAAGAGGCCGATCAGGCCGGTGACGGACATCGTGCCGCGCCGGCTTCGTCGCTTTGCCGACTGCGTGTTGATCGGAGGAGCCACAGGGCGGCCGCCCTCGGGCCCCGCGGGAGTGATGGAAGCATTCATTTGCGCAGCCTCGGATTCGAAACGATTGCACTGACGTCGGCCGCAAGGACCAGCATCATGTAACCCACGCAGAACAGCATCGCGCAGGCCTGCACCACGGGAATGTCGCGGCTGGAGACGGCGTCGAGCATCAGGGTTGCGATGCCCGGATAGTGGAAGATCGACTCCACGATGATCACCCCGCCGAGCAGGTAGGACAGGCTCAGGGCGACCGCGTTGGCGATCGGCCCGACCGCGTTCGGCAGCGCGTGGGTGAGCACCACGCGGACCGGCCGCGCGCCCTTGAGCATCGCCATCTCAACGTAGGGCGCGCTCAACTGGTCGATCACCGCCGCCCGGGTCATGCGCGCCATTTGGGCCACCAGCCCGCAGCACAAGGTCAGGACCGGCATCGCGTAGGCATGCAGCATGTCGCCGAAGGAGTTGATCTCGGAGACGTGCGACAGCGCCGGCAGCCATTGCAGATGAACCGCGAAGAGCAACACCGCGAGCGTGGCGATCAGGAACTCCGGCACCGAAACGGCGGAGACCGCAGCCATGTTCATGAAGCGATCGAAAAGCGAGCCGCGGAACATCGCCGACACGATGCCGATGGTCAGCGCCACAGGTACTGCGGCCAGCGCGGCAATCGCCGCGAGCTTGAGGGTGTTGGGCAGGCGGCTGCCAATGAGCTCCGCCACCGGCAGGCCGTTCACCAGGGAGCTGCCCGGATCGCCGCTGACCAGGCCCACCAGCCATTGGAGGTAGCGCAGGTGGGCGGGCTGATCGAGCCCGAACTTGGCGCGCAGCGCCGCCACGGTCTCCGGGGTAGCGTCCTGGCCCAGGAGGGCCTGGGCGGCGTCGCCCGGCAAGAGCGCGGTGATCGTGAAGATCACGACCGACACGATCAGCAGGGTCAGCACGCCGACCCCGAGCCGTTTCAGGACAAGTCTTGCAGTGGTTCCGTTCATGATTGGTCATCCATCTGCCCGTCACGCGTCGAGCCAGACGTGCTCGGCGAAATCAAAGCCCATGAGGCCGGCCAGCGGATGACTGCCATAACCCTTGAGCTTGTTCGTGAAACCGTCGACCGAGTTGATGAACATCGGAATCCCGACGCCGCACTGCTCATGCACCAACACCTGCATGTCGGCATACATCTGCTTGCGCTTGGCTTCATTGGTTTCACCGCGCGCAGCATCCAGCAACTGGTCGAACTTCTCGTTCTTCCAGCCCGACACGTTCATCGACGAATCGGACTTGTAGAACAGCGTGAACATCAGGTCGACGGTCGGACGCGGACTGATGTTGCCGAAGGACATCGGATGCTTTGCCCAGTGGTTCGACCAATAGCCGTCGGCCGGCATGCGCTTGATGTCCAGGTTCAGGCCGGCTTTCTGCGCCGACAGCTGCAGGATCTGCGCCATGTCGACCGAACCGTTGGCTGCCGTCGACGCCACCACCGGCAGGGTCTGGCCGGCCATGCCGGATTTCTGCAGGTGGAACTTGGCCTTGTCCAGGTCGAAGGTGCGTTGCGGCAGTCCGGAAAAGTAGAAACGGTTCGAGGGTTGGACCGGCTGGTCGTTGCCGATGATGCCGAACCCGCGCATGGCCACCTTGAGCATCTGTTCGCGGTCCAGCATGTATTTCATCGCCAGCACGAAGTCGGGGTTCTTCACCGGGCCGAGATTGTCGCGCATGATGATGTCGGTGTAATGGCCGGTCTTCGATTCGAACAGCGTGTAGCCGGGAGCAGCCGAAACGGTCGGCGCCGAGCGCGGGTTGATGGCATTGATCAGATGCACGTCGCCCGACAGCAGCGCGTTCACGCGTGCCGCCTCGTCAGGAATCGAGAAGTACTCGATCTCGTCGAGATAGGGCTTGCCCGGCTTCCAGTAGTCGTCATTGCGCACGCTGATCGAGCGCACGCCCGGCTTGAATTCCTTGCATTTGTACGGACCGGTGCCGATCGCCGTGGTGAAGTCGGTGGTGCCGTCCTTGATGATCGAGAAATGGGCGGTGCCCAGCAGCGCCGGCAGGTCGACGTTCGGTGAATTCAGCTTGATCTGCAGTTCGAGCGGACCGGTCGCCTTGATTTCCTCGAACTCTTCGGCCACCGCCTTGGCTTTGGATGCGGTGGTGGGGTTCTTGTGGCGCAGCAGCGAATACACCACGTCGGCCGAGGTCAGCGGCTTGCCGTCATGGAAGCGCACATCCTTGCGCAACTTGATGGTCCACAGCGCCCCGTCCTTGGTGTTCATCGATTCGGCAAGCGCCATCTGGGGCGTAAGCTCGGTGTCGATGGTGGTCAGGCGGCTGTAGAACATGTAGTGGCGCACGCTGTCGGCGATGTTGGCGCCCTTGGCCGGATCGAGCGTGTCCGAGGTGGAACCGGCGCCGACGGCGACGCGGATCTTGCCGCCCTTCTTCGGCGTCTGGGCAAAGGCGGCACCGGTGTGCGTCAGCAGGCCGCCCGCGGTGGTGGCGAGGATGCCGCTCGCCATCAGCGCCCGCAGCACGTCGCGGCGCGATACGCCGCGTCCCAGGTCTTCTCCGATGCGCTCCACCAGGTGCTGGTGCGCGCCGAACTTTTCGTTTTTGTCTTGCATGATTTATCTCTCCTCCGAGGTACAACCCTGTCTGGCAAGCGGCCGGTCGGGACTCAGATCGCCGTTTCCGGGGGCGCCGATGTGGTGCGAGCAATCCTTGAATGGTGACGTTCTCTCTCCATTCTCCTTAGACGACGCGTCAGTGAATCAGGTCTTGGAACCGGTAGTAGGCCCCGACGAAGGGGAGGAACCAGGGTTTGCCGAAATGCCCGGGGATGGCGGGCCAGTCGAGCTCGCGCCACGGGTTCGCGTCCGCCTTGCCGGCCATCACGTCGGCCATGAGCTCGCCCATGTGCACCGACATCTGCACCCCGTGGCCGCTGTAGCCGAGGGAATAGAACATGCCGTCGTGCTGCCCTGCGCGCGGCAGGCGGTCGGCGGTCATGTCCACGAGGCCGCCCCAGCAGTAGTCGATGCGCGCATCCGCGAGCTCGGGGAAGGTCGCGGCGAGCGTCGCACGCAGGATGCGGCCGCTCTTTTGGTCGGAACGCGGGTTCGACATCGCGAAGCGCGCCCGGCCGCCGAAGACGAGCCGGTTGTCGGCGGTGGTGCGGAAGTAGTTGCCCACGTTCTTGGACGTGACGTAGCCGCGGCGGTGGGGCAGCAGACGGTCGAGCAGGGCACGGTCGAGCGGCTCGGTGGTGATGATGAAGCTCCCCACCGAGACCAGGCGGCGGCGGAACCAGCCGAAGGGACCCACGGCGGAACTGCCGCTCGCCAGCAGGACCTGTGTGGCGTGCACACTGCCGCGGGCCGAACCCACACGGTAAGTGCCGTCGCCGAGGCGCTTGATTTCGGTCACCGGGGCATTCTCCAGGATCCTTGCCCCGTGGCGGGTTGCCGCCTCGGCCAGCCCCACGCCGAACCTCCCGACGTGCATCTGCGCGCTGGTCTTCTGCAGCAGGCCGCCGAAGAAGGCGTCGGAGCCGACCTCGTCGCGGATGCGCTCGGGCGGAATCATCTCCACCGCCGGGTCCACTTCACGGGCGAGCCGCTCACAGGCCCGCGCCAACTTGCCGTAGTGCTCCGGCTTGGCAGCAAGCTTGAGCCTGCCGCAGCGGACGAAGCCGCAATCGATGCGCTCCCGTGCGACGACCTCTTCGACGGTCTGCACTGCCGCTTCGTACGCGCGGTAGTAGGCAGCGGCCCGCTCGGCGCCGATGCGGGCGGCGAGCGAACCGTAGTCGTGGGCGAGGCCGCTGTTGCACTGGCCGCCGTTGCGCCCCGAGGCTGCGCCGATCACGCGTCCGGCTTCGAAGACCACCACCGACGCGCCGCGCCGCGCAAGTGCCAACGCGGACGACAGACCCGTGAAGCCGCCGCCGACCACGGCGACGTCGACACGCCCGGACACCGGCTCGCGCTCACCGCCGGTGAAGAGGGGCGCCGTGTCGAGCCAGTAGGAGTCGAGTTTCATCATCTCACCTCGTATCCGGGTCGTGTCGCGCACCGCTGTCAGAGGCCGACCAGAGCGGGCAGGCCGCCGAGGTCCTTGACTTCGTGTGCGCCCCAGACCGGCCAGCTCGGCTCGTGGCCGCGCGCAACGAACACGCGGTTCTTGATGCCGACGTCGTCCGCCGACAGGTGGTCATAGCGCATGCTCGAGGACACGTGCAGGATGTCCTCCGGGTTGCAGCCCAGTTGCTCGATCATGTACTCGAAGGCCTGCAGGCGCGGCTTGTAGGCCTGGGCCTGCTGGGCGGTGTAGACGCGGTGGAAGGGGGCGCCCAGCTTGTCCACGCTGGCCTGGATCTGGGAGTCCATGGCGTTGGACAGGATCACCAGCTTGTACTCGGTGGCCAGGCGGGCCAGGGCCGCGGGCACGTCCGCATGCGGCTGCCAGGTCGGCACGGCCTTGTAGAACTTCAGGCCTTCGTTGTCGCGGTATTCGATACCCCAGCGCTTGCAGGTGCGCTCCACGGCATTGCACAGGAGCTGGTCGTACGGCCTCCAGTCGCCCATCACTTCGTCCAGGCGGTAGCGGGCGAAGTCGGTCGTGAATTGCGCCATGCTCTCGGGCGCGATACGGTCGGCGAAGAGCTCGCGCGCCACGTCGGCCATCTGGAAGTTGATCAGGGTGCCGTAGCAATCAAAGCTGATGTACTTGGGCCGCAGGCTGCTCATTTGTCTACTCCTGTATCGATCGGGGTTTTCTGCGTCGGGGTATCGATGGACCGGGACCCTCTGCGTTTATTGCTTCCGTGGAAGAATTACATCACTCCATGAATGTAGGTTCGTCCCGTTTTTGACCTCCGACTGCGCACATTTGTTGGTATTGAGTCGGCTCCGCAGCACGTTTTGCCGTGCCTCGGAGGCGGCCGTCTCAATAGCCGCGGGAGCGATCGATGAGATTCAGGAGGGGCTCGCCGCGCCGGTGCCGGCGAACGTTCTCCAGCAGGATCGGCGCTGCCGTTTCGGGCTGGGTCATGCTCGCCACGTGGGGCGTCAGGAACACGCGCGGATGCGTCCAGAAGGGGTGTTCATCCGGCAGGGGCTCGGGATCGGTCACGTCGAGGATCGCGCGGGAGAGCCGGCCCGAATCCAGCGCCTCGACGAGGTCCGCATCGACGAGGTGCGGGCCGCGGCCGACGTTGATGAGCGCCGCCCCGGCAGGCAGCGCCGAAAAGAGCTTGCGGTTCAGGATGCCCCGGGTCGCCGGGGTGAGCGGCAGCAGGCAGATCAGGACGTCGCAACCCTCGAGGAAAGGCTGCAGCTGATCGGGGCCGGCGAAGCTCTCCACGCCGTCCATCTGGCGCAGAGAGCGGTTCCAGCCGCGCAGCCGGAAACCGTAGGTCCCCAGCCGCTCCAGAACGGCGCGGCCGAGGGAACCCATCCCCATGACGCCGATGCTGCGGGCCGAGGCGGGCGGCACTTCGAGGGGGTTCCAGACGCGTGCCGCCTTCGCCGCCACATAGTCGAAGAAGTCGCGGTGCAGAGCCAGGACGGCGAGGCTCACATATTCCACCATGCCGTTGATGATGCCGGGCTCGACCATTCTGACGACGGGAATGTGCGCCGGCACGGCGGAGAAGTCGACGTGATCGACCCCGGCTCCCGAGGAGAACAACACCTTCAGCCGGGGCAGGGTGGCGAGGAACTCGGCCGGCGCCTGCCACGCGATCAGGTATTCGACCTCGTCGAGCTTGCCGGCATCGGGCCAGACACGGAAGTCCAGGTCGGGAGCGTGCTCGGCAAAATAGCTCGCCCAGGCGGCCGCACGCGGTGCATCGGATCGATAGAGAATGCTCATGTTGATGTCCTACCAGCCTCCGACCCAGCCATCGAAGAGCCCTTCGGGGAGGGTTTCTTCATTGGCGCCCCGGAGGAAGTCGAAGTCGCAGCCGCGATGCGCCTGCTCGACGTGTTGGTTGTAGAGATTGCGGTATCCGCGCGTGTGCTTGGGCGCCGGAGGCTGCCACGCCTGGCGCCGGCGCTCGAGCTCTTCCGGGGCGACACAGAGCTCGAGGCGACGCGCGGGAACGTCGAGCTCGATGATGTCGCCGTCGCGCACCAGGGCGAGCGGACCTCCGACGGCTGCCTCGGGGGAGACGTGCAGCACCGCGGCGCCGTAGGCGGTACCGCTCATGCGCGCGTCCGAGATGCGGAGCATGTCGCGGACGCCCCGTGCCAGCAGGTGACGCGGCAGGGGCAGCATGCCCCACTCGGGCATCGCCGCGCCCACCGGACCGGCGTTGCGCAGGATGAGCACGCTGTTCTCGTCGATGCCAAGGGCGGGATCGTCGATCCGGTCGGCGATGGTCTGGACGTCCTCGAAAACCACCGCACGGCCGCGATGACGGAAGAGTTTCGGGTCCGCGGCGCAGGCCTTCATCACCGCCCCGTCCGGTGCCAGGTTGCCCCTCACCACGACCAGCGTCTCGCCCGATTTCACCGGCTTGTCCAGCGGGCGGATCACGTCCGCATCGATGACCTCGGCGGTCTCGATGATCTCTCCGATCGTGCGCCCGTCGACGGTGCGTGCGTCGAGATGCAGGAACGGCTTGAGGGTCTTGAGCAGGGCCGGCACGCCGCCTGCGGTCATGAGCCGCTCGGTCAGATGTTCGCCGGCGGGCTGGACGTTGGCGATCAGCGGCACGCGTCGGCCGATCTCGTCGAAGCGGTCCAGGGTCAGCGGCACGCCGACGCGGCCGGCGAGCGCCAGCAGGTGGATGATGACGTTGGTCGAGCCGCCCACCGCGCACAGGAGGGTGATGGCGTTGTCGAAGGCCCGCGCGTCGAGGATCTCGGCCGGGCGGGGGCTGCCTTCGGCGGCCATGCGGACGCTGCGGCGGCCCACCTCGCGGGCGTAGTGATTGCGCCGGCGGTCGACCGCCGGAACCAGGCTGCTGCCGGGCAGGGACACGCCCAAGGCCTCGCAGATGGTCGCCATCGAGGAGGCGGTACCCATCTCGGCGCAATGGCCCACCGTTCCCATTACACACTGCTCGAACGCGGCGAAGTCGCCTTCGGAGACCTTGCCGGCGCGCAACTGGTCCACCAGGCGCCAGACGCCGGTAGCGTTGGCCAGGTCCCCGCCGGTCGCCGAACGGGGTGTGGCCGGGCCGCTGCCCAGGAAGATCAGCGGAACCCCGGCGCTCGCGGCGCCCATCAGCAGCCCCGGCTGGGTCTTGTCACATCCGCCGAGCAGGACCACCGCGTCGAAGGGATAGGCGCGGATGCACTCCTCGGCCTCCATTGCGAGCAGGTTCCGGAATGGGAACGAGGTCGGCTTGATGATGTTCTCGCTGATCGACATCAGCGGAACCTCGAACGGGATGCCGCCCGCCTCGAGGATCCCCGTCCTGACCTCCTCCGCAAGGGCGCGAAGGTTGAGATTGCACGGGTTGATGTCGGACCAGGTGTTGAGGATGCCCACGACGGGGCGCGTCATCAGGTCCTCGCGGCTCCATCCGGCTGCCGCCAGGGTCGAGCGGTGCACGAAGCCAGGCAGGTCGTCCTTGCGGAACCAGCGCGCGCTTCGCAGCGGTCGGGTGGATGCAGTTCTCTTGTCGCTCATACGTTTTCCCCTGCGGTAAGGATGGTCTCGCCCACGGGATCGCTCTCACGGACGAGACGCTCACAGGCCCGCGCGAGCCTGTGTCGCACAGCGCTCAGAGACCGACCAGGGCGGGCAGCCCGCTCAGGTCCTTGATCTCGTGGCTGCCCCAGACCGGCCAGATCGGCTCGTGGCCCCGGGCGACGAAGACCTTGTTCTTGATGCCGACGTCGTCCGCCGAGAGGTGGTCGTAGCGCATGCTCGAGGACACGTGCAGGATGTCTTCCGGGTTGCAGTCCAGTTGCTCGATCATGTACTCGAAGGCCTGCAGGCGCGGCTTGTAGGCCTGGGCCTGCTGGGCGGTGTAGACGCGGTGGAAGGGGGCGCCCAGCTTGTCCACGCTGGCCTGGATCTGGGAGTCCATGGCGTTGGACAGGATCACCAGCTTGTACTCGGTGGCCAGGCGGGCCAGGGCCGCGGGCACGTCCGCATGCGGCTGCCAGGTCGGCACGGCCTTGTAGAACTTCAGGCCTTCGTTGTCGCGGTACTCGATATCCCAGCGCTTGCAGGTGCGTTCCACCGAGTTGCAGAGCAACTTGTCGTACGGCCTCCAGTCGCCCATCACTTCGTCCAGGCGGTAGCGGGCGAAGTCGGTGGTGAATTGCGCCATGTTCTCGGGCGCGATACGGTCGGCGAAGAGTTCGCGCGCCAGTTCGGCCATCTGGAAGTTGATCAGGGTGCCGTAGCAATCGAAGCTGATGTACTTGGGCCGCAGGCTGCTCATTTGTCTACTCCTGTATCGATCGGGATTTTCTGCGTCGGGGTCTCGATGGACCGGGGCGGTTGCACATTGCCGGAAGGTCTGGGGCTGCCAGACCTTCCGCGCTTACTGCTTCCGTGGAAGAATTACATCACTCGACGATTGATCGGACGTCCCATATTCGGCCTTCCGGATCACACGATTCTTGGTATTGCAAGCGGAGCGCAGCACATTATGCTGAGCTCCGGAGTGGGCTCACGCCGCGTCCGCGGCAAAGTCGATCAGCACGGTCTTGGTGCGCAGGTTCGCCTCGTAGGCGCAGCGCCCCAGGTCCTTGCCGATCCCCGAGCGCTTGTAGCCACCGGTGGGCAGCGCGAAGTCCCAGCTACGGCCGTAACGGTTGATCCACACGGTGCCTGCCTCCAGGCTGCGCGCGAGACGCAGGGCGCGGTTGATATCGGCGGTGTGCACGCCGGCGGCCAGGCCGTACGAGGGGTGTGCGGCCAGCTGCATCGCCTCGGCCTCGTCTTCGAAAGTCTGCACGGTCAGTACCGGCCCGAAGATCTCATCGCGCACCGCGTCCATGCTCATGTCCACGTCGGCGAGGATGGTCGGCTGGTAGTATGCGCCGCCGCTATCCTCGGCGACGCTGCGTCCGCCGCAGAGGATCCGCCCGCCCTGGTCGACGGTCGCGCGCACCATGCCGTCGATGCGGTTCATTTCCCGCGCCGAGATGATCGGCGACAGCGTGGTCGAGGCCTCCCAGGTGGGCCCCGGCACCAGCTCGGCGAAGGCGCCGGCGATGCGCTCGATCAGCTCGTCGGCGATGGCCCGCTGCACGATGAGGCGAGAGCCGGCGACACACACTTGGCCGGCGTTGGTCGCAATGGCCTGCGCCACCCGTCGCGCCACCTTGTCCGCGTCGGCCACGTCGGCGAAGACCACCTGCGGGCTCTTGCCGCCGAGTTCGAGCGTCACCGGCTTGGTGCCGCTTTCGGCACACGCGGCCATGATGGCGGCACCGGTGCGGGTGGAGCCGGTGAAGGTGACCTTCGATACGCGCGGATGGCGGCACAGCGCGTCGCCGACCCTGCCGTCGCCCTGCACGATGTTGAAGATGCCCGGCGGCATGCCGGCGGCGATCGCGAGTTCGGCCAGACGCACGATGGAGAAGGGCGTCATCTCCGAGGGCTTGAGCACCACCGCGTTGCCGGCGGCGAGCGCCGGCGCGATCTTCCAGCAGGCCATTACCAGCGGGAAATTCCACGGCGCGATGGCGCCGATCACGCCGTAGGGCTCGGTCACCGTCAGGCCGAGGTGATCGCGCTGGGTCGGGACCACCTCGCCGCCGCACTTGTCGGCGAACTCTGCGAAGAAGCGGATACCCTCGGCGCAGAACGGCACGTCCCAGTGCGTGGCATTCTGGATCGGGCGGGTGGAGCCCGCCGCTTCGAGGGGGGCGAGGGTGGCCACGTCGGCCTCGACGAGGTCCGCCCAGCGGCGCAGGACGCGAGCCCGGTCGCGCGGGGCGCGGCTTGCCCAGTCGCTCTCCTTGAAGGCGCGCCAGGCGTCCTCCACCGCGTGGTCCACCAGGCTGGCATCCGCCAGCGGCAGTGCCGCGTAGACCGCGCCGTCGGATGGGCGGCGGACGTCGAGGGTTTCTCGGGCGCCGCCGACGGCGCGCCCTCCGATGAAGTGCGTGCTCGGCACGGCAATTTTCGTGGGATCAAATCGGCCCATTGCGACTCCTTCTTATGATCATTTCGTCGATCGCCGCTGCGGTGAGCAGGCTCTCGTTCCCGGATCGATGATAGGAGTCGACTGCAAGCATTATCTGTTGAGCCCACGCGGGATTCCGGCACGATGTTTCTTTGTTTTCCCGCGCGCGAATGATCCTGCCGAATTGCGCCTGGCCGACCCGAAACGGTGCAAACGGCAAGAACGTCCTATCAATCGCGCTTGCCGCCTGCGACATTAAGCCGACACTTGAAGGAGGCTTTCATGACCACTTCCGGCACCGGACTTCAAATCGAATACCGCCGCATGGTGGAGGGCGACCTGCCCGCCGCGCACGCGCTTTCGCAGGCAGTACGCTGGCCGCATCGGCTCGAAGACTGGCAATTCGTCCATCGCCTCGGCACGGGGTTCGTTGCCGAATGCGAGGGTGCGATCGTTGGCACCGCCCTGTGCTGGGCCTACGGCAGCGAGCACGGCTCCCTCGGCATGGTGATCGTTTCACCCGACGCGCAGGGCAGGGGCATCGGACGCGAGCTGATGACCCGGGTGCTCCAGGAATTGGGCGAGCGGAGCACGCTGCTCTACGCTACGCTGGCTGGCCAGCCCCTCTACGAGCGCCTCGGCTTCGTCGCGGTCGGTCAGCTGCACCAGCATCAGGGGACGGTGTTCCAACTCGGGACCGCCGTGCCGCCCGCCGGCGAGCGCATCCGCCCGATCGGCGCGAGCGATGGGCCCAAGCTCGCCCGTCTCATGTGCCGCGCGCTCGGCATGCCACGGGCCACCGTCCTCGACGCGTTGCGCAAGGTGGCCGATTGCGTGGTGCTCGACGGCGGTGACGAACCGGTCGGCTTCGCCTTCTGCCGCCGCTTCGGCCGCGGCTACGCCATCGGACCGGTCGTGGCGCCCGACATCGAGCGGGCCAAGGCCCTCATCGCCCATTGGATCGGCGTCCGCGCCGGTTCCTTCGTTCGCATCGACGTGCATGAATCCAGTGGTCTCACCCCCTGGCTGGCCGACATGGGCCTCGACAGGGTCGACAGTGCGATCACCATGGTGCGCGGCGAGCCGGCCCATGCGGACGAGGGCGTGCGCCAGTTCGCGATCATCAATCAGGCCCTGGGCTGACGCATCGCGGAGCGACCCGATGAGCTTTCTCTACAAGGCCGATCCGGAGCGCGGGGCCGTCTGGGCGAGGCTGTTCGCCGAACGGGCACCCGATATCGATTTCCGTATCTGGCCGGACATCGGCAACCCGTCCGCAGTGCGCTACCTCGCCGCCTGGGAGCCGCCGGAGAACCTGGCGGAGACCTTTCCCAACGTGAAAGTCGTGTTCTCCGTGGGTGCCGGCGTCGACCAGTTCGATTTTTCGCGCATCCCTCCCGAGGTGCCAGTGGTGCGCATGATCGAATCGGGGCTCGTGGCAGGCATGGTCGAGTACGCGACCTTGGCCGTGCTGGCCGCGCACCGCGACTGGCTGCCATACGCCGCGCAGCAGCGCGAGGGGGTGTGGAACCCGATCCGGGTGCGCACGGCGGGCTCGCGCCGGGTCGGCGTGCTCGGCATGGGCGTGCTCGGCCAGGCGGTGCTCGCGAAACTGCAGGGCTTCGGCTTCCAGTGCGCGGGCTGGAGCCGGACTGCGCGCGAGCTGCCGGGCATCGAGAGCTACGCCGGCGAGGAGGGCATGGACGCCTTCCTCGCCCGCACCGACATCCTCGTCTGCCTGCTGCCGCTGACGAACGCGACGCGGGGCATTCTTTCGCGGGACCTGTTCGAACGGCTGCCGCCGCGATCGGTGCTGGTGAACGTGGGGCGGGGCGGCCACCTGGTGGAGCAGGACCTGCTGGACGCGCTCGACAGCGGACGCCTGTCCGCGGCGATCCTCGACGTCTTCGACACGGAGCCCCTGCCGCCGGGGCACCCATTCTGGCGCCACCCGCGCATCATGGTCACGCCCCACATCGCGAGCATGACGCAACCCGAGACCGCCGTGGAGGCGGTGCTGGAAAACCTCCGCCGGCATCGCGAAGGGCTTCCGCTGATCGGCCTGGTGGACCGCCGCCAAGGCTATTGAAGCCGAAACGGGTAGAGCGGGCGGCGGCGCCTTAGCGCTGCGCCTGCCCGGGATTTCTGCCCGCAGCCTGCATCCGGGCTACGAATCCAATAAACGTCCTCTCAAAATGAAGAACTGGAAAATCCGTGACAGGCTGCTTGCGCTGGCCTTTATTCTGATCGGCTTCATCGTGCTGTCCGCGGGGATCGGCCATCTCGGCATGAACTCCACGGTTCAGGGGCTGGAGCGGGTGTACCTGGACCGCGTGGTGCCCCTGCGGGATCTCAAGCTCATCGCCGACATGTACGCGAAGAACATCGTCGCTGCGTCCTACAAGGCGCGGGAGGGGCATATCTCCTACGAAGACGCCTTGCACCTGGTGCAGGAGGCGGAGACGACGATCGCCGAACACTGGAAGACCTACGCCGCGGGCCGGCTGTCTCCCGCGGAGCGGACGGTGGCGGCGCAGCTCGGGCCGATGATGCAGGCGGCCGACACACAGCTGCAGTCGCTCAAGAAGATCCTCGAGCGGAAGGATCCGGAGGCGCTGTCCGTCTTCACCACGCACCAGCTCTATCCCTTGGTCGATCCCTTCTCCGACGCGTTCGCGCAGCTGATCGACATGCAGCTCGCCGAAGCGAAGCGCGAATACGAGTCCGGCCAGAAAACCTTCCAGGGGAGCCTGGTCGCAAACATCGTCGTCGGCGCGCTCGCTGTGGTCATCGGGGCGGCCCTGGCGGCGGCCTTGACCCGTCAGGTCACCGTCCAGCTCGGCGCCGAGCCGCGAGACCTGGATCACGTCGCGACCGAGATCGCCAACGGACGGCTGGCCGCCACGTCCGGTTCGAGGACCGCACCGGTCGGTGTCATGGCCTCGATCGATCGGATGCGGGCGAACCTGCGCGAAGTGGTCGGCCAGATCGCGGGCGGGGCGGGCCGGCTCGGCAGCAACGCCGCGCAGCTCGCCGCCGCTTCCGTGCAGGTGACCGAACGCACCGCGAGGCAGCGCGAGGCGAGCGAATCGATGGCAGCGGCCCTGCAGGAGCTTTCCGCGAGCATCGCCCGGATCGCCGACAACGCCGGCGAGGCCCGGTGCGTCGCGGAGCACGCGAACCAGGCGGGCGAGTCCGGGCTGCAGATGATCCGCGAAGCCGCCGAGGAGTTCGAGCGCATCGACCGGGTGATGGAGGACGGCGCACAACGCATGTCGCGCCTCGCCGAGGATTCGCACAGCATCGGCAGGATTGGCGTGGTCATCCGCGAGATCGCCGAGCAGACGAATCTGCTCGCCCTCAATGCCGCGATCGAGGCGGCGCGCGCCGGAGAGCAGGGGCGCGGCTTCGCCGTGGTTGCGGACGAGGTGCGCAAGCTCGCGGAACGCACGTCGGTGTCGACCGGCGAGATCGTCAAGCTCGTCACGACGATACAAGACGGAACCCGCGGCACCCGCGAGCAGATGGGCGCGGCGTGCGCACAGGTGGCGCAGGGCAAACGGCACATTCTCGAGGCCGGCGAGACCATGGCCGTAATCCGTGACGCGATAGCGCGAACCCTGCACAACGTCGAGTCGATCTCGCTCGCGCTCGGGGAGCAGCGCAATGCGAGCAGCGAGGTGGCCGCACGGATCGAGCAGGTGGCGCAATCGGTGGCCGAAACCGCCTCCACGCAGAAGGAGGTCGGCGTGGCGGCGCAGGACCTGCGCGATCTCGCGACGCAGTTGAGCTTGACGGTGGCGCGCTTTTCGCGCTGAAGGGAAGGGCTCGGCACGATATGCCGAATCGGCGTCGTATTCGCGATATCCGCGCACCAGCTTCCCGGTCGTCGGAATCTACCGCCGCAGGGCCATGGCTACCATGACTCCGTCGCAAGGGCCTTTCCCCGCCTCCAAACGGAGGGTCGCCGGTGAGCGCGCTTGCCCTCGTTCAGCCCGCCCTTCAACGAACACTCGGCAGACAGACCATGCAAAGAGAAACCCTCGTCGCCCTCGACCGCGACCATCTGATTCACCCCGTCGTCAATTACCGGACCCACGAGCGGCGCGGCGTTGCCGTGCTCGAATCGGGCCACGGCGCCTACCTCACGGACAGCAACGGCAAGGAACTCCTCGACGCGTTCTCCGGCCTGTGGTGCGTGAACGTCGGCTACGGCCACGAGAGCATCGTCCGCGCGGCCGAAGAGCAGATGCGCCGCCTGCCGTACGCGACCGGCTACTTCCACTTCGGCTCGGAGCCGGCCATCCGGCTCGCGGCGAAGCTGGTGGAGCTCGCGCCGCCGTCGCTGCGCAAGGTCTACTTCACCCTGGGCGGATCCGACGCGGTCGACTCCGCCATCCGCTTCATCGTCCATTACTACAACGCGCTGGGCAAACCGGAGAAGAAGCACTTCATCACCATCGAGCGCGGCTATCACGGCTCGTCGGCGCAGGGGTCCGGTCTCACCGCGATCCCGGCTTTCCACCGCAACTTCGACGTGCCGCTGCCGAACCAGCACCGCATCCCGTCGCCCTATCCCTATCGCAATCCGGTGGGGTCGGATCCGGAGGCGATCATTCGGTCCTCGGTGGCCGCGCTCAAGGACAAGGTGCAGGAGATCGGCCGCGACCGCGTTGCCGCCTTCTTCTGCGAGCCGGTGCAGGGCTCGGGCGGCGTGATCGTGCCGCCGAAGGGCTGGCTCAAGGCGATGCAGGACGCCTGCCGCGAGCTCGGCATCCTGTTCGCGGTGGACGAGGTGATCACCGGCTTCGGACGGACCGGTCCGCTCTTTGCGTGCGAGGCGGAAGGCGTCACGCCGGACGTGATGACCGTGGCCAAGGGCCTCACCGCCGGCTACGCGCCGATGGGCGCGGTGTTGATGAGCGAGGCGATCTACCAGGCCATCGCCGAGGCGGGCGGCAACGATCTGCCGGTCGGCCACGGACACACCTATTCGGCCCACCCGGTGAGCGCGGCGGTAGCCCTGGAGGTGCTGCGCCTGTATCACGAGGGGGGGCTGCTTGAGAACGGCATCCGGCACGCATCGCGCTTCGAGCAAGGCCTGCGCGGGCTCCTCGATCATCCGCTGGTGGGCGATGCGCGCAGCCGCGGCCTGCTGGGGGCACTCGAGTTGGTCGCCGACAAGGAGACGAAGGCCCGCTTCGATCCCGGGCTCAAGCTCGCCGACCGGATTTTCGATGTCGCCTACCGCAACGGGGTCATCTTCCGCGCCTTCGGCGACAACGTGCTGGGTTTCGCGCCTGCGCTGTGCTACACCGAAATCGACTTCGACCTGCTGTTCGAGCGCGTCCGGTGCACGTTGGACACGGTGCTCGATATGCCCGGCGTGCGCGGCGCACTGCGCTAAGGAGACGTACCGCACCGCGGCCACTGGCCCGCCACGGTGCGGTTTGTTACCATGAAATTATTAGAAAACCTGATGGCGAGCAGCCCCCGATGATGAACGGTGCCCCAAAACTGGACCGTCTCGACGTGCGCATCCTCAGCCATCTCCAGCGCAACGGGCGGACCCCCAACGTCGATCTGGCGGATGCCGTCGGCCTGTCGCCCAGCCCTTGCCTGACGCGCGTCAAGCGCCTGGAGAAGGCGGGCTACATCACCGGCTATGGTGCCCACGTCCAGCTCGAGAAACTGGGGCCTGTGCAGTTGGTGTTCACCCAGGTCACCCTGTCCGACCATCGCCGCGAAGACTTCATCAAGTTCGAGTCCTACATCCGGAACGTGGACGAGATCGTCGAGTGCCACCTGGTGAGCGGCGGCTTCGACTACCTGCTCAAGTTCGTGACCCGCAGCGTGGTGCACTACCAGAGCATCGTCGAGGACCTGCTCGAGCAGCGGATCGGCATCGACAAGTATTTCAGCTTCATCGTGATCAAGTCGCCGATCGTGAAGGACTTCTATCCCATCGAGAAGCTCTTTTCCTCCCATCCCTGAGCGCCCGTGCCACCCCTTCCGGCGCACCGCGGCACAAGCTTCCGAAGTTCCTGTCCAGAACGCGCGATCCTGCGATCGGAGCGTCCCGTTACGAGAGTTCGCGCCGCCGCCCCCTGGCTAACATGAAGCCATCGCGACGGTTCTCCCGACGCGCCGAGTCCGGGACTGCGGGCCTTCTACCAGGCGCCGCGTCCCGTTCCCTCTCATCCCAACAACGAGGCGGTTCGCACATGGATTCTTCATTCAGGATTGCCGTCATCCCCGGCGACGGCATTGGTAAGGAAGTGATTCCCGAAGGCTTGCGGGTGCTCGACCGCGCGGGCGAGCTATTCGGCATCGAACTTGAGTACAAGCACATCGAGTGGGCGAGCTGCGACTACTACCAGCAGACCGGGAAGATGATGCCCGACGACTGGAAGGCACAGCTCGCGGAGGTGGATGCGATCTACTTCGGTGCCGTCGGCTGGCCCGAGACCGTGCCCGACCACGTCTCGCTGTGGGGCTCGCTGCTCAAGTTCCGGCGCGAGTTCGACCAGTACATCAACCTGCGCCCGGCGCGGCTCTTCGACGGCGTGCCGTGTCCGCTCGCCGGGCGCAGCGGTGGCGACATCGATATGCTGATCGTGCGCGAAAACACCGAAGGCGAATACACCGCGGTGGGCGGCACGATGTTCGAGGGCAGCGAGCGCGAACTGGTGATGCAGCAGTCGGTGTTCACCCGTCACGGCACCGAGCGGGTGCTGCGGTTCGCCTTCGAGCAGGCGCGCCAGCGCGGGCGCAAACACGTCACCGTCGCGACCAAGAGCAACGGCGTGGCGGTGAGCATGCCGTGGTGGGACGCACGCGCGGCCGAGATGGCGCAGCACTACCCCGACGTTACCTGGGACAAGCAGCACATCGACGCGCTGTGCGCGCGCTTCGTGCTGCAGCCGCAGCGCTTCGACGTGGTGGTGGCCTCCAACCTCTTCGGCGACATCCTCTCCGACCTCGGTCCGGCGTGCACCGGCACGCTCGGCCTCGCACCCTCGGCCAACCTCAACCCGGAGCGCCGCTTCCCCTCGCTCTTCGAGCCGGTGCACGGCTCCGCCCCGGACATCTATGGCAAGAACATCGCCAACCCGATCGGCGCCATCTGGTCGGGCGGCATGATGCTCGACTTCCTCAGCCGCGGTGAAGGCGCCGGCCGCCGTGCCCACGACGCGATCGTGCGCGCCATCCAGAAAGTGCTGAAGGAGGGGGCGCGCACCGCCGACCTGGGCGGCAAGGCTTCGACCACCGAGCTGGGCAAGGCGATCGCAGCCGCACTGGAAAACTCGGCCGGCTGACCGGCCCACAGCCCGACCCGACGGAGAACAACAATGCAGACCTCAACCCCCAGTCCCCAGACGGGCCCGGATGCCCCTTATCCGATCGAGCTCGAGTTCCCGGACATCCGTCCCTTTGCCGAGGGCAACACGGGCATTCCCTATGTGTACACCTTCGACAGCGGTGTCCCCGGCCCCCACGTGATGGTCAACGCGCTCACCCACGGCAACGAGGTGTGCGGGGCGATCGTGGTCAAGGAACTTCTCGACGTGGGCATCCGGCCGCGCAGGGGGCGGCTGACCCTGGCCTTCGCCAACGTTGCCGCCTACGAGCGCTTCGACCCGGCCAATCCGGACGCCTCCCGATTCGTCGATCAGGATTTCAACCGGGTGTGGACTCCGGCCATCCTGGACGACCGCTCGCGCGACTCGGTCGAGCTGCGTCGTGCGCGCGAGATGCGCCCGGTCATCGACCAGGTCGACTTCCTGCTCGACCTGCACTCAATGCACGAGCGCAGCGCGCCGCTGTCGGTATGCGGCCCCCTCGAGAAGGGGCTCGCGCTTGCGCGTGCCCTGGGCACGCCGGCATGGGTGGTCTGCGACGAGGGGCATCCGGAAGGCCGCCGCATGCGCGACTACGCCGCCTTCGGCGATCCGGCGAGCCCCAAGAACGCACTGCTCATCGAGTGCGGGCAACACTGGGAGGCGGGTGCGGCGGAGGTCGGCCGCGAGGTGACGGCAGGTTTTCTAGTCCTGCATGGCATCGTCGAGTCGACCGAACTCCCGCCCGGCTGGCTGAGCCAGCCTGAGCCAGCACAGAAGGTCGTGAGGGTGACAGAGCCTGTGGTCGCCTCCAGTTTCGACTTCCGCTTCGCCGGCAACTACAACGGGCTCGAAACCTTTCCGGAGGCGGGTACGATCATCGCGTGGCGCGAGGGCGAGCCGATCCGTACGCCTTATCGGAACTGCGTGCTGGTCATGCCATCACTGCGCCAGTTGCGTCCGGGTGTTACGGTAGTCCGCCTCGGCGAATTGCTCGATCTGTAAGAACGGCCCATATGTCCAGTCGCAAGGATGCAAGCGACCCGCTTCTGGGCTACATCTGATTGATAGCGACAGGAGAGAAATCATGGACAAACCGGAAGCGCCGCGCCTGCAAGGAGAAGTGACAATCGAGCGCGAGGACACGGAGTCGAAGGGACGTTACGTCGCGCGGGTTCCAGGGGTGGGCGAGGAGGCCGAGCTGACCTTCAGCAAGGCGGGCACCGAGCTGCTGATCGCCGATCACACGGCAGTGCCGGACGCGATGCGCGGCATGGGCGTCGGCGGAAAGCTTGCCGCACGCCTCGTCGAGGACGCGCGGCGGGGCGGCTACAAGATCCTTGCGCTGTGTCCCTTCGTGCGTGCACAGCGGGAACGCCATCCCGAATGGGCCGACGTCGTCAGGATCTGATGCCGTGACGACGCTGGCCGCTGCCGCTTAATCGGCCCGCCTCAGATCGCCCAGCAGGAGCAGCCGAGCGCACCCCAGAACCCCACAAAGTCGGACACCGGGACGTTCGACTTGCGCGCCTGATCGTGCCGATGACCATGCACCGTGCAAGCCCCGGCGCACTGGTGGAGTTCGGCGCGTTGAGCCGCAGGAGGCGCAGGCCGATAGTGCCCAGGCACGCGCGCGACGGGGGACCAGTCGGGCAACACGGGCAGCGGGGGAGGGGCGAGCGGGGCGAATTCTCCACTGCCCCAGACGACCTTGCCGCCGACCACCGTCAGCACGGATTCGATGCTCTTGATTGCTTCCTCGGGCACGCTGAAGAAGTCGTCGGAAAGCACCGCGAGGTCGGCCAGCTGACCGTTCCTGATCGCGCCCTTGATGCCGTGGTCGGACGAGAACCAGGCGCTGCCGGCGGTCCACAATTCGAGCGCCGTCTCGCGCGACAGCCGATTTTCGTCACCGTAGAGCTCGAGCCCGCCGACGGTGCGTCCGGCCACGAGCCAATAGAGCGCCGTCCACGGGTTGTAGCTCGCGACGCGCGTGGCGTCGGTGCCGGCCCCGACGGGAATGCCTGCGTCCAGCATGCGCCGGATCGGCGGCGTGTGACGTGCGGCTTCCGCACCATAGCGATCGACGAAGTACTCGCCCTGGAAAGCCATGCGATGCTGGATCGCGATGCCGCCGCCGAGCGCTCTCACCCGCTCGATGTTCGGCGCCGAGATGGTCTCGGCGTGGTCGAAGAACCACGGCAGTCCGGCGAAGGGAATGTCGCGATTGACCTTCTCGAAGACGTCCAGCATGCGGCCGATCGATTCGTCATAGGTCGCATGCAGGCGGAACGGCCAGCGGTGCTCGACGAGATGGCGCACGACCTTCTCGAGGTCCGCTTCCATCGTCGGCGCGAGGTCCGGCCGTGGTTCCAGGAAGTCCTCGAAATCCGCCGCCGAGAAGGTCAGCATCTCCCCGGCGCCGTTGTGCCGGTAGAAGTCGTCGCCCTGACGAAGCGTGACCGTACTCGTCCAGTTCTGGAAATCCGCCAACTCCTCCTTCGGCCGTTGCGTGAAGAGGTTGTAGGAGATGCGCACCGTGAGCTTCTGCTCGCGTGCGAGCTCATCGATGACGCGATAGTCGTCCGGATAGTTCTGGAACCCGCCGCCCGCATCGATCGCGCTCGTCACCCCCAAGCGGTTCAGTTCGCGCATGAAGAGGCGGGTGGAGTTCACCTGGTGCTCGAACGGCAGCTTCGGGCCCTTGGCGAGCGTCGCATACAGGATCAGCGCGTTCGGGCGGGCGATCAGCATGCCGGTCGGTTCGCCGGAGGAATCGCGCTGGATTTCGCATCCCGGCGGCGCCGGCGTGTCCCTGCCGTAGCCCACGGCTCGCAGCGCGGCGCGATTGAGCAGTGCGCGATCGTAGAGGTGCAGGACGAAGACCGGAGTATCCGGCGCGACGGCGTTGATCTCGTCCAGCGTCGGCATCCGCCTTTCGGCGAACTGGAACTCGGTCCAGCCCCCGACGACGCGGACCCATTGCGGGCTGGGTGTGCGGGCCGCCTGCTCGCGCAGCATCCGCAGCGCGTCGGCGAGGGAGGGCACGCCTTCCCAGCGCAGCTCCAGGTTGTAGTTGAGGCCGCCGCGGATCAGGTGCAGGTGGGAGTCGTTGAGGCCGGGGATCACGCGCCGACCGTGCAGGTCGATCACCTGCGTCGTCGTGCCGCGCTTGGCCATCACGGTCGCGTCGTCGCCCACCGCGAGGAATTTCCCGTCCTTGATCGCGACCGCGCTTGCGGCAGGTTTGTCGCGATCGACCGTATGGATACGTCCGTTATGCAGGATCAAGTCTGCCGACATGTGGCATCTCCCGTATTGCGTTTATCGATCGCCCGGCTTGTCGGACTGCGGGCTTGGGCCGTGTAGCCACGGACGGGCGATCCTGACCAGCAGGGGCATCGCGGCCCAGGTCAGTACGATGACGATTCCGCCGGCAACCACGCCGGCGAAGATGAATTTCGGTACGAGCTGGCCGAACAGCGGGGCGAACAGCGCCGACACGATCATGCTCACCGGCCAGACGGCGAGCCAGGTGAGCAGGGCCATTTTCCATCGCGGAGGCGGAGGGCCCGGCGAGCGGAACCAAGCTTCGAGCCCGTCGAGGCGGCGATAGACCGGCTCGCCTTCGGTCATCGTCTTCGCCCGCTCGTCCCAGGTCTTGAACATCGGTGACTCGTAGAAGGCATCCCGCTCCTCTTCGTTGCGGAAGGTGCGCAGGATGCCGTATTCGCGCGCGTCCGAGCCCGGCGGCGGCACGAGCAGGCTCGCGCCCATCACGCCGCTGTGCCCGAATGAAGTCTGAAAAAATTCGCGCAGCGCCTGCTGGAATTCGGCCTCGCAGCCGGCGCGTACGCGGCGGGTAATTGCGACGTGTATGGACATGGTCGGTTCCGGGGGACTCAATGAAAGGGGCCCGCAGGCCCCTGCCGCGGATTGCTCAGTGTTCCTTGTGCGGAACCACCTGCGGCGTCTTGGCCGACTGCGGAGCCTTATGCACCATCGTGTAGGCGTACTCGACACCGACACCGTAAGCACCGGCCTGCTGCTTGAGGATGCCCATCAGCGCGTCGTAATGCTCGCGGTTCTTCCAGTCGCGCTGGAATTCGAGCAGCGCCGGGATCGTGGTCAGGCGCACCGCGCCGGCCTGGACCATGCGCGACAGTGCGGCGTCGTGCGCGGCTTGCGAGGTCGCCCCGCAGCAATCCTCGACGACGTAGATGTTGTAGCCCGCGCCGAGCATCTCGATCGTCGGCCAGGTGACGCAGACTTCCGTCCACAGACCGGTCATGATGATGTTCTTGCGGCCGGTGGCCTCGATGGCCTGGCGGAAGCCGCTGTCGTCCCACGAGTTCATCGAGGTGCGCTCGACCACGGGCTGGCCAGGGAACACGTCGAGCAGTTGCGGCCAGATGTAGCCGCTGAAAGACTCTGTTTCGACGGCTGTCAGGACCGTCGGCACGTTGAATTCCTTGGCGACCTTGGCGAGCAGGGTGACGTTGTTGATCAGCGTGGCGCGGTCGATATTGGAGACGCCGAACAGCATCTGCGGCTGGTGGTCGATGAACACGATTGCCGCGTCTTCAGGGGTGTAGAGCTTCTGGTACGGGGTCATGCGATTTCTCCGTCGGGTTGATCGGCATCGGGTCGCTCCTGCGACCGATCCTCATCGCTGCTCAGGACAATGAGCCTGGGTCTTTGCTGCAATGATCTATAAGGGCAGGGCGGTGCTCCTTCACAATCGCCATCGCTTCGGCGCGGTGCGCCTGTCGCGACCAGTCGCGCTGCAGTTCGAGCAGGAACTGCAAGGCGGTCAGCGACACCGCGCCCGCTTGTTCGGCGCGGCGGATCGCGGCGTCGTGCGCACAGCGGCTCGTCCCGCCCGACGCATCCTCGACGACGTACATGCCAAAGCCTTCTTCCAGCATCTGCAGCACCGCGAACACGAGTGCCGTTTCGCTCCAGAGGCCGGCGACGACGAAGTTCCGGCAACCGCAGCGCCTGACGGCTGCGACGAAGCGAGGGTCGTCCCACGCGTTCATGCTGGTGCGGGCGATGCGTTCCTGCCCGGGGAAGAGCTCGACCAGCTCCGGCACGAGATCTCCGCCGAATCCGGGGAAGTCGACCGTCGTCAGGATGACCGGCACCCGGAAAGCCTTCGCGGCCTTGGCCAGCAGCACGGCGTTGTCGAGCAACTCGCCGCTGCCGCTGCTGAGCACGCCGCCGAGCATCTGCGGCTGCAGGTCAATGAAGACGACGGCGCAGTTGTCGGGCGTCAGCAAGCCCTTGTCGGTCGAACTCATGCTCATGACGGCCATCCCTTTGCATGCGATTGACGTGCATAGGATGGTCCGTCGCGAATGCGAGCACCATTGACCATCCCGGCGAATTTGCGGTCGCGGGAATGGAGGAGGCTGGTCTCCTCCTTTCGGAGGAGAAGGAGGAGGAGGGGGGTTACAGATGAACCAGGCCGCGGCGGTTCGCGACCGTGACGGCTTCGGTGCGGCTCAGCACGTTCAGCTTGGTGAAGATGCTGCGCAGATGGGACTTGACCGTTGTTTCGCTGATGAAGAGATTGGCGCCGATTTCCCGGTTGCTCTTGCCCTGGGCGAGGAGCGCCAGCACGTCGAGCTCCCGCCCGGTGAGCGTTTCGCTGCTGATACCGTTCGCGAGCTTGGTCAGGAGGGACGCGGTGATCGACGTCTCGCCCGCGTGCACGCAGCGGATCGCCGCCAGCAGGTCGTCGCGTGGGGCGTCTTTCAGCAGATAGCCTTTGGCCCCGGCCTTGATCGCGCTGGCGATATCGGTGTCCGTGTCGAAGGTGGTCAGCATGATGACGCGCGCCGCGGCGTCGTGCCGGCGGATTTCCTCGAGTGCCCCCACCCCGTCCAGCACCGGCATTCGCATGTCCAGCATCGCGACGTCGGGACGCAGGGCGAGCCACTGTTCGACCGCTTCACGCCCGTTCGCCGCCTCGCCGACGACGGCCATGTCGGGCTGCCGTCCGATGATCGCGGCTAGTCCTTCCAGCACCGTGATGTGGTCGTCCGCGACCAGTACCCGGATCTTGTCGGCGCCCCTGTCCGCCGGTCCGCTCGAAACCATGCTCATGCTCCACTTGCCATCACATTCGCGATGGGCAGGACGACCGTGATTTCGGTGCCCGCGCCCAAGGTGCTATCCACCCTCACTTCGCCCCCCATCTCCTTGACCCGCTCGCGGATTCCCAGCAGCCCGAAGCCGTCGCGAACGCGATCCGGATCGAATCCGCTCCCGTCGTCGCGCACATGCAGCCTCAGTTCGCGGTCGGAAAAGGAAATCCGCACCGCGACGTGCTTCGCATGCCCGTGCCGCAGCGCGTTCGTCAGCGCCTCCTGCCCGATGCGCAGGACGTTCTCCTCCCATGCGGGCGGGATGGGGCGCGATTCGCCTTCGAGTGTCAGCTCCGCGACGATCGAAGTGCCGGCCGTCACCTCGCTCATCAGGCGCCGCAAGGCTTCGCACAGGTCGCCCGTTTCGAGCCTGCGCGGACGCAAGGCATGCACGGAGCGCCGCGCCTCCTGCAGGCTTTCGCGGGCGAGGTTGCCGGCACGCGCGAGGTGCGCCTCGGACTCCTGCGCGAGGCCGCGCGCCCGCGCGTCGGCGGCGGCCTCGAGTTGCACGATCACGCCGGTAAAGCCTTGCGCCAGGGTGTCGTGGATGTCGCGCGCCATGCGGTTCCGTTCGGCAGCCACCGCCACCTGGCGGCTTTGCTGCGACAGTCGCAGCAGGTGGATCGCCAGCATCGTCTGGTGAGCGAGCGCGCGTGTCAATTCCACGTCGTCGCGGAGGAGGGAAGGCTTACGCGTGAAGCACACGCCGATCACCCCCGCGACGCGGCCGGCGACGGTCATCGGCATGAAGAGAACCGCGCGCAGCTCCAGCGCACGCAAGCGCTCCTTCAGGGAAAGCACCGCCGGATCGCCGTCCCCGTCGTCGAGCACGCGGTTCCAAACCGCCTCTGCGCCACATCCGACGTACATCCGTGCAGATGGCTCGTCGAGGTCGTCGAGCAAGCCGTGCTCGCCTGTACGCAGGAGCTCGGTCCACGCCGGATAGCGCGCCAGCACGGCCGGAAGCCTTTGCGCCGGATGATTCGTGTCGCGACTGAGCTGTGTGTCGCCCGACGCAATCGCGGCCCGCAGATCGAGCGATCCCCCATCCTCGCACCGATCCCAGACGCACACGCTGTGCGCATCCGATACCTGGATGATGGTGCGAAGTACATGCTCGAGCAGCCGGTCCGGATCGGACTCGCGAGCAAACGCATCGAGCGTGTGCATCAGCGCATCCAGCTGCCCGCGCGCGAGATGCTCCGACGCCCGCAAGGCCTCGGCTGCCTGGTGCCGCTCGGTGACGTCGCGCAGGATGACCGTGAAGATCTGCTTGCCGTCGATCGCCAGCTTGGAAATCGAGGCCTCGGCAGGAAACTCGCTCCCGTCCTTGCGGCGGCCGACGACAGCGCTACGTTGCCCCATCGCGCGCGCAACGTCGGGCGAGCGCGCGAAGTCCTGCAGATGTTTCGAATGCGCGCCGGAAAACCGTTGCGGGATGAGCGTGTTCAGCGGCTGCCCGATGAGCTCGTCGCGCGAATATCCGAACACCGCTTCGGCGCCCCGGTTGAACAGCACGATCCGCTCCGCGGAGTCGACCGAGATGATCGCGTCTTCCGCAATTTCCAGAATCCGGCGAAGCTCGTCTTCACCCATTGTCACCGCTCATCCTCCCGCGCCACGCCGTCGCATGATAGTCCGCGCTCATGCGTCCTTCCGGGCAAAGAAATTGTAAGCACGGAATATTCCTCGACCGCCGCTGTTGTTTACGCGTTGCGCCCATAGGGCACACGACCTACAAAAAAGTTACCCCCGACAAGGAGACCCGCATGGAACAGGACCTCGCACGTCGTCGCGTGCTCAGGGCAATCGGCGCGATCGGCGCCGGAACCGCCCTGACGCATCCCGCGCTCCGCGCACTCGCCGCCACGACAGATCACGTCGAGCTTCCCTTCGACAACGGCGGCCGCGAACTCATCGCCTTTCCGCAAAAGCGGCCGCTGATCGTCTTGACGAGCCGGCCGCCGCAGCTCGAAACGCCATTCCCGGTCTTCAGCGAAGGGCCGATCACGCCCAACGATGCATTTTTCGTCCGCTACCACTGGAGCGCGATCCCGACCTCCATCGCTCCTCAAACCTACCGGCTGCGCGTCGACGGAAAGGTGAACACGCCGCTGGAACTGTCGCTCGACGACCTCAAGCGGCTCGCGGATCCGGTGGAAATCGTCGCCGTCAATCAATGCTCCGGCAACAGTCGCGGCCACTTCAGCCCGCGCGCCAACGGCGGACAGCTCTCCAACGGCGCGATGGGCAACGCACGCTGGACCGGCGTGCCGCTGAAGAAGGTGCTCGAAAAAGCAGGGGTCCAGGCGGGATCCGTGCAGGTCAGCTTCGACGGGTTGGATCGACCGCCGCTGGAAGGCGGGCCGGACTTCATCAAGGCCCTGCACATCGACCACGCGCTCGACGGCGAAGTGATGCTCGCGTGGGCAATGAACGGAGAGGACTTGCCGATGCTCAACGGCTATCCGCTCCGCCTGGTCGTCCCGGGATATTACGGCACCTACTGGGTCAAGCATCTTTCCGACATCCGCGTCCTCGACACGCCTTTCGATGGCTTCTGGATGTCCGCCGCCTACCGGATCCCCGACAACGCCTGCGCCTGCGTCGAGCCGGGCACCGCGCCGACGAAGACGATCCCGATCAGCCGCTTCAATGTGCGCTCGTTCATCACCAGCGTCGCTGAAGGCGCAAAGCTTCCGGCCGGCCGCGAGACGGTCGTGCGGGGCATCGCCTTCGACGGCGGTTACGGCGTCACCGGCGTGGCGTTCTCCGCCGACGGAGGGCAAAGCTGGATCGAAGCGCGCCTGGGCAAGGACCTCGGAAAGTACTCGTTCCGCGAATGGCAGGCGCCGTTCAAGCCCGCAAAACGCGGAACCTACGAACTCAAGGTCCGTGCGATCAACCGCATCGGCCAGAGCCAGCCCATGGACGGCTTGTGGAATCCGGCCGGCTACATGCGCAACGTCGTCGAAACCACGCGCGTTGTCGTGGCCTGAGGAGAGCGCGATGAAAATACTCAAGAGCAAGAAGCTCCGCGCCTCGGTGCTCGTCCTCGCGACAAGCCTTTCCGCATTCGCCGCCAACGCCCTCGAAATCGCGCTGCCGCCGGATACCGCGACCTACAAGCAGAGCGATCTGTCCGGTTATCGGCTGGCGCAGCAAAACTGCCTGATCTGCCACTCGGCGCAGTACGTCGCCTACCAGCCGCCGTCGAGCCCGCGCGGCTATTGGGATGCCACGGTGAAGAAGATGAAGAAGGTCTTCGGCGCGCCGGTTGCCGACGAGGACATCCCGGAGATCGTGGACTACCTCGTGAAGACTTATGGGGCGGAGCAAACGCAGACCGCTCGAACTTCGGGCACCCCGGTGCGGCAGGCGAACTGAACTGGGGTGGGCCGGCGCGGGTATGAACAGCCGACCAGCCCCCAGCGCCGCTAATCCGCCCGAGCCCGCTAGTCGCCACCGCCCAGAAATTGGGGGTAAGTCTATGGGAGTCGAACTCGGAGCCTTGTCCGAAGCGACTTCTGCCTGGTGCTGCTTTTTTGAGTGTGTTTCTGCGGCCCGGTATGTATTCCCCAGATAGATTCGACTACCGGAGGTGCGGCGCACCGTTTCGCCGACGCCGCCGTCGTGGAGGTGCCGACGATCCGCCTCTGCTAGGCTGCACGACATCGCCATTTTGGGCCGGTCATACTGTCGCCCACCCGGTTCAGCGGGGCGAGCACCTCACTGGCGAACTTCCCTGCCTCTTCCAGAATCGCCGCCGCAACATCCGGGCTTGCATCTTCGTAGCCGGGCAGGGTGGCAATCCCGTCGATGCCGACGCCATCTTCAATGATGAAGCGCATTGCCTGGATCGGCGCAGCATAGTGACTCATCGTGACTTCTGGTGTCGGTTCAGCATTCGTCAGAGCGCCTCGAAGATTCCTGCGGCGCCCATCCCGGTCCCGATGCACATGGTGACCATTCCATACTTCTTCTTTTCCCGGCGCAGGCCATTGAGCAGGGTCGCCACGCGGATTGCGCCGGTTGCGCCGAGAGGGTGGCCGAGCGCGATGGCGCCGCCTTGCGGGTTAACCTTGGAGGGGTCGATGTCGAGCGTGCGCATGACCGCGAGGGCCTGCGAAGCGAAGGCTTCATTGAGCTCGAACCAGTCGATGTCGGACTGTTTCAGGCCCGCCGCCTTCAAAGCGCGGGGAATCGCTTCGATCGGGCCGATGCCCATCACTTCGGGGGGCACACCGGCGACGGCGAAGCTTACGAAGCGTGCCAGCGGTTCGACGTTATATCGCTTGAGGGCGGCCTCGCTCATCAGCACGACGGCACCGGCGCCGTCGGACATCTGCGAGGCGTTGCCTGCCGTCACCGAACCTTTTGCGGCAAATACCGGCCTGAGCTTGCCAAGGCTCTCCCTGGTTGTGCCGGGGCGTGGGCCTTCATCGGTGCTGCACACCGTCTCCACCGTTTTTGCGGAGCCGCATGTGCCGACCAGCTGGGCGGTGACCGTGTATGGCGCGATCTCGGCGTCGAACCTTCCGCCGGAGATGGCTGCCAACGCCTTCTCGTGACTCGACGCGCCGAACGCATCCTGGTCGTCGCGCGAAATGTTCCAGCGCTCGGCGACTCGCTCTGCCGTGAGTCCCATGCCGTACGCGATGCCGATGTTTTCGTCGAGCATCCATTTTGGGTTGGCGTAAAGTCCCTTGCCGAACATTTGAGGCATGACCGACATGGACTCGGCGCCGGCGCCGATCGTCACGTCGGCTTCGCCGAGACGGATGCGGTCGGCGGCCATGGCGACGGCGTTGAGGCCCGACGAGCAAAAGCGATTGATCGTGACTGCCGGCACGCTGTCCGGCAGGCCGGCCAGCAGGACTCCGACGCGGCCGACGTTCATCCCCTGCTCGCCTTCAGGCATTGCGCAGCCGACGTAGACGTCGGCGATCTCCCGGGGATCGAGGTGGGGTACCCGGGCTACTGCGTTTTTGAGCACGTGGGCCAGCATGTCGTCCGGGCGGACGTGGCGGAACATGCCGTTGCGCTTTGCAACCGGGGTACGGGCGACGGCAACGAGATAGGCGTCCTGATATCGAGTATTCATGAAAGGATTCTCCGGATCAGTTATGCGGATCAGTTTCGCAAAGGCTTGCCGTTGTTGAGCATGTGTTCGATTCGAGCCCGCGATTCGGGAGTCCGGGCAAGGGTCATGAATTGCTGACGCTCGACGTCGAGCAGCCACTGCTCGTCCACCAGTGAGCCGGTTTCGATATCGCCTCCGCACAAGGCGACGGCGATGGCGTGAGCGACGCGATAATCGTGTGGAGAGATGAAGCCGCCGTCGCGCATGTTCACCAGCCCGTGATCGAGTGTGGCGATGCCGCCGCGTCCGGCGACTTTGACGCTGCGCGGGCGCAGGGGAGGGCGGTAGCCGCACTCGTTCAGCGCTCGCGCCTTGCGAATGGCGACGTAGAGGACTTCGTGCGCGTTGAACAGAACGGTGTCGGTTGGCGACAGAAGTCCCATGCCTTGGGCCTCCAGCGCATTCTTCGCGGCTTTGCCGGTGGAAACGTGCTGGAAGGCTGCATACACAGCCGGGTTCGGTTCGCCGTACTGTTGTTGGCCAGCCAGGAAAGCGGCGCGCAGGGCGAGCTCCTTGCATCCTCCGCCGGACGGGATCAGGCCGACACCGGCTTCGACGAGCCCGATGCGCGATTCGAGGGCAACCACCCGATGCGTGCATTGCATCTGGAACTCGCATCCCCCGCCGAGGGCCGTCGCCTGCACCGCGGCGACTGTCGGTACTTGGCTGTAACGCAGCAATCCCGCGGTCCGCTGGAAGTCGGCAACAAAGCGCTCGAGCTCGTCGAATTTGCCGTCATCGATCAATGCGAGCACTTCGACGAGATTCGCACCTACGGCGAAGGGCGGTTCGTTCCAGAGCACCAGCCCGTCGTAGTCACGTTCGGCCAGCGTCACGCCCTCGCAGAGGCCGGCAAGCGCCGCCTTGCTCACCGCATGTGACTTCGTTTGCAGACTCGCGATCAGGATGCGCGGATCAACGGCGGGCAGCGTCCACAGCCGCACTGCCTCGTTCTCCCATACCGTGTCGCCATGGTTCCTTGACTCGCCCAACAGTTGGGTGGGGAAGATCTGCCGACGATAGACCGGCAGCGAGGAGCGCGGCATGAGCCGTCCGGCGGCTGCAGACCATGATCCCTCTGCCTCATGGACCCCGTTGCGGGTCGCTACCCATGCCGGCAGCGGCGCGGCGGCCATGGTCTTGCCCGCCTCGATGTCTTCCCGGATCATGCTCGCCACCGTCTGCCACCCGGCCGCCTGCCACATTTCGAACGGTCCTTGCTTCCATCCGTAGCCCCAGCGTATCGCGTAGTCGACGTCTCGGGCGCAGTCGGCGATCTCGGCCAAAGTCGCCGCGCAGTAATGAAAGATGTCGCGCAGGCAGGACCACAAGAGTTGGGCCTGCGGGTGATCGCTGCTGCGCAAGGCCGTGAGGCGCGCCGCAGCGTCGCCGATCTTCAGGATGCCGTCGACTTCCGGGGCGATCTTGGCGCCTGCGAGGCGGAAGTCGCCTGTGGCGTGATCGAGAACCTTGGTGTCGCGCCCCTCTCTCCGGTAGATGCCGCCGCCGGTCTTCTGTCCGAGTTGCCTCCGGCCGGTCAGCGCGGCAGCCCAGGCCGGTACGCTGAAATGGGGAGCCCAGGGATCGTCGGGCAAATTGCGGCGCATTCCTTCGATGACGTTGGCGATCGTGTCGAGGCCGACGACGTCCAGCAGGCGATAAGTGGCGCTTTTCGGCAGGCCGATCTTCGGCCCCGTGAGGGCATCCACTTCGTCGAAATCCAGGCCTAGCCGTTCTGTGTGGTGGATGACGGTCAGCATCCACATCACGCCAATGCGGTTGGCGATAAAGTTCGGGGTGTCCTTGGCCCTGACGACGCCTTTGCCGAGGCGTGATACCAGCCACGGCTCGAGTCGGTCGAGCACGTCCGCATCCGTCTGCGGACCGGCAATGAACTCGACCAGCGGCATGTAGCGTGGCGGATTGAAGAAGTGCACGCCGCAGAACCGGTTCCGGAGGTGTTCCGGAAGCACTGCGGACAACTGTGCGAGCGGCAAGCCGGAAGTGTTGGTGGCGAAGATTGCGTCGGGTGAGATGAAGGGTGCGATCCGCTGGTAAAGGCGTTCCTTGAGTTCTAGCTTCTCGGCAATGGCTTCGATGATCAGGTCGCACTCCCGAAGCTGGTCGAGATGCTGGTCGTAGTTGGCGGCATCGATGTAGTTCAACCGGTCGCGGGTGACGAATGGTGCCGGTTCCATCTTCTGCAGGCCCTGTAGCGCTTTGAGGACGATCCCGTTCGGATTGCCTTCGGGTGCCGGGAGATCGAACAGGAGCACTGGAACGTCGGCGTTCGCGAGGTGCGCAGCAATCTGCGCACCCATGACCCCGGCCCCGAGCACCGCTATGCGACGGAAGTTGGAGTTCATCACATCTCCTTTCTGAATGATGGGCATGAGACGCGCCGCCCGATCGTTGGGGTGGGCGCTGCTTGTCTCCATCATCGAGCGTGCGTTGGAGTGCGCCTACCCCCTGAATGGGGGGAACCGGCGGCCTGTCACTCCTCGCGAGGTTCTGCTTCCACTTCGTCGCGAAAGGCGTCGGGCGACTTGCCCGTCCACCGACAAACGCGCGGGATAGTTGGCAGTATTTGCAACTTTTGTGAGGGGGTACGCTCGTCAGGTTGTGACTACAGGCATCCTTCGATACCGATCGTCGAGCGCAAATACGGAGCTTTCTATCCCCCGGATGGGGGTGAAGATGGGCGAGTTGCGTCCAGGTGGCGGCGCGGGGTGCTAATGCTGTCTGGCGGAATCTGCAACCTCATTGGCGCACGTGGTTGCTCCGTGCTGCTTATTCTTCCGTCAGCAGGCAAGAGGAGACACCATCAAATGCAAACCGAACCCATCACCATGCATCGCCGCGGCGAACCCGCAGCTCAAATGCGCGATTGCCATACCGCCCGCTGGTCGGTGACGGATGTGGCCGCCCTACTGGATCTGCCTCTGCCGGATCTCCTGTTCCGCGCCCAGGAGGTCCATCGGCAACACTTCGACCCGACTGAGATCCAGCTTTCCACGCTGCTGTCGATCAAGACCGGCGGGTGCGCCGAGAACTGCGGCTATTGCTCCCAGTCGGCCCACCACGACGGACGAGTTCCGGCCGAGCCGATGCTCGACGAGGCGGCCGTGCGGGCTGCCGCCGTCGCCGCCAAGGAGGCGGGGGCCACGCGCTTTTGCATGGGGGCTGCCTGGCGTCAAGTGCGGGACCGGGATCTTCCCGCGCTCGGCCGCCTGGTCGAGACGGTCGTAGGCCTCGGCATGGAGAGTTGCCTCACAGCAGGGATGCTTAAGCCCCACCAGGCACAAGTCCTCAAGGACGCGGGCCTTGATTACTACAACCACAACCTGGATACGGATCCGGGCTACTACGGCCAGGTCGTCACCACTCGCAGCTATCAGGACCGCCTCGACACCCTTGCGACGGTGCGCGAGGCCGGTCTCAAGGTCTGTAGCGGCGGCATCCTCGGCATGGGCGAAAGCCGTGCGCAGCGGGCCGGCCTCATCGCCGAGCTGGCCAATCTGGAGCCGTATCCGGAATCCGTGCCCATCAACAACCTGGTGGCCATCCCTGGCACGCCGATGGAGGATGCACCGCCCCTGGATCCGATCGAATTCGTGCGAGTCGTCGCGGCGGCACGGATCACGATGCCCAAATCCCGGATACGCCTATCGGCCGGCCGCCGGGAACTGGGGGAAGGAGTACAGGCGCTTTGTTTCCTGGCCGGCGCGAATTCCATCTTCTACGGCGACAAGTTGCTTACGACCGGCAATCCGGACTTCGACGAGGATCGGCAGTTCTTCCAGCGCCTGGGGCTCAGGGCGGAGGCAGCTGCGGACAGTTGAGCGGGACGACGCGGGAAGGTCGGCGAACAGTGAGCGGAGTTGCGTTCGTGGAGAGGAGCGGCGGAGGTGTCCAAGCCTGACAAGCAGAGTGTCCGCGCGGCTTTCGACCGCGCGGCCGAAACATATGATGCCGCGGCTGTGGTTCAGCGCGAGGTGTGTGGACGCCTGTTGGATTTTGCCGACCGCCATCCCGTGACCCGCAGCGCCCGGCGCGTCGTCGATGCCGGCTGTGGTACGGGCTACGCGTTGGGGCTTTTGGGCGCCCGATTCCCGGATGCCGAAATCATCGCGATGGATTTTGCGCCTGCGATGCTGCTTCGCATGCCGGCAACCGATGCGGATGGCTGCATTCCGCTATGTGCGGACGCCGAGCAGCTCCCGCTGGCCACCCGGTCGGTTGATGTGCTCTGGTCAAGTCTCATGCTGCAATGGTGTGACTCGCAACGCAGCCTCACGGAGATTGCCCGGGTATTGCGGCCGGGAGGGCGTGCTTGGCTTGCGACCTTGGGGCCGCGTACCTTATGGGAATTGAGCGAGGCCTTTTCCCATGTCGACGACGCGCAGCACGTCATCCACTTCGAGCCGCTGGAACAGCTTACAGCTCGGGCGGCTAGTGCAGGGCTGGAGGTGGCTGGACAGGGAGTCGAAACCGTCTTCGCCCTCGCTCCTGATCTGGGCGGGCTTCTGAGAGACATCAAAGCCATCGGCGCTCATCAGGTGGGTCCGGAGCGTCGCCATCAACTGCTGGGGAAGGGCGTCTGGCGCACGCTTGTCGGCCGCTACGAAAGGCATCGGAGAGCCGATGGCTTGTTGCCTGCGACCTATGACGTGAGCTTGTTCGCGCTGGCTAAGCCCGGATGAACGGGAATCGACGGTTCAACGAATCTTGGCGGAGCGCTCCGGGAAGCCGGTAAGCCAGTCGACCAAGTCGTCGGCGATCTGCTCGGGCGACAGGGGCCCACCTGGCGCGTACCAGTTCACGACTCCGTGAAGGGCGCTCAGGAAGTACGCCACTGCCCGTGTGTCTGCACGCGGAACCAGCCCGGCCTCCTTCACCCGCTCGAAAGCTCCACGCCACAGCCGCTCGAACCGCCGCCGGATGGTGATGACTTGTTCGCGGTGCTCGCCCTCCAGATGCCTCCATTCATCGACCACCATGGGGACGACACCGCTGTCCGTGTCGAGTAGGCGCCCGAGGTGCAAGCGGGTGAGGGTGCGAAAGTAATCCATTGGAGGCATCGACGTCGGGTCGACCGCCTCGAGCGTGGAAAGGCAGTCGAGGAGGCTGGATTCGACCCCCGCGAAGAGCAGGTCCTGCTTGCTTGCGAAGTGGTAGAAGGGGCTGCCGGCCGTCATGTTCGACGCCTTTGCGATATCCCGCGTCGTCGTCGCGTGGAAACCCTTCTCCTTGAATAGCTTCGCCGCCGTGGCGATGAGTTCGTTGCGCCGGTTGACGTCGCTGATGTCGGCGCGTTTCGGTCTCGCCATGTTTTCCGTTCCTTCAGTCGAATTGCGAATGCGCGAATATAGCGCATCGCCGTTGCGCTAACAAACCAAGCGCTTGCTTTTTTAATTTGAGCTCCCTAGACTGGCACCACATTGGATGAACGCCGATGTGGCGACAGGAAACCCTTGGAGGAGCATCAAATGACAATCCGGGTGGCACGGGCGGGCCATATTCTTGAGTTGCGTCTTGGCGAGTCGGGGCGGCGCAACGTGATGAACGAAGCGTGGTTCGATGCGCTCGAGGAACATCTGCACGAGGCGCAGACCGATGGCGATGTGCGCGCCGTGCTGCTGTACTCGGAGGCCGACGGGTTCTGCGCGGGTGGCGACCTCGATGCCTTCCGCGAAGGCCCGCTTCCCGACGGCTATCTGCGCTCGCGCTTTGCCCGCCTGGTAGCGCGGCTGGTGGATTTCGACAAGCCCATCGTGGCAGCCGTGCATGGCTACGCGATCGGTGGCGGCACCACGCTGCTCCTGCATTGCGACTTCGTGTACGCGGCGGAGGGAACCACGTTCCAGATGCCTTTCGTCCGGCTCGGCCTGGTGCCGGAGTTCGGCTCCAGCTACCTCGCGCCGCTTTATGCCGGGATACGCCGGGCCACCGAGATGGTGTTGCTCGGGCGCTCCTTCGATGCCGATCTGGCGCTGCGCGCCGGAATCGTGACTGCGATCACCCCTGCGCAAGACGTACTGGCCAAGGCGCGCGAGACGGCGCGAGCCCTCGCGGACATGCCGCCGCGCTCGATGAGGGAGAGCAAGCGCCTGCTGAAAGCGGGCCATCGCGCTGCCATCGAAACCGCACTGGTGATGGAGGGCAAGGCGCTCGAGGCGGGCTATGAGTCTCGCGAACTGCAGGAGGCGATCGCCGCCTTCTTCGAGAAGCGTCCAGCCGATTTTTCGAACTTCAAGTGATTACCGGAAGGAGATCCCGTGTCTGAAGTCCTACTCATCGAGCGCCGGGGCGCTGCTCTGTGGCTCACCCTCAATCGTCCCGAAGCGCACAACGCGATCAACCGGGCGCTGACCGACGCCCTGGTCGATGCCTTCGAACTGGCCGCGAGCGACGAGCTCGTGCGGGTCGTCGTCCTGACGGCCGGCGGCGACAAGACCTTCTGTGCCGGTGCGGACCTCAAGGACGCCGCCGGCGCCAGCACCTTCTCGGCGGCCGGCGGCGAAAACCCGTTGGTGCGCGTCTTTCGCGCGATGCGCGCCTGCCGCAAGCCCATCGTCGGTCGTATTGTCGGCTCTGCACTCGGCGGCGGCTTGGGCCTGGTCGCCGCTTGCGACCTTGCGTACTGCGCGGACGACGTGCGCTTCGGAACGCCCGAAGTGAAGGTCGGTGTGTTTCCGATGATGATTTCGGCGTATCTGATGCGCCAGCTCCCGCGCCGGCGCTATTGGGAGATGGCCTTCCTTGGCGATCCGCTGACCGCTGCCGAAGCGCAGCAATGCGGATTGGTCAATCGCGCGATACCGAGGGCGGACCTGGATGCCCAACTCGGCGTGGTGGTCGACAAGCTGTTGCGCAATGCGCCGACGGCTCTGCGAATGGGTAAGCAGGCGCTGGACGTGATGCAGGACATGTCGTTCGATCAGACGCTCGTCTATGCGGATCTGATGATCGAAAAGCTTGCCGCCACCGAGGAGGCCCGCGAGGGGCGGGCGGCATTCGCGGAAAAGCGCGCGCCGCGCTGGGCAGAAGGGGTGGCGCAATGAAGCCGCGCAAGGACACGATTGCCATCGGCTGCTCATCCGGCTTTTGGGGCGACAGCAGCTACGCCGCCGCGCAATTGGTGAGGAGCGGCAGGATCGACTATCTGGTCTCCGACTATCTCGCCGAGATCACGATGTCGCTGCTCGCCCGCGCCAGGGCGAAGAATCCGGCCGGTGGATATCCGCCGGATTTTGTGGAGTCCCTCGTCCCCTTGCTGCCCGAAATTCGGGCGCGCGGCATCCGCGTGGTTTCCAACGCAGGGGGTGTAAACCCGCGCGCCTGCCGCGAGGCGCTCGTGGCCGCCGCCGACAAGGTCGGCATTCCCCTCCGTGTGGCGGTGGTGGAGGGCGACGACCTCATGCCGAGGGCGGAAGCGATTCAGGCTATGGCGCCGCGGGAGATGTTTACCGGCGAGCCTTTGCCGTCTCAACTGCTCAGTTGCAATGCCTACCTGGGTGCGCGCGCCATCGCGCTCGCCCTCGATGCCGGGGCCGACGTCGTGCTGACCGGCCGCTGTGTCGATTCGGCGGTGACCTTGGGCATTCTCATGCACGAGTTCGGTTGGCGCGACGGCGACTACGACCTGCTTGCCGCCGGCAGCCTCGCCGGACACGTGATCGAATGCGGGCCGCAGTGCACCGGCGGCATCTTCACCGACTGGGCCGACGTGCCGGGCTGGGAGGACATGGGCTACCCGATCGTCGAATGCTCTGCGGACGGCAGCTTCGTCGTGACCAAGCCGGAGGGCACCGGCGGGCTGGTGTCGACGGCAACGGTCGCCGAGCAGATCGTCTATGAGATCGGCGATCCGGCCAACTACATCCTGCCCGACGTGGTTTGCGACTTCACCGAGGTGAAGCTTGAGCAAGTTGGCGAGAATCGGGTGCGGGTCAGTAATACCCGCGGCCACGCGCCGACGCCCAGCTACAAGGTGAGCGCGACCTGGAGCGACGGCTGGCGGGTGATCGCCACCATGATGGTGGCCGGCCGCGATGCTGCCGCCAAGGCGCGGCGCATGGGCGCTGCCATCATCGACCGTACCCGCAAGCTCAATCAGGCGGCAGGTCGTGGCGACTACCGTGAGACCTCCATCGAGGTCATCGGCGCGGAAGATACCTACGGCGCTGCAGGCCGTTTCGCCGACTGCGCACGCGAGGTGGTCCTGAAGATGGGCTTGCGCCATGGCGACAAGGCGGCGCTCGAGCTGTTCGCGAAGGAAATGACCCAGGCGGGCGTGGCCATGGCCCAGGGCACGACGGGTCTCTTCGGCGGTCGGCCCACGCCGTCACCCGTTGTGCGGCTGTTTTCCTTCCTGATCGACAAGGCCGAGGCGCCGGTGACGGTGGACGTGGGCGGAGAGACCCAGTCCGTCGATGTGCCTCGCGGCACGAAGCTGGTGCCCCGCAGCGCGCCTGAGGGTGCCGTCGAGGGCACGAAACTGAGCGCTTCCGGCGACACGCTCGAGGTTCCGCTGATCGCCCTGGCCTGGGGACGCAGCGGCGACAAGGGCAACGATTCGAACATCGGCATCATTGCCCGGCGTCCCGAATTCCTGCCGGTGCTGCGCCGCGAGCTTTCCGCGGAGCGCGTGGCGGCTTTCTTTGCCCACTACCTCACCGGGGAGGTGCGGCGCTGGGAGTTGCCGGGGATTCATGCGCTGAACTTCCTGCTCGCGGGGGCGCTGGGCGGCGGCGGTATCGCCTCCCTGCGCTACGACCCGCAAGGCAAGAGCTGGGCGCAAATGCTGATGGACTTGCCGATCCGGGTGCCGGCGCAGTGGTGCGCCTCCGGAGGCTTGCTCGACAGCACGGCGGCTTCGGCCTGACACGGATCAATCATGGAATTGGGAAACATGACCTCCATCAACACGGTCTTGATCGCCAACCGCGGCGAGATAGCGGCACGCATCATCCGCACCTGCCACCGGCTGGGTAAACGCGCGGTCATCGTCTATCACGATGCCGACCGCGACTCATTGCCCGTTCAGCTTGCCGATGCGGCCTTCCGCATCGACGGCCCGACCCCCGTCGCGGCTTATCTGTCGATCGACAACATCCTGGCCGCCTGCGCGGCGCTCGGCGCCGATGCGGTCCATCCGGGCTTCGGCTTTCTTTCGGAGAACGCCGAGTTCGCGCGTCGACTCGAAGCGGCCGGCGTGCGCTTCATCGGCCCGGGCGCCGACGCGATTGCAGCGATGGGCGACAAGATCGAGTCGAAGCGGCTCGCCCAGAAGGCCGGAGTGAACACCATCCCCGGTTTCGACGGCGAGATCGTCGATGCCGACCAGGCCTACGAAGTGGCCCGCGAGATCGGCCTGCCGGTCATCATCAAGGCGAGCGCCGGGGGCGGCGGTAAGGGCATGCGCGTCATCCATTACGCCGACAAGGGCGCCTGCCGTGCAGCGTTCGAGCGTACCCGTGCCGAGGCACTGGCGGCCTTTGGCGACGCGCGCGTCTTCATCGAGAAATACATCGAGCGCCCGCGCCATATCGAAATCCAGATCCTGGCGGACCAGCACGGCAATGTCGTGCATCTGGGCGAGCGCGAATGCTCGATCCAGCGCCGCCACCAGAAGATCATCGAGGAGGCGCCTTCGTCCTTCGTCGACGGTCGGCTGCGCCAGGAGATGGGCAGTCAGGCCGTGGCATTGGCCGAGGCCGTGGGCTATGCCTCCGCGGGCACCGTGGAGTTTGTCGTCGATGCGAAGGGCGGTTTCTACTTCCTCGAGATGAACACGCGGATCCAGGTCGAACACCCGGTCACCGAGATGATCACCGGCCTCGACCTCGTCGCGGAGCAGATCCGGGTCGCCGAAGGCGAAGCCCTCGGCTATGGGCAGGACGACATCAAGCTCAATGGCCACGCAATCGAATGCCGGCTCTGTGCCGAAGATTCCGCTCGCGACTTCATGCCGGCCACGGGGCGCCTCGAGTGTTTCGATTCGCCGGAGATGGACGGGTTTCGTCTCGACTCGGGGGTCAGGGAAGGGGACACGATCGGTTCGTCCTTCGATTCCATGCTGGCCAAGCTGATCGTCCATGGCACGACCCGCGAGGAAGCCATTGCCAAGATGCGCGCGGTGCTCGAAGAGATGGCGGTGTTGGGTGTAACCACCAACGCGACTTATCTCGGGCGGGTACTGGCCCACGATGCCTTTGCGGCGGGCGACACGACGACCAGTTTCCTCGAGGAGCACAAGGCAGCTCTCGAAGATCTCGTGCCGACACCCGAGCAGCTCGCGGTCGTGCTGTCGGCGGCGCTTCTTACCAATCGAACCCTGGCCGATGCGCGCTTCACCCCGCCGGCCATCTGCGCCGCCATGGGCGCCTGGAGCAATCAATGAGCCTTACCGCCGAAGTTGCAGGAGTCGGCAACAGCGAGGTCGAACTCGTGCGTGATGCGTCGGTTGCCCGCATTCAAATCGACGGTGTCCCGTACCGCGTGGCGTCGAGCCTACAGACCGATGGAAGTCATGAAGTCGTTCTGGATGACCGGAAGTATTCAGTTCGTGTCGTTCAGCGAGGCGACAAGGCGCTGGTGCATGCCTTCGGCCGTGCCTGGACCGTTGTTCTGCACGATCCGGTGCGTGACGCGTCGGCAGCGGCAGACGCCAGCGATGCATGCATTGCGCCCATGCCGGGCACCGTCGTCGAGCTGCGGGTCGCAGCAGGCGACGCCGTGGCGGCGGGACAGGTCCTGATGGTGATCGAGAGCATGAAGATGCAGATGAATCTGGAAGCGGCACGGGATGGGGTGGTGGCCGAAATCAACTGTGCCCGGGGCGAGGTCTTCGACCGCGACGCGGTACTGATCCGTTTGGCGCCCAAGGAGGACTGAGCATGCGCCGCATCGAATCCCGGGTGAATACCCGTTCCGAGAGCTACAAGGCCAACCGCGACCACAACCTGCGCGTGCGTGACGAGTTTCGAGCGAAGCTGCATGAGGTGCGCTCCGAACGTCCCGAGCGCGACATCAAGCGGCTGCGCGATCAGGGCAAGCTGCTGGTGCGCGAGCGGGTCGATCTGCTCCTGGATCCCGGCACGCCTTTCCTCGAGCTGTCCGCGCTCGCCGCCAACCTCGCCGACTACGACGCCCACATCAAGGGCGCCGGGATGGTGACCGGCATCGGGGTCGTCAATGGCCGGGAGGTCATGGTGGTGGCCAACGACTCGAGCATCAAGGGCGGTGCGGTGTACCCGCTCGGTGCAAAGAAGACCATCCGCGCGCTGAAGGTTGCGCTGGAAAACCGCATCCCGGTGGTGCATCTGGTGGATAGCGCCGGTGCCTATCTGCCGATGCAGATGGATATCTTCCACGAGGGCGGCCATCTTTTCTACAACCTGTGCCGGCTCTCGGCGGCGGGCGTGGAGCAGGTCGCGGTGGCGCTCGGTCACTGCACCGCGGGCGGTGCCTATGTCCCGACGTTGTCGGATTACTCGATCATGGTGCGCGGCACGAGCGGAGTCTTCCTCGGGGGGCCGCCGCTGGTGAAAGCGGCCACCGGCGAGGACATCGGGGCGGCCGAATTGGGGGGCGCCGACGTGCACACGCGCATTTCGGGTACCGCCGACTATGCCGTCGATTCCGAGGCCCAGGGCATCGCGATGGCGCGTGAGATCGTCGGGACGCTGCGCCGCCGCGACAAGCAAGCGGTCGACATGCGCGAACCCGAGGCGCCGTATTACGACCCCGAAGAGCTCTACGGCATCATTCCGGACGACATCAAGAAGCAGTTCGAGATGCGCGAGGTGATCGCCCGCCTGGTGGATGGCAGCCTGTTCCACGAATACAAGCCCGATTACGGTACCACCCTGGTCTGCGGCTATGCCTACCTGTGGGGCTACAAGATCGGCATCCTCGCCAACAATGGCGTGCTGTTCAGCGAGGCCGCCGAGAAGGCGACCAACTTCATGGAGCTGTGCGACCGCGACGGCGTGCCGGTGCTGTTCCTGCACAACATCACCGGCTTCATGATCGGGCGCGATTACGAGCATCGCGGCATCACCAAGGACGGCGCGAAGATGATCATGGTGCAGAGCAATCTTCGCGTGCCCAAGTTCAGCGTGCTGTGCCACGCCTCGTTCGGCGCCGGCAATTACGGCATGGCAGGACGGGGTTACGAGCCGCGTTTCCTCTTTGCCTGGCCTCATTCCCAATGCGCGACGATGGGCGCGGAGCAGGCGGCGAAGACGCTGTCGCAAATCAAGATTGCTGCGCTGGCTCGTGAAGGGAAAAAGCTCGAGCCGGAAGCCATCAAAGCCATCCACGACCAGATCCACGACGACTACACGCGCAGCAACAGCGTCTATTACCAGACGTCCGAACTGCGCGACGACGGCGTGCTCGACATGGTCGATACGCGCAACGCCCTGGGCATCGCCTTGTCGGCTTCGCTCAATGCGCCCTTCGCCGAACGCCGGCAGGGCGTACTTCGGATCTGAGCGGCTTCCTCATGCGAATAAAAAAGGAGACAACGTGAGCATCCATTCAATGCAGTTCGAACTGACCGCGGACCAGCGCGGGATCTACGACCAGGCGTTCCGCTTTGCACAGAAGGAACTGGCGCCTTTGTTGGCGCGGATGGACGACGAGGACTGGTGTCCGCCGCAATTGATGAAACTGCTCGGAGAGAACGGCTATTTCGGCATCACTGCTCCGGAAGAGTATGGCGGCTCGGGCATGGACCTCTTTTCCGCGGGCATGGTCGCCGAGGCATTCGGCTATTGGAACCACAATGCCAGCTTCGTGTGGGGACCGCATGAAAACCTCTGCCTCAACAACATCCTGCGCAACGGCAATGCCGAGCAGAAGCAGCGCTATCTCCCCAAGCTGTGTTCCGGCGAGTGGGTGGGGGCGCTGGCACTGACCGAGCCGGGAGCCGGTTCGGATGCCATGGGCAGCATGCGGACGACGGCACGCAGGGAGGGCGACCATTACGTGCTCAACGGCCGCAAGATGTTCATCTCCAACGGCCCGATCGCGGACGTGATCCTCGTCTACGCCAAGACCAATCCGGAAGCGGGTGCGAAGGGGATTTCCGCCTTCATCGTGGAAAAGGGCATGCCGGGTTACTCGGTCGCGCAGAAGCTCGTCAAGATGGGCTGGCGCGGCTGCCCGACCGGCGAGCTGGTCTTCGACGAGTGCCGGGTTCCGGTGGCGAACCTGATCGGCGGCGAAAACGCAGGCGTGGCGGTGGTGATGAGCGGGCTGGACATCGAACGCGCCTTCCTCTCGATGCCCTTTCTCGGCACGGCCCAGCGCTGTCTGGATCTCTCCATCGACTACGCCAATACGCGTCAGCAGTTCAACAGAACGATCGGCAGCTTCCAGCTGGTGCAGGGGATGCTGGCCGACATGTACGCCGAAATCGAAGCGTCGCGCGCCATCGCCTATCGTGCACTGATGGCGTGCAACGATCTCGAAACGGGCGGCGGCGGCCGGGGCGACATCCACAAACTTTGCGCCGCCTCGATCCTGACCGTCAGCCAGATGGCCCTGAGCGTGGCCGACAAGGCGGTGCAGATCCACGGCGGCAACGGCTTCATCTGGGAGACCGAAGTCAATCGTGCATACCGAAACGTCAAGATCGGAACGATCGGCGGCGGGACCAACGAGATCCGTCGCGTCATCATCGCCGAAGAACTCTTGCGCGCTGCGCGCTGATCCGGGAGACATTCATGGACATCAAATTCGATTTTTCCGGTCGCCACGTATTCGTTTTCGGTGGCACCACGGGGATCAACCTTGGTATCGCCAAGGCCTTCGCACGCAGCGGTGCACGCGTATGCGTGGCCAGCCGCAAGCAGGAGAACGTGGACGCAGCCGTCGAAGCGCTGCGGCAGTTTGGAGGTGAGGTGCTGGGCGTCACGGCCGACGTGCGCGATTTCGATGCGGTCGGCCGGGCGCTGGCGCTGGCCCATGAGCGCTTCGGCCCGATCGACGTGCTGGTTTCCGGCGCGGCGGGAAATTTCCTGGCGGAGGCCAACGACCTCTCCTCGAATGCTTTCAAGGTCGTCGTCGACATCGACCTGAACGGCACCTTTCATGTCATGCGCCAGGCATTTCAGTACCTCGCCCGGCCAGGGGCTTCGGTGATCAATATCACGGCGCCGCAGTCCATGATCCCGATGCGCTTCCAGTCTCACGTCTGCGCGGCCAAGGCCGGCGTCGACCAACTGACCCGCGTGCTGGCGATCGAGTGGGGCGCGGCGGGCGTGCGGGTCAACGCCATCTCTCCCGGGCCGATCGCCGGTACGGAAGGCATGCGCCGCCTGGCGCCTCAAGGGGAAGAAGGCGATGCGATGGTCAACAGCGCGGTGCCGCTCGGTCGTATGGGTACGCCTGAAGACATCGCTCAACTTGCCATGTTCCTCGCGTCGTCGGCAGCGTCCTACGTGTCCGGCGCAATTGTCCCCTGCGACGGTGGCGGCGCATCCGAGAGCATCAAGTCGATGGTCGAGGCCGCGGCGCAAGAGATGAAGCCCCGGACTGCTTGATCGCATGAATCCGGGCCATTGTGAGGAGACAAGTGTGATCGATATTCAGAAGAGCGCGGAGGCCAGGCGCATCGGCCGAATCGCCCTGGGGGACATCGTGCATCGCAGTGCGCAACGCGCCGGTGCGCGCATTGCGGTGATCGATGGCGACGAGCGCCTGACCCACGCCGAACTCGATGCGCGCAGTTCGCAGTTCGCCCATTTCCTCTGCGCGGCCTTGCCGAAAGGTGGTCAAGTCGCGACCCTTTGCGAAAATTCGGCCGAATTGGTGGTTGCCATCAACGGCATCCACAAGGCGGGCGCCGTATGGGTCCCGGTCAACATCAAGCTGGATGTGGCGCAAATCGGCTACATCCTTCGCCATGCGGAAGTCGTCGGCATCGTCGTGGACGAGGAGGTTTGCCTCGAGCCGAAGATGGCTGCGCTATTGACCGAGCTCGGCCTGCCGGTCGTCGTCACACGCGCTACCGGCAAGACCTCCGTCTCGACAATGACGTTTTCCGATGCGCTCCACGGCAGGCCCGACCACCTGCCGGAGGTGGACATCGATGCCGACCAGCCAGCGCTGATCATGTACACCAGCGGCACCACGGGGAATCCCAAGGGCGTCGTTCACTCCCACGGCTCGGTGCACCATGCCCTGATCGCCAACATTGCGACCTTCGGCTACAGCCACGCGGACGTTGTCACCTGCATGTTGCCGCTGTTCCATTGCGGCCAGCATAACGCCGGTGCTGCCGCCCTGGCGGCAGGGGCGAGCCTCGTCATCGCAAGAGGCTTCAACGCCGGGAACCTTATCGCCGACATTGTCGAGCGGCGCGTTTCTGTGATCGTCGGACTTCCGATGATGTACGGGGCGGTCCTGGCCCACCCGTCGGCCCGGACTGCGGACTTCTCGTCGCTTCGCTTGTGCGTCTATGCGATGGCGCCGATGTCACAAGAGCTCGTTGCTGCGATCAGCCAGACAATGTGTCCGAACCTGATGCTTGCCACCGGGCAGACGGAGATCTACCCGGTCACGATGTCCTATCGACCGTCCCTGAATGACGGGCGGAATGCCAATTATTGGGGCGTTTCGTCGTCGATCGTGGAGACCGCCGTCATGGATGACGAGGGGAATCTGCTGCCGCCCGGCAAGGTCGGCGAGATCGTACATCGTGGTCCGAATGTGATGCTCGGCTACTTCAAGGATCCCGAGGCAACCGCCGCGGCTCAGAAGTTCGGCTGGCATCATACCGGCGACATCGGCAAGTTCGATGACGGCGGCCAACTTCAGTTTCTCGATCGCAAGAAGGACATGATCAAGACTGGCGGTGAGAACGTGGCGAGCATCAAGGTCGAATCGGCGATCCTGGGTCACGCGGCCGTCGCGAGTGTTGCGGTGCTGGGCCTGCCACATCCGCACTGGAGCGAGGCGATCTGCGCCGTGGTCGTGCTGAAGCCGGACATGCCGTGCGGCGAAGCGGAGCTGGACGCCTGGTGTCGAGAGCGCTTAGGAAAGTTCGAGGTGCCGAAGGCCATTCGCTTCGTCGAGCAATTGCCGGTCACTGCCACCGGCAAGATACGCAAGCAGGTCCTTCGCAGTCAGTTTGAAGGTCTATTTCTTGGCTGATCCGATGACTACCATGTTCACATCCATTGCACAGATCGTACGTCATTGGGGCCGTTGCACGGGAGCGGCGACGGCCGTTGTTTCGCCCTTCCGCAGCTGGACCTACGCGGAGCTCGATGAGGAGAGCAATCGCGTCGCTCAAGGCCTCCTGTCTCTCGGGATCAAATCGGGCGACCGTGTCGGCTGCCTTACCCGCAACAGCGCCGAGTGTCTGATAGTGCTTTTCGCCGCCGCCAAGATGGGGGCCGTGTGTACGCCCATGAACTGGCGCCTGGCACCGTCGGAACTCGAATTCGTGATCGGTCACAGCGAGGCAAGGCTGCTCCTCGTCGACAGTGCGTTCCTCCCCAACATCAAGAGTCTCGACCTGTCGCGTGTCGAGAAATTTCTGATTGCCGAGCCCGGTTTCGATGGATCGCTCGCGGCATGGGCTGCCGGTTTCGATCCGGTGGATCCGGAGTACCCCTCGCGCAGCGACGAGACGGTGTTGCAGCTTTACTCCTCGGGCACCACAGGCAGACCGAAGGGGGTCGAGATCACCCACGCCGGCCTCCTTTACCAGTGTTCGGTGATCGGCGACTGTTTCGGCATTCGAGCCAGCGACCGGACGGTGCTGCTCGATGTCTTGCCCAATTTCCACGTATCGGGGAGCGTCGTCTTTCTGACAGGGCTACATGTCGGAGCAGTGGTTGTCACTCGCCCCGAGTTCGCCCCGGAGCAAATATTGGAAACGATCGAGGGCTATGCCGTGACCCACGCGGTCATGGTGCCGACGATGATCCGCATGCTCGTTCAAGCGCTGCTTGCAAAGCGCAAGAGCCTGCCCAGTTTGCGAGTCCTCGGTTACGGAGGATCGCCGGTCAGTGAAGCCGTCTTGCGGGAAGTTCAGGCGGTGTCGAGCAGTTCGCTGGTGCAGATCTACGGGATGACGGAGCTTTCAGGGATCGCCACCTGTCTTGGGGCGGATGATCATGCCGATCCGGAGCTGCTGCGTTCCGCCGGACGTGCTTTGCCGGGCATCGAACTGAGCATCAGGCGCAGCGACGACGGGCAGGTCTGCGAGGAGGGGGAAGCGGGCGAAGTCTGGATCCGGTCGCCCTCAGTGATGAAGGGCTACTTCCGGAATCCGGAAGCGACCTCCGAAGTCATTCCGGAATCCGCTGACGGATGGCTGCGCAGTGGTGATGTCGGCTACCTGAAGAAAGGCTATCTGTTCATCGTCGATCGTTTGAAGGAAATGATCATCTCGGGAGGGGAGAACATTTATCCGACGGAGGTGGAGAACGCTCTCAGCGCTCATCCGGCAGTTTCCGACGTGGCAGTGATCGGCGTGCCGGATCCGACGTGGGGTGAGGCGGTCAAGGCCTGCGTCGTATTGAAGGAAGGCGTGCAGGCGGACGCTGCCGACTTGCTTGCATTCGCACGCCAGCGCCTTGCTCATTACAAGTGCCCGAAGTCGATCGATTTTCTGCCCGCGCTCCCGCGCAATCCGTCGGGCAAGTTGATGAAGCGTGCGTTGCGCGCGCCGTACTGGGAAGGGAAGGACCGGGCGATCGGATAAGGCCGCCTTTGGCTGGGCCTGTTGCCCCTCGGGCGCAGGCTCGTGTTCCTGTCAGTTGAGTGGAGCGGCGCAGTGAGCATATCCCCATTCGTTCCAATGGCGACGACGACGGAAGTCCCTCCCGTCATGCGAACGCGCATCGCGCGGCCGCGGCTGATCGACCTGCTCGCGCGGAGCGAAGCCCGCCTGGTGACAATCACGGCGCCCGCAGGCTATGGCAAGACGACGCTGGCAGTCGACTGGAGCACCCGGCAGCAGTCGACGGGACTGGCGGTGAGTTGGTTGCGAGCCGAGGCGGAGCATAACGAACCGGCCGTCTTCCTGCTCTACCTTGCGCGCGCCATCGAGGTGGCGTGTCCTGGCGCAGCCGCTATCGCCCTCGATATGCTAAATGACAGCCGCCTCGCCCCGGTGTATGCGGTGATTGCGGCCGTGGTCAATGGTATTGCCGAGAGTGGGGAGGAGTTGTGTCTCTTCATCGACGACTACCACTTGCTGGTGAACGACGAGATTCACTGTGCAATCCGCTTCCTTCACGCTCACGCGCCGCGTCACTTCCGTCTGGTGATCACCTCGCGCGAAGAGCCGAAGTTGCCGCTGGGGCACCTGCGTGCCGCTGGCGAACTGCTGGAAATCGATGCCGGCCAGTTGCGGTTTTCGCTCGAAGAGGCCGGCCGATTCTTCCAGCTGGAGTCGGCGTGCTTGTCCGATGACGATATCCAGGCATTCCAGCACGAGACCGGCGGTTGGGCCGCGGCGCTGCGCATCGCCGCCACCTCCTTGCGTTCGGGAGCATCACCCGAGCAAATCCTGCGTGCCATGCGTAGCAGCGGGCGGGACATCGAACCCTATTTGGGTGAAATATTCGCGCGCTTTCCTTCGGACCTGCGCGACTTCATGGTGAAGAGCTCGGTCCTCAAGTCGCTGGTACCCGATCTGTGCGATGCAGTGCTCGAAACCGACAACGCCTCGGCAATTCTTGAAACGCTGCATTACCGATACCAGTTGGTCGAGGCGGAAGCCGGGGGCGAGGTGGAAGCCGGGCGTGAGGCGGCCTTCCGCTACCACCCACTGATCGCGACATACTTGCGGCGTCAATCTAAGCGTCTGCCGACGGAAGACATCAGGACGCTGCACCGCCGGGCGGCCCAGTGGTTTCATGAGAGGAGCCGGTACGCGGATGCCATCCGTCACGCTATCGAAGCGGGCGAGGTCGAACTGGCAACCTCATGGATCGAGGCGTGTGCCATGCGCATGATCAGGGCCGGCGATATCCGCGAGGTGTTGAGTTGGCGAAACTGGCTCCCAAAGGAGCTGATGCGTCCGCAGTTTTCCCTCCGCCTGGCCATCGCTTGGTCGCTCGCGCTGGCGCCCCGCCGAAGCGATGTATTCGCCTGGGTCGACGAGATCGAAGCGGACGTCGTCGGCGATGAACGCGAAGACGCCACCCGGCGCGAATGCCTGGCGATCCGTACCGTGGCCCATGGCCTGTCCGACGCACCGGACGCCGGATTGAAGTACGGCCTGGCGTACATGGAGAATCCGCTTGCCGACGCATGGACGAAAAACACGGTGGGCAACGTCATCTGCTTCAGCCATCTCATGGCCGGACGCCACGATCAGGTCAGGGAGATGCCATGGTACGTGATGGAGAATGGCGACAAGTCGCGTGCCGCGCCGACGGAGGTGTACCGCCACATGGTCAAGGGGCTTGCCCTGTCCCGCCGCCTTGAGCTCGCCGAGGCACAGGCGTGCTTTATCCAGGCGCGAGCGGTCGCCGTGCGCGACTTGCGGCCGAAGTCGAGTCTTGCGGCGACGCCGGAGGTCCTGCTCGGGCAACTGGCTTACGAGTCCAATCGGCTGGATGAGGCCGAGCGGCTTGTCGCCAGCCGGCTCGATGCAGTGAATGCCGCCGGCTTTCTCGAGATTCCGCTTCGCGCCTATACCACTCTGGTCCGTATCGCCCGCTGCAAGCAGGATCGCAGGCTCGCGCACGAACTGATCGAGCAGGGCGAAGCGGTTGCCGCTAGCGAACCCTGGCCCAGGATGCGATCGGCATTGGTCGTCGAACGCGTGCGGCTGTGCCTGGAAGAGGGGGACGATTGGACGATGTCGCATGCATTGGCAACTTTGGAACGTCTTGCGATGGCGGCTCCAGGTGGCGAGTACGCCATCGCGGATCGTCTGCGAGCCTACCACGCACTCGCACACGCCCATGTCGAGCTGACGGGAGGAAGCTTTTCTGCCGCGGCGGCGTTCCTCCAACCGGCGTGGGACGATAGCCTCAAGGCCGGAGACTTGTACTTTGCGTGCAGGGTCGGCAGCCTGCTTGCCGCGGCAGAGTTCGGATGCGGTGAGCGAGACCGGGCCTACGAGCGACTGGTTCAGGTGTTGGAGTGGGGACGAAAGGGGGCTCTCGTTCGTACCATCGTCGATCATGGCTTTGTGCTGGAGCCGGCGCTCGAGTACGTGCGTGATCGCTTGGTCGCCCTGCCGGACGGTCGCCGCCTGACCTCCTATGCGGAACAGCTGCTTGTGCACGTGCGGACGAGGGAAGAGGATTCCACGATCGGTGTGGCGAGCTCACGGAGCATCGACACGCCCCTTTCGCGTCGGGAGACCGAGGTGCTGCAACTCATGGGCACCGGAAGCTCCAACAAGCGCATCGCTGCGGCGCTCGGGGTGAGCCCGGAAACGGTCAAGTCTTATATCAAGAGCATCTTCATCAAGCTTGAGGTCGATAACCGCACCCGCGCGGTTATCGAGGGACGGCGCCTGAATCTGGTGCCTGCCGATTGATCTCGCCCCCCAATCGGGGGAATGCGGGCGCACCAGCGTGTCGATATGGTCCTCATCGGGTTGAGACGAGTACGACAACCCCCGCAACCGACAGCATAGCCGAGTGCGGAGCAGTCATTCCAACACTCAGGAGAGATCATGCGTATTCCTTTTAGTCGTAGCCTGATTGCCGCTTTTGCCACGATCGTTGCCATCGTCTCGATGGTCATGCTCCCCAAGCCGGCACGGGCCGGTGTCCTGGGCGGCTTCTACGACCCGCCGTCTCCACTGGCGCCCTATTGTTTGAATGATGGGGACGTCATCAAGGACGAGCCGTCGAATTTCGTGCTCCCGACCCAGACACCATATTCTGCCCGGCGCATCATGTACTGCACCCGGGACACCAACGGCGCGCGCGTGGCGGTCACCGGGACAGTGATCACACCCGAGTTGTCGTGGGCCGGATCCGGGCTGCGCCCGATTATCGGCTTTGCTGTCGGCACGCAGGGAATGGGGGACCAGTGTGCGCCGTCATATCAAGTCACCACAGCGAACCCGACGGAGTATGAACTCGCTGCGATTACCGCACTGTTGGACGCTGGCTACGGCGTGACAATTTCCGACTATCAGGGGATGGGCACGCCAGGGGTACCGAGCTACCTCAATCGCAACGCCCTGGGCTACGCAGTGCTGGACTCGATCCGTGCAGCGCAGCGCCTGACTTCGGCCTTTCTGCCCGCTGTGGGGCCGGTTGCCCTCTGGGGCTATTCGGAAGGCGGCCTGGCGTCGGGCGCTGCCGCTCAACTGCAGGTGAGCTATGCGCCGGAGCTGCAGGTGGCGGGGGCCTACGTCGGAGCCGCCCCGGCCAACCTCCAGCAATTGGCGCAATACCTGGACGGCAAGCCGGCCGCCGGCGTCCTGCTGTATATGGTAAACGGTATGAACGCAGCCTATCCGAAAGCGGGCTTCCTTAACATGCTCAATCCGGTCGGCCGGCTGCTTGCATCCCAGGCGCTCAATGAATGCTGGGTGCAGACGCTTGCTCAGCACGCCCTCTTGCAAACCTCGACACTGACCAATGACGGTCGCTCGATTCCCGCGCACTTCGCCGAGCAACCGCTCGCTTCACCGGTGAATCAGCAACTGTTGGGACTCGTTGCGCCGACCGTCCCGGTTTTCGTCGTGCACACCCCGCTCGACGATATCGCGCCTTACCAGCCCGGGCACGATATGGCCGTCAGTTGGTGCGACCGTGGCGCGACGGTACAGTTCACCGCGCTGACGGCACCCACGCACCTCGCCGCGCTTATTGCGTCGGTACCGCTGGCCCTCTCGTACATTCAGAGCCGATTCGACGGACTCCCGGCGCCGTCTAACTGTGGTAATTTCTGAACCTTCCGGTTCGAGTTCCAGGGCCAAGGGCGTTCGCGCCCTGGCCATCGCTGTGTCGCACCCATGCGGTTATCGTGGGACGGCGCCTGAACCTGGTGCTTGCCGATTAAGCTGACGGATCAGCCGGATTCGGATCGGTCCACCGCTTCCGCTACAAGCAAACTCAGCCAGAGGCCCCCGTTATGGTCGAACTTGCGGCACGTCTGCAGGACCCTGCGGGCGAGGTGCGAAATCCATTGCCGCGCCAGTAAAGCGTCTGCTGAGGAAAGCACGCCGGCCAGAAGCAACTCTATACAACGATCGACAAATACGCGCGCAACACGTATTTCGGTTCTCGTCTCACACAATGGGGGACGGACGCTTGCCGGATTCCCGGCGGTGCTTGAGCGGCAGCCACCCTCGCATGTGCACGGGCCCGTGCTCTCGAGCGCGGCCTCCATTCGAGCAACTGCGCAGATTGCGGCTTCCATGCAGTACCCCGGCCTTTCTTGCTCCAGATAACGGTAGCTGGCGTTCTCCTCGCCGAGCAGATTTTCTGCAGGTACAGGCACCTCGTCGAAGTGCAGCTCGGCCAGGCCAAGATATCCGCATGCCAAGTCACCGACTCTCGGGCCCTTGCTGAAGCCGGGCATCGAGGTATCCACCACCAGCAAGCTCGCAGAATCGGCACGCCTCGACGGATCGAACGCCACCGCGAGGACCACCAGATCGGCTGGATGCCCGTTTGCTACGAGCCGTTTGACGCCATTCACCACATAGTGATCGCCCCTGCGTACCGCAGTGATATCCGACCCCGTGTGAGCCAAGGGGTCGAGCGAGTCGTCATCGGCCAATGCGCCAATCAACTCGCCTGCGGCCATCCGCGGCAGGTACTTTCGCTTCAGAGCGTCGCTGCCATGACCGGCAATGAGCCTTGCTGCCCGGTCCGAATGGAGCAGCATGCCTAGCAACTCCGGAGCATCGGCTCGCCCCAGCTCCTCGAGAAGGACGATCCTGCGAAGCCCGCCCGCCAGGTCGCCGCCGCATGTCTGCGAAAGTACCGTGCCCAGCAGGCCGCCCGCACCGGTCTTGCGCCATGTCTCGCGATCGACATGACCCTGATCGCGAATGCGGCGGTAATCGACTACAAATTCGGTCTCGATAAAGCTCCGCAGGGCCTCACGGAACCGCCGATGCTCCTCGCGGAAGAGCGTGCGTGCAATCATTCTGGTTCCCTCGATAGTCTAGCCGGCTCAGTGCAGACGCTGATCGGAACGCCTAGTGCCGACCGCGCGATCATGCTGCCTTATTCCCCGTCCGCGCCTGCGCGGTTCGTGCGACTCGCGGTCGATATCTTCCCCCGGCACATCGGAAGCGATCACGCCCCTTGTTGGGGGAGGGGCGCGCTCAAATCGCTCCCCCCAACCGGGGGAATGCGGACACACCTGCGCGTTCGATAAGGTTCCCTCCCAGATGGGCGTGGTTGGCCGAGTCGCGAAACCGGCCCGAGTGCGACGTTGGATGTGCCGACGAGCATTTTGGGTAAGCGGTCCCGCGGAACCAGCCTTAGCCCGTTGGCCGATAACAATGACGAGGAGACCACGGTGAAGCAGCGAAATCAGCGAGCAACTCGAGGCACGCAGGGGAGAGCGGGCGTCGCATCAGTATTGGTGCTGGCATTCAGCACCCCTGTCGCGGCGTTCGAGTTCGAAACCGACGACGGCTGGCGGGGGACCTTCAACAATACCGTATCGATCGGCGCAAGCTGGCGCGCCCAGTCGCCGGACCCGAAGCTCTACAGCGCCGGAGACGGCGCCGCGGCCGGTTACTCGAAGCCGGGTAAGGGAGGATCGAACACGGATAGCGGCAACCTGAACTGGGACAAGGGGGACCGTATTACAACGCTGGTCAAGCTCGTGTCGGAACTGTCGGTGAAGAAGGGCGACATGGGTGGTTTCATGCGTGCGAAAGCGTGGTACGACCAGGCGCTGAAGGACGAAGATGTTCGCCTGGGCAATGGCGACAACGGCTTTCGACCCGGGAATCGGCTGTCCGATGCGAGCCAGCCCGCGCTCAACAAGTACGACGGCGTGGCGCTGCTCGATGCCTATGTGTTCAACACCTTCGATCTTGGCGACAAGCCACTCCAGGCACGTGTCGGACGTCAGGTGGTGAATTGGGGGGAAAGCCTCTTCATTCAGGGGCTCAACCAGCTCAACCCGGTCGATGCCCCTGCCCTGCGAAAGCCCGCCACGGAGATCAAGGAGGCACTGCTGCCCGTCTGGAGTCTCTATGGCAACCTTGGCCTCGGTGGCGGGATGTCGCTGGAGGCCTTCTACCAGCTCAAGTGGGAAGAGACCGTCATTGACAGCTGCGGCGGGTACTGGTCGGCGGCGGAATGGCAGATTACGACATCAGCCGGTTCCGGTTGCAGGGCGGTGGCGACGACAGTCAACGCGGCGCGCGGCAATGCCGGTTCCCTCGCTACCGGTCAATACGTTCCCCTATCGGACGGGAAGGACGGCCAGGACGGTGGGCAATGGGGTTTGGCCCTGCGGATTCCGGTGGACGCGGTCGACGCGGAGCTTGGCGTGTACGCAATGCGCTTCAACTCGCGCACGCCGATCATCTCGACGAAGGCGGGAAGCTGGGGCGCCAGCGGCATCGCGCCGTTCCTGAACCCACTGGCGGCTCATGAGGCCGCGCTCGGTGCAGCCGGGGTCAAGGCGGGAACCGGGTTCTGGGAGTATCCCGACGGTATCAATCTGTATGGCGTTAGCCTGTCGACCAATCTCGCTGGCTGGTCCCTTGGTGCAGAGCTCAGTCATTCCCCCAATCAGCCCATCCAGATCAACGGCAACGATCTCGTCGCCGGACTCCTGCGTGGCGTTGGCCCGGCTGGCCCCGAGAACATCGTCGCGACGGGCAGTGGCGCCGGCGCCGCGGTTCACGGATACGAGCGGGTCAAGAAGAGCCAGTTCCAGTTCAACACTGTCAAGGTACTCCCCGCCATGCTCGGCGCCGAGCAGGGAGTGCTCGCCGCAGAGGTCGGAATGCAGTGGAACGACCTGCCGAACGACGGCCGTCGGTTCGGTCGCGCATTCATTTTTGGCGCCGGTTCTCATCCGACTTACGGAGGGAGTACGTGTACCGCGGATGGTGGTACCAATCCCCAGCGCGACGGCTGCAAAAATGACGGCTACGTCACCGATTTCGCATGGGGCTATCGTGTGCGCGCCGGGCTTTCCTACGGCAATGCGTTCGGGAGCGGCTTCACCATTTCTCCGGGCGTTTTCCTGGCGCACGACGTCAAGGGCTATTCGAGCGACGGGCAGTTCCTCGAGAACCGTACTGTGATCGGCTTGGGCGTGCAGGCTGACTACCTCAAGAAGTACACGATCAATCTCGGATACACGAAGTACGGAGATCGCGCGAAGTTCGACCCCTATCGCGACCGCGACTACTACAGCGTCTCGGTGAGCACGACATTCTGAGACGGCAATGCCGAAGAAAACGAGGAGACAAGGTATGAAAATCGGGATCTCAAAACTCACCCTGGCAGTCCTGTGCGGCGTTATCTGCGGCACTGCAGCCGCAGCGCTCTCGCAAGCCGACGCGGAGAAGCTGGGTACTCAACTCACCCCGACCGGAGCGGCCAAGGAGGGAAATGCTGATGGCACCATTCCGCCGTGGTCCGGAGGACTGACCGCGCCCCCCGCGGGCTGGAAGCCTGAACTGGGCTACATCGATCCGTTCGCGAACGAAAAGCCGACGGTCACCATCACGGCGGCCAACGCGGAGCAGTACAAGGACAAGCTGTCCGCCGGGCTGCTGGCGTTGCTGCGTAAATACCCGAACTTCACGATACCGGTGTACCCCACGCATCGCACGGCTGCACTGCCGCAGGCGGTCGCCGATGCGATCAAGGCGGAGGGCACGAAGATCTCCATGCGCGAGGGACACATTGAGGGACGCCAGACATCAACCGTTCCGTTCCCGATTCCGAAAACCGGAGATGAGGCTATTCAGAACCATATCCTCCGTTATGTGGGCGGCGGTTTTGAGCGCGAGTATGCATGGTTCCCGGTGCGCGCCAATGGCGATACCTACAAGGTCAGCTTCGCCGAGCGCCTGGTGACGGCAGGCAATGTCGACCCGTCGCGGGGCGGGAATCTGAACTTCGTATTCGCCGGGGGCTTCACTTCTCCCGCCACGCTCGACGGCACGGTGTATCTCGTACATGAAACGGTGGATCAGGTGAAGGAGGCACGGTCGGCGTGGATCTATAACTCGGGACTGCGCCGGGTGCGCCGTGCTCCGGATCTCGCTTACGACAACATTTCCGATGGCGTGGAGGCGATGCGCGTGACAGACCAGTACCTTGGGTATAACGGCGCGACCGACCGTTATGACTGGAAGCTGGTCGGCAAGAAGGAAATGTACGTGCCATACAACACGTACAAGATCGGCGACAAGAAGCTCAAATACTCCGATGTCCTGGACAAGAACACCGTCAAGAGCGACCTGATGCGTTACGAGCTCCATCGGGTATGGGTTATCGAAGCCACCCTCAAGTCCGGTCAGAAGCATATTTACGGCAAGCGAACCTTTTATCTCGACGAAGACAGCTGGATGGTGCTGGTCGAGGACGCGTACGACACCCGCGGAGAACTCTGGCGCGTTGGCGTCCATGGCTTCCGCCAGAACTACGACGCCTTGGTGCCATGGCACAGCGTTGAGGTCTGGCACGATCTGACGAACGGGAACTACCTCGCTTCGCACCTCGACAACGAGGTCAAGGCGCCGATCCGCTTCGGAGTCCGGGGCCAGTGGTCCGATTTCCAGGCCGACGCCCTGCGTCGGTCCGGCACCCGCTAATCGCCCAATTCTTTCGCGAGACGAGGTATTCAGAGTGAGCGTGAGGATTTCAGCGACGGCGCTGTTGGTTGCGGCGCTGACGGCAGCCTGGCCGTGCGCTGCGGCCGAACCGGCCCCGGTTCAGGCGGACGTCGGATTACGCAGCGACCGGACGGTGGTGCTCGCCGCCCAGCGGGCCGGAACGCGAGCCGTAGCGGTTGGCGAGCGCGGGGCGGTGTTCGTGTCCGGCGATGGCGGTGCGACGTGGCATGGTCGCCGCGTGTCCTCCACGCGAACCTTGACCAGCGTGATCGCGCTGGACGAGCTCAACTGGATCGCGGCGGGCCATGGCGGCGTCCTGTTTCGGAGTCAGGACGGAGGCGAAAACTGGAACGCCGTGGTGGGCGATGGGGGGACGGATTCCTTTATCGGTCTGACTCCAGTCGACGACCACACGGTCCTCGCTTACGGCGCATTCGGCATGTTGTTGCGCTCGACCGATGCGGGACGAACGTGGACGCGTTCGCGCGTGATCGACGAGGACTTCGATCGCCATATCAATCGGATTGTCGTGCTGGCGAACTCGGATCTGCTGCTCCTGGGCGAGTCGGGAGCCATCGCTCGATCGTCCGACGGGGGGCAGACTTTCGCTGCGCTGGAGAGTCCCTATGGCGGCTCCTTTTTCGGAGGAATGCAGACGGCGAGCGGCAGTCTGCTGATCTTCGGGATGCGCGGTCGGGTCTATCGGTCGGACGATTCGGGCAAGACGTGGGAACCCGCCCAAATCAAGACGGAAATTCCGTTCTTCGGCGGAGCCTCTCTAGACAACGGAACAGTCGTCTTGTCCGGAAATGCAGGTTGGATTGCGTCGAGCCGTGATGATGGAAGGAGTTTCACACTCGAAAAGGTCGGCGGAAAGGGGATTTCCGGGGTGTTCGAGCGTCCTGATCACGTTGTGGTCGGCTTCGGCGCACAGGGGCTGCGTCCACTGCCGGCAACTATTGGAGAACGCTTGTGAAAAGAGATGAAATCCTCGCCGACGAGCGTGGGTTGGAGGAGCGCAGGTTCGCTCACAACCTGGTGGGCAGGATCTCCTACCGCATCTTTCATTGGCGGAATCCGCTGCTCGCACTGTTCGTGTTGATCACGATCCTCTTGGGATACTCGGCAGCGCAGTTGTCGGTCGGCGCCGGGTTCTCCAAGATGGTGCCGCTGAAACACGAGTACATGACGACCTTCAAGGAGTACGAGACCGATTTCGGCGGGGCGAACAAGATGCTGGTCGCGATCAAGGCGCGCCAGGGAGATATCTATACCGGGCCGTTCCTGGAAACGCTGCGCAAGGTGACGGAGGAGGTCTTTTACATCAAGGGCGTCGAGCGCAGTTCGGTGACGTCGTTGTTCACCTCCAATGTGAGGTATACGGAGGTCGTCGAGGACGGATTTCGCGGCGGCAATATCATTGCCGCCGACTTTTCAGGCACCGACGCGCAACTTGCCGAGGTGCGAGCGAACGTTGCGAAATCTGATTGGGGCGGACGCATCGTGGCCAGCGATGGAACTGCAGCATTGGTGGTTGCGACTCTACAGGAGCGCGATCCCGACACCGGAGCGCGGCTCGATCTGCGGGAGGCCGCTCACCGCTTCGAGGCAATTCGTGCCGCTCACGAGAACGATGCGGTTTCGATACATATCGTCGGTTTCGCAAAATCGACCGGCGACATTGCCGATGGCGCAAGGGGCGTAATCGGCTACTTTGCCGTGGCCTTCGCCATCACCGCCATTCTGCTGTACTGGTATTCCGGCTCGGCAATGCTTGCCGCCTACGCTCTGATCTGCGCGGTCGTGCCGGTCGTGTGGTTGCTTGGCCTGCTGCCTTTGCTCGGACTCGAACTCGATCCGATGTCGATCCTCGTGCCCTTCCTCATCTTCGCCATCGCCGTATCTCACGCCGTGCAAATGACGAGCGTGTGGAAGCAGGAGATGCTGTCGGGGGCCGATGGCGTCAGTGCTTCGCGCATCGCGTTCCAAAAACTGTTCGTTCCCGGTGCGGTGGCGCTGCTTGCCAACGCTGTCGGCTTCCTTGTCATCGCATTCGTGCAGATCGAGATGGTGCAGGAAATGACCATTACCGCGACACTCGGTGTGACGGTCATGATCATCACGAACAAGCTGCTGCTCCCTATCCTCCTGTCTTATCGCCGTCTGCCTGCAGCGTCGGCAAGACAGATGGCCGGCCATGAGAGCTTTGGCGACGCCTTCTGGGGCAAGCTTGGCGTCCTGGCAACCCGGCGTGGTGGCGCCGTCGCGATTTCCATCGCTGTTATCGCTCTCGGCTGGGGTTGGCACCTGGCGCGTGGCTTGCAGATCGGTGACCTGGGGGAGGGGGTGCCCGAACTGCGTCCGCAGTCGCGCTACAACCGCGATGTCGCGCTGATCACGAAGGATTTTGCCGTTGGCGTCGATGTGTTGCAGATCATCGCCGAAGCCAAAGGACAGGAATCACCGTGTGTAGATCGTGCAGTGATGGACCGGGTGGAGGAGTTCGAACTCATGTTGCGCCAGAACGATGGCGTCGCCGCCGTTCGTGGCCTCGCGGGGTTCGTCAATTCTGTAACCCAGTCCTATGCCGAGGCCTTCATGAAGTGGTACGCCTTGCCTGAGAGCAAGGCGCAGATTGCACAAGGCGTTGGTTTCGCGACGCGTCTGGGCAACGAACTCATGAACTCGACCTGTACCGCGATGCCGATCTCGGTGTTCACGCGCGACCATCAGGCGGCGACCATCGACGCAATCATCGACGACGTCAAAGCATTCAAGACCAAGTACGACGATGACGTTCTGCGCTTTCGTCTTGCAAGTGGCAATGTCGGAGTGATGGCGGCCACCAACGAATCGGTCGCCGCCGCGGACAAGTGGGTCAACTTCGCATTGTTCGGAGCGGTCGGGGTGCTGTGTCTGGTCATGCTCAAGTCGATGCGTGCAACGCTGTGCATCATTCTGCCCTTGGCTCTGGTGACGCTATGGTGCCAAGGCATCATGGCCTGGCTCGGGATCGGAATGAAGGTGAACACCTTGCCCGTTGTCGCTCTGGGTGTCGGTGTGGGTGTCGATTACGGCATCTACCTTTTTGAGCGGATCCGGCACGAGATGGAGTCGCGAGGCCATAGTTTGCGCGATGCCTTCGTCGAGGCCTTGAGGCAGCGGGGTGCCGCATCGCTGTTCACCGCGGTGACGATGACGATTTCCGTGGCCACCTGGGTGTTTTCGCCACTCAAACTCCAGGCAGACATGGGCATCCTGTTGGCCTTCATGTTCCTGGTGAATGTGTTCGGGGCGATTCTGTTGCTCCCCGCATTGGCGAGTTTCCTCATAAGCACGAAAAAGTAAACGGGCCCCAAGCGGGACGCATTGCGGGGAAGCTCCTCATGAACCGACCGACTCCGCTCCGACACACTGTCGCGAAGGGCGCTTCCACCCGCTTCATGTGGATCACGCCGGGCCGCGTGTTCTACGGCGGTCCCCTGGGGGCTCCGACCTTGCGCCGGCTCGGCTCGTGGACCCTGTACTTCTCGTGCGACACGACGCTGCGCCTATCCATCGAAACGGGCGGCGATGCCGGATGGCACGAGGGCCGGCTCGCCGTGGTACCGCCATACCGGTCTCACCGCCTGATGAGCGCGGCACGCCACGTGTGCGACATCCTGATCGAACCGGAAACGATCGATGCGGCAGGACTTGACGATCCACTGCGGGCGGTGCTGCAGGGCGAAGGGATGCTCGACACGGCGCAGCCCGTTTTCGGCGGACTGCTGGAGCGCCTGTGTGCAGCACATGAGCGCCTTGCGTCACAGGTCGACCTGCTGCCCGCCGATGACGTGGCCTTCGACGCGCTCGTGTTCGGCACGACGATGCGCAAGCCGGCGCTCGATCCGCGGATCATTGCGGCGCTCGAGACATTGGAGGACGACGACAACCTGGACGCAAGCGCTCAGGAACTGGCAGATCGCGCGCGACTGTCCTTCCATCGGTTTTTGCATCTCTTCAGCAGCGAAGTCGGTGTCCCGCTGCGGACCTTCCGAAGCTGGAAGCGTGCGCGGGGCTGGCTGAAGCATGTCACCGAGGAGACCAACCTGACCGACATTGCTCTTCGCATCGGCTATGCGGACTCTGCGCATTTCAGCCGATCGGTGCGGCAAGTCTTTGGTCTGCAACCGAAAGAATTTATCGCCGGCTGCCGCCGCCTTGCCTTGCACCGCGAGCCGAGGAGGCCGTCGGAGGGGTGAGGGCCGCGTCCCGGCAGCCAGTTGGCGCAAGACTCGCGCTGCGAAGGTCAATACGCTGAGGAGATAGGACCACCATGAAGAATGACACCGCGCTCGACCTGCTGGCCGAGTACCGAGAGCTCGCCGCTCTGTGCGACACCCTCACGGCGGCACAATGGAGGGCTCCCAGTGCCTTCTACGACTGGACGCCATGGGACGAGATTGCGCACCTGTGCTACTTCGACGAGACCGCACTGCAGGCCGTGCGCGAGCCCGAGCGCTTCGTGTCCGAGGCGGCGGCGCTGAACGCCCGCATCTCGGGCGGCGCGGAGTTCAGCGCGATCCAGCGTGAGACCTTCGGCCAGCTCGACGGTCCGGCCCTGCTCGCACTCTGGCGCGAACGCCATGAGGCGCTGGCCCACGAGTTGTCCCTGCTTGCCCCGACGGCGAGGCTGCCGTGGTACGGGCCGCTAATGAGCGCGCGTTCATTCGCCAGCGCCCGCCTGATGGAGACTTGGGCGCATGGGCAGGACGTGTGGGACGTGATGCGCCGCCGACGCCCGCCGACGGCGCGGCTGAAGCACATCGCGCATCTGGGTTTCACCACCTTCGGCTGGACCTTCGCGAACCGGAGGCAGCCCGTCCCCGAGATCGTTCCTCACGTCGCCTTGCGGGCGCCGGACGGCAGCATCTGGGAGTGGGGCGATGCCGGGTCCCCGCATCGCGTGAGCGGCACGGCAGAAGACTTCTGCCTGCTGGTCACCCAGCGCCGCCACGTTCACGATACCTCCCTGGAGTACACCGACGGGCCGGTGAGTGACTGGCTGCACATGGCGCAGTGCTTTGCTGGGCCGCCCGCCGAGGGCCCGAAGCCGGGCGTTCGACAGCTTGCCTACGCAGGATGAACGCTGCCGACCTTGCCGGCGGCCGCGACCTCGAATGCACGGGCGAGCCGCTTTCGCTGGCGCACCGTACCGAGGTCGAGCCGCTGCTGAGGGCGCGCTGGGCGGAGGAGGGGCCGCCGGAGCGGACGCTGTCCGACCCCTGGTTCGCCAACCTCTACCTCTTCCGGGGTGTCCACGATTGGCGGCTGCTGCGTGCGCCGCTGCCATGCATCGCGGGGCGCGGCTACGATGGCGCGCGTCTTCTGATCCCCTTGTTCAACCTGCAGTCCGCCCCGCACGAATTGCTGCGGGAGCGTCTCCGCGGCCATGATGCCTTTGGCCCGCTGAGCGAGCTCCAGGCTGCACGGCTGGACACGCAACGCTTTGCCTTGCATAGCTCCCGCGACGATGCGGACTATCTGTATCCCGCGGAGCATTTTCGCCACTATCGCGGCGCCGGCCTGAACAAGAAGCGCAATCTCGTCAAGCAGTTGCATGCCGCGCATCGCGTGGACGCCACGCCCTATGACGAGACCATGGCCGACGAGGCCCGGCAGGTGCTCGAAGCCTGGATGGCCGCCAAGGGCAAGCAGCGGGGCGAGGCTGACGACGCCGCCTGCCTGGAGGCGCTGGCGCTCTGCGGCACGCTGGGGCTGCACGGCTTCTTGCATCGCGTCGCAGGGCGTGCGGTCGGCTTCGTGCTCGCGCAGCCGATCCGCCCCGGCGTGTCGGTGATCCGCTTCGCCAAGGGAATGGACGGCTTCAAAGGTCTCTATCAGCACATGTTCCAGCACTACTGCCAGGCGATGCCGCAGCTGGCCTGGCTCAACTTCGAGCAGGACCTCGACCTGGCCAGCTTCCGCCGTACGAAGCTCTCGTACAAGCCGGTGGCGCTGCTCTCGAAGATGCGCGTCACGCTGCGCTGAAAAGGGGTAGCAAGCTCGCGCAAGACTCCGGTCCAGGCGCCGTCTAACCTGTGTTCGCGTGACACCAAGCCCCCAACAGGCGGGTCCGCCCGACACCAGGAGACAAACGCATGCATTCCATTGCCTCACACCACGCATCCAGCCGCCGGATGGGAGAATTGTTCAATGCGCCGATGCACGGCCCGGTGCCCTGTCCGCACCTGCTGAGCCCGATCGAGCTACCAGGCGGCATCGTCCTGCCGAACCGCGTGCTTATGGGGTCCATGCACACCGGCCTGGAAGAGGCGGCGAACGGCTTCGAGCGCCTGGCAGAGTTCTACAGTGAGCGGGCCCGCGGTGGCGTGGGGCTCATTGTGGCGGGCGGCCTGTCGCCGAACGCCGAAGGCAACATGTTCGAAGGCATGGCCACACTAGCTGACGCTACCAACGTTGCCGGCCACCTGCACATCACCGACGCGGTGCATGCCGAGGGCGGGCGGATTCTCATGCAACTGCTGCACGCCGGCCGTTATGCGCGGCATGCTCAAGGCGTGGCACCGTCGGCCATCCGTTCGCCACTGTCGGCCTTCACTCCGCGCGAGATGAGCGAAGACGACATCGAGCGCACCATCGACGACTATGCCAGGGCGGCGGAGCTGGCCCGAGAGGGCGGGTACGACGGCGTGGAGATCATGGGTGCCGAAGGCTACCTGATCAACCAGTTCCTCGCCCCGCGGGCGAATCAGCGGACCGATGCATGGGGCGGCAGCGCGGCCAACCGCATGCGCTTCGCGGTGGAGGTGATGCAGCGCGTGCGCCGGCAGACGCCTGCGCCGTTCATCGTCGCGTACCGGATCTCGATGCTCGATCTCGTGGAGGGCGGCTGCACCTGGGACGAGATCGTGACGCTCGCCCACGCCATACAGGACGCCGGCGCGACGATGATCAACCCCTACGTGGGCTGGCATGAGGCGCGCATCCCGACCATCGCGACCCTGGTCCCACGGGCGGCCTTTGTGTCCCTCACCGCGCGCCTGAAGCGCGAGCTGCGCATCCCGGTGGTCGCGAGCAACCGCATCAACGATCCGGAGGTGGCCGAGGCCATCCTCGCGCGCGGCGACGCGGACATGGTCTCGATGGCGCGGCCACTGTTGGCGGACCCGGACTTCGTGCGCAAGGCCGCCGCCGGCCGTGCCGACGAGATCAACACCTGCATCGCGTGCAACCAGGCCTGCCTTGACCAGGCCATCACCGGCGGCCAGACCTCCTGCCTGGTCAACCCGCGCGCGGGCCGCGAGACCGAGCTTCGCATCGAACCTGCGCGGCGGCGCCGCCGCGTGGCCGTCGTCGGCGCAGGTCCGGCCGGACTGGCGTGTGCGGTGACCGCGGCTGAACGCGGCCATGACGTGGTGTTGTACGACGCGGCAGCCGCCATCGGCGGCCAGTTCAACCTGGCCCGTCGCATCCCGGGCAAGGAGGAGTTCCAGCACACGCTGCGCTACTTTTCGCGCCGCCTCGAAGCTACCGGCGTCGATCTGCGCCTCGGGCGTGCCATTGCCGCCGACGAGCTGGCGGACGCGGGCTACGACCACGTGGTGCTGGCGACCGGTGTCATGCCACGTCTGCCGGACATCGTCGGCATCGACCATCCATCGGTCGTCAGCTACGCGGACCTCATCACCGGGCGGGTCACGGCCGGCCGCCGGGTGGCCGTCATCGGCGCGGGTGGGATCGGGTTCGACGTGGCCGAGCTGCTGACCCATGCAGACCCGGAAGGTAAAACGCCGACGGAGCGGTTCGCGGCCGCGTGGGGCATCGACCTCGACGTGCAGGCACGCGGCGGCCTAGTGCCGGCGCGCGACGCGGCGTCTCCCCGCGAGGTGTGGCTGCTGCAGCGCAAGCCGACGCGGCTGGGCCAGGGCCTCGCCAAGACCACTGGCTGGATCCGCCGCGCGATCCTGGAGCGCAAGGGAGTGCACATGCTGGGAGGCGTGCGATATGAGCGCATCGACGAAGCCGGAATCCAGATCGTGGTCGGCGATGAACCGCGTGTGATCCCTGCCGACACCGTCGTTGTCTGCGCGGGCCAGCAGTCGCGCTCCGACTTGCTCGAGCCGCTGCGGCGTCGTGGCGTCGAAGTCTCGGTCATCGGCGGCGCATCGAAGGCCGCCGAACTTGATGCCATGCGCGCCATCGATGAGGGTGTGCGCGTCGCCATCGGCCTGTAAGCGGCTAGGGTAAGTACCGCTACAGGAGGCGTGAACAAGCAGCGCATGAATCACGCGAGCGCGGATTCGTAACGGACTTGCCAATCCTTGAACTGCTCCGCGGGCATCGGCCGGGCGACGTAGTAGCCCTGGGCGGTATCGCAGCCGAGATCGACGAGTCGTTTCCACGCCGATTCGGTTTCGACGCCTTCGGCGACGACTTCGAGGTCCAGCCGGTGGCCGAGGTCGATCGTTGTTCCTGACAAATAAAGTCGAAAACTGGTCATTAAAGTCGACAACTAGGCAATAGAGTCGAAAACTCGATTTTCTTACAGGAACGCCCGGCTGCCGGGCGTTCCTGCTCAGTGGTCCGCGCGCCGTCGTGTCGTGATGTCCGCAATGACTTTTTTGTCATCAGCACGTATGAGTCTGGCGTGATATTCCCCCAGTGAGCCTCCCTGTTCCATCTGACACAACTCAACGATCAGCATCGCGCCGACATCCGCATTGCCGTGGTACTGGATCTGGCGATCGGTCGCGATGCCGGGGACTGTGTGCGGACCGAACCACGCCCATTCGGCCTGATCAACGAGCTCGTGAAAGCGCGCGAAGTAGAGGAAGCCTGCGCCGTTGAAGTGCACCGAAGGGCAGGGGCGGATCGGCACGGGGGCGTAGCTGCAGTCGTGGAGCCCATTGCGAGTGTCATGGCCGCGGCGGGCCTGCACCGAGGCGCGGTAGTGCGCGGCGAAGCGTAGCCCTTCGTTGCAATCCGCAACCTCGTCAAATCCGTTCACCGCGCTACGCACGGCCGAGGCGTTCACCCCGGCCGTTTCGCGCGCGACGAATACGGACAGCATTTCGACAACCCCGCGCAAGCCATTGCAGGTGGAGACCACGTGTTTGCTGTAGAACTGGGTGCGGCTGACGCGGCCGAGCGTGCTCGCGATCTCCAGCACGTCGTTCTCGGCGATCGCGTCAAGGTCGGCATTGCGCAGGCGCACGGAGCGGAAGGCCGGGTAGACCTGCCGTCCGCCGGCGTCGCGCAGCTGCGCGATCGGTGTGCCACCAGCTCGCGCCAGCAACTGCCAGTGGCGGTCGCCGCATTCGGCCAGCAGCCAGCTCTCGGAGAGACCGTTCAGGGCGAGTTGCGGCATGCCGACGCGGTAGCGGCCGGGTGAAATCGCGACGCGGTGCGGCGCCAGAAGGGTGGTGTCGAGCATGATGCGGACTCCGTGAGCGGGTCAGGCGACGGCGGCCTGTGGTGCATCGCCTCCGTCCCCACTGGCCCTTGCCGCGCTCTCGATCAGTTGGGCGATGGTTCCGGCCAGATGGCGGGCGTCGTCGGCGACCCCCAGGAAGCGGCCCGAGCCCCAGGTGTTGAGCCAGGGCAGCCCGAGGAAGTAGAGGCCAGCCACCGGCGACACGCCGCGGCTGTACTTCGGGTTGCCGCGCCCGTCGAAGGCCGGCAGTTCGATCCAGCGATAGTCCGGACGGAAGCCGATTGCCCACACGATGGATGTGATGCCGGCGGCGTCGCCGTCGAGCTTCAGCGGGTCGGTTTCCGGCGTCCAGACCTTCTCGAACGGTGCTTCTTCGGGTGCGTCGATGCCGTTGGCGGCGATGTACTTGTCGATGTCGCGACGGATGCTGACGTACACGTCGTCGGCGTCATCGAGGTTGCGCGTGAGGTCGGGCAGGAACTCCAGTTCGGCGCCGCGGATGTTGGCCATGCTGCCGTAGAGCTTGACGCCTTCGAGCGCGAACTTGCGCAGGTCGATCTCGTGGCCGCCGTCGCGTCCGGTCATGTAGTGGTTGGTCTTTTCGCGCGCCTTTTCGCCGAGCGGATGGCGGTCGATCGTGAGCTCGTAGTAGCCCATCTCCATCAGCCACTCGGTGGCTTCGCGGCCGCGATAGACGCGCGGCGAACGCGGTGCGGGTCCGACGCACAGATGCACCTTGCGGCCGGCGAGATGCAGGTCCTCCATGATCTGCACGCCCGACTGGCCGGAGCCGACGACCAGCACTTCGCCCGGCGGCAGCGATTCGGGATTGCGGTAGTCGACCGAATGGATCTGTTTGATGTGCGCCGGCAGGCTCGCCGCGTAGGCAGGCACGATGGGGATGTCGTAGCCGCCGGTCGCGACGACGATGTGGTCGGTCGTGAAGTGGCCGGCGTTGGTGCTGACTTCCAGTCTGCCCGATTTGCCGCGAACGACGTGCTGCACGCCGACGCCTTCGACGATCGGCGGTTCGGTCTTGCGTGCGAAGGCCTCGACGTATTCGACGATCTGGTCCTTGAGCATGAAGCCCTGCGGATCGTCGCCCTGATAGGGAAAGTCCGGCAGGCGGCATTGCCAGTTCGGTGTGACGAGGCAGAACGTGTCCCAGCGGTCGTTGCGCCACGAGTGGGCGACGCGGTTCTTTTCGAAGACGACGTGGTCGATGCCGTTCTGCTGCAGGTGGTAGCTGATCGACAGCCCCGCCTGGCCACCGCCGACGACAATCACGGGGTAGTGGACGCGGGATAGCAATTGGGTGGATTGCGGGAAGAGGGTGTTCATGTCGGACTCCTGCGGGGTGGGTTCGTTGTGGTTTGGGGGGCTTTGGGAGGGCGCCGCTCAGCGTCGTCCCGGCTTGAAGGCTTCGACGGCGACGCTTCCGTCCGGGTCGGTTTCGAAGTGTCCGGCGCGTTCCTGGATGCGGCCGAGCTGGTCCATCGCGCTCGAGCAGAAGTAGCCGTACTTCTGTTGCACGCGACTACTCGCCTCGGTGAGCGCCTGCTCGCAGCGGGCGACGAAGTCACGCACCGGGTATTGCTGGCCGGGGGTGAGGAAGTCGCCGATGACGAGCGAGGGCGAATAGCAGTTTTCCTCCTGGCCGTCGGGCCAGCGGATCTGGAAGCACATTTCAGGCATGGTGGAGCTCCGTCGGGGTAGTCGGGGAAGGCAAGGCGGCATAGGCGCGCAGGTGGCGGCGGGCGCAGCCGGGCCAGTCGTGACTGGCGGCGACGAGGCGTCCGGCCGCGGCGATGCGGGTGCGGGTGCCGGGCATCAGCGCGCGGCACATCGCGTTGGCGATCGATTCGCTGTCGCACGGGTCTGCCCACAGGCAGTCGTCTTTGCCGAGAAAGTCGGTGAAGGGGGCGATGCGCGACACGACGACCGGGGTGCCGCACGCCATCGCCTCGATGATCGCGAGGCCGAAGCCTTCGAGCAGGGAGGCGAACACCAGCACATCGGCGAGGCGGTAGACGGCGGGCATCTCGTCATCGGCGAGCACGCCGGCGAGGACGACGGGGTGATAGGCGCCGTCCGGCGAGGCCGCGACAAGTCCTTCCTGCGCGAGCGCAGCGTCGAATTCGCGGCGGCAGGCGCCGTGGTCGAGCAGGCTCGCACCGCCGGCGATCACGAGCTGGGCGTTCGTCAGCGTGCGGCGCAGGCGGGCGAATGCGCGTAGCGTCGTCACGGTGTTCTTGCGTTCCTCGATGCCGCCGACGACGAGAAAGACCGGGCCTTCGCCGAGACCGAGACGGGCCTTCAGCCGCACATCGGGATCGCTCGACACGGGCGAAAAGCGTGCGGTATCGACGCCGTTGCCGACGACGTCCGCATTCAGACCAAAGCGTGCCCCCAGCTTGCGCTGCCACGTCGGGCTGACGCATAGCAGCCGGGCGGCGTGGCGGATCGAGCGTTCTTCCAGCGCATCGACGACCGCGTCGCCATAGCTCGCATCGAGGTGATGCACGGTGCGGACGTAGCCGGAGATCAGCCCACGTTGCCGCAGTTCGAACAAGGCATTCGCGCCGATGCCGTCGTGGGCGTGGAAGACGTCGAAGTCCGCATGACCGGGTGTCTCGAACCGGGCGACGAAGTCGCGGATGCGCGCCTCGACAAGGGACCTCAGGCCGCCCGTCACGGGGCGCGCGGGGATCAGGCAGGTGCGGCAGCGCGTCGGGCGAAAGAAGCTAGCGCCCGCGGGGCCGGGGGCGTGCACGGTGACGCTGTGCCCGAGCGCGGTGAGGGCGTCTGCAAGCTCGAGGCAATGCACGACACCGCCGCGCGGATTGATCGAATGCGTGAGCAGTGCGATGCGCAGCGGGCCGTCAGGCGGGGACATGGTCGATCGCCTCCACGTGTGCCGGACTGGGCGTGATGCCCATCAGCGTGTCCTGCGCGAGGTTCCAGAACACGCCGTGTTCGGTGCCCATGCCGCCGGCGAGCGTGAGTTCCAGCCGTGCGCCTTCAACGATGTCACCGATGTCGGCGGCGGAGATGTCACGTGCCCGAAAGCGTTCGACGAGTGCTCCGACTCGATCCGGCGCGCAGGCGAGCACGTAGCCGAAGCTCGGGAAGGAGCGCAGCCAGCGCTCCAACGGGACGTTTTCTGCGCGCGGCACGCGGTCGAGGTCGATGCGGACGCCGACGCGCGAGCACTCCATCAGCATCAGCACGGTCCCGAGGAGACCCGCCTGGCTGATGTCCTTGCCGGCGTGGGCGAGGCGAGCTTCGGCAATCGTCGGCAGCAAGCCGAGGTCGCCGCGCAGGCGCTCGGGCGGCGCTTCGGTTGCGGCGTTCCAGTTGTCGAAGGGTTCGCGGTAGGCGCCGCGCAGGTCGATCGCCGCGACGAGGCGATCACCAGGACGGGCGGCGAAGCTCGTGAGCAACTGCTGCGCTTCGCCCAGCACCGCGACGGCGAGCTGACCCTGGGCGGTTCGGGTGTTGCTGTGGCCGCCGACGATGGGCACGCCGAAGGCCTTCGATGCCGCGGCCATCCCCGCCATCACCGCCTGGGCCTGCGCTTCGCCATCGCTCCAAAGGGCATCGACGACGGCGAGCGGACGTCCGCCCATCGCGGCGATGTCGGAGAGGTTCACCATCACGCCGCACCAGCCGGCGAACCACGGGTCGTGCGCGACGAACTCGTTCATGAAGCCTTCGATGGCGAAGAGCAGATGCTTGCCCTCGCCGTGGGGCAGGGCGGCACAGTCGTCGCCGATCCAGGCGGAAGCTTCAGGCAAACCGGGAGCGCGGAGTGCGTCGAGCACGCGGTCGATGTCGCGCTTGTGCGCGATGCCCTTGTGTCGGCGCAGGCTGTCGATGAGGGAGGCGAGCGAGAGGGGGACGTGCGGCATGGTCAGACTCCGCGGCGGACTTCGACGCGCATCGCTGTGCCGTGCGCGAACGGCGGGTAGTGCGCGAGATCCGCCTCCATCAGCCAATGTGGCTGGCCGTGGAGCGTGATCGCCTCGACGCTCTTCCAGTGCAGACGGCGAAAGAATGGAACGTTGGGCGCCTGCACCTGAGCGATGAAGTGGTCGCAGCCGAGCGTGTTGGCGCTGCGGACCGCGAGCTGGATCAGCGCTCCGCCGATCGCGCCGACGCGACGGAACTCGGCCGCGACGGCAAGGCGCGAGCCCTGCCATACGCGCGGCGCGATCCTGTGGATACGCACGGTACCGACGACGGGCCCGAAGTCGGCATCGTCAAGGACGGGACGCGCGACCAGCAGCATTGCGTGGTCGTCGATCGCGTCGCGATCATCGCCGATGAAAAGCCCTTGTTCGTCGCAGAACACCGCCCGCCGCAGGTGCAACGCGGCGGCGCGGCTCTCGGCGTCGGCATGTTCGACGCGGTAGTGGCGCGGCAGCTGGATGCGGGCCGCGAGCGGCAGCGGTCCGTTCATGGCTTTGCCTCGTAGCTTGCCAGCGCGGAGCAGGCGCCGCATTTGCCGCAGCCGGCCTTCATCCCGCCGCCGCTGAGGCCGCCCGCGCGCAGCAGGTCGGCGAGGGGGGCAAGCAGGGCGTCCATGAAGGCCGCGTCCGGCGCCGGGTGGTCTTCGAGTGGCGTACCGGCGATCGGCACGAAGGGCACGACGAAGGGATAGACGCCGATGTCGATCAGCCGGCGGCAGGCGTCGAGGATCGCCTCGCGGCTGTCGCCCAGCCCTGCGAGGATGTAGGTCGAGACCTGGCCGCGGCCGAAAACCTCGACCGCGGAGGCGAAGGCTTCGTCGTAGCGTTCCACGGGGATCGTCGCCTTGCCCGGCATGAGGCGCTGGCGCAGTGCCGGGGTGACGACTTCGAGATGCATCCCGAGGCTGTCGACGCCCGCGTCGCGCACGCGGCGGAACCACGCGAAGTCGTCCGGCGGTTCGAACTGGGCCTGCAGCGGCAGGTCGACGGCCGCGCGGATCGCCGCGGCGCTCTCGCACATGATTTGCGCGCCGCGGTCCGGCGTCGGTGGCGTGCCGGTCGTCATCACCATGTGGCCCACGCCGTCGAGCAGTACCGCAGCGCGTGCGACCTCCGCGAGCTGTGCGGGCGTCTTGCGCGCGATGGTGCGGCCGGCGGCGAGCGACTGCCCGATGCTGCAGAACTGGCAGCTCTTGCTGCGGCTTTGGTAGCGGATGCAGGTTTGCAGTACGGTCGTCGCGAGCACGTCGGTGCTGTGCAGCGTCGCGATCTTGTTGTAGGGGATGCCGTCGAGTGTCTGCAGACGGTAGAAGCGCGGCTGGCGCGGGAAGGCGATCCGCGCCACGGTCCGGCCGTCGCGGCTGATCGTCGCGTGCCCGCTCGCGTCCGGGCGTGAGGCCTGGTAGGGCGAATGCATCGCGCGGCCGGTGTGGATCGGGATCATGATCGGGTGACCTTCGATCGTGACCGCTGCATGGTCCGACGGGCCGGCGCCGCCGCGGCGGCTGTGGATGCCGTCGGGCACGCCTTCGAAGCGGAAGCCGTGGCTTTGCAGATCAGAGATCAGCTGGTGCGTACGCAAGGCTGTCGTCGACATGATCTTGTCCTGAAGAGGGAGGGAAGAAAAGCGCCGCATCCGGAAGCTGGGCTGCCATCTGCAGCGGCGCTTTCGGAGCGGTATCGACGCGCAGCGAGAGGAGTTCCGGCCGCGCGTAGTGGCCCACCGAATCCATCATGCGTTTGCGCTTGGTGATGAGCGCCATGTCGAGGTCGGCGATCAGCATTCCTTCGCCCTCGCGCAGCGGCTCGCCGAGGTAGTTGCCCTCGGGCGAGACGATCGCGGTATGGCAGCCCCCGCGCAGCGCGCGCTGCATCGCGGGGTCGGGCGTGATCGCGGCGACCTGTTCGTCGCTGAGCCAGCCGGTGGCATTGACGACGAAGCAACCGGATTCGAGCGCGTGATGGCGGATCGTTACGGCGATCTGCTCGGCGAAGATGTTGCCGACCATCGAGCCGGGGAACTGGCTCGCGTGGATCTCCTCGTGCTGCGCCATCAAGGTGTAGCGCGCGAGCGGGTTGTAGTGCTCCCAGCAGGCGAGGGCGCCGATGCGCCCGATGCCGGTGTCGACGACCTTCAGCCCGCTGCCGTCGCCCTGGCCCCACACCATGCGCTCGTGGTAGGTGGGGGTGATCTTGCGGCGCTTCAGGACCAGCCGGCCGGTTTCGTCAAAGATCAGCTGGGTGTTGTAGAGCGAGCCGTGGTCGCGTTCATTGACGCCGAGCACGACGACTGCGCCCGCACGCCGCGCCGCTTCGCCGACGGCCTGGGTCACCGGCCCGGGCACGCTCACGGCCCACTCGTAGAGCTTGAGGTGGGCCGCGCCCATGCTCACGGCCGGTTGCACGAAGGAGAAGTAGGGGTAGTACGGGACGAAGGTCTCGGGAAAGACCACCATCCGCGCCCCTTTCTCGCCGGCCTCCAGGATCGCGCGGCAGACCTTGTCCACCGTGCCGTGCGCGGATTCCAGGTCCGGCGCCAACTGCACCGCGGCGACGCGGACGATACGTTCGGTCGTCATGCTCGTCTCCTTGCGGCGCTCAGAGCGTCCAGGTGTGCACGACGAAGGCGTTCTCGCGCGCGTGCAGCAGCTGGATGTCCATCACGTCCAGCGGGCTGATCGGGCGGATGCCGGGGATCAGCGCCGGCTCGCCGTGGCCGTAGAGCGCCTGGAGCGCGAAGCGGCATGCATACACTTTGCCGCCTTCCTCGATGAACTTCGCGATCTGCTTGTTCATCGCCAGATGACCGGGGAAGGCTTCGTCGCCGATGCGCGGGAAGCCGCGCTGCACGCCCAGGGTCACGCCCGGGCCATAGAGCAGGACGGTGGTGTCGAATCCCTTGCGCAGCAGGCGCGTCGCCTGGAGCAGATTGACGAGACCGATGGAACCTTCGAAGGCGACGGTATGGAAGGTCACCAGCGCCTTCTGGCCGGGTTCGGCCTTGACGTCCTCGAACACCTTCTCTTCGTAATCGACGAAGAAGTCACCGGCGGCATTGGGGGGCAGGGTTACAGCGGGCATGTCGTTTCCTTTTCTCTGTTGGGGTTGGGGACGCCCCGCAGGCAAGGAATCGGCAAGACGGCCGGTGGATCCTGCATGCGGTGCGCAGGATCAGTTCAGCAATCAATGTGCCATCAATGATGCAATATTGTATGCATTCAATATTGCCAAGGAACGACGAGGCTTTGGGCCGTAGAAGACCGTTGGCAGGAACCGGAAAGGGGTCGAAGATTGGGGATAATCACGCACAAGGCTTGTGCGTCGACGCGGTGAAACTGCACGACAATTGTGCATCGATTGTATGCATACAATGTCGCGAAAGTAGGGTTGGGGTGGCGAAGCGCCGTCCGGCGACGCCCCTTCCCCCGATCAGACGATCGACGAGTAGATTGCCGGCGGGTGGGACAGCGCCGAGCCGACGAGCTCCATCGCGTGGCTGACTTCGGCGCGGGTCGCCGTGCCGCCGAGACAGATCCGCACCGCCTCGATCGCCGGGCCGCCGACCAGGAAAGCGTCGCTGGTGACGACGCCGATGCCGCTCGAACGCAGGTGCGTGGCGAAACTCACGCGGCTCCAGCCTTCCGGCAGCGGCAGCCACAGGTGGAAGCCGTCCGGCGAGGCGAGGTAGCTCACCGTGCCGAGCGCCTGCGCCGCCAATTGCTGGCGCGCGCGCGACTCCTCGCGGACGAAGCCGAGCAGCGCATCGGCGGTGCCGTCGAGGATCCATTCGCTCGCGATCGCGACCGAGATCGGCGGCGCCATCACCGACACCGCGCGCAGCATGGCGCCGATGCGTGGCGTCTGGCGCGGATCGGGAATCACCAGATAGGCGACGCGCAGGCCGGCCCCGACCGTCTTGGAAAGCCCGCAGATCTGGTAGGTGAGTTCCGGCAGCAGCGTAAAGAAGCTCGGCGGCGGGTTCTCCGGCAGCAGGCTGTAAGGGTCGTCCTCGATGATCGGCACGCGGTGGCGCGCGGCAATCTGCGCGAGCGCCTCGCGGCGTTCGAGCGGCATCGTCACGGTGTTCGGATTCTGCAGCGTCGGATTGCAGTACAGCGCGGCCGGTTTGCTGTCGCGGCAGGCCGCCTCGAAGGCGTCCGGCAGGACGCCGTCGCGGTCCGCGGCGAGCCCGATCAGGCTGATGCCGTGCAGCGCGGCGAGCGCCCGCACGCCCGGATACGTGATGTTGTCGCAGCAGATCCGTGCGCCATTGCCCGCGAGCAGGCTGAACAGCGTGTTGAGGACGCTGTGAGTTCCGGGGCACACCAGCACCCGCTCCGGCGTCGTCGTCACCCCGCGCCGTGCCAGCCATTGCACGCCGGCATCGCGGTCCTCGGGGCCGCCGCCGAACGGTTGGTAGCGCAGCAGTGCGCGGATGTCGCCGGCGAGCATCTTCACCCCGGACTCCATGCGCGCCAGCAGTTCGGGCCGGTCGGGCTCGGGCGGCAGATTCATCGACATGTCGATCAGCGTCGTGCGCGGCGCGGGCGTTCGTGCGCGCGGGCGGGCGTCCGCGCGCACGAAGGTCCCCTGGCCGACGCGGGCGTCGAGCAGGCCGCGGCGCTGCGCCTCCGCGTAGGCGCGGCTGATCGTCGTGAAGTTGTAGCCCAGCGCGTCGGCGAGCTGGCGCTGTGGCGGCAGCTGTGCGTTCGGCGCGAGCCGGCCCTGGCGCACGTCATCGGCGATGGCGTCGGCGATCGCCAGGTAGGCCGGCTTGTCCGTGGCTAGGTCCGTGGGAGTCCAGATCGATTTCGGAAGACGCATCGACGCATACAAATGAATGAATTGCTGAGATTGTATGCATCGTCCGCCGGGAAGTCATCGGCAAGTATCGGATCATGCCGACGCCAGGCCGACAAGCGCCATCAGTTGGCGGACCAGCCAGGCGACGACGCCGAGTGCGAAGACACTCGCGGCCCAGATCGCGATCAACCAACCCAGCCGGCCCAGGCGGGACGGCGGGGCGACCGTGCGCGGTGGCTCATGCGGCGCGCGCGCCATCAGTGGTACCCCTGTGTCGCGTCGACCTTGCCGCGGAAGACGTAATAGCTCCACGCGGTGTACATCAGGATCAGCGGGATGATCAGCAGGGCGCCGACGAGCGTGAAGCCCAGACTCTGCAGCGGCGCCGCCGCGTCCCTGATCGAGATGCCGGGCGGGATCACGTTGGGCCAGATGCTGATGCCGAGGCCGCTGTAGCCGAGGAAGACGAGGCACAAGGTGAGGATGAAGGGTCCGGCGTGCGGGGCTCCACCCAGTTGCTTCAACAGCTGCCGGACGGTCACGACGACCAGCGCCGGCACCGGCGCGAACCATGCGATGTTGGGCCACGAAAACCAGCGGGCGGCGATGGCCTCCTGGGCGAGCGGCGTCCACACGCTGACGACGCCGATGACGCCTGCCAGCGCCCAGACCAGCGGGCGCGCGAGGGCGACCATGCGTGCCTGCAGCGCCCCGTCGGTCTTCAGGATCAGCCAGGTGCAGCCGAGCAGGGCGTAGGTGGCCAGCAGCGCCAGCCCCGTGAACAGTGAAAACGGCGTCAGCCAGTCGAATGCACCGCCGGCATAGGCGCGGTCGACGACGCGGATGCCCTGGATGAACCCGCCCAGCGTGACGCCCTGACAGAAGGTCGCGACCAGCGAGCCGCCGATGAAGGCCTTGTCCCACCAGTGGCGGTGGGCGTCGTCGGCCTTGAATCGGAACTCGAAGGCCACGCCGCGGAAGATCAGGCCGAGCAGCATCAGCACCAGCGGCAGGTAGAAGGCCGTCAGCACGACCGAATAGGCCAGCGGGAAGGCCGCCAGCAGACCGGCGCCGCCCAGCACGAGCCAGGTCTCGTTGCCGTCCCACACCGGCGCGACGGTGTTCATCATCACGTCACGGTCGGATTTGCCCGGTACGAAGGGGTAGAGCAGGCCGATGCCGAGGTCGAAGCCATCCATGATGACGTACATCATGACCCCGAACAGGATGATCACGGCCCAGATCAGTGGAAGATCGATACCCATGGCGGTCAGCCTCATGCGGAAGCGGGTGTGGTGTCATCCGACGCGGCGGAAAGGGGGCGTGCCGGCGTGCGCAACTCGCCGGGGCCGCCCGGAAGCGGATGGTCGCCTTCGTGCGGAATCGGTCCGTGGGCGATGAGGCGCAGCAGGTAAGCGATGCCGGCACCGAACACGATGACATAGACGATCACGAACAGCGCCAGGCTCACGCCCAACTGGCCGGCACCGACCGGCGACACCGCATCGGCGGTGCGTTGCAGGCCATACACGACCCACGGCTGGCGCCCGATCTCGGTCGTGTACCAGCCGGCCAGCAGCGCGATCAGACCGCTCGGCCCCATCCCGAGCGCGAAGCGCAGCAGCGGCCGCGAACGATATAGCCGTTCGCCACGCCGCGCCCACAGCGCCCACACGGCTAGCCCGATCATTAGCATGCCGAGCCCGACCATGACGCGGAACGACCAGAACAGAATGGTGGCGTTGGGGCGGTCCTCGGGCGGGAACTCCTTGAGGCCGGGAAACTGACCATCCGTCGAATGCGTCAGGATCAGGCTCCCGAGACGCGGGATTTCGACCGCGAAGCGGTTTTCCTCGCGCTCCATGTCGGGCCAGCCGACCAGGATCAGCGGCACCCCGGCGCCGGGGTGGTTCTCCCAGTGGCCTTCCATTGCGGCGATCTTCGCAGGCTGGTGCTGCAGCGTATTGAGGCCGTGAAAGTCGCCGACCAGCGCCTGGATCGGGGTCGCCGCGAGCAGCATCCACATCGCCATCGACATCATCTTGCGGATCGCCGCGTTGTCGCGCCCGCGCAGCAGGTGCCAGGCGGCCGAGCCCGCGACCAGCAGCGCGGTCGAGATGAAGGCGGCCAGCCCCATGTGGACGAGGCGGTAGGGGAAGGACGGATTGAAGATCACCGCGAGCCAGTCGGTCGGCACCACGCGGTCGTCGATGATCTCGAACCCTGCCGGCGTCTGCAGCCAGCTGTTGGACGCGAGGATCCACGTCGCCGACACCAGCGTGCCGATCGCGACCATGACGGTTGAAAAGAAGTGCAGTCCCGGTCCGACCCTGGTCCAGCCGAACAGCATCACGCCGAGGAAACCCGCCTCCAGGAAAAACGCCGTCAGAACCTCGTAGGTCAACAGCGGGCCGGTGACGCTGCCGGCGAAATCCGAGAAGAAGCTCCAGTTGGTGCCGAACTGGTAGGCCATGACCAGCCCGGAGACCACGCCCATGCCGAAATTGACCGCGAAGATCTTCGACCAGAAGTGGTACAAGTCCCGAAATACCGGCTCGCCGCTGCGCAGCCAGCAGGCCTCCAGCACCGCGAGGTAGCTCGCCAGCCCGATCGTGATGGCCGGGAAGACGATGTGGAAGGAAATGGTGAACGCGAACTGGATCCGCGCCAGGAGCAGAGCATCGAGGTCCGACATGTCAGGTGTTTCCTTCCCGCAATCGATTGCGGCTTTGAACGGAAAGTGCGGCAAGCGTTCTGCGGCCGCCGCCGTCCCCGTCGCGAGCGTTACTGGTAGCTCACCGCATAATCGTCGAACGCCCGCAGCACGTCGCCGATCGCGCGCAGTTCGGCGCGATAGCCGCCCCGGTTCGCGCGGTTTGCGCGGTTTGCGGCATGGACCATCAGGAGCAAGTACACCACCGGATCGATGGGCATAACAGTTTCAGTCTTGTCAATTTATGAGCGGAACAGTTTCCCCGTAGAGGATATGAGGCCTTGCGTCGGAGGAGACGGGAAGCGTGCACCGCGGCAGCACGCAATTGAGGCGTCGTCACAGCCAGTAGCGCGGATAGCTGCGACGTTGGCGGGCATTGTTCACCAGCAGGGCTACCAGCACGATCGTTGTCGAGCCCGCGAGCACCGGCGTCAGGAGAAAATCGGCCGTGGCGCCGCTCGCCAGGACCACCAATGGGTCCGCGCCGGCCGGGGCATGAACCGTCCGAGTCAGTTGCATCAGCGCCAGCGCGAGGCCGACGGCCAGAGCGGCCGCTGCCCAGCCATTCCCTAACACATGCAGGACCAGCAGGCCAACCAGGGTGGCCACCAGATGGCCGCCGATGATGCTGCGCGGTTGTGCCAGCGGACTTTCCGGCAGGCCGAAAGCGAGCACGCAACTCGCACCGAACGGCGCCATCTGCAAGGGATAGCCGGAGACCTGGGTCAGCCAGCCGGTGAGGCCGATCGCAAGCGTGGCACCGAGCATCGAACTCAAGAGAAAAGCGGGGCTGGGAGCGGCGGGGGCGGCGGACGCGGCGAGGCGGGACTGTGGCTGCATGGTGATCTCCGGTGGTCGAGGTTAGGTTGGTGGAAGCGAAGTATACTGATCGGTATACTTAAGTCAACCGATCGGTGTACTTTTCGAGCGCGGAGTCGCATACTGGATGCAAGCCATCTCCGAGGCCGATTCCATGAAGAAGTACGACCAGCTCGTCGATAGCGCGATGCAGCTCTTTTACAAGCAGGGGTTTCACGCCACCGGTGTGGACCAGCTAAGCAAGCAGGGCGATGTCACCAAGAAGACCCTCTACCGCTATTTCCCGACCAAGGAGGCGCTGGTGCAGGCGGCGCTGCGTCGTCGCGACGAGGTTTTCATGGACCGCATGCGGGCCAAGCTAGAGGCACGCCCACTCTCCGAGCGACCCGCGGCCTACGTCGATTTCATCATCGGATGGACGCGCGAGCCGGATTTTCACGGCTGCGCCTTCATCAACGCCGCGGCGGAATATGGCGAGTCGAATGATGGGGCCCACGTCGTCGCCGCAGAACACAAGCGGACGATTCGCGAGTATCTCGAGCGCCTCTGCGTCGAGGCCGGAATGGCGGTTCCGCAGGCGGCGGCCGCACAATTGTTTCTGATCGGAGAGGGCCTGACGGTGGCGGCACAGGTTTGTGGCCTCGACGAAGCGCTGGAACAACAGGCGCGTGTCCTCGCCGGTGCGCTGACGGCGCGCCGATAGGGCGACCGGCGAATCCGGGTGACTACGCTTGCATGCGGTGGCCCTCAGTGCGCGCGTTGGGACCCGACGCCGGCGTCGTAGTGCGTCTGCCATTCCTTGAATTGACCTGCGGGCATCGGCCTCGCCATGTAATAGCCCTGGGCCGTGTCGCAGCCGAGGGCCACCAGTTGATTCCACGCCGATTCGGTTTCGACGCCTTCGGCGACGACTTCGAGGTCCAGCCGGTGGCCGAGGTCGATCGTCGATTCGACGATCGCGGCGGAAACGGCGTTGTCCGGGATCGACAGGACAAAGGACTGGTCGATCTTGATCGCGTCGACCGGCAGTTTGTGCAGATAGCTGAGGCTTGAATATCCGATGCCGAAGTCGTCGATGAAGAGCTCGACGCCTAGCGCCTTGATGCGCTGGATGGCATCGAGCGCGCCGACGGGATCTTCCATGAGTGCGCTTTCGGTGAGCTCGAACTGGATCCAGTCGGGCTGCGTGCCCCAGGTCGAGAAGAGGCTCTTGAGCTTGTCGATCAAGGCCGGGTCGCGCAGGTCGCGGGCCGAGAGGTTGACCGAGAGCGGCTGGTCGAGGCCGCTGTCATGCCAGGTGTAGATCTGCCGGAAGGCCGCCTCGAGGACATGGTAGGTCAACGGTGTGATCAGGCCCGAGGCCTCGGCGATTTTGACGAATTCCTGGGTCGGGATCATGCCGTGCGACGGGTGCTGCCAGCGGACGAGCCCTTCGGCGCCGCGAATGCGCCGGGTCGCGAGATCGATCTTGGGCTGACAGTAGAGCTGCAGCGCCTTTTGTTCGATCGCGCGGCGCAGATCGATCATCAAGGCGAGCCGGTTCGTGCGTTGCTGTTCGAGTTCGGGCGTGAAGACGGCGGAATCGCTGCCACGGCGCTTGGCTTCGAACATCGCCATCCGCGCGCGTCGGATCAGCGAATCCGGGTCGGTGCCGTGCCCGGGGAAGGCGGCGATGCCCGCGCACAGCCCGACGCTGATGCTCAAGCCGCCGACCTCGATCGGACTGCTGAACGCCCTGACAAGTTCGCGTGCTATGCGGACCGCCTGGGAGACGTCCATGTCGGGGTACAGCAACGCGAATTCGGCGTCGCCGACGCAGGCCACGAACTGGCCTTCGCGCGGGTGGTTTTCAAGTTGGCGAGCGAACGAGCAGGTCAGCAGGTCCGCCTGCTGGAAGCCGAGCGTGTCGCTGATCTCATGGAAATGCATTGCGCTCATGAGCATGACGGCCAGCGGGCGATGCTTCTGCCGGCCGTCTGCTAGTGCAGATTGAAGGCGCGTGCGGAACAGCGTCCGGTTCGGAAGTCCCGTAAGTGGATCGTAAAGGGCCATGCGCGCGATGCGCTCTTCGGCCTCATGACGTTTGATGCGGCTGCGCAGATTGTCGATGCCGTAGGCGAGGTCGTCGGCGAGCTCGCCTAGCAGCCTCACTTCGGCCTCGTTGAAGGCGTCGGGATCCGAATCAGCGATGAGCAGCGCGCCCACGACTTCGCCGTCGATGGGCAGCGGGAAGGCCGACACGGAGCTGTTGCCCAGGCGAATCGAGTCCTCGCGCCACGGGGCATGGCCGGGGTCGGTGAGGAGGCTGCGTCCAATGCATGGCTGGCCGCTGCGGATGGCGATTGCCGACGCGTGTTGCCCGAGCTCCGTATCGGCCCAGGTGATCTGGAGATGATCGAAGAGATCCCTTTCTTCGGGCATGTCCCGCTCGATGGCGTAGGCCATGATCTCCAGGGTTTGTTGTGCGTCGTGGCGGGCGTATGCGACCCATGCCAAGCGGTAACCGCCTTCATTCACGATCACGCGGCACATGCCGTGAAGGAGATCCAGCTCCTGCGCGGCACGCAGCAACGTGCGGTTCCCGGCGCTCAGGGTTCGGAGCGCCCGACTCACCCGCGACAATTCGTTCTCGGTGCCGCCGCTCGGATCCATGTCCTTCTACTCGTTGCTCGCCATGAATCAAGTATAGGCACAGCGGGGTTCAGCGGTTGGCTGGCGCCGGCGGTGGTTCAACCCGCACTTCTCCGCAGTGGTACGTCTGATGTTCAACAACACGTCAGTAGCAGCTGATCGCGAAGTTGCGGAAGGCCAATGCGTTGATGGGGGCACGTGTGGTCATGAGGCGAGGCTGTCTTTCCGGGAGGCCTGCGCCCGCTCGAAGACCAGGCAAGTGGTGCTTGCGTGGGCATAGAGCTTGCCGTCCGGTCCGAGGAGCCGGCCTTCCGCGGTCGCCACCTGGCGGCCGGCGTGAACGAGGCGGCCTTCCGCGCGGACCAGCGGCACCGCGTCGGTGAGTGCGCGGACGAGGTTGAGTTTCAGTTCCAGGGTTGTGTAGGCCCTGCCCGCGGGCAGTGTCGAGTGCACGGCGCATCCCATGGCGGAGTCGAGCAGGGTCGCGAACCAGCCGCCGTGCACCGTGCCCATCGGGTTGTAGTGGCTGAAGGCTGGCTGCCCCTGGAATATGGCGAATCCGGGCTCGATGCGAAGCAGGGTGAAGTCGAGCGTGACCGCCATCGGCGGAGGCGGGATCTCGCCGGCGAGGAGTGCCTGGAATATCTGCAATCCGCTGCGCCCGGCGACCTGGGTCGGTGATGCCATGCCGGGAGCCGTCTGAAGGCGAGCGCGCACGGCCGCTTCCTCGGCTTGCCAACGGGCAAGCGTGTCTTCGGGATTCATCGTCTCGGTTGGTGTTGTCATGAAATCGACTTCCTTGGGGTATTCGTTCTTCGGCGAGCGACGGTCGACGACTGCGGCACATCGCATCCTCTGCTTCGCTGTTTGCTGCAGGATGATGTGAAACTAGTCCCGCAACTCACCTGAGACTCCCAGAATCGAGCGGCGCGCGCGTTCCTGCGGGTCGGTCCCGGGCTGCGATTCCGTCGCTGGGGCGGACCGGAACGCGACGTCCGTCGAGGCCGACGCGACGATTCGCTGACGCGCGAGCTCGTGCGGATCCGTCGGCGCCAGCGCCACGGCTGCCATCGTGTTGCGGATGGCGACTGAATGCTGCGTCGCGCTTAGTATCAACTGCCGCGCCTGCTCGTGAGGGTCCAGCGGGCGACCGACATCGGCCAGCGCGGTGTGGGCGGAAAGGACGAGGGCGATGCCGGACAAGGCCAGAATCGATTTCATGATGAGTCTCCTGTTGAGGTGAAGCAGTCGGCGGGCAGCGCTGTTGGGCGTCGCTCCGCTCGGGCGGGAAAGGGATGTCAGCCGTTCATCGCGCGCGACAAGAACGGCTGGTGGAGCCAGCGTGGCGTCGCCCACGTGAGGATCACGAGGGCTTTGTTCGCCCAGCCCGGCACGACGCTGATGCGTCCGGCCTGCAAGGCGCGGATACCGGCGCGGACCACGGGGGCCGGCTGCATCATCAGGGGCTTCAACGCGGGCGTGATCTTCATCTGCGCCGCAGTGGCGAAGCCGGTGTCCGACACGCCCGGGCAAAGCACCGTCACCGTGACGCCGTCGCGCTTGAACTCGCGATGAAGCGCCTCGCCCAGACGCAACACGTAGGCCTTGGCGGCTGCATAGACGGCGAAGTTCTGCACGCCCTGATAGGCCAGCAGGCTCGCCACCAGCAGGATCTTCCCGCGTCCTCGCGCCCGCATGTCCTGCGCAAAGACATGGGTGACCGCGGTCAGGCTCGCCACATCCAATTGCACCATCGCCAGCGTCGCGTCCAGCTGGCTGTCCACGAACGGGCCCTGCAGTCCATGGCCGGCGTTGTTGATCAGGATGTCGATCGCAATGCCCCGCTCGTGGAGGCGCCGATGCAGCTGGGTGACCGCTGCAATGTCCGCGAGATCGACCTGCTCCGCCACGACCTCGATGCGGTACTGCCGGCGCAGGGCCTCGGCCAGTGCTTGCAGCCGGTCCAGCCGGCGCGCCACCAGGACCAGTGAGTGGCCCTGCTCGGCATATTGGCGGGCGAACTCCTCGCCGAAGCCGCTGGAGGCGCCCGTGATGAGCACCCATGAACGGTTTGTCTTGGTCATTTTGCTTACCTGCGGTCGTTGATGGAGAGATCGTTGGTGGAAAGGACGCTGTAGCGGCGGTCGCTGCCTGCATGCGGCGCATCCCATCCGCCCCCCAATGCCCGGAAGGAGGCAATGGCGGCGCGTGCAACCTCCGTTTGCGCCTGTGCCTTCGCGTCGCGCGCCTGCAGCAGGTTGCTGTCCGCATCGAGCACCTCGATCAGGCTGACGACGCCGCCCTGGTAGGCGGCAAGCGAGTTCTCGCGCGCACGGGCGAGCGACGACTCACCCCGCGTCAGGATGCCGACCTGCGCCTCGCGTTTGACGAGGGCGGAGAAGGCGTTCTCGACATCCTCGGTTGCCCGCAGCACGGCCAGCCGGTAGGCCGCCAGGGCTTCGGCCTCCTGGCCGCGCGCGGCGGCGATCTGCGCGTCGACGCGGCCGAAGTCGAACAGCCGCCAGCGCAGTCCGAGGACGCCCTGGGCCTGACTGGCGGCCCCGGTGAAGAGATTGCCGCTCGCGATCGCGGTGGCGCTGCCGACGAGGGCGGCGAGCGAGAACTTGGGGTAGTACTCGGAAACCGCCACGCCGATGCGGGCATTGGCCGCCGCCAGGCGCCGTTCGGCGACGATGAGATCGGGCCGGCGCCGAATCATCTCGGCCGGGGTGCCGGTCCCGGCCAGGCCCGGCGCGAGCGGGACCGGCGCCACTGCGGCCAGCTCCGTGCGCCAGGTGCCCGGCTGCACCCCGAGCAGCACGTCCAGCGCGTTCATCGCCGAATCGAGACCGGCTTCCAGCACGGGGATCTGCGCCTCGGCCTGGGTGAGCGACCCCTCGGCCTGGTTCATCTGGAGCTCGGCGGCGATCCCCTTCTCGTACTGGAGCCTGACCAGGGCGAGCAGCTGACGGCGGGTCTCCACCTGCTGTCTGGCGATCGCGATGCGCGCCTGCAAGCCCCGGATCGTGACGTACACGTCCGCCGTCTGCGCGGTCACGGCCAGCCGTGTCGCGACCGCGCCGGCTTCGGAGGCTTCGTACTCCGCGCGTGCGGCTTCCCGCCCCCGTCGCAGACCGCCGAACACGTCGATCTCCCAATTCGCACCGAGGTTGGCCTCGTAGGCGCTGCCGCTGCGGTCGAAGCCGGGCGCGGCGTCGAGCACCTGCCCCAGCGGGGTCTCGACCGACTGGTAGGCTCTCGCAGCGCTTGCACTCACGTTGGCCGCCGGAAGCAGCGCCGCATCGGCGTAGCGCAGTGACGCGCGCGACTGGGCGACACGTGCCGCCGCTTGCGCGAGGTCCAGGTTCTGTTCCAGGGCCAGGGAGACGAAACGCGTCAGCAGGGGATCATCGAAGGCGCCCCACCAGACCTGGAGGTCTGCCGTGTGCTGAACCTGCCGGTGATCGACACCTTCCTGTCCGAGGAAGGTGGAGGACAGCGCGATCTCGGGCGGCCGGTAGGCGGGGCCGACGGCGCAGCCCGTCAAGACGCCGACGCTCAGAACCAGGGCGAGAGAGCGGGGGTGGGCGAGCATGAGAGTCCTTCGTGAGTTGAACTGTGGTGACTAAAAGCCATAATAGTCACTCGTGTGTGACTGTCAACTAAAATAGTCACTGATTGAAAAGATGAGACAGGTGAGGTATTGTTTTTTTATGAGCCAAATCCCGTCTTCCGCCCCCGCATCGCGCGGCCCCGCCGACCACAATGTCCGAGACCAGATCGTGGAGGCGGCCGGCGAGCACTTCAGCCACTATGGCTACGAGAAGACCACGGTCTCCGACCTGGCCAAGGCGATCGGTTTTTCCAAGGCCTATATCTACAAGTTCTTCGATTCCAAGCAGGCGATCGGTGAGGCCATTTGCGCCAAAACCTTGAGCGCCATCGTCGCAGCGGTCGAAGAGGCGGTGGCGGGCGCAGCCACGCCCACGGAAAAATTCCGCCGAATGTTCAAGGCCTTGGTCTCGACGGGGGTGAGTCTGTTCTTCAACGATCGCAAGCTGTACGACATCGCCGCGTATTCCGCGGGCGAGGGGTGGCCGTCGGCCCGCGCCTACTGTGAGCGCATCCGGCAGATCCTGACGGAGATCGTCCGCGAAGGGCGGGAGAGCGGCGAGTTCGAGCGCAAGACGCCGCTGGACGAGACCGTGCATGCCATCGATCTGGTCATGCAGCCCTATGTGAATCCGCTCCTGCTCCAGTACAACCTCGATGCTGCCGAGGAGGCCCCGGCGCAGCTTTCCAATCTGGTGCTGCGCAGCCTGGCCCCTTAGCCGGTTCAAGAATTACGATAGTGACTATTGACACATATAGTCACTAGATGGAGTATGGAGGCCTTCGCATCCCCGGAGGTCGCCATGCTTCAGCGCCGTACTCTTCCCTTCCTCGCCGTCGTCGGTCTGTTGCCCTTAGCCCTGGCAGCATGCAGCGACGCCACTTCTTCAGTCGATCCGCGGACGCAGATTCCCCTGGTGCGCGTGGGGGCCATACAGGCCGCCGTCGAGGCCGAGCGTTCATTCACCGGCATCGTTGCGGCGCGGGTACAGAGCGACCTGGGTTTCCGCGTTCCCGGCAAAGTCCTGGAGCGCTTGGTCGATACCGGGCAGGCCGTCAAGCGCGGCCAACCGCTCATGCGCATCGATCCCACCGACTTGAGGCTCGCCACGCGCGCCCACGACGAGGCCGTTGCCGCTGCGACGGCGCGCGCGCACCAGACCGCCGAGGACGAGGCGAGATACCACGATCTTGTCTCGGCAGGTGCGGTGTCGGCCTCCGCCTACGACAAGATCAAGGCCGCCGCCGAGTCGGCACGGGCGGAGCTCAAGGCGGCCCAGGCCCAGGCCGACGTTGCGCGCAACGAAACCGGCTACACGGTCCTGCTCGCCGACGCGGACGGCGTGGTGGTGGAGACCCTGGCGGAACCGGGGCAGGTCGTCGGCGCCGGCCAGGTTGTCGTCCGCGTGGCGCATGCCGGACGCCGCGAAGCGGTCGTCGAGCTCCCCGAAACCTTGCGCCCGGCGATCGGTTCCGCGGCGCGCACGGCCTTGTATGGCGGCGGGCTGACGGGCGCCGCAAAACTGCGCCAGTTGTCGGATGCCGCCAACCCGCAGACGCGCACCTTCGAGGCGCGCTACGTGCTGGAGGGCCGCCTGGCGGACGCGCCGCTGGGCTCGACCATCTCGATCCACATCCCTCGGGACCGCTCCGTCCCGTCGTTGCAGGTACCGATCGGCGCGATCTTCGATCCGGGCAAAGGGCCCGGCGTATGGCTGGTCGAAGGGGAGGGGGTCGAGGGGCAGGGGCCGCGGGTCACCTGGCGCGCCGTGCAGGTGGCCGGCCTCAGTGACGACGCGGCCGCGGTCGTTGGCGGACTCAAGGCGGGTGATCGCGTGGTCGTGCTCGGCGCGCATCTGCTGCACGAAGGCGAGCCGGTGCGACTGGCTGACGGCGAAGCCGCGCCAAGCGTGGCGGCGGCCGGCGGAGAACGGCAACGAGCGCACGCCGGGCCGCCCCAAGTAAGCGCCCGCCCCCTCGGGGGGCAGCGAGCCGATGTTGCGAGCGTGGGGGTCGTCCAATGAGCGCCTTCAACCTCTCCGCCCTCGCCGTGCGCGAGCGCCCGGTCACCCTGTTCCTGATGCTGGCGATCTTCGTCGCCGGGGTCGTCGCCTTCCTGACGCTGGGCCGGGCGGAGGACCCCGCCTTTACCGTCAAGCAGATGACCGTGGTCACCGCCTGGCCCGGCGCCACGGCCAAGGAGATGGAAGAACTGGTCGCCGAGCCTCTGGAAAAGCGCATGCAGGAACTGCGCTGGTATGACCGGACCGAAACCTTCACCCGACCGGGCCTGGCCTTCACCACCGTGTACCTGCTCGACAGCACGCCGCCCCGCGACGTCCCCGACGAGTTCTATCAGGCGCGCAAGAAGCTCGGCGACGAGGCGCTCAGGCTGCCGCGGGGCGTCATCGGCCCGATGGTGAACGACGAATACGCCGACGTGACCTTTGCGCTCTATGCCTTGAAAGCGAAGGGTGAGCCGCACCGGCATCTGGTGCGCGACGCGGAGACCATGCGCCAGCGCCTGCTCCACGTGCCGGGGGTCAAGAAGGTGAACATCATCGGCGAGCAGGCCGAACGGATCTTCGTCGAGTTCTCCCATGAGCGCCTCGCGACCCTGGGCGTCTCGCCGCGCGACCTCTTCGCGGCACTGAACGGGCGCAACGTCATGACGCCCGCCGGCTCGATCGAAGCCAAGGGCCCGCAGGTCTTCATCCGGCTGGACGGCGCCATCGACGACCTGGAGGCGATCCGCAATACGCCCGTTGCGGCGCGGGGCCGTACGCTGAAACTCGGCGACATCGCCGAGGTGAAGCGGGGCTACGAGGACCCGGCCACCTTCCTCATCCGCAACAATGGCGAACCGGCCCTGCTGCTCGGCGTGGTCATGCGCGAGGGCTGGAACGGCCTCGATCTCGGCAAGGCGCTGGAGGCGGAAGCGGCGGCGATCAACGCCGAGATGCCGCTCGGCATGAGCCTGTCCAAAGTCACGGACCAGTCGGTCAATATCCACTCGGCCGTCAGCGAGTTCATGGTCAAATTCTTCGTCGCCCTCGGCGTGGTGATGCTGGTGGGCTTTCTCAGCATGGGATGGCGCGCCGGCATCGTGGTCTCGGCAGCGGTTCCCCTGACCCTGGCCGCGGTCTTCGTGGTCATGGCGGCGACCGGCAAGAACTTCGACCGGATCACGCTCGGCTCCCTGATTCTGGCCCTGGGGCTGCTGGTCGACGACGCGATCATCGCCATCGAGATGATGGTGGTGAAGATGGAGGAAGGCTACGACCGCATCCGCGCGGCGGCCTATGCCTGGAGCCACACCGCCGCGCCCATGCTCGCCGGGACCCTGGTGACGGCGATCGGCTTCATGCCGAACGGCTTCGCCAAGTCGACCGCCGGCGAGTACGCCGGCAATCTGTTCTGGATCGTCGGCATTGCGCTGATCGCGTCGTGGATCGTCGCCGTCGTGTTCACTCCCTACCTGGGGGTGAAGCTGCTCCCGAACTACCCGCAGCGCGAGGGCGCGCACGAGGCCCTCTACGCCACCCCGCACTACGAGCGCTTCCGCCGCCTGCTGGGTGGCGTGATCCGGCGCAAGTGGCTGGTCGCGGCGGGCGTGATCGCTGCCTTCGCCGTCGCGGTCCTGGGCATGGGCGTGGTCAACAAGCAGTTCTTTCCGACTTCCGATCGCCCCGAAGTGCTGGTCGAAGTCCAGATGCCGTATGGCACCTCGATCCAGCAGACGAGCGCGGCGGCCGCCAAGGTCGAGGCCTGGCTCGCCGGGCAGCCGGAAGCGAAGATCGTGACCGCCTACGTCGGGCAGGGCGCGCCGCGCTTCTACCTCGCCATGGCGCCGGAACTGCCCGATCCCTCGTTCGCGAAGATCGTCGTCCTGACGGACAACCAGGCCGCACGCGAGGCGCTCAAGCTCAGGCTACGGCAGGCGGTGGCCGACGGTCTGGCGCCGGAGGCGCGCGTGCGGGTGACCCAGTTGGTGTTCGGCCCGTACTCGCCGTTCCCCGTGGCTTTCCGTGTGATGGGGCCCGACCCCGACACGCTGCGCGCCATCGCCGCGGAAGTTCGCACCGTCATGCAGGCCTCGTCGCAGATGCGAACGGTCAATACCGACTGGGGCGAGCGCGTGCCGACGCTGCGCTTCTCGCTCGACCAGGACCGGCTGCAGAGCCTCGGCCTGAGCTCCAGCGACGTGGCCCAACAGCTTCAGTTCCTGTTGAGCGGCATCCCCATTACTGAGGTGCGCGAGGACATCCGTTCGGTGCAGGTCGCCGCCCGCTCGGCCGGAAACACGCGGCTCGATCCGGCCAGGATCGCCGATTTCACCCTGGTCGGCGCGGCCGGCCAGCGAATTCCGCTGTCGCAGGTCGGAACGGTGGATGTCCGCATGGAAGACCCCATACTGCGCCGCCGCGACCGCACTCCCACGATCACCGTGCGCGGCGACATCGCCGAGGGCTTGCAGCCGCCGGACGTATCCACCGCAGTATTCCGGGAGCTTCAGCCCATTATCGCCAGGCTGCCGGCCGGTTACCGGATCGAGGAGGGCGGTTCCATCGAGGAGTCCGGCAAGGCGAATCGCGCCTTGGCGCCGATCTTCCCCATCATGATCGCGCTGACGCTGATCACGATCATCTTCCAGGTGCGGTCGATCTCCGCGATGGCGATGGTGTTCGCCAGTGCGCCGCTGGGCTTGATCGGGGTCGTGCCCACGCTGCTTGCGTTCAACCAACCGTTCGGTATCAACGCGCTCGTCGGACTGATCGCGCTGTCCGGCATCCTGATGCGCAATACGCTCATCCTGATCGGTCAGATTCGCGACAACGAAAAGGAGGGATTGGCGCCCTTCGATGCCGCGGTCGAGGCCACCGTGCAGCGCGCCCGTCCAGTCATCCTGACCGCGCTCGCGGCTATCCTCGCGTTCATACCGCTCACCCAGTCGGTGTTCTGGGGAACGCTGGCCTATACCCTGATCGGCGGCACCTTCGCCGGGACGGTTCTGACGCTGGTGTTCCTGCCGGCCTTGTACGCGATCTGGTTCAGGATCAGGCCGGCGGCGAGGGACGGGCAAGCCGTTCCTGCGATGCGAACGGAACCTGTCACGGCCTAGCAGAAGGAATCCGGCACGCCGGCCCCGCAGCGGTTGCCGGCGTGCCGGCACTCACTATTGTTTGATTTGGCGCGATGGTGCACACGTATGCGGTCCAGTTTTCCAGATCAGTACTACTTTTACTTCACTCATCGTGAGGGTTCGGGTCGTGGCGCAAGCCTGGGCGCCTGCGGCTGTAAGTTTACATAATACCAATTATGGCGATTTTATTGCCATGAATGCCAAGGCGAGCAGGTGGGATACAACGAACGCCGAAACCTAGCAGTTGCTCAGGCGGCTAATGGCAATTTTTCGGCTTATCGGTATCTTGAGACTGCACCGCGACGACCAATCGTCTCACGCTCTCCGAAACCATCCCTTCCTCCAGATTCCCGTACCCCAACACAAGGCCGTTGCACGTCATCGGCGCTCTGGCATAGCTTTGCAGCGCCCGCACCCCGAGCCCTAACTTCGCTGCACGCTTCGCCACCTCAATATCTCGTATCTCGGGCGGCAACCACATCACCAGGTGCAACCCGGCTTCGCCGCCCGACAGTTCCACACGCGGCCCGAACGCTTCCCGCAGCGCCGCACGCAGTGCGGCCTGCCGCGCGGCGTAGCGTGCGCGCATGCGGCGCAGGTGGGCCGTGTAGTAGCCGCGTCGAATGAAGTCGCCGAGCGCGAGCTGTTCGATACCCTGCCCGGCCCGCGTCGCCTGCGCGGTAGCGCGGGCGAAGTCGGCGGCGATGGCCTGCGGCACGACGATGTAGCCGAGGCGCAGGCCAGGATAGAGCGTCTTGCTGAAGGTGCCGACATAGACCACCGGGGCATCCGCCTGCAGGCCGAATAGGGCGGGCGGCGCGGGGCCGGCGCGTCGGAATTCGCTGTCGTAGTCGTCCTCGATGATCCAGGCGCCAGACTGGCGTGCACGCTCGATGAGAGCGAGGCGTCGCGGCAGGGACATGACGCGGCCGGTCGGGTATTGGTGCGAAGGCGTGATCATGACGAGTCGCGGCGGGTGATGACGCCAATCGTCCTCGGAGGGAGACAGCCCCTCGGCGTCGACGGGCACGTCATGCACCTGTAGCCCGGCGAGGCCAAAGGCAACGCGGGCGGCGAGATAGCCGGGGTTTTCGGCCCAGACAGTGTCACCGTGATCGCCGAGCAGGCGGGCGCAGAGGTCCAGTGCGGCCTGCGTTCCGCTGGTGATGACGATTTGTGCCGCGTTTACCGCCAGGCCGCGCACGCTGGTGAGATGGCCCGCCAAGGCCTCCCGCAGTGCGGGCTCACCACCATGCGCCGCATACCCCAGCTGGCGCCAACCCGCATCGCGCCAGGCGCGCTCGAGGCACGCACGCCAACTCCGGAAAGGAAAGGCACCGAAGTCCGGCACTCCGGGAGAAAACGGCAGTGCCGCAGCTTCGCGCCCGGGTTCGGGTTGCAGCGCGGCCGTGGCACGGGTGGAGAGTCCTTGGAGCCCGGCTGGCACATCCGCCGTGGCCGATCGCGCCGCCGGCCGCGCTGGGAGTGATGCCACGCGCGTGCCCTGGCGGTCTGCCACCAGGCAGCCTTCGGCGACGAGTTGCTCATACGCGAACAGCACGGTGTTGCGGGCGATATTCAGTGAAGCGGCCAGCCCGCGGCTAGCGGGCAAGCGCGTACCGGACGCGAGACGGCCGGACAGGATGGCGTCGCGCAGACGGTGGTAGAGCACGCGCTGGCGCGGCAAGCGCTCCGGCAATGGCGAGGCGAGCAGCCAGTCGAGTTCCATCGTGGCTCCATGGTCGGTTGATTTTGTGGCACTAAGAAAGGTACCACCATCCCCGTAGGCTTGCGTCGTCCTTCCCTTCCGGAGCACTGCCCCATGCCCACTCCCGCCTCCCCCTCCTCCCGCACCCGCGTCCGCCGCCTTCCCGAACGCGCGCACTATGACACCGACTCGATCGCCGCCATCGTCGACGCGACGATGATCTGCACCGTGGCCTTCCAGATCGACGGTGCGGTGCACGCCATCCCGACCCTCCACTGGCGCGAAGGCGAGCATCTCTATATTCACGGGGCCAAGGCGTCGCGGATGCTCAAGGCGCTTACGCAGGGCGAGGCGTGCGTCACGATCGCGCTCGCTGACGGTCTGGTGCTGGCGCGCTCGGCCATGCACCACTCGATGAACTACCGCTCGGCGGTGATTTACGGTCGGTTCGAACTGGTGACTGACGATGACCACAAACGGCGCAGCTTGCGGACCTTCATCGACGGCCTCTACCCCGGACGGTGGGACTCACTGCGCCCGATCAACGACAAGGAGTTGAACGCGACGAGCTTGCTGCGGATTCCGCTCGCCGAGGCATCGGCCAAGGTGCGCGACTGCGGAGTAAAGGATGACGAGGAGGACCTGGGCTGGCCTGTGTGGGCCGGAGTGATTCCGCTGCACACAAGGCTCGGTACGCCGCAGACGGAAGACGACAGCGTGATGCGCGAGGTCCCGCCAACACGTTTCGGCTGCCCCGTGGACGACAATAGCTCAGGGGCTGCATAAGGACGGCGGCGGCAGTTCGCACTGCCGCCGTTCGAACTGTTCCTGGCGACCAGCGGCACCGGGCCGTGTCGCGCCTCACGCTACCCGACGGTATAGCCCCCATCGACCACGATTTCTTGTCCGTAAATATTCTTGGCCGCGTCCGAGGCCAGAAAAACGGAAGTCTCCGCAATGTCTTCCGGTTGACCGAAAGCACCCGGCAAGAGCCGCGAAGTAATCTTTTCGGCAACCGTACCGAGTACTTCGGGCGGCAGCCCGACCGTTCCCCAGAGCGGTGTCCCGATCGGTCCCGGTGCGATCGAATTGACTCTAATGCCTTGTGGCGCAAGCTCCGCGGCCAAGGTCTGGGAAAGGGACTTCAGCGCGGCCTTGCTCGCACTGTAAATGGCCAAGCCGGGAAAGCCGACCTGGGTAAGGAAAGTGGTGATGAACTGAATCGATCCGCCCTTGCGAATATGGGGGACGAACAGGCGGGCGGTTTCCGCGGCCGCAAAGAAATTGACGGAAAACTGGGTATTGAAGGCTTCGGCGGTGCTGGCCTCGAACGACACGACCCGTGCAATACCTGCATTCGGAATGACGATATCCACGGCGCCAAATGCCTGGATGGATTCCTCAACAAGATGCTTCAGGTCTTCGGATCGGGTGACGTCGCCAGCCACGGCCTTTACCTGCCCGGGATAAGCCGCTTCCAGTTCCTGCAAGGCAGCAAGATTGCGGGCGAACGCGACCACCTTGGCACCTTCTCCGGCAAATTTCTCGACAATCGACTTGCCGATTCCGCTACTGGCGCCAGTGACCACGGCAACCTTGCCATCCAGCTTCTTCACCATGCTTTGCTCCCAAGATCGTCCCGGGGCCCGGGAATACGATCAAGAATGGTGGAGACGCAAATTGTTCTCATTGATTACCATCAAGAAGACACGCGCCGGAAGGACGGAGAACTACGCAGACGCGTTTTGCGACTGACGCGGGACTAGTGCCCCGGCACGTCGAACAGCCGCAGCACATCTTCGAAGGCCCGCGCGCTACCCTTGAGGTCGTAGCGGGCGAACAGCTTTTCCTGCCTTGCACGCAGCGCTGGCGGAAGCCCCTGCAGGATCACCTCGCGCTCCTGCTCGATCTCCCGTCGCATCCGCTCGGTGACGAGGAAGAAAGAGATCGGCATGAACAATCCGTCCTGCCGATGCAGATGGAAACGCGGATTGGCGGGAAGGATGTGCTCGGCGAGGTGGCTCTTCATGGCCGCGAGGTCCTGGAAAGTTCTTTAATTTTATAACGCTTTTCCGCGACGGTCGCGGTGATCTATGTCAACGGCCTGAACCGTTACTTCTTGAGCGGAGGCCGGATAGTACGACTTTCCCGATTTAATTGCTCGCCTGCGAATCGCGAAAATCCTCCGCGCGCAGACCGTATCGGGCGAGCTTGTCGTACAGGGTCTTGCGGGGAATCTTCAGCAATTCGGAGGCCCGGGCGACATTCCCCTGGCTTGCCTTCAGGGCGCTCCGGATGAAGCCCCGTTCGGCCTGCTCCAGTTGGCTCACCAATCCCGGCGGACCGCCGTCCTCGCCCTCTTGCGCAGACAGGCCGTCCGACAGGCCGAGGCAGATGCGTTCGGCGGTGTTCTTCAGTTCCCGTACGTTGCCCGGCCAGTCGTGCGCCTGCCAGCGCAGGACGTCCGCCGCGCCCCAGGTCGGCGTCGGCAGCTTGAAGCGCTGTGCGGCTTCGCCCAGGAAGTGCGCCATCAGCAGCGGGATGTCTTCCTTGCGTTCCCGGAGCGGCGGCAGTTGCAGTACGGCGACGTTTAGGCGGTAATACAGGTCCGCGCGAAAACGCCCCTGCTCCGCCAGCACCTTCAGGTCGTCCTTCGTCGCCGCGATGATGCGGCAATCGACCTCCACCGGCACGTTGCCGCCGAGGCGCTCGACGCGGTGATCCTGCAGCACGCGCAGCAGCTTCGCTTGCAGCGCAAGCGGCATGCTTTCGATCTCATCGAGGAAGAGCGTCCCGCCGTGCGCATGCTCGATCTTGCCGATGCGCCGTTTGGTCGCGCCGGTAAAAGCGCCGGCCTCATAGCCGAACATTTCGGACTCGAACACGCTTTCCGGCAGGCCGCCGCAGTTGATCGCGACGAAAGGTCCGGTGCGTCCGCTCGCCGCATGCAGCGCGTGCGCGACGACTTCCTTGCCGGCGCCAGTTTCGCCATGCAGCAGCACATCGACGGCGGTCGGCCCGAGCGCGCCGACGAGTCGGCGCAGGTTCTGGACCGCCGGACATTCGCCGATGATGGTCGCCCCCGCATGGCGTGCGAGCTCCTCGGTCAGGCGGCTGACTTCGCGCGTCAGGCGGCGCTTTTCGAGTGCGCGCCGGACGACTTCGACGAGGCGTTCGGGCGGAAAGGGTTTCTCGATGAAATCGTAGGCGCCGGCACGCATCGCCTGCACGGCCATCGTGATGTCGCCGTGCCCCGTGATCAGGATGACCGGGATGCCGGGATCGGTGCGCAGCAGCCGCGCCATAAACGCCAGGCCGTCCATTTCCGGCAGGCGCACATCGCACACGACCGCGTCCGGCAGCTCATCGGCAAGCGCCGCCAGCGCGGACTCTGCGTCGCCGAACGCACGCGCGCCGAAGCCCGCCAGCCGCAGCGACTGGCTGCTCGCGTGGCGCACGGCGGGATCGTCTTCGATGAGCCAGAGCGTCTGGTCGGCAGTCATGGGGTGGCGTCTTTGAGCAGGATTTCGAAGCGGGCACCGGGGCCCGCATTCTCGGCACGCAACGTTCCGCCGAGCCGTTCGATGATCGCACGCGAGATCGTCAGGCCCAAGCCCAGGCCCTCGCCGGTCGGCTTGGTCGTATAGAAGGGCTCGAAAAGGTGCGCGAGCGTGTCCGCCGAAAAGCCGGGGCCGTAGTCGCGGATCACGAGACGCACGACGCCGGCGTCGGCCGTCGCCGCAATTTCGAGTCGAAGGTCGCCGCCCCCGCCCTCCTCCATCATCGCCTGCAAGCCGTTGCGGATCAGGTTGACGGGACTTGTTCGAGGCGGACGGCATCCGCGAGCACCTGCAGCTCGGGCGGCTGGATCGACACATCGATCTTGACGGGTGTCCTGGCCGTCACGGCGGAAAGCAGCATCAGCGCATTGTCGACCGCCGCCCCGAGGCGCACCGGAACGAGCTCCAGCGGGGATTTTCGGGCGAAGGACTTCAGCGGTCCGACGATGCGGCCCATGCGGCCGACGAGTTCATTGATCGCCTGCAGATTGGCGCGGACTTCGTCGTTCTCGCCCATCTCGAGCAGCGTCACACCGTTGCCGGCGAGCATCTGCAGGGCCGACAGGGGCTGGTTGAGTTCATGGGATACGCCTGCCGCGAGCTGGCCGAGCACGGCGAGCTTGCCGGCCTGGACGGCGTCGTCGGTCGTCTTGCGCAGGATCGCCTCGGTCCGTTCCAGGTCGTCGACCTTGTCGTGCAGTTGCTGGTTGGCGGTCGACAGCTGCGCCGTGCGATCCTCGATGCGCCGTTCGAGGTCTTCCGAGACCCGCTTCAGCGCCTCGGCGGCCTCGCGACGGTCGCGGCGCGATTTCTGCCGCAAGCGGCCATAGACGAAGAGCGATACCAGGAAAGCCGCCGCGAAGCCCGCGCCGACGCTGCCGAGGACGGCCGTCTCGCGGACCTCGCGCAGATCCGAGAACAGCATCAGCCCCCAGCCGGGCCCGCCGATCCGATAGGACTGGGCGAGCCACTTGCCCCGCCCTTCGGGAAACTTGGCGCCGTCGACGACGACGCCTTCGGGCAGCACGTCGAGCGCCTCGGCGGCGAGCGGACGGATCTCGACTTCCGGATACTGGCGCGCGGCGACGACGCGCCCGCGCACCTCGTCCGACAGCGGCTTCAGCGCACGGTATTTCCAGGATTCGGTGGTGCTGAGCACGACCACGCCGTTCTCGTCGACGAGCGCCACGCGCTCCCCGCTCTCGACCCAGCCGCGTTCGACGCCGCCGAGGCTGAAGGTGATCGCCGCGACGCCAATGATGCGGTCGCCGTCGCGCACGGGGCGCGAGCGGAAGCAGCCCGGTACCCGCGTCGTCATGCCGATGCTGTAGAAGAGCCCCGCTCCGCCGGCCATCGCCTGGCGAAAATAGGGACGGTATTCGTAGTTCTCGCCGATCAGCCTTTGCTGGCTGCTCGCCACTGCGGTGCCGGTGGTGTCGAGCAGGTAGAACTGGGTGACTTCGGTCCCCGCCTGCGCCTGCTTGAGGAGTTCGTTCACCGCCGGGACGAGCGCCGGGTCCTTGTCGCGCAGCAAGCGGATCGCGTCCCGGTGCAGGCCGATCATGAAGGGCAGATGTTCGTACTTGTCGAGGATGCTCTCGAGGCTGCGCGCGAACAGCACGAGGCGCTGATGGCCGGCATCGTGCAGGCGCGCGAGCTGCCACTCCCACACGGCACGGTAGCCGAGCCAGGCCGCGAGCGCACAGGCGGCGGCGACGAGCAGCAGGTTGAGCGCACGCCTGACGCGCCTCGTCCTCACCACCGTACCCGCCGTTTCATGTGCATGCGCTCTCCGCGCCCTCAGTCCTGGTCGATGCGTGACGTCGCCTTCGTGTCCTTCATCGTCAGCGAAACGATCAGCGACAGCGCCGCGCACGCGCTGACATAGTAATAGAACCACGGCTCATGGCCGATGCTCTTCAGCCACAGGGCGAGGTACTCGGCCGTACCCCCGAAGACCGACACCGTGACCGCAAACGGGAAGCCGACGCCGAGCGCACGGATGTGCACCGGGAAGAGCTCGGCCTTGAAGATCGCGTTGATCGACGTGTAGCCGGTCGTGATCACCAGCGCGAGGATGTACCAGCCGAGCGCGCTGCCCATGCTCTGCGGGACTGACAGCGCGGTGAGCAGGGGCACGGTGAAGAGCGTCGCGCAGGCGCCGAACGCGATCAGCATCGCGCGGCGGCCGATGAAGTCCGACAGCAATCCGACCAGGGGCTGCAGCAGCATGAACACAAGGAGCGCGATCGACGAGATCATCGTCGCGTCGTCCTTCGTGAAACCGGTCGTGTTCACAAGGTACTTCTGCATGTAGGTCGTGAAGGTGTAGAAGGACACCGTGCCGCCCGCGGTGAGCGCGACGACCGTGAACACCTCGCGCGGATGCTTGGCGAGTTCGCGCACGTTGCTCTTGCGCTTCGCCGCCGCGCCCTGCTCGTTGAACGCTTCGGTCTCGGCCATGTTCCGGCGCAGCCAGATCGCCCCGGCGGCGATGCCCGAACCGATCAGGAAGGGGATGCGCCAACCCCACTCGTGGAGCTCCTGCTGCGTCAGCACGAACTTCTGCAGCACGAGCAGCAGGCCGAGCGCGAGGAGCTGGCCCATGATGATCGTGACGTACTGGAAGCTCGAATAGAAGCCGCGCCGGCTGGGCGTCGCGATCTCGCTCAGATAGGTCGCGGAGCTGCCGTATTCGCCGCCGAGGCTGATCCCCTGCAGCAGGCGCGCGACGAGCAGCAACGCCGGCGCCCCGTAGCCGATCGCGTCGTAGCCCGGGATGAAGGCGATCATCAGCGAGCCGACGCACATCAGCATCACCGACAGCATCAGCGCCTCGCGCCGCCCCTTGCGGTCCGCGTAGGTGCCGAGCACCCAGCCGCCCAGCGGGCGCACGAGAAAGCCGATCGCGAAGACCGCCGCGGTGTTCATCAGCTGCGCGGTCTGGTCGCCGGACGGGAAGAACTTCGGGGCGAAGTACAGCGCGAAGGCAGCGTAGACGTACCAGTCGAAGTATTCGACGAGATTGCCGACCGAGCCGCTGAAGATCGAGCGCAGACGCGCTGCGGGCGACAACTGCGCCGTCTGTCGGCGGATTTCCCCGGGAAGGCCGGCGGCAGCCCCGGCGGGAAGGGTCAGTTCATTCACACTCATTGTCGTCTCCTGGTTGTTGTTACGCCCTTTTGCGCGTGAGATTGACAACGCAACCCGCATGCCAATCTTATCTCCTTGATTTCACGGTGTTTGTCCAAACCAAGTGTGCGACCCGCCAGAATCGGTCAAAAACATTGTGCGAAAAATCAGAATCGTCAGAAATTCCCTCGAGCATTCCTAATCAATTGTTATTTAATGCCATAGACATCATGCGAAACATGTAGAGCCGGTCTATGACGAATTCCGAATGCGGCAGTCCCGGATAAGCAGCATCGGCGCGGATCTATACGGACTGTGCCATTTGCCGCATACACCACCCGGACCGCATGCTACATAGACAGCTGATCGTCATTGTGCGGCGCGTGAACCAACGAACGAGAGTTGTGATCCATGGGTGATAACAATATCGACGTCATCGACGTATCCCGTCTGCGAATCGGCCATTTCGTCTACATCGATCTGAGCTGGATTTCGCATCCGTTCCCGCTGAACAGTTTCAAGATCCATTCGCAGGAACAGATCGACGCGATCCGCACCCTCGGCATCGACCGCATCCGGTACTCGCCGGAACGAAGCGATCCCGAGCCGGCAGCCGCGGGCTCGACGGGAGTGCCGCAAACACACGATTCGACAACTGACCGGCCGCATGACAATACGACAGCGCAGTCGGACGCCGATCACGCCCGTCGTGCAATCCTCGCCGACCAGAACGCCGGCCTGAAAGCCTGCGAACGCGAATTCACGAGCGCCATCCGGGAATACCGGGCACTCGTCGAATCGCTGCGCACGAAGCCCACGGCGGCTTTCACAACGGCAACGAATCTCGTGACGAACATGTCGGCACACCTGATCGGCGCGGGAGAAGTCTGCATCCGGCTGCTGTCGGAAAAGGTCGGAGAGCGTGCGTCGCACGAGATCAACGTGACGGTGATTTCGCTGCTTCTCGGCAACACCTGCGGGCTGGACAAGCCAGCTCTGCATGAACTCGGCCTGGGCGCCCTGCTGCACGACATCGGCAAGATCGATCTTCCGGATCGGCTGCGCTATGCAAGCGACAACCGGTCCCCCGCTGAGGAGAAGATCTACCAGCAGCACGTGCCCTACGGTATCGCGCTCGGACGCAACATGGCGCTGCCACCCGGAGCGCTGACCGTGATCGCGCAGCATCACGAAAACGCCGACGGCAGCGGCTATCCGAAGAAGCTCCGGAACGCAGCGCTGTCGCCAGCTGCGCGCATCGTTGCGCTGGCCGACTACTACGACACGCTCTGCAACCCGGCCAACCCCGTGCTCGCGATGACGCCGCACGAAGCGCTGTCGCGCATCTTCACGCTGCGCAACGCCCGCTTCGACGAATCGACCGTCAATACCTTCATCCGGATGATGGGCGTGTATCCGCCGGGCTCGGTCGTGCACCTCAGCGACGATCGATACGCCCTCGTGATATCGGTCAACGCCCAACGCCCGCTGAAGCCACGCGTGGTCATCCACGAACCCAACGTGCCCCGCGAAGAGGCGCTGGTCGTGGATCTCGCCGATTGTCCAGACATCGGCCTCCGCCGCAGCCTGCGCCCGCTGCAGCTCCCGCGCGCCGCCTATGACTACCTGTCGCCGCGTACGCGCATCTGTTACTTCTTCGAGCGCGGACGCGGGACGGGCGACGACGGAGGCGCGCAATGATCAGCCTCGACGCGTTGGCCCCCTTGCTCGACGGATTGCTCGAATCCGTGCTGGTCGTCGACGGCAGCGACTTGCGCATCGTCTGCGCAAACGGCAGCGCGTGCGCTCTCCTCGGGGTCCCGCACTCTGGCCTGATCGGCCGTCCCATTCGGGAGATCGCCGCAACCCCGGAAGACATGTTCTTCTGGGAAGAAGTCCGACACGGGCTCAGTCACGAAATCCACTCCGAGACAATCCTGCGACGCGACGACGGAACGATCCTCAACATCGACCGCCGGGTGACCCGGGTCGCGGTCGAAGATGCGCGCGCGGTGTACCTCGTCGGCATCAATGACTGCAGCGAACAGCGCCGCGTCGAAGACGAACTTGAAAGGATCGTTGCCGAACTGCGCGCGACCATCGAGTCCACGGCCGACGGGATTCTCGTCGTCGATCTCGCCAGGGGCATCCGCAGCTACAACCATCGCTTCGCCGAACTGTGGGATATCCCGCGGGACTTGATGACGAGACGCGACGACGAGGCGACCTACGCCTGGCTCGAACAATCCGTCATCGATCCGGAGCAGTATGCTCGCAGGCTGGACCAGCTGACCGACCATCCCTTGCTCGAAGACACCGAGGTGATCGTGCTGCATTCGGGCAAGGTCCTCGAACGCGTTTCGCTGCCGCAGTACGCCCGCGGGCGCCCGGTCGGGCGGGTCTTCTCGTTTCGCGACATTACGCAGAGCCTCGCCGACAAGTCGCGCCTCCAGCTCGCCGCCAAGGTTTTCTCGGCGAGCCTCGACGCGATCCTGATCATCGACAGCGAACAACGCGTGGTCGCGGCCAATGCGAAGTCGCTGGAGTCGAGCGGCTGCGACGAAGGCGAGCTGATCGGGCAGCGCACCGACTCATTGCTGTTCAAGCCCGAGGACGACAATTTCGTGCCCGAGATCCTGCGCCGCGTCGAAAGCGACGGATTCTGGGAGGGCGAACTCACGTACCGGCGCAAGGACGGATTGAGCATTCCCGGCCTCGCCTCCTTCGTCCGCGCTCTTGACGACGAGGGCAAACCCCCACAGTACGTGCTCTTCTTCAAGGACCTGACCGACAAGCTCGCTGCCAAGAAGCGCATCGAGGAGCTGGCGTATTCGGACACGCTCACCGGATTGCCGAATCGCGTGCAGCTGAACGAGCGGATCGAGTTCGCGCTGAACTGGTCGGCGCGCGAACAGCGCCACTTCGCGGTACTCTTCATCGACCTCGACCGCTTCAAGCAGATCAACGACTCGCTCGGCCACATCTTCGGCGACCGGGTGCTCGTCGAGGTCGCCAAGCGGATCAAGGAATGCATCCGCCAGTGCGACACCGCGGCGCGGCTCGGTGGCGACGAATTCCTGCTGTTGCTGCAGGACGTCGACCAGCGGGGGGCCGAAACGACGGCGCGGCGCATCCTCGCGGCGCTGACGCGCTCCTTCGTGCTCGACGACATGACGCTGACCGTGACCTGCAGTATCGGCGTCGCGCTCTATCCGGGCGATGGGCTGAGCGCAGACGACCTGATCAAGAACGCCGACACGGCGATGTACAACGCCAAGGAACGCGGCCGCGCCGGCTTCCGCTTCTACCAGCGTCAGATGAACCTCAACCTGCTCGCACGGATGAAGCTCGACCAGGCCTTGCGTGAGGCCTTCGAGCACCAGCGCTTCCGCCTAAAGTACCAGCCGCAGATCAACCTCGCGACGGGAAGCGTCATCGGCGTCGAAGCGCTGCTGCGCTGGACCGACCCCGAGATGGGCGAGGTTCCGCCAGGCCGATTCATTCCGCAGGCGGAGGAAAACGGCTTGATCATCCGCCTCGGCGACTGGGTGTTGAACCAGGCGGTCAACCAGGCGGTCGCATGGCAGAAGAAGGACATCGACCTGATCGTCGCCGTGAACGTCTCGGCGCTGCAGTTCCAGAATCCGGACTTCATCCGCTCGGTGTCCACCGTGCTCCGCCGGAGCGGACTGCCGCCGCGCCAGCTCGAACTCGAACTGACCGAATCGATCCTGATCCAGGACGCCGACGAGGCGCTGCTCCGCCTGCAGGCGCTCGCGGAACTCGGAGTCAGGCTCTCGATCGACGATTTCGGCACCGGCTACTCCAGCCTCACCTATCTCAAGCGCTTTCCGATCCACAAGCTCAAGATCGACCGCTCCTTCGTCCAAGGCCTGCCGAACGACGAAAGCGACACGGCGATCACCACGGCAATCATCAGCATCGGCCGCACGCTCAAGCTCGGCGTCATCGCGGAGGGTGTCGAGACCGAATCGCAGCGCGAGTTCCTGGCGGTTTCGGGATGCGACCAGTTCCAGGGTTTCCTATGCTCGCCGGCGGTGGCGCCCGAGGAGATCGAAGTCCTCGCCAGTGAACTCGGCACGCACCGCCGGCCAGGCAAGCTCGCTCGGATGGTCGCAATGCACCCGGAACAGGCAATCGATTAGAATCCGCCCCTTCCCTGCCCTGGCCGCACACCATGCCGCTCGTTATCTGCTCCATCGACCACAAGGTCGCCACGCTCACCCTCGATCATTCGGCCAAGCGCAACTGCCTTTCCGAAACACTGGTCGACGAATTGCTCGCAGGACTGGATGCCTGTCGCGAAGCGCAGATCCGTTGCGTGGTCCTGCGCGCGCAACCCGGGACCGCCGTCTGGTCCGCGGGCCATGACGTGTCCGAACTGCCGGAAGGCGGCCGCGACCCCCTTGGGTGGAAGGACCCGCTGCGCAAACTCGTGCGCGAGATCGAAGCGTTTCCCGCGCCGGTGATCGCGATGATCGAAGGCAGCGTCTGGGGCGGCGCGTGCGAGACGGTGTTCGCCTGCGACCTGATCGTCGCCACGCCAGAATCGACCTTCGCCGCCACGCCAGCCCGCCACGGCGTGCCCTACAACGTCAGCGGTCTGCTGACCTTTTTCAACGCGGCGCATGCCCGCATCGCCAACGAGATGCTGTTTACGGCCCAACCGATTCCGGCGATGCGGCTCGAACGGATGGGCATCATCAACCACGTCGTGGCGGCGGACGATCTCGAGGAAATTCACCTATGCCACCGCGCGGACGATCGCCAGGAACGCGCCGCTCTCGATCTCGGTGATGAAAGAGCAGCTACGCATCCTCGCCGGCGCACATTCGATGTCGCCGCACGACTTCGAGCGCATCCAGGGGCTGCGCCGCGTCGTCTACGACAGCCGCGACTACGCGGAGGGGATCCGGGCGTTCAAGGAAAAGCGCAAACCGGAATTCACCGGGGAGTAAGGATCACAGGTGGCGCTTGTACCCGATATCGGTTAGGTCTTACCAGGGCCGTGGTATCCTGAATTGCATCCCGCCGGACTGTCCGCTTCAAGGAGCTGGAGCGGTTATTGGTGCTGCCACTATGAAACACCCACTGTTCGAAAGCCTCGGAGACCACTATCCGATCCATCTCGAGGAGCGCTTCGACCGCATCCTCACGAAGATCGAGCAACTGTGGGACAGGCCCGAGATCCACGATTACTTCAGCGATCTCCTGATCGACAAGCGCGGTGGGCGTCAGGGCTTCCCGCCAGATGTCCTCAACGACATCATCCGGCTGCGCGAATTTCGGGAGCTGGAAACCTTCCGCCAGGCCGAGCGCAAGGAGCAGGCAATCGCCGAACTGAACGATCGCGGCATCATCATCGATCGCACCAGTTTCATCCGGGCACTGCACGAGGGCGATCGCGAGGTGATCGATCTCTTCGTCCGTGCCGGATTCAACATCCATTTCTCCGACGAACAAGGCACGCCGCCGCTGCTCTTCGCACTCAAGAACGGCTACACGGTGATCGCGAAGATCCTCGTCGATGCGGGGGCGGACCCCAACGCCAAGGACAGGCTCGGGCTCACGCCGCTTCTCGTCGCATGCGGCAAGCCGACGAGCGGCTACCGAGCTATCGCCGAGGCGCTGATCCAACGCGGCGCGTTCGTCAACGTGCGCGACCGCCTGGGCAATACGCCCTTGCTCCTGTCGCTGTCGGGCGGTGTCATGGATGTTGCCTGGCTGCTCATCGAACATGGTGCCGACGTTACCGCGATCACCCGCAAGGGCGAGACAGCGCTCACGCTGGCGCAGAACGCCTCCGACCCTGAAGCGGCCGGAGTAATCGAGGCGATCACCGCCAAAGGCGTGAAGCGCTAGCGAAGCCGGGAGTATCGGCCGGAACGCGACGGCGAATGCGCGGTCAATAAGGCTTGGTTGCCATCCGCTTGGTTGCCATTCGAATAGCCAGCCGTCTTTCAGGAGGTTAGCAAGATGAACACTCCGACCGCCCTCAAGCGCGAGCTCGAACTCGTCCGCGTCATCGATGCCCCGCCGTCTAAACTCTTCAAGGCCTGGACCGATCCGGATTTGCTGAAGCAATGGTTCGCGCCGAAGCCGTGGACCGTGTCGCACGTCGAAACGGACGTGCGGCCGGGTGGCGCCAGCCTGATCGTCATGCGCAGTCCCGAGGGGCAGGACTTTCCGAACCGCGGCGTCTATCTGGAAGTCGTGGAAAACGAAAGGCTGGTGTTCACCGACGCCTACACCAGCGCCTGGGAACCCTCCGATAAGGCTTTCATGACCGTCATCCTGACTTTCGAGGATCTCGGTGGAAAGACCCGCTACCACGTCCAGGTAAAGCACTGGAGCGAGGAAGACCGCGAGGAGCACGAGGAAATGGGATTCCACGAGGGCTGGGGGCAGTGCGCCGATCAGCTCGCGGTACTGGTCGCTCAACTCTGATCGAGCTGCTCCTTGTTCGTAACCAGGAGGCCACGATGCGCATCGCCCTCGTGTCCGACATTCACGGCAATCTGCCCGCCCTGGAAGCGGTCGTCGCAGACGTCCGACGGCGCGGCGTCGATCGGATTGTCAACCTCGGAGACAACGTTTCCGGTCCCCTGCTCCCACGTGAAACCGCCGAGTTCCTGATGAACGAAGGATGGCTGAGCCTTGCAGGAAACCACGATCGTCAGGTGCTCGAGTGGGGGCAGGAATCGCCCGACGCAGGCGACCGCTACGCCCACGGCTGTCTGACCGAGCGCGAGTTCGCCTGGCTCCGCTCACTGCCCTCGTCTTGCCGGCTCGCGGACGACATCTTGCTGTGCCACGGCACTCCAACGAGCGACTGCAACTATTTCCTTGAATCGGTGGATTCAAGCGGGATGCACATTGCGAGCGCTAAAGAGATCGCCGAACGACTGGGCGCCGAAGCCGCGCGACTGGTGGCGTGCGGGCATACCCACACGCCCAGGACGGTGCGCACGGCGACCGGGCAGCTCATCGTCAATCCGGGCAGCGTCGGCTTGCCGGCCTATGACGACGATATGCCGTACCGGCATTACGCCGAAACCGGCTCCCCGGACGCCCGCTACGCCGTGGTTGAACGAGTCGACGGCAGATGGATGGCGCAACTGATCGCCGTCCCCTATGATTTCGAGCCGATGGCTTGTCTAGCCGGCCGCAATGGACGGCCGGAGTGGGAACGTGCACTGAGCACGGGCTACGCGCGATGACGGAATCGAGGGAGGCTCGACAATGAAGGTTCGTGAAGCCCGAATAGAAGACGTCGACGCAATCTGCCGGTTGCTGGCGCTGCTGTTCGAACAGGAGGCGGAATTCACGCCCGATTACGCACGACAGGCTGCCGGCATCACCGCGATCCTGCGCGATCCGCAGGTGGGACGCTTCGTCGTCCTCGAGGACGACGAAGGGGACATCCTCGGCGCCGTGAGCCTGCTCTTCGTGCCATCGACCGCGCTCGGTGGAAGGGCTGCCCTGCTCGAAGACCTCGTCATCCTGCCGAGCCGGCGAGGTGCCGGTGCGGGATCGCTGCTGATGGCCGAAACCGTCGCACTGGCCCGCGCGCTCGACTGTCTGCGGGTCACCGTACTGACCGACAGCGACAATCTTCGGGCACAGGGGCTGTATCACAAATTCGGCTTCCGCCGCTCCGGCATGCTGCCGATGCGGCTCGTATTCTAATCAGAACAGGAAGGGCTGCCTGCCGACTGGCGCGCTCTGCCCGACCGCCTCGGCCGGGAATACCTTGCCCTGTCGCGGCCTGATCCAGACCGTCCGGCCAGCGGGCAATTCGAGGTTCGCCGCCCGCTCCCGCGTCAGCTCGACTTCGATGATCTCGGCCTCGTGTTCGAGTTCGACGCGCACGAGCGGGCCGATCCGATGCACGTGGCGCACGACGGCCTGCATCCCGCCAGGGAGCGGTGACAATTCGAGATCGATGTCGTGTGGTCTCACGAACGCGATCGACGCGCTGCCGGCGCCCTCCTCTTCGCGCTCGACCTCCGCCCAACAACCGTGCTGCCGGCTGTGGAAGACGTTCACGTTGCCGAGGAATTGATAGACGAAGGGCGAAGCCGGCGTGGAATAGACCTCGTCGGGCGAGCCGATCTGCTCGATGCGGCCTCGGTTCATCACCACCACGCGATCGGCCACTTCCAGCGCTTCTTCCTGATCGTGGGTCACGAACACAGAGGAGATGTGCATCTCGTCGTGCAGGCGACGCAACCAGCGGCGCAGTTCCTTTCGCACCTTGGTGTCGAGCGCGCCGAAGGGTTCGTCGAGCAGCAGCACCTTGGGCTCGACCGCCAGCGCCCGGGCCAGCGCGATCCGCTGCCGTTGTCCGCCCGAAAGCTGGGAGGGATAGCGATTGGCGAGCCAGTCGAGCTGCACGAGCTTGAGCAGGCCCATCACGCGCTCGCGGATCTCCTCGTCGGACGGCCGCTCCTTGCGCGAGCGCACGCGCAGCCCGAAGGCCACGTTCTCGAACACGGACATGTGGCGGAACAATGCGTAGTGCTGGAAGACGAAGCCAACGTTCCGGTCGCGCACGTGCATGTGCGTCGCCTCCTCGCCGCCGAACAGCACCTGTCCGCTGTCGGGCGTTTCCATGCCGGCGATGATCCGCAGCAGCGTCGTCTTGCCGCATCCCGACGGCCCCAGCAGGGCGACGAGCTCACCGGTGGGAATGTCGAGCGAGATGTCGTCGAGCGCGACGAAGTTTCCGAAGCGCTTGTTGATATTGCGTATTTCGATGCTCATGAGTGTTCCGTGGCCGCAGCAGCAGGGGTATCGATGCGTTCAGGAGGCAGATCGGCGTTGAGCGCTTCGGTCTCGCGCCGCATGCGCCATTCGACGACGGTCTTGGCGACGAGTGTCACCAGCCCGAGCAAGGCGAGCACCGACGCGGCAGCGAAAGCGCCGATCTGGTTGTATTCGTTGTAAAGGATCTCCACGTGCAGTGGCAGCGTATTGGTCTCTCCCCGCACGTGGCCGGAGACCACGCTGACGGCGCCGAACTCGCCCATCGCCCGTGCGTTCGCGAGAATCACTCCGTACATCAGGCCCCACTTGATGTTGGGCAGTGTCACTCGGAAGAACATCTGCCACCCCGACGCCCCCAGCGACACGCCAGCCTCTTCCTCCTCGCGGCCCTGGGCCTGCATCAGCGGGATCAGTTCGCGCGCGACGAAGGGAAAGGTGACGAAGAGCGTCGCGAGCGCCATCCCGGGCACCGCGAAAATGATCTTGATCTCGTGCGCAGCGAGCCACGCGCCGAAGTAACCGTTCGCGCCGAACAGAATGATGAACATCAGGCCGGCCACCACGGGCGAAACGGCGAACGGCAGGTCGATCAGCGTGATCAGCAGGCTCTTGCCGCGGAACTCGAACTTGGCGATTGCCCAGGCGGCGGCGACGCCGAACGCGATGTTGAACGGCAAGGCAAGCGCGGCAAGGGCCAGCGTCAGCGCCATCGCCGAGCGCGCCTCACTGTCGCGCAGCGCATCCCAATAGGCCGCGGCGCCCTGCGCGAAGGCCTCCCAGAAAACGGCGGCAAGCGGCAGCACAAGGAAGAAGAACAGGAAGGCGAGCGCGATCGCGATGAGCAGCCGGCGCACCCAGGCCGGTTCGACGGTGGCGCGACGGGCGGTCATAACTGCGCCTCCAGACGGGCGCCGGGCGCGAGCGCCTCAGGCGGTAGCTCATCGGTAGCCGCATGCCGACGATTCGCCGTCCACCATTGCAGGAAATTGATCAGCAGAAGCATTACGAACGAAATCACGAGCATGACCACCGCGAGCGTCGTCGCCCCCGGCAGGTCGTACTGTTCGAGCTTGGAAATGATCAGCAAGGGCGTGATCTCGGAAATGAGCGGCATGTTGCCAGCGATGAAGATCACCGAGCCAAATTCGCCGATCGCACGAGAGAACGCAAGCGTGAATCCGGTCAGCCATGCGGGGAAGATCCCCGGCAGCAGGACGCGGACGAAGGTCTGCAAGCGCGTTGCGCCGAGCGAGGCCGCGGCCTCCTCCACTTCGGCCTCGATATCCTCGATTACGGGCTGCACGGTCCGCACGACAAATGGCAGGGTCACGAAGACCAGCGCAACGACGATGCCGAGCGGAGTAAAGGCGACCTTCACGCCGAAACGGTCAAGATATTGGCCGACCCACCCCGTCGGGGCATACAGCGTCGCAAGCGTGATGCCTGCCACCGCGGTCGGCAACGCAAAGGGCAGGTCCACCAGCGCATCGACGAAACGCTTCCCCGGGAAGGGATAACGGACCAACACCCATGCGACGATCAGACCGAACACGGCATTGATCGCAGCGGCCAGAAAGGATGCTCCGAACGTGACGCGGTAGGAGGCAAGGGCCCGGTCGGTGGTCGCAATCGACCAGAAATCGGCCCACGACAATTTGCCGCTCGTCAGGATCATGCCGGCGAGCGGAATCAGCACCAGCAGCGACAGGTAAGTCAGCGTATAGCCGAGGCCGAGGCGGAAGCCGGGCAGGACTCCGTCCGGTTTGGCAGCAGCAGGAAACATGGCGGGGAAATCGGCGGATGCAACGGGTTATGCAAAAAAGCGAGCGGCCCGCAACGCGGGCCGCCTCGCTCGGTAGACGCTTATTTTACTTCTGAACGTAGATCTGATCGAAGCTGCCGCCATCCTTGAAATGCGCGGCCGACGCCTTGGCCCATCCGCCGAAGACCTCATCAACCGTGAAGGTCTTGATCGCCGGGAATTGGGCCGAGTACTTCTTCAGAGTCTCGGCGTTGCGCGGACGCAGGTAGTTTTGCGCCGCATTTTCCTGGCCTTCTTTCGACCAGAGGTACTCGAGGTAGGCCTGAGCCACCTTGCGCGTCCCCTTCTTGTCGACGACCTTCTCGACGATCGCGACCGGAAATTCCGCGAGGACCGACAGGCTCGGATAGACCACTTCGAAGTTACCGCGACCGAATTCCTTCGCGATCAATTCGGCCTCGGATTCGAAGGTGATCAGCACATCCCCGATGTTCCGCTGCATGAAGGTCGTCGTGGCATCGCGCCCGCCCGACGGGAACAGCGGCGCATTCTTAAGCACACGCCCGACGAAGTCCGCCGCGGCCTTGTCGTTGCCACCGGGCAGCTTCAGCGCGTAACCCCACGCAGCGAGATACGTGTAGCGGCCGTTGCCGGTGTTCTTCGGATGGGGAACGATCACCTGCATGCCGGGCTTGGCCACGTCGCTCCAATCCTTGATGGCCTTCGGATTGCCCTTGCGAACGATGAATACCATCGTCGACGTGTAGGGCGAGGCGTTATCCGGGAAACGCTTCACGTAGTCGGTGGCGACAAGCCCCTTTTCAGCGAGGAAATCGACGTCGGTGGCTTGGTTCATCGTCACCACGTCCGCTTCGAGTCCGTCCGCAACCGCCCGCGCCTGCTTCGACGATCCCCCGTGCGACTGGCGAATCTCGACCGTCTCCCCGGTCTTTTCCTTCCAGTACTTCTGGAACATCGGGTTGTAGTCCTTGTAGACGTCGCGCGCGACGTCATACGACACATTGAGCAGGTTCGACTCAGCGTGCGCCCCGGTGGCGATGGCGAGTCCTGCGGCAAACAACAGGCTGGCGAGTTTCTTCATGGCTATTTAATTCGCTGGTGGGTCACATAACGAGGGCCCGACGATAGCCCATCGAGTCCACCAACACAACGCACAAGAATTCATTTCGTTATCGCTGTCCCCTCTATGGCGCCCTCTTCCCGGGCATGCGTTATGCCCGAGCTATAATCGGGACCCACCGAAACCGACCGCTGCACGACTTCATGCCTGATTCCGCACCTGCATACCTGATTGGCCACATCACGATCAAGGACGAGGCCAAGTGGGCCCGATACCGGGCCGGCGTGCCTGCAACGCTGGAACCCTGGGGAGGCGAACTTGTATTCCGCGGCCGGCGCGCGGCAGTTCTCGCCGGACACCACGATGCCACTGATACCGTGGTCCTCCGGTTTCCCGATCTCGCCTCGCTTCAGGGGTGGTTCAATTCGTCGGCATATCAGGCCCTGATTCCGGTCCGGGAGCAGGCGGCCGATGTGGTGCTCGTCGCCTATGAGTCCTGAGACAAGGTCCCCTACGGCTTGGTACTGCCTCCTTCTGGCGTGGGCCGTCGCGGCTGCTTCGGCGCTCGGCGCGCTCTTCCTCGGCGAAGTGATGGGCCTCCAGCCCTGCGTGTTGTGCTGGTGGCAGCGCGTCGCGATATTTCCGCTGGTGCTGATCCTTCCAGCCGGAATGTTTCCTCTCGACCCGCGCGTCACGCGGTATTCGTTGCCGCTCGCGCTAGCCGGATGGATGTTCGCCCTGTTTCACGTACTACTTGTCGCCGGCGTCATTCCGGAACGTATCCAGCCCTGCACCCGAGGCGTTCCCTGCAAGGATATCCAGATCGAATGGTTCAGATTCCTGACCATCCCGCACCTGTCGCTGATGGCGTTCACGCTCCTGATCCTCTTCCTCCTGCTTGCCCGAAAAAGGATGCCCACATGAACCAGAAGTATCTCTTCGGTATCGTCGCTGCCATGATGGTCGTGGCGTTCATCGCCGCCGCGATGTTTCACGGCAGCGGCAAGGGAGGTGGCAAGGCATCACAGCCCGTCGCCAACGCTGCCGCGCTCGTCCGCGAGCAGGCGCCGAGCCTCGGTGCGTCAGACGCGCGCGTGCACATCGTCGAATTCTTCGATCCTGCTTGCGAGACGTGCCGAGAGTTCTATCCTTTCGTGAAAAAACTGATGGCAGCCGCTCCCGCCCGCGTGCGTCTTACGATGCGCTACGCGCCGTTCCACGATGGTTCCGACCAGTTGGTCAGGATGCTCGAAGCGGCACGATTGCAAGGGAAGTTCTGGGAGACCCTGGAGGCGATGTACGGATCGCAGGCAAACTGGACCGACGGTCATCGTGCGCGACCGGAAGTCGCTTGGAACTACATCGGGGGTGTGGGGCTGGACATCGAAAAACTCAAGGCCGACATGAGCAGCGCACCGGTCGAAGCGGCAATTCGTCAAGATATGCACGATGCCCAGATGCTCAACGTGACGATGACCCCGGAGTTCTTCGTCAACGGACGCCCGATGCCCAGTTTCGGCTACGACCAGCTGAAAGGCTTGGTCGCCGAAGAATTGAAAGCGGCGTATTGATCGCAAAAAGAAAGCGGCCCCGCTTCCTGCGGGGCCGCGTCGGGCGGTTGTCCGCCCCCATGCTTACTGTTGCAGCACGCCTTCGATTGACAGAGCGATCTCGACCGAGTCGCCGACGACCCGCGGCAGACCATACATCATCCCGAATTCGCTACGCTTGATCGTCGCATTGGCTTCGAATCCGGCACGCGTATCGCCGCGCGGTCCCTTACCCGCCCCGGTCACCTTCAGCGCAAAATCGATCGGCTTGGTAATGCCGTGGATCGTGAGGTTGCCCGACAGGACGCCCTCGCCGTTCTTGTTCCAACTCACCCGGGTCGATTCGAACGCCATATTCGGAAATTGCGAAGCGTCGAAGAAGTCTGGGCTCTTCAGGTGATCTTCAAGCTTCTGGTGCTTGGTATTGACGCTGGAGACGGGAATCGTGGCATTCACCAGGCTCTCGGACGGACGCTGTCCGACGACGAAAGCCCCCTTGATATCGTCGAAGCGGCCCGTGAAGCGGCTGACCCCGAGGTGGGAGATGAAGAAGAGCGCGTGCGAATGGGCGATGTCGATGACGTAGTTGCCGGGAACCGGCGCGTCGATCATCGTCTTCGCGACGTTGCGGGTCGTCGCCGTGTTTGCGGCGGCAGTGATCGGCTTGGTCACCGTTTGCTGGGCGAAGGCGGACGCCGTCGCTACGCCGATGGCGATTGCGAGCACGAGCCGGCGGGCATTGAAGCGCATGGAAAGGTCCTTTTAGTGGAAGTTGGCAGCAAGGCAGGCATTCGTGCCTGCGAGCCTGAAATCAACGCGAGCGCGCTTTGAGGCGGACGATCATGGCTTCCATCGTCACGCGCATGCGCTCCAGCGAAGCGGCTAGCTTTTCGAAATCGCGAACGCCACCCGCATCGAATTTCTTTCCGAGATCGCCAAGACTCATCTTGTCGGCAGATTCGATCAGCGACTGCAAGGGCCGGGTGATGGAACCGGGGATCGTCAGCAGCAGCGCGGCCGCGAGGATCAGGCCGGCCAGCGCGAGCGCGGCGTTCAGGTAGTCCACCATCTCGAAGTTCCCGCGAATGCGCCGATATGCATCGGCCGATTCGTCAGCGCGGGCACGTGCCATGCGGGTGGCCCCTTCGATCAGGTCGGTGTTGAAGCGATCCACCGTCTTGCGCAGTTCTTCATTGGCATGAACTGCCTTGTTGTAGGTCACGGCGCTGCCGTTGCCCTGCCCCTGGTCCAGCATCTGAACATCATAGCTAAACCCTTCGGTGACGTGCGCGAACTGCTCGTGGTACTCATCGAGCGCAGCCTTCCAGCGGTTAAATTCGCTGCTGTCGGCCGCCGAATACACCCCACGGTTGTTGCTGATCATCGCCTGCAGCTGTGCGAGCAGCCGAGCGTGCGTTGCATTCCAGTCCTGTAGCACGTTGTTGCGCCCTTCGACGTCGCCGGCGTAGATCAGGTAGTCCTTTTCCTGGCGGCGCAACTGTTGCGCCGACGCCAGCAACTCGGAAATTTCCGTCGAGGCGACGAAGTTGCGGTTGATTGCGGCATCGACCAGTGAATAGGTGCGCGAGCCGTAGAAGAAACTGGTTGCGCCCTGCAACACGATGAACGCGAGCAGAACCGAAAAACCGAGGATCAGTTTATTGCGGATGGACATGGCGGAAACTCAGGAGTGCAAGATTGAAAGAAGTTCGTTCGCGATTTCCCGGATGATCCCCTCGCGGTCGATCGTCTCAGGCAGTTCCCGCTGCAGATGCGTAAGAAAGGCCATGACCTGTCGCGGCGTGGTCATGACGGCATCCCCCAGACCAAGCTCGAATACGACGTCGTCGACGATGATCTCGGCGAGCACGCCAATTTCGCGTGCGAGACGTGCTGTCGTTCTTTCCTTCCAGTTCGTGTAGGCAGACATCGGCTGTCGTGGCGTCTGTCAATGCATGAAAGGCGTGCATTAGATGCAGAGTGCCAAATTTGTCACAGAAAGTTTCTTTGAATAGTACATGTAGCTATGCCTGGATCGCAACTTGGCATTCGGCGACCTGATTACGCTGCCGGCTTCCTGCCTGGCGATCGCCGCTCGTGCATCCGGCACGGTTCACCTCCAGTGCTCGCGTGCCGACTTGTCTTCGAAGACAATAGCGCCTTTGCCGTCGACGCCCTGCGGCTCCCGGTCCGACCTGAGCTGCGCGAAGCGGCTCGCAGAATCTCCTGACGTATCGAATGAAAAACGACCTGACCCAAAGCTCGTGGGGCGGCCAGCCGCTCGAAAGTCACACTCCGATGATGCAGCAGTATCTTCGGATCAAGGCGCAGCATCCCGATCAGCTGCTCTTCTACCGCATGGGCGACTTCTACGAATTGTTCTTCGACGATGCCGAGAAGGCTGCGCGCCTGCTCGACATCACGCTCACGACACGCGGGCAGTCCGCGGGACAACCGATCAAGATGGCCGGCGTGCCCTTCCACGCCGTGGAGCAATACCTCGCCCGGCTGGTGAAGCTGGGCGAATCCGTTGTCATCGCCGAACAGGTCGGCGAACCGGGTGCGACCAAGGGGCCGATGGAACGCGCGGTCAGCCGGATCGTCACCCCGGGTACCGTCACCGATGCAGCCCTGCTCGATGACCGGACGGATTCGCTGTTGCTCGCCGCAAGCCTGCATCGCGGGATGCTTGGCCTCGCATGGCTGAACCTTGCCAATGGCGACCTGCGCGTCATGGAATGTCCGTCGGAACAACTCCAGGCGCAATTCGAGCGCCTGCGTCCGGCGGAAGTGCTCGTTCCGGATGCGCTCGCCCTTCCCCTGATCGAGACGCTCTCGCCCGTGCTGCGTCGTTTGGCCGATTGGCAGTTCGACGCGGAGACCGGCGAACGCCTGCTGACCGGCCATTTCGGCACCCGCGATCTCGCCGGCTTCGGCGCGGAGGGCTTGTCCGTCGGCCTGGGGGCTGCGGCGGCCTTGTTCGACTATGCGCGCACCACGCAAAGGCAGAGCCTCGAGCACATCACCGGCTTGCGTGTCGAGCGCGAAGCCGAATACCTGCGCCTGGACGCCGCGACGCGCCGGAACCTTGAGCTGACCGAAACCTTGCGCGGAGACCCCGCCCCGACGCTGATGTCGCTTCTCGACGGCTGCGTCACCAGCATGGGATCGCGCTGGCTGCGCCATGCGCTTCACCACCCGCTGCGCGACCGCGGGTACGCGGCGGCCCGGCACTCGGCGGTCGGCGAACTGATCGGTGCAGAGACCGATGGCGACACGCGCATGCTGTCGCAAGCGCGTACGGCATTGCGTGGCGTGGCGGACGTCGACCGGATTACCGCGCGTATTGCACTGCGTAGTGCCCGCCCTCGCGACCTCGCCGCGCTGCGCGACAGCCTCGCAAGGCTCCCGGAGCTGCACGATGCGCTCGGACAACCGCAATCTGCCATGCTCGCCGAATTGCTCGGCGCCCTGGCAGTTCCCGACGACGCGCTCCACTTGATGATTCAGGCCGTCGCTGCCGAACCCGCCGCAGCGGTGCGCGACGGCGGCGTCATCGCCACCGGCTACGATGCAGAACTCGACGAACTGCGCGGCATCCAGACCAACTGCGGCGAATTCCTCCTCGCACTCGAAACGCGGGAGCGCGAGCGCACCGGCATCACGAGCCTGAAAGTCGAGTTCAACAAGGTGCACGGCTTCTACATCGAAGTCAGCCACGCCAACGCCGAAAAGGTCCCCGACGACTATCGCCGCCGCCAGACGCTGAAGAACGCCGAGCGTTACATCACGCCCGAGCTGAAGGCCTTCGAAGACAAGGCGCTATCGGCGCAGGAACGTGCGCTGGCGCGCGAAAAAATGCTCTACGAGGCCTTGCTCGAACAGCTTGCGACGCATATCGGCACATTCCAGCGCATCGCCCGCGCCCTTGCCTGCCTCGATGGCCTCGCCGCCTTCGGGGACGCCGCGTCCCGCTACGGATACGTTCGGCCTGAGTTTTCCGACCAGCCCGGCATGGAAATCATCGCCGGCCGCCATCCTGTGGTCGAACGCCAGGTCGAGAACTTCATCCCGAACGACTGCCGGCTCTCGCCGACGCGGCGGATGCTGATGATCACCGGCCCGAACATGGGCGGTAAGTCGACCTTCATGCGCCAGGTCGCGCTGATCGCGTTGCTGGCGCACGTCGGCGCCTTCGTGCCCGCCCGTTCGGCGCGCATCGGTCCGCTCGACGCGATCTTCACGCGGATCGGCGCATCGGACGATCTCGCATCCGGCCGCTCGACCTTCATGGTCGAGATGACTGAAGCATCGGCGATCCTCCATGGTGCGACCGAGCAAAGCCTCGTGCTGATGGACGAGATCGGACGCGGCACCTCGACCTTCGACGGCCTCGCGCTCGCCTTCGCCATCGCCCGCCATCTGCTCGACAAGAACCGCTGCCAGACGCTGTTTTCGACCCATTATTTCGAGCTGACCCGGCTCAACGGCGACTATCCGGAATGCGCGAACGTCCACCTCGATGCCGTCGAACACGCGCATCGGATCGTGTTCCTGCATGCGCTCGAGGAGGGCCCGGCGAGCCAGAGCTACGGGATCGAAGTGGCCGCGCTTGCGGGTATTCCCGGCGCTGTGATCCGCGACGCCAAGCGCCGCCTCCGCGCCCTCGAAAACCGCGAAGTCGGCGCCGGACCGCAGCCGGATCTGTTCGCCGCCTTGCCCGAGCCCGAGGACGAGAAGCTCTCCCACCCGGTGCTCACGGCGCTCGCCGGCATCGACCCGGACAGCCTGAGCCCGCGCGAGGCGCTTGAGCACCTGTACAGCCTGAAGCGGATGGCGTCATGAGCACGCCGATCGATATCAGCGAAGACGGCGGCGTCCGTTATCTGCACTTCGGCTCGGAGTGGATTCAGGGCGCGATGCGCATCCGGCGCCCATACGCGCTGGAGCTCGCCTACACGCGCGAGATGATGGCGGGCCTGCTGCTGCACGATACCGACGAATGGCCCCGGACGGCCCTCGTGATCGGCCTCGGCGCCGCGTCGCTGACGCGCTTCATTCACCGCCACTGCCCGCGGACCCACATGCAGGTCGTCGAGATCGAACCGCGGGTGGTCGCCGCCGCACGGCAGTTCTTCAAGCTGCCGGACGAGGACGAACGGCTCGCGATCCACGTCGGAGACGGCGTCCGCTACGTCACGGAAACGAACCGGAAATTCGACCTGATCCTGGTCGATGGCTTCGATCGCAACGCACGCGCGGGCGGGCTCGATACGGCCCCGTTCTATGCGGCGGCGCGCTCCTGCCTGTCCGAGCGGGGTTTGATGTCCGTGAACCTCTTCGGCCGTTCGCGGGGCTTTCGCGCCAGCGTCGAACGCATCATCACGGCCTTCGAAGATCGCGCGATCGCCTTCCCGTCCTGCGACAGTGGAAACGTCGTGGCGCTCGCCGTGCAAGGCGACCGGATCGAACTCCCCCTCGCGGAACTGCGCGACCGCGCCCATAAACTCAAGGAACTGACGGAGCTCGATCTCAGGCAGACCGTCACGCGGTTGGAACAGGCCGGCAGCCTGCCGGGCGGCCGCCTGATCCTCTGACCGCCACTCAGCCGGCGGGCGCTTCGACCGGCGGCGCGGGCGGTATCCACAGGCAAAGCCCCTTCGTCGCCTTCGCGATGTCCTGCAGCACCCGCTCGTGCTCGGCCAATTCTTCGTCCGACGGCCGTAGCACGATGAGCGGCGGACGGTCCACGAGCGCGCCGCCATCCCCCAGCCCGCCCATCCCTGCCGGCTCGTCGTCCAGGCTCATGATCAGGCTCTCCTGACCGCGCGTCATCGCCAGATAGACGTCGGCCAGGAGCTCCGCATCGAGGAGCGCCCCGTGCAGCGTCCGCGACGCGTTATCGATCTGGTAGCGATCGCACAGGGCATCCAGTGAGGCCTTCTTCCCCGGGTTCTGCTCCTTCGCCATCTTGAGCGTATCGATCACGCCGCCGCACAGCGTATCGAGCCGCTCCTTCGCCAACAGCGAAAGTTCGTGATTCAGGAAGCCGACGTCGAAGCTCGCGTTGTGGATCACGAGCTCCGAATCGCGGACGAAGTCGATGAACTCTTCGACGATGTCCCGGAATTTCGGCTTGTCCGCAAGGAACTCCTCGGTGATCCCGTGAACGGCAATCGCCTCGGCGTCGATGCCCCGCTCCGGGTTGATGTAGACGTGATAGTGACGCCCGGTCAGGTTACGGTTGAGCAGTTCCACGCAACCGATTTCGATGACGCGATCGCCGTTGCGCCAATCGAGGCCGGTGGTTTCGGTATCGAGAACAATCTGTCTCACTGGAAATTCCTTTCTGACGATTCAGGCCTTGCGGCCCTCACCCATGGACTGCCGCGCCACGGGCGCGCACCGCTTCGACACCTCGGCGCGCCAGTGCATCCGCGCGCTCGTTCTCGACGTGCCCTGCATGGCCTCGTACCCAGATCCACGACACCTTGTGGCGGCTCGCGGCGGCGTCGAGTTCACGCCAGAGGTCGGCATTCTTGACCGGCTCGCGTGCCGCCGTCTTCCAGCCGCGGGCTTTCCAGCCGTGGATCCACTCGGAGATCCCTTTCTGCACGTACTGGCTATCGGTATGCACGCGCGCTGCAACCGGACGCTTGAGCAGTTCGAGCGCACGGATCACCGCAAGGAGTTCCATGCGGTTGTTCGTCGTCTGCGGCTCGCCGCCCCAGATCTCCTTCTCGTGCGGTCCGCTGCGCAGGATTGCCCCCCAACCGCCCGGGCCCGGATTGCCGCTGCACGCACCGTCGGTGAATATCTCTACCTTTTCCTGTTCTTCCATTGAGCTGTTCCGCTATTCCGTCTTTTGTATACCGTGCACTTCGCGGCCGCGCTGGGCAACCGGCGAAAGCCGCTTGGTCGTGGCGCGACTGTCGCGCCAGTTCGGGGTGATCAGCCGCATGCCCTGCACCCGCTTGATCCCTTGAAGGATGTAGGCACCGCCGCAGATCGGCCACCAACGATCCCCTGCTTTGTCCATGAACCGCCACTGCTCGAGCGAGGTCGCATGAGTGAACGGTGGCGCGTAGCAGCCGAAGCTACCGCCCTGCGTCTCGAATCCGAGCAGCGCCAGCCAATCCTTCGCGCGCCGGACGGACAGATACTGTCCGCACCACGGGAAATGCCCTCGTCCGCGTGCAATCAGCCGACGCAGTCCCCAAAGGCTGAAGGGATTGAATCCGCTGATGATGACGCTGCCCTCGGGAACCAGCACCCGCTCGACCTCGCGCAGCACGTGGTGAGGCCTCTGCGAAAATTCGAGGACGTGGGGCAGTAGCACGAGATCGACACTCGCCGTAGCGAACGGTAGCGCATCGGGGTCCGCGATGATGCCGCACCGACCGGACTGCGCGCACGCCAACCTGAACGGGATCCGGTTGCTGCGCAAAAAGTCGTGCTGCGGCAAGCCGATCTGGACCGCGTTGTAGCCGAAGATGTCGGATACCATCAAATCGAACTTGGCTTGCTCCCACTGCAGCAGGTATTGTCCCTGCGGGCATTCAAGCCAGTCAGAAAGACTGAGGATGGTCATGAAAAATCAGCACCCCAAAATCCGCAGCTGCGACATTATCCCTCTTCCCGCATTCCGCGATAACTACATCTGGCTGCTGCGCCGCGATGGCGCCGCAGCGGTCGTCGATCCCGGCGATGCCGACGTCGTCGACGCTGCCCTGCGCCAGCATGGGCTGCGTCTCGACGCGATCCTGATCACCCACCATCATGCCGACCACATTGGGGGCGTTGCTGAGCTGGTGCAACGGCACGCTCCGGCCGTATACGGGCCCGCAGACGGGAATATTCCCTTTGTTACGCACCCTGTGCGCGAGGGCGACCAGATCGCCCTCGAAGCCCTCGACATCCGCTTCGATGTGCTCGAAGTTCCTGGGCACACCGCCACGCATATTGCCTATCTCGCACCGTGGATCCTGTTTCCGGGTGATACGCTGTTCAGCGGCGGCTGCGGGCGCCTGCTCGGCGGCACGGCCTCCCAACTCCATGAGTCGCTGCAACGACTTGCACGCCTTCCTGGAGAAACCCGTGTGTACTGCGCGCACGAATACACGCTCGCCAACCTCGATTTTGCCCGGCAGTCGGAGCCCGAGAATGCCGAACGCGAGCGCGTCCGGAAGGAATGCGAGCTTCTGCGCGCTGCCGGCCGCCCCACGCTGCCGACGACGATCGAACGCGAGCGCGAGATCAACCCCTTCCTGCGGACGCATGTCGACGGGGTCCTGCGGGCCGTTAGCGCGCATGCCGGCACCCGACCGCACAACGCCGGCGAATGCTTCGCTGCCCTTCGGGCATGGAAGGATGTGTTCTGAGCATCGGCAAAGCGCGTCAGGCCGAGGAAACGGCTAGGCCGGCGTCACGAGGTCGCCGCAGACGGTGGCATTCCACCGGTTGCGGCCATTGCGCTTCGCACCGTAAAGCGCTTGGTCAGCGCACTTGAGCAGGCTCACGAAACCACCGTCGTCGGCGCGATCAGGCGTCGTCGTCGCGATGCCGACACTGATCGTGACGACGGGCGCCGCGGAAGAATGGCGATGCGTGATTGCGAGTTCCTCGATACTCCTGCGCATCGCCTCCGCGACGCTTTCAGCGCCCTCCTGATCGGTATCGGGAAGGACCGCGGCGAATTCCTCGCCGCCATAGCGGGCAACGAGATCGGCCGGGCGCCGGGTGCTGCAGGACAGCGAGCGCGCGACTGCCTTCAGGCACTCGTCGCCGACCTGATGTCCGTATGCGTCGTTAAACTGCTTGAAACAATCGACATCGATGACGAGCAGCGACAGCGGCGAACCGACACGTGCGCTGCGACGCCATTCGCGCAGCAGCGTCGAATCGAAAGTGCGCCGGTTCGCGATCCCCGTCAGTCCGTCGAACGAGGAGATGCGAGTGAGTTCGCGATTGGCCTCGTCCAGCTTCCTGGTCAGCACCAGCAGCGAGTACCGCATCTGCGCAATCCGCTGCATGGCTCGGACCTTGGCCTTCAGTACCGCCTCGGAAACCGGCTTGGCCAGATAGTCGTCGCCGCCCACGGCGATGCCGCGCTCGAGGTCTTCGTCACTCGTCCGGGCCGAAAGGAAGATGATGGGTGTCCATTCACCATCCTTCTCGAGCTGACGGATCCGCTGCGCGACCTCGAACCCGTCCATGCCGGGCATTACGATGTCGAGCAGTACAAGATCAGGCCGTTCCCGCTTGAAGGATTCGATCCCCGCCAGTCCGTCGCGCGCGTGCACGGTCTCCAGCCCCATCCTGCCGAGCGAATGGCAGACCAGGGTGGCACTCGTGACGGTATCTTCGATGATCAGAGCCTTCATCGGCGGCGCAACGCTAACCCGTTGATCAAAACCCCGCAATCCTATCAACTTAGTCTCCCGGTGTCGCGAATTTCCGTTCGTTTTGAACGTCTATGGAAATGAACGACGACGAAGCATGCCGATGGTTTGCGCGGGCAAGAGACGCAGGACTTTGCGAAGACCTGCAAATCGGGTTTGACGCTCCCCCCCGCCTGCCATAGAGTCCACGTCTTTTCTCGAACGAGCACCGGATTCATGTCGGGATCTCTCGCACGATTCCTGTTGATGATGATTCTCTCGGCGCTTGCCCAATTCACTTCATTGGCGCACGCCGATGATGATCAGGCGCTTGAGCCGACGCCCCTCGCCCCGTCCCCTGAAATATCGACATCTCAGGAAATTGGCGGCTTGCGGCTACCGTCCGCCTCCCGTAGCGCCGAAGGCATCTCCGCCTCCCAGTACCAAGCGCTGGAACTGCGCGATCCGACGCCCCGCGTCCTCACCCTGGACCTCACCCGCGAAGCGAACGACATCTGGGACCGCATCCGGCGAGGCTTCGGTATGACCGACCTCGATACCGACCTGGTCGCCGAGCAGCAAGCCTTCTACCTGAACCGTCCGGGCTTCCTCAAGAAGGTGTTCGAACGGGGCGGCCGCTATCTCTACTACATCGTTGCCGAACTCGAACGGCGCGGCCTTCCCACCGAACTGGCGCTGCTACCGATGGTGGAAAGCAGTTACAACCCGATGGCCTACTCGCGCGCGAAGGCGTCGGGGCTGTGGCAGTTCATCCCGTCTACGGGGCGCAACTACAACCTCGTGCAGGACAAGTGGGTCGACGAGCGGCGCGACGTGGTCGCCTCGACCAATGCGGCGCTCGATTACCTGCAGACCATCTACGAAATGCACGGCGACTGGCATCTCGCGCTGGCCTCGTACAACTGGGGCGAAGGCGCCGTGGCGCGGGCCGTGCAGCGCAACCAGAACGAAGGTCTGCCGACGGACTACACCAGCCTGCGAATGCCCGAAGAAACGCGCAACTACGTGCCCAAGCTGCAGGCCCTCAAGAACATCGTTGCGCGCCCGGAGCTGTTCCACTTCGAGCTGCCCTACGTCCCGAATACCCAGCATTTCGTGCGCATCGAAACCCCGGGAGGGATCGATCTGGCGACCGCGGCCAAGTACGCGGAGATGCCGCTCGACGAATTCATGGCGCTCAACCCGAGCCACAATCGCCCGGCGATCGCCCAGGCCGAGCGTCTCGTGATTCCGGTCGATCGTGCAGAAAGATTCCAGTTGCGCCTCGCCGAACACGAAGCTTCAGGCAAGAAGTGGCGTACGCACGAACTGCAGCGCGGCGAAACGTTGGCGTCCGTCGCGCGAAATGCTGGGCTTTCTCTGGGTGAGCTGCAGCAAATCAATGGCCTCGATGCCCGGAGCCGCGTCAGCGCCGGCTATACGCTCCTCGTCCCGGAGGGCGTCGAGGCTGCTGGAGCCCTCGCCGCAGCACGCCTCATCCCGCGAGCGATGGCAACCGATCGCAGCACCCTTCCCCCGCCGGCACCGGAGAAACCCGCGAAGGGCGGGGCCAAGGGCGCGAGTACCAAGAAACCCGGCAAGGCCGAGACTTCGAAGCACTCGACAGCTCACGCCGCAAACGGCAAGGCCGCGTCCACTGCGAAAAGCGGGTCTCATGCCGCCGCCGCGCCGAAGGCCGCGAAGGGCGGTAAGCAGTCACCCCAGCCGCAAAAGAAGACCAAGCATTAACAGCCGGGAGCGCTGATCGCGCTCCGCCTACTCAGGCCAGTGACAACGCACCACGCGCCCCGGCCCGTGTTGCGTTTCGTCCGGATACTGCTTGCGGCAGATATCGGTTGCGCGCGGGCAGCGCGGATTAAAATGGCAACCGGCCGGCGGCCTGAGGGGTGACGGAAGGTCTTCGGCCCCGCCCCCCGTGCGCGAAGCGCCAGATGCTGTAATCGGCTGGTCACGCTCGATATTCGGCACGGCAGCGAGCAGCGCACTCGTGTAGGGATGCGCCGGGGCCCCGAGGACCGCATCGACCGGACCACGCTCCACGATGCGGCCCAGATACATCACCGCGACATCGTGAGCGAGCCAGCTCACCACGCCGAGGTTGTGGGTGATGAACAGGTAGGCGAGGCCCAATTCGCTCTGCAGGTCCCGCATCAGGTTCAGGATCTGCGCCTGAACCGACACATCCAACGCGCTGGTCGGTTCGTCGCAGATGATGAGCTTCGGCGACACGGCCAGGGCGCGGGCGATGGCGATGCGCTGCCGCTGACCGCCGGAAAATTCGTGCGGATAGCGCAGCTTCATTTCGGAGCGCAGACCCACACGTTGCAACAGTGACTCGACGCGCCGCGTCCGCGATTGCGCATCGCGTTCGACGCCGAGCGCTACCATACCCTCTTCAATGATCTCGCCCACACGCATTCGTGGATTCAGCGAGGCGAACGGGTCCTGGAAGATCATCTGGAACTCCCGCCGAGCCTCCCGCAAGGCCGAGCCCGATAGTTCGGCCAAGCGCTTCCCGTCCAACAGCACTTCGCCATCGGTCGGAGCAATCAGTTTCAGGATCGCCTTGCCGGCGGTGGTCTTGCCGCAACCCGACTCCCCCACGAGTGCCAGCGTACGCCCGGGCATCACTTGCAGACTGATCCCATCCACGGCCTTGATGCTCGCAACCTCGCGTTTCAACAAGCCCTTGCGCACGGGAAAGTGGACCTTCAGCTGACGCACGTCGAGCACGGGACGTGAGCCGGAAGCGGCCTCGTCGAAGCGTGCGGAGGATGCCCCCGTCGGTACGTCCGCGTCACGTTCCGAACCTGGCTCGTAGAGATGGCAACGCACCTCCTGCGCTTCAAGCTGGTGCCAGGCCGGAGCTTCACCATGGCAGCGCTCGAATACCTGGGGGCAGCGGTCCGCGAATCGACATCCGACAAATCCACGGTCGAGTGGCGGAACGTGACCAGGCAGGGCCGACAGCCGGTGGCCACGTTGTCCTTCGGTCGGCAGTGCGGCGAACAGCTTCCGCGAATAGGGATGAAGCGGACGCCGAAAGAAGTCCGAACGACTCGCGGTCTCAACGAGTTCGCCCGCGTACATGACACCGATGCGATGCGCCATTTTTGCGACGACACCAAGATCGTGCGTGATCAGGAGCATCCCCATGCCGCGCTCCGCCTGGAGCTTCGCAAGCAGATCGAGCACCTGCGCCTGGATCGTCACGTCCAACGCCGTCGTCGGTTCATCGGCGATCAGGAGTTCCGGCTCGCCTGCGAGCGCCATCGCAATCATCACCCGCTGCTTCATGCCGCCGGAAAACTGAAATGGGTAATCGTCGAGGCGCCGTTCCGCGTCTGGAATCCCGACCGATTCCAGCAGGCGGAGCGCCTCGAGCCTGGCCGCGGCTCCGTGCAGGCCGCGATGGCGGTCCAGCACTTCGCCGATCTGGGCCATCACAGTCATCACAGGATTGAGGCTTGTCGACGGCTCCTGGAAGATCATCCCGATTCGCCTGCCGCGCACGTCACGCATCTGCGCCTCGGTTTGCGCCAGCAACTCGACGCCGCCAAACCGGACCCGTCCCCCGTCCACCCGGCCGCCGTCGGGAAGAAGCCTGAGAAGCGCGAGGGCCGTCATCGACTTGCCGCAGCCCGACTCTCCAAGCAAGGCGAAGGTTTCGCCTGCTGCGATCGAAAATCCGACGCCGTCGACGGGACGGACCGGCAAGTCCCCTGCCCCGATCCTGACCCGAAGCTCCTCGACTTCGACAAGGACCGTTCCGGCAGCTTGACGATCTGCGGTTGCGGAAGGAGCGGACGCTGATAGAGCGGTCATGGGCACGAGGAGGAATAGGTCAAAAAAAGGGCCGCTTGCGCGGCCCCGTTCACCGATCGATCGGACCGATCAGTGATGATGTCCGCCAGCACCGTGCACGTGGCCGTGCGACAGTTCTTCGGCCGTTGCCTTGCGCACTTCCGTGACGGTAATGTCGAAGACCAGCGCGGTACCAGCCAGAGGATGGTTGCCGTCGACGACAACCTTGCCGTCGGCGATATCGGTGATGCGATAGAGCATGTCTTCTTCGCCGTCGTCGGTCACGCGCTCAAACGACATGCCCACTTCGATGTTCTCCGGGAACTGACTGACATCCTCGACCAGCACCAGTTCTTCATCGTAGTCCCCGAATGCATCTTCGGGCTGAAGCTTGACCTTCAGCTGATCGCCGACTTTCTTGCCGTGCAGCGCCTCTTCCAGCATCGGGAAGATGCCGTCGTAACCGCCGTGGAGGTAAACGAGCGGTTGATGACCGTCGTCGATCGTGTTGCCATCGGGATCGAGGACCGTATATTTAAGCGTTACGACGGTGTTCTTGACGATTTCCATTTCTATTCTCTGCTTCCAGATTCCTGACCAATTCGAAGACCCCGGCCACATGGCCGCGGGGCGCAACGTCGCGGAGCGCGTGGCGGATTGTTCCTTCCTTGTCGATGACGAAGGTTGTCCGCATCACGCCCATCTTCTTCACACCATCGACTTCCTTGGGCTGCCAGACATCATAGAGCCGGCAGACCTCCGTCTCGACGTCCGAAAGGAGACGTACGGACAACCCGTGCTGATCACGAAACTCGGCGTGGGTCAGGCAATCGTCGGGACTAACACCGATCACGATGCAATCGTGGCGGGCGAACTCTTCTTCATGATCACTGAAGTCGGCGGCCTGCAAGGTGCATCCCGGCGTATTGTCGCGGGGGTAAAAGTAGAGGACCACATGATGCTTGCCGCGCTCGGCGGCCAAGTCGAACGTTTCCATGTCCGCATCAGGCAATGAAAACGCTGGAGCAATGTCACCGATCTGCAGCATGTGATCTCCCTGACGTGCGTTGGATTCTAGCCGAGACACGAAGCGAACTCTACTCGCGTCACAGTTCTTGCGCCATACCGTTTCGAACTCATTTTCGGGCTTGCCAATTGAGAGCAACTGTTTAAAAATACAGGTAAAAATGGAGAAATGATGATGAGCCACGACCCAGGGCTCACCGCCCGCCAGTCCGAAATCCTTGAATTCATTCGCCAGACGGTCGAATCGGAGGGCCGTCCGCCGACTCGCGCCGAGGTGTGTACGGCATTCGGCTTTCGTTCCCCGAACGCGGCGGAGAGTCATCTTCGCGCCCTCGCGGCCAAAGGGGCGATCCTGCTCGAGGAAGGACGCGCCCGCGGTATCCGTCTGGCCGAAGGCCTCGGCCTGCCACTGATCGGTCGAGTCGCGGCAGGTAGCCCCATTCTCGCGGTGGAGCACGTCGAAGGCCGCCACCAGGTCGATCCCGCGCTGTTTTCCCCGCGCGCCGACTACCTGCTGCGCGTGCGGGGCATGAGCATGCGCGACGCGGGCATTCTCGATGGAGATTTGCTGGCGGTTCATCGCAGCCCCGAGGCGCGGAACGGCCAGATCGTCGTTGCTCGCGTCAATGACGACGTGACCGTCAAGACCTTCACCCGGAACGGGCCGATCATCAGCCTCTTACCGGCGAATCCCGACTTTCAGCCGATTGTCGTCGATACGCGTTCCGACCCGCTCACCATCGAAGGCATCGCCGTTGGCTTGCTTCGGAACGGTCTGCAGTAAGGTCGGCTAAAGCCCACGGGATCCGGGCGCACCGAACCGCAACAGCCGTGCTTGCCCATGGCATCCGGTTGCCCGTGTTGGCTAAACTGACTCCCGTTCCGGAACACAACGGGCCGCCGGCCCCTCGCTCCCCAACTCCGGCCATACCCGTGAGCTCTCCAGATTCGTCCCCCGAGATCGCCCGCCGCCTGCTCCATCAGGCCTGGCCCGTGCTGATTGCCCAGTTGCTGTCCATGAGCATGATGGTTGCGGACACCGTGATCGTCGGCCGCTTTGGTACTCTCGACCTCGCCGCTGTCGCGGTGGGAAGCGGGCTCTACATATCCGTCGCGATGCTGCTCGTCGGTGTGCTGCAGGCGGTCGCACCCACGGTGGCCCATCATTACGGCGCCGGACGCATCGCGGAAATCGGCCCGACCCTGCAGCAAGGCCTCTGGCTTGCCCTGATGCTCGCTGTGCCGGGCATGATCCTGCTCGCGTTCCCCGATCGTCTGCTCGAACTGACCGGAGTTCCCGGAGATGTCAGTACACGGACTCGCGGATATCTGCTCGCCACGGCCGCGGGGCTTCCTGCCGTCCTGCTCTACCGCACCTTCTACGCATTCAACAACGCACTGGGAAGGCCGCGCGTACTGATGGCCATCAGCCTGACCGTCGCGATGACTCACATTCCGCTCGCCTGGGCGCTCGTACATGGCCACCTGTGGCTGCCGCCGCTCGGCGTGCTCGGCAGCGGCATCTCGACCGCCTGTGTGAACTGGCTCGGACTCACTTGCGCGACGGTCTACCTCTTGCGCAATCCGTTCTATCGGCCCTACCGGCTGCTGGCCAATTGGTGCGGCCCGCGTCGAACGGAACTCCTCGCGCTGCTTCGCCTCGGGATCCCGATGGGTCTCTCCACCTTCATCGAGGTTTCCTCGTTTACGCTGATATCCCTGTTTGCCGCTCGCCTCGGCGCAGAGCCGGTGGCGGGTCACCGGATCGTCGCGAACCTCGCCGCCCTGGTCTATATGCTGCCGCTCGCGATGTCCATTGCGACCCTCGTACTGGTCGGTCAGGCCGCAGGCGCTCGTGAATGGGGCCGCGCCCGGGCGACGGTGCGGGTCGGAATGCTCCTGACCTCGGCGCTCGTGTCGCTTATCGGCGTCGGCCTATGGTTGGCGCGGGAACGCGTCATAGGGCTGTTCTCGGACGATCCGATGGTACGCACCGTCGCTCTGGCGCTGATCGTCTACGTGTGCATCTACCAGCTTTTCGATGCTGTCCAGACCGTGGCCGCACACGCGCTCCGCGGCTACAAGGTGACCTTCGTGCCGATGCTGATGCACGCGGTGTGCTTTTGGGGCGTCGGACTGGTTGGTGGATACTGGCTCGCCTTCCATGCCCCAGGCCGTGAAGAGGCCCCCAACGTCGCAGGCTTCTGGGAAGCCGGCGTGATTTCGACCGTGCTTGCATCGATCCTGTTCGGTACTTTGCTGCAGATCATCACCCGTCGCCAGCAAGCGACGCCCCCATCTACACAGCACGCGCAGGCCGCCTGATTGATTACGCGCCCAGCCACCCCTTGCGCAAAGCCCCCGTCGTCGGGGACGGGCGCTTGAGCGGCGAAAGCTTGACCGTATCCGCCGGCGCCGCCTCCAGAGTGACATCGAACTCCATCAGCTCGTCACGCCGGAATGCGTGGATCCTGATTTGCTCACCGGCTGCGCGCCGCGCGATCGCGGCGTCCAGACTGCCGCTGCTGACCTTGAGGCCGTCGATAGCGATCAGAACGTCTCCTGCCGACAAGCCGGCGCGTTGGGCAGGCCCGTCGTCGAATACGTTTGCGAGCTTGGCCTCGCCGTTGCCGCCTGCGAGTTTGATCCCCAGCGTGGGCCGTTTGGCGCTCGGTTCGGCCTGCCACGTGATGCCGAAGGGCTTGAGCAGTTTTTTGAGCGGAAGGTCGTCTGTCCCCTCGACCGCCTCACGCAGCCAACGGCCGATGCGCCGCCCGCTTCCGACCGCCCCGCGCTCTCCGACCTCGTGGACGAGCGCAAACAAGCCACCCTCAGGCACGCCCTTTCCCGTCAGACCGTGGCGCTGCCAAAGCAGACGCATGACGTCATCAAGGCTCACCCGCCCCGCGCTCGCCTTGCGCAACTGCAGATCGAGTGCGAGTGCGATCATCGCACCCTTCGCGTAGTAGCTGACGATTGCGTTCGGGGCATTTTCGTCCTGCCGGTAATACTTGATCCAGGCGTCGAAGGACGACTCGGCCACGCTCTGCTTCAGTCGGCCGCTGGTGCGCAGAACGCCTGAAATGGTCTTGCCGAGCAGCGCGAGATAATCTTCGATCGCGATGACGCCCGAGCGCACCAGGGCGAGGTCGTCGTAGTAGGAGGTGAAGCCTTCGAATGCCCAGAGCAGTCGCGTGTAGTTCTCGTTGGCGAGATCATAGGGCGTAAAGGCCGCGGGCTTGATTCTCTTGACGTTCCACGTATGGAAATATTCGTGGCTGCAAAGGCCCAGGAAGTTCTTGTAGCCGTCCGACTCGCCGTTCATTCCCCGGTAGGGCAGATCGGCCCGGCTCGCCAAAAGCGCGGTCGACGAACGATGTTCGAGCCCGCCATAACCGTCGCCGACGATCATCGCGAGGAACAGGTATCGTTGAACCGGTGCGGGTCGGCCGAAAAGCTCGATCTGCCAGCTGCAGATTCGCGACAAATCCTTGCAGAGACGCTCGGTATCGCAATCATGACGTCCAGTAATGGCGATCTCGTGCAAGATACCGCCCGCCTCGAACGACACGTGATCGAACGTCCCCATTTCAACCGGGTGATCGACCAATTCATCGTAATTGTCGGCGCGGTAGAGTCCGAAGCCCATCGGTGCCGCCGCATCGGTCTGCTCGACGGCTCGCGGGAGTGTGGTAGCGACCCGCCATGTCTTCAGCAGTTCCTTCCGCGGTGGCTGCAGTTCAACGAGACAAGGGCGATCCGTTCGACCGTCGACGGCGAGAAACACGCTCGTGCCATTGAAGAAACCGTGCGTCGCATCGAGATGAGCGGCGCGCACCGAAAGATCCCAGGCATAAACGACGTAGGTCAGCGTCAGCGCCTCGCCCTCCGGCAGCGGTGCTGCGCGCCAGGTGTGCTTGTCAAGCTTTTCGATCGCGACCGGCTTGTGCGCGGATGTTGCATGAAGCGTCACGATGTTTCGCGCGAACTCGCGGATCATGTAACTCCCGGGAATCCAAGCGGGTAGGCGGAATACTTGCCCCGACAGATCCGGGTCGGCGACCGTGCAGGTTACCTCGAACAGGTGCGCTTCGGGATTGACGGGATTGATCGAATAGCGAACAGGAGAAGGACCGGATGTCGGCATTGTGCACGCAGGCTCAAGCGGAAAGGCCGTCATTTTAGCCGGTCGCGCGGCCCTGCTCAGCAATTGCACCCGTTGCGCCGATGCCTCATTTTTGCGCAGCCGCAACATTGCCTTGTGGGTCAGGGAAATAGCCGCCATCCCCACAAGTTATCCACAAAGCTGCTCACGGCGCTTGGGGATATCCGGAAGGGCCAATCGTCAATGCCCTCGAAATATTGCCCGGATTTTGAGCAGACGAAACATTCCCTTTTGCTTCAGATAGCTACCGCGCATCCCAACACCTTATCCACAGCACTGCTCACGTAGGATGGGGATAAGCGTCAATTCGCGCCGGGACGGCCTTTCAGTTCGAAGCCGTCGGTAACGGCAATGACTCGGTTTCGCCCAAGACTCTTCGCTCGATAGAGGGCCGCGTCTGCTGCCGCAAGAAGGTGTTCGAGTTCGTCGCCCGGCCCGTAGGTTGCCACGCCGATGCTGGCGGTCAATTCGAAGGGATTGCCGTCGGATCCGGGCAGGGCGATGCCGGCAATGGTGGTGCGAAGACGCTCCGCAAGTTCTCGCGCCCCGTCGAGGTCCGTACCCGGCAGCACGATCACGAATTCCTCGCCGCCGTAGCGCCCGACGACATCGATCTCCCGCACGGTTTCGACACAGGCACGAGCGACCTGGCGGATCGTTTCATCGCCGGCCGCATGCCCGTGCCGATCGTTGATCTGCTTGAAATGATCGATGTCGAGCAGCAACACGGACAACGGCGTTCCAAAGCGTTCGGCTCGCATCTGTTCGTGTTCCGCACGTTCGAGCAGGAAGCGACGATTACCGATACCGGTCAGCGGATCGATCTGCGCGAGCTGCCGCAGGTCTTCCTCCCGCCCCTTTCGTTCCGTGACGTCTTCCCGCACCGCAACGAAATGCGAAATCCGGCCGAAGCGATCCCGCAGCGGCGAAATCGCGATGTTGTCCCAGCATTCATCGCCATTCTTGCGCCGATTCAGCACTTCGCCGCGCCACACGTGGCCGGACAGGATCGTCTGCCAAAGACTCCGGTACACCGCGTCATCGGTACGTCCTGACTGGAACATGGCCGGGCTGCGGCCGATGATCTCTTCCCGCTCGTAACCCGAGCTCTTCACAAACGTGTCATTGGCGTATTCGATGCGGCCGCGCGAGTTGGTGATAATGATTGCGGCCGGAGCAAGATCCATCGCCGCCTTATAGGTTTCAAGCGAGTATTCGCTGATCGGGAAAAAGCAGTTGGCGACCTCGCTCCGCGAACGTTCACCCGCACCGCCCCGGCGCCGACCATATCGGCGTCGCCCGGCGAAATCACCCCGAAGGAAATAAAGTTGCGAACTACTGCGCGCGCGCAGCAGCGGCCAGATGGCCCACGCTACGACAAACGCAAGCAAGGTCAGGGAGACAAGCAGAAACGGCAGGAAGATACTGTCGGCGGCGCTTGAGCGTTGATCGATTTCACCCGCGGCGAGCACTCCGTCGAGCATCCAGAGACCAATCGTGGTCAGGGCCGAAAACGCCACCACGAGAAAAATGGACAATGTGATGCGGGATCGAAGCATCAGGCGCGGCCAGCCCTTCAGCAGAGAGATGAGAGGAATTATTCTTGAATGGTAATGATATTCGATTTTCGACAAGAAATGCCAAACACATCGACCCGATCTCGCGGCTCGCGGAAATGACTTGATGCCCTTTACCCGCACGCGCCATCCTCCGGCGGACCTCGGCTGCATGCGGTAAGATCCCCATCCTCGTGAGGTGCAACGGATCGCCGCGCATTCCGGGCCCGCGCGGCCGGACTCCTCCACCCACCGTAGATTTTCCGATGTTCGATAACGCCAGCTGTTTTGCTCTGTTCGACAATAACCTGGACGGCACGGGCGATCTTCTGCTGACCGGGCTCGTCGAGCGCGTCGAATGTAATGATCCGGCTTTGCTCCCGGATGTCTTGGCTCGAATCGAAGCCCGACGCGAAAAGGGCCATTGGGTGGCCCTCGCGCTTCGCTACGAGCTTGGCTACGCACTGGAGCCGCGACTGCATTCTTTCCTGCAGCCCGGCACAGCATTGCTGACCGCATGGGTTTTCAAAGACTCCGAACGACTCGGTGCGGAAGAGACAACAGGCAGGATCGACGCCTCGCTTTTGGCACAGGACGAACATGAGCGAGTCGCCGGACTTGCCCGGATCTCGGCGACACTTCAGTTCAAAAAATATGTCGAAAGAGTGTCTTGCATTCAGCAGCTGATCGCCGCCGGCGATTGCTATCAGGTCAATTTCACCTTCTCGATGCGGGCAAAGGCCTACGGCAGTCCGATAGCCTTGTACAAGGCGCTGCGGGACGCTCAGCCGGTCAAATACGGCGCTCTGGTGCACGACCCTGACGGGACGATTTTGTCCCGCTCCCCTGAGCTCTTTGTCGAACGAAAAGGCGAGCGACTCGTCTGTCGACCGATGAAAGGTACCGCTCCGCGCGACAGCGATCCCCGGGCCTTGGCGGGATCCGAAAAGAATCGCGCGGAAAACGTCATGATCGTTGATCTGATTCGCAACGATCTCGGAAGACTCGCCCCGGCGGGCGGAGTCCGTGTTGAAAGCCTTTTCGACGTCGAACCCTATCCGAGCGTCTGGCAGATGACTTCGACCGTCACGGCAAGCCCTGTTTCCGCGCCCTTCGGGGACATCCTGCGTGCCCTCTTCCCCTGCGGTTCGATTACAGGGGCGCCGAAGATCCGCGCGATGGAAATCATCCACGATTTGGAGGAAGAGCCGCGTGGCATCTACTGCGGCGGTCTGGGATGGCTGGCACCGGACGGCGATTTCCGCCTCAGCGTGCCGATCCGCACGCTCGAAATCGCGGGCTCCGGGGATGTCCGGCTCGGCATCGGGAGCGGAATCGTCGCCGACTCCGACCCGGCTGCCGAATGGGCCGAATGTCTGCTCAAAGGGCGCTTCGCAACAGGCCTGAAACCCGCATTCGGCCTCATCGAGACTCTGCGTTGCGAAGCCGGGATGCCCGATCCGTATCCGCTGCTCGAAGGACATCTGGCGAGGTTGCAGCGCTCAGCGGCGGAGCTCGGTTTTGCCTTCGATCGGCAAGCCGTGTGCCGAAAGCTCGATGAGGTGGCATCCGGCCTCGCCGGCACTCATCGGGTTCGCCTTGAGCTTTCGGCCGACGGGTCGATTGCCGTGATCGTCGCCGGGCTCGACGCGATCCCCTTGAGCCCCCTCCCCACCGTAATCCTGTCGCAGGAACGCGTGTCGAGCACCGATCTGCTGCAACGGCACAAGACAACTGCCCGCGAACGCTACGATCGAGAACTGCGCAGAGCCATGGCGGGTGGCCACTTCGACGTGATCTTTCTCAACGAGGACGGAGAGGTGGCGGAAGGCGCGCGCTCGACGCTGTATCTCGACAGCGGAGACGGCCATCTGCTCACTCCCCCGCTCGCAAGCGGTGTGCTGGACGGCGTCTATCGCCGAAAGCTGCTCGACGAGGGCGTGGCATTCGAACAGCGTCTCACGCTGGCCGACCTGCGGGCCGCCAGTGTGATCCATCTGTCAAACGCCTTGCGCGGGCTCGTGCCGGCCCGCCTTGTGCAAACTCAGTGAGTGAGGCGGCAGCGTTGCGCGCAGTTGCAACGGAGCAAGGTGTTGCCCTTGTCCGTGCATAGGCAGTAACGGATCACCTGGCTTGCGAAGCGTTGATCGACCGCCTCGCCGGGTTCGAAGTTTTCGATTCCGTGCAACTTCAGAAAATGCAACGCGGTGCTGAGCCCGTGGAACACGGTGATTCCGCCATTGCTCATGCATAGCCAGCGATCATCGAGCGAAATGGTATAGCATCCCCCCTGTTCGAGCCCGACGGCATGGACCCGTACCTTGAATCCATTTCGTCGCCACTCCGGGGCGACTGCCAACTCCAGCCAGGTTGCCACCTTTTCGCCCTGCGCCAACGTCTCCATTCTTTCCCCCTCCCGCGAAGTATTGCAGCCGGTTTCTACGAACCCGTTCGCTGCCTGTTCTACCGAAGATTTTAGTTTGCAGAATTTTGACTAACCTGGCAATTCGATTTGGGTAACATTTGAAGTCAAATACCCGATTCTGGGTACTAATATCGGGTATTCTAGGTATTTGTTTGCTATCGTTTTTGATCAATTCGGCGTGTCGCTATACTTGCCACGCTATTCAAAGCGGCATCGTGCCTACAAGGAGACCGACGCATGAAACTTGAAACGCTCGCCGTACATGGTGGCTATTCGCCCGATCCGACGACCCGGGCGGTCGCAGTTCCTATCTACCAGACGACGTCATATGCTTTCGACGATACGCAGCACGGTGCGGACCTGTTCGACCTGAAGGTCCAGGGCAACATCTACACCCGCATCATGAACCCGACACAGGACGTGCTCGAAAAACGCGTTGCGGCAATGGAAGGCGGAATCGCCGCGCTCGCGATGGCTTCGGGCATGGCAGCCATTACGGGGGCCGTCCTGACGATTGCCGAAGCCGGCGACAATATCGTGACGTCGAGCACGCTGTACGGCGGCACCTACAATCTCTTCGCGCACACGCTGCCGCAGTACGGCATCCAGGTGCGCTTTGCCGATTATCGCGATCCGCACGCATTCGAACGGCTCATCGACGATCGCACGAAAGCCGTATTTTGCGAATCGGTCGGCAACCCGCTCGGCAATATCACGGACTTCGAAAAACTGGCGGAGGTCGCCCATCGTCACGGCGTGCCTGTGATCGTCGACAACACCGTACCGTCGCCGTATCTTTGCCGCCCGTTCGAACACGGTGCGGATATTGTCGTCCATGCACTGACGAAATACCTCGGCGGCCACGGCAACTCGATCGGCGGCATCATCGTCGATTCAGGTAAGTTCCCCTGGGCGGAACACAAGGCCCGTTTCAAGCGGCTGAACGAACCGGATGTTTCGTATCACGGCGTGGTCTATACGGAAGCGCTTGGTCCTGCGGCCTATATCGCCAGGGCCCGCGTCGTTCCCTTGCGCAACATGGGCGCCGCGATTTCGCCCTTCAATGCCTTCCTGATCCTTCAGGGCATTGAGACGCTGGCGCTGCGAATGGACCGGATCTGCTCGAATGCGGTGAAGATCGCGACCCATCTGAAAGCTCACCCGAAAGTCACCTGGGTTAACTACGCGGGCCTCGAGGATCACGCCGACTATCCGCTCGTCCGCCGCTACATGGGCGGCCGTGCGTCGGGCATCCTGACTTTCGGCGTCAAGGGCGGGCGTGAAGGCGGAGGTCGCTTCCAGGATGCGCTGAAGCTCGTGACCCGACTGGTCAATATCGGCGACTGCAAGACCCTCGCCTGCCACCCGGCCTCAACCACCCATCGCCAGCTGTCACCCGAGGAACTGGTGCGCGCCGGCGTGTCGGAAGACATGATCCGCCTGTCGGTCGGCATCGAGCACATCGACGACCTGATCGCGGACCTGGATCAGGCTCTGGCAGCCGCCTGACGGGAAGATACGCGGCCGGCGCCCTATTCCGGCGCGGCGGCATCGATGAACTGGGCGAGCGCGAGGTCGCGCTCGCTCAGGCCGCCTGCGTCGTGTGTGCTGAGCGTGATGTCGACCCGGTTATAGACGTTGGACCATTCCGGGTGGTGATCCATCTTTTCGGCCATCAGCGCCACGCGCGTCATAAACGCGAAGGCTGCGTTGAAGTCCTTGAAGCGCAGCGAGCGGTGGATTGCGTCGCGGTCGGGAATCTCGGCCCATAACGGCAAGGCGGCTAGCGCGGCCTGCCGTTCGGAAGCGGTTAGCTTTGAGATCATGGAGTCCTCCTTAATCCTGATGCGCCGAGCGGTGTCCAACGTTACTTCAGGCTGAACAGTGTGCGTCGGCCTGCCCCGCTCTCCTTTGCCTCGTCGCCGCTCGGTCCCTCGATGTGGGGATTCAGGACGAAGATGCGTTCTGCCGACACCTTTCCGTCCGCCAGGAGCGCATCCTTGACCACCTGGGCGCGCAGTTGCGCGAGTTGGCGCAAGGCGTTGTCGTCGACCGGCGTATTTGCCATTAGCAGCGCCTCCATCTCCGCCGCCGGGAGGTCCTTCAGCAGTCCGATCGCATTGCGCGGGCGCTTGAAATCGGCATCGCGGTAAACCTGCTTCAAGAAGACCTGATACTCCGTCGTGTCGATCGGGACGTCGTCGAGTGAAGGCGCCTCCGTGCCCTTGCGCAGCATTTCCTTGAGTTTAGCCGCCTTGATCTGGCGTTCAAGCAGCACCCGCTTGATCCCTTCGGTATCGGTCGCCGGGTCCGCACGGCCGGTGATTTCGAGCTCGACCGCGGGGCGATCGGCCAGCGCATGTGCGAGATTGGCGATCTTGTCCGTCGCGGCCTTCTCGAGGTTTGCGCGGCCTGGGGCGTAGTCGATATACGACAGCTCCTCGCCCCCGCCGAACATGGAGCCGAGGAGCGAAAATGGCGAGGTGATCGCCTTGCCGATCAGATTGATGAATGCCTTGAAGACGATCCCGGCCACGCTGAATTGGGGATCGTCGAGCGAGCCGCCGATCGGTACGCTGAGGTCGATTTCTCCGCGGCTGTTCTTGAGCAGCGACACGGCGAGCCGCACCGGCAGTTTGAGCGCATCCGGGCTCTCGACCACGTCGCCGAAGGTCAGCTGATCGAGGAAGACCCGATTGGTGGCGGTGAGCTTGCGATCCTCGATGCGATAGTTGAGATCGGCCGAAAGCTTGCCTTTGGCGATGCCATATCCGACGTACTTGCCGGAATAGGCCGAGATGCCGGTGAGCTCGAAGTCCTTCACCGACGCTGCGATCTTCAGGTAGCGATCCTGCCGGAACGGATTCAGCTCGCCGGCGACCGTCACCGGGGCGCTGTTGTCGACCTTCCCGCGCAGATCAAGCTTTGCGATCGTGGACGGGTCGGACGACAGGCCGGTCAGCTCGCCTTCCATTCCCGTGAGATTGGCGTCGTAGTTCGGGCGGATGAAGCGGTCGCTGAAGGCGATGTTGCCCTTCTGGATGGCGATCCTGCCGATCGCGATTGGGACGACCGGTTCGGGAGGGGGCGGAAGGGTCGCCTGGGCCGGCGCCTTAGTCGGTGCGGTGGACGGCGCGGGCGGAGCAGTCGGACCGGGGGCCGTTGTCTTGTCGCCCGATTCGCCCTGTGCCCGGATCTCGCGCAGGTTGAGGCGGCCTTTCTCATCGAGAATGAGGCGGGTGTAGAAGTCGTTGAGCGAAATTTCGGCGATGGCCAGCGCCGGTGGTTCAGTACGCAGGTCTATTCCGGTCACGGCGAGACGGCGCAAGCGGACGAAATCGGTGGCCTGCAGCTTGTCGATCGATGCGAAGTCGTCGACACCGACGTCGCCCTTGAAGCTTGCCTTGATAGTGCCGTCTCGCTTCTGATCGAAGGTGAGCGCACCGCGGGTCGTGAGCTGGCCACGGGAAATGGCGATGTTGACGGCCTCGGCAACGTAGGGTTGCAGGGGCAAGAGATCCACGCTGCGCAGGTCCAGCCGCAGATCGCCTTTCAGCGGATCGAGCGCGACCGAGCCGGTGACGCCGATCCGGCCGCGCTTGTTCACGCGCGTGGCAAGGTCGATACGGGTCGTCGCGCCTTTTGCGGTGCTAATGCCGTCCGCCGTGAGCTTGAATTCTTCGGCCTGCATCACGATCGGCGTGCCCTGAGTCTGGTCCTCGAAGCGGATCGACCAGTTGTTCAGGGCGAGGCGGTTGAGGGCAAGGTTCCAGGTGGGCGTGGCCGGTATGGAGGCGGTCTTGGCGGGGGCTTTCGCGGCGCCCTTGGGCGGGGCTTTTGCCTGGGCTGTGGTGCCGGGGGGCTTGTCTCCCAGGAGCTTCAGGGCGTCGAGTTGCCCATTCTTGTCGCGGATGCCGTTGATGACCGTTCCCGTCGATTCGATCGAACCGATCCCCAGCGTATGGTCGGCAGGATTGACGCTAACGTCGCTCACGCTGAGGCGCGGAATCTTCACAAGTGTGCCCTTTTGGCCCTTGAGTCCGATCTCGAAGTCACGCAGCGCGATCGATTCGGCCTTTGCGGAGACGAGAACAGTGTCGCCCGCAGCTTTCACCGCGTAGGAAACGGTGGCGTCAAGCTGGCCATTGCGGATCTCGCCGCCCGGGATCTGGTCGGCGTAATACGGCAGATAGCGGCCGACGCCGAAACCTTCGGCCACGGCCCTCCCCTCGATCTCGCGCCCGGCCACTTTCAGCTTTGCCTCGTGGGTGAAGCGCTCGCCACTGTCGGTGACGAATGCCGCCGTTATGTCCGTGACTGCATCCGGGGCGTTCCCGAGATTCTTGACCTCGATGGAGAGATCGCGCAGTTCCGTGCGGAACGGCGCCCCTCCGGTACCGGCATCTTCAATTCGAAGGGTCGCGCCGCTGAGGGCGAAGCGGTCCAGAAGGAAGGCCGGTTCAGCTTTCGCCGCCGACGGCGCTGCAGGCTTGGGGGCGGATGAAGTTTCGGCGGTCGGCGCCGGAAGTATCCGCTGGAGGTTCAGCCGGCCGTCATCGAGCCTTGCGAGATCGATTTCCGCTCCTGGCATCGACACTTCGCCCAGATGGATCTTTCCTGCGAGGGGCTGCACGTCCACGAGGGCCATCGTGAGCGACGGGAGTTTGAGGAGCTGCTTGCCGCCATCGTCCTGCAGCTCGAAGTCGGCGAGCTCGAGGGTTCCTTTCAACGCGACCGCGGGCTCCCCGGTCTGCGGCTCCGCGAACGACAGTTCTAGGTCGGTCGAAACGCGCCCGGAAGGGACGCGGAAGGCCGGCTTGAAGGGGAGATACGCCAGATACGGTGTGAGATCGAAGTTGTCGAGCTTGAAGTCGAGAATGGTGTCCCGCGTCGTGCTGAACGGCCGGCTTCGCCCCGAAATCTGCATCGGACGGCCATTTATTGTCGCGGCAATCGAGGGTTCGACGAAGAGCTCGATTTTGACCGGGAGATTGGAAATGAACGGCAGGCCGATATTGATCGCCGTGAGCTCGTGCTTGACGCCTGTCGTCTGGTCGTCGACGAGCACCGCGCCATTGATCAGCTGGAGGTTGTTGAGCGAAAACAGCGCCGGTGATTCGTTCTCGTCTTTGGGCCGGGCGGCGATCTTTTCGACGACGTCGGTCCAGCTGTGACGGCCCCCCTCGAGCAGCGCGATGTGGATCTGCGGTGCTTCGACGCGTACCTCGCGCAATACCGGTGCAAGACGGAAGATGGATTCGGCTTCCATATTGACGTACAGGCTGCCCAGCGAAAAGGCATCCGGGCGTCCATCGGCTTCCGCGAGGTGCACGCCGCGAGCCGTGAGCGACAGCGCGAAGGGGTTGATGCTGACTTCTTCGAGGCTCGCCGACCGCCCCGTGAATTCGGCGATCGCCTTTTCCGCGAAATGGCGAACGATTGGAGGAAGAACGAAAAACCCGAGCAGGGCGATCGTAACGAGTATGCCTACCAGCCATTTGGCAGCGCGGTAGGCACGGACACGGTCGATGCGCATGCGGCGTTCCTTCCCTTCAGCAGTCATGCATTGCTCCATGGAATGGGGCGTCAGTCAGAAAGCCCATGACGGGAATCTATCAGGCCGCACGGCGGCTGTGAATCGACGGTGCAAGCGGGCGTTTCAGGCTCAAAAAGTAACTTCATCCGGAATCTGAACCCGTTTGATACTGATCAAGGAGGGAGAGATTGGATCTCGGACAATTGAGACACCTGACCGGAGAGCCGACCATGACCCAGATTACCGCCCTGATGACCGATGATCACCGTGCCTGCGACGAGGCCTTTGCTCGCGCCGAAACCGCTGTTTCCAAAGGCAAGTGGGACGACGCGAAGAGCGCGCTGCAAACCTTTGTCGACGCATTGCAGGCCCACTTCGACGCCGAGGAGTCCATCCTGTTCCCGAAGTTCGAAGCGGCAACCGGCATGGCCGGAGGGCCGACGTACGTCATGCGCGGAGAGCATACCGAAATGCGCAGCGCGCTCGAGCGGATGCACGAGGCTCTGAGCAACCAGGACGCGGACGAGTATGCCGGCGAATCGGAAACGCTGCTGATCCTCATGCAGCAGCACAACATGAAAGAAGAGAACATCCTGTATCCGATGTGCGACGCGCATCTGCCCGGCGCAGAGCTCTCGTCCGACCTGAAGGACCGGCTCGGTGCCGGGGCGCAGGCATGACGAAGGTCATCGACGCACGGGGCCTGGAGCCTCCCCAGCCTTTCGAGTTGGCAATGGACGCGATTGCCGACCTGCAGAAAGGGGAAGGTTTTCTGCTTCTCTTGGATCGAATGCCGCACCCGCTGCTGCGGCTTCTCGACCGGGACGGATACCGACATGAGAGTCGCGTGCAGGATGACGGTTCGGTCGAAGTGAGGATCGACTATCCATGATGCCCCCCGGCCAGAGCCTCAGCTACGATGCGGCGCCCTGCTTTTCGACGCCGCTGCGCTTCTTCCTCACGGCGCCGCTGTTCGGAGTTGCGGCCGGGGCTCTGCTGTTCGGGATGCCTGAACTGCTCGATTCGCGCTGGACGCCCGGCGCGCTAGCGCTGACGCATCTCATCGCCGTCGGCTTCATGCTGTCGGTGATGCTCGGCGCGCTGTTCCAGGTATTGCCGGTCGTTGCCGGGGCGGTAATTCCGTTGTCAGGGACCGTTTCGGCGCTCGTTCACGGCGGGCTGAGCATCGGCGCCGCTTTGCTCGCGCTAGGACTCGGCGGCGGCTTTCAGGTCATGCTGCTGCCCGCGATGGTTCTCCTCGGCGCGGCGCTGACGCTGTTTCTGATTGCCGCGACGGTGGGACTGCGTCGGGCGCCCATCGCACAGGCGACGCCACGCGATCTGCGCCTTGCGCTCGGCGGCTTCGCGGTCGCCGTATCGCTCGGCATCGCGCTCGCGCTCGTCGTGACGGGCCGCGTCACCCTGCCCCTGCTGACGGCGCTGAAGCTGCATATAGGGTGGGCCTTGCTCGGCGGCGCCGGGATGTTGTTGGCCGCGACGAGCTGGGTCGTGGTGCCGATGTTCCAGATCACGCCGAATTACCCGGCGCACATGACCCGCTTCTGGGCAACCGGCACGGGTGCAGTGCTCGTCGCCTGGAGCGCCGCGGTTCTTACCGGGCACGATGCGACCGAGTTCGCCTTGCTGCTGGCGATCGCAGCGGCCTGCATCCTGTTTGCAGTGACCACCGTCCGCCTGCAACGCCAGTCACGACGTACCGTCCCCGACGTGACGATGCGGGCGTTCCAGCTCGGCATGGGGTCCTTCATGGCCGGGCTCGCTTGCGTGCTGCTTGCGCAACAGTCAGACGGAGCGCTGTGGCCCGTGCTGGCCGGCATCCTGATCCTGCATGGCGGCTTTGTCAGCGTGATTGTCGGCATGTTGTACAAGATCATCCCCTTCCTCGCCTGGCTCCATCTGACGCAGGATCTGGGGAAGGCGCCGAACATGAAGAAGCTGCAGCCGGATGCGCCGGTGAAGCGACACCTTTCGCTCCACGGCGCCGCGATTGTCGTGCTGCTCGCGGCAACTGTCGTCGGCCACCCGCTCGGGATCCGCTTCGCCGGCCTGGTGCTGATCGCCGAGTTCGTCCTGCTCGCCGCCAACACGGTCAAGGTGCTGCGCGCCTATCGCGCCGTTCGCGCGGCCGCCTGAGCGCCATCGCGACAAATCTTCATTCTTAACCGGGATCAAGGATTTCGCGTCCCCCGGTCCCTAGAGTGCCTCCCAACCTGCAGATTGCCAGATTCGCGAAGTGCGCCAAGGCATGCAAGTTTCGATTATCAGAAGGGAGTCACAGATGAGCCAGGACCGTATCAAGGACCAGAAGCATGACGGCCAACCAGACGTGAGCCGTCGGAAGTTCCTCAACACCGCCGCCTTTGCCGGCCTTGCCGGCGCGAGCATGACCGTCGGGTTGTCAGCATGCAAGCAGGAGGAGAAGGCCGCTCCCGCCGCGGCGCCGGCCTCCGCTCCCGCCGCAGCTTCAGAGGCCGGGAAATATGAAGTCGCGCCGGGCCAACTCGACACGTACTACTCGTTCTCAAGCGGCGGCCATTCGGGCAACGTCCGCATCTATGGTCTGCCTTCAGGCCGCGAACTGAAATGCATCCCGGTATTCAATACCGACTGTCTGGTCGGCTGGGGCATCACGAACGAATCGAAGGCCATCATTGGCACGAAGCCGGACGGCAGCCTCAAGTATCAGACCGGCGACACCCACCACGTGCATCCGTCGTACACCGACGGCACGTATGACGGCAAGTACCTGTTTGTCAACGACAAGATCAACAGTCGCCTGGCCCGTGTCCGTCTCGACACGATGGAGTGCGACAAGATCACCGAGCTGCCGAACGTGCAAGGCTTCCACGGCACTTTCCCGGACAAGCGGGACCCGGTCGACGCCTCGATCAATCACACGACGCGCGTCTTCTGCGGCGCCGAGTTCTCGATTCCGTTGCCGAACAACGGCCACAATATCGAAAAGACCGCCGAGTATCGTTCGCTCTTCAGCTGCGTCGACTCGGAGACCATGCAGGTCCGCTGGCAGGTGCTGATCGACGGCAACTGCGACCTCGTCGCGACCTCCTACGACGGCAAGCTGGCGGCGACGAACCAGTACAACACCGAGATGGGTGTCCATTACCCCGAGATGATGTCGGTCGAGCGGGACGCCTGCCTGTTCTTCAACGTCGCGCGTATCGAAGAAGCGGTCAAGGCCGGCAAGGTCACCTACATCGGCGACTCGAAGGTGCCGGTGGTCGACGGTCGCAAGGCCGCCAACGCCGATCCGAAGACGGCGCTGACCTGCTACGTGCCCATCCCGAAGAATCCGCACGGCGTGAATATCAGCCCCGACGGCAAGTACTACGCCTGCTCGGGCAAGCTCTCGCCGACCGCGACGGTGATCGAGCACGAGCTGGTGCTGAAGTGGTTCGAAGGCGAAATCAAGGAACCGCGCGACACGGTCGTCGCCGAGCCCGAGATTGGCCTTGGACCCCTGCATACCGGTTTCGACAACAAGGGCAACGCGTACACGACACTCTTCCTCGACAGCCAGATCGTGAAGTGGAACGTCGAAGCCGCGATCAAGGCGTACAAGGGCGACAAGAATGTGACCGTGGTGCTCGACCGCATCGACGTGCACTACCAGCCGGGCCACGGCTTCACGTCAATGGGCGAAACGAAGGAAGCCGACGGCAAGTTCTTCATCTCGGACAACAAGTTCTCGAAGGACCGCTTCCTGCCGGTCGGCCCGCTGCACCCGGAAACGGCGCAGATGATCGACATCAGCGGCGACAAGATGAAGCTCGTGGCCGACCACTCGGTGTTGTCGGAGCCGCATGACTCGATCGTAGTCCGTCGCGACATCATCAAGACTCGTCAGGTGTACAACATGGACGAGTTCCCGAACGCCGTGAAGGATCCGAAGGACTCGGGCGTGTTCCGCGATGGCAAGAAGGTCACGGTCAAACTCACCGGCCAGGCGCCCGCCTACAGCATGCCGGAATTCACGGTCAAGAAGGGCGATGAGGTCACGATCATTCTGACCAACCACGACAAGGTGGAGGATCTGACGCACGGCTTCGCGATTCCGAAGCACGACATCAACTTCATCGTGAACCCGCAGGAAACCAAGTCGGTCACGTTCAAGGCCGACAAGCCGGGTATCTACTGGTGCTACTGCACGCATTTCTGCCACGCACTGCACCTGGAGATGCGTAGCCGCATGATTGTGGAGCTGTAAGCGCTCCGACTGAACCGCGCCGGAATAGCATGGATTCCGGCGCTGGTCCGCGCCCCCGGGAGCGGGGGCATCGATGGGTGACTGTTTTCGAGGGGCTTCGGGCCCCTCTTTTTTCTGCGCTTCTGCCACGCGAAGTACTTTTCCCCAAATGAACTTGACCGGAAACAATTACAGGTCGGGGCGGGATTCCTAGACTTGCGGCAATCTCACCAACGGTAACCGTGATGAAGCTTCCGGTCCTGATTCGCCTGTTCCTGCTCACCATCGTCGTCTTTTTTGCGCCCTCATCCGCCTTCGCCGATACCTACGAGGCGAAGCTGCCGGCCGAGATGAACAGCTCGCCCGATCTGTGCAAGTACGTGCCCTGCAACGAAGTGCTGCCGGGCGCGACCGTCTTTTCGGAACGCAAGGGTCAGCCGCCCTATGTGGAGGGGTATTCCGAACAGAATGGCCAACGCAAGCTCGTCGGCTATGTGATGCTGTCGACCGACATCACGGACACGCCGGCCTACTCCGGCAAGCCCGTGATCACGCTGATCGGGATGGACACGCAGGGGCACTTCGTCGGCGTGAAGATCCTCAAGCATTCGGAACCGATCCTGCTCCTGGGCATCCCCGAATCGGCACTGGTCCGCTTCAACCAGCAGTATCTCGGCCAATTCATCGGCAGCAATATCGAGATCGGCCAGTCGCGACCCGCGGAGAACATCATCGGCCTGGACGCGATCTCCGGCGCGACCGTGACCGTCATCGCACAGAACCAGGTGATGATGAAATCGGGCACTGCAGTCGCCCGGCAGGTTGGGATCCTGAAGCCGACGATTCGCGAGCAGGCGAAACTCGTCGAGACGGGCGCGAAACCGGACTGGGCGGCGCTCGTAAAGGAAGGCAGCGTCCAACGTCTCGTCGTCAGTACCGAGCAGGTGGGAATGCCGCGCGGCGGCAAGCCCTTTATCGAGCTCTGGTTCGGCTACCTCAATCAGCCTGACATCGGCCGTGCAATTCTGGGCGACGGACCTTATCGCAGCCTGATGGCCAGCTTGAAGGAAGGCGAGCATGCGCTGTTCGTGATCCGCACCGACGGCACCCAATCCTTCAAGGGTTCGGGCTTCGTGCGGGGCGGCATCTACGACCGCGTCCAGATCCGCCAAGACGGCGATTCCTTCACTTTCCGCGATCTCGACGCAGCGAACCTGTATGGAATCGCGGCCCCCGGCGCCCCGGCCTTCACCGAATCGTCGATCTTCATCATTCGCTCAAAGGCCTTCTCCGCGGCTTACCCGTGGAAATTCGTCTTCCTCGGCAATCGCGTCGACCGTGCGACTGGCGCCCGCAGCTTCGCGAACTTCGACACAGAATACTGGCTGCCGGCGACCTACTTGCAGGGCGGACGGCCCGAGGTCGTGAAACCCGACGCACCGTGGGTCCGCGTCTGGAAAACACGCGCGGTCGAGATCGGCCTGTTCGTCGCACTGCTCCTTGCCGTCGCAACCGTGTATGCCTTGCGCGATCGGCTGACGCGCCGCGCGACGCGCAACCGGCGCTGGCCAGTCAATGCCTTCAAGTACAGCGGCTGGCTCATCAGCATCGGCTTCGTCGGCTTCGGCATGCTGGCGCAACCTTCCGTGACGCAGGTCCTGACCTGGTTCCACGCCCTGCTCTTCCACTGGACCTGGGAACTGTTCCTCTCCGATCCGTTCATCTTCCTGTTCTGGATCTTCATCATCATCACGGTGTTCGTCTGGGGACGGGGACTCTTCTGCGGCTGGCTGTGCCCCTTCGGCTCGCTCTCGGAGCTGCTGTACCGGGTCGGCCGGCTGGTGGGCCTGAAGCGATTCCAGTTCCAGCTGCCGCGCAAGTGGCACAACCGGCTGAAGTGGGTGAAGTACGGCGTGTTCTTCGGGCTGCTGACGGTGTCCGTCTTCTCGATGGGGCTGGCCGAGAAGCTCGCGGAGATCGAACCATTCAAGACGACCTTCCTGGTGGGCCTCTTCAACCGTAGCTGGCCCTATACGCTGTTCGCGTCGACGCTGCTCGGCCTGTCGATCTTCATCGAGCGCCCGTTCTGCAAGTACCTCTGCCCGCTCGGCGCGTCGCTCGCGATGCCTTCGACCTTCCGCTGGTTCGGCCTCAAGCGCAAGCAGGAGTGCAATTCTTGCAAGGCCTGCGCGGTGGGCTGCGGCTCTCAGGCGATCGACGAGGACGGCCGCATCGATCACCGCGAATGCCTGCACTGCCTCGATTGTATGATTCTGTATACCGATGCCCATGCATGCCCGCCGCTGTCGCAGGAGCGCAAGCGCCGCACGAAGGGCGGGTTGTCGCTGACGCCGATCGGCGCCGACGGCTATTTCATCCCGATCAAGCCGGTCGCCGCGCGCGCGGACGTCGCGGCATCGAATCACTGACTTTCGGAGCAGTCTGTAATGGTCAATCCGACAATGCCGACCGACCCCATCGAGCCCCCGTACGCGGCCACAAGCAGCGCGATGCATTGGGTCGCCGCCGAAGTTTGGGATCACCTGTGGCCATGGAGTCACCATGGTTTCCAGCGTCAACGCGCCGTGCAGGCCGCAAGCATGGCCTTGGGACTCGCGGCGAGCGTCGTGTGGGTGCTGGCAGCCATGGGACAGATGGAGGCCGGTGCCTTGATCGGCTGGTGGTTCGGCTGGAGCGCGTTCGAAGTCGTCGTGCGCTTGGGCTCCAAGCCCTACGTGAAGGATGGCCCGTGGTGGGGACGGCGTTATCGTGTCGCAAACACGATGGACATGATCTGCTACGTCGGCTTCAAGAACCTGCTGATTGGGGCGACCTTGTTCATCGGCTTGAAGTCGCTGGGGCTTCTGACGCCGTGAGCTTGATGAAGGCCGTCACCCGCCTTATTTCGGCTGCCTGCCTGGCGCTGCTCGTCAGTCCTCCCGCAGCCGCAGAAATCTGGCGCCTTTCCCCCGGCAACGCAATCCAGGCGGCGATCGACCATGCCGCCGCCGGGGACACGATCCTGCTCGCCCGCGGGCGCTATCACGAGCGTTTGCGCATCGACAAGCCGCTGACGCTGCGCGGAATCGACCGGCCGACCATCGATGGCGACGGCCACGGCGACGTGATCCGCATTGTCGGCACGGACGTCGTCGTCGAAGGCCTGATCATCAACAATTCCGGCGACGATCTCGGGGCGCAGAATGCCGGCGTCTACATCCAGCCTGGCGCCGACCGCGCGATAGTCCGGGCGTGCGATCTCACCTACAACCTGTTCGGACTCTGGATCGAGAAGGTGAAGGACGTTCGCATCGAAAACAACGTCATCACCGGCAAGCGCGACTATCGCTCGGCCAGCCGCGGCAACGGCATCCAGCTCTACAACACGACCGGCGCGCAGATCATCGGCAACCAGGTCAGCTTCGTGCGCGATGCGCTTTACATCGACGTCTCGCACCATGCCGTGTTTCGCGGCAATCGCCTGCACCATTCCCGCTACGGCACGCACTACATGAATTCCTACTACAACCTGTGGGAAGACAACGAGGTGTACCTGAACCGCGGCGGCTTGGCACTGATGGAAGTGCGCAACCAGATCGTCCGCAACAACCGCAGCTGGGGCAACTCGGATCACGGCATCATGCTGCGCACGATCCAGGACTCCGTCATCGAAAACAACATCGTTGCCGGCAACACCCGCGGCTTCTTCATCTACGACGCCGAATACAACACGCTTCGCGGCAACCTCGTGATCGACAACATCGTCGGCGTGCACCTATCCGCAGGTTCGAAGAACAACGCCGTCGAGGACAACGATTTCATCAGCAATCGCGAACAGGTCCGCTATATCGGCGCGCGCGACGAATTGTGGGGCGTCAAGGACGGCAACTACTGGAGCAACTATCTTGGCTGGGATCGCAACGACGACGGCAAGGGTGACATCCCGTACGAAGCGAACGACCTCGTCGACCGCCTGTCGTGGCAGCACCCGATGATGAAGCTGCTGCTCGCGAGCCCTGCGGTGCAGACGCTGCGCCTGGTCGGCCGGCAGTTTCCGCTGCTGCGCGCACCGAGCGTCGTAGACTCGAAGCCGAACATGAGCCCTGCCCATGACAACTGGAGAGACTGGCTTGGCAAGTATTTCCCCGGCGCCCGCTGAGATGGGCGCACCCGTGATCGCCGTACGCGGAGCCGCCCGGCACTACGGCGCCGTGCGCGCCGTCGACGGCGTCGACTTCGCCGTGATGCCCGGGGAGGTGTTCGGCTTGATCGGCCACAACGGCGCGGGCAAGAGCACGCTCTTCAAGATGATGCTCGGACTGATCCCGGCAACCTCGGGCGAGATCGAAATCGATGGTGCCGCGGTGACCGGACGGGACTTCCGCGCCGTGCGCCGAAAGATCGGCTACCTGCCCGAGAACGTGGTGCTGTACGACAACCTCACGGGCATCGAGACGCTGGAATTCTTCGCGAAGCTCAAGGGCGTCGCTACGGAAAACTGCGCACCGATCCTCGATCGCGTCGGACTCTCCGGGGCGGCCCGCCGCAGGGTCCGCGAGTATTCGAAGGGGATGCGCCAGCGCCTCGGCTTCGCCCAGGCGCTCCTTGGCAATCCGCGCATCCTCTTCCTCGACGAACCGACGACCGGTCTCGACCCGGAGGCGATCCGCGAGTTCTACGTGATCCTGCGTGGGCTCAAGGCCGACGGCGTGACCATGATCCTGACCTCGCACATCCTCGCCGAGATCCAGGAACGGGTCGACCGCCTCGCGATCATGGCGGGCGGCAAGATCCAGGCGACCGGCACCGTGCAGGCGCTTCGCGAGCAGATGGATCTTCCGCTGTGGTTCCGGGTACGCCTCGCTCACGAAGATTTCGAGAAGGTGCGCGCCGTCCTCGGCGGGCTGCCGGTGCTCGCCATCGAGGCGCGCGACGATCACGTCGCCGTCGAATGCCGGCGCGACTCGAAGATGGTGGTGATGAACGCACTGACGTCGCTGGGCGGGAAAGTGCTCGACCTGCATGTGCACGAGCCCTCGCTCGAGGACGTGTTCTTCGGATTCTCGGACTGATCCCATGGAACTGCGACAGATCGCCACCATTGCAGGCAAGGAATTCCGCGACCGCATCCGCAATCGCTGGGTGCTCGCGGTGGCTCTCGTATTTACGGTGTTTGCGCTGGTCATCGCCTACTTCGGCGGCGCCCAGCAAGGCACCGTGGGTTTCCGCTCGATCGAATTCACGATCGCGAGCCTCGTCAGCCTCGTCATCTATCTCGTGCCGCTGATCGCGCTGGTGCTCGGCTTCGACGCGGTCGTCGGCGAACGGGAGCGCGGTTCGCTCGATCTGCTCCTGTCGATGCCCATCACGCGCTTCGAACTGCTCCTCGGCAAGTATCTTGGGCTCGCCGCCGCGCTGGCGTTTTCGACCATCGTCGGATTCGGCCTCGTCGGCGTCGTGCTGTCGGCGCAGTTGGAGGCCGCATCCCTGCTCCACTATGCCGGCTTCATCATCAGCTCGGTACTGCTGGGACTCGCCTTCCTGAGTCTCGCGGTGATGACCTCGGTGTTCGCCGCCGATCGCACTCGCGCATCGGGACTCGCGATCGCGCTGTGGTTCTTCTTCGTGCTGGTGTTCGACCTGATCCTGCTCGGCGCCCTCGTGGTCACCGGCGGCAAGTACGGCGGCGAGGTCTTCCCCTACCTGTTGCTGCTCAACCCGGCCGACGTCTTCCGCATCCTCAACATCTTTTCTCTCGACGACGTCCGCACGCTATACGGACTCGCGACCGTCTTCCCCCGCGCGCTCGCCGAACCCTGGCTGCTCGGCATCGTCATGGCCGGCTGGATCGCAGCGCCGCTGGGCATCGCAGCATGGAGATTCCGCAAATGACTCATCGAACATCGCGCCGCATGCCCGGCGTCCTCGTCGGCCTGATCGCGGCTGTGCTCCTGTCGGCCTGCGGCCCGTCGGGTACGGGCCAGAGCGGGCCCGTCGCGGTCGAGATCGACAGAAACACCGCCTGCTCGCTGGACGGCATGCTGCTCAGCGATTATCCGGGCCCCAAGGGGCAGATTATTTATGCCGACAAACCCGATCCCGAATTCTTCTGCGACACGATGGAACTCTTCGCGATCTACCTGAAGCCGGAACAGGTGCGGGCCGTCCGGGCCGTCTTCGTTCAGGACATGGGCAAGGCGGACTGGGACGCGCCCAAGGACGGGTGGATCGACGCCAAGACGGCGTGGTACGTCATCGGCAGCTCGCGGCAAGGCTCCATGGGGCCGACCATCGGCTCTTTCGGCCAGGAAGCGGATGCCCGCAAGTTCGCCGAGAAATATGGCGGCAAGGTGCTCCCCTTCTCGGGCGTCACACCCGACATGGCGGTTCTCGACGGCGGCGCCCTGCATGACAGCAAGATGTGAGTGACGATCATGGCAAATTTCTATCAGGACATGGATCCGACCGACGCGCAGGAGCTCGAGAAGCTCAGTCGGCTGGTCTACGAGCTGCGCGAGAACCGGAACACGATCCTCGCGAAATACGGTGTGGACGACGAAATCGCGCTGATGGAGCAGATCTACACCGGGAAGATCGATGAGCACCCGGCCTACGAACACTACCTGAGTGCCCGTGTCCTCGCGGACACCCGTGAAACGGTCCGCGCGATGCTGTCCGATTGCCTCAAGGAGGTCGGACGTCCATGAGCCTGCATATCGAACTTGCCAACGCCCTCGAGGCGGCCTTCGGCGCACATCTGTCGGCGACCCACCAGAAGCAGGACGCGTTGATCGTGCAGCTCGATAACGGCGCCGAACTCACCGTCCGCTACCCCGCGCCGGACGCCTATTCCCTGCGCTGGACCTTCCAGGGCGCGGAACTCGGGATCGACACGGCCCCCTTGCACGAAGGGCTCAAGACGTTTCCGAACCACCTTCATCAAGCCGACGGCCGCGTCGTTGCCGACCCCGTGACCAAGCCCGAGAGCACGCCTGCCGAAAACCTCACACGGCTCGTCGCTGCCCTCCTGAAGGACCCGCTACTCACGCAAGGCCGGGCGTCAGCCGTCGCCGGCTAGCCGTCCTTCGTACCCGCCTCCGCGCCGACGCAGCGCAATGCTGCTCGGTTCGGACCACGATGCGCGGAAAAGATAGGGCTTACCTATCGCATGCATTCTTTCATTCAATTTTAGTTATTGAATGAGCCTCGGTAGCATTCTCTCCATCGACGCACCACGCACAAGGAGAGGCACCATGGCTACCCCGTTCCACAATCCCGAATCGGTCACCATCAAGAACCTCGAGTCCGCCTTTGCCGGCGAATCGATGGCGCACATCAAATATCGTTACTTCGCGAAACTCTGCCGCGAAGTGGGCGACGAAGAGACAGCGAAGGCCTTTGAAGCCACGGCCGAGCAGGAAGTCATGCACGCGTTCGGCCACCTCGACCTGCTTTATCCCAGGGAGAAGATGAGTCCCGCCCGTGCGCTGCAGTTCGCCATCGAAGGCGAAACCTACGAGTACACGGAGATGTATCCGAACTTCCGCCACGCTGCGGTTGCCGAAGGCAACGACGCTGCAGTGAAGGAGATCGATGAGCAGATCGAAGAGTCGAAGGAACATGCGGCCCAGTTCAAGGCGGTGCTGGAACGAGCCGCCAAGCGCTTCGCGGCCCTCGCAAAAGTGGAAGAGCGCCATGCGAACCACTATCGGCAAGTGCTCGATCGCATTTCGGCCTGAACGCACCTTCGCCCAACCCTGACAAACTGGACATGACGGAAAGGAACATCATGAAAAAATATCAGTGCATCGTGTGCGGCTTCATCTACGACGAATCCGAGGGCATGCCGGACGAAGGCATTGCGGCCGGCACCCGCTGGGACGACATCCCCGCGGACTGGTGCTGCCCGGACTGCGGCGTTGCCAAGGCCGACTTCGAAATGATCGAAATCTGAGCGGCCCCGGGGCGGCGAGACGATCGCAGCCCCTGCCGAAGCCCCAGACCTCGCAATAACACCAATAACGCACAGGGAGAACCCGCACATGAATCCGCCGATCGTCATCGTGGGCAGCGGTCTTGCCGGCTACACCTTCGCACGCGAGTTCCGCAAGCACGACCGCGACACCCCCCTCGTCGTCTTCAGCCGCGACGCGGCAGATTTCTACTCCAAGCCGATGCTGTCGAACGCGTTCTCCGGCCACAAGACCGCCGCCACATTGGTCATGAAACCGGCAGCGCGCATCGCCGAAGAACTGCATGCGGATATCCGTCCGCGCGCCACGATCGCCGGGATCGAAACGGCTGCGCAGGAGCTCGTCCTCGCGGACGGCAACAGGATCGCGTATCGCGATCTCGTCCTCGGGCTTGGCGCGGATCCGATCCGTTTGCCGATTGCAGGCGATGGCGCAGCCGACATCCTTTCCGTGAACGATCTCGACGACTTCGCACGCTTCGCCGAGCGCCTCGAGGGCGTGGAGCGCATGGTCGTGCTCGGCGCCGGTCTCATCGGCTGCGAGTTCGCGAACGACCTCCTTGCACGGAACGTCGTACCCACAGTGATCGACATCGCCGACCAGCCACTCGGGCGGCTCCTGCCCCCGCAGGCTGGACAATGGATGCGGGCGCGGCTCGAGGCCGCCGGGGTCGCCTTCCGCATGGGGAACTCGGCGACCTCGGTCGAACGTGCCGGCACGAAATATCGCGTCACCCTTGCCGACGGCGAAGTGCTCGAGACGGATCTCGTCCTCTCCGCGGTCGGCCTGCGTCCTCGCACCGAGCTCGCAAAAGCGGCCGGCCTGGTCACGAACCGGGGAATCGTCATCAACCGCATGCTCGAAACCACGGTCTCGCACATTTACGCGCTGGGCGATTGCGCGGAAGTCGAAGGTCTCGTGCTCCCCTTCGTGATGCCGATCATGAACCAGGCCCGCGCCCTCGCGGCCACGCTTGCCGGTAAACCGACTCCGCTCACCTACCCGCCGATGCCGGTCGTCGTAAAGACGCCGGCCTGCCCGACCGTCGTCTGCCCCCCGGCACCCAATGCGCAAGGAAGCTGGCAGATCGGGGCAACGGACGACGGCGGTGGCATCGAGGCCATATACGTGGGAGACGATGAGACTTCGCTCGGCTTCGCGCTACTCGGCACCGCCACCGCCCGCAAACAGGCACTCACCACGCGCATGCCGGCGGTTCTGAGCTAAGCCCGGGGCGCATCCATGGTCACGGCCGAGACGCGCTTCGGGTTACAATTCGCCTCTTCGCCGCACCCCGGAGCGCGCCATGACCGTTGCCCAAACTGAAAACCTGAACATTCTTTCCCTTGATCACATGCCCTCTCCGGAGGAGATCAAGGCACGCGTACCCCTGACCGATCGCGCCGCCGCCTCGGTACTTGCCGGCCGCCAAGCCCTCGCGAACATCCTGGACCGCAAGGACAACCGGCTGTTTGTCGTCGTCGGCCCCTGCTCGATCCACGATCCCGTTGCCGGCCTCGACTACGCCCGTCGCCTGAAAGTGCTCGCCGACGAAGTCTCCGAGACCATGCTGCTGGTGATGCGCGTGTACTTCGAAAAGCCGCGTACCTCCACCGGCTGGAAGGGTTACATCAACGACCCCCACATGGACGACTCCTTCCGCATCGACGAAGGGATGGAGAAGGCCCGCCGCTTCCTGCTCGATGTCAACGAAATCGGCCTGCCCGCGGCGACCGAGGCTCTCGACCCGATCGCGCCCCAATACTACGGCGACCTGATCTCCTGGACCGCCATCGGCGCGCGCACGTCCGAATCGCAGACCCACCGCGAGATGTCGTCCGGCCTGTCGACCCCGGTCGGCTTCAAGAACGCCACCGACGGCGACCTCGAAGTCGCGATCAACGCGATCGTCTCGGCCTCCCATCCGCACAGTTTCCTGGGCATCAACGGCAAGGGCCAGTCCGCGATCCTGCGCACCCGCGGCAACCGCTATGGCCACGTCGTACTGCGCGGCGGCGGCGGCCGTCCGAACTACGACACGGTGTCGATCTCCCTCGCCGAACAAGCACTTGCGAAAGCCAAGCTCGCGCAAAACATCGTCGTCGACTGCTCCCACGCCAACTCCTGGAAGAAGCCCGAACTCCAGCCGCTGGTGATGAAGGACGTCATCCATCAGATCCGCGAAGGCAACAAGTCCGTCGTCGGCCTGATGATCGAAAGCTTCCTCGAATCCGGCAACCAGCCGATTCCGGCCGACCTGTCGCAGTTGAAATACGGCTGTTCCGTGACCGACGCCTGCATTGGCTGGGACACGACCGAAGAGATGATCCGTAACGCCGACAAGGTGCTCCGCGAAGCGCTTCAACGCCGGAGTGTTGCCTGATGAATCTTGTGGTACAGGGCGAGGATGTCGATTCGGTTGCCCTGAAGACAGTTGCAAAGCTCGCCGGCGCCCGCGCCATCGAACAGATCACTCCGCAAGCCTTCCGCGTCATCGCGGCTGCAGATCATCCCGACATCGCCGGTGTGTGCGAGAAAGCCCAGCTCGACTGGGCCTGGATCGCCCCGGAATGCCGTCTCGGTGATTTCGGCCTGTTCGTCACCGACATGGACTCGACGCTGATCAACATCGAGTGCATCGACGAAATCGCCGACATGCAGGGCCTGAAGGCGGAAGTTGCCGCCATCACGGAGGCCGCGATGCGCGGCGAGATCGACTTCACCGAGTCCCTCACCCGTCGCGTCAGCCTGCTCGCCGGCCTGCCGGAATCGGCGCTCGCGGAAGTGTACGAGCAGCGTCTTCGACTCAATCCGGGCGCGGAGCGCCTGATGCAGGGACTGAAGCGGGCAGGCATCCACACGGTGTTGGTTTCAGGCGGATTCACCTACTTCACGGAGCGGTTGAAGGAACGTCTGGACTTCGATGAAGCCCACGCGAACCAGCTCGAGGTCCGCGAAGGGCGCCTGACCGGGCGCGTCAGTGGACCGGTCGTCGACGGCGCCGCAAAGGCCGAACACCTGCGCACGACGCGCGAACGGCTTGGTCTGCGTCCGGACCAGGTAATCGCCGCCGGCGATGGTGCCAACGATATCCCGATGCTTACCGAAGCCGGGTTCGGCGTCGCCTATCACGCGAAGCCAGTTCTGCGCGAGATTGCAGACTGCCGACTGGATTACGTCGGCCTCGACGGCCTGCTGAACCTCTTCGCCTGACCGTCGTCGGGCCCGCGGCCGGGCCCGACCACTCCGCCGCCCTTACGGCGCTTCCAGGTGCGCGAGGATCGCGTTCAGCATCGCTGCGCCCAGCCGCTTGCTGCGCGCGCCATTCCAGCCCACGTTTCCATCCGGCAGGTTCGCGTTGTCCTTGAACGGCATCTCGAGCGTCAGCGACACGCAGCGGAAGTGGTGCGCCACCCACTTGCTCGCCAGCGTCAGCAACTCCTCGCCGAATCGTCCTGGCTTATAGCCGTGCTCGGTCTGGAAGTCCGGACTCGCCGCCTTCAGCGCCGCGACCACTCGCTCCTGCTTCGCCGCGGTCTCACGCGTGAATCCCGGCACTTCCTCGGCCGTCGAAAAGAACACATAGGGGAGCGCCTCGTCCCCGTGGATGTCGAGGAACAGCGAGCAGCCCGTCTTCTGCATCGCGGCACGCACGTGCAGCACTTCCGGACTCGCATTGAGATCCGGCGCAAGCCATTCGCGATTGAGATTACGGCCCGCGGCGTTCGTGCGCAGGTTGCCGTGAATCGCGCCGTCCGGATTCACGTTCGGCACAATGTGCAGCACTGCGCGTTCACGGATGTGACGCGCCACCGGATCCGCCGCATCGAGCAATCGCTCGAGCAGCCCCTCGATGAACCACTCCGCCATCGTCTCGCCCGGATGCTGGCGACCGATGACCCAGATCGGCAGCCGTCCCGGCGAATCCCGGCCCACGACGATGCGATCGATTTCCCGCCCCTCGACCGTCGCGCCGAGGCTGTCGACGCTCGCGAAAGGCGTCACCTCCGCCCAGCCGAGCATGTCCAGGTGCCGCTCGTAGGAATACGGCTCGAAGTAGGCGTAATAGACGCTGTTCCGCTCTGGCGTGTGCTCGACGACTAGTTGCCCGTCCTCGTAGCTCGTCGCATGGACGCGGAACCACGTGCGACGATCGTAGGACGCCACGCAGCGGTAACCCGGCCAGCCGTCCGGGTAGGCAGCCTCCGCGGCGTTCTCGAAAACCATGCGCAAGGCCTGCCCTTCGGCACCCTGCACGCGAAAATGGAACCACTGGCGGAATTCGGCCGCGTTGTCCGCACGCAAACGCAGACGGATATCTTGCGGGTCGTCGAGGCTCAGCACCTCGATCGCGCCGGAATCGAAATTTTGGCTGATTCTCACGAGTAAGCCCTTTCGATCATCCTTACGTCAATCGGCACGGCGCCGGAACACCAGCGTCGCATCGTCCGAGGCTTCCGGCGCGAAGACGTAGCCCTCGCTGTCGAAGCCCTTGAGCCCTTCCGCGTCCTCAAGGCGATGCCGAATCGCGTACCGGCTCATCAGCCCGCGCGCACGCTTCGCATAGAAGCTGATGATCTTGTAGCGCCCGCCCTTCCAGTCCTCGAAGACGGGCGTAAGCACGCGCGCCGACAACTTCTGTACCTTCACCGACTTGAAGTACTCGTCGGACGCGAGATTCACGAGGATGCCCTCCCTTCCGGCTTCACGCTCTGCAGCGATCAACTCGTTCAGCTTCAGCGTCAGCGTGTCGCCCCAGAACGCATACAGGTTTGCCCCGCGTGGATTTGCGAGACGCGAGCCCATTTCGAGCCGGTAGGGCTGGATCAGGTCGAGCGGGCGAAGAACACCATAGAGCCCCGACAGGATCCTCAGGTGCGCCTGCGCCCAATCGAGGTCCGCCTGGGACAGCGTCTTCGCGTCCAGGCCTTCGTACACGTCTCCGTTGAAGGCGAGCGCCGCCTGCTTGGCGTTCGACGGATCGAAAGGCAGCGCCCAACTTTCGTACCGTGCGACATTGAGGGTTGCGAGCTGATCGGAAAGATCCATCAAGGCAGCGATGTCGGCAGGAGACTTCTGTCTCAACACAGCGATCAGCTCCGACGCCTGGGACAGGAAATCACACTGCGTGAAGGTCGAGGTGACGGAAGGCGTTTCGAAATCGAGGGCTTTTGCGGGGGAAATGACGAAGATCATTGGAGTCGTCTTTATTGTCGGTAGCATTACATGGTAGCAAAACACCTCAGCCACGAGACCCATCATGTTTGACACGGCGCGCCCATTTGCGCCACATTTGCCGACCGCACCACCGCAGGAAAGCCGATGTCCAGCCCCAATTTGCTCCAACGCTCGCTTGCCGCAGTCTGGCACCCGTGCACGCAGATGAAGCAACACGAGGCCCTGCCGCTGGTGGCGATCACGCGCGGCGAAGGGCCGTGGCTGTACGATGCGGAGGGGCGCCGCCTGCTCGACGGGATCAGCTCCTGGTGGGTCAATCTCTTTGGCCACTGCAATCCCCGTATCAACGCCGCACTGCGCGACCAACTCGAACGGCTCGAGCACGTGATGCTCGCCGGCTTCACGCACGAGCCGGTCGTCGCACTGTCCGAGCGTCTCGCGGCGCTGACCGGCCACCGCCTCGGACATGCCTTCTATGCCTCGGACGGCGCATCCGCGACCGAAATCGCGCTGAAGATGAGCGTCCACTACTGGCGCAATCTTGGACGCCCCGAGAAATCGCGCTTCGTGAGCCTCGCCGGCAGCTATCACGGCGAGACGGTCGGCGCGCTTGCGGTCACCGATGTCGCGATCTTCCGCGACGCCTACGCGCCCCTCGTCCGCAGTGGCAGCATCGTCCCGACGCCGGATGCCCGACTCGCCGGCCCCGGCGAATCCGCAGCCGACGTCGCCCGTCGCGCCGCGACACAGCTCGAAGCCCACCTCGCACGCCATCACCACGAAACTGCCGCCCTGATCGTCGAACCCCTGGTTCAGGGCGCCTCCGGCATGGTGATGTACGACGAGGAATACCTTCGCCTCGCCCGCAGCTTGTGCGACCGCTACGAAGTGCTGCTGATCGCCGACGAGATCGCCGTCGGCTGCGGCCGCACCGGCAGCTTCTTCGCGTGCGAACAGGCCGGCATCTGGCCGGATTTCATCTGCCTGTCGAAGGGCATCTCGGGCGGCTACCTGCCGCTGTCCCTCGTCCTGACCACGCAGACGATCTACGACGCCTTCTACGACGATGCGACGGTCCGCGGCTTCCTCCACTCGCACTCATACACCGGCAACCCGCTCGCCTGCCGCGCGGCGCTCGCGACCCTAGACATCTTCGAACAGGATGACGTCCTCAACGCCAATCGGCAGCGTTCGGCCGAGCTCGGCAAAACGCTGCAGGCGCGCTTCGGCGAGCATCCGGCAGTCCGGCACCTGCGCCAACGGGGCATGATCGCCGCGTTCGACGTCGACACGCCGAAGCCGGATTTCTCGCGCCGGTTCTTCAGCGCAGCGCTCGACCACGGCGTACTGCTGCGCCCCATCGGCAACACGGTCTACTTCATGCCGCCCTACGTCCTGGACGACGCGCTTATCGCGCATCTTGTCGACGGTGCCGGCGCTGCACTCGACGAGGTCCTCGCGTGAGCACCAGGCTGCTCGACGAACTGAAAACGAACCTGGCGGAGCTCGACGCACGCGCGCTGCGCCGCGTCCGCCGCAGCCTCGAATCGCCCTGCGGCCCCTACGCACGGGTCGACGGCCGCGACATGCTGGCGTTCTGCAGCAACGACTATCTCGGCCTCGCCGCGGATCCCGCGATTGCTCAGGCCTTGCAACGTGGCGTCGAACGCTGGGGCGCCGGCTCCGGCGCCTCCCACTTGGTCAGCGGCCACTACACCATTCACGACGAGCTCGAAGCTCGCCTTGCAGCCTTTGTCGGCTGCGAACGCGCCCTTTATTTTTCCACCGGTTTCATGGCGAACACGGGCGTCGTTCCCGCGCTCGTCGGGCGGGGCGACGCGATATTCGCCGACCGCCTCAATCACGCCTCCCTGGTCGACGGCGCGCTCCTGTCGCGCGCCGACCTGCATCGCTATCCCCACGCCGATCTCGCGGCCCTCGAACGCTCGCTCTCGGGCTCGACGGCCAAGCGCAAACTGATCGTCACCGATTCGGTGTTCAGCATGGATGGCGACGTCGCGCCCCTCGCCGACCTGCTCGAACTCGCGGAACGTCACGACGCTTGGCTGATGGTCGACGACGCTCACGGCTTCGGCGTACTCGGCCCACATGGGCGAGGCGCCCTCGCGGAGGCCGGCCTCGACTCCTGGCGTCTGATCTACATCGGCACGCTCGGGAAGGCCGCGGGGGTGTCAGGCGCCTTTGCGGCAGGCAACTCGGAGGTCGTCGAGTGGCTGATGCAGACCGCCCGCCCCTACATCTTCACCACCGGTGCGCCTCCCGCCCTCGCCGAGGGGCTGATGGCAAGCCTCGACCGCATCGAACGCGGCGACGATCTCCGCACGCAACTCGACACCCTGATCCGCGTCCTGCGCGACGAACTCCGCCTCGAACGCTGGCAGCTGATGAATTCGCGAACACCGATCCAACCGGTCGTGATCGGCGACAACGCCGAGGCCGTTGCCGTTGCCCGGGCTCTTTGGGACGAAGGGATCTGGGTTCCGGCCATTCGACCGCCGACGGTACCGAACGGCACAGCCCGCCTGCGCGTCTCCCTGAGTGCCGCCCACACCGTTGCCGACGTCGAGCGGCTCGCCGCCGCCCTGCGGCGCCTGGAGGCCGCAAGATGAGTTCGGCTCCGCTGGTGCTGCTGCACGGCTGGGGGCTGACGCCAGCCGTGTGGCGAAACTTCTTGCCCGCCCTGCCCTCCGGCCTCGACATCCGCACTCCGGCGCTTCCCGGTCATGGATGCGACGCAGCCCCCGATTCGCTCGACATCGCCGATTGGGCTGACGCGCTCGCACCGACGCTTCCCGACGGCGCAGTCGTCTGCGGCTGGTCCCTCGGCGGCATGATCGCGATGAACCTCGCTCGGCGTCGTCCTGAAAAAGTCTCCCGCCTCATCCTGATCGGGACTTCGCCGCGCTTCATCGCCGACCCGCAGCAGGATTGGCCGCACGGGCTGGCCGCAACCACCGTCAGGGAATTCATCGACAATTTCGAGGCTGCGCCCGAAGCGACGTTGAAGCGTTTCATTGCGCTGCAAACGCTCGGCGACGCGCATCGCCGCCCTGTTGGCAGTGCCCTCACCGAGGCACTGACGGGCATCGAAACAAACAGCCTGCCGCATCTTGCTCGCGGCCTCCGCTTGCTCGCCGCGTCCGATCAACGCGCCATCGCCTCCGGGATTCGCCAGCCCGTCACGCTCATCCACGGCGCGGCCGATGCCTTGATGCCCATCGGCGCGGCTCACTGGCTCGCAAACGCTTTTCCGTCGGCCCGCCTTACGGTACTCGACAGCTGCGGGCACGCGCCCTTCCTTTCCCGGCCCGACGTATGTGCCGAGCAACTCGCCGCTGCCTGCAATGCCTGAAGGTCGCGTCGACAAACACTCCGTACGCTCTGCCTTCAATCGCGCAGCGGCCAGTTACGACCGCGCCGCCGCCGTCCAGCGCGAGATTTGCCACCGTCTTGCCGCGTTCGCTCTGACCGGTCATCAAGGGGCGAAGCGGCAGCGCATCCTCGATGCCGGGTGTGGCACCGGCTATGGCCTGAACATCCTCCGCGATACCTTTCCCGACGCCTCCAGCATTGCTATCGACTTTGCTCCGGCGATGCTTGAGCAGCTCATGCACTCGGCGAACCCGGACGACAAACCGATATTGCCCGTGTGCGGCGACCTCGAAGCCTTGCCGCTCGCTTCCGGCAGCTTCGACCTCGTATGGTCCAGCCTCGCCTTGCAGTGGTGCGACCCCAATCGCAGCCTCGGCGAACTCGCGCGCGTTCTGAAGTTGGGCGGCATGGCCTGCATCGCCACCCTCGGGCCACGTACGCTGTGGGAGCTGCGCGAAGCCTTCGCCGCCATCGACCAGGCCGAACACGTGATCCGCTTCCATGAAGCCGATTTCTGGCTGGCCGCAGCCCGGGATCATGGCCTGCAACCCGTCGCCCACACGCGTGAAGACGCATTCGCCCTCGCCCCCGATCTCCGCCGACTGTTACGCGACATCAAGTCGATCGGCGCCCAGACGGTCGGCGAACATCGTCGCCGGCAGCCCCTCGGACGTGCGGCATGGAACAAGCTCGAGGCCCGCTACGAAGCCCACCGGCGCCCGGATGGCCTGCTGCCCGCCACCTACGACCTGATCCTGCTCACGCTGAAGAAGCCTTAACCATGACGAACCGTCAGGCCTGGTTCCTCACCGGAACCGACACCGAAATCGGCAAGACTTTCATCACCTGCGCGCTGCTCCACGCCGCACGTGCCGCCGGCCGCTCAGCCCTCGGCATGAAGCCCGTCGCGGCGGGTGCCGAAGACGTCGACGGCGTACTAATCAACGAGGATGCCGCACGTCTGCTCGCCGCCGGCAGCTTCGATCCGGGCCTGCAGTGGCTGAATCCTTACTGCCTCACCCAACCCGTCGCCCCGCACATCGCCGCCGCCGCCGAGGGCGTCTCCATCGATCCATCGCACATCCTCAAGGCTTTCCGCCTGCTGCAGACGCAGGCCGATGTTGTTATCGTCGAGGGCGTCGGCGGCTTCCGCGTGCCGCTCGACGACGACTACGACACGGCCGATCTTGCCGTCGATCTTGGCTTGCCGGTGATCCTCGTCGTCGGAATGCGGTTGGGCTGCATCAACCACGCGCTATTGACCGTCGAGGCGATTAAGGCACGCGGGCTGCGCCTCGCAGGCTGGATCGCAAACTGCATCACCCCCGACATGCCACGCCTCGACGAAAACATCGCGGCGCTCCAGCAGCGCATTTCGGCGCCACTACTGGGCGTCGTGCCTTATGTCCCGGGAAACGACCCGTCGCTCGCCGCACAGCGCCTGCAACTGCCAGAGGATTGAAAACAGATCAGCGCCGAGCCGCACGCCGCTGCCGCACCTGCTCGAATAGGCAGATCGCCGCTGCCGCGCCGACATTGAGCGATTCGACCGCTCCCGGCATCGGGATGATCACCATGCCCCGGGCCAAAGCGGCAACCTCCGGCGAAAGGCCTGCGCCTTCCGAACCGAACAACCACGCTACCGGTCCGCGAAGGTCGCAATCGTACAGATCCCGCGCCCCCTTGCCCAAGCCTGTCGCGAGAACCGCGCCCCGGTAGTCCTTCAGCGCAGCAACCGGATCGACGCCCTCATGGATGCGAAGACAGAAGTGGCCGCCCATTCCCGCGCGCAGCACCCGGGGCGACCACGCATGCGCACATCCGGGAGTCATCAATACATCCGGAATCCCCGCTGCGGCGGCCGTTCTCAGGATCGTCCCCAGATTGCCCGCATCCTGAATGGTGTCGAGTAGCAGCAAGGAGGCGTCGAACGCTGCGCCGTGGCCGGCCGCGTCGGGAAGATCGACGACCGCCATCAAGCCGGACGGCGCATCGACCGGACTCACGTGCGCAAACAGCGAATCGGTCAGATGCAGCACGGGCGTTCCCCCACACTGCTCAAGCAGACCGGAAATTTCATCACGCTCGAGGCCCTGATCGCTCACCACCAGCTCTCGCAGCGGGAAGCGCGCGTCCAACGCCGCCTGAACGAGATGCGGGCCGTCGAGAAGCGTTTGGCCGTGGCTTCGGCGATCGCGCGACGAGTGCGCCAAGCCGTGCAGGCGTTTGACTGTCGGATTGTCGCGGGATGTGATGTGCTTCAAGAGACGAGCCTCAGACGCCCAGCCCCAGCGTCGCGATCCCGATCGTGACGATTCCGATGGCAAGGTTGAAACCGACCCGCTGCCGAATACCGTTCATCGCGACGGCCGCGGCGGCCCAATCTTCCCGCGCCACCGCACTACGCAGCTGCGGCCACGGGCGGAACCAGATATACATGAAGACCGCGATCATCACCGTGCCGGTAAGAAGCATCACATGCCAGGCCGTCGGTGCGTGCCCGAAGCCCACACGCACCAGCATCGTCCCGCCGCTGATTCCGATTAGCGCGACGGAGCCCCATACCAGGCGGAAGAAACGCGACAACACGCCCACCCACAGCACCAGGCGCTGCGGCGGCGCGAGCGTCGACGCCGCCGGTCGCAGGCACGCATACGCGAAGAGCATCCCCCCGACCCACGTGACGACCCCGGCCAGATGCAGGAAGAGCAGCAAATGATGAATCGTCATAGCAGCGTCCCGGCGGGCCAAAGTTCCGGATTCGCGACCAGATCGCGTACCGGCGCGAAGCTACGACGGTAGCAGTCTGCCACCCCATGGAGACGCAGTGCGGCAAGATGTTCCGCTGTAGGGTAGCCCTTGTGGCGCGCGAATCCGTACGCCGGATAGATGACATCGAGTTCGACCATCTGCGCGTCCCGCACCGTCTTCGCAAGAATCGAAGCCGCGGCGATGGCGGGCACGGTTGCATCCCCCTTGACCACCGCTTCCGACGGAACATCCAGCACGGGACAGCGATTGCCATCGATTCGTACAAGGTCCGGGCGATGCGACAAGCCGGCCACGGCTCGTTGCATCGCAAGCATCGTCGCGTGCAGGATGTTGAGGCGGTCGATCTCGGCGACCGTCGCTTCCGCGACCGCCCACGCCAACGCCCGCTCACGTATCAACTCGGCCAAACGGTCGCGCGCACGCTCGGTAAGCTTCTTGGAATCGTTCAGACCCTCGATCGGCCGTGCCGGATCGAGAATCACCGCGGCTGCCACGACCGAGCCCGCCAAGGGGCCCCGCCCTGCCTCATCGACGCCGCAGATCAAGCCGGTTGGTGGGACGGCTTCCATTCGGAACTCCGGCTCAGGTAGGGAAGAATCGCCGCAGCCGCCTTCTCGGCAGTGTTCTGGCGCAGCGTCAGGTGCATCGCAGAGAACCGCTCTTCCAGCCTTCGACACCCCTCGGGGTCGACAAGCCACTTCTCGAGCGCATCCGAGAGCGCTTCCGGCGTCGCTGCGTCCTGCAGCAGTTCCGGGACCACGGTCTCGTTACACAGAACGTTAGGCAAGCCCACCCAAGGCAGATAGGCCATGCGTTTCATGAGTCGATACTGCCACTTCCCCATCCGGTAGCAGATCACCATCGGCCGCTTCAGCAATGCCGCCTCAAGGCTCGCCGTCCCGCTCGCGACCAGCACCACGTCCGCGGCCGTCATCGCCTCGACGGCATGACCGAAGAGCATCCGCACCGGCAACTCCTTGCCAGGGAAACCCTTCAAGGCCTCGACGAACAGTTCACGAGTCTCCCGCGTTGCCAGCGGCACGACGAACGACACGTCGGGGTGACGTTCATGCAGGATGCGCGCTGCCTGCAGATACACCGGAGCGAGATTTCGCACTTCCGATTGCCGGCTGCCGGGCAGCAGCGCGACGACACGCGATTCCGGCGGTATCCCCAGCATTTCGCGCGCCGCATCGCGATCCGGGTGCAAGGGGAACACATCCGCGAGCGGATGCCCGACGTAATCCACCGGCACCCCGGCACGTTCATAAAGCGCGGGTTCGAACGGAAACAGGCACAGCATGCGAGACACCGAGCGTGCAATCTTCCGGATACGTCCGCCCCGCCACGCCCAAATTGACGGGCTGACGAAATGGATCGCAGGGATCCCCGCCGACCGCACCTGGCCTTCGAGCCACAGGTTGAAGTCCGGCGCATCGACGCCGATGAACGCATCCGGCCGCTCACGGCGAATCTGCCGCAGCAGGCTGCGACGGATTCCCGACAGCTCGCGATAGCGCTTCAGCGCGTCCACATAGCCGTGAACGGCCAGCCGCTCGCAAGCCCACTCGGCATTGAAGCCCTCCGCCTGCATCTTGGGGCCCCCGATACCGAAGAACTCGATGTCGGGCACCCGTTGCTTCAAGGCGCGAATCAGGTGGCTGGCGAGCAGGTCTCCCGACGCCTCGCCCGCAACCATTGCAATCCGGATCGCCATCGATTCACGCGCGCACGGTCAACGAACGATCCCGCGTCCCGATGCCGAAATGAATTCGTTGAATGGCGTGACTTCCGATTGCTCCGCCGCGATTTCGGTCACTCGTGCACGCGCCTCGTCGAGGCTCAAACCCGACCGGTAAAGTGCCCGGTACGCGCGCTTGACCGCCGCGATCGCTTCCGCCGAGAACCCTCGCCGCCGCATGCCTTCGCTGTTGATGCCATGCGGTTTGGCAGGATTTCCGGCGACCGTCACGAACGGAGGCAGATCCTGCAGCAGCACCGTGCCGACGCCGCAGAAACTGTGCGCGCCAACCCGTACGAACTGGTGCACACCGGTGAATCCGCCCAGGATCGCCCAGTCGCCGACATGAACGTGGCCGGCGAGCGTCGCATTGTTCGCGAAGATCGTGTTGTTACCCACGTGGCAATCGTGCGCAAAATGCACGTACGCCATGATCCAGTTGTCGTTACCGACGCGCGTGACCCCGGCATCCTGGCTGGTGCCGACGTTGAACGAGCAGAACTCGCGGATCGTGTTGCGATCGCCGATCTCGAGCCGCGTCGGCTCGTCGTCGTACTTCTTGTCCTGAGGCGCGGCACCGATCGAGCAAAACTGGAAGATCTCGTTGTCGCGTCCGATCCGGGTGCGCCCTTCGATCACCACGTGCGGCCCGACGCGGGTGTTATCACCGATCTCGACATGTTCGCCGATGACCGTGTACGGACCGACGCTCACGTTGGCTCCCAGCTTGGCGCCGGGATGGACGATGGCGGTCGGATGGATCATGACAGGGTCTTCAGCGCGCACATCAGTTCCGCTTCCGCAGCCACCTCGCCGCCGACGCGCGCAACGCCCTTGTACTTGTAAATGTTGCGCTTGCCGTGCGTGATCTCGACATCGAACATCAACTGATCGCCAGGCACCACCGGCCGCTTGAAGCGCACGTTGTCGATCCCGGCGAAATAGACCACCGAGTTCTCGTCCGGCTTGATGCCCATGGTTTTAAAGGACAATAGCGCTGCAGCCTGTGCCATCGCCTCAACGATCAGCACCCCGGGCATCACCGGATGGTGCGGGAAATGTCCCGGAAAGAACGGCTCGTTCATCGTGACGTTCTTGAGCGCCAAGATGCGCTTGCCTTCCTCCAGTTCAAGCACCCGATCCACCAGAAGGAAGGGATAGCGATGCGGCAGGTACTGGAGAATTTCGTTGATATCCATGGATTACTCTTGCTTTCGTTCTTCGAGACGTTGTTCTAGGGCGCGTATTCTATCGACGAGCGCATCCAGATGGCGAAGATGCGCAAAATTCCGCACCCAGTCCGCATGCCCCTGCAAGGGCAAGTTCGCCGTATAGACGCCCGGGCGGGTGATCGACTTCGTGACGAGCGTACCCGACGACACGACCACGTCGTCAGCGATCCGCAGATGTCCGATGATCCCGGCCTGTCCGCCAATCATGCAACGCGCGCCGATCGTGGTACTTCCGGCAACCCCGACGCAGCCCGCAATCGCGGTATTTTCTCCGATGCGGACGTTGTGGGCGATCTGGATCTGATTGTCCAGCTTCACTCCGTCGGCAATCACGGTGTCGTCCAGCGCACCGCGGTCGATGGTCGTATTGGCGCCGACCTCGACACGGTCTCCGATCACCACCCGTCCCACTTGCGGAATCTTGACCCAGTTGCCGTCGCGCTCGCGGGCGAAGCCGAACCCGTCTGCGCCGATCACCGCGCCCGAGTGGACGATGCAGTCGTCGCCTATCACGCACTCGTGATAGATCGTGACGTTCCCGTACAGCCGCGTGCCGGCTCCGATCTTCGCTCCCCTGCCGACGCTGCAACCCGGGCCGATGACCACGCCCTCGCCGATGCTCACGTCAGGCCCGATCGCCACGCCTGCAGCGACGGAGACGGAAGCGGGAATCGGAGACTCGACCGACGCGCCGCTGTGCACACCCGGCACCGCGACTTCGCCGGGATTGAAGAGCTGCGCGACGCGCGCGAAATAGATGTAGGGATCGGCGGTGACGATCCGAGGACGATCGGTCAGGTCTCGCGCTACTGGCGCAACAATGACCGCCGACGCCCGGCAATCCTTCAGCCGCGACTGGTACTTGGGGTTGGCGAGGAATGCCAAGTCCCCGGCTTCGGCCTGATCGAGCGTTGCGACGCGCCCGACGCGCGTTGCGGGGTCACCCACGACTTCACCACCCAGTCGGGCAACCAGTTCATCCAGCGAAAACAGCACGTCGCAGAAACCTTACTTGGTATCGGCGAGCGCCTTGATGACCTTATCGGTGATGTCGATCCGCGGGCTGGCGTACACCGCCTCCTGGAGGATCACATCGTATTTTTCGGCCTCGGCGATCTGCTTGATCGTGCGGTTCGCACGGTCGAGTACCGAAGCGAGTTCCTCGTTGCGCCGCTGGTTGAGATCTTCGCGGAATTCGCGCTGCTTCCGCTGGAAATCACGATTGAGGTCGTTGAACGAGCGTTCCTTCGTCCGGCGATCCGACTCGGCCATCGTCACCCCATTGCGCTCGAGATCTTCCTGCACCGATTGCAACTCCTTGCCCATGCGCTGCAATTCCTGATCGCGCTTTTCGAACTCCTTTTCGAGGCGTTGCTGCGCACGAACGGCGGGCGCCGCTTCGCGCATCACGCGGTCGGAGTTCACGAACCCGATCTTGGATTCCGCAAAGGCGGCAGGCGCGGCAATGGTCAGCAGAGCAGCTGCGAGAAACGACAGGGTCTTCAATTTCACTTCTTGTATCTCCAACGGAACCGGGCTTGTTTCGTTCAATCAGAATACCGAACCCAGCTGGAACTGGAATTTTTGCAATTTGTCGCCTTCTTCCTTCTTGAGCGGGATACCCAAGCTGAACTTGAGCGGCCCGATCGGCGACCCCCAGGAGAAGGCCAAACCAGTACTGTAGCGCAGGTCGCTGAACTTTAGCTTCTCGGTCTCACCCCAAACCGTACCGGCATCGACGAACGCAGACAGACGGAACGAACGATCCGTGCCCGATCCCGGCAGCGGGAAATAGAATTCCGCGTTGCCAAGGATCCGCCGATTGCCACCCAGCGCGTCATGCGTCACAGAATCCTTCGGGCCGATCGAGCTCTGCTCGAAGCCGCGCACCGAACCGATACCGCCCGCGTAGAAGTTCTTGTAGAACGGCAACACCTTGTCGCCGTATCCCTTTGCCCAACCCACGTCGGCATTTAGCATCAGCGCGTAGTCACGGCCGATCGGGAACCACTGCTGGTGCTGGTAGCTGATCTTGCCGTACTGCACGGCGCCCGGAGGAACGGCGACTTCGGCGTGCACCTTCTGATAGCTGCCGGAACGCGGATAAATCACGCTGTCGCGCTTGTCCCGCGACCAGCCGGCGCTGGCGACCAGGCTCGTGACGTTATCGCAGTTGAAATCGTCCTTGGCGGGATCGCAGAAATTCAGATATTGCTGAGGGCTGTCCGTGAAGGTCGTGATGACCGTGCGGTCTGCCGCGAGACCGAAGTTGATCGAGTCATCCTCACCGATCGGGAAGCCGAAACGCAGACCCGCCCCTGTCGAAACCGTCTTGTAGCGACCGACCGACAGGGAGGTCGACGGGTCATAGGTACGGTGGTACAGGTCCCAACCCAGGCTCACCCCGTCGATCGTGTAGTAGGGATTGGTGAACGACAGCGCATACGTGCGGCTCGACTTGCTGGTGTTGAGCCCAAGCGTCAACGAGTTGCCCGTGCCGAACAGGTTCTGCTGTGAGACCGAAGCGGACAGCACGATCTTTTCGGAACTCGAGAAACCGGCGCCGACCGACAGCGTGCCCGTCGCGCGTTCCTTGACGTTGAAATTGACGTCGACCTGGTCGGTCGTTCCCGGTACCGCAGGCGTTTCGACGTTGACTTCCTCGAAATATCCCAGGCGGTCGATCCGGGTACGCGAGCGGTTGATCTGTTCGGCGTCATACCAGGCGCCTTCCATTTGCCGCATCTCACGGCGGACCACTTCGTCACGCGTCTTCGTGTTTCCGCCGACGTTGATCCGACGCACATACACGCGACGGCCCGGATCAACGAAAATCGTAAAAGCGACTTCGCGCTTGTCCTTGTCCACCTCCGGCGAGGCGTTGACGTTCGCAAAGGCATAGCCTTCATTGCCGAGGCGATCGGCAACCGCCTTCGTGGTCTCGGTGAGCCGCTCGCGCGAGAAGATTTCACCGGGCCGGATCGTGACCAGCTTGCGATACTCCTCTTCGGGAAGCACCAGATCACCGGCAAAGCGCACCGCCGAAACCGTGTAACGCTCACCCTCGGTGATACTGAGGGTGATGTAGATGTCCTTCTTGTCGGGCGTAATCGATACCTGTGTGGAATCGATATTGAAATCCAGGTACCCGCGATTCAGGTAGTACGAGCGCAGATTCTCGAGGTCCGCCGACAGCTTCTGCCTCGAGTACTGGTCGTTCTTCGTGTACCAGGTCAACCAGCCGGGAGTCGTCAACTGGAACAGGTCGAGAAGCTCCTTTTCCTTGAACGTCTTGTTCCCAACGATGCTGATCTGCCGAATCTTGGCGACTTCGCCTTCATCGACCTTGAAATTGATCCCGACACGGTTTCGCTCCAACGGCGTAACGGTCGTTTCAATCACCGCTGCATATTTGCCACGGCTCAGGTACTGGCGCTTGAGTTCCTGTTCCGCGCGATCGAGCAAGGCCCGATCGAAGATGCGCGACTCGGCCAGGCCGACCTCTTTCAGGCCCTTCTTCAGCGCGTCCTTGTCGAATTCCTTCACGCCGACGAAATCGATCTGTGCGATCGCCGGGCGCTCGTCGACGATCACGACGAGAACATCGTTTTCGACCTCGATCCGCACGTCCTTGAAAAACCCGGTGGCGAACAAGCCGCGAATCGCATCCGCTGCCTGGGTTTCCGTGAACGTCTCGCCCACGCGAATCGGAAGATAGTTGAACACGGTGCCGGCCTCGGTGCGCTGAAGGCCTTCGACGCGAATATCCTTGACCTTGAACGGCTCGAACGCGAAAGCCGGGGCGGCGGCAAACAGGGCCATAACAAGCCCGGAGAGGAGCTTCTGTTTCATCAGGGATTTAGCCGGAAATGAGACGATTTATGTCGTTGTAGAAGGCGAACGCCATGAGCATCGCGAGCAAGATCAGGCCGATCTGTTGACCGACCTCCATGATCCGCTCCGGAATTGGGCCGCCCTTGATAATCTCTATCACATAATACAGTAAATGCCCGCCATCCAGCACCGGGATGGGCAGGAGGTTCAGCACGCCGAGGCTGATGCTGATCAGCGCAACAAACTTCAGATAATGGCTCAGGCCGAGCTTGGCGGACTGTCCCGCATAATCGGCGATCGTGACGGGCCCCGAAAGATTTCGCCACGAAACTTCGCCCGTCAGCATGCGGCCGATCATCTTGAGGCTCAAGGTGCTCGTTTCCCACGTCTGTTTCAGCGCCTTGCCGAAGGCTTCTGCCGGACCATAGTGCACGATCACGAAGGCCGAGTCGTCGCCAGCGGGAGGTTCCGCCACCGCAACCCCGATCTTTCCGACACGGCGCCCCTGCTCTTCAGTGATATCGGGAACCAAAGTCACCGAAAAATCTTTCCCTGATCGGGAGATCTCCGCCGGAAGCGACGTGCCGGCATGTTCGCGCACCCGCTCGACCACCTCCACCCATGAGGTGACGGGCTTGCCGTCGAGCATCACGAACCGGTCCCCGGGAAGCAAACCCGCACGCGAGCCAGCAGCTCCGTCGATCACCTTTCCGATGACCGGATCGATCGGCGGTCGCCACAGTTTCAAGCCGAGATTCGCAATGAGATCGCGCTCGCCGTCTTCGATTTGCACCCCCGACAGGTCAATGCGTCGATAGGCTTCGACGTCCTCCAGGGTCCGCACGTGCAGCTTCACCTCCCGCGCGTCGAGTGCATGTCGCAACAGGGCCCAGCGCAACTCGGGCCAGCTACGGACCGGCTCATCATCCACATCGAGCACGAGATCGCCCTCACGCACGCCAGCCTGCGCGGCAATGCTGGACGCTTCTGCCCCGCCGAGCCGCGGTTTGAGTTCCTGAGTTCCGCCGATGAACAATCCCCAGTACAGAACGATCGCGAGCAGGAGGTTGGCCAGCGGTCCAGCTGCAACGATCGCGAAGCGGCGCAGCACGTGCTGGCGATTAAAGGCACGGTGAAGCTCGCCTGGAGCCACCGCCCCCTCCCGCTCGTCGAGCATCTTGACGTAGCCGCCCAGCGGAAATGCCGCAAGCACCCACTCGGTACGGTCTGCGCCGGCCGTCCAGCGGATGAGCGGACGGCCGAAGCCGATCGAAAACCGCAGGACCTTCACACCGCACAATCTGGCGATCAGATAGTGCCCAAGCTCGTGAACGAGGATGAGCAGCCCTAAGGCCAGAAGGAAGGGGATCAGGTAATCAAACAGGTTCATCAGCGAACTTGGCGTGCCGCGAGTTCGGCACGAGCGAGCTGCCTCGCTCGTGCATCGGTTTCGAGAATCGACTCCAGCGAATCGACCGACAATCCTTGCGCGCGTTCCATGGTCGCCGCGATGACATCGGCGATGGCTTGAAACGGCAGCTGTCGCTCAAGAAACGCCGCGACCGCGATCTCGTTTGCGGCATTCAGGACGGCCGGTGCAGCGCCCCCCGCTCGCAAGGCCTGATAGGCGAGGTCGAGACATGGGAAACGACGAACATCGGGACGCTCGAAGGTCAGACGCGCGATCTCGAACAAGTCCAGCGAACGCACTCCTGCTTCGATGCGATCGGGGTAAGCCATGGCATGCGCAATGGGCGTACGCATATCCGGATTTCCCAATTGCGCCAGCACGGAGCCGTCTGCGTACTCCACCATTGAATGGATGACGCTCTGCGGATGCACCACGACGTCGATCCGCTCCGGCGGCACTCCGAACAGCCAATGGGCTTCGATGACCTCGAGCCCCTTGTTCATCATGGTCGCGGAATCGACCGAAATCTTCCGCCCCATCACCCAGTTCGGATGGGCGCAAGCTTCTTCGGGCGTGACATCTCGGAGACTTTCGAGTGAACGCTCACGAAACGGACCGCCCGACGCAGTCAGCAGAATTCGCCGGATCCCGCACTTGTCCGGGTTGCGGACATAGCTTGCAGGCATCGCCTGGAAGACAGCGTTGTGCTCGCTGTCGATGGGAAGCAGTTCGGCGCCGCTTTCCGACACCGCGTCCATGAAGAGCCGCCCGGACAACACGAGCGCCTCCTTGTTCGCAAGGAGAACGCGCTTTCCCGCACGTGCTGCCGCCAGGGCGGACGGCAGTCCGGCCGCCCCGACGATCGCCGCCATTACCGTATCCACGTCCTCGTGCGCGGCCACGTCAGCGAGTGCATCGGAACCAAACAGGACTTCCGCGCGTACGTCGCTGCCGGCCAGCATTTCGCGAAGCTGAGCAGCCCGCATCGCGTCGCCCATCACGGCAAAACGGGGCCGGAACTTGGCACACAGCTCGGCCATTCGTTCGGCTTGGACATGGGCGGTGAGTGCCACCGCCTCAAACCGGTCCGGATGGCGCGCGATGACATCCAGCGTGCTTATCCCGATCGAGCCAGTGGCGCCGAGCACCGCTACGCGTTGAATTCTTGTTTCGGTCATCTGTGACTATGCGAGCCAGAGAGCCGCGAGGCCGACCAGCGGAAGCGTGGAAGTGAGGCTGTCGATCCGGTCGAGAATCCCGCCGTGCCCGGGAAGAATCGTCCCGCTGTCCTTCAAGCCCGCCTGACGCTTGAGCAGCGACTCGAACAGATCTCCCTGGATGCTGACCGCGGTATAGGTAATCAGAAGCGGAAGCAACAACGGCAAGGAGATGGCTCGAATGGCCTCGACCTTGGTGGTCAGCGCAATGATCAGACCGAACACGCATACTCCCGCAACGGCACCGGCAGCCCCTTCCCATGTCTTCCCGGGACTGATGTTCGGCGCCAGCTTGTGCCGCCCCAAGGCACGGCCGGTGAAATAGGCGGCGATGTCGGCGACCGACACTGCCGCAATCGCACCGAGGAGAAGCCACGGGTCCACGAGCCGCAGATGCGCCATCGCCAACGCGGGGGGCAGTAGCACGACCGCACCCACCGAAGCCGCGCCAGGAACGCTGCCGAGATGCCACTTTCGCTTGAGCCAGAACGGCACTGCGCAAAGCCAAAACACTGCGCCCGCAAGATAGAAGCCCGCAACCGGAAGCGGTGCCTCGTGCAGATCATCCGCAAGGCCGCTTGCGCCCCCGACAAGCAGACATGCACCTGCCATCAAGACGGTGAACGTGATCCGCTGAGGACGCGAAAACCGTGCGAGTCCACCCCATTCCCAGCTGGCTCCCGCGCAAATCAATGCGACCAGGATGAGCCAGCCCGCCGGCGGCAGAAAGAAAACGGCGGACAGCAGACCGGCCAGCAGGACAAAAGCGGTGATTACCCGGGTTCTAAGCATGATTCTCCGGTACGCCGTCAGCCGACGAAGCGCTCACGCGCTTTTCCGTTTCCCGCAATTGCTCACTGGTTCTTCCGAAACGGCGCTCGCGCGACTGGTACGACTGGATCGCATGGCCCAACGCCGCATCGTCGAAATCCGGCCACAAGGTGTCCGTGAAATAGAGTTCGGAATAGGCCAGCTGCCAGAGAAGGAAGTTGCTGATGCGCTGCTCTCCACCCGTACGAATGAACAGATCGGGTTCGGGACCATAATTCAACGCGAGCTCCGCGCTCAATTCGTCCTCGGTAAAATCGCCCCTGCGATCGGGGAACTTCGCGAGCAAGCCATTGATCGCCTGCATGATGTCCCAGCGACCGCCGTAATTGGCGGCGACAGTCAGCGTCAGCCTTTCGTTGCCCGCGGTCAGCGCTTCCGCCCTGCGGATCAATTCGACCAAGGCAGGATCGAAGCGGGAAAGGTCGCCAATGACGCGAAAACGGATTCCGTTTTCGTGCAGTCGATCGACCTCCTTCTGCAGCGAACGCATAAATAGCTGCATCAGGAACGACACTTCGTCCGCCGGGCGCCGCCAGTTCTCGGAACTGAATGCGAAGAGGGTCAGATAGGACACTCCGCGTTCGATGCAGCCGCGGATCGTGGTGCGCAGAGCCTCCACGCCCCGACCGTGTCCTGCGACCCGAGGCAGGAAGCGTTTGCGCGCCCAGCGGCCGTTGCCATCCATGATGATGGCGATATGGCGCGGCACTGCCGAAACGATCGGCACGTCACGCGTAGAACTGGTAAAAGGTGACCTCGCCATTCCGCGCTCCCCGCGTGCCGTCCGGTAATGCAAATCGATCCCGACGGGATCTAGATCTGCATCAGTTCCTGCTCTTTCTGGGCGAGCAGCTTGTCGACCTCACCGATGTACTTGTCGGTCAGCTTTTGAATGTCGTCTTGCGCACGGCGCTCATCGTCTTCGGAGATCGCCTTGTCCTTCACGGCATCCTTGAGCTGCTGGTTTGCATCGCGACGCAGGTTCCGTACGGCAACCTTCGCGGTCTCGCCTTCGTGGCGGACAACCTTCGTCAGGTCGCGGCGACGCTCCTCGGTCAGCGCCGGCATCGGCACGCGAAGCATTTCGCCCATGTTCGACGGATTGAGACCCAGATCGCTTTCGCGAATCGCCTTCTCGATCTTCGCCAGCATGGGCTTCTCCCACGCCTGAACGCCGATCGTGCGGGAATCCGCCAGCGTCACGTTCGCCACCTGGTTGATCGGCACCATGCTGCCATAGTATTCGACCATCACATGATCGAGCAGACCGGTGTGGGCTCGTCCGGTACGGACCTTGGCCAAGTCTGCCTTGAGCACATCGATCGACTTCTGCATCTTCTGCTCGGTCGCTTTCTTGAGTTCGGCAATCATCATCGAGTCCTCAGGAATGAACCAGCGTGCCTTCGTCCTGGCCAAGCACGACACGCTTGAGTGCCCCCGACTTGAAGATCGAGAACACGTTGATCGGCAGTTTCTGATCCCGACACAGGGCGAACGCGGTCGTATCCATGACCTCCAGGTTGCGCCCGATTGCCTCGTCGAAACTGATTCGGTGGTACCGCTTTGCGTCCGGGTCCTTCTTTGGGTCGGCCGTATAAACGCCGTCGACCTTGGTTGCCTTCAGGACAATTTGTGCAGCCATTTCCGAACCGCGCAGCGCAGCCGCTGTGTCGGTCGTAAAGAACGGGTTACCGGTACCCGCTGCGAAAATTACAACACGGCCCTCTTCAAGATGTCGTATTGCGCGGCCACGAATATAGGGCTCCACCACCTGATCGATACGCAGAGCGGACTGCACCCGCGCTTCGACTCCGGCACGGCGCAACGCATCGGCGAGCGCCATGGCGTTCATGACGGTCGCCAGCATCCCCATGTAATCGGCAGTTGCACGATCCATGCCGGATGCGGCGCCTTTCATGCCGCGAAAAATGTTGCCGCCCCCGATCACGACCCCCACCTGCACCCCGAGACTCTTAACCTCGGCGATTTCGGCGACGATGCGACCGACGACGTCCTCGTTGATTCCGTACGCGTCGTCACCCATCAGGGCTTCGCCGGACAGCTTCAACATAATGCGCTTATAGGCGGCAACACTCATCGCTTACCTCTTACTTCTTGGCTGCTGCAGCCTGCGCTGCAACTTCCGCGGCGAAGTCGTTCACCTTCTTCTCGATGCCTTCGCCAACGAGGTAGAGGGTGAAGCCGGCGACCGAAGCGTTGCGCGACTTGGCCAGCGCTTCGATGGTGAGCTTGTCGTCCTTGACGAACGGCTGGCTCAGCAGCGTGACTTCCTTCAGGAACTTCTGCACGCTGCCTTCCGCGATCTTCTCGAGCATCGCTTCCGGCTTGCCCGCTTCGCGCGCCTTCTCGATCGCAATCCGGCGCTCGGTGTCGATCAGGTCGGTCGAAACCTCTGCGGCGGTCAGTGCCTTGGGCTTGGCAGCGGCGACGTGCATCGCGATGTCCTTGCCCAGCGCTTCGTCGCCACCGACCAGATCCACCAGCACGCCGATCTTGGCGCCGCCGTGGATGTAGTTGGCCACGGCACCCTTGGCTTCGACGCGCGTGAAACGACGAATGGTGATGTTCTCGCCGATCTTGCCGACCAGCGCCGTACGAACGGCTTCAACCGACTGGCCGTTCAGCTCGAGCGCGGAGACCGCGGCCACGTCGGCCGGGTTCTTGTTCGCGACGAGTTCGGCGACAGAGGCGGCGAACGCGATGAAGTCGTCGTTCTTGGCGACGAAGTCGGTTTCGCAGTTCACTTCCACCATCGCGGCGAGCGTGCGATCCGCGGACAGGTAGGTCGAAACGATGCCTTCAGCGGTCACTCGCGATGCAGCCTTGCTGGCCTTGTTGCCCAGCTTCACGCGGAGGATCTCTTCAGCTTTCGTAAGATCGCCGGCAGCTTCGGTCAGCGCCTTCTTGCATTCCATCATGGGCGCGTCGGTCTTCTCGCGCAGTTCCTTGACCATGCTTGCGGTAATTTCCGCCATGCTAACTCCTGAATTACGAATTCAATACGTTGTCATCGACAACCGGGAAGGCTCAGGCCTGATCGTCAGCGCCTTCTTCTTCAACCTCGACGAACTCGTCGGAGCCGCCAGCAACGATGTCCTGCAGCGCCAGCGCACGGCCTTCCAGCACGGCGTCAGCAACGCCACGAGCGTAGAGACGGATCGCGCGCGACGAATCGTCGTTACCCGGGATGATGTAATCCACGCCTTCGGGCGAGTGGTTGGTATCGACCACGGCGATGACCGGAATACCGAGCTTCTTGGCTTCGGTGACGGCGATCTTGTGATAGCCGACGTCGATCACGAACAGCGCATCGGGCAGGCCGCCCATATCCTTGATGCCGCCGATACTCTTCTGCAGCTTGTCCATTTCGCGCGACGCCATCAGCGCTTCCTTCTTCGAAAGGCGCTCGATCGAACCGTCTTCGACCATGGCTTCCATTTCCTTCAGGCGCTTGATCGACTGCTTGACCGTCTTGAAGTTGGTCAGCATGCCGCCGAGCCAGCGCTCGTCAACGAAGGGGACACCGGCGCGGCGCGCTTCTTCGGCGACGATTTCGCGCGACTGGCGCTTCGTGCCAACCATCAGGACGTTGCCGCGATTGGCGGACAGCTTGCGGATGTAATCCATTGCCTCGTTGTACTTGGCAAGCGTCTTCTCGAGGTTGACGATGTGGATCTTGTTGCGCTGGCCGAAGATGTACGGGGCCATGCGCGGGTTCCAGAAGCGGGTTTGGTGACCAAAGTGGATGCCGGCTTCCAGCATCTGGCGCATCGTAACGGACATGTATTACTCCAAATCAAAGGGTTGAACCTCCGCCCGGCACGACGGCATTAACCGTCACCACCGCCATCAGACATTGAATCGGACAGCGGACCCTTTCGGCGCACTGCCGGGCGTGGGGATTTTGCCCGCACGCAAAGGCGGACAAGCCCAAGATGATAACAGCTTCAACCCCACCCACTCAAGGCAAGCATACAAGTGAGGCTCCTGGCCCCGATGCGAGCGATTTGCCGCTACCCGCTCCATGCGCTAGCCTTCTTTCTTTAGCGAATCAGCTTCGGATCCCCCAGAAATGAGCATCACGATAAAAACACCCGACGAAATCGAGAAAATGCGCGTTGCCGGCCGACTCGGCGCCGAAGTTCTCGACTACATCACCCCCTTCGTCAAACCGGGCATCACGACGGGCGAGCTGGATCAGTTGTGTCATGACTATATGGTCAATGTTCAACAGACCATCCCTGCTCCGCTGAACTATGCCCCCCCGGGCTATTCTCCGTATCCCAAGTCGATCTGCACGTCGATCAACCATCAGGTGTGCCACGGCGTTCCGGGCCCGAAGGCACTGAAGAAGGGCGACATTGTCAACCTCGACATTACCGTCATCAAGGACGGATACCACGGCGATACCAGCCGCATGTTCATCGTCGGGGATGGAAGCATCCTCGCGAAGCGCCTCTGCCAGGTGACCCTCGAGTGTCTGTGGCTCGGGATTTCCGTAGTCAAGCCCGGCGCACGGCTCGGCGATATCGGCCAGATCATTCAGAAGCACGCCGAAGGCAACGGATTTTCGGTTGTAAGAGAGTTCTGCGGCCACGGCATCGGCCTGAAATTCCACGAGGAACCCCAAGTCCTGCACTACGGCAAGGCCGGAACGGGGCCCGAACTGCTTCCGGGCATGACCTTTACCATTGAACCGATGATCAATGCCGGCAAGGCCGCGATCTCTGAACTGCCGGACGGCTGGACCATCGTCACCAAGGATCGCAGCCTGTCCGCCCAATGGGAACATACCATCCTGGTGACTCCGACGGGCTTCGAGGTCCTCACCGTTTCGCCCGACTGCCCTCCTCCCCCGGCACTCGTTACCCCACTTCTATCCTGAGCGGAAGCCAAGGACGCAATGAACGTGATATCGATCGACGCGATCCAGGCGGCCATTGCGAATGCACGCGCATCGCTGGCCGCCGGCGGAGCGCGGATTCGTGCCGCCTATGAAGCACATCCGGGAACCACGGCTGTCTTGCGCGGCAGAGCGCACCTCGTCGACGAAGCCGTCCTGCACCTTTGGCGCATTTGCGGGATACCGTCCGACGCCGCGCTCGTCGCCGTGGGCGGTTACGGGCGCGGTGAGCTTTTCCCGCATTCGGATGTGGACCTGCTGGTGCTCCTTCCATCCGAACCCGACAGTGCGCTCCAGGCCAGCCTTTCCACCCTGGTCGGCGCCCTGTGGGACGTTGGTCTCGAAATCGGGCACAGCGTGCGTACGATCGAGGAATGCCTCGCTGCTGCAGACGAAGACATCACCGTCCAGACAAACCTGCTCGAAGCCCGCCTCCTCGCCGGCAATCGAACGCTGTTCGATCGGTTCGCAAGCGAATACCGCGAGCGACTCGACGTGCGCGCCTTCTTCAAGGCCAAACAACTCGAACAGGAAAACCGCTACGCGCGCTTCAATGACACGCCATACGCGCTCGAGCCGAATTGCAAGGAAAGTCCGGGCGGAATGCGGGATCTGCAGATGCTCGGATGGATCGCCCGTGCCGCCGGTCTTGGACGCAATTGGCGCGATCTTGCCCGCCGTCGCCTCATCACCGGCGCGGAGGCGACGGACCTGCGCAGCATCGAACGCTTCCTGCAGCACGTCCGCATCCGACTGCACTACCTGACGGGTCGCGCAGAGGATCGGCTTTTGTTCGACCATCAGGAGAAGCTCGCGCGCGCCTTCGGGATAGAGGCCACGGCCGGCAAGCGCGCCTCCGAGGTGTTCATGCAGCGCTACTACGTCAACGCGAAGAAGATCACGCAGACGAACACGATCCTGCTGCAAAACTACGGCGCAGAAATCTTCCCGAACCGCGGCGGCCCGGCAATCGTCATCAACGAACGCTTCCAGGCGGTGCGCGAGCTGCTGGACATGCGCACGGAGGACACTTTCGAGCGCCACCCTTCGGCGTTGCTGGAGTGTTTTCTCCTGCTGCAGCAGCGCTCGGAACTGAAAGGCATGACGGCGCGCACCTTGCGTGCCCTATGGCTGAATCGCAAACGCATCAATGCGAACTTCCGAGCCGACCCGAAGAACCAGGCGCTCTTCCTCGAAATGCTGCAGCAACGCCGGGGCATCGTGCACGAGTTCCGGCGCATGAACCAGTACGGCATCCTGAGCGGCTACCTTCCGCCGTGGCGCCGGATCGTCGGCCAAATGCAGCACGACCTGTTCCACGTCTACACGGTGGATCAGCACATCATGATGGTGCTGCGCAACGTTCGACGGTTCACGATGGGCGAGCATGCGCACGAATACCCGTTGATGACCCGGCTGATTCTCGGCTTCGAGCGACAGTGGCTGCTCTACATCGCGGCGCTATACCACGATGTCGCGAAGGGACGAGGGGGCGATCATTCGAAGCTCGGAATGGTCGAGGCACGGGAATTCTGCGAAACGCACAACCTTCCGCAGAAAGATGCCGACCTTGTCGTATGGCTGGTCGAACATCACCTTACGATGTCGCATGTCGCTCAAAAGGAGGACACGTCCGACCCCGAGGTGATTCGCCGGTTTGCCGACACGGTCGGCGAGGAGCGTCGACTGGTTGCGCTATACCTCCTGACCCATGCGGACATCCGTGGAACTAGCCCGAAAGTCTGGAATGGCTGGAAGGGAAAACTGCTTGAGGACCTGTTCTTCGCCACACAGAAACTGCTACGGGGTGCCACCCCGCAGCAAGCTCTCGGATTGGACGACCGACAGGAAAATGCCCGCGCCCTGCTTCGTTATTATGGACTGCGCCCGGGGATGGAGGATGCGTTCTGGAAGCAACTCGATGCCGTCTATTTCATGCGGCACTCGGCCGAGGAAATCGCCTGGCATTCGCGGATGCTCTATTTCCGCCCCGACACGGACGACCCCGTCGTCAAGGCGCGCGTCCCTGAAGAAAATCAGGGTGTCCAGGTCATGGTCTTTACGCGCGACCAGAAGGATCTGTTCGTGCGGCTGACCGGCTTCTTCGGACGCCTGGGGTTCTCGATCCTGGATGCGAAGGTGCATACGACCCGTCACGGCTATGCGCTCGACAGCTTCATCCTGCAGGATCCCGGTAACGACCTGCATTACCGGGACATGATCACGCTCATCGAGCATGACCTCACCGAGCGCCTGAGGAAACCCGCAGCGCCCGACCGACCCGCCACCGGCCGCCTCTCGCGCCAGGTGAAGCACTTTCCGATCACCCCGCAGATCAGCATCCAGCCCGACGATTCAGGCAAGCACCATATCCTGTCGCTGGTCGCGGCGGACCGCCCCGGCCTGCTGTTTGCCGTGGCCGAGGTGCTCGCCCAGCATGAAATCCGGCTTTACACCGCGAAGATCGCGACCCTCGGCGAGCGGGTCGAAGATACCTTCCTGGTCAGCGGACAAGCCCTGTCGATCGATTCACGCGTCCTGCAGATCGAGCGTGAGCTCCTCGAGCGACTCCAGCTGTAGCGTTCAATGCCCTTTGCCGTGAAGGCGGTCCATCAACGCATAGAGCAGGCCGGAAACCACGAACGTCAAATGAATGCCGACCATCCACGCGAGGTGGCGGTCAGGCAGATTTCCGACGTTCATGAAGGCCTTCAGCAATTCGATACCGGAGATCGCCACGATCGAGCCGATAAGCTTGATCTTCAGGTCGGAGAAGCCGATATGGCCCATCCATTCCGGACGGTCTGCATGCGAATGCAGATCCTCCATCTTCGACACGAAGTTCTCGTAGCCGCTGAACATGATGATCACCAAGAGACTCATGATCAGCGCGATATCGACCAGCGACAACACTCCGATGATCATTTCCCCGCCGCTCGCCTCCATGATGTTGGCGAACAGGTGATAGATCTCCTTGCCGAACTTCACGAGAAGCACAACAAGCGCCAGGACAAGCCCCATATAGACGGGGGCCATCAGCCATCGACTGGCAAACAGCGTATGTTCGAAGGCGGATTCAATACGTTTCATTATTTAGCCGAAATGCGTTGGGGGCCGGCATTTTACCAGCGTAATCGTTGCACGGCGCCTCCTGCCGGGGCGGAGAAAATTCGTCCTGCATCACCAGGCAGTCATTTCGATCGGCTGACTGCCGCACCTTGCCGTCGATCGGGCGACCGCGCCGGACGCGCCCCTCCACGGGACACGCGGCTACCGATCACTACGCCGAAAACAGCGAGAGCGATCGCATTCGCGACGCCGGATGCGGCATGAAGCCCGTTCAGCGCGGGCGGGAATGATGCGACGCGCACAGCCAGCGACAGGTGCAGGAGTGCCAGCGGGAGATACATCGCGGGGTGATAGGCGATGCGCACGCCCGCAACGGCCGGCAGGATGATGGGTGCATGGCCGAACACCATCGCGACCACGAAACCAAGCCCTACCGCATGCAGCGCCGCGTCCCGCCACGGCACGCCCGCCTGCAAGCCGCCCAACGCCGCGAGAACCCCGCCTAGCGCCAGCCAGCCATAGCCTGACAGCAGGCACACCGCGATGAAGCGCGTCAGCCCGCTCTGCCTGACGTTGTGACGAGCAATGTCGTACTGCACCAGCCACAAGGCAAGAAACAGCAGGCCAAGGCCGAAGACCCGATTTCCGACGTCCGGCACATAAAAGGACATCAGACACCCGGCCGAGACGACGCTGACAGCCAGAACAAACATCGGCAGCGCCGCACGCTTCCGTGGCAACAAACGCGTCAATTCGAGACGCTCGCCGGCAATCGTGATCACCAGGAAGCCCAACCACGCGGCCACCGGAAGCGCGCTGCCCGCACCGTATGCCCACGCAACATTCCCGGCGAGCCAACACGCTGCAGCCAGCAGCAAAGTCACCGTATGAGCGGCGAGCTGGCGCCGTATCACCTCGATGCTTGCCGCTACCAGGACTGCACTACCGCAGACAAACAAGGAGGCAGCCCACTCCGTGGGAAAACCGGCCAGCAACACGACGCCTCCCGCGGCACAGACCGCAGGAGCCAGGTAAACCCAGAGGCGGCCCAAGGCAACGGCACGCTCAAGGCTGATAACGGTGCCAAAGAAGGCACACACCATCAGCGGCCCGTGTACCCCGGCGAGAACGGACGCCTGGAGCGGCACTGGAATGCCGAGACGGGCAATTCCAGCCATGACCGCCGCAATCAGGATCATCACGGCAGGCACAAGAAGTATCAGTCGGCTATGCATATACCAGTTCGCGAACCGGCTCACCATCCAAAATGCTTGCGCGCTTCCGGCGTCATCAACTCCGGACTCCAGGGCGGCTCCCAAACCAGCATCACCCTGATTCGAATGTCCTGAGGTACTGCGGGGTCTAGCACTGAATCGATATCCGAGATGATCACGTCGCCGAGGGGGCAGGCCGGGGATGTCATTGTCAGACGGATGAGGAGTTCGTCGTCAGCGAATTCAAGGCCGTATATCAAGCCTAGGTCGACGATATTGATGCCGACCTCCGGGTCAATAACCTGCCGCAGCAATTCCCTGATGTGGTCGAGATCAATAGCGCCAGAAGCGTCCGACATGAGTTGCCATCCATTTGGCACACGGACTGCAGGCCATCGAATTGCGACATGCAATCCGTCGGCCGCGCGTGCGTTTTCGAAACGCCGAGCTCCACCACGGAGCCGACATTTAACAGTCCGCAAGGAGAATAGCGCCGGACCGTCCGCCGGACAACATCCAGTCGCTGGACGCGACTTCGCTCTACATGAAAGTCGATCTTAAGATGGGGACAAACCGCCGGGACTCAGCCGCAACGTGGCGCCGGCTTCGCGCGAGGCGGCGTCCCCGTCGCGGCATGCTCAGAGCGCTCGCCGGTGCGCACCGCCTGCGACGAGTGTGCACCGCCAACCATGCTCACTGGCGACCACGTTTCAATGACCAAATCGGGACAGCAGTCCTCGCCGTGTCCATTTGACATTTGAAATGTGCGGCGGACGGGCTAACAGCCAGCCGTTTTCTTGAATGACTTGCTTTCGTTCTTGCCGCCGGCGTTGTCGAATTTGGCCCGGATTTCATCCGCCTTCAACGATGCGCTTGTCCTTGAATTTGTCCAGCGTCAGGTCGTCGGTGATATTGATGGTGACGGATTCGCCGCTCTTGATGTCCTTGAGGATGGTCTGGGCGGACTTGCCGTCGGCGGCCAGCTTGATCTTGGTAATCACGCCGACCATCTTCACGTCGTCGGCGGCAGCGATCGGGGCGGTGCCCAGCATGACGATGGCGAGGGCGATCGAAACAAGCAGTTGACTCAGGTTTTTGCGCATGATGTCCAGGAATCGCCGGAAGCGGGGCGAAAGTGATCCAGTTCTTGGAGCCGTGGTTGTATTCCAGGCCGAGCTTGGTACGCGACGGCAGGTCATAGCGCAGACCGAGGTAGATGGCGCTGCCGGTCTTGCTGGTTGGCGCTTCGGGGCTGAAGAAGGCACCGGTCATCAGGCCCTGGAAGCCGAACTGGGACGAAACGTTGTCGTTCGGGTGGGTGATGCTGACACCGGCGTCGGCGAACCAGTTGAGTTCGCCGGGGCCGACGTGCTTGATGGTGCCCATGGCACCGAGGCCGTACCAGTCGATGTCGCCCAGATTGGTCTTCGGCATGGTGTTGCCGAAGTAGGTGTTGGACATCTTGGGCGCATCGAAGATGTTGATGCCGCGATTCCACTCCAGCCAGACGCGCAGCGGATCGGTATCGATCGGCACGACCGAGACGCCGATCATGTCGGTATCCTGCAGCGAGTTGGTCAGCGCCCGGCTGAAACCGGCTTCGAAGCCGCGGCCGTAGCAGATCTTGCCGTAGGCACCGGGTAGCGCTTCGATGTCCGGCGCCCAGCCGATCGTCATGCCGTCGAAGGCGTAGTCAACGAGCAGGGCCGGCGTGCCGCCGGAACCGGGGCGGGCTGTATTGTTGCGCAGGTGGCTCGGGGCGCCGTGCGTGGACGGGCGACGGCCGACCGAGAACCAGATGTCCTGGTCGGCGATGTTGCTCCAGGTGGCGTAGGCGCGGTCGACGTTGAGGAAGTTGCTCGACGGAATGTGGCCGAGCGTGCCATCGAAGACGCCGACGCGGTCGGCAAAGAACGGGGCGGCCCCGCCGTTGGTCACGGCATCGTCGTCATCGGCGCCGAACGTCTTGTACATCAGCAGGCGGGCAGTGACCGACACATCCGGCGTCGCCTTCATGTTGAAGTCGAGGCCGAAGCGGTTCGTGTAAAGGGTATCGTTCTTGGGCTTGTAGGCGGGAATGCCGGCGGCAAAGCCGCCAATTCCCTGAATCAGCCCGGCGTTCGCCGAGTTGCCGACGAACGCCGCTGCCTGATTGTGGTTTTGCACGCCGGCCATCCCCTGCGAGAACTGCATCAGCGCGGTGAGCGCCTGGGAAGTGGTCAGGCCCATGCCGCCATAGAAGGCCGACACGCCGGTCGGGTTGCCGAAGAAGTCGGCCTGCAACGCTTGTTGGGCGTTGGCAAATGTCGCATTGACGTCGGTAAATGCCTTGGTTTCCCCGCTCAGGTTATCGACGCGGAATTGGTAATCGCCGCCCACGGTGAGCCATTTGTCGAGCGAGCGGTCTTCGTTCCTCTGGACCTTTTCCTTCACCTCGCCGACCGCGACGACGGCCTGCTTGCTGGCCTCCTGGCTGGCTTCGACCTGCGCCTTCAGTTGTTCGAGTTGCTGGCTCAGCGCCTCGATCTTCCTGAGCAGTTCGGCGTCGGCCGCCTGGGCGCCGAGCGGGATGAACAGGCCCGCCATCAGGCTGGCCAGCAGGTTGCGACGGATGTTTGGGTTGCGCATGATTTCCCCCTTGGAATCAATAATTCATTTCGCCTGAGCGGCTTGCGATTCCTCGTATACGTCGTCGTCCCAACCGGTGAGCATGGCCTTGAAGTGAGCGGTCGGCGTGTGGCCGGCGGTGCCCAGATAGACATGGGCGATCAGGAAGAGCAGCATCAGGAAGGCGGCGAAGGTGTGCACCAGCGCGACGGTGCCCAGCGCCAAGCCGCTGAAGCCGGCGGCGGCGAGCTGGTTGTAGAACAGGTAGAACAGCCCGGAGCACCAGATCAGCGGGTTGATGAACAGCTTGACGCCGAGGTAGGCCACCCGCTGCAGCGGGTTGTGCTTGCGGTCCCTGGTCTTCAGATACGGGTGATGCTCACCCCTGAACATGCCGAAGGCGTAGAACAGCGCCACATCGAGCATCTTGTGGGCCGTCGGGATGTACTGCCGCCATTCGCCGGTCGTGAAATGCCAGAAGATGGCCAGCACCCACAGGCCCATCAGCGCCCAGGCGGCCGTGCTGTGCAGGTCGACGGCCTTATCCCAGCCGAGCAGTTGATAGGTGCCATGCACTTCGAAGCCGCTGAGCAGCATGGTGATGATCAACAGGGCCTGTGCCCAGTGCCAGAAGCGTTCGAAACGCTTGAATACATAAACGCGTGCCATGATCTTCCCCTTAATGCTTGCGTTTGGCAGTGGCGATGCGGCCCAAGCCATGGCCGATGACGCCGAGCAGCGTCAGCGCGGCGAGCGTCCAGCCGGCGGTGTCGAGCATTGCCAGGTGGTCGCGGCTGCGGCCCGGGATGTAGAGGCCATCGACCCTTTTCGAGCCGGCCGTTGCTGGCGTGGCATTCGGCGCAGGCCACCGCCTTGTCCTTGGGGGCGACCATGTGGGTGATCGGCCACATGCCGATGGTCTCGATGAAGTCGTACTTGCCCGAGTATGGTTGGCCGGCGGCGGCCATGCCGGCGGCAATGGCCTTGTCCCAGTTCAGGTTGGTCCAGTAGGCCGAGTCGTCCTGGCCGGCCAGGTGGTTGATGGTCAGCGTCCGGTTCTCGGCATCGAAGGGTTGCTTGCCGCGGAACAGCTTGATCGGCCAGATCATCGACTTGCCGTCGTCGGCGCTGCCTTCAAAGCGGTTGATATAGATCGGCTGGTTGGCCTTGTCGATCCTGTCGTCGGCAAGGGTGTATGTGACTGTGCCGTTGAACCAGACGTACTCCGGTTTGACGTTGTCTTCATAGACGAAATCGCCCTTGATGCCGAGGTAGACGTCGTGGCCCTCGTCGTTCTTGACGACCAACGGCTTGCCGTCCTTGTCGCGCTTGCCGGCGGTCGACCAGTCCCAGGACATCTTGGTCGGCACGTCGCCGCGGGAGAAAGCCGGGATGTGGCAAGTCTGGCAGGCCAGCTTGTCGGAGTGGTCGTTCAGCTTCGCTTCCTTCTTGTGCGGCGTCTGGCCATAGGACTGGCAGGTCGCCGGATTGGCACGGTCGGCCTTGCCGCGCAGGTGGGCGCCGCCCCTGTCCATGGCCGTTGGTGCGTAGCGGCTGCCCGGCACCTGATGACCTTCGGTCTGATGGCAGGTAGCACAGGTGAAATTCAGCCCGTCGGCCGCCATGTGCACATCAAGCGCCTTTTCCGGCGCGTCCAGCGAGCTGTCGAGGTCGCCGTGCTTAACGCCGTCGCCGCCGCCGCTGTAGAAGTGGCAGGCGCCGCAGGCCGAGCGTTTGGTCTTGCCGACCTTCTGCGCGATGTCGGAGAGGTTGATGCCGCGCACGATCTTGCCGGAACCGGGCGGGAACTCGGTATCCTTGGTCACCGGGTTGCCGGCGAAGCCCGACGGCTTCTTGTACTTGCCGGTCTGGTCGTGGCAGACCAGGCAGGCCTTGGTGACTTCCGGGCTGGACGCGAATTGCTGCTGGAGTTCCTTGAACTTGGCGTGGTCGGCGGTCGATTTGAGTAGCTTCGGATTGGGCTGCGGCGTGCCCGGCGCATTGTTGGCGATGGCCGGTGCCATGAACGCCAACGCGGCGGTCGCGGCCAGTATTTGCTTGATCATTTTCATGATTCCCCCATCGAGAGCCACGTTGATCCGAACTGCGGCCGCCCCGCGGGGGCCGCGGTCCTAGGTTGAAATTAGTATATTTGAATTTGATAATATGGATATTTGTCAATATTCCGATGGCTTTAACGTGAATCGTTTGTTACAGCCCGTTAACGATCTTCTGAGCAAAGTGCGAGGAATGCGAGATGGATCTATTGCAGGCTGGCGTAAAGCTTGCGCTCGCAGTTTTTCCACATGCGCCGGCGCTTAGCGACTACCGCGGTATCCCGGTAGATCACGTAGTCCCTCTCCAGTGAGGTCAGCAACTGTCAAGACGTCCGGCATAGCATCCTTGTCTGTTCCCAGCGCTCTCGCAGGGCTTAACGTAACCCCAGAAACAGGAACAACGAGGTCGCTGAACGCAAGGGCCACCCGGTCCGCATGGCGCTGACGGGAACCGTTTTGACATTCGTGGGCATCCCAGGACTCATGCCATTGCCCGGGTGGCAGACGCTCGCGATTTTCGCTTATGCGATGGTGTCGTGCCTTGTCGTGAACGGCGCCTTGAAGATTGCGATGATCAAATGGCGTGTACCTACAGTGGTCGCCTAGATCGGTTGCTTGATCGTCGCAGAATGGACAGCATCGCGAGTCTCAGGCCGGACGTCGGGGGGGGGGGGGCGCTCCGGCAAGCAGCCATTCGCTTGGAGATGTCAATTTTCGCGCGCGGGTGGAGGGACCGGCCATTGGAGTATCGTTCGGCGATCCGTTGCCCATTGAAGTCGAGTTCGGTGGTGCCCTGCAAGCACAGCACCACCGCATACGCGGCTGGGTCTGCACCTGTGCGGTGCCAGAATGTCAGCCGACTCGACCTCGTCATTAACAAGAAGACTTACTTCTTCAATGCCAGAATCCAGCTCACCAATTTCTTGGCGTCGGCTTCCTTGATCGCCACGGCGTTCGGGGGCATGGCCAGGCCGGTAACCTTGTCCTTCCAGTGGCTGGCGTAGGGGTTAGTACCCTGCATCACGGCCTTGGTCAGGGTTTCAAGAGCGCCCTTCTGGTCCTTGTAACGAGCGGCCACATCTTCCCAGTTGGGGCCGATCGGCGGCATGCCGTTCGGACCCTTTGCACCAGACTCGACGTGATGGCAGATGAAACAACCGCTATTGAGGGCCAGGGCGTTCATTTCCTTGTCAAGCTTTGCGTCGGCCATGACAGTACTGGAGCCGAGGATGAGTGCTGCGAGAGCAACGGTCTTAGCTATCGAAAACATTTGCCATCTCCCAAAAAGATAAAAAGAAGACTGCCGGCCTGTCGAATTCCTCGGCGCGGGATGCACCTCCACCGTCATCAAGCCTTCGAGCTGCAAAAGCAGCGTAAGCCTAATCGGTTCATCCGTAAACCGCCATTGCCCATGAAAACATCATCGGGCAGGTCAGGGGCGAAAGGGTTCGGCGGACAAAGTCGAAGGCGACAAGTCTGGCGCGATACGGCCTGGTATCGCTGACGGGGCTGCCCCTCCCCTGCAACTGCAGTTTCGCACGCCACATTCGTCGCCTACTATGCATTGCGGAATCCGTATTTCCGATCGCATGCATTTGACGAATCACAATCTCGGCGCGAGCGCGCCGTGCCCCGGGCTACTGCCAAGGAGGAGTCCATGCCGTTCATGCTCAAGATTCAGTGGGACATCAAGGCCGGACAGGAGGGCGTCTTCCGCGCCAATCAGGCGGCGCTGTGCGAGGTGATGCTCGAGCATCCGGGGGTGATCTGCTACCACGCCGATTACCCTTCGCCGCGCGTGAGCCAGTGGACGGAGATCTACGCGACCGACGAGGCGTTCGAGGCGCATCTTGCCAACGAGAAGGGCAAGGCGCCGCTGGCAACGGTGATCGAGGCGTGCGAGAAGATCACCTGCCAGTGCTGGGGAAACCCGAATGGGCGCTCGAAGGAGATCCTCGCCGGCTTCGGGACAACGTATCACGAGACGGCGGAGAACGCCTTCGTGCTCAATCCGCGGGCCGACAAGGACTCGCGGATCTAGCTAGTCGCTGGCGTCGCGGTTCAACCTCGTTCGTCATTCCGATCCGGGCGACGGTCGTCATCGTCATCCCGTTTGCGGCGGCGTTCGCGGTCTTTGTCTCGATCGCGTTCCCTGTCACGATCCCAGCGGCGGTCGTCGTCGCGGTCGTAACGCCGGTCGCGATCGTCGCCGCCGCGCCATCCTTCGCCGCGGCCCCTGAACCGGGTCTCCCTCGGGTAATGGCTCCTGGGAAGGTCCACCCACGGTCCCGACCGCGAATTCGCGTAGCGCCAACGGGAGTTGTCGTAGTAATAGTAGAAGCCGCCGTAGTAGTAATACGGCTCGACGTCCAGTTCCACGATCGTCGGCAGAGGCGGAGCGACGACGACGGTGGGGCCACGGCCCGCAGGCGCCACGACGCATGCGTTGAGCAAAAGTGCAGCGAGCGATGCAACGATGATCTTCTTGTGCATTTGCGTTCTCCCGGGCTGGCGGGCAACGGATTGCCCCCAACACCTCTCCTCAATCTGTTGGGGATTGCCCACCGTTTGACCGCCACCAGGGGCACCATCATCGCCATCGCCACGATCCGTTTGTCTAGAATTATTCATATTTTCAACGTCTTACGGGCTTCATGAGGTACTGGCTGCGACCCTGGCGCGCTTTCTGCAACAGGAGTGGCGAGCGCAATAACCGGCTCGCCACCAACAGAAACGCGGTACGCCCTTCAGGAGAACCGTCATGACCCACCTCACCATCCACGACCTGCCCGCCACCGAAACCCTCGACACCAAGGCGATGAGCGCCGTGCGCGGCGGCATATGGGACTACTCCAACCGACTCGGCTTGCTCGGTCAGATGTTGGAGGACCAACAGGATCACAATTACGGCGATCCTTTCCACCCCACGACCCTGGACGCGGCGGCCCACCAGGCGCTTGAGGGCTGGGTCTCAATTCCTTGAGATGATCATTGCGTCGGCGCCGGGAGAACTGAAGTCACGGCTACCAGCCGTATATCGAACCGCTGACGCGGTGATCCCGGCTTGCGCCCCCGCGGCCTTACGCGTACCGCTTCATCACATGTCGGCCAACGCCAGCGTGGCTGGAGCACTCGGCTCGGGCAGGCATCACTGCCCGCCGCCAACAGTCCCGGAACGGCCCTGCCCTGGTTGTCGAGGACCTGCGCGCCGGTGTCGATCGTCAGGCCGCCGAAGGTGAAGGTGATGGCGGGATAGACGATCAATGCGTAGTACGGAGCGCGGTCCATCGGCAGACACGATTCGGACCTCGGAGGATTCAACGGCGCCCACCACCAGCAAGTCACACTCGAGGACTTCGTAGGTCATTGATTGCTCCTGCAATTGGTGGAAATTTTCGGTTTATCGCGCCTTTCCGGGAAAGGCGGCCTTGATTTTCAGAAAGAAATAGGCTGAGGCCCTGAAGCCGTAGGCCATGCGCTTGATGACCTTGATGCGGTTATTGACGCCCTCAAGGACGCTGGTGTTCCTTCGCCAAGCAGTTGGAAGAACGGCCGAATCGCCTCGCGGCTGTTGCCTTCTCCAACCCAAAGTACCCGCATCCGCTCGGCATCCATGATCACCGTCGCGTAGAGGTGCCCCTTGTGCAGCGCGAATTCGTCCATCACCGGCCGACGCACGCCCCGTGCCTCGAAGTGCCCGTATTGGGCCTGCAGACGTCGATGGTCGATGCGCTTGATGGCGTGCCAGTGCAGACCCGTCAGTTCGACAACATGGGCAATCGGCAGGATGTGTACAGTCAGCGCTATGTTGAACCATCGGATCGAGCGATCAGCGCCGAGCGCACGCGCTCCAGCCGCTCGCGAACTTCATGTGCGATGCGGCCGATCTCAGGGTCGCGGGTCAACTGCAGCACGGCCACAGGATCCATGAAACCGACGACAATGTGGCCATCGATCTCCTCGCGAACGACGACGTTGCACGGCAGCAGCAGTCCGATGTCGGGTTCCGCGGTCAGCGCCTGATGGGCCAGAGGAGGATTGCAGGCGCCGAGGATTCGATAGGGGCGCCCGTCGATCCCCAGCTTGGCTTTCATCGTGGCCTGCACGTCGATGTCGGTCAGCACCCCGAAGCCCTCGGCCTTGAGCGACTCGGTGACAAGCGTCACGGCCTGCGCAAAGTCCGTGGCCTTCAGCCCGCAGTGGAAGCCGTAGCCCGCAGTGGACGGCGGCGTGGTGGTTGCTGAATTCATTTCAATCTCCCGACCTGATTTGTGCAGTTATGCCCTAGGCGTGCGACCACTGATACCGCGTGAAGCTCTCGAACTCCATAGGCGAACCATTTCATTGGCCTGAATCGCGCGTATCGTCCGACCGGGGCCCCAGCGGTCGGCTAATGAGAGCGCACCATGCCAATCTTCGAACTCCATTTATTTGCGCTTTTGCATGACGATCCAGACGACAAGCGCGACCACCGCAACCAGCAGGATCGGCACCCAGAACCCGCCGTATCCGGCCATCCAACCGCCGCTCCACATGCCCCCGTCGGCGCCGGTCATCATGCCTGCGTTCTGTGCCGAAGCTTGGCCGGCAGCTGCCAAGGGCAAGGTGGCAAGCCCCATGGTCATCAAAGCTTTCATATCTTCCTCCGTGGGCCAGGATCGTCTGGACTGCCGCTCGGGCACCAAGAACCGGGTCCGCAATCGATGAGTTCAGTTCAAACTACTCCGAATCAGCGTGGGCCTCTGTGCGCCAGCGAACGCTGCCCCTGTCGGTTGACGTTCCTGGAAAGCGTCTGTGCGATTGATCTGCTGCCTCGGTAAATCGTGCACATTGTTGGCGCACAGAGCGTGCAGTCGGGGTGATGACAGACCGGAGTTGCCGCCCCCGACTCGCGCCATGCTGCATACACCGCCGGTCTAACCTCAAACCTGCCGCTCAAGGAGCCAGATTTCTTTGGTGCAACGAACGGGTGCTTGGTTATCGCCGCAGCATCTGCGCTTCCGCGCATCGAGCCTGCTGCCGGTGCTGGTCGTAGTACTGGTCGGTACGCCGACGTGCAGCACCGCAGGCGTTCGTGGCCATGACTACACGCTGCGCATAGCTGCCGCGGCCATGGAGTGGCACGTCTGGTTATTTGCGCGCCACATAAAATGGCGCGATACTGCATTCGGCGCCATATTTTTCGGGCGGAGCCCCTCAGAGGCATTCGGCTGAGCGACGCGTCCCCAAAGAACGTATCCTTGCGTCCATCCCGATTCGGTCGAGCTCCGCAGTGCGGTCCCCGCGCGCGTTCTTTTCCCTATCCGCCCGCAACCGCAGCGCCCATATCAGAGCCTTAATTTCATGATCACCCTCAAGGACGTCACCCTTCGCCGTGGCGCCAAGGTGCTGCTCGACAGCACCTCCGTCATCCTCAACCCCGGCGAAAAGGTCGGCCTGGTCGGGCGCAACGGTGCCGGCAAGTCGTCGCTGTTCGGCCTGCTCAACGGCACGCTGCATGAGGATTCCGGCGACTTCCACATCCCGGCGGCCTGGCGCATGGCGCAGGTGGCGCAAGACATGCCGGAGACCAGCCAGTCGGCCACCGACTTCGTGATCGAGGGCGACACCGCCCTGCTCGCCGCACAGCAGGAAGTCGCGGCGGCCGAAGCCAGCGACGACGGCGAGCGCATGGCCTACGCCTACATGGCCCTGCACGACGCGGGCGCCCACGACGCCCAGGCGCGTTCCCAGGCGCTGATCCTCGGGCTCGGCTTCAAGACCACCGAACTGTGCAACCCGGTGAACAGCTTCTCCGGCGGCTGGCGCATGCGCCTGCAACTCGCCCGAGCGCTGATGTGCCCGTCCGACCTGCTGCTCCTCGACGAACCGACCAACCACCTCGACCTCGACGCCCTCGTCTGGCTCGAAGCCTGGCTCAAGCGTTACACCGGCACGCTGGTGGTCATCAGCCACGACCGCGAATTCCTCGACGCGATCACCGACGTCACGGTGCACATCGACAACCACAAGCTGACCCGCTACGGCGGCAACTACTCGACGTTCGAGGACACCCGCGCCCTGCAGCTCGAGCTGCAGCAGAACGCTTACGCGAAGCAGCAGGACAAGATCGCCCACCTGCAGAAGTTCATCGCCCGCTTCAAGGCCAAGGCCAGCAAGGCCAAGCAGGCCCAGAGCCGCGTCAAGGCGCTGGACCGCATGGACAAGCTGGCGCCGGTGCTCGCCAGCGCCGACTTCACCTTCGAGTTCAAGGAACCGCTCAACCTGCCCAACCCGATGCTGGCGATGGAAAACGCCTGCTTCGGCTATCCGCCGCCGGAAGGCGCCCCTGCCGACACGCCGCCGACGGTGATCGTGCGCGGCGTGAACAAGTCGGTGATGGCCGGCGAGCGCATCGGCATCCTTGGCGCCAACGGCCGCGGCAAGTCCACGCTGGTGAAAACCATCGCCCGCGACCTCGCCCCCACCAGCGGCGTCGTCACCGAGGGCAAGGGGCTGCGCATCGGCTATTTCGCGCAGCAGGAACTCGATGTGCTCCGTCCCCAGGACAATCCGCTCGAGCATATGGTGCGCATGGCCCGCGAAGGCCTACCCGCCGGCCAGAGCGGTCGCGAGCAGGATCTGCGCACCTTCCTCGGCACCTTCAACTTCAGTGGCGACATGGTCCAGCAGCCGGTGGGCACCATGAGCGGCGGCGAAAAGGCCCGCCTCGTGCTGTGCATGCTCGTCTGGCAACGCCCCAATCTGCTCTTGCTGGACGAACCGACCAACCACCTCGACCTCGCGACCCGCGAAGCGCTGGCGATGGCCCTCAACGAATTCGAGGGCACGGTGATGCTGGTTTCGCACGACCGGGCCTTGCTGCGCTCGGTGTGCGACGAGTTCTGGCTGGTCTCCCGCGGCGGCGTCGAACCCTTCGACGGCGATCTGGACGACTACCAGCAATACCTGCTCGACGAAGCCCGTCGTGCCCGCGAAGAGCTCAAGGCCTCGCTCAAGAGCCCGAAGCACGAACCCGCGCCGGCACCGGCTCCCGCCAACCGGATCAGCCCCGAGAAGCTCAAGAGCCTAAAGCGCGACCTCGGCAAGCTGGAGCAGACGATCCTGGAAGTACAAGCGCGCAAGCACGCCGCCGAAGCCCGCCTGGCCAGCTCGCCCTCGGTGCAGCAACTCGCCGAACTGGGAAAGGAGTTGCAGCAGATCGACGAAACCCTGAATGCCCACGAGGACAGCTGGCTGCAGCTTTCCGAGGAGATCGAAGCGGCAGAACAGGGCTGACGCCGCGAAGCGGCTATTCAGCGATATCGACGCCCGCCATGCGCGCCCGGCGCGCGGCATCTTCGGCACGCGCCGCCTCGATGACCTGCATGATTTCGTCCAGGTCGGCGAGCTTCTCGTCACGCTTGAAATGCCCGGTCAATTCGATGTCCGGGTGCAAGCTGCCCGACTCGTAGAGCGACCAGATTTCCTTGCCGTAATCGGTCGTCAGAAGCTCCGGCGCGAACTGGCCAAAGTAGGCGGCGAGGTTGTCGACGTCCCGCTCCAGCATGCGGCTGGCGTTGTTGTTGGCCGCCGCGTCGATCGCCTGCGGCAGATCGATGATCACTGGCCCATCGGCATCGACCAGGATGTTGTATTCGGACAAATCGCCGTGGACGATGCCCGCACACAGCATGCGCACCACCTGCCGGACCAGAAAAGCATGGTGCCGCCGCGCATCGTCTTCGCTCATCACGATGTCGTTGAGCCGCGGCGCCGGTTCGCCGTCCGCGTCGGCCACCAGCTCCATCAGCAGCACGCCTTCGTGGAAGTTGTACGGCGTCGGCACACGAACGCCGGCCGCGGCCAGGCGATACAGCGCATCGACCTCGGCGCTTTGCCAGGCGGCCTCCTGCTCCTGCCGCCCGTAGCGCGAACCCTTTGCCATCGCGCGCGCCTGCCGGCTGTTCTTGACCTTGCGGCCTTCGGTGTAATCGACCGCCTGACGGAAGGCGCGCTTGTTCGCTTCCTTGTAGACCTTGGCACAACGCACTTCGTCGCCGCACTCGACGACGAAGACCATCGCCTCCTTGCCGCTCATCAACTGACGCGTGACGCGGTCGACGAGGCCGTCGGTCACCAGCGGCTCGATTCTGCTAGGCGTTTTCATGCTTTCCTGGTGAACTGGGTGGAATTGGGCGAAACCAAGCAGCTTACACCCTTACCCCTCCGAACCGCGATTCGCATCATGGCCGTGGCAGGACGTAAAATCCGCTCATGACCTCGAATCCAATGAACGAAGCCGCAGCGGACGACCCAGCCGCCCCGGTGAAAGAGCCGCGCCTATGGTGCGACGACGGCTGGACCGCCCGCGTCATCAAGAACATGGACGACGACGGATGGGCGGTCGAAATGATCAAGGATGGCGAGCCCGAGCCCGCCCTGGTCGGCCCCTGGACGATGGGGCGCGACAAGAAGAACCCGAAGCCCCTCGATTCCTCTGCCTTCAACACCCTGGTCAAGACCGCCTCGGAGGTCCTGCGCCGCCATGAGCAACAGCTGCATGCGACGCTTCACAAGAAGCTCACCGTGAACACGGAATTCGGCCCGGTCAGCGTCACACTCGATATCGTTGCCGACGAATTCGATCCCCATGCCCTGCTGGGGGCCTACGACGCGGCGGGCGAAGAACTGGCCCGGCTGCGCGTGGACGCGGGATTCAAACTGACAACGGCCAGCGCGCACGCGTGGCTCGAGGATGACTTCCGCAGGCCTGGCTGATCGATCCTGTCAGACTGGCAGCCACTCGTCCGCAAGCACCTGATCCTCAAGTGACCACGGGCATGTCGCCGGAAGGGCATCGAGACCGGTCTCCGTGACCACTTCGGCGTACGCGCTGCTCCAGACCATGTCTCGCCAGCGTGACTGCGATAGGTTTGCCGCCAGACTCGGCGACTCTTCCAGCAATTGCCGAATCTCCCTCCGCTCGGACCGGATGGTCGCATGCCAGACGGCAGTCTTGCGCTCGGGCTGATATTGGCCGGCGAGGAGTTGCGCAAGCAGGCCGGACATGCAGGTCGCCAATGTGCGTCGTTCGCTGCGGGCCAAGGACTCGAGCTCTTCGGCGATGTGGTCGGTGTCGAGCTGCGCAACCTGGCCGTTTCGCAGCAACTGCGCCTGCTCGGCCGCCCAGGCGGCGAGGTCTTTATTGTAGGCAAACATGATCTGATCTCCGTGGTTCTTGGATTTGCCGTACTCGGTGTCTGCGTTAGACGTCGCAACGAGGAAATAATCCCCCGCGTCGCGAAATCAATCCATGCCCCCGCCGAGGATCTCGTCTTCCACTTCGAGCGCAGATGACGATCACAATTTAGGTGGACCTCGGACATTTCATTCACTAGAATCGAATTACGTAAAATCATTCAAGAGAATGAAATGCAAAAGCAATCCGCCCCGTCCCCAGCCGATCGCGCGAGCGTGCTGGGACAGGCCGTGAGCGAAGTCGCCAGAAGGCTGCACATTGGTCCGACCGACCTCGGTCAGATCATCGGCGTCAGTCAGCCGACCGCCTCGCGTTTGCTGAAGGGCGAGAGTCATCTGCGCGCATCGACCAAGGAGTGGGAACTGTCCACCTTCGTCGTGCGACTCTACCGATCGCTTTTTTCCCTGGTCGGCGGCGATGACAATCTCGCGCGCGGCTGGCTGCATTCTCCGAACCAGGCTTTTCCAGGGCAACGCCCGATTGATTTGATCAAGCGTGTAGACGGTCTGATCCATGTCTGTGAATACCTGGACGCCTACCGCGCTCGCGTCTGAAGTCCTGAATTGGTCCGGCTCGGGCTGGCGTGCCGTCGAAGCTCAGCACAAAGTCGCGACGATGGCCCTCGTCGGCGGGGATCTCGCCCACCAGGCCTTGCTCGAAGACATCCTCGAAGAAGCCAAGCCGCGACTTCCGGAAGCGACCTGGGGACTGCACTGGCTTCTCGCGACCCCTTTCCGCTACTGGCCGCTGCCGGGGGGCTCGCGTTTCCGCCGTCGACATGATCCCGGCGTCTTCTATGGCGCGGAGGAACGGGAGACGGCGTGCGCCGAAAGCAGCTATTGGCGGCTCCGCTTCTGGACAGACAGCGAGTTTCTCAAGAGCCAGTCGAAATCCGTGCCGATCACGCTCTTCGAGTTCTTCGCGGCTACTCCACGAGCCCTGGACCTATCCACGTCTCCACTGATTGAAGATCGCGCCGCCTGGACGCACCCTTCCGACTATTCCGCGACTCAGGAACTGGCCGATGCGGCCCGCAAGGCCTACATCGAGGCCATCCGCTACGAATCGGTGCGCCGTCCCGGCGGCTACTGCCTTGCGCTGCTTGTCCCCGAGGTCTTCAAGGCCGTTGCGGAGCCGTATCGCAACACCCAGCAGAGCTGGATGCTTCTGATCAAACCGCCGCACCGCGTCGTGTGGCAACGGGAACTGTCGGGAGAAAACTGGCTGTTCGAGTTTCCGGCTTAGGATTCGGATGACGAGCCTTCGTGCACTTCGCCGTTCGCGAACACGCTGTATCCCTTGCTGCTGCGCTCGACCGGTATGGACAGCCGCAGCTGGGGAACGGCGTTGACAGCCAGCTCGCCGGCACGGCGTAGAGGAAGTCCGTAATCGGCCGCACGTTTTGTTCGTTTGGCACCTACGCCATTCCGCAGTCTGCATTCGAGAATGCCATAAGACTCATGCACGCAGGGGCCCAGATGGTCAGCTCGAAGGCGGCGCCCGGCTGACAGTGGTAGCGGACGCTCAGCGAGACGGGCGCAGATGTGCGCTGACCCGGTTGGCCTGCAATCCCTCCCCGCCGGCTTCCTCGATGAACGCAACCTCGTCCCCCACCTCGAGGGCGTCGAATTCCGGATGTACGACGTTGTAACGGTGGAAGTAGAACTCGGTGCCGTCCGCCTTCTCGATGAAGCCGTAGCCGTCCTCCCCGAACAGCCGCACGATGCGCCCGCGCGACTCCGGCTCGTGGGTCTTCACGTCGCCCCGCTGGCGGCGGGCATATTCTTCGAGCCGGCGGTCGGCGTGATCGAAGGCGTCGCGGATGGCCACATAGATGTCCTCCGCATTGTCGCGATTGACCACGATCTCGGAGCCCGGCACCGTGACATCGACGCGGATGTTGTAGAGTTTGCCCTGATGCTTGTGCTTCCGGATTGTCCCCACTGTGACCCGGCAGCTCATGATGCGGTCGTAGAAGCGGTCGAGCTTCGCGGCCTTGGCGCGAAGGGCCGCCTCTATCGCGTCGGAGGGCGGCATGTCACGAAATACGATTTGGGTTGGTAGCTGCATGGTTTTCCTCCTTCGACGCGCACTTCCCCGATGCTATCTGTATAGCAGGTATTTCGCCCGAAGGCTCGTCGGGCGCCACGAGGTCCTGCGGCTATCGCGCGAAATCGGCGCGCGGACCAAGGCGACGATGGATGAGCGCCAGCGCGAGTACTTCCTGCGCGAGCAACTGAAGGCGATCCAGCAGGCGCTCGGCGAGGGCGAAGCGGGCAATGCCGCCGAGATCGAGGAGCTGCGCAAATCCATCGAGGCGGCGCAGATGCCCGAGGAGGTCGATCGGCAGGCCCTCAAGGAGCTCAAGCGCCTCCAGCACATGCCCGACGAGTCGACCGATCGGCGGATCATTCAGGACCATCACGATTCGTCGTTGATCACCGGTCTGGTTTACCGTCAGATCGCCTCTGCTGGCGATCTCCCGAAAACCCGTGGCGGGCCTGGGATTGCACCGCCGTTTAGCGTCAAATATGTAGCATCCTTTTGGCCTTAAGGGGGGCCGGCCCCAGTTCTGCGTTCAGTTCCGTGCTCTTCGTCGAGCCGCCGCACCCGTTACGCCCGTTCCGTTATGAGGAATGCCGTGCTCAGGGAAGAATCGGCAAGGTCTCCTAAACTAATGGAGACCCAGCGCACTGCCATGGCGTTGCGCATTCCATTCGGCGAACTCATCGGCCGGCATGGGATCTGCGACGTAGGAGCCTTGCGCAACGTCGGTATGCAGTGTTGCCAGACTGTCCCAGATGAGCTGCGTTTCCGTGCCTTCGGCGACGACCTCCAGGCCGATGTTATGGACCATGTCGATCGTCGATTTCACGATGGTCCATGCATCCGGATCGGCCTGCATGCCCAGGACAAATGACTTGTCGATCTTGACTGCATCGATCGGCAACTTCTGCAGATAGCTCAAGGACGAATACCCAGTACCGAAATCGTCCACGTAGAGGCGGAAACCCATCTGCTGCATGCGCCGCAGCACATCCAGTGCTCCGGCAGGATCTTCCATCAATGCGCTCTCCGTAAGTTCGAACTGCAACCAGCTCGGCGTTGCGCCCCAGGTGTCGAGCAAGCCCGCCAGCCGTTCGACTAGGTGCGGTTCGAGCAGGTTACGAGCGGATAGATTGACCGCCAGCGGCATGTCGATTCCCCGCTCGCGCCAGCTGTAGCATTGCGCGAGGCTGGCATTGATGACCCAGTGCGTCAGCGCGTTGATGAGCCCGGTGCGCTCGGCAAATGGAATGAACCGGTCCGGAAGGATCAGGCCGTGCGTGGGATGTGCCCAGCGGACAAGTGCCTCGACACCGCAGACCCGGCCGCTCATCATGTTGGCCTTGGGCTGGCAATAGAGTCGCAGCTGGTTCTCTGCGATCCCGCGACGCAAGTCGGCCATCAGCGTGAGGCGTTCGCGGTTCTCGCGTTCCGAATCGAGCCGGAAGATGGCGATGCCGAGGTGATCGCGTTTGGCCTGGAAGGCCGCCGCATCCGAACGCATGATCAGCGCGTCGGCATCCACACCGTGGCCGGGAAACAGCGCGATGCCGATGCTCGCCTGCACCTCTACGCGCGCGCCCTCGACTTCGAAGGGATCGTCGAGCGCGCGCGCAAAAGCACGCGCGGTGACCTCGGCCTGCTCAGCGTCTGCGCCGGGTAAGAGCACCGCGAAGACATCGACGCCGATCCGCGCGATGAGGGCCGGCGCCACGGGCAGACCGGTCAAGCGCCCAGCCAGCTGTGCTAGCAGCCGGTCGCCGCTGCGATAACCGAGAACCTCGTTGATGTCGCGGAAGCGGTCGACATTGAGCGTCAGCAAGGCCAGGGGGCGATGCTCCCGCCGGGCGTGCTCGATTGCCCGCTCCAGCCGTTCGCGCAGCCGGATGCGGTTCGGTAGGCCGGTCAGCTGATCGACGAAAGCCATCCGCTCGAGCATCTTCTCCGCGTTACGGTGGCGAGCCCGTACCCGCAGGCTGGAAATGCCGAACGAGAGATCCTCGGCGAGTTCCGTGAGCACGGCGAGTTCCTGGTCGCCGAAGGCGTCGCGCTCGCGCGCGACGATGTCGAGGTTGCCGATGACCTCGTCGTCGACGATCAGCGGAAAGGCGCTCACCGCGGCAAAGCCCATCTCGAGCGATTTTTCCCGGAAAGGTGCGAGCATCGGGTCGGTGGCAATGTCGAGGCGTACGTAAGGCTTGCCGTTGCGGATTGCCATTCCCGGCGGCGTCTGCCCGGCCGGCGTATCGGCCCATGTAAAGTTCATCCGCTCGATCGACCCCTCGACGACGCCGGCCTGCGCCATCGGGAAGATCGAACGGTTCGTGTCATGCTGCGCGTAACCGACCCAGGCGACGCGGTAGCCCCCGATTTCGACGATGACGCGGCACATCTGCGCAAGCAGTTGCGCTTCTTCAGTGCAGCGCACGAGTGTGCGATTGCCGGCGCTGAGCGTGCGCAGGGCCCGATCGACGAGGAGCAGGCGCTGCTCGTGGCTCTGCCGGACCGCCTTCTGGTGCAATGCGTCGATACCGGACGCCACGTCCTCGGCAAGCTGAACCAGGATCGCCATTTCGGCCGGATCGAAGGCGGACGGATCGCTGTCGGCCAGCGTCAGCGTGCCGAGCGTTTTACCGTCGGGCGCCATCAAGGGCAGCGCCTTCGCGATCACCCAGTCCGCCGCCCGCTGCGGGGTTGGGCCATCGCTCACCAAATCGATCCAGGCGCCCTTGCAAACGCCCGCGTCGACCAACACGTCGCAGATTTCCCGCAGCATGGTCCGTTCGTCGCTAGCGTGCAGCACCGTCCGATACGCTCGCAACGCCGCATCCGTGGCGTGCCCGCTCCTCGAGGGCAGATCCGCGCTTGCCGCAGGTGACATCATGGACCTCCCGTCGACACGACGTGTCGCCTTCAGTATAGCCGCCCCATTAGTAGGGCCATACTCTCACGCGCGACCTTGCGCCTGCCGAAGAAAAAAGGGCTCGCGGAACACAGGGTTCCACGAGCCCGACAAGACTCCGGCGACCGTGGGGAGGAGTGGTGCAACAGTCGTCGAAGGAAGACAGAACGAGAAAGTTCCGAGGGGGTCACCCCGCCTTGAACTGCGCCGAGATGCGCTCCATCACCGTGTGATGGTTCGCATGTGCGGCAAGGTTGTAGGCCGTCAGGTTTGCGGCGCGGATGAAGGCGCGCTCGACCTTTCCGGCGTCGACATCGACGTCGATGATGTTGATGCAGGCGGGTTCCTGCTCGAAGGCTCTCAGGCCCTGCAGCGCAGCCCCGACGACGTGGCTCAGGATGATGCGATTGACGGCGTCGTGTGCGACAACCAGGAGGTTCGCCCAGCCGTCGGCCTGAATCACGTCGTGCCAGACGTCGAGCACGCGGAGCTGGAAGTCCGCCCAGGATTCGCCCCCGATGAAGCTTGCGTCCGGGTCGGCGGCCCGGTCGTAGGCGCGGGTGATGATTTCCTCGCGCCGTTCGGGAGGCACGGCGGCCAGGCGGCCGGCGCGGATCTCCTTCAGGCGCGGCTCCTCGCGCACCGCCAGCGCGCGCCCGTCGAGTACGAGGCTCGCTGTGTGCGCGGTGCGCGGCATGCCGGAGATGATCGCGTCGTCGAACGGAACGTCCCGCAGCAGCATGCCCGCCGCACGCGCCTGCTCGCACCCGCGCTCGGTGAGGGTCACATGGCGCGGATCGACGGGGCGTCCGGCGGCATCGAAATATTCCACCTCGCCGTGACGCATCAGATAGACCCGTCGGCGACGATCCGTGCCGGCCAGGCGGCCCATCAGCCCTGCCCTCCGAGATACTTGGGGTTGCTTTCGATGAGTTTGAGACGGGCACTATCCAGCAGATGCTGCCGGGCCGCATCGCGCCAGACGCCTTCGTCGGCCCGCCCCGCGCGAATCGCGTGCGCGAACTCGCGGTTCAGCTCCTTGAGTCGGCGACGCAGGTCCGCGCCTCCGGCCGGCTCGTCCTGCCCGCTGCGGCCCAGCAGCGCCCCCAGCGCCTTGAACTCGCTGCGCTCGCCGTCCTCGCCATGCTTCAACTGGCGCATCGCGATGGCCATGGCGTTGGCGATCATCAGTGCCGCGTGCTTCCGCTCGGGAGGCAGGGCGGGCAAGACGTCTTCCCGCAGCAGGTTCCGCGCGGTTTCGAGCAGTTGCTCGCCGGTCGGTTCGTCGCGCATCAGTGGGCCTCCGTCATGGTCAGAATTTCGTATTCGAGCTCAGGCACAATGTGGCCGGTCAGCGCGAGCAGCAGCGAAGTCTCCTCGCCCGAGAGGTGGCGCTCGGCCTGCTGGAGGGCGATCAACGCCCAGTTCAAGTGCGCCATCACTTCCCAGTAGTGGATGTTCTCGTCTTCGAGGCGACGGCCGGTGGCCTGCGCATAGCCGCGATAGAAATCCTCCCGCGCGCCGACGCCACCCGCCTCGCCGGACTGCCCGAAGCGCCAGCACTTGGCGCAAAACCAGCCGACGTCCTCGAGCGGATCGCCCCAGCCGGCGAACTCCCAGTCGAGGACGGCGGTGAGTCCGTTCTCGTCGATCATGTAATTGCCGGTGCGGAAATCGCGATGGCACAGGGCGATCTCGCCGCGTTCCGGCGCGTTGGTTTCGAGCCAGCGCAGACCCCACTCCAGCGCAGGGTGCGCGGTGTGATGGGCGTCGAGGAAGCGGCGCATGCGCGCGACGTTGTGCAGCGCAGGCGACGAGCCCGGGGACGGCAGGAACGCGAGGTCGTCGCGGGGCGGACGGATCGAATGGATGCGCCCGAGTTCCGCACCGAGCCGTTCCAGCAGCACACGACGATCGCCACCAAGCTTCGCATCGCGCACGACGACGTGGGAGGCGGCGACGCCGCCGACGAAGCGCATCACGAAGAATTGCTTGCCGATGAGGCTCGCGTCGCGGCACAGCCACAGGGGCTCCGGCACGGTGACGCCAGCGGCGTGGGCCGCCTTGAGGAGCGCGAACTCTTCGGCGCGGCAGTGACTACCGGCCACACCGGACGGCGCGTCGGTACGCACGACCAGCTTCAGTTCAAGGGCGAAGGCGCCGCCGGCGACCGCGGCCTGGATGAACCAGTTCTCCTGGATCGAGCCCCCCGAAAGGAGCTTTGCGTCCGTAATCGACACGCGGTCGGCCCCGGCCTCCCGCCGAAGGAATGCTTCCAGCGCGTTGCGCATTTGTTCGTTCATCGTCTGCACACTCGTCCGTGGTTCGGTAATCGCCAGCCGTGTCACACTTCGCGCTGGATGCCCTTGATGACCCGCTTGGCGATGCTCCAGCGGTGCACTTCGGACGGGCCGTCGTAGATCCGGAACGCACGCATGTCGGCGAAGATGCGCGCGACGACGGTTTCGCGCGTGACGCCCTGCCCGCCGAGGATCTGCACGCAACGGTCGACGACGCGCCAGCAGGCTTCCGAGACGAGTACCTTGGACATGCTGGAGTCGTGGATCGCGAGATGGCCCTTGTCGAGCACCCACGCGGTGTGCCAGATGGCGAGCCGCGCCGAGTGGATGTCCATCTCGTTGTCGGCGAGCATGAAGCCCACGCCCTCGTGACTGCCCAGCGGTTTCCCAAAAGCATGGCGCCGGCGGGCGTAGTCGGTGGCGATGTCATGAGCGCGGCGCGCGGCGCCAAGCCAGCGCATGCAGTGCGTGAGGCGCGCCGGCGACAGGCGGACCTGCGCATATTTGAAGCCCTCGCCGAGCTCGCCGAGGATGTTCGCGGCGGGCACCCGGACGTTGTCCAGGCGCACGACACCGTGCCCGCCGGGGAAGCAGGTGTCGAGGGTGTCCATCGAGCGTTCGACGACGAAGCCCGGCACATCGGTGTCCGACAGGAACATCGTGGCGCGCCCGTCCTCGAGCTTGGCCATGATGATCGCGAAGGCGGCGCCGTCGGCGCCCGTCGTGAACCACTTGCGCCCGTTGATGACGTAGTCGTCGCCGTCGCGCACGGCGGTCGTCTGCAGCATCGACGGGTCGGAGCCGGCGCCGGGGGTCGGTTCCGTCATGCAGAAGCACGAGCGCACCTTGCCCGCGGCGAGGGGGCGCAGCCAGCGTTCCTTGTGTTCGGGACGCGCGACGACCTCCATCAGGTGCATGTTGCCCTCGTCCGGCGCCGCGATGTTCAGCGCGACCGGCCCCAGCAGCGAGTATCCGGCCTCCTCGAAGAACACCGCCTTGGCGCGATGATCGAGGCCCAGGCCGCCGAATTCCTGCGACACGTGCGCCGACAGCAGTTCCGCGGCGCGCGCCTTCGCGATCAGCTCCGCGCGCAGCTCCTCGGACGGCCCGTGCGCGGTCTGGCGCGGGTCGCGCTCGTAGGGAATGATTTCCTCCGCGATGAAGCGGCGCACCTTCTGCTGCAGTGCCGACAGCTCTTCCGACAGATCAAAGTTCATGCTTGGACTGACTCCCGCGAGATGGTTGACCGATGGTCAGGCGTAGTCGAAGAAGCCGCGACCGCTCTTGCGCCCAAGGAAGCCGGCATCGACCATTTCCTTCAGGAGCGGCGCGGGCCGGTACTTCGGATCGTTGAAGCCGGCGTGGAACATCTCCATCACCGACAGCATGGTGTCGAGCCCGATGAGGTCGGCCAGCGCCAGCGGGCCGATTGGCTGGTTGCAGCCGAGCTTCATGCCGGCGTCGATCTCCTCGGCGGAGGCGAGCCCTTCCTGAAGCGCGAAGACCGCCTCGTTGATCATCGGGCACAGGATGCGGTTCACCGCGAAACCCGGGCTGTTCTTCGCGACGATCGAGGTCTTGCCGATCGCGCCGACGAAGCCCTCCACGGCCTTCACGGTTTCCGGCGCGGTACGTAGCCCCGGCACCACTTCGACCAACGCCATCAGCGGCACGGGGTTGAAGAAATGCATGCCGACGAAGCGCTCGGGGCGTTTGGTCGCGGCCGCGAGGCGGGTGACCGACAGCGACGAGGTGTTGGTTGCGATCACGGCGTCCGGCCCGACGATCGCGTCGACCTGGGCGAGGATCTTCAGCTTGAGCGCCTCGTTCTCGGTCGCCGCCTCGATCACGAGGTCGGTGCGAGCGAGGTCAGCGTAATCGGTGGTGCCGCGGATCCGGTCGAGGTATTCGCCCTTCTGCGCCGCCGTGAGCTGCCCCTTCTTGATCAGGCGGTCGAGGCTGCCGGAAATCGTCGCGACTCCCTTCCCCACCGCGTCGGCCGAGATGTCGACCATGACGACGGACAGGCCCGCCACCGCGCACACCTGGGCAATCCCGTTGCCCATCGTTCCCGCCCCAAGGACGCCCACCGTGCTGATGCCCATACTTCGCTCCCCGCTCTGAATGCTGAAAATGTCCGGCCGCGCGCGCTGTTACAGCCGCTCGAAGATCGCGGCGATGCCCTGCCCGCCGCCGATGCACATCGTCACCAGCGCGTAGCGCCCGCCGGTGCGGTGCAGCTCGTAGATCGCCTTGGTGGTGATGATTGCGCCGGTCGCGCCGACCGGATGGCCGAGGGAGATGCCCGAACCGTTCGGATTGACCTTGCGCGGATCCAGCCCCAGCTCGCGCGTCACCGCGCAGGCCTGCGCCGCGAAGGCTTCGTTCGATTCGATGACGTCAAGGTCGTCGACCTTGAGGCCGGTGCGTTCGAGCACCAGTCGCGTTGCAGGCACCGGACCGATGCCCATGTACAGCGGGTCGACGCCGGCGTGGGCGTATCCGACCAGCCGCGCGAGGGGTTTGAGTCCGAGCGCCGCTGCACGGCCTGCCTCCGCAAGCACCACCGCGCCGGCGCCGTCATTGAGGCCGGAGGCGTTGCCTGCCGTGACCGTGCCGCCCTCCTTGCGGAAGATCGGCTTCATCGCTGCCAGGGCATCGACGGTCACGCCGGAGCGCACGTGCTCATCGGTATCGAAATGGACGATTCCGTTCTTCGTCTTCACGTCGACCGGGACGATCTGCTCCTTGAAGTAGCCCTCCACGATCGCCACCGCCGCACGGCGCTGGCTCTCGGCCGCCAGCTCGTCCTGCATCTCACGGGTGATGCCGTAGCGCTCCGCGACGTTCTCCGCCGTGACCCCCATGTGCACCGTCTTCCACGGGTCGTGCAGGATGCCGTTCATGTAGTCGACGAGGCGCGCATCGAGCATTCGCGCGCCCCAGCGCAGGTTCGGCACGGTGTAGGGACCGCGCGTCATCGACTCCGCACCGGCACCGATCGCGAGATCGCAGTCGCCGAGGCGGATCGCCTGCGCCGCGGAGACGATGGCCTGCAGCCCCGATCCGCACAGTCGATTGACGTTGAAGGCCGGGACGGTTTCGGGAATGCCCGAATCGATCGCGGCGACCCGGCTCAGATACGCGTCGCGCGGCTCCGTCGGAATGACGTTGCCCATCACGACGTGCCCGATCGCGTCCGGCGCCGCGCCCGAACGCTGCAGGGCCGCCTTCACGGCGACGGTGGCCAGTTCCGTGAGCGGGACATCCTTCAGGGTCCCGCCATACGTTCCGATGGGAGTCCGTGCGGCTCCCAACACGACTACTTCACGCTGTGACATCGCTTTCAACGCCTCTCGTAAGAGTTATTCATGAAGCCCACATACCGTTCTTCCGAGCTGGTCATCCTGTGATGACCCGACCGGTCGGTCGAGTCAAATACTAATGCATCGAAATGCAGACAACAAGCAGTTTTTTTGCATCTCCGAATTGCCCCCACCCAACTCACGCAGCAGGTGTCGACGCCAATCCACGTGCGCAAAAAAAAGCCGTCCGGCGGACCCATGTCGCCGGACGGCGAAGCTTCGAGGCATATTGCGTAGGAGAGGGGGCGCAGCCTTCGAAGTGAGACACCTTGGGACCCGACCGGTATCGCGTTGACACTCGACCGTCCGGTCGGTAGGATCGATTCGAATCATAGGTGACTCGAATCCGGATGACAAGTCCTGCCGCATCCGCGTCCCTCCCCTCCATTCAACACAAGGGAACCAACATGCCTCATCCCGTTCTGGCTGGCCCGGACCTGGTCCGGTTCGAAGGCGACACCCCTCATCTCGTCGGCAGCCGCTGCGACGAATGCGGCGAGGTGTATTTCCCCGCCGCCGATAGCTGCACCCGCTGCACCGCGACGCGCATGAGCCCGCAGGATCTCGGATCTCGTGGGACCCTGTGGTCGTGGACGATCCAGGGCTTCATGCCCAAGGCCCCCTACAACAGCGGCGAGACGCCCGAGAGCTTCCGGCCGTATGGCGTCGGCTACGTCGAGATGGCCAGCGGCATCAAGGTGGAATCGCGCCTGACCATTGCCGACGAATCGCAGCTCACGATCGGTATGCCGCTCGAGCTGACCCTGATCCCCTATCGCACGACCGACGACGGCGAGATCCACACCTTCGCCTTCCGCCCGGCCACATCCGCCTGACGAGGACCACTTCATGGCTCAAGACGTCGCCATCATCGGCATCGGCCTGCACCCCTTCGGCCGCCACGACACGCTCACCGGCCGCGCCCAGGGCGCGATCGCGCTGCGCGCCGCCCTCAAGGACGCGGGCATCGGCTGGGATTCGATCGGCATCGCCTACGGCGGCAGCCACGACGCCGGCAACGCCGACGCGCTGTGCAACGACCTCGGCCTCACCGGCCTGCCCTTCGTGAATGTCGCCAACGGCTGCGCCACCGGCGGCAGTGCGCTCGCGAGCGCGGTCGCGGCGATCCGTTCCGGCACGGCCGAGTTCGCGGTGGCCGTCGGCTTCGACAAGCATCCGCGTGGCGCCTTCAACCCGCATCCGCGCGACTGGGGCCTGCCCGACTGGTATGGCGAGACGGGCCTGATGCTGACCACCCAGTTCTTCGCGCTCAAGACGCGGCGCTACATGCACGAGCACGGTATCAGCGAGGAGTCCCTGGTGCGCGTCGCGCAGCGCGCCTTCCGCAATGGCGCGCTCAATCCGACCGCGTGGCGGCGGCGCGAGATGAGCTACGAGGAAATCGCCGAATCGATGCCGGTGAACCTGCCGCTGCGCCAGTACATGTTCTGCAATCCGGCCGAAGGCGGCGCCGCGCTCGTGCTATGCCCTGCCGACGTCGCGAAGCGCTATCACCCCAAGCCCATCATCGTGAAGGCGGCCGTCGTGCGCACGCGCCACCACGGCTCCTTCGAAGTCTTCAGCCCCGCGCTGGCCGCGAAGCAGGCGCCGGCCCCGACGGTGACCGCGTCGCGCGCGGCCTTCGAGCAGGCCGGCGTCGGCCCGCGCGACATCGACGTCCTGCAGCTGCAGGACACCGACTCCGGCAGCGAGATCATCCACATGGCGGAAAACGGCTTCTGCGAGCACGGCGAGCAGGAACGGCTGCTGCGCGACGGTGAAACCGAGATCGGCGGACGGCTCCCGATCAACACCGATGGCGGCTGCCTCGCCAACGGCGAGCCGATCGGAGCCTCGGGCCTGCGCCAGGTGATCGAGATCTGCACGCAGCTGCGCCAGGAAGCGGGCGCCCGGCAGGTGCCCGGCAACCCGCGTCTCGGCTACACCCACGTGTATGGCGCGCCGGGCGTCAGCGGCGTGACGATCCTGCAACGGTAGGCACACGCCATGTTGTGGCGCAATCAGATGTCGGACGTCCCCTTCGAGGGGATCTACCGACGCCAGATCGACCTCGATGCCCCCGACGCACAGACCGTCGTCGGGTGGCTGGAGGACGAGTCCCACCATTTCGGGCTGACCCTCGTCCATGACGGTACGCACATCCGGGAATTGCGGATGGAGGCCGCCCGCTACCCGTGGTCGACCTGCGCCGAGGCGGGTCGCCCGCTGCAAGCACTGATCGGCAAGCCGCTTCTGCCCCGGGCATCGCAGCTCGGCACGCTCGCCGATGTGCGCCTGCAATGCACGCACCTCTTCGACCTCGCGAGCCTGATGGTCGCCCACGCGCATGCCGGCCGGAGCCACCGCCGCTATCACGGCACGGTCGAACCGCTCGCGACGCTGCGCCCGGATGCCCCGGCCGGTTGGCTGCGCGCGACGCTATGCCGCGACGGTGCGGTCGTGCTGCAGTGGGATCTCCACGAGGACCGCATCATGGCCCCGGCGCGCCACGCCGGCCGCACGATCTACCACGGCTTCCGCGACTGGACCGAGACCCTCGACGCAGAGGAGGCGGAGCAGGCGCTGGTCCTGCGCCGCGTCGCCTTCGTCTCGAACGGGCGGCGGATCAAGATCGAGCATCTCGGCTCGGCCGCCGAGCTCGGCCAGGCGCCAGTGTGCTATTCCTTCCAGCCGGCACAGCGTGAGCACGCGATCCCGATCCCGAACTCGCGGCGACGCTACGACACGAAACCCGACGAGATGCTCGCGGAACGACGTTTTCCCTGACTCAAGGAGATTGCCTGCCATGCAGAATAACTACACCGATTTCACCGACAAGGTCGTCCTCGTGACGGGCGCGAGTCGCGGGCTGGGTCGCGCGATGGCCCTCGGCTTCGCCGAATGCGGCGCAAATATCGTCGCAACGAGCCGTTCCGCGGAAAGCTGCGCAGGGGCGGTTGCCGAAATCGAGCACCTGGGGCGCCGTGCCGTCGCCATCGGCTGTCACGTCGGCAAATGGGATGAGCTGCCGCGGCTCGTCGAGGGCGCCCTGGAGGCCTTCGGCCGCATCGATGTGCTGGTGAACAACGCCGGCATCGCGCCCGTTGCCGAATCCTCCGCCGCGGTCAGCGAAGAGCTTTTCGACAAGATCATGGCGGTCAATCTGAAGGGGCCGTTCCGCCTGTCCGCGCTGGTCGCCGAGCACATGCGCGCGGCCGGCGGTGGTTCGATCATCAACATCACGAGCACGGCGGCGATCCGTCCTGAACCGGTGTACCCCGTCTACGCCGCGGCGAAGGGCGCGCTCAACATCGTGACGCGCTCGCAGGCGATGGAGTTCGGGCCCGCGGTGCGCGTCAACGCGATCATGGCCGGTCCCTTCTGGACCGACATCTCCCGCAGCTGGCGCGATGATTACGACCGCAATGCCCCGTCGGCAGTCAAGCGCATCGGTCGGCCGGAAGAAATCGTGTCGAGCGCGCTCTATCTGGCGAGCCCGCGCTCCAGCTACACCACCGGCGCGATCATTCAGCTCGACGGCGGGACGCTGTAACGATCCTGATCCGGAATCCGGCGGCGCGACACGAACCGCTCAGCCCGCCGCCTACCCCTCCTGCCGGTATCGGGTCAGGATCAACAGGGACAGCAGGCCGATCGTCACGTAGGCGCCCGCAACCGGACGGATCGTGCCGTCGAAGAGAAAGCCGACAAGGAAGCTGATCGGCGCGGCGATCGTCGTCGAGATGAAGCCGAACACCGATGCGGCGGTTCCCGCAATGCTCCCCAGCGGATTCATCACCATCGCGGTCAGGTTCGGCAGGAGCAGTCCGAACGCAAACATGCCGCAGGCCTGCAGCAACATGAATACCGGCAGCGATGCTCCACCGACCGCGGCAAGCGCCAACGTTGCAGCATTGACGACGACGAGCGCGCACAAGGCGCATTGGATCAATCGCCGGCTGCCGTGCCGGCGCACCAAGCGGGCATTCGCGAATGACGCGATCACTGTCGCCGACGACACGAGCGCCAACAGCGGCGTGAAGCGCACGCCGGCGGCGTAGGTGACCTGGAAGATACCTTGCGCCGACGACAGGAAGCCCAGCTGGGCGCCTAATATGAGGCCGAATATCAGGATGCCGACCACGGCCGCCGGCGTCCTGGCGACAGTACGGTAGGCGGCGACGAGCGAGGCCGGCGAAATCGTCCGCCGCCGCCCGTGCGCCAGCGACTCGCCGAGCCGCAACCACGCCCACGCCAGCGTCGCGACCCCGACCCCAGCCACGGTCGCAAGCAGCCAGCGCCAGGACGCGAGGTTCAGCAGCAGTTGCCCCAACATCGGGGCGAGCACCGGCTCCAACAGCAGGCCGGTCATCGCAAGCGACATCACACGCGCGAGCTGCATGCCGCCATGGCGATCGCGGGCGATCGACAAAGTCACCACGCGCACCGCGCCGACGCCGAAACCTTGCAGCAAGCGGCCGGCGAGCAGCATTTCGAAGGTCGGCGCCAACGCGGCGATGACACTGCCGCCCACGAAGATCAATAGCCCCGCGAGGAACATCGGCCGCCTGCCATAACGATCGCTAAGCGGGCCGAACAGCAGCTGGGCCGGCCCGATGCCGATAAGAAGGACGGCGATGACCGCCTGGCTGAGGTTCGAACGGGCCAAGCCGAACTCGTCGCCGATGGCGTGCAGTGCCGGCAGCATCAGGTCGACCGCGACAGCGCCGACCACCAGTCCGGCAGCGATGAAGGCGACGAATTCCCCTGCCCCCATGACCGGCGCTACGGGCCCGACGGCATCTGTCCCGCGTGCGCTATTGACTACTTCGGCGGCCGTCCTATCGGCCATGAAATTCTGGCTTACGCCGGCCGAGGAAGGCCGCGACCGCCTCGGCGAAATCCTGCGATGCGGCCCCCGCGACGAAAGCCTGCCGCTCGGCTTCGAGTTGGGTTGGCAGATCGTTGTCGAGCGACGCATTGAAAAGCCGCTTCGTGCGCCCGAAGGCTCCGGTCGCCTGGCCGGCGAGGCGTTGCGCGAGCGTCATCGTCTCATCGTCGAGCGCCGTGTCGGCAACGACGCGGCTTACGAGGCCGAGTTCGAGCGCCCGCGCGGCATCGATGCGCTCGTCGAGCAGCGCGATCTCCATCGCCTTGCGCACACCCACGAGACGCGGCAGCGTGTGGCTGCCGCCGCCATCGGGCGACGCCGCGAGCTGGCAGTATGCGAGCTTGCAGTTCGTCGTCTCGCTCGCAATGACGAGGTCGCACGCGCACATCAGCGAAAAGCCGAAGCCGGCGACGGCGCCGCGCACAGCACCGATCACCGGCTTGGCCATCGTGCGCAGGCTGCTCACCGCGTCGCTGACGTCCGAGATCAGCGCGCCGAGGTGGGCATCCCGTTGCGCCGCGGGCAACTCCAGCCACTCGGCGAAGCATCGGATGTCGCCGCCGGCCATGAAGTGCGGCCCGGCGCCGGTGACGACCACGCAGCGCAACGCCGGATCCTCGGCCACTTCCGCGGCGACCTGCGAGAACTCACGCGCCATTTCCGGACCGATCGCGTTCAGCGCTTCGGGCATGTTGAGCACGATGCGCGCGACCGCGCCGTGCCGTTCGACCAACACCTTCGCCGTCATAGCGTATTGACCATATGCCCGCCATCGACGACCAGCACCGCGCCGGTCATGTACGACGACGCGTCGGACGCGAGCAGCAGCAGCGGGCCGGTGAGTTCGCCGCCGCGGCCGAGGCGCCGCAGCGGAATGCGCTTGATCAGCGCCTTGCCCGCGTCACTTCCGAAGAAGTCCGCATTCAGTGGCGTCTCGACGTAGCCGGGCGCCAGCGCATTGACGCGGATGCCGTAGCGCGCGAGCTCGAGCGCCATCGCCTTCGTAAGCTGAATCAGCGCGGCCTTCGACGCCGAATACGCGGGCAGCTGCTGAGCGACGCGCAGGCCGAGGATCGACGAGATGTTGATGATGCTGCCCGCCTTGCCGGCATCCTTCATCGCGCGCGCGACGTGCTGGGCGACACGCCACGAACCGTTGAGGTTAACGTCGATGACGCCGTTCCAGTCCTGCTCCTCCACGTCCAGTAGCGGCTTGGTCTGGGTAACACCGGCGTTGTTCACCAGGATGTCGGGCACGCCGACGCTCGCGACGATGCTCGCGAGCGCATCCTCGACACTCTCCGGCCGCGTGACGTCCATCGCGACTGCATGCGCGACGATGCCCTCTTCGGCAAAGCGTGCGGCGACCTCGCGCCCCTGCTCGATGCGGCGCCCGGCGAGCACGACGGTGGCGCCGGCGCGGCCGAGGTCGTGCGCGAAATCGCGGCCGAGCCCGCCGAAGGCTCCGGTCACGAGGGCAATCCTGCCCGAGATGTCGAACAACGCGGTCGGGGCCGCTGCGATGCTGTCGGTCATGCTGGGATGCCCTCCGGCGTGGGGTGCGGGTTGGGGTTTGCGGTCGCGGCGAGGAAGCGCGCGAAGTGTTCGTCGCGGCTGCCGAACAGGGCGGCGTTGACCATCAGCCGCCGGAAATAGTGGCTCACGTCGAGCTCCTCGGTGATGCCGAGGCCGCCGTGCATCTGCACCGCCTCGTTCGCGACATGGCGCGCGGCGGTGCAGACATAGGCCTTGGCGCCGCAGACGATGCGCGCGCGTTCGGCCGCCGGCAGCGACAGTGCCTCCTGCGCCGCACGCGTGAGCGCGGCAATTTCCTCCTGCAGCAGGAACATGTCGACCGCGCGATGCTGCAAGGCCTGGTTAGTGCCGATCGGTCGGCCGAACTGCTTGCGTATCTTCAGGTATTCGCAGGTCGTCGCGACGAGTGCACGCACGATCCCCAGCGCCTCGGCGCAGGAGGCGACGGTCGCGTGGTCGAGCACCTCGGCGACCGCTGCCTGTGCGGACATGCCGTCATCCGGGACCAGGCGCTCCGCGGGCACGCCGGCGAAGCGCAGGTTCGCCGCGCCACGGCCGTCGACGAGGCGGTAGCGCAGCGCGTCAATCTCGTCCGAGCGCGCATCGACGAGGAACAGGCGCCGCTCCCCGCCGTGATCGGCATCCACCGCTGAGACGATCAGCCGGTCGGCGACGTCACCGTGCAGCACCGCGATCTTGCGGCCGCTGATGCGCCCGGCCCGTACCTCGCAGTTCGAGCTCCCTGCCGCTTCCGCATCCGCGAACGCGAGCTTCACCGAGCCGTCGGCGAGCAGCGGCAGCAGTGCGTCCTGCTGCGCGGCGCTACCCTGGCTGCGCAGGAGCCCGGTGCAGACGAGCGCGCTCGCGAGAACCGGCTCCATCAGCAGGCGGCTGCCCACCACCTCCATCAGCGCGCCGACCGCGAGCGGGTCGGCCTCCAGGCCGCCATGCGACTCGGGTAGGCGCAATGCGAGCCAGCCCAGTTCGGCATAGTCGCGCCAGGCCTTCTCGCTGTATCCCGCCGGGTCCGTGAGCACCGTGTGGCGCTGCAGGAAGCTGTAGTTGTCGGCCGCATAGCGCGACGCGCTGTCGCGCAGCATCCCGGCCGTTTCCAGGTCCATGTTCATAGCCCCAGTACTCCCTTGGCAACGATGTTTCGCTGGATCTCGGACGCTCCGCCGAAGATGGTCGCCGCACGGTTGTAGAAGTGGTCCTTGACGATACCGCCCGCGTCCTCGGGCCCCAGCGGCGGCGCGCTTGCGGCGTGCAAGGCGGCCGGGTCCCACGCGACGCCGGCGAGCCCCAGCAGGTCGATCGCGGCCTCGGCGATGTCCTGGTAGAGCTCGGTGCCGCGCAGCTTGATGAGCGAGGCCTCGCCGCCGTGATCGGTGCCCCGCAGCATCGACTCGACGGCCTGATAGGACGCCACTTCCAGCGCCAGCAGGCGCAGCTCCAGCTCGCCGATGCGGGCCGCGGTGCGCTCGGGCGAGGCGGACGGGTTCTCCTGCGCCAGCGCCTTCAGCCGTTCCAGCGCATGGCAGGCCATGCCGAGCAGCGCGCCGGCCGTGCGCTCGTTCTTGAGCAGGTACTTCGCGTAGGTCCAGCCCTCGCCTTCCGCGCCGACGAGGTTTTCGGCGGGCACGCGGACGTTTTCCAGCCACACCTCGTTCACATGCACGTAGCCGTCCATCGTCGGGATCGGCTTCACGGTCACGCCGGGACTCTTCATGTCGATCAGCAGGAAGGAGATCGACTTTTGCGCCTGTTCGCCGCGCGCGGTCTTGACGAGGCAGAACAGCCAGTCCGCCCACTGCGCGTAGGTCGTCCACACCTTCTGGCCGTTGACGACGTAGTGGTCGCCCTCCCGGATCGCCTCGGTGCGCAGCGCCGCCAGATCGGAGCCGGCGCCCGGTTCGGAATAGCCCTGTGCCCAGAAGTCCTCGGTCGTCGCGATGCGCGGCAGGAAACGGCGCTTCTGCTCCTCGCTACCGAAGGCGTAGATCACCGGCCCGACGTATTTCACGCCGAAGGGGATCACCCACGGGCAACCCAGGCGCGCGAGTTCGTCCTCGAAGGTGAAGCGCTCGAGCAGCGACCAGCCCTGCCCTCCATGCTCCTTCGGCCAGTGGCCGATCGCCCAGCCCTGGTCGTTGAGCAGGCGCATCCAGCGCACGTAGTCGTCCTTGTCCAGCACCTGATGCAGGCGCGACTTCCTCTTCAGCCCATCGGGCATCACGTGGGCGTAAAACCGGCGGATGTCTGCCCTCAGCCGTCGGGCCTTGTCGCGGGCGTCGCTTAGCGGATCGGTCATAGGGGTTCCTTTTGGGTTCCTTTTCCTCAGCTCGCCCCGCCCTCGCAGGCGAAACGCCATGCCGCACTGGCAAGGGGTCGAATGTTGGCTGCGATTTCTGCTGCATTTGCCGATGCCGCGTTGCCCGAAGCCAGGCGTGACGCAATGCCCTGCAGGATTGCCGCCGTGCGGAACAGGTTGAAGGCGCGGTAGAAGGGATGGTTCGCATCGACCGCGAAGCCTGTTCGCTCGCAGTAACGCGCGATGTAGCGCTCCAGCGTGGGGATGCCGAGCGCGGCGAGGTCGGCGTCCGCGAGCGTGCCGCGCGCATCCACCCCGGGCGGGCGGTACCACTCCATCGCGTGGTACATCAGGTCCCCCAGCGGGTGCCCCAGCGTCGACAGCTCCCAATCCACGACCCCGACCACGCGCGGTTCGGTCGGATGGATCAGCAGGTTGTGGAAGGAATAATCACCATGGATGATCGACGACAGACCGTCATCGGCAGGCAGCGCCTCCGGCAGCCAGGCGATCAGCTTGTCCATCTCCGGGATGTCCTGCGTGCGGGACTGGTCGTATTGCTTCGACCAGCGCGAGATCTGGCGCGCAAAGTAATTGCCCGGCCTACCGAAGTCGGACAATCCGAGCGCGGCGTAATCCACCGTGTGGAGCCGCGCGAGGGTCTCGTTGGCCGAATCGAACACCGCGGCGCGGTGGGCCGGATCGAGGTCGGGCATCCGGCAATTCCAGAAGATGCGCCCCGGCACGTGGCGCATCACGTAGAACATGCTGCCCAGCACGTCGCGGTCCTCGCACAGCACGTACGGCTCCGGCACCGGGAAGCCCGGCACGCGCGACAGCGCCTGGATCACACGGAATTCGCGGTCGACCGCATGGGCGGACTTCAGCAGGACTCCGGGGGGCTGACGGCGCAGCACGAAGTTTTGCGACGGCGTTTCGAGCAGGTAGGTCAGGTTCGACTGCCCACCCTGGAACTGCCGGACGGTCAGCGGACCGCGAAACCCCGGCAGGTGCTCGCGGAGGTATTCGCACAGCCGCTCCTCGTCGATCTGAGCGACCTGGCGAATCTCCCCCACTTCGCCGATGTAGGCCTTGGGTTCGTCGGCGGTCTCTGCTCTATCGGCCGCCGCCGTCTCCCTCGTCAAGCTGCTCGTCATTTCACCCATGGCATTCATTTGTCCGATTGTTGTGTCGTGCGCGCGCCGTCGGCGCCGTCACGTCCATCTCTGCTGGATTCCGTGGAACCCGGCATCGTCCGGTTTCCGCGCCGCACTCCCGTCCGTCCATGCGGTCGATTTGCAGGGCAACATTCAGCCGTAATGCGTTCGTAATCGACCGTTGGATTCACGATACTCGACCGACCGGTCGGCTGTCAACGGACAAAATGGTCCGAATCCCCGACGCGCAGCCGGTTACGTCTTCCCCATTGACACTCGACCGCCCGGTCGGTAGGCTTAATCCGAGATGGTCGCGAACCGCGCAGACGGATGCCGCCGGGCGCACACTTGATGACGCAAGACAATTCTCTTGGAGACCAAAGGTGAGAGACAGGAACGCTTTGTTCAACTCGGAACTGCTGACGGAGCTCGCCCCCTTCACGATTTCGGGCTACGACCTCTTCCGCGAAGTGATCGAGACCGATGGCGCCGTCCCGGCGAAGCTGAAAGGACTCTTTGCCGCCGCCGCCGCGTGCAACCGCCGCTACCCGGCACTCGCGCGCAAGGAACTCGAACGCGCGGCACGCCTCGGCCTGACCCGCAACGAGGCCGCTAGCGCACTGATCCTCCTCAGCAGCCTGCGCGGCGAAGGCGCGGCACTGGCCTTCGACGCGACGATCCGCGAGGTCTATCCTGCCGCGCAGCATCCGGCACCGAAGAAGCCCGAATTGGTCCGCGCCGCGCCGGGCGAGGCCGAAGCCAACTTCAAGGCCTACTTCGGCACGGTCCCGCCCGCGCTGGCGACGCTGCTGCGCCTCGCCCCGAAGGGCGCCGACGGCTACTTCCTGATGCGCAAGGGCACGATCGACTGCAACCAGCTCGACCGCAAGGCCGCCGAATTGATGTTGATCGCGGTGCTCGCCTCCGACTACAGCCCCCAGGCGGCCACCCACATTCGTGCCGCCCGCGCAGTCGGCGCGACGGACGAGGAAATGGCCGAGGCCATCCTGTGCGCCGTTCCATCGGCCGGCATCGCCGCATGGATGGCGGCTGGCGTGCTGATTGAAGCGCAGCAATGACCGCGTCCGCCAATCGGCAGTGGCTCTTGCGCCGGCGTCCGCAGGGTCCGGTCGGCCGCGTCGATCTCGAACTCGCCAGATCGCGGATCCCGACGCCCGCAGACGGCGAACTTCTGGTCCGCATCAAGCTGCTGTGCATGGACCCGACGATCCGCAACTTCATGGATGCGGATCCCGGTTACAAGGCGCCGGTGGCAGTCGGCGGCGTCATCCGGGGCATGGTCGTCGGCGAAGTCGTCGAATCGCGCGATCCCGCGCGCAGCGTCGGCGAACTGGTCTGGGGCTTCGGCGAATGGAGCGACTACGTCGCCGGTCCCGCCGCGCAGTTCTTCGCGCTGCCCACCCACTTCGGGCACCCGCTGCCGACCTACACGCACGCGCTCGGCACCATCGGCCTCACCGCCCATTACGGTCTGCATGACGTGGCGCGCGTCCGCCCCGGCGACACGGTGCTGGTGAGCGGCGCGGCCGGCGCGGTCGGCTCTCTTGTCGGGCAGATGGCGCGTATCGCCGGCGCCTCGCGCGTCATCGGCATCGCGGGCGGCAGCGACAAATGCCGGCGTGCGACCGAACGCTACGGCTACGACGTGTGCATCGACTACAAGGGCGACACGGCACTCGACGCGGCGCTCGGCGAGGCCTTTCCGAACGGCATCGACGTCGTCTTCGAGAACGTCGGCGGTGCGATCCTGGAGGCGGCGCTGAACCACCTGCGCAAGAACGCCCGCGTCGCGCTGTGCGGCATGATCGCCCGATACGGCGCGACGGAACCGGTGCCTGGCCCGCGAAACTTGTGGAACCTCGTCGTCAACACCGCCCGCATCCAGGGCTTCCTCGTCAGCGACATCCTCCGCGACGCCGCGCGCGTCGACACGGCGCTGACCGAGATCGACTCCTGGATCCGCACCGGCCGCCTTCGCTACGACCTGGACGTGCGCACCGGCTTCGAAAACGTCCCCGACATCTTCAACTGCCTGTTCACCGGCGCCCACACGGGGCGGCTGGTCGTGCAGATCGATCAGGACCGCGCGTCATGAGTCAGCTCAGCTACACCCGCCACGGCGACATCGCCGTCGCCACCGTCAACAACCCGCCCGTCAATGCCCTGAGCCTCGGCGTGCGCCAGGGGCTGATGCAGGCGATCGACGCGAGCCACGCCGATGACAGCGTGCGTGCGCTGGTCATCATCGGCGGCGGAAGCACCTTCGTCGCCGGCGCGGACATCAACGACTTCGGCAAGCCCTACGAGGAGCCGAGCCTCTACGCGATCATCGACGCTCTGATGGCGAGCCCCAAGCCCGTGATCGCCGCGATTCACGGGACCGCCTTCGGCGGCGGGCTGGAACTCGCGCTCGCGTGCCAGTGGCGCATCGCGAGCCCCGACGCACAGATCGGCCAACCCGAGGTCAAGCTCGGCCTGATGCCCGGCGGCGGCGGCACTCAATGGTGGCCGCGGCTGGCCGGCCCTGCAGTCGCGCTAGAAGTCGCGACCAGCGGCAATCCGGTCGCCGCCCGCCAGGCGCACGAATGGGGTGTCATCGACCGCATCGCCGACGGCAAGCTGCTCGAAGACGCGCTCGCGATGGCGCAGGACGTCGTCAGCGGCGCCCTCCCCGCGCGCAGGCTCTCCGAATCGACCGACAAGATCCGCGACGTCGATCCGGCGCTCTTCGACGAATTCCGCAAGAAGAACGCGCGCAAGTGGAAGGGCCAGCTCGCACCGTGGAAGATCGTCGATTGCGTCGAGGCCGCCTGCCGCCTGAGCTTCGATGAAGGCTTCCGGATGGAAAAGGACGCCTTCCGCGAATGCGAGCACAGCCACCAGAGCCGCGCGCTGATCCACCTCTTCTTCGCCGAACGCGCTGCCGGCAAGCTGTCTGACGTCACGGCGGCACCCATGCCAGTGGCCTCGATTGGCGTCGTCGGCGCCGGCACGATGGGCGCCGGCATCGCGATGAGCTTCGCCAACGCCGGCCTACCGGTGACCCTCCTCGACACTTCGGAGGAAGGGCTCGCGCGCGGCATGAAGACAATCACTGGCAACTACGCGACCTCTGTGAGCCGCGGCAGCATGCCCCAGGCACGCGCCGACGCCGCGCTCGCGCGGATCACTGCGACGACCGACGACGCTGCACTCGCCGAGGCGGACCTCATCGTCGAGGCCGTCTTCGAGGACATGGCGATCAAGCAGTCGGTATTCCGCCGCCTCGACGCAGTCGCCAAGCCCGGCGCGATCCTCGCGACCAACACCTCGACGCTCGACGTCGACGCCATCGCCGCCGTCACCTCGCGCCCGGAAAGCGTGCTGGGCCTGCACTTCTTCAGCCCGGCCAACGTCATGCGCCTGCTCGAAGTCGTACGCGGCCCGCGCACCGGCGCCGCGACCCTCGCCACCGCGATGGCGGTCGCCCGCAAGTTGCGCAAGATCGCAGTCGTGTCCGGCAACGCCTACGGCTTCATCGGCAACCGCATCCTCGCCGCCTACGGCCGCGAAGCCGACTTCCTGCTCGAAGAAGGCGCCACGCCCTGGCAGATCGACCGCGTGCTCACCGAGTTCGGCTTCCCGATGGGCCTGTTCGCGATGCGCGACATGGCGGGCCTCGACGTGATCTGGCGCATCCGCCAACAGGAAAACCTGACGCGGCCCGCCGACGAGCGCTATTCCCCGATCGCCGACCGCATCTGCGAGATGGGCCGCTTTGGCCAGAAGACCGGCCGCGGCTACTACCTCTACGACGGACGCACCCCCATCCCCGACCCCGAGATCGAAAACCTCATTGTCGGCGTGTCGGCCGAACTGGGCATTGCGCGCCGGGATATCCCCGACGCCGAAATCCTCCAGCGCCTGCTGTCCGCGATGGCGAACGAAGGCGCCCACATCCTCGAAGAAGGCGTCGCGCTGCGCGCCGGCGATATCGACGTTGTCTATGTGAACGGCTACGGCTTCCCCGCCACGCGCGGCGGCCCGATGTGGTGGGCGCGCGAGGTTGGACCCGACGCCCACAGTTTTTCTCACCCACCAACCACTACAGGGAGCGCACAAGATGCGTGACGCGGTAATCGTTTCCGTTGCCCGCACCCCGATCGGCAAAGCCTATCGCGGTGCCTTCAACAACACCCAGGGCCAGGCCCTCGCAGGCCACGTCGTGCGCGCTGCCCTCGACCGAGCCGGGGTCGAATCCGACGCCGTCGACGACGTCGTAATGGGCTGCGCGATCCAGCAGGGCACCACGAGCTTCAACGTCGCCCGCCAGGCCGCCCTGCGCGCCGGTCTGCCGGTCAGCGTCCCCGGCATGACCGTCGACCGTCAATGCGGCTCCGGCCTGATGGCGATTGCCACCGCCGCCAAGCAGATCATCGTCGACGGCATGAACGTCGCGGTCGCCGGCGGCGTGGAATCGGTGTCGCTCGTGCAGAACGAGCATTACAACATGTTCCGCATCCAGGACCCGGTGCTCGACGAGCGCGTCCCGGCGCTCTACATGTCGATGCTCGAAACGGCCGAGATCGTCTCGCAGCGCTATGGCATCAGCCGCGACCGCCAGGACGAATACGCCCTGCGCTCGCAGCAGCGCACCGCCCAGGCCCAGGCCGAGGGGCGCTTCGACGGCGAGATCGTGCCGATGGAATCCGTCATGGCGCGCTTCGACAAGGCGAGCGGCAGCACCGTGTTCGAGGCGGTCACCCTCGACCGTGACGAAGGCAACCGACCGCAGACGACGTTGGAAGACCTCACCAAACTGGAGCCCGTCTTCAAGGGCGGGCAGATCCTCAAGGAAGGCCGCTACGTCACCGCCGGCAACGCCTCCCAGCTCTCCGACGGCGCCGCGGCGCTGGTGCTGATGGAAGCGGGCGAAGCGGCGCGACGCGGCCTCACCCCGCTCGGGCGCTATCGCGGCATGGCGGTGGCCGGCTGCAGCCCCGAGGAGATGGGCATCGGCCCCGTGCTCGCCGTACCCAAGCTGCTCGCGCAGGCGGGCCTCAAGGTCGAGGACATCGACCTGTGGGAACTCAACGAGGCCTTCGCATCTCAAGTGCTGTATTGCCGCGACACGCTCGGCATCCCCGACGAGCGCCTCAACGTGTCCGGCGGCGCCATCGCCGTGGGTCACCCTTATGGCATGTCCGGCGCGCGCATGACCGGCCACATCCTGCTCGAAGGCCGGCGCCGCAAGGCCAAATACGGCGTCGTGACGATGTGCGTCGGCGGTGGCATCGGCGCCGCCGGACTGTTCGAAATTTTCTGAAAAAGCGGCGTTGACAAATATCACTGCCGTGGTATGGTTTCACTTAACCGACCGACCGGTCGGGTGCGTAAATCGAGTGCGGGGATGCCCCGGGCTTGAATCAAAAATCTCTCTGGAGCGGAGTTAGCCATGGAATTGGAAAAAGACGTCATTCAGTACGAAGTTGCCCCCAACGGCATCGCCACGATCTGGCTCAACCGGCCGCACAAGCGCAACTGCGTGAGCCCGCAGCTGCTGAAGGAACTCGAAAAGGCGGTCGACCGTGCCGCCGAGGACAAGGAAGCCCTCGCCGTGGTGTTCCGCGGCCGCGCCAACACCTTCTGCTCGGGCGCCGACCTCGACCAGCTGGTCGGCCCGGTGCTGCAGGAGACCGCCACCTCCCTGCAACTGGCGATCGACTCCGCCCGCACCTATGACAAGATCTTCAACATGAAGAAGCCCACCATCGCCGCCGTCGAAGGCTACGCGGTGGCCGGCGGCTTCGAGCTGATGATCTCCTGCGACTTCGCGCTCGCCGCCAACGAAGCCAAGATCGGCGACTTCCACATCCGCCGCGCGCTGTTCGGCGGTGCAGGCCCGATCTACCGTCTGCCGCGCATGATCGGCATGCGCCGCTCGAAGGAGCTGATGCTCACCGGCAAGCTGCTGACCGGCGTACAGTGCGCCGAATGGGGCCTGATCAACGCCGCGGCGCCGCAGGCCGAGTTCGACAAGCTGATCCAGGACTTCTGCGCCCCGCTGATCGACAAGAGCCCGTTCTGCATGTGGATGACCAAGATGGCGGTCAACCGCGGCCTCGACGCCGACACGAATTCGCTGATCACCCTCGAAACCATGACCTGCAACGTGGTCCACCACTCCGAAGACGCCAAGGAAGGCGTGCGTGCCTTCCTCGAGAAGCGCACTCCGAAGTGGACCGGTCGCTAAGCAGCGGAGGCGAATAGACCCATGTCAGCAAGCTTGGTCATCCTGGCGACCCGTCCTCCCGAGTGGTCGCGCGAGCAATTCACCACCTGGTGGCGCAGCGAGCACGCGGACTACGCGAAGAAGCTCCCCGGACTCGCCGCCTACCGCCACGGAGAGGTGACGTTCGACTACGATCACCCGGAAGGACCCGCCTGGGATGGCCATGCCGTGCTGACCTTCGCCTCGCGCGAAGTGCTCGACGCGGCACTTCGTTCCCCCGAGTGGGCCGCCGCCGTGGCCCACGTCGGCAAGATGAAGGGCAAGCGGATCGCCCTGATCACCGACGAAGTCGATCTCCTCGCGAGGACAACAAGGTGAGCGAAAACTACTCCCCGGGCTTCACAGCCCGCCAGTTCCGCCTCGACGGCAAGGTCGCCCTCATCACGGGAGGCCGCGGCGCGCTCGCCGAGGCCATCGCCGCAACCTTGGCCGACCTCGGCTGCAGCGTCGCGCTGGCCTCGCGGCACGAGCAGGAATGTGCCGAAATGGCGGCGAGCATCGCAGCGCACTTCTCGACCAAGGCCATCGGCCTGCGCTGCGACATCGCCAGCGAGGAAGAGGTCGAAGCAGCGGTGGCCGCGACCGTCGAGCAGCTGGGCGGCCTCGACATCCTGATCAACAACGCCGGCGCCTCCTGGTGGGGCCTACCGGAAGAGATCCCGCTGTCGGGCTGGCGCAAGGTCGTCGACGTCAACCTGACCGGCACCTTCCTCGCCTGCCGGCACGCGGCGCGCCACATGATCCGCAACGGCGGCGGCAGCATGGTCAATATCGCGTCGGTGGGAGCCTTCCTCTCCTACACCCCCGACGCCGGCCAGGTCGTGCCCTACACGACGACCAAGGCCGCAATGGTGCACCTCACGAGCGACCTCGCCGCGCAGTGGGCGCATCACGGTATCCGCGTCAACGCCGTCGCGCCGGGCTCGGTCGAGACCGGCATGACGGAAACCCTGACCGAGGGCATCCAGCAGAAGCTGCTCGACGGCATCCTGCTGCATCGTTTCGGCAAACCCTCCGAAGTCGCGCCCACGGTTGCCCTACTCGTTTCGGAGGCCGGCAGCTTCATCACCGGCCAAACCTTCCTCGTCGATGGAGGTCAGTCGATTGCCTGAACATACCCCCAACACCTTCTCCGCCGACGGCCTGACCTGGACCGACGCGTCCCTGTGGCAGCAGTTCGCCGCCCTGGCCGACGCGGACCCACAGGCCCTGGCCGTGGTCGCCGCCGACGGGCGCCACTGGAGCCGCGGCGAGATGCGCGCCATGGCCGAAGCGGCCCAGAACGCCCTGCTCGCCGCTGGCGTGCAGCCGCACGATCGCGTCATGCTGCAGGGATGCAAGAACACCTCCGTCCTCGCCGCGGCCCTCGGCATCTCGGCTGTCGGCGCAGTGATCTGCCCCTACACGCCGGACCTCGGCGCCGCCGAGCGCCGTGTACTCGACGAACGCCTCGGCCATGTCGCGGTCTTCGACGACAGCGTGGGCGAACCGGTGCCGGGGCTTCCCGGTCTGCACCTGAGCACGCGCGAGCGCAATCTCGCCGGCGAGGTCGACGAACGCAACGCACGGACCGCGCTGATCGGTTTCACCTCCGGCACCACCGGCGTGCCGAAAGGCGTGATGCACTCGCCGACGGCGATGAACTACGCGGTGAGAGCGTGTGAGTGGGTTGCCGGCCTTACGCCAGGCGATCCCATTCTGGGTCTGATGCCCTGGGGCAGCGCGCCGGGGTTCACCTTCACGGCCCACTTCTCTCTCGCCCTCGGTCATCCGTTGGTCATCGTCGATCGATGGGATCCACTCGAAACCCTCAAAATCATCGACGCACACGGGTGCCGCTGGGGCATCTGCGTGCCGACCAACCTTGTCTCGATGGTGGAGGTCGCGCGCAGCGGTAAGTGGTCCAAGCCGAGTCCGCTTAAGGCACTTGGGGTCGGCGGCGGCACGATGACCCCCGAGCTGATCCGTGCCGCCAGGGAGCTACTGGGCATCCCGGCACTGCGGATGTTCGGCATGTCGGAATGCATGGGGCATGCCTCGACGCATCCCGGCGACGCGCTTGATCGGCTATGCCATTCCGACGGCAAGTCCTTCCCGGGAACCCGCGACGAGGCCTTCGACACAGAACGCCGCATGCTCCCCCGCGGCGAGCGCGGACAGGCCGGCGTGAAAGGGCCGTCGCTCTTCATCGGTTACTGCCGCGGATTGGGCGATCAGGAGTACAACCTGACCCCGGACGGCTACTTCCTCACCGGTGACGAGATCATTTGCGACCCCGACGGCTCCCTGAAAGTGGTGGGACGGATCAAGGATCAGATCATCCGCGGTGGCTATAATATCGACCCAGCCGAAGTCGAAGCCGCGCTGCTGAGCCACCCCGCAATCGCGATGGCTTCGGTGGTCGCCGTGCCGGAAGCTCGGCTCGGGGAGCAGGCCTGTGCGGTATGCAAGATCCGGGACGGACATCGTGCCCCGACCCTGGAAGACGTGAAGAGTCACCTTGCCACCATCGGCCTATCCAAGAAAAAATGGCCGGAACATCTGATCGTCGTCGAAGACCTCGCGTACACGACGACCGGTAAGGTCGACAAGAAGCGTCTGTCCCGATTGGTCGTTTCGGAGCTGCAATTGGGCTAGGGACTTTGGTGCGCGCAGGGGAAACGCGGGTCGGCACGCTGCAGCGCGCCGCCCGCGTCGGCAATTCAAACGGGAGTATGAGAGCCTTATGAAAACTTCAGTCAAGCGGACCGAGCCGGTAACGAAAAAGAGGGCCCGCGCGACAACCGCGGCGCACGACGAAAAACGCTTCGAGATCATCGAACACTGCGCCGCGCTGTTCGACCGCGTCGGCTACCACGGCACTTCGATGCAGATGCTGGCGGATGACGTTGGCCTTGGCAAGCCGACGCTGTACCACTATTTCTCCAGCAAGGACGACATCCTCCACGAGATGCACCAGTTGCATATCGACGCGTTGATCGGCGGCCTTGAAGCGGACGCGAATACTCCCGACATCCAACCCGCGGAACTCCTGGAACGTGCGTGCGCGTCGACCCTGCGCCAGATCGCACTCCATCCCGGCTACGTCCGCGCCTTCATGGACCACTACGCGGAACTCCAGGACGAACAGCGCGCGGAAATGCGGCAACGCAGAAAGGATTATTTCACGCGCGTAACCGAGATCATTCGTGCGGGAATCAAATCGGGGCAGTTCCGCGATGTCGACCCCGACCTGGCCACCCTCACCTTCCTCGGCATGTGCAACTGGGCCTACAAATGGTATCCCCGCATGGCCGACGAGATCCCGCCGGAAAAAATGGCGAAATCGCTGTGCGGCATTCTGCTCGGCGGATTGAACGCCAAGTGACCTAGAGGCCCCGTTTAGCGGGGCCTGTTTCGTTTTGGGGCGGGGGTCATTCTTGTCGCAGGGCCGACGGACAACTACTCGGCCTTATGCAAAGCTTTCCATAAGGCCGATTATGCAAAGTCGTCGATTATGGCAAGTCGTGAGAGCAACTTTATGTGAAGCGTTGGTCAGTGCGGCTCTGTTGATTGCTGACGGGGCAAAAGCTCAACATAATTTCGAGCGCCAACCGAGCCGACACGCGTCGCGCAGGTGACAGTCGCAAACCGCTTTCCGGTTTGCCAGACAACGCTCAACCTCGATTTGCCTGGTTCTCCCAGTGGCGGGCACAGCCCGGTCGATCCGGAACACAACGATATCGGCAGCGGTAAGCGTTGGTGGCTCCCCATGTAGCTACGGAATTATGGCAAGTATGATATGCGCCCGCCCTTCGCCTGCTCGGCCTTGGCAGCACATTTCGTGCAGTCAGGTTTCCATAATCGACGACTTTGCATAATCGGCCTCAGCCGTCATTCGTCTCCCGCCCGAAGTGCAGCCGCAATACGACGGTTACCTGCCGCTCGACCACCAAGCTGCGGCGAGCGGCAGCTTCGCTACCCTGTGAACGAGGACTGACGACCCTTACTCGCCAGTCATGTGTTTCGGAAGCAGTCACTCAGCAGAATAGTAAGCAAAACAATAGCCGCCGTTCGTGACGCTAGGCTGATCAGGGCGTGTGGCGGGTTGCTCTCAAGCCGTCATTGCTCCCCGGGAATCCAGGGACCGAGTCTGGGGCAAGCAATGCTCGCTTTACTCGAACTCGGACATCGAGTCTATCGATTCAAGAACCTCTATATTACCATTGTCATATTGACACAATATTGGCATATGAATAGAGTCCAGCCCTCAACTAGGGTAGTCAAACCCAGCTTGTCTCGGTCTTTCCAAGGCCGCCGGGATGCCTGGGTGGCACTTCAGGACATCACGGTTCTATGACAACGTTGAAGCGTTGTCTATGAATTGATGTGAGTGTTGTTACTCAACGATTTTTAGGAGATTCCGTGGGCGAGTACTGCTTGTCATGACTGAACCCACTCCGCTATTGACGGTCATTACTGGCGAAGCGTCGCCAGATTCAGGACAGAGCCCTCCTCCAGAACCCGATACGGGTTTGGCCTGCCTAGTCATGCTGGCGCGCTTTCATTGTGTGACTGCGGATCCCGACCAGATTACGCACGGCTTTAAGGAACCAGGCAGCCCCTTTGGGGCGACGCAAATTCTGTTGGCTGCCAAGCACCTAGGCCTCAAGGCGAAGCGGATTCGGAGCGATGTCTCGCGGCTTGAGCGGACGCCGCTGCCTGCCCTGGTCCTCGGTGTCGACGGCCGTTTCTTCGTTCTGGCCAGAGTCGACGGCGACCGGGTACTCATTCAGGACCCCCGCGTCGAACGCCCGCAAGTGCTGTCGGTAGCCGACTTTTCGGCCCGCTGGTCCGGCGAGTTGATCCTGTTCGCCTCCCGGGCGTCGCTTACCGGCGAACTCGCCAAGTTCGACTTCACGTGGTTCATCCCCGCGGTCGTCAAATACCGGAAACTGCTCGGTGAGGTCTTGGCGGTATCCTTCGCCCTGCAGCTTTTTGCGCTCGTCACCCCGCTGTTCTTTCAGGTGGTGATGGACAAGGTACTGGTCCATCGCGGCTTATCGACACTCGATGTCATCGCCGTTGGGTTGCTGGTCGTGTCGATCTTCGAAGTCGTGCTTTCCGGCCTGCGCAGCTATGTTTTTGCGCACACTACCAGCCGGATCGACGTCGAGTTGGGCTCTCGGCTCTTCCGCCACCTCTTGACCCTGCCCTTGGCCTATTTCCAGGCCCGCCGGGTCGGTGACACGGTCGCTCGCGTGCGCGAACTCGAGAATATCCGGCAATTTCTTACCGGCAACGCGATCACGCTCGTGCTCGATCTGTTCTTTTCGATCGTCTTCATCGCCGTCATGCTGTGTTACAGCGGTTGGCTGACGCTGATCGTCGTCCTCTCGCTGCCGTGCTACAGCATGCTCTCGGTCAGCATCACTCCGATCCTCCGACGACGATTGCACGAGAAGTTCAACCGCGGCGCCGAGAACCAAGCTTTTCTGGTCGAGGCAGTCAACGGCATCGACACCTTGAAGGCGATGGCGGTCGAGCCACAGATGACACGCCGCTGGGACAACCAGCTTGCCGCCTACATCGCGGCAAGCTTCCGTACCGCGGCGCTGGGCACGATTGCGCATGAAGGGGTCTCGCTGATTGGTAAGCTGGTGACCGTCGCCACTATGTGGGTCGGCGCCCGTCTCGTCATCGATGGTGACCTGACGGTCGGGCAGCTCATCGCCTTCAACATGCTGGCCGGGCGAGTAGCGACGCCGGTGATGCGCGTCGCTCAGCTGTGGACGGACTTCCAGCAGACCGGCATTTCGGTCCAGCGCCTGGGCGACATTCTCAACGCTCGGACTGAAGTAGTCCGCAACAACCGCAGCACCTTGCCGCCCATCAAAGGCCGGATCGAACTCGACCAGGTCGTGTTCCGCTACCGGCCCGATGCTCCAGAAGTCCTGCGGGGCATCGATTTGACCATCCAGCCGGGCCAAGTAATCGGCATTGTCGGCCGCTCCGGCTCTGGCAAGAGTACGCTGACCAAGCTGGTGCAACGCCTCTACGTTCCAGAGCGCGGACGGGTGCTGATCGACGGCGTCGACCTCGCAATGGCCGATACGCCGAGCTTGCGCCGGCAGATCGGTGTGGTGCTGCAGGAGAACATGCTCTTCAATCGGACCATTCGCGAGAACATCGCGCTAGCCGACCCTGGCCGGCCGATGGAAGCCGTGATCCGGGCAGCCAAATCCGCGGGTGCCCACGACTTCATCCTTGAGTTGCCCGAAGGCTACGACACGGTGGTCGGAGAGCATGGCTCCACCTTGTCCGGCGGACAGCGTCAGCGCATCGCTATCGCGCGGGCGCTCATCACCGATCCCCGCATCCTCATCTTCGACGAAGCAACCAGCGCGCTGGACTACGAGTCTGAACGCGTCATCCAGAACAACATGAGAGCCATCTGCGAAGGACGCACGGTTCTCATCATCGCGCATCGGCTGAGCGCCGTCCGGAACGCCAATCGGATCATCGTTCTGGATCGAGGCCAAATTGTCGAACAGGGTACGCACACCGAATTGTTAGCCCACGAGGCCGGGCATTATTCGCGCCTTCATCGGCTGCAGCAGGGGTGATTGACGGATGAATCGAGCCCTGCCTTTGCGACTGCAAGCCCTTCATGACCTCGTGAAGCGCTACGGTGGGGTCATTCAACACGCTTGGCGCGAGCGTGCAAACCTTGACCTCCGACCTCGTCTGCCGCATGAAGCGCAATTCCTCCCCGCTGCCTTGGAGCTACAGGAAACACCGGTGTCCCCGGCGCCGCGAGTCGCCATGTGGTTACTGGTCGCCTTCGCCCTCATTGCGATCTCGTGGGCCGTCTTCGGACGCATCGACGTGGTCGCTTCCGCCCACGGCAAGATCGTGCCTGGCGACCGCACGAAGGTCATTCAACCAATTGAAACGGCGACAGTGAAAGCGATCCATGTGACGGACGGGCAAACCGTCAAGGCGGGCGACGTGCTAATTGAACTGGACGCGACAAATGCGGCCGCCGACATTGCTCGCCTCACCAATGATCTTGTGATCGCTCGGTTGCAGGCTGCGCGGGCCCAGGCGCTGCTAGGAGCCATCGACACTGGAGCGGCGCCTGTGCTGGGCAGTGTGCACGACGTTGGGGCGGTGCAGCTTGCGCAGGAACAGCGCCTGCTGAAAGGCCAATACAGCGAATATCAGGCTAAGCTCGCGCGCATCGACGCCGATATTGCCAAGCGCGAAGCGGAGATCCGATCGACGCAGGAAATCATCCGCAAATTGGAACAGACGGCTCCGATCGCTCGCCAGCGCGCCCAGGATTTCAAGGACCTGGTCGAGAAGAATTTCATCTCCAAGCACGGCTATTTGGAAAAGGAACAGGCCCGCATCGAACAGGAGGCGGACCTTGCGACCCAACGCGGCCGACTGAAGGAGTTGATGGCTGCGTTGCAGGAAGGACGGGGGGACCGCAGTGCCTTAGTAGCGGAAACCCGCCGGCTCGCGCTAGACAGCTTTCATGAGGGAGACCAGAAAGCGGCCACCTACGAACAGGAATTGGTCAAAGCCCAATCGCGCGGCAAGCTGATGACCCTGACCGCGCCGCTAGACGGAACCGTGCAGCAGTTGGCGGTGCACACCGTCGGTGGCGTCGTGACGCCCGCCCAGCAACTCATGGTGCTGGTGCCCCAGGATAGCCCGGTGGAGGTCGAAGCTTATGTCGATAACAGGGATATCGGCTTCGTCAATCCCGGGCAGGAGGCCGAGGTCAAGATCGAGACGTTCCCATTCACGAAGTACGGGACGATCCATGCCCACGTAACCCACCTTTCGCGCGACGCCGTCAATGATGAGAAACGCGGCCTGATTTTCCCGGCTCGGGTGAATCTGGAACGGGGGACGATCCAGGTGGAGAGCAAGACCGTGAACCTTTCTCCCGGTATGGCCGTGACGGTCGAGGTCAAGACGGCTCAGAGGCGAGTGATTGAATACTTCTTGAGCCCCTTGCTGCAGTACAAGGATGAGAGCCTGCGGGAACGATGAATTGAAAGAACCGCGTCCGCCGTCCTCTGCAACGGGACCTCGGCATCCCTTGATCGACGGATGCACCTCGCAGGCGTGCCGGCCTCTGCATACGAGCGACGGAGTCCATGTCTGGAGATGCTACGCATTTTCCATATATCAATGCCAAAGTTTTAGCCCTCGCCAACCGAATGGCACCCGCCGCAGACTAATAAAAGCAAGCTCAGGCCAATGGATGTCCTTTTCATTCACCAGAACTTTCCGGGGCAATTCCGCCACTTGGCAGCTCACTTGGCGGCCGATCCCAAGCATCGCGTGGTCGCGATTTGCCAACCGCACGCACCGCGCCACCCCAAGGTCCCCAACACCTTCGTCTACCAGCCGGCCCGCAAGCCCCGTCCCGGTACTCACCATTACCTTCACGGTATGGAGGACGGCGTCCTCAATGGCCAAGCTGTCGCACGGGTCTTGCTCAAGCTAAAGAAACAAGGGTTCGCTCCGGATATCGTGATCGCCCATCCCGGCTGGGGTGAAGCCCTGTACGTCAAGGACGTATTCCCGGCCACCCGACTGTTGAGCTTCTTCGAGTTCTTCTACCACTCCGACGGCGCTGACGCCAATTTCGATCCGGAATACCCGCTGAGCTTCGACGGCCGCGCCCGCATCCGCACCCGTAACGCGCTGCACCTCCTCAACCTGACGGCTTGTGATGCCGGCATCAGTCCGACTCACTGGCAGAAGAGTCTGCATCCAGCGGAGTTCCATTCCAAGATCTCGGTGATCCACGAAGGAATCGACACGCGGGCGGTCGCACCCAACCCGCGACAGACTTTCACTTTGCCGAACGGCAAGATTCTGACGTTCCAAGATGAAGTCGTAACCTATGTGGCGCGCAACCTCGAGCCATATCGCGGCTTCCATCAGTTCATGCGTGCAGCCGAGGAAATCTGCCGACGGCGGTCAAAAACTGAGTTCGTGATCGTTGGCGGCGACGACGTGAGCTACGGACAAAGACCGTCTGATGGGCAGACCTACCGCGAGAAACTGCTGCAGGAAGTCCGCATCGACCCCAAGCGACTGCACTTTCTCGGCAGGATTCCCTACGAGCGCTACCTTGCGCTCCTGCAAGTCTCCTCGGCGCATGTCTATCTGACCGTTCCCTTCGTACTCTCCTGGTCGATGCTGGAAGCGATGTCGGCCGGCTGCCTAGTGATCGGGTCCGACACCACGCCCGTCCGAGAAGTGTTGGAGCATGGCAAGAATGGCCTACTGGTGGATTTCTTCTCTCCAAAGCACATTGCGGACGCGATAGAAGAAGCTTTTTCCCATGAGAGTCGCGTGCAACTTGTCAGGCGAGCGGCTCGGCAGACCGTCATTGAGAGTTATCAACTTGAAATTGGGCTTTCCCGATATCAAAAAATCATCGAATCGCTAGTGGCATCGCAGGTCGAAATGACGGCACGCGAGACAGCTGCCATTGACCAATAAGCGGATTAGTTTGAAAGGAAGGTAAGGATGGAATATTGCAATTCGTTAGTCAGAGCGACACGCGGCCTCGGATTGATCCTCGGCCTGCTTTTGAATTTGACAGCCTGCGCCGGGATTTTCGGCTCGGCCAATATGAACTGGCAGGAGGAAGTCTTGTTGCACGACGGCAGCAGGGTGATCGTGGAGCGAAGCGTAGAGCGGGGAGGTCCTCATGAAGTCGGACAGCGCCCTTCCTACATAAAAGAAACGGTGTCCTTCACGCATCCAACCACCGGCGAACAGATTGTCTGGGAAGACAAGGCTACGCCCGATCTGAGGAACAGCAATTTCTTGCCTATGGCCCTCGATATCTACCAGGACAAGGTGTATCTGGTCGCCAGCCCCATGGGCTGTCTCGCGTACAACAAGTGGGGAAGACCCAATCCTCCGTACGTCGTATTCAGCCACCAAAACAAGACATGGAAACGTGTTCCGCTGCAGGAGCTTCCACCAGAAACCAAAGCGCTGAATTTGATCTTTTCGTCACCGGATACTGAGGTTGAAAACTTAGGAAAGCGCTTTGTAGATGCAGAAGCAATAAGGAATATAAATTCAGGGTACAAACAAAATGAATATAATTCGATTATTCGTGAACCATTGAGGAGCGAGTGGTGTCGGCAGCCGACTAGCTTCAAAGCACCCATACCGATCCCACCGCACGATAAGTCGAGCAAGGATAGGTAATCAATCAGGCAGAAACACCAAATCAAGAGCGCGCCCAAAGGAAGAATGAAAGCATGGATTGGGAACTGGAAGTTGCTTACGCATTGATGGCTGGACGGTCTTATCAAACAAACCGCGCTTCAAATGGCATTAACTGGTTTCCTGTTCCACAGGGTTGGGTGGAGTTTTTACATCTTCCCAATAATAGCCAGGCAACGAACGGCGGCTTTGAGATGTCTGCATTTCAAAATATCTCAGACCCAAAGCAAATCGTCATCTCCTTCGCTGGTACCGAGTCGAGCGATATTTCCGGTGACATCATAGCTGACTTGGTACTTGCTGCCGGCGGCCTATCCAGTCAACTTCAGCAAGCGGCCGACTATTATCTCCAAATCAGGGCTCTGAACCCCGATGCCACCATCACTTTCACAGGCCACTCGCTCGGTGGCGGACTCGCTTCCCTCATGGCGGTCTTTTTCGGCGAAGGCGCCTATACCTTCGACCAGGCGCCATTCCTTAGATCAGCCCTGACGCGCACTGCCTTCGTTGATGAGAAAACGATTACTCGTTCGGTCGCCCAGGACTTGCTGACCTATCTCGATGGCCGTGGATATGATCCCGAACGACTACAAAGGGACTTCCCACTTCCGCCCGCGGCATTGGCCGCCCGGCATCGAAGTGCCAAGATTGAATTGCTGAAGTTCAATCTGAGGTCGCGAAAGGGGAAGTCCAAATGAATACTACGACGGTCGGTGTGGATCTGGCAAAGAACGTGTTCGTCACCTGCGTGGCGGACGGCGCGGGCCGGGTGATCGAGACGCGCGAGTTCAACCGGAGCGGATTCCTCGCGTGGTTGTCGACCTTGCCTCGTGGCACGCTCGTCGGCATGGAAGCCTGCGGCGGTGCGCATTGCTGGGGACGAACGATGCAGTCGCTGGGGCTCGAGCCGCGGCTGATGGCACCGGAATTCGTGCGCCCGTACCGCAAGCGCCAGGCGGTCAAGAACGACCGGGCGGATGCGGTGGCAATTGTCGCGGCACTGCTCGCGCCGGGAATGCGCTTCATCCCGGTGAAGACCGAGGCCCAGCAACAACGGCTCGCCTGGCACAGCTTGAGGCTCGGCTGGATCGAGGAGCGCACGGCGCTCTTGAACCGCATCCGTGGCCTGCTCGCCGAATTCGGGATGGTCGTCGACACCGGCGCGATGCGGCTGCGGCGTAAGCTTGCCGAGCATGAATTCGACACCGCGCAGCCGGCGCCGATCCGCCAACTGATTCAAGGCGTGCGCGACCAACTCGACGCGCTCGATGCCCGTATTGCCGAGTGCGACCGGCAGATTGCCACCCAACAAGCGGATGACGCCGCCGCCCGGCGGGTGCGCGATTTGCCCGGCGTGGGGCTCCTCACTGCGGATGCGGTGGTCGCCAGCGTCGGCGACGCGACCATGTTCCACAACGGCCGTCAGTTCGCCGCGTGGCTCGGTCTCACGCCGAGCCAGTATTCCAGCGGCGGAAAGCCGAAACTCGGGCGCATCACCCGACGCGGCGACGATTACCTGCGAACGCTGCTCGTGCAGGGGGCGCGCAGCGTGCTCGCCGCCGCCCTGCGCAAGGCTCGCAACACCCGCGAAGCGCTCACGCGACTGCAGCAATGGATCGTGACGCTGCACGCACGCGTCGGTTACCACAAGACGCTCGTCGCCATCGCCAACAAGCACGCTCGCCAGTTGTGGGCGGTGCTTGCCAAGGGCGAAACCTACAATCCCGAGGCGTGGCGTCAGCGGCCCGACTCGGCCACGGAACCGGCGCGCTGAAACCAACGTATCACCCGAAGGTGTTCGCATGACTGCACGCACGCGATAGACAAACAGGTCAGACCGACCGGCTGAGAGCCTGGCTAACCTGAGGGCCGACCACACGGGGTGTCGCGGCTGATCCCCGCGCCCCGGTCGCGCCGATGAACGATCGAGGCCAGCCGGTGCGGTTAATCGCAGGGCCCCGGCACGACCGTGCCGAACAAGGCCGATTAGGGAAAGGCAGTCTGCTCTGTCTTTGTCCATGGCGATGTCGGCAGTCGAAAAGGCCGGTCACGCGTATGCGTGATCGCGGAGGGCTGAAAATGAGTACGTGATCGACGTCAGGATCGGCCTGTGGCCGGTCTGCAAGGAACTGGGTTGACGGGAAGTCCCTTAGGAACTGGCAAAGCTGAACGCCTACGTCGCTGCGATGGATCCGTTCAATCTCAACCCGATCGCCGCGGACACCTTGGCCGCCCGTGGTGAGAAAGTCGTCAATATCAATACTTCAGGCGAGTTTCTGACTGATTGGCCTGTCGTGCCGACATCAAACCGGATCGGCACGCAGATCAACATCGAAAACTTTCACGAGGGCGTATCGGGTATTGACCTGCATTCCCAAGCCCTGCTGAACGCCTTCCTGCAAAGCAATCAAACTGCCGCCATTGATTCTAACGGGCAAGTTCAATCCTTGAACCGGGTCACCTATCAGCTCAATGATTTGTTGAAGATGATCTTCGACAAGAATTTGTTCGCGTTCGATACCGGCACGGCGAATAACAAGTACGAAAACTTCCTCGAACGCCTTGTCAAGCATCAAGCCGGGATTGAAGGAGCACTCCCGCCCGACAGCATGGTCGAGCGTTTCACGTCTGACTTGTGGAAGCTCGCCCAGGACGGCGGCCTCACGGTGAATGATGGCAACCAGAGCACACCCAACGAGCACCAGGTCAGCAATGCGCTGATCGCGCTCGCGATGCAAAAGTACTACGACGAGCAAGCGGACAGTACCGGCTACAAACGAGAGTTCTTCAATACGGTTGCCGGTGGTGTTCGCTTCGATATGGCCGATGTCGCGAAGGAATTCCAAGTGAGTTTCGATGCGCACGAGGCAATCGATCTTGCACAGGCTAAGGGTTTCAGCCTGTACTTGAAGTACTACCTCGCCACCGATGCCTTCACTGACGAAGAACGCGCTTTGATCAATTCTGTTCTACCGCGGCTTCGAGACTGGTACGTGCAGGCCGGCGCGATAGGCATGAATGCCACCGACACCTTTAGCCGGGGAGCCTTCATGCTCGGCGGTAACGGCAACGATATGTTGACCGGCGGCAACGAAGCCGACTTGCTGATCGGAAACGCCGGAGACGACGTGCTTGTGGGGGCCCAAGGCAACGATATTCTGCTCGGAGAGGTGGGCGCCGACAGCCTGTCCGGCGGAAGGGGCGGCGACACGCTCTTGGGTGGCGAAGGCAATGACAGCCTTGCTGGCGGCTCAGAGAACGATCTCCTCGTGGGCGGTGCCGGCAGCGATACCTATAGCTTTGCGGGAGGCGACGGCCAAGACATCGTCATCGACTCCGACGGCCAGGGCTGCATCCGCATCAACGGCGACGTCCTAAGCGGCGGCGAGCAGCTCGGGAGCCTCAGTCTCTGGCGCAGCGCCGACCAGAAGTACGTCTTCAGCGAGGTCGCCGGCGCCACCGGCACCGACCTGCTGATCCGGGTCGCGGACTCGACCGACACCCTGACCGTGCGCGACTGGCAGCCCGGCGGACTGGGGATTACCCTGGCCGAGGGCCCGCCCCCGCCCCCCGGCATTCTGGTCGGCGACCTTAACCCGGTGATCATTGACGGCCGCTACCTCCTCGACACCGCGATCACCGGCAGCCCCAATCTGGTCACTGACGGCCAGGCCCTGCCCGGCTTCGCCGACCTCCTGATCGGCGGCGCTGGTGACGATCAGATCGACGGCAAGGACGGCAACAACAGTTTGAGCGGCCAAGGGGGCAACGACCACCTGCTCGGCGGAGCAGATGCCGACCTCATCTCCGGAGGGGCCGGGGCGGACACCATCGAGGGCGGCGGCGGCACCGATCTCATCTTCGGCGGCGGCGACTACCGGGGTAACCTGACCACCGACCCGAACGTCTCCTGGCCACCCCCCGCCGGCACCTTCCCCTCCTGGAGCGGCCGCACCTGGTGGGCGGGGTGGACCGCCGACCAGGTGCTACTGGCCTACTACATCGGTAGCCCCGCCACCGCCGCCGACGGCGACGACGTCATAGACGGCGGGGCGGGCGATGACGTTATAGATGGCGATTACGGCAATGACATCATCGATGGCGGCAGCGGGGCCGACCAAATCTGGGGCAGCCGCGGCAACGACGTGGTGCGCGGTGGGGACGACGACGACTTCATCTATGGTGACGGCGTCATCACTGCCGGCGTGCCCCAATACGTTCCGCCCTCGGAGTTCGGAAACGACCAGATCGACGGCGGCACTGGCAGTGACACCCTGCTGGGGCAGGGTGGTGACGACCAGGTCTACGGGGGCATCGGTGCCGACATCTTGTTTGGCGATCTGCGCGAACTGGACTCGCAATGGCACGGCAACGACTACCTCGATGGCGGCGACGGCGATGACTTCCTGCTCGGAGAGGGCGGCGGCGACACGCTTGTGGGCGGCCTACGCAACGATCTGCTGGTCGGCGACGACTGGTATCCGAGCCTGTCCTTGTCCCGCCACGGCAAGGACTCGCTGGATGGGGGCAGCGGCCAGGACACCCTCATCGGCGGCGGCTTGGCCGACACCCTCGCGGGGGGCGACGGGGACGACTTACTTTTCGGCGACGCCTCCGACGGCAGCCTTGGCGATCAATGGCAGGGCGACGACAGTCTTGACGGGGGCCTCGGCAATGATGCCCTCTATGGCGATGGCGGCAACGATGCGCTCAACGGCCAGGATGGCAACGACACGCTGCAGGGCGGCGCCGGCAACGACACCCTGTACGGGGGCAATGACAATGACTCTTTGGACGGGGGAACCGGGGGCACGGCCGCCGATCCGCGCGCGGCCGATGTTCTGGACGGCGGTGCCGGCAACGATATCCTCTATGGCCGCGACGGCGGTGACCGTCTGGTTGGCGGCAGCGGTGTCGACAGCCTCTACGGTGGCGACGGCAACGATACCCTAGACGGGGGAGACGGTAGCGATCTCCTTCAGGGCGAAGCGGGCAATGACGCCTTGATCGGCCAAAGCGGTGCCGACACTCTGATCGGCGGCGTGGGTGACGACTATTACGATATTGGCAGCAACGCGGTTACGATCACTGAACAGGCCGACGAGGGATTCGACACGGTCGCCACCTCGCTGAGCACCTATACCACCCTAGCCAATATCGAGCGGGTAATCCTTAACGGCACCGGCCCGCAGACCGCGACCGGCGATGCCGCGAACAACGAGTTGATCGGCAGCGCGTACGCCAATTCCCTGTCCGGTGGCGACGGCAACGATACCTTGGACGGCGGCGGCGGGACGGATACCTTGATCGGCGGCAACGGTGATGACGTGTTTATTCTCCGTGGCGGCCAAGAACTCATCACCGAGACCTCCAAGGGTGGAATCGACACGGTCAAGTTTGATCAGACCTATACCTTGGCCGGTAATCTGGAAAATCTGATCCTGCTGGGCTCCGCCGGTATTTCGGGCAGCGGCAACGCGCTCAATAACGCCATCACCGGCAATGCCGGCGACAATTTGCTAAAAGGACTGGACGGCAATGATACTCTCGACGGGGGCGCGGGCATCGACACCTTGGTGGGCGGCTTGGGTAACGACACCTATGTGATCGACTCCCTAAGCGATGTCATCAGCGAATCCGCTTCTCAGGGGACCGACACCGTCCAGTCTTTCATGACTTATACGCTGGCGGCCAATCTTGAGAACCTCACCCTCGTTGGCGATGAAGCGATCAACGGCACCGGCAACAGTCTCGCCAACGTCATAACAGGCAACGCCGCGGCCAACGTGCTGGATGGCGCTGCCGGCACCGATACGCTCAAGGGCGGCGCTGGCGACGACCTGTACCTGGTGGATGTCGCCAGCGAAGCGGTGGTGGAAAACTCGAGCGAAGGCTACGACGAGGTACGTGCCTCGGTCAGTTATACGCTAAGTGCCAACGTCGAAAAGCTGACCCTGCTCGGTACCGCAGGGATCAGCGGCACGGGCAGCGTCGACAACAACGTGATGGTCGGCAATTCAGCCAACAACACCCTGGACGGTGGCGTTGGCGACGATACCCTCGACGGCGGCCCGGGGATCGACACCTTGATCGGAGGCGCTGGCGACGACACCTTCCTGATTGACAGCCTCAGCGAAACCGTCACGGAAAGATCGGGCGGCGGCACCGATACGGTCGTCGCCGGGTTCAGCTATACGCTTGGCGCCAATGTCGAAAACTTGGTATTGACGGGCACGGGCAATTTCACTGGCACGGGCAACGCGCTCAACAACAATCTTACTGGCACCGCCGGCAACAATCTTCTGACGGGCGGCGGCGGCAACGATGTCCTCGACGGCGGAGTCGGCGTTGACACCCTGATCGGCGGTACCGGAAACGATGTCTATTGGCTCGATACTTCCGCTGATGTCATCACCGAAAACGCCAACGAAGGCACCGACACGGTCGTTGCCGCGTTCGATTACACATTGAATAGCGTCTTCGAAAATCTGACGCTCGTCGGCACCGCCGCTACCACCGGCACCGGCAATGCGGCGGACAACCTCATGATCGGCAACGCCCTCGCCAATACGCTGACCGGATTCGTCGGCAACGATACCCTCGACGGCGGCGCGGAAGCGGATACCTTGACTGGCGGCCAGGGCAACGACACCTACGTCGTCGACCGGAGCGGCGACGTCGTGATCGAGAATCCCGGCGAGGGGACGGATATGGTGCAATCCTGCGTCGACTATACGCTCGGCGCCGATCTCGAAAACCTGACCTTGATCGGGACTCAAATGATCACCGGGACGGGCAATGATTTTTCCAACATCATAGTGGCCAATGCTGTGGGCAACGGGCTGCGCGGTCAGGGGGGGAACGATTCGCTCACCGGTGGGGCAGGCAACGATACGCTGGACGGGGGCAGCGGTATCGACACCCTGACCGGCGGCGTGGGCGACGACGTTTATGTGATCGACACCTTAGCCGATGTGATCAACGAAACGTCGGGCGATGGGGCCGATGAAGTTCAAAGCTACGTCACGTATACGCTGGGCTCCAGCCTGGAAAACCTGACCTTGCTTGGCACGGCGGTGATTAACGGCACCGGGAACTCCGGGAACAACGTTATTAGGGGCAATGCCGGAAACAACGTCATCGATGGAGGCGCCGGGTACGACACCATGATTGGTGGTTCCGGAGACGATACCTACTTCGTTAGCGACGCCCCCACGAGCACCTGGATCGGTCCTTTCCCTGAAAACGTGGTCGAATACGACGGCGAAGGCTACGACACGGTATTTGTCTCGATCGATCACTATTGGATGCCACAAAATGTCGAGAAAGGAGTCTTAATCGGGAGGGCTGTGAGACTTGATGGAAGATCAGACGGGAACGATTATTTAGTCGGAAATGCCTTGGACAACCAGCTCGACGGGAGCTCGGGAAACGACACACTTGATGGTGGAGCCGGCGCTGATTACATGCAAGGACAGGGGGGCGAGGACACCTTCTATGTTGATAACGCAGGCGATCAAATCGATGAACGCGCGTGGATCACGTGGACAGGGCTTCCTGCGGACTCGTATGACCGCGCCTATGCTTCGGTATCGTATGTGATGCAATCCTACAATTCGATCGAGGAACTGACTCTGACCGGAAGTGCTGCAATCAGTGCGACCGGGTCCGACCTATCCAATTTCTTGATCGGCAACGATGCCGTCAATGTGCTGTCCGGCATGGGCGGGGACGACAAACTTGATGGCCGCGGGGGCAATGACAACCTGGTAGGTGGTCTCGGCAACGATACCTATCTCTTGGGGCGAGGTAGCGGGACTGACACCGTCAGCGAAAACGACACAACGGCGGCGAATACCGACCTGGCTCAATTTGCGGCGGGCGTCACTACCGACCAACTCTGGTTCCGGCATGTCGGCAACGATCTGGAAGTGAGCATCATCGGAACCAGTGACAAGCTGGTTGTCCAGAACTGGTACGTCGGATCGGCCTATCACGTCGAGCAGTTCAAGACTGCCGACGACAAACTGCTGCTCGATACCAAGGTCGAGAATCTGGTCCAGGCCATGGCATCCTTCTCACCGCCACAAGCGGGCGAAACGAGCCTGCCGCCCACTTATCAGACGGCCCTCTCCCCCATAATCGCAGCCAACTGGCAGTAATTCCCATTGCGTCTAACTCCCCGCTATTTGCGGGGAGTACATTCCCATGTCTGCTCCAGCTGGCCGACCAGATGCCATGATTGATCAGCAGTGACGAATGTCTGTTATTAAGAAACGCGGCGGTATGAATGGCTGCTTTGGAGTCGATAACCGGGATGGCGGCTTGTGGCCGATCCAACCCTTCCGGCTGCTCGTCAGTAAGCGGCCGCTCGCCGCGAAATGCTCTCGGAGAGCGGCCGTGCTACCGTCAAATCTCGATCTGCTCAGAGATCTCCAAGGCATCATCGACCTCGATGCCAAGGTAGCGAACCGTAGACTCGAGCTTGGAATGGCCCAGCAGGAGTTGGACGGCCCGCACGTTCTTCGTCCGCTTGTAGATGAGCGTCGCCTTCGTCCGGCGCATCGAATGCGTGCCGTAGGCCGCAGGATCCAGACCGGCCGCCGTCACCCATTGTTCGACGATCCTTGCGTACTGCCGGGTGGACACATGCGGCGAGTCGTGCAGTCGGCTTGGGAACAGGAAGTCCTCCGGTTTCAGCTTCGCCGTCTCGATCCAAATCGCCACCGTCGTTCGCGTCGGCTCCGTCAGCTCGAACTGGACCGGCCGCTGGGTCTTTTTCTGAACGACCGCCGTACGGGACAGCACTTGGTTGCCGTGCGTGACGTCACGAACCCGCAGGGCGACGAGGTCGCATCCGCGAAGCTTGCTATCGATGGCCAGATTGAACATCGCAAGATCGCGAACATGGTGGGCGTTCTGAAGGTGAATACGGATCGCCCAGATGTCCCTGGGTTTGAGCGGTGCCTTCTGGCCCACCAGCTTTCCCTTGTTCCAGGGTTCCCGATGCTCGTAGGATTCCATTTCAGACTCCATGGCTGTTGATCGGAACCCGATTGTTACCGGGCCGTCCGCGCCAAGCGATCCGAGTGATTCCAACAACGACCTCCGGCAGATGAACTACTCCGAGATACTGGCGCAGCTGAAGGGGGCCTCCGCCTTCGATCTTTTCCGGCTTCGCGCAGCGATCGATCGTGCGCTCGACGAGCCGGCCTGGATGGTCGCGGTCCAGGCGCGGCTCCGTGCCGGGCAAACCGTCGAGTACTTTGACCCGCAGGCCAACGCTTCGCATGCCGGTCAAGTTCTCGAGCTACGGCGCAAGCAAGCGGTCGTGCTCGACAAGACGACGGGGCAGCGCTGGCTGATTTCCTATGCCGCGATCAATCTTGATGGTGCCGACGTCGAGATCCGCGAAAAGCCGCGGCAAGGACTCGGTCGCAACGAAGTGGCCATCGGTGATCGTGTGGGCTTTGTCGGCCGCGATCACAAAGAGCGCAGCGGTCGCATCATTCGGCTCAACGATATGACGGTGACCCTCGAATGCGAGCGCCAGCAATGGCGAGTTTCATACGGCCTCTTGCATAGGGTGGTCGATTCGGACGCGAACGTCGTCGATGGCGTGGAGATCCTTGGCCCGGCGGTTGGGCGGGCGGGTTCCGGAAATCGCTGACGGTCCCTCCAGCACGGGCGGCAGCGATCAAACGTCCGGGCACCATGCCGATAGAGTCGTCCCGGCCAGAAGCGGTCAGTGAGAGCTCGCGCCTCCAAGCGGACATCCGCCATCTGCATGTAGTATGCTGATCGCGTCCATTGGTTGCTGGATTTGCCGCTCTGTTATTGAGGGCGGTAAAAGTGCCATGACACGATAAGCCTCACCGATAATGAACTCTGCAGGCACGTGATGCCTGATGAAACGGACTATAGCGGATGTTACGCAGCGGTCCAGGCGCCCTAGAACAAAGCTAGCCATTATGACGAACGAATTCACAATCAACAGGCAACAAGGGCAAAAAATCACCTCCCTTTGCCGAGAATGCCACCGCGAAACCAAGCACGAGGTCATCACCGAGGCGACACTGAGTGGATCTCACGGTCCGGCGGAGTACCCCATTGAATGGTCAATTGAACACCAGGTCATCAGATGTCTTGGCTGTGAAACGATTTCCTTTCGCAAAACGACGGGCTCCGACCAAGACTATGTGCAGGTCGGCGAGGACGAATGGGAGTACCAGCCCCTTATCGAGGTCTACCCGAACCCTCGCGAGGGGCGGCAGGCCCTGACAGACGCCTCGCTCTTGCCAGACAAGATCCAACGCATCTACGAGGAATCTCTGCAAGCCATTAATGACACGCAGCCCGTTCTTTGCGGAATTGGCATACGCGCCATTATTGAGACGGTCTGCAAGGATAAGAGCGCTACCGGAGGGGATCTCTTCAACAAAATCAATTCGCTCGTTGGGCTCGGTGTTTTGACGCAGGATGGCGCCAACATCCTTCACAAACTCCGTACTATGGGCAATGATGCGGCACACGAGGTTAAACCACACTCCCTGAAAGAGCTCGGCCTCGCCTTCGATGTAGTCGATCATCTGCTTCTCGGCGTATACATCCTGCCAGAGCATGCGAAGAAGACCTTCAAGTGAAGGCTACCGGGTAAGCGGTCATTGACCATGGCCGGGGGTTGAGCGACGGGTATCTGGCGCATTGCCGCCCGATACCGACCACCCGGTCACCGGCAGGTCAGGCCGATCTCCTGCCTGACTGGCGCCCCCCTCCCCTCCAGCTACCCGTTTCGCACCCCACAATCATCGCCTACCATGCACTGCGGAATCCCGATTTCCGATTGCATGCATTCGACGAATCACGCTCTCGGCGCGAACGCGCCGTGCCCCCGGCTACTGCCAAGGAGGAGTCCATGCCGTTCATGCTCAAGATTCAGTGGGACATCAAGGCCGGACAGGAGGCCCCGGGTGAGCCAATGGACGGAGATCTACGCGACCGACGAGGCGTTCGAGGCGCACCTTGCCAACGAGAAGGGCAAGGGGCCGCTGGCGAAGGTGATCGAAGCGTGCGACAAGATCACCTGCCAGTGCTGGGGAAACCCGAACGGGCGCTCGAAGGAGATCCTTGCCGGTTTCGGGACGACGTATCACGAGACTGCGGAGAACGCCTTCGTGCTCAATCCGCGGGCTGACAAGGACTCGCGGATCTAGTCACCAGCGTCACCCCCTCAACCGCCGCGATCGTCGTTCCGATCCTGGCGACGGTCGTCATCGTCGTCCCGTTTGCGGCGGCGGTCGCGTTCGCGGTCTTTGTCGCGATCGTGGTCCCGGTCACGATCCCAGCGGCGGTCGTCGTCGCGGTCGTAACGGCGGTCACGATTGTCGTCGCCGCGCCATCCTTCGCCGCGGCCCTTGAACCGGGTCTCCCTCGGGTAATGGCTCCTGGGAAGGTCCACCCACGGCCCCGACCGCGAATTCGCGTAGCGCCAGCGGGAGTTGTCGTAGTAATAGAAGAAGCCGCCGTAGTAGTAATACGGCTCGACATCCAGTTCCACGATCGTCGGCAGTGGTGGAGCCACGACCACGGCGGGGCCACGCCCCGCAGGCGCCACGACGCATGCATTGAGCAGGAGCGCAGCGAGCGATGCAACGATGATTTTCTTGTGCATTTGCGTTCTCCCGAGCTGGCGAGGGCAGCGGATTGGGTCATCCGACTACCAACCTAAGATTAGATGTCTACTGACAAACAATCAGTAATCAAAGATGTTCTTGAATAACGGCCTTACCTATTAAGGCATGCTTTAATACGACAACCGTTAATTCAAGAATCCTTTAACATGAAGCGAACGACGGGTACGGCAGAAGCTGAACACGAGTTTCCCGACGGCCAGCGCCGCCGTGAAGGTGCTGGCGGATCTGGGCATCGTGACTGAAATGACGGGGCAGAAGAAGAATCGCAGTTACAGCTACCAGCCGTATATCGAGCTGCTGTCGCGGTAATCCCGGCCTGCGCCGCCGCAGCCTTCTGGGGCCGCCTTCATCGCTTGTTCGCCAGGGCCAGCGTGGCCGGAGAACCCGGATCGGACAGGCTTATACCGGACGAGGACGCACGGTCACGCACCTTCTCCTCTTCGGCGTATCGCATTTCAGCGATCAAGGAACCCGATGCCCGCCAATACAAGAAGGCCGCGACGAGCGAGAACAGGATCGCCGCGCTGATGGCGTAGCGCAGCGAATGCTGGCCCATGCCGAAGCGGACGATCAGGGTCTCGCTGATGAAGCCGGTCACGGTCGGCCCGAGGCCGAGCCCGACGAGGTTGGTTACGAGCAGCGTCACTGCCGAGGTCAAGGCGCGCATGTTCGGCGCGACGAGCAGTTGCGGCACCGCCACCACCGGGCCGTAGTAAAACGGCAGCAAGGTGAAAGCCACTGCGCCGAAAGCCAGTGAGAGCGTTGTCGATTCGACCAGGTACTGCGCGAGCGCCATCGGCACGAAGATCAGGCCGCCGAAGGTGAGCACCCGCAGGCGCAGGCGGGCGTCCCGCTGCCCGAGGCGGTCGGACAGCCAGCCGCCGAGGTACATCCCGATGCCGCCGCCGATGCCATTGACCAGGGCGAGATAGACCGAGACCTCGCCGATCGACATTTCGTGCACCCGCGTATAGAACGGGGCGCTCCAGTTCATCACCGAATAAGAGACATAGGCGTGCAGCGCCGCACCGGCGATGAGAAACCGGTAGCTGCGCAGGTGCCACAGTGTCCGCAATGCGTCGACAAAGCCGGGCTGCGAATCCGCGACGTCGGCCGAACGATCAAAGCGGCCGCGGACCGGCTCGCGGATCGCAAGCAGGACGATCGGCACGAGGAGAAGCCCCACGACGCCGATCACGCCGAAGCTCTTGCGCCAGCCGAGCGTCTCGGCAAGTATCCCCGCCGACAGGAAGCCGAACATCATCCCGACAGGCAGCGACAGCCCCAGGATTGCCATGGCGGTGGCGCGAGAGCGTGGCGGAAAGAGGTCCGCGATCATGGAATGCGACGCGGGGATGCTACCGGCCTCGCCGGCGGCGACGCCGACTCGCAGGATCACGAGGTGCGTGAAATTCGCCGCGACCCCGGTCAGGGCCGTCATTCCGCTCCAGACCGCGAGCGCCGCTGCGACCAGGCGCTTGCGAACCGTACGGTCCGCGAGGCGCGCGATCGGCAGGGACAGTGTCGTATAGAAAAGCGCGAACGACAGGCCGGTGAGCAGTCCGAGCTCGGTGTCGGACAAGCCGAGGTCGCGCTTGATCGGGACCTGCAGAATCGAAATGATTGTCCGGTCGATGTAATTGAAGGTCGACACCGCGAACAACAGGCCCAAGACGAACCAGCGTCCTGCAAGTTCATTCATCGCGCTTTTCCCTTCTTCATTGCCAGCCGGCCGTCCTGGCCGCGGTGATGCCGAAGGTCATTGCCATCGCCAAACCCCCGGCGTAGCCGACCCCATACGCGCCCCCGGCATCGCTGCCCGCCGCCAGCAGTCCCGGAACGGCCCTGCCCTTGTTGTCGAGAACCTGCGCGCCGGTGTCGATCGTCAGGCCGCCGAAGGTGAAGGTGATGGCGGGATAGACGATCAAGGCGTAGTACGGAGCCCGGTCCATCGGCAAGCACGACTCGGTGCGCGGCGGAGTCATGACCTCCCAGCCGTTGTTCGCCTGATCGTTGTAATAGGACAGCTCGCGCAGCATTGCCTCGCCGTCGAAGCCGTGGGCGGTGGCGAAATTGCCGAGTTCGGCATAGTTCTGCGCGATGATCCCCTCGCCGCCGTTTTCCATCGCGACGGCGAACTTGTCCATCGGAGGCGCTGTGGCGACGATCGGCTTGGTCGCGTGCTCGGCATGCACCCGAGCGTCCCACAGGCAGATGGCGCGCGCGTGCGGCTGCTGGACGGTGTGGTAGGTGTTGGTGTGGTCGCCGACGGATTCGTCGCAGAAGCGTTTGCCCTGTTCGTTGAACAGCAGGGCGTGGTCGCTGTGATACTGGGAGAGCATCGTGAAATAGCGCTCCTCCCCCCACGCGTTCGGCTTGCTGACCAGGTGCCCGTAGAACCCGCGGTTGGTCCCGCGCACTTCGCCGCCGGCCTCCCGCCCCAGGCGCAGCCCCGCGCCGTCGCTGTAAACGTTCGAGCGCAAGAGCATGTCGCGGGCGTTCTCGTGGATGTACTGCGAACGCAGCTCGGGATTCCCCTGGAAGCCTCCGGTTGCGAGCAGGGTCCATTTCGCATGGACGTCGATCTCGCCGTCCTGATGGACCGTTCTCGCCCCGGTGACGCGCCCTTCCTTGTCCTGCAGCAGCGTCGAGACCGTCGTTTCGAAGACGACGTGTCCGCCCGCCTTCTCGACCAGGTCGACGCAGCCCTTCAGGTGCTCGACGATATCGATCTGGTAGCCGTAGCCATGCAGCACTTTCATGGTTTTGGAGACGTCGACCCCGCGCCGGCGCAGCCACGCGATGGCCTCCGGATAGCGCTCACAAATTACCTCACCCAGCGCCGGCTCGCCGGCACCGTAGAGTTCCATCTTCTTGGGCGACGCAGCGGTCCACAGCACGCCGCCTGACAGGAAGGCGGAGCCGCCGATCTGCGGCGCCTTCTCGACGACAATGACCCGGGCGCCGCGCTCGGCGGCCCAGCCTGCCGCCGACAGTCCCGCCATCCCGGCGCCGACGACCAGCAAGTCACACTCGAGGACTTCGTAGCTCACCGATTGCTCCTATCTATAAACCAGGACCGGGATCTTCGAGTGCGTCAGCACCTTCTGCGTCTGGGATCCGAGCAGCAGTCCCTTCACCCCTTTGCGACCATGTGAAGCCATCAGGATCATGTCGCAGCCGTGCTGTATGGCGGCGGCAAGAATCCCCTCATAGGGTTCGTCGGCGACGGCACATGCGGATGCGCTCGGTACGCCGGCATCCTTGGCGAGGATTTCGGCGCCCTCGAGGACGTTCCGTGCCTGCTCATTGACCCGCTGATCCAACAATTCGGGGTCGAGCGCACGCATCAGCGATGCCTCGCCGTAGAGCGATGACTCCATGTCAGGCACCGCAAAGAAGAACGTGAGCCGAGCCTTCGTCTCGGACGCGAAAGCCACGGCCTTGCTTACAGCCTGGGCGGACAGTTCGGAGCCGTCGGTCGGAACAAGCAAATGACGAAACACGATGGAACCTCTAATGGGGACATCAGAAAAAAGAGGGGGCGCTGGCGGCACGCCCCCGCAACGTCTCTTGCACAGCGTCGCTAGGTCGCCGTCTGCAGTACCTTGCGGTTGCCCGCAGCGGCGGACTCCTCGCCGGCTTCGACAGCCTCTGTCGGGGCGTCGCCCGGCGCTTCGGACGAGACCTTGGCTGGACGCGATTCGCCTTGCAGCAGGAAGTGCGACAGGGCGGGAATCAGGATCAGCGCGCCGAGCATGTTCCAGACGAACATGAAGGTGAGGAGAATTCCCATGTCGGCCTGGAACTTGATCGGCGACCAGGCCCAGGTGATGACGCCGGCTGCAAGCGTGACGCCCACCAGCGCCACGACCTTGCCGGTGAAGGCGACTGCCCGCTGGTACGACTGGGCCAGGGTGAAGCCGAGGCGCTGCTGCGTGAGTTGCACTGACAGGAGGTAGAGGGCGTAGTCGACACCGATGCCCACCCCCAGCGCAATCACCGGCAGCGTCGCGACCTTGACGCCGATGCCGAGCCACACCATCAGCGCCTCGGCGAGGACCGATGTCAGCACCAGTGGCAACACCGCGACGACGACGGCGCGCCAGCTGCGGAAAGTGATGGCGCACAGTAGGATCACCGACGCATACACATAGAGCAGCATGGTCCGGTTCGCGTCGCGGACGACGATATTGGTCGAGGCGTCGATGCCGGCACTGCCGGCCGCGAGCAGGAATTGCCGTTGCGGCGTGTTGTGCTCGGCCGCGAATTCCTCGGCGGCCTTGACCACGCGGTTCAGCGTTTCGGCCTTGTGATCGGACAGGAAGGCCAGCAGCGGCGTCATCGAGCAGCGCGAATTGAGCATGTCGGCGTTCCACGCGATCGCGTTGTTGATCTGCGCGTCGATCACCGATTGGGCATCGGGCACCGTCAGCCACTTCGGATTGCCCTCGAATGCGCCCGAGGTGTAGGAGCGAACGGTGTCGGCGAGCGAGGCCGTTCGCTGCACGCCGGGCTGCTGGCGCAGGGTCCACGCGAGCTGATCGATCTCGGTCAGGGTCTCGTACGACCGGCATCCATCGTCCGGCGTCTTGACCATCACGGCGAAGACGTCGCTCGAGATCCCGTAGTTCGACGTAACGAAGGCGTTGTCTCGGTTGTAGCGCGAGTCCGGCCGAAGCTCCGGCGCCCCGGCATCCAGGTCGCCGATTTTCAGGTTCTGGGCGCCGAGAAAACCCACCACGCCGAGCACGGTTGCGACGGCGATCGCACCGGTCGCCCACTTTCGCTCGGTGAAACGGTCGAGGAAGCTCCAGACCTTGCCGAAGCCGCGGCCACCGCTCTCCTCGCGCTCTTCCGCCAGACTGCGTTTGGCCGCAGCGGGACTGACGCCGACATAGGACAGGAAGATCGGCAGCAGGATCAGGTTCGTCATGATCAGCACGGCCACGCCGAGGCTCGCCGTGAGTGCCAGTTCGCGGATGACCGGAATGTCGATGACCATCAACACCGCGAAGCCGACCGCGTCGGCCAGCAGTGCCGTCAGACCGGCGAGGAACAGCCGGCGGAAGGTGTAGCGCGCGGCCACCCACTTGTGCGCGCCGCGGCCGACGTCCTGCATGATGCCGTTCATCTTTTGCGCGCCGTGGGACACGCCGATCGCAAAGACGAGGAAGGGCACGAGGATCGAGAACGGGTCGAGGCCGTGACCGAGCGTGACGACGATCCCGAGTTGCCAGATCACCGCGATCAGCGAGCACGCGAGCACCATCGCCGTGCTGCGTATGCAGCGCGTGTAGAGGAAGATGATCAGCGCGGCGATCCCGGCCGCGACCAGGAAGAAGGTCATGACCTTCTCGAGGCCGCCGATCAGGTCCCCCGCCAGCTTCGCAAAACCGATGATGTACATCCGGACTTTCGGCGGGTTCGCAGCGTCGCCCGTCGCGTAGCGCTGACGGATGTCTTCGAGCGAGTTCGACAGCTGGTGATAGTCGAGCGAACTGCCGTTGCCGTCCTTCGCCAGCAAGGGCATCACGATCATGCTGGAGTGGTAGTCGTTGGCAACCAGACTGCCGACGAGCTTCGCGCGGGCGATATTGATTTTCAGGTCTTCGATCGACTTCGCACTACCGTCGTAGTCGTTGGGCAACACCGGCCCCCCCCGGAACCCTTCCTCGGTGACTTCGACCCAGCGTACGACCGGCGCGAACAGCGACTTCATCCAGGCGCGGTCGAGGCCCGGCAGCGTGAAGATCTCGTCATTGATCTTCGCCAGCGTGGCCAGGTATTGCGGATCGAAGATGTCGCCGTTGGGGTTCTCGACGACGACGCGAACCGAATCGCCCATGCCGCGCAGGTCGGGACGGTTTTCGATGTAGTTCTGGATGTAGGGGTGGCCCTGCGGCAGCATCTTGTCGAAGCTGGCATTGACGTGGAGGTCACGCAACTGGAACGCAAAGAACGCGGTGAGCAGCGCACAGGCCAGGATCAGGATCGGCCGGTTGTTGAAGATCAGCCGTTCGAGAAGATTGCCCGATGCGTCGTCGAAGTCCCGCGGGTCGGAAACGACTTTCATGGATTGGCGATTCATTGATGTGCTCATGCCACTACTGCTCCAAGTGGGGATCTGCCCGCACGCCTTCCGAACCCGCCAGCACGATGCCGCCCTGCGGCGAACCGACGATTCCGTAGTAGGCCATCGGATGCGCCGGCTTGACCGCTGCGAACGTCTTGCCGTGATCGACACTGCGCAGCACTTCGCCGCCCTGGGTCGCGAGAAGGACCTCGCCGCCGGGCAGCACGACGCCGCTGGTGATGCCCGCCGAAGTGCCGAGCGCAATCTTCTCCCACGATGCGCCGCCGTTCGCCGTGCGGAAGAGGCTGCCCCGCAGGCCGAACGCCAGCAGCGTGCCCGGTTCGAGGTTGAGGAGGCCGAATACGCTGCCCTGGTATGGCAGCGGGCGCGCGACGAAGCGCTTCTTCTCGGCATCGAAGCGCCAGACCATGCCGCCCTCGCCGGCCACATACACCGCTTGGCCGTCGCCGACGACGGTGTAGTAATGAAACTCGTCCGGATTGTCCGTACGGTCCATCAAGGGCATCCACGTCTTCCCACCGTCGCGGGTCTGGAAGATGCGATTGAAGGTCCCGACGACGTATCCGTCGGTCTCGTTCTCGAAGAACACCGCCATCAGCGGCTGCGTCCCGCCATCTAGCTGAAGGCGCTTCTCGCGCGCGACGAAGGCGGCGGTCTCGGGATTGGTCGCGGCCTGGGCTTCGAGATAGTGGACCGCGATCTCCGCAGCCTGTTTTCCGTCGAGCTGCTTGACCCAGGTCGCGCCCGCGTCGCTCGAATGCAGCACGACGCCGCCGTGGCCGACCGCCCAGCCGAGTTTCTCGGTCGGAAACGTGACGGCGACGAGATCGGTGCTGACGGGCACTTGCGCCTGCGTCCAGGTACTCCCGCGATCGTCGGAGAACAGGATGTGTCCGCGCTGACCGACTGCGACGAGCCGGTTGCCGGCAGTCGCGACCGCCAGCATCGGGCTTTGGGGCGCGAGGCTGCTGGCTACCGCCGGCCGGTCGAGCGGCCCCACGAAGGTCCATGCGGCCGCCGGTTGCGATGCCGCAAGCGCGGATCCGATGGCCAGCGCTGTAATTAATTTAAGGTGACGCAAGACGGTCCCCTCCTCTACCAAGGGTGCATGATGCGGCCAGCCGGACCGGGCCGCCCGCGCGATGGCGGCGCAGACCGGTCTGGGCCGCCGGGGACCTTAGCGAACGCCCTCGGCCGCCAGGGCCTCAGGCATGAAGAACGAGTTCGGCTTCAGCGGCGTCACCACCCAGCCGCCGCCGTCGGTCGGGTCGGTCTGATGTGCGTACATGCCGGTCGCGAGGTCGTGGGTCACGTACTCGTCGGTCGCATGGTGTCCCGGGGTCTCATACAGCGAGATCGGCAGGTTCAGCACGACACGGTAGATCTGGCCCGTCGAATCGTAGTTGTCGGCGATACCGACACCCGAGAAATCCTCGTCGAAATGGAACACCCGCTTCGGATAGACGTGGCGCTTGCCGGGCTTGAGCGTCGCCTCGACCACCCACACGCGATGCAGCTCCCAACGCATGCAGTCGGGATTGAGGTGGTTCTTCATGTGCCGGACATTCTCCGGACAGACCTGCGGATCGCGGATCTTGTAGGCGTTGTAAGGGATGTACATCTCCTTCTTGCCCACCAGCTTGAAGTCGTACCGGTCCATTGCGCCGAAGAACACGGCCGTGTCGTCCAGGACCCCCGTACCGCCGCCGGTTGGGCTCGGCGTGTCGTAGGAAAGATCGGGCGACAGCTTGACCCGCCTCTGCCCCGGCAGATAAGACCAGGCGCGGCGTCCGGTATCCAGCATATCGACCGAATCGCGCACCAGCACCTTCTCGCCGGCCTTGCGGTTCGGTGCGGAGTAATCCAGCCGCAGCGCCTCATAGATCTCGTTGCCCGAGATCGGCGTCGTGCGCTTCGGATCGAAGATCGGATACTGGATATACGCGGTCGAAGCGCCCGTCAGCGTGATGTTCCCCTGCGTATCCACGACCCGCGAGGACATCCCCGTCGTCGTCATCGCCGGTGCGTCGAACTTGAGCAGCCGATTCCAGACCACTTCGTTGCCCGTCTTCGGGAACGGGAAGGGCAAGCCGGGCCAGCAGCCTTCGAGTTTCAGGCCGTCGCTGCCGGTCTTGCACTCCGACGCGTTCTTCAGCGTGTTGTCCACATAGTATTTCGGATAATTCGCCGTCCGGTGGCCCGGATAGATATCGAGACGGTAGGTCGGGTATTTCTTCAACATGGCCTTGGTGCCCTCGGACAACTTGTCCGCGTACTTGTCCATGTTCTTGGCGTCGATCGAAAACAGCGGTTTTTCGCTCGCGAACGGATCGGGACGATGCGTCGGCTTTTGCGGATCGAAATTCGCCGGCGGAGTGACCGCGCCGGTCCACGCGGGGATCGAGCCGTCCTTGTTACCCGCGATTTCGGCGCCCCACGGGGTGCGCGTGCTACCCAGCGACTTGATCTCCTCCGGGGTGGCGGCCGCCAGTGCAGTGCCGGCGATACCTGCCGCCAGCAAGGCGGCGAGCGTCTTGATTCCTTGTGCCATCGTTGTCTCCTCAGGTGCTCTTAGAATGTGGTCTTGAACGTAACGGAAAGCCAGCCGCGATCGCGAATCGGCCCGTTTCCGTTGGACGATCCCTGTACCGTCGGCCCGATACCCGGCACGGCGAAGGCTGCGGGCGTGGCCCTCGGGTTGACGAGGCCGTAGTAGTCGATGTAGCTGATATCGAACTTGTACTTAGCCTTGTAGTCGGCACTCAGTCCGAGGCTCCAGCTGCCGGTGTCCTCGTTGCCGCCGAACGGGACCGGCGAATTACCCTTCAGGCCCCGGCTGTACGACATCGGCATTGACAGATCGACCCCCGGAAGCACCTGGAACCAGGTCGGCGAAAACGAGAGCTGCAGACCCCACGCATCGTCCGTCGAACAGCCATCGCGCCACGTGCCGCCCGCCGCACCGACCCTGTTCGTACACGTGTGATCGACGCTCTTGAAGTTCGCCGGATTGCCCCTGATCTTGTCGACCTTGCTGTACGTCAGTTCGCCCGAGACGCTCGCCATGTCGAACAAAGGGGTCTTGTTGATGATCGCAATCGCATTGACCAGTGCATGCCAGGTATCGCCCCGTGCGAGGTCCGTCGCACCGAATACGGTGTTCAGGACGGAGTTCTCGCGGTGGACGATCTCGGAGCCGATCGCGATGCCGCCCGCGATCTCCTTGGAAAGGCTCACACCCCACAGCTTCACGTCCTTGGCGTAGGCACTATAGAACCGGGTCGGCCCACTGGTGGTGCGAAGGAACTGGGGAACCTTGTCGTCGAATTCGCGATAGTAGACGCCGAAGGTTCCGAAGTCGGTGTTTGCCTTCGCATTCAGGCCCCAGTCGCCAGCGTCTTTGGGTTTGGCGTTGGGACCCGAGTCGATGTCGCCGACAAAGCGCGCGGTTGAAAACGGGCTGATCCGGGTTCCGCCCGAGAACAGGAAGTCGGTGCTGCCGAGATAGGTTCCGCCTTCGGGAAGGCGGAACGGCTTCCATTCGAACGCGTATTGCCCGGCAAAGGAGAAGGTTTCGTTGAGGCGGAAGAGTGCCGACAGCTGGTTTCGCGGCAGGAACAGTTCTTTCGCTTCGGAGCCCGGCGTGGCCAGCGACTTGCTGAAGTTCACCGCGCCCTGCGAGTACGAGACGCCGTGGATCGGCGTAAAGAGCGACTCACCCCAGTAGATATTGTGGCGGCCCAAGCGCACATCCAGCGGTGATTCTCCGAGGTCGATCCGGCCGAAGACGAACGCATCGAGCAATTCGCCGGAATGCGTGTAGTAGCGCTTGACGTCGTTCGTAAATCGATTATTCGGATATGCGGTTCCGAGACCCGCCGACTGATACGCCGGGTTACCTTCCACATGGCTATCGTACGCGTCGTCATACCAGGCGCTGCCGGAAACCCGGAAGCCGTAATTCTTCTTGAAGACGAAATCGAATTCGGAAAGCAGGTCGATGCGATTGGTGACGATATCGCCCTTGTCGAACTTGTATTCCCCCGCTTGCGCCGTCCAGGTATCGCCCACGGTGTTGTCGCGCTCGTTCATGCGCCAGCCGATGTTGTAGCGAACCTGATTGTCCCAACGGACTTCGAGGTCTGGATTATTGGTTTCGAACTGAAAGGCAGCCGCACCACCACTCCACAAACCTGCCACCGCCAACCCGACGACCATCGGCCGCAAGCAATGCAAGCGCGCCTCAAACTGAGCTTCCTTCATCTCCTTCCTCCTTATTTGTACGTCTTTCGAAGCCGGTTCTAATGGATTTGTACGGAAAAACCTGCCTGGTCTGTTTCGCTCCTCAGATTTCTCCGCGCCGGTTCATTGGTTAGGTGCTGCAGTGAAATACCCGGACATCGGGAGCAAGAACATGGATTTGTCTCCTTTGATCTCACGTCCTGCGTGTAGTGTTAAGGCTATCGACCGCCCGGTCGGTTGTCAATATTTTTTCGCGGAAAAATGAGGGGCGTCGCTGGGATTCGAGGGGGCGCGTGCGGACGATCGAGCGGCGCCGCCAGAACGGTCGTCAACGCCCGGAAACGCCCGTCCGCACTGGCGTTGGGCAGCAAAGGCTTACCCTCGTCGAGCCGACGCCGACGAGCATGCAGGGAGGTACGGATGGGAGCGCCGACGACGCGCGGGAGCGCCGGTGTGGCACAGCCACGACCGGCGTCCCGGAGGGTGTTACAAGGGGACCATCAGCTGGGGCGGACGTCCATCGCGTTGGCCCCACTCACCCATGCCGACAGGCCGCTGGTCAGCACGGCGCATACGATGGTTTCGGCAATTTCGGTTTCCGTGGCGCCCGCGGTGCGAGCGCCGTTGATGTGCACCGACGCAAGGGGGCTGTAGTCGGCCGCCAATACGGCGACGAGCATCAATTCCGAATACTTCGGGCCCAACGCCGTGCCGTTGATGGTCCCCTCCCGCATCAGGTAATACGCGTCGCCCCCGACGGGCAGCAACTCGATCAACTTGCCGAGCGACGGAGGCATCGAGCCGAAATAGCGCAGGAAATTCTGCTCCGCCTCATGCGGGCCGACTTCCATTTGCGGCATCGGAATTTCGCCTTCCGCTTGGGACGGATATTCCGAATCGAGGGTCGAGATGAACGAAAGCGCCGCCCCCTCGCCCCGCACGCTGCTCAGCACGACCGCCGCCGCCGAAGCCTCGTCGAACGTCAGCCCCAATTGACGGGCGCGCTTGAGTTCGCGCTGCGCCATTTCCCTGTATCCCTTGGTCGTGGCGGCCACCGCGACATAAAGCGCCTTGATCCTGGCCGGGATCGCCCCGTCGGTATCGACCACTTGGCGAAACCGGGAATATCCGGCCAAGGTATAAGGTGCAATTTTTCTCAAAAGCTTGGATTGCAACAACAAGCTCGAGGTATTCATCGTTGGTTGCTCCAAAACAGCCTCCTGTCCGTATATTTTCTATTGCGCAGTAATACCACCGTCGATCGTGATTTCCGATCCGGTGATATAGCTGGCTTCGTCGCTGGCGAGAAATACGATGGCGTCGGCGACCTCCGCCGGCTGGGCGAAACGCCCGAGGGGCGTGTGCCGGAGAAACTCTTCGGCAATCTCGGGATTCGCATACGCCGGCGCCGTCAGGGGCGTTTCCACGTGCCCGGGGTGAACCGAGTTGGCGCGCACGCCATTGCGTGCCTCCGCGCATTCGAGGGCGGTGACTTTCGTGAATAGGCGAACCCCGGCCTTGGCTGCGCAATAAGCCGATGCGTTCGGTCCGGCCACCAAGCCGCGAATTGACGACATGTTCACGATCGAGCCGCGCCCACCCTTGGCTAGCAGAGGCAGCGCGTACTTGGTGCCGAGGAAGACGCTGTCGAGATTGACCGCCAAGGTCGAGCGCCACTCTTCCAGCGAGGTTTCCTCGATCGAGCGAAAGCGGCCGAAGCCGGCGTTATTGACGAGGATGTCGAGTCGCCCGAACGCGGATTCGGCCTCCCGCACCGCGGCTCTCCAGCCCTCTTCCTGCGTGACGTCAAAATGAACCGCGCGATGGCCTGCACTGATCTCAAGGATCCCGGCCAGGGCCTTGTCGAGTAGCGCCCCGTTGCGGTCGGCAAGGATCACGGTGGCGCCTTCCTCGGCAAAACGCCGTGCCGTGGCCAAGCCGATTCCGGACGCCGCGCCGGTGACGAGGGCGATCTTGTGCAGCAGGCGATTCATAGCGCTTTCTCTTCTTCGCTCCGCAAGTCGCGCTTGGTGAGATCCAGCAAGCCAGCAAAGGTCGGATTGGTCCGGTCGAGGATGGCACGCATCCGCGTCTCGACGGCATCGTCGAACTTGTCCGTCGTCAGCAGGTAGAGCTGGTTGGCGCGAACGGCGCCGATGAGCTGCTCTGCGACGTCTTCCGGCGAGATCGCCCCAGCATAGAGGCTGGCCGCAACCGCCTTCAGCTCTTCGGTTTCCTCGGCCGCCCCGCCTTCCGGCTGCAAGTCTTGCGGGCGATTGCGCTCCGACTGATAGATCTTCGTATTCACGAGGCCCGGACACAACACCGTCACGCCGATGGGGGCGCCGATTTCCCGAAGCGAGGCATAGAGCCCCTCCGTGATGCGCACGGCCGCATGTTTGGCCGCACTGTATACGGTGGCACCCGATCCGCTGATCAGCCCGGCGACCGAGGCGGTGGTGACGATATGACCTTCGGTGCCCTGCGCCAGCATTCGCGGCACGAAGCTGCGGAAGCCGTGCGCGACGCCCATGAGATTGACGTCGAACGACCACTTCCAATCCTCGAGCGGATACTCCCAGACCGGTCGAAAGCGGCCCGACGGGACGACTCCGGCGTTATTGCAGAGCAAGTCGACGCTGCCGAACGTTTCGAAGGACGTGGCTGCAAGCGCCTCGACTTCTTCCGGCCGGGAAACGTCGGTGCGCACCGCCAGCGCACGATGGCCGGCGGCTTCGAGCGCGTCGCAGACCCGTTTCGCGGCGCTCAAATCGACGTCGGCGACGACGATCTTCATGCCCTCGCGCGCAAAGCGCCATGCCAGCGCCTCACCGATACCACTCCCGCCACCCGTTATTACCGCGGTTTTACCTTCGAAATTGATCATGTCTTCCTCCTGAGGTTTTGCCGCGACCTGTGGCCGCCGCTGGTTTTGATTTGGGTTAGAGCTGACGGGCGAGGCGCTGGCCTTCGAACAGCGCCTGGGACATCCGGCGCGGCGCCACGCAGTCGCCGATGGCATGCGTCTCTAGCCCGGACTTCCGCAACTCCGCAGCCAAGCCCGATCGCGATGAGCGTCCCGTCTGGACGACGACGAGATCGCAAGGCACGGCATCGACATGGCCGCTCGTGACGTTCATCAACGACGCGCTTTCGGCATTGACGCTCTCGAGTACGGTCAGCACGCGGAACTCGGTGCCGCCCCCGCCCAGACGCGCCAGCAGCGGTCCCACGCTCTCGGTCGGGATTGCGCCTGCGACGGTCGCAGACGGCGTCGCAATCGTCACTTGCCAGCCGGCGTCCATCAGGGATTCGGCGACGCCGTAGGTCCACCAGAAGGCACTCCCGTCGTCGACCATGACGGCGCGGCCGCTCCCGCTGGGCGCCGGCGCGCCGTTCTCGAGGATCTCGAACCAAGTCTTCACGTGGTCGCCGACCAGCTCTTCGCCGAGGGGGTTGGGCGCGGCACCGATCGCGACCACCGCGACGTCGAATGCCCCGCCGAGGTCATCTGCGCTGTCGATGCGCGTGTTGAGCTCGACCTTCACCGCCATCCGCCGCAATTCGCTCTGCAGGTAGTCGATCAGGCGGCGCAGGTCGCTTCGGTGCGGAAGGGACGCCGCGTAGAGAAACTGCCCGCCGAGGCCGTCCGTGGCTTCGAAGACCGTGACCGAATGCCCGCGTTGCGCGGCGATGCGCGCCGTTTCGAGACCGGCCGGGCCGCCGCCGATCACCGCGACGCGGCGCGGCTCCGGCGCGGGGCCACGATCCATGAACTCGGGCACCATTTCGCGTCCGGCCATGGGGTTCACCGCGCAATGCAGATGCGGGGAGAAAGACCGGCATTCCTGATTCAGGCCAATACATTGCCGGATGCGGTCGACCTGGCCATTCGCGACCTTGGTCAGCCAGTCGGGGTCGGCGATGAAGGCCCTCGCCATGCCGATGAGGTCGGCCTGCCCTTCGGCAAGGACCCGCTCCGCGACTTCGGGCGTGGTGATCCGCTGCCCGACAATGACGGGCAACTCGGACGCCTTACGGATGATTCCGGCGGCCCGCGCCGCGGTCGCCTCGGGCGCGGTCACGTCCTTCACGTACAGCCCGCGGGTGCCGAGGGTGATGCTCAAGTAATCGGTGAGGCCATCTTGCGCGATGGCCTTGCTGATCTGGACGGTATCTGGGATTTCCATACCGTCGGCGATTTCTTCGTCGGCGCTCAGGCGCAATCCCAGCAGAAAATCCTCGCCGCAATGCTTGCGAATCGACTCGATGACTTCGCGCAGGAAGCGCAGGCGCTTCTCTGGCGTGCCGCCGTAGCGATCGTCACGGTGATTGGTCGCCGGAGACAGGAATTGCCCGACGAGATAGCCGTGCGCACCGTGAATCTCGACGCCATCGTGGCCGGTACGCTTGAGGTTGCCGGCCGAGACGCCGAAGGCTTCGACGATGGCGGCAATCTCGTCTTCTTCGAGCACGTGCGGCGGAAACGGATCGCGGGGCGAGCGGATGGCGGAGGGCGCCACCGGCGCGTTGTCGAACTCGCCGCCGATCATCTCGCGCCCGAGGTGCACGATCTGCCCGACCACTTTCACGCCATGCGAGTGGATCACGTCCACGCGCCGCTTCAGGCCCTCGAGGACGGCCTCGTTATACGGCTCCACCAATTTGCGCGAGCGGATGGCCGAGGTCGGGTGAACGATCGCCGCCCCCGTGATCATCATCGCCGGCCCTGACCTCGCACGGGCTTCGTAGTACGCAATGTCTTCATCGGTGATGCCACCGTCCCGCACCATGCTCGTCCCGTGCGGAAGCATCACGAGTCGATTGGGCAGGGTGATTCGTCCGAGCTTCAGCGGCTCGAAGAGTCTCGGAAAGTCACGAGACACAGGCTTTGCTTCCATCGTTCCTCCTCGTGGTTCGTATCGTTGAAGCCGCTCGCGACCTCACTGCACCAGCGCGCCGCCGTCGATCACCAGTTCGGCGCCCGTCGTGTAGGACGCGTCGTCGGACGCCAGGTAGAGCACGCCGGCGACGATCTCGCGGATCTGTCCCAGGCGCCCGAGCGGAATGCGCGAGAGCCGCCGGGCCACGGCTTCGGGGTCGGCGCAGGCTGCCCGCAACATATCGGTGTCGATCGGACCCGGATGAATCGAGTTGCAACGGATGCCGTCCTTCGCATGCTGTCCTGCGGTGACCTTGGTGAAGGTCCGGACGGCTGCCTTGCTGGCAGCGTAGGCCGCTTCCATGATCTGCGATTGCCCGAGCGCCGCGAGCGACGAAATATTGACGATCGAGCCGCCGCCGACACGGCGCATCTGCGGAATCACGTGCTTCGTCCCCAGGAAGACGCTTCTTGCGTTGATCGCCATCACCCGGTCCCACTCTTCGACGGTGCGTTCCTCGATGGAGCTAATGCTCGGAACGATGCCGGCGTTATTGACAAGGATGTCGAGCTTGCCGAAGACCTTGACGCTTTCATCGACGACCCGGCGCCAGTCGTCTTCCTGCGAGACGTCCAGATGAAAATATCGCGCCCTTTCGCCCGCGGCCTGGATCTCCTGCACGACGGCCGCCCCGGCTTCGTCGATGATGTCGCCGAGGACCACGGCGGCGCCTTCCTTCGCAAATACGCGCGCCGCTTCGGCGCCAAATCCGCGGGCGGCGCCGGTAATGAGCGCAACCTTGCCTTCCAGCTTCCCCATCCTCATCTCCTCGATTTACCCGACACGGGCTTCGCGAACTTCACGCAGGCCCGACGGCACCACCGGTTCTGCGGAGTTCGCTTCCGACTTGTGCAGCATTTCGTGCGGCAATGAATTCGACGCACGCCAGAACATCCAGCCGCCCATCAGCGAAAAGAGGACGGAGAAACTGATCGCGTAGCGCAGGGAATGCTCGGCCATCCCCATGTGCGCGACCAGCGCGTCGCTGAGCAGGCCCGTCACGAAGGGCCCCAGCCCCAGGCCGAACAGATTGAGCACCAGCATCAATACGGCAGACGTGAAGGCGCGCATGTTGGCGGGCACGAGCAGGTGGGCGATGGCGATGATCGGTCCGTAATAGACGAGCATGAGGGTCTGCGATACGGCGCCCAATGCCATCGACAGTTCGGCAGAAGCGACGAAGTATTGGCACAGCGCGAACGGGACCATGACGAACAAGGCGATGGCGACGACGCGGGCCCGCGCTCGCGGATCACTCTGCCCGAAGTGGTCCGAGAGGCGCCCGCCGAGATACATGCCCGCAGCACTGCCGAAGCCGTTCACGAGCGCCAGGTAGAGCGAGGTCTGCGCCAGGGACATTTCGTGAACGCGCACATAGAACGGTGCGCTCCAGCTGTTGACCGAATACCACGCGAACGCATGGAACGCGCCGGCGACGACCAGATAGCGGTAGGTCTTCAAGCCCCAAAGTCTGCTCAATGCCTGCCTGGCGCTCGGAGCCGGCGATGCCGTTGCCGGGACGAAATCGAATTGCCCGCGCAGCGGTTCACGCATCGTGAATGTGAGGATCGGCACGAGGACCAAGCCCACTAGACCGACGACCGCAAACGCCATGCGCCATCCAACGGCATCCGCGAGGGCGCCGGCAACCGAGAATCCGAACATCATCCCCACTGGCAGCGACAAGCCCCAGACCGACAGGGCCGTCGCCCGCTCCTTGGCCGGATAGAGATCGGCAATCATCGAATGCGTCGCCGGGATGCTGCCGGCTTCGCCCGCGGCGACGCCGACGCGGTAGAACAATAGGCTCGTGAAACTTGTCGCCAAACCGGTCAGCGAGGTCATGCCGCTCCAGATCGCCAGCGACCCGGCGATCAGGTACTTGCGCGTCCAGCGATCAGCCAGACGCGCAATCGGCAGCGACAGCGTCGAATAGAACAGGGCGAACGAGAGTCCCGTCAGCGCCCCGAGTTGTGAATCGGACAGCCCCAGGTCCGCCTTGATCGGCACCTGCAGGATCGAAAGGATCGTCCGGTCGATGTAGTTGAACACCGACACCATGAACAGAAGAAAGAGAACGTAGCGACGCTGCCCGGCACTGATCATCAGCCTGCTCCAGCCAGAAATTCGTTCTTGGGTTGTCCGGCCAGGACTGCGTTGGGAACAGTTCCTGGCCCCCTGCCCTTACTTTGAGTACGCCTTGATGCTCGAATATTCACGCCCTTCGTATTTCCGGCACTCGAGCCGCGCGACCGTGCGGCAATGGACCTCGTCGGGGCCGTCGGTGAGACGGACGATACGCGTGTTGGCGTACATCTCCGCCAGACCGAAGTCCTGCGACACGCCGCCACCGCCGTGGGCCTGGATCGCCATGTCGATGATGCGCTGCGCGACCTGCGGTGCGACGACCTTGATCATGGCGATTTCGCCGCGCGCGGCCTTGTTGCCGACCGTATCCATCATGTGCGCGGCCTTGAGGCACAGCAACCGCACCATCTCGATGTCGATGCGCGCATGGGCGATGCGCTCCTCCCACACCGAATGCTCATGGATCCGCTTGCCGAAGGCCTCGCGCGACATCAGGCGGATGCACATCCGCTCCAGCGCCACTTCCGCCGAGGCGATGTTGCGCATGCAGTGATGGATCCGCCCCGGTCCGAGGCGGCCCTGGGCGATCTCGAAGCCGCGCCCCTCGCCGAGGATCAGGTTTTCCGCCGGTACGCGGACATTGTCGAGGATCACCTCGAAGTGTCCGTGCGGCGCGTGGTCGAAACCGAACACGTTGAGATGGCGAACGACGGTGACCCCGGGCGTATGGCGCGGAACCAGGATCATCGACTGCTGGCGATAGGTCTCCGCATCCGGATCGGTCTTACCCATCACGATGAAGAACGCGCAGTGGGGATGGCCGGCGCCCGACGACCACCACTTGTGGCCGTTGATCACGTACTCGTCACCCTCGCGGCGGATCTCGGTGCGGATGTTGCGCGCATCGGACGACGCCACCTTCGGCTCCGTCATCAGGAAGGCGGAGCGTGTCTCGCCGTTCGCGAGCGGAAGCATGAAGCGGCGCTTCTGGTCGGCCGTGCCGTAGCGATGCAGCACCTCGAAGTTGCCAGTGTCCGGCGCCATGCAGTTGAACACTTCGGAAGCAAAGGACACGCGCCCCATCAGTTCCGCGATCGGTGCGTACTCGACGTTGGTCAGGCCGATGCTCGTGAAGAACTCGTCGTCGTGGTCCGACGGCGGCATGAAGATGTTCCACAGTCCGGCAGCGCGCGCCTTCGCCTTGAGTTCCTCGAAGACCGGCGGGGTTTCCTTCCAGCGGTCAATCGTCGCGGCTTGCTGGTGATAGTCCGGAATCGCGGGATAAATGTGCTCGTCCATGAAGGCCCGCACCCGCTCCATCCACTCAAGTGATTTCTTCGATTGCTCAAAATGCATTTCTGGCGACCTCTGTGAATTGACGATGCAACCCGGACCCGAGATGTGCGGCGGAGCAGCCCTGCAAATACGCGTGTCCCGACATGAGCCCAGACTACTCGACCGACCGGTCGGGTGTCAAGCTGTCGGCACAAGACCGGTCGCTTGCGTCATCGCCGCCTTTTTTCGTGCCGGTCCCGCCCGTCGCACCGGTGTCCCCCCCGGCGACACGCGGATTGCACCCACGGCAGCGGCCCGAGCAGGTGTACTTCATCCGGCTCGGAATCAGCGGGCAGACCAACGACGTCGGGTCGTCACCTGAGGCCACACGCCAGCCACCTGCGTCGGCTCGCAATTTCGATCGCACCATGCCCCTCCACCCGATTTATCGCGCAATCACAATACACGACCGTCCAGTCGGTCGTCTATAATCGGTGAGGCCCCATCCACACGAGGAACGGCACCCGATGGACTTCGACTATTCCGAGAAAGCAGAAACCGTCCTGGGCGTACTGCGTCACTTCATGAAGCGACGCGTCCTGCCGGTGAATCTGAAATGGCACCAGTGCGCGACCCGCGGCGAATACCCGCTGGAGGTGATCGACCCGCTCAAGGCCATCGCTCGCGAAGAGGGCCTCTGGAACCTGTTCCTTCCCGGCCTGCGCGACGGCGAGCCCGGCACGCGACTGAGCAATGCCGAATACGCCCCCCTGGCCGAAGCCATGGGCCGGGTGCCGTGGTCCGCCGAGGCCTTCAACTGCAGCGCGCCCGACACGGGCAACATGGAGCTGCTGCACCTGCACGCCACCGGCCTCCAGTACGAGCGCTGGCTGCGCCCCCTGCTCGAAGGCCGCATCCGCTCCTGCTTCGCGATGACGGAGCCGGACGTTGCCTCCTCGGACGCCACCAACATCCGCACGACCATCCGGCGTGACGGCGAGGACTACGTCGTCAACGGCCGCAAGTGGTTCGTCACCGGCGCAGCGCACCCGCGCTGCGCCTTCGCGATCGTGATGGGCCAGGTCGGGGACGGCGCGGACGGAGAGGCGCATGGACGCCACTCGATGATCATCGTCCCGATGGATACCCCCGGCGTGACAATCGTGCGCAACATCCCCGTGATGCACCATCTGGCACCCGAAGGACACTGTGAAATCGTGTTCCGCGACGTCCGAGTCCCGGCGGAAAACCTGCTGGGCGAAGAAGGCAACGGCTTCGCGCTCGCCCAGGCCCGACTGGGGCCGGGCCGCGTCCACCACTGCATGCGCACCATCGGTCAGTGCGAGCTCGCGCTCGAAATGATGTGCGAACGCGCACTCGAACGGCGCACCTTCGGCAAGTATCTGAGCGACTTCACCAACATCCAGGACTGGATCGCCCACTCCCGCGTCGAGATCGACCAGGCGCGGTTACTCGTGCTGCGTGCCGCGTGGCTGATGGACCAGCGCGGCAACCAGGCCGCGCGCGTGGACGTTTCCGCGATCAAGCTCGTCGCCGCCCAATTGCAGACGCGCATTCTCGACCGCGCGATACAGGTCTTCGGGGCGATGGGGCTGACCCCGGACACGCCCCTGTCGCTCCTCTGGACCTGGGGCCGTGCGATGCGCTTCTTCGATGGTCCGGACGAAGTCCATCTACGCGTGCTGGCCCGCAGCGAGTTGGACAAGGCGAAGGCGAACCGTGGCGGAACGGCTGCCTACTATCTGCTCGAATAAGGCGATCCCAAAATGGAAAAACTTGGTCCTGGAAGCAACGTCGACACGCTGCAAGTGCTGGCAATGATCCCGCGCGACAACTTTCCCGTCATCGTCGATGCCGGCAGCGGCATCGGCCGCCAGACGCTCGCGCTCGCCGGCCGTCTGCAGACGAAGGTGCACGCCATCGACACCGCCGCAAAGCACCTCGACAGCCTGAGCCGCTATTCGGCACAACTCGGCATCGAGCATCTGGTGCAGACGCATTGCATGGACATGGCCGACATCCCGGCCATCTTTCCCGCAGTCGATCTGTTGTGGTCCGAGTGCGCCGCCTATCACATCGGCTTCCCCAATGCGCTGGCCACCTGGCTCCGCGCGATCCGTCCCGGCGGATATGCGGTCGTCAGCGAGCTCTCATGGCTGCGCGACGAGGTGCCCGACCACGTGCGCGCCTACTTCCGGAGCGGCTATCCCGACATGCGCACCGTGGACGAGAACCTTTCGATCGCGTGCAACACCGGCTACGACGTGATCGCGACGCACGTGCTATCGACGGCGGCCTGGGTCGACGGCTACTACGACAAGCTCGAGCCGCTCGCGCAATCCCTGCTGCAGCATCCGGACAAGGCGGTGCGGGCATTCGCCGCACAGACGCTGGAGGGAATCCGGATATTCGATTCTGCCGAGGACAACTACGGCTATGTCTTCTACGTCCTCAGGAGACCGGAATGCGATATCGCTAACGGTTAGCCGTATGTCGCCCCATCTCGTCGACGCGCGTCGGGGCGCCTCAACACGACTTCAGCCAGTGTTCCCGCACTCGCGCAATTGCTGATCGACACCTCCCCGTCGGCGGCCAGTGCCACGCTCCCGGGCCCATATGGAAGCTGCGAAGAGCTTCCTGGCTTTTCTATCATCGCCCGTCGCCACTGAAGCCATGAAAAAGAGCGGTCTGGATCTACCGCCCGCGTCGGACCTGCTGGGCAACGGTCCGATGCCTGGAGTCTGGGCCCGTTGCCGGCTGGCAGCATTCACACGATGCCAACATTGGATTTGGCCTTCCAGCTCGCAGACTTGGCGGTCGAGTTCCTTCAAGTGGTCGCCAAGGCGCGCGAGCAGCTGACAGAACACTCTTGGCAGATCGCCCTCCATGTTCTCCAGTATCTCCGGCAGACGCTTGGGAATTTGCTTGACCCCCTGCGCAATGACGATGCCGTATTCGAACAGGAGCCCGCGGATTTGATTGGCTTGGGCCGTGCGCGCCTTGACGAAACCCTTGCCGGGCCCGATGCAGCGCCAGTACTGCTTGCTGCTCGCACTGGCCGCCAGCGCGACACGGCGTCGCGTCGCCGCACTCGGCTGCGCCCGATCCTCTCAACGTGCGGTATACCCGCCATCGACGACTAGTTCCGCCCCGGTCATGAAGCTCGATGCGTTGGAGGCGAGGAACAGCACCGCGGCGGCGATCTCCTCGGCGCGGGCCAGGCGACCGATGGGATGGAGCCTGGCCACCGCCTCGACCATGGCCTCCCCGTCCTCGCGCGCGCGCAGGCTGTTGTCGATGGCGGGCGTATCGGTGAAGCCCGGATGGATGGAATTCACCCGGATCCCGCTTGCCGATTCGCCGAATTCCACCGCGGCGGCCTTGCTCAGCAGGCGCACCGCGCCCTTGGTGGCCGAGTAGGCGGTGGTGCCGGCCATGCCGGCGATGCCGAGGATGGACGAGACGTTGATGATCGACCCGCCGCCCGCTGCCTTCATCGCCGCCGCCGCGTGCTTGATGCCGAGAAAGACCGATTCGCAATTGACCGCCATCATGCGTCGCCACTCGTCGAGGGTGATCTCGGTCACCGGCTTCAGCATGCCGTAGCCGGCGTTATTCACCAGCACGTCCACTCGGCCCCATTCGCGCACGGCTTGGCTCACGATGTCCTGCCAGCACGCCTCGTCGGCCACGTCCTGGACCGCGGTGACGAGTGCCCCGCCGCTCCCGGGCTGACTCCTGATCCGCGTCGCGGCCGCGTCGAGTGCCGCAGTATCGATGTCGGTCATCAACACCCGACCGCCTTCGCGGAGAAACGACTCGGCGACCGCCGCGCCGATTCCCCGTGCCGCCCCGGTCACGATGCAGACCTTGCCCTGCAGTTGTCCCATGTCCCTCACCTCCGTCTCTTTTCGCACATGCCGCCCTCCGCCACGACGGCGGCGGGCCGTTGTCAGTCTCCGCGGGTGCGGCTCGGCTACCGGTTCAGGGAGGCGCCGACGCGCGCCGAACTTCGCCTGCCCCGGCCTGCGCCGCGCGCAGCTTCCGCGCCTCGCTGCGGAGGTACTGGCGGATGTCGGCGAGCTCGCTTTCCCCGAGTTCCTCGAAGCTCGGCATGCCGCGCGCTACGAGGCGGCCGTCGCGCACGACGGCGAGGAAGGCTTCCCGCGAAGGCCGGTCCATAGAGCGCCATCGATGCCAGAAGCAAGGCCGTACGGCTCATTGCGGCAAGCCGCTTCATTTCAGGGTGCCCGGCTTGCTAGAACGCGGTGATCGCGGCGCTGGGGCGCGAGGCCATACGGTCGTGCCAGCGGGCCAAACGTTGATGGCCGGGCGCTAGCCCCTGCCCCACCAACGCGCCAAACTCGATGAAGCTGAACAGCAGGATGTCGGCCACGCTCAGGGTCTCGCCGGCGATGAAGGGCCGCTCGCCCAGTTGCCCTTCGAGCCACGAGAGGCCCTCGCGGGCGGTGGCCTTGAGATCGTCGGCCGCCACCGGCAGGCAATGGGTCCGGCTCTCGAACAACTGCAGGCCTTCGGCGCCCCGAAAGCCCTGCGTCATCGGCTGCACCACCTTGAGATCCACCCGGCGCCACCACATGCGCGTGCGCGCCCGGGCTTCCGGTGTAGCGCCGATCAGGGGCGGCTCGGGGTGGCGTTCTTCGAGGTACTCGCAGATGGCCGTGGTCTCGGCGAGCGCCGTGCCGTCGTCGAACTCCAGCACCGGGATCTCGCCGGCCGGGTTGATCGAGAGGAAGGGTTCGCGCCGGTTTTCACCGGCGATGATGTCCACCCGGGTCATCGGCAGGTCAAGGCCCTTTTCGGCGATGAACATCCGGACCATCCGGGGATTGGGACCGATCGAACTATAGAGCTTCACGCAGCTTCTCCAATGCATGGCGTATGGGTTGTATGAGGCTCCGAGGATCGCGCGTCCGCGGCCTGATCGCGGATATCCCCTTCGGCTTATCCGGCCGCGCCCGACGGACGCGCCTCAGCCGCGAACCCGTACCGACTCTTGCCCCCAGGGTGCGGCGTTCGCCGACTTGTCCTGGAAGCCTTGGGGCAATTCCTCGGTCATGTCCCATGCTGCGCCGAGGCGGCCGTAGCCGATGAAATACGCGATGAACATGCCCAGCTCGACGATTTCGGCTTCCGTGTAGTGCTGGCGAAGCTCCGCAAACGTCTCGTCGCCGATGGAGAAATGATCGTTCGCGGACAGGTCGGCATAAGCGATCGCCACCTTTTCGGCGGCGCTGAGATCGGGCGCCTCGTGGGGCTTCTCGAGCGAACAGACCATGCCTTCCGTCAGGCCATCGTCGACCGCCGACTGGTAGCGAATGGCCATGCAACTGCGGCACTGGTTATGAAAGGCGATGCGCAGTCGAACCAGTTCCAGCAAGCGGCGCGGCAAGGTGTGGCTGCGCCACAGCGTGCCGCCGAAGGCGACCAGCGCCTTCGCCAATTCCGGCGCGTGAGCCATGATGCGAAGGAGCCCCTGCTCGAGGGGCGTCGCCTCCTCCGCTCGGGTCAAGTCCCGCAGATCGGCATCCCATTGTTCCGCGGGCAATTTCGACAGTCTTGTCATATCCATTTCCTTCGTTGGTGATTCCGGCGCGAGGCCGGGGTGGTCGTCCGCCGGACCGGCGTCTAGAACTGCACGCGCTTGGTGTAGCCGCCGTCGATGACCACGTTGGTCCCGGTGATGTAGGAGGCGGCCGGGCTGGAGAGGAAGACGACCGCGCGGGCCACATCCTCCGGCGCGCCGAAGCGGCCCAGGGGCATCTCCGAGAGGGTCTTCTCGTAGAGCTCGGGCATCGCGCCCTTGATCGTTTCCCAGTTGCCGCCGGGATAGGAGATGGGGCCCGGCGAGACCATGTTCACGCGGATGTTCTTCGGCGCCCACAGCTGCGAGAGCTGCTTGCCGTAGGTGAGGATCGCCGCCTTGATGGCGTTGAAAGCCTGCGGGTAGATGAAGGTTTCCACCGCAGCGGTGCTCGACATCAGGATCACCGATCCGCCGCCGGCGGCTTCAAGCGCCGGCTCCAGCGTCTCGCACCCCTTTACCGCCCCCATCATGTCGAGGCGGAAGGTGAGCTCCCAGTCCATGGTGCCCTGGGCGCCCGACGAGCTGGCGTTGTGGATGAAGATGTCGCAGCCGCCCAGTTTCTCGGCCGCGCCCTTCAGCCACGCCTGGTAGGCGTCGAGGTCGTTCATGTCGAAGGCGTCGCCGACGACCTGGCCGCCGCCGGCCTTGAGCTTGTTGATGGTTGCATCGACGCGCTTCGCGTCGCGCGAGAAGAAGGCGATGTCGCAGCCCTCCGCGGCGAAGATTTCCAGCGCGGCAAGGCCCAGCCCGCGGCTGCCGCCGTTGATGATGACTTTCTTGCCTTTGAGTCCGAGATCCATGGTCTTTCTCCTGTTGGGGGTCGCAGCGCCTCAGGGCGCTTTAATGGTTTGGGTGGTGGTTTCGACGGCGGACGCCTTGGCCCAGGCGAGTCCGCGCCGCAGCAAGTCGTAGAACACCGGCAGGTCCCAGGCGCAGCGCTCCACGCTGGGCCAGTACTCCATCAGGGGCTGCAGGTCGTAGTGGCCGCGGCAATGGCCCAGCGTGAGGTAGAGCACCGCGCCCTGCCCCAGCGGCCGCAGGTACATCACCGGGTGGCGCGCGCGGCGCCATTTGGCGCGCACGAAGCCGCTGGCCTCGCCCTCGAACTCGGTGTCGAGCAGCACGTGCAGATCGGCATGAACGTCCGACAGATAGAGCTCGTCGCTGGTCTCGAAGGGCGCGATGCCGCGCGTGAGCTCGTGGTCGGGGTCGGCGACGTCGACACGGTAGGGCGCGATCGGCGGGTGGGCGATGAACTGCGAGCCCAGCGTTTCCATCCAATGCGGTGCCCAAGCGGGCGAATCGACCAGCCCGTTGTCGAGGAAACGCAGGATCGAGTTGGTGCCGTGCAGGGCGTACCAGCGCCCGCCGGCCGCCACCCACGCGCGCAGAGCCTCCTGCTGCTCGAGGCTGGGCATGACGTCGCAGGTGTAGGTGACGAGGAAGTCGGCATTGCGGATCGCGTCGAGGTTGGCGTAGTCCTCGAACACGCGCACCCGCACGCGCTCGTCCTCGCCGAGGAGCTTCAGCAGCTCCAGCCGCGCGAAGTCGATGTCGTGGTACTTGCCGGAGGCGACCAGCACGCAATCGATGCGGCCGCGCGGCACGGCGGCGGTCTGGGAGAGGTCGGTCATGAAATGCTTCCCGCCTCAGCCGAGCTTACGGACCGGATCGCGCCCGTCCCAGTGCTTCGCCTCCTCGCGCATGAAGGCGAAGAAGTCGAGCGAGGCTTGCGGCAACTGGATGATCTCGATCAGGCTCCCCGGTCCGCCGCCGGCATCCACGTAGATCGCCTCCCCGCCGCCGGCGACCCAGACTTCCTGCTCCACCGAGGCGCCAGCCTGGCGGCACACCTCGCGCGCGCGGGCGATGTCGTCGACGACGATGCAGACGTGGTGCAGCCCTTCGCGGCCCTCGTCGCGCCAGCGCTTGTAGATGGAGGGCGCGTCGTCGTGCTGCTCGATGAGCTCGATCTGGATGTCGCCCCAGTAGGCGATGCACACGGAGAAATCCACCTGCACTTCTTCGCCACGGTACTTCGCCTTGTCCAGCGCGATGTGCTCCAGGCGGTAGAAGGGGCCGACCCCCATGGTGTCGGTCCAGTAGCGCAGCGCGGCGTCGAGGTTCGGCGGCACGTAGGCCATCTGCATCACGGGGCCCAGGCGGGCGATGAGCGCCTTGTCGGTCATGTCTGTCTCCTGTTGCGGCTCATGCGCCGGCGGTCTGCGCGGTCGCGGCGGTGATGGCGGCGGCGATCTCGTGGTTCCAGGGATTACGGCGCAGGGTCAGGCCGCCGTTCACCTGCAGGTTCTGCCCGCTCATGAAGCACTCGTCGCTGGCGAGCCACACGGCGGCGGCGGCGATGTCGTCCGGGGTGCCGATGCGGCCCAGCGGGTAGCACGGCAGGAAGCTCTCGAAGACACCGGGGGTGGCCTTGGCGCCGGCCGTCATCGGCGTGTCGGTGAGGCCCGGCGAGATCGAGTTGGCGCGGATGCCGCGTTCGCCGAAGTCGTTGGCGACGCAGCGGATGACGTGGTCGGTGCCGGCCTTGGTGCCCATGTACGCGGCATGGTCGTTGAGCATGATGGTGGCGGTGGCCGAGCTGATCTGGATCAGCGAGCCGCCCTGCCCCATGACCTCGATCATGGCCTGGAAGAACATGAAGGGGCCCTTGAACTGCAGCGCGCAGATGCGCTCGAGCTCCTCCTCGGTCGTGTCCAGGAAGGGCTTCAGAAGGCCCCAGCCGGTGGCGTTGAGGCAGATGTCGACGCGGCCGCCCCAATCGCGGGCGAAGGACGCGAGCGCCGTGAGCTCGTCCTTGCGGGTGATGTCGCAGCATCTGGCCGCGCCGCCAATGCTGGCGGCGAAGCGATCCAGCTCCGCCTCGTGCCGCCCGGCGACCACGACCCGCGCCCCTTCCGCGGCGAAGCGCCGCGCGATCGCCTGGCCCATGTTGTCGCGGCCGGCGGCGCCGATCACGACGGCCACCTTGCCTTCCAGTCTGCCCATGCCTGTCTCCTCTTCAGCCGGCGGCCGCGAATAGCGACGCGCCGTTGTCCAATACGATCTCCGCACCGTTCATGGGGCGGGATTCATCCGGAATCCGATCGATCACGGGTATCCTTCGGCCAGCCGCCCGCCGCCCTGCTCCGGGCGCGCCTCTTGCCGGGCAACGGCTTCGTCCGCGAGCGGCGCTGCGAGGGCGGCCTCCGCCTGCGGGGCCTGCTGCGGCACGTTGCCGGCCATCGGCGCCACCTCCGGCCGGGTCTCGCCGCGCAGCAGGAAATGCGACAGAGCCGGGATCAGGATCAGCGCGCCGAGCATGTTCCACAGGAACATGAAGGTGAGCAGGATCCCCATGTCGGCCTGGAACTTGATCGGCGACCAAGCCCAGGTCACCACGCCGGCGGCGAGCGTCACGCCGATGAGGCCGACCACCTTGCCGGTGAAGGCCACTGCGCGCCGGTAGGACTGGGCCAGGCTCATGCCCTGGCGCTGATGGGCAAGCTGCACGCTCAACAGGTAGAGCGCGTAATCCACGCCGATGCCGACGCCCAGCGCCACCACCGGCAGGGTGGCCACTTTGACGCCGATGCCCAGCCACACCATCAGCGCCTCGGCGAGGATCGAGGTGAGCACGAGCGGCAATACTGCGACCACCACCGCCCGCCACGAGCGGAAGGCGATCGCACACAGCAGGATCACCGCGCCATACACGTACAACAGCATGTTGCGGTTGGCCTCGCGCACGACGATGTTGGTCGCCGCGTCCACCCCGGCGTTACCGGCCGCGAGCAGGAACTTGCGATCGTCCGTGTCGTGCTCGGCGGCGAAGCGGCTCGCCGCCCGTACCACGCCCTCCAGCGTCGCGGCCTTGTGGTCGGACAGGTAGGCCAGCACCGGGATCAGGGAGCAAGGCGCGTCGAGGAACTCCGAGTTCCAGCTCAAGGCGTTGTTGATCTGGGCATCGATGAGACTCTGGTTGTCGCTGATCGTGAGCCATTTCGGATTGCCCTCGAAACCGCCGGCGGTGTAAGTGCGCACCGTGTCGGCGAGCGAGACCGTGCGCTGCACGCCCGGCTGCTGGGCCAGCGTCCAGCTCAGTCGGTCGGTTTCGGTGAGCGTCTCGAAGGAGCGACACCGGTCCGGCGGCGTCTTCACCATCACTGCGAAGACGTCGCTGGAGATGCCGAAGTTGGTAGTGATGAACGCGTTGTCCCGGTTGTAGCGCGAGTCGGCGCGCAGTTCCGGCGCGCCGGCGTCGAGGTCGCCCACCTGCAGCTTCAGGCTGTAGCCGTAGCCGACGATGGCGAGCGCCACCGCGACCACCACGGCGCCGGCTGCCCAGCCGCGTTCGGTGAAGCGGTCGAGCATCGCCCACAGCGCGCCCAGCCCACGGCCACCGGATTCCTCGTTCTCCTCGTTCAGGCTGCGTCGGGCCGCCGTGGCGCTGACGCCCACGTAGGACAACAGCACCGGCAGCAGGATAAGGTTGGTAAAGATCAGCACCGCCACCCCGAGGCTGGCGGTCAGCGCCAGCTCGCGGATCACCGGGATGTCGATCACCATCAGCACCGCGAAGCCGACCACGTCGGCGAGCAGCGCGGTCAGCCCGGCGAGGAAGAGACGGCGGAAGGTGTAACGCGCCGCCACCGACTTGTGCGTGCCGCGGCCCACGTCCTGCATGATGCCGTTCATCTTCTGCGCGCCATGCGAGACGCCAATGGCGAACACCAGGAAGGGCACCAGGATCGAGAACGGGTCGAGGCCGTGACCCAGCGTGACGACCGTGCCCAGCTGCCACACCACCGCCACCAGCGAGCAGGCGAGCACCAGCCCAGTGCTGCGCACGCAGCGGGTGAACAGGAAGATGATGAGGGTCGCCACCACCGCGGCGACGACGAAGAAGCCCATCACCAGGTCGAGCCCGTCGATCAGGTCGCCGATCAGCTTGGCGAAGCCGATCGCGTACATCCTCACCGTGCCGTCGGGACCGGCGTACTTGGCGCGGATCTGCTCCAGCCCCTCGGAGAAGGCGCGATAGTCGATCGGCCGCCCCTCGGCGTCTTTCGCCAGCAGCGGGATGACGATCATGCTCGAGCGGTAGTCGTTGGACACCAGGCTGCCGACCACGCCCGCACGGCCGATATTGACGCGCAGGTCCTCGATCGACTTGGCGCTCCCATTGTAGTTGTTGGGCATCACCGGACCGCCGGAGAACCCCTCCTCGGTGACCTCGGTCCAGCGCACCACGGGCGTGAACAAGGATTTCATCCAGGCCCGATCGACGCCCGGCAAGAGGAAGATTTCGTCGTTGATCCGGGCCAGGGTGGCGAGGTAGTCCGCGTCGAAGATGTCGCCCTTCGTGTTCTCCACCGCGACCCGCACCGAATCGCCCAGGCCGCGCAGCTGGCTGCGGTTGTCGAGGTAGTTCTGGATGTAGGGGTGACCGTGCGGGAGCATCTTGTCGAAGCTCGCGCCCACTGCCAGGTCCTTCAGCTGGAACGCGAAGAACGCCGTCAGCAGCGCGCAGCACGCGACCAGAAGCAGGCGGTGGTTGAAGATCAGTCGCTCGAGGAGGGTTCCCGACCGGTTGTCGAAATCCTTCGGGTCGGCGATCACCGCCATGATTTGTTGCTTGCCGATTTCCATTATTTTGGTCCGCTCAGGGATTGACGTAATTTTCCGAGCCGATGCGTGGGCGCGACTCAGCGTATGGACTCGACCCGCACGCCTTCGCTGCCCACCAGACCGACGCGGTCGCCGCCGAGTGCCGTGATGCCGAAGTACGGCATCGGGACCGACGCCTTGACGGGGGAAAAGACCTTGCCCCGATCGCCCGAAACGCTGACCCCGCCGGCCTGGTTCGCGAGCACGATCCGGCCGCCCGGCAACAGTGCTCCGCCGACGATGCTCGCGGGGCTGCCGGTGTCGATCCGTTCCCAGCGCGTGCCGCCGGCCGAACCGCGGAACAGGCTGCCTCGCATGCCGAATACCAGGAGATCGTCCGCGCCGGCACCCACCATGCCGAACAGGGTGCCGTTGTAAGGCGTCTGGATGCCGACGAAGCGCTCGCGGGCGCGGTCGAGCTTCCACACCATGCCCTGCTCGCCGGTCAGGTAGAGCTGTCCCGCGACATTGGTGATCGAATAGAGATGGAATTCCCGCGGATTGTCGACCCGATCCATCCAGGGCACCCAGGTCTTGCCCCCGTCGCCGGTACGGTAGATCCGGTTGAAGGCACCGACCACGAAGCCGCTCGTCTCGCTGTCGAAGAGCACATCGAGAAAAGGCTGGGTGCCGCCGGCATCGATCAGGCTTTGTTCGCGACCGAGGAGTCCGTCGGCTTCGGGATTCGCGGCGCGCTGTGCCTTGAAATATTTCACCGCGAGATCGGCCGCCTGCCTTCCCTCGAGTTGTCGGGTCCAGTGCAGGCCCCCGTCCTCGCTATGCAGCACGACCCCGCCGTGGCCGACCGCCCAGCCTTGGTTGGGCGTGGGGAAGGAGACGCCGACCAGATCGCTGCCGACCGGTACCGCGGCCTGCGTCCACGTCGCGCCGCCATCGTCGGACGTCACGATCATGCCGCGCAGCCCTACCGCGACGAGCCGCTGCCCTGCCGTGGTCACCGCGATCAGCGGACTGCGCGCCACCTGTGCGCTCTGCACGGCCGTCACGTCCTGCGGATTCTCAAACCCGTGGGCTGCCACGGAAATCGCGAGCGCCAGCCCTGTCACCAGCATGCGCAGCCCCGACCGGGGTCGGCGCTGCGAGAACCTCGTTTCCTGGATCATGTTGCCCAGACCTCCATCAGCGACGGCCACCCTGCGGCCCATCGCGAATACCGACCACCGGAACACCTTGTATGGGCTCCGGTCGCTGCGTGGCCGCCCCCCGAGGGGGCACGGCCGCTTTAGCGAACGCCCGACCCTGCGAGCGCCTCGGAGCTGTAGAAGGACAAGGGCTTGGGCGACGTCATCACCCAGCCGCCGCTGTCGGTGGTGTCCTCCTGCCGCGTGTAGTTCCCGGTTTGCAGGTCGTAGGTCACCCACTGGTCGGTCTGGTGCCCTTGCGTCTCGTACATCACGATCGGCAGCGAGTGGCTGACGCGGTAGATCGCGCCGCTGGAGTCGTAGTTGTCCGAGATGCCGACCCCCGGGAGGTCCTCATCCCAGTAGATCGTGCGCTTGGGGTAGACATGGCGCATGCCCGGCTTGAGCGTGGCCTCGACGACCCAGGTGCGGTGCAGTTCCCAGCGCACGCAGTCCGGATTGATGAAGTTCTTGGTTTTCATCGCGACCTCGCTGGGACACACGCCGGGGTCGTTGATCTTGAAGGCGTTGTAGGGGATGTATGTCTCTTTCTTGCCGACCAGTTTGAAGTCGTAGCGCTCGAGGGAGCCGTAGAACACCGCCGATTCATCGACGACGCTGGCCCCGCCGCCGGTCGGACTGGGGGTGTCGAAGGCGATGTCGGGCGCGAGCTTGACGCGCCGCTGCCCCGGCAGGTAGGACCACGCGCGGCGACCCGGGTCGATCAGGTCGATGGAGTCGCGCACGATCAGTTTTTCGCCCGCCTTGCGCGCCGGGTCGCTGTAGTCGATGCGCAGCGTCTCGAACAGTTCCTTGCTCTCGATGGGGGTGGTCCTGGCCGGATCCATGATGGGATACAGGATCCACATCGTGCCGACGCCGGTGACCGTGCGATTGCCCGCCGTGTCGACCAGGGTGCCGGTCATGCCGTTGGTCATCATCGCGTGCCCGTCGAACTTGAGCAGGCGATTCCACATCACCTCGGCACCAGTCTTGGGGAAGGGGAAGGGCCAGCCCGCGTAGCAGCCTTGCAGGCGGAGGCCGTCGTCGGTCGTCTTGCATTCTCCGGCCGCATTCTTCTTCGCGTTGTCGAGGATGTACTGGGGATAGTTTGCCGTGCGGTGCGTGGGATACACGTCCATGCGGTAGCCCGGATACTTCTTGAACATCGTCTGGACGCCGGCGGACAGCTTGTCGGCGTATTGCGCCACGTTCGCCGCGGTGATCGAGAACAAGGGCTTTTCGTTGGCAAACGGGTCGGGCCTGACGTGGGGCTTTTTCGGGTCGTAGCTGGCGGGCGGCTTGATCCCGCCAGGCGTGTATTCCGGGATCGTCCCGTCCTTGTTGCCGGCCTTCGTCGCGCCCCAGGGGGTCAACGTGGTGCCGAGCTGGGAAAGCTCTTCCGGCGTGGCGGCGGCAAAGGCCGAACCGGCGCAGGCTATCGCGATGGCCGTGGCGAGGGGTTGAATGCGGCGATTCATCTTGATGTCTCCTGTTGGGGGCTGGGAATATTTGCTTCCCGGCTTCTTCTTAGAATGTGGTCTTGAACGTGAAGGACAGCCAGCCGCGATCGTGAATGAGCGCGTTGCCGCCGTTCGACGTATACATCTGCGTCGCTCCGATGCCCGGTACGCCGCCAAAGAGGTTGGCGCCCTTCTTGTAGTCGCCGAAATAGTCCGTGTAGGCGATATTGAACTTGTACTTGCCCAGGTAATCGGCGCCGAACCCGATACTCCACGTTCCGCTGCCCTCGTTGCCGCCGAAGGGCACCGGTGAGTTGCCCTTCAGGCCCCGATCGTAGTGGATGGGCATGGTGAGATCGACGCCGGGAACAACCTGGTACCAGAGTGGCGTGAACGTCATCGAGATCCCCCAGGCGTCGTCGGTGGCGCAGCCGTCCGACTTGCCGCCGCCGGGGGTGCCGAACGGGTCGCGCGAACACACGTGGTCGACGTGGTTGAAGTTGCCCTGCGTGCTGCGGTAGACCTTGTCGAGCCGGCTGTAAGTGAGCTCGGCCAGCAGCGTCGCCGATTCGAACAAGGGCGTCTTGCCCATGTAGGCGATGGCGTTCACCAGCGCATGCCAGGTATCGCCGCGCGCAAGGCCCGGTGCGCCGAATACGGTGGTCAGCGCCGTGTTGCTGCGATGCACCAGCTCCGATCCCACGGCCACCCCGCCGATCTGTTTCGACAGGCTGAGGCCCCACAGTTTGACGTCCTCGGCGTAGGCATTGTGCAGCTCGACGAGGTTGCTCCCGTTGTAGGTGCCGAGCACCGCGGGGACCTTGTCGTCGAACCGGCGGTAGTAGAGGCCGACCGTACCGAACTCGGGAGATGCCTTGAGATTGACCCCCCAGCTGCCCTTGTCGTCGGGCTTCGCGTGAGGCCCGGAACTCACATCGCCCTTATACGGCAGCACGTTGCCGGGGAAAAAGAAGGTCCCACGCTGGAACACCGGGTCGGCAAAGGTGAAATAGGTGCCTCCCTCATAGATGCGGTAGGGCTCCCACTGCAGGTAATACTGGGCTGCCACCGACACCGTGTCGGTGAGCTGCGCGTGCGCGGACAGCTGATTGAGCGGCAGGAACAACTCCTTCGCTTCGGACCCCGGCGTTGCCACCGCCTTGCGGAAATCCACCGGCCCCTGCGAATAGGACACGCCGTGAATGGGGGAGAACAGCGATTCGCCCCAATAGATGTTGTGGCGACCGAACTTCACGTCGAGCGGCACCGTGCCGAGATTGATGCGGCCAAACGCGAAGGCGTCGAGCAGCTCGCCCGACTGCGTGTAGTAGCGCTTCACCGGGCTGGTGTACTTGTTGCCCGGGTAGGCCGTGCCCAACCCGGCGGCCTGGTAGGCGGGGTTCCCCCGCACGTCCTCGTCGTAGGCGGCGTCGTACCAGGCCGCGCCCGACACCCGGAAGCCGTTGTACATCTTGTAGACGGCGTCGAGTTCGGTCAGCAGATCGACCCGGTTGGTGATGACCTTGCCCTTGTCGAAGCGATATTCGCCGGCTTGCAGTGCCCACGTGTCGCCCAGCGTCCTGTCGCGATCCTCCATTCGCCAACCCACGTTGTAGCGGACCGTGTTGTCCCAGCGGACCTGCAGATCGGGGTTGTCGAGGTCGAGCTGAAAAGCCATCGCGGAACCGCTCAAGGATGCCGCAACGGCAGCACCGACGACGGCATTGGACGGCGGACGGACCAACCGAATAGCGCTCATGTTTCTCACTGCCTCCTTGTTGTGGGGGCGGAGGCCATTGCGGCCCCCGCTTTACCGGAATCGCTGTTCCGACGGACTTTTTATAAAAAACCGGACAGTCCGTTTTCTATTAGATTGCACCTGAACCGACGCTTTGCCAAGCACTTTCGCACACGCGATGCGCCGCATCGCCATCTCCACGGTTGACTCGTGAAAAACCAACCGTTTTGTTTTTGTTATGATAACCTTCTCCGCCAGGGATGCAAGAAATTCTTTCACCTCATCGAAAAGACGGGATCACACCGTCCCTCTCACCCCAAGGAGTACAGCATGACTATCAGCAAGGTAGGCGTTGTCGGTGCCGGCACGATGGGCAACGGTATCGCCCAGGTGTGCGCGGCTGCCGGCTTTCAAGTGACCCTGGTGGACGTTTCCACCGAGGCGATCGAACGTGGCCTGTCCGCGGTGGCGGGCAGCCTCGAGCGCTTGGTGAAGAAGGAGAAGCTCGGCACCGCGGACAAGGAAGCGACCCTCGCCCACATCAAGGGGACGACGCGGTACTCCGACCTCGCCGGCGCCGACCTGGTGATCGAGGCGGCGACCGAGAAGGAAGCCATCAAGCTGCGCATCCTCGGCGAGGTCGACGGCCTCCTCGCCCCCGCTGCAATCATCGCCACCAATACCTCGTCGATCTCGATCACCCGGCTCGCCGCGGCGACGGGCCGGCCCGACCGCTTCATCGGCATGCACTTCTTCAACCCCGTGCCGCTGATGACCCTGGTGGAGCTGATCCCCGGCCTGCAGACCTCGGATGACACCCGGACGACGATCGAGGCCTTCGCCACGCGCATCGGCAAGACCGCGATCGTCGCCAGGAACAGCCCCGGCTTCGCCGTCAACCGCATCCTCTGCCCGATGATCAACGAGGCCGTCTTCGCCTTGCAGGAAGGCCTGGCGAGTGCGGAGGAAATCGACCGCGGCATGATGCTCGGCTGCAGCCATCCCATCGGTCCGCTGGCGCTCGCCGACCTGATTGGCCTCGACACCCTGCTCTCGGTGATGGAAGTGTTCTACCAGGGCTTCAAGGATTCCAAGTACCGCCCCGCTCCGCTGCTCGCCGAGATGGTCGATGCGGGCTGGCTGGGCCGCAAGAGCGGCCGCGGCTTCTATCAATACGGCTGACGGCGACGCGGAGCAGACATCATGGATTTCGCGCTACCCGCCGAACTCGCCGCACTGCAGGATCGCGTGCGCCGTTTCATCGCCGATGAGATCGTTCCCCTGGAGAACGGCCCGGGCCGCACGCAGCACGGCCCCACCGAAGGGCTGCGCCGCACGCTGCTCGCGCGCGGGCGCGCCGCGGGCCTGCTGTCGGCCCACGTGTCGCCCGAGTTCGGCGGGCTCGGCCTCGACCACCGCGCCAAGGCGGTGTTCTTCGAAGAGGCCGGCTACTCGCTGCTGGGGCCGGTGGCGCTCAACATCTTCGCCCCCGACGAAGGCAACATGCACTTGCTCGAAGCGGTAGCGAGCGCAGAACAGAAGGAGCGCTGGCTGCGCCCTTTGGCCTCGGGCGAGATCCGCTCCTGCTTCTGCATGACCGAACCGGACCCGGGCGCCGGCTCCGACCCGTCGATGTTGCAGACCGCCGCGACCCGCGACGGCGACGACTATCTCATCAACGGCCGGAAATGGTTCATCACCGGTGCCGAGGGCGCGGCCTTCGCGATCATTATGGCCAAGCTCGAAGACGGGCGCGCCACCATGTTCCTCGCCGACATGGATCGCCCCGGCATCACCGTCGAGCGTTCGATGGACTCGCTCGATTCGTGCTTCCCGGGCGGCCACGGCGTGGTGCGCTTCGACGGCCTGCGCGTGCCCGCGGCCGACATCCTCGGTGCGCCCGGCGAGGGTTTCAAGTACGCCCAGGTGCGCCTGTCGCCGGCGCGCCTCACCCACTGCATGCGCTGGCTGGGGGCGGCGCGCCGCGCGCATGACGTGGCCACCGCCTACGCGCGCCGGCGCCACGCCTTCGGCAAGCCGCTCGGGAGTCACGAGGGGGTGGGCTTCATGCTCGCCGACAACGAGATGGACCTGCACACCGCGCGCCTGGCGATCTGGCACACCGCGTGGGTGCTCGACCAGGGCGGCCTCGGCCTGCACGACTCGAGCATGACCAAGGTGATCGCCTCGGAAGCGATCTGGCGCATCGTCGATCGCAGCGTGCAGATCCTCGGCGGCCAGGGCGTGACCGGCGAGACCGAAGTGGCACGCATTTTCGCCGACGTGCGCGCTTTCCGCATCTACGACGGCCCCTCCGAGGTGCATCGCTGGAGCATCGCCAAACGCATCCTCAAGGGCGTCGCGCGCGGGGGAGCCGAAGCATGAGCGCCGACATCACCGACATGTTCCGCCTGCACGGCCGCACGGCGCTGGTCACCGGCGCTTCCAGCGGGCTCGGGCGTCACTTCGCGCTGACGCTGGCGCGCCACGACATCCGCGTCAATGCGATGCTGCCCGGCTACATCGCGACCGACTTCAACCGCGAATGGATCGCGAGCGAGGCCAGCGAGCGCGTCAGGACGCGCATCCCGAGCCGCCGTTTCGGCAAGCCGGAAGACCTCGATGGCGCCTTGCTGCTGCTTGCTTCCGCGGCCGGCGCGCACATCACGGGTGCCGCGCTGGCCGTCGACGGCGGCCATCTGCTGAAGTTCATCTGATCGAACGGGGACACAACATGGACGAAAAGACGAAAGACGCGGTGGAGGACTTCATCGCACGGGCCGCCGGCGCCACGCGGGTAACGATTTGTGAGGCGAAGCTGCTCTCCGGAGGCGCCATCCAGGAAAACTGGCGGATCCGCGCAGAGCTCGCCGGCGGCCCCCACGCCGGCGCCCTCGACGCCGTCATGCGCACCGACTCGCTATCCGGTGTGTCGGTGAGCCACAGCCGGGTGCAGGAATACGCCCTGCTGCGTGCCGCCTTCGCCGCCGGCGTCACCGTGCCGGAACCGCTGTGGCTGTGCGCGGACCGCGACATCATCGGACGCCCCTTTTTCATCATGCGCCACGTCGGCGGGACCGCGGCCGGTTATCTGTTGGTGAAGGACGGGCGCTTCGGCGGCGACCGCGTGCGCCTGGCCGAGCGCCTCGGGGCCGAGCTCGCGCGCATCCACGCCATCCGCCCGCCGCGCGCCGATCTGGACTTCCTGCCTTGGCACGAGGACGCCCCGGCGCTGCATTCGGTCGCGCGCTTTCGCGCCTATCTCGACCGCCACCACACCCCGCACCCGGCCCTCGAATGGGGCCTGCAATGGCTCGCGCGCTACGCGCCGCCGCGCGGCGAAATGGTGCTGTGCCACCGCGACTTCCGCACCGGCAACTACATGGTGGACGAACAGGGCCTCACCGGCATCCTCGACTGGGAATTCGCCGGCTGGGGCGATCCGCTCGAGGACATCGGCTGGTTCTGCGCCAAATGCTGGCGCTTCGGCGCGCACGAGCGCGAAGCCGGCGGCATCGGCGAGCGGGAGGATTTCTACCGCGGCTACGAGACCGTCGCCGGCCGCCCGATCGACCGCGCCCAGGTGCCCTACTGGGAGCTGATGGCCCACATGAACTGGGCGGTCATCGCCGTGCAGCAGGCCGAGCGCCACGTCTCCGGCGACGAGAATTCGCTGTTGCTGGCGCTCACCGGCCACATCGTGCCGGAACTCGAATACGAGATCCTGACCCTGACGGAGGCAGCCTGACATGCGCGACCAACCCACCGGCGACCAGTTGCTCGACACCGCCCGCGCCATCCTGCGCGAAGAACTGATCCCCGCCCTGCCCGCGGACAAACGCCACGCGGCGCTGATGATCGCCAATGCGATGGCGATCGCAGCGCGCCAGCTCCGCAATGGCGACGACCCGGAACGCGACGAGCTTGCCAACCTGGCGCGCATCCTGTCCCTGCCCGCAGCGGACACGGCAACCGGCGCCCTGCGCGAGATGCTGCTAGAACGCAACCGTGAGTTGTGCCGGTGGATCCGCGGCGGGCGGACGGATGCGGGGAGCCTGCGCCACGCGGTGCGCAAGCATCTGCTGGACACCACGCGGCGCAAGGTGGAGGAGAGCAATCCCAAGGCGCTCGGGGGCGCCGCCTGATGACGGCCTCGCCCCGCACCGCCTTGCGGCGCCGCATCTACCTGATGCGCCACGCCGAGGTCTCCTACTTCGACGCCGACGGCAGGCCGCTCGACCCGCGCCACGTACCGCTCACCGACGTCGGGCGCCGCCAGGCGCGCGCGGCGGCGGCGGCGCTGGCCGAGGTCGTGTTCGACCTCGCCGTCTGTTCCGGCCTGCCGCGCACCGCCGAGACCGCCCGCCTCGTCCTCGGCGAGCGTGACCTTCCCTTGCGCGAAGACGCACGCCTGAAAGAGGTGAAGGCCGGGCGCCTCGACGCCGTCCCCGCCGACGAACGCGAACGCGTCATCGCCTACGCTTACGATGGCGCCGAGGCGATGGACGCGGCCTTCATCGGCGGCGAGCGCTGGATCGATTTCCAGCAGCGCGTGCTGGCCGCGTGGGCCGCGCTCGTCGCCCGTGACGGGTGGCAAGACGCGCTCGTCGTCGCCCACGACGCGGTCAATCGCATGCTGCTCTCCCACGTCGCCGGGGCCGGGTTGGCGGGGCTGAAGGCTTTCGAGCAGGATCCGGCCTGCATCAACATGATCGAGCTCGATGTCGACGCCGGCCGAGTGCGGCGCGCCTTCCTGCGCGCGGTCAATCACGCGCCCTACGACCCGGCCCGCATCGGAAATCGCCGCACCGTCATGGAGCGGATCTTTCGCGCCTTCGTACCCGATCCGGATCGCCGTGGCCCCGCCTCACTTCGATTGCCCACAGCGAGACACCCATGAGCGAACCCACCCTCCCCCTGCTCCACGAACGCGACGGCGCCATCGCCCGCATCCGTTTCAACCGGCCGCAGGTACTCAACGCGATCGACGCCGCCATGGCCTGCGCCTTCCGCGATGCGTGCCGGGCCATTGCCAACGACCCTGAAGTGCGCGTCGTCGTCCTCAGCGGCGAAGGCCGGGCCTTCATGGCGGGCGGTGACGTCGCGCAGTTCCGCGATGATCCTGCGTCCATCGCGCCGAGCCTCATCGATCCGATGCACGAAGGCCTGCGGCTCCTGACCGAGCTTCGTGTCCCGGTCATCGCGAGCCTGCACGGCGCGGTGGCCGGAGCCGGCTTGAGTCTCGCGCTGGCCTGCGACCTGGCCATAGCCGCCGAAGGCACGCGCTTCAACTTCGCCTACACCAAGCTCGGAGCCAGCTGCGATCTCGGCGCATCGTGGAGCCTGCCGCGCCTGATCGGTCTGCGCCGTGCGCTGGAGATCGCCCTCCTGTGCGACACGCTCGATACGGCCGACGCCCACCGGCTTGGCGTGGTCAACCGAGTGGTCCCGCCCGCCGCCCTGGCCGAGGAAACCGAACGGCTTGCGGCCAGACTCGTCTCGGGACCACCGGTCGCCAACGGATGGCTCAAGCGCCTGATGCGCGAATCGCTGTCGCGTGACTTGGGCGCGCAATTGGATGCGGAACGCCACGGCTTCGCCGCCTGCGCCGCCACCCGCGACTTCGGGGAAGCCGTCGCCGCGTTTCTTGAAAAGCGCCCCGCGAATTATCTCGGCTCGTAGGGTGCAGCAATGGGACCGCCGCGGGCCGCGGCGCCAAGGCATACGTCGAAGACGCGTAGCGCCCCCCCCCTGCCGGCAGGTACGGCAAGGGGGCGGACATAAAAAGGGAAGCGACGCGTAGCCTGGAGGACGGGGAGAGGAAAGATTTTCCTTTCGGCTAAGATGCGACGCCCCCCGCAAAGGGATCCATTCTGTTTCGTCCCGCGCAAGCGCTCAGGCGCGCTCGATGATCGCGGCGATGCCCTGCCCGCCGCCGATGCACAGGGTCACCAGCGCATAGCGCCCGCCCGTGCGGTGCAGTTCGTAGATGGCCTTGGTGGCGAGGATCGCGCCGGTGGCGCCGACGGGATGACCCAGCGAAATTCCGGAACCGTTGGGATTGACCCTGGCGGGATCCAGGTCGAGTTCGCGCATCACGGCGCAGGCCTGGGCCGCGAAGGCCTCATTCGACTCGATGACGTCCAGATCCGCGGCGCGCAGGCCGGCGCGTTCGAGCACCAGGCGTGTCGCCGGCACCGGTCCGATCCCCATGTAGGCGGGCTCGACCCCGGCATGGGCGTACGCCACCAGGCGGGCCAGCGGCTTGAGATTCATCGCCTGGACGGCGCCCGCTGCGGCCAGCACCACGGCGGCCGCGCCGTCGTTGATGCCCGAGGCGTTGCCGGGGGTGACCGAGCCGTCGCGCTTGAACACCGGCTTCATCTTCGCCAGCTGCTCGATGCTCACCTCGGCGCGCACGTGCTCGTCGGTATCGAAGGCGATCGGCCCCTTCCTCGACGGCACCTCGACCGGCACGATCTGCGCCGCGAAGCGCCCCTCGGCGATGGCGTGCGCGGCGCGGCGCTGGCTCTCAAGCGCGAGTTCGTCCTGCATCGCGCGCGAAATGCCGTAGCGCGCCGCGACGTTCTCGGCGGTGATGCCCATGTGGAACCCCTCCCACGGGTCGTGGAGGATGCCGACCATGTAATCGACCATCTGCGCGTCGCCCATGCGCGCGCCCCAGCGCGCCGCCGGCAGGAGGTAGGGACCGCGGCTCATCGCCTCCGCACCGCCGGCGACCGCGACGTCGGCGTCACCGAGACTGATGGTCTGTGCCGCCGACACGATCGCCTGCAGCCCCGAACCGCACAGCCGATTGACGTTGAAGGCCGGCACTTCCTGCGGGATGCCGGCGTCCATCGCCGCCACGCGGGAAAGGTAGGCGTCGCGCGGTTCGGTGGGGACGACGTTGCCCATCACCACGTGGCCCACCCTGTCCGGGGCGACGCCGCTGCGCTCGAGTGCCGCGCGCACTGCCGTGGTGGCGAGCACGCTCAGGGGCACGTCCTTGAGCGTGCCGCCGAAGGTGCCGATGGCGGTGCGCGCGGCACCGACGAAGTAGATCTCACGCTGTGTCATTGACGATTCTCGCTGTGGGGTTGGGGGGCGCCGCGCGACACATGGCCGGCCGCCTTCTAAAGATCGAGCACCAGCCGCTTGCTCCGGGCACGCGAGCAGCACGGTGTGAACTGATTGTTCGCGGCGCGTTCGTGATCGAGCAGGAAGTTGTCGCGATGGTCGACCTCACCTTCGAGCACGCGCGTCAGGCAGGTCCCGCACACGCCCTGCTCGCACGAGACCGGCACCTCGACGCCGTTCTCGGCGAGGACCGCGACCACCGTCCGGCCGCCGGGAATGGTCAGTACCCTGCCGCTGCTGGCAAGCATCACCTCGAAGCTGCCGTCGCCGGCGGTGTCGACGGCCTGGCCCGCGAAGTACTCGAAATGGATCTGCGCCGCGGGCCATCCGCGTGTCCTGGCGCAACCCGTCACGTATTCGATGAAGCCGCCCGGGCCGCAGACGTAGAGGTGGGTATCGGCGTCGAACGGCTCCAGCACGGCCGGCAGGTCGAGCCGCTGCGCCGCGTCGCCGTCGTCGAAATGGAAGTGCACGCGTTCGGCGAAGGACGACTGCGCGATGCGCCGCCGGTACGCGGTGCGGTCCGGCGAGCGGCTGCAGTAATGCAGTTCGAAGGCGGCCCCGGTCTGCGCCAGGCGCTCGGCCATGCACAGGATCGGCGTCACGCCGATGCCGCCGGCGAAGAGCAGCGAGCGCCGCGCCGGCACCAGCGCGAAGTGGTTGCGCGGCGCGCCGATGCGGATCACCTGGCCCTCGGCGAGCTCGTCGTGCACCGCCACCGAGCCGCCGCGCGAGGCCGGATCGCGCAGCACGCCGATCTGGTAGCGGTGCCGTTCGGTCGGGTCGTTGCACAGCGAGTACTGCCGGATCAGTCCGGGCCGGATCTCGACGTCGATGTGCGAGCCGGCACTGAAGGCCGGGAAGCTCGTGCCCTCCAGCGGCGCCAGCTCCAGGCCGACGATGTCGGTGGCTTCGACGGTCTTGCGCGCGATACGCGCCTGCAGGAATGCTGCGTCCATTGCTCGGTTCCTCATGAGGCGGCCTGGAGACGTTCGCGGATGTCCGCGCGCAACCGGTCCTTGCGGATCTTGCCGGACGCGGTACGCGGAAAGCCATCGACCACCACCAGGTGTTCGGGGTATTTCTGGCGCGCGATGCCGGCCGCCGCCACGCCTTCCAGCACGTCTTCGAGCGTCAGGCTCGCGCCGGGCCGGGGAATCACGTAGGCGCACACCGTCTCGCCCAGGCGCGGATGGGGCATGGCGACGACGGCGGCCTCCTCCACGCCCGGCAGGCGGTGCAGGATGTCCTCGACCTCCTTGGCACTCACCTTCTCGCCGCCGCGGTTGATGAGATCCTTCTTGCGCCCGGTGATCACGATGGCGTTGTCCGGGGTGATGCGGCCCAGGTCGCCGGTGGCGAAGAAATTGTCCGCGTCGAAGCTCTCCGCGCTCTGCTGCGGATCGGCGTAGCCGACGCAGCGCGCCGGGCCGCGCACGCAGATTTCGCCTTCCCCGCCGGGCGCGACGATTCCGCCTTCGTCGTCGACGACGCGCACCTCGTAATGCACGATCTCGCCGTCGGTCTCGGCCGCCGCGTCGAGTTGCCCCTCGCCGACGAAACCGAGCGTGACGAGCGGCGCCTCGCTCGACCCATACACGCGGAAGGCGCGGCAGTTGGCCAGCACCTCACGCACCCTGCGGATCAACGCCGGCGGCACTTCGGCGCCGCCGCAGGCGAAGATGCGCAGCGACGGCAGGCGGTGCCCGCCCGCCTCGGCCGCCGCGAGCAGCTCGTGCAGGAAAGGCGTGGCGCCCATGCTGGCGGTGACCTGCTCGCGCTCGATGAGCTCGACGGCCTCGGCCGCGTTCCAGCGCTCCATGAACACGGTGCGGGTGCCGAAGCACAGCGGCAACTCCATGCCGTAGGAAAAACCGGTAATGTGGGTCACGGGCGAAGCCATCAGCACCGCGTCGCCTTCGTGCTGCGACCAGTGCCGGAAGGCGCGCCGCAGCGTTGCCGGGCCGGTGTTGTGGGTATGCAGCACGCCCTTCGGCCGCCCGGTGGTGCCGGAGGTGTACAGCAGCAGTTTTACCGCGTTGGCATCGATGCGCGGGCGCTGGCGCAGTGTCCGCCGCTCCCCCACCAGCGCCTCGAAACTGTCCGCATGCGGCGCGTCGCCGCGCACCGCGGAGAGCAGGCGCAGCTCGGGCAGCGAGGGTGCGAGGCGCGCCATCATCGCGGCGTAGTCGAAGCCGCGCCACGCGGGCGCGAAGAAGGCGGCACGCGCGCCCGCATCGGCCAGCATGTAGGCGACCTCGGCGTCGCGGTAGATCGGCACGATCGGCGCGACCACCAGCCCCAGCATGGCCGCGGCGAGGTCGATCACTACCGCTTCGCGCCAGTTGGGCAGCTGGAAGCTCACCACGTCGCCGGCGACGAAGCCGCGCGCCTGAAGCGCCGCCGCCAACGCTTCGGCGTCGGCCAGCAGCTCCGCGACCCGGCAGGCCTCGCCGTCGAACACGTGGGTCACGCGCCCCGGGTCGCGCTCGGCGAGTTCGCGGGCGAATTCCGCCACGGTCTTGCCGAGCCAGTCGCCGCTGGCGGCGTAGCGCGCCATCGTCGCGTCGTCGACACGCACCTGCCACCCGCTCACGTCTTCACGCATGGGAATCGTCCTCCCCGTCGCGGCGTGCCAGCGTGGCGTCGACGAAGCGCGCGAAATGCGCGTCGTGCCCGCCCGCCAGCGCGCCGATCACCATCAGGCGGCGAAAGTAATGGCTCACGTCGAGCTCCTCGGTCACGCCCAGGCCGCCGTGCATCTGCACCGCCTCGTTGGCCACGCGGCGGGCGGCCCGCCCGATGTAGGCCCGGGCGCCGCTCACCGTGCGCGCCCGCTCGCGCGCCGGCAGGCTCATCGCCGCCTGCGCCGCGCGGGTCAGGGCGCGCGCCTCCTCCTGCAGCAGGTACAGATCCACCATGCGGTGCTGCAGGGCCTGATTCCGGCCGATGGGCTTGCCGAACTGGCGCCGCACCTTGAGGTAGTCGCAGGTGGCCGCGACCAGGCAGCGCATCGCCCCGAGGGCCTCGGCGCAGGCGGCGACCGCGGCCTCGTCGCGGCTGTCGGCGATCGCAGCGGCGGCCGACAGATCCGTATCGGCGGGCCCGAGGCGCTCGGCCGCGGCGTCCGCGAAGCGCACGGCGGTCGCCCCGCGGCCATCGACGAGCTTGTAGCTGCGCCGCTGCACGCCGGGCGCGGCGGCGTCTACCAGGCACAGCACCGCCTCATCGGCCTGCGTACGGGCCGATACGATCAGCTTGTCGGCGAGGTCGCCGTGGAGCACGCCGATCTTCGCGCCGGTGAGCTTTCCGCCCTGGAACCGGCAGCCGTCCCCGGCGCCCGGATCCTCGTCGTCGGCGAAGGCGAGCTTGAGCGAGCCGTCGGCCAATGCGGGCAGCAGCAGCGCCTGCTGGGCGGCGCTCGCCTGCTTCACCACCAGCCCGGTCGCCACCACGGCGCTGGCGAGAAGGGGTTCCATCAGCAGGCGCGCGCCCACCACCTCCATGACCGCGCCGATGGCCGCCGCGTCGGCGTCGAGCCCGCCCGCCGCTTCCGGCAGGCGCAGCGCGAGCCAGCCAAGCTCGGCGTAATCCTGCCAGGCTCGGACGCTGTAGCCGCCTTCCCCGTCGAGCACCGCCTGGCGCTGCAGGAAGCCGTAATGGTCCGCCGCGTAGCGCTCGGCGCTGTCGCGCAACATGGCGATTGTGTCTGGATCGATGGTCATAGTCCGAGCACCGCCTTGGCGATGATGTTGCGCTGGATCTCCGACGAGCCGCCGAAGATCGTCGCCGCGCGGTTGTAGAAATGGTCCTTGAGGATGCCGCCGGCGTCGTCCGGACCCAGCGGCGGCAAGCCGGCGCGGCGCAGGGCGTCCGCGTCCCAGGCGATGCCGGCCGGCCCGAGCGCTTCCACCGTCGCCTCGGCCAACTCCTGGTACAGCTCGGTGCCGCGGATCTTGATCAGCGACGCCTCGCCGCCGCGCTCGGTGCCGTCCGTCATGGCCTCGACTGCCTGGTAGGCGGCCTCCTCCAGCGCCAGGAAGCGCAGCGCGAAGTCGCCGACGCGGTGACGCACCAGGGGCTGCTCGATGAGGCGGCCCGATGCCGTCACCGTCTCCTCGGCCAGCCGCTGCAACCGGTGCAGCGCATGCCAGGCCATGCCGAGGATGGCGCCGGCGGTGCGCTCGTTCTTGAGCAGGAACTTGGCGTAGGTCCAGCCCGCGCCCTCCTCGCCGACGAGGTTGTCCACCGGGACGCGCACGTCCTCCAGCCACACCTCGTTCACATGGTGGTAGCCGTCCATGGTGCGGATGGGCTTCACCGTCACGCCGGGGCTCCTCATGTCAATGAGCAGGAAGGAGATGCCCTGCTGCGGCTGCGCCTCGCGACTGGTGCGCACCAGGCAGAACAGCCAGTCGGCCCACTGCGCGTAGGTGGTCCACACCTTCTGGCCGTTCACCAGGTAGTGGTCGCCCTCGCTTAAGGTGATTCGCTCGGCGCGCGTGCGCAGTGCTGCGAGGTCGGAACCCGCTCCCGGCTCGGAGTAGCCCTGCGCCCAGAACTCGGCGGTGCTGCGGATTGCGGGCAGGAAGCGCGCCTTCTGCGCGGCGGAGCCGTAGGTGTAGATCACCGGCCCGACGTACTTCACGCCGAACGGGATCACCCACGGGCAGCCCTGGCGGGCGAGCTCGTCCTCGAAGGCGAAACGCTCGAGCGGCGACCACCCGTGGCCCCCATGCTCCTGCGGCCAGTGCGCCACCGCCCAGCCCTGGTCGTCGAGGAGCCGCATCCAGCGCACGTAGTCATCCTTGTCCAGCACCTGGTGGCGGCGCGACCTGGCGAGGAGATCGGCCGGCATGACGTGACGGCAGAAGTGGCGAATGTCCTCGCGCAGGCGGCGGGCGCGCTCGTGAACCGCGGCGTTCATGCCGGTGCCTCCTCCGACAGTTTGAGCAGCTGGATGCCGAGATTGCGGCCGTGGAACACGCGGCGCATCGCTTCGACGAGCTTGTCCATGCCGTCGAGCACCTCGATGCGGTACTTGAGGCTGCCGTCGGCGACCCAGGGCTCGAGCCGCGCGACCACCTCCGCATGGCGATGGAAATAATCCCGGACCAGAAAGCCTTCCATGCGCGCCGCCTTCACCACCAGCTGCATGAGCGCCTCGGCGCGCTGCGTGCCCGCGCCGTTGTAGCTGGAGACCATGCCGCACAGCGCGATGCGCGCGCGGTCGTTGATGCGTTCGAGCACCGCGTCCATGACCGATCCGCCGACGTTCTCGAACACCGTGTCGATGCCTTCCGGGCACAGCGCGTCGAGGCGCGCGCCGACGTCTTCGGCCCGGTAGTCGATGGCCGCGTCGATGCCGCATTCGCGCGTGAGCCAGTCGCACTTTTCCGGACCGCCGGCGATGCCGACCACCTTGAGCCCGAGCTTCTTGCCGAACTGGCACACCAGCGAGCCGACGCTGCCGGCGGCCGCGGTCACCACCAGCGTCTCGCCCGCCTGCGGCCGGCAGATCTCGGTGAGGCCGCACCAGGCGGTGAGCCCCTGCACGTCGAGCACGCTGCGATAGGCCGTGAGCGGTATGCCCGGCCGGGGCGTGACACGCATGAGCTGGGCGGCGGGCGCGACGAACCACTGCTGGCAGCCGCCCATCCCGTTCACGTAGCTGCCGATTGGCAGCGCCGGATCACACGAGGCGGCGACCACCCCCAGCGTGATGCCCATCATGACTTCGCCGAGGGGCTGGGCCGGCACGTAGCTGTCGCGCGCGTTCATCCACAGGCGCATCGCCGGCGGCACCAGCAGGTAGAGGTTGCGCACCAGCACCTCGCCGGGCCCGGGCTCGGGCCGCGGCGCAGCGCGGACCTGGAAATGCTCCCGGGCGACTTCGCCGTCGGGACGCGCGGCGAGACACCACTGGACGTTGCAGTCCACCTCGGCGATCACGGCGTCGCTCATTTCCCATCTCCCAGCCCGAGGTACTTGTCGAGCGTCAGGTGGTGGTGCCGAATGCGGCTCTCCTGGTAGTTGGCGAGACTCACCGCGCCCTTGGCGGAGGCCTTCATGCCCTTCTGCATGTAGGGGAGATTCCGCATGTCCTGGTCGAACACGGGGCCCAGCGCGCCGAGCTCGGGCGCGCTCGAGAACGGCTCGTCGTCACTCACCACCTTCAGCCGCGCGGCCGGCGGACATGGGCTGTCCGACGGGTAGCGGCCCAGGATCATGACGTCGAAGATGCAGCTCTCGTGCGCATCGCCGTCGGGGATGACGCGATACACGATGTTGCCGCCGAAGCCGGCCCAGATCTGCGTGTTGGGGAAGATCGAATAGAGGATCGCGTCCTCCAGTTCGGCCAGGGTGGCCTGTGACAGGTCGGCGCCGGCGGCGGCACCGAACAGCTTGCGGTTGAGCTCGCCGATGTACTCGCGCGCGCTCATCCCCTCGGGCAGCGTGTGCGCGTCACCATCGCTGTCGGCCATGCGCCCCGATTCCTCCAGGATGTCACGCAGCACGCGCGCCTCGCTCACCCCGTCCAGATGGGGGCCGACCACCCCCATCGGCGTGACGCTGCGGCTCAGGTGGTCGCCGTACATGTCGTACTGGCTGTCGGCGCAGCCGGTGAAGGTCATGATCTGCGGGTGGGTGGCGCGGGTGTGCATGGACTCCATGAACGCCTCCTGCGCCACCTTCCAGTTGCACGGGATGCGCCGGCGCACGTGGGCGAGGACCACCGCGCGCTCGAACAGGTAGTCCTTGAAATGCTCGGGCAGCACGTCGAGGTATTCGATGATCGACGGCGCGTCGGCGTCGAAATTGACGAACACGAAGCCGGCCCAGCTCTCGACGCGCACCTGCGGCAGCTCAAGCGACTCGCGTTCGAGGTGCTTGAAGTCCCAGGCGCAGGGCATGCTCTCGAAGCCGCCGCGCAGGTTCCAGGTGAAGCCGTGGTAGGGGCATTTCAGCTTGCCGACGCAGCCGTCGCCGGTGCGCAGCGCCCGCCCGCGATGCAGGCACGAGTTGTGGAAGCCGCGGATCACGCCGTCGTCGCCGCGCATGACAATGACGGAGCGGTCGATGATGTCGTACACGAGGTGGTCGCCCGCGTTCGGGATCTGCTCCGCGCGCCCCACGAACTGCCACGTGCGGGGCCACATCCGCTCGGCCTCCAGGCGATGGAAGTCGCGCGAGGTGTAGCGCGTGACGGGCAGATCCTCGTTGCCGAAGCCGGGGTTGTTGGGCTTGAGGAAGTCCGGCACCGGCACTTTCTCCTGCTTCAGCAGGCGCTGGAACAGCGTCGGGTCGCCGGCCTCGTCCTGCGGCTTCAGGACAAACTCGCTTTCGTGGCGCTTGTTCATGTTTCGTCTCCTCTGTGGGGCGCCCCGAGGGGCGCCCTTGTTGTGCGGGTCTAGCCGGCCTGCAGGATGGTCACCGCGCTCACGCCCGGTGCGCCGTAGACGTGGGTGTAGCCGAGGCGCGGGCGCCCCGGCACCTGGCGCGCGCCGGCCTCCTGGCGCAGCTGGCGGCAGATCTCGACCACCTGGCGCAAGCCCGAGGCGCCGACCGGCTCGCCGTTGGCGAGGCAGCCGCCGTCGGTGTTGATCGGCAGCCGTCCGCCGATCTCGGTCGCGCCCTCGCGCAGCAGCCGTTCCTGCTCGCCGTGCGCACAGAAGCCGTTCTCGGCCATGTGGATGAGTTCCGAGCCGCTGTCGGTGTCCTGCAGCTGGATGACGTCGATGTCGCCCGGCCCCACGCCGGCCTGCTCGAAGGCGGCGTGGGAGGCGGTCACCGTCGGCGCCGGCGCCTGGTGCGCGGCGAGGCTAGGGCTGAAGACCTCGAACGAGCCGTGATGGCGGGTTCGCACCACCGCTGCCTTCACCAGCACGGCCTTGCCGGCATAGCGCCGCGCCGCGCGCGCGCTGCACAGCACCAGCGCCGCACCGCCTTCGGCCGGGTTGCAGAACATGTACTTGCGCAGCGGCAGGTTGACCGGCATCGACTGCGCGATCTCGTCGAAACTCAGCTCGCGCCGCCGCCAGGCCTGCGGGTTGCGCGCGCCGTTGCGGTAGGCGCGCTGCGCCACGCGCACCAGCGCGTCCTCGGAGATGCCATGCTCGTGCAGGTATCGGCGCGTCTTGAGGGCGAAGAACTGGGTGGTGAGCATCAGGCCGGTCTGTCCGTACCAGTCTTCCAGGCCCCAGTCGGCCGGTCGCGGGTTGAAGGCGCCGCGCGGATGCTTGTCGAAGCCCACCGCGACCCCGATCTCGGCCATGCCGGAGCGGATCGCCGCGATCACGCTCGCCAGGGCGCTGCCACCGGTGGCGCAGCCGTTGGCTACGTTCACGAAGGGAATTCCGGTGAGCCCCAGCAGGTTGGCGAGCGCATCGGCATTGCCCGCGTCCTGGCTGCCGCCATAGGCGACGCCGACCGCCTCCCACGGCACCCCGGCGTCCGCAAGCGCCTCGCGCACGGCGTAGGCGCCCTGCGCCTGGCCGGAAAGACCGTCGGTGCGCCCGAACGGATGCAAGCCAATGCCGATGATGGCGACGTCGTCCATGTCTCTCTTCTCCCGCGCGGCGCGCTAGGCCGCCGCCGGCAGTGCCGGGGCAAAGGCGTAGGTGAATATCGGCTCGCCGTCCGGCGCAACGCGGTAGGGCTCCAGGGTGAGCGCCATGCGCATGCCGATGCGCAGCGCCGCGGGGTCGGCGACGGTGAGGCGGCTCTCGACCTTGATGCCCGAGGGCATCTCGACGTAGCCCACGCCGTAGGGCGTGAAATCCGCGTCGGTCTCGCCGCTGTCGTAGGGCGCCTTGGGCAGGTAGCCCTGGATGGTCCACGACCACAGCAGCCCTTCGCTGCCCAACGGCCAGGCTTCGAGATCGTTGCCGCTGCAGCGCGTGCAGCTCCGGGCGGCCGGGAAGTAGAGTTCATCGCAGCGACGGCAGCGGCTGCCCAGCAGGCTGGGACCGTCGCTGCGGAACTGCACCAGATGGCCACAGGCAAGTTTTGGGTGTTCCAGGGAATGCATCGCTTCCTTTCTCCACTTTAAAAACATTCTAGCCTGTTTGTCGTGTACTGAAAAAAATATTCGCGCGAGGAGCCCGGCCGCCGCCAGGCCCCTGCCCCGACTTCAGGCAGCGCCCCGGACCAGCCGGGTTTTCTCCAAGGACTTTGCACCATGGGCGCGTTCATAGGCCTTTTCGAACTCGTTCATCGCCACCGACGCGAGCAGATCCAGGAAGCGCTGCAGGCGCTCGCCTTCCAGAAAGTGCACCGGATCGATGGCGATGCCCTGCATCGACGACAGGATCAGATCGCGCAGCAGCTCGCTGGTCTCGGGAAATTCCGTCCACACCGGGAACCGCTTGGCGATGCTCTCCGAGATGCTCTGGTCCAGCCGTTCCTCCAGCGGGGCCATGATCTGCATCAGCTCCTTGTCGGTGCGCGCCCCGCGCAGCAGTTCGTGCAGCGCGATGAACGACGGGCTGGCGTAGTACTTCTGCAGCACCACCATGGTTTCGCGCATGCTCTCGAGCGTGGGCAGCGCCTCGACCGGCAGGCTGATGCCCTTGATCGCCGCGTCGTACTCGACGGCACGCCGCTCGGTGATGTACGCCGCAGCCGCGGCCAGCACCTCGGCGCGCGACTTGAAATGGTGGGTCATCGCGCCGCGCGACACCCCGGCCTGCAGGGCGATCTTCTCGGTGGTGGTCTGTGCGTAGCCGAGGTCGACCAGGCACTGCATGGTCGCCTCGAGGATCTGCATCCGCGTCAGGTGGCTCTTCTCGGCTTGCCAGGTGCCGGTGCTGGTCCGCGGTCGGCGCACGACCTTGCGGGGTCTTTGTTGCGTGGTCATTTCTCGATGCTTCATGTCAATGGATGTGCATCGAGTGTCGCCCACCGCCTGGCAACAGTCAAGATTAAAAACAGACACGTCTGCGTAATATATGCCACACAGAACGTCGCGACGGCTGCCGCGGGCATTTCCGCCGCGTGCGGCTTGCGGCGCCGGCCGCTTACGAGAGGCGAATCGAATGGCCATAGTCCACCGTTACGACGGCACCGTTCATGTACGACGAGGCCTCGCTCGCCAGCAGCAGCAGCGGTCCGTCGAGCTCCTCCAGCCGGCCCAGGCGCGCCGGGGGCAGTGCCGCGACCTCCTTTTTGCCCGCCTCGGTGGCGAAGAAGGGGTTGGTCATCTCGGTCGGGAAGTAGCCCGGCGCGATTGCGTTGACGCGGATCGAATGCGGCAGCAGATCGAGCGCCATGTAGCGCGTGAGGTGCATCAGCGCGCCCTTGGTGGTGCCGTAGCTGGTGAAGTTGGGATAGGCAAGGTGGCCCAGGATCGACGCGATATTGACCACCGTCCCCGGCTTGCGCGCGGCGATGAGCCGGCGCGCCATTTCCTGCGACACGTGGTAGGGCCCGGACAGGTTCACCTCCATCACCGAGCTCCACTGCTCCTCCGTCATCTCGGCGAAGGGTGCGGCAGAGGTCGCGCCGGCGTTGTTCACCAGGATGTCGACGGTGCCCAGGGCCAACTCGACGGCACCGAAGGCGTCGCGGATCGAGCCCAGGTCGGATACGTCCATGACGCAGGCGAACGCCTCCCCGCCCGCTTCGCGGATCGACGCCGCCAGCGCGTCCACCCGTTCGCTGCGCCGTGCCACGCACCCGACCCGTGCCCCGGCGCCGGCGAGGACGCGGGCGAAATGAGCGCCGAAGCCCGAACTCGCGCCCGTCACCAGCGCGACCCGTCCGGCGAGCGAGAAGCGTTCGCCGACCTCCCCGAGCTTGTTTGAATTCTCCATGTCGTTCTTCTCCATTGATTCAGGCGAGCGCAGCCGGATCGGCCAGCGCCTCGGCGACGAAGCGCGTGAATCGCGCCGCGTCCGCGCCATTGATGACGCGATGGTCGTAGCTGAGCGACAGCGGCAGGACCGTCGCGGCGACCACTTCGCCGTCGACCAGCCGCAGTTTCTGCGCGGCGCGCGTCACGCCCAGGATGGCCACCTCGGGCGCGTTGATGATGGGCGTGAAGGCGGTGCCGCCGATCGCCCCCAGCGAACTGATGGAAAAGCAGCCGCCCGACATCTCCGTCATCGGCAGGCCTCTTCCGCGCGCCCGTTCGGCCTTGTCCGCCAGTTCCGCGGCGAGCTCGCCGAGCGACTTGCGATCGCAATCGCGGATGACCGGCACCACCAGCCCATTCGGCGTATCGACCGCCACGCCGATATGGAAGTAGCGCTTGAGCACCAGTTTCTCGCCGCCGGGGGCGAGCGAGGCGTTGAATGTCGGGAAGGCGCGCAGCGCGGCGACCACCGCCTTGATGAGGAAGGGAATCGGGGTGAGCTTCAGCCCCAGGCGACTTCCCAGTTCCTTGCGCGCTGCCTCGAGCCGGTCGATGTCGGCCTCGTCGTGGTGGGTGACGTGCGGCACCTGCGCCCAGTTACGCGCGAGGAAGCCGCCGACGAGCTTCTGATGGCGCGACAGTGCCACCGTCTCCACCTCGCCAAAGCCGGAGAAGTCCACCACCGGCATCGGCGGCAGGCTGGCCGGCCAGGGCGGCGGCATGGCGTCGGGACCCTCGGCCATCATGCGATCTCGCCGATCACGGTGCCGACCTCGTAGGTCTCGCCCGCTTGCTTGAAGATTTTCAGGCGGCCGTCGACCGGCGCCTCGACTTCCTGAATGGATTTCTCGCTCTCAAGCGTATACAGCAGCTGTCCCTTGGCAACCTCGCCCCCGTCAGGGACGAGCCATTCGATGAGCGCCGCTTCATTGACGGAGAAGCCGAGCTTGGGCAGTAGAACCTGTGTCGTCATGGTGGTCGTCCGCGAGTCGCTAGTTGAGGGTGTCGAGAATGGCGGCGGCGATGCGCGCCCGGGTAGGCACGAAGGCCGCTTCCAGGGGTTTCGAATAGGGCACCGGCGAGCGCGCCGCGCCGACGCGCCCGACCGGCGCCTTGAGCCGCCCGAAGTGTTCGCGATGGAGCCGCGCCACGATCTCGGCGCCGACGCCGAAGTCGACCTGCGCCTCATGCGCGACGACGGCGCGGCCGGTGCGCGCGACCGAGGCGCTGATGGTGTCCATGTCGAGCGGCGCGATGGTGCGCAGGTCGATCACCTCGACCGACACGTTCTGCGCCTCGAGCTCGCGCGCCACTTCCAGCACGTCGTGCAGGGTGCGGCTGTAGCTCACCACGGTCACGTCGGCGCCTTCGCACACGACCCTGGCCTTGCCCAGCGGTACCCGCTCGCCCGCCAGCGGGGCCACGCCCGGCACGAAGTAGAGCGGCAGGTTCTCGATGAAGATGCACGGGTCGTCGTCGAAGATGCACGACAGCAGCAGCCCGTAGGCGTCGGCCGGCGTGGACGGTGCGACCACCTTGATCCCGGCGGTGTGAGCGAACCATGCCTCCAGGTAATCGGCGTGCTGCCCGCCGGTGCCGAAACCCGCCCCGGTGGTGGTGCGAATGGTGAGCGGCACGTGGGTCTGGCCGCCGGTCATGTAGCGCAGCTTGGCGGCGTGGTTCACCACCTGGTCCATCGCTACCGTCATGAAGTTCATCAGCATGATCTCGGCGACCGGCCTCATGCCCGCCAGCGCGGCGCCCACCGCCGCGCCGACAATCGCCTGCTCGGCGATCGGCGTGGAGCGCACGCGCTCGGTGCCGTACTTGGTCGACAGTCCGGCGGTGCACTTGAACACCCCGCCGCCCTGCGCGTCGGCGATGTCCTCGCCCAGCGCGAGCACGGTCGGATCGAGCGCCATCGCCTCGTCCAGCGCCATCGCGATCGCCTGCACCATGTTCATCTTCTTCTGCGCGCTCGTGCTCATGCCCTCGCCTCCATGGCGTAGACGTCGGTGGTGAGTTCGGACTCGTCGGGGAACGGGCTCGCCAGCGCGAACTCGACCGCATCCTCGATGGCCGCCGCGTTGGTCGCCTCGATGTCGTCGAGAGCCGCCTCGCTCGCGTGGCCCTGCACTACCAGCCAGGCGCGGTAGCGCGGCAGCGGGTCCTCGGCCATCGCCGCGGCCATCTCCGCCTTGGGGATGTAGTGGCTGTCGTCGCCCAGCAGGTGCCCGCGGAAACGGAAGGTCTTCGCCTCCAGCAGGGTCGGCCCCTCGCCCGCGCGGGCGCGCCCAACGGCGTCGCGCGCGGCGCGCCACAACTCGATGGCGTCGTTGCCGTCCACCGTCACCCCGGTCATGCCGTAGGCCACGGCGCGGTCGGCGATGGTCGCCGACGAGGTACCGAGGTCGTAGCGGGTGTGCTCGGCATAGCCGTTGTTCTGGCACACGAATACCACCGGCAGTTTCCACAGCGAGGCGAGGTTGAGCGCCTCGTGGAAGGCGCCGATGTTGGTCGCGCCGTCGCCGAAGTTGCATACCGTGACCTGGCCCGTCTTCTTGAGCTGCGCCGCCCATGCGAGCCCATTGGCGATCGGCAGCCCGGCGCCGACGATGCCGGTGGTCACGGGCAGCCCGGAGGCGACGTGGGTGATGTGCATCGGCCCGCCCTTGCCCTTGCAGGTGCCGGTGGCGCGCCCCATGAACTCGGCCACGAAGGGTCTTAGCGGGATGCCCTTGCCGATCTGGTCGTGGATGCCGCGGTACATGGTGACCACGTAGTCGCTCGCGCGCAGATTGACCGACACCGCCGCCGGGATCAGCTCCTGCCCGCGCGGCGAGTAGTAAGGCGAGGCGATCAGCCCGGCCTTGATCAGGGCGATGAAGCGATCGTCCGCCTGCTTGATCAGGGTCGCGATGCGGTACATCTCCAACAGGGCCGGCCTGCCGGGGTTTTCCAGCTCACTCATGTCTCACCTCACACTCCTGTCCGATTGCGTGAATGGTCTTGTCGAAGGCCCGCCGCACGGCCGTCCGGATCAGGCGGCCGGTGCGCACGCGGATTCGGCCGTCGCGAGGCTTGCCGCCTGTTCCCGCGTATAGAAAAACCCCATGCGGACGAACCCCGCGATCACCGACGCCTTGACCGCCGCCACCCGACCGCCGGGGTGACGTGCCACGACCACTTCGCCGGGCAGACCGTCCAGCAGATGACACGGGGCGGGCCGTCCGTCCGCATAGCGGGACGGATAGACGATGTCGGTCTGGGTGTCGCGGAAAGCCGGCCGAAAACCCAGGTTGCGGTTCTCCGTGCTGGTCCCGCCGCTGCCGCGGAAGCTCAGGTTCTCGTCCGCGAGCACTTCATCTGTCACCGGTCGATGCATGGTTTCACTCCTCCTCCGCGCCGCCCCGCTCATGTTAACAACAAACTTGTTTGTTTTTTTCAGTATATCGAGGCGGGTTGGCGTTTGCAAGGACCTTTGCGCAATTAAATTTTCGGGATTGAATCGGGGCTTGCGGGGGTGGGATCTACGGGAATGGCGGCCCTTGCGCGTGGGGACACGGTGCGCGGCCACGACGAGCCGGGGCAGCCCCCGACTCGCCGCGCCCGCTCAGAGCGCCCCGGCCTTCACCAGCGGCGCTTCCTGCGGCGTGCAGCCCGCCCCTCGCAGGAAGGCCTGGTGCATGTTGTGCAACGCCGGTTCGTTGCGGCCGAAGGTATTGAACGGCCGCAGGTTGCCGTGCAGGCTCTTCATCACGTTGGCGCTGACCCAATAGTCCTCGTCGGTGACGATGTCGCGCACGAATTCGAAGTGCGCCTGGGGGTCGCTCACCCCCCACCCGCCCTGGCCACGATCCTCGCGCCAGTAGCAGCGATAGCGGGTCAGATGCTCGCCCACCGTGTCGCCGGGATAGAGCTGGAAGAGCTCCACCGCGGCGGGCGACACCAGCAGCGAGATGTTCGGGTAGATGAAATGGACCAGCTGGAATTCGTTGAAGATGTCCAGCGTCCATTGCGCCTCGGGGATGTCCTGGAGCCGGCTGATGGTCGTATTCGGAAAGGCCAGGCGGTGGCTGCGCAGGTCCGGGCCGAAGCGGTCGAAGGCGGCGACGTTGCCGAGCGACACGTCGCCCAGGCTCTTCTTGTGCAGGATGCTGAAGTGGTAGCCCTCGCAGAAGGTGTCCAGCGCGAGTTTCCAGTTGGTCTTGAGCTGCCACTCGTGGGTGTTGACCAGGCGCGCCTTGTCGATCCCCCAGGCGGAAAAGAGCGGCGCCGCGTCGCCGAGGATCTCGTCGATCGTGAAGCGGATGTCGGGATCGAGCCCCACGTAGACGAGCCCGTATTTCTCCTCGACGGGCAGCTTGACCAGGTTGTAGCAGGACTTGTCGATCTCGCCGAACGTCTTCTCCTGATAGATGGTGCGCAGGTTGCCTTTCAGGTCGAAGCCCCAGGCGTGGTAGGGACAGCTCAGCGAGGCGGCCTTGCCGCAGCCGTCCTTGAGGCGCGCCGAGCGGTGGGTGCACGCGTTGAGGAACGCATGGATCTCGCCGTCGTTGTCGCGCGTGAGCAGCACCGGCAGCTTGAGGTCGTCGAAAGTGTAGTAGGTGCCGGGGCCCGGCAGGTCGGCGCTGAAGCACACCAGTTGCGGGTTGTCCTTGAAGATCGTTTGCTTCTCGCGCTCGAACAGCACCGGGTCGGTGTAGACCGTGGTCGGCAGGCGATACACCTCGGCGGCGCTGTCGGTGGTGCCGGCCGCGACGTGCGCCAGCAGCCGCCGGGTAATCTCGATATACGCTTGTCTCTCGTCCATGTCTCGCTCCTGTGGGGTTGTCATGTAGTGTTGTTATCTGGACCGTCAAAGTATTCGATGCCGCCCGCTCCCTCGCAACTACCGCTTCTGGGAGGGCGTCGCGCTCCAGTGGGTGCGCCTCATTCGAGGCGAACCAGTTGCTTGCCAAGGCTGCGGCCGGCAAGCAGGTCGAGAAACGCCGCCGGCGCGGCTGCCAAGCCCTCGGCCACCGTCTCGTGGCAGCGGATCCGCCCGCTCGCGACGTGTCCGCTCAGTTCGTCGATCGCCGCCGCCCAGCGCGCACGATGGTCGCCGACGATGAAGCCCTGCACCCGCACCCGGTTGACGATCAAGGGCAGCAGTCGTCGCACGCCATGCGGACTCGGGTTGTCCACCTCCGAAATCGCGCCGCAAAGGGTCACGCGCGAAAAGGGATTGAGGCGCCCCAGCAGCGCATCCAGCACCTCCCCGCCAACGTTGTCGAAGAGGCAGTCGACGCCATTCGGCAACGCGGCCTTGAGGCGGCGGCGCAGTTCGGGCGCCTTGTAGTCGACGCAGTCATGAAAGCCGAGCGCCTCGACCACGTGCCGGCATTTCGCCGCGCCGCCGGCGACGCCGACCACGGTACAGCCCCGCAAGCGCGCGAGCTGCCCGGCAACGCTGCCCACGGCACCGGCCGCTGCGGTCACCACGACGGTCTCGCCGGCCTTCGCCGCGCACAGGTCGGTCAGACCGACGTAGGCGGTAACACCCGGCATCCCGGCGGCGCCCAGATGGACCGACAGCGGGATTCGCTCGGCATCGACCTTGCGCAGCGCCTCACCCTCGGCGACCCCGTAGCGCTGCCAGCCGAGCGCCCCGACCACCCGATCGCCCGGGCGAAAGTCCGGGTGGTGCGACAGGATCACCTCGCCTGCGGTATCGCCCACCATTACCTCCCCGATCCCCACCGGCGGCGCGTAATTGCGCACATCCATCATGCGGCCGCGCATGTAGGGGTCGAGCGAGAGCCAGTGATTGCGCACCAGTACCTGCCCCTGCCCGGGCGTCGGCAGCGGGCTCTCCACCAGACGGAAGTTGGCCTCGCAGGGCCTGCCCGCGGGGCGGCTTAGCAACGTGATCTGGCGATTGAGTTCGGTCATGAATGAAGCCCACCAAGTGAAGCATTACGAACAGAACGGTTTGTTTGTGTAGAATAGCGCCAGATCCGCCATTTGCCTAGACGCGCCGCTTGAACCCGGCCAAGCCTTGTTGCTTTTTTCGATGTGCGGCGTAAGGTAAAGCCACGCCGCGTCGGGATCGCTTCGCGCGGCAAGCAAGGAGGCAGCAATGGCAGTGGTGTGGGATGAGCAGTTCCGTGAACGGCTGACCGCTCAGGCCAGTCTGACCGACGCAGCCCGCCTGCTGGCTGAGACCGCGACGGCGATGGGCTGGGACCGCGCCGCCTTCCAACCCGACCGCGAAGCGACTCGCCTGCCCCGCGCCGACGACGGCCAGTTCGTCGCCGAGGCCATGGGCTGGTCCGCAGACTATGTCAGCGAATGGCTCAAGCTCGACCTGGGCCGTCGATGCCCGGTCATCCAGCAGTGCGGCCGCATCTGTGATGCCTTCGTGTGGGAGAGCGACCCCGCCGGCGCCACCTGGCGCGGGCGCGCGCTACTGCCCGAGCAGTGCCGCGTGCTGGATTTCTACCGCGATTGCGCCGACGGCGCGGTGACCGTGCCGGTGCATCGCCCGGACGGGCGCACCGGCTACGTCTCCTGGTTCCTGCGCGACGGGCGCGCGCTGGCGGAGCGCTTCCGGCAGACCTACCGCGCCACCTTCGTCATTTCCCACGCCTTCATCCGTCACCTCGATCGCCTCCTCCTTGAGGACAGTCGGGGCCGACTGGCGGACAAGGGAGCCGGGGTGCTGACCGCGCGCGAACTCGAATGCCTCGGTTGGGCCGCGCGCGGCAAGACCGAGGAAGACATCGGCCTCATCCTCGGTCGCTCGCGCGAGACCGTGCATTTCCACCTGCAGAACGCCATGCACAAGCTGGCCGCCAGCAATCGCACCCACGCGGTGGCGATCGCCTGCTCGCATGGGCTGATCACGGTGCTGTAGCGCGCTCCGGCCGCCATCGTCGGCCGGGCGTGCCTGCAGCACGTCGTCCCCTGGGCAGTCCTGGCCACATTAAAAACAATCTTGCTGTTTTTTCATAGCCCGACCATACTGATCCGCAGAGTCGCATGACGCGGCCGACCCTACGGAGGACGACACGTGGACGCAGTGATCGAAAAGCACGCCGAGCCGGCATCCCCAAGCGCGCTGGCACGGCGCACGCGCATCGGCGCCGAGATCCGCCGCCGACTGGTGGCGCACCTCGCGGCCGGCGGCACCACCGACATGGCGGCCTCGACGCTGCAGTTCGGCGGCTCGGTCTACACCGACCCCGCCCGCTTCGCCGCCGAGAAACGCGAACTCTTCGGCAACACGCCGCTGGTGGCGGGCCTGAGCGGCGACATCCCCAACCCCGGCGACGTGATCCTGTTCGACCTGGCCGGCCCGCCCATCCTGATCACCCGCGACAAGGACCGGCAACTGCACGCCTTTCTCAACGTCTGCCCCCATCGCGGCGCCCGGCTGGTCACCGAATGCACGGCGCAGCGGCGCCTCGTGTGCCCTTTTCACGCGTGGACCTTCGACCTCGACGGCGCGCTGATGGCGATCCCCGGCCGCGAGGGCTTCGAAGGGCTCGATCCGGCGACCCGCGGGCTGACGCGCGTGCCGGTGGCGGAATGGAATGGCCTCGTTTTCGTGCAGGCCACGCCGGGCGAGGCGAGCATCGACGTCGAGGGCTTCCTCGGCAACTTCGCCCCCGAGCTGGCGCAGCTCGAACTGGGCGCCGGCCAGCCGGTCAAGTCGGGCGTGCTTGAGGCGCGCGCCAACTGGAAATACGTGCTCGACACCTTTGGCGAGAGCTATCACTTCGCGCGCCTGCACAACCAGACACTGGCCCCCTACTTCATCTCCAACGTCGCCGCCTTCGACCGCTTCGACCGCGGTTACCGGGTCGCCTTCCCGGACGTCGGCCTCCGCGCCCTCGTCGGCAAACCCGAGGCCGAATGGCCGCCGACCGAGTTCGCCGCGGTCCATTTCCTGTTTCCCAACACCATCCTCTTCATCGGGTCGGTGGTGCCCGGCAAGTGGTACATCCAGGTCTTCCGCCTCTTTCCCGGAGACTCGGTCGGCACCACGCGCACCCACTTCGCCGTGTACGCCCCGCGCGACGGCGCGGACGACGCGTACCGGGCCGAGGTGGCGCAGGCCTACGACGCGACCGCCCACGTGGTGATGACCGAGGACTATCGCGTCGCCGCCGAAGCGTGGGACGCGCTGTCGCGTTCGCCCGGCGCGCGCGTGGTCTTCGGGCGCAACGAGATCGCGCTGCACGGCGTACAACAAAGCATCGCTCAAGCGATCGACATGCCGCTCGCGTGAGCGGCGACGCCTCCCTCCCACCCCCACCCCCACCCCCACCCCCACCCTAAGAGAGGATGTCCATGGATCACGCGTTTCACCATGCAATGGAAGCGAGCCGCGAGTACGACCTCGACCTGACCGTCACCGCCGGCCGCTGGCCCGAAGACCTCCATGGCCACGCCTTCATCATCGGTCCGGCGCAGCCCGCCCTGGCCGGCTGGGTGTTCACCGGCACCGGCATCATCACGCGGGTGGATCTCGCCCCCGACGCCGACGGCCGCCCCCACTGGCGCTCGAAGTTCGTGTCGACGCCCGATACCGAACTCATCCACCGCCTCGCCCGCAGCCTCGATCCGGCAACCTTCGGCGCCATCCTGGCCGGCGGCGGCTTCGCGATGACCAACACCTCGCCGCACTTTTTCCGCGATCGGCTGCTGCTCACTTTCGACGAACAGCGCCCGGCCGAATTCGATCCCGTCACGCTCGACTTCAAGAGCTACTGCGGCGGGGTCGGCGAATACCCCGCCACCCGGCCCCACCCGCTGTTCCCCGAGGTGTGCACCACCGGCCATCCGGTCGAAGACCTCGACGACGACTGCATGTGGTGGTGCAACGTGGCGATGCGTCCGGTCGGCAAGTCCCGCACCGACGCCGAGTCGATCCTGCACGTGGTGCGCTGGGACGGCGCAGGCGACGTGGAGACCTGGGCCGTGCCTGGCGCGCGCGTCGCCACCGGCGTGCATGAGGTCACCGTCACGCGCGACTACGTCATCTACTGCGAGGTCGGCTTCCAGAAGGAACCGGGCGCGATGGGCGGACGCGGACGGACCAAGCCGCATCCGCCATACACCGACATCCACATCATCGCCAAGCGCGACCTGACCGCCGAGAACCGTGGCCGCGCCGTGCCGTGCACCCATGCGCGCGTGCCCTGCGAGTCCTTCCATCAGTTCGCCGACTACGCCCAGGACGGCGACGACATCACCCTCTACATCGCCCACTCCAACAGCTGGGACATCAACTGGGCGATCAACGAGACCGACACCGTGTGGGGCAGCGACCGCGCGCCGGTCGCGGGCCTCCATGGCATGACGCCGACCGCCACCGACGCTGCGCCGGTCGGGCGCTACGTGATCGACGGCCGCACCGGCGAGCTGAAGGATTCCAAACTCTTCCTCGACCCGGCGCGGCACTGGGCGACGATCCTCTACAGCCGCGACATGCGCCGCCCGGCGCTCGAGCGCGGCAAGTACCTGTGGCAGGCCTACTTCGGCTGCGACCCCGAGATGCTGATCACCGGGGTGGTCGAGATGTATCGCGACCATCCCTACCGCATCGTGCCGGTCGACGAGCTGCCACGCGAGGACATCCCGTCCACCCTGGTGTGCATCGACCTCAAGAGCATGAGCGAGCAATCGTCGTGGACCTTCCCTGCGGGCAGCTACGGCCAGTCGCCGGTGTTCGTGCCCGACCCCAAGGGCGGTGACGGCTGGGTCGTGATGTTCGTGCAGTTTCCCGACCGGACCGAGGTGCAGGTCTTCGATGCGCTGGCGCTCGGCCGCGGGCCGGTGGCGGTGGCCAGCGCGCCGGACCTGAAACAGTCGTTCCAGGTCCACTCGGGCTTCATGCCCGCCATCCGCTCCCAGGACACCGGCTACCGCCGTCCGCTCGCGGCGGACATCGGCGACGGCTGGCGCAGTCTGCCGGAAGCCGCGCACGGGGTGATCGAGTCCGTGCTGGCCGAGTTCGCCTGACATGTCCACGTCCGCCGAGCCCGGCCTGGAACGGCGGGCCGCGAACTGCGTCCCGCTCTCGCCGCTGAGCTTCCTCAAGCGCACCGCGGCGGTCTATCCGCACAAGACCGCCGTGATCCATGGCGCGCGGCGCTACAGCTACCGCGAGCTCCTCGAGCGCTGCGTGCGCCTGGCCTCGGCGCTGCGCGCGGCGGGCGTGGCCGACGGCGACACGGTGTCGGTGCTGGCGCCCAACGTTCCGGCGATGCTCGAGGCCCATTACGGCGTGCCCATGGCGGGCGCCGTGCTCAACACCATCAACACCCGCCTCGACGCGGCCTCGGTCGGCTTCATCCTGGGCCATGCCCGAAGCCGGATTCTGATCGCCGACGCCGAGTACGCGGCGCTCGTCGAGCAGGCCCTTGCCGGCCTGGAAGCGCGTCCAACGGTGATCGGCATCGCCGACGTCGGGCAATCCCCCGCCTGCGCCCGGCCGCCCCTGGGGGACTACGAGTACGAAGACTTCCTCGCCGGCGGCGACCCCGGTTTCGCCTGGACCCTGCCCGCCGACGAATGGGCGACCATCGCCCTCAACTACACCTCGGGCACCACCGGCGCCCCCAAGGGCGTCGTCTATCACCATCGCGGCGCCTATCTCAACGCCATGGGCAACGCGCTCGCATTCCAACTGTCGCCCGACAGCGTCTACCTGTGGACGCTGCCCATGTTCCATTGCAACGGCTGGAGCCACACCTGGGCGGTGACCTTGGCCGGCGGGACGCACGTCTGCCTGCGGCGGGTCGAAGCGGCCGCCGTCTTCGACCTCATCGCGCGCCACCGGGTGACCCACCTGTGCGGCGCGCCGGTGGTGCTCAACATGCTGAGCCATGCGCCCGAGCGGCCGGCGCAGCCGTTCCGGCCGCCGGTCGCGATCGCCACCGGCGGCGCGGCACCGCCGGGGGCGGTCATCGAGCGTATGGAGGCGATGGGGTTTCGCGTCACCCATCTGTACGGCCTGACAGAAACCTACGGTCCCGCGGCGCTGTGCGCCTGGCAGCCGCAATGGGCGGCGCTGGATCTGCAATCTCGCACGGCCAGGCTCGCCCGTCAGGGCGTGCCCATCCACACCCAGGAGGACGTGGTCGTCCTCGATCGCAACAGCGGCGAGCCGATTCCGTGCGATGGCAACAGCATCGGCGAGATCTGCATCCGCGGCAACACGGTGATGAAAGGCTACCTGGACAACGCCACGGCGACTGAGGACGCCTTCGCCGGCGGCTGGTTCCACACCGGCGACCTCGCCGTCGTCCATGCCGACGGCTACATCGAGATCAAGGACCGGGCCAAGGACGTCATCATTTCCGGAGGCGAGAACATCTCGACCCTCGAAGTGGAGGAAGCGCTCTATCGCCACCCCCTGGTACTGGAGGCGGCCGTGGTCGCCAGGCCGGACGAAAAATGGGGCGAGACCCCCTGCGCCTTCGTCACCCTCAAGCCCGGCACGGCCCCGATCAGCGAAGCCGATCTGATCGCCTGGTGCCGTGAGCACCTCGCACACTTCAAGTGCCCGCGGACCGTGGTGTTCGCGGACTTGCCCAAGACCGCGACCGGCAAGATCCAGAAATTCCAGTTGCGCGAGCGGGCACGCACCCTGCAGGCGTAGATTCCAAATGGAGAACGGATATGACGAAACGGACTGACCGCGAAACCCTCGAAGCCTTCTTCGCGGCCTTCAAGGCCCAGGACACGGCGACGATGGAAGCTCTGCTGGCATCGGACTTCGTGATCCGAGAATCCGCGGGCCTGCCCTATGCCGGCGTCTACAAGGGCTTCGCCGGTTGGATGGAGTTGCTCGGCAGAATCGCGGCGACCTGGACCGGCATCACGCCGACGATCCGCCACTTCATCGGCGATGACGGCCATTTCGCCGTGATGATGGATCTGGCGCTGACCTCGAAGTCCACCGGGCGCACGCTCGAGACATCCGTTTTCGAGCTGTGGACGGTCGACGCCGGCAAGATCAAGGAAGTGCAGCCCTTCTACTGGGACACGAAAGCCGTGGCCGCTCTGGTCGCCTGAGGCCTGGCCGCCGAGTGCTCGCCGATGTGGCGAGCGGCATCGGTCTCGCCGCCGCGCACAGTTCGCCGCCGAAGGCGCACACGTATGGTGTGCGACCTGCACCGCGACGCGATCGACAACGCCGTGGAAAAAATCCGCGCCGCTGGCGACAGCGCCCATGGCTATGTAATGAATGTCACCGACCGTGGCAGCATCGATGCAATGGTGGCCGACGTGAAAGCCCGCCACGGTCGCATCGATGTACTGGTAAACAACGCCGGCATCACCAGGGACGCGCGGCTGGTGAGAATGACCGAAGCACAATTCGACGCCGTCATCGACGTCAATCTGAAGGGCATATTCAACTGCACCCAGGCGGTCGTCGAAACCATGCTCGCGCAGGGCTCCGGCGCAATCCTCAGCACATCGAGCATCGCGGGCGTGCTATGGCAACTTCGGCCAAACGAACTATGCCGCGACCAAGGCCGCCATCCTCTTGGTCATAGTTGTCTTCGTAAGTTTCTGCATACCCATCTCCTGCTCGATATGCCAGGCAATGACGCCCTTTACGGCGATGGCAGAAGGCATGCAACAGAATCATGGAGCCGCCTTCGGTCGCGAACAGCGTTCTCGCAATTCTTGTATCAGCCTCGACCGCAGCTCCCAGATGTCGCCGTCAAGGTGATCGACCAGTCGCATACCGAGAGGCCTGCCAAATTGCACCGTCTTAATGTCCTCGCCGATCCGCCATTGCTCCCCTGGCATCCGTTCCTTATGTCGATTTCATCATGACCGTCGTGCTTGGGTTCAAGGGGAGGGAGTGGGCGTGCAGTAACCGGCGCAGGGATGGCGTCGAGCACTTCAACGCGGTGAAAAAAAGATGGTCGTTTGGGTGGCGGTCACGGTGATATTCGGCCCCCCTTATCGGGATTCTCGCCGCTATCGCACTCCCCGCGTATCAGGACTACCAGCAGCGCGCAGCCGAGGTGCGGGCGCACCGTCGCTAACCAAGTGATCACCTCAGCAAAAGAAACGGCCCGCTCACTGGCGGGCCGTTTTTGTAGAACGATCTACAATCGCTTTGGATAGCCTGAATTGGCTAAGTCCTTGATTACTTGGGGCGACATACCGGGATCGAACCGGTGACAACTGGAGCCACAATCCAGTGCTCTACCAACTGAGCTAATGCCGCCACTACACGAACGCAGGAAACCTGCACCCGTTTAACCTCGAAAATTTTCGAGGCCTAAAAAGTAAGACAGGCACCAGAAGGCGCCTGTCTCTTGACGCTGGGGCGACATACCGGGATCGAACCGGTGACAACTGGAGCCACAATCCAGTGCTCTACCAACTGAGCTAATGCCGCCACTTACCTCGTGAATGCTTGAAACGCCTGCATTCGAAAACCTGTTTGGCCTGCCCGACAGGGATCGAACCTGTAACCCCCGGCTTAGAAGGCCGGTGCTCTATCCAATTGAGCTACGGGCAGATCCCGTTGGGCTATTCGGGGGATAGCTGGTCGGGGTGGAGGGATTCGAACCCCCGACATCTTGCTCCCAAAGCAAGCGCGCTACCGGACTGCGCTACACCCCGAGAGCCGCGAATAATACACACACCTTAGGCACGCGTCAAACACCAATTAGAAAACCACATTTAACGAAAAAACCAAAAACGCGGCGCGCTACGCTTGTTGCTTGCCCGCGACGGCGGATTCTGATATTAGTTCGCTTCTTTCTATAACCAACCGGAAGTCGAAGTCATGCCAGACGATACACTCCACAAACAGTTTCCGCCGTACATCCCCGCCAAGGGCGAGGATTACATGAGCGAGAAGCAACTGGCGCACTTCCGCGAGATGCTCGAGTCGGTGAAGCAGGAACTTGCGGGCGATATCGAACGCACCGTTCATACGATGCAGGACGAGGCGACGGTTTTTGCAGATCCCAATGACCGCGCAAGCCAGGAGTCCGACATTGCACTCGAACTGCGCAACCGCGACCGTGAACGGAAGCTGATCAAGAAGATCGACGAGGCAATCGCCAGAATCACGGCCGGGGAATACGGATATTGCGACAGCTGCGGCGTCGAGATCGGCCTCAAACGCCTCGAAGCCCGTCCGACTGCGACGCTCTGCATCGACTGCAAGACGCTTGAGGAAATGCGCGAGCGCCAAGTCGCAAAGTAAGCCCTATCAAGGGCCAGCCCCGGACGATCAAGCTCCGAGGCAACAAAAAGGGGACGCCGCGGCGTCCCCTTTTTGCATTGCGGCTTTCGCCGCACATGCACAGCTTACTCGGCTGCCGGCTTCTCCAGCAGCGCTTTCATGCTCAGGCGGATCTTGCCGCGCTCGTCGGTCTCGAGAACCTTCACGCGGACGACCTGGCCTTCCTTGACGTAATCGGCCACGTTGTTAACGCGTTCGTTCGCAATCTGCGAAACATGCAGCAGGCCGTCGCGGCCCGGCAGGATGTTCACGATCGCGCCAAAGTCCAGTAGGCGCATGACAGTGCCTTCGTAGACCTTGCCGACCTCGACTTCTGCAGTAATGGCTTCGATACGCTTCTTCGCCGCTTCCGCGCCCTCGGCGCTGACCGACGAGATCGTCACGCTGCCGTCATCCTCGAGCTCGATGATCGTGCCGGTTTCTTCCTGCAGCGCACGGATTACCGCCCCGCCCTTGCCGATCACGTCACGGATCTTCTCCGGATTGATCTTCATGGTCAGCATGCGCGGCGCGAACTCGGACACTTCGCCACGATGCGACGCCAGCGATTGCTTCATGATGCCGAGGATGTGCATGCGACCTTCGCGCGCCTGGCCAAGCGCGACCTGCATGATTTCCTTCGTGATGCCCTGGATCTTGATGTCCATCTGCAGGGCCGTGACACCGTTCTCGGTACCAGCCACCTTGAAGTCCATGTCACCCAGATGATCTTCGTCGCCGAGAATGTCGGTCAGCACGGCGAAGCGATTGCCTTCCTTGATCAGGCCCATCGCGATGCCCGCCACATGGGCCCTCATCGGCACGCCCGCATCCATCATGGCCAGCGAACCGCCGCACACCGATGCCATCGAGCTCGAGCCGTTGGACTCGGTGATCTCCGACACGACGCGGATGGTATAGCTGAACTCTTCCGGTGCCGGCAAAGCAGCCACGAGCGCGCGCTTGGCGAGGCGGCCATGACCGACCTCGCGCCGCTTCGTCACGCCCATACGCCCCGTTTCACCCGTCGAGAACGGAGGGAAGTTGTAGTGAAGCAGGAAGTTCTCGCGGTACTCGCCGGCGATCGCGTCGATGATCTGCTCGTCGCGGCCGGTACCCAGGGTCGCGATAACGAGAGCCTGCGTTTCACCGCGGGTAAACAGCGCGGATCCGTGAGTGCGCGGCAGGACGCCAACACGGATGTCGATGGGACGCACGGTGCGCGTATCGCGACCGTCGATCCGCGGCTCGCCGGCCAGAATGCGGCTGCGAACCACACCGGCTTCGAGTTCGTGGAAGATATCCTTCAGCTCGTTCGCCGACGGGACGTCTTCGACACCTTCCGAGATGGCAGCGATGGCCTGCTTGCGGATTTCGTTGAGACGCTCGGTCCGCGCTTGCTTGCTGGTGATGCGGAAAGCCTCCTCCACCTGAGCGCCCGCCAGTTCCTTGATGCGGGCAATCAGCGGCTCGTTCTTGGCAGGCGGCTGCCAGTTCCATTCGGGCTTGCCGGCGACTTCGACCAGCTCGTTAATTGCACGAATCGCGGCCTGCATCTGCTGATGGCCGAAGACGACCGAGCCGAGCATGACCTCTTCCGACAGCTCGTTCGCTTCCGATTCGACCATCAGGACTGCAACTTCGGTACCGGCCACGACGAGGTTGAGCTGGCTGCTCTTGAGCTGCTCGACGGTCGGGTTGAGGACGTATTCGCCATTCACGTAACCGACGCGGCAGGCGCCGATCGGACCCATGAAAGGAACGCCGGAAATTGCCAATGCAGCCGATGCTGCGATCATCGCCGGCATATCCGGATCGATCTCGGGATTCAGCGAGAGAACCGTGACGATGATTTGAACTTCGTTGTAGAAGCCATCCGGGAAGAGCGGACGAATCGGGCGGTCGATGAGGCGGCTGGTCAGCGTTTCCTTTTCCGTCGGACGGCCTTCACGCTTGAAGAAACCGCCGGGAATGCGGCCGGCTGCGTAGAATTTCTCGACGTAATCGACGGTCAGCGGAAAGAAGTCCTGACCCGCTTTGGCTTCCTTGGCGGCGACCACGGTCGCCAGCACGACGGTATCGTCCATGTTGACGATAACCGCACCACCTGCCTGACGGGCAATTTCGCCGGTCTCAAGGGTAACGGTGTGCGCCCCGTAAGCGAAGGTCTTTTTGATTGCGGTAGGCAAGTTGATTTTCCTTTTCGATAAGTTTGTGCAGCGAACCACAACTGCGCTGTTCGATCGTTCTGGGCGCCGTGACGGCCAATCAAAAACAAAGCCGGTGCAGACCCATCTGGATCTGCACCGGCTTGCTGGCTTAATCTGCCTTATTCGACGCTGTCAGACTCGACACGGCCGGCAAATTACTTGCGCAGACCCAGACGCTCGATCAGGTTACGATAAGCGTCGACGTTGTTGCGCTTCAGGTAGTCAAGCAGCTTGCGGCGCTGGCTGACCATCTTCAACAGCCCGCGACGGGAGTGATGGTCCTTGGCGTTTGCCTTGAAGTGGCCGGTCAGGCCATTGATGCGAGCGGTCAGCAGAGCGACCTGGACTTCAGGGGAGCCGGTGTCGCCTTGCGCGCGCTGGAAGTCGGTGACGACCTGCGACTTGGTTGCGGTATCGAGAGCCATGTGCGTGTTTACTCTTTTCTTTCTGCCAATCAGAAGCGTGGGATTATACCCAACGCGCCAAATAAAACTCAATGTTTATCATTCCGCCTGAACGGAACCGGGTGTCGCAATGAGGCGTTTTGCGGCCAAACGCCCATCCATGCACTCTGCAAGTCCGAGAAACCGCCTCGTCGCAGCATCGTAGACCCGAACAAGTCCGCATACCTTCGGATCCACGCGAATCACGCGTCCCTGCATCAATGCCCCGGCATCGCCTTCACCCAGTTCGACCTCATCCAGATGTCGCACCAAGGCGTCGACTGACGCGAGATATCCGTCCCGCCCGCCCGGCTCGACCGTTTCCAGCGTGCCGATCGAAACTGCATCCGCAACATTGAACTGGCCGATGCGGGTGCGCCTGAGGGCGGACAAATGAGCACTACAACCGAGCGCCCGGCCGAGATCCATGCCGAGTGTTCGAATGTACGTTCCCTTCGAGCAAGCGACGCGAATTCGGAACGCAGAGCCGTTCCAGTCCAGCAGCTCGAGGGCATGAATGGTGATGCGACGCGGCTCGATCTCGACTTCAATGCCCGCCCGCGCATACTCGTAAAGGGGTTTGCCGGCGCGCTTGAGCGCCGAGTAGATGGGCGGAATCTGCTCGATTTCCCCCATGAAGCTTGGCAACACGGAAAGAATCGCGTCACCGGAAATCCCTGCAGGCAACTCTGTTGTTGCGACAACCGACCCTTCCGCATCGCCCGTATCGGTCTCGACGCCGAGTTGCACGGTCGCTTCGTATTCCTTGTCCGCGTCGAGCAGCATCTGCGAAAACTTCGTCGCCTCGCCAAAGGTCAGCGGCAACAAGCCGGTCGCCATGGGATCGAGCGTGCCCGTATGTCCGGCCTTGGCGGCATTGAGCAGTCGCCGGGCAGTCTGGAGGGCAGCGTTCGAGGTCAGTCCGGCGTGCTTGTCGAGCAACAGCACGCCGTCGACCTGCCGACGCGGCGATCGAGTTTGTTTCTGGACCCTCAACTGATTCAGTCTTCCGGATCGTCGGTATGACGGGCGTTGTCGTCGCGGACAACTTCGTCGATGAGACGTGATAGCCGACTTCCACGTTCCACCGACGCATCGTAATGGAAATGGAGTTCGGGAATGGTATGGATGCGGATACGTCGTCCGAGTTCGCGGCGCAGAAAGCCGCTCGCCCGGCGAAGACCGGTGAGGATCTCGGACAAGCCTTCCTCACCCTTCATCGACGTAAAGAACACCTTCGCGTGCGCGTAATCCGGCGTGATTTCGACGTCGGTCAAGGTGATGAATCCCACGCGGGGATCCTTCACCTCGAGCCGGATCAACTCCGCCAGTTCGCGGCGGATTTGCTCCTTCACGCGCTGACTACGGGAAAACTCCTTCGGCATGATTACAGCGTCCGGGCGATTTCCTGGATCTCGAACACTTCAAGCTGGTCGCCCTCCTGGACGTCGTTGAAGTTCTTGATCGACAGGCCGCATTCGAATCCGAACTTGACTTCCTTGACGTCGTCCTTGAAGCGCTTGAGCGACTCGAGTTCCCCGGTGTGGATGACCACGTTGTCGCGAAGGACACGGATCTGGGAGCCGCGCTTGACGAGACCTTCGAGCACGTAGCAACCCGCCACGGCCCCGACCTTCGGAACACGGAAGACCTGGCGAACTTCGACCAGACCCAGCGCGTTCTCCCGTCTTTCGGGCGCGAGCAGGCCGGATAGCGCTGCTTTCACTTCATCCACAGCGTCGTAGATGATGTTGTAGTAGCGGATATCCACGCCGAAGTTTTCCGCAAGCTTTCTGGCACCGGCATCGGCCCGCGTATTGAAGCCGATGATGACAGCGCCCGAAGCCTGGGCAAGGTTGACGTCCGATTCGGTGATCCCGCCGACGCCGGCGTGGATCGCATTGACGCGAACTTCGTCCGTCGAGAGCTTGTTGAGCGCCTGGACCAGCGCTTCCTGCGAACCTTGCACGTCGGCCTTGACGATGAGCGGAAGCGTCTTGACCTCGCCTTCCGACATTTGCTCGAACATGCTTTCGAGCTTCGCGGCCTGCTGCTTCGCGAGCTTGACTTCGCGGAACTTGCCTTGCCGGAAGAGCGCGATTTCGCGTGCCTTCTTTTCGTCGGCCAACACGATCGCTTCGTCACCGGCCGCGGGAACGTCCGCCAGACCGAGCACTTCGACCGGAATCGACGGACCGGCTTCATCGATGGCTTTGCCGTTTTCGTCCAGCATCGCGCGGATGCGGCCGAAGGTGGCGCCGACCAGCATAATGTCGCCCTTGCGCAGCGTACCCGACTGGACCAGCATCGTCGCGACGGGACCACGCCCCTTGTCGAGCCGAGCTTCGATGATCAGGCCCTTCGCCGGGCTGTCAGCCGGCGCTTTCAGCTCCAGCACTTCGGCCTGTAGCAGAACGCCTTCCAGCAGTTCGTCGATGCCCTGACCGGTCTTGGCCGAGACGTTGATGAACATGACTTCGCCACCGAATTCCTCAGGAACCACGCCTTCGGCGATCAGTTCCTGCTTGACGCGCTCCGGGTTCGCATCGTGCTTGTCGATCTTGTTGACCGCCACCACCAGCGGCACGCCCGCAGCCTGCGCGTGGTGGATCGCCTCGCGCGTCTGCGGCATCACACCGTCGTCGGCCGCAACCACCAGAATGACGATGTCGGTCGCCTTGGCACCGCGTGCGCGCATCGCCGTAAATGCCTCGTGACCCGGGGTATCGAGGAAGGTGAGCATGCCGCGATCGGTTTCGACGTGATACGCGCCGATGTGCTGCGTAATGCCGCCCGCCTCGCCGGACGCGACTTTCGCCCGGCGGATGTAGTCGAGCAGCGAGGTCTTGCCGTGGTCGACGTGACCCATCACCGTCACGACCGGCGCCCTCGGTTCTTCCGTGGCGTCGTGCATGCTATCCGCATCAGCCAGGAAGGCATCCGGATCGTCCAGCTTCGCGGCCACAGCCTTGTGCCCGAGTTCCTCCACCAGGATCATCGCTGTTTCCTGGTCGAGAACCTGGTTGATGGTAACCATCGAACCCATCTTCATCAGGGCCTTGATCACCTCGGTCGCCTTGACGGCCATCTTGTGCGCAAGATCCGCAACGGAGATGGTTTCGGGGACATGGATCTCCCGAACGACCGGCTCCACCGGCGCCTGGAAACCCTTTTGCTCATCGGCCTGGCCACGACCATGACGGCCGCCGCCCCGGGCACCGCGCCAGGAGCCGGTGGTCGCGCCAACTTCGCCTCGGGTCTTCAAGCCGCGTCGCTTTTCGCCTTCGCCTGCGGCCTCGCCGCTACGGGGACCACGCTTCGCGTCCTTGCCGGCCGCCCGATCGTCGGCCTTGGCGGGACGGTGCAGGGTCCCGCTCGGTCCCTTGGCTTCCTTCGCCGGCGCCTTTGCAGCCTCAGCACGCTTCTCGGCGTCGGCGCGGACACGGGCCTCTTCTTCGGCACGACGTGCCTCAGCGGCAGCGCGGGCAGACGCTTCGCGCTCCTGCTTCGCCTTCAGATCGGCAAGTTGACGGGCACGCAGCTCTTCGTGACGACGAGCCTCACGCTCTCGCGCCGCGCGTTCCTCATCGCTCAAGATCGAGACGCTCAAAGGCTTGCGCTGGACGGCGGCGGCTTCGCGCACGGTCACGGGCTCGTCGGACGGATTCTCTGCAACGACTTCCGTTTCGACGGGCTCGGGCTCCGGAACCGCCTCAGGCTCGGGCTCAGGTTCAGGTTCGGACTCAGGCACGGGTTCGGGCTCCGGTGCCGGCTCTTCGACCGACTCCGGCTCGACCACGGGAGCGGCCTCCTGAAGCACCGGCTCAAGCTCGGGAGCTACAGCCTGTTCGACCTCGAAATCGGCGACTTCGGACAATGCGTCAGCAGACTCCTCCGCCGTCAGCGCTTCCTGCACCGCGGACTCGACGCCCAGCTCGTCCCGCTTGACGAAGACGCGCTTCTTGCGAACTTCCACCTGCACCGTGCGTGCACGTCCGGACGAATCAGTCGCCCGGATCTCGGAGGTTTGCTTACGCGTCAGCGTGATCTTGCCCTTCGGCTGGCTTTCACCGTGCGAACGACGCAGATATTCCAAAAGCCTGGCCTTGTCATGTTCGGTCAGCAACTCGCTCGGGCTGGTCTTGTGCACACCGGCTTTCTGCAGTTGCTCGAGCAGGACCGCAGCCGGCATGCGCAGTTCGCCGGCAAACTGGTTTACGCTCATTTGTTCCATCAGTGCCTTCCCCTCATTCTTCGAACCAGTGCGCACGCGCGACCGAGATCAGCGCGCTGGCACGTTCCTGTTCGATTCCGGCGATCTCGACCAGTTCGTCAACCGCCAGGTCGGCGAGATCGTCACGAGTACGCACCCCATGCTCCGCCAGCTTGGCTGCCAGCGGCTTGTCCATACCTTCGAGATGGATCAGGTCGTCGGAAACATTTTCCAACTGCTCTTCCGTGACAATCGCTTCGGTGAGCAGCACATTGCGCGCACGATTACGCAGTTCGTTGACGGTCTCTTCGTCAAACGCGTCGATGTCGAGCATTTCCGCGAGCGGGACGTACGCGACCTCTTCGAGCGACGAAAAACCTTCGTCGATCAGAATGTCCGCGAGTTCCTCATCGACATCCAGCTTTTCCATGAACAGCTGCCGCAGGCCCTGACGTTCCTGCCCCGACTTCCGCGCTGACTCTTCCTCGCTCATGAGGTTGATGGTCCAGCCGGTCAACTCGGTTGCTAGCTTCACGTTCTGGCCGTTACGACCGATCGCAATCGCGAGGTTGTTGTCGTCAACAACCACATCCATGCTATGGCTCTCTTCGTCCACCACGATCGACACGACTTCGGCCGGTTGCAGAGCAGAGATCACGAACTGGGCCGGATCCGGCGACCAGACGATGATGTCGATCTGTTCGCCTGCGATCTCATTGCGAACCGCCGTCACGCGCGAACCGCGCAAACCGACGCAGGTGCCGATCGGATCGATCCGCGCATCGTTGGACTGGACTGCGACTTTTGCACGCAGACCGGGATCTCGTGCGCAAGCCTTCATCTCGAGCAGGCCGTCCTCGATTTCCGGGACTTCCAGTTCAAAGAGCTTGCACAGGAATTCGGGCGAAGTGCGCGACAGGATCAGTTGCGGGCCGCGGGCGCCACGATCGATGCGAAGCAAGAAGGCCTTGACGCGATCGCCGACGCGAAGGTTTTCGCGCGGGATCATCTGATCACGCGGAATCACCGCTTCGAGACGACCGACTTCGATGATCGCGTTGCCGCGCTCCATGCGCTTGATCGACCCCGAAACCAGATGTTCCTTGCGATCGAGGAAGTCGTTCAGAACCTGCTCGCGCTCGGCATCGCGGATGCGCTGAAGAATGACCTGCTTGGCGGCCTGCGCGCCGATGCGGCCAAAATCGATCGGCTCCAGCGGCTCCTCGATGTAATCCCCCAACTGGATACCGGGCTGGATGTCGCGCGCATCGATGATGCCCATCTCGGCCTCGTCATTGACGACCTCTTCGTCGGGCATCACGAGCCAACGCCGCGCGGACTCGTAATCCCCGGTTTCGCGATCGATCGTCACACGCACGTCGGCATCATCGTTGATGCGTTTCTTCGTCGCAGAGGCGAGCGCGGTTTCAAGAGCACCGAATACGATGTCCTTGGGTACGTTCTTCTCGCGCGCCAGCGCATCGACAAGCAGCAATATTTCGCGGCTCATTAATCAAGACCTCCACATACGAATCTCAAAATCTCGGTACCAGGCGGGCCTTTTCGACCTCGTCGAACGGGAAGCTGACTTCGCCCTTCTCGGTATTCAGCCGCACCACACCGTCGGCGAAGCCTTCCAGCACCCCGGCAAAATTCCTTTGGTTGCCGATCGGCATCCGCAGGCGCACCTGGACGTCGCTGCCGACGAAGCGCTCGAAATCGGCAGGCTTCTTGAGCGGACGGTCGAGGCCCGGCGAGGAGACTTCCAGCCGGTCGTAGTCGACGTTCTCGACCTCGAACACCCGCGTCAGCTGATTGCTCACCGTTGCGCAGTCGTCAACGGTGACCCCGCGCTCGATATCGATGAAGACTCGCAGCAAGCGGGCCTTCGGGGAAGTCTCGAAATCAACGAGCTCGAAGCCGAGCCCGGTGACGACCTGTTCAATAAGACGTTCGACGTCCATTTTCGCGCCCACAAATAAAAAATGGGCATAACGCCCATCCCCAATGATTACATCCAAATCCAGTTACTGGCATCCAATAGTTACCTATGGACTCGCCTTAGCCGACAGAGTATAGCGGCTCCCGCATAAACAGGCAATCATCCTGCGCAAAGGGAATACCCTGCCACGGACTGCCGGCGCACCGGCAATCCGTGACCTCGAACGCAACGATCGAATCAGGCGCGATCGCGCGGCGTCGTACGATGCACTTTCACCGGCTTATCCTTGTCACCCGCACGGGCGCTGCGCTGGCCCAGCGGCTTAGGCAGGCCGGCGAGGGCGCACACCTCCTCCTCAGGCATTTCCATCCACATGCCGCGCTTCAGGCGCGACGACAGGCTCACCGGACCATAGCGCACGCGCATCAGACGGCTCACGGTCAAACCGACCGCCTCAAACATACGCCGAACCTCTCGGTTGCGCCCCTCGGAGAGCGTGACCTTGTACCAGTGATTCGCCCCTTCCCCGCCTTGGTCGGACAGGCTGGTAAAGCGGGCCAGGCCGTCTTCCAGCTGAATACCGCTGGTAAGCGACTCGATCTGCTCGTCAGTGAGCTCGCCTAACAGGCGAACTGCATACTCCCGCTCCAACTCGTACCGAGGGTGCATCAACTGGTTGGCGAGCGTGCCGTCGTTGGTGAACAGCAGCAATCCGGAGGTGTTGAAATCGAGACGCCCGACGGCGATCCAACGCCCCTTGCGCAGCAAAGGGAGGCGTTCGAACACCGTCGGACGACCTTCCGGATCCTCGCGCGAGACGATTTCACCTTCCGGCTTGTGGTAGATCAGGACGCGCGGCGCGCGGGTGCCGAAGCGCAGCGGGACGAGCTTCCCGTTGAGCTTCACCCGATCACCGGGCCCCACTTTCTGACCGAGCTCGACGGGCTGGTCGTTCACGGTGATCTTGCCGGCCGACATCCATTCCTCGACCTCTCGACGCGAGCCGATGCCGAGTCGGGCGAGAACCTTTTGCAGTCGTTCCGGCTCGGCGCCGACATCCGACGAAGCCGGCCCGCGGGCGGCGCGGCCGGCATGCTGTCCCCGCGCCGGGCGCTCGGTAGCCGGCGCTTCGCGACCGGGATCGTCAATTCGCGGACGGCGGGCGCCCTTCGCCTCGACTGCCGGCTCAACTTTCTTCTTCTGGGGAGGCCGCAGGGGACTCCTCGATCTCTTTGGTGTCGACAAGATCCATGATCCTTTCTATTTCGGTTAATGCCGGCAACTCGGTCAGGCTCCTGAGCCCGAGCTCGTCGAGAAATCGCCGGGTCGTGGCAAAGAGTGCTGGACGGCCGGGCGTGTCGCGATGGCCCACGATATCCACCCAGCCTCGTGACTCCAGCGTCTTCAATACATTGGGCGAGACCGCTACGCCGCGAATATCCTCGATGTCACCGCGGGTGACCGGCTGACGATAGGCGATGATCGCTAGTGTTTCCAGCACGGCGCGCGAATACCGCGGCGGCCTCTCCTCCTTGAGGCGATCGAGAAAGACCTGATACTCGGGGCGCGTCTGGAATCGCCAGCCGGACGCCACCTGGATTAGTTCCGCGCCGCGATCGGACCAATCGGCGCGCAGTTCGTCGAGCAGCCGACGAATCAGATCGGCGCCGGGATCCGGATCGAAGAGCCTGCGCAGCTCGGCAACCGGAAGCGGCGACGGGGCGGCGAGCAGCACCGTTTCGATCACTCGCTTGTAGTCGTCAGGCGTCTGTGGCTGCATCGCTGAGTTTCACATAGATCGGCGCAAACGGCTCGTTCTGCGACACGTGAACGAGCTTCTCCTTCACCAGCTCGAGCACGGCCAGGAAACTGACGACGAGACCCGCGGCTCCGTACTCCACATCGAACAGGGCGTCGAAGACGACGAAGGCGCCGTCCGAGAGCTTGCGCATGATCATCGTCATGTGCTCGCGCACCGACAGCTCTTCGCGCTTGACCTGGTGATGCTGGCTAAGGCGCGCCTTCTTCATGATCTTCAGCCACGCGAGCTGCAGATCATGCAAGCTGACTTCGGGCAACCGTTCGACAACCTTCTCCGCAACGAAAATGCTCACCCACTCGTGATCGCGTTCGACACGCGGCATCGAATCCAGCCTCGCCCCGGCCTGCTTCATCTGCTCGTATTCGAGCAGACGCCGCACGAGTTCGGCCCGGGGGTCCCCGGCCTCGTCTTCGTCGGCCCGAGGCGGACGCGGCAAGAGCGTACGCGACTTGATCTCCAGCAACGTCGCCGCCATGAGGAGGTAATCGGCGGCGAGCTCGAGATTGTGTCGGCGCATTGCCTCGACGTAGACCAGGTACTGCGAGGTCAACGGCGCCATCGGGATATCGAGGATGTTGAGGTTGGACTTGCGGATCAAGTACAGCAGCAGGTCGAGCGGCCCCTCGAACGCCTCGAGAAAGACTTCGAGGGCGTCCGGGGGAATGTACAGATCCTTCGGCAACTCGAGCAGCGGCTCGCCGTACAGGCGGGCCACCGCGTCGAGCTGCGCTGCCGTTTCAAGCGGCGCGAGTTCCAGAGGCAGGTTCATCTTGCACTATTCACGAGGAGCGGGCCGGGCAGACCGGGGAGTCTCGGTGCCCGACAAGTCGCCTCAGCGATACGACAAGCCCATCGCTTCACGCACATCGCGCATCGTTTCTTCCGCCAATGCGCTGGCCCGCTCGCACCCTTGCGCAACGATGCGGCGCACGAGCGACGGATCCTCGATGTAGGGCTGGGCGCGCTCGCGCATCGCGACCTGCTCGCGGAGCACACCGTCGATCACAGGCTGCTTGCACTCGATGCAACCGATTCCCGCGCTGCGGCAGCCCTGCTGAACCCACTTGCGCGTATCGTCGTCGGAATAGATGAGATGGAATTGCCACACTGGGCACTTGTCCGGGTCACCCGGGTCGGTGCGGCGCACCCGAGCCGGATCGGTCTGCATCGTCCGGATCTTCTTCGACACGACGTCGGGCTCTTCCCGCAGGAAGATGGTGTTTCCGTAACTCTTGGACATCTTCTGCCCATCCAGCCCAGGCATGCGAGCGGCCTCGGTCAGCAGCGCGCCGGCCTCGACGAGGATCGTCTTGCCGCTGCCTTCGAGGTAGCCATACAGCCGCTCCAAATCCTCATGGCCGACACTGCCCGACTCCTTGAGCAGCACCCTGCCCTGCTCGAGCGCCGCGGCGTCGCCTTCCTGCTGGAAGCGCTTGCGCAGTTCTTCGAACAGCTTGGCCTTCTTCCCGCCGAGTTTCTTGACCGCTTCCTTGGCCTTGTCCTCGAAACCCGGCTCGCGACCGAACATGTGATTGAAGCGGCGGGCGATCTCGCGGGTGAATTCGACATGGGGCAGTTGGTCTTCCCCGACCGGAACCTTGTCCGCTCGATACAGCAGGATGTCGGCAGACATCAGCAAGGGATAGCCGAGGAAGCCGTAGGTCGACAGGTCCTTATGCGCGAGCTTTTCCTGCTGGTCCTTGTATGTGGGAACGCGCTCGAGCCAGCCGACCGGCGAGATCATCGACAGCAGCAGGTGCAGTTCGGCGTGCTGGGGGACTCTCGACTGAATGAAGATCGTCGCCTTCTCGGGATCGACCCCGGCGGCCAACCAGTCGATGAGCATGTCCCACACGCTGTCGGCGATCACCTCGGGGCTGTCGTAGGACGTCGTCAGAGCATGCCAGTCCGCAACGAAGAACAGACACGGATAATCATTCTGGAGCTGGACCCAGTTCTTGAGGACGCCGTGGTAATGGCCGAGATGGAGGCGCCCGGTCGGGCGCATGCCGGAAAGAACGCGTTCTGCGTACATGGTTTTCTAGAATCCGAAAAGCGTCGCGAGGAAGATACGGAAAAGCGCAATCAGCGGCCAAAGAATCTGTCCGAGGATGCCACTGAACAACAAGAGAAGGAGAAGCGGGAAGCCGTACGGCTCGAGTCGCGAAAACTTCCACGCAAGGCGGTGCGGCAGCAGGCTCACTGCGATCCGTCCCCCGTCGAGCGGAGGGATCGGCAAGAGATTGAGCACCATCAGCACCGTATTGATCTGGATGCCTGCCTTGCCCATCTCGATCATGGGTTCGGCATAGACGTTCGTAGGATTGAGCAGCGCGGCCTTGACCAGCAGCGCCCAACCGAGCGCCATCAGGAAGTTCACGAATGGGCCGGCCGCAGCCACCCACAGCATGTCCGCCTTCGGCTTCCGAAGGCGACTGAAGTCGACCGGAACCGGCTTGGCCCAGCCGAAAAGCATTCCGCCACCGCCGAACAACGAACTCACCGCCAGAATCAGACCCGGAACCAGCAACGTACCAATCGGATCGATGTGCTTGAAGGGATTGAGCGTTATGCGCCCCGCCCGGTCTGCGGTTGGATCGCCGAAATGCCTCGCCACGTAACCATGCGCCGCCTCGTGAAGCGTAATGGCAAGCAATACCGGCAGCGCCCAGATAGCGAGGGTTGTGATCAGCGAATCCATGGATTTACGGCGTTAAACGAGTGATTCTAGCAGACGACGCCATGGCCATCGCACGACGGTCAGTTCCTCCGCCGCTCGGATCGGCGTGTCGCACACTAGTTTGCTTCGAGGCCGAACGGCGCGAGATCACCGCGCCCTGCCCGAACCAGAACCGGGGAACCTGATGTCAGATCGATCACCGACGTTGCCTCGGGACCGCAGAATCCGGCCTCGATGACGAGATCCACCTGTTTTTCGAGCGTCGTCCGGATTTCCTCGGGATCGGTCAGCGGCAAATCCTCGCCGGGCAACAAGAGCGTCGAGGTCAGAATGGGCTCGTTCAACTCGGAGAGCAGCGCGGCGACAACCGGATGTTCCGGCACGCGCAGTCCGATCGTCTTGCGCTTCGGGTGAAGCAGACGACGCGGCAACTCCCGGGTTCCCTCCAGAATGAACGTGTAAGGCCCCGGCGTCGTCGCCTTCAGCAGGCGGTACTGGGAATTATCCACGCGGGCGTACGTCGCGATCTCGGACAGGTCGCGACACATGAGGGTGAAATGGTGCCGCTCATCGACGCCGCGAATACGGCGGATGCGCTGCAGCAGATCGGAATCGCCCGTAATGCCCCCAAGGGCATACGCCGAATCCGTGGGAAAGGCGACGAGCCCACCCGCTCGCATGATCTCCGCGGCCTGGCGGATCAAGCGCGGCTGGGGGTGCTCCGGGTGCAAGGAAAAATACTGCGCCATGCTAAGTGTCCGATTCTCTGTTTTTTTTGATAGTACGACTCGCAGACCTAGACGAATCGCGTCCAGACAGGAGTCAGGTCGGGCGGCAGATTGCTGCTGCGGCCCAGATCGACGGAACTCTCGCCTTCGCCATGGAAGTCGGAAGCTCGCGACGCCAGCAGTCCCCAACGGCGGGCAATTGCCGCAAACTTGACCGTCTCGGCCTCGGTGTGCGCTCCCGCAACCACCTCGATCCCTTCCCCGCCACAGGCGACGAAGCGATCGAGCAGTCGATGCAACTCGTCGGTCGACAAGCGATAGCGCGCCGGGTGCGCCAATACAGCCACACCTCCCGCGCCGCGAATCCAGCGAACGGCATCGTCGAGGCTCGCCCATTCGTGCTCGACGTACCCGGGCTTACCCCGCGCCAGATAATACTGGAACACGGTACTCACATCCGGCATCAAACCGGTCGACACAATATACCGGGCGAAATGGGCACGTCCCACCATCGCCGGATTGCGGGCGAGGCGAGATGCGCCCTCGAAGGTGCCGTGAATCCCGGCGGCATCGAGCGCCGCACTCATCTTCCTTGCGCGCTGCACACGTCCGCTGCGTACGCTTTCCAGGCCCTCGAGCAGCTGCCGGTCGCGATGGTCGATCCCGAGCCCGACAACATGCACGGTCTCCTTGAGGAAGGTCACCGAAATTTCGACGCCGGGCAGCAGGCGCACACCCAGCCGCAGCGCTTCGCCGCATGCCTCGTCGATACCGCCGACCTCGTCGTGATCCGTCAGCGCGAGCAGGGCCACGCTATTGGCCGCGGCTCGCCGCACGACGTCGGTTGGCGTCAGCCAACCATCCGATACGGTCGAGTGGCAATGGAGGTCCGCATTGATCTGCATCTATGTCATATGAGTGACGCGTTATCACCCATCGCTCCACCTGGAAATCGCCATCATAACAAACACCCTCTCCGGCCCGTTGCCAGCAAGTCTTCGCGGTGGTATCGTCCGCCCGTCGTGCGGGAGAGAACTCCCCCTCGGAGTCGCCGAAGGCGTAACCCCCCGGAATCGCTCAGGCAAAAGGACCGCCGACAGAACGCAATTCTGGAGAGCGATGCGGGTCGCACGAATGTGCCGGCTGGCGCATCCACCGAAGGGGCACCCGGCCACGGCCGGAATCTCTCAGGTACAAAGGACAGATGGGGCGATGCTCAATGAAATGGGCCTCGCCCCGTTTCGTTTTTTAGACCTCGAAATTCCGATTCCGTCCGCGCATTCTCAGGAGCCCCCCGTGTCCAGACAAACCCCTCTTCATGCCACCCACGTTGCAGCCGGTGCACGCATGGTCGATTTCGCCGGCTGGGACATGCCGGTGAACTACGGCTCGCAGATCGAAGAGCACCATGCCGTACGGCGCGATGCAGGCATGTTCGACGTATCCCACATGCTTGCGCTCGATCTCGAAGGCCCGGACTCGACGACGTGGCTGCGCGGGCTGCTGGCAAACGACGTCGCCAAACTGAAGGAACCAGGCAAGGCACTATATAGCTGCATGCTGAACCCCCAAGGCGGCGTCATCGACGATCTGATCGTCTACTACTTCAACCCGACTTCCTACCGCATCGTCGTCAATGCCGGCACCGCCGACAAGGATGTTGCATGGATGCGGGAACGCATTGCCGCGACCGCGTCCAACGTGACGCTGACGAGCCGCCGCGACCTCGCGATGATCGCCGTGCAAGGCCCTGCCGCGCGTGAAAAGACCTGGCTCGCACTGCCCGAAACCCGCACTGCCAGCGAAGGCCTGAAGCCATTCAGCGCCGCCCAAGTCGGGGAATTCCTCGTCGCGCGCACCGGCTACACCGGCGAAGACGGCTTCGAGCTTGCCCTGCCCGCGACTCGTGCTGCCGAAGTCTGGAATGCCCTCGTGCAGGCTGGCGTAAAGCCGTGCGGCCTGGGGGCGCGCGACACGCTGCGCCTGGAAGCCGGGATGAACCTCTACGGCCAGGACATGGACGACGACGTTTCGCCACTCGACGCCGGCCTCAGCTGGACGGTGGACCTGAAAGACGAATCGCGCGATTTCGTCGGCAAGGCTGCGCTGCTCGCCAAGCCGGCGAGCCGGAACGTGCTGGGCCTGATCCTCGAGGACAAGGGCGTCCTGCGTTCGCACATGACCGTATTCACTTCCCAGGGCGACGGTGAGACGACGAGCGGCACCTTCTCTCCTTCGCTCGAAAAGTCCATCGCCTTTGCCCGCCTGCCGCTCGGCGTCGAAGCCGGCGAATCCGTCGAAGTCGATATCCGCGGCCGTCGCCTGAAGGCACGGACCGCCAAGCTGCCCTTCGTCCGCAACGGCAAGGCGCTGGTCTGATCCGGACCTGCGCCGCCACTCCGCGAATCAACCCGAAAAACGGTACCTGGCCGGCCCGGTACCGACCCTTACCCTCTGGAGCACACCATGAGCCAAGTTCCCGCCGATCTGAAGTACACCGCGTCGCATGAATGGATTCGCGTCGAAGCCGACGGCACCCTGACGATCGGCGTCACCGACCACGCCCAGGAAGCCCTCGGCGACGTCGTCTTCCTCGAACTGCCCGAAGTCGGCCGCAAGCTGGGCGCCGGCGAAGCCTGCGCGGTGATCGAATCGGTCAAGGCGGCTTCCGACATCTACGCCCCGGTCGCGGGCGAAGTGATCGCGGCAAACGGCGATGCCGTCGATGCGCCCGAGTCCGTCAATACGGACGCCTACGCCGCGTGGCTCTTCAAGATCCGCCCGGACAACGCAGCCGACGTCGGCGGCCTGCTCGATGCCGCCGCGTACGAAGCCGCGACCGCGAACGCCTGAACCAAACACGATCCACGCGCCCGACCGGCGATCCGCCGGAACGGGCCCCTGTGAGCAGTCCCTCATGTCGAACACCGATCTTTCCTCCGCTCTCAAGGCACCGCTGGCGCAGCTCGAACAGCGCGACGCTTTCATTGGCCGCCACATTGGTCCGAATCCGGCCGAAATCGCCGAAATGCTTGCCGCCATCGGCGCATCCAGTCTCGACGCTCTGATCGACCAGACCGTCCCGACGGCGATCCGTCTTGCCGCGCCGCTCCCGATTGCCGAACCGACGCCCGAGCATGAAGCACTGGCCGGACTGCGCGCGATCGCAAGCAAGAACGTGCTGCGCAAGTCGCTAATCGGCATGGGGTACTACGGCACGCACACGCCCGCCGTCGTCTTGCGGAACGTGATGGAGAATCCCGGCTGGTACACGGCATACACGCCTTACCAGGCCGAAATCGCACAAGGCCGTCTCGAAGCGCTGCTGAACTACCAGCAGATGGTCATCGACCTGACCGGGATGGAACTCGCGAACGCATCGCTGCTGGACGAGGCGACGGCTGCGGCCGAAGCGATGACCATGGCGCGCCGCGTGAGCAAGTCGAAGTCGAATGCCTTCTTCGTCGACGAGGCCTGCTTCCCGCAGACCATCGACGTCGTCAAGACGCGCGCCCAGTACTTCGGCTTCGAACTCGTCTTCGGTGCCGCCGTCGACGCCGGCACGCATGAAGTTTTTGGCGCACTGCTGCAGTATCCGAATGAACGCGGAGAGATCGCCGACCTCACCGATGTGATCGCCGCCCTGAAGGCCAAGGGTGCCGTCACTGCCGTCGCGTCCGACCTGATGGCCTTGGTCCTGCTGAAGCCGCCCGCACAAATGGGCGCGGACATCGTGCTCGGTTCCGCTCAACGCTTCGGCGTGCCGATGGGCTTCGGCGGCCCGCATGCAGCCTTCTTCGCCACCCGTGAGGCGAACGTGCGCGCGATGCCCGGCCGCATCATCGGCGTCTCGAAGGACGCCCGCGGCAAGACTGCACTGCGCATGACGCTGCAGACCCGCGAACAGCATATCCGCCGCGAGAAAGCGAATTCGAACATCTGCACCTCGCAGGTTCTCCTCGCGAACATGTCCGGTTTCTACGCGGTCTATCACGGCCCCGAAGGCCTGCGCACGATGGCCGCGCGGATCCACCGTCTCGCCGCGATCCTCGCCGCCGGCCTGCGCCAGGGCGGATTCGAGATCCCCGCTGTTGCCTTCTTCGACACCTTCCAGGTCCAGACCGGAAGCCGCACCGACGCGCTCGTCGCCGCTTGCGAAAGTGCGGGCTTCAATGTCCGCCGTGCGAGCGACGCCGCGATCGGCGTATCCCTTGACGAGACCACCACGGCCGACGATGTCCGCGCCCTGCTCGCCGCTTTCGGCGTCGCTGCCGACCTCGACGCGCTCGACGCTGCCGTCAGCAAGGCCGGTGGCACGATCCCGCCCGCGCTGCTGCGTGGCGATGCGATCCTCTCCCATCCCGTGTTCAACACGCACCACACCGAACACGAGATGCTGCGCTACCTAAAGAAGCTCCAGAACCGCGACCTCGCGCTCGATCATTCGATGATCTCGCTTGGCAGCTGCACGATGAAGCTCAACGCGACGAGCGAGATGATTCCGGTGACCTGGCCGGAATTCGCGGGCCTCCATCCTTTCGCGCCGCGCGAACAGGCCGCCGGCTATATTGAAATGATCGAAGGGTTGGCGGACTACCTCAAGGCCGCCACCGGCTTCCCGGCGATCTGCATGCAGCCCAACTCGGGCGCGCAGGGCGAATACGCGGGTCTCGTCGCGATCCGCCGCTATCACGCGAGCCGCGGCGAAGCGCATCGCGACATCTGCCTGATCCCGAAATCGGCCCACGGCACGAACCCCGCGACCGCTCAGATGTGTGGCATGGAAGTGGTCGTCGTCGCCTGCGACGACAACGGCAACGTCGACGTTGCGGACTTGCGCGCGAAGGCCGAGCTGCATGCGCAACGCTTGGCTGCATTGATGATCACCTATCCCTCCACGCACGGCGTGTTCGAGGAGTCGATCCGCGAAATCTGCGCAATCGTCCACCAGTTCGGCGGCCAGGTCTATATGGATGGCGCGAACCTCAACGCCCAGGTCGGCCTCACCTCGCCGGCCACGATCGGCGCGGACGTCAGCCACATGAACCTGCACAAGACCTTCTGCATCCCCCACGGCGGCGGCGGCCCCGGCATGGGCCCGATCGGTCTGGCTGCGCATCTGGCTCCGTTCATGGCCGACCACGCCGTCGCGGGCACCGGTGACGACAGCCGGCCCAACAAGGGTCAGGGCGCAGTCAGTGCCGCGCCGTTCGGCTCGGCGAGCATCCTGCCGATCTCCTGGATGTACATCCGCATGATGGGCGGCACCGGCCTGAAGCGTGCGACCGAGGTCGCCATCCTCAACGCGAACTACGTCGCCTCCCGCCTCGGCGAGCACTATCCCGTGCTCTACACCGGTTCGCAGGGGCGCGTCGCGCACGAGTGCATCCTCGACATCCGTCCGATCAAGGCCGCCACAGGCATTTCGGAAGTCGACATCGCGAAACGCCTGATGGACTATGGCTTCCACGCCCCGACCATGTCCTTCCCTGTCGCGGGCACGGTCATGGTCGAGCCGACGGAATCGGAAGACCTGGGCGAGCTCGACCGCTTCATCGAAGCGATGATCGCGATCCGCAACGAAATCCGCGAGATCGAAGCGGGCCGCTGGCCGCAGGACTCCAACCCGCTCAAGCACGCGCCGCACACGCAAGCGGACTTCTTCGAGGGCGAATGGGTCCGCCCCTATTCGAAGGAACAGGCTGCCTTCCCGCTGCCGTGGGTCGCAGCCAACAAGTTCTGGCCCAGCGTCAACCGCATCGACGACGTGTATGGCGATCGCAACTTGTTCTGCGCCTGCGTTCCGATGGACGACTACGCAGGCTAGAATGCCGCCGCTTCGTATCGAAGCCACGCCCGACCGGGCGTGGCTTTTTTTCGACCACCGGATCTAGCGCAGCCAGATGACCACGCCTCCTCCCGATAACCGGTCCACCCCGTGGAAAGCCTTGCTTTTCACATACCTGGTTGCCCTGATTGCCCTCGGCTTCGTTCTCATACGGGACATCCAGCCCGTCCCCATGTACGACCTGCACCTGACCGAAGGCGAGCGCCTGAAGTGCGTCTCCTACGCCCCTTACCACCTACCCGGCCAATCGCCTTTCGATCCCACTCAGATCATCCCGCGGGAGCAGATCGCGGCCGACCTGGCGGCGCTGGCGAAAATCACCGAATGCGTGCGGATCTATTCCGTCGACCAGGGGCTCGAGCAGGTTCCCGAACTGGCTCGTGCAGCCGGCCTCAAGGTCCTGCTGGGCGCATGGATCGGCGGCGACCCGAAGCGGAACATGATCCAGCTCGATCGCGCGATCGCTCTCGCCAACGATTACGCGGACGTGGTTCGCGTGCTGATCGTCGGCAACGAGGTGCTGTTGCGGCGCGAACGCAGCGAAGACGAGATGCGCGAGTTGATCGAATACGCCAAGGCGCGGGTCCATGTGCCCGTCACCTATGCCGACGTCTGGGAATTCTGGCTCAAGCATCGCAGCCTCGCCGCGTCCGTCGATCGCGTCACCGTGCACATCCTCCCGTTCTGGGAAGACAATCCGGTGCCGATCGAGGGCGCGCTGAAGCACGTCGGCGAAGTCTATGCCGAAATCAGGCACACCTTCGACAAGCCGGTGATGATCGGCGAGACCGGCTGGCCCAGCGCGGGACGCCAGCGCGAGGGATCGCTGCCCTCGCTCGTGAACCAGGCCCGCTTCATCCGCGAATTCGTTCATCAGGCACACGCAAACGGTTGGGAATACAACCTCATCGAAGCCATCGACCAACCGTGGAAACGGAAGCTCGAAGGGACCGTCGGCGGTTATTGGGGCATGCTCGACACTCAGCTCCAAGCCAAATTCCCGCTTGCCGGTCCCGTCAGCGAAAGATCGAGCCTGACTGCTCCGCTGATCGCCGCCGGGGTCGGCGCTGTGCTTTGTATCCTGCTGGCGGCGGGCGCAAGGGCATCCCTGCTACGGCTGCTCGTCGCCTCAGTTACCGGCGCTGTCACTGGCGTCGTCGCGGTACTGCATTGGGAACATGCCCAGTTCGCGTACCGGGACGTCCTCGAATGGACCGTCCTCGGCGCGATTGCCGCGATCGGCGGCGCCTTGCCCCTATTGCTCGCCCGCTGGGATGCGGGCCGTCCGCTTCCCTCTGTCGCAACGGCTTGGCAAACCCTCCGTACCCAACCGTCGCGATATTGCGAAACCGCAACACTCCTCGGCCTCCTCCGTGGAATCTTGCTCTTTGCGTGCGCGGTTGCCGCGTTACTGCTTTTTGCCGATCCGCGTTATCGCGACTTTCCGGTGCTGCTCTACCTCGTCCCCGCGCTGACTTTCGGTGCGCTCGGTTGCAGCGGACAACTTACGGACGCGATCGAGGAAAGGGTATGCGCGCTCGTCATTGCGACGACCGTCGTCGGGCGGTGGCTCACCGAACCGGGGAATCCTCAGGCGATCGCCTGGCTGGTCACCGGCCTTCTGTTCTCGCTGCCTTACCTGCGCACGTACGCACGGACGATCACGAGTAGCGAAAGCAGCAGCCCGACGGCGGCGAAGTTGTAACTGTAAAGCACGAGTCCTGCGATCCCGGCAAACCAGCCTGCCCATGCCAAGGGCTTGACGCGCAACGCGAACGCGGCAAACCCGGCGAGCAGGCTCAACCAGCCGAGCCGCTCCTGGACGAAGGTCTGCAGCAATGCCCACTTGGCCAAGCACAGCCCGTGCAGCCCGTCCGCAAGGGCAATCCCGCACGAAGTCGGGAATACGCCGGCTTCGAACAGGCCGTATCTGAGCCAGAGCGCAGTTGCGAAGACCAGGGCGCTGACGACGACGGGAAGCGCGAGGTTCTCCCGCTTTTGCAAGACCTTTTGCATCGAGGTGTTTTTTCCTTACAAATCAATCACCCGCAAACCGCCTTGCGGCGTGTTGCAGGTTGACCCATATTTTCTTTGCTAAGCAACTGAAAAACCGCATAAACTCCGCGCCGGTCAGTAACGGCGCCATAAGACGACAATTGTGTCACACTGCCGCCCGAACGTGATTTATTGCGTACGGCGTATCCAAAGCGCCAACGCGCAACGCTAGTTTCTTCCCCGAGGGGACCAAGATCCTGATGAAAAACGTCGCTTCGCTGATTTACCGAATAATCGCAGCGCTTCTTATGGCCGGTGTCGTAGCCGGCGCCCAGTACTACCTCGCGGAAAGATGGAACCGGGGCACCGAGTTCGTCGGTGCGGCCAACAGCATTCGCGGCTACGCCTACAGTCCCTACCAGCGCGACCAAAGCCCGCTCGAACACAGCTACCCCACTGATCAGGAGATCGGTGCCGACCTTGACCTTCTGGCCAAGACCGCCGACAGCATCCGGACCTACGGCAGCCTGGAAACGCCGACGATCGTTCGGCTCGCGGCCGAGCGCAAGCTCCTCGTGACGGCAGGCGCATGGATCTCGCGCGATGCGGAAGCCAACGAGAAGGAAATCGAGGCGGTCATCGACAGCGCCCGCAAGTTCGCCCATGTCGAACGAGTGATCGTCGGCAACGAGGCCATCCTGCGCGGTGACGTCACACCCAAGGAACTCGCTGTCTATCTCGACAAGACCCGAAAGGCACTGAAGAAGGTCAAGAAGCCCGTTTCGACCGCGGAGCCCTGGCACGTCTGGCTCAAGTATCCGGAACTGGCCAACAGCGTCGACTTCATCACTGTTCACCTGCTGCCCTACCACGAGGGCATCGATGCCGACAAAGCCGTCGAGTACGCGATGATGCGTTACGACGAGTTGGCCAGGACCTTCCCGAACAAGAAGATCGTGATCGGCGAAATCGGCTGGCCTAGCCGCGGCCCGGTCATGGATAACCTCTACGGCAGCGACAGCCGCGGTGTCGCGTCACATGAAAATCAGGCCAAGTTCATCCGCGAGTTCCTCGCCAACCCGCGCACGGCCAAGCTCGACTACTTCATCATGGAAGCGATCGACCAGCCGTGGAAGATCGAGCTCGAAGGCTGGGCGGGCGCCTACTGGGGCATGTTCAACGCCGAGCGCGGACCCAAGTTCCCGTTGGACGGCCTGGTCGTCAAAGACGTCCGCTGGCACGAAAAGGCATTCGCGGCCGGCGCGATCGCCTTCCTGCCGATGTTCCTCATCGCCTTCCTGCTGCGTGACTGGACCGTGCTCGGACGGCTCTGGCTTGCAAGCCTCGTGCAAGCGTGTGCGACGACGCTGATCATCGGCCTGAATGTCCCGGCCGACTATTACCTGACTCAGCGGGATCTCGTCGGACTCTTCATCCTGATCGGCGCGACCATCCTGACAATCGCCGTACTCCTGTCCCACGGCTTCGAATTCGGCGAAGTGCTGTTCAAGCGTCGCTGGAAACGCCGCTTCGTCCCGCTGCCGCCGCACGCGCCGGACAAGGAGCCCTTCGTCTCGATCCACCTCGCCTGTTGCAACGAACCGCCCGAAATGGTCATCGCGACGATCGACAGCCTGGCGGCGATGCAATACCAGAATTTCGAAGTCCTGGTGCTGGACAACAACACCAAGGACGAAGCGCTGTGGAAGCCTCTCGAGAAGCGCTGTGCGGAACTCGGTTCGCGCTTCCGCTTCTACCATCTGGATAACTGGCCGGGCTTCAAGGCCGGAGCGCTCAACTTCGGTCTCAGGCAGACCGACCCGCGAGCCGAAGTGGTCGGCGTCGTCGATGCCGACTACGTCGTCTCCCCGGACTGGCTGTCCTGCCTGATTCCGCATTTCGCCGAACGGAACGTGTCCGTCGTGCAGGCCCCTCAGGCGCACCGCGACTGGGAAACGCAGCCCTTCCGTCGCATGTGCAACTGGGAGTTCGACGGCTTTTTCCGCATCGGCATGCACCACCGCAACGAGCGTAACGCCCTCATCCAGCACGGCACGATGACACTGGTGCGGCGTGCTGCCCTCGAAGAGGTGGGGGGCTGGTCCGAGTGGTGCATCTGCGAAGACACCGAACTCGGCCTGCGCCTCATCGAGAAGGGTTACGACACCCGATATGTGGATCACATTCTCGGCCGCGGCTTGACGCCGTCGGACTTTGCCGCGATCAAGAGCCAGCGTTTCCGCTGGGCCTTCGGCGCGATGCAGATCCTCAAGCACCATCTGCCGGCCATGCTGGGCCGGAGCAAGCTGGACATTGCGCAGCGCTACCACTTCCTCACCGGCTGGTTTGCCTGGCTCGGCGACGCATTGCAGCTCGTCTTCGCCTTCGGCAGCCTCGCATGGACGGTCGGCATGCTCGCCTTCCCGAAAGCCTTCGGTCTGCCGGTGACATCCCTTGCGATGCCAATCCTCGGCTTCATGGCCTTCAAAGCGGCGCTGGGACCGATTCTCTATCGTCGGACGATGGATGCTCCCTGGAAGGACATTCTCGGGGCCTCGATTCTGTCGGTCGGATTGGCGCATGCGATTGCACGCGGCGTTTTCGCCGGGATCGTGAAGCGGCGCGGCGAATTCGTTCGTACGCCGAAGGGCTGGAAGGAAAAAGGCGCGTTTGCCTTCTTCGCCCCGTTGCGCGAGGAGATCGGGCTGCTCGTGGCGCTAATAGCCGGCGCGTCGGTATTGGTCTATCTGCGCGGCTACGAAGACCACATTGAGGTTCAGCTGTGGGTCGGCATTCTCGCACTCCAGTGCATTCCCTATCTCGCTGCGATTGCCTGCCAGGCCGCTTCCTACATGCCCGAGCGGACGGCTCCGGCGCCTGCGCCAGCCGTTGCAGGGGAACCGGCAGTCTCGAAGAAGCTTCAAGCAGAAGGTCACTGAGGAACCAGGACGGAAGGTTCATTCATTTCGCTTGAACTCGAATTGACCGAGTGCGAAAGATGGGCAAGCGGAGTAAGCTAATTACCACAGTCGGTATAACGGAATTCCCGCATGCCCCCGCTTTACAAGATGCCGGAGCTGTTCCTCAAAAGGGTCGCCGGCATTCGCTGCGTTTTTTCGATCGGTCTCCTGCTGTCCACATCGCTGAATGCGCTCGCAGCGCCGCCGCCCGGGCATCCCACGCCTGATGCTGCATTGCAGATCATGCGATCCGGTACCGACCCGGCACAGGCCCGCCGCCACTACGGCGTCGTGCTGGACTCCATCGACGCGAACGAATTCACGTATATCGAGGTCGATGAAGGCGGCACGAGCTTCTGGATTGCAACGACCAAGATGAAGATCGCGCGCGGCGATCTCGTCCAATTCGACGACGGCGTGACGATGCAGGACTTCTACAGCAAGCTGCTGAAACGCACTTTTTCGTCGGTCATGTTCGTCGGGGCCGTGTCCACTTCCATTGCGGGCAAGTGACGGGCATGGGTCGACTGGTCGAAGTACGGATGCCGAAGTTCCCGGAATGTTGGGACACTTGCGGAAACTGCCGGACGGAGGACGTCTTTGTGCAAAGCGTTCTCGTGCGCGCAGGCGAAAGAATTTCGTTCGACGAAACCCTGATCGTGCTGGAAACCGGAAAGGTTGCCCTTGACATCCCGAGCCCGCAGATGGGTACGATTGTCGAGGTCAAGGTCGAGGAAGGCGACCTGATCGATGAAGGGCAGCTGATAGCGCTCGTGGAAGTGGCCTGAGCGCCGCGCCCTGCCCCACTGAGGCCTGCCGGCCTTGACGACATACCGTAGGAGGCGTCACCCATGACTCGCTTTCTCGTATTGACCCTGATCGGAGACGACCGTCCCGGACTCGTCGAACAGCTATCCGCCGTCATCACGCGCCATGAAGCCAACTGGCTGGAATCTTCGATGGCCCAACTCGCGGGCAAATTCGCCGGCGTCTTGAAGGTGGCCGTCGCCGCCGAGCGAACCGAGGCGCTGCAAACGGCATTGAAGGCCCTTCCCGGGCTTACGATCACCGTGGAACAGGCAGGCGGCCCCGCAGCCAGCATACCGGCCCGCACCCGACGGCTCGCCTTCAGCCTGGTCGGCCACGACCGCCTGGGCATCGTCCGCGAAATCTCGCAGGTCTTTGCACGCTACGGCGTCAATGTCGAGAAGCTGGTAACGAGCACGACCAGCGCGCCGATGTCGTCGGAAACCCTGTTCCGCGCCGAAGCGGAACTCAAGGCCGATGACAGCCTCGACGCCCGGGCCTTACAGGCCGATCTCGAGCGCCTGTCGAACGATCTGATCGCAGACATCAATCTGGACGAAAAGACGGACTGATTAGCAAAGCAGTCCGGGACAGGCTTGAGGTATCCTTGGCACCCCTCGTCCTCACGACGTTTCCGACAAGAGTTCAATGGCCCAATACGTAATGTCGATGCTCCGCGTGAGCAAGACGGTGCCGCCGAAGCGGCAGATCATCAAGGATATTTCGCTCTCGTTCTTCCCCGGCGCGAAAATCGGCCTGCTGGGCCTGAACGGTTCCGGCAAATCGACCGTGTTGCGCATCATGGCCAACGCCGACAAGGAGTATGACGGCGAAGTCCAGCACCTCGCCGGCATCCGCATCGGCTACCTGCCGCAGGAACCGCAGCTCGACCCGTCAAAGACCGTCAAGGACGAGGTGGAGTCCGGCCTCGGCGAGGTCATGGAGGCGCGCACGAAGCTGGAGGAAATCTACGCCGCCTACGCCGAGCCGGATGCCGACTTCGACAAACTCGCCGAAGAGCAGGCGAAGTACGAGAACATCCTCGCGACCGCCGGTTCGGACGTCGAGACCCAGATGGAAATCGCCGCCGACGCGCTGCGGCTGCCCGCGTGGGACGCGGCGATCGGTAATCTGTCCGGTGGCGAGAAGCGCCGCGTGGCGCTATGCAAGCTGTTGCTGTCCAAGCCCGACATGCTGCTCCTCGACGAGCCGACGAACCACCTCGACGCGGAGTCGGTCGAGTGGCTGGAGCAGTTCCTGACGCGCTTCCCCGGCACCGTCGTCGCCGTCACCCACGACCGCTACTTCCTGGACAACGCGGCCGAGTGGATCCTCGAACTCGACCGTGGCCATGGCATCCCCTGGAAGGGCAACTATTCGTCCTGGCTGGAGCAGAAGGAAGCCCGCCTGGAAACCGAATCCAAGCAGATCGACGCGCACATGAAGGCGATGAAGACCGAGCTGGAGTGGGCGCGGTCCAATCCGAAGGCACGCCAGGCGAAGTCGAAGGCCCGCCTTGCGCGCTACGAGGAGATGACCACCGTCGAGTACCAGAAGCGTAACGAAACGCAGGAAATCTTCATTCCGCCGGGCGAACGTCTCGGCGACAAGGTCATCGAGTTCAACGGCGTCTCCAAGGCCTTCGGCGACAAGCTGCTGATGGACAACGTGAGTTTCAGCATCCCGCCCGGTGCGATCGTCGGGGTGATCGGCCCCAACGGTGCGGGCAAGTCGACGCTCTTCAAGATGATCGAAGGCCGCGACAAGCCGGATTCGGGCGACATCACGGTCGGCTCGACGGTAAAGATCGCCGCCGTCGACCAGTCGCGGGAAGGGCTCGCGAACGACAAGACGGTTTTCGAGGCGATTTCGGATGGTGCGGACGTACTGACCGTCGGCCGCTTCGAAATGCCGAGCCGCGCGTATATCGGCCGCTTCAACTTCAAGGGCGGCGACCAGCAGAAGATCGTCGGCAACCTTTCCGGCGGCGAACGCGGACGCTTGCATCTGGCGAAGACGTTGATTTCCGGCGGCAACGTGCTGCTGCTCGACGAACCGTCCAACGACCTCGACGTCGAAACGCTGCGTGCGCTCGAAGATGCCTTGCTTGAATTCGCCGGTTGCGCGCTGATCATCAGCCACGACCGCTGGTTCCTGGACCGCATCTGCACACACATCCTCGCGGCGGAAGGCGAGTCGCAGTGGACCTTCTTCGCCGGCAACTATCAGGAATACGAAGAGGACAAGCGCAAGCGACTGGGTGAGGAAGGCGCCAAGCCGAAACGCATCCGCTACAAGCCGATCAGCCGCTGAGCCCATGCTGCATTGCGCACCGCCGATTTTGCGCGGTGCGCAATCCTATGCGAACATCAATAACATTGTCGGCTAGCTCGCTTCCCTGACTGGAGATTTCCCAATGTTCAAGAAACTCACGCCGATCATTGCCGTGAGCGCAGCCCTGTTGGCCCTTGTGCCCGTCGCACCGGCAATCGCCGAAGTGCCGATGGTAAAGACCCAGGTGCCCGGTTATTACCGCACGATGGTCGGCCAGTTCGAAGTCACGGCGCTCTTCGATGGAGCGATCGAACTCGACGTCAAGCTGCTGCGCAACACCAAACCCGATGAACTGAAATGGCGCCTCGCCCGCCACTTCGTCGGCAACCCGAAGATGCAGACGGCCGTCAATGCCTATCTCATCAATACGGGGAAGAATCTGGTTCTCGTGGACGCCGGTGCCGCTGGCCTGTTCGGCCCAGGACTAGGGAACGTCATCAGTAACATGAAGGCGTCGGGTTATGACCCCTCGCAGGTCGACGCCGTCGTCGTCACCCACATGCACGGCGATCACATCGGAGGCCTGGCGGACGCGAACTCGCAGCCAGCGTTCCCGAATGCGGTCGTCCATGTTTCACAAGCCGACAACGACTACTGGCTGTCCGAAAAGAATGCCGCGGGCGCGCCGGCAGACATGCAGGGCCTCTTCAAGATGGCACGCGACATCGCGGGCATCTACCAGTCGCGCGGGAAATGGAAGACGTTTTCCGACGGTAGCGAGCTGGTGCCGGGTATCCGCGCCGTCAAGGCGAACGGTCATACTCCCGGCCACACCGCATTTTCCGTCGAATCAGGCGACCAGAAGCTGCTGATCTGGGGTGACATCATCCACGCGCACGGGGTCCAGTTCTCCCAGCCGGAGGTGTCGATCGAGTTCGACGTGGATCAGGATCAGGCCATCGCAACTCGCCGTTCCCTGCTTTATGCAATGGCGACCGGCAAGACATTGGTCGCCGGGATGCACCTCCCCTTCCCCGGCCTGGGCCACGTGCGCGCCGATGGCAAGGGCGTCTACAGCTGGGTGCCCATCGAGTATTCGCCGTTGCCGAAGTAAACGCGGTTCCCAGCCGAATCGTCGCAATTTCCCATGCTTGGGCGTGTCGCGGATGCGTGACACGCCCAAGTCACGTCTACCGCGAAGAATTGCTCCAAAATCTCTCCATCATGGGTTTCACGCTGATCCCGTGGCATACGATCGACAGCGCGACGACGATCAGCGTCAGGTGAATCAGTTCCAGCGCGAGCTTTTCCGGCAAACCGTGCTGGATCGAATACATCAGGTAGTAGAGCGAGCCGATCCCTCGCACGCCGAACCATCCCACCAGCCCCCGCAACTTCCAGGGCGTGCGGGTTCCGGCCAAGCCGACCATGACGCTGACCGGCCGGGCGATCAGGAACAGGAAAAGCGACAAACCGACGGCGCGCCAACTCCACGAGTTGATGAACAAGGTCCCGCCGATCAAGAGAATGAGCACGAGTTCCGACAGCCGCTCGAGGTGTTCCTTGAAGATCAGTGATTCCTCGCTCACCGCCTGTATGGCCGCCCCGCTTTCACCTTCGGCCGGTTCAGCATCGCGATCGAAGCGCAGCCGGTCGGGGACGTCTTCCTGCCCGCCCGACAATTTGCGCTCGGTCTGGCGCAAGGCCACGGCCGCGAAGAACACCGCGAGAAATCCCCAGGTGTTGAGCGCGACGCTTGCCCCGTAGACGACCCCGATCAGCCCGAGCCCCAGGAAGTCATCGAGCAACTCGTGCCGGGTGCCGAGATTCCGGATCCGATGCGCGACATGCGCGAGCAGGACTCCGCCGGCAACCCCGATGCCGATGCCGCCGGCTGTTGCCCAGAGGACGTCAATCAGCGCCCAGCGGATGAAGTCCTCACCGATGTCGTGCAGCCCGAGGAGCCCAAGCCCGAGCATCACGAAGGGAAACGCGCTGCCGTCGTTCATGCCGGCTTCGCAGGTCAGGGTGAAGCGCAGCCGATCACGTTCTCCCGGGTGGCGTATTTGCACGTCCGTCGCGAGCACAGGATCGGTCGGCGCGACGATCGCGCCCAGCAGGATCGCGGCACCGAGCGGCAGATCCAGCACAAACGCCGCGAACGCCGCGACGAGCCCCACGGTGACGAACATCGAAACGAAGGCGAGCAGGATCGGAGTACGCCATCTCGCCAGGGTCACCGGAACCGGCATTTTCACTCCCGCTGCGTACAGCGAGATCAGGGCTGCGCCTTCGGTGAGCACCTCGAGCAGCGCCGACTCTTTCAGCGGGTTGAAATGAAACAGGTGCAGGAAGGTTGGCCCGACCAGCAGTCCGACGGCAAGATAGATGATCGCCGAGGTGACGGGCAATCGCCGGAGAGGAGACCAGGTCAGCCCCATTGCCAGGAAAAGACCACCCAGCAGCAGGAACCACTGCGCATTGCTCATCGCGTTCTTATTGAGAGATGGGGCAAGAGAAGGTCATTGCGCGCGCCGCAACTGCCTTGTTTTTGGTGCCCAGGAAGGGACTCGAACCCCCACGCCTCGCGGCGCCAGAACCTAAATCTGGTGCGTCTGCCAATTTCGCCACCTGGGCCCAGCTTCACCCCGATGCCGGGGGACCACCGTTGCGGCGGCGGGCGGATTATACACGTCCCTTACATCCGTAGTCGCCCGACGTAGCCGGTCATTTCGAGATATCCCCATCCGACTTCGCGCTCGCCCTCATAGACGCGGACGGCGCCTTCCCAATAGACGGTTCTGGTCGAACGGGGGCTGTCGAGTTCCTGGTCGTCCATCAGCGGCTCAATCCTGAACATCCGGCCGTCCACCTCGATATTCCACACGACCGGATAGTCGGCGCCGGTGCGGGCGGATCGCCAGCGGCGCACGGGCAGGAAACGGATCTTGTCGGGCCCGAGCGAAGCCGGCACACCTCCTGGCGGCGCCAGTGTAGCGGCGGCCCAGATCGGCGCTCCGTCCTTGCTGCGCATGCGGAACGCCATCAGCGAGCCGCCGTCGTGCAGATTCACGCCAATCCAGTCCCAGCCGCTGGCATCAGCAGGCAGATATTCGCTGGACCATTCGTGGTCCAGCCATGCACGCCCGGTGACCTCGTGGGGCTTGCCGCGCAGGCGCAAGGTCCCGGAGACGGCGAGTTGCGGACGGCTGTAGTAATGACTGGCATTCCGCGGATCGGGGGCCTTCTGGCTGAATCCGTTCTTGCCGTTGGGGGCAGGCGCGCCCGACGGTACGAGCTTCAGATCGAACTCGAAGGAGTCGGTCTGGGCACGAGCCCGGTAGTTCCCGTCATCCTGCGCGAGCTCCCACGAACCGGTCCAGGCATGCGTTCTTCCCTCGTCTGTTCCGGCAAGCGGATCCATCGCCCGCTCGCTGCGTTCGTCGTGCAGGAGGCGGCCCTCGGCCGGATCCGCAATGGCCGCGTGAGCAAGGACGAGTTGTCGGGGGGCAAAGCGCGAGGAGTTCTCCTCGCCAGCTCGCGTTCGCACGCGAAAGAACGTGAGCTGGAAGCCCCGCTCCTTGCGCTGCTCGTCGAGCAGCCACCCTGTCACATACCACCATTCGGTGCGGTACTCGGGATGCGCGCCGAAGTCTCCGGGGAATTTCAATGGACGCTCCGGACGGACGGCGGCGTATTCCGCGGAAGCAGCGCCCAGGAACTGAGCCACTGCCAGCGCGCAGACCGCGATCAATGCCCGCGCGGTGCTCACCAGTCCTCCCGCACCGCGAGAACCGCGGACTGATGCATTGCCTGCCGTCCCGACAGCCTCGCAGCGAGTGCCGCGAGCGCGATCAGGACGCCGGCAAACGTCGCCAGGCCGGCGAAGGGAATGCGAATGTCCATGCTCCAATGAAAGCTCTGACGGTTGACGACTTCGATCAGCACCATGGACACCGCGGCCCCGGCGACGAATCCGACAAGGGAGCCGACTGCCGCGGTCATTGCCCCCTCGATCGCGAGGAGCCGGCCGATATCGCGGCGCGTCAAGCCCAGGTGGCGCAGCATCCCGAATTCCCTGCGACGGGCCGACGCAAGCGCAGCGAAGCTCGCGCTGACGCCGAAAAGGCCGATAACGACCGCGACCGCTTCCATCAGATAGGTGACGAGAAAGGTACGGTCGAAGATTGCGAGGCTTCGGTCGCGGATCTCGCGCGGCACGGCAATATCGACGGCCCGATCACCTGACGCGCCACGCACCTCCGCAGCGACCGTCTCCGGCGCTGCGCCGCTCCGCAGCCAGATACCCAGATCGTTCGCGGAGAAGTCCGACGTCAGGCGGCGGTAGTCGTCGAGTTCGATGACGAAGGCGCCGTACTGGCGTGCGTAGTCGCGCCAGATACCGGCGACACGGCACGGCACAGGCTTGCCGGCGATGGGAATCAGCAGTTCGTCACCGACGTCGAGTGAAAAGATCGCTGCCATCGCCTCCGAAATCCAGATCGGCACCTTTTCCGGTCGCTTCCGTTCGCGATCTTCAGTGCTGACCAGCGGCAAGATCTTCCCGCCATCGACCGGTCGGGCGATGAGCGTGACGGGGTAATGGGTGGCGTCGAGGCGGATGCTGTCGAAGCGCACGGGCCGGAGCGCCTCGACCCCATCGAGCTGCGCTACCCTCGCAATCAGCGCCTCGTCCAGGTAACCGCTGTTTGCACCCCGCGAGGCGCTGACGTAGAGATCGGCCGGCAAGACGATGCCCAGCCATGCGTCCACCGAATGGCGAAAGGATGTGACCATGATGCCCATTGCCGCCGCAAGTGCAACGCTCGCAACGACACCGGCGGCTGCGACCACCGCTTGGCCAGGTGCCGCCGCGAGTCTTGCCCGCGCCAGGCGCACCGTCACACCTTGCCCCGGCGGCCATGCCCACTGAATCAAGGATGCGATACCCGGAAGAACCAGGATTGCCGCTGCAAGGATCGCAGCGACGGCGCCATAGCCAAATACCGGCACACCGCCCACCGGCGGCAGCACGCACAGTCCCAAGGCCACAGCCGCGAGGATCAGCGCCGGGAAGGATCTCGTCCTGACATGGAAGACTCCCGAATCGGCGCCGGCCCGCAGTCCGCTCGCGGGATTCAGCCTTGCGGCTTCGCGAGCCGGCCCCCATGCTCCGGCAAGCCCCGCGAGCACGCCCGCAGACAGGTACGCGATTGCCCCCAAAGGCTCGAATCGCAGTGTGGGCGCAAGGCCCTCGAAGTAGCCGGCGCCGAGGTCACCTCCGAACAGCCCGATTGCAAGGCGCGCAAGGGCATGACCGAGCGCAATTCCAAGGACTCCCCCGCCAAGTCCGAGCACAGCGCCCTCAACAAGGATCCCTAGCATGAGCTCCCGTCTCGTTAGTCCCATCGCGCGCAGGAACGCAAACTCCTGCGCCCGGCGGGCAACAGCCAGCCGCTGCGACGAGAAGACGAGGAAGGCGCCTGTGACGAGCGCGATGGCGGCGAGCATCGTCAGATTGACCCGGTAGGCGCGTGAAAGCGCAACCGCCTGGGACTCGACGAGTGCGGGCGTCAGGATCTCGACACCGGGCGGCAGCACCGTCTTCAGCACCTTCCGCATGTCCTCGGGATCGGTACCGGGCCGCATCCGCAAATCGATGCGGGAGATCCTGCCGATGCGGTCGAAGATCTGCTGCATCGCGGCGATGTCCATCACACCGAACAGCTGGCCGGCCGGTGCGGCAGGCACGCCGCCGGCGATCCGCAGCGTGCGCTCGACCGTTCCCGACTGGACACGCAAGGTGGCTCCAGTCTCCAGCCCCAACGCGGTACGCGCCGCGGTGGTGAGAAACAGCGCGTCCGGCGCGAACATGGCGAATTCGCTGCTCTCGCCGTCCGAGCTTTCGGCCCTCGGCTGCAGCGCTGCATGCAGTCGGTAGGCGCGCAGCACGTCGACGCCGAACACGCGCAAGGTCTGCGTACGCCCCGGCAGGCGCACTTCCAGCTCCAGTATGGGCGCAACGTCGGCGACCTGCGGCAGCCGGGCGACTTCGACATAAACGGCGTCGTCGAATCCTGTCTTGGCCCCGATTAGCTGCAGATCCGCGACTCCGGCCAGGCTGCGCAGCCCGCGGCCGAACTCGTCGAGCGCGGCATCGTGGATCAACTGTACGGCCAGTCCAAGCGCCACGCCAAGCGCGATCGCGAGCAGCGACAGCCCGGTCGCAAACCGGCTATGGCGCAAGCTCGCAAGAAAGAGATGGCGCAGAATGGGCGTCACGCTACGACCGGCTGCGCCTTGAGGCCGCCACTCGTCAGCCGCAGAACGCGGTCCGCCCGACCTGCCGCAACGGCCGAGTGCGTGACGATGACCCCCATCGCCTCGACGGTGCGAATGCGTTCAAGGAGCAAATCGAGGATGTCGGCGGCGCGCTCGGGGTCGAGGTTGCCGGTCGGCTCGTCTGCAAGTACGAGGAGCGGGCGATGCACCAGCGCCCGCGCGATTGCCACGCGCTGGAGTTCGCCTCCCGAAAGGTGGCGCGGCCAGTCGTCGCCACGACCGCCGAGCCCCACTCGCTCGATCATCTCTCCTGCCCGCCGGGCAGTCTCCGCCTCGTCCGTGTCGAGCAGCCACAGAGGCAATGCGACGTTTTGGCTGATGGTCAGGTGCGGCAGGACGTGAAAGGCCTGAAACACGAAGCCGAAAGACTTCCTCCGCAATCGTGCAAAAGCGTCTTCGTCGAGCTTTGTCAGTTCGACGTCATCGAGCCGGATCACGCCGCCATCCACCGGTTCCAGCCCTGCGATGCAGTTAAGCAAGGTCGATTTTCCGACCCCCGATTCGCCCATGATCGCGACGCATTCGCCCTTGTGCAGCTCAAGCGAGACGTCGGCGAAGAGGGGACGTGCCCAGGGGTGGGATACGGGTTTCTCGTGACATTTCGTTACGGCGCTAATCTCCAGCACTGTGTCTCCCGTTATTGGACCAAGATATGCCGAAAGCGCTTCCAGATGGAGTCGGCCCCGGCCGACAACACATCGTCGGTATGACATTGCACTTGGCATTGAAACCCGGCTCTCGGGATGAGATCCACTATGCCGGGCAATTTTGCAACGTGACTATCCTCGCTGAATGAAATCTTTGCAGTTATTGAGAAAAAACATCCATTTTCGGGAATAATCCACCCCCCGGGGCAACCGATCTTCACTTGATCGCTTCGTCTCCGGAGCGCCGACGCAGGCACTGCTTCCAGTCCTTCAAATTGGATTGAAGCATGCAGCCGGAGTCGGCCGTATTTCGACCGGGATATGTTGAAAAAGATTTCCTGCCTCTTCGCCCTCGTGTTCTGGCTGGCCCTCTGTGGCCTGCCGGCCGGCGCGTCGGCGACGGAAGCAGCGATCGTCCTGTCGAAACACAATGAGGTCCAGGCCGCCTTCGTCGCGGCACTGCGTTCGGCCCTTCCTCAGTCCGGCTCGATCCGTGTTCGTGAGGCGGGGGCAGTCGGGGAAAGCTATGACGAGACCGTCCTGGCGCGTGCCGACGTGATCGTTGCCGTAGGTGCCGAAGCGGTCAATCAGATGGCCGAGCGGTCGGGAGTGCCCATTCTGGCGGTGCTCATTTCGACCCAGAACCTGCGCGCGCTGCAGATTCGCTACCCGCGAGCGAGGATCGGCGGGATCGTCCTCGACCAACCCCTGCTGCGCCACTTCCGCCTCGTCCGTAACGCGATGCCGTCCGCGGAACGTGTCGGCATCCTTCTCGGACCGCAGTCGGCCCCGTTGCGCCCCGCGCTACAGGACGCAGCCGTCCGCGCCGGTTTCAAGCCCAATTTCGAACAGATCGGCGACGGCGATGCGCTCCTGCCGGCACTCGAACGTCTGCTGGAGGCGTCGGACCTGATCCTGGCGGTGCCCGACTCCCTCGCCTATACGCCCAACACCGCACGACCGATCCTGCTGACAACATATCGCTACCGCAAACCGGTGTTCGGCTATTCGCAGGCCTACGTCACGGCGGGCGCGCTGGCGGGCGTATTCAGCGCGCCCGAGGATGTCGCACGCCAGACGGCGGAATGGCTCGCGCAACAGGGGGGCGGACGGATAGACCTGCCGCCCGCGGAGGCGCCGCGCTACTTCTCGGTCGGCATCAATCGGCACGTTGCACGGGCGCTGAGCATTACGATCAGCGACGAGACGACGCTCGCCGACGGCATCGAAAGGCGGAAGTAGTCATGAAGAGACTGAGCCACCTTCCGCTGCACGACAGGCTTCTGCTGGTCGCCTTGCTGCCGGTGGCGGTGCTCGCATCACTCGTGACCACGGTCGTCGTCTACCGCGGCACCCGAATGCTCGACGAGGCGCTGCAGACTCACGGCGACGCGATCATCAGCTTTCTCGCGCCCGCCGCGGAATATGGGGTCATTGCGGGCAATCGCGAAGCGCTCGATGCGCTGCTGCAGGCGGCCACCGAGCAGCGCGACGTCAGCGCCGCCGCGCTGTACGATGACGCCGGGAATCTACTTGCCAGCAAGGGCCGGATCCGCGTGCTCGCCCCCGCCGAACTGCGCACGCTGCGGCGCGGCATTGTGCGGGGCGGAACGCCTGAGTTCGTCGTCATGGTGGCGCCCATCCAGGCAGTGAACGTGACGATCGACGACGTCTCCGCGGACGCTGTGAAAGAGCAGCCCCAGGACCCGATCGGTTGGGTCCACATCGAACTCGACGCGCGGCCGTCCGCCCACGAAAAGAACACGATCATCGGCGCTGCCCTTGCCATGCTCGGCTTTGGGCTTTCGCTTTCCGGACTGCTGGCGCTGCGTCTGGCGCGTTCCGTGTCCAAGCCGGTCAAGGCCTTGGTGGAAGGCGTCAAGCGTATGAAGGCCGGCGACCTCGACGTCGAAATTACCGAAGGCGCCAACAACCCGGAGCTCGCTGCGCTGGAAAAAGGCTTCAACGCGATGGCGCGGGCCATCTCCGAGAATCACCGTACGATGCAGTCGCGCATCGACGACGCGACGGCCCAGCTTGCCTACCAGGCGACGCACGACCCGCTGACCGGGCTGCCGAACCGCCGCGTCTTCGAACAGCGGATCGAAGAGTGCGTCGCCGCATCGCGACGCCGCGCGAGTGACCATGGGGCGCTGTGCTTCATCGACCTCGACCGCTTCAAGATCGTCAACGACACCTGCGGTCATGCGGCCGGTGACGAATTGCTGATGCGCATTGCGGAGCTGATCCAGTCTCGCATCCGCGAACAGGACACGCTATGTCGTGTCGGCGGAGACGAGTTCGCGCTGATCCTGCATGATTGCTCACGCGAAGATGCATTGCGGCTGGCCGAAGGCTTGTGCGAAAGCGTGGCGGATTACCGATTCGAGTGGCACGGCAATGTCTTCTCGATCGGTGCCAGCATCGGCATCACCTACGTCGACGGCAGGCAGTCCGATCCCGCCGAGATCCTGATCGCCGCCGACACCGCCTGCTACCAGGCGAAGCGCGAGGGGCGCAATTGTGTCGTCGAATCCGGTGTCCCGACCAGGGGTCGACGCAGCTCCGATCGCGGCCTCGCCCCCGACGACGAGATCATGGACGACTGAATCGCCTCCTGACTGCGCGGTAACGACGGCTTGCAATGTGCTATCGCGTATACTGCGCCGCGCCCATGTCCGTCGATCATTACGAGAACTTCCCTGTCGCGTCGCTGTTGCTGCCACCCCACCTGCGTGAGCCGGTGGAGGCGATCTACGCCTTCGCGCGCGGCGCCGACGACGTGGCCGATGAAGGTGACGCAGCACCGATCGCACGACTGGCGCGTCTCAACGACTACCGGAACGAACTCAACCTGCTCGGCCGCGGCGAAGCGCCGCGCGATCCCTCGCTCGCCCGCCTCTTCGCGCGCCTGGGCGTCGCGGTCCGCGATCACGCGCTCCCGCTGCAATGCTTCCGGGATCTGCTCGACGCCTTCAGCCAGGACGTGGGGAAGACCCGTTACGCGGACTTCGACGAACTCCGCGACTACTGCCGCCGCTCGGCAGACCCGGTCGGCCGCCTGATGCTGCACCTGTACCGGGCCGCCACGCCTGACAACCTGCGGCGTTCGGATCTGATCTGCACGAGCCTGCAGTTGATCAACTTCTGGCAGGACGTCGCTGTCGACTGGCAAAAGCATCGCATCTACGTCCCGCTCGATGACATGCAGCGGTTCGGCGTGACCGAAGAGTATCTCCAAGCGGCGCTCTGCGACGACGCCTGGCGGGCCCTGATGGCGTTCCAGGTCCAGCGGGCGCGCGCGATGATGCTCGAGGGCGCGCCTCTCGCCCGCGATCTACCCGGCCGCATCGGCTGGGAGCTGCGCCTCGTCGTGCTCGGCGGCCTGCACATCCTCGAACGCATCGAGGCGGTGCGTTTCGACGTTTTCCGGCGGCGCCCGACGCTGACAAAATCCGACTGGCCGCGACTCGTGTGGCGCGCGCTGAATTACAAAGGTATCCGATGAATCCCCACGACTACTGCCAGGACAAGGCTGCCAAGAGCGGCTCGAGCTTCTATTACAGCTTCCTCTTCCTTCCGCCCGAGCGGCGGCAGGCGATTGTCGCGCTCTATGCCCTGTGCCGCGAGGTCGACGATGTCGTCGACGAATGCCACGACGTGCAGGTCGCGCAGACGAAGCTCGAATGGTGGCGCAAGGAGATCGCCCTCACCTACGGTGGGCAGCCGACGCACCCGGTCGGCTTGGCATTGAAGGACGTCATCGGACGTTTCAACCTGCCGAAGGAGCAGCTGCTCGAAATCATCGACGGCATGGAAATGGATCTCACGCAGACCCGTTACCTCGACTTCAAGGGACTGCAACTCTATTGTTATCGAGTGGCGAGCGTCGTCGGACTGCTCGCGGCGGAAATCTTCGGCTACGAGGATCGGCAGACGCTGAAGTACGCACACGATCTCGGGATGGCCTTCCAGCTCACGAACATCATCCGCGACGTCGGCGAGGACGCGCGGCGCGGCCGCATCTACCTGCCGATCGAGGATCTGCAACGCTTCAACGTTCCGGCCAAGCAGATCATGGACGCGCGCCACGACGACAACTTTGTCGAACTCATGCGCTTCCAGGCCCAACGTGCGGAACAGTATTACGATCAGGCTTTCGCGCATCTGCCGCGCGGCGACCGCAAGAGCCAGCGCCCGGGCCTCGTGATGGCCGCGATCTACCGCACGCTGCTGCGCGAAATCGAACGCGACGGCTTCCTGGTGCTCGATCGCCGCACGTCGCTGACCCCGATCCGCAAGCTGTGGCTTGCCGGATCAACCTGGCTGCGGGCGTAAGGCTCGCTAGCGCAGAGGGAAATCGCGTGAGTCAGCACGTTGCGGTGATTGGCGCAGGCTATGCCGGACTGGCCTGCGCGGTGGAACTCGCACGACGGCGCGTGCAGGTGACGGTCTTCGATCGCTCGCACACGCTCGGCGGGCGGGCGCGGGTCGTCAACAAGGACGGCTGGCGCGTCGACAACGGCCAGCACATCTTGCTCGGCGCCTATTCGGAGCTGCTGCGCCTGCTGCGTCTGACCGGAGGCTCTCCCAAACAGCTCGCGCATCTGCCGCTGACCCTGCACACGCCCGGGGCACTCCATCTGCAGGCGGCCCGCCTGCCCGCCCCGCTGCATCTGGCGGTCGGACTAGTCACCGCAAAAGGGCTGCAGTGGGCGGACCGGCTCGCAATGCTCAGGCTAATGCGGGCGCTCAAGAAGCGCACCTTTCGCGTCGCGCCGGATCTGACGGTCGCGGGACTGATGCGCGAGACGCGTCAGACCACGCATCTCGTGAAGCTGGTCTGGGAGCCGCTGTGCGTTGCGGCGTTGAACACGCCGATCGGCGAGGCGTCGGCACAGATCTTCGCCAATGTCCTGCGTGACAGCCTTGCCGCGGGCGCCGCGGCGAGCGAACTGCTGATCCCCCGCGTCGACCTCTCGGAGCTCTTCCCTGTCCCGGCGGCCCGCTACCTCGCGGTTCGGCGAGGCAAGTTGCGCACGGGAACGCCGGTAGAAGCGATCCAACGCGTCGACGAAGGCTTCCGCCTCGAAGGCGACCCCTCGTCGCGCCAGGTCTACGACCAAGTGGTCCTCGCGACCGCGCCGCATCACGCCGGAGGACTCCTGCGCACGGTAGGCGACTGTGATCGGCTTGCAACGATGATCGAGGGGCTGCCCAACGAACCGATCACGACCGTCTATCTTGCAATGGGTCCGACTTGCCACCTGCCCTTTCCGATGATCGGGCTCGCGCGCGGACCGGCTCAGTGGGCTTTCGACCGCGGGCAACTCGGGGGGCAACCGGGGCTCGTCGCCTGCGTGATCAGCGCTCATGGCCCGCACGAGGGATTGAGCCGTGACGAACTCCTTCTCGCCGTCCATCGCCAGTTGGAGCAGGAACTCGACGTGCGCCTGCCGAGCCCCGAGTGGTCGCAGGTGATCACCGAGAGACGCGCGACCTTCGCCTGCCGTCCGGGACTGATGCGCCCGGGCCCGCAAACGCCCGTGGCCGGCCTGTGGCTCGCTGGCGACTACCTGGAATCGGAGTATCCTGCGACGCTGGAGTCGGCCGTTCGCTCAGGCGTCGATACGGCAAGCCGCGTATTGCGCACAATCCGCATCAGCGCCGCCTGACGCGCTTCAGGCGTGCTCGATCGCTCCGCTGAGCCGTCCGGCATGCATGTGCAGGACCCGACTGCAGCGCGCGGCGAGCGACTCGTCGTGGGTGACGAGGATCAGCGTCGTGCCCGCTTCGCGATTCAGCGAGAACATCAGTTCGATGACGCTCTCGCCCGTCACGGCATCCAGATTGCCGGTCGGCTCGTCGGCCAGCAACAACTGCGGATTCGGCGCAAAGGCCCGCGCGAGGGCCACGCGCTGCTGCTCGCCGCCCGACAATTGGCGCGGGTAATGCCGCAGCCGTTCCCCGAGGCCGACGCGCTCCAGCCATTGGCGGGCGATCGCCAAGGCATTGCGATTTCCGGCGAGCTCCAGCGGCAGCATCACATTCTCCAGCGCCGTCAGCGCGGGCAGCAGTTGGAAGGACTGGAAGACGAATCCGACGGCCTCGCCGCGCAAGGCGGCCCGCGCGTCTTCGTCGAGCGTAAAGATATCGGTGCCACGTATGCGCACGCTGCCTTCGCTTGGAACATCCAGCCCGGCGAGCAATCCCAGCAGCGTGGATTTCCCGGAACCCGACGCGCCGACGATCGCGACCGATGCGCCGCGCTCCACGGCGAACGAAACATCCTTCAGAATCTCCAGCGTTCCCTGCCCCGCGCCCAGGTCCACGCGTTTCGCGAGTCCCGCCACCTCTATGACCGGAATGGAGAATTCAATGCCGCTGCGATCCATCGTATTCATCTTCTTTGCGTTGGTGACATGCGCGCACGTCGATGCGGCGACGATCCTGGTATGGGGCGACAGCCTGTCGGCTGGCTACGGCCTGCAACCGAAGCAGGACTGGCCCACCTTGTTGCAGACGCGATTGGAGCGCGAAGGGTTCCGTCATTCCGTCGTCAATGCGAGCGTGAGCGGCGAAACCACCGCCGGAGGACGCTCACGCCTGCCCGCTGCGCTCGAACGCCACAGGCCCGACTACCTGATCCTCGAACTCGGCGCAAACGACGGCCTGCGGGGTCTCAAGCCCGACCTGATGGAGGAGAACCTCGCCGCGATGATCGAGCTTGCCCGCCGCCAGGGCGCCCGCGTACTTCTGGTCGGAATGCGGCTGCCGCCGAACTACGGACCGGCCTACACGCGGCGCTTCCAGCAAGCCTACGCGGACCTCGCCGATCAGTACAAGATCCCGCTTGTGCCCTTCCTGCTGGACGGATTCGCCGATCGGCGAGAACTCTTCCAGTCCGACGGGATTCACCCGACGGCGGAAGCCCAGCCCCTGATCGTCGAGACGGTCTGGAAACAGCTCGCCTTGCTGATCAGGCACTGATTCGGACACATCAAGCGACCTGCAGCATCGGTTCCCCGGCGACCATGCGACCGATCACCGCCGCTTCGTTGCCCTGTTCCTCGCGCACCGCAGCCAGCACGGCTTCGACGCTATCCTCCGCACACGCGATCAACAGCCCGCCGCTGGTCTGAGGGTCGGTGATGAGCTTGCGCTGCCATTCCGGCGTGTCCGCCGCAAGCCGGACCTCGCCGCCGTAGCTTGCCCAGTTGCGCGTCGAAGCGCCGGTCGCGATCCCATCTCGCACGAGCTGGACGGCCGTGTCGATCTTCGGCAGCGCATCGAAGGACACTTGCGCCCCGAGGCGCGAGCCGCGGCAGATCTCCAGCAAATGACCGGCAAGGCCGAATCCGGTGACGTCCGTGACCGCATGCACGCCATTCATGCCCGCCAGGCTCGCACCGACGCGATTGAGCAGCGTGGTCCAGCGCAGCATCTCGGCGTAGCCCTCCGGCGCGAGCACACCTTTCTTCAGCCCGGCCGACAGGATGCCGACGCCGAGCGGCTTGGTCAGGATCAGCACGTCGCCCGCCTGCGCACCGGCGTTGGTCTTCACCTGCGCCGGATCGACGACGCCCAGCCCGACGAGTCCGTAGATCGGCTCCAGCACGTCGATCGAGTGGCCGCCGGCGATCGGGATCCCTGCATCCCGACAGACCGATGCGCCCCCTTCGAGGATGCGTCCGATCACTTCCGGCGGCAGCTTGTCGATCGGCATGCCCACCAGCGCCAGCGCCATGATCGGGCGCCCGCCCATCGCGTAGACGTCCGACAGCGCGTTCGTCGCCGCGATGCGGCCGAAATCGAAGGGGTCGTCGACGATCGGCGTGAAGAAGTCGGTTGTCGCGACGATCGCCTGATGCTCGTTGAGGCGATACACCGCCGCATCGTCGGCCGTTTCGGTGCCGACCAGCAGTTCCGGCGGAACGATGCCGGCGGGTGCGTGCGCGAGCAGTTTCGAGAGCACCGACGGCGCGATTTTGCAGCCACATCCGCCGCCGTGGGAGAATTGCGTAAGTCTGATCTGATCCATGACATCCTGAAGGAATAACCGGCCATCCGGCGCACGCCGAAAGCCGCGACAACGCATGAAAAAAGGCCTCGCGACCGTAGCACAGCTCTCCGAATTTGACGAGTTCATCGACGCCCGCAGCCCGGCCGAATTCGCCGAAGACCGCATCCCCGGCGCCGTCAGTTGCCCTGTCCTTGACAACGAGCAGCGGGCGATCGTCGGCACGATCTACAAGCAGCAATCCGCCTTCGAAGCCCGCCGCATCGGCGCCGCGATGGTCGCCGAGAACATCGCGCGCCATCTGCGCGAGCGCTTCCAGGACAAGCCGAAGAACTGGCGTCCGCTCGTCTATTGCTGGCGCGGCGGCCAGCGCAGCGGCTCCTTCGTCACGTGGCTGCGCCTGATCGGGTGGGACGCCTGCCAGCTCGAAGGCGGCTACAAGAGCTGGCGCCACCTGGTCGTCGACGAACTCGCCGTCCTGCCCGGCCGGTTCGACTTTCGCGTGATCTGCGGCGCGACGGGAAGCGGCAAGACCCGCGTGCTCGAAGCGCTCGGCAGGCTTGGCGCGCAAGTGCTGGATCTGGAACAGCTCGCCGCCCACAAAGGCTCTGTGCTCGGAGCGCTGCCCGACCGGCCGCAGCCGACGCAGAAGTCCTTCGAAACGGACCTCTACGGCGTGTTGCGGACCTTCGACCCGGCTCGTCCCGTCTACGTCGAGGCCGAGAGCCGCAAGATCGGACGCATCCAGGTTCCCGAAGTCCTGATGGCCCGCATGCGCGAAAGCCACTGCGTCGCGATCGAAGCGACGCGCGAAGCGCGACTCGACTTCCTCGTGCGGGACTATGCCTACCTCGGCGATGATGTAAGCGATCTGCAAAACAAGATCGACTACCTGCAGGGCCTGCAGAGCAACGAAACGCTGGCCAACTGGAAGGCGCTGGCCGCCCAGCACGAGCTCTACACGCTCTTCGCCGAGTTCATCGACAAGCACTACGATCCGCTCTACCAGCGTTCGCAGAACCGCAATTTCGTCCGCTTTCCGCAAGCGCCGATATTCGCCAGCAGCAACCTGAGCGACGCGGGCATCGCGGAGCTTGCAGACTGCATTCTCCGCGAACAGCAGTGAATCAAGCGTCCATCGAAAGCCCCCATTTCTCGATCCGGTAGCGCAGCGTGTCCCGGCTGACGCCGAGGAGGCGCGCCGCACGCGAGACGTTCCAGCCGGTCTGCTTGAGGGCATCGAGCAGCGCATGGCGTTCGATATCTTCGAGTGTTTGCGCGGGTGCATCGGCACGCCCCTGCGCCGTCTGCGCGACGTCCGGCGTCGTCGCGGCGGAGGGCGGCACCGCGGTCGTCGTCAGCGACAACTGGGACGCCTCGATGACCGGCCCGGTGTTGAGCAGCACCGCCTGTTCGAGGACGTTGCGCAGTTCGCGGACATTGCCCGGCCAGCGGTGGCGCAGCATCAGCGCTTCGGCCGCCGGGGATAGCGAAGGCGCGCGCTTGCCGTATCTCGCAGCGTGGATCGAGATGAAGTGGCGCGCGAGCGACAGCACATCGTCGCCCCGGTCGCGCAGCGGTGGGAGCATGATCTGGAAGACGCACAGGCGGAAATAGAGGTCCGCACGGAAACGCCCCTCCCCGACCAATGCATCGATCGGCCGATGCGTCGCGGCAACGATCCGGACGTTGACTCGCTGATCGCGCAGGCTGCCGATGCGCCGCACCGTCTTTTCTTCCAGCAGCTTGAGGAGCTTCGCCTGCAGGCCCAGGTCCATGTCGCCGATCTCGTCGAGAAACAGCGTTCCGCCCTCCGCAGTTTCCACGAGCCCCAGCTTGCGTTCGCGGGCGTCGGTGAAGGCCCCCCGCTCGTAGCCGAAGAGTTCGGATTCGAGCAGTTGCGCCGGAATCGACGCGCAGTTCAGCTCGACGAAGGGCCGATCCCGGCGGGGACCGTTGTAATGCAGCGCCCGCGCGACGAGCTCTTTGCCCGTGCCCGTCTCGCCCAGCACCAGCACTGCCGGCGCATCCGCGTCCTGCAACTGCGACTCCGCGTCGAGCAATTGCCGCAAGGTCTGCTTGAGCGTGCGCATCGGCGGGGATTCGCCGAACAGGCTCGTGAGATCCGCCGCATCGGCCTCGCGCTGCTGGTAGTAATCGAGCGCACTGTCGCGCTGGGTTTCCTTGAATGACTTGTCGATCAACAACTTGAGTTTTGCGAGGGCGACGGGCTTGGTCAGGAAGTCGCGCGCACCGGCCTTCATCGCTTCGACCGCCAATTCGACGCTGCCGTGCCCGGTGATCATGATGACCGGCAAATGACGGTCGAAAGCCCGTAGGCGCGCTAGCGCATCGAGCCCGTTGATGCCCGGCAGGTTGAAATCGAGCACGACGGCGTCGGGCTTGAAGACGTCGAGCAGCGCGAGCCCCTCCTCCGCCGTCTCCGCGACCCGCACGTCGTAGGCACTGCGCTCGAGATAAATCCGGATGTTCTTGCCGAGGACCGCCTCGTCCTCGATGACCAGAATCGCGCGTCCCATCGTCCCCTCCCCGCTCAGGCTGCCGCCATGACCACTTTCACTGTCGTACCGTCGCCGGGCGAACTCTCGATCGCGAGCGCGCCGCCGAAGCGTTCGACGATGCGCCGGGCGAGCGCAAGGCCCACTCCGAGTCCGCGCGGCTTGGTGGTGAAGAACGGCTTACCGGCGCGCTGCAAGAGATTGGGCGGCATCCCCGGCCCGTTGTCCCGCACGACGAGTAGCACTTGCCGACCACCGCGCTCCACGTCGCAGGCCACCTCGAGCCGACCGCCGTTGCCGATCGCCTCGATCGCGTTCGCGACCACGCTGTGCATCACCTGCCCGAGCAGGAGCGGGTCGCCGCGCACTGCCGGCAGCACATCGGGCAGCCTCAATTCGACATCGATATCGCGACGCTGGAGTTCGCGCGCAAACTCGTCGATACAGCGCCGCACCAACGGCTCAAGCTCCACCGCCGTCAGCTTCTCATTGAGCGGACGGGAATAGGACAGGAGTTCTCGCACCCACGCCTCCAGCCGGTCCGATTCCGCGACGATGTCAGCCGCCGCTTCGGCCGTCGTACTATCCTCGGTGAGCAGCATCAGCTCGGCCGAACTCCTGATCGACGCCAAGGGATTGCGGATGCCGTGCGCAACCGCGGAGCTCATCTCGCCAATCACCGCGAGCGTCTCCGCGTCCAGCAGGCGGCGCTGTTGTTCGCGGATCAGCAAGTCCGCGCGTCGGACGAGCCAGAACAGCGCGGCGTACAGGAACAAGCCCGAAAGCGCCGCCCCGACTGCAATGTAGCGATAAAGGTGCTGGAGCGCGTTGAAGAGCGCCACCGGGTTCTTATAGACCTCGATCGCACCGACAACAGCCCCGCTCTGCCGGTCCCGCACCGGGAGATAGATCTCGACAAAGAAGTTCGCGGGCTGGGCGAGGTCCCTGTGCTCCGCCTTGTCGTGCGCACCGCCGTCGTGACGCTGACCGTGCGCGACCAGCTCGCCGCGGAGCGCGTCGTCGAGCTCGTCATTGACGCCGAACAGCTGCCCGATCAGTTCCTGGTCGCTGGACCACAAGATTCGCCGGCTGCGGTCATAAACGTTCGCCCGCAGCACTCCTGGAATGCTGGCGATATGCTCGATGGCCTCCGCCGCATCTTCCCGGCGCGCGGGCTCGCTTTCCGCAAACATGTTCAGGAAAGGCTTTTCGACGAGCACCAGGTTCTGCACCATTTCCATCGTCAGTTCGCCCTCCTGCCGGACCATCCGGTCGGTGACGAAAATGGAAAGCAGGTAACCCGCGACGGCCGAAATCCCGGCGATCGACAGCAGCCCCACTAGTGCGAACCATCGGCTCAGGTTCAACGGGCGGGGCCCGGACCGGGATTCGCGCGCATCGGAGGCGATCGGCATCGCCGATTGCACCCGTTCACCGCTGGCCGCCTCATCGATCGACATATCGACCCCGCCTGCAAGGAAGTGCCGCCAGCGTACTCGGCGGGCCGCCAGCGGCGGTATGACATCGTGCCGCATGTCCCTGATTCCTGGTTCAGGAAAGCCTTCAATACTGAAAATCCGCTTCGCTCTCCCGATACACCTCCATGCACGTCGTGTGCCACACGACTGATGCGCGCCGTTCCCACGACGAAGGGCGCGCAAGCGAAACGAGGCAGGCGACAGGGTGCGGGAAATCCCCCGCGATTGGGTCAAATACCCAAGAAACGGGGGCTCTTGGACTCAGGCCGCACCGAGCACTGGCAAATCCAGCACCGCCGCGTTCGCCTTCACGGCACAAACGCGCTGAATCACTGCGTCGCGCGGACTGTGCACGACACCCTGCTCGAAGGCGATAATTGTGAACTCCGCGACTAGCCTTTGCAGCAGTTCGCCGGACCGAAGGAGAAAAGCGGGATTCGACGGACGCCCGTAACGCTCGTGACCGAGCATGAAAGTCTCGTAGATCAGCACGCCGCCCGGTCGCAGGCAGGCGAGCATCGCGTCTAATCGAGGCCGGAAGAGGTAATTGGTCACGACGATCGCGTCGAATCGGGCCTCCGCGAATGGCCACGGACCGTATTCGAGATCAGCGACTCGAGTGCTGACACGCGGCTCGCCGGCAAGTCGGGCCAAGGCCTCCGGATCGCGATCCACCGCCTCGACATCGAATCCGACCCTCGCCAGCCAGCGTGCATGCCGCCCGGTTCCGCAGGCGTAGTCGAGAACATGGCCGGCGGGCGCGATCATTCCCGCAAAACGCCGCACCCAGGCAGACGGCTCCAACGTCTTGGCATGCGGCTCGGTCATGATTCCACCCGTAAGTCGCTTGCAGAAAATGCCAACAGCTTGCACGACATGTCGCGCCTTACGTTCCACTCATGCGCTTGTTTCATGACATCTCCGAAAACGGCGTCCGAACATCAGGGAAACGGCCTTCGATTCTAGCCGCGTGTTGTACTGGATGCACGGGAGCAAGCGGCCAGGGCGATCTTTCTGGTTTGCCCCAATCCGCGATTGCGCCAACATATGTCACAATCTCGATTTGTGCACTGCAGTAAGCTTGAGTTTGTCGAAGATTCAGCCACACTGCAGCAAACGTCGCACACCCACGAATATCTGCGCGCCCACCTGGATTCAGGCGAAAAAACAATGAAAGAGAAGCACTACCTCAGCCCGTTGATCGAGCCGAAATCCGTCGGCATCATCGGGGCCAGCGAACGCGAGAACTCGCTTGGCCACGTGCTTGTACGCAACATGCTCGACGGGGGCTTCCGTGGTCGCCTTTTCGCGGTCAACCCCAAGCACGAATCCGTACTCGGCGTCCCCTGTTACAAATCGGTCGAGGACGTCCCGCATCGCCTCGACCTCGCCGTGGTCGCGGTCCGGGCCGACCGCGTGCTGTCGATCGTCGAAAGCTGCGGTCGCGCCGGGGTGAAGGCGGTCGTCATCATCTCGTCCGGGTTCTCCGAAACCGGGCCCCGCGGCGCCACGCTCGAACGCCACGTCGTCGAAGCGGCGCGGCGTCACCGTATCCGCCTGCTCGGTCCGAACTGCCTCGGCATCATGCGCCCGGACCTCGGCCTGAACGCCACCTTCGCGCACGTCAGCGCGATGAAGGGCACGATCGGCCTGATCTCCCAGTCCGGCGCGCTGTGCACGTCCATTCTCGACTGGGCCAAGCCGAACAACATCGGCTTCTCCGCCGTCGTCTCGCTCGGCTCGTCCAGCGACATCGACTTCGGCGAGGTGCTCGAATACCTGATCTCCGACCCGCGCACCGAGAGCATCATCATGTACGTCGAGGGCATCCGCGATGCCCGCCGCTTCATGAGCGCCCTGCGCGGCGCCGCCCGCGTGAAGCCGGTGCTGTTGATCAAGGTCGGCCGACATCCGGCGGCCGCCCAGGCCATCCGCTCGCATTCCGGGGCAATGAGCGGCGACGACGCCGTGTTCGACGCGGCGCTGCGGCGCGCCGGCGTCATCCGCCTCTACAACATGGGGCAGCTCTTTGCCGCCGCCAACGCGCTGTTCTCGCACTTCCGCCCGCGCGGCAACCGCCTGGCAATCGTCACCAACGGCGGCGGGCCGGGTGTCATGGCCGCAGACCGCGCAGCCGATCTGAACATCCCGCTCACCACTTTCTCCGACGGGACGATGGAAAAGCTCAACGCCAGCCTGCCCCCGGGCTGGTCGCGCGGCAACCCGATCGACATCCTGGGCGACGCCGACGTCGAGGCCTATACGAAGACCGTTCACGCGGTACTCGAAGACACCAATGTCGATGGCGTCCTCGTCATGCTCACGCCGCAGGCGGTCACCAACCCGACCTCGGTCGCGCAATCGATCATCGAACTGGAAAAGAACGCCGACAAGCCGGTCGTCACCTGCTGGATGGGCGAAGACCTCGTGCGCGACGGGCGGAAAGCCCTGCAAACCGCGGGCATCCCCACCTTCCGCACACCGGAACCCGCGGTCGAACTGTTCAGCCACATCTCGGCCTATTACCGCAATCAGAAGCTGCTGATGCAGACGCCGGCCTCGCTGTCGCATCTGAATCCGCCGAGCGTCGAAAGCGCCCGTCTGGTGATCGAGACGGCGCTTGCCGAGCGCCGCAAGGTCCTCAACGAAATGGAATCAAAGGCGCTGCTTGCGGCCTTCCGCATTCCGATCGCTCAGACCGTGATCGCCCGCTCCGCGACTGAAGCGATGGTGCTGGCGGAGGAAATCGGACTCCCGGTGGTGATGAAGATCGATTCCCCCTCGATCATCCACAAGGCGGACTCCGGCGGCGTGCGGCTCAACCTCGCCAGCCTCGCCGCGGTACGCACGGCCTATCAGGAGATCCTCGAGGAAGTCCGCCGCAACAAGCCTGACGCCGCGATCAATGGCGTCGCGATCGAGCCGATGATCCTCAAACGCAATGGCCGCGAACTGGTTGTCGGCGTCAAGCGCGACCCGGTTTTCGGCCCGTACATCACCTTCGGCGAGGGCGGAAACCGCGTCGAAGCGAACAAGGACCTCGCCGTCGCCCTGCCGCCGCTGAACAACTTCCTTGTCCGTGACCTGATCCGCTCGTCGCGCGTGTCGAGCCTCCTCGGCGAGTTCCGCACCATGCCGCCGGTGAACATGGAGTCGCTCGAACTCGTGCTCCTGCGCGTCTCCGAAATGGTCTGCGAACTGCCGTGGATCACGGAGCTCGAGATCAACCCATTGATTGTGGACGAGGACGGCGCGGTCGCCGTCGACGCCCGCGTAACCGTCGAGAATGTCTCGCCGTCGGTCGATCGCTATGCCCACATGGCGATCCACCCCTATCCGTCGCAGCTCATCAGCGTCTGGACGCAACCGGACGGCACCCCCGTCACGATTCGACCGATCAAGCCCGAGGACGCCGAACTCGAAGTCGAGTTCGTGCGCAAACTATCGGCCGAGACCAAGTACTACCGCTTCATGAACACCATGCGCGAACTTCCGCCGGCCATGGTGGCACGCCTGACGCAGATCGACTACGACCGCGAAATGGCCTTCGTCGCGACCATCGATCAGGAAGGCAAGGAAGTCGAAGTCGGTGTTTGCCGGTACGCCGTGAACCCGGACGGCGAATCCTGCGAATTCGCGGTCGTCGTCGCCGACGACTGGCAGCACCGCGGCCTCGCGCGCAAGCTGATGGGCGTCCTGATCGAGACCGCCCGCAACAAGGGGCTGCTCTACATCAATGGCATCTTCCTCTCGAACAACGAACGGATGCTCAAGTTCGTGCAGGGTTTGGGATTCGTGCTGTCGAACGACCCCGAAGACAACACTGTCAAACTCGGCGTTCTCGCGCTTCAGGACTGACCGGCCCATGCCCGCAACGATCGAGAGCCTGCAGTTCCACGGCCTTCCCGCCCTTCGCCTCACCACTCCTGCCGGAGCGAGCGCCGTCGTGTCGCTCTTCGGCGCCCAGGTGCTGTCGTGGAATCCTTCCGGCGGACGCGAATGCCTCTACCTGAGCCCGAATGCCGTCTACGATGGCAGCGTAGCCATTCGCGGCGGCATCCCCGTGTGCTTCCCGCAGTTTGCCGGACTCGGCTCGCTGCCCAAGCACGGCCTCGTGCGAACGCGCAACTGGACGGTTGCCGAGGAACGCGCCGGCGACGACTTCGCCATGGTCATCCTCCAGTTCAACGATGATGACGAGACGCGTTCGATCTGGCCGCAATCCTTCGGGTCCGAACTGACGGTCGCCATCGACGGCACGCGTCTCGACGTCGAGCTCGAAGTCGAGAACACCGGCTATTCGCCTTTCGCATTCACGGCGGCGCTGCATACCTACCTGCGCGTACGCGAAGTGGAGACTGCACAACTGCAGGGCCTGCACGGCCACGAGTATCGCGACGCCACGGACAAGAATCACGTCAAGCAGGAAACCGGCGACGTCCTGACGATCGACCGCGAGACGGATCGCGTCTACCACGACGTCAAGCGGCCGCTCCTGCTGCGCGACGGCCCGCGCAACCTCGGCATCCAGGCCGAAGGCTTCCCCGACGCCGTGGTCTGGAACCCGTGGGAAGAGCGTTGCGCCGAACTGCCCGATATGCCGGCCAATGGATTCCGCCATATGCTGTGTGTCGAAGCCGCCGCTGCACACCATCGTATCGAACTGGCCGCCGGCGAAAGCTGGTTCGGCCGCCAGACCCTCGTCGCTCTTTGATCCAAGCGAAACAGCGGCGCTTGCCTCGCAGCGCCGCCTGTTGCACCATCGCCCACCCTTCGCTTTCACCCGCCGCTCCGGCGGCCACGTCAGACACCCATGTTGCCCCCGATCGAACACCGCATCGCCAGCGAGCTCGCCGCACAACCCCGTCAAGTCGTCGCCGCCATCCAGTTGCTCGACGAAGGCGCGACCGTCCCCTTCATCGCCCGTTACCGAAAGGAAGTCACGGGCGGCCTCGACGACACCCAATTGCGCACGCTCGAAGAGCGCCTCGGCTACCTGCGTGAGCTCGAAGACCGCCGTGCGACGATCCTCACTTCCATCACCGAGCAAGGCAAGCTGACCGATGCGCTACGCGGCGAGATCCTGTCCGCCGACACCAAGCAGCGTCTCGAAGACCTCTACCTGCCCTACAAGCAGAAGCGCCGAACCAAGGCGCAGATCGCTCGCGAAGCCGGCATCGAGCCGCTCGCGCTGGCCTTGCTCGAAGATCCGAAGCTGACGCCCGAGACCGAGGCCAAACGCTACCTGAATGCCGACGCCGGCTTCCCGGACGTCAAAAGCGTGCTCGACGGCGCGCGCCAGATCCTGATCGAACGCTTTGCGGAAGACGCCGAACTGCTCGGCGCGCTGCGCACCTGGCTGCAGGACGAGGGCCTCGTCGCATCGACGGTCGTCGAAGGCAAGGAGAACGAAGGCGCGAAATTCCGCGACTGGTTCGATTTCCGCGAACCGATCGCAAGCGTCCCCTCGCACCGCGCGCTCGCGCTGCTGCGCGGCCGCAACGAAGGCGTCCTGCGTCTCGCACTGACCGTCGATCAGCCCGATCCCGACGCCCCGCATCCCTGCGAAAGCCGCATCGCCGCCCGCTGCGGCGTCCGCGACCAGGGCCGCCCGGCCGACCGCTGGCTGCGCGAGACCGTGCGCTGGGCCTGGAACGTGAAGATCTCGCTCCACCTCGAACTCGAACTGATGAACGAGCTGCGCGAACGTGCCGAAGAGGAAGCGATCCGTGTTTTCGCGCGCAATCTGAAGGACCTGCTCCTCGCCGCCCCCGCCGGCGCCCGCTGCACGATGGGCCTCGACCCCGGCATCCGCACCGGCGTCAAAGTGGCCATCGTCGACCGGACCGGCAAGCTTATCGATACCGCGACGGTCTACCCCTTCGAACCGCGCCGCGACGTCCAAGGCTCGCTCGCGACGCTCGCGATGCTCGCGAAGAAGCACAACGTCGAACTCGTGGCGATCGGCAACGGCACGGCATCGCGCGAAACCGACCGGCTCGTCGCCGACCTGATGCAGGCGATGCCGCAACTGGCCCTCACCCGCATCACCGTCTCGGAAGCCGGCGCGTCGGTGTATTCGGCGTCCGAACTCGCCGCGCGCGAGTTCCCCGACCTCGACGTGTCGCTGCGCGGCGCGGTGTCGATCGCCCGCCGCCTGCAGGATCCGCTCGCCGAACTCGTCAAGATCGACCCGAAGTCGATCGGCGTCGGCCAGTACCAGCACGACGTCAACCAGTCGCGCCTCGCCAAGAGCCTTGACGCGGTCGTCGAGGACTGCGTCAACGCCGTCGGCGTCGACGTGAACACGGCCTCGGTCGCGCTCCTGTCGCGCATCTCCGGCCTGAATGCGACGCTCGCCGCGAATATCGTCAGCCACCGCGATGCCAACGGCCCGTTCGCCACCCGCGACGCACTGAAGAAAGTCCCGCGCCTCGGGCCGAAGACCTTCGAGCAGGCAGCGGGCTTCCTGCGCATTCCAGCGGGCGACAATCCGCTCGACGCATCGGCGGTCCACCCGGAAGCCTATCCGGTCGTCGAACGCATCCTGGCGAAGGTTGCCAAGAACGTCCGCGAGCTGATGGGCAACGCTGCCTTCCTCAAGACCCTGCGCCCCACGGAATTCACCGACGAACGCTTCGGCCTGCCGACCGTGCAGGACATCCTCTCCGAGCTCGAAAAGCCCGGCCGCGATCCGCGCCCGGAGTTCCGCACCGCGTCCTTCCGCGATGGCGTCGAGACGCTTAAGGATCTCGCTCCGGGCATGATCCTCGAAGGCGTCGTCACCAACGTCACGAACTTCGGCGCCTTCGTCGATATCGGCGTGCACCAGGACGGCCTCGTTCATATCTCCGCCCTCGCCGACCGCTTCGTCAAGGACCCGCACAGCGTCGTCAAGGCGGGCCAGGTCGTGAAGGTCAAGGTCCTCGAAGTCGATCTCCCGCGTCAGCGCATCGCCCTGACGATGCGGATGGGCGACGAACCCGCAAGCGCTCGCCCGGCCCAGGCCCAGCAACGCGACGGCGCTCGCGGCGACCGACGCCCGTCGGGCGGAAATCCGCGCCGTGACGAACGCGGCGGCGCACGCAGCGAGCCGGCCGACGGCGCAATGGCCGCCGCGCTCGCACGCGCGATGCGCAAGTAATCCGCTGAAGGACATCAACGCCATGACGACCATCTACGGCATCAAGAACTGCGACACCATGAAGAAGACCTTCACGTGGCTCGACGAGCACCGCGTGAGCTACACCTTTCACGACTACCGCAAGGCCGGCATTGCGACAGAAACGCTCGCACGCTGGTGCGACAAGCTCGGCTGGGAAGCCCTCGTCAATACGCGCGGCACCACCTGGCGCAAGCTTTCCCCCGAACAGCAGGCCATCTCCGGCCGAGTGGACGCGATCGCGCTCATGGCAGCCAACACCAGCCTCATCCGGCGCCCCATCATCGAAACCGAATCCGGAGAGATCATCACCGGCTTCGACCCGCTCCGATTCGAACTGCTATTCGGAGCCACCGGAGTACAGGCATGAGCTCCCCGAAAAGCTACGTTCAAGGCTTCCTTCTCGAAAACCTCGACATCCGTGGATCCGTCGTGCGGCTCGACGACGTCTGGACGGCACTGCAGCACAACCGCAACTACCCGCCGCCCGTGGGCCGGCTGCTGGGGCAGATGAGCGCCGTCTCCGCCCTCATCACCGCGAACCTCAAGCAGGCGGGTCGCCTGATCTTCCAGATCCAGGGCAACGGCATCGTTCGACTGCTCGTCGTCGATTGCACGGAATCGCTCAACCTGCGCGCCTTTGCCGGCTACGAAGGCATCGTTCCGGCCGACACCGGCCTGCGCGCGCTCGTCGGCGACGGCATGCTTCAGCTCACGCTCGACATCGCGGGTCTCGACCAGCCTTACCAGAGCATCGTTCCTCTCGAAGGCGACAGCATCGCCGCCAGCTTCGAGCACTACCTGGCGCAATCCGAGCAGCAGCCAGCCGGTCTCTGGCTCGCCTGCACCGGGGATCGTGCCGCGGCCCTGTTCCTGCAAAAGCTCCCCGGTGCCGATGCACGCGACGCGGACGGCTGGTCGCGCATCCATCAACTCGCCCAGACCGTCAAGGACGACGAGCTGCTGCAGCTCGAACCGGAAACACTGCTGCTCCGCCTGTTTGCCGAAGAGGACGTGCGCCTCTTCGATCCACGGCCCGTGATCCATCACTTCCCGCCTGATCGCGACAAGGTCATCGCGATGCTGCGCTCGATCGGCGAAGACGAGGTTCGGAGCATTCTCGAAGAGCATGGCGAACTCGTGATCCGTGACGACCTCTCGAATCACGAATATCGCTTCGAGCCCGAGGAAATCGACGACTTGTTCAGCAATCCGCCGGCCCCGGACACGCCACCCACGCTGCATTGACCTCTTCGATGTGCCCTCGCAGCGGGACTGCGGGGACACGAAAAGCCTCCCGGCGGCACGGAATATCGCGGCAGCCTTGCCCGATTCCATGACGGTCAGTAAACTTTTGCTTTTTTTGGCTTTTCCGATTCCATGTCCGCACTGCCCGCCGACCGTTCCATCGAGTTCCGCAACGCCTCGCTGGGCGCCACCATCGCCCTGCTAAGAGAGAGCGAACCGGCACGCCTCGCGGACGCGATGCACCGCATGCTCGGTGGCATGCCCGACTTCTTCAGCGGCGAACCAGTCGTACTCGACTTCGCCGCCGTGGCGCAGTTCCCGGACCGGATCGACTGGACGGGCATCACCAGCCTGATGCGCCGTTACCAGCTCCAACCGATCGGCGTCCGCAACCTGCCGCCGGACCTCGCCCAAGCCGCGCGTATCGCCGGCCTGGCGCTCCTCGACGCCAGCGAACTGCGCGACCGGAAGAGCGCGCCGGCCCCGCAACAACGCGTCGAACAGCCCCCCGCGCCGCAACCGGCCCCTGCGCCAGCGCCAGCTCCCGCTGCAGCTCCAGCCCCCGTCGCGGCCCCCGCCGCGAACACCGTGTTCGTCGAACGCCCCCTGCGTTCCGGACAACAGGTCTACGCGCGCGGCGCGGACCTCGTGCTGCTCGCGGGCATGAGCAACGGCGCCGAAGTGATCGCCGACGGCAGCATCCACTGCTACGGCCCGCTTCTCGGTCGCGCCCTCGCGGGCGCGCAGGGCAACACCGCTGCCCGCATCGTCACCACCAGCTTCGGCCCGGAGCTCGTATCGATCGCCGGCATCTACCGGACTTTCGAACAGGGCGTTCCCGAAGCGGTCGCCGGCCGCACCGCCGTCGTGCGCCTGACGGGCAGCGGGAATGAACAAAAACTGGCTATCGAACATCTGCTGCTCGACTGAATGCACCCAACCATCAGGAAGGATCAACCGTGACCCGTGTCGTCGTCGTAACTTCTGGCAAGGGTGGTGTCGGCAAGACCACCACCAGCGCCGCCTTCTCCTCCGGACTCGCGCTACGCGGCTTCAAGACCGCGGTCATCGACTTCGACGTCGGCCTGCGCAACCTCGACCTCATCATGGGCTGCGAGCGCCGCGTGGTGTACGACCTCATCAACGTGCTCAACGGCGAAGCCAAGCTGACCCAAGCGCTCATCAAGGACAAGCACTGCGACAACCTGTTCGTGCTACCCGCGTCGCAGACGCGCGACAAGGACGCGCTCACCGAGGAAGGCGTCGAGAAGGTCCTCAAGGAACTCGAGCACATGGGCTTCGACTACATCGTCTGCGACTCGCCCGCCGGCATCGAGCGCGGCGCCGTGCTCGCGCTGACCTTCGCCGACGAAGCGATCGTCACGACCAACCCCGAAGTGTCCTCCGTGCGCGACTCCGACCGCATCCTCGGCATCCTGCAATCGAAGTCGCGGCGCGCGGCCGACGGCAAGGAGCCGGTCAAGGAACACCTTCTGGTCACCCGTTACTCGCCCAAGCGGGTCGAGGAAGGCGAAATGCTGTCCTTCAAGGACGTGCAGGAGCTGCTGCGCGTACCGCTGATCGGCGTGATTCCGGAATCGGAGTCGGTGCTGCAGGCCTCCAACCAGGGCACCCCGGCCATCCACTTGAAGGGCACGGACGTTTCCGAAGCCTACACCGACGTCGTCGCGCGTTTCCTCGGCGAAACCCGCGAGCTGCGCTTCGTCAATTACGAAAAGCCGGGGCTCATCAAGCGCCTTTTTGGAGGCAAGTGACATGTCGCTGCTGGCCCGCCTTTTCGGCGAGAAGAAAAAGACCGCGGAGATCGCCAAGAACCGCCTGTCCTTGCTCATTGCCCATGAGCGCAGCGGCGGGGCACCGAAGGCGGACTTCCTCCCGGCCCTTCAGCGCGAGCTGATCGAGGTCATCTCGAAGTACGTCGCGGTCAATCCGGACGACATCAAGGTGCAGCTCGACAAGCAGGACAACTACGAAGTCCTCGAAGTCAATATCGTCCTGCCCGAGCAGGGCCGCTGACGAAAGGCGTAAGGGCTCACAGGAGCGATCCCGGGAGCCCTTCGTCGCTTCTACCCTTCCGATTTTGCCTCGAGCAAGGCCGCTGCCGGCACGCCCACACGGACGTTGCCCCATTGGCGCTCGCCGATCATGATCGGCATCGCAATATCGCACAGGATCTCGCCGGTATCGCGCAGGTAAGTCTGCAGCAATAGCGGCTCGCGGTTCTTCGCGGCGCGCAGCTCGGCGGGAGTCTCGAACTTGCGGCAGGTCCGGTTGCCGACAAGATCGACGTCCCGATTGCCGGTCAGCGGCTTCGAAAACTTCAGGTTGTGCGCGGCCAAGTAGCTGTCGTTATTCACCGCCACGGCAAAGGCGGCACCCGGAACCGAACCGACGCAATCCTCCATGATCTGCTGGCAGCGGCGGCCATACTCGTTACCCCAAGACACGCGGTATTTTTGCGGATCGGTATTCGGGATCGGCTCGTAACGCCGGTCGAAGACGTCCACATTCGCGTTGCGCATCTCTGTCAGTTGCGTCTGGATTGCATCCCGGAAGAGTCGGGTGCGTTCGACTGCACGGTCGAACGCACCCTTGCCGATCTTGAAGCGCGACACCAACTCCTGGACCGATTCCGTCGCGCGTGCGAGCTTCAGCGACGATTCCTCCGACTCGCTCATGTGCTGCGCGACGATACCCGAGAGATCGTGAATCGCATTCACGTTGTCATGGACCTGGGCATTGGTCGCGGACAGTTCCTCCATCGCCGCAGCGATCTGCAGCAACTGCTCGCCGGTAGTCTCGAATTCCCCGACCATGTGTTCGAACTGCGTCGCCGAGCGACCGACCACTTCGCGCGCCTGCAGCATGTCGCTGTTGATCACTTCGTTTTCTGCGCGGGTGTTCATCACCCGCGTGATCATGCCGTCGATGTTGCCCGTAATCTCGACCGCAGCCGTGTTCACGCGCTCCGCAAGCTTGCGCACCTCGTCGGCGACCACCGCGAAGCCGCGTCCCGCCTCGCCCGCCCGTGCCGCCTCGATTGCGGCATTCAGCGCCAGCAGGTTCGTCTGATCTGCAATCTCGCGGATCAACGACGCAATCTCCTTGACGCTCACCGAGCGCTTCGAAAGATCATCCACCGTCGAATTGAAGCGCACGACTTTTTCGCTCACCGCATTGATCTTGTCCGCGATGTCGCGCATCTCGTCGAGAGACTCACGGGCGATATCGAGGTTCTTTGTCGTCGACGACGAAATCTGCTGCGTGCTCGCCGAGACACTCTCGATTGCAGCGGTGGACTCCACGCTCGCGCTGAAGACCACTTCCGTCATTTGGCCCTGCTGACGGGCGTCGGCCGCGGAACTCTCGACACGGGATTTGACCAGCACCGCATCGCGCGCAATATTGACGCTTGCGGTGCGTACATCGCTGATGACTTGGCGCATCTTCTCGGCAAAAAGGTTGTAGCTTCTAGCCAAGTCCCGCAGCTCGTCATGCGTCACGAGCGGCAGATTGCGCGAGAAATCACCCTCTCCGCGCGCGATTTCGTTGAAGACGCCAGTGATGATGCGCACCGGCCGAACGATCAGGTGCCGGATGAACAGTATCTGGCCGACATTGAGACACAAGGCAATGATGGTCAGCGCCGCCAGCAGATAGACACCGCCGTCGAGGACGCCGATCACTTGCTGAACGAGCTCCGGCGCTACTTTGCCCTTCGCGAGCAGCTCGCGGACGTCGCGCTCCCGGTCGATATAGATGCCAACGTATACAACGTCGATGAAAAACAGCAGCAGGAAACTGGAAAGCTTCTTCGTCAGCGAATTCCAGAACAATTTTTCGACCGACTCGTACAGTCCGACATTGGTCTCCATGGTCTCTCCGGGGTAGGGGTATTTGTGTGCTTTATCGGGCATCCTAGCCGAAGACTTGAGCGCCTCGTAACCGATTCTCGATTATTCAGTTTCCGACCGTCAGTTCAGGATGGATTTGCCCGAGCATCCTTGACATGCCACAATTATCTTTTTGCCGTATCCCTACGATTCATGAGCGATCAGAACAATAGCGCCCTCGTCCCTCAAGACGAGAACCACATTATCGCCGAGCGCCGCGAGAAGCTGGCCGCCTGGCGCGCCTCCGGTCGCGCCTACCCGAACGACTTCTCCCGCGAGAACACTGCCGGCAAGCTCGATGAACTGTACGGAGACAAGGAAGCCGAGGCCCTTGAAGCGACGCCGATCGAGGTGCGCGTGGCGGGCCGCATCATGCTCAAGCGCGTGATGGGCAAGGCGAGCTTCATCACGATCCAGGACATCTCGGGCCGCATCCAGCTCTACGTCACGCGCGACGCGGTGGGCGAGGACGTCTACGCAGAATTCAAGCACTGGGACATCGGCGACATCGTCGGCGCCGCCGGCACGCTGTTCAAGACCCGCACCGGCGAACTGTCGGTCAAGGTCACCGAACTGCGCCTGCTGACCAAGAGCCTGCGCCCTCTGCCGGACAAGTTCCACGGTCTGACCGACGTCGAGCAGAAGTACCGGCAGCGCTACGTCGACCTGATCATGAGCGAGCAGACGCGCTTCACCTTCGTCGCGCGCAGCCGCATGGTGCAGTCGATTCGCAACTACATGGTCAACCACGGCTTCCTCGAAGTCGAGACGCCGATGATGCACCCGATCCCCGGCGGCGCATCGGCCAAGCCCTTCGTGACCCACCACAACGCGCTGGACATGGAACTGTTCCTGCGCATCGCGCCGGAGCTGTACCTCAAGCGGCTCGTCGTCGGCGGCTTCGAGAAGGTCTTCGAGGTCAACCGGAACTTCCGTAACGAAGGTCTCAGCCCGCGCCACAACCCCGAATTCACCATGATGGAGTTCTACGAGGCCTACGCGGACTACCGCAGCCTGATGAACTTCACCGAGGGCCTACTGCGTCAGGCCGCGCGCGAAGCGCTCGGCACCGAAGTCTTCGTCTATCAGGGGCGTGAGCTCGACCTTTCGAAGCCCTTCGCGCGCCTGACCATCGTCGAAGCCATCCGCAAGTACCACCCGGGCTTCTCGGTCGAACAGCTAAACGATGCCGAATGGCTGCGCAAGAAGCTCAAGGATCTCGGTGCGGAAGCGCGTGAGCGCGCCGGGCTGGGCTCGCTGCAACTGCTGATGTTCGAAGAGACCACCGAGGCGCAGCTCTGGGAGCCGACCTTCATCATCGACTATCCGGCTGAAGTCTCTCCGCTTGCGCGCCGCAACGATGAGAACCCGGAGATCACGGAGCGCTTTGAGCTCTTCATCGTCGGGCGCGAGATCGCCAACGGCTTCTCCGAGCTGAACGACCCGGAAGACCAGGCCGCTCGCTTCCTCGAGCAGGTCAAGGCCAAGGAAGCCGGTGACGAGGAAGCCATGTATTTCGACGCCGATTACATCCGCGCTCTGGAATACGGCCTGCCTCCGACGGGCGGCTGCGGAATCGGCATTGACCGCCTGGTCATGTTGCTCACCGACAGCCCGAGCATCCGCGACGTGATCCTGTTCCCGCAGATGCGAATGGAATAAACGGTCCAGTTTTCAGGACACCCGGGCGCCGCAAGGCGCCCGGTTCTTTTCAGGACCAGGATCGACCGCCCATGCCGATCGAACCCGCCCGGCTGAGCTTCACCGACGACGGCACGCCGCAATCCGAAGCGTACGGTGACATCTACCATTCCCGCGATGGCGGTCTGGAACAATCGCACCACGTGTTCCTTACCGGCAACGGTCTCCCCGAACGCTGGCAGGGCCGCGAGCAGTTCACGGTCCTCGAGACCGGTTTTGGCTTGGGCCTCAACTTCCTTGCAACCTGGAACGCGTGGCGACAGGACGAGCAACGTTGCGGACGCTTGCACTATGTTTCGGCCGAACTCCACCCCTTCACGCGCACCGACCTGGCGACGCTCCATGCACGGTGGCCGGAACTGGCCCCGCTTGCCGAAGAGTTGCAGGCCCAGTGGCCGGCGCTGACGCCCGGCTTTCACCGCCTCCATCTCGGCGAGGGACGAGTCGTCCTGACGCTCCTCTTCGGCGACGCCCGCACGCTGCTGCCGCAGCTCGTCTGCCAGGCTAACGCCTTCTACCTCGACGGTTTTTCGCCGGCCGCGAACCCCGAGCTTTGGTCGGAAGATCTGCTGCAGCTCCTGCCGCAGCTGGCCGCCCCGGGCGCCACGCTGGCGACCTGGTCCGTATCCGGCCCAGTCCGGCGGGCACTCGCCGCGGCCGGCTTCGAATGCGAAAAGACGCCGGGATTCCGGGGAAAACGTGAAATGCTGCGGGCGAGTTTCCCCAAATCGGGGAGTGCCGATCGCGCCGTGGAAAGCGCTCGGCGTCACGCGTTCGTGCTCGGTGCGGGCCTCGCGGGCAGCAGCATCGCCTCCCGCCTGGCCGAATACGGATGGCTCGTCGATGTCGTCGACGGTGCCCCCGGGCCGGGCCACGGCGCATCGGGAAACCTGGCTGGCGTGCTCCGCCCGCTGCCGAGCCTCGACGACAATCGCCTCGCCCGCATCACCCGCGCCGGCGCACTCTATGGGCTCCGCCACCTCGCCCGCCTCTCTGCCCAGGGCCTCGACGTCCGCTGGGATGCATGCGGCGTGCTGCACCTCGCGCGCGACCCTGTTCACGAGAACAAGCAACGCAAGGTGGTCGAGGCACACAGTCCTCCTTCCGACTACCTCCGTTTCGTCGATTCGGACGAGGCGTCCCGGCTCGCGGGCTGGCCCTTACCCGTGGGTGGATGGTGGTTTCCCGGCGGCGCGTGGGTCAATCCGCCGAGCCTGTGCGCTGCCAATCTGGCCTCCCGCCCGTCCCGCATTCGTTGCCACTACGGCCACAGCGTCGAGCGGCTCGAGCGGGTCGGCGACGAATGGGTCGCCTACGACGCCTCGGGCAAACCGGTCGCCGCGGCGCCGGTCGCAATCCTCGCGAATGGCGTCGGGGTGCGCGGTATTGCACAAGCTGCGGCACTTCCGGTGCGCAGTGCGCGTGGCCAGGTGACGCATCTCGCCGGAGGTGCGGGTAGCGCACCCAAGGTCGTCGTCTGCCGGCTCGGCTACGTCAGCCCGGCGATCGACGGTATCCGCTGCGCAGGCGCCACATTCTCCGTCAACGACGACGCCGCCGCCCTGCGCGACGCCGACCACAAGGAGAACCTCGCAAAGCTGGACTTCATCCTGCCCGGTTTTGCGTCGCTGCAACAGCTCGCCGATCCGGCAGGCCGAGTCGGCTTCCGCCCCGCCTCACCGGACCGGCTGCCTATGGTCGGGGCCCTGCCGTCCGTGATCGCGATCGAGCGAGGCACTGCTCTCACGGCAATCCCGCGCCACCCGGATTTGCACACCATCGAAGGTTTCGGGGCCCGCGGCCTCGTGTGGGCGGCACTTGCCGGAGAGCTGCTTGCGAGCAGCTTGTCGGGCTCTCCCCTGCCCCTTGAACGCGACCTCGTCGACGCGCTGGATCCGGCTCGCTTTCTTCTGCGTCCAATCAAACATCCTATAATGGATGAATAGACTCAAAGCGCCGAGCGCTCGGCCCGCATACACTATTCCGGGTATAGTTGTGCTGCCCAGCGATCGGTATGATCGGCCACGATCCAAGGCGGGACGTGCGCTTCGGGAAAATCCGAGACGAATTCATGGCTGGTCATTTCATGACAAATGACAGTACTTTTCCACTCGCGATAAAAAGACAACGGTATCGCCGCCCAATCTACTAAAATGAAAGCGGGAATGCTGATCCGCGCTGACAGGTGCCACATTTGTACGGGCTCCCCAACACGTCCCCGTAGTGGGGGAAGCGGCACGTGCGACTAAGAGGCCGAGTTGCACCCTCAGGACGCAACGACAGCGAGTTTGCCATGAGCCAGGATTTACGCCTCCATTACGATGTGGAAGCCGCATTGCGAGCAAGCGAGGCGCGTTTGCGCGAAGCGCAGGCGGTGGTCCGCATGGGCGACTGGGAGCTCGATCGCAAGACCGGTGTAATGAACTGGTCACCCGAGTTGTTCAAACTCTTCGAACGTCCGCTCGAACTCGGGACTCCCGATCTCAACGAAGTCCTCGGCTATTACTCCCCCGAATCGATCAACCAGACCCGCGACACCTTTTGGCGGGTCATCGATTCCGGGGAGCGGGAAGAGTTCGAGCAAACGGTTTGGCTGCCCTCGGGTGCGGAACGCTACCATGCGACGACGATCGTACCGGTCAAGGACGCCGACGGTTGTGTGTACAAGTTGTACGGTACGACGCAGGATGTGACTGCGCGCAAGTTGGTAGAACAAGAGTTGCGCAGGCAGACTCGAGAGATCGCCGATCTTTATGAAAATGCGCCCTGCGGCTACTACTCGCTCGACGCCGAAGGCTCCATCATCCGCATCAATGACACGCAACTGCGCTGGCTCGGCTTCACGCGAAAGGAAGTCATCGGCCGCATGAAGGCCGCGGATCTCTTCAGCGCCCCCAGCCGAGCACTATTCGAGCAGGTCTTCCGCGTGTTCAAGCGAAACGGGGTACTCCGCAATATGGAGCTCGACCTGCTGCGAAAGGACGGCTCAGTGCTACCGGTACTGCTCAGCTCTACCGCGATCTTCGAGGCCGACGGCAGCTTCGTAGCCAGCCGTACCGTCGTTTCCGACAATTCCGACCGCAAGCAGCTCGAACTCGAGCGTTCGGCACACGCAACACGCATCACGGAACTCTCACGACACATGGTCGAGGTCCAGGAGCACGAGCGGCGCAAGCTCGCATCGGAACTTCATGACCACGCCAGCCCGAACCTCGCCGCGCTGCGCCTCACACTGGACAACCTGGCGGAGGCGCTGCCACCGGAAGTGCGGGAAGACCTGCAGCCCCTGCTCGACGACGCGAACGGCCTGCTGCTCGACACCACCAACGGGATTCGCGACATCTGCACGAATCTGCGTCCGGCGGCGCTAGACTACGCGGGACTGGTACCCGCGCTGCACGACTACACCCAGCACTTCAGCCAGAGAACCGGCGTCCGTGTTGGCCTCGATACCGCGAGCTTCGATGTGCAACTCGCTCCTAACATACAGTCGCTCCTGTTCCGCATCGTGCAGGAGGCCCTGACGAACTGCGCCAAGCATGCGAAGGCGCGTTACGTGCGCGTACGCCTGGCGAATTGCACAAGCCAGGTCATGGCGCAGATTTCCGACGACGGGGTCGGCTTCGATCCGAAACAACTTGCCGACAGCGACACAACCCACGGTATCGGCCTCATCACGATGCGCGAGCGGGCCGAATTCGCCGGCGGACGCTTTACCATCATGTCGCGCCCCGGCGCCGGCACCGAAATCACCGTCGTCTTCGAACACGACTCCGGTACCGTGCGCCAACGTCCAACAACCCACTCCCCAGCTACTCCGACCGACGACTTGCTCTCGGCGGGAGGAAGACAACCATGAGCCCACCTATCCGAGTCATTCTTGCCGACGATCACCGCATGTTCCTGCATGCTCTGCGCGCCTTGCTCGACCGTGAACCGGAAATCGAGGTCGTCGGAGTCGCCGGCAACGGCGACGAACTGTTGACGCTTGCTCGCAATCATCCGGTCGATATCGCCTGCATCGACATTGCAATGCCCTTGATGAACGGAATCGAAGCCACGCGACGTCTGCTTGCGCTGCGACCCGGAATCGGCGTAATCGGCCTGTCGGCATTTTCCGACCGGCAGTTCGTGCTCGACCTGCTCAACGCGGGCGCCCGGGGCTACGTCACCAAGGCCGAGGCCGGCGAGGAGTTGCTGCGCGCGATCCAGACAGTACGCCAGGGCAAGACCTATCTGTGCCCGGACGTTGCCGCGACCGTCACAAATGCCCTTCTCTACAACGCAACCGGGGACAACACGACGCCACGCATCACCGCGCGCGAACGCCAAGTGCTGCAACTCATCGCCGAAGGCCACACCTCAGCCCGCATTGCGGACCGGCTCCATCTGGCGGCCTCCACGGTGGAGGTCCATCGCCGGAACATCATGCGAAAACTCGATGTGCATAGCGTCGCCGAGCTGACGAAATATGCCATTCGCAATGGCATCACGTCGATTTCGGACTGACAACTCGGCTGCGCCGGCATACCCTATAGCCGGTATGCCAAAACACGCTGAACGGTGTATGTGCGAGCGACTCGTATCAACGTAGCATTTCAGAATAGCAGTTCCAATTCCCGGAGCGACGCAGTCCGGCCGCCGCGTTTCCCACATCCATCAGTCAGAGGACCAATGCATGAACACCCTCGTGTCACCCCAGCAGATCGCCAACGCAGCCACCGGTAACATTTCCGCTTTCCAGTCGCTCGCCGACATCCTCCTGAATGCCTCCGGCCAGCTGATGGCGCTCAACTTCGACGCTGCCCGAAATCTGTGCGTCAATGTGTCAGCCGTCACGCCGGTTATCGAAGGCGAACTGCGTGATCAACTGGCCTCCGGCATGGGCGTACAGGCCAAGTCGATCGAGCAGACTGTCGAGTACTTCAACAACATCAACGGCCTGCTTGTTCGCACCCAGGGCGAACTGGCGGATTTCGGGATGCGTCAACTCAACGATGCCTCGCAGAACGTTGCCGATGCGCTGGAGCAGTTCGCCGGAGCGGCACCGGCGGGCACTTCGGATGTGATCAGCGCAGTGAAGTCGGCGGTGAGCAATGCCACCGCGACGTACGAGAATTTCGTCAAGAAAACGCGCAGCCTCACTGAAACGAACCTCGCTGCGGCAGCCAATGCGCTGCAGCCCGTGTTGGCCGCCACGGCCGGCAAGTCTAGCAAGAAGGCCGCCTGACAGGCAGCTTGAGCCCTACACCCCGGCGGGAGAAAGCAGACCCACCGCCCCGCCGGGCAACCGTATTCAGCCCGAACTCAGACGCTTCTCGAAGTCCGGAAGCGGGAGAGGCTTGCTGAAGAAATAGCCCTGGTAGTAGTTGCAGCCGTGGATAGCCAGGAAGTTGCGCTGCGCGTCCGTTTCAACGCCTTCCGCGATCACGTCCAGCCCCAGGCTCTGTCCCAGCGCAATGATGGTGCGCACGATGGCGGCATCGTTGGCGTTGGCCAGCACGTCCCGCACAAAGGACTGGTCGATCTTCAGTTGCTCCAGCGGCAGACGCTTCAGGTATGAAAGGGACGAAAATCCTGTCCCAAAATCATCCAGCGAAAAACGAATTCCCCGCGCTTTGAGCGCCACCATCTTGTCGACGACGACGTCGATATTTTCCAGCAGCGTGCTTTCCGTCAGTTCGAGCTTGAGATTTGCCGGATCCGCCCCCGTCGCACCCACCACCTCAAGCACTTCCTGGACGAAATCGGGCTGCTGGAACTGCCTCGCGCTGACGTTGACCGCCAGCAGCAAGTGGCGGGTCGCAGGATCGGTCTCCCAGGCTTTCAGCTGTCGGCAGGCGGTCTCCAGCACCCAACGGCCGATCGGCAGGATCAGGCCCGTCTCTTCGGCCAACGGAATGAAGGCCGCCGGCGAGATCAGTCCCCTCTCCGGGTGGCGCCAGCGGATCAGCGCTTCCGCACCGAAGACGTGGCCAGCGCTGTCCACCTGCATCTGATAGTGCAGTTCGAGTTGGTCGGGCAGCGCCTTGCGCAACCATGATTCCATTCGGACGCGCTCTTCCAGCGCCGCCTGCATGCTGGCATCGAAGAAGTGGATCTGGTTGCGGCCAGTGCGCTTGGCCTGGAACATCGATGCGTCAGCGAGCTTCAGCAACTCTTCCACGCTCGTTTCGCCGGCGCTGAACAGGCTGATGCCGATCCGGGACGTCCCGACGTATTCCTGGCCAGCCAGATCGATCGGCAGCCCGATCGCATCGTGAATCCTCTTTGCGACCTCCCTCGCCTGCATCGCAGCCGGATCCCGCTCGGTGCTCAGTCCCTCCAGCACCACCGCGAATTCGTCGCCGCCCAGGCGCGCCACCGTGTCTTCGCCATGCACGCAGGTCCTGATCCGGCGCGAAACCCCGACAAGCAGTTCGTCCCCGACTTCGTGGCCGCGCGTATCGTTGAGAGCCCGGAAGTCGTCGAGATCGATGAAGAGGATCGCGCCGTGATGCCTCTTGCGCTTGCCGGACAAGACGGTCTGCTTGAGACGGTCGAGGAGCAGGCGTCGATTGGGGAATCCGGTCAGGGCGTCGTAAAAGGACAGGTTGTGGATCAGCTCTTCGGCCTGCTTGCGCTGCAAGATGTCGATGAAGGATCCGACGTAATGGGTGACCGTGCCGGCCCGGTCGACGACTTCGGAAATGCTCAACCAGGCGGGAAAGGTTTCGCCGTTCTTGCGGCAGAGCTGGATTTCGCCTTGCCAAAGGCGGTTACGGCTCAAATCGCTGCAAATGGCGTTCCACAGGATCGGATCCTGCCGGCCCGATTGGAGCATATCGGTATTCTTTCCGACCGCTTCGTCGGCACAGTAACCCGTCACCGCGGTGAAGGCCTGATTCACTCGGAGAATCGCGTGGTCGCGGTCGGTAATGAGCATTGCCTGCTGAGACTCGAAGGCCGTCGCAGCGATGCGAAGCTCCGCCTCGGCTTGCTTGTAATCCGTGACATCGCGGGAAATGCCGAAGACGCCGATCACATCCGAATCGCCGTCGCGCAGGACGCCTTTGGTGGCGAGGAAGACACGTTTGCCATCGGCCGTCTGAAGCGTACTTTCGTGGCTGATCACGCGATTCTCGGCGAGAACCCGCCGGTCGAACGCCATCAACCGTTCAGCCTGCTCCGGCGGAAAGATCTCGCGATCGTCCTTGCCCAGCACTTCCGCGGAAGACTTGCCGATGAACTCGCTCGCAGCGCGGTTGAACAGGAGGTAACGTCCTTGGGTATCTTTCGCAAAGATCGCGTCCGCCGAGCTGTCGGAAATTGCAGCGAGCAATTGCAGGGCTCGGCGCTTTTCGACTTCGGAGGCGATATGGCGCCGGTGGCTGTCCTGGATCTGGCCGACAAGGCGTCCGAGGAGGCCGAAGAGCAACAACGCGGTAATCGCCACGAACAGCCAGCCCTTGGCTACGCTGACCACGACGATGACCTCGGGGTTGGTGAACAGCAGGCCCAGGATCTTGTCCGAGAGCAGGATCCAGAGCGCAGCGAATGCCGAATAGGTCAGGACGATCCTGAAAACACCATTCTGCGCATCGGAGGTTGAGGGTTGCGGCGACATGGGACTCTTGTTCGGTCTTCGGGTCGTTACGGTCTACAGCCCGTTTGCGGCAGATTCGACGTCATTGCCTCGAATAATTTGATACATCTATTCAAGCATGATTGCCCAGGCCGCGTCGTCCGTATTCCTACGATTGTCGCGCCCCGAATTGTCAATTTATGCTTCGTCGGGGCGGCCGGAGGCTGAAGACGCCGTCCCTTTCTCGCGCTATGCGTATTCGGCGCGGGTGACGCAATTGCGTCCGCGATTCTTGGAGCAGTAAAGCGCCTTGTCAGCGGCCTCGACGAGTTGTTCCGTGGTCTCGATCGCCAGTTCCGGGTAGGCGGCGACGCCGAGACTGATCGTGACCTTCAGGCCGTCGACCACCATGTTCTCGACGTCAGTGCGGACCCGCTCGGCCACGCTGATCGCGCCGTCCATGTTGGTGTGCGGCAGGATGGCGAGGAACTCTTCGCCGCCATAGCGGCACGCGGTGTCGTACTTGCGCAGGCTGTCGTGGAAACTTTTGGCGACGCATTGCAGGACCCGGTCGCCCTGGTCGTGGCCGTAGGTGTCGTTGAATTTCTTGAAGTGGTCGATATCGAACATCATCACCGCGAACGGCGTGTTCGTCCGACTCGCGCGACTGAACTCGGTGGTCAGCACGTAATCCATGTGGCGGCGGTTGTAGAGGCCTGTGAGCGCGTCGGTCGTCGACAGGCGGCGAAGTTCCTCTTCGAGGCGCTTTTCCTCGGTAACGTCACGGATCAGCGCGGCCGAGCCGATCGCCAGGCCGTGCGCGTCCTGGATCATCGACACGTATACCTGGAACAGGCGGTTGTTATAGACCTTGATGATGTTTTCGTTCGAGGTCCGCTGCTTGAGCCACTTCTGCATTTCCTCGGGGTTGTCGAAGAGTTCGAGGAAGCCCTTCGCGATGATTTCCGCGGCAGTCTTGCTCAGCAGCCCTTCGGCGGCCGGGTTGACCAGCACCACGTTGCCGATACCGTCCGTCACGACGATCCCTTCATCGGCGCCGTGGATGATGGTCGTCAGCTTGTCCTGCTCGCGGCGCAGGCCTGCCTGGGTCTGACGGATCTCCGCGGTCATGACGTTGAAGATCCGTGCCATCTCCCCCAGTTCGTCGTTGCGGTGGATCTCCACGGTCTGCTCGAGATCGCCTTGGGAGATCTTCTGCATCCCGCTCATCAGCTGCTCGATCGGTCCGGTGACCGAACGCCGCAGCAGGTTGCCGGCGATCAGGATCGTGACGGCGAGCGTTGCGATCAAGGCAAGGAAGGAGTGCTTGCGCGAGGCGACGAGGCTGTCGTCGATTGCCGACAGCGAGGTCGTGAGCTGGATGACGCCACGCGTGCGCTTCGATGCGTGGCAGTCGCGGCAGTCCGCGGAGGTCTTGATCGGCGCCAGGAAGGTCAGCAGGCGCTGTCCCCCGTCCGACTCGTGGTAGTAAGAGACGATCTCGTTCGTGTCGAGCGCCTGGACCAGCCTTTCGTCGTTGCTCTGGAGGATCGGCGCGTGCTGCTCCTCCCTGCGCCGCTCGTAGCGTTCCTTTTCGAGCGTGATGTTGACCTGCTCGATGGTCTTGTTGTCCGTGAAGGCCTCGTGCCCGTCGTAACGGATGATCTTGAAATCCGTGATGTACGGAATGTTCTTGAAATGCCCGGTGAAGGAAATGGCGGCCTCGGTCGAGCCCGTCATCATGATCGCTTCGATGCCTTCGGCAATGCTGTTCGTCAGGACGGTGAGTGAATGTTCCCGCTCCAACAGGGCCGAACGTTCCTGCATCCAGCTGTGCAATCCGTCCGCAATGAGCATCGCGATGGAGATGGCGATGCTGACCGCGAGAATGATCTTGTGGCGAATCCGCAGATGGAAGAACTGCGGGAAAGCGAGCTTGCCTGAACGCATCGACGTCTCCGCCCGGGAGGCCGGCACTCCGTGGGACAGTAACTTTTGGTAACAGGAACCGGCAAGGCGCCAAGCATAACTGATCTACCACCAAAGGCTAGTGTGGACACATGCATTTGCAATGTGCGTCTACTCCATCCCCTGGGCCGAACGGGCAAGAGCCTGCTTGTAGACGTCCCGATCCGCCTCGGAAAAGCAGCAGAAAGTCACCTCGATCGGGGTCTTCAATCTGGGCAGCGTTTCGGCGACGGTTCGCAGCGCAACGGCCGCGGCAGCGCCCTTCGGATAGCCGTATACGCCGGTGCTGATCGCGGGAAAGGCGATCGAATGCAGGGCATGGGCGTCGGCGAGTTCGAGGCAGCGCATGTAGCAGCGCGCGAGCAGCGCCTCCTCGCCCCGCGAGCCGCCGTGCCACACGGGTCCGACGGTGTGGATGACATGGCGCGCGGGTAATCGGTAGCCCTTGGTGATCTTCGCGTCGCCGGTCGCGCAACCGTCCAGGGTACGACACTCGGCCAGTAGCTCGGGGCCTGCCGCGCGGTGGATTGCTCCGTCGACGCCCCCGCCGCCGAGAAGCGACTCGTTTGCCGCATTGACGATCGCATCGACCTTCAGCGTCGTGATATCCCCAACGATGATGTCCATTGCCTTTCCTCCTTCGATTGCTCCTGCAGATCCACTCCCGCTTATGACATTATCAGGCTTCCGTTTGACCGCCGCTCATGGAGCAAGGCTTTCAGGCCGAGCCCTACGTCATGCGCCGGCATCACATCGACTCGCCGGAAAGCGCCGTCACGGCTATCATCTGGCTGAACGGAATTGCATAGCCGAATACGGGGACCGGGTCACATGACACTGAAGGAAGGTTTGCAGACGCTTGAGAGTGCCGTCTTTCTGGCGCTGATCGTCATTGGCGTAACAGGTCTTTCGTGGTCTTTCTTCGAGCCGGACGGATTGCTTTCGCGCGTCCTCGGCGGCGTTTGGGATACGCAGACGCAGCACCCGATACTGATCGTGCCGACACTGATCGGATGCTACTTCGCGATCCGTGCCTTCCTCAACGGGGGCCTCGTGCCCGGCAAGGGAGGCTGGCCCGCCCAGCTGATGGTTTATCTGATGGTCGGGATCGGAATCTATTACAGCTACAAGTGGTTCGTCGCCTGATATCAGCCCAGCGCGCTGGCGACGAAGTGCCGCGCCACGCGGGTGCGGGGCACGCGGCCGGCGAACCAGCTGCGCACGTCCTCTTCCAGCCCGATACCGTGCATGTAGTTGTATAGCGCCTTGTTGAGCGCAATGCCAAGGCTGTCGTGATCGGCCCCGGTGGGGTCGATGAACTTCACGTCGTTGCGCGCGAATTTTCCTGGCGGCAGCGGCACGAGCGAGACGCCGTATTCCTCCGGATTCATGCCCACCGGCGAATGCACGGTACAGGCGAAGCGGTGGAAGAAGCCGGACTGGATGCAGCCGGCTTCGAAGAGCTGGCGGACGTATTCGAGGGCATCGACGGTGTCCTGCACGGTCTGCGTCGGGAAACCGTACATCAGGTAGGCGTGCACCAGGATACCGGCGTTCGTGAAGGCGCTGGTGACGCGTGCGACCTGGTCGACCGACACGCCCTTCTTCATCAACTTCAGCAGCCGGTCCGAGGCGACTTCGAGGCCGCCTGAGACGGCGATGCAACCGCTATCCGCGAGCAACTCGCAAAGTTCGGGCGTGAAGGACTTCTCGAAGCGGATGTTGCCCCACCACGAGATTGCGCGATTGCGGGCGAGCAGTTCCTGCGCGAGCGCCTTCAGCGCCTTCGGGGGGGCGGCCTCGTCGACGAAGTGGAAGCCCGTCTGGCCGGTCTCTTCGATGATCGCGTCGATGCGGTCTACCAGGGTTGCCGCGCTGGCGCCGTCATAGCGCGAGATGTAGTCGAGACTGACATCGCAGAAACTGCATTTCTTCCAGTAGCAGCCATGCGCGACGGTCAGCTTGTTCCAGCGCCCGTCCGACCACAGGCGGTGCATCGGATTGAGCATGTCCAGCACCGACAGGTAGCGGTCGAGCGGCAGGCCGTCCCAGGTCGGGGTGCCGACCTCGGCGAAGGCGACGTCCGCCTCGCCGATGTTCACGTAGCGAACCGCCCCGCTCTGTTCGTCGCGGAAGAAGGTGCGCACGAGCCGCGAGCGGGAGCGTCCGCCGCGCAGGTGGTCGAGCAGTGCGAGCAGGGGGCGTTCGCCGTCGTCGAGCGTGACGTAGTCGAAATGGTCGAAGACCCGCGGTTCGGCGAGTTCGCGCAACTCGGTGTTGACGAAGCCGCCCCCGAGCACGGTAACGATCGCCGGATCGTGGGCCTTGATGGCCTGGGCGATGCGGAAGGCCGCATAGACGGCGCCGGGGAAAGGCACGGAGAGGAGCACGAGTTGCGGCGCATGGCGGGCAATCGTCTGCAGGGTCAAGTCGCGCAGCGTTTCGTCGATCAGGTTGAGCGGCTCGGCAAGTGCCGTGGCGAGCGGATCGAAGCTCGCCTGGCTCTGCGCCAGCGACTCCGCGTAGCGGACGAATTCGAAGCGCGGATCGATGGCTTCGCGGACGACGTCGGCGAGGTCGTTGAGGTAGAGCGTCGCGAGGTGCCGGGCGCGGTCTTCGAGACCGAGCATGCCGAAGGCCCAGGCGAGCGGATCGCCGCCTTCAGGATCGATGTACACGTCCAGCGATTCGAAACGCGAACCCTCGGGCAGGAAATTGCGGCCGCAGATGCGGTGAGCGAGCGTGGAATCGCGCCCTTGCAGGAAGGCGACGACCGGTTCGACCGTGGCGCTATAGCGGTCGAAGCTCGCGAGGAAGGCATTCACGCGCGGACTGCGCTTGCGCTCGGGACACACTTCGGCACGAGCGCGAATGACGTCCAGGCCAGCACGGGAAAAGAGCTTGAGCACGAGCGCGAGGGCGAGGTCCTCCTGGACGGCGTCGATGCCGCGCGAGCGCAGAAAGCCCGTCAGGTAGGCGGTCGAGGGGTATGGCGTGTTGAGTTGCGTCATCGGCGGGATGACCGACAGGACGCGTGGGGACGATTGGGACATTGTTCTGCACTGCACTCGGGGCTCTATTTTAGCCCGGATACTTCACCGGACCGCCTCCTTCAGTGGAAGGTTCTGTCCGCCTTCAACGGGGCCAGCGACAGGCCCGTGCCGTCCCGCAGCAGTTGCGCGAAGGCCGCCGCCGGGAGCGGTCGGCTGAACAGGTAGCCCTGCATTTCGTCGCATCCGTGCCGACGCAGGAATTCGAGCTGGGCTTCGGTCTCGACGCCCTCGGCGATCACCGTCTGCTTCAGGCTGTGGGCGAGCGAGATCACCATCAGAGCGATGGCGGCGTCCTCGGCCGAGGTGGTCAGGTCCGCGACGAAGGACTGGTCGATCTTCAGGCTGTCGATCGGGAAGCGCTTGAGATAGTTGAGGCTCGAGTAGCCGGTGCCGAAGTCGTCGAGCGAGGTGCGCACGCCGAGCTTTCTGAGTTCACCCAATGTGACGATGGTCTTCTCCGGATTGTCCATCACGGCGCTCTCGGTCACTTCGAGCAGGAGTTGCCGGGCGGGGATGTCCGAGGCTCGCAGCGCATCTTCCAGCACCGCGAGAAGTTCTTCTTGCTGGAACTGCCGCGCCGAAACGTTGACGGCGAGGCTCACGTCGCCCAGTCCCTCCTCGCGCCAGGCCTTGAGCTGCTCGCAGGCCGCGCCGATTACCCATTCGCCGATCGGCACGATCAGTCCAGTCTCCTCGGCAACGGGAATGAATTCGCCCGGCGACACCATGCCGAGTTCGGGATGACGCCAGCGGATCAAGGCCTCGGCCCCCACGACCGATCCGCCGACGAGTTCGATCTTCGGCTGAAAGTACAGCTCCAGTTCCTTGCGCTCGAGCGCGCGGCGCAGTCCGTTCTCGATCTCAAGCCGCTGGAGCGTCCGCATGTTCATCTCGGGCGCGTAGAACTGGAAGCGGTTGCGCCCGATTTCCTTGGCCCGGTACATCGCCACATCGGCATTCTTGAGGAGGTTGGCGGCGCACGGCCCATCTCGCGGGTACAGCGAGACGCCCAGGCTGCAAGTCACGACCATGCTGCGCCCGGCAAGCATCATCGGCGCGCAAATGGTCTCGAGGAGCTTCGATGCAAGCATCACGGCGTCACTCTCGGCGCCAAGCTCCGGCATCACGATCATGAACTCGTCGCCGCCCAACCGTGCGACGGTATCGCCTTGTCGGACACTTGAAATCAGGCGCCGGGCCACCTCCTGGAGCAGGGTATCGCCTGCGGCGTGGCCGAGGCTGTCGTTGATCACCTTGAAGCGGTCAAGGTCGAGCAGCATGACGGCCACCGAGGAGCCGTTGCGTTTGGCATGGATCATCGTCTGCTGCAGCCGGTCGTTCAGCAGGTTGCGGTTCGCCAGCCCGGTCAGCGCATCGTGGTTGGCCTGCAGTTCGAGTTCGGCCTCGTAGCGCCGGCGGTCAGTGAGATCGTTGAAGATCGCGATGAAGTGCGAGACCTTGCCGGACGGGTCATGCATCGAGGCGAGCGAGATCTCGTTCCAGAACAGCGTGCCGTCCTTGCGGTAGTTGCGCAGGAGGACCCGTGCATCCGCACCCTCGCGAACCGCGTCCCGCAGCCGCTGAATATCCGGCTGATCCCAGTCGTCCCCCATCAGGAAGCGCGGATTGCGGCCGAGTACCTCGTCGGCCCGGTATCCCGTCATCGTCGTGAACGCGGGATTGACGTAGATGGTGGGGTTGTCGGCGTCGAGGTTCGCCTCGCTGATGACGATGGCGTTGATGCTTTCGTCGATTGCGCGGTTTCGCAGCCTGAGCGTCTCTTCCATCTGCTGCTGCAAGACGCGCGCGCGCAGTGCGTGCATGCCGAAGGCCACGTCGTCGGTCAGCTCGACGAGCAGTTCGACCTCGTCGGCGTCGAATGCATCGGTCTCGGCCGCGACGATACACAGCACGCCGAAGGTATTCGCCTCGTACTTGAGAGGCAGCGCTGCCGCCGCGTTGAAGCCGCGTTCCAGCGCCGCCTGACGCCAGCGGACAAGACGAGGATCGGTGGCGATGTCGTGGACGATCTGCGGCATGCGCGTGCGTACCGCCACGCCCGCGGGACCTTGCCCGAAGTCGTCGTCAGCCCAGGAGAAGCGGACGGTATCGAGAAAGCTGGCGTCGTCGCCGGCATGTGCGACGGTTTCGATCGTCCTCGCCGCATCCTTGCGCGCCAGCCCGACCCAGGCTGCGCCGTAGCCGCCGAGTTCGATCAGGAATCGGCACAGTTCCGCCAGCAAGTGGTTTTCGTCGGTCGCACGAACGAGCGACCGGTTGCATTCCGCCAGCACCTTGCGCGCGCGCAGCACGCGATGCAATTGTTGCTCGGTGCGCTGGCGCATCGCGACCTCGCGGGCGAGGTCGTCGGCCCGTCGCTCGAGTTGGCCGTACAGCTGCCAGTTCTCGTAGATGCGGCCAGCCTGCGCGGCATGTGCGCCCGAGACCCACTCGTCCTGCTCGGTGAATTCCGGCGCCCCCACTTTGTTGATCAGGCACACCCAGCCGAATACCGACAGCGCTGATGCGATCGGGGCGGCCACGCCGCAATGCACGGCCGGGAAGTCGCCGGGCAGGCCGATGCCGGCCGGGTTTCCGCCGGGGTTCGTGAAGCGGACGGGTCTGCGCTCGCGCAGCATGCGGCCGATCACCCCATGATCGAATGCGCATTCGTGAAGGCGGTCCGTTTCCTCGGGCGAAAGGCCGTAACCAAGAAACACGAGGCTTCGGCCATTGCTCCGTCCCTCGATGCTGAGTATCGCGTAGCGTGCGCCGGTCAGCTCGCGGGCGCCCTGGCAGGCCTTGTCCAGGAGCGCCCTCAAGTCACGCTCGGCGGAAAGCTGGAGATTGAGCTCGGTCAGCGCGGCGAGACGCTGGTTGGCATGTTCCAGCTCTTCGGCCTTGGCGGCCAGCTTGTTGGTCAGGACCCGTAGGTGCTCATTGTCGAATTCGCTGCTCGCCGGTTGAGGAGCCGGCTTGTGGCCGCCCGTCAGAGCCTGGTCAATGGCCCCCATAATCTCCTCGACCGGGCATGGCTTGACCAGGATGCGCGACACACCGAGGATGTTCGCCAGGTTCTGTGCCTCGCGCTCGTGGTAGTTGGCCGTGTAGAACATCACCTCCGTGTCTGCAATCGAGGGGTCCGCACGCAGCCGCCGGACGAATTCATACCCGTCCATCGTCGGCATCAGGATGTCGCAGATCACCAGATCCGGATGCTGAGCCTTCGCAATCGACAAGGCTTCCGCGCCATCGCCGGCCTCGATCGCTTCATGGCCGTCGTACCCCAGCAGGGTGACGATCAGCTCGCGATTCAGTGGGTGGTCGTCGACCACGAGTACCTTGGCCACGGGTACGCTCCCTCATTGGTCTTCTGGCAAGGGGCCAAGGCGCCGGCCCGCCTTCAGGAAAGCGTCGATCTGGCTGACGAAGATCTCGGGCACGATGGGCTTCGAAAGGTAACCGTCGAAACCTGCGCGCAGCACCTTCACGCGATCGCCGGACATCGAAAATGCCGTGACCGCGATCACCGGCACCACATCGAAGGAGGCATCTTGCCGAAGCCGCCTGAGCACTTCGTAGCCGTCGACGACGGGCATCTGCAGGTCCGTGACGACGATGTCCGGTCTTTGCTGCTTGAGCAGCGCGAGCCCCTCCTCGCCGTCCTCTGCGGCAATCACCTCGTAGCCGCCGGTTTCCAGCAGGTAGGTCGCCAACTCCAAATTGGCCGGATTGTCTTCGATGAGGAGAATTCGAGCCCCCATGGTCATTGCTCCGGCAGAACCAGGGAAAACGTGCTGCCATCGCCGGCCGCACTGCGGACGAGGATCCGTCCGCCCAGTTTCTCCGCGAGCTTCTGGCTCAGATGAAGGCCCAGACCGGTGCCTTCGGCGATCTTTCCGCCCTTTTGCGTGATGCGGGAGAAGGGGGCGAAGAGCCTGCCCTGGTCCTCCTTGCTGATTCCGGCGCCACTATCCTGGACACTGATTTCCACTGCCGGCAGATCCCCGTCGCTCACCCGGCTAACCCGGACGTGGACGTAGCCCTGCTCGGTGAACTTGATCGCATTCTGGACGAGGTTGATGACGATCTGGCTCAGGGCGCGCTTGTCCGTGAGCAGCAGGCAGGGGCCGCGGTGCAGGTCGACGACGAATTGCAGCCCCTTGTTCTCGGCCTGCGGCCGCAACGTGGCCGCGATCTGTTCGATCACTACGTTGCAGTCCGTTGGCTCGCGCACCAATTCGATCTTGCCGGCCTCGATTTTTGCGACATCGAGCAGGTCGTTGATCAACGCCAGGAGGTGCTGCCCGCTGCCCTGAACGGTACGCAGCTGCTTTTCCTGCACGGGGTTGAGCGGGCCCGGCAGCTTCATCAGCAAGGTGCCGGTGAATCCGATGATCGCGTTGAGCGGGGTGCGCAATTCATGGCTCATGTTGGCGAGGAAGTGGTCCTTTGCGGCATTGGCGTTCGCGAGCTCCATGTTCTTTTCCTGCAACGCCTTCTCGAAACGCTTGCGTTCGGTGATGTCGCGGATCGCACTCGATACAAGGGTCCCCTCCTCCATTTCGAGCGGACTCAGGCTGATCTCGACCGGAAACTCGTCTCCGCCCTTGCGGCGGCCGTAGAGCTCGAGCCCGACGCCCATCGGGCGCACACGCGGATCGTTGAAGAAGGAAGTCCGGTGCCCGGGGTGCTGGAAGCGGTAGCGCTCCGGCAGAAGCATTTCGATCGGGTTACCGATCATTTCGTCACGTGCGTACCCGAACAGCCGTTCGGCCTGCGAATTGACCAGCACGATCTGCCCGTTCCGGCCGACGATCACGATCGCGTCCGGTGCGGATTCGAGCAGCCCGCGGAATTTTTCCTCGGCTTTCTTGCGCCCGCTGATGTCGCGGATCGCGCTCATCACGAGCGTGCCCTCCTCCGTGTTCAGCGGACTCAGGCTGATTTCGACCGGAAATTCGGTGCCGTCCCGGCGCAGTCCGTAGAGTTCGAGCCCCATGCCCATCGTGCGCGTGCGCAATTGGCTGAAATAGTTCGAGCGATGCGCCACGTGGCCGCCACGGAAGCGCTCCGGCAGCAGGGTCTCGATCGCATTGCCTTTCAGCGTGCCCTCCGGATAGCGGAACATGGTTTCGGCCTGGCTATTGGAGAAGACGATGCGACCGGCGGCGTTGACCATCACGATGCCATCGGGCATCGACTCGAGCAGCTCGCGGTAGCGCGCTTCGACGAGCTTTGCGTCGCGCATCACCTTCAACTGCGTGACGTCCTTCTTGACCATCAGGATGCAGTCGATTCCCGTGCCCTCGTCGCGCACGATCTTCCCGGAGATCGAAACGTACACCAGCGAGCCGTCCTTGCGCCGACGCAGGGATTCGACCGTGGCAAATCCCTTCTCGGCCGCCTCGCGCAACAAGGCCCGCTCTTCATTTACGCGTTCCGGAGGGACGAGCAGATCGATCAGCGAACGGTTCCGAACTTCGTCGGCCTTGAAGCCGAAGATGCGTTCGGCACCCTTGTTCCAGTGAATGATGACCCCTTCGGGCGTGACGAACATGAGTGCATCGGGAGATTCATCAAAAAAGAGCCTGCAAACGTCGATCGTCATGCCCTCTCCGGAAGAATGCGTTGCTGCCGAATCCCGCGCTCGCCCCTCACGGGATGAAATTTGTGTGCAGCTTCATGACGTCTATATAGCAAAACGGCAAGCAATAGCCAAGTGTTTTTGTCAGGTATTACCCCTGCTTGGGGTGTGGATTTGAATGACGGGTCAGCTGGAAATCGGTTCCAGATCCGAGGCAGCGCGCAATGACACCACCGCAGATGAGCGTCGCGGCAAGCTTTTCTCCGCGATCCGATAGCAAGGATGCACGTGCGGCTCGGGAATGCCGTAGACATCGCGCAGAATCTCGGACAATGCCGCAAGCAGCTGAGGTCTCGTGATGCACACCCGCTCAGTCGTCATGCCAAAACGCTTATAAAGTAGATGAAGACGTTCGCCGGGCTGATGCGAGGGGCCAGCGCCACACACCGGCGAGCGATATTTCAGGGGTACCTCCCTGAAGCCGGCTCGAAGGAAGACCGGGGCCGAATCGTCGCCACATTCAATGAACCATCCCTCGGCGCGCGTCCCGTCGCGCATCATCCGTTTTTCGATGCGCGACATGACAAGGTGAAGCAGGCCGCATCCTCGCATCGACTCCCCGAGTGCGATGTAGCCACCGAAGCCGGCAGAGGGCAGCGTGAAGAAGCTCGCCATCCCCGCGATCTTGCCCCCGTCCGCAGCACGCAAGGCCCACAAGTGATAGCGCGGCCCGCCCGCTCGCGCATTGGCGAGGGCATGCTCGAATTGCTCAGGCGGCACGATGCGTTCGGGGAATGGGAAGACGTCGCGGAGCAATGCCAGGGCTTCGTCGAATGCCTGGCCGCGCTCGCCGATCTCCTCGATGACGAAATCGCGCACGGCATCATGACCGACGTAATGCTGCAACGGCTGCCAGGCGATACGACGCTGCCGCGTCAGAAAGGCGGCCATGTCGCGAAAGCTTGTGTCCCGCTCCGGTTGGTCGATGCGCATGGCCCAGCGGAGGTATTCGGCGACGACGAGCTCCACCCACGCGGCGGATACGCCGGTCTTCGGGACGGGACGAAAGAGGCGCGCGATCAGCAACAGGCAGCCGACCGGCGCCTGCCCGGCCGACAGGGCGGGCTGGACATAGGGGAAGCGGAGCACGCCGAAGCCCCATCGTCCCCACAGCTCCGCACGCCGAAAGGGATCGAGGTTGTCCGGCGTCGGCGGGCGCACGAAGGGATCGTTCATTTCGGCAACGACCGCCGCGAGCCGCTTTCCGCAGCGCTCCCGGGCGTCGGTGCGCAATATCCGCAGCGCTTCGTCGAGCAGCGCGCGGCCGATTCCGGCGCGTCGCTGCGCAGCGTCGACGAACACGAATTCGACGACGCCGGCATTAGGGGCCGCGAGATAGTCGAAAACGATGCCGCCGACCGCCGCTCCCTCCACTTCGGCGATCACGATGTGATAGTTGTTCTGGCCGTACCAGCCCTCGTCCTTCAGGCGCAGGTAGCGGCGCATGTTGGCGAGGGATTCGCGCTCGTCGGGATCCGGGAATTCGCGCACGTAGTTGTCGCGGTAGAAGCGCGTGAGTGCAGCAAGGCCGGCGCGCGAGGCGTCGATTTCGCGAAAGCGCAGGCCGGCGGGACGGCGCGCCACGTCAGCGCCTCGTTTTCTGCTGCTGGACTTCGTCGATGTAGTTGAAATAGTCGGCGACCAGCTCGGGCAGATGGCAGGACGAGTAGTAGCCGGCCAGGCCCCAGGGACGGCTGGCGGGGTTTTCTGCCTTGTCCGGGACGGCGATGGCTGCGGCAAAATCCCGGTCCGTCTCGGCCGCAAGACGCGCCTTCAGCAGGCCGGGCAGCGGTTCGCCCGAGGGGTAGCGCACTTCGCAGTCGCAGCCCGAGTAGTCCGAGCTGCAGACGAGATGGAAGCGGATGCCCTTTGCGACGTCCTCCGGGTCGAAGCATTCGTCGCGTCGTTCCCAGAGCTGTCGCAGCAGCTGCAAAGCATTCTCGACCAGTGTGCGACGCTGGAAATGGAGCGCTGCAGGGTCGGCGATATTGGCGTGGACGAACACCGGCAGCAGCTCTTCCCACAGACGTGCATCGCGCACGCGGACGCGTTGCGCGGGCTTTTCGGGCCAGGGCGGATAGTGCTTGTGGCGCAGCAGCTGCGGGCCGACGGAGGGGTCGGCGGGATCGGGTATCGACACCGTCACGAGGAACATCATCCACAGGTAGGCCGAAAAATAGACGCGCGGCTCGTCGACCTCCCGGTCGACCTGTTCGAGCTGCAACACGAGACCGTCGGAATGATGGGCGTGCCCCGGGCCGTCCCCGCACCACAGGCTCGCCTGCGCCGGGGCCATCGGATACTTGCGCGACTGCCGGTCGTCCTCGACGTCGTCGCGGTCGAGTTCCTCGACGATGTCGAGCTCCCCGCTTTCGTCCGGCACTTCGCCGTCGTCGTCGGCGCCCTCCTGGCCGAGGAATTGCGGGCCCCAGCGCAGTCGCCCGGTGATCTGCATGAGCTTGGCGCTGCGCCCCTGCAGGCCGAGCCCGGCGACGAGGGGGTCGAGGGTTAGCGGGCAGCCGCCCGTATCGGATTCGAGTTCGACGAGCGGCAGGGAGTTGTTCTCGTCGCCGTAGCCGTACTGGTAGGCGAACTTGCCTTCCCACTGCGCGCAACGGCAGATCGGGATGCTGGGGCCCCAGACCAGCCAGCAGTTCCATTGCGAGGCCTGCAGGCTTTCGAAGGTGCCGGAGCGGATTTTCGGATTGGGGATCGAGTGCTGGTAGGCGTTGAGCACCGGCCGCCAGTCGTCGTCGAAGTGCGACAGCAGCCCTGCGACGAGGAACTGCGGGGCGACGAAGCCGAGCTTCACACGAATTCGGGCGAGCGTCGCGAGCGGCTCGTGTCCAAGGCGTTCGCGGTTCCCGAAATAGCACTCCCACAGCGCCTCGCGTTCGCGCGCGAGCATGAAGAACAGGGAATTGACGTCGATGAGGCTAGAGGCGAAGTCGCCGGTCTTCGCGCCGCGCTTGAGCTCGGCGGCGAGCCGGCGGGCCGTTTCGCTGTCGTCGAGGCCGTCCAGCGTCGCTTGCAGCGCTTGCGGCGAGGTCGGCTCATCGGAGCGCAAGAGCTGGTACTCGACGAAGAGGCACACGGCGTTGAACAGGGCCTCGCCCGACAGCCCGCAAAAACTCCCGAGCCGCTCGACGATCTGTGCAGCGAATGCCGCGCGCTCGCCCTCCCTCACTTGCTGCAGCAGGACGTCGGACAGGAGCGCCGCGGCGGTCTCCACGTGCGGGTCCTTCGAGGCGGTCTTTGCGGCGCCGTTCGCCGTCACCGTCTCGACGACGGCCGCGGAGCTCGCAGCCTCCTTCAGGATGACGGCGATCTCGTCCATCAGGTCGCCGAACTGTCGATTGACCGCAACCGAATTCACTCCGCCGAATTCCGCCAGCGCGCGATCGCCACGCGGCCGGACCTCGTGTGACTGCAGCCAGCCGATCGTCTTCCAGCCGCAAGGCATGACGAGAATGGGGATGACGGGCAATCCGTGCTGGCGCCGCGCGAGCAGTTTCGGCAGTTCGGTATTGCGGATGAAGTCGGAGTCGAGGAAATCCTTGCTGATCAGCAGGATCGCGAGGTCTGCCGCGGCGAGCGCGTCTTCGATCTCCTTTAGCCACGCCTTGCCTGCGCGAATCCGGTGGCGATCGACCCAGACGGAGACCCCGAACGGGTCCTGCAGGCTGCCCAGGTGCTTGGCGAGGGCTTCGCACCAGGCTTCGTCCTCGTGGCTGTAGCTGATGAAGACATGCGTGCTTTGGCTCATCGGCTTCTCCCCGCACGGTCACGTGCCCATGTGATCACGATAGACCACATTGCGGGGACTGCCGGGAGCGCGGTGTTGCGGCCGACCCAACACCGCTTGCGCGAGCTGTTTGCCCTCGCCCACCCGTTTCGTCCCAGTCAGTGGTGCCGATCAGGCTGGGTGAGAATCTAAAAATGTTTTTCTATTTATTTTTCAATAGTTTATCAATTTTAGCGAGCGCACCGGAAATCCTGGCACGGTCTCTGCGATAGGAGAAGCGAGCAAGCGAAAATGCTCGAAGCAACACCACCCAACCAGAGTTGAACCCAAGGAGAACTACCATGAACACCCTGATGATCAATGACCTGCCGATGACCGAAGAACTGGGCCGCAAGGCGATGGCCGAAGTGCGCGGCGGCATGCTGTACGGCTTCCCCTACTACTGGGGCGGCTATGTCGACGCCTCCACGAAGAACTCGTCCTTCGACGCCCTGCAGCAGATCAATCAGGGCCAGAGCGTGGCGACGAACGTCGGCAACAACGTCGCAGTGCTGGGCGGCTTCGCCTCGCCGTCGGTGCCGGTGACCGCGACACAGAACGCCGACATCTCGAACCACGTCAATTTCTGAACGTGACCGGATCGGGTGGAGGCCAGGCGGCCTCCGCCCATTGAACACCAACCGAGGAGCAATACCATGTCGTCAATCATGATCAGCGATCTGGCCCTGGAAAAGGAACTCGACGAAGGCGCAATGGCTGCCGTTCGTGGAGGCGCGCTGGGCCCTGTCGCTGCCCTTCCCTTCGCAAACGTGTCGGTCAATGTCGGCATCAACCAGACGATCGCGCAACTGCAGAGCATCCAGGTCAACGCACTGAACAACATCGGTGTGATCGGAGCCGATTTCGGCCTCGAACTGGGCCTGAACCCGATGCAATCGGTGAATGCGGGCATCACGGTGTAGGACAGGGAGGCCGGCGGCCTCCCTCCCCTGCTCACGCAGACCGCGCCGAGCCGTCAGGGGGTGCCGAGCCGGTGACCTATACTGAATCGTTCGACGATTCCCCTCCAACCCCACAACCCGTCAGGAACCCGCCATGGCCACTATCGTCATCAAGGATTTGCCCGAAAACATGGATCTCGACCGCCAGGCGATGCAGGCGATCACGGGCGGCGCCCGTCTGCGCGGGCGCCCTGGTGTCACGGTCCGCGCCTTGCCGCGCGACTTGCGGATCGCGCCGCAGGCCGCAAAGCGCCCTCCGGTGATGAGCACGCTGTTCAAATAAGCGTTCGCGCATCCCTCCGCCACAGAATCACGGGAGACCCATCATGCCCACGATCGCCATCCACGACCTCCCTATGGACAGTGCACTGGACCGCAAGGCCTTGGCCGCCATCAAGGGCGGCGGCGCGCCGTGGGTGTTCGGCTGGATCCGCCCGTTCGTCGAAGCACGCCCGAGCTTCGGGCCGTCGATCAACTTCTACCAGATCAACAACAACTTCTTCGCCGACCAGATGGTCAACCAGTTCCAGGTCATCGACGTTACGAACACTGCCGCCAACTCGACGATCGGCGTCGGCGTCGATGCCACCGGCGGTGCGCTGAAGCAGCAGTAGTCCGGCCGGCGCTCCGGGGCGCGGCATGGCACTGCCGGGCCCGCCGCGGAACGTCAGGTCACGTTCGGAGGGAGCCCCGTGACCAGTGCAAATCAGATTCGCTGGACCTCGGCCGCACGTTGCCATGTCGGACTCGTGCGCGAGATCAACGAGGACGCCTTTCTCGACCGGCCCGAGCGTGCGCTGTGGGCGGTCGCCGACGGCATGGGCGGGCATGAGGCCGGCGATCTCGCGAGCGCGATGGTGGTGTCGGCGCTCGACAGCATCGATCCGCAGGCCGGTCTTCCGGAGCTGGTCACCGCCGCGCGCGACCAGCTGAAGGACGTCAATCGCCGGCTTCGCGGCGAAGCGCTGTTGCGCGACGTCAATATCATCGGCAGCACCGTGGTCGTGCTCACCGCCCGGGCGCGTTCCTGCAGCTACCTGTGGGCCGGCGACAGCCGCCTCTATCTCCTCCGCCACGGCCGCCTCACGCTGCTCACGCACGATCACAGCCAGGCCGAGCAATTCCGCTGGCGCGATCATTCGCAGGACGCGGAAGCGGCGCAGCCGGGTCACAACCTGATCACCCGTGCGGTGGGCGGACTCGATACGCTGGAGCTCGACGAGGGGACGGTGACGGTCGGCGACGGCGACATTTTCCTGCTATGCAGCGACGGGCTGACCAACCAGGTGAGCGAGCAGGACATTGCGAACGTGCTGCTGCGCAGCGACTGCGGCACGGCGGCGGAGATGCTGATCAAGCTCGCGCTGAAAAGCGGCGGACGCGACAACATCACAGCCGTGGTGGTGCGCGCGGAAGACCCCGACTGCTCCGACATGACGGTTTTGAATCCGGGTCTGTGACTCCTCAGCCTTGTGGGTCGCCGGGCGATGCGTTTCCCTTGCGGAAGTCCTTGGAACGGATGCCGTGCTTCTTCAGCAGGGTCTGCAGGTGCGAGCGGTTCATGTCGCAGCGGCGGGCAAGTTCCGCGACAGTTCCGCCCACTTCCTGCAAGCCGCGCTCAAGGAACTGCTTTTCGGCCTCGTCGCTCGCGACGCGCTTCGCGTCACTGAGCGAGCTCGCGATCGGGACGATGCCCGGCTCGCTGACCGGGGCCGGCGCCGCCGACACGGGGCGAATGTCGGGCGGCAGATGCTCCAAGTCGGCCGTCTCGCCGGCGAGGCAGGACAGCCGGTAGATCAGGTTGCGCAGTTCGCGGATGTTGCCGGGGTAGGCATAGCGGAGCAGGAAGTCGCGCAGACGCGGCGCCATCTTGATCGGGCGGCGCTTGAGCGACTCGGCCGCCTCGTCGCCGAAGAACGCGAACAGCAGCGGGATCTCGTCACGACGCTCGCGCAGGGGTGGCAGCGTCAGGTGGATGACGCTGAGGCGGTAGAACAGGTCTTCGCGAAAAATGCCCTGCTCGCTCAGGCGGCGCAGGTTGCGGTTGGTCGCGGCGACGATGCGGGTGTCGACGGCGATCGGCTGGTCCGAGCCGACACGCTGGATCTCGTGCGATTCGAGCACGCGCAGCAGCTTCACCTGGCCGGGCAGCGGCAGCTCGCCGATCTCGTCGAGGAAGATCGTGCCGGTGTGGGCGCTTTCGAACTTGCCCTTGCGGTCGCTGACGGCCCCCGTGAACGCGCCCTTGCGATGGCCGAAGAGTTCGGATTCGAGCAGGTTGTCGGGGATCGCGCCGCAGTTGACCGAGATGTAGGGCTTGTCGGGCCGGGAGCCGTTGGCGTGGATGACCTTCGCCATCAGCTCCTTGCCGGTGCCGCTTTCGCCGTCGATCAGCACCGGCAGGTCGGTCGGCGCGGCCTTTTCGGCGATCTCCAGCGCTTCGAGCAGTTGCGGATTGTCGCCGAAGGCGCCTTCGAACACGAAGCTGCGGTCGAGCAGCGCACGCCGCCGTGCGCCCGGCGCCAGATCGACGGGCGCGGCTTCCGTAGCCGCCGCCTTCACGAAGCGCTCCTTGTGCGAGAGCTGCATCGCCTCGTCGCGCAACGCGTTCGCCTGGCGCAGGAGCTTTTCGATCTCCGGGCGTCCGAGGTTGGTCGCCCAGCGCAGCGTCGAGCGCAGGATCTCGATCTTCTCGAGCAATCCCGCGTAGGAGATCGCCGAACTGCCGCGCGCGCTCGGGGGGAGGATCTTCATGCCGCCGCCAGCTGCTTCTGCACCAGTTGGTAATACATGCCGCGGCGCTCGACGAGCTCGTCGTGCTTGCCCTGTTCGACGATCGCGCCTTCGTACAGCACGAGGATCTTGTCGGCCCGCATGATCGTCGACAGCCGGTGGGCGATGACGACCGCCGTGCGGCCTTTGAGGATCTCGCTCATGTTCCCCATGATGTTGCTCTCGGACTGCGTGTCGAGCGCCGAGGTGGCCTCGTCGAACACGAGCAGCCGCGGGTCGTGGTACAGCGCGCGGGCGATGCACAGGCGCTGGATCTGCCCGCCCGACAGCCCCATGCCGCGCTCGCCGACGATCTGCTCGTAGCCCAGCGGCAGCTTGCGGATGAAGGCGTGCGCGTCGGCCATCTTGGCGACTTCCTCGATCCGGCGGCGGTTCGGCGCCTCGTCGCCGCTCGCGATGTTCTCGGCGATCGTGCCCGAGAACAGCAGGTTGCTCTGCATCACGTAGCCGACCTGGGCGCGGTAATACTCCTTGTCGATCACGTTCATGTCGTAGCCATCGACAACGAGCCGGCCCTCGCTCGGCGGGTAGAAGCCGACGAGCAGCTTCGCGAGCGTCGTCTTTCCCGAGCCGCTGCGGCCGACGATCGCGACGAGTTCGCCGGGCTCGATACTGAAGCTGATGTTCTCCAGCACGTAGGGCGTCTCGCCCCCTTCGTAGCGGAAATAGACGCCTTCGAGGCTGATCCGGCCCTGCAGCTCCGGCAACACAACACGCGAGGCGACGTCCTCGGGGCGCTGTTCGGGTTCGATGTCGAGCACGTCGCCGAGCCGTTCCATCGCGACGCCCGCGTCATTGACCTGGCCCCACAACGCGACGAGCCCCATCAGCGGCGCGAGCACGCTGCCCATCAGGGCGTTGAACGCCATCAGCTGGCCGACCGTCAGTTCGTGTGCCAGCACTTGGCTCGCCCCGACCCACAGGATCGCGATCGTCGTCGCCGCGTTGAGCAACTGGCTGATCAGGCCGACCAGCACGTTGAACATCTGCGCGCGGTATTGCACCTGCAGCGCCTTGACGTATTTCTTCTCCCACTTCAGGCGCACCGGCCGCTCGATGCCCATGCCCTTGATCGTCTCGACGCCGCCCAGCGCCTCCATCAGGAAGGACTTCGCGTCCGTCGCGGTGCTGAACACCTCGCGCGCGTAGTTCTTGATCTTCGGCGTCACGATGACCGTCAGCGCCATGATCGGGATGACGAAGGCGATCAGCAGCAGCGTCATCCTCACGTTGTAGAGGAAGAGGATGCTGAAGTAGATGAAGACCATCATCAGGTTCAGCACCGTCGTCACCGTCGACTCGGTGAGGAAGGCGCGGATGGTCTGGTTTTCCTGGAAGCGCGCGAAGATGTCGCCGGTCTTGCGCTTGGCGAAAAAGGAGAACGGCAGCGACAGCGTGTGCTTGAAGAACTGCGACATCATCATGAAGTCCATGTTGCGGACCATGAAGTTCGCGAGGAAGGCGCGGATCGTCGACACGAGCTGGGTCGAGATGTTGGTGATGATCAAGCCGGTGATCAGCAGGTGCAGCAGGCTCACGTTCTCGTGGACGATCACCCCGTCGAGAATGTTCTGGATGATCATCGGCGGCGCGATACCGAGCACCTGGATCACGAAGGTCGCCATCACGAGGTGGGCGAGGATCTTCTTGTATGGGCGCAGGTAGCCGACGAAGCGGATCCAGGGCGAGCGCGAGGCGGCGAGCTGCGCGAGGTTCTGGCTCGGCGTGAACACGAGGCAGGTGCCGCTCCAACCGCGCTCGAAGTCCTCGACGGCGATCTGCCGGAAGCCCAGGGCCGGGTCCGCGACCCACACCTGCTTCTTCGACACGCCATAGACGACGATGTAGTGGTAGCCCTCCCAGTGCGCGATGAAGGGCAGCTCGAAGCCGAGCAGCGCGTCGAAGGTGCATTGCACGCCGCGCGTCGTGAAACCGAGCGATTCTCCGGCGCGCGCGAGACTGTCGAGCGTCGCCCCCTGCGTCGTGACGTTGGCGAGCTCGCGCAGCTTGCCGAGCGTCATCGGGATGTCGTAATGACGGCAGATCATCGCCAGACAGGCCGCGCCGCAGTCCATCTCCTCGGCCTGCTCGACAAGCGGGAAGCGCTTGATCACGCGCTCGCCGAGTTCCGGCTTGGACTCCAGGTCGAGCATCACGCGCAGGTTGCGACGCTCGCCGAGCTTCTTCTGGCGCTCCAGTTCGCGTTCGAGATTGCGGATGCGCTCCTCGAAGAATTCGCGCAGCTTGGGATTGCGTTCGAGGATCTGCTGGATCGACTTCTCGGGGACGACCAGCAGCGTGGTCTCGACCGTCGCGATCGCGGACGCCATCTGTTCCTGCCGCATCAGGCAAGCCTTTTCGCCGAAGATCTCGCCCTGCCCCAGCGTCGCGAGCGTGTAGTCGTTGCCCTGCTCGTTGCGGACGAGCCGCACTTCGCCGTGGCGCACGACATAGAGCCGCCGATCCTCGCGCCCGTCCTGTTTCAGTATCTCGCGTCCCGCCGCAATGCGCTTGACGCCGACGCTCCGCACGAGCTCTTCCAGCTCCGCCTTGTCGACCTTGCCGCGCAGATCGAAGAGCCGCGCGACGACACCGCCGGCCGCACCGATCGCGACGAAGCTCGTCACGAAAGACTGTGCAGCCTGGTTGCGCGCGATGATCGGCTCGATCGCCTTGCGCGGCACGAGCAGCACCTCAACCTTGCCCGAGGCGCGTGCGGAAAACTCGTGGCGGTAGTCGCGCAGCATCGCCATCTCGGCGACCACTTCGCCTGCCTTGCGCACACCGAGACTCGTTTCCTTGCCGTGTTCCTCGGCGAAGACACGCACCGAGCCGGAGCGGATCACGAACACGCCCTCGGCCGGATCGCCCGCCTTGCATACCGTTTCGCCGAACGCGAAGAAGCGCGATTCGCAGTGCTCGGCGAGCTCTTCGAGCTCCTCACGCTTGAAGGGCGCAAACAGCTCGACCGAAGACAGGAAATCGGCAAGGGATTCCAGGTTCTGCGCGGCGTCCATGGCGGCTCAGGTCCCCGTTCAGCGCACTTCGACAATGTGTTCCTGCGCCCGCGCGGCAATCCAGGCCTCGCGTAGCAGGCGCCGGATCTCGGCCGCAGTGTCCTCGTCGAGCCGGGCGGGATTCTTTGCGTTGACGAGGAAGATCTCGTAGAAGGACTTGTCCGGCGCCGCGAAAGGCCCGAGCAGGTCGCCGGTCGCGGCGTTGAAGACCTTGGCCTCGATCTCGGTCTTGAGCGAGCCGCGCAGCACCGTGCCGATGTAGCCGCCCTGCTCCCGCGTATCCGCGATCGAGTGCTCGCGCGCGAGCTCGCCGAAGCTGTCGGGGTCATCCTCCAGCAGCGACATCATCTCCTTTGCCTGCCCCTCGTTCTCGAGCACGATATGGCTCACCTCGATGCTGTCGAATCGCGGCGAATTGAGCTGGAAGTACTCCTCCACCGCGCGGTCGCTGCAGACGCGCTGCATCATCTTTTCCTGGTACAACCCGTCGACGATGAAGGTCTCGAACTCGTCGAGCGTCACCCCTAGCGCATCGAGATAGCGATTCATGTCGGCCGCGCGGTGCAGGCCCAGCACGCGGCGGAACTGGTCGGCGCGCTCCTGGATCTCTTCGGCCGCGAGCTCGACGCCCTGCTTCTTCGCGGCATGCACGGCGAGCCTGTCCCGGACGATCTCGTCGACGAGACCTTCGAAGCGTCCCGTGAGCTTCAGGATGCGGATGAACTCCTCGGTGCCGATGCTTTCATCGTCGATTCGCACGATCGCGGTCATGTCTGTGCTCCTTGTCGTTTGCCGTCGCTCAGTCTCGTCTATCAGCCGCCGATCTGCCGGAACGGATCGAGCGCGAGGTCGATCACGCGGCGCTCGCGCACGACGATCTCGGCCAGTGCCGTCATCCCGTAGCGCACGGGGTACTGCGCGTCCCCAACCTGGTAATGGTCGCGTTCGAGCGTGACGTGACCCTCGTAGACCGGCTCCTTCGTCTTGCCCGATGGTGAGGTCGCGGGCGAGATGTATTCGAGCGTGCCATTGATCAACCCATAGCGCTGGTATGGAAAAGCGCTGAACTTCAGCTTCACCGGCAGACCTTCGCGCAGGAAGGCGCGGTCGCGCTCTGCGATTTCCATCTTGAGCACGGCGCGCGCGTCCTTCGGCGCAATGCCCCCGAGCGGCGCGTTCGACTGCACCTTGTCGCCGGGCTGAGTCGTGCTGACGTCCGTGATGACACCCGACACGGGAGCGAGGATCAGCAGGAAGTTGTCCTTGTCGATGTTCTCGAAGCGGATCCGCTCGGCCGCATTGGCCGCCAGCCGTGCGGTCTGCAGTTGCAGGCGCACCTTGTCCTCCTCGTTCGTGACGTCGCGCGAGGCCGCGTCGTACTGCAGGCGCAGCCGGGTCAGCTCCTGGTCGCTGCCTTCGAGTTCGGCGGTCGTCTTGGACATTTCCTGGCTCAGCCGCACGTCCAGCTCGCCGAGCTTCGATTGCGCCGCGCGGAAACTGTTTTCGGCCGTCAGATAGGCCGTCCGCTTCGATTCGACCTGCAGCTCCGACACGCCGCCCCCGCCGGGCAGCGCAAAAAGGCGTTCGAACTTGTCCAACTCGAGCTTCGCTGCATCGCGGGCCCGCTTGGCGCTGTCAAGTTCGCTGCGCACCTGCTGGACTTGCGCCCGCTGCCCTTCGGCAACCTTGCTGGTCCCTTCGGCGATGCGCTTCTCGTGCACATGCAGCGCGACCTCGATCTGCTGCTTCAGTGCGGCGGCCTTGCGTTCGAGCAGCGCCTTGCGTTCGGGAAACTGCTTCCATTCCCGTTCGGCGTCTTCGAGCTTGAGTTGCGCTTCGAGCGCGTGGGTCGCTGCCTCGACCGCCCCGCGCGCATTAAGGCGGGCGAGGACGTCACCTTTCGACACCGGCTGACCCGGTTCCATGTAGATGTTCGCCAGTTCGCCGTCGATCGGCGCATAGACGCGCCGCACCTCAGACTCGGGCGCAAGCACGCCGCCAGCGGTCACGACCACGTCGGCGCGGCCGATGAAGGACCACAGCAGGCCGACAACCACCATGCCGAGCATCACGACGATCAGCCACAGCCCGAAACGACCAGGCTCCGCGGTCAGGATCTCGACGCCTTCCGCGCTATGGTCGGCGAGGAGGTCGGTCAGAGCTTTAAGGTGACTTTCGTTCTTCATCGCTCCGACCTCCGATCAGTGCCAGCTTGGCCTTGAGCACGCCGGGCTCCAGCACCGCCTGCAGCTCCTGCAGCGAACGCCGCTGCAGCTCCGTCTCGGTATCGAGCTCGTCCCCCAGCTTGGTCCATTGCTCGGCGACATCGGCGTTGAGCACCTTGTAGATGCGCACTGCCTGCTGCATGTCGGCACGCGCGTCGGCAAGCAGCCGCGCCTGCGCGCGAAACTTCGGTGAAATGCCCGATTCGAGCCGGTTCTCGCCGACGATCGCTCCCGCCGCGTGATACTGACGCCAAAGCGTGAGCGCATGATTTCCGAGCTCATTCGCACGCGCCAACGCCCGGTCGCGATACGCGCGGACATCCGCCTCCGTCGCATGCACAAACCAGGCGTCCTCGTCGGCATCGAGCATGCCGTAGAAGGCGAGGAGCTTCTCTTCGTACCCCTTGCCCCCCCGCGCCGCCTGCAATTCCTTGAACTGCTGCTGCACGGCTTTCCGGTGTTCGAGCTGCATCGCCACCAAGTCCGACCACGGCCCGCCCGAAATCTGCTGCAAGCCGGCGAAGGCCTGCTCCGCATTGCCGTCTCGCCACGCCTTGGTGGCGTTCCGGTAGCCGGCGATGACATCCGTAGCCGGCAAGCGCGTCGCCGCGAGTTTTGCGAATTGCTCTTGGAATGGCGGCGTCGAGAACTTCACCTTGTCGAGCAAGGCGACCAGCGGACCCAGGCGGCGCGACCGGACGGCTCTGTCGAGCGCGGCGTACTGACGCAGGTCCTCGCGCAGCCGATCGAGTCCCGCCAAGCGCGGGTATTTGTCACCATAGTCGTTCAGGACTTCATCGAGCGCCTGCGGGTTGTCCTGCCCCAGTTCGGTCGCGATGCTGGCATTGAGCCGATCGATCGCGGCGAGATAGACCGATTCGTCGCTTTCCAGCTTGCGCAGGTGCGTCAGCGCCTCGGCATACGCGTCCTTGAACGCCGGCACGTATGCCCCGATCAGCGCGAGCGCTCGCTGGTGCGCCTTCGGGTCGTCGTTCCAGCGCTGCAGCACTGCCTTGATCTTGCCCTCGTCCTCGTAGATCCGGATCGGTGCCTCGGATCCGCCCCGCGCTGTGATGAACTGCTCGAGCCCGGCGATCCAATCCAGCTCGCCGAGCAGCGCCAGCGCATCGGCGTTGTGACCGGCCTGCGTCTTCATATCGGTCAGCACGCCCCCCGCTGCGCCGAAGTTGCCGGCTTTCAGGGCCTCAATCCATGCAGGCATCTTCGCCTTGAGCAGAGCTTCCGTCCCGAGCGTCTTCATCGCCGCATCGTCCGGATGGCTCGCGAGATACTCGTCCGCAAGCTTCATCGCCTGCGCATGCTCGCCCTCGGCGATCAGATCCTTGATGTCGCGTTCCGTGGAGCCGACCTGGTAGAGCGCAGTCGCCGCCACGACCAGCAGCACCAAGCCGCCCAGCCCCCAACGCATCGCACGCTTTCCTGCGCCGGCCTCGCCACTTGCGAACGCCTTGCGCAATTCATATGCGAGATGCGCTGCGCGGCCACGCCTGCGCTCGGCTGCCGGATCGGGAATCTCCACGCCGGTCGGCACCGCTTCGTCGTTGATCTCGTCCTGCACGGGTGCGGGGTCGGCGCAGAAGATGTCGAGGAAGGAGTCGGCCGCGGCGACGAAGGTCGTCCGGTCCGAATTGGCAGCGTCCGCGGACGGGGGCGGCACGAACTTGGTGAGCGTCGGTTCGACCTCGGCTTCGCGCTGCAGGCTGACGGTATAGACGAAGAAGCTGCCGGCGAATCCGAGCACGTCGCCCTCGTGCAGCTCGACCGCGCGCTCGTCGAGCCGCGTGCCGTTCACGAAGCTGCCATTGGTGCTGCCGAGATCCTCGACGAAGGGCGCCCCGCCTTTCAAGAAGAGGTGCGCGTGCCGCCGCGACAGGTAGTTCACCTGGTGCGGGCTCGCCTCCTTGTAGCGCGCGAACTGCTCGTCGGCCTTGCTGATCAGGAAGGGGAAGCGCTCGACGACGATCGGCTGCAGCCCGAGATCGTCCCGCTGCGGCGTCAGCGTCAGGCTCAGCAGCGTTCCGCCGCGACGCGGCTTCGCCTTGCGCGCGGTGATGCGCACGCTGTATGCGAGCGTGCCACCCAGCCGGAGCTCGTCGCGGTCGTACAGCCGGCAAGGCTTGTCCTGCACGGCGACGCCGTTGACGCTCGTGCCGTTCTTGCTGCCCAGGTCGGCGACATACAGCGCACCTCCTTCCCAAAAGATGCGCGCGTGACGACGCGACAGCTCCGCGACGAGCTCGCGGTCGTAGGTCGCGAACGGCGGTTCGTTGCGCCCGATCGCGAACAGGTTCTCCTCGATGAGGATTTCGCCCAGTTCCGGGTGCGACTTGGGCTTCAGCCGAACACTGAACTCCTGCTCGGCCCCGGCCTGCATCTCGGCGGAAAAGGCTTCGTCAGCGGACATCTTCCGGCACCATCGTCATGCTTGCGCCTCGATTAGTTGCAATTGCGTGCCTCTGTTGCGTGCTCAGTTGCGTGCCTCAGTTCCGTGCATTGGCGACGTCCACTACCGGCCAGCCGCCGCCGAGCGCCTTGTAGAGAACCACGGTGTCGGACAGGATCTGCTGGTGGTTCGCGAGCAACGCGAGCTGCGCCGCGAGAAGCGTGCGCTCGGTCTCGAAGACTTCGAGCTGCGATACCACCCCTTCCTTCAGTTGCGCCTGCGTCTGCGCCGACACGATCTTCAGCTGCTCGATCTGCTGCTGCAATTCCGTCCGCTGCTGCTTGTGGGCATCCAGATTGACGAGCGCGTTCTCGACCTCCTCGAAGGCGCCGATCACGACGCGCTGGTAGTCGTGCTCCGCAACCTTGATCTGCGCTTCGCTCGTCTTCACGCGTGCCTTCACGCTCGGGTCCAGCAACGGGATGTTGATGCTCGGAAGGAATCCGAACGTAAAGGACTTCAGCAGATCGCCAAGGGCAAAGCTCGATGTGCCGCCGCGCCCCGTGAGACTGATCGTCGGCAATTGCGCGAGCTTGGCCTGGCCGACGAGGTCGTGGGCTTCGAGCACGCGGAATTCGGCCGCGACAATGTCAGGGCGCCGCTCCAACAGCGCTGACGGCAATCCCGCCGGCACCGGCGGCAATTGCACCCTGTCCTGCAAGCGGCCGACCGGCACCTTGAAGTCGCCCGCCGCCACGCCGACCAGGGTCGCGAGCGCGTTGGCGGCCAGATCACGCGACCGGCGCTGCTCGATCAGGTCGTGATTCAGCTTGTTGATCTCGGCACGCTGGCGCAGCACCTGCGTGTTGGGCACCAGCCCGTTCTTGAACATCGCCTCGTAAGTCGCGAGGATTTCCTTGTTCTTCGCCAACGCACGCTGCTGCTGCCCGATCTGCTCATCCAGTTGCAGGATCTGGAAGTAAGTCGTCGACACATCCGACACGAGCTTCAGGTAGCCCGCCCGCCAGTCGGCCTCGGTGGCGTGATACTCGGCCGTCTGCGCCTGTACGCCCTTCTCGACCTTGCCCCAGATGTCGATATCCCAGTTCACCTGAGTCCCGAGGTTGTACTGCCGCGTCAGCTTCTGCCCGGTGCTCTTCTCGAAGCTCGCCCCGGCGCCGAAATCCGCCGTCGGCAGCGCCCCCGCACGGGCTTCGCCGATCTGGGCACTGGCGACCTGGATGCGCGCGGCGAGCACCTTGACGTCGAAGTTGCCGGCGATCGCCTTCGCGACGAGTTGGTCCAGGTAGGGATCGCCGAAGGCCCGCCACCAGTCCGGCGCAATCGTGTCGGCGGCCGACACGGCCGGTTTCGACCACGTCGCCTTCGCCGGCGCCTCGGGCCGCTGGTATTCCGTTAGATGCACATCGGCGCAGCCCCCGAGAAGCAGGCCCCACGCCGCAATGCCGACCGCGAACGCTCGCGCGAACGCGGAAGACGGCTTGCGTTCGGCAAACCGTTCCGCAAACAATTCGCACGGCTCGATCGGTTTCATCACACCCTCTCTTTGCTGACACGCGGCCTAGGCCGCCGTCCATACCTTCGATTCGACAAACACGCGGAACAGCCGCGAATCGATCCGCCCCGCCCGGCTTTCCGCGTCCAGCAACTCCAGCGCCTGTTCCACCGGCACCGCCTTCTTGTACGGACGGTCGCCCGCCGTGAGCGCGTCGTAGATGTCGCAGATCGTCAGGATTCGCGTCTGCATGCCGATCTGCGCGCCGGTCAATCCCATCGGATAGCCCGACCCGTCCAGCTTCTCGTGATGCCCGTGCGCGATCGCCGGAACGCCGGCGAGGTCATGCGTCCACGGAATCAGGATGAGGAAGGAATACGTGTCCGCGACGTGAGATTCGATCTGCTTCCGCTCCTCGGCGGTCAGGCAGCCTTTCGACACGCCCAACGCCAGATATTCGTGCGCTTCCAGCAAGGGAGCGACGGCGCCATTCCTGTCCCTGTAGGTATAGTCGAGAATCGCATCCAGCTCGCGGGAAGCCGCGGTGTAAGAAATTGCGGGCTCGTTGGCGTGCCGGATCGCGACGAGGAATTCGTCCAGGCGCGCGAATTCCGCCTGCAATGCCGCCTCGATGCGCTGCTTTTCCTCACGAAACGCCGCCGTACCCAGATCCTGTTCGCACTGCCGCTCGACGAGCTGCCGATAGGCCTCCCGCTCCAGGCAGGAGCATGCATACTTGAAGCGCTGCTCGAGCAGGCGCATGTCGGCGTGGTGCAGCTTCTTCTCCTTGCGCAGCACGTGCTCGCGCACGCCGACCTTGCCGAAATCATGCAGTAGCGCCGCGTAACGGATCTCGCGCAGCTGATCGTTCGTGAACACGATGTGCCGCACTTCCGGGCCATCGGCGCGATCCACCGCTCGGGCGAACGCCTCGGCGTAATGCGCCACGCGGAAGGAGTGCCCTGCCGTCACCGGATCGCGCTCCTCGATTGCCTGCACCGAGGCGCAGACGAAGCCTTCCAGCAGACGTTCGATATCCGAATACAACTGGAAATTCTTCAGCGCCACCGCTGCTTCGGCGCAAACGCCGGTCAGCATCTCGAGGTCGTCGCCCCTGAACGCATACGGGTCGGACGAGGTATCAACCTGGATCAGGCCCAGCACTTCGCCTTCAAGCAGCAAGGGCACGCACATCACGCTGCGGATCGCCTGGTCGACGATCGACTCCTGCGACCCGAAGTGCCGGTCGGCGAGCGTATCCACCGACAGGACCGACTGCTTCTTCTCCATCACCTCATTGACGATCGTGCGCGATATGCGCAGCCGCGCACCGCTCTCGATCCGACCGTCGCGGCGCCGTGCAGCAACCTGGACCGGCTCCTCGCCGCGCTCCTTGCGCAGGAGGATGAAGGCGCGCTCGGCGAGCGGAAAGAGCTCGAAGATCAGGTTCATGATCTTCTCGGTCAGCGTCTCCGAATTCTTCACCGCACCAATCGCGATGCCGACCTGCGCCATCGCGTGGAGCTTGCGGATCGTCGCCTCCGCATCCCCGTGCGCCGCGTCGGGCGGCGTCCACAGCGACTGCGCATACATCGTCGCGTCCATCCGGTGCTGGATCACGCTCGGCTGGCTTTCGGCAGGCGCCGCGAGCAGCGAGTGGAAGACGATGTGCGCCGAGGACAGCGTCAGTTCGTCACCGTCATGCAGCGGATGCCAGGCCCCGGGCTGCAGACGCTTGCCGAGCACGAAGGTGCCGTTGAACGAATGCAGGTCCTCGACGAAATAGGCACCGCCGCGCAGGCGGATGCGGGCGTGGCGTCGGCTGACCGTGTGTTCGGGAATGCAGAGAAAACGATCCGAGGCCAACGAGTCCTGCGGATCCCGGCCGATGACCACCTCTTCTTGAAGGGGGAAGACGGTGCCCGCGTCGGTCACTTCCAGGTAAGCCATCACTGGATTCGCGGACTCGGGAACGATCCTTGTGTCTTGCATTCCCCCTCCCCCCGCGCTTGCCGGACGTGGACAGAAAATTCCATTGAACTTCGACATTGGACGAGGGGGCCGGTTCCGGTTCGCTGCCTGCAGCGGAGGCTCATGCCGCCGCCGCAGGCGGGGAGTCATCAGAAGTGCACGTCGTTGGCGATCGTGCCGTTCTGCGTCGCAGTCACCGGGACCGAGGGGCTGGCGAAGCCGCCCAGCACCGCGACGTTGTTGCCGACGTTCGTCCCGACGGTCTGCCCCTGGTTGATCTGTTGCAGGGCGTTGAAAGACGAGTTCTTCACGGACGCGTCGGTGTAGCCGCCCCAGTAGAAGGGGACGAAGGGCATGTCGAGCGTCATCCCGCCGCGCACGGCGCTCATGCTCTTGGCGCTCAGTTCTTCGCTCATCGGGAGGTCGTTGATCATCAGGGTGGTGGTCATGGCAGTTCTCCGGTTGGGTCGATCAGGAATCGGTGGATCAGAAATTCACGTTGTTGCTGATGCTGGCGTTCTGCGTCGCAGTCACCGGCACCGACGGGGAGGCGAAACCGCCAAGCACCGCGACGTTGTTGCCGACATTGGTCGCGACGTTCTGCCCCTGGTTGATCTGCTGCAGGGCGTTGAAGGACTCGTTCTTCACCGAGGCGTCGGTGTAACCGCCCCAATAGAAGGGGGCGAAGGGCATGCCGTAAATCATCCCGCCGCGTACCGCGCCCATGCTCTTGGCGCTCAGTTCTTCGCTCATCGGGAGGTCGTTGATCATCAGGGTGCTCATGGCAGTTCTCCGGTTGGGGTCGATCAGAAATCGATGGATCAGAAATTCACGTTGTTGCTGATGCTGGCGTTCTGCGTCGCAGTCACCGGCACCGACGGGGAGGCGAAACCGCCAAGCACCGCGACGTTGTTGCCGACGTTGGTCGTGACGCTTTGGCCCTGGTTGATCAGTTGCGCGGCGTTGAACGAGGAGTCCTTGCTGGACAGGTCGGCGTAGCCGTACCAGGGGTACAGCGGGTAGATGGCGAGCATTCCGCCGCGCACATCGCCCATCGCCTTGCGGTCCAGTTCTTCGGTCATCGGCAGGTCATTGATCTTCAGGGTTTCCATGGCAGTTCTCCTTGGGGTGATTCACTGATTTGGGATTTGCTTCGAGCACTTTCGCCGCGCTCGAGACACCTATCGCAGAGACCGTGCCAGCCTTTGATCAAGGCGCACCAAAAATACACAACATATTGAAAACGCTGAGTTTTATAAATTAACGCCGGATTCCAGGCCATTGCGCTCGCCCGGCAGCGAGAGGAACCGATGGGCGGCGCCCAACAGATTTCCGAAAAGCTGTCTGCCCGACAGCAACACCCTGCCCCGCAGCCGCGCCGACAATCGCTCTAGCACACGCCAGCCCGTACCAAGCCCATCGATATGGGCTATATTTTTCTTGGAAGCTCCGATTCGGCATTGCCGCGCGGCAATGCCGCCCCAACCGAGGGGAAGTGCATGGCAAGTCTGTCGCACGCGATTCACGCCTTTCACGCCGGGGGACTGTCACCCAACGAGTTCTTCGCGCAGGTCGACCGCGCGTTGGCTTCCGAGAAGACCGACTACACGCAGCTTCTCGAAGTGCTCAGCGAGGAACACACCAAGTTTCCGCTCCCGGCCGACGTCTATGCCGAGGTGCATCGACGCATCGAAAACCTCGCTGAACCGCAGCCGGGGCCGGCCAAGCTTGACCAGACGCGCATGCTCGTCACGCCCGAGCCCCATCTTGCGGTCGAAAGCGATTCCGGCCACACCTTGCCGGATTCCGATCCCGAGCGGCTGAAAGGCGTCGGCGAAACGATCAAGGGCCGCTTCCGGCTCGAGGAATGCGTCGGCTTCGGCGGCATGGGCACGGTGTACAAGGCACTGGATCTGCGAAAGCTCGAAGCGTCCGACCGCAACCCGTACATCGCCATCAAGATCCTGAACGTCCAGTTCCGTGGGCATCCGAAATCGCTGATCGCCCTGCAGCGCGAAGCGAAGAAGGCGCAGACGCTGGCGCACCCGAACATCGTCACCGTGTACGACTTCGACCGCGACGGCCCGATGGTCTTCCTGACGATGGAATACCTCTGCGGCAAGCCCTTGAGCCGTCTGCTGCACTCGCAGGATTTCAAGGGCTTGCGCTACCCGGATGCGTTGAAGATCATCACCGGCATGGCCAATGCGCTCGCCTACGCGCATGAGCGCGGCTTCGTGCACTGCGACTTCAAGCCCGCAAACGTCTTCCTGACGGACAGCGGTCAGGTGAAGATCATCGACTTCGGCATCGCACGCGTCTTCCGCAAGTCCGAGGAAGAAACCGAAGCCACGGTCTTCGATGCCGGCAGTCTGGGCGGCCTGACGCCCGCCTACGCGAGCCCGGAGATCCTCGAGCACCGCGAACCGGACCCGCGCGACGACATCTACGCGCTGGCCTGCATCACCTACGAACTGTTGACCGGCACGCATCCCTTCGGGCGCGTACCGGCCACCCAGGCACGCGATGCCGGCCTGAAGCCGCAACGCCCGAAAAACCTGCCTTCGATGCAGTGGCGGGCCTTGCGGAGCGGCTTGTCATTCGACCGCCAGTCGCGCACGCCTACCGTCACGGAGTTTCTCCGGGGCATGCGGGGCGAGCGCAGCGTTGGAATGCCGGTCGCAATGGGTATGGCCAGCCTCATAACGATCGCGCTCGCAGCGGCGCTGTTCGCCTACCTCCGGGAATCGCCGGAGAGCCCGGTCAGTCCGGCAACACCGGAGAAACCGGCAACAGCGCCAGCCGCGAGCACACCGAAGGAGGAAGGGCCCGCTCCGGCGGCCACGGCACCCGCGCCCGCCCCTGCGGCACCCCCTCCGGTCCCGACGCTTTCGCTGTCGGGGGTGACGCCGGTGCTCGCACAGGTGCCCTGCTCGGCACTGACCGCATCGGTCAGCGAACACACGCTCCAGGTCCAGGGCTTCCTTCCCGAACGCGTCGGCGCTGCGCGACTGAAGAAGGATTTGAGCGCGATTCCGGGCGTCACGACGCTGAACGCCGAGTTGCAGGAAGTCTCCGACGACAAGTGCGGCGTCATCGAAGCGCTCGCGCCCTACTGGGTCCGCAACCGGCAAAGCGGCCGTCTGGCCTCGATCCGGATGCATGCCACGGGCGGCGTGCTGACCGAGGGCGATTCGCTCGTCGCCGACATCACGACGCCCGGCTACGAGTCCTATGTCTACGTGGATTACCAGGTACTGGACGGCAGCGTCGTCCACCTTGTCCCGAGCAGCCGATCGAAAGCCAATCAGGCGCCGCCGAACTACACTGCCACCATCGGCACGCTGGCGGGATGGACGATCTCCAAGCCCTTCGGCACCGAGATGATCGTCCTGCTGATTACCCCCGTACCGCTTTTCGATGGGCTGCGTCCGGCGTCCGAATCCAGACCGGACTACCTGCGCGCCGTCGATCAGCGGTTGCGGGACATCGCAGCGAAGTACGGCCAGGACCGCATCTCCGCCGATTTCGTCCAGATCACGACGAAGCCGCGCGGGCGCTGAACAACGCAGGCAGCCCTACTTCGCGTCGCGCGCGACCCGGAAGCCATTCTGCGAGTGGCGTACGCTGGCGTCGTACTTGAAGCGCGTCGACGAGGTCATGTAATCCGCACCGTCTCGCCACGATCCGCCGCGGATCACACGCACCCGGCAATCGTTCTCGTCCCATGACCGGCCATCCGCGGGCGCCCCCTTGAACGAGTTGTGCCAGCAGTCGCTCACCCACTCCCACACGCTGCCGTTCATGTCATGCAGGCCATAGGGGTTGGCGGCGAAGGACCCGACGGGTGCGGGCCCCTCGGGACGCGAGGGGTCGCCGCAGTCCTTGCAGTTCGCATTGCCGGTCTTCATCTGGCCGCCCCACCAGTAGCGCGTCGCCGTGCCAGCACGGATCGCGAACTCCCATTCCGCCTCGGTCGGCAGCCGATAGGACTTGCCGCTCGTCTTGCTCAGCCATTTGACGTACTGCTGTGCATCGTCCCAGCTCACGTCCCGCACCGGTCCGTTCTTGACGGCATTCGACTCGCTGCCAAGTTTCGGGCAAGCGCCGGCCTCGACGCATGCAGCCCATTGCTCGTTCGTCACCTCGAACTTGCCGATCGCGAACGGATGCGGGATCGCCACTGGATGCGCGGGGCGCTCGCTCGGATCGTCGGTATTGCTCCCCATCACGAACTCGCCCTTGGGCAGCGAGACCATGACGGGACAGGTCGGGCAATCCTTGCTTTCGCCGAGCGCCGCCGCAGCGCCAGCCGCCCCGGTGCCCGCAGCAGCCGGTGCCGGAGATGCTGGACGCGGTTTCTCCGGCGCGGGCGGCGGGGTGGGCGCGGGGCGCGGTTTCTCAACGGCCGGCGGAGTGGCCGGTGCAGGACGGGGCTTCTCGGCCGGCGCCGCCGGCTCGCCCTGCTTCGACGCCGCGCGCAGCCGTTCGATGCGTGCCCGCGCGAGCGCGGCAAAGCGGCCGTTCGGGTAGGCCTTCAGGTAGGCTTCGTAATCGCTGACGTGCTCGCTGTCCTTGACCGATTCCCAGAACGTGAGCTCGTATTGCTCCGCCGTGTCCTTCGGCAGGATCCCCGCCTCGACGACGGTACCGGCACAGGCTCCCAACACTCCGATGATGAGCAGTTTTCGCCACACGTTCGGCCCCCTTTTGCTTGGCAGTTGAGCAGGCTCTCGCGAATACGAAAATCTTCGGCGCCGCAGGTGTCCTCCCTGCCCTCCCACGGGCAGCCGCGCGGAGTAAGACACGGGCAGAACCTGCATCGTTCTTCGTTTTACCTCAGAACGTCAAGGGTCCGCCATATCTGAGTTCATTATATGTATCTTTCCCGCAAGTTCCGTCCTAATCTGGATTCGTAGCCGGCTCGGCGGATCGCATGCCGCTCTTGCCCGGGCGCGGCCACGTCAGACGTTTCTGGCGAAGGAGGGGCAACATGACGAGGGGAATCAAGCTTGCCGCGCTGACTGCGGCGATCCTGAGCGTCGCACCCGCGTTTGCCGCGGGCACGCCATCACCGGCCAATGCCGAGGCCTACATCATCTGGCCGCCCGATGGTGCCGTCATCACCGGCGGCAAGCTTTGGGTCCGCATGGGGCTGCGCAATATGGGCATCTGCCCGAAAGGCGTCGAAAAACCCAACGTCGGCCATCATCACCTGCTGATCGATACCAGCTTGCCGCCGATGGACGCCGATATTCCGTCCGACCGGAACCACCTGCACTTCGGTGCCGGCGAGACCGAGGCCCGCATCGAACTCCCGCCGGGCAAGCACACGCTGCAACTGCTGCTGGGCGACCATAAGCACGTCCCGCACGATCCCCCCGTGTATTCGAAGCCGATTTCGATCACCGTGCGTTGACCCACGCCGAAAGACACCGGGAGCAGATCATGTTCAAGCCACTCGCCGTCGCCATCTCGGCTTTGCTGCTTGCCACTTGTGCCAATGCCGGCAGCACCCCCGCCCCAGCAAACGCCTACCTCTATATCGGCTGGCCCGTGGACGGCCAGGCGATGCCCGCCGGCAAACCCTTCAAGGTCTGGTTCGGCCTGCGCAATATGGGCGTTGCGCCGAAAGGCGTCGAATTTCCGAACACCGGCCACCATCACCTGCTGATCGATACCGAGCTGCCGTCGATGGACGCCGAGATTCCGTCCGATCGCAATCACCTGCACTTCGGTGCAGGCGAAACGGAAACAACGATCGATCTACCGCCCGGCAAGCACACGCTGCAGCTTCTGATGGGCGACGACAAGCACATCCCCCACAACCCGCCGGTCAAGTCGAGGAAGATCACCATCACCGTGAAGTGACGGCGATCCTCCTCCGGGGGACTACGCCCGCTTCTTCAGCCGGTCGGAGAGCTGCGGCGGCGTCAGGCCGAGCATGCGGGCGGCCGACGAGAGGTTGCCGTGTGCCTTGTCCATCGCCACCTCGACCAGCATCTTCTCGACCTCGGCGAGCGTCATCGCCCCGTCGCACACCGCTTCGCACAGCGCGCGCCCGGCACAAGGCCCGACGAAATCGATGTCCCCGTCCTCACCGCGTCCGTATTGGTCGCCGGATTCGGCATGAGTCAGGAACAGGTTGTCGACCTCGACACGTCCGCCGTTCGGCGCAAGGATCACACCGCGCTCCACGGTGTTCTGCAGTTCGCGCACGTTGCCGGGCCAACCGTATGCGACCAACGCCTTCTTCGCCATGTCGGTGAAGCCCTGGAGCCTCTTGCCCTTGATCGTGGCGTACTTCTCGAGGAAACGCTGGGCCAGCGGCAGGATGTCGTCGCGGCGCTCGCGCAGCGGCGGGATGTAGATCTGGCCAGCATTGAGGCGGAAGTACAGGTCGGCCCGGAAGCGCCCTTCCTTCACCAACTGAGCGAGTCCGTCGGTCGTCGCGGCGACGACGCGAACGTTGATCTTGCGGATACGGTCGTCGCCCAGGCGCACGAGTTCGCCCTTTTGCAGGACACGCAGCAGCTTGGCCTGTGCCGCGAGCGGCAGGTCGCCGATCTCCTCAAGGAAGATCGTACTGCCGTCGGCGCGCTCGAGATGTCCCGGGTGCGAAACGAAGACACCGGTATGCGCCGCTTTTTCCACGCCGAACAGTTCGGTTTCGACAAGATCGGACGGGATCGCGGCGCAATTGATCACATCGAGCGGACGATCGCGCCGGTTGCTCATCGCATGCAGTGCGCGCGCGAAGAGCTCTTTTCCTGCCCCGGTCTCACCGGTCAGCAGAACCGGCTCCTGGCGATCCGCGGCCTGCTTCAGCTGATCGAGGGCGTGACGGAATGACGGGGAACTTCCCATCATCTCCGTCGGCAGGTTCTCGCGCTCGGAGATCGTCGAACGCAATTGCAGAACCTGGGTCTGGAGGTCGATCAACTGGTCGGTGATCGGATCCGGTTCGAAGTAGCGCATATGTGCATCGGCATCATCCCATTCCTCGATGGGTCGGCCGATGATCCGGCAACTGTCGCCATTGCCTCCGGCGCATTCGACTTCCTTGAAGAGGATGGAGCGCCCCATGAAGCTCGACGAATACCCGCAGGCATAGCCGATCTGCGTCCAGCAGACCGCCCCGCAGTGCGGGCCGAAGTGCTGCCGGTGCGACTGGCACTCCCACGAATTGATCCAGCGGAACTCGCCATAGAAGTGCCCCGCGTCGCGATCCACCTCGAGACGGATCGGGATCACGCCGACCATGCCCTCGAAAGAATGCAAACGCGGACCGGCCAGAAAGGCCTCCACCTCGCCGAGCTGCGGTATTTGCTCCCGCACGAGTTCGGCATCGCGCACACCGGATGCATAGCCCATGCGCAACAACAGCCCGCGCGCACGGCTCATGCCGAGCGTATCGATCAGCTCCTTGCGCAGCGAAGACTGGGTCTCGGCATGCACCAGAAGCATACGATGATCGTGAAGCCATATTTCGCCGGTATCGGCGCAAAAATTCACACGTGCCCTGAGGTCTTCCGCCTCGATGCGCGTGGCTGTCTGGAACCTGGTCATTGCCTGGCCCTCCTCCTGAACCGGTTGTTCTACGCGCCACCCGGATTATCTGTATTGATAATTATCAGAAGATTTAAACAGATATCCGTCGACGTGTGCCATACCTGAAAATCGGGATTCGGGACGGCGGAGACGCGCTCGACAGGCCCCATACACTGGGTCCCAAAAAGGAAAGCGGCACGACGCGGGACTGCGGCGCACCGCATTCAATTTGATTATCCCTTGCCGGGGTGATCCGGTTTTTCGGGCCGGTCAGGGCGCTCCGGGCGTTCAGCCTTGTCCGCCCGTTCCGGCTTGTCGGGTCGTTCGGAGCGCTCCACACGCCCGCCGCGGTCGGACGTGTCGACCGCCTGCCGGTTGTTGCCCTTGTCCGTCGACTTGCCTGCCGATTTTTCGCTGCCGGCGTTGCCCTCCTTGATCGATTTGGCGAGATGGTCATTGCCGGACTTCAGTTCGCTGACGACCTTTCCGAGGTTGAAGCCCGACTCCTTCGCGATCTGGCCCCAGCCCATGCCCGAAGCGCGCATCGCGAGGACGCCGCGGAAGGTCGTCGGCTGGCCGTTGATCTGCAAGGTACCGCCATTGAGTGCGACTGCCAGTTCAGCCGCGGTCGGAGCGGTGAGACCGGCCTGGGTGAGCGTCGCCTGGGCCAGTGCGAGCGTGATGAATACGTTGCCGTAGCCCATCGGGCCGGACGGCGTGACCGTCACCGGAATCGTCGTCGCGGAGCCCGGATCGAGCGTGACGATCGTGCCGCTCCGCAGGCCGTCGATCAGGATCTGGGCGCTCGCTTCGCTCCCGGTCAAGGTCGAGAAGGTCTTGGACATATCGGTTGCAGCACGGGTCGGGGACGCACTCGCGGTACGGTCGAACGTCGTTACGGCCTGATCGACATCGGTGGAAGCGGTTTGCGACATTGCGACCGTGGCCGAGCCGCCGAGGGCGGCGATCAGCGCTGCGCAAAGAAGATGGCGCTTCATTCGATACTTCATGCTGTGTCTCCAAAAAGCCGAATGCGCAGGGGCTGCATTCGGGCATGCAGATTTGACCTTCTGTCAGCCCAAAAAGACACGCGCTATCGTTACGCGAGGTAACGGTCGCCGGCCGCCCCATTGCGCCGCAGCGCATACGCGCCAAACGGTAGGTCCACCCGTCTCCATCCGCGTGTTGCGAAAGCTCGTTACAAACCCCATCATGAAAAACCAGTAGCCCTCACGGACTTCGACGACTGCCAATGCTGACGTTCTCGCCCGGCCTCACCGCGCCCGATCGCGCCCACGACAATGATTTCTGGTTTCTTTTTCACGACGCTGTCCTGCTCGTCGCCGAAGATGGCGAAGGCGTGCGCCTGCCCCTGCGCGCCGATCTCGGGCGCTGGGCGCTCACGCCGCAGAACTCCCATTACCTCGGGGACTTGGAGGGACAGCATTGCTTTGCCGCGGAGTTGCCGGCCGAAGCGGAGCTTCCGCAAGGCCGCTGGCAGAACCTGCGCAGTCTCTTCGGGCAGCTCGACGATACGCACTTCGCGCTCGCGGGCCGCGCGGCCCAGATCCTCGAATGGGACGGCACGCACCGTTTTTGCGGCCGTTGCGGGAGCGCGACGCAATTCCACACGTCGGAGCGTTCGCGGGTCTGCCCCAGCTGCGGCCTGACGCACTACCCGCGCCTGTCCCCGGCCGTGATGATGCTGATTCGCCGCGGCAACGAGCTGCTGCTCGCACGCTCGCCCCGGTTTCCGCCGGACATGTTCAGTGCGCTCGCCGGCTTCGTCGAACCGGGCGAAACGCTCGAGGAGACCGTGCGACGCGAAACCCGCGAAGAGGTCGGCGTCGAGGTGACGAACTTGCGCTACTTCGGTAGCCAGCCCTGGCCGTTTCCGCATTCGCTGATGATCGCCTTTGCCGCCGACTACGCGGGCGGCGAGCTCACTCCGCAGCCGGGCGAGATCGAGGCCGTGGACTGGTTCCCGATCGACCGCCTGCCCCGCCTGCCGCATCGCATCAGCATCGCACGCAAGCTGATCGACGCGACGGTTCGCGAGATCGCCGGCGCGGGCTGACGGTCGCTCTACAGTAGAGCGTCGTCGAAGGCCACCACGCTCTGCCCCGCCTCGCGCACCGCAACGCCCAGCGCCTCGGCTTCCGGGGCGAACGTCAGCGCATGGAAGCGCGCGAGCTCGACCAGGCTCGCCAGATAGGCGGTGTCGCCCTCGCGGGCTGCGAGTGTGCGTCGGGCGGCAAGCGCCAGGCGAGCCATCTGCCAGGTCGCGCAAACGGTTCCGAACAGTTTCAGGAAAGGCACGGCGCCGGCAAGCACCTGGGCGAGGTTCGCCTTTCCGCTGGCGAGCACCCAGTCCGCCGTCCGTTCGAGCGTGGCGACGTTGGCCGCGAGGGCATCGGCGATCACGCCCAGTTCGCGGGCCAGTCGCAGTTCGAGCACAACTCCACGCAGCTCGGTGATGAGTTCGTACAGCGTCTCCCCGCCCTCGCGCAGGATCTTGCGTCCGACCAGGTCGTTGGCCTGGATGCCGGTCGTGCCCTCGTAGATCGTCGTGATGCGCGAATCGCGCGCGAATTGCGCGATGCCCGTTTCCTCCACAAAACCCATCCCGCCGAAGACCTGGATCGCATCCCAGCACACCTGCTGGCCGACTTCGGTGCACCAACCCTTCGCGACCGGCATCAGGAGGTCGATGTAGCGGCGGCACTTGCCCGCGACAGTACGGTCCGGATTCGCATGCGCGACGTCGAACCAGCCGGCCGCCGTATAGAGCAACGCGCGCATCGCCATCACGCGCGCGCGCATCGACAGCAGCATCCGCTTGACGTCCGGATGGCAGAGGATAGGCTTGCCGGCTTCGCCCGTCACCGCATCACGGCCCTGCGCGCGTTCGCGCGCATACGCCAGCGCGAGCTGGTAAGCCCGCTCGGCGAGCCCCGGCGCCTGCACGCCGACCCCGAAGCGGGCCTCGTTCATCATGATGAACATCGTCTCCAGGCCGCGATTCGCTTCGCCGACGAGGTAGCCGACGGCGCCGCCGACTTCCCCGTAGCTCATCGTGCAGGTCGGGCTGCCGTGGATGCCGAGCTTGTGCTCGATGGCGATGCAATGAACATCGTTGGACGCGCCAGGATTGCCGTCGGCATCGAGCAGGTATTTCGGCACAAGGAACAGCGACAGGCCCTTCACGCCGGACGGGGCATCGGGCAGGCGTGCGAGGACGAGATGGACGATATTGCTCGTCAACTCGTGTTCCCCGTAGGAGATGAAGATCTTCTGGCCGAAGAGGCAGTAAGTGCCGTCAGGCGTCGGCTCGGCGCGGGTGCGCGTCGCAGCGAGATCCGACCCGGCCTGCGGCTCGGTGAGGTTCATCGTGCTGCCCCACTCGCCACTGACGATCTTGGGCAGCCACGTGCGCTTGAGCTCGTCGCTCGCCGCGATCCGCAGCGCTTCGGCCTGACTCACGTTGAGCTGAGGCAACATCGCGAAGGCCATGTTCGTCGAAAACCACATCTCCCACACCGGCGTCGAGACGAGCTTCGGAAGGCCCTGTCCGCCGAACTCCGTCGGGACCGAGAGGCCGACCCAGCCGGCCTCGACGAAGCGGTCCCAGGCTTCCTTCCAGCCTTCGGCGCAGGTGACGCGTCCCTTGGCGTCGAGCTGGCAGCCTTGGCGGTCGCCCGCAACGTTGATCGGTGCGAGCACGCCAGCGGCAAACTTGCCCGCCTCGGCGAGGATCGCCTCCACCACATCCGGGCTCGCGTCCTCGAATCCCGGCAGCGCCGCGATCGTGTCGAGCCCCGCGAGTTCGCCAAGGATGAACTGCATGTCGCGCAGCGGCGCGGCGTAATCGATCATCGTCGTCAGTCCCGAATGAATTCGCTACCGCGGCGCGAGCCGGATCGCCCCGTCGAGGCGGATCGTCTCGCCGTTGAGCATCGCGTTCTCGACGATCGCGCGTGCGAGCTGCGCGTATTCGGCAGGCTCGCCGAGCCGCGGCGGGAAGGGCACCGCTTCGCCGAGCGAGCGCTGCACCTCGGGCGGCAGCGTCTGCATCATCGGCGTCAGGAACAGCCCCGGCGCGATCGTCACGACACGAATGCCGAAGCGGGCAAGCTCGCGCGCGATCGGCAGCGTCATCGACACGATGCCGCCCTTCGACGCGGCATAACCGGCCTGCCCGATCTGGCCGTCGTAGGCGGCGACCGACGCGGTGTTGATGATCACGCCGCGCTCGCCGCCGGTGTTCGGCTTGCCCTTCGCCATCGCGTCGGAGGCAATGCGGATCATGTTGAAGGTGCCGACGAGATTCACATTGACGATGCGGCTGAAGGCATCGAGCGGATGCGGGCCGTCCTTGCCGAGGACTTTCGCCGCAGTGCCGATGCCGGCGCAGTTAATGAGCCCTTGCAGCGCGCCGAAGCGTTCGAGTGCGAGCCCGACGCAGCCGCGCGCGTCTGCTTCCGAGGCGACGTCGGTGCTCTGGAAGGCCGCGCGGCGACCAAGTTCGTCGGCGAGGTGTTCGCCCGCGGCGGCGTTGAGATCGGCAATGACGACGTTCGCTCCAGCGGCATGGAAGGCTCGTACGGTCGCTTCGCCGAGGCCGGACGCGCCGCCGGTGATGATGAAAGTGTGCTGTTCGAGTTGCACGGCCGACCCCTCACTTCACGTTTTCGACGATGATCGCCACACCCTGCCCACCGCCGGCACAGGCCGAGGACACGCCGTACTGCAACCCCGCTTCCTGCAGCTCGCGCGCGACGGTGGTCGTGAGCCGCACGCCCGAGGCCCCCAGCGGATGGCCGATCGCGATCGCGCCGCCATGCACGTTGCAGCGCTCGCGGTCGAGGCCGAGTTCGCGCTCGCAGGCGAGGTACTGCGCGCCGAAGGCTTCGTTGATCTCGATGCGGCCGAGGTCCGACACGCTGAGTCCCGCCTTCGCCACTGCGGCGCGGATCGCCGGTGCCGGGCCGATGCCCATGATCTCGGGCGGCACTGCGACGGCCGCCCCGGCGACGATGCGTGCCAGGGGCTTCACGCCGTGCGCTCGCACCCAGTCGCCGGACGCGACGATCACCGCCGCGGCGCCATCGACGATCGCCGAGCTGTTGCCGCCGGTCTGCACGCCGCCGAAGGCGGGTTTCAACTTCTGCAGTGCCTCGAAGGGAGTCGGTCGCACGTGGCCATCGCGCTCGCACACTTCGGCGCGGTCGGCGAGCTTCAGCGCGCGCGCTTGATAGCCTTCGAGTTCCCACTTGGCATTGACGACCGGAGCGACTTCGCCCGTGAACCAGCCCGTTTCCCAGCCCGCAAGCGCCCGCGCAAAACTCTGCGCGGCGAAGCGGTCGACCTCCTCGCGCGAGATGCCGTAGCGCCGCGCGAGGTTCTCTGCCGTGTCGCCCATGCTGGCGCCCGGCGCGGTGTCCTTCGTCGCCTCCCACAGGAAGTCGCGGAAATCGACCTGCCCCATCCGGAATCCCGCACGATGCGTGTAGGCCGCGATCGGATTGCGCGACATCGACTCAGTGCCAACGCACAGCGCCACGGTCGCCTTGCCGAGCGTGATCTGGTCGGCCGCGGCAAGGATCGTCTCGAAGCCCGTGCCGCAGAGCCGCTGCACCAGAAGCGCCGGCACGTTCGGATTCACCTCCGAGTACAGCCCGATATGGCGCGGCAAGTAGTAAGTGTCGAAGCTCGCCTGCGCCATGTTGCCGCCGACGATCGCGTCGACTTCGCTCGCGGGGATGCCGCTCTTCTCGAAGAGCGCGCGGGCGGCAAAGATGCCGAGGTCGGTCGGCGAAACGTCGCGCAGCAGGCCGTTATAGTCCGCGAAGGGAGTACGTTGCCCGGCGACGAGCCAGATGTCGTCATAGGTCCGCGCGTGGGCGGCGGCCTCCGAAGCGGCGTAGGGATTCATCGCACTCATCGCTGCGGCCCCTGTCCCTTGCGTTGCAGGAAGTGCCCGATGCGCTCCACGACCTCCGGGCTCGTCTGCGTCAGCGCAGCAGTCAGCGACTCGACGAAGAAGCCGTCGTCACTCGACAGGTTCTCGATGCGCGCGACGGCCGTCACCATCGCCCAGTTCGCCATCGGCGCGTTCTCCGCAATGCGATGCGCGAGCTGCTGCGCCTTCGCCATCGCCTCGCCCGGCCCGACGAGGTAATGCGACAGCCCCAGTCGCTGGCCCTCGTCGGCCTCCATGATCCGCCCCGTCAGCATCATTTCGCACATGCGCCCCGCGCCGATGAGGCGAGCGACCCGCACTGACGCACCGCCGCCGACGAAGATGCCGTGCCGACCCTCAGGCATCTGGTAGATCGTGTTCGGCTCCGCAACCCGCACGTGCGTCGCCGTTGCAAGTTCCAGCCCGCCGCCGATCACCGCGCCATGCAGCGCCGCTACGACCGGAATTCCGCCGTTCTGGATACGGTCGAACACCCGGTGCCAGCCACGGGAATGCTGCATCACGCCGAAGGGATCGCGGTGCTGGTGCTCGGAGAGATCCAACCCCGCACAAAAATGCTCCCCCTCGCCGCCCAGCACGATCACGCGCGTACCCTCGGGCACGGCCGCGAAGGCGGCGTCGATGGCAGCCAGCAGACGGTCGCTCACCGCGTTGCGTTTTTCGGGACGCGCCAGCATCACGGTATAGATGCCGTGCTCGAACGAAGTCTTGACCAGTTGTTCGCTCATTGCGGATTTCTCTCTGTGGTTATCGCCGGCTCGTCATGCCTTCACGCCCGCCGCGGCAACGATCACCGCCTTGTCCGGCATGTCGGCATACAGCGCCTGCACTAGATCCGCGCGCCGCGCGAGCACGGCGCGCTGGTTGATGTAACCCTTGTCGGTGATCTCGCCCGCTTCGACGGAAGGCGGCTCCGCCATCAGCAGCGCGCGCGACGGGACGGTCGATGAGCCGCCTCCTTCCTGCGCCAAGACAGTGAGCCCAAGACGAACCCGCGCACGCACGGCGGGATTCGCCAGCACCTGATCCGCCGGGGTGTCGGCCGGCAGACCGGGGCATAGCGAGCGGCATTCGGCAAGGTTCGGGAAGACCAGCAGGCCGATCTCGTCGCGGTCGTGACCGGTGACGACGATGTCCTGTGCGACCGGCTTCAGCGCGTCGATCGCCTTCACGCGCAGCGAGCCGACATGCACCCACGTTCCGGTCAGCAGCTTGAAGTCCTCGCCGACGCGGCCGTCGAACAGCAGCCCCAGTTCAGGCCGCGCGGGATCGACGAACTCGACTGCGTCACCGATCAGGTAGAAGCCTTCCTCGTCGAAGGACTTCTCCGTCAAGTCCGGCTGCTTCCAGTAGCCCGGAAAGACATTGGGCCCCTTCACGCGCACCTCCAGCTTGTCGGCCGAGGGCACGAGCTTGAGCTCGGTACCCGGCACCGGCACGCCGATCACCCCCGAGCGCACGGCCTGGAAGTGGCAGTCGGTCGCGAGCGGTGCGGTCTCGGTCGAGCCCCAGGACGACACCATCGCGACACGCTTACCCACCGCTTCCTGCGACAGGCTCTCCAGCTCCGCCCACCGGTGCTGTGGCAGCGCCGCCCCTGCATAGAAGATGACCTGCAGCCAGCGGAAGAAGCTCTCGCGCAGCACCGCGTCGCGCCTCAACGCCGGCACCAGCATGTCGTAGGCGCGCGGGACGCTGAAATAGATCGTCGGCGAGACCTCCTTGAGGTTGCGCAGCGTCCGTTCGAGGAGCGCCGGCGTCGGCTTGCCGTCGTCGATGTAGAGACTGCCGCCCCAGCGCATCACCATGTTGAAGTTGTGATTGCTGCCGAAGGTATGGCTCCAAGGCAGCCAGTCCATCAGCACCGGTGGCGTCCCGCGCAGGAAAGGCCAGACGAGTTCCTTCGCCTGCTGGTTGGCGCACAGCATCCGCTGCGTGTTGACCACGGCCTTCGGCGTCCCCACCGAGCCCGACGTGAACAGAAACTTCGCGATCGTCTCCGGCCCCACGCGATCGAAGGCGCGCATCACCGCGACCTCGTCGCTTCGGGTCTCGATCTCCGCGAACCCGATACACCCAGGCGTCGGCTGACTCCGGCCGCCGGCGACGACCACGCCATCGTGCAAGGGACGGATCGCATGGAGCGCCGGCAGGAATCGCTCGACCAGATCGGCGTAGATCACCCCCGGCTGCAACAGCTCGATGTTCGCCTTCAGCTTCGCGAAATCCTTCGACATCAGCGAGTTGCCGGTCGAGATCGCGCAGGACGGCACGCCAACGTGCATCGCCGCGAGCATCAGCAGCGCATGCTCGATCGAGTTGTCCGAAAGAATCACCACCGGCCGGTCGGCCGAGAGATTCTGTTCCAGCAGCCAGCTCGCGACCGCCACTACGCGCCGGCGCGCCTCACCGTACGTGACCCTGTCCCATTCACCCGCCGCATTGCGCTCGGCGAGAAAGAGACGCTCCGGCGCTTCCCGCGCCCAGTGCTCCAGCCACTCGCCGACACGGCGCGCGTAATTTGCGGGCAGCGGAATCCCGCAGCGCAGGATGCTCGAGCCGTCGTCGCGGCGTTCGATCTCGACCGCGGCAGGCGCGAACAGCGCCGCCGCGTCACGATTCACGGTATTCATCGGAATCCCCGCTCACTTGCCGATGACTCTGTAGGCGCCGCTGTCGATCTTCACCAGCACGTGCGAGCGCTCGTCGAGGCCGAAATGGTCAGCAGCCGTCATGTTGAACACACCGTGACTCGCGACGACCTCCTTGTTCGACTCGATCGCATCGCGCAGCGCCGCGCGGAACTCGGGCGTGCCGGGCTTAGCCGTCTTGAGCGCAACCGGCACCGCCTGCTCGATGATGCGGTAAGCATCGAATGCGTGCCCCGCGAAGGACGAGAACGACCCGGCTCCGTTCTGCGCCTCGTACTTCTTCACGAGGTCCAGCCCGACCTTCTTCGACGGATGCGAATCCGGCACCTGATCGACCACCACCACGGGCCCTACCGGCATGATCACACCCTCGGCAGACTTGCCGGCGACTTTGAGGAAGGCCTGGTTCGCGGCCGCATGCGTCTGGTAGATCTGGCCCTTGTAGCCACGCTCGATCAGCGTCGTCTGCGGCAGCGCCGCCGGGCTGCCCGAACCGACGATCAGGATCGCGTCAGGCCGTGCGGCCACCAGCTTCAACACCTGCCCGCTCACCGAAGTGTCGGCCCGCGCATATCGTTCCGTCGCGACCAGCTTGATGCCGGCCGCTTCCGCCTTCGCCGTGACCGACGTCAGCCAGTCCTCCCCATAGGCATCCGAGAAACCGATGAAGCCCAGCGTCTTCACGCCGTTCGCCTTCATGTGCTGAACGACCGCGTTCGCCATCACACTGTTTTGCTGGGGCGAACGGAACACCCACTTGTTGCGCTCGACCGGGAGCGCTGCCGGGCTCATCGTGACCTGCGGCGTTGCGCTCTCGTTCGCCACCTCGGCAATCGCCACCGTCGCCGGTGTCGTCGACGAGCCGATCAGCACATCCACCTTATCCTCGGTGACGAGCTTGCGGGCGTTCTTGGTGGCCACGGATGGATCGGTCGCGTCGTCGAGCACGACGTAATTCACCTTTTCGCCGCTGATCTGCGTCGGCAACAACGCAAAGACATTCTTCTCCGGAATGCCGAGCGAGGCCCCCGGCCCCGTCGCCGACAGCGAAACCCCGATCGTAAGGTCCGCCAAGGCCGACTCCGCGGACGACAACAGCGCGATCGAGCACAACACCGCAAGCTTCTTCAACTGCATGGTCACTCCTCCTCTGGTCTCGGACGCCCCGACGCGTCGGGGCTCGGGGGCTGGCGGCTTTGGCCGCTCTGTATCGCCCGCATGCTCATGAGAAGCTCGAGCATGGAGTCAAGTTAGCACCGCTATACTACCCTGTCAAACGATTGACCAAATGGTTTATGTAACGTCGTGTGGGCATGTGGAATCCGGGCCGAAGAATTTGTGCACCGAGGAATCCCTGTTTGCTCGCTATCATTGCGCCCAATACCGACACTGTGCCCCCCATGCAGCCTGACTCGCCCCTGCCCTCGGCGCCCGACGACACTCCAAACGCTGAAGTTCTGATTCTTCGCCTCGCACGAGAGGATCCAGAGCTTGGACAGGTCGCCGTGGCTGCACGACTGCGGGAATTCGGCGTGTCGATCTCGCCTTCGGGCGTGCGCTATATCTGGCAGAAGCACGGACTGGAAACCACGGTGAAGCGCCTGCAGGCCCTGGTCGACCAATCGAACGACGGCTTGGCAGCGCTCTCCGACAGCCAACGTGCCCTCCTAGAACGCGGGACGCTCACCGCCCAACTGGCGCGTACTCCAACGAGCGGGAGGGAAGCCGGCGGCGACGAGCTGCTCGACCGGCGCAAGGTCATCCTGAACGGTGCCGCCGCGCTGTTTTCCGAAGCGGGCTACGACCGCACGTCGATAAGAGACATCGCGCGCCGCGTCGGCTTGCTACCCGGCTCGGTGTACCACCATTTCCCGTCGAAGGAAGAGCTGTATCTTGCCGTTCACCGCGAAGGCTTCCGCCGGGTGATGGAAGCCGTCGACGCCGCCATCGGCGAGACGACCGATCCATGGGAGCGCCTTCGCCGTGCGTGCGAAGTCCATGTCGAACGCATCGTCGCCGGCTCGTCGGTGGACCGCGTGACAGGCCACAGCCTGGCCCTGACGGGCAACCATGAACTGTTATCGAAAATCCGCCCTGCCCGCGACGCCTACGAAGCGGTCTTCCGCCGGCTCGTCGCCGAGCTACCGGTCACTCCAGGCACCGATCGCTCCTTGTTCCGGCTTTTCCTGCTCGGGGGGATGAACTGGGTCTACCTGTGGTACCGCGAAGGCAAGCATTCGCCGCGGGAAATTGCGGATGCGATGGTGGAGATGATCCGAAACGGAGTCGATAATCTCTAGCGCCGGGAGTCAGCTCGCAGCGAGTCCGTGGCGCTGCGCGTAAGCATACAATTCAAGACGATTATTGAGCTCAAGCTTCGCATAAATCGAAGTCAAATGATTGCGCAAGGTGTGTTCGCTGATATGCATTCGCTCCGCGATCTGCCGTGGAGACGCGGACGCATTGCGCGCAACCTCCGCCACCGTAAGCCGCTCCTTGCGCGTTAGCAGCCCGATCCTCGCTGCCTCCGGATCCGCTTGCCGCTCAGTCTTCTTCTTTCGGGCCAGCTCCAGGAAAATTCGGCCAGCAGCCATCCGGTCGACCCAGATCTCTCCCAGATGGACTCGCTCGATCGCCTTGAGCAACACCGCTATCGGTTCGGTCTTCCTGACTACACCATTGGCCCCCGCCAATACCGCGCCATCGAGTAGTTCGGAACTGTCCGACGCTGTCAGCGCAAGGATGCGCGCCCGGCTCTGCCCCTGAAGTCCTTCGATCGCACCGACACCTTCCCTTCCGTCGATATCGACCACGACCACATCGGGCTCTGCCTCATCAAACTTCACTGCGCCATTCGCGAATTCATGGGCGACCCCCAGTAACTTCATGCCTGGCGCTCGACTCTCCACAAGCTGTTCGATGCCCCACGCCACAATGGGAAATTCGCTTACCACAAAAACGCAAATGGGCTTGACCTCCTCCCCGCAAATCACAAATCAACCTCGGTTTTTTGTTTTGGTTGGCACCCAATTTTAGGACTTTTCTCCTAATTTTGGACCGAAATGGGCGTTGAAAACAACTAATTAAAAAGGCGTTTTTGCTCGTGCGATACGTTCGTGTAATGCATAGATTAGGTGCATGAAAGAAGAACTTCGATCAGAGCCTCGCGAACAGATCGCACTCCCGCTCAGCGGTGACGGCGGCGTTGGTGGCGCTACGCGCGACATCAGCGCCTCCGGCCTCTACTTCGAACTTAACAGCGATGCGCCGATAGGCAACGAGGTGAATGTCACAGTCGAACTCACTGTCGCTGGCCGCGCGTTCGCGCTGAACTGCCAGGGTAAGGTCGTAAGGATTGAACAACATGCTGGACGTACCGGCATGGCGATACGCATTCGGGCCTGCCGACTCGCGGCCGACAACTGACGAATATTTCACACGACTATCAAAGCTATTCCCGCAGAACGCTAGTTTTCCGGCAGCTTGCCCCGTAATTCACGGTTGGGTAACCAACCACAAAACACAATCAGCGCAGTTTAGGGAAAGCGTTTCTATCCCAGCGGTGTCAAGTCAATTTGGATAAAGGGGAAGGATCATGGCCATCAACGGCACCACGGGTGATGACACCCTGAACGGCACTAATGGCGCCGACACCATCATTGCCGGCGCAGGCGACGACATCGTCAATTCGGGAAACGGGAACGATACCGTAAGCGCTGGCTCTGGCAACGACACGGTCTATGCCGGCAATGGCGATGACGTCGTAAGCGGCGACACCGGAAACGATACGCTGTTCGGCGAAAACGGGAACGATATCCTCGAAGGCGGCGACGGCGACGACACGATCGACGGGGGCAACGGCCAGGATCTGCTCTTCGGCGGCGCCGGCAACGATCTACTGTCGGGCGGCAACGGCGCGGACCGAATCTACGGCGGCTCCGGCGACGACGCCATCGGCACCGCATCCACCCGCTTCCAATCGACATCGGAAAACGGCAGCGACACCATCTATGGCGACGGCTACAACACCTACGCCGCGTACGCGAGCGCAGGCACCGTCACCTCGCCCGTGGGCAATGACCGCATCTATTCCGGCAACGGCAACGATACGATCTGGGGTGACAACGGCACGAACGGACCGGTCGGCGGCAACGACGACATTTACGCAGGAAACGGCAACGATCTCGTGTACGGCGAAGGCGGAAATGATCGCCTCTTCGGCGAAGGCGCCAATGACCGCCTCGACGGCGGCGCGGGCGACGACCTCCTCGTCGGCGGCACCGGCACCGACATCCTGACCGGCGGCGCCGGTTCCGACAACTTCGCATTCAGTGCCGGCCTCCGAGCCCAGGATCGGGATGAACATGACGACGAACACCGTCACCATGGTTACGACCACGATGACCTGGATTCCTGGTCCGACTCCGCGAACGGCTCGCCGGACACCATCACCGACTTCAAGGGCGTCAAGGACATTGCCGCCGTCGCCGAACAGGACAAGATCGATCTGACCCAACTTCTGGGTACCACGGACCTGAACTGGGGCGGGACCACCGCCACCGCAAACGGCGTCTGGTTCGTCAAGGACGTCGCCAACAATGCCACCTACGTCTATGCCGATATCAACGGCAACCCCTCCACTCCGGAACTCGCAATCAAGCTCAACGGCCTGCACGACCTGACCAACAACGATTTCCTCGGCGTCAAGAACTCGGGTCCGACGATGGCAGCCGCCACGACCACTGCGACGGGCGGCATCACTGAAATTGCCGACGGCGCTGCAGGTGAAAACACCGCGACCCATATCAAGTCAGGCGTCATCGACTTTACTGATGCCGACTTCGGTAGCGTCCATAACGCCAGTTTCGCAGCCCAGGGCGGCGGAACCGGCTACGTTGGCACCTTTTCACTCGGCTCTGTCGACGACACGAACACCACGGTTGGCTGGAATTTCACCGTTCCGGACGGAGCCCTCGACCACCTCGCCGCTGGCCAGACGGTCGTGCAAAAGTATGACGTCACCGTCAGTGACGGAGCGGGCGGGACGGTTGTGCAGACGGTTACGGTGACGCTTACCGGCACCAACGATGCCCCGGTCGCAGCCGTCGCCACCGGTGCCGCCACCGAGGGCGGTGCCGTGATCCACGGCTCGGTCGGTGCCACCGACGCCGACGACGGCGCCGTGCTCAGCTACAGCCTCACCAGCGGTCCCGCTCCGGCCGGCCTCAGCTTCGGCGCCGACGGCCACTACAGCTTCGACCCGACAGTCGGCGCCTACGACCACCTCGCCGCCGGCGCCACCCTGGACGTCGTCGTCAGCTTCAAGGCCAACGACGGCAGCGCCGACTCGAACATCCAGACCCTCACCATCACCGTCACGGGCACCAACGATGCGCCGGTCGTCAGCGACATCAGCACCGGCGCCGCCGAGAACGGCCCGGCCGCGACGCTCGCCGCGAGCTTCACCGACGCCGACACGAGCGACGGCCACAGCTTCTCGATCGACACCACCGGCACCGTCGGCGCCGTCACCAACAACGGCGACGGCACCTTCAGCTACGATCCGAACGGCCAGTTCGAGCACCTGGCCGTGGGCGAGACCGCCACCGACAGCTTCGCCTACACCGTCGATGACGGCCACGGCGGCGTCGTGACCAAGACCGCCACCGTCACCATCACCGGCTCCAACGATGCGCCGGTCGTCAGCGACATCAGCACCGGCGCCGCCGAGAACGGCCCGGCCGCGACGCTCGCCGCGAGCTTCACCGACGCCGACACGAGCGACGGCCACAGCTTCTCGATCGACACCACCGGCACCGTCGGCGCCGTCACCAACAACGGCGACGGCACCTTCAGCTACGATCCGAACGGCCAGTTCGAGCACCTGGCCGCGGGCGAGACCGCCACCGACAGCTTCGCCTATACCGTCGATGACGGCCACGGCGGCGTCGTGACCAAGACCGCCACCGTCACCATCACCGGCTCCAACGATGCGCCGGTCGTCAGCGACATCAGCACCGGCGCCGCCGAGAACGGCCCGGCCGCGACGCTCGCCGCGAGCTTCACCGACGCCGACACGAGCGACGGCCACAGCTTCTCGATCGACACCACCGGCACCGTCGGCGCCGTCACCAACAACGGCGACGGCACCTTCAGCTACGATCCGAACGGCCAGTTCGAGCACCTGGCCGCGGGCGAGACCGCCACCGACAGCTTCGCCTACACCGTCGATGACGGCCACGGCGGCGTCGTGACCAAGACCGCCACCGTCACCATCACCGGCTCCAACGATGCGCCGGTCGTCAGCGACATCAGCACCGGCGCCGCCGAGAACGGCCCGGCCGCGACGCTCGCCGCGAGCTTCACCGACGCCGACACGAGCGACGGCCACAGCTTCTCGATCGACACCACCGGCACCGTCGGCGCCGTCACCAACAACGGCGACGGCACCTTCAGCTACGATCCGAACGGCCAGTTCGAGCACCTGGCCGCGGGCGAGACCGCCACCGACAGCTTCGCCTACACCGTCGATGACGGCCACGGCGGCGTCGTGACCAAGACCGCCACCGTCACCATCACCGGCTCCAACGATGCGCCGGTCGTCAGCGACATCAGCACCGGCGCCGCCGAGAACGGCCCGGCCGCGACGCTCGCCGCGAGCTTCACCGACGCCGACACGAGCGACGGCCACAGCTTCTCGATCGACACCACCGGCACCGTCGGCGCCGTCACCAACAACGGCGACGGCACCTTCAGCTACGATCCGAACGGCCAGTTCGAGCACCTGGCCGCGGGCGAGACCGCCACCGACAGCTTCGCCTATACCGTCGATGACGGCCACGGCGGCGTCGTGACCAAGACCGCCACCGTCACCATCACCGGCTCCAACGATGCGCCGGTCGTCAGCGACATCAGCACCGGCGCCGCCGAGAACGGCCCGGCCGCGACGCTCGCCGCGAGCTTCACCGACGCCGACACGAGCGACGGCCACAGCTTCTCGATCGACACCACCGGCACCGTCGGCGCCGTCACCAACAACGGCGACGGCACCTTCAGCTACGATCCGAACGGCCAGTTCGAGCACCTGGCCGTGGGCGAGACCGCCACCGACAGCTTCGCCTACACCGTCGATGACGGCCACGGCGGCGTCGTGACCAAGACCGCCACCGTCACCATCACCGGCTCCAACGATGCGCCGGTCGTCAGCGACATCAGCACCGGCGCCGCCGAGAACGGCCCGGCCGCGACGCTCGCCGCGAGCTTCACCGACGCCGACACGAGCGACGGCCACAGCTTCTCGATCGACACCACCGGCACCGTCGGCGCCGTCACCAACAACGGCGACGGCACCTTCAGCTACGATCCGAACGGCCAGTTCGAGCACCTGGCCGCGGGCGAGACCGCCACCGACAGCTTCGCCTACACCGTCGATGACGGCCACGGCGGCGTCGTGACCAAGACCGCCACCGTCACCATCACCGGCTCCAACGATGCGCCGGTCGTCAGCGACATCAGCACCGGCGCCGCCGAGAACGGCCCGGCCGCGACGCTCGCCGCGAGCTTCACCGACGCCGACACGAGCGACGGCCACAGCTTCTCGATCGACACCACCGGCACCGTCGGCGCCGTCACCAACAACGGCGACGGCACCTTCAGCTACGATCCGAACGGCCAGTTCGAGCACCTGGCCGTGGGCGAGACCGCCACCGACAGCTTCGCCTACACCGTCGATGACGGCCACGGCGGCGTCGTGACCAAGACCGCCACCGTCACCATCACCGGCTCCAACGATGCGCCGGTCGTCAGCGACATCAGCACCGGCGCCGCCGAGAACGGCCCGGCCGCGACGCTCGCCGCGAGCTTCACCGACGCCGACACGAGCGACGGCCACAGCTTCTCGATCGACACCACCGGCACCGTCGGCGCCGTCACCAACAACGGCGACGGCACCTTCAGCTACGATCCGAACGGCCAGTTCGAGCACCTGGCCGTGGGCGAGACCGCCACCGACAGCTTCGCCTACACCGTCGATGACGGCCACGGCGGCGTCGTGACCAAGACCGCCACCGTCACCATCACCGGCTCCAACGATGCGCCGGTCGTCAGCGACATCAGCACCGGCGCCGCCGAGAACGGCCCGGCCGCGACGCTCGCCGCGAGCTTCACCGACGCCGACACGAGCGACGGCCACAGCTTCTCGATCGACACCACCGGCACCGTCGGCGCCGTCACCAACAACGGCGACGGCACCTTCAGCTACGATCCGAACGGCCAGTTCGAGCACCTGGCCGCGGGCGAGACCGCCACCGACAGCTTCGCCTATACCGTCGATGACGGCCACGGCGGCGTCGTGACCAAGACCGCCACCGTCACCATCACCGGCTCCAACGATGCGCCGGTCGTCAGCGACATCAGCACCGGCGCCGCCGAGAACGGCCCGGCCACGACGCTCGCCGCGAGCTTCACCGACGCCGACACGAGCGACGGCCACAGCTTCTCGATCGACACCACCGGCACCGTCGGCGCCGTCACCAACAACGGCGACGGCACCTTCAGCTACGATCAGAACGGCCAGTTCGAGCACCTGGCCGCGGGCGAGACCGCCACCGACAGCTTCGCCTATACCGTCGATGACGGCCACGGCGGCGTCGTGACCAAGACCGCCACCGTCACCATCACCGGCTCCAACGATGCGCCGGTCGTCAGCGACATCAGCACCGGCGCCGCCGAGAACGGCCCGGCCGCGACGCTCGCCGCGAGCTTCACCGACGCCGACACGAGCGACGGCCACAGCTTCTCGATCGACACCACCGGCACCGTCGGCGCCGTCACCAACAACGGCGACGGCACCTTCAGCTACGATCCGAACGGCCAGTTCGAGCACCTGGCCGTGGGCGAGACCGCCACCGACAGCTTCGCCTACACCGTCGATGACGGCCACGGCGGCGTCGTGACCAAGACCGCCACCGTCACCATCACCGGCTCCAACGATGCGCCGGTCGTCAGCGACATCAGCACCGGCGCCGCCGAGAACGGCCCGGCCGCGACGCTCGCCGCGAGCTTCACCGACGCCGACACGAGCGACGGCCACAGCTTCTCGATCGACACCACCGGCACCGTCGGCGCCGTCACCAACAACGGCGACGGCACCTTCAGCTACGATCCGAACGGCCAGTTCGAGCACCTGGCCGCGGGCGAGACCGCCACCGACAGCTTCGCCTACACCGTCGATGACGGCCACGGCGGCGTCGTGACCAAGACCGCCACCGTCACCATCACCGGCTCCAACGATGCGCCGGTCGTCAGCGACATCAGCACCGGCGCCGCCGAGAACGGCCCGGCCGCGACGCTCGCCGCGAGCTTCACCGACGCCGACACGAGCGACGGCCACAGCTTCTCGATCGACACCACCGGCACCGTCGGCGCCGTCACCAACAACGGCGACGGCACCTTCAGCTACGATCAGAACGGCCAGTTCGAGCACCTGGCCGCGGGCGAGACCGCCACCGACAGCTTCGCCTACACCGTCGATGACGGCCACGGCGGCGTCGTGACCAAGACCGCCACCGTCACCATCACCGGCTCCAACGATGCGCCAACCCTCACCGGCACCCAGGCCACCCTCGCGGGCGGCACCGAAGACACCGCCTACACGGTCACTGCCGCCAACCTGCTCGCCGGCTTCACCGACGTCGATGGCGACACGCTCTCCGTGTCCGGCCTCACCGCCAACCACGGCTCGGTCGTCGACAACGGCAACGGCACCTTCACGATCACGCCCGCCGCGAATTACAACGGCGCCGTGACGCTGGCCTACAACGTCACCGACGGCCACGGCGGCAGCATCGCAGCCACCGAGTCATTCAACCTCGCCGCGGTCAACGACGCGCCAACCCTCACCGGCACCCAGGCCACCCTCGCGGGCGGCACCGAAGACACCGCCTACACGGTCACTGCCGCCAACCTGCTCGCCGGCTTCACCGACGTCGATGGCGACACGCTCTCCGTGTCCGGCCTCACCGCCAACCACGGCTCGGTCGTCGACAACGGCAACGGCACCTTCACGATCACGCCCGCCGCGAATTACAACGGCGCCGTGACGCTGGCCTACAACGTCACCGACGGCCACGGCGGCAGCATCGCAGCCACCGAGTCATTCAACCTCGCCGCGGTCAACGACGCGCCAACCCTCACCGGCACCCAGGCCACCCTCGCGAGCGGCACCGAAGACACCGCCTACACGGTCACTGCCGCCAACCTGCTCGCCGGCTTCACCGACGTCGATGGCGACACGCTCTCCGTGTCCGGCCTCACCGCCAACCACGGCTCGGTCGTCGACAACGGCAACGGCACTTTCACGATCACGCCCGCCGTGAATTACAACGGCGCCGTGACGCTGGGCTACAACGTCACCGACGGCCACGGCGGCAGCATCGCAGCCACCGAGTCGTTCAACCTGTTACCGGTCAACGATGCCCCCGTCACGGTAGCTGACAAGCTAATCGTCACAACCAACACATCTGCGACCATCTCCACCAGTGCGCTGTTGGGCAACGACACCGATATCGACGGCGCGGCACTCTCCATTACAAACGTGAGCGGCGCCAGCGGCATTTCCGGCCTGAGCCTGAATGCTGACGGCACTATCAGCTTCACGACCGGAAGCACCGCTGGCGCTACAGCTGGCAGCTTCCAGTACACGGTTTCTGACAGCGCTGGTGGCAGCACGACCGCCACGGTCACTATTGATATCCGCTCAGTTTCCAACGGCAACACTGCAGACACTGTTGACCTTACATCGGCCGGCACCTACCAAGCATCCTATCTAGACGGAAAATCCGGCGGTGACACTCTGACCGATGGTCCATTTCAGTCCGTCCTAGTCGGAGGTGACGGCAATGACGCCCTGAACGGAAATGCAGGATCCGATTTGTTGGTGGGCGGAAACAATAATGACGCGCTCAACGGAGGCTCCGGCAATGATGTCTTGCGCGGGGGGGCAGGCAACGACAATATTGATGGGGGAGCGGGATCGGAGGATCTGATAGATTTCTCGGACACTGCTGGCACCAATGGCCTCAACTTCACACTTAGTCAATCCAGCACCGACACAAACTTCAATACCCCGGCCTCGACGGGCCTCGGAACCGACACCTACCGCAACATTGAAGGGGTCATTGGAACCAACAATTCGGACACGATCACCGGCAGCTCCGCAAACGACATCATCCGCGGTGGTGGCGGCAACGACACGCTCGACGGCGCCGGAGGAAGTGATCTGCTCGATTTCTCCGACGCGACCGGATTCATCAATTTCACGCTGATCCAAAGCTCTTCGACCACAAGCTTCAGCGCGACGGGGCTCGGTACCGATTCTTATAAGAACTTCGAGGGCGTGATCGGCACGGCATTCGGCGATGCGATAACCGGGTCCACTTCTGCAGACGAGCTTCGCGGAGGCGGTGGAAATGACACGATCAACGGCGACGGCGGCAATGATCGCCTCGTCGGCGGAGACGGAGCCGATATCCTCACAGGCGGTAGCGGCAGTGACACCTTCGTGTTCAACTCCGCACCGAACGCGGTGGATACGATCACTGACTTCAACGCGTCCGGCATCGCCGGTGACGTCGTCGAGCTGTCCTTGGGCACCTTTAGAGCGCTCTCCACGTCAAGTGGTTCAACGCTCGCAGCCTCCGAATTCACCACGAGTAACGGTGGAGGTGCTGGCGATACGGTCGGAGGCGGCATCCACGTGATCTACGACAGCACCACCGGCAACCTCTACTACGATGCCGATGGCGGCAGCGCGGCAGGCCGGACGCTGGTGGCGACCATCACCCTCACCAACGCGGCCGACACCTTCGACAACAACGACATCCGGGTTCTCTGACGAACTGGGATGCAGAACCGGCCGCCGACGTGCTCCTTGCGAGCCGTCGGCGGCCGAGCTTTTTTGCACCGAAGCAATATGCCACTCGGACGTTAGCTCACGCCCAGGTGTTTGTGCAGCAGTTCGGGATTGGCGCGAAGTTCCTCGCTCGTCGCCTCATGCGCAACCTTCCCTTTCACCAGAATCACATTCCGATCCGAAATCGACGTCACCGCCACGTGATTCTTGTCGATGACGATCGTCGCAATGCCGGTCGCGCGGATCTGGCGGACGATGTACCAGATCTCCTTCGCAATCAGCGGTGCGAGCCCCTCAGTCGCCTCGTCGAGGATCAGCAGATCCGGGTTCGTCATCAGCGCACGGCCAATCGTCAGCATCTGCTGCTCGCCGCCCGAGAGCTGCCCGCCGCCGTTCGTGAGCCGCTCGCCGAGCCGCGGGAAGGTGTCGAGCACACGCTGGTAGGTCCAGTCGCGCCGCCCGTCGACGCCCGGTTTCGCCGCCATGATCAGGTTCTCGCGCACCGACAGGTTCGGGAAGATGCCCCGCCCTTCGGGCACATACGCGATGCCCTTGCGCGCAACCATGTAGGGTGCCGCGCCCGTCATTGTCTTGCCGCGCACGACGACCCGCCCATGCCGCGGGCGGACGTGGCCGAGCAGGCTGCGGATCAGCGTCGTCTTGCCCATGCCGTTGCGGCCCATCAGGCCGAGCGTTTCGCCGCGGCGCACGGAGAAGTCGATGCCGTGCAGGATGTGGCTGCTACCGTAGAAGGTATGCAGCCCTTCGGCTTCCAGAAGTACTTCACTCATCGTCGTTCTCCCCCGCGCCCAGATAGGCTTCCTGCACTGCGATGCTTTCGCGGATCTGCTCCGGCGGTCCGCTTTCGAGGACTTGCCCGGTCACCATCACGGTGATGACATCGGCGACAGCGAACACCGCGTCCATATCGTGTTCGACGAGCAGGATCGCGTGCTCCGGCGCGAGCCTCTTCAGCAGCGCGACCATCGCCTGCGACTCCTCGGGCCCCATGCCCGCGAGCGGCTCGTCGAGCAACAGCACGGACGGCGAGGTCGCGAGCACCATCGCGATCTCGAGCTGGCGCTGCTCGCCGTGACTCAGTGTGCCGGCGACGACGTCGCGCCGTTCGGCTAGGCCCGCCTGCTCCAGCGCACGGTCCGCGGTCTCATTCAGGTCCGCATAGGACACGGCCTTCGACAGGATCCGCAGGGCGCGAGGCACACGCGATTGCGCGGCGAGGCGGCAGTTCTCGAACACCGTAAAGCCCGGGAAGATGTTGGTGCGCTGGTAGCTGCGGCCGATGCCGGCGCGCGAGCGTTTGTCGGGGCTCCAACCGGAAATGTCTTCGTCGCGAAGCAGGATCTGCCCTTCCGACGGCGGCAGGTCGCCCGACAGCAGGTTGATCAACGTCGACTTGCCCGCCCCGTTCGGTCCCAGCACCGCGTGCAGCTTGCCGCGATGCAGGTCGAGCGAGACGTCCTTGTTCGCGAAGAGGCCCCCGAAGCGGCGCGACAGCCCGCGGGCAGCCAGTACGAGTTCATCCATTCTGGTTCCCTCCCCCGATCAGCAGGCCCTTCAGGCGACGGGGCAGGCTTGACAGCCCGCCCGGCAGCACCATCACGACCGTGACGATCACCGCGCCCATCAGGAACTGCCAGTGCTTGGTCACCGACGAAAACACCTCCTGCAGCACGACGAAGGCAAACGCGCCGATCGCCGCGCCGTTGAGCGTGCCGAGGCCGCCGAGGATCACCATCAGCAGCACGTTGCCCGAGTGGTGCCAGGATAGGATCTCGGGCGTCACGAAGCCGAACTGGCAGGCGGACAAGAAGCCCGCGAGCCCCGCCAAGCCACCCGCCGTAACAAAGCCCGCGAGCTTGTAGAGGAACACCGGGAAGCCGAGCGACAGCATGCGGTGCTCGTTGCTCTTGATGCCCGCCAGCGCATGCCCCAGCGGCGAGCGCAGCAGCACGCGCAGGAACACATAGCAGACGACGAGCGCAGCGAGCACGACGTAGTAGAACTGCATCGGCGAGCCGAGATCGAGGAGCAGCGTCTCGCCGATCCTGAGCTCCGGCTTCACGTTGAGGAACACTCCGTCGGAGCCGCCGCCCAACGGCGAATCGTGGAAGATGAAGTAGATCATCTGCGCGAACGCGAGCGTCACCATGATGAAGTAGATGCCCTTCGTCCGCAGCACGAAGAGCCCCACGACGAAGGCGACCGCCGCACCGGTGAGCACCGCCGCAGGCAGCACCAGCCACAGGCTCCCCGGATCGTACTTCGGCGACAGCAGCACGACGCTGTAGGCGGCGACGCCAAAGAACGCGGCGTGGCCGAAGCTCACAAGGCCGGTGAAGCCGACCAGCAGGTCCAGGCTCATCGCGAAGATCGTCATGATCATGATCTTCGCGACCAGCTCGTTGTAATAGCTCGAGCCGAACACCGGAAACAGCGCCAGCACAAGCAGCACGAGCGGCAGGTAGCTCCGCACTTTCTTTGCGGCGGCAGGTGTAATGGGGGGCATCGTCAGATCCTCCGGAAGATGCCTTCGGGCCGCCACAGCAGCACCGCAGCCATCAATACATAGACGGAAAGGCCGGCGTAATCGGGCACGAGAACCTTGCCGAAAGTATCGGCCAGGCCGATCAGCACCGCCGCGACGAACGCCCCCCACACCGAGCCGACCCCGCCGATCACGACGACGACGAAGCAGATGATCAACACCTGGTTGCCCATGCCCGGATACACGGACGACACGGGCGCCGCGAGCATCCCCGCCAGCGCCGCCAGCGTCACGCCGAGCCCGAACACGATGCGGTAGATCAGGTCGATGTTGATGCCGAGCGCCTGCACCATCTCCCGGTTGGAGCTGCCCGCGCGGATCATCATGCCGAGTCGCGTGTAGCGGATCAGCCAGTACATCAGCGATGCCAGTGCAATGCACACGCCGGAGATGAAGAGCCGATATACCGGATAGCTCAAGGTCTCGTTGAGCGGGATCGAGGCCGACAACAGCGCGGGGATGCCGAGGCCGTGCACCTCGTCGCCGACGATCATGCTGCGCAGTTCCTCGAACATCAGGATCAGGCCGTAGGTCAGCAGCACCTGGTCGAGGTGGTCGCGTTTGTAGAGCTTGCTGAAGAGTCCCCATTCGAGGAGGAAACCGATCAGCGCGCTGAGCGCGATGCCGAGCACGACCGCGATCAAGAGGTTGTCGGTGAGCGCCGTCAGCGAGAACGCCATGTAGGCGCCCATCATGTAGAAGCTGCCGTGCGCGAGGTTGATGATACCCATGATGCCGAAGATCAGCGTCAGTCCGCTTGCGACCAGGAAGAGCAGCAAGCCGTACTGCAGCGCGTTCAGCAGCTGGATCAGGAATGTTTCCATGGCGATGTCCTTGCAGGCGCGATGCGCCCGGGGTGCGAGTGCAACCGCGGCGCGCACCGAGGCACGCACCGCACAAGCGTGTCGAGTAGGGTGACGGCGGGGCCGGACTCGCAGGTAACGCGCCCACCCCCTGTAATGGGCGCGGCGAACGCGCCCCGCCGTTTCCCAGACCCGATTACATCCGGCAGCCGCGCGCCGGATCCGCGAGTGCCTTCGCGGCGACAGTCACCAATTTGTTCTGCTTCGCCTCCACCTTTCTCAGGTAGATGTCCTGCACCGGGTTGTGGGCCTTCGACAGAGTGAAGCGTCCGCGCGGACTGTCGATCGTCGCCGATTCCATCGCCTTGATGAGCTCCGCACGCTTGCTCACGTCGCCGCCCACGGTCGCAAGCCCCGCGCCGAACAGTTGCGCCGCGTCATAGCCCTGCACGGCGTAAACGTCCGGCTGGCTCTTGAAGGTCATCGCATAGGCAGTCCGGAAGGCCTTGTCCTTCGCAAGATCCAGCCCGTCCGCGTAGTGCAACGTCGTCATGATTCCGTCGGCGGATTCGCCCTGAGCCTCGAGTGTGCCGTCAGTGAGGAAGCCCGAACCGTAAAGCGGGATCGACTTCTTCAATCCCGCCGCGTCGTAGTCCTTCACGAACTTGACCGCGCCGCCACCGGCGAAGAACACAAACACCGCATCCGGCTTCAGCGCCGCGATCTCGGTCAGATAGGGCTGGAACTCGACATTCGGGAAGGGCAGATACATCTCCTTCACGACCTTACCGCCCGCTTTCTCGAAGGCCTCCTTGAAGCCCGCGACCGACTGCTCGCCGAAGGCATACTTCCAGCTCAGCGTGACGACGTTCTTGTGCTTGCGATCCGCCATCACCTGCCCCATCGCGTACGCCGGCTGCCACGCGGAGAAGGAGGTGCGAAAGATGTTCGGCGCACAGAGCGGCCCGGTGATCTCGTCCGCGCCGGCGTTCGGGACGATCAGCAAGGTATTGTTTTCACGGGCGACGCGCGTCATTGCGAGCGCGACACCGGAATGGACGGTGCCGATCAGAAGGCCGACATTGTCGCGCTTGACGAGCTTGTTGGCGTTCTCTGGCGCCTTGGCCGGATCGGACTCGTCGTCCACGGTGAAATACTCGATCTCCCGCCCCCCGAGCTTGCCGCCTCCCTGATCGACGGCAAGCTTGAAGCCGTTGGTGATGGCGGTACCCAACGAGGCATAGGTACCGGTGTACGGCAACATCAACCCGACGCGGATCTTCTTCGCGGACTGAGCGAAAAGCGGCGCCGAAGGCAGGGCAAGACCGCCGGCAAGGCCGGCGCTGGACAGCAGGAAATCACGGCGATTGAAACCTTGCTTCATTTGACACTCCTCCAGTGGATGGCCGCTTGTGCGGCTCTGGTTCTGGTTGTGCTGCGGGGTTCTACGCCGTCGACAAGGACCGCAGCTTGAATCGCTGGATCTTTCCGGTCGCGGTCTTCGGCAACTCGTCGACGAACTCGAGCCAGCGCGGATACTTGTACGGCGCGAGCTTCGACTTCACATGCAACTTCAATTCATCCGCGAGCGACTTCGACGGCCCCTGCCCAGGCTTCAGCACGACGAAGGCGAGCGGCTTGATCAGCCCATCCTCGTCGGCCTTCCCCACCACCGCGGCCTCAAGCACGGCGTTGTGGGTGATCAGCGCCGACTCGACCTCGATCGGCGACACGTAGATGCCGCCGACCTTGAGCATGTCGTCGTTGCGGCCGGAATACACGTAGTTGCCGTCCGCATCCTGTGTGTACTTGTCGCCGCTGCGCGTCCATTGGCCGACGAAGGTCTCGCGGCTCTTCGTGCGGTTGTTCCAGTACAGGGCCGCACTCGTTGGACCCCGCACCTGCAACTCGCCCGGCTCGCCCGGCCCGACTTCGTGCCCGTCGTCGCCGATCAACCGCAGCTCGTAACCTGGCACCGGTCTGCCGCTCGTGCCGTAGTGAACCTCGCCGGCCCGGTTCGACAGGAAGATGTGCAGCATCTCGGTCGACCCGAGCCCATCGAGGATCTCGACGCCGAAATGCTCCGTCCAGCGCTTGCCGACCTCTGCGGGCAAGGCCTCGCCCGCAGAGGCGCAACGGCGGATCGACAGCTCCTCACGCCCCGGCAGCTCGGGGCTCGCGAGCATCGACGCATAGAGCGTCGGCACGCCGCAGTAGATCGTCGGCTGGTGTTCGCGCAGCACGCGGAACACCGCCGCCGGCGTCGGACGTTCGGCCATCAGCACCGCCGTCGCACCGACCGAGAACGGAAAGGTCAGGCCGTTGCCCAGCCCGTAGGCGAAGAACAGCTTCGCCGCCGAGAACACCACGTCGTCCTCACGCACGCCGAGGACGGGCCGTGCGTAGAGTTCCGCCGTATTGATGAGGCTCGAATGCAGATGCACCGTGCCTTTCGGCGCGCCGGTCGAGCCCGACGAGTAGAGCCAGAAACAGGCGTCGTCCGCACAGGTCGGCGCGGGCTCGAAAGGCGGACGCGGCGACGCGACGAGTTCGGCGAAATCGAGATGCCCGCCGCGCGTCCCCGCATCGCCGCCCGATACGACGACGTTCTTCACGAAGGGGCTGGATTCGATCGCCGTCGAAAAGGCCGGCAGCAGCACCGACGACACGACCAGCGCGCGCGCACGGCTGTCGCGCAGCATGTAGGTGTAGTCCGACGCGGTCAGAAGCGTGTTGACCGGAATCGGCACCACGCCTGCCTTGATACAGCCGAGAAAGGCCGTGGGAAAGTCGATGGTATCGAGCAGGCACAACAGCACCCGCTCTTCCATTCGGATGCCGAGTTCGCCCAGTGCATGCGCGAAGCGATCGACCCGTTCGGCAAGTTGCGCGTAGGTGTAGCTGCCCGACTGGTCGATCACCGCCGTCTTGTCGCCGCGCCCCGCGCGCAGGTTGCGCTCGATTAGGTCGTGCGCCGCGTTGTATTCGCGCGGGATGGTGATTCGCGGTGGGCTGACACTGTGATCCGCGACGCTGAGTTCCGCCATTTGCTCCTCCTCCTGGTTTCTCCGAGCCGGCCTGCGCTGCGGTGTGATCTCTAGTGGATCGTCATCCCGCCGTCCGCCGCCAGCACCTGCCCGGTGACGTAGCTCGACGCGTCCGACGCGAAGAACACGAACACCGGCGTGATTTCCTCGGGCTCCGCCCAGCGTCCGAGCGGAATGCGGTCGAGGTATTTCTCCTTGAAGCGATCATCGGTGCGGATCGTCTCGGTCATCGGCGTCGCCGCCCCCGGCGCGATCGCGTTCGCCGTGATGTTGTAGCGCGCGAGCTCCTTGGCGGTGCTCTTCGTCATCCCCAGGATGCCGGCCTTGGCCGCGCTGTAGTTGATCTGCCCGATGGTGCCCAGCACCCCGGCGGTAGAAGTCACGTAGATGATCCGGCCGTACTGGCGCTCGATCATCCCGCCAACCACCGCCTGGAGGCAGTTGAATGCGCCGGTGAGATGCACCCCGAGCACCTGTTGCCATTGGTCGGGCGTCATCTTGTTGAGCATCGCCGTACGCGTGATGCCGGCGTTATTGACGAGGATGTCGATGCGTCCCCACTCGGCGTTGACCTTCGCGGCCATTGCGTCGACCTGAGCGCGATCCGCGACGTTGCACGCTACACCGATCGCCTGCCCCCCGGCCTCGACGATCTGCCCGGCCACGCGGTCCGCAGTCGCCTGGTCGAGATCGATTACCGCAACCTTCGCTCCCTCACGCCCATAGGCCTTCGCGACCGCTGCGCCGATGCCCTGCCCCGCACCGGTCACGACTGCAACCCTGTCCTTCAACTGCATGTCAGTCCCCTTCTGCTGCATGGCGACAATCGCGCCGCCAGTGAACTGCAATGCCCCCCCACTTCAGAAAAGGCCGGGGTGGGAGGAAAACGGCCGATGCCGCGTCCGCCACCCCGGGAAGGGAGAGACTTTATGAAACTGAATGCACCGCGGCGTCAGGCCTTCGGCTTCGGAAGGACCTGCTCGGCGAAGTTCTCGTCGAACATTGCGCCTTCAGCGATCAGCTGGCGGTACTTGATGAAGTCGATGACGTCCTTACCCGTCTGCTTCTTGCTGTCGAAGGCGGTGAAGCCGAGCCACGCCTCGTGGTTCATGTTGGCGGCCAGCCAGTGACGATTCGCGAGCTTGAACTGGTCCCAGAAGAACTTCTTCTTGCCGCGGATGCCGTCGATCGACTTCATCAGGCAGTGCGGGAACAAGTTGGTGAACTTCCACACCAACGCATTGACCGCTTCGTCGAGCTTCGAGAAGTCCGTCGTGCATTGCCCGATCAGATCCTTCGCAGCCTTCGCCTGCTCGGCGGAGACGGACTCGCCATACACCAGCTCACCGTCATCGACGTAGGCGTCAGTGCGCACCAGCGGGTTGCGCACCCACTGACCGTCCTTCTTCAGAACCGGCACGACCTTGGTGACAAGGTTCTTCGCCTTCATCTTGTACGCGCTCCACGGCTCGCACGAGATGCAGTTGTACATCGCGTCTTCCATGTTCAACATCCACGGCAGGAAGTCGGTCGAGCCGCCGTCCGGCGCGCTGCCATGCTTCGGGCCCGCCTGGCCGAACACCGCCATGTCGGACGTGATCGTGATGTCGGTCGCCATGCCGATCTCCTGACCGCCGCCGACGCGCATGCCATTGACGCGGCAGATCACCGGCTTCTTGCAGTTCAGGATGCCGTCGACCATCGCATTGAAGAGGTCCATATACTCGCCGTACTCGTTCGGGCGGCGGGAGTAGTAGGCGGCGTATTCGGCGGTGTTGCCGCCGGTGCAGAAGGCCTTGTCGCCGACCGCGGTGAACACGGCCGCGACCACGTCGCGGTCCGACGAGGCGCGCTGAAAGCCCGCGATTACGGCCTTGACCATCTCGGTCGTGTAGGAGTTGTACTGCGTCGGGTTATTCAGGATGATCCACGCGGCGTACAGCCCGGGAACCTGATTGCCCTGCGGATCCGTCACGGGGCGCTTCTCGAAGATTACAGACGGCGCTTCCGTGCCGAAATGCCCTTCGTCGAGCAGCGAGTGATCCTTGAGGTGGTTGTCGCGGCGCAGCCAGTCGAGTGCCATGAGATGTCTCCTGTTTCTTTATGGGATGGGTGCGTGATCAGAAATCGGGCGTCAGGATGACGCGTCGCTTCAGTTTTCCGTGGTGCGCCTCGTCGAACACTTGCTCGATCTGGCTCATCGGACGGGTCTCGACGAAGGGGCCGAGCTTGATGCGGCCGTCGAGGCACATGTCGCGCACGGCCGCGTAGCGGTCCGGCGGGCAGCCCCAGGTGCCGATGATTTCGGCATCGAAAGCCATCAGCTTCGAGAGCATGTAGCTCGTCTCCGCCGTGCCGTAGCCGACGATCACCAGCTTGCCGGTGAAGGACAGCAGCGACAGCGCGAGCTCCTGCCCCGGCTTGCTGCCCGTGACCTCGAAGATCTTCCAGCCGTAGTTCGACGGCAGGCCGCGCTCCTTGCAGAAGCCCTTGAAAAGCTCCTTGACGTCCTTCGCGCTCTTGTCCTTCGGGTTGATGACGAAATCGGCACCGAAGTCCTGCATCATCATCAACTTCTCTTCGTTGATGTCGATACCGATCACGGCCTTAGCGCCCATGCCCTTCGCGGTCTGCACCATGAAGCTGCCGACACCGCCCGCGGCCCCGATGACGATCACGAGATCATCCTTCTTCAGGTCGGCGCGCACAGCGGCCTGATACGGGGTCGTCACCGCGTCGGCCACAACCGCCAGATGTTCGAGCGGCGTGCTGCCGCGGTTCTCGACCACGCACAAATACTTCGACTGCGCGACGATGTGGCTCGAATAACCGCCGTAGATCCCCATCGAATTGCCCGGCATCTTTTGCGACAGACAGCGATTGCCGCGTCCGGTGTGACACAGCTCGCATTCCCCACAGGGAATCACCGCCGGCACGATCACTTCCTTGCCGATCATCGACGGCTCGCCGCCGATCACCACGCCCGAGATCTCATGCCCCAGCGACAGCGGCGGCTTCTGCACCGTCGGTACGCCCATGTAGAAATACGACAGGTCGGTATGGCACACACCGCAGCCGGCGATCTTCACCACCACGTCGCCCGGCCCCAGCTCGGGCATCGGCACGCGGGTCTTCTGCAACTTGCCCGGCTCGGTCATCTGCCAGGTATCGATATATTCCGGAATCACGCTTCATCTCCCCTATCGAATGTCATCAATTCCCGCACTCATCCAGGCTGGCACGGCGCAGCCCCCCGATGAGGCGTGTTTCGTGCCGAGGCGTCCGCTTGCGCCAACGAGGCGCGGAACACGCCTCGTCGGGGGGCGAATCACCATCAATCAGCAATCCCGCCAAACCGGCTTCCGCTTCTCCAGAAAGGCCGCCAGCCCCTCCTTCGCGTCCGCAGTCCCCATCAATTCATTCAGGTAAATGTTCTCGGCGGTATCGAGCGCAGCCCCGAACGGCTTATCCGCCACCGCCCGAATCGTCTTCCGCGTACTCGCCAACGCCGCCCGACTCAGCCCCAGGAAAGGCGCCACAAACCCCTGCACATCCGCCGCAAAGGTCTCCTTCGCAAACACCCGATTCACCAACCCGATCGCCTTCGCCTCCTCGGCCCCGATGTTCTCGCCGCCGAGGAGCAGTTCCAGCGCCCGAGCCGGCGGCACCAGCCGCGGCAACAACACCGCCGCGATCGGCGGAAACACCGCCAACTTGATCTCCGGCTGACCGAACTTCGCGTTCGCCGCCGCGACGATCATGTCGCACGCAATCGCCACCTCCATTCCGCCGCCGAGCGCCACGCCATTCACCGCCGCAAGCGTCGGAATCGGCAACTGCTGCATCCGGCGGAAAAGCCCATGGAACACTTCGATCATCCGATCGACCTTGTCCGGCGTGTGATCCGCGACCTCCACGCCCGCCGAGAACGCCTTCTCGCCCGCCCCGGTGACCATCAGCAACTTCACGCTCGCGTCCGCCAGACACTGGTCCAGCGCGACGTTCATCTCCTCCATCGTCGGGATGTCGAGCACGTTGAACGGCGGCCGGTTGATCGTCAGCGTCGCGAGGCCTTCGGCCACGCCGTAGGTGATGAACTGGAATTGCGCATTACTCATGGTGTCTCCCGTGTCCCTGTTATTCGATTCAGCTTTCGTTCTTCATCTGCAGCCGGTACGGACACACCGCATCACAGTCCGCACAACACACTTCCCCATCGCAGCGGATGTGCCACAAGTCCGCTCCGCAGTTGCTGCACCGGCATTTCGCTTCCGGCTTCACGGCCGGGCGGACCTCTTCCGCCGTCCAGAAATCGATCACCTGTCCCATCGCGCGCTCCTCAGAACAGATCGTCCAGCTCGTCCGACCCGCCGTCCGGCATCTTTCCGTACTGCTGCAGGTAGGCCTGGATCATCTGGCTCTCCCGCGACGTGAACATCGCCGCTTCCTCGAACACGAAGTTCGTCGCCTCTCCGCCACGCTCGAGCTGCTCCATCAGCCCCTCGCGCAGGTTCTCAACGCCCTTGATCATCAGCACGTTCTTGTCGCCGTCGAGCAGCTGGAATACCCCCGCCTCGGTCGGCACGGAAGCGATCGTCGCCTCGTCAAATTTCAGCGAACTCTCCGGCGGCAGGATCGCGTCGGCGATCTTCGGCGCGAGGTTGCACTTGAAGCAGCGCGCCGCCTCCGCCCGTGCCGTCGCGTCGTCGAAACCCAGCTCGACCTCGTCCCAACCGGTGCGCTTCTCGGGCGCCAACATGATCGGGTGGAACTTGCGCGTCGTATTGAAGCCGTCCTTGCGACCGATGCGCGGGTTGGTCTCCCAGCCGTCGCGCAACAGCACTTCCGAGATGTCGCCGTCACCGCCGAGCGCCTTGTCCATCGCGGAGGCTGCAATGCGCCCCTGGGCGACCGACTCGATCAGCGTCGAAGGCCCGAGCACGCAGTCGCCCCCGGCATACACGCCAGGCCGGCTCGTCAGCATCGAATCCTCGCGCACCGTGATGCGCCCCTTGCGGTCCGTCTCGACGCCGAACCCCTCGAAACGCTTCGGATACTGGCCGATGGCCCCGATCACGAGATCGACGCTCTCGACGACCTCCTCGCCCGTCTCGACCGGACGGCGCCGCCCCGAAGCATCTGCCTCGCCCAGCGCCATCTTCGCGTACGTGATCTGCAAGCGGCTCCCGTTGCTCCCCGCCTCGATCTTCTTCGGCGCGAGCAAGTAGCGGATATTCACGCCCTCCTCCACGCAGCCCTCGAACTCATCAAGGCGCGCCGGCATCTCCTCGCGAGTGCGGCGATACACCATGTCGACCTCGGCTCCGAAACGACGCGAGCTGCGCGCGTTGTCGGTCGCGACGTTACCGCCGCCGATCACTGCCACCTTCTTGCCGGTCTGGATGCCGTCGGGCGTATTTACCAGGCCCATCGTTACGGCCTTCAGGTAAGTCGGGCTGTCGGTCACGCCGGGCAGGTCGTCGCCCGGAATGCCGAGCCGGTCGCCGCCTTGGGCGCCGATGCCGATAAAGACTGCGCCGTAGCCATCGCTGAAGAGCGTATCGACGTTCTCGACCTTCGTGCCGAAGCGGAACTCGACACCCAGCGCCGACACTTCCGCGACCTCGTTGTCGATCACTTCCGCCGGCACGCGATAGGACGGAATGCCGTAGCGCGCCATGCCGCCCGCCGCCGGCTGAGCGTCAAAGATCGTCACTGCATGGCCTTGCTTTGCCAGGTAGTAGGCCACCGTGAGCCCGGCCGGCCCCGCACCGATCACCGCCGCCTTCTTGCCCGTCGCGGGCAGCATCTTCGCATGCTCGCGCCACAGGCCGGTGTCGTTGTCCGCGGCGATGCGCTTCAGATTGCGGATCGACAGCGGATCGTCGAGATCCTTGCGGCGGCAGGCCGACTCGCACATTGCAAAGCAGGCACGCCCAAGGATGCCGGGGAACGGCAACTTCTCACGCACCACGGCAATCGCCTCGCCGTACTTCCCCTCGGCCGCAAGCTGCACGTAGCGCGGCACGTCAATCCCGGCCGGACAGGCGTTCCTGCACGGCACCATCGACTCCTCGCGCTTGGCCGGGTCGAGCGTGCGGTCCATCAGCGCGCCGGTCGGACACACGGTCACGCAGGCCTGACAGAAAGTACAGCCCGATTCGATCAGCGTCGGCGCGATCGTGCCGACGTAAGTTCGCTTGCCCTGAGCCGTCTCGACTTCCTTCACCTCGAGACAGCCCACGCCGCGCACGTCGTTACAGGCAACGAGGCAACGACGGCAGTCGATACAGAGGTTGTAGTCGCGATCGAAGAAGGGTTCGTTCTTGATGATCGGCAGCTGAACCGGTTTGTACGGCGGCGTCGTGTTCGGAATGCCGATGTAGTCGGAAATCTTGCGCAGCTCACAGGACGAGAAGATCGTGCAGCAACGCGTTTCCTGGGGGTTGCCGTAGGAACACTGCGAGCGCGAACAGCCGTCGCGCTGCGGACAGGTCAGGCAGACATGCGGATGCGGCCCGAGGACCTTCGCGAGATTGGCCTGGCGAACTTCCTGGATCGCGGGCGACTTCGTCGTCACCGTCATGCCAGCCGTGACCGTCGTCGAACAGGCTTTCACGACCCCGTCGATGCCATCGATCTCGACCATGCACAGGTTGCAGCCGCCGTCACCGGCACCGCGCTGGCCGGCAGGAGGAAGGTCGGGATGCGCGCACAGCGCCGGAATATAGAGGCCCGCGGCCGTCGCGGCATTGAGCACCGAAGCCCCCTCGGGCGCTTCGACCTCGACGCCGTCGATCGTGAGCTTCACCGGCGCCCCGAACTCGGCCATTCCAGCCGGCTTTGCTGCCTTCCACCACCTGATTTCCGATGTCTGTGCGGCTTCCATGTCTCTCTCGTCCCTTTCTTCTGCTCTCAACCCGACTTCCACGGGGGCGCGGCCTAAGCGGCCTGCGCAAGTTGCCCGTAGCCCGGGTAATAGCTTCCCCGGCAGGCCCCGGCACGCACCGCGGCGATGAAGCTCGCGATGTCCATTACCGGCTGCGAAAACCAGGTCGCGCACCGCCCGACCGCAGCCGTCTTGTGGCAATCGCTGCCGCCCAGCGCGGGCAGGCGCATGTGCTGCGCGGCAGAGATCGCGAGATCGTTGTCGCTGTCCAGATTCCCGCCGTTGTGTGTTTCCACGGCGGCGATCCCGCTGAGGTCCAGCAGGCCATGTAGCAGGCTGGCCACGCCGACCTCGCGGAACGGATGGGCCGGCACGCAGATTCCGCCGATGCGGTTGATATGCTCGATGACGTCATTCATCGGGAGGTAGTTATCCCGCCCCCAGATGTTCCAACCGTCGTCTTCGACGCCATACGCCAGCATGTGTCCCCGGTCGGTCGCGATCTCCACCCCGCGCAGCACCAGCAGCCCCTCATCGCGCCCCACCTGCTCCACGGGGAACGAGGCCTCATACGAGTAATGCTCGGTGATGCACACCCCATCGAGCCCCAGCGCCTTGGCGCGGCGGACGAGGTCCACCGGCTCCAGCCAGTTGTCGTAGGAGTGCTTGGTATGGCAATGGCAATCGATCCACATGGGACGGACTCCGCGCGCCGGTCGGTCAGGCAACCGTGTATTCGAGGTTGATGCGCTTGGACGGCGAGAAGCGCTGGCGGGAGAAGAATTTCTCCAGCGCGAAGTCGTCCCAGTTCACCAGCGTGTACACCTTCTTCACGCCCGCGGCCTTCATGTTCATCATGAACTGATCGAGCAGCTCGCTCGCGATGCCACGGTTCTGAAAGCGCGGATCGACGCCGATCGTGTCGATCGTGGCCGTCGATTCGGGAATACCGAACTCGCCGAAATACACGTCGCCCATCACGAAACCGGCGACCTTGCCGTCGATCTCGCACACCAGCGACGAGTTGATGTTGTGCTTCGGGTTCAGGATCAGTTCCAGCTTGCGCTCGTAGTAGTCGCGACGGTTCTGCTTCGAACCCGCGGCATCGATCTCGACGATCGCATTCAGGTCATCCTTTTTCAGCACCCGCATTACGCGCTTCTGATCCGCCATTTGTCATTCTCCTGTGATGTCTTGTGTCCGGCGCCGCACCCGACGCGCGCACCGGATGCCATTCGATTCAGAACAACTCGTCGTCCTTCTGCACGACTGCCGCGCGACGCGTATAGACCGTGCCGATCACCTTCCCCATCTCCTGATCGGCATCGAGGCAGCTCGTGCAACCGTCGCCTTCGGTCTTGTAGCTCTCGACGTGCACCTCGAAGCCCATGCCGCGGTACGCCTCGGCGATTTCGGACAGGCGCGGCTCACCGATCGTCGTCAAGCGCTTCCAGCCCTCGCGAAGCAGCCGATCCTCGACGTCCTCTTCGCGCGAGGTCGCCCCCGCGAGCTTGATCGGAATCGTCTTCTTTGCGCTCATCGCCGAACCCTCGAACATTGCCCGCATGGTGGCCGCCCCCTTACCAGGAGTGCTTGATCGCGCCGGGGGTGCAAGCGCTGGCACAGGGCAGGCTCGTGTAGCCGGCTGCCGGCTTGCATCCGGCGCAGTCATAGGCCAGCGCGCGCGTGCATTCCTTCTTCACCCACGCCACTTCGTCGTCGTAGTCGTCGGTGATGATTTCGAACATGTTCTTCGGGCACGCCGTCAGACAGGCCCGCTCGGCGGCACAGTCGATGCACTTGTCCGTGTCGATGCTGATGTAGTACTCGCCGGAACCGTCCTTGTAGCCGTAGTTCGCGATCATGTCGGTGCTCCTTGGTTTGCCTCCGGGACCGGGAGGCGGCTCGCGCCGCGACTCCCGGCATCCGGCTCCGGATCAGGCCGCCTTCGCGCCCTGCTTTTGCATCAGCGTGTAGCCGAACAGTGCCGCGCCCAGCGCGCCGGCGATCTGGCTGTCGATCTTCGTATCGACGGCCTTGATGCCGAGCAGCTTCTCGATTCGCTTCACGACGCCCGGGTTCTTCGCGATGCCGCCGGTGATGAAGAAGCCTTCCTCGACACCGATCCGCTCCAGCAGGCTCACGACACGCTCGGCCATCGCCTGGCAATACGCCGCGATCACCTTGTTCTTCGTGTAGCCCGCCTTCAGCAGCGCCAGCGCCTCGGACTTCGCGAACACCACGCAGATCGACGACACGGCTTCCGGCTCCTCATCGACCTCGAAGGAACGCGGGCCCAGCTCGGCGATGGGGATCTGCATCAGGTCGGAGATGACTTCCATGCCACGCCCGGTACCGGCCGCGCACTTGTCGTTCATCAGGAAGTTCGTGACCTTGCCCTTCTCGTCGCAGTGGATGGCCTTGCAGTCCTGGCCGCCCATGTCGAGGATGGTGCGCACCTTGGAGCCGCCCATGTAGTTCGCGCCGCGGGCGTGGCACGCGATCTCGGTGATCGCCTTGTGGGCGAAAGGCACGTTCACCCGGCCGTAGCCGGTGCCGACGACATAATTGATGTCCTCGAGCTTCATGCCGATCTTGTCCATAATGCCGGCGAGCGCGTTCTTGGCGGAGTCCGGCGAGTTGTTGCCGGTGCGCATGCTGTTGTAGCCGTAGAGTTCGCCGTCACAGACGATCACCGCCTGCGAGGACACCGAGCCCACGTCGATGCCGCAGGTGATGATCTTGGCATCCTTCCAGTTCTTGCTCTCGTCGAACCAGGTATTTTCCTGCCAGCGCCAGAATTCCTTCTTCTCCGGTGCGGTGGCGGCAGCAACTTCTGCATTCATTTGATTGCTCCTATATCCGTATTGGTCGCTTGTCGGCTCAGTGCACACGCTCGGCGGCAATCAGCGCGCATCCGAGGGCGCTGACGTATTCCGGCAGTTCGGGCAACAACACCTCATCGACGTCCATCGCGTTCTTCAGCGACGCGACGAACCCCGGGTTGTGGCCCATGCCACCGATCAGCACCACGTTGCCCTCGATGCCGACGCGCCGCACCATCGCGCACACCCGGCTCGCCACCGCATCCAGCACCGCCTTCGCGATGTCTTCCTTCGGCGTCGCGGAGTGGATCAGCGACACCACCTCGGACTCCGCGAACACCGTGCATTGCGCGTTCATCGGGATGCTCTTGTCCGACTTCAGGCTCGCCTCGCCGAACTCCTTTAGCGAGAGCTGGAGCGCACGGCTCATCGCCTCGGCGAAGGAACCCGCGCCCGCGGCGCACTTCTCGTTACCGGCGAAGTCGATTGCCTTGCCGTCGGCGTCGGTCTTGATGCCTCGGCCTTCCTCGGCACCGACGTCCACCACCGTGCGGGCTTGCGGATACATGAACACCGCGCCTTTCGCACCGGCCGTCATCTCGGTCACGCCTTCGGTCGCGAAACCAACCTGCGTGCGTCCGGCGCCGGTCGCGAACACGGCCTTGACCTGATCGCGCGTCACGCCTGCTGCCGACAGCGCCTCATTGAAGGCCTTGTCTGCTGCCTGATCGGCGTCCAGGTCGCCCGGCATCATCAGATGCGCCTTCTTCACCGAGTACTGCTTGCCCGGCACGCCTTCCACAGCCACCTCTTCCAGCAGCACCACTTTCACGCTGCGGGAGCCCATATCGATTCCAGCGGTAAACATTTTTTCGTCTCCTCCTGATCAAGCTGCCTGGCGGCGCAGACCCAACTGCTCCATGAACGCGTCGACCCGTGCCTGCGTACGCACCTCGTCGAACTCGCGCTCGTCGCCCATGTTTCCTTCGAAGGTCATCACCGGCACGCCGGCCTTGGCGATGCCCAGCCGGTTTTCCATGATGCCGAGCGAGAGCCCTTCGCAGCCGCGGTTCAGGTGCAGCATCACGCCATCGACACCCCATTCCTTGATGATGCGCAGCATCATTTCGGTCTTCAGACGCGGGTCGTAGAAGTGCTGCCACTGCGGCTTCGAGAGGTTCCAGTCGGCATAGAGACGCATCGCCGTGTCGCGGTCGTTGATCTCGATCCCCTTCTCCCACGGCAGCGTGCGCCCGCCCCAGGAACCGTCCGGCTTGTCTTCCCAGATGCCTTCGAGCGCGAAGGTGTAGAGCGAACCGATGGACACTGCACCGTAGGTCTCGAGGTAGCGGAAGATCTTCAGGAAGGACCAGGGCGGCTGCGTGTCCGACATCATGCGCACCGTCTCGTTGGGCACCGCCGCGATGCCACGTGCGACGCGATCCTTCACTTCCTCGTACAGCTCGTCCATGAAGTCCGCGCACCACTGCGACGACTTCGACAGCGTGCAGAGCACGTACAGCGAGTACATCGTCTTCTCGTCGAGCGGCGCGGGCTTCGCCTTGTTCAGCGCGCAGATGTCCGCCCAGCGCGAGGTCGAACGCATCTCGTTCTTCACCGCCTTGATGAAGAGCTCGTCGTCGAACTTACGGCCGGTGCTCTTCTCGAGGAACTCGACACCATCGTGAAGCTGGTTCGTCACGTAGTCGAGGCGCGAATCGGTCATGTCCTTGTACGGACCGACGCCGACGTCGAGGTAGAACTGCGGCACCTGCTCTTCCTTCGCGACGTGCTGGTACCACTTCGAGTGCGAGCAGCAGATCTGCGTCTGGAAGATGAAGTCGGGCTTCGGAAACTCGCCGCCGAACAGATACTTGTTCAGGTGCATGCCGCCCCAGTAGATGCGCATGTAGGAGCACAGGTCACGGGCGAAACCGTAGGCCTCGGCGGCGTCCATGCATTCCTTCGCAAACTTGCGGTCATGCGACACAGCAGCGGCATACGGCTCGCCGGTCAGCGAATACACGTCGTCACCCAGGCCGGCGGGCAGCGCGTCGAGCGCCCAGGCCGAGCCGGACCAGCGCAGGCCGCCCTTCTCCTTCGCACGGGCGTAGTTCATGTAGTACTGCTCGCGAAGCTCCTTCGCCTTCTTCCAGAGCTTGAGCTGCTCGGTCGGATACAGATTTGCCATGGCGTTTATCCCTCTTTCCCGTCAGTTCAGAACAGCTCTTCTTCGGTCAGCGTCTCGAGGAATGCCTCGATACGGATCCGGAAGGGGCCGATCGGATTGGTGATGTCGAATTCCAGGAACAGCGTCGGAATCCCGTTGCTTTCGAGATGACGCTTGAGATCCGGATAATCGCCCTCGTGCGGGTCGCAGAATTTCTGCTGCAGGAAGATCGCGCCCTGGACGCCGTAGTCCTTCGCCAGGCCGAGCACGTGGTCGAAGCGGGTATGGTTCGGGTAGTCCTTGGTCGGACAGGCCGGACGGTCGCAGTAACGCTCGGCGATCGCCTTGATGACGTCGGCTTCGGGCTTCGACGCGTTCCAGAAGTAGCGGGTGCCGGAGCACTGGTCGTCGACCACGATCGTCGCGCCGACCGACTCGACCATCGCCATGAATGCGACGTCATCGTTCTCCGAACCGATCGTCATGAAGCGGATGCCTTCCGGGCGGTTCAGGTTGCGGGTCTTGACCGCTGCCAGCACCTTCTTCAGCTGCTCGTTGTGCTCGCGCTTGTCGACGAACTGGGCAGTGATGGACGCATACAGCGCCTCGACGCCGGTAACCTGCGGGTTGCTCTGCTTGCGCAGATCGAACAGCTCGCGCAGCAGGCGGCGGTTTTCGTCGACGATCTCCAGCGCCTCGCGCAACCGTGCGTCGCTCAGCTCGCGGCCCGTCAGCGTCTGCAAGAACACGCGGAAGGACTGCACTTCCTCGTAGTGAGCCTTGCGTGCATGAGGCGACTGCACGTCGTTGGGCATCGGCACGTAGTAGTCCCACTTCACCGTCGGCACATGCATGCGCCACGAGTTGAAGGTCTGCCGATACTGGATGCACGACTGAGTCAGCGTCACGCCGTCGGCGTAGTCGAAGCGGCCCAGCAGGCCCTGCGCCAGAGAGTCGCGGCAGAACGGACAGAACATGCCGAAGATGTGCGGCTCGGTCACGTTTTGCGGTTCATGCGCCCCCAGCACCCGCACAGGCAGCATGCCGGCAGCGATCAGCAGCTCCTCCGGCGTGTAGGTACACATCGTGGCCACCACCTGACCACCGGTCCGCGCCTTCCAGTCCCGTGCATAATCGTGGCGCTTCTCGTACCAGGTCTTGAACTGGTCGAACAAACCATCGCTCATCGAACTATCTCCTCTGATGTATCGGCAGAAGCAATCCTTGCATCCGCGATTTACTGCATTATTTTTCCGTTAATGCATGATTTCGCATACTACGCAGTGGAGTGCAGTCGATGTTGATATATGTCAAATATCCTGCATATCAAACTGCAATTTGATGCACTTTCAAAGGATGAGAGCTAGTTTTTTGGCGAGCGAGTACCGCGCAAGTGCAATTTGTTGCACTGCGCAATGAAAAGCTCCATCAGGACGGGAAAAAGAAAACCCCGCAGGAGCGGGGTTCTGGGGTAGCGACCGCTGCCGGAGCAGTCGCCGTAAAGTGTGGAATATCCGGCCGAGCGGCTCGGCGATCAGCGCGTGACCGCTTCGAGCACCTCGGCGAAGCTCTCGTCGAGAGATTTGCCGGACGTATCGACAATCGCGTCGGCCTTGCTGTACATCGCCGACCGGCCTGCGAGGATGCGCTTCAGATCCTCCATCGCCTCCTGATTGCCCTTCATCGGCCGGTAGTCGCCCTGCGCCATCACCCGCGCCATGTGCTCCTCGGGCGACGCACGCAGCCAGATCGTAAAGCACGAGGACAACAGCAGATCGAAGGTCGCCGGTTCGGACACGATGCTTCCGCCCGCCACCAGCACGAAGGCTTCATGCTGCTCGGCCACCGCCTCCAGCGCCCGGCGCTCGTATCGGCGATACGCCGACTGCCCGTACAGCGAAAAGATCTCCGACAGCTCCGCCCCCGCCTCCTGCTCGATCACCTTCGCGAGTTCCAGAAAGGGCACGCCCCGCTGCTCCGCGAGCATCGTGCCGAGCGTCGTCTTGCCCGCTCCGCGCAAACCGATGAAGGCCACCCGTTGCCGCCGTGCATCGCGCGCGGACGATTCGAGTTCTCCCTGCAGAACGCGCCGCGCCCATTCATGTGTCTTGGGGGGAAAACGGCTCAAGTATTGGACGAGCAGCGTCAGCTCCGGCGACTGCTCCGGCTCTTCGCGAACGATGTCCACCAAGGGGAAGCCGAGGCCCTCCGCGATCTGCCGCAGCAGGATGATGGAAATGTTCCCGTGCCCGGTCTCGAGTTGGGCCAGGTAGCGCTCGGACACGCCCGATTGCTGCGCCAGCATCTTGCGCGTCATCCCGCGTCGCGCACGCAGTTCACGGATCCGCTCGCCCAGCATCAAGAGGTAATTGTTTTCCTCGAGCGACAGATCCGGCCGTTTCAGCCGGGCAGTATTCTCGTCATGCGACATCTCGCCCCCTCATCCCAACGGCGCTTGTTCGATGCACTATAGTGCCAAACCTAGAGTAGAAGGCAAGATTTTAGCCCCTTCCGCAACTGCTGAAACATTGTCACGCCCTCACAGGCGGAAATTTCGCGCTCCGATATAGCCACATGGCATAATCTGAGCTTTTCAGCGCTCCATGTCACCTTCGTTCCAACGCTCCGTCACGCTGACGTTCGCCCTGCTGGCCCTCGGCACCGTCCAAGCAGCCGATATCTACCGCTGCGAAAGCGAGGCCGCTCCGACATATCAGGCGACCCAATGCCCACAGTCGGGCAGGAAACTGGCACTGCCGGTGACCGAGCCTGCGGAAACTGACCGCAAACTCTCCGACCTTACGCGCCAACGCGAACGCGACTTCGTTCGGCAGACCGACGCAGAACGCGATAGGCAGGCGCGGATGGCGGAAAGCGAGCGCGCCGAACGCACGCTTGCCGAGCAACGCCAAGCGGCACGTTGCAGCCGCTACGTGCGCCAGGCCGACAAGCTCGAAGACGAAAGCGGCGCGTTTCGCCGCGCGACGCGACGCAAACGCGTCAAGGACGTCCGGGCAAGGGAACTCCGCGACCAGTACTTCACGGAGTGCCTCGGAAACCGGTGATCGGCTGCGCGACCTCCGCGCAGCCCGAACACTAGCGCGAGGTCTTCTCCTCGGCGATACGCCAGTTGCTCCCCTCGGGAACCAGCACCAGGATCTTGTGATCGAGCGACTTGAAACTGTCGCTGCGGTAATCCTGCTTGAACTGAGCAACCGCATGTGCGCCGTCGAACTTCACCTGCAGATCGGAGATCGTAACCTCGATCGAGTGTGCCGCTCCCAGCCGGGCACGACGCTGCCCCCGCCATGCATCCAGGCTCGACCCGTCGGCCGGACGGAAGCCGGCCGCGTAGTGACCGATATACGCATCCGCGTCACGCGCCGACCAGGCGGCCAACCACGAATCGAGCGCAGAGCGCACCGCGTCTTCCTTAGGTGCAGCACCCTGCGTCGGCGCTCCCGGATCTCCCTGAGCCGGCAGCGTCGGCGCCGCCCCGGTGGCTACGGCCACCACCGGCTTATCCTCCACCACGACAACGCGGACGGGATCGACCGCCGCCGCTGCGACAGTCCCACGGACAGTCCCACGAATAGGAATCGGACCGGTCGCCTCCGCCTCGTCGAGCAGCACTGCCAGCGGAATCCGGCTCAACCGCAAGGGATCGATATCGTGGCGTGCAAAGTGAAGAAGTTCGGCCAGTGGCGTGCGCCCGGCTGCGTTACGCACTCGCGCATCGACGCCGACGTTTATCAGCATGCGCGCGATTGCGCTCTCGTCCGCCGACCGCGGCCGCGTACCCAGCAGGTGCAGCGGCGTATTGCCTTGCGAATCGACAACATCTGCGCGTGCGCCGGCCGCCAGCAGGAGCCCAACGATCTCGCCATTCCCCCGCTGTGCCGCATGATGCAAGGCCGTGCGCCCCTTGAACAGCGGCCGGGAGTCGGTCGCCGATACGTCGGCGCCTTCGGCGAGACGGGCACGGACGCGAAACACGTCGCCGCACGCCGCCGCTTCGATCAAGGACCGGGGCAACTCCGTCGACTGCGGGCAGGTCACCCGCGGAGTCGGATGAAAATCCGGCTGATACTTTTCCTCGAAGGCCGGTAAACCGACGGCGGACGAGGCCGTACCGCACACGCCCGCCAGGATCAGCCCGGCGAGCCCCCTGGCAGCGCGGGTCCCGACGCGCCGCGAGAAAAGAAAGGCTTGCATTTCGTTACCAATGACGTGAGGAGGGGATTTTATCAGCTTCCCCCACCGCCATTGCATCCCGAGATCTACGGAGGATCTCAGGACTTTTCCCCCCGGCTCGCCCGACGGCTTCGTGTTTCAGCTTCCGTAAAAAATGACGCGGAAATTTCAACTCCTGCCTTGCAACGACAGCCTGAATATCTATATTGCATTCTAGCTGCAGCGCAATCGCCGCCTGTAGCGACACGCCCGCTCGATCTGCCGTAGCGGGCGCACCGAGGGCATGTGGAGCATTGCTCGCCCGAAAAAAGGACATGGAGCCCGATGTCATGCGGAATCCCTTTCTGATCGCCCAGTTCGCCCTGGCATCGCTCCTGATGAACCTCCCGCCCGCCGTTCCAGTCGTGGATGCGGCCGGGGAGAGTCCGGCAGATAGCGCATCCTTGCCGGGAACAATGACTTGGACATGCTGGACAGCCCAAAGCCGCATCCTGTGTGAACTCGACGCCGCGGCGGCGGCGGATTCCATCCCGGCTGCCGCCGACGAGCCGTCGGACGTGCAGCCTCCGGCCCAGGCCATCGGGCGTGTCCGAAGTTACCAACTCCCTCGGATCGCGAAGCAGCTTCGAGATCATCCCGAGCAGCTTGCGGGGCATCAGATTTCGATCCCGGCTTTCGGCGAGCCCAGCAATCAACTCGCTGCCGAGGAATTGGCGACCTCGGTCATCTGTTCGGCTCGCCCGGACTGTCAAGTCAGATTCCTCCGGTCTCTGGCCGAGACCGTCCTGTACCAGGACGCGCGCGGAGACCCCGATCTCCGCTGACGATCCGCTCAGAGATACCGCCCGACGCGCCGGAGCACCCGCTCGCGGCCCATCACTTCCAGCACCGCGTCGATGGCCGGGGTCTGGGCGACTCCGAGCACCGCGACCCGCAGCGGAATCGCCACCTGGGGCATCTTGAGCGCATGCTCGGCCATCGTGTCCTTGATCGCCTGGTTCAGCGAGGCCTTATCCCAATTGGCCGAAGCAAGGCGAGTCTCGAGGCTCGCCAGCGCCGCGCGTGCGCCTTCGGTCAGGTGCTGCGCAATCAGTTCGGGTGCAGGATGGACCTCGACGCAGAAGAGTTCGGCCGCATCGGCCAACTCGTTCAGATTCGACACGCGTTCCTTGTAGAGACCCACAACCGCTTCGAGCGCCGGACCGGCCTCCGGATCGACACCGCGCAGTGCGAGGCGGTGCGCCACGTCGGCCGCCAGGCGGCCGTTATCGGCCTGCTTGATGTAGTGGGAGTTCAGCCAGTTCAGCTTTTCGGTATTGAATTGAGCTGCGGACGGCGTGATGTGGTCCAGGTCGAACCACTCGACGAATTGCTCGCGCGAGAAGATCTCGTCGTCCCCGTGGCTCCAGCCGAGGCGAGCCAGGTAGTTGATCACCGCCTCCGGCAGATAGCCGTCGTCGGCATACTGCATCACGCTCACGGCGCCGTGGCGCTTCGACAGCTTGGTGCCGTCGTCGCCCAGGATCATCGACAGGTGCGCATACACCGGCACCTCGCCCCCGAGCGCCTTCAGGATATTGATCTGGCGCGGCGTATTGTTAACATGGTCGTCGCCACGGATCACGTGGGTGATCCGCATGTCCATGTCGTCGACGACGACGCAGAAGTTGTAGGTCGGCGTGCCGTCCGGGCGCGCGATGATCAAGTCATCCAATTCACTGTTGGCGAACTCCACCCTCCCCTTCACCAGGTCGTCCCATGCGACGACGCCGTCCTGCAGATTACGGAAACGCACCACCGGCTTCACGCCATCGGGAGGCGTCGGAAGCGTCTTGCCCGGCTCGGGGCGCCAACGGCCGTCATAGCGCGGCTTCTCGCCCCGCGCGCGCTGCTCCTCGCGGAGCTGCTCCAATTCCTCAGGCGACGTATAGCAGTAATAGGCGGTTCCTGCCGCCAGCATCTCCTGCACGACATCCTTGTACCGCTCCATCCGCCGCATCTGGTAGAACGGGCCTTCGTCGGCTTCCAGCCCAAGCCAGTTCATGCCGTCGATGATCGCCTGCACCGCCTCGGGCGTCGAACGCGCAACATCGGTATCCTCGATGCGCAGGACGAAGGTACCGCCGTGGCGCCGCGCAAAGGCCCACGAGAAAAGGGCGGTGCGCGCGCCGCCAATGTGCAGGAAACCGGTGGGACTCGGTGCGAATCGGGTACGAACAGTGGAAGCCATCGAGATATCGACTCAGAAGCGTTTTCGAAGACGCGGATTCTACGCCATCGGAGCGATGGCCCCCACCGGTGAGGCGAGGCAATCGGCAGATCCGCGATGAAAAGCAAAAAGCCCTGAAACCGAAGCTTCAGGGCTCTTACTCTGGTGGGCGGTACTGGGATCGAACCAGTGACCCCTGCCGTGTGAAGGCAGTGCTCTACCGCTGAGCTAACCGCCCGGAATTCCGTGCGTCTTCGCCGATGACTGGTGGGCGGTACTGGGATCGAACCAGTGACCCCTGCCGTGTGAAGGCAGTGCTCTACCGCTGAGCTAACCGCCCAGTTTGGCGAAGAGGCGCGATTGTAGAGGGAGGCCGATTCAATCGTCAAGTCCCGACCGCCTCGATAACATGCGCGGCCCATCCAATCCGTCAGAAGGTTCCTTTCCGACCGCCAATCGACGATCTAATCTTTGAATCAGGTCTTGACCAGGCCATCGCGCCGGGCTGCCGGCGCCATCCCGGGCAGCGTGCGACCCGCATGAACATCGGCTCCATTACATCGGCGGCAACCCCCTCCTTGACTCAGGCCTCAATCGGGAGTCAACGCACGGGTGCGTCCGCGACGGCCTCGCCCGCCTCCGCTAGCCAACTGAGGGCCGAGGATCAGCGCGTGTTGGCGCAATTGCAGCAATCCGACCGCGAGGTTCGCGCCCACGAGATGAGCCACCTCGCAGCCGGAGCGGGTCTCGTCCGCGGCGGTCCGAGCTACACCTACCAGCGTGGACCAGACGGACAGTTGTATGCGGTGGGCGGCGAGGTCTCCATCGACACCTCCCCGGGTCGCACGCCGGAAGAGACGATCCGGCGTGCCCAGCAGGTACGGGCGGCGGCACTCGCTCCCGCAGACCCTTCCGCACAGGACCGGCAAGTCGCGGCTGCGGCGAGCCACATGGAAATCGAGGCACGCATCGAGGCCGCACAGAGCACGGAATCGACGGACACGGGGCCCGGGGCACAGGCGGGCCGGCGCGAACTCAGCCTGCAGCGAACGCTCGAACCGCAGCAGGTCGGCGGACTGATTGATACGTACGCGTAGCGGACGAGAACCGCCCTCAGGCCGGTTCGGGCAGCGGATCCGGGTCGTGACTGAAGTAGCGCCACGAGCCCCGGGACTCGGACTTCGCGCGGTACATCGCGAGATCGGCCCGGTGCAGCAAGGTCTCCATGTCGTCACCATGCTCGGGGAACAGGCTGACGCCAATACTCGCGGATAAGGGTAACGACGGGTCACCCATCGCCCTCGCCTTCTTGAATTCTCCCGACAGACGAAGCAGCAAGGCCTCGACCGTCCGCTCATCGGCATGCTCGACCAGCACGGCAAACTCATCGCCGGCGATGCGCGCGGCGGTATCGCTCTCGCGAACCGTTTCCAGAAGGATGTCGGCCATTCGTTTGAGCATCCTGTCCCCGGCCTCATGCCCGTAGGTATCGTTGACCACTTTAAATCGGTCTAGGTCAATGAAGAGTAGCGCAATCCGCGTGCGGTGCCGCCGTGCGTTTGCCAGCGCATGCTGGAACCGGTCGAGGAACAGCGTGCGGTTCGCGATGCCGGTGAGGGTATCGTGATGGGCCAGATAACGGTAGTGACCGTGGCTGGCCCGCAGTTCTTCCTCGACGAGTAGCCGCTGGTCGATTTCCTCTCTAAGCCGACGCGTATGGTCGCGCTCCGCGACCAGCGCCGAACGATAGGAGCGGAAGACAGTGACTGAGAAGATAGAGAGGAGTCCGACCAGCAGCGACGCAACACCGAAGTTGATCTTCCCGACACGCCGGTCGAACTCGACACGCCGCTCGGTGATGTCGTAATAGACCTCGAAAGCACCGGTGAAGCGTTCCCCCACCATCACCGGCACGTAGGTTTCGACGACATCGCGCGCTTCGCGATCGCCGTCCACGGTCAACTCTTCGTGATCGACGATATGCGAAAAGGTCGAGCCCTTGGCGACGACCTCCCGAAAGTGCTCACCCGTGTTCTTCGTGCCCAAGCCTCGCCCGTTGCTCGAGTACACGAGCACACCGTCGCGATCGAATATCTTGAACGTGAGCACGCCGAGCGCCTGCCGTACCCTTTCGATTGAATTGCTGCGTCGCTCGTCCAGCGGCACCCACTGGGCACCTTCGCCCAGCACCAGATGCTGCAGCACCTTGGCGGCTCGCAGCGCGTCGAGTTCGGACTCCTCGACGAGCATGCGTACCAGGGACGGATACGCGTAGATGTAGAAATGTGCGCCGAGCGTCAGGATGATCACGAGGGCCAGAACGACCACCGAGCGCAGCTCAGCAACCCGGCGCCCGGCTCCCCCCAGGCCTGCACGCAGTCGTGCAGCGACATATTCGATACGACTCATCCCGCGAATTCCGCGCCGACCGGACGGACCGGCGTCCCTCCGAACGAAGACGAGGAAATCGCGGCAGAGGCAGTCGATCGAACAGGCAAGACCATTCGCACCAACCCTCTCCTTTAATCCATCGACATTTTGTCGAAAGTTGAATATGGAAGGTCCAATAATTTTTCAGTTTATCATTTCTCAGAACATTTAAAAGTCATAATTCAACTTCGCGTTCGATACCCCGCCTGCAACACCTCTCCCACGGCGCACGACAAACGTGTAAGAATCGCCGGCCGACGTCCCTCGATGGACGTCGCGTCATAACAAAGGAGACATTCGATGGGCGTGGTTTTCACCAAGACCCCGATGGGGTTGGCGGAGATGACAAACCGCAGCGGGGAACTCTCGCCGCGAATGCGGCGCGTCCTGATCCTGATCGATGGCCGACGCACGGTCGACGAGTTGCGCGACCTCGTCTCGGCCGACGACCTGACCCACACGCTGGGCACGCTCGAGGAACTTGCGCTGATCGAGGTGAAGGGGATCCGGCGCGAAAATGGCGCCGATCAGACGGTCCCCGACGGCCCCATGCCGTCCATCACGGCATTCCGCGAACTTCCGCAGACTCCCGATCCGCGCGATCTGGACAAGGCCCGCAACTTCATGATCAATACACTGAAGTCGTTCTGCAGCCTTTACGGTCCCATCTCGCTGATGAGCCAGATCAATTCGGCGGCAACCCACGAAGAGCTGCGCGCCCATTTTCCAAGCTGGTACCGCATGATCGTCGACAGCCGCTCGGGAAGACGGCGCGCCGAAGAACTGAGGAACGACCTGCTCCAGGTCCTGTGACCTGACTGATCGAAGCCGCGTCAGGCAACCCAGTCCGAAGGCAGGGCGGCAATCTGCGGCTTGGGAAGCCCGACCAATCCGATCCACACCGGAAGTTCCGCCAGCGCGTCGTTCGCGAGTGAACGCGTCTCTTCCGGCGAAAGGTCGAGTATGGCCGCACGCAGATACACCGTCGCCACGCTTTCGACGTCCGCACTGCCGCTCAGGCACACCTCCGCCAACCGGCTTGCAAGCTGCAGCGCGCAGGCAAGGCGGTAGGAGCGCGAGTCGGGCTCGAAGCCGCCTCCTTCCGGGTCCCGCTGCCAATAGACGACGTCGGCCAAGGCCGTCGGGATACCCCAGTCCACGAGCAGCACGGCAGAAAGCTCGTGCCGGTCGAAGCCGAAAGTCTGCTGCTCGACCTCCTCCGCAGGTCCGTCGAACTGCGCCGCACGGTCGAGTGCCAAGTCATAATTTGCGGGAGACGCGGTGGCGAACGCCAGCATGCCGATATCACTGAGCAGGCCGAGCGTAAACGCTTCCGATGCGGGGAGGTCACCTCGATGGCGCGCCAGTGCCTCCATGACAGAGGCGTTGAGCAGCGACGAAGTCCAGAACGCATTGTAGTTGAATCGCCCGGAAGCGACTTTCGGCCGGTTCGCCACAAGCGACAGCGCAACGGCATGGGCGCGGACGATATTCATGCCCAGCCGGACCACGGACTGATGGAGATCGAGCGGACGCTCGGTTCGTCCGAACCGGGCCGCCGACGCGGCACGCAGGACAAAGCCCGATAGCGCCGGGTCGGAGCGAATAACCCGCACCACCGCGTCGATGCTGACATTGGGGTCGCGCGCCAGCTCGATGAGCTGCAGCGCGGCTCCCCGGGGACTTGGTAGTTCGTCCGCCGCCAGCAGGAAATCACGGATGTTGCCGACGACCTGCCCACGATCGCGCGGGCTTGCAGTGTTGCTCATGCTTCGTTCCTTGAAGTCCGGTTCAACCCCGCAGCTCGTCGAGCACATCATCGACGACACGGTCCAGCAGCGGTTCCTGATCGGCTGTGCGCGCCTCGCCGTTAGCGAAGCGCCGCTTCAGTTCGTCGCGCGTCAATGCCAGCGCCCGTACGCCCTGGCGATTGGCGAAGAGGTACATCGTTCGGGCCGGGCTGATCCACGTCAGGCGCATGCGTCGGATGTCGCCCGATTCGTCCTTCAGCTCGACCCAACTGCCACGGCTCAGAAGATCCAGTTCGAGCAACTCGGGCGTCGGCTCCTCGTCGGGCGGACGGAAGGTCGACGCGCGTCCGGCCGGCCTCGGCGCCGCCGCCGGTGCGCCTGTCGTTGCCGCTGGCGCCGCCGGAGCAGCTTTCATCGCCGCGGCGTGACATTGCACAAGCTCTGCAAAGAAGGCTTTTTGGGCGGCCTCGTCCATCGAGACGCGCCGCATGCCGGCCTTCACGTTCTGCAGAATGCCGGGCAGGCGCTTAACCAGCAATTGACGCGACTCCGCGCCCTGCATCGGCAAGACACTCCAGACGAGCTCGTCGACTGTCGCCATCGCTTCGCGCCAACGCTCGCCTTCCTTCGCGGGCTCGCTGCCTCCTGCGGTTTCGAGCGAGGCCGCGGCAAGTACCTTAATCCACGTACCTTCGATGAAGCTGCGAACGACCTGCGGAATCGCTTCGTTCGCAAGCAATCCGGCAACGCTGTCACGGGCAACCTGCCGGGCGAGTTCCTGACGTTCGCGCTCCTTGAGGCGGTCGGTCAGCGTCGCGGCCCGCGCGTCGGCATTGCGCTCCTGGTCGACGAGATAGGTTTCGAACTGCTGCAGGCAACTCGCGAAGACTTCGGCATCCTCGGAAAACTCGTTCTGGATGCGCACCACGATCGCTTCTGCGGTGCGGTACAGCGTACTGTCGGCTTCGAGGGGGCCATCCCAGGTCACCCCGGCCTGTGCCAGCGCGTTGATCAGGCGCCGCGCCGGATGGCCACGGTTGGCAAAGAAGCCATGATCCATCATCGCGAGCTTCAGCACCGGGATCTGCAGCCGCCCGATCAGCCCCTTCATCGCGTCGGGGATGCGCGAATCGTCGAAGATGTAGTCGAACAGCGTCGCGACGACGTCGATGATAATACCGTCGAGCGTTCCGACGTGTTTGCCGAGCCCCGCCTCGACGAGGCGCGTGATCACATTGCCGGACGCGGCGGCCTCGGGTTCGATCGAGAACTCCTGTCCGCCCAGCCCGACGTCGGACTGGCCTCGCTGCAGGCCGCTGAGCAATTGCATGAGGTCGGCCGCTCCGGTGCGGCGCTTCCAGTCCGGCAACTCGGCGGCCGCTCGGGCCGAAAACAGCTGCTTGACGATGTCGGCGGCATCGTCCTCCTGGCCGGGGGCGCCGTTGCGGCGCGCGGCGATCCGCTGGACAGCCTTTCCGCGCTTGGCGCGGGCACGTACGTTCGGCATCACTTTACGGGAAACGAGCAGGGCATTGACATCGTGGTAAACGGTAGATATGTCGCTGGTGAGCCTTGAGACGAGCATTTCGAGCACTGCGGCGCGCAGTTCCCCTGCTGCGTCCTGGGACCAGCAGATGCTCTTGAGCGTCTCACAAATCGCCATGGGCCCGATCGGGTTGTTCGTGTTGTCGATGTCGTTCTCGCCCAACATGAATGCAACGCGGGTCTGCAGGTCATGGCTTTCGGCCTCGCAATTGCGCTCCAGGCGCGCAGAGAGGTTTCGGACCATCAGCGATTCGTCGATGACCGATTCTTCGACAAGGCTGAGTTCGGGGAAAAAACCGTTGTTTTTCTGATAGAAATCGCCCGCCGGACTGGCTGCGCCGGCGCGCTCCTGGAATTGCTTGTCGAAGCCGGTACTGAAGGCCCGATCGAGGTCAGCTCCGACGCGGCGGATGAGAACCTGCAATTCGATCAGGCGTTGCGACTCGTCGCCCGAGGTGGCGTCGCCACGTCGTCCCTGCAGTTCGGCATCAACTTCACCGACCGCGCGCGCCAAGGCCTCGCGTACGCGCTGGCTGACAAAATCGCGGCATTCGAGCAGCACCCCCTTGTGCGGGCGGAACGGCTCGGACGGGTCCGGATTTCGCGATGTCTGTTCGATTGTCACGTAGTGCCCCGCATCGGTTGCGAGCTGCTTCGTAGTTTTACCCGTAGCGGCATTCCCGTCGATTCCTGCGTCTATGCAGTGTGACACAAAGCACCATTTCGGGTGTCGCCACAGTCAAATTCCGTCAAGGCCAGCCGACGACCGGCATTCCGCCGGGCACGAAAGGTCATGGATCGGATCGACGACGTTATGATGTACGAGCCACGATCATTATGAGAACCGGTTCTTCCGCCATGGCCCGCATCCGCATCGATCTTCCTGAGCATTTTCTGTCTTCCACCGAGTTGCCAATCCATTCGAGCCATATCAACGAGGCCGGACATCTCGACAATCTCCAGATGCTGACGCTCGTCTCCGAAGCCCGTCAGCGCTTCTTCAAGGCGCTCGGTTACACTCAGACCGATGTCGAAGGCGTTGGCACGGTCGTGGCGGACGCCGCGATCCAATACCTCTCCGAAGCCTTCGAAGGCGAAATCCTGGTCTTCGACATGACAGCTTCCGACTTCAACAAATACGGCTGCGACCTCGTCTACCGCGTGCGCGAGAAATCGAGCGAACGTGAGGTGGCACGGGGCAAGTTCGGCATCGTGTTTTTCGATTACGGCCAGCGAAAGATCACGGCCGCTCCACCTGCGTTTATCGGTAAGCTGGCGGCAGGCTGAAGTCCTTTTCCGTAACCTGTTATTGCAGGCGCTCAGACGGGATCGAGACGCAGGATGCGTCCATGGGTCTCGTCCAGCAAGTAGAGTTTCCCGTCCGGTCCCTGTCTGACGTCGCGAATCCTGCTGTTCAACTCTCCCAGCAAGCGCTCTTCATGAACGACCCGGTTGCCCTCCAGTTCCAGGCGCACGAGCGTCTGCGCCTTCAGGGCTCCGACGAAGAGGTTCCCCTTCCATTTCGGGAAGGCATTCCCGGTATAGAAGGTCATGCCGGACGGGGCGATCGACGGCACCCAGTAGTGTACGGGCGGCTCGACGTCGGCCCGCTCGGTGCCTTCGCCGATGCGCGCACCGGTGACGTATTCGCGGCCGTAGGTGATGACCGGCCAGCCGTAGTTGCGCCCGGCTTTGTCGATATTCACTTCGTCCCCACCTTGCGGCCCATGCTCGTGGGTCCACAGCTCTCCAGTCTGCGGATGCAGCGCCGCGCCCTGGACGTTGCGATGGCCGTAGGACCAGACTTCAGGCGCAGCGCCGGAGCGTTTGACGAAGGGATTATCGGTCGGAACGCTGCCGTCGGGCCGAATGCGGACGACCTTTCCGAGGTGGCTGCCGAGGTCCTGGGCACGGTCGCGCAGGAAGAAGCGCTCGCCCAGCGTGACGAACAAGTTTCCGTCGCGCGCGAAGACCAGGCGTGAGCCCCAGTGATGCTGTCCGGGCGGATCCTCGTTCTGGGTGAAGATCACGCGCACGTCGCGTAGCGCGAGCCCGTCGAGATCGAGCGTCGCCCTGGCGACCGCCGTGCGGGCACCGCGTTTGGTCGGCTGCGAGAAGGAAAAGTAGACCAGGCGGTCGGAGGCGAAGGTCGGGCTGAGGACCACATCCAGCAGCCCGCCCTGCCCCGCCGCTTGCATGGGCGGTACGTCGCGCAGCGGTGCGGAGAGTGCGCCGTCCGCTGCGACGATCCGCAGCCTGCCGGGACGCTCGCTGACCAGCATCCGCCCATCGGGCAGGAACGCAAGGGACCAAGGGATATCGAGGCCGGATGCCACCGGCGTCACGCGCACGCTGGCCAGTTCGGTGCGGATCGTCTCCTGAGCGGCCGCCCAGCCATTCCATGTCCCCGACAGGCAAAGCACGACCGCGCGTGCAAGCACTCCGCGACGTCCCAAGTTCGTGATGCGAGCATCCATTGTCCGTCTCCCGGAGGTGACAACCGAACCGCTTTGACTACCCCATGCCCGATATGTGCCTGAATCAGCCCCCGGCCTGCATCTGCTCCGTCGGCGGGATGCCATACGGCTCGCCTGGCGTTGCGCCGATCGAGGTGTCGGCGAGCGCCAAACAACGGTTTTCCGAAAGCAACAGCTCCAGTTGCTCGACCGGCAACGGCTTGCTGAAGTAATACCCTTGGCCGTACTGGCAACCGAGCTCGGTCAGCATGCGCGCCTGTTCAGCCGTTTCGATTCCTTCCGCGACCACGCGCATCGAAAGCGTACGGGCCAATCCGACGATGGCTTCGGCGATCGCCGCATCTTCACGGTCGTCCGGCAGGTCCTTCACGAAGCTTCGGTCGATCTTGAGCTTGTCGAGCGGGAAACGCTTCAGGTAGGACAGCGACGAGTAGCCAGTGCCGAAATCATCGATCGCGAGCGAAAACCCGCGCGTGGAGAGGTCTTCAAGCATCCCCACCGCTTCGCTCGAGTGTTCCATGATGATGCTTTCGGTGACCTCCAGTTCGCTCATTTCGCGCGCCAGGCCGCTGGCATGGGCGATCCTTTCCGCGACGCGCGGGAAGGCCGGATCGCGGAATTGGCGACCGGACACATTTACGGCGACGAATAGCGGTCCGAACCGCTGATTCCACGCTGCGACCTGGGAAAAGCCCGTGCGCATCGCCCATTCGCCGAGTTCCATGATCAGGCCCGAGTCTTCGGCGATCGGAATGAACTCGGTGGGCGGGACAAAGCCACGCGTCGGGTGGCGCCAGCGCATCAGGGCTTCGACACCGGCGACGTGCTGCGTCGCAAGCTCGACGATAGGTTGGTAGTGAAGCTCGATCTCCCCCCGCGCCAAAGCCTGCCGCAAATCGCTCTCCAGCGCGAAACGGCTTGTCGTCTGATAGGAGATTGCAGGCTCCCAGACGCGCACTGCGTTCTTGCCGGAACTCTTCGCGGCATACATCGCCGCGTCGGCCTTCTGCAGCAACGCTTCGAACGTCTCGCTATGCACAGGGGCCAGCGCAACGCCGATCGAACAGGTCACGAAGAAGTCCTGTCCGCCGACCGCCATCGGCTCGGTCACCGCTTGCAGCAGCTTGCTGGCGATCCTCGATGCGTGGGACTCATCGCCGACACGATCCAGCAACACGACGAATTCGTCGCCGCCGAAACGCACGACCATGTCGTGGGCGCGAACCGAGCCGGACAACCGCTCCGCGACCGCGATGAGCACCTGGTCGCCGAGGTCGTGGCCGAAGGTGTCGTTGATGTACTTGAAGTTGTCGAGATCGATGAAGAACAGGGCCGTCGTCGATTGCTGGAGCACGCCGGCCCGCTGGAGGTCGGCGGTACGCAGGCGGAAGAAGTGCCGGTTCGGCAAGCCTGTGACCTGGTCATGGTGCGCGAGGTGTTCGAGGCGCTTTTCGGCCTGTATGCGCTCCGACAACTCCTTGCCGAGCGCGAGGTTGCGCAGTTCAACCTGCTCGATCATGCGATTGAAGCTGTCGCTGAGGTCGCCCAGTTCGTCGTGACTCGGAACCGAGGCGCGTCGCGAGAGATCTCCGCCCAAAGACACGTCCTTCATCAGGCTCGTGAGCTGCGACAGCGGATCGGTGATCCCGCGCTGCAGGCGCAAAACGATCAGGCTGCCGACGAGCAGCGACACTATCGTGGCAAAGCCCACGGCGCCGACGTAGGTGGCGATTTGCGCAAGGACGTGGGCGGTGTCGGACGTCATGCGCAACGTGGCGACCCGCTCGGTGCCGACCAGCATCGGCACTTCGACCTCGATGTCGCGGGGGCCGAAACGGGGATGGGGCGCCCGTGCCGCATCCGATTCGTATTCGGCAAACACCTCGCCCTTGCCGCTGACGATTCGTGCGGCGACGACGTTCCTGTCGCGGCTGAGGCCGAACAGGACTTCCCGCGCGGTCCGCCGGTCGCCGAACTGCAGCGCCGGCAACGCATTCTCGGCGATGATGGCCGCCTTGACCTCGGTCTCGAGCTTCGCGCCGTCGTATTCGACGCGCCAGATCATGACGACCAGCAGCAAGGCTGCCACGATCCCCGCGATGAGCGCGGTCAGCACGTTGAGAATCGACAGCTTCTTCTGGATCGGGAGATTGTCGAACCATGTCCGCATCGGGGATATCTCCCTACTGGACGCTGCGCGCAAGGCGCAGCATCTTCGACGAAAAGGTCAGCCCGACGGCATGCGCCGCGGGCTGATTGACGCTGAAGCACAGTTGTCCGTTCTCTCTGGCGAGTTGCAGCATCGGCCTGTCGTCGGTCTCGAGGCCCACGTCGCCCACCGTCAGGACGGGGCGCCTGGCCACCGCGGCGAGCACCTGGGAACCGGCCACCCGGTTGCTGGCGACGATGAAAACGAGATTGCACTCGCCCGGCACGTCCCCCCCCTGAAAGCGCCGGATGCGGATCTGGCGGCCGGATATCTGCTTGCGCGCGATCGCGTCGAGGCTGTCGCCGAAGTCATCCTTGCCCGCAATGCAGAACTCGAACGTTGTCGGCAACACCGGCCAGTCCGTGTATACGGCGAAGTTGTAAAGATACGCCGCCTTCAGGGCCCCTTCGCCGCCATCGGCTGCCGCGCCCCCCACCTGCCCGAACACGGCCGCGAACATCATCGCGGCAAACCGCAGGGCATACCACGCAGAATGGGTGGTGGCCTGGACCGGTCGGGTGCGGATCGGCATCATCCGGGTTCTCAGAAGCTGTAGCTCACGCCAAGCTCGACGGTGCGCCGGATCCCGGGAACCGCGGGCACGGGCGCTTCGTCGGAGCCGGGGTATGCAAAACGGCGGTCGAACAGGTTTCGAATCCGCAGGTACCCGTCAAGGCCCGGAGCGAGCCGGGCCGGCGTCAGCGCGACGTCGACGAGGGTACGTCCCGGCAGGCGCTGCCCTTGGTCATGCCAGACGTAGCGTGTCGCCGGCTGAGCCTGCAGCTCGGCACTCAATACCCAGAAATCTCCCGGCAGCGGGAGACTTGCGCGCAGCTTGGCGAGCCACGCGGGACTGAACCCGGGCCGCTTACCGTCGTCGGTGCGCGCGTGATTGAATCCCACACTCCCTTGGAGCTGCGCGCCCGATGTCCAGCGCTCACGCCATGCGAGCTCGAGCCCCCGCGCGCTGATGCGGGACTGGTTCTGGAATTGCAAGGCTCCGCCTGACGTCTCGATCTGGGCGATCAGATTCGAGATCCGGTAGTCGAACAGCGAAATGCGGTAGTCGCGTAAGGGCCCCGGGCGCGCTTCCCATACGGTTTCAATGGTTTGCATGGTTTCCGGCTCGAGCGCCGTGTTGGCGAGGTAGCTGAAACCGTTGGCATAGTCGCGCTCGTAGGCATTGGGGACGCGATATGCCCGCCCGCCGAGCAGCTTCAGTGTGTTGGCCTCGTCGACAAGCCAGATCACCCCGAGCCGCGGGCTCGTCGCCGAATCCCCGATCGAGAATCGGTCGTGGCGCAATCCGGCATTGATCCGCCACCGCTCGGCAATCGCCCATTCGTCGAGCGCATAGATGCCGGTTCGATGGCGACGGCTATCCGCATCCAGGGAAGGATTGACGGCAACGCCGACGTCGAAGTTACGCTGCCGGGCCGTGGTATCGACCGCGGCCTCGAAGCCGGCGACAAGCTTGTGATCGGCCAGTCCGGAATACAGGAAGCGGGCGTCGCCACTCCACCAGGCGCCGGCGGTATCGTCGTGATTGATGTACCGGTTGCCGCTGTCGTCGTCATACGGATAATCGGCCCGGTAGACCATTTCCCCATACTCCAGCCGCGCATCGACGCCCAGATCTGCGGAAAGCTGACGCTGGTAGCGTGCGACGGTGCTGAAGTAGGTGTCCTCGATGCTAATGCCCGCGTCATCGAATAGCGTCCCGTACAGCCCCGACGAGGGCTTGATGCGTCGGGAACCGTATTTTGCCGTCAGCGACAATGCCTCGAGTTCGTAGCGGGCGAAGAGCTGCTGCCGGAATTGCCGGTCGAGATCGTGGGCAATGCCGTCAGGCGAAACCTCGCCGCCGTGCAGCAGCAGCGTGCCACCGGGGTCGGCATATTTTTCGTTGCGCCCATCCCTTTCGCCCTGCATCACCGAGATCAGCAACGAAGCGCCGGATTTGAACCGCTTCGCGGCCGTCACTCGTGCCTCGTGCAGATTGTCATCGAAAAGGCGCGTGGCGAGCTGCAGCGGCGGCAATTCCTCGGTGCGGCGGGTGATCACGTTGATGACGCCGAAGATTGCGTTGCTCCCGTAGATCGCCGAACCCGGCCCCGGAACGTACTCGATGCGATCGACCAAGCTCAGGTCGAGCAGGAACTCGCTGCCGAACATCGCCTGTTCGTAGACGTTGTCCGCGGTTCGTTGCCCGTCGATCATCAGCAAGAAGCGCGTGTTGTAGTCGCCCGGCACGAGAAAGCCGCGGGCGCCGACGAAGTCGTACGCCCGGTCGTTGACGGCGTAGATGCCGGTGAGGGCGGTGAGCGCCTCCGTGAGAGTTTTCCAGCCATAGCGCCGGATGTCCTCGCGGGTAATGACCTCCACCGCCGACGGCGCCTCGCGCGCCGACTGAACGAAGCGTGACGCTGAACTGACTTTCAGCGAAGTCAATTCTTCAAAGCTGATATCCGTCAGATCCGCCCCATGCGCCATTCCGGCGCTCCCCTGCGCCACACCGAGCGCAAGGGCAAAGACAAGCTGTCGCGACGCGGCCATTGCCCGATCCCTCATCTTCAATTCGGCTCCGGGTCTCCACGCCGAAAAGCCGCACTCCGTGCTCGCCGACCGATTTCGCCAGAGCCCGATCGTCCGAGCCATTGGGGGACACGGCTAAAGGGCTCTTCGGCCGCCTTGTTTTTGTGCATATGCCATTGTTACCACATTCCGAACGCATTTCGTGATTAGAGCTGCCCAACGTGACCCATTTTTTTGTATGGCGTGACAAACGTCAGTGTCATCTGGTCGATTTGCGCCGGCGGCACGAGTAAGCGGTACCGCTTCCCCCGCGATCTGATAGGTATTGACACTGATCAAGGCCGGACGGCGCCTTCATTGCGACCCTTGCATGCGATTCCGTCACGACTCACCGCCCACGGGCCGGCGACGATCCTTGCCCCGGAGAATCCTGCATGCACAACGAACGACAACCTCATTTCCTCGCCGATGTCCGAAGACTGCTCGTCCGCGACCCCCTCGCCGAATTTCTCGGCGCTGCCGACAAGGGTCTGTTCGAATATCGCTACGACGATGCCGTCCGGCTGGCCGGACATTCCTGCCCGACCGTCGCGTCGGCCTACATGCTGACTTGCCATGCGCTCGCGGCGCTATACCCCGACAGCATTCCTGAGCGGGGCGGCGTGCAGGTCCGCTTTCGCGACGCCATCGACAGCGGCGTGACGGGCGTGATCGCGAGCGTCGTCACGCTGCTGACCGGCGCCGCGCACGAGGGGGGATTCAAGGGAGTCGCAGCACGCTTCGTCCGCCGCAACCTGCTGGATTTTGCCGCCGAACAGCCGATGGCAGTCCGCTTCTCGCGCCTCGACAACGGCGCTGTCGTCGACGCGCAGGTCGACCTGGCGCCGATTCCAGCCGATCCGGCAATGCCGGAGCTGATGGCCTGCAGCCTGCACCCGGGCTGCGGTCCGGAAATCCGTGCGCGCTTCGCCGAGCTCTGGCAGGAACGGGTCAGGAAGGTGTTGATCGAATACGCGGACGACCCGAAGGTATATCGGATCCAACATCAGCCTGGCTAGCCCTGGAGCGATTTGGGCGAGGTGTCGGAGTGTGTTAGCCTCGTCGGGCGCTCCTCCGACGTCGTGCCGATGAAAACGCCAGTTCTCCCCGATCTCCTCGTAATCTGCCTGTGTGCCGAATGGTGCGGCACGTGCCGGGAATACCGTGCGGGCTTCGAAGCATTGTCCGCGCAGTGGCCGGAGGCGGGGTTCTACTGGATCGACGTCGAAGACGAAGCGGAGTGGATCACCGACCTCGACGTCGAGAATTTCCCGACCCTGCTGATCCAGCGCGGTGAATGCGTGTTGTTCTTCGGCACGATGCTTCCCCAGCATGCGATCCTGCAACGCACGCTCGAAACCCTGACCGCACTGACCGATGCCGAGGCGCAGGCCTACGTATCGGCCAATGAGGAGCGGGCCGTCTGGCAGAGCGAATGCAACATTCGCGACGCACTCACCGCCCACGTCGCGGCGGATCGGGTCTGACGAATCAAGCCGCAAAGCGCCGATGGCGACCCAGGTTCTCGATCGCAAACGCTGCGTCTCCTGCAATCGCTGGGGCGGCAAGCGCAAGCCGGGCTCCGCAGCCGGCGAGGTGGAATACGACGAGCACGATGACAAGGGCGAATGCATCGAAGGCCCGTGGCACGGTTCGTTGCGCAGTCCCCGCAATGCCTGCGGACAATGGGTCCTGTGGGTGGAACTGAAGACTCCCGAAGGCTGAGGCTTCCGTGTCGACATCACGACGCGTTCGACTTCTAAGGTCGTTCTTCGTAGCGATACTCATCGCCGTCTTCGTTGTTGCATTGCTGCCGACGACTTACGAACCCAAGATCGTCTCGTGGCAGGACAAGGTCGAGCACGTGCTGACCTTCTTCACGATCACCCTGCTCGGCGCTGCCGCTTGGCCGGGTAGATTTCGCACCCTGGCAGCCGGAATCCTCACCTACGGCGCAGCCATCGAAATCGCACAATCCTTCACCAGCTGGCGCTCCTGCGACGTGCGCGATTGGGTCGCTGATGCAGCCGGCGTTCTGGCGGCCGCGGTTGTAGCGCAGTTCTGGAACCGCTCCCGGCGCGCCTGATCTTTCTGTCCGTTTTCGCGGACCAAGCCTCCCTGTTTCCGATGCTGCACTGCAGCTTGTAATCGATTTGAAGGATATGTAATCTGCGGCTTCCACGTATACCGTATACGATCTTATAGAATACTTTCGATGGCCTCTGCACTCGACCAACTCGAAGTTCCGCGCGTGATGCGCCTGTCGGCATCGGATCAGATCGCCGAAGCGCTGCGTGATGCCATCGTCGAGGGGCAATTGGCCACCGGAGAAGTCCTCCGCCAGGACGAAATCGCTTCCCGCTTCCACGTCAGCAAGATTCCCGTGCGTGAAGCGCTCAAGCGGCTCGAGGCGGAAGGACTGGTCAGTTTTTCGAAGAACCGTGGTGCCGTCGTCGCCGGCTTGTCGCCGGCGGAAATTTCGGAATACATGGACATCCGCGCGCTGCTCGAAGCCCGTGCAGCCGGTCTCGCTGCCGCGCGCATCACTGACGAACGACTCGCCGAGGCTCGCCAAAAGCTTGCCGACTTCGTGGCCTCCTCTAACACGGGACGCTGGGGCGAGTTGAACTGGCAGTTCCATTCGACACTGTATGCAGACGCGGACCGCCCCATCCTGCTGGCGGAAATCCGTGCGCTCTACGATAAGGTCGAGCGTTACGTGCGCGCCCTGCTGGCGATGACGACGCAGACCGAGATGCCCAAGACGCAGCGCGAACATCAGGCGATCCTTGATGCCTTCGCGCGGCGCGATCCCGACGCTGCGGCGTCCCTGACCCGGGCCCACGTGCTCGACGCGGGGGCGACGCTCGTGCAGTACCTGAACGTCCATCGACACCACGGAGGAAACACATGAAAAAGACGCTCATCGCCACCGCATTCCTCGCGCTCGGCGCCCAGACCCAACTTGCGCACGCCGACCTGGCAGTGGCGATCGCCGGCCCGATGACGGGGGAATATGCCTCCGCCGGCGAGCAGATCCGCAAAGGTGCAGAGATGGCGATCGCCGACATCAACGCCAAGGGCGGCGTGCTCGGCCAGAAGCTGAAGCTGGAAGTCGGCGACGATGCCTGCGATCCGAAGCAGGCCGTGTCGGTTGCCAATGCCATGGTCAACAAGAAGATCGTCTTCATGCACGGCCACTGGTGCTCGAGCTCGACGATCCCCGCGTCGGAAGTCTATTCGGAAGCCGACATCCCGATGGCGACCGTGTCGACCAACCCGAAGGTCACCGAGCGCGGCCTGAAGAACGTCTTCCGCATCATGGGTCGTGACGACCAGCAGGGCATGGTCGCCGGCAGCTACATCGCCGAGAAGTTCAAAGGCAAGAAGGTCGCCGTGCTCGACGACAAGAGCGCCTACGGCAAGGGTCTCGCCGACGAGATGGCCAAGGCGATGGAAGCCAAGGGCGTGAAGCCCACGCTGCGCGAATCGATTACTGCGGGCGAGAAGGACTACTCGGGCATCGTCACGAAGCTCAAGCAAGCCGGCGTCGAAGTGCTGGCCTACGGCGGCTACCACACCGAAGTCGCACTGATCCTGCGCCAGGCGCAGCAGGCCGGCCTGAAGCTGACCGTGATGGGCGGCGACACGATGACCAACTCGGAGCTCGTCACCGCAGCCGGCGCCAACGCCGACAACGTGATGTTCACGTTCTCGCCCGATCCGCGCAAGAACCCGGACGCTGCGCCGGTCGTCAAGAAGTTCGAAGCTGCGAACGTCAAGCCTGAAGGCTACGTGATGTACGCCTACGCCGCATTCCAGCTGTTCGCGGAAGCGGCCACCCAGGCGAAGAGCACCAAGTTCGCCGACCTGGAGAAGACGATCCGCGGCAACACCTTCAAGACCGTGATCGGCGACCTCTCCTTCGACGCCAAGGGCGACCAGAAGAAGCCGGGCTTCGTCGTGTATCAGTGGAAGGGCGGCCAGTACGACTACGCCAAGTAAGCCTCTGTTCCGATTGGCCGGGTGACCCGCCCGGCTACCGCGCCGCCGGCCCACGAAGCCGGCGGCGCTCTCTCCGGATGACATCGCGCGGCCATCGCGCCGAGCCCTCGGCTGCACGCGTGGCGCATTCTGCATAACGAGAAAGGAGACTGCTGTGGCATATGCATTGCAACAGCTCATCAACGGCCTATCGCTAGGGGCCGTCTACGGCCTGATCGCGATCGGCTACACGATGGTGTACGGCATCATCGGCATGATCAACTTCGCCCACGGCGATATCTTCATGGTGAGCGCATTCATCGCGGTCACCGCCTTCACGCTGCTCGCGGCCCTCGGCGTCACGTCGCTGCCGCTGGCGCTCATCGCGGTGCTGATCACCGCGATCTTCTTCACCTCAGCCTACGGCTGGGCGGTCGAACGCATGGCCTATCGGCCGCTGCGCGGTTCGACCCGCCTCGCGCCGCTGATCTCGGCGATCGGCATGTCGATCTTCCTGCAGAACATGGTGCAGCTCACGCAAGGCGCGCGCGTGAAGCCGATTCCGCCCGTCATCGAAGGCGGCATCGAGCTGTGGCAGACGGCCGACTTCACGGTGCAGGTGTCCTGGACCCAGATCATGATCGTGCTCGTCACGATCGTGCTGATGGTGGCCTTCACTTACCTCATCACGCAGACCGCGTTCGGGCGCCAGCAGCGCGCCTGCGAGCAGGACAGCACGATGACGGCGCTACTGGGCATCAACGTCGACCGCACGATCTCGGCGACCTTCATGTTGGGTGCAGCCCTCGCGGCGGTCGCCGGCGTGATGGTGACGGTGTATTACGGCGTCGTCGATTTCTTCATCGGCTTCGTCGCCGGCATCAAGGCCTTTACGGCGGCGGTGCTGGGCGGGATCGGCTCGCTGCCGGGTGCGATGCTCGGCGGGTTGATCATCGGCCTGATCGAATCCTTCTGGGCCGCGTACCTGTCGCCTGAATACAAGGACGTCGCGACCTTTGCGATCCTGATTCTCGTGCTGATGTTCCGCCCCAGCGGACTCCTCGGCCGTCCGGAAGTGGAGAAGGTCTGATGAGTACAGTCATCGTTGCGCGCCATGCGCGCACCCCCGCCGAACGCTTCAAGGACGCCGCCTGGGTGGCCTTCGTCGCGCTGCTGCTCGGCATCCCGATGGTCGGTCTGACGACCGTCGACCAAGGCGGCGCGCTCGCCGTCACCACCCGCTTCGGCATGCTCGCCATGTTCGTCGGGGCATCCTTCGCCGGACGCTTCGTCTTCCGCTGGATCATGGACCAGTTCCGTAACCGGCGGGCGGCGAAGGGTCGCGAGCTCAAGGTCGACCGGACGCCTGTGGCGATCAAGGCGATCGGCTGGGTCGTCCTCGGCGCAGCGGTGGCGATGCCGATCGCGTTCTCGGACAACCGCTACGTGATCGACACCGCAACGACCGTGCTGATTTACGTGATGCTGGGCTGGGGTCTCAACGTCGTCGTCGGCCTCGCCGGTCTGCTCGATCTGGGTTACGTCGCCTTCTACGCGGTCGGCGCCTACACCTACGCCCTGCTCTTCTCGCACTTCGGCTGGACCTTCTGGGAAGCGCTGCCGGTCGCCGGCGCGGCCGCTGCGACCTTCGGCATCGTGCTGGGCTATCCGACACTGCGCCTTCGCGGCGACTACCTCGCGATCGTGACGCTGGGCTTCGGCGAGATCATCCGCGTGATCCTCGTGAACTGGACCGAGTTGTCGAACGGCCCCAACGGCATCGGCTCGATCCCGCGTCCGACGCTCTTCGGCCTGCCCTTCGAGCGCAGTCCGGCCGAAGGCACGCAGAGCTTCGCGAGCTTCTTCGGGATCGAGTTCTCGGGCATGCACCGGATCATCTTCCTGTACTACCTGATCCTGGTGCTGGCGCTGCTGACGAACGTATTCGTGTCGCGGCTGCGGAAGTTGCCGGTCGGCCGCGCGTGGGAAGCGCTGCGCGAGGACGAGATCGCGTGCAAGGCGATGGGCATGAACGTGACCAACGTGAAGCTCTCGGCCTTCACGATCGGCGCGATGCTGGGCGGCTTCGCCGGCGTGTTCTTCGCGGCGCGCCAGGGCTTCATCTCGCCGGAAAGCTTCACCTTCACCGAGTCGGCGACGATCCTCGCGATCGTGGTGCTGGGCGGCATGGGCAGCCAGCTGGGCGTCGTGCTCGCGGCTCTCGTGCTGGTGCTGTTGCCTGAACTGGGCCGCAACTTCTCCGAGTACCGGATGCTGATGTTCGGTACCGCGATGGTGCTGATCATGGTGTGGAGGCCGGGCGGTCTGCTGTCGTCGCGCGAACCCACGATCCGTCTCAACCAGGCCGGTGCCAACAAGGCCGCAGCAATCGGAGGTCAAGCATGAGCGCAACCCTGCTCTCCGTCGAAAATCTGACGATGCGCTTCGGCGGCCTCACCGCCATCGACGATCTGTCGGTGTCGGTGCCCGCAGGCAAGATCACCGCGATCATCGGCCCGAACGGGGCCGGCAAGACGACTTTCTTCAACTGCCTGACCGGCTTCTACAAGCCGACGGTGGGCAGCGTGCGCCTCGCGCATCCGAAGAAGGGCGAGATGCGCCTGGAGACGATGACCGGCCACCGCGTCGCCCGTGACGCGCAGGTCGTGCGGACTTTCCAGAACATCCGCCTCTTTCCGAAGATGACGGTGCTGGAGAACCTGATCGTCGCGCAGCACAACTTCCTGCAGACGGCGTCGCGCTTCTCGATCGCCGGCATCTTCCGCCTGCCCGCCTACCGCAAGGCCGAGGCCGAGGCGCTGAAGACGGCCGTGCATTGGCTCGAGCGCCTGGGGCTGATCGACATCGCCGACGTGGCCGCGGGGGACCTGCCCTACGGCACGCAGCGGCGCATCGAGATCGGGCGCGCGCTGTGCGTCGATCCGGTGCTGCTGTGCCTCGACGAGCCGGCCGCGGGTCTCAATCCGCGCGAATCGGCCGAACTCAACACGCTGCTGCTTTCGCTGTGCCAGCAGGAAGGCATCGCGATCCTGCTGATCGAGCACGACATGAGCGTCGTGATGAAGGTCTCGGACCATATCTGCGTGCTGAACTACGGCCGCAAGATCGCCGAGGGCACGCCCGAGGAAATCCGCAACAACCCCGACGTCATCAAGGCCTACCTCGGCGAGGACGACGAGGACGAATCCGCACAGGTGGAGGTGGCCGCATGATGCTGCATATGGAGGGCGTGCACGCCCATTACGGCCACATCCACGCGCTGCGAGGCATCGACGTCAAGGTGCAGGTCGGCGAGATCGTGACGCTGATCGGCGCGAACGGCGCCGGCAAATCGACGCTGATGATGAGCCTCTTCGGCAAGCCCGGCGCTTCGATGGGCCGGATCGTCTTCGACGGCGAGGACATCACGCGCGTGCCGAGCCATCAGATCTCGCGCCGCGGGATCGCGATCGTGCCGGAAGGCCGTCGCATCTTCTCGCGCATGACGGTGATGGAGAACCTGCTGATGGGCACGACCTTCGCCGATCCGGCGAACTTCAACGCCGACATCAAGCGGATCTACGCGATGTTCCCGATCTTGGAGCAGCGCGCCGCGCAGCGTGCGGGCACGCTCTCGGGCGGCGAACAGCAGATGCTCGCGATCGGGCGTGCGCTGATGAGCCGGCCGAAGCTGCTGCTGCTCGACGAACCGTCCCTGGGCCTCGCGCCGATCTACATCAAGCGCATCTTCCAGATCATCCGCGAGCTCAACACCGAGCACGGCATGACGGTGCTGCTGGTCGAGCAGAACGCGCACCACGCACTGCGCGTCGCGCATCGCGGCTACGTGCTGCAGCACGGCGAGATCGTGCTGGCCGGCAGTGGGCAGGAACTGCTCGCGAGCCCCGAAGTGCGCGCGGCCTACCTGGAAGGCGGTCACTGATGAGCAGCGTCGCCGCCCCGCCCCGCTGGATGCCGTTTGTCGTGCTCGGCATCGGGCTGATGGCAATCTCCTTCGGCTCGATCTTCGCGCGTATCGCGCAGGCCGATGGGGTGCCGTCGCTCGCGGTGGCGTGCTGGCGGGTGGGGCTGGCGGCGCTCGTCGTGACACCGATCGCGCTGTTTCAATCGGGCCGGGCGCTCGCGCGCCTGAGCTCCCGCCAGTGGATCCTCGCCCTGGCGGCGGGCTTGTTCCTGGCGCTGCATTTCGGCATCTGGATCACCTCGCTCGAATATACGTCCGTGGCCTCCAGCACCGCGCTGGTGACGACGAACCCGTTGTGGATCGGGCTCGCGTCCTTCGTGCTGTTTCGCGAACGGCCGAGCCGCATGATGTTGGGCGGCATCGCGCTGTCCTTTGGCGGGAGCCTGCTGATCTTCCTGAGCGATGCGCAGAACGCCGGGGCCGGATCGAATCCCCTGTTCGGCAACCTGCTGGCCCTGGTCGGCTCGTGGTGCTTCTCGGCCTATCTGCTCATCGGCAGGCGGCTGCGCGCGGGCCTGCCGCTACCCGCCTATGTGTGGCTCGCGTATGGCACGGCCGCGCTCTTCCTCGTCGCTGCGAGCCAAGGCAGTGGCGCGCCGCTTGGCGGCTTCAGCCTCTCGGCCTGGGCCGTGCTCGGCGGCATGGCACTCGGGCCGCAGCTCCTCGGCCACACGGCCTACAACTGGTCGCTGCGCCACGTATCGGCCACCTTCGTCGCGGTCGTTACGCTCGGCGAACCGGTGGGCAGCGCGGCGATGGCCTTCATCATCTTCGGCGAGGGTTTTGCGCCGCTGCAGTTCGCGGGCTTCGCGTTGTTGCTGGCGGGGATCTATCTGGCGGCGCGCGGCGAGCGGCCCTGAGCGGGGCCACAAAACCGCGTTCGTCGAATGGGATCCGTCCCATCGTTGCGCCAATCCGGCGTAACATCCGCGCTTCCGAACTTCAGGACGGGCAATCGTGGCCGACGAACAGCAAGCACTCACCATCCTCATCGCCGAGGATGACCGGGCCTCGCGCCATCTGCTCGCGACCTGCCTGAAGCGCGGCGGCTACGAGACCCTCGAAGCCATCACCGGCAACGAGGCGGTCCAGCTCGCGCTCGAGCATCAGCCCGACCTCGCGATCCTCGACATCATGCTGCCCGGGCTGAACGGCACCGAGGTGGCGGCGACGCTGCGGCAGGAGACCGACGTCCCCTTCATGTTCCTGTCGGCGCTCGACGAGGCCCAGGTGGTCCAGAAGGCGATCGACGAAGGCGCGCTCGGCTACCTCGTCAAGCCGCTCAACGTGCCGCAGCTGATCCCGACCGTCCAGGCGGCGCTGGCCCGTGCCCAGGATCTCGCCCGCCTTCGCACGGCCGAGCGGAACCTGTCGACGGCGCTGTCGATAGGGCGCGAGACGAGCATCGCGGTCGGCATTCTGATGGAGCGCCACAAGCTGAGCCAGGCCGCGGCCTTCGAACTCTTGCGCGTCGAGGCGCGGTCGCAGCGCCGCCGTGTCGCGGATCTCGCCGAGATGATCGTGGGCGCGACGGAAACGCTGAACACCATCGTCGGCGGCGGCAGAGGGTCGCGCTGACAGCGGGGACGCCCTTGCCTGCGACAGACCGTGACGTATGTAACGGAAGATTTGTATCTGTTTGTTGACAAGACTCCAGTGCAGCCCTAAATTCCACCCCGCTGGATATCACTTTCGCCCTATCCCCGCGAAGCCGGTGATCATCCAGTCTTCAAGATCACAGGCGTACCTCCCAGCCCCTGGGGTACGTCGAACCTCCGGCCTGATCCCTGCCGTAATTCCCTTCGCGCCTATTGCGCGGGAGAGCTTTTACGGTGAAGACCTCGACCAGGCCGTCCCTTTCTGCGCCATGCTCGCTGCCGTGTGATCCGTTCGCCTGTGCGTCCGCACAGGGAGCAGGCCGATGAGCGCCCGCCGGTCCACGTCGCCGGTTTTCACACTGCTGCTGCCGTTCGCCGCGCTCGGTAGCGCGGTCGCATTCGCCGCATGGACACTGCAACTGCCGCTCGGCCTCGCCGGATGGCTCCTGCTGGTCGCCACGGTGGGCGCCTCGGGCCTCGTCGCCTTCCTCGCCCTGCAGCGTCAGGCCAAAGCCAACCTGCGCAGCCAGCATGAGCTCGACTCCGCGATGGCAGGCCTCGAAGGCGAGACCCACGCGATGCTCGAACAGTTTTCCCTGGCCTTCAACGACCAGTTCCACGCCATCCGCGACGAACTCGAACAGGTCCGCAGCCTCGTCGCCGATGCGGGCGGAAAGCTCCTGTCCAGTTTTTCCGGCATGAACGACCACCTTTCCCAGCAACAGGCGCTGGCCGTGCGGCTGACGGTTCCGACCCACGCCCAGGCAGCCGACGCGGCGGGCGGCGTCGAGAGCTTCGAGTCCTTCGTCGGAAAGACATCGGAAACGATGAGCATGTTCGTCGACACGACGATCGAGACGAGCAAGATCGGCATTTCGCTCGTCGAGAAGATGCAGGACATCTCGATGCAGGTCGAGAAGATGCATTCGGTGCTCGGCGAGATGACGGGCATCTCGGATCAGACCAATCTCCTCGCGCTCAACGCGGCGATCGAGGCGGCGCGGGCTGGAGCGGAAGGCCGCGGGTTCGCCGTCGTGGCGGACGAGGTGCGCCGGCTGTCCGACCGCTCGAAGGAATTCTCGAACCAGATCGTCGCTTACATGCACGAGGTGAAGGGCTCGATACGGGGAGCCGAGGCCGAGATTAACCACATGGCGGCGCGAGACATGAACTTCGCGCTCGAATCGAAGGCCGGCATCCAATGCATGCTGGCGACGCTCTCGGGGATCAATGCCGAAAGCACCCGCACTGTCGATGAGCTCGCGCACATCGCGAACCGCGTCGAGGAGGACGTCAGCGTCGCGGTGACCTCGCTGCAGTTCCAGGACCTGACCACCCAGCTGGTCGGCCACATCGCCCAGCGCATCGAGGCGCTCGGCAGTGCGCTGCACGACATCGCCGCGATCCGCACCGACACCGGCGCGATGGAAGGCGCGCTCGGCAATCGCCTGAGCGCGCTGAAGGGCGCGATCCACCAGGCGGCCGAGCACATCGCCGCGTCGAACCGCAGCCCGGTCAAACAACAGCAAATGGCAGCCGGCGACATCGAGCTCTTCTGATGTCCCGCCCGCAATGAACAGGAGAAACGCATGAGCAAGACGATTCTGACCGTGGACGACTCCCCTTCCGTCCGCGGCATGGTGGCCTTCACGCTGAAGGGGGCGGGTTACACGGTGGTCGAGGCCGGCGACGGCGCGGACGGGCTCGCGAAGGCGCGCACGCAATCGTTCTCCCTGGTCCTGACCGACCAGAACATGCCGAAGATGGACGGCCTGACGCTGATCAAGTCGTTGCGCGGCCTGCCGCCATACCGCAGCACGCCGATCCTGATGCTGACGACCGAAGCGAGCGACGCGATGAAGTCGCAGGGCCGCGCGGCCGGCGCCACCGGCTGGCTCGTGAAGCCCTTCGACCCGCAGAAGCTGCTCGAAGTCGTCCGCAAGGTCATTGGCTGATTCCGGCCCCAATCGCGAGCGCGCATGCAAACCGACCTCTCGCACTTCCACCAGGTCTTCTTCGAGGAGGCCGGCGAGCATCTGGCGACGATGGAGAGCCTGCTGCTGCAGCTCGACATCGCCGCGCCGGACGCCGATGACCTGAACGCGATCTTCCGCGCGGCGCATTCGATCAAGGGCGGCGCGGGGACCTTCGGCTTCGGCGATCTGACCGAAGTGACGCACGTCCTCGAAAGCCTGCTCGACCGCATCCGCAATCACGAACTCGCCCTGCGCCCGGAGATGATCGACGTCTTCCTGAAGGCGGGCGACGTGCTGAGCGCGCAGCTCGCGGGACATCGCGACGCAGCCGACGTCGATCCGTCCGCTGCGGAGGCAATCATTGGGCGGCTGCGCGAACTGGCGAGTACAACGCCTGCGGCGGCTTCCACGGCGCCCACAGCGGAAGTCCACGCTCCCGCCGCCAACCGCATCACCGTCACCTACACGCCGAATGAATCGGCCGCCGGCACGAGCGGCGAGACGGCGACCAATCTACTGGCCGAACTCGCCGACCAGGGCGAGGCGACCCTGCTCACGGAAGAACTGACCCCGGGCCGCTTCCGCTACGTCTTCACGGTTGCCACCGGCGCGGACGATGAACGCATCCGGGAGATCTTCGACTTCGTCGCGCTACCGGACGAACTGCATATCGAACAGGACAGCTGCGCGGCGGGCGCCGACGCTCCGAGCGCAGCGGCAAGCGGGGATGAAGACTTCGGCTTCTTCGACGACGCCCCCGGTTGCCCCGCCGAACCCGATCCGGGATACGGCTTCTTCACCGACTCCCCGACGGTGGAAGAACCGGATCCCGGATACGGGTTCTTCGAGCCCCTGCCCGCGCCCGTCGCCGAAACCGCCCCGGCCTCCCCCGCGCCCGAAGCGCGCAAGCCGGCTGCGAAGCCTGCCGACAAGGCTGCGGCCGACTCGTCGATCCGCGTGAGCGTCGAGAAGGTCGACCACATGATCAACCTCGTCGGCGAGCTCGTGATCACCCAGGCGATGCTCGCCCAGACGGTCGGCGGACTCGCGCCGGAGATCGCCGAGCGCCTCTTCAACGGCATGGCGCAGCTCGAACGCAACACGCGCGATCTGCAGGACACGGTGATGTCGATCCGCATGATGCCGATGTCCTTCGTCTTCAGCCGCTATCCGCGCGTCGTGCGCGACCTCGCGAATCAGCTCGGCAAGGACGTCGCGCTCGTGACCGAGGGCGAGGCGACCGAGCTCGACAAGGGCCTGATCGAGAAGATCGTCGATCCGCTGACCCACCTCGTGCGCAACAGCCTGGACCACGGCATCGAGATGCCGGATCGCCGCGCCGCCGCCGGCAAGAGCCCGCGCGGCACCGTGACGCTGCGCGCCGCACATCAGGGCGGCAACATCGTGATCGAGGTGGAGGACGACGGCGCCGGATTGCGGCGCGAGAAGCTGCTCGCGAAGGCGCGCGAGCGCGGGATGGCGATGTCGGACGCGATGAGCGACCAGGAGGTGTGGATGCTGATCTTCGCGCCCGGCTTCTCGACCGCGGAGACCGTGACCGACGTGTCCGGCCGCGGCGTCGGCATGGACGTCGTCAAGCGCAACATCGATGCGCTCAACGGTCGCGTCGAGATCGCGTCCGCACCGGGCATCGGCACCAAGGTCACGATCCGCCTGCCGCTGACGCTCGCGATCCTCGACGGCATGTCGGTCGGCGTCGGCGGCGAAGTGTTCATCGTGCCGCTGACCTACATCGTCGAATCCTTCCAGCCCGCGGCGAGCGACATCCGCACGATCTCCGGCACCGGGCAGGTCGTGCATGTGCGCGGCGAATACCTGCCGCTGATCCCGCTCTACCAGAACTTCAATCTGGAGCCGGAAACGCGCGATCCGACCCGCGGCATCGTCGTGATCGTCGAGACCGCCGGCGGACGCCTCGCGCTCTTCGTTGACCGCCTGCTCGGCCAGCACCAGGTCGTCATCAAGAGCATGGAAACGAATTACCGCAAGGTGCCCGGCTTTGCCGGCGCCACGATCATGGGCGACGGACGCGTGGCCCTGATCCTCGACATCGCAGCCCTCGCGCCGCGGCCCTGAACGCAGCCAAGGAAGAACTCATGACGGCAAGCCCATCGTCCGAACTGTCGCCGCACGCCGGCGACGAACTGCTGACCTTCACGCTCGGCAGCGAGGAATACGGCATCGACATCCTCAAGGTGCAGGAGATCCGCGGCTACGACGCCGTGACCCGCATCGTGAATGCGCCCGACTTCATCAAGGGGGTGATCAACCTGCGCGGCGTGATCGTGCCGATCGTCGACATGCGGATCAAATTTCGCCTGAGCGAGCCGACTTACGACGCCTTCACGGTCGTGATCATCCTGAACGTCGCCGGGCGCGTCGTCGGCATGGTCGTCGATGGCGTCTCGGACGTGATCACGCTCGGCCAGGACCAGTTGAAGGCAGCGCCCGAATTCGGCGCAACGGTCGATACCCGCTTCGTGCTCGGCCTCGCCACGATCGACGAACGGATGATCATCGTCGTCGACATCGAGCGCCTGATGACGAGCGAGGACATGGAACTCGTGGAAGCGGCGGCCGCCTAGGCGCCTTCCGATCGGATGACAAGAACCCAGGATTCGCAATTTTCCGGAGACACACAGTGAAGAAACTTCAGTCCCTCAAGGTCAGCACGCGCCTCGCCTGGCTCACCGGCGTCGCAGTCATCGGCCTGCTGCTCGCCGTGGGCGTCTTTCTCGTGCAGGGCAAGGCCCAGGCGCTCAAGGAAAAGCAGGACAAGACGCGCAACGTCGTCGAATCCGCCTATTCGGTTCTCGTCCACTTCAACCAGCTCGAGAAGGACGGGGTGCTGTCGCGCGAACAGGCGCAGAAGCTTGCCGGCGAGACGATCCGCCAGATGCACTACGACGGCGACGAGTACTTCTGGATCAACGACATGACGCCGCGGACCCTCTACCACGGGGCCAAGGCCGAGCTCGAAGGCAAGGACATGTCGGGGCTGAAGGACCCGAACGGCAAGCTGCTGTTCGTCGAGTTCGTCCGTGTCGTGAAGGATCAGGGCTCGGGCTTTGTCGATTACTACTGGCCGAAGGCCGGCTCCCAGGTTCCGGTCCCGAAGATCTCCTATGTACGCGGCTTCGCGCCCTGGGACTGGATCATCGGCTCGGGCATCTACATCGACGAGCTGGAGGCCGAGTTCCATCAGCAAGTCGTCAAACTCGCGATGATGATCGTGCCGATCCTGTTGGTGCTCGGCGTGCTGTCGCTGATGATCGCCCGCAGCATCGCGCGCCAGTTGGGCGGCGAGCCGATCTACGCCGCCGAGGCCGTCCATCGCATCGCCAATGGCGACCTGTCGATGGAACTGCAGGTCAGGAAGGGGGACACGACGAGCCTCCTCGCGTCGCTGAAGACGATGCAGGACAGCCTGCGCACGACCGTCGACGAAGTGCAGACGCTGGTCGAGGCGGCCGCGACGCGCGGCGAGTTCGACGTGAAGGTCACGGCCGAAGGCCGCAAGGGCTTCATGCTGACGCTGGCCGAACAGCTCAACCAACTCTCCGAGATCACCGACAAGGGCCTGCGCGACGTGATGCAGGTCGCGGACGCCCTCGCCCACGGCGATCTGACCCAGACCGTCGACAACGACTACCCCGGCCTCTTCGGCCTGACGCGCGAAGGGATCAACACGACGGTCATCAACCTGCGCAAGCTCGTCGACGAGATCAAGAGCTCGGTCGACTCGATCAACATTGCGTCGAAGGAAATCGCGCAGGGCAACCAGGACCTGTCGCAGCGCACCGAGGAGCAGGCCTCCAGCCTCGAGGAAACCGCCTCCAGCATGGAAGAGCTGACCTCGACCGTGAAGCAGAACGCCGAGAACGCGCGCCACGCGAACCAGCTCGCCAACGGCGCGAGCGAAGCCGCCGGCAAGGGCGGCGTGGTGGTCGGCGAAGTGGTCGGCACGATGCGGTCGATCAACGAGTCCTCGCGCAAGATCGTCGACATCATCTCAGTGATCGACGGCATCGCCTTCCAGACCAACATTCTCGCACTGAACGCCGCGGTGGAAGCGGCCCGCGCCGGCGAACAGGGCCGCGGCTTCGCGGTCGTCGCCTCCGAAGTGCGCAGCCTCGCGCAGCGCAGCGCGGGTGCGGCCAAGGAGATCAAGGCGCTGATCGACGACTCGGTCGAGAAGGTCGAGAAGGGCTCGCGTCTCGTCGAGCAGGCGGGCAGTTCGATGGACGAGATCGTCGGCTCGATCCGCCGCGTCACCGATGTGATGGGCGAGATCTCGGCGGCGTCGATCGAGCAGAGCTCGGGCATCGAGCAGGTCAACCAGGCCGTCACGCAGATGGACGAGGTGACGCAGCAGAACGCCGCGCTGGTCGAGGAAGCCGCCGCCGCCGCCGAGGCGCTGGAGGAGCAGGCGCAGAACCTCGCGCAGGCGGTGAGCGTGTTCAAGCTCGACAACAAGGCTCCGACGGGTCTCAGCGTCGTGAAGGGTCTGGTCGCCGGCGCCCGCCGTACCGCGGCCGCTGCACCCGCGCGCGCGCCGGAACGCCCCGCCGCGCCGCAGGTGCCCGTCCGTCCCGCACGCAAGGCAATCGCCGCCGTCCCTGCGGGCGGCCCGGAAGACGAGTGGGACGAGTTCTGATTCCGCGCTTGGCCACCCAGCACGCTGACTCATGACGCCCCGACCCATGCCGGAAGTGATCGATAAAGAGCGGGAGTTCGACTATACGGATCGCGATTTCGCGCGCATCCGCCAGCTCATCTATGACCACGCCGGCATCTCGCTGTCGGAGAAGAAGCGCGACATGGTCTACAGCCGGATCGCGCGACGCCTGCGGGCCAACGCGCTGGAACGCTTCTCCGATTACCTCGCGCTGTTGGAACAGGACGACGGGCGGGAGTGGGAGCAGTTCGTCAACGCACTGACGACGAACCTGACCTCCTTCTTCCGCGAGCCGCACCATTTCCCGGTGCTCGCCGAGCTCGCGCGCAAGCGGCCGAAGGGCCTGCGGGTGTGGTGCGCGGCGGCGTCGACGGGCGAGGAGCCCTACTCCATCGCGATCACGCTCGCCGACGCCTACGGCTCCAACACACCGCCCGCGCGCATCCTCGCGACCGACCTCGACACGCAGGTGCTGACGCGCGCGCGGGCGGGCATCTATCCGCTCGACCGCGTCGAAAAGCTCCCCGCGGCGACGCTGAAGCGCCACTTCAACCGCGGCACGGGGCGCAACGAAGGTCTCGCCCGGGTGCGGCCGGAGCTGCGCAACCTGATCGAATTCGACCAGATCAACCTGCTCGATCCGCGCTGGTCGGTCGAGGGGCCGCTCGATGCGATCTTCTGCCGCAATGTGATGATTTATTTCGACAAGCCGACGCAGCGCCGCATCCTTGAGCGCTTCGTTCCGCTGCTCGCCCCCCACGGTCTGCTGTTCGCCGGACACTCGGAGAACTTCCACAATGCCCACGATCTCTTTCGGCTGCGCGGCAAGACCATTTACGAGCCCATCCGGCATTGAGCGGACGATCATGAAACGCGATTTCGACACGCCGCCCGGCCCCAACCGGTATTTCGACCCGATCTTCAACATCGATGCGGTCAAGATCCTGCCCGGGGACTACCACACGACGGACCGCGAAATCGTCATCGTCACCGTGCTCGGTTCCTGCGTGTCGGCCTGCATCCGCGACCCGCTGCTGGGCATCGGCGGCATGAATCACTTCATGCTGCCGCACGAACGCAACGATGGTGCTACGCCGGTCTCCTCGGCCGCGTGCTACGGCACCTACGCGATGGAGGTGCTGATCAACGACCTCGTCAAACGCGGTGCGAGCCGGGAGCGCTTCGAGGTGAAGCTCTTCGGCGGCGGCAAGGTGATCAAGGGTTTCAACGTCACCAACGTCGGCGAACGCAACGCGCGCTTCGCGACCGAATACATGAAGCTCGAGGGCCTGAAGGTCGCGGCGAGCGATCTCCTCGACGACTGCCCGCGCAAGGTGTACTTCTTCCCCCGGACCGGTCGCGTGCTCGTGAAGAAGCTGCGGCGCCTCAACAACGACACCATCGCGCGGCGCGAAGAGGATTACGAAACGCGCCTCGCCCGCACGCGCTTCGGCGGCGATGTCGAGCTCTTCAGCTGATCGGCGCGTTTTGCGATGACTATCAAGGTCCTGATCGTCGACGACTCCGCGCTGGTGCGCCAGGTGCTGCGCGAGATCCTCTCCGCACAGCCGGGGATCGAGGTCGTCGGCACCGCGGCCGACCCGATCTACGCGCGCGACCTGGTCAAGCGCCTGAGCCCGGACGTGATCACGCTCGACATCGAGATGCCGCGCATGGACGGCCTCGAGTTCCTCGGCCGCCTGATGCGGCTGCGGCCGATGCCGGTGGTGATGGTGTCGTCGCTGACCGAGCGCGGCTCGGAGGTCACGCTGCGGGCTCTGGAACTGGGCGCCGTCGATTACATCGCCAAGCCGCGCATGGACATCGAACGCGGCTTGTCGGCGTATGCCGACGAACTCGGCGACAAGATCCGCGCCGCGGCGACGGCGAAGCTGCGCAAGCGGGCGCTCGCGGTGTCGGCGAGCCACACTGCGGACGCGATCCTGCCGGCCGTCGCCGACCCGATCACCTCAACCGAAAAACTGATGATCATGGGCGCCTCGACGGGCGGCACCGAAGCCTTGCGCGACGTGCTCATGCGCATGCCGGCGGATGCGCCCGCGATCCTCGTCGCCCAGCACATGCCGCCGGGCTTCACCCAGACCTTCGCGCGGCGGCTCGATTCGATCTGCCGCGTGCACGTGAAGGAAGCCGAACATGGCGAGCGGATACTGCCGGGGCACTGCTATATCGCCCCCGGCCACTCGCACCTGCTCCTCGCCCGCAGCGGCGCCAACTACACGGTCGAGCTGAACGCAGGTCTGCCGGTGAACCGCCACCGGCCGTCTGTCGACGCCCTCTTCCGCTCCGCGGCCAATTGCGCCGGCGGCAACGCGGTCGGCGTGATCCTGACCGGCATGGGCAAGGACGGTGCCGCAGGGCTGCTCGAGATGCGCAATCGCGGCGCGCACACGATCGCGCAGGACGAAGCGAGCTGCGTCGTCTTCGGCATGCCGCGCGAAGCCATCGCCCTCGGCGCCGCTGCGGAAGTGGCGCCGCTCGAAGAAATCGCCGGACGGATGCTGTCGCGCTTCGCACGCGGGGCGCAACGCAGTATCCGCGTATAAGAAGCCCAACACTAAGACCGCCAGGAGAGAGACACCATGACCGTGAGACTGACCCGCCAGGACAACCAGGCGATTCTCGCTATCCACGGGCGCTTCGATTTCAGCCTGCACGCCGAATTTCGCAAGTGCTCGGAAGAAGCGCTCAACCTTGAGGACGCTCGCCAGATCGTCGTCAATCTCAGCCGCGTCGACTACCTCGACAGCTCGGCGCTGGGCATGCTGCTCCTGCTGCGCGAGAAGGCCGCCGGCAACGCGCGCAGCGAGGTCGTTCTCTCCGGCGCCCGCGGCATGGTGAAGCAGGTGCTCGAAGTCGCGAATTTCGGCCGCATGTTCAGGATCGACTGATCATGTCTTCCAGACTACGCATCCTCGTGGTCGACGACATCGAGGCCAACCGCAGCCTGATCAGCCGCTTCGTGAGCACCCTCGGCCACGAAGCGGTGTGCGCGTCGAACGGCCGCGAGGCGGTCGATGCCTGCCGCGAGCAGTTGCCCGACGTGGCGCTCATGGACGTCATGATGCCGGTGATGGACGGCTACGCCGCGGCGGCCGAGATCCGCGCGCTGTGCGGCACGCGCTGGCTGCCGATCATCTTCCTGTCGGCGAAAAGCAGCGAGACTGAGCAGCTCGAAGGCCTCGGCATCGGCGACGACTACCTCACCAAGCCCGTCAGCCTCGCGATGCTGCGCGCCAAGATCGAGGTGATGCGCCGCATCGCCGACATGCAGGCGCACATCGCCGACAATGCCGCACGGCTGGCCGCGTATCGCGACAACAACGAGCAGGAACAGCAATTCACGCGGCACATCCTGGACCACATCGTCGGCTACAGCGACTGCCTCACCGGCCCGCTGAAACGCTGGATCAAACCCGCGCGCCACCTCTCCGGCGACGTCATCGCCCAGGCCTGCTCGCCCACCGGCACGCTCCACGCGCTGATCGCCGACAGCACGGGCCACGGGCTCGCCGCCGCGATCAGCGTGATTCCGGCGATCGACACCTTCTACATGATGACGCGCCGCGGCTACGACATCGGCAGCATCGTGCGCGAGATCAACAACAAGCTGCATGGCCTGCTGCCGGCAAACCGTTTCGTCGCCGCCGCCGCGGTGAGCATCGACCGCTACCGCCACCAGATCGAGGTCTGGAACGGCGGCATCCCCACGGTGTTGTTCGTCGGTGCCGATCGCGGCGTCGCCTACGAATGGCCCTCGCGCCATCCACCGCTCGGCATTCTCTCCGATGCCGAGTTCGAACCCTGCCTCGAAAACTGGCACTGGAGCGAACAAGGGGAAATGCTGCTGTGCTCGGACGGCCTCATCGACGCCGAAAACCCGGCCGGCGAACCCTTCGGACGCACGCGCCTGCTCGACGCGATCGCTCACAATGGCGGCGACGACAGCTTCGCGGCGATCGTCGATGCCGTCACCGCCCACCTCGGCGGTCGCGACAACCACGACGACCTCTCGCTCGCCGCAATCGCCTGCACCGGCGCGCTGCACCAACCCTGCAACCACTCGCATCCGTCGATCGAGACGCCGCAATTCAACGCCAGCAACTGGAGCCTGCACCTGCACTTCGGCGCGGCCGAAATCCGCGAACAGGCGGTCCAGCCCTTGCTGACGCGGTGGCTGAACCAGTTGAGCCTCGGCGCAAACGAATTCGGCGAACTGCTGCTGATCCTCAACGAGCTCTGCACGAACGCCATCGACCACGGCCTGCTGCGGCTCGACTCCGCACTCAAGCAGCGCCCCGAAGGTTACGAAGCCTTCCATCGGGAACGCTCGCAGCGCCTCGCGGAACTGCAGCAAGGCGCCATCGACGTCCAGTTCTCGCAGTTCATCGAGGGCGGCAAGCGCCTTCTCCAGATCCGCATCGCCGACAGCGGCAAGGGATTCGATCATGCCCGCCACACGGCCCGCACGTGTCAGACGAACGAGCTGCCGCACGGCCGCGGCATCGCGCTCGCAAGCAGGCTTGCCAGTTCGCTTCGTTACGCCGGATGCGGCAACGAAGCCATCGTTGATTACGCTCTGCAGGACTAGATCATGAAAGCATGGGCCCCCGAACTGACCAATGCCAGGATCCTGATCGTCGATGACGAATCGGCCAACGTCCTGCTGCTCGAAAAGCTCCTCAAGACGCAAGGCTGCACTCGCGTCACCTCGACCACCGACCCGCGCAATGCACTCGCAATCCAGTGCCGCGAACCGCAGGACCTGATCCTGCTCGACCTGCGCATGCCGCACATGGACGGCTTCGACGTGATGCGCGCGCTCGCCGACATGGACCCCGAGAACCTCCCGCCTGTGCTGATCCTCACCGCCCAGCCCGACATGCCCACCCGCCTGCGCGCGCTCGACTCAGGCGCCCGCGACTTCATCACCAAGCCCTTCGAATGCCTAGAAGTGCTCTCCCGCATCCGCAACATGCTGCAGATGCGCGTGCTCGAAAGCCGGCTCAAGCAGCAGAAGGAGGCGCTCGAGGAGACGGTGCGCGCGCGCACCTGCGAAGTCACCGAGACACGTCTCGAAGTCGTGCGCCGGCTCGGGCGGGCCGCCGAATACCGCGACAACGAGACCGGCCTGCACATCCTGCGCATGAGCAAGATCTCGGCGAACCTCGCCCGCCATGCGGGACTCCCCGCATCCGACTGCGAACTGATCCTCAACGCCAGCCCGATGCACGACATCGGCAAGATCGGCATCCCCGACGCGATCCTGCTCAAGCGCGGCAAGCTCGACGCGGAGGAGTGGAAGATCATGCGCACGCATACGGTGATCGGCGCGGAGATCCTGTCCGGCCACGACTCGGAACTGATGAACATGGCGCGCAACATCGCCCTGAGCCATCACGAAAAGTGGGACGGCACGGGCTACCCGCACGGCATCGGCAGCACCGACATCCCGCTCGCCGCGCGCGTCACGGCGGTCGCCGACGTTTTCGACGCGCTGACTTCGGAGCGCCCCTACAAGCGCGCCTGGCCGGTCGAGGACGCGCTGGCGGAGATCCACCGCATGGCCGGCTCCCACCTCGATCCGCAACTGGTGACGCTCTTCCACGACACGCTGCCGGAAACGCTGCGCGTGATGCAGCAGCATGCCGAACCGGTCGGCGAAACGGCGATCCACGTGCCGGAAGAATGTACGGCCACGGCAGACGATTGAGCGCGAAGAAGCCGCCCCCACGACAAGCAGAGACATAACAACGTGACCAGAATCTACGTCGTCGAAGACAGCCCCTCCCAGGCGGCCGTCATGCGCCACCTCCTCGTCCAGGCGGGCTACGAGGTGGAAGTCTTCGGAAACGGCCGCGCCGCGCTCGACGCGCTCAACGGCCAGCCCGACCTGATCCTCTCCGACATCGCGATGCCGGTCATGGACGGCCTCGCGCTGTGCGAAGCGGTCAAGCGCTCGCCGGCGTGGCGGCACATCCCGGTGATCCTCGTCACCGCGTCGAACAAGTTCGAGGAGCTGGTCAACGGCCTCAACGCGCTCGCCGACGGCTACCTCAACAAGCCCTACAACCCCAACGTCCTGATCCAGACGGTCTCGACGCTGCTGCAGCGCAAGGCCGCCGGTGCCATCCGCCCCGCGCAGACGAGCACCACCCTGCCCGTCACGCAGGGCGGCAAGACCTACCCGCTCGTCGCCGACCGCGCTCGCGTGTTCGACTTCTTCTCGATCGCGCTGCTGAATTCGTCGGTCCAGGCGCAGGAGCTCGAAGAACGCGAGAAGAAGCTGAAGGAGACCAACGTCCAGCTCGCGCGCCACATCGAGCTGCTGTCGGCGTCCGAGGAACGCTTCCGCTCGCTGATCGCGGCCGTGCCCGACATCGTCTACAAGCTCGACGCGAACGGAAACTTCACCTTCCTCAACGACGCCATCACGCGCCTCGGCTATGACCCGGGCGAGCTCGTCGGCCAGCATTTCAGCACCCTCGTCCACCCCGAGGACGTGCCGAACGCCAGCGCAGAGCTCGTCCTCCCGCGCCTGTCCGGCAGCGCCGCGCCCAACGCGCCCAAGCTCTTCAACGAACGCCGCACCAAGGAACGGATGACGGTCGGCCTTCGCGTGCGCCTGATCACCAAGACTCACGCCTCGGTGTTCGGCGAGCTGTGCACGATCGGCTCGGCGCTCGTGCACGTCGAGGTCAACAGCATGGGGCTGTATGGCGAGACGGGTCAGGCCGAGCGCAAGTTCATCGGCACGGTCGGCGTCATCCGCGACATCACGGAACGGCTGCTCTTCGAGGAGGAACTGAACCAGGCGAAGGAGATGGCCGAGACCGCGAGCCGCGCGAAGTCGGAATTCCTGTCGTCGATGAGCCACGAGCTGCGCACGCCGCTCAACGCGATCATGGGCTTCAGCCAGCTTCTAGACTCGCCCGAGGCGCCGCTCGACGACAACCAGAAGCAGTGCCTGCAATACATCGTCGACGGCGGCAAGCACCTGCTGCGGCTCATCGACGACATCCTCGACCTCGCGAAGATCGAGTCCGGCGGCAACACCCTCGACATCCACTCGACCGACCCGGCCCCGCTGCTGAAATTCGCGCTCGAAGCCTCGGAAAAGCTCGCCCGGCCGCGCCAGGTCGCGGTCGTCGCCGAACTGCCCGAACGCCTGCCGAACGTGATGATCGACGCAACGCGGTTCCGCCAGGTCATGCTCAATCTGCTTTCGAACGCGATCAAGTACAACCGGCCCGAGGGCGAAGTCCGCCTTACCGCCGAGACGCGCGACGGACGCCTTCGCGTCAGCGTCTCCGACACCGGCCACGGCATTCCCGTCGAACGCATGCCCGAGCTCTTCCAGCCCTTCAACCGGCTCGGATTCGCCTCCAGCGGCATCGAGGGCACCGGCATCGGACTCGTGATCACCAAGCGGCTCGTGGAAAGCATGGGCGGCGAGATCGGCGTCGACAGCGACGTCGGCGTCGGCAGCACCTTCTGGGCGGAATTCCCCGTCGACCCGACGCCGGAACTCGACATCGAAGACGCGGAAGAGGTGCCTTCGCGCGACTTCATCGCCACGCTCGATCCGGGCCGGCCGGTGAACATCCTGTACGTCGAGGACAACCCGATCAACGCGTTGCTGATGCAGCGCAGCCTCGCCCGCGTTCCTGGCCTGGTGCTGCACATCCGCGAGAGCGCCGAAGAAGGCATCGACTTCGCCCACCATCACTGCCCGGACCTGATCCTGATGGACGTCCGCCTGCCGGGCATCAGCGGCGTCGACGCGGTCAGGATCCTGAAGTCGATCCCCGAGACCTGCGACATTCCCGTGATCGCCGTGACGGCCGACGCGATGCTCCACGACATCCGCAACGCCCGGGACGCCGGCTTCCACGCCTACCTGACGAAGCCGATCGACCTCGACACCCTCTACGAGCGCCTCCGCGACGCTCTACCCGCCTGACGGCCATGGTGACATCGCTCAGTCTCGACATCGCGGCCACGTTCCGACAGAAGGTCCGGTGGATCACATCGCCGCGCCGCTGGATCGCAGCCGTCGTCGTCGTCGGACAGCTCGCGCTGACGCTGCTGCTGTGGAACGGCCTGGAACTGCTGATCGAAGAGCGCCAAAGCCGCCTCCTGGACGCGGAAACCACCGGACTCGGCCAACGTTTTGCCGATTCGCTGCAGCAACGGATCACCGCCCTCGAACGGATGGCGAAGCGTTGGGAGGTTGCTGGCGGCACGCCACACGCGCAGTGGGAACAAGATGCCGCCAACTATGTCGCCGATCTGCAGGGATTCCTGGCGCTGCAGTGGGTCGACACACAGGGCCGCGTACGGTGGGTCGTGCCCGAGCGCGGCAACGAAGCGGCCATCGGTCTCGACAACTCGCGGGACCCGATCCGCTACCGGATGCTGGAGCGTGCGCGGGCTTCGGCGGCGCCGATCGTCACCGGCCCGATCAATCTGGTCCAGGGCGGACGGGGCCTGCTGATCACGCGCGCGCTGACGGTCGGCCGGCAAGCCGACGGCTATCTCGTCGCCGTCTTTCGCGTCGACGAACTCCTGGACCCCTTGAGCCGGGAAATCGACTCGCTGAGCTTCGGGCTCGAAGTGACGCTGGGTGGCGAGAGCGTGTTCCGCCGCGGCGTCCCACCCCAATCCAGCCGGGCGCAAGCGCAGGTGCGCAAGTTCGTGATCAACGACGACGCCGGCTGGCAGTTCCGGATCTGGCCGAACGATGCGGCGGTACAGCGTGGCCCCTTCTCCGACCTCTTTCTCGCCAGCGGTGTTGCGATCACTGCGCTGGTCGCCGTCGCCTTCTGGTTCTGGGGGCGCAATGCCCATGCTGCGCGCAAGCTCAAGGAAGCGAACCTCGCACTCAGCACCGAACGCAATTTCATCACCGGCCTGATCGACAACACCAATGCCTTGTCGATCGTGTTCGATCCGGTCGGGAACATCGTCCGCTTCAATCGCGCCTGTGAAGAGCTCACGGGTTACAGCGCTGGAGAAGTGCTCGGCAAGCGCCTGTGGGACGTCGCCGCGCCGGAGGCCGAAATTCCGCGCACCGTCGAATCCTTCGCCCGCCTCGTCGCCCGCGGCCATCACGGCCGTTTCGAAGGCAGCCTCGTCGCCAAGGACGGACGGGTCTACGAGATCGCCTGGTCGAACAGCGTCCTGACGGAGCCGGACGGACGGCCGAAATACGTCATGTCGGTGGGCCTCGACGTCACCGAGCGCAAGCGGGCCGCCGACGCGCTGGTCGCGGCGAAGGAGGATGCCGACCGCGCGAACCGGGCGAAGTCGGAATTCCTGTCCAGCATGTCGCACGAATTGCGCACACCGATGAACGCGGTGCTCGGCTTCGCGCAGCTGATCGCCATGGACCGCCATCTGGCTCCCACGCACCGCGAAAGCGTGGACCAGATCCTGAAGGCTGGCGACCTCCTGCTCCACCTGATCAACGACATCCTCAATCTGTCGAAGATCGAATCCGGACGCATCGAACTCCAGCTCGAGACGATCGCCTGCAGCGACTTGATTGCCGATTGCATCGGGATGGTCTCGCCGCTCGCGCAGCGCAACGAGGTGAAGATCGAGTCGAGCGGCGACCAGGGCCTCGCCGTCGAGGCGGACCATCAGTTCTTGAAGCAGATCGTGCTGAACCTGCTGTCGAACGCCATCAAGTACAACCGGCAAGGCGGCCTCGTCCGCGTCCACAGCGAGCTCGACGCCAACGGCCACCTGCGGATCATGGTGTCCGACACCGGCCAAGGCATCGCGCCCGAACAACAGGCCCAGCTCTTCGAACCTTTCAACCGGCTCGGCGCGCAGAACGGCAGCATCGAAGGCAGCGGCATCGGGCTCGTCGTCTGCAAACGGCTCGTCGAGGCGATGGGCGGCGACATCCATGTCGTGAGCGACCCGGGCCACGGCAGCACCTTTACCGTCACCCTGCCGGACGCCCGCGACGCGACGGGCGCAGATTCGACCCGACCACCGGGAACGCCCCCCGACGCCTCCACTGCGCCCGCGGAGGCCCACGAGCACGCTCCTATAATGGCGCTGTGAAGAACCTGCTCTCGCCCCATCTACAAAAGCAAGGCCGCCCGATCGCGGTCGCGGCCGTGATTTTCCTGATGGCAACGGCCGTCTCCGGCCTGCTCGTCTGGAAGCAGGAGGAGAGCCGTCAGCGCAGCGAACGCGCGACGATCCAGGAAAAGATCGAAAGCCGCGCACACGCCGTCCGGCAAGTGCTCGAACGTTCGATGTCGGCGACGTATGCGCTCGCCGCGCTGGTGCGCCAGGGCGGCGGCACGATCCGCGATTTCGACACGCTGGCCGCTCAGATGCTGCCCTTCTACCCGGGCGCCGCCGCGTTGCAGCTCTTGCCGGGCGGGGTCATCCGACAGGTCGTCCCTCTCGAAGGCAACCGTACCGCCATCGGGCACGACATCCTCCACGATGCCGGAAGAAGCCGCGAAGCCTGGCTCGCGCGGGACACGGGCCAGCTGACCCTCGCCGGTCCCTTCAACCTCGTCCAGGGGGGCAGCGGCGTCGTCGGAAGGCTGCCGGTGTTCCTCGACGAGCAGACCGGAACGAAGGAATTCTGGGGCTTCGTCACTGTTGTCACCCACCTGCCCGAGGTGCTCGAACCGGCCCAGCTCAAGGCACTGGCCGACAACGGCATCGCATACCAGCTGTGGCGCCCCCATCCCGACAACGGCGAACGCCAGCTGATCGCCGCATCCACGCCGTCACCGCTCCCGGAGCCGGTCGAAGCCAGCATCGACATCGCCAACGTCCGCTGGACACTGAGCGCGGCGCCGGCGGCCGGGTGGGCGAATTCGACCGAGCTTCCGGTCAATGCGGCCTTCGGCTTCGCGTTTTCGGCGGTGCTCGCCTACCTCGCGATGATCCTCGTCGAACTGAAGGCCCACCGCCGCGGACTCGCGACGCTGGTGCAGGACCGCACCGCGGAGATCCTCGCCACACAGGCGCAACTGCAGTCCACCCTCGACGCGATCCCCGACGTCCTGTGCGAGCTCGACATCCACGGCCGCTACCACGCCTACCACGCGCCGCGGAACTCGGCCTTTGCCGCGCAACCGGAAGAACTCATCGGCAAGACCGTCTTCGAGCACCTTCGTCCCGGCGCGGCGACGACGATCATGTCCGCGCTCGAGGAAGCAGAGCTCGAAGGGCAATCGCAGGGCGCACAATTCCCGGTGCATCTGCCGACCGGGACGCTGTGGTTCGAGCTGTCCGTTTCCCGCAAGCCGACGCCCCCGGGCAAGGACGTCCGCTTCCTGCTCCTCGCGCGCGACATCACCGAGCGCAAGCGCCAGGAGCAGCGCGCGCGCAGCCTGCTGACCGAGAACCAGGCGATCCTGCGCAATGCGATGGTCGGGATCGTCCAGGTCAAGCAGCGCACGATCGTCGGCTGCAACCGGCGCGTCGAAGAGATCCTCGGCTACGAGCCCGGCGAGCTGGTCGGCACATCCACCCGCGTCGTCTTCGCGTCCGACGCGCAATTCAAAACGATCGGCGAGGAGTCGTACCGCACGCTGTCCACAGGCGGGTGCTACAACGAGGAACTGCCGATGCAGCGCAAAGACGGCACGGTGTTCTGGGGCGCGGCGACCGGCAGCGCCATCCATCCTCGTCGCCCGCACGAGGGCAGCATCTGGATCATCGCCGACATCAGCGACCGCCGACGCGCGAAGGAAGAGCTGCTGCGCCTCAACGAGGAACTCGAAGAACGGGTCGCGCAGCGCACCGAGGAGTTGCTCGCGGCGAAGGAAGAAGCCGAGCGCGCGAACCTGTCGAAGAGCGAGTTCCTCTCCAGCATGAGCCACGAGCTGCGCACGCCGCTCAACGCGATCCTCGGCTTCTCGCAACTGCTGAAGGCCGACCCGGCCGCCCCCCTCACCACCGACCAGGGCGAGAGCCTCGACGAGATCCTGCGCGCAGGCAAGCACCTGCTCGCGCTGATCAACGAGGTGCTCGACCTCGCGCGCATCGAAAGCGGCCGTCTCGAACTTGCCCCCGAGTCGGTCGAGCTCGCCCCGCTCGCGCAGGAATGCCTGTCGCTCGTGCGCCCGCTCGCCGAGGCGCGCCGCATCGCGCTCGGCGCCGAGGTGCCCACCGACTGTCTGCTGCGCGTCGACCGCCTGCGCCTGCGCCAGCTGCTGTTGAACCTCCTCTCGAACGCCGTCAAGTACAACCGCGACGGCGGCGAGGTGTCGCTCGTCGCCACCACCGAGCCCGGCCTCGTGCATCTCGCCGTGCACGACACCGGCATCGGCATCGCCCCCGAGTTCCTGCCGCGTCTCTTCAAGCCCTTCGAGCGCCACGGCGAAGCGAGCCGCCAGGTCGAGGGCACCGGCATCGGGCTCGCGCTGTGCAAGCGGCTCGTCGAGGCGATGGGCGGCACGATTGCCGTCGACAGCCGCCCGGGCGAAGGCAGCGTCTTTCGCGTCACGATCCCCTGCACGCCGACCCCGGCCGCCTGCGCGAGCCCCGCCGCGGCGCACGAACCGGAGACCACCGCCTCGTCCGACGCCGGCGGCGCGACCCACACCCTGCTCTATGTCGAAGACAACGCCGCCAACCTGCGCCTCGTGCAAAAGATCATCGCCCTGCACCCGCAGCTGCGCCTCATCGACGCCGCCACCGCCGAGACCGGCCTCGAGCTCGCCCGCGCCTGCCACCCCGACCTCATCCTGATGGATCTCGGCCTCCCCGGCATCTGCGGCATGGAAGCGCTGCGACGGCTGCGGCAACAACCCGAATTCCGCGATACCCCGGTGGTCGCCGTCAGTGCCAACGCGATGCCGAGCGACATCGTGCTCGCCCGGGCCGCGGGCTTCGACGACTACCTCACGAAGCCCCTCGACTTGGACAAATTCCAGGGCATGCTCCAGACTCTCCTCGACAAGGCCGAATCATGAGCACGCCGCACCGGGACCCTCCTCCAGCCACCAAACGCGCCCGGGCCGCACGTGCCCGGCGGGCCACGCTGCGCGCGACGAGACCGTCGCCGATCCTGCTGCCGCGTCGCGTCGACGACACGTTGCTCCGCGTTCTCGACAGCCTGCCGGCGATCATCTACGTCAGCGACATGCAGTCGCACGAAATCATTTTCGCCAACCGCTACACGCACGAGGCCTTGCAGACCGACAAGCTGGTCGGCCGCGTGTGCTGGCAGGCGATCCAGGTCGGACAGACGGGGCCTTGCGAGTTCTGCACCAATCCCCGGCTTGTCGACGAGCACGGCAGCCCCGCCGAACCTCACGTTTGGGAGTTCCGCAATACGCTCAATGGGCGCTGGTATCACATCTACGACAGGGCCATCGAATGGCTGGATGGGCGCATCGTGCGCCTCGAAATCGCCACCGACATCACGCAGCGCGTTACCGCCGAAACCCGGCTGCAACGGCTCACGATGATCTACGCGGCCCTCAACCGCTGCAACCAGGAAATCTTCCGCTGCAACAGCGAAGATGAGCTCTTTCCCCGCGTGTGCCGTGCCGCGGTCGAACTCGGGGGAATGCGAGCCGCATGGGTCGGACTGGTCGATCCGGACACCGGGATCCTGAACCCAATCGCGGCCTTCGGCACCGGGGCCGAAGAGCAGATCCTGCAAGAGCCCCTGCCGATCTCCGCTTCGGCCCCGCTCGGCCGCGCACCCACCAGCACCGCAATCCGTCTCGGACACCCCGTGTGGTGCCAGGATTTCCTCGCCGACGAACGCACCGCGTCATGGCATGAAGAGGCACGACGCCACGGGTGGGCAGCTGCCGGCGCGCTGCCGATCGTCCGCGACGGCAAGGTCATCGGGAATTTCACACTCTATGCGGGCGAGACCGACGCCTTCGACGAAGCCGCGCAGAACCTGCTGGTCGAGTTGGCGTCGCGCCTCGGCATCGCCCTCGAAAAGATCGCCCGCGAACACGACCGGAAGCATTCCGAAAACGCACTTCGCTTCGTCGCCGAAGAGTTGTCCGTGGAGTCCGGATCGAGCTTCTTCCAAGCCCTGGCCATCCGGCTCGCCAAACTGCTCGATGCCGACTTCGCGCTCGTCGGCGAACTCGATGCCGAAGGCGAAACGGTGTCGACGATCGGCCTGGTCACGCCCGATGGCGTAGCAAACAACTTCCGCTATGAACTTCCCGGAACCCCCTGTGCGGACACGGTCGCGACGGGCTGCTCGATTCATCGCTCCACCGTCGCTACCCTGTTCCCGGACGACCTGCATCTCATCGAGATGGAAGCGCAAGCGTACGTCGGCGTGCCGCTGCGCGACGAAGCGGGCGATACGATCGGCCTCATCGCCGCCCTTTGGCGTCGCCCGCTCACCCCCGACGAGCACCCCGAACACGTCATGCGGATCTTTTCCGCACGCGCGGCCGCCGAACTCGTCCGCAGCAGGACCGAAACGGCGCTCCAGCTCACGCGGTTCAGCCTGGAAGCGGCGACCGACGGCCTCTTCTGGATCAACTGCGACGCGCGCTTCGTCGACGTGAACTCGGCCGCCTGCCAGCTTCTCGGCTACGACCGCGCGGAACTCCTCCAGCGCGGCATCGCTGACGTCGACGTCCGCTACAGCACTGACGGATGGTCGCGCTTCTCGGACCGGCTCACGAAACGCGGCTCGATCAGCTTCGAATCGATGCTCCGCCACCGCGACGGCCACCTGATCCCGGTCGAAGTCGTCGCCGGCCACGTCAAGATCGGCAACAGGGAACTGAACTGCTCCTTCGTTCGCGACATCAGCGAGCGCAAGCGAGCAAAAGAAGCACTGGAACGGCTCAACGAGGAACTCGAAGAGCGCGTCGCGCAGCGCACCGAGGAGCTGCTCGCGGCGAAGGAAGAGGCCGAGCGCGCGAACCTGTCGAAGAGCGAGTTCCTCTCCAGCATGAGCCACGAGCTGCGCACGCCGCTCAACGCGATCCTCGGCTTCTCGCAACTGCTGAAGGCCGACCCGGCCGCCCCCCTCACCACCGACCAGGGCGAGAGCCTCGACGAGATCCTGCGCGCAGGCAAGCACCTGCTCGCGCTGATCAACGAGGTGCTCGACCTCGCGCGCATCGAAAGCGGCCGTCTCGAACTTGCCCCCGAGTCGGTCGAGCTCGCCCCGCTCGCGCAGGAATGCCTGTCGCTCGTGCGCCCGCTCGCCGAGGCGCGCCGCATCGCGCTCGGCGCCGAGGTGCCCACCGACTGTCTGCTGCGCGTCGACCGCCTGCGCCTGCGCCAGCTGCTGTTGAACCTCCTCTCGAACGCCGTCAAGTACAACCGCGACGGCGGCGAGGTGTCGCTCGTCGCCACCACCGAGCCCGGCCTCGTGCATCTCGCCGTGCACGACACCGGCATCGGCATCGCCCCCGAGTTCCTGCCGCGTCTCTTCAAGCCCTTCGAGCGCCACGGCGAAGCGAGCCGCCAGGTCGAGGGCACCGGCATCGGGCTGGCGCTGTGCAAGCGGCTCGTCGAGGCGATGGGCGGCACGATTGCCGTCGACAGTCGCCCGGGCGAAGGCAGCGTCTTTCGCGTCACGATCCCCTGCACGCCGACCCCGGCCGCCTGCGCGAGCCCGGCCGCGGCGCACGAACCGGAGACCGCCGCCTCGCCCGACGCCGCCGGCGCGACCCACACCCTGCTCTATGTCGAGGACAACGCCGCCAACCTGCGTCTCGTGCAAAAGATCATCGCGCTGCACCCGCGGCTGCGCCTCATCGACGCCGTCACCGCCGAGACCGGCCTCGAGCTCGCACGCGCCTGCCACCCCGACCTCATCCTGATGGATCTCGGCCTCCCCGGCATCTGCGGCATGGAAGCATTACGCCGCCTGCGGCAGATCCCTGGCCTGCGCGATACGCCAGTGATCGCGCTGAGCGCGAACGCCATGCCCGACGACATCACATCGGCGCGCGCCGCCGGTTTCGACGACTACCTCACCAAGCCGCTCGATGTCGCACGCTTCCAGGCCCTGCTGAAAAGCTATCTGCAGGGCAGCGCGATCAACCCTTTATCCAGCCGCGCTTGAGCGCATAAGCTGCCAGCCCTGCCGCCGTCTCGATGCCGAGCTTGCGGCGCAGGTTCAGGCGATGCGTCTCGACGGTGCGCACGCTGACGTCGAGCTTCTGCGCGATGCGCTTGTTGCTGTCGCCCTGCGCGACGAGGATCAGCACCTCGCGCTCGCGTTCCGTCAAGGCGTTGTCTTCTGCCTGAGGAGTCGCCAACGCGGCCGTCAACGCACTGCTGAAGTAGGCGCCGCCCGCCGCCACCGCCCGGATCGCCGCGATGATCTCGCTCGAGGGCGCATCCTTCAGCACATAGCCGCGCGCGCCCGCCCGCATCGCCGACATCACGTAGCCCTGGCTGTCGTACATGCTCAGGATCAGCACCCGCAGCACCGGACAGCGCTCCCCGAGCGCGGAGGTCAGCTCGATGCCGGTCATGTCCGGCAGGCCGACATCGACCAGGGCCAGGTCCGGACGCAGGCTTTCGACCGCCGCCAGCGCCTCCTTGCCGCTCGCCGCTTCGCCGACGATCTCGAACTCCTCGATATCCCCGAGCCGCGCCCTCAACCCGTCGCGGACGAGTTGATGGTCATCGACGAGAAACAGCCGGATCTTCGCGCCACCACCTTCGCTCATCACGCCTTTCCTTTCCCGGCCGCGCTCGGACACGGCAGTTCCACCGTCAGTTCGGTCCGGCCCGGCGTCGAAACAACCGCCAGCCGCCCCCCATGGTGTTCGATCCGCTCGCGCATGTTCCGCAGTCCGATGCCGCCGCTGCGCGGGTGGTCGATCCGCGACGTGTCGAAGCCGCAACCGTCGTCCGCGATCGCGAGCCGCACCCTGCCGCCGAGCGCTTCGAGCCCGAAGCGCACATGCTGCGCGCCCGCATGCCGCTCGATGTTCGTCAGCGCCTCCTGCGCAATCCGGTACAGCGTCGTCGCCCCCGCCTCGTCGGCCGAGAGATCGACCTGACCGATCGCGGCATCCACGGCGATGCCCGTGCGCGCGCGGAACTCGTCCAGCAGCTGCCCGAGCGCCGCCGGCAGACCGAGATTGTCGAGCAGCGAGGGCCGCAGGTTGTGCGAGATGCCGCGGATCTCGGAAATCGCGACGCCCAGCCCGTCGAGCCCCTTGCCGATCTGCTCGGCGACGTCATCGCGTCCGGCGACCGCGCGCTCCTTCGCGAGTTCCAGATGGTATTTGACGGACACCAGCAGCTGGCTCAGCCCGTCGTGCAGGTCGCGCGCGACTCGCGCACGCTCCTCCTCGTGCAAGGTCACGATGCGCTGCGCGAGCGCCTTCAGCTGCCGATCGGCGAGCTGGTGTTCGCTGATGTTGAGCGCCATGCCGCCCGCAAACACGATCAGCAACGCGGCGACCGCGACCAGCGTAAAGCCGAAAACCGTTTCCGTGATCCGCGAGGACATCTGGTCGCGCAGCCTCGCGCGCACCGCCTCGACGTCATCGAGGTAGATGCCGGTGCCGAACACCCAGCCCCAGCGATCCAGCGACACGACGTAGCCAAGCTTGTCGGTCTCCTTGTCGCTCGAAGGCTTGCGCCACTTGTACTGCAAGAATCCGTCGCCCGACGCCGCGACCTCGATCAACCGCTGGATGACGGGCAGTCCCTCCGAATCCTTCTTGTCCCACAGGTTGCGTCCGACGAGTTCGGTCTGCCGCGGATGGACGAGGCTGAGGCCCGTGACGTCATACGCGAAGAAATAGCCGTCGTCGCCGTAATTCATCTCGCTGAGGATGCGCTTCGCCTCGGCCTTCGCCGCGTCATCGTCGCGCCCGGACGAATACAGGTGGTCGATCGAAGTCCGCGCGAGCTGCACGTAGTGCTGCAGCTCCGCCCGCTTCGCCGCGAGCATCGCCTCCTTCAGCACCGCCTCCTGCTGCTCGACGAGATCGCGCGCCTGCATCGCGACGAGGATCGCGATCGCCGACACCGCCGCAATCAGCGGCAACACCGCCAACACGATGACCTTGTATTTCAGACGCACCGCATTTCCTCCATTCCAGCCCCCGATTGTAGTGTTCCGGCCCACGCGCGGAGCGGGCTACGTAGTACTACGCAGACCCGCAAAGTAGTACTGCGAATGGTCCGCAAGACCGTTTGGGGCCAAAGTCGCGGCCAATCTCCGGCAGGGTGCCGGAGCCCGGACCCCGTCCGGTACGACCAGAGCCTATGCAAAAGGCCGCCCGGACAAAGGAGGAGTGAAATGACAAGTCTCACAAGACATGCGGCGGGAGCCGTGCTCGCGGTCCTCGGCGCATCCGCGCTCGGATACATCGCGCTCAACCGCGGCGAAACGATCAACGCCCTGTGGATCGTCGTCGCCGCCGTCTGCGTCTACCTCATCGCGTACCGCTATTACAGCCTGTTCATCGCCGACAAGGTGATGTCGCTGGACCCGAACCGCACCACCCCCGCCTACCGTCACAACGACGGCCTCGACTACGTGCCGACGAACAAGTACGTGCTCTTCGGCCACCACTTCGCCGCCATCGCCGGCGCCGGCCCGCTCGTCGGCCCGGTGCTCGCCGCACAGATGGGCTACCTGCCGGGCATGCTGTGGATCCTCGCGGGTGTGGTCTTCGCCGGCGCGGTGCAGGACTTCCTGGTCCTCTTCGTCTCGACGCGCCGCGACGGCCGTTCGCTCGGCGACTTGGTGAAATCCGAACTCGGCCCCGTACCCGGCGTGATCGCGCTCTTCGGCACCTTCATGATCATGGTGATCATCCTCGCCGTGCTCGCCCTGATCGTCGTGAAAGCCCTCGCCGAAAGCCCCTGGGGCACCTTCACGGTCGCGGCGACGATTCCCATCGCGATCTTCATGGGCCTCTACACCCGCTACATCCGTCCCGGGCAGATCGGCGAGGTGTCGGTGATCGGCTTCGTGCTGCTGATGCTCGCGATCATCGGCGGCGGACAGGTCGCCGCGAGCGAAACCTGGGCGCCGCTCTTCACCTTCAACGGCAAACAGCTCACCTGGATGCTGATCGGCTACGGCTTCGTCGCCTCGGTGCTGCCGGTGTGGCTGCTGCTCGCGCCGCGCGATTACCTGTCGACCTTCCTCAAGATCGGTGCGATCGTCGCGCTCGCCGTCGGCATCGCCTTCGTCGCCCCCGACCTGAAGATGCCCTCCGTCACCCGCTTCATCGACGGGACCGGACCGGTCTGGGCCGGCAACCTTTTCCCCTTCCTCTTCATCACCATCGCCTGCGGCGCCGTCTCCGGCTTCCACTCGCTGATCGCCTCCGGCACCACGCCCAAGCTGATCGAGAACGAAACGCACGCCCGCTTCATCGGCTACGGCGGCATGCTGATGGAGTCCTTCGTCGCGATCATGGCGCTGATTGCCGCCTCGATCATCGATCCGGGCATCTACTTCGCGATGAACAGCCCGCTCGCCGTGCTCGGCCCGACCGCCGAGACCGCCGCGCAGGTCATCTCGAACTGGGGCTTCGTCGTCACGCCCGAGCTCCTGACGAGCACGGCCGCCGCGGTCGGCGAGCACAGCATCATCGCCCGCGCCGGCGGCGCACCGACGCTCGCCGTCGGCATGGCGCAGATCTTCTCGGTGATGTTCGGCGGCACCGGCATGATGGGCTTCTGGTACCACTTCACGATCCTCTTCGAAGCCCTCTTCATCCTCACCGCCGTCGATGCCGGCACCCGCGCGGGCCGCTTCATGCTGCAGGATCTCCTCGGCACCGTCGTGCCCGCGATGAAGCGCACCGACTCCTGGGTCGGCAACGCCATCGCCACCGCCTTGTGCGTCGCCACCTGGGGCTACTTCCTGTACCAGGGCGTCGTCGATCCGCTCGGCGGCATCAACACGCTGTGGCCGCTCTTCGGCATCTCGAACCAGATGCTCGCCGCCGTCGCACTGATCCTCGCGACCGTAGTGCTCTTCAAGATGAAGCGCGAGCGTTTCGCCTGGGTCACGCTGGCTCCCACCGTGTGGTTGCTCGCCTGCACGCTGACCGCCGGCTGGCAGAAAGTCTTCGACGCGAACCCGAAGGTGGGCTTCCTCGCCCAGGTCTCGCGCTACAAGGCGGCGCTCGAGCGCGGCGAACTGCTCGCTCCGGCCAAGACGGTCGACCAGATGCAGCAGATCATCCTCAACAACCAGATCGACGCCGGCCTCTCCGTGTTCTTCATGCTCGTCGTCGTGAGCATCCTGGTCTACGGCCTGCGCTCATGCTGGCAGGCCTACCGCGTCGCGCATCCGACCACGCAGGAAGTCGGCGCGTCGGGCACCGCGTCGCAGGGCGCCGCGGCGTAGGCGCGTGTTCAACGACCTCTCCAAGCTCGGCAAGTATCTCGGGCAGGCCGCCCGCCTGATGGTGGGCCTGCCCGACTACGACACCTACGTCGCGCACATGAAGGCGACGCACCCGGACCGCCCGGTGATGAGCTACGAGGAATTCTTCCGCGAACGGCAGGAGGCCCGCTACGGCGGAGGCTCCGGCCGCTGCTGTTAGGTGGACGACATGGAAAACACCAACGCCTCGCCCATCCCGGTGACCCTGCTCACCGGCTTCCTCGGCGCCGGCAAGACCACGCTGCTGAACCGCATCCTCGCCGAGGCGAGCGGCCAGCGCATCGCGGTCATCGAGAACGAGTTCGGGCCGGTCAACATCGACAGCGAGCTGCTGGTGCAACAGACCGCGGAAGTCGTCGAGATGACCAACGGCTGTCTGTGCTGCACCATCCGCGGCGACCTCGCGAAGAGTCTCCTCGACCTCAAGGCGCGCCGCGACGCCGGCGAGCTCGCCTTCGACCGCATCGTCATCGAGACGACCGGCCTCGCCGCCCCCGGCCCGGTCGTGCAGACCTTCTTCGCCGAACCGGAGCTAGCCGACAGCTACCTCCTCGACGCCGTGCTCGCCGTCGTCGACGCGATCCACGCGCCGCGACAACTCGACGAACATCCGGTGCTGCTGAAGCAGATCGGCTTCGCCGACCGCCTGCTCGTCTCGAAGAGCGAAGGCATCGCGGACGAGCGATTCGACGCCCTCGCCGAACGCCTCGCCCGCATCAACCCGCGCGCCCCGATCCGGCGACTTGCCGCGACCGGACCGCTCGACCTCGCCTTCCTGCTCGACATCCGCGGCTTCAACCTCAACGAGACGCTGCTCGCGAACGACGCCCCGCGCTTCCGGCCCGCCGCAGCCGGCGCCGCCAACGCGTTCGGGCGCCGCAACCACCCGGACGAAGTCGGCGCGCTGCTGCTGGAACACGCCGGCGACGTCGACCTCGACCGCATCGGCGCCTTCGTGCAGGGCATTCTCGATCGCCACGGCGACGACCTGCTGCGCTACAAGGGCGTGCTCGCGATCCCCGCCCAGCCGAACCGCCTCGTCTTCCAGGGCGTGCATCGGCTCGCCGGCTTCGACTACGGCTCGCCATGGAGCGTCGCCGACGCGCGGCGCTCCCGGATCGTGCTGATCGGCCGCCGGCTCCCGGAGGCCGAACTGCGTGCCGGCTTTGCCGACTGCGTGCCAAGGTGAGCTGAGCCCCTCCGCCCCCACGTCGGCCCGGCGGCGACGTTCGGCGCGAGCATCGGTTGCCCGCGCGCAATGCCGGGCACATAATAGCTGGGGCCGCCGGCGAATTTCGGCTGGCGGCGCCGACCCGCACCCGAAGGGGGCTGCCATGGACCTTCCCGCACTCCGAAGGCGGCTGTTCGCCGCGGCGCTTGTGGCGCTTCCCGCGGTGCACGCACAGGAGCCGCCGCAGCCGCGCCCGAAGATGGCATTCGACTGCTGGATCTCTGCGGAGCAGCGCGATGCACCGATCCACTACATCGCCTGCATCCGGGACCGCGGCGACGAGCCGCCGATCGACGAGACGGTCGATCCGCCGGAACTCATCGCGCTCGACGAGGCCCATCGCCTGCTGCACGAGGGCAGGCTCGAGGACCTCGACCGCTTTGTCAGCCAGCACGCCCCCGCCCTGAGCAACGGCAAGATGTGGAAGATCCGCATCTTCAGCTATCCGACCGAGTGGTCGTGGGACGAGGAGCGCCCCCAGTTGCTCGTGCGCATGCTGTGTCCCGAAGGTTACGACTGCCCGGTCTTCATCAGACGTTGAGCGGGCGCCGCTCGCCATTTCGGCTACACGTTCTTGTGCGTCCCGTCACAGAAGGGCTTATGCCCCGAATGCTTGCAGCCGCAAAGATAGGCCGTTTCACTCTTCTCCGCGACGAACTGCACCGGTCGGAACGGCCCGCCCTTGTGCGAGCCGTCGCAGAACGGCTGGTGCTTGCTGTTGCCGCATTGACACCAGAAGTAAGTCTCGCCGGCCTTCAGCTCGACCGCGTACGGTCCCTTTTGCGCGACATTCGGACTCGGCTCGCTCATGAGGCTCTCCTAGACGACGTGGACGCAAGGACGTACCGCGCCCGCACAGGTTCAATCTAGGCACCCAACGGTAGCGCGCAAGCGGAATCTAGTAGTGCGGCGGAATTTCGTCGCGCAAATCGCGCCGCGAATCGGGCTTCAGCGTCGCCATCTGGCGATGCATTTCCGCGAGCTGCGTCTGCAGGCGTTCGATCTGCTTCTGCTGCCGGAACACCGTCATATTGAGCGCGTCGACCGTATCCTCGGCGAGCGCGAGCTTGCTTTCGATGCGCGCAAAGCGCTCCTCGATCGAACCGTCCATCATGCCTCCTCCAGCACCGGGGCGCTCTCACCCAGGATCGACCGCGCCACAGCTTCGGCGACGCGGATGCCGTCCACACCCGCCGACAGGATACCGCCTGCGTAGCCCGCCCCCTCACCCGCCGGGAAGAGCCCCCGCACGTTGAGGCTCTGGCAGTCGTTACCGCGTGTGATCCGCAGCGGCGACGAGGTTCGCGTCTCCACGCCGGTCAACACCGCGTCGCGCATCGAGAACCCTTTGATCTGCCGCTCGAAAGCCGGCAGCGCCTCGCGCACCGCCTGGATCGCATAGTCCGGCAGGCTGGTCGCGAGGTCCGTGAGCTTCACGCCCGGCTTGTACGAAGGTTCGACCGAACCGAGCACCACCGACGGCTGCCCCTTGATGAAGTCGCCGACCAACTGCGCTGGCGCGACGTAATCGCCACCGCCCAGTTCGTACGCGCGCGACTCCCACTTGCGCTGGAAGTCGATCCCGGCAAGCGGTCCGGCCGAGGGGAAATCCTCCGGCGTGATACCGACGACGATGCCGGCGTTCGCGTTGCGCTCATTGCGCGAATACTGGCTCATGCCGTTCGTGACGACACGTTCCGGTTCTGAGGTCGCCGCGACCACCGTGCCGCCCGGACACATGCAGAAGCTATACACGCCCCGCCCGTTCTTTGCGTGATGCACGAGCTTGTAGTCCGCCGCCCCCAGAATCGGATGCCCCGCCTGGGGGCCGAAGCGCGCGTTGTCGATCAGCGACTGCGGATGCTCGATGCGGAAGCCCACCGAGAACGGCTTCGCCTCCATAAACACGCCGCGCGCATGCAGCATCTCGAAGGTGTCGCGTGCGCTGTGACCGAGCGCGAGCACGACGTGGTCGCTGCGGATCTCGCCGCCGCCCTCGATCATCACACCTCGCACCTGGCCGTCCTCGATCAGAACATCGCTCACGCGCTGCTTGAAGCGGATCTCGCCGCCCAGCGCCTCGATGTCCGCGCGCAGGTTCTCGACCATCGTGACCAGGCGGAAGGTGCCGATGTGCGGCTTGCTGACGTAGAGGATCTCCTCCGGCGCACCGGCCTTTACGAACTCCGTCAGCACCTTGCGGCCGTAGTGCTTCGGGTCCTTGATCTGGCTGTAGAGCTTGCCGTCGGAGAAGGTCCCGGCGCCGCCTTCGCCGAACTGCACGTTCGACTCCGGGTTCAGCACGTTCTTGCGCCACAGGCCCCAGGTGTCCTTCGTGCGCTCGCGCACCGCCTTGCCGCGTTCAAGCACGATCGGCCGGAAACCCATCTGCGCCAGAATCAGCGCCGCGAAGATGCCGCAGGGCCCGAAGCCGATCACGACGGGCCGATGCGCGAGCTGTTCCGGCGCATTGCCGACGAAGCGGTAATTCATGTCCGGCGTCGGCGAGATGTGGCGATCCGACTCGAACTTCTGCAGCAGCGCGGGCTCGTCGGCGACTTTCACGTCGACCGTGTAGATCAGCATGATCGCACCGCGCTTGCGGGCGTCGTAGCCGCGCTTATGGACGGTGAAGTCGAGCAGTTCGTCGGGTTCGATCGCAAGGCGCGCAACGATCGCGTCGCTCAGCGCGCCCTCGGGATGATCGAGCGGCAGCCTGAGTTCGGTAATTCGCAACATTCGGGGGAGTCCAGTGATCCAGTTCGGCAACGGTTCCGGCGCACGCGCCGGAGGGCCGCATTCTAAACGGGATCGCTGCCGGCTACTGCAATCGCAGCGTTCTCTCTCACCTCGATGCCCTTCAGCACCAGCACAAGCACCGTGCCGACCGCCATCACCGCCGCCGCGACATACAGCCCGTCGGCATAGCTCCCCCTCCCCGCCGCGAGCCAGCCCGTCACCGCTGGCCCGAGGATCTGCGCCACGCCGTACGCGATCGTCATCTTGCCCATCATCTTCGCCGGACGCGTCGGGTAGTAGCGCCCCGCCATCGTCAGCACCAGGCTCACGGCGCCGATGAAGTTGCCGCCGAAGAGCAGCGCGCCCAGCAAGGCCGGCGCCAACCCGCCCGCGAGCGGCAGCAGGATGCCGGCGATCTGCAGCACGTACGACAGCACCAGCGAATTCAGGTAGCCGATGCGCCGGGCGATGAAGTCCCACACGATGCAGGCCGGCACGGCCGACAACCCCAGCACGAGGAAGACCAACGCCCCCCGCCCTTCGAGCCCCGGAAGCTTGTTGACGATCGCGACGATGAAAGTCGCGCTGACGACGTAGCCCACGCCCGCGCAGAAATACGCCGCCATGAACACGCGCATGAAGGCCGGTCCGGGCGGATTGTCCTCCATCTTCTGCCCGCCGACCGTGAAGGACGTGCGATCCGGCGGCGGCAGCCAGCGCCACGCAGGAATCAGCAGCAGCACGCCGAGCCCGCTCAAAATGAACCACTGCGTCCGCCAGTCGAACCACTGGCTCATCACCCACACCGCGACCGCGCAGCCGGCGATGCCGAGACCGATGCCGGTGAAGTGGATACCGAGCTCGGAGCGGTGCTGATGCCGGATCAGCCAGTTCAGGATCAGCCCGGTGCCGAGGAGCATCCCCGACGCGCTGCTCAAGCCCGCGACGAAGCGCCACACGGACCACCAGAACACATCCGTCGTCAGCCCCATCGCCACCGTGCTGACAACTGCGACGACGAGCCCGATGCGGTACAGCCGGTCCTTGAGCACGAGGTCGCTGATCAACGAGGCCGTCAGCGCGCCGGTGAGGTAGCCCGCGTAGTTCCACGCCGCCAGCCATCCGCCTTCGGCAACGCCCAGCCCGGCTTGCGCCTGCATCAGCGGCAGCAGCGGCGTATAGGCGAAGCGCGCGACGCCCATCACCAGGATCAGGCTGAGGATCCCCGCGCCGAGGACCTTCATCCGCTGCATCTGCTCTCTCATCAGGGGCTGTCCTTATCGTTTGACTCGATACGGTACGGTATGGAGAGAAGCAGCGCAAGCAATCCTGATTACGACATAAGCACGCTTGATGCACCACGCTAGCTTGCCGCACGGAATACGACATCTGCACCGTGACGCACGCCACGGCTCGCACGGATCGTTACTCACCCGCGGCCGGGCAAGACCGGAACCCTTCTCTATACTGGGAGCGCTGCCCGATCAATCATCGAGGAGAGTGCGATGTCGGCCCACGTGTACAAGCTCGTCGAAATAGTCGGTTCCTCCCCCGTCAGCGTCGATGACGCCATCCGCAACGCCATCGATACCGCTGGGAAGACCGTCCGTCATATGGACTGGTTCGAGGCGACCGAGATTCGCGGCCACATCACCGACGGCAAGATCGCGCACTTCCAGGTCAAGCTGAAGGTGGGTTTCCGGCTGGAGTCGTGACCTCGCCGTCCTGCGCGAGCATCGCGCGACGGGTTTCGGGCGTCTCCAGACTGATCCGCCCGAGCGCGCCGCTGCGGTAGTCGTTGAGCAGGATCTGCGAGGCCTTCTCGAGATCCGGCGCGCCGCCCTTCAGGCGGCAGCCGCGCTTCGCCGCGACCGTCTCCACGACCCCGACCCCGTCGAGCGCTTCGAGCCGTTCCGGCGCGACGCCGTAGCGGCTCGCCAGCAACGCCGGATAGCGGTCGAGCAGCAGGTTGCCGAGGAACTCCGCGACCTCCTCGTCGATCACGGCATTGCGCCCGATCGCGTGGCTCGCGGCGAGCATGAAGCCGTCCGAATCGTGCTCGATCTTCGGCCACATCAGGCCCGGCGTGTCGGTGATCGTCGTGTGCGAGCCGAGGTCGAAGGTCTGCTGCTGCTTGGTCACCGCCGGCTCGTCGCCGACCGCCGCCACCCGGCGCTTGAGCAGCGCATTCATCATCGTCGATTTGCCCACGTTCGGGATGCCCATGATCATGATGCGCAGCGGCTTCGTGCCATCGTTCCGGTGCGGCGCGAGGCCCTGGCACAGGGCCGGCACGCGCGCGACGTCGCCTGGCTTCTTGCATGACAAGGCCACCGCCTTCACGCCCGGCTGGCTGTTGAAGTAGTCCAGCCATGCGCGCGTCGCGACCGGGTCCGCCAGATCCGTCTTGTTGAGGATCTTCAGGCACGGACGCTGACGGAAGAGACGCAGCTCGCGAATCATCGGATTGCTGCTCGCCTCGGGAATGCGGGCGTCGAGCACTTCGATCACGACATCGGTCAAAGCCATGGTCTCGGCCGCTTTCTTGCGCGCCGAGGTCATGTGACCGGGAAACCACTGGATGGGCATCGGAAACTGAATCTGTAGACAAGGCGCGCATTATCGCCTCGATCGCGTGCCGATTGGGGCAAAATGGCGGCCTTTCAAGGAATACCCATGAATCGTGACGAAGTGATCGCCGCCACGCGGCAATGGCTGGAAAAGGCCGTGATCGGGCTCAACCTGTGCCCGTTCGCAAAATCCGTCTATGTGAACAATCAGGTCCGCATCGTCGTCAGCGACGCGAAGCATACCGACGCCTTTCTCGAGGACCTCGACCGCGAACTCGAATTCCTCGCCGAAGCCGACCCGGCCGAAGTCGACACCACGCTCCTCGTCCACCCGACGCTCTTCCAGGACTTCCTCGACTTCGACGAGATCGCCGCGATCGCCGAAGAGGCCGTCGTCGAGCACGAACTCGAAGGCGTGCTGCAGGTCGCGAGCTTCCACCCGCGCTTCCAGTTCGAGGACAGCGAACCCGACGACATCGAGAACTTCACCAACCGCTCGCCCTTCCCGACCCTGCATCTGCTGCGCGAAGAAAGCGTCGAGCGCGCCGTCGCGGCTTTCCCGAACGCGGAGACGATCTACGAACGCAACATCGAGACGATGAAGAAGCTCGGCAAGGACGGCTGGAAGGCGTTGGGGATTCCCGGCGACTACGACGACAAGTAAGTCCATGTCCGCCAAACCCCACAAAGCCCACAGGAGCGCACCCGCAGCGAAGCCGGCCTCGCCCGATCCCCTGCTCGCCGAGCTCCGCCCAGGCCAGTCTGTCGAACTGCTGAAGGAACTCCACATCCTCACGCGCGACGGCAAGCTCAACCAGGACAGCCGCCGCAAGCTCAAGCAGGTCTACCACCTCTACAACTTCATCGAACGGCTGATGGAAGAGGTGCTCGCCGAGCGCGGCGACCTGACGCTCGCCGACCATGGCGCGGGCAAGTCCTACCTCGGCTTCATCCTCTACGACCTCTTCCTGAAGGCCAAAGAGCAAGGCCGCGTGTACGGCATCGAGACGCGCGACGAACTCGTCGCGAAGTCGCGCGAACTGGCCGACCGCCTCGGTTTCGGGCGTATGTCTTTCCTCAACCTGACGGTCGAGGAATCGATCGGCTCGACCGAGCTGCCAGAACGCATCGACATCGTCACGGCGCTCCACGCGTGCAATACCGCGACCGACGACGCGATCCGCTTCGCCCTCGAAAAGCACGCCCGTTTCATCGTGCTCGTGCCCTGCTGCCAGGCCGAAGTCGCCTCCGTGCTGCGCAAGCACAAGAGCGAATCCTTCGCCAGGACGCCGCTCTCTGAGATCTGGCGCCACCCGATCCACACCCGCGAGTTCGGCAGCCAGCTCACGAACGTCCTGCGCTGCCTGCTCCTCGAAGCGCACGGCTACCAACTGACCGTCACCGAGCTCGTCGGCTGGGAACACTCGATGAAGAACGAGCTGATCGTCGCCCGCGCGACCGGCCAGCGTCGCGGCAACGCGCGCGAGCGCCTCGAACAGATCCTCAGCGAACTCAACCTGGAAGAGCTCGCCCCGCGCTTCGCATACTGATCGGAACATCCATGCTCCCTGCGGGTCCACCGGGCATCGACCGCCCCGGAGGGAGCCATGGCACTCGCATCCGCAACGGTATCGCTGCTTCACCTGCTCGGCGTCGCGCCGCAACAGCTCGAAGGCGGAACGCTGCCGGTGCGCAGCCCCATCGACGGCTCGACGCTGGCCCACATCGCGCCCGACACGCCCGCTGGCGCCGACGCCGCGCTCGACCGTGCCCGCGACGCCTTCGACGCCTGGCGCAGCGTGCCGGCCCCCCATCGCGGCGAACTCGTCCGCCGCTTCGGCAACCTGCTGCGCACGCACAAGACCGCCCTCGGCGAACTCGTGACGATCGAGACCGGCAAGATCCGCGAGGAAGGCCTCGGCGAAGTCCAGGAGATGATCGACATCTGCGACTTCGCCTGCGGCCTGTCGCGGCAATTGCATGGCCTGACGATCGCCAGCGAACGCCCCGGACACCGCATGATGGAGCAATGGCATCCGGCCGGCGTCGTCGGCGTCGTATCGGCCTTCAACTTCCCCGTCGCGGTCTGGGCGTGGAATGCGGCGCTCGCCTGGGTTTGCGGCGACAGCGTCGTCTGGAAACCCTCCGACCGCACACCGCTCACGGCGCTCGCCTGCGCGGCCCTCTTCGAGACCGCGAGCCGGGAACTCGATGACATCCCCGCCGGCCTGCTCGAAGTCCTGATCGGCGATCGCGAACTCGCCACCGTGCTCGCCGACGATTCACGCATCGCCGTGTTGTCCGCGACCGGCTCCTGCGCGATGGGCAAGGCGCTCGCCCCGCGCGTCGCGGCCCGCCTCGGACGCTCGATCCTCGAACTCGGCGGCAACAACGGCGCGATCGTCTGCCCCAGCGCCGATCTGTCGCTCGCGGAACACGCCATCCTCTTTGCCGCCGTCGGCACAGCGGGTCAGCGTTGCACGACGCTGCGCCGCCTGATCGTCCATGAGACGATCGCCGACACGCTCGTCGAACGGCTCAGTACCCTGTGGCGACGTGCGCCAGTCGGCAATCCGCTCACGGACGGCACGCTCGTCGGTCCCCTGATCGATACCGCAGCCGGCGGCGCGATGGACGCCGCGCTTGCCGAAGCCCGTACCGACGGCGGCCGGGTGCACGGCGGCGAGCCGGTGACGATCCCCGAATGCGGCGCCGGCTGTTACCGTCGCCCGGCCCTCGTCGAAATGCCCGCCCAGACCCCGGTCGTGCGACGCGAAACCTTCGCACCGATCCTCTACGTGCTGCGCTACCGCGAGCTCGACGAAGCGATCGCGCTGCATAACGACGTGCCGCAAGGCCTCGCGTCATCGATCTTCACGCGCGACCTGATGGAAGCGGAACGCTTCCTGTCCGCGACGGGCAGCGACTGCGGCATCGCCAACGTCAATATCGGCCCGTCGGGCGCCGAAATCGGAGGTGCCTTCGGCGGGGAAAAGGATACCGGTGGCGGCCGCGAATCCGGCTCGGACGCCTGGAAGGCCTACATGCGCCGCGCGACCTGCACGATCAACTATTCGGGTGAACTGCCGCTCGCGCAGGGCATCCGCTTCGGCCTCGACGAGACCTGAACTGCGCCTTCAACCGGCCGGTGCACCGCCGGACGCGTCGCCACCCGGCTTCGCGCGCGTCACGAGCAGCTGGTCGATCCGGTAATGATCGATGTCCACGACCTCGAACTTGAACTCGCCAAGCGTCACGGTATCGGTGCGCTTGGGCACCTTGCGCAGCGTGTACATCATGAATCCGGCGATCGTCTCGTAGTTTTCGCTCTCCGGGAATTCATCGATGCCCAGCGCATTCAGCACATCCGCCACCGGCGTCACGCCGTCGATCAGCCACGAATCCTCGTCGCGCCTGACGATAAGCTCTTCCGGATTGCCCGCAAGCTCGCCCATCATCGTGCTCATCACGTCCTGCAAGGTCAGCATGCCGACGATCAGCGCGTATTCATTGACGATCAGCGCAAAATCCTCGCCCGCACTACGGAAGCGCTCCAGCGCCTCGAACAGCGTCAGCGACTCCGGGATCACCAGCACGGTGCGCACGACCGGATCCGAGCCGAGCGCCAGCTTCCGGCCCGACAGGATGCGGGCGAAGATGTCCTTCAGGTCGACATATCCGACGACTGAATCGATCGGCCCGTCGCACACCGGAAAGCGGCCGTGCGGCTGATCGGCGAGCTTCGCGCGGATGCTCTCCTCGGGCTCGTCGAGCGTGAAATAGACGATGCTCTCGCGCGAAGTCATCGCCGACGCGACGGTACGCACATCCAGCTCGAACACGTTCGCGATCAGCTGCCGCTCCTGCTTGAGCACGGCGCCGGTCTGCGCCCCCGCATCGGCCATCGCGACGATCTCGTCGGAGGTGATGTCCTCGGGCCGGCGGTCCGGCAGCTTGAACAACCGGAACAGCCAGCTCGCAAGCCCGTCGAAGACCCACACGACCGGCGCCAAGACCACCAGGCAGAACTGGATCGGCTTGACCACTGCGACCGCGATCCGCTCCGGCGCGATCATGCCCAGCCGCTTCGGGATGAGATCCGCGAAAAGCACGAAGAGCGACGTGACCACGGCGAACGACAGCACGAAACTGATCGTCTCCAGCATCTCGCCGCGGTAGACGAGGCCGATCGCCTGCTCCAGCGCCGGCGAAAACGTGGACTCGCCGACGATCCCGCCAAGAATCGCAATCGCGTTCAGCCCGACCTGCACCACGGTGAAGAAATGTCCTGGGTTCTCCTGCAGCTTCAGCACCCGCCCCGCCGCCGCGTTGCCATCCTGCGCCATCATGCGCAGCTTGATCTTGCGCGCGGCCGCGAGCGAAATTTCCGCGATCGAAAAAAAGGCACTCAGTGCAATCAGCAACGCAATGATCAGCAGTTGATCCTTGAAACTCACAAAACGGCTCCCCCTGCCGCCGACAGGACGGGCAGACAAGACAAATAGCGATGCTGCGGCAAATACGCCGACGCGCTGCAGGGCCTCGGCGGGGGTCGATGGCGGAAAGTCAGAACCGCAGTTCGACGCCGAGTCCCATGGACCATTGGCGACTGCGACCGGAATCCGCCTCGCCCCTCGGCCAGAAGTGCCCCAGGCTGACCTGAACGAAGGTCCAGTCCCGGAAGACGGGCTGCTCCCAGGTCAGCCTCACGCCATACTCCTTGATATCGTTCGGGCCGGCCGTCTCGCCTCTGACGAGCCCCTCGAACGATACCGTCCGCATCTCCGACAGGTTCTTGAACAGGCCAAGACTCGAGAACCACTCCGTGCCATCGGAATCCTGGGATATCGTACCGGCATTCTGCCAGCGCAGCGCAAGGGTCGGCGTATAGGCGTGGGTGAAATTCAGGGCCGTCGTCGAACCGACGCCGTCATCCGTGTTCCAGAAGAGCGTCTCGCGGAAATCCAGCGCATCGTGTGCCGTCAGCCCGAAGACCTTGCGATAGCGTGCCTGCACATACGGTTTGTAAGCCTTACGCACGCCCGCGCGCAAGTCGAACAAGTCGAGAAAGCGGTAGCCGACACCGCCGAAAGCCGTCTGCTCGGTTCGCGGCCGCTCGTTGAGGAGCAGTTCCCGACGCGAAAAAGTGTCGGGCTGGTCGGTCACCAGCTCGCGCTCGTTGTCCCGCCCGAAGAACAGATAGCCCTTGTCGTTCAGATTCGGCAGATTGACCTGGGCCTGGAAGCGAACGCTCGTGTCGGGCGAATCGCCCTGGCGAAACAAGGCCTTGAAGCCGATGCTGCCGGACACCCGCCCCCCTTCGCGGAAAGGCTTGTCGCCGAACCAGCTGTCGACCTCGGTCGCGACCCGCTCCGTGAGACCACGCAGGGCTTCACGCCCCCCTACGAGCACGCTGTCACGATCGTCGGATTCCGCCGGCGTCTGCGGCGCCACCGAATCGGCAGCACCCACCCCTCCGGCCCATCCAATGAGGATACACGCCGCCAGCTCTCGCCTCATGGCTATCTCCACCATCGCAGTCGGAACCCGACATGACGCAACTCTAAAGCGCCCGTGCGAAAAACGCCAACGCCACGATGCAGCGATGCGGAATATCGTCACGCCGACCAGCGTGACGCGAACGCGGAGCCGCTCAGGCCGCCTGCGGCCCCATCAGCCGCTTCGGCTCGACGACCACCGTCTCGGCCCCGTCGGTCATCCAGACCTGCCCGTCCTGCACCGTGCATTGCAGCCGCATCGTCCGCTTCGTCAGTGCGGCCAGCGCAGGCGCGATGTCACTGTCGAGATTCCACACGGTCAGATTCCCGAGCCGCGCAACCTTGTCCCGCACCCCGTTCCACCATACATCGGACGCCCGCCCGTAGCTGATCACGACCACCTCGTCGGCTCGCCCGCAGGCCTTCCGGATCCACTTCTCGTCCGGCTGGCCGACGTCGATCCAGCGCTGGATCGCCCCCGTCAGGTCCTTCTGCCACAGGTCGGGCTCGTCGTCCACGCACAGACCCTTGCCGAAGGTCAGCGCCGGATCGGCGTGGAGCCCGAACGCGAGCAGGCGCACCATCATCCGCTCGTCCGTTTCGGACGGGTGGCGCGCGATCGTCAGGTTGTGATCGCCGTAATAACCCCGGTCCATGTCGGCGACAGAGAGATCCGCCTTGTAGATGGTCGCCTTCAACGCCATGAAATATCCTTAATGAATCTGTCCCGACGCCGGCCGGCGCGCCCGCTGCCATGCGAGCACCGCCTGCGTCGCGTGCGCCATCACCCGGTCGCGGCAATCGACGCGCAGCTCCGTGGCGAGTGCGGCAAAAAGCGCCTCATTCATCTCGCGCGCCAGCCCCTCGGCGGCAAGCCCTTCGGCCAGACACTGGATCTGGATGTTGGCGAGCGCATCGGCCACCAGGCGCCAGCCCAGCTCGGGCATCACCTGGATCAGCGCGAACATCATGCCCCCGAGTCGCGTCAGGATCGCCGTCGCCTGCTCGCGCTCTTCGCTCGCGATCATCGCGTGCCACAGCGCGAGGTGGATGCCGCGCCGCAGATCGATCTTGAAATCGATGGCGTTGCCTTCGAGCGCATCGATCGCCGCAAATTGCTGCAGGAAGCGCGCCTCCTGCGACGCATCGAGCGCGGTGCGCAAGGCGCCGATCAACTCGGACAGGGCCGGGATCGCCACCAGATCGAAGGCCTGGCTATACGCCAGCCCCCATTGGTCAAGCCCGGCGACGACCATCGCGAGGCGCAGGGCGCGGGCATCGTCCTCGCCCGCCGCGTCGCTCCATTTTCGCAAGGCCTCCCGCAACGCCTCCAGCCCGCGAACCCGCTCGCCTTCGTCGTCAGAGAAACTCAAGCGGAACACCTGGGCAAACGCATCCTGCGCCATGCGCGCGGCCAGCTTCTGGCCATCGACACCGACCACCGGGGCCAGCGTATCGACGGGAATGGAATTCGAGGGCGATGTACGTGCGTCGTCGGTCATGCTCGGCTTCCGCGGAAAAAAGGATCTATTCTCGCCTCCGGGCGCCGCGCGGGCAAATCCCTCGGTCGTATCCAAATCCTGCGACAATGGCACCATGCCCTTCCCGACCACTCCGATGTCCCCTCTGCCCTTCGAAACGCTCACGCCAGACCTCATCCTCGACGCCCTCGAGTCCTGCGGCCTCGCCCCGGACGGGCGCCTGCTGGCGCTCAACAGCTACGAGAACCGCGTCTACCAGGTCGGCATGGAAGACGGGCCGATGCTGGTCGTGAAGTTCTATCGCCCGGCGCGCTGGAGCGATGAAGCGATCGCTGAGGAACACGCCTTCGTCACCGAGCTCGCCGCCCGGGAAATTCCCGTTGTCCCGCCGATTTCGGTTGGCGGCCACACGCTGCTGCGTCATCAGGACCTGCGTTTCGCAGTCTTTCCGCGCGTCGGCGGACGCGCCCCCGAGCTCTCCGATCCGGCGACGCTCGAATGGATGGGCCGCTTCATCGGTCGCATCCACGCGGTCGGCGCGCTTGAGGCCTACCGGTACCGCCCGGCGCTCGACATCGTCAGCTTCGGCGAAGAACCGCGCGACTGGCTGCTCGCCAACCACTTCATCCCCGACGATCTGCTTGCGGCCTGGCATAGCACCGTCGACCAGGCGCTCGACGGCGTGCACCGCTGTTTCGACCGGGCGGGCTCCTACGCGACGCTGCGCCTGCATGGCGACTGCCACGGCGGCAACGTCCTGTGGAGCGAAGCAGGTCCGGCACCGGGTCCGCAATTCGTCGACTTCGACGACAGCCGGATGGGGCCGGCGGTGCAGGATCTGTGGATGCTGCTGTCGGGTACGCGCGAAGAGATGAGCCGGCAGCTCGGGGACGTTCTCGCGGGCTACGAGGACTTCCACGAGTTCGCCCCGCGCGAACTGCACCTCGTCGAAGCCCTGCGCACACTGCGCCTGATCCACTACTCGGGTTGGATCGCCCGCCGCTGGGAAGACCCGGCCTTCCCGGCCGCGTTCCCGTGGTTCAACACCCAGCGCTACTGGCAGGACCGCATCCTGGAAATGCGCGAGCAGATCGCGCTGATGGACGAACCGCCGCTCTGGTCGATCTGAGCGCGACCCGGCACCGTCAGGCGCGCCCCAGAAAAGACGGCTCGCGGGACGTCGCCGGAACCGGATTGCCCGACCGGAAGCTGTCGAGCAGGCGGCGCAGCGCCCCGGCATCTTCATCCGTGAAGCCGTGCTTGAAATCGGTCAGCACGAGACGTGAGCGCGACAGCCAGTTACCAGGCGCGTCGTCCAAGGCGCACCAGGCCGCGTCCGCCACGTTCGGCACGTGCTGGCCCAGCCACAGCATCGCCTCGCGTTCGCGCAGGCCATGCAGCTCGGCTCCGCGCTTCGGAATGACGTGCGGCGTCACCCCGGCGACGCGCGGACGGATGTCTTCGGCGAAACGGCTGACGAGCTTGGACAGGGAGAACAGCATCCGCCAATCCGACGCGATCACGATGCGCGTTTCCTCGTACTCCCGCAGCACCGCCTCGATTAGCGGCAAACAGCGGAAGTCCTCCACCTCACCCCAAGGGTGGGTGACGCCATCAAAATCCATGAATATATAGGTCGTACCGGTCATCGCTCGCTCGTCGGCAGTAAAGGCGCTTCACCGCCCGTGATGCTAGAATGCTGCATTGCGCAAATTACTGCAAGCAGTCGCCGTGCCAGCATCCCGCCTCCCTCCCTATACCACCCGGGACCGCGGCGACTGACACGGCCTCCCGGAACACAAACCGCTCACGGAGTTGCAATGAAGCCCCTCGTCAACCTCGAAGGCAAGGTCGGCCTGATCACCGGCATCGCCAACGAAAAATCGATTTCCACCGGTGTCGCCGAAGCCTGTGCCGAAGCCGGCGCCACCCTCGTGGTCACCTACCAGAACGACAAGACCCGCGCGTTCATCGAGCCGGTCATCAACCGCCTCGGCATCAAGGACGCCTACCTGCTCGACGTCACCCGCCCGGAAACGCTTGCCGACGTCTACTCCCAGATCGAAAAGAACCACGGCAAGCTGGACTTCGCCGTCCACAGCATGGCCTTCGCCAAGCGCGACGACCTGCACGGCCGCGTCGTCGACACCTCGGCCGACGGCTTCGCGCTGGCGATGGACGTCTCGACGCACTCCTTCGTGCGCCTCGCGAAGATGGTCGAACCGCTGATGGAGAAGGCCGGCGGCGGCGCACTCGTCACGATGACCTACCTCGGCAGCGAAAAGGTCATCCCCAACTACGGCGTGATGGGCCTGTGCAAAGCCGCGCTCGAAGCCGCGACCCGCTACATGGCGTTCGAACTCGGCGGCAAGAACATCCGCGTCAACGCCGTCTCGCCCGGCCCGCTGATGACCCGCGCCGCATCCGGCATCGCCGGCTTCGACGCCCTGATGGCGACGGCTGTCGAGCGCTCGCCGATGCACGCCCTCGTGACACCGGAAGACATCGGCGCGCTGACCGCCTTCCTCGTCTCGGATGCCGGCCGTCTGGTGTCCGGCGGTGTCCACTTCGTGGACGCCGGCTACAACATCATGGCGTAATCCTCGGGAACGCTCCGATCGTGATCGATCTGGCCGCTGCCCGCGCCAAACTGGGGCGCGAATCGGTCCGCCTGCCGGACCCGGTTCCGCCTCATCCCCTACTTGCGGGCAGGGCCGAGATCGGTCGCGGCGAGTACAGCATCGTGCTCGATCACCCGGACCCCGAGCGGGTCTACAAGGTGATCAGCTCCCCGGCAGACCTCTTCCTCTACACTGCCGACGACCGCCCGCAAGGCCCGCATTTCCCGCGCGTCTTCGTCAATCACGGCGTGATCGGCCGGGCCGCATCCGGCTATCCCTTCTACCTGCTCGAAGTCGAGCGCCTCTATCCGCTCGGTGAGAACGGTCCCGCGGCAGCGCTCGCCGCAGCGCTGATCGATTTCTACTGGTCGGCCTGCCAGCAATGGATACAACTCGGCCCCGACATGGGCCGCATCGCGCTGTACCATCTCACCAAGCACCCGCCGGCCATCGATCCCGACCTTCTCGACGCGATCAAGGCCCTGTCCGACTTCGTCGAGGCCTACGAAGTCCTTCCGGACATCCTCAACGCCAACAACCTCATGATGCGCAAGGACGGGACGCTGGTATTCTCCGATCCGGTATTCATCGCCTGATCACCGTCACAACCGACCCTGCGAAGGGGAACGCGCCATGAGCGAATTTCACGACCATCACCCGCCGCACGCCCTGCGCACGGGACTAGGCATTGCGCGTACCGGCGAATTCGACCCGGTCGCCTTCGAACGCGCTGTCAACGACCTCCTCGCCGCCTGTGGCGTATCGCCGGACAGCCCGCACATGGGACGTACCGCGACCCGCGTGCGCGAACTCTGGCAGCGGCGCCTGCTCGGCGGCTACGACATGGATCCGGCCGAAGCGCTGGGCGACGGCTTCGAGGACGACCGCACCGACATGGTCGTCATCCGCGGCATCGCCGTCCACGGCGTCTGCCCGCACCATCTCGTGCCGTTCCGCGGCGTCGCGCATGTCGCCTACCTGCCGGGCGGACGCCTGCATGGCTTCGGCCGCATCGCCCGCCTCGTCGATGTCATCGGCCACCGCTTCACCTACCAGGAATGGATGACGCGCGACATCGCCGACGCATTGGTACGTCACGGCCACGCCCGCGGCGCGGCCTGCATCGTCGAAGCGGAACAGTTGTGCCTGCTCCTCGGCGAGGACAGGCGCGGCGACGAGCGGGTCGTGACGCAGGCCTTCGTCGGCGAATTCGACACCCGGCCGCACCTGCGCAGCGAATTCCTGCACGCCATCGATAGCCGCGGCGTCCGCTGAAACCGGCGACCGCGACGCTCCGCCCTTCCGCTGCCTCAGTGCAGCGATACGACGTTGCTAGCGCGCGGCCCGATGTCCAGCATCACGACCTCCCGGCCGCGCAGCATCACCGAACCCGTCTGCCGGTCGTTGCCGGAATTCGAATACTCGAACTCATAGACACGCTGCAGGCACGCACGCCCTTCATCGTCGCGCGCAAACCGCAAAGAGCGCGTCGCGACCGTGTCGTCGAGCAGTTGCACCCCTTCGCGCCGGCAGGCGGCACGCGCAGCCTGCACGCCGATTTCCCGCATGCGGATGCAGTCGAGCCAGAACCAGCCCGCGAGGCACAGGCCGATCACCGAGAGCAATTCACCGAAAGACATGGGCCGTTTCCCGCAGCGCCGCCATTCACAGGCGGTCGTACTTGTCCGCGCGCCCGGCGGCCTTTTCGACCGGATAGCGCTCCGCATTGATTGCGATCTTACGCCTTGCAGCCTCGGCCAGATCGACATCCAACACATCGGCGAGCCGCACCAGATACAGCAGCACGTCCGCCAGTTCGAGCGAAACTTCCTCCTGCTGCGCAGGCGGCAGGGCCGACGACTCTTCCGCCGTCAGCCATTGGAAATGCTCGATCACCTCGCCCGCCTCGCCCGCCAGCGCCATCGCGAGATTCTTCGGCGTGTGGAAGCGTTCCCACACGCGATCGGCCGCGAACGCCCGCAAGGCATCACGCAACTCGACGAGGGAATCGGAATGCAGATCGCTCATTCGATGTGGTGCTCCAGGTCGAAACCCGCCTCATCGTCGAGCCCGAGCATCTTCACGAGCCAAGGCATCGTCTTCTCGAGGATCTCCGGTAATACCCAGGGCGGATTGACGATATACATGCCGCTGCCGAACATCCCGAACCCATCCCGCCCCGGCTTGCACACTGCGAGGCGCACGTCGAGCCAGCTTTCCGCACCGAGATCCGCGAGCCGCTCCGGCAGGCGCCGCGCCTCGGGGCGAGCGAGCATCGGATACCAGACCGCGTAGGTACCGCCCGGAAAGCGCTTGATCGCGTCCGCAAGGACCTCGGTGACCCGGCGATAGTCTTCCTTGACCTCATACGGCGGATCGATCAGCACCACGGCGCGGCGCGTCGGCGGCGGCAGCAGGCCGCGCAGACCGGCAAAACCGTCGGCCTTGCGGATCGTGACCCGCTCGCCGTCGCGCGCAAAGGTCTGCTCCAGCGTCTCGACGTCGGCCGGATGGAGTTCGAACAGGCGCATGCGGTCCTCCTCACGCAGTTGCGTCATCGCCAGCGCCGGCGAACCGGGATAAAAGGTCAGCCGGCCGTGAGGATTGAATTGGCGCACCGCCTCGACGTAGGGCTTCAGCGCTTCCGGAAGATCGTCCTGCTCCCACAGGCGCATGATCCCCGCCTCGAATTCGGCGTTCTTCGTCGCCTGATCGCTCTCCAGCGCGTAGCACCCGGCTCCAGCATGGGTGTCGATATACCACCACGGCTTGTCCTTGCGATTGAAATAGCGAAGCAACTCGATCAGGACGAAGTGCTTGAGGACATCGGCGTGGTTGCCGGCATGAAACGCGTGGCGATAGCTGAGCATGAATGAGGCAAAATGGATGACGGGGCTATTGCCCCCAGGCGCGGAATCCTACCACTGCCTGCTATGATTGCGGCCCCGTCGGCACGCGCCGCCGGTCAAGAACGAGAGAGAAGAGAGAGAACAGCATGCCCATTTACGCCCTGGGCGATCGCACCCCGCGCTTCGGAGAGGGGTGCTGGGTCGCCGACAACGCCACCGTGATCGGCGACATCGAGGCCGGCGACAACGTCAGCGTCTGGTACAACGTCGTGATCCGCGGCGACAACGACCCGATCACGATAGGCGACAACACCAACATCCAGGACGGCTCGGTCCTCCATAACGACGACGGCGTGCCGCTCAAAATCGGCAGCAACGTCACCGTCGGCCACATGGTCATGCTCCATGGATGCACCGTCGGCGACGGCTCGCTGATCGGCATCAACGCCGTCGTACTGAATCACGCCGTGATCGGCAAGGACTGCATCATCGGCGCCAACGCCCTGATTCCGGAAGGCAAGGTCATCCCGGACCGCTCGCTGGTCGTCGGCTCCCCGGGGCGCATCATCCGTGAATTGACGGACGAGGACATCGCCGGCCTGCGCCAGAACGCCGCCAACTACGTGCAGAATTCGCGCATGTATGCGGCCGAGCTGCGGCACATCAGCCCGCTCCCCTCGCACCACAAAAGCTAAGCTCCGACGCACTCATCCCGCCGCCGCGGCCACCTTCCGAGGCGCCCCGGCGCGCGCGAGCCAGATCACCGCCCCCAGGATCAAGGCGCCGCCCGCCAGCTGATTCGACAGGATCGGCTCGCCGAGAAACAGGGCCGCAAGTGCGAGGGTTACGACGGGCTCCAGCGTCGATAGCGTGGCCGCATCCGCCGCGCCCAGCCTTTGCATGCCGGCGAAAAAGGCCACCATCGCGACGACCGTGGATACGACCGCGATCGCCACGACGGCAAGCCATCCCGCCCCATCCTGGGGCCACGACGGAGTCCCCGCAGCCGTCAGCCCACCGAACACCACTGCTGCTGCGATCATCACGACAGTCGCCGACGCGAGCGGGGACTCCTCGCGCATCACGCGGCTACCGACCAGGATATAGACCGAGTAGATCAGCGCCGCGCCGACGCCGAGCACAATCCCCAGCGGCTCCCCGTTCACACCGCCGCTGATCGTCAGCGCGGTCCCGCCCAGTGCAACCAGCGCCGCCATCACGCGTCCGAGCGTGAGCGGCCGACGCAGGAACAGCGCTCCGAGCAGCATCACGAGAAAGGGATAGAGATAGAGCAAGAGCGCGACGAGGCCCGCCGAAGCGTGATTCAAGGCGGAAAAGAAGCTGAACGACTGGCCGACATAGCCGATGCCGCCCATCCCGGCGAGAATCGCCACGTTGCGAGGCGACGGCCAACGACGCCGTGTCGTCAGCATGATCAGAGTCAGGAGCGCCGCAGCGATCGCGAAACGCAGGAACAGCACGGTCACGACGTCCGCGCCGCTGTCCCGCGCAAAGCGCGCGAATATCGCCATTGCACCGAAGGCACTGGCGGAAATCGCAACGTACAGCGCCCCGCTCAGCCTCTCCCCGCTCCACATGTCATCACCGTCAAAAAACCGCCAACTCTGCACAATGCGTACGCTGCGGTCAATTGCTCCGCATGTGACACCCATTGATATTCGCCGATGCGATGCGCCGTACGGAAGGCGTGCGGCACATTTACAACGCATTACACGCCCCCTATTGCTCCGGGCCATACTGGCGGTAAACTGCGCGCCTTTAATGGTTTTTCCTTAGGGGCCCCGCCAATGAACGACACTCAGCTTCGGCGACTGTTATTCATTCTGTCGCTGTCCCTGCTGCTCCCGGCTCTCACCTTCGCCGCGGCGCCCGACGCCCCTGGCGAACGCCTGCCCACGGTAGAGCTCTCCGCCGATGCCAGCCGGCCCGCGGCCAACGACCAGGCTACGGCGACGATGTATTTCCAGGCCGACGACAAGACGCCCGCCGCCCTCTCCCGCCAGGTCAACTCGGTCATCGCCGCCGCCCTCGAACAGGCGCGCGCCTACCCGACCGTGCGCACCCGTACCACCGCCACGACAACCTCTCCGGTCTACAGCAAGGAAGCCCGCAGGATTGACGGCTGGCGCATGCGCTCCGAATTGCAACTCGAAAGCCGGGATCTGTCCGCACTCACCGAACTGCTCGGCAAGCTGCAAGGCTCGCTGGCGCTGTCCAGCCTCGTGATGCAGCCCGCCCCCGAAACCCGCAAGGCCGCTGCCGACCTCGCGGCAGCCGATGCCCTCCGCGCTTTCCAGGGACGTGCCCAGTCCATTGCCGGCACCCTCGGCAAGACCTACCGCATCCGTCACCTGTCCGTAGCATACGGCAACGCTCCACGTCCGCCCTACCCGGTGATGCGCGCAAACGCTGTCGCGATGGAGGCGGCCGCGGTGCCGGCCGAGGCCGGCGAAAGCGACGTCACCGTGACCGTCAGCGGCACGATCGAACTTCCGGAATGATCCGCAGCATCCTTCCGCCCCCCCAAGGAACCCCTACATGCGCCTGAACGCCCGCTTTGCCGCCCTGTGTGGCCTGATCGCCTCTGCCGGCATGCTCGCCGGCACGGCCTACACCCGCGACGCCACACGCGTCGTCAATTACGCTTGCAAGAACGGCGAACAGTTCAGCGTCGAATACCTCGGCGACCACATCCGCCTGCGAACCGGCGCCGGGATCTTTGCGCTTTCGCATCAGACCGCTGCAGATGGCGAAAAATACTCCGACGGACAGACCGTGTTCTGGGCCCATGGTCAACAAGCGAGCCTCGAACGTCCGGGCCTGCCCGCCAACGGCGACTGCAGCCCGCATAGCCATTCGTTGTAAAGCACCCTCGATTGGTGGACATATCGCAGCCTTATCCCCTATCGTCCGCATATCCGAACCCAGGGGAAGCTGATCCGCCGATGAAGGCAGCAACGCGCCAGGCGGGCCGCAAGGGCCTTCTGTTGATTCTGACGCTGCTGCTCGCCGCATGCAGCAGCGTCCCGACCACCGCTCCGGTCGTCGGGACTCCCGCTCCATCGCTCCCCGAAGAACCGCGCATCGACTATTTCGCCTTCGACGACCCCCTGCACTCGCGAGAAATGGTCATGGTCGCACTGGGCCTGCTCGATACCGGCTACGCCTTTGGCGGCCGCAATCCTGAAGCCGGACTCGACTGCAGCGGCATGGTCAGCTATGTCGTCGAACAGGTCAGCGGCAGGCGATTGCCGCACAACGCGTCGAAGATTGCCGAAATAACGCGCCCCATCCCTGTTTCCTCACTCCAACCCGGCGACCTGGTCTTCTTCAACACCATGAACCGGCGCCACTCCCACATGGGCATCTACCTCGGCGAAGGAAAGTTCGTGCATGCGCCGTCTACGCGTGGCCGCGTGCGCGTGGAACGCCTCGACAGCCCATATTTCGCACCGCGCGTCGACGGCGCCCGAACCCTGCTGGCAACAAGCTAGCGCGGCCGTGAATAGCGCACTATCTTGAAGTGACAGTTCGCGTATCCTCGCAGAAGGGCACCGCTTTGAGTGACCTTGGACAAGAAACCTAAGGAGGAGGAACCGAGATGAATCGAAAGATTCGAGACATTGTGAAAGATCAGGCCATCCTGACCGCGACCGCGGACTTGTCGGTTCGAGAAGCGACTCGCCGTATGGCGGATGCGAAGGTGGGCGCGATCATGATCACCGCGAAAGGTGGCAAGCTGGCGGGCATCTTTACCGAGCGCGACGCGCTCGTGAAGGTGCTGGCGAATGGCGTCGACCCCGACAAGACCACGCTTGCTCAAGTCATGACCTCCGATCCGACCACTGCGAATGCCGACAAGAACCTCGGCTACGCACTGCACATGATGTACGACGGCGGCTTCCGCCACGTTCCGGTCGTCGATAACGGCGTGCCGGTCGGCATGATCTCCGCCCGTGATGCACTCGGGCCTGAAATGGTCGAATTCGAGGCCGAAATCGCGCAGCGGCAATCGATTACCGAACTGCTCTGACCTCGACTTGCCGCTCCGGGAAGCGCATCAGCGCTTCTGCGGGGTGTGCACGAAAACCTCGTTGGGCTTGATCAGCCCGAGTTCGAACCGCGCACGCTCCTCGATCGCTTCGTTGCCGGACTTCAGGTCCCGCACTTCAGCCTCCAGGCCAGCATTCCGCTGCTCGAGCTCTCGATTGGTTTCGCGCTGGGCCTGCACCTGCCGGTCCACGTCCCAGACGCGCAGCCAGCCGCCTTTTCCGACCCACAGCGGGTATTGCAGGGCTGCCACGATCAGCGCGAGGATGAGAAGGGACCAGCGCATACCTGAAGGAAATCCGTTTCAATCGAAACAAGGCCGGCGGAGATCCGCCGGCCTTATCGTTTTGCTGCTTCCGCAACCCGTCAGCCGGGCCGCGGCAATGGTACTTGTTTAGCGCACGCGCAGGTTGTAGAACGCGCGGCGGCCCGGGTAGCTGGCGGTATCGCCCAGATCTTCCTCAATGCGCAGCAGCTGGTTGTACTTCGAGATGCGGTCCGAGCGCGACAGCGAGCCGGTCTTGATCTGCATCGCGTTGAGGCCAACGGCGATGTCCGCGATCGTCGAATCTTCGGTCTCGCCGGAACGGTGCGAGATGACCGACGTGTAACCAGCGCGCTTGGCCATTTCGACGGCGGCGAAGGTTTCCGACAGTGTGCCGATCTGGTTGATCTTGATCAGGATCGAGTTGGCGACACCCTGGTCGATGCCCTGCTCGAGGATCTTGGTGTTGGTGACGAAGAGATCGTCGCCGACGAGCTGGATCTTGCGGCCGAGCTTGTCGGTCAGCGTCTTCCAGCCGGCCCAGTCGTTCTCGGCCATGCCGTCTTCGATCGACACGATCGGGAAGCGGTCGGCTAGCGTCGCGAGGTAGTCGGCAAAGCCTTCGGAAGTCAGCGTCAGGCCTTCGCCGGCGAGCACGTACTTGCCGTCCTTGTAGAACTCGGAGGCGGCGCAGTCCAGAGCCAGCAGCACGTCGCGGCCCGGCTCGTAGCCGGCGGCAGAGATCGCGTCCTGGATCATGTTCAGGGCTTCTTCGGTGCCGCCGACGTTCGGCGCGAAACCGCCTTCGTCGCCGACCGTCGTCGGGTAGCCCTTCTTGTCGGTGAGCTTCTTCAGGTGATGGAAGATCTCGGCGCCGCAACGCAGGGCTTCGCGGAAGCTGGTCACGCCCACGGGCATGATCATGCATTCCTGGATGTCCAGGCTGTTGTTGGCGTGAGCACCGCCGTTGATGACGTTCATCATCGGCACCGGCATCGCCATCGGGCCCGAACCGCCGAAGTAGCGGTACAGGGGCAGGCCGGCTTCTTCAGCGGCGGCCTTGGCAACGGCCATCGACACGGCGAGCATCGCGTTCGCGCCCAGGCGCGACTTGTTCTCGGTGCCGTCGAGTTCGATCAGGGTGCGGTCGATGAACGACTGCTCTTCGGCGTCGAGGCCGATGATCGACTCGGAGATTTCGGTATTGACGTTCTCGACAGCGCGCAGGACGCCCTTGCCCAGGTAACGCGCGGCGTCGCCATCACGCAGTTCGATCGCTTCGCGCGAGCCGGTCGAGGCGCCGGACGGCACCGCGGCCCGGCCCATCACGCCGGATTCGAGCAGAACATCGGCTTCGACGGTCGGATTACCGCGCGAGTCCAGGATTTCACGGGCAATGACATCAACGATTGCACTCATGGGTTCTTCTGTCCTTGTACAGGGGGTCGAAAATATGGTGTTGAAATACGGTGATCTCGAAACGCTTCGCCGATCAGCTGGCCAGTTCCAGCAGACCGTCGCGCTTCACAAGTTGGTCGATGTCCTTCAGGGTCGCGAGCAGCGCCTTCATCTTCGGGAGCGGCCACGCATTGGGTCCGTCCGACAGCGCCTTGGCGGGCTCGGGGTGGGTCTCCATGAAGAGACCCGCGACACCCACGGCCACCGCGGCACGCGCCAGCACCGGCACGAATTCGCGTTGACCGCCGGAAGCGGTGCCCTGCCCACCGGGAAGCTGAACCGAGTGCGTCGCATCGAACACGACCGGACAGCCGGTCTCGCGCATGATCGCTAGACTGCGCATGTCGGACACGAGGTTGTTGTAGCCGAAGGAGGCGCCGCGCTCGCACACCATGATGGTGTCGGCGCCGCCGTTCGCTTCGCGCGCCTTGTCGACGACGTTCTTCATGTCGCCGGGCGCGAGGAACTGGCCCTTCTTGATGTTCACCGGCTTGCCGCTCGCGGCGACCGCATGAATGAAATCGGTCTGGCGGCAAAGGAAGGCCGGGGTCTGCAGCACGTCGACGACCGCGGCGACAGCAGGAATTTCATCGATCGAATGCACGTCGGTCAGCACCGGCACGCCGAGCTGCTTGCGCACCTCGGCGAGGATGTCGAGGCCCTTCTCCATCCCCATGCCGCGATACGACTTGCCCGAGCTGCGATTGGCCTTGTCGTAGGACGACTTGTAGATGAAGGGAATGCCGAGCTCGGCGCAGATTTCCTTCAGCGCGCCGGCGGTTTCGAAGGCCATCTCGCGCGACTCGATGACGCAGGGTCCGGCGATCAGGAAAAACGGCTTGTCGAGGCCGACGTCAAATCCGCAGAGTTTCATCGTATTTTCCTCACTGCCCCGCTCAAACGCCCTTGCGCCCGAGCGCCGCCTTCACATAGGCGGTGAAGAGCGGATGGCCCTTGCGCGGGTTGGACGTAAACTCGGGGTGGAACTGGCAGCCGACGAACCAGGGGTGCACGTCGGCGGGCAGTTCGATCATTTCGCACAGGTCGGTGCCGGGGGCACGTCCGGAGACGCGCAGGCCCTTCTCTTCGAGTTGCGCGAGCAGCGTGTTGTTCACTTCATAGCGATGGCGGTGCCGTTCGACGATCTGCGGCGCACCGTAAATGTCGCGCGCCAGCGAACCTTCGACGAGGTGGCAAACCTGCGCACCGAGACGCATCGTGCCGCCGAGATCGGAGTCCTCGCTGCGCTTCTCGACCTTGCCGCTGCGGTCCTGCCACTCGGTGATCAGGCCGATGACGGGGTAGGCGGTTTCACGCTCGAATTCGGTCGAGTGCGCACCGGCCATGCCGGCGACGTCCCGCGCGAACTCGACCACGGCAAGCTGCATGCCGAGGCAGATGCCGAGGTAAGGCACCTTGTTTTCGCGGGCGTAGCGGATCGCGGCGATCTTGCCCTCGGTTCCGCGCTTGCCGAAGCCGCCCGGCACAAGGATGGCGTCCATCTTCTCGAGCGCCTTGCAACCGTCGCGCTCGATGTCCTCCGAGTCGAGGTAGTGGATGTTGACCTTGCACTCGGTGTGCATCGCCGCGTGCGACAGCGCCTCGATCAGGGACTTGTAGGATTCGGTCAGGTCGACGTACTTGCCGACGAAAGCGACGTCCACCGTGTGCTTCGGGTTTTCGAGCGAGCGAACGAGCTTTTCCCATACGGTCAGGTCGGCCGCACGAGCGAGAATGTTCAGCTTGTGGCAGACGATTTCGTCGAGCATCTGGTCGTGCAACTGGCCGGGAATCTTGTAGATCGACGAGGCGTCGAGGCACTCGATGACCGCTTCCGGCATCACGTTGCAGAACAGCGCGATCTTGCGGCGCTCGTCTGCGGGAATGTTGCGGTCGGCGCGGCACAGCAGGATGTCGGGCTGAATGCCGATCTCGCGCAGTTCCTTGACCGAGTGCTGCGTCGGCTTGGTCTTGAGTTCGCCGGCGGTCGGAATGTAAGGCAGGAGCGTCAGGTGGATGAAACACGTGCCGTTGCGGCCTTCCTCGAACCCCATCTGGCGGATCGCTTCGAGGAAGGGCAACGATTCGATGTCGCCTACCGTGCCGCCGACCTCGATGATCGCGACGTCCGCGCCTTCGGCGCCGCGCTTGACATAGCGCTTGATTTCGTCGGTGATGTGCGGGATCACCTGCACGGTCTTGCCGAGGTATTCGCCGCGGCGTTCCTTCTTGATCACCGACTCGTAGATCTGGCCGGTGGTGAAGTTGTTGCGCTTGCCCATGCGCGCACTGGTGAAGCGCTCATAGTGGCCAAGGTCGAGGTCGGTTTCCGCACCGTCTTCGGTCACGAAGACTTCGCCGTGCTGGAACGGGCTCATCGTACCCGGATCGACGTTGATGTACGGATCCAGCTTGAGGTGGGTAACCTTGATGCCGCGGGATTCGAGAATGGCCCCCAGGGAGGCCGCTGCGATGCCTTTGCCCAAAGAGGACACGACACCGCCGGTAACGAAGACGTATTTGGTCATGGGAAAGCTGCTGCGGGAAAGCGCGATGATAACCGAAACTACCCCCCATCCGGAAGCGATGCACTACCGTGATGCACGAATGCGCGCCGCCTGGGGAGCCGGGCCACGGGGGCCAAGGGCCTGATTCCAATGAAGAGCGCGCGCCCCGAGGCTCCCCGCCTGATCCTGTTCGGCGCCTTCGACCGGCACAACTTCGGCGACCTGCTGCTCGCCCATTGCGCTGCGGCCGCGGACCCGCGCGAGCCCGTCTTCACCGGTCTCGTGGAACGCGACCTGCGTCCGGACGGAGGTCATCACGTCATTCCGATTTCGGAAGCGATTGCCCGACACCGTACGGAGCCGGCCGAGCTCGTGGTCGTCGGCGGCGAAATCCTGACGACGACGGCATGGGAGGCGGCTGTGATGCTCCAGACGCCAGCGATCGCAGCAAAAGCGATCCATCTCCACGACCGGAACGAGACCGCGAGAAAGGACTGGGCACGCAACACCCTTCAAGACACCCATTCCCTGCCCTACGTCCTCAACCAAGACGAGTTACCCACGGGCTGGACAGTGGAGTTTCGTGCGGTGGGCGGCGTTCGGTTCGAAGCGCTCTCCGCGGCCACACGTCGAGAAGCCATTCGGGCACTGACCGCAGCGCAGCATGTCACGGTCAGGGACGCCGTCACCCAGGCAGCCTTGTCGCGCCATGGCATCCGCGCGCCGCTCGTCCACGACCCCGCGAGCGAGTCGGCACGGCTCTTCGGCGGGCAGATCACGGAACGCCTGCCGCTCGAAGCACTGGTAGCGCCAGGCGGCCGACTCCCGCGTTGGATCGCCGTGCAGATCGCCGCCCATTGGGGCGACGACGCGACACTGGCCCGGGTCGCAAGCAGGGTTGCGACCGCCGCACGGCGGGAGGATTGCTCCATCGTCTTGTTCCGCGCCGGCACCGCGCCATGGCACGACGACCTCGAAACTCTGGAGCGGCTGGCGCGGCACCTTCGGGCGCTAGCCGCCGACGTCCCGGTTGCCGTGTTCGGGTCGACCCACGTCTTCGACATCTGCGCCCTGCTCGCCGGCGCGCATCGCTATGTCGGCACGAGCCTGCACGGCTGGATCGTCGCTAACAGCTTCGGCGCTCCCGGGACCTGCCTTGTACGACGCAAGGGCGACAAAGCCGCAGCCTATGTCGACACCTGGCATCCGCAGCCGCGGGCATGGGAAACGCTCGACGACCCCGCCACCCAGGCGGCCGAATGACAGCGACCGCTCGCTCCCTGCGTGCCTGCTATAGCATCTCCCTGAGCGCGTCGGGCAAGGGCACGGATTTCCCGCTCTTCATGTCCATCCAGACCACTTTCGCCGCCCCGTCTGCGTAGAGGCGATCGTCGCCTTCGACCAAGAGCTCGTACCAGGTCATCACGCTACTGCGGCCGGGCTCACCGGCGTAAAGCTTCACGATGACGGTGGCGGGATAATTGACGGGAATCAGGAAGGTGCAGCTCGCATTGATGACGACGGGGCCGCTGCCCGCGTTGGGATCGACGGGAAAACGCATCGCCTCGATCCACTCCACCCGCGCCTGCTCGAAGAAGCGGAAATAGACCGTGTTGTTCACATGGCCGTAGAAATCCATGTCTCCCCAGCGCACGGGGATCTTCGTCGTCAGCAACAACTTGCGATCTTCTTTCATAATGTCGGCCCATATTGGTTCCTTGGCGAGGCTAATGTAACATACGGATCCGTATGTTCAGCCACACCGACGAACACTCACCTCATAAGACAAATCAAGGCGATGCGCAGGAGACGATGTCCTCCCGGACAGCCCTACCTTCGCACATGAACGGAGAATAGGATGGAACGCGAATCGATGGAATTCGATGTCCTGATCGTCGGCGGCGGCCCTGCGGGGCTGGCGGCGGCGATCCGGTTGAAGCAACTGGCCAACGAGAAAGGCACGGACCTGTCCGTATGCCTGATCGAGAAGGCCGCCGAAATCGGTGCGCACATCCTCTCCGGCGCGGTGATGGATCCGCGCGCGATTACCGAGCTCTTCCCCAACTGGAAGGAGCTGGGCGCGCCGCTCAACACCGAGGTCACCGAAGACCGCGTGATCTTCCTCAATGAGACGGGCGGGCGCAAGGTGCCGAACAACCTGTTGCCGGACTGTTTCCTGAACCACGGCAACTACATCGTGCGCCTCGGCAACGTCGCGAAGTGGCTCGGCGAGCAGGCCGAGGCGATGGGCGTCGAGGTCTATCCGGGCTTCGCGGGCGCGGAGATCCTCTACGACGAGAACGGCGCCGTGAAGGGCGTCGCAACCGGCGACATGGGGGTCACGCGCGAGGGCGAACACGGCCCCGCCTACCAGCCGGGGATGGAGCTGCACGCGAAGTACACGCTCTTCGCCGAAGGCTGCCGCGGGCATCTCGGCAAGCAGCTCGAGGCCAAGTTCAAGCTGCGTGACGGCGTCGATCCGCAGACCTACGGCATCGGCCTCAAGGAGCTGTGGGAAGTGCCGGCCGAGCGCCACCAGAAGGGGCTCGTCGTGCATACCGCCGGCTGGCCGCTGCCTTCGGACACCTACGGCGGCGGCTTCGTCTATCACCTCGAAGACAACCTCGTGTCGGTCGGCTACGTCGTCGGCCTCAACTACACGAACCCGCACCTGTCACCTTTCGAGGAATTCCAGCGCTACAAGACGCACCCCGAGATCCGCCAGTTCCTCGAAGGCGGCAAGCGCCTCGCTTACGGCGCGCGCGCGATTGCGGCCGGCGGCCTGCAGAGCCAGCCGAAGCTCGTGTTCCCGGGCGGCGCGCTGATCGGGGACGACGCGGGCTTCCTCAACGCCGCACGCATCAAGGGCAGCCATGCCGCGATCAAGAGCGGCATGCTCGCCGCTGAAACCGCCTTCGACGCGCTCGGCGCCGAGCGCAGCCGCGACGAGCTCAGCGCCTTCCCGGAAGCCTTCCGCCAAAGCTGGCTCTTCGACGAGCTCTACAAGACGCGCAACTTCAAGCCCTACATGAAGAAGGGCCTGTGGATGGGTTCGTTCCTCTTCGGCATCGACCAGAAGCTCTTTGGCGGCAAGGCGCCGTGGACGCTGCACAACAGCTCGGACCACGACAAGCTGAAGCTCGCGTCGGAGTGCCCGAAGATCGACTACCCGAAGCCCGATGGCGTGCTCTCCTTCGACCGGCTCTCCTCGGTGTTCCTGTCGAACACTAACCACGAGGAAGACCAGCCCTGCCATCTGCAGCTGAAGAATCCGTCGGTGCCGATTGCGGTGAACCTCGCGAAGTACGACGCGCCCGAGCAGCGCTACTGCCCGGCCGGCGTGTACGAGATCGTGCGCGAGGAGGCCGGCCCGCGCCTGCAGATCAACGCGCAGAACTGCGTGCACTGCAAGACCTGCGACATCAAGGATCCGACCCAGAACATCAACTGGGTCGTGCCGCAGGGCGGCGAAGGGCCGATCTACCAGGGCATGTAAGAGCGACGGCTCGCGGCGCGTTCAGCGCACCGCGAGCCCCAGCGAACTGCGGACGGTCGCCTCGGGAATCACCCCGGACAGTGCGACCTTGCCGCCGCGTCCGTCAAAGAAGAGTGTCCGCGGCAATTCACCCCGCCACTTCTCGTCCAGCGCGAACGCCAGCGCCTCGGGCATGTCGGAACCGTACGCGAAACGCTCGCCCGGCACCGCGAACCGATCGAGTGGCGCCGCAAGGCCCTCTTGCACCGGTTCCGTCGCGACCGTAATCACTTTCAGCTGGGGATTGGCTTTCGCCATCTCGCTGAAGAGCTTCAGGTTCGTCTTGCAATGCACACATTCGGACGACCACAGCGCGACGATCGTCGGCTTGGTGTAATGCGCCGGATCGACCACCCGCGCGGCAGCCGCCCGATCGAGCGGCACGAAACGCTCCGCCGCGCACACCGCGGCGCTGGCGCACAGCAGCGTTGCCAGCAAAATTTTCATTCGCTTCATTTCAGCCAGTACCCCTTCATACCTTCCTTGTCGGTGCGCCAGAACGCGAGCAGATCGTCGCCCCGGCGGATCACTCGCGGCTGATCCGATGCACCTTCGGTGCTCGCGAGCGCCACGGCGTGGAAGGTCGCACCATCGTCGTCGGACACTTCGGCACGCAAGTGTGTTCGCACTCCGTCGAATTCCTTCCACACGATCGCGATCCGCCTGCCGCTGGCCGCGATGTCCGCATGCGCGGCACGCTCGCCGCCCACCGTTCGCTGTCCCTCGACCTTTCCGTCCTCCAGCCGGCCGTAGAAGACCCTGCCCTCGCCGTCCTTCTCATTGAACCACACGGCGTGTCGCGCACCACTCGATGACACCGCGAGCGAAGGGCCATGGTGCGGGCAGGCGTCGATCCGCCAATGGTCGAAGGTCGCGCGCTGCACCTTGCCGGGCGCACCGTCCGGCCCGAGCTTGACCAGGGCGTGGTCGCGCTCGTTGGGCTCGAAGACGTGGCGCCACAGCACCAGCGGCAGACCGTCGACGTCGTCGGCAATGCCGATGCGGCAGCACTCGCAGGAATGGTCGGCCAACTTGAACTCGGGACGGAAGGTCCGCCCGCCGTCGTCCGACAGCGCCGCATAGATCGCCGCACCGCGGTAGCTGCGCTTGGCGGCCTGGGCCGTTTCGAGATCGCGCTTGTCGATCCAGGCGACGAGCACCTGCCCCTTGCCGGTGACGGCAAGCGTCTCGAAGCGGTGGGTGATTTCCTGGCGGTCGCGATGCACGGTGACGGGGGTCGAAAAGTGGCGCCCATCGTCTGCGCGGGCGAGACGAATCTCGCCGGTATAGGGCTTCGCGAGCGGGTGCGTCCAGGACACCAGCACGCCGCCGTCGGGCGCGAAGGCGAGCTTCGGACGAAGCTCCCCTTCGGCCGAAATCGCTTCCGGCACGGCGTTGACGACGACCGGCGACTCCCAGCTCACGCCCTCATCCAGACTGCGATGGAGCAGCACGTGCTGACCGTCCTTCGATACGGCGTACAGCGCACCGTCGGAAGCGAATGCGGCACTGGTCCCCAGCTCCACCTTGGCCGTTTGCGCGCCGGCCTTGCCATGGACGTGGGTTTGGGCCGCGGCCCCCACGGTCCAGGCGAAGGCCAGCAAGCCGGCCGCGTACGCAAAAATTCGTGTGCTAATTACCATTTCGCTTCGACCCCGGCGATCAAGGTGCGGGGCAGTCCCGGCGAATAGACCGGCGTGCGTCCGGTCGAAAGCTGGGCGCTCTCGGCATAGCGGCGGTCCGTGAGGTTCTGGATGCTACCGAAGAGCGACACCGTGCGGTTCAGCGCGTAATCGCCGCGCAGGTTGAACAGGTCGTGTCCACCGTACTTCACGGTGTTGGTGTCGTCGAGCCAGTAGGAGCCGAGGCGGACCCACTCGAGCCGCGCGCGTGCACCGCTCATCGGCATCCAGGTCAGGCGCGTGTTGGCGATCAGGCGCGGCGCGCTCAACTGTTCCTTGCCGCTGAAGTCGCCCTGCGAAGTCTTCCAATCGACATACTCGTGTCGCGCGTACGAGATCGCCGCGTCGACGCGCAGGTCACCCCTGAGCGGCGCGCCCAGGCCCAATTCGATGCCGCGGTGGCGCGTCTCGCCGGCGTTCGTCGTGGTCGTCTGGGTCGTGACCGGGTCGCGCTGGCTGACGATGTCGTCGCGCTTGGTGAGCTGGTAGGCAACGACGTCGTAGGAGACGCCGCCGGCAACGCCGCGCAGCCCGAGCTCGAACTGGTCGGCCTTGATCGCCTCGAGCTGAAGCGCCGACTGCGCGAGCGCAACGGCGGCCGCCCCGCTCGTCGCGCGCGACGGGCGGAAGAGTTGCGACTCCGAAGGCACGCGGAAGCCCTGGTTGTAGGACGCGAAGAGGTGCGTGGTGTCGTCGAGTGCATACGTCGCGCCGAGTTTCGGCGTCGCGCGATGGAAACTGACGCTCTGGTCGCCGGCCTGCCCGTAGAAGCTGCTGCCGACCTGGACTGCACCGGCGCTGAAGCGGTTGTTGAACTCGTAGCGCATGCCGTCGTAGCGCAGACCGGCCGTCAGACGCAGGCGCTCGGTCGGCGAGATCTCGCCATGAACGTAGGGCGAAATGCCGCGATATTCGACGTCGTAATCGTAGATGCGCGGCCCGACCGTGTAGTCGATGAACTCCTGGCTCGCGCCCGATCCGCGCGTCGTCGCGTCGATACGGTTCTCGCGCCGCGCGCCGGGGCTGAGATCGAGATCGACGCCGGCGATCAGGCGCGCACGCAACGGCGCGAAGTCCTGCCGCCATTTCGCCATCAGGCCGTAGGACTGGTTGCGCGTCTCCGCGAGGCTCGGGTCGAAGCGCAGCGCATAGCTCGCGAGGAGATCCATGCTGTCGTCGCGGAAGTACGGGGTCACCGACACCAGCGAGCTGCCGATTTCCTGCTCATAGTTCGTGGACAATCGGAAGGCGTGCACCTTGCGGAACGCGATCGGCAAGTAGTTTTTCGTCGGATCGTCACGGTAGTCCGAGCGTACCAGCGGCGAGTTGGCGCCCGTATCCTGGTCGATCTCGGAGAAGCCGATCACGGTCTTCAGCACCGTGCTGTCGCCGATGAAGTGATCCCAGCGGACGGTGCCACTCTTGCGATCGTAGCCGGTATTGTCGCGCCAGCCTTCGGTCGAGGTGAGATTGAGGTCGGCTCGGAAACCGCCGTTCTCGTAGCCGTTGCCGCCGCTCAGCAATGCCCGACGCCAGCCGTGCTCGCCGACCTCGACCGACCCGCCCGCCTCGGGTTTCGTCGGGGGCGTCCGCGTCATTACGTTGACGACACCGCCGATCGCGTCCGAGCCGTACAGGGCCGACGACGGGCCCCGATTGACTTCGATGCCACCGGCCTGCGGAATGTTGATCTCATACAGCGCGTTGTGGTTGAAGAAGCCGGTCGAGCGCGACGGAACACCGTCCTCAAGGAAGAGGTAGACGGGAGCGGTCGAGAAGGGCTGACGGATGGCCGTCGTGTGCCCCTCGCCGTTCGTCACGGCGACCGCCGCGCCCGGGATCTGGCTCATGATCTGCGCCGGATGGGAGGGCTTGTCGGCAGCGATTTCCGCGGCCTTGACGACGCCGACGGAGGCCGGGGTTTCGACGAGCCGCGTCTCCTCGCGCGTCGCGGTCACGGTGACCTGACCAAGTATCGTGTCGGCGTCCGCGGCGATGCCGCTGCCCGCGACGCAGGCGCATGAGACCGCAACAACCGTGCGCATCGCATCAGTGCACATGCCCGCCCCCCATCGCGTGCAGGGGCCGCACGGGCGCGGCAATCTCGATGGTCTCGCGGCGACCGTCCTTGCCCTCGACCGTCACCTTCAGCGGCACCGAGTCGCCTTCAGGGAGCGCGCGCTTGAGATCGAACAGCATCGCGTGGTAGCCGCCCGGCTTCAGCTCGATGGCTTTGCCCGCTGGCAGCGGGATCGACGCGACTGGACGCATCTTCATCACGTCCGCTTCTTGCACCATCTCGTGTATCTCGACCTTGTCCGAGACGGTCGTCTGAATCGAGACAAGGCGCGAATCCTGTGACGCGGTGATACGCATGAAAGCGCCGGTCACCTTCTGCTGCGGCACCGTGGCGCGCACCCAGGGTTCTTCGATCTTCACGTCTGCCAGCGCGGGAAACGCGACGGCGAGCGACAGCAAAGCTGCCGCATTCAAATTCTTCATGACTTCCACTCCTTGATTCCAGTGTCGGTAGCCAACAGCGTCCGCCCGCAACGGTCGCGCAAACGCGCACGACAGCGGCGGAGCAAACCGATGGCTTCGGGAGATGTGGCGACGTCTGCTTAGCTGCGGACGCCGCAAGCGAGGGAGGAATCAGGAAAGGACGGGTGGAGCGCGGGGCTGCGAATGCGCCCACTGAAAATGCAGGCGAAGTGCGCGCGAGGGCGGAGTCGGTGCTCGGGCAACGATGCTCCGAAGCGCCAAGGGCGACTGCCGCGCCGTCGGAAGCGCTGGCGTACTGCCGTGGGTTGCGCAAAACGCGCAATGCTTGGCGTGATCCGTCGGCGAATGGTGACTGACCGGCGCCGACTTGCCGCGCGGCTCGCCGACATCGTCGACGGCGATGTGCTTCATCCCGGCACGCGTACACACTTCCACCAGGCGTTGCGGCCTATTCCCGGCAGACGACAGCGTATGCGTCAGCGCCGGCGCGACGAGACCGAACAGGATCACGCACAAGGCGATCCAGGCGGTGACGACACGGGGCGTGCGCTTGAAGTGCATGGACGGAAGGTAAAGCAAATCGGTGCGAGTGAAGACAGGCACCGATTCTAACGAACTACCCTTCGAATCCCTTGACTGCAGTCAAGGGGAAAAACGCCCGGCCGCCAAGCATGTCACGCCCGGCGGCCGGTATTTCGATGCGCTCAGCCGAGCCAGCGGCGCGCGTTGCGGAACATCCGCATCCACGGCGAATCTTCGCCGAGGTTGGCGGGATGCCAGCTCATCTGCACGGTGCGCGCGGTGCGTTCCGGGTGCGGCATCATGATCGTGAAGCGGCCGTCGGCCGTCGTCACGCCGGCGAGGCCGTCGGGCGAACCATTCGGGTTGAACGGATAGGTCTGAGCGGGCTTGCCGTGGTTGTCGACGTAGCGCACCGCGGTGATCGCTTGGCTCCGGCCCGCATCGTTCGCGAACACCGCCCTGCCCTCGCCGTGGCTGACGACGATCGGCATGCGGCTGCCCGCCATGCCGGCGAAGAGGATCGACGGCGTGTCGAGCACTTCGGCCATCACGAAGCGCGCTTCGAATTGCTCGCTGCGGTTGCGATGGAAGGTCGGCCAGTGCTGCGCGCCGGGGATGATGGACGCGAGGTTCGCCATCATTTGGCAGCCGTTGCACACGCCCAGCGCGAAGGTGTCGGAGCGACCGAAGAAGGCTTCGAACTCGGCACGCAGCGCCGGGTTGAAGAGGATCGATTTCGCCCAGCCCTGGCCCGCGCCGAGCACGTCGCCGTAGGAGAAGCCGCCGCAGGCCGCGAGGCCGTGGAAGTCGGCGAGATGGTAGCGGCCCGCCTGCAGGTCGGACATGTGCACGTCGAAGGGCATGAAGCCCGCGCGTTCGAAGGCCGCGGCCATCTCGGCCTGCGAGTTCACGCCCTGCTCGCGCAGGATCGCGATCTTGGGTCGGGCGCCGGTGGCGATCATCGGGGCGACGATATCTTCGGACGGATTGAAGGTCGTCACGACGCTCAGCCCGGGGTTCGACACGTCGGCGAGCGCCTCGAATTCTTCGCGCGCGCAGTCTGCGTCGTCGCGCAGGCGGGCGATGCGGTAGCTCGTCTCGGACCACGTCTGCTGGAGCTCGGCACGCTTGGCGTTGAAGACGAGCTTAGCGTTGCGCCACAGGCGGATCTCGTCCTTGTGGTTCGGCTCGCCCAGAAAGTGGTAGGTCAGCCCCGCGTCGCGCAGCGGCGTCGTGATGCGCGCGCGGTCGTCGCGGCGGATCTGGATCACCGCGCCGAGTTCTTCAGCGAAGAGGCCGCCGAACAGGCGGTCGTTGAGTCGCCCCTTGATCGTGTCGGGCTTCTTGTCGAGGCCGTCGACGTCGTTCATGTACTGGTCGTAGCAGACCGTATCGAGCACGACCGACAGGCCGCACTTCGACGCGAAGGCCATTTCGCACAGCGTCGCGAAGAGGCCGCCGTCGCTGCGGTCGTGGTAAGCGAGCAGCAGGTCGTCCTGACGGAACTGCTGGATCAGCTGGAAGAAGGCGGCGAGCTGCTTCGCGTCGACGTCCGGCGCGTGCTCGGCGACCGAGCCGAAGACCTGGGCGAGCGCCGAGCCGCCGAGGCGGTTGCGGTCGTTGCCGAGGTCGATCAGCACGAGTTCGGTTTCGACGCCGTCGATCAGTTGCAACTGCGGCGTCAGCGTGCGGCGGATGTCTTCGACCGGCGCGAAGGACGTGACGACCAGCGACAAGGGAGACACGACCTGGCGGTTTTCGCCTTCCTCCTGCCAGGCGGTCTTCATCGACAGCGAATCCTTGCCGACCGGGATCGATAGGCCGGCGGTCTGGCAGAACTGCGACACAGCACTGACGGTGTCGAAGAGCTTGGCGTCCTCGCCGCGGTGGCCAGCAGCGGCCATCCAGTTCGCGGAGAGCTTGACCTTGCCGAGATCGGCGATGTCGGCCGCGGCGATGTTGGTGATCGCTTCGCCGACGGCCATGCGGCCCGAGGCCGGGGCGTCGAGGCAGGCGACCGGCGTGCGCTCGCCCATCGCGAAAGCTTCGCCCTGGTAGCCGCGGAAGCTCATCGACGTGACGGCGACGTCGGCGACGGGGACCTGCCACGGACCGACCATCTGGTCGCGCGCGGTCATGCCGCCGACGGAGCGGTCGCCGATGGTGATCAGGAAGTTCTTGCTCGCGACGGTCGGCAGGCGCAACACGCGCAGGCAGGCGTCCTTGAGGTCGACGTCGGTGACGTCGAAGGGCGGCACGTGCACGGCGCGGCGCGACACGTTGCGGGTCATCTTCGGCGGCTTGCCGAGCAGGACCTGCATTTCCATGTCGACCGGCTTGTTGTCGAAATGGCGGTCGCTGACGGTCAGATGGCCGTCAGCGGTGGCGGTGCCGACCACCGCAAACGGGCAGCGCTCACGTTCGCACAAGGCGCGGAAGGTGTCGAGGCTTTCAGGCGCGATCGCGAGGACGTAGCGCTCCTGCGATTCGTTGCTCCAGATTTCGCGCGGGCTCATGCCCGGCTCTTCGATGTGCACTTCACGCAGCTCGAAGTGCGCGCCCAGGCTGGCCGAGTCCGCGAGCTCCGGCATCGCGTTCGACAGGCCGCCGGCACCGACGTCGTGGATCGACAGGATCGGGTTAGCGTCGCCGCGCTGCCAGCACTGGTCGATGACCTCCTGGCAGCGGCGCTGGATTTCGGGGTTGCCGCGCTGGACCGACGCGAAGTCGAGGTCGGCGGTGTTCGTGCCGGTCGCCATGCTCGACGCAGCGCCGCCGCCGAGGCCGATCAGCATGCCGGGGCCGCCGAGCTGGATCAGCAGCGTTCCGGGCGCGAACTGGATCTTGTGCGACTGCTGGCCCTGGATGCTGCCGAGGCCGCCGGCGATCATGATCGGCTTGTGGTAGCCGCGCACCTCGCCCTGCACTTCCTGCTCGAAGCTGCGGAAGTAGCCGGCGAGGTTCGGACGGCCGAATTCGTTGTTGAACGCCGCGCCGCCGATCGGGCCTTCGATCATGATGTCGAGGGCGGAAGCGATGCGCTCCGGCTTGCCGTAGGGCTTTTCCCAGGGCTGGACGAAGTCGGGGATGTTGAGGTTCGACACCGAGAAGCCGGTCAGGCCCGCCTTCGGCTTCGAGCCGCGGCCGGTCGCGCCTTCGTCTCGGATCTCGCCGCCGGCGCCGGTCGCGGCGCCCGGGAAGGGCGAAATCGCGGTCGGGTGGTTGTGCGTCTCGACCTTCGCGAGGATGTGGGTCTCTTCCTCGTGGAAGCGCCACTGGCCGTCGGCATCGGGGTAGAAGCGGTCGATCGTCGCGCCTTCGATCACGGACGCGTTGTCCGAATACGCGACCACGGTGCCTTCCGGATGCGCCTTGTGCGTCTCGCGGATCATGCCGAACAAGGTCTTGTCCATCTCGCGGGCGTCGATCACCCAGTCGGCGTTGAAGATCTTGTGGCGGCAGTGCTCGGAGTTCGCCTGGGCGAACATCATCAACTCGACGTCGGTCGGGTTGCGGGCGATTTTCGTGAAGTTGTCGACGAGGTAGTCGATCTCGTCTTCCGACAGCGCGAGCCCCAGTTCGGTGTTCGCGGCGACGAGCGCTTCACGACCGCCGGCCAGGATGTCCACGCTGGTCAACGGCTGCGGCTGGTAATGGTGGAACAGCGCTTCGGCGGCATCGACGTCCTGCAGCACCGATTCGGTCATCCGGTCATGCAGCGCTGGCAGGACGGCAGTGTATTGGCGATCGTCGAGCCCGCCGCGCACATTGAGCGAGTAGGCGACGCCGCGTTCGATGCGGACCACCTTGTCGAAGCCGCACTGGTGCGCAATGTCGCTTGCCTTCGAGGACCAGGGCGAGATCGTGCCGAGGCGCGGGACGACCAGCAGCATCGTCCCTTCGGGCGTCTTGGCGGATTCGGGCGTCGCGCCGAGCAGGTCGACCAGGCGCGCGAGTTCCGCCGCGTCGAGCGGCGCGGTGATCTCGATGAAGTACCAATGCTCGGCGGCAAGCCCCTTGAGCCTGGGCAGCACGTCGGCCACCGAGCGCGACAGGCGCTCCAGACGGGAAGAGGAATACGCCGCGGCGCCGCGCAGTTTGATGATTTCGGCCATGTGAGTCGATGCGATGGGTGGTGGTCGCGAACGGGGTTCGACGAGAGAAGGGCGGAATTATACCCGAGGCCCGCGCTTCCTCCCGTTCGGTGTTTTCACGCATGTCCCGCAATCCGCCTCAAGCGGGGGCGATCGGTTAGAATTGCGCGCTTTTGTCCCGCGCTTTCCGATGATCCCTATCAAGCCACGCCTGCATTCCTCCCGCGAATGCCCTTCCCTTGCCGCGGCGGCACTTGCAGCCCGGTTGGCGGATGCGTCGGCGTGTATGAAGCGACGGGGGTGGCGTTGAAGCGCCTGATCGCGATTGCCGCAAGTCTCGCGCTGCTCGCCTGGCTTGCCGCCGATGCGCGCTGGCGCACGGTCGGCGGCGCCCTCGCGGCGCTGACGCCCGCGACGCTGGCAATCGCCGGTGGGGGCTTGCTCGCGAGCTATCTGCTTCGCGCGGCGCGCGTGCATGACGAATTCCGCAGGGACGCGGGCGGCCGCTTCGGCACCTGCCTGCGAATCGTGCTGATGCACAACGCGATGGTCAATGTCGTGCCCTTTCGCGGCGGCGAAGCGGCCTTCCCGGTGCTGCTGCGCCAATCCTTCGGCACGCCGCTCGGCCGCGCCGTCGCTTCGCTCTTCTGGTTCCGCCTTCAGGACGCGCTGATCGTCGCGATCCTCGCCGTCATCGTCTGGCCGAGCCTGCCGCTCCCCTTGCGCGCGGCGGGCGTCACCGGGCTGATCGGCTTCGCCTGGTACCTGCCCCGCTGGGCGCGCGCACCGCACGACTGGGCGGAGCGCCACGGCTTCCACGCGAAGCTCGCAAAGCTGCGCGACGCTTTCGCCGAATCGACGCAGCACGCCCGTTTTGGCTGGGTCTGGACGATCGCCAACTGGTCGGTGAAGCTCGCGGCGCAGGCCTGGCTGCTCGCGACACTGCTGCCCGCCTCAGCCACGGTCGGCGCCGCCGGCGCACTGGGGGCCGAACTCGCCGCAATCCTGCCGATCCAAGGCGTCGCGGGCTTCGGCACCTATGAAGCCGGCGCCGCCGCGGCGCTGCTGCCGCATGGAATTCCCTTCGAGGACGGCCTGCGCGCCGCCCTCGCTCTCCACCTTTTCGTGATCGCCTGCGCCGTCGGCGCCGGAGGGGTCGCCTGGCTCGTTTCCGGCGCCACCTCCGCAACCCCCAACGGCGATCAGCCGCCCGTTTCCGGAAAACGATGAACAGCATGAACAAATCCCCTCTTCCCCCGGCCGAACCGCAAATCCCCGACGGCTTGCCGGAGCATTCCCTGTCCGTCGTCGTACCGATGTACAACGAGGCCGAGAACGTCGAGCCGCTGCTCGAACGGATCCATCTCGCCCTCGGCCCTTATCCCTGGCCCTGGGAGGTCGTGCTGGTCGATGACGGCAGTTCGGACGCGACGCCGGCCGAACTCGCACGCTGCGCGGAAAAATTCGGCCCGCACGTTCGGATCGTCGAACTGATGCGCAACTTCAAGCAGACGGCCGCGATGCAGGCCGGCCTCGACGCGGCGCGCGGCAGCGTGATCGTGACGATGGACGGCGACCTGCAGAACGATCCCATCGATATCCCGCGCATGGTCAACCGCCTGCTGACCGAGGACCTCGACCTCGTCGCCGGATGGCGCAAGGACCGCCAGGACGGACTGCTGCTGCGCAAGATCCCCTCGCGCATCGCCAACCGGCTGATCGCCCGCATGACGGGTGTGCATCTGAGGGACTACGGCTGCAGCCTCAAGGTCTACCGCGCCACTGCGATCAAGAGCGTGCGCCTCTACGGCGAAATGCACCGCTTCATCCCGGCGTGGCTCGCGACGGTCACGACGCCGCGCCGCATCGCGCAGGAAGTCGTGACCCACCACGCACGCGTGTTCGGGCAGTCGAAGTACGGCATCTCGCGCACCTTCCGCGTCGTGCTCGACCTCGTGTTCGTCTACTTCTTCATGCGCTACCGCACGCGGCCGGGCCACTTCTTCGGCGGCATCGGGATCGGGCTGGGCGCCCTGGGCTCGCTGATTCTCGCCTACCTGTTCGGCGTCAAGATCTTCCTGGGCGAGGCGATCGGCACGCGTCCGCTGCTCTTCGCGGGCTTCTTCCTCGTGATCGCGGGTATCCAGATGGTGACCTCGGGCGTGCTCGCGGAACTGCTCGCGCGGGTGTATTACGAATCCGGAACATCGCGCGCCTACTTGGCGCGTCCGACGGCGGAGCTCGACGAAAGCCACGGCTGGCATCGGAATCGCGTCAAATGATCCCGGACGCTCCCGAATCCGCCCGCCCGCGTCCGCTGCTGGCGCTGTGCATCGTCCTGCTGCCGCTGGTCGCGTTCTTCCTGCGGCTCGGCGGCGCGCCGCTTTTCGACGTCGATGAAGGCGCCTTTTCCGAGGCGACGCGCGAAATGTTCGAGCGCGGCGACTTCCTGTCGACCTACCTGAACGGCGAGCATCGTTTCGACAAACCGATCCTGATCTACTGGCTGCAGGCGCTGGGTTACCTCGTGTTCGGACCGACCGAATGGGGTTTCCGCTTCCCGTCCGCACTCGCCGCGGCATCGTGGAGCTACGCGACCTGGTACTTCGCCCGTCAGCGCTTCGGTTCGAACACCGCGCTGGCCGCGCTGGCGATCGTGTCGACGGCGATCGGGCCGTTCGCGATCGGCCGCGCGGCGACCGCCGACGCGCTGCTCAACCTGCTGCTCGCGCTGGCGCTCTTCGACGTCTGGCGCCATCTCGAATCGGGCCGGCGCGCACCGCTGCTCCGCGCCTTCGTCTGGATCGGGCTCGGTGCGCTGACGAAAGGACCGATCGCGCTGTTGATTCCCGGCACGGTCAGCTTCCTCTACTGCGCAAGTCGCGGGGAGTTCAAGCGCTGGGCGCGTGCGGTGTTCGATCCGATGGGCCTCGCGATCTTCGCGATCATCGTCGTGCCCTGGTACGCCGCGGCGCTCGCGATCCACGGGCGGCTCTTCATCGACGGCTTCATCATGAAGCACAACGTCGAGCGCTTCACCGGCACGCTCGAAGGCCATGCGGGAAGCCTCTTCTACTACGTCATCGCAGTACCCTTGCTGTTGCTGCCCTGGACCGGTCCGCTGATCGCGACCCTGCGGCACGTGCGCGGTGACATCGACACCGGTGTGCGCCGCTTCCTGTGGATCTGGGCCGTGTTCGTCGTAGCCTTCTTCTCCATCTCCGGGACCAAGCTGCCGCACTACGTGCTGTACGGCTCCACGCCGCTGTTCCTACTGATCGCAATCCACCGCAACGAGTTGCGGCGCACCTGGCTGCACCTGATCGCCCCGCTGCTGCTCCTGGGCCTGTTGCCGCTGCTGCCGACGATCTTCGCGGCGCTCTCGGCGAGCAGTGCCGGCAACGCCTACTACCGCGCGCTGCTGTCCGAGGCGCTGGGCTCGGTCACGTTCGAGTACTACCTCGTGACGATCGGCGGCCTGCTGCTGTGGCTCGCCATTGCGATGCGCTGGCGCGCGGCGGCATGGATGAAGCTCGGTGCGGCCGCGGCGATCCAGATCGTCGTGCTCGCGAGCGTCGTCGTCCCGTGGGCGGGCGGTGTGCTGCAGGGCCCGGTGCGCGAAGCCGGCCTGATCGCCCACAATCTCGGCGAACCCGTCTTCGCGTGGCGCTATTACGCACCGAGCTTCAGCGTGTATCGCCAGGCGGTCACGCTCGACAAGGCCCCGGCCCCGGGTGAGGTCGCGCTCACACGCGTCGATCGCCTGCCCGCCACCGGAGTGGATATTCTCTACCGCAAGGGCGGCGTCGCGCTCGTCCGCAAGCTGCCTGAATGACGCCGAAAACGGACGGATCAGGCGGCCCCCGCACGAGGAGCCGCCTGACCTGGGCGATGTGTTTGTCCTTGTTGGTAAGCATCGCCGTTTTTGCGCTGTATCCGCAAATCGACCTGCAGGTCGCCGGGTTCTTCTTCGATCCCGGCCGAGGATTCGTCGGCGAACGCGACCCGGTGATGCAGTCGCTGTTCAAGGGCGTGCCGCTGATGTCCCGGGCGGCGGTCATCGCCCTGTTGATCGCGCTCTTCGCCTATTCGATGCAACGAGGCTCGACGGGCACGCGGCGGCGCGTTCAGATCGCCTACCTGATCGTATCCCTCGCGCTCGGCCCCGGTCTCCTGGTCAATACGGTGCTCAAGGACAACGTCGGCCGCGCGCGCCCCGTTCGGATCACCGAATTCGGCGGCAGCCGGAGCTTCACGCCGCCCTTGAAGCGCGCTGCCGAATGCGACAGCAACTGCTCCTCCCTGTCGGAGCATGCAGCCGCGGGCTTCTTTCTCGTCAGTCTCGGCTTTCTCGGCAATGCTGCGGCGCGACGCCGCTGGACGCTCGTGGGCCTGTTCGTCGGCATGGTCTTTGGTTTGGCCCGCATGACGCAGGGCGGCCATTACCTGAGCGACATCGTGTTCAGCTTTTACGCCGTGTGGTTCGCGGCTTGGCTCGCATGGTTCGTGTTCCGGCGATTCGGTCGGCTCGAAGCCTGACACCCACATCTCCCGCCCCGCGCCCCCTGTTCCTGCGCGCAACAAACTCCTATCATCTGCACGACACGGACAATACGGTACCGTACGTCAGAATATAACGATATCCGGAGACACTGCCCATGACACAACCGGCCGCGCTTGGCGCAACGCCCGTTCCCTACCCTCGCCTGCTTGAACCGCTCGATCTCGGCTTCTGCACGCTGCCGAATCGCGTGCTGATGGGCTCGATGCACACCGGGCTGGAGGAATCGAGCAACGGATTCGAGAAGCTCGCCGCGTTTTACGCCGCCCGGGCGCGCGGCGGCGTCGGATTGATCGTCACCGGCGGCATTGCCCCGAATGCGGACGGAGTGATCTTCCCCGGCGCCGCGGCGCTGACGAACGACGATGAGGTCGCCCATCACCGTCCCATCACCGAGGCCGTGCATGCCGAAGGCGGACGGATCTGCATGCAGATCCTGCACGCCGGCCGTTATGCCTACCATCGCGGCGCAGTCGCCCCGACGGCGTTGAAGGCGCCGATCTCGCCCGCAACACCGCGCGAGATGAGCGAGGACGACATCGAGCGCACGATCGAGGATTACGCCCGCTGCGCGGCCCTCTCGCGCGCGGCGGGTTACGACGGCGTCGAAGTGATGGGCTCGGAAGGCTATCTGATCAACGAATTCACGGTCCCGCACACCAACCACCGCAACGACCGCTGGGGCGGCAGCCTGGAAAACCGGCACCGCTTTCCGACCGAAATCGTGCGTCGCGTGCGCGAGCGTGTCGGGCGCGACTTCATCATCATCTATCGCCTGTCGATGCTCGACCTGATGGAAGGCGGCGCGCCCTGGGAAGAGATCGTGGCGTTGGCGCAAGCGGTGGAGCGCGCCGGCGCGACGCTGATCAATACCGGTGTCGGCTGGCACGAGGCGCGCATCCCGACGATCGCGACCATGGTCCCGCGTGCGGCCTTCACCTGGGTCACACGGCGCATGAAGGGCGCGGTGAGCATCCCGCTTATTACCTCGAACCGCATCAACACGCCCGAAGTCGCCGAAAGCGTGCTCGCGCGCGGGGATGCCGACATGGTCTCGATGGCCCGCCCCTTCCTCGCCGACCCGGATTTCGTCGCCAAAGCGGCCGCGGATCGCGCCGAGGAGATCAATACCTGCATCGCCTGCAACCAGGCCTGCCTGGACCACATTTTCGAGGCCAAGCCCTGCACTTGCCTCGTGAACCCGATCGCCTGCCGCGAGACGGAATTCGTCATCCGCCCGGCCGGCAAGTCACGCCGCATTGCGGTCGTCGGGGCGGGACCGGCCGGCATGGCGGCTGCGGCGACCGCTGCCGAACGCGGCCATAACGTGACCCTCTTCGACAGCGCGGCCGAAATCGGTGGCCAGTTCAACCTCGCCCGCCGCATTCCCGGCAAGGAAGAATTCGCCGAGACCTTGCGCTACTTCCGGCACCGCCTCGCGCACGCCGGTGTCGATATCCGTCTGAACCAGCGTGTCGCGGCGCGCGACCTCGACGGGCGCTTCGACACCGTGCTGCTCGCCACGGGCATCGCGCCCCGGACGCCCGACATTCCGGGCGTCGACCACGCCAAAGTCGTGAGCTACATCGACGTCCTGACGGGCCGCAAATCGGTCGGCAAGAAAGTGGCCGTGATCGGTGCGGGCGGCATCGGTTTCGACGTCAGCGAATTCCTGACCCACGCCGATCTCGCCGACGATCCGATCGACCATTACCGCCGCGAATGGGGCATCGACGTCAATTACGCCCGCCCGGGCGGGCTGTGCAAGCAATCGGAAGAGGAACCGCCGCGCCAACTCTGGCTGCTTCAGCGCAAGAACACGAAGGTCGGCGACGGGCTCGCGAAGACGACCGGCTGGATCCGGCGTACGTTACTCGCTCGCCGCGGCGTGAAGATGCTCGCGGGCGTGAGCTATGAACGCATCGACGACGCGGGCCTGCACATCACGGTGGATGGCGAGACGCGCTGTCTCGATGTGGACACCGTCGTCGTCTGCGCTGGTCAAGAACCACTGCGCGAACTCGAAGCGCCCTTGCAACAGGCCGGCGTCGACGTGCGTCGCATCGGCGGAGCGGACGTCGCTGCCGAGCTCGACGCGAAACGCGCGATCGACCAGGGCACGCGGGTCGCCGCGGCGCTCTGAGAGCTCACATCGGCTGCGGACGCTCGCCAAAGAGCGCCTCCGCAGCCGCCACGAGCTGGCTTTCGACGAAATCCAGCAGCGGATCCGACCGGTCGCGCCGATGGCGGACTGCGATGACCGGCAGCACGAGCTCCGGCAAGGGAACGGTCGCGATCCGCAGGTCCGAGTGTGCGGCAAAGAGACGCGTGATGAGCTTGGGCACGATTGCGACCAGTGGGCTCTGCTTGACGACGAAAGGGATCGACAGCGGCGTCGCGGCGCGCACGACGACTCGCCGTGAGAGCCCCTGCTGCTTGAGCGCGCGATCGACGAGCCCTTCCTGCTCGCCCGCGTATGAAGTGTGGATGTGCGGCGGCACCAGGATATCGGCCAGGCTCGGCTCCGCCGGCAGATCCACGAGTGCCGGCGCGTAGAGATAATCGAATCCGACGCTGCTCAGAAGCGTCGCCTGGTGGGTCTCCCGATCGCAGGCAAAATGCCCGACCGCCAAGCTGATCTCGCCGCGGTCGAGCGCCTCGATCTGCGCCGAGACCGGAATCGGCTGGACCGACACCTCCAGTCCCGGCGCGAGTTCCCGCACCCGAGCCATCAGCCCCGGCAGCAGCAGCGCTTCGAGCGGATCGCCGAGCGCGATGCGAACGCGCCCGGACACGCGGCCCGGGTCGAACTCCTGCCCGCTGCGTGCCAGCGCCAGTGCCTGCGAAAGCCACGGCCGAATGACCGCGGCAAGTTCGAGCGCGCGCCGCGTCGGCTGCATCGACGCCCCCTGCCGGAACAGCAACTCGTCGCCGAAGAGCTTGCGCAGGCGCGCCAACGCGTGGCTCGCCGCCGGCTGACCGATGCACAGCCGCTCGGCTGCGCGGCTCACGTTGCGCTCGTCGATGATCGCGTCGAAGGCCACGAGCAGGTTCAGGTCGAGGTGACGGAACAAACGGTGATCGATATCAACCATGTCGATTTACTGCATCATAACAATCGATTTTGTCGATTTTAAACCGAGCCCTAGACTTTGGTATCGCTTCTTCGCGGATACCGACCGTGCCTTCAGATCCTGCGCCATCGTCGACCCCGGCAATGCTTCGTGCCATCGCCGCCGTCACGAGCATCGAATTTCTCGAAACCGGCATGGTGACCTTCGCAGCGGGGCCAATCATGAGCGGCCTCGGCGCACGGCCGGACGCTTTCGCGCTGTCCTTCACCGTGTACGCGGTCGGCGCGATCTTCATGCTCTACAAGCACCAGTGGATGGTCGAACGCTACGGCTATCGCAACTTCACGCTCGGCTCACTGCTGCTTTTCGCGATCGGCGCGGTCCTTTGCGCGACCGCGAGCGGCATCGGGCAGTTCACGGTCGGGCGTGCCCTTCAGGGCGCAGCCGGGGCGACCTTCTTCACTGCCGGGCGAATCGAGGTCAACAGGGTCCCGCCGGAGCGGCTCTTTTACGGCGTCCTCGCCTTCATCGCGTCGCTGCTGAGCGCCACGGCGCTCGCCCCGCTGGCCTCGGCGCTGCTCACCGACACGTTCGGATGGCGCGCCCTTTTCTGGGCGGTCGTGCCGCTATGCATGGCGGTCGCACTGGTCGCCGGCCCCCATCTCAGCCGCAGCACCGCCCCGGCACATGAGCGTAGCCGCGAGCACTGGGGCTGGGTACTGATCCTCGCGAGCGCCTTGCTCTGCCTGCAGTACGCGCTGCAGGAAATGCAGTTCGGCCTCCTCGCCCACCCCTTGCGCGTCGTCGCCTTCGCCTTGCCCGCCTGCCTGATTCTCACCGCATTCGCGTGGCGGCAATGGCATCGTGACCGCCCCCTGATCGACTACCGTGCGCTGTTGCATTGGCGCTACGCGCTGGGAATCGTGCTGTATTTCATCGGCTATTTCATGGCCGGATCCAGCGGATTCCTGCTGCCGATCTTCGCCGAACAGGCGCTCGGCCTGCCGACCTTGACGACGGGGGCGGTGCTCACCGTCGCCTTCCTGACCGGCCTCGCGGCCGCCCTCGTCCACGCCTTCATGTTCCGCCGCTGGCCCCGCCTGCGCCCCTACATGCTCGTTGGACTCGCCTTCTGCTTCCTGGGCTGGAGCCTCCTGGCGCTCCTGGACGCCGGCGCAGGCTGGACGGCACTGCTCCTGCCCGCCGCCCTCGGCGCCGCGTCGTCCGCCTTCTTCTTCGGTCCGGTGGCATTCGGCACCTTCGTCGAGGTGGACCAGAAGGCGTTCTCGCACGCCTATCAGGTCAAGAACATCGTGCGCCAGCTGGGGCTGTCGTCGGCCGTCGCCGCAAGTGCCGCGATCCTGCAGTGGCGCTTTGCGGAACGGCTCGGCGATGCGGCCCCGTCAGCGGACGCGCCCGCAGCGGCCGAACTGATGCATCACGTCCTCGGCAACGCCGGGAGCGGTGAAACGGCCCACATTGCGAGCCAAGCCCTGTTCGCCGCGAGCAACGACACCTTCATCGGCTTTGCCCTGCTCGTGGTACCGGTCGCGCTGCTGGTGTGGCGTCAGCGGATCTTCCACTAGCATCGACTTCAGCGCACCAGGAAGGGCAGATTCGCCGTCGCCGCCTTTCCCGAACGATCGCGAATCGTCAGGAACAGACGGTAGGCGCCGGGCTCGGACGGTGCGACGAAGCGCACCGACCGAGCGTCGGCCTGGAGCACGCGGACCGGAACCCGCGGAGGCACGGCTTCGTTGTCGCCCCCCAGCCGCAGATCGCGGGCCTCGGCGACCACCTTCCACTCCGCTTGCAACGGTGAGCCGTCGAAGGACAGCGCATCGACCCCGGCGGAGATTTCAGCCCCCGGCGAAAACGTATCGGCCGCGATACCGATTCCGCGGATCGCCGGCGCAGCGGTTTCCACCGGTCGTCCCCAGGCGGCGGACAACGCGTCCGTCATTTCGGTAAGGCTGCCATCCGCGAGCAGCAGGCCATGCCAAGTCTCCGTCTGCTCCTGCTTCGCCCCCCATAGGAAGGGAAAGACGCCGCCGATAGCCGGTTCGGACTGCAGATAGGCCACCGCATCGCGAAAGAAGCCTGCCTTTTCGCTGCTCGTCAGTTCGACGGGTGCGCCCCAAGGCTTGCGGCCAGCCTGCCACTGTCCCAGCGGCCCCAGTTCGGTTACGACGACGGGCTTGCGGATGCCGGCCTCGCGCACGCGTTGCGGCAGGTTGAAGGCCGCGCCGGCATAGACATTGATCCCCAGCCGATCGACATTCGGGCAGCAGTCGGCGAGGCGTTTCAGGTGCTCCGGCCCGCCGTCCGGCACCACCATCATCGTTTCATGCTTGGGATCAAGCGCTTTCACGACCCGGGCAAGCCGATCAACCTCGCGCCAAACGGGCAACGGGTCCGCTTCGCCGGTCTCGACCTCGTTGCCGATGCCCCACGCGAGCAAGGCCGGATGATCCCGATAACGCAGGACGAAAGCCCGGATCGCCTGCTCCTGCCGCCGCACCGCGTTCGCGTCGTCGAGCCGGAACCCGTGCCGCGGATGCGCGACCCATAGCCCCATCACGACCCGCATCCCCAGGCGCTGAGCCTCGTCCAGGACCCACGCGTCACTCTCGCGATAGACGCGCACGACTTTCGCCCCCGCCTGCGCGAGCTTCTCCAGCGCGGCCCGGTCGCCCTCGAACGCGGCGCCCCGCCACTGCACATCGGCCGCCCAGGCAGACGGGGCCATCGCAAGCACGAACAGAAGGTGCAGCATGAGCCACGAATGTCGAATCAGGAAAGAAGCCACGACAATCTTCCGGAATGTTGCGATCAAAAAAAACGGCGACCGAAGTCGCCGTCTGTACGTAGCCGACCCTTGGTCGGATTACTTCTTCGCGTGTGCCGCGAGCTTGAGCCAGGTATCGACCACCGTGTCGGGGTTCAGCGAGATCGTTTGGATGCCTTCGTCCATCAGCCACTCGGCGAAGTCCGCATGGTCCGAGGGGCCCTGACCGCAGATGCCGACATATTTGCCGAGGCGGTTGGCCGACTTGATCGCCATCGACAGCAGCTGCTTGACCGCCGGATCGCGCTCATCGAAGGCATGGGCAACGAGGCCCGAATCGCGGTCCAGACCCAGCGTGAGCTGGGTCAGGTCGTTCGAGCCGATCGAGAAGCCGTCGAAGTGCTCAAGGAAGGCATCCGCGAGCAACGCGTTCGACGGGATCTCGCACATCATGATCAGCTTGAGTTCATTGACGCCGCGCTTCAGGCCGTTCTCTGCGAGCAGATCGACAACGCCCTTCGCCTCTTCGACGTTGCGCACGAAGGGCACCATGATCTGCACGTTCGTCAGGCCCAGCTCGTTGCGCACCTTCTTCATCGCCACGCACTCGAGTTCGAAGCAGTCGCGGAAGCTGTGCGCAATGTAGCGCGAGGCGCCGCGGAAGCCCAGCATCGGGTTTTCTTCTTCCGGCTCGTAGATCTCGCCGCCGAGGAGCTTGCGGTATTCGTTCGACTTGAAGTCGGACATGCGGACGATGACGGGCTTCGGGTAGAAGGCCGCTGCGATCGTCGCGACACCCTCGACCAGCTTCTCGATGAAGAACTGCTTGGGCGTCGCGTAGCCGCGCGAACGGCGCAGGATCTCGTCGCGCAGGCTCGCCGGCACCTGGCCCAGCTCGAGGATCGCCTTCGGATGGATGCCGATCATGTTGTTGATGACGAACTCGAGACGGGCGAGGCCGACGCCGCCGTTCGGGATCTGCGCGAATTCGAACGCGAGTTCCGGATTGCCGACGTTCATCATGACCTTCAGCGGAATCTCGGGCAGATTGCCCATGTCGGTCGTGATCACTTCGAAGTCGAGCTTGCCGCGGTAAACGTAGCCGGTGTCGCCTTCGGCGCAGGACACGGTCACCGAGTCGCCTTCGGCCAGCACTTCGGTCGCATTGCCGCAGCCGACGATCGCCGGGATGCCCAGTTCGCGTGCGATGATTGCCGCATGGCAGGTCCGGCCGCCGCGGTTCGTGACGATCGCGCTGGCGCGCTTCATCACCGGCTCCCAGTTCGGGTCGGTCATGTCGGTGACGAGGATGTCGCCCGCCTGGACGCGGTTCATCTCGGAGGCGTCGCCGACGACGCGGACCGTGCCGACACCGATCTTCTGGCCGATCGCACGGCCGTGTGCGAGCGCCTTGCCGTACTGCTTGAGGCGGTACTTCTCCATCACATGGCCGGTCGACTGGCTCTTCACCGTCTCGGGACGCGCCTGCAGGATGTACAGCTTGCCGTCCTGGCCGTCCTTGCCCCACTCGATGTCCATCGGGCGGCCGTAGTGCTTCTCGATCACGACGGCGTAGCGGGCGAGTTCCAGCACGTCCTCGTCGGTCAGCGAGAACTTGTTGCGGTCGGCTTCGGCGACATCGACGGTACGCACGGACTTGCCGGCTTCCTTCTTGTCCGCGAAGACCATCTTGATCAGCTTGGAGCCGAGGTTGCGGCGCACGACGGCGGGCTTGCCCAGCGCGAGCGTCGGCTTATGGACGTAGAACTCGTCCGGGTTCACGGCGCCCTGCACGACAGTCTCGCCGAGGCCGTAGGAGGCGGTGATGAACACCACCTGGTCGAAGCCCGACTCGGTGTCGATCGTGAACATCACGCCCGACGCGCCGGTGTCCGAACGCACCATGCGCTGCACGCCCGCCGACAGCGCGACGTCAGCGTGCGCAAAACCCTTGTGCACGCGGTAGGCGATCGCGCGGTCGTTGTACAGCGACGCGAACACTTCCTTCATCGCGTGCAGGATGTTCTCGTAGCCGTGGATGTTCAGGAAGGTTTCCTGCTGGCCCGCGAAGGACGCGTCCGGCAGGTCTTCCGCGGTCGCGGACGAACGCACGGCGAAGCTGCCCTCGCCTTCGGCGGTCAGCGCGTTGTAAGCTGCGTGGATCTCTTCTTCGAGTTTGGCCGGGAAGGGCGTATCCACGACCCACTGGCGAATCTGTGCACCGGTCTTCGCCAGCGTATCCACGTCATCCACGTTCAGCGCATCGAGCGCCGCCTTGATCCGCTCGGCCAGTCCCTGATGCGCAAGGAACTCGCGGAACGCGTCGGCGGTGGTGGCAAAACCACCCGGAACGCGCACACTGGCGGGCAACTGGCTGATCATTTCGCCGAGCGAGGCGTTCTTGCCGCCTACCTGCTCCACGTCGGACATGCGCAGTTCGTTGAAGGGGATGACGTAACGGGTCATGGGGATGGCCTTCCGATTTTGTTGGGGAGAAAGCAAAATGTGATTTTAGCGACAAATGCTGCCCTGCCGCATCCGCAGGTTTTCCCCAATACCCGTTTTTTTGGCCTGGACAATGAGCGAAACTCCCACACGTACCGTCTTTTTCATCTCGGACGGCACCGGCATCACCGCGGAAACTCTGGGCCACAGCCTGCTCGCGCAGTTTCCGGACGCGAACTTCCGCCAGGTGCGGATCCCCTTCGTCGACGACCTCGACAAGGCCATCGAAGCCACACGGCAGATCCGCGAGGCGCGTGCGAACGACGGCGTCAGGCCGATCGTGTTCAGCACGCTCGTGAACCCGCATCCGCAGAGCGGCCTGCGCGAGGCCGACGCGCTGTTCGTCGATCTCTTCGACCAGTTCATCGTGCCGCTCGAATCCGAACTCGGCCAGCGCTCGACACACACGGTCGGCCGCTTCCACGGCATCGCCGACAGCAGCACCTACAAGGCGCGGATCGAAGCGATCAACTTCGCGATGGCCCACGACGACGGCGTCTCGACCGACGGCGAACTCGCGGACGCGGACGTGATCCTCGTCGGCGTGTCGCGCTCGGGCAAGACGCCGACCAGCCTCTACCTCGCGATGCAGTTCGGGGTGAAGGCGGCGAACTATCCGCTGATCCCGGAAGACTTCGAGCGCAACAAACTGCCGGGCGAACTGCACCGCCACCGCCCGAAGCTGTTCGGCCTGACGATCGCCGCCGAGCGCCTGTCGCAGATCCGCCAGGAACGCCGGCCCAACAGCCGCTACGCGTCGATCGACAACTGCCGCTTCGAAATCGAGGCCGCGCAGAAGCTGATGCGCCGCGAAAACATCCAGTGGCTCGATTCCACCACGAAGTCCATCGAAGAGATTTCGGCTACCATCCTTCAGGCCGTGAGGCTGAACAAGCCCGCCTACTGACTTGCCGTTGCATCTCCGCAACGCCTCCCGAACAGGAACACCAATGAAAAGAACCCGCCAGAAACGCCGCGGCGGCCTGGGCCGTGACGCAGAACAACTCATCTGGCTCGCAACGGGGCTCGCCCAATCCGGCAGCCGTGCGGAAGACCAGTACTGGGAACAGCAACTGGTTTCGGCCATCGACCGCCTCCTCGCGGAAGGCGAAGAGGAAACGCTCAACAACGCCCTCGACCATCTCTATAGCGCCGATACGCGCGGTTACGACGAGCTCGCGGACTTTGTGGAATCGCGCGCCGAGAGCGCGGGCGCAGCCGGTCCCGAGCACGACGTCCTCCTGATCGCGGCGCCGGTGCTCGCCTGGTCCCGCTATCGGATTCCGGCCAACACGATCCCTGCGGCCGTCCTCTCCAACCTGGGCGTGCATCTGCAGGCGCACGTACTCGGCGGCAAGGTCAAGCTCGCGCTCGCCGATTTCCTCTTCAGCCCCGACCAGCTCCCGCAAGGCTATTGCGCGACGGCGAATTTCGCGGCGGAACTGGCGCGCGCCGCGATCGCCGGCCGCAACCTCAAGATCGACACCGCGGATATGCCGGAAACCGCCCAGTTCCTGTCCGACACCCGCTATGTCCTCGGCGCGATCGTCGTACCGCGCGGCGAAGCGCTATTCGGCTGGCAGGAACCCGATCGCAACCGCGACGACGCCCTCAACCAGTGGCGCATGCAGGGCGGCGCCTGCCTGGCTCCGCTGCTCCCGGGCTGCGCGATGGAAGTGGTGCTGCCGGACGCCTACTTTGCAGCGAGCCGCCTGGCCGACAACCATAGCCGTCCGTATTCGATCCGGGCCTCGGTCGCCTTCCTCGGCGCCGAATTGGAAACGCCGGCGTCGAACCTGCGCGCCGTGATCGCGCCCTTCCACGACCGAGAGCTGCAGGAGTATCGGGTGGGCCTGACGCTGCGCGGCAACGAGCAGGTCGTGCACGGCGTCGTCTGGCCCTTGCTGGGTGCGGACGACCAGAGCGCCGAGGGAACGGCCGAGATCGAGGCGGTGCTCCGAGATTGCGGCGTCACGGACATCGTGAACCTCGAGCATCGCTTCCCGCTGGAATACTGTGACGACTGCGGCGCCCCGCTCTACCCCTCGCCGGAAGGCGAGATCGTACATGCGGAGATGCCCGAGGAACACGGCGAACAGCCGCCCCGGCATCTGCACTGAGCTCGAGAAGGAGTGAAGGGCCAGGCGCCCTCACTCCTCACCCTTCCCCATCGTCGCCAGCACCGGCGAAGCGAAATCACGCTGGTAAAGTACGACCGCGACGAGCGTCGTGACGCACGCGAAGAGCCACGGCTGGACGAACCAGGTCACCGCGGCAAGGCCGAAGTAGTACGAACGGATCCCGCGGTTGAACTCGTCGCCCGCGAGCGAATTGACCGTCGCGAACCGCTCTGCGGCCGCCTCCGCGGACTGGCCCGTCATCCCTGAAGGACTGGCGCCGATCAGTATCGACAGCATGTTGAACTGCCGCAGCGACCACGTGAATTTGAAATACGCGACGACGAACACCGTCAGCAGCAACACGAGCTTCACTTCCCCCAGTTCGCGCGAGGTCTGGCGTGCGAACGGCAGGTCCGCGGCGAAGCGGATCAGCGGGTCCATCGCGCCGAGCACGGCGAGCAAGCCCGCGATGATGTAGATCGTCGTGTTCGCGTAAAAGGACACGCTCTGCATCAGGTTGCCGACCAGCGCCGCGTCGGTCATCCGCAACTCGCGACCGAGCATCTGCCGCGCCCACTGCAGGCGAAACCGGTGGCTCGCGCCCATCAGTCCGTGCTGGGCCCAGCGGCTGCGCTCCGAAAACCAGCCGTAGCCGCCCCACACCAGCAGAAACCACCCGAGCGCGCTCCAGTCGAGAAGCGAGACGGTGCTCATGAAGCCTCTTTCCACCACGCTGCGCCCCTCAGCGCCCCAGCAGGAAGTCGCCGACCACCGCGATCTGCGCCGCATCCATCAGCATCGGCGCGTGGCCGACGCCGGGAATTTCAGCCAGCCGGGCGCGCGGTCCCTGCTCGGACATCCGTTGGAAGGTCGACGGTTCGAGGAGGTCCGATTCTGCGCCGCGAATGACCAGGGTCGGGCAACGGATCGCATTGTAGACCTCCCACAGATCGACATCGGCCGCGATCGGCGCCGAGCGGAAGACGTCGCCGATGCCCGGGTCGTAGACCATCGCAAAGCCGCCATTGACCGGGCGCACCGCGTGTCGGGTGATGTGCTGCCACTGGTCATCGGTCAAGGGTCCGAAGGGGGCGCTCACGACGCGAATCCAGGCTTCGGCCTCCGCCATGCTCGCGAATTTCGGCGCATTGCCGACATACTCGCCGATCCGACGCAAGGACGTCGCCGTGATGACGGGGCCGACGTCGTTCAGCACGAGGCGAGAAATCGGCGTGTGCGGCTGGCTCGCGAGCAACATGCCGATCAGTCCTCCCATCGAGGTGCCGACCCAATGCACCGTGTCGGCGTCGAGGCGCGCGAGCAGCGTCACCATGTCCGAGACGTAGAGCGGAAAACCGTAGTCGCCCTTCACGCCCAGCCAGTCGCTGCGCCCGCGACCGGCGACGTCGGGACACACGACGCGGTAGTGGTCGGCGAGCGCCTGGGCGAGGAAGTCGAAATCGCGGCCGTTGCGCGTCAGACCGTGCGCGCAGATCAGCACCTTGCGATTGGCCGGATCGCCCCACTCCGAATAAGCCATGCGATGCAGGCCGTGCGGCCCGATGCACTGGACGCTCTTCTCGCGCAGCCCGTGATAGGGTCGCGCCACCGGTGCGGGACGATGCTCGAGCAGCGGCGGAGCAGGCTGAAACAGTCGGCGCAAGGTATCGAGGAGGCTCATGGAATGGTCTTCTGCGATGCGGATCAGTCAGTGTAACAGCATGCCGGCATCACTCAACGACCGTACCAGTATCGTGCCTCCGTCGATCGCTGCGCTTCCACGGTCATGCGGAATGAACCGAAGTCGACGCGGATCGCCCCCTGCCGATCCGTTCGCCAGCCCCTCGCACCGGCCTCCGTCCAGCGTTCGACGACCGAGGGATGCGGGTGGTGGTAATGGTTCAGGTAACCCACCGAGAAGATCGCTTCACGTCCGCCCGTCGCCGCGATGAAGTCCGCCCCCGATGAGGTCTTGCTGCCGTGATGGGCGACCACGACGACGTCGCTCACGAGATGCTGCCCATCCCGCTCGAGCATGCGACGCTCGGCCGGAAGCTCGACGTCTCCGAGAAGCAGCGCCGACCCGCTCGGCGACGCGACGCGCACGACGCACGAGTGATCGTTGTCGCCGTGAAGGGACGGCTCCGCCGCCGCCGGGTGCAGGATCTCGAACGCGACGCCGTCCCACTGCCACCGATCTCCGGCGACGCACGCCCTCACCGGCGTTCCGGCCGCTTTCCCCGGGAGCCGATCGCGCGGCAGATTGGTGAGTAGTTCAGCCACCGGAATCCCTTCAACGAGCGATCTTGCGCCGCCCGTGTGGTCAAGGTCGTCATGCGAAATGACCACGCGATCGAGCCGCGGAACGCCCTCGGCCTGCAGGTAGGGAACGATGACGCGTTCGCCCGCATCGCTGTCGGCCCCGTAGGCCGGCCCGGTGTCGTACACGAGGTCGTGGCGCGCCGTCTGCACATGGACCGCCGTGCCGTTGCCGATATCGAGGACGGCAAGCCGAAATCCGCCATGCTCCGGACGCGACGGCGACCAGCCAAGCATCGGCAGCACGGCGAGCACCCCCATGTAGCGGGCCGGCGTGCCACGCGGCAGGAACATCCACGCCACGCCCGCCACCGCTGCGGCGACGAGGGCTCCCGGAGCGGCCGCCTGCTGCCACATCGCAAAGGGCAAGTTCGCGACCCATCCGAGAAAGACCATCAGGAGCCCCGTCAGCCAGTGCGCGAGGTGGAGCAAGGGCGCGAACGGCACGATGATGGCGACCAGCACCAGCGGCGTGATCACGAAACTGACCGCCGGAATCGCCAGCGCGTTGGCGATCGGCGAAACGATCGAGAAGGCGTTGAACAAGGCCAGAGTCGCCGGCAGGCTCGCAAACGTGATACCCAGTTGCATTCCGGCCGCGGCACGCCAGCCCTTCGCCGTCTCCAGGCGCCCGCCGAGGAGGTACATGATCACGCCCGCGGCAAAGAACGAGAGCCAGAAGCCGGCCGCGACGACGGCCCAGGGATCGACGACGAGCACGCAGAACAACGCCAACGCCAGCACGCGGCTGCCGTGGGCTTCGCGTCCGAACAGCAAGGCCAGCGCGACAACCGCCAGCATGATCAGCGACCGCTGCGTCGGAATCCCGAGCCCGGCCAGCACGGCGTAGGCCGCAGCGGCGCAGAATCCGGCAGCGGCAGCGGCCTTCACTGCGGGCAGTCGCAGCACGCGTCGCGTGGAACGCCGCCACTTCCACCCGACCAGCCAGCCGACCAGCAATCCGACCATCGAAACATGCAACCCTGAGATGCTGATCAAATGTGCAACTCCGGTCTTGCGGAAGACCGTCCATTGCTCGTCCGGAATCGCGCGCTGATCGCCGACCGCAAGGGCGATCAGCACGCCCGCGAATTCGGCGTCCGGCAAAGCCGCCGAAAATCGCGTGCGGATCGCATCGCGCAGGCGGTGAACATAGGCCATCGGCGCGAACACATTGGCGTCGAGCCGCACTGCTTCGCCGCCCTGCCGCACGTGCCCGGTCGCGCGCACTCCCCGTTCGAGGAGCGATGCCTCGTAGTCGAAGCCGCCCGGGTTCGCGAAACCGTGGGGCTTCTTCAACCGAACGGTGAAGCGCCACCGCTCCCCAGGCCGCACGACCGGCACCTCGCCGCGGGCGGCGCCCTTGCGCTCGAAGCTGCTCGAGGACAGCAGGATATGGCTCGGCACCGGTCCGTCGGCCCGTTCCACCGCGAACATGAAGCGCACGCCGTTTCGGATCAGGTCCGGCAAGTCCTCGACGACGCCCGTGACGACAACGTCCCGCCCCTCCCAATCCGACGACAGCTCGTCGCCTATGCGCCACTGCGCGCGCAACACGGCCCAGCCAAGCCCGACCAGCAATGCCAGCAACAGTACTCCGGCCCGAAACACCTTGGCCGGCAACGTGTCGCGACGATGCAGGAGGAAGAGCGCGCCGGCCGCGATCCCGACGCCGAGCGTCGCGAGAAGAAGCGTCGTCAGAGAGGGCAGCTCGGGCAGCCGCTGGCACAGCCAGGTTCCGAGCGCAAACGCAACAATTGCCATTCGCATAATCCCGGAATCATGCGGGCTCGGACGGCTGCGGCGCAAGTCTCGGATGCCCAGCACCCCGTGCACCATCAAAAAGGGGCGCCGCAGCGCCCCATCGATTCCTCTGGCCGAAGCCGACTACGCGAGGCTGCCGTCTTCCAGGCGCAGCGTGCGCTCGGCACGGCGCGCAAGCGTCTCGTCGTGCGTGACGATCACGAAGCTCGTCGACAGCCTTTCGTTCAGGCTCAGCATCAGCTCGAAAATCACCTCGGCCGTCGCGCGGTCGAGGTTGCCGGTCGGCTCGTCGGCGAGCACGCAGGCCGGCTGCGTCACCAGCGCCCGCGCGATCGCCGCGCGCTGGCGCTCCCCGCCCGAAAGCTCTCCCGGCGTGTGGTCGAGCCGGTGCCCGAGTCCCACCTCGCGCAGCATCGCCGCCGCCCGCTCGTCGGCTTCACGCCGATCCATGCGACGGATGTAGAGCGGCATCGCGACGTTTTCCAGCGCCGTGAATTCGGGCAGCAGATGGTGGAACTGATAGACGAATCCCAGCGATTCGTTGCGCGCACGACCACGTTCGGCATCCGACATCGTCGAGAATTCGCGCCCCATCAGCTGCACGCTTCCGGAGCTCGGTACATCCAGGCCGCCCAGCAGGTGCAGCAGCGTGCTCTTACCCGAACCCGAGACGCCGACGATCGCCACCCGTTCCCCGCGCCCGAGCTGGAGGGACACGCCTTTCAGCACATCGACCGCCGCCGGGCCTTCGCGGAATGTTTTCGACAGATTGCTGCAGCTCAGCACCATTTCAGTCGTCCGATCACTCATAGCGCAGCGCCTCCGCGGGATTCACACGACTCGCACGCCAACTCGGGTAGAGCGTCGCGACGAGGGTCAGGACGAAGGACACCGACACGATGGTCACGACGTCAGACCACAGCACTTTCGACGGCAGTTCACTGAGGAAGTAAACCTCCCTGTTCCACAGCGTCGCCCCGGTGATTTTTTCCAACACGGGAATCACGACGTCGAGGTTATTCGCCAGCAGCAGGCCGCCCGCCACGCCGCCGAGCAGACCGACAAGTCCGATCACTGCGCCCTGCAACACGAACACCGTCATGATCGAACGCGGACTCGCGCCCAGCGTGCGCAGGATCGCGATGTCGGCCTGCTTTTCCTGCACCGCCATCACGAGCGTGGAGACAATATTGAATGCCGCGACGGCGACGATCAGGAACAGGATCACCGTCATCATCGTCTTCTCGATCGCGACCGCCCGGAAGAAATTCGCGTGCGTGCGCGTCCAGTCGCTGACCATCATGTTGCCGTCCAGCGTCAGCGCAATTTCCGACGCGACCCGGGGCGCCGCGAAAAGATCGTCGAGCTTGAGCCGCACTCCGCTCACGCGGTCGTCCATGCGGTAGAGCACCTGCGCATCCTGCAGGTGGATCAGCGCGAGCCCCGAATCGTATTCATACATCCCCGCCTCGAAGATGCCGACCACCTCGAACTGCTTCACGCGCGGCAGCACGGCGGCCGGCGTGACGAGGCCCTGCGGTGCGATCAGCGTCACCTTGTCGCCGACCCTCGCGCGCAAGGCGTACGCAAGATCGCGCCCGAGCACGATGCCGAAGCGGCCCGGCTTCAGCTCTTCCAGGCTGCCCATGCGCATATGCCGTGCGAAATCGGCGACCTGCTCCTCGGCCCCGGGAAGCACCCCCCGCACGATCGTCCCACGCACGGCCTGGTCGAAGGACAGCATGCCCTGCTCCTGCACGTAGGGCGCCGCGGCCCGTACCAGCGGATGGTGCACCGCCTGGTCTGCCACCTGTTGCCACCCCTCCAGTTCCCCGTCGTTGCCCGAAATCTGGATATGCGCAGCGACCCCGAGAATGCGGGTGCGCAGCTCTTCCTGGAAGCCGTTCATCACGGACAGCACGACGATCAAGGCCGCGACGCCGAGACCGGTGCCGAGCATCGACACCAGTGAAATAAAGGAAATGAAACGGTTGCCTCCCTGCGCACGCCTACGCGAGCGGGTGTATCGCAGTCCTACCAGAAATTCGTATCGCATCGCACTCGGCACAGCCGCAAGGCCCGGATCGCAAAGTTCGGCATTGTGCCGGGGAAGGCGGTCCTTGGGGAGAGAAAACGTGTCAGACCGTGATCGGAGCCGATCCACGAGGAGTGTCCGACGTCCCCGATATCTTCACTGCACACTTGTCTGACAACTCATTTCATCTCGCGCAATCAGGGATTACGGCAACAGGGTTAATCCGTCTGGCGGCCACATCGGCACCTCCCTATCGTACGACCCGCGTAAGTAGCGCCATTTCGATACCGATATACGAGCACATCCGGGAGGGCTTCACCTTGGTTTGGCAACAGCTGTACGACCCGTTCAACAATATCTGGCTATCCAGCGCCGTCGCGTCGATTCCCGTCGTCGTGATGCTGGTCGGTCTCGGTTTCATGCACATGAAGGCCCATATCGCCGCAGGGCTGGGCCTCGGCAGCGCGCTGCTGATCGCGATTTTCGTGTTCGGCATGCCGGCCTCGATGGCGGGCAACGCGACGCTGTACGGCGCGATGTTCGGCCTGCTGCCGATCGGCTGGATCGTGCTCAACATCATCTTCCTGCACCAGCTGACGACCGAGAACGGATCGTTCAAGGTGCTCCAGCAAAGCCTCACCGGCATCACCGATGACCGCCGCCTGCAGCTGCTGTTGATCGCGTTCAGCTTCGGCGCGTTCTTCGAAGGCGCTGCCGGCTTCGGCACCCCGGTCGCCGTGACCGGCGCAATCCTGATCGGCCTCGGCTTCTCGCCGCTCGCCGCCTCGGGTCTCGCGCTGATCGCCAACACCGCACCGGTCGCCTACGGCGCGCTGGGCACGCCGGTGATCGCGCTCGCCGCCGTGACCGGCCTCGATCTCGGCCAGCTCTCGGGCATGATCGGCCGGCAGCTGCCGTTCTTCTCGCTGCTGGTACCGTTCTGGCTGATCTGGGCCTTCGCCGGCTTCCGCGGCATGATCCAGATCTGGCCCGCGATCTTCGTTGCCGGCATTTCGTTCGCGATTCCCCAGTACCTGGTGTCGAACTACCACGGTCCCTGGCTGGTGGACGTCGTTGCGGCGATCGTGTCGATGATTTCGCTGATCCTGTTCCTTAAGGTCTGGAAGCCGAAGCAGGTGTGGACCTCCACCGCACTGAAGGGCCGGAAGGATGACTCCGCTGCCGATGTCCCGGCTGCCGAGCCTGTCGTCACCACCGCTCGTCCCGACGGCCGTGCCGTGTTTGCCGCCTGGCTGCCGTGGATCATCCTGACCGTCTTCGTGTTCATCTGGGGCGTCCCGGACTTCAAGAAGTGGCTCGACGATGTTTCGATCGTCAAGATCCCCTTCACCGGCCTGCACAACCTGATCGAGAAGGTTCCGCCGGTCGTCGCCGCGCCGCACAAGGAAGCCGCGGTCTACAACTTCAACTACCTGTCGGCCACCGGTAGCGGCATCTTCATCGCCGCGATCATTGCCGGCCTGCTGATGAAGTTCAACCTGGGTCAGCTGTTCAGCATCTACTGGCGCACGATCAAGCTGGTCAAGCTGTCGCTGCTGACGATTGTCATCATGCTCGGCCTCGGCTACCTGACCCGCTACTCGGGCCTCGATGCGACCCTCGGCCTCGCCTTCGCCAACACCGGCTCGCTGTATCCGCTCTTCGGTACCCTGCTCGGTTGGCTCGGCGTCGCGCTGACCGGGTCGGACACCGCGGCCAACGTGCTCTTCGGCGGCCTGCAGAAGGTCACCGCTCAGCAGCTCGGCCTCAATCCGATCCTGATGGCGGCGGCGAACAGCTCCGGTGGCGTGATGGGCAAGATGATCGACGCCCAGTCGATCGTCGTCGCCAGTACCGCGACCCGCTGGTTCGGCCACGAAGGCGACATCCTGCGCTACGTGTTCTTCCACTCGATCGCGCTGGCGGTCCTCGTGGGCCTGCTCGTGACGCTCCAGGCCTACGTCTATCCCTTCACGGCCCTGGTGCCCTAAGCGCGAAACCCGGGGCCGCGTGCGACGTCAAATCGCAGGCGGTCCCGATCGAATCAGCCAATATTGAAGTTCCAAGCGGAGCAATATCATGTACAAGAGGATTCTCGTTGCTGTCGACGACAGCGCCACCTCGAACGCCGCACTTGCCGAAGCGATCACCCTGGCGAAGACGCTCGGCGCCGCCCTCCGGATCGTGCACGTCGCCGACGAGGCCCCGATCCGCCACGCCGTCGGCCTCGAAGCCGTGATCGACGTCTCGCAAGCGGAAAAAGCCATGCGCGACGCGGGCAAGGCCCTGCTCGAAGCCGCCGCAAAGACCGCCGCCGATGCCGGCGTCCAGGCCGACACGGCGCTCCTCGAAGCGGATGGCCAGATCGAAACCGCACACCGCCGCGTCGCCGAATGGATCATCGAAGGCGCCAACGCCTGGCAGGCCGACGTGATCGTTGCCGGCACGCACGGCCGCCGCGGCTTTGCACGTCTCTTCGTCGGCAACGTCGCCGAGGATCTCGTGCGCCTTGCCACGACCTCGCTGGTGCTGGTGCGCGGCAAGTAATCGCATCCCGGGTGCGGGCACACTGCACCCGTTTTCTCCTCTGCCCGCGGACCCTTCCCCTGACAGTACCGTGTGCTAGACTCGGCGCGCTCTTCTCTTCGGCCGCCCCATGCAGATTCACCTCGTCATCCCCGGCCTGATCTGGCCCGGCGCATCGGCCATCGGGCCGGCCTCCGGTTTGCAGTTGCCCGCCCTGGCTCGACTGCTCGGCCTCGGCCACCGCCACGTCGCGCCCTTCGAACCGCTGGACCGCCAACTGGCCCGTCTGCTCGGGTATCCCAGCCCTAATGAAGAAGACGCGCCGCTGCCGCTCGCGGCACTCCGTCGTCTCGGCGAAGACGCCGCCCCGCCACCCGCCGCTTCCCACTGGCTGTGCGCGGACCCGGTCAACCTCTCCTTCGCGCGCGAACACCTGCTGCTCAACGATTTTCCGGAAGACGAGTTGTCGCCGGACGAAGTCGCCGCACTGATCGGCGCGCTGAACGAGACCTTCTCCGATATCGGCCAATTCGAAGCCTGCACGCCGGCCCGTTGGTACTTGCGTCTCGCGGCCCCGACGCGCGCACGGCTCTACCCCTTGCACGACGTCGTCGGCCGGCCCATCCAGCATTTCCTGCCCGAAGGCGAGGACGCGCGCCTCTGGCAGCGCACGATGAACGAGATTCAGGTCGTGCTCCACAACCATCGGGTGAATCAAGCAAGGGAAAGCGCCGGTCGCCGACCCGCGAACAGCTTGTGGCTGTGGGGTGCGGGCGAACTCGCGGCATCGGCAAGGAGGCCGGCGACGGCAGTCCAGACCCGCGAGCCCCTGACCCGCGGCCTCGCCCGCGCCGCAGGCGTCGAGCCCACGGCCCCCGACTGCACGGCCGCGCTGAAGGACGAGACGGTCGTCATCATCGATTCGCTCCTCAAGCCCGCCTTGCAGCTCGATATCGATCGCTGGCGCAACACGCTGGTCGCCCTCGAGCGGGAATGGTTCGCCCCCCTCGCCGATGCAATTCGCACTCGGCGCGTGCGCAGCCTGCGGCTGACCGCCCCCGGTGACCGAGGCACACTCGAACTCGCCGTCCAGGCCAGCGACCGCTGGAAGTTCTGGCGCAAGCCATACGCCTTCGATGCGCTGCTGAAAACAATGGCGCCGCCTCCAGCGCCAACCGGCGATGCTCCGCAAGCCGCCGAGTCCGGAAGATTCGAACAATGACGCAGATCCAACCCCGCGCCATCCCGGCGCGTGCCATGCAACGGCTGATCGATACCGGGACACACCCGCTTCTCGCCCGGATCTACGCGGCGCGCGGCATCACTCGGCGCGAGGAGCTCGATTACGGGCTCAAGGCCCTGCTTCCGCCCGACGCACTGAAGGGAACACGCGAAGCCGCGCAACTGCTCGCCGACGCCATCGAAGCGGGCGCACGCATGCTGATCGTCGCCGACTACGACTGCGACGGCGCCACCGCCTGTGCGGTCGGCATCCGCGCGTTGCGCGCCTTCGGCGCCGACGTCGGCTACCTCGTGCCCAACCGCTTCGAATACGGCTACGGCCTGACACCGGCGATCGTCGAACTGGCCGCGCGCATGGAGCCGGACGTGCTGATCACCGTCGACAACGGCATTGCCAGTGTCGAAGGGGTCGCAGCGGCGCGCAGCTACGGCATGGCAACCGTGATCACCGACCACCACCTGCCCGGCGACGCGCTGCCCGACGCCGACGTGATCGTGAATCCGAACCAGCCGAGCTGCGACTTCCCGAGCAAGTCGCTCGCCGGCGTCGGCGTCATGTTCTACACGATGCTGGCCCTGCGCGCCGAACTGCGGGACCGCGGCGCGTTTGCCGGTGGCAAGGAACCGAACCTCGGCGAATTGCTCGATCTGGTCGCACTCGGCACCGTCGCCGACGTCGTCCGGCTGGACCACAACAACCGCATCCTCGTGTCCCAGGGCCTTGCCCGCATGCGCGCGGGCCGGATGCAACCCGGTATCCGCGCGCTCTTCGCCGCTGCGAGCCGCGATGCGGCGCGCGCGAGCACCTTCGACATGGGCTTCGGCCTCGGCCCGCGCCTCAACGCTGCTGGGCGCCTCTCGGACATGAGCCTCGGCATCGAGTGCCTCGTCACCGACGACATAGGCCGCGCGCTGAACATCGCGCAGGAACTCGACAAGCTCAATCGCGAGCGCCGCAACATCGAACAGGACATGCAGGAAGGCGCACTCGCGCGGCTCGCCGGATTCGATCCCGGCAACACGGCCACCGTGAGCCTGTTCGAGCCGGACTGGCACCAGGGCGTGATCGGGATCGTCGCCGGACGCATCAAGGAAAAGCTGCATCGCCCGGTGATCGCTTTCGCGCGGGGCGACGAAGGCGAGCTGAAGGGGTCCGGCCGCTCGATCCCGAACCTGCACCTGCGCGATGCGCTCGACCTCGTGAGCAAGCAACACCCCGAACTCATCCTGCGCTTCGGCGGCCACGCGATGGCGGCCGGCCTCACGATTCGCGAAAGCGAGTACAGCCGCTTCCAGGCCGTGTTCGAGGATGCGGTGCAGTCCCTCGTCTCGCCCTCGGATCTGACGCGCACCCTGGACACCGACGGCCCTCTCGAAGCGGGCTACATGAGCCTCGAATCGGCGCGCCTGATCGAGCAGGACATCTGGGGTCAAGGCTTCGCCGCGCCCGTGTTCGACGACGTATTCCGCGTCGACAACCAGCGGCTGATGAAGGACAAGCACCTGAAGCTGCAGCTTTCGAAGAACAACGTCCGCTTCGACGCCGTGCGCTTCAATTTCGCCGACGGCGCCCCGCCGCAGATCCGGGCCGCCTACCGGCTTGCGCCGAACGAGTACAACGGCATCACCAGCCTGCAGCTGATGCTCGAATACTTCGAAGGCGCGTGAGCCTTGACCGGCGCCCGGGCTGCGTCACGCAGCCCGGCGCAGCGGAAGCCGCACGGTGAAGGTCGTTCCCTCGCCGGGGTGGCTATCGACATCGATGTGTCCGCCGTGCTTCTGCACGATGCCATAGGACACCGACAGCCCCAGCCCCGTCCCCGCCCCCACTGGCTTCGTGGTAAAGAAGGGATCGAAGATCTTGGGCAGGACTTCCGGCGGGATGCCCGACCCATCGTCGGCAATCGCCGCCCATACCTCATTGCCGTCACAACCGGTCCTGACGGTGATCGTCCCTCGCCCCTTGATCGCCTGCGCCGCATTCACGAGCAGGTTGAGGAACACCTGATTGATCTGCGCCGCAATGCATTCGACGGGCGGCACCTCCCCGTAGTCACGCACCACTGACGCCTTGTACTTGATCTCATTGGCCGCGACGTTGAGCGTGCTCTCGATTCCGGCCCGCAGATCGAACATCTGCCACTCCGTGCTATCGATTCGCGAGAAATCGCGCAAGTCCTGCACGATGCGCCGGACGCGGCTTGCACCCTCGATCGACTCGGTAATCAGTTGCCGCACATCGTCACGCATGAAGTCGAGATCCGCAGCCTCCTTCGCCGCCACGATCCGGCCTCGCGCTTCGGCCCCATCGGCGAGCAGGTGCTCGCTCTCTTCATACACGCCGATCAGCGAAAGCAGCGACTCGACGTACTTCGCCAAGGTGGAAAGATTCGAATTCACGAAGCCGATCGGATTGTTGATCTCGTGCGCGACCCCCGCCGCGAGTTGTCCGATCGATGCGAGCTTCTCCGACTGCAGCAGCTGATTGTGCGCCTCTTCCAGCTTGGCGATGAGGATGCGCTGCTCCTCCCTCTCGATCTCGAGTGCCTCCTGCGCGCGCCGGCGCTCGTCGATTTCGCGCTCCATCGCTTCGCGTGCCGAGTGCAGCGCACGATTGATCTTCTCGTTTTCCCGCACCGCCGTTTCCAGGTCCCGCGTGCGCTCGCGAACCTGCTCCTCGAGGGTGACGGCAGTCTGGAAAAGACTGAACGCCGACCCCTGCATGCTGGTGCTGCGCTCGGCCCGGTTCATCAAGGCCGTCACCATCTTGTTCAGCCTTACGATCTCGGCCCGCAGCCTGGCTTCTTCATCGCCCTGCTCGGCCCTCGCTTCACTCGCCATGTTGCCGCTCGTCGCTGCCTATCGCGATGCCGGTCAGTGTCTGGTTCACATGCACCCCGCCATATTGCTCGCCATAGGTGCTGAAACCGACCGCGTTGTTCAGCGCCAGGAGACTCTCGACGGCGGCTTTGCTCCCGTCCTGGGAAATTTCGAGATTGCGCAGGATGCAATCGCAGGTGAGCAGCAGTTGGGGCGGACCGATCTCTTCCTTCAAGTCCTGCAGCGTCTTCTCGAGGTTGGACACCAGACCGGTGCCGCGGGCGACGCGCAGGACGAGCCCTTCGTCGATCGCGCAATAGAAGGTCAGGCTTCCGTCCGCATCCGCTCGCTGGATCGAGCGTACGTAGTCGGTGCCATCGATCACCACCACGACCGGCGATGCGGCGAAGTGCGCCGGATCCAGCTGGTCGGGGTTCACGCCGATCAGCCGGGCGTACTCTTCGGCGGCAGGCAGACCGTTGATCTCGCGTACCACGCGGCGGTCGGCATCGGCCTCGGTCACGACCAGGCGTTCGTCGAGCGACACGAAATGTTGGGTCTTGAAAGTCCGGAAAGGCAGGCTGGTCGAGACCAGGACCAGTACCGCGCTGTCGGAGGAAAAACGCCCGTCATGGAAGACGCAGGTCCGCTCGAACTTCAGATCGTCGCCGGCGGAACCGCCGAACAGCGGAATGTCTCCCAGCGCCGCCTGCAGCGTCCTCGTAACGGGCTCTTCACGGATCGACAGCCCGTCGATCAGCAGGAAGCCGAAGCTGTTGCCGACCCCTGCGCCTGGCGCACGTTGTTCCAGGCGTTGCAGTAGCGACTGGGCGATCCCTTTGCCGCGGGCAATCGAGAAATCCTTCAGTTCGTCGAGGCCGGCTGTGACCGCGGTACACGTGCCGGCCGGGAAACTTACGCCCGACAGGGAACGGTCCCGGTAGCCGAGCGGCCCGATCTCGCCGGCCGTCGTACATCCGACGACCGTCACCTTGCCGAAGAGGCGATTGATCTCATCGGCGAGCTCGTCGAGGTCGTAGGAACTGGAACAGAAGAACAGGACAAGTTCGGTGTCGGACTGAAGCAAGTCCCGGTGAAGCTCGCGCACTGCCGTCCGGGCATCGGGCGCGCTGGAGTGCGCTCTACGTATCTGGCTCATGGCTGATCCCTTGAGTGACAAGACCCGTTCGCATCTGTAACGGATGAGATTATCACTAACTGCGTATCGAAGTGCAGTCCGGACCTACAAAGGTAATCGGGGTCGAGAACCGCCGCTTTCGATCGCCGTGCCGGGTATAATGACCGGTTTCCCGAGAAGAATTCGCCGGAGCCTCATGATGGAAGCCGAACGCATCAACGCCATTGCCCAGAAACTCGACGACCTCCAAGCCCGGGGTCGCGAACTTCGGAGGTATCTTTGACTACGACGAGAAATCGTCGAAGCTCGAAGAGGTAACGCGCGCACTGGAAGACCCGGCGGTCTGGAACAACGCCGAAAAGGCCCAGGAACTCGGCAAGGAAAAGCGTCAACTCGAGAACGTGGTCGTCAACCTGCGCGACATCGAACAGATGTCGGTCGACCTGAAGGACCTGTTCGATCTGGCGCAGGCCGAGGATGACGAGGACACGCTGTCCGCAGTTGAAGGCGACCTCGCGCCCCTCGAAGCCAAGGTCCACATGCTCGAATTCCGCCGGATGTTTTCGAATCCGATGGACCCGAACTCCTGCTTCATCGAAATCCAGGCCGGCGCCGGCGGCACCGAGGCGCAGGATTGGGCGGGCATGCTCGAACGGATGTACCTTCGCTACTGCGAGCGCAAGGGCTTCAACGTCGAACTGATGGAAGAGTCGGAAGGCGAAGTCGCGGGCATCAAGAGTGCGACGATCAAGGTCGGCGGCGAATACGCCTACGGCTTCCTGCGCACCGAGACGGGCATCCACCGCCTCGTGCGCAAGAGCCCGTTCGACTCCAACGCACGGCGCCACACGAGCTTCTCGTCAGTGTTTGTCTACCCGGAGGTCGACGACTCGATTGAGATCGACATCAACCCGGCGGACCTGCGCATCGACACCTACCGCGCGTCCGGCGCGGGCGGCCAGCACATCAACAAGACCGACTCCGCGGTGCGTATCACGCACGAGCCGACCGGTGTCGTCGTGCAGTGCCAGAACGACCGTTCGCAGCACAAGAACAAGGCCGAGGCGATGTCGATGCTGAAGGCGCGCTTGTACGAACTGGAGCTGCGCAAGCGCCAGGCGGAGCAGCAGAAGCTGGAAGACTCGAAGAGCGACATCGGCTGGGGCCACCAGATCCGTTCCTACGTGCTCGACCAGTCGCGCATCAAGGATCTGCGCACCAACTACGAAGTCGGCAACACGCAGGCGGTGCTTGACGGCGACCTCGAAGACTTCATCGCTGCGAGCCTGAAGCAGGGCGTCTGAGCGCCAAGCTCTGCGCCCCGTATCACCCTGCATGACGCCCGACCTCGCTGATTTTCTCGCCCCCGGCGTGGCCGCGGACGATGTGCCCGAACTGGCCACACTCGCCGCGGCCCGGCCGCTGATCGACGCCTTCATCACGCTGTTCCGCGGCTCCGAAGCCGAAGTCCTGCTGCGCCTGCTTGTGCTGCGGGAAATCGGCCAGGAGTCCGAATCGCCGCGATGGTCGCCCGACGTGCTGCGCTCGCGCTTCACCTATCTCGACCCGGTGAAGCTTGAAACGGTGCTCAAGCGCTTGCGCGACAACGCGCTGCTGAGTTTCGCAGAGGACGGCCTGTACTACGTGTCCGACATCGGACGCAATGCGGTCGCGGCGGTCACCATGCTGCTGCGCTTCTCGACCGAGGAAGACGCCGAACTCGGCTTTCTCACCGCCCAGCTCGCCGGCCTGCAGGCGGTCGGCAGCATCACGCCGGAAGCGCTCGGCCATCTGCTGTCGAAGCTCAACGACCTCACCTGGCATTTCGAGGAGGCGATCGCCTCCGGCTCGGAATTCCACATCCAGGGCGCGCGCCGTCGTCTCTCCGCCAACGAACGCTGGCTCGCACGCGGCACCGAGATCCTCAACGGCCTGCTCGCCGATCCCGACGTGCCCTTCGAGATCGCACGCATCGCCCAGCGCATCGGCCTCGCACAGTCGCGCCTCGCGCGGGTCGACGCCGGCTTCCAGCGCGCGCTGAACAAGATCGAGGCGCAGCGCGTGACGCTCGGCGCGTCCGGCATCTCGTCGTCCGACGTCGCGGCCTGGCTGCGCGGCCTGTCGGCCGAGCAACTCGCCGGCTTCGCCGAGGATGCGCTCGCGACCGTGCCGAACGTGACGCTCCTCGCCGGCGGTCACGAACTGCTCGACCGCGCCGAAGCGGTGCTCTCCGACGAAGTCCGCGAACATGAGGGAAACGCCGAGCTGCCTCCGCCCGACACCGCGGCGGTGAGCCAGGCGCCCGAGCAGGACGACCTCGCCCTGCTGCAGCACTTCACGCGGCGCATTGGCGCCCTGCCTCGGCAAGTGCCGCTGCAATACGTCGTCGCGGGCGGCGGCTTTGCGCATGCGGCCTATCGCCTGTCCCTGCTCGCCCTCCTCGCCGACGGCGAATCCGCGGGACCGGCCGATGGCCCGATCGGCGATTTCATGCGCCTGCCGGTCGACGTGCACTTCGGCGACCGCCTCGTCGAAGTCGACGAGGACGAGATCGCCCTGATGTCCGACGGCAGCATCGCTCCGCGTCACACTCCGGCGCCCACTACAGCCGCGCTCGCCGCCTCCGCCGCACCGTCAACCGCGGCCGACCCGACACTCACCGACGCCTGATGGAACACGAACTCAAGACACTGACTGCGCGGCTGCTCGCGAACCGCTGGCTGCCGCGCAACGACCGACTGGTGCGTCGCGCGCTCGTCGATGAAGCTTTCCGCGTCGAACTCGACCACCGCCTCGCCGCCGTCGGCCTGCAACTCCAGGACAACCCTTACGCCGGGCATGTCGCCGCCGCCCTGACGCCGGACATGATGGAGCCGGTCTTCGGCGCGCGTCGCGAATACGCCGCGAGCAACGCGGGCCTGACCCGCGACGAAGTGGCGCTCCTCGTCGTGATCTGGTCGCTCATCGTGCTGCCGAAGCGCGAACGCCAGGTCACCCGGCGCGAGCTCGCCGACGAGGGCCAAGGCGACATGTTCGGCGCCGAAAAGCCCGTCGTGCATGGCGAGACAGTGTCGGCCGGCCTCTCGGAAGCGTCGCTGATCGCCGATTTCGGTGCGGCCCTCGGCGGACGTACCAAGGTCAAGAACTTCATGCTCGGCAAGCTCGCCCGTCTCGGCTTCATCGAGCGCCGCAACGGCATCGTCAATGAAGGGCCGCTCCTCGACGTCGCCCTCGACTACCGCGTGCTCGCCGATCGCATCATCCACGGCACGCTTTCCGACGTCCTGTCCCGCGCCGGGCATCAAGTCCCCGAGAGCAACGCCTTCGAACAGGCAGACGTGCTCGCCGACGACGAATTCGACGAGGAGGACGCCTGATGTTCCACATCAAACGACTCGAGCTCGTCCACTGGGACTACTGGCGCCGCTTCACGCTGCCGCTCGACGCGCAGATCATCACCATCGTCGGCCCCAACGGCTCGGGCAAGACGACGCTGCTCGATGCGCTGCGCACCCTGTTCGCGCTGCGCTGCTCGGGCAAGCGCGACTTCCGCCGCTACGTGCGCCGCGCCGAGCGCAGCTTCGCGTGGATCCGGGCGGTCGTCGCGAACCAGCCCGGTGCGAGCGGCCGCCGGCCGTTCTTCCCCTGCCTGCACGACGAGGTCACGCTCGCCTGCCGCATCCGCCGCGCGGGCGGCGAATGGACGCGCGACTACACGATCCTCGACGGCGACCAGCCGATCGAAGTCCTCGAACACGGCGAAGACTGGGTCGGCCTGCGCGACTACCAGAACCGCCTCGCGTGGGGCGGTCTGACCCCGGCGATCGCCAAGGTGCTCGCCCTCGAGCAGGGCGACACCGACAAGCTGTGTGAGTACTCCCCGAAGGCCCTGCTGGAGCTCGTCTTCGACGTCTTCGGCGACAAGGAAGTGCTCGACAACTACGAGGCCGCCCGAGCGGAGCAAAAGAGCGCCGAGCACGAACTCGAAGATCTCGGGCTGGACCTCGACCGCCTGCGCGCCCAGGCCGAGGGACGTCGGCTCGAAGCCGACAACTACCTGCAGTGGAAGCAGCTCAGCGACGAAGCCCAGGCTCTCGACGCCGAGGTCATCCCGCGCCTCGAAGTGTCCGAACTCGCGCGCGACATCGCGGCCGAGCGGATCGAACTTTCACGCCAGGGCGAGGAACGCGTCGAACGCCAGGCCGAGCGCCGTGCGGCCCGCCAGCGGATCGAGGAAGTCCAGGCCGAGAAGCTCGAAGCCGAAGCGCATCGACGCCGGCTGCGCGCCGCGATGGACGACGCCGAGGCCACGCACATCGCCACCCACGACGAAGTGCGCGACGCCGAGAAGCTGATCGCCGAGCGCGACGCGCTGCGCGCGCAACTCGCTGCGGAGCACGGCGCGGACGCGGTGGAACTCGAACGCGAACACGAAGCGGCCGAATCCAAGCTGCTCGAACTGCGCAAGCGCGAGCGCGAACTCGTTGCCCAGTTCGAGGAGAAGTCCCAAACGCTGCGCAACGCCCGCTCGCGCAGCGGCCCGCCGAGCGATCCCGAAGTCGCCCGCTTCCGCTCCCTGCTCGACGATCAAGGCATCGCACACCGCGGGCTCGCCGAGATCGTCGAGGTCACCGACACGACCTGGCAGGCCGCGCTCGAAGCCGTGCTACGCCCGTACCGCAACGTGATCCTGCTCGAACGCGAATCCGACCGCCACGCCGCCTGGGCGCTCGGCGAACGCGAGCGCTTCCGCCACTTCGTCGTCCCCGAGCGCGAGGAAGCGCCACCCGCGACGCTGCGCAGCCTCGCCGAGGTCGTCCGATTCTCGGCGCCCGTTCCGCGCTGGCTTTCTGACCTGCTCAACCGCATCCGCCGCGTAGACAGCGTCGAATCCGCCCGCGACCTGCCCCGCGAACAGGAATGGATCACGCGCGACGGTTACCACCGCGAGCGGCGCGGCGCGCGCCACCTCGGCCGCCCGACCGAATTCCATTTCGGCGAGCTCGCCCGGCAGGCCCGGATCGAGCAGCTCGAAGCCGACATCCTCGCGCTCGACAAGCAGCTCCACGCCCTGCGTCCAAAGGCTGCCGATGCCGCGGAGCGCCTGACCGGCCTGCGCCAACGTCTGCTCGGCCTTCAGTCCGCCCAGCTGCTGGCCGCGAAGGCCCAGGCCTATGCTGAAGCCGAAGAAGCTCTGCCCGCAGCCCGCGCGGCGCTGACCGCCGCAATCGCCGAACGCGTCGAAGCCAAATCCGCACTCGACCAGCTCAATGGCAAGCTTTCCGGCATCGACATCGAGGTCGACCGCCGCAATCGCGAGCTGCGCGCCCTCGAAACCCGCCTCGGCGAACTCGAACGCGACACCGCGCCGCGCCGCCGCACCCAGGCCGAACGCATCCAGCGCCTGCGCCGGCTTCGACGCGGCATGCCCGCCCACTGGCGCAACCCCACGGACATCGCGCTGCTCGCCGAACGCTACGAGAACGCCGCCGCCGCGCGCCGCGAGCGCGATCGCCTGCGCGCCCGCCTCAACGAAGGCGACTGGGTCACCGACCCCGCGGCGCTCACGCTGTCCGAACGCCTCAAGGCCGACGTCACGCAGCGCGAACGGGACTACGAAGGCCGCCAGGGCTACTGCGCCACCGCCCGCCGCCTGACCGAGGAGGCCCGCGCCGCCTACGCCGCGAAGCTGCGCGCCACCGTGCGCCAGTATGCGAAGAACCTCAAGGCGCTGGCCGACCTCGCCAACGTCAGCGTCGATTGCCCGACGCCGACGCTCGGCGAGGACGACCTCTCGCTCGGCCACGCCGGCCTCGAAGTGCGCTTCGACTTCGACCGCAAGGGCGCGGTGGGCCTCAACGACGGCGAAGCCTCGGGCGGCCAGCAGGTGATGAAATCGCTGATCCTGCTGATCGCGCTACTGATGGACGACGCCCGCCCCGGCGGCTTCGTCTTCATCGACGAACCCTTCGCGCACCTCGACGTCGCCAACATCGACCGCGTCGGCACCTTCCTGCGTGCGACCCGCGCCCAGTACCTGATCACGACGCCGGTCACCCACAACGCCAACGTCTTCGCGCCGGCCCAGCTCACGCTCGTGACGCGCAAGAAGAAGCCGGGCGACGACTGGGCTCCGACGATCGGCGTGCTGGCGCGCGCGATCTGACCATCGCGCCAGCTACCCTCACGCCATTCGAACGGACGCTGCCGCTCGCGGCGTCCGTTCGAGACGCCGGGCCGATGGCAGTTCCAACATCTCGCCACGCAGCGCCATCGGCTCGCCCTGGAACAGGCGGGCGTCCATGAGCCGCGGCTTTCCGCGCACGATGGGCCGAAAATCCATCTTGTCGAGGATGTCCCGCTCGAGGTCGACACCGGGGGCGATCTCGGTGAGCTCAAGGCCATCCTCGCCGAGCCGGAAGACGCAGCGCTCGGTGATATAAAGCACCGTCTTCCCACGCTTGAGGGCCTGTCGGCCGCTGAAGGTGCGGTGCTCCACCTCCGTCACGAACTTGCGCGCCTGGCCGTCCCTGAGGATCTGCAGCTGGCCTTCGCCGACGACCACCTCCAGCTCACCGGCCGTGAAAGTGCCGACGAAGACCACCTTCTTCGCATTCTGCGAGATGTTGATGAACCCGCCGGCACCGGCGAGACGCGGACCGAACTTGGAGACGTTGAGATTGCCCTGCCGATCGGCCTGTGCGAGCCCCAGGAAGGCGATATCCAGCCCTCCGCCGTCGTAGAAATCGAACTGGCTGGGTTGGTCGATGACGGCCTGGGTATTGATGGCCGCTCCGAAGTTCAGGCCGCCCGCGGGAATGCCTCCGATCACTCCCGGTTCCGCGGTGAGGGTCACGAGATCGATGACGCGCTCCTCGGCCGCCACGCTGGCGATGCCTTCCGGCATGCCGATCCCCAGGTTCACCACGGCGTCGGCCCTCAGTTCCATGGCAGCGCGGCGCGCGATGACCTTGCGTTCGCTCATCGGCATCGGCGCGACGACGGACATCGGCACACGGACCTCGCCCGAATAGGCCGGATTGTAGGGCTCGATGAAGGTCTGCATGTGGTACTCCGGCTTCTCCGAGACGACCACGCAATCGACGAGCAATCCGGGGATCTGCACCTGACGCGCATTCAGCGAGCCGCGCTCGGCGAGTCGTTCCACCTGCGCGATGACGATTCCCCCGGAGTTCCTCGCCGCCATCGCAATCGCGCGCGCCTCCAGCGTAAGCGCCTCCTTCTCCATCGTGATGTTGCCGTCCGGGTCGGCGGTTGTGCCGCGAATGATGCCGACGTCGATCGGGAAGGCCTTGTAGAACAGGTATTCCTCGCCGTCGATTTCCATCAGCCGGACCAGATCGTCGGTCGTGCGCGCGTTGAGCTTTCCGCCGCCGAAGCGCGGATCGACGAAGGTGCCCAAACCGACGTGCGTCAGCGTGCCCGGCTTGCCGGCAGCGATGTCGCGGAACAGGTGGCTGATCACCCCCTGCGGCAGATTCCAGGCCTCGATGCGGTTGGCCACCGCGAGCTGCTGCAGCTTGGGCACCAGGCCCCAGTGCCCGCCGATCACCCGCCGCACCAATCCTTCATGCCCCAGGTGATTGAGCCCGCGCTCCTTGCCGTCCCCCTGGCCGGCGGCATAGACGAGCGTCAGGTTTCGCGGTCCGCTGCGCCCTCCTTGCCCTACCTCTTCGCGTTGGCGGAAGCGTTCTTCCAACGCGACCGCGATATTTTCGGGAAATCCGATACCGACGAAGCCGCCGGTCGCGACCGTGTCGCCGTCGCGAATCAGACCCACCGCATCCCGTGCGGACATCACCTTGCCGCTGTCAGCCATGTTCAGTCTCCTCAGACGATGCCCGTCAGATAGAAGGTCGTGATGACGACGAACACCGCCAGGGTCTTGATCACCGTGATGGCGAAGATGTCCTTGTAAGCCACCTTGTGCGTGAGGCCGGTCACCGCCAGCAGCGTGATGACCGCGCCGTTGTGCGGCAGCGTGTCCATGCCGCCACTCGCCATCGCGGCCACGCGATGCAGCACTTCGAGCGGAATCCCGGCGGCGTGAGCGTTGCTGATGAAGGTCTCCGCCATGGCCGCCAGCGCGATGCTCATGCCGCCGGAAGCCGAACCCGTGATGCCGGCCAGCGATGTTACCGTGATCGCTTCATTGACGAGCGGATTGGGAACGGAGCCGAGCGCCCTGGCGACGACCAGGAAACCGGTGAGTGCCGCGATGATCGCGCCGAAGCCATACTCGGAAGCCGTGTTCATCGCCGCCAGCAGCGAGCCTGCGATGGCCGACTTCGATCCGTCCGCAAATCGCGGCACGACGGTCTTCCAGGCGAAGGCCATGACCGTGAGGATGCCCACCAGCAGCGCCCCCTCCACCGCCCAAATTGCAGCAACCTTGGACACCTCCTGCACCACGGGCGCTGCCTTGCCGATCACGGCCGGCACGAAGGAATGCGAGCTGCCGTAAAACTCGGGAATCGCGAGGGTGAAGAGCTTGTTCATGACGCCCACCATCACCAGCGGCAGGATCGCGATCGCCGGGTGCGCCAGCTTCTCGTGATCGAAGGGCTCCGGCTCATTCACGAGGTTGGTGCCATACCCCTCGTTACTGGCCAGCGCCTTGCGACGCTGCCATTCCAGGTAGGCGAGGCCGGTCGCCAAGATGAACACCGCACCGGTCACCCCCAGCCAGGGCGCGGCCCAGGTGTCGGTCTTGAAGAAGGTGGTCGGAATGATGTTCTGGATCTGCGGCGTGCCGGGCAAGGAATCCATCGTGAAGGTGAATGCGCCCAAGGCAATCGTGCCCGGAATCAGGCGCTTCGGGATCCCGCTCTGACGGAACATCTCGGCGGCGAAGGGATAGACGGCGAACACGACAACGAACAGCGACACGCCGCCGTAGGTCAGGATCGCGCAGACCAGCACGATGGACAGCATCGCCCGCTCCGCACCGACCATCCGGATCACCGAGCTGACGATGGCTTTCGAGAAGCCGGACAGCTCGATCACCTTGCCGAATACCGCCCCGAGCAGGAAGACCGGAAAGTAGAGCTTCACGAAGCCCACCATCTTGTCCATGAAGAGGCCCGTGAACATCGGCGGAACCAGTGCGGGATCGGTGAGCAGCACGGCGCCGAGGGCGGCTACCGGTGCGAAGAGGATGACGCTATAGCCGCGGTACGCGACGAACATCAGGAAGCACAGAGCTCCCAGGACGATGAGGAAGTCCATGAATTTGTCTCCTTTATGGGTGGTGCAGCGGGAGACACATCGCAGGGAGCGTGCCAGTGATATCAAATCACTGAATAATAGGAAAAAACCGCCTTATGACTCATTGTCATCGCCGATTGGGTGTCCGCCAGGGCAGACAGGGTGTCCGCCAGGGCAGACAGGGCGTCTGCCCTGGCAGACACCCCGGGCGCGCAAAAAGGGATCGAGCTGGCGAGTTCAGCCGATCGGCTGCGTATCGAGGCCGAGCGCCGCGATCTTCTCGTAGAGCGCCGCGCGCGAGATGCCGAGCGTCTTCGCAGCCTGAGCCTTGTTCCCGCCGTGACTGCGCAAGGCCGTGTGGATGGCGTGCCGCTCGGCCTCGGCGACCGCTTCGGAGAGGCTGACGGTGGCCGGCCCGGGGCCGCTCGCCGGATGGGCGGCCTTGCGCGGGGCGGGCATCACCCTTTCCAGATCCGCTACGTCCAGAACTTCGCTGTCGGTCATGAGCACCGCCCGCTCCAGCACGTTCGCGAGTTCCCGCACATTGCCGGGCCAGTCGTGCCGTTCCAGACGCTCGATCGCGGCCGGCGTGATGCCGACCACCGGAAGCCCCTGGTGCCGGCAGGTTGCATCCAGCAGATGCTCGGCCAGGATCCGCAGATCCTCCAGGCGCTCCCGCAACGGCGGCGGCACCAGCGTGATGACATTGAGCCGATAGTACAGGTCGGCGCGAAAGGCGCCCTCCGCCACCATGCGCTCCAGGTCGCGACTGGTCGCGGCAATGACCCGCACATCCACCTGGATGAGCTGGTTCGAGCCCACCGGCTCCACCTCGTGCTCCTGCAAGATCCGCAGCAGCTTCGCCTGAAGCGCGAGCGACATGTCGCCGACCTCGTCGAGGAAGAGCGTTCCCCCATCGGCCAGTTTGAACTTGCCGTCGCGCCCTCGGCGATCTGCGCCGGTGTACGCCCCGGGCGCGACGCCGAAGAACTCCGCCTCCAGCAAGGTCTCCGGTACGGCAGCGATATTCACGGCAATGAAGGGACCGTGGGCGCGCGGACTGGCGGAATGGATCGCGTGAGCGAGCAACTCCTTGCCGGTTCCGGTCTCTCCCAGGATCAGCACCGGCGCCAGCGCGCGAGAAGCACGCCGTGCCGCCTGCTTCACGGCCTGGCACCGCTCGCCGATTCCGACGAAACTCGAGAACGTGTACTTCGTCCTCCGCGCTTCCGCCAGCCTGCGCTGGGCCTGGGCCAGATCCTCCCGCAGCCGCTGGTAGCGCGACACGACCGGCGCCAGATGGCGCGGGTCGTCGTAGAGGATGAAGCCGACCGCCCCGATCACCTTGCCCCGGTCGTCGCGCAGCGGCAGGCGTGTGACCACGAAGGCCTCTTTGCCGAAATCCATGATGTCCAGCATGATCGGCCGCCCGGTTTCCACGACCTGCCGCATCTGGCTATTGGGGATCACCTCCTCGACCGGCCGCCCGATCACGCCGGCCGGATCGTCGATCCCGAGGTGGGCCGGATAGCGGTCGTTCATCCACACGACGCGCGCCTGCGCATCGACAACGACGACCCCCTCGCACAAATCGGCGAAGTGCGCGAGCAATGAGCGTGTCGCCAGTTCGCGCAGCTGCACGCTGTCTGCCGGCACATCGTCGCCATCCCGGCGCCGGCTCTCGATCCGCTGGACCATCCGTGTCCCCACCCGATTCTGATTATTTTTTTATCTTAGCTCCTCACGGACGGCCTTGAGTGCAGGATCTCTCTGCCTCCATGCCAACTAACGCGCGCGGCCCATCGCCGTGCCGACCGCAAACTTCACCAATCCGCTGGCCCGATTCTGGAAGGTGTCGCCGAGTGCTCCGAAACTGCGGGCGAAGAGCGCAGTCCAGAATCCCGCGAGCCTGCGCTCGACCAGCACGTGGATCGCATAGGCGACCACGAACACCGCCGCGAGGATCAGCGAATAGACCATCGCGCGATTGTCATCATTGGCGAACCGGGACAAGAGCATGTAGCCGAAGTGCGCGTGGATGAGGTAGATCGGATAGGTCAGCCCACCTGCGAGCTTCGAGCCGGGCAGTTTGAGTTTCAGCCCGGCTCCGGAGCTCAGGAAAACAAAGAACAGGAACTGGCAGACGACGATTGCGCCGATCACGATCGCCGAGAATTCCACGCCCTTGTTGATCGTCAGGCCCGCCGCCTTGCCGGCCGAAAAGGAGACGCACAGCGCCAGGCTGACGATCAGCGCGGCAAGCGACGCCCTGCTCTTCTCTTCCATCCGCAACGCGAATAGCGCGCCCGCCGCGAAATAGCAGTAGTACGCCGACGCATAGGGGAGCTTGTCGATGCCGATGAGCCGCATCACGAGGATGTAGAACGGCCACAGGAGCAACAAGCGGTTCAGCTTCGACTGCAAGCCGGCCGCAAGCACGAGGAAGACGGCGAAATAGAAGCTCCATTCGTACTGCAGTGTCCAGTAGACGCCATCGACGAAGGGCTGGCCGAGGGGCTTCGGCACCATCGTCAGATTGACCAGCACCTCAGGGAGCGTGACCGACATCTTGTCGCCGCCCCAGAACAACGCGAAAAAGACCGTGAAAGGCACCGCGACCCAGAAGGCGGGAAACAAGCGCACTGCTCGTGAAGTCAGGAACTCGCCGGCCGTCTTGTCCCTTGCGGAATAGAAGATGACAAAGCCGCTGATCATGAAGAAGAACTCGACACCCAGAAAGCCATATTTGGCGAAGGCGACGAGTTCCGGAACATGGCTGATCGATGTGACCTTGCCGTTGCTGATTCCGTTGAAGAAATAGTGGTAGGCGACGACGGCCAGTCCTGCACCGAAACGTGCGTAATCAAGCAGTTCGAGTCTCTTCATGGGCGCGTCCGGTTGCACGGGCGCTGCTGACCTCCAGGCCTTGCGGCACGCCCTGACAGGCCTAGAACCTTAGCAGAAGAGAGCAGTCACCTCGCCCCACCGGCCGTTTCAAGGTTTATCGACCGCGGCAGCCGCGGCCAAGGGAGAAGAACCTGCAGCCATGCGGGATCGCGGGACGGCGCAGCATCGGACTTCGCGGCGCCCCGCAAATATTTCTTTCTGTCGGAAAGGAATTGCGACAGGTCCGCAAACGAAAGAAAGGTCAATTCTTCACGGGCCGGCGCCGGATTACCGCGCGATTGCTTCGGGAAGCAGACGTTCGAACTCCTTCTTGACCACCGCATAGCATTCACAGGATTGAGCTTCCAACCTCCCTCGATCGAGCACGGTAATGTGGCCACGCCTGTACTCGATCAAGCCCGCCTTCTGCAGCTTTCCGGCAGCCTCCGTGACCCCTTCGCGGCGCACCCCGAGCATGTTGGCAATCAGTTCCTGAGTCAGGATCAATTCGTTCGCCGGCACGCGATCGAGGCTCAGCAGCAACCAGCGGCAGAGCTGCTGCTCCAGTGAGTGATGGCGGTTGCACGCTGCGGTCTGCGCCATCTGGGTCAGCAGTGCCTGGGTGTAGCGCAGCAACAGATGATGCAATGCTCCGGAACGGCGCCCCCCGACACGATCGAATTCTGCCTTCAGCACTTGCGCCTTCAGCCGGTAGGCATGGCCCGCGCTTCGCACGATGGCCCGGCTGGGTGTCGTTTCGCCGCCCATGAATAGCGAGACACCAACGATGCCCTCGTTTCCGACCACGGCGATCTCGGCGGACGCGCCGTCCTCCATCACATACAGCAGGGACACGATCACGTCGATCGGGAAATAGACGTGACGCATCCGGATCCCCGACTCGTGAATCACATGTCCGAGCGGCAGATCGACCAGTTCCAGGAGCGGAAGCAGACGCTGGAATTCGTCCGCCGGCAGGACTGCGAGAAGGTGGTTCTGGCGCGGGTCATGAAAGGCAGTCACAAGCGACCTCGCATAATCGATTGACCATTCAAAGTATAGGTCTTCCGTTCGCAATACGTGGGACAGCGCACAGACGCGGCAAAGGCTTCCGGCGCAGATTCTGTCGGCCAACGACAGGTGGAGAGCACCGGCATGAAACCCCATCGGGGTCATGGAACGGCATCGCCCCCAGTGGCCACGGGCGCGACGAACCGGGATCGCGCGTCGCGTCACTGCCAAGGCGGCGAAAGATGAGTCACACCGCAGTTTGTCGGCGCAATAACTTGAGATCATTGAATGGAGGGCATGATGAAAAAGCACCGGAAATACATTCTGGCAGTCCCCCTCTTTGCCGCCATGGTACTGGCAGGACACAAGCTCGCAATCTCCGACGACGCGCTGCCGTCCGGCAAGAAACTCGACCAACAGATCGACCGACAAGTCCAGGAAACCTTGGCGGAAGGACGGGCGACCTTCCGTTTCGATACTTTCGGCGATGAGGCCTTCTGGGGCGATACGCTGAAGCTGCATGATGCGATCAAGGGCGCTTCGCTCGGTGGCGTCGGCCCCGGGGTGAGTCCGAAGACTGCCCTCGCCGTGGGGCTGAAGGTCGATGTGGACGCTCTGCCGGCCCCACTCGTATCCGACTTGAAGCACGGGCTGGTCAATCTGGATGACCCGGCGGTCACCGTCGAGTTGCTGCGCCTGAATGCGGTCATCGGCGTGACGGGGTTCTTCGACGCAGGGCGCAACCTCAAGTCCATTGGCATTCAATGCGCGCTGTGTCATACGGCGGTGGATAACTCGCTCGCTCCGGGGATCGGCCGTCGGCTCGACGGCTGGGCGAACCGCGACCTCAATGTCGGCGCGATCGTCAATCTGGCGCCGGACCTGAGTGCCGTGGCCGCACTGCTCGAGGTCGACGAGGCAACCGTGCGCCAGGTCGTCACTTCTTGGGGGCCAGGAAAGTTCGACGCCGAGCTGTTCCTCGACGGCAAGGCCTTCCGCCCCGACGGCAAGACGGCCGCGACCCTGATTCCGCCCGCGTTCGGGCTGGCTGGCGTCAATCTCCATACCTGGACCGGCTGGGGCTCGGTGACACATTGGAATGCCTTTGTCGCCAATCTCGAGATGCACGGCAAGGGAACGTTTTTCGATCCGCGCTTGAACGACCCGGTGCAGTTTCCCGTTGCCGCCCGCGCCGGCTTCGGCAACGTGCGCAGCACCCCCGACCTGATCAGCGCCAAACTGCCGGCGCTGCACTTCTATCAGCTGGCCCTCCCCGCGCCGACCGCACTGGCAGGCAGCTTCGATGCCGCAGCTGCGGCGCGCGGCAAACAAGTCTTCGGGACAAAAGCAGGTTGTGCGACCTGCCATGTTCCGCCGACGTTTACCGAGCCGGGCTGGAACATGCACACCGCCGAGGAAATCGGCGTTGACGATTTCCAGGCGAACCGGGCGCCGGACCGCCGCTACCGCACCTCGCCGCTGAAGGGACTGTGGACGCACACCAAGGGCGGTTTCTATCACGACGGGCGCTTCGCGACACTGAACGACGTCGTGAACCATTATGACGTGCAGTTCGGGTTGGGGCTGTCCGGACAGGAGAAGAGCGACTTGGTGGAGTACTTGAAGTCGATTTAATCTTTGCGGCGACGAATGACCGACGCAAGGGCCAGGAACTGCTAATCGTCTTTTCGGCTTCGCTGGCGCCTTGCGGTCCGCCGCGCATAGTGACTCATCAACGGGGTCACGGATATCCCGTGGAGCACGATGGAGACGGCCACCACGGTGAGCGTGAGGGCGATGATTTCCTCCGCCGCGGGGCGCGGCAAGCCATGGTTGATCGCATACATCAGGTAGTAGATCGAGCCGACACCGCGAATGCCGAACCAGGAAATCAGGATGTGCTGATCGCGCGACACCGGCGCGCCGAGCAATCCAAGCCATACGGACACGGGGCGCACGACCAGGAATACGAGCGGGACAAACCAGCCGGCGCTGGCGGGGAGGTAGGTGTACGAAAGCATCGCGCCGACCACCAGAACGACCGCCACCTCCGCAATCCGCTCCAGCTGTTCGTTGAAGCCCTGCATCGCCTGCGTCATGTAGGCACCGGCATAATCCGTATGGGTCGCGAGCGCCTCCTCTGTCTGTTTGCGCTGAAGACCCGTCTCCAGCGGGGCTGCGTCCGCGATTCGTTCTGGCCGTTTATTCACTCGCTGCAGAGCGAGGCCCGCGGCAAAAACGGCCAGGAAGCCGGACGCGTAGCTGAGCACGGCAAGGCCGTAGGCCAGTGAGATGAGTCCCAGCGTGAGGAATTCGTCGAATCCGACCGACTCCTTGTGGTGACTGCGCAGATAGACCACCAATCGCCCGATCAGGGCGCCCGAGGCGCTACCGATCAGCAGCCCCCCGGCTATTGCCCACAGCACGTCGATCGCAAGCCAGCGCCAGCCGGCGGTGCCCAGGTCGTAAAGACCAAGCAGGCCCAGCCCCAGCATCACGAACGGAAAGGCGGCGCCGTCATTCAAGCCCCCCTCCCCCGAAAGGCTGAAGCGCAAGCGGTCGCGGTCGCCTGCCTCGACCACCTGGACATCGGACGCCAGAACCGGGTCAGTGGGCGCAAGGATCGCTCCGAGCAGGACTGCGGCGCCCGGCGAAAGGCCGAGACCCAGCACCCCGATCGCGGCGATCAACGCCACCGTGATCGTCATCGACACGGTCGCGAGACGCGCCGTCACACGCCAGCCCTTGTCCGACAAGGGGAGACCGAGCTTCAGACCGACGGCGAACAGCGAGATGAGCACCGCCAGTTCCGTCGCCCTTTCCAGGACCATCGAGTAGATCAGCGGATCGGGCGACAAGAGGGCCCAACCGGCGGGGCCGAGCCCGAAACCGGCGAGCAGATAAAGCATGGCGGTGCTCAGAGGGAGCCGCTGCAGCGACGTGCCCGACAGGGCCATCGTAATCAGCAGCACGCCGATGATGAGCGCCCAGATTGCAAAGGACATGGAAGAGAGACACGCAAATTTGCCGGACGACCGCGTACGCCGGCTCGCGTAACGCACGTCGTTCGGCAATGGAAAAGTATCGTCGTGGCCGCAATGCCAATCGACGCCCCGTTCGGTGTATGAGCGCCGCCGTACAAAAGAAATCCCGGCGAAGGAGTATCGGGATGAGGACCGGCCACGCGACAGGGCGAGGCCCGGCAAGCGAGGTGACATGCTCGCCTGCCACGGCCGGACGGTGAATCAGTTGCGTCTTTCTTCGTCCTGTTTCTGCTCTTCACTGCCCTTGTTCTTGTTCCGGGGTTTGCCCGGGCCCGGTGTCGGCTCCTGATCACGCGGCTCGGCGGCCGGCGGGGGCGGCGGCGCGCGTCTTGGGCCGGTAGCCGGACGTGGCTCGCCTTCCCTCGCGGCGGGGGTGGAGTCGGGTTTCGCCTGCGGCGCCGGTTGCCGTGTGGGCGGCGGTGCGACGGCTCTTTCGCGCTCGCGCTGCCCCGCGTTTCCGCGCGGCTCAGACCTGTCGCGCGGCTCACGAGGCTGGACTGCAGGTGCCTCTGGCATTGCTTCCGGCGGGGCTGCCTCGGGCGGGGGCATGCCTCGCGCGGGCGCCGGGAGCGGCGTCAACGGTTGTTCGCGCTGTTGCCTCTCTCGACGCTGCTCTCGCTCATCACGCTGTTCGGACTTTCCGCGCGGTTCGGATGGTTGTGCTGCCGGTGTCGCGGGTGTCGCGGGTGTCGCGGGTGTCGCGGGTGTCGCGGGTGTCGCCGGAACCGCAGGGATCGCTCGCGGCGCGACAGGTTCGCGCTCGGTGGGGCGTTGCCGTGATGGGGGCGGCGGCGCCGCGATTTGTCCGCGCTGTTCATCGCTGCCACGCTGCTCCGATCTGCCGCGGCGCTCCGGCGCTGGCTCGGCGGGGACTGCCGGGATCGCCGGGGACGGCGCGGCCTGAGGCTGCGGCGTTGCAGGCTGCCCGCGCTGCTCTCCCCGCCCGGGCTGCTGTTCGGACTTTCCGCGTGCATCGCCCGCCTTGGCGCCGAATGCGGCCGGCGGCGGAGGCACGGTCGGTGGCGCTTCCTGCTTCTGCGCGACCACCTTGACGGCGGGCGCCGGCACGGAGGCGGCGGGTTTCAGTTCCTTGCGCGCGGCCTCTTCGAGCGGTTTTCCCGGTGTCGCGGCCAGTTGCTGCTGTTGCGCCGCGAAGCCGGCGTGTGCTGGGGGAGGTGCGCTGCGAGCCACGACGGGCCGCTCGAGTACACGCTGCGGCGGCTTGCCACCCTGGGCAGCGGCGCCACGCACGCTCTTCTCCGTCGGAGCCACGGACGCCACCGGGGCTACCGGCGCGCTGACGATCGATTCCCGCGAAACCCGCAGCGCCTCCTTGGACACCGGCTGCGACTGCACGAACGCGCTCGTCGGCACCGCGACGACGGCTCCTTGGACCTGGCGGTTGGCATACACGACGTTGGTCACGTTCGTATTGTTGTAGTAGTTGTTGATGACCGTGGTGTTAACGACGGTGTTGCTGCGGTTGATGTTCTCGAAATAACCGCGGCTGACCTGATACGCCGGTCGATAGACCTCGCGCGGCGCCAGCGGGAACCACGCGACCGCGCCGACATTGCCGCTCGAGATCGCGAGCTGAAAGTTGGCGCCGCCCACGAACACCACCAGCGCCGGCGCGTAGTAGGCGCGGGTGCGCACGGGTCCGGGCACCCACCCCCACGTTCCACCGAAGTTCGCCCAGCGGCCGTAATGGGACACCGCAAAACCCCAGGGCGCGTCATCCACCCACGTCCATCCCCACGGGTCGATCCATGCCCAATGTCCGTCGCGATATGGCGCCCAGCCGGCGGCTACGCTGCTGGGGTACCAGACGTTGCCGTAGGTCGCGTCGACGCGCCAGCTGCCATGCTCGTCAAGATCCTGATATCCGACCACGTCTTCCGAGACATAGCGGGCGGAGCGGGACTCGTCATAGCTGCGGTCGCGACGGCTCGACCAGCGATCGAAATCATCAGGGCGCGGCGTGTCGACATACTCATACTCGCGCAAGCCGGTTCCCATGAAGCGATATGCCTGCCGCGAATCGATGACATACGCCGCGTCTTCGCCGTACACCTCGCCCTGCCCCTGGCGCACGATGATCGTCGTCGCGTTCCCGTCGGGATCCACTTCGATTCGGTATGCGCCGGGTTGCCGCAGCGTGAAGGCGAGGTTCGGCGTGTCGACCTCGAACACCTGGTCCGACGCGAGTCGACGCACGCGCACGTTCAAGGTGCCCTGCGTCAGTTGCAACTGGGCGATGCGGTCGTCGAGATTCAGAACCGATACGCTGGTACCGGCGCTCATGCGAACCATGGCTCCGCCGGTCTGGAGTTCGGCGCGCGCGCCATCATCCACCCAGAGCCGGTCGCCGGTGGTCAGCGGCCGGTTCAGTGCGGCCTGCACCCAGTCGCCATCACCGGCGGGCGAGAAGCTCACCGCACCGCTGATGTAGCCGAGCCGCGCGACGCGCGACGGCGGGTCTGCGCCCGCCCAGCCGCTGAAGGCGAGAATCGCGATCCCGACCAGGAACGCGAAGATCCGGAGACGGAGAGATTGCGTTTTCATGACGACTCCTTACGCGTAGGTGCGCTGTCCGGGCTGACAGGACCGCTCGACGTCATCGCTGATGATCTGTCGGGGCGATGTCGAAACATACAAAGTCCCGCCCCGGTCGTCTGTTCGGTAGCGCACCCAGTGTGCCAAGACTCCCAGGAATTCGTCCGCACCACGGCATCAGCACCGACGCTGCACTCGATTGCTAGCTATGTGCGACAGCAGACAGACCGGGACGCGTCGTCTGCATAACCTGGGGTCATCGGAGCCAGCAGCATGCAATGTCTGCACCGCGGCAATGCGCAATGGCTATTAGCAGCGCGATCCTGGCAATGAGAAGTGTGTGCAAGGCCTCATACGCCAATGCATCGCTCAAGAGGTCACCACATCAAGGAACGAAAATGAACAAACTCAGCATGAACGCGATCGCGCTTGCCCTCGGCCTGGCCTTCAGCGCCGGTTCTATGGCCGAAGGGATTTCAAAGGCCGACTACCAGGCCGGCAAGGACAAGATCGCGGCCGAATACAAGTCCGACAAGACTGGCTGCAAATCGCTATCCGGCAACAAGAAGGATATCTGCGTGAAAGAGGCGAAGGCCGCTGAGACCACCGCCAAAGCCGACGCCAAGGCACAGATGAAGACCTCGGATGCGAACGCCGCGGCCGCCAAGACGACGTCGGAAGCAAACGCCACGGCCGATGAGAAATCCACCGAGGCGCGCAGCAAGGCGAGCGTGATCGCTGCCGATGCGCGGAAGGACGCCACCGCTGACAAGCGTGACGCCGAATACAAGGTGGCGAAGGAAAAGTGCGATGCGTTCGCGGGCGGAGCCAAGGATGAGTGTCTGGCGAAAGCGAAGACGCAGTATGGCAAGTAACAGGATTTGAAAAGAGGTAATCCCATGAAAACAATGCAGAGATTCACTCTCGGCGCAGTTACCGTAACAATGCTGCTGGCCTTGGGCGGGTGTGCCGGCATGTCGGCGCAGGACAAGAACACCGCGATCGGCGCCGGCGTCGGCGCCATCGGTGGTTCGGTTCTGACGGGCGGCAGCGCGGTCGGAACGGTCGGCGGTGCAGCTGTCGGTGGCGTCATCGGCCACGAAATCAAGAGGTGATGATCAACGCGCGGTGCGTCGGCCCAACCTGGGCCGGGCACTGCGATTGCTTTTACGTCAAGCCGAGGAGGAACAACTCATGAAACTCGCAAAACCCGTCAGCGCAGCCTTGATCGTGAGTGCGCTGCTTGCAGCGTTAGCAGGCTGTCAGAAGCAGGAAGGCCCGATGGAAAAAGCCGGCAAGGAAGTCGACAAGGCGTCGGAGAAAGTCGGGGAGAAGGTCGAGAAAGCCGGCGAAAGCATCCAGGACGCGGCAAAAGGGGACAAGAAGTAGCCGCTACAGGGTGTTGTCTCGGCACGTCCCATGTACGAATCGCGCAAACACCCCCCGCTGCCCCGGATTCATTTTCTCCGGCGCCTCGCGCTCCATGCCGCAGCCTCGATGGGACTGGTGCTCGGTTCCATTGTGATCGGCATGGTCGGATACGGCTATTTCGAAGGCTTGGCGTGGCGCGATGCGTTCCTGAACAGCGCCATGCTGCTCGGCGGCATGGGGCCGGTGGATGCGCCGAAAACGGACGGCGGGAAGATCTTTGCCGGGTTGTATGCCTTATACGCGGGCCTGGTCTTCATCGTCGCCACCGGCCTCTTGTTCGTACCCATACTGCACCGCCTGTTGCACAAGTTCCACTGGGACGAAAGCCAATAGCCGCCGTCATGTAGCAGGAGCCCCGTGATGAAGATCCGCATAGGCTACGAACTGATTTACGACTGCCCGCAGCCCACTCCGATGATCCTGACCCTGAGCGTGCATTACTCGCGCATGTCGGACATCATCATCCCCGACTACCTGATCGCCGATCCGCCCGTGCCGCTCACCGCCTATCGCGACAGCTTCGGCAACTGGTGCTCGCGTATCGTCGCGCCCAAGGGCCTGCTCCGGCTGTCCACCGACGCGCTCGTCAGGGATACCGGGCAGCCGGATGCAGTCGTGCCGCAGGCGCGGCAGACGCCGGTGGAAGAACTGCCCGACGAGACCCTGTTGTTCCTGCTCGGGAGCCGGTATTGCGAGACCGATCGGCTGTCCGATATCGCCTGGCAGCTATTCCACACGGGACCGACCGGATGGGGGCGCGTCCAGGCGATCTGCGATTACGTCCATCGGCATGTGACATTCGGCTATGAGCACGCCCGATGCACGAAGACGGCGTGGGACGTGTATCAGGAGCGAACCGGTGTATGCCGCGACTTCGCGCACCTGGCCATCACCTTCTGCCGCTGCATGAACATCCCGGCGCGTTACTGCACCGGCTACCTCGGCGACATCGGCATACCACCGCCCTATGGCCCCATGGATTTCGCCGGCTGGTTCGAGGCCTATCTCGACGGCCACTGGTACACCTTCGATGCGCGCAACAATATTCCGCGCATCGGGCGAGTGCTGATCGCCCGCGGTCGCGACGCCGCCGACGTCGCCATCACCCACACCTTCGGCCCGAATACGCTGAAGAGTTTCAAGGTTCGGACCGACGAGGTGAGCGAGGGGTGATTGCGCTGCAACGCGTTCCGCCGAATCCTTCGGATGTCACTGGATGCCTCGTGACGGGGAGTCGTAGCGGCGCAGCGTCCGCGAAAACTCTCGCAGCGCGTCAATGCCGCTTTGCTCGGCGCGTCGGCACCAGTCTTCCAACTGTCTGACCAACTGGTCCTTCGACGCGGCCGACCGGCTCCATACGTCTACGAGGTCGTGCCGCATCGAATCGATGGTGCTCAACAGTGTGCTCGATTGCAGAGCCTGTTCGAGGACTACGCGTTCCTTTTCCGGCAAGGCCTGTGCATCCCGTTGCAGCCAGTGCTTGACCGCATCCAACGCGATGGCGTCCTGCCAGCCCGGAATCGCTTTCGCCCGCAGGCTGCGGATTTCCTCCACCGCGGTTCGCCGCAGCGTTCTGGCAAACTTCGCCAGCACGTCGTAGCGGTGAGTGATGACAGCCTGCAGGGTGCCCGCGTCGCAGATCGTCTTCGATCTGCTGTAGCGGATCCTGGGTGCCACCTTGCTCACCTTCGCCAGACGGAGCGCCTCGAGCGTGCGGATGTACATCCAGCCAATGTCGAACTCCCACCAGCGGCTCGAAAACCTGGCGGAATTGGAGTAAGCATGGTGGTTGTTATGCAGTTCCTCACCCCCGATCAGCAAGCCCCATGGAATGATATTGCGGGAGGCGTCACGAGGCGCGTAATTGCGGTAGCCCCAGAAGTGGCCGGCACCGTTGATCACACCCGCGGCGAAGATCGGGATCCACAGCATTTGCACCGCCCACATCGTGAGGCCGATCGGACCGAACAGAACGAGATCGATGACCAGCATGATGCCAATGCCAAGCGCACTATGCCGTGCATACAGTTTGCGCTCGATCCAATCGTCTGGAGTGCCGTGGCCGTATCGCGCGAGAGTCGCGGCGTTCCGGCTTTCCAGCCGATACAGCTCGGCGCCCTCAAGCAGGACTTTCCGGATGCCATGAACCTGCGGACTGTGCGGATCTTCCGCGGTCTCGGTGGCAGCGTGGTGCTTGCGGTGAATGGCTACCCACTCGCTGGTCACCATCCCGGTGGTTAGCCACAGCCAGAAGCGGAAAAAGTGGGCGACGGCAGGATGCAAGGCCAGCGCGCGGTGCGCCTGGTGCCGGTGGAGAAAGATCGTTACCGAAGCGATGGTGACATGGGTCAGGCCCAGCGTGACCAGGACATAAGCCCACCATGGCAGATCGAGGAGACCAAGTTGCATTACGTATTCCTTTAGCGGGACTATCCGGCGATGAGTTTACCTGCGGGACCGCTGCCGTCTGTACGCCAACACACATTGAGGGCAGGTTATGGGACATCAGCGTCGGTGTGCCAGCGTACCGACCTGATGCAATCAATGCGCCTAGCCTTGCTCTTGCGTATGCCGGTTGTCGGCAGGCGCTTCACTGAAAGGACACGCGCCATGACCAACTACAAATACATCGTTCCGCCAGCCGCGCTGGTCAGGACCACTGCGGTTGCTTCCGTGTTCGCGACATTCATGGCCAGCCGCCTTCGCCACACGCGTCAAAGCCGGGAGAAGGCGGCCCTGGCCGGTTGGGAGGACGAAGGGGGCAGTGTGGCGGCACCCGATAGCCCTACGCGATTGCCATGACGCCTGCGCCGCTAGTACTCAAGCGCGCCGATGCGAGGCAGAATTAGCTGCAACCGTCGAACAGCGCGGACTTTCGCAAGGAGCAGGCGTGGACGACTATCGCAAGGCCTTCGTCATCGTCGTGGCCGCCCTGTTCGCCCTCGCCCTCTACTGGATGCTGGCGCCGTTCTGGAGCGCCCTGGCGTGGGGGATCTGCCTGGCCTTCCTGCTGGCGCCGGTGCATCGCCGGCTGACGCGCAAGTTGAAAGGACGCCCTGGGCTGTCGGCGGGAATCATCACCCTATTCGTTCCCGTCATTCTCGCCGGCCCACTGGTGAGCCTTGGCGTGGCATTCGCGAATCAGGTCACGGATCTGATCAACCGTTTTCAACAAGAGGAACTGCGCTTCGATGCCCGCTTGCTCGGCCAATTGGAGCAGTACCCTTACATCGGGAGTATTGTCGAATGGCTGCGTCAGAACCTCACCGCCACCACGGAGCAGCTTCAACGATGGTTGACCAGCGGGACGAAGATGCTGGTGGAGTCGCTGGCGGCCACGGGCGGCAATATTGTCCTTAGCGCCCTGGGTACGGTCGTCCACTTTTTCATCATGTTGTTCTTGCTCTTCTTCCTGCTGCGCGACGGCCCCAAGCTACTTGACCGCGTCGTGCGCCTGGTCCCCATGGAAGTGCAGCGGCGGAAACTCTTGCTCCGTTTGATCGGCGACACGACACGCGCGGTCGTCTACGGCACGGGGCTGACCGCCCTTGCCCAAGGTGCGCTGGTGGGTATCGGCTTTGCGATCGCCGGCCTGCCGTCGGCTGTCGTATTCGGCGTGCTGGCTGCGGTGCTGGCATTGCTGCCAATAGGCGGCGCCGCGCTCGTCTGGGTGCCTGGGGTCCTCACCCTGGCCATCAATTCGGAATGGGGCTGGGCGGTCTTCATGTTGATCTGGGGCGTGGGCGTGTCGGTCTCGGACAACGTCCTGCGGCCATTGTTGATTTCGACCCAGGCGCCGGTGTCGATGCTTGCAGTCTTCATCGGCGTCATCGGCGGGATATCGGCCTTCGGCGCCATCGGACTCATTATCGGGCCGGTGCTGCTCACCGTCCTTGTCACCCTGCTCCGTTTCCTTGCCGATACCTTGTCGGGCCAACAGTGACCGACCGGCGCGGAAAAGAAAAAGCCCCGACTCGCGGGGCTTCTCGTTACTTACGATTTGCCTGAGGGCTTACGCAGCTTTCTTCGGGTGCGACGCCGGGGCCATCATCTTGGTTGCGTCGCCGACCGCCTTGGCGTTGGCTTCGAACATGCTGTTTGTCTGCTCGACGAACTTGGAAAACATGTCGAACCCGGCGTTCGAGCCTGCTCTGGCAGTCGCGTCAAAACCGACTGTCTGGAAGTACGAAGTCAGGAGCTTGGAGATTTGTTGCTGCGAATCGGCAGCGATCTCCTGCACGCTGCGAAAGTAGGCCGCGCACTGCTCCGTTGCAGGCCTGCTGATGGAACTTTGCAGGTTCTCGAGTTCGCTGACGTCCTTGATGTGCATCAGACTGTTCGAGGCGGCGAGGCCGTCCTCAAGCGCAGTGCGGGCCAATTCAAGGTTCAGTGCAGCCAGTCGTTCGACGCCGGAAAAAGCGACTTGCGACAGAGCCATCAAAGCGTTGGTGTAGGTCTTGGCGGCGCGGGTTTGTTCGGGGGTAATGGTTTGCATCTGGTCTTTCCTCGTGGGAATGGCTGCGTAAATCGGTCTGGAATGGAATCAGCGCATTTAATGCCGGCTGTCTCCGTGCACCAGTTTTTATGTTGCGACGCAGCACGCACAGACAGTGTGGCCCCATTGCGCTGAGAGTCAACACTTATATTTTCCCCGGCGACGTCCTTCGCAATCGTCGTCCTATAGTGAACCAAAGCGCAGCGCGTGGGAGGGAGTGAATATGCTCGCGAAATCGATCCTCATTGTGCCGTTCATCCTTTACGGGACGCTCGCCGATGCCGCAGAACAAACCACGGGCGACCAGCCGACGCGCGGAGCGCTGTTGTATGCAACGCATTGTGAGAGTTGCCACAACATTGAGATTCATTGGCGGGACAAGAGCGTCGTCACCGGCTGGACGAGCCTCGAGTCGGAAGTGCGCCGCTGGCAGGGCGCCGCGGGAGCAGCCTGGAGCAGCGAAGACATTGCAGCCGTTGCGCGCTACCTCAATGTGCTGCACTACCATTATCCTGCACCGGACTGAGGGGGATGCAGGCTCGCGCCCATCCAACCCCGCTCATGTTGCCTGCACGCTCACCTCGACCAGGTGTTCCCGCTGGTCATCGACCAGGGGAATCGCCTTCTCGGCTCGCTCGACGCCGTCCACCGTAATGCGTATCACACCGCTTTCGCCGGCCTCCCCGACGCGCGTTTGCGACACAGTGATGTGATAGACGGTATCCCGGTACCGGTAGTGGATCTTGTAGGCATGCCAGTCCGCGGGCAGGCAGGGGGCGAGATGCAACGTGTCGCCGGCGGCCAGCCTCAGGCCCAGCAGCGATTCAACGATCAGCCGGTACATCCACCCCGCGGAGCCCGTATACCAACTCCAGCCGCCGCGGCCGATGTGCGGCGCGAGCGCGTAGACGTCGGCCGAGACCACGTAGGGTTCGGTCTTGTAGGTGGCGACGTCCTCCGGCGATAGCGCGTGATTGACCGGGTTGATCATTGTTAGCAGCTCCCAGGCATGCGCGCCGTCACCCAGCGCGGCAAACGCCATCGCCGCCCAGATCGCCCCATGGGTGTACTGCCCGCCATTCTCGCGCACGCCCGGCACGTAGCCGCGGATGTAGCCCGGGTCCAGGTTCGACTTGTCGAAGGGCGGATCGAGAAGCTGTACGAGCGCGTAATCGCGGCGCACGAGGTGGTCGTCGACCGCCTTCATGGCCATGCGCGAGCGCGCCTCGGCATCGGCCCCGGATAGCACCGACCAGCTCTGCGAGATCGAATCGATGCGGCATTCGACGTTGCCGGCGGAGCCGAGTGGCGTGCCGTCGTCGAACCAGGCGCGGCGGTACCATTGGCCGTCCCAGGCGTGCTGCTCGATGTTTCGGCGCAGCTGTGCGCCCTCCTCCACACACAGATCGGCAAAGGATGCATCACCGTATGCCCTCGCCACCCCGACGAACTGCCTGAGCACTTCGCACAGGAAGAAACCCAGCCAGACGCTCTCGCCCTTGCCCTTGATCCCGACCAGATTCATGCCGTCGTTCCAGTCGCCGGCGCCGATCAGCGGCAGCCCGTGCTCGCCGAAACGCAGGCCGTGGCGGATCGCTCGCACGCAGTGCTGATACAGGCTGTCGACGTCGACCGAGCGTCCGGGCAGGTCGTAGTAGGAGTCGTCTTCCGGATTGACCGGGCGGCCTTCGAGGAAGTGCACGACCTCATCCAGCACGGCGACGTCGCCGGTGCCCGTTACATAGCGGCACACCGCCAGCGGCAGCCACAGGTAGTCGTCCGAACAACGCGTGCGCACCCCCCGGCCTGCCGGCGGATGCCACCAGTGCTGCACGTCGCCCTCCTGGAACTGACGGCTTGCGCAGAGCAGCAGGTGCGCGCGCACCAGCGCGGGTTCGGCGTGGATCAGCGCCATCACATCCTGCAACTGGTCGCGGAAACCGAAGGCGCCACCCGACTGGTAGTAACCGCTGCGCGCCCAGACGCGACAGGCCAGCGTCTGGTACACCAGCCAGCCGTTGGTCAGCACATTCACGGACGGATCGGGCGTTTCCACCTGCACCGCGCCGAGCGTGTGCTTCCAGTGCCGCTGCACGGCTTCCAGCGCACCGCGCGCGGCCAGGCTGCCACGGAAGCGCTGCACGAGTTTGCCGGCGTCTTCGACGTTGCGCCCTGCGCCCAGCCGGAAGACGATATCGCGCTCCTGCCCGTCGGTCAGTTCGAAACTCACCTGGATCGCACCGCAGGGGTCCAGGGCGGCACCCACCTTGCCGGACAGGCGCGAACGGCTCATCGCCGCCGGATTTCGCAGGGTGCCGTTGCGCCCGAGGAATTCCGTGCGGTCGCCGCTCAGGTTGCGCGTCGGGTCATCGACGTCGAAGAAGGCCACCCGGTCGGCAAACTCCATGCTGTATGGGTTGCGCGCATACAGCGCACCACTGCGGGGGTCGATCTCGGTGCTGACATGCATGGCCGACTTCGCGCCGAGGTCTCCCAGCACCCACTCGACGTAGCCGGTCACCGAGAGTCGGCGCAGCCGCCCCGATTCGTTCCGGACTTTCAGCACCGAGAACTTGACCGAAGCATCCAGCGCCACGAACACCCGCAGTTCCGACCAGATGCCTGCAGATCGGGTTTCGAAGACGCTGTAGCCGAATCCGTGGCGCACCACATACGACGACTCCGCACCGGCAGGCAGCGGCGTCGGCGACCAGAACTGGCCGGTCTCTTCGTCGCGGAGGTATAGCGCTTCACCGCCCAAGTCGCTCACCGGGTCGTTGTGCCAAGGGGTGACGCGGAATTCGTGCGCGTTCTCGCTCCAGGTGTAAGCGGCGCCGCTCTCCGAAACGATCGTCCCGAAGTGGGGATTTGCGAGGACGTTCACCCACGGTGCCGGCGTCACCTCGCCGGGCGCGAGCGTGATGACGTACTCACGCCCGTCAGGAGTGAATCCGCCGAGCCCGTTGAACAGGATCAGATCGCGGCGCGGCGGCGCGGCGGCGGACGAGTCTTCGGTGCGCTGCGCGCGACTCGGCACCAGGCGCGGCGGCCGGGGTTCTTTGAGGGGGAGACGGTCGAGCTGTTCCACCAGCGTTCCGCGGCCGTCGCTGATGATGGCGCGCGCAACCGACTGCAGCAGGATGCGGTCCTCGCCCGACATCTGCTCTGCCGGCCGTACGAAGATGCCCCCCGGCCGGTCGATCACGCTCGCCTCGATGCCCGAGGCGATCAGCCCCATGATCTGGTCCTGGAGTCGTTGCCGGTAGCCGGAGTGTTCCTCGTTCCAGATCACCAGGTCGACCGCGAGTCCCTTGAGCCGCCAATACGCATGGGCCTGAACGAGTTGGCGTACTAGATCGATATTGGCCGAATCCCCGATCTGCAGCAGCACGATCGGCAAGTCGCCGGAAATGGCATAACCCCATAGCCCCGACTGCCCGCGGCGATTCTTGATCAGCACCGCCGGGTCGGCGCGCAGGGAGGCATTGGCATGGATGACGGAGCTCGCCAGACGTGCGTGCAGCTGCGAGTCGGCCTCGCTCGCATTGAGCTGCCGCAGCACCACCTGGCTGTGGGTCCACGTCAGGTCGAAGACACGGTCCGCAAGATGGCGGTCCTGGTATTTCCCGAGCAGGCTCACGGCCGAGTCGCGGGTGTCACTGATGCCCGACACGATGTCGATCGTGACCGACTGTTCCGGATCGAGCGCGATGCGATGACGGATGGCGACGATCGGATCCAGCACCGAACCGTCGGTGCCCGAGAGCGGGCCCGGCTCGCCCATCGCAAGCGGATCGGCGGTGCTTCTCGTACGGCCGATGAAGCGCAGGCGATCGGTCTCGTAGGAGGCTTCGCCAACGTGCACACCATGCACCGCCATCAGGTGCAACATCCACGGCACCTGCTCGCCGGCCGAGCGGGGCCGGCGCGTGCACAGGATCGCGCCCCGCTCGCGCAGGATCTCGGTCTGCACGAAAAGATTGCTGAAGGCCGGATGCAGCGCCTCGGCGGCCGGCGGCGCAATCACGACCTCGGCGTAGCTCGTGACCTCGATCTCCCGGCGCAGTCCCGATCGATTGGTGATGCGGACCCGGCGCAGCTCGATATCGTCCTCGGGCGAGACGACGATCTCGGTGTAGGTCTCGAAATCGCCATCGCCGCCCTCTACCGCGTCGCGGCGGCGGAATTCGGCGCGCCCTTCGGAAAAGATCGCTTCGTACGTTGCCGGACGCTTGAGCGTCGGCTGATAGGCGGCCGACCAGAACTCACCGCCGGCCCCGCCGGTCACTTCGCGGACATAGCAGAACGTTCCGCGGTTGTCGCAGGTGCCGTCTTCACGCCAGCGCGTAACGGCGAGATCCTTCCAGCGGCTGTAGCCGCCCCCCGCGTTCGTGACCATCACGTGGTAACGGCCGTTCGACAGCAGCTGCACCTCGGGTATCGGCGTATGGGGGGTGTTGAACACCCGAATCTGCGTTTCCGCAGCACCCGACGTCGCGCGCACGTCCGAGAGTTGCGCCGTATGCGCGAACAAGGCCGTGGCCTTCGGGATGCGCTCCTGCAGCAGCAGCATGATTGCCTGGAACAACCGATCCGACTCGAAGCGACGCTGCATCGGGCGGTCGAGCAGAAGATAGGCCAGCGCCAGCAGGCTCATGCCCTGGTGGTGGGCCATGAAGGAGCGCACCACCACGTGCGATTGCCCGCGACGCTGCCGCGAAGGCGTGTAGTCGATCGCTTCGAAGAAGCCGAACTTGCCGAGGAAGCCCTCGCCCGCGAGCCGTTGCAGATTCAGGCATGCCTCCTCGGGCGCCACCATCAGCGCGAGCACCGAGGCATAGGGCGCGATCACCAGATCATCGGCCAGCCCGCGTTTGAGTCCCAGCCCCGGCACGCCGAAGGCCCGGTACTGGTAATTGAGATGCATGTCGACGGTGTTGTAGCCGGATTCCGAAATGCCCCAGGGAACGCCGCGCTGGACTCCGTACTCGATCTGTCGCGCCACCGCCGCCTTGCAGGTCTGGTCGAGCAGCGTGTTGTCGTAGCTCGGCATCACGAGCAGCGGCATCAGGTATTCGAACATCGAACCGCTCCACGACAGCAGCACCGGCTCGCCACCGGCGGCGGCGAGCAGGCGTCCGAGCGCGAACCAGCTTTCCTGCGCCACCTGCCCCTGGGCAATGGCCACGAAGCTGCACAGGCGCGCTTCGGAGGCCAGCAGGTCGTAGTAACTCGAATCCAGTCGGCGCTCCTGGACGTTGTATCCGATGGTCAGCAGGTGCCGCGTCTTGTCGAACAGGAACTCATAGTCCATCTGCGCCAATTCGCCGCACTGCAGCGCCAGGCGCTCGATGGCGGCGATCCTGTCCTGGGCACGGGTGCTCCCTGCCGTCGCCAGTGCGCGCAGGGTGGGGATTCCCATAAGACCGACCGGTTCGGCGACATGCTCCTCCAACCCATCCGGAGCCGCCGGCAGCCTCAACCATGGGGCGAGAAAGCCCAGCTCGTCCAAGGCGTCATGGCATTGTCGGGCAAGTGCCTGCGCCCACCCTTGCGCCTCCGCGCCCTTCGCGCCGCGCTCGGGCGTCGGGCCATCCCCGACATCGAAGCTGACGACAATCCGCGCGGCAAGTTCGGTAGCACCGGTCGCCAGCCGCATCAGGCTGGATTGCGCTGCTGCCAGCGTATCCGGGGGGGCGGTGGAGAGGGATTCCAATGCGCTTCTGAACTCCGCCAACGGGCCCGCAGCCACCTTGTCTGTCTTGTCAGCGACATCCGCGAAAACCCTGAGCGTATCGCTCAGACCATCGAACAATTGCCCCGGCAATACCGGCTCGTCGGCCAACCCGAGCAGCCCCGCGCGCAAGGTCAGAAGGTGACCCGCGAGGTTGCCGCTATCCACTGTCGACACATACAGCGGCGGCAATGGGTGGAGCGTCTGCGTGTCGTACCAGTTGTAGAAATGCCCCCGGTGCCGCTCCAGCGCCTCCATCGTGCGCAGCGTATTCATCGTACGCTCGATCAGTTGTCCGGCCGGGATGTAGCCGAAGTCGTACGCGGTCAGATTCGCCAGCAAGGCCATCCCGATATTCGTCGGCGAGGTGCGATGCGCGACCGCGGCAACGCGATACTCCTGATAGTTGTCGGGGGGCAGCCAGTGATCGTCCGCACCGACGAAGGTGTCGAAGAAGGCCCAGGTGCGGCGCGCCACGGTGCGCAGGAACAGGGTCTGGTCAGCCGTCAGCGCCGCCCTGCGACGCGCCAGCGGGCGACTGATCCACCACGCGATACCGGGCGACGCGAACCACAAGAGCAGAATCGGCCCCGCGACCACCAGCACCATCGGCTCTACAACTGCCAGATAGACCCCCGTCACCGCGGCAATGACGGGACCCACCCACATCGACCGCCAAGACGCCGCAGCCTCACTGCGGGCACGTCCGGCCAACTCGCGATCGACTTCGCTCGACGGCCTCCATTCGAGCAGCCGTCTGTGACCGACGAGCACCCGCCAGGCCGTGCGCACGATCGCATCAAGGCTGAAGAACGCCTCGTACGGCAGGCAGGCCAGCTCGAACCCCACCTGCATCAAGCGCCGTGCGGCCGAGTTCGCGACCGCTGCGAGGTGCTGGCGCAACAGCACCTCATCGGGCTTGCGCAACAGCTCAACAGTGGCTGCGCACAAGGAAGGAATCAGCAGGATGCCGATCACCGCCAGAGTCCACCACCACGCCGGCGACATGAGTGTCCATCCGCACAGCAACAGCAGCGTCAGCGCTGTCGGGACGAGACTTCGGCGCAGGTTGTCGATCAGTTTCCACTGCGACAACATCGACAGGGGGTTCGCCTGCCGGCAGGCCCCCTCCCCCGGAACGCGCCGCAGCAACCATCCCGCCAGCTGCCAGTCGCCCCGGATCCAGCGATGGCGCCGACTCACATCGGCGCTATAGCGGGCGGGATAGTCCTCGTACACCTGCACATCGCTCAACAGGCCGGCGCGTGCATAGCAGCCTTCGAGAAGATCGTGGCTGAGGATGCGATTTTCCGGAAAGCACCCATCGAGAGCCTGTTCGAACGCGTCGACGTCGTAGATCCCCTTGCCGATGAACGACCCTTCGCCGAACAGGTCCTGATAGACATCCGACACCGCACGCGTGTACGGGTCGATGCCCGGCTCCCCACCGTACAGTCGCGCATAGCGCGAGCGGTTCGTCCCCGGCAGGCTCACCGACACGCGTGGCTGGAGAATGCCGTAGCCTTCGCACACGCGGCCCTTGTCCCGGTCATAGCGCGCACGATTCAGCGGATGAGCCAACGCGCCGACCAGCTGTCGCGCCGTATCGCGCGGCAACTGCGTATCCGTATCCAGCGTGATGACGTACTTCACGCCGGACAGGATCGCGGCATCCCCGACGATGAGGGAAAAACGGCCCCCGGCGTCATCGCGCCCACTTCCCCGCAGCAGCGCGTTCAGGTCGGCGAGCTTGCCGCGCTTGCGCTCATGCCCCATCCAGACCCGTTCCTGCGGATTCCATCGCCGCGGCCGGTGGAAGAGGAAGAAAATGTCACCCCGGATCCAGCCCTCGCCCCTGCCGTACTTCTCGTTCAGCTCTTCAATCCGCGTCCGGGCCAACTCCGTCAATGGCCCGTCCTCGGGAAGCGATTCCTGCTGCGCGTCCAGGAAATCGGTCAACAGACCGAAGTGCAGGCTTGCATCGCGATTGGCGAGAAACCTGACTTCCAGCGCCTCGACCAGATCCTCGACGTTTTGCGCACTGGTAAGCATGGTCGGAACCACCACCAGCGTGCGTGCTTGCGACGGGATCCCCTCGGAGAAGTCCATTTTGGGCAGCGGATGCGGCGCCACCAGCAGCGTTGCCAGCCAGTTCACCAGCGCCACGGCCAACTGGCTCACCGCCAGCAATGCCACGAAGGCAATCGGCAGCAGCGCCCGGGCGGATGTTCCGGCATCAAGCGCCTTCGTCAGCAGGCACCCGGTGAGGATCAAGGTGATCAGCACGATCGCGCCCAGATACGTGAACAGCGGAACGCGGCCTGCCGTGCGGCACAAGAACTCGGGGGTGGAATGGCGGACTTCCGCCGCCAGCTCGAGCGCAGGCAGGCCGCGGTCGATAAGGTAGTAGCCGACGTGCGCGGCCCGGTCGACGCCGGCCTGAGCCAATTCGACCGCCTTGCGGGCCACCTCGCCCTCCGTCAGGCGACCCTTCCGCGCGATCGCTTCCGTTGCATGACGGTAGCGGTCGCGGGTCGCAAAGTCCATCCTGTCATAGACCCCGGCCGGGTCCTGCTGCAGGGTCCGCTCGACGACGCTCATGCGCTCGACAAACTCGCGCCAGTCCATCGCGCCCAAAACGCGGAGACTGCCGATGCTGTTGCTGATGGAAACCTGATCGGCCGCCTGTTGCTGGTTCTCCGACTGCACCATCTGTTCGATCGTCAGGCCGGATTCGGAGAGTCGCTGCTCGATCCAAGTCAGCGGCAGGGCCAGCGCGGGCCCCCGTCCCTGCAAGCGGCGCGCGAGTTCGGCGACGAACGCGCTGACCATCGGCGGATCGGAGCGCGCCATGTCCGCGATCACCAGAATCAGACTCTTCGGATCATTCTCGGCGGCCTCCGTCATCTGGTCCGCCCACGAATCGGCCAGGTTTCGCTCCGCCCACCCGGCCGCGATGCGCACGCCGACCCGACGCAGATTCTCGATCAATGCCAGCCGCAACATGATCGGCACAGCCCACAATTCGCCTAGCTTGAGGACAGTAACACTCTGGTAGGCCGCGACGAAGCGGCTGAGACTTTCGGTGTCCACGCGACCATCGCCATGCGCCACCGCCTCCAGCGCAATGTCATAGACACGCGGACGTCCGGCTGACGCCCCCGATGCGCCGTCATTCAGGCGCAGGCGCGGCAGCTCCCGGCTGTAGCCTTTGGGGAGGTGCCTCTTTGCCGTGCTGATCTGCTCTTCGATGAGATAGAAATTGTCGAGCAGCCAATCCCCGGCCGGCGTAATCCGGCGGTTCTCCGTCACCGCCGCGGTCAGGAGTTTGCATACCTCCACCAGGGCGGTCTCGTTCGCTGCCAGCCGCCCGAGGAGCTGGTCCGGCGCGCGTCCCGGCGCCAGCCGGTGCGACGCGGCGAGCGCCTTGCCATGCAGCTCCATCTGGTCGGCGCTGAACAACTCCGAGCGTAGCGGCGGCTCCTCGTCGGGCGAGATCCGTGGCCACGCGCGTCCGCTGACCCGCGGCTTGAACTGCTGTATGTATGCGGAGAGCTTCGTGCCAGCGTTCAATTCAGGGGCCCTTTGCCGGAAGACGGTCGGCTGCCGTCAGGACGGTAATCGACGCAACGAAGCCGCTTGCCGCACCCTCGTGCAGTTCCGGCTTCACACATCAGGCCCCCATACGCATGAATCACCGGCGGCGAACCAGAATGCCGAAGAGGATTCCCGCTGCTGCGGCAATCCCGATCGCTTTCCATGGGTTCTCCAGCACATATTTCTGGCCGGCGTCGGCAGTACCTCTGGCCTTTTCCGTGACCGACGCGCGCACGCCGTCGAATTTCGATTTCGCCTCGCCAAATCTTTCTTCGAGCTTCGTGCGCACGGCGGCGAGTTGCCCGGCGCTCGAACTGGCCATTCCCCTGACCACACCCTCGGCATCTGCCCCTACGCTCTTGACATCCGACACGAGCTTGTCCGTCATCTCTTTGACAGTGCCCTGGCTTTCGTTAAGGTTGGTAATCATCGTGCCTCCTGCTGCGTCTCGTGCGTCGTGAATGACCGGTCGACAACGCGCGCGGACTTCCGGTTGCATCGCCGCCGACTTGCGAGGAATGGCCTTGTCGCGCCCACTATCCACAGCGACACGCACGCCGTGCATGATGGACGGCCGCAAATCCGGCCCGGACCTTCCTTTGCGAGCAATACTCTTCCTCGCCGGCCATCGCGTCTGTGCGCTGGCGTACAGACCGTCAGCGTCCCACGAGTAGGATTGCAATCGGGGACGTAGCGATATCGACCGGGTCTCCGGTCGCCGCCGCGTGACTCTGGCAAGGACCACCACCTGCAAGACGACACCGGTAGCGCGGTTGCAAGGATGGTGCTGGCGCTACGACTCACTGTCGGGAGAAATCAAATGTCACTCGGAACAATCCTGCTGATCGTTCTGGTACTGCTACTGATCGGCGCAATCCCGACGTGGCCCCACAGTCGGGGCTGGGGATATGGCCCCAGCGGCGGTCTCGGGCTGCTGGTGGTGATCCTTCTCATCCTGCTGCTGTTGGGCAAGATCTAGCGCGCCGCGCTCGACCGAGCTGTGACCGCTTCAAGGCGCCTCACATCGGAAGGGTGGCCCACCGGGCCCAGACCGACTCGGGCGGGAGCGGTGGTGCAAACAGAAAGCCCTGGCCGAAGTCACAGCCGGCGGCGCGCAGCATGTCGCGCTGCTCCGGGGTCTCGACCCCCTCTGCAACCACCTGGATGCCGAGCTTGTGGGCCATCGCGATGATGCCATCGATCAGCGCGCGGTCGTTCGCGTCCGTGCCCAGGTCGCGAACCAGGCTGCGGTCTATCTTGATGACATCGATTTCGGACTTCGTCAGACAGGCGAGCGCGGACTGGCCGGTGCCGAAGCCGTCGACGGCCACGGTGATCCCCGCCTCGCGCACGCGACGCAGTTCGTCCGCAGCAACCGGCGAGTCGTTGAGCAACAGACCTTCGGTGACGTCGATGCCGATCTGACTGCCGGCCAACGCCAGGTCGGCCAGCATCCGGCCCCACCGTTCGGCGCTACCCGCAATCGCGAACTGCATCGGAGATACATTGACGCTCACCTGTATGGCGTGCCCCGGTTCGTCCCGCCAGCGGCGCGCCCAATGTGCCGCCTCGGCGAACACCCAGTCGCCGAGGATGCCGCTCAGTCCGACATCCTCGGTCACGCCGATGAACGCGCCTGGGCAGACCATGCCGCGTTGCGGGTGATGCCAGCGCAGCAGCGCCTCCGCCTTGACGACTCTGCCCGTCGCGAGGTCGACGATCGGCTGGAAATGTACCTCGAATTGCCCCCCCGGGAGCGCAACGCGCAAATCCCGGATCAGATCCAGCCGCTCCTGCGCGGCACGCTGCAGGCTCGGCGTGAAATAGCTGAAGCGGTTGCGCCCCGCCGCCTTGGCCACATACATCGCCTGGTCGGCATTCCTGATCAACCCGGTCATGTCATTCGCATCGAGCGGATACATCGTGATGCCGATACTGGCCGACACGTGAAGCACCGCGTCACCGATCACAAAGGGTTGCGCCAGCGCTTCGACGATATCGCCCGCCACCGAGCCGATACGATCCATTTCCGTCAAGGCCGACAGCGCGATGGTAAATTCGTCGCCGCTGAACCGGGCCACGGTGTCGGTGGCCCGCACGCACTCGCTCATGCGCCTTGCCGCCTCGATCAGCAACTTGTCGCCCGCGTCATGGCCGTATGTGTCGTTGACCTCCTTGAAACGATCGAGATCGATGAACAGCAGCGCGAGCATTTGTCCCGCGCGGTGCGTCGTCTCGAGGTCGTGACGCAGGCGATCGATGAACAGCCGGCGGTTGGGCAGCTGCGTGAGCGGATCGTAGTTCGCCTGCCGCCAGATCATCTCCTTTAGCCGCTTCTGCTCCGTGATATCGAACACCATGACCCGAAGGCTACCCTCCGGCTCGATGGCAACGGCTTCAATGTGGACGTAAGGTCGCGTCTCTGCGCCGCCAGGCCGCAACAGCGGGATCTCGCATGTCTCGCGGCCCTGGCTGCCCAGAATCCTGACGACGAAATCGGCGAAGTCGGAACGGCCGTCGGGTGCGACAAACTGTTTGAAGGGCCGGCCGATCAGGAGCGAACGCTCGATGCCGAGCAGGGTGGCTCCGGTGAGATTGATCTGGCGGATCACAAAGTCATAATCGAGGGTGAGGTAGGCGACCGGGGCGAAATCGTAGAGCTCCGTGTAGCGGCGCAATCCGTCTTCGATTTCGTCACGAGCGTGCGTGAGCTCCGCGTTCTGCAGCTCCAGTTCGATCTGGTGCACCTGCAGTTCGTGCACCAGCCGGTTCATGCCGGCAGCGTCGCAGTTGACCGGCGCATCCCGCTGCTGCTCGCGCAGCAATGATTCCGCCCGGCCGCGCAGCTCGGCCGCTTCGTCGGGCCTGTCAGGTTCGTTCACGGGCGTCTCCCCGTTCGGCGACACGTCTCCCATCGGCGGCCGCCGCCGCCCGCAGATCCGCCTCCAGTCGCTTGGCCACGCTGATGTCGATGAAGGTGATGACGACGCCCTCGATCACGTTATCGACGGTGCGATACGGCATGATGCGCACCGAAAACCAGCGGCCGTCGCGCGTGGCGATCTGCTTCTCCGAGAACATCAAGGTGCGCAACACCTCGCGGGCGTCGTCCTCCAGTGCGGGGTAGTCCAAATCGGTCACGAGGTCGGATAGCGGCCGCCCGGCGTCGGTGGCAAGCAGCTTGATGACCCGGGTCGCCAGCGGCGTGAAACGCCGGACATTGAGCCGACTATCGAGGAAGACGGTGGCGATTTCCGTGCTGTTGAGCAGGTTCTGCATGTCGTTGTTGGCACACGAGAGGTCATCGACCTTGGATTGCAGTTCCACGTTCACCGTCTGCAACTCCTCGTTCAACGACTGCATCTCTTCCTTCGAAGTCGTCAACTCCTCGTTGGTGGACTGTAGTTCCTCGTTGGTCGATTGCAATTCCTCGTTGGTCGACTTGAGTTCTTCCTGCGAGGTCTGCATCTCGTCGCGCATGCTCCGGATTTCGTCCCGCGCCCGCTGCAGCTCGCGCTCCAGTTCGGCCACCCGCGCGCTGCGCGGTCGTCGGCCACCGTCCTGTCGGGCTTCCGGCAAGGGCGGCAGCTCGGCAAACACGATCATGATCATGCCGCGCAAGGACGCGGGCTCTTCGATCATCTGCACCACGAGGCTGACCCTGCGCGTCACCCCGTCGTCGGTCACGCGGATGTCGGGGTGCTCGATGCGACCGCGATTGCGAGCGACGTGGTGCAACGCACTGCCGATTTCCGCACGCAGCCCCTCTCGCGCCATCACATGAATGTTCCAGTTGGCCTTGCCCGCGGCAGGCTCCAGGTAGCGCCCGGTGCGACCGTTGATATAGACGATGTCGCCACGATCATTGACCAGCACCGCCGCCGGCGCGAACTGGCGCAGCAGTACCTGGTCGGCAAGGCTTTGCAGGTTGGCGGGCGGCAGCGCGGCCTTGGCTTCATCCTCTCCCGCGGGAGGACGGTGGAAGTGTGCGGGAAAGTCGATATCGACGGTCTGCGCCGGCATGTTGATCCGACTGAATATGCGCGCCTTGGCGTCCAGCGGCGCAAACAGATCGGTCGCGCTGCCAAGCGCCTCGGAGTTGCCCAGGAACAGCACACCGCCGGGGGTAAGACTGTAATGGAACAACGGCAGCAGCTTCTTTTGCAGCTCGGGGCTGAAGTAGATCAGCAAATTGCGGCAGATCAGCAGATCGAGCTTGGTGAAGGGCGGATCCTGGATCAGATTCTGCGGCGCGAACACGACCATCTCGCGGATTTCCTTGCAGACCTGGTAGCCGTTGTCGGTGGCGGCGAAGAAGCGCGCCAGCCGCTCGGGCGAAACGTCGGCGGCGATACTGGCCGGATAGTGGCCCTGGCGCGCCCGGCCGATCGCATCGCCGTCGAGGTCGGTGGCGAAGATCTGCAGCGAAAACCGGCCCGCGGGCTTGTGTCTTTCCATCGCCTCCTTGAAAACGATGGCCAGCGAGTAGGCCTCTTCGCCGGTCGAGCAGCCGGGCACCCATGCGCGCAGCACGCGCCCTGCGGGATTCGATGCGAACAGCGCGGGCAAGGCCGCGTCGCGAAGGCGGTCCCAGGCGATCGGGTCACGGAAGAAGTTGGTCACGCCAATCAGGAACTCCTTGAACAGCAGCTCGAGCTCCTGCGGATTTTCCTGCAGGAAGCGCACGTAGGTCGCGATGCGGTCGATCTGGTGAATACCCATGCGCCGCTCGATGCGGCGGTAAAGCGTGGTCTTCTTGTAGAGCGAAAAGTCCTGGCCGTTATGCGCACGCAGGAGGATCAGTACCTTCTCGAGCCCGCTCTGCAGCTGACTGTCGATCACGAGATCGGCAGTGGCAGCGTGGGCGCCGTACCTCAGGCTCGCGACGATGCGTCCGGGCAATTCGGCGGCGGGCGCGACGATGTCGACCGCGCCGGCATCGATTGCGCTGCGCGGCATCGCGGAGAAGGCGGCCGACGCCGGGTCCTGCGCGAGGGCGAGACCGGCATTTTGCTTGATGGCTCGCATCCCGACACTGCCGTCCGACCCCATGCCGGAGAGAATCACGCCGACCGCCAACTGGTGCCGGTCCTCCGCCAGCGATTGCAGGAAGAGGTCGATCGGTAGCCGCAAGCCGCGCGGCGCGGCAGGCTCGAACAGGTACAGCACACCCCGCAGCATCGACATATCCCGATTCGGCGGAATCACATAGACATGGTCCGGTCTGACCTTGAGGCGATTCTTCGCCTGCACCACCGGCATCGTCGTCGCGCGTTGCAACAACTCGGGCATCATGCCCTTGTGGGTCGGGTCGAGGTGCTGGACGATCACGTAGCCCATGCCGCTGCCTGCCGGCACATTGGCCAGGAACTGCTCGAGCGCCTCGAGCCCCCCGGCCGAAGCGCCAATACCGACGATCGGAAACGCTTCTCCCCCGGCCGCCTTGGGTGATTTGGGCGACCCGGCGGAAGCGTGGAAATCGGGTTCCTGCACGGCCATAGCCAGTTCCTTTCAGTTCAAGGCCGGAACACCCGAACGTAATATGAAGTGTGAGGACACACTTTAACAGCCTGCGGGAGCAGGCCTCCGCTGCGCGACGCGCGACTTGCGCGGGCCTATTGGCCGGCCTATTCAGCCCGCCGTTCGGCGGTGATATCGCTCACCACCATGCGGCATTCGCGACCGGACTCATCCGCGACCGCCTCGATCCGGATCGTCGTTTGGGGGCGGTGGGTGTCGGCTATGAGGACGACCTCGCATTTCTTCTTGCATTTCGCGTCAAGCACCTCTTCGTGGAAGCGATTGAACGTCGGCAGGGATTCCGGCGCGACGAACGCGGCGAAACGATGACGTCCATGTTGTGAACGCTTGATGCCGAGCAGGATGGCACCGGCGAGATTCACGTCGACAATGACCCCGAGCGCATCCAACGTAAAGTAGCCGACCGGCGCAAAGTCATAGATATCGGCGTACCGCTTGCGCAACGAATCGGCTTCGTCATACGCCTCGCGAAGCTCCTCGTTATGCAGTTCCAGTTCGATCTGGTGCACCCGCAGTTCGTGCACCAGGCGCTCGCTATCCCAGGGCGCGACCGGCATGACTGATTGCGCCTGCTTCAATCGGGCCTCCGCGCGCTTACGCAGCGTCGCCGGATTCGGCCGCACGCGATGCTTGGCCGGACTAGCCGGCGCCAAGCAAAACAGACGATCATATTCCGACTTGACCACCCGGTAGCATTCACACACCCGCCCTTCCAGGCCGGGGCGATCGATCACGGCGATATGCCCGCGGTGGTATCGAATCAGTCCGGCCGCCTGCAGTTTTCCGGCGGCCTCGGTCACGGCTTCGCGACGGACTCCCAGCATGCGGGCAATCAGTTCCTGGGTCACATCAAGCTGATTCCCCGGCAGCAGGTCAAGGCTGAGGAGAAGCCACCGACACAATTGCTGGTCCACCGTGTGGTGTCGATTGCAGACGACACTCTGCGCCATCTGCGTCATCAGGGCCTGGGCGTAAGCCAGCGACAGCCGCGCCAGGCTTCCCCCCTGATCGAGTTCCCAGCGCATCACCTCCGCCCGGAGGCGATACGCTCCGCCCCCGCACTGAACCGCCGCCGTGTAGGTCGTGCTTTCACCACCCAGCACCAAGGGGATACCCACCAGGCCATCGTTGCCGGTCATCGCCAGTTCGGTCGACGAGCCGTTCTCCCCGAAAAAAATCAGCGAGACGATACACGTGGTCGGGAAATAGACGAAGTCCGGGCTTTCACCGGAGTCACGGAGAACTTCACCCGGCGGAAAGGTGACGAATTCCAAGTCATCCACCACCCGCGCATACTCCGTCACGGGAAGTGCGGCCAGAACTCGGTTCTGCCTCGGATTGTGGATCAGCGTGTGCGGCATTGCGCTTTCCCCATGTCATCGGTAAAAGAATGCAATGCGCGTCGCGCATCAACGCGCCACGCGCGCACCAACACGCGGTGGCAATGTTTGCGCGAGAGAAGGATCGTGGGCGGAAACCCCGCTACAACACGTTGCGCCCACTGATGACTCTGAGAAGCACAAGCACGATCGCGATTACCAGCAAGACGTGGATGAAGCCACCTATGGTGGTCGACGTAACCAAGCCGAGTAGCCACAGGACCAGCAGTACGACTGCAATGGTATAGAGCATGACGAATTCTCCGTTTCTGCCCGAAACGCCGGCTGATCAACAGTGATGAGCGGGGATCGGTTGAGTAAGCTGCAACGCGCCAGGTCTTCGCGATCCGGGAGCCTGCCGGATGCGCTTCCTGAGTGCGTATATCATCATTCGATCCGAGCGCGGGCGTCTGTCTGTCAGCGCACAGAGCAGAGGCTTGCCGAGATTTAGACGGCGCCCCTCGCAGTCCAATGCTGGCCTATTTTTTTGACCGCGTCGTCAGTCGTTCAGTGGCGCTCTTGAGATCTTCCCAGGCTTTATCCATGTTGGTCTTGAACTCTTCCCAGGCATCGTCACTCGCATTTTTCAGCTTGGCGAAGTTCTCCCACGCTTCGTCTCGCTTGGCGTGAAGCACCTCGAGATTCTTCTGGTACTGAGCCTTCACCTGAGCTTCCCACTGCTCCGCCCCGGCTCTGAATGGCTCGGTCTTCGCCTTCCACTCGTTCAATTGCCTTTCCATCAACGCCAGATACTCTTCTCGTTTTCCCATGATCATGTCCCTCGCGTCGGTATTACGTCAGACGCAAACGTCGCACGGCAACGGATTGATCGCCACACCGGCGTCAATCCGTCCCACCCCGCAAAGCGCTACTCCAGATCAGCGCTTGATGCGGGAGATCTTCGTACCCTCGATGCTGAGACTGGCCATCAGCCCCTGCTGGTCGAAAATGAAGGCGTAGGCATCGTTCTTCAACGTCGTCGTGGACAGATTCTTGGCCATGCCTTCATTCACAGCGACCACGGTCGGTCCTACACCGAATTCCCATCCCTTCGACTTCTCCAGATATTGAACGGCTTTGTCGCTGACGAGAAATACGACGTAACTGTATGACTCGGCGCCGGCCTGAAAGCCCCAGGAACCGGTTACCGAATTGTAGTAATCGACGTATTGCGAACCCTTCATCAGTACCCCTTCGCCGTATGCGCCGCCGAATACCAGCCCGGCCTTGATGATTTTCGGAAAAACCAAAATCGCCTTGGCCTTCTTGGAAATGTTTTCGGCTACAGGATTGGTCTTGTACAAGGTCTGCAGTGCCTGGGCGGCGTCCTTGTTCAGATCTTCTGCCGTTGCGGAACTCGCCGGGCTGCTGACTGCACCCAAGGCGAAGGTGGCGGCGGTGACGAGAACCAGCTTGTGGAAAGTGCGTCGCGTATTGGTCATTTTCTTGTCCTTTGCTTAGATGGTTCTGAAATCATTCGAGATTTCAAACGAGCGATCGGAGCGCAAGACCCCAACTAATTCCATCATGAGCCCCGGTAAATAAATGATGTGCCAATCGAGTGGGACCTTCTGTGCGCTATCGAACACTCGGCGCCCCCCGCGCCACCATCAACGGCTTCGGGTATCGGTTCGATTTCGCTGGCACTACTCTCCAAGCAGCTCCGCCACGCTTTCAAACTGCTCCACATGCTGAGCGATGACCTTCAGGATGACCGTGATGGGAATACTCAGGAGCATGCCCCAGACGCCCCACAGCCAGGCCCAGAAAAGCAGCGAGATGAACACCGCGGCGGTGTTCATCTTGGCGATCCGGCCCGTCATCCACGTGGTGACAAAGGTTCCGATGAGGGTGGTGATTGCGAGCGAAGCCCCTGCGACCAGCAGAGCGGTCCCCAGGGTATTGAACTGCATGAAGGCCGCCATGCCGATGCCGGCGGCGGTGACCGCCGGCCCGAAATAGGGGATGACGTGGAGCAGGCCCGCGGCCACGGCCCAGCCGCCGGCGTTGTCCAGGCCAACCCCACGCAGCGCGGCCCAGGTGAGCAGCCCCACCAGCACGTTGGTCACCAGCAGCATCAACATGTAGCGCTGGATGGATGCGTTGATGTCGTCGAGAAGGTGCACGGTGATTTTCCGGTTCGACAACACGGGCCCCGTGAGGCGCACCAGTTTTCGCTTATAGGTGTCCCCCGACAGCAGCAGGAAGTAGGTCAGGAGCAGCACCATGGCGGCCTGGCTGATCAGCCCGGCCGCACCCATGGAACTGGCCCACAGCAAATTGCCAAGTTTGAAGGCGGGCGGGTCGATGACGACCCGCGTCGCCGGGGGCTTGGGGGAATCGGTCCCTGCCGCCTGGTTCGTTGCCTTCTCGATCTCGCTCGCCGCGTTCTCCATCTTCTTCATGGTGCTGGCCTGGCCCTTGCGCAAACTGGCGAAAGCGGTCGACAGCTTGCTCACCGCCTCGGGCACCTGATCGAGGATGGTTTGCATCTGGTCGCGCAGGGAATAGGCGCCCAGCCCCAGCGCGCACACCGTGCCCAGCATCACCAGGGTGGTACCCACCCCGCGCGGGATCTTGATTCGTTCAAGCCACACAACGAGGGGGTTCAGGGTGTAGGCGAAGAGGATCCCGAGCAGCAGCGAAATGACGAAGCTCTGCGCCCAGTCCAAGGCAAAGACCACGGCGACGGTAGCGATGATGACCAGAGCGAGACTCCGCAGGTCCACGGCCACGCTGACCGTGGGTGGCGCAGCATCCGACGCCGCACTGTCGGGGATCCCGGGTGCGGCATCACGCTGTTCGGAATCGCTTTCCGGGTTCGACGTCACGCATTTCTCGATTCCAAATGGCGGCATTTTTGCCACCCGGTCCTGTTGCCGGGGCCCGGACATTTCGGTACGTGGAAGAGCCTAACGACCCATGGCCGCGCACTGTTTCGAACCCTAAAAAATAATATAGACACCCAGGCAAGGGCGGTCTGTACGGTGTCGCACATCCGCGGGAGGTTCCGCGCTTCGGGTCCGTGTGTGCGCCAACATACCGAGGGTTGGTTGCGAAGCGAGTAGGGTGGAAATCGACGGCTGTGAATCGTCTCAAACACGCGATTCGGCCTTCAAGCCACACGAAAGGAAATCACATGAACAGCATCATCTACATCGTCGGACTGATCGTCGTCGTCGTCTTCGTCCTGTCATTCTTTGGGCTTCGTTAGATCGACAGAGATTGCAGTCGGCTCAATACCTGCTCCTTGCCTCCGGCAGGGAGCCCTGCTCACCAGGAGGTGATATGAAAAAGCACATTTTGCTAATGGTCGCGGTCGTCGGCATGTTGTCCGGTTTGTCCGGTTGCCTTCTCTACGATGATCCCTATCGGGATGGTGGTCACCGCTATGGCGACCAAGATCGCTACGGCAGGTCTGATCATGATCGGTACCGGAATCGGGACCGGGATCACGATGGCGTTCCAAATCGCCAGGACCGACGTCCGGATGACCCTACCCGCTACTAGGCACGGTCAAAGCATTCCCCGCCACCCCACCAGGAGACTTTGATGAACATCCAAAGCACGCAGCAAACTTCCGTCAGCAATCAGCCCGCATGGAAGACCGAGGAATACCATGGCCACCAGATGCATGTCTGGGCGGAACCGTGTTCCGTTGAAAACCAGGCGCTTTCCGGCCATGGGCAGCAATGGGCCTTCACGGTCAACATCACCGGCAAGGACGCCGGACCGATGGCTGAGCCTGACGCCAGCGCCAGGTCAGACCCGGGACTCTTCTATTCGACGCAAGCCATTGCCGAAGACATGGGCTTCCTCAGAGGCCGTGAACTGATCGAAGGGACCCCAGGCCCAGCCGCAGCAATTCCGCTGCGATGAACTGCGGAGGGCGGGATCTTGGGCCGAACAGTGGCGGGTCGTCAATAACGGGCCGCCCCCGCCGGGCGCTCTCATTCCTCCCGGAGCCGCTCGTTTCACTCCCACTCTATTATTTCCTGCGGCCTGTAATCCGCGTAAGACCACGGTTTCTTCACTCCCGTCATCAAGTCTACTGCCACGTTTACCGTCACATCACGACCGCTGCTCCTGACCTCGGTGCTTGGCAGGTCTCTTACCCGGCCCGCGCCTCTTCCCGCACCCAGTCGCACACTGCCGCCACCGCCGGCCGCACTTCGGCGCCAGGTAGGCGCAGCAAGTGATACTGGTAAGGCCCCTTCACCGACAGGCCGTTAAACAACACCCGCAGGCGTCCGCCCGTGATCGCGTCGCCCAATATGTGTTCGCCCGCCAGCGCCACACCCTGCCCGGCGATTGCCGCTTCCAGGGTGAGATAGGTATGCGAGAAGAGGTGCCCCGCGAGGCGGCGCGGCGGCTTGACGCCCACCGCCTCGAACCACCTGGGCCAGTCCACCTCGTCGGGGAGCGCGTCGATCATCTCGTCATGAAGCAGGGGTAGGCGGAAGAGGTCGGCCGGCGTGGCGAGATTCGGGTGAGCCTCAAGGAAGCGGGGGCTGGCGACGGCGACGAAATTCTCGATCAGCAGCTCTTCGGATGCCAGTCCGGGATACGGCCCCCGTCCCAGGCGAATCGCCACATCCGCCTCGCCGTGAAACAGATCGACGTGTTTCACGGAGGCCAGCACACGCACCTCTATATCCGGATGGCGGACCGCCAGCCGTGGCAGGCGCGGCATGAGCCAACGAGTCACCAGCGAGGGCATGGCCGTCACGGTCACCACCCGGTCATCGCGGCGGACCAGCAATTGCCGGGTCGCAGCGGATAGTTGCTCGAACGTGTCTGCCACCGCCGCCGCATAGGCGGAGCCTGCCGGCGTGGGCACGACTCCGCGGGCGTGACGTTCGAAAAGCCGCATGTCCAGCCATTCTTCGAGCTGCTTAACTTGATGGGCCACTGCGTTGGGAGTCAGCGCAAGTTCGTCGGCGGCGCGGGCGAAACCGCCGGTGCGTACCGCAGCCTCGAACGCGCGCAGACAGGCGAGCGGAGGGAGTTTCATCCTGAGCCTCAATAATTTTGCGCCTCAAGCGCAAAACTATCGGTTTGCGGCAGGAAAGACAACTCGCATAGGCTGTGCAACGTAATCACGTCAGGATTCGATCATGCCGCTCTCCGGTTTTTTTCTGGTCATCAGCTCTGCCGCCGGCTTCGGCAGCATTGCACTGTTTGCCCATCTCGCCCACGCCGACGGTGTCAGCACCACCACGCTGATTTTCCTGCGCTTCGCCCTGGGTGCCGCAATGCTGGGGGCGTGGATCTTCATTAACCGCATTCCGCTTCCGCGAGGCCGCGCCCTTGCCGGTTACAGCCTGATCGGGGGGGGCCTGTACGCGGCGGCGGCTGCTGCCTATTTCGCGGCACTTCAACACGCGAGCAGCGGTCTGGTGTCCCTGCTGCTGTATACCAACCCGATTTGCGTCGCAGTCATCTCGGCCATCGCCGGCTTCGATCGCCTCGGCCGTATCGAGATCGGCGCCCTGCTCCTGGCCGCCGTCGGACTCACCCTTACCCTGGCCGGCGACCACAGCGGCCAACCGATCGGGATCGCCCTTGGCCTGTTGGGGGGTGTCGTCTATGCACTGTATATCGTCACCGGCAGTCGCCTGCCGGCGCAGACCTCGCCGCTCGCCGGTGCGTTTGTGGTGCTCGCCTCCGGCGCACTGGTGCACGGCAGTATCGCCGCCGTCACGGGTTTCGACTGGCCGGATACCGCCCGCGGCTGGCTCGCGGCAATCGGCATCGGAATCTTTGGTTCGGCGTTCGCCATCGGCGCCTTCCTCGCCGGATTGCGCCAGATCGGGCCAACCCGGGCGTCGGTTCTGTCCACGGTCGAACCGCTCGTCACCGTCACGCTCGGCGCGGTCTTCCTCGGGGAACGCTGGCAGGCACAACAACTATTCGGCGGACTGGTCATCCTCCTCGCCGCCACGCTCATCGCTACCGCGAGCGGACGCCGCGCAACCCAGGGGATCGCGTAAGGGCCTGCGCCTCCCCAGCCCCCCGCGAAGGCACAGCTACCGAGAAGTGCGACTATGCGGCTTGGTCCGATGTGCCCAGCATGGGCAAAGACCTGCCGTTCGGCTGCGCCGAGCGTGAGCCGGTTAAGAATTTACGAGAGCCCCCCTCCACTTGAGGGGGGAAATTCCCAATTCACGCGCCCATAGTACCCATCAGCGTACTCGAGCTGAATGAGGCGCTAGCATCAGGCGGACAGCGGCTTCCACGCCCGTAGGGATCGTACGACGACCATGCCTTCTTCCGTCTGACCCGGGATCACGCCGTCGGGAGATCGCCATGTTGCAACAGTACGACATGCTGAAAAGCCTTATCTGGACCTCTATCGCCACCGCTTTCCTGCTGGCATGCGGTGTCTTGTCAGACTCGGTTTCTCCTGATGGAGCGTCGGTCGCGAGCAGCGCACGGGCCCCGACAGGCGACACTGCACCCGATGGAGCCAGGATTACTATTGCGTATCACCAGCCCGTATCATTCCCTGTTCCGCAAGGAAGCCCGGATATGTTCTGGAATCGCATGCAACGTTGATCCGGCCACGCGCCGAATCCGTACCGATCTTGCCGACTAAGGATCCGACTTCGCCGCCGGCCATCGATCGCACGACGCTCGCATCCTCGCTGGAGATCGTCGCGATGCGGCAATAGCCGAACCTTGTCTGCTGGACTTCGTCATCTCCTGCTTCTCGTTGGTCTTTGACTGGATCGATCTGCCTGACCCGGCGTCTACATCCTGGATGGCGGAATTGTCTGCCCCCACCGTTCTGCGTCGGAATGAGAGGGGGGGTAGAATTAGCGCGTACGCGGCCGACGAGGGCACAATGTGAAACGCCAGCAAGGATCGAGACGCGAGTCTTCGGCGAGCGGTGCCGATGCGAGCGATTGCGATGTGCCGATCTCCGCGGAGTTGAAGCGCACGATGCGGGCGCTGCGCACGCTGAGCGCAGGTAACCGCACCTTGCTGCGCGCAAACGACGAATCCGGCTTGTTGTACGAAATGTGCAGGGTCATCGTCGAGGAAGGCGGCTATCGCGTCGCGACCGTCGGCTACGCCGAGCGCGACGAACGCAAGACGATCAGCCTGAAGGCCTGCGTCGGCATCGACCCAGCGGTGTTGCAGGCCCTGCCCCTCACCTGGGCCGAATCGGGCATTGGCCAGTGGGCCGTGGCGACCGCGATCCGCACCGGCGAACCCTCGGTCGGGCGCCACCTTCTCACCGAGCCCGCCTACGCCTCGATCCGCGATTCCGCGGAAAAAGCCGGCTACGCCGCCGCCACGGCCTTGCCGCTACGTGTCGACGGCGAAATCATCGGCGCACTCAGCATTCTCGCTGCGGACCCCGAGGCTTTCGACGATGCCGAAATGAAACTCCTCGGAGAACTGGCCGACGATCTCGGCTACGGGATCGCCAACCTGCGCACCCGAGTCAAGCATCGCGAGGCCGAGAAGACCATCGAGCGCATGGCCTTCTACGACACACTGACCGGACTGCCCAATCGCGTGTCGCTGCGCGAGCGCCTGAACGACACGATCGCAAATGCCCGCCACGACTTCCGCCCTCTCGCCCTGCTCGTCATCAAGATGGGACAGTTCCAGGAAGTCAACGAGACCCTCGGCTACGCCGAGGGCGACAGCTTCCTGCGCGCCGTCGCGTTGCGCCTTGCCCCCTTCGGCGACGACGTCCGACTTGTCGCGCGAGTTGGCGAGGACGAGTTTGCCGCCTTGCTCCCAGGCGCCGGCTCCGACAAGGCCTGCGAGGTCGCTCAACAGATGCTCAAGGTGCTGCGCGAACCGGTGGAATTGAGCAACTTCGCCGTCGACGCGCGCCCGAGCGTCGGGATCGCGCTCTTCCCCGGCCACGGCACGGACGCAGTCGCACTGTTGCGGCGGGCGAACGTCGCGGCCGGCCAGGCAAGACATGTCGCCGTCGGCCACGCGATCTACACCGGCCACCCTGACCGCGAGCTTGGCCATCGCCTCGCGCTGATGGGGGAACTGCGCCGTGCGATCGCGAACGACGAACTGCGTCTCTACTGTCAGCCCAAGGTCCATTTCGGATCGGGACACACCTGCGGAGCGGAAGCGCTGGTACGCTGGCAGCACCCGAAGCTCGGCATGCTCGCGACCGGCGAGTTCATCCAACTCGCCGAACACGCCGGCCTCATCACGCCGCTGACGCAATGGGTGCTGGAAGAGGCCTTCCGACAGGCGTACGCGTGGGCTGAGGCCGGCGTCAACCAGCCCATGTCGGTCAATCTCTCCGCACACGACCTGCGCGACCCGCAACTCGTCGACCGCATCAAGGGTCTCTTCTCGACTTGGGGCACACCACCCGAACTGATCCAGTTCGAACTTACGGAGAGCGTGCTGATGGAAGAGCCCGCCAGCGCGCTCGAAATACTCTGCCGGCTCAAGGCGCTCGGCGTCACACTTTTCGTCGACGACTACGGCACCGGTTATTCGAGCCTCAGTTATCTGCAGCGCCTGCCCGTGGATTCGCTGAAGATCGACCAGTCCTTCGTGGCCAATATGCTGAAGAGCGACGACTCGGCGATCATCGTGCATTCGACGATCGACCTCGGCCACAACCTCGGCCTTGAGATCGTCGCTGAAGGCGTGGAGGACGAAGCCGTCTGGCAACGCCTCGCAAGCCTGGGCTGCGACACCGCCCAGGGCTACTTCATCAGCAGGCCGATTCCGGCCGCACAGTTCCCGGGATGGGAGGCGCAGTCGCGCTGGCATGCCCGCTGCTGACCTAGGACCGCCCTCGCCCGCTGTGTCAGGCCATGCGCTCGCGAGCGCCTCTTATGGGCGGAGGGCACACGCGAGAGATGTTCAGGACGCGTGACTCAGGGTGTCGCTCGAAATGCTCTCTCCAGTCCGTTTGGGCCGCAAGGTGTCGTCGAAGTTGTCGAGACTCGGAAAATCGAGCAGCGGAAGGCGATCGATGAGGTTCAGCCGTTCGCGGTAGTCGACAAGGATCTGCTCCCTCGCTTGCTGGTCGACATACGGGACGTGGTAGCCGATGAAGGGCGGCAACACACCGAAGCCGCAGTAAGCGAGCGAACCGCGCAGCAGCGGGCGCAGCATCGTCTCGATCTCGCCATGGATCGCCTCGGGACCGAACATATGCTCACGCCCGCCGAGCGTACAAGTGACCATCGCGCGCTTGCCGCGCATGCCGCCGCGATCGTAGATGCGCTTCCCGCCATAGAAGACGCCGGAGATCATGACCCGGTCGATCCAGCCCTTGAGGATCGCCGGGGCGGAGAACCAGTAGATCGGGAAGTTCAGGATCAAGAGATCGCACCATTGAACCTTCTCGATCTCGCGCGCAATGTCGGGCGCCAGCGTCCCCGCCTCATGGTTGTGCCGCTGTTCGAGCGCGTACACGAGATAGTCCGGGTTTGCGCGGCTGCCAAAGTCGGCTGCGCTCGCAACCGGGTTCCAGTCCATCGCATACAGGTCCGAGACCATCACGTCGTGACCTCCGCGCTCGAATTCGGCGACGGCGGTGTCCTTGAGGGCGGCATTGAACGATTCCGGCTCATTATGGGCATGCACGATCAGTACGTTCATCAGGCGGTTCTCCGTCAGGGTTGGGTCATCCAACTCTAGGCATTCGCGCGCACTTGCGTAAGAGGCGGAAATGACGCGTAATATGCGAATTCCGCCAACCGACGTGCGTTCATGCCGAAGGCCGCAATTCTCGGGTTCGACGATTCGTACTCCTCGGTGCTCGGGGGCTTTGCCGACATGTTGCAGGTCGCCAATGCGCACCTCCGACGGCAGGACTGGGGTAAGGCGAACCAATTCACCTGGGATTTCGTTTCGGACGGCGGCGGGGCGGTCCGTGCGAGCAACGGGCTGGACCTGGCAACGCAGCCGCTTCCGCCGAATGTCGCCTACGACATCGTCTTCATTCCCAGCCTGCATTACCGCGGCTGGGAGCACTTCCAGGCATTTCTCGACCGCCAGACCGCTGTGCACGCATGGCTGATCAAGCAATGGGAGCGCGGGGCCTGGCTCGTGGCGAATTGCACGGGCACCTTCATCCTGGCCGACACCGGGCTGCTCCACGACCGGACCGCGACGACCACCTGGTGGCTGGAATCGCACTTTCGCTCGCGCTTTCCCGATGTCAATCTGGAGATGAGATCCGTCGTGACCGAAGCCGACCGGATGATCTGCGGCGGCGCACACGCCACCTTCGCATTGCAGTCGGTTCGCGTGATCAGTCGCTTTGTCGGCAAGTCCGTCGCGATGCAATGCGCCCGCAGCATGCTGATCGACATGACGCAGACCACCCGCACCCTGCTCCTGCCGCTGATGACCGAAAGGGATCACAACGATCCGCTTGTTCACCGGGCGCAGCAATGGCTCCAGGAGAAGATGGCGGAACCGGTACGCATCGCGAGTTTGGCGGGGGAACTTGCGGTCAGCGAACGCACGCTGATTCGGCGCTTTAACGCGGCGCTCGGTCAATCGCCGCTGACCTACCTTCAGCATCTTCGCCTCGACACGGCGCGGGCACTGCTCGAAGCCGGGGACTTGAGCATCGAGCAGATTGCGGCTTATGTCGGCTACGGCGACATCAGTTCGTTTATTCGTCTGTTTCGCGAACGCGTGGGTTGCACACCCCGCGCCTACCGGGAACGTTTTCAACTGGTTGAGTTGGAGTAGCGGCAGCTCAGTTTCCGGCGTCGCCCCGCCAAGCGCTCGTTGCAGCGCGTGCATGACGCCGTTCATGACTGGCAGAAAACGCGAACGAGTAACCAAATGATTATTGGCGCGTAACCAAATGATAAGCGGCATCTTGGCGGTTTGCCTATCCTGTCAGGGCGACGCCACTGCCCTCGCCGTCCATCTCGCCTCGGACGAATCCGACTACCTCACCGTATAGATCGTCGGCCCGAACAGGGGGCGAGCGAGCACGATGTCCAGCAACTCGTTTCCTTGTTTTTCCTGGCGACTGCAGGCATGTCCTTATGCGTCGGAGCCCTCGCCGACGCCTATGGTCGGCGCCCGCTCCTGCTCGGTTCGCTGCTGCTGGTGCTGACCTCCGCAGGCTGCGTACTGAGCGAGCGCATCGAGCAGCTCTGGGTCCTGCGCGCCATCCAAGGTGCCGCTGCGTGCGTCGGCATGATCCTGAGCCGGACCATCATCCGTGACCTGGTTTCCGGCCTGCAGGCCCAAAAAATGATCGGGCACGTCTCCCTCATCCAGTCCCTGTTCCCGATGCTGACGCCCTTGCTGGGGGCCTGGGTGGCGGCATGGTATGGCTGGCGCACGGTGTTTGTGTGCACCGGCGCCCTGGCGGCGCTCATGCTGCTGGCCTTTGCCCGCGCGCTGCCCGAGTCCCTGCATTCGCTCCTGGGCCTCGCGGTCGCGCACGCCGGTATGGTATCGGTGGGATTCGTGTTGCTGCTCTGGCAGGGACGCGTGGCACGCAGGATGGTCGCCGTGCCGGGCTGAGGCGCCAGCCCGGCACGGCGGATGGAGCAGGTCCTAGAGGCCGTCAAAGCGCGAAAAATCGGGCTTCCGCTTTTCGAGGAAGGCGGCGAAAGCCTCCTTTGCCTCGGGCGACTGTAGGCGCTGCCTGAACGTCTCGGACTCGTGGCTCATCGTTTCGCGCACCAGGGTCTGCCGAGCCCGCTTCAGCAACTGCTTGGTCAGGCGCAGCGATGCGGCCGGCTGTTCGGTCAGCTTGCGGCAACGTTCGAGCGCGTGCTCGATGACCTGTCCGTCGGATAGGACGGCATTGACGATGCCGAGTTCGAGCGCGAGCTGCGCCGAAAAGGGCTCGCCGAACATCAGCAACTCGGCCGCCCGCGCGTGACCGGCGCGCAGCGGCAGCAGCAGGCTCGAGGCGGCCTCGGGCGTCAAGCCGAGCTTGGCGAAGGGCAAGACGAAGCGCGCGGAGGCGCCGGCATAGACGAGATCGCAGTGGAGCAGCAGGGTCGTGCCGACCCCGACCGCGACTCCCTCGACGGCGGCCACGAAAGGCTTCTGCAGATTCGCCAGCGCGTCGAGAAAGCGGAACACCGGCGCATCTTCGCTACTGGGCGGCTCAGCCAGGAAATCGTTCAGATCGTTGCCGGCGGTGAAGTTGCCGCCGGCCCCGGAGATCAGGACGACCCGCGCCGCCGGATCGGCATCGGCTCTCGCCAGCGCGTCCGCCATCGTCGCGTACATGTCGGAGGTGAGCGCATTCTTCTTGTCCGGGCGATCGATCTCGATCTGGAATACGCCCCCGGCACATGCGGTACGGATAAATGAATTCAAAGTATGGACCTCATCACAGAAACCGAATCAAATGCTTCACAACCTTGCAAACCCTGCCAGCCGCTTGCCGATGATGCGTTCCGCCTCGGCCATGATGCGATCGATCAGCTCCCTGACCGTGGGTATGTCCTTGATCAGGCCGGCCACCATCCCGCATGACCAGGCGCCGGCGTTCATTTCCCCGTCCTGCATGACGCGCGGGTAGACGCCGACCACTTCTTCGGCGATGTCTTCGAACTTGATCGCCTGGCCGATCCTGCGCTCCTTATCGAGCAGGCGCTCAACCGCCGGATTGGTGAGAACGCGCTCCGTGTTTCGCAGCGGCCGCATGACCAGGCGCGTGTCGAGCTCGCTGGCCGCGACGATCGCCTGCTTGACGTTCTCATGGACGGGGGCCTCACGCGTCGCGATGAATCGCGTGCCCATGTTCATGCCATCCGCTCCCAGCGCCAGCGCAGCGACCAGCGATCGGCCGTCGGCCATGCCTCCCGATGCGGCAATGGGAATCTCCAGTTCGTCAGCGGCTCGCGGGAGCAGAATGAAATTCGGTACGTCGTCTTCGCCCGGATGACCGCCGCACTCGAAGCCGTCCACGCTGACCGCGTCGCAGCCGATCGCCTGCGCCTTGAGCGCGTGTCGCACGGACGTGCACTTGTGAATTACCTTGATCCCGGCGTCGTGCAGCTCCGGCAGCCATTTCTGCGGGTTGTTGCCCGCCGTTTCGACCACCTTGACGCCGCCCTCGATGATGGCCCGAATGTAGCCGGGATAGTCCGGCGAGGTAACGGTCGGCAAAAAGGTGAGGTTCACGCCGAAGGGTTTGTCGGTCATCTCCCGGCAGCGGCGGATCTCCTTGGCCAGCAATTCCGGGGTGCGCTGGGTCAGGCCGGTGATGATCCCAAGGCCCCCCGCGTTGGACACGGCGGCGGCCAGTTCGGCAAGACCGACGTAATGCATGCCTCCCTGGATGATCGGGTGCTGGATTCCAAACAGTTCCGTGATACGCGTTCTCATGGGTCTTGCCTCGTCAGTACGATTGTCAGGTGTTGCTGGTCTCAGGGCCGCGTGAAGCGCTCGGGGAGATGTCCCATGAGCGGCAGCATGAGCTTCCATGGGAATGCCGGCACCACACCGGACTTCTGGCGTCGTTCGATGATGACGGCCATTTTGCGTGCCGCCTGCTCGGCGGAAATCGCGAACGGCATCTGGCCGATATCCACCCCTTCGATGATGTCGGTCGCGATGTATCCGGGCAGGATGTCCGTAACCGCAATGCCCTTGGGCCGAAGCTCCAGGCGGGCCGATTTCAGGTACATCGACAGCGCGGCCTTGCTGGCGCAATAGGCCGCCTGCGTCGCGACCGGCTGCAGGGAGGCCAGCGAGGAGATGCCGACGATGTGACCGCGACCGCGTACCAGGAAATGTTCGGCGGCGGCGGCGATGGTGGCGATGGCGCCCGCGACGTTGGTCTGGATCAGCCTGAGTTCCTTTTCCAAGTCGGCACCACCGACGTGGGTGAAGTCGTTGATGCCGGCGTTCACGACCACCGTATCGACTCCGCCCAAGCGGGCGAACAACTCGTGCAAGCTCGACCGGACACCGGCGCACTCGCAGACATCCAGGGGGGCCAGTTCGACCCGCACGGCCTCGCCGCACGTTTCGCGGATCTCGGCGCGCAGCGCTTCGAGCAGTGGCAAACGACGGGCGGTCAGGCCCAGTGCATGGCCGCGGCGAGCCATTTCGAGCGCCAAGGCACGACCGATACCGCTTGAAGCGCCGGTAATGACCACCCTCGACCGGAGTGCGCCTTCCATGTCAGGAAACCCTCGCGCCCGCCGGGTACTGGCATGCCGCAGTGCTGCCCGGCGACAGGCCTATGAACCCGGTTACTGCAACCAAGCGGCAGTTGGCGAGACACCCCGCCTTCAGAAGATCGTGCACTTCGGGACTCCTATACCTGTTCATCACCGGGACCGGACGGTTGAAGCATAGGGTGATTCAGAACTTCCTCCCCCCCCAGCCATGGGGGGCGGAGCGCGGCCTTTCCCTTCCTAGAATTGGAGCCACTGATATCGGGTGGCCATTTCGATGATTGATCACAAGCGACCGGAACTTCGCCGATGAGCCGCCAGCTTCTCCATGCGCGCAGCGTCGAGTGCCGCGGCTACCTATGCGAAGACGGCGAGTACGAGATTGAAGCGCGGCTCATCGACCGCAAGACGGCCGACGCGACGATGATCGACGGCCGCCGGCTGCCGGCCGGCGAACCCTGGCACGAAATGATGCTGACGCTGCGGGTGGACCGGAACTTCGTGATCCGCGCGGCGGCCGCCACAACCATCCATGCACCGGTGACGCCCTGCTCCGAAATTGCGCCCGTTTACCAGCGCCTCGTCGGGCTGCGCATCGGCCGTGGCTTCGGCGCGCGGGTCCGCGAACTGTTCTCGGGACCGGCCGGCTGCACCCACCTCACCGAGTTGATCGGCCCGCTCGCCACCACGGCCTACCAGACCATCACCGGCCACCTGCTGGAAGGGCGCTCCACACAGGACTGGCAGCGCCCGGAGATGCGGCGCTTCGCCCGCTCGCTGGTCGATTCCTGTCACGTCTGGCGCGGCGAAGGCCCGACCGTCCAGGCGCACTACGCCGATCTGGCGGAGGACGACCCATCGGCCTGACCCCGGCTGCCGCCGCCGGGTGCCTTGGCCAGCATGCCCTCAGTGCGCGACCACCAAATTGTCGCGCTCGGCTCGCAGGCGCGCATCTCCGCAGCGCGACACCTGCCAGAAGAACCACAGCGACGCGCCGATCAGGATATTCAGGGCAAGCAGCACCGTGGTCAGCGGCGCGCCAGCACCGCTGGCGCGCAGATGGTCGCTCACCGCCCCCGCCCCCAGATTGCCGATGGCAATGGCAAAGATGTTGATACTCAGCATCGTGAGCCCGGCGGCGGTGGCCCGCATATGACTGGGCGAGAAGGCCTGGATCAGCGCCAACGCGGGACCGTAGCACGCCAGCGGCAGGAAGAAGCCGGCGCAGAGGCCGATGAAAAACACCGGCGAACCGGCCTGAACGAACAGGGCGGCGAGCATCAGCGGCACGCAGACAAGCACCAGGAGCGTCAGCACGGTCGCGTGGCCACCGGCGAAGCGCTTGGCCAGCCGGTCGCCCGCCACTCCGCCCACCACGGCACCCAGCGTACCGAACAGGATCTGCAGCAGCCCAATCTTGCGCGCGATTTCGGCAGCGGCGAAGCCGCGTTCCTGAACCAGCCACAGTTGCAGGAAGGAGAGCCCCGCGAACACGAAGTGCACGAGGATGAAGCCGACGATGGTTTGCCGCAATACCGGGGTGGCGCGTAACACCGCCCAAAGGTCGCGCAACTGCTGGACGAAGGGCGCGCCGCGCCGTCCATCGTCGCCCGAGTGGGCGGCTCCGCCGCTGCGATCGGGCAGCAACAGCAGCGGGACAGTCAGCGTCGCGCCGATGACGCCCAGCAGCTCGAAGGTGCCCCGCCAGCCTTGGCTGCCGGCCAGCCAGCCCGCAATGACGAAGCTCAGGCCCATCCCCACTGGGATGCCGATGAAGAAGATGCCGGTCGCAGCGCCGCGCCGGGCCGGCGGAAACACGTCGGCAAGCAATGAAACGGCCGCCGGCACCAGGGCCGCCTCGCCGGTGGCGACGAAGAAACGAGCCAGCGCCATGTGCTCGAACGAACGGGCAAAGCCGGAGGCGGCAGTGCAAATGCTCCAGACCAGCACGCCGAAAGCGATCACCCGGGTGCGGCTGAAGCGGTCGGCCAATGCGCCGAGAAAGATTGCCATGAAGCCGAAGCTCAGCACCCACACCGCCCCGGTGAGGAATCCATATTGCGTATTCGACAGACTGAGGTCCCCGATGATCTGGGGCGAGAACCCGAGCAGCATGTTGCGATCGATATGGGCTAGCACATGGAGGACCAGCAGGCCCGCCAACACCAGGGATGGGTATTGCTTCCAGTTGCGCATCGAATTCTCCTCCAGCGGTCGTCGCGCCGCGATGTCCAGCAGGTTCCCTTGAACCTGGTGGCGTCGTTATTTCCGACTGTTCTCGTAGCGCTCGGGCGGACTGGCCGGCGCCGACATCGCTAAACGCATTATCAGGAGGAGCGAGTCCCCTCCCCCCACCCGGTACGGGGGGGCAGAGTGGCTGCGAGGTCACGACCCGGCGCGAGGAAAGGCCCCGGCGCCGGTTACCGAAGTGACGCAGGCGCTGCCCTGGTCAGACATCAGGTTGCCGCCCTTCTCGGCTACCGCCACCAGAGTTCATTCTCCCGCTGGTAGTACGACCGCTTCGGCAGCGTGCCCAGCGAAAGGCGGATCCGGCGGGCCGCACGCGAACGTGCGGGGCCCGCCTTGTCGCGCCCGACCCGGATTTATTGCGCCCAGCGCATCGATTGGTAGCGTCCGGTGATCGCGGCGTTGATCAGTTCCGGCAGGCTGGCGAAGATCATGCTGTGGCCGAGGCCGCCGAAGATCTTGACCTGCTTGAAGCTGTTGGTGGCGACGTTGAAGCCGCTGCCCCAATCGACGCTCAGCATGTTCATGCCGGCGCAGGTCTGGTGATAGATCTTGCCGCCCGCCTCCTCGATGATGGCCGCCTCGCCGTAATGCCGGGCCATGTTGTACGACGGCGTGTCGGTCTGCACCCACATCATGACTTCCGGATGCACCTTCTTGCCCTTGATGGCGCGAGCGATCTGGCGGATTTCCTCGTAGGTCAGGTGCGGGCAGCCCATGTGCACGATGTCGACCTTGTCGGTCTTCGCGGTGCGCAAGTGCTCGTAACACTGGCGAACGTCGTCCAGGGTGAGGCGGATGCGTTCGACATCGGCCGGCACCGCGCCACCGAAGGCCTCTTCCAGCGTCGAGGATCCCGGCGTGATGCCGATCAGGTGCAGCATCGGGTCGTTCATGCCCGGCGAGGCGCAGGCCGTCAGCGCCTTGGCCGCCGACGTGGTGAGCCGTTCGGGCATGTTGGTCACGGCGGGGATGCCGCGGAAATTGACTTTCATCGCGATGGCACCGCCCAGGGCCGCCCAGTCGGCGGAATCATCGACGATGTTTTCCTTGATCTCGTCATCCAGGTCGAAAATGATCTTCGGACGGCGATTCTCCTCGATCAGCATGCCGTACTTGGGCAGACAGCCGGTATAGGCCGCGTACATGCCAGTGACCGCGTTTTCGCGATTGGTCTTCACACCCATGATGGTGTTGAGATAGGTGGCGCAGCTCGATTCGCACGAGGCGGCATATTCGCCGTTCTTCGGCATCACCGTGTTGAATTGCGGCGTACAGGAATGCGTCGGCACCCAGCCCGCTTCCTTCATGGCCTCGTAGCCGCGCACCGATGCTTCGTGCACGATCTTGGGCAGCTTGTAGAACTTGTTGTTCCAGGGGGTGCCGGTCTTCTCGTAGGCATCGAGCTGGTGCAGGAAGGGGTCGGTCGAGCAGGTGACATGCGGGTCTTCCGTCACCTTTGCGCCCATCTTGAACAAGGGCTCGAGTTGGAGGCCCTGGCCCCATTCGAACTGCTGGTATTCCGGGGTGTCGCGCGGCAAGTCCTTGACGCAGCCGATGTAATGCACGAAGGTCAGCGGCACCATTTCTTCGGCCCCGACGGCACGGCCAAAATCCACCAGCTTCTCCATGGCAAATTTCTTGCCCTCGCCGTGCTTGCCGTCGAGCATTTCCTGTTCATACGTAGTCAATTTCATGATGGTCTCCTCAACTGGTGGGCGGGTCAGGCGGCCTTGCGCGTGACGGTGACGGTGGCTTCCTTACCGACTTCGTCGGCGACGATCTCGACCCAGTCGCCGCTTTGAATGACCTGGAGGGGGTCCGCGTCGAGGCTGTCGATCGCGGGAATGTCGCTCGCGATGGCGCCGGCGATGTCGATGAAATGCACCTCCCGGCAGATCAGCGCCTGCGGCCCGGTGTGGGCTTCCTTGACCTTGAACAACAGACCGAAGGATCCGGACGTCGAGCCGGTCACGGTCGGGTAGACGATGATCTTGTCCTTGACGCTCTGACCGTTGAGCTTGTTGCCGAACGCGCGGATCGTCCCATCGTTGAGAACCGAACACGGTGCCCAGCTCAGGTTGATGTCGCAGACCAGGGCTTCGCCCGCGGCCCGCCCTTTGGAACGTGCAATTCCCTTGAATACGTGCTGTTGCTGATCCATCACCAGATCTCCTTTTGGTGTGTGTTCAATCGACGGGCTCTCCATCACCCGATCGGGGCGGCAGGTCGAAGCGCCAGGTCCGCCACAGGATTGATTTAAGCGGTAAACGGAGATCTTAAGATGTAATATTGAGACAGACGATTGATATATGGAGACAGCGGTCGCGATGACGCAGTTGACCCGAAGCGCCGGACTTTCCGGCTTCACCGCTCTGGTGAGCGCCTACGCGCTGGATCCGCTCGCGCTGGCCCGCGAAGCGAGACTGCCGGAGCAGGCTCTGTCGGAGCCCGATCTGCTGGTCGCCGCCAGCAGCATCGCGACGCTGCTCGACCTGGCAGCGGAGCGAACGGGCGCCGAGGATTTCGGCTTGCGCCTTGCCGACAAGCGGCGGATGTCCAACATGGGTCCGATCGCTCTGCTCGCCAGCATGCAGCCCACGCTGCGCAAGATGCTCGCCGTCATCTGCCGCTACCAGTCGCTGAACATCGGCCCCTTGTCCCTCGTCGTCGAGGAAGCCGGCGAGGTCGCAATCCTGCGCGGTGAGCTCGACCTGTCGGGCCGCGCCGTCTCTCGGCAGGTCACCGAACTCGTTTTCGGCGGCCTGTGCCGCTACATCCAGGCGGTCATGGAAACGGGCTGGCGGCCGCGCGCCGTGATGTTCCGCCACCTCCCGCCAAGCGGGCCCACCATCCATCGCGAACTCTTTCGCCGGGTCCCCGAATTCGGCGCCGATTTCGACGGCCTCGTGCTCGCACGCAGCGATCTGGACGTCAGCTTCGACGCCCACGACCCGGTGCTGCTGAGCTACCTGCAGGCCCACATCGACCAGCTGCTCAGCGGCCGCGCCCGCTCGATGCGCGACGAGGTCGGCGAGGTCATCAGCGCGCTGCTGCCCACCGGGCATTGCCGCGCCGATACCGTCGCGGCCCATCTGGGCATCACCCGGCGCACCCTGCACCGCCGGCTGGCGGAAGAAGAGTGTCGCTTCCGCCAACTGGTCGAGGACAAGCGCGCGACCCTGATCGCCGCGTATCTGGGGGGGGAGCGCAAGTACCACGAGATCGCCGAACTGGTTGGCCTGAACTCGGCGAGCGGCCTGTCGCACTGGCTGCGGCGACATCCGCTTCCGTCGCCCCAACCCAGCCAGAGGTGTTCATGAGTACGATGCGGGCGACCGTCCTGACCAACTACGTCGACGTGGTCAGGCAACTGGGGCTCTCCCCTGAGAAGCTCCTGCGCACGGTCGGCCTGAGTCCGCAGATGCTCTCGACGCCGGATCGCCTGATACCGAGCGACGCCGTGGTGCGCCTGCTGGAGAGCGCCGCCGAGCAAAGCGGCTGCGAAGTCGTGGGCTTGCGAATGTCGGAGCCGCGCGGTCTGTCGCAGTTCGGCGTGGTCGGCCTGCTGCTCAACCAGCAGCCAACCCTCCGCGACGCCCTGCAGATGGCGCGCAAATACCGGCCGTTGATGAATGCCGCGATCGCACTCCGCCTCGAAGAGCTGGGCGACATGGCGATCCTGAGCGAGGAGGTTCTGACCGAAGTCCCCCTGCCCTCGCGCCAGACAACCGAACTGGCGATGGCCACCAGCTTGAGGCTGTTCCACGCCATCCTGGGCAAGGACTGGCACCCCCGCCGGGTCTATTTTCGCCACGAACCGCCGAAATCGCTCGAAGCGCACCACCGCGTCTTCCGCTGCCCCTGCGAATTCCGCGCCGACTTCAATGCGTTGAGTTTTCCGCGGAAGGATCTAGACATCCCCAACCCGTCGGCCGATCCGCAGATGGCGCGCTACGCGTTCGACTTCATCGAATCGGTCGCCGGCGCGGCCACCGAGCCGCTGGCCGCTGAAGTCCGACGCTCGATCTATCTGTTGCTCCCGCTGGGTCAGGCGACCGTCAAGCAGGTCGCCGAGTCGCGCGGCTGCAGCGTGCGCAAGCTGCAGCTCGATCTCGGACGGATCGGTACCTCATTCGCGCAACTTCTGGACGAGGCCCGCCGCGAGCGGGCGCAGCTTTACCTGGGCAACCCGCGCTTCGAGATCGGACAGACCGCAGCCCTGCTCGGCTACCGCCACCAGAGCGCCTTCACGCGCTGGTTCGCCGGCCGCTTCGGCATGCCGCCCAGCGAGTGGCAGGCGAAGGCGAACGCGCACGGTGCGCCTGGCCCGACCTTGCCGGACGCCTTGCGCGCCCAGCGTGACGGCTGCTAGCGGGCTGGTGATGGCGGGACATTCGGCCTCACGGCGCCGTTCGGGTTCGCCCCGCCATCTCCCCTAGCCAGGCGGGTTTCTCACCCGCTGAAGCTCGACACGTCGACAGGCACGATATCGTTCGCGCGGCAGTAGTTGAGATAGCGATCCATCATGCTGCGCCAGTTCTCGATCGCCAACACGGCGCCGTCGGGCGACATCAGATTCCAGTCCCCCTGGATGATGTTGAGGACGACCACCTCTTCGTCTCCCACGCTGACCGGCGTATGCTGCGAGCCCGCGGTCTCGAACACGAAGCTGCCCGGTCCGGCCACCCAGTCATGCTCCAGGTACTTCCACTGGCCGGCGAGGGTCCACACCATGACCGTGCCCGAGTGATGGTGCAGGGGCAATTCGGATTGGGGCGGCAGCTTCAGGAGGGCGATCCATTCCCCGCGCACAGGATCCACCTTGATGAGCTTCAGGTGATACTTGTCGCTATATGGGGTAAAGGGCACCCAGGGTAGCGATTCGACATCGACCAGGGCGGTATTGACGGATTCGAAGTACATGGAGGCTCCTCGGGGGGCAGTAGTCAAACAGGTGGATTTGGTTTCGTTCGCAGGCAGCGCGGACGACTGGTCGATTTCGTCGAAGAATTCCAGCAGGCGCTCGACGACCCACGCAGGCCGCTCCTCGGGGATCCAGTGGCCACACCCCTCGGCCACGCCACCCCGAACGTCGCTCGCGACGCGCTGCCACGAATCCATCACGAAGTATCCGCGGCCGACATTGGGTGCCCCGCCGCCATACACGAGGATTGGCATCGGAAGCTTGCCTTGCTGCAGGAACGCGCGGTTGTCCCTGGCGTCCTGCGCCATTGCGCGGTAGTAGTTGAAGCCGGCGCGCATGGCGCCGGGCTGCGTGTAGGTTCGCAGGTATTCGCGCTGCGCCTCTTCCGCGATCGCATCGGGGCGTGCGCCCCCCTTGCGGTACATGTGACGCAGATAGACGTCTTCACGCCCCGCCACCATCGCCTCGGGCAGGTCGGGTTCGCCGTGAAAGCCGAAATGCCAGCGTGCAATGCCGGTCAGCGGCGAACCGTCGCCGGGCACCGGCGCATCGAAGATTGCCATCGCGCGCACCGCGTCCCGGTGTTGCGCCGCCAGTGCGAAGGCGACCGGCCCGCCCCAGTCGTGCCCGACAACATGGAAGGAGTCTTCGCCGAGGATGTCGTGCATCAGGCGCCAGACGTCCTGCGCAACCGTCTTCGTATCGTAGCCGCCGCTAGGGCGCGACGACTCGCCCAGGCCACGCAGGTCCACCGCCACGACACGGTAACGCTGCATCATGCCCGGCAGCACGTCACGCCACATGTACCAGGTCTGCGGCCAGCCATGCAGAAACACCATGGCCGGGCCACTGCCGCCACTGACGTAGTGGAGGCGCACGTCGCCGAGGTCGGCGAAGTCGTGCGTGAGTTGGAGGTTCACGACGCGATCCATGTCCGGCCTCAGAACGGGCGATCGCCCACGATGGTGGCGCGGTGCATCTTCCGGTGGCACGGCGGGTAGTCCATCACGGCATAGTGCTGCGCGCAGCGGTTGTCCCACATCGCCACGTCGTTGGCGCGCCAGCGCCAGCGAACCTGATATTCGGGAATGAATGCCTGGCTGACGAGGTAGTTCATCAGATTGTTCGAACCCGGAATTTGGTCCTGCCCCACGCGTACGCGACGCGCGGTGTGGTGATTGGTGAAATGAGTCGTAAAGGCATTGACGAACAAGGCCTTCTTGCCCGTTTCAGGATGGGTGCGCACCACCGGATGCTCCGGGTCGGGAAAGCGTTCCTTCATCGCCAGCCGTTCCGCTTCCGGCTTGGCTGCCATGAAGCTCGCCTCCATGCTGTGCCGCGCGCGCAGACCGGCGATGTCATCCTTGACGTGCTGAGGAAGCCGCTCATAGGCCAGCTCCATGTTGGCCCACATCGTGTCGCCACCGACCGGCGGACATTCGACGCAACGCAGTACCGAGGCCATCGGCGGGCACTCGCGCCATGTGGCGTCGTTGTGCCAGGCGTTCTCGTAACGTTCGGGCGGGCTGTCCGGCGTCTTGCAGATGTGGATGATGCCGGGCTCACCATCGACGCTAGTCGTCAGCGGGTGATCCTCGAGCGGGCCAAACTGGCGCGCAAAACCTGCGTGCTCGGCGTCGGTGATGACCTGGTCGCGGAAGAACAGCACCTTGTGCTGGAGCAGGAGCGCCTTGATCTCCGCCGCCAAACCCGCGTCACGCGACGCCTCCGCAATACTCACGCCCTGGATCTCGGCCCCCAGCGCACAGGTCAATGGCATCACTTTCATTACTGACTCCTCCTTATGGATTGAGCACCGCCTATGCAGCGCTTTCACAACTGAATTCTCCGCTTTGCACTGCCCGTAAACTTGACATTCCGGGAAATAAGTTTGACATTTGGAGAAACGCTTCCGAGACCTTATGACCGCCGTACTTCGCGCAGCCACACTGACCAATTTCGAGCAGGTCGCAACGGAATGCGGTCTGGATGCACATGGCCTCGTGGCCGAGGTGGGGCTTCCAATGCGCTGCCTCACCGACCCCGACTTGCCCTTGGCCGCGGCCTCGGCCGGCGCATTGCTTGAACTCGCAGCCGCACGCGCCCACGAACCCGCCTTCGGATTGCGGATGGCCGCGGCACGCCGCCTGTCCAACCTTGGCCCGCTGGGATTGTTGTTGCGCGATCAGCCAACCCTGCGACACGCCCTCGAAGCGCTTGTCAGGCATATCCACTTGCACAACGAGGCATTCAGCCTGTCGCTGGTGCAATCGGGCGAATTCGTCTGCATCCGCGAGGAGACCGTCGTCGAAGGGGCGTCGCAGGTGCGCCAGGCGGTCGAGCTGGCGATGGGAACGACCTTCCGCCTACTCCGAATCTTCTTGGGTGAAAAATGGCATCCGCGCCTGGTCACCTTCCGTCATCCCCCACCACCGAGCACCGCATGGCACCGCCGCGTATTCGGCAGCGCGGTGGCTTTCGGCCAGGAGTTCAACGACATCGTCTGCAACGCCAGCGACCTGGATGCGCCGAATCCGGGCGCAGATCCCGTCATGGCGCGCTACTCGAAGCGCCTCCTGGAGATGGATCACGGCACGAACTCCCGCATGTCCGATCGGGTAAGGCGGCTTGTCGTCCTGTTGCTACCCCGCGGACATTGCCGCGTCGAGGTCGTCGCACAGCACCTTGGTATCGACCGGCGCACCATTGCCAATCACTTGGCAGCCGAAGGGACCACCTTCAAAGCCCTGGTCGACGCCATGCGCACGGAGCTGTTGGCCACCTACCTGGAAGAAGGGGCACGCTCCTTGTCGGAGGTGGCTTCGTTGCTGGGGTTCTCCGAACTCAGCGCATTCTCGCGCTGGCACCGCCACCGGTTCGGCGCTTCGGCGACGTCGCGGCGACGCTGATGCCCATACGATCACCCGGTGGGCGCCAGCACAAACCGCTTCAAAAGGTTCCGCGGGTGGGACCGTCCTTGGCGAGCTTGTCGGCTTCCTCGACGAGAATCGGCGCACCCAGGGCGACGGAATGGATCCCCAGTACGGACACCATTTCCAGCACGGCCATCACTTGATCCTTGGTGGCGCCGAGCTCCAGCGCCTTGCGGATGTGCCTACGCACGCCGGGCGCGTACATGTGGGTGCACGACGCATCGACGGCAATGGCAATGAATTCGATCGTGAGCGGATCCAGTCCGCTTTTCTGGAAACAATGGCCTGCCACCCCCATGAATTTTTCGACATATTCAGCGTCCAGCTCGGCGAGGACATCCCAGGCGGGATTCCAATTGCCGCGCGCACGGAGTTGGTCGATGACGGGGGTTTCAGAGCTTTGATTCATGCCGATCTCCTCGGGGATTGATTTGTGAGGCGCCGGAACTTCAATGTCGCGCGCCCTTTTCTCGGTTCATGCGTTTCTCAATGCGCTGGCGAAGGGCAGCCAGCCTTTCAGGCGTGGGCGGCGAGAATTCCTGGGCGCCGCCGTCCAGCCCCAGGAATCGGTATTTGCTCTCGCCGAAGCCGTGGTACGGCAGCAGCTCCAGCTCGACCACGTTGGGGTGCCCTTCGATCGCGTCGAGCACGGCGTCGATGTGCGCTTCGTCATCATTCACATTCGGAATGAGCGGAATCCGCGCGATGAAGCGGACCTCCGGAAACTCCCGGTATGCGCGCTGGTAGTTCTCGAGGATCCGTGCGTTGTCGACACCGGTCCAGCGGCGATGCTCACCCCGGTCGGTCAGCTTGTAGTCGTGCAGCATGGTGTCGACGTGGGGCAGCACCTGTTTCATGAAGGCCCATGGCACGTTGCCGGCAGTCTCGATTGCCGTGTCGAGCCCCCGCCGGCGCGCCGACTCGAGCAAGGCGGCACTGAAATCGGGCTGCAGCAGGCATTCTCCGCCGGAAAGGGTAAGGCCCCCGCCGGACTCGCCGTAGAAGGCGCCGTCGCGTTCGACCTCCGCCAGGACTTCCGCAACGCTCATCAGCTTGCCGAAGCGGTAGAGCGCCCTGGACGGACAGGCCTTCACGCACTCCCCGCAATCGTTGCAGAGTTCCCAGTTCACCCGGATTCGATCGTCCGAACTGTCCACATGGAGCGCCTGCGCAGGACAAACCGGCAGGCAACGGCCACAAGCCGCCGCCCCGATGCACTGCCCCCGGTTGAACGCCAGTTCGGGCGCCGGCTTGATCGACTCCGGGTTGCAGCACCAGCTGCAGCGTAGCGAACAGCCCTTCAGGAAGACCGTCGTGCGGATGCCCGGACCGTCATGGGTCGAAAAATGCTGAATGTTGACGACCACCGCACGGGGCTCGTCATCGGCATGAAGGCTTGGTCGGCTCATTTCGATTACCGCAATCAATCACGTCCACATACGCGCAGAGAGGAACCGGGCCGGCTTTGTCGTCCCGGCTCGTGGCACCTATACATAACGCAAGGCCACCAAGATCAGCGCCGCAAGGAAGACCGTTTCGCCGAGCATCAGCAAAACCGGCCGAAGACCAACGGCAAAGACCGCCTTCAACTGAGTCTTCATGCCGAGGGCACTGATCGCGATCACGAGGCACCAGCGCGACGCTTCATTGCCGAACGCGAGCCCTCCCTCCGGAATCCAGCCGGTGCTGGCCACGCCCGCAAGGATGATGAACCCGACCCCGAACCACGGCAGCAGCGGTGGTCGCTGACCGCCGTCGGCCGCGCCGCGCGAGCGCGTGATCAGCGCGGCGCACAGAATCACCGGCAGCAGCATGGCGACACGCATCAGCTTGACTACCGTGGCGATGTCACCCGTCTGGGGCGAGATTCCGTACGCCGCGCCGACGACCTGCGCGACATCGTGAATCGTTCCGCCGAGAAACATGCCCGCCCGGACCGGATCGAGCTGCGCCGCGGATACGATCATGGGATAGACGATCATCGCGATCGTGGACAGCGCCGAAACCCCGATCACGGTAAACAGCGTCGCCTGCTCCTTGCGCGGGCCATTGGGCAGCGCCGCCGACAGCGCGAGCGCAGCCGAGGCCCCGCAGATGGCTGTCGCCCCGCCGGTCAGCATGCCGAAGATGCTCGGGAAGCCCAGCACCCGTGCCGCCACCATCGATACAAGAATCGTGATGACGACGCTGCCGACGACAAGCACGACAGGCCCCCAGCCCAGCGCAGCGATCTGTCCGAACGTGATGCGCAGACCCAGCAGCGCGACCCCCACCCGCAATACTTCGCGCGCGGTGAACTCGATGCCCGGCCTGCACTTGCCCTCGTCGGACAGGAAATTCACCGCCATGCCCAGCAGGAGCGCGAAGAGCATCACGGGCGCGTGGTAGTGCTCCGACAGAAAGCTCGCCGCGGAGGCCACGACCACACTTACGATCATGCCCGGCGCCAGGTGCCGGACACGTTCCATCGCGCCCATGCTCGGCGCCAAGTGCGAGGCACGTTCCATCGCACCCGCAATGCTCGCCGTCTTCACGCTGCTTCCTCCGTACGCGCCAGGATCTCGGCCTGCTGCATCGGCGTCAGCTCGACGAAATAGGCGCAATAGCCGGCGATGCGTACCACCAGGTCACGGTACTTCTCCGGGTCCTTCTGCGCGGCCAGCAGCGTGTCGCGGTTGATGACATTGAACTGCACATGCCAGAGCTTCAGATTGCACCAGGTACGGATGATCTGCATCAGGCGGCGCGTGCCGGCTTCGCCGGCGATGTTGGCCGGCGCGAACTTCATGTTGACGAGGTTCGGCCCTTTTTCCTTGTAGGGGATTGCAGTGGCCTTGGCCATCGAGTTCATCGTCACGGTCGGCCCCTTGACGTCCATGCCGTGCGTCGGCGAGATGCCTTCGGAGAGATATTCGCCGGCGGGACGGCCGGTCGGCGTCGCCATCGTGACGCGGCCCGAGGGCACGTGGAAGGTGATCGGGATAATGCGCACGATCGTCGGCGTGCCATTGGTCTTCGGGTTCTTGTGCACGTAGTCGAGCGAGATGCGGTACATCTCCTTGCCCAGCTTGTCGATCCACTCGTCGCCATTGCCGAACTTCGGTGCGTTCAGGCACATCTGGCGAATCGCCTCCTTGCCGTCCCAGTTGCATTCCAGGGCGTCGAGCAGTTCGTCCCAGGTCAGCTTCTTCTCGTCGAAGATCAGGGTCTTGATCGCCACCAGCGAATCGATTGCCGTCGCAAAACCGCCGACGCCGTCGATGCAGGTCAGGTCGAGCGTGCCCGGAATCACTTCGTCGTGGCGTTGCAGGTCCATACAGGCCTTGCTCGCTAGGTCGTGCATCATCGACGCATAGGGTGCGGCAAAGTAGCGCGGCTTGAGTTTGCGGGCGGTGTCGCCCTGGATCATGATGTTCTTGACCACGTTCTCGGTCTGCGCCTTGAAGGCATCCCAAACCTGCTCGAAGCTCGTCCAGGTACGCGGGTCGCCGGTCCTGAGGCCGAACTGGTGATCGCCCCATATCTTGACGCGGCCGTCGCGCAGGGTCATCTCGATGATCGAGCCGTAATTCACCGCGGAATTGCCGGTCTTGTGGGTTTCGATGTTGGGCAGGCGCGATTCCATGCAGCCGGACACCGCGTAATCGAGCGCATCGGCCATGTCGATGCCGTGCGCCAGGTAGAAGGGCACGACGTGTTCGTCGTTGATGATCTTCGGGCTGCCCTTGCCGTCCTTGTTGGCCTCCACGACCGCATGCAGGAAGCGATCCGGCGTGTTCGAGTGGATCCGCGCCGACAGTTCCGGGTAGCTGGTGCGCAGGCCGCGCGTCGACTCGAGCAGGACGTACGAGAGCTCGTTGGTGGCATCCTCGCCGTCACGCGTCTGGCCGCCGATGGTCACCGTCTCGTGGTGCGAAAAGCCCTCGCGCCCGGCCGCCGCAGCCGGCGAAAGATTGAGCTGCAGGTACTGCATCATATTGATCCACAGGCAGTGGAACAGCTCGGTGGCCTGCCCTTCGGTCAGGCGGCCGGCTTCGAGGTCGGCTCGGTAGTATGGCCACAGGTACTGGTCCATGCGGCCCTGGTTGATGTCGCCGCCGATCATTTCCTCGAGGCGCGAGAAGCACTGCGAGAACCATTGGGCCTGGATCGCATCGCGGAAGGTCCGGCAGGGGTTTTCCGGCACCCAGGCACAGACGTCGGCGATCTCGAGCAGCTCGGCCTTGCGCTGCGGATCCTTCTCGCTGGCGGCCATTTCGGCGGCCTTTTCGCTGTAGCGCTTGGCCCAGGTGGAAAGCGCGTCGCAGGTAATGATCACGGCTTCGAGGAAAGGCGCCTTCTGGGTCAGGTCGAACGGGCTGGTCAGTTCCGCCAGGCGCGCGCGGGCTTCTTCACGAATGCCCTTGAGGCCGCGCTCGAGCAGCTTGCCGTGGTCGATCACCCAGTTCTGCGAGGAGCGCATGTTCGAGGTGCACATGATCACCATGGTCTGGCGGAAGATGTTGGTCTTGTCGGGGCCGAAGGTGAAGTTTCGCGCCTCTTCGGGCAGCGCCTTGATGAAGTTGGGCGTGAAGTCGCGGCCGGTCCAGTAGGGGGCGAGCACGTCGCGGATAACGCGCTCGTCTTCGTCGGTGATGATCACGGCGTCCTTCTTGCCCTCGGCGTGGGCCTGCCGGAAGGCGGCGACCGCGTCGATCATGATGCTGCCGTCGAGCTCGGGATAGATGATGCCGTGCTTGCCGAAGAAGTTGTTCGGGCGGCCGACGATCAGCTCGTCCTCGAAGATGGTGATGGGGAGATTCCGGGTGGTGTGCAGCAAGGCCTTGGCCCAGCGCAGCACGATGGGCTGGCCTTCGGTTTCCTTGAACGACTCGGTGAAGTACACCGCGCGCTCGAGCGAGATGCGCGGATGTTGGCCCGAGCTGCGCACGCGCTCGAACAGGCGCAAGGCGCGCTCAGAGACGTTGTCATGCACGGCGCGCTTGCCTTCGATGAGGGCGGCTTCCTGGGCGGAGAAGGCGTTGAGTTTTTCCGGGGCGTTCATTTCGTCGGGTCTCCTGAGGTTCGGTGTAACGAGGACGTCGGTGACTGTGAGAGTCAGGTGATTAGGCCGCCGTTGGGGCTGATGATCTGCCCCATCAGGTAGGCCGCCTCGTCGCTGGCAAGGTAGAGTGCCAGCGACGCGTATTCGTCAATCGTGCCCAGGCGTCCCGCAGGAATCATCTGCATGACCTGGGCGCGCAGCGCGTCACCACCCTTGGCGAAAAGGGCGTCCCACGCCTCGGTGGCAACGCCGCCGGCGGCGATGCAATTGACGTTGATGCCGGCGCCCGCCACTTCGACGGCGACCGATTTGGTGAAGGCGACCATGCCGCCCTTCGAGGCCGCGTAGTGCGGGCTGTGGGCCGAAAGGCCGCTGATGCCGGCCGTCGAACCGACATTGACGATCTTGCCGTAGCCCCTGGGTTCCATGATCTGCAGCGCCGCGCGCGTGCAGTAGAAGAGCCCGTTGAGGTTGGTGTCGATCATCTTCAGCCAGCGCTCGTCCGACATCTGGCTGGTGACTTGGAGCGAACGCTTGGGGATCGGCGTCGTCGTCAGCTGCATGAACTCCGTCCTGGCCTTGGCGCCTTCGGCGTCCACCGGGGTCAGGGCGGCATTGTTGATCAGCACGTCGAGGGTGCCGAAGCGCTCGACGATCTGCGCGAACATCGCCGTCACACTGGCGCTGTCGCCGATGTCAGCGGCCGCGGCGAGCACGGCATCCCGGCCAACGCCGGTCCGGCCACGAAGATCCTCGACGGCATGCGCGAGTTTCTCGCGGTTGCGACCATTGATGGCCACCCGCGCGCCCTCGCGCAGGAAGGCTTCGGCAATTCCCTTGCCCAAGCCTTCCGACCCACCCGTAACCAGAACCACCCTGCCCTCAAAACGCATGACGTTTCCACCTGTTCGATCTAGAACAAACCTTACCGCCGGCGCGCGCCCGGCATTTATCATCTCGGGCAGCAAACTTATCTTTCCGGGACTCGCGCATTTCCCGGGGGCACGTCGAATCGCCCGTCCCGATAGCCACCGCACCAACGCTGTGACGTGAGCGATGTTCCGGCCCTATCCGGGGAAGGACGTTTCCAGGCTGACTGGAGGTTCATCCGGGCGCCCCATCCGACGGAGGGTCTCCCTCCGCTCCCTCCGTCGTCCGAAGCTGAGCCTGCTTACCTCACGCCCCGACGCAAGCGGGGGCGGACGATACCGGGTGGACGCGCCGATAGTCGGCGTCGAAATGCCTGGCTGCGGCCAGGAAAGCCGCGGCCACCGCCACGCTGACGAGAGGGGCCAACTGCAGGGCGGATTGAAGCCCGAAGGCGTCGGCAAGCAGCCCCGTGACGAACGGGCCCGGCGCGAGGCCGAGCAGGGCGTTCGCGAGGGTGCATGTGGCGATTGCCGTGGCATGAATCGCAGGCGGCGTCAGGTCTGTAATCACCGCAACACTCGGACCGGCTTGCCCCCCCGCGAAGAACGCCCCCGCTGCGATCACGGCCAGCTGGAGCGGTCCCGGCGGAAGCGAGAAACCGAGAATCAACAGGAGGCACGAGCCCAGCGCGTAGGCCGCAGGGATGCGCAGCTTGTTCCGTTTGTTCGACAGACTGCAGCGATCGACGACATTGCCGCAGATCACCATCCCGGCCCCGCCGATAAGGATGATGATCCCTGTAAGCATCGCCGCCTGACTCGGAGCCAGGCCGTTGTGACGATTGAGGAAACTCGGGAGCCAGGCGATCAAGGCACCCTGCGTGAACATCTGCAGCCCGCTGGCCAGCAAGGTGAAGCGTGTGCATGAAGAAGCGAAGACGCCCTGAAAGACTTGCCGCAACGGTAATCTCACCCTGTTCGCCTTCGTCTTCGAGATCTTCGATTCGCGAACCACGAGCGGGTAGGTTACGGCGAGGATCAGTCCTGCGGCACCGATCACGAGGAAGGTCATGCGCCAGCCCAGATGGGTCGCAAGCACGCCGCCGAGCACCACGCCCGCGACGGAGCCGAACACCCCGGCAGAAATGAATGCACCCATGACGGTCGAGCGCAAGCGAGGCGGAAAGGCGGCCATCAGGATGGCCCCGCCGGCGCTCCCGTAGGCGGCTTCGCCAAAACCGACCACGGCGCGCGCCGCGAGGAGTTGCGAATAGTTTCCGCTCAGACCACACGCGATGGTCGCCAGCGCCCACACAATCGCCATGGCCGTGGCACTCTTCACCCGGCCCCAACGGTCAACCAGCAAGGATAGCGGCAGCGTCAGGATGCCGACTGACAGGGACACGACGCTCACGAGCGAGGCAAGTTCCGTATCGGACAAAGCCCAATCGGACTTCAGGAAAGGGAAGATCGCATTGACCATCTGCCGTGACAGGTAGTCCGACAGCATCAATGCACAGGTCAGCGCAAATACGATCCATGCATAGAGGCCAGGTCTGGTGCGATCGTCAGGGGTGCCCGGTTCGGGCTTGCCGACGGTGAAATGCATTTTGTGTTGTCTCCTCTCATCGTCTTGTTCGCCGGCGGTCCTTCAGTGGAAAGACCACCGGCGCCCGCTCGTCTGTGAGCGGGAGTGCTTCGGCCATCCTTCGGCCGGCACGCGGTTTCTACAATTCCGGCATAGTCTCAGGTCGGGGATTTCACAAGACCCTTCGTCGAGCCGCATGCTTCGCGTGCTGCGGCTTTCTCCTGATCCCGGTGCACCGACTCGGGAGTGCGTTGCCCTTTCATGACGGACACGCGCGTATTCAGCAGGAAATGGGACAGGGCCGGGATCAGAATCAGCGCACCGAGCATGTTCCAGACAAACATGAAGGTCAGCAGAATCCCCATGTCCGCCTGAAACTTGATCGGAGACCAGGCCCAGGTGATCACCCCGGCCGCGAGCGTCACGCCGACCAGCGCGACGACCTTGCCGGTAAATTGCACCGATCGCTTGTACGCCTCGGCGAGCGACAGCCCCTGGCGCTGTTGCGCAAGCTGCACGGAAAGCAGGTACAGCGCGTAATCGACGCCGATCCCGACACCCAGTGCGATGACGGGAAGTGTTGCGACTTTCACGCCCATCCCGAGAGTCACCATGAGCGCCTCGCACAGGATGGAGGTGACCGCCAGCGGTACAACGGCAACCACCACGGCACGCCAGCTGCGGAAGGTCACGAAGCACAGCACGATCACCGCCGCATAGACGTAGAGCAGCATGCTGCGGTTGGCCTCACGCACGACGATATTGGTAGCGGCCTCGATACCCGCGCTTCCTGCGGCCAGCAAGAACTGTCGCTCCGGCGTGCTGTGGCTGCGCGCAAACTCGTCGGTCACGGCAACCAGTCGGTCCAGGGTTTCTGCCTTGTGATCCGCCAGATAGGCGATCACCGGCATCAACGAACATTCCGTGTTGAAGAGGTCCGGGTTATTCACCGAAGTCTGTTGTGCCCCGTAGTTCAGCACGTCCTGGTTTCGCGAAATGGTGAGCCATTTCGGATTGCCTTCGAATGACCCGACGGTGATCTGGCGGACCGCATCGACCAGGGAGACGGTGGTCTGCACCCCGGGCAACTGCCGCATGCTCCAGGCGAGCTGATCGGCCTCGACCAGCGTTTCGTATTTGAGACAGCCTTCCTTGGGCGTCTTGACCATCACCGCAAACTGATCGCTCGAGAGCGAATAGTTGGCCGTGATGTAGGCGTTGTCGCGGTTGTAACGTGATTCGGGTCGCAGTTCGGGGGCGCCCGGATCGAGGTCGCCCACCTTCAGTTGCAGACTGACCACGAATCCGCCGATCGCCAGCATAGCCGACACTGCGATCGCCCCGATTGCCCAGCGTCGCTCGGTGAATCGGTCGAGCGACGTCCACAACGCGCCCAGGCCCTTCCCTTCCCGCTCCTCGTTCTCCTCCGCCAGCGAGCGTCTTGCCGCGGCAGGACTCACGCCGACGTACGACAAGAACACCGGCAGCAGCAACAGGTTCGTGAAGATCAGTACGGCGACGCCCATGCTCGCAGTGAGCGCGAGATCCTTGATGACGGGGATGTCGATCACCATCAGCACGGCAAAGCCCACCGCATCGGCAAGCAGAGCGGTCAGACCGGCAAGAAAGAGTCGGCGAAACGTGTAGCGCGCCGCGACGAGCCGATGCGTGCCCCGTCCGATGTCCTGCATGATGCCGTTCATCTTCTGCGCGCCGTGCGACACGCCGATCGCGAACACGAGGAATGGCACGAGGATGGAGTAAGGATCGAGCTCGAATCCCAAAATCGCAACGAGACCCAGTTGCCAGACGACAGCCATCAGCGAGCAGGCGATGACCAACACGGTGCTGCGGACGCAGCGTGTGTACGAGTAGATCACGGCAGTGGCGATGACTGCCGCAATGCCAAAGTACACCATGACCTGCACGAGGCCTTCGATCAACTCGCCGACGAGCTTGGCGAACCCGATGATGTGGATCTTGACGCGCGCGCCTTCCGTGGCCTGCGGATGTCCCCCAGTACTGCCCGGCAGTTCGTATTTGTCGCGGATCTTGGCTTCGAGCAGGCGCGAGAGCGCCTGATAGTCGATCCGCTCGCCGGACGCGGGGTCCTTGTCCAGCAGCGGGACGAAGATCATGCTCGACTTGAAGTTGTTCGCGACGACGCTTCCGACGATCCCCGAGCGTGCGATGTTCTGCTTGAGCCGTTCCACGGCCGCAGGAGATCCGTCGTAGGTGTCGGGCATCACGGGGCCGCCCTGGAATCCCTCCTCCGTCACCTCGGCCCAGCGCACCGAAGGCGTCCAGATCGACTTGAGCCATGCCCGATCGACGCCGGGCGTGACGAAGAGCTCGTCATTGACCTGCTTCAGCACCTCCAGATACTTCGGGTCGAAGATATCGCCGTTCTCGTTCTCCACGACAACGCGCAACGCATTGCCGAGACCCCGCAGCGCCTTGCGGTTCTCGAGGTAGTTCTGAATGTACGGATGAGCCTGCGGGATCATCTTCTCGAAGCTGGCATTCAGCACCAACCGGCTCGCGCCCAGGTAAGCCAGAACCGCCGTCACGACGAGGCATACAAGGACTACAGCAAGGCGGTTGTTGAAGACGAGACGCTCGATCAGATTGCCCGACCGGCGATCGAAGTCCTCAAGGCGTTTGACCACCGGCATCTCGCCTACACACTCACTTCCCATTGCCATCGCGATTTCCCTCAACGAGCAGTCTTCACCGGCGCGACCCGCAGCCCGCGGATACCTGCCAGAATCAAATCATCCCTGCCCTGAACGAGCAGGGCAGACGTCGGCAGGCGGGGGCTGACCTCGACAGCGCTGAAGCTTGCGCCGTCGTCAGTGCTCACGAACACCGTGCCATCCTGACCGGCGAGCACGATGTCGCCGTTCGGCGCGACATCCGCCGCGGTAATTGCGCCGCCCGTATTCGTCTCGATCTTCGCCCAGTGCACGCCACCGTCGACGCTGCGGTAGGTGTTACCCCGCAGGCCGAACACGATCAGGCTCTTGTCCTTGCCGGTGATGCCGAAGTAGCTGCCGTTGTATGGCGTCTGCACCGCACGGAAGCGGCCGGCGTCCCGGTCGAGCTTCAGCACCAGACCCTGCTCGCCGACAATGAACACGTCCTTGCCGAAACCTCTCACGGCGTGCAGATGCAGCCGCCGTGGGTTCTCCGTACGGTCGAACCAGGGCACCCAAGTCTTGCCTCCGTCCTCGGTCCGAAAGATCAGGTTGAAGGCACCGACGATGTACCCGGTCGTCTCGTTCTCGAACCAGACGTCGAGGAAGGGCTTGTCCGGCCCGTCCGCAACGAATCGCTCGGCCTCCTGTGCAAGTTCGGCGGACGCGTTCGCGTAATGATCGGCCATCGCGCGGGCTGCGCTGCGGCCGTCAAACTGTCGAACCCAGTTTGCGCCGCCATCGGAGGTCGCGAGCACCACCCCGTCGTGACCGACCGCCCATCCGCGCAAGGGGGTCGGAAAACTCACGGCGACCAGGTCCGACTTGACCGGCACTTGCGCCTGCGCCCAGGTCTTGCCGCCGTCACCCGAGACAAGCACATGCCCGCGCTGGCCAACAGCGACGACTCGCTCACCGGCGTGAGACAAGCCGGTGATCAGGCTCCCCGCAGCCAATGCGCTGGGAACCGACGGCGCATCGAGGGGATCGACAAAGTCGGCAGCCGCGGCCGGCTGCATCACGCCCGCGAGCACGCAGCACGCGAGGACGGATGCTGTCCGAGTGATACTCATCATCATTGCGCCCCTTCGGCTCAACGCACGCCCGCGCCAGCCAGACTCTCCGGCGCCCAACGGTTCGCGGGAAGAGGATCGACGAACTTGAGGAAACCCTTTCCGAACAACCCGTTGATGGCGTATGAGCCGGCCACGAAGTCGTAGAAACCCTGGGTGTCGCCGTTCATGATGTTCGCGTCGTAACCGAAACCCAGATACGCGAAGGAGGCGCGATAAAGTTCTCCCCGGGCGTCGAACTGATCGGCAGCCACCACGAACCAGCTGTCCTCATCGATGTAGAAAGTGCGCTTCGCGTAGATGTGCCGCTTTCCGGGCTTGAGCGTCGCCTCGACGACCCACACGCGATGAAGCTCCCAGCGCACGAGATCCGGATTCAGGTGTTTCGGCGTCGTGATCTTTGCCATGTCCGGCTCGTACGTGAGGCGATAGCTGCTGTACGGCACGTACATCTCGCGTTTGCCGAGCAGTTTGAAATCGAAGCGATCCAGTGCCCCATTGAAGATACTGACGTCGTCATAGGTCGAGCCGCCCGCAGTCGCAGCATTCGGCGTGTCGTAGGCGATGTCCGGGGCGAGCTTGACGCGCCGCTGCCCGGGGAGGTATTGCCAGGCCCGGCGCGGCTGCTCCAGCGGGCTGACCGAATCGACGACCATCAGAGACTCGCCCGCCCGGCGAGCCGGGGCCTGGTAGGCCGCCCTGACGCGCCAGTACGGATCGTCACCCTTCATCACGGTATTGATCTTGGCGGGCGAATAGATCGGCCATTCATAATTGATTTCGCCCGACGTGGCGAGGCTCGCGACGCCGGCCGAGTCGACGTTCCACGAATCGTACTTCGCGAACATGCCGGTCCCCTGATAGCGGACCAGGTGATTCCACATCGCCTCGTTGCCTGTCTTCGGGATCGGGAACGGGACGCCCGGCAGCGCATTCTCGACCGCAAGGCCACCCTCGACCGCCTTTGCGTTCGCCGCGTTCTTCAGCGTGTTTTCCTGCAACTGCTTCGGCAACACGGCGGTACGATGGGTCGGATACACATCCATGCGGAACGTATTGTAGCGCTTCAGCAATTCCTTGGCGCCTTCGGTCAGTTTGTCGGCATGCTCGGCCATGTTCTTCGACGTGATCACCAGTCGCGGCTTTTCGTCGCCAAAAGGATCGGGACGAATGCCGCTATCCTTTTTGAAGGACGCGGGCGCGGCAATCGCGGTGCCACTGTATGCCGGGATCGTGCCCGCGCCGTTGGCCGCCTTTTCCGCGCCGACCGGCGTCAGCGATGAGCCCAATTGTCGCGCTTCATCGGCGCTGACCGTGGCCAGCGCCGAATTGGCAGAAACGGCAGCGGCAAGGCCGAACAAGATGGATTTCGAGAGTTTCATGTTGAATTCCTCCGTGGGGGTCAGAAGGTGGTCTTGAAGGTCAGGGAGACGAAGCCGCGGTCGCTGAGCAGCGCGTTCAGCCCTCTGTTCGACGCAATTGCCCCGGCAGCATTGCTCTTGTAGTCACCGAAGAAGTCGACGTACTTCAGGTCGATCCGGTACTTTTGATACACGTCCGCCGCCAAGCCAATCGAGTAGCTGCCGGCGCCTTCATTCCCGCCCGAACTGACCGCGGAGTTGCCGGAAAGACCGACCGAATAGGCGATGGGCGCAGACAGGTCCACGCCGGGCAGGACCTGAAACCACGTCGGGGTGAAGTTGACCGACAGGCCAAAGAAGTCCTTGCTGACCTTGTCGATGCCGGTGTAACTCGATCGACCCTTGAATACAGCCTCACCCTGCGTGACGCGCTCCCACCGGTTCCACTGAAGTTCGGTGACCCAGCTGGCGGAATCGAACAGCGGCGTGCGCGACATTGTCCCGAGCAGGTTGAACACACCGTGCCAGGTATCGCCCACGGCACCGCCGGTATTCCCCGAGCCCGGAAGCCCAACGATCGCGCCCGGCGTTGCAGCGGCGAGCACAGCTGATCCGCGCCCGGGCGCGAAGACGGTCACCACATCGCTCGCCAGCGGCATGTTCTGGCGATAGTTGATTTCCGCGCCGACGCTGACGCCGCCAACGTTCTTCGCCAGGCTCACGCCGAAGACGTCGACATCACCCGGATAGACGAGGCGATATTGGCCGATGATTCCCTTGCGCAGCTGCGCCGGCGTCGCAGCCGAAGGGTTGATGTAGCAGGTGGTCGCGGCAAGCGGCGTGAATCCCAATGCACCACAGGTCGCCGCACCCAAACTCGCCACGGCAGGCTGGATGTGAATCTGGGGCTGAATATCGGCCGTTCTGCGATAGTAGAGACCGACGGTACCGTCAAGCCACTGCGGACTCCAACGCGAAGACACCCCCCAGTCACCCTGCTTCTTCGGCTCTACGCTGCTTCCCCGCTCCAGGCGTCGCCCAGGCGCGGCGATGATGGACTCGCCCCCGTCGACGAGCATGTCGAAGCCGCCGAGAAACGATCCGGCCTCGGGGATCCGGAAAGGTTTCCAGTCGAGAAAGTACTGAAGGTTGAGGGACAATTCGGGGGTTGCCACGAGCTGTGCCGAAACGGCATTGCGCGGAAGGAGCAGTTCCTTTGCTTCCGTGCCGGGAACCGACAGCAACTTGCGCAAGTCGAGCGGCGCCTGACCGTAATTCACACCGTGGAATGGCGACAGCAGCGCTTCGCCCCAATACACCGTGTGCTTGCCGGCTTTCGCGCTCAGCGACATGTCGCCCAGATCCACGCTGCCGAACACGAACGCGTCCAGGATTTCCCCCGAGGGGCCCTTGTGAAAGCGCTTCGTGACGTCGCTCAATCCTGTGGCGGGCAAGCCATTCGACAGATGGTTCGAACTGGCCACATTGTCGTTGTCGAGCTGGCCGTATGCGTCGTCGTACCACCCCGCCGCACTGACACGGAACCCGGCAGCCTTGCGATACACGAAATCGAACTCCGTCAGGAGATCGACTCGACTGGAGACAGTGCCCTTGTCGAAGTTGCGGTCACCATCGTCAGCGTTTGGCGAAGCCAGAATCGTGGAGTTCTGACTTTCGACACGGTGCGCATAGTTGTAGCGAACCGTGTTGTCCCAGCGGATGCCGAGATCCGGATTGCCCGTATCGATCTCGAACGCGTGCGCGACACTCATCGTCGCGAGCGCGGACAGGACGGCGGCGGTGGTTGCGCAAACGCGCATCCCCAGACCGGCAGGAATGTTCTTCCTTACCATGTACTTCCTCCTTATCTATGGACTGGGGACTCCAACCGAGTCGATGCGGTACGAGCCCGACAACTCAATCTCTTATCGCCCACCGCCGGGCAGATGCGCCCCGACGAGATGTTCTTGTTGAGGTCAGAATAGGCGCGCGGTGCCTCCCCTCACCCCCCTATGTCGGGGGGGATGCGACAACGGAAAGAAATGGGTGCGACCGGAAAGGAGCGAGGCGGAATGCCGCGCCGTGGGCGTCGGCGGCGGCCCTCAGGCCACCGAATCCAGGATGCCGAGCATGCGTGCCCGACCGAGAAGATGCTTGCGGTTGGCAGCGTTGAGTTTTCCGAACAGGTTCTTCAGGTGCCACTTGACGGTCTCGTCGCCCACCCCGAGCGCCAGCGCGATTTCCTTGTTCGAAAGGTTCCCCGCAAGCAGTTGCAGTACTTCCCTTTCCTTCGGCGTCAGCAGTCCGGTCGGCGAAACGCGTGCAGACGCGAGCTGCCGGGACCGTGGAAGTGCCGCCACCGGCTCCGCAGAGCGCGCTTCGGGTGCGGCGCCGTCGTCGTGGCGCATCCTGCGAGCCCAATCGACGAGATCAGGATGGGTGTCGACCAGCACACGCTCGAGCCCACAGCTTTCTGCCCGACTCAACGCCTCCCGCAGGAGCAGGCCACCCTCCTCGCCGCAGCGCTTCATCGCCAGCGCCCGCAGCGCGGCAACCTGAATGCAGTCGCGGTCCCGCCGCAACTTTTCCGCAAGCGGACTGACGGCGTTGAGTTCGTTCAGAACCTTCTTCCAGTCGCGGCGCACGACGTCCGCGTAGGCGCGGGCAATTCCGATCTGCATGTCCATCAGTGGCCGCAGTATTCCTGCCCCTGCGAAGGTCTCGGACGCGGCATACCGCTCCATGCGCGACACCAGCGCCAGACAGGCCTCCTCGTGCGAGCGCAGGGCGTGCAGACGGATCTGTTCAGCCAGGCTCGCGATGCACAGGCGCGGCAGATTGCGCACCTCGCCCAATGCGTGCAGATGCTCGAGCAGATCAAAGGTCCGGCGCTCGATACCGCCAATCGCCGCGGCGCGCGCAGCACTGACATAGCCCGCGATGATGGCGTCGGGCGGCGCCCGCCTCTCGAGCACATCAAGCCGATTCGCCAGCAGCGCCGCCAACTCCTCGGTCTGGTCACGCTCCCAGAGCACGGCCGCGAGCGCTGAAGCCAGCATGACAGCGATCGGACCACGGCGTCCGCATGTTTCCTCGGCACGCGCGAGCGCTTCACGCAGCGCCTCTTCGGCAAGCACGACCTGGCCCTGCCAGAGATAGCTCATGCCGACCACCCATTCCGACCAACCGCGCGCGTAACCGCCTGCACCCAATGCATCCGCCTGCGGCAGCAGATGGATGCCATAGCGTGCCTGCTCCGGCATGCCTCGATACAGCGCAAGAATTGCACGCTGGTTGCCGCCGACGGTTCGCAGTACGGCAGGTTTCGACTGGAGAGAAGCGCTCCATGGCGCGACCAGCCGCTCCAGGCACTCCATATCATCAGCATAGAATGTGGCCGTGCCGCATATTTCGGCGCTCTCGCAGCGGTCACCGGGATCGGCCGACGGATCGTCCAGAATCGGACCGACCAGCTCGGCGGCCTCGGCGTGGCGATCGCTCATTGCCAATACCCATCCCACAGCCAGCCTGAGTCGGGGACGTTTTTCGACCTCTGCTCGCGGCAGGCGCTCCACCCATTCGGAAACGCGAGCAACCTCCCCTGTCAGCAGCACGTCATAGAGACAACGGGCGGCGAATTCGTAAGCCAGCTGCTCTCGGCCCGCCAGCAAAGCCTGCCGCGCCGCCGCCTCATACATCTGAAGCTCGGCAAGCCAACGCGCCGCGCGCTCGTGAGCGCTCGCCCGCTCCTCCTCCGATAGCGTAGCAAAGCGATCCTTCAGAAAGTCTCGCGCGAGCGGGTGGATGCGCAGCCATTCGCTGTCGACCCCGGCATGGAGGATCGGCGTCGCATCCTGCAGGCGCTCCAGCAGCTGTTTGCTGTCATTACGTCCGGTAATCGCATCGCACAAGTCGGGATGCACCGAATCGATGATCGAAATTCGGGTGAGAAAATCGGCCAGCTCGGCCGGCAGGCGTTCGATCAGGCATTCCACGAAATAGCGCTGAATGTCGCCGGTGCGAACGGAGAATGCGGTGATGGCGTCGCGCACGCTCACGCTCTTCTCGATGGTCGCCAGGGCAAGCTGCAGCCCGAGTGGCCAACCCTCGGTCAGCTCGTGCAAACGCACGCATGCGTCCGCTTCGGCACGAGCGCCGAAGCGCGCGCCCATGACCGCAATGGTTTCCTCGAGCCGGAACCGCATCGCCTCGGGACCGAGCATCACAAAACGGCCGTGCGCCAGCATGTTCCCTACTGCCAGGGCGAGCGGTTTTCGTGAGCTCAGAACGACTTTGAGATTGGCCGGCGAGTTGTGCAACAGGTACGTCAGCGATGAGTCGATCGTCGCCTGCGGCAAGTTGTGTACGTCATCGAGGAACAGCACGACCTCAACCCCCAGCCCGGCCACTTCGGCGAGCCAGCAGGTCAGCGTTTCAAGCCCTCCTTCGTCCGGCAGAGCCGTCGAGAGATTCTTCTGACGGAAATTTGCCCGTCCGCACGCGACGCCCATCGCCACCACGAGGCCCTGGACGAAGCGCATGCCATCGTCGCGCTCGTCGAGGGTCAGCCATACGGCAATGCCGCCGGTTTCCAGCGTTTCCCGACGCCATTGCGCCAGCAATGAGGTCTTGCCGAGTCCGGACGGGGCCTGGATGAGAATGACCGATTTGTCCGCAAACTCGGGCCCTGCAATGCTCAGGCGGGCGCGCGCCAGCAAGCCCTTTGACAAGCGCGGCGGCGTCGCCTTCAGCGTGAGTAACGGATCCTGGACCTGTGGACTCATGGAGTCCTCCTCCTTGCATCGCCTTCGATCGTTGCGAACATGATTCACGCAGACAGCGCTGCCGGCCACCCCCCCACACGCGGGGGGGCCAATGGAAAACCCATACCGCGGATCATGTGAGCACTCACGCAACTCGCGGAAAACTCCCGAGTGCGCCATAGAACGGGAGCCGCCCAATGAGTCAATTGTTTGGCCCGGTCCGCCAGATCGGATATGTCGTAAGGGACATCGAAGCGGCGATGAAGCACTGGACCGGGAACATGCACATCGGTCCGTTCTATTACGTACCGCGCGTGCCGTACATGGATTTCAGTCACGGCGACAGTCGTGCGACGCCGGAAATGAGTCTCGCAATCGCCTATTCCGGAAACACGCAGATCGAACTGCTGCAGCAACATGACGACACCCCGACGAGCTATCGGAAGTTTCTGATGAGCGGTCACGAAGGACTGCACCATATCGGTTTCTTCACCGGGCGCCTCGAGCATACCTTGCACCGCGCCACAGAGGCCGGACTGGAGGTCGAGCAATCGATCGTCACGTTTGATCAGGCGGGGGCGGCGGTCTATTTTCGCTCGAACGGACACGCTGGAACCGGACTCAAGCTGGTCGCGCTCCACGCAGGCAACGCCGATCTGTATCGGATGATCCAGGCCGAAGCAGAACGCTGGGACGGAAGCGGGCCGATCAGGTGTATCGAAGACTAGTCGGAACAGAGGTGACTTTGCGCCGTCACAGGGCGTTGAAGACGCCGAATATCGTCCGATACGAGAGAGTCAACATCCCGGCGCAAGCGAGCGCAAGCACGGCGCCGCGCATGATCTCCCACACCCACCACGCCCATCCGCGGGTATTCTTGTCGCCACTGCTGTCCATGTTCTCCACCCCCCTTTTGCACCGGAAATCGTGTTGCACCATTGCGCTCGGCGGGTCCGAAGGACATCCCAGTCGCCCCGGCGAGCCAGCCGAAAAAGGAAAGGGCGCCCTGCGTAAGGGCGCAGGAGAGGAGGAGTTGCCAATCGCATTGCGGGCGCCCTTTCAAGAAAGCCTGCGTGCTGCATACGGTGAATTTCCGGGTTGGCGATACCTTACCGGGAGGACTGCCTCCCTGCCCCCCTCGGCTCGGGGGGTGCAGCGATCGGCCCGGCTTTCGGCCGCAGCGCCGCCGGAGCCGCCGGTCAGGCCTGATGGCCGTCGTGCGCCCCGGTTACTCCGGTGTCCTGCCCATTGAGCGATTGAGCCGCCATGCCCAGCCAACCCTCCCCTCGCACCGCCATTCGCGCCGCCGTACTGGGCGGATTCGCCGAACTGGTACGCAAACTCGGCGGCGACCCGGCCGCACTGCTGACCCAGGCTGGCCTCGACGTCCGTGCGCTGATTGAACCCGACATGCTCATTGCCGGCGCAAACCTGATCCGGGTGCTGGAACTCGCCGCCATCGAGACATCCACGGAAGACTTTGGTTTGCGCCTCGCGCAAATGCACGGGATCGGCAACCTCGGCCCGATCGGGCTCCTGGCACGCGAGGAACCCGACGTCGGCACTGCGGTTAAGACGCTTATCAGCTTCTTCTACCTTCACAACCGGGCAGTTCACATACGGCTCGACGAAAGCGGCGCTCTCGCCGTCCTCACGATCTCGCTCGCCAGCGGGGAGCCCCGCGCGTGCCGCCAGGCAACGGAACTCATGATGGGGGCAACGGTTGGGGTGTTGCGAGCGTTCCTCGGCGCCGAATGGAGCCCTCTGCGCATCCACCTCGCACACGACGCACCGAAAAAGCGCGACACTCATCGCCGCTTCTTTCGCACCCTCGTCGAATTCAACCAGCCCACGAATGCGGTCCTGTGCCTCAAGGAGGACCTCAAGAGGCCGATAGGCTCATCCAACCCGGAATTCGAGCGCCACGTCCGACACTGGGTGGAATCTCTCGCGGCCCATACGCTATCGGAGCATGAGTTCGCCGCCGATGTCCGCCGCCTGATACCGGTCCTGCTGTCATCCGGTTGCTGCTCGGCCGACCGGCTTGCGAGCTACTACGGCATCGACCGTCGCACTGTCCACCGCAAACTGCAGCAGTCCGGACAGACCTTTTCGGAACTCGTGAACGCCGTGCGCCGCGACCTCGCCCGGCATCGCGTCACAGAAGCGCAACTGAACCTGGGAGAAATCGCCGACATGCTGGGCTTCGCCCACCTCAGCGGGTTCTCGCGATGGTTCCACGGCGAATTCGGCATGAGCCCGCGACAATGGCGCCTGAAACAGAACAAAGCACACCCCTGAGCTTCCGAACAGCTTCTTGAGGTGCCACTTGACCGTCCGGGAAAGACCCGATGAAGGGGAAGAAATGGGGCCGAAAGCAAGCTTTCCGCCCCATACGTGCTTACGGCAAGCGTGAGGAGCACGGCAACGCCCCCCGGAGCGGGAAGCCGTCGCCGGTACTGCAATCAGAAGAACCCTAGCTTCTGCTCGTTATAGCTGACCAGCAAATTCTTCGTCTGCTGATAATGATCAAGCATCATCCTATGGTTCTCGCGCCCGAAGCCTGACTCCTTGTAACCGCCGAAGGCGGCGTGCGCCGGATAGGCGTGGTAACAGTTGGTCCACACGCGACCGGCCTTGATCGCGCGGCCCATGCGATAGGCGACGTTACCATTGCGACTCCAGACGCCGGCGCCCAGCCCGTAGGGCGTGTCATTGGCAATAGCCAACGCGTCTGCCTCGTCCTTGAAGGTCGTCACCGCCAGCACCGGGCCGAAGATTTCCTCCTGGAACACCCGCATCCGGTTGTGCCCCTTGAACAGGGTCGGCTGCACGTAATAGCCGCCCGAAAACTCGCCCTCGACCCGCGCCGGGCCGCCACCGACCAGCACTTCGGCCCCCTCCTGGCGACCGACGTCGATGTAGGCCAGGATCTTCGCCATCTGCTCTTGCGAAGCTTGGGCGCCGACCATAGTCGTGATGTCCAGCGGATTCCCCTGCTTGATCGCGCGGACGCGGTCGAGACAGCGCTCGATGAAGGCATCGTAGATCGACTCCTGGATGAGTGCGCGCGACGGGCAGGAGCATACCTCTCCCTGGTTCAGCGCGAACATCACCAGGCCCTCGACGGCCTTGTCGAGGAAGCCATCGTCCGCGGCCATCACGTCCTCGAAGAAGATGTTCGGCGACTTGCCGCCCAGTTCCAGCGTCGTCGGGATCAGGTTGTTGGCGGCGGCCTGCGCTATCACGCGGCCGGTCGAGGTCGACCCGGTGAAGGCGATCTTTGCGATGCGCTTGGAGGTCGCCAGCGGCATGCCAGCCTCGCGGCCGAAGCCGTTGACCACGTTCAACACGCCCGGCGGCAGCAGGTCGGCAATCAGCTCGACCAGCACCAGGATGCTGATCGGGGTCGACTCGGCCGGCTTGAGCACGACGCAGTTGCCGGCGCCGAGCGCCGGGGCCAGCTTCCAGGCGGCCATCAGCAGCGGGAAGTTCCACGGGATGATCTGGCCGACGACGCCGAGCGGCTCATGGAAGTGATAGGCGACGGTGGTCTCGTCGATCTCCGACACCGAGCCTTCCTGCGCGCGAAGGCAGCCCGCGAAATAGCGGAACTGGTCTACGGCGAGCGGCAGGTCGGCGAAGAGCGATTCGCGGATCGGCTTACCGTTGTCGACGGTCTCGGCGTAGGCCAGCACTTCCAAGTTCTGCTCGATGCGGTCGGCGATCTTCAGCAGGATGCCGGCGCGTTCGGCGGCCGAGCTGCGGCCCCACTTGTCGGCGGCGGCATGCGCGACGTCGAGCGCCAGCTCCACGTCCTCGGCAGTCGAACGGGCAGCCATCGTGTACGGCTTGCCCGAAATCGGAGTGATGACACTGAAGTATTCGCCCCTCACCGGCGCAACCCACCTGCCACCGATGAAATTGTCGTACCTGGCCTTGTAGGCGGTCTTGGCACCGGCGGAGCCGGGTGGTGCATAAAGCATGTTTTCTCCTGACTGCAAATGGCCGACGACCATGGCGACACGCCTGTGCGTCGAACGGCTCCATTCTTGAACGTTGGCGGATTCGATGGTACGCATCATTTGCTGCTACAACGCCCACTCTCGATGAGGGGGGTACCGACGATTGCTGCTGACGATCTTGAGCGACAGACGGAGTTCGGAATGGGTCTGGCCGAGAAGGAGCAGCCGGCGAGAATCATCCGCACGCCTGCCCCGATGAAACCCCGCCGCCCTCGACAGCCCCTTGCCGCCATCATCGCCACCGGCGCCGGCGCCCCACTGATCTGCGACACGCGATTCACGCTGTTCATGCCGCAGTGGACGCTGGGTTTGCCATAACGCCCCCACAATCCGCCCGGCCGACCCACCAGCGGCGAGGGGGGACAACGCCGGCCGTCACTGCCAAGCTTGGATGCACAATCGCCGGACTCCTATCGCGCACGCAAGAACGCAGGCCGGCGGCAGATCGCATGTATCTTTTCAAGGAGACTCTAAAGATGAAGGTCGTGCAATTCACCGACGTCGGCTCGCCCCTCAAGCTCGCCGATGCACCGCGCCCGGTCGCCGGCCCCGGCGAACTGGTCTTCAAGGTCGCCGCGTGCGGCGTCTGCGCCTCCGACCTCCATGCCGCCGAAGTCCCCGGGATGCTGCAGGTCGGCAATGTCCTCGGCCACGAATACTCCGGCGTTGTCGCCGAGGTCGGCCCCGGCGTCGAGGGCTGGCTGCCCGGCGACCGCATGATCGCCATCCCGGTCCGGCCGTGCGGCGCCTGCGCCGCGTGCCGCAGCGCGCAGTACATGCAGTGCAGCGATCCGATGCTGCAAGGATTCGACCCGCGCCTGCCGGGGGCGTACGCCGAATACGCGAGCTGCCTCGCGGCGCTGGCGTTCAAGATTCCTGACGGCCTCGGCTCCGTCGACGCCGCCACCGTCGAGCCGCTCGCTGTCGGCCTCGGCGCCTGGAAGACGGCGCAGGTTCCGGACGGCGCCGACGTCATGATCGTCGGCGCCGGCATCATCGGCCTGTCGATCGCCAAGTGGGCGAAGTTCTTCGGCGCCGGTTGCGTCGGCGTCAGCGAAATGGTGCCGGCGCGGATGGAACGCGCGCGGCAGGTTGGCGCCGACGTCGTCATCGACGCGGGCGCCTGCGCCGACCCGGTCGCGGAATACGAGCGGCAGACCGGGCGCAAGCCTTCCGTCATCTTCGAATGCGTCGGCCGACCGATGATCGCCCGTCTGATCGCGATGGCCCCGATCGGCACGCACCTCGTGCTCGTCGGCACCGGCATGGAAAACGAGAGCTTCACCGTGTTGTCGGCGGCGATGAAGCGCCTGCGCATGACCTTCACGCTCGGCTACGAGCCGGCGGATTTCGGCTTTGTGCTGCAGATGCTGGGCAACGGCCGGATCACGAACGCGCCGATGGTCACCGCGACGATCGGCCTCGACGAACTGCCGGCGACATTCGAAGTGCTGCGCAAACCGAACGACCACTGCAAGGTCGTAGTCACGCCTTGAGGCGTGCCGTGCTCGGGGGCGGCGACGTGCTCGCAGAAGTCGTGCGACGCGTCGCTCGGCTTTTCCATCGAACTGCCGTGAATGGGGCCGGGCAAGCCCGACCGGGAACGGGGCTTCGCGCTGCGGCCGAACGACCCGCGCCGGCCGGCCGACGACCGGCAGGTTGTCGGCAAGGTCCGTATCGCCGCACCGCCGCAGCCCGCGTGGGGTGTGCTGACCGAGGAAAACGCAATGCGCCGCAGGATCGCTTTCGACTAGGTCCAGCACTGCCGCGACGGTTTCCCGAACCCCGACGGCTGCGGCTCAGAACGCCTGTGAGGAGGTCGCACAGCGACGCACTCGAAACGAAATCGAGGTACCAATGAAAATAAAGAGCATGAAACACCTTCTTGCCAGCGTGCTGGTTTTCGCGGTCGCTGCTTCTACCGCACAGGCGCAGACCGCACCCAAGATGAAGATGACCACGGAGATCCCGCCAGGCATCGCCATTCCTGATGAGGTAAACACCCGCCTCGGCACGCTCCGCTTCTTCGACGGCTTCCCCGACGACGACGCCGTCGATAAGCTCTACGATAACCTTGATTTCCAGCGCGCGGTTCAGGCGTATTTGCTAGGTTTGGCGCCGGTCAGCCAGTTGGCAAACCGCAAGGGGATCGCCGAGTTGGGGCCCATCAACCAAACGATCCCCATCTTCGAGGACAGGATGGACTCGAAGTCGTTGTTCCTCACCCCAAACAACAACACCCCCTACACTTGGTTCTGGCTCGATCTCCGCAAAGGACCACTGGTGATGGAAGTGCCGCCCAAGGTGCTTGGCCTGATCAACGACATGTGGTTTCACTTCGTCACGGATGTCGGATTCACCGGACCGGACAAGGGCCAGGGCGGCAAGTATCTCCTGCTTCCTCCCGGCTACGACGGCCAGGTGCCGGCCGGCTATCACGTCGTTCGCTGCACCACCTACTCGGTGTGGGCGCCCTGGCGCTCGTTCCTCGTCAACGGCGACCCGAAACCCGGCGTCGATGCAGTGGAGAAACACACCCGCATCTATCCCCTCGAGGACGCAGCCAATCCGCCGAAGATGAACTTCGTCCACGTTTCCGGGAAAGATTTCAGCACGCTGGCGCCGGCTGATTACACCTTCTGGGAGTACCTCAACCAAGTGGTGCAGGAGGAGCCGACCGACGCGGTGGATCCGGTCACCCTCGGCTTCTGGCACTCGGTCGGTATCCGGAAAGGCAAGCCGTTTGCGCCCGACGCGCGGATGAAGAAGGTTCTCGCGGAGGCCGCACTGGTCGGCGACGCGACGGCCCGCGCCATCAACTCCCGCCTCCGGATCAAGGAGAGCTACTACTACCCGAATAGCGCTTGGCGCTCCGGCTTCCATGGCGGCTATAAGTTCGAAGAGAACGGCGCGCGCGTGCTCGACGCCTACTCAGCCTTCTTCTTCTATGCTACCGGTGTGACCCCGGCCATGGACTCCAAGGTCATCGGCATGGGCTCACAATACATGGCGGCTTTCGTCGATTCCAAAGGCCAACCGCTCGATGGCAGCAAGAACTACAAGCTACACCTGCCGCCAAACATCCCGGTCAAAGATTTCTGGTCGGTCATCCTTTACGACAACCAGACCCGCTCGATGCTCCAGACCGACCAGCGCTGGCCGGCCGCTACCAGCCAGAACCCGAATTTTCAGGTGAACCCGGACGGTTCGGTAGACATCTACTTCGGCCCCAAGGCCCCGGCCGGCAAGGAGAACAACTGGATTCAGACTGTTCCCGGCAAGGGCTGGAACACCTTACTCCGCCTCTACGGCCCACTCCAGCCGTGGTTCGACAAGACGTGGCGGCCGGGGGAGATCGAACCGGTGAAATGAGCTTGAGAAGGACCAGCTAACGAGCGGTTCCAGCGGACGGCGCGAACGCGCCGCCGCTGAACCGGAACGGCGCGGGGAAGCTTAGGACGGGTCGTCGAACAAGTCACCGGCGTCGACGACGAACGGGGCATCCGCTACCGCGTGATCGACAGCGGGCCGTTCAGCCAAAACTGCGTGCCTTCAAACGATTCGCGCAGCTTCCCATATTTCGCTTGACGAAGATAGGCAGGGTATTTCACCGCCCCCACCCGCCGAGCCAACTCCTGATAGCACCACACGCAACTGAGCTTGAATGCGCTGCCGAGGGTTTGGTCGTCGTTCCATTCAGGCATGTCGTAACGAGTTCCATCCCACTGGATTGGCACGTTGGCCCCCTCTATGACGCCCTCTTCAAGGGCGATCAGGGTGTTGAACACCTTGAAGGTAGAAGCAGCGACAAATGCTTGCTGCGCACGGGAATCGTTGTGCACAAAACGCTGTCCCGTCTTGGCCGATTCGATCAGCAGCGTTCCGGTGACGCCCGCTTTGCTGAACAGATCAGCAATCTCTGCATCTTCGGCTTGAACGAAGAGCGACCGGCAACCAACGCAGGCGATGACAAACAGTCTGAGCATGGCGGGTTGAGCGAGATGAGAAGCCAATAACGAGAACGGAGCCTGTCGCAACACAGGCTCCGTTCCGAAGGAGGAGCGGGTAAAGAACGCTCCTCCGGCGCTCAGGGATGGCGAGCGATGTTCAGCCAGAGACCGACCCGGCCTCAGGTGCCGTAATAGACCTCGGTGAACTTCTGCATCAGTTCGGCCGGCATGTTGCGATTGCCGTCGCGGCTGGTGCGGATGCAGACCAGCGCCGGGGCCGGGGACGCCTTGGCACGAGCCAGCGCTGCCGGCAGATCCTCCAGGCGCTCGACGTATTCGCCGTGGCAGCCGAGGCCTTCGGCAACCTTGTCCCAGCGCACCGTGCCCATGTCGCAGCCGAAGGTCTTGCCGTAGAGCGCCAGCTGGTTCGGTTCCTCCAGCGTCCACGAGCCTTCGGCGAGGACGATGGTGGTGAGCTTCAGCCCCTCGCGCACGGCCGACTCCATCTCCATGATGTTGAAGCCGGCGGCGCCGTCGCCGGTGACGCAGACCACCTCGCGCGACGGGTCGCCGAGCTTGGCGCCGAAGGCGGCGGGAATGCCGACGCCGAGCATACCGAACTCGAGGATGGTCATGTACGAACGCGGCTTCGTCGCGGGCAGGAAGGAATGGCCCCAGAGCGAGGTCATCCCGCCGTCGACGGCGTAGCAGGCGTCGCCGCCGAAGATCTCGCCGATGGCGAGCATCGCCTGCGCCGGATGAATGTCGGGGCCGGGCCATTCGGTGACCAATTTGCCAAAGGCCTGCTGCGCGCCGGCAACGGCTGCGCGGTAACGCGCGAGGTCGCTGCCGTCGGCACGCTTCGGTTCGCGCCGCTTGAGCTCGGCGGCGATTCCAGTCAGCGCGTCGCCGACTTCGGCGACGATGCCGAGCGCGACCGGCCGCGACACCGCGATGTTGCGCGGGTCGACGTCGATATGGATCAGCTTCTTCGCCAGCGGATCGCCCCAGTACTTGTCGAACGGCAGATCGAGGTTACCCAAGCGGGAGCCGGCGACGAGGACGACGTCCGCCTCGGCCTTGGCCGGATCCGACAGGTACATCGGCAGGTGGTTCGGATGGTTGATCGGAAACGCCGAACGGCCGGACATCGTCGTGATCACCGGGCAATTGAGCGCCTCGCAAATCTCCCGCAGCTGTTCTGCGGCGCCGGCGCGGTCGACGCCAGCGCCAGCGATGAGCAGCGGCCGCTTGGCGCTGGCGAGCAGGTCGACCGCCTCCACAATCTGGCGCTGCGAAGCCTGTGGCGCGCCAGCGCGCGCCATCGCCGACGGGAAGATCGGCGCCTTGGCGGGGTCGCCCTTACCATAGACGACGGTGTTGTGAATATCGAGGTGCACCGGGCCAGGGCGGCCGTTCCACATTTCGCGGAAGGCGGCGCGGAACAGCTCGGGAACGCGCTCCCAGATCGACACCGAGCCGCCCCACTTGACCGTCGGTCGGAAGATGTCGAGCTGGTCCTGCCCCTGAAAGGTGGTCGGCAGCGATGGATTGACGATCGCGGGACGATGCTGGGCCGTGATCACCAGCACCGGCACGCCTTCGTGCATCGCCGTCAGGATGCCCGGGAGCAGGTTGGCCGAGCCCGGTCCGGGGTTGCCGAACACCGCGGCCACCTGGCCGGTCGTCTTGTATAGGCCTTCGGCCATATGCAGGGCCGCCGCCTCGTGGCGGACGGGGATCAGGCGAATGCCGAACTCTTCCAGTTTCGCCAGCAGGGGATCAACGTCCGGACAGGGCAGACCGATCAGGTACTTGATGCCTTCGTTGGCAAGACAACGGGCGATCAGTTCGCCGCCGCTCATTTCACTCATGATGTCTCCTTGATTGTGTTGACTGTCACTTCGCACGCCGCCTGCGGCGGCGTGCCACTCCTGTTATCCGGGCGTTCCGGCAGGTCGATTGCGGCGCGCTGCGCGCCACCAGCCGACGGAGAGGAAGATCGCCAGCAGGGCGCTGCCGACCGGCCAGCGCAGGTCGGGGACGACCAGGTCGCCCGGCATCGGCAGCAGCAGGACCTGCAGCGCCATGAACTTGTACGCGACCACCTTGGCGTAGTCAGGATGCGTCAGCAGGTCGAGGAACGCGCGGCGGCTGGTGTAGCGCATGACGAGGACGCGCTCCCAGTCGTCGAGCGCCGGCTGGTGCTCGAACAGGTTCTTCTCGCGCGTCTCGCTGGCGAATACCGGGTAGCTGCCCGAATCGGCGAGCAGCGGAATGGCCGCCTCCTCGTAGCGCCGATTGGCTTCCTGCGGCGTGCCGGCGAAGTCGATCGCACCTGCGAAGCGGCGCACCTGCTCGTGGTAGCGCATCAGGTTCAGCATGTAGAAGGGCTTGCCGTCGTCGGCCAGCGCCCAGGCGCGCAGGCGCTTCATCACCTCCGGCTTTTCCTCCGGCGGGAAGGCGAGTTTTTCGACGGCCGACAGGTAGCGGTCGACTTCCGCCGGCGTCAGCGCGCCGCGCACGCTGCCGGGCGACTGCCACGCCCAGAAGGCGGCGAAGATCAGCGCGAAGGCGAGCCCCAAATAGATCTGGAAACGAGATTTGCTCATATTCTTCCCTGGTTGTGAGATCCGGCTTCAGCGCAAGGCGTCGAGCAGCAGCGGATTGATGGTTTCGGGCGCATCCAGCTGCAGCCAGTGATTGGCCTGTTCAACGCGTATATAGCGCCAGCCGGCCTTGCAGTACTGCGCTGCCGCGGTCATCTGCTGCTCGACCAGAAAACGGTCGCCGCTGCTCCAGATGCCGACCACCGGCACCGTCGCGTCGCCCCAGCGCCTCGGCAGCAACAGCTTCGTCAGGTTGGCGCGGTAGTAGTTGATCCCTGCCGTCAGCCGCCCCGGCCGCTGCAGCGCCATGCGCCAGTGCGGCATCTCGGCGGGGTAGCCGGTGACGAGGCGGAACAGCGCCCAGTCGCCGAGGCGGAGCATGAACTCGGCGAGGCCGCGCAACTGGAAGAAGACCACGTAATAGCCGCGGATCTTCTGCATCAGCCCGCCGCTCGCATAGGCAGCCGGATGACCGACGGAAAGCGCGACGTAGCGGTCGATGCGCCGCGGATGGAGGAGAACGACCTGCCAGCCGATGACGGCCCCCCAGTCGTGCGCCACGAGGCGCACCTTGTCGATGCCGAGCGCGTCGAGCAGCGCGACGACGTCGCCGACCAGATGGTCGAGGCGGTAGGAGGCGACGCCGCGCGGCGCCTCGGTCTCGCCGCAGCCGCGCAGGTCCGGCGCGATGACGCGATAGCCGGCTTCGACCAGCGCGGGAATCTGCTTCCGCCAGACCGCGTGCGTGTCCGGGAAGCCGTGCAGCAACAAGACGTCCGGGCCGTTGCCGGCGACCACGACGCTCATGGAAATGCCGTTGACCTGCAGGCGTCTGCTTTGGAATTCCATCCTCGTTCCTTCACGCATGGGGGGGCGCGCGGCGACGCCCGCGACCGACGTGCTCATATCCAGCCCGTCTTTTTCGAGTCCGCGATCAGCACCTTGAGCAGTAGGCCCCGCGAGAGGCGGCGCAGGTTGTAGATCAGGCGCGCAATGGGACCTACGAGAACGATGCCGCGCCCGCTGCGCACGGCGTCAACGATGGCTTCGCCGACGAGCCGCGGTGGCGCCCCCTTTTCCCGGTAGAACTTCTGCAGACGGGCGATCTGTTCGGCCGAGACCGCCTTCGACACCGAACGCTCCGAAACGTGGGTGATCGGCGTATTGATGATGCCCGGACAGACCACGCTGACCGACACTTGCGAGGTCGCCAGTTCCATCGCCAGGCTGTCGCTGAGCCCGACGACGGCGTGCTTCGATGCCGCATAGACGCTCATGTTGCAGACCGGCGCGAGGCCGGCCGCCGAGGCGACGTTCACCACGTGGCGCGGGCCACCGGCTTGCAGCATGCGGGGCAGGAACGCGGCGCAGCCATGCACGACGCCCATCACGTTGACGCCGAAGACGCGATGCCAGGCTTCGCTCGGCGTCGCGACGAAGGGTCCGATGTAGCCGATGCCGGCGTTGTTCACCAGCACGTCGAGCGGGCCGCCGAGCGCATGCACCTCGTCCGCCAGCGCCGTCATCGCCGCCTCGTCGGCGACGTCGACGACCCAGGTCCGGCATTCGGCGCCGAGCGCGCGCACCGCCTGCGCTGCCGTATCGAGGCCGGCAGCATTGACATCAACGAGCAACAGGCTGGCGCCGCGGCGCGCGAAGGCCAACGTCGTTTCCAGACCGATTCCCGACGACGCGCCGGTAACGAGAACCCGCTTGCCAGCAAGATTCGGCAGTGCCATGACATGACTCCCTGAGTTGTTCAGGCGCCAGTTTGCGCCCCCACCCGGACGATTACGCCCCCTCCCGAATGGGGGGTGCGAGTCCGCCCTCAGCGCCGCCGCGACAGGTCGATCGCCAGTGGCCGCCCGATCGCCTGCATGACCAGGCTCACCGGCTGCCCGTGGGCCAGCAGCTTGGCCATCGCGTTCAGGTACGGCGTGATGTGGCCGAAGTATTTCCGGTAGCCGGCGCAGAGGTAGTTCAGCCCCGGTTCGCCGTCGGGGGAGGCGACGAAGCGGTTCTTCGGGCATTCGCCGTGGCACGCGAAGAGGTGGGGGCAGCGGCGGCAGTAGGCCGGCAGCGCGGCTTCCTTGGCGGCACCGAAGGCGATCTGCGCCGGCGAGGCGAGCAGCGCCGCCGGGTCGTCGTCGCGGATGTTGCCGAGACGGTACTCGGGGTACATGAAGTGGTCGCAGCTATACACGCCGCCGTCGTGCTCGACGATCGCCGCCTTGCCGCAGCGCGGCGCGAACAGGCAGACAGTCGCCGGCAGCTGGCACCAGGCGGCCAGCGCCCACTCGAAATTCATCACGTGCACTTTGCCGACGTCGCGCCGCACCCAGCGGTCGAAGACGGCGATCAGGAAGTCGCCGTAGGCGACTGCGTCAACGGTGTCGCCGGTCACCGCGCACGCTTCCCCGGCTTGCAGACCTTGCGCACGAGACAGCGGCGGCGGCGTCGCGAACGACTGGCCGACGGCCGCTTCGCGTGGCTGCGGCAGGCGCTCGACGACCGGATTGAATTGAATGAAGCCGACCCCTTCGCCGGTCAGAAAGTCATAGACCTCCAGCGGGTGCTTCGCCACCTCGCGCGCCACGGTGACCAGCACGTTGACATCGACGCCATGCGCCTGCAGGCGCTTGAGCCCCGCCATCACCGCGTCGAAGGTGGACCGCCCCCGCTTGTCGAGGCGGTACAGATCGTGAACTTCTCGCGGGCCGTCCAGACTGAGACCAACGGTGAACCGCTCGCGCGCCAGAAACGCGCACCAGGCCTCGTCCAGCAGTGTGCCATTCGTCTGCAGCGTATTGCGGACGATCTTCCCGCCCGCATACTCGCGCTGCAGGGCAACCGCGCGCGCGAAAAAGTCGAGGCCGAGCAGGGTCGGTTCGCCGCCCTGCCAGGTGAACTCGATTACCGGCGTCGTCTGCGCGGCGATGTAGCGCTGCACGTAGCTGCGCAACGTGTCGTCGTCCATGCGCCAACTCTGCCGGGACGGAAACTGACGCTCCTTCTCCAGGTAGAAGCAGTAGCTGCAGTCGAGATTGCAGATCGGCCCGACCGGCTTGGCCATCAGATGAATGCCCTGGGCGGGCGGCACGGGCTCAGCCATGTGTCGGTCTCCACAACGGATTTCGGGAAGGCGCAAACGCCTCGCCTGCTTGTGCCCGAATCATAGGTCCGCCGACATCTCCGTTTCCCCCCCTCCTGCCGAGGGGGTGACGCCAACCGCTGCCCGCCCAACAATGCAGATCGTGAAATCGGGACGCTGCACAGCCGTCCCCCTGTCGATGATGGAGAATTGCAGAAATGAAACATCCCTGCTCGCTGCGGACGCTTGCTTGGCTCGCGCTCGCGGCACTGGCGGTCCATGAATTCTCCGCGCCTGCGCATGCCGCTACCGTCCTTTCCGGGCGGATTGCCACCAGCGACGGCAAGCCGATCTTCGGCGCCATGGTCACCGCCTTCAACGAGGAAAAGAACCGCAAGGAGACCGCCTACTCCGACGCGAGCGGCCACTATTCGCTGCCGCTGAGCTACGCCGGGAAACTGCCGGTGCGGGTGCGCACGCCCTACTTCAAGGACATCACCGCCACCGTCGCGGTCGCCGCCGATCACACGACAAGCGTCGACTTCGCCGCGGAAAAGCTGGCCTCGCCGGAGGAGCTGTCCGAATCGCTGCCAGCCTCGGCCCACGTCGCGATGCTCGACTTCCCGAACCAGGCGGTCAAGGAGACCTTCGTCAGCCAGTGCAACTTCTGCCACCAGCAGGGCAATTCGCTGACCCGGCAGCCGGCACCGGAGCGCAAGTGGAAGGACACCATCAATCGCATGGAAGGCTACATGGCGATGGTCACCTACGGCGAGGTGAATGCGATCGCCAAAACGATGGCCAATGGCTACACCGGCAAGCCGGTCAAGGCGATCCAGACTTACGACGCCAGCCCCGAGCTGGCGCGCGCCAAGGTCGAGGAATGGCATGTCGGTGACGCCCAGTCCTTCGTCCACGACGCCTTCGTCGGCGCCGACGAGAAGCTCTACGGCATGGACGAAGGCCACGACCTCATCTGGGTGCTGGACCGCATGACGGGCCAGATCGAAAAACTGCCGCTGCCCGATGTCGGCCTGCCGGTCAGTGGAATTTTCAATGGCCTGAAGATGCCGATCGGCGTGTTCACCGGCCAGCACGGCCCGCACAGCATGGCACAGACATCTGACGGCCGGCTGTGGATCACCGCCTCGCTGTCCGGCATGCTCTTCTCGCTCGACCCGGAAACCAAGTCTTTCAAGGGTTACCGGGTGCCGCGCGGTTTCCTCTGGCACGGCGGCATCTATCCGCATACGGTGCGCGTGGACAAGGACGACATGGTCTGGTTCACCGTCGTGGCCTCGAACCAGGTCATGCGCTTCGACCCGAAGACGGAAAAGTTCACGGTGATCGACCTGCCGTCGCGCGGCGTCGTGCGCTGGCTGACCGACACCTTCTTCGGTCTCGTGCTGAAGATCGCCGGCCTCTTCGACCGCTCCAACCTCCATCTCGCGCTGTCGCACCACAAGTGGCTCAACCAGGGCAAGGACGTCCTGACCATGCCCTACGGCATCGACGTCAATCCGGTGGATGGCAGCATCTGGTACGCCAAGCTGATGACTAGCCAGATCGGCCGCATCGACCCGAAGACGCTGAAGGTTACCGAATACGACACACCGATGAAGGGGCCGCGCCGGCCGCGCTTCGACGACAAGGGCGTGTACTGGATTCCGGCCTTCGACTCCGGCGGCCTGATGAGCTTCGACACCGCCACGCGGCAGTTCTCAACCTACCCGCTGCCGCGTCTGGCGCCGAACGAATACGAGGTCCCCTACGCGCTCAACGTCGAGCGCAAGTCCGGCGACGTCTGGATCACCGCCAACAACACCGACCGCGTGCTGCGCTTCGTCCCGGCCACCGGCAAGTTCATCAGCTACCCGATGCCGTCGCGCGTGACCTTCTTCCGCGACCTGGAATTCACCCGGGACGGCAAGGTCTGCACCAGCAACTCCAACCTGCCCGCCTACGCCCACGAGGACGGTGTCGACGCCTTCATCTGCATCGACCCGAACGGTGCGGGCGCGCCGCGCGGCTGAACGCCGAGGGAAACGCCATGCTCAAGCACATCCTCCATTCGCTGACGCTCAACCTGCTGGTATCGATCGGCATCATCGCGCTGGGGCATCTCCTCAGTTATCTGTTCGGTTGACCAGTCCGTCGCAACATCGCAAAAAAGCCTCGATCATGAAGCGCGCCATGAACAGCAAGCCCGGCAACCATCCCGAACTGGACGGCATGCTCTGCGACCTCGCCGAGCAGCGGAGCCGCTAGGTGGCGCGCCGGTCGTTGAGCGCATCCGGATCCTTGGCGAAATCAAGGAAGCCCTGATGCAGCTGACCGAAGTGTGGACACGGACGGCCGCACGAAAAAAGCGTACTGCCATCGGCTCGCCGCTGATCGGCTGCGGCTTCCTGCGCATCTTCTTCAACGCCCTGCGCGGCTGACGCACAAGGCCGCAGCCGCGCCCACTCAGGCACGCCTTATACACAAAAGAAATATATAGACGGAGACAACCCATGACCCGCCCCGTGCCATCCAGGCTCCTCCCGCTGAGCCTGGTCCTCGCAGGAAGTTTCGCGAACGCGGCCGACGCCAACCTGCCGTTCCCGGAGACGTCCAGCGCCAGCAAGGCCGGCAAGACCCTCGCCGACTCGCGGCACCAGTGGCGCAAGCCAGCCGAGCGCCGGGCGGCCGACACCCCGAACATCCTCGTCATCATGCTTGACGACGCCGGCTTCGCGCAGTCCGACGCGGTCGGCGGCGCCATCCACACGCCGACGCTGCAGCGGATCATGGACACCGGCATCCGCTACAACGCCTTCCACACCACCGCGATCAGCTCGGCAACCCGCGCCGCGCTGCTCACCGGCCGCAACCACCACCGCGTCGGAAACGGCGTCGTCTCGGAAATCGCCACCGACTTCGACGGCTACACCGGCCGCATTCCGGACAGCGCGGCGACGGTGGCCGAGGTGCTCAAGCACTACGGCTACAGCACCGCGGCCTTCGGCAAATGGCACAACACCCCCGTACTGGAAACGACCTCGCAGGGGCCGTTCGACCAGTGGCCGACCGGCCGCGGCTTCGATTACTTCTATGGCTTCATGGGCGGCGAAACCGATCAGTACCATCCGCGCCTGTACCAGGGAACGACGCCGATCGAGCCGCCGCACGACGGGAAATACCACCTGAGCGAGGACCTGGCGACCCAGGCCGTCGGCTGGCTGCGCAAGCACCGCACGCTGACACCCGACAAGCCGTTCTTCATGTACTGGACCCCCGGCGCGGTGCACGCGCCGCTGCAGGTCTTTCAGGAATGGACGGACAAGTACAAGGGCAAGTTCGACGATGGTTGGGACGTCTATCGCCAGCGCGCCTTCGAGCGGCAAAAGGCGATGGGCTGGATCCCGCAGGACACAGAACTGACGCCGCGGCCGGTCGACCTGCCGGCCTGGGACAGTCTCTCGGCTGAGGAGAAGAAATTCCAGTCGCGGCTGATGGAGATCTATGCCGGATTCATGGAGCACGTCGACGCCCAGGCCGGCCGCATCGTCGACGAGCTGGAGCGGCAGGGCGTCCGCGACAACACGCTGATCTTCTATGTCCTAGGCGACAATGGTGCATCGTCCGAGGGCGTGCGCGGCTCGGTCAACCAGATGCTGGCGCTGAACGGCATACCGGTACCGGTCGCGCAGCAGATGCAGGTAGTGGAGAAGATGTACGGCGGCCTCGACGCCCTCGGCGGCCCTAAGCTCGAAGCGCACTACCACGCCGCCTGGGCCTGGGCCGGCGAGTCGCCGTTCGTCGGCACCAAGCTGGTCGCCGGCTACTTCGGCGGCACGCGCACACCACTCGCGGTGTCCTGGCCGAAGAAGGTCAAGGCCGACAGCGCGATCCGCACGCAGTTCCACCATGTAACTGACATCGCGCCAACGATTTACGAGGCCACCGGCATCACGCCGCCGAAGGCGGTCAATGGCGTCAAGCAGCAGCCATTCGACGGCGTCAGCATGGCCTACACCTTCGCCGACGCCAGGACGGCGACGCGCAAGCGCGAGCAGTACTTCGAGGTTTTCGGCAGCCGCGGCATCTACAAGGACGGCTGGATGGCCTCGGTATTCGGTCCGCGCCGGCCGTGGAATCCGAGCTTTTCGCAGTTCATCGGCTGGAAGCCGGAGAACGATCAGTGGGCGCTGTTCCGGCTCGACGGCGACTATTCGCAGGCGCGCGACCTGGCGGCCGAGAACCCGGCGAAGCTGGCCGAGCTGCAGAAGGCCTTCGACCGCGCGGCGCAGGATAACCACGTCTATCCGCTGGGCGCCGGCCTCCTGCCCTTCCTCGATCCGGCGGCGAAGATCTCGACCGGCCTGCGCGAATGGCACTTCGGGCCGGAAACGAGCCGGCTGCCGGAATTCACCGCGCCCAACCTGCGCTCGGCGAACAGCATGGCAACGGTAGACGCCGAGTTCCCGGAAAACGCCAGCGGCGTCCTCTACGCCCTCGGCGGCATCGGCGGCGGCGTCACGCTCTATGCTGACAAGGGCGAGCTGGTCTACGAGTTCAACGATCTCGCCGTCGCCCGCATCAAGCTGAAGGCGCCGCAGAAGATCGCCGCCGGCCGCCACCGCATCGAAGTGGAAACGACGGTCACCGCAGCCAAACCCGGCAGCCCGCTCGCGCTCGTCTTGCGCGTCGATGGCGTCGAGGTGGCGAAGGGGACGACGCCCTTCTCGCCGCCGCTCACCTTCAGCGCCACGGAAACCTTCGACGTCGGCATCGATCTCGGCTCGCCGGTCGCGCTTGACTACTTTGACCGCGCACCATTCAGGTTCGACGGCCGGGTCAACGACGTTCACGTCGTCTGCCCCTGAGCGGTACCAGGCGCCCTCCTTCGCTTGCTGCAACAGCGGTTGCGTCTGTGGTCCGGGCGCAACCGATGCGTTGCTTACGCGCGCCGGCAGTGGCATCAACGGCGGTATTCCATCACCCACGGCCTGCGCTATCCTAGGTTTCTTGTCCGCGAGCAGAAAAACGATCATGAGTTTCGACGCACCCGATCCCGAGCTCGTCCTGAAGACCACGCCGCCGCGCATTCCCAAGGCCCTGCTGTCACGCGGCCGGCTGGCCAGCGACAACCCGGAGTTCCGCGACAAATCGATCATCGAAATCCAGGCGCCGGCGGGTTTCGGCAAGACTTCCCTGCTCGGCCAGTGGCGGCGCGAATCCCTCAACCGCGGCAAGCTGGTGGCTTGGTTGACGCTCGACGAACGCGACGACGGCATGCGCTTCGTCCGCGGCCTGGCCTATGCGATGCGCCTGGCGAGCGGCCGTCCCGGCTTCGACAAGGCGGTGTCCCAAGCGACGCGGCAAAGGCCGAGCGAGATCGACAGCCTCACCGCCTGGCTCGCCGAGGTCACCAACCTCGGCGCCGAAACCCTGCTGATCCTCGACGAGGTGCAAGCGGCACCGACGGCCACCATCGAGCTGTCGCTTCACTATCTGTTGCTGAACGCCCCGCCCAACCTGCGCATCGTGATGGCCTCGCGGCGGCGCCTGGACCTGCCGTTCTCGGACATGATGGCGCGCGGCCTCTATGCCAACATCGGCGCCGACCGTCTGCGCTTCACGCAGCAGGAGACGCTGCGGATTCTCGCAGAGCGCTTCGGCACGAAGATCAGCGCGGACGACGGCGCGCGCCTGCACGAAAAGATCGCCGGCTGGCCGCTCGGGCTGCAACTGGCGGTCGCGTCGCTGGAACGCTGCGCCAACCCTGCCGCGTCGATCGCGACGATGGCCACCGTCACCAGCGACTTCAAGCAATACTTCCGCGACACGCTGATTTCCGGGTTGGACGACGAAAGCACCGACTTTCTCGTGCAGATTTCGGTCCTCGACACCCTGCGGCCACAGCTCTGCGCCGCGGTCACCGGCCGCGCGGATGCGGAGAACCTGCTGGAGAAGCTGCGCCACAGCCTGCCGATCTTCACCGAAGGCGTCGATAGCAACTGGATGCGCATCCATCCGATGGCGCTGGAGTTCCTGCGTGAGCAGCTGCAGCGGCGCCCGCCTGCTGAGGTACGGGAATTGCGCATGCGCGCCGTGCGCTGGCTGACCGACAACCAGATGCATGAGGAAGCGGCCAGCCACGCGCTGGCCGCCGGCGAAGAAACTCTCGCCTACAAGTTGATCGGCGAGTGCCTTTACGGCGTCATGGCCGGCGGCAACCAGTTGCGCGTCCTCTACTGGCTCGACCACATGCCGCAGCGGGAGCTCGAGCGCCACGCGAGGCTTCTGCTCGGCGCCGCCTGGGCGTTGGCCGAAAGCTCCCGGCACGCGGAAGCGGCAGCCCTGGTCGAGAAGGTCATCGCCGATCCATCGGCGTCGGCCAACGACCGCTTCGAAGCGGCGTTGATCAGTGGTGCCGCGGCATTCTTTGCCGACAACATCGACCGCGCTGCAGAAATCTTCAGGCCGTGGAAAGACGCCCCGCCGCCCGACTCGATGCAATTACGCGGCATCGCGGCCAATGCCTTCGCCACGATGGCGCTCTACGAAGGGGAGCCCGAGCAGGCCCGGCAAACGATCCGCATCGCCCACGCCCGGTGGCCGGCGTCGGTGGACGCGATCCGCGCCTGGGGCGAATGGGTCATCGGCTTCAGTTACGTGTGGGAAGGACAGGTCCAGTTGGCGGCGGAAACGCTGCGCGATTCGTTGTCCCGCACCGAGGAGGCACTCGGGCGCCGCTCCGCATTGAGCGCAACGTTCGCGGCGGCACTCGCCACGGCCCTGTGGGAGTGTGGCGAAATCGACGAGGCGGCAGAGTTGCTGGCCGACCGGTTGGACATCCTGGAGCAGATCTCCGCGCCGGAATCGGCTTCGATGGGTTACCTGATCGCCGCGCGCACGGCGGCGGCAAGGGGTAACGAGCGCCGCGCGATCAACCTGCTCGACAACCTCTTCGTCATGGGCACGGCACGCAAGCTCCCCCGCTTCTGCGTGACCAGCCTGTCCGAGCAGGTCCGCATGCATGCGCTGCGCGGCCACGTCGAGACCTGCCGCGCTGCCTCCGCCCGTTTGGAGGCCCTGATCGCTCCATGGAGTGATGCGCCGGGCGGCCTGCTGCACCCCCTGCTGATGCTGCGCGCATCATTGGCCCGCGCTTTCGCCGCAATGGCGAGGCGGGACTGGCGGGGCATGCTGGCCCTGCTCGAACCCGCGCAGGAACTCGCGACGCGCCTGCGCCGCGGACGCGAAGCGATCGAAAGCAAGCTGCTGCGCGCATTGGCCCTGCGCCATCTCGGCGACGACGCCGCCGCGCTGATCGGTGAAGCCGTCAGCCTCGCCGGAATTTATGGTTTACGCGCCACACTGCTCAACACGCATCCCAATCTCTTCGACGACGCGGTGCCTGTGCGCCAGACGGAAATCGCTTCCCTCGCCAACAGGCGGGACGCGGAGGTGACCGCGCCGAAACGCCCCCACTCGCGCCCCTGCGGCCTATTGACGAACAAGGAAGACGAAGTCCTGCAGTTGCTGGCGAAGAACTTCTCCAACAAGCAGATCGCCGCCGCCCTCGGGGCCAGCGAAGAGACAGTCAAGTGGCACATCAAGAACCTGTTCGCAAAGCTCAATGCAGGATCGCGCAAGCACGCCGTCGATCGCGCGCGCATGCTCGGCATCTTCGCCGGCGAGGCCTGACAGCGCACTTCATCCACCAGCGCGCAATGGCTTAGAGCGGCGTCGGTCAGGCGGCGCTTGTGCGCGAGGAGTACTGGCAGGGCACGAGCCGCAGGATATGAGCGCCCGCTCCGCCTCCCCCCATTGATCTAGATAGGAAAGTTGACATGATCGCTCTTCTCAAAGCCTCCTGCCTCATTCTCTACACGCTGGGGATCGCCGCCTACGCCGGCCTCCTGCCCGAAACGCTGTCGGTGCTCGGACCGGTCGCCGCCACGCTGCTGGCCGCGCACGTGCTCGAAGCCGCGCTGATGTTCAGGTTCGTCAAGCGCTACCCGGGGCCGCTGACGGCCAGCCTGCTGCTCACCTTGCTCTACGGCTTCCTGCACTGGTGGCCGCTGCGCAGGCGGCCGGTCTGACCGCCAACACGATCGCCTCGCCGAAACCGCGGGCACAATGGCCAGCATCGACTCGCCCCGGAAGGACGTCTACATGCCGTCCCCGAACGCGACGCCGCCCCTGGCCACCGCGCCGACCGTCACTCCATCGGCAGCCGGTAGTTCTTGAACATCCCGCGCAGCGTCATCTTCTGCAGCTTTCCGGTCGCGGTATGCGGCAACTGCTCGACGAAGGCGACATCGTCCGGAATCCACCACTTGGCCACCTTGTCCGAGAGGAAGGCAAGAACATCGTCGCGAGTGAGTTCCGCCCCTTCCTTCTTGACGACGACCAGCAGCGGCCGCTCCTGCCATTTCGGATGCGAGACACCGATCACCGCCGCCTCGGCGATGCCGGGATGCCCCATCGCTGCGTTCTCCAGCTCGATCGACGAAATCCACTCCCCCCCGGACTTGATGATGTCCTTGGAACGGTCGGTGATCTGCATATATCCGTCGGCATCGATCGTCGCCACGTCGCCCGTGTCGAAGTAGCCGTCGACGTCGAGAATTTCCCCGCCATCGCCCTTGAAGTAGCCGCTGGTGATCCACGGGCCGCGCACCTGCAGGTGTCCGGAGGCGCAACCGTCGTTCGGCAGCACTTTACCGTCGTCGTCGGTGATGCGCATGTCGACGCCGAAAATGGCGCGCCCCTGCTTCGTCTGCAGCGCGATGCGCTCGTCTTCGCCGAAATCGCGGTGCTTCGGCAGGTAATTGCAGACGGTGCCGATCGGCGACATCTCGGTCATCCCCCAGGCATGCTTCACGGCGGCGCCGAACTTCTGCTCGAAGGTCTCGATCATCGCACGCGACGCCGCCGCGCCGCCGATGACGACATTTTCGAGGCGCAGCTCCTTGCGCGGATCGGCGTTGACGGTGTTGACATGGTTGAAGAGCATCAGCCAGACCGTCGGCACGCCGAGGGCGACGGTTACCTCCTCGTCGCGCATCAGTTCGTAGACGCTCTTGCCATCGAGCGCCGGGCCCGGCATCACCAGCTTGGCGCCGCACATCGCGCCGGCGTAGGGCATGCCCCAGGCATTGACATGGAACATCGGCACGACCAGCAATGCCGATTCCCGCGCCGAGATGCCGAGACCGTCGACCGCGCAGACCGCATAGGAATGCAGCACCGTCGAGCGATGCGAGTAGAGCACCCCCTTCGGGTTGCCAGTCGTGCCCGACGTGTAGCAGAGCGAGGACGCCGACGTTTCGTCGAAAACCGGCCAGTCGAAGCGGTCGCTTTGCGCGGCGATCAGTTCCTCGTAGCAGACCAGATTCGGGATGTTGCTGACCGGCATGTTCTGGCGGTCGGTCATCGCGACGAAGGCCTTAACCGTCTTCATCAGCGGCGCCAGTCTTTCCACCAGCGGCGCGAAGGTGATGTCGAAGAACAGGTACTGGTCCTCGGCGTGGTTGGCGATGTACTCGATCTGCTCCGGGAAGAGGCGTGGATTGATCGTGTGCAGCACGGCCCCCATCCCGGACACGCCGAAATACAGCTCCATGTGCCGGTAGCCGTTCCACGCCAGCGTGCCGATGCGGTCGCCCATCTTCACGCCGAGCGCGGTCAGGGCGTTGGCCAATTGCTTCGAGCGCCGGCCGATGTCGGCGTAAGTGCAACGGTGGATCGGCCCCTCGGCAGTCCGCGAAACGATTCCGGCCGCCGGATGGAATTTCGTGGCGTGCTCGATTAGCGACGAGATCAGCAACGGACGGTCCTGCATTAGCCCTTTTAGCACGTGAGGTCTCCTGTTCGAAGGTCAAAGATTGCGACCAGCCAAATTTTCCCGAACACGTATCCGGGTCGCTCAGCAGATCACGCTTTCAACCATGGTAGGCCAGGGTGCCGCGGCAATCCCCACTGGCGACGGGGGGGATATGCCGATTCCACTAGAATGGACCCACCGAATGCGCACGCGTAGGCAGCCGTCCACATCGCAGCGGTCGCCGAGAGGAGAAGGCCATACCTGACCGCTTCCGCGACGACGCGCCGCATCGTGGATTCCGCTGCCTTCCTGCCCGCCATTCCTGCGCCTGCAGCCGGCACTTCCGGCCCCATCGCCCCCTAGGCCTTGCGCAGCAGGAAATGCGACAGCGCAGGGATGAGCAGCAGCGCGCCGACCATGTTCCAGACGAACATGAAGGTCAGCAGGATGCCCATGTCGGCCTGGAACTTGATCGGCGACCACGCCCAGGTGACGACGCCGGCGGCCAGCGTGACGCCGACCAGGGCAACGACTTTCCCGGTAAATTGAACGGCCTGCTTGTAGGCTTCCGCCAGCGTCTGTCCGGCGCGCTGGTGCGCCAGCTGTACCGACAACAGGTAGAGCGCATAGTCGATACCAATGCCGACGCCGAGGGCGATGACCGGCAGCGTCGCCACCTTGACGCCGATGCCGAGGGCCACCATCAACGCCTCGCACAGCACCGAAGTCAGCATCAGCGGCAAGACGGCAACGACGACCGCGCGCCAACTCCGAAAAGTGATCAGGCTGAGTACGACGACGGCCAGGTAGACGAGCCCGAGCATCTGCAGCCAAGCCTTGCGCACGACGATGTTGGTCGCCGCCTCGATGCCGGCGCTGCCGGCGGCGAGCAGGAACTGCCGCTCCCCGTTGCTGTGCTCCTCGGCGAATCTGGCGCCGGTTTGCACGACCTGGTCGAGCGTTTCGGCTTTGTGGTCGCTCAGATACGCGATAACCGGCATCACCGAGCATTCGGTGTTGAACAGGTCGGGGCTGTTGACCGATGCCTGCTGCGCCGCATAGTTGAGGACATCCTGGTTGCGGTTGATGGTCAGCCACTTCGGGCTGCCCTCGAAGGTGCCGGCCGTGATCTGCCGCACCGCGTCGACCAGCGACACCGTCGTCTGCACGCCGGGGAGCTGCTTCAGTTCCCACGCCAGGCGATCGGCCTCGACCAGGGTCTTGTACTCCAGGCAGCCTTCCTTGCCGGTCTTCACGATGACCGCGAACTGGTCGCTGGAAAGCGCATAGTTGGCGGTGACATACGCGTTGTCGACGTTGTAGCGGGAGTCGCGGCGCAGCTCGGGGGCGCCGGCGTCGAGGTCGCCGATCTTCAGGTGCAGGCTGGCGGCGAAGCCGGCAGCGCCAAGCAGGGCGGAAGCCACGATGGCAGCCAACGCCCAGCGCCGCTCGGTGAAATGGTCGAGAAGGGACCAGAGCCGGCCCAGGCCGCGGCCGCGCGATTCGTCCCGCTCTTCCCTCAGGCTCCGCTCAGCGGCATGCGCGCTGACGCCGCTGTAGGAAAGCAGCACCGGCAGCAGCAGCAGGTTGGTGAAGATCAGCACGGCGACGCCGATGCTCGCCGTCATCGCCAAGTCGCGAATCACCGGGATGTCGATCAGCATCAGCACCGCAAAGCCGACGGCGTCGGCCAGCAGCGCGGTGACACCGGCGAGGAAGAGGCGGCGGAAGGTGTAGCGCGCGGCAACCAGCCGGTGCGTGCCGCGGCCGATGTCCTGCATGATCCCGTTCATCTTCTGCGCGCCGTGCGAGACGCCGATGGCGAAGACGAGGAAAGGCACCAGAATCGAAAACGGGTCGAGTTCGTAACCGAACAGCGCGACGAGCCCCAGCTGCCAGCAGACCGCGACGATCGAACAGGCGACAACCAACGCCGTGCTGCGCACGCAGCGGGTGTAGGCGTAAATGATGGCCGTCGCCACCAACGCCGAGATGGCGAAGAACATCGTCACGCGCAGCAGGCCGTCGATCAGCTCGCCGACCAGCTTGGCGAAGCCAATCACGCGCACCTTGATTGCCGGCGCCTGTTTTGCGCCATCCTTTGCGCCGGTGGCGGCCGATTGCTCATACTTCGCGCGGACCTTCTCTTCGATCGTTCGCGACAGCGCGTGGTAGTCGATCGGCTTGCCGCTTCCCGGCTCTTTGTCGAGCAGCGGCACGAAGATCATGCTCGATTTGAAGTTGTTGGCGACCAGGCTGCCGACGATGCCGGCGCGCGCGATGTTGTGCTTCAGGCGTTCGACGCTTTGGGTCGAACCGTCGTACGTATCCGGCATTACCGGCCCGCCGATGAAGCCCTCCTCGGTCACCTCGGCCCAGCGCACCGCAGGCGTCCACAACGACTTGGCCCAAGCGCGGTCGACGCCCGGCATCAGGATCAGCTCGTCGTTGATCCGGCGCAGCGCCTCGAGATACTCGGGCGCGAAAATGTCACCATCGACGCTCTCGACGACGACACGCAGCGAATTGCCCAAGCCGCGCAGTTCCTCCTTGTTGTCGAGGTAATTCTTGATGTAAGGCTGCCCCTGCGGGATCATTTTCTCGAAGCTCGCGTTCAGCGTGAGCTTCGTCGCCGCGACGTAGCCGAGGAACAGCGTGACCAACGTACATACGGCGACCATCAACAAGCGGTGGTTGAAGACCATCCGTTCCAGCAGATTACCGGAGCGACGATCGAAGGACCGTAGGTCTCGGACCACCGGCATGTGTTCAAGTGCGTCAGCGGCAAAGCTCATAAGACTTCCTTCCCAGTTGCATCTAACGCTTGGCGGCGGTGACGGCAACGCCGCGAGGACCAACCAGCGCGATCCGCCCGCTGCCGGCGTCGGCGATGCCGGCCAGCGGCATCGTCCTCTCCGTCGGCAGCGTGCCGAAGCTGCGGCCACCGTCAGCGCTCGCCACGACGCGGCCGCCAAGGTCGGCGAGATAGACCGTGCCGGCGGCATCGCTCGTGCCGGCGACCACCGTCGCTGGCAAGCCCGTTTCCACCTTCGTCCAGCTGCGGCCTTCGTCCTCGCTGCGATAGACGTTGCCGCGCAAGCCAAAGGCCAGCAGCGCCGCATCCGCCGTGCCGACGATGCCGAAGAAGCTGCCGTTGTAGGGCGTCTGCAACGCCCGGAACTTCTCGCCGGAGGCGTCAAGGCGCATCAGCAGCCCGCCCTCGCCGGCGACGTAAAGCCCGCCCGGACCCGGGCGGACGGAATACAGGTTGAACAGTTTCGGATTCTCGGTGCGGTCGAACCACGGCTCCCAGGTCTTGCCGCCATCGTCGGTGCGGAAGATCAGGTTGTAGGCGCCAACCGCGTAGCCCGTGCTCCCGTCCGCGAACCAGACGTCGAGGAACGGCTTGTCCGCGCCCTGCTCCTTGTATCGGCGGGCTTCGGCAAGGAGCCGCTGCCCTTCCTCTGAGGCCGCGGCAGCGCCGTACTTCCGCTCCATGGCAGCGACGAGCAGCTCGTTCGCGCGCAGCCCGTCGAGCTGCAACTCCCACGACTTGCCACCGTTGCTCGAGTGCAGGATCACCCCGTCGTGCCCGACCGCCCATCCCTTGGCGGCATCGACGAAGAAAACCGCCGTCAGGTCTGAGCTGACCGGCACCCGCGACTGCTGCCACGACGCACCGCCGTCAGCGGAAACGACGATATGGCCGCGCTGACCGACCGCGACCAGCCGCTCGCCGGAGCGCGCGACGGCAAGCAGCAGGCCGCTATTGGCGAGCGGGGACATGCGCGCCGCCACCTGCAGGGGGTCGCTGAAACCGTCGGTTGCCACCGACGCGGCGACGCCCCCACCGGCAACGACGCACGCCGCCAGCAGCGCCAAGTGCGTGATGCGCGCGGGGCGCCGCCTACTCGAATCCGTCCGGAACGGGCGGCGCCGCATATGCGCCGCCCTTAGCCGGAAGAGCCCACCGATCGACCAGATTTGCCGCATCGCCCTCTCCTGCCTTCGGTTCTTCAGCGTACGCCGGCCCCGGCGAGCGCATCCGGTGCCCAGTAGTTCTCGCCCGGAAGTTCGGTCAGGTACTTGATGCCGTTGTAGGCCCCGGCGAGACCGGAGATGTTGTACATGCCGACGTTGAAGTCGTAGAACACCTGGCTATCGATGTACTGCGCCTGGACGTCGTAGGCGAACGACGGGTAGGAATACGACGAGCGGTACAACTGGCCGCGCGCATCGTACTGGTCGGAGGCGACCGCCGCCCAGCTGTCCTCGTCGATGTAGAACACCCGCTTGCTGTAGATGTGGCGCTTGTCCTCCTTCAGCTTGGCCTCGACGACCCAGACACGGTGAAGTTCCCAGCGCACCAGGTCGGGATTGACGTGGCCCGGCTTGGTGATGTCGCCCGGCTGGGAATAGTAGGTCAGCTTGTAGTTGCTCGACGGGACGTACATTTCCTTCTTGCCGACCAGGTTGAAGTCGAAGCGATCCATCGCGCCGTTGAAGACCGTCGCGTCGTCATAGGTCGAAGCGCCGGCGGAACCGGGGTTCGGCGTGTCGTACGCGACTTCCGGCGCCAGCTTGACGCGGCGCTGACCGGGCAGGTATTGCCAGGCGCGGCGGGCCTGCTTCAGCGGGCTCACCGAATCCCAGACCAATAGCGCCTCTCCGTTGCGGCGGGCCGGCGCCAGATACTGCAGCTTGACGAGCCAGAACGGATCCTTCTCGTTCAGGAAATCCGCCTTCTTCGGATCGAACACCGGCCAGGCGTAGGTCACGTTGCCGGTCGTCGCCAGCACCGGCGTACCGTTGGCGCCGACGTTCCACGAGTCGTACTTGAAGTTGAAGCCGAGGCCGCGATAGGTGAGCAGATGGTTCCACATCACCTCGTTACCGGTCTTCGGAATCGGGAACGGAAAGCCGGGCAGCACGTTCTCGATGCCGACGCCGCCGTCGGTCGTCTTCGCCGCCACCGCGTTCTTGCGGGTGTTGTCGACGATCCGCTGCGGGAAATTGACCGTCCGATGCGTCGGATAGACATCGACGCGCATCGTCGGGTAGCGTTTCAGCAGCTCCTTGGTACCTTCGGTCAGCTTGTCCGCGTGCGCGGCCACGTCCTTGCCGGTGATCGAGAGGCGCGGCTTTTCGTCGGCGAAGGGATCGGGACGACGGTTGCCGTCCGGTTTGACGCCGGCGTTGGCGGCGGTCAGCCCCCCCTTCCACTCGGGAATCGTCCCCTCCTTGTTGCCGGCCTTTTCGGCGCCAGTCGGCGTCAGCGTTGTGCCCAGTTGCTGCGCTTCCTGCGCGGTGACCGCCGCCAGAGCGTGGCCGGACATCGCCAGCGCGAGTGCGACGGGAACCATCGATTTATGAAATTTCATGCTCTGCTCCTCCTCGATATCAGAATGTCGTTTTGTAGGTCAGTGAAACGAAGTCGCGGTCGCGGATCAATGAATTGAGACCGTTTGCCGAGGTCACGACGCCCGCTCCGTTGGTCTCGTACCGTCCGAAGAAACCCACATACTTCAAGTCCACGCGGTGCTTCTGATTGATGTCAGCGCCGAGACCGATCGAAAAGCTGCCGGCATGCTCGTTGCCGCCGGAGGAAACGGCCGAATTGCCGGACAGGCCGACCGAATAGGAAATCGGCATCTGCAGATCGACCCCCGGGAGGACCTGGAACCAGGTCGGCGTGAAGTTGATCCCCAGCCCCCAGAAATCCTTAGTCACCTTGTCGATGCCGGTATAGCTGTCGCGACCCTTGAACACGGCCTCGCCCTGCGTCACCTTGTCCCAACGGTTCCACTGCAGTTCCGCCAGCCACGTCGCTGCGTCAAAGAATGCGTTGGACGGCTGCGTCCACAACGCATTGACGACACCATGCCAGGTGTTGCCGACCGCCCCGCCCGTTTCGCCATCTGCCGGGACCGCGCTGATCGCGCCCGGCACCCGCGCCGCCAGGGCCGCCGGAAGAATGCTCACCGGATCGCTATTGAGCGGCATGTTCCGCCGATAGCTCAGGTCCATGCCGACGCTCACGCCGGCAATGCTCTTCGACAGGCTCAGGCCGATGATGTCGATGTCGTCGGGATAGACCAGGCGATACTTGCCGATATTGCCGGCCAGGATCTGGGGAATGCTCGCTGCGGACGGATTGACGTAGCAGGTCGTCGGCGCCAGCGGGGCGAAACCGAGGGCACCGCAGGCGGCCGCCGGCAATGTCGCCACTGCCGGTGTGACATGGATCTGGGGCTGAATGTCCGATGTCTTGCGATAGTAGGCACCGAGCGTGCCATCCAGCGCCGCCGGGCTCCAGCGCATCGCCAGCCCCCAGTCGCCCCGCTTCTTCGGCTTCACGTCGTCGTCGCGCAGCAGCCGGGCGGTCGAGCTCGCGTACAACGACTCACCGCCTTCCAGCAGCATGTCGAAGCCGCCGAGATAGGAGCCCGCCTCCGGGATGCGGAACGGCTTCCAGTCGAGGAAATATTGCGCCGCCAGCGACAGTTCGGGCGTCGCCTGCAGCTGCGCGGAGATCGCATTGCGCGGCAGCAGCAATTCCTTCGCTTCCGTGCCGGGCACCGAGAGCGCCTTGCGCAAGTCGAGCGGCGACTGACCGTAGCTGACGCCATGAATCGGGGAGAGCAGGGACTCACCCCAATACAAGGTATGGCGCCCGACCTTGAAGTTGATCGGCGACCCGCCGATGTCGCCCCCCGCGAAGAAGAAGGCGTCGAGAATCTCGCCCGACGGCCCCCGGTGGAAGCGTTTCGTGTCGTTGCTCAAGCCGAGCGCGGGCGCGCCGTTCTTGAGATGGTTCGAACCGGCAACGTTGTCGTTGTCGAGCCGGTCTGCGGCTTCGTCGTACCACCCCGCGGCGCTGACCCGGAAGCCGGTGGCATTGCGGTAGACGAGATCGAATTCGCTAAGGATGTCCAGCCGGTTCCCGACGGTGCCACGGTCGAAATTCCGGTTGCCATCGTTGAAGTTCGGGCTGGCGAGCAAATGCGAATTCTGCTTCTCCACCCGGTTTGCGTAGTTGTACTTGACGGTGTTGTCCCAGCGGGCGACCAGGTCGTCGTTGCCGGTATTGATCTCGAACGCCTGCGCCGCACCGGGCGCGCCGAACCAAATTGCCAGCGCCCACGAAATGGCGCGCAACGGGATGCCGTGCCGCGCATTCCGCTTGTAGTCTCCACATTCCATGAAATCCCCCTCTTATTATGAGTCGCTGTCGCCACCAACCGCGTGACTTGCGGCAGAAGCCTTACCACCGACTCAAGAGTAGGAGATCCGGGTCGCGAAATGCCCCCCGGAGGCGAGGGGGTGAATGGAGAGGGGGCACCACTCGCCCGCCAATGCTCTCAACTCTTGGCCGAAACGCTTAGCAAACTGAACTTGGGAGAAATCGCCGACATGCTGGGCTTCGCCCACCTCAGCGGATTCTCGCGATGGTTCCACGGCGAATTCGGCATGAGCCCGCGACAATGGCGCCTGAATCAAACGAAAACGCCGCCCTCGCCTTCCGACCAGTACGCTCCCTAATCCCCGTCTTCCAGCAATCCGAGGATTTGGGCGCGCCGCACCAGATGCTTGCGGTTCGACGCATCAAGTTTGCCGAACAGGTTCTTGAGGTGCCACTTGACCGTCTCCTCGCCCACGGCCATCGCTTGAGCGACCTCCTTGTTCGAGAGATTGCGAGCGATGAGTTCCAGCACCTCCCGTTCCTTGGGCGTCAGGACCATGCTGGGAATCACCCGCGGACCGCCCGCGTCGGCATGGGTGCCAACCGGCCGGGGGCGCACGGCACGAGCAACCACGACGTTGCGCTGCAGCCTTTGCTGCGGGCCACCTTCGGCAGAGAATTCGCTTGCCCAGGCCGCAATTGCAGGATGGGCGTCGACAAAAACACGGACGAGACCGTAGCTATCGGCGAGATCCAGTGCCTCACGCAGCAGTTCGCCGCCATGTTCGCTGTTGCGGTCAAGCGCATAGGCGCGCAGCGCCATGATTTCGATGGATGACCGGCCCAGCCTCAATCCGTCGGCCAAGGGCACGGCCCGTGTGAGCACATCGGCCGCCGTGCCCCAGTCCTGTGCCGCTATCGCGGCATTGGCGTGGGCGACCACCCGAAGCAGTTCCACCATGCGCAACCACACCGGCCCGTGCTGGCCCTCCTCGCGGGTGGCAATTTCGTCAATCCGCTTCGTCAGAGCGCGGCAGGTTTCCGAGCGGAAACGTCCCGCATGCATGCGCACCTGCTCGGCCAGGCTGACGATGCACAAGCGCGGCATGTTGCGCACCACGCCGATCGTAAAGAGCGATTCCAGCAGTTCCAGCGCGCGGTGTTCGACCCCTTGCGCCGCCGCCACGCGGGCGGCGGTCCGATAGGCGAGGAGCGCCGTTTCCGGGGTCCCGGTGCGCTCGAGAACATCGAGCCGGTTGGCCAGCAGGCCGGCCGCCTCATCGACACGACCACCCTCGTAAGTAGCCACGGCCAACAGCGCAGCCAGCATGCAGGCCATCGGGTGGCGCCGTCCCAGAGAGTCATCGGCCTTGGTCGACACCCCCCGCAAAGTCTCCTCGGCGAGCCGCATCTTTCCTTCCCAGAGATAGCTGAGTCCGCCGGTGAACTCTGCCCAAAGCGCGGGGTAGGCGTACGCCTCGCCGAGGCGAGGTGCCTGCTGGAGTTCGCGCCGCGCCAGTGCGGGGTCCCCCCGAAGGATGGCGATAAGAGCACGGCGATTGGCATGCAGCTGCTGCAGCCGTGGCTCGTGTTGTGGCCAGATCTCAGTCCAGGGTTCGAAAAAGGCGATGAATCGGTCCGGATCGTCGGCAAAAAAGGCGGCGCCGCTGCGAATCAGGGCGCACTCGTATTGCAGCCCGACGTCGACTCGCGGATCCTGCAGAATCCGCGCCACCAGACGCTCAGCCTCGACGTACCTTTCGCTCAGCGACAACACCCAGGCAACCGCGAGACGCAGCTTGGGCCGTCGGTCGAGTTCGGTGTCGGAGAGGAACTCGACCCACTCGAATACCATGCCGACGTGCCCCTGCATGGCCGCATCGTAGAGGCATTGCTCGGCCAGACCATACGCGACGTCGCCATTCCCGGCCGCCAGCGCGTGCCGCGCCGCCTCCTGGAGCATGCCGTGCGATTCCAGCCAACGCATCGCGCGCGAATGAAGTTCCGCCTGTTCGTGGGGAGGGAGTTCGGCAAAGCGGGCGCGCAACGCATCGCGCGCGAGGTTATGCAGACGACTCCACTCGCTGTCGTCGCCGGAGACGAATATCGGAATATCCCGCGACAGCCGCGCCAGACGATCTCCCGAGTCCGGAAGGTCGGTAAGCGCGCTGCACAAGTCGGGGTGCAGCAAATCCGCAATGGAGATGCGCGTAAGAAAGGCCGCGTCCTCGGCCCCGAGTTTCTGCAGGAACGCACCAAGGAGTTTTTCCGGATAGCTGCCGACGCGGGCGGACATCGCTTCCACAAGGGTGCGCGGATCTTCCCCGGCGTCCAAGGCGGCAAGCGCGAGTTGCAGCCCGAGCGGCCATCCTTCAACGACCTCATGGATACGCGCACACGAGTCGGTATCGACCCGAGTGCCGTACCGGTTCCGCACGACGTCCAGAGTCTCGTCAAGGCGGAAGCGCAGTTGTTCGGCCGCCACGACGACGCATTGTCCATAGGTGCACAGATCGGTCACCACCCTGTCCACACTGCTGCGCGCAGCGACCACGAGCCTGAGATTCGGCGGTGCGTTGTGCAGCAGGTAGGACAAGATGGCGAACGCACCCGGCGGAAGACGCTCCGCCTCGTCGATCATCAGCACCAGGTTCAGCGATGTCTGTGCGACTTCGGCGAGCCACGCGGTGGCCCCTTCGAATTCGCCCGCCGAGGGTGCGCTGCCTTCAAAGAGGGTGCGACCGAAGGCTGGTTTGCCGCAGCCGACGCGCACTGCGTACGCAAGCGTCTGCAGGAAGCGCGAGGGATCAGTGTGCTCGTCCGACGAAATCCAAGCGACGGCGGCGCCATGCGCGAGCATCTCCCGGCGCCACTGCGCGAGCAATGATGTCTTGCCGAAACCCGGGGGCGCCTGGACGACGATCACCTGCCGGTCCCGAAACCGCTCGTCGTCCAGGCTCAGCCGGCGGCGCACCAGGAGGTGCCGCGGCGAACGTGGCGGCGTGGTTTTCAGTACAAGTTCCGGCAGGGTATCTGCGCCGATCGCAGAGGTCATTGAGGCTCCGACAGGTTTGCGTTGCAGCGCGACGGGCCGGCTGTGGCCGGGAACGTCCGTCCGCTCAACATTTTTTTTGATTATAAGCGCAGGGCCTTTCACAGCGACGCCCCCCCTGCTGTGAGGGGGGGCCGCTTCGCATCGCCTGACTAACATCCCCCTGATCCATCCCCACGCGAGGAAGAAGGCATGCCGTTGGTCGACGTTTGTGCAGTCGAGAGTATCGCGCCGGGTGGCTCGCTCGCGGTCCGCGCCGGCGGACATGACATTGCGCTTTTCAATGTCGATGGCGCGCTGCATGCGATCGAAAACAGCTGCATCCACGCGGGGGCAGCCCTCGCGGGAGGCAAGCTGTGCGGCCGGATTGTCGCCTGCCCGGCGCACGGATGGAAATTCGACGTCACCACCGGCGCACTCGCCATCGCGCCCAGCATCGCTGTCCGCAAGTTTGCAGTTGAAATCGTCGACGGCCGGGTGCTTGTCGCCACCGGGGACGCCGTGTGAACTCCAATCCGCTTCGCTTCCAGGAGTAGCCATGTACCGCCATATTCTCGTACCGATCGATGGAACCGACCTCTCGACGGAGACGGTCAGCAACGCCGTCGAATTTGCCTGCACCCTTGGCGCCAGGATCACGTTCTTTCACGCCCAACCGGATCACACGGCAGCACTCAGCAGTGACTCCGAGATCATTCGTCTGACCTCGCCTGACGAGTTCGTCTATGCATACGAAGGCCGTGCACGCGAGTTGCTGGCGAAGGCCGAGTCCGCCGCGCGGGCGCTGGGAGTGCCCTGCGATTCGGTCATGGCGGTCAGCGATACACCGTACGCGGCGATCATCTCCGCCGCTCGTGACGCCGGCTGCGACCTGATCTACATGGCCTCGCACGGACGACGCAGCACGATCGGCATGATGCTCGGGTCGCAAACGCTGAAGGTGCTCGTGAATGCGGGCATGCCGGTCCTGGTCGCGGCCACGTCGAACCCTCCGCTCACGTCGCAGGCGATCGGCATCATCCGCGACGAGCATCGATCGCTTGCGGCCGTGCTGCACGCGTGGCTGTATCTGCTGGGTTCCGACCAGGAGTCGCTGGATCTGCCGCGTGACCGCCTGATGCGTGGGATGCTCCATTACCTGAAGACGTTTCCGGTTGCGCAGCATCACCCCAAGGAGGAGGAGTACCTGTTCCGCAAACTGCGCGAGCGCACCTCCCGCTGCAATGCCGAGTTGGATGAACTGGAGCGCCAGCATGAGCGCGACCGACAGATGGTGGACGAACTGGCGGTAACCGTAGAACAGCATCTCGCAGGCGCGGTCGACGTCGCCACCGTAAAGGATGCCGTAAGCCGCTACGCCTTGCTGATCTGGGAACACATGGGCCGCGAGGAAGGCGTCATCCTGCCGGCAGCGCAACGCTATCTGACCCCGGCGGACTGGGCGGAAATCAACGCAGCGTTCGCCGGCAACTGTGATCCGCGCTTCGGGGCCGACAGCGGCACGGAATTCCGCAAGTTGTTCTCGCGGATCGTGAATCTCGTGCCTGCCGGGACGCCGTCACTCGAACAGTAAGGCGGCTGGCAGGGAAAATCCGGCAGCAGTCCGATCAGGACTGCTGCCAGCCCCCTTCAGATGACCATGCCCCCGTTCGGGGAGATGACCTGCCCGACCATGTAGTGCTCGCCCGCCAGATGCACGACGGTCGCGGCATACTCCTCCATCGTGCCCAGGCGCCCCATGGGGACGAGCTGCCATAGGCGGTTACGCTCCTCTTCGCCGATCCGCTCGAGGTAGGCTCCGAATTCGGGCGTATGCACGCCGCCGGGCGCGAGCGCATTCACGAGGATGTTTGCGCCCGCCACTTCCGCAGCGACCGCTTTCGTGAAGGAGATGACGGCCCCCTTGGTTGCGCTGTAGTGCGGGCTGTGCACGCTCGATGCCGAGATGCCGGCGATGGAGGCGATGTTGATGATCCGCCCGTAGCGCTGCGGCTCCATCAGTCTGAGTGCCTCGCGGGTGCAGTAGAACACCCCGTGCACGTTCACCGCCCACCAGCGGAGCCACTCCTCGTCGCTGATCTGGCTGGTGAAGCCCAGCGACTGGCGCGGCATGGGGGTCGACACGTACGCGTAGTGGCGGTTGCGTCGCTCCGCATCCTGCGGCCGGCTCGGCACCAGCGAGGCGTTATTGACCAGGATATGCAAGCTGCCGAAGCGCTCGGCCACCTCGTCGAACATCCTCTTCACCGCGGCACTGTCCGCGACATCGCACCGCGTGGCCCAGCAACGGGCCCCCGCCGCTTCGACGGCCGACCGGGTCGTCACCATCCGGGCCTCGTCGATGTCGCAGATTGCGATGTCTGCCCCGGCCTGTGCCAAAGCCTGCGCAATCGCGCCCCCCAGGCCCGGGCCTGCGCCCGTGACCAGCGCGACGCGCCCGCTCAGAGGTCCTCTCCCGCGATCGGAACTGCCGGCGTCGCTCCGAGCCGGCGAGATTCCATCGTAATGGCTCACGCCGCACCTCGCACGGGAACGCCGCGCTGCCCCGCTTTCCGGTTCGGCGGGTAACCCAGCTTGGCAAGGGTCTGATCGGCTGACTCGTAGTGCGTACCGATGCCATAGATGCGTCGGGCATCGCGGCCCGTCGCCACGTCGCGGTGAAGTTCGCGGGCGATGCGCACCATCTGCTCGACCTGCTGCACCGACGTGATGCGCTCACCCTTACGGCCCCACAGATTGTCCTCGATGCCGACACGCACATGCAGCCCCATGGCGATCGCCATCGTGTTGAGCGGGAGAACGTGGCGCATCAGACTTTCAATCGTGAGCACCGCGCCGTCGGGAACACGACGCGCAAACTCGAGCATCGTGTAGGGATTCGGGCCGTCCGCACCGCCCCCGATCGCCACCCAGTTCAGCACCAGCGGGCCGGTATAGACGCCGCGTCGGATCAGGCGTTCGACCGTTTCGAGCTGGCCGGCATCACCCAGCATGAAATGCGGCTGGATGCCGTTGGCCTGAAGGCGCCGCAGATGCTCCTCGACGAAGCTGGGCCCCGACGGGATTGTCATTTCGCTGTACGCCGCCTGATACGCCGGCTCCGCGAGCGAGGTGCCTGCGACGTCATCCGCCGACAACAGCTCGCAGATGTTCATCTGGTTGGTGTTGATGGCGAGCGTCACCTGATCGGGGCGCGGATTCAACTCGGCCAGCATGTGACGGGTATCGTCATTGAGCCACTTCGCGGCGGCGCCCTCACCTTCGGGCGCAAACGAAATCGAGCCCCCGACCTGCAGGACCATTTCCGGCACGGCTTCGCGCAGACGCGCCAGCATCTCGTTGAACTTCGACAGCCGCTTCGCCCCCTTGCCGTCCTCCTCGCGCACATGCACGTGCAGCACGGTGGCGCCGGCGTTGTAGCAATCCACGGCCTTCTGGATCTGCGCATCCATCGACACCGGAATATCGTCCGAGTCGCTCGGCAGGAACTCAGGCCCATAGGGGGCGACCTGGATGATGAGCGGTTGCTGATTCTCGGGCAGCAGCGAATCGTCTAGGAAATGCATCGTCAACTCCTTTGGTGAGTGGGGAGCCCAGGCAAATGCCGGACTCCGGCTTCTGGTGCAGCGTGTTGATGGGTCAATGTTGATGGGGCACTACTGGTGACGCGCGCGGATCAGGCGACGCGTTCGCGCAACAGCTTCTTGTTGATCTTTCCGACGCTGGTCTTGGGGATCTCGGCCACGAAGGCAATCCGCTCCGCGTCGGGCACGGCGTATTTGCTGATGCGCCGCGACTCGACATAGCGCAGCAGATGGCTGCGAATCGTGTCCGCCTCGACGGTCATGTCGGGTTTCACCACGACGTACGCCATCGGGCGCTCGCCCCATTTCTCGTCGTGAACGCCGACCACGGCGGACTCCTGGACACCCGGGACCTCGGCGATCAGACCTTCGACCTCGATCGAGGACACCCACTCGCCGCCGGTCTTGATCACGTCCTTGATGCGGTCCACGATCTGGACGAAACCATCGGGGCGCACCACCGCGACGTCCTGCGTATGCAGATAGCCGCCGGCCCACAGCTCCTCGGAGGCAGCAGGCTTCTTGAAGTAGCCCTGCGTGAGGTAGGGCGCGCGCAGCACAATTTCGCCCTGGCTTCTGCCATCACGCGGAACGTCGCGCATTTCGGCATCCACCACGCGAAAATCGACCAGGGGCACCGGCCGGCCGGTGGTGCATCGCAAACGCACCGCCTCGTCGGCATCGGCCGCCGCTTCGGCGGAAGTCATCTGGGCCAGCGCAACGATCGGCCCGGTCTCGGACATGCCGTAGCCGGCAAAGACATCCATGCCGCGCTCGGTCGCCGCCTTGCACAATGCGGGCGAAAGCGCGGAGCCGCCGATGATGATCCGCCAACCGGTCAGATCCTCGTTCCTGCCAGCCGACGCCTGCAGCAGCATCTGCAGGATCGTCGGGACGCAATGCGAGAACGTCACCTTCTCCTCGTTCCTGAGCTTCAACAGCAGCTCAGGCACGTAGCGCCCCGGCAGAACGGTCTTCAGACCGAGCAACATCGCAATGAACGGGAAGCCCCAGGCAAGCACATGGAACATCGGGGTGATCGGCATGTACACGTCTTCGCGGTGCAGACGCTGCCCATCCCGCTGGGCGCACACGCTCAATGCGGTCGTGAGCGCGTGCAGCACGATCTGGCGATGGCTGTAATAGACCCCTTTCGGATCGCCCGTCGTGCCGGTCGTGTAGAAGGTCGCGGCCTTGGTGTTCTCGTCGAAATCGGCAAACTCGAACGCCGGCGACCCCTCTCGCACGAGCGCTTCATACTCGCCCGCAAACCTAAGCGTCGTCGTCGGCAAGGGCTGGCCGTCGGCCATCACCACGATTTGGCGCACCGATTTCAGTTCGGGTCTCAGCTGCTCGAGCAGGGGAACGAAGTCGGCATGCACCAGAACGACCTCGGCCTCCGCATCGTTCAGGGTGTAGGCGATCTGCTGCGGCGACAGCCGGACGTTCACCGTGAACAGCGTCGCGCCCATCATCGGAATGCCGAAATAGCTCTCCAGGTAGCGATGACTGTCCCAGTCCATGACCGCCACCGTGGTGCCATGACGTACGCCCAGCGCACTGAGCGCAGAGGCGAGCTTGCCGATCCTTTCGCGGAAGTCCCTGAAGCTATAGCGCAATTCCCCCCGGTAAGTGATCTGTTGATCCCCATGAATGCTCACCGAATTGAGCAGCAACTGCTTGATCAACAGCGGGTAGGGGTACGCCGAGGGCGTCGCGACAATCGTGTTATCCGCCATGGTTGTCTCCGTTGAAGGTGTTATGGATGAAGCCGATTCGCTCACGACAGCGTGAGCTCCGGATAGCCGCAAGAGTATTTTTCGGCGAACCGGCGCTGCCCCCTCGTGACGAGGGGGGAGCAGGTATCCGGCTGGGACCGCGCACAGACTCAACTGCCTCCGCCCCCCCGTTCTGGGGAGGGGCATTGCCCTCTCGGCTCACTAGTCTTGCGGTCATACGGCGCGTTCGCCCTGCAGAGGTCGAACGTGCTCCCCACAAGACAGCCAGGAGACGGAACGATGCTGACACTGAAGGACAAACTGACGCTCCCCACGGTGGGTCTGACCGGTTTCGAGACGCCGCTTTCCGAAATCGAAGTCGCCGTCCAGGACAGCGTCCACCGCTTCGCACGCGAAGTGCTGCGGCCGATCGGACAGGAACTCGATCGCATGACGGCCGAGGAAGTGATCGCGCCCGGCTCGCCTTACTACTCGGTGTTTGCCGAAGTCGCGAAACTGGGGCTGGACACCGGCGCCTTCGGCGAGCTTGACGCGGACGTCGCGGTTCGCCTGGAGTCGCTCATCGGCGAGGAGCTGGGCTGGGGCGACGCGGGCCTCGGTGTTTCAGTCGCCGTGGCCGGTTTCCCGATCGAAATGGCCAGGGCCGCCGGCAATCAGGAATTGGTCGATTTGTGCACGGGCCGCATCGGGTGCTGGATGATCACCCATCCGGACAAAGGTTCCGATGTCGGCGCTTTCGACCTCCAGCGTGAATGGGTGCCGGGGGCTCCCGGCAACAAGGGCAACATGTTTGCCAAGGTGGGGGCGGACGAGATCGTCATCAGCGGACAATGTTCCGCCTGGGTGTCGAACGGTGCCGTCGCGCAGGTGGCCCTGGGCTACCTCACCGCCGATTATGGCGACGGGTACTTCGGCGCCGACGGACGACCCAACGGGGTGGCCGCCATTATTCCGCTGGATCTGCCCGGCGTCTCCCGCGGCAAACCACTCGAGAAGATCGGCCAGCGCTCGCTGCCGCAGGGCGAGATCTATTTCGACAACGTCAGGATCCCCCGCCGTTTCGCCATCTCGCTCAAGGACGAGTATTACGGCAGCGTCGCCTCGGCCTGGTCGTACGCCGGAACGCACATGTCGCAGCTGTTCACCGGCGTCGCGCGCAGCGCCTTCGAGATGGCGTTGGCGTACTGCCACGAACGCAAGCAGGGTGGGCAACTGCTCATCGACCACCAGCTGACGCGATATCGCCTCGGCGACATGATGCGCCGGGTCGAGTTGTGCCGCGGCGTCGCCCGCCGATCGCTCGCCTATGCCCGCCTGACGCCGCAGGGCCATCCCTGGGCCACGGCCTCGGCCAAGGTCACAGTGACCGAGGAAGCCGAACGAGTTGTCCTCGAAGCCTTCCGCCTGTTTGGTGGCAATGGCACGACCCGCGAATATCCGATCGAAAAGCTGGTGCGGGATGTTCGCGCCGCCCTGATCGAGGATGGCGAGAACACGATGCTCACCACCCGCCTGGGTTATCTGGTGCAGCAACTCTACGCCGACGGCTGGGCGCAGAACTGATTCCTCCCGACCCAACATCCCCATACCGCCTTCAAGGAGACCGCAATGGCTAAACACCCCGTCGTCGTTTATGGCGCCAGTGGTTATACCGGCATGCTGATCATGGATTGGCTGATCGACCAGAACATTCCCTTCACCGCCGTGGCACGCAATGCCAAGCGCACCGAGGAAATGATGGCCCAGCGCGTCGTGCGTCTGGAACAGGCGACCTACGAGATCATCGAAGCCGACCATTCTGTCGAGTCGCTCGCAGCCGCGTTCAAAGGGGCCAAGGTTGTCTGCAACACGGTGGGCCCCTTCATCACCTACGGTGCCATCGGCGTCGAAGCCGCGCTCAAAGCCGGCTGCCATCACCTCGACACCTCAGGCGAGCAGGCCTACGTGCTGGAGATGCGCGAGCGCTTCGGCGAACAGTATCGCCAGGCTGGCCTGGTGCTGGCGCCTGCAACCTCCTATATGTACGCCTTCGCCGAAATCGCCGCGGAGCTGGCGCTGGAAACCCCGGGCGTCGACGTCCTCGAAACGGCGACCCTCTGCCGCGGCACCCGTTTCGCCGCCGCGGGCGTGACCGTCGGTTCCACGGCTTCGATCTTCGGCATGGCCCGTGTGAAGCAGCTCTATCTTTGGGAGAAGAAGCTGGTCGAGCACCCGGTGACGGCCAGCTTCAATGTCGTCGATCCCAGCTTCATGCAGCCGGTATTCTCGCTGCCCTGGAGTGGCACGTCGATCCCGGTCTTTTACCAGTACGACTCACGCGTCCGCTCCTGCATCTCCAGCGTCGGCTTCTACGACAACGATGTGATGAAGCTGGCCCACGGCTTCTTCCAGAAGTGGGATGCCGAGTTCAAGAACCTGCCGACCGAACAGCAGGATGCCATCATCAAGGGTGTCGTCGACTCCACGACGCCGAGCATGCCGCCACGCGAGCGCACCACCACCACGCGCACGGTGGACTTCGCCATCGGCCGCGGCCAGCTCGCCGCGGTGCGCGCCACCGTCCATGGCATCACCCCCTACATCTCGACCGGCGCGCTGCAGACCGCCGCCGTCATGAAACTACTCGACGGCGAGACGGCGAAGGTCGGCTTCACCTCCGCCTGCAAGGCCTTCGGCCACCGCTACCTGCTCGGCTTCCTCGAACAGCGCGGTCTCGCACGTGCAACCGTGACGCAACTCTGATTTCGGCCGCCGCCAAAGGACACCAAGATGGCAATCATCGATTTTCTGGACCGAGGTTGGCGCGTTAACCCGAACGGCGCCGCCTACATCATGGGCGAGCGGTCGTACTCGTTTTCGGAAGTGCGCGACCTCTCCTGCCGTATCGCCAATGGCCTCATCGCCGCGGGTCTGCAGAAGGAAAGCAAGGGCGCAGTCTGGGCGCTCAACGACCCGGTCGCCTGGACCTGCACCCTGGGCCTGTGGCGCGCAGGCCTGGCGTGGATTCCGGTCAACCCGCGCAGTTCGGTAGACGACAACCGCTTCGTACTCGATTCCTTCGACTGCGAGGTCGTCTTCTTCCAGAAGTATTTCGCGCCGGTAATCAGCGGTCTGCGTCCGCAGCTGCCGAAGGTCAGGCTGTGGATCTGCATCGACGACGACCTCCCCGACGCCCCGTCGCTCGACACGTGGAGCCGCGCCCACTCGCCGGTGCCTCCTGCAATCGACTTTCGGCTCGACGATGTGGTGGCGATCATGCCGACCGGCGGCACGACAGGCATGCCCAAAGGGGTGATGAACACGCATCGCAGCATCCAGACCTTTGTCGCGAATTACATGATCGCGGTGACATACGCGGGCAACGAGCGCCCCGTAAACCTCGCGGCAGCGCCGATGACCCACACCGCCGGGATCCTGGGTCTGCCCTGCACCGCGCGCGGCGGCACGATCGTCGTGCTCGAGAAGCCCGATCCGGCGCTGATTTTCGATGCCATTGCCCGTCACCGGGTGACCGAATTCTTCCTGCCGCCAACGGTAATCTACCGGCTGCTCGAGATTCCCGGAATCGAAGCAATCGATTTCTCCTCGCTCAAGTACCTGATGTACGGCGCTGCGCCGATGTCGCTCGAAAAGTTGAAGAAAGCGATCGAGATCATCGGCCCGGTCATGACCGGAGGCTACGGCCAGACCGAATGCCCGGGCTCGATTTCCTTCATGCGCCCCGACGAGCATTTCGTCGACGGCGCACTCGCGCCGGATGAGCGGCTCGCCTCCGTCGGCCGCCCGAGCCCCCTGATCAGCGTCGAAATCCTGGATGCCGAAAACCGCATCCTGCCGCGCGGCGAGAGCGGCGAAATCTGCGTGCGCGGCGACCTCGTGATGAAGGGCTATTACAAGCAGCCGGACAAGACCGCCGAGACGATCATCGACGGGTGGCTGCATACGGGCGACATCGGTTACGTGGACGCGGAAGGTTATCTGCATATCACCGACCGCAAGAAGGACATGATCATCACGGGTGGGTTCAACGTCTATCCGAACGAGGTCGAACAAGTCATCTGGGCCCATCCCGCGGTGCAGGACTGCGCGGTAATCGGTGTTCCCGACGAGAAATGGGGTGAAGCGGTCAAGGCGGTAGTGGAATTGAATCCCGGGCAAACCGTGTCGGCCGAAGAACTGATCGCGGTTTGCAAGGAGCGACTCGGATCGGTGAAGGCCCCCAAGTCGATCGACTTCACCGCCACGCTGCCCCGCAGTCCGGTCGGCAAGGTGCTGAAGAAGGAACTGCGCGAGCAGTACTGGCGCGATAGCCAGCGCAAGATCTGAATCCCCTTTTCCCCGAACCCCCGGTCGCGCCGGGCACATCCGCCGACGCGACCGATCAAGGAATCTGCCATGGGCAACATCTACATCGCCGGCATCGCCATGACCGTCTTCGGCCGTCATCTGGAACGAACGCTGGAAGACCTCGCACGAGAGGCGCTTCAGGGTGCGCTCAAGGATGCCGGCTGCGCAGCGGACGACCTGGGCATCGCGTTCTATGCCGGCATGACAAATGGGCCGTTGCAGGGGCAGATTGCGATCCCCGGGCAGGTCGTGTTGAGCAAGATCGGGATTGCCTCCATCCCGATCTTCAACATCGAGAACGCCTGCGCCTCGGGGAGTTCGGCATTTCACCTGGCGATTCAGTCCCTGCGTGCCGGTTCAGCCGACGTCGCCTTGGCGATCGGTGCCGAGAAGATGAACATTCCCGACAAGCAGAAGGCCTTCGCGCTGTTCGACGCCGGTTGGGACGTCTCTCAGGCCGAGGCAAACCATGAAATACTGAAAAAACTGGGTGAAGGCGTCGACATTCCGGCGGGTTCGGAATCCGACAAGCCCTACAGCAAGTTCATGGCCATCTATGCCGCCCTATGCCGGCACCACATGCGGATCTACGGCACGACGCAACGGCAGATCGCGGCCGTCTCGGCGAAGAACCACCAGCACTCGGTGCACAATCCGTTCTCGCAGTTCCGGAAGCCGTTTACGGTCGACGAGGTTCTGGCCGCGCCGCCGATCACCTACCCTCTGACGCTGCCGATGTGTGCGCCACTGTCGGATGGTGCGGCCGCGGCGATCCTGTGCACGGAAGAAGGCCTGCGCCGCATCGGGGCCGACCGGTCACGCTGCGTCCGCGTCGCGGCCAGCGTGATGCGCAGTTTCAGTCATCGCAGCATCGATCAGCCCCAACAGGGTGCCGCCCACCTCGCCGCGCAACAAGCTTACGAACAGGCCGGCATCGGTCCGGACGACATCGGAGTGGCCGAAGTGCATGACGCATCCGCAATGGGCGAGATCATCCAGGTGGAAAACCTCGGCTTCGTTCCTTTCGGAGAGGGCGGGCCAGCCGCCGGGCGGGGCGAATTCACCCTTGGCGGACGGCTCCCGGTCAACCCGTCAGGGGGACTCGAGTCCAAGGGGCATCCCCTCGGCGCCACTGGCATCGGTCAATTGTTCGAACTCACGACCCAATTGCGCGGCGAAGCGGGCGGACGGCAGGTCCCGGGCGTGCGACACGCGATCCAGGAAAACGGCGGAGGGCTGCTTGGGATCGAGGAAGCCGCGGTGGCCGTAACCATTCTGAGTCGGTAATCAACGCGCACACGGTCCGCTGTCAAATGACGCGCACAACTCGCACGGCACCGAGCCGGTGGTTAATTTGGGAGAAGTGCGGCTATGCGGCTTGGTCCGATATGCTCAGGGGAACATGAACGGTTCCCCGGAACAACGGGCGAGCGGTCCGGATTAGGCCCGCCGAATGGATCTCCGGAATACCATCCAGACCCGTCGCACCAACATCGAGGCGGATATCCAGGGTCCCGGCGGGCTGCTCGATGTTCACCAGATGAAGGTCATTTGCCTTGGGCCTGGCGAGCTTATGAACCACGGTGCCGGGAATGATGCTCGCAGCGGCAAGGCATAACGCGCCGGTGACGGCATACGCCGAATGGCAGTTCCAGGGGGTGAAATAACGCGACGCGATCACGCCCCCCCGCTGCGGCGACGCGACCAACGCGATTTTTGGCAGGACCTTCTCGCGTACGTCACCGAGCCCGGCCAGCAGTGCGATCTGAAGGCGGATCGATTCGAGCCGAGCCTTGAGTCTCCGGTCGGCATCGAGTTCGGGTTTCGTCTCGTGGCCACTCTTTCCCATCGCTTCCGCGGGCACGAAGACGAGCGGCGTCGAGAAGTCGATGCATGACACCTCGACACCGTCGACGACATCCACGAGCCTCCCGGTCGGCAGGAGACGGCCAGTCTTGGCGCCAGCTGCGTCGCGAAAATTCAGTTGTATTGGCGCCGCACTACCGGGCACGCCGTCGACCCGCGCGAGGCCGTCGTAAGTCACCCTGCCACCCGGCGTCTGGACCACGGCTTCGACAACCTTGCCGGTATTCACGTTGAGGATACGCAGCGTCGTAACGGGGTCGGTTGCGGCGACTAATCCGTTTTCGATCGCGAACGGTCCGACGCCAGCGAGCATGTTGCCGCAGTTGGGCGTCGTGTCGACGGTCGCGGTTTCGACCGATACCTGCGCGAAGAGGTATTCGACGTCGATGTCGGACCGCGTCGAATTGCTGACAATCACGACCTTGCTCGTCAGCGTGTCGCCGCCGCCGATGCCGTCGATCTGGCGCGCATGAGGCGAACCCATCGCCGCGAGTAGTACTCGATCACGCGCGGCCGGATCGGAGGGGAGATCCTTGGCATGAAAATACGGCCCCTTCGACGTGCCGCCGCGCATCAGCGTGCAGGGAATGCTCAGCATCATGGTAGTGTTCTTCCGTCTCAGTGATGTAGTCATTGTGCGGCGGAGCCGGCGAGTCGTGAAATGCAATAATCGCTGCGATTCATGCAACTCAGGCATTTCACAATCAGGTCAGACCTCTGTGCCGGATCCGGGTCGGGAACCTTCGACAAACCGCCTCACATGCGCGAACGCTTCATCGAAGTAGGCCTCGTAGGTGTCCTGTTCGACGAAGCCGAGATGCGGCGTGCACAGAATTGCCGGGTGGTTCAGGTAGGGCGCGGCGCCGTCCGGCTCCTCCTCGAAGACGTCGAGCGCCGCTGTGCCTGGGCGTCCCCGGTCGAGTGCGTCGAGCAGCGCGCCCGGAGCCAGGAGTTCGGCTCGGCTGGTATTAACGAGCAATGCGTCCGGTCGCATCGTCGCCAGATCGTCGATGCCGATCATGTGTCTCGTTTCCGGGCCGAGCCTCAGGTGCAGCGTCAGCACGTCGAGTTGGGCCAGGAATAGGCGGCGGTCGGCGATGAACTCGTAGCCCGCTTTTACCGCCGCCTCGCGCGACTGATCGCGGCCGTGCACGACCACCCGCATCCCGAAAGCGCGCCCGATTGCGGCGACGCGGCTGCCGATCTTGCCGAAGGACCAGACACCCAGCGTTCGGCCATGCAAGGTCCTTCCGAGTCCTTCGTCCTCGATGCGCGCACGGCTGCGTTGCCAGACTCCTTGCGACAGGCGCTCGGCGTAGGGCAGCAGTCGGCGCGAGGCCCCAAGGATCAGTGCCCACGTGAGTTCGGTCGGCGCGATCGGATTGCCTGTCCCGTCACGCACGTCGACGCCCCGCCTCCTGCATGCGTCGAGATCGATGCATCCCGAAAGGCGCCCCGTCTGGACGATCAGCTTCAGCCGCGGCAGAGCCTCGACGATGCGCGCCGTGATCTGCGTCCGTTCGCGGATCAGGACCAAGCAATCGGTATCCCGTAGAGCCTCGATCAGTGCGTCTTCGTCGGCGATCCGTTCCGTCAACGTTTGCAGGCTCACGGGAATGCCGTCGAGTGTCTTCGTCGCCATAAGGCGCGGGACCACGCCTTGGTAATCGTCGAGTACCGTCACCCTCATGGTGCTTCTCCTGTCATTGCTGCAGTGCCTCCGCCTGCCCCCGTGCCCGCCGCGACGTCTTCAACATCCCGGTCCCGACGCGCCGGACTCATTCGCTGCCGACGCCCACCGGATTCGGCAAGCGCTTCTCGATCGCCCACTTCAGCAAGGCGGCAGTGCGATAGATGCCGTGCGCGAACTTGCCGTAGGGCATCGTCAGGAACAGCGCCATCACTGCGCCAAGATGCGCGGCAAGCAGCAGCGCCATCGCCGAGGTGTCGCGCCCGGCAAGAAGCACCAGGCCTGTCGCACTGGTCAGCAGCAGCAGCGCGATGAAACCGCGGTCCATCGGCTTTTGCGCGGCGTCCCCGTGCTGCGGGTGGCGCCGCAGGTTGAGCCGCAGCAGCCCTGCCGGCCCGACGATCAGCCCGATGCCGCCGAGCGTACCGAGCACCACGGGCAGGCTCGTCAGCGCATACGGCGCCTCCCACCCGAATGCGTAGTGGTAGATCGTCGCCACCCCCGTCGCCGCGAAGCACAGCATGAAACCGTAGAAGGTCAGATGGTGAAAGCGTCGCCGCGCAAGGGTGCTTGTGTCGTCCTCGTTCGGACAGCCTTGGCCGTGGCCCCCGTCGAGGTACTTGAGCTTGAGCACGTCGTGCGCCGTCTCGGCGATCGCCACGGCACTGGGGTCCCCCGCTGAAATCCCGCGCCAGAATTTCGCCACGCCCAAACCCAGCGCGACCGCGACGAACAGGAACACCGGTCCGAACATCGACACCAGCAGGTTGTGCGGGAAGATCGCGTAGAAATCGCCGGCAAGAGGCGCATGGAACAGCGTGCCGTTCTTCGCCAGCGCCATTACGAGAAAGAGTGCGAGCCCGACCGCAAGCGCGAGCGCGACCGTGAGGCCGTTGTTACGGTACAGCGTACCGAGCGCGCTCGGCCACGCGAAGTCCGAGTAGGTCTGCCCGCGGACCTTGGCCATCGCCTGCGGGATGTTCACCGCGAACTCATGCGGCGGCGCGTACTGGCACGCGTGTAGACAAGCTCCGCAGTTGTGGCAGAGGTTCGCGAGGTAATGGATGTCCGCCTGGCTGAATTCGAGCCGGCGCGTCATCGCCGGGAAGACCGCACAGAAGCCTTCGCAGTAGCGGCAGGCGTTGCAGATCTTCATCGCACGTTCGACCTCGAGTTCGGCCGCGCTGGGCGCGACGACACCCTCGGCGAGATCGCTCGCTTCGCGGAGCAGGGCTTCAAGCGGCTGCATGTTCGACTCCCTCATTCCTGGCCGCCGCGGCCGCCGAAGCGCCCGCGATTCGCCCGAATACCGTGCCGATCGTCATGCCGACGCCAGCGGTGTAGCCCTGTCCGAGTACATTGCCGGCCATCATTTCGCCTCCGACGAAGAGATTGCCGCTCGGCTCGCCGGCGAAGTGCGCTGCAGCACGTTCATCGACCTTGAGGCCGAGGTAGGTGAAGGTGATGCCGGGCTTGAGCGCGTAGCCATAAAAGGGCGGCTTATCGAGCGGCAGCGCCCAGTGGGTTTTCGCGGGACTCACCCCATCCGTGTGGCAGTCGTCGAGCACCGTGTGGTCGAAGGTGCCGACACGACATGCGGCGTTGTAGTCGCGCACCATGCGCACGAAGGCCTGCTCGTCGAGGCCGAGTTGACGCGCAAGTCCTTCGAGCGTGTCAGCCTTCGCGCCGGGGAACACAGGGGGCATGAAGCGACCGACGGCCTTCGAATCGATGATCGAGAAACCGACCTGTCCCGGCTGCTGGGCGACGAGCCGGCCCCAGATCGCATAACGCTTGGGCCAGAAATCCTCGCCCTCGTCGTAGAAGCGCTGCGCATGCTTGTTCACGACGATGCCGAGGGACACGCAGTCGATCCGCGTGCAGATCCCGCCATCGTAGAGCGGCGCACGAGCATCGACGGCGACGCAGTGCGACTGCGAGGGATCGCCGATCGTATCGGCGCCCGCCGCCATCATCGCCTTCAGCAGCACTCCACGATTGAAGCGCGTGCCGCGAATCGCGAAATTGTCCGCCGGCCACTCGCCGTCGGCGTTCTGGCCCCAGGCTTCGCGCAGCCATTCGCGATTGGACTCGAAGCCGCCGGCCGCAAGCACGCAGGCACGCGCCACAATGCGCTCCTGCCCCACCCAGGCGGCACGGAACTCGCCGTCGACCACTTCCAGCCGATCCACCGGTGCCTCGTAGCGGATGCGCACGCCGAGCGCTTCGGCGCTGCGGTAATAGGCGTTAACAAGCGCCTTGCCGCCCCCCATGAAGAAGGCGTTGGTGCGCGACAGATGCAGCGTGCCCGACAGCGAGGGCTGGAAATGCACGCCGTGTCTGCGCATCCAGTCGCGGCAGCGTGAGGATTCGCGGATCGCGAGACGCGCGAGCTGCTCGTTGGTCCGGCCACCGGTGACCTTCTTGAGGTCCTGCCAGAATTCTTCCTCGGGGTAGGCATCGGTGAGGACGTCCTGCGGTGCGTCGTGCATGCAACGCAGGTTGCGCGTGTGGCTCGAGTTGCCGCCGCGCCATTCGCGCGGGGCGGCTTCCAGCAGCAGCACGGAAGCGCCCGCCTCGCGTGCGGTCAGCGCCGCGCACAGCGCCGCGTTGCCGCCACCGATGACGAGCACGTCGGGCGTGCTCGATGTATCTTGCTTCATGTCCTGGACTCCATTCGGGGCTGGTTCTTCTTCGCGCGGGTTGCCGCAATTTGCGGTTGCACCCTGCACGTCGACGCTTCCACTATCGCGTCCAGCGCGCCTCTTGCCCTAAGCCGCTCCGATATCGCCCCATCTCGAATCGAGATGACTATCCGAAACGCCGCGCCAGCGCCCCTCGTCGATCAGCTGACGCACCACGCGCGTCACCATTCCGCGCGTTGCCAGCGCGGCGGGCGACAGTTCATCGTCCGAAAGACTGCACAAGAGATTCCGGCGGGAAGTCCCCTCGTCCGTGATCTCGCTCCAGCTCAGGCGTGATGCCGCATCGGGCTGGCGCGCGAGCGCTGCCCAGGGCTGAAGCGTTGCTGCCATGCCGCGCGCCACCATGTCCATCAACACGTAGAGCGAATCCACTTCGGCGATGACAGCGGGACGCACGCCGAGCGATGTAAAGGCGGCGTCGATGACTCGCCGCAGGCCGTGACGCGGTGTTGGCAGTACGAGCGGCACGTCGATGACTTCCGCGAGGCGAGTCGGCAAGACTGCAGGGCGTGCGTCGGCGCCGCAGATGAAGAAGAGGCGCTCCTCCAGCAAGGGCTGCACGCTGCACCGGCGCGCAGGCGCGGTGTCGAACAGGACGGCGAGGTCGAGCTCGCGGCCGTTGAGCATCTGGCCGAGGTGGCCGGACATGCCCTCGACGAGATGGATGCGGATGTCCGGGTAGTGCTCACGCATCGCCTCAATCAGAGGAAAGCCGAGTACGCCGGACGTCGATGGCGCGAGGCCGACGCTGACGATGCCCGACAGGCGCGACTGCTGCGCGGCCGTCGCCGCCTCCTCGGCATGGCGCAAAGCAAGCTGCGCATGCGCGAGGAAGGCGATGCCGGCGTCGGTCGGCACCACCCCGGTCGCCGTACGCTGCAACAGGCGCGTCGCGAGTTCGCCTTCAAGGCGCTGGATCTGCAGGCTCACCGCGGACTGCGCGATCCCGAGGTCGAGCGCGGCCTGGCTGATGCTGCCGAGCTCGATCGTGCGTACCAGATAGCGCAGTTGTCTGAGTTCCACCTGCCAGCCCTCCTTTTGCGACTGCTCTGCTCGACGCGGTCCACCGCTGCGCTAGTTGGTACTCAGCACCGCCACGGCCGCGAGTTCATCGCAGTCCTCACAACTGTCCGGCGCCCGTTTGCCTGGCGGTGTCGGCTCGCGGGCGGGGGTCACCCACCCGCGGAACGGCTCCGCTTTCTGTTCCGGTATCCGCGTCGTCCTCGCTGCGTCGCTCATCGCACCGCACCCGCCGCACGCTGCAGCACCTTGTCCACCATCACGCCGGCCTGCCCAAGGTAGTTCGCCGGGTCGCACATGCGCGCCAGCGCGTCGCGGTCGAGGTGGACGTTGATCTCGGGATGCTCGGCGAGGATATCGAGGAGCGGCCGGTTCGTGCGGATTGCCTCGCGGCACAGGTCGTAGACCAGGTCGTGCGCATACTCGCGACCGATGTAGGGGCCAAGGCCCATCATCACCGCCTCGGACATCACGAGCCCGTTCGTGATGTCGATGTTCGCGCGCATCTTCGCCGCGTCGACCTCGAGCCCCTCCAGCACGAAGCGCGTCTGCTTGAGCGCACCGGCAAGGAGGCAGAAGGCCTCCGGCAGCGCAATCCACTCGATTTCCCACGGCCCGGTCGAGCGCTCGTGGTCGGCGATCATCGCATCCATCAGCGCCGCGGCATGCTGGCGCACAACAGACACCGCTGCGTGGATGTAGCAGCTCGAGATCGGGTTGCGCTTCTGCGGCATCGTGCTGCTGGAGCCGCGACCGGGGTGGAAGGGTTCGTACACCTCGGCGACCTCGTGCTGCATCATCAGCTTGACGTCCATCGCGATCTTGCCGAGCGAACCGCCGACGAGACCGAGGAAAGCGCCGACCTCGGCGATCGTGTCGCGCACCGTGTGCCATGCGATGTCGGGCTGCGCCAGCCCGAGCTCCGCCATCAGGCCGGCCTGCGTCTCCATGGCGCCCCGCTCGATCGACGCGAGCGTGCCGCAGGCGCCGCCGAATTCACCCATCAGCACGCGGGGCTTGAGCTGTACGAGGCGTTCGCGGTGGCGTTCGATGCCTGCGAGGATTGCAGCGGTCTTGAAGCCGAACGTGACGGGGATCGCCTGCTGCAGGTTGCTGCGACCGATCACCGGCGTGTCCCGGTAACGGCGCGACAGCTCGGCCAGCGCATCCGAGATCGCCTTCAGTTCGTTGTCGATGATCTCCAGCCCTTCGCGCATCTGCAGTACGGTCGCCGTGTCGGTGATGTCCTGCGTCGTCGCGCCCCAGTGGCAGTACTCGCCGAGCTTGTCGCGGCACAGCGCGTTGAGCTGCGAGACGACACCGAGCACCGGGTAGCCGATGCGCTCGGTCTGCGCACGCAGCTTGTCCATGTCGATCTTGTCGATATCGCAATTCTTGACGATCTCGTCGGCGGCTTCCTGCGGGATGATCCCGAGCCGCCCCTGCACGACGGCGAGCGCGCGCTCGATCTCCAGATACTTGGCGGTGCGGTTGCGGTCGGACCAGACCTGACGCATCGCGTCGGTGCTGAAGATGTTGCCGAAAATGCTTGAATCGATGATGGTCGCGCCCATGGGACGTTCTCCTGAAATGCGTGAAAGATGAAAATGCGGGGACCGGACGGTCGGTCTAGGCGTGACTGGAGCGACTGCGAGCAACGATCGCCTGGGCCTTGAGCACCACGGGACGATCGATCATCCGGCCATCGAGCTGCACCGCGCCCTCGGATGTTTCAGCCGCCGCAAGCACGCGCTCGGCCCACGCCAACTCCTCGGCGGACGGGCGGCACGCTTCGTGGATGACAGCGACCTGCTTCGGGTGAATGCACAACTTCGCTCCAAAACCGAAGGCGCGAGCGGAGGCGAAGTCCGCGCGGATGCGCGCCTCGTCGTCGATCGCAGGCGTCACGCCGGCGACCGGCGAGGCGAGTTCGGCACATCGCGAAGCGATCGCGATGCGGGCCGACGCGTACGCGAGGCCGGCCTCGTCGCCCGACAGGTCGAGGTCGACCGCATAGTCCAGCGTGCCGAACGCCAACCGCAGAACGCCTTCGGTCGCGGCGATGTCGTCGACGTTGCGCACGCCGCGTGCGGTCTCGATCAACGGCACAACCTGCACCGTCGGCGACACGGCGTCGATGACCTGGCGGACCTGCTCGCGCCACTCGGTCTTCGGCAGCATGACCTGCCGGACTCCAACGGCTTTGAGTAGCGCGAGGTCGTCCGCGAAGCACGGCGACTGCGCGTCGTTGATGCGCACGACGATGCGCGAGGCATCACCCGCGTGGTCCGGGAACCAGTCCGCGATCGCATCCCGTGCGAGGGATTTCTCCGCGGCGGCGACGGCATCCTCCAGGTCCAGGACGATTGCTCCGGCTCCGGCAGCCAGCGCCTTGTCGAAACGCTCCGGCCGGTTTCCCGGCACGAAGAGATAGGTGATCGGCATCTGCATGGTCTGAACTCCCGCCGCTCAAATCACGCCATCACGGCGCAGCGCCGCGATGCGCTCCGCGTCGTACCCGAGGCCCGCGAGGATCGCCTCGCTGTGCTCGCCGAGAGCGGGCACGGGGTCCATGCGCGGCTCGCCCTCTTCCCATGACCCGGGGGGGAGCAATGCCGGGACGACACCAGCGGCGGTGCCAACCTCGCGCCAGCGACCTCGCGCCTTGAGCTGTGGGTGGTCCCACACGGCGTGCATGTCATTCACGTGGGCATTGGCGATCTGGGCGTCTTCCAGGCGGGCAATGACCTGCTCGGCGGTCAGCGCAGCGAACGCGTCGAGGATGATGGCGCGCAACTCGTCGCGCGCAGCGCTGCGCCGCGAGTTGGAGGAAAAGCGTTCCTCGCGTGCGAGCCCCGGCTGCAGCAGCACCTTCTCGCAGAACGCGCCCCATTCGCGCTCGTTCTGCAGTCCGAGCATGACGACCTTGCCATCCCCTGCCGGGAACGGACCATAGGGATAGATCGTTGCGTGCGAGGCGCCGGTGCGGCGCGGCGGCGCAGCGCCGTCGAACGCGTAATACAGCGGATAGTTCATCCACTCGACGAGGCTCTCGAGCATCGAGATGTCCAGGTGCTGGCCGTGGCCGGTCTTCTGGCGCTGCAGCAGCGCCGCGAGGATGCTGCTGTAGGCGTACATGCCGGCCGAAATGTCGGCGATCGACGGCCCCGCCTTCGACGGCTCGGCCTCCGTGCCGGTCACCGAGAGGAAGCCCGATTCGCTCTGGATCAGCAGGTCGTAGGCCTTCTTGTCGCGATACGGGCCGTCGCTGCCGTAACCCGAGATGTCGCACACGATGATCTCCGGCTTGAGCGCGGAGAGCTCGCGGTATGACAGGCCCAGGCGCGCCGCTGCACCGGGCGCGAGGTTCTGCACGACGATGTCGGCCTCCTCGACGATCAGGCGCTTGAGGATCGCCTGCGCCTCGGGATGCTTGACGTCGAGCGTCAGGCTTTCCTTCGAACGGTTGGTCCACACGAAATGCGACGCAAGGCCGCGCACGCGCTCGTCGTAGCCGCGGGCGAAGTCGCCCACACCGGGGCGCTCCACCTTGATCACGCGGGCGCCGAGATCGGCGAGCTGACGCGTCGCGAACGGCGCGGCGATCGCATGTTCGAGGGTGATGACGGTAATGCCTTCCAGGGGTCTCATCGCTCGCTCCTCACTTGATCACCGCGGTGGCTTCCATCGTCAGCCAGCCCTCGTGGTCCTTCGCCCACAGGCGAATCGTCTTGCCGTCCGCCTGCGGCTCACCGCAGACGAAGAAATGGTTGATGTCGAACACCGGTCGCACGGCGCGGAACTCGTAGCGCACGACCTCGGCATCGGGCATCTGGTGGCGCAGCAGGTCCAGCAGCAGCGTCGCGATCATCGGGCCATGCACGATCAGGCCCGGATAGCCCTCGACCTCGGTCACGTACTTGCGGTCGTAGTGGATGCGGTGACCGTTGAAGGTCAGCGCCGAGTAGCGGAACAGCAGCACGTCGTCCGGGATCCACTTCTTCTCCCAGGTCGAGGTCGCGGGGGCGGCCTTCGGCGGCGGCGCAACATCGTCAGGCTTCGGGGCTTCCCGATAGACGATGTCGTGGAATTCGGTCAAGGCGACGTCCGACTCCCCTGCGCAGCGGATCTCGTGGCGCACCTTCACGAACACCAGCGGGCCGGTGCGTCCGATCTTCTCGGTGACATCGTGGATCGTCGAGGTCCGCGTCATCGCGTCGCCGACGCGCAGCGGCTTGTGGAATTCGAACTGGCTGCCGGCCCACATGCGACGCGGCAGGGGCACGGGCGGCAAGAAAGCGCCGCGTTTGGCGTGACCGTCGGGGCCGATTTCCGATTGCTTGTGCAGCGGCAGGAAGTACAGCCAGTGCCACAGCGCGGGCAGCGGCGTGCCCACCGGGGGGCGAACCGCTTCGCGGTCGAAGGTCGCCGACAGCGCGGCATAAGGGGTCGCCGTCGCGATGTCGGAGACTTCCTCCGCGCGGCCGATCCAGTCTTTGAGATTCATGTTTGGTTCTCCGTGGGGTACGAGGAATCCGCGACGCAACCCGGCCGCCCTTCCCAGGGGGCCGGGCACGGCGTCACATCATTCCGAGGGTCTTCGGCAGCCAGATCGTGAGGGCGGGCCAGTAGGTCACGACAATCAGGAAGCCGAGCATCGACAGCAGCCACGGCCAGACGGCCACGGTCAGTTCGGTGATGCCCATCTTGGTAATGCCGGAGGCGACATAGAGATTCAGGCCCACCGGCGGGTGGCACATGCCGACCTCCATGTTCACCACCATGATGATCCCGAAGTGCACCGGGTCTATCCCGAGTTTGACTGCGACCGGGAACAGGATCGGCGCGAAGATCAGCACGATCGACGACGGTTCCATGAAGTTGCCTGCAAGCAGCAGGATCACGTTCACCGCGAGCAGGAAGGCCACCATCCCCAGCCCGTGCCCCAGCATCCATTCCGACAACGCCTGCGGAATGTTCTCGCTCGTCATGATGAAGGAGAACAGCACCGCGTTCGTGATGATGTACAACAGCATCGCCGACATGTTCGCGGAATTGAGCAGCACCTTCGGCACGTCCTTCAGCGACATGTCCCTATAGACGAACACGGCGACGAAGAAGGCATAGACAGCGCTCATCGCTGCGGCCTCCGTCGGCGTGAAGATGCCGGTGTAGATGCCGCCCATGATCAGCACGATCAGGAACAGACCCCACGCCGAATCCCGGAACGCCTTGACGCGTTCGCTGAAGCTCGCCTTGGGCTGACGCGGGTAATCGTGCTTCTTTGCCCGCCACCACGTCACACCGCCAAGCACGCCCGCGAGCGCCAGTCCGGGGATCACGCCGGCCATGAACAGCGCGCCGACCGAAGTATTGGTCGCAACCGAGTACATCACCATGCAGATCGACGGCGGAATAAGGATGCCGAGGGCGCCCGAGGTGGTGATGACGCCGGCGCCGAACTTCTTCGGGAAACCCGCCTTCGTCATCGCCGGCAGCAGGATCGAGCCGATCGCCACCACGCATGCGGGGGAAGAGCCCGAAACCGCTGCGAACAGCGCGCAGGCGATGACGCCGGCCAGGCCGAGACCGCCATACCAATGTCCGACCATGGACGAGGCAAAGTGAATCATCCGCCGCGCCACCCCCCCATGCGTCAGGAAGTTGCCGGCCACGATGAAGAACGGGATGGCCATGATCTCGAACTTCTCGATGCCGGTGAAGAGCTTGAGCGCCACCGATTCCAGCGGCACCTGGGTCATCGTGAAGAGAAAGGTCAGGACGGTCAGGCCGAGCGAAATCGAAATCGGCATGCCGGTGAGCATCAGGGCCAGCAAGAGCCCGAAAATTACCGCGGCGGTCATTTCGTCTCTCCTGCGTTCTTCCCGCCGGTGCGGCCCATGGCGGCCGCGTCCTGCTTCAGGTCATGCGGATGAAGGTTGTCTTCGAGCGCGAAGCCGTCGAATTGCGCTCCCGGCCCGGCTTCCTCGAGGCCATCGACGTGGCCGTGGTCGTGATGCGGCAACTCACCGGTGCGCCAGAAGCCCGCCGCGACCTGCAGGAAGCGGAAGCACATCAGGCTCGAACCCAGCGGAATCGCGCTATACACCATCCACGTCGGCCACTCGAGGTCGGGCGTGGTCGGCCCTTCCAGGACATCGTCGAGCGTAAGTCCCGCCAGGTTGAAGAAGGCATAGTGGGCACCGTTCTCCCATACGAAGCGGCCGCCCAGCGTCGCGACGATGCCGGTAAAGAGCGCCCCGGCAAACAAGCCGAAGAGGATCAGCTTCGCGCGCCCTTGCGGCGGAAGCTTGTTGATCAGCACGTCGACACCGACGTGAATGCCGGTTCGGACACCGTAAGCCGCGCCGAACTTCGCCATCCACACAAAGAGGATGATTGTCAGTTCCTGCGCCCAGCTCAGGTTGATCGACAGCAGCCAGTCCTGCAGGCCGGGAATGGCAAGGCCCGAGGCGTAGCGGTGCACCACGGCCACAAAGGTCACGACGGTGGCCGTGCCGATCAGTGACGTGATGAGCCACTCCTCGATGTGATCTAGGAATTTCATCGGAATCTCCCGAAAGGTCTTGGACGGGCGAGTTCAGGCCGCGGGCAATGCATGCCCGCGTGCCCGCCCCCTCCGTCTCGTGTGATCAGTTGCTCGCGACCTTTGCGGTTTCCTTGCGCACCGCCTCGATGACGTCCTTGCCAATCCGGCTCGCCATCTCATCCTGAACAGGAGACATCGCCTTGATCCACGCCGACCGCTCCTCCGACGTCGGCGTATACACTTCGGTCTTGCCGGTCGCACGAATTGCAGCGAGCGCCTTAGCATCGTCTTCGGAGGCAATCTTGGCGTTGTAGGCCGTCGCGTCCTTCACGGCCGCTTCCAGCTCGGTCCGGATGTCGGGCGGAAGCTTTTCCCAGAAGGCCTTGTTGGTGACCACCACGTAGCCGCTATAGGTGTGGTAAGTCAGGGTCACATGCTTCTGTACTTCGTGCTGCTTCTGCGTGTACAGATTGGAAAGGTTGCCGTCAGCACCATCGACGACACCGGTCTGAAGCGCCTGATAGACCTCGGAGAACGCCATCGTCTGCGGAATTGCGCCGATCGATTTCATGATCGACTGATTGACCTTCGACGAATTGATCCGAATCTTTTGCCCTTTTGCCTGGTCCGGCGTGTGGATCGGCTTGTTCGAGCTCAGCACGCGGAAGCCCGCGTCCCAGAAGGACAGACCGACCATGCCGCGGCCTTCGAGCTTCTTGAGCAGCGAAGCGCCGACCGGCCCTTGCGTCACGCGATGCAGTGCAGCTTCGCTCGGGAACATGTAGGGCAGGTCAAATACTTCGAACTCCTTGACTCCGGCGGGACCGAACTTCCCCGCGACCGGAGCAAGCATCTGGACCGACCCCATCTGCAAAGCCTCCAGCTCCTCCTTGTCCTTGTAGAGCGTGCTGTTGGCATAGATTTCGACCTTCACCCTGCCCTTTGTGCGCGCCTCGGCCTGCTTCTTGAAGTACTCGGCAGCTTGCCCCTTCGGCGTGTCGGCCGCAGCGACATGCGAGAATTTGATTACGATGGGTTCCTGTGCGGCGGCAAGGCCGGAAAACGCAATGCCGATGGCGGCAGTCAGTGCATAGAGGGTCTTCATGTCGAGTCTCCTTGGTGTGTTGAACTCATTCTGGTCGCAGCCCGTCTGTCGGTAGGGCCTGAGAGTTTTTGGAAAATGGAGGGAGGCGGCGTTACGCCACCGGGCGCACGAACACCTCGCCGCTCAGGAGCGGTCGGGCCGAGGTCACGAGGGACGCTGCGTCAATGGCGGGTACGCCGCCGCTGGAACTGGCGGCAACGTGAAGCTCGCAACTCATCTGTCCGCTCGGGTGCTCGATGACGATGCGGCGTGGCGAGTTTTCGTCGAACTCGGCAAGTTCCTCGGCAACGGTATCGGGCGTGTGGCAAGCGGCGGCCAAGGCCAGCGCTCCGGTTGCCGCATGGACGGGATGGCAGCTCGACGGCACGAAATAGCGCGACGCAATGCTGCCCCCGCTGCGCGGCGCGGCGATCATCGCAATCTTGGGCACCCCCCGGTCGGGCGATACCGCAAGGCCCATCAGCTCGGCCGCCGCGACGCGGATCTCCTCGAGCCGTGCGAGAAAGACCAAGTCGCCGTCCAGTTCCTGCTTGCTTTCGTGACCGCTCTTTCCGAAGGATTCCGCCTTGACGAAGACAATCGGGATCGCGAAGTCGATACAGGTCACCGGCAGGCCCGCGACAACATCCTGGGCGTTCCCGGTCGGCAACAGCTTGCCGGTCTTGGTGCCCGCCGGATCGAGGAAATTGAGCGTGATCGGCGCGCTCGTTCCCGGCACACCGTCAAGATGAAAACTGCCGCTGTACGTCACCTCGCCGCCGGGTGTCTGCACGACCGCTTCGACCAGCTTGCCGCTGTTGATATTCAGAATGCGGACGCGGGTGGCCGGGCTCGACGCTCTGACGAGCCCGCGTTCAATCGCGAAAGGCCCCACCGCCGCCAACATGTTGCCGCTGTTGGGGAGCACATCGACCAGGTCGCGCTCCACCGAAACCTGTGCGAAGAGATATTCCACATCGGCATCGGGGCGCCGCGAGGGGGCCACGATCACAACCTTGCTGCTAAGGTCGTTGCCACCGCCCATGCCGTCGATCTGACGCAGATCGGGCGAGCCCATTGCCGCGAGCAGCAGCCGATCGCGGGCCGCCGGATCCTCGGGCAGGTTCTCCGCGAGGAAGAACAAGCCCTTCGACGATCCGCCACGCATCAGCACGCAGGGTATGTGATCCACTTGCCGGTCTCCTTGTTGCACGTTCTGCTGTTTTGTGAGGCAATGGTAGTGACGGGGCGATCATTACTGAAATGCAATGAATGTCGGTTTTATTGCATTTTCAGCATAGATGCGGAAACCCGCCGTCGCACTGTATCAAGGAGCCCAATATGAAAATCGACTTCGACGGGATACAGGCCTTCGTCGTGATCGCCGAACTCGGCGGCTTCAGCAAGGCCGCCGAGCACCTGCACGTCACGCAGACGGCGTTGACCCGCCGCGTGCAAAAGCTGGAGTCCTATCTCGGCCTGCGCCTCCTCGACCGCACGACCCGCTACGTCGAACTGACCGCCGTGGGTCGGGAATTCCTGCCGCAGGCGAAGGCGATCGTCGGGGAGATGACGCTCGCGGTGGGCAGGCTGAAGGACATGTCGAAGCACGCCCGCGGCAGCTTCACCCTCGCCTGCGTGCCGACCATGGCCTCGCATGTGCTGCCGGCGGTGATCCGCCGCTACATGGAGTCCCATCCAGGGAATCGCGTCCGCCTGATCGACACGACAGCGTTCGAGGTCCGCGACGCCGTTCTGCACGGACAAGCCGAGATCGGCATTGGCATTCCCACCGAACGCCATCCAGAGCTGCTGGAGACACCGCTACTCGAAGAACCGCTGATGTTCTTCTGCCGCCAGGAACATCCGTTGAGCGACCGCAAGTCGGTCACCTGGTCCGACATGCGTGAGACGGAGCTGGTGGTGGTCGGCAGCATGACCGCGACGCGCGTGTTCATGGACTATCAACTGGCCAAGCGCGGCATCAGCCTGAGCGGCGCCTACGAAGTCCAGCATCACGCGACCGCCATCAGTCTCGTCGCCGCAGGCGTCGGCACCGCGATACTTCCCGCCTCGACCCTCGAAGAAGGCGCGCGTCCCGGCGTCTGCCGCATTCCCCTGGTCAGCCCCATCGTGAAGCGAAAGATCACGATCCTCCGTCGCAAGAACAACACCTTGTCTCCCGCGGCCAATGCGTTTTTCGAGCTGCTGAAGGAGCACGCGCAGGCGAAACCGGCACGAGAATAAGTCGTCCGCGAACCGGTGACTCGAAGATTTTCATCAGCGGCCCCCATTCGCCACGATCAATGCCATTGACGCATTAATCGCAGTCTGTTTTGCATTTCCCGCAATTTTCGCCCCTCCCTAGAATCCGCCCACATTCGGCCACTGACATGGACGACTTGGACGCGCCCGATCCGAGCGCGACGGACATTCAAAGGAGGAGCAGAAATGAAAAACAAGATTGGTATGGGAATTCTCTCAGCGCTGGCCGTGGGCCACTTCGTACCGACCGGCGCTCAGGCAGCCGAGGGAGAGCACGAATTCGATCTGAAGGCTCGGGGCGTGTATTGGAAGGAAGAGAGCACCGCCGTCCCGACGGCATCGGCACCGCATCCCAAACCCACCGAATTCGAGCAAAGCGCACTGGGGCTGCAGCTCAACTACCGGTCGCCCTATTTCGGCAACGTCATCGGCGCCGACGCTTCGTTGTATGGTGTCACCCGTATCGGTAGCAGCGGCGTCCCCACCACCAACCTCGTCGAGGTGGGCAATAACGGCCAACTCCGGGATTCCTATGCGACGCTCGCCCAAGCCTACGTCAAGCTCAAGTATGACGATTTCGCCCAGGCCCGCGTGGGGCGGCAGTTGCAGGAGAGCCTGCTACTGAAGAGCTCCTCGACCCGAACCGTACCCGACACCTATTCCGGCGTCAGCGCATCCGTCAAACCCATGTCCGGCCTGGACGTTTATGGCGCTGTCTACGACCGATGGCGCGCCCGCAGCACCGACGAATTCGTCAAGTTCCGCACCGAATCCACCGCTGCCGGCGTCGACCACGACATCGATTACGTCGGCGTCCTAGGGGCCTCCTACTCGGCCGGACCGGCGTCAGTGACTGCCGAATACCTGAATTCGAAGAGCTACCTGTCGAAGTTCGGTCTGGTCGGCGCCTACAAGATCCCGCTCGACAAGAATTCGCTCAAGCTGTCTGCCGGCCTATTCACCTCGCGCGACGCCGGTCATCTCTTCGTCTGCGGCGCCGAGCGGGAGCTGGACTGCAAGGGGACGGGCCGAATCGACAACGACGGCATGGGCGTCTATCTCGACGCGGACTGGAAGGTCAGCAATTTCACCCTTGGTGTGGCCGTTGCCAAGTTCGACGGGTTCTGGATCGAAGACAACTTCGCCGTCGATGCGTCGCGGACCGGCAAACTCACGCAGGACCATGGCACCAACCCCTTCCCTACATCCGCGGGCCTCGGCCCCGACCTCACCAACGACGGCGAGACCGTCGGCTCGGTGCGCATCGCGTATGACTGGAAAGATTACGTTCCTGGCCTGAAAACCGCGTTCAAGTATTCTCGCGGGACGGGCGCGAAGCGCAGCAACATCGACAGCGATGCCCGGGGCAGCGAGAACTACCGCGAATTCGACGTCCAGTACGCGCTGCCATTCGTCAAGAATCTGAGCGTCCGCTACATGTACATGAACTACGACTCGAACATCGAGCACGGCACCAATCACCCGACGATCAAGGGAATGCCGCGCGCCGATTGGGAACAACACCGCGTCTACCTCGATTACACCTACAAGTTCTGAACGGACCGGCGGACATCTATATCGCCGCGCGAGGGTCATTCACGTAGAACAATCAGATCAGTCCCTCAGCAAGTCGAGGCCCAGGAATACTGGGCCTTCCATTTTGGCGCATCAGAGCCAGTCGTCAGCTTCGCAAATGCCGGGACACGATGGCGCGCCCGGCGAGCCCGACCACCCCCTTGGGTTCGAGCGATTTGAGGAGTTGCTTTCCGATGGGGCCCTGCATGACCTTCTGCGCCGACTCCATGCTCTCGAACAGGTAGGACAACTCGATGACCTCGAATTGTTTGATGCCCATTGGACCGAACTTTCCAGGGGCCGGCGCGAGCATCTGTACCGGGTTCAGCTGCAGCGCTTCGATCTTCTCCTTGCCCTTGTACTAGTTGCTGTTGGCATAGATTTCGACTTTCACCCGGCCGTGTGTGCGTTCCTCGGCGAGTCTCTTGAAATACTCGGCGGCCCGACCCTTTGGCGCCTGGGCGCTCGCCACATGGCTGAACTTGATCACGAAGGTCTCCGGCTGCTGGGCTGCGACGGGCATGCATGCCGCGGCCATCATCAGCGCCAATTAGATGAGTTTCGACTTCATGTTTTGTCTCCTCGTCTTTGTATTCGGGGTATCGGATCAACGTGACAGCTCAGAAATCTCGATCAGGTTCAGATCCGGATCCCGCACGTAGATGGACCGGATCCTGGAGGTAGCGCCGGTCCGCATGACCGGCCCTTCGACGATCGCCACACCCTTCTCGCGGACCTGTGCGATGACCTCTTCCAGCGGAATTGCGGCGATGAAGCACAGGTCGAGCGAACCCGGCACCGGCTCATCGGCGGTCGTCAGGACCAGATGATCCAGGTGGTCGATCACTGTCTTCTCCTTGTCGCATTTCGGCTGCAGAGCGTTCCCCGCAGTGGATGAACCCACTCTAGCAACCCACTTGAAACGGCAGAATTGCCGTGATCGCAGCAACCCTTCGCAAAACGCCAAGCCTGAACCATCATGACCAAATGAAACTGCTGATCAGTCCGGCCCGGGTGGACCTTTAGCGCTTCCATTCGGCTGTCTCCTTGAACTTACGGAGACACGATAAGGGGGGCGAAAACCCGGCGGAATTGCTATGCCGGCAGCCCGTCTTCGCGTTTTGCGAAGTGGTCGACGACAGAGTCTCTGCATGAGCCCGCGCCCCGCAACGACGCCAAACTACCCTGCCTCGGCTACCGTAAAGGCCTCGCTGATTTCCCGCGTGATCTCGAGGAATCGATCGATGTCCGTTGGCACATGGCAGTGGATCGGCGACACGCGGACCGCGCCTTCCAGTCCGAAGGACTCCAGCATTCGCCGCGAATAAATGCTCGACGCGACACGCTCATAGACGATCACGCCACGGCGCTCGTATTCGCGCACGGCCTGGGTATGCTCCAGGCCGTCGAGGGCGATCGCGACGATCAAGTCCCGTTTGCTGAGATCCTCGTAATCCAGGAAGACCTTCACGCCGGGAATCGCGCGCAGGCCGGCGCGGCCGTCCGTGCCGTCGAGCAGGCGTGCGAGCAGCGCGCGCTCGTGCAACGCAATCCGGTCGATGCCGCAGGCGTACAGCGTGCGCCGGTCCTGGCTGTCGCTGAATTGGCTGCCGAGCCAGCAGACGTAGTTCGTGATTTCGGTGATCACGGCGAACTGCCACGGCGCCGCGCTGCCCAGATCCCAGAAGTCCGGCTTCTTGCCGGCAAGCTTGTGGTGCGGCAACACGGCGGCGCGATCCGACAGCCAGGAAAGGCCCGAACCGCGGCAGCCGAAGAATTTATAGGGCGCGATGTTGATCGCGTCGACGGGCGTGCGCTGCAGGTCGATCAGGCCGTGCGGGGCATGCTGAACGGCATCGACGATGACGTAGAGGTCGGGATTGATTTCGCGCGCCCGCCGCACGATGGCCTCGATGTCGATCTTTGCACCGGAAATGTTGGACGCGTACATCACGCTCAACAGACAGGTACCCTGGTCGATCAGTCCGACGACCTCCTCCACGTCGATCCCGCCGGTCGTCGGGTTGCTCCGCGCGACGCGCAGCGCCTTGCCGGTCCGTTGCGCATACAAGGTCATCGCGTCGAACGACGAGGGGTGTTCGAGCACGGTCGTCACCATGTTGTCGCCCGGCACGTTTTCCGCGACGGCGCGCACCAAGTCGAACATCGCGCCGGAGGCGGTCAGCGACGCATAGACGGTGCCGCCCTTCGCATTCAGCATCGTGCGCACATCGGCGGCGCCCGCGACCTGGATGTCCTGCAGATATACCGCGATCTCGTGGATCCGTTCAGGGCAATCCGGGATCGCGTCGATTCTCGCGACCGCCTCTACCGCGGCCTTCAGACGCAGGGAGCCCCCCGCGTTCTCGAAGAAAAGCCGCGCACGGCCATTCGGATCGTGGTCGACGTAGTGGAAGCGATCCTTGATTTCGCGCTGCAATGCGTCGGGGAAGAATTCGCCCTTGGGCTTGTCCATGCTGTCGATTCCTTTGTTCTGTGGATCAGTGGGAGCGCAGATCGGAGAGAAACTTCTTCGCCCGATCGCTTTGGGGGTTGGAGAAGAATTCGGCGGGGCTCCCGGACTCGACGATGCGGCCCTGATCGAGGAACCACACCCGGTCGGCGACCTCGCGGGCGAAGTTCATTTCGTGGGTCACGCACATCATCGTCATGCCGTCGCGTGCGAGCGACTTCATCACCTGCAGGACTTCACCGACCATTTCGGGGTCGAGTGCGCTCGTCGGCTCGTCGAAGAGCATCGCCGGCGGATCCATTGCCAGCGCCCGCGCAATCGCGACGCGTTGCTGCTGCCCGCCGGACAGTTGTCCGGGATAAGCGTCGGCCTTGGCCGCCAAGCCAACTCTGGCGAGGAGTTGCAGGGCCCGCTCGCGGGCTTCATTGCGCTTTTTCTTGAGCACGGTGACGGGGGCCAGCATGATGTTCTCCGCCACCGACAGGTGCGGAAACAGATTGAAGCTCTGGAACACGAAGCCGACGTGACTGCGAAACTTGTTGAGATCCAGTCGCCGCGAATGGATGTCCTCGCCGTCGAATTCGATTCGCCCGTTCTGGATCTCCTCGAGGCGATTGACGGTGCGGATCAGGGTCGACTTGCCCGAGCCGGAAGGGCCGCAAAGAACCACCACTTCACCGCGGCCGATTTCGGCGGAGATGTCGTTGAGCGCGTGATAGTCGCCGTACCACTTGTTGACGTTCTCGAAGGCGATCATGGGTTGGTTCCCGGAAGAAGTTGTCATGACATTCGATCCGTATTTGAAGGTCAGTCGGCCGTCACCGGCGTCGCGGGGACGACGGACACTCGCTCGGCCACTTTGGTTACGCCCGCCCGCTTCCGGGCGATCCGGCGTTCGACGTGACGTGCCAATTGCGTCAGCGAGAAGCACATGACGAAGTAGATCGCCGCAAGGATCGCGAACACCTGGAAGGGCATCGTCAGCAGGCTGCTGTTGATCTGGTTCGCGGCAAAGGTCAGTTCATTGACGCTGATCACGTAGCCCAGCGAGGTTTCCTTGATGGTGGATACGAACTGGCTGATCAAGGACGGGAGCATGTTGTAGGTCGCCTGCGGCAGGATCACCTTGAAGCTCGCCTGCAGGTGGCTCAGCCCCACGGCGCGTGCCGCCTCCATCTGTCCCTTCGGGAGTCCCTCGATGCCGGCGCGGACGATTTCGGCCAGATAGGCAGCCTGGTAGATCACCAGCGTAACGAGCATCGTCGTGAATCCGCTCACCGTCCTGCCGATAAGCAGCGGCCAGAAGAAATAGACCCAGAAGATGAACATGACCAGCGGCACCCCGCGCACCACGGCGATCGCTGCCGCCGCGGTGCGCCGCAGCCACGCGATCTGCCCGGTGCGGGCCAGCGCAAGCGCGACGCCGAGGGGAAAGGCCAGCGCGATGCCCAGCACGGCAAGGAGGAAAGTGATCACGACGCCGCCGAGCGGGCCGTTCGGGTATTGCCCGATCAAGAGCAGCGTGCCGTAATCGCGCAGAATCATCAGAATGTCGCCCACGGCTTACCTCGTCTTCATCCGGTAACGGTTTTCGAAGGCGGAGCCGGCGAACATGATCAGCAGCGAGACCGCCAGATAGACGAGCGACGCAAAGAAATACACCTCCACGGTCCGGAAGGACTGGCTCTCGATCTCCCGCGTCGCATAGGTCAGCTCTGCCACGCCGATCGCCATCGCAAGGCTGGTGTTCTTGAACAGCAGCACCGTGTAACTGACGAGCGTCGGCAGTGCCGCGCGCAGGGCCTGGGGCAGGATGACGAGCCGGAACGCCTGCAGATACGTCAGTCCCAGTGCCCGCGACGCTTCCAGCTGCGCCTTCGGGATCGAGCGGATGCCGCCGCGAAGCGCTTCAGACATGTACGCCGCCATGCACAGCCCGACGGCGATGAAGGCGAACAGGAATTCGCTCCCGTGCCGGTTGACCCACTGCTGGGTTTCGGCGGGAAGCATCGACGCGATGCCGAAGTACCACAGGAAGATCTGAACGAGCATGGGCACGTTCTGGTGGTACTCGACATACGCTGCGACGGCGACCTGGGCGGCCCGGCTATTCGTCATCCGCACCAGTGCCAGCACGATGCCGACGGCCATCGCGAGCACCCAGGCGAGTGCCGTCAGCTCGAACATCGTGACGAGCCCGTTGGCGATCAATTGCAGGTACTCGTCCTTCAGCAGGATCGAGAAATCCAGTTTGTTGGTCATGGCAGAGACTCCGGAATCCACCTCTCCGTCCGCGCCCGGTCAGCCCTTGATCGCTTCGATCTTGAAGCCGCGCTTCATGTTGTATGGAGTACTGGCACCGAGCCACTTGTCAAAGATCCGGGAAGCCTCGCCGGACTTCTCCAGCGATTCCAGGACACCATTGACGTGCTTGAGGAGGCTCTCTTCGCCCTTGCGCAGGCCGATGCCCCAGGGTTCGACCATCAACGCGGGTTCGAGGATGTCGATCGGGGTCGTGGCTTCGACTTGCTGCTTGAACTTGACCAGCATGAGTTCGGAAACCGCGAAGCCATCGACCTTGCCCTGTTGCAGGGCGAGGAAAGCGGCGGGCGGATCCTGGTAGGTCACGGTGCTGGCCGTCGGGATGGCTTTACGGACGGCCTGCTCCGACGACGAACCCTTGGTTGCACTGACCCGCTTGCCGGCCAGATCGGTCGTCGTCTTCATCGCGTCGGCCCGCTTCGTGGCCACTTTCTGCAGGCTGACGTAGTAGGCGTCGCTGTAGGCGATCTGCTCCGCCCGCTCGGGCGACCAGCCGAGGTTGGCGGCGACGACGTCCACGCGCCCCTGCTGCAATTCGGGAATGCGCGCGGCGACGGCAATGAGCTTCAGCTCCAGCTTCACGCCCAGGCTCTTGGCGACGGCGTTGCAGAAATCGACGTCGTATCCCTGGATTTCGCGGCTCTGCGGATTGGGGAAGCTGAAGGGCTCGGCCGTCCCCAGCGTGCCGCAGACCAGCGTTCCTTTCTGCTTGATATCCGCCAGCTGATCGGCACTGGCCGTTGCCGACAGGAAGGAAAGGCTGGCGGCCGTGATGGTCGTGATGAGGGCTTTACGCATGGATTGTCTCCTGTGATTTACGTTATTGGATGATCAAATTCTGGGCGGCGACTTGAATTAAAAAAAGCGATATTTCAGAATCCATTCGAATTCCTTTTTTCGATCCGTAGGAGAGCCGTCAGGCGCTGTTTCCGATGCTGACCTTCAAGCAACTCGAAGCGATCTACTGGGTCGTGCAGCTCGGCGGCTTCTCGCAAGCGGCCCAGAAGCTGCACACGACGCAATCGGCCGTCTCCAAGCGAGTGCAGGAACTGGAGTCCTTGTTCGAAACGCCGCTCTTCGACCGCTCGCTGCGTGCCGCTCGGCTCACGGAGAAGGGAGAGGAAATGTTCCTGTTGGCGAAGAAACTGCTCGAGCAGCGTGATGCCGCGGTCGATCAGTTCAGTCGCGGAGCGGTCGTCGAGCGGCGCATCCGCATCGGGGTCACCGAGCTGACCGCGCTGACCTGGCTGCCGCGTCTTGTAAACGCCATCAATACCTTCTATCCGAAGGTGACCGTGGAGCCCGACGTGGACTTGAGTGTGAGCCTGCGCGACAAGCTCCTCGCCGACGAGATCGACCTGATGATCGCGCCCAGCGCCGTCAACGACACGCGTTTCTCGTCTGTCCCGGTGGGAAAGGTGGAAAACGTCTGGATGGCCAAGCCGGGGATGATCGAATCGCGCCGACCCTTGCGCCTGCACGAACTCGCGGCCCATCGACTGCTGACGCAGGGTGACAAGTCCGGGACGGGCCTGCTCTACGAACGGTGGTTCAAGGGACTCGGGGTGAAGCCGTCCAACACATTGACCAGCAACAACCTGATCGCGTTGATCGGGTTCACCCTATCCGGCTTGGGGATCAGCTATCTGCCGTTGAAGTGCATGGAACCGATGATCCAGGCCGGCAAACTCGAGGTCGTGAAGGTAAATCCGGCACTGCCGAAGACCGAGTACCTTGCGATGTACAAGGGAGAGCAGCGCAGCACGGTGGTGTCCTCCATCGTGATGCTCGCGCAGGAGAGCTGCGACTTCACGAGAATGTTCGACACGGGGCCGATCGTCCGGTGACGGGCGCCCATCGATGAGTCGCCCGCGAAGCGCATTCGGCAGCGACAATGGCGATTCCCGTTTCGAGAGGCGAACGTGTCGCGACTTCCTGAGCCCGGCCTGATCCGGCGTGTCGTCCTTCCCGACGGCGTCCGCGAAGACGTCCTCCCGCTGCTCGTCGGCCGCGCCATGCGGGCTTTCGCCGACGGCTATATCGCGGTGCTGCTCCCCGCCTATCTTCTCGCGCTGGGGCTGGGTACTTGGGCAGTGGGGCTGATCGCGTCGGCCACGCTTTTCGGTTCCGCGGCGGCGACGCTCGCGGTCGGCGCGTGGGGGCATCGTCTTCATCACCGACGGCTGCTATCCGGTGCCGCGGTGCTGATGACGTGCACGGGATTCCTGTTCGCCGCCGCGTCCGGCTTCTGGCCGTTGCTGGTCATCGCTTTCGTCGGCACGCTGAACCCGAGCTCCGGCGACGTCAGCGTGTTTCTGCCGCTGGAACATGCCCGGCTCGCCGAAGCGGCCAAGCCCGAGGCCCGCACTGCGCTCTTTGCCCGCTACAGCCTGCTCGGTTCCCTGTTCGCTGCAGCGGGGGCCTTGGCCGCAGCGCTGCCGGACCTGATCGTGGCGGGGGCCGGAATATCGCGCGTGGATGCGCTGCGCGCCATGTTCGTCCTCTACGGCGCCGTCGGCTGTGCCGTCTGGCTGCTCTACCGCCGCCTGCCGGCACCGCATCCCGAGGAAACGCGTGCCGCCGTTCCGCTCGGGCCGTCGCGCGGGATCGTCGTCCGTCTCGCGGCGCTGTTCTCGGTCGACTCCTTCGCCGGCGGACTGGCGGTGAATTCGCTGCTGGCGCTCTGGCTGTTCCAGCGCTTCGATCTGTCGCTGGCCGCAGCCGGCGCGTTCTTCTTCTGGTCGGGGCTATGCTCCGCGGCGTCCCAATTGGCCGCGCCGCGGCTCGCCAAGCGGATCGGCCTGCTCAATACGATGGTGTTCACGCACATCCCGGCAAGTGTCTGCCTGATCGCCGCGGCCTTCGTGCCGAAGCTGGAGATTGCGCTGGGGCTGATGATCGTGCGCTCGCTCCTGTCGCAGATGGACGTGCCTGCGCGCGGCGCTTTCGTGATGGCGGTCGTGACACCGGGCGAGCGCGCCGCTGCGGCCAGCTTCACCGCGGTGCCGCGCAGCCTCGCCTCCGCTGCCGGCCCGACGCTCGGCGGGGCGATGTTCGCCGCAGGGTGGCTCGCAGCGCCGCTGGTGGCCTGCGGCGCGCTGAAAATCGCATACGACCTGACGCTGTGGCGGGCGTTCCGGGCGACGGCGGCCGGTCGGGAATAGTACCGAACAGCTTGCCGAAACGCCGTCAGGACAAAGTCCTTGCGTACTGCGTGTTCAGCGCGGCAAGCCGCTGTCGGCTGGAATGTCCTTGAGGTTTGCGCTGACGGCCCTGGCGAGCACCGACAGCCGCCCCGAGAAGAAATGATCGGCGCCGGCGACGACCGTAACGGGAAGCGCCTGGGGCTCCGCCCAGCGGAACACGTACCTCGCCTTCGCCCGACTCGAAGGCGAAATGGGCCCGACCATCACCTCCCTCCCCTTGCGCGAGGCCGCCTCGCCGTCGCGCTGCCGAAATCCCCCCCCTCGCAGCGACGGCCCGCATCCGCCTCGCATCGCTCGCCGACGAGAGCTTCGTCATGTTCTCCCGTCACGTCAGCCCGCAGTACTTCGACAGCCTCATCAGTGCCTGCCGAGCCAGCGGCTTTTCCCCGAGAATCCTCAACGAAGTCCGCTCCGTCGCCTCCCAAATTGCCTTCGTTGGCTGCGGCCAAGGCATCGCCCCGGTGCCCTCGACGCTCAGGAACATCGCACCGGACAGCGTGGTCGTCCGTCCGCTGAAGGAAAACGTCAGCGTGGTAACAACTGCAGTGGCATGGAGTACGGCGCGGGAGAATCCGCTTCTCCACGCCGTAATCGCCACCATCTCGGCGAGCATTGCTCCGTCGAGAACGCGGAGGAGGAAGATCCAAGCATCGGAAAGCTGACCGCCTCTGGTCGGACTCTCAAGGTAGAGTCCCGATCGCCAGCGTGCACCGGACCGAGCGGAGCACCGTTCCGGCGTCCTCTCGATCCAGATAGTGGGGCGCGATCTCCTGCTCAAGCATATGCACGATCATGTCGGGAAAAGAACCCATCCAGCACCTATGCTGGATGGGTAAATCACCAACGGCGGGAGAGAGAAGGCTCCGCTGGTCGAAACTGCTTTATCGCCTGACGTTCACGACAATTCGCCCACTGACCCTCCCCCGAGTATCTCGGGGGCCAGTCCGACAACGTCGCTCAACCCGACGTCACGGACCATCGATTCGAGCTTGTCCGGACCCAGGTCCCGCGCGGAATCCGCCCCGTGATCCGCAGACCGTCCTTGTGGTTGAGCGACGAATATTCGACTCACACGGTCACGTCGCCTTCGGCCAAGCAATCGTCATCCACCTGGCGAGCGTCGCCACGTGATCGTTCTCGCCCTTGTCGACCAGGATTGCCTTGAACACGATCAAGCTCCTTCCGGATGGGTACGCAGGTATCTCCAGAAGAACCAGGCCCATACGAGGTCGCCCGTCACCAGCGCGGCGAAAGGCAGGTTGGTGGTGCCGGCGACAAAATGCTGATAGCCCACGAGCACCACCAGCAGTTTGCCGAGGATGCCCATCTCGACGATCGGCCGGTTGCGCAACGGGTCGGCACCGATCCGCCAGTAGCCGATGCCGAAGGCGATCACCAGTACGGCGAAGAGATCGGTGTAGAGGATATCGACGGGTACCGGCTCAAAGCCGAACAGCTTCGACAGTGCCACCGGGGCGATCCACAGCGGGATCGCGACCGCAATATTGAAGATGCCGGCCAGACGGAACATCAACCGCCAGCCGGAAAAGCTGCCGCTGCCGGCCGGCACGGTCGTGCTCGTTATCGTGCTCATGTTCAACTTCTCTCCTTTGCCGAATCAGGCGGCGCCGAGCGCGGCCTGCAGTTCCCTGACGCGGGGCTCGATGTATTCCGGGAAGAGCTGCTCCAGCGGCGTGCCCTTGAACTCGGGCAGATGCATGGCGTTCCAATGCGCCCACAAGGGCATGCCTTCCGGACACTCGGTGGCGGACACGCCGATGCCGACGATGGCCTTCATCGGGCCATCGGGGGCTTCGTCATAGGCCTTGCGCCAGTCCTCGTGACCCAGGTACATGCGCTCGACCTTGCGACCGAGGATGCGCTCGCGCGCGTCGAGCAGCTCGTTCCAGGTGAGGTAGGCCGTGGCGGCCACCGGGCAGACCGCGTTGCGCGAGGCCGGGTGGGCGAGCACGTGGGGGATGATGCGACCCACGTCGCGCGCCGTTGACCAGGAAATCTTCGTGTTACCGTCGCCCATCACCGCGACCGGTTCGGGCATGAAATACTCGATCCACAGCCCGGCCGGGATGATCGTGAAATCCAGCCCGGCCAGCTCGATCACGCGACGGATAAAGGCCTTCTGGCGGGCGGCGGTCTTGTGCGCGTTGTCGGTCGGCCAGAACTGTTCCCACTCGTAGATGAAGCCGAATTCGGAGGGCACGAAGCGCTCCACGCCGGCCTCCTTCGCGGCCCAGATCAAGGGGTATTGCGACTCGGTCGCGAACAGCGGAACGCAGGACACCAGGTAGTCGGTGCCATCGAGCGCGGGGATCAGCGAGGCGTGATCGGTGACGTCCGCCTGCTTGACGACCACGCCGCGCCGGCGCCAGTCGTCCCAGCGCTGCTGCTTCGTATCGACGGAATTGAGGAGGCCGGAGGAGGACTTTTCCTGCAGCCCCCCTGCCCTCGCAAGCACCTGGACGTCGAATACGTCCTGGCGCAGCAACTCCTCAACACAGGCCGACCCGGCACTACCGGTGGCCGCAAAGACGGTGACGGTCTTTCTGCTCATCATTGGACTCCTAATCAATGAATGCGCTGCTCAGAAGTAGAAGGTGCCGCGCATGAATACTTCGTTGGCGGACTCCAGGTTCGCGCCGAAGTCGTCGTGACCGCCGTCGCTGCGGATGATGTTTCCGTAGAGATCGAGCTGGAAGGACTTGTTCGGCTTCCACTTGACCCCGGGCTGGATCAGCCAGCCACCGCGCAGGTCGGTCAGCACGGTAAGGTCGCCGCGCCATTCGAGGGTCTTCGAGGGTTGCTGGATTGCCAGCGCGACGGCGTTGAAGCTGTCGAGCCCCTTCGGCCGCTCGCCGGGCTTGTTGTCGAGGCCGGAGAGGTGCCGCCCGAAGAGATCGCTCGCGGTCTTGTGCAGCCATTGCGCGACGATGTAGGTGGCGGGGATTTCGGCACTGAACTTGTGGTACTTCTCGAGGATGAAGGCGAACTGGGTCTCGTTTTCCTCGATCAGCCGGCGCGACAGCGTCGGGTTGGTGAACTTCTTGTCCGGCGTCCAGGACAGTTCAAAACGGCCCACCAATTGGTCGAGGAAGGAATCGGGCTCGCCTTCGAAGACGTGGTTCACGCTGAAGCCGAACACGTTCTCGCGCGGATATTCGCGCGCGAGGTGTCCCTTCAGGTTGCCGAGCCCGACGACCGGATCGAAGAAGGTATCGAGCACGCAGGACGCCGCGGCCTTGTTGGGCAGCGAGATTTTCCCGCCGCTCACGGTGCCCCCGCAGCCCGCCGCCACGGCGGCCGAACCGAGGCCTAGCGTCGCGGGGAATTCGTTTAGCGCGCTTTCCAGTCCGCCCACCCCGTCCAGGCCCACGAGGCTGGCATAGTGGAACCACTCCGCCGCGCTATAGACGCCCTGCCCCGTGCCCGCCTCGAAGGCCGTGCCGGAGAGGATGCCCTTGCGGGAGTCGGTCCACTTCACGACGCCATCCGGATTGCGGCGATTGACCGCCATCAGCTGGATGCCGAAGTCGCCCACTTTGCCGCGCACGCGCCCGCCGAAGGTCCAGTCGTCCTTGACCGCGTCGTAACCCGCTTTCTCCTGCACGACGAATTGCGACGGAATGGTGTTGTACGGCGAGTTGTCGCCGGGCAGGATCGTGGGCTGGAAGCGCTGCGTGAAGCCTTCGACCTCCCAGTCGTTGTTCACGCGGAAGCTGCCACGCAGCGCGAGCGAGGGCACGCGCTTGTCCGAGTACTCCTCGGCGGCCACGTCGAGCACCGAATGGCGGCGGAGATCGATGCCGTTGGGCACGTCGAGCACGCGGAAGAAGATCGATTCGCCCCAGGCGATCTGCTGATTGCCGAAGCGCAGCCACAGCGGACCGTCGTTGTAGTCGAGATAGGCAGCCGGGATGTCCAGCATCCAGTCCTTGCGCGCGACCTCGAACGGGGTGCCGCCGCGGCTGCCACGGAATTCCTGCTCGAACAGGTTCTCGTTCTTGAAGGCCCCGTCGACCTGGCCGACGCCGTCATAGAAGCCACGCAATTTCAGGTGGGCTGCCAGCGACTCGCTCAGCTTGCCGTCTGCCGCGAGTTCGACGCGGGTCGCGAACATGTTGAAGGTGTTGGAATCCTTCAACGACCCCGGCCGGGTCAGCGTCGCGGGCGCGACGCCCGGCGCCAAGAAGGGGCCGAGGCCGGTGTTCGGCACGGATTTGCCGTTGAAGACGTTGCCCTGCTGGTTGGCCGGATTGTCCTCGCCCCCCACCCGTACTGCGATTTCCTCCCGGACCAAGCCCGAGAACTGCCAGTCGGCCGCAAAGGCCGACGCCGGGGCGAGAAGCGCAGCGATCCACAGGCTGCTGCGTGAGAAGCCGAATGCCTTGGTGTCCATCGTGTCTCCTACCTTGTCTTGTTGTGTCGCGTCGCCTTACGGCGCGAGTTCGAGCAGCGTGCCGGCTGCGCCGGCGGTCATCACCCGCCAGGCGCCTTCCTCTTTCCCTCCTCCCTCGCCGCCCCGACGGGCGGCGGCCACGGCTTGATGCCAGGCCTGGGTGACGAGCCGGGAGTCGACGCGGCGCCAGCTCGCGCCACCGTCCTCGCTGCGCAGGATGGTGTTGATGCCGGAGGCGACGATGCGCCCGCGGCCGTCGCTCCAGACGCCGGTCAGGATCGCGGCTGAACCGGTCGGCAGTGCTTTCCAGCTCACACCGCCGTCGGAGCTGGCCAGCACCGTGCCGGCCTGGCCCACGGCATAGGCGCTGCCGTCGCCGGCCTGCGCGAGGCCAAAGAGCGACTGTTCGCCGCGGTGCACGACCTGCCAGCGCACGCCGTCGGTCGAGCGCAGGATCACGCCGAACTCGCCGACGATCGTGATCGCGCCGTCGTCGGCGACGTGGACGTCGTAGAGATGCGGTTCGGCGCCGCCCTCGCCGATTCCGGTCCAGTCGATCGTGACCGGCTGCCACGCATGGCCGCCGTCGGTGGAGCGCAGCACCGTGCCGAAGGCACCGACGGCGTAGGCCTGCCCGCGGCCGTTCAGGCTCACCGCCATCAGCCGCGCGTTGCCGACCGAGGCGACGGGGCGCCACTGACGGCAGTCGTCGGCGGCGAGGATCGTCCCGAGCTGACCGACCGCGAGGCAGTGACCGCCGCGAATCGTCGCGCCGAGCAGCACCGGCGTCTTCGGCGGGACCACCAGCGGAGCCCAACTTGCACCACCGTCGTCGCTGCCGACGATGGTGCCGAAGGCGCCGACGGCGATGCCCTGCTGTCCGTCGAACGCGAGATCGAACAGGGCGTCGTGGGCGGCGCCGCTGCGGATGACCTTGGGCGCGGGACTCGCCGGGCCTTGCGACGTGGCAGCGCTGGCGCCGGCCAGCGCCAGCAGCGAAGCCGCAACCGCGGCGCACAACGTGGATCTGGGATTGAGGGCCTTCACGATCAGGTCCCCAGCCGCTGCATGGCCTGTTCGGTCAGGTACTTTTCGTACAGGCCGGCCTGGTTGTAGCCCGACGACACACCGCCCGCGACAGTCTTGGCCTGGACGAAGCGCGTCATCCGGTTCGACTGGATGTCGTGGCAATGCACGCCCGCCCACGACCACGCCGTGTTCTTGCCGTCGAGGATGCGCGCCCCTCCCTTCTCGTAAAGGCTGTAATGGGGCTCGAACTGCTTCCAGATCTCGCCGCGGCGGTCGTAGGTGACATAGGCGACATACATCATGTTGCGCACGTCGATCCACACCCGCTTCTTCGACACCGGCGCGCGCGAGTAGCCCACCGGTTCGGCCTCGACGACGATCACCTCGGGGCACAGCTCCATCTGCGTCTCGAAGAAGGTCTGGCCCTTCGGGCCGCCGTGCACCGGGCGCTCCCAGTTCGCGTGGTCGCCGTACCAGTTCTCCGACACCGCGCCGAGGAAGGGGCCGCGGCCGACGATCTTGTAGTTGCCCCAGGTCAGCATCGGGTCGCCGGCCGCCCAGGCGTCCGACAGGTAGAGCGCCATGCCCGCCACCAGCGGCTCGAAACGCTGGTTGGTCGGGAATTTGCGCACGCGCTTGAAGGCCGGCAGGTAGCCGACGAGGTCGGGGAACTTGCGCTGGTCGTAGTACCAGGTGTTGAGGTAGGACGTCCCCTTGACGTCCGCGGGCGAGGTGAAGAACACCGACTGGAAGCGCAGCTTGTCCTCCAGCCCCTTCAGGTAGGGGCCGCCGGCCCCGACCCGCGCAACGGTGTTCTCTTCCACCCACACGAAGTCGTACTGGTAGGAGACGTCCCCGTCGGGGCCGATCTCCCAGTCGCGCACGGCATACACGGAGTTGTCGTGGCGGCCCCAGCACAGCGTCAGGTTCGCGAAGGCTTCGGTCGCCGTCGTGCCCTCGGGGAAGGGATTGCCGCCGATCCACGGCTTGCCGTCGGTGGTCACGACGTTGCCGTCCTGGTCGAGCTTCGCCTTGCCCTTGTTGCGCAGCGTCGCCTCGAGGTATTCGTGCGGGTACATCCGCGTGACGTCGCGCGTCGAGGCAACGATGCGGATGCGCCGCCCCATCTCCTTGACCTGCTTGTACGCGACCGGGTCGAGCAGGTTCTTGACGAGTTCGACATTGTCGGCGGTGATCACGTCGCCGGTCTTGATTTTGCCCTTGGTGTAGCCCTCGATCGACAGCAGCTCGTCGGGATAGGCCTTGGTGATGTCGGCCGCCTGCGCGATGAGCGGCCACAGCGGGGTCAGCACGCCGGCGGTGAGGATGCCCTTGGCGGTCTTCTCCATGAAGTTGCGCCGGCTGTAATCGAAGTCGAATTTGCGGATATGCATGTCTCACTCCTCCTTGTATTCGGGATGGATCCCGTTCTCTCTACAACGTCGCCACCGAGACCCGCAGGCCCGCCGGATCGGGCGCTTCAACCGATTCCGAAAGCACCGAGATGTCCGATTCGAGGAAACGGGGGCGGAACAGGTACACCAGCAGCGGCACCAGCAGCAGGGCCAGGACCATGTTGATCAGCATCACCACCACCAGCATCAGGCCCATGTCGGAGAGGAACTTGAGCTCCGACAGGAAGTACCAGGGCGCGATGCCCAGCGTCATCAAGCTCGCGGTGAAGAAGATCGCCTTGCCGCAGGTGGTCAGCGCACCACGGATCGCGCGCGGCAGATCCTTGTGCGCGAGGTGGTATTCCTCGCAGATGCGGGTCAGCAGGTAGATGCCGTAGTCGATACCGACGCCGATCCCGATCGCGAGGATCGGCAGCGAATTCACGTCCAGCCCCAACCCGAACAGCGACATCGCGGCGGTGAGGAAGACGTTGGCGAGATTCACCGGCACCAGCAGCACCAGCCCGGCGGCAATCGAGCGGTAGGCAAGCGAGCAGCCGGTCAGGATCACCAGGTTCAGCGCGCCGAGGATGTACCACTGGTACAGATCCACGGTGTCGTTGATCGACTGCTGCAGCGCGATGGAGCCGGCCCCGAGGCGGATCAGGAAGTTGGGATGGGACTCGCCGACTCCGGCGATGCACTTGCGTGCCTCGACCAGCGCCGCGTCGACGGTCGCCTGCTTGTTATTGGGGTACCACAGCGAAACCGTGCCGTTTTGCTGCTCGAAGTCGGTAACGTGCAGATAGGCCTTGGCGTTCGTCCCAACCATCAGCGCGCCGGCAGCAGCCGCGGCCGACGCGTCATCGGGGTCGAGCGGCGCCCACTTCGGGTTGCCGCCGTTGAACACACGGTTCGCCTCCGGCGCGTAGTCGGCGAAGGACAGCGTCGCGGTCGGCGGATTGGGGCCGCTCTCCAGGCAGTGTTGCAGCGACTGCATCGTGCCCAGCGTGTCGGCCTGGCGGACGATGCGGCCGGATTTGCCTTCGAAGATCACTTCCAGCGTCATCAGGCCGGGGAAGTTGCGGTTGATCTCGCGCACCGCGACGTTGAACTGCGAGTCGTCGCGCAGCAGGTTGCTGCCGTCGACTGGATTGCCGACCTGGATGCGGAACATCTCGACGACGGCGAGCACGCTCAGCACGACGAAGACGGCTGCGGTGAAGCGCGCCCGTCGACCCACCGCAAAACTTCCGATGGCGAGCAGCAGCTTCTGCATCCCGCGCTGCAGCGCCCCGCCCTGACCGGCGGCGGCCAGCAGGTGGTCGAGATTCTTCGGGCGCGGCAGCAGGCTCAGCAGCACCGGCGTCAGGAACACGCTGGTGGGGATCAGGTTGATCGCCCACAGGCCGGTGAAAAGCGCGAAGCGTTCCAGCGCGGGTATTGGCGCAATCGCCACCAGCAGCAGGCCGACGACGTCGGTGAAGATGCCCAGCGTGCCCGGCCACACCAGCGAGACGAGCGACGTCTCGGCGGCCTTGTGCTTGTCGCCGAACTGCTGCAGCAGTTCGTAGTAACGCTCCGTGGCCTGCACGCAATGACTGAAGCAGCGCGCGATCAGCAGCAGCGGCACCACCATCAGCAGTGGCTCCACCGGATGCCCGATCCAGCCCACGAGCCCGAAGCCCCACACCGCCGACACGGTGCTCACGATCAGCGGCGTGACGATGCCGGCGACGTTGCGCATATGCAGTGCCAGCAGACCGAACATCAGCGCCAGCGTGACGCCGAAGATCTTCGCGGTATCCGAGCCGAAGAAATACACCCAGCCGGTCAGCATCGGCCAGCCCGCGATATAGACTTCATGCGCGGAATCGCTCTCCCGGGCGACGAGATCCTGCACGAAGCCGAACAACTGGCCGTAATCCACCAGCCGCTCGATGAAGGTCGCGTTGATCACGGCCGCGGTGCCGTCTTCCGAGACGAGGAAGGTACGTGCGCCAGCCGATTCATTCACGCGCCGACGCACCTCCGCGAGCTCCTCGGCGGTCGTCGGCGGATGGTCGTCCATGATCGGATTCGAATAGATCCCGTCGGAGGTCACGACCGTGTAGCGGGCCTTCTCGGTGGCGATGGAGAGGATCTGGTCATGGTCGACGCCGGGCGCGAGGTCGATCTCGCGCGACATGTCCCAGATCTTCTTCATCGTCTCCGGCTGGTACAGGTCCTTCCCGTCCTTGCGCTTGACCATCACCGTGATGGTCAGCGGATTGCCGAAGTTGGGATGATCCTTGTACGCCTGGACGAAGGGATGACTCTTCGGGAACAGGTCCGAAAAGATCGTCCGCACCTCGATGCGCTGCAGGCCGACGGCAAAGAACGCCGTCGCCAATGCCATCACTGTCAGCACCAGGAACCGGTGGCCGAGGGCGAACCTGGCCAACCGATGGCGCAATTCCTTTGCCTCCATCTTCTTGTCTCCAACCTACCTTCTGTTATCGAAGCCCCGTTCTGCGACAGGGCCGAGCACTTCAGTTTTCTCAGCTCATCGCCCCAGCAGCGTCACGCACGCGACCGCCTCCTCGATGCCGTACAGGCCGCCGCCGTTCTCGGCGAGCGCGAGCCGCGCCCCCTCGACCTGGCGCGCGCCGGCTTCGCCGCGCAGCTGGGTCACGAGTTCGTGGATCTGGCCCAACCCCGTCGCGCCGATCGGATGCCCCTTCGATTCGAGGCCACCAGACGGATTGATCGGGATGCGCCCGCCGATCCGGGTCTCCCCGCGTTCTGCGCAGATTCCGCCGGTTCCGGGCGCACACAGGCCGAGCACTTCCGACTGGATGATTTCGCCGATCGCGGTGGCGTCATGGACCTCCGCGACAGAGATGTCTTCCGGTCCCACGCCGGCTTGCTCATAGACCTTCCGCGCGGCGGTGCGCACCAGGTGCTGGTCGAACGCTTCGGCCGCGCGACCGGATCCGCCCTGCAGCGCCCAACCCAGCACCCGGATCGCACGGGACGTCCGGCCCGCCAGCCGCGCCAGCCCGGCCTCGCTGCACACGATCGCGGCGGCCGCACCGTCGCTCACCGGCGAACACATCGGCAGCGTCAGCGGATAGGTGATCGGCGGCGCGGCGAGGATCTCGTCGATGCTGTAGTCCTGCCGGTATTGCGACAGCGGGTTATGCACCGAGTGGTGGTGGTTCTTGGCCGACACGGCGGCGAACTGGCGCTGCCGGCTGCCGTACTCGCGCATGTGCATGCGGCCGAAGGCGGCGTAGATGTCCATGAACACGCTGTAGGGCTTCGCGGAGACGCTCCCCGGAGGCGGTTCTACACCGGCCCCCATGCGCAACAGCCGGTCGCGCCCCGCGGCCACGTCATGCACGTCCCAGGCGCCGTCGAAGACACCAAAGGTGCGCGCCTTATCGTCGGAGAACATCTTTTCGGCGCCGACGGCGAGCACGACGTCCGCCGCACCGCCGCTGACCAGGGCGACCGCCATCTGGAAGGCGGTGCTCGCGCTGGCGCAGGCGTTCTCGACATTGACCACCGGCAGCCCCTCGAAGCCCATGGCGCGCAGCGCGATCTGGCCCCGGATCATGTCCTGGCCTTCCATGTGGCCCTGCGCCGCGTTGGCGAAGAAGGCCATCTGGACATCCTTAGCCTCACAACCCGCGTCGGCCAAGGCCAGCTCGACCGCAACGCGCGTGAGCTGCTTGACGCTGGTGCTCAGGTGCTTGCCAAAGGGCGTCATGCCGACGCCCGCTACGTACACTCGTTGATTCATTTCGCTCTCTCGGGATGGTTCGCGGACGGGGCGCTCACGCGCTGTACACCTGCCACGCGAGGTGGCCTTCCTCGGCCAGGGCCGCGAGCAGGTTGCGGGCGCCGAAGGCTTGCGCCGGCGACACGAAGCCGACCGCCTGAAGCTGGCCGCGCAGCACGCGACGGGCGGCCTCGGCGCCGAGTACCCCCGTCTGGATGTAGGGCGAATTGCCGCGCAACACGACGTTGACCGAGGCGGTATTGCCGCGGCCGTGGCACGACAGCACGCAGCGATTGACCTCGGGATCCTCGCGCGGCGGCTCCACCGTCGTGACTTCCCCGCCCCACTGGTTCGTCACGCGCTCCTGCTCGTCGGGCGCCAGATCCCGGCACTCCTTCTCGAAGCGTTCGAGAATGCCCAGCACCGCCTTGAACATCACCTGGTTGCGGAAGGACACCAGCACCCGGCAATTGCGCACGCGCTCGTCGCCCTGATACCAGACCGGTTCGCCGCCGCCGCTCCAGGGCAGTGCGTTGAACAATTCGTGCTCGCCCGGCAGCGTGACCGTATAGCCGGTGGCGTAGGGCCACATCGTCGGCGTCTTGTCCTTGATGTAGTACTGCGGCTTGGTGCACATCCGCAGGAAGGATTTCGTCGATGCGACGCTGGTTTGCGAATCCGCCAGGTAAGCGATCTCCAGCGAATCGATGCCCGGTGTTTCCAGCGCGATTTCCGCGGCCAGCAGCCCTTCCGCCCACATGTAGGAATTGGCCGGGCACAGGGCCAGGCCTGCTTGCGCGAAGCGCTTGCCATACTCGCCCTTGAGCAACGACATCCAGTCCGTTTCGCCCGTGGTGTCGAAGTAGTGGCACCCGGCGGCGAGGCAGGCCTGCACCACCGGTTCGCCGATCTGCATGAAGGGGCCGGTGACGTTGATGACCACCTTCCTGCCACGGAAGAGTTCAGTCAGCGAAGCGACATCGTGGCTCACCGCCACACACCGATAGTCGCGCCCCGCCAGCTCGGGTACTCGTGCCATCTCCTCGTCGAGCCGCTGCTGGTTGCGGCCCGCGGCGATGAAGGGGATGCGGCGCTCGGCGAGCTTCCACGCGATCAGCTTGCCGGTGTAACCGCTGGCGCCGTACACCACGACTTCGTAATTGGTCTCCATTGCAATCTCCTTTGATGTTTGAGGGGCGGCGTCTAGCGCACCATCGATTCGGTGCGGCGCTCTTCGTGGATCTCGGCGCCGGCGGCCTTGAAGGCATCCTTCAGGAAGCGCTCCTGCGGCTTTTCCGACGCGGTCTTGGGGATTTCCGCCACCACCTGCAGGTAGCTCGGGACGCTCGAGCTATCGAGCTTTTCGCGGCATAGGCGGAACAGCGCGTCGGGCGCGAATTCCACGCCGGCCTCGGGCACGATCGCGGCCACCACGTCCTTCTCGCCGGGGGCACCGGAGGCCGCATCGATGCCATATACAAAGACGTCGGAAACCATCGGGCTCTCGGCGAGCACTTTCTCGATCGCGGCGGGATTCACGAAGTCGCCGTTGTGGCGGATCGCGCCCCCCATGCGGAAATCGAAGAACAGCCAGCCGTCCGCATCGACATGACCGATGTCGCCCATCCGCAGCCAGCCGCCGCGCGTCTTTGCGGCCGAGGCTTCCGGGTTGTGGAGGTAGGCGACCGACGGCGCGGATCCGTCGGCGGGCTTGAAGATGATTTCACCGCGCTCGCCCGGCGCAACGTCCTGCCCGTAGTCGTCGACGATCCGCATGCGAAGCGTTGCAGGCGGCTTGCCGACGCTTCCGACCGGTCCTTCGCCGACCGGCTTGATGCTCAGTCCCCCCTCCACCGCGCCGTAGAACTCCAGGATCTCGACGCCGAAACGGCGCTCGAAGTCGCGCCAGATCGCCGCCGGCATGCCCGCGCTGATCACGAAGCGCACCGGGTTGTCGGCGTCATTGGCGCGGGGCGGCTCGCTGCAGATGGCGGTGGTCATGCCGCCCAGCAGCGTGAAGGTGGTGCAGCCGTACTTGCGGGCGATGTCCCACAGGCGCGACTTGGAGAACTTCCGGCTGATCACCGCCCGCATGCCCAGCTTGAGCACGCAGGACAGGGTCACCAATTGAGCGTTGCCGTGGGTCAGCGACAGACCGGTATAGGGCCGGTCGTCCGGGCGGTAGCCGAGGAATCCATGCCAGTTTCCGACTGCGGCAAAGCGCGCGTGCGGAATCACGACGCCCTTCGGGTCGCCGGTAGTACCCGAGGTGTACATGATCTCCATCGGCTTCGACGGATCGTCCGAGACGATCTCCACCTCCGGCACCGCAATGTCGAGGACCTCCGCCAGGCGCCGCACGCCCGCATACCCGGCGAGCGGCTTGTCGGTGCGCACCCCGCTGTCGATGACCCAGATCCATTCCAGCTCCGGCAACTGCCCGCGCACCGCCTCGAGGTTGTCGAGCACGTAGTCGGCACAGATCACGCCCCGGCAGCCGGAGTGGCGCAGCATGTACACCAGCTTGTCGCCCTTGGTACGCGGGTCGATGGGAACGAAGACGGCCCCGCTGATCGACGCGCCGACCATGGCGTCGAGGAACTCCGGGTGGTTCTGCATCAGCAGCGCAAAATGCCCACCGTTGGCGACTCGCCCTGCCTTGAGCGCCGCCGCGACACACCGGCCGTTGTCCCAAAGCTGGCGATAGGTGCGCACCTCGTCCGGGCAGCCCGGATGCTCGAAGGTCACCACGTCCAGGTCCGGGTGGGTTTCGGCCCGGTTGGCGATGAGATTGGCGAGAATCTGTTCGTCTCTTGCGGTCATGGCTGGCGCATCACAGACGATCCGGGTCGGCGAGGTAGTAGCCGCCCTTGATGGAAAGGATTTCGTTGCAGCCGTCCTCGATCAGCGAGGCACGGGCATCGCGCAGCAGCTTCTCCACCGGGTACTCACGCGTCAGTCCGTTGCCGCCGAAGATCTGCAAGGCGTCGCTGGCGACCTCGAACGAAGTCTGCGTGGCCGTCACCTTGGCCGTCATCGCCGCATGCAGCGAGAGTTCGGGCGAGATGAAGTTGTAATGGACGACGCGGTTCGTCAGCGCCCGCGAGGCCTCAACCTTGCGGAACATGTGGAACAGGCGCTGCGCCACGGCCTGGTGGCGGATGATCGGCACCCCGCCCTGCTTGCGCTCATGGGCATAGTCGAGTGCGAGTTCGTACGCTGCCCGCGCCACGCCGGTAAAGGTCGCGCCCATCAGCCCGTTGGCGGCGGTGTGGATGATCTTTACCGCGGCCTGGAATTCTTCTGGCCCCGCCAGCAGGTGATTGCGCGGCACGCGAACGTTGTCGAAGTAGACCTCGCCCTGGTTGAGCGCACGCTGGCCGAGCTTGTCCAGCGGCTTGCCACGCGAGACGCCCTTCGCATCCATCGGCACGATCACGACGCAACCGCGCTGCGGATCAAGCGACGTCCCGGTATCGGTCGCGCAGTACAGCACGCAGACATCGGCGATCGTGCCATTGGAGACCCAGGCCGACTTCTGTCCGTTGATGACGACCTCGTCGCCGTCGATCCGCGCCCAACAGTTCGGGCGGCCGTACTGCCCTTGCGGATGAAAGATCATCCGGTTCGGATCGAGGGAATCGGAACCGTGATCCGGCTCGGTGATCCCCCAGCAGCCGAGCACAGCATCCGGGTAAAGCTTCAGCAGGTCGTCGCGACCGAGCACCGCGCACATGTATTGCGGCAGCATCGCCGCGCCGAAGGAAATCGCAAGGCCCGAGTCGCCCCAGCCCAGGGTTTCGAACAGCAGGCACATCATCTTGCCGCGTTCTTCCGGCTCGAACCCGAGCAGCGCCTCGACGCCGAACCCCAGCTCGACGAACTTGCGACGGGCCTCCCAGTACGGCGAATCGGCCGCCGCCACTTCCTCCGGCGTCATCCGGTCCAACCGGGTGCCGATGGGACGCATCACCTCGACTGCATAGCGCTGGAGACTCTCCAGGATCATGGCCGCCGTTTCGGAAAGCGGCGGCTCTGCACCCAGTGGGCCCAGTTTTGCGGCGACGGGACTTGGGTTCCGGTCGTTCATCTTCGAATCTCCTCCGTGGTGGAACGGGACGCCGAAACGCTGTCGGCACGGAGCAGATTCTTGATTCGCGGCCCAATCCTCTCAATCGCGCAAACCCATGACTTTTCCCGGGACACGTCGTCCCGGAAAACCGTGACAACTGCTGCGGCGCAGGATGTGCATCTGTTTCCATCACCGCTTTCCGGATTCATACTGCAAGCGTCGAACGCGCCCCAGCCACCCCTCGCACCGTCCCAATCGTCGAATTCATGCACCCGCCACCCCCTTCGAATCCCGGCATCCGCGTCAACACACGGAAGCTGCGCCCGTCCTACGACGCCGCGGGAAAGGTGGAACGGAGCCGAATCTTCACGCTGGTCGATCGGTCGAGCGCGAACCTGGTGCTCGTCACCGCACCGGCCGGCTACGGCAAAACGACGACGCTGAGCCAGCTCTACTGCCAGATGAGGGCAGCGGGCCGCGCGACATGCTGGCTGACCGTCGACGCGTCGGACGACGATCCAGGGCGATTCACCTTCTATCTCCGAGCCGCGCTCGGCAGCGTCCTCGAGGGGGTCGATGAACCCGAAATCACCGCGGCGAACCTCGACGGCTCGACGGCTTCGAGCGCCCGCGTGCAGCAGCTCCTCGAAACCCTCGATCTCACCGAGGCTCCGTTCGTGCTCTTCATCGACGAGTTCGAGGAAATCGCTTCGACCAAGGTCCTCCAGCTCCTCGGCGAGATCGTCGCCGGACTGTCGCCGGGCCAGCGGATCGTCCTCGGCTCGCGGCAAACACCGGACCTCCCGCTCGGGCGCCTGCGTGTCAGTGGCCGCCTGCTGGAGATCGACGCGGATCTCCTCAAGTTCGACCGCGAGGAATCCCGGCGCTACATCGCCGGCCGCTTGCCCTGTGCCCTCAACGAAGCGGAGCTCGATACGCTGCAAGATCGCACCGACGGCTGGCCCGCGGCCTTGCAGCTCGCGGCGGCAGCGCTCACGGGTCGCTCGGATACCGCAGCCCTCCTCGAAGGGCTGGTTGCATCGTCACGCAATATCTCGGACTACCTCGCGGAAGACGTCCTGGCCCGGCTTCCCCCGCGCCTGTGCGATTTCCTGCTCGCGACCAGCCTGTTCGACGCCTTTTCGCCCGCGATGTGCGACGCAGCACTGGGCGTCACCGACAGCCGTGAATGCATCGCCGCGACCGAGCGCGATAACCTGTTTCTCCAGCGCATCGACAACGACGGCCCCTGGTATCGCTACCACCCGCTCTTTCGGGAATTCCTGGGCACGCAACTGCGCCACTCGGGCGCGACGCCGGAGCGGATTGCCACGCTGCAACTGAACGCCGCCCGCTGGCTCGCCGACCACGACAAGCCCTTCCCGGCCGTACCCTATGCCTTGGCCGCTGGTGACCAGGCGCTTGCGGCCGACATCATGTCGACGCGCGCCACCGCCCTGGTACGGGTCGGCCAGTTCGACACGGTTGCAAAATGGATGGCCGCGATCCCGGATGCGATTCTCGCGACGCATCCAAATCTGCTGATCGCCGGCGCCTATGCAGCGACCTTCCTGCATCGCTACGGCGAAGCTTCCCGGCTCATCGAACTGCTCCCGGCCGAGGCCCAGGTCGATGAGAGGATCTCGGCCGAACTGGTTGCCCTCAGAATCATGCTTTGCGCATGGTCCGACCGGATCGTGGAAGCCTTCCGGATCGGCGAATCCGCCCGCGCAAACCTGTCCGTGATGCCCCCCTACGTCGCTGGGCTGATCCACAACGCCCTCGCCTACGAAGCCATCGGCCAGGGCCGCGACATCGCGGCGATGCAAGAGATCGCCGCCGCGAAGCATCTGCTGGAACCCATCGGCGCCGTCCATGCCCTCAACTACAGCGTCAGCTTCGAAGGCGCCATTGCCCTGCTGCAGGGCGAGGCGAAAGCCGCACGGGCGCGCTTCGAAGGCACGCTCGAGGCGATCATCGCAGGTGGCCATCGCTACACGACCTCCACAGCGATCGTCGCCGCCCACCTCGCCGAAGCACTCTACGAACTCAACGAGATCGACGCCGCCGAAACGCTGCTCATCGACTATTTGCCGGTCATCCACGACGGCTGCCTGCCCGACCACATCATCGTCACGTACCGGGTGCTCGCCCGCATCCAGGCACAACGCGGTCAGTATGCGAAAGCCCTGGTGACCCTCGACACGCTGCAGGACCTCGGGGACGTGCGATCGATTCCGCGCATCTCGGCAGCATCCCGCATCGACAAGCACCGGCTCGCACTGCTCGCCGGCGACCTCGCCGCCGCCCAGCGTCTGACGCCCCTGATTGCGGACGAATCCGTGTGGCGGCCATTCACGGGATTCTCGACGTATGCAGAGAACCTCGACGACCCGCTGGTAGCGGACGTCCGGCAGGCACTGGTCGAAGGGTCGGTGCGCGCGATCATTCCCCGGCTGCAGGACGCGATCTGCGAAGCCAGCGGTCACAACCGGCGTCGACGCGTCGCAAGACTGCAGTGCCTGCTTGCCCAAGCTTTCGAAGTCGCCCGTCGCCGACCCCAGGCTCTCGAAACGCTGGAACGGGCCCTTGCACAGGCCGAGCCCGGCGGAATGCTGCGCGTCTTCGCAGACGAACCCTGGCACCTCAACGAATTGCTGAGAGCGCTCAGCGACAGGAAATGCACAGTCTCGCCAACCTATCTTCAAAGCATGCTCGCTGCAGCAACCAAGACTGAGCCGGTTGCTGCAAAAAGCCACCTCCAGGACGAGGCCATGCGCCTCAGCCCCAAGGAGGGCCAGATCCTTCGCCTCCTCGCCGAAGGGCATTCCAACAAGGAACTTGCGCGCAAGCTGTTCGTGACCGAAAACACCGTCGAAACGCATTTGCGGCGAATCTACGGAAAGCTCGGAATTCGCAGCCGTACTCAAGCCGTGGCGAGGGCCTTGGAATTGGGTCTAATCTGAGGAAACACGGGGGAGTTCTTGTGTCGCTCGACAGGCGGCGTTGTTGACCGCGAGCTGCGAGTGCGGGGACATGGATCCGAGCGGCGGCACCGAAAACGAATTGGAGCGGGTGAATCAGGCGCTCCGAACCCTGAGCGCCGGGAACCGCACCTTGCTGCGCGCCACGCAAGAGCTGGATCTCCTTCATGGCATGTGCCGCGTCATCGTCAATGAAGGTGGCTACCGCATGGCAGGGGCCGCATACGCCCGACACGACGCGCAGCAAACCTTGGAGATCATGGCCTACGCCATCCACTCTATTATTTCCTAGGGGCTGAAACCCGCATGCAGCTTAGAGCTTAATTGCACACGATCAAGTTTACCGTCACGTTTACCGTCATATCGTGGGCGCCTTTCCTGACACGGAGAATGGACTCGATTTCACGGGCACATACAGCTTGTTGACCGAAACGGTCGTTGATTTCCGAAGAACCGGTCGGCTCCAATCCTTTATCTAGCGAGATCATATTAAAGTTTACGGCAACATGCTTTAATCAAAGTTAGCTTGTTAAAGGATAGCTTCCATGCGCGCCACCGACCTGAGCCCCGATCGCCGAGCAAGACTGATCCCCGTACCGGAACACTCGGGGGCGTTCGCGCTTTGCCCGCCTCCAGTCGATCTGTCGCTCGTCCCGCCGCTACCCTCCCTGGTGCGCGCACAGGAAGCTCTCGTGCGCCTGCAGGTGGAAACCGAACACCTACCCAACCCGGATCTCGTGACGCGGACGCTGGCCCGCCGCGAGGCAGTCTTGAGCAGCCAGATCGAGGGCACACACGCCGGGATTCGCGACGTGCTTGACTACGAAGCCACGCATGATGCGACGGACCTGCCTGCAGATTCGCGCTCCACACTCGACTACGCCAAAGCGCTCGACTATGGCTTGCAGGAGATCCGAACCAGGGGCATCGATGCCTTCTCATCCGAGTTCATCTGCAAGCTGCATTGCATCCTGATGGAAGGTGACCCCTCCTACCGTGACACACCGGGACGGTATCGGACCATCCAGAACTGGATCGGTGGCTTCAACATCCATGATGCACGACTGGTGCCGCCACCCCCTGATCGGGTGCCGGAGGCTATGGATAACGTTGTGCATTCGCTGCTGCGCTATGAACCCGGGAGCAACGCCCACTACCACGCCATCGTGCGCGCGGCAGTCGCACATGCCCAGTTCGAGGCCATCCACCCCTTCCGTGACGGCAATGGGCGAACCGGCCGACTGCTGATTCCCCTCATCCTGGCCGCTGACGGGTATCTGCCGCTCTACGTGTCCGGGCCGCTGCACCGCAATCGTGGGCGCTACCTCGACACCCTGCTCGCCACTCAGCTCCGTTCAGAGTGGGCAGGATGGATCGACTTCTTCAACGAGGCCGTTGAGATCGCCTGCGACGAATCAATGCGCACCGCACGCGGTCTCATCGGCCTGCGCGACGATTGGTGTGTCCGGCTGCAAGATCTGCGCGCCGATGCGGCTGCGCTACGCGTGATCGATCTGCTGATCGCATCGCCCGTCGTGACCGTCAACCAAGTGAAGGATGCACTCAACGTCTCGTTCCCTGCCGCCAATAACGCGGTGCTGGAACTCGTTGATCGCGGCATCCTCACGGGGTCAGAACGGCGGCGAAACCGCACCTTCCGGGCCAATGACGCGATCAACATTTTGAACGCTGCGCCCACCCAGCCCGCGAGGGCCACAAGCGACATGGGCTTCTAGGGAAACCGAGTTGCGCTGAACCAGGCGAAAGGCTGAAAAGGCGCAAGATGTCACCCTCTTGAATTCCGCTCGCAAGAACACTCAGAAAGGGTTGGAGTTGTCTTGCTGAGACGCGCCGCCATCGGGAACGTGACCGTTGGGGTCGCAGGTCGCGCGAAGTCGCCCCTCGCCCCGACCATCGCTACCGTGTCAGAGAGCACTCGATCCCTCTTGACATTATCCCGCGAAGGTCCGCACCCGACCCAATCCCGACCTTCGGCCCTTCGGGGGTCCAATGGCAGGTTTCAGATTGCCGCTGTCGCTCGGGCAAGTTCTTAATGCGAATTGCTCGACCTGACCCGCAGTTGGCCCGATCGTGCATGTCGGACGGCAATCCAGCGATTACCTGCTATTCAGCAGAAGTTCTGCGTTAAATGGTAGCTCTACCTCCACTGAATTGGAGTCGCTAATCTCATATTTTCGAGAAGCATCACGGGCGCAGGCACTAGCTGGGCAGTCCCTCCATGGTCGTCGGCAAACTCGACAGGAACGGTGTATCGGTCAAGCAATTCAACGGCTGTGCCGACACCGACAGCCAGATCCGTCTTGATTCGCACGATGGGACGCAGCTCGATTTCCCCTTCACGCGTTCCGGCCGGGACTCCTTTCTCAAGCATTCATGCGGCGAGTGCTGCCTTGCATCAGGGGTAAATCTGCCCACCAATCCTAGGGTTCCCGGAGTAAGACTTCGAGCCGTTCCAGCAGCCAGGCAACGGAAGGATTGGTTTCGTGCCGCTGGTGCCAGTACATCTTGACCTCGAATTCGGGCAATTCCATCGGCGCGGGTTGTACGACCATATCGCCCTGGGTTACAAAAATTCTTGCTGCCCGGGAGGGCAGCAGCACGATGAGGTCGCTCTGCGCCATCAATTGTGGCAAAGCCGTGAAATATGGCGTTCGAATGACAATCTGGCGCGAGATGCCCATGTCGGCCAGCGCGTCCTCCGCCAGCCGATGACCAGAGGAAGGCGAGGAGACGGCCACATGCCGGCTTCGGCGAAATGCATCCAGGGTCATCATTCCGATCCGCTCGGCGTGCTGCTTGCTCAAGAGGCACACGTAGTGCTCCCGAAACAAGGTGAGACTTCGCGTCTGCCTGCGAAGAGACTCGAGATTGCCGAGCGCGACGTCGATCTTCAGCGATGCAAGCTGATCTGCCAGTTCGGAAATGGGCACCTGACGAACGTCCAGGGTGATGCGAGGAGCCTCGGTGCAAAGTTCCCGCTCAAGCCGCGGGAGGAAGTACATGCCGCCGATATCCGACATCGCGAGGTTGAAGATGCGGCTGGCCAAGGCGGGGTCGAAGCGGTGCGTATCGTCGATTGCCTCGTCCACGGAGGCCAGTACGTCCCGGAATCTCGGGTAGAGCGTATCGGCCCGTGGGGTCGGTTTCAGGCTGCGCTGGAAACGCACGAAAAGCGGGTCTGCCAACGCTTCGCGAAGTTTAGCGAGACTGTAACTCACAGAGGGCTGCGTGATGTCCAGCCGTTCCGCGGCGGCGGTTGCGCTGCCGGTTTCGTAGATCGCGACGAAGACCCGCGCCAAGTTCAGATCGAAGTGAGTCATAAATAGACGCCATCAATTTGTAACATACATTAGATCTGTTGGATCGATAAATCCACCCCGTTACGCTTCCCTCCACAAAAACGCGAGGCGGCGCTTCGACCGCCAAGCGGACCCCGAATAGGAGACACGGAAGGATGGAGCGTACTTTTGCTGCCGAAGTCGGCAAGCTGAGCCTGGGCAATGGCGAGGTCTTTCACGGCGAAGGGATCCTGGCCGTAACCAAGGCTCTACTTCAGTCGGGCGTGAGCTACATCGGTGGCTACCAGGGCGCGCCGGTGTCACACCTACTCGACGTGCTAGGCGACGCGCGCGATGTGCTCGACGAACTGGGCATCTATTTCGAGAACAGCGCATCCGAGGCGGGTGCGGCGGCGATGCTGGGCGCCTCGATCAACTACCCGCTACGGGGCGCAGTGACCTGGAAATCCACCGTCGGCACCAACGTAGCGTCCGATGCGCTCTCCAATCTGGCCTCCGCTGGGGTGCGGGGTGGCGCACTCGTCATCCTCGGCGAGGATTACGGCGAGGGTTCGAGCATCATTCAGGAGCGGACCCATGCTTTTGCGATGAAGTCGCAAATGTGGCTGCTAGACCCCCGGCCCAACCTGAGTTCCATCGTCGATGCGGTCGAGAAGGGTTTCGAGCTTTCGGAAGCGTCCAATACTCCTGTCATGCTGCAGCTGCGTATCCGTGCCTGCCACGTACACGGCAGCTTCGTTTGCCGCAACAACCGCCGACCGCTGCATTCGCGCACGAACCCGCTGGAACGCGCCGAGTTCGACTACGGCCGCATCTGCCTGCCCCCGTCCATCTATCAGCACGAACGCCAGAAAGTGGAAGAACGCTGGCCGGCGGCGCTGGACTACATCCGCAGCGCCGGGCTCAACGAGATCTTCGACGGCGAGACCAGGGACGTCGGCATCATCGTTCAGGGCGGACTCTACAACGGGCTGGTCCGAGCCCTGCAACGCGTCGGGCTGGCTGACGCCTTCGGTCGCAGCGCGGTCCCCATCTACGTGCTCAACGTGGTGTATCCATTGGTGCCCGACGAGGTCCTGGCCTTCTGCGCGGGCAAACGCTCGGTATTGCTGGTCGAGGAAGGGCAGCCGAAATACATCGAGGACGCGCTGGAAGCCCTCCTGCGCCGCGCGGGCGCGGCCACGACGGTTCAGGGCGGCAACGTTTTCGCGCTGGGCGGAGAGTACAGCGGCGACGTGCTGCTCAAGGGCGTGGCCGCCTTCGCACAGGCGATGGGACTGGTTCCCTCAGCAACGACGCCCGGGCACGCCGACGTGGGCAGGATGCTGGGCCTCAAGGCACTGGCCGCTACCGAGCTGGGCGAACCGGTTCCAATGCGCCCCCCCGGCTTCTGCGTCGGCTGTCCTGAGCGGCCCGTGTTCTCCGCGCTGAAGCTCTTGCAGCAGGAGATCGGGCCTATCCACGTGAGCGCGGATATCGGTTGCCACACCTTCGGCACCCTGCCTCCGTTCAATATGGGCAGCACGGTGCTCGGATACGGGCTCGGCCTCGCGAGCTCCGCCGCGGTCGTGCCGATGATGGGCAAGCGTGTCGTCAGCGTCATGGGCGACGGCGGTTTCTGGCACAACGGTTTCACCTCCGGCGTCGTGAATGCGGTCTATAACGGTCACGACTCGGTGCTGGTGATTCTCAAGAACGGCTATACGTCGGCCACCGGCACGCAGAACATTCCGTCGTCCAGGCAAGGGGGGACGCGGCCGGAGCTGGACATCGAACGCGCGCTGGCAGGCGTGGGCGTCAAGTGGGTGCGCAAGGTGCCGAGCTACGAGGTGTCCAGTATGGTGCGCACGCTCGGCGAGGCGATGACGACCGGCGAGCCGGGGCTCAAGGTCATCATTGCAGACGGCGAGTGCCAGCTGGAACGCCAGCGGCGTGTAAAGCCGGACACCGCACGCCGGCTCCAAGCGGGCGAGCGGGTACTACGCACCCGTTTTGCGGTCGATGACAGCGTGTGCACCGGTGACCACGCCTGTGTGCGCCTGTCCGGATGCCCGTCGCTGACCATCAAGCCCAACCCCAATCCGCTTCGCAGCGATCCGGTCGCTACGGTGAACCAGGGCTGCGTGGGCTGCGGCCTGTGCGGCGAGGCGGCGCAGGCCGGAACACTGTGTCCGTCCTTCTACAAGGTCGATATCGTGCAGAACCCTAGCCGGTGGGACCGTCTTCTTTACCGCATCCGGCAAGCGGCGATCGGCATGCTCGCCGCCCGTGACCCGATGCCCACCGGAGCCCTCCAATGAAACCCGTATCCATCCTCATCGCGGCCCTGGGTGGCGAAGGCGGCGGCGTGCTCGCCGACTGGATCATCGACGTTGCCACGGAACTCGACTTTCCGGTGCAGAGCACCTCCGTGCCGGGTGTCGCCCAGCGTACCGGCGCCACGAACTACTACCTCGAGGTCTTCCCGGTGGCGCGCAAGGCGCTTGGCGGCCAGGTTCCAGTGCTGTCGCTCACGCCGGGACCCGGCGACGTCGACATCGTCGCGGCCTCCGAGCTGATTGAGGCCGGACGCGTGATGCAGAGCGGCTATTCCGACCCTGCCCGGACGGTGCTGGTGTTTTCCACGCATCGCGAATTCGCGGTGTCGGAGAAGATCGGCATGGGCGACGAGCGCTACGACCCCTCGCACGTCTTCGATGCCGCACGTCGTCTGGCGCGCGAGCTGATCGCCTTCGACATGCGTGAAATCGCCTGGCAGCAGGGCACCATCATCAACACCGTGTTATTCGGTGCGATGGTCGGCTCCGGCTGCCTGCCGTTTCCACGCGACGCGTGCGAGGCCGCCATCCGGCGCTCCGGCAAGGCGGTCGAGGCCAGCTTGCGCGGCTTCGAGGCGGGATTCAGCCGCGCGCACGCCCGCATGGCGGCGGCCGCACCGGCCCACGAGCCGCTGCGTACCGCGGCCGACCTCGCCCCGGTGAGCGACCTGCCCCCCGCGGTGCGCAGGGTGGCTGCCGAAGGGTATTCACAGGTGCTCGATTACCAGGATGCGGACTACGCGGCCCTATACCTGAGACGCTTGCGTGCCCTCTGCCGCAAGGGGGGGGATGCCGACGAAGTGGGCGCCGAAGCAGCCCGCCACCTCGCCACGTGGATGACCTACGAGGATATCGTGCGCGTTGCGGAGCTCAAGACACGCCGTTCCCGCATCAATCGATTCCGAACCGAAGTCGGCGCGCGCTCGGGAGAACCTGTGCGTGTCACCGAATTCCTGAAACCTCGGCTGGAGGAAATCTGTGCGGTGCTGCCCGCGCGTCTGGCGCGCGCGTTGGAGCGCACCCTGGGGCATTCCCGCCTCGCCGCCGGGCTGCGCTTGCGCCTTCGCACCGATACCGTGTCCGGCTTCTCGCTTTTGGCGCTGCTGCGCTGCCTCAAACCCCTGCGCCCCCGAAGCCTTCGCTTCGCCCAGGAGCAGCGGCTGATCGAACGCTGGTTGAGCGCGGTAGAGCGGGCATTGCCGCAGACCCCGTCCCTGGCGTTGGAACTCGCGCGCTGTGGTCGCCTGATCAAGGGCTATGGCGACACCGCGACGCGGGGGCAACGCTCAATGCAGTTGATCCTGGAACAGGCGGAGCACGACTCGAGCGATCCGGAACGACTCGCCGGACGTGTTGCACAGGCTCGCGGTGCAGCACTGGCCGATCCCGAAGGCCGCGCGCTCGCTCGCGCGCTCGGCATACCCGAGCCGCGACCGGCGGCAACGCCCGTGCGCATCGTCCGCCGCCATGCGGAGGCCCCGGTTTCGTGATGATAGATCTGAAGTCATATATGCAGGTTCAGTAGCAGAAGCGGCACGGGCAGCACAAATGCATAAGCATTCAATCTGGATCGCACGCGACATTCCGCTGGTCAAGGTCCATTCCGATGTAATGCCGTTTGTGGCAGTCGATGTGGCGAGATCATCATCCTGTGTGCCTTCCCGGTGCTGTCGCTGTGACTGCCTCATTGATCGCATGAAGCGCACCGCCGGATTCGTCCGGCGGATCAACCATCGCCCCGGGAAAACCAGATGAAGCTGAATGTTGACGATCACCGACGCGCCGCGCGCCGGGCGCTGCCCCGTTTCGTCTTCGATTACGTGGACGGCGCGGCCGAACGTAACGACTGCCTTCGCCGCAACGCCGACGACCTGTCCCGCCTGGCGCTGCTGCCGCGCGTTCTGCGCGACACAGCCACACTCGACACCAGCATCGAAGTCTTCGGCGAAACGTGGCGCCGACCTTTGGGCGTCGCGCCGATGGGCTTCAACGGACTCAGCCGCCCGGGCGGCGACTGTATGCTCGCGCGCGCTGCGGCTCGAGCGGGCATCCCCTTCGTGCTCTCGACGGCATCGAATGAGCGACTGGAGAAGGTCGCCGAGCCGCACCGCACCTTGAACTGGATGCAGCTCTACGTCATGCGTGAGCGCAGCATCGCCGAGCAGATGGTCCGCAGGGCCAAGGCGGCCGGTTATGGCGCCCTGGTGCTAACAGTCGATGTGCCCGTCAGCGGCTATCGCGAGCGCGACGTGCGCAATGGCTTCCGCCTGCCTTTCCGGCCCACTCCGGCCACGCTCGCAGACCTGGCCGTTCATCCGCGCTGGCTGTGGCGCTTCCTGCGCAGCGGTATGCCGGCATTCGTCAATCTCGCGGAGCGCAAAGGTGAAGATACGTTGGCCCTACAAGCGGCGCTCCTGAGCCGCGAGATGGATCGCAGTCTTTCATGGGACAGCCTCGGCTGGCTAAGACGGCTGTGGGACGGCCCGTTGGTGTTGAAAGGCATCTTGCATCCGGAGGATGCACGGGAAGCCGTCGCACGCGGGATTGACGGGCTGATCGTCTCCAACCACGGTGGCCGACAGCTCGACGGCGCGGCATCGACCATCGGGGCGCTGACGCGGGTGCTCGATGCGGTCGAAGGGCGCATTCCGGTTTTCGTCGACAGTGGCTTTCGCAGCGGTCTCGACGTCGCCAAAGCCCTGGCGATGGGGGCCCGCGCGGTCTTTCTCGGACGGCCCCTGTTGTACGGATTGGCCAATGGCGGCGAAGCGGGCGCGAGCACCGTACTGGACCTGATCGGTACGGAACTCGAGCGGGCGATGATCCTGTCGGGTGCGAGCCGGGTTGAGGGGCTGGATCGGGGCTGCCTGGTTCGGGCGGATGACTATTGGTGTGACGCGGGATTGTCGCGTCCGAACAATGCAAAGGAGACATGATGGTGGAACTTGCGTCACTTCAAGTAGCAGCCAGGGTGGACCGCGTGGTCGCGCGCGGCGTGAATGTGCCCCTGGAATACCCCGTGCGCACGAGCGTCGGCGTCGTTGCCACTTCCCCCCTGGTGCTGATCGATCTGCACCTCGACAACGGGACCACAGGACATGCGTATGTCTTCACCTACACCCCCCTCGCACTTGAAAGCACGCGGAGGCTGGTGCAGTCGCTCGGCGACGAACTCGTCGGTCAGCCACTCGCGCCCGTGGAGTTCGACACCCTGTTCGCGCGCCGCCTGCGGCTACTCGGTCGCACCGGCCTCGTCACGATGGCCTGCGCCGGTCTGGACATGGCGGCCTGGGACGCACTCGCCAAGTTGCATGAACTCCCATTGGCCGCATTGCTCGGCGGGCGCGTGAAGCCGGTCCCCGCCTACGACAGCCATAGCATGGATGGAGAGGAGATCGGGCTTCTGCGTGCCGGTCGCGCGATGGAGGCGGGATTCCGGGCGATCAAAATCAAGATCGGCTACCGCGACCTTGCCGAGGATTGCCGCATCGTGGAGCTGATCCGGCGTCGGATCGGCGACGACGTCGCGTTGATGGTGGACTACAACCAGTCTCTGTCCGTGCCCGAAGCGATGCACCGCATCCGTGCGTTGCAGCCTTACGGGCTCGCGTGGGTGGAAGAGCCGACACTACAGGAGGACTACGCCGGCCACGCGCGCATTCGCGCCGCAGCGGGCATGCCCGTGCAAATGGGCGAGAACTGGTGCGGGGTGGGAGAAATGCAGCGGGCACTCGACGCCAATGCGTGTGACCTGGTCATGCCGGACGTGATGAAGATCGGCGGTGTGACTGGTTGGCTGAAGGCGGCGGCGCTGGCAGAACTGCGAGGCCTGCCCATGTCGAGCCACATCTTCCAGGAGATCAGTGCGCACCTGCTGGCGGTGACGCCAACAGCGCACTGGCTGGAGCGGATGGGTCTTGCCGACCGCATCCTGCGGGAACCCTTGCGATTCGAGAATGGCTCGGCCATTGTATCCGACGCCCCTGGTACCGGCGTATCGTGGAACGAGTCGGAGGTAGCACGTTACCTCGCGTGAGGAAGTGTGCCCTCCGGCGGCGTGTTCCAGAGTCTGTTGCGCACGGCTGCCCCGGTGCCTTAGAGCGCGTATGATCAAGAAAGGCTAATACGTAGCGTCGGGACGGCACTTTGTTTGCCGATTGCGAGGGCAGGTATAGCGGGAGCGATCGACCACCCGGCGGATCGCTTCGCACTGCGTAAGGATTGCGGAGCCGCCCGGCCTCAATACTTTCTTTCTGTCTTTCTGCAGTTTCTCTTGGAGCCTCGCCCGGTGGATGTCCGAGATCCCTTATCTACCTTAAGCGCCCTGAACGATGAACGCGTGAGTCACGGGGTTGTACGCGTTGCTCGCGTCGATGACCTCTCCGAATTCGGCAGCGGGCTGGATGCGTGGGATGCGGTGTACGAACAACTCACGCCTGGCTGCTTCGAGGGGGGGATTCGCGAGATCTGGATCGATGAGCGCCTGGAGATCCTTTGGGAAGTGGGAAGTCAGGCAGTGTGGACCGTGGGTAGTAACCTTGAGGGCATGGTTTCACTCGGCCTTCCCGTGGCTTCCGGAGGGGCAGGAATCTATTGTGGCGTTCCGCTCGACGATGGCGCCATGTCCTTCCTGCCGGGCGGGAAGGAGTTCGAGATCTATTGTCGGGGCAGAATGGACATGGTTTCGGCGACGGTCGCTGAGACGCTGCTGATGGAATTCGCGGCGGTGGAAGCACCGCAGGTCGCTGAAAGGATGTCCGGACAACCTAGGGTGCGGCAGCAACCGCTACATGCCGCAAAGTTGCGCCGCGCCCTCGCAGAAATTTTCCGCGCCGTGGAACTGCATCCGAAACTGTTGCAGATCGAGGCTAGCCGGAGGGCGATGCGTGATTGCGTGTTGTCGCTGGTTGTCGAAGCTCTCGATCTGAACGCGAAGCGATCCCCATGGAGCCTTCATCCGAGCGCCAAGGCCTGGATCGTCCGCACGGTCCGCGAGCATGCGCTCAATCACCCTGACGATCCGCTGAATATTGCCGACATCTGTCGGCTATTTCGGATCTCGCGGCGCTCTCTGCAGTATGCATTCGAAGATCTCACTGGCATGGGCGCTGTCCATTTCCTCCGGAACGTTCGCCTGAACGCGGTTCGGCGCGAAATCCGTCGCCTTGCGTTCGCACCCGCCGAATCCATCGCGAGCATCGCGGCCAGGTGGGGATTCTGGCATATGCCGCGATTCGCGGAGTACTACCGCGGCCTGTTCGGCGAGTTGCCCTCCGAGACACGTGGGAAAGCGGTTGGAGGTACTTCGGCCGTAGCGCGGCTACTCGATCACTAAGACCATTTCTCAAACCTGGATTGCCGCACTGCAGCACGTATTTTGTGCTGATTGCGGATACCGGCTGCACACGCATACTCGCTAGTCTCTTCCCTACGACTCGAACCACCGGTACGAGCAAGACAAACGATGGGTCCGTCGCCATTCCGGCTGACGGCGCCCTCGGAGGAGACCAGAAACTATGCAAAAGCCATCTCACGATGGTTCGTCGGCTGTCCTCTCAGCCGAGCCATCCAATTCCCCAGCCGCTTCGCGACGCGATTTCCTTAGGTTGGCTAGTGCCACGGCCGCAGGCTCCCTGCTTTCGGTCGATGCGGGAGCCGCGAACAAGACGGTACGCAAGGGCAAGCCCGATGTCGTGGTGGTCGGTGGCGGATTTGCAGGGGTGACTGCCGCCCGGGAACTCGCCCATAAAGGTGCGAAGGTCCTGCTGCTCGAGGCCCGCAATCGGCTTGGCGGTCGCACGTTCTACTCGCGTTTCGGCGACAAGAAGGTCGAATTGGGCGGTACCTGGGTGCATTGGTCTCAGCCCCATGTGTGGTCGGAGATCATGCGCTATGGGATGGAGCTTGAAGAAACGCCAGGAGCTGCCGCTCCGGAGCGAGTCATGTGGCTGTCGGATGGGAAGGTGCAGGAAATCCCAATCGAGGAAAGCACAAGACTGCTCATCGAAGCGAGCAATCGTTTCCACGAGGGATCCGAAAAGGCATTTCCGCGTCCGTACCTACCGTTCCTGTCAGAGGAAGGTGCGAAGCTCGATCATCTTTCGATGGCTGATCGGATTCAACAGTTGAATCTTCCTCCAGTTCAGCGCGATCTCCTTGCCGCGCTGATGGCGGCGAATTGTAACAATCGTCCGGGAGAGGGTGCCTTCACGGAAATGTTGCGCTGGTGGGCGCTCGCGGACAGGGATGTTGTGCGGCTCTTCGACGCGTGCGTACGTTACAAATTCAAAGAGGGGACGGCTAGCCTGATCAATCGGATGGTCGCTGACGGTGGTTTTGAGGTGCGTTTGTCTACCGTGGTATCCGAGATCAAGCAGACCGATTCCGGCGTTGTTCTCGTCACGGAATCAGGTGAGCGCATCGAAGCGTCGTACGCCATTATGGCCTTGCCCGTCAATACGTTGGGCGCGATTGACTTCAAACCGGCCCTTTTGCCGGGCAAACAGGCGATGGCGCGCGAGCGTCATGCTGGCGCTGGCCACAAGGTCTACATCAAGGTCAAGGGCGAGCTCGGGTCCGTGATGATGTACGCGCCCGAGTCGGAGCCACTGAATCTGCTCTTCAGTGACAACCATGGCAAGGACGGCGGAACGCTCATCGCGTTCGGTAGGCCTGGGGGGCAAAGCTTCGATGTGCACAACCCGAAGTCTGTCGAACCCCTGGTTCGTAAGTTTTTGCCTCAAGTCACCGTGACCGATGTCTTGTCCTACGACTGGCACCTCGACCCGTATTCGCTTGGCACTTGGTGTACTTATAAACCGAACCAATTCAGTCGGTATATGCAGGATTTACGCGCGCATCAAGGACGGGTGTTCTTTGCCGGTTCCGACATTGCTGCAGGGTGGCGAGGGTTTATCGATGGCGCGATCGAAACAGGGCTAGAGGTCGCACAGGCTGTGTCATCCACGATGCGCCAGAAAGCATAAGGACTATCTCATGAGTATCAATGTCATCGTTAGGGTAAGCCTTGGCCTGTTTGCTACGTCTTTGGTCCCTGGGGCGTTTGCTCAATCCGCCTCTGGCAACTTTGCACAGTGTCTCGCCTGTCATTCGATTGAAAAGGGGGCTCCTCATGCCGTCGGCCCGAACCTTAACGGCGTATTCGGAAAGCCAATCGCGGGGGCGTCCGGCTATGTCTTCTCAAAATCCTTGCGTGCTCGTGGTGGTTCGTGGACTGAGGAATCTCTGCATCAGTGGCTCGAGTCGCCGCAGAGCTACGCGCCAGGTACGAAGATGGCGTTCGCTGGACTCAAGGATCCTGCGGCCAGGCAGGAAGTCATTGATGTTTTAAAGAGTTTGCATTGATGACAACGCGCGTGCCCGCGTGGATTTTTTAGAAAAGTCTAATCGCATAGAGGAAAACGTAATCATGATGAGACAACTGGCACTTGCGGCGCTTACTTTGTGTGGCATGCCGCTCGCCGCTCACGCATCGGGCGACGACTTCGCGAAGGCACTGGATGAGCGTTACCGCGCTATCGAGAGTGCGATCAAGGCGCGTGACAGTGCCCGGTGGTTCGAGGTGCAGTACGCCGTCGATGCGGTGGTGACTGGCGAAGGTGCAAAACAGGCTTTACGGGGGCGCGACGGACTCATGCCCGTATTGAACGACATCCTCAAGAACACTCGTAGCTGCGCAATCGAGCCGGATGCGGCGCGCCAAGCATCTACCAATCTTGGCTATTCCTTCGCGACTTTCCACTGCAATCCTGCCGACACGACGGCGGCGGATTATCAGGTGCGAGCCTTGTTGGTGTGGAAAAAGACTCGGGCTGGTTGGCGTGTTGCTGCTGAGAGCTACACGATGGGTAGCATGTAAGACATTGGAGTGGCCCTGTGCCACTCCGATGCAAAACGAAAAAGACGCACACCGATGCGAGGAGACACAAGATGAAACCGATATTCAGTTTGAGCGCCTTATCGCTGGCCTTGTTTGCCAGCGTGGCGCTGGCGGCGGCAACGCAGGACGCCGAGCACCTCGGCAAGGACCTCACCCCGCTCGGCGGCGACAAGACCGCCAGCAAGGACAACGCCATTCCGGCATGGCAGGACGGCGGCGCCCTCAACCCCGGCTGGACCTACGGCAAACCGCGCGCTCAGTTCTTCAAGTATCGCGACGACAAGCCGCTCTTCACGATCGACGCGTCGAACGCCGAAAAGTATGCGGACAAGCTGAGCGAAGGACAGCATGCCCTGTTGAAGACGCTGAAGAGCTACCGGCTCGACGTCTACCCGACCCGCCGCTACTGCTCTGCGCCGGACTTCGTCCAGGAGAACACGAAGAAGAACACCGCCACGGCGAAGATCGGCGGCGACGGCTGGAGCCTCGCCGAGGCGATGGTCCCGGGCATTCCCTTCCCGGTGCCGAAGAGCGGCATCGAGGTGCTGTGGAACGCCAAGATGAAGTATGCAGGCGTCGGCATTACGATGCCTTCGCAATGGACGATGCTGTCGCCGCGAGCGAGCGGTGGCGACTGGATCGAGGCCAAGTCGACACAGAGCTACTACTACCCGTGGGGGCGCAAAGGTTCGCACAAGCTCAGCGAACTGCCGCCGGTCGAATACAACACCTATTTCGCCTACGCATCGCCGACGGCGCTCGCCGGCCAGGCACTGCTCGTGACTTCCTATACGAGCAAGGCGAGTGACACCTTCTACTACTTCCCGGGCCAGCGCCGCGTCCGCCGTATGCCCAGCTATGCTTACGACGCACCGCAGATCGGCTTCGAAAACCAGTACACGATGGACGAGCCGCGCGTGTTCAACGGCACTGCGGATCGCTTCGACTGGAAACTCGTCGGCAAGAAGGAAATGTATGTCGCGTACAACGCCTTCGGCATGTACGACCCGGCGGCCGACCGTCGCAAGGTCGTCACTCCGGACGGCGTCGATTCGAAGGCGACGCGCTATGAGCTGCACCGCGTCTGGGTCATCGAGGCCACGGTGAAGGACGGCGTGCGTCACGTCGCGCCGAAGCGCCGCTTCTACGTCGATGAAGACTCGTGGGCGCTGATGTCCGCGGAAGACTACGACGCTCAAGGCAAGCTCTGGAAGGTCCGCGAGAGCTTCCTGATTCCGGTCGCCGAGACCGGCGCCTGCGACAACCCCGCCTTCGTCCAGTACGACCTCGCCTCCGGGCGCGTGCTCTATGACCAGGCATCCCTCGGGGCCGGCCAGGACATGATGTGGGCGACCGAGCCGAACGATCCCAAGTACCGCGACGACTTCTACACGCCGGACAACCTCCGCGCGATCAGCGACCGCTGATTCCTCCGCCCCCTCGGGGCAATCCGACAATCCTCCGCCGCGACCGGGCCAACACCGGTCGCCGGGGATCCTTTCGAGGAAAAAAAGATGAGCATGCATCTGAAGCGGACGGTGCTGGGTCTCGCCATGGCGGGCCTCTGCGCCCCGGCGGCGCACGCGTTCCAGTTCGAGACCGATTCGGTCAAGGGATCTTTCGATTCGACCTTGACGCTCGGCTTCGGCCAGCGCGTCGAAAGCCAGCGTTGCGACCATGTCGGCGATCCGTCGACGGGCTGCGGCTCGCGGGCGAATACCGTGCAGTGGGGCAACGCCGATGACGGCAACCTCAATTACAACAAGGGCGATTTCTTCACGACGCACCTGAAGGGCTCGCACGAGCTGCTGCTGAGCTTCCCCGACGAGTGGAAGTTCATGGGGCGCGTCGGCTGGCTCTACGACTTCGTTGCGGACGACACCGCGCGCACCGAGCTCGACAGCGAGGCGAAACGCGCGGTCGGTCGCTACGCGCGCCTCTACGACCTGTGGGTCAGCAAGGAATTCAACGTCGGCGACCAGCGGGGTCGGGTGCGGCTCGGGAATCAGGTCGTGAGTTGGGGCGAGAGCCTGTTCATGGTCGGCGGCATCAACTCCAACGTCGCGATGGACTTGCAACGGCTGTCGTCGCCCGGCGTGCAGTTGAAGGAAGCTTTCCTGCCGTCGCCGATGGTGAGCGTTGCCGCGGGCCTCGGGCGTGGAGTCAACCTCGAGGCTTACTACCAGTTCCAGTGGAAACAGTATGAGTTCCCGCCTTCCGGCACCTACTTCTCGATGGGCGATACCTTCGACAAGGGACGGGACAACCTGCTGTATTTCACGCCGGACGCCGCGAGCCGCATCCGCACCGCCGGCGATCCATTGTTCGGTCAGTCCCTGCCGGCGGCACGGGCATCGATGCTGGCTTCTGGCGAGGCCATCCGGGTCGGGAAGGACATCGATCCACGAAACGGCGGCCAGTACGGCCTATCCCTGAAATTCAGGCCGGAAGGCTGGGATACCGATTTCGGCGTGTACTACCAACGCTTCCACGACAAGACGCCGAACTTCCAGTACTGGAATGCCCAGAACACGACGAAGGTGTACTTCCTCGAGGATCGCGAGCTGTATGGCGTCAGCGCGAACACGTCGATCGGAAATTGGGCTGTCGGCGCGGAGCTGTCGTACCGGCCGAAGGACGCCGTGTCGACGAGCGTCTGTCTCGACCCCGCTACCGGTGGACTGGCGGGCGTCGATCAATGCAACGGATCGATCGACAAGGAACGCTACCAGTTCCACCTGACCGGCATTCTCAGCCTCACACCGAGCGACCATGGCTGGTTCCTCGACCTCGTCGGTGCGCAGACCGGTACCTTCCTCGGTGAGGCGGTCGCGATCGCCTATCCCGGCGTGAATTCGAACAAGGTCTTTACCCGCACACGCAACGGCGTGACCTATCAGCAGTTGCCGGCGGCGGGCGCGTGGACCTATCTCGATTCGAACGGCGCGTTCAAGGGTGTTGGCGACGAGCTCTCCTGGGGCTACATGTTCGATTTCAGCCTGACCTACGACAGCACGCTGATTCCAGGCTGGCAGGTGATTCCGGGCGTCTTCTTCTCGCACGCGGTAAAGGGCAACACGCCGAACTTCATGGCGAACTGGATGGAGGGCGCGAAGTCGGCGAACTTCTATGTGTTGTTCAACCGCAATCCGGCGACCTGGCAGGCGGGCATCAACTACACGAAGTTCTGGGGCGGCGACATGCCGGTCAGCTCGCCCTTCCGCGACCGCGACTTCATCGGCGGCTTCATCTCGCGCAATTTCTGACGCGTGGCGCCCCAAAACCCCACAGAGAAGCACTACAAGATCATGTTGAATCCACTCAGCGTCGACGAGGTCGACGGCTTTCTCACGCGCAGCTTGCGGCGGCTGGAGGCGGTCTGCTTCCGGCGTCGCCGCAGCATTCTCCTCGTGCTCGGGCTGTTCACCGCCCTCATGGGCTGGTTTGCGCTGCAGTTGCGCATGGACGCCGGCTTCGAAAAACAGATGCCGGTCGGGCACGAGTACATCCAGACTTTCAACCAGTACCGCGACGACGTGCTGGGCGCCAACCGACTGAACATCGTCGTCAAGGCGCGCAAAGGCACGATCTGGACGCCGGCCGCGCTCGGCCGCCTATATGAGGTGACGCAGGCGGTGAGCTTCCTGCCGAACGTCGACCGGCTGGGCGTGCAATCGCTTTGGACGCCGAACTCCTTCGTGAATGAGATCACCGAGGAGGGCTTTCGGGCCGATCCGCTGATTGCCGGAACGATCACGCCGAAGGACCTGACTGGCGACGTCATCGCGGCTATCCAGCGGGCGGCGAGCCAGGGCGGCTTTGTCGGTACGCTCATTGCGCGCGATCAGACGAGCGCGATGATCGTCGCGGAACTGCTCGAGCACGACCGCGACGGCTATCGGATCGATTATGTTGCGTACAACCGCATTCTCGAAGAGCAGCTGCGCAGCAAGTTCGAGGACGCGGACTTCGAGATCCAGATCATCGGCTTCGCGAAGCAGATCGGGGACATCGCCGACGGTGCGTCCGCCGTGCTGGAGTTCTGCGCGATCGCACTCGTCCTGACCGCGCTCGCGGTGTACTGGTACTGCCAGTCTGTGCGTTTCACCCTGCTGCCGATCCTCTGCTCGCTGACTTCGCTGGTCTGGCAGTTCGGGACGCTGAAGCTGTTGGGCTACGGTCTGGATCCGCTGGCCGTGCTGGTGCCTTTCCTCGTGTTCGCGATCGGCGTCTCGCATGGCGTGCAGCAGATCAACTTCATCGTGCGCGAACTCTCACACGGCAGGACGACCGAGGAAGCTGCTCGTGCGAGCTTCACCGGCCTGCTGATCCCCGGCACGCTGGCGCTCGTCACCGCATTCGTGTCCTTTGTCACCCTCGTGCTGATCCCGATCCCGATGGTGCGGGAGCTCGCGATCACCGCGTCGCTCGGCGTCGGCTACAAGATCGTCACGAATCTGGTGATGCTGCCGCTCGCCGCGTCGCTCTGCCACTTCACGAAGGACTATGCCGACCGGGCGATGCTCAAGCGCGAGCGCCGCTCGACGTGGCTGCGTGCGCTTGCGCGCGTCGCCGAGCCGCGTAACGCGGCAGTCGTCATCGGCATCACAGCCGCCGTGTTCGCCCTGGCCGTATGGCAGAGCAGCGACCGCGTCGTCGGCACCGTCCAGCCCGGCGCACCGGAGCTGCGGCCCGAGGCACGGTTCAATCGCGACGCGGTGGCGATCTCGGGCAGCTACGACACCGGTCTCGACTGGCTGTCGGTGATCTTCGAAGCGCCGCCCGAGTCCTGCGAGAACGTCACGGTCGGCCTCTACCAGGACCGCTTCGTCGCGGCGATGCAGTACGTGCCGGGTGTGCTGTCGGCGCTGTCGTTCTCCGGCCAGCTTCGCACCTACAACGAGGGCTACAACGAAGGCAATCCGAAGATGTCGGTCGTGCCGATCGATCCGGGCAACTATGCGTCCCTCGCGACCGAGATCGGGCGGGTGCGCGGCTTCATGAACAAGGACTGCAGCATGACCGCGGTGCATCTGTTCCTGACGGACCACAAGGCGACCACGATCGAGCGTGTGATCCACGAGGTCAAGACCTTCCGTGAGCGCGACCGGGAGGAGGGCATCAGCATTCGTCTCGCATCGGGCAACGCCGGGGTGCAGGCAGCAGTGAACGAGGAAGTGCACAAGTCCGAGCTGCCGATGATGCTCTACGTGTATGCGGCAATCGTCATTCTCGTGGCGCTGGTGTATCGCGACTTCCGTGCCGTGATCGCGTGCTGCCTGCCGCTGACGGTCGGCACCTTCATCGGCTACTGGTTCATGAAGGAGCTGGAGATCGGACTGACGGTCGCGACGTTGCCGGTGATGGTGTTGGCGGTTGGCATCGGCGTCGATTACGCCTTCTACATCTACAACCGGCTGCAGCTTCATCTCGCCCAAGGGCAGAACATCGTGAAGGCGCTCGAGCACGCGATCCTCGAAGTGGGCACCGCCACGATCTTCACCGCGATCACGCTTGCGGTCGGTGTCGCGACGTGGATGTTCTCGGAACTCAAGTTCCAGGCCGACATGGGCAAGCTGCTCGCCTTCATGTTCATGGTCAACATGGTGATGGCAATGACTGCGCTGCCGGCGCTCGCCGTCTGGCTGGAACGACTGTTTCCCCGACGCGGAGCCGTGCGTGCGCCCGGCATCCTGGCGCACTGAGCGGAGATTCATGATGAAGAAATATCGAATGATGCTCGGCATGTCGGTAGCGATCATCGCGGCACTGTCGACGGCGACGCCCGCGCTTGCAGGTGAAGGCGCCGGGGTCGTGCCGCGCGCTGCAGAACGGTCGGCGTCGGCGAGCCGGTCGATGATTCTCGCGGCAACGCAGGCAGGGCAGCGGCTTGTCGCAGTGGGGGATAGGGGTGTCGTGCTGCTGTCGGATGACCGGGGTGGCAGTTGGCGGCAGGCGTCCAAAGTACCGGTCAATGCGACGCTGACCGGCGTGTCGTTCGCCGACGAACGCAACGGCTGGGCAGTCGGGCACTGGGGCGTCATCCTGCATACCGAGGACGGCGGCGAGACCTGGACGAGCCAACGCATGGAAACCTCCGAGGACCGGCCGCTCTTCTCGGTGCATTTCACCGACGCGCAGCATGGCACGGCGGTTGGACTTTGGTCGCTGCTGCTCACGACGACTGATGGCGGCAAGACCTGGGACAAGGTCAGTCTGCCGGCCCCGCCCAACGACACGCGTGCCGATCGCAACCTGATGCACGTCTTTGCGGACCGACGGGGCGACCTCTTCGTCGTCGGCGAGCGCGGCACGGTACTGCACTCTGCAGACCGTGGCCAGACTTGGGCCTACCGGCCGACCGGTTACCGTGGCTCCTTCTGGAGCGGTACGGCACTCGCTGACGGCACGCTGCTGGTCGCGGGCCTGCGCGGCAGCCTGTATCGCAGCAGCGATGGAGGAGAGACCTGGCACAAGGTCGTCACCGGCACGCAGAGTTCGATCACCGGAGTCGTCCCGCTCGTGGACCGGGTGCTTGCAGTCGGGCTCGACGGCTTGACGCTCGAAAGCCGGGATGCCGGTTCCAGTTTCGAGGTGCACCAGCGTCCCGACCGCTTGTCGCTCACGGCGGCTGTCGGCGCAGGTTCGTCGCAGGTAGTGCTGTTTTCGCGCGCCGGCGTCGTGCCAACGGAATGAGGGGTGAGAGAACCGTTCAAGGGGCTGCCGTCTTCGGCTGACGGGCGGGAAGTCTGCCCCGCGTAGCCTTGTTTTTCCTTCGTCCAACGAGTTAGGCCTTACCAGGCACGCAAACTAACGTTAACTAATCGAAAAGAGGAAACCCCATGCAAGTTTTCGACATGATCATCAACGGTCGGCCAGTAAAGGCCGGTAGCACCTTTGAAGTCATTAATCCCGCAACGGGCGAGGCCTTCGCGCGCGTTCAAGCTGGAACCGCCGCGCATGTCGACGAGGCCGTTGCTGCGGCGCGTGCGGCCTTTCATGACTGGAGCCGCACACCGGATGCGCGGCGCAAGGATCTGCTGCACGCCTTGGGCGTCGCCATCGAGGAGGACATGGCGAACCTGATGGAACTTGTCACCAAGGAAAGCGGCAAGCCGTTGGGGGGGCTGAACGGTGTCGGCTCGGGCATGGAAGTGGGCGGGTCAGTGGCTTGGACGCATGTCACGGCCGATCTCGAGCTGCCGATCGAGGTGATCCAGGACAATGATGAGGCGCGCGTCGAAGTGCACCGCAAGCCTCTGGGTGTCGTGGCGTCGATCACACCGTGGAACTGGCCGCTGATGATCGCCATCTGGCACGTGATTCCGGCGCTGCGTGCGGGCAATACAGTTGTGATGAAACCGTCCGGGCTGACGCCGACGGCAACGATCCGCTTTGTCGAACTCGCGAACCGCATCCTGCCTCCCGGCGTGCTGAACATTGTCACCGGCGAGAGCGGCGTCGGCTCTGCGATCGCGAAGCACCCGGACATCAACAAGATCGTCTTCACCGGCTCGACGCCGACGGGCCGCAACATCATGCAGAACGCCGCTGGCAATCTGAAGCGGCTTACGCTCGAGCTTGGCGGCAATGACGCAGGTATCGTCCTTCCGGATGTCGACCCGAAGGCGGTCGCGTCCAAGCTCTTCAGCGTCGGCTTCCACAATAACGGCCAGACCTGCGCCTGCCTCAAGCGTTTGTACGTCCATGATGCTGTTTACGAGGAACTCGTTAACGAACTCGCCCGCATCGCGCGCGATACGGTCGTCGGCGACGGCCTCGTCGACGGCACCGAGCTCGGTCCGGTGCAGAACAAAGGCCAACTCGATTTTGTGCACGAACTGGTCGAAGACGCCCGCGCCAACGGTGCCCGCATCCTCTCGGGCGGCAAAGCTCGCGCGGGCAGCGGCTACTTCTACGAGCCTACCGTGATTGCGGACGCGAAGGACGGCATGCGCGTCGTCGACGAGGAACAGTTCGGACCGGTGCTGCCGGTGATTCGTTACTCCGACATCGACGAAGTCATCGCGCGCGCGAACGCCAACGAGAACGGGCTGGGCGGTTCGATCTGGTCGAACGACCGCGCGAAGGCCGCGGCACTCGCGCTGCAACTCGAATGTGGCACGGCGTGGGTGAATGAACATGCCGCGATCCAGCCTGACGCCCCTTTCGGAGGCGTCAAACAATCGGGGCTCGGTGTCGAGTTCGGCCGCTACGGGCTCGAGGAGTACACGTCGATCCAGACACTGAAGATCATGAAGCAGTGATTGCGCGCGGCTTCACCGGCGGCACTTCCCTCTCCTCCTGCTCCTGAAGTGTCTCCTTGGCCCCTCGGGGCCTTTTTTTTGGAGCGCTTTACGCATGCCGCTAACTACAGCCTATCTGTGGACGATTGCGCTGCCGCACCGGTGCGCTTCAGTATGCCGCGCAAGACGAGATCGGCGACGGCAGGGTTAGAGGCGGGAAAGGACGCGCCCGGAGGCGCTTCATATGGTTGACCGTGACAACGGCGTCGCAATAAGCACAGCGACGAGCTGGCGGCCCGCGAAGTCGTCACCGCCGCCGGCAACGCAAGCGTCGAACGTAAGCGCACCTATGCGGACGGGCGACACCGCGGAAGCTTGTTTCATCGCTTCTAGGGCCACCAATGTCAGGAGTGGAACGGGTAGCAGACATATTTCGGCCAATTGCAGAACGACAGCAAATGGCCGAGTTGTGTGAATTGCCCTTACGGCAGTTTTCGGAGTGCAGCCGCCCTTTCAATGACTGCAATCGGGCCGAGGTGGATTTCCGCTTGTGGCCGGGCCCTGACCTTGCCAAGCCGGCGTCCGACGGCCGGAGTCATCACGAAGCCACCCTTCGTCCGCGAAGACGGGGCGCTCACGGGCGAACAGCTGCTTACGGGGACGATGTCCAAATCAACGTCGGCCTTGGACCCTTCAACACGTTCTCACCCAGCCAAGAAACGACCGATCGAGAACCTCCTCTGCGGGCGCAGAATTCGAGGCGACCACCGTAGGCGGCCATCATGAATCGCCGCCGGTCAGGGATCTGGTTTACCGTCAGATCGCCTCTGCTGGCAATCTTCCGAAAACCCTTGCAGGGCTTGGGACTGCGCCGCAGTTTACCGTCAAATATGTCAAATATGTTTTGACGGTAAACCGACAATCCCCAGACAATTCGCGGCGTATACCGTCAAAAATACCGTCAGATCGAGTCGGTTCGCCTCGACGATTGCCAGGGCCCAAAAAGCAAAAAACCCCAGCGTTTACCGGGGCTTCTGCTCGTTGATAATCCGTTCCGCACCATCAACGATAATCACCTATATGATTGATTTTTAAAATCTTTTTCTGTATCAGTCACTCCCACTCTATTAACACGCGCTGCCAAAACCTACCGCTCGATCACGAAGGGCGGATCTTGCGGACAAAATCGTAATAGGTTGGCGCCAAGGCCTTGTCAGCGATCCTCTCGGGTGTGCCACAGCCTCAGCATGTAGATCGTCGATTCCTGAATCTCGTAGCGCATCTCGTAATGCCCCACGAGAATCCGCCGCACCTCGCGCGGCTCGAATTCATCGAGCCGTTCGCCGATGCGCGGGTTCACCAGCAAACTTGACGGCGCAGCCGTGAGCGCCTGTATCGTACGTGCAGCGGCAGGCTTATTCACCGGGGCGAGAAATTCGTACAGACGAGCCAAGTCGGAGAGCGCCTTGCCGGTCCACTTCAGCTCCATCAGCGCGGCACCGGCAATGGCGTGTCGGTACCGAGACTGTCGGCCCAGGCCTGCACGGCCTGATGGTCGATGACCCGACCGGCGTCCACGTCGGCAAGCGCCTCGCGGGTCAGGCGGCTGCGCTCTTCCTCCTGGTCGATCCAGGCCGACAGCGCCTGCTTCATGATCCAGCCCCGCGATCGTTCAAGTCGGGCAGCCATCTGATCGACTTTTTCCGCCAACGGAAGGGGGACATGTGCGGTCAGCACTTTGGTTTCGGTCTGTGCCATTTGAACTCTCCTGCGCCTGCGGAATACACGATCGGAACTTGCCGGAGCCAGCACCCTGGTTATCCGGCTCGGGGAGGATGCCCCGCCGCCGTCACGGCGTCGGTTGTGTCCCCAGCCACGACGAGCTGCGGCCGCACGATACGCCAGAACACCACACCGACCGCACCCATGACGATGTTTTTGCGGGTCGGCGGTAGCGACCGCTCTTCAAAGGCTCACTTCTCGTCGCGATTCGATTTTAATCTTAGTGATTAAAAATGAATCAATCAAGTGACAGGTTGGTGTGAATTCGACATTATCCCTCCCGTATCAACTTTTCCCGTTGCTGTCATTATCCTTCCCAGGCTCGAAGACAGCTTCTCGCGTCAACCGATAAGGTCGCCTCGCTCTCGCATTAAGGCCGAAGTCGGCGACCGGCTTCTCTCACCCACGATCGCGGGGGGCCTCAATGGGTCGGAGAGATCTACCCTCCCGATCGTCCACGGCCCGGGTCCAACAGATGGCGAGGCGGAGCGATCCGCGGCCCGAGCAAGATCTGGAATCGCCCCTTCGGAACGCGACGCCTGGATGCAGCGTGCAAGCTCCTCGTCCAGGCGTTTCCCGGCCTCATCGGCCATCGCGGCCTCGAGCAGTCCGTGCAGCGTCATGGCGGCCCCCGGACGGCCGGCGAGCTTGTCAGCGGCCTTCATCAGCACGGCAAAACGCTTGTCGCCGCGGTCGTGGGTGCCGCTGTAGCCCTTGACGATGCGACGGCAATGCAGCACTTCGACTGCGAGCTCGTAATCGCCCTCATTTGCCCCATGAGCCACAAGCCGCACCACCCGGTTAAGCCACTCGCGCTGCTGCGCGGTCTCGATCCGGTGACGCAGCAGACCGCGGCGGAAACGACGCATCCCTGCCACAAGGTGGAGCGCCAGGAACCACGTCAGCGTACCGGTCTGCACCCGGCGCCCGTGCTCCATCTTGCGCTTGACGAAGGCGCCGATGCCCTTCGAATTCTCAAGCCAGCGGCCGAGGCCGGCCGGCAGCGTGCCACAGATCTCCTCCAGCCGCGGGTGCATGAACTCGGTCGTATAGACGAGCTGGTCCGCCTTGGCGCCGACCTCGTTCCGCACCCGCTCGAAGCGACTGCCGCGGGTCTTGAGATCGGCGACTCGAATCACGTCGTCGTAGCTCATCGCCACCGCCAGGCGGTGCGCCGCGGCTTGGGTCAGCGCCCAGCCCTTCATCGTGCCGCCATGGCGTTCGTCGAGGACGCGAATCTCGGCGCATGTCTGCAGGTACTCGCCTGCATAGGCGACGTCCTGGTAGTCGATCAGCCGCCGCACGCCCGCGACCAGCATGCCATGAGCCACCGGCGGGAATTCCGTCTTGATCTTCCTGAGCAGCCGCTGCACGTCGGGATGCTCGGCGCGCTCGGGCACCGTCACAGCCGGGTGACGCGTATCGATCGCCGCAGGCGTGGCCGGCGCCTGGGCGGCGGCATCGAAGCCGAGGGCGAAAGCGCGCAAGCTGGGCTCGACGCCCTTGCCGCTGGCGCGGATCGTGGACTCGAAGGCTTCGCGACCGAAGGGCAGCGCGCCCGAACCGGCGATCGCGCCGAAGAGACTCGCCGAGATCACGCTGCCTGCCTGCTCGGCGAGCGCCTGCAGGTCGATGGCGATCATCCGTCTGGCGGCCTCGCGGCCGGCATCGAGCACCTTGTTCGGGTCGCCGATGCCATTGCCGAGCGCGGCCTTCTCGGTGACTGAGTAGCTGCGATGGGTCGAGGTGATTAGCGTACTGCGCTCGGGCGTCACCAGCCCCCGCTGCATCGCGCGGCCGGCTTCCATCAGTTCGGCGGCCACTACCAGGTCGATGTCGCCCGGCGTCGGCATCATCGCCAGGACGGGCGGCCTGCCGGCGGCCGCGGCGGCCGACTCGGGCAAAAGTTCCAGATAGTAGATCGTCGCCCCGGTGCGCTGGGCCACCCCCGGCACCGAGGTAGTCTGCGCCCACCAGCCGCCATGCTCCGCCATTTCTATAATCCAGTCGGCCAGCACCCCGCCGCCCTGGCCACCCATGGCGAGGATGGCGATCTTGATCGGCGTACCCGCGTGAAGAACGGTTTGGTTCATGTCTGGTATCTCTCTCACAGGGCATAGCGCGCGAGGCGCGCGGCACGGCGGCGCTGCAGCCAGCCGATCACCGCGCCCCGCACCTTCGCGAGCAGGCGGTCGCCGCCAGTGGGGTTGTGGATGATGTCAGCGCGGTAGAAGGACGGGCAGAGCACAGCCGCCTCGGCCACTTCGCCGCAGTTGCCGCAGCCGACGCAGCTGTTGTCGACATGGGCGACCGGGTCTTCCTTGAGCGGGTCGCCGCTGTCCTTGACCGACAGCGAGGGGCAGCCGGAGAGCCGAATGCAGGCGTGGTCGCCCGTGCACACGTCCGGATCGACGCCGAAGCGCTCCTTCACCGCGCGTTCGCCAGCCTTGACCTTCTTGGTGAAGAGCGGCTTTTCGCGGCGCTGGCGGTTCAGCATGCACTCGGACTGGGCGATGATGACCTTGGGGCCGTCGGTGGTCGTCGTGAGCGCCTCTTCGAGCGTGTCGCGCATGCGGGCGACGTCGTAGGTGCGGTCGATCGTGCGCACCCACTTCACGCCGGCGCCGCGGATCGCGTTCTCGATCGGGTTCTTGGTAGCGCGATCGGGATTGTCGGCGCGCGACGACAGAATGTCCTGGCCACCGGTCGCCGACGAGTAATAGTTGTCGATGATAACGATGACACCGTCGTTCTTGTTGAAGACGGCGTTGGCGATACCGGAGGTGAGGCCGTTGTGCCAGAAGCCACCATCGCCCATCACCGAGATCGAACGCTTGCCGGTCTTGACGTTGAAGGCCGAGCTCGACGCCGCGCCGAGACCGTAACCCATCGTGGTCGCGCCGAGGTTGAAGGGCGGCAGGATCGAGAACAGGTGGCAGCCGATGTCGCACGACACATGGTGCTCGCCGAGATCCTGCTCCGTCAGCTTCATCGCCGCAAAGATCGGGCGTTCCGGGCAGCCGGTGCAAAAGCCGGCGGGACGCGGCGGCACGACCTCGGCCAGCGCCTTCACCTTGGGATGGAAGGTGATCGGCACCGCGGCCGGCTTCGCCTTGGCAACGGGGGCCGCCGCCACCCGCGCGTCGGCGACCTCGTCGGCCGCCACAGCTTCGTGGGTGGCCAGCGCTGTGGGTAAGTGGGCCCTCAGGAAGGCGTCGATGCCGCTCTTCATCGTCGCGGTGGTGTATTCGCCCGCCATCGGCAGCACGTCCTTGCCGGCGAGATGGGTGTCGACCCGGTTCTTGCGCAGGATGGCGTGCAGGTTCTGCTCGATGTAGTCGGGCTGGCCTTCTTCCAGCATCAACACCGCGCGCTTGCCCTGGCAGAACTCGAGCACTTCCTCGTCGATTACCGGGTAGGTGACGTTCATCACGTACAGCGAGATGCGGCTGTTTCCGAAGCTGTCGGCCAGGCCCAGGAGCTGCAGCGCGCGGATCACGCCGTTGTAGAGGCCGCCCTGCAGGATGAGGCCGACCTCGCCGGCGTAATCCTCGTCGCCGTCGAAGAACTCGTTGAGCCTGCGCTCGCGGATGAACTCGACCGCGGCCGGCCAGCGCCGTTCGATCTTCTCGTGCTCGTGCTGGAAGGACGCGGGCGGCAGCACGATGCGAGTCGTGTCGCGGATCGGATTGTCCAGCGCCTCTTTCAGCGTGTAGCGCGGGCGCTTGTTTTCCTTGGTGATGAAGCGGCCGTGCACGTGGCAGGAGCGGATGCGAACCTGCAGCATCACCGGCGTGTTGCTCGCCTCGGAGAGCTCGAAGCCGTCTTCGACCGACTTGACGATGGATTCGAGATTGGGCCGCGGGTCGAGCAGCCACATCTGCGACTTCATCGCGAAGGCGTGTGAGCGCTCCTGCATGATCGAGGAGCCTTCCCCGTAGTCCTCGCCGATGATGACCAGCGCGCCGCCGGTGACGCCGCCCGACGCGAGGTTCGCGAGCGCGTCGGACGCGACGTTGGTGCCGACGGTCGACTTCCACGTGACCGCACCGCGGATCGGGTACATCACCGAGGCGGCGAGCATCGCCGCGGCCGTGGCCTCCGAAGCGCTGGTTTCGAAATGGACGTCGAGCTCCTCGAGGATGTCCTTCGCGTCCGCGAGCACGTCCATCAGGTGCGAGATCGGCGAGCCCTGATAGCCGCCGACGTAGCCGACGCCTGACTGCAGCAGCGCCTTGGTGATTGCGAGGATGCCCTCGCCGCGGAATTCCTCGCCCCCGGGAATGCGTAGCTGCTGGACTTCCTTCTTGAACGAACGCTCAGCCATTTCGCCCCCTCAGCCCTGCACCAGCGCCAGCACCCGCAAGGGGCTGCCCGAGCCGTCACGGATCTTGAGCGGCGCGGCCAGGATCACTGCGCCCTGCGGCGGCAGACGGTCGAGGTTCGTGAGGCATTGCAGGCCGTAGCGGTTATTGCCGTGCATGAAGTAGTGGCAGGGATACGGCGTCGGCCACGCGAAGGACTGTCCTGCGTCGGTGTTGATGGATTCGACGCCGAAGCCGATGACGTCGCGCTGCTCGATCAGCCAGCGCACCGTGCCTTCGGCCGGTCCGGGCGTGTGCGGGCCGTCTTCCTTCGCATTGACGTAGGCATCGGGCATGCCGCGCTTCGACCAGTCGGTGCGCAGCAGGACCCAGGCGCCGGCGGGGATACGACCGTGCTTCGATTCCCAAGCTTCCAGAAATTCGATGGTCAGCAGGAAATCGGGATTTTCGGCGGCCTCGCGGCTGCAATCGACAACGCACGCGGGCGCAATGAAGCGGTCCGCGGGGATGGTATCCACGGTGTTGTCGGGATGGTCCTTGCCGGAAATCCAGTGCACCGGCGCATCGAAATGGGTGCCGGTGTGCTCCGACATCGAGAGGTTGTTCCAGTACCAGGCCGGGCCGCGCTCGTCGTAGCGCGAGATCTCCTCCATCCGGAAGGGCCAGGGCTGGCCCAAATCCGGCGGGAGCTTCAGCGCCGGAAATTCGGGGCTCAGGGTCTGGGTCAGGTCGATCACGCGGATTGCGCCGCTGGCGAGTCCGTGCGCAAACTGGGCAAGATGGTTGTTCGTTGTCATGTCTCTCTCCTGGGGTATCCGGTTCTTCAGGGTCGGGCGAGCACGTTCGCGACGTGGAAGCCCGAGGCGCCCGACAGACCGGGGCCGGGGTGCGTCGAGGCGCCGATCTGATAGAGGTTCTTCACCGGCGTCGCGTGGTTCTTCACGCCGCGCAGCGGGCGCCAGAACATGTACTGGTCGATGCTGCATTCGCCCGAATAGGGGTCCCCGCCGACGAGGTTGATGTTCATCGCCTCCAGATCCGCGGGCGAGATCACCTTGCGGCCGAGGATGCTGGCTTCGAGGCCGGGTGCCTGGCGGGCGATCCTTGCGACGATGCGGTCGGCGTAGCGCTCGGCAACGTCCGCATTCCAGCGACCGTCGGCCGGCGCGGCGATTTCGCCCGCCGCGTCGCCCTTGACGTGGCGCGGGCACTCGGGCAACTGCACCCACAACACCCATTGCCCGGCAGGCGCTCGGGAGGGATCGACCGCACAGGGCTGGGCGACGCAGATCGTGCCCTCAACCGGCAGCAGCCCGCGCTCAGCCTCGTTCACGGCGCGCGAGACGCCGTCGAGGCCGTCGGTGAGATGCAGGTAGATGACCTCGCGCAAATGCGCTTCCGGCCATTGCGGCGGCGCCGACAGCGCGAGATGGATCTGCATGTTGCCCTTGCCGTAGCGGTATTCGGCGGCCTGGCGGCGCAGGGGCTCGGGCGCGCTGCCGTTCCGCAGCAAGCGGCCGTAGAGCTGGGTCGGGGTCACATTGGCGACGACCTGCTTCGCTTCGAACACCCTTCCGTCGGCGAGCCGCACGCCGCGCGCCTTGCCGCCTTCGACGAGGATTTCCTCAACGTCGGCGCCGGTGTGGAAGCGGCCGCCGCAGGCTTCGATGTGCGCTCGGAAGGCGTCGACCGTTCGTGCATTGCCGCCCTGCACAATCGGCAGGCCGACCGCTTCCAGCGTAAACGCGACGACCTTCGCCATCAGTGCTGACATCGCGCTCTCGGGGCCCAGGCCGGTGTGGAGGACCCAGGGGGCCAGCAGGGCCTTAGTCAAAGGTGAGCAAAATTGTGTTTCGAGCCAAGCGCGGCAACTCTGCATCGCCGGACCGAAGAAGGCGAGTGTCTCGTGGGCGCCCTGCTTCCACACCCGGCCCGCCATCATCCTGCCGACCGGCGCGCTCCACAGCTCATTGCCGAGGAGCGGGAAGATGAGCCCGGCGTTCTGTTCGACGAAGGCCATCGCCTCGGCGTAGGCATCGCCGTCCCCCGCGGCGAGCGCGTTCATCGCCCGCACGTTGGCATCGCGCGAGGCGCGCAGCACCAGCGAGCGGCCGTCCGGCAACAACACACCGGTGGGCGTGGCGTTGTTGCCGTAGGCCAGTCCGTGCCCGTGCAGTACGTCCTTGAGTTCGGCATAGCCGGGCGAGGTGACGAAAAGCGGGTGCGCCGTGGACATCGTGTCGTGGAGGAAGCCCGGAACGGTCAGTTCTTCGCTGCGGATGCAACCGCCGAGGACCGCCTCGCGCTCCAGCACCACGACCTTCCTGCCGCGCTTCGCCAGCACCCCGGCGCATACTAGCGAGTTGATACCGCTACCGATGATGATGACGTCGGACTGGCTCATGTCCTGGCACTCACGCAACCGCGGGGGCCATCGCCCGCAGCAGGCCGGCGAAGGGCTGTGCCGCCTCCGTTTCCGGGGTCGCGTAGCGGCCGCGGTAGAAGAGCAGCGGCGGGCGCTCGCGCGTGGTGAAACGCTGTACGCGGCCGACCAGGATCAGGTGGTCGCCGCCGTCGTAGCGGAATTCCGTGCTGCACTGGAAAGCAGCCGCGCAACCGTCGAGCACCGGCACGCCGGCGAAGCCCTCGCCCGGCGTGAGCCCGGCGAACTTGTCGGTGCCGGCGCGGGCGAAGCGATCTGAGAGATGCTGCTGGTCGCTCGCCAGCACATGTACGGCAAAGGCGGGATGCGCCTCGAAGGCCGCGAGACTGTATGACTTCTTCGCGAGGCTCCACAGAATCAACGGGGGATCGAGGGACAGCGAGCTGAAGCTATTGACGGTGACGCCGACCGGCTGGCCCTCCGCGTCGATAGTGGTGACGACGGTCACGCCGGTGGCGAAGTGGCCCAGCGCGTCGCGGAATTGGCGGGGATCGATCATTTTGAGGTTTCCTTCTGAAAGATGTCATTCGCTTAGAAGCGAATCCCCAGGCTCGCCGACAGCCAGTCCTGGCCCATGTAGGGATCGGTGATCCCGTCCGGCGCGGGGCCGCTGCCGTTCACCCGCTCCTTCAGCGACTTCGCATAGGCGACCGACAGCTCCTTGTCCTTTGCCATCGCCCAGCTCGCCCCGACCGTGTAATGGCGGCGGTTCGCGGACGGCGCGAGCACGCCGAGGAAGGTGTCGCGCCGGTCGAGGATCTGAGTGCCGTGGCTGTAGCCCGCGCGGAGCGTCAGTGCCTCGCTGACGGCGTAGGCGGCGCCGACGCGCCAGACGGTCTGGTCCTTCCAGCCGAAGCCGGGCGTCGTGCCCGACGGCGCCTGGGTGACGCCGGGGTTGCCGAGCGCGTCGACGCCGCGCCAGTTGATCCGCAGCACGTCGGCGCCGAGCGTCAGCGGTCCGCTGCGGTACGCGATGCCGAGGCCGTAGTGCTCGGGGATGTCGAGGTCGCCCTTGCCCGGCAACAGGCCGTCGAATTCCTTCATGCGCCCCATGTCGATCTTGCTCGAATAACTCGCGCCGAGGCTCAGCGCCGGGGTCAGTTGCCCGATCCAGCCGAGCTTCACGCCCGCCCCCATCGACTCGTCGGTGCCCTGCGGCAGCCCGAGTCCGGCGGGTCCGCCGATGCTCAGTTTCTGTCGTGCGAGCATCAGCCCAAGGCCGACCGAATGCATCTCGTTGAGCCGGTGCGCGAGGCTCGCCGTGATGACCATCTGCTTGAGTTCGGAGCGCGGTCCGACGAGGCCGCCGATGTTGGCGTCGTTCTCGTAGTCTGTGCCGACCCCGTTGCCGACGACGGACACGCCCAGCGAAGTGTCGTCACGCAACATGTGGTTGTAGCCCATCTGCGGGATCAGGTAGAGGCTACGGTCGGCGGAGCCGTCGTAGTCGACGCCGCCGAAGCGCGCACCGTTGTCGACCTTCAGCAGCGCGGCACCGAGATCGAGCCGCGTGCCGACCGCGACCATCCCGGCCGGGTTATTGGCGCCGGCGAGCGCATCCTGCGGCAGTGCGATCGAGACGCCGGCCATGCCTTCGGCCTTGACGCCGTAGCCGTGGGGAAAGGTGCCCTGCGTCGCGAGCACGGGGAACGCCACCGACATGGTGCCGAGCGCGGCGAAGGCGCGTTTGGCGGCGAGTCTTGTCATTTTCATTGTGGTCTCTCTCCGGGGGAATCGGCGCTTACGCCGCCATGCAGGACTCGGCCGCGATCAGCTCTTCGGCGCGCGCCTCGTCGAACCAGTACTCGGCGAAATCGCGCGGATCGTTGAAGCCGTTGGCGATACGCGATGCCAGCGAGGGCGATTGCTGAGCGGCCGACAGCAGCTTCACGATGTAGGCCGGCGGCGGGAACAGCAGGCTGTTGGTCCAGCGGATCACCTTTTCCGCATAGCCCTCGTACAGCGCGTCGAAGGTCAGGTGCATCCACGCCTCGTCGAAGGCGGCGTGGCCGCGGGCGACGATCGCGTCGAAGTAGTGCTTGGCGCTCTTGGTCGCGTTGTTCGAGCCCTGGCCGGTGATCGGGTCGTTCACCAGGATCGCGTCGCCCAGGCCCATGATCTTGCGGCCCGACGGCAGCGTGAGCACCGCGTTGCGCACGGTCGGCGTGATGCGGCCGGAGAGGTTGCCATTGGCGTCGGTGAGCTGGCAGTCACGGCTGCGCTCGTATTCCCACGGGACGAAGGTGCGGAGGATTTCGAGGCTCTTTTCCAGATGCTGCTCGGGGCTCTTCACGTCGCCCCAGCAATCCATCGGGCCGCCGGGCACGCCTTCGAAGACCATGATGTCGCAGGCCTGGGTCTCCGAACCGCCCTTGGTCGTCAGCGCCGGGAACACGAAATACTCGCCGACGCCGGGGATCAGGTTGAAGTTGATGCTTTCCTGGCGATCGTGACGCTTCATGCCCGTGACGTAGCTCAGGGCGAGCTGGCGCATCGGCTGGCGTACCGGCGAGCGCGCATCGTTGCGGCCGAAGAGATTGACGATCTCGCCCTTGCCGCCGGCGAGCAGGACGAGCTCGTGACGCTGCGCCAGTGCCTCCAGCTCGGGAATGCCGACGTTCTCGATGCGCAGTTCGCCGCCGCGGCGCTCGAATTCCTTCATCCAGCCCGACATCTTGACGCGCTGATCCACCGATTGCCCGTAGGCGTAGAGGCTTGCGTTCCAGTCGACGGCAGGCTTCGCGGCGCCGTGCGGGACGGGAATCGACAGATTGACCCCGGATACCTGCGGGCAGTCTGCTTCCCACAGGTCCATCTTCCAGTCCCGCTCGATCTGCAGCGCCGGATCGAACATGAACTGCGAAGACATCACCTTGCCACTCCAGACGTCTTCGGCAGTGCGGTTGGTGATGATGGTCACTTCATGGCCTTGGTCGAGCAGCGCGGTCCCCAGCAGCAGGCCGGCCTGGCCCGCGCCGACGATGGCAATGCTGCGGGCGCTGTTGTTCGTCGTCATAGGTGTCTCCTTGGATGTGGTCTTGTCGCTTGTTCTTGTCGAGGCGGCGCGCGGCTCAGCCGGCCAGCCGCGGAATGGCGGCCTGTGCGGCCTCCGGCCCGAGCGCGCCGTAGCCGCCGTCGCAGGCGTATTCGGCGCCGGTGACGAAGCTCGCGTTGTCGGAGAGCAGGAAGCTGACGACCTGGGCGACCTCCTCGGGCAGGCCGAGCCGGCCGAGGACGTGGTAGTCGGCGGCGACCCGGTCGGCCTTCGCCTTGTCGTTGTCGGACAGCGCGGCAATCGCGGAGGACCAGGTCCAGCCCGGCGCGACCGCATTGACGCGGATGCGGTCGGACGCCAGATCGAGGGCGGCGTTACGGGTCAGCTGGACGATCGCGGCCTTGCCAACGGGATAGAGCCAGCGACCGGTCTGCGCCGCCGCAGCCGAAATCGACGAGAAATTCACGACCGCCCCGCCACCGCGCCCGGCCATCTCGGGGCGGCAGGCCTGCATCATCATCGCCGCGCCGACGACATTCACGTCGAACGACGCCAGCCATTCGTTGCGGGTGGAGGCGGCGCCGTTATCGACATAGCTGCAGGCGCAATTGACGAGGAAGTCGACGCCGCCGAAACGTCCGATCGCCGCTTCGACACAGCCCGCGACCTGCGCGTCGTCGGTGATGTCGGTCGTCTGAAAAAGGGCCGACGGCCCCAAGCCCTGCGCAACCTTGTGGCCGTTTTCCGCATTGATGTCGGCGATGACCACCCTCGCCCCCCGGCGGACCAGATCGGCCGCCACGGCCTCGCCGATCATCGTCGCGCCGCCGGTGACGATCGCGACCTTTCCTTCGATACCCTTCATGTCTCGCTCCGTTGTCTGTGAAGCAACGGGGCTCAGTTTGTCGAGGGGACGAAGGCGTCGCTATCCGGAATCCGCGTCACCGATATCCGGAAAACGCGCTCGTGCGATCCGGCCGAAATTTCAGGACGAACGGAGGCGTTCCGGGTGGTTCAGGGAACGCACGCGGGTAGGTTGGGCAGGGGACGAGCCCCTACCCGGCTCAACCGATCGCCGCCCGAGCCGTGTCCGAGGGCGATTCGCCGATGCGTTCCCGGTAGTACGCCGCAAAGCGCCCCAGATGGTTGAAGCCGTGGCGGAAAGCGATTTCCGTGATGGTCTCGGGCGAGCCTGCAAGAGCATTGGCGACGATGGCCGAACGCGCCTGGTCGAGGCGCTTGCCGCGCAGATAGTTCATCGGCGTCGTGCCGTAATGCTTGCGGAAGCCTTCTTCGAGCGCTCGCACGCTAAGGTGGGCGTACTGCGCGATATCCGCGACGCTGATGCTCTCAAGCGCGGCGCCCTCGATGTAGTCGAGCGCCCGCTGCAACTGGCGCGAGTGGGCCGGCAGCGCCGGCTTCAGGAGCCTTTCCGAATAGCTGTGCGGCTGCTGGTAGATGAGCCCGCGGATCAGGCAATCCTCCAGGGCACTGACCGCCGGACGGAAGCGGAGCCAGTCGACGCCGTTCTCGTCGATGTTGCGGGCGAGATCCTTGAGCATCGTGCACCACGCGCTCGTCATGCCGGACGTCTGCCGCAACTCGACGCTGAAGCGCAGCGGCTGCTTGAAGCCCTCGCCGAGCACTTCCGTCATCCGGCGCTCGATCGAGCGCCGCGGAATCCACAACAGCAACTGCGCAGACTCGCCGCTCCAGCGCATCCTGATCCGCTCGTCGGGGTTGAGGATGACGGCCGAGCATGCACCGGACTCGACGGATTCCTGCCCCGAAGTCACTTGCGCCGAGCCCGTGAGCGGCAACTGGACCAGATAGAAACGGTCGAGGCTCCCGGGGAGGATCATCACGTCGGAGCCGTACGTGAGAAAATTCAGCGCCGTCTCGCCGAGCTTCACGAGGTTGTGGACGGTCGACAGTGGACGCCGTGGATCCACGGGCTCCAGCTGATGGGGACAGAACACGCGCGACACTTCCGTCCTCACCTGCTCCGGATCCGTCGAACGGAATAGCGGGAATGCACTCAGCAACTCCCGCGACGAGCGCGGGTCGGCTAGCGACGGGGTCACGGGCGTCATGGCGATGCTCTGTCTCAAATTGGGGTTGGGCCAATGTCTTCTCAGGACATTTTCGACCTTATCTTTCCTGCTCAAGTACTTGCGAGCTTCAGACTCTCTTGTCGGAGTCCTTTGGTCCAGCATGCTGCGCGGGCCACCGAAAGTGGACACCCATTCACGGTGATGATTCCGATTCGTGAAACAGCCGGCTTTTACTTTATATCTAAACTTTTCCTTCAGCAACCACCCGGAACTTCGAGTGGCGAAATATTAGATGTCAATTATTCACACGGACGCTACAATCCGGTTCGAATGACGAGGCCTTCGGCGTCTCTTCAACACCATCGATAGAGCCCCATGCCCAAGAAAGCCCTGCAAGCCGCACAGGTTTCCGACACCGAGTCCGTGGAGTCCATCGAGGCCCTTCCCACCGGCGACCACCTGGCATTGCGCCTCTGGCTGCGGCTGCTTGGCTGCCACAACCTCATGGAAGGGCAACTGCGCACCAAGCTGCGCGAAGATTTCGACACGACGCTGCCCCGCTTCGACCTGATGTCGCAGCTCTACCGATATCCCGAAGGCCTGAGGATGCGAGCCGTGTCGCAGCTTCTGATGGTGACGGGCGGCAACGTCACGGGGCTGACCGACAACCTGGTCAAGGAAGGGCTGGTCGAGCGCCGCGAAGACCCGACCGACCGGCGCGCCTACTTCATCGCGCTGACGCCGGAAGGCAGGACCCAGTTCGCCAAGATGGCGGTCGCACACGAGCAATGGGTCATGTCGCTCCTGTCCTTCCTGGATGAAAGCGAGCAGCAGCAGCTTTCCGGCCTGCTCGGAAAGCTCAAGAGCCGGCTGGCCGACGCGCGCTGATCTACACGGGCTAAACCGCCCTCCCTGACTTCACAGCCCCCAAGGCAATCGCGCGCCGATCCCGCCTTCGAATTCTTGTTGACTTGATTGTTTAGATCTGAAATATTCTCAACTAAACGTTGTGAGCAAGATCAGACGTCTCAGACCTCAGCCGAGAGCGCTCGAGGTTCCGTCATCCACACAAGACAGGAGATAAGCATGCGCATCGTATGTTTGGGCGGAGGCCCGGCCGGACTGTATTTCTCGATCCTGATGAAGAAGGCCAATCCCGAGCACGACATCACCGTCATCGACCGCAACGCCGCCGACAACACCTTCGGCTGGGGCGTGGTCTTCTCGGACAAGACGATGGACGGCTTCCGCGAGGCGGACGCCAAGGTCGTCGAAGAGATCGAGGCCAGCTTCCACCACTGGGACGACATCGACGTCTTCTTCAAGGACCGCAAGATCACCTCCGGCGGCCACGGCTTCTGCGGCATCGCGCGGCTGAAGCTCCTCGAGATCTTCCAGCGCCGCGCCGCGGAGCTCGGCGTCAAGATGCTCTGGGAGCACGAAATCCAGGATCCGGACGAATACGCCCGCGACTATGACCTCGTGATCGGTTCCGACGGCGTGTTCTCGGCAACCCGCCGCAAGCACGAAGCGCACTTCAACCCGCGCATCGATCAGCGCAAGTGCCGCTTCATCTGGCTCGGCACGAAGAAGAAGCTGGACGCCTTCACCTTCGCGTTCAAAGAGACCGAATGGGGCTGGTTCAACCTGCACGCCTACCGGTTCAATGCCGAGTGGTCCACGTTCATCGTCGAGACGCCGGAAGAAACCTGGGTCAAGGCCGGTATCGACAAGTTCGAGCAGGACGAGTCCATCGCATTTTGCGAAGACCTGTTCGCCGACCTGCTGGACGGCCACAAGCTGATCTCCAACGCCCGCCACCTGCGCGGCTCGGCCATGTGGCAGAAGTTCAACCGCGTGCTGTGCGAGCGCTGGTACAAGGACAACATCGTGCTGCTCGGGGACGCCGCGCACACCGCCCACTTTGGCATCGGCTCCGGCACCAAGCTCGCGATGGAGGATGCGATCTCCCTGGCCAAGGTCCTGAACAGCACCGACGGCACCGTGCCGGAGCGTCTCGCCCGCTACCAGGCCGAGCGCGAGATCGAGGCGCTCAAATTGCAGAGCGCTGCGCGCAACCGCATGACCTGGTTTGAGAACGTCGAAAACTACGTGCACATGGAGCCCGAGCAGTTCGCGTTCTCGCTCCTCACCGGCAGCCAGCGCGTCGGCCACGCCAACCAGAAGCTGCGCGATGCCAACTACGTCGAGGATTTCGACCGCTGGTTCCAGCAACGGACCGGGCTTGCCGACGCGCCGAACAAGCGGCCCGTGCCGCCGATGTTCACGCCCTTCCGGATGCGCGGCCTGACGCTGCCGAACCGCATCGTCGTCTCGCCCATGTGCACCTACTCGGCAACCGACGGCATGCCCGGCGACTTCCACTTCCAGCATTACACGGCCCGGGGTCTCGGCGGCGCAGCGCTGGTGATGACGGAAATGACCTGCATCTCCCCGGAGGCCCGCATCACCCCGGGGTGCGCCGGCATCTGGAACGACGCACAGGTGGCTGCGTGGAAGCGCATCGTCGATTTCGTCCGCGCGAACCGCGGCGCGAAGATGGGCCTGCAGATCGGCCACGCCGGCCGCAAGGGCTCGACCAAGCTGTCCTGGGAAGGTATCGACCAGCCGCTCGAATCCGGCAACTGGCCGCTGATCGCGCCCTCCGCCCTGCCGCTGATCTCGGGCGTCTCGCAGGTGCCGCGCGCGATGACCCGCGTCGATATGGACCGGGTGAAGGCCGATTTTGTGGCCGCGACACTGCGAGCCGAGACGGCGGGTTTCGACCTCGTCGAGTTCCATGCTGCACACGGCTACCTGATGTCGTCCTTCATCTCGCCGCTGACCAACCTGCGCACCGACGAGTACGGCGGCAGCGTCGAGAACCGCTGCCGCTACCCGCTGGAAGTGTTCAAGGCGATGCGCGGCGTCTGGCCCGCCGACAAGCCGATGTCGGTGCGGATCTCGGCGCATGACTGGGTGCCCGGCGGCACGACGCCCGAGGACGCGGTCGAGATCGCCCGCCTCTTCAAGGCGGCTGGCGCCGACATCGTGCATGTCTCGTCCGGCCAGGTGAGCAAGAACGAGCAGCCGGTGTATGGCCGCATGTTCCAAGTGCCCTTCTCGGACAAGATCCGCAACGAGGTCGAAGTGCCGACCATCGCGGTGGGCAACATCTTCGAGGCGGATCACGTGAACACCATCATCGCCGCCGGCCGCGCCGACCTGTGCGCGCTGGCCCGTCCGCACCTCGCCGATCCGGCCTGGACGCTGCATGCCGCGGCCGAACAAGGCTACTTCGACATCGCCTGGCCCAGGCAGTACGTCGGCGGCAAGGTGCAGCTGGAGCGCAACCTCGAACGCGCAGCCCAGCTCGCGCTGAACGCCTGATCCGGCGTACCGAAACGCAACCACGACAAGGACGAGCGCCATGAACGCCCACCCCAACGAGAGCCAAACGCAACTTCCCCTCGCCGGCCGCCACGCCGTCGTCACCGGCGCCAACGGCGGCATCGGCGAAGCAATCTGCCACGAACTCGCCCGCCACGGCGCAATCGTCACCCTACTGGGTCTCGACCGCGCCGGGCTCGAGGCGACCCGCGACCGCCTGCCCGGCCGCGACCACGGCATCGCCGTCGCCGACATCACCGACCATGCAGCGGTCGCCGGGGCTATGGCCGAGGCCGCTGCAGCACGCGGTCCGGTCACGCTGTTGGTCAACAACGCCGGTGTCGCGAAAAGCGCGCCGCTCGTCAAGACCGATCCCGCACAGTGGAAGCTGATGCTCGACGTCAATCTGACGGGCACCTACAACTGCATCCACGCCATGCTGCCCGGCATGATCGAAGCCGGCTGGGGGCGCATCGTCAATATTGCCAGCACCGCGGGCCTCGCCGGCTACGCCTATGTGGTGCCCTACTGCGCCGCCAAGCACGGCGTCGTCGGCCTGACACGCGCGCTGGCGCTCGAAGTCGCCAAGCGCGGCATCACCGTCAATGCTGTCTGCCCCGGCTATACCGACACGCCGCTCCTGGCCGGTGCGGTCGACAACATCGTCTCCAAGACCGGCCGCAGCGCTGACGAAGCCCGAGCCGAACTCGCCGCGGGCAATCCCCAGGGCCGCCTGGTGAAGCCGGCCGAGGTCGCCAACGCCGTCGCGTGGCTGTGCCTGCCCGGCGCCGAAGCGATCCATGGCCAGTCCATCGCGGTCGCCGGCGGCGAAGTGATGTAAGCGGCCCACCTCAACAGGACAAGGAGAACCACCATGGCAGAACTTTCGATGCGGGATCACAAGCGCCCCTTCAAGGACTACCGGGCGACCCACTTCAAGTGGTCGTGCAGCGAAGACGGCCGGGTCGGGACCATCACCCTGAACCGACCCGACAAGAAGAATCCGCTAACCTTCGATTCCTACGCCGAACTGCGCGACCTCTTCCGCGACCTGACCTACGCCAGCGACGTGCGCAGCGTGGTCGTCACCGGCGAGGGCGGCAATTTCTGCTCCGGCGGCGACGTCTTCGAGATCATCGAGCCGCTCACGCGGATGTCGATGCCGGAACTCCTCGAATTCACTCGCATGACGGGCGACCTCGTGAAGGCGATCCGCCGCGCGCCCCAGCCCGTGATCTCGGCGATCGAGGGCATCTGCGCCGGCGCCGGTGCGATGGTCGCCCTGGCGTCCGACTTCCGCCTCGGCACGCCGGGCACCAAGACCGCCTTCCTCTTCACGCGCGTCGGCCTCGCCGGTGCCGACATGGGCGCCTGCGGCCTGCTGCCGCGCGTGATCGGCCTCGGACGTGCCAACGAGCTGCTGATGACCGGACGCACGATGACCGCCGACGAAGGGGCCGCCTGGGGCTTCTTCAACAGCCTGCATTCCGCGCAGGAGGTGCTCGCCAAGGCGCAGGAACTCGCTCACAGCCTCGCCGACGGGCCGTGGTTCGCCCACACCGTGACCAAGACCATGGTCAACCAGGAATGGGCGATGGGCATCGACGAGATGATCGAGTCCGAAGCCCAGGCCCAGGCCATCTGCATGATGACCGGCGACTTCCGCCGCGCTTTCGACGCCTTTGCGGCGAAGCGCAAGCCGGCGTTCGAAGGGAACTGAGGCCAGGGCCATGGACCGCTCCCTCCTCGACCTTCCCTTCTTCGGGCCGGAGCACCGGCAGCTTTCCGATGCCCTCCTCGACTGGGCGTCGGCGCTGCCGGCGATCGACCACCACGATACCGACAACGCCTGCCGTCGCCTCGTGCGCGACCTCGGCCGGGCTGGCTTCCTGCGCTATTGCGTGCCGGCCGAATTCGGCGGCGCGCTGCCGGAACTCGATTCGCGCTCGCTGTGCATCGCCCGGGAGACCCTCGCCTACCACGACGGCCTGGCCGACTTCGCGTTTGCGATGCAGGGCCTGGGCACCGGCGCGATCACGCTCGCGGGTTCCCCCGGGATGAAGCGCCGCGTGCTGCCGAAGGTGGCGGCCGGCGAATGGATCGCCGCCTTCGCTCTGACCGAGCCGCTGGCCGGATCGGATGTCGGCGCGATGAGTTGCGAGGCGCGTCGCGACGGTGACGACTACGTGATCAACGGCGAGAAGACCTGGATCTCCAACGGCGGAATCGCCGACGTCTATTGCCTCTTCGCCCGCACCGGCGAGGCGCCGGGAACGCGCGGCATCTCGGCCTTCGTCGTCACGCCCGACATGCCCGGGTTCGAAGTCGCCGAGCGCCTCGAGGTGATCGCGCCGCATCCGCTGGCCCGCCTGCGGTTCACCGATATGCGGGTGCCGGCAGCCAACCGTCTGGGCGCGCCCGGGGAGGGTTTCAAGGTCGCGATGCGCACGCTCGACATCTTCCGCGCATCGGTCGGCGCGGCCGCGCAGGGCTTTGCCCGCCGCGCGCTCGACGAAGCGCTGGCTCATGTCCGCAGCCGGCCGATGTTCGGTCACACCCTGGCCGACTTCCAGATCACGCAAGCCAAGCTAGGCGAGATGGCAACGGACATCGAGTCCGCGGCGCTGCTCACCGCGCGGGCCGCGTGGCGCCGCGACGTGCAGAAGCTGCCGACGACCCGCGAAGCGGCGATGGCGAAGATGACCGCCACCGAGAACGCCCAGCGCGTCATCGACGCCGCGGTGCAGATGCATGGCGGCCAGGGCGTGCGCACGGGCGTCGTCGTCGAGTCGCTTTACCGCGAGATCCGCGCGCTGCGCATCTACGAGGGCGCGACCGAAGTCCAGAAGCTGATCGTGGCGCGCGAGCTCCTCAAGGAACACGAGCAGGCCCAGGCCCGGAGCGCCGTATGACGACCATGCTGACCCTGCCTCCACGCGAGGCCCTACCCGGCGAATTCATGGCGGAACGCCTGGTCCGGTTTGCCCATTGCGACCCCGCCGGCATCGTGTTCTTCCCGCGCTATTTCGAGATGCTCAACGGCGTTGTCGAGGACTGGTGGGCGCACCTTGGCAAGCCCTGGACCGAGACGGTCAGCCAGAGACGGCTGGGGACCCCGACGGCAAAGCTCGACACCACCTTCGTCGCCCCGTCCCGGCTCGGCGACACCCTCTGTTTTCACCTGTCGGTCGAGAGGATCGGGCGCAGTTCGCTCGACCTCAGGCACCGGATCGTCGGCGCCGACGGACAGGAACGCGTGCGCTTCGATCAATGCCTCGTCGCCACATCCCTGGAGACGCATCGCTCCATCCCCTGGCCGGAGGATATCCGGCAAGCCATCACCCGATTCAAGGAGAGATCATGAGCAACAAAATCATTCAACCCGAAGGCTGGATTGCCCCCAAGGGCTACGCGAACGGCATCGAGGCGCGCGGCCGCCAGATCTACGTCGGCGGACAGATCGGCTGGAACGCCGAGTGCAAGTTCGAGACCGACGACCTCGTCGAGCAGATCCGCCAGGCGCTGCAGAACTGCGTCGACGTCGTGCGCACGGCCGGCGGCGGTCCCGAGCACATCGTCCGCATGACCTGGTATCTCAAGGACAAGAAGGAATACGTCGCCCGCCTCAAGGACGTCGGCGTCGTCTACCGCGACGTGATCGGCCGCAACTACCCGGCCATGAGCGCCATCCAGATCGCCGACCTGGTCGAGGACGAAGCCAAGGTCGAGATCGAGGTGACGGCCGTCATTCCGGATTGAGTGGCACGATGGCCGACTCTATCGCCCCCCTCGCCGACGACTCGTTGTTGCTGGTCCGCGGGCCGGAAGAAGGCGTGCTCGAGATCACGCTCAACCGCCCGCAAGCCCGCAACGCCTTGTCCACGCCGCTGCTCCGTGCGCTGGTGGCCCTATTGGAGACCGCCGACGCCGACGCCGACGTGCGCTGCGTCGTCCTCACCGGCGGCCCGCGCCTCTTTGCGGCGGGCGCCGACCTCGCGGAGATGGCGGCCAAGGACATGCAGGCCGTGCTGCTCGAAGAGCGGCCCCGTCTGTTCGCCGCGATCGCGCGATTCCCCAAGCCCATCGTCGCCGCGGTCTGCGGTTATGCCCTGGGCGGCGGGTGCGAGCTCGCCATGCACGCCGACATCCTCATCGCCGGCGAATCCGCCCAGTTCGGTCAGCCCGAGATCAACCTCGGCATCATCCCGGGCGCCGGCGGCACGCAGCGGCTCACCCGCGTGGTCGGCAAGGGGGTAGCGATGAAGCTCGTGCTTGCAGGTGAATTCCTGGGCGCCCGCGAGGCCCTGTCCGCGGGGCTGGTCGCCGAAGTCACAACGGATGACGAGTGCCTGCCGCGTGCACGCGAACTGGCACTCAAGATCGCGAGCAAGGCGCCCCTTGCCGTGCGTCTCGCCAAGGATGCCGTGCTGCAATCCTTCGAAACCCCACTCGCCACCGGCCTCGCGATGGAGCGCCGCAATTTCGTCCTCCTTGCCGGCACCGAGGATCGTCGCGAAGGCATCGCGGCCTTCCTGGAAAAGCGCACTCCCAGCTGGCAAGGCCGCTAGAGCCCCTGACAAGCCAGCACACTTCAACGGAGATCCCATGACATACCACGAGGGTCCAGCACGATGAGCCCCCTGCCCCACTCCTGCCCGGTTGCCGTCATCGGCAGTGGCGCGATGGGCAGCGGCATCGCCCAGGTCGCAGCCCAGGCCGGCCATCCGGTCCGACTGTTCGATGCACGGCCCGACGCCGCAGCCTCGGCCGTCGATGCCATCCGCAAACAGTTCTTCAGGCTTGCCGATAAAGGCAGGCTCCCCCCCGCCGAGGCCGACGCCGCCGGTGCGCGTCTGTCCGCCGCCGCCAGTCTCGCAGACCTCGCCGGCTGCGGGCTCGTCATCGAAGCCATCGTCGAAAACCTGGACGCCAAGCGCAGCTTGTTCCGCGATCTCGAAGAGGTCGTCGATGCGGACTGCCTGTTCGCGACGAACACCTCGTCGATCTCGGTCACTGCCATTGCGGCGGGCCTGCGCCATCCGGGCCGCGTCGTGGGCATGCACTTCTTCAACCCGGCGCCGCTGATGGCGCTGGTCGAAATCGTGTCCGGCCTCGCGACGGACCGGACAGCGGCAGACACCGTCTTCGCCACCGCCGCCGCCTGGGGGAAGCGCCCGGTGCGCGCCAAATCGACTCCGGGCTTCATCGTCAATCGGGTCGCCCGCCCCTATTACTCGGAAGCCCTGCGCCTGCTGAACGAAGGCGTTGCCGACTGCGCCACCCTCGACGCACTGATGCGCGAGGCGGGCGGCTTCCGCATGGGCCCCTTTGAGCTGATGGACCTCATCGGTCTCGACGTCAATTTCGCCGTGACCAACTCGGTCTGGCAGGCCTTCTTCAACGATGCGCGCTACACCCCCTCGCAGATCCAGCAGGAGTATGTCGCCGCCGGCTGGTTCGGGCGCAAGAGCGGGCGGGGTTTCTACGACTACGGCGCCGACGCGGTGAAGCCGGAGCCCAATACGGTCGCTCCCCTGCCGCTACCGCCAGCCATCGCCCTTCACGGTGCCTCGCTCCTCGCCGAGGCGCTGGCCCAGCGCCTCGCAGCCCGCGACGTCCGGCTCACCCGCCAGCCCGAGTCCCACGACGGACTGATCGCAACGGCAGGCAAGGCACGCCTCTATGTGACCGACGGGCGCTCGGCAACCCGGCGGGCGGCCGATAACGGCTTCGCCGACACCGTCGTCGTGGACCTCGCGGCGGACTACGCCACTGCGTCTCGTCTCGCACTCGCCGCCGCGGAAACGTGCAGCAACGAAGCTGCCGACGCCGCCATCGGACTACTGCAGGCCGCCGGGATTGCCGTCTCGCATCTGCGCGACACCCCCGGCCTGCCCGTTATGCGCACCGTGGCGATGCTTGCCAACGAGGCCAGCGATGCCGTCAACCAGGGCGTGTCCGATCCCGGCGGAATCGACACCGCGATGCGCCTCGGCGTGGGCTACCCGCGGGGGCCGCTCGAGTGGGCCGAAAGCCTCGGACTGCCGGCGATCCGCACGGTGCTGGCCCACCTCGCCGACGCCTACGGCGAGGATCGATACCGCATTTCGCCGCTGATCGAACAGCGCTATTTCGCTGCCATGACCCCGAGAAATTCATGAACGAAGCCTATATCTGCGACGCCGTGCGCACGCCGATCGGCCGCTACGGCGGCGCGCTGTCGTCGGTACGAACCGACGACCTGGCCGCGATCCCGCTGCGCGCCCTGCTCGAACGCAATCGGAGCGTCGCCTGGAATCAGGTCGACGACGTCATCCTCGGCTGCGCCAACCAGGCCGGCGAGGACAACCGCAACGTCGCGCGCATGGCCGCGCTGCTCGCCGGCCTTCCGATCGACGTCCCCGGCACGACGATCAACCGCCTGTGCGGCTCCGGCATGGACGCCGTCGGCGCCGCTGCGCGCGCGATCAAGGGCGGCGAAGCGGAGCTGCTGATCGCCGGCGGGGTCGAGAGCATGTCGCGCGCGCCCTTCGTGCTGCCCAAGTCCGACAGCGCCTTCGGCCGCAGCATGAGCATCCACGACACGACGATCGGCTGGCGCTTCGTCAATCCGCAGATGAAGCAGCAGTTCGGCACGCATTCGATGCCGGAGACCGCCGACAACGTCGCCGCCGACTACGGCATCTCCCGCGCCGACCAGGATCTCTTCGCGTGGCGCAGCCAGCAGCGCTGGGCCGCCGCCCAGGCGGCGGGCCGCTTTGCCGAGGAGATCGTGCCGGTCCGTATCCCGCAGAAGAAAGGCGATTCCAAAGTCGTCACCGCCGACGAGCACCCGCGGCCGGACACCACGCTGGAAATGCTGGCCGGCCTCAAGGGCGTCAACGGCCCGGCGCTGTCCGTCACCCCCGGCAACGCGTCCGGCGTCAACGACGGCGCCTGCGCCCTGCTCATCGCCTCGGCCGCGTCGGCCGATCGATACGGACTCCGGCCGCGCGCCCGCATCCTCGGGATGGCGACGGCCGGCGTCGAGCCGCGCGTGATGGGGATCGGCCCTGTGCCGGCCACGAAGAAGCTCCTCGCCCGCCTCGGCCTCACGCTGGCGCAGATGGACGTCATCGAACTCAACGAGGCCTTCGCCGCACAAGGCTTGGCAGTGTTGCGCCAGCTCGGCATTCCGGACGATGCGCCGCACGTCAATCCGAACGGCGGAGCCATCGCCATGGGCCACCCGCTCGGCATGAGCGGCGCGCGCCTCGTCGCCACCGCCACCCATGAACTCGTCCGCCGCGGCGGACGCTACGCCCTATGCACCATGTGCATCGGCGTCGGCCAGGGCATCGCCATGGTCATCGAACGTGTCTGAAAAGAGGTTCCCGTCATGAAAATTCTCGTTCCCGTGAAGCGGGTCGTCGATTACAACGTCAAGGTGCGCGTCAAGGCGGATGGCTCCGGCGTGGACCTCGCCAACGTCAAGATGAGCATCAACCCCTTCGACGAAATCGCCGTGGAAGAGGCGGTGCGCCTGAAGGAAGCCGGCATCGCCACCGAAGTCGTCGCCATCAGCTGCGGCGTCGCCGCCTGCCAGGAAACCCTGCGCACCGCGATGGCCATGGGCGCGGACCGCGGCATCCTTGTCCAGTGTGACGAACCGAGTGACGTCGACCTCCAGCCCCTGGCCGTCGCCAAGCTGCTGAAAGCCCTGTGCGACAGGGAACAGCCGCAACTCGTCATCTGCGGCAAGCAGGCCATCGACGACGACGCCAACCAGACCGGCCAGATGCTCGCCGCGCTGGCCGCCTGGCCGCAGGCGACCTTCGCCTCGGCGATCGAGATCGACGGCAGACAGGCCAGCGTCACGCGCGAAATCGACGGCGGTCTCGAAACCCTCGCCATCCCCCTGCCGGCCGTCGTGACCACCGACCTTCGCCTCAACGAGCCACGCTACGCGACGCTCCCGAACATCATGAAGGCCAAGAAGAAGCCGCTCGATACCGTGAGCGCGGCCGACCTGGGCGTCGATGTCACCCCGCGGCTGACCACGCTGAAAGTCTCCGAGCCGCCCGGGCGCAGCCCCGGCATCAAGGTCGGCAATGTCGCCGAACTCCTGCAAAAGCTCCGTACCGAAGCCAAAGTCATCTGAGGTCGCACCATCATGAGCATTCTCGTCATCGCCGAACACGACCACCGGGGCCTCAAGGCCGCCACCCTCAACACCGTTGCCGCCGGCTGCAGGATCGGCGCGCATTTGGCAACTGAGGTCCACGTCCTCGTCGCCGGCAGCGACTGCGCCGGCGCGGCCGAGGCGGCCGCCAATCTGCAGGGCGTCGCCCGCGTCAAAGTGGCCGACGCCGCCCACTACCGCGACCAAACCGCCGAGAACCTGACGGCCCTGGTGCTCGCACAAGTGCAGGATCCCGCCGCCGGCTACACACACGTCCTCGCGCCGGCGACCGCCTTCGGCAAGAACCTCGCACCGCGCATCGCCGCCCTGCTCGACGTCGCCCAGATCTCCGACATCGTCGCCGTCGAAGGCCCGGACACTTTCGTTCGCCCGATCTACGCCGGCAACGCGTTGGCCACCGTGCGGAGCGCCGACACGGTGAAGGTCGCCACCGTCCGCAGCACTGCCTTCGACGCCGTCGCCGCCGGCAACAACGCACCGATCGAAGCCATCGCCGCCGCAGCCGACACCCGCCAAGCCACCCTCATCACACGCGAACTGACCCAGTCCGCCCGCCCCGAACTCGGCGCTGCCAAAATCATTGTCTCCGGCGGACGCGGCCTCGGCAGCGGCGAGAACTACCATTGCGTGCTAGAACCGCTTGCGGACAAGCTCCAGGCCGCCCTCGGCGCCTCGCGCGCCGCGGTCGACGCGGGCTACGTCCCCAACGACTACCAGGTCGGCCAGACCGGCAAGATCGTCGCGCCGCAGCTCTATATCGCCGTCGGCATCTCGGGCGCGATCCAGCATCTCGCCGGCATGAAGGACTCCAAGGTCATCGTCGCCATCAACAAGGATCCTGAAGCCCCCATCTTCCAGGTCGCCGACTACGGCCTGGTTGGAGACCTCTTCGAACTCGTCCCGGAACTCGCAAGCGCCTGCGGCTGACTCCCTCCTCTACCCTGTCTCGCTCACTCCCGCGACCCAGGGTGGTTTTTGGTCCGGCCGCATGGCCGGACCTTTTTATTCGAAGCTGACCGGCCGGCTGCTCAGGCCCCGCCCAGCAGGTCATGCCGCAACTCGTATCCGGAATTACAGGGAATGGAGAGCCAGCAGCTCCCGTCCGCGCAGCGAACGGAATGCCGCAATTCCCGCCGTCGCCAAGCTCCATCCCCCGATCGCCCACACCATCGCCCCCGCGGTCCCATCCATCTGCGCCCAGTGGCGGCGCCCATGGAGGCGCCCTGGAGAATCCGCCACCCGACGAGGATTTCCATCGAGGTCGAGAGTGCGCTACCGATCGCGGCGGCCGTGTAGCCGGTGAGCCCGAGGAGCAGCACCCTCCTCCGCCCGATCTGGTCGGACAGCGGGCCCCAGACGAGCTGCGCGATCCCGAAGGCGAGCAACAGGGCCAGCAGCGACAGTTGCGCCTGCGCCGGCGCTGCGCCGAAGTCGCGGGCGATGGCGGGAAGCGCAGGCAGGTAAAGATCCGTCGTGACCGGCTGCAGGCCCAGGAGCAGCGACAACACCAATACCACCAGCCCCGGAGACATGGCCGAGCGGCTGGCCGTCGCTGCATCGGGCCTCATCGCATCACTTGCGTGCGGGGATCAGGAACACCGCGACCGCACTGAGCAGGCCGGCAGCGCCAAATGCATAGAAGTTGCTTTGCGCGCCCATCGGCAAGTCCGCGAGGTAGCCGCCGAGGAGCGGACCGCTCAGCGCCCCGATGCGAGCGAAGCTTAACGCCCAGCCGGTGCCTGCGCTGCGGACCGGGGCCGCGAGGTAGTTCGCCAGGTAGGACGTCAGGATGAGCGAGGCGGAGATGCTGCCGAACCCGGCGAGCGCGACCAGGACGTAGTTGGTGAGCAGCGATCCTTTCAGCGTCAGCGCGGCGATGCAGACGGCCCCGATGAGGTAGGACGCAACCAACGTGACCTTGACGCCGATCCGGTCCGCGACGCGGCCGATCAGGATTCCGCCCGCGGCCGAGGTCAGGCTGAAGACCGCGAGGAAGGCCAGGCTGGAGCCGAGGTCGTAACCGCTCTTGCGCATGATCTGCGGCAGCCAGGTGTTGAGGCCGTACACCATCAGCAGGCCCGTGAAGAGGCCAACCCAGAAGCAGGCGGTCGCGAAGGCGTTCCTGGGTGAGAAGATTTCCGCCAGCACGCTCCAGATGCCGGGCCGCGCTCCGGTCGCCTCCACCTTGCGCGGGACCGCGAGCCCCAGTTTCTTCGCCAAGGCCTGCGCTTCCGCCTGCCGACCCTTCGCGACCAGGAACTCGAGCGATTCCGGCATCAGCCAGGCGATCAACGGAACGATCAGCAGCGGGATCACGCCGACGCCCATCACCGGCCGCCAGCCCCCGACCGGCAGCAGCCACATCGCGACCAGCGCCGCACCGAGAATGCCGATCGAGTAGCCTGAATACATCAGGCCGTAGTTGAAGCTCTTGCGGCCGGCGGGGGAATACTCGGTCGTCAGCGCCGCCGCAATGGGGATGATGCCGCCGAGCCCCAGGCCGCCGATGAAGCGGAAGAGCCCGAAGATCTCCGGTGTCGGCGCCCACGCCGCGCCGCCCATGGTCAGCGAGAACAGGCACAGGCACACGATGAACATCGGCTTGCGTCCCCGCAGCTCGCTGAGTGTGCTGATCGTCAGCCCGCCGATCAGCATGCCCAGCAGGGTGTAGCTGCCGAGCAGACCGGCCTTGAGCGGGGTGAGTTGCCACTGCGGGTCTTCGAGCAACGCCGGCATCGCCGCGCCGAGCACGCCCAGATCGTAGCCTTCCGCAAAGATCGCCAGCCAGCAGAGCAGGACGACGAGCCCGGTCACGCGGCCGGGGATGTGCTGCTGGGGAGGATGTTGGTAGTTCGTCATGGATGCACCTTCTCCTTTGGGGCGTGCGCGCGGCTAGCGAGCGCACGAGGTTGTCGCCCGATTCGACGTCTCGGGTTCTGCTATCCAAATTAGCACCGTTTAGTTTATGTGTGAACATTCGTTATCTATATTTTTCATGTATTGACTTTATATTGGGTCTGGCGAACACTGCCGCCAAAACAACGCGATGCGGCGACCGGCCCAACCAAGGCCGCCGCGAGCAAGCGAATACGCATCCCAGCAGAGGAGAGACCATGAACCGCAGTGCCCACACCGACCGCTTCGTCATCGACAACCTGCCGCCGCCGGAACAGTGGCCGGATCTCGTCTTCGAACGGCCGGAGCTACAGTTTCCCGAACAGCTCAACGCCACGACGGAACTGCTCGACCACGCCGTCGCCGAAGGCCACGGCGACCGCCCGGCCGTGATGGGCAAGGGCATCCGATGGACTTACCGCGAGCTCCAGGAGCAGGTGAGCCGCCTCGCCCACCTGCTTGTCGAGGACATGCGGCTGGAGCCGGGTAACCGGGTGCTGCTGCGCGGCGCGAACACGCCTTGGCTCGCCGCCGCGTGGCTCGCCGTGTGGAAGGCGGGCGGCGTCGCCGTCGGCACGATGCCCCTGCTGCGCGCGAAGGAGCTCAAGGACATCGCCACGCTCGGCCGCGTGAGTCACGCGCTGTGCGATGCGAACCTCGCCGAGGAGCTCAAGATTGCCCGCGCGGACTGCCCGATGCTGCGCGAAGTGCTGTACTACGGCGAAGGCACGGATCTGCCGGCGCGCCTCGCCCGCAAGCCCGCGCACTTCGACACCGTCCCCACCGCCGCGACCGACCCCGCGCTGATCGGCTTCACGTCCGGCACTACCGGCGTTCCCAAGGGCACGATCCACTTTCACCGCGACGTGATGGCGATGTGCGAAGTCTTCCCGCGCCACTGCCTCCAGCCCGGGCAGGACGACGTGTTCGTCGGCACACCTCCCCTCGCCTTCACCTTCGGCCTTGGCTGCCTGTTGTGCTTCCCGCTGTGGGCGCGGGCGAGCACGGTGTTGCTTGAGAAGCTCGCCCCCGAAGCGCTGCTCGGCGCGATCAAGGAGTACGGCGTCACGATCTGCGTGACCTCGCCGACCGGCTATCGCCAGATGGCGTCGCTGGTTGGACAGCACGGCGTCCCGAGCCTGAAGAAATGCGTCTCGGCGGGCGAAGCGCTGCCCACCGACACGCGCGAGCGCTGGCGTGAAGTCACCGGCATCCGGATCCACGACGGCATCGGCGGCACGGAGATGATCCACATCTACATCGCCTCCGGGCCCGAGGACTATCGCCCCGGCGCCGTCGGCAAGCTGCTACCCGGTTACCGCGGCATGATCGTCGACGACGACATGAATCCCCTGCCCCCGGGCGACGTCGGAAAGCTCGCGATCAAGGGCCCGACGGGCTGCCGCTACCTCGCCGACTCGCGCCAGAAGAACTACGTACGCGACGGCTGGAACCTCCCGGGCGATGCCTTCCACATGGACGAGGACGGCTACTTCTACTACCACGCGCGCATCGACGACATCATCGTGACCTCGGGCTATAACGTATCGAGCCCCGAGGTCGAGTGGGCCCTGCTCGCCCATCCGGCCGTCGCCGAGTGTGGCGTGATCGGCGTGCCGGACCCGGACCGCGGCCAGATCATCAAGGCCTTCGTCGTGCTGAAGCCGGGCCACTTCGGCACCGATACGATGACGAAGACGCTGCAGGACTTCGTCAAGCAGACGGTGGCGCCATACAAGTACCCACGCGCAATCCGCTATGTGGAGACGCTGCCCCGCACCGAGACCGGAAAACTTCAGCGATTCAGGCTGAAGGAGATCAACTGAACTATCAGGCCAACTGCCACCCGCCCGCCTCCACCCAGGTCATCAACTCCCCAGCCGGCATGGGCGCCGCGACGAAATAGCCCTGCGCCTCGTCGCAGCCGATCGCCTGCAGACGTTCGCAGATCGCCTCGTTCTCGACGCCCTCGGCGATCACGCGCAGCCCGAGTTTGTGCCCCAGGTCGACGGTCGACTGCACGATCAGTGCGGCATCGGCATCTTCGAGCATCGGCTGGACGAAGGACTTGTCGATCTTGATCGCGTCCACCGGAAGCTTCTGTAGATACGCAAGCGAGGAGTACCCGGTGCCGTAATCGTCAAGGAACACGGTGATGCCCATGTCCTTGAGCCGCTGCAGAGTCAAAAGTGCGACCTGCGGCTCGGCCATGACGGCGCTCTCGGTGACCTCCACGCCAATCCAGCCGGAGACCGCACCCCAGGTGGTCAGCGCATTGCCGATCTGTTCCGCGATGTGAGGATCTTCCAGGTTGCGCGTCGAAAGGTTGACCGACGCGTGCAGCCGAACGCCAGCTCTTTCCCAGGCGAGGCACTGCACGAGAGTCGCATCGACCACCCATTTCGACAAGGGCGCGATGAGACCGGTGCTTTCGACGAACGGGACGAACTCGTCCGGCGAGATCAGGCCGTACGACGGATGCCGCCAGCGGACCAGCATTTCGGTCCCGACGATCCGCCGGGTGGCGAGTTCCAATTTCGGCTGGCAGTACAGGGCCAGCTGGTTGTCGGCGATCGCCGAACGCAGTTCGCCCATCAGCTGCAGCCGCCGCGGATTATAGGAGTCGTCGCCGGGGGTGTAGAGCGCATGGCTCCGGCTCGACCGCTGCGCATGGCGCAGCGCCACTTCGGTGTGCCGCGTGAGGGTCGCGGCGTCCGTGCCGTGACCGGGAAATACCGCGATGCCGATGTGCGCACCAATCTCCAGCGTGAAGCCGTTGATTTCGAACGGCCGCTCAAGATCCTTGAGGACACGCAGCGCGACCTCGCGGGCCTCCTCGACGCCGGCGCCCGGAACCAGGACGCCGAAGTGTCGTCCGCCGAAGTGGGCCAGCACGGCGTCGTCGCCGAGCAGACGCCTGCATCGCGGGCCGAACTCCTGCAGCAAACGATCGCCGATCGATTTGCCGAGAGTGTAGTTGATGTCCTTGAAGCGCTCCAGCGCCAACATCAGCAACGCCAGAGCGCGATTTTGCGGCGATGCTGCCTCGATCGCCTCGTCCAGGTTCGCCTCCAGCTGCACGCGGTTGGGGAGATCGGTCAGTGCGTCGAAGAAGGCGAGATGGCGGATCCTGTCTTCGGCGCTCTTGCGCTCCGTGATGTCCTCGATGATCGCGACGAGCGCCGGCGCGGACGGCTCGCTGCCGGGCAGCGGGGAAACCGTGACGTTGGCCCAGATCGAACGGCCGTCCTTGCAGAAGTATTGGCGTTGGGCGCGATAGGACGGCGTCTCCCCGCTCACCAGCTGCTCGATCTGCCGCCGCACCTCGTCGCGCTCCTCCTCGGCGACGATGGCCATCGGCGCGAGGGCGCGCAGTTCTTCCTCCGAATACCCCAGGATCGCCTGCAGCGCCGGGTTGGCCGCAAGAATCCTTCCGTTCCGCTCGATCAGGGCGACTCCCGCGGCGAGGTTCTCGTAGACGGCGCGCCAGCGCTGCTCGGATTCCCGCAACGCGTCGGCGCCCCGCTGCAGTGCCTGACGATTGGCAATGAGCTGGGACGTGAGTTCGGACAGGTCCTCCTCCTGCGTCGCGAGCTCCTTCTGCAACGCATCCCGGGCGGCCTTCATGTCGCTGATGTCCCGACCCTCGGCGAGCAGGAACGCGACCTCGCCATCGGCTCCGCGGATCGGCGTCAAGGAGAAATCGAGCGTCAGCGTCTCCTTTCCGCCCGCGCGGCCATAGTTTTCTACCTGGCCGCGCACGATCTCGCCCAGGCCCGCGCGTCTGACCGCATCCCGCGCGCTTTCGCGGACGCTGTCCGAAACCGCCCACCACCGCGTATCCCAGAACGGCTTTCCCTGGATATCTTCGAGCCGCAGGCCGGCCCCCTCGAGGGCCGCGCGGTTGATCTCGATCGTCCGGCCTTCCCGATCGAGCAGGCCGACGAACTGGACCATCTCGTCGACGATGATGCGCGCGAGCTTCTCGTGGAGGGTCCGTACTTCGTCACCCGGCAGCAACGTGACATCGCCCACGCAGAGCCTTCCAGATTCGGCAAACCGCGGCGTGTAGATGGAGTTCATTACCCACTCCCCGGGGAGTCCTTCCGGGCGGGTGAAAGGCGCCGATCGAACGCTCCCCGCAAGGCGCCGTCGCACGATACCGTAATGCCGAACGGACGGCCCGCTCCAATGAGGGCCACAAGTTCGGTATTGAATGTCCAATTTGATCCTTTGCGCACCTCAGGCCGAATGATCCGGTCAACGGGCATAGCAACGCCGTTAGACAAAAAGCTAACGCGCGGCCCGAAGGCCCAAGGTAATTCATGATAGCCGACGCCGTCCCCGTGATCGAAGATTGCAAATATCTTCGCCACCGTGACTAGACGGAAGACGTATTGCTAGTGCTATACAGCTGGGGCCAGCTCTGAGTTGAACTGGAGCCTATCTCGTCAGGGAATTCGCGGAAGCTGGAAAATTCCAAGTGTCGTCAGGGGGGCAAATCTCTGTATCGCTTGACAGCGGAGCAGGCCCATCGCATCAGATCCTCAAGCGAGCAGGCGACGGGGTATCACCGGTCTGGTTTACCGTCAGATCGCCTCTGCTGGCAATCTCCCGAAAACCCTTGGCAGGCCAGGGACTGCGCCTCTGTTACCGTCAAATATGTCGTTCGGGTTCTGACGGTAAACGAGCAATCGCCTGACAACTCGCGGCGTATACCGTCAAAAATACCGTCTGTTCGAGCCGGTTCGGTTCGACGATTGGCAGGGGCCAGAAAGCAAGAAACCCCAGCGTTTACCGGGGCTTCTGCTCGTTGATGATTCGTTCCGCATCATCAACGACAATTACTTATCTTATTGATTTTTATAAGACCTTTCAGTTCACGTCACTCCCACTCGATCGTTGCGGGCGGTTTTCCAGAGATGTCGTACACGACCCGGTTGATGCCGCGGACTTCGTTGATGATCCGGTTCGACACCTTGCCCAGCAGGCTGTGCGGCAGCTCCGCCCAGTGCGCCGTCATGAAATCCTGCGTCTGAACCGCACGAAGCGCGACCACGTATTCATAGGTCCGCCCGTCGCCCATCACGCCGACGCTCTTCACCGGCAGGAACACCGCAAACGCCTGGCTCGTCTTGTCATACCAGTCGGCAGCGCGCAATTCGTCGATGAAGATCGCGTCCGCGCGGCGCAGCAGATCGGCGAATTCCTTCTTCACCTCACCGAGGATACGAACACCCAGACCCGGACCCGGGAACGGATGGCGGTAGACCATTTCGTGCGGCAGCCCAAGCGCGATGCCCAGTTCGCGCACTTCATCCTTGAAGAGCTCGCGCAGCGGCTCGAGCAGCTTCAGGTTGAGCGTCTCGGGCAAGCCACCCACGTTGTGGTGACTCTTGATCGTGTGCGCCTTGCCTGTCTTGGAGCCGGCCGACTCGATCACGTCCGGATAGATCGTGCCCTGCGCCAACCACTTTGCGTTCGGCAGCTTCTGCGCCTCCGCCTGGAAAACCTCGACGAACTCGCGACCGATGATCTTGCGCTTCGCCTCGGGGTCCGAAACGCCCTTCAGATGGCCCATGAACTGTTCGGTCGCGTCGACATGAATCACCTTCACGCCCAGGTTGCGCGCGAAGGTCTGCATCACCTGCTCCGCCTCGTTCAGGCGCAGCAGGCCGTTGTCGACGAACACGCAGGTCAGCTGATCGCCGATCGCGCGGTGCAGCAGCGCCGCGACGACCGACGAATCGACGCCGCCGGACAGGCCGAGGATCACCTCCTCCTTGCCGACCTGCGCGCGCACCTTCTCGATCGCCTCGCTGACGTAGTCCGGCATATTCCAGTCATGACCGCAGCCGCAGATCTCGTGCACGAAACGGGCGATCATCTCCCTGCCCTGGATCGTGTGCGTGACTTCCGGGTGGAACTGCACGGCGTAGAACTTGCGCGCCTCGTCGGCGATCGCCGCGATCGGGCAGGATTCGTTGCTCGCAATCACCTTGAAGCCCGGGGGCATCTCGGTGACCTTGTCGCCGTGGCTCATCCAGACGTCGAGCAGCCCATGACCCTCGTCATTCGTCCGGTCCTGGATGCCGCGGAAGAGCTCCGAATGGCCACGAGCGCGGATCTCGGCGTAGCCGAATTCGCGCTTGCCCGAGCTTTCCACCTTGCCGCCCAGTTGCTGCGCCATCGTCTGCATGCCGTAGCAGATGCCCAGCACCGGCACGCCCAGTTCGAAGACAGCCTGAGGCGCATGCCAGCCCACCGCCTCATAGACGGAGTTCGGGCCGCCGGACAGGATCACACCGGCCGGCGCGAAGTCGCGCACGAACTCGTCGGTCACGTCGAACGGGTGGATCTCGCAATACACCTGCTGTTCGCGGATGCGGCGCGCGATGAGCTGGGTGACTTGGGAACCGAAATCGAGGATGAGAATTTTCTGGTGAGCCATGGCGAGGTCTCGGGGGTACGGAAAAAGGAAAGGCGGCCCACCGGGGGCCGCCTTTTAGGTCAGCGAGGAATCAATCCACGTGGTAGTTGGGCGCTTCCTTGGTGATCTGAACGTCGTGGACATGCGACTCGCGCACACCGGCGGACGTGATCTCGACGAACTGCGCCGTGCGGTGCATGTCGTCGATCGTCGCGCACCCGAGGTAGCCCATCGAAGCGCGCAGGCCGCCGATCAGCTGGTGGATCACCGCCGAGACCGCACCCTTGTAGGGAACACGCCCCTCGATGCCTTCCGGCACGAGCTTGTCGGCATTGCCGTCGGATTCCTGGAAGTAGCGGTCGGCCGCGCCCTGCTGCATCGCGCCGAGCGAACCCATGCCGCGATACGATTTGTACGAGCGCCCCTGGAACAGCACCGTCTCGCCCGGCGCCTCTTCGGTACCGGCGAACAGGCCGCCCAGCATCACGACGTTGGCACCGGCCGCGATCGCCTTCGAGATGTCACCCGAGAAGCGGATGCCGCCGTCGGCGATCATTGGCACGCCAGAGCCCGCGAGTGCCGTCGAAACGTTATCGATTGCGGTGACCTGCGGTACGCCGACGCCGGCGACGATCCGCGTCGTGCAGATCGAACCGGGGCCGATACCGACCTTGACCGCATCCGCGCCGACATCCACCAACGCCTTCGCCGCAGCCGCCGTCGCGATGTTGCCGCCGATGACCTCGACGTGCGGGAAATTCTTCTTCACCCACTGAACACGATCGAGCACACCTTGCGAGTGGCCATGCGCCGTATCGACCACGACGACGTCCACACCAGCCTCGACCAGCGCCTCGGCACGCTCTTCGGTACCCGCACCGACACCGATCGCAGCACCGACGCGCAGGCGACCGAGGTCGTCCTTGGCCGCGAGCGGATGCTCGGTCGACTTCATCATGTCCTTCACGGTGATCAGGCCGCGCAGCTCGCCCGCATCATTCAGCACCAGCACGCGCTCCAGGCGATGCTTGTGCATCAGTCGACGCGCGACTTCGAGGCTTTCGCCTTCCTTGACCGTCACGAGGCGGTCATAAGGGGTCATGATCGCCGCCACGGTCTGGTCGAGATTGGTCTCGAAACGCAGGTCGCGGTTGGTGATGATGCCGACGACGCGCTTACCTTCGACGACCGGCAGACCGGAGAATTTGTGCTGACGGGTCAGCGACACGACGTCGCGGACACTCATCGTCGGCGGAATCGTGATCGGATCCTTCAGAACACCCGACTCGAAGCGCTTCACCTTCGCGACCATCGCGGCCTGCTGCTTGACCGGAAGATTCTTGTGGAGAATGCCGATGCCGCCCTCCTGCGCCAGCGCGATCGCCAAGCGGGATTCGGTCACCGTATCCATCGCGGCGGAGACCAGGGGGATATTCAGGGTGATGTTGCGCGTCAGCTGTGCCCGCAGGCTGACATCGCGGGGGAGAACCGTAGAATGGGCGGGAACAAGAAGGACGTCATCAAACGTCAGCGCCTTCTGGATCACTCGCATGGCTTTTTTCCTTTCGGCCAAATCCGTATTATACAGATGCCGCCCGCGCATGGTAAGCGGGGCTTTCACTTCAGGAACCCGGACCGATGTCCCGCGCAAGCCTCCTTCTGCTGAGCCTGCTCTTCGCACTACCCGCCGCGGCCGACGTCTACCAGTGGCGTGACGCCCAGGGCCGTATCAACTACTCGGACACCCCGCCGACACAAGGCAACGTGCAGACGATACGCAAGAGCCCGCGACCGGGCGCGCCGACGACCGAGGAGTCGAAACCCGCCGATGGCGACAAGACTGCCGCGGAAGGAAGCGCCGACGCCGGCAAGAAGGATCCGTCCGATAAGGACAAGAGCAAGTCCGACCCGACCAAGCCCAAGACCATGGCCGAAAAGGAACTCGAATTCCGCCAGCGCCGCGCAGCCGCCGCCGAAGCCGAGGCCAAGGCCGAGAAGCAGCGTCAGGAAGCAGACGAACGCAAACAAGCCTGCGAACGCGCGCGTGGCCAATTGACGGCACTGGAGAATTCGCGTCGCGTCACGCGCTACAACAGCAGCGGCGAACGCGAACTGATCGACGACGCAAGCCGCAAGACCGAAGGCGAGCGCGTCCAGAAATTCATCGGCGCGAACTGCAAGTAAGCGGCGGAGGCCCGCTCGCGGCCATCAGGCGGCCGCGCCGCCGCCTTTCTTGAGCGCCTTCCCTTCCTCCGCCCGCTTCTTGCGCACCTCCTTCGGGTCCGCGATCAAAGGTCGATAGATCTCCACGCGATCCCGCTCGCGCAGCACCGTATCGAGCCGGGTGAGCTTGCCGAACACCCCCACCTTGTTCGCCTTGTCGAGATCGATTTCGGGGAATCGCGCGAGGATCCCCGATGCGTCGATCGCCTCCCGCACCGTCGAACCCGCCGGGACCTGGATACGCACCAGCTGATGCCGCTGCGGCAGCGCGTAGACGACCTCGACGTTGATGAACGCGCTCGTGCTCATCGCTTCGGGTAGACCTGCTGCGCGCGCTTGATGAAGGACTCGACGAAGGTGTTCGCGATGTGGTTGAAGACCGGCCCCAGCACCTTTTCGAGCAATTTGCTGGAAAACTCGTAGTGCAGCTTGAACTCGATCTTGCAGGCTTCACTGCCCAACGCCGTAAAGCGCCATGAGCCGTCGAGATGAGTGAATGGCCCTTCTTTCAGGCGAATGTGCATCTCGAGGGGAGCAAGTTTGCTGTTCTCCGTCGTGAAATGCGCCTTGATGCCGTGGTAGCTGATATGAAGCGTCGCCACGGTCAGGGTTTCGGTGCGGGCAGTGACTTCGGCGCCGCCACACCACTGCAGGAACTGGGGGTAGTCCTCGCAGCGGTCGACGAGCGCGAACATTTGCGCCGGAGTGAATTCGATCAGGACCTGCTTCTTGACGTCAGCCATGAGGGGATGGGGACGGGGGCTCCGTCGAACTGCTAAAATGCGCGATTCTACCGCAAGGCCCCGGCTGCGGCCTCCCGCAGACGACCGGATGCCCCAGCACCCACAGGATTTCCGTCACTCATGAGCATCGTCGACAATCGCAAGGCCTTTCACGACTACTTCATCGAAGAGAAGTACGAGGCCGGGCTCGTCCTCGAAGGCTGGGAGGTCAAGGCGATCCGCGCCGGCCGCGCCAATATCAAGGAAGCCTACGTCATCATCCGGGGCGAGGAAATCTTCATCCTCGGCATGCACATCACGGCTCTTGCCAGCGCTTCCAACCACGTCAGCCCCGACCCGGTCCGTACGCGCAAACTGCTGCTGCATGCAGGCGAAATCGCAAAGCTCATCGGCAAGGTCGAGCGCGCGGGCTACACCCTCGTGCCGCTCGATCTGCACTACGCCAAGGGCCGCGTCAAAGCGCTCATCGGCCTCGCGAAAGGCAAGAAGCAATACGACAAGCGCGAAGACTCCAAACAGCGCGATTGGGAGCGCGACAAGGCGCGGCTGATGAAGACCAAGGTCTGACGCCGTCCCGGCGAAGTCACGAACTGCACGACAGCATCGAGCACCCGGCCCGCTGGCGCGCCCAGTCCGGCCGTTTCGCGGCAAAACGCTCGCGCCCCGGCTGATCCTCGTAGGGACGACGCATCACGTCGAGCAGTTCCAGGATCAACGCATTGTCCCCCTGCTCGGCCGCGTCGATCGCCTCCTGCGCGAGGTAATTGCGCAGCACGTAGCACGGATTAGCCGCATTCATCCGCTCGCGCCGCAGCTCCGGCGGCACGCCATCCTGAAGCGCCCGTGCTGCATAGCGCGCAAGCCAGTCAGCGAATGCAGCGCTTTCGCGCTCGAGCAGCGCCTCGTTGTAGAACGCCTCCCTGACAGGTTCGATCGACGGTTGCTGCAGATCGACATCGGCCAAGCCACGGAAGAAGATCGTCATGTCGACTTCGGCGCGCGCCAGCAAGGTATGGAGCGTATCGACCAGTTCGCTATCCCCCTCATGAAACATCGTCAGTCCCAACTTCCCGGCGAGCGTGCGCTCCCGTTCACGGGCGTAAACGACGGCATAGCGATCTAGCCCCTCCTGCAGCGGCTCGACCGAGCCGAAAGCTGGGTACAAGGCATTTCCCAACTGCCACAGATTCCACTGCCCGATGCCCGGCTGATTACCGAAGCGGTAGCGTCGCCCCGACGCGTCCGTGGTATTCGGCGTCCAATCCGGATCGAAGTTGTCGATCCATCCGTAGGGGCCGTAGTCGATCGTCAGGCCGAGAATCGACATGTTGTCGGTGTTCATCACGCCATGGACGAAGCCGACCCGCATCCACTCGGCCATCAAACGCGCGGTACGCTCGCAAACCGTGTGGAACCACTCCGTCCGGCGCGTCTCGGTCGTCCCGCCAAGCTCAGGGAAATCCCGTGCGATCGTGAAATCGACCAGTTGCGCGAGCAACTGCTCATCACCGCGCGCAGAGAAGATTTCAAAATTGCCAAAGCGGATGAAAGACGGCGCCACGCGGCACACCACGGCCCCCGGCTCCGCACGCGGATGGCCGTCGTAGAACATGTCTCGGATGACATCTTCCCCCGTGCCGACAATGCATAGCGCGCGCGTCGTCGGAATACCCAGATGGTGCATCGCCTCGCTGCACAGGAACTCGCGGATCGACGACCGCAATACCGCGCGCCCGTCGGCGGTACGCGAATACGGCGTCTTGCCCGCCCCCTTCAACTGCAACTCATAGCGCTCGCCCTTCGCATTGACCGCCTCGCCCAGCGTGATCGCGCGACCGTCGCCGAGTTGTCCGGCCCAATTGCCGAACTGATGCCCGCCATAGCATGCCGCATACGGCTCCATGCCCGGCAACAGCGCATTGCCGCCAAAGACCTGCGCAAATTCCGGCGAGCGGACATCCGCTTCGTCAAACCCGAGCGCACTCGCCATTTCGGGCGACCATGCGATCAGCCGCGGCTCACGTACGGGAGTCGGCATGACCCGGGAGTAACACGCTCCATGCACCTGACGCACGTGAGGCGATGGCTCGGGATCGCCCGGAAGCTCCCGCACGAAGCGGTTATCGAATTGAAGGGATCTCATTATTTTGGAGTAACGACTGTTGGGGTTGGGGCTGCGTTGGTCAGACGGTCAGACGCATGGCGCGGCACTTGGTTCGCACCGCGTCGGATCACGGATCAAGCGGTATTCAGCTGCGGCGTGGATCGAAGGCGTCGCGCACGACGTCCGCGAACAGGTTGGCGGACAACACCAACACGAACATGAAGACGAATGCGGCAAGAAGCGACCACCACACCATCGGATCGCGAGCGAGTTCCGCCCGCGCCATGTTGATCATCGTCCCGAAGCTGATCGTCGTGGGATCCACGCCGATCCCGACATAGGACAACACCGCTTCCGCCAGGACGAGGCCGGAGAAATCCATCACCAGCGCGATCAGCACGATGTGCATCACGTTCGGCAGCACATGGCGGCGCATGATCGCCGATGTCCGCACTCCGAAGGCCCGCGCGGCCTGCACATACTCCAGCTCGCGCAATTTCAGCGTCTCGCCCCGCAGCAGACGGCACAACCCCGTCCAGCTGGTGATCCCGAGAATCATGCACAAGGCCATGAGCCGTGCGTCGGCCCGCTCGGCCGCAGTCGAGAACCATTGCAGATGGGTGTCGATGACGACCTGCATCATCAGCACCGCCGCCGCGATCAACAACACGCCGGGGATCGCGCTGAGCACCGTGTACAGGTACTGGATCAGGTCATCGACCCAGCCGCCCAGGTAGCCCGCAAGAATCCCCAAGGCCACGGCAAACGGCAGCATCACGAGCGTCGTCAGCGTCCCGATGATCAGGGCCGTCCGCACGCTCTTCAAGGACAGATAAAGCACGTCCTGCCCGACCTTGTCCGTCCCGAAGACGTGGTAATAGGGCGCCAGCGCCACCAGGACGCCGACGCTAACTAGCAACAACCCGAGCGTGACGAGCGCCGACCGCCATGCGAGCACCGTGCGTCCACGTACGAGCGCATGAGCGGAGTTCGCGAGGCTACGCCCCGAACGCCGCGCCAATGCGGCCGTCACCGCCAGGGCAATGACGCCCCACACCAGCAAACCGACGCCAGCGCCTGCCAGCGCTCGTCGCGCGATATCCCTTGCGCGATCGGCCTGCGGGTCGGCGAGATGCGCCCCGCCGTAGGCCAGCCGCGGGTAGACACGTGCCTGCCCACCGCCGGGAAGTTCCACGGTCTCTCGCGCATAAAGTTCGGTTGCGAAAGGCGCCGAATACGTCTTCTCGGTCTGCTTGCGCAGCGATGCGAGTACCGCATCCAGCGCACTCAACACCTCGGACGAGTAGGCGACCTTGGCATCGCCGGCGGCAGCCGGCAAGGCCGCCCGATAATGAAGACTGTCGATCACGCCGAGCGTCAGGAACACGAGCAATATCGTGGCCGACGCCATGCCCGCCGCGCGCCTGCCCACCTTGCTCCAAGCCTCGCGCAGCGGCTCGCTGCGCCGCACGTGGAAGATCATCCCGCCCGCCACCACTACGAGCAGAAAGAACAGCGCATCGGTCCACAGCACCACGGGCAGGAAATTCATGCCTACTCCAGCCTGACCCGCGGATCGACCAGCGTATAGGAGATGTCGGTCAGCAGCAGACCGACGATGTAAAGCACCGAGCCGATGAACACCATCGCGCGCACCACCGCGAAATCCTGAGCATTGATCGCATCGATCGTATAACTCCCCAAGCCGGGGATGCCGAAGAAGGACTCCACCACGAGACTCCCCATGAAGAGCAGCGGAATCACGACCACCACCCCGGTCAGGATCGGAATCATCGCGTTCTTCAGCACGTGCCGGAACAGCACCACCCGCTCGGACAACCCCTTCGCCCGCGCCGTACGCACGTAGTCCTTCGAGATCTCTTCGAGAAAGATCGTCCGATACCAGCGAGCGTTCGACCCGACTCCGGCGATGACGCTGATCGCGACCGGCAACGCCAGGAAGCGCATCGCATCGAACCCGGGCGCGTAGCCCGAAATCGGCACGAGAGCCCACACCTTCGATACCAGCCACTGCCCCCCGATGATGTAAAACAGACTCGAAATCGACATCATCGCCACACACTGCACGACGCCCCAGAAGTCGAGGTAGGTCGCACGGAAGAACACCAGCATCAGCGCGAACGACACCGAGACGAAGAGCCCCAACACGAACGTCGGCAATGCCAAAGCGAGCGACGGTCCCATGCGGTCACGGATCTCCTGCGCAATGTTGCGCCCGTCGTCCGACCGGCCGAAGTCGAACGCGAACATGCGCAACGACTTACGAAAGAAGATCGTGTCGGTGAGTCGCTCCGCCCCGGCCGCCTGCACATTGAAGAACAGGGGTCGGTCGTAGCCGCGCTCGACCTTCCAGCGCTCGATCGCCTCCGGCGTCACCCGCTTCACACCCAACTGCATGCGCGCCATGTCGTCCGGCGAATTCACGACGAAGAACAACGCGAAGGTCAGCACGTTCACGCCGATCAGGATCGGCCCCGCCAGCAGCAGCCGCCGGACAATATACGCGAACATCAGCGCCCTCCTCCGATCGCGGTCGCGCGTTCCCGGCGCCGGAAATGCACCGCTGCCGGCGCAATGATCGCGGCAAGCAACAGCGCGACAAGCGCCATCGGCCAGACCACCGGGCGATTCCAGGCGGCGCGCGCCGCCTCGCGTTTTGCCAGATCGATACGCTGGTACTTCAAGGTATTGCGCACCATCGAACCCGCCTTCCGGTTCATGACCCAACCGTGCTGCAAGGAATAGGCTTTCGGATGGAAGCCGAACACCCACGGCGCATCCTGCTGCAGGATAGCCACCATCCGGTCGATCACCTCCTGCCGCGCCGGTCCGTCCGGCATGCTCTTCATCTGTTCGAAGAGGCGGTCATACTCCGGATTGATGTAGTTGGCCGCATTCTGCCCCGACTCCTTCACCTTCGCCTGTGCGCCATGGAGCAGGAACAGCATGTTCTCCGGGTCGGGATAGTCGGCATTCCACCCGAAAAAGAAGAGCTGGGCACTGCCATTGCGGATCTTGTCCTGGAACCGGTTGTAGTCGGTCGCGCGAACCACGAACTGGATGCCCAGCTCACGGAATTGCTTGGCCAGCCAGTCCGAGCGTGCCTTGTCGCCGAGGCCGCCCGGCGTCGTGTCGAGATTGATGATCAGTGGCTCGCCGGTCTTTGCGTCACGTCCGTTCGGATAACCCGCCTCGGCAAGCAGCCGCTTGGCGGTCTCGATCCCGCGCCGTAGCGGATGCCCGTCACGCCACTCGTACACCACCGGGTTGATACCGGCCTCTCCCTCACGTGCACCGAAGATCCCGGGCGGGATCGGATGCATCGCCGTCACCCCTCGACCGTTCATGAAGATCGACACGAACTCGTCGATGTCGAGCGCCACCGAAATCGCCTGCCTGAGCTTGCGCGCACGCGCTTTTCCTTCGGCGCCGTCCCCGCCCCCGACGACGCTGTCGAGCATGTTGAAGCCGAGGTAGAACACCGACGGCGAGACCGACGTCAGCAGCTGAATCCCTTGGGCGCGCATGTCGTCGGACAGCATCACCTCGCCCTGACTGGTCATCGTCACCGCCTGGTCGAAGTTATCGGACGACACCCCCGACGCGTCGTAATACCCCTGCAAGAACTTGTTCCAGTACGGAATCCCCTCGCGCTCGCGCGAAAACACGATCTTGTCGACGAAGGGCATCGGCTTGCCGCAATCTTCGAGCAAGCCCGCCTCGCGATCAGCCGGACTCCCCTCGCACGGGTACGGCTCTCCGCGGAAATTCGGGTTGCGGGCGAGCACCATGCGCGCGTTGGGATTGTTCTCGACCAGCATGTACGGCCCGGTTCCAATCGGCCACCAATCGAGCGTCAGATTCCGCTCGGCAAATCCCGGCTGACCAAAGAAGCGGTCGGCCTCCGGTGGGACCGGCGCGAAGAACGGCATCGACAGCCAGTATAGGAACTGCGGATACGCCCCTTTAAGCGTGATTCGATACGTGTAGCGATCGGCGATTTCGACCCCGGGCAGATCGAAGCGATTCAGATCGATCCATCCCAAGTTGCGCTTCGCCTCCTCGGCCAGTTGTTGCTGCAGCGTCTTCAGCCCCGGCAAGTACTCCGCGATCAGTTCGAAGATCGGTGAGTGCAGGCGAGGATGCGCGAGCCGCTTCATCTGGTAAACGAAATCCCCCGCTTCGAGTTCGCGCGTCCCCGTTTCGCGGAAATCGGAGACCCCGCGCACCCCTCGCAGATCGTCGCCACCGAGGTCGAGATAGCGCGGGCTCCCGTCCGGACGTTTGGCGAAGGCCGGATGCGGTTGATACATCACTCCCGGCCGGATCTTCACTTCGTACACGGTACGTGCAACGCGATCTGCCGAAGCATCATCGGGCAAGAGCGCGCCGGACGCGTCGTAGCGACGCACTTGCGGCATCTCGGCGGCACTGCCCGGAATCAGCGTATAGGGCCGCTTCAGGTAGTCGTACTGAAGCGGCGGCTCGTAGATCTGATAGAGAAACGTCGCCTCGTCTTCGCTGTAGGACTGCACGGGATCGAGGTGCTTCGGCCGGTCCGTAAAGGCCGAATAAAGGATGTTCTGCCCACGCTCGGCCGCCGGATAGGGATCGTTCCAGACCGGGCCACAGGCCGATAGCAGAACGCTGACGAAGAGGAAGGAAAGCATGCGCCGGAACATGACTGGCGATTCTACCTGTCCCCGACCGTCCAATGCGGTGCGCCGCGCGAAGCATTTCCGACACAACGAGACTGCCCCAAAACATCCCCAGCGAACACCAAGGCACCGCGTCCCCGACCCCATCGGCTATAATCCGCCGATCTTCAAGACGGAGCTTCACCCAAAATGGGCTTTCTCGCAGGGAAACGCATTCTGATCACGGGCTTGCTCAGCAACCGCTCGATTTCCTACGGCATTGCAAAGGCCATGCATCGTGAAGGCGCCGAACTCGCCTTCACCTACCAGAACGAGCGCTTCCAGGAGCGCGTCGCCAAGATGGCCGCCGAGTTCGGCTCCGAACTGATCTTCGCGTGCGACGTGCAGAATGACGACGAAATCACCGCCCTGTTCGAACAACTGGCGCAGAAATGGGACGGCCTCGACGGCCTCGTCCACTCGATCGCCTTCGCCCCCAGCGACGCGCTCGAAGGCGACTTCCTCGATGGCTTCTCGCGCGACGCCTTCCGCATCTCCCAGGAAATCAGCGCCGCCAGCTTCCCGCTGCTCGCCAAAGCCGCACGCCCGCTGATGAAGGGCCGCAACGGAGCGATGCTGACCTTGTCCTACCTCGGCGCCGTGCGCACGATGCCCAACTACAACATCATGGGCCTCGCCAAGGCGAGTCTCGAAGCGTCCGTGCGCTACCTGGCGGTCTGCCTCGGCCCGGAAGGCACCCGTGTCAACGCCATCTCCGCCGGCCCGATCAAGACCCTTGCCGCCTCCGGTATCGGCAGCTTCAGCAAGCTGCTCTCCTTCAACGAACACAACGCCCCGCTGCGCCGCAATGTCACCATTGACGAAGTCGGCAACGCCGCGGCCTTCCTGTGCTCCGACCTCGCCAGCGGCATGACTGGCGAAATCATGTATGTCGATGGCGGCTTCAACACCACTGCCCTCGGCAACGCAGAGCCGCAGCAGTAATACTCAAGCGGCACACTGCAGTAAAAACAAAGCCCGGCATCGCCGGGCTTTGTTTTTTTGGGTGCCACCGACCCTTCAAGCGCCGATGGCTCCCGCGGTTACGGCTGCTGCGGACGCAGCGCAGCCGAGTTGATTTCGACCTTGTAACGGTCGCGCAGCGACGTTAGGAAGGCACTGAAGTCACGCTCCGCGATCAGACGCTGATACTGGCCCGCCAGCGCCTTCACACGCTTGTCGTCCTTCGCCACATCCGGACGATTCACGCTCTCGATGCGATAGACCACGTAGCCGCCATCGGCCGACGCAGCCCCCGCATAAGAGGGAAGCTTCGCCGTCTCGGCACCGAAAATCGCCCCCATCGCCGTCGGCGGCAGTGTCGGCTTGCCCCGCTGCACGGTTTGGGCTGCGATCCAGTCCCCGCTGACTGCCTCGCCCTTGCGCAGTGCAGCCAATGCGGCCTCGCCACGCTCACCGGCAAGCCGTGCAGCTTCGTCGGCCCGCAGTTGCTTCTCGATCGATGCCTTCACTTCTTCGAACGGCAGACGCTGAGCGTCCTGGAATTCGGCGACACGCGCCGAAACCAGCGTACCGCGCGTCACCTCGACGGCTTCGACGTTGCGTCCGTGCTTGGCTGCCTCGTCACCGAAGAGGGCGTTCAGCAGCTTATCGTTCTTGTACTCGCCGAGCGCACCGCCCTGACGGGTAATCCAGTCCGTCTTGTGGACCTCCAACTTCAGCGCATCGGCCACCGGCTTCAGGCTATCGGATTGCTCATAGACCGTGTTCGCAAACACCTCGGCCTGTTCGGCAAAGCGCTTGTTTGCGTCCTGCCGCTTGAGCTCCTCTACGATCTCGGCCTTCACTTCTTCGAACGGACGGGCGTGCGACGGCTTGATATCGGTCACTTCGATGATGTGGAAACCAAAATCGGACCGCACCAGATCGCTGATTTGCCCCTTTGCCAAGCTGAATGCTGCATCCTCGAACGGTTTCACCATCGTCCCGCGACCGAACGCGCCCAGATCGCCGCCGCGGCTCGCCGAGCCCGGGTCTTGCGACTCCGCCTTGGCCAGCTCGGCAAAACGCTTCGGGTTCTCGCGCACTTGGGCAAGGATCCCTTCAGCCTTCGCCTTGGCCTTCTCCACTGCTTCCGGCGCCGCATCCGCGGCTACGGTAATCAGGATGTGCCGCGCATTGCGCTCTTCCGGCTGACTGAAACGCTCCGCATTCGCCTTATAGAAGGCCCGAGCCGCGTCGTCCGAAACCGTCGTCTTCGCCAGCAGTGCCTCCTGATTGAACACCACGTACTCGGCACGCAGGCGCGCGGCGCGCTCGAAACGCTGCGGATTCTCGTCGTAGAACTTCTTCGCCGCACCTTCGGCCAACTTCACCTCGTCCGCGAAGCGACCCACCGGGAAACGCATCTCGCTCACCATCCGCTCTTCGAGCTGCGACTTCAGGAAACGCTGCGCCGAAACCAGCGACGGAAACGCCGATTCGCCGACCGCCTGCGCCATCTGCTGGATGCGCAGATCCTGCGCCAGACGAGCTTCGAACACCTGCGGCGTCATTCCTTGCGCGCGAATCGCGGCCTCATACCGCTCCAGCGAGAAGTGCCCGTCCTGCTGAAAGGCCTCAATGCCGGAAATCATCTGCTGCAGGGCCTGCGGCGAGACACCCAGCCGCTTGTCGGCCGTATACAGCAGCAGCAAGCGCTGATTGACGAGATTTTCAACGACCGCGCGCCGCATCGGTTCCGACTCGAGCATCGCCCGGTCGACCTCACCACCCATCGACTGCCGCAGCCGATCCTGCTGCTCACGCAACGCCTGCTCGAACTCTCCCACGGAGATCTTCGACTTCCCGACCGTCGCCACCTCCACACCCCCGGGACCGCCCTTGAAGTACGAATCCAACCCGAAGAACGCGAACGGCACGACCAGCGCCGCGAGGATGATCTGCGCTACGCGCTTGTTATTGCGAACTGATTCCAGCATCGTGTTATCCAGAAAACCCCTGTCAAAGCGTCATGCGATCCGCACCGCAGACATAAGGGGCGGATTATCGCACCGCCTGCCGGTCAAGGCCAAACTCGGGACGTCGAAAGAAAAGCGAGGCATGCCGACAGGAAGGCTGAAGCACATCTTGAGACCGGCGAGGTGGCAGCCTGCAGGCTGCCACTTCGCCTTTGTATGAATCAACCTTTGGCAAATGCGACCCGTCCGCCTGACGAGTCGACGACGATCTTGTCCTTTGCTCCGAACTGCCCTTCGAGAATCGCCCGTGCAAGCGGATTCTCGATGTGCTCCTGGATTGCACGCTTGAGGGGACGCGCGCCGAAAATCGGGTCGAAACCAGCCGCAGCAAGTTCGGCCAAGGCAGCGTCGGTGACCTGGAGCGTCATATCCAGGCGTGCGAGACGACGTTCCAGATACTGCAGTTGAATGCGTGCGATGCTCGCGATATGCTTTTCATCGAGTGCGTGGAACACGACCACTTCGTCGATCCGGTTCACGAATTCCGGTCGGAAGAAGGTCTTCACCTCAGCCATCACCGCCAGTTTGATGACTTGGTAGTCGTCACCGGACATCTGCTGGATCATCTGGCTGCCGAGGTTCGACGTCATCACGATGACCGTGTTCTTGAAGTCAACGGTGCGCCCCTGTCCGTCCGTCATGCGCCCGTCGTCCAACACCTGCAGCAGGACGTTGAAGACGTCGGGATGCGCCTTTTCGACCTCGTCGAAGAGGATCACCGAATATGGCTTGCGGCGCACCTGCTCGGTCAGGTAACCGCCTTCTTCGTAGCCGACATAGCCCGGAGGCGCCCCGATCAGACGGGCGACCGAATGCTTTTCCATGAATTCGCTCATGTCGACGCGGATGAGATGCTCCTCGGAATCGAACAGGAACTCTGCGAGCGCCTTACACAGTTCGGTCTTGCCCACGCCCGTCGGGCCGAGGAAGAGGAAGGAGCCGTAGGGCCGGTTCTCGTCGGACAATCCCGCGCGGGAACGGCGAATCGCATCCGAGACGAGGCGCACGGCTTCGTCCTGGCCGACGACCCGCGAATGCAGGCGCTCTTCCATCCTCAACAACTTCTCGCGCTCGCCCTGCATCATCTTGCTGACCGGAATACCGGTCGCACGAGACACGACTTCGGCAATTTCCTCGGTGCCAACCTGGGTGCGCAACAGCTTGAACTTGCGCTCTCCGCTGCCCGCCTCTTCGGCCACCTTGAGCTGCGCCTCAAGCTGCGGCAACTTGCCATACTGCAACTCTGCGAGCTTGTCGTACTGGCCCTTACGCTGCATCTCCGCCATCTGCGCACGCAGCTTGTCGATTTCTTCCTTGATGTGCTGGCTGCCCTGGACGCTGGCCTTCTCCGAGCGCCAGATTTCATCGAGGTTGGCGTATTCGCGCTCGAGTTTTTCGATTTCGTCGCGGATCAGCACCAGACGCTTTTGCGAGGCCTCGTCGGTTTCCCGCTTGACCGCTTCCTGCTCGATCTTGAGCTGGATGAGACGCCGTTCGAGCTTGTCCATTACTTCGGGCTTGGAGTCGATCTCCATCTTGATGCGCGCCGCCGCCTCGTCGATCAGGTCGATGGCCTTGTCGGGGAGGAAGCGATCGGTGATGTAGCGATGGGACAATTCGGCCGCCGCGACGATGGCCGGATCGGTGATGTCGACGCCGTGGTGCAGCTCGTATCTCTCCTGCAGGCCGCGCAGGATCGCGATGGTGGATTCGACCGAAGGTTCTTCGACCAGCACTTTCTGGAAGCGCCGTTCGAGCGCGGCGTCCTTTTCGATGTACTTGCGATATTCGTCGAGCGTTGTCGCACCGATACAGTGCAGTTCCCCGCGAGAGAGCGCGGGCTTGAGCATGTTGCCGGCGTCGATCGCCCCTTCGGCCTTGCCCGCTCCGACCATCGTATGGATCTCGTCGATGAAGACGATGATCTGCCCTTCCTCCTGGGCAATTTCCTTCAGCACCGATTTCAGACGCTCCTCGAACTCGCCTCGGTACTTGGCGCCGGCGAGCAGTGCCGCCATGTCCAGCGACAGCACACGCTTGCCCTTGAGTGTCTCCGGAACCTCGGCATTGACGATGCGCTGAGCCAACCCCTCCACGATCGCCGTCTTGCCGACGCCAGGCTCGCCGATCAGGACCGGGTTGTTCTTCGTACGCCGTTGCAGAATCTGGATCGCCCGCCGAATTTCATCGTCTCTCCCGATCACGGGATCGAGCTTTCCTGCGCGAGCGCGCTCCGTCAGATCGATGCAGTACTTCGTCAAAGCTTCGCGCTGTCCTTCAGCATCCTGGCTTGCCACGCCCGCTCCGCCCCTCACCGCTTCGATGGCAGCTTCCAGCGCTTTCCGTGAAAGACCGTGCTCCTTCAGCGTCCGCCCCGTGTCTCCCTTGTCGTCGGCCAAGGCGAGCAGGAACATTTCGCTCGCGATGAACTGGTCGCCGCGCTTCTGCGCTTCGCGATCGGCGAGGTTCAGCAGATTCGACAAGTCCCTTCCGATCTGCACCTCACCGCCGTGGCCTTCGACCTTGGGCAGGCGCGCAAGCAGCTTGTCAAGCGACACCTTCAACGGCGGCACGTTAACACCGGCACGTTGCAGCAGCGACACCGTGCCGCCATCCTCTTGTGCGAGCATGGCGAGCAACAGGTGGGCAGGCTCGATGAATTGCTGATCGTTGCCGACGGCGATGCTTTGGGCATCGGACAAGGCCTGCTGGAATTTTGTGGTGAGCTTGTCGAAGCGCATGAGGGAGATCCTTCTATTGGAGGGCTACCGCGAAGATGGGGGCGCCACGACACAATTCAACAGAGGTCCCGGAAACGGGTCGATCCTCATTATGGGTAACGAAGGGCAGCTTCCCTCGTAACAAAGCTTGTAGAGATATTGCTGCGCTGCAGCATTCATGTTGAAATATATCGATGCACCTTAGCGTGGCACCAGAAGTAACGCCAATGTGCTATGTTGTCAAAATTAAACGCTGCACGACGGGACTCCGTCTGCAAGCGGCATCAACGAGAGCTCTCGGAGGAAGAAAATGGCAAGCAAACAGGATCAGTTCAACGAACTCCAGAAGAAGAATTTCGAAGCGGCCATGCGTCTTGCGCAGCTGTCGATCGAGAATTCTCAGCGCATCATGGAACTGCAGGTTGCAACCGCGAAAAGCCTGTTCGAAGAAGGCGTCGAGAACGCCAAGGCTCAATCGGCTGCCAAGGATCCCAACGAACTCCTTAACCTCCGTTCGCAGTACGCTCAGAGCACCGCCGAAAAGATGCTGGGATGCGCCCGTGAATTGGCCGAACTGACCACGCGAGCCCAGACCGAACTCGGCAAACTCGTCGGCGAACAGCTTTCGAGCGGCGGCAAGGACGTGTTCGAAGCCATGCAGAAGATGTTCTCGGGAATGCCGATCAGCGATCAGAACGCTATGACCGCCATCCAGTCCGCCATGGACACGACCCGAGCGGCCTTCGATCAGATGACCCGTGCTTCGGCCGAGGCGTTCCAGACGTTTACGCAGCAAGGGGGCAAGGGCAAGAAGTAAGCCCTCGCGGACCGCTCAATGAATTACGGCGCCTGAGGGCGCCGTAATTTTTTGCTCCACCGAAGCCGCAATATCGCGTCTAACGTCTCTCCCAGCGCCGCGCCGCGCTGTCGTCGCTGTCGCGCGCATCCACCCAGCGCGCGCCGTCCGGTGTTTCTTCCTTCTTCCAGAATGGTGCGCGGGTCTTCAGATAGTCCATGATGAATTCGCAGGCGGCGAAAGACTCTCCGCGATGAGCGCCGGCAACCCCGACAAAGACGATCCGGTCTCCCGGCTCTAGACGCCCGTATCGGTGAATCACCCGCACGGCGTGCAATGACCAGCGCGATCGCGCCTCGGCAACAATCTCCTCAAGAGCCTGTTCGGTCATCCCGGGATAATGTTCGAGAGTCATCGCGGCGACGGTCGCACCTTCGCTGATATCCCGTACCAAGCCCACAAAGCTCGCGACCGCTCCAACCTCGCGCCGATCTTCGGACAAGGCGGCAATCTCGGCCCCGACATCGAAGTCGGACTCCTGAACGCTCACCGACATCGTCAACCTCCGGTCACGGGCGGAAAGAAGGCGATCTCGTCGCCCGGCATCACGGGGTCCGACGGCGAAGCCATGCGCTGGTTGCGCGCGGCTCTGACGTTGCGCCCTTCCTCGAGCGCGGCCCAGCCCTCGCCGCGATCGGCCAGAAAGGTCCTCAGTTCGCCCACTGTCGAAACCCCGGAAGGTAAAGTGAAGCTTTCCTGTGCACAACCGACGGCATCGCGCAGCGCCGCAAAATAGAGAATCCGTACTGTCATCTGTCAGTCCTGCAGCTCGCCATATGGCAGGAAACGCACGGCTTGGCCGCGCATGATTGGCGTATCCGCCGGCACGTCGACGAGACCGTTCGCCCAGACGATCGACGATAATGCAGCAGCCCCCTGGTTTTCGTAGATTTCCACGCCCCCGTTCTCGTTCGTCCGCGCCCGCAGGAATTCGCGCCGTCGATCGGGTTTCTTCCAGTCGAAATCCGCAATCAGCGTCAGCGCGCGGGGCCGGCAATCCTTGGCACCTTGAAGCGCCAGGATGAACGGCCTGACCATCAGCAGGAAGGTCACGAAACTGGAAACGGGATTTCCCGGCAAGCCAATAAACGAAGCGGCCCCGACACGGCCGTATGCGAGCGGCTTGCCGGGCTTCATGGCAATCTTCCACATGTCGAGGGAACCTTCTGCCTCCACCGCCGGCTTGACATGGTCTTCCTCACCTACGGAAACGCCGCCGCTGGTCACGATGAGATCATGTCCGTCGGAAGCTTCCCGCAATGCGGCACGGGTTGCATCAAGCCGGTCCGGCACGATACCGAAATCGGTCACCAGGCAACCGAGCTGTTCGAGCAGCACGCGCAATTGAAACCGGTTGGAGTTATAGACGCCGCCGGGCGGAAGGGGTTCGCCCGGCATCACGAGTTCGCTGCCCGTTGAAAAGAGCGCCACACGCACGCGCCGGAACACGGGCACTTGCGCGATCCCGACCGAGGCGGCAAGTCCGATTTCCTGCGCGCGGATGCGGGTGCCGGCTGGGAGCACCACGTCTCCGGCAGCGATTTCGCTGCCTGCGCGTCGCAATGCTTCGCCGATTCGCGGAACGTGATTGATCGTCACGCGATCATCCGCAAGTTCGCAAAGTTCCTGCATCACGACGGCATCCGCGCCGGAAGGCAAGGGCGCCCCGGTAAAGATGCGCGCGGCGGTGCCGGGCTGCAGCGCATGACCGACGCTGCCCGCCGGGATGCGTTGCGACACCGGAAGCGTTGCTCCGGAACCTGGCACGTCGGCGACACGCACCGCGTAGCCGTCCATCATCGACGTGTCGAGCGCCGGGACCGAAATCGCCGAGCGCAGATCGGACGCGAGAATCCTGCCCTGCGTGACGATCGTATCGGCCATCTCGACATCCGACACCGGACGTACGTGCGCCAGCAGCTTGGCCAACGCGTCGTCAAACGAAAGCATGTCGTTGTTCATGGCGAGAGGAGTAATTGAGGATGTAATCGGCAATCGCGACCACGTCGTCGAGAGCGAACCGAGTGAGCGGACACTCGATATCGACATCGCTCGCAACCGCGACGATGTGCGGATTTTCCTGCCAGAGCGGTGTCTTGCCGTTGGATGGACGATGCACCTCGAGCTTCGGAACCGACGCCGCCTTGAAGCCTTCGATCAGCACGACGTCGCAGGGCGACAGCAGACGCAATTGCTCGTCCAGTGTCGGCTCTGGGGCGCCGCGCAGCTCGTGCATCAAGACCCAACGCTCGCCGGACAGCATCAGCACTTGCGTCGCGCCGGCTTCGCGATGCCTGTACGAGTCCTTGCCGGGCCGATCGAGATCGAAGCCGTGATGCGCATGCTTGATCACGGATACCGAAAGTCCACGCCCGCAAATTTCCGGGATGAGCTTTTCGATGAGGGTGGTCTTTCCCGAACCGGACCAGCCGGCGATTCCAAATACGATCATCTGTGCCTGAAACTTGGGGGACAGGTCGGACAGGATACAACAGCGCTTACGGCTGCGCGCAAGGGAGTGCAACCACGGCAGCGAAACCACCGCCTGGCGTACGGAAATTCGTCGTCTGACCACGGTACAAACGCGCTGCCGCAAACTGGACTCGCCCGCGATAGGCGTACGCACGCAGATCCATCTTGAGGTCCGTCGGCTCTCCACCAACACTCAGCCTCCGAGCGCTCGGCGGCACGAGGCGCTGGGCAATGTAGTCGCCTACCAGGATCGACTCGAACGTGCTTCGCGTGAGCTTGTCGCCGCGATAAGCGGCACGGCTGCCAAAGCCAGCTGCCGGCTTGAAGAACAGGTCCCGGCGCTCCCGCCAGAGGGTTTCCGCATCTTCCGGACGAACCGTGCGTGTCTGCGGAACGCCTTGCGCCAGAATTGCCCGGGTCTCCGGATCGACTCCGCACCTTTCCAGGAAGGCTTCGTCGCCGAGAAGAACGAGATTGCGCTTGTCGGCAAATAGTGCGTGCGCTCGCGGGTGAGGCGTGATGACGGCAGCCTGTTCCCGCCACGCTGCGGCGAGGGCTGCGCTTTGCGGCTCATCAAGGTCGAAATCCGTGAGCCGGTTGTAGACGAGGTCGATTTCCTGCCCGTCCAGCCAGAGACGCCCCGCCTCGAAGTGCAGCGCAGTCGGATCGCAAATATAGGCTGCGTAGCCGCAGCGCTCGAAAAGCCGTTGAAACAACAGGAACTCGGGCAGCAGGTACTGCGATCGTGGTTCCTGATCGACGATCGCAATCGTCCGCAAGGGCGCATCTCCGCGCATCGCGCGCCACTCTTCGCGGAACATGTCCAGAAACGCGCGCTCGGGATCCGAAGGACTGCCCTCTGATACCATCGCGCGTAGTGGCTCGACCTCTGCACAGCACGCGCGCTGAGCCCGGGCCAGCGCGACGTTGAGCAGTCCACCGCCCGCGTTCGTGTTGATCTCGATCAGTCGCGGCCCTTCCGGAGAAAGATGGAAGTCGTATCCGAGGAAGGCCCCCGCTGCCGCCGACTGAATGCGGGCGTTGGCAGGAGCGGCTTGGAGAACCGCGGCCTGCCAGCCGGCAGTGGCCGCAACACGTTCCACCGCATCGACGATCTCCGCGATCCGCTCAAGCTGTGGCGCCGCAACAAAGACGACCGAATCGGCAAAGAGATGAGGACGTGTCGTGTTGATCGTCGCCAAGAGTGCGCCGTCGCGCGGATCTCGTTCCAGTTCGGCGCGCAGGCGCTCATGGTCGAGCGACACGCACTGGCAGCCACGGTTAAGCCGCTCGGCGATCTCATGGCAATCGCCTTCGTCGACTGCCCGCGACAGCGGGTCACATTCGGGATGGGTGCTTGCCGTCATGGCGTTACCATGGATCGGGATACCTGAATTCACGCGCTTGCCGGCGGCGGCAACTTTTCGAGGAAGGCGACCGCATCCTCCTCTGCCCGGGTTCTGCGCATCGCCGGCAGACTACGCCACACGACTTTGCCGTAAGGCTTTTCGATCATGCGCGGATCGCAAATGCACAGGACGCCGCGGTCCCGCTCGCTGCGGATCAGGCGGCCTGCGCCCTGCTTCATGTTGATCACCGTGCGCGGCAACTGATAATGCATGAAGGGATTGCGCCCGCTCTTTTGCAGGTGTTCAACGCGCGCGGCCAACACCGGGTCATCGGGCGGAGCGAACGGCAGCTTGTCGATGACGACCAGCGAGAGCGCGTCGCCAGGGACATCGACCCCCTCCCAGAAACTCTGGCTGGCGACCAGCACGGCATTACCGAGCCGGCGGAAACGATCGAGCAATTCAGTGCGCGAGCCTTCGCCCTGCAAGAGCACGGGCAGTTCTTCGCCTTCCCGTTGAAGCCCATCGACGATCAGACCGTGGATCCGCTTCATCGCCCGCAAGGACGTACACAGCACGAAGGCCCTGCCCCGGGCGGCACGGATCAGCGGCAGCGCCTTGCATGCAACGGCATCGGTGTAGTCAGGGTGGTTGGGATCGGGCATCCCCCCAGGCGCGTACAGCAATGCCTGCTCGCCATAATCGAAGGGACTTCCCCACACCGCGGTCATCGGCGGCACATCGAGCCACGACAAGCCGAGTTCGTTGCAATAGTGGGTGAAGTCCTGACCCACGGCCAGGGTCGCCGACGTAAAGATCCAGGCTCTGGGATGACTTTCGAGCTGACGCTTGAACACGCCCGAAACGTGCAGCGGCGTTGCGTTCAGTGCGGCCGATTGCGCAAAAACCTCGACCCAGCGGATATAGTCGGTGGATTCGGGCGACTGCCATCTGGCCAGCCGCTCCTGCATTTCGGTACTGCGTCGCAGGCAGTTGGCCAAGCCCTCCGAGCGCTCGGCCTGCGTGTCGAGAACCTTGTCGAACCGTTCGAATTCGGCCCCCAGGGCAACGAGCGCCTTGTCGAATTCCGGCAGGGCCGCTGCCTGTTGCGCCGAAAGACGGGCCGGCTCGGCGCCGAACGCGAGTCTCAGATCGCGGGCCGCTTTTTCCAGCGCACGCGAGGCATCGATCAGGTCACGACAGTCGCGCGCCGCAGCGAGTGTTTCGGAGCGCGTATCGCGTGCGAGTTCCAGAACCTGGGCCGTCGAAACGTTTTCGCCGAAAAAAAGACTCGCCGTTTCCGGCAACTGGTGCGCTTCATCGAAAATTACGGCATTGCAGGACGGGAGCAATTCTCCCATGCCCTCGTCGCGCAGCATCACGTCCGCAAAGAAGAGGTGATGATTCACGACGACGACGTCCGCATCCATCGCGGCACGACGCGCCGCCAGAACGAAGCACTCCTTCACGTTCGGGCATTCCTGCCCGAGGCAGTTGTCCCGCGTGGATGTCGCAGCAATCCAGGCCGGGGAATCCTCCCGCACCTCGGTACATTCGGCCTTGTCACCCGTCTGGGTTGTCTTCGCGAAGCGTGCGATCGCCCTGAGATCGGATGCATCCTGCGCAGTCAGGAATCGGCCGTCACGCGCATTGCGCTCCAGATGGTAGGGGCACACGTAGTTCGCGCGTCCCTTGAGCAGCGCGATGGATACAGGTACCCGAAGCGCGTTGCGCACCGTCGGGAGATCGCGATTGAACAACTGATCCTGCAGCGTCTTCGTACCCGTCGACAGGATCAGCTTGCCTCCGGACAGCAAGGCGGGAACGAGATAGGCGAAGGTCTTCCCGGTACCGGTGCCCGCTTCTGCGACCAGCACGCGATTTTCCTTCAGCGCCTCGGCAATGAGCCCTGCCATTTCGAACTGTTGCGGGCGCGGACGGAACGACGGCACCGTAGCCGCGAGCGGCCCCTCCGGCGAAAACGCTTGTTTCAGGTCGATCATCGGGCGATGCACTCCGCCACGTGCCTTTCACCGCAGCGCAGAGTCGTCATTCCGCGCCGGCTATTCGACACGATGGGCTTCGGCAAGATAGTCGCGACTGCGCATTTCCATCAGGCGGCTGACCGTACGGACGAATTCGTGCGCGTTGTGGCCTTCGGTGTACAACTCGGAAGCTTCGACCTCGGCACTCGCAATCAGTTTGACGCGATGGTCGTAGAGCACGTCGACGAGCCAAGTAAAGCGGCGTGCTTCGGATGCATTGCCGGCACTCATGCGCGGGATTGCGGACAACAGCACCGTGTGGTGCTCACGCGCAATCTCAAGATAGTCGTTCTGGGAACGCGGACCGCCGCACAGCGTCGCAAAGTCGAACCAGATGACGCTTGGCGCGTGTCCTAAAACAGGCAGCTTGCGTTCGAAAAGCTCGATATCGCCTTTCAGCGCGTCCGCACCGGACAAACGGCGGAAGTCCTGGCGCATCTTGCGCTCGGCTTCCGCTTCTGCCGGAACGAGATAGATCTCCATCTTTTCGAGCGTACGCAGCCGATAGTCGGTTCCGTGGTCGACTTCGAACACGTCGAAGCGCCGCTTGATCATTTCGATCGTCGGCACGAAGTTGATGCGCTGCAGCCCATTCGGATAGAGCCCATCCGGCGGGTAGTTGGAAGTCATCACGAAGATCACGCCGCGCGCGAACAGCGCATCGAGCAGACGCCCGAGGATCATCGCATCGGCGATATCCGAGACATGGAACTCGTCGAAACACAGGAGACGTGTCGCGCGGGCCACGCGGTCGGCGACCCGTTGCAGCGGATCGGGCTCGTTGTTGAAATTTTTCAGATCGTTCTGCACTTCCTGCATGAAGGCATGGAAATGCACGCGGCGCTTGCGCTGATAAGGCACCGCGTCGAAAAAGCAGTCCATCAGGAAGCTCTTGCCGCGCCCGACCCCGCCCCAGAAATACACGCTACGCGGCATCCGCGGCCGCGTGAACATTTTGCGCAGCGTGCCGCGCCGGGCCGCCTTGAAACCGACCAGTTCGGTGTACAACTCTTGCAGACGTTGTGCGGCGGCACGCTGCTCGGGATCGGACTTGTAACCACGGGCCTTGAGTTGCGCCTCGTAAGCTTCGAGCATCCCGTGCTGCGGGACTTTCAGGACACGATGGGGCATGCGAAACAGCCTGATGCGAGATTCAAAATGAAATGAGGGGCGGTCCGGGATTATCCCGCACCGCCCCTCGCGAGACCAGCCTTCTATCAGAAGTGCAGCGGACGCTTATCGACCGCCAACGCAGCCTCGTGCACGACTTCCGACAGCGTCGGGTGCGCGTGGCAGATCCGCGCGAGGTCTTCGGACGCAGCGCCGAATTCCATCGCCACCACGGCTTCGGAAATCAGCTCCGACGCGTTTGCACCGATGATGTGCACGCCGAGGATCCGGTCAGTCTGTGCGCAGGCGAGCATCTTCACGAAACCAGTCGGGTCGCCCGAACCCAGCGCACGGCCGTTGGCCATGAACGGGATCTTGCCGGCACGGTAGGCAACGCCTTCGGCCTTCAGCTGCTGTTCGGTCTTGCCAACCCACGCGATTTCGGGCGAGGTGTAGATCACACCCGGAACGAGATCGAGGTTGCAGTGACCCGCCTGCCCCGCGATGATTTCGGCAACCATCACGGCCTCTTCCATCGCCTTGTGCGCAAGCATCGGGCCGCGGACCACGTCGCCCACTGCATACACGTTGGGCAGGTTGGTCGCGCAATGGCCGTCAACGATGATCTGACCGCGCTCATTGACGTTCAGGCCCACTGCGCCGGCGTTGAGGCCATCGGTATTGGGCACACGGCCAACGGAGACGACCAGGCGATCGCACTCGAGCGTCGCTTCCTTGCCGTCCTTGTCGGTGTAAGCGAGCGATACGCCCTTCTTGCCGACCTTAGTTTCGCCGATCTTCACGCCGGTCTTGATGTCCAGCCCTTGCTTGCCGAAGACCTTCAGCGCTTCCTTCGCGACGTCCGTATCCGCAAAGGGCATGAAGTCGGGCAGCGCTTCGAGCACGGTCACTTCGGAACCGAGGCGACGCCACACCGAGCCCATTTCCAGACCGATCACGCCAGCGCCGATCACGCCCAGCTTCTTCGGCACGGAATCGAAATCCAGCGCGCCCACGTTGTCGCAGACGATCTTGTTGTCGACCGGGATGCCCGGCAGATGACGGGGCTTCGAACCGGTAGCGATGATCACATGCTTGGCTTCGACGGATTCGTTGCCGACCTTCACGACATAGCCGCCGGGGCCCGCGCTTTCGAACGAACCGTGACCGGCCAGGAAGGTCACCTTGTTCTTCTTGAACAGGCCCTTGATGCCTTGGGTCAGCTGATCGACGACCTTGTCCTTGCGACCGATCATCGTCGGGACGTCGATGCTCACCTTGCCGCTGACCTTGATGCCCTGACCTTCGAACGAGTGTTCAGCCTCTTCGAAAAGGTGCGAGGTATGGAGCAGCGCCTTCGAGGGGATGCAGCCCACGTTCAGGCAGGTACCGCCCAGACGCGGCTCGCCCTTCGGGTCCGCGTACGGATTGGATTCGGCGCATGCGGTCTTAAAGCCGAGTTGTGCAGCGCGAATCGCCGCGACGTATCCGCCCGGGCCACCGCCGATGACGAGTACGTCGAATTGCTTGTCAGCCATTGTTCACTCCGGAAAAAAGGACACGCGGCGGCCCCCCGGACACGAGGTCCGGCGAAGCCGCCACGCAGAGCGTGAATTACACGTCGAGGATCAGGCGAGCCGGATCTTCCAGCGCTTCCTTCATCGTGACGAGGCCGAGCACCGCTTCGCGGCCGTCGATGATGCGGTGGTCGTAGCTCATCGCGAGGTAGTTGATCGGACGGATCACGATCTGGCCGTTCTCGACCACCGGGCGGTCCTTGGTGGCGTGGATGCCGAGGATCGCCGACTGCGGCGGGTTGATGATCGGGGTCGACAGCATCGAGCCGAACACGCCGCCGTTGGAGATCGAGAAGGTGCCGCCGGAGAGCTCTTCGAGCGAGAGCTTGCCGTCCTTGGCCTTCTGGCCGAACTCGGCGATCTTCTTCTCGATGTCGGCGATCGACATCTGGTCGGCGTCGCGCAGGATCGGCACGACGAGGCCGCGGGGGCTGCCCACGGCGATGCCGATGTCGATGTAGCCGTGGTAGATGATGTCGGTGCCGTCGACCGAGGCGTTGAGGATCGGGAACTTCTTCAGCGCCGCGACCGCCGCCTTGACGAAGAAGCCCATGAAGCCCAGGCGCACGCCGTGGGCCTTCTCGAACTTGTCGCCGTATTGCTTGCGAAGCGCCATGACCGGGGCCATGTTCACTTCGTTGAAGGTGGTCAGGATCGCGTTTTCGTTCTTCGACTGGATCAGGCGCTCGGCGATGCGCTGACGCAGGCGCGTCATCGGCACGCGCTCTTCCGGGCGCTCACCGGTCAGCGCGAGCGCGGCCGGTGCCGGCGCGGGCGTTGCCGGGCGGGCTTGGGCCGCGACGGCGTCTTCCTTCGTGACACGACCGCCGCGGCCGGAGCCCGCAACGTCCGCCGCAGCGACACCCTTCTCTTCGAGGATCTTGCGCGCCGCGGGGCTCGCGGTGCCGGCGGCCGCGGCAGGCGCCGAGGCGGCAGCAGCCGGAGCGGCAGCAGGCGCCGCAGCGGCAGCCGGAGCACCGGCAGCAGCCTGCGCTTCGGTGTCGATCTGCGCGATCAGCTCGCCCGAGGTGACCGTGTCGCCGTTGGTCTTGATGATCTTCACCAGCACGCCCGCGGCCGGGGCCGGGGTTTCGAGCACGACCTTGTCGGTCTCGATGTCGATCAGGTTCTCGTCGCGGGCGACCATCTCGCCTTCCTGCTTGTGCCACGATACGAGCGTCGCCTCCGACACGGATTCGGACAGTTGCGGCACTTTGACTTCGATCAGCATGTAACTTTCTCCCAGTGTTCTTGAGTTTTTGGTTCGGCGTTCAGTTGGGGGACTGAGGCGTCGTATCCTGGATCGGCCCGAAGGCGTTCTCGATCACCGCCTTCTGCTGCGCGTTGTGCTTGGCGTAGTAGCCGACCGCGGGCGAGGCGGAGGCGGGACGCGCGACCAGCAGCAGGCGGCGCTTGCCGAGCACATTGACGAGGTGCTGGCGCGAGGCGAGCCAGTACCAAGCGCCCTGGTTGCGCGGCTCTTCCTGGCACCACACCACTTCCTTGGCGTTCGGGAACTGGTTGATCGCCGCGGCGAAGGCGTCCGACGGGAAGGGGTAGATCTGCTCGATCCGGACCAGCGCCGTATCCTTGATGCCCTGCTCGCGACGGTGCGCGAGGAGTTCGTAGTAGATCTTCCCTTGGCACAGCACGACGCGCTTGACCTTCTTCGCATCGAGCGCCTCGACTTCGGGGATCACGGTCTGGAAGGTGCCCTTGGAGAGCTCTTCCATCGACGAGATCGCTTCCTTGTGACGCAAGAGCGACTTCGGGGTGACGATGATGAGCGGCTTCCTGATCTTGCGCACGATCTGGCGGCGCAAGAGGTGGAAGACCTGCGCCGGGGTCGTCGGCACGCACACCTGCCAGTTGTTCTCGGCGGCGAGGCTGATGAAGCGTTCGGGGCGGCACGAGGAGTGCTCGGGACCCTGACCTTCGTAGCCGTGCGGCAGCATCATCACGAGACCACTGAGACGGCCCCACTTCGCTTCGCCCGAGCTGATGAACTGGTCGATGACGACCTGGGCGCCATTGACGAAGTCGCCGAACTGCGCCTCCCACACGACGAGGCTATTGGGTTCGGTCGTCGAGTAGCCGTATTCGAAGCCGAGCACGGCTTCTTCGGAGAGCACCGAGTCGAAGCACTGGAAGCCGGCCTGGCCGTCCTGGATGTGGTCGAGCGGCTTGTAGATGCCTTCGTCCCAGCGCTCGCGCTTCTGGTCGTGCAGCACCGCGTGGCGGTGGAAGAAGGTGCCGCGGCCGACGTCTTCACCCGACAGGCGCACCTGGTAGCCTTGCGCCAAGAGGCTCGCGTAGGCGAGGTTCTCGCCCATGCCCCAGTCGAGCGGCGCTTCGCCACGGGCCATCGCCGCGCGGTCGTCGATGATCTTCTTGACGCGCGAGTGCAGCGCGAAGGTCGCGGGGATCGTCGACAGGCGCTCGCCCAGGCGCTGGATCTCCTGCACCGGGATCGCGGTGTCGGCGGCGTCGGTGTAGGGTTGCTTGAGGAACGGGGTCCAGTCGACGGCGAACTGGCGGTTGTGGCCGGAGAGCACCGGGTTCGACAGCAGCTCGCCGCGGTCGAGGTGTTCGCGGTACTCGGCGATGATGCGGTCCGGCTCATCACTGGCGCAGGTGCCTTCGGTGACCAGCCGGTCGGCGTAGAGCTTGCGCGTGCCCGGGTGCTTCTGGATGGTGCGGTACATCAACGGCTGGGTGACCATCGGCTCGTCCTGCTCGTTGTGGCCGAGCTTGCGGAAGCAGATGATGTCGACGACGACGTCCTTCTTGAATTCCTGGCGGAATTCGACGGCGAGTTGGGTCACGAAGGCGACCGCTTCGGGGTCATCGCCATTGACGTGGAAGATCGGCGCTTCGACCATCTTGAAGATGTCGGTGCAGTAGAGCGAGCTGCGGTAGTCGCGCGGGTCGGAGGTGGTGAAGCCGATCTGGTTGTTGATGACGATGTGGATCGTGCCGCCCGTGCCGTAGCCGCGGGTCTGGGAGAAGTTGAGCATCTCCTGGTTCACGCCCTGGCCGGCCACGGCCGCGTCGCCGTGGATCAGCACCGGGATCACCTGCTCCTTGGCGTCGTCCTTGCGGCGCACCTGGCGCGCATAGACCGAGCCTTCGACCACCGGGTTGATGATCTCGAGGTGCGAGGGGTTGAAGGCGAGCGTGAGGTGCATCGGGCCGCCCGCGGTCATCACGTCGCTCGAGAAGCCCATGTGGTACTTGACGTCGCCTGCGGTGAGGTCGGCCGCGGCCTTGCCTTCGAACTCCGAGAACAGCATCTTGGGCGACTTGCCCAGGGTGTTCACGAGGACGTTCAAGCGGCCCCGGTGGGCCATGCCGATGACGATTTCCTGGCCGCCCAGGCGGCCCGCGGTCGCGATGACTTCGTCCATCGCGACGATCGCCGATTCGCCGCCTTCGAGCGAGAAGCGCTTCTGGCCGACGTAGCGGGTGTGGAGATAGCGTTCGAGCGTCTCGGCCGCGGTCACGCGCTCGAGGATGCGCTTCTTCTTCGTGGCGTCGTACTTCGGATTCGCGCGCGCGGCTTCGAGGCGGGCCTGGATCCAGCGCTTTTGCGCGATGTCGGCCATGTACATGTATTCGGAGCCGACCGAGCCGCAGTAGGTCTGGCGCACGGCTTCGAGGATCTCGCGCAGGGTGGCGTGATCGGTCGAGAAGCCGTGGAAGGAACCGGTGTTGAAACTGCGCGACAGGTCCGCTTCGGTGAAGCCGTAGTACGAGGGCTCCAACTCGGCGATGTGCGGCCGCTCGGTGCGGCGCAGCGGGTCGAGGTTCGCCCAGCGGTTGCCGAGGAAGCGGTAGGCGTTGATCAGTTGCAGCGTGCTGACCTGGCGCTTGTCGTCGCCCTCGCCCGCCGCGACCGTGCGCACCGGGCCGCGCTTGGCCATCTCGGCGAAGGCCGCGATCACCGGGCCGTGCGCGACGTCGCGCACCGCGGCACCGGCTTGCGCCTGCAGGGCGTCGAAGTAGGCGCGCCAGGATTCGGACACCGACGACGGGTCCGCAAGGTAATTCTCGTATTGCTCTTCGATGAACGGCGCATTGCTGCCGAACAGATGAGACGTCGCTTTTTTCTGGGTCGTCATGTTGTAAAGGCCACCTGATAGCTTGTTTCTTAGCTTTTTTAGTCTGGGGCTTATCGATAACGCTAAGCCGGCACCCCGATGCAAAAACGGGATGGCCGCAGCAAGCGACCATCCCGCTGAGATTGCTATCGGGACTCCCTCCCGCCCCTCTCCATCTTCTCTTAACGCTGCGCCAGCTCAGGCACGTCGCGACGCGCGGTGCCGATGTACAGCTGACGCGGACGGCCGATCTTGTACTCCGGATCGGTGATCATCTCTTCCCACTGAGTGATCCAACCCACGGTACGGGCGAGCGCGAAGATGCAGGTGAACATCGACGTCGGGATGCCCAGAGCCTTCTGGACAATGCCCGAGTAGAAGTCGACATTCGGATACAGCTTCTTCTCGACGAAGTATTCGTCTTCCAGCGCGATCCGCTCGAGTTCCTTCGCCAGCTTGAACAGGCGATCGTTTTCGAGACCGAGTTCGCCCAGCACATCCGAGCAGACCTTGCCCATCAGCTTGGCGCGCGGGTCGAAGTTCTTGTACACGCGGTGACCGAAGCCCATCAGCTTGAAGCTGTCGTTCTTGTCCTTGGCACGCTTGATGTATTCGCCGACGCGCGACACGTCGCCGATTTCTTCCAGCATGTTCAGGCAGGCTTCGTTCGCGCCACCGTGCGCCGGGCCCCACAAGCAGGCGATGCCAGCCGAGATGCAGGCGAACGGGTTGGCGCCCGACGAACCGGCCAGACGGACGGTCGAGGTCGAGGCGTTCTGCTCGTGGTCGGCGTGCAGCGTGAAGATGACGTCGAGCGCACGGACCAGAACGGGGTTCGGCTCGTACTTCTCGCACGGCGTACCGAACATCATGTGCATGAAGTTCGCCGTGTAGTCCAGGTCATTGCGCGGGTACATGAATGGCTGGCCCATGTTGTACTTGTAGGCCATCGCAACGATCGTGGGGAGCTTGGCGATCAGACGGTTGATCGAGATGTTGCGGTGTGCGGCATCCGAGAAGTCCATCGCTTCGTGGTAGAACGCGGACAGGGCGCCAACCACACCGACCATGACGGCCATCGGATGCGCATCGCGACGGAAGCCCGAGTAGAACTTCGTCATCTGATCGTGCAGCATCGTGTGGTTCTTGATGGTCGTCTCGAACTCACCCTTCTGCTTCCCGTTCGGCAGCTCGCCATTCTTCAGCAGGTATGCAACTTCCAGGAAGTTGCACTTCTCGGCCAGTTGCTCGATGGGATAACCGCGATACAGCAGTTCGCCCTTGTCACCATCAATGTAGGTGATGCGGGACTTGCAGCTGGCAGTCGACAGGAAACCGGAATCGTAAGTGAAGAGACCGGTCTTGGCACCCAGCGTACGGATGTCGATGACATCATTGCCATGGGTACCGGTCATCACCGGGAAGTCGACAGTCTTTCCATCGACGGTTAGCGTTGCGGTGCGTTCAGTGCTCATAGGTCATCCCTTTCTGCTTGCCCGTATTAACTACTAGCTCCCTGTAATGACCGCCCTGCCCCAGTCAACGCTGACTGAGCAGGCCGATCATCTCCTTCCAGCGCTCGACCTCGCACGGCTTGCTGCCGTTGACCATGGCCCACAGCTCATGATCCTCGACCAGCAGCAAGTCATCGAGATCAGCGACTTGATCGTCCGTCAGACGATCGAAGTCCCTTTCCAGAAAGCGTGTGAAGACAAGGTCGAGCTCCAGAAGAGCCCGACGGCATTGCCAGCGCACGCGTCCCCGGTTGATGCTCATACCGCGCGGCTGACCATCATGTCCTTGATCTTCCCGATCGCACGCGTCGGGTTCAGACTCTTCGGACACACATCAACGCAGTTCATGATGCTGTGGCAGCGGAACAGACGGTACGGGTCCTCGAGGTTGTCGAGGCGCTCCGTGGTCGCCTGATCCCGCGTATCGGCGATGAAGCGGTACGCGGCCAGCAGACCGGCCGGGCCGACGAACTTGTCCGGGTTCCACCAGAACGACGGGCACGAGGTCGAGCAGCACGCGCAAAGAATGCACTCGTACAGGCCGTTGAGCTCCTCGCGCTCCTCCGGCGACTGCAGACGTTCGCGCTCCGGCGCCGGCGTTTCGTTGATCAGGTACGGCTTGATCGAGTGATACTGCTTGAAGAACTGCGTCATATCGACAATCAGGTCGCGAATGACCGGCAGGCCCGGCAGCGGACGCAGCAGGATCGGCTGCGCCAGCTTGTCGATGTCGGTCAGGCACGCCAGGCCGTTCTTGCCGTTGATGTTCATCGCGTCGGAGCCGCACACGCCTTCACGGCAGGAGCGACGGAAGGACAGCGAGTCGTCCTTGGTCTTCAGACGCACGAGCGCGTCGAGAAGCTTCTTGTCGGACTCCTCGAGTTCGATCGAGATGTCCTGCATGTAGGGCTTGTCGTCACGATCGGGATCGTAACGGTAGATCTTGAATTGAACGGTACGCTTGCTCATTTCGATATTTCTCCGGCGCTCAGTAAGTGCGCTTGGCGAGCGCGATGGGCTCGACATCGTCCGACAGGGGCTTCATGTTCACCGGCTTGTATTCAAGACGGTTGCCTTCGCTGTACCACAGCGTGTGCTTGAGCCAAACTTTGTCGTTACGACCATTGGGGAATTCCGGCGAATCCGGAGCGTCGTCGCGGACGTGGGCGCCGCGCGATTCCTTGCGGGCCTCGGCCGAGATCATCGTTGCCTTTGCAACTTCGATCAGGTTGTCGAGTTCCAGCGCTTCCATACGCGCGGTGTTCCATACCTTCGACTTGTCCTTGATCTCGGTGCGCTTGGCGCGCTCGGCAACTTCCTTGATCGCGGTGACGCCTTCCTTGAGCAGGTTGTCGAAGCGGAACACGCCGGCGTGCTTCTGCATCGTGCGGCGCATTGCGTTGCCAACCTCGGCAACACTTTCGCCGCCGGTCTGGTTTTCCAGACGGGCCATCCGGGCGAGCGACGCGTCGGCAGCACCTTCGGGCAGCGGACGCAGCACCAGATTGCCGCTCTTGAAGTCTTCGACCACCGTTTCGCCGGCCGACTTGCCGAACACCAGCAGGTCGAGCAGCGAGTTCGTGCCGAGACGGTTGGCGCCATGCACCGAGGCACATGCGCATTCGCCCGCGGCGTAGAACCCCTGCACCGGCGCATTCGCGTTGCCGTCCTTCGGCACCACGACCTGACCCTTGTAGTTGGTCGGAATGCCGCCCATCTGATAGTGGCAGGTCGGTACGACCGGGATCGGCGCCTTGATCGGATCCACGCCGGCGAACTGGATCGAGATTTCACGAATGCCGGGCAGGCGCTTCATGATGGTCTCGGGCGACAGATGCGTGATGTCGAGCAGCACGTGGTCCTTTTCAGGACCGCAGCCGCGACCTTCGTTAATCTCGGTCACCATCGAACGCGAGACGACATCGCGCGAGGCCAGATCCTTCAGGTTCGGTGCATAACGTTCCATGAAGCGCTCGCCCGCGGCGTTCCGCAGGATACCGCCTTCGCCGCGCACACCTTCGGTGATCAGCACACCTGCGCCGGCCACGCCGGTCGGGTGGAACTGCCAGAATTCCATATCTTCCAGCGGGATGCCGGCGCGAGCCGCCATACCGACGCCGTCACCGGTGTTGATGAACGCGTTGGTCGAGCTGTAGAAGATACGGCCAGCACCGCCAGTAGCGAAAATCGTTGCCTTAGAGTGGAAGATGCTGACTTCACCGGTTTCCATTTCGAGCGCGGTAACGCCGAGGACGTTGCCGTCCTGATCGCGGATCAGGTCGAGGGCCATCCATTCGACGAAGAACTGGGTGTTCGCGCGGACGTTGCGCTGATACAGCGCGTGCAGCATCGCATGACCGGTACGGTCCGCGGCCGCACAGGAGCGCGAAACCGGGGATTGGCCGTAATTCTGCGAGTGACCGCCGAACGGACGCTGGTAGATCTTGCCGTTGTCCGTGCGGTCGAACGGCATGCCGTAGTGTTCGAGCTCGACGACCACTTCATTGGCCTTGCGACACATGAATTCGATCGCATCCTGGTCACCCAGCCAGTCCGACCCCTTGACGGTGTCGTACATATGCCAGTGCCAGTTGTCTTCGGTCGAATTACCCAACGAAGCAGCCACGCCGCCCTGCGCCGCAACGGTGTGCGAGCGGGTCGGGAAAACCTTGGTCAGCACGGCGGTCTTGAGGCCGGCTTCTGACAGTTGCAGCGCCGCACGCAGACCGGCACCACCGGCACCAACGATAACGGCATCAAAAGTACGCTTAGCGACAGTCACGCTCACAGCCTCCACAGAATCTGGGCAGCCCAGCCGGCGTAGCCGACGAGCACGAAGATCGTTACGACATGCAGGGTCAGACGAACACCGACCGGCTTGATGTAGTCCATCCAGATGTCACGCACACCGATCCAGGCGTGATAGAACAGCGACAGAAAGAACAGGAAGGCGAAGAAGCGGACGATTCCGTTGCGGAACAGGCCCGACCATGCCTGGTAGTTCATTTCGGGCAAGCCGAGCGTGGCGGCCGCGAACAGGACGGTGAAGATCACCATGAAGACGGCCGTGATGCGCTGGGCAATCCAGTCGCGCAGACCGTAATGAGCACCGACGACGATACGCTTTACCACAGCTTCACCCCCACAATCACGGTCAGCGTAAGGCTCACGAAGAGGACGATACGCGCGCTGTTGCGGGCGGATTGAAGATCCAGACCCTTATGGAGATCCAGCAGCAGGAAGCGGATGCCGGCACAGAAGTGATGCAGGTAGGCCCACAACAGGCCCAACAGCAGCAGCTTGACGAGCGGATTACCGACAATGCTCTTGTATGTTGCAAAGGACTCAGGCGAGCCGAGACTGCGATCGAACAGGAACAGCAGGAAGGGCAGCATCAGGAACAGGCCTGCACCGCTTACCCGGTGAAGAATTGAGACGATGCCCGGCAACGGCAACCGGATCTCGTTCAGGGCCAGGAATTTTGGCCTCTGCTTGCGTACTACAGCTTCTGACATATTGTTTTTCCCCTCGATGAGCGACGGTTTCCCGACGCGGTTCTCCCAAACTGCAAAGAGCCAGAATTATATACGCTGAATGTCCCTATGCCTTCCGCTGAAGGGCTAGTTCAATTCATTCAAATAAAAGTGCTCGGCCGTGGAATACAAACCACGACGCCATTCAACCGGTCTGTCGCCATAGGTATATGTCACGCGCTCAACCGAAAGCAGCGGCGTACCTTCGGGAACGCGGAGGGTATCGCTGGTGGAACGATCGGCGCCGACCGCGCGGATGCGCTCCTGCGCACGAATCATCCTCAAACCGAAACGGGTTTCGAACAGGCTGTATAGCGAACCGTTCCAGCTCTGAAGAACTTCGAGAGTCAGACCCTGGAATATCTCGCCCGGCAGATAGATCTCGTCGACGACGACGGGCTTCTGCGCAAAACGCAACACCCGCCGAACGATGATGATCGGATCGCCGAGCGCAATTCCGAGCATCCGGGAGGCTTCCTGGCCGGCCTTGGCGCGCCAGCAATCCATCGGTACGCTCTGCGGATGGGCAAGATCGCCATCCATCGGAACGAGACGCAAAAAACGGAAGAGAGCACGGGGGTCGTTATGCGACGCAACGAACGTGCCCTTCCCCTGCTTGCGAACAAGGAGATTTTCAGCGGCCATTTCGTCGATGGCCTTGCGCACGGTTCCCTGCGAAACGCTGAACCGCGCGGCGAGCTCTTGCTCGCTCGGAATCACCTGCCCGGGACGCCATTCCCCCGACTCAAGTGCCTGAAGAATCAGGCTCTTGATTTGCCGGTAGAGCGGACTGAAAGTTGGAGATTCCTGTGCCATGGACGCATTTCAACACAAAATTTCGCGAGCGTCCATTACCTGTCTCATGTCTTATATAAGACACCGGACATTAATTGACATCGAAGGTACTTACTTCTACCATCCTTCAGTCCCGGCGGCGCCTGTTTAGCGGGGCCCCGAGTCGGTCGCCATGCGGGTTATCGCGGGCACAAAATGAATTTCCTACCGTCTTCAATTCGCTTTAGAGAGGGAGTACTCACATGAGCAAAGCCCCCGTGCGCGTCGCCGTTACCGGCGCCGCCGGCCAGATCGGCTACAGCCTGCTGTTCCGCATTGCCAGCGGCGAAATGCTGGGCAAAGACCAGCCCGTGATCCTGCAATTGCTCGATCTTCCCCAGGCCCAGAAGGCGGTCAAGGGCGTGATGATGGAGCTCGAAGACTGCGCGTTCCCGCTGCTCGCCGGCATGGTCGCCACCGACGACCCGAACGTCGCCTTCAAGGACGCCGACTACTGCCTGCTCGTGGGCGCGCGTCCCCGCGGCCCCGGCATGGAACGTGCCGATCTGCTGCTCGCCAACGGCGCGATCTTCACGGTTCAAGGAAAGGCGATCGCTGAAAACGCGAACGAGAACGTCAAGGTACTGGTTGTCGGCAACCCCTGCAACACGAACGCCTACATCGCCGGCGCCGCTGCGAAGAAGGTCGGCCGCACGAACCCGAACAACTATCACGGCATGCTGCGCCTGGACCACAACCGCGCGCTGTCGCAACTAGCTGCGAAGACCGGCCGCGCGGTTTCGAGCCTGAAGAAGATGGTCGTCTGGGGCAACCACTCGCCGTCGATGTACGCCGACTACCGCTTCTGCACGTCGAACGGCGACTCGGTCAAGGCGCTCGTCAATGACCACGCCTGGAACAACGACGTGTTCCTGCCGACCGTCGGCAAGCGCGGTGCCGCCATCATCGACGCTCGCGGCCTGTCGTCTGCCGCTTCCGCGGCCAATGCCGCCATCGACCACATGCGCGACTGGGCCCTTGGCTCGGACGACTGGGTCACCATGGGTGTTCCGTCCGATGGCTCCTACGGCATCCCCGCGGGCGTCGTCTTCGGCTTCCCGTGCGAGTGCAAGAACGGCAACTTCAAGATCATCCAGGGCCTCGAAGTCGACGCCTACTCGCAAGAGAAGATCAACAAGACGCTGGCCGAACTCGAAGACGAGCGTGCCGCGGTTGCGGACATGCTGAAGTAATCGCTCCGAAAGCTGGAGCAACACGAGCCGCGGCAATTTGCCGCGGTTTTTTTACGCCCGGCTCAGGATGCGGCTGGAGGCTGGAGGCCGATCCAGCATGCAGGAAAGCGCACGGCCGTGCGTCGTACCGCTATTACTGGGAATTGCTGCAACGCGCCGTGCTTACTCGGCGGCCTTGTCCTTTGCTGCGGCGGGAGCAGACGCCTTCTTGGCGGCCGACGGCGTCTTACGCGCAGGCGCCTTGCCCGATTTCACTGTCTTCGCCTTCGCTGCTGCCGCAACCTTCGCCTGGGGCGCCGCTTCGGCGACATCACCTGCCGGAGGCTGTGCACTGGCAGACTGTGCCGGGATCTTGCGAACAGTCGGCTTTGTTCGGGCTGCCGACTCGTCTTCGGGAACACCGCTCGCGCGGCTCACAGCGTTCGTCTTGCCGGATGGCGCATCGATAGTCGCCGCCCCGATGTGCGGTGCAGCAGCACGCAACATAGCGCGGACGAAATCCTTCTCATCCACAGCACCACGCGGGGTCCCTGACATATCCAGCCGAGGCAGCCACGGCAAGAAGAAGTCGATTACCGCAGGCTGCCCTTCACGCTCCTCCGCCAATGCCGGAAGCCAGGGGGCCGGCGTTGATGCCACCGCCGACAGCCAAAGCTTCCACTGATCGCTCCAGAATGCATTGAGGGTGTTCAGGATCGACCATGGCCGCATGCAGGCGTTCAGCCACTCTTGCGATGCTTCGGCAATCAGATTTGCCGACTGAACCGACGGTTTGGCATCCATTCTTCTCTCCTGCGCACGCAGAGACACTAATGACAGAAGTCTAACCCAACTCCGAAAAAAGCCGGAATACGAGTCTGCTCCGCGCACTCAGCGCTTGCGGAACTGTGTGCGGGGCGCCACATCCCCCGCCGGGCGCTCATCCTTGTGACGGAAGCTGATACGAGCCTTCGTGAGGTCATACGGCGACAGTTCGACACTCACCTTGTCCCCGGCCAGAATCCGGATCCGATGCTTGCGCATCTTTCCCGACGCATAGGCCTGGACTTCGACACCGTTTTCCAGCGTGACGCGAAACCGGGTATCCGGCAGGACCTCGTTCACGACACCTTCCATTTCAAGCAACTCTTCCTTGGCCATGTGGCCTCCTCTATAGCAATGCCGACGCTCCCGATCTTCGCTGCGACCCCGTCCCGCGCAGTCAATGGACGCACCTTCACTTGACGCGCCGGCTCGGGTAAACGAAGTGTTAGCCGGCATTGCAGGCTTCCGGCTCGGCAAGCAGGGCGGCAGCGTTCCCCTGAGCGGGAACGACCGCAAAGCACTGCGGCGTGACAGAATCGGGAGAGCATTCCGGACAGATAACGACGCCGCGGATCGCGTCGGCACGAGACTCATTATCACTATACAGGATTCCCGCGGCAGCCCCAATCTAGCGGAGCCTCCGACTGAATCCAAATCAGCATCCTGGTCGGCCATGCCGCCGCTAATTTCATATAATGCGGTACATGATCGCTGCACATTCGGAACCGCATGACTGCACGGTGCTCTTCGCGGATATCGCGGGCAGCACCCCGCTATACGCCCGGATTGGCGACGCCGCGGCATTCCTGCTTATCGAAAGCTGCCTCAAGACAGTGAGGCGGGAAATCGAGGGTCAGGGAGGCCGTGTCATCAAGAACACCGGCGACGGCATGCTGGCCGTTTTTGCCGACCCGAATGTCGCGTCCGAGGCGGTCATTCGCATTCACAACGCCGTTACCGAGTTGCCGGATGCAGCGAGTCACAAGCTTGCGGTCAGACTCGCATTCCACTCAGGACCGGTGATTCAAAACGCCGACGACGTGTTCGGCGAAACGGTGAATGTCGCAGCACGCCTGCTCGAACTGGCATCGCCGGGACGGGCGATCACCTCCGCCGAAGCCATCCGTCAGTTGCGTCCAGAATGGCGCGCCCTCGCCCACCCGATGCAGAGCCGGACGCTCAGAGGCGTTTCACGCCTCACGGAGTTGTTCGAACTGCAGTGCGAATCGACCGGAGACCTGACGGTCGTCCAGTCGATCAATCTGGATGCCGTCGACGCGGTGGAACTCCGACTCGACCTCGGCGAACGATCGATCATCCTCAACGCACAGAAGCCCAGCGTCCGACTCGGTCGTGACCCCCTCGCGGACCTGCGAATCACCGACACACGAGCATCACGCAATCACGCATCCATCGAGTTGCGCGGCGACAAGTTTGTCCTGGTCGATCGCAGCAGCAACGGGACCTTTGTTGCCATCGAAGGCGAAAAGGAGTTCGTGCTTTCGCACGAAGAAATCGTGTTGCGCAAACGAGGCTCCCTGGCGCTCGGAAGGTCGTGCGGCGAGACGACGCAGCTCGTCCACTACGTCTGCCTGTAAGCGGCAACGGTTCCGGGCGGCGTTCAGTTGCCGCGGCAGCGGACCGCGCATCCGGCGCAATCCCGCCGATCGATCCGTTTGCCGAGCGCCTGCTGTAGCGCGCAGACGGAACGACGGCAGCACACGAAGGCGATCCCCTCACGGCTCGCAGCGTCGCGAAAGCGCTGCATGACATTATGGCCGATGAAATCGGTGAACAGGATCACCATTTCGATACCCATTGGAAGAGGCGCGCTGCGTCGCTGATGCGCAGTCTCGCGCCCGCTGACATGGGCGGCAATACTGATTCCAAATTCAGAAAGAACGTCCGGGATGTTGCCCAGCCGGTCGGCACCGACGAGTAATGCGTTCATGTGAGTCCCTTCCGTAGTTATTGCGAATCATTCTCACACATCTTGCCAACAATAAGAACTGTTTGCAACTAGGAATTATTCTCGTTAGTATTCCGCCATCAACCACCCCGCATCAGGAACGAACATGATGAAGACCATCCTCGCAACCTCCATTGCAACCGGACTGGGTGTGTGGGCCGTGCAGGCCAGCGCAGCCGACGCCGAGCTCAACCTCTACTCCGCCCGCCATTACCAGACCGACGAAGCCCTGTATTCGAATTTCACGAAACAGACGGGGATCAAGATCAACCGTATCGAAGCGAAAGAGGACGAGCTTCTGGAACGCGTGCGGAATGAAGGTGCAAATAGTCCGGCAGACGTCTTCATCACGGTGGATGCCGCGCGGCTTGCGAAAGCCGACGAGCTCGGAATCTTCGCTCCGGTCAAGTCGAAGATCCTGGAAGACCGAATCCCGGCGCACCTGCGCACCGAGCGCTGGTTCTCGTACTCGACGCGGGCGCGCGTAATCGTATACAACAAGGACATGGTCAAGCCGGAACAGGTCCAGACCTACGAAAGCCTTGCGGATCCCGCGCTGAAGGGCAAGGTGTGCACGCGGTCGGGCAGCCATCCCTACAATCTTTCGCTGGGCGCGGCGCTGGTCCGTCACGACGGCGTCGAAGCGACGGAAAACTGGGCGCGTAACGTCGTGGCGAACTTTGCCCGCGCGCCGAAGGGCGGCGACACGGACCAGATCAAGGCCGTGGCGGCGGGCGAATGCGGCGTTGCGATCGCGAACACCTACTACTTGGCCCGGATCATGAATTCGAGCAAGCCTGAGGACAAGGAAATCGTCGAAAGGATCGGTACCGTCTGGCCCAATCAGAAGACCTGGGGCACGCACATCAACGTATCGGGCGCTGGAATGCTGAAGACCGCTCCGAACAAGGGCGCCGCCGTCAAATTCCTCGAGTACCTAGCGTCGGACGAGGCTCAGGCTTACTTTGCAAACGGCAACAACGAGTGGCCGGTCGTGGCGAGCGTGAAGGTGAACAATCCGGCTCTCGATAAGCTGGGGGCCTTCAAGGCGGATGCCCTGCCGGTCGGCGAACTGGCGAAGACGGCAGCCGAAGCGCAACGCATCTACGATCGCGCGGGATTCCGGTAAGCAATTTTCGGCGTCATCCAATCGAAAGCCCCTCCAGCGCGGAACGCCGGAGGGGCTTTTCACTTCGCTGCGGCGCGAACGAGGCGCGCCCGAGAAACGGCTTACTGACCTTCCGCGGCGGGAGCCGAGCTCGGTCCGGCCTCGGTCTTCGGCTTGGAAGAACGCTTGCGGAACTTGCGGGCGGGCTTCTTGGCCTGCCCCTCTTCCGCAGGCTTGGCGGCAACGATCGGCGCAGGCGGTTTCGGCTGCTGCTGCGGCTTGGGCTGCTTTTGCCCGCCAGCCTTCTGTTGCGGCTGCCCGCCGCGCTGCTGATTGCGGCTTCGGTTTTGCTGTCCCAGGCCCGTCGACGGCGTCGGACGCCGCAAATTAGGGTCCGGCGCCCCTTCGCGGTTGCCGGGAGCGAGGCTGATTTCGAGTTCGTTCAGTTCGTCCCACTCTTCGTCGGTACGCTGGCCATCCGGAATGGCGAGCAGTTCCTGCAGGCGACGACGGGGAGAGGTCGGTTGCGGTGCGTTCATGGGGGGATTATCCCATCATTGGACCGTGGCGGTCCCCTATCTAAGGCAATTTTCGGCAATTTTTCTCTGCGATGCGCGCCTTTCGCGGCCATTCGCAGGTCTTGATCATTCGCGCAGGCGTCGCATCACGCGTTCGACGATCGAGCCCTGGGCCGCGATCTCTGTCGCGCCGGCCGCCTTTGCCGCCTCGAAGGCTTCGGCATCGAAATGCGGCCCGAAGGCGATGATGCCGGCCTGAGCGTGCTTCTGCCTCAATTGCGCAATATGCTCGCAGGCGTTCCGTGCCTGCAGGTCGACAACGACCAGATCCGGCACCTCGGTCGAATTCTTCTTCAGGACGGTTGCGCCCGCGGTCTTCCAGGCTGATTCAAGCCTGACGCGATTGATGAGATCGTCACACCACAGCAGGATTTTCATCGTACTCCAAACTTTGCGATCGGTTGAGCGGGTGGGCACGAATGGCGCGGCTCAGATTTCGGTTTCTTCATACGTCCGTCGCCTGCCACGTGCAATCTGGCGCGAAATGATGAACATCGGCAACAGCCCTACCACGACGATAGTCAAAGCCGCGGTGGAAGCCTCCGCCAAACGCTCATCCGCCGCCAGCGTGTGCGCCTGCGTAGCCAGCGTGTCGAGGTTGAAGGGACGCATCACGAGTGTCGCGGGCAGCTCCTTCATTACGTCGACGAACACGAGCAATCCGGCGGTCAGCAGGCTACCACGCAGGATCGGGACGTGCACATGGCGCAGCGTACTCCATTTTCCGTAGCCGAGGCAGCGCGCGGCGTCATCCATCGAAACGGTGATCTTCCCGAGGCTGGACTCCACGGTGTGGAGCGCAACCGAAAGGAAACGCGCCAGGTAGGCGTAGACGAGTGCCGCGACTCCACCGGTCAGGATCAAGCCCGGATTCACGCCGAAGCTCGCCTCCCACCAGGCCGCCAGCACGTTGTCCAGCCGCGTGACGGGAATCAGTACGCCGACGGCGATGACGGAGCCGGGGACGGCGTATCCGAGCCCTACGACGCGATTCAGAAGACGGGGAAAGCGCGAGCGGGCGAGCCGCGCGGCGTAGCCGAGCACCACCGCAAACGCGACGGCCGCCAGCGCGGTAAGGGAAGCGAGGAAGAAACTGTTGCGCGCGAGTCCGACGAAACGCGCTCCGAACTGGGCATCGCCCTCGACCAGGGCCATCTTGAGCAGCAGTCCGGCGGGCAGCAAGAATCCGAGTAGCAAGGGCATCGCGCAGGCACCGGCCGCGAGCAGACCCGGCAGGAAGGCCAGCCGCACAGGCGTCGGCAGCGCCTGCTGGCGCGACGTGTTGCCGTAACGGGCGCGACCGCGGGTGGCATGTTCGACGACGAGGACGAGAACGACGATGGCGAGCAGCATCGCCGAGAGCTGCGCCGCCGCAACGCGGTCCCCGAGGGAGAACCACGCGCGGTAGATGCCGGTCGTGAAAGTCTGGACTCCGAAGTACGACACCGTGCCGAAATCGGCCAGCGTCTCCATCAGCGCCAGCGCAGACCCGGCGACGACTGCGGGACGGGCCAGGGGCAAGGAGACGCGAAAGAAACATCCCCAGGCGCCGAGGCCGAGCGAACGGCCGGCTTCCAGCATTCCCGCGGCCCGCTCGAGGAAGGCCGTGCGCGCAAGGAGATAGACGTAGGGGTAAAGCACGAACATGAACATCGCGACGGCACCGCCGGTCGTGCGGACGTCAGGAAACCAGTACTGACCCGCCTTCCATCCGAAGCTTGCCCGTAACCAGCTCTGCAGTGGCCCGACGAATTGCAGGAAGTCGGTATAGACGTAGGCCATCACGTAGGCCGGCACCGCCAGCGGGAGCACGAGCGCCCACTCGAAGAAGCGCCGCCCCGGAAATTCGAGCATCGTCGTCAGCCAGGCCGTCGTAATGCCGATGCTTGAAACCCCGAGGCCCACGCCGACGCACAGGATCAGCGAATTGCGCACGAACTCGGGCAGGACCGTGCTTGCGAGGTGTGCCCAGGTGCCGCCCGTGCCGCCGACAAATACGTTCGAGAACACCGACAGCACAGGCATCGCGATCAGAAGGGCAATCAGCAGAGCACAGCCGGTCAGCGTGGACCTGTCCTTCAGCAGCGTGTTCAGCCCTTCTCCGAAATGCATATCACTCCCGATCCATGACGTCGCGCGAGTCATCCCGCCGCAAACCAGCGGAAAATTATAATGGATCGCATTTCGATTACCGCGATGCAATAATGACCAGCATCCCGACATCCTGATACGTGTCCCGTCATGTCGCATCTAGAGCTTGCAGGAATCGACCTCGCCTACGGCACTCAACGCGTTGTCCGCAACCTGTCGATGCGGCTGGAGAAGGGGAGTATCGGCTGCCTGCTCGGCCCGTCCGGATGCGGCAAGACGACCGTGTTGCGCAGCATCGCAGGATTCGAGCAGGTAAGCGGCGGCGAGATCCGCCTCGACGGCGCCGTGGTGAGCCGGCAGGGGCAGCACGTTCCACCTGAAAGGCGTCGGATCGGCATGGTGTTCCAGGACTACGCGCTTTTCCCGCATCTGACCGTCGCCCGGAACGTGGGCTTTGGATTGCGTGCAATGGAGCGCGAGCAGCGCAACGGACGGGTGGCCGAGTTGCTGCGCGTGGTGGGGCTGCACGACCAAGGCAACAAGTATCCGCATGAACTATCGGGTGGCCAACAGCAGCGCGTTGCGCTCGCCCGCGCGCTGGCGCCCCGCCCCAGCCTGCTGCTGCTCGACGAACCATTCTCGAACCTCGACGTGGAATTGCGCGAACGCTTGTCGTACGAGGTCCGCGACATCATCAAGGCGACGCAGACGACCGCGATCCTCGTCACCCACGATCAGAATGAAGCCTTCGCCGTCGCCGACGAGATCGGGATCATGCACGAGGGACGCATCCAGCAGTGGGACACGCCCTACAACCTGTACCATCGACCGGTCAACCGCTTCGTGGCGGATTTCATCGGACAGGGCGTCTTCCTGCCCGGCCGGGTGATCAGTCATCATCAGGTCCGTGTCGAACTCGGCACGCTGAACAGCACGATTCCAGTGGAGTGCTGCCCCGGGGACGATCGATGCCCCGGCGAAGAATGCCTGGTAGACGTGCTGCTGCGTCCGGACGACGTCGTGCATGACGATTCCAGCGAGATGAAGGCCGAAGTCGTCCACAAGGCCTTCCGCGGCGCAGAGATCCTGTACACGCTGCGTCTCGAAAGCGGGGCCCGCGCGCTGTCGCTCGTGCCGAGCCACCACAATCACGCGATCGGCGAGCGCATCGGGATTCGCCTGGCTGTCGATCATGTGGTGACGTTTCCTGGCGAACATCCGCCTGCCGCGCGCATGCAACCCCAACGCCGAGAGGCGTCCATTACGCAATGATCCCCTGGCTGTCCGAAACGCCCGAGTTCCCGGCGGTCTCGCAAGCCCTTGCCGAGCCGAACGGCCTGCTTGCGGCAGGCGGTGCCTTGACGCCGGACTGGTTGCTCGCGGCCTACCGCAGAGGAATCTTTCCCTGGTTCTGCCCCGGGGAGCCGATCCTGTGGTGGAGTCCGGATCCCCGCCTCGTGCTGCTTCCGTCCCAAATGCACATCTCGCGCAGCTTGCGCCGCACGCTTCGCCAGGGACGCTTCGAGGTCCGCTTCGACACGGCTTTCGCCCAGGTCATCGGGGCCTGCGCCGAACCGCGGGAGCCCGGGGGCGGGACCTGGATCACGTCGGAGATGCAACGGGCCTATGTGACGATGCACGAACTCGGTTACGCTCACAGTGTCGAATCGTGGGACGGTGACCAGCTGGTCGGCGGCTTGTACGGAGTCGCCCTGGGGGGAGTCTTCTACGGCGAATCCATGTTCAGCCGGCGAAGCGACGCCTCGAAAGTCGCGCTGGCGCACCTTGCCCGATACCTGGATCTGCTGGGGTTTGCCGTGATCGACTGCCAGATGACGACTTCGCACCTGCTCTCGCTCGGCGCGCGGGAAATCGCGCGCAGCGAATTCGTGTCCGGACTCGCCGTCTGGGCGCGCAAGGGCATGGCACCGAGTCGCTGGCCCGCAAGCGACGGGCGGATCGTCTTCTGAACCGACTTCGATGCAGAAGGACTACCCCTACGCTCTCATCCAGTTCTACGCGACGGCACCGTACGCGTGTTCGTATCTGCCCGAGCGGTTCGCCCGGTCCCAGGTTGCAACACCTGGGCATCTGATCGACTCCCACGTCTATAGCGAACTGGTCCGGAACGGCTTCCGCCGCAGCGGCATGTTCACCTACCGCCCGTACTGCGACGAATGCCGGGCCTGCGTGCCGGTGCGCGTACCGGTCGACGAATTCACGCCGGACCGCAGCCAGCGCCGCACTTGGAAGCGTCTGGCGGAACTGCAGGCTGCGGAACGCGAGCTACAGTTCTCGGAGGAGCATTACGCCCTCTACCAGCGTTACCAGGGCACCCGCCACGCGGGCGGCGGCATGGACCAGGACAACCGCGAGCAATACACGCATTTCCTGCTGCAGAGCCAGGTAGACACGCGCCTCGTCGAATTCCGCGACAGCAACGGCGTGTTGCGGATGGTGAGCGTGATCGATCGACTGACCGACGGGCTGTCGAGCGTCTATACCTTCTACGATCCAGACGATAGCCTCGCCGGTTACGGGACTTACGGCGTCCTCTGGCAGATCGAGGTGTGCCGCCGGCTGGGGCTCCCCTATCTGTACCTCGGATACTGGATCAAGGAGAGCCGCAAGATGGCCTACAAGATCCGCTTCCGTCCGCTGGAAGGACGCATCCGGGGAGAATGGATCCGGCTCGATCCCGAGCGCGATTCGACGGCGGGCTGATCTCCAGCGGGTGGCACAAGGCCCCCTATCGTGAAATCCGCAGGGCAAACGCGGGCCCAAATCGGTAAAATCGCGCGATGCTCTACGACATCGCCCGCCCCATCCTGTTTTCGCTCGATGCGGAAACCGCACACGAATTCTCCCTCGCCGCCCTGAACCTCGCCGGCCGCTTGTTGCCTGCGGCAACGCCGCTCGCCGCCGAGCCGGTTCAGGCGATGGGACTGACCTTCCCCAACCGCATCGGCCTCGCGGCCGGACTGGACAAGAACGGCGAGGCCATCGACGGCCTGGCTCGCTTCGGGTTTGGCTTCCTCGAGATCGGCACGGTCACGCCGCGCCCGCAGCCCGGAAATCCGCGGCCGCGCCTTTTCCGGCTGCCCGAAGTCCGCGGCATCATCAACCGGATGGGCTTCAACAACCACGGCGTCGACGCACTGGTCGCGAATGTCCGGCAAGCAAAGTTCCGCGGCATCCTGGGCATCAACATCGGCAAGAATTTCGACACGCCGATCGAACGTGCGGCCGACGACTACCTCGCCTGCCTCGACAAGGTTTATCCGCTGGCAAGCTACGTCACGGTCAATATCTCGTCGCCCAACACGAAGAATCTGCGCCAACTGCAGGGCGAATCCGAGCTCGACGACCTGCTCGGTCAGTTGAAGGCTCGCCAGCAGGTGCTCGCGGATCGTCACGGACGCTACGTGCCGCTGACGCTCAAGATCGCGCCGGATCTCGAACCGGCGCAGATCACCAACATCGCCGATGCCTTGCGGCGGCACCGCATCGATGGCGTGATCGCGACCAACACGACGATCTCGCGCGATAAGGTGCAAGGCGTACGCTACGCGGAACAGCAGGGCGGCCTTTCCGGCGCGCCGGTGTTCGAAGCGTCGACAGCCGTCGTCGTCAAGCTCGCCCAGGCGCTGGCAGGCGAATTGCCGATCATCGCTGCGGGCGGCGTGCTTGACGGGCGTGCGGCGCAGGCCAAGATCGATGCGGGCGCGGCACTCGTGCAGGTCTATAGCGGATTGATCTACCGGGGTGCGGCGCTGGTTGCCGAATGCGTACGCGCGACCGCTGATCTGCCGGCAGCGAAACCCGCCTAAATACCGCCGCGGGCCACCCGCAGCGGACCCGCGCGCATGACCGAGGCTTGAGCTCACGGCGGCGCGCGGGCGATAATCGCCGGATTCCTCCGGCACCGGATCATGAGCAGCTATCTTCTTCTCGTCGTCGGCGCGGTACTCGTCAATAACGTCGTCCTGGTCCGCATCCTCGGGCTGTGCCCCTTCATGGGCGTGTCCAAGAAGCTGGATACCGCGATCGGGATGGGAGCCGCGACGACTTTCGTACTGACGCTGGCCTGCGGCACCAGCTACCTGATCGACACCTATCTGCTGCAGGCATTCGACCTCGCCTATCTGCGCACGCTGGCCTTCATCGTGGTGATCGCCGCGATCGTCCAGCTCACGGAACTGGTGATCCAGAAGACCAGCCCGGTGCTGCATCAGGTGCTGGGCATCTACCTGCCGCTGATCACGACGAACTGCGCGGTGCTGGGAATCCCGCTGCTCAACGTGGGGTTGAAGCACAATCTGCTGCAGTCTCTTCTGTTCGGCTTCGGATCATCAGTCGGATTTACAATGGCATTGGTGCTCTTCGCGGGTATCCGCGAACGGCTCGACGGCGCCGACGTGCCGGGACCGTTCCGCGGCACTGCGATCGCCATGATCACTGCCGGCTTCATGAGTCTTGCATTCATGGGTTTCGCCGGCATGGATCGTTTCCAGTGATGCGGGACTGCGGCGAAGACCTGCCGATGCGGGCTTCCCGTCGGTACCCTCGTCCTTATCGCTGACGCCATGCTGACCTCCATTCTCGTGATGACCGGGATCGCCATCGTGCTGGGCGCGGCACTTGGCTACGCCTCGATCCGTTTCAAGGTCGAGGGGGACCCGCTCGTCGAAAAGATCGACGCGATCCTCCCGCAGACGCAATGCGGCCAATGCGGCTACCCGGGCTGCAAGCCCTACGCACAGGCGATTTCGAACGGCGAGGCGGATATCAACCAGTGCCCGCCGGGGGGCGAAGAAGGAATCCGCAAGCTCGCCGACCTGCTCGGGCGGGAATTCAAGCCGCTGTCGGCGGAACATGGCGTCGAGAAACCCAAGGCGGTCGCGCTGATCGACGAAGATCTCTGTATCGGCTGCACATTGTGCATGCAGGCCTGCCCGGTGGATGCGATCGTCGGCGCAGCGAAGCAGATGCATACCGTCGTCGAACCGCTGTGCACCGGTTGCGAACTGTGCGTAGCGCCCTGCCCGGTCGATTGCATCTCGATGGAGCCGGTGCGCGAGACGGTCGAGACATGGAAATGGAAGTATCCGGTAATCGAATTGAGGCCCGCCGCATGATCGGCCGTCTCTTCGGTTTCAGGGGCGGCATCAAGCCCGAATCCCACAAGACGGAGTCTTCGGATACGCCGATCGCTGTGGCGTCGATGCCGCGGCGCCTGGTGATTCCCTTGCGCCAAAGTCCGCGTTCGGCGGCGCGATGTCTGGTCGAACCGGGCCAGAAGGTGCTGAAGGGCGAACGCGTCGGCGAGGGCGAAGGCCTGCTCGGCACGGGCGTGCATGCCTCCACATCGGGAACGGTCCTTGAAATCGCCGAATACCCGATGGCCCATGCGTCGGGCCTGACGACCTTGTCGGTCGTGATCGAGCCGGACGGCGAGGATCGCTGGATCGACCATGCGCCCTTCGACTATCGCGCCAACTCGCGCGAGGCCGCCCTCGCCTTCCTTCGCGGCTGCGGCATCGCGGGGCTCGGCGGAGCCACCTTCCCGACGCACGTCAAACTGGGCACGGGAACGGGTATCGATACGCTCGTGATCAACGGCGCGGAGTGCGAGCCGTGGATCACCTGCGACGACCGCTTGATGCGCGAGCGCGCGGCCCAGGTGCTGTCCGGCGCGATGCTCCTGCGGGATCTTATCGGCGCGCGCCGGATCCTGATCGGCATCGAGGACAACAAGCCGGATGCGATCGCGGCGATGCGCGAGGCGGCAGGCAGCGGCGAAGGCATCGCAATCGTTCCGGTGCCGACGCTCTACCCTGCGGGCGGGGAAAAGCAGCTCATTCGCGTGCTGACCGGGATCGCGATCCCCCACGGCAAGTTGGGACCGGAGTTCGGCGTGCAATGCTTCAACGTCGGGACCGCGTACGCCGTTCATCGCGCCATCCGCCACGGCGAACCCCTCCTTTCGCGCATCGTGACCCTGACCGGCAACGTCGTTCGACCAGGCAACCGCGAAGTCCTGCTCGGGACACCGGTCGACGAACTGCTCGCACTGGCGGACCCCAAGGACGACACCGACCGCTACATCATGGGCGGGCCGATGATGGGCTTCACGCTGGCGAGCACGGCCGTACCGGTCACCAAGGGCGCCAACTGCATCATCGCCGCGTCGCCTGCGCTGTTCCCGCCCCCGCCGCCGGAACAGCCCTGCATCCGATGCGGGGAGTGCGCGCGCGCCTGCCCGGCGGACCTCCAGCCTTTCGAGCTGTACTGGTTCTCGCGGTCGAAGAATTTCGGCAAGGCGCAGGAATACCATCTGTTCGACTGCATCGAATGCGGCTGCTGCGCCTACGTCTGCCCCTCGCACATTCCGCTCGTCGACTATTTCCGCTTTGCCAAGGGCGAGATCTGGTCGCGCGAACGAAGCACGACCGCCGCCGACCAGGCCCGAGACCGTTTCGAATTCCGCAACTTCCGCCAGCAGCGCGAGAAGGAGGAAAAGGCGGCGAAACTCGCAGCCAAGGCGGCAGAGACCCGGGCGAAACCGGCGGAGACAGCGCAGCTGGCAGAAACGCCAGCTTCGGCAGCCGAGGATCCGAAGAAGGCGCTGATTGCAGCTGCGTTGGCGCGCGCCAAGCAACAAAAGGCGGCAATTGCACCGCGCAACACTGCCGATCTGAGCGCCGAGACCCAGGCCAAGATCGCTGAGATCGATGCTCGACGGGAAAAACCGAATCCGCAGGACACGAGTCCTGCCTCCTGACATGATGCAATCGCCTTACGTCCGCAAACCGGCAAGCGTCACGAGCGTCATGCTCGCCGTGCTGCTTGCCCTGCTCCCCGCCATCGCCCTCTATGTCTGGCAGCTCGGCGCCATCGTGCTGGTGAATCTGCTGCTTGCGACGATTGCCGCGCTCGTCGGCGAAGCCTTGGTGCTCAAGCTTCGCGGACGGCCGCTCGCACCCGCCTTGTCCGATCTGTCGGCGGTCGTCACGGCCTGGCTGGTCGTGCTGAGTTTTCCGCCGATCCTGCCTTGGTGGGGGACCGTTCTCGGGGTGCTGATCGCCATCGTGGCGGTCAAGCAGCTTTACGGCGGACTGGGGCAGAACCCGTTCAATCCGGCGATGGTGGCCTTTTGCGCGATGATCGTGGCGTTTCCGTCGCTGATGTCTCAATGGCCCGGCGTCGGACAACTCGATTTCGCCACTCAGCTCCATCTCGTGCTGGGAGGCGAGCGTCAGCTCGACGCGATCACCGGCGCGACGGCGCTGGATGCGATGCGGACCGGCCTGCGCTCGGGCGGCGGCACCGTTGCCACCATTCTTTCCGAAAAGGCCTTCGGCCAGTTCGGAAGCCGTGGATGGGAATGGCTCTCGCTCGGGTATCTTGTCGGCGGACTCTTTCTCCTGGCCCGACGGATCATCACCTGGCACATGCCGGTCGCCTTCCTCGCGACGCTTGCGCTCATCGCGGGCGCGTTCTGGCTGGCCAATCCGGGGCAGTTCCCGTCACCACTCTTCCATCTGGCGAGCGGGGGCACGATGCTGGCGGCCTTCTTCATCGTGACGGACCCGGTCTCCGGCGCGACGACGCCGCGCGGCAAACTGATCTTCGCGGCCGGCATCGCGATCCTGACCTATTTGATCCGCGCGTTCGGTGCCTTCCCGGACGGGATTGCCTTCGCCGTCCTGCTGATGAACATCTGCGTTCCACTGATCGACATGAAGACGCAACCGCCGGTATTCGGCCACCGCGAGGACAAGGCGCGATGAGCGAACGCTACACCGCCGGCCGGACCTCGGCACGGACCGCAAGCATCCTGGTGCTATTCACGATCGCCTTCACCGCACCGATGGCCGCGACCTACAACGCCACGCGGCCGGCAATCGAAGCGTCCGCGCAGGAAGGCAAGATGCGGCTGATCAACGAGGTGCTGCCGCCATCCACCTACGATAACGCGCTGCTCGACGACTACGTCACGCTCGGACCGACGCCGCAGCTCGGCCTCGATCAGGGCGGACGGGTGTATCGCGCGCGACGTGGCGGCGCTCCTGCCGCTCTGGTCCTCGAAACGATCGCGACCGACGGCTACGCGGGACGCATCCAGCTCGTCGTCGCCGTGGCAGCCGAAGGGACGCTGAGCGGCGTTCGGGTCGTCACGCACAAGGAAACGCCGGGCCTTGGCGACTACATCGATCCACGCAAGGACCGGAGCAAGGACAAGCCCTGGATCGGGCAGTTCGCGGGCCTCTCGCTGGATGGAGTGGGCCCGGAGAAATGGTCGCTTGGCAAGGATGGGGGCGCTTTCGCCTATCGGGTCGGAGCGACCATCAGCGCGCGCGCGGTGACGAACGCCACGCGGCGGGCGCTGGAGTTCGCCCGCACGCATCGGGATGCACTGTTCGCCGCTCAACCGGGCGCGACACTCTGACGAAGGATCTTCGCGATGAATCTCGAACGCTTTCGTGAAAGTGCCTGGAACGGCCTGTGGCGGCAGAACACGGGCCTGGTGCAGTTGTTGGGCCTGTGTCCGATCCTTGCGATCAGCACCAGCGTGGTCAATGCGACGAGCCTTGGCCTCGCGACGGTGCTGGTGATGGCAATGTCCAACCTCGCCGTGGCCTCGCTGCGCAATCTCATCCCCTACGAGATCCGCATTCCGGTATTCATCCTGATCATCGCGTCCCTCACGACGATGGTCGACCTGGCCTTCAACGCCTACTTCCATGACCTGTATCTCGTGCTCGGCATCTTCATCCCGCTGATCGTCACGAACTGCATCGTGCTCGCGCGCGTGGAAGCCTTCGCGGCCAAGAACGATCCGCTCTCCTCGACCGTCGACGGCGTCATGATGGGACTGGGCCTCGTCTGCCTGCTGGCCGTGCTCGGCGGGCTGCGCGAGCTCGCGGGCAACGGAACACTGTTCGCCGGCATCGAGATGATCGTCCCCGGGGCCTCGGCGATTGCCGTATTGGGCAAGGACTATCCGGGCTTCCTGATCGCGATCCTGCCGCCCGGTGCGTTCTTCACGCTCGGATGCCTGATCGCCCTCTCCAACTGGATCCGCAGCCGCGCGGCACAGCGCAAAGCGGCCGGCCCGGGAACCGACGATCGCAGCCTCGCGACCGCCAAGGCTGCTTCGTGAGCCGCCGATGACGATGAAGCGCGACGCCATTCGCGAATTCTTCCGCCGGCTTGCCGAGGCGAATCCGACGCCGACCACGGAACTGGAATTCGGCACGCCCTTCCAGTTGCTGGTGGCTGTCGTGCTGTCGGCGCAGGCGACGGACAAGAGCGTCAATCTGGCTACGCGCGGCCTGTTCGCCGCCGCGCCGACGCCGGAAGAGATGATCACGCTGGGCGAGGAAGGCGTCGCGAGCCATATCAAGACGATCGGCCTGTACCGCAACAAGGCGAAGAACGTCGTCGCGCTGTCGCGCCTGCTGCTGGAACGCCACGCCGGCGAAGTCCCCGCCAACCGCGAAGCACTCGAAGCCCTGCCGGGAGTCGGGCGCAAGACCGCGAACGTCGTGCTCAACACGGTGTTCCGTCAGCCGGTGATGGCCGTCGACACCCATATCTTCCGAGTCGCCAACCGCACGGGGCTGGCGCCGGGCAAGGACGTACTGGCCGTCGAGGAGGCGCTGATGAAACGGGTGCCGAAGGAGTACCTGCTCGACGCCCACCACTGGCTGATCCTACACGGCCGTTACGTGTGCACAGCCCGCAAGCCGCGCTGCCCGGAATGTGTTGTACGCGACCTGTGCGAATTCCGGGACAAGACCGCCTGACCCATCATCAACCGAGGGAACAATGTTCAATCCAACCCGCGATGAAGTCCGGAAATTCTTCATCGAAAGCTGGCGCAAGTATCGCGCCCAGGAAGTGCAGACGCCGCTCGAGCACATGGCGACCGACCTGATCCAGCTGCATCCCGAATACCACGCGCTGCTCGATGACCCCGATTCGGTCGCAAGGGAGTTTTCGCCTGACGACGGCCAGATCAACCCCTTCCTCCACCTGTCACTGCATCTGGCAATCGCCGAGCAGTTGTCGATCGACCAGCCGCCTGGGCTGCGCGCCGCGTTTGAAGCCTGCCTGCGGCAGCGGGACGACCAGCACCAGGCGCTGCACGACGTGCTTGAGTGTCTCGGCGAAACCATGTTCAACGCACAGCGCAACAACGCCCAGCCGGACGGCCAGGCCTATGTAAGCTGCGTACTGCGTCGCGCCCGCTGATACCCAAGGTGAGCAAGGCGAACCACTTCGCATTGGACCCGCACTACAATGACAGCATAGTCGGAGCGCCAGCCCCGCCTTGACCTGACCGGGAGCCCAGATGCAAGTCCCGCCCATGCCGCCCGACGAAGCGCAGCGCCAGGAGGCCCTGCGCACGCTGGACTTGCTCGACACACCGCCCGAGGAGCGCTTCGACCGGATCACGCGGATCGCGCGGCGACTTTTCGACGTGCCCATCGCGCTGGTCAGTCTCATCGACCACGACCGCCAGTGGTTCAAGTCCCGCCAGGGACTGGACGCGACCGAAACGCCGCGCGACATCTCGTTTTGCGGCCACACGATCCTGGCACCGGACATCTTCGAGGTTCCGGACGCCTTTGACGACCCTCGCTTCGCGGACAACCCGCTGGTCGCAGGGCCTCCGAACATCCGTTTCTACGCCGCGGCGCCGCTTTCCACCCAGGACGGTTACCGCGTCGGAACACTCTGCCTGATCGGCTGCGCGCCGCGTCGCCTCGACGCCGAAGAACGCGCGCTGTTGCGCGACCTGGGCAATCTCGTACAGGGCGAATTCGGCCGCACCCGCCTCGAAGAAGCGATCGGCGCGCTGCGTGGCCACGAAGAGCGGCTGCGGGCGATCGTGAATACCGCCAACGACGGAATCATCACGATCGGCGAAGGCGGCATCGTCGAATCCTTCAATCCGGCCGGCGCGACCATCTTCGGCTACGAGCCCGCCGAGGTCATCGGCCGCAACGTCAACATGCTGATGCCGGAACCGTTTCGCAGCGAACACGACGGCTATATCCGCCGACTGATCAGGACCCGCGTGCCGCACGTGATCGGAACCGGGCGCGAAGTGGTCGGCCGGCGCAAGGATGGCACGGAATTTCCGATGGATCTCTCGGTCAGCGAGTCCGTGCTCGGGGAGCATCGATTCTTCACGGGCATCGTGCGCGACATCAGCGCGCGCAAGGAGGCCGAGCGCATCAAGAAGGAATTCATCTCGACGATCAGCCACGAACTGCGCACGCCGCTGACGTCGATCCGCGGCTCGCTCGGTTTGATCGCCGGCGGGCTGGCCGGGGCGCTGCCGCCGCAGGCCGCCAGGCTCATCGACGTCGCTCACCGGAACAGCGAACGGCTCGTGCGGCTGATCAACGACATCCTCGACATCGACAAGGTCGAGTCCGGAAAGATGAATTTCGCCTTCGGTGCGCAGCCGCTGCTTCCGCTGATCCGGCAGGCGATCGAGGCCAATCGGGCCTATGCGGAAGAGCTCGGCGTGAAAATCGAACTGACCGGCGACCCGACCGAAGCCAGCGTTTACGCAGACCCCGACCGTCTGGCACAAGTCCTTGCCAACCTGTTATCAAACGCCGCCAAGTTCTCGCCTCCGGGCAGCACGGTGGAAGTTTCGTTGGAGCGATGTAAGGGCTCGGCCCGGGTGAGCGTCCGCGACCGGGGCCCGGGTGTCCCCGACACCTTCCGCGAGCGCATCTTCGAGAAATTCTCCCAGGCGGATGCCTCGAACACGCGCCAGAAGGGTGGCAGCGGGCTGGGATTGGCCATCACGCGCTCGCTCATCGAAGGGATGGGCGGACGCATCGGCTACGACAGCTCCAGCAGCGGAGCGTGCTTCTGGTTTGAACTGGCCGCCCTGCCCCACAACGAGCCCTTCGGCGACAAAGGCGGCGAGGACGCCTCGCGCATCCTCATCTGCGAAGACGATCCGGACGCCGCAGCGCTGATCCGTTACATGCTCGAGGAAGCCGGGTATCGCGCCGACATTGCGGTCGACGCCGAGCACGCCAGGCGGATGCTGGCCGGCAACCACTACGACGCGATGACCCTCGACATCGCCCTTCCCGACCAGGACGGCATCGCCCTGATCCGGGAGTTGCGCGACATCGAAGCGCTTCACCACTTGCCCATCGTTGTCGTTTCCGCACGCGCGGACGAGGGCAAGGCCCGCCTGGGAGGCGGAATGGCCGTTGCGGACTGGCTGCAGAAGCCGATCGACCAACAACGGCTGCTACGAGTCCTGCGCAGCAGCGTGAGCACGGACGCGATCCGCGAAAGGCAGGCGGACAGCCCGCCGGCGCGGCAAAGAATCCTGCACATCGAGGACGATGCGGACGTCTTTAGCTTCATCTCCGAGCTGGCCAAGGACCTGGCGGACTTCGACCACGCTCCCGACCTCGATACCGCCCACCGCAAGCTGGCCGAACACGTCTACGATCTGGTCATCCTCGACTTCGCCCTACCGGACGGCTCGGGGTGGGAGCTCCTGCCGCTGATCTCCGCACAGACCCCACCGCCGCGCATTGTCGTCTTTTCGGCAAGCGACGTTTCGCAATACGACGCGCAACATTTTGCGGCCTGTCTGGTCAAGTCGAATACGGACAATGCACGCCTGCTCGGAACCTTGCAGGCGCAGATCCTCCAGAGTCTTCCTTCGGTGACGCGAAATGAGCATGAAGAACCTCAAGAAGATTCTCTACGTTGAAGACGAGCCGGACATCCGGCTGATCGCCGTGATGGCACTCGAATCGCTGGGTGGCTTCACGTTGGAGTCGTGCGAATCCGGTCGCGAAGCGGTCGCGAAGGCGCCGGAGTTTTCGCCGGATCTGTTGCTGCTCGACGTCATGATGCCGGGCATGGACGGGCCGACGACATTGCTCGCGCTGCGCGACCTGCCCGGTCTCGCCGACACGCCCGCGGTGTTCATGACCGCAAAGGTCCAGTCTCAGGAAATCGACGAATATCTCGAGCTGGGTGCCGTCGACGTCATTGCCAAGCCCTTCGATCCGATGACTCTTGCCGCCCGGATAGAAGACATCTGGCGGCGCGCCCAGGAGCAATGAACCATGGCAGACGATCTCCTCGCCGCGAAGATCGCCGTCCTCCAGCGGGCTTTCGTCGTGCAGCTTCCCGAGCGCATTCGGGCGCTCGACGACGCGCTGGCCAAGCTGGGACAGGACGAGGAAAGCGTGAAGGCCGTCCATGTGATCGTGCATAGCCTCGCCGGCGCCGGGGCCACCTTCGGCTGCCCCGAGGTCAGCACCGCGGCACGCGAGATGGAGCAAGCAATGTTTCCGAGCGGCATCGGCCATTCGAAGTTCGACCTCGCCGTGCATGCCCGTCTCCCCGCCCTCGTGGCAGCGCTCAAAGCCGCTGCGGAGCGGGCCGTTGCAGAAGACCCGCAATCGGGGCAGCCATGACCGTCGAAGGACTGCCCGTATTGAAGGTGCTGCTCGTCGAAGACGACCCGCTTCAAAGCGCGAGGACGGTCGCCCTCCTCGAGCACCTCGGCCAGCAGGTCCTGCTCGCATGCGACGGCGCCCGGGCCATCGATCGCTTCCGCAGCGAGAGTCCGGACCTCATCCTGATGGATGTCCTGCTACCCGGCCCGAACGGCTTCGAGACGACGCGCCGCATCAAGGAGATTGCCGGCGCACACTGGGTTCCCGTGATCTACCTGACCGTACTCGGTAGCCACGGCAACCTCGTCGAAGGATTGCTCGCGGGCGGCGACGATTACCTGATCAAGCCGGTCGGCCTGGAGATCCTCGAAGCCAAGCTCCGCTCAGTGTTTCGCACGCTGAAGCTGTATCGCGCCCTCGAGGAGTCACGCGACAATCTGGAAAGCGCGAACGCGGCCCTCCAGCATGCGAATCGCGAGCTCGAAACCTTCACCTACGCCGTCGCCCATGACCTGAAGTCGCCGCTGCGGGCGATCAATGGCTACAGCACGCTGCTCGCGTCGACGGAGACCTCGACGCTCTCCGCCGAGGGGCGCGAATACCTGCGCAAGATCGTCGAGGGCACCGAATACATGGGGCGCCTGATCGACGACCTGCTCGAGTACTCAAGACTCGAACGGGGCTCGATGAATTTCGAGCGACTCGACGTGGCGCGCCTCGCCGAAGCCCTTCACGCGGAATTCCGCGCCGAACTGGACCAGCGCGATGCGCGCATCAGAACCAATATCGCTTCACGCGAGGTCACCGCCGACCGCAACGCGCTGACCCAGGCGCTGCGCAATCTCCTGTCCAACGCGCTGAAGTTTGCCGCCGCCGGAAGGCCGCTCGAAATCGAAATCGGGGCGCGGACGGAAGACGCCTGCCACCATCTATGGGTCCGCGACAACGGTATCGGCTTCGACATGCGGCACCATGACCGCATCTTCGATATTTTCGAACGCCTGCATCGCAGCGAGGATTACCCGGGCACCGGGGTCGGCCTCGCCATCGTGCGCAAAGCGATGCAGCGCATGGGCGGGCGCAGTTGGGGCTCGAGCAGTCCCGGCCAGGGCGCCACCTTCCATCTCCAGTGGCCGGAATCGCAAGGCCCAGCTGCAACGCACCCGCGTCGCGAATGAGAACAGCCCATAGGCCCTATAATCGGAATTCGCCAACTGGAGGAATTCCGCGATGCGCTTCGAAGGCTCCCGGGACTATGTCGCCACCCCTGACCTGATGCTTGCCGTCAATGCGGCGATCAAGCTGCAACGGCCGCTTCTGATCAAGGGCGAACCCGGCACCGGCAAGACGATGCTTGCAGAGGAAGTCGCGAGCGCACTCGGCCTTCCGCTGCTCCAGTGGCACATCAAGTCGACGACCAAGGCCCAGCAGGGCTTGTATGAATACGACGCCGTGTCGCGGCTGCGCGACTCCCAACTCGGCGACGATCGCGTCAAGGACATCGCCAATTACATCGTCAAGGGCGTGCTCTGGCAGGCCTTCGAATCGGAGACGCCGTGCGTGGTGCTGATCGACGAGGTCGACAAGGCGGACATCGAATTTCCGAACGACCTGCTGCGCGAACTCGACCGCATGGAGTTCCACGTCTACGAGACGCGGCAGACCGTACAGGCACGCCATCGTCCGATCGTCTTCATCACGTCGAACAACGAAAAGGAATTGCCGGACGCCTTCCTGCGGCGCTGCTTCTTCCACTACATCCGCTTCCCCGACCGTGAGACGATGCAGCGCATCGTGGACGTGCATTTCCCCGACCTCGGCCAAGAGCTGCTGCGCGAAGCGCTGGAAGTCTTCTTCGGCCTGCGGGACGTGCCGGGCCTGAAGAAGAAACCGTCGACCTCGGAACTGATCGACTGGCTGAAGCTGCTGATCGCCGAAGAGATTCCGCCCGCCACACTGGGCACCGAAGGCAAGCAGGCTGGCGTGCCGCCGCTCGCGGGAGCCCTGCTGAAGAACGAGCAAGACCTCCACCTCTTCGAGCGGCTCGTCTACATGGCCCGCCAGAATCGCTGACGATTGGTTTTCAGACGATGTTGTCCCGCATCCTGTCCGCGCTGAAAGGTGCATTTTCCGGTCGCGACGAAGGCAGGGAGGCCGCCGACCGCAAGCACTTCGACGAGCTGAATCGTCAGGCGCCCATTCGCAATCCGGGCACTCCGGCCGCTCCGGCCCCGGTTCAAACACGTCCCGCGACCGCCCCAGCCCCCGAAATTGACGGATTCCTCTGCCGGGAGTCGGTTCTCGGCCGAGACCAGCGCGTCGCGGGCTACCAGTTCATGCTGCACGAAGGCACGCGGAACCGCATCCGCGCACGTGGCCGCCGCATCCAGCACGTCTACGCCGAGGTCCTCGCGCGAAACCTCGCCAACGCCGACATCGGCCGCCTGCTCGGGCACCGTACGGCATTCCTCGACGTACCCGATTCCTTTCTCGATCACGCGTCCATCCTCGACCTTCCACCCCGCAACACGGCACTGGTCGTAACCGCCATTCCCGAAGAAGACGGCGCGCCGGCACTCGTCGATCTGCTCGCCTCCACGCGCTCCTTGCGCAAGGCGGGTTACCGCATCGGCCTGCGGGCGGAACAACTCGACGATGATCGGGCGGCCCTGCTGGCCGAATGCGATTACATTGTCGTGCAGGCCGCGGCATCCGAACCCGAACAACTCAAACAATCGGTGCACCGCTTGAGGAAGGCCGCTTCGAAGGCCGAACTTGTCGCACGCAATCTTCCCAGCCAGGACGACTTCCAGCTGTGCCACACGCTGGGGGCGGCCCTCTTCCAGGGGCCGTTCGTCACCAGCCGACAGGACTGGCACGGCAACCGCCTCGGGCCGAATACGGCGCGGCTGGCGCAACTCATCTCCGGCCTTCGCGGCAATGCAGATACGCGGGAACTGGTGAACCTGCTGAAACAGGATGCGGCACTGTCGCTGCGCCTGATGCGCTACATCAATTCCGCGGCCGTGGGATTGGCGAAGGAGATCACGTCGATCGAAGGCGCGATCCTGCAACTCGGGCGGGAAAAGCTCTATCGCTGGCTGATGCTGCTGCTCTATGGCGCCGACAAGGGCGGCTCGCCCCGCGCCGCTGCAGCGCTCGAAAACGCCCTCGTGCGGGCGCGCCTGATGGAACTGCTGGGCGAGGGCCGCCCACCGGCACAACGCGACGCGCTCTACCTCGTCGGCCTGCTGTCGCTTGTCGACGTCATCCTGGAAGTCCCGATGGCCGAGGCGATCGCCTCGCTGTCGCCCGCCCCCGAAATCGAGGCCGCGGTGCTGCGGGACGAAGGTCCGATGGCGGACCTCCTGCAACTTGCGATTGCCTGCGAGAACGGCGATCCGGAGACGCTCAGGAGCGCCGCCGAACGCTGCGGCATCGGACCGGACACTGCCACGCGCCGCCATCTGGACGCATTCTCCTGGGCGCTCGAAGTCAACGCCTAGCCAGCCCGAAACCGGGAGCGATACCCATGCTGATCGACTTCTTCCTGCATCTCAAGGCTTCCAAACTGCCGGTGTCGACACGCGAGTTCCTGACCTTGCTCGAAGGGCTGCGCGACGGTGTGTGCGGGCCGGACATCGATGCGTTCTATTACTTCGCACGCACCTGCCTTGTGAAGGACGAATCGCGCTACGACCGATTCGATCAGGCCTTCGCGGCCTACTTCAAGGGCGTCAGCGAAATTCCCGGGCTGGAGACCGAACTGCCGGAAGAATGGCTGCGCGCGATGATGAAGCGCCATCTGACGCCGGAACAGAAGGCCCAGCTCGAAAAGCTCGGCTGGGACAAGCTGATGGACGAGTTGCGCAAGCGCCTGGAGGAGCAGAAAGGGCGCCACCAGGGCGGTTCCAAGTGGATTGGCACCGGCGGCAGTTCGCCGTTCGGCAACGGCGGTTATCACCCCGAGGGCATCCGGATCGGCGGCGAGTCGGCCGGCAACCGGACCGCGATCAAGGTCTGGGAGAAGCGCGAATTCCGCAATCTCGACGATGCGGTGGAACTCGGAACGCGCAACATCAAGGTCGCCTTGCGGCGCCTGCGCCGATTCGCGCGCGAAGGCGCGGCCGAGGAACTCGATCTGGACGGCACCATCGCCGCCACTGCGCGCAACGCGGGCTGGCTAGACCTGCTGATGCGCCCGGAGCGCCACAACGCAGTCAAGGTGCTGCTGTTCCTGGACATCGGCGGTTCGATGGACGACCACGTGAAGGCGTGCGAAGAGCTGTTCTCGGCTTGCCGCAGCGAGTTCAAGCATCTCGAGCACTTCTACTTCCACAACTGCGTGTACGAGGGCGTGTGGCGCGACAACCGCCGCCGCTTCAGCGAAACGGTGCCGGTGCTCGATCTGATCCACAAATACGGACCGGACTACAAGCTGATCTTCGTCGGCGACGCGACGATGAGCCCCTACGAGATCCTGCACCAGCACGGCTCGATCGAACACATGAATAAGGAACCGGGCGCGGCCTGGCTGCGGCGCCTGCTCGACGCGTGGCCGGCGGCGGCGTGGCTGAATCCGGAACCGGAACGGCTGTGGGCCTATCGCCAGTCGATCGAGATCATCAACCGGATCATGGGCGAACGAATGTATCCGATGACGCTCGACGGCCTGGAACGGGCCATGCGGCAATTATCGAAAAAGGTCTGAGCTACTCCGCAAACGGCAAGGGCTGCATGCCGAAGCCCTCGTCCAGCCCCTTGATCTGCTGCAGCAGCCCGTCGAGTTCGTCCTGCAGGCGCCCGAGCGACTCGCCATCGAGCAGGCGCAGCGCTTCCGGCAGAACGCCCCGCGCGGGCGACGGCGCTCGTGCAAGCAGATCCCGCCCCGCCTCGGTCAGCGACAAGCGGACGACGCGCTGGTCGGCGCTCGTGCGCTCCTTCACGACAAGGCCGCTCGATTCGAGCTTGTCGATCATGTTCGACGCTGTCGACTGATGCAGTGCCATCCGGGTCGCCAGTTCCCCGACACGTAAGCCCGGCGCCTCGGAAAGTTCCTGCAAAGCCCATAGCTGCGCGCCGGTGACGCCGCTCTGGCGCTCGATCCACTGCGAATGCCGTTGCGCGGTGCGGATCAGTACGCGGAAACGCTGCAGCACGGATAGCGGAGTGACCGGCGTGATCGGCACCGCAGGCGTGTCCGGGTCAGAGACGTGAGGCTGAGGCATGAATGGCGGCTCCCGATATGTTCTTAAAAAATACTTTTCGACAATTGTTTATTGCTCTCGGTGTCGCGTATCGTAACGGAAAGTTGCATGTCCCAACACCCGGCGCGTCACAGCGCAGTCGATCCAGGAATGACCTGTGCAACCTGCTCCGCCCGCCGAACCGCCGCCACGTCCCCGCACGCCATTTCGATTGCTTGCCCGCAGCGGGCGCCGTCACGCGATTCCCTGGCTGTCGGTGAAACGCTGGCGCCGACGCTTGCTGCTGGTCGGAGCGGCGCTGCTGGCGGGACTGGTCGCGATCCTGTTCGCCCTCGGCGCCGAATTAGCGATCGCTACCCACACCGACATCCTGCGGGTATCGCCCTCGCTGTCGCTCCTGCTCGCTCCGGCGGGTTTCGCCGCGATGGCTTGGCTTTCGCGGAATCATTTTCGCGGCACCCAGGGCAGCGGCATTCCGCAGGCGATCGCAGCAGCCGACAGCAATGACCCGGCTGTCCGCGGGCAGCTCCTTTCCTTGCGGCTCGCATTCGCGAAGGTCGCCCTGACGCTAGGGGGCTTGCTCGCAGGTGCTTCGATCGGTCGCGAAGGGCCGTCAGTGCAGGTCGGCGCAGCGGTGCTGCACAGTCTGGCGGGGCGCCGTTTCGGCCGCATCGCGTCGAGCCGTAACCTGATCGTCGCGGGCGGAGCGGCGGGCGTCGCGGCAGCCTTCAATACGCCGCTCGGCGGCATCATGTTCGCGATCGAGGAAATGTGCCGCCACCACGCTTTTCGCGCGAACAGCACGACGCTGACGGCGGTCATCTTCTCAGGCTTGATGTCGCTCGCGCTGCTCGGCAACTACACCTATTTCGGCCGCACGCCCGCCACACTGGCGTGGCCGACCGTCATCTGGGCAGTCGCGGCATGCGGCGCCCTCGGCGGCGCATTGGGCGGCGCGTTCAGCCGCCTGCTGATCGCCTCGTCGCGAGGACTTCCCGGGCGCATCGGGGAGTTCGCGCGGGCGCGGCCGGTCGCATTTGCGGCGCTGTGCGGACTGGGAACTGCGCTCCTCGGCCTCGCCACCGGCGGTCTGACCGATGGCACCGGCTATGCGGAATCGAAAGCGGCACTCGAAGGAACGGCCGGACTTCCTCTTTATTTCTTTGCGGCGAAGATGCTCGCGATCTGGATGGCCTTCCTCAGCGGAATTCCGGGCGGTGTTTTCGCCCCGGCGCTCGCCGCCGGCGCCGGGGTCGGCACCCTTGTCGCCCACCTGTTGGAGCCCGCGCCGGAAGCCCCGATCCTCGTACTGGGGATGGTCGCCTTCCTGTCCGCGATGACGCGCGCGCCGATCACGTCCTTCGTCATCGTGATGGAGATGACGGCAAACCACGAGATGCTGTTGCCGCTGATGGCGACGTCGCTGATCGCGCACGGAGTATCCCGATCGATCTCGCCGCTTGCGCTATATGACGCATTGGCCACCGCGACACTTCGACGCACAACGGTCGAAGTCCTTTCCGCGGCTACGCCGCGAGTCCAGCAGCAGCCAGCCCCGTAAACGCAAAACCGCCCGCAAGAGCGGGCGGTTTTGCGTTCGATGGAGGAAGAAGGTCAGTTGCCGCTCATCGCCATCATCAGCTGGTTGATGCGCTTGACGAAAGTCGCCGGGTCGTCGAGCGTGCCGCCTTCGGCGAGCAGCGCCTGGTCGAAGAGCACCGCCGCCCAGTCATCGAATTGCTTTTCCTCGTACTTGAGGCGCATCACGGCCGGGTGGTTCGGGTTGATCTCGAGGATCGGCTTCGACACCGGTGCCTGCTGGCCGGCGGCCTTCAGGATGCGGGAGAGGTTCATCCCCATGTCGTGCTCGTCGGCGACTAGGCAGGCCGGCGAATCGGTCAGGCGGTGCGTGACGCGCACGTCCTTGACGCGCTCGCCGAGGCTCGCTTTCATCTTCTCGAGCAGCTCCTTGTACTCGTCGGCGGCCTTCTCGGCTTCCTTCTTCTCTGCTTCATCCTCGAGGCTGCCCAGATCGAGGCCGCCCTTCGCGACGGAGACGAGCTGCTTGTCGGCGAATTCGGTCAGGTTGCCGATGACCCACTCGTCGACACGGTCGGAGAGCAGCAGCACTTCGATGCCCTTCTTGCGGAAGATTTCGAGGTGCGGGCTGTTCTTCGCGGCGTTGAAGGTTTCGGCGGTGACGTAGTAGATCTTGTCCTGACCTTCCTTCATGCGGCCGATGTAGTCGGCGAGCGACACGGTCTCGTCCGGCGTGTCGGCGTGCGTCGAGGCGAAGCGCAGCAGGCCCGCGATCTTTTCCTTGTTGGCGTGGTCCTCGCCGACGCCTTCCTTCAGCACCTTGCCGAATTCCTTCCAGAAGGTCGCGTACTTCTCCTTCTCGGCGGCGTCTTCGCTCGTCGCGAGATCTTCGAGCATGCCCAGCACCTTCTTCGTGCAGCCGGCTCGGATGGTGTCGATGTCCTTGCTTTCCTGCAGGATTTCGCGCGAAACGTTGAGCGGCAGATCGCTCGAATCGACGACGCCGCGCACGAAGCGCAGATACATCGGCATCAGCTTCTCGGCGTCATCCATGATGAAGACGCGCTTCACGTACAGCTTGATGCCGTGGCGGGCGTTGCGGTCCCACATGTCGAACGGGGCGTGCGACGGGACGTACAGCAGCTGCGTGTACTCGTGGCGGCCTTCGACGCGGGCGTGGCTCCACGCGAGCGGCTCGTCAAAATCGTGGCCGACGTGCTTGTAGAAGGCCTTGTACTCGTCTTCGGTGATGTCGCTCTTCGAGCGCGTCCACAGCGCATTGGCCTGGTTGACGGTCTCGTCCTCGTCGGTCGTGACCTGCTCGTTCTTGTCCTTGTCCCACTCTTCCTTCTTCATCAGGATGGGCTGGACGATATGGTCCGAGTACTTGCGGATCAGGCTGCGCAGCTTCCAGCCGGAGAGGAGATCCTCCTGGCCTTCGCGCAGGTGCAGCGTGATCTCGGTGCCGCGGCCGACCTTGTCGACCGCTTCGACGGTGTATTCGCCGGCGCCCTCGCCGACCATCGAGCATTCCCACTTCACACCTTCGGCGGCGGAAAGGCCGGCGCGCCGCGTCACGACGGTGACCTTGTCGGCAACGATGAAGGCCGAGTAGAAGCCGACGCCGAACTGGCCGATCAGGTGCGCGTCCTTCTTCTGGTCGCCGGTGAGCTGCGAGAAGAACTCCTTGGTGCCGGACTTGGCAATGGTGCCGAGGTGCGCGATCGCTTCGTCGCGGCTCATGCCGATACCGTTGTCGGCAACCGTGACGGTCTTTGCCGCGGCGTCGAAGCTCACGCGGATCGCCAGGTCACCCTCACCTTCGAAGAGTTCCGGCTTGTCGAGGGCCTCGAAGCGCAGTTTGTCGCAGGCGTCCGACGCGTTCGAAATCAGCTCGCGCAGGAATATCTCGCGGTTGGAATACAGCGAGTGGATCATCAGGTGAAGCAGCTGCTTCACCTCGGCCTGGAAATTCAGGGTCTGAGCGCCGGCGGCGTGCTCGATGGTCATGGGTTGAACTCCGTGTGCGGTTAGACCGCCCTCAAATGGGAGCGGGCCCGCGGAATTTCAACCCCCGCAGAACGATTCAGACGTAGCGGACCTCGACGACTTCGATTTCGCGCTGCCCGGCCGGACTCATGAAGCGCACGACGTCGCCTTCCCGTGCCTTGAGGAGCGCGCGCGCCAGAGGCGAAATCCAGCTGATGCGGCCGGAAGTCGCATCGGCCTCGTCGACGCCGACGATCTGCCAGGTCTGCTCGCCTTCACCCGACTCGTCCTCGACATCGAGGATCGTCACCGTCGCGCCGAAGAACACCTGGTCCATGCCCTGCTGGCGCTCGGGGTCGACGACCTCGGCACTCTCGATGCGCTTGATCAGGAAGCGGATGCGCCGATCGATCTCGCGTAGGCGCTTCTTGCCATAGATGTAATCACCATTCTCCGAGCGATCGCCGTTCGACGCCGCCCAAGCGACGGTTTCGACGAGCTTGGGCCGCTCGATGCGCACGAGCTGGTCGAGCTCGACGCGCAGTGCGTCATAGCCACGACGCGTCATGTAGTTCTTGCTACCGGGGGGGAGGCGCGACGCGACGGGGATGTCGTCATCGTCGTCGGAACCGTCGTTTTCCTTAACAAATGCCTTGTTCACAGCTTCCGTCCATTGACCGAGGTTTGTGTTTCGAGCTGTGAGGGACGCTCTCCAACTCACGGGTCTTGATGCATGATAATCGACCCCTTCCCCGGAAGATGCATTGTCAATGTAACCTCTGTGTGCAGGGGAGCGTCGATTTGGGTAAAATTCAAGGTTTTCACCGGTTTGCCCGTAAAACTAGATCCATGAACGTTCCTGCAAACCTCTCCGCTGCCGACCTCGATGCCCTGCGTCTGGAAGTCGCCGGCCTCGTCGTTGAAGCCCTGAACCTCGATCTGACCCCGGCCGCGATTCCCGCCGACGATCCACTGTTCGGCGAAGGCCTCGGCCTGGATTCGATCGACATCCTGGAAGTGGCGCTGGTGGTATCCAAGCGCTTCGGCTTCCAGCTGCGCGCCGACAACGAGGACAACGTCAACATCTTCCGCTCGCTGCGGAGCCTCACCGAGTACATCGCGGCCCACCGCACAAAATGAACCCCGGCATTGCACGTGCGGCTCGCGTGCTCGCCATCGGCCTGATCGTCGCCGCGTCGGCGGTGGCCGCCCATTACGCCAGCGCGCTGGTGGAATCGTCGGACTGGGGGGCGATGCTCGCAATCGGCCCGTTCGCCGCGGGCGCCGCGGCCTTCGCCTGGCATTCGCCTCAGCGCCCTGTGCTGCTGGCCCTGCTCGCCGCCGCCACGGCCGCACTCGCCGCCCTGTGGCCGACGCTCGCGCACAACGTCGACTGGCTGTTCTTCGTGCAGCACTTCGGTCTGAACCTCCTGCTCGCCATCGGCTTCGGCCGCACTCTCGCGGCGGGACGCAAACCGCTGTGCACCGGCATCGCCGAAATGATCCACGGAGAAATCAGTCCCGCCTCGACCCGCTACACGCGGCAGGTAACGCTCGCCTGGACGGTGTTCTTCGGCATGATGACGGGCACCTCGGCAATCCTCTTCGTCTGTGCGCCCGCCACGGTCTGGTCGACGTTTGCGAACCTGCTCAACTGGCCGCTCGTCGGAGTCATGTTCGTTGCGGAATACCTCGTCCGCCAGCGCCTGCTGCCCGAAGACCGCAGCAACATCATCGACGCGATCCGCGCTTATCGGCGCAGCACGGCGGCCTCTGCAGCGTCCCGAATTCCCTCCCCCTTCGAATGATGAACTCCGTGTCTGTTGCGTCAGGCCTGCCGCTGCTGCGCCACGCCAGTCTCAATGCCCCGCTCGCCTGGCGCGGCGACGAGCGTATCTCCGTCGCACGCTTCCTGTCCGACGTCGAGCAACTCGCCCGGGCACTGCCGGCCGGCAAGCACGTACTGAACGTCTGCGCCGACCGCTACCGCTTCGCCGTGGGGCTCGCCGCCTCGGTGATGACCGGCAAGATCAGCCTGCTGCCATCGACCCACACGCCGGAGACGGTCCGTCAGCTCCTCGCCTTCGCGCCCGATGTGTTCTGCCTCACCGACACCCTGCCGTGCGACATCGAGCTGCCGCAGTGCCATTACCCCCAGCTGCCGCCCGCGGAATTCGACGGCGCGATTCCATTGGTCGATCCGGCACAGTGCGTCGCCTACGTCTTCACTTCCGGCTCGACGGGCACACCGCTGCCGCATCGCAAGACCTGGGGCTCGCTGGTTCGCAACATCGCCGCCGAAGCAGACCGTCTGGCACTGCGGGCGGAAGACCGATTCACCTTGATCGGCACGGTTCCCCCTCAACACATGTACGGCTTCGAATCAACCGTGTTGCTGGCGATGCTCGGGGGCGGCGCGATGTGGGCCGGGCGCCCCTTCTACCCGGCGGACATCGTCTCCGCGCTGGAGGCGTCCCCGCATCCGCGCGCGCTGGTATCGACGCCATTCCACCTACGCACCCTGCTCGGCGCGGGAATCGCATTGCCGAAGGCCGATCTCGTCCTTTCGGCGACCGCCCCCTTGTCCGGCAATCTCGCCGCCGAGATCGAGACAGCACTGCAATGCCCGCTGCTCGAAATCTACGGCTGCACCGAAACCGGCCAGCTCGCGACTCGCAGTACGGCGCAGACGAGCGAATGGCAGCTCTTCCGCGGCGTCACGCTGGTCGAAGAGGGCGACCAGGTGCGAGCCCAGGGCGGCCACATCGACACGCCGACGGTCCTCAACGACATCATCGAGCCGGTGTCGGCCGATCGCTTCCTGCTGCATGGCCGTTCCGCCGACCTCGTGAATATCGCGGGCAAGCGTAGTTCGCTCTCCTACCTCAACCACCAGCTCAACGCGATTCCTGGCGTCGTCGACGGGTGCTTCCTGATGCCGGACGATGAACAAGTCGACGGCGTCACGCGCCTGATGGCGGTGGTCGTCGCGCCGACGCTCGATCATGCCAGCCTGCTCCATGCCTTGCGCGAGCGGATCGATCCGCTGTTCCTGCCGCGTCCGCTGCTCTTCGCAGACGCGCTGCCGCGCAACGCGACCGGCAAGCTGCCCCGCGCCGCGCTCGAAACCCTGATCGCGCAGAGCCGCCGGGGAACGGACCGGTCATGATCCACGAGACCTCGGTCACGGTCGCTGCCGACCATCCCGCCTTCGCCGGCCACTTCCCCGGGCGCCCCATCCTGCCGGGCGTGGTGCTTCTCGGTTGGGCGGCCAAGGCACTGGGCGATGTCCTCGGACGAACGGTCCCGCCCTGCGACATCGCCTCGGCCAAGTTCCTCCGCCCCGTCGCCCCCGGCACGCGGCTCGTGATCCGGCTCACGCAGCAGCCCTCGGGCGCGTGGCGCTTCGACATCGTCGACGGCTCGGATGCGGTCGCGACGGGCTCGCTCAAGGTTCCGGCAGCATGAGCCGCCCCTCGGTCGACGTATCCACCCGCCGCGTGCAGGCCGAATGGGCCCAAAAGCCCGAGCGCAGCAATCAGGCCACGCTGCGCCTGATGACCTGTATCTCGCTGCGGCTGGGACGGCGCACCGCCCGCGTCGTGCTGTGGCTGATCGCGACCTATTTCCTGGCCTTCTCGCCGACTGCCCGGCGGGAGTCGCGCAACTGGCTTCAGCGCGTACTCGGCCGCCGTCCGTCGATTCGCGATCTGCTGCGGCACTTCTTCACCTTCGCCTCGACGATCCACGATCGGGTCTATCTCGTGAACGACCGGGACGATCTGTTCGACATCCACATCCACGGCGGCGAGGAGATCCGGGCCTGCGTTGCACGCGGCGAAGGCGTGCTGCTGATGGGTGCTCACCTGGGCAGCTTCGAGGTGCTGCGCACGTTGGGGCGGCACGGCCTCGGGGCGCGGGTCGCGATGGTGATGTACGAGGAAAACGCCCGCAAGGTCAATGAGACGTTGGCGGCGATCAACCCCGCCGCGCATCAGGACATCATTCCGCTCGGCCGCCTGGAGTCGATGCTGCAGGTCAAGGAGCGGCTCGACGACGGTTCGCTGGTCGGCATCCTGGCCGACCGCAGCCTCGACCAGGACGGCACCGCGGCCGTCGACTTCTTCGGCTCGGCAGCCGATTTCCCACTCGGACCGTGGCGCATGGCGGCGATGATGAAACGCCCCGTGTTCCTGATGGTCGGACTCTACCGCGGCGGCAATCGCTACGACCTGCATTTCGAGCAAATCGCGGATTTTTCGACGGCGACGCGCGACAACCGCTCCGAGATGCAGCGGGTCGCGCTGCTGCATTACGTCGGGCGCCTGGAGCACTACGCACGCAGTGCCCCGTACAACTGGTTCAATTTCTTCGATTTCTGGCAGAGTGCGCGCTCACGCGAAGCGCGCTGACCCCTTGGAGTGCAATGTGAGTGTCGTCCGGTTTTCCCGTCGGCTGTGGTTCGGCCTGCTCGCCGCGTGGTCGCTGCTGGGCTGCGCCGCCGGCTTTGCTGCCTCGCCGGACTGGACCGTCGATCGCCTGATGCAATCCCTGAGTCGCCAGACCAGTGGCCAGGCGACCTTCGTCGAGCGCAAGTACCTCGCGGTCCTCGATCAGCCGGTGGAATCGTCTGGCGAGTTGCGCTTTCGCGCACCGGACCGCCTCGAGAAGATCACACTGAAGCCCAAGCCCGAATCGCTGGTGCTCGAAGGCAATACCGTCACCGTCAATCGCGGCAAGAAGCAGTATGTCGTGCAGCTTTCCGACTACCGTGAAGTCGCGGCCTTCGTCGACAGCATCCGCGCGACGCTGGCGGGCGACCGCGCAACGCTCGAGCGCACTTACGCGCTCCATCTGGCGGGAAGTCCCGACAACTGGACGCTGACGCTGCTGCCGCGGGACCCGCGGATGGCCGAGCTCGTGCTGCGCATCGACATCAAGGGTAGTCGCGGCCTGTTGCGCGAGATCGAGATCCGCCAGGCAGATGGCGACCGGTCGGTGATGGAGATCGCCGCCGCCGGGGGCACGCAGTGAAGCGTCGCCCGCTCGCCGCACTGCTGCTGTGGCTGAGCCTCGTCGTCGCCAGCATTGCCGTCATCGTCCAGACGCGCTTCACGACCGACCTGTCGGCCTTCCTGCCGGACGCACCGACCGCCGAACAGCGCCTGCTGATCGACCAGCTGCGCGACGGCATGGTGTCCCGGCTCCTGCTGGTCGGCATCGAAGGGGGCGACAGTGAGACGCGTGCAACAGTGTCTCGCGCGCTCGGCACGGCCTTGCGCAACGACCCCGCGTTCGTAAGCGTCTCCAACGGCGAAGCCGTCCATCGGGAACGCGACCAGAAGCTGCTGTTCGACAACCGCTACCTGCTGAGCCCCGCCGTCACGCCGGAGCGTTTCACCGAAAACGGGCTGCATGAGGCGATCGCCGAATCGGTCGACCTGCTCGCCTCCCCCGTGGGCATGCTGACCAAGTCGCTTCTGCCGCGCGACCCAACCGGCGAGCTGATGCAGCTCCTTGAGCGCCTCGACGGCGGCAGCCGGCCCGCCACGTCCGACGGCATCTGGGCGTCGCGCGATGGTTCGCGAGCGCTGCTTCTCGCGCAGACGCGGGCTTCCGGTTCCGACCTCGACGGGCAGCAGGCCGCGATCGAGACCTTGCGCGCGGCTTTCATTCGAGCCGTCGCCGACGCCGGCAAGAGCCCTGCCGAAATCAGGTTGCTGCTGACCGGCCCGGGGGTATTCGCGGTCGCATCGCGGTCAGGCATCCAGGACGAAGTCAGCCGCCTCGCAATCATCTCGACCTCGCTGATCGTCGCCCTGCTGCTCTTCATCTACCGGTCGCCGACCGCGCTGGTGTTGGGCCTGCTGCCCGTCGTTTCGGGAGCACTGGCGGGCATCGTCGCAGTCAGCCTGGGATTCGGTACGGTGCACGGCATCACGCTCGGTTTCGGCACCACGCTGATCGGCGAAGCCGTGGACTACGCGATCTACCTGTTCGTCCAGTCCGACAACAAGACGTCGCCCCAAGCAGACGGCTCGATCGCGCGCCCGGCATTCTGGCCGACTATCCGCCTCGGCGTGATGACCTCTATCTGCGGCTTCGCGGCGCTGATGTTTTCCGGCTTTCCGGGCCTTTCTCAACTCGGGCTATACACGATCGCCGGGCTGATTGCCGCTGCGCTCAGCACGCGCTTCGTCCTGCCGCACTTGCTCCCGTCGGACTTCGCGATCCGCGACGTCACGCCCTTCGGCGAACGTCTGGCCGCGCTCGTCAAGGCGGCGCATCCCCTGCGCGGCGCGCTGATCGTCGTCGCGCTGGTCGCGGCCGGCATCGTCTGGGTCCAGCGCGACACGGTGTGGAACCGCGAGTTGTCGGCGCTCAGCCCGGTTCCGGATGCCGATCAGGCCCTGGACATGCAATTGCGCAGCGACCTGGGGGCGCCGGACGTGCGCTACATGATCGTGGTCAGGGGGGAGACCCCGGACGCCACGCTCGGGGCCGCGGAAGCGGTCGGCGCGCAGCTCGATGGCCTGATCGATGACGGTGCGATCGGCAGCTACGAGAGCCCCGCCCGCTACCTGCCTTCCCAGGCCCTCCAAACTGCGCGCCGTGCGAGCCTGCCGGACGCCGGAACACTCGAGCGCCGCCTCGCTCCCGCCACGGCCGGATTGCCACTCCCGGCCGCTCGCCTCGCCCCCTTCATCGCCGATGTCGAGGCTGCCCGCTCGCGCCCCCTGCTGACGCAGGAAGCCCTTGCCGGCACCAGCTTCGCTCTCGCCGTCGACTCCATGCTGATCGCGCAAAACGGCGGATGGAGCGCGCTGATCCCCCTGCGCGCCCCGACGAGCGGCCCGCACGCACAGTCGGTCGATGCCGAGCGCGTGCGCACGGCACTCGCCCGGACCGCGCCGGATGCGCTATTCATCGACATGAAGGGCGAATCCGAGCGCCTCTACTCCGGCTACCTGCGCGAGGCGGCCATACTGTCGTGCGCCGGTCTCGTCGCGATCATCGTGCTGCTGGGATTCGCCTTGCGGCATCCGATGCGCGTCCTGCAGGTCATGACGCCGCTCGCGGCCGCCGTGCTGGTCGTCATCGCGGGACTCGTCACGGCGGGCGTATCGCTGACGATCCTGCACCTCGTCGGACTGCTGCTGATCGTCGCAGTCGGCTCCAACTACGCACTCTTCTTCGACAACGACACCGTCGCCTCGACACCCGCACCGCGCACGCTCGCATCGCTGCTCTTCGCCAACCTGACCACCGTCACCGGGTTTGGCGTGCTGGCCTTCTCGTCGGTGCCCGTGCTGCAAGCCTTCGGCTGCACCGTCGGCCCGGGCGCCATCCTGGCCCTGATCTTTTCCGCCGTCCTCGTGAGACCCTCGTGCCCCGCCCCTGGAAACCCGGGCCGCTGATCCACGCCTCGGCCGCCCTGCACGCGGCCGCGGCGGCGGGTGTCCTGCTCCGCCCCGAGGCCTGGCCCTGGGCGCTCGGGGCGATCGCGGCCAATCACGGCATCATCACCGCGGCCGGCCTCCTCCCGCGTTGCCGCCTGCTCGGGCCGAACTGGACGCGCTTGCCGGACTCTTCCGCCGCACGCCGCGAAATCGCCATCACGATCGACGACGGGCCCGATCCGGAGGTCACTCCGCGGGTACTCGACCTGCTGGATCGCCACGGCGCCCAGGCGACTTTCTTCGTGATCGGCGACGCAGTCCGTCGCCATCCCGCGATCGCCCGCGAGATCATCGCCCGCGGCCACGCCGTCGAAAACCACAGCCAGCGCCACCTGAAAACCTTCTCGCTGCGCGGCACCCGTTGGCTGCACAACGAAATCGCCGCCGCTCAACGCACGATCGAAGACGCCTGCGGGGTTACCCCGCGCTTCTTCCGCGCCCCGGCCGGCCTGCGCAATCCCTTCCTCGAACCGGCACTCGCGCGACTGGACTTGCAACTCGCCGCCTGGACGCGCCGCGCCTACGACACGCGCAACGGCAATCCCCAGTCCGTGGCCGCCCGCCTGCTCGACGGCTTGCGCCCCGGCGACATCCTGCTGCTCCATGACGCCAACGCGGCACGCGACGATCACGGCACCCCCGTGATCCTGCAGGTCCTGCCCCGGCTACTGGCCGCCTGTATGGACGCCGACCTGAAGCCGGTCACGCTGAGCGCCGCCCGCGTCTGACCGCCGCCCTGGGTGATTCCCAGCGATTGCCGGTGAGCCGACGGCAATCGATTACCACGCCGGTTCCTGCATCATCGGACGAGCGGCGCATTTTGCTAAAATACATCCCCTTCTCGCTTTCCCGATTTGTCGTGACCCCCTTCCAGATCTCCCGCTACACCGCCACCACCTGCCTCGGCCGGGGGATCGAGCCATTGCGCGATGCGCTGCTCGCCGGTCGCTCGGGGCTGAAGCCCTGCCACTTCGAAACGGTCGCGCTGCAAACCTGGATCGGCGAAGTCGAGGGCGTCGACGACGAAGTCCTGCCGGCTCGGCTCTCCGCCTTCGACTGCCGCAACAACCGCCTCGCCCAGATCGGCCTCATGCAGGACGGCTTCGCCCAAGCCGTGCAAGACGCTGCACAGCGCTACGGCAAGGACCGGATCGGCGTCTTCCTCGGGACGAGCACGGCGGGCATCCTCGAAACCGAACTCGCCTACCGGCGCCGCGACCCCGTCACGGGCGCTCTGCCCGCGGACTTCCACTACGCCGGCTCGCACAACACTTACTCGGTCGGAGCGTTCGTACAGGCCTGGCTCGGCCTGACCGGTCCGGCGGTGGTGGTGTCGTCGGCCTGTTCGTCGAGCGCCAAGGTGTTCGCATCCGCGGCGCGCATGATGGCCGCCGGGCTGATCGACGCGGCGGTCGTGGGCGGCGTCGATTCGCTGTGCCTGACCACGCTGTACGGCTTCAACTCGCTCGAACTCACCTCGCCCGACGCCTGCCGCCCCTTCGACCGCAATCGCGACGGCATCTCGATCGGCGAAGCCGCCGCCTTCGCGCTGCTCGAACGGCCTGCCGCCACGCTTGCCGACGACGCGATCCTGCTGCTGGGGGTCGGCGAGTCGAGCGACGCCTACCACATGTCCTCGCCGCACCCGGAAGGCCGCGGCGCCCGGCAGGCGATGGAAGCCGCGCTCGCCTCCGCCGGACTCACCGCTGCGGACATCGATTACATCAACCTGCACGGCACTTCCACGCCCAGCAACGACGCGGCCGAAGGCAAGGCCGTCGCGGCGATATTCGGCGCCGGGACGCCCTGCAGCTCCACCAAGGGCGCGACCGGCCACACGCTGGGCGCCGCCGGTGGGGTCGAGGCCGTCATCTCGGCCCTCGCCCTGCGCGACGGCTTCCTGCCCGCCAGTGCCGGCACGCGCGATCCCGAACCGGGCCTCGACTACCTGCTCGCGACCCGGCAACAGCCCGTGCGCCGAGCCCTAAGCAACTCCTTCGGATTCGGCGGCACCAACTGCAGCCTGATTCTCGGCCGAGCAGGATAAGAACTCATGACCGCACCGCTCTCCGCCTGGATCCACAGCATTGCCGTCCTCGGGCCGGGACTTCCCGACTGGCCGACCACAGCCGCCGTCTTGCGTGGAACGCAATCCTGGACTTTCGCCCCGACGGTGCTGACCGCTCCCGATCTACTGCCGCCGGCCGAACGCCGCCGTGCGGTCAAGGTCGTCAAGTTGGCGCTGTCGGTCGGCCTGCAGGCAACCACCGCTGCCGGGACCGACGCTTCGGCACTCGCCACGGTCTTCACGTCCTCGGGCGGCGACGGACTCAACTGCCACCAGATCTGCGAAACCCTCGCCTCCGACGACCGCCAGATCTCCCCGACGCGCTTTCACAATTCCGTCCACAACGCCGCCGCCGGCTACTGGAGCATCGCGACCGGCGCCACGGCCCCGTCCGCCGTCCTCTGTGCCTACGACGGCAGTTTCGGGGCCGGCCTGCTGGAAGCGCTCGCGCAGGTCGCGGTGGACAAGGTGCCTTGCCTGCTGATCGCCTACGACGCCGATTACCCGGATCCCCTGCGCGCTACGCGCCCGATTCCGGATGCCTTCGGCGTCGCGATGCTGCTCGCGCCCACTCCAGGCGAACACCCCATCGGCCGCCTCTCCGCGGCCCTGACCACCGACGCTGCAGCCACACTGCCGGACTCAGAACTGGAAAGCCTGAGAAGAGCCATCCCCGCCGCCCGCAGCGTGCCGCTCCTCGCCGCCATCGCGAACGACACGCCCGGACGCATCGTCCTGGACTACCTCGACCACGCGCAAATGGCCGTGGAGTTCTCGACGTGAGCGCCGGCCCTCAAACGCTGGACCGCGAAGCGATCGCCGCACGTATTCCTCACCAAGGCAGCATGTGCCTGCTCGCGGGCGTCGACGAATGGAACCCGGATTCGATTCGCTGCCACGCCACGAGCCACCGTGACGAAGCGAATCCGCTGCGCGAAGACTGGGGTTTGCCGGCAACGAGCGCGATCGAATACGCCGCCCAGGCCATGGCCGTGCATGGCGCCCTGATCGCGCCGCCGGGCGACGCGCCGCGCTCCGGCTATCTCGCGAGCGTCCGCAGCGTCGAGCTCGTCGTGGATCGCCTCGATACCGTCACCACCCCACTCGACATCCGCGCCGAACGCCTGACCGGCAACGACAACCAGATCCTCTACACCTTCACCGTGGCGGCTGCCGGCGTCACACTCGTCAGCGGGCGTGCCGCGGTCATTCTCGACGCCGACGCCCTCGCAACCGGCGACGCGAGCCGGGCCACCGGGAGTTCCGCTTGAAAAACGCCCTCGTCACCGGCGGCAGCGGCGGCATCGGGGCTGCCATCTGCCGTCGTCTCGCCCACGACGGTCATCACGTCTTCATCCACGCCAACAGCCGCATCGACAAGGCCGAAGCGCTGGCAAGCGAGATCCGGGAAGCCGGCGGCAGCGCCGCCGCGATCGCCTTCGATGTCACCGATGCCACCGCGACCGCTGCCGCGCTGGACGCGATCACGGCCGAAGCGCCGATCCAGATCCTCGTCAACAACGCGGGCATCCACGACGACGCCGTTTTTCCCGGCATGCGCCCCGACCAGTGGCAGCGCGTGATCGACGTGTCGCTGAACGGATTCTTCAACGTCACCCAGCCCCTGACCTTGCCGATGATCCGCACGCGCTGGGGCCGCATCATCACCGTCTCCTCGATCGCTGCCATCACCGGCAACCGCGGCCAGGTCAACTATTCGGCGGCGAAAGGCGCCTTGCACGCGGCGAGCAAGTCGCTGTCGCTCGAAGTCGCAAGCCGGGGAGTCACGGTGAACGTCGTTGCGCCGGGAATCATCGACACCGCGATGAGCGAACACGCCTTCGACGCCGACGCAATCTCGCGGATGGTTCCGATGAAGCGCGCAGGCCAGCCCGAGGAAGTCGCCGACCTCGTAGGATTCCTCGCCTCTCCCCAGGCCGCCTACATCACCGGCCAGGTGATTTCCATCAACGGCGGGATGATTTGAGGCGGCGCGTCACCAGCGCAGGCAGCCGGATCAGGAAGCCGCAGAACAGCCGCGTGTGCATCCAGGTGAGGAGTACGTTGTCGCGCAGATAGTTGAAGTGCGACACGCCGCCCTCTTCCGGACGGAAGTACTTCACGGGTGCCGGCACGTTGACGGGCGGCACGCCCGCCCAGGCCATGCGCACGACCGCTTCGGGATCGAAATCGAAACGCCGCATCCAGCGGTGGCCTTTCATCACGCGGATCAGGGGCGCGATCGGGTAAACACGGAACCCGAACAGCGAGTCACCGATACCGGTCCACAGCGTCTCCAGGTTCGCCCACCAGTTCGACACCTTGCGGCCACGCACGCGCACCGACGGCGCGCTAGCGTCGAAGACCGGCATGCCGAGGATCATCGCTTCCGGCCGCGCCGCCGACACCGCCATGAACTCCGGAATCAGCGCCGACGGATGCTGTCCGTCCGAGTCCATCGTCAATACGTGGGTAAAGCCCAGCGCCGCCGCCTGCTCGATGCCGTGCAGCACCGCCGCGCCCTTGCCGCCGTTTTCCGGCAGCACGATGACGCGCAAGCCGGGATCGCCCGATGCCATCCGTCGCAGCCCTTCGGTCGTACCGTCGGTACTGCCATCGACGACGACCCATACCGGCATCCACTGCTGGCGTGCGGCACGAACGGTGTCATAGACCTTCGGGCCGGGGTTGTAGCTCGGAATCAGCAACAAATGCGTCGCGGCGGACGTCTCCGCGGGCACTGGGGCCGGAGTGAAGTTCGGTAGGGTAGCCGATTCTCGAGTCATGACATTCTGTAGCAGTTTCAGGCGTCAACAGGCGACGCGGAGACACCCGGCTGCACCGGCAATTCCGGCAGGACCGCGTGTGCGAGTTCGGCAGCAAAATACGCTTCGAGTTCAGCCATGAAGGGCTGGACCTTCGCCGGGGGGTCGAAACGGCGCCCCAGCCTCACCCGGTAGGTTACAGGCATTTCGGGCTTGCGGAACAGCGGCCATCCCTTACAAAGATAGGACGATTCGGTCTCGATGAAAATCGTCTGCACCGGCACCTTGCTCCGCCTCGAGATCAGGCCGACGCTAGCCATCAGCGGATTCACGGGGCGGCGCGTCGTCCGCGTGCCTTCGGGGAACACCAGCAGAAAGCTGCCGGCTGCGAGATCTTCCGTTGCACTTCCAAGCATGCGCAGGGGCGAATCGTTACGGATGTATCGCGCCATCCGCGCCCCGGCGCCGAGGAACACGTTGTCCATCAGCCCCGCCTTCATGATGCAGGCCACATCCGGCAGACGCGAAATCACCATCACCGCGTCGAGCAGGCAGGGATGGTTCGGTGCAAGGATCAGCGGTCCCTGCCCGCGCAGCGCGTCCAGCGCCGAAAGATCGAAGCGGCAGGCGCCGATCCCGGTCAGGAAACGCAGATAGCCGCGAAAGCCGCGATTGATGACGAAACGCCCGAGCCGCTTTCCGTGCCCGGACGGCAGTAGCGGATACAGCGCCACTGCGAGCGGCGTCCACGCGAGGCAGATCGCCCCCAGGTAGCCGAGCCCCAGATAGAGCATCGCGTACTCGCGCAGTTTCCGGAAGAAGCCCGCCTGCACCTTCCGCGACGACTCACTCACGCCGCACTCCGGTCACAGTGCGTACTCCACCTCATGCCCGGCCGACGCTTCGACTTCCACCAGCAAGTCGCTGCGGCAGACGTCCGCCTGCAGATAGAGGACGGGCGCATCGCATGCGAGATGCGCCTCGAACGCAGACTGCACGACCTCGAATTCGTCCGGATTACGCACATAGACCTTGTACGCCAGATCCTGCAGACCGAATCGCGCATCGACCGAATGTCGCCGCGCCTCCGCCAGGACCGCTTCGATATTGCGCAGCGATTCGACGGTCTGAGCGATCGCGTCGCCGTGGTGGCGCGTCTCATGGCCAACGATGCTCGCCGTGCCGGACACGAACAGCAGCGGCGATCCGTGCGGACGCGACAGACCCGCACGCGCGAACGTCGGACTACGCGGACCGTAGCGCTCCGGGTAATGATAGGCACTGATCTGGCGCGGGTTCTCGATCGCAAGCGGCGCTTCGCGCGCTGCGATGAAGTACAGGGCGACCGGGCCGGTTGCGGAACCCAGCGCACAAGCGGCCGGCACGTTACCGCCCGTGGTCCGCCCGCATTGGATGAAGGCATCCTGCCGGCCGGCATTGAACTGCCAGTAGCGCTCGCTCCCGTCCGCCTCCAGATTGATATCCGGCAGGTAGTTCCATACCCGCAGCAGACCGGGATAGCGCATCTCGTCGAGCAGCATGAACAGCCGTTCGTAGATGGAACGTGTCGCCCGGTGCAACCCCGACGGCGACTCCGCCGCGTCCTGACCGGCGAATTCGCCTTCCGACAGTTCGATGCATCCGAAGATCACCGACTCGTTGCGACGATAGCGGATCCCTCCGAGGGTCCCGTCGATCAGCGGTCCGTGGGCACGCCACACTTCACATGCCACACTGGCCCCGGCAAGCGGCGGCATCGCGAGTTGGACCGAGGGAACGTACTGCGGCCACCCGGTCGGGGAAGCCCCGCCATAGACTGCAACACCCAATACCTCATCCCACCACTGCGCGGGCATTTGTCCCGGCACTTCGACCGGCAGGAAATTCAGAGACAGACCACCCAAGAAAGCCATCCGCGCACCACGCCTTTCCGCCCCAAGCGAAAGTCCGCCGATCCTTGACGACACGCCGCGCCGTCTGCGAAAAGGCCTTCTACAAGACGTAAATTTGTTATTTAAAACAGAAAGTTACAGATACACTGCAATATCCGGAGGCCGCATCTTCACATACCGGTAGAAGAGATGCAAGACAAGCACGCTGCACACCGGCCGGCTTTACCATGGCATAGCGCGCAAGGCGGGGGTATCCTTTGCCGCTGAAGTCCTTCCAGGCCTTCAAATTCTCCCGGACAGGAGATCCCGCGATGACGATCGAAACGACCGAAGAAGCGTGGCGGCAAAACCTGAGCGGAAGGTTCGAGTCGCAGCTCGCGCTTCCGCGCCCGACCGACTGGTGGACCGGACTCCTCCCGTCGCGCAGCCCCGGCCTGCAACCCGACGGCACGCTGACCTCGCTGCCGCTCCCCGACCTTGCCCGCTGCACGCGCAGCGAAGTCCAGGCCTACTTCGACAACGGCTGGACGCTTACCGAACTCCTATTCTCGGGCCTGATCGGCGAGGAAGCCTTCTATCGGCCACCCTACCACCATCTGCGGCACCCGATGCTGTTCTACTACTGCCATCCGCCGGCACTCTATATCAACAAGCTGCGGGTGGCCGGGCTGATCGACGCGCCCATCAATCCCTACTTCGAGCGCATCTTCGAAACCGGCGTCGACGAGATGCGCTGGGACGACATGTCGAAAAACACGATGCTGTGGCCGTCCTTCGACGAAGCGCACGCCTACCGGAAGACGGTGTATCGGCGCGTCAGCGAGGTCATCGCGCACCACCCCGACCTTGCCGACGGCCATGCGCCGATCACCCAAGCGCATCCGCTGTGGGCGCTCTTCATGGGCTTCGAGCACGAGCGCATCCATCTTGAAACCTCGTCGGTGCTGATGCACGAGCTGCCGCTGAACCTGCTGCACCGCCCGGATGCGTGGCCTGCCCTGCATCCGTCCGCCCGACGACGGGGACAGGCCAATACGGAGCCGCAACCCGGCCGGCACTATCCGGAGCTCGAGCTCCTGTCCGTGCCGGCGACGACCGTTCATCTCGGCAAGCCGGCCGACTGGCCCTCCTACGGCTGGGACAACGAGTACGGCAGCCGGACCGCCGAGGTCCAGCCCTTCCGCGCCGGCAAGCGACTCGTCACCAACGGCGAGTTCCACCGCTTCGTCGTCGCAGGCGGTTATCGCGAAGCGCGCTGGTGGTCCGCGACCGGCTGGGAATGGCGCAAGTACCGCAACATCAAGTGGCCGGCCTTCTGGGTACCCGAAGGCCCCGCCGGCTACCACCAATACCGGCTGCGTACGCTCTTCGAAGTCATCGACATGCAGTGGGACTGGCCTGCGGAGGTCAACTGGCACGAGGCGAGCGCCTACTGCGCCTGGCTCACCGAGCGCGACGGCAAGCCCTACCGGCTGCCGAGCGAGGCCGAACACAACGCCCTGCGCGATGTAGTCTCCGGCGTGTCCGACGACGCCGTGATGACGGCCGACGGCAGCAGGCTGTTGCATGAACACCAGCTCAACCTCAATCTCGGCTGCGGCTCCTCGTCCCCGGTCGACGCCGGCCGCCCCACGGCGAAGGGTTTCCATGACGTCTTCGGCAACGTCTGGCAATGGCTCGGCGACCACTTCAACCCGCTGCCCGGCGCCCAGGTCCACCCCTACTACGACGACTTCAGCAGCCCCTGCTACGATGGCCAGCACCAGATGATCCTCGGTGGCTCGTGGATCTCGACGGGCGACGAGGCGAGCGTCTGGTCGCGCTTTCACTTCCGCCCGCACTTCTTCCAGCATGCGGGCTTCCGCGTCGTGCAGGCCGATCATGACGGCGGCGCAGTGCGCCTCGACACCGAGGACGCTGCGAGCCAAGTCTATGAAAGCGCGCAGATGGTCGACGACTACCTACTGCTGCATTTCGGCAGCGCCGCCGAACAGATGCCGTTCGAATCCGGGCCGCGCGACGCCTGTCAATTCCCTCAGCGCTGCGCACGCTGGCTGACCGAAGGCGCGCGTGCCGCCGGAGCACCGATGGAGCGCGCCCTCGACATCGGCTGCGCAGTCGGCGGCGCGAGCTTCGAACTGGCACGAGCCTATCGCGAAGTCCTCGGCGTCGATCTCAGTCGCGCCTTCATCGACACTGCCGAAACCTTGAAGCGCAACGGCACGCTGGAACACTTCTGCCGCGACGAGGGCGAACTCGGCCACCGCGTCACCACCCGGATCGACCCGGCGATCGCCCGCGAGCGTGTGAGCTTCCGTCAGGCGGACGCCTGTTCGCTGCCGACCGAACTCGCCGACTACGACGCCGTGCTGATCTCCAACCTGCTGTGCCGCCTGCCGAGTCCGCGTTCTCTGCTCGGACGCCTCGGCGGCCCGCGCGGGCTCGTTCGCGTCGGCGGGATGCTGGCGATCTTCTCGCCCTACACCTGGCTCGAACAGTTCACGCCGCGCGGTGCCTGGCTAGGAGGCTATTCGGACGCCAAGGGGCCGGTCCACAGTGCGGACACGCTACGCGCGATGCTGGCCGGCGACGGCTTCGAGCTCGTCAAGGAAGCCGAGTTTCCGCTGCTGATCCGCGAACACGCACGCAAGTATCAGTACATCGTCACCCACGCGCTGCTGTGCCGGCGCGTACGATGACTCTCTCACGACACCGCCCCGAATCATGAGCTTCCGCTACCTGCAGAGTCTGTTCAACCCGCAATCGATTGCGGTCATCGGCGCAAGCTCGCGGCCCCACCGCATCGGCAGCGTGCTGATGCGCAATCTGCTCGCGGGGGGCTTCGGCGGCGTGATCATGCCGGTCAATCCGAAGCGCGACGCAGTGGGCGGCGTGCTCGCCTACCCCGACGTCGACGCCCTGCCGCGCACGCCCGACCTCGCAATCATCTGCACCCCGGCTGCGACCATCCCCGGGATTCTCGAACAGCTCGGGCGACGCGGCACGCGCGCGGCGATCGTGATGGCCGGCCATCTCGCCACCACGATCGGCCCGGACGGCCGTCCGCTCGACCAGACGATCCTCGAAACCGCCCGTCGCCACGGCCTGCGCCTGCTTGGCGGCGGCACGCTGGGCGTGATGGTGCCGCAGTTCGGCCTCAATGCGACCTTCTCCCAGGTCAGCATTCAGCTCGGCAACGTCGGCTTCGTGTCCCAGTCGGACGCGGTAGGCACGATGGTGCTCGACTGGGCCCTGCCGAAGAAGGTCGGCTTCTCGCACTTCGTCTCACTCGGCAGCGCGCTCGACATCGGCTTCGGCGAAGCCCTGGACTTTCTGGGCAGCGACCCCGGCACACGCGCGATCCTGCTCTACATCGAATCAATCCGCGACCGCCGCAGCTTCATGGCCGCGGCGCGCTCGGCCGCCCGCAACAAGCCGGTCGTCGCAATCAAGGCGGGACGCGCCCCGCGCGCCACTTCGGGCGCCCTCGCCGATCCGCTCTTCCTCGACACCCCCGGCCTCATCGACGAGGACGACGTGTTCGACGCCGTCCTGCGCCGCGCGGGCATCCTGCGCGTCGACCACCTCGACGAACTCTTCGGCGCCGTCGAGACCGTCGTGCGCTCCCGGCCGATGGTCGGCAACCGTCTGGTCGTCGTCAGCAACGGCGGCGGCGCCGGCATCATGGCCGAAGACAGTCTGCACCTCGGCGGCTATGCGATGCCCGAACTGCAGCAGAACACCGTCACTCGGCTGCGCCGCCTCCTCCCAAGCGGCTGGGACGGTCGCAATCCGATCGACATCCGCGTCGATGCACCGTCCAAGCGCTACGAAGACGTCCTCAAGATTCTTGCCGAAGAGCGCGACGGCGATGCAGTCCTGCTCGTCCACACGCCCAACGCCCTGACGAGCAGCATCGACATTGCGCAGACGGTCATCAAGACCATCCGCAATTCAGGCGGCAACCTCCTCACCTGCTGGGTCGGCGACGAAAGCGTCGCAGCGGAGCGCAAACTCTTCGTCGATTCCGGCATCGCCACCTTCGACACGCCGGAGCACGCGACACGCGCCTTCCTGCACATGGTCAATCACCGCCTCGCGCGCGAAGTCCTGATGCAGGTGCCGCCCTCGATGTCGCACGACTTTCTCCCGGACGTCGATCGCGCCCGCGCGATCGTCCGCAGCGCCCTCACCGAAGGCCGCACCCGCCTCACCGAACCCGAAGCGAAGGCGATCCTCGACGCCTATGGCATCCCGATCGTGCAAAGCGTCCTGGCCGCCGATCCGCAAGAAGTGGCCCGCGTCGCGGATCGGATCGGCCCACCCGTATCGGTCAGCGTAATGTCGCGCGACATCCGTCGAAAATGGGAAGTCGGCGGCGTCGCACTGAACGTCGAGACCCCCGCGGCGGCGGCGGCAGCTGCGCAAGGCATGCTTACCCGAATCAAAGCGCTACGCCCGGACACCGCCGTCAGCGGTTTCGCCGTGCAAAGGATGGAAGCCCGCGCCCACGCCCGCCAACTCATCATCGGCGTCGCCACCGACCCGCTGTTCGGCCCGATCATCGTGTTCGGCGAAGGCGGCCGCGCGCTGGAGGTCTACCGCCACCTGGCCGTCGGCCTGCCGCCGCTCAACCTGCCGCTCGCCCAGGACCTGATCGACCGCAGCCGCGCCGCGCCCATGCTCGCCGCCTACCACACGCACCCTGCAGCCGACCGCGACGCCATCGCACTGACGCTGACGAAGGTGTCGCAGCTCGTCGTCGACCTGCCCGAGATCCGTGAACTCGACATCAACCCGCTCTTCGCCGACGACCGGGGCGTCGTCGCCGTCGACGCGCACATCCAGATCTCCCCTGAACCACCCAAGCCGCAGCGCCTCTCGATCCGCCCCTACCCGCAAGGGCTCGAAGAAACAGCCACGCTGCGCAACGGCCGATCCGTCGTCCTGCGCCCGATCCGCCCCGAAGACGAACCCACGCACTACGTCTTCATGTCGCGCCTCACGCCCGAAGACATCCTGTTCCGCTTCTTCCACTACATCGGGACGCTCCCGCACAGTGAAATGGCTCGCCTGACGCAGATCGACTACGACCGCGAGATGGCTTTCATCGCCAGCGCCCAGGACGACAGCGGCCAGCCGGAAACCCTCGGCGTGATCCGCGCGATCGCCGACCCGGACAACCACAGCGCCGAATTCTCGATCATCATCCGGTCTGACATGAAAGGTCTGGGCCTGGGGTCAAGACTCATGATCAAGATGATCGACTACGCACGCCAGCGCGGCATCCAGGAAATGACGGGCGACGTCATGGCCGAGAACGAACCGATGCTCAAGCTCTTGAAGGTCTTCGGCTTCAGCGCGGGCGCGTCCGACGAGCCCGGCATCGTCCACGTACGCCTCCCGCTGCAGGAAGAAGCTAGGGCGCGCTAGCGCCGTCACTGACGGCAAGCTGCGACCGGACGGTCCCCGTCGGCGTCGCCCTCGCCCGCAACCACGCCTCGAAGTCCTGGACCGGCATCGGGCGCGCGAAGAGATAGCCCTGCCCCTCGTCACACCCTTCCTCGTGGAGGAAGCGCCGCTGCGCCTCGGTCTCGATCCCCTCGGCGATGACCTTGAAACCGAGGTTGTGACTCAGCGCAATCGCCGCCCGACTGATCGCCACGTCCCACGGATGATCCGGCACGTCCTTCACGAAAGCGCGATCGAGCTTGATCGTGTCGATCGGCAACTTCTTCAGGTAGGCGAGCGACGAATAACCCGTACCGAAGTCGTCGATCGCGGTCGTAATCCCGAGCGCCTGAATCTCGTGCAACACGCGGCGGCCATGGTCGGGGTTCTCCATGATGACCGTTTCGGTGATCTCGATCTCGAGCACCGTCGGGGGCAGATTCCACTGCGAGGTCACGCGGCGCAAGACCGCGACGAAGTCGCTGCGTTCGATCTGAGGTCCGGCCACGTTGACGCCAAGCCGTCCAACGCTCAATCCGGCATCCAGCCAGCGCCGCGCCGCCTCCCCCACCATTTCGAGCACCTGCTCGCCGATCGGAATGATCAGGCCGCTGCGCTCGGCCAGCGGAATGAACTCGATCGGCGGAATCAGCCCACGCTCCGGATCCCGCCAGCGGATCAGAGCCTCCGCTCCGAGATAGGCGCCGTCCGCGAGGCTGAACTGCGGCTGGAACCACACCTCGAATTCGCGCTTTTCGATCGCCCGGCGCAGTGCGTTCTCGAGATGCAGCCGCGACTGGGCCTCCTGAGTCATGTTCCGCTGATAGAAGCGATAGGTATTCCTGCCGGCACCCTTTGCCTCGTACATCGCGGCATCGGCATTACGGATCAGCTCGGTCACGGAATGGCCGTCGTCCGGGTAGACCGCGACGCCGATGCTGGTCGTCACCATGCCGTTGCCGCCCGTCATTTCGAACGGCACCTGAATCACGGAAAGAATGCGCCGGATCACCTCCACGGCGTCGGTGCCTTCACTCAGCTCCGAAAGAATGACCGCGAATTCGTCCCCGCCCAGGCGAGCGACCGTATCTTCAACTCGAACGCAGGTATTGAGCCGCGCCGCGACCAACTGCAGCAACTGGTCTCCGACAGGATGGCCGAGGCTGTCGTTGATCGTCTTGAAACCATCCAGGTCGAGCAGCAACACGCCGATCTTGTGCCGATAGCGATCGCCGCGATCGATCGCATGCTGCATCCGGTCCTGGAACAACACCCGGTTCGGCAGGCCGGTGAGCGGATCGAAATGCGCGAGCCGTTCCAGGTCTTCCTGGCTCCGCTTGATTGCCGAGATGTCCGAAAACACGCCCACGTAATTGCAGATGCTGCCGTCGGCGTTCCGGACCGCGCTGATCGTCAACCACTCGGGGAAAATCTCACCGCTCTTGCGACGATTCCAGATCTCCCCCTGCCAATCGCCCGCGGTCGTGATCGAACTCCAGAGCGTTTGGTAGAAGTCCGCCTCATGGCGATCGGACTTCAAGATGTTCGGGCGCTTGCCCCTGACTTCTTCGGCGGTGTAGCCGGTAATCTCCGTGAAGGCCGGATTGGTCGCGATGATCAGTCCGGCCGGATCGGTGACGACGACGCCATCCGCCGTGCACTCCACCACCGTCGAGGCGAGACGTAACGCCTCCTCGGACGCCTTGCGCTGCGTGATGTCCGTCGACATCCCGATGACTGCGATCGCCTGTCCACTTTCATCGCGCAGCGGACACTTCGTCGTCAGGTAGGTATGCACGCCGTCTGCGTCGAGCCCCCTCTCCTCGAACTCACACATCCGCCCCAGCTCGAGCACCTCGCGGTCGTTGGCCCGATGCTGCCAAGCGATATGGCGCGGCAGGAACTCCTCGCGCGTCCGTCCGAGCAGTTCGTCGCTCGAACGCCCAACCATCGACTCGAACGGACGATTGCACAACAGCAGCCGCCCTTCGAGATCGAACATATACATCAGCGCCGGCGCGTTATCGACGATCGCCTGTAGCGTATTCTTGCTGTCCCGCAAGGCCCGCTCGGCGCGCTGACGCTCCTGACTCTCCGTCTCCAGCAGCCCGTGCCGTTCATGCAACTCACGGTGACGTGCGACAAGCATCGCGGCCAGCAAGCCAAGCAGCAACGAATTTGCCAGCGCGGCGAGAAAATATTGCGATTCGATGATCGCCAGCCGCGGCCACCCGCCTATCGGGGTTGCCGCGAGCGTCCATTCGCCCCCGGGCACGCCGAGCTTCGTGACGACCGGGTCGTCGGCAAATACTGCGGCGTCGCCACCAACAAGCCCGCCCGCAGCGCCCTCGCCATCCTTGCCCCGGACGCCGATATGCAAGGCTGCCGAGGAAGTGACTCCGCCATCGCTCAGGATCCGATCGATGTCCCCGACGATCGAGATCACACCCCAATATCCGCGACGGCCCGAGGTGCCGGTCGAGCTCAGCACCACAGGGGCGCGGACGATCACCGCCGAGCCGCCCTGGACGAGCGGGACAGGTCCTGACAGCACGGGGGTGCCCGACGTCATCGCCCGCTCAACGGTTCGCCACTGCTCGGGAATCGTGCGGTAGTCGAGCCCAAGCGCCTTTTCATTCCCCGCTAACGGATAGAGGCGCGTGATTACGTTGCCCGGTGCGTAGGCGATGTTCCTGATCTGCGGGTGATTGCGGATGATCTGTTCCGCCATCGCATCGAAGAGTTCCTGCGGTATGTCGCCCTGATGCTGCACGAGGTGGACGATCCCCTCGGCGCCGCTGAGCGCTTCCTTCATCACCCCGTCGAGTTCCGCCTGAACGACGGCCAGCTCGGCGATTGTCCTGCTACGCGCATCGCTGAGCTTGCGTGCCGCATCCAGACGCCCGAGTGCAATCCCTACCGACAACCCGGCAATCAGCACCGCCATGCCGACCAGCCAGGGCAGCATGCGCAACAACATCTTCACGGAGGGAGAAAGCAGCCTGTTCGACAAGGCAATCCAGAAGTGGCGATGTTTGTTATCGATCGAGCCGTCAGGACTAGCGGCCCCCGCGCGCTCCCTGCTCAGTAGTGCGCCGCTTTGTCCCCATCGGCTGTGGATAAACCTGTGAGCTCCCGATGGATGGAGCCCGCAAGTGCTTCTGCCAAAGACGTTTCGGAATCCTGCATCATTTTTGGGCAGCTATCGACACGTCAGGGTCGATTAAACGGATCTATCCGTCGTCGCCGTGCCGCCCGCCCGAGGATAGGGGCAGTTCAACGCTCCCGCCCGGCACGTCGCAAAACCTGGGTGATCGGCTCGACCAGATATTGCAGGGGCGTACGTTCTTCACCCTTGATATAGACTTCGGCAGGCATCCCAGCCAGCAGCTGAATATTCCCGGCGTCGGCCAGTGAAGCGGGATCCACCTCGATCAGCGCGCTGAAGTACGCGACATTGGCATTCTGATCGACGAGCCGGTCGGCGGACACGTAGGTCACACGCCCCTGCACCATCTTCGTCGTCCGGTACTTGAACGCCGTAAAGCGCAGCTCCGCAAGCTGATCCTTCGTGACGCGACTCGAATCCTCGGTGCGCAGCCGCGCCTCGACAACCAACCGCGGGTCCTTCGGAACGATATCGGCAATCGGTTCACGCGGGGCGATCACCGCACCCGGCGTCGTGAATTTCAAGCCGATCACCTCACCGTCCGCCGGCGAAACGATCACCTGGCGGGCAGCCGCATCCACAGACTTGCGTTGCTCCTGCTCGATTTCGGTCAGCCGTGCAGCCGTTACTTTCAACTGATCGCTCGCCTGCTGGCGGAAATCGCTCTCCAGCGACCGGACCTTCAGGTCGATCTCGACGACCCGCTGCTCGGCCCGTGCCAGATCGGTGCGCTTTTCCTCAAGCTTGACGCCATAGTCCGCGACACTCGCCTCCAACTGCGTGATGCGGGACGTCGAAATGAAACCATCCTTCTGCAGGCTGCGATTCCGGTCGAGGTCTTCCTGCTGGTGCCTGAGCGCGAGTTCGGCTTGCGCAATCTGCCCCTTGAGTGCGGAAATTTCCGAGAACACCATGGCCCGCTGGCTGCCCAACAAGGACAACTGGCCGACGATCGCACTGCGATGGGCCAAGAACAAGGCGCGCTCCTTGCCCAGCAGCTCTGCCAGGCGAGCATCCTCAGCCGCCGCCTTGACCAACTCGGCCGGAAACACCAGCGTGCCGGCAAACGCCTGCTCGGCCTCCAGCCGCACCATGCTGAGGCGCTCGGCCTTGACGCGATAGGTCCAGCGATTCTCGTCGGCGGCAACGCCCACGTCGCCCAACACGATCAGCGTATCACCCTGCTTCACATGCTGCCCGTCGCGGACCTTCACCTCACTCACGATGCCGCCTTCGGCATGCTGCACGGTCCGCCGGTTGAGATCGACCTTAACGACCCCCGGAGCGACGACCGCCGAGCTCAAGGGCGCCAGGGCAAGCCACAGCACCACCGGAAGCAGACCGCCGAGCAGGACATACTTCCCGCTTCGGGCGAGCCGACGCGCCTCGGTCTGATGCACGACCACCGAATCACTCACCACAGTCATTGCGCCGCTCATCGTGCTGCCTCACCTGCTTCCGCCCCGGGCCGGGCCACTGCCGCACCGGGCAGAGGCACCACCTGTCCGCCGCCACCGACGGCCACTCGTCCCCCCTGCACGGCGCCCATCACCTCGGCAACAGGCCCGAATTTCTGCGCCCGACCACCTTCGATCAGCAGGATCTTGTCGATGTGCTGAACCAGTGTCGTCCGGTGCGTCACGATCACGACCGTCGTATTGCCACGCAGCGCCTTGAGCGTCTCGCCCAGCGCTTGTTCACCGGCTCCGTCGAGGTTCGAATTCGGCTCATCGAGGATCACCAAGCGCGGATCCCCGTACAACGCACGCGCCAGCGCAATGCGCTGTCGCTGTCCCGGAGACAGCAGCGCGCTCTGCGGATCGACCAGGGTATCGTATCCATCGGGCAACCCGAGGATCATCTCGTGGCAATTGGCGAGCTTCGCCGCACGCACGACCTTCTCGCCATCGACCTCACCGAGCCGCGCGATATTCTCCGCCACGGTCCCGCCAAACAGTTCGACGTCCTGGGGCACGTATCCAATACACGGCCCGATCTGATCACGCGGCCATGCCGCAAGATCGGCGCCGTCGAGGCGCACCGTACCCGCCGTCGGCTTCCACACACCGGTAAGCAGGCGCACCAGCGTCGACTTGCCTGCACCGCTAGGGCCGATCACCGCTACCGATTCGCCCGGCTCCAACTGCATCGACACGCCCGCCAGAATCGTGCGCTCCCCACGTGGCGGCCGATAGACCAGTTGTTGCGCGACCAGTTGCCCCGTCGGCGGCGGCAGGTTCATCCGCTCCGGCTCGGCCGCAACCGTACCCAGCAACTCCTGAAGCCGACGCCACGCCGCCCGTCCTTCCGCCAGCACGCGCCAGCTTCCCACCACCTGCTCGACCGGCGCGAGCGCACGACCGAGGAGTGTCGTCGTCGCGATCATCACACCGGCCGTCGCCTCCCCGTTGATCACCAGCCAGGCGCCCAACGCCATCATCAGCACCTGCACGCTCTGGCGCACGACGCGGGTAAATGCCGTCATCGCGACCGACTTGCGCGCCGTCGGCGACTGCAACGCCAATACATCGGCATTGCGGGCACGCCAGCGGGCAATCAGCGCGTCGCTCATCCCCAGAACCTGCGCGACCTCCGCGTTCTGCAGCGAAGCCTCGAGGTAGCGCGTGGCTTCGCTCGACGCCTTCACCACTCCTTCAATATCGCGCCGCGTCAGTCGATCGTTCAGGTAAGCCAACGCAAGCATCAGCAATGCCGACAGGGCGGCGGCGATGCCCAGCGCGGGATGCGCAAGAAAGATCACCGCGACATAGACAACCACCCAGGGCGCGTCGAACAGCGCAACGACGCCCTGCGACGAGAACAAGGTCCGAAGCGACGCTACGTCACGCAAGCCTTCCGACGGCGCGCGCCCAGCGCGCTGGGCCCCCATCGCCAGCATGATCCGGGCGACCATCGGAGACAGGGAATCCGACACCAGATTGCCGATCACGCCCTGCAACCGGCTGCGCAGGTAGTCGAGCGCAAGCATCATCGCGAGTGCGATGCCGACGCCGAGCGTCAGCACCAGCAAGGTATCTCCACTCTGGCTCGAAAAGACGCGGTCGAACACCTGCAGCATGAACAACGACGGCACAAGCAGCAGCAGATTCACTACGAACGAGAAGCCCGCCACGTGGAGCAGCGGACGCTTGAGAAGGTTGTACAGCGAATCCATGCTTTTCCGTCGAGAGATCAATCAATTGGAGTATAACACCGGCCCTCGCCGCAGCCGTCGCGACTCATGCGAATCGGTTCATTTGATCGAATAACGGAATTCGCCGCTCTTCAAGGCCGTCACCCGGATCCTCTGGATCTGCGCACCGTCCGCCATGCGTGCCAAAACGGCTTCGGCAATCTCCGGCAAGAGGGTGCCATTTAGGATGTGATCGACATTGCGGGCCCCCGAGTCGACTTCAGTGCAGCGCGCGAGAACGGCACCCACCAGCTTTTCGTCCCACACGAAAGCCGCCTTGTGATTCGTCGCGATGCGGTCGCGGATGCGGCCGAGCTTGAGCACGATAATTTGCGCCAGCACCTCATCCGAAATCGGGTAATACGCCACAACCTGCATGCGCCCGAGAAAGGCTGGCTTGAACGCCTTGCACAGCACCGGCCGCAGCGACGCTCCCAAGTCTTCCGCCGAGGGCATCTCCTCGCCAGACCGGTTCAGGCACGCCTGCATGATCTGGCTTGAGCCAACGTTGCTCGTCAGGATGATCAGGGTGTTGCGGAAATCGATCTCCCGGCCCTCGGCATCGTCAAGCACGCCCTTGTCGAAAACCTGGAAGAACAGTTCCAATACATCGGGATGCGCCTTTTCGACCTCGTCGAGCAGTACGACGCTATAAGGATTGCGCCGCACGGCCTCCGTCAGCACGCCTCCTTCCCCGTATCCGACATACCCGGGGGGCGAACCCTTGAGCCCCGATACGCTGTGCGCCTCCTGGTATTCGCTCATGTTGATGGTCACGAGCTTGCGCTCCCCCCCGTAGAGAATATCGGCCAGGGCAAGCGCGGTTTCGGTCTTCCCGACGCCCGAGGGCCCGACGAACATGAAGACTCCTTTGGGCTTGTTCGGATCCTCGAGGTTCGCGCGCGCTGTCCGCACGCGCTGAGCAACCGCCTCCAACGCATGGTCCTGTCCGATCACCCGCTCCTGCAGTAGCGGTTTCAGCTTCAGCACCGTGCGAATTTCGTCCTTCACCATCTTGCCCAGGGGAATCCCCGTCCATGCCGCCACGATTTCCGCGACTACATGACCGTCCACGTGAAGGGGGACCATCGGCGTCTCGCCCTGCATGTCCCGCAATCGCGACATCAGTGCGTCCAACTCGTCCTTCGCCGAGCGCCGGCCGATGGCACGCCTGGGGTCCTCGGCATGGGCAACATCCGCCCCGACCTGCTCCATCGGGTCTTCCATACCGCGCCGCAAGCCCAGGATCTCCTCCACCAGCGTCCGCTCTTCGTCAAAACGGGCCTTCCGGATCGCGAGATCGCACTCGATGGCTGCAATCTGCTCCCGCAATTCGCCCAAGCGGGCATCATGACCGGCTCCGGTCGTCGCTTCGCGTTCCAGCACGGCCAATTCCGTCCGGTTGCGTAGCAATCGCTTTTCGTCGTCGTCGATGAGCGCGGGAATCGAACTCTGTCCCAGCGCGACCTTCGCGCACGCGGTATCCAGCAGGCTGATCGCCTTGTCCGGCAGCTGACGGCCGCTGATGTAGCGGTGGGACAGCCGGACCGCCTCGGTCACCGCCTCGTCCAACACGCGGATCCCGAAATGGCTTTCCATCAACGGCACCATCCCGCGCAGCATCGCCGCCGCCATCGGTTCCGTGGGCTCCTCGACCCTGACCACCTGGAAGCGACGAGCCAGCGCAGCATCCTTCTCGAAGTATTTCTTGTACTCCGCCCACGTGGTGGCAGCGATGGTGCGCAACTCCCCGCGGGCCAGCGCCGGCTTGAGCAAATTGGCCGCGTCGTTCTGGCCCGACTGCCCTCCCGCACCGATCATCGTATGGGCTTCGTCGATGAAGAGCACGATGGGCCTGAGACTCCCTTTCACCTCGTCGATGACGTTCTTGAGACGATTTTCGAACTCACCCTTCACGCTTGCCCCCGCCTGCAGCAAGCCCATGTCGAGCACATGAAGCTCGACCTCCTGCAAGGGCGGCGGCACGTCGCCGGATGCCACTCTCAGTGCGAGCCCCTCTACGACGGCGGTCTTGCCCACTCCGGCCTCGCCGGTCAGGATCGGATTGTTCTGCCGCCGGCGCATCAGGATGTCGATCACGAGCCGAATCTCACTATCGCGACCGATCACCGGATCGACCTTGCCGTCCCGGGCACGTTGCGTCAAATTGGTCGTGAATTGATCCAGAGCCGGAGTCGCTGCGCCATCTCTGCCTGTCGTCCGACCGTCGACATTTTGGGCGGAGGCGACCGTAGCTGAGTCCGCCAACAAGCCAATTGCTTCAGTTGCCTCGGCAGAACCATCCGTTAGTGCCGAAAAGTTGTGCTTCAGCTCGGCCAATTTGACCTGTGCGAACAGGGGCGACCCGCGCAAGGCCAGTTGCGACAGTTCGGGTTCCGTCAGCAGCGCGAGCAGCAAATGGCCAGAGCGGATACGAGGCAACCGTTCATCCAGTGAGGCAAGCAACCACGCCTGCTCGAACAGACGGGGCAGATGCGGGGAGAAGACGGGCGTACGCGAATTTCCACTCTTGAATCCCTCGATCTCCCGCATCAAGTCCCGTTCCAGAGCGGACGGACTAATTCCGCAGCGCCTGGCGATTACATACACATCGCTGTCACGCTGCTCAAGCAGTGCCAGGAACAAGTGTTCCAAGTCCACCTCGTAGTTGCCACGTCCCATGCAAAGGCCCGCGGCACGTTCCGCAGCCTTGCGACTGGTGTTGTTGAGTTTGCTGATCAGTGTCTTAAGGGAAGTACTCATTATTCCTGGCTTGTTCCGAGTCAATGGACAGGGTGCGATTCGAACATCGGATCGTCACGATCCGTATCCGCGGGACGTGTGAGGATGAAACTGTCGAAACCGAGCCGCATTCCGCCGCCGAGCCGCGCAGGGCGGACATGATCTGCATGCAGGATAGGTCGGATCTCGTATTCGAAGTGATGTCCGGTCGAAAGCGACAACAGCTTCTCCAACGCAGCCGCCCGCTCGCCCCGCGGAAGGAATTGGGCGTGCATGTCGTCGGCAAGTGGCCCGATCCAGATTCGAATGCGCAGGCTTCGCTGCCACACGCGTTCGCCCAGCAGCATCGAGGCCCCTAAAGCGGCGTTCGTTCCGCCGAGCGTCGAACGCTGGTCCAGCGGCAGCGCATACCACTTCCCGACGAATTGCTCGACCCGCAGCGGCACACGAAAATAGCCTGCGAGCACGTCCTGCAGCACTGCGGCCGACAGCGGACGCTGCCGCAGCACGCCGGCGAAATGCGCGATGACTTCATCATCGACGCCGCCCGAGTCGCTTTGAAATCGATCCCGCAGTGCATCGAAGCCCAGACCGGCGAGCGCAAGGACCATAGGCAGGAAGGACTGGCGCCGGTCTTGCTCATAGGCGACCGGCAGGCGGTATTTCTTCCAAGCACGATAGAAATTACCAACCGCCCGATTGGAGAAGAGATCAAAAAAGGCGCGGGCAGCACGGTCCTTGTGAAAGCGCTCGCGGTCGGCAACGCGCTCCGTGTAATGGGACGGCAGCGTACCGTGAATGCCCAACATGCCGATGAAACTGGGCGTAATCTCGATCCGCTCCAGCTCGCCGCTCTCCTGCCCTTCGGCATCGACGCGACGGTGGCACTCGACCGCTTCGATCTGGCTTGGGGCGAACGCAAGCGCTGTTGAATTGCGGAAGCGGATCGACTCCAAGGGCCGTTCACGGGGAAGACGCCCCTCCCGGGCTGCAAATACCCGCTCTAGTAGCCGGACCGCCTGGAAGAACTCGAATCGCTGCGGTGCCGACGCGAGTTGCTCGATCAGCCCAGGATCGATTCGCCGGTACGTGGGACGCATCGGATCAACTCCTCACCGGTCCTGCCGGATAGCAGCACCAGTTGCACGAAACTGTTCAAATGGGCGTACAAGCCTAGGAAGCGGTCTATGCATTGGGCAAAGAGATCCAGACCGCTGCCCACGAAATTGGCCTCGTCCACGGTGATCCTGACCTCCAATCCGCGCACAAACGTCGCGAACGGCCGGCCCGCCATCCAAACCGTCTTTTCCGCCTGCTCGATCGCGAGGATGCCCTCGATGCGTCGCCGCGACGAAGCGGAGCGCGGCAAATCATAGAGCGCCAGCATCTCGCGAAATGCAGCAACACCGCTTCCGCTCAGAGACAAATGATTCAGCGAGAGATGGGAAATCAGGCGCCACTGGCCATCGCCATGGAGGTCGAAGCGATACGGTTGGCTCGGTTTGCGCAACAGCCGAATCGACTTCGCGACGGATCCGCCTTCGACAAACAGATCCCCCGACGGCAAGCCCACCGACATGAACGTCGGCAACTCCCGGTTAGTACACGTGAGCTGGATGCTCAGGACGTCGGCCTTCTGCTGAATGGGATCAACATCGGAATCGACTAGCGAAATTTCCGTCTCGTACCCCGGGCTTCTTCCAGCCACCAACCCATTGCGCTGCGCATACCAGTAGTTGCCATGACGACCCACATCCTCGCCATGCTGCAGCGAGAACAAGGGCCGAAACTCGACGACCGTTTCCCCGGCGGAGGACTGGCGTACGCGTCGCACGGCGTCGATCGAGTAGACCTCGTAGGCGAATGCACGGCGACCATCCGCCACGACCGGGTAGCTTGACACTCTTTCAGTAACGCGGATCGGATCGCCCCGTTGCGGAAAAAGATTCACGACCGGCACGCACCCCAACCTGAAATTCTTCGCCGTGAGTGTTTGCAGCAGGCGCGAGGCATCGCTGTCCGCGCGCAGTTCCTTCATCACCAGCAGCAGCGTAATCCGGGTCGCCGCGCGTACGGATGGGCACAGTCGCGGCAGGGCGACGTCGAAGAAGTTGTACTTCTCCGGGAAGGCGAAATATTCAGTCAAGTGCCGATAGGCCCGATGAGAACTGGCCGGCATGTCGATCAGCGCCTCATCATCGGCGAATCCGACCTCACCGATCAAATCTTCCGGGCACGCCACCCATCTTCCGTCCTCTCCCATGACGAATGGCTTAGCGAGCTTGAGGAACAAGGCATCCCGTACCGCGGCCGCCACGGACGGTTCGGCGTCGATGTAGAACCGCAACGGAAACTGGCCGATGTTCGCCTGGGTGCCCTCACCCCTCGGCATTTCAAGAGTCAGCGACAGCAGCGCGCAACTGCCGAGGGGCAATGCAAGGTCTGCGGGCGCGCGTATGACGGGCTCAAAGGTCGCATCGGCCACCTGCACGGGTACGAGATCCACTGACCAGGCGGTACGGAACCGGCAGACCGCGCCCTTTACCGGGCGCGAATGCAGTTCCGTCCCCCGAGGGATGCTCACAGGGGCCGACAGAGCCTGAGCGTTGCCCTCGGTATCGAAATACGCGATCGAACAGGACGGAAACGGTCGCAGATAATGCGGATACAGAACGTTGAGGAGCGCCTCAGTGAACTGAGGATAGCTGTCCTCGAGTCTCTTGGTGACTCGCGCATTCAACAGCGCCAAGGATTCGATCATCCGCTCAACATGCGGATCGTCGCAGCCTTCGCCGGAGATCAGCAACTGCGCCGCGATCTTCGGATATCGCTCAGCAAACTCCCGCGCATGCCGACGCAGAAATCCCAGTTCCCGCTCGTAATATGGAAGCAGTTCCTCCATTCAGGATGCCACTCCACGCAGTCGCTGTTTGTTCACGGAATACTGCAATGTCGTGGGTTGCAACAAGGCGTCGAAGCTCACCGGTTCTTGCGCCGGTCTCACGACCAGCACGGCCCGAATCGAAAAATAGAGTGCATTGGTCGATTGACGATTGAGTTCCAGAGTCACCTGAACGGCCCTGAGGCGCGGTTCGTGACGCGCAATGGTCCTTTCGATCGAGCCGCAGATCCGGAAACGATCATGCACGCTGGCCAGGCTCAGTCCAGCGAAGTCGCTCAGCCCGAAGGTTGCGACCGAGTCGGAAACTTGAGGAAAGTCCCCCATCGCCTCGTCGTCAAGTATCGTGCGCGCATTCAACAGCGCTTCAAGATCTCGTGCGACGGAGTCCTTCAATTCCTCGAGGGAAAGACGACGACGCGTAGCGAGCATCGGCACATCGTCGAAGAGCTTGTCGAATAGCGACGGTTCGAATCCCTTCATCGCGATGGCCGGAAGAAAAACGGCGGAAACGTGCTTCCGCCGCAATCGTGCGTGACACGAACCATCAAGTCAGGTTCGGCGTGTTCTTCGCCAGGTTCCAAGCGCCCTGGATATTGACCTTGCCCGACTTGGTTCCGTCGATATTGAGTTCGTCGTAGGTCCACTTCACCGCGGAGTACTTCAGCGAGAAGCTTTCCTGCGGGATCCCTTCTCCACTCACGCTCGGTGAAATGGAACCAATGATGACGTTCTTGAGCTCGATCTTCATGAACTGATGCCGGCTCTGCGTCGAAGACGGATTGCCGGTGGTGTTCTTGCCGCCGAAGGCACGGTAGAAGTAGATGATCACATCATTGACGACGAGGCCCGACGAACACGCCTGGTACAGCTTGGGGCTCGCGCCGTCGATATCCTTCGTGAAGATCATTTCCCCATGTTCGACACGTTCCGCGGTGTGCCCGCCCGCAGCCGACGCGGTGGCCGACTTCGGTTGGCGCATCTGGTGCGTCCAGCTATAGACCTCGACGGTATCCTTGTGGCGCGTATCGCGGGAATCGCCCTTGATGTCGCTTCCCTTGAATTCGATGTAAATGTCCTTCATTACGACGCTGCTCCTCTGTTTGAGAACTGGTATTCAGGATCAACCCTGACCGGCACCGGGCAACTCGGCGACGAGACGCAAGGACACCGAAAGCTCGTCGAGCTGGAAATGCGGACGGATGAACGCAACGGCGCGGTATACGCCCGCTCGCCCCGGCACCTCGCTCACTTCGACCGAAGCTTCCCGCAATGGGAACTGCGCCTTGGTTTCCTGCGACGCCGAGTCGTCGGCGGTGACGTATTGGTCGATCCAGCGCTGCAGATAGCCCTGGACATTTGCGGGCGACGCAAAGCTGCCGATCTTGTCGCGCATCATCGCTTTCATGTAATGGGCGATTCGCGACACGGCGAAGATGTATTGCAGTTGCGCCGAAAGCGACGCGTTTGCGTTCGCCGCGTCGCTGTCATATTTCTTGGGCTTCTGCGCGGATTGGGCACCAAAGAACGCGGCGTAATCGGTGTTCTTGCAATGGACCAACGGAATGAAACCAAGGTCGCTCAGTTCCTTCTCGCGTCGATCCGTCACCGCGACCTCGGTGGGGCACTTCAAGGCCACTTCTCCGTCGTCAGTGCGGAAGGTGTGAGTCGGCAAGTCCTCGACCAAGCCGCCCCCTTCGACGCCACGGATCGCGGCGCACCAGCCGAAATTCTCGAATGCGCTGGTCAGGCGCGCCCCGAAGGCGAACGCCGCGCTGCACCACAGGTATTTGTCGTGATCCGAACCATCGACGTCCTCGACGAAGTTGAACCCTTCGGTGGTGACGCCATCGATCGGGTTGTAGGGCAGCCGCCCGAGAAAGCGCGGCAGCGCCAGGCCCACGTAGCGTGCGTCCTCGGAGTCCCGGAACGATTTCCACTTCGCGTACTCGACGGTATCGAACACCTTCGCGAGATCACGGGGCTTACCCAGTTCGGTATAGGAATCGAGGCCGAACAGTTCGGGCGATGCGGCAGCGATGAAGGGCGCATGAGCCGCAGCGGCGACATGGGACATCTGTTCGACAAAATACATGTCCTCCGGCTGCCGCGTCAGTTCGAACTGACCGATCAAGGTACCGAAGGGGGCGCCGCCGAAGGTTCCGAACTCCTCCTCGTAGACCTTCTTGAAGAGCGCGCTCTGGTCGAAATCGATCGCCGTCTTGAAATCCTTGATCAACTCGTTCTTCGACGCATTCATCAGCTTTATCCGGACCTGGGTCGACGTCTGCTTGCACAGGTAGTGCAAGCCGGTCCAGGCGCTTTCCAGCTGCTGAAATGCGGGAGCGTGCATGATTGCGCTCAGTTGCTCGGAGATCAGCCGATCCAACTCCGCGACCCGCGCGTCGAGCGACGCGGCAAGGTTTTCGGAGATCAGGACCTCGCCCTCCAGGACCTGGCTGGCGAGTTCGCTGATGATGTCCCGAGCCCGTTCGCGCTCCTGATCGGAACGCGCGACGCGGCTTTCCTCGATGATCCTGTCAAGCAGCACAGTGGCTGCCGGCGCAGCGACTGCCGATTGAACACCCGCGTGCATCGTCATTGCTCGGTCTCCTCACCGGATTTCGCGCCGAGGCTTTCGAGCTGCTCGCTGTTCCTGAGAACCTCGTTCAGGCAGTCTTCGAGCTTCTCGTTGCCTGCGAGTTTGTTGCGCAGGTCGGCGAGCTTCGACCGCGCCTCGAGCAGCTTCCGCAGTGGCTCGACCTGCTGGGCGACGGATTCGGGGCGAAAATCCTCGAAACTCCGGAAAGTCAGATCGAGCCCCAGTTCTCCGCCTTGGGGCGACAGCATGTTCGGAGCACGAAATGCGACGCGAGGCGCGAGCCCGGCCATGACGTCGTCGAGGTTGTCGAGGTCGACATTGACGAACTTGCGATCTCGCAACTTTCCGAGTGCCTGGCCGCTTTGTACAGCGAAGTCCCCCAGCACGCCGACGACGAAGGGCAGTTCCTTCTGCTCGAGCGCATCACCCCTCTCGACGTCGTAAGTCAGCTGAACGCGAGGCGGCCTCACCTTCTGCAACCGCTTTTGTACGCTCTCTTTCTTTGCCACAAGTCTCTCCAAACAACCGTATTCGAATCGATCGCAACCCGCGTCCCGGGACAATTGCAGCCTGCGCAATCTGTCGGCGGACTGCTCCTGCCGGGCTTATCTGAGCGAACTGAAAGGGTTTGCACCCGTTGCCTGGCCTCCGGCGTCACTCCGTGCCGGTCGAACCACTTTCTTCCGAGTCCGCTCCTTCACCGGAGCGGACTCGGGCGCTGGCTGCGCCGAAGCACCGGTCTGAATCGCCGCAACCGGAACCAGCACATCCTCTCCCAGCGTTTCGCGCAGGTTCCGGGCGAGGCTTTGGGCATCCGCTTGAGCGGATCCCCTGAGATCGGCGTCCTTCCGCAATTCGGCCAGAGACTCCGTCGCGACCCGCAAACCGCTCACCGCCCGCACGCTCTTGGCCGTCCGATCTGCCGGATCACGCTGCAGCACTTCATCTGCAGCCACGATTGCCCGTCCGTAGGCTGCCGCATCGAAATGGAGCTTTGCCAGACGAACCCAGGGCTCCTTCCGCGCCGGATTCTCACTTGCCATGCGCGAGAGCAGGCCCACCGCCTCCTCCTGCTTGTTCTCAGCCATCAAGGCGTCGATCTTGATCGACGAACTCTCCATGGCCGCTACGAATTCGCTTTGACTCAGCGGCTGCTTCGTTGTCGCGCACCCGCCGAGCAGGAGTGCCAATCCGACGCACCCGGCGGCTGCTGTTCCCACACGCCCACGCCCACGAAGCCAGCGGGACTCGAAACTGCGACCAAAATACGTATATAGCATATGCATTGTTACTATTAATTGCACTGAGAAGCTCGGCATAGTACAGTCCAGACCATCGCTTAACAAGCCTTTTGCATATTCGAATGGTCTTTTCAGAAAGTGCCAAAAAAATTTCCGAAAGAAGCCGACGGTGCCGTTCAGGCCGATCGCGTTCCCTTGCTCCGTTCGCGGCCGTCCTTGCTGTCCAGCTGCTCTCGGGATGCGCGGGAACGACCGCGGTGAAGATTGCGGGAACTGCTGTGTCCTTTGCGCTCGAATCGGCGGGACTCGGCGAAAAGAAGGACGAACACAAAGAGGAAGCAAGCTATCAGGTTCCCCTGCGCATCCAGGCCGGAGAACAGCTGAACCTGTCGGCCGACGGGAAGCCCCTTTCATTGGTCGTCAAGATCTACCAACTGAGTGCGACAGAGGCGTTCAACCGCATGACGTATGCACAAGCGAATGCAGCGGACGAAGAAAGAGCAGCGCTGGCCGAAGAGCTGGTGTCGTCACGCGAAGTTGTACTGATCCCGGGGCGAACCTATGAATTGCCCCAGACGCTGTCACCCCGGGCAACTGCGATTGGCATCGTCGGTCAGTTCCGGGCGCCTTCAACCGGGCGATGGAAACTGGCCTTCGACGCACGAGCCTCCAAGGACAAAGGCATCGCGGTCGGCGCCCTTGCATGCGCCCTCGCAACCGGCGCGGGCATCGTGATCAATCAAGCCCCGGCGGAATCGGCAAGATCACCAGCCGGCACCCGCTGCAACGCATAGGAAAACTGCATTGCCAAGTTCCCCAAGGATTCTCTGGGGCGAAGGGCTATTCCTCCGCCCCCAGCATTTTCAGCATCAGGATGCGTACACGGAGTCGCTATGCCATACGGCGCTCCTGACAGCCCAGCCCTTCGGTTGGGGCGTTCGGGCATTGGAAGTGGACAGCGAGGCGCTGCAAAGCGGTACGCTTCGTTTCAATCGCATCGACGTCATTCTCCCCAACGGCGAGTCGTTTTGCGCACCTGCGGTCGATCAGCTTCCGCCCCCCCTGACGCTCGATCCGCTCGTCCATGAAGAGAGCGGGACGGAGTTTTACCTTGCGCTCCACCAGCTTCGGAATCACGGGGGCAATTGCGCGAGTGATGAAACCCAGCCGGGTCACGCCCGCTACCTGATCTGCGGCACGGAAAGGCCGGATCTATATACGGACGCGGCCGACGCCGAAATCACCGTGCTTCGCAAGATATCCCTCCTCAAGGCCGAGCAGGAACCACGCGATCAGTTCCTGACCTTGCCCCTCATCCGGGTGCGTCGCACATCGAGCAGAGGATTCGAGCACGATCTGTCATTTGTGCCCCCGTCGATCTCGCTCGGAAGCTCGCCGCTTCTGACACTCATGCTGCGGCGCCAGTTGGAAGCCCTGCAAGCCAAGGCCAACGCGCTCTATGGCTTCCACCGGGAACCGTCGAAACACATCATCGAGTTCCGCTCGGGCGATATCGCGTCCTTCTGGCTCCTGCACACCGTCAGCAGTGCGTGCGCGGCCCTGATGCACCTGTTCAGGAATCCGGAGGTTCACCCGGAACGCATGTACCAGGAGTTGCTGCGACTCGCGGGGGGACTCATGACCTTTTCGCGCAGCTACGGCCTGACGGATCTGCCCGCGTATCAACACGCGCAACCCGGCCCGGCCTTTCTGAAGCTCGATGCGATCCTGCGCGATCTGCTCGATACCGTCATCTCGACGCGCTATTTCTCGATAGCACTCACCAATCCCAGACCGGCGTACCACGCCGGCCACCTCGATTCGGACAAGATCACACCGGACACAGCGTTCTATCTTGCAGTCTCGGCCAACCATCCCTTGTCGGAAATCATCGAGACGATTCCGTTCCGGCTGAAAGTGGGCGCGCCCGATGATGTGGACAAGCTCGTCCTTTCGGCGATGTCCGGCGTCCGCCTGACACACGCCCAACACGTACCCGCCGCCATTCCAGTGCGCCCCGGCGCGTGCTACTTCGCCCTTGACTCGCACGGAGCGCTCTATGAGCGGATGCTGAAGACGCAATCCATCGCCATCTACGCTCCGGAGAGCTACCAGGACCTGAAACTCGAACTCATTGCCGTCACGTCATGACAAGTCCCCCTTCCCTGTTCGCCGACGCCCCAAGCGCCTCACTCAACGACGGGACCGGTACGAAGCCGCATAGCCTGGTCGATCTCCTGTACGACGGATTTCACATGCTGATGCTCCTGCATCACCAGAAGACGCCCAAGGATGCCGCGCGGTTCAGCGAGAGCATCCAGAAATTCCTGGACGATTTCGAACGCCTTGCAAAGAAGCACGATTTTGACGCGAACGACATCTTCGATGCGAAATATGCATTTTGCGCTGCAGTGGACGAGTCGATCCTGGCGTCCCGAATAAACATCCGTGACGATTGGGAGCGTCGTCCGCTACAGCTGGCGCTCTTCGGCGATCAGCTCGCCGGCGAACACTTCTTCGACAAGCTCGAACGCGCCCGGAACGAGGGTGCCGCGAGGATTGCGGCTCTTGAAGTGTTCCACCTGTGCCTACTCTTGGGCTTCAAGGGCAAGTACCTGCTGGAAGGTCCGGAAAAGCTGAAGTATCTGATCGCTCAACTCGGCGAGCAACTCCTCCACCTCAAGGGAAAACGCGCCCAGTTTGCGCCGCGTTGGGCGGCGCCGGACCAGATTGCTCATCTGCTGAAGTGGGAAATGCCGATCTGGGGAATCGGATCGCTGATTGCCTTGCTCGGCCTGCTCGCATACGTCGGCCTCGCGATGCAGGCGGAAAGCAATACACATGCGTCGCTCGCCGGCTATGACGGCCTGGTTCAGCTCACGCCGCGCCCGCCGACACTGAACATCACGCTTCCCTAACGAGCGGGCCTCTTCCGGTGCCGCCCCCGCTCACCTCGACGAGGCCCGAACGATCGCCGTAATGATCTCGAGGTCCCGCTGGATGCCGTCGGACTCTGCCGCCACGGTGACAGGCCCGGTGGGACCTGCCTGCTCAGACGAGCGCGAAGCGATCCCGGCGCTTGAGCCTTGAGTGGCCGCGGCTTGGGCGCGGGTCAGGGGACGACGCTGGCTCTGCTCAGCACGCGCGGCACCGGCCGACTTCGCAGCGGCGCGTGGCGGCTGGTCAGCGGCATGCCTTACCCCGCCCGCGTCGCGGCTGGCCGTACTTGCGTCCGACGGCGCCCGAATCGGAACCGACGTCGCTGTCTGCTTTGGCGGCATCGCCCTTTCGGCAGGCTGCGGCACGGAAGACGACACGATACGCGCCGCGCCATCAGCGGCTCCACCATCCCCGACGGAACTGCCCGCCAGGGTGTCCTGTTGCGCGATCTTGGCTTCACGGCCAACGACCGACTGAAGCTCCGCATTCGCTGGAGACATGCGGACTTCGAGCGCCTCCGTCTGCTCTCGATGCCAGAGCGCTAGCATGAAGACCGCGGGTATCACCACCGCGAAGAATAGAAGCATCGCCGCACGAGATCCGACAACATCAGAACCGGGATCTACGTGGGCGCCCGCTGAATCGAGATCGCTCAGTATCTTGACGTCACGCCGAGCAGCACCAGCCGAAAACAAATCCGGGCCTATCTTTCTGGCTTCCAAACTCTCGATTTTCATATTTATTTGTACTATTACATAGACATTTAATTTGCAATCATCCTAAGATAGCGTCTTTTTGCCGGCGAGGGCAATCCCCGATTTCAAGTGCTTACTGCGCGCAGGGGATGTACCACGGGGAATGCGAATTGGTTTTCATCTGGCTTTCGATCTATTTCCTCGCGATTTCCGCTGCGGTTGCACTGATATCCCTTCCGGCGCACAGGACGCGCATCGTCGGCTGGGCGCGCTCGCTGGCGACACGGCTCTCGGCAGCAGCGAGTCCGGCCAGGCCGGAATACGGGAGAGAGGTCCAGTCCACGCGGCCGTCGTTTGCCGGGAACGTCGCATTTCTTCAGAAGAATCCGCTGCTGCTGGCCGCTGCATTGGCCCTGGTCGCAGCCCCCGCCGCAGTCGTGAGCTTCGCCCGAGGACCCACAATTTTCACCTTCGATGACGCCGCACAATCCCAGGACCGTCACATCGACGCACTCCTGCGCGGCGAGCACCTGGTCCCTCCTCCTGCCTTGCCGCCGGAGGCCTTTACAACGCGCGAAGTTGAAGTGATACGGCCCGACATCACCGGAGCGAACCGCAGTTGGGAACAGCTGTCGCCCGAATTCACTTGGCGCCTGCTGACGGTCTTCAAGGTGATGCGGGAACAGTACGGCTACGAAATGACGCTGATCGAAGGCTACCGCTCGCCCGAACGACAGGCGGTTCTTGCGCTGCAGGGCAGTCAGGTGACCCGTGCCGGCGCCAACATGAGCTATCACCAGTACGGTCTTGCTGCCGATAGCGCATTCGTCCGCGACGGCCGGGTGGTCATTTCCGAACGCGACCCGTGGGTCATGCACGGCTATGAGCTCTATGGAGCGCTCGCCGAAACCTACGGGCTGACCTGGGGAGGGCGCTGGTCATTCCGCGACCTGGGACACGTCGAGCTGCCGCGCAGCGGCGTGCTCGGAAGTCCGAGGACCTGAAAAGCCTCCCCCACCCCAAGCTGCAACCTCTTCCCCAGAACGGAGTATCGATGTCGCGCCCCTTCATTCTTCTCGGTGACAAGACCAGCCATGGCGGCGTCGTGATCAGCGCATCGGAAAGCAGCGATTGCGATGGCAAGGGAATCGCCCGGCTCGGTGACCGGGTGACCTGCCCGAAGAAAGGACATGGACGAGTCACGACGATCGTGACGGGCGATCTGACGGCGCTGATCGACGGACGTCCGGCCGCACGTCATGGCGACAAGACCGCGTGCGGCGCAACGCTGATCGCCAGCCAATCGCTGACCACCGACTAACTCTCGCCCTCAATCAAGAACAATGCTGGCTGTTGCTTCAAGAGTCCTGCTCACTGCCCTGCTGACATTTGTACTGGTCTGGGCGTTGGTGCTCGGCTGGTGGCAGGCGAACGAGTTCGCTCCGACGACGAGCGACCTTCTCCTCTGTCTGGGCGCACTGCCCCTGCTGCTGGTAGCAAGTTTCTGGCTTCTCCGTGGCTTCATCGAGCATCTCAAGAATCCCGCCTCTCCCGCTGCAGCGCCCCCTGGAAATCCCGATGCCGGCGCCGAGTCGTCGGCCACATGCCGCAGCGATGCCGTCGATCGCCTCGCGGAATTGCGGCTTCTCGGCGTTTCGGTCGTCGCGTCGGCGGGAAACTCTGCCGAGGAGTTGCTGGCTGCGGTCGTCGCCGGTGACCGGCCGAAGCTCGACCCGACGCTGCGCAGTGATGAAGGCTTCCCGATCTTCACTGCACGGGTGAGCGATCTGACTCCTGAGGTGCTCGCCGATATCGAGGCGGAGTCCGGGACGGCCGGAGGGATCCACAGTGCGAGTCCGGAGCAACTCCGCGCACTCGCGCTCGTAGACAAGGTACTCCCGTCGGCACTGGCGCAAGCAAGCGAATTTCTCCAGCAATGGACCATGCCAGCCACGCTTGAGCTCTTGTGGCTGATTCCGGAATCCGTGGCCGCCGCGGGTCCGGAACGCCTCGCAGCGTGGCTGAACAAACGGCATTTGCGTGCATTTCCCCATGAACATGAATTGCACCTCAAGCCCGTCGCGGACGAGTCCGAGACGCTACGAGCGCTGGACGAGCTGATCCTGCGCGTAGGACGTGACGACACACCGCCCACGCTTCATCTCGTGCTCGGTGCAACCTCGCATATCGGCGAGGCCACCACCGAAAGCTGGAACGCCGAGAAGCGCCTCTTCTCTGCAAACAACCAGCCCGGCCAAATCCCGGGTGAAGCTGCGGCCTGCCTACTGCTGGCTTCTCCCCGAACACCCGTCGCCGCAAACTGCGAGGTCGCAACGACGCTGAGTCGAGTGAACGCGGCTCGACGCGACAAGCCGGCCGATGCGCGCGGTCGGGTCAGCGGACATCCCCTTGCGACCCTGATCGACGACCTCCTCGCGCATCGCAAGCTCGTCGCGTCCGACGTCCGCTCGCTGCTCGCCGACAGCGATCACCGCGATACGCGAATCGGCGAATTGCATGCAGCGCTGGACGATCGTTTCGAAGCGATCGACCCGATCGAGGACTGTCATCCGGTCGGCACGGTCTGTGGAACGGTTTCGCCGATCGCGTCGTTGATCGTCCTGGCCTGCGCTCACTCCAAGGCCCAATCCGCCGACGGTCCCGTGGTGTACGTCAGCAACCAGGACCCGATCGCACGTGCCGCCATGCTCATCACCCCGTTCTTCCCCCCGCCCGCTTCCGAAAGCGCTCCATCCTGACTCCGCGAAACACTGAATCGATCCCATGTTTTCCATTCGCTCCTTCCTGACTGACTCCCGCTTCCTTTCGTTCGTCGGCATTGGCGCGGCCGTAGCGTTCTTCTTCCTGGGCGCCAAGACGCTGAAGGTCGCGCTCTTCTGGGCGGCACTGGCAAGCGGCCTGGTCGTGCTCGCGTGGCTTGCGGTCTGGGCATTCCAGCGGTGGCGAGCCTCGAAGGCTTCCGATGCGATCGGCAGGATGCTGGACGAACAGGGCGTGGCCGCGGCTTCGGCCAAGCACGCCGCGACCGAAGCGGATATCGCGACGTTGCGCGCGCGACTGCAAGAGGCGATCCGAACAATCCGTACGTCGAAGCTCGGCCAGACGGCCGGCTCCGCAGCGCTGTACGAGCTCCCGTGGTACATCACGATCGGAAACCCGGCCGCAGGGAAGAGCAGCGCGATCATCAACTCGGGGCTCAAGTTTCCGTTCGACGATGGCGGCGCGCCTAACGTCCGGGGAATCGGCGGCACCCGCAACTGCGACTGGTTCTTCACGACGGGCGGCATCCTCCTCGATACCGCCGGCCGCTACTCCGTGTATGAAGACGACCGCGACGAGTGGCTGGGATTCCTGGATCTGCTGCGCAAGCACCGGCCGCGCGCGCCCATCAACGGCATCATCGTGACCGTCAGCATCGGAGAGCTGATCGGCAATCCCCCCGCGTTCGCAATCGGACTGGCGAAAAATCTGCGGCAGCGGATTCAGGAGCTGACCGAAAGACTCCGTGTCTTTGCCCCGGTCTACGTGATGTTTTCCAAGGCGGACCTGATCCCGGGATTCCATGAATTCTTCCAGGATGTGGACTGGAACGAACGCGACCGCGTGTGGGGAGCGACTTTCCCCTACGAAGCACAGCCGCGAAATGATCTCGTCGCGCAATTCGATGCGCGCTTCGACGAGCTGTACGAAGGACTGCGGGCGCTCAGTGTGGCGCTGCTGTCGCAGACGAGCGGAGAACGCTGCGCTCCTGGACTGTTGACCTTCCCGTCCGAATTCGCGTCGGTCAAACCGGCGTTGCGCGCCTTTGTTGCCACCCTGTTCGAGGAAAACCCGTTCCAGTTCCAACCTGTCTTTCGCGGTTTCTACATCACCTCCGCGCTGCAGAGTGGCGAAACGCGGCCGCTGTCGGACACGCGTGTCGTCCGGCGGTTCGGCCTCGAAGGCGACGGGCCGATGCCCGTGCGCACGGCGTCCAACCACGGCTTCTTTCTCAAGGATCTCTTTGCCCGGGTGATCTTCGCGGACCGCAACCTCGTGCGCCAATACGCCAGCCGGGAAAGCGTCCGGCTGCGCCTGGCCTTCATCGCCACCAGCCTGGCAATGCTGGGGCTCGCGCTCGGGGCGTGGGGCTGGTCCTACATGAACAACCGCGAACTGGTTGCCAACGTGGAGCAAGACCTGATCAAGATCGTCCATGTCCAGGAAGGGCGCCAGGACCTGCAATCACGCATGGAGGCCTTGGAGATCCTTCAGGACCGCCTCGAACAACTCGAACGTTTCAACGATAGCCACCCGATTTCGCTCGGCCTCGGCCTTTATCAGGGAGAGCTTGTCGCTGACAAGCTCAGGCATGAGCTCTTTGCCGGCGTCGAGGGCGTCATGTTGAAACCCGTAAAGGAAAACCTCGAACGCTTCCTCGCGGATGTGAACCAACATGCGGAGGAACTGAAGGCGCACGAGCTCAACAGCGCCCCATCCATCGAAGCAGCGAACCGTCCGTACACCGAAGCGGTTCCGACCAACGTCGAAGATGCGTATAACGCATTGAAGACCTACCTGATGCTCGCGAACCGCGAGCACGTCGAGGTCGGCCATCTCTCTGATCAGGTGACGCGCTTCTGGCGGAGTTGGCTCGAAGCAAACCGCGGTGCGATGAGCCGGGAACAGATGATCCGCAGCGGCGAGCGCATCCTGTCCGCCTATCTGGCACACGTCAACGCCGCCGACTGGCCGACGATCACGAACAACCTCGCGATCGTGGACCAGGCCCGCGATAACCTTCGCAACGTAGTGCGCGGAATGCCCGCTGCGGAACGCGTCTATGCCGACATCAAGGCCCGCGCCTCGACCCGCTTCCCGCCGATTTCGGTCGCAAACACCGTCGGACCGGACAATGCAAATCTGGTGGCCGGCAGCCATGTGGTATCGGGAGCATTTACCCTGGAGGCGTGGCGCGAATATGTGGAAGGCGCGATCAAGGATGCTGCGACGGGCGAGCAGAACAGCACCGACTGGGTTCTGAGGACTGCCGCCCGCGACGATTTGACGCTCGAAGGCAGCCCCGAGCAGATCCAGAAATCCCTCGTGGCGATGTACAAGGCCGATTACGCCGAAGAGTGGAAGCGATTCGTGCAGGGCGTGACGATTGCCGAGTTCGAAACCTTGCCGGACGCGACGGCGGCGATGAACCGCCTCGGCGACCCGCAGCATTCGCCGATCGGAACGCTGCTGAAGCTCATCTTCGGTCAGACTTCATGGGATAACCCATCCATTGCGAACGTGGGCATCGAACGCGCCCAGACCGGCTTCATCGAATGGTTCAAGCGTTCGATCCTGCGCATGGCGCCCAGCCCGGTGCAACTCGACGTCAACGTGAGTGCCGCCAAACTCGAAGTCCCGATGGGTCCGATCGGCCGGGAGTTTGCCGGCCTGGGCCGCTTAATGATGCCGCGCGACGGCAGCGATCCACTGATCAACATCTACCTGAAACAGCTGGGCCAAGTCCGCACTCGGCTCAATCAATTGAAGAACCAGGGCGATCCGGGCCCCGGCGCGACCAAGCTCATGCGGGCGACGCTCGACGGTGGCGAATCCGAGTTCGCGGATACCCTTCGGCTCGTCGACGAGCAGATGCTGACCGGTCTGCCAGACGATCAGCGCACCGTCTTACGACCGCTACTGGTCCGTCCGATTGTGCAGACCTTCCATGCACTCGTAAAGCCGGCCGAACAGGAGGTGAACAAGACCTGGCAGGCGCAGGTTGTCGAACCGTTCAACCAGAAACTCGCCATCAAGTACCCCTTCGCGTCATCGGCCGGCATCGAAGCGACACCAACGGAAATCGGACAGATCTTCGGTCCTGAAGGCGCGATCGCGAAGTTCGTCGATGCATCGCTCGGAACGCTCGTCGTCCGCCGCGGCAACACGGTGGCGCCGCGTACTTGGGGCGATATCGGACTGACGCTGCGTCCCGAATTCGTCGCGGGATTCGCGCGATGGGTCGGCCCGCTGGAAGGCGCGGCGTCGAACGATGGCGGCGGCACTCAGCCGCAAACGGTGTTCATGCTGCTGCCGCACCCCTCGCCCGGCACCACCGAGTACAGCGTCGAAATCGACGGGCAAAAGCTGCTCTATCGCAACGGTGTCGCGCAGTGGTCGAATTTCGTCTGGCCCAATCCTGCAGGGGTTCCCGGAGCGCGCATCACTGCAACGACTTTCGACGGACGCGTGGTCGAGATCGTGAACATTGCGGGACGCTTCGGTCTCGAGAAGCTGATCAACTCGGCACAACGTACCCGCAAGCCCGATGGCAGCTTCCAGCTCACGTGGTCGAACGACAATACGACGATCAGCGTGGATCTTCGCGTCGTGAGCAATCCGCAGGCACGGGCCGGCGACGGCAACGCCGCCAACGAACGGGGTTTCGCGGGGCTGCGCCTGCCGGAGGAGGTGGTCGGCGATCCCGCCGGCAGTGCCGCGCCCGCCGCAGTCGCCGTTGCCGGCAACGGCCCGGCTACGCGTTAAAGGTCAGAACGTCAATGTCCGCTACCTGCTTCGGCAAGATCCCTTCGCGTGGCGATTTCGTGAAGGGAACCGGCCAACACCAGTTAATCGAAGTGCTCGATCGCTGGATGTCCGCCGGGATGGAACTACTATCGACGGATCCCGCCTGGAAGATCGCGTACGATCGGGCGCCCGCCTTTGACTTCGCATTCGTCGGGGCCCGCAACCGGGTCTCGGTGATCGGCCATTTGCGGCCGAGCTGGGACGCCTCCGGGAGACGCTTTCCGTTCATCGCTTCGGCGGCGATCGAGCGGGACGACAGCTTGATGTTTCGCTGCGGCCCGGCCGGGCTCCTGCACTCCTTCGGCGAGCTCGGCATGGCGGCGGAAAGGGCGACCGACGGCGCCGACATTGGCGCGGTCATGCAATCGCTCGACGCACTCGATTGTGCTGCAGCTGTCGACAAGGCACTGCGCGAGGACCCGCTGGGGCACTATGTGCGCCGCACGACCCTGGCCGACTTCACATCGTCCCTTTCGCCGGCACAATCGCCGGAGGCGGTGCGCCGCACCATCCTCGCCGTCGGCATCCTGCTCCGGCCGGTACTCGGCAATCCAGCGCTGGCGATCGAGAAAGGGCTGAGCATGCCGCTGCCCCATGCCCCGAAGCAGCGCTACCTGGCTGCCGGACTGTGGCTGTATCTCGTAACAGCGTTGCTGCGCAAGACGGCCATCGAGATTCAGGTGCTGATCTCCCGCGATGCGCGCTCACCGCGCCTCACCATCGGCTTCAATGGCGCATCGGCACACACCCTGCTGGCTGCGCTGTCCCCTGCCCTTGCCCCAGAAACGACCGTGGCACTCGACGACCCCGAGTGGATCGACGAGCACCCGGACCTGACTCACGACTACGGCGTCGCCAAACTCGCCTCCTACCTTGCTCAACCATCGCTGACGTTGGAAGCCGCGCTGAATACGTTCAGGGAAGTTTTCCTCGGGGAATGACCATGCCAATTTCGATGCGCTGCCTCGTCGCCGCCGCCGTCGCCTTGAACGTTTTTTCCGCCCACGCCCTTGCCGAGCCTGTCCCCGGCGGACAGGTCGTCGTTTCCGGGGCCGTTCCGGATGAGGCTTCGCGCGCAGCAATACTCGCTCGAATGCGCGAACTCTATGGCGCTTCCGCGGTGGTGGATCGCATGGAAGTGACCAACGTCGTCGCGCCTCCGAACTGGGGCAGCTACATGGGAAAACTGCTTCAGTCGGACCTGAAGCAGGTGCATCAGGGAGAATTGCAGGTCACGGGAACGCAGGTGACGCTGAAGGGGCGTGTCGCCAACGACGGACTGCGCCAGCAGGTCGCGGCCAATGCCGCCAACGCCCTCAATCCGACTTACACCGTGACCAATGCACTGGTCGTCGGCAACGGAGGGCAATCGCTCCTGGACAAGACGTTGTCGAACCGCGTGGTGGAATTCGAGCTCGGCGCGGCAACGCTGACTCCGGTGGGGACGGCGATCCTCGACGAGATGCTGGAGGCGATCCGGCAACTCAACAATCCGAAGCTGCAAGTCATCGGACATACCGACAGCACGGGGGATCGGGGGGCCAATGTTGCACTGAGCCTCGCCAGGGCCACGACAGTCCGAAACTACCTCATCGCCAAGGGGGTTTCGGCGGCGAGCTTGACGGCGGTCGGCGCCGGCCCGGATCGGCCGGCGAACTCCAACGACACCGTCGAAGGGCGGGCGAAGAATCGCCGGATCGAGTTCAGTTTGATGAATTGACGGGCGCCGCCGCGATGTGCCCGACTCCCGTCGGGGGCATCGCAAGATCGGCGCGGCCTTCGGTCAGTGACCCGATTCGCCCACGCCGGGGTCCACGCCGAGCAGTTCCTCGACGCGGAGCAATGCGCCGTCGTCCTTGACCACCGCACGCAGCCATTCGTGCAGCGACATGCTGCCCCATCGTGCGGCCTTGTCTGCGAGGTAGGCGACCGGGCTATGCGGCTCGGTCTGCCGGAAGAACGCTGCGATCTCCTGCAGTTGCCGAATGGCCTGCGCTCGCGACCAGATTCCTGCGACAGCAGGCGTCGCGACACCGCTGACGGCGGACGTCGGGGCGCTCGCGCGCCCGGCAACCGGGGCGGGCGCAACTTCGGCAGGCGCATCGGTCGCACCGGCCTCCCCTGCGTATCGCTTCATGCGCAGGCGGAAGTCGTCCAGCACATCAAGCACGGCAGCGAAGGAAGGCGATTCGCGGCCGAGGAAACGATCGAGCACCATCTGCAATAGGCGCACCTGTGCGCTCGCGAGTTCGGCATCGCGCACGCCGTCGACAAAATGCTGCGACGCCGTTTCGCGGCGTGCCGCCTCGAACTGAACAAGCGTTACCCTCGCTCCCAGGACAAGTTCGTCGGATTGCCCGGGATTGCGCTCGACGCTCTGGGCCAGGGCACGTGCCGATTCGAAATCGATGGTCGAATAATTTCCTTTCGGCGAGCAAGTCAGCAGGAACCCGCGCACGAGGCGGGTGGCCCGGTTGGCGAGCCACTCGAGGTTACCGATGCGCGGCTCCATGTCGTCGCCTTCCGCCTGCGGATGCAGGTGCTGCCAGTAGGCTTCGCACAGGCCCGCGAGCACGCGGAAACCCTCCGCCATTCCGGCAAGGCCCCGCGTCTTGGCAAGCGCCTCGACCATCCAAACGGCGACCCGCACATCCTTCGTCCGGCCGTAGAGCAGGTCTTCGCAAAGCCGGACCACGCGCGCCCAGTCCGCTTCCTTGTGCTCGGCGATCCACTCGCCCTGGGCGAGCGAGGGATCGTCGAACCGGCGCGCCTCGTTGATCTGGTCGAATTCGACGGAGAACATCATGTCGCTGCCGCACGGGGCTTCGCCGTCCAGCGGGCGAAGCAGCTCATCCAGATTCATAGCACTCTCGAATACGCAAAATACATATTCTAAACAATTCGAGAGTACCGGTCGCGCAGGTTTACGGTCGGGGACGCGCCTAAGGGGTCAGCCCTGCGTCGCCCCGCCGATGGAAAGCCTGCGTTCGCTGCGCGGGCGTGCCGGTGTCGGCTTTGCGCAGGGGAGGAACTTCCCGCGGCCGGGCTGGACTTGCGCATGCGGCGCCGACCATACGACTTCGCCGCGAGAAATCGTCATGCCCGGCCAGGCGCGCAGTTTCATGCCTTCGTACGGCGTGTAGTCGACGTTGTGATGGAGTTGCTCGTTCCGAATCGTCAGGTTGACGTCAGTGTCCCAGATTACGAGATCGGCGTCGGCGCCGACGGCGATGCTGCCCTTACGCGGATAGAGGCCGTAGAGCTTGGCGACGTTGGTGGAGGTGAGCGCGACGAAGCTTTGCGGCTCGATGCGGCCGGTGAGGACACCTTCGGAGAAGAGCAGCGCGAGGCGGGTTTCGAGGCCTGGGATGCCGTTCGGGATCTGGTCGAAGGAGGCGTTTTCGCCGGCGGCCTTCTTGCCTTGCGGGTCGTCGAAACGGAAGGGCGCGTGGTCGGACGAGAAGACCTGGAACACGCCGTTTTCCAAGCCGTCCCAGATCACCTGCTGGTTGGCCTTGTCGCGCGGCGGCGGGCTGCAAACGCATTTGGCGCCGTGGAAGTCGTCGCCGTCGAGATGCTCGCTCGTGAGGAAGAGGTATTGCGGGCAGGTCTCGCCGTACACCTGAAGTCCCCTGCCCTGTGCCCAGCGGATCTGTTCGACGGCCTCCTTGCCGGAGACGTGGACGATGAGGATCGGCACATCGACGAGCTCGGAGAGCGAGATCGCACGGTGGGTGGCTTCGCGCTCGACGAGCATGGGCCGCGACGCGGCGTGGAAGCGCGGCGCGGTGTGCCCGGCGGCGAGGAGTTGTTCGGTGAGCCAGGCGATGCAGTCGGTGTTCTCGGCGTGGATCATCACCAGCGCGCCCTCGCGCCGGGCTACGGCGAGCGTTTCGAGAATCTGGCGGTCGTTGAGCTTGAGATCGTCGTAGGTCATGTAGATCTTGAAGGAGGTGTAGCCTTCGGCGATCAGTTCGGGGAGTTCGCGCTGCAGCACGTCCGGTGTGGGGTCGCTGACGATCAGGTGGAAGGCGTAGTCGATGACCGCCTTGCCTTCGGCGCGGCGATGGTAGTCCTCGACGGCGGCGCGTAGCGACTGGCCCTTGAGCTGGCATGCAAAGGGGACCACGGTGGTCGTGCCCCCGCACGCCGCCGATACCGTCCCCGAGTGGAAGTCGTCGGCCATCTTGGTGCCGTCGGTCATCGGCTGGTCGAGGTGGCAGTGGCCGTCGATGCCGCCGGGCATGACGTAGCGGCCGGCGGCGTCGATCTCCTTGCGACCGGCGGGCAGGCCCCGGGCGAGCGAGACGATGACGCCGTCGCGGATACCGATGTCGCAGTCGAACTCGTCGGCGGCGGTGACGACGTGCGCGTTGCGCACGACCAGGTCAAGTTCTTCCATTGTCTTCTCCGGTGTCTGTCGGTGTCTTTGTGCGTTGCAGTCGCTATTATTGTCGACAATATAATCAAGTAATTTCGACATTTCAACCCATGAATGTGTAAATAGCCGACGCAGTACGTGCGTACCGCCAAGCACAGCGCCCCCTGCGATCGCCAACAATCCGGCGCAGCCACTGGCGACACAAGTGGATGGTTCCTTGCGCAAGCAGATCGCGGAAATTTAGAATCCCAGAACTCGGTCCTCACGGGCCGAAACACACTGAAGGGACAGGACAGATGCGAAAGAAGGCGGGCAAACAGGACGAACCCGTCGCTCAGGCTGGCGACGATCCGACGCAGCCTGCTGATGCGACAAGCAGCGACCAGGAAATCTATGAGCGCATCGTGACCGCGATCATGGAGCATCGTCTGCCGCCGGGCACCAAGCTTGGGGAGGACAAACTCGCCAAGATTTTCGGCGCAAGCCGCGCGCGCGTACGCCAGGTGCTGGCACGGCTTGCCCTTGAGCGTATCGTTGTCCTGCACCCCAATCGCGGGGCGTTCATCGCCGAGCCAACGGTGGAAGAAGCGCGAGAGGTTTTCGAGGTCCGCCAGCCACTGGAGGCGCTGGTCGTGCGGCGTGTCATCGACAAGGCCGACCCTCGGATCATTGCGCGCCTGCGCGAGCATGTGCAGGCAGAGGAGGACGCACGGGCGGCGCGGGACCGGCGGGCGATCATCCGGCTATCGGGGGAATACCACGTGCTGCTTGCCGAACTGTCGGGCAGTACGTTGGCGGCGCGGTTGATGCACGAACTGGCTTCCCTGACCTGTCTGATCATCTTCCTCTATGACGCGCCATCGGTGCCGGCATGTCGGGACCAGGAGCATGCCGAGATCACGCAGGCACTGGCTGATGGCAACGAAGCCGAGGCGATCCGACTGATGGCCGAGCACCTCGAACACGTCGAAGCCTGTCTCGATCTCAAGCGTGCCCGACCGGAAGAGCTAGACCTGGAAGCGGCGCTGGCCGGCTGACCCCCGGTCAGGAAAAGATCCGCTCCAGATCGTCGTCGTCCTGCGCCGCGAGGCCGATGTCGAGCGACTGTTCGACGTGATCCAGATGGTGCAGCATCAGGGCCGCTGCGCGCTCCCCGTCGCGCTGCGTGAAGGCCTCCAGCAGTTGGCGATGCTCGTCCTCCGGACAGGCGTGGCCGACGGGCGAATCGTAAAGCGTGATGATCAGGCAGGTAAGCAAGGTGAGCTCACGCATCTGCCGCGCGAGGATCGTATTGCCGGCCATCTCGGCGATCTCCAGGTGGAATTCGCCGGATAGCTTGATGACCTGCTGCCGGTCGCGTATGGCGCGCGCCTTCTCTTCAGCAACGACCAGCTGACGCAGCCGCGCGAGCTGTGCCGACGTCGCCCCGGCTGCGAGCTTACGGGCCAGTGCGGGCTCGATCAGCCGCCGCGCTTCGAAGACTTCACGTGCCTCCCCCACCGTCGGTTCGGCAACGAACGCGCCGCGGTTGGGAATCAGCGTCACCACCATTTCGTGCGACAGCCGCGTCAGCACCTGGCGGATCATCGCCCGGCTCGCACCGAAGACCGCTGCCAGCCGTTCCTCAACCAATTTGCGCCCAGGCGCGAGGCGGTGCTCGATGATCGCCGCAAGGATGCGCCGGTAGATCGCCTCCACGTCGGCACCGGCCGCCGCACGCGTCCGTCGTTCGGTGGCAAGGCGGACGACCTTTCCGTCCCGCGGCGAGTTGGCACGCAGCGACGAACTATCCTGAAGTGAGTGTCTGGTTTTCATGTTGCCTCTGCCATCCATCGGCGATGTTATTTGTTGGCTAACTATAAACTTTTTTGTCGACAATTTGTTGACTTCATGTCGGCGATGATCCTATATTAAGTCACACAACGGTGCCGACGCTTTTCCGGATGACGACCTACCCGGTCGACAAACCAAGAAATGATCGACAACGAAAAAAGCAAAAAAGGCATGCGGCCGCAGTCAGGGACCGCTGCGACGAAAGTCAGCAACATGCGTACTTGGAAGCGCCGGTCCGGCGGCATAGCCGGGTCGGAATCGCTACGAAAAATTCAAGCTGTGGAAAGGAGACACCACGTGAGAGCTGAAATCGCACTGGACCGGGCAGCAGCGGTCCCGGAAGTCCAAACGAAGGTCCGCTGGCGGATCTTCCTGATGATGTTGTTCCTCATCTCGATCAACTACATTGACCGCGCGTCGCTGTCGGTGGCGATGCCGCTGATTTCGAAGGAATTCGATATCGGACCGGCGGCGCAGGGGCTGCTGCTGAGTTCCTTCTTCTGGACCTACGCCTTCATGCAGATTCCCGGCGGCATGCTCGCCGACAAGTTCGGCCCTCGCCACGTGATCGCCGGCGCGACACTCGGCTGGGGCTTCTTTCAGGCGATTGCGGGGGTGTGCACCGGTTGGGTCGCTCTGCTGATCACCCGTCTGGGCCTGGGAGCGGCCGAAGCGCCAATTTACCCGGCGGGCGGCAAGCTCAATGCGATCTGGATGACGCAGAACGAGCGCGGTCGCGGTGCGACCCTGCTCGACGGCGGCGCTCCGCTGGGGGCGGCGCTGGGCGCAATCCTGATCTCGGGCCTGATCGCGATGGTCGGCTCGTGGCGAGCGTCCTTCGTGATCGCCGGCGTCGGCACCGTGCTCGCCGGGCTGTGGGCGTGGTCGTACATCCGCAACCATCCGCGCGAGCATCCGGCGGTGAACGACGCCGAGGCGGACTACATCGACGCGGCGCATGCAGCGGAATTGGCCGCCGCCCCCACCGTGACGAGCGGCAAGGTGATGGACTTCTTCCGCTACCGCTCGACTTGGGGCATGTTCTTCGGCTGGATGTGCTTCAACGCGCTGTTCTACGGTCTGCTGACCTGGATGCCGACCTATCTGTCGAAGCAGCATGGTTTTGACATCAAACAGATGGGCGGCGCCGTGTTCATCATGTTCTTCTCGGGCTTCGTCGGCGAACTGTTCGGCGGCTGGCTCGCGGACAAGTGGAAGGCCGCGGGCGCATCGCAGGGCAAGGTGCTGCGGACGCTGTTCGGCATCGCGTCGATCGTCGCCACCGCATCGATCTACAGCGTGGCGCAGATCACCGATCCGGTCACGGTCGTGGTGATGTTGTCGGTGACGCTGTTCTTCCTGCGCTGGTGCGGTCTGTTCTGGTGCATCCCGTCGATCCTCGGCACCCGCGCGCGAGTGGGCTTCCTCGGCGGCGTGATGAACCTCGGCGGTAACTGCGCAGGCATCGGCGTGCCGATCCTGGTCGGTGTGATCGTGCAGGCAACCGGTTCCTACTACCAGGCGTTGATGCTGTTCGCTGCCGCCGGCGCGGGGCTCTTCATCTGCTCGACGATGTTGATCAACTACGACAAGAAGATTCCGGTCTGATCTCCCCTCGGGGCTCCGCGGTGTTGCCTGCCCGGAGCCCCACCTCCAACAGCACATACCGAACTGCCATGACCAAACGCATCCGCCTGGGCGTGCTGACGCCCTCCTCCAATACCTCGCTCGAACCGCTGACGAGCGCGATCGTCGCCGAAGTGCCCGGCGTGTCGGCCCACTTTTCCCGCTTCACCGTGACCGAGATTTCGCTGAAGAACCAGGCGCTCGGCCAGTTCGACGACAGCAAGATCCTCGAAGCGGCCAAGCTCCTCGCCGATGCCCACGTCGATTCGATCGGCTGGAGCGGCACCTCCTCAGGCTGGCTCGGCTTCGAGCGCGACGTGCAGTTGTGCCGCCGTATCACCGAGGCGACCGGCATCCCGGCGACGACGTCGGTGCTCGCGCTGAACGAAATCCTCGAAAAGACCGGCACGCGCAAACTCGGTCTCGCCACGCCCTATGTACCGGACGTGCAGGCGCGTATCGTCAAGAATTACGCGGCACTCGGCGTCGAGGTGCCTGCCGAACAGCATCTCGGCATTTCGGTGAATTTCGACTTCGCCGAAGTCGCCGAAGACACGCTGCGCGCCATGGTCCGCGAAGTTGCGAAATCGCGGCCGGAGGCGATCACGACCTTCTGCACGAACCTTCGCGCTGCCCAACTCGCCGAGGAGCTCGAACGCGAAACCGGCATTCCGCTCTACGACACCGTGTCGACCGTCGTCTGGAAGCAGCTGCGGATGGCCGGCGTCGACACCCGCGCAATCAAGGGCTGGGGCCGCCTGTTCCAGGAAGTGGCCTGATCTGACCAAGGAAGGATGGACATGAAACTCCTGCTGCTGAACCCCAACACTTCCCAGAGCGTGACCGACCGCATCGCGAACGCGGCGATGGGCATCGCAAGTCCTGAAACCGAGCTGGTGACGGCGACCGCGCCGCGCGGCGTGCCCTACATCGCAACCCGCGCCGAGGCGGTGATCGGCGGTGCCGTGGCGCTCGAAATGCTCGCCGAGATGCACGCCGGCGTCGATGCGGCGATCATCGCGGCCTTCGGCGATCCGGGGCTCGGGGGCGCGCGCGAGCTGTTTCCGATTCCCGTGATCGGTCTGGCCGAGGCCGGAATGCTGACAGCGTGCATGCTGGGCAAGCGTTTTGCGATCGTAACCTTCTCGCACTCGCTCGAAGCCTGGTACCACGAGTGCATCGCGTGGCACGGGCTGCGCGAACGTTGCGCCGGGGTACGTGCGCTCGGCGGGAGCTTCCGTTCGATCTCGGACGTGCAGGACGAGAAGGAAGCGCTGCTGGTCGAACTCGCCAAACAGGCGATCGATCAGGACGGCGCCGACGTGGTGGTCCTCGCGGGCGCGCCGCTGGCAGGGCTCGCGCGGCGGGTGCGGGATCGCATCCCGGTGCCGGTGATAGACTGCGTCGAAGCGGCGGTCAAGCAGGCTGAGACGCTGGCTGCGCTGAACCCCAGGAAGGCCGAGAAAGGCAGCTTCGCACGCCCGGGCGCCAAACCCTGCATCGGCATCGCCGAGCCGCTGGCCCGCTGGATCAATCACGAATAACTCACGTCATCGAGGAGAAGCTCAGTGAAACTCGTCCGCTTTGGCGAACCGGGACAGGAACGCCCAGGCCTGATCGACGCCGACGGGAAGATTCGCGACCTGTCCGCTCATGTCGGGGATATCGACGGAGCCACACTCGGGTCGGCGGCCCTCGCGCAACTGCGCGGGCTGGATCAGCGCACGCTGCCGCTCGTGGCCGACGGCGTGCGCCTTGGTGCGCCGCTTGCCGGCATCGGCAAGGTCGTGTGCATCGGTCTCAACTACGCGGACCATGCGCGCGAGGCGAACCTGCCGCTTCCGCAGGAACCGATCATCTTCTTCAAGTCCCCCACTGCGGTGTGCGGCCCGAAGGATCCGATCATCATGCCCCCGGGATCGGAGAAAACGGACTGGGAGCTGGAACTGGTGGTCGTGATCGGTGCGACGGCGCGCAATGTATCGGAGGACAGGGCTCTCGATTACGTCGCCGGCTACACGATGGGGCTCGACATGTCCGAACGCTACTGGCAGATCGAGCGCGGCGGCCAGTGGAGCAAGGGCAAGTGCTTCGACACTTTCGCGCCGCTCGGGCCCTGGCTTGCGACGCCGGACGAGGTCGAGGCGCCGCGCGAGCTCGCGATGCAGCTCGCCGTGAATGAGCAGACCTGCCAGGACAGCAATACCGGGAACATGATCTTCAGCGTCGCGCAGATCCTCAGCTACCTGAGCGGCCTGATGACGCTGCTGCCTGGCGACGTGATCATGACCGGCACGCCGGCCGGCGTCGGCATGGGGATGCAGCCGCCGCGCTACCTGCGCGCGGCAGATCGCGTGTCCGCCTCGATTGCCGGATTGGGTCGGCAGGAACATGTCGTCAAGGCCGGGTAATCCGCCCTACTCCCGGCGGCCCACGCGGTCGCCGGGCTCTCACTGCCGCGGTGGCGACATACAATAGCGCCCACTCAAAAACGGACGCCCCCGCCATGCCGCGCTTCAAACACGTCCTGTTCGACCTGGACGGTACGCTGATCGACTCGGCCCCCGCGATTCTCGCGAGCTACCGCGACGCCTTCGCCAGCGCCGGACGCACGCCTGCGATCGCCATCGACGAATCGATCGTCGGCCCGCCGCTGCTCGAAACGCTGCAGTTGCTCACCGGCAGCACCGACGCCGCATTGATCGCGGAACTCGCCTCGCACTTCAAGGCGAGCTACGACACCTCCGGCTATCGGGCGACGTCCGCCTACGCCGGCGTCGGCGAAATGCTGGCGCGACTGACGGCGAGCGGATGTCGGCTCGCAATCGCGACGAACAAGCGCCTGCATCCTACGCGCCTGATTCTCGAGCATCTCGGCTGGAGCGGCTATTTCGGCGCCGTCTACGCGCTCGACATGTTCGAGCCGCGACTACCCGACAAGGCGGCGATGATCGCCCGCCTGCTCGCCGACCATTGCATCGAGCGCGACAATGCCGTCTACATCGGCGACCGCAGCGAGGACGGGGAGTCGGCCGACGCCAACGACTTGCCCTTCCTGGCTGCGACCTGGGGATACGGCAGCCTCGAGCCGTCGGAAATGGCCTCGCACTGGCGCGCCTTCGCGAGCCCGACCGAACTGGCGGATTCGCTCGTCGCCGACTGAAGGGCAAAGACGGTCCGGGAGCAAGCGAGTTGCCCTCCTCCCCGGCCGTGGACTACGTTGAAGGATCGCAGACGGAGTCAGGCGGACGCAGCAATGTGGCAAACGCATGAAGTCTTCAACCAGGTCCCGCCCCGCACAGGCAATTTTTTTGCGAGCGACGCGGCCTTGCAGGAAGCAGTCGTGCGCGAAGGCGCCGATTGGCATGCCGAGGCGCTGAGCGCGCAGGGCGAGACGCTGGGAAGCGCGGAGACCGAGCGGCTTGCCGAACTCGCGAATCGCCACGTCCCGGCACTCGTACCCTTCGATCGCAACGGGCTGCGCATCGACAGCGTCGAGTTCCATCCGGCATGGACGCAGTTGCTGGCGATGCTGTACGCCGATGGCGTGCACAGTTCGGCGTGGTTCGAGCCGCGCGCCGGCGCCCATGTGGCCCGCGCGGCCTCCTTCTACCTGCACGGGCAGGCCGAAGCCGGCACGCTGTGCCCCGTGACGATGACCTTCGCGTCGATCCCCGTGCTGCGCCGGGATCCGGCGCTGTTCGGGATGCTGCGCGACAAGTTCGGCTCGCGCGACTACGACCCGGCCGATCAACCGATCGCCGGCAAACGTTCGGTCATGATCGGCATGGGCATGACGGAGAAACAGGGCGGATCCGACCTGCGCGGCATCACGACGCAGGCTCGGCCGACCGGAGCGGGAAGCCGCGAGTTCGCGATCGTCGGTCACAAGTGGTTCTTTTCGGTGCCGACCTGCGACGCGCACCTCGTCCTCGCACACGGCGGCGACATCCTCTCCTGCTTCTTCATGCCGCGTTGGCTGCCGGACGGCAGGCGCAACGCGATCCGCATCCAGCGCCTGAAGGACAAGCTCGGCAACCGCTCGAACGCCTCGGCGGAGGTCGAGTTCCAGGACGCGATCGGTTTCCTCGTCGGTGATGAGGGGCGGGGGATTCCGACGATCATGGAGATGGCCGCCCAGACGCGGCTCGACTGCGTGCTGGGCAGTGCGGCGCTGATGCGGCGCGCGCTTGTCGAGGCGATCCATCACTGCCGGCATCGCACGGCCTTCGGACGCCTGCTTGCCGATCAGGCGCTGATGGGCAATGTCCTCGCGGATCTGGCGCTCGAAAGCGAGGCGGCGACGGCGCTGGGAATGCGTCTGGCGAAGGCGGTCGAATCGGACGCCGACCCTCTCCAACGCGCCTACAAGCGTATCGTCACGCCGGCTGCAAAGTTCTGGGTGTGCAAGCGGGCGATCCAGCTGACGGCCGAGTGCATGGAAGCCTGGGGCGGAAACGGCTATGTCGAGGATGCGCCGATGGCCCGGCTTTATCGCGAAGCGCCGGTCAATTCGATCTGGGAAGGCTCGGGCAACGTGATGTGCCTGGATGTGCTACGCGCCGCCGCCCGGGAGCCGGACGCGCTACAGGCGCTGCTTCAGGATCTCGGCCAGGCAGCAGGCGACGAACCGGCGCTCAAGGACGCGCTCGCGGAACTGACGCGTCTGACTAGTGCACCGGCCGAGGCCGAATGGCACGCGCGGCATCTTGCGACGCAGCTTGTACTGCTCGTGCAGGCCGTCCTGCTGCGGCGCCATGCACCGGCGTGGGTGGCGGAGGAGTTCATCGTGAGCCGCCTCGCGGCGCGTCGCGGACAAGTCTCCGGCCTGCTGGCCCGCCCCCAGGTGGCGACGATGATGCTCCAGCGGGCGCTACCGAGTTAAGCGGTCCTCGACCTCGCGGAACGGCAGGTGGGTGTTCGCCTCGTCACGATACGCGGCGATGCCGCCCTTTTGCCGCTCCAGGTGCGGCGCGATCAGCCGCCGCATCTCCATGTCCGGAATCCAGTGTGCGGAGCGCACGATCTGTGGCGTGAAGCCGCGCGCGATCTTGTGCTCTCCCCCTGCACCCGGCTCGAAGCGCGTGAGGCCGTTGCGCAGGCAGTAGTCGATGCCCTGGTAGAAGCAGAGCTCGAAATGCAGGCTGTCCACCTGCCGCCGCGCGCCCCAGTAGCGTCCGAACAAGGTGTCGTCGCTGCGAAAGCATAGCGAGACCGCGATGGGCAACTCACCATCGCTTGCCGTGAAGACCACCATGCGGTCGCCCAGCGTCTTCGCGAGCTCGGTGAAGCATTCCGCGCTGAAGGCGGCGAAATTGCCGAAGCGGTCGAAGGTCGACTTGTACAGCGCATGCAGTGCCGGCCACTCCTTTGCACGGATTTCGTGCCCGTGCCGGACGTCGATGCGCAGGCCGGACTGCCCTGCCCGCCGACGCTCGGCGCGCACCTTCCGACGCTTTTCGGCGGAGAAGGATTGCAGGAAACCGTCGAAATCGCCGAAGCCCGCGTCGGTCCACTGGAACTGCACGTCGTGGCTGACGAGCAGCCCGCCTTCTTCGAACGTTGCGATGTCCGCAGGCGACGCGAGCGCCGCATGCCAGGTCGAAAACCCGTTTTCGGCAACGATTTCGCGCGCTGCATGGACGAGCGCCTTGCGGACCTCGTCGCCGTTCGCGCAGCGCTTCGAAACCAGGAGCCGCGGTCCCGCGACCGGCGTATAGGGGAGCCCGGACAGCAGCCGCGGATAGTAGCGACGCCCGAAGCGCTCCCACACGGAGCTCCAACTCCAGTCGTAGATGAAGTCGCCATGCGAATGCGTCTTTAGATAGAGCGGCAGCAGGCCGACATCGGCGCCGTCCTGCGTCGCCACCAGATGCAAGGGCTGCCAGCCCGACTCGGGCGCGGCAACTCCGCGCTCCTCGACGATACGGAGGAAATCCGCGTTGAGGAAAGGATGGCCGGGCTCGCCGATGTCGCTCCAGGTGTCCCGCGAAAGCTCGGCGGCGCCGCTGGCGATACGGATCTTCAACTCGCTCATGGGAATATGGATTACAAAGGATCGCCGGTTCGACAGCGGCATCGTCAAACGTTCCGGCGCTGACAGCCCAAACGCCCCGAGTTGCAGAAATAAAAAGTCTCTTCCACTATCGGACATACCTCACGCAGTGGCCTCATTGGCCGGCCTATCCTATTACTAAAGCAATAATGCCGCACGGACGCGCTTTTGCCTTCCGGCTCCGGCAGGGGAGGCCCAAAAATGTCCCGGGACCAGGCGAGCGAGCCCTCCTATTTTCTATCCACCCTGACAGCGACGAAGGGACAACGCAGGTTGGCCAGCGTGATCGTGGCGCTGTCACTGGTCGGCTTCGTCGTGATTGCGCCATTTGCCGGAACTCCGCTGGGCGCAGGCGAAGCCTTCATCCCGGCCTATCAATCGTCGCTGGTGGTCCTCGATCTGATCACGGTGGCCTTGCTGCTCAACCAGTATTCGTCCTTTAGCGCCCCGTCGTTGTTGGTGCTCGCAAGCGGATATCTGTTCACTGCAATCACGACCGTCGTCCACATGCTCACCTTTCCGGGCCTGTTTTCGCCCACCGGCCTGCTCGGCTCCGGCCCGCAAACCACAGCCTGGCTCTACATGTTCTGGCACGGCGGTTTTCCGCTGTGCGTGACGACATATGCATTGATGAAACGTCGGGAGACCCATCCGCCCCATCCGACGACGCGCTTGCCGGTCTTCGTATCGACAGCCTTTGCGATCGTGCTGACGGTCGTCACGGGCATCAGCGTGCTCGCGATCCGCGGCGGGTCCCTCTTGCCCCCGATCATGGCGGGCTCGCAATACACACCCGCGATGACCACGGTGGTCTCCACGGTGTGGCTGCTCAGCGCAGTTGCGCTGCTGACACTCTGGCTCCACAAACCACACGCAGTACTCGATCTGTGGTTGATGGTCACGATGTGCGCCTGGCTGATCGACGTCGCGCTATCGGCGCTCCTCAACCACGGACGCTTCGACCTCGGCTTTTACGCCGGCCGCATCTACGGGCTGTTCGCTGCGAGCTTCGTATTATTGGTCCTGCTGGCCGAAAGCGGCATGCTTTACAAGAGGCTGGTGCGGCTCACGCTGATGCTTCAGCGGCTGACGACCCAGGACGCGCTGACGGGCATCGCCAACCGTCGCGCCTTCGACCGTGCACTCGATCTGGAATGGCACCTTGCGATGCGAAGCGGCCTGCCGCTTTCCCTGCTGATGCTCGACGTCGATCACTTCAAGGCCTTCAACGACACCTACGGTCACGTCGAAGGCGACAAATGCCTGAAGACGGTCGCGAACACGCTGCAAGCCTCGATCACCCGCGCACCCGACCTGGTCGCACGCTACGGCGGCGAGGAGTTCGTGATCCTCCTCCCCCAGACGAGCGTCGAGGCGGCGGGCGGGATTGCCGAAAGGATACGCGACGCGATCGCCACCCTCGCGATTCCGAACCGGCGCTCGGACACCGGGCACGTCACCGTGAGCGTCGGGGTCGCGTGTGTCCGGTCCGCCTGGATCGAGACCGAACGCAATCACGTCCACACCGTCCCCGCCGGAGGCGTGCTGCTGGTCGAGATGGCCGACCGGCTCCTGTATCAGGCCAAATCATCCGGACGGAACAGGGTCGTGATCGGTTCTTGCGAACCCCAACCCGAAGTCGATGCCGCCGATGATGCCGTGCAGATACCGCCGCCTTCGCCTCCATGACTCCCCGGCGAAGACGGCGGCTTCGGCGCGCGGCGTGGCATTCAATACGGCGTCCGCGACCCGTCCGGCCAGACGTTCCAGGTGGCCACTCCACCCGGCCAGGGACGCAGATTGAGGCTACCCTCGCCCCAGTATTGGCCATCGACATAGATCGAGCCGCCGCGCACTTCGGCCATCTCCTCGCGGTCCAGTTCCTCGGTCACGGACAAGTCTTCGATGATCAGCGTTGCCATTGCAGTTCTCCTTGCTTTCATTTGGATGATTCGGATCGAGCATCTACAGCACTCGGAGGAGATAAGCGCAAACGGCGTGCCAACCTTCCGTTTACCCGAAAACCCGCATGGATACTGAAGCCAGCTGGGGGGCGGAATCGGCCGGTGGTGGAGGCGGCCCAACAGGCGGCCGGATGGCGTTGGGGCGCAGGAGACAATCTCGTCGCCCAGTGGCCGTCAAATCCGCTCCAAGCAGATCGCGATCCCCTGCCCGCCCCCGATGCACAAGGAGACCACGGCCTTCGACTGCCCCGTGCGATGCAGCGCATGGGCGACCTTCGTGATCAGGATCGCACCGCTCGCGCCGATCGGATGGCCATGCGCGATCGCGCCCCCGTCCACGTTGAAGCGCGCCGGATCAATGTCCAGCTCGGACTGCACGACGAGTGCGACGGCCGCGAAAGCCTCGTTGACCTCGAAGCGGTCGACCTCGTCGATCCGCCAGCCGGCCGCATCGAGTGCCTTGCGGATCGACGGAACCGGGCCAAGGCCGAACATCCCCGGCTCCACGCCGGCGAGCCCGACACCGCGGATCGCAAGCATCGGCTGCAGGCCGAAGTCGTGCGCCGCCGAGCGCTCGCTGACGATCATCGCCGCCGCGCCCGCGTTCACGCCCGGCGCGTTGCCGGCGGTGATCGTCCCGTCCGCACGGAAGGCCGGCTGCAGACGCGTGAGCGATTCGATCGTCGTGTCCGGCCGATTGCCCTCGTCCACCGCGAACTCGATGGATCCCTTCTTCGAGGGCAGCACGAGCGGCTCGATCTCCGCCGCGAAGTAGCCGGCGGACTGCGCCGCAGCAAAGCGCCGCTGGCTGCGTGCCGCGTAGGCGTCCTGGGCCTCGCGCGTCAGACCGAATTTCCGCACGAGGTCTTCCGTGTGCCAGCCGGAATGCTGCCCCGAGAACGCGTCGTGCAGGCCATCGAGCAGTATCGAGTCGACGACCTGGGCATCACCCATCCGCCCGCCGAAGCGCATCGCCGGGAGCAGGTAGGGCGCGCGGTCCATGTTTTCCACACCACCGGCAATCACGCAGCGCGACATGCCTGCGCGAATCTCCGCGAAGGCCGTCACGACCGCTTGCGCACCGGAGCCGCACACGCGATTGACCGTCATCGCCGGAGTCGCAACCGGCACTCCGCCCCCGACCGCAGCCTGGCGCGCGACGTTCATGCCGTTGCCGGCCTGGATGACGTTGCCCAGCACGACCGAATCGACAAGCGCCGGATCGACGCCGGAGCGCCGCAACGTCGCGCCGACCACGTGAGCGCCGAGCGCGCTCGCCGGCACATCCTTGAGACTCCCGCCGAAACGCCCGATCGCGCTTCGCACCGGGGCCGAGATCACGATTTCCCTGTCCATCGTCCCACTCCTGTCCTTAGGCCGCATCTGCATGAAGAGCGGCAGCGCCTGTTGCGTACCGGGCCGCTGCATGTCGCAGCGACAAGCGGGGGGCGAGGTTCAGCCGCATCGCGCTGTAGGCATTCCACTCCCCGACGTCCGGCAGGGACGGAATCGTCACCGCCTCGCCGAGATCCAGGCCTGCCAGCGCCGCATCGACCATCTCGTCAACGTCCATCAGCATGTCCTGCGGTAGGCTCGCAATGTCGGTGCCCGAACGCTCCCAGATCTCGGTACGCGTCGCCCCCGGCAAGACCGCCTGAACCCTGACGCCCTGCCTGCCCAACTCCTGCTGCATCGCGAGCGTCAGATTGAGGACATATGCCTTCGTCGCGCTATAGACGCCATTGAAAAGTTCCGGCGCCAGCGCGAGCACGGATGCGATGTTGACGATCGTCCCGGTCCCGCGCGACGCGAAAGCCGTGGCGGCGGCGCCGGCGAGATGCGTCACCGCCAGCACGTTCAGACCGATCATTGCTTCGAGCGCACGGTGGTCGGCTCCCGCCAGCGGCCCCTTGGCCGACATGCCCGCGTTGTTCACCAGCATCGAGATTGCCTCGTCGCTGCGTAGCCGATGGGCAACGCGCTCGAGATCCGATGCGACGGTAAGGTCCGCCCCGAGGACCTCGACGTGGACGCCCGTCTCGCGCCTCAGCCGTGTCGCCACCGCGTCGAGGCGCGCCTCGTCACGCGCCACCAGCAACAGGTCGAACCCGCGCCGTGCCAGGCGGTCGGCGTAGGTCGCCCCGATGCCCGACGATGCCCCCGTAACCAGTGCAATGCCGCTTCCGTTGTGCTCATTCATGTTCAGACTCCGGGTTGAGGATTCAGCTCGCGCGGCTGGGTCGCCACGACTTTTAAATGATGGTCGTCATCATTGAGTTTTAGATTACGCTCATCATCTATAATGTCAACCGTTCAAACTCGATCAGGAATCCGGACAAGTGAAAGTCAGCCGAGAACAGGCCGCGGAAAACCGGCAACGCGTGGTCGAGATCGCAGCGAAGCTGTTTCGTGAACGCGGGCTGGACGGGATCGGCGTCGCCGACCTGATGAAAAGCGCGGGACTTACGCACGGGGGCTTCTACGGCCACTTCGGCTCGAAGGAAGACCTGATGGCCGAAGCTTGCACGCGTGCCATGGAAGGATCGCTGTCGACCTGGCGCGAGCGAATCGACGCCGCGCCGGAGAAGCCGCTCGCGGCGGTCGCGGAACTCTACCTATCGACCGCCCACTGCCAACAAGCGGGAGATGGATGCGCCCTGGCGGCGCTGGGCTCGGAAGCCTCCCGCCATGCGCCGCCGGTGCGTCACGCGCTGACCGAAGGACTGCGCGAACTCATCGAGTTGCTCACAACCATCGTGCCCGGGCGATCGAAGGCCGCCCGACGCGAGCGAGCCCTGGCGACCTTCGCGAGCATGGTCGGCGCGATCGTGCTCGCGCGAAGCGCGGACGATCCGGCTCTCGGCGAAGAAATCCTGCGTTCGGTGTCGGCGTCGATCCTCGGATCGCACTGACGCCACCGGCCATGCCGAAGATCAGCTGCTTTCGCGCGTCACCAACTCGAAGCCCACGTCGACGGCGGGCACCTTCACCGTCTCGCCGCGCATCACCGCCAGCAGTAACTCCGCGGCACGTCGCCCCATCTCTTCGCGCGGGGTGCGGATCGTCGTCAGGCGCGGCACCATGTGGGCGGCGCCTTCCAGATCGTTGAAGCCGACGACGGCGACTCGCTGCGGCACCGGGATGCCGCGCCGCAAGGCCTCCAGCAACGCGCCCTGCGCCAGGTCGTCGTTGTTGAAGAAGATGCCATCCACGTCCGGATGGCGCTCGAGCAGACTCACGAGCAGTTCGCCGCCCAGCGCCATCGACGACGGCGCCGGGGTCAGGAGTTCCAGGGCGGGATCGTAGCACCCCGCCTCGATCAGGGCGCGGCGGAAGCCCTCGCCGCGCTGGAGCGTACGCGGATCGAGCTGGGCGGCGACGAAGGCGAGGCGACGGCGCCCGCGCTGGAGCAGATGGCGCGCGACCGTCGCCCCCGCCTCCGACTGGCTCAAGCCGACGCAATACACGCCCGGCGCCTGCGCCAGCTCCATCAGGTGCACACTCGGAATCTTGCTCGCCTCGATCAAGCGCCGCGCCGCCTCCGTGCGATCGAAGCCCGTGACGATCAGGCCGCTGGGACGGTGCGCGAGGTAGTTGCGGATCAGCCGCTCCTCTTCTTCCCGGTCATAGTGCGAGTTTCCGATCAGCACCTCGTAGCCGGCGGGCTGGAGGATGCGGTAGATCGCCTCGAGGACGTCGACGAAGACCGCGTTCGTCAGCGAGGGCACGAGCACGACCACCGTATCGCTGCGCGCCGAAGCCAGGGCACGGGCTGCCGGATTGGGGACGTAGCCGAGCGCCGCCGCAGCCGAACGCACGCGTTCCGCGAGTTCCGGATCGACCGTATCCACGCCACGCAGCGCGCGGGAAGCCGTGATCGGACTCACCTGCGCCTCCCTGGCCACATCGCTAAGGGTGGCCCGCCCGGTGGCGCGCGTTTTTCTTTCTGTCGTTTTCATGAGGGAGTTGCAATGGGCTCGCCGAGTCATTAGGATAGCGCTACCTTGATACCGGCTCAAGCAATACGGCCGGTACATATCCTGGAGAAACCGGGAACAAGGCACGAGGCGCAAAAAACCGGACGAAGCGCGATGCGCTTATTTTTTCACCGTCCAAAGATAGCGCTACCTTAGAACGAGAGGAGACACAGGATGCAATCCCTCCCCCACGCCCTGGTCGTGATGGGCGTCGCCGGCTGCGGCAAGACCAGCGTCGCAGAAGCCGTGGTCGCGCGCATCGGCGGCCGCCTGATCGAAGGCGACGCCTTCCACCCCGCAGCCAACATCGCGAAGATGCGTGCCGGCACCCCCCTCGACGACTCCGATCGCCATGGATGGCTGGAGCAACTCGGCACCGAACTGGCCGCCTGTGTCGCCGCCGGCGAACGCCCGGTACTCGCCTGCTCGGCCTTGAAGCGCCGCTACCGCGACCAGCTTCGCCGCGCCGTGCCCGGGCTCGGCTTCATCTTCCTCGAGCTGTCCCGCGCCGCCGCTGCCGATCGCGTCGCCCAGCGCACGGACCACTTCATGCCGGCCAGCCTCGTCGACAGCCAATTCGCCGACCTTGAGTCCCCGAGCGGCGAAGAGGGCGTCGTGACCATCGATGCCACATTGTCGGTGGCCGACATCGCTACCGCCGCCCTCCGCAACTGGTCCGATCCGTCCGCAGCCCCGAGCCGCTGATTTTTTCGCCGCCCTGAGATAGCGCTATCTCATTCACTATCTCAAGATGGCCGCAGTTCAAGCCACACGACACACTACAAATCTGGAGGAGAATTTCGTCATGTTGGGTCTATCGAACGAAGTCTTTCTGCTGCTGGACGCGCTCGTCGCGATCCTCGGCCTGATCGTCCTGATCACCCGCTTCAAGCTCCACCCCTTCGTCGCCCTCACGCTCGCAGCGGGCTTCCTCGGCCTCACGTCCGGCATGCCGGTAGAAAAGGTCGTCAAGTCCTACCAGGACGGCTTCGGCGGCGTGCTCGGCTTCGTCGGCATCGTGCTCGGCCTGGGCACGATGCTCGGCAAGATGATGGCCGAGTCGGGCGGCGCGGCGCAGATTGCGCGCACGCTCGTCGACCGCTTCGGCCGCGAGCGTGTGCACTGGGCGATGATGCTCGGCGCCTTCCTCGTCGGCATCCCGCTCTTCTTCGAGATCGGCTTTGTACTGCTGATCCCGCTCGTCTTCATCATCGCGCGCGCCACCGGCATCTCGCTGGTGAAGATCGGCATCCCGCTCCTCGCCGGCCTGTCGGTCGTGCACGGGCTCGTGCCGCCGCATCCGGGCCCGCTGCTCGCGATCGGCGTCTTCGGCGCCGACATCGGGAAGACCATCTTCTACGGCCTGCTTGTCGGCTTGCCGACGGCGATGATCGCCGGCCCGATCTTCGGCTCGCTGATCTCGAAGTACGTTCCCGGCACGCCCTCCGAGCAGCTCATGGCACAACTCGCCCACGAGCCTGAAGCGAAGAACCTGCCGAGCTTCGGTGTCACGCTCGTCACGATCCTGCTGCCGGTCGCGCTGATGCTGCTCAAGTCGTACGCCGACGTCGTCTTCGACGAAAAGAGCGTTGTCCGGATCTGGATGGACTTCCTCGGCAACCCGATCACGGCGCTCCTCGCCGCCTTGCTGCTATCGCTCTACACCTTCGGCACAGCGCGCGGCTTCGGCGGCAAGCAGATCATGAAGTTCCTCGACGAAAGCCTCGCACCGACCGCGGCCATCGTGCTGATCATCGGCGCCGGCGGCGGCTTCAAGCAGATGCTCGTCGCCTCGGGCGTCGGCAACGCGATCGGCCAGATGGCCGTCCAGGCCCAGCTCTCGCCCATCCTGCTCGCATGGCTCGTGGCGGCCGTGATCCGCATTGCCACCGGCTCGGCCACGGTCGCGACGATCACCGGCGCAGGCATCGTCGCCCCGGTCGCGACCCTCATCCCGGGCGTCAATCGCGAACTGCTGGTGCTCGCCACCGGCGCCGGCTCGCTGATCCTCTCTCATGTGAATGACGCAGGATTCTGGCTGGTGAAGCAGTACTTCAACATGACGGTCACCGAGACCTTCAAGACGTGGACCGCAATGGAGACCATCATCTCCGTCGTCGGCATCGTCCTGATCATGACGCTCGCCGCCTTCGTCTGATCAGCAGGAAGAAGCACGGATACGGGGGCTTCGTCGAAGCTCCCGCATCCAGCGGACACAGGCCGTGCAAGGCGGATTCCCGGCCCCATCCCTCCGGGCGGGTTAGCTGTTAATATATACAGCCACTGCTTCCGATCTGCGCTGCCGCATGATCCCCGACTTCCTCCAACCGGGCGGGCTCGCCTTCGTCGACATCGAGACGACGGGCGCAACCTCGTCACGCGATTCGATCACCGAGATCGGCATTGTCGAAGTCGATCAAGGCGGCGTACGCGAATGGTCGAGTCTGGTCCGGCCCGACAACCGCATTCCCCCATCCATCGAGCAGCTGACCGGCATCTCGAACGAGATGGTGGCCGACGCGCCGACCTTTGCGGAGCTGGCCGACACGCTGCTCGACCGGCTGCAGGACCGCGTCTTCGTCGCCCATAACGCGCGCTTCGACCACGGCTTCATCCGCGCGGCCTTTCGGCGCATCGGCATCGACTTCCGGCCCAAGGTCCTCTGCACCGTGCGGCTGTCGCGCCGGATGTACCCCGAAGAGCGTCACCACAACCTCGACGTCCTGATCGCCCGCCACGGCCTGCAGATCGATGCGCGGCATCGCGCACTGGCCGACGCACAGGCCATATGGCAGTTCTGGCAGCGCATGCAGCGCCAGTTCGGGGCGGACGCGATCGATCCGGTGCTGCGCGAGCTCCTCGGGCGTCCGGCGCTGCCTCCTCACCTGGACCCGGCATTCATCGAGGACATCCCGGACGATCCGGGCGTTTATCTCTTCTACGGCGACAACGACTTGCCGCTCTACATCGGCAAGAGCAAGCATCTGCGCGCGCGCGTGCTGTCGCACTTCAGCGCCGACCATCGCGACAGCCGACAGATGACATTGTCCCAGCAGGTACGGCGCATCGACTGGATCGTTACCGCGGGCGAAATCGGCGCGTTGCTGAAGGAAGCGGAGCTCATCAAGACGCTGCTGCCCACGATGAACCGCAAGCTGCGCCGCAACCGCGAACTCTGCAGCTGGCAGTTGCAGCCGCAAGCGGACGGCGGCTGGCGGCCGCAGCTTGTGTACGCCCGTGACCTCGACCTGGGGCGCCAGGAAAACCTCTTCGGCCTATTCCGCACGCGACGCGCGGCCCTGACGAGCCTCACGAAGATCGCAACGGCCGAGCAGCTTTGCCCGCCCCTGCTTGGCCTCGAAAAGTCTTCGCCTGGACGATGCTTCACGCATCAGCTGCGCCGCTGCCGCGGCGCCTGCAACGGCGGCGAGTCCCCCGCAATGCACGGCGCCCGGCTCATGCTCGCCTTGCGCGAACTGCACGTCGAACGCTGGCCCCACCCCGGCCCTGTCGGCATCCGCGAAGGCGACGCGATCCACGTCATCGACGCCTGGTGTTACCTCGGCACCGCAAGATCCGACGAAGATCTGTACGGCATCCTCGACGGCGGGCAACCGAGTTTCGAGCTCGACGTGTATCGCATCCTGACGAAGGCGATGCGACGCGCACGTATCGTGGACCTGTCCGGCATCACTGCAACATGCCGCTCGAGGGGCTGAGGTACGGCCGGATTGCTCCACTGCGCATTTCCGGCCATCCGAATGTACAAGAGCCTTGTAAGAGTCACCCCTGGTCATGCCAGTACTACGGGCAAGACATATTCCGGATACGGGATGGATGTGGAGTAGACACGAAAAACGCGCCTAAAGGCGCGTTTCTACAGGATATCTGGCGGAGAGAGCGGGATTCGAACCCGCGTCAGGGTATTACCCTGAACACGCTTTCCAGGCGTGCGACTTAAACCACTCATCCATCTCTCCGGGAAGCCGCGCATTGTAGCAGAACGCGCAAGAATCGGAAGCCCCGGCGACGCAGAATTGTAGGCAGCCTCAATTGTGCGGGGAACGCACCTCCGGCAGCAGGTTCGGGTCGTCTGCGGGCAGGCGCGGGTAGCGGACGTAGTCGACGAGGTTCTGTATTTCGGGCGGAGGCGGCGGAGTCAGCAAGCTGACCACGATGATCGTCAGGAAGCCCACCGGCACACCGAACAGGCCGCCCGAAATCGGGCTGATGCCGTACCAGGCCTGCTCCATCGAACCGCCGAAGAAGCTGTGCGTGCGGACCATGTAGACCAAGGTCACGGCGAGGCCGGCGATCATCCCGGTCACGGCGCCCGGGCGATTCGCGCGCTTCCAGAAGATGCCCAACACCAGCGCAGGGAAGAACGCCGCGGCCGCGATCGAGAACGCGAGGCCGACCATCAGCAGGATGTTGTCCGGGTGCATGGAGGCGACCCAGGCGGCGACAACCGCGACGACCAGCAGCTGCGACTTCGAGATCACGAGGCGGCGATGGGTGCTCGCGCCCGGATTGACGACCTTGAAATAGAAATCGTGTGACAGCGCATTTGAGATGGTCAGCAACAGGCCATCGGCCGTCGATAGCGCCGCAGCGAGCCCACCCGCCGCGACAAGGCCGGAGATGACGTACGGCAGTCCGGCGATCTCGGGCGTGACAAGCACGATCACGTCGGTATTCAGGCTGAGTTCGGCCAACTGCAGGATGCCGTCGCCATTGATGTCCTCGATCGACACCATCCCGACCTTGCCCCACGAAACCACCCAGTTCGGAAGCATCGCGATGCTCGACCCGATGAGGTTGTTGTACACCTCCCACTTGGCGAACACGGCATAGGCCGGGGCGGTGACGTAGAGGAAGAAGATGAAGAACAGCGACCAGAACACCGACTTCCGCGCCTCCACGACCCCCGGCGTGGTGTAGTAGCGCACGAGGATGTGCGGCAGCGCGGCCGTCCCGACCATCATCACGAAGACCAGCGCGAGGAAGTTGTTGCGCGCATTCTCGCGTTCCTGCGGCGTATCGCCTGGATGGGCCTCGGCGTGGCGCCGCAAGGGCTTGGCGCGTTCGAGCGCTTCGTCCCGCTCACGCTCCCAGACGACCTTCGCCTGCGGAGCGGTCTTGGGCAAGTCGCGCAACGCCCTTTCGGTATGTGCGATATCGCGTGCCGGCGCGTTTTCGAGCCGCAGCTGATTGAGCCGTTCGATCAGCGAGCGCCGCTCCTCTTCAAGCGACTGCGGCAGGTTCGCGACTTTCGCGGCGTAATCCTTTGCGCGGTTTCCGAACTGGCGGCGCACTTCGATTTCTTCCGGGTCCGCAATCAGCTCGTTCTCCTTCGCCGACAGCCGCTCCAGCACCTGCCCGTACATCACCGGCGCAATCGGCACGCCGGTGATCTTGTAGGACATGATCGTCACCGGCACGAGGTAGGCCGTCACGAGGATCACGTACTGGGCAACCTGGGTCCAGGTCACCGCACGCATGCCACCGAGGAAGGAGCACACGAGGATGCCCGCCAGCCCGACGAACAAGCCGATCTCGAACTCCACGCTGACGAAGCGGCTGGTGATCAGGCCGACGCCGTAGATCTGTGCGACGAGATACACGAAACTCGCGAGCACCGTCGCCATCAGGCCGACCACGCGTGCTGCGTTGCCCTGGTAGCGCGTACCGAGAAAATCGGGAATCGTGTACTGGCCGAACTTGCGCAGGTAGGGCGCGAGCAGCAAGGCCACAAGCACGAAGCCCCCCGTCCAGCCGGTGACGAAGGCGAGGCCTTCGAAACCGGCAAAGTAGAGCGTGCCCGCGAGGCCGATGTAGGACGCGGCGCTCATCCAGTCCGCCGCCGTCGCCATGCCGTTGAAGAAGGCAGGCACGCGACGGCCGGCGACGTAGTATTCCGAGACGTCGGAGGTGCGGCTCATGACGCCGATGCCGGCGTAGATGGCGATCGTCGCAAACAGGAAGATGTGGCCGATTGCCCCGGGCGAGAGTCCGAAGCGCTCACTCAAGGCGAGCGAGCCGACGAAGGCCAGGAAGCAGACTGTGTACCAGCTGTAGTAACGGCGCAGCCGGCGAGTGAAATTCGATTGGGAACTCATGTGCCACACGTCGCGGGGTTCAATACTTGACCCTCGCGTAGTAAGACTTCTCGGCCGCCTCACGTGCCTCGCGCAAGGTCCGAATGCCCTTCTCGGCGAGCAGCGGGATCATCTTCAGGAACACCTCGGCGGTGACGATCGCATCGCCGAGCGCCGTGTGGCGCCCGACGATCGGGATGTTCAGACGCTCGGCGATCGCTTCGAGACGGTGGGATTCCTGGTTCGGATGGATCACCGCCGACAGCAACAGCGTGTCGAGCACGGGCTGGTCGAAGCGCATCCCGGTTTCGGCCTCCTTGATCTGCAGAAAGCGCATGTCGAAAGCCGCGTTGTGGGCGATCAGTACCGTGTCCTGGACGAAGGCATGGAAGCTCGGAAGCACCTTCTCGATAGTCGGCTGGCCGGCGAGCATCGCATGCGTGATGCCGTGGATCTGCACCGACTCGGGCGCCATGTAGCGACAGGGGTCGACGAGCTGCTCAAAGGACTCCTGGCGCAGGAGTTTGCCGTTGACGATGCGCGTCGCGCCGATCTGGATGATCTCATCGCCATGGGACGGGTTGAGCCCCGTGGTCTCGGTATCGAAGACGGTGTAGGTCAGCTCGGTCAACCGCCGGTCTTCCAGGGCGCGCGACTTGTCGGACCATTTGAAGAGGTCGAAATCGTAGTACTCAGGCCGGCTTTCCACCTTCAGGAAGGCTGTCGGGTCGAGCTGCTCCTGGGGCGCGGCGGCGGGCAACAGGATGCGGAAGAAGGCGCGGTGGCGGACCTTCTCGCGCTCGAGCCACATCTCGCCGTCGTGGCGCTCGATCACGTCGCGCACGGTCAGCGGACTGTTCTCGTCCGCGAAGCGCATCGGCTCGAGCTCCCACGACATCACCGTCTCGGTGCTCATCGCCTGGCCCGACCAGATCAGGTCGAGATGCACGAGCCGCCCTGCTGCGCTCAGGCGAAAGCGCACCTCACGCACTTCAAATTCGTCCGACAGCCGGCTCGCAAGATAGGTCAGCGCCTGCATCAGCGAGAAGCTGTCGACCTTGACCCACAGCGACTCATCGACCTCCTCGAGCTTGGTCGGCAGCTTGACGACCTGCTCGATTCGACGCTGGGCGGCCGCGATCAGATCGGCGCCGAGCATCTCCTCCAGCGGCCAGCGTGCCTTCAGCGAGTCGGCGAATTCGTTCGCCGTCTCGTCGAGCCGCGTGCTCATCGCGCGCACTTCGTCGCGGATCACCGTCCGGAAGCGCTCGCGGAGTTCCTCCTGCAGATCCGGATACTCCAGCATTTCGGCCGCGGCGCGCACGTTGGCGAGCGCCGCGCGGTTGCCTTCGGTCAGCGTGTGCAACATCTGGTCGCGGCGCGATTCGTTCTCGAAATTCCGCGTGATGTTGTCGAGCATCAGGATGAAGCCGGTGATCGCACGTTCTTCGTCGCGCTCCCCCCCCACCTCCTGCACGGCCGACAGCACCGGTGCCATCTGCACGCGGAGCAGCTGGCCGGAACGGGTCGTCGTGACGAAATTCGCGACCGGCTGTACCGCGCTGCGTTTCAGGCGATGCTGGATGCCTTCCAGCGCGTGGGTGATCAGGTTGCGGTCGAGTACCGCGTAGATCGATCGGCCGAGCCCGATCAGCTCCCCGCCGCCGCCCACGGCCTGGGCATCGGACAAGGCGCGAAACTGCAGACGGGCACGGTTGTTGTAGAGCAGGATGCGGCCGTCGAGATTGCACACCACCACGCTCTGCGTCAGTTCGGACATCAGCGTCGCGAGGCGATTCTTCTCCTCTTCGAGGGACTGATTGGCCTGCGCGATCTGGGCCTCGACGTCCGTCATCAGGTCGTCGCGCTGCTGGGCGAGTGCATTCATCGCATGGGCCAGCGCCTGCACTTCGGGCGGCCCCTCGGGTTTGACGCGGAATTCGCGGTTCGCATCGAGCATCAGGCCGAGGTGCTCGGACATCCGCAGCAGCCCCTGGACATATTGCCGGAAGAGGTTCCGCAACACGGCAATGCCGATCGCGAAACCGATGATCGTCATCATCGCCCCGAGCGGCAGATGCGGGAGCACGGCATCGACCAGCACCGCACGCCCTTCGTCGCTGGTGCCCAGCCAGGCAAGGACCGCCGTTGTCACGAAAGGCCCTGTCATCAGCAGCGCGAGGATGCAAACCGCCAGAACGAACCGCGTTCGCGCCGTCATCAATCAGCGCTCCGCCAGCAAGCCGCGGACGCGCTCCACCAACTCCTTGGTCGAAAACGGTTTGGTCATGTAGGCATCGGCGCCCAGCGCAAGCCCCTTCGCCATCTCGGTGTCGCGCCCCTTTGCCGTGAGCATCAGGATGCGGACGCCCTGCAACTCAGGATCCGACTTGATCTCCTGGCACACCTCGAAGCCGCTCTTCTTCGGCATCATGACGTCCAGGAGCACCAGATCGGGCACCTCCGCCCGGATGCGCTGGACGGCCTCCTCGCCGTCGTTCGCGATGAGCACCTCGTATCCTTCGCGTTTCATCAGGAATTCGAGCGAAATGACGATGTTTTGCTCGTCGTCGGCGATCAGTATTTTTTTGGCCATCCTCTCCCTCTCCCTCACCCGCTATTCTATGTCATTGAGCCGCTTGCGCCTTCGCGGCTTTCTCTTGCGTCCAGCGGCAGGGTGAACGAGAAGGTCGCCCCCTGCCCCACGACGGACTCCACCCACAGCCGCCCGCCGAAATGCTCCACGATCTGGCGGCTGATTGGCAGCCCGAGCCCCGTGCCCTGCGGCCGCGACCGCTCGTCGCCGCCCTGTCGGAATTTCTCGAAGATCACCCCAAGCTGTTCGGGCGCGATGCCGGGACCGTTGTCTGCGACGTCGACGCGAACCTGATCCGCCTCGCGCGTCATCGTCACGCGAACTCGTCCGGTATCGGGAGGAACGAACTTCGCCGCGTTCGACAGCAAGTTCAGCATGACCTGCAGCAGCCGGTCGTGATCGCCCAGGATATGCAGCGGCGCCTCGGGGATCTTCCTTTCAACCGCGGCACGCCGATCACGGAACAACTGCATCGTCGTCTCGACGGCATGCGTCACCAGTTCGCACATGTCGATGTCGGTGTTGTGCCACTCCGCGTGGCCCGACTCGATCTTCGCCATGTCGAGCACCTGGTTCACCAACCGCGTCAGCCGCTCGGTCTCGGACACGATGATGCCGAGGAAACGCGTGCGGTCCGCGAGAGCGGTCCGCGGATCGTCGAGCAGCATCTCCGAGAAGGCACGGATCGAGGTGAGCGGCGTGCGCAACTCGTGCGTCACCGAGGACATGAAATCGTCCTTCAGACGATCGAGTTCCTTCAGCCGCTCATTCGCCGCGCGCAGCTTGTCCGTCGCGGCTTCCAGCGCGACCGACTTCTCCTCGAGCTGGTGCGAATACGCGCGCACTTGCGAAGCCTCGTCGAGGATGTTCATCACCTCATCCAGCCCGAGCGGCTCTTCCTGCACGACGGAGGACACCATCACGCGCGCCGATGCGCTGCCGATCGCGCCCGCCAGCTGGGTCTCGGCAAATTGAACGAGCGCGGCATCGGGGCGAAGCTGGTGGATGTCGCTCACGCCACGCTGGAGCGCATAGGCGTGAAACAGGCGCTTCGCACGATCCGGGCCGAGAAATCGTGCAACGAGCGGAAAGAGATCCTGGAACTGGGCACTGCCGCGCCAAAATGCGGCCGACCCGCGCTCGCCGCGCCGGAACACGTCGACGAACAAGGTCGCTTGCGTCGCCTCCTGCCCGGTCGGAACGCGAATGAGCGAGACGAGGACGTAGCAAGCGATATTCGCGCCGAGACTCCAGAACAGCGAGTGGCTGATGCTGTCGAGCCCGGACAGGCCGAACAGTTGTTCCGGGCGAAGGAAGGCCAGCCCGAAGGCGCCCTCGTCGAGGAACCGCCGGTCCAGCCAGCCCGACTTGGCGACCGACGGCAGCATCAGCGTGTAGGCCCACACGGCGAACCCAGCCGCGAGCCCTGCAAGCGCACCCTCGCGCGTGCCGCCGCGCCAGTACATTCCGCCGAGCATGGCCGGCGCGAACTGCGCGACCGCCGCAAAGCTGATCAGCCCGATGCTGACGAGCGCGTAGGCTTCGCCCGCGAGACGGAAATACAGGTAGCCGAGCAGCAGCACACCGAGGATCGCCCCGCGCCGGATGCCCAGCAACAGCCCGGTAAGGTCCGGGTGCTCGCTCCGACTGAAATGCGGATGACGCAAGAGCAAGGGCATCACGAGGTCGTTGCATACCATCGTCGAAACGGCGATGGTCTCGACGATGACCATGCCGGTCGCGGCGGACAGCCCGCCGACGAAGGCGAGCAAGGCAAGCGTGGGACTGCCGTGTGCGAGCGGCAAGGACAGCACGAAGGTATCGGGGTCCACTGCCCCGCGGCCGAAATACAGTAAGCCGCCCAAGGCGATCGGCAACACGAAGACGTTGATCAGCAGCATGTAGGCCGGAAACAGCCAGGTCGCGCGACGTAGGTGCTGTTCATTGACGTTCTCGACGACGGCGACCTGGAACTGGCGCGGCAGGAAGATCACCGACAGCATCGCTAGCAGCGTCAGCGCGAACCATCCGCCGTAACCCGCGCTGCTTGCCGACTTGAGGCTCAACAACGGCGCGAGATCGGGATCCGCGTAGGCGCGGGAGAAGATGTCGCCGAAGCCGTTGTAGATGCCATAGGTGACGAAGCCCCCGACGGCGAGGAAGGCGACCAGCTTGACGACCGACTCGAAGGCAATCGCGGCGACCATGCCTTCGTGGCGCTCTGCCGCATCCAGGTGCCGCGCACCGAACAGCACCGTGAACAACGCCAGCATCAGCGCGATGTAAAGGGTGCTGTCTTCCAGCCAGCTCTTGGCGACGATGGGCACATAGGCCGCATCGTGCTGCCCGGTGAGCACCGCGTAGCCGGTCGATATCGCCTTCAGCTGCAGTGCGATATAAGGCACCATGCCGACGACCGCGATGATCGTCACGAACCCGGCCAACAGTTGGCTCTTGCCGTAGCGGCTGGAGATGAAGTCCGCGATCGACGTAATGCGGTAGTTCTTCGCGATGCGGATCATCTTGAGCAGCACGAACCACGACAGCGTCATCGCCAGCGTCGGCCCGAGATAGATCGGCAGAAACCACACGCCCCCCGAGGACGCGCGGCCGACGCTGCCGAAATAGGTCCACGCGGTGCAATAGACGGCCATGGACAGCGAATAAGTCCATGGATTGGCAATGATCGAGCGTCCCTCTTCCGCGCGGCGATCGCCGAAATAGGCGACGGCGAAGAGCGCCAGAAGATATGCGAACGAGACCGGGACGACGACGCTGGCCGAGAGCATCCGCCTACCTCAGCGCGACCCGCGCTCCGCGATCCAGGCGACGATGGCGATCGTCAGCGCCCAGATGATGAACAGGCATACCCATAGCATCGGCATGCCGAAGAAAGGTTCGGCACGATCGAATAGCGACAGGACGGGATAGTTGAATAGCATGGCTGCCAGCGCAAATGCTGCCGCAAGCCGCTGACCGGCGAGACCGCTGCGCATCATGGACTCCTCATGATGACGATGGCTACCCGATTATAACGATGTGCGCATGCCGGCTACCCGTGCAGGCAGCCGGCACCCCGCTAAAAAAAAGGCGCGCTTACGCGCGCCTTCTCCTCCTCCCACTGCCGGCTCTCGCCGGCTTGCCTCAATTATTTTTGTCAGGGCCGGCCTCTTATGGACCGGTCACCTGTCATCAAAGGGTCAGCTCGCGGAATGCTTGAGCTGTTCCAGGATCGCCGGGTTCTCGAGGGTCGACGTATCCTGGGTGATCTCCTCACCCTTCGCCAGCTGACGCAGCAGCCGGCGCATGATCTTGCCCGAACGCGTCTTGGGCAGGTTTTCACCGAAGCGGATGTCCTTCGGCTTGGCGATCGGCCCGATTTCGTGGCCGACCCAGTTCTGCAGTTCCTTGATCACCGCCTTGGCGTCCTCGCCGGTCGGGCGGTTGCCCTTCAGCACGACGAAGGCAACGATCGCTTCACCGGTCAGGTCGTCCGGACGGCCCACGACTGCGGCCTCGGCAACCTTCTCGTGCGCCACGAGCGCCGACTCGATTTCCATCGTGCCCATGCGGTGGCCCGAGACGTTCAGCACGTCGTCGATACGGCCGGTGATCGTGAAGTAGCCGGTATCCTTGTCGCGGATCGCGCCGTCGCCGGCGAGATACAGCTTACCCTTGAAGTCGTCCGGATAGTACGACTTCTTGAAGCGGTCCGGGTCACCCCAGATCGTACGGATCATTGACGGCCACGGACGCTTGACGACGAGGATGCCACCCTGGCCGTTCGGCACTTCAGTGCCGGTCTCATCGACGACCGCGCACTGGATGCCCGGGAAGGGCAGCGTGCAGGAGCCCGGCACCAGCGGCGTCGCGCCCGGCAGCGGGGTGATCATGTGACCGCCGGTTTCGGTCTGCCAGAAGGTATCGACGATCGGGCAACGGCTGCCACCGACGTTCTCGTAGTACCACTCCCACGCGGCCGGGTTGATCGGCTCGCCGACCGAACCGAGGATGCGCAGGCTGGAGAGGTCGTACTTGGTCGGATGCACCGTCGGGTTGTTGTCCGCAGCCTTGATCAGCGAGCGGATCGCGGTCGGCGCAGTGTAGAAGACGCTGACCTTGTGGTCCTGGATCATCTTCCAGAAACGGCCGGCATCCGGGTAGGTCGGCACACCTTCGAACACGATCTCGGTCGTGCCGCAGGCGAGCGGGCCGTAGGTGATGTAGGTGTGACCCGTGACCCAGCCGATGTCGGCCGTGCACCAGAAGACGTCATTCGGCTTGATGTCGAACGTGTACTTCATGGTCAGGATCGCGTGCAGCAGGTAGCCGCCCGTCGAGTGCTGGACGCCCTTCGGCTTGCCGGTGGAACCCGAGGTGTAAAGCAGGAACAGGGGATGCTCGGCATCGACCCATTCCGGTTCGCAGGTGTCGGCCTGCTTGGCGGAGACTTCGTGGAACCAGACGTCGCGGCCTTCGACCATCGAGCAGGCGCCGCCGGTGCGCTGGACGACGAAGACGTTCTTGATGCTTTCGCAACCGCCCATCGCGATGGCTTCATCGGCGATCGGCTTCAGCGGCAGCGCCTTGCCGCCACGGAACTGGCCGTCGGAGGTGATCAGGGCCACGGCGCCGGCGTCGTTGATGCGGTCACGCAGGGCCTGAGCGGAGAAACCGCCGAACACGATCGAGTGGGTCGCTCCGATACGGGCACAAGCCTGCATCGCGACCACGCCTTCGATCGACATCGGCAGATAGATGACGACGCGGTCGCCCTTCTTGACGCCCTTGTCACGCAGCGCGTTGGCGAACTTGCAGACGCGTGAGAGCAGGTCCTTGTAGGTGACGCGGGTGATTTCGCCGTTGTCGGCTTCGAAGATGATCGCGACCTTGTCGCCCAGGCCGTTATTGACGTTGCGGTCGAGGCAGTTGTACGAGACGTTCAGCTGGCCGTCGGCGAACCACTTGAAGAACGGAGCGTTGCTTTCGTCGAGCACCTGGGTGAAGGGCTTCTTCCACTCGACCAGCTCGCGAGCCTGGCGCGCCCAGTAGCCTTCGTAGTCCTCTTCAGCTTCCTTGCACAGCGCGCGGTAGGCGTCCATGCCGGACACGGCTGCGTTCTTGACGATCTCTTCCGACGGGTAGTACAGGCGGGGCTGCTGCTCATTCGACATGCTTTCCTCTCCTCAACTGATCAATTTGGTTGAAGCTGCCCCGGTGCGGGGCGACCGGTGGGTCCCGGCCTGCGTCTTCTCACGACGTTGTCAATCGTCGCGGGTTGGTCGGCATTTAAGAACAGGTATCTTACACAGGACTTACATCTCTCCGTAGAACCACGTTACCCGACTCGGTGCTGCACTGCCGCGAGGACTGGTAAAATCCATTTTCTCACCACCACGGGCCCCAGGCCATTCTCGGAGACGCACCATGACCGTGATTCGCGAAGAAGACCTCATTCAGTCCATCGCGGATGCATTTCAGTACATCAGCTATTATCACCCGCTGGACTACATCAAGGCCCTTGGTGAAGCCTGGAAGCGTGAAGAAAGTCCGGCGGCGAAAGACGCGATCGCGCAGATCCTGACGAATTCCCGGATGTGCGCCGAAGGCCATCGTCCGATCTGCCAGGATACCGGGATTGCAGTCGTCTTCCTCAAAGTGGGCATGAACGTGCGCTGGGACTCGAAGATGAGTGTCCAGGAGATGGTCAACGAAGGCGTGCGCCGCGCGTACAACAACGTCGACAACAAGCTGCGCGCCTCGGTCCTGCTCGACCCGGCCGGCAAGCGCCAGAACAGCAAGGACAACACTCCGGCGGTGGTGCATTACGAGATCGTTCCGGGCGACCACGTGGAAATCACCTGTGCGGCAAAGGGTGGCGGCTCGGAGAACAAGTCGAAGTTCTACGCGCTGAACCCGTCCGACTCGATCGTGGATTGGGTGCTGAAGACGCTGCCGACGATGGGCGCGGGCTGGTGTCCGCCGGGCATCCTCGGCATCGGCATCGGCGGCACGCCGGAGAAGGCGATGCTGCTGGCGAAGGAATCGCTGATGGCGCCCGTGGACATCCACGAACTGAAGGAAAAGGCCGCCTCGGGCGCCGCGCTTTCGCGCGTCGAAGAGCTGCGCCTCGAACTCTTTGAGAAGGTCAATGCGCTGGGCATCGGCGCGCAAGGCCTCGGCGGCCTGACGACGGTGCTCGACGTCAAGATTCTCGACTACCCGACGCATGCCGCGAGCCTGCCGGTTGCGATGATTCCGAACTGTGCGGCGACCCGTCACGTGCACTTCGAACTCGACGGCTCGGGCCCGGCGAAGCTCGAAGCGCCGAAGCTGGAAGATTGGCCGGACGTGACCTGGCAAGCCGATACGAAGGTCGCCACGCGCGTGAACCTCGACACGCTGACGAAGGAAGAAGTGGCGTCGTGGAAGCCGGGCCAGGTGCTGCTGCTGAACGGCAAGATGCTGACCGGCCGCGATGCCGCGCACAAGCGCATCCAGGACATGCTGGCGAAGGGCGAGAAGCTGCCGGTCGACTTCACGAACCGCGTGATCTACTACGTCGGTCCGGTCGATCCGGTGCGCGATGAAATCGTCGGCCCCGCCGGCCCGACCACCGCGACGCGCATGGACAAGTTCACGCGCATGATGCTCGAACAGACCGGCCTGATCTCGATGGTCGGCAAGGCCGAGCGCGGCCCCACGGCAATCGACGCGATCCGCGACAACAAGTCGGCCTACCTGATGGCGGTCGGCGGCGCGGCCTACCTCGTCGCGAAGGCGATCAAGAGCGCGAAGGTCGTCGGCTTTGCCGATCTCGGCATGGAAGCGATCTACGAGTTCGACGTGCAGGACATGCCCGTGACCGTCGCCGTCGATTCGAACGGCACCAGCGTGCACAACACCGGCCCGAAGGAGTGGCAGGTCAAGATTGGCAAGATCCCGCTCGCGACCGCCTGATCTGCGGCAACACAGGCAGCGAAAGAGCCCGGCCCTTCTGGTCGGGCTTTTTTTCGCCCCAAGGCATGCATGGTAAATTTTCCCACGCAATCCTAGAATGAAGGGACATTCCTTCGCTCGCTCGCCTTACGCATGCCCTCCCCCACCACCTCGCCCGCTTCGCTACTGCACGCCCTGCGACGCGTAATGCGGCCCTTGGTGCGGCTGATGTTAAGGAAAGGCGTGACCTACCCGTACTTCGCGGACATGCTGAAGGCCATCTTCGTCGAAGTGGCGGACGGCGAGTTCCGCCTCGACAAGGCCCCTCCCAGCGACAGCCGCGTCAGCCTGCTGACCGGCGTGCATCGCAAGGACGTGAAACGCCTCCGGGGGCAGTTGGAGACGGAGTCCGAGCAACTGCCGGAGGCGATCTCGATGGGTGCGCACCTCGTCAGCACCTGGTTGAACACCCCGCCCTTTTGCGCCGCCCCCGGGCAAGCGCTGCCGCTGCCGCGCCTGGCGAGCATCGGCGGCGATCGTTCCTTCGACGGGCTCGTGCGGTCCGTGAGCACCGACATCCGGGCACGCGTGGTGCTCGACGAGTGGCTGCGCCTCGGCGTGGTGGAGATCGACGAGGCGGATCTCGTGCATCTGAGTACGAATGCCTTCGTCCCGCAGCAGGGCTTCGACGAGAAGGTGGCCTACTTCGGGCACAATGTCCATGACCACGCCTGCGCCGCCGTGCATAACCTGACGACCGAGGGTTCGCCCCTCTTCGAGCGCAGCGTGCATTACGACGCGCTCTCTCCGGCAAGCATTCAGCAGTTGCGCAGTGCGGTTTCAACCGATGGCATGCAAGCGCTCGTCGCTTTCAATGCCCTGGCGGCAAGCCTGGAGACGCGCGATGCCGAGAGCGCAGAGCCACGGCAACGTATGACAATCGGGCTTTACTTCTATACTGAACCCAGCGCTGCTGCGCAGCCCGCCGACACGCCCGGGGACGCCAAACCGTGACCAAGCCTTCCGTCCTGCTCCGCCAGATCGTCTTCGCCGCGGGCCTGCTGTCGGCAGTCGCCCCCGCGGTGTACGCGGCACCGGTGTGCATCGATCCAGGCGGCATCGGCGGCACGGGCGCCCCTGAGCATGAAGGCGGCATCGGTGGTACCGGCAGCCCGGCACATGAGGGTGGAGCGGGAGGAACCGGCGCGCCCGCGGCGCAGGCGCAAATCACGACATCCGAGTCGGGCATTGGCGGGACGGGCGCACCGGTCGCGCGAGCACCCGGAGGGCTGGGCGGGACGGGATCTCCGACTGACGGCATCGGAGGAACCGGCATTGTCGGCACGATAACGGGCTTCGCATCGATCTGCGTCAATGGTCTCGAAGTCCACTACGGCGAGTCCGTACCTCTGACCGAAAACGGCATGGCGGCCGCGACGAGCCGGCTGGCGGTGGGCCAGGTGGTTTCGATCGAAACCGCGACCTCGGATCGCGGGCTCGAAGCCCGCAGCATCTCGATCCTGAATGCCTTCGAAGGTCCGGTGACGGATACCGGGACGGCTGGGGCATCGCTTCGGGTGATGGGGCGTCCGGTCCGCATAGCGCCGGGCGCACATGTCGACGCCGGTTTGCGGCCGGGGGACCCGGTGCGGGTCAGCGGCCTGCGGAATGCGGTCGGCGATGTCGTCGCCACGCGCATCGAACGTGCACCCGCCGCGCAGGAAGCCAGTGCGGTCGGCTTCGCGGACCGGCCGGATTCGCTGCAAGGTCTTCCGCTCGCAGGCAAGCCCTTGACGGCCGGTACCGAGTTCCTGGTGCGTGGCCAATGGGCCTCCGGGCGGCTGGAGGTGGCGCGGGTCGTCGAGGATCCGGCGATCCCGTTTGCCGGACGCGTGCGGGAGGCGGTGGTCGAGGGACTGGTGGCCCGGCGCGACGACCGGGGGGTGCGCGCAGGCGGTTTCACCATCGCGCTCGATCCGCGGACGACCTTCGCAGGCGGAGGCGAAGCGGACCTGACGGCCGACCGGCGCATCCGCGTTCATGGCGTCTTCAGCGATCGCCGCGAAATCCGCGCGAACCGCGTCGAATTCGTCCGCGATTTCAGCTCGGATGGCGAATCGCGGCACCGCGGACAGCCGGGGGCGTCCCGCAAGCAGGGCGAAAGTGACGACCGCGCCGAGGACGAAAGTCACGGCGGCTCCGGCAGGACACGCGTCGAGAGCGACGACGGGCGCTTACGCATTGAAACAGAGGACGGCGACAGCCGCGAGCGAATCGAGCGGACAATGTCGGGCTCCGGGGAGATCGAACGGGAAAAGGTCGAGCGGCAGGTCGAGAACGCCGATGGTGAAGTGGTACGCCGCGAGCGCATCGAAATCAAGAACAGCGGCGATCGCACCGAAATTCGCGAGCGGATCGAAGTCTTCGATGGCGGCAAGCGCGTCGAGCGGATCGAGACGATCCAGCGCATCGAACGCCCGACGACCGGCGAGCGGCCGGAGCGCATCGACCGCACCGACAAAGTGGAACGTCCCGAGCGATCAGGCAAATCCGGCCGCGACTAACTAAGTAGCGACCGGACCAGCAATCCGGCAACAACCACTTAGACAGGGAGCTTTGCATGACACGTACCCGCACCGTCCTGGCCGCCCTGCTGGCCACGCTGACCCTGCCCGCCGCGGCAGGCGATCTGACTTTCACGACCGGACTGGATTATTCGAACGGCAAATACGGCACTAACAAGAACAGCGAGACCTGGTATGTGCCGATCGTCGCGAAGTACGAGACGGGGCCGGTGACGCTGAAGATGACGGTGCCCTATCTGCACATCACGAACGCCGTGGTCGGCCCGGATGGCGAGCCCGTGGCGGGCAGCGGCTGCGGTGGCACCGAGAGCGGAATGGGCGATATCACGGCGAGCGCGGGCTATACGCTGCTCGACGGCACGCAGAACGGCTTGCTCGTCGAGGCCATCGGCAAGGTCAAGATGCCGACGGCCGAAAACAGCTGTCTCGGCAACAACAAGACCGATTACGCGGTGCAGTTCGACGTCGCAAAGGCCTTCGGCGCGACCACCGGCTTTGCGACGCTGGGCTGGAAGAACATGGGCAACTCGAACCTCGACGATCCCTTCTACGCAACCCTCGGCGTGTCCTACAAGCTCTCGCCGACGACCTCGCTCGGCCTCGCCTACGACTGGCGCGACCGCTTGTCGTCCGATCGCGACCCGATCAGCGAGATGACGGTCTTTTCGAGCCACAAGCTGACCGACGTATGGAAGCTTCAGATCTACGCCGTGAAGGGGTTCAGCGACAGCAGTCCGGAGTGGGGCGGCGGAGTGATGGTCAGCCGCAAGTACTGACGCTTCTTCCCTCAAGGAAGTCACCACGGGGCCACCGAGAGATCATCTCCCGGTGGCCCCGTCGCTTTTCTTGCCTGCACTCTTGTGCACATCAAATTTTCGAAATTGATTCAAATCATGGTGGCGCGGGCTCCCCAAATTGAGAATGCGTCGCACAACGGGTTCCTTTCAATCAAGTAGCTGCACTCCAAACAGTGAGGGATAAACATGAGCGGTACCTTTACCAAGGCGATGGCTCGCAACATATTTTATGGCGGGGCGACATTCTTCTTCCTGCTCCTGGTGGCCTTGTCATTCGACACCATGAGCGGCCTGCCCAAATCCGACAACCGCGCCAACCTGACCGAGGCGGTCGCACGCGGCAAGCATGTATGGGAGACGAACGACTGTATCGGCTGCCACACGATTCTTGGCGAAGGGGCTTACTTCGCACCGGAGCTCGGCAACGTCTACACCCGCCGCGGGCCTGACTTCATCAAGGCCTGGATCAAATCGCAGCCCACGGGCGCACCGGGACGCCGACAGATGCCGCAATTCAATCTGACCGAACAGCAACTCGACGATCTGGTGGCGTTCCTGAAGTACACCTCCGAGATCAATACCCAGAAATGGCCTCCCAACATCGAGGGTTGAGCGCAATCGACAACATCAAGGGGATATAAAACTATGAAATATTCTTCGCAATCGGTCGCGCTGCCGTACTTCATAGCGGCGATCGGACTCTTCGTCGGGCAGATCGTGTTCGGCCTGGTGATGGGCCTGCAGTACGTGGTCGGCGACTTCCTGTTCCCGGCCATTCCGTTCAACGTTGCACGGATGGTGCACACCAACCTGCTGATCGTGTGGCTGCTGTTCGGCTTCATGGGCTCGGCCTACTATCTGATTCCCGAAGAAACGGAAACGGAGCTCTACAGCCCGAAGCTGGCGATGCTGATGTTCTGGATCTTCCTCGTGGCAGGCGCGGCGACGATCCTCGGCTACCTCTTCGTGCCGTACGCGACGCTCGCCGAGATGACCGGGAACAACATACTCGCCACCATGGGCCGGGAGTTCCTCGAGCAGCCGCTGATAACGAAGATCGGCATCGTGATCGTCGCGCTGGCCTTCCTCTTCAACATCAGCATGACGATGCTGAAGGGCCGCAAGACCGTGATCAGCATTGTCATGCTGCTCGGCCTGTGGGGTCTGGCCGTCTTCTTCCTGTTCTCGTTCTACAACCCGGCCAACCTGGTGAAGGACAAGTTCTACTGGTGGTGGGTGGTGCACCTCTGGGTGGAAGGCGTCTGGGAACTGATCATGGCTGCAATGCTGGCCTTCGTGCTGATCAAGGTGACCGGGGTCGACCGTGAAGTCATCGAGAAGTGGTTGTACGTGATCATCACGCTGGCGCTCGTCACCGGCCTGATCGGCACCGGCCACCACTACTTCTGGATCGGCACGCCGTCGTACTGGCAGTGGCTGGGTTCGATCTTCTCGGCACTCGAACCGATCCCGTTCTTCGCGATGACCGTCTTCGCGTTCAACATGGTGAACCGCCGCCGCCGCGAGCATCCGAACAAGGCTGCCGTGCTGTGGGCCCTGGGTACCGGCGTGATGGCCTTCCTCGGCGCAGGCGTGTGGGGCTTCCTGCATACCCTGGCTCCGGTGAACTACTACACGCACGGTTCGCAGATCACCGCCGCTCACGGTCACATGGCCTTCTACGGCGCCTACGTGCTGGTCGTGCTGACGATGATCAGCTACACCATGCCGCTGCTCCGTGGCCGTGCCGCGAACGACCAGCGTGCTCAGGTCTGCGAGATGTGGGGCTTCTGGCTGATGACGATCTCGATGGTCTTCATCACGCTGTTCCTCACCGCCGCCGGCATCCTGCAAGTGTGGCTGCAGCGCGTGTCCGCCACCCCGCTGCCCTTCATGCAGGTGCAGGACCAGGTGTCGCTGTTCTACTGGATGCGTCTGTGGGCCGGCCTGGTCTTCGCAGCCGGTCTGGTGACCTACCTGGCGAGCTTCTTCATCAAGGGTGAGAGCAAGCCGATGATCACGGCCTGATCGGTCTCCATGCCCCGCTCGGTCTGAGCGGGACATCCTTCGGGGCGGCAGTTGCCGCCCCTTTTTATTGGCTGGGTGAAATTCCCCATTTCCGCCGCACCTATCTGGTGCGAATTAACCAGAATCAAGGTTCGGGCAGGGCGGGCTTCGTAGACTGGCCCACATGGATACCTATACCGAAGCCCTGATGCCCCCCCTCTCCGTCCAGGCCAAAACGCCGGCCGATGCAGGACGTCGCCTGCCGGGCGACCTCGCGATCTGGTTCTTCATCCTCGCGGAACTGCTGGCGTTCGGCGCCTTCTTCATCGCCTACGCCTTCACCCGCGCGCACAACGTCGAATTGTTCAATGCCCAGCAACTCGGCCTCGATCGCACCTCGGGCGCCGTCAACACGGTGTTGCTGCTGACCTCGAGCTTCCTTGTCGTACGCGCGGTGCAACTCGCAGAAGCCGGTCAAAGCCGACTGGCGGCGCGCTGGGTCGCCGGCGCGTTCGCGTGCGGCATGGGCTTCGTGGTCGTGAAGTCCTTCGAATACGCCGCGAAATTCGCGGCCGGCGTGAGCCTGTCGTCGAGCACCTTCGACATGTTCTACCTGGTGCTGACCTTCTTCCATTTCATGCACGTGATCCTCGGCCTGGTGATCCTCACCGCGCTGTGGAACGGTGCACGCCAAGGCCGTTACGGGCCCGACAACATGAACGGCATCGAGACCGGCGCCGCCTACTGGCACATGGTCGATCTGGTCTGGCTGATCCTGTTCCCGCTGATTTATGTGATGCGCTGAGAGGTCAAAGACGATGCAACCCACGCAATCCTCCGCTCGAACCGCCGTCGCCCATCCGTCCGCGCACGGCAATCCTGAACGCGCCGCAACGATCTGGGCGATCCTGATCGCGGCGACGATGATCACCTGGACGATCGGCGAACGCGGCGAGGCCGGGCCAGCGGTCGCCGCCCTGCTCTTCGCCATCGCCTTCGCAAAAGGCTCCCTGATCATTCTCGACTACATGGCGCTGCGCCGCGCCCCGCGCCTGTGGGCGGGGCTGGTGCTCGGCTGGATGGGCCTGGTCTGCGCCCTGATCGGCATCGCATACTGGAAAGGACTCACGACATGAAGCTCGAAATGCCCCAAATCGAACTCCCCTTCTACGAGGCCGCCGGCGAAGAGATCGGCGTCTTCGAACACGCCTGGAAGAACCGCCTGCCGCTGCTGATCAAAGGCCCCACGGGCTGCGGCAAGACGCGCTTCGTCGCGCACATGGCCGCGCGCCTGCGGCTGCCGCTCTACACCGTCGCCTGCCACGACGACCTGACCGCGGCGGACCTCGTCGGCCGCCATCTGATCGGCGACGGCCAGACCGTCTGGTGCGACGGCCCGCTCACGCGCGCAGTGCGCGAGGGCGGCATCTGCTATCTGGACGAGGTCGTCGAGGCGCGCAAGGACACGACCGTCGTGCTGCACCCGCTGGCCGACGACCGCCGGATACTCCCGATCGACCGCACCGGCGAGCTCCTCGAGGCGCCGCCGTCCTTCATGCTGGTCGTCTCGTACAACCCCGGCTACCAGAACCTGCTGAAGGGGATGAAGCCTTCGACGCGGCAACGCTTCGTGAGCCTGCGCTTCGACTTCCCGGCCGCAGCGCGGGAGGAGGCGATCCTGATCGGCGAATCGGGCTGTGCGCCGGATCTCGCCAAGCGGCTGGTGTCGATCGCGCATGCGCTGCGCACGCTGAAGGACCAGGATCTCGAAGAGGCCGCCAGCACGCGGCTGCTGGTCTATGCGGCGCTGCTCGTTCGCGATGGCATGGACCCGGTCGTCGCCTGCCGCGCGGCGATCGTCGAGAGCCTCACGGACGACGCGGAAGTGGCGGAAGCGCTGATGGAAGTGGTGTCGGCGACCTTCGGCCGCTGACCGATCGCGCATTCGCCACCGACCCGCCGCCATGTCCGAACAGGAACACGATCTCCTCACTGAAGCGATGCCCGGCCCCCGCCTCGCGGTGCTGGCCGAAGCGCTGTTCCTCACGAATCTGCTGCTCCTGCCGGCGATTCCGCTGGTCGTGCTGTTCGTCCTGTGGCTGCGCCACCGCCACACGGCGTCGCTCGTCGAGCGCAACCACCTGCAACAGACCATCGTCGCCAGCATCTATGGCGGCGCGATCCTGGTGGGGGTCAGCGGCGCGATCCTCCTGCTCGGCGGCTTCGACAATCCCTGGTCGTGGGTCGTCGGCATCCTCTATTTCGTTTCCTTCCACGCAACGCTGGTCATCTTCGGCGTCATCGGGCTGAACAACGCGATTCTCGGTCGCAGCTGGCAGTACCCGGTGATCGGACCGGACCTGTTTGAGTAAGTCCATGAGCAGCGCCCAAGCCTCCCCGTCGCCTCGCCGCGTGATCCCGATCGCGACGGCGAAACCGATGGGACACAACCGCACACAGAAGAAGCGCATCGCCTTCCAGGCGGCGTTCTTCACGCTGTTCATCCTCGCCCCGGTGCTCGACCTCTTCCGCTACGACCTCGCTGCCGGACATGCGTGGCTGCTGGGGATGGAATGGCGCTTGGGTCTCGACGACTTCGTCGCGGGGCGTATCGGGGCGCTCGAGGCCGGCTCGAACGTGATGCTGCGCCTCTTCGTGCCGATCCTGGTCGGCGCAGGTGCCTTCCTATGGGTCGCATGGAAATGGGGACGCCTCTACTGCGGCTGGCTGTGCCCGCATTTTTCGGTCGTCGAGACGATCAACAAGCTAATGCAGAAGGCTTCCGGCAAGCCCAGCGTGTGGGTCAAGGAACCGCTGCCACCGTGGAAGGCCGATGGAACGCCGTGGCGGGCGGACGCGCGCTGGTGGCTGGTCGTCGTGCCGGCAGCGGTGTTCTTCGCCTTCCTGTGGGCGATGGTGTTCCTGACCTATCTGCTGCCGCCCGCGGAGATCTACGGCAACCTGTTCCACGGCGCGCTGACGCGCAACCAGACGATCTTCCTCACCGCCGCGACCGGCGTGCTGTCGATGGAGTTTCTCTTCGCGCGCCATCTCTTCTGCCGCTACGCATGCGCCGTGGGCCTCTTCCAGAGCCTCGCGTGGATGAGCAACCGCAACGCGATGGTCGTCGGGTTCCAGAGGAAGCGCGCCGTCGATTGCGCGAGCTGCCTGCCGGAAAAGCAATCGGCCTGCGACGCCGTATGCCCGATGCGGCTCACGCCGCGCAACATCAAGCGGCTGATGTTCACCTGCACCCAATGCGCGCAATGCGTCGAAGCCTGCGAACAGAGCCAGCGCGACAACCCCGACGGCCCGCTGCTGCAGTGGGTGAGCGACGAGGCCGCGCGGCAGAACGAAGCGGGATTCCGCTCGGGAAAGGAACGCTGACATGGAAGAATTCGTCGGAAAGATCTGGCACCGTTGGGTGACCGGGACGGCCGAAGGCAATCACCCCGAGGCCGCGGTCAAGCTGAAGGAAATCGAGCGCACGGCCGGCGTGTTTTTCCGCGCGCTCGGCGGCGATCCCGGCCTGCGCGTAGCCGCCGCAACCACCGACAAGCACGGCGCCCGCCGCGGTCTCCTGCAACGGATCGCCGGCTCGGGCGACCGCATGGCGCAGGCGCGCATGGACCCGTCAACGCTACGCCTGCCGCCCGAAATCGACGCTTTTCCGGAACGCGCGCTGAACCGCGACTTGTACCTCTGGCTGATCGCCCTCGCCGCCGCCCATGACGGAATCGATTCGGTTGGTTGCGACGAGGCCCCCGACGATTTCCGCCGCAACCAGTTCGCGACTTGCGTCGCCTTGCAAGCCTGGCCCGGTCTGGCAGCACGCTATCGGCGCCTCGTCGATGCTTACCTGCCCAATCGTCCGCGGCCGGAAGCCTTGCCGAAGGCGGAGGCCGAACGCGAGCGCGCGATCCGCCAGGCGCTTCTATCTCCCGGCACCGTTGCTGCCCTGCCTTCGGTGCCGGCGAAGGCGCCGCCGGCTCGCCCCGTCCTGCTGTGGCTGACGGGTTCCTTGTCGGGCAAGACCGGGTTCGACCGCGGCGACGACACCGAACCCGAACAGCCGGCCGACGGCGGCACGCCCACCTTCGAAGAGAGCGAGCGCCGCGCGCACCATGTCGAGCGCGTCGACATGCCGAAGGAGAAGAACGGCATGGTGCTGTTCTTCCGCGCCGAAAGCCTGCTCGCGGTGGCCGAATTCCTGCGCATCAACCGTCCGCCCGACGACGACCCGGACCCGAATGCCGCCGACGCCGCACGCGACCTCGACCAGCTCGCGCTTGCCCAGGACAAGGAACGGGTCGCCTCGAAGGTGCGCTTCGACCTCGACCTGCCCTCCGCGGCCGAAGACGACATCGTGCTCGGCCCCGGCATCCCCTTGCCCGAATGGGACTACCGCAAGGGCGTGCTGCTCGAGGACCATGTGCGGCTCGCCGAGCTTGCGGCCCGCGACGCGCAACCCTGCCCGCTTCCCGAACACCTGCGCCGCACGGCGAAGCGCCTGCACCAGCAGTTCGCTGCACTGCAGCCGGGCCGGCGCTGGATCAAGGCGCAGGTCGACGGCACCGAGCTCGACCTCGATGCGGTCGTCCGCGCGCAGACGGACCGCGCCATCGGTCGCAATCCGTCCGACCAGCTGTGGCTGTCGCTCGAAAAGCGCGAGCGCGACCTCGCCTGCATGGTGCTCGCCGACCTGTCGCTGTCGACGGACAGTTGGGTGTCGAGCGACGCCCGCGTCATCGACGTGATCCGCGACGCGCTGCTGCTGTTCGGCGAAGCCCTCGGTGCGACCGGCGATCGCTTCGCCATCGCCGGCTTCTCGTCGGTCAAGCGCAGCCAGGTCCGCTTCCATCGCCTGAAGGATTTCGGCGATCGCTTCGACAACACCATCCGCGGACGCATCGCAGCGATCAAGCCGGGCTACTACACGCGCCTCGGCGCCGCGATCCGCCGCGCGAGCCAACTCCTTGCGAAGGAGCCGGCGGCCCGGCGCATCCTGCTGATCCTCTCGGACGGCAAACCCAACGACCTCGACCTCTACGAAGGCCGCTATGGCATCGAGGACAGCCGTGTGGCAATCAGCGAAGCGCGCAAGCAAGGCCTCGTCCCGTTCTGCGTCACGATCGACCGCGAAGCGGAAAACTATCTGCCCCACCTGTTCGGCCCAGCCGGCTACGCCGTGATCCGCAAGCCCGAGGAGCTTCCGGCACGGTTGCCGATGTTCTACGCGCAACTGACGCGGTGATGCCATGACCGCCAACGACCTCAAACCTGCCCGCCCGCCAGCCGCGTACGGCGACGGTTCCGAAACCGACCGCATCGTCCGCCTCCTCGGCTGCATCCCCCTGTTGAGCGGCCTGACGAACGACGAGCTCGGATGTTTTGCCCGCGGCGTCCGCATGCAGACGGTCAGCCGCGGCACGGTTCTGTTCCACCGCGGCGACGCCTGCCACGGCTTCTATCTGCTGCTCGAAGGCCAGGTGAAGCTCGCCTTCACCTCCTCCGAGGGACACGAGAAGGTGATCGAGATCATCCGCCCCGGCCAGAGCTTCGGCGAGGCGGTGATGTTCATGGACAAGCCCTACATCGTGATGGCGCAGGCCCTCATGGACTGTCGGCTGCTGCATGTCGCGAAGAAGGTCGTCTTCGAGGAGATGGACCGCGATCCCTCCTTCTGCCGACGCATCATCGCGAGCCTGTCGCAGCGTCTGCACCACCTCATCGCCGACGTGGAGACCTATTCGCTGCACACGGCGCGCGAACGCATCATCGGCTACCTGCTGCGCGAGGAAGAACTCGACGGTGCCCCGACTGCCTCGGGCAGAGTGTCGCTGCGGCTCCCTACCAGCAAAGGCACGATCGCATCGCGCCTCAATCTCACGCAGGAACACTTCTCCCGGATCCTTCACGAACTCGCCGAATCGGGACTGATCGTCGTCGAGGGGCGCACCATCCACATACCCAATATCGAGAAGCTGCGCGTAACGCACACACACTATAAAGCGGCTACCGTGGAACATTGACGCTCGGTGTCGAAGTGGCGTCTGGCAAGGCCTTGACGATTGACAGATAATCGGCCCATCCGTCCGGAGAGGATGTCGCCGTGAGCCACACCGATAACTGGCAGGAATTCGCAGCATCGGCCGCGAAGCAGGCGGGCAGTCTGCACATTGCATCGGTTCACGAGCGGGTTCGCGTCATTCATCAGAACATTCACGAACGTCACCCCGGCATCGCCCGCATTGCCGTCGCACTCTACGATCCGGAGCTGCGGCGGCTCAAGACCTTCGTCGCCAGCGGAGATTTCAAGACCTCGCTCACCGGCTATGAGTGCCAGATCGACACCGTCCCCTCGCTACTCAAGCTCGCGGAAACCGGACAGCCGCGCATCCTGAACGACATCTCCCGGGTCCCCCTCGGCGATTCTGTCCATTCGCACTGGGTGCACGATGAAGGCTTCCTTTCCAGTCTGACGGTACCGATCCGGCGCAACGAGCAGTTCATCGGCTTCCTGTTCTTCGACTCGCGGGAACGCGACGTCTTCACCGGGACGGTAGTCGCGGACCTGATCCCGACGAGCCACCTGATCGGCCTGATCGCCACGCAGGAACTCGCGGCGGTACAGATGCTCGTCGGCGGACTCCGGCTCGCCAGCCAGTTCGCGCACATCCGCGACCTCGAAACCGGCGCCCATCTCGACCGCATGGCGCGCTACGCACGCATCATCGCGCGGGAGATCGGCCCGTCCCATGGCAAGAGCGAAGACTATTGCGAAATGGTCTTCCTGTTTTCCGCCCTGCACGACATCGGCAAGGTCGGCGTGCCCGACCGAGTGCTGCTGAAGCCGGGCAAGCTCGACGACGCCGAACGTGAGGAAATGCGCCAGCACGTTGCCGTCGGGTCGCGTATGGCCGAACGCCTGATCACCGACTTCGGCCTCGACTCGCTCCCGAACATCGACATGTTGCGCAACATCATCCTCGCCCACCACGAACGCATGAACGGCAGCGGCTACCCGAATGGGATCCTGGGCGATGCCATTCCCCTCGAAGCGAGGATCGTCGCGACGGCCGACGTGTTCGACGCACTGGCCTGCAAACGTACCTACAAACCCGCGTGGACGCTCGACGACTCCTTCGCCGAAATCCAGCGGATGTCTGGCGGCGAGCTCTACGCGCCGACGGTCCAGGCCCTGCTGGACTGTCGCGCCGAGGTGGAAGAGATCTACAAGCGCTTTCAGGAAACGCCGCTTAAGCTATAATCCGGCCCGCGCCGGCATAGCTCAGCTGGTAGAGCAACCGCCTTGTAAGCGGTAGGTCACGGGTTCGATTCCTGTTGCCGGCACCATAGAATCAAGCACTTAGGCCAGTCATCGCGACTGGCCTTTTTGCTTTCTGGGTCTATGGGAACGACTGGGGAACGATTGGAAAAAATCTGCCCTCGCCACTGCCACAAACGGCAGGGTCAGAAAACGGCAAATCTGCCACGCGGGCGGGTCGCCTCCCTCTTGGAAGAACGTCGCGGCGCTACTGCAGGCGGCGGCCACTGCTCGATGCGGACACGGCACTTTCCGGCACTGTGCCGTATTGTCCTGCATTGGCTAAGCCCCGGCGTATCCGCTGCCGTCGTAAGGGCGATGGACAGGCGTGCTTTTGTCATACCCCCCTCAACCCGGCATACTGTCAAATCCAGTAACTCGCTCTCGCGCCATGAAGCTCGCCACCCTTGCAATGTCCGCTGCCCTTCTCGTCTCTGCTCCTGTTAGTGCGGACACGGTGCGTGAGGCCGCTCTGGCGGGCGAACTTCAGCAATTCACGACCGACGGGAAGGTCAGTGCGTGCGGAGTAACCATTAGTGCTATCGAACTTGTGAAAACCCGTCCGGCACCAGGCGACAAGCTCTTGGTGTTCAACGGTTCGTTCATGCTTTACAGTCTGAGCGGCGGGCTTGTGAAGGGGCGAGCAAGTGAAGTGCAGGGGGCAGATTTTCTCGCCGGCAAGCCCAATTTGCATCCCCGCGAAGCCGCTGCGTATTGGTTAAAGGCGCAAGGGAAGCCCGCCACATCACCCGCGCCAGGGCAGGGCATGCAGCCATCAGACGACCCGGCCTACAAAGTGTACGTGACGGAGTTTGAGCCTCTCTCTCTGGGCTCATGGAGGCAGTGCTCGCTCAACAGCCGATTCAGGTAGGAATCCGGCTCAAGGGCAGCAACTACACGAACGTTCTGTTCGGGGTCGTTAAGATGAGCGCCGCTGAACGCGACCAGGTCGCCGCCTGCTTAGGTGAATGGGCCGAAGGCCAAGCAGACCTGACAATGAGTTCGAAGCGTTAAGCGCTTGCGCGAGCTTTGAACTAGCGCCTAGCTGCAACACACTGAACAGCCAACAAAAAGCCCGGACTGACTCTCCAACTCTGTCTGTTCTGCCTCTGTTCTCTGAGTAGGCGTTCTCGGAGCAGTACGCGCGCGCGACCCATCGTCCTAACTGCTTCCTGGCTGTTAGCAGCGGCGTGCGCCAAGTCGTTTCTTGGCGATGGCGCCCCCGGCTCCTCTTCGCTCCGGGACATCTTTGCCAACGTGTAAATTCGATCAGTGGTGGCGGTCAAGAATGCGTCATACTGTACTAACGTAGTCATCATAAAATGACAAAGGAGAAAGCCATGCGTAAAGCCCTCATCCTCGTTGCCGCATCTCTTGCCTTGTCGGGTTCCGCCTCCGCTGCCTGTGTGGGTACCGGCAATTATAGTTCTTGCTATGACGCCAACACGGGCAACAGCTACTCGGTGCAACGCTATGGAAATACCACGTATATGCAGGGCAGCAACCCCAATGGCTCGACCTGGAGTCAGAACAGCACGACGGTCGGCAACACCACGTTGCATACCGGTACTGCGGCAAACGGCAACTCATGGAGCGGCACGTCAACGCATATTGGTAACACGACGATCAACAGCGGAATGGATTCCCGAGGCAATCCATACTCCTCAACCTGCGTTAACGGGTATTGCAACTGAGTGACAACCAGTTGAGGCGGCAACAAAAAGCCGGGCTAACTACCCGGCTCTGTCTGTTCTCCACCTGTTCTCTGACCTACGGATTTCGCGACCAGTACGCGCGTGTGCGCGCGAGCGTTTGTCCTCGCTGCTAGCAGCGGCCTGTGCCTCTATTTCGCACTAGTTTAGTGAAGCGCGCCTCTTTTTATGGTGTGGCTTATTTCCCGGTAACGCGCCTGCTCGGCCTCCTGCCCATGAGGAGGCGTTCCACTGTCCTGGCGTAGCACTCCCACGGCTTGCACTCCTGCTGGATGAGCGTGAAGAGTTCAGGCGACACCCAAACGTCCAGGCGACGGAATCCGGCCTCCTTCATCCGTCCCTTGTGGCGCTTCACCCGTTCAGCGTTCGTCGTCATATTCTCTGCTCCTAGCGTTGGCGACGGCGCGCCGCCTTCTTTCGCCTTTTTAAATGGCTCGCTCCGTGTTTCCGTTTTCTCGTGTTTCTTTATCGGGCCGCTCCTTCACCATTACCCGCCATCCACACCCCTCCCCGAAATTCCCCGAAACGGCCCGAAACGGGGATTTGTAGGCCCGAAATTCCCCGCCGCCCCTATAAGGGGCGGGGGAAAACGGGGAAACCGGGCGGGGATGGTTACGGAAGCCATAGCCAGCCCTCCCGCAGTTCGACTGCCCGGCGATTTACCAGCCCGACAATCGCCGCCCTGGTGCGCTCGGTCTTTCGGTCGGGCTCGACCGCCAGCCGGTCGCGGGTCTTTGCTATCGCCTCTTCCAGTTCCAGACAGGGGCGGGTAGGCGGCGCGCCCGCCATGCCGAAGCGTTTGGAATCCCGCAGCAGTTCGCGCAGGCCGTCGAGGATGATTCGCTGATTCCCGCCAGAGGGCAGATTCACCCGGCGCACAGCATCCCCGGCCGGTTCCTCGGGCATCACGACACACGACGAAACCGGCTCTCCGTCGTCATCCTCGCCAAGCTCCACCACTTCAAGCCGGAACGGGTTTCCCTGGTCGTCGTTGCCGTCCTTGCTCTTGCTGGTGCGCCACTCCCGCCGGTCGTCGTTGCGGCTTACCTCGATGGCGGCATCAAGGGCGGCATGCAAGCTCGAATGGCCCCGCAGGCCTCGCGCTGCATCCTTGCCGGTGTGATGCACGAGCAGCACCAGCCCGCCAAGCTCTGCCTGTAGCGCCTTCGCCCCGCCGATGATTTCGCCCATGCTGGCGCTGTCGTTCTCGTCGGCTCCCGGCGCGGCGCGGTTCAGCGTGTCGATAACCAGCACCCCCCCGACACAGCCGGCAGCGTGGGCGGCTGTTGCAAGGTCGGCGCGGTCGCCCTCTTTTCGAATGTCGAGCGGCTGCAGCAGGAAGCGGAATCCAGCCGGTAGCGGGCCATACTTCGTCTGGTGCGCCTGAATGCGCTGCGCGATGCCTGCTTCGCCCTCAAGGGCCGCGTACAACACCGGGGCAGGCTTCACCCGACAGCCAAACCACGGCCGGCCGGAGGCCACGGCCGCCAGCAGGTCGAGCGTTAGAAACGATTTCCCGCTTCCGCTCGGGCCGTACAGGGCCGCGATGCCTTCGGCGGGTAGGACACCGCGCACGCGCCAGCGCACAGGCGGCAGGCTCGCCAAATCGGCCGGCGTCAGCAGCTCGAAGCGTGCCGGATGCATCTTCGGATTGCGCAGCAGGCCGGCGAGCGCGTCGAGTCCGTCCCTCTGGTGCAGGTCGTTGCAGTCGAAGTTCTGCGGCGAATCGGCGGGCATCTCCACCCATCCCACGGCCCCGCCAATCGCCTTTGCCACGTTCGCGCAGTGTTGTTCCTTGCCAGCGTCGGCTACCAGCACCAGACGCGCAGCCGGATAGCGTTCGCGGAAAGCTCGCGCCACCTGCTCCATGCGGCTGGCTCCGAAGGCCACCACGGCGGGCATGCTGGCGGCTTGGTTGCAGCTCCACGCCTGCCCGATGCCTTCGACGATTGCGACCCTTTGCCCGGTTCCCGGTGAGGTGATGCGTCCCACCACAAAAGCGCCAGTCATCGGCAGGCTGGGCGCATTCAGTTTCTTTCCTTGAGGGGGGATGAACTGCACGGTTTGCAGCGTGCCAGCCATGTCGTAGGCGGGCACCATCAACGCACCGTCTACAAGCTGACCCGCGATGCACAGCGGGCCGCGATAGACGCGCAGGCCGGTCACGCTACCCTTTTTCCTCTCGATGTACGGGTGCGCTTCGCTGGCAGCTTCTGCGGTTTTCCATGCGACCTGTACGTCGAAGGGCAGCCGCTTGCCTTTCTCGGGCTGCTGCGAGGCTTCCGCGGGGCTCTGGCGCCTCTGGTGCGGCCTCTGCTGCTGCGTGACATGCTCATCTCTCCAACCAGCAGCCTTAGCCATCGCATACAGGGTACCGGCCTTGATGCCGCCGTCCTCCTTGATGCTTCGCCACACTGCAGCGCAATCGGCCTTGCCGGCGTAGTTGCCTGCTCCGCTACTCCATTCGTCGAAGTCCTCAAATTGGAGTCCGGCAGCCTTCGCGGCCATACCAGTGCGCACCCATTCGGCGCGCTCGATTCCGGCGTCGAGGCTCCAAAGTGCGTGGCGGGCGCGTTCGGTTTCGTGTCCGTTGTGCATAGCGCCCACCTCACAGCCACCCGACTGAGCGCAGCAGAGCAGTAGAGACAACCGCAGCGGGGCCAGCCAGTAGCGCCAGCCACGCGGAAAGCTCGGGCGCAATGAACCCGCTATGCCGGGTGCCACGCTCGGAAACCCAGCGGGATATCTTCCGCCGGTCGCGGATGGTCAGGTGGTACACGCCAGGGCGGCAGAGGCGGCCGTCACGGTCGAGGGCTTCCACTCGCTCACATGGAACGGCCAGCCCACGGCGGCGAAGCTCTGCCACCAGCTCGGGGCCGTTGCTACAACCGGCAGCGCGGTCGAGTTCTTCGCGCTTGGCGGGGCGTTGGAGCAGCAGCGCGAGCGCGCGAAGGTGGCGGAGGTTATCGGTCCCTTGGAACCGTTCCGCGTTAGAATTGGCGCTGTCTAGGGCGCTCGCTTCCGAAGTTTGGGGGCGGGCGTTTTGCATTACGCCACCTCGCCGGCAGTCAAGCGTTCCACCGCATCGGCAGGCCACAGAAGGCGGCCGTTCGGCAGCTTGATAGGCTTGATGCCGCAGAAATGGCCGTTACGCCATACGGCAGTGCGGATGCTAGCGGGCTTGCGGTCAGTCGCCTTGGCGAGCGTAGCGGTTTGAATCGTCTGGTGCATGGCTGTGTGCCCTCGTCTCTCTATGTGACGAGACACAGCCTGATTACCGGCAATGCGCGGCCTGCTTACCGCCGGCAGCAACTCCCAGTGCTGGCGCGGCTTCTAGGCTTTCGTGCCGGCAAGATTACCGGCGCAGCATGCCGGTAAGTCATTCGAGAAATTCGGTGATGCGCTCCCACTCGTCAAGCCACGCGGGGAACTCCCTGCTAACTATTGTGGCGGCCTGCCCTTTCCTGATATGCCTTTCCGATACCATGCAAAGCGCAAACTGCGCGGGGCTCCACATGGCGGATACTCCGCGCTTTCCTGCTGATACCCTGGCGGACTTCAGCCACGCCGGGCAATCGCTCAAAAATCGGCCTGTTTCCCAGTTCTGCGGCTTCACGGTTTTGGGGTGTGGGAAAGCCTCGCAAATGCGTGCAGTCGTTGCGTACTCGGTCGCCGCTCTGGCGCTCGATGCCGGCGGCGCGGCGGGCACCTCCTCGGGGCGTGCAGTCGCATCGGGCGAGGGCGTCCCAGTCGGCGGCGCGGCCTCTGCTACGCAGGGGGCGGCAACCGCCATGCGGCGCAGCTCGTCGGGGATGCCCAGCCCTTCGGACAGCGCCCACGATGCGAGGGCGGACAGGTTCGCGCACGGGCTGGAATGCCCAGTCGCCGGGGTTTTCGATTTGATGATGCGGCAGTACCACTCGAAACGCTCAAAGGTGTCGTCGTCGGGGAATGTCTCGCGTTGCCATTGATTCACACTTCCCGGCTCAATGCCGACAAACAGGGCGGCGGCCTCCCACGGAAGAACATTTCCCAGCCGTGCCCACCACTCCCATTTCGGGGGCGTTGCCGCCGGCCTTCGCCTGACGAATGCACCACCACGGCCGGAAACCGGCGAGATGGGCGGCGGGGCCTTGGTTACTTTGCTCATACGATGCGCTCCTTCTTGCGCTCCTTCGTTGGGTGCCGCGCCAGCGGGGCGAAGGTTTCCCCGTTTTCGGATGGCCGTCCTAGGCGCGGCAAAACTCAGATTTTCTCAGGTAGAGAGGAAGCAATTCCCCCGCGCACTTGGTCGGTCTTCCATCTTGCCTCTGTCCCGACGCGGTGATGCTCAGTTCGCCACCACCCGCAGCGCGGGCACGACCTCTTCCTGGCGCGGCTGCTCAATGCCGGCCTGTTCCAGAATCCAGCCCTCAATCTTGGTGTGCCACATACGCAGAAGGTCGAGAGGGCGACGGCGGTAATGTTTCTCAGCAAGTGCGCTAGGCTTGTGCCCCATGATTTGCGCACTGATGCCAGCCGGACATTCCACCCATTCGCAGAGCGTGCCGAATGAACGGCGCAGACCGTGAAGCGACAACGCCGGCAGACCAGCGGCAGTTAGAGCCTTGTTATGCCCGATGCGCGGCTCTTGAATCCGACCCGATGCAGCCTTGGGGCTACTGAATACCCACGGCGAGGCCTTCCAGTTCTCCAGGTCGTTCTTGATTCGCTTGCCATGCAGGATGCGGTATTCGCGCGGCGGGGTATCGTTCCGCGCCTTAAGGTCGCGAAGCAGAGAAGCGACATACGGCGTCAGCGGAATCGTGCGAGTGCCTTCCACCTTGTCGCGAATGGTGATGCTCTTCCACTGGAAATCCACGTCCTCCCACTGCAAGCCGGCCAGCTCTTCACGGCGTGCGCCAGTCAGCAACAGGGCCTGCAGATAGCCAGCATGGACCGGATTCGGCAGCTTGCGGACATACTGGAACCACAGCGGCAACTGTTCGCGCTGGAGGCAATCATCCTTTGGCTTTGAGGCAGAAACGCTATTTCGCACTACTTTCTGAGTGCAGGCGTCGGCATGGATGTAATGCCGGTATTCGGGATGCTCGCCACACCAGCCGATAAAGGTGCGCAGGGCCCGGTAGGCTTGCGCAGTCCATGTCGGACGCCTCCCCTTATTCGCCTCCAGCCACGCCTTCACCGCAAGGGCGTCAAGCTCTCCAAGTGGGCGGGAAAGCAGGTCGTGCAGCGGGCCTGCCTGCGTTGCGTCGCCCTCCCCCGGCCGCCGGCCTCTTCCCTTCGGTTTGCCGCCAGCAGTCGCGAACAACTGATGGTTTTTCAGGTGCCGCTCACCCCAATCGGGCCGACGCGCTTCGACATACACATTCCACGCTTCAATAGCAGGCGTCTTAGAGCGCTCGGCTTCACGTTCGGCGGCTTCGACGGCCGCAGTGCGGGCGGCGACTTCAGCTACCCGGTTCGCTTCCTCTTCCTTCAGCGCTTCTCGGGGGTCTATCCCCTTATCAATCATCCGCTGGAACCGCCGAGCCTCCTCGCGTGCAGCTTCAATCGTCCATGCCTCGGTGCTGCCGAGAGTGATGCGGATATCCCGGTAATTCAGCGTTCCTTTGAAGATAAACGACTTCGCACCAGAGGGCCGGACTCGCACTGCAAGACGCGGCATGTCCTCATCCCAAAGGAATCCCTCGGTCTTCGGATTGAAGGCGGCGATGCGGGGAAGGGTCAGGCGCTGGCGGGGCATGGCGTGCTCCTCGGGGAACGACTGGGGAACGAATGAATGTGATTTTCGTCTATTCCGGTCTATTCCACAACTGCTACACCATTCGGTAATTTCCCTTTGTTGGCGCTGCTTTCAGCCAGTTTGTCGCCGCTCGTCTATCCCCGACAAACGTGGCTTATTGCAGACTTGTAAGCGGTAGGTCACGGGTTCGATTCCTGTTGCCGGCACCAGCGCGATCACTAGTGAATAGCCCGACACCCCGTCGGGCTTTTTGCTTTATGCATATCGAGTAGCCACGGTGTAGCCGCGGGCCGCGCATTCCTGCCCCCGGGCATGACAAATATCCTGTTGGGACAGGGCCTTTTTTCCGTTTCCTCCGCCGCGCTCGCCCCCTATGTTTCGGGTATAGGGATCAACAAGCCGCAAGGGAGGTGAATCATGCGACTCCGACTCCGACTCCTGCTCCTTGCCGCCGTCGCCGCGGCCTTTTCGTTGTCGGCACTGGCGGATTCGCGAGTGCAGACACGGGATGGAAGGTCCTGCTGGATCAACGACCGGGCCGTCGTGTACGGATGTGAACCGGCATCGAATTCAGGGCTCGCCGTGGATGTGCAGAGCGGCCAGGTGTATACGCCGGTCGGACCGGGCTACGTTGGGCAGGATGGCCGGTACTATGCGCCGGCCGGCCCGAGCGCGATCGTCGACTCACGTACCGGGCAGGTCGTGTCGATCGCGCGCTGACGCCGCAGCATTCAGGCTTCCAGGAAACCGGTTCCGGCCAGCTCCGAGGCGATGCCGCGCATCGCCTCCGCGCCCGTCATCGGCAGCGACACGCCGCGCTCGCTCGACGTTTTCGCTTCCGTCGGATTGATCCGGATCAGCGGCGCGTCCTGCCGCTCGCCGAAGAGGCGCACGGACGGGATCGCCGTCCCCGCGCCGATTTCGATCACGACGAGGCGATCGAGCCTGCGGCGCCAAGTGCCGAGCCGGACCTCCTGCTCGTGCGTCCGATCCTCGATCCATTCCCAATCGCCGAACATCAGGATGTTCGGGCGCGCGAGCCCATGACAGCGCGGGCACCGGGGCATTGCGTTCGTCAGCCGGCAGGCGTCGTCATCGACCTCGGGCGTGAAGCCGTCCGCCGGCCAGATCGCGTTCGTGCAGCCATTCATGCATTGCAGGTGGTGGATGGAACCGTGGCATTCCAGGATGCGCAGCGGATCGAATCCGGCCTTCTGAAACTGGCCATCGACGTTGCTTGTGAAAACGAATGCCCCTGCGGGCAGGCGGCTCGCGATCGCCTGCAGGATGCCGAAAGCCGGCCCCGGTTGCGTCTCCCGATACAGTTTCAGCCGATGGCCATAGAAGCCCCACGCCAGCTCGGGGTGTTCCCGGAACGCATCCGGGCAGGCGATTTCCTGAAAATGCATCCGCGCCCGCCCGAGTGCCGGGTAGGCCTGCCATAGCCCCTGACTTCCGCGAAAATCCGGCAGGCCGGAATCCACGCCCAAACCGGCGCCGGCGGTGATCAGCAGCCCGTCCGCCTGTTCGATCAAAGAAGCCGCACGGATGAAACGTTCGTCCGATGGCATTCCGGCTCCCGATAATTAATTCCTGAAGGCACACCATAGCCTCAAAGCCGGCAGGCCGGCGCGCGCACGAAGTCCGCGCCGACCTCGCCGAGCACGGGGCAGCCGAGCAGGCCCAGCGTGCGGTCGATTTCAGTGCGCAGGATCTCCAGCGCCCGCAGTACGCCCGGTTTTCCGCCGGCCGCGAGACCATAGAGCGTCGCCCGTCCCGTCATCGCCGCATCCGCGCCCAGCGCCCGCGCCTTGACGAAATCGCTGCCGCGGCGCAAACCACTATCGATGATGACCGTCATCCCTGGCCCTACCGCCTCACGGATCTGCGGCAACACCTCGATCGGCGCGGGGCAGCCGTCGAGCTGACGGCCGCCGTGGTTCGTGACGACGATGCCGTCGACGCCCATCTCGCGGGCACGCAAGGCGTCGGACGGCAACAGGATGCCCTTGACGATCAGCTTGCGCGGCCACAGGTCGCGCAGCCATTGCACGTCCCGCCAGTTGAGCGACGGATCCATCTGCTTGGACAGGAAAGTCGCGGCATTGCGCGCGCTGTCCTGGCCCGGAGGCAGGAAGTCGCCGAGATTCTTGAAGCGCGGCATGCCGTGCGGCACGAGCACGTCCCACACCCAGCGCGGGGACATCGCGACGTGCAGCAGGTTCGCGGCGTCAAGCTTCATCGGCGCACGGTAATTGCGGCGGTCCCATTCGCGGTTGCCGAAGAGCGCAACGTCGGTGGTCAGCACGATCGCCTCCGAGCCCGCGCGCTCGGCACGCTTCACGATCTTCGCGATGTTGTCGCGATCCTTGAAGGGATAGATCTGCATCCAGTGGCGCACGCCCGTTGCCGCGAGGCGTTCGAGTTCGACCGTCGACACCATGCTCTGGCACATCGGGATGCCGGCCTCGCGCGCCGCCTCGGCGAGCATCAGGTCGCCTTCGTGCGACAGCAGCCCGTTGAAGCCGGTCGGCGCGATCACCATCGGCATCGCGATGCGCGAACCGAAGAGCTCGCAGCCCAGGTCGCGCTCCGACACATCCACCAGCGTGTGCGGCAGCAGCGTGATCGCGTCGTAGCTGCTGCGATTGCGCCGCAGCGTCAGCTCGTCGTCCGCCCCACCTTCGAGGTATTCGAAGCAGAAGTTCGGCACGCGCGCCGCCGCCATCGCCCGCAGTTCGGCAATGTTCTGGGCGCGGCGCGTGTCGCTGCCACGGTAGAGTTTGCGCTTCGTCATCATGCAGTCGGATCGGCTCGCAACGGGCGCTGATCATGACATGGCATTTGACGCTTGCCCAGCACGTGCCGGAAGTCCCGCGCAGTCCGGGCCCGGCGTCGTTATGGGCTTCCACTCCTCGACAAGCGGGAAGAATTAGTCGCAATCAGCTGCTACATTGAAAGCTTCACAGGGAGGGCTTGGGGGAGCCACGGCAAGAGAGGACCACCATGACCAATCGCTTCATTTCCGACATCGTCCAGGACCAGGACCCGCTGATGTTGCCGCCGGATGCGAGCGTGAAGCTTGCTTGCGAACGGATGTGCGACCGCCACGTCGGAGCGGTGCTGGTCGCCGATCGTGCCCACCATCTGCTCGGCATCTTCACCGGACGCGACGCGGTCCGGATGCTGGGCAACGAGGCCGACGCCGCCCACACCAAGCTCGACGATGTGATGACTCACAAGCCGGTGACGATTCCACCCGATGCGCACGCGATCGACGCCCTGCGCCTGATGAACGACGGCGGTTTCCGCCACCTGCCCGTCGTCAGGAACGGCAAGGTGGTCGCGATCGTCGCACGGGCGGATTTCGAGGGGCTGGAGCTGGACCGCTTCGAGGAAGAGACCACGCTATGGGAGCACATCGCCTGATCAGGAATCCTGCATCAGCTCACGATGCACGCGCACGGCCGTGATGCGCGGGCGCACCGGGCGCCCCCGCGCTTCCAGATGCGCACGCGTGAAGGCGGCACCGAGGAGCAGGATCAGCGACGAGTAGTTGACCCACATCAGCAGCAACACGAGCGAACCGGCCGCGCCATACGCTGACGCGGTCGCGGTCGTCGACAGATAGCGCGCAATCAGCAATCTGCCGAACGCAAAGAGCAGCGCGGTCACGAACGCGCCTACCCGCACGTCGCGCCAGCCGAGCAGCACGTCCGGCAGCACGCGGAAGATGGTCCCGAACAGCAGCGTCACGACGAACAGGGACACCGCCCAGTCGAGGCCCACCAGCAAGAACGGCGGAACGGGTATCCAGTCCCGCGCGAACACCACCAGCGCCTGCACCGCCACGCTCAGCAAGAGCGACACCAACAGCACGAAACCGATCGCCAGTACCACCGCCAGCGACAGCATGCGCCCCTTCACATAGAGGAACACGCTGTTGCGCGTCGGCCGCGGCGCCACGCCCCAGATCGAGTTCAGCGCGTTCTGCATCTGCGCAAACACCGTCGTCGCGCCGAACAACAGCGCGCCCAAACCCGCCAGCGACGGCAGGATGCCGCTGCGCTGGATGCGGCTGCCCTCGACCGCCGTCTGCACGGCCGCCGCGGCCTCGGGCCCGATCACCGCCTTCAGCTGCTCCGCGATCTGGCCCTGCGCGGCCGATTCCCCCAGCACCAGGCCGACGATCGTCACCGCGACGATCACCACCGGCGCCACCGAAAACACGGTGAAGAACGCCAGCGCCGCGGCATGCACGAACACCTGCGCGTCCAGCCACAGGCGGACGGTCGCCTTGACCACGTCGAGCCAAAATTTCAACGAGTTCCGCATCGCCGCCATCGGCATCCTGTTTGGTTTCCTTGCTGCCTGTAATAAGCGGGACACATCGGCGCAGTAGCCTGCCCGTCCCCACGCACCACAAGCAGAGACTTCACGACATGAACACCCTTCTGCGCCCCGCGACCTGGCTCTCCGCGCGTTTGAGCTTTCGCTGGAAGCTGCTCGCTACCTTCCTGCTCTTCGCGCTGCCGCTGGCAGCCGTGACCGCACTGTTCGTCCGCGACGCCCTTCAGTCGATCGCGCACATCGAGCGGCAACGCGCCGCACTCGCGCTGCAGATGCCGACGCTGCAGCTCGTCCGCAGCGTGCAGGACCGCTACGCGGCGGTGCTCGCGGCTGCCCATGGCGACAGCTCGCTGCAGACGCTGGCCTCGCGCGCGACGAAGGACTTCGAACGCATCGCGCCCGGCGTCTTCGCCGATCCCGCAGCCGCGGACGCTGGCTCCGCCATCATGCAGAAATGGCGCGCACTTGGCGCACTGCCGGCCGACGACGCGGACGCCGTGCGCGACGCCCACGAGGAACTCCTTGCCCAACTTTTCGCGCTGCGCGAAGACATTGTCGACCACGGCGAGCTGAGTCTCAATGACGAAGTGCTCACGCAGGGGCTCGCCGACCTCTTCAACGGCCAGCTCGTACCGCTCGTGCGCAACCTCGGCCAGGCGCGCAACGTCGGTGTGGGCATCGTCGCGCGCAAGAAGATCAGCATGTCGCAGCGCGAAGCGATGGGCCTCGTGCGCGGCAGCTTCGATTCGCTGTTGACGTGGATGGACGGCAGCACCACCAAGGCGACCCGGCTCGACCCGGCCCTCCAGCCGGCACTCGTCGAACCGCTCCAGGCACTCAACCTCGCGACCCTCGGCATTCAGGAATACCTCACGACCAAGCTCATCAACACCACCGACTTCGACATCGCTCCGGCCGACTTCCACGCGAAAGGCACGCTCGCGCTCGACGCCGGCATCGAGTTCGCCGGCAAACTGCTGCCCGCCCTCGACCGGAGGATGCTCGAACGCGAAGAGCGCACCCGCGCGACCTTCCTGTGGACCTTGATCGGATTTGCGCTCGGCACGGCGCTGGTCGGCTACCTCTTTGCCGGCGCCTACTCGTCGATCCTGCGGTCCGTGCGCGAGCTCGAGCAGGCCGCCCACGCGATGGCCGACGGCGACCTGCGCACCCGCGTCGCCGTCCGCACGCGCGACGAGATCGGCCACGTCGGCCGTGCCTTCAACACCATGGCCGAGAGCTTCTCGCGCCTGATCGGCCAGGTCATCGACGCCGCCGGCGAAACCCAAGGCGCAGCGAACGAACTCACGCGCCAGGTCGCGCAGGTCACCACCGCGTCGGCACGGCAGAGCGATGCCGCGGCCCAGTCTTCGAGCGCCGTGCAGGAGCTCGCGGTAAGCTTCCAGCAGGTCGCCGCACATGCGCAGGACACGAACCGCATCGCCAGCCGCGCTGCCGAGCTGTCGTCCGAAGGCCGCGGCATCGCCGACCGGGCGGCAACAGACATGCAGCAGATCGTCGCCGACATCGCCACCACCGTGCAGGCCGTGCTCTCGCTCGAAGAGCGTTCGCGCAACGTCGATCAGGTCGTGCGTGTAATTGCCGAGATCGCCGAACAAACCAACCTCCTCGCCCTCAATGCCGCCATCGAAGCCGCCCGCGCCGGAGAAGTCGGACGCGGATTCGCCGTCGTCGCCGACGAAGTGCGCAAGCTCGCCGACCGCACCGGCAACTCGACGCGCGAGATCGCCGGCACGATCCGCGAGATGCGCGAACAGATCCATGCCGTCGCGCTCGGCATCCGCCAGGGCAGCGACCGCGTCAATACCAGTTCCGAGATCATCGGGCGCATCACTGGCGCACTCGCGTCCATCCACGACGAAGTCACCCGCTCCGCCACGCTCGTCGGCGAGATCGTCGTCGCCACCCAGGCCCAGACCGAAGCCGGCAATGACATCGCCCGCAGCATCGAAAACATGTCCGCGATGGCCGACGAAAACCACGGCACGGCGCAGAAGACCTCGACCGCGATCGAGGACCTGCGCGAGCTCGCCGGCAAGCTGCGCGGCGCCGTCTCCGGACTGAACGTCTGAGCGCGTCTCGCAACATGACGCGAGCAATCCGCGTGCCCCTTCGAATAGAATCCGGCAAGTGCGCAATCCATTCGAAGGAGCAGACATGAGTCAGTACCAAGCGGGCATCCTCGACGCGGTGCCGCCCCAGGCACAGCACCTGTTCTTCGCACTGGAATCAGCCGCCGACCTGCCGGCCGCGCTCGACCGGCTGACGAACATCGTCGACGGCACGAGCACCGTCGTCGGGCTCGGCGAATCGCTCGTTCAAGCCCTCGGGCTAGAGGTCGCCGGCCTGCGGGTCTTCCCCGCGCTGAGCGGAAACGGTGTGGACATCCCCTCCTCCCAGCACGCACTGTGGTGCTGGCTGCGCGGTGGCGACCGCGGCGAACTGCTGCATCGCAGCCGCCGCATCGAAGCCGCCCTGGCCCCGGCGCTGCGCCTCGTGCAGAAGACCGACGCCTTCCGCTACGACGGCGGCCGCGACCTGACCGGCTACGAGGACGGCACCGAGAATCCCGACGGCGAAGACGCGGTCGCCGCGGCGATCGTCGCCGAAGGTGCGGATGCCGGCAGCAGCTTCGTCGCCATCCAGCATTGGGTGCACGACCTCGACGGCTTCGACGCGCTGCAGCCCGAAGAGCGCGACAACATCATGGGCCGCCGCCGCAGCGACAACGAAGAGCTGGACGATGCGCCCCAATCCGCGCACGTCAAACGCACCGCACAGGAGAGCTTCACGCCCGAGGCCTTCGTGCTGCGCCGTTCGATGCCTTGGTCTGATGGCACACAGGCGGGACTCCTCTTCGTCGCCTTCGGCCACAGCGTCGACGCCTTCGAAGCCCAGTTGCGGCGCATGGTCGGGCTCGAGGACGGCATCGTGGACGGGCTGTTCCGCTTCACGCGACCGACGACGGGCGGATACTACTGGTGCCCCCCGTCGCGCGACGGCCGTCTGGCGCTCTAACCCCGCATCAGGCGTAGCTGCTATCGTTTACCCCATGAACGCCCCCATTCCGACCTTGACCGAACGCCATTGCCTCCTTGCCGCCTGGATCCTGGCCGGTCTCTCTCTCGTGCTGGTGCTGGAGCTTCATCTCCTGCCTGCCCTGCTCACCGGCTTGCTGGTCCATGAGCTGGTCCATCTGCTCGCCCCCAGCCTGCAGAAATCGTTCTCCAACCGACGCGGCAAGACGGCGGCCCTCGTGCTGGTCGTGGGGCTTGCGGTGATCATCGTCGCGGCCATTGGCATCGGAACGGTCGCCTTCTTCCGCGGCGACACCGGCAGCCTTGCCGGCCTCCTCAACCGCATGGCGGTCATCATCGAAGGGGTACGCGAATCGGTGCCGCCCTGGGTCGTCGACCACATCCCCAACGGCGTCATCGCAATCAGGGAAATGATCACGGGCTGGTTGCGCGAACACGCCTCCGAAGTAGGCAATCTCGGCAAGGAAGCCGGGCGCGTCATCGCCCATGTGCTGATCGGCCTGATCATCGGCGCGATCGTTTCGCTGCACGAGTTGCAGGCCGGCCGCGAGTTCGCGCCGCTAGCCAGGGCCTTGGCCGAGCGCACACAACGGCTCGCGAGTTCCTTCCGGCGCGTTGTCTTCGCACAGGTGAAGATTTCGGCGCTCAATGCATTCTTCACCGCGCTCTATCTGGCGGTCGCGCTGCCGCTCTTCGGCGCGCACCTGCCCCTCGTCAAGACCATGATCGCGGTGACTTTCGTCGTCGGCCTGCTGCCGATCATCGGCAACCTGATCTCGAACACCGTGATCGTCGTCGTCAGCCTCGCCCACTCGCCGCAGATCGCGCTCGCGTCGCTGGCTTTCCTGATCAGCGTCCACAAGCTCGAATACTTCCTCAACGCCCGCATCGTGGGCACCGAGATCCGCGCGCGCGCGTGGGAGCTGTTGCTGGCGATGCTGGTGATGGAGTCTGCCTTCGGCCTGCCCGGCGTCATCGCAGCGCCGATCTTCTACGCCTATCTCAAGGACGAGCTGCGCTCGCGCGGGCTCGTCTGAGCAGCCGCAGCGGCCGGCCGTAACCGGCCTTCCGCCGCGGACCGGAGGATCAGCGGGGCGCCCGCATCATCAGGAGCTGGCCGCCCTCGACCAGCTCGGCATCGAGCGGCGCGCCATTCACGCTGTTGTAGTGCGCCTGGACGTCGAGCAGGAAGTAGCGGAAGAGATCCGTGTCGTAGCCCGGAACGCCCGCGAACAAATCGCTGACCTCGATGACTCCCGACGACTCCTCATCCGACTGCTTCGAATCGGTCCCGTCGATATCAGCGGGCGCGCCGGCGATGAAGCGAGCAGCGTCGTGCTCGGCAACGAGCGTCAGCGCGCCGCTCGCGGGTTCGTACTTCCAGATCTTGCCTAGATGCGGATTGTTGCCGACATCCTCCTGCAACCAGACGTTACCCGCGCCGTCGACCGTCATGTTGTCCATCATCTGCTGGCCGGTCACCGCGCCGTTGATCAGCACGCGGATCTCGCCGCCGCGCTCGGGCGTTGTGATGTCGTCGAAGGTCAGGCTCCACAGCCGGCTGTTGCCCTTGAACTGATCCGTCGTCACGAAGTAGAAGCGGTTCGGGTTCTGCGTATCCCAGCCGCCGTCCTCGACCCGGTTCAGGCCCGTGCCGCCGGTCTTCACGAGGCTGAAGCGCGCGACGAAATCATTCGCGATCGTCGCCTCGGTCGCGGCCGCCCCCGCCAGCACCTGGTAGGTCATGCCGCCTGTCAGGCCGGCCATCGCCACCGGAGATCCGCTGTCCTTCTTTTCGCCGACGTAGAAATAGACCTTGCTGCCCAGGCGTGCCCCGTCATCCATCCCGGCGACGATCGTCTTGTCCTGTTCGAACGGGCTCGCGATCAGATTCTCCCACGCGGCTTTCCCCAGCGCCGGCAGCTCGTAGGACGTGCCGTGGTCACGCCCTGCGGCGAGGTGCGCAAAGGCCCGCCCCGCACCATCGACCTCTTCGCCGCTCATGAAGATGCGGCCTTCGCTGAAGCCCTTGCCGCTGTGGCTGTTGAAGAAGGCGCTGCGGGCCGGCAAGTCGGCCGAACAGAGGCGGTTGATCGCCGGATCGGTCGAGGTCGTCAGCACTTGGCGCTGGATCAGGTCCTCCCCGTTGAGCACCGCGAGGTCGCTCTTGCGGATCTGCCACTTGGACACGAAAGCGCCCTTCGCGCCATGGGCGCGCGGCACGCCCGCCGTGTTGCGCAGCTCGTGGTTCATCAGCACGGTGATCGTGCCGTCGCCGTTGTCGTAGGCGCCGAGGCCGTCGGGAATGCCGACCATGCGGTAGCTTTCGTTGCCCTTGTGCTTCTTCCTGACCATGTCGCCGACGGTCAGGATCGACGTGAACTCCACGCCGCTGGCCACCGGCGTCAGGTAGGGGCTCTGGCTGCTGCTGGGGCCTTGGGCGGCATGACCGGCTGCGGACATGCCGGCGATCGCGGCAGCGACGAACAACACCATCAGTTTGCGTTGCATGCTTGATCCTCGGGGAGAGCGCCGCGGAGGCGGCGCCGGGTCTGTGGGAACGCGGCCCAGGCAGGACATCCTCCCACCCGGAACGGACACAGATTAGCGGCGCGATATTGCGGCCACTTTACCGCCCGGCAGATCGTCAGGACGGCTGTTCGAGGAGATCGCGAACCGCGCGCTGGAACAGGCGCATCACCGTCGCCTTGTCGATTTCCGGATTGCGGATCGTGCGGCACATCAAGCCCTCGAACATGGCCGCAAGCACTTCGACCATCCCGGCGATGGTGGCGTCGTCGTCCTCGTGCCCGGACGCGCGCCGCATGTGGCGCACGGTCAGGCGCAGGCTCTCGCGGCACGCGATGTCCGCATCGTGCACGATCTTCGCCACCCGCGGATTACGCGAAGCTTCGGCGACGATTTCGAGGTTCAGTCCCGCATGATGCGGCTCGAGGTTGTCCTCCACACCCGTCGTCACGCACTCCAGCATCGCCTCCTTCACGTTGCAGGCGGATCTCATTTCCGCGGTGAGTGTCAATAAGTGTTCAAGGTCGCGCGCAACGATCGCAGCGATGATCGCTTCCTTGTTCTCGAAGTAGTGGTAGATGTGACCGGCACTCATCCCCGCAGCCTTCGATATCTGCGAGATGCTTGCGCCGTGAAAGCCATGAGACCGGAAGCAGTCTGCCGCGGCACATAGAATCTGTGCGCGGCGCGCTTCCGCACGAGGCTGATCGACATGTTCTGCAGACATTGAAGCTATCTCCGAAGGAACGCGGTGCGTCCTCACTTTCTGTTGCACTGCAGTGGCAGCCTAACATAGAATGAACGTTCAATCTAGAACGACAATTCTACCTTCGACATAGGGCCGCCCCCCACGAGGCGCGGCGCCCGTGCGACCCCAACTCGAGGCGATTTATGCAGATCCCCACCCTGCCCTCCAGAACGCTGACCCTCTCGATCACAAGCGCCCTGCTCCTTGCCGCATGCAGTGGCGACAAGCCGCCGAGCAACGCGCAGGGCGCCCCTGCCCCCACCGCACCGGCCGTCACGGTCGTTACCGTGCAAACCGAAGCCGTCCCGATGATGGCCGAGTTGCCCGGCCGCACCTCACCCTGGCTGATCGCCGAAGTGCGTCCGCAAGTGACGGGCATCGTCAAGCAGCGCAATTTCGTCGAGGGCAGCGAGGTGAAGGCAGGCCAGGTCCTGTACCAGATCGACCCGGCGACCTACCAGGCCGCCTACGACAGCGCGAAGGCGACGCTCGCACGCGCCGAAGCCAATCTCTACGCCGCCCGGATCAAGGCCGAGCGCTATGCCGAGCTGGTCCAGATCGAAGCGGTCAGCAAGCAGGCCAACGACGAAGCGGCCGCCGCGCTGAAGCAGGTCCAGGCGGACGTCGCCGGCGCCAAGGCGGCTGTGGACAAGGCCCGCGTCGATCTCGACTTCACGCGCGTCACCGCGCCCATCGCAGGCCGCATCGGCCGTTCGACGGTCACGCCGGGCGCGCTGGTCACGGCGAATCAGGCCGCGGCCCTCGTCACGGTGCAGAAGCTCGATCCGATCTACGTCGACGTCACGCAATCGAGCGCCGATCTGCTGCGCATGCGCGCCGACCTCGCCGCCGGCAAGCTCAAGCGCACCGGTAGTGACACTGTGCCCGTGCAGCTTGTGCTCGAAGACGGTTCGCAATACGGCGCCGAAGGCAAGCTCGCGTTCTCCGACGTGACGGTCGACCAGGGCACCGGCAGCGTCATGCTGCGCGCCGTCTTCCCGAATCCCAAGGGCGAACTCCTGCCCGGCATGTACGTCCGGGCGCGCCTCTCGCAGGGGGTCAAGGCCGATGCGGTGCTCGTACCGCACGGTGCCGTGAGCCGGGATCCGCGCGGCAATGCGCAGGTGATGGTCGTCAATGGCGAAGCGAAGGTCGAAGCGCGCACCGTCACCGCAGACCAGTCGCAAGGCGACAAATGGGTGGTCACCGCCGGCCTCGCGGCGGGCGATCGCGTGATCGTCGAAGGCCTGCAGCGCGTGCGCCCGGGCGCCGCAGTCCAGGCGCAGGAAGCCGGAGCACCGACGAGCAACGCCAACAACAGCACCCAGCCTGCCCAGGCAAAGAACTGAGGAGGCGACCATGGCCCGTTTCTTCATCGATAGGCCCATCTTTGCGTGGGTCATCGCGATCGTCATCATGCTCGCCGGCGCGCTGTCCATCCTCAAGCTGCCGGTGTCCCAGTACCCGTCGATCGCCCCTCCGGCGGTCGCGATCAACGCCCGTTATCCCGGCGCATCCGCGAAGGCGGTCGAAGACTCCGTCACCCAGATCATCGAACAGAAGATGACCGGCCTCGACGGACTGCTCTACATGGGTTCGTCGAGCGACTCCTTCGGCAACGCGACGGTCACGCTGACCTTCAATGCCGGCACAAACCCCGACATTGCCCAGGTCCAGGTCCAGAACAAGCTGCAACTGGCGCTGCCGCTGCTGCCGCAGGCCGTGCAGCAGCAAGGCGTGCAGGTCGCGAAGTCCGCGCGCAACTTCCTGATGGTGATCGGCTTCGTCAACGACGGTGGCCAGCAGAGCGCGGTCGACCTGTCGGACTTCCTCGTCTCCAGCGTCCAGGACCCGCTGTCGCGCGTGCCCGGCGTCGGCGAGGTGACGGTATTCGGCGCGCAATACGCGATGCGGATCTGGCTCGATCCGGCAAAGCTCAACAACTTCCGGCTCACGCCCTCGGACGTGCGCACGGCGATCCTCGCTCAGAACACCCAGGTGTCCGCCGGCCAGCTCGGCGGCACGCCCTCGCTGCCGGGTCAGGGCTTCACCGCCAACATCACGGCGCAAAGCCGGCTGAAGAGCGTCGATGAGTTCCAGGCGATCCTGCTGCGCACCTCGGCCCAAGGGAGCGAAGTGCGCCTCGGTGACGTCGCGCGCATCGAGATCGGCGCCGAGAACTACGGCACCCTCGCGCGCTACAACGGCCAACCGGCCGCGGGTATCGCGGTCAAGCTCGCCGCGGGCTCCAACGCCATCGCGACGGCGACCGCGGTGCGGGCGAAGCTCGACGAAATGCAGCGCTTCTTCCCGGCGGGCGTGAAGGTCGTCGTCCCCTACGACACGACCCCCTTCGTGAAGATCTCGATCGAGGAAGTGGTCAAGACGCTGATCGAGGCGATCGCGCTGGTCTTCCTCGTGATGTTCCTGTTCCTGCAGAACATCCGCGCAACCCTGATCCCGACGATCGCCGTGCCGGTCGTGCTGCTCGGCACCTTCGGCGTGATGGCGGCGGCCGGCTTCTCGATCAACACGCTGACGATGTTCGGCGTGGTGCTCGCGATCGGCCTGCTCGTCGACGACGCAATCGTGGTCGTCGAGAACGTCGAGCGCGTGATGACCGAAGAAGGCCTGTCGCCGAAGGAAGCGACCAAGAAATCGATGGGCCAGATCACCGGTGCGCTGGTCGGCATCGGCCTCGTGCTCGCGGCGGTGTTCGTGCCGATGGCCTTCTTCGGCGGTTCCACGGGCGTGATCTATCGCCAGTTCTCGATCACCATCGTCTCGGCGATGGCGCTGTCGGTGCTGGTCGCGATCGTCTTTACGCCGGCGCTGTGCGCAACCATGCTGAAGCCCGTAGAAAAGGGCCACGAGCACGGCGAAGGCGGCTTGTTCGGCGGCTTCTTCCACTGGTTCAACGGGATGTTCGCGCGCAACACTCAGCGCTACGAATCGGCCGTCGGCCGCATCGTCCATCGCAGTGTGCGCTTCCTTGCGATCTACGTCGCGATCATCGCGGTGCTGGGCCTGCTCTTCCTGCGCCTGCCGACCTCCTTCCTGCCGGAAGAAGACCAGGGCTTCATGTTCAACCAGGTCATGCTGCCCGCCGGTGCCACGCAGGAACGCACGCTCGAAGTGCTGAAGAAAGTCGAGCACCACTTCCTCGAGACCGAGAAGGACACGGTCAGGTCCCTCTTCACGGTCGCCGGCTTCAGCTTCGGCGGCAGCGGCCAGAACATGGGGATCGGTTTCGTGAATCTGAAGCCGTGGGATGAACGCAAGGGACCGGGCATGAGCGTCAAGGCCGTCGCCGGCCGCGCGATGGCCGCGTTCTCGCAGATCCGCGAGGCAATGGTGTTCGCCTTCGTGCCGCCCGCCGTGGTCGAACTCGGCACCTCGAACGGCTTCGACGTCCAGTTGCAGGACCGCTCCGGTCTCGGCCACGACGCGCTGGTCGCCGCGCGCAACCAGTTCCTCGGCATGGCGGCGCAGGACAAGCGTCTCGTCGGCGTGCGTCCGAACGGCCAGGAAGATATGCCCGAGTACCAGCTCGACATCGACCACGCCAAGGCGACGGCGCTGGGCGTTTCGGTGAGCGACATCAACGACACGCTGTCGACGGCCTGGGGCGGCGCTTATATCAACGATTTCCTGGACCGCGGCCGCATCAAGAAGGTCTATCTGCAGGCCGACGCGAACGCCCGCATGAAGCCGGAAGACCTCGAGAAATGGTACGTCCGCAACAGCCAGGGCCAGATGGTGCCGTTCTCGGCCTTCACGCACGCGAAATGGACTTACGGTTCGCCGCGACTGGAGCGCTACAACGGCCAGCCCTCGATCGAGGTGCTCGGCCAGGCCGCGCCGGGCCTGTCTTCCGGCGACGCGATGGCGGCGGTCGAGGAGATTATCGCCAAGCTGCCGCCGGGCATTGGCTACGAGTGGTCCGGCACCTCCTACGAGGAGCGCCGCTCGGGTGCGCAGGCGCCTGCGCTGTACGCGTTGTCGCTGCTGGTCGTGTTCCTGTGCCTCGCCGCGCTGTATGAGAGCTGGTCGGTGCCCTTCGCCGTGATGATGGTCGTGCCGCTGGGCGTGCTCGGCGCGTTGCTGGCCGCGACCGGCCGCGGGCTGTCGAACGACGTGTATTTCCAGGTCGGTCTGCTCGCGACGATCGGCCTGTCGTCGAAGAACGCGATCCTGATCGTCGAATTCGCGAAGGCCCAGATGGAGGAAGGCAAGGACCTGATCGATGCGACGCTCGAAGCGGTGCGCATGCGCTTGCGCCCGATCCTGATGACCTCGCTCGCGTTCGGCCTCGGCGTGCTGCCGCTGGCGATCTCGACCGGCGCCGGCTCGGGCAGCCAGAACGCCATCGGCACCGGCGTGCTCGGCGGCACCATCGCCGCGACGGCGCTGGGTATCTTCTTCGTGCCGCTCTTCTACGTCGTAATCAAGCGCATCTTCAAGGACAAACCCGCGCAGGACGAGGCAAACGTCTCTGCGCCCGCTGCCCAGGAGGCCAGCCGATGACTTCGCTCCGCACCCTCACCGTCGCGCTCGCCGCGACGCTGGCCGGCGCCTGCACGACGCTGATCCCGGACTACCTGCGTCCGGCTGCGCCTGTTCCAGCCACCTTCCCGGCCGCCTTCCCCGACGCGGGCGCCACGGCACCGGCGGCCACGCCGGCAGACGCGATCGCATGGCGCGATTACTTCGCCGACTCGCGACTGCGCGAGCTGATCGACCTCGCACTGCAGAACAACCGCGATCTGCGCGTTGCCGCGCTCAACATCGAAAAGGCGCGCGCGCAATACGGCATCCAGCGTGCCGACCTCTTCCCGTCGATCGGCGCCACCGCCGGCGAGACGGCGCAACGCATGCCGGGCGACCTGAGCCGCAGCGGCGAGGCTGCGACGACGCGCCAGTTCAGCGCGACGGTCGGCTTCTCCGCCTACGAACTCGATTTCTTCGGCCGCATCCGCAGCCTCAACGAGCAGGCGCTGGAGCAGTATCTCGGCACCGAAGAGGCGCGGCGCAGCGCCCAGATCAGCCTCATTGCCGAAGTCGCCAACGACTGGCTGCGGCTCGCAGCCGACCGCGACCGGCTCGCGCTGGCCCGGAGCACCCTGGGCACGCGCCAGAAATCCCTCGACCTGACGCAGCGCAGCTTCGACGTCGGTGCGACGTCGGCGCTCGACCTGCGCCAGGCGCAGACCTTGTTCGAAAGCGCGCGTGCGGACGTCGCCCGCTACACCGCCGTCGTCGCCCAGGACCAGAACGCGCTGGCGCTCGTGATCGGGGCTCCGGTGCCGCCGCATCTGATGCCTGACGCACTGGCAGATACGGTCGCGGCCGTCGCGGAACTGCCTGCCGGCGTCCCCTCGGACGTGCTGACGCGCCGTCCCGACGTGCTACAGGCCGAACGTCAGCTACGCGCCGCGAACGCCAACATCGGCGCCGCCCGCGCGGCCTTCTTCCCGCGAATCACGCTGACCGCGAGCGCCGGCACCGCGAGCAGCACGCTCGACGGTCTCTTCCAGTCGGGCTCGGGCACCTGGAGCTTCATCCCGCAGATCACGCTCCCGATCTTCGAAGCCGGCCGCCTCAACGCCAGCCTCGAATCGGCGAAGGTGCAGCGCGAGATCAGCGTCGCCCAGTACGAAAAGGCCATCCAATCGGCTTTCCGCGACGTCTCCGACGCGCTGGCGGACCGCGCGACGTTGACCGAGCAACTCGATGCGCGGCGCAAGCTCGTCGATGCAACCGAAGCGAGCTTCAAGCTCTCCGAGGCGCGCTACAAGGCCGGCATCGACAGCTACCTCGGACTGCTCGATGCGCAGCGCAACCTCTACAGCGCCCAGCTCGACCTGATCAGCGTCCGCCAGTCCGACGCTGCCAACCGGGTGACCCTCTACCGGGCGCTCGGCGGCGGCTGGCAGTAAGGTTCAGCGCGAGAACCCCGCGCCGGATGTCAAGACGAGGAACGCCTCGGCAAGCCCATTGTCGGATCGATGCGGGTCGGAAAGGCTCGCAAACATGGGAAGACATCCGGCATGCGGCCCACCAACTGGTATTCCCAATTCGCAAAATCCGCCGCACATTTTTGCGGGCGACCGCCCGTGTTCGCTATCGCCGTCCTCATCATCGTGGTCTGGGTGGTCACCGGCCCGCTCTTCGGCTTCAGCGACACGTGGCAGCTGGTCATCAACACCGGAACGACGATCGTCACGTTCCTGATGGTTTTCCTGATTCAGAACACCCAGAACCGCGACACTGAGGCGATCCAGGTCAAGCTGGATGAGCTGATACGGGCGACAAAAGGCGCCCATAACGCGCTCCTCGACCTGGAAGAACTGGAGGAAGAGGATCTCGACGCATTCCGGAAGCGATATGAGACGCTGGCCGGCGACGCACGCGCCGAACTCCGCCGTGGAACAGAGGACACGGGTACACCGGAGCCCTGATCATGGAAGGCCTGCTGCCGCCCTTTTATGGCTGAGAGCGTGCCTCTACGCGCGTCTCAGTGCTTGATCAGCGGGCAGTCGCTCTCCGCCAGCGGCTTGAAAGCCTGCTCGGCCGGAATGGTCCGCAGGATGCGCAGGTAGTCCCAGGGCTCCTTGACCTCGCTGGGCTTCTTCACCTCCAGCAGATAGGTGTCATGGACCATGCGGCCGTCCTCGCGCAGGCGGGCGTTGCGCACGATTGGGTCGTGGATTGGTAGTTCGCGCATCTTCGCGACGACGGTCGCCCCCTTGTCGCTGCCGCTCGCGTCCACGGCTTTGAAGTAATGGGTGAGCGCCGAGTAGACGCCGGCCTGTAGGTCGTTGGGCATCGCCCCCGTCCGGGCGTAGAAGCGCTCCGACCATGCGCGCGTCTCGGGGTCCCGGTTCCAGTAGAACGAATGGGCGAGCTTGAGCCCTTGGGCGAGCTGCGGCTTTATCATGTGCACGTCGTTGAGCGTCGTGGCGACCGCCGCGAGCACCGTTCGGCCCTTGCTCACGCGCTGCAGGTCGTAGCTCTGGCGTACGGCGCGGATCAGGTCTTCGCCCGCGTTGATCAGCGCGATGCCGTCCGCACCCGACTCGGCGGCTTGGCGCAGGCGCCCGAAGAGCTGTTCTTCGCCCAGACGGTGATGCACCGTGCCGACAACTTCGCCGCCGGACGAGCGAATCACCTTCGCCAGGTCGCCTTCGACATTGGCCCCGAAGGCATTGTCGACACTGACGAAATACCACGAATGTGCGCCTGCCCGGGTCAGTTCGCGGCCGATCGCCGTCGTGAAGGCGTAGCCGTCGTACATCCAGTGGATGCCCGTAGGGGCGCAGCGTGCCCCTGTGATCGCCGAAGTCATCACGCCGTTGTAGAAGACCACGGCCCCCCGCGTACGGTTCAGCTCCTGCACCGCCAAAGCCGTGGGCGAGCCGACGACATCCGCGATGACGTCCACGCCCTCCTCGTCCAGCCAGCGGCGCGCGATGTTCACCGCCCGGTCGACGTCGTTGCCGTGGTCCGCGACAAGCAGCCGGATCGGCTTGCCGGCGACCTTGCCCCCGACATCTTCGATCGCCATTTGCGCGGCCGCTTCCGATCCGCTGCCGCCCAGGTGCGCGTAGATCGATGTCATGTCGAGCAGCAGGCCGACGCGGATTTCGCCGTCGGAAATTGCGGCTGGCGCGGCGCCCGCAGCCAGAAAACCGGTGAGCCCGAACGCTAGCGCGGTGAGGCGCCGACGCCACTTGCTGCCCGGCTGTGCACAGTGCCCGGAAAATTGACGGTGGCCGCTATTGTCCATCGATGCGTGTTGAGTGGAAAATGCCAAGGATCATAAGAGTGCCGAAGTCGGGCCACAAGCAAAGCCTGCACGGCCGAGAGGGGAAGTTTTGGTGACGGTCCAATCGAGGGTGGCTCAGCGCTTGCCCTTCATCATATATGCGATCGCGGTGCTGGCGGGCCTGGCGCTGACGATCGGGTTTGCCCGTTTCAACACGCTGCACGAAGAATTCCTCGCTGCCAACTTCGACGCAGTACATGGCGCCCGCACCTTGCTGAAGGCCCGCTACTTTCTCGGCCAGGCCCAGGAACGTATCGAGCACGCGCAGGACGGCGCGAAGCGCCGCCAGCTCCTCGAGCATGCGGACGAAGCCCTGGCGCTCGCGGAAAACTACGGCGCGGAAGGCCAGGACGACGATCCGGCCATGCGTCGCGCCCTCGTCACCCGCATCGCCTCGATCCGCAGCGCCCTCACCAACATCGACGACGCCTCGCCTCCTTCCCAACTGGCCAAGCTCAACGCCTCGGTGCGCGTCCTTGCGTCGGACTTCGAGGCGGCCGAGCTCGACCGCTGGGGCATGCTGTCTTCGCTCAACGCCGAACTCGCGCTGCGCATGAACCGCATGCGCCAGTTCCTCTTCGCCATTGTCGGCGGGTTCGTTCTCCTCATGGCGATGCTGGGCTGGGCCCTGCTGCATGCGCGTCGCGCCGAGGCCGATCTGCGGCGGGCCAAGGACGAGCTGGAGGCGGTCCAGCAGACGACGCTGGACGCCGCAGCCATCGGCATCGCCTACGTGAGTTCGAGCAACCCCGCCAATCGTCGCATCGTCCGGGCGAACGAGCAGATGGCGGCGATCTTCGGCTACCCGGCGGCCGAGCTCATCGGCCTCAGAACGTCCGCGCTGTTCCCGAACTCCGACAGCCAGCACCATCTCCACCGCCACGTGCTGCCGCGCCTCGCCGCCGGCAAGGTCTTGCGCGCCGAGACGCAGATGCGGCGCCGCGACGGCGAAGTGTTCTGGTGCGCCTTGTCCGGCAAGGCCATCGACCCCGACGATCTCGGTCGCGGTGTGGTATGGACCTTCGAGGACATCGGCGAGCGCAAGGCGGCCGAAGCGGAATTGCGCGTCGCGCGCGAACGCGCGGAAGCGGCAAGCCGGGCGAAGAGCGAATTCCTCGCCAACATGAGCCACGAGATCCGGACGCCCTTCACCGGCATCCTCGGCGTGCTGGACCTGCTGCGCCACACCGCCCTGACCGACAAGCAGAACGACTACGTCCGCCTCGCCCACGACAGCGCCAGCCAGTTGCTCGGCATCGTCAACGACATCCTCGATATTTCGCGCATCGAGGCCGGCAAGCTCGTGATCCGGCCCGAAGGCTTTGCCCCGCGCACGCTGTTCGACGACATCGCGCAGGTCCACGCCACGGCCGCCGCGCGCAAGAATCTTTCCTTCGAGCCTTCGTGCGAGGGCGAGATTCCGCTAGTGGTCCACGGCGACCCGGTGCGGCTGCGCCAGGTCGTGGACAACCTGCTGAGCAACGCGGTGAAGTTCACGACCAGCGGCGGCGTTCAGCTCAACATCCACTGGCAGCACCAGGACGAGGACCGCGGCCGTTTGCGGGTAGAAGTGCGCGACAGCGGGATCGGGATTCCGCCCGAGTTCCAGCACTGCATCTTCGAGAAGTTCACCCAGGCTGACTCGTCGACAACGCGCCTCTTCGGCGGCAGCGGCCTCGGCCTGACGATCTGCCGGCAGCTGGTGGGCATGATGGGCGGCGAACTCGGACTGGAAAGTGCTCCGGGCAAAGGCAGCCTCTTCTGGTTCGAGCTGCCGCTGGATATCGCTACCGCCGCCCCCTCAGGCGACCAGCTTCCGCTGGTCCCGATCGCAAGGGTACGGCTCGCGGGCGTGCGCGTCCTGCTCGCCGACGACGTCGATATCAGTCAGATCGTGCTCGGCGAGCACCTGCGCGCCGCAGGCTGCGAGGTCCGTTCGGCCTGCAACGGCGAAGAGGCGATCACGCTCGTGCAGGAATGGTCGCCCGATCTCGTGCTGATGGACTGCCAGATGCCCGGCACCGACGGCTACGAGGCGACGCGGCGGATCCGCCTGCTCGAGGGAACGACGAAGCATACGCCCGTCATTGCCCTGACCGCGTTCGCGATGAGCGGCGACCGCGACAAATGTCTCGCGGCCGGGATGGACGACTACCTGTCGAAACCCGTCGACCGCAACACCCTGCTCGACAAGCTGGTCGAATGGCTGCCCGGCGGCAAGGACAAGCCCAAGACCGACGCGCCGGGCGGCTTCGTCGGCCGCATCCTGCTGGTCGACGACGATCCCAGCATCCGCGAGGCGAGCCGTGGACTCCTCGAATCGCTGGGATGCGAAGTCCGGCTCGCGGCCTCCGGCGCGGAAGCCCTCGCGGTCGGCGAGACCGACACCGATCTCGACCTCGTGCTGATGGATTGCCGGATGCCGGGAATGGACGGTTGGACGACGAGCCGGGCGTGGCGCGAACGCGAGCGCACACTCGGGCTGCCGCCCACCGCCATCATCGCCCTCACCGCAGGCGAACGCGACGAGAGCGTGGACGTGTGCCAGGCTGCGGGCATGGACGACTTCCTCGGCAAACCCTTCTCGCCCGCTCAACTGAAAGAGTTGCTGTCGCGCTGGCTCATTGGGGCATGAGGACCGCCTGGTCTCGTCGGCTCCGTTGCCTATACTTCGAACGTCATACTCTGAACGGCCGGCGCGTAGGCATGTCCGGCCGATGCTCCGGGAATTGGATCGCGGTCTGAGATACCCCGATTGACTCGAAGCCGATAGGGCTGTGATACTGCAGGGAATGCATCTTGAATTCCCGATTTTCATGGCACTGCGCAGCATCGGACAAAAAATTCTCCTTGTCGTCGGACTCGCTGCCAGCGTTGGGATGACCGTAAGCCTTTGGGCTTACTCGCTCGCGCAGGAAAAGGGCATGCGGGAGCAAAACGAGCGTTCGATGACGCAGACCGTCGAATCCGTCATCAAGGGCCTGCAAAGTGTCATGCTGGCTGGGGATGCGGACATCGCGCAGGCGTTTTCGGACCGGCTGAAGACGGTCGAAGGTGCACAAGATTTCCGCATCCTGCGCGTCGACGGCACTGAAGCATTCCGCGACAACCAGACCATTCGGGCCGTCAATCAGTACAAGGGCGAGGAGGCCTTTCCGGAACGGGACGAGGAACAGATCGTGCCCGTCCTGCCAAAGGATTCTCCGGATCTGCTGCGCGCCGGCACCAGCGAGAAACCCGTACCGCTCTATACCGCCGCCGGCCCCGACGGCAAGCCGTCGATGACCATGCTCGCGCCGATCATGACGACGCGGGGCTGCAAGAAGTGCCACGGCGACGAGACGCGGCTGCTCGGCTTCATCAAGTTCTCGGTGACGCTCGCCGCACTCGAACACGACATCGCCGAGGCGAATCAACGCGCAGTCGCCCTCATCGTCGCGAGCCTGCTGCTGACGCTGATCTTCACCGCCGCCATCCTGCGCCGTTCGGTTTCGCAACCCATCGCGCGTGTCACCGAGGCGATGCGCAGGGCCGCCGGCGGAGACCTCAATAGCCGCGCGGTGGCCGGCGGCAGCGATGAAGTCGCCCAGATGGCAAGCAGCTTCAACACGATGACTGCATCGCTCAAGCACGCATACGACGGCATGCAGCGCGAGCAGGACAAACTGACCACCATCATCCGCTCCGCAAAGGAAGCGATCATCGTCGCCGACGCGACCGATCGCGTGACGCTGGTAAACCCGTCGGCGGAGACGCTGCTTGGGAAAAGCATCCAGCAGATTAAGCACGGCAGCTTTATCGACATCCTCGACGACACCGACCTGATGACGCGTCTGCTCGACGACCCGGACGGTTCCCCGGAAATCATCCGTCGCGGCGAGCTGATCCTGTCCGCGCAGGCGTCGCGCATCAATGCCGATGATGGCCATCTCGCCGGAAGCGCCGCCCTGATCCGCGACATCACGATCGAGAAGAATCTCGAAGAGGAGTTGCGCAAGCTCTCCACCACCGACGCCCTGACCAGCTTGTTCAACCGGCGCTTCCTCGACGACACGCTTACCAAGGAGCTCGCCCGGGCACAGCGTTACGGGCACCCGTTGTCCATCCTCATGCTCGACGTCGATCACTTCAAGAAATTCAACGATCGGCACGGTCACGAAATGGGTGACCGCGTGCTGAAGGCCGTCGCCGGCGCGATGCGCGAGACCCTGCGCCAGCAGGACTTCCCCTGCCGCTATGGCGGCGAGGAGTTCCTGGCGATTCTCCCGGAAACCTCCGGCCCGGGCGCATTCAATGCGGCGGAGCGATTGCGGCAGGCCATCGCCGCGCTGAACGTCGAGGGCCTGTCGGTCACTACCTCGATCGGTTGCGCATCGTTCCCGGACATCATGGCCGATTCGGCCGATAACCTGATCGAGTGCGCCGACGGTGCGCTCTACACGGCGAAGGAACGGGGCCGAAATCGCTGCGCGGTCGCAGCGGCAGCAATCCTGGACAAATCGGAAGTCGGCGCGTGAAGAATAACCCGATGATTACACACGCCGTGCTTGTTTCATTGGCCGTCTCGCTGAGCCTGGCTGGCAGCCTCGCCCGTGCCGCTGGCGACCCTGGGGCCGGGGCCCTGATCTTCGAGGAAGAATGCAGCGAGTGCCACACCTACACCGGCAAGAACAAGAAAGGCCCGACCCTGCGAGGCGTCATTGGCCGCAAGGCGGGCAGCGCCGCCGGGTACGACGATTATTCTGACGCTGTCAAAAAAAGCGACCTCGTATGGACCCCCGAGGCAATAGACCGGTATCTCACCAAGCCGGCGAAGTTTTCCCCCAGCATCAAGATGAAATACGAAGGTCTGCCGAGTCCGAAGGACCGTGCCGACCTGATCGAATTCCTGAAAACAAAGAAATGACGCAGCGATAGGAACCTGCGGCATCAGGAAAACGGCCGACCTCATCGACCGAAGTGTCGTCCATCGTGACAAGGGGAATACCAGAGTGTCAGGAAGCAGTCCACTTTCGCGCGCGGTCGCGCGCCATCTCGTCAGACTCGGCCTCGCGGGCGCCTTGCTCGCCGCCTCGTTCTCGGCCTTGGCGGTACCCAACTTCGCCCGCCAGACCAAGCAGGAATGCGCCACATGCCATGTCGGCTCGTTCGGCCCGCAGCTCACGCCCTACGGGATGCAGTTCAAACTCGGCGGCTATACCGAAGCGACGGGCGAGATCAGCCCGGTACCCCTTTCGGCAATGCTCGTCGCAGGCTTCACCAGCACCAAGGATGATCTTCCGGAGGCCCCAAGGCACTACCGGACCAATGACAACAGCGCCATCGGCGAGGCCTCGATTTTTCTGGCGGGCAAGCTTCTGGACAACCTCGGTGCCTTTGTGCAGGCCACGTGGGAAGGCGTTTCGCGGCGCTGGGCGATGGACAGCATGGATCTGCGCTATGCCCGCAAGACAAGCATCGGTGGAGAAGACATGCTGCTTGGTGCCTCGTTCAACAACCGCCCAACGGTGCAGGACCCGTTGAATACGACGCCGGTGTGGAGTTTCCCGTTCACGGGCGCGCCCGAGGATTTTGCGCCCGTCCCGGAAGCGAGCCCGGTCATCGCCGGCGCGCTCGACGGTCGCGTCTTCGGCCTGACGGGCTATGTCTTCACTACGAATGGCTTCTACGCCGAGGCGGGCGGCTATCGCGCAGCGACTCAGCGCTATCTGCTGGACACCAACGCAATCACCGACAAGACAGACGCCGGCGAAAAACTCCAGGGGACCGCGCCTTACTGGCGCCTGGCCTACATCAAGGACCGCACACGGGAGAAGAGCCGCGACATGTACTCGGTCGGAATCTTCGGCATGAACTCGCGGCTGCGCGATTTCAATTCGGCCGGGCCCAGCGACCGCTTTGAGGATGTGGGAGTGGATGCCAATTACCAGTACATCGGCAATCGCACCCACGTCTTCACGGCAAGCGGCAGCTACATTGCCGAGCGGCAGACCCTCCTCGATACGCCGGCCGAACATCGGCACCTCCGGCTAGACCAGCTCAAGCTGACGACCTCCTACCATTACGACAAGACCTACGGCGCGACCCTCAGCCGTTTCGACACCAAAGGTTCGTCCGACGACATCCGCTACGCGAACGGCAAACCGGACTCGAATGGCTGGATCCTGCAATTCGACTGGACGCCCTTCGGCAAGGCTGATTCATGGCTGGAGCCGTGGGTTAACCTGCGCGTGGGCATCCAGTACACCCATTACGACAAGTTCGACGGCACCTCGTCGGGCGCCTCCGGCAATAACAGCACCTATCTCTTCGCCTGGACTGCATTCTGACGTCCGGGGCGTCAACGGGAGCGCACTCGCGCTCCCGTCTTCATGTCACCGCAATAGGGCGTTCAACGCGTCCAACGCCTTGCTGCCGGGACACAGGTAGGCATCGCCCAACTGGTTCAGCGGCTTCTCGACCGTGTTCAGGTGCGCGTGCATGTCCTGGCCGCTGCTGTCGATATACAGCAGGCCGGTGACGATCTCGCCGAGGGCCTGGCGTCCCTGCAGGTAATGGATGGCGCCGATGCGGTCCGAAGGGTCGTAGTCGTCCCCGAGCTTCCTCAGGTGCAGGATCGACCCGTCGTGCTGCACGATCCGGCGCAGCGTGCCCGGCGGATACGACGCCTCGATCGGCGCGCGCGGCAGGATCACGTCGACGCTATTGACCGAAGCGTTGTGCTCGCGCACGTAGTCGTAACTCTTCGTCGAGCCCGCGTGGTTGTTGAAGGTCACGCAGGGGCTGATGACGTCGATGAAGGCCGGGCCGCCGTGGCAGAGCGCCCCCTTGATCAACGGCACGAGCTGCTCCTTGTCCCCCGAGAAGCTCCGGGCGACAAAGGTCGCGCCGAGTTGCAGCGCGAGCGCGGCGAGGTCGATCGGGCTGTCGCTGTTGATGACGCCCTTCTTGCTCTTCGAGCCCTTGTCGGCCGTCGCCGAAAATTGCCCTTTCGTCAGTCCGTACACGCCGTTGTTCTCGACGATGTAGGTCATGTTGACGCCGCGTCGCATCAAGTGGGCGAACTGGCCGAGGCCGATCGAGGCCGAATCGCCGTCGCCCGACACGCCGAGGTAGAGCAGGCTGCGGTTGGCGAGCGACGCCCCGGTCAGCACCGAGGGCATGCGCCCGTGGACGCTGTTGAAGCCGTGGGAGTTGCCGAGGAAGTAATCCGGCGTCTTCGACGAGCAGCCGATGCCCGACATCTTGGCGACGCGGTGCGGCTCGATGTCGAGGTCGAAGCAGGCCTGCACGACCGCGGCGCTGATCGAATCGTGGCCGCAGCCCGCGCACAGCGTCGAGATCGCGCCCTCGTAGTCGCGACGGGTGTAGCCCAGTGCGTTACGCGGGGCGTCGGCGGCGTGGAGTTTCGGTTTCGGCAGATAGGTCATGGGGCCACCTTGCGCAGCGGAGTTCCGATGGGGCTGATCTTGCGCTCGGCGAGCGCGTCGGCGATGCGGCGGGCGATGAAGCGCGCCGTGATCGGCGAGCCGTCGTAATGCAGCACGCGCACGAGCTTCTTGGGATCGATCTCGCCCTCGTTGATGAGGAGCGAACGCAGCTGCGCGCTCTCGTTCTGTTCGACGACGAACACCCAGTCATGCTCCGCGATGAAGCGCATCACCGCGCTGCTGAACGGGAAGGCGCGTACGCGCAAGGTATCGACGTGGACACCGTCGGCTTCGAGCAGCGCGCTGGCCTCGGCCATCGCCGGACTCGTCGAGCCGAAGTAGATCGCGCCGATGTGAGTCGCCTGCGCGGCCTTCTTGAGGATCGGGGCCGGTGCGAGTTCCTTCGCAGTGTCGAACTTCCGGCGCAGCCGCTCCATATTGTAGATGTAGTCGGTGCCGGTCTCGCTGTATTTGGCGTACGGGTTGCGGGTCGTGCCGCGCGTGAAGTACGCGCCCTTGTTCGGATGCGTGCCGGGGATCGTGCGATAGGGAATGCCGTCGCCATCGACGTCGAGGTAGCGGCCGAAGGTCTTCCCGGCTTCGAGGTCTTCAAAGCTCATCAGCTTGCCGCGGTCGTAGCGCCGGTTGTCGTCCCAGTCGAAGGGCGCGCACAGGCGCTCGTTCATGCCGATATCGAGGTCGGACATCACGAAGACCGGCGTCTGCAGCCGTTCGGCGAGATCGAAAGCCTGCGCCGTGAGCGTGAAGCATTCGTAGGGGTCTTCCGGGAAGAGCAGCACGTGGCGCGTGTCGCCGTGCGACGCGTAGGCGCAGGAGATCAGGTCGGACTGCTGCGTGCGCGTGGGCATGCCGGTCGAGGGACTGCCGCGCTGCACGTCGATGATCACCGCGGGGATCTCGGCGAAGAATGCGAGGCCGAAGAACTCCTGCATCAGCGAGATGCCGGGCCCCGAGGTCGCCGTGAAGGCGCGCGCGCCGTTCCAGCCGGCACCGATCACCATGCCGATCGACGCCAGTTCGTCCTCGGCCTGCACAATCGCATAGCGGGCGCGGCCGTTGTCGGGGTCGGTGCGGTACTTGCGGCAGTAGCTCGAGAAGGCTTCGATGACGGAGGTCGACGGCGTGATCGGATACCAGCCTGCGACCGTGGCGCCGCCATACACGGCGCCCAGCCCGCAGGCGCTGTTGCCGTCGATGAAGATGCGGTCGCCGACCGCGTCCGCGCGCCGCACCGTGAGACCGATCGGGCACGGCAGGTTCGCCTTCGCGTAGTCGTAGCCGATCCGCAGCGCATTGACGTTGGCCTGGATGAGCTGATCCTTGCCGCGGTAGCGATCGACGATCAACTTCTCGGCGGCGGCGAACTCCATGTCGAGCAGCGCGATCAGCGCGCCGACGTACATCACGTTCTTGAAGAGCTGACGCTGGCGCGCGTCGGTGTATTCGCGGTTGCACAAGGCCGTGAGCGGCACGCCGAGCACCGTGATGTCCTCACGGAATTTCGACGCGGGCATCGGCTTCGTCGAGTCGTAGAACAGATAGCCACCGGAATCGATCGCGGCAACGTCGCGGTCCCAAGTCTGGGGGTTCATCGCGACCATCAAGTCGCAGCCCGCGCTCGCGCCGAGCCAGCCCGCTTCGGACACACGCACCTCGTACCAGGTCGGCAGCCCCTGGATGTTGGACGGGAAGATGTTGCGCGGCGCGACCGGCACGCCCATGCGGATGATCGAGCGCGCGAAGAGTTCGTTCGCGGACGAGGAGCCCGACCCGTTGACGTTCGCGAACTTGATGACGAAGTCGTTGCAGCGTTGGATGCTCGATAGGGTCATTTCAGGCCTCCACACCTGCCTGCGGCAAGTTCAACACGAATTTCTGCATGTCCCACGCCCCCGTCGGACAACGCTCGGCGCACATGCCGCAGTGCAGGCAGACGTTCTCGTCCTTGACCATCGCGCGGCCGGTCTTGAGCCCTTCGGCAATGTACAGCGCCTGCTCCCGGTCATGCGCCGGTGCCTTGAGCCGCCCGCGCAGTTCATCCTCCTCGCCGTTGCGGGTGAAGGTGATGCATTCGGTGGGGCAGATGTCGACGCAGGCGTCGCACTCGATGCAAAGCTTGGGCGTGAAGACGGTCGCGATGTCGCAGTTGAGGCAGCGTTGCGTCTCGCCGCACGCGAGCGCGACGTCGTAGCCGAGCTCGAACTCGGTCTTGATGTTCTTCAGCGTCTCTTCGAGCGATTTGACCGGCACCTTGTAGCGGAGGTCTTCCGACACCTTGTTGTCGTAGCTCCACTCATGGATGCCCATCTTCTGGCTGACGAGGTTCATCGTCGGCGCGGGCCGCTTCGTCAGCGGCTCGCCGCGGCACAAGAGGTCGATCGAGATCGCGGCCTCGTGGCCCTGCGCGACCGCCGTGATGATGTTCTTCGGCCCCAGCGCCGCATCGCCGCCGAAGAACACGCGAGGCAGCGTCGACTGCAGCGTCTGCGCGTCGAGCACCGGCATGCCGTGGCGGTCGAACTCGATGCCGATGTCGCGCTCGATCCACGGGAAGGCGTTCTCCTGGCCGATCGCGAGCAGCACCTCGTCGCATTCCATGAGCACGTCGGGCTCGCCGGTTGGCACGAGCGCACGATGGCCTGCGTCGTCGTATTCGGCGCGAACCTTCTCGAAGAGCACGCCGGTGAGTTTCCCGTTGTCGTGCGTGAAGGCCTTCTGCACGAGGTAGTTGTGGATCGGGATGCCTTCGTGCATCGCATCCTCCTTCTCCCACGGCGAGGCCTTCATCTCGTCGAAGCCGCTGCGGACGACGACGCGCACGTCCTCGCCACCGAGGCGCCGCGCCGAACGGCAGCAGTCCATCGCGGTGTTGCCGCCGCCGAGCACGATCACGCGCTTCGCGATCTTGTCGATGTGGCCGAAGGCGACGCTCGACAGCCAGTCGATGCCGACGTGGATGTGCGCGGCGGCCTCCTTGCGCCCGGGTAGATCGACGTCGCGGCCCCGTGGCGCGCCCGTGCCGACGAAGACGGCATCCCACTCACCGGTGAGCAACGCCGAGAGGCTCGTCACCCAATGGTCCTGGCGCAGCTCGACGTCGAGCCCGGCGATGTAGCCGCACTCCTCGTCGATGACGCGATCGGGCAGGCGGAACTTCGGGATCTGGCTACGCATCATCCCGCCAGCCGAAGAACCGCCATCGAACACCGTGACCTCGTAGCCGATCACCGCGAGATCACGCGCGACCGTGAGCGACGCGGGCCCCGCGCCGATGCAGGCGACGCGCTTGCCGTTCTTCTGCTTGGGCGGTTGCGGCAGGCGGGCGTGGATGTCGTCCTTGAAATCGGCGGCGACGCGCTTCAACCGGCAGATCGCGACGGGCTCGGTGTCGACGCGCCCGCGCCGGCAGGCCGGCTCGCAGGGGCGGTCGCACACGCGTCCGAGGATGCCGGGGAAGACGTTCGACTTCCAGTTGGTCATGTAGGCCGCAGAAAAATCGCCCGCGGCAATCTGGCGGATGTACTCGGGAACGGCCGTGTGGGCCGGGCACGCCCATTGGCAATCGACGACCTTGTGCAGGTAATCGGGGGCGTTGATGTCTGTCGGCTTCAAGTGCGTCCTTCCTCTTGGGAATAAACATGCGTCTGAATACCCGACTCGACAATGTGCACGATCTGCACCGAAAAGCACGCGGCGGCGCAACAAATTGCGTCGCCTGCCGCGCGACCCATTCAGCATCCGTTCATGTACGGACACGCAGAATGTGTCCCATGCCACTTCGGCATGACGCGAGAGAGAGGAGAACCACCATGGAAACCCGCCACCTGATTGTCGCCGCGACCGCCCTGCTCATCGGAACGAGCGCCTTCGCCGAACCGCAATGCACGATGCCGCAGAACACCGAGGCCGTTGCCCAGACGATGCGCTCGCTCGTCGACACGGGCCATCGTTTCTCGCGCCTGGAGCTCACCAAGGGCAAGTGTTATGAGCTGCATGCCACCGACAAGGACGGCCGCAGCTTAAAGATCTACATCAACCCGGCCGACGGCAGCGCGACGAAATCCGACTCCAAGCGGACGTGATGCGGCCACGAAGGGCGCGCGCGATCGCCTACCCGGTCGTCACGCGCGCCCCGTCGCGGAGCCGGTCGTCCGGATGCACGACGACCTGCTCGCCTTCCTTCACACCCGAAAGCACCTGCGCGCTCAGACCATTGCGCTGGCCCGGCTCGACGCGCCGCTTGACCGCCCTACCCCCCTCGATGACGAAGGCCGCCCAGCCGTCGCCGTCGCGGAACAGGGCGCTCGCCGGGATCTGCAACACGTCCTTGTCCTCCCAGACAATGAAGCTCGCCTCGACGCGATAGCCGTCGCCGAGGCGCTGCCATTGTGCGGGCGGCGACGTGAAGTTGGCGATCACCCAGACGCGCTGCTCCTCGACCCCGAGCGCGGAGACCTTCGTGAAGCCGGCAGGCTCGACGACCCGGACGACGCCTTCCAACGCGCCCTCCCCGCCCCAGCGTTCGAACAGTACGCGCGTGCCGGGCGCGATGCGCACGGCGTCGGCGGACAGAACGTCGACCTCGACTTCGAGGCTGCGCGGATCGCCGATGTCCAGCAGCGGCTGACCGACGGCGATCGCCCCTTCGCTCTTGCGTGGAATCCTCAGCACCTGGCCGGCGACGGGCGAGCGCACGACGATCGGCGCGCCCTTCCCGCCCGCCGCGGCGTAGCCGAGCGCGGTGCGCGCGGCTTCGAGCTCGTGGCGGGCCGTCGATACCGCGAACTGCGCCGAACGCAGCTCCGAGCCGGCACGGTCGGTTTCGGCGACCGCGCGGTCTTCGGCCTCGGCGCTCACGTGGCCCGCCGCCCGCAGGGATCGCGCACGGCGCAGATCCTTGTCAGCGAGATCCGCGCCCGCCTGGGCTGCGCGCATGCGCTGCTCGACGGCACTTGCGTTCGCGAATGCCGCCGCGACGCGCGCCTCGGCCTCGGCCCGGCGGCGCGCATCGAGCACCTCGGAGCGCTGCGGTTCGAGCTCGACGAGCGACTGGCCGGCCTGCACGGCATCTCCGACATCGAGCGCGATGCGCCGCGCGTAGGCCGCGACGGGGGCCGCGACAACATAGCGGTCGACGACGCGCGTCCGCCCCTCCTGTTCGATCGCGACCCGCATCGGCCCGCGCTCGACCGCGCGCGCATCGACGACGAGCGGCTGCGGCCGGAATCCGTGGTAGAGCCCCCAGCCGATCGCGACGGCGATCGCCGCCAGCACGATGCGCCTGCGCCATTGCACTGTGTTCTTCATTGCCTCACTCCGGAGTCTTCAGCACGCCGATCAGGTCCAGCCGGTCGAGCCGCCTCCGGACCGCAAGGCCCGAGAGCATGGACGACACCAGCACGACGGTGACGGCGAACGCATAGGTCCGCGGTTCGAGCACGACCGGGACGCGGAACAGATCGCTCTGCAGCGTGCGAGCGATGTAATAGCACATGCCCTCGCCCAGCCACAGGCCGAGCGGAATCGCGACGAGCGTCAAGATGCCCAGCTCGCCGAGCAGGATGTAGGCGATCTCGGCGCGCGTGAAGCCCAGCACGCGCAGGCTCGCGAGCTCGCGGCCGCGCTCGGTCAGCGCGATGCGGGCGCTGTTGTAGATCACGCCGAACGCGATGATCACGGCAAAGGCCGTGGCGACGTAGGTGAAGAACAGCATCGTCTCGTCCATCATGCGGTTGAAGTTGCGGATCTCCTGGACGCGCTCGGCGACGGCTGCGACGCGCGGTGTTTCCCGCAGCCGCTCGTACAGCCGGCCGAGCTGTGCGCGGTCGACCGACAGATACGCGCCCGAGATCGTCGGGCCCTCGTGCATGAAGCGGTTCAGCGCGGCGAGGTCCATGTAGCCCGACACGCCGAGGTACTCCTTCACGAGCCCGACCACCGTCGCCTCGCGTCGCGGCCGGTCGCCTTCGAGCACCTCGACGACGATGCGCTCGCCGACCCCGACGTCGAGGATCTTGCCGAGATAGTCGGTCAGCAGGATGCCGTCGGGCGGCAGCGGCACCGGGCGCAGCTCGGCGTCGAGCAGGCGCTGGATGTCGCCGCCGGGCTCGACGCCGCGGATACCGGTCCGGTATTCGAGATGTCCGTGCCGCAGCCGCACCGGCACGGCCCGGAACACCTCGACGTGCTCGATGCCCGGCAGGCCGAGCAGGTCAAAGCGCGCGCGATAGGCCGTCGGGTCCGTAAAGCTCACCGACAGATCCTCGCGCTGCGACATGTCGTATTGCACGTTCAGCATGTAGCCGACGGTATCGCGCTGGAAGAGCCCGGTCATGATGATGCCGCAGGCGAGCGCGATGCCCAGCACGGTCACCGCCGACTGCAGCGCGCGGCGGCGGATGTGGCGGACGATCATGCGCGTCGGCTGCGACAGCCAACGCTTCAGGCCGAGCTTCTCGACCCCGGTCTCGTGGTAGTGCGCGGGCGGCTCGGGGCGCATCGCCTGCGCCGGGGAAAGCCGCGCCGCGCGCCACACCGCCATCACCGTGCCGGCGCCAGCCGCCAGCAGGCTCGCCATCGCGGCTTCGACGACCGTCAGGGGCTGCAGGATGAATTTCAGGAAGGGGAAGTAGTAGAACTCCATGTAGATCGCCGACAGCAGCTTCCCGAGCCAGATGCCCAGGCCCGTTCCGCCGATCACTCCGGCACCCGCGATTGCCGCGACGAGCTTCAGGTAATGCCAGAGCACCGCCAGATTGCCGTAGCCGAAGGCCTTCAGCGTCGCGATCTGCTCGCGTTGCATCGCGACCAGCCGCCCGATCACGACGTTGAGCAGGAAGGCCGCGACGCCCATGAACATCGTCGGGAAAAGACTCGCCAGCGTGCCGAGCTGCTGCAGTTCCTGGCCCAGGAAACGATGCGAGCGCTGGTCCACGCGCCCGTAGGCGCCCAAGCCGCCGAACGGGTCGATGAGCTCGTCGACGCGCTCGATCACGTCCTGCTCGTCGGCACCGGGGCGCAGACTCAGCGCGAGGTCGTTGAACGCGCCGTCCAGCTCGTAAGCCTGCCCCAACGCGCGGCGCTCCATCCACATCACGCCGTAACGCTTCGGGTCGGGAAAGGCGGAGCCCGGCCGCAGCTGCTGGATGAACTCCGGCGACAAGGCGGTTCCGACAACCCGCAGCGTCTGCCGCCGCCCCTTCAGGATCGCGTCGAAGCGGCCACCCGGATGCAGCCCATGCGCCTTCGCGAACGGCGTGCTGACGACCACCTCGTCGGCGCGCGCGGGCAGCGGCAGCCGGCCTTCGCGCAGGTGCAAGGCATTGAGCCCGTGCGGCCCGGCATCGGGCAGCGACACCATCAGCGCCGTGACCGGCTCGTCGAAGTCCGGCATTTCAAGCCGCACCTGCGCGACGACGCGCGTGTCGACGGCATCGACTCCCGGGATCGCCGCGATCCGCTGCCGCAGCGACTCGGGTGCGCGCTTGAGCGACGCGAACACCTGGGCGAAGCGGTATTCGCGGTAATAGCTGTCCTGCGTCGTGCGCAATGAGGCGAGCGTCGAGATGAACATCACGTAGGTGCCGACGCCGCACATCACGACCAGCGCGATCGCGAACGCCTGGCCGCGCATGTGCCACAGGTCGCGCCACAGTTTGCGGTCGAGGGCGCGCAGGCTCACCATTGCAGTTCGCTGGCCGCCGCGCGGTGATCGTTGCGCTCGATGCGCACGACGCGCCCGTCGCCGAAATACACGACGCGATCGGCCATCGCGGCGATGACCGCGTTGTGGGTGATGACGACGGTCGTGGTGCCCAGATCGCGGTTCACGCGCGCGATGACGTCCAACACCATCACGCCGGTCTGCGCGTCCAGCGCTCCGGTCGGCTCGTCGCACAGCAGCACCTGCGGCCGCTTCGCGACGGCCCGCGCGATCGCCACCCGCTGCTGCTCGCCGCCCGACATCTGGCTCGGGAAGTGATCCATCCGCTGCGCGAGCCCGACCAGCGCGAGCGCCCCCTCGGGCGCCATCGGGTCGTCGGAGATCTCGGTCACGAGTGCGACATTCTCGCGCGCCGTGAGGCTGGGGATCAGGTTGTAGAACTGGAAGACGAAGCCGACGTGCTCGCGGCGGTAGTGCGTCATCGCCGCATCGTCGTCGACGGTCAGGTCGTGGTCGCCGTAGCGCACGCTGCCGCTCGTCGGCGTGTCGAGCCCGCCGAGGATGTTGAGCAGCGTCGATTTGCCGCTGCCCGAGGGGCCGAGCAGCACGACGAACTCGCCCGGATAGAGATCGAGATCGACGCCGCGCAGCGCCTCGACCCGCACCTCGCCCATCTCGTAGACCTTCGTGAGCCCGCGCGCCTCGAAGATGGGCCGCGGCGGCGCGTCCTGCTGTTCCCGATCCGTCATAGGCGATCCGTCCGGTCTCTCCCTCACAGCCTCCCTCACGGGCAGCTTCGGAGCGATGTCGCATGCCGTGCGGCATCCCAATTGCAATTATATCTTTTCGGCATAGCTGTAACCTTTCTCCGCGGACTTTCATCTAATCGGCAACTACAGGAGATTGCCATGTCGCCTTCAGACCCTCCGGTCGCCCACGCCGAGCCCGCCACGGAAACCGCGCTCGTGACTCGCATCCTCGCCGGCGACACCCTCGCCTTCGAGCGCATGATGCGCCAGCACAACCGTCGCCTGTTCCGGGTCGCCCGCAGCATCCTGCGCGACGACGCGGACGCCGAGGACGCGGTGCAGGACGGCTACATCGAAGCACATCGCGCGCTCGCCGGCTTCCGCGGCGACGCGAAGCTCTCCACCTGGCTCACTCGGATCATCGTCAACCAGGCCTTGGCACGTCGCCGCCGCCGGAACATGCCGGTCGCCACAGAAGAAGAACTCGACACGCTGGCCGGAGGCGACGGCGACGCCCCTCCCGAAACGCCGGAAACGCTCGCGATGCGCAGCGAATTGCGACGCCTCATCGAGGCCTCGATCGACGGGCTGCCGGACGCCTATCGCACGGTCTTCATGCTACGCGCCGTCGAGGGCCTGAGCGTCGAGGAAACCGCCGCGACGCTCGGCATCTCGTCCGGCAATACGAAGGTGCGTTTCCTGCGCGCCCGCGGCCAGCTGCGCAACGCCCTCGGTGCCCATCTCGGATCGCTGCTCGAAGACGTCTTCGCCTTCGATGGTGCACGCTGCGACCGCATCGTCACGCAGGTCTGCGCGCGGCTGGGCCTTCCCGCCCCTTCACTAACTGCCCCCTCGCTCCCCGCCTCCGGGGAGTCCAACCCCGCGTGACCAAGGAGCCCATCATGATCATCCGCGTCGATCCCTTCTCCGCCCTGCGAACCCTCAACCGCCGCCGCTTCCTGACGGGATCGGGGGCCATGCTGTCGGCCGGCACCGTCGCGCTGCTCGCCGGACGCCCTGCACTCGCCGCCAACTACGGCAAGAAGCAAACCGATATATCGGCCGACGTCCGCATCCTCAACACCGCGCTGGGCGCCGAACTCGAAGCCATCGCCGCGTATGGCGTGGGGGCCGCCAGCGGCCTGCTGCAGAAGCCCATGCTCGACCTCGCCGTCCAGTTCCAGGGTCAGCACAAGGAGCATGCCGACGTGCTCGCCGCGACCGTGCGCAAGCTCGGCGGCAAGCCGGTCGAAGCGAAGAGCCACTATGACTTTCCGACCGACAAGCTGAAGACGCAGAACGACGTGCTCGGCTTCGCGGCGGGACTCGAGAAGGGGGCCGTCAGCGCCTACCTCGGCGCGGTGCCGCTGTTCCAGGATCGCGATCTGGCGAAAGCCGCGGCGAGCATCCTCGGCGACGAAGCGATGCACTGGGCTATCCTGCGTCAAGCGCTCGGCGACAATCCGGTGCCGACGGCCTTCGTGTCATGAAGCGGACCGCCACGGCGGTGCTCGTGGCGCTCCTCGCCGCCCCCGCTGCGCAGGCGGCGATGGCGGGCGACCCGGCGCGCGGCAAGGGGATCTACGACCGCTGCCTCGCCTGCCACGCCCTCGCCTACAATCGCACCGGCCCGATGCATTGCGGCCTCTTCGGGCGCCGGGCAGGCAGCGTCCCCGGCTTCGAGTATTCGCCGGCGATGGCGCGCTCAAAGATCGTCTGGAACGAGAAGACGCTCGACCGCTTTCTCGCCGCCCCCACGCGCTTCGTGCCCGGCACCGCGATGGGCTACGCCGGCATCTCCGATCCGCAGGAGCGTGCCGACCTGATCGCGTGGCTGCGACAGGCGAGCGCGTCCCCCGAGGAGTGTCCGCGCTAGCTCGCCGCCGCTTCCGTTGCCGGCTCGGTAGCGCGGCTGTCTCCGCTCTTCGAGAAGCGGTCGAGGTAGAGATAGACGACCGGCGTCAGGTACAGCGTCAGGAACTGCGACACGACGAGCCCGCCGACCACGGCGAGGCCCAGCGGCCGCCGCACCTCCGCCCCCGCTCCGATCCCCAGCGCGATCGGCAGCGTGCCGACGAGCGCGGCCATCGTCGTCATCATGATCGGGCGGAAACGCACGAGACAGGCCTGGAAGATCGCGTCGAACGCGGCCATGCCCTCGTGCCTGCGCCGCTCTAGCGCGAAGTCGATCATCATGATCGCGTTCTTCTTCACGATGCCGATCAGCATGATCACGCCGACGAAGGCATAGAGGCTGAGGTCGACGCCGAAGAGCAGCAGCGTCAGCAGCGCCCCGAGGCCCGCCGACGGCAGGCCGGACAGGATCGTCAGCGGATGGATGAAGCTCTCGTAGAGCACGCCGAGAACGAGATACACGACGAGCACCGCGACGAGCAGCAGCATCCCGAGCCCTTCGAGCGAAGACTGGAAGGCCTGCGCCGTGCCCTGCAGGCTGGTGTTGAGCGAGACCGGAATCCCGGCCTCCTGCTCCAGCGCCTTGATCCTCGCCACCGCGTCGCCGAGCGAGGTGCCGGGCAGCAGGTTGAAGGAGATCGTCACCGACGGCAGCTGGCCGAGGTGGTTCACCGTCAGCGCCTGGTTCTTGCGGCTGAAGTGCGCGACGGCGTCCAGCGGCACGAGCGTACCGGCGCTGGTGCGCACATGCAGACGCGGCAGCGCCTCCGGCCCCGCCTGGAATCGCGGCGCGAGTTCGAGGATGACCTGGTACTGGTTGGTCGAACCGTAGATCGTCGACACCTGCCGCGCCGAAAACGCGCTTTGCAGCGCATCCTCGACCTGGCCGTAGGTGAGGCCGAGCGTCGCGAGCTTGTCCCGATCAATGTCGAGCGCGACGACCGGGCTCAGGTTGTTGAGGTTGTTGTTGACGTCGACGAAGCCCGGCAACTGGCGGATCTTCTCGGTCAGCGTGCCGGTCCATTGGTACAGCTCGTCGAGGTCGATGTCCTGCAGCGTGTATTGGTATTGCGCCGACGTGACCTGACCGCCGATCCGGATCGCGGGCGGGTTCTGCATCGACACCTTGATGCCGGGCACCGCCGCGACCTGCGGCCGCAGGCGCTGGATGATCTCGTCCGGCGTCGATTTGCGCTCGTCGTGCGGCTTCAGCGTGATGAAGAGCGTGCCGGTGTTCGCGGTCGGCCGCGCGCCGCCTGCGCCCACCGAGGACATGAAGGTCGCGACGTCGGGATCTTTGGCGACGATCTCGGCGACTGCGCGCTGATGTTCGACCATCGCGGCGAAGGAGGCGTCCTGCGCGGCTTCGGTGAAGGCGATGATCTGGCCGGAATCGCCGCTCGGCAGGAAATCCTTCGGCACCTTGGCAAAGATCAGGCCCGTCGCGAGCAAGGTCGCAAAGAAGCTCGCGAGCACCGCCCGCGGGTGCGCCATCGCCATGCGCAGCGTACGCTCATAGCCCGCCAGCAGCGCGGCGAAGAAGCGCTCGAAGAGCAGGAAGACGCGGCCATGCGATTCCGATTCCGCGTGCTTGATGTAGCGGCTGCAGAGCATCGGCGTCAGCGTCAGCGACACGACGCCGGACACGAGGATCGCCGCGCAGATCGTCACCGCAAATTCGTGCAGCAGGCGCCCGACGATCCCGCGCATGAACATCACCGGGATGAAGACGGCGATCAGCGAGATCGTCATCGAGATGATCGTGAAGCCGATTTCGCGCGCACCCTTGATCGCGGCCTCGAAGGGCCGTTCGCCTGCCTCGACGTGGCGGACGATGTTCTCCAGCATCACGATCGCGTCGTCGACGACGAAGCCGACCGACAGCGTCAGCGCCAGCAGCGACAGGTTGTCGAGGCTATAGCCCATCACCGACATCGCGGCGAAAGTGCCGACGACCGAGATCGGCAGCGCGAGCGCCGGGATCAGCGTCGCCGACAGGTTGCGCAGGAAGAGCAGGATCACGAGGATGACCAGGAAACCCGCGAGGATCAGCGTGAACTGCACGTCGTCGATCGCGTTGCGGATCGTGATGCTGCGGTCGAACAGCACCTTCATCTCGATCGCGGCCGGGAGCTTGGACTGGAAGGACGGCAGCACCCGCTTGATCGCATCGACCGTCTCGACCGTGTTCGCGCCCGGCTGGCGCTGGATCGCGAGCACGATTGCGCGCTTGTCGACGTTCCAGCTCGCGATGCGGTTGTTCTCGACGCCGTCGATCGGCGTCGCCACTTCCTCCAGCCGCACCGGCGCGCCGTTCTTCCACGCGACGATCAACGGCCGATAGGAGGCGGCCGTCGTCAATTGGCCGGCGTCCTTGATCGCGAGCGACTGGCGGCTGCCGTCGAGCTGGCCGACAGGCTGATTGACGTTGTTCTGCACGAGCGCCTGGCGCAGTTCGTCGATGCCGATGCCGCGGCTCGCGAGCTGGTCGGGATTGGCCTGCACGCGCACGGCGAACTTCTGCGAACCGAATACCTGCACCTGGGCGACGCCCGGGATCGTCGATAGACGCTGCGCGAGCTGGGTCTCGGCATATTCGTCGACCACCGGCAGCGGCATCGTCGGCGACGACATCGCGATGTAGAAAATTGCCGCGTCGGCCGGATTGACCTTGCGGAAGGACGGCGGCGTCGGCATGTTCGGCGGCAGCTTGCGCAGCGCGGTCGAGATCGCCGACTGCACGTCGAGCGCCGCCGCGTCGATGTTGCGGTCGAGCGAGAATTGCAGCGTGATCGAGGTCGTCCCCTGGGCGCTCGTCGAGGTCATCGAGTCGAGGCCGGAAATCGTCGAGAACTGGCCTTCCAGCGGCGTGGCGACCGATGCGGCCATCGTCTCCGGCGAGGCCCCGGGCAGCTGCGCCGTGACCGAGATCGTCGGGAAGTCCACCGACGGCAGTTCGGCCACCGGCAGCGCGCGGTAGCCGATCACGCCGAAGATCAGGAACGCCGCCATCAGCAGCGTCGTCATCACCGGCCGGCGGATACACGATTCGGGCAAATTCATGCGGCGGTCTCAGTTGCGCGACGGGGTCGATTCCCCAGCAGTGGCCGCGGGCTGGGCGGACGCCTTGCCGGAAGCTTCCGCCTCCTCGGCCCCCTCCCCCTTCACCTTCACGCGCGAACCCGGCGTCAGCCGCAATTGCCCGTCGGTGACGACCTTCTCGCCGGCCGCGAGCCCCTTCGCGATCGCCGCCCGGCCATCGAACATCGCCTCGACCTCGATCTTGCGCGGACTGACCTTGTTCTCTTCACCGATCACGAACAGGAAGTTGCCCTCCGGCCCCTGCTGCACCGCTTCGCTCGGCACCACGACCGCTCCGGAAAGCGTCGCCAGGCGGACGCTCACGTTGACGAACTGCCCGGGCAGCAGCTTTTCGTCCTGGTTTTCGAGCAGGGCCTTCATCTGGATCGTGCCCGTCGTGACATCCACCGCGTTGTCGAGGAAGCGCACCGTGCCTTCGACGGGCTTGTCCCCGCCGCCGGGCACCTTGATGGACGCCTTCATGCTCCCCGCCGCCATCGCCTCGCGCAGCCGCGGCAGATGCTTCTCGGACACGTCGAAACTCACATACAGCGGCCGCACGCGGTTCACCACCGCCAGCGCCGTGTCGTTCACCTTCACCGCCGACCCCGGGAACACGAGCCGCGCGCCGACGACGCCGTCGAAGGGCGCGCGCACGGTCGTGTAGGACAGTTGCAGTCGCGCGAAATCGACGGCCGCCTTGTCTGCCTTGACCGTCGCCAGCGCCGCGGCTTCGTCGGTGTGCACCTCGTTCACCTTCTCGTCCGACACGAAGCCGCGGCCCTTCAGCGCAACGTAGCGTTCGACGTCCGCTCGCGCCTTCGCGACCTGCGCCTCATCACGCGCGACGTTCGCTTCGGCCTGGCGCAGGCGCGCCTCGTAGTCGGCCGGATCGAGCCGCAGCAGCACGTCGCCCTGGCGCACATGCTGGCCTTCCATATAGACGACCGACGCCACCTGACCGTCCAGGCGCGACTTCACGGTCACGCTCTCATACGCCTCGGCACGGCCGATCACTTCCAGCAGCACCGGCACGTCGCTCACCGCCGCGGTCGCTGCCGTCACCGGCACTGGCGGCGGCGGCGCCTTCACGACGGCCGGCACGCTGCCCGCGCGCGACGAGTAATACCAGTATCCGCCAACGACGGCGATGGCCACGATGGCCGCCGCCACCAATACCCTGCTTCTTGTCATGTGCCCTGACCGCAACGTTCGAAAAAGAAATAGACCGGATTCCGCAGGCATCCGATCGCGATGGTAACGTAAGCGGCAATTCGAAACATTTCGCCTTGTAGCGCGGCATCGCCCGACCGACGCAGGCGACGCTGTTTGCGTGCTGGTCCGCCGGCGCGCGGTCGGGTAGCATCCCTGCCCGGCCTCACCCTACCCACTTCGCCCATGCACCAGCCCGCCCGCGCCTGCGGCATCGACTTCGGCACCTCCAATTCCACCGCCGGCTGGCTCCGCCCCGACGCACCGACGCTACTCGCGCTCGAAGACGGCAAACCGACGCTGCCGTCCGCGGTGTTCTTCAACGCCGACGAGGAAACCACCGCCTTCGGCCGCGCCGCGCTCGCCGAATACCTCGACGGCTACGAAGGCCGCCTGATGCGCGCGCTGAAAAGCCTGCTGGGCAGCAGCCTGATCGATGGCCAGACCGAAGTGCATGGCCGCGCGCTGCGTTTTCGCGACCTGCTCGCGAGCTTCATCGGCGAGATCAAGCAGCGCGCCGAAGCCCAGGCCGGCCGCAGCTTCGATCAGGCCGTCTTCGGCCGGCCGGTGCATTTCGTCGACGACGACGCCGCGGCCGACCGCAAGGCACAGGACACCCTGGAAGAGATCGCGCACCAGGTCGGCTTCCGCGACGTGAGCTTCCAGTTCGAACCGATCGGCGCGGCGCTGCATTACGAGCGTTCGCTGACGCGCGAGGAACTCGTGCTGATCGCCGACATTGGCGGCGGCACGGCGGACTTTTCGCTCGTGCGCCTGTCGCCCGATCGCGCCGGCAGCGACGACCGCCGGGAAGACCTCCTCGGCAACGCCGGCATCCATATCGGCGGCACCGACTTCGACCGCGCACTGAGCCTGGAGTGCGTGATGCCGCTACTCGGCTATCGCGGCCGGATGAAGAGCGGCGCCGAGATCCCGTCGAGCATCTTCTTCCAGCTCGCGACCTGGCACACGATCAACTTCGCCTACACCCGCCAGGTCTGGGCGGACCTGCAGCACATCTACCGCGACGCGACCGCCCGCGAGGAACTCGACCGCCTGTCGCGGCTCGTGAGCCGACGCGAAGGACACTGGCTCGCGCTGCAGGTCGAACAGGCCAAGATCGACTTATCGACGGCGGAACTCGCGACACTTCAGCTCGACCGCCTCGCCCCCGGCCTCACGCACACCATCAGCCGCGAAGATTTCACCCGCGCGACGCGCAGCCTCGTCGACCGCGTCGGCGCCTGCGTCGGCACCTTGCTCGACGACGCCGGGCTGCGCCGCAACCAGATCGACAGCATCTACTTCACCGGCGGCGCGAGCGGCGTGCCGCAACTGCGCGCCCGCATTGCCGCCGAACTGCCGGCCGCCCGCGCTGTCGAGGGCGACCTGTATGGCAGCATCGGCGCGGGCCTCGCCGTGGAAGCGGCCCGCCGCTACGGTTGATCGGCACCGCCCGGCCTTATGTTGCGTTACAGCATTTACACCATTTTTATCCGGCACATTCCAGAATAGCCCCGTCACCAAGAGCCACGGACGGCATCCATCGAAGCCACCGTGGCGGGAAAGCGGCGCGGATCATGGAAAACGACAGTCTGGAACGCCATTCACCGGTCACGCGGCACCTGTTCGCCGTGTTCGCGTGCGCGCTCATGACGGCAATCTGCCTGCTGCTGCGCGGCGTGTTCGACATCACGAACATCGCGATGCTGATGCTGCTCCCGGTCGTGTTCGTCGCGGCACGCCTCGGACGCGGCCCGGCGATCCTCGCGAGTTTCGTCACCGTCGCGCTCTTCGATTTCTTCTTCGTCCCGCCTCAGCTCTCCTTCGCCGTCAGCGACGTGCAGTACCTCGTGATCTTCGCCGTGATGCTCGCGGTGTCGCTCTTCATCAGCCACCTCACCGCCAGCCTCAAGGCGAGCGCCCGCGACGCACAGCAGCGCGAGCAACGCTCGCAGGCCCTCTACACCCTCGCCCGCACGCTCGCAGGCGCCGTGAGCGCCGACGAAGCGGTCACCCAGGTCGTGCGCTTCGTGCGCGAACAGGCCGGCGGCGAGGCACGCCTCTTCGTGCCGGATGCCGACGACAAGATCCACGAATTCCCGCACAGCACGGGTCCGCTGTCGATGGACAAGTTCCTGACCATCGAAGCGGTCTATCTCGGGGGAGACACTGTCGGCGCCAGCGCCACCGTCAATCTCGACGGCGCCTGCCTCATCCTGCCATTGATCGGATCGACCCGCCGCCGCGGCGTGTTGTTCGTCGCAGCCCACGTCGATGACGACCACATCTACGAACTGCGCTCGATGCTCGAAGCTGTCGCCTCGCTCACCGCGATCGCGCTGGAGCGCCTGCATTTCGTCGAGATCGCCCAGGCGAGCCAGCTCGAAACCGAAGCCGAGCGGCTACGCAGCTCCATCCTGTCGTCGATCTCGCACGACATCCGCACGCCGCTCACCGTGCTCTTCGGCCAGGCCGACGCGCTCGCGCTGGCCAGCAGCCACCTCGACGACCAGGAGCGCGAAGCCGCACAAGCGATCCGCGACCAGGCCGGGCGCCTGCACGAGATGGTCGACAAACTCCTCGACATGGCCCGCCTACAGGCCGGCAAGGTGCATCTGAGCAAGGAATGGCAGCCGATCGACGAAGTGATCGGCGCGAGCATCCAGCTCCTGGGCGACGCGCTGCGCGACCACCCGGTCACGGTCACGCTCGCGCCCGAGCTGCCGCTGGTCGCGATCGACGCGGTGCTGATGGAACGCGTGTGCTGCAACCTGCTCGAAAACGCCGCGAAATACTCGCCGCCGGGCGCACCGATCGCGGTCACCGTCACCGACGTCGCGGGCTCCCTGCTCGTCGAGGTGCGCGACCGCGGCCCCGGCTTCCCCCCGGCGAGCCTGAAGCGCATCTTCAACCTCTTCGAACGCGGCACGACCGAATCGACCGCACCCGGCGTCGGCCTCGGCCTCGCGATCTGCCGCGCAATCGTCGAAGCGCATGGCGGGCAGATCGACGCCTCGAATGCGCCCGAAGGCGGCGCCTGCGTCCGCTTCTCGCTGCCCTGCGGACAGGCGCCGCAGCTCGAACCGGAACCCGTCGATCCCGCCGGGGCGCGGCCATGAACGACGCCAAACCCGCGATCCTCGTCGTCGAGGACGACCTGCAGATCCGCCGCTTCGTGCGCCAGACACTGGAACGCGCCGAGTACCGCGTGACCGAAGCCTGCACGATGCACGACGCGCAGGAAGAAGCCGCGGCCCGCCCGCCCGACCTCGTCGTGCTGGACCTCGGCCTGCCCGACGGCAACGGCGTCGACTTCGTCCGGCTTGTGCGCGATTGGTCGCGCATGCCTATATTGATCCTGTCGGCGCGCTCGGCCGAGGCCGACAAGATCGATGCGCTCGATGCCGGCGCCGACGACTACCTGACCAAGCCGTTCTCGGTCGGCGAGCTGCTCGCCCGCGTGCGCGCGCTGCTGCGCCGGGCCGACCCGGATTCCAGTCCAGGCACACCGCTGGTACGCTTCGGCGACGTCGAGGTCGATCTCGTGCGGCGCACCGTGCAGCGTGCCGGCGAACCGGTGCACCTCACGGCGATAGAATACCGCCTGCTCGTGGTGCTGATCGCCAACGCCGGCAAGGTGCTGACACACCGCCACCTGCTGCGCGAGGTGTGGGGCCCCGGCTACGCGGAAAGCACGCACTACCTGCGCATCTACATCGGCCATCTGCGACAGAAGCTCGAGACGGACCCGACCCAGCCCGCACATCTACGTACTGAAATCGGCGTCGGCTACCGTTTCGACACTCAGACACCAACCGTATAGCGTCTCGCAAGGAACCCACATGTCCGCACACGAACACGGTTCGCGAAGCAATCTGGCGGGACTCGCCCTGGCCGCACTCGGCGTGGTCTACGGGGACATCGGCACCAGCCCGTTGTATGCGTTCAAGGAAGCCTTCACCGGCCCGCACGCGCTCGCCGTGAGCGAAACGAACGTGCTCGCCGCGCTGTCCGCGTTCTTCTGGGCGCTGATGCTGATCGTGTCGCTGAAATATGTATGGATCGTGCTCAAGTACGACAACGATGGCGAAGGCGGCGTACTTGCGCTGACCGCCCTCGCCCATCGCACCGCCTCACGTAAAGCGAACCTCGCGGCGCTCGTGATCGCCTCCGGCATCTTCGCCGCCGCGCTCTTCTATGGCGACGCCATCATCACGCCTGCGATCTCGGTGTTGTCGGCGATGGAAGGCATCTCGGTCGCCGAACCCGAGTTCCACGCGCTGATCGTGCCGATCACGATCGGCGTGCTGGTCAGCCTGTTCCTGATCCAGAAGCACGGCACGACCCGCGTCGGGCGGCTCTTCGGGCCGGTCACGCTGATCTGGTTCGCGACGCTCGCCGTGCTCGGCGCGCAGTCGATTGCCCAGACCCCGCAAGTGCTCCAGGCGATCAACCCGAAGTACGCCATCGACTTCGCGATCAACCACTCGCACGCCGCCTTCCTGCTGCTGTCCGCCGTTTTCCTGGCGCTCACCGGCGGCGAGGCGCTGTATGCAGACATGGGCCACTTCGGCGCAAAGGCCGTCCGCATCGCGTGGTACGGCCTGGTGTGCCCAGCGCTGCTGATCAACTACTTCGGCCAGGGCGCGCTCGTGCTGCGCGACCCAACCGCGGTCGAGAACCCCTTCTACCTCCTCGCGCCGGACTGGGCCGTGCTGCCGCTCGTCGGGCTCGCCACCGCCGCGACCGTGATCGCATCGCAGGCCACGATCACCGGAGCCTTCTCGATGACGCTGCAGGCCTCGCTGCTCGGCTACCTACCGCGCGTGCGCGTACTCCACACCTCGGACAGCGAGCGTGGTCAAATTTACATTCCCAGCGTCAATTGGCTGATGCTGATCGCGGTCGTGCTGCTGGTGCTGGAATTCCGCTCCTCGAACGCACTGGCCGCCGCGTACGGCATCGCGGTATCGGGCACGATGATCATCACGACCGTGCTCACGGTGTTCATCACGCTCGCCGCGCCGAGCCGCTTCCGCCTGCCGGTACTCGCCGGGCTCGCGCTCTTCGCACTGCTCGAGTGCGCCTTCTTCGCGTCCAACCTGACCAAGATCGCTGCCGGCGGCTGGTTCCCGATGCTGCTCGGCGCCTTCATCTTCATCGCGCTGACGACCTGGAAGGAAGGCTCGGGCCACGTCGCGGCCCAGCGGCGCAAGATCGACGTACCGATGGACGGCTTCATCCGCGCCCCGCACAACGACGTGCCGAAAGTCCCCGGCACCGCCGTGTACCTCACCTCGGACACCAGCGTCGTCCCCAGCGCGTTGTTCCATAACCTCAAGCACTACAAGGTAATGCACGAACAGACGGTGTTCCTGCACGTGATCAATGAGGAAATCCCCTACATCGCCGAGCAGGATCGCCTGCACCTGACGAAACTCACGCCGGACACCTGGCAACTCGACGTCCATTTCGGCTTCCGCGAGGAACCCGACCTGCCGAAGGCGCTGGAAGGGGCCGACGGCGTCGGGCTGCACCTCGACCCGATGCTCACGACCTACTTCGTCGCCCGCTCCGTGATCGTCGACGGCCCCGGTGCGCTCAGCGGCTGGCGCTGCGCGCTGTATTCCTGGATGACCCGCCAGGCCGAAGGCGCCGCCACCTACTTCCGCCTCCCCGCCAACCAGGTGGTCGAGCTCGGCACCCAGGTCATGCTCTGATCTGCATAACTGTCCCGCGACACTCGGAACAGAAATTGCTTGATTAGACTGGGTTCCGCCGACAGCGGAAGCTTCCGCTTTCCTGCCGCGTCTCTCCACGCATTGTAGACGGCCGCAACACAGGAACGGGCAGCCCCGCGGGAATACCCTGGAAGGGGTAGGGATTATGTAGAAAGTCTTATAGGCGTGTGCAATCTGCACGCCCGGATCTCGGCAAACATGTACCCTAACCACGTTATGGCGACGGCGTCCGCCGTTCTGCGTCCAGGCGCAGGCCGCGAATCATCGATCCGAGGTAACGAAACTGAACATGCGAGAGACACCCTACGAGGACGGGAGGCCCCTCGCCTCAACCGGCACCAGTGTCGGTTCGCCGCCCGTTCACCTCTTTTTCCGTGATCCCGAGTTCTGGGCCGCGCTCAGGTCGGCGCTCCTGCCGCGCGTGAAGGCGGCTTATGCTGCCGACCGACCATTGCGCACCTGGATCGCCAATTGCGGCCGCGGCGAAGAAGCCTATGCGGTCGCGATACTGCTTTGCGAACTGCTCGACGAGGTCGAGGCATGCGACCGCCCCACGGTGAGAATTCTGGCCTCCGACCCGGATCTCAAAGTGATTGCGCTGGCGCGTCGTAGCTGGTTTCCGGAGCGGATCGCGGACGAGCTGTCGCCCGAGCGGCTTGCCCGCTTCTTCCGCCGTGAAGATGGCGGATTCCGCATCCGACGCGAGCTGCGCGACATGATCATCTTCGCCGCGCACGACGCGACGGCCGACGCGCCGTTTTCCAATCTCGACCTGCTCGTGTATTGCACTGCCGGCTCGGACTCGCACGACATTCCGCTGCCCTTGCTCCACTACAGCCTCCTTCGCGACGGCCTGCTGGCCGTTCGCGGAGATGCCGGAATCGCGGACGCGCCGCAGCTGTTCGCGCTCGTCGACGGACCGAGCCGCATCTACCGACGGCTGCCGGGCACGCCTCAGGCCGGCACTCTGGATTTCGTGATGCGCAACTGGCGCCTGCCGAGGCCGGGCCACCCAGGAGCGACGCTGAAAACCGCGGCCGACGCCGTCTTGCTGCAACAGTTTTCACTCCCAGCGGTGGTCGCCAACGAGGCCGGAGACATCCTCTACTTCAACGGGCGGACCGGCAACTACCTCGAGCTTCCGACCGGTCAGGCGGGCTGGAATATACACGCCGTGGCGCCGGTCGGCCTGCACCATGCGTTGCTCAACGGATTGGCCCAGTCGATCCAGCAGCGGACTAGGATCGTATTGCCCGGCCAGGAGATCCTGGCCTCCGGGCAACAGCGGCGAGTCCAGGTGACGATACAACCCCTTCAAAGCGAGGAGCCGCCCGCCGCGCTGATCGTATTTCGCGAACTACGCAGCGACAGCAAGCTCGATGACACGGACGGGCAGGATGACGCCGTCAAGACGTCGATGCGGCACGAGCTTTACGAATTCAACCAGGAAAACCTTCGCCTCAGTCAGCAGATGCACGATCTGCGGGAACAGCTCACGCTCGCGAACGAAGAACTGCAATCGTTCAACGAAGAGCTCTTTGTCACCAACGAAGACCTGCGAAGCTCGAACGACCAGGTGCAGACGATCAACGAGGCGCTGCTGCAGGCGCTTACGAATGGCGAAGAGGCGCGCCGGCGGATTGAAACCTTGTCACGTCGACTGATCGCCGTCCAGGAGATGGAACGGCGGCGGCTGTCCACCGAGTTGCATGACAGGACCAGCCCCAACCTCGCCGCGATGGAGATCATACTGAAGTCGCTGGCGCCGGCGATGCCCCCGGGGCTCGATGGGAGCGTCGCCCATCTCTTCGACGATCTGACGGCACTGCTGCAGGACACCACGGCGAGCATCCGCGAGATCTGCGCCGACCTGCGGCCGCCGGTTCTCGACCACGCCGGGCTGTTGCCGGCCCTCGAAAGCTACGCACAGCAGTTCACCGAACGCACGGGCGTCGAGGTTTCCGTCACCTCCGACAATTCCCCGATTCGCCTGAACGCCGAGCACCAATCGCTGCTGTTCCGCATCGCTCAGGAAGCGCTCACCAATTGCGCGAAGCATGCGGAGGCGAGCCGCGTTGCAGTCGAACTCGCCACGCGCTATGAAAATGTGGTGCTGCGTATTGCCGACAACGGCATCGGCTTTGCACCGGACAACCTTGTCGGCCCGGGACAGAGGCGAGGCCTCGGCCTGTTGACGATGCGGGAACGCGCCGAATTTGCCGGCGGCAGCTTCAGTGTCGATTCGCAGCCCGGCGAAGGCACGCGTATCGCGGTGGAAATCGCCTGCGACTTCGCCTGACAGGCGAACGCCGTATGCTCGATGAAGACCCTCGTCCGAGAGGTGATCATCGTATGATTCGCTCTTCTCGCAGCGCGCCACCGCGCCCGCAAGGGCACCAGGCCGCCGACAACGACAATCGAATCGACTGATGACCAAGAAAGAGCCCTCTCCGAAACAGACCGCCCATAACCACGTCTTTCCCATTGTCGGTATCGGCGCTTCGGCGGGCGGCCTCGAGGCGTTCAGCGAGTTTTTCGAACATCTTGCGCCCGATCTGCACATGGCCTATGTGCTCGTGCAACACCTGGACCCGACGCACAAGAGCATGCTGGCCGATCTGCTCGCCGAGAAGACGAGTATGCCGGTATCGGAGGCTGCCGACGGCATGCGGGTCGAGCCGAATCACGTCTACGTCATCCCCCCGAACAAGAATCTCGCGATCCACCACGGCGCCCTGCACCTGATGCCATCGTCGTCGCCGCGCACGCCACAGGTGACGGTCGACTATTTCCTGCGCTCGCTCGCCCAGGATGCGGGGGAACAGGCCGTAGGCATCATCCTGTCGGGCACCGCATCCGACGGCATGCTCGGCATGAAGATGATCAAGGCCGAGGGCGGGGTGACCTTCGCGCAGGACGAAGATTCCGCCAAGTATTTCAGCATGCCGCATGCGTCGATCGCAGCAGGTTCCGTCGATTTCGTGCTGCCGCCCAAGGAAATCGCCGCGGAGCTGGCGCGCATCGTCGGCCGCGGGACGGACTCTGAACGACGCCCGTCCGAGAGGGACAAGGATGAAGAGGACCACCTCAACAAGATGTTCATCCTGCTGCGCCGCCGCACCGGAGTGGACTTCAGCTACTACAAGCTGACGACGATCCAGCGCCGCATCCGCCGACGCATGCTGCTGCACAAGATCGACCGGATGAGCGACTACGTGCGCCTGCTGCATGATCGGCCCGCCGAGGTCGACGTACTCTACTACGAGCTGCTGATCAACGTCACCGCCTTCTTCCGCGACCCGGAATCCTTCGACGCGCTGGTGCAGGAAGTCTTCCCGAAGATCGTCCGCGACCGCAGCCCGGCCGACCCGATCCGCGTGTGGGTCGCCGGCTGTTCGACCGGCGAGGAGGCGTACTCGCTCGCGATCGCGCTGATCGAATACATGGACGAACAGGGCGTCAACATCCCGATCCAGATCTTCGCGACCGACATCGATTCGCAGGCGATCGAGAAGGCGCGGGCCGGGATCTTCCCGGAAAGCATCGCGCAGGACGTGCCCCAGCGCCGACTGAACCGCTATTTCACGAAGGTCGACCAGGGCTACCAGATCGCCAAGCACATCCGCGACATGTGCCTGTTCGCGAAGCAGAACGTGGTCAAGGATCCGCCCTTCTCGCGCCTCGACCTCGTGAGCTGCCGCAATCTGCTGATCTATCTCGGCCCGGTGCTGCAGAAGAAGGCGCTGTCGCTCTTCCACTACGCGTTGAAGCCGACCGGCTTCCTGTTCCTGGGCGTGGCGGAGACCATCGGCAAGTACGCCGACATGTACAAGACGATCGACGCCAAGCACAAGATCTACGTCAAGAAGGCGATCACGACGCCGATGCACTTCGATTTCTCCGCGCCGCAGTTCAACTTGCCCGAAGCCACGCCAGGGGAGAAGGAACGGCAGGCGGCCGTCCTCGCCGGCCAGGACCTGCAGCGCGCGGTCGACCGCGTGCTGATGAAGAAGTACTGCCCGGCCAGCGTCGTCATCAACGAGCAGATGGATATCGTGCAGTTTCGCGGCCAGACCGGCGACTTCCTCGAACCGGCGCCCGGCGAGGCGAGTTTCAACCTGCTCCGCATGGCACGCGAAGGGCTCGCGATGGAGCTGCGCGACACGGTCGCCCAGGCAACAAGGACCCGCGCCACCGCACGCAAGGAAGGCATCCGCTTCAGGCGCGGAGAAGAGTTGATGCGGGTGACGATCGAAGTCGCCCCGCTCGCCGAATATGCCGGTCCAGGCTTCTTTCTCGTCGTGTTCCAGTGCTTCAAGGAGCGCAGGCCGGAGCCCGGCGACGGGACGAATGACAACGAGCAGGCCGAACGCCTGCGGGGGCTGGAGCAGGAACTGCAGTCGACGAAGGAATACCTGCAGTCGGTGATCGAGCAGGACGAGACGATCAACGAGGAACTGCGCTCGGCGAACGAGGAAATCCTGTCTTCCAATGAGGAGTTGCAGAGCACCAACGAGGAACTCGAGACCGCGAAGGAAGAACTCCAGTCGGTGAACGAGGAGCTCTCGACGGTCAACGACGAGCTCGAAACGCGCAACCGCGAGCAGTTGCAGCTCAACAACGACCTGTCGAACCTGCTGTCGAGCGTCAACATCCCGATCGTGATCCTCGATAGCGACCTGAGCATCCGGCGCTTCACGCCACTGGCCGAAAAGCATCTGAATCTGATCAGCACGGACGTCGGGCGCCCGATCAGCGACATCAATCTGAACATCCAGATTCCCAATCTGCGCAAGGTGCTCGAAAACGTCATCGAGACCGTGAACATCCGCGAAATCGAAGGCCAGGCCCATGACGGCCGCTGGTATTCGATCCGGATTCGCCCATACAAGACCGTCGACAACAAGATCGAGGGAGCCGTCATCGCCTTCATCGACATCGACGAGTTGAAGCGCGGCCTGAAGCTCGCGCAGGAAGCGCGCGACTACGCGCAGGGCATCGTCAACGCCTTCCGCCACCCGATGCTCGTGCTCGACGGCAATCTCAAGGTGCTCTCGGCCAACCCGTCCTATCTCGAGTGCTTCAACGTCAGCATGAAGGACACCGAGGGCAACCTGCTCTACCACCTCGGCGACGGGCAGTGGGGCATTCCCCGGCTGCGTAACCTGCTCGAAGACGTGTGCGCCAAGGGCAAGGGCTTCGACGAGTTCGCGGTCGAATTGTCGATGCCGGGGGTCGGCGTCAAGCGCGTCCATGTCAGCGGCCGACCGATCAATTCCGGCAAGGGCAATTCCCCACTCGTCCTGATGCACATCGAGCCGGCGGACGTCGGGGAATAGGCCTGTCCCGTCAGCTCCTGAGACGGAGCGGGCGCCCGGATTGCTTGGTGAAACGACAGGGAGATCGGCGGCGCCCGATAACGGCGCAAGGGCAGGTCCACGATGCACGCAAGCCACAGAATCATCGTCATCGGAACGTCGGCCGGTGGCGTCGAAGCGCTGAAGGAACTGGCCGGAGCCTTGCCGGCCGACTTCCCCGCGGCGATCCTGGTCGTCCTTCATCTGTTGCGCGACAGCCCGTCGATGCTGCCGCATCTGCTCAGCCGCGCCGGACCGCTGCCGGCCGCACATCCGATCGACGGCGAGAGCATCCGGGCCGGTAGGATCTACGTGGCGCCGCCGGATCTACACATGGTCGTGCGGCAAGGCCAGGTGTACTTGCGGCGCGGCCCGCGCGAGAACAACTCACGGCCGGCGATCGATCCCCTCTTCCGCAGCGCAGCGATCGCCTACGGGCCGGCGGCCGTGGGCGTCATCCTCACGGGCAACCTCTACGACGGCACGGCCGGCCTCTTGTCGATCAAGGCGCATGGGGGCATCGCCATCGTGCAGGACCCGGAAGACGCGGCTTTCCGATCGATGCCGGAAAGCGCAATTCGGGCAGTCGAGGTCGATCACTGCCTGCCGCTGGCGGAGATCCCGGCGCGCCTGGTCTCCATCGCGGGAAGGGAAGTCGCGACGAATCCCAAGATCACCGCTCGCGATCCTGACGTCGTCGAAGTGACGATCGCCGAAGGCGTTCCGGACAGCCTGGAACTGCTGAAGGAAGTCGCCCAGCCTTCCCCCTACACCTGCCCCGAATGCCACGGTGCGCTGTGGACCATCACCGATGAGCGGATGTTGCGATTCCGCTGCCGCGTCGGCCACGCCTACACGGCCGACTCGTTGCTGGACCTGCAGGACCAGGACATCGAAAACGCCTTGTGGAGCGCGGTGCGTGCGCTGGAAGAGCGAGCGGCCCTCGCGAAGCGCATGGTGGACCGAACCTATGTCTTGAACCTCGGCGACGTCCGGCAGCGCTTTCGCACCCGGCAGGAGGAGTCCGAGCACCACGCCGGACTATTGCGCAAGCTGCTCCTGCGCGGGGTCGAAAAGGATTCGCAGGAGTAGCGGCATCAGCCGATTACAATGGACAGATCCGCATGTTCGCGAACCATCGCCGCTCCGCTGCCCATCCCGATGCCGCAACCGTCCATTTTCCCGACGACCACCGAACGCGGCATCCGCGTGGCGCTGATCTTCGCGCTCGCCGCCGAACGCCTGTCGGGTTTTTACGAGCACGGCGGCTGGCTCACCGAGGCCCAGGGCGCCACGCTCGCGGCCGACTGGCTGCGGCGTTCGAAGCGCAACCTCGAGCTCGCCGAACGGCGCCGGCTTTCCGCGCTCAGCGACACCCTCGCGCGGCAGATCCAGTCGTCAGTGTCGCGCGAAGCGGGCCTCTATATCGCCCACGAAATGATGGAAGCGCTCGACCCGAACTACGTCTCGGAAGTCGCGCAATCGATGATGACCGAGTGCGAGCGGCTGCTGGACGAGACGCCGGCGGACTGAAGCCCCCGCTTTCTGCCCCACCCCATGCAGGACCGGTCCGCGTCGTCATCGCGGCCGACCGGAAGCCGCCGGCACTCGTGTTCGTCCGCTCGTCGCGCCGGCTTTTGAAACGGACCGGCCCAAAAACAAGAAAGCCAACCACGAAAACGTGATTGGCTTTCTTGCGATATTGGTTGCGGGGGCAGGATTTGAACCTGCGACCTTCGGGTTATGAGCCCGACGAGCTGCCAGACTGCTCCACCCCGCGTCGGAGAAACAACACTTTAGACGATTCAGGCATGAGAGTCAACAAAACCACAAAACTCCTCACACACTCCTGCCGCTTCAGGCCTTGTCACCGTCGATGCCATCGCCAGCCACCACCCGCCCCACGAGATCCAGAAACGCCCTCAACAGCACGCTGCCGCTTTCGGCCGGATGCGCCACCGCAAGCGCGAGGACCGCGCCTTCGTCGCTGACCGGCAAATAACGAACCCGCGGCAATTGCACGCATTCGAGCGGTGCAGGAAGCAAGGCCACACCCAGCCCGGCCGCGACCAGCGCAATCTGCGTCGTCGCTTCGCGCGCGTGCTGCACGATTCGCGGCTCGAAGCCCGCCGCGTGGCACAGGCTGCGAAAGATCGCCGGCAGGCCGATGTTGATCTCCGGCGGATACGCGATGAAGCCGTCGTTTGCAAATTCGACGAGGGCGACCTCGGATCGTTCCGCGAGCGGATGCGCCGAATTGACCACGAGCCTCAAGGGATGGCGCCCGATCTCGCGCGTCACGATGCCGGGCGGCACTTCCATCGACCGATGACGTACGAAGCCGACGTCGATCTCCCGCCTCAGCATCGCCGGAAATTGGTCCGACGAGAACATCTCCCGCAACTGGAGATCCACCTGGGGGAAGCGCCGACGATAGGCGTAAAGCACGTCAGTCAGGATCGACGTGTAAGGCAGTGACGCCGTGAATCCGATCCGCAACAAGCCCAGCTCGCCGCGTCCAGCGCGCCTCGCCTCCTCCGCCGCTTCGTTCGAACGGGCCAGGATGTCGCGCGCGTGCTCGAGAAAGCGCCTGCCGGCCTCGCTCAGCGCGACGCGCCGCCGCGAACGATCGAACAAGGAGGTCCCGAGCTCTTCTTCGAGATCGCGGATCTGCATCGACAGCGGCGGCTGGCCGATATGCAGACGCTCGGCCGCCCGGGTGAAGTTAAGCTCTTCGGCAACCGCGACGAAGTAGCGCAAATGTCTGAGCTCCATCGATACCTTTCATAGATCGAATCACTCAGTTAAATATATTGGACATATTCATCCGCCGCAACCTAGCATTTCAGGACACAAAAGACCGACTGACCGAGTCGGCCCCAACGAGAGAGAGTTCTGCGATGCAAGCCGCCTGTCCCGCCCCGGACCGTCGTCCGCAATTGATCGAAGCCGGCACGCCCGCCTTCGTCCGCACCAGCCTGGCGATGTTCGCCGGCGGATTCGCCACCTTCGCGATGCTGTACGCGACGCAGCCCGTGCTGCCGAAACTCGCTGCCGAATTCGCCATCGCCCCGGCCCAGGCCAGCCTCTCCGTCTCGATCGGCACCGCCGCCCTGGCCGCGATGCTGATCCCGGCCAGTGTCCTGTCGGACCGCATCGGCCGCCGCTGGGTCATGCGCCTGTCGCTGGCGCTCGCCACGCTCGCCGCCGCCGCATCGGCGATCGTCACCGACTTCACGCAAATGCTCGTGCTGCGGATGCTTCTCGGCGCCGTGCTCGCCGGCCTGCCCGCGTCCGCCCTCGCCTATCTTGGCGAAGAAGTCGCCCCCGGCACGCTGGGGCGCTCGGTCGGACTCTATATCGGCGGCAATGCCCTCGGCGGCATGACCGGGCGCTTCCTCGTCGGCTGGCTGACCGACCTCAGCTCGTGGCGCATCGCCTTCGCTGCAACGGGCGTGCTGGGACTCATCGCAACCATCGTGTTCTGGCTCTGCCTGCCCGAATCGCGCCATTTCCGCGCCAGTCGCAGCGGCCCGCTCCAGCTCCTGCGCAACATCGGCCAACTCTTTGCGGATACCGGGCTGCGCAGCCTGTTCGTCATCGGTTTCCTGCTGATGGGCACCTTCACGAGCCTCTACAACTACCTCGGATTCCGCCTGCACCTGCCGCCGTTCTCGCTCGGGCAGACCGCGATCGGCGGCGTCTTCCTGCTCTATATGGTCGGCAGCTTCTCGTCGGCCTGGACAGGTCAGCTCGTCGACCGCCTCGGGCGGCGGCAGGTCCTGTGGGTCATGATTCTCGGCTGCGGCATCGGACTCGTCGTCACCCTCGCAGACAATCTCGCCGCGGTGCTTGCCGGCGTCGCGATCTTCACCTTCGGTTATTTCGGCGCCCATACCACGGCCAGCGGCTGGGTCAGCCGCCGCGCCGCAGAGCGTCGCGCCCTCGCGGCCGCCGTGTATCTCAGCAGCTACTACCTCGGCGGCAGCGTGATCGGCACACTGTCCGGATTCGCCTGGCAGCACGACGCCTGGCCGGGTGTCGCGACCGCGATCGCCGTGTGCGTAGCGCTGGCCCTAGTCGCGGCCTGGCACCTCCGCCATCTGCTTCCGGTCGGAAGCGCCGTGACCGTGACTTCTGCCGCCTGAACCCGCGTCCGGGATTCCCGCCGCAGCTGCCGGCGAGGATTCCGACACGCCGTCGCCCGGCATGAGATCGCTGCAGCCGATCTCGCCCAGCCAACGCCGATACGCGCGCAGCTCGGCCGCCATGAAGATCTCCTCCAGGTCGTCATTGCTGACGTCGATCAGTTCGCCCCGAGCTCTCAGCACTTCGTTGAGGTCGTCGAGCGTCACGCCCAGTTGCGGACTCGGGATCGGCTCGGCCGGTTGAACGACGTGCTTCGGATCGTTCGCATGCACGTGGAGATGCGCGCGGTGCGGATAACGGCGTCCCATCGCGACGTTGAACAGGATTGCCGCCGTGACGAGCACCAGCGAATCGACCGCGACCGGCCACAGCACGAAACGATAGCCCAGCTCCGCCACCGCCGGGCCGCCCAGCACGCTGGTCAGGGCGACCGCTCCACCCGGCGGATGCAGGCACTTGAACTGGAACATCACGCCGATGGCGATCCCGACGGCCAAAGCCGCCGCCAGCCCGGGATGGGCGAAGACCTTTGCGCAAGTCACGCCGACCAGCGCAGCCATGACATTCCCGCCGACGATGGACCAGGGTTGCGCCAGCGGGCTCGACGGCACCGCAAACAGCAACACTGCGGACGCGCCCATCGGCGCAATGAACCAGGGCGTCGCCTCCCCGAGCGCCTGACGGCAAATCCACTCCGCCAGAAACAAGCCGACGATCGCGCCGGCGCAGCTGAAAAAGCGCTCGCGCCGACTGACCGTCTGCGGCACCGGCGCGAACGAACGCAACCACGAAAGCAGATCGCCCATCGCCTGCATCAACGCCTCCCCGCCGACGTCTGCTCCAGCATGCGCGCCATGCCGGCCATCACGCTGAGGTTGGCCTCTTCCATCGCTGCGAGCGCCACCAGAGCCGGACCGAACTGCCTGGCGTAATACAGCGCCACGGCCCGCCGTGCGTGCTCGTGCACCGCACGGTGCGGCTTCTCCAGCGCAGCATAGCCCGGCAGACGCCCATACACCGCCTTGCCGTCGCCGTCGTAGTACCACTTACCGAGGCGGCACTGCGTCTCGTCCGGGAGTTGCTCGGGGCGCAGTTGCGAAAGCCCGAGGAAGACCTTGTATACCTCAAGCTTCAGCGTCAGCTCCTCGATATTCGCGAGTTCGACGTTCGCCAACAGCGCCGAAGACGTGACTGCAGTCTCCATCTGCTGCGACAGCCCGATCAGGTGGCGCATGCTCTCGACGGCGTTCTCGCTCTCCCGCGAGTAGCGCGCGGCGTCATCCGCGCCCACCTGCATGATCGACCGCGCCGCCTCGGTCTCGGCACGTATCGTCGCCACGAGCTGGGTGATGTCGGCGGTGGCCTGTCCCGTCCTTTCGGCGAGCTTCCGCACCTCGTCGGCCACGACCGCAAAGCCCCGTCCCGCTTGGCCCGCCCGCGCCGCCTCGATGGCGGCGTTCAGCGCGAGCAGGTTCGTCTGGTCGGCCACCTCGCGGATCAGCTGTACGATGCCGCCGATCTCACCGGCCCGCTGGTACAGCCCCTCGATGTTCTGCGACGCGTTGCCGATCGTGCCGTACATCCGCTTCAGGTTGTCCGCGATGCCCTCGAACGCCACACGGCTGCTGTCCGAACGACTTGCAGCCTCGGCAGCCGACACCCGCTCGCTGTTGAGCGTCGTCGCCAAGCCGAGAAAGGACCGGCTCACGCCATCGAGCGATTCACCGAAGGTTCCCAGGTTGCGAAACACGCCCTCGAGCGTCTCCCGCTCGCCCCGCATCCGATCGACTTCGGCCGCCAACTCGTCACGTTCGGCCACCAGCCCAGCAAGCCGCTCGCGCATTTCCGCATTCTCCGACCTGAGCACCACCTGTTGTGCCTCGGCCTGCTGCAAAGCCCGTTTCCGACCGCCTAAAAACATCCCAATTCTCCTGCTTCCAGCGGGGTTATTAACCAACTATTTTACTCGACTACTTGAATGCCGACACTTGACTGCACTCAATTTCAAGAATTGCCGAACGACTATCGTCAGATCGGAATCGGCGCCTCACGCGACGCAAATTGCAGCAGGTTGCGCTGCGGCGCATCAAGCAGATCGGCAAGCGAGTATCCATCGAGCGTCGTCAAAAACGCCTCCAATGCCTTGCCGAGCACGCCCTTCAACTTGCAATTCGGAGTCAGCAGGCAGTGGCTCTCGCCTCCGAAGCATTCGACCAGCTCCATGCCGCGCTCCATGCAGCGCACCACCTTGCCAATGTTGATCTGGGCCGGTGCCCGCGCGAGACGCAGTCCGCCTCCCTTGCCCCGCAGTCCCTCGACGAACCCGTCGCGCACCAGTTGGTTGGCCACCTTCATCAGATGGCTGCGAGAGACGTCGAAGCGCTCCGACACTTCCGCGATCGTCACCAGTCGATCGGCGTTCGCCCCGAGGTAGATCAGCATTCGCAAGGCGTAATCGGTGTGCTGGGTGAGATGCATGAGAACTCCTAACGCGCACGAGAGATGGCGCCGATGACTGGATTATAGGGAATCCGGCTTAAAGATTCATTTCTGTTGACTCTTTTAAAGAGTCATTTTACATTCATCTTAATATAAAATTCCGAGCACGAGTCGCGATGCCCGCCCTATCGCTTACCGCAAGACAAACCCTCACGCTGGGACGAACGACGATGCTCGCATCGCTCCTCGTCATGATCGGCGCGATCCTCGTGACCTACCCCTTCTCCGCGCATTTCAGCCTGGTCATGCAAATCATCGGGCACATCGCCTTGCCCGTTGCAGCGGCGTTCTTCAAACTGGGCTACGTCGCGCGGCTCGCCGCGCACCACGCCCTCGGCAATCTCAGCGCAGGCTAACGCACAATGGTCGCAATCATCCGCATCGAAGAACCCTTCAAGCGCCCGCGCGGTCCGCAGCCGCCGACATGGAAAGCCTTCCTGTCGATGGCCTTCCGGCCCTTCTATCTGCTCGCCGCGCTCCAAGGCGCCATCGCCGTCCTCTTCTGGGCCTTCGGCTTCGGCGGCACTGCAGCCCTCCCCGGCTACCTGTGGCACGGCCACGAAATGATCTGGGGCTACGCGGGGGCGGTCATCGTCGGTTTCCTCCTCACCGCCGCAGCAACCTGGACAGGCCTGCCACCGATACGGGGACGCACGCTGGCCGCGCTCGTTGTCCTATGGCTCGCGGCGCGCATGGTGCTGCTCGCGGTACCGACTTCGAATCTCTGGGGCGGCGCGCTGTCGGTCCTGTTCTTCGTCGCGGCAGCGCTGACTCTTGCCGTACCGATCATGCGCAGCCGCAATCGGCGCAATTACGGCGTGCCTCCGCTCCTGCTCGCATTCGCTGCCGGAAACCTCGCCTTTCACTTGGCCGCCGCTGGACTCATCAACGTCGATCCGCGGCACATGCTGCACGTCGGCCTGCTGATCGTTGCGACGGTGATCTTCTTCATGGGCCTGCGCGTAATCGGCTTCTTCACCAGCCGCGCGCTGAATACGCCACAAGTCACCCACGCCCCGTGGGTCGCCTTCGTTGCGATCGGGGCCCCGCTTGCGATGGCGTTGCTGGTCGCCGTCAAGGGCCCCACTTGGCTGACGTGCATCGCCGGCGTCGTTGGCGCGGCGATCAACCTGCGCCAGCTCGCGCGCTGGTGGCACCCGCGGGTCCTCGGCCAACCTCTGCTATGGGTACTGTTCGCCGGCTACCTGTGCACCGCGCTCGGCGTCGGCCTCTACGGTCTTGCCGCGTTTGCCGCTCCGACGCTGACGAGCGCCGCGCTGCACAGCGTTGCCGTTGGCGGAATCGGTCTGCTGACACTGGGAATGATGAGCCGCACCGCGCTGGGACACACGGGGCGCCCGCTGGAATTGCCGCAGCCGATGCCGGCCGCGTTCGGCTGCGTGCTCGCCGCAACGGCATTGCGCCTGGCAGCGGCCCTCGCCGTCCCCTTCGCGCACGCCGTATTGATTGCCAGCGCGCTGTGCTTTGCCGCCGGCTTCGGCCTCTTCGCCTATCGCTTCGGCCCCTGGCTGATCCGCCCACGCGCGGATGGCCGCCCCTGACAGCAGGAATCGGGCGCAAGAACGCCCTACCCGCTCAGCGGCGCTCGACCCAGAAGAGCATCCCCGCCGCCGCAAACAGGAAGATCGCGCTGGGAGTCAGCGCGGCCAGCGGCGGCGACCAGCCATTGATGACGCCGAGGTTCGAGAACAGGCCGTTGAGCAGGTGGAAGCCGATCCCCAGCATCACGCCGAAGAACACCTTCACGCTGACGCCTCCCATGCGGTCGTGCGTAAGCGCGAACGGCAACGCGAGCGCCATCATGACCAGCGCGGCAAAGGGGTAGACCAGCTTCTTCCACAGCGCGATCTCGTAGCGCTCGGCGTTCTGTTTATTCTCCCGTAAGTGATTGATGTACGCGAAAAGCGTCGTCACCGACATCCGCTCTGGCATCACCATCAGCACGCTCAATACCTCAGGCGTCAGCTCGGACGCCCATTGCAGTTCCGGCAGATCCACGACCTCGGTGTGGTCGCCGAGGAAACGGGTCTGCCGAACGCCTCCCAGCACCCATGCCTGCTGGTGGCTCTTGTAACGCCCGGTCTGCGCGTCGCTGATCGAGCGCAGGCCGTGCTGTTCATCGAATTCGTAGATGCGTACGTCCTGCATGCTGCGATCAGGCAGCAAGGTCTGCACATTGATGAAACGCGGGCCATCCTTGACCCACAACCCCGAGCGCAAATGGCTCGACACCGTCGAGTTGGTCGCGACCAGCCTCCACTGCTGCGCCGCACGCTCGGCCGGAGGAGCGATGTACTCCCCGAACACGAAGATCGCGACGACGAAGATCGCGCCGATGCCCATCAGCACGCGCAGCATCCTGAACGTCGACATCCCCGAGACTCGCATGACCGTAATCTCGGAATGCCGAGCAAGACTCGTCAGCGCGTACAGCGTGCCGATCAGCACTGCAACCGGCAGCAGTTCATACACCCGGCCAGGAATGATCATCACGACATAGATGAGCGCCTGGTAAAGCTCGTAGCCATCCTTGCCGATCGAGTCGAGTTCGTTGAGGAAATCGAAGAACGCAAACAGCCCCAGGAAGGCCAGCAGAACCGTTCCCGACGCACTGAGGATTTCCCGCATCAGGTAGCGGGTCAGTACCAATCTCATGGGCGGGTCCTCCAAAACGGGAAGATCGCCAGCCTACGGTAGAACATCAGCGCGAGAACCCCCAGCACCACGACGTGGGGCAGCCACACGGCGAGCTCGAAGCGCACGCGCCCCTGCGACACCCACGCCTGGAACAGACCGATTGCATTGCTGTAAACCAGATAGGTCAGCAATGCGATGATCACGTTGTTTGTCCGCCCTGCCCTCGGATTGACGAAGGACAGGGGGATGGCCATCAGCGCCAGCAGCAGGGCCGCCACGGGCACGCCGATCCGTCCGAGGAACTCACCCAGGTTGCGCGTGTTGGGCGACTGCAGCAACTCCAGCGTAGTCATCCCCCGCGCCTTCCCCGCCTGACCGGCCACCTTGTGTTCCTCGATCAGCACCGAATACCGGTCGAACTCCATCACGCGGTATTCCGGCGACCCCGGCTCGCCGTCATAGCGGCGCCCATGCTCGAGCACGACATAACGGTCGCCGTTCGGATCGGTATACAAGGAGCCTTCCGCCGAGACGATCACGCCAATGCGGCCCTCCTCCTCGGAGCTGACGAAGACGTTGCGCACCTTGCCGCCTTCGGCAGATCCCATTTCGACGAAAAAGACCCGCTGCGAGCCAGCCGACTCCCGGAAGACGCCCGGCGCCACGCGCGCAGCGTCGTCCCGCGAATCGAGCTTCGCCTGGAACTCGGCGCTCTTCATCTGCGCCCAGGGCGCAAGGAACAGCGTGACCGCGCCGATCCCCAGCACGAGCGGCAGCGCGAAGCGCAACACGGGACGAATGAAGGCGGTGAGCGGCAAGCCGGACGCAAACCACACTACCATCTCCGAATCGCGGTACGAGCGCGACAAGGGCATCAGCACCGCGATGAACAAGGTTAGCGACAGCACGATCGGCAACTGGGTCAACGCGCCGAATCCGATCAGCGCGAGCACGGCATCCGAGGGCACCCGTCCGCCCGCGGCCTGCCCCAGCAGCCGGATCAGGACGGTCGTAATCAGAACGGCGAACAGCGCAACGAATACGCCGGCCGCCGACTGGGCAAATTCACGCTGGAGGGCGCGGCTGAAAATCATCGCGCTAGATGGATTCGATATGCGTTGGGGGAAGGCCTTTTTGACGCGCCAGCCGCTGAAGAGCCATAATCGGCGGCAATCGGAACGACGAGTCTTGATAAGGAGCTGGACGTGGAATTTACCATAAAGACCGGTGCCCCGGAAAAACTCAAGACGGGCAGCCTGGTCGTCGGCGCCTTCGCAGGCGGAATGCTCACCGAAGCCGCCACCGCCCTCGACAAGGCCTCCAAGGGCAAGCTCGCGGCGATCCTCGCGCGCGGCGATCTCGACGACAAGGCGGGCTCGCAACTCACCCTCCACGAGCTCCCCGGCAGCAACGCCGAGCGTATCGTCATCGTCAGCCTGGGCAAGCAGGATGAGTTCGGCGACCGCGCCTGGCGCGACGCGACCAACACCACCGCCAAGGTCCTCGCCGCATCCCCGTCGCACGACGCAGGGGTATGCCTCGGCGACGTCGCCGTCCCGGGCCGCGACAACGAATGGGCCCTGCAACAACTCTCCCGCGCGATCGCCGATGGCGCCTACCGCTTCGACGCGACGAAGGGAAAGAGCAAGGACACCAAACGCCGCGGCGCGCGCAAGATCGTTCTCCTCACAGGCAACAAGATCTCCGCCGGAATGGAAGAGGCCGTCAAGCGCGGACAGGCCATCGCTGAAGGCATGGCGCTCGCCAAGGACCTCGGCAACCTGCCGGGCAACATTTGCACGCCCACGCATCTCGCCGAAACGGCGCTGGAGCTCGGCAAGCAATACAAGCTGAAGGTCGAAGTGCTAGAACGCGAGGACATGGAGAAGCTTGGCATGGGCTCGCTGCTGTCCGTAGCGCGCGGCAGCCACGAACCGCCCAAGTTCGTCGTCCTGCACTACAAGGGCGGAAAGTCCAAGGACAAGCCGGTCGTCCTGGTTGGCAAGGGCATCACCTTCGACACCGGCGGCATCTCGCTGAAGCCCGGCGCCGAAATGGACGAGATGAAGTTCGACATGTGCGGCGCCGCGAGCGTGCTCGGCACCTTCAAGGCCATCGCGCGCATCGCGCTGCCGATCAACGTCGTCGGCATCGTTCCGACCACCGAGAACATGCCCGGCGGCGCAGCGACCAAACCGGGCGACGTGGTCACCTCGATGAGCGGGCAGACGATCGAGATCCTGAACACCGACGCCGAAGGGCGCCTGATCCTCTGCGACGCGCTCACCTACGCCGAACGCTTCAAGCCCGACTGCGTCATCGACATCGCGACCCTCACGGGCGCCTGCGTCGTTGCCCTGGGCAAGATTCCGAGCGGCCTTCTCGCCAACGACGACAACCTGGCGCGCGAACTCGTCGACTGCGGTACCGTGTCGGGCGACCGTGCCTGGCAAATGCCGCTGTGGGATGAATACCAGGAACTCCTCAAGAGCAACTTCGCGGACATGGCCAACATCGGCGGCCGCTATGCCGGCACGATCACGGCGGCCTGCTTCCTCGCCCGCTTCACCAAGGCCTACAAGTGGGCCCACCTGGATATCGCCGGTACCGCCTGGGTGTCGGGCGACGCGAAGGGTGCGACGGGCCGGCCCGTACCCCTGCTTACGGAATTCCTCATTGCCCGTAGCAAGGGCCCTCAAGCGTAGTCCGAACGGACCATTCCATGCCGCGCGTGCAGTTCTACCACAACGCCGAAAACCCGCTCGCACTGGCGTGCGAACTGGCCGAACGGGCCTTCGCGGGCGGGCGCAAGGTAGCGCTGCGCGTCCCCGACGGCACGGCGGCGCGGCAGCTCGACCAACTCCTGTGGAGCTTCCACCAGCTCGCGTTCGTCCCGCATGTGATGGCCGGCACGCCCCTCGCGCCCGAGACTCCCGTCATCATCGGTCGCGCGGATGCACCGGCGGAATGGCCGCACCACGAGATCCTGTTCAATCTGGCAGATGATGTTCCGCCGGGCATTGAGCAGTTCCGCATGCTGATCGAAATCATCGGCCAGGACGAAGCGCAGAAAGGACCGGCCAGAACCCGTTGGAAGCATTACAAGAACCTCGATCTGCCCCTCCAAGCATTCGACGCCGTGCGCCGGGAGGCACTATGAGCAACTGGTCGCGCCCCCGCGGCAACGAAACCGACGAAGAACTGAAGGCCGCAGACATGCTTCTCGACAAGGCCGATGCCCTCCTGCGGCGGCATCGGGGTATGGAACCGCAACACACGTCGCAACCCGAAGCAGACGTCTTCATCTCGCTCGAAGAGGATGACCTCCCGCTGCTCACCGAAGTCGTCGATCCGTCCGAACTGCCGGCTCCCGCCTCGGCTCAGACGTCCATTCAAGCTTCCGCTTCGGCTCCAGTTCCCACTCCTACCCCAACTCCGACGTCAGCCCCCGCTCCGGCGCCAGAGCCGCGCCCGGCGACGCCCCACGTCCAGCCCGTTTCCCAGCTTGCCGAGCAGCTGATCAGCCTGGACACCGAAATCGCCCGTGCCGTCGAATCCTGGTTCGCGGCCGAGCTGCCCCAGTTGCTGTCGCGCGAACTCGACAAGCTTTCCGCCCGTCTGCAGGAGGAAGCCCTCCGTCACCTGCGCGCAACCCTTCTTCCGACGCTGTCCGAGCACATCTCGCGCAGCCTCGAGAAAAACACCGACATCACCGACTGAGCCTTCCCTGCTCGGCGACGGACACGCCATCCCGGCCAAGGGATGAGCGTGCGCATCCGTTATAATCCGCCCTTTGCCCTCAAGCCCCTGAGCACACCATGGAACTGGCCAAGAGTTTTGAGCCGGCGGACATCGAAGCCCGCTGGTATCCGGAATGGGAATCGCGCGGTTACTTCGACGCCGGCCTCGACAAGTCGAACCCCGACGCCTTCTGCATCCTGCTGCCGCCGCCGAACGTCACCGGCACGTTGCACATGGGCCACGGCTTCAACCAGACCATCATGGACGCGCTCACGCGCTACCACCGCATGTTGGGCGTCAACACCCTGTGGCAACCGGGCACGGACCACGCCGGCATCGCCACGCAGATCGTCGTCGAACGCCAGCTCGACGCCAAGGGCATCTCCCGCCACGACCTCGGCCGCGAGAAGTTCCTCGAGAAGGTCTGGGAATGGAAGGAATACTCCGGCGGCACGATCACGCGCCAGATGCGTCGCATGGGCACCTCGCCCGACTGGAAGCGCGAACGCTTCACGATGGACGCCGGCCTGTCCAAGATCGTCACCGAAACCTTCGTCCGCCTCTACAACGAAGGCCTGATCTACCGCGGCAAGCGTCTCGTCAACTGGGATCCGAAGCTCGGCACCGCGGTCTCCGACCTCGAAGTCGTCTCCGAGGAAGAAGACGGCTTCCTGTGGCACATCACCTATCCCTTCAGCGAAGGCCCGATTGGTGACCTGAAAGGCCTCACCGTCGCGACGACCCGCCCCGAAACCATGCTCGGCGACGTCGCCGTGATGGTCCATCCGGAAGACGAGCGCTACGCCCACGTGATCGGCAAGACCGTGCGCCTGCCGCTGTGCGACCGCGACATCCCGATCATCGCCGACGAGTACGTCGACCGCGAATTCGGCACCGGCTGCGTCAAGGTCACCCCGGCCCACGACTTCAACGACTACGCCGTCGGTCTGCGCCACAAGCTGCCGATGATCAGCATCCTGCGCCTCGACGCCCACGTTAGCGACGACGCGCCCGAGAAGTATCGCGGCCTCGACCGCTTCGTTGCGCGCGAAGTCATCGTCCAGGACCTCGAAGCCCTGGGCCTGCTCGCCGAGATCAAGCCGCACAAGCTGATGGTTCCGCGCGGCGACCGCACCAGCGCCGTCATCGAGCCCATGCTTACCGACCAGTGGTTCGTCGCGATGAGCAAGCCCGGCGCCGACGGCAAGAGCATCACCGAGAAGGCGCTCGAATGCGTCGCCTCGGGCGAGATCCGCTTCTATCCGGAAAACTGGGTCAACACCTACAACCAGTGGCTCAACAACATCCAGGACTGGTGCATCTCGCGCCAGCTGTGGTGGGGCCACCAGATCCCGGCCTGGTACGCCGATGTCGAAGGCGACGCCCGCGTATGGGTCGCGCAAAGCGAAGACGAAGCCAAGGCGCTCGCCGCGAAGGACGGCTACACCGGCAAGCTGCGCCGTGATGAGGACGTGCTCGACACCTGGTACTCGTCGGCGCTCTGGCCCTTCTCGACCCTCGACTGGACGCCCGAGTGGCCCGCCAAATCGAACGACGCGCTGGACCTCTACCTGCCGTCATCGGTCCTCGTCACCGGCTTCGACATCATCTTCTTCTGGGTCGCCCGCATGGTCATGATGACCAAGCACATCACGGGCAAGATCCCCTTCCGCGACGTCTACGTCCACGGCCTCATCCGCGACGCCGAAGGCCAGAAGATGTCGAAGTCGAAGGGTAACGTCCTCGACCCGATCGACCTGATCGACGGCATCGCCGTGGATGAGCTCGTCAAGAAGCGCACCTTCGGCCTGATGAACCCGAAGCAGGCGCAGAGCATCGAGAAGAAGACGCGCAAGGAATTCCCGGAAGGCATCCCCGCCTTCGGCACCGACGCGCTGCGCTTCACCTTCGCGTCGCTCGCGACCCCCGGTCGCGACATCAAGTTCGACCTCTCGCGCTGCGAAGGCTACCGCAACTTCTGCAACAAGCTGTGGAACGCCACGCGCTTCGTGCTGATGAACTGCGAAGGTCACGACTGCGGCATCGAGGCCTCTGTCGGCACCGCGGCCTGCAACGCCGAAACGCTCGACTTCTCCTTCGTCGACCGCTGGATCGTCTCGCGCCTGCAGCGCGCCGAAGCCGACATCGCCGAGCACTTCAAGGACTACCGCTTCGACCTCGTCGCCAAGGCGCTCTACGAATTCGTCTGGGACGAATACTGCGACTGGTATCTCGAACTCGCGAAGGTCCAGATTCAGAACGGCACCCCGGCCCAACAGCGCGCAACCCGCCGCACCCTGTTGCGCGTGCTCGAGACCGTGCTGCGCCTTGCCCACCCGCTGATCCCCTTCATCACCGAAGAGCTATGGCAGACCGTGGCCCCGCTCGCCGGCCGCAAGGACGCGGAAAGCATCATGCAGGCAGCCTATCCGCAAGCGGACCTTGGCCGTCTCGACGAAGCGAGCGAAGCGAAGATCGCCGAACTCAAGACCATCATCGGCACCTGCCGCAACCTGCGCAGCGAAATGGGCATTTCCCCGGCCCAGCGCATGCCGCTCGTCGCCGCGGGCAAGGCCGACACGCTGTCCGCCTACGCCCCCTATATCGCCGGCCTTGCCCGCCTGTCCGAGGTCGAAGTCGTGGCCGACATCGGCAATGACGAGCTGGCGCCGGTTTCGATCGCCGGCGAGTTCAAGCTGATGCTGCGTGTCGAAATCGACGTCGCCGCCGAACGCGAGCGCATCTCGAAGGAAATCACGCGCCTCGAAGGCGAGATCGGCAAGGCCCAAAACCAGCTCGGTAACGCCAGTTTCGTCCAACGCGCCCCCGCCGCCGTCGTACAGCAGATGCGCGAACGTCTGGCAGCCTTCAGCGCCTCGCTCGACAAGCTGCGCCCTCAACTGGAAAAGCTGGCGAATCGCTGACCGCTTCGCAGCCCTCAACTAGAAAGGGGCGCCCGCCATACGGCGAGCGCCCCTTTTTCATTGCAGCACGTCCGATTACTTGCGCTTCAGATAGAACTCGAACGCGTTATCCACGGTCTCGCCCTGACGAAGCAGTTCGTTCCCGGTCTGGCGGGCGAACGCCTGAAAATCCTTGACCGAGCCCGGATCCGTCGCCAGCACCCGCACCACCTGCCCGGTTGCCATCTCCGCAAGCATCTTCTTGGCACGCAGGATCGGAAGCGGACAGTTCAATCCGCGCGCATCGACTTCCTTGTCAAATTCCATTGCCACGCATCCGTAATTACAAACGAATCGATTCTACCCCAGCGCAGTCAGTCGTCAGCGACCGCTTCGCTGCCGCTCCAGCTTTTCATCCTTGGCTCTTTCCTTTAACTCGCGCATCCGCGCGTCGATGGCTGAAGACTCGTAGAAATCCGCATCACCCGCACGCCGGGCCAGATCCAACTGCTCGATCGCAGCAGGTAGACTTCCACGCAGGACATACACTTCCGCCTGGGCCCGGTGCTGCCCTGCACGACGCCCCTGGGCCGCCTCCGCCCGCGCAACAAAGGCCCACATGCGTGCATCGTCCGCCTTGCTCTGCACACCGGCACGAGCAATCATCCCTGCCTCGGCCCCTCTTCCGGCCTGCAGCAAGGTCTCGATCAGCGAATAGCGTACTGATCGACTATCCGGGAATCTGTTCTGAGCCGCCTGCAGGATTTTCACCGCCCCCTCGCGATCACCCGCTGCGGCACGCTGTTCCGCGGCCAGGGAGTCAACGAACATCGACGGTTTTACCGACACCCTGAGCGGCTCGAGCGTCCGCCCCGCATCCTCGGCCCGCCCGGCCGACAGCAACGCCCTGGCGAGTCCGTAACGCGCCGCCGCGTCGTTCGGCTGCTTTGCCAACACCCCCTCGAACTCGCGAACAGCATCGGCCGCCGGCTCGCCCGCGACCCGCAGCTTCGCCTTCATGAATGCGAAATCCTGCGAATCGACCACCTGCCGATAATGCATCTGTGCGACACGATTCTCCATGTCCGCGATGCGTTCCCCGGTCAGCGGGTGCGTACGCAGGTAACTGGGCGCATTGTTCTCGTAAAGTCGGCTCGCGCGCTGCAAGCGTTCGAAGAACGCCGGCATCCCGCGCACATCATAGCCGGCGCCCTCGACGATCTGCAGACCGATCCGGTCCGCCTCCCGCTCGAAATCGCGCGTATAGGCAAGCTGCGCCTGTATCGCACCCGCCTGCCCTGCAACGATCGCAGCTTCGCTGACCTGCGAATTGCTCCGTGCGGCCAGAACTGCCACCAGCAGCGAAGCGAGCATCATCATGCTCGTCTGTCCCTGCTTGCCGAACATCTGCGCGATGTGGCGTTGAGCCACGTGAGAAATTTCATGTCCCAGCACCGACGCCAACTCCGACTCGGACTCGGCGGCCAGCAGCAGGCCGGTATGAACCCCGATGAAACCGCCCGGTAGCGCAAACGCGTTGAGCGTCGTATCACGAATGACGAAGAAGTCAAAATCCTGCTGCGACGCCGGACTGTGTGCAACGAGCCGTCGCCCCATGGTCGCAACGTAATCCTCGACTTCAGGGTCATCCAGGTAGGAGGGATCTCGCCACCGCAAATCCCGCACGATCGATTCCCCAAGCTTGCGCTCTGCAAGCGGAGAAAGCTCGGAAGCGGATACGTCGCCCAAGTCCGGCAGATCCGCCGCATTCAGGCGCGGAATCAGCGCAAACACCAAAAGAAGGGTAAAGAGTCGTCTAAGCATCGGATGCTATGATACCCACGACCAGCCAACCATTCAGCGTGGAATGTATCCGCCTGTAGTTCTTGTCGAGAAACCTGTCCGATGACCACCCGAACCGACTCCTCCACGACCCTCACCCACTTTGATTCGCAAGGCCAGGCGCACATGGTGGACGTCGGCGGCAAACCTGAAACGCGCCGTGTGGCGGTTGCGACCGGCCGCATCAGCATGAAACCAGAAACCTTCGGGATGGTGCAATCAGGCACCGCCAAGAAGGGGGATGTCCTCGGCATCGCCCGCATCGCGGCGATCCAGGCATCGAAACGCACGAGCGAACTGATCCCGCTCTGCCACCCGATCCCCCTGACCCGCGTCACGGTCGATTTCGTTCCCGACGAGGCGTCCCACAGCATCACCTGTACGGTCACGGCCGAAACCGTCGGCCGAACCGGCGTAGAAATGGAGGCGCTCACCGCACTAAACGTCGGCCTGCTGACGATCTACGACATGTGCAAAGCTGTCGACCGCGGCATGCGTATGGACGGGATACACCTCATGGAAAAACTGGGTGGAAAGTCCGGCCACTGGACGGCGAACACGTAACGGCTTGATCGAATAGGGTTTTGACGGAATCTTCGGCGTCGCCGGCGCGTTGAGCCTCTTGCGAGGCTCACACTGTCGGCGACGACATCTCACTCGAAAAGCGCTTTTTGGCCCTCGTTTGTCCCATCCAGGAGGAACGATGGCAACACTTCGCAAGCATGGACGCGGCTGGCAAGCGCGTGTCCGGCGCCGTGGCTACCCAGACGAAGTAAAGACCTTCCCCAGCAAAGCAGAAGCCGAACGATGGGCGCGAGCCATCGAAGGCGAAATGGATCGAGGCGAGTTCGTCAGTCGCGTCGAGGCTGAGAAAACGACCTTCGGCGAGGTCATCCAGCGATACATGAAAACGATCACGCCCAAGAAGCGTGGCTGCACCGAAGAGACGATCCGCCTGACCGCGACGTTGCGTCATCGCATGACAAAGCTGTCGATGGCGAACCTGACCCCGCAGGCGATGGCCGAATACCGAGACGACCGGCTACGGAGCTGTAAGGCCAACACCGTCATTCGCGACTTGGCCGTCCTGTCTTCGATCATCAATCACGCCCGACGTGAATGGGGCATCGCCATCCAGAACCCGGTTGAGATGATTCGAAAGCCGACGATGCCGCCAGGTCGTGACCGCGTTCTCGCTCAGTCCGAAGAAACCCGCCTGCTCGCTGAGCTGACGCCCACGGGGCGAAGAAACCCGCTCATGCCGTCGCTTGTGATCGTCGCGATTGAAACGGCCATGCGCCGGGGTGAAATCCTCGCTATGCGTTGGGAGAATGTCGATCTCGATCGCCGTGTGGTCTTCCTTCCCCTTACAAAGAACGGGCAGGCCCGCTATGTGCCACTTTCCACCCGTGCGGTCGAGGCGCTGACAAACCTGCCACGGTCACCCGATGGTCGAGTGTTCTCGATCAACGTGGCGGCGATGGAAGCGAACTTCATGAAGGCAGTCAGAAGGGCCGGACTGCTGGACATGCACTTTCATGACCTTCGACACACGGCAGCGAGTCGCATGGCCACCAAGCTTCCGAACGTAATCGAACTCGCCTCAGTGACCGGCCACACGTCGATCCAGATGCTCAAGCGCTACTATCATCCGAAGGCCGAGGAGTTGGCATTGAAGCTGGAGTAGGAAGCGGCGCCCAGCGCACAGCGGTGACCAAGCCCCAGTCACCCTTCTGATTGGGGCGCCACCACTTTGCCGGCTTCATTGTCTTCAAGTACTCCAGCGCGGCCTCGAAGGTGTTGAAGCGCACGACGTGGCTCTTCTCGCCGACAGCGTACGCCTTCGTCCGAAGACGGAGCAGCGACGGATTGAAGCAGGTTCCGTCGGCAGCATACGGAACCTCGACGCTCCCGGTCGAATCGGCCGCAGCAGTGTCGGTCTCGAACAGTGACCGGACTTCGACACAAAGCGCGTCTGCGAGCGTCTCCACCGCATCCAGTGAAGGGTTTGCCCCACCGCGCTCGATACGGCTCATGTAGCTGCGAGCGAACCCGCAACGGTCGGCGAACGCCTCCTGCGACAACCCGGTAGCTTGTCGCAGCTCCTTTACACGTAGTCCGAATCGTTTTCGCAGGGGTAGCTTCACCCCGGCGAATGAATCGCCCCGGGTTTCGCGGAGGCCGTTTTGTTTGAGTCAGGCGGCGACCGCCTGCTCGCTGAGGTTGCGGTAGTAGTTTGCCTCGGCTTCGGCGGGAGGAATGTACCCGATCGGCTCAAGCAAGCGGTGATGGTTGAACCATGAGACCCATTCGAGGGTGGCCAACTCGACCGCTTCAACGCTCTTCCAAGGCCCTCGCCGGTGGATGACTTCGGCCTTGTACAGGCCGTTGATGGTTTCGGCCAGGGCATTGTCGTAGCTATCACCACGGCTGCCGACCGACGGCTCGATGCCCGCTTCTGCCAAACGTTCGCTGTATCGGATCGAGACGTACTGGGAACCGCGATCGCTGTGATGGACCAAGGCATTACGTTCAGGCTGACGAGCCCACAGGGCCTGCTCCAGGGCGTCGAGGACGAACTCGGTCTGCATGGATCGACTGACGCGCCAACCCACGATGTAGCGGGCGAAGACGTCGACCACAAAGGCGACGTACACGAACCCCTGCCAGGTCGAGACATACGTAAAGTCGGACACCCACAATTGGTTTGGGCGCTGGGCGACGAACTGGCGATTGACGCGATCGAGCGGACACGGCGCAATCGAATCCGGGCGGGTGGTCCGCAGCGCCTTTCCGCGCATTGCACCGCGCAAACCCTGGGCACGCATCAGCCGTTCAACCGTGCAGCGGGCGACCTCGACGCCTTCCCGCTGCAACTGCCGCCATACCTTGCGCGCTCCATACACCTGCAGATTCGCCTCCCAGATCCGCTCGATGTGCCCCTCCAGCACCTCGTCGCGACGGGCTCGCAGACAGCGCAAGGCGGGATCACGCCGACGGGCTACCGCGCGACGATAGGCCGACGGGGCAACCTGCAGCACCCTGCAGATCGGCTCGACCCCGAAGCGCTCGCGGTGCGTGTCGATGAAACTGTTCATCACTTGTTGCGGCGGTCGAGCTCCGCCTGCGCGAAATACGCGCTGGCAAGGCGCAGAATCTCGTTGGCCTTCTTCAGCTCGCGGACCTCGCGCTCGAGCTCCTTGATGCGGGCCGCCTCTGCAGTGCTGACCCCATCACGCTGCCCGGTGTCCCGCTCGTACCGGCGCACCCAGTTCGACAGCGTCTGCGCGCTGCAACCGATCTTGGCCGCGATCGATTCGATCGCCGCCCACTGTGATCCATGCTGGTCGCGCTGCTCGAACACCATGCGCACGGCCCGCTCGCGCACTTCGGGGGAGAACTTCGTCGTCTTCTTCATGGCTCCATCTTCTCAAGAGTTGGAGCCTCCGCGAAACCCGGGGCGATTCAGTCTCGCCGCCCGCAACCCGATGTGACGGGCGCAATCCAGCACTCGCTTGCCGCACTGGAATGCGTTGCTCGCGACGTGACCGGCGATCAGCGCTCAACGCTCGGGACAATCCTGCAGCGAAATTCAGCTATTGTCCCGCCACCGCTCGACCATGCTTTGGAGAAACTCTGGGGATTTGCCTCCGAACAGGGGCGACACCTACGCGAAGGCCGAGTGCCCGGCTACGAGGAAGCTGAGGTCGCCGTCCAGGTAGCGGCCGCGGTGGCCCGGTATCTGTCGAAGAAGTACAGCGGCTGACATCGCGCGCGTACCCAGATAGAGAAGCGCCGCGCGCTGGAGAGAGCTGATGTACGCCAAAGAGCGGAATACGTAAAATAGTTTCCGAATCGGGATGACCGATTCCTGTCCCATTTTTGACCCATTTAGGGGGCCGGAACGCGAAACTACCGAGAAGATCGGATTCCAAAGCGCCTTTAGAATCAAGTTACTACGGAGGCGCTCACCGCACTAAACGTCGGCCTGCTGACGATCTATGACATGTGCAAAGCTGTCGACCGCGGCATGCGTATCGACGGAATACACCTCATGGAAAAGCTGGGCGGAAAGTCCGGCCACTGGATGGCCAATCCCTGACGATTGGAAATTGCGGCACGCCCAGCAGCGTGCCCATGATCCCAGGGCGCTTTCCCGAGCGTTCCATTGGCGCGATCGACGTAAAAAAGCCGCGGATCTGTATGAGATCGGCGGCTTTTTTGGGAGAGGTAGTCTGACGATGACCTACTTTCGCACCCACGAGAGGCACTATCATCGGCGCGGTCCTGTTTCACGGTCCTGTTCGGGATGGGAAGGGGTGGTTCCGGGACGCTCTGGTCGTCAGACTGTAAAGGGGAACAAAGGGGGAGAAGTGTGTGCGGTATGGGGGGTTGTGATTGCTTGCGCGGTGTTGCGTGCGGGTGAGGCGTGGATCCAGGGTTATAGGATCAAGCCGCACGGGCAATTAGTATCGGTTAGCTTAACGCATTACTGCGCTTCCACACCCGACCTATCAACGTTGTGGTCTTCAACGACCCTTCAGGGGGCTCGAGGCCCCGGGGAAGTCTCATCTTGAGGCGAGTTTCCCGCTTAGATGCTTTCAGCGGTTATCTCTTCCGTACTTAGCTACCCGGCGATGCGACTGGCGTCACAACCGGTACACCAGAGGTACGTCCACTCCGGTCCTCTCGTACTAGGAGCAGGTCCTCTCAAACTTCCAGCGCCCACGGCAGATAGGGACCAAACTGTCTCACGACGTTTTAAACCCAGCTCACGTACCACTTTAAATGGCGAACAGCCATACCCTTGGGACCGGCTACAGCCCCAGGATGTGATGAGCCGACATCGAGGTGCCAAACTCCGCCGTCGATGTGAACTCTTGGGCGGAATCAGCCTGTTATCCCCAGAGTACCTTTTATCCGTTGAGCGATGGCCCTTCCATACAGAACCACCGGATCACTATGACCTGCTTTCGCACCTGCTCGACTTGTCGGTCTCGCAGTCAAGCCGCCTTTTGCCATTGCACTATCAGTACGATGTCCGACCGTACCTAGGCGACCTTCGTACTCCTCCGTTACCTTTTAGGAGGAGACCGCCCCAGTCAAACTGCCTGCCATGCACGGTCCCCGACCCGGATTCACGGGCCCAGGTTAGAACCTCAACGACACCAGGGTGGTATTTCAAGGACGGCTCCACGACAACTGGCGTTGCCGCTTCAAAGCCTCCCACCTATCCTACACAAGTCCCGTCAAAGTCCAATGCAAAGCTACAGTAAAGGTTCATGGGGTCTTTCCGTCTAGCCGCGGGTAGATTGCATCTTCACAAACACTTCAACTTCGCTGAGTCTCAGGAGGAGACAGTGTGGCCATCGTTACGCCATTCGTGCAGGTCGGAACTTACCCGACAAGGAATTTCGCTACCTTAGGACCGTTATAGTTACGGCCGCCGTTTACCGGGGCTTCGATCAAGAGCTTGCACCCCATCACTTAACCTTCCGGCACCGGGCAGGCGTCACACCCTATACGTCCACTTTCGTGTTTGCAGAGTGCTGTGTTTTTAATAAACAGTCGCAGCCACCGATTCTCTGCGGCCCCGTCGCCCTTCGGATGTACTCCTACAAGCTACCGGGGCATACCTTCTCCCGAAGTTACGGTATCAATTTGCCGAGTTCCTTCTCCTGAGTTCTCTCAAGCGCCTTAGAATTTTCTTCCTGCCCACCTGTGTCGGTTTGCGGTACGGTCGATTCTAGACTGAAGCTTAGAGGCTTTTCCTGGAAGCAGGGTATCAACCACTTCGGTCTCAAAGAGACCTCGTCATCACGCCTCAGCTCAGCCCGACGGATTTGCCTATCGGGCACGCCTACACGCTTAAACCGGGACGTCCAACACCCGGCCGGCCTAACCTTCTCCGTCCCCCCATCGCATCTAAAATCGGTACGGGAATATTGACCCGTTTCCCATCGACTACGCATTTCTGCCTCGCCTTAGGGGCCGACTCACCCTGCGTCGATGAACGTTGCGCAGGAAACCTTGGGCTTTCGGCGAGGGTGCTTTTCACACCCTTTATCGCTACTCATGTCAGCATTCGCACTTCCGATACCTCCAGCATCCCTCTCGAGACACCTTCGCAGGCTTACGGAACGCTCCCCTACCATCTCTTACGAGATCCGCAGCTTCGGTTCATGGCTTGAGCCCCGTTACATCTTCCGCGCAGGACGACTCGACTAGTGAGCTATTACGCTTTCTTTAAAGGGTGGCTGCTTCTAAGCCAACCTCCTAGCTGTCTATGCCTTCCCACTTCGTTTCCCACTTAGCCATGTATTTGGGACCTTAGCTGGCGGTCTGGGTTGTTTCCCTCTCGTCCCAGGACGTTAGCACCCCAGGACTGTCTGCCGTATATCACTTTGCGGTATTCGGAGTTTGCTATCGCGGGGTAGATCGCAGTGACCCCCCCAACGATTACAGTGCTCTACCCCCGCAAGTGTCCGTACGACGCACTACCTAAATAGTTTTCGGGGAGAACCAGCTATTTCCGGATTTGTTTAGCCTTTCACCCCTATCCACAGCTCATCCCCTAATTTTTCAACATTAGTGGGTTCGGACCTCCAGTACCTGTTACGGCACCTTCATCCTGGCCATGGATAGATCATCCGGTTTCGGGTCTACGCCCAGCAACTCAGTCGCCCTTATCAGACTCGGTTTCCCTACGCCTCCCCTATTCGGTTAAGCTCGCTACTGAACGTAAGTCGCTGACCCATTATACAAAAGGTACGCAGTCACCCCACAAGGAGGCTCCCACTGTTTGTATGCATGCGGTTTCAGGATCTATTTCACTCCCCTCCCGGGGTTCTTTTCGCCTTTCCCTCACGGTACTGGTTCACTATCGGTCGATCACGAGTATTTAGCCTTGGAGGATGGTCCCCCCATCTTCAGACAGGATTTCACGTGTCCCGCCCTACTTGTCGCACGCTCAGACCCGCCACCGATTTTTCGCATACGGGGCTATCACCCTGTATCGCCGGACTTTCCAGACCGTTCTGCTAAATCGATGGTTTAGTCGTGCAGGCTCTTCCCCGTTCGCTCGCCACTACTTGGGGAATCTCGGTTGATTTCTGTTCCTGCGGCTACTTAGATGTTTCAGTTCACCGCGTTCGCCTCCTCAGACCTATGGATTCAGTCTGGGATACTCCCGAAGGAGTGGGTTTCCCCATTCGGACATCGGGGGATCAATGCTCCATTGCCAGCTCCCCCCCGCTTTTCGCAGGCTTGCACGTCCTTCATCGCCTGTGATCGCCAAGGCATCCACCACATGCACTTAGTCGCTTGATCCTATAACTCTGGACCCCTCTTACAGGATCCCACCGCTACAGGCAACTCGCGCTTGTGCGCACCCATCTGCCGCCGGTTCAAAGCGCAGATAGATGCAAAAATGCAATCACACCAACCCATGCCACAATCGATCTTCCGACCGACTGTCGCACACTTTACTTCTTCCACTTTGTTAAAGAACATTGGCACTCAGGCCTAAGCGCTACGCAGCCCACCGGCTACCCACCGCTTAACCCTGACTCGAGCCCCACCTATCATGGTGGAGGATGACGGGATCGAACCGACGACCCCCTGCTTGCAAAGCAGGTGCTCTCCCAGCTGAGCTAATCCCCCCCGATACTGCGTGTGGTGGGTCTGGTTGGGTTCGAACCAACGACCCCCGCCTTATCAAGACGGTGCTCTAACCAGCTGAGCTACAGACCCTCCGATACCGCGAGGCTCTCGTTGCCTGAACAACCGATAAGTTGTGAGCACTCGGCGCCGAGCGGCGCCTTCTCTTGAAAGGAGGTGATCCAGCCGCACCTTCCGATACGGCTACCTTGTTACGACTTCACCCCAGTCATGAATCTCACCGTGGTAAGCGCCCCCCCGAAGGTTAAGCTACCTACTTCTGGTGAAACCCACTCCCATGGTGTGACGGGCGGTGTGTACAAGACCCGGGAACGTATTCACCGCAGCATGCTGATCTGCGATTACTAGCGATTCCGACTTCACGCAGTCGAGTTGCAGACTGCGATCCGGACTACGATCGGCTTTAAGGGATTAGCTCCACCTCGCGGTTTGGCAACCCTCTGTACCGACCATTGTATGACGTGTGAAGCCCTACCCATAAGGGCCATGAGGACTTGACGTCATCCCCACCTTCCTCCGGTTTGTCACCGGCAGTCTCGCTAAAGTGCCCAACTCAATGCTGGCAATTAGCGACAAGGGTTGCGCTCGTTGCGGGACTTAACCCAACATCTCACGACACGAGCTGACGACAGCCATGCAGCACCTGTGTCCTGGCTCCCGAAGGCACTCCCTGATCTCTCAAGGATTCCAGGCATGTCAAGGGTAGGTAAGGTTTTTCGCGTTGCATCGAATTAATCCACATCATCCACCGCTTGTGCGGGTCCCCGTCAATTCCTTTGAGTTTTAACCTTGCGGCCGTACTCCCCAGGCGGTCGACTTCACGCGTTAGCTGCGTTACTCAGAAAGTTACCCTTCCGAACAACTAGTCGACATCGTTTAGGGCGTGGACTACCAGGGTATCTAATCCTGTTTGCTCCCCACGCTTTCGTGCATGAGCGTCAGTATCGGCCCAGGGGGCTGCCTTCGCCATCGGTGTTCCTCCACATATCTACGCATTTCACTGCTACACGTGGAATTCCACCCCCCTCTGCCGTACTCTAGCCGTGCAGTCACAAGCGCAGTTCCCAGGTTAAGCCCGGGGATTTCACACCTGTCTTACACAACCGCCTGCGCACGCTTTACGCCCAGTAATTCCGATTAACGCTCGCACCCTACGTATTACCGCGGCTGCTGGCACGTAGTTAGCCGGTGCTTCTTCTGACAGTACCGTCATCCGCCTCCCGTATTAGGAGAAGCGTTTTCTTTCCGTCTGAAAGAGCTTTACAACCCGAAGGCCTTCTTCACTCACGCGGCATGGCTGGATCAGGGTTGCCCCCATTGTCCAAAATTCCCCACTGCTGCCTCCCGTAGGAGTCTGGGCCGTGTCTCAGTCCCAGTGTGGCGGATCATCCTCTCAGACCCGCTACGGATCGTCGCCTTGGTAGGCCTTTACCCCACCAACTAGCTAATCCGACATCGGCCGCTCCAATCACGCGAGGTCTTGCGATCCCCCGCTTTCCCCCTCAGGGCGTATGCGGTATTAGCTACGCTTTCGCGTAGTTATCCCCCATGACTGGGTACGTTCCGATGCATTACTCACCCGTTCGCCACTCGCCGGCAGGCCGAAGCCCCCGCTGCCGTTCGACTTGCATGTGTAAAGCATGCCGCCAGCGTTCAATCTGAGCCAGGATCAAACTCTTAAGTTCAATCCAACAATGCACTCAAAGAAATCATTACTGACTTACATCTGAGCACTCAATGCTTGCAAAGCGCAGATTCCGAAGAACCCACTTGCGCCTGCCGTCACCGAGCACTCACACTTATCGGTTGTCCAATTTTTTAAAGAACCGCCGCCGAAGCAGCGAGAAAGAGATTCTGACAAACTTCACTGTCGCCGTCAAGCACTGCCGATATTTTATTTCTTTAACATCGACTGCATCCAACGCTCTTTCCCCTCTCCGCCGCCACTGCGTTTCACCGCTGCGTCGCGAAGAGGGGCGGATTATATAGACCGCAGCGCGGCCGTCAACTGCGAGATGAAGATTTTTTCTCGATCACAAACGAATCGTCAGGGGCATCCGGCCGACGTGCACGAGCGCAGGGTTGTCGAGTTTCCGATGTTGGCCCACCAAAGCGCGGTCCCGCATAGCGCAGACGCGGGTTATTCAATAACGGCCATTCACTCGCTCAGTGTGAGCGGGGTGTCGAACATCAATTGCCGGCCGGACACTTTGTCCGTGACTGTGGCGATAACGTGATAGCGACCGACAGGATCATCGTCGCCGAAGCTCAATCCGATGCTCGCATTGCCTAGATGAAGGCCGCCTGGAACTGGGGCGTCGGACCAAAGGGCTCCGCTCCCACCAGACATCTCTCTGCCGGACGGGGAAATTACGGAAAAGTCTGCGACGACATCACATTTGCCGCTGCGATCTGTCGCACACCCCTGGAAGATCAGCACCGCGGCGACAGACGATCCCCGCCTCACGCTATCGACAGCCAGGGCCTCGGGCAGGCGAGGCTCGGAGATCAAGGCTTCGGCGAAACGTTGCTCATTGGGAGTCAGGACCAACTGGGCGCCGAAATGTCCCGGCGGGTGAACTGCGGACCGAGCTTCTGTCAGGAAGGGATTCAGATGCCCGCTGGCTGCAATCGGTATCAGCGGCACAAGTACGAATGCGGCAGCAATGGCAGATTTTCTCATCGGACGATCCTCGCGGAACGTAACGGCTCGGAAGCAAATGGAGCTCGGGTACATCGGCGGTCTTATGAGAAGCAATTATCGCCGCGACACCGGCGCCATCTATTTGTTTTACATATTCACACATCTTTGGCAGAAATGACGGCACTTGAAGAACACATCAGGCCCCGTAGCCGACAGGAAAAAAAAGCCCCGGAGGACCGGGGCATCGTCTGGCAAGACTTACTGCTTGATCGCTTCGACTGCAATCACGAGCTTCACGTCGTCGCCGACGTAGGGGGCGAACTTGCCGGCGCCGAACTCTGAGCGCTTGATGGTGGTGACTGCGTTGGCGCCGCAGGCTTCCTTTTTCGCAAGCGGATGGTCCATGCACTTGAACGAGGTCACTTCGAGCTTGACGGGCTTGGTGATGCCCTTGATGGTCAGGTTCCCATCGACAGACGCGAGCTTGTCGCCGTCGAAGGAGACGCCAGTCGACTTGAAGGTGATGTTGGGATGCTTGGCGGTGTCGAAGAAGTCCTCGCCCTGGATATGCTCGTTGAAGAGGTCCGAGCCGGTGTCGACGGACTTGGTGTCGATCGTGACGTCGACGGAGCCGCTCTTCCCTGCGCGGTCGATGACGATCGTCCCGGTCGTCTTGTTGAAACGGCTCTGCTGGGTCGAATAGCCGAAGTGGCTGTATTCGAAGCGCGGGAAGGTGTGGTTGCCATCGATGACGAAGGTTTCAGGGGCGGCCAGTGCCGGAGCAGCAAAGGTGGCGGCCAGGGTCGAAATGAGGGCGAGGCGCTTGAGTTGCATTTGTTCAGGATCTCCTTGGAGCAAACAGGTTCGATTAGGGTGCTGCGGTTGTCGGGGTTGGGTGGTGCTTGTTACTTGACGGCGGCGCGGCGATCGGCTTCGACGTGGAAGCTGACCTTGACCTCGTCGGCGACGATGGAGGTATCCGACCAGCTGCCGTCGCCGATTCCGAATTCGAGCCGCTTGAGCGTGAAATTGCCGTCGAACTTGGCCGTATTGCCGGCCTGGGTCACGATGATCGGGGTCGTGACGTCGCGAGTGCGGCCCTTGATGCTGAGCTTGCCGGTCATTTCGTAGCGGTTGCCGCTGATCGGCTTGACCGACGAGGACACGAAAGTGGCCGTCGGGAAGCTCTTGAGATCGAACCATGCCTTGCCGCCGACTTCCTGGTTAGCATCGGACGAACCGGCGTCGATCCCGGAGAGGTCGAGATCGAGGCGGACCGTCGATTTGGCCGGAGCGGCGGCGTCGAAGGCCAGGTCGATCTTGGACTTGCGGAACTGGCCTTCGACCGGCACGCCCATCTGCGTGAAGACGAAGGCGATCTTGCTCTTGGCCGGTTGCACCTGGTCAAAGACGGCGGGCGCGTCGGCCGCGACGGCGGACAGAGAGGCCATCGGCAGGGTTGCCGCAAACAGGGCGACAGCGAGCACTGTGCGCAGGGTCATCGTTGAGTTTCCTTCATTCAGGTTGAACGTTTGAGAATCGGCATCATCCGCACCAAGGTGTCGTCGCGGTCGATGAACTGGTGCTTGAGCGCGGCTGCGACGTGCAGGCCGATCAGGACGAGAAGGCCGTTATTCAGCATTTCGTGGATGGTCTTGAACAGGTCGCCGAGCGCCGGATCCTTCGCGAGCAGGTCCGGCAAGGGCAGGATGCCGAGATAGACGACCGGGAATCCCTTGGCGGAGCTCATGAGCCAGCCGGTAAGCGGCACCGCGATGATGAGGACGTAGAGCAGGCCGTGGGTTGCCGCGGCGGCGAAGCGTTGCCAGGCCGGTACGTCGAGAGGTGGAGGGACGGGGCGCGTCAGGCGCAGCACCAGGCGCGGGAGGAACAGGAACAGCACGGTGATGCCGATCCATTTGTGATACGAGATGAGTTTGAGCTTGTTGGGCGACAGCGGCAGGTCACTCAGGTAGAGGCCGAGCGGAAGTGCTGCCAGAATCAGCAGGGCAGTGAGCCAATGCAGGAGTACCGACGGTGTCGGATAGTGTTTCGGGACCTTCATTCTTTATTCCTCTCAGGGATTCGGCACGTCAGGGGGCACGGAAAAACTCGGCGAGGAGGCAATCGATCGATTTCGGAGGGTGGCCGATCAGGGCCGCGAAATCGTTGCTGCATCGCGCGAACCGGTTTTCCGACGCTGCGGTATACATTGTCGCCATCGCGCGAGCGAGCCAGGCGGGCCATTGAGCCTGCTCCAGCAGCTGCGCATATTCGTCTTCGCCGATCGCCTCGTAGCGCAGGCTCTTCCCGGTGGCGGCGCCGAGCTTGGCCACGATTTCCGCGAAATCGTGGGAGGTCTGGCCGGTGAGTTCGTAGAGTCGCTTCTCGAGTCGCGGCGCGAGGGCGGCGGCCGCGATGGCTTCGGCGAGCTCGTTGCGCGAAATGAAGCTGACTTTGCCGGTGCCGGCGGGCAGGCGCAGGACGCCGGTTTGCAGTGCGGCCGCCAGCGTCATCGGCAGGAAATCGGCGTAGAGGCCATTGCGGAGAATCGTGTGCGCAATACCGCACGTCGCGAGGACCGACTCGGTGGCGGCATGGACCTGGGCGAATTCGGATGGAGAATTCTCGGCCGCGTCCTGAAAACTGGTGTAGAAGATGTGCTTGACCCCCGCCTCGCGCGCGCCCTCGATCGCATTGCGGTGTTGGGCGATGCGGACATTTTTGGGGCCGTCGGTCGAAATCAGGACGAGGCGATCGATGCCCGAGAAAGCAGTGGCAAGCGTGTCGATATCGTCGAAGTTGCCCTGACGCACGTCGATTCCGCGCGCGGCGAGTTGAGCCGCGCGAGCCGGATCGCGGACGCTGACGGCGATCTGACCGGCGCCCGCATGCGGCAGACGGGCCGCGAGGCGCTGCACGATGCGCTGCCCCAACTGCCCGGTGGCTCCGGTCACCAGAATCATGTCATTGCTCTCCGTTCTTGCGTCATTGCGTGAATGCAACTTTAGGCGAACGATTGCTCCTAAAATAGGCCTTGTCTTCGAACTCTTTGTTGCACGGAAGAAAACAATGGATCGTCTTCAGGCCATGGATGTGTTTGTCCGCGTTGCGGAAGCTGGCAGCTTCACAGCCGTCGCGGATCGGCTCAACGTTGCCCGGTCGGCGATCACACGCCAGATCGCGGGATTGGAGGCGCACCTCGGGACGAAGCTGCTCGCGCGCAGCACGCGGCGACTGAGCTTGACGGCATCCGGATCGGCTTATCTGGAGAAGTGTCGGGAAATCCTGTCCATGGTCGAGGCGGCCGAGGGCGATCTCGCCGGGGAGAAACGCGCGCCTCGGGGGCCGATCCGGGCGAGCGTACCGATGAGTTTCGGCATTCGCCACCTGATGCCATTGGTCTCGGATTTCATCACGACTTATCCGGAAGTGACGGTCGATCTCGAGTTCAGCGACCGGCGGGTGAATCTGATCGAGGAAGGGATGGACTTCGCGGTGCGGATTTCGCAGCGGATCGATCCGAGTCTGGTGATCCGACGGCTCGGCGTGAGCGGACTGGCGGCGGTGGCGTCGCCCGCCTACCTGGACCGCCACGGACGACCGCAACATCCGGACGACTTGTTGTCCCATCATTGCCTGACCTATACGCTGGCACCCGTTCCCGGATGGACTTTCCATATCAATGGCGAGCCCTATTCGGTGCCAGTAAAGGGGCGTCTGCGAATGAACAACGGCGACGCGTTGGTGGACGGGGCAATCCGCGGGCTCGGGATCGTGTGCGAACCGACCTTCCTCATGTCGCAGGCGGTACAGGTTGGCCTGTTGGAGCAGGTGCTCGCCGAATACACGACGACGCAGTTGCAGATTTATGCGGTGTTTCCGGGAACGCGCTATGTGCCCCACCGGGTCAGGACGCTCGTCGATTACCTCGCGGAGCGGATCGGGCCGGTGCCCTACTGGGATCAGGGGTTTTCAGGAAATCGGCGAGAGTAAACCCTCAGCGTCTCCCCGTGGGGTCAGAAGTTCATCCGCCACGGAAGTTCGCCCTGGATGAAGAGACGTGCCTCGTCCGATGAGGGGCGGGCGAAGAAGCGTTGGACCGAGGCGTGCTCGCGCACCTTGCCGGCACTCATGAAGACGACGTCGTCCCCGAGGCGGGTGGCTTGGCCGAGGTTGTGGGTGGTCATCAGGATGCGGGTGCCGTCCGTGCGGATTTCGCGCACGATGCGTTCGACTTCGGTCGTAGCCGAGGGGTCGAGGCTCGCGGTGGGCTCGTCGAGCAGCAGGAGACGGGGCGCCGTGACCCAGGCGCGAGCCAAAGCCAGACGCTGCTGTTCGCCGCCCGAGAGTTGTCGCGCGCTATCCGCCGCCCGGGCGGCCAAGCCGACGCGTTCCAATACTTTGGCGGCGCGCTCGTGACGCTCGGTCCGCGGAACACCGAAGGGCTTGAGCGCGACGGCGACATTTTCGCGCACCGAGGCGCGCAGCATCATCGGCCGCTGGAAGACCATCGCGACCGCGAGCGCCGGCCGCCGCCCATCTCCATCTCCCCATTCGATCGTGCCGGCTGTCGGCTCGACGAGCCCGCAGAGCGTACGCAGGAGCACGCTCTTGCCAGCGCCGTTCGGCCCGAGGATCAGCGTAATCCCCTCTCCGCCCAGTTCGAGATCGACGCCGTCGAGGACGGCGCGGCCGTTGGGCTGGAATTTCAGGTCGCGCAGTCGCAGCGGGAACATCGGTTTCATCCGTAACGACGCATCGCCCAGCCTCGAACCGCGAACGCGAGCGCATTGAGGACGAGGATGACGGAAATGAGGACGAGGCCGAGCGCTATCGCGAGCGGGAGATCGCCCTTGCTGGTCTCCAGGGCGATGCTGGTCGTCATGACGCGGGTGGCGTGGTCGATGTTGCCGCCGACGATCATGACGGCGCCCACTTCGCTCATGGCGCGACCGAGGCCGGCGAGTACGGCGACGAGCAGCGAGTGCCGGCAGTCGTAGAGAAGCGTGGTCACGCTCTGCCACCAGGTGAAATGCATCGCTTGCAGTTCTTCCGCGTAGCGCTGCCAGGCGTCATCGATGACTTGTCGGGCGATCGCGGCCATCAACGGGACGACCAGCACGGTTTGCGCGACGATCATCGCCGACGGCGTGTACAGGAGGCCGAACTCGCCGAATGGCCCCGAGCGGGACAGGAAGAGGTAGACGATGACGCCGACGACGACCGAGGGCAGCCCCATCAAGGCGTTGATGGTGACCAACGCGGCATTCCTGCCTGCAAAGCGGCCTACCGCGAGAAACGCGCCCAAGGGCAACCCGATCAGGGTTCCGAGCAGTACAGCCGCGCCGCTCACGCGGACGGACAGGGACACGATTTCGACCGCCCGGTGGTCGAGCGACGCAATCAGCAGGAAGGCATCGTAAAAGGTGGAGGAAAAGGCCGCCATTCACCAAGGATAACGGATCAAATCACGCCGCAGCGACAGGGGCGTGTTGGGAAGCCGGCCCGATCAACGATTCCCTACCTTGAACTGACCGACCAGGCCGGTCAATTGGCCGGTCATCGTTGCCATGTTCGCGGTTTCGCTGGAAGTGCCGTCGGCCTCGGCGGCCGTCCGGTCGGCCACGGCGGTGATCTCGGTGATGCTGCTGCTGATGTTGTCGGCCGCCTCGCGCTGCGTGACGACGGCATCGGCGATTTGCTGGACGGTCTCGCGAATCCGGCCCATCGCATCGACGATGTCGTTCAGAGCGTTCTCGGCGGCGCTGGCGTGCTCGACGGTGGCCGCGGCCTTCTTGCCGCCGGATTCCATGACCGACACGGAATGTTGGGACTGGGCCTGCAGGCGCGAAATCACCTGTTCGATACGCTCGGTCGATTCGTGCGTCCGTTGAGCGAGTTTGCGGACTTCGTCGGCGACGACGGCAAATCCCCTGCCCTGCTCACCGGCGCGAGCCGCTTCGATGGCCGCGTTGAGCGCGAGCAGGTTCGTCTGCGCGGCGATTTCGCGAATGACCGCGAGCGTCTCTCCGACCTCGCGGACCTCGCCGTCGAGATTCCTGATCGCATCACCCGCATCCCTGACGTCGATCGCGAGTTGGCGGATCGCGCCGATGGTCGCCTCGATGACAGTCTTTCCCTGCTGGGCTGCCGCATTCGATTGCCGTGCCGACTCGGCGGCAAAATCGGCGCTGGAGGAGACCTCCTGGACGTTCGCCCCCATCTCGATGACCGCAGCAGCGGCCGCTTCGGTTTGTTCATGCAGTCGGCGCATGCCACGGCGGGTCTCGTCGGCCGAGCGGGACAGGATGTCGCTGGTGGCGGCGAGCCTGGTGCTGTCGTCCGCCACCAGCTTCACCATGTCGCGGATGCGGGCGACGAAGTCGTTGAAACTTCGGCTCACCTGCGAGATTTCGTTGGATCCAACTGCTTCGAGCTGCTTCGTCAAGTCGCCTTCACCTTGGGCGATGTCGTTCATCGAATCGCGCAGCCGCAGGATCGGATCGATGACGCTACGCCGAACGATGTAGGCCGCAACAATGACGCCGACCAGCATCGCGAGGCTGGAGATGTTCATCATGTACTGGATCACCTCGATCGCGCCTGTGGTGCCTTCGAGCGCCTTCGACGACTTGCTGGTGAGCTCTTCGACCAGTGCGTCGATGCGGCCCGCGAGTTGATCGGCGACGACATCGAAACCATCGTCCGGCCGCTTCATGATGGCATTGCCCGCGTCGCGCCCCGAGTCGATATAGACGTGGGCCATGGCGACGCCCATCTCGTGCAGCTTCGTCACGCCTGCACCGATCTCGCGGGCACGGGTCGTCAGATCGGGTTGCTTGTCACCCAGGCGCTGAAGCGCTTGCAGAGCGGCTTCCAGAGATTCGCGGGCTTCGGCGAACGAGGCTTCCTCCGCCGTTGCAGCAGCGTCAGTCAGAAACTGCTGGACCTGGATCGTCTGGAACCGCGCCTCCTTGGCGAGCAGCATCGCAGCCTGCAGCGACTGTCCCTCTGCCGATTGAGTATGAATGCCGCTCAATAAACGGTTCGACAGCAAGGAAAGCACCGCCATGGCGCAGATGATCGCCACACAGGCCACGACGAGAAGTCTTGTCAGTGAAAAGCGGTTCAACATTCAGATGCTCCTGTTTCCGACTCGGGGGCGAGGCCGCCCCGTTATTCGACACTATCAGCCAATGTGCATTGTGCACTATGACGTTGGTCGTAACGGCGATTCGTCGGAAAACTTTAATTACATACCCCCTCCGGAAGCACGAGGCATGCTCACCCTCCTCCGCGCTGCATCGCGCGGTCGAGCGGAGCAAGGAATCGGCGACGGAGGGTCTCATCGCCGCCCGAAAATTCGTATCGGACAACGAGAAGCGGGAGTTTGAACAGGCCAAGGCGCCGCACGCCGCTCGGCTCGACATGGATATCGAGCCGCGCCGCGTCGAAGTGGAGGCGAAAGTATCCCGGGGCGAGGCACTCGACCCCGGCCGGCCAAGCCTTGCGCAGATCACGCTCGAACTCGGCCGGTGTGGCCGTGACTTCGCGCTCGAACCGTTCCGGGACCGGTCCGGAGATGAAGCCCACGCTAGCCGCCGGCGATGGGTGGCCAGATCGCTACTTCGTCGCCACCGACCAGCCGGTGCGTGGCGCGCTGGCCAGGGGGAATGAAGTGGCCATTGACGAGCACCAGATGTGCGCTGCGTTCCGGCACCTGGAAGCGGGTGATCAGGTTTGCGATGGTGGTGCCCTCCTCCACCTCCAGCTCGACCCGGTTACCCTTGCGGTCGGACGGGAGGTGGTCGGTGAGCGACGCGAACAGTTTCAAACCGATCTTCATTGCAGTGCCAGGGAATGTCTCAGCGCGCGAGAGCCATCGGCTGCTGCGAACGGGCGACGTAGGCTTCGACGAACTGCAGCGGGTTGGCGAGCAGGCGCTCCTTCCAGGCGCCGAGCTTGACCTGCCCGTGGATCAGTCCGCGCAGGGCCCCGACGTGTTCGGTGAGGCCGATCGAGGTCGCGCCGATCATCACGTCGTCCTTGAATTGCAGGCTCAGGTAGCGATAGCGGGCTTCGTCGATGTGTTCGACGCCGACCCCGCCCTGATCGCTCTTCTCGCCCCACCATTGCCCGAAGGACGACGAGATCAGGCCGAGCGTGGCGAGTACGTTGATCGCGAGGACGCCGTTGAGCTTTGTCGGGCGACCGGCCATGTTGAGCGCGGCGACGCGGGCTTGGTCTGCGGCGTTGGGCTGGATCGCGGCGACGAGGTGTTCGCCCGTAAACAGATCGGGCGCTTCGGCGACGTCGCCTGCGGCGTAGATGCCCGGCACGCTCGTTTCGAGCTGTTCATTGACGAGGACGCCTTTGGCGACGTGCACCGGCGTGGATTCGAGGAAGGCGACGTTCGGCGCGACGCCGGCGGCGACGATCACGAGATCGCACGGCAGCACATCGCCGGTCGACAGCGTGACGTTCACCACCGAAGGCTGTGCGCTGCGGTCGATCCGCTTCACGCCGGCATTGGTGACGACGCGGATGCCCTTGGTCTCGACCCAGCTCTTGATCATGCCGCCGGCCTTGGGTGTCATCATCCGCGGCACCATGCGGTCGCCCATTTCGACGACCGTGAGTTGGACGCCTCGCGCCGCGAGGGCTTCCATGATGATACAGCCGATGAAGCCGGCGCCGAGCTGCAGCACACGCGAGCCGGGTTTGGCGAGACGGGCGATGGCGCGAGCGTCCTCGAGCGTCCAGCAGGTCTGCACCTCGGGCAGGTCGACGCCGGGAATGGGCGGACGCACGGGGTGCGAGCCGGTTGCGATCAGCAGACGGTCATAATCCTCAAAGTGGCCGTCCTGGAAGAGGATACGGCGCTGGTCGGTGTCGAGCGATACCGCACGGGCATTCAGCTCGCGGACGCGCAGCTTCTTGAAGTGGTCGGGCGTCTTGCGTAGATAGGTGCCCGATTCGTCGATGTTTTCCTCGAGCAGGTAGGGAATGGCCATGCGCGAGTATGGGGGCTCCCCTTCGGAGCCGACCATCAGGATCTCGTCGGCAGGGGCTGCGCGGCGGAGCGTCTCCGCTGCGACGACGCCCGTGGGACCGTTGCCGAGTATCACGTGTTTCATGGGAGCTGTCCTCGATTGGGCGATGAATTCCCCTTCCCGGGGGCGATGCCGCCAGGAAGGGGACTACGCTTTGCGTATCGGACGACGATCAGAGGCCGAGCCGCGACAGGGTTTCCGGCGTAGGCACGCCGTCGGGCGTCCAGCCGCGCACCTTGTAGTACTCGGGCAGCATCTCGCCGAGACGGTTCACCATGCCCTTCGCCGGGCCGGTCTTCGCGGGTTCCGTCGTCAGTCGCGTCGGCAGGTTGTCGTCCTTGCCGGAGAGACCGGCGGCGAGGTTGAACTGTCGCTCCATGTTCCAGATCCGCTCGCCCACCTGATTGAGTTTCTCCATCGACCAGTCGCCATCGCACGCCGCGGCGACCTGGGGCTGCACATCGGCCAAGGTCCACGCGAACGACGTGAATACGCACACCCCTGCGGCATCAAACACCGCGGTCGCGTCCTGGAAGGCCTTGACGAGTTCGGGCTTGCCCTCGGTGGCCAGCGGGTCGGTCTTGACGGGAATGCCCAGCACTTCGGATGCGACCGTGTAGGCACGGAGGTGGCAGGCTCCGCGATTGGAGGTCGCGTACGCGAGACCGATACCCTGGATGCCGCGCGAATCGTAGGCCGGGAACTCCTGCTTCTTGACGCTCATCGACAGTTCCGGGTGGCCGTACTTCGCGCACAGACGCGCCGACCCGAGGCCGATTTCCTTGCCGAAGCCTTCGCCGGTCGCCGTCATCTCGGCGAAGCGGGCGAGCGCCGCGGCCGAGCCGAAGGGCGCTTCCATGCCGATCTGCTCCTTGGTCAGCACGCCCATCTCGTACAGTTCCATTGCGGCACTGACGGTCGCGCCGAAGGAGATCGGGTCCATGCCCTGCTCGTTGCACAGCATGTTCGCGTACTGCAGCGCTTCGAGGTCGCCAACGCCGTTGTTCGCACCGAGCGCCCACGCCGCTTCATATTCCAAGCCGCCGGAGGCGCCCCAATACTTCGGGCTGTTCTTGACGGTGAAGTGATTCTGGTCGAGCTGCGAGATGCGTCCGCAGGCGATCGTGCACCCGAAGCAGGCGGCGTTCGTGATGAGGTGGGTCTTGCCGTCGGTCTCGCGCTTCTCGTGCATGGCCTCGGCGGAAATCTTGGAGGCCTCCTCGAACTGCACGTCCCGGTGGTTGCGGGTGGGCAGCGCGCCGACTTCGTTGATGACGTTCATCAGGACCTGGGTGCCGTACTTCGGCAGGCCCTGGCCGGTGACGGCGTTGTCGGCGAGGACCTTCTTCGCGTCCTGCGTCGCCTTCAGGAAGGCGCCGAAGTCCTTGATGCCGGAGACGCCCTTGGTCCCGCGGATCGCGACCGCCTTGAGGTTCTTCGAACCCATGACGGCGCCGACGCCGGAGCGCCCGGCGGCGCGATGCAGGTCATTGACGATACAGGCGAACATGACCTGGTTCTCGCCCGCGAGCCCGATCGAGGACACGCGGATCAGCGGATCCTGGTGCTGGGTCTTGATCGTTTCCTCGGTTTCCCAGCAGCTCTTGCCCCACAGGTGCGTGGCGTCGCGCAGCTCAGCCTTGTCGTTCTCAAGGAACAGATAGACCGGCTTCGGGGAACGTCCCTCGAAGATGATCATATCCCAGCCGGCGAACTTCATTTCGGCACCGAAGAAGCCGCCCGAGTTCGAACAGGCGATCGCGCCGGTCAGCGGTCCTTTCGTCGTGACGGTGTAACGGCCACCGGTCGACGCCATCGTGCCGGTCAGAGGACCGGTTCCCATGATCATTTTGTTGTCGGGCGACAGAGGGTCGACCTTCGGGTCGATCTCCGACACCAGATACTTCGACGACAACCCGCGCGAGCCGAGGTAGTCGTTCGCCCATTCCATGTTGAGCGGCTCTTCCTTGCACGTGCCCTGAGTCAGGTTCACCCGCAGGATCTTGCGATTCCATCCCATGACGTTCCTCTCCTCTCAGGCTGCGGGTGCCGGGGTGTTGGCCTTTGCGGCCCAGGCCTGCATGCGCGCAAGTCCGGTCCAGTCGGCATCGATGTAGGTGATCGCGCCGGTCGGGCAGGCCTTCGCACAGGCGGGATCGCCCTCGCACAGGTCGCACTTCTGGACCTTGCCGGTGCTCTGGTTGTAATTGATCGTGCCGAAGGGACAGGAGATCGTACAAACCTTGCAGCCGACACAGGTGTCCTCGAACACCATCTTCGCGCCGGTCGTCAGGTCGAGGCGGATCGCATCGACCGGACAGGAGTGCATGCACCAAGCCTCGGTGCACTGCGTACAGGTGTAAGGGACTTTGCGCCCTTCGTGTTCGAAATTGAAGACCTTGATGCGCGACTTGCTGGGATTTATGACGCCGGTATGTTCGTACGAGCAAGCCATCTCGCATTGCAGGCAGCCGGTACACTTCGCGGGGTCAATGTGAAGTGATTTCCACATCGAATCTCTCCTCCGTCTTGTGGATTAACCTCGGGAACAACTCTTTGCAACAGCAAACATCATGCCAAGACCACTATTCTGACATGGTTTTTATCGGGTCAATTCATCCGGCCCAGCTTTCTATACAAGGTATTCCGACTGACCCCGAGGCGGCGGGCGGCAGCGGAGATATTGCCGCCGACTTCGCGCATCACGGTGGTGATCGCCGCGAGTTCGATTTCATCCAGGCTCCGCGGAGCTGCAGTCTCGGCGACGGCCTGAACTGCCACCGGAGCAGCAGGCGCTGCAGTGACCGGTGCCGGAACGAAGTCTGCGCGCCGAAGTTCGCCATCGTCGCAAGGATCGGTTCCGAACAGTTCTTCCGGCAGGTGCACCGGCAGAATTTCCTCCTCGTGGTCGTCGAGCAAGGCCACCGCGACGCGAATCACGTTCTGGAGCTGGCGCACGTTGCCCGGCCAGTTGTAGCGTTCGAAGAAGGACATGACCTCCTCGCCAATCCCCACCGTGCCCCGGCGCATGTCACCGATTTCGGCGTCCAGGAGACGCGTGACGATGTGGCGGATGTCCGTACGCTCCCGCAGCGGCGGCAAAGTGACGGTTAGACTGTTCACGCGGTAATAAAGATCCTCGCGGAACGTGCCTTGCTTCACGGCATCGCGCAACACGCGGTGAGTCGCGCAGACGAGCGAAATGTCGACGGGGATCGACTTCATGGACCCGATCGGCGTGACGCTGCGTTCCTGCAACACACGCAGCAGACGTGCCTGCATGCCCATCGGCATGTCGCCGATCTCGTCGAGGAAGAGCGTGCCGCCGTGGGCCTGCTGGAGCTTGCCGATCGCGCCTTCACGACGCGCGCCGGTGAAGGCGCCGCCGACGTATCCGAAGAGTTCGGACTCGATCAGGTTTTCGGGGATCGCAGCGCAGTTGAGCGCAACGAAGGGGCCGTCGCAGCGGGGTCCGCTGTGGTGGAAGGCGCTCGCGAAGAGTTCCTTGCCGACGCCGGACTCGCCCTGGATCAATAGCGGGATGTCCTTGCCGAGAACACGGCGGGCGCGGTCGAGAGCGAGCTGAAGCCGGACGTCGCCGGTTGCGAGGTCGTCGAGCTGGATGCGGTTGCGGCCCCGCTCGTTCGCCTTGGCCGCTGCCCGCTCGGGTGCGCGCTCGAGCGTTTTCGTCGGGGAAACTTCGACACGGACGGGGCGCTGGCCACGTACCTGGACGTAAACCGGTTCGGCCCGGCGGGTTTCGATCATCAGCAAGTCTCCGGCCGCCGAAGCGGCACGATCCATCAGTTGGCCAAAGCCGATTCGGAGGAACGTCGACAGCGCCGGCGTTTCGAGCAGCCCCGGCGTCAAGCCAAGATATTCGCGCGCAAAAGGATTGGCGCCGATGATGGCACCCTCGGGGCTAATCGCGATCATGCCCTCCTGGAGGCTGCCCACGTATTCGGGGCGGGGATGGAAGGCAATGCGAATATCGCGTGCAAATTCGGCCTCGAAGAGGCGCTTTTCGAGCAACTGCACCGACAGGCGCGCGAGGCCCAGCGTGTGGCGCTGATGACTGCGGGAGTCGCCTGAGATATCGAAGACGCCGGCGAGCTGTCCGCTGGCGCTGAACACCGGCACGGCACAACAGGTGAGGAATCCGTTTCGCTCGAGGTAGTGCTCGGCGCCGAGCACTTCGACGGCCCCGCGCTCGACGATGGCAGTGCCGATCGCGTTCGTGCCGCGAACCGACTCTTCCCAGCTCGCTCCCGGTTGCAGCGCGACCTGGTGCGCGCGGCCGACGAAGTCGGGATCGCCGAGGCAGTGCAGGATCATCCCCTGAATGTCGGCGAGGATGACCATGCTGCCGGTCGAACGGATCTGCTCGAAGACGTGCTCCATGATCCCGCCGGCCTGGTCGAGCAGCCGCGCACTGCGCTCGCGTGCTTCGGACAGCCGGGCCCGGCCGACCGGGTCGATCAGCCGCCCGTCCTGAACATCGAGTCCGGCCGAGCGGCTACGCTCCCAGGAGCGCAACACCAGCGGTGCAACGCCCGATTCCGGCGTCTCTCCTTGTTCGAAGAAGCTGCGTCTTGCGTCAAGAACAGCATCGTCGCGGCGCTCCCGCAACTGCGGTATCACAACCATCATCTCCTCCTGTGATGCGCCTTGTACAGGACTTATTGTCGGCTTGTCCCTTGTTCCAGAAAGTAGCACCTGCCCCATGTTGAAGCAATCCACCCTCTGGCTGGCGTAGCTCGAATGGAGCAATTTCTTTGCCAGCAGAAGATAAGCGGAATCCCGCGGATCTTATGGGTTCGCGCCAAGTCGAAGCCCTTGCGGAAACAGTGGCACAGCGTTTGCAGTACAGGTTACGCCAAGGGCACCGTCCCAGGTGCACGTGAAATCTAAACAAGTGTGAGGAACGACAAGGTGGATACGCAGAACTACAAGGAGACCCCGGCGCGCAAACTGCGAGTTGGAGCAATGGCGATCGGTCTGGCGCTCGTGGCGGGCCTGGCACATGCACACGGCGACGTAACTCCCCAGGCAGTTGACGTGTCGACGCTGAAGCCTCTAGGCAAGGAATGGGTCACGTCCCCCAACCCTTACCGCGGCGACGCGGAGGCGATCCGCATCGGCAGCTCCGCCTTCAACCAGAACTGCGCGCGCTGCCACGGCCTGGGCGCCGTGTCGGGCGGTATCGCGCCGGACCTGCGCAAGCTGGACATCGAACCGGAAACCGACGAATACTTCCTCGGGCGCATCCGTCACGGCGTGACGCGCAATGGCGCGGTATATATGCCCCCGTTCGAAGGCATTCTGCCGCAGGAGGCAATGTGGGCCATCAAGGCCTGGTTGGAGACCGTACGTGAAAAATGACCGTCGTTCCTTTCTGATCGCAGCGGGGGCGCTGTGCGCAAGCCCCCTGCTGCCCGCCTACGCGAAGGCGGCCGACCTGGAGTTGCAGCAGCAGGGCACCTTGCGCATCGCGGTCTATGCCGATTTCGCGCCGTACTCGGCGCGCGGCAAGGGCGTCGATATTGCGCTCGGCCAAGCGTTGGCCGAGAAACTGGGCTTGCGTGCGGAGATCGTCGAATTCCCCGCCGGGGAGAACATGAGCGACGATTTGCGCAACATGGTCTGGAAAGGCCACTACCTGGGGACACGCCCCGGGGATGTGATGCTGCACGTTCCGGTCGACGCGTACTTCGCGCAGCAGAACGACAAGGTCGCCATCTTCGGCCCCTACCAGCTCGAAACGATGGCCATCGCACGCAACCCCGAGCGTGTGCAGCAGGTATCGGGCATGCCGTCGGAGGCGCTGGAAGTCTTTACGCGCGAGAAGATCGGCGTGGAGCTCGACACGCATTCCGACGACTACCTGATGCACGCGCTGAACGGCCGCCTGCGTGAAAACGTCGTGCACTTCCACAGCATCGCCGAGGCCGTGAAGGCGATGACGCGCGGCGAGGTCAGCGCCGTGATGGGTCCGCGCAGTGAACTCGAGGCGGCCATGAAGGACGACAAGCAGTTCCGTCTCGATACGGTGAAGATCACCGGCATGCGCGTCAATAGCTGGACGCTGGGCCTGGCGGTGAAGTCGGGCAGCAAGGAACTTAAGGCTGCGCTATCCGAAGGTCTCGCCGAAATTCAGCGTTCGGGCGAGCTCGACCGCATCTTCACGACTTACGGCGTCAGTCACCACATGCCGTGACGGCAATTCTGCGATGACCTCCGGGTCACCGCAGATCGCTTCATTCTTCTCGAATTGCTCCAAAACGGTACAACTGCTCCGCCATGGAGCAGTTGCTTACACAGCCTGCTCCATGGCGGTGGTAGGCTTCACGCCGCCTTCGCCCCGGCGCGTTTCAGCATGCCGCGCTGCGGGTCGTATCCCTGAACGGCGAGAGCGAAGAAGACGATCAACGCCGCGACGACGATCGCCATCGAGGTCGCGGCGAATTGTCCGTACAGCGCGAAGCGGATCGCCTCGACCGCGTGCGTGAAGGGGTTCCAGCGGGCGACCGCGTAGACGACGGCCGCGCCGGATTCCTCGAGCTTCCATAGCGGATAGAGCGCCGGCGAGATGAAGAACATCGGGAAGATCACGAAATTCATCGTGCCCGCAAAGTTCTCGAGCTGACGCACCTGTACCGACAGCAGCAAACCCAGCGCCCCCAGCATCATTCCCCCGAGCACGATCACCGGCAGCGCGTAGAGCCAGCCCATCCACGGCACCTGCACGCCGAAGAGCGCCGCGATGACGAGGAAGACGTAGGCCTGCAGTACCGAGAGCAAGGTGCCGGCGAGGAGCTTCGCGAAGAGCAGATAGGCGCGCGGCAAGGGGGCGGTGAGCAGCAGGCGCATCACGCCCATCTCGCGGTCGTAGACCATCGCGAGCGAGGACTGCATGCCGTTGAAGAGCAGCACCATCCCGAGGAGGCCCGGAACGATGTATTCCTGGTACGGAATGTAGGTCTCGTAGGGCGGGATGATCGACACGCCGAAGACATTCTGGAAGCCCGCGGCGAACACGACCAACCACAGCAGCGGGCGGACGAGCGCGGAGGCGAAGCGCCCGCCCTGGCGGACAAACTTGGCCACTTCGCGGCCGGTGATGGCCTGCAGCGCAAGCCAGGCGTGGTGAAGTCTCATTGGTGCTCCCGGTGGCCGGCCATCAGAAGGCGCAGCGGCTGTCGCGCTGATCGAAGCCGAGCGTATCCATGTTGTTCGTCGGATGCAGGAAGCCGTCGATCGGCGCGCGCTCGATCACGGCGTTGTGGGTCGCGAGCAGGATCGGCTGGCGCAGCTGGTTGTCCCAGGGGCGGAAGCCGAGGCGGTTGCCCTTGAAGCCGTCGATCGCGATCTCGTCGCCCTTGAGGTATTTGACGACGACCGGGAAGGCGGCGTTGTTCGTGCGGGCGACCGCCTCGACGACGGCCTTGACGGCCATCCACGCGGCCCAGTCGATGTCGGCCATGCGGCGGCCGGCCTGCTTTTCCATGCGGGTGTTGAGTTGCGGCGCGCCGTTGCGCTCCCAGGCCCAGCTCCATGCGGCGGCGGCGAGGCCGTCCGCGCCGACGACGGGACGCGGGCGCACCGTGCGGTAGGGGACGCTGCGTGCGAATTCTCCGTCGCTGTCGGCGACGAAGACGACGTCGTAGTCGGCTCCGGCGGTGAGCAGCGCGACGTTGCCCTGGTCGCGCTGGCGCGGATCGTTGCTCAGCACGAAAGGCTTCTTGTCGACGACCTTGACGCCGAAGCGCTTGGCCGAGCGTTCGAAGGCTTCGGCGATCAGGTGATCGTCGGGCAGCGGGCCTTCGAGCATCAGCACGGAGCGCCATTTGCGCGACACGAGGTACTGCACGAGCGCGTCGGCGGTCATCGCATGGTTGGGCAGCGTGTGCAGCAGGTTGGGCTGGCACTGCGCCTGGCGCAGCGCGTCGTCCGCGGCCGATACGTTGAAGAGCAGGAGTTCGCGACCGCGCACGGCCTTGGCGACTTCCGCGACCACGGCGGCCGGCGCGTCGATGAGGAAGTAGCGCACGCCCTGCCCGTTGAGCTTCTCGACCGCGGCGATCAGCGCCTTCGCATCGGCGCCGGTGACGCGCTCCAGCGCGAAGTCGACGCCCACCGCCTTGCCGGCGAATTTCCCCTCGCGGATCGCAATTTCCGCGCCGGCGTAGGGACGGCCGAGCGGCTGGGCGAGGCCGTGCTGCGCGAGGTGGGTATCGTCGTAGCGCGCGTCGCCTTCGATTTCGAGATGGGCGATGCGGACCGTCGCGGCCCACGCGGCCGGCGCGAACAGCAGCGCAGCCAGCGTTGCGAACAAGGCGAGCAAGCCGAAGGGCCGCGGGAAACGTCCCGCGCAAAGTCGATGCGTGATCTGCACGATGCCCCCTTAGTCGTCGATCACGACCGAATGCGGCACGCGGCCGACGGGCACCGAGCGCAGCACTTTGCGGCTGGCGGTGTCGATCACCGAGAGGTCGTCCGAGAGGCCGTTGACGACGTAGAGCTGGCTCTCGTCACGATTGAGTGCAGTACCCCAGGCGCGTTTGCCGACAAGGATGTAGTCCTGCACGGCGCGAGTCGCGACGTCGACGACGGCGACGTGATTCGCGCGTCCGAGCGTGACGTAGGCAGTCTTGCCGTCGCGGGTCATCGTGATGCCGACCGGCGTCACGTCGTCGGGGCGGAAGCCCTTCGGCTTGAAGTCGACGTTGCCCTTCACGGCGTCGCGCGTCGCGTCGATGATCGAGACGCGCGCGCCCATCTCGTTGGTGACCCACACCTCGGCTCCGTCCGGCGTCATCGCGAAGCGGCGCGGGCGGTTGCCGACCATCACGTTGGCGACGATCTTGTTGGTCGCGGTATCGACGACGTGGACCATGTTCGCGACTTCGGAGGTGACATAGACGCGCTTGCCGTCGGGGCTGACGCGTACACCTTCGGGCTCCTCGCCGACTTCGACATGGGCCACAGGCTTGCGCGATGCGATGTCGATCACGGCGAGTTGGGCGCCCTCCTCGTGCGAAACGTAGAGGCGCTTGCCGTCGGCCGACAGGTCGAACATCTCGGGATCCTCGGCGACCGGAATGCTGCGCACGACCTTGAGCTGCGCGATGTCGATGACGTCCACGCGGTTGTTCTTGCTCGAGATGACATAGAGCGACTGGCGGTCCGGGCTCAGGTGCATATCGCGCGGGCGCTTGCCGGTGGCGATCGTCTTCACGACCTTCCAGGTCTTGCCGTCGAGCACGGTCACGGCGTTGTCGTTCTCGCTGCTGACGAACACGTAGCCGGTATCCTTCGCGCCGGCCGTCCCTGCGGCAAAGGCCAGCGCGAGCGCGGCCATCGTCGTCCTGATGCGAATCACTGGGGGAGTCTCCTGTCGTTGTTGTTGGATGCGTCGTCTTGGGGGCGTCGGTTCAGTCCTGGTTGCCGCCGGTGAGCTTCAGGAAAGCCTCGGCGAGCGTCGGCGTCCCGGCGGATTGCGCGAGGGCTTCGGGACGTCCTTCGGCGAGGATACGTCCCTGGTGAAGCACGATCACGCGGTTGGCGGCCTCCGCTTCGTCGACGAGGTGGGTCGCCCACAGTACCGCGACGCCGCGGTCGCGCAGCGCGAGGACCTCGTCGAGCAGCTGGCGGCGCGAGGCGGGATCGAGTCCGACGGTGGCCTCATCCATCAGCAGCACGGCCGGCTCATGCACGAGTGCGCGGGCGAGTTCGACCTTGCGCCGGTTGCCGCCGCTCAAGGCACGGACCGGGTCTTCTGCCCGATCGACGAGGCCGACGCGGCGCAGGCTGTCGTCGATGCGCTCGCGGGCGCGCTTGCCACCGAGCCCGTGCAACTTCGCATGGAAGTTCAGGTTGGCGACCACGCTCAGATCGAGGTCGAGCGTCATCTGCTGGAAGACGACGCCGATGTCGGCGAGCGCCCGCACCGGGTCGCGCCGGATGTCGTGGCCGCAGACGCTGATGCGGCCGGTGTCGGCGTTGAAAAGCCCCGTCAGCAATTGGAACAGCGTGCTCTTGCCGGCGCCGTTCGGGCCCAGCAGTGCGACGAATTCGCCGGGCTGGACCGCGAGGCTCACGCCGCGCAGCGCCTCGCGCGGTCCGTAGGACTTGCGCACATCCTCGAGGTGCAGGAGTGCCGTGTCGGGCGTCGGGTCGGGCATGCTGTTGCGGTCCTGGGTGCGGCCTTGGATGACGGGCGCGGCTTCGATCGTTTCAGACATCCGGTCTTTCCTCCTTCCCCGATCCGCAGGTCGCCAGCCCGGCAAGGATCTCGGGGTGCTCCGCCAGCAGACGGGCATGCAATTGTGCGACGGCCGCGTCGTCGGGCAAGCGCGGACGCGGAAGATTCACCTGCAATTCCAGCACGACGCGACCCGGCGCGGGGGACAGGAAACACACGCGGTCGGCGAGCGAGAGCGCCTCGCGCAGGTCGTGCGTGACGAAGAGCACGGTACTGCGGCAACGTTGCCACAGTTCGACGAGCATCGCACGCAGGCGGTTGGCGGTAGGCACGTCTAGCGACACGAAGGGCTCGTCCATCAGCAGCACCGCCGGTTCGATCACGAAGGCACGCGCGAGGGCGACACGACGCTGCATCCCGCCGGACAGCCGCCCCGGATAGGCGTGCATCACGTCGCCGAGTTCCATCGCGCGCAGCAGGCCGAGCGCCCGTTCGCGCGCTTCCGGAGACGGCCCGGCGACGAGCAGCACGTTGTCGAGCACGGTGAGCCAGGGCATCAGCCGCGGCTCCTGGAACATGTAGCCGGTGTCGTGCCGTGCGCCGGGTTCGCCGATGCGGATGCGGCCATCGACGTCGTGATCGAGCCCGCCGATGACGTTGAGCAGCGTGCTCTTGCCGCAACCGGACGGGCCCACGACGCAGACGAATTCGCCCGGCGCGGCACGCAGTTCGAGCCCCGCGAGCGCGAGATGCGGACGCCCGCCGCGGTCGGCGTAGGATTTGCGGTCGATCGTGATTTCAAGCATGGATCAACTCCGCCAGCGGGTGAGCCGCCGTTCGAGCGGGCGCAGGCCGGCCGCTTCGACGACAAGCACCACCGCGGCAAAGGTCAGCGTATAGGCCAGGATGCCTGCGATATCGAAGAGCTGGAAGAACATGTTGAGCTGGAAGCCGATGCCATTGCTGCGGCCGAGCAGTTCGACGACGAGCACGATCTTCCAGATCAGCGACAGCCCCGAGCGCGCGGAGGCGATCAGCCAGGGGTAGAGCTGCGGCAGATACACGCGCATGAAGGTGAGGCGCCGCGGTAGCCGATAGGCCTGAGCGACCTGCATCAGGCCGCGGTCGATCGCGCGCGCGCCTTCGCGCACGGTGACGACCACCGTCGGGATCTTGTTGAGCGCGACGGCAACGATCGCCGCGGCGTCATTAAGGCCGAACCAGACGTAGCACAGGATGATCGTGACCAGCGCCGGGATGTTGAGGCCGAGCACGAGCCAGCCGTCGAGCAGCAGGTCGAGCTGGCGCCAGCGCCCCATCGCGATGCCGATGGCGGTGCCGATCGCCATCGCGAGCAGGAAGCTCACCGCGACGCGCGCGAGCGTGATGCCGAGATGAAGCGGCAGCACGCCCGACAATATTTCGTCGAACACGCGCCGGAACACGACCGCAGGGGCCGGCAGCGTCGAGCTATTGAACAGCATCGCCGCGACCTGCCACACGACGAGGAATCCTGCGAGCGATGCGAGGCGCAGCCAAGCTTCCGCGCCGACGCGCGGCACGCCGAGCCGAGGTGCCTTGCGGCGCTCGCCCAGGAGCATCACGCCGGCCTCATCGACCGCGCCCTTCATCACCGGCCGCCCGCGCGCCAGAAGGTGCCGGCCGGCAAGGCAGTCGCCGAGCCGACGAGATCGGTGCCGCCTTCGTCGGCCAGGATGCGGAACACGCTGCGGGCCGTGCGTTCGGCGCGTGCGACGTCGGCCGTCGGGATGCCGGCGCGAAAGCCTTGCTTCAGGGCGGTGAAGGTCGCATCGTCCTCGGCCTGCGTCAGGCTGCGGATGTCGGCCCACACCGTGTCGGACTCCTGCATCGCCTGCTTGGCCTTGGCCGATGCGCGCAGGAAGGCTTCGAGCGCGGGACGGTTCTTGGTCGCCCAATCCTCGCGGAAGACCCAGCCGACCATCGGCAGTTCGCCTTCGACGCCGAGCCCCTGCAGGATCTGGTCGAGGCTCAGCAACTCGCGCATCCCCGCCGCACGCAGGCGCGCCGAGAAATGCCAGAAGTTGAGCACCGCGGGCAGTTCGCCCTTCAACATCAGTGCGTTCAGGAGCGGCGGTGCGCCGAAGTCGGGCTTCACGAGCTTTGCGGCGTCTTCGCCGATGGTCTTGCGGGAGTATGCTCGGAGCAGCAGCCAGCTCTTGTCGAGCGCGCCGCCGGCAACCCCCATGCGCTGGCCACGCAGGTCCGCCAGCGTGCGGATGTTCGAATCCGGCCGCACCATCACCGATCCGATCGCACGCGAATACGGCGCAAAGGCGAAGTCGCGCCCCTCGGCGCGCTGGCGCGCAACCCAGATCCAATCGTTGACGATCACGTCCACCGCCCCGCCCTGCAGCGCGACGTTCGCGGCGTCCTTCAGCGCCAGCGGCACGACCTCGAAGCGCACTCCTTCGCGCTCGGCAAGGCCGAGCCGCTTCATGACTTCGAGTTCCCAGCTGACGGTACCGTACTGCAAGACGCCGATGCGGATCGTCGGCAGGTCGGCAGCCTTTGCGGCGCCGACGAGACAGGCGAACGACGCCAGCGCGGCGAACGCCGCTCGCAGCAGATTGCGGAACATCAGATTGTCTCCTCGTTATGTTTTTGTCGGCCACATAGCGTTCATCGTAGCCGCAGTACCCGCAACATGCAGGATTCGATCCACATTGACGAAGAGGCGTTCCGACAAGCCTTTCAAAAGAAATCGTTGCGCGGTGGAACATCCTGTCCCAAAACGGAGCAGCAGCATGTTGACGCTTTGCGCCTTCCGCGCAACGGATGCTTCAGGGAAAGAGCTCCGCGATTTCCTCATCGGTGAATAGACGGGAGCGCAGATGGAAGCTGTAGCCTTCCGGCCCTTCGAGCGAGAACATCCCGCCCCGCCCGGGCACGACGTCGATGATCAGCTGAGTGTGCTTCGAGAACTCATACTGCGAGCGGCTGATATAGAAGGGGCTGGCCGCGATCTGCCCGAGCAGGATGTCTGCCGGCCCGACGACGAATTCGCCGCGCGGGTAACAGTTCGGCGCACTGCCTTCGCAGCAACCGCCGGAGAGGAAGAACATTACCGGACCGTGCTGCGCGATCAGGCGTTGGATCAAGGCCTCGGCCTCGGGCGTTGCGATGACCGTGTCGACCATTCGAATCTCCTTGTCTCGCCGTGCCCCAGGTCCACGGCAAAAAAAACGGGCGGCCGAGGCCGCCCGATAACTCTTCCACTCTGGGAGGGAGGAGAGGGAGAGGAGAACGCCACCACTGCGGCACGGTCAGGCGTCCGTGCCACAGCGGCGACCGAAGCTCAGAAGAAGCCCAGCGCGTTCGGGCTGTAGCTGACCAGGAGGTTCTTGGTCTGCTGGTAGTGGTCCAGCATCATCTTGTGGGTTTCGCGACCGATACCCGACTCCTTGTAGCCGCCGAAGGTGGCGTGCGCCGGGTAGGCGTGGTAGCAGTTGGTCCACACGCGGCCGGCCTTGATGCCGCGGCCCATGCGGTAGGCACGGCTGCCGTCACGCGACCACACGCCGGCACCGAGGCCGTACGGGGTGTCGTTGGCGATCTCGAGGGCTTCGGCTTCGTCCTTGAAGGTCGTCACGCCGAGCACCGGCCCGAAGATCTCTTCCTGGAAGATGCGCATCTTGTTGTGACCCTTGAACAGGGTCGGCTCAATGTAGTAACCCTCGGCCAGCTCGCCGCCCAAGTGGGCACGATTGCCGCCGATCAGGCACTGGGCGCCTTCCTGCTTGCCCAGGTCCAGGTAGGACATGATCTTGTTCATCTGGTCGGTCGAGGCTTGCGCCCCCATCATCGACTCGGTGTCGAGCGGGCTGCCCCGCTTGATCGCCGCGACGCGGGGGAGCACGCGCTCCATGAAGCGGTCGTAGATCGATTCCTGGATCAGCGCGCGCGACGGGCAGGTGCACACTTCGCCCTGGTTGAACGCGAACAGCACCATGCCTTCGATCGCCTTGTCGAACAGCTCGTCGTCGGCGTTGGCGATGTCTTCGAAGAAGATGTTGGGCGACTTGCCGCCGAGTTCGAGCGTGGCGGGGATCAGGTTCTGCGCAGCGGCCTGGGCGATGACACGGCCCGTTGCGGTCGAGCCGGTGAAGGCGATCTTCGCGATGCGCTTGCTGGTCGCGAGCGGCATGCCGGCTTCACGGCCGAAGCCATTGACGATGTTCAGCACGCCCGGGGGCAGCAGGTCGGCGATCAGTTCGACCAGCACCATGATGGAGACCGGGGTCGATTCGGCGGGCTTCAGCACCACGCAGTTGCCGGCACCGATCGCGGGAGCGAGCTTCCATGCGGCCATCAGGATCGGAAAGTTCCAGGGAATGATCTGGCCGACGACGCCGAGCGGCTCGTGGAAGTGGTAGGCGACGGTGTGCTCGTCGATCTCGCTGATGCCGCCTTCCTGCGAACGCAGGCAGCCGGCGAAGTAGCGGAAGTGGTCGACCGCCAGCGGGATGTCGGCGTTCAGCGTTTCGCGGATCGCCTTGCCGTTGTCGACGGTCTCGGCATACGCGAGCATTTCAAGGTTGGCTTCGAGGCGGTCGGCGATCTTGAGCAGGATGTTGGCGCGATCGGCAGCCGAGGTGCGGCCCCACTTGTCGGCAGCAGCGTGAGCGGCGTCGAGGGCGAGGTTGACGTCTTCCTCGGTCGAACGGGCCACCTGGCAGAAGGGCCTTCCGGTGATCGGGGTCAGGTTCTCGAAGTACTGGCCGCGGACCGGCGGGACAAACTTGCCGCCGATGAAATTGTCGTAGCGGGTCTTGAATTGGACCTTGGCGTCGGGCGTGCCGGGCAGCGAGTAGATCATGAACGGTGTCTCCAGTAGTTGATTGAAACGCTGTTGCGTCGCAGGACCTTTTCGCAGGGGGCGTGCCAGCTTGGTTTGCCAACCTCAACGCCATTCAATTTTTCATTTAAATACAGTCATATGAATCATTAATCAGGCCATATGCATTAATTCAAGATGTCAATCGGCTTGCATGTTGCGCTGCTCAACAAGGGCACAGTTGCTCCAATTCGCAACATCGCTGCATGGCTAGAACATTTGAAAGGACCTGCCCAGCGCACGGAATGATTTGTGCTTTGCATGTCCGCATGACCCCTGTTCCAAAGGCTCCTCTTCTTCCGGAAACCCTGGTCGCGTCATGGGCGCGCAGCCAGGATCACGGCTTGCGTCCCGACGAACCGGTCGACGGGACGGCGGTCGCGCATGCGGAACTGACGGAGCGGCTGGAGGCGAACAACCGACTGCTGACCTTTTCACGGCCGATGATCGAGGGCCTGTATTCGCAGATCGCGAGCCCCCATTCGACCGTGCTGCTCGCGGACCGCGGCGGCATGATTCTCAGCGCAGTCGGGCATACCGACTTCCTCGACCGCGCGAGCCTCGTGGCACTTCGCCCCGGCGTCGACTGGAGCGAAGGCAGCATGGGCACGAACGCGATCGGCACTGCGCTGCAGACGGCAGACACCGTGTCGGTGCTCGGCAGCGAACACTATCTCGAACGCAATCGCATCCTCGCCTGCGTCGCAACGCCGATCCTCGCGCCGACGGGCGGCATGCTCGGCATCCTGGATATCTCATCCGACGCGCGCGCTAACGTGACGCACGCGCGTGCGCTGCTGCGCACGACGGCAGAGCTCATCGAGCAACGCCTGATCGAAACGGCTGACGACGGCTTCCTGACGCTGCGCTTCCAAGCCGGCGTCAACAGTCTTTCGACGCCGCTGCATGCGCTGGCGGTGTTCGACGAGACCGGCGCCATGCTCGCGACGAGCCGACTCGCGCGTGCGCTGCTCAATCTGCCCGAAGGCGGGGTAGCGGGGACCTTCGACAGCTGCTTCCTGACGCGCTGGGGCGACATCGTGACGCACGCCGCGCGCGCCGACGAAGCCCTGTTCCCGCTGCGCGCATTCGACGGCCGGACCTTCGTCGCGCGCGCCAGTCTGCGGCGACGAAGACCGCGCAACACCGCACCGCCGCATGCATCGCAAGCCGAAAGCCCGGCCCGTCCGTCGCCGCCGCCGACCTCATCCGCACGCTCCTCGCCTGCTGCCGGCAATTCACGGTTGGGCGAAATGGCACTCGGGGACGCGCGTATCGCGGAGATCATCGACGTCCTCCACGAATGCGCCATCGCACCGACACCGCTCCTCGTCGAAGGCGAGATGGGAACCGGCAAGGCTTACGTGATCCGCGCCTTCCACGCGGATCACTGCGCCTCGCCCGATGCTCCGATCGTCGGGATCGATTGCCGGGGGCTCGCGCCGGGCGCCAAAGGGGAGGAACAAGTGGACATCGCCTGGACGCAGGCCGCGAACGGCATCCTGTTCCTCGACGAATTCGACCTCCTGCCGGTGCCGCTGCAGGCGCGGCTCTTCGACGCCAACGACGGATCGCGCGCACGTATCGTCGGCGCGACGCGGCGCCCGATAGCCGAGCTCGAAGGGGCTGGTCACCTGGACCTACGGAACTTCCACGCCAACGGCGGGCACATCCTGTCGATGCCGCCACTGCGCGAACGCAGCGATTTCGAAACGCTCGTGCGGCGCTTCGTCAGCCAGGCCGCACCGGGCCGGCAGATCTACATCCGCCCCGAGGCGCTCGCCCTGCTCCATCGCCACGCCTGGCCGGGCAACCTGCGCGAGTTGCGCAACCAGATCGCCCTGATCCTCGCGCTGATGGGCGACGAAGCCGAACAACTGTGTCCGGAAGACATTCCGCCGGAGCTTTTCGAAGAAGACCACCTCATCGGTGCGTAAGGCACCGAGCCGCCGGAAAAGCCCGTCAGCGATTCTTGTCGACGAGGTCCGCGATCCGCGACAGCAGCGCCTCGAAATCCAGCGGCTTGTGCTGCACGCGAATCCGCTCGGCAGCCATCCGACCGATCACGGACGGATCGGTATCGCCAGTGATGAGCAGCGCAGGCAGATCGTTGCCGAAGGCCGTCCGGAGCGAGGTAATGACATCGAAACCCGTTTCGCTTCCGGCAAGCCGGTAGTCGGAGATCACGACGTCGGGCGCCCTGCCGTCGAGGCGCGGCCAGAGTTCCTTCCGCGAAGCGGCGGCGATCACCTCATGACCGGCACTGGTCAGCGCGTGGGTGAGCGCCAAGGCGACCTCGGCGTTGTCTTCCACCACTGCGATTCTTAGCGGCCGATGCGAATATGCGTGGCGAAATGCGGGTTTGACCGCTTCACCGAGCGGAACTTCCACGGCAAACATCGACCCTTTGCCCGGTCTGGAGCGAACCCGGATCTGTAAACCCAACAATTCGGCAGTCTTGGCGACGATGGCGAGCCCGAGCCCGGACCCCTTCGCCCGATTTCTCTCGTAATTGCCGAGTTGCCGGAATTCCTCAAAAATCTCGGACGTCTTGTCCTCTGGAATGCCGAGGCCGGTATCCCAGACCTCCACCCACATCTTTCCTTCGCGTCGCCGACAGCCGATCAGGACCCCGCCTTTCTCGGTGTAGCGGATCGAGTTGGACACGAAGTTTTCGATGATGCGCCGGAAGAGGATTGCATCGGTGCGGGCGATCAGGTGAGACACGGTACAGCGCAGCTGCAATCCTCTTGCATTCGCCTCCGGCTCCTGCGACGACACGACGTTCGCGATGAGTGCATCGAGCATGAAATCGCCGGGGTCGGCCGTGACGATACCCGCCTCCAGCTTGGACAGGTCCAGCAGGTTGCTCAACATTCCACTCAGGCTGGTAACACAGTTCTGCATGTTCGCCACCACTAGGCCATCAACCGCCGAGGGCTTGCTTCCGAGTGCCCCCACGTATAGCGAGAGCGCAGAGAGCGGCTGTCGAAGGTCGTGGCTGACGGCCGCCAAAAATCGCGTCTTGGCGTTGTTGGCACGCTCGGCTTCGACCTTTGCGGTCGCAAGTTCGGCCGTCCGTTGCATCACCAGTTTTTCCAGTTGCTGCCGCGACCGCTCTTCATTGGCCAGCAGCGCCCTTTCCGCTCCCTTCTGTTCGGCAAGGGCCGCTTCGGCGACGGCACGTGCATGCTCGAGCGTGTCGACCATGCGACCTCTTTCTAGTCCCAGACGTATCGCGGAATCGAGCGACTCGTGCAAGTAGGTGGCACTCGCCAACACGGCAGCCAGAAAGATGACGACCATGGCCGCGAACGCCCAGTGCAGCACCGAGTCGGCCTGCAACGACAGGACGGCAGCCAGCGGCAGGACGACCAGCAAGGCGAAGATCCGGAAGGCGGCGGGGACCGGCGCCAGGACGGGCACGGCACCGGCCACCATTCCGGCCAATACCAGGCCCGTGAACAGGCGCACGCCATCTGGGGCATGCCAACTGAAGAGCACGGCGCCTGCGCCCCAAAGGGCGGCCGTCATCGCGGTGGCAGCAATGTAACGATGGCGCCACGCGACCGCGTCGACCGCATTCGGGACCGCGGTCGCAAACCGTCGCGCGATCCCATAACGCCACGCGGCGACAGCGACCATAAGCGCCCACCATGAAAAGGCCAGCCAGGGATCGGTATGAAGCGTCGTATTTACAAACGCCAGCAAGGATCCGTTGACGACGTTGACGGCTTGAGCGATGCCCGCATTGCGAAACAACAGCGCCGTTTTTTGCCGCTGAGCTTCCACTTCGATATCTGAAACCGATACGCCGGGAGGAGACATTGTAATCTCATGACAATATCAAGCCCTGTTTGAGCCAAAGGCAGGCGCAGCGCTTGTGCAAAGTGTCACTAGATTACTGCCGACCTCCATATTGTCAATTTGCGAGATGCGCGAGGATCCGTAAATGGCATGAATCCGATCGATGACAAATGGAAATCCGGCGCAACCGGGCGAAGTCAGCAGGCCGGCACCTCGACCCGGACCCGCAGCAGCGGGAGCAGTTGCACCGCCATCACGCACGCGAAGATCAGCGCGCCGCCTGCCATCTGCTCCACCGACATCGATTCGCCGAGGACGACTCGGCCGGCCAGCGCCGCGAAGAGCGTTTCGCAACTGAGCAGGATCGCAGCGTCGGCGGCCTGCGTGTGACGCTGTGCGACGACCTGCAGTGTGAAGCCGAGCCCCACCGACAGCACGCCGGCGTAGGTGATCGACGGCAGCGCGCGCACAAGGGCGTCGGTGCTCACCACCTCGCCGGCAGCGCCGACGGCAAGTCCCAGAAGACCGCACACGAGAAACTGCAGCATCGCGACCGCGATCGGCGCGCCCTTGCGAGTTGCCAAACGACCAACCAGCAGCACATGCGCCGCCCAGAACACCGCGCTCGCGATCACCCACAGGTCGCCGACCGACAATGCAGACAGTGCTCCACCACCGAGCATCCACGTGCCCGCCAGACAGCCGAAGCTTGCCGGCCAGACCGACCAGTGCAGCCGTTCGCGCAGCAGCAGCGCACTCGCGACCGGCACGATCGGCACGTAGAGCACGGTCAGGAAGCCGGCATTGCTGACGGTGGTTCCGCCCACGCCGATCTGCTGGAAGGCCGCGCCCAGGAACAAGACCGCGCCCAGCAGGCAACCGCCGATCAAGTCGCGCGCATCGAGGCGCACACCACTGCGCGCGAGTCGCCGAAGCTCCCACCAGGCGAGCGGCGCCACGATCACAACGCCGAAAAGGAAGCGAACGCCTGTAAACGTAAACGGACCGACGTCGCGCATTCCCGCCTGTTGGGCGACGAATGCAGTCCCCCAGATCAATGCCGCTACGAGCAGCAGCGCGTTGGCCTGCGCACGCCTCATCGGACACCGCCGCGGAACGGGCACGGACGCCCGCAGATCGAACCGGTCATTGGATTCCTTCAGTGAAATTCGCCGGATTCCGGAAGATTCCGGCCGGCAGATGCGGCGATCTTAATGGAATCCGTCGCGGGGAAGAGTGCGCCTTGAACACAATGGCAGCCAACTCTGCCGTTTTGATATTTATCTGACTCTATCGCTGCATGTTTGGCTATTCTGCTTGACACTGCTGTCGTTCAAGATTCGCCCCCACATCGCTGTAACAAAGGACAAGCCCATGCGCCACAACGAGATCGCCAGAAGTAAACTTGATTACATCAACCGGACACGTGCGTGGGCGGCAGTCCCCGAACCGAATCCAGTGGGAGTCTGAGGACATGACCAACCGGAATGTCAGTCTGATCGGAGTTCCGACCGACGTCGGCGCGGGCGTGCGCGGCGCGAGCATGGGGCCGGAGGCGCTGCGCGTGGCCGGACTCGGGCGGGCGATTGCCGCCTTCGGCGTCGATGTCCTCGATTGCGGCAACCTGAGCGGCCCGAACAACCCCGAGTTGCCGGCGGTGAACGGCTTCCGTCATCTCGCGGAAGTGGCGGCATGGAACACGATCTTGCACGAGGCCGTGTACGCAGAACTCCACGGCGGGCGCCTGCCCATCATGATGGGGGGGGACCACTGCCTCGCCATCGGCTCGATCAGCGCGGTCGCTCGGTATTGCCGGGAAACCGGCAAGAAGCTGCGCATACTGTGGTTCGATGCCCACGCCGACCTGAACACCGCGACGATGACTCCGTCCGGCAACATCCACGGCATGCCGGTCGCGTGCCTGTGCGGCCACGGCCCGGAGACGCTCACGCGGATCGGCGGCCATGTCCCCGCGATGCTTCCCTGCGACATCCGGCAGGTCGGGATCCGCAGCGTCGACGAAGGGGAAAAGACCTTCCTGCGCGAACTGGGCGTGGAAGTCTTCGACATGCGCTACATCGACGAAGTCGGCATGCGGGCGGTGATGGAACAGGCCCTCGCGGGCGTCGATGAGAACACGCACCTGCACGTCAGCCTGGACGTCGACTTCCTCGACCCGACCATCGCGCCCGGCGTCGGCACCACGGTGCGCGGCGGACCGACCTACCGCGAAGCCGAACTGTGCATGGAAATGATCGCCGACACCGAGCAACTGGCGTCGCTTGATATCGTCGAGCTCAATCCGGCGCTCGATCATCGCAACATGACCGCGGAACTTGCGGTGGATCTCGTCGAAAGTCTGTTCGGCAAGAGCACGCTGATGCGGATGCATCGGCACACTACCTGAGCGATTTCTTGCCCTGGATCAAATCAATGTGCACACAGCGGGGTAAGCTGCATTCCATAAACCCGAGCGGAACGCTCAACTATGTGAGTGAAGCCGCCGATCAGCGCACCCCAACCGACGTGTAGCTCCCCGACCATGGCCAAGAAATTTCCCCTGCACCCCAAGCATCCCGAGCGAATCTGCTGGGGCTGCGACAAGTATTGCCCGGCGACCTCGCTCGCCTGCGGCAACGGATCCGGTCGTACCTTGCACCCGGCGGAAATGCTGGGTGAGGACTGGTACACGTATGGCGACTGGGGGATCGAGACGGGCGAGGAAGGAGAAAAGCCGGCCGATGACGGGGCGGCGGCGCCACGCTAAGCGGTCGCGCCGGCGCAGTCAGCGGAGTCAGAACTCCCAGGCGATTCCGGCCTGGGCGAAATTGCGGTCGTTGCCGCGACCGAGGGCGCCGGATATCTTGAGTCCGGGCAGGATTTCGTAGCGCAGGCCCAGCGCGCGATCCGGACGCGAGTCTTCGGCGCCGAAGGTTTCCACCGTCAGCTGCAAGTCTTCCATCAGCGGGAATTCGTAGCCGATGCCCCAAGTGCCGGAGGTGTCGCTCTCGCCCTTGGCGCGGATGCGCTCGGTGCCGAGATTGAGGTGCAGCACCTGCTCGTTCTCGAAGCGGTAGGACGCGAGTCCGGTCAGCGCGTAGCTGCGTTCGCTGAAGCGGTCGGGCGTCTCGCGGTCCTTGATGCGCGTCACGCCAAAGTCGACGCGCGCGCCGAGCGACCAGCCCTTTTCGTTCTGGTAGGGCACCCACTTCGCGCCGAAGCCGAAGCCTTCGAAGCGGGTGGAGGGCCGGGCGCTACCGTCGTGGACGCGGCCGGCGCCGACTTCGAGCTCGACGTCGTCGATCGGGCTGAAGCCAAAAACGAGTTCGCCGCCGCGGGCGCGGTCGTCCTTGCTCCAGATGCCTTCGACCTTCATGCCGCCCTTGTCGAGGGTGCCGGCATCATCGACGTTCATCGGCGCCTCGGCGTGGGCGAGCGATGCCATCAGCAGGCCCGCCGACAGGGTGACGAAGGATGCGACGGGGGGAAAACGGTGTGGCTTGCCTTGCATTTCAAACTCCAGATCGGACCATCCGCACCGCGAGGACGACAAGCCATGGCCGTAGGCTACATCGTCTCCGGTGCGGAAATTCTCGTGCCGCGGGGAGGCCGCATTGTAGCGGCGCAGGCGCGGGCACGGAAGCAGGCAGGGTCCTCGCGGCGGGCGTACAACGGCCCTATCCGGCCTCCTGCGGCGCGGCCGTTTTCAGGACGGCAAGGGAAGAGACCAGGTCAACGAAGCGCTCGCCTTGCACGGCGACGTGGCCACGCAGACGCTCGGCGGCGAGTTCACCATCGCCGGCGAGGATGGCGTCGACGATGGCCTGATGCTCGGAGTAGGAAGTCTGCATGCGGTTGCGTACGCGCAGCTGCAGCCGGCGATAGGGGCGCAGCCGGCGGTGCAGCGCGATCGCCTGCTCTGCCAGGAACTCGTTGTGGCTCGCGGCGTAGAGCGCGCGATGGAAGACTTCGTTGAGCCGATAGTATTCGTCCGGGTTCTGCGCATCGCGGGCGGATTCGCAGGCGCGATGTGCCTCCTGCAGCGCCTTTTGTTCGGTCTCGCTGATTCGCCGAGCCGCCAGGCGGCCGCACATCGCTTCGAGTTCCGCCATCACTTCGAACATCTCGCACAGTCGCGCCGGGCCGACCTCGGCAACGGTCGCTCCGCGCCGGGGACGCATTTCGATGAGCCCGGCCGCGGCCAGCTGGATCAGCGCTTCACGCACCGGGGTGCGGGACACCCCGAATTCCGCGGCGAGTTCCTGTTCATCGAGGCGCGACCCCGGCTGCCGGATGCCGGTCGCGATCTGCTCCTCGATCATTTCGCTGAGTTCCTCCGAGCGCCGGAGGGAGGGTTGTTCATGGTCCATGGTCAGCCTCTGGGGGCGCATCCGCGCCCGGACTTCATATCACGTACGCATTCTAATACAGAAATCTTCCATCATGTATTTTGACGCGCCTTTTTTGTATACATAATGTCAAGAGCGGGGGGAACCCGGGTTCCCCCGCCGCTGCAAGCCTGCAGTTCAATGATTGATCGGTACGAGCAGCACCGGCACCGTCGACTTGACGGTGACGCGGTGGGCGACCGAACCGATCAGGATTTCGCCCAGGGCAGTATGCCCGGCCGAGCCGAGCACGATCAGGTCGGCCTCCAGGCGCTGCGCCTCGGCCAGCACGATGTCGGCGGGCGCGCCCTCCAGGATTCCGACCGAGGTCACGCCCGCCAGTGAAGCATCCTTGCCCAGATCGGCAATCTCCTCGTCGATCCGCTCGCGGATGCGCCGGACCGCGTCTTCACGCAGTCGGGGGATTGCCTCCTCGGGCAGGTAGCTGTCGAGCGCCACCATCGAGTTTTGGGCGCTGCTATACATCACTGTGACGAGATGCAATTGCGCGCCGAGGCGTTGAGCCATTCCCGCCGCGTGTTTCAGCACGTCCGCGCTGTGCGGTCCCAGATCCGTCGCGATCAGGATGTTTTGGATGCCATAAGCCATTTGAAGCTCCTCCTATTTCGAACCAGTGGATAAGACCTTTCTGCCTCCGATCGCGAGAAACCCCTCCTCCAGATCAGAAATACAGAAATTGTTGACTTTGTGTTCTTCAAGTGTAGTCTTGTATACACGAATTGACCAGTAGCATACGAATCCACGGCAACAGTGTGACGATGCACTCGGACCGCAGCCTGGGTCCGGCAACCAACCTTTCCCAAAGTGGAGGAGACATATCCATGAACATCACCCGTCGTAACCTCTTGCGCGGCATGATCGCCGCCCCCTCGCTGGCGTTGCTGGGCAATCCGCGCTTCGCCAACGCCGCGACCGAGCTGAAGATCTCGCACCAGTTCCCCGGCGGCACGCTCACCGAAGGCGATTTCCGCGATCGGCTGTGCCGACGCTTCGCGGCCGAGCTCGAAAAGCGCAGCAACGGCGCGATGAAGGGCACGGTCTATCCGGGCTCCTCGCTGATGAAGGTGAACGCGCAGTTCAGCGCGATGCGCAAGGGCGCGCTGGACATGTCGCTGGTGCCGCTCTCCTACGCCGGAGGCGAAGTGCCGGAGACCAATATCGGCCTGATGCCGGGCGTGGTCACGTCCTATGAGAAGGGCCTCGCATGGAAGACCGGCGAGATCGGCAAGGCGCTCACCGACGTCCTCGCCGACAAGGGCGTCGTGATCGTGAGCTGGGTGTGGCAGGCGGGCGGCGTCGCCTCGCGCACGAAGGGGCTGGTCGAGCCAGAAGATGCCAAGGGCATGAAGGTGCGCGGCGGGTCGCGCGAAATGGACATGGTGCTCAAGGAAGCCGGGGCGGCCGTGCTGTCGCTGCCGTCGAACGAGATCTACGCGGCGATGCAGACCGGCGCGCTGGATGCGGCGATGACCTCCTCCACCAGCCTGGTCTCCTTCCGCCTCGAGGAAGTGGCCAAGCACCTGACCACCGGTCGCGGCAAGACCTACTGGTTCATGTTCGAGCCGCTGATGATCTCGCGCAGCATCTTCGAAGGCCTGCCCAAGGACCAGCAGCAACTGATCATGACGATCGGCGCCGAGATGGAGAAGTTTGCGCTGGAGCAGGCGAAGGGCGACGACCAGACCGTGGTCGACGTCTATACCAAGGCCGGCGGCAAGGCCTACGACCTGAGCGACGCAACGGTCAAGAAGTGGCAGGCGATCGCGCGTGAAACGGCGTGGAAGGATTACGCCGGCAAGAACGCGAATTGCGCCCGCATCCTCGGCCTGGTGGAGAAGTCGCTATGAGCGCGCCCGCACGGCCGCCCGAAGGGGGCGCTCTCCTCCCTCGGGGAGGTGGTCGCGTCGGCGACCGGAGGGTAGTCCAATGAGTCACGGTTTCGAGCTGCCGGGGCATGCGCCCCTGGCCACGCCGCAAGTCACGGGCGTACTCCGCCCGCTGGCGAAGGCGGTGGAGGTCCTCAACAAGGCGGCGCTCGGCCTGTCGATGATCGCGATCCTCGTCGCCTGCGGCATCCTCACCAGCAGCGTGGTGCTGCGCTACTTCCTGCACATCGCCACCGACTGGCAGGACGAGGCGGCGGTGTTCCTGCTGGTGGGCGCGACCTTCTCGTGCGGCGCGTGGGTGCAGTCGCAGCGCGGCCACATCGGCATCGAGGCGCTCGACGGCATCCTGCCGGCGGCGGTGAACCGCTTCCGCAAGCTGATGTGCGACGTGGCGTCCTGCCTGTACTGCAGCTTCTTCGCCTGGAAGTCGTGGACGCTGTTCCACGAGGCCTGGGTCGACGGCATGACGACCTCGTCGTCCTGGGCGCCCCCGCTGTGGATTCCCTATAGCTTCATGGCGGTCGGCATGACGCTGCTCGCGCTGCAGATCTTCCTGCAGGTCGTGAGCGGCCAGCCCACCAAGGAGGGCAAGCAATGAGCACCACCCTGGTTGGAATCATGTATGGCATCGGAACGATGCTGCTGATGTTCTCCGGCATGCCGATCGCGTTCGCGCTGGGCCTGATCGCGGTGATCTTCATGTTCTTCTTCATGCCCGGCTCGGCGCTGGATACCGTGACGCAGAACGTGTACGAGGAGATGGCGAGCATCACGCTGCTGTCGATCCCGCTCTTCATCCTGAAGGGCGCGGCGATCGGAAAGAGCCGCGCGGGCGCGGATCTGTATTCGGCGATCCATGCGTGGATGTACAAGATCCCGGGCGGCCTGGGCATTGCCAACGTCTTCGCCTGCGCGCTGTTTGCGGCGATGGCGGGTTCGAGCCCCGCGACCTGCTCGGCGATCGGCAGTGCCGGCATCCCCGAGATGCGGGCGCGCGGCTACTCGCCGGGCTTCGCCGCGGGCATCATCGCCGCGGGCGGGACGCTGGGCATCCTGCTGCCGCCGTCGATCACGATGATCCTGTTCGCGGTGGCCTCGGAACAGTCCCTCGGGCGGCTCTTCCTGGCGGGCATCGGTCCGGGCGTCCTGCTCGTCGTGGTGTTCGCAGGCTACGCCGCGTGGAAGTACAAGCGCGAGTACGACGCGGCGCTGACGCTCGCGCAGTCGGGGGGCAAGCAGTCCGCACTGCTCAAGGAGGAGCATTTCACGCTCGCCGAGAAGACGGCGATGCTGCCGCGCGTGCTGCCCTTCGTGATCCTGCTGATCGGCGTGATGGTGGCGCTCTACGGCGGCTATGCGACGCCGTCGGAGACGGCCGGCCTCGGCGGCCTGCTCGCGCTGGTGCTGATCGGCGGCATCTACAAGGTGTGGAAGCCGGCCCAGCTGAAGCCGATCCTGTCCAGCACGCTGAAGGAATCGACGATGCTGATGTTCATCATCGGGATGTCGCTGCTCTACTCCTACGTGATGAGCTACCTGCACATCTCGCAGAGCGCCGCCGAGTGGATCGTCGCGCTGCATCTGTCGAAGTGGGTGCTGCTGGCCGTGATCCTGGTGCTGGTGGTGGTGCTGGGCTTCTTCCTGCCGCCGGTGTCGATCATCCTGATGACCGCGCCGATCCTGCTGCCGCCGATCCGCGAAGCCGGCTTCGACCTGATCTGGTTCGGCGTCGTGATGACGGTCGTGATGGAGCTGGGCCTGATCCACCCGCCGGTGGGCCTCAACATCTTCGTCATCAAGAACGTGGCGCCGGACATCCCGCTGAAGGACGTGATCTGGGGCGTGATGCCCTTCGTCGGCCTGATGATCGCCTCGGTGGTGCTGATGTGCATCTTCCCCGGCATCTCGACCGCCCTGCCCGACTACTTCCTCGGGGCGAAGTAACGCGAACCGGGCGGCGTGCCGAGAGCCCGCCGCCCCTCGCGGCCCCAGACCGATCATCCTGGAGTCCATCGAATGAATTCACCCGAATCCCCGGGCCGTGCCTGGGACACGCGGGCGCGTAACCGTGCCCGCCGCCTGGAGCGGGCGGCGAGTCTCGCGAACGGGCGCAACGTCGCGCCCGAGAACATCGTCGCACTGCTCGAAGCCGTCATCGAACCGGGCGATCGCCTGTGCGTCGAGGGCAACAACCAGAAGCAGGCCGACTTCCTGTCGCGCGCGCTGACGAAGACCGACCCGTCGCGGGTGCGCGACCTGCACCTCGTGCAGTCGGTGCTGGCGCTGCCCGAGCACGTCGACATCATCGAGAGCGGCCAGGTGAGCCGGATCGACTTCTCATTCTCGGGGCCGCAGGCCGGGCGTCTCGCGCGACTCGTCGAAAGCGGCCGCATCACGATCGGCGCGATCCACACCTATCTGGAGCTTTTCGCGCGCTATTTCGTGGATCTGACGCCGCAGGTCGCGCTGGTCGCGGCTCAGGCGGCAGACCGCGAGGGCAATCTCTACACCGGCCCGAACACCGAGGACACGCCGGCGATCGTCGAGGCGACGGCCTTCAAGGGCGGCATCGTGATCGCACAGGTCAATGAGATCGTCGACAACCTGCCGCGCGTCGACATCCCCGCGGACTGGGTCGATTTCACCGTCGCGGCGCCGACACCGCATTACGTCGAGCCGCTCTTCACACGCGATCCGGCGCTGATCACCGAGACCCAGGTGCTCACGGCGATGATCGCGATCAAGGGGCTCTATGCCGAATACGGCATCACGCGGCTCAACCACGGCATCGGCTTCGACACAGCCGCAATCGAGCTGCTGCTGCCGACCTACGCCGCCGACCTCGGCCTGAAGGGCAAGATCTGCACGCATTGGGCGCTGAACCCGCATCCGACGCTGATCCCGGCGATCGAGGCGGGCTTCGTGCAGTCCGTGCATTCCTTCGGCTCCGAGGTGGGCATGGAGCGCTACGTCGCGGCGCGGCCGGACGTGTTCTTCATCGGCCCGGACGGGTCGATGCGCTCGAACCGCGCGTTCTGCCAGGCGGCCGGCCACTACGCCTGCGATCTCTTCATCGGTTCGACGCTGCAGTTGGATCTCAACGGCAACAGCTCGACGGCGACCAAGGGCCGCATCGCAGGCTTCGGCGGCGCGCCGAACATGGGCGCCGATGCGCGCGGACGGCGGCATGCGTCGCAGGCCTGGCTGCGCGCCGGGCGCGAAGGTCGCGGAGACAACCCGATGCCGCGCGGCCAGAAGCTCGTCGCGCAGATCGTCGAGACCTTCCGCGAACACATGGAGCCAGCCTTCGTCGAACGTCTGGACGCCTGGGATCTCGCCGAATCGGCCGGCATGGACCTGCCGCCGGTGATGATCTACGGCGAGGACCTGACGCACGTCATCACCGAGGAAGGCATCGCCAACCTCTTGCTGTGCCGCACCCGCGAAGAGCGCGAACAGGCGATCCGCGGCGTCGCGGGCTACACGCCGGTCGGCATGGCGCGCGACCGGCGAGCGGTCGAGAACCTGCGCGACCGCGGGATCATCCGCCGCCCCGAGGACCTCGGGATCGACGCGCGGCTTGCGACGCGCGACCTGCTCGCGGCGCGCAACATCAAGGACCTGGTCCATGCCTCGGGCGGGCTCTACGACCCGCCCAAGAAATTCCGCAACTGGTAGGAGCCCGACGTGGAACGATTCGAGATCAAGTTGCCCGCCAGCGCGGCGGGCGCCCGTGGGACGGCCCTGTGCGGGGTCGTGTCGTCGGGGAACCTGGAGGTGCTGGTCGAGCGCGGAGACGATCCCGCGACCTGCACGATCGAGGTGAATACCTCGGCGCACGGCTTCCGCGAGATCTGGGAAGCGGTGCTCGCCGACTTCGCGAAGCGCCACCCCGCGGGGGGGCTGCGCATCGCGATCAATGATGCCGGTGCAACGCCCGCCGTCGTGAGCCTGCGTCTCGACCAGGCCTTCCAAACCTCGCGGAGCGATAAGCAATGAAGACCAAGCGCGTCAGCTATTTCGAGGCGAGCGCCCGCACCCGCGTGGCGGCGCTGGTCGATGAAGGCAGCTTCACCGAGTTCTGTCCGCCCGAGCTGCGTATGACGAGCCCACACCTCGCACGGCTCGATGCCCCAGTCGGATTCGACGACGGCGTCGTCGTCGGTCGGGCGAGCGTCGGCGGCCGTCCGGTGCTGCTCGCGGCCCAGGAAGGCAAGTTCAACGGCGGCGCGGTCGGCGAGGTGCATGGGGCGAAGATCCGCGGGCTGCTGGAACGCGCGCTGCGCGACAGGCCGGCAGCGGTGCTGCTCCTCGTCGATTCGGGCGGCGTCCGTCTGCACGAGGCCAACGCGGGCCTGATCGCGATCTCCGAGATCATGCGGGCGGTGCTCGCCGTGCAGGCGGCCGGCATTCCGGTGATCGCGCTGGTGGGCGGCTCCTGCGGCGCCTTCGGCGGGATGGGCATCGTCACGCGGCTGTGCGACGAGGTGATCATGTCCGAGGAAGGCCGGCTGGGACTGTCCGGTCCGGAGGTGATCGAGACGGTGAAGGGCGTCGGCGAGTTCGATTCGCGCGACCGCTCGCTGGTGTGGCGCGTGACCGGCGGCAAGCTTAGGCGCGCGCTCGGCGAGGCGACGGCGCTGGTCGATGACGATGCGTCGAGCTTCCGTGAGGCGGTCGTCGGCTGCCTCGACCGCAGCTCGGCCGGACGCGATGCGCTCGACGAGCTGGAGCTGCTGCAGGCGGCGCAGCAGCGGCTGCAGCAGCGCCGCGAACGTTTCGCCGACACGCGCGACGGGCTCGAAGTCTGGCGCAGCACTGGCTTCCCCGATCCGCAGGCGGTGCCGATGCTCACCGCCGACGCCTTCAATGCCCAGCTTGCCGCCCTGCATGCGGAGGTCCAGTCATGAGTGATGTCACTGTTTTCGAACGTCTCTTCGGCGCGGGCCACGGCGTCGAGGTCCGCGGCCATTTCGTCCGCGGCAACGCGGAGGTCGCCGGCCGCCCGGTCGCGGTGATCGGTACGTGGAATTCGGCCGCCGTCGATGGCGATCTCGCGCTTGCCGTGTCCGGCGCGATTCTCGATGTCGTCGCGGAGGATGCGAAGTCCGCTGCGGAGCCCCGCCCCATCGTCTTCATCGCCGACACCGAGGGCCAGGAGCTGTCGCGCCGCGAGGAGCTGCTTGGTCTCAATGGCTGCTTCGCACACGTCGCGCGCTGCGTCGATCTCGCGCGCCGACGGGGCCATCCGATCCTGACGCTGATCCACGGGCGAGCGGTGTCGGGCGGCTTCCTCGCCTTCGGCATGCTCGCCGAGCGCGTGTGCGCGCTGCCGGGGGCGCAAGTGCGGGTGATGGACCTGCGCGCGATGTCCCGCGTCACGAAGATCGCCCTCGACCGCCTCGAAGGGCTCGCGAAGGAGTCGCCGGTCTTCGCGCCGGGGGCGGACAACTACTGGCGCATGGGGGCCGTCGACGAGCTGTGGCCGGAAGGCAGCGACGACTGGGACAAGCGCCTCGCAGGCGCCCTCGACGCGGCGCTCTCGGGCCCGCGTGCGGACCGTCGTGCCGTCATTGGCGCCGAACGTGGCGGTCGGACACTCGCGGCCAAGGTCGCTGCGACGGTGCTCGAGGCCTGAGTTGACGCCAATGAGGACCATGCGACGCCACGACCTCGTCTGGCTCGATCCGGCCTTTCCGCTCGCGGACTTCGGCGTCACCGAGGACCACCGCGCGGAACTCGGCGACTGGATCGCGCGCGGCCTGCCGCTCGTCGTCGGGCGCCAGCTCGGGCAGCCCGGCGGCGTGCGCCTCGGCTTCACGCTGTCGGGCACCGGCGCGCGCCGGCGGGTCGAGGTACGTGCGCCGCGTGAGGCCATCGTCGCGCATTGCGCGCCCTTCCTGCTGGAGGCTTTGGTCGATCATGCGCCCGAAGGCTGGCAGACGTCTCTGAACGCCCTCGCCCTCGCCCTGCGGCAGGCCGGGATGCCATCTCGCGCCTATGGCTCGCTGGTCACTCAGGCCTTCACGGGCGAGCCCTGCCTTCGCAAGGACAGCGACATCGATCTGCTGATCGACTGCGGCAATCACGACGAAGTCTTGGCGGCGCTCGCCATCCTGCAAGCACACGGCGACGGAGCGCCCCGGCTGGACGGCGAGCTGCGCATGTCCAACGGCTGGGCGGTCGCATGGCGCGAGCTCGCGAACGCCCTCGCGTGCGGCGGACAATTGCTCGCCAAGTCCGACGACGACGTGCGACTCATCAGCGCCGAAGACTTCTTCGGCGTGCCTTCTCCCCCTGGAGCCGTCCATGGAAACCCTGGTCACCACGCTGCTGCAGCCGTCCTCCCGGCGTGAAATCTCTCCGCGATGGGATGCGCTCGACGCGCGTTGCCGTGCCGCGCTGAAGCACGAAATCGACGCGTGGCCCAAGCCCGGCCTCGTGACGCCGGTCGATTCGGGCAGTCATCGCGACATGAACTACGCGACTTTCGTCGACAGCATCGCCGCACTCGAGGGCTATTTCGCGCAGATCGCGGAAGCCGGGGCGCGTGACGCCGACTACGGCGAGCTGCAGGTCGTCGCGATCGCGGCCGAGGCGCTCATGCTTGCTGCGACGCGCGGCGCGAACACGCATCGGGGTGCGATCTTCAACCTGGGTCTGCTCGCCGCCGCGGACGGACTACGGAGCGTAACCGACAGGTTCGAAGGCCGGAGCTGCGGCGAAATCGTCTCGGTGCGCTGGGGTGCGGCAATCCTCGGCTCGCGCGGCACCGCCCCCGCGTCGCACGGCAAAGCGGTATGGCAGCGCTATCGTGTCGGCGGCGCGCGCGAAGAGGCGGCGGAGGGTTTTCCGAGCGTTTACGGGATCGGCCTCCCTGCCCTGCAACGCCTCCTCGCCCTTGGCGTCGACGAGGATCAGGCGCTCGTCGGCACGCTGATGGCGCTGATGGCGGAACTGCCGGACACGAACCTGCTGTGGCGCGGGGGCGACGCAGGCCTGCGCGACGTGCAGCAGGCCGCCGCGGCCTTCAACCACGCCGGCGGCGTCCTGCAGCACGACTGGCGCGAACGGCTGCTCGACATCCACCGCTGGATGGTCGCGCGCAATCTCAGCCCGGGCGGCAGCGCCGACCTCGTCGCCGCGACCTGGCTCGCCCATCACCTCGATACGAGCGCCGGATGAAACTCGCGATCCTCTGTTCGGGACAAGCCGGCCAGCACAGCCGGATGCTCGACGACATCCTCGATGCGCCGGATTGCGCAGAGCTGCGGGCGCTTGCGAGCGAGGTGCTCGGCCAGGACATCGCGACGTGGTGGCGCGGGCTCGACGCGAAGCAGATATTCGCCAACGCGAATGCGCAGTTCGCGATTGCGCTGTACCAGATCGCGACCTGGGCACGGATCGCGTCCGTCGTGCCCCAACCCGCGGTCGTTGCCGGCTATTCGCTCGGCGAAGTGCTGGCGTGGCACGTCGCAGGCGCGCTCGACGTCGCGCAGACGCTGCGTCTCGTGCGTCTTCGCGCCGAGCTGATGGACAGGGTCGCGGCAACACTGCCCCCCGGCTCCGGGGAAGGGTGCATGGTCCTGTGGCGCGGTCGCAGCACCCCCGCGATGCGCGCTGCCCGGGAGCGCGCGATGACTACGCACGGACTGGAGATCGCGATCCACCGCCCCGGCGGCGACCTCGTGCTCGGCGGCCCGGAATCGGCCATCGACGCCTTCGTCGCCGACCCGGCCGTGCAGCACGCCGACCTCAAGCGCCTGCAGGTCTCGGTGCCGTCCCACACGCGCTGGCTCGCGGATGCGGTCGAGCCCTTCCGCGACGCGCTCGCCGCCTCACCGCTCGCGGATCCCGTCGTCCCCGTGCTCGCCGGCATCGACGGCAACGTGTTGCGTCGACGCAGCGACGCGCTGGCAAACCTTCCTGCCCAACTGGCGCGGCCGCTACACTGGGACTGGTGCCAGGAAACGCTCGCCTCGCTGGGCGTGGACGTGGCTTTGGAACTGGGTCCCGGCAACGATCTTGCGAAGTTGCTGGAAATGGGCGAAGCCGGGGGCGCGGCACGGGGAGTCGAGGAATTCGGCTCGGTCGCCGGGCTTCGCGAATGGCTGGAGGTACACCAATGAAGCTCGGCCCCGTGCAGATCGACGGTTTCCTTGCGGCAATGCTGAGCGCCGTCGCGCTCGCGCTGCTCGCCCCGGGCATCGGGCGCTCCGAAGGTCCGCTGCATCTCGGGACCGTCACGGGCCTCGGCATCGCGCTGGTCTTCCTGCTCCACGGCGCCAACCTCGCGCCCGAGCGCCTCGTCGCCGGCATGCGCAACTGGCGCCTGCACCTCTTCGTGCAGACCTGCACCTTCGTACTCTTCCCGGTGATCGGCACCGTCCTCGCCTTCGTGCTGGACGGCCATGTCGCACCCGCGCTGCTCACCGGCGTGTATTTCCTGTGCGTGCTGCCCTCGACGATCTCGTCCTCGGTCGCCTTCACGGCGATGGCGGGCGGCAACGTCGGCGCGGCGGTGTTCAACGCGACGCTCTCGAATTTCATCGGCATCATCGTGACGCCGCTGCTGGTGAGCCAGTGGATGCATGCGACGGGCGCCTCGATGCCGATCGGACAGGCGATCCTCGGCGTTGCGGTGCAACTGCTGCTGCCCTTCATCGCCGGCCAGTTCCTGCGCCCCCACCTGCATGCCTGGCTCGTGCATCACAAGTCGGCGGTCAATCGCGTCGATCGCGGCGTGATTGTATTGATCGTCTACAGCTCGTTCTGCGACTCGGCGGCCGCAGGACTATGGTCGGGTCAAGGCTGGATAACGGTGCTGCAGGCTTTGGGCTTATGTATCGCGATCCTCGCGGGCGTGCTGTCGCTGACCCGCGTCGCCGCCCGCCGCTTCGGCTTCACGCTCGACGACGAAGTGGTCGCGGTGTTCTGCGGCTCGAAGAAGAGCGTCGCGAGCGGCATCCCGATGGCGCGGCTGCTGTTCGGATCGCGGCCCGAGCTCGGCCTGATCGTGCTGCCGGCGATGCTGTACCACCAGGTGCAGCTTCTCGTGTGCGCGAATCTGGCGCGCCGTTATGCCCGCGCCACACAGGCGGGTGCTTCGCACTGACACACTGACACGCCCGAAGCTCAACCTTCCCGCGAATCCTCGCGGAAGTGATCTGCGGCAAGCTGCTCGGCGACGGCCCACAGGGCCGGCGAACCGCGCTCGATCGGCGGTCGGCAGCGCGACTTGACCTGATCGAGCGTCACCTCGCATTCGACCCAGGTGCCGCCCTCGGTGGCGGCGTTGTGCAGCATCGGCTGGAAGCGGTCGAGCGCCTTGGCGAACTTCGCGTCATCGGATTCGGCGGCCTCGAACTCGAACCACAGCTCGCGGAACTCGGCCGCCTGCGCGCCGGGAAGCAGTCCGAAGAGGCGTTCGGCGGCGAGCCGTTCGCGCTCGGCCTGGCCCGCATGCGTCGCCGGCACGTGGAAGGGCACGTCGCCGGCGTCGATCTCGACAATGTCGTGGATCAGCAGCATCTTGACGACGCGCAGCACGTCGACGGTCCCAGCCGCGTGCTCGGCGAGCACCAGCGCATACATCGCGAGGTGCCAGGAATGCTCGGCGCTGTTCTCGCGGCGCGAACGGTCGATCAGCGGCGTCAGGCGGACGATGCTCTTGAGTCGATCGATTTCCTTCAGGAACGCCAGTTGCCGTTCCAGGTCGGGCAGATTCACGATGCTGCGGTCTCCATGATGCTAGGGCGCGGCCGAGTCTACCAGCAGCGGCCCTCAGGCGCTGACGATCTGGTCCGGCCCGAACACTTCGTAGTGAATCCGCCCCGTCGGAACACCCCACGAGAGTAGCGTGTCGCGCTGCTTCAGCATGAAGGGCAGCGGGCCGCACAGGTAGTAGTCGGCATCGGCCAGTTCGACGCGGTCGCGCACGCGTTCGAGATCGACGACGCCTTCGAAGTGGTAGTCACGCCCGGCGACGTCCTCCACCTCCGGCGCATCGTAGAAGACGACGTGCTCGACGTGCGCATGTTCGGCCGCGAGCTGCTCGACGTGGCCTTTGAGCGCGTGGACGCGGCCGTTGCGCGCGCCATGCACGAAGATCGCGCGCCGCCCGGTCTGCGCAAGGGCGTTCAGCATGCTGATCATCGGCGTCAGGCCAACGCCGCCGCTCACCAGCACGACCGGCGAGTCGCGCGTCTCGTCGAGGTAGAAGTCGCCGTAAGGCGGCGACAGGCGGATGCGATCACCGACATTCACGGCATCGTGCAGGCGGTTCGACACCGCGCCCTGCGGATCCTGCCCCTCGCGCTTGACCGAGATGCGGAAGTAAGCCGTGTTGGGCGCTTCCGACAGGCTGTACTGGCGGATCTGCTCATGGCCGAGTTCGGGGATGGGGAGCACGAGGCTCACGAACTGGCCCGGGACGAAAGGCGGCAAGGGACCGCCGTCGGCCGGGCGCAGGTAGAAGGACGTAATGAGCTGGCTCTCGCGCTCCTTGCGCTCGACGACGAACTCGCGCCAGCCGTTCCAGCCGCCCGGGGCCGCCGCCGACGCGCGGTAGAGTTCCGCCTCGGCCGCGATCAGCACGTCGGCGAGGTCGCCGTACGCCTCTGCCCACGCGTCGACGATCTCGTCGGTCGCCGCGGCGCCGAGGACTTCGCGGATCGACGCGAGCAGGTGGCGGCCGACGATCGGGTAGTGCTCGGCGCGGATCCCAATGCTCGCGTGCTTATGCGCGATGCGCGATGCGACCGGCGCGAGCGCGGCGGGGTTCTCGATGTTCTGCGCGTACGCGAGCACGGCCTGCGCGAGCGCCTGTTGCTGCTGGCCACCAGCCTGGTTGCCCAGGTTGAAGATGTTCTTCAGCTCGGGCTCGTGGGTGAACATCCGGGTATAGAAATGCGTCGTCAGCGCCAGGCCGTGAGCCTGCAGTGCGGGGACGGTTGCCTGGACGAGTTCGATCGTGCGTTTTGAAGCCATTGGGGGTGATTTCCTATAAGATTCATTTTTTATACATCTTTGTGAGCGCGAGCGTACACGCTAGTTCTTGCGGCAGCAAGTCGGGGGACGATCGAAGGACGCGCGCGAAGCCAGGAGAGCTCGTATGGAAGACAAGGCACAGGACACCCTCGCGCTGGAGGGCCGCATCCTCGAACAGATGGCTGAGGCGCTGATCTATTCCGACCGCGACGGCATCATCCGGCGATGGAACCGGGCGGCTGAGACGATGTTCGGTCACCCCGCGTCTGACGCGCTCGGTCAGTCGCTGGACCTGATCATCCCCGAGAACCTGCGGGCGGCGCATTGGCGCGGCTTCGACGCCGCCATGAAGAGCGGCGCGACCCGCCTGCACGGCCGGCCGACATTGACCCGCGCACTGCACCGCTCGGGAAGCCGTCTCTACGTCGAAATGAGCTTCGCACTGGTGACCGACGAGACCGGCAAGGCCATCGGCTCGGTCGCCGTCGCGCGGGACGTCACCGATCGGGTGGAGCGCGAGAAGGCCGCGCGCGGGGCGATGAATCCGTGAGCACACCCCGCCGATAACGAGGTGGCGAGAGGAGCACGGAAGAGCGACGCAGGCGCGGCCAGCTCGCCCTTTTTCAGCGAGAGATGCCGAGGATCTCCCTAGCCTCGTCCGGCGTCGCGACCGGCCGCTCCATCTCGCGGGCAATCCGCGCGATGCGCGCGACGAGCTGGGCGTTGCTGGTGGCGAGTTCGCCCTTGCGATACCAGACGTTGTCCTCGAAACCGACGCGCACATGCCCGCCGAGCGCAATCGCCATCGCGCCGAGCGGCAGTTGTGCAGCGCCGATGCCAGCGACAGTCCAGGTCGCGCCGGGCGGCAGCTGCGAGCGCAGGAACATCAGCGACTCGGGCGTGCCGGCCATCGCGCCCGGCACGCCGAGCACGAAGTCGACATGCACCGGGCCCTCGACCACGCCCTTCTTCAGCCAGCGCTGCAAGGAGTGCAGCATGCCGGCGTCGAAGATCTCGAACTCCGGCTTTACACGCAGTTCCTTCATCGTATGGAGGAAGTGCTCCATCTCGGCCGGAGGGTTGAGGAACACGTCGTCGCCGAAATTCACCGACCCCATCGACAGCGTCGCCATTTCGGGGCGCAGCTCGACCGGCGCGAGGCGCTCGGCGGCCGTCATGCCGACCGCGCCGCCGGTCGACACCTGCACGATGAGGTCGCAGCGCGAGCGGATCTTGTCGATGATCTCGGCGTAGATCGCCTTGTCCTGCGTCGGCGTGCCGTCGGGCAAGCGCGCATGGACGTGGACGATCGATGCACCCGCCGCCGCGCACTCCTCGGCCGCGCGCGCAATCTCGTCGGGCGTCACGGGCAGCGCGGGCTGCTGCGCTCGGGTGACTTCGGCGCCGGTCAGCGCCGCGGTGATGATCAGTTCTTCCATGGTTTTCAGCGGATGTTGCGCTGGCACTCTGCCGGCACCACGCAGGTGCCGGACGCGCGACAGACGACGACGGGTTCGGGCAGCACGTCACAGGCCGAAGGCTGGCCTTTGATCCCGGCCGGGACGATGACCTTGCGCGCTTCGAACGTCATCTTACGTGAGGTCTTTCCCATGGAGACGATGCGCCCGGTGGCTTCGATGAAGTCGCCCGCACGCACCGGCGCAAGGAACTCGACGCTGTCGTAGGCGACGAAGAGGCCCTCGTCGCCGTCGCTGCGGATCAGCAGTTCGGTGGCAACATCGCCGAAGAGTTGCAGCATCTTGGCACCGTCGACGAGGTTGCCGGCGTAGTGAGCGTCGTGAGCGCTGATGCGCAGACGGATCATGCTGGTGATTTCGTTCATATTCTTCTCCTTAGGCAGCGTGGCGCTTGATCCATTCGTGGATCGCGAAGGACGCGACGTCCTCGGCGTAGGACTTGGTGCCGAAACCGGCGTCGTAGCCGAGTTCCTTGGCGAGTTCATGCGAGATGCGCGGGCCGCCGACGACGAGGATCACGCGGTCGCGGATGCCCTCGGCTTCAAGCAAGTCGGAGAGGCGCGTGAGGTTGTCGAGGTGGATGTTCTTCTGCGTGACGACCTGCGAAACGAGGATCACGTCGGCCTGCTCCTCGATCGCGCGCGCGACGAGTTCCTCGGAATCGACTTGCGCGCCCATGTTGATCGCGCGCACCTCGTGGTAGCTCTCCAGCCCCTTGTGGCCGTTGTAGCCCTTCATGTTCATGATCGCGTCGATGCCGACGGTGTGGGCGTCGGTCTCGATGCAGGCGCCGAGGAAGACCATCTTGCGGCCCATCTTCTCGGCGATCAGCGCGTTGATCGCGTCCTTGTCGAGGGTCTCGAACTCGGGCTTCGCGACCTTGATGCGTGAGAGGTCGACCCGGTGTTTGCACTGGCCGTATAGCACGTAGAACGAGAAGCCCTGCCCCATGTCTTCGGCGTGCACGACGGCCGGCTCGTCGAAGCCCATCTCCAGCGCAAGCTGGCGCGCGGCTTCCTTCGCGTTCTCGTCGAGCGCGACCGGCAACGTGAAGGAGAGCTGTACGCGGCCGTCGTTCATCGTGTCGCCGTAGGGCTTCACCCAGTTTTCGGTGATCTGCTGTGTCATCTCAGTTCACTCCCGCCAGCATCAGATCCGGGAAAGGGTTGTAGTAGTCGGCGGACTTCGCGATCACGCCGTCGAGGCCCTTGCCGCCGTCCATCGTGCGCGAGATATCGGCGAAGGTGCCGCGGCCGATCGCCGCGGGCAGGCCGATCTTCTCGATCTCGGCGAGGATCCCGACGGTCTCGGCGAGCACCTGCTGCGCGCGCGATTCGATCCGGCCGCCGGCCCTGAATTCGACCTCGTCGTGCAGGTCGCGCATCGTGCCGAAGACGTATTTCGCGTTCTGGATCGCGAGAAAGCGGTCCTGGATGAAGGGCGTATGGATCGCCTCGGTCATCATCCCGAGCAGGTGGATGTTCTGCCCCGTGAGGGTGCTGACGACGTTGAACAGCGCGTCCTGGATGTGGCCGCGGAAGATGTTGCCGGTCATGTGCTTCGTCGGCGGCATGTACTTCAGGCAGGCTTCCGGGAAGACCTGGCGCACGAGTTGGGCGTGGGCGACTTCCCACAGGAAGCCGTTTTCGAGATCCGGGTTGATCTCGAAGGCGTGGCCGAGGCCCATCTGGTCGGGCTTCAAACCCGAGATGTAGGCGAACTGCTCGTTGATGAGCTGCGACGCGAGCACCGTGTGCGCGGCGTCGAACGCGTCGGCGGTCGTCAGGTAGTTGTCCTCGCCGGTGTTGATGATGATGCCGGCGTAGGCGTTGACCATGCGCGAGAAGAACTGGTCGATGAAGGTGCGCTTCATGTTGATGTCGCGGAAGATGATTCCGTACATCGAGTCGTTGAGCATCATGTCGAGACGCTCCATCGCCCCCATCGCCGCGATCTCGGGCATGCACAAGCCCGAGCAGTAGTTCGTCAGGCGGATGTAGCGACCGATCTTCGTGCCGACCTCGTCGAGCGCGGCGCGCATCAGGCGGAAATTCTCCTGCGTCGCGTACGTGCCGCCGAAACCTTCGGTCGTCGCGCCGTAGGGCACGTAGTCGAGCAGGCTCTGGCCGGTCGAGCGGATCACCGCGACGATGTCGGCGCCCTGCTCCGCGGCGGCGCGCGCCTGGACGATGTCTTCATAGATGTTGCCGGTCGCGACGATCAGGTAGAGCCATGGGGTGCGCGCTTCGCCGACCTTGTCGATCTGCTGCGCGCGGACCGTACGCTGGGAGGCGATGTGATCGCACATCTTCGCGGCGATCGCTTCGGCGGACTGGCGCGCGGCCTTGTCGCTCTTCGGACGGCCGAGCACGAGTTGGCCGGCGACGACGGCTTCGGCGATCTGCTGCGCGGTGAGGCCGTGCTCGGCCATCGCGCCTGCCACGACACTCGCGGCGCCGTGTTGCAGCAGCCCCAGCTCCTGCAGATGGCTGACGAGGCGGTTCGGCAGCGGGATCTGATTGTCGTCCACGCCGTCGACGCCCATCAGGCGCAGCGTCGCGCGCTCGACGGTGGTCGTCGTGAATTGGCTCATGTCGTCGAACACGCGGTGCGCGATGCGGCGCGCCGACTCGCGCGCGCGGTCGATCTGGCCCTGGTCGAGATTGAGTCGGGTCATTCAAGAACTCCTTCGGTGTGTTCCTCGCGCATCACGTCGGCCACGACGTGATCGGGGAAGGCCCGGCGCGCCGCGTCGAGGAAGTCCCCGGCGTCGAAGCTGCCGCCGAGCGGCGAAAACGGATTGAGGGTGATGCCGGCGATGCGGATGCCGCGGAAGGCGGCGAGGCGCGCGCCCATCGCGGTGAAGCCCGCAACGTCGTTGGCATCGATGAAAAGCTTGGTGCCATCAGCGACGACGACCGTGAGGCCCGGATGGCGAGCGGCGAGCGTCTTCATCGCGTGCCACAGCGCGCGGCCAACGGCGCCGCTGACGGCGATGGTCGCGGGCTCGCGCAGGCCAAGCAGCGTCGGCGCAGCGTTCAACGTCGGAATGCGCGCGTCGAACACGGTCTCTCCCGCGCGGTTCCACACGCCGATGCCGCCGTGCGCGAAGACGTGGCCGCAGCGTTCGGCGAGCGCCTCGTCGGCCGCAGCAATGCCGAGGATCGCGAGCCGGTCGCGCGTCTTGCGGATCACGTCCGGGATGCCGCCGCCAATGGCCGCACCGGTCGCGAGCACGACGCCATCGGCGATCGCGGGCGAGGCGTGATGGCTGCGTCCGAGCGCGCCGTCGAGCAACACCAGCGCGCAGCCGCAGCCCTTCAGGATCGCGATGACCTTCTGCTGGTCGGAGCTGCGCGACGCGCCGGCGATCTCCATCTCGCCGTGGTCGAGCGCGCGCACGATCAGGATCTCGCCCATCGGGCTCTCGATGCCGGTCGCGCCGATCTGCTTCCAGCGCACTTTCGCGCGCAGCAGCGTGTCGCGCGCAGTCGCGACGAGGCTGCCGGGCCAGACGAGGACCGGCGGCTTCGGGATCATAAATACCTGATCGCGATCCTCGCCGTCGCGGCCGATCGACGTGATGCCGACGCTAGTTCCGTGGGCGTGCGCCTGCGCGAGGAGATGGTTCAGGCACACCGTTTTGCCGGTGTTCTTCGTCATCCCCATCACCGCCAGCGTCGTCATGCCGGCGGCGCGGATCTCGCGCCACAGCGCGCTCCCGGTCATGGCAGCCGGCTCAGACATAGAGCGTCTCGAAAAGCCGCCGCAGCGTGGACGATTCGCGCAGCAACTCGAGCGCGAGCACCGCATGGCCCTTCGCGTAGCCGTTGCCGACGATCATCTCGACATCCTTGCCGACGCCTTCGGCGCCCAGCGCGGCGGCGGTGAAGCTCGTCGCCATCGAAAAGAAGTAGATCTTCCCGCCGTCGCGCGCCGCGAGGATGCTGCCCATCTCGGTGTTCGGGATGTTCACGCAGTTGATCACGACGTCGGCCATGCGCCCGCCGGTGAGTTCGGACACGGCCTCCATCATCGCCACCGCATCGGTCGCATCCGCCCGCAGCGCATGATCGACCCAGCCGAGCTCGCTCATGCGGCGGCAATCCTTCTCGAAGGGCGACACGCCGATCACGCAGCCGGTCGGACCCGCACGCTTCTTCGCTTCATAGACGCACAAGGTGCCGGACTTGCCGGCCCCGCCGACGACCACGACCGTGTCGCCCGGACGCACGAGGCGCGCGGTCTGTGCAGGCGCACCGGCCACGTCGAGGATCGCGAGCGCGACCTTCTCCGGGATGTCGTCGGGCAGCTTCGCGTAGAGGCCCGTCTCGAACAGGATCGCCTGACCGTCGATTTCGATCTGGTCCTTGTCGACGTGGATCTGGCGGATCGTGTCGATTCGGAGCGGCGTGAGCGACAGCGACACGAGCGTCGCGATGCGGTCGCCAACCTTCAGGTCGATCTTGCCCGCGAGCTTCGGCCCGATCTCTTTGATGCGCCCGATCAGCATGCCGCCCGAGCCCGTCACCGGGTTGTGCATCTTGCCGCGCTGCCCGACGATGTCGCGCACGATCGCTGCGATGCGGCCGAGGTCGCCTTCGGCCTCTGTCTTGATCTGCGTGAAGCTCGCGGCGTCGATGTTGAGCGCTGCGACGTCGATCAGGATCTCGTTGTCGCGAAGCGCCATCGCGTTGTCGATCTTCCACGCGCCTTGCGGCAGCACACCTTGCGGCTCGACGACGCGATGCGTGCCATAGGGGGAACCGTGCTTCATGCGGCCCCCTTATGCGCGGCTTTGCGACGGGACGCGGAAGTCGAGGCCGAGGCCCGGCATCTCGACGGTATCGCCCTTGTAGTTGCGGCACTTGATCGTCGTGCCTTGGCCGTCGCGCCGGATTTCCTCGGTCACGTAGGTCGGAATGATCGGCAGCTTGCCCAGCCCGCCCAGGCCATCGACGACGAAGGTCGGCACGGCCGGGCCGCTGATCCAGCCCCGGATGCCCTCGTACAGTTCGAGCATGCGATGGTAGGGAACGATGAAGTGATGCGCGCCCTCGACCATGTCGGTCGAGTAGACGTAATAAGGCCGCACGCCCATCTCGATCGCCTGCATGAAGAGCTCGCGCAGCACGTCGACGTCGTCGTTGACGCCTTTCAGGCAGACCGTCTGCAGCCCCATCATGATGCCGGCCTTCTGGATCAGCTTCACGCGCTCACGCAAGAGCGGCGTGATTTCCTTCGGATGGTTGATGTGGATGTTCACCATCTGCACGCGATGCTTTTCGAGGATCGCGCAGAGCTCGGGCGTCACGCGGGTCGGCAGCTGCACGACCATGCGCGAGCCGATGCGCAGGAAGCGCACGTGCGGGGCGCGTTCGCGGATCGCACCGAGGATGTAGTCGAGGCGCTCGTCGTCGAAGGTCAGCGGATCGCCGCCGGACAGCAGCACGTCGTCGATGTCCTTGTTGCTCGCGATGTAGTCGATCGAGCGCTCGATCTCGTCCTTGTGCACCGATCCGGTCGGCTGCGACACCATGCGTTTGCGGGTGCAGAAGCGGCACAGCGTCGAGCAGGTGTTCGACACGAGGAAGAGCACGCGGCGCGGATAGCGATGGACGACGCTGGTGCCGGGGACGGTGTCGCCCTCCTCGCCCAGTTCGTCGAGCATCGTGTCGAAGCCGGCCTTCTGCTCCTCGTGGCGCGAGGGCAGGTACTGCAGGCGGATCGGACAGTTCGGATCGTGCGGATCCATCAGCTGCGCCATGTAGGGCGTGACCGAGACGGCGAATTTCTCGTACACGGTCTCGTTCACATCCTCCATGTTGTCGAGGATGTCCTTCAGCTGGGAGTGGTGGGAGTAGCGGCGGGCGAACTGCTTCTGCCAGGGTTCGGAACTCGGATCGTAGGCTTCGAGTTCGGCGCGGGTCAGCAATTGGCGCGGGGAGATCACGACTTTCTTGAGCATTTTCTTGTCCCTCTTTGTTCGTCTGGATAAGTGGCCGGCCGGGCCTTATGAGGAAAATTCTAGGGAGGCGCGGCGCCGGTCTGAACGAGCAAAGTGACTTTGAATATGCGGCCAAATCAGTCAAAATGACCGACATTAAGACAATTTGACTGATCAGGCGAAAAAGCGATGGACGAGCTCGATAAACAGCTCATCGAACTACTCAAGGTGAATGCCCGCCTGCCCGTCGTGAAGCTCGCGCAGGCGCTCGGCTGCGCACGTAGCACGGTGCAGCTGCGGCTGAAGGCGCTGGAAGACAGCGGCACGATCAGCGGCTACACGGTGAGCGTGTCGAAGCCACAGTCCTCGCGTTCGATCTTCGCGATGGTGCTGATCTCGATCGAATCGAAGAACGAGCCGGACGTGCTGCGCGCGCTGAAGAAACGCCACGAAGTCCAGAAGCTCTACTCGATCAGCGGCCGCTACGACCTGTGCGGCATGCTCGAGACCGAGACCACGCACGAGCTCGACGCCGTGATCGACCGCATCCGCGCGATCAAGGGCGTGGTCGATACGTTTTCGACGATCCTGCTGTCGACGAAGCTGGACCGGCCCGGTTGAGCGGGCACCGAGAGGGGCGCCCTTTTCAACTGATCCGCATACCTGGATGCGGTTGCGTGCGCCGGCTGTGCGAGAATCCTCCCTCCGGCAGCCCGGGGCCTGAAAAGCGGGAATTCCCCTGAACGCCTCGCCCCGGACCCGATGAACACGCTCGACACCTTCACCGAAACGGACGTCATCAACTGGCTCGGCCCCCACGAAGTCAAGAAGGGGCGCGCCTATCTTGCGGCGGTGTCCGAACTCGGGCGCGAAGGCGAGACCCTGCGCGCACGCGTCCAGGGAACGCGGCCCCGGCCGTACCAGGTGGTCGTGCAGTTCATGGCCGGCCCGCATTCCGCCCGGCTGGTTTCCTATTGCTCCTGCCCCGTCGGCGGCGACTGCAAGCACGTCGCCGCAACGCTGCTGCGTTGGCTGGACGAGCGCACCGACGATGCCTCGCGGCCCCGCGAACAGGTCCTTGCGTGGCTCAATGCGTTTCGCGGCCTGGCGAGCCCGAAGCCGGCGGCACCCGCCCCGGCGCGGCGAGCGCCGGCGACCGTGGCCCCGCACGTCCTGCTCTACCTGATCCGCTTTCACAGCGGCTTCCAGGCCTACACCGTGTCCTGCTTCAAGGCGAGGCTCGGACGCGATGGGTCGGTGCGGCAGGCCGAGAGCTGGCACAACTTCGCGCGCGCACTCGACATCCCGCCGTCCTTCGTCGATGAGCTCGACTGCGAGATCCTGGGCCTGCTGTGGTCGCAACGCCCGCGCGATCGCATCTACCACGACGCGCTCCCCCTCGACGGGCGCAGCGCCGAACGGGTCATGACGCATCTCGCGCGCAGCGGCCGGCTCTATTTCGACGACCTGGGCAGCACGCCGCTGAGCCTGGGCGAGGCACGGCTGGGCACGCCGGAATGGATCAGCACCGAGGACGGGCGACGGGCACCGACGCTACGCCTGATCCCTCCCGCGGCGGTCGTCCTGCCCTTGCTGCCCCCGTGGTACATCGACCGCGAGACGAACCGGATCGGCCCGGTGACGCTCGGCGAGCCCCGCGAACAGATCGTTCGGATGCTGAGCCTGCCGCCCCTGACGCCGGTCGAAGCAGACCTCGTCAGCGCCGCCCTGGCCGAACTCGCACCGGCCCTGCCCCTGCCGATGCGGATCGGCGAACCGCCGCTGACCCTGTCCGGCCCGCCTGTTCCAGTGCTGCACGTCGCAACCCTTTCCGCCTACGACATCAAGTTCCGCGACTACCCCCGCTTCGGCGCCGAACTCTTCGACTACGCGACGCTCGCGTTCCGATACGGCCCGCTGACCCTCGCACCCGGACAGGGCGCGGCCTACCACACGCTGCCGGACGGCCGCAGCGCCCGGCTGCAGCGCGACTCCGAGAACGAAGCAGCCGCCATCCGGCGTCTCGGCCGGGCCGGGCTCGGCCGGATCGGGCCACGCAGCGTGTCGAGCACCCACGGGGCACTTCCCGAGCACGCCTACGGGCTCGCCAACGAAGCCGCCTGGGGGCCGTTCACGGCCAACGTAATTCCGGCATTGCGCGCCGAAGGCTGGGAGGTCGACGTCCGGCCCGACTTCCGCCATCACGCGACCGACATCACCGCGGTGACGCTCGACGTGGATGAGGACGGCGATGGCTGGCTCGGCATCTCGCCGGGCGTCGAAGTCGAAGGCCGTGCGCTGGCGCTGGCGCCGCTGCTGGCCGAGCTCTTCGCGCGCGACTGGCGCTGGCTCGGCGGCGCACTCGCCCGCATCGACGACGCCGAGACGATCATCCTCCACGACGCGGATCTCGGTCGCCTGCGCATTGCCGCGGGACGCCTCAAGCCGCTCGTCGGCGCCCTGGTCGATCTCTTCGAGCGGCCGAAAGAAGCGCTGCGCGTGTCCCGCTTCGACGCTGCGCGCCTCGCCGATCTCGATCTGCCGGGGCGCGGACGCGACATGCTGGGCGAACTCGCGCACCTGCTGCGCGACGCCCGAGGGATCGAGGCCGTCGCGGCGCCGGCGGGCTTCCGCGGCACGCTGCGCCCGTATCAGCTCGAAGGGCTCGCATGGCTGCAGCATCTCGTCCGCCATGACCTCGCGGGCATCCTCGCCGACGACATGGGCCTCGGCAAGACCGCACAGACCCTTGCCCACCTGCTCGCCGAGAAGCATGCGGGGCGGCTCGACCGCCCCGCGCTGGTCATCCTGCCGACCTCGCTGGTGTTCAACTGGGAGGCCGAAGCGGCCCGCTTCACCCCCGAACTGCGCGTGCTGAGCCTGCACGGCCCCGAGCGCCATCACCGTTTCGAACGACTCGACGACATCGACGTCGCGCTGAGCACCTACCCGCTGCTGTGGCGCGACGCCGAAGCCTTGCGGGCGCGCGAGTGGAGCCTGCTGATCCTCGACGAGGCGCAGACGGTGAAAAACGCCGCGAGCAAGGGCGCCCATGTGATCCGCGAGCTGCGCGCGCGCCACCGCCTCGGGCTCACCGGCACGCCGCTGGAGAACCATCTCGGCGAGCTGTGGGCGCAGTTCGACTTCCTCTTGCCGGGCTTTCTCGGCACGAGCAAGGACTTCACGCGGATCTGGCGCAACCCGATCGAAAAGCGCGGCGACGCCCACCGGCGCGACCTGCTCGCCGCCCGCATCCGCCCCTTCGTGCTGCGCCGGCGCAAGGAGGACGTCGCGAAGGAACTGCCGCCGAAAACGCTGATCGTGCGCCGCATCGGCCTGCAAGGCGGGCAGCGCGACCTGTACGAGGCGTTGCGTGCCTCAATGGACGACAGGATCCGCAGCGAAATCGCCGCGAAGGGCTTCGGGCGCAGCCACATCCTGATCCTCGACGCGCTGCTGAAGTTGCGCCAGGTGTGCTGCGACCCGCGGCTGCTGAAGACCCCGGCGGCGGCAAAGGTCAGGGAACACGCGAAGCTCGACCATCTGATGGAGATGCTGCCGAAACTGATCGCCGAAGGCCGGCGCATCCTGCTGTTCTCGCAGTTCACGCAGATGCTCGCACTGATCGCGGCGGAACTCGATCGCGCCCGGATCAGTTGGGTCGCGCTGACCGGCGACACGCGCGACCGCCGCACACCGGTCGAGGATTTCCAGCACGGGCGCGCGCCGGTGTTCCTGATCAGCCTCAAGGCGGGCGGCGTCGGCCTGAACCTGACGGCGGCCGACACCGTGATCCACTACGACCCGTGGTGGAACCCCGCGGCCGAGAACCAGGCCACCGACCGCGCCCACCGCATCGGCCAGGACAAGCCGGTGTTCGTGTTCAAGCTGATCTGCGCCGGCAGCATCGAGGAACGCATCCTCGCGCTGCAGGAACGCAAGGCCACGCTCGCCGCCGGCGTGCTGTCGGAAGACGCCGACGTGCTGGCGAAGTTCGGCGCGGACGACATCGCGACGCTGCTGGCGCCGCTTCCCGCCGCCACCTGAGTCACCGGGCCGCCGGCATCAACGCCACAACTCCTTCGCGCCGTCGAACACGAACTGCACCGCGATCGCCGCAAGGATCAGGCCGAACACACGTTCAAGCACGGCGACGCCGGTACGCCCGAGCAGGCGCTTGACGGTATGCGCGCCGTGGAGCAGCACGTAGGCGAGGGTCATCGTCAGGACGATGGCCGCGACCACGGCGACGGTGCCGGCGACCGTGCTGCCGTGCTGCGCAACCAGCACCATCGCGGTCGCGATCGCGCCGGGACCTGCGAGCAGCGGCATCGCCAGCGGGACGATCGCGATATCCTCGCGCGCCTCGCCTTCCTGCTCCTCCTCGGGCGAAGTCCGCGTCGAAGCCTGATGGGCGCGCAGCATGTCGAACGCGGTGATCATCAGCAGGATGCCGCCGGCGACGCGGAAGGCGCCGAGCGTGATGTTGAAGGTCTGGAGCACGACCGAACCGAAGACCGCAAAGAAGACCATCACGCAGGTCGCGACGACGCAGGCCCGCCGGGCCATGTCGCGCGCCTTGGCGAGGTCGTCGCGGGCCGTCATCGACACGAAGAGCGGCACCACGCCGATCGGGTCGACGATGAAGAAGATCGCCGCGAAGGACAGCAGGAAGGCCGAGATCATGTCAGTCGCTGCGCAGGGCGCGCACAGCCGTGCCCGCCGTGAGGCCGATGCGCCGGAGAGTGTCCCCGGCAACGAGCAGGCGATCACCTTGCTGCGTCCCGGCCGCGATCGTCGCGCGAAAATCGGCACCATCGCCGGAGGCGATCCACCACCGCGTCGCGTCACACCCGGGCGGCGCGTCGGCCGCGGTGAGCAGCACGCTGTCGGCAACGCCCTTGAGCCTTGCGGTATGTGCCTCCATCACGCGGCCCGCGTCGAAGATGTCGACGTGGTTCTCGAAGTGGAAGCCATCGTCCTCCAGCAGCGCGGCCAGTGCGGCCGCACTCTCGTGCACACCGCCGACGACGCACTGCGCCGCTTCGGGCAGCAGGCTCAGGTACACCGGATATTTCGGCATCAGCTCCGCGATGAAGGCCTTGTGGCCCTTCGCGACGAGGCGTTCGGCACCGCGTTGGTCGACCTTGAAGAAGTGACGGCCGACCGCCTCCCAGAACGGTGAAGTGCCCTGCCCGTCCTGCACGCCACGCAGCTCGCCGATGATGCGCGGGGCGAACTCCGCCGGGCGCGACGCGATGAAGAGCTGGGCTGCGCGCACGAGTTGTGCCGCCGCGCCCATGCGCCGCGCGTCACTGCGAACGTACAAGCTGTGCACCTCGCTGCAGCCCGTGAGGTCGTTGCACAGGTAGAGCACGTCGAGGCAGCGGTAGGACTTCAGCCGGCGGCTCGAATGGACGATCTTGCCCAGGCGGTAGTCGTAGAAAGGCTGGTCGAGACCGATGTTGCAGGCGAGTGCGATGCAACCGGCCACTTCGCCGCTGGCGACATCCTCGAGGAGCAGCAGGTAGCCGCGCTCGGCATCGCTCGCTTCGCCGGCGAGGCTGCGCCGCGTGACCGCGATCGTCGTCCGGCTCGCCTCGACCGATTCGGCGTGGCGTTCGAGCGTGCCGTCGGCGTCGAGCACCAGCGCGGTGAAGGCCTCGGCGTCGTCCATCGTCGCGACGCGCACAACGAACTCTTTGTCGCACACCGGCGACGGCGGGGAGAGTGGTGGCAAATCAGGCAAAGACACAGCGCACCTCGTCATCGTCGTTCAATTCGAGCCGGCCCGCGACCTCGGCGGTCGTCGCCACGGTGCCGTCGGCGCGCCTGACCGAGGACGCCAGCACCGCGCGGAAGCGGCTCGTCTCGCGGTTCGCGAGCAGGCCGGAGAGCTCGCTGCGGCCGATTGCCGCGTCGGTCGCGAGTCGCAGGACCTGGCTGTCGTGCACCGAGCGTGCGAGGTCGCGTTTCACGTAGAAAGTCGGACCGCCATCGAAGACGTCGACATAGCGCTCGGCCTCGAAGCCCTCGTCGACCAGCAGCCCATACGTCGACATGAACTCGCTGCGCGTCTGGCCGAGCGCGTTCTGCGCCGCTTCCGGCAGCAAGGGCACGTAGATCGGGTGATGCGGCATCAGCTCGGCCATGAAGCTGCGGTCCTTGCCAAGCGCGTAGCGTTCGGCCTCGCGGTAGGACACCCCGAAAAACTTGCTGCCGACCGCCGTCCAGAACGGCGACTCCCCCTGCTCATCCACGATGCCCGGCAGCGGCGCGATCACGTCCTCGGCGAAGCGCGCCGGGTTCTCGGCGATGAAGCACAAGGCGGCCTGCAGCAGCGTGCGCTCGACGAGGCTGCGATGGGCGCCCGGCAGCACCAGCGGCGGGCGCAGCAGCGTGAAGCCGGAGAGGTCGTGGCTCAGCGTCAGCGCATAGATCCGGTGATTCACGCCCAGTTCGGGCGAGGCGTGGATGATCGTCTCGTTGCGGAAGGAGTAGTCGGCGCCCGGATGGCCTGCTGCGGCGACAATCCTCAACGCGCCGACGGGGGCGCCGGCGACATCGCTGGCGACCAGCAGGTACTGCTCCTCGCCGGGGAATTCGATCTCGGCGGCGAACGCGTCCTCGCTGCGCTCGACAAGCCTTTCGAGCTCGCGATTGTCGTTCGGCAGCGCAACGTCGAGCGCCCGCACGCGCGCGGCGATGCCGGCGAGGGCTTCGAGGTCCGAATACTGAGCGGGGCGAATCGTCAGCATGTGGGCTCCGTTGGGGGGACGGGCGGCACGGCTGAAGCGCCGTGTCCGGAAAGATTGTTGGTCAGCGTCGCCCGCGCGCGGTCTTCGCGCGGCGTGACACCGAAATGCGCGCGGTAGGCGGTCGCAAAGTGCGAGCCGGACGAAAAACCGCAGGACAGGCCGATCTGCACGATCGACTGCTGCGTGCGAACGATCAACTGCCGTGCCCGTTCGAGGCGCAGCACCTGATAGTACTTCGACGGCAGGATGTCGAGATTCTGCTTGAAGAGCCGTTCGAGCTGGCGCCGCGAAATGCCGACGCAATCGGCAATCTCGTCCGAAGTCAGCGGCTCTTCGAGGTTCGCCTCCATCACGAGCAGCGCCTCGTTGAGTTTCGGCGGATGCTGCGAAATGCGGCTCGTCGCCGGCACGGCCTGCTTCTCGTGGCCGGGCCGGATACGATCGAGGCCGAACTGGCGCGCGATGTCATCGGCGAGGCTCGGCGCGATCTGCTGCGCGACGAGGTACAGGATCATGTCCATCATCGCCTGGTTGCTCGATGCGGTCAGGCGCTCGCCGTCGATCTCGTACAGACTCGCGCAATGCACGAGCGCCGGGTGGCGTTCGCGGTAGAAGGCCATCTCCTCCCAGTGCACCGCCACGCGCCGGTCCTCCAGCAGGCCCGCATGCGCGAGCCAGCCGGTGCCGCCACGGTTGCCGCAGAAAGCTGTGCCGCAGCGCGCGATGCGCGCAAGCTGCGCGAGGATGGTCTCCTCGTCGGCGCCCGGCACGTGAAAATCGGACGCGACGAAGAGCGCATGGCAGTGCAGGACCAGCGGCAAGGCGCCCTCGACGGCGATGCGACCGCCGCCGGACAGCGACACCGGCGCGCCGTCGACCGACACCAGGCGCAGGTCGTAGAAGCGCCGCCCGCCCAGGCGATTGGCCTCGGCGAACGGATCGACGATGGTGCCGAGCGTGCTGAGGGAGACCGGCGGGACGAGCAGCACGACAACGACGATCGGCCGCCCGCCGTCATCCGGCGAGACCAGACCGCGCGCCGATGGCGCCCGCCAGTCGTGCTCCACAGGTTTCTCCCAGCGCATGGTCCGCCGCCGATCCTATTCCGTCACGCGCCGCTGCGATAGTCCTTACTTCAGACTGCCGGACAGGAACTGCTGCAGGCGTTCGCTCTGCGGACGCACGAGCACTTCGCGCGGGTTGCCCTGCTCCTCCACGCGGCCCTGGTGCACGAAGATCACGTGATTCGACACTTCGCGCGCAAAACCCATCTCGTGCGTCACGACCAGCATCGTGCGGCCCTCTTCCGCCAGCGAGCGCATCACCTTCAGCACTTCGCCGACGAGCTCCGGGTCGAGCGCCGAGGTCGGCTCGTCGAAGAGCAGCACCGAGGGCTCCATCGCCAGCGCCCGCGCGATCGCGACGCGCTGCTGCTGGCCGCCGGACATGTGGGCCGGATAGCTGTCGCGGAATTTCCACACGCCCACGCGCTCCAGGTAGCGCTCGGCGCGCTCCATCGCCTCGGCCTTCGGGATGCCCAGCACGTGGACCGGCGCCTCGATGACGTTCTCCAGCACCGTCATGTGGCTCCACAGGTTGAAGTGCTGAAACACCATCGACAGCCGCGTGCGGATCTGCTGCAGCTGCTTCGGGTCCGCGACGACGAGATCGCCCTTGCGGTTGCGGACGAGCTCGATCTCTTTGCCGCCGACCGTGATGCGGCCCGAGGTCGGGTTCTCGAGGAAGTTGATGCAGCGCAGCCAGGTGCTCTTGCCCGAGCCCGAGGAGCCAATGATGCTGATCACATCGCCCGAATTCGCCGCGAGCGACACGCCCTTCAGGACCTCGTGATCGCCGTAGGATTTGTGCAGGTCCTCCACTCGGACCTGCTCTCGGACCTGTTCGCGGACTTGTCCGACGATCGCATTGTGGTTCATGGTAAGTCCTTGCTGTTCGCTGCGCGATGCTTGCAGGTCGCCGAGACCGACCCGTTGCGTGATGGCGTTCTGGTTCATTATGCCTCCTTGGTCTTGAGAGCCTTGCGCGGGGCGAGGTGGGCGAGCCACCGCCGCTCGGCGAACTTGAACAGTCCGACCAGCATGAAGGTCAGCACGAGGTAGATCAGACCGACGAAGATGAAGGATTCGAAAGGCGCGAAGTGCCGCGAATAGACATTCCGCGCCGCGCCGGTGAGGTCGACGAGGGTCACCGCGCTCGCGATCGCCGAGCCCTGCAGCATCAGGATCACCTCGTTGCTGTAGGACGGGATCATCCGCCGCAGCGCCGACGGCAGCACGATGCGCTGCAGCGCCTTGAAGCGGCTCATCCCCATCGCCTTGGCCGCCTCGATCTCGCCGTGCGGCGTGTTGCGCATGCTGCCGGCAACGATCTCGACCGTGTAGGCGCAGGTGTTGAGCCCGAATGCCAACAGCGCACAGAAGTAAGGCTCGCGGAAGAGGCTCCAGAATGCATTGCCTTCCTCCCACGCCGCGCGCATCCACTCCCACTGCGCCGCGCCGTAGTAGATCAGCAGCAGTTGCACGAGCATCGGCGTGCCGCGGAAGAAGTAGGTGTAAGCGGCGACCGGCATGCGGACGGCCGGGTTCTTCGAGATCCGCGCGACCGCCAGCGGAATCGCACCGGCGAAGCCGACCAGCAGCGCGATCGCGGTGAGCTGCAGCGTCATCCACAATCCGCGCCAGAACTCCGGCAGGTTGCCGGTGATGACCGAAGTATCGAAAAGATCCATGTTCAGGCTCCGGTCGGTCAGACGTGGGCTTCGCGCACGCCGACGTTGTAACGCGTCGTCAGGCGGCCGAGGAAGTAACCCGAGATCGCGGTCATCGCCAGGTACAGCACGCACACCGCGAGGTAGAAGGTGAAAGGCTGGTGCGTCGAGCGCCCGGCCTGATCGGCGACGCGCGTCATGTCCGAAAGCCCGATCATCGACACGATCGCCGTGCTCTTCAGCAGCACCAGCCAGTTGTTGCCGATGCCCGGCAGCGCGAAGCGCAGCATCTGCGGGAAGAGAACGCGGCGGAAGACCTGCCAGCCCGTCATGCCGTAGGCCCGCCCCGCTTCGAGCTGGCCCGCCGCTACCGACAGGAAGGCGCCGCGGAAGGTCTCGGTGAAGTAGGCGCCGAACACGAAGCCGATGGTCATCACACCGGCGACGAAGGGGTCGATCTCGATGAAGTCCCACTCGAAATAGTCGAGCACTTCATTGAGCACGAGTTGGCCGCCGTAGAACACCAGCAGCATCATCACGAGGTCGGGAACGCCGCGCACGACGGTCGTGTAGAGCATCGTCCATAGTCGCAGCGGGAGATAGGGCGACAGCTTGCAGGCCGCGCCGAGCAGCCCGGTCGCCACTGCCAGCGCCAACGACAGCAGGGCGACCTGCAGCGTGACCCAGGCACCGGCGAACAGGCTGGGAGAATATTCGATCAAGGCATTCATTGCGCATTGACTCCGGGACGCGGATACGCAGGAAAGAGCCGGATCCGCTCACGCAGAAAAGGAAGCGCCGGATGCTTTCGCTATCCGGCGCGTAGCTAGGCGGGGATCAATTCCCGTAGATGTCCATCGGGAAGTACTTCTTGCGGATCTCTTCGTACTTGCCGCTGGCGCGGATCGCGACGAGCGCCTTGTTGAGCTTCTCGGTCAGATCCTTGTCCTTCTTGCGCACGGCGATGCCAATGCCCTCGCCGACCACGCCCTTCTCTTCGGCCGTGTTGCCGAAGACACGCTCGCCCGCGACGTCGTAGCCCGCACCTTCCGGCTTGGTCAGGAAGCCGCCATAGGCCTCGAGGAAGTCCGCGAAGGCCGCATCCATGCGCCCGGAGTTCAGGTCGAGGTAGGCCTCGTCCTGCTTCGCATAGCGGATGATCTCGGGGCCCTTGCCTTCCCAGAACTTCGTCGCGAAGTTGTCGGCGACGGTGCCGCGCTGCACGCCGATCTTCTTGCCCTTCAACGAGGCGAGGTCGGGACGCAGCGGCGAGCCCTTCTTCGCGATCAGCGCGAGCGGCGAAGCGTAGTACTTGTTGGTGAAGTCGACCTTCGCCTTGCGTTCGTCGGTGATCGACATCGACGCGATGATCGCGTCGAACTTGCGCGAGACCAGCGCCGGGATCATGCCGTCCCAGTCCTGCTTGACCCAGCTGCACTTGGCCTTCATTTCCTCGCACAGCGCATTGCCGATATCGATGTCGAAACCGCGCATCGAACCGTCTGCCGCGGTGACGTTGAACGGGGGGTAGGCCCCTTCGGAAGCCATGCGGATTTCGTCCCAATCCTTGGCGACGGCGCTGCCCGCGGTCATGGCGACGACGGCGCACAGCAGTGCATATTTCTTCATCCAGTACTCCTCACTTTGTTTCGCGGCTTCTTCGCGACGGCTCGGCCGGTGGTTTGACGGGCTGCGCTGGATACAGGGCAGCGGGAAGCGGAGCGAATGGTGGCAAAAAAGGCAACGCTGCTCAACGGGCCGGGGCCGGATTGCTGCAACGCACCGCGGCAGCAACAAAATGACGGGAATCCGCCAAGACCCTTTGCCCGCGCGGGTCGAATCCTAGTCCCGGGAGCGTTCTCCCGCACGCCTTCGACATCGAGACGGCCGAAACCTGATAGCAAATGTCGCAAAGCTGCAAGAAATCCGGCTCTGCTGCACCGCAACTATCACAAAAGAGGCATCCCCTTTCAGAAAAGCGGCACTTCGCCTGCCGGGCGCCAATTCCTCGCGCCAAAGCGCTTAGCATCCGCCCCCGCTACCCCACCGGGGAAGTCGCAAATGCAAAACAAGACTTACGCGAGGAGAAGATCAATGCGAAAAGTGGGAACCCTGTGCGCCGCGCTGATGGCCGCCGGATTGATGTCGAACGCCGCGCACGCGGACGAAGCCGCTCTGCGCGCGCAGATCGCCGAACTGAGGGCACACCTCGAAGCCCTCGAGGCCCAGATCAAGACCATCGACGCCAACGTCGGCGCGGTGCCCAAGACCTTCAACCTCGTCACGAAGGGTGACGAAGAAGGCACCTTCAAGCTGCCGGGCTCGGAGACCTCCGTCGGCCTGTACGGCTTCATCCACGTCGACGGGTACAAGGATTTCGGCGCCCGCACCGGCGACTGGGCCTTCGAACCCGGCACCATCGCGATCAAGGACGACCCCTCGGGTCTCAACTCCGACACCCGCAAGGGCAAGTTCAACCTCAGCGCCCGCGTCACCCGCTTCGGCGCGAAGACCTCGACGCCGACCGACATGGGCGCGCTGCGCACCAAGCTCGAATTCGACTTCTACGAATACGGCGACACCACCTACAAGAGCGGCTACACCAACGGCTACAACCCGCGCCTGCGCCATGCCTACGGCGAACTGGAAGCCGACTGGGGCACGCTGCTCGTCGGCCAGACCTGGTCGACCTTCATGAACCTCGACGCGACGCCCGAGACCGCCGACTTCAACGGCCATGGCAGCGCCCAGCTCGCGCGCCAGCCGATGGTGCGCCTGTCGGAGAGCTTCGACTCGCTCGGCACCGTGTCGGTCGCCGTCGAAAACGCCGCGACGATGATCAACGGCCAGAAGCCGCTCAATACGCCGAACCTCGACAAGCGTCCGGACCTGACAGTGGGCTGGAACAAGACCGGCGACTTCGGCAGCGTCGGCGCCAACGCGCTGCTGACCCGCTACTCGTACGACGACAACGTCGGCACGACCGACGGTCGCAACGCCTACGGCGTCAGCGTCGGCGGCGCGTTCAAGATCACCGACAAGGACTCGCTGCTCGGCCTCTATACCGCCGGCAACGGCATCGCCCGTTACCTGCCGTCGGCGAACTACAACTGGGAAGTCTTCGACGGCGACAAGATCCGCCTGAGCATGGCGCGCGCCGTCACCGTCGGCTGGGCCCGCGCCTGGACGGAGAAGGTGCGCACCAACCTGTCGTGGGGCCGCACGCGTCTGGACGTCGATTCGAAATATCTCGCCGCCTACGGCCCGTCGGCGAACGAGACGCTCACCCATGCCTTCGCCAACGTGTTCTGGGCCTTCACCCAGAACGCCGAGCTGGGCCTCGAGTACGCTTGGGGCGAACGTGAGCTGAACACCGGAGAAACCGGCACCTTCCGCCGCCTGCAGACCTCGATGCACTACTCTTTCTGACCTTCTCCGTGCAAAGAGACCGGGATGGGGAACTTGCCCCATCCCGGCCGTTGTAAGTTCCGCTTAAACTAAGAGGGTTACAAATGTAATCTTGCCTTCCCACGGCCTTTCAACCAGCCTCCCCTGCGCGCAATACATGGCCACATTCCTCGAAGCAAGCGTGGGTGAACTGGTCGACGGCTCCCCCGTCCCGACCTTCGTCATCGACAGCCGGCATCACGTCCGATACTGGAACCGCGCATGCGAGGTCATGCTCGGCTTTTCGGCAGCGCGGATGGTGGGAACGGACGATCAATGGCGGCCCTTCTACCCCGAGCGCCGCCCCGTGATGGCGGATCTGGTCGCCAGCGGTTCGATCGACAAGCTGATCTCGACCTACTACCCGGCGAAGTTCCGCCCGTCGAAGATCATCCCCGGCAGCTACGAGGCGGAAGACTTCTTCCCCCACCTCGGCGACGGCGGCGCCTGGTTGTACTTCACCGCCGCCCCCATCCGCAACGACCGCGGCGAAATCATCGGCGCGATCGAAACCCTGCAGGACATCACCGAGCGCAAGGAAGCCGAACGCCAGCTCAAGGAAGTGCTCGACGAGCACCGCGTGATCTTCGACAACGCGCACGTCGGCATCGCCTACATCCGCGGTCGGCAGATCCTCAAGTGCAACCAGCGCATGGCCGAGATCTTCGGCTACGACGGCCCGGAAGAGCTTTCCGGCCAGCGCACGCTGATGCTCTATCCGTCCGCCGACACCTGGCGGGAACAGGGCATCCGCCTCTACCACCAGCTCGAAGCACGCGGTTTCAGCGAGGAAGAGGTCGAACTGCGGCGCCGCGACGGACAGCCGGTCTGGTGCTACCGCGTCGGCCGCCCGATCGACCCGACCGAACCGCACGGGGGATCGATCTGGGCCTATTCGGACATCTCCGCACAAAAGCGGCAGCAACACCAGCTCGAACTTGCGAGCACGGTTTTCGACAACAGCTCGGAAGCGCTGCTGATCTGCGACCGGGACAACCGCATCGTCAGCGTCAACCGCGCCTTCACGCGCATCACCGGCTTCAGTGCGGCCGAGGCGATCGGCCAGACGCCGTCGATCCTGCGCTCGGGTCGGCACGACGACGCCTTCTACCGCGAAATGTGGGACACGCTGCTGTCGAGCGACCATTGGGAAGGCGAGATCTGGGACCGGCGCCGCAACGGCGAGATCTACCCGAAGTGGCTGTCGATCTCGGTCGTGCGTGACGAGCCCGGCCAGGTGACACACTACGTCGCCGCCTTCTCGGACGTGACGCTACGCAAGCATGCCGAAGAGCGCGCGCAGTTCCTCGCCCGCCACGACGTGCTCACCGGCCTGCCGAACCGCATGCTGCTGCGCGAGCGCTTCGAGCAATCCGCCGAGCATGCGCGCCGGACGCATCGCAAGCTCGCCCTGCTCTTCCTCGACCTCGACCACTTCAAACGCGTCAACGATTCCCTCGGCCATCCCGTCGGGGACGCGATGCTGATCGCGGTCGCCGAACGGCTCCGCGTCGCCGTGTACGGCACCGACATGATCGCGCGGCTCGGCGGCGACGAATTCGTGATCCTGCTCGAAAACGTCGAACACGCGGAGGACATCGCCAAAGTCGCGGCGAAGATCGACCGCTGCATGCAGGCGCCGATCAGCGTCGGCGGGCAGCTTCTCAGCACCTCGTTCTCGATCGGCGTGGCCGTGTTCCCGAGCGACGGGCAGGATTTCGACACCCTGCTGCAACGCGCCGACACGGCGATGTACCACGTCAAGGAATCCGGGCGCGGCACCTTCAGCCACTTCGACGAGCAGATGAACGTGCAGGCGTCGGAACGACTCTCGCTGCATGCGCGTCTGCGCCAGGCGATCGACGGCGACGAATTCGCGCTGGTCTTCCAGCCCCAGGTCAACCTCCGCGACGGACGCGTGTTCGGCGCCGAGGCGCTGCTGCGCTGGAACCCGCGCGAGGGCGGCGCCGTCGGGCCGGACCGTTTCATCCCGGTCGCCGAGGAAAGCGGCCTGATCCTGCCGATCGGCGAATGGGTGATCCGGCAGGCCTTCCATCAAGCCCGCCGTTGGCTCGACGCCGGCACGCCGATGCAGCTCAGCATCAACGTGTCGGGCCTGCAGATCTATCGCAGCGACCTGCTCGCGACGCTGACAGCGGTCCAGCGCGATACGGGCGTGCCGCCGCAGATGATCGAGATCGAGCTCACCGAATCGACACTGATGGAAGACGTTCAAACCGTGCGCGAGGTCCTCGATGCATTGAAGCGCGCCGGGTATTCGCTCTCCATCGACGACTTCGGCACCGGCTACTCGAGTCTCGCCTACCTGAAGAAATTCCCGATCCACCGCCTGAAGATCGATCGCTCCTTCGTCACGGATCTATGCACCAACCCCGAAGACCAGGCGATCGCGCGGGCCGTGATCCAGATCGGCCACGCGCTGAACCTGCGGGTCATCGCCGAGGGTGTTGAGACGGCCGAACAGATGTCGCTGCTCAAGCAGCACGGCTGCCACGAGGGACAGGGTTATTTCTTCGGTCGTCCCGTGCCGGCCGAGCGGCTCGCCGTGCCCGCGTCGGGCCGAACTGCCGCAGCCGAGAGCCGACGCGCTGCTGGAAGCGAGCAATGTTCCGGGCTGCTGCGCGTGCTTTAGCGCCCACCGCAAAGCACGGAATCTACCCCGTGCCGGGCTGAGATTGCGGAAAATTCCCCAATCATCACCTATAGTCGAATTACACACCCGCGGCATAGAACCTTGGGGGGACAAGTTTTTTCAGGGAGCATCGTACGGAAAGTGGGAGGCATGATGGATTGCAGACTCGTTTCCTTGAGCGTTCTCGCGGCGCTCGTGATGACCCTACCTTCGACCCTTTCGGCTGCGCCCACGGTCAGCGGCGGATCCTTCGACCAGCAGACCCAGGCCATCGACGAGGGCATGAAGGCGAAGGAAGACTCGGGCGTATTCGGCCGTCCCGGCTTTACCGGCGACGAAGGCCCGCGCGCCAGTTCCTCAGTCGGCGATCGCGACATGGACCGCTATGTGCAGCGCCTGGGCTATGAAATCCGGCTTCGCAACGCCATGCAGGATCGCGATTCGGCCGGATTCCGCTGAAACCCGGACTCGCAACAGGCGAAATCAGTAAGCGGCAGTGGAAGCCACGCCGCCCGCAACGCCAACGCCTGTCTCGGCCGGCACGCCGAGCATCTGCGCGACGCTGTCGATGAAGGCGCGGTGCTCGGTGGGAGCGCTCCGGCGCCACTGCCGGACGTATTCCGCCAGGTCCGTGCCGGCGCCGGCCGGCGCCAGGTTCAGGTAGCGTAGCGCGCTCCAGTTTTCGCGCGACTGCTCGAACAGCGGCAGCAGCAGGTTCGCGACCACCTCATTGTCATCGCGCAGATAGGGATTGTGCGACATCGTCGGCAGCTGCGTCTGCAGCCAGCCCTGCGGCGACACGCCCGGCGGAAGCTGGCGATGCGGCTCGGACAGCAGGCGGTCGGCGTAGCTGCGCAGCCGCGGCGCGTAACTCTCCCAGGACGGGAACGGCGCCTCGGTCTCCCAGCGCTCGGCCATGCTGCGCAGCGCATGCACGCCCGCCGCCTCGCACAGCGCCTCTTCGAACCACTGGTTCTCGCGCCGCGCCGGATCGTCGCCGCGCACGTCGTAGTTCGACATGATGTGGCAGAACTCGTGGCCGAACTGATAGGCGTATTGCGCCCAACCCCGGTTGGTGGCCGAGAGCTGCACGCGGTATTCGCCGCTGCCGCCCTTCTTGAACAAGGTCACCGGGCTGCCCGACTCGTGCGTGACGACGATCGGACGGTTCAGGCTTGCCGCGGAAGAACTGAGCAGCTGCTCCGCCACCGAGTACAGCAGGCCCTCGATCTCCTCGTGAGTCGCCGTCCCCCAGCCCTCGCCTTCGACACGGATATTGACGGCGGGCACTTCGGCGGCCGCAGTGGCGGGCGAAAGTGCAGTCTGGAGACCCGCTGCAAGGAGCAGCGCGATGTGGAAACCCCGGCGCATCGATCGATACAGACTGAACACCTCACCGGCCTCCCGCGTCACGCACACTTTTCGGAGTCTAGTAATAGACGCCGGAAGCGCAAGCCGATTTTACGACTTTTGACATCGGTTTCCGGCGGGGCAGAAAGCACAGGGGCGCCGGCGCCCTTGTAGCGCCGACGCCCCTGCGAACCTCAAGGCAATGACTGGCATGCCTCACCGCACGCCGGCCCCGCTTACTCGATGTAGTGCCCCACGCCGACCAGCGAATTGCCGACGCGATGCACGTACGAGCGCTTCTTCTCGACGCGGTTCGTCACCGGGTTGCGCCACACGTACTCGACGGTCGCATCTTCGGCGGACTTCAGCTTGTCGATCATCTCGGCCACCAGCGCGTGCCCCTCGGCATCGTGCAGGCCGCGGGCATCGGTGTCCGACAGCGCCGGGTTCATGCCCATCGCCTCGAACTTGCCGCTGTCCATGTTCACCATGAACACGTAGAGATCGTCCTTCACGAACGCGCCCTGCCGGTCGTTGAAGCTCGCGGCGGCCTTGGCCGCGCCGTCCTTCTTCACCAGGTCGACAGCGCGCGTCAGCATGCCGCGGGCGTCGTCGGCGCTCGCGCGCGGCGCGGAGTAGCCGACGCCGAGCACATAGTCACCGACCTTATGGACGTAGGTGACCTTCGGTTCGACCTTGTTGGTGACGCGGTTCAGCCACATGTAGCGTACGGTCGCTTCCGGCGCGCTGCGCGTGCTGTCGATCATCTGGCGGAAGAGCGGATTGCCGGCCGCGTCGGTCGTGTTGAGCACCGTAAGGCCGACCAGCGCCTCGGGCGCGGCGCCACTCGCGTGATAGACGCCCTTGTCGTCGATCACGAACACGTACATGTCCTTGCGCACGAAACGGCCCTTGCGGTCGTTGAAGGCGGCGAAGGCCTTCTCGGGCGTGTTCGCTTCCATGAACTTGACCGCTTGGTCGAACAGCTCGCGCGCCTCGCGCGGCGTGCCGCGATCGGCGGCGAGCGCCGACTGCGTCGCAATACCGAACAGCGCGGCCGCAACGATCGGCTTGATGAGGTTCTTTTTCACTTAGCTGATCCTCATAAAAAGGATTCGGGATGGTCGGCTGAAACCGCGCATCAGGCGATCACGGGCTCAGACGACCACCCCGGCGAACCGGGGTGGCTTGAAACGGGGCGGCACTTCACCGCCCCCGACGCCATCAGGACTTGTGCAGCTTGAACACCCACACGGAACCGCCCTGCTCGAGCATGTTCACGCGCTTGGCGACGTCGCCGCCCCACAGCGGAACCGCACCGCCCCAGCCGGACACGACGGCGACATACTGCTCGCCGTTGTCCTCCCAGGTGATCGGGGGCGCAATGATGCCGGAACCGGTCTGGAACTTCCACAGCTCGGCGCCCGTCTTGGCGTTGATCGCCTTCAGGTAGCCTTCGGGCGTACCGTAGAACACCAGGTCGCCACCGGTCGCCAGCACGCCACCCCACAACGGAGCGTTGTTCTTCACTTCCCACATGATCTTGCCGCTGACCGGATCGACCGCGCGCAACGCGCCGATGTAGTCGTCGTTCAGAGGCTTGATCGTGAAGCCCGCGCCGAGGTAGGCCGCGCCGCGCTTGTACGACACCGGCTCGTTCCAGATGTCCATGCCCCATTCGTTGGACGGCACATAGAAGTAGCCGGTCTTCGGGCTGTAGGCCATCGGCATCTGGTTCTTGCCGCCGAGGAAGGAAGGCGCGGCGAAGATCGATTCGCCCTTCTTGCCTTCGCCGCCTTCGACGAAGGGGTTGGGCGGACGCTTGCTATCGTTGTAGACCGGACGGCCCGTCGCGAGGTCGATGCGGTCGGCCCAGTCATGGCGATTGACGAACGGGAAGGCGTTGAGCAACTTGCCGTTGGTCCGGTCGTTCACGAAGAAGAAGCCGTTCCGGTCGGCCTTGCCGCCGGCCTTGACCATCTTGCCGGTCTTCGGATCCTTGTAATCGAAGGACACGAACTCGTTCACGCCGTCGAAGTCCCAGCCGTCATGCGGCGTGGTCTGGTAGTGCCACACGATCTTGCCGGTGTCCGGGTCGATCGCGACGGTCGAGGACGAGTACAGGTTGTCACCCGGGCGCAGCCAGCTGTTCCACGGGGCCGGGTTGCCGGTACCGATGAAGATCAGGTTGACTTCGGGATCGTAGTAGGCCGACAGCCAGGGTGCTGCACCGCCCGACTTCCACAGGTCCCCCGGCCAGGTGGCGTTGGTCGTGCCAGAGACGCCGTTCTCGATCTCTTTGCCGTCCTTGTCGTACTTGTAGCCCATGTTGCCTTCGACCGTCGGACGGCTCCACACGAGCTTGCCGGTCTTCGCATCGCGCGCTTCGACCTTGCCGACGATACCGAATTCGCCGCCCGACACGCCGGTGATCACCATCCCCTTGACGATCTGCGGCGCAGCGGTGAAGGAGTAACCGCCCTTGTAGTCTTCGATCTTCTCCTTCCAGACGACCTTGCCGGTGTCCTTGTCGAGCGCGACGAGCTGAGCATCCAGCGTACCGAAGATCACCAGGTTGCCGTAGATCGCGGCACCGCGGTTGATCACGTCGCAGCAAGGCATGATGCCTTCGGGCAGGCGGTGCTCGTACTTCCACAGCTTCTCGCCGGTCTTCATGTCGAGCGCGAAGATGCGGCTATACGACGCGGTGACGTACATCTTGCCGTCGAACACGATCGGCTGCGACTGCTGGCCGCGCTGCTTCTCGCCACCAAACGAGAACGACCACACGGGAACCAGATTCTTGACGGTGGAGGTATTGACTTTGGCCAACGGGCTGAAGCGCTGCCCCTTGGTGCCGAGACCGTAGGTCACCACCTGGCTCGTGATGCCCGTGCCGTCCTTCAGAATGTCATTGTCGGTCACTTCCCGAGCCTGCACCGTACCAACGGTCGCGAGCGCCAGGGCCAGTACGCTCAAAGCGCCCGGCAGGCGGCCGCTCTTGCGGGTCTTCTCCATTTACATCCTCCTTATTGTCTCGTCACGTTTCTTCCGAATCCGCCGCCCCAATCGGCGACGGGCTTCGGACGACCCGTTCGCAAAGCCCGTGCCACCTCCTCGTGGAGCCTGAACCACCATTGATTCAGGCTGTAACACGGAACTCAGGTGTCCCGACAAGCGTCATGCGCAATGTGTCACTGCTCTGATTGACAGCAGTTGTTCCGTTTTTGAGCAACTGTAGAGCACATCCCCTGCGCAGGCCGCGTGCTACTGAATGGCACACCCTTTGCTGTATGTAGTAACAAACGACGAGGAAGGCAATGACCATCCTTGCGGAGGAGATGAGATGCGCAGTGCAATTGTGATGACATTGGCCTTGCTGTGCCTTGGCCTGCTGACGCCGACGCGCACGGCGCACGCGACTTCGCCCGCAATTTCTCCCGACGCGGCCACGGATCCGCTGCAATCGCCGCGCTGGGGCGACATGCGGAAGCTGTTCTTCGCCGGCCAGCGTGTCGTGTTCGACGCCCGCGTGCGCGTGAGCGGCCCCGACATCGCCGAAGACTCCCTGAACGTACCGATCAGCGTCGACGCAAGCGCCCTGCCCGACGTGCAGGAAGTGCTCGTCTTCGCCGACTTCAACCCCATCCTCGGCGTACTGCGCTTTTTCCCGACCGCAGCGAAGCCCGCGCTCGGACTGCGGCTCAAGCTGCAGCAATCGTCGCCGGTGCGCGCCGCGGCACGCACGGCGGACGGCGTGTGGCATGTCGGCGGGCTGTGGGTCACGGCCACCGGCGGCGGCTGCACCGCCCCTTCGACCGGCTCGGGCTCGCACGAATGGCAGGAGCGCCTCAACGAAGTCAGCGCCCGCGTCTTCCCGCGCATCGACGGCGGCTCACGCCTGCGCCTGCGGATCATCCACCCGATGGACACTGGCCTTGCCCCAGGTGTGCCGGTCTTCCATATCGAGGAACTGCGCCTCGCCGACGAAGGCGGCGCCGAGCTGATGCGCATCCAGCCTTACGAGCCGGTCGCGGAGAACCCGCTATTCACGGTCGACCTGCCCGCCCGCGCCAGCGGCAACGGACGCATCCATACGTCCGGCCGTGACAATAACGGCAACCTGATCGATGCGTGGGTGACGCCGTGATGCGCCGCGCCGCCAGCACCGCGTTTCCCGCACTCCTCGCGTTCGCGCTGTCCCTGAGCGCGCCGACGCCGATCGGCGCGGCCGACCGGGCAGTGCCGACCCAGCCAAGCCGCAGCCAGGCGACATTCGACTACCACCTCTCGCCGCGCGAGATCGCCCCCGGCGTATTCGTCTTCATCGGCCGCAATGAGGATTTCACCGTCGAGAACGGCGGCAACATCCTCAACACCGGCTTCATCGTCGGCCCGGAAGGCGTCGTCGTGATCGACACCGGCAGCTCGCGGCGCTACGGCGAACAGATGCTCGCCGCGATCCGTCGTATCACGACGAAGCCCGTGGTCCTCGCCGTCAACACCCACCACCACCCCGACCATTTCCTCGGCAACCAGGCCTTCCCCGCCGAAACCCTCGCCGCGCTGCCGCAGACGCGCAAGGGCATCGAAACCGACGGCGAAGCCTTCAACGAGAACCTGTACCGGATGGCGGGCGACTGGATGCAGGGCACCGAACGGGTCGTTCCGACGCAGCGCCTCGAACCGGGCCGCCGCGTCGTCGCCGGGCGCGACCTTGAATTCCTCGCACTCGCCGGGCACACCGCCGCCGACCTGGTCGTGATCGACCATGCGAGCGGCACGATCTTTGCGGGCGACTTGCTCTTCAACGGCCGCACGCCGACCACGCCGCACGCCGACATCCCGGGGTGGCTCGCAGCGCTCGACCGCCTGGAAACCCTGTCCGCGCGCCGCTGGGTGCCCGGCCACGGCGCGGTCGCCGGCGACGCGACCGCGATCCGCCAGACCCGCGCCTGGCTTCAGTGGCTGGCCCGGACGATGCGCGACGGCGCCGAGGCGGGGCTGGACATGACCGAGATGCTCGCGCAGCCGATCGCACCCGAATTCCGCAAGCTCGCGTTGGTGGAGACCGAATACCGCCGCAGCGTGATCCATCTGTTTCCGCACGCCGAGCAGGCCGCCTTGTCCAGGGCTGGACTACGATGAATCACCTACGAGGAGCCTGATCATGATGAACATGCTTCGCAATGTCTCGCTCAGCCTGCAGGCCCGCATCAGCCTCGTGCTCACGGGCCTCCTCGCCATCGTGCTGATCGCCGGCGGGTCTTGGTGGATGCACGAAACGCGGCAGTCCATCCACGAGGAGGTGCAGGCCGCGAGCCACGTGGCGCAACAGTGGATCTCGGTGATGGTATCGGAAACGCTGCGCGACCCGGCCGAGGGCCCGGCACGCCTGATGACCAACCTGCGCGCCGTGGGACGGCTCCGCGCCAACCAGCTCGAAGTCATCGCCGCCGACGGCAAGTCGCTGTATGTCTCACCCGAATCGACCTACAAGGCCGGCCGCTTCGCGCCCGGCTGGTTCGCCGCCTGGCTGACGCCGCCGCTGCCGGCGGCCCGCTTCGACGCCGGCGACCGTCAGATCGTGCTGCGCCCGGACGCCTCGCGCGCCGTGCTCGACGCCTGGGACGATCTCGCCGCCGGTCTCGGCTCGGCACTTGCCTTGATCCTGATTGTGGGGATCGCCGTCCGCCACGCGCTGCAGCGTGCGCTCTCACCGCTCGCACAGATCGACGCGGCCCTCGCGCGCGGCGCCGACGGCCGCTTCGACACCCGCCTGCCCAGCTACCGCGTCGCCGAACTCGATCGCCTCGCGACCACCTACAACCGGCTTGCCGACACGCTGGACGACACGCGCGCGCACAACCTGCGCCTCGAAGAGGACCAGGCCTTCGGGCGGGCGGTGCAGGCCCGGCTCGAAGAGGAACGCCGCGTGATCGCCCGCGAGCTGCATGACGAACTCGGGCAGGCGATCACCGCGGTCCGCGCGATCTCCGGTGCGATCCTGCAACGCAGCGACAACCAGCCGCAGATCCACGGCAGCGCGCAGGCCATCCTCGCGATGACCGGCCAGATGCAGGACGGCGTCCGTACGATCCTGCAGCGGCTGCGCCCGCCCGCCGGCATCAGCGCGCAGCTCGACCAGGCAGTGGCCGAATATTGCCGCCTGTGGTCCGGCCATCACCCGCAGATCGCCCTCGACTGCCACACGACGCCGACCGCCACCGCGACCGGCGAAGGCCTGGGCATCACGGTACTGCGCCTGCTGCAGGAAAGCCTCACGAACGTCGCCCGTCATTCCGGCGCCTCGCACGTCGACGTCCGCTTGGTCGTCGTCGGCGACGCGATCGCGCTCGAAGTCTGCGACAACGGCTGCGGCCTCGGCGCCGACACCCGCCCCGCCCGCTACGGACTGATCGGCATGCGCGAGCGCGTCGCCGAACTGCACGGCGAGCTACATCTCGACACCCCCGCCGGCGGCGGCTTGCGCGTCAGCGCCCGCCTGCCCATCCCCCCGTCACACGAGGAAAGCAACCATGGCCTCCACGCTTGAAAACATCCGTCTTGTCCTCGCCGACGATCATGCGGTCGTCCGCATGGGCTTCCGCATGTTGCTCGAAGGCGCCGGCGCAACCGTCGTGGCCGAGGCCGACTGCGGCGAGGCGGCCCTCACCGCATTCGCCGAGCACCGCCCCGACGCGCTCGTGATGGACGTGACGATGCCCGGCGTCGGCGGTCTTGGCGCGCTCGAACGGCTCCTCGCCCACCATCCGGGCGCCCGCGTGCTGATGCTGTCGGCCCACGACGACGCGCAGATCCCGATGCGCGCGCTGAAAGCCGGCGCCACCGGCTATCTCTCCAAGCGCGCCCAGCCGACCGAACTCGTGCGAGCGGTTTCACAGGTGGCGCGCGGCCAACGCTATGTCGACCCGGAGCTCGCGCCCCAGCTCGCGCTCGCGCAGTTCGGCGGGAGCAACGATCCGGTCGATGCGCTGACCGACAAGGAATTCGCCGTCTTCCTGCAGCTCGCCAAGGGCCGCTCGGTGAACGAGGTCGCCACCACGCAGAAACTCAGCCCGAGCACGGTCGGGACTCACCTCTACCACATCAAGCAGAAGCTCAACGCGACGAACGCCGCAGAACTGGCGCTGATCGCCGTTCGATCGGGACTCATCGAAGCCTGATCGAAGTCGAAGGCCCTCTGCCGCTTCTGCGGCACCGGCTGCGGCGCGTCCGTCGCGAACAAGGCATGCGGGACGCAACGCCTACGCTTGCGGCAACTGATTGAAACGATTGCGCCGGGCCCGCGGCCGAGGGAGGCATTGATCAAGCGGCAGGGGTGGTCTAGGACGATATCAAGGCAGGACGAGCGCAACGGCATTGCGGCAGATGCCGCGATCGTTCGCCGCCCCCGACCAGGCCTGGAGATCCCCGTGAGCAAGATCCTTGTGCTGTACTACTCGTCCTACGGCCATATCGAAACGATGGCCGGTGCAATCGCCGAAGGCGCACGCTCGGTCGATGACACCGAGGTCGTCATCAAGCGCGTGCCCGAGCTGATGCCCGAGGACGTCGCGAAGAAAGCCGGCGTCAAGCTCGACCAGAAGGCGCCGATCGCGACGCCGGGCGAACTCGCCGACTACGACGCGATCATCTTCGGCACGCCCACCCGCTTCGGCAACATGGCGAGCCAGATGCGCAACTTTCTCGACCAGACGGGAAGCCTGTGGACGAAAGGCGCGCTCGTCGGCAAGGTCGGCAGCGTGTTCACGAGCACCGGCACCGGCGGCGGCAACGAAACGACCGTGCAGTCCTTCCATACCACGCTGCTGCACCAGGGCCTGATCATCGTCGGGCTGCCCTACACCTGCCCGGAACTCTCCGACATCTCGGAACTGAAGGGCGGATCGCCCCTCGGCGCCGCGACGATCGCCGGAGCCGACGGCTCGCGGAAGCCTTCCGAGAAGGAGCTCACGATGGCGCGCTTCCAGGGGCGGCACGTCGCCGCGATCACCGGAAAGCTGTTCCCGGGCTAGGTCAGGTCCCCACGTCATCGTCGCCGCGGCGGGAGCAAGCCATGAAGACGGTAGACCACGCCAAGCTCGACCGGATCGTCGCCGAAGCCAGGCGCGCCGCCGACGAGCGCGACCAAGGCTACCGCGAGCGGGCGCTGAAGATCTATCCGTGGATCTGCACCCGCTGCGGACGCGAATTCACGCGTGCGAATCTGCGCGAGCTGACCGTCCATCATCGTGACCACAATCACGACAACAATCCACCCGACGGCAGCAACTGGGAACTGTTGTGCATCTATTGCCACGATAATGAGCACCAGCGCGAACTCGAGGCGCAGGCGGGAGGAAGTGTCGCGAATGCCGGCCCGCCGGCGGCGACGCACACGCCTTTCGCCAACCTGAAGTCGCTGCTGCTGTCCAAGAAGAAGAACTAGCCCATCCCCCATCAGAGAAAAGACCATGGACACCCCGCTCTACGACATCGAGGTCGAACGCCTCACAGGCGGTGCCTTCAAGCTGCGCGAATACGCCGGAAAGGTGCTGCTCATCGTCAATACCGCGAGCGAATGCGGCTTTACGCCACAGTACGCCTCCCTCGAAAAGCTCTATGAAACCTACCGCGACCGCGGCCTCGTGGTCCTGGGCTTTCCGTGCAACCAGTTCGGCGCGCAAGAACCGGGCAACTCGGAGGAGATCGCGGGCTTCTGCTCGAAGAACTACGGCGTCAGCTTCCCGATGTTCGCGAAGATCGACGTGAACGGCGAAAAGACCCACCCGCTCTATGCTTGGCTGAAAAAGGAGGCGCGAGGCGTGCTGGGCACCGAAGCGATCAAGTGGAATTTCACGAAATTCCTCGTGGATCGCAACGGTACCCGCGTCGAACGCTTCGCCCCGCGTACGACACCCGAATCGATCACCAGCGAGATCGAAGCGCTGCTGTAAGAGCGCCCGTTCGGCGTCGAAGAGGTTTTCCGCGCGCTGCAGATTCTGCGGCGCGGAGCGCGCTTTTAAGTCCCGGCAGATCAAATAGTTAGCATTCTGAAATGACAAGAATTCTTACAGCAACCCACTTACGCTTTTGCATTTGACAAAACGGCCCGATACGATCCAGATTGAATATCAAGACCGACCCGACTCTCAAACCAAGAGCAAATCCAGTCGCGCCCCGGTCCCCAACAAGAAGGGCGGAGAAGCCATGCCTGATACCGTACGTGTTACCACGGTGGCCCGTTCGCACTCGCCGATGACGCCCGTCGGCTAGGGTGAAGCCATGGGGATCAATCTGGTCCTGGTCGACCCGAGCCCCGTCGTTCTCCTCGGCCTGGTGCACGCCTTCGGCGCCGAAGCGGATTTCACGATCCAGGCCTGCGTCCAGGACTGCGACAATGCGCTCCAGGCCGTGCGGCAATTCGCGCCGGATATCGTGGTGCTCGATCTGATGCTTCCGGAGAAGAACGGCATCGAGCTGATCCGGGCGCTGAAGCGCGAACGATCGCCGAGCCGCCCGGTCGTCTTTGCGATGCGGCCGAGCGCGAAGGATGCCCTGGAGGTTGTTCGGCTCGGCGTCAGGGGCGTGGTGACCAAGGACATGGCCTTGCATTGGCTGGTCCGTTGCATTCGCGAAGTCCATGCCGGCCGCCAGTGGCTGGAGAAGGAGATCGCCGTCCATGCGATCGGGAATCTGCTCGAGACGGAGGAAGCGAACCGCGAGATCGCCTCGGTGCTCACTCCACGCGAGATCCAGGTGGCACGGATGGTGAGTCAGGGGCTCCCCAACAAGACCGTCGCGGGCCGGCTGGACATCTCCGAGGGCACGGCAAAGCTGCATCTCCACCACATCTATCGCAAGCTCCAGCTGAACGGGCGCATCGCCCTCGTGCGATACATGCAGAAGGCGGGACTCTAGGGTCCGTTCGCATTCAGCGCAGCCGACGCGGCTCAGCGGAGAAATATGCGCTGAACGCCGCCATGTCATCCTCGTTCAGCGCGCCGGCGTAGCGATGCAGCGTCGCCAGCTCGCGCAGGTAATCGTGCCGTGCGCGGGCATGGTCGCCGCGGGCACGATACAGGCGGTGTTGCGCATCGAGGAGATCGACGACGGTGACGACCCCGAGCTCGAAACCCCGCTGCTGGGCCTGCCGCGCGAGCTCCTGGGCTTCCACGGACTGCCGGCTGGCGTCGATGCGCTGTCGTCCGCCCTCCGCCTTGAGCCAGGCGCTTCGCACCTCGCGCTCGATTTCGCGCCGCGTCTGCTCGAATTGCGCCTGGGCGACCAGTTGGCGCGCCAGCGCCTCACGCACGCCCGCTTGGGTCCGCCCGCCTTCGTAGATCGGGATGTTGAGCTGCACGCCCACCGACAGGACGTTGAAGGCCTCATTGCGTCGGCTGTCGGAATCGCTGTCGGCCCATGTCTTGCCCGCCGTGAGTGCGATCTTGGGAAGATGCTCGGCCCGTGCGCTTTCCACACCCCGCGTCTCTGCCTCGATCGCCTCGCGTGCCGCCGCGAGTTTCGGGCTCCGCTCCATACCGCGAGCCACCCAGGCGTCGAGATCGTCCGTGAGCGGAGGCAGGTTGGTCGCGGAAAGCGGGTTCAGTACGTCGACTTCGAGGCCGGTACTCTCACGCAAATCTTCCAGCGCCGTAAGGACCGCGTTGCGCGCCTCGATCTCTTTCGCCTCCAGCACCGCATAGCGGGCATCGGCCTCGAGCCTGTCGGTGACCTTTGCCATCTGCCGCTCGGCCATGCGATGCAACTGCGCACGCTGCCCCCCGACCGCCTCCTTCTCGGACTGGACCACGACGAGTTCTTCGCTGGCATCGAGCACGGCCAGCACTCGGTCGAGCAGCTCAGAAGCGACGTCGGTACGCATCGCGTCGAACTCCTGCTCGCTCTGCCCCACCCGCCGCGCCTCGGCATCGATCTGGCGCGCGGATGGCACGTCGAACAGTGCCTGCCGCAGGTTCAGCGAATGCCGATGCGTGTTATAGGTGTCTGGCTGTTCGACCTTGCCGTGAAAGTCGTTGCGCGCGTAGCTCAGCGTAGCCGCTGCCTGCGGCAACAGGCGGCTCCGCGCAAAGTCGTGTCTTGCGTTCGCACGGTCGAGCGCGCCCTGTTGCGCGATCAGTGACGGGTGGGTGGCGATCGCCTGGTGATACAGGTCCAGCAGGCTCGCCCCCTCGGCCTGCGCGCTGCCTTCGGCCGGTGCGAGGATCAATGCGAGCGCGAGCACCGGGGCGACGAGGGAGGACATGCTCAATCCTCCCTGAACGAGCGCGCGACCGCGTTGAACAGAGGGTCCCCAAGATATTGCAGGAAGGTGCGGCTGCCGGTGTTGACGAGGACTTCGCAGGGCATCCCCGGCACGAGTTCGAGCTGGTAGTGCGCGAGATCCTCGAGCCCGCGCGGCGAAACCTCGACGCGCACCAGATAGTAGGATTCCTTCTTCTCCGGGTCGCTGAGGCTGTCCGCGGACACGTTTACGACCCGGCCTTCGATCTTCGGCGTTTCGCGCGTCTTGAACGAGGTGAAGCGCAGGTCCGCGATCTGCCCCACCCGCAGGCGGTCGATGTCCAGCGGCGACATCTGCGCATCGACGATCAGCCGCTCACCCTCGGGCACGATGTCCATCATGCGGCCACCGGGCTGGATCACCGCGCCAATCGTGTGCACCGACAGCCCGAGCACCGTGCCCGGCTCGGGCGCGCGCACGACCGTGCGCGCCATCGTCGCCTGCAGCGCGCGCATTTTCTCCTGCAAGGCAAAGATGTCGGCCTGCACCTCGGCGAGCTCCTGCGCCACTTCGCGCTGCAGGTCCTTGCGCAGTTGCACGATCTTCAGCCGCGTCTCCCCGATCTGCGTTTCCGTCTCGGCGATCTGGGCCGCCAGTTCGCCGATGCGACCCTCGCTCGTAGCGAGATTGCGCTCCAGCTCGCGAACTTTCTGACGTTCGGTGAAACCTTCGTTCAGCAGCGCCTCGAAATCCACCAGTTCCCCCTTGTACGAGCTTGCGAGCTGTTGCTGGCTTTGCTGCTGGGCGCGCAGCCCGCGCCCGCGGGCGCCGAACTGGTCGATCTGCTGCTGGTAGATGGCGATCTCGCCTTCGTGGGCCATACGGCGCACGCGGAAGGTCTGATTCTGGACCTGCATCGCCTCCTGGACGCGAGGATCGTCGGTCGCGTCGAGCAGGGCCTGCGGATAGACAACGCGCTCGAGGCTGTCGCGCTGCGCCGAAAGACGCGCCTCGCGCGCCAGCGCGACGAGCCAGTGCCCGCGCTGCAGCTCCAGCTGTGCCTTTGCCTCCGTGTCGTCAAGCGTCGCGAGCACCTGGTCGCGCCTGACCTTGTCGCCATCGTGCACCTGGATCGCCCGTACGATGCCGCCTTCGAGGTGCTGCACCGTCTTGCGGTAGTTCTCCACGGTGATCACGCCACGCCCGACCGCGGCGCTGTCGAGCGGCGCGAGCCCGGCCCACAATCCGAACACGCCGAACACGACGGCCACGATGAGAAGCCCGAGGCGGCGGAAGTCGCGATCGTTTCCCAGCACGACCGGGGCGGCGAAGGCCTCGGGGTCGCGGATCCCCGTGTCGCTGAATATTTCGCCGAATGTATTGTCGTGATTCATTTCGGCCTCCCTGGTTTATTGTCAGCTGACAGCGGACGCGGCGCGCACCGGTGCCGGCGGCACTTTCGCGATCACCCCATGCAGCGAAGCCAGCACTTTCTCACGCGGTCCGAAGCGGTTCAGCTGCCCGTCCAGCATCACGGCGAGCAGATCGAGCTGCTCCAACAGCGGCGCGCGATGGCTGACCACGACGATCGTGCGCCCTTGCGCCTTCAACTCCTGCAAACTCTGCGCCAGGGCCGCCTCGCCTTCCTGATCCAGATTCGAATTGGGTTCGTCGAGCACGATCAGGCAGGGATCGCCGTAGAGGGCGCGGGCCAGGCCGATTCGCTGACGCTGCCCCGCCGAGAGCGCCAGGACATTGCCCGCGAGCACCGTCTCGTAGCCCTGGGGCAAATGTAGGATCAACTCGTGCACCCCGGCGGCGCGCGCCGCAGCCACGACACGCTCGGCATCGATGTCGCCGAAGCGCGCGATGTTCTCCGCGACCGTGCCTTCGAGCAGCTCGACGTCCTGCGGCAGATAACCGAAGTAGGGACCGAGGCGCTCACGCGTCCATTGCGAGAGTTCGGCGCCGTCCAGCCGCACGCTTCCCCCGCGCAGCGGATACAGGCCGAGCATCGTACGCAGCAACGTCGACTTGCCGGAACCGCTGGGGCCGATCACGCCCAGCGTCGCCCCGACTGGCAGCTTGAGGCTCACGTCGCGCAGCACCGGCGCCGCGACACCCGAGGGCTGCACTGTGACATGCTCGAGCGACAGTTCGCCCCGAGGCGCCGGCAGGGCCATGCCCTCCTCGCCTGCGGGCGCGGCTGCGAGCAGGGCCGCGAGGCGCCGGTACGCGCCGCGCGCGCCCTGAAAGCCGCGCCAGCCCCCGATCATCAGATCCAGTGGTGCAAGCGCGCGCCCCAGCAGGATCGATCCGGCGATCAGCAGGCCGGGCGTGACTTCCTTGTGAATTGCCAGCCAGGCCCCGACGCCGAGGATCACCGACTGGATCGTCAGGCGGAACACCTTGGACAGCGTCGAGACCGCGCCCCCGCGCCGGCTGGCGCGCACCTGCAGCGCCAATGCCCGCGATTGCCGTTGCAGCCAGCGCTCGCGCATCCGTTCGCGCATGCCGAGCGCCTCGATGATCTCGGTGTTGCGCAACTGCTGCTGGGTGAGCTGAGTCGCCTCGTGCGAGAGCAGGGTCGAGCGTTCGAGATCGCCGCGCGTCACGCCCTCACCCCAGGCCGTGAGACAGACCAGGACGAGCGCCGACGCGATCCCCACCACGCCGTACAGCGGATGGAAGAGAAACATCATGGCGACGTAAATCGGGATCCACGGCGCGTCGAAGAACGCGAAAAGCGACGGACCGGTGAGGAACTGACGCAATTGCATCAGATCGCCGAGCGGTTGCGCACTGGAAACCCGGCCGCTGCTCGCGAGCGAACGCACGAACACGGCGTCGAACACGCGCCCGCCGAGCGTGCCGTCGATGCGCGCACTCGCCGCGATCAGGATCTGCGAGCGCACCCATTCGAGCACGCCCAGGACGGCAAACAGGAATATGACGATCAGGGTCAGCATCGCCAGCGTCGGCTGGCTGCTGGTCGGCAGCACGCGGTCGTAGATCTCGAGCATGTAGATCGCCGGCGTCAGCATTAGCACGTTGACGAAGAAGCTGAAAAGGCCGGCGATCACAAATGAAGAACGGCAGCGCCCGAGAAGGCTCGCCAGTTCGGATTTCCCGTGCGCGAGGCTTGCAGGTGCGAGGTTTTTCATACCCCTTTCCCCCCTGTTGGCATTTCCATCCCGGGGGCGGTCAAGGCATTCCCGCGCCTCGCCGCCCCGGTCCTGCAAACCCCGGCTTCAAGTCAGCGCAACAGCGGCCTCGACGTTCGCTTCAGTCGGATTGCCCAGCAGATGCGCGACCGGCAGGCCATCGACGAACAGCACGTCGCTCGTTTCATCGAAATTGAACGAGTGGCTCCCCGTCGGCGCATTGTTGTCCAGCGATTCGACCCATACCTTGATCGTGTCGCCCACGGCGAAATCGGCGATCGTGTCGAAGTCACCCTTGCGCAGGATGAAGGTATCGTTGCCGCCACCACCGTTCAGCACATCCGTGCCGTAGCTGCCGAACAGGACGTCGTTCCCCGCGTCGCCAAACAGCGTGTCGCTTCCCAGCGATCCGAACAGCCAGTCGTTCCCATCGTTGCCATGGATGGTGTCGACACCGTTGCGGGCCTCGATCATGTCGTTGCCCGCGTCGCCGTTGATCTGCTCGTTGGTCGCGGTCGCGTTGTTGCGACCGTAGATGGCATCGTTGCCGCCCAGGCCGTCGAGCGGGTTGTCGGGGTTCAAGGCTTCATTCGTAGCGGTGCCAGTGACGTCGGGGCTGCTCCACACGAGGTCCGCTCCGGCGGTCAGCGCCGGGTTGTTGCCGACGAGGAAGCCGTTCGACGGAGCGCTGCCGCCGGTGTGATTGGCTGTCAGCGCGTTCTCGATGTTGCTGAAGCTGTTGAAGTTGCCGATCAGCGGGTCGGCGTTGATGAGGTCGATCAACCCCTTGTTGGTGCTCAAGCCGAGGATGTCGTACTCGACGACGTTGGTGTTATTGACCAGCGAGACCGAATCGGGCTTACCGTCGTTGTTGGCGTCGAGCGTTCCCTCATTGGCGACGTAAACCCGATAGATCGCGTCGGCTCCGGCGGCGGTACTGCCGATGCCGGCGCTGTTCCAGATCTCGACGATCGACACCTTGAGCCCGGCATACCCGGACAGGAAGCTCGCGGTGGTATCGATACGCGCAAGGCTCGCGTCCGACGTGAACAGGTCCCACGAGATGTAGCCGAGCGGGTTGATGATGAAGGCATCACCACCCTGCAGCTTGGGCTGGATCTTCTCGAGGTCGTTCGGGAAGTTGAACTGCGGGTTGCCCTGGAAGCTGATCGGGGTGAAACCGTAGTAGTTGGCCGGGTCGGTGTCCTGGGGGGCGGCTCCCCCGGTCAGGCTGGTACCGTTGGCGGCTGCGATGTTCGTGTTCTGTCCGTCATGGAAGGTCCCGGTTACTGTCCCCGATGCGGTCGCACCGACTGCCAGATCGTCGACGTGCCCGTCGCCGTCGGCGTCCGTCAGCCCCGAGCTCAGCGTGACGCTGAAGTCGTCGGCCGAATTGGCCGGCGTGCCGTTGTCATCCACCACCGTCAGACTGGTGAGGGTGACGTTGCCGGTGTTCGCGACTTCGTACTTGAACATCGGGTTCGATCCGTTGAGCAGGACCGGGCCGGTGGGCGAGTTGGCATCGAACCAGGTCGTGCCACCGTCGACAGACACGTACTTGGTGAGATCGAGCGACCGAACCTGGACGACAGGCACGCTCACGCTATCGCTCGCGGGCGGGGTGTCGTTCGCGGTCGCCGTCGCGGTGTTGTCGATGTCGAGATCGGAACCAGCGTTCCCCGCACCGTCGAGGTCGGCCTGGGTGACGGTGTAGCTGCCGTTGTAGACCCAGGTCTCGGTCACATCGAGCCGGCCGTCGCTATCGGTGTCGCCGCTCGCCGGGCCGCTCAGCGTACCACCGAGGAGCGGATCGCTGACCTGCACATTGTCGAGCGCCGTGTTGCCGGTGTTGGTCACCAGCATCTGGTAGTGGATCACGTCGCCCACCGCATCGGACACCGTGTTGCCGTTGCCGCCGGTGACATTGACGAACTGTTTGTCGATCGCCAGCGCACGCGTGATGGTCAGCGGCACCTCTTCGCTGTCGCTCGCGGGCAGCGTGTTGTCCGCGCTCGCCGTGGCGGTGTTGTCGATGTCGTAGTCCGAACCGGCGTTGCCGCCGCCGTCGAGGTCGGCCTGGGTGACGGTGTAGCTGCCGTTGTAGACCCAGGTCTCGGTCACATCGAGCCGGCCGTCGCTATCGGTGTCGCCGCTCGCCGGGCCGCTCAGCGTACCACCGAGGAGCGGATCGCTGACCTGCACATTGTCGAGCGCCGTGTTGCCGGTGTTGGTCACCAGCATCTGGTAGTGGATCACGTCGCCCACCGCATCGGCCACGGTGTTGCCGTTGCCGCCGGTGACATTGACGAACTGTTTGTCGATCGCCAGCGCACGCGTGATGGCGAGCGGCACCTCTTCGCTGTCGCTCGCGGGCGGCGTGTTGTCCGCGCTCGCCGTGGCGGTGTTGTCGATGTCGTAGTCCGAACCGGCGTTGCCGCCGCCGTCGAGGTCGGCCTGGGTGACGGTGTAGCTGCCGTTGTAGACCCAGGTCTCGGTCACATCGAGCCGGCCGTCGCTATCGGTGTCGCCGCTCGCCGGGCCGCTCAGCGTACCGCCCAGGAGCGGATCGCTGACCTGCACGTTGTCGAGTGCGGTGTTGCCGGTGTTGGTCACCAGCATCTGGTAGTGGATCACGTCGCCCACCGCATCGGCCACGGTGTTGCCGTTGCCGCCGGTGACATTGACGAACTGTTTGTCGATCGCCAGCGCACGCGTGATGGCGAGCGGCACCTCTTCGCTGTCGCTCGCGGGCGGCGTGTTGTCCGCGCTCGCCGTGGCGGTGTTGTCGATGTCGTAGTCCGAACCGGCGTTGCCGCCGCCGTCGAGGTCGGCCTGGGTGACGGTGTAGCTGCCGTTGTAGACCCAGGTCTCGGTCACATCGAGCCGGCCGTCGCTATCGGTGTCGCCGCTCGCCGGGCCGCTCAGCGTACCACCGAGGAGCGGATCGCTGACCTGCACATTGTCGAGCGCCGTGTTGCCGGTGTTGGTCACCAGCATCTGGTAGTGGATCACGTCGCCCACCGCATCGGACACCGTGTTGCCGTTGCCGCCGGTGACATTGACGAACTGTTTGTCGATCGCCAACCCACGGATGAGCGACAGCGGAACAGAGGCCGAGTCCGACTGCGGAGCCGTCTGATCGCTCGTCACGGTTGCCGTATTGTCGATGTCGCCGTCACCGCCGCCGTTGTTGTCCAGATCCGACTGTTGCACCGTGTAGGTGGCGCTGTAGGTCCATGTTTCGGTCGTGTCGAGTTGGCCGTCGTTGTCGATATCGCCGCTCACGAAGGAGGCCGCTGTGCCCGCCGCGCCCTCCACCGAATCGGTCACGCTGACTCCGGTCAGCGGCACGTTTCCGGTGTTGGCGACGACGATCGAGTAATTGATGACATCCCCGGCTTCGTCGGCCGTCGTCCCGCCATTCCCGCCGCCTGCATCGGTGATGCTCGCGACGCTCTTGTCGATCGTCAGACTCGGCCTCGCAACGAACGCGTCGTTGAACGTCAGATTGAATACGTCCGCCTCCGCAAGCGTGATCGTGGTCTGGTCATTCGTCGGATTGGTGATGTTGATCGGAGTGGTGTTGTTGTTGATGTCGGTGCGCGAACCCGTGATGCTGGTCAGGTCCCAATCGGTCGGGATCGTGACTTCCTTCACCGTGTAGCTGCCGAAGTCGGTGAGCTTGTCGAAGGTCTGCGACTGGCCGTCCTGCAGCGTGAAGGTCGCCACCCCGACACCGGCGAGGTTGGTGAACTTGTCACTGCTGTCGACCGTACCGTTGCCGGTAATGTCGAGCTTTCCGCCGACGATGGAAAATCCGTCGAGCTTGCCGTCACCGCCCGCCAAATCAGTCACGTTGCCGTCGCTGACGGTAAATATTTCGCCGCCGCTGTCGGTGAATCGACCGTCGTCCTTGGCGTCGATGACGCCGTCACCGGTGACGTCCACCTGACCACTAACGACATCCACGGTATTGCTCGGGCGTGTGAGCTCGAAGTTGAAGCTCTGCGTGCTGCCGTCGGGCGTGGTTTCCTTGCTCACCACGATTTCGCCCGGGAACACCACGGCTGCGCTCGACAGGGAGCGATCCTGGTTGCCGACGCTCTCGCTCGTCGTCGGATCGTTGTCGGCGAAGTTGGTGAGGCGCATGTGATAGGGCGAACCGCTGATCGCGGCCGCGGACAGTCCGCTGCCCCAATCGTCACGCGCGGCGATGTGCCCGCCCCAGGCAAGGACGATGGAGCCCGTTTCGCCCAAGTTGGCGTCCCCGTCACCCGTGTAGGTGAATACCAGCGTCACCGACGTGCTGCTGTTGCCGCTGTATTGCCCGCTCAGTTTGTAGGGATCGAAGCCGCTGCCGGTGTAATAGGTGTCCGCATTCGCGCCAGTCCCGCCGGGCTTGCCATCAGCCCCCAGGCTCTGCACATACTGGACGTTCGAGACGCCGCCGAAGAACGTAAAGGCCCCGGGCTGCTGGACGATATCGTCGGCCGTGCCGGGGGTGCCGTCGGGCCCCGCTGTCACCCGCGGGTCGGCGACAATGCCGGCCTGGGTGAATGCGCTGCTGCCGGTCAATAGCCCGCTTACACCCAGCGTCGGCGAAGGAAAAGTTTCGTTCCGCGAAGTCGGAAAGCTCGCATCCCAGGTGGTCAGGTAGTCGAGCGCGTGTTTGCCTTGCTGAGTCGTGTCCCACTCTATCGTCAATGCGTAGAGTGTGCCTTCCTTGGCGTCGGTGATGACGGCGCGATACGGAACGGATTCGTCCTCGGCATAGTGCGCCTGCTGGGAGCCGAGGTTGCCGTTCTGCCATTTATCGGCCTGGGAGCCGGTCGCTACGGGCAGGTCGGGCGACGGGCCGTCGGCCCATTGGCTCAGCGAAACTGCGATCTTGGGCATAGTAATCTCCTCTGGCGGAACTCGCGATTCCGCTCCTGCGCTACATGCGCAGCTGAAGCGTCCAGAGTTTCAGAGCCCCTCGGCCCGTGACTACACCGACTCGACCTTAAATGCTGATTCCGGCGATTCTGGAAGACGAGACGGAGCTTTTCGAAACCCGATTGGCACTTTCTAATGACTCCCTGACCAAAGCGTGATTCATCCCCTTTCACTTGTCATTATTTGAAACCCATAGGTCATTTGCCCCATGTGCAATGAAGTATCGACATCGCGACGCCGATGGCCAATCAATCGGCCGATCTGTTTTTATATAGCGGTCGATATATTCATTGGGTAGACAGTAGTAACAATTTGCTTTTAAAAGCGATTTTTCAGTTTTGATACGTGCATTCGATTACATGTAAAAAGCGGGATACCCAATTTATATTATTACTTTTGAATTCATGGGTACTGGATATTTTCCGCCGAGAACGGGACCGCTCCCTACCGCAAATCGCACGAAGACAGAATCAGCGCTGCCCCGCCAGATCGGCCATCACCTGATGCCAGCCCGCCTCGGCGTCGGCGCCGGCATGCTCGAACACGGCCTGCAGTTGCTTCATTTGGGTGCCGGTCAGCTGCGCCTCCAGCTTGCGGCCTTCGGGCGTCAGGGTCAGTTGCCGCACGCGACGGTCGTGCTCGGCCGCATCCATCGCGACGAGCTGCATGTCGACGAGCTGGCGCAGCGGTGCGTTGAGTGCCTGCTTGGTGACGTCCAGCACGGCGAGCAAGGCGTTGACCGAGATCTGCGGGTTGCGGCCGACAAAGTAGAGGATGCGGTGGTGCACGCGCCCGAGGCCACGCTGCTCGAGGATGCGATCCGGCGGCGTGGTGAAGGCGCGGTAGCCGAAGTAGAGCTGCTCGATGGCCTCGCGCAGGGCGGCCTCGCGCTGCGCCGACGGCTCGGGATGTTTTTGGTCAACCATATTGACATACTAGGAGCCCGGCCGTTATCTTGTCTATAGGTCAATATTCTTGACGTATATGTGATTCGCCGATGGACTCCCCCGCCCCCCACTTTTCCTCACGCACCCGCGACCTGCATGCCTCGCCAATCCGCGACATCCTGTCCGTGATCGATCGGCCCGGCATGATCTCCTTCGCCGGAGGCCTGCCCTCGCCCGACCGCTTTCCGCGCTTCAGCCTCGCGGAGATGCCGCAGGACGTACTGCAGTACGGAGCCAGCGAAGGCGAAGGGGAATTGCGCCGGCAGATCGCCGAGGAACTGCGGACGATTGGCCTGCAATGCAGGCCCGAACAAGTCCTGATCCTTTCCGGCTCACAGCAGGGCATCGATCTCGTTGCGAAGCTCTTCATCGACCCGGGCACCACCGTCGCGGTCGAGTCGCCGACCTATCTCGCGGCGCTGCAGGTGTTCCGCTTCTTCGGGGCAAACTTCCTTCCTTACGACGCCTGCAAAGCGGACACTCAAATCTTCCGCGAAGGGAAACCTGCATTCGCCTACGCGATCCCGACCTTCCAGAACCCGAGCGGGCGTTGCCTCGACGCAAGCCAGCGCGCGGCACTGGCGGAAGCCTGCGACGCCGCCGCCGTGCCGCTCTTCGAGGACGATCCCTATCGCGACCTCGTGTACGACGACTGTGAACGCACGCCCGTGTGCGCGCACCTCAAACAGGCGCCGTGGATCTACCAGGGCTCGTTCTCGAAGAGCCTCGCGCCCGGGCTGCGCCTCGGTTATCTCGTCGCGTCGCCCGACCTGTTGCCCTTCCTCATCCGCCTCAAGCAGGCCGCCGACCTGCACAGCAACCGCGTGAGCCAATGGCTCGTGCTGCAGCACCTGAACGATCCCGCACGACTCGAGAAGACGCGAGCGCTGGCCGCCGGCTACCGCGCGCGCCGCGATGCGTTCGACGCCGCCCTGCGCCGCCACTTCGGCGACATCGCAACGTGGGAGACGCCACCGGGCGGACTCTTCTTCTGGCTGACATTGACCCGCCGCATCGACACGCGAGCGCTGCTGCCGAAAGCGATCGAAGCCAACGTCGCCTTCATGCCGGGCGAACCCTTCTTCCCGGTCGACGCGGGGGCGGCCGGGCAGCTGCGGCTCAATTTCAGTCACGCGAGTGAGGCACAGGCCGAGGAAGGATTGGCAAGGTTGGCGGCGCTGGTACGCGGCGCGCGCTGAACCGGCCGGCCCGCCGACGCGGGCGGCGATCACGCCGCACGCGGCCGATCGAGCGCCTGCAGCAGCGATGCGACCAGTTCGGTTCTGAGCCGTCGCCAGGCGTCCCGCGGCGCGCCCACGAGGCCCTGGTTGATCTCGAGCTCGACGCCGATATAGCGATCCGCGTCGAAGCGCCGGCGCAGATACGCCGTGAAGCCGTCGGACTTGCCCGTATACGGATAGTTGCGCCGCAACCGCAGCTCGGGGGCGTGGCGCCGCAGGCTTGCGAGCCAGGCCCGGCACAGAGCCGCCTCCCCTGGGCGCGCCGGATCGTACAGCAGACCGACGTCGGCCCGCCGCACCACGCCATCGAGCACCGGCGTGAAGCTGTGGCTCGACACATGCACGACGCGCCGGCCCTCCTCGACGGCCCGCGCGATGATCCCCTCCGCGCGCGTGCGGAATGGCAGGTAATGGCTTTCAAAGATCTCGCGACGCAACGCCTCCGGCTGCCGGCGGATCATTTCGGAGTAGAGCCGCGGGTGGCCCGGCGAGCGGTTGAGGTCGACCAGCAGGCGGCTCGTCGTCGCGTAGATCAGCGGCGCCGCCAGCGCGTGCGAGAGTTCGCGCGCCATTGCCAGCGCGCCGGGGTCATAGCCGCGATGGCTCGCGAGCAGCGCCTCGTGGCCGGCAAAACAGTCGCGATAGCGCGGCGGGATGCGGTTGCCGCCATGTTCGCAGGTGATCAGCAATGCGCAGGCATCGCCCGGCGCCGTGCTCATGATCCGGCTCCCGCGAACAGCCGCCCTTCGGCAAGGCAATCGCACAGTTGCCGATACACGGCCTGCAGGTCGGCCCGATCGAAGTTCGCGCCGAGTGCGCGCAGGATCCGGCGCGCGAGCGGCCCCTCTGCAAGGATGCGGTCGAGAATGTCCCGGTGCGCGGCCGACAGCAGCGGATCGCCGGCACAGGCCCCGAGCAGGTGGTGCCAAAGCTCGTCCGCCCGGCACTGCGAGCGCGGATAGCCCAGCAGCGCCAGGTAGGCGGAGTCGTCGATCACGGCACGGTCGGCATCGCAAATCGTGCGCAGCAGAAGGTCCAGGAGCTTGTCCGTCGCGATCGCCTGCTGCGCCGCGAGCGTGGACCAGCGCTCGTCGAAGAGCGCGCGAACGACGGCCGTCGCCGCCGCCGCGATGGCGAGGTCGGCCTGCGGGCACTCCTGCACGTCGATGACGCGGATCTCCAGCGCGTTGCGGTCGAAGCGCGGCATCACGCCGCGCGTGTTGAGCCATTCGTGCTGAAGCACGCCTTCAGTGTCGAGGGGGGCGATGTCGCGGTACATCGGCGCGAGCACGGTGGCTTCATATTCGGCCCGGCTCGCGGCCGTGTCCGGAATGAGGCGGCCGATCAGCGACGGCACGCGCATCGGATGATGCCGGTAGGACTCCATGCGGAAGTCCAGCCATGCCGTGCGCCTCCCCTCCGCCAGCGGCGAACTCGCCGCCAGCGCCGGCAGCAGCGGCAGCAGCACCCGCACCGCGGCGTGCAGGCGCGCGAACTCGCGGTCGTCGGCGAAGGGCAGGTTCACGTGCATGCTCTGCAGGTTCGCCCAGCCGTGATGGCGACAGTCGAAGATGCGATCGTAGCTGCAATAGATCGCCGCGTTCTGGTGCGGCCAGAGCCGGGTCTCGCGCCCCGGGTCCATCCACGGATGTGCCGCGGTCGGCATCAGGCGCGCGCCCAGGTCGGCCAGCAGCGTGTCCATCGCGCCGATCTCGGACTGAAATCCGGCCGCCAGCGCCGCCAGGTCGCCGGTCGGCCGCAGGTTCTTGAGCTCGATCAGATGCAGCACCAACTCATTCGACCAGCCGTAGGGGCCGCGTTCCAGGTCGGCAACCTGCGCACCGGCCGCGCGCCGCAGCAGCTCGTCCGCGATCGGCAGCACCGCCAGCGTCGCGCGGTCCACGATCATGTATTCGAGCTCGATGCCCCAGCCCGCGAAAACGTGCAGGGGCTTCATGCGAGTTTCCCCTTGAGCCGCTCCAGCCGCGTGGCGAAGACGTCCATGACGTGGCGGTAGAGCGCATCCTTCAGCACGCCGTCCTCGTTGCCGGCATCGACGTTGGGATTGTCGTTGACCTCGATCACGTAGCTGCGGCCCCCGACCTCCTTGAGGTCCACGCCGTAGAAGCCATCGCCGAAGAGGTTCGCGGCCTTGAGCGCGGTCCTGAGAACTTCCGGCGGCGCCTCCTCCAGCGCCAGCGCGACAGTGGCGCCCTCCTCGCAGAGGTGATGCGCATCGTCATGGTGGATGATCTGCCAGTGCCCGGGCGCCATGTAGTACTTGCACACGAACAGCGCCCGGCGGTCGAGGACGCCGACGCGCCAGTCGAAGGCCGTCGGCAGATACTCCTGGGCCACGATCAGGTCCGACTTCTCGAGCAGCCGCGCGACCTGCGCGGCCAGCTCTTCGGCAGACTCGACCTTGACGACACCGAGCGAGAGGCAGCTGTCGGGCTGCTTGAGCACGCAAGGCAGCCCGACCGCGGGGATGATGTCCTGCACGTTGCCGCGGTGCACGAGCAGCGTCTTCGGCGTCGCGATGCCGTGCTGCTGCATCAATTCCGCGAGATACACCTTGTTGTTGCAGCGCAGGATCGACAGCGGGTCGTCGATCACGACCATTCCTTCGGCGGCTGCACGGCGCGAGAACCGGTAGGTGTAGTGATTGATGAAGGTGTTGTCGCGGATGAAGAGCGCGTCGAACTGGGCGAGCCGCGCGAGATCCTGATGGCCGATGAGCTCGGTCGCCAGGCCCAGCTCCCGCGCCGCCTTCTCGAACTTACGGATGGCCGCGGCATTGGAGGCGGGCTGGGGGTTGTCGGGGTCGCGCAGGATCGCCAGCGTGAAGCGCGGCGCCTGGCGCCGCCGCAGGCGCGGCCAGCGGCCGGAGAAATAGGCGCGGGCCGCATCGATGACGAAGTCCCGGTGCTGCGGCGGGATCTCGCCCACCGCGATCGGCGTGACGCGCTTCACATGCCAGGCGCCGTCACCGTTCTTGCGCGTGAAGTTGGCCTGCAGCAGCGGCGCCTGTAACAGCTCGAAGATGTGACGGCACAGCAGGTCGTAACGCGCAGCGACGTTGCGCCCGAAGTAGATGCTGAGCGTGAAGGCCTCCGACTTGATCGGCGCGAGCGACTTCTGGATCAGCGCGTCGAGGTCCGAGGTCAGCAGCCGCACCAGATTCTGCGATTGCAGATCCTCGATCGTGCTGACCCCGGGCAAAGGCTTGTGGCTGCGCGCCTCCGCGAGCAGCGAAACGTAGTAGCCGAGGCTCTGGTAGCGATAAGAGCGGCACAGGTTGAACACCTGCATGACGCCCGCCCCCGCCCAGGCGGGCTGGGTCAGGTAGTCGCGGCCGGACACCACGGTGACGTCGGGCATCGCCAGCGGCCAATCCTTCGGATTGCTGACGACGACCAGTACGCTCATGACCGACTCCTGCCTCGTGGCGGATGAATCACCAGCAGGTTGGCGTCGTGGGTGACGATGCCGAGCAGGATGGCGCCGACCGCACGGTCGATGCCGAGCCAGTACTCGCGCGACAACCCGTAGGGATGGGGCCCGAAGGGGTCATAGACGAGGACCGTGCGCGCCGGCCGATCGTAGCCCGCCAGCACCACGAAATGACCGCCCGGCGTGCCGCGGATGTCGTCGGGCAGGTCCTGCGGACCGTACTCGCGCATCGTTCGATAGAGATAGGTCGAGCTCAAGCCCGTGATCACCGGCAGGCCGCGCCGCAGCAGCCCGCGCAACAGATAGCGCGACAGATCCTTCAGGCGCAGCCGCCCGCCGAGCCGCAGGAATTCGAGGTAACCGTCGGTGACCTCCTGCACCCGCCCGTTGTCCGCCTTTTCGATCCGCTGGCGCTGCAGGCGATCGCGGATGTCGGCATTGCGCGCAAACCAGACGGGGTCGAAGACCGTCAGGTTGTAGGTGTAGATCGTGGCCTCGAAGCCTTGCCGCAATGCGTCGCAGGCGAGGAACACGGCGACCGTCCCGCCTCGTTGCAGCTTGCCGGTGCGCTCGATCACGTCCTCGAGCCGTTCCTCCCGGCCCCAATAACGGTAGATCGCGTGAAGACAGGTGGGACCGCAAGTCGTCTCGTCGGGTTGCGGCAGCATGGGTACGTGCAGATGAAGTCGCGGTCGCAACATGAACTCATCCTGCAAGAAAGACGGGCAAATCTCCGGTCCGACGGCCCCCGGACGCGACCGTGCGGCACTCAAGCTGACGTCAGGCAATTACCGGACGGGTTGATAAATGATAGGCCTCAATACCGGAATCGGCGGCCGTGAGTGTGAAGATCCGTGAAGGAAGACGCGCGCGGCATGCATGCAGGGAGCTGCGGCTGCGCGACATCCGGGCTCGATGACGGGAAGTCCGCAAACCGGATCACAGGCCGGGGCCGCGCGACTCCGTCAATCGTCGAGACTCCGCGGCATCGCGGAATACCAGCGGCACCGCTTTGCCCTCGCCCGCCTCGGCCCGCGCCAGCGGCTCCAGCACCACGCCGTGCTGCGGCGATTTGTCGCACACCGGATCGGCCGCCGCCGGGTCGCCCGCCAGCATGTAGGCCTGGCAGCGGCAGCCGCCGAGGTCCTTTTCCTTTTCCGGGCAGGTCCGGCACGGCTCCTTCATCCAGCCGTCGCCGCGATAGCGGTTGAAGCCTTCGGACTCGTACCAGATCTCGCGCACGCCCGTCTCGCGCACGTTCGGGAACGCGAGGCCGGGCAGCATCTTCGCCGTGTGGCAGGGCAGCGCCGTGCCGTCGGGGGTGACCGTCAGGAAGACGTTGCCCCAGCCGTTCATGCACTTCTTCGGCCGGGTCTCGTGGTAGTCGGGCACGACGAAGAAGATGCGGATGCGGTCGCCGTATTTCTCGCGGTATTCGTTCGTGATGCGCTCGGCGCGTTCGAGCTGCGCGCGTGTCGGCAGCAGCTGGTCGCGGTTGAGCAGCGCCCACGAGTAGTACTGGCTGTTCGCGAGCTCGAGGTATTCGGCGCCAAGCTCGACCGCCATCTCGATGATGCGGTCGATGTAGTCGATGTTGAGGCGATGGATCACGCAGTTCATGACCATCGGCCAGCCGTTCTCCTTGATCATCGCCGCGACGCGCTGCTTCAGATCGAAAGTCCGCGTGTGCGACAGAAAATCGTTGAGCTCGCGCGTCGAATCCTGGAAGGAGAGCTGGATGTGATCGAGGCCCGCGGCCTTCAGCGCCTCGGCGCGCTGGGGCGTGAGGCCGACGCCGGAGGTCAGCAGGTTCGTGTAGAAGCCCAGCCGATGGGCCTCGGCAACGAGCACTTCGAGGTCGTCGCGCATCATCGGCTCGCCGCCCGAGAAGCCGCATTGCACGCTGCCCGCGGCGCGCGCCTCACGCAGCACGCGCAGCCAGTCGTCGGTGGACAGCTCGGGCCCGCTCGACGCGAAATCGACCGGGTTGTAGCAGAACGCGCAGTGCAGCGGGCAACGGTAAGTCAGTTCCGCGAGCAGCCACAGGGGCGGCCCGGGCTGCGGCGTGGCGTGCGATCCCGACATCCTTCGTCCTCCGTTACAGCTCGACCCACTGCTGGGCGCGCGCGAGTTCGAGGAACTTCGCGACGTCGTCCGCGAGTCCGCTCGCCCCGAACGCCTGCTCCAGGTCCGCGACGATCGCCGACACCGTCCGGCTGCCGTCGCAGCGCCGCAGGATCTCGCCCGCGCTCTGGTTGAGCTTCACCATCCCCTCGGGGTACAGCAGCACCCAGGCATTCTGCGCGTCTTCCCACTGCAGGCGGAAGCGGCGCGACACGCGCGGGCAGGCGTCGGCGGCGACCGGAGTGGTCATGCCTTCGGTCCCTTGATCTCGATCTCGCACTGGCTGAGCATGATCGCGTCGGCCAGCGCCCACAACAGGTCGAGCTTGAACTGCAGGATCTCCAGCGCCCGCTCCTGCAATGCACGTGTGCGGCTGAAGTATTCGAGCGTGAAGCGCAGGCCGTGGGCGACGTCGCGGCGCGCCTGCGTCAGGCGGTTGCGGAAGTATTGCAGCCCTGCAGGATCGACCCACGGATACTGGTCGGGCCAGGTGTCGATGCGCTGTTGGTGGATGTGCGGTGCGAAGAGCTCGGTCAGGCTCGACGCGATCGCCTCCTGCCACGGGCGCTGCCGCGCGAAATTGATGTAGGCGTCGACCGCGAAACGCGCCGCGGGCACGACGTAGCGCAAGGACGTGACGTCGTCGCGCGTGAGCCCGACCGCTTCGCCGAGCCGGATCCAGGCCTCGATGCCGCCCGGGTCCTTCACGCCGCCGATCTCGTAGCCGTCGTGGTCCAGGATGCGCTGGATCCACTCGCGGCGGATCTCGCGGTCCGGACAGTTCGACATGATCGCCGCGTCCTTCACCGGGATCGCGATCTGGTAGTAGAAACGGTTCGCGACCCAGCCCTGCAGCTGCGCACGCGTCAGCTTCCCTTCGGCCATCATCACGTGGAAGGGGTGGTGGATGTGGTAGCTCGTGCTCTTGCCGCGCAGCCGCGCCTCGAACTCCTCGCGGCTCCAGGGCGTGGTATCGGCACCCACCGCCTTCTCGGCGGCGTCGGCGATGGCAACGTCGATATGCATGCTCATGCTCCTAGAGCGACAGCTCCATGCCGTCGTAGGCGACCTCGATGCCGTGCGCCGCGAGTTCCGCGCGCTGGGGGCTGTCTTCGTCGAGGATCGGATTGGTGTTGTTGATGTGGATCAGGACCTTGCGCGTGCTTGCCGGCAGCCGGTCCAGCCACTCGATCATGCCGCCGGGGCCGGATTGCGGCAGGTGACCCATCGAGCGGGACGTCTTCTGCGACGCACCGAGGCGGATCATCTCGTCGTCGGTCCACAGCGTGCCATCGACGAGCACGCAGTCCGCCGCCTGCATCGCCGCCCACACGTGCGGTTCCATCTCGCCGAGGCCCGGCGCGTAGAAAAGGCGCCGGCCGCTTTTCGCGTCGACCAGCGTCACGCCAATGTTGTCACCCGGCCGCGGGCGGTCGCGGTGCGGCGAATACGGGGGCGCATTGCTCGTGAGCGGCAGCGCCTCGAAGCCGATGCCGGGCACGCCGGGCATCGCGAAGGCGCCGGCAAGCGGCACCTCCTGCCAGTCGAGGCCGCAGTAATGCGACAGTACGTTGAAGAGCGGATTGCCGGCCGACAGGTCTTCGCGGACCGGGGCGGTACACCACAACTGGTGCGGCGAACGATGCTCGCGCAGCATCAGCAGCCCGGTCGTGTGGTCGATCTGCGCGTCGATCAGCACGATCGCGCGGATTGCAGTGTCGCGCAGCGCGCGCGCCGGCTGCAGCGCGGGAAACGCCCGGATCTGCTGCAGCACGTCGGGCGAGGCGTTGAAGAGCACCCAGTTCTCGTCGCCGCCGCTCGCCGCGATCGACGACTGCGTCCGCGCCGTCGCGCGGATCGTGCCGCGCCGCAGGCCATCGCAATTCGGGCAGTTGCAGTTCCACTGCGGAAATCCGCCGCCAGCCCCGGATCCGAGCACCCTGATCTTCACGCACTCACCTCTTCATTCGACAGCACGGCCTGCCGCAGCAGGCCGTGCCTGGACGCTCAGCGCGTCGCGATGTACATCGTGATTTCGAAGCCGAAGCGGAAGTCGCAAGCCGACGGGGTTTCCCATTTCATGGTGTGTCTCCTGTATCTGTCGAGGTTCGTTGAAGCCGCAGCAGCCAATTGCCGGGCTGGAAAACAGGATGCCTCCGAGCACCCCGAGCGCGCATCGCGAAAGCCGGGAATGGGGCCTCATGATTTTCATGAGACGCGCATCCGTGGCTGTTCTCCGGCCGCGCGCGGGGAATATCCCCCAACCCAAAATCCGGTATCGGGCCGCAGCACCCCTCGCTGGTTTGACGGCCCCGCCGCGCCTCGGAGATACTCGCGCGACTCCAACCGTCCGGCCCATGCTTCATGCATTTCCCGCCCGCTCTATCCCTGCCCTGCCCGAGCACGGGCCCGCAAGTCGCCCTCACCGGCCAGCCGGCCAGCGGGGACTGACGCCGTGGCCATCAAGCGGAACGTCGACCAGAAATTCGACCAGGCGGTGGCCCTGCATCGGGACGGACGCCTTGGCGAAGCGATCATGGCCTATCGGGCGGTGCTCGCCAAGGATGCGAAACACCAGTTTGCACGGCACTACCTCGGCGTGGCCTATCACCAGAGCGGGCAGCTCGCCGAGGCGCTGCCGCTGCTCGAGAGCAGCACGGCGAAACTCGCCGACACCGCCGGCTGCCGGCTGAACCTCGCCAACCTGTACAAGGACCTCGGCCGCTTCCGCGACGCCGAAAAACACTACCTTGCCGCCCGTGCGCTGAATCCGGACCTGCCGCTGATCGGATTCAATCTCGGGCAGATGCGCGAGCGCCAGGGCGATCTTGCCGGCGCCGTCGAGGCCTACCGGACGGCCGGCGCGCTGCCCGAAGTGCTCCGGCGCCTGGCCGTGCTGCGCATCGACGAGGCGCCCGAAGAGGCGCTTGCGCTGCTTTCCACGCCGCCGGACCAGACGGCGCTGGTCGAACGCGAACTCCTTCGCGAGGCGGTACCGCTGCTGGCGTATGCGAATCTGGCGGAGCGAGCCCAATCGGCGATCGCACGCCTGGCCGCGCTCGGCGCCGCCGATGAACTCGTCGAAGCGGGCGCAACCCTCGCGCGCAGCGGGCAATTGCAGCTCGCCCGCATCGCGCTGGGCGAAGCCATCCGCCACCAACCGGAGAACATCCGTGCGGTCGCCGCGCTCGGCACCGTGCTCAACGATCTCGCCGAGTTCGGCGCGGCGGCGGAGGTGCTCGCGCAAGGACTCGCGCACGCGCCGGACGATTACCGCCTGCATGTCGCGCACGGCGACGCACTGAAGGAGCTGGGCGATCTCGACGGCGCGATCGCGGCCCTCGAAACGGCGATCCGCCTACAACCGCAGCGGCTCGACTATCACAGCAACCTGCAGCAATTGCGCCTGTGCCAGCCCGGCTGGCAGCCCGCCGACGCGTTGGCGCTGGCGCAGGAATACGCGGCCGCCGTGAGCCACCACGCACCCCGCCCGGACGGCCTTCCGCCGCTCGCCGCGCCGACACCCCGTACCGGTCGCCGCGTCCGCATCGGCCTCCTCAGCGCCGAGCTCGCCTGGACGCCGATCGGCCGTTTCCTCGCCGGTTTCCTGCGCCACTTTCCGCGCGACCGCATCGAGCTGTGGGTCTTCTCCGACCGGCACGACACGCCGGACGCGCTCGAAAGCGAATTCCGCAAGCGCGTGCATCGCTGGGTCGAATGTTCGGGCTGGCCGGACGAACAACTCGCGCGGTCGATTCTCGATGCACGCCTCGACGTGCTGCTCGACCTCACCGGCCACGCCGGCCCAAACCGCCTGCCCATGCTGTCCTGGCACCTCGCGCCGAAACAAGGCACCTTCCTCGGCTACGCCGGCACGACCGGCGCGCCCGGCGTCGATTTCCGCATCGCCGATGGCATCACCGAACCGCAAGGCGCCGAGGCGACGAGCAGCGAACGCATCGTCCGACTGCCCGGCAGCTATTTCTGCTTTGATCCCGCATGCGAGCTCCCGCCGGAAGGCCCGCTCCCCGCTCGCCGCAACGGCTTCGTGACCTTCGGCTGTTTCGTTCAGCGGCCGAAGATTTCGGTCGAGACGCTGCGGTCCTGGATCGCCGTCCTCGACGCCGTCCCCAACGCCCGCATGCAGGTCCGCTGCCGCTCCTTCACCGACACCGCCGCCCGTAGCCGAATGGCGGAGCAGATTGCCGCACTCGGCGGCGACGCCGTGCGCTTCGACCTCCTGCCCTGGGGCAGCCGTGACGACTTCCTGCGGAACTACCAGCAGATCGACATCGGCCTCAACACCTTCCCCTTCCATCAGGCGACGAATCTTTGCGACGCGCTGTGGATGGGCGTGCCGACGCTCGGCCTGTCCGGCACGGGACACCAGAGCCGCATGGCCGTGAGCATCTGCGACGCGGCCGGCGTCGGCCCGTGGAGCTATCCGAACGTAGGCACCCTCGCCGCCGCGGCGGCGGCAATGGCCGGCAATCTCGACGAGCTGGAAACGCTACGCGCGACACTGCGCAAACGCATCAGCGCATCGCCGCTCGCCGACCAGCGCGGGTTTGCTGCGCGGCTGAGCGAGGCGCTGCTCTCGGTCTAAGCGCCACCAGCAGCACCGTTCGCGCAGGTTTCACTGCCTGGCCGAACGGGCGCCCAGTATTCCCGCGGCCGTCGTCCTCAGCCACCCATGTCCGCTGACGACCAGGATGCCGCCCAACACCAGCAGCGACCCCGCCACGAAGCGCGCTTCCAGCGGCTCGTCGAGCACCAGGGCGCCGAGGACGATCCCGAAGACCGGCGTTAGGAAGGAGAAGACGCCGAGGCGGGACGCGAGGTAGTTCCGCAGCAGCCAGAACCACGCGAGAAAGCTCGCGAACGAGACGATCAGCGTCTGGAACAGCAGCCCTGTCCAGGCCCTCGGCGTGGGATTGAAGCCGCTCTGGCCGAGGGCGATGGCCGCCGCGAGCAGCAGGACGAAGGCGCCGACGAGCTGGTACAGCAGCGTCTGGGCCGGGGGCGTCTGCGAGAGGCTCGAGGTCCGGATCACGACGGTGGTCGCGCCCCACGAGACGCCGCCGAGCAAGGCGAGGAAGTCGCCCCACAGCATGTTCGCAGCCGATGCGGACGGCACTTGCGCGTCGCGTCCGAGGAAGGCTGTCGCGACCCCGGCGAAGGCCAACGCGATGCCCGCCCACTGGATCCATCCCAGGCGTTCGGCGGGCAGTTTCCAGTGCAGGCCGAGGGCGGCGAAGATCGGCGCCGTGTAGAGAAAGACGACGGTGCGCGATGCGCTCGTATGCCTGAGCGCCTCGCCGACCATCAGGTACTCGGCGGCGAAGAGCAGGCCGACGACGACACCCGGCCGCCACGCCTTCAGCGACATCCCCTCCCCGCGCCAGAGCATCAGCGCGCCGACCAGCAGTGCGGCGATGCCGGAGCGCAGCGAGATCTGCAGCATCGGCGCGATGTCGCCGGCGACCGCCTTGAGCGCGACCTGCTGCATACCCCAGATCAGGCAGAGCACGACCATCAGGCTGGTGGCCTGGCCGTCCAGCGATTTGCGGTTGTCCATGGTTTTCCCGTCCGATCCGTAAACAGGATTGTGGCGCTGGCGATCTTTATTGATATAGTGAAAAACCGCCAAAACCTAGAGCCGGACGGCCATGAAAACAGCGCTGACGCGACTCGCGCCGCAGGGCGAGCAACTGCCCTCGCCCATCCATTTCCGCGTCGCCGAATCCCCGGCCAATGCGATCTATCCGACGCACAAACATGCCGGCGGGGAGTTCGTGTACGCCTTCCGCGGCGTGATGGAAGTGAAGGTGCTCGGGCAACACCTGCTGGCGCCGCCCCAATACGGGATCTGGCTGCCGCCCGAGATCGAGCACATCGGCCTGAACCGCAAGGAGGTCGGCCACTGTTCCGTGTATGTCGCAAAGGCGCTTTGCGGAAGCCTGCCGCGGGTGCCCTGTGCGCTCCTCGTCGATCCGCTGATCGTCGCGATGCTCGACCGGCTCCGCGCACGGCCGCCGCAATCGCCGGCGACGCCCGAGGACGAGCGCTTCCTGCAAGTCCTCGTCGACCAGTTGGCCACGGCGTCCTGCGCCGGCAGTTACCTCCCCTCATCGGCCGATCTGGCGCTGGCGCCCGTCCTCCAGGCGCTGGAAGCGCATCCGGAGGACAACCGCCCGCTCGCCGAACTCGCCCGGCTCGCGAACACGACCGAACGCACGCTGATCCGGCGCTGCCAGCGCGATCTCGGCATGTCGCTGTCGGAGTGGCGCCAGCGGCTGCGCATCCTGCGTGCCATGCCGCTGCTCGAATCCGGCCGCAGCGTGGAATCGGTCGCGCTCGAGCTCGGCTATTCGAGCTCGTCGGCGTTCATCGCGATGTTCCGCAAGCTGATGCACGTGACGCCCGCGGAGTTCGCGAAGTCGAAGAAGTGACGGGTCTTTGTGGACCTGTCGCCGGACATTGCGTCGGAAGAGTTCCGGACTGGAGGTCAATCTCCGCTTGGGATCGCGTTCGGCTCAGGGAAAAATCCTCGGGCTTCGACCTTGCTTTGAACGGAACCAAGTCCCTCGCCCGGTGTTCATTCTTCAGGTGGATACCGATGGAGCAGATAGGAGAAACAAAATGGTCAGCAAGAACACGATTTGTCTCTGGTATGACGGCACCGCGTTGGACGCTGCGACGTTCTACGCCGAGACCTTCCCGGACAGCGCGGTGGGCGCCGTCCATCGCGCGCCCGGCGACTATCCCTCGGGCAAGCAGGGCGATGTCCTGATGGTCGAGTTCACGGTGATGGGCATCCCTTGTGTCGGCCTCAACGGGGGCCCGGAGTTCAAACACAGCGAGGCGTTCTCGTTCCAGGTGGCGACCGACGATCAGGCCGAAACGGACCGCTTGTGGAACGCAATCGTCGGAAACGGCGGTCAGGAAAGCGAGTGCGGCTGGTGCAAGGACAAGTGGGGACTGTCGTGGCAGATCACCCCCCGCGCCCTGATGGCCGCGGTCACCGATCCTGATCGGGCGGCGGCCAAGCGCCCGTTCGAAGCGATGATGGGGATGGGCAAGATCGACATTGCTGCGATCGAAGCGGCGCGGCGCGGCTGACGCATCGCGCTACGGCAGTTGGTCAAACCGGACCGGGAACAGACGCGGCAAAGCTGACGACGACGCGCGTGCCGACGCCGGCGCGGCTGTCGATCGTCGTCTTCCAGCGAATGAGTTCGGTGACTCGGGCGACGATCGATAGCCCGAGCCCGCTGCCCGGACTCTCGTCCCCCTTGACGTACCGCCTGAAGACGTCGGGAAACCGATCTTCCGCGATACCGATACCGGTATCGATGATCTCGACACGATCATCAAGCAGCCGAACGGTAATGCTGCCCTCGCGCGTATGCGCACAGGCGTTGCGCAACAGGTTGCTGATGACGACGTAGGCCAGCGAACGTTCGACGGAAACGATCGGTCGTCCCTCGAACTCGCGGACGATGCTCACGCGGCGCCCCGACAGCGACGGCGCGCAATCGGCAATCGCGTCGTCGACGACCTCGGCCATCGCACACGCCGGATCGCCGGATGCTCCCTCTTCGCGGGCCAACAGCAGCATCGCCTCGAGCACATCGCCCATGCGGACGGCTTGGCGATGGATGCTCCGCAGCCGCTGGCGAACGGTGTCAGAGACTTCGGGGCTCTCGATGAGCACTTCGGCCGCGCCGCGAATCACCGCGACAGGCGTGCGCAATTCATGACTGACGTCGGAAGCAAAATAGCTCTCGCGCTGGACAAAGCCGTAAAGACGCATCGCGAACTGGTCCAAGGCCTGCACCAGGCGGCCGATTTCGTTGCCTGGATAGTCGGCCGCCGAGAAACTGAGCGGCGCATGCGGATCGATCGCCGCAGACTTCGCCGAAATTTCGTCGAGGAGGCGCCCTATCGGCCGCACGACCTGGCGTGCCAAACGGTAGCCGACGAGCGTTGCCAGTATCGTCATCAACAGCGTGCCGCCGACGAGAAGCCAGGCAAGCTGGACGAGGCTGCTGTCGACGAACGTCCGGTCGTACAACAGGACGTAAGGGGCACCGGCGATGTCCCCGACCAGCACCGTGTAGTCGCGCTCCTTGATGCGGTGTGCCTCGATACGTTCTACGCCGGCGGCCGGCGGAACGATCGACGGCAAATCGGGATCCGGCAGAAAGGCGCCGTAGATCAGCGTCGTGGCGGGCTGCAGCGCAAGCGGATTGCGCGCTTTTCGGTAACGGAAGCCTTCCATCTCGAAGCGCAGCATGCGCTCGATCGCGCGACCTTCGAGATCGGCGACGAGTTCGTAGGTAATCCCGCTGAGCAGCGCGCTGACGATGAACCCGAGCAGCGCGAAGGGAAGTACCAGCTTGTTGCGCAGACTGTCATAGCGGCGGTTGTTCATGCGCAATCCGATAGCCGAACCCGCGAACGGTGTGCACCAGCTGTCGATCGAACGGTTTGTCGACGGTGCTGCGCAAGGTGTGCATGTGCACGATCAGTGCGTGGTTATCGGCCGGTTGGTCGCCCCATATCTCGCGCTGAATCACCGACCGATGCACCACGTTCGGCGAACGGCGCATCAGCAGCGCAAGGATCTTGAGCGGAACCGGAGGCAGCGTAATGGCTCGCCCGGCACGTTCGACCTTCATCGTTCCGGTATGCAGGCGCAGATCGCCGACCTCAAGCACTTCGTTGTCGACCTCGCGCCCGGCGCGGCGGATCAGGGCGCGGATCCGCGCCTCGATTTCGCGCAGCGCCGCCGGCTTGACGACATAGTCGTCCGCGCCGATATCGAAGGCCGAGACCTTCGTGTCCAATTCGTCCTTGGCCGTCAGCACGACGACCGGCAGGCGGCTGCGAAGCTTCTCGCGAATGCGGCGACAGAGGGTCAGACCGTCCAAGCCCGGCAGCATCAAATCGATGACCACAAGATCGTAGGTGTTTGCCGCGAGCAGGTGCATCGCAGTCAAGCCGTCAGCCGCATGGTCTGTGATGTAACCCTTGAGTTCGAGAAAATCGGCGAGATTTCGCGCGAGATCCTGATCATCTTCGACAATGAGTACGGAACTGGCCATTACGTCATGTGATTCGTCATGTGCTTCGAGGTTTTATCTTAACGCGAGCGGCGCAGACACCGACGCAAAACCTGAATCCATTGGCCCTTCCGACGCCGCTCCGCCCTCATTGATAAAACGTTGATTTCGTGTTGATCTAATCTTGATCTTCGTCCTGATAAATTGACGCCCGATTGTCAGGCCCGGCATCTTCAACGGCATCGCTCGGGCTTAGTGTCTGATTGATTGGCCGCTACTGGTGCCCGCATGGGCAGGCGGGGCACGGGATTTTGGCGCTGCGTCGATGCGCCGGCGTTTTTTTGGTGAATTCGTGAGCCGCAAGGCACTTCGTTCTGCAATCCGGCAGCGGCGCGTAGCGCGCATTCGGTGCTTTGTTTGGGGCGCGTTGCTCGCCGCCAGCGCGAACCAAGCACTCGAAGTGCAGGCAGCGTCCTCGCTCGAGCCTCCAATGGCTCCTGCCATAGCGACTGCGACGCAAGGCAGCATCGAAGAACGCAGCGCGCCGGGCACTCCTGTGGCGAACGTGGCGCCCACCTTGGCTATCGCCGTCGAGAAGCCGGATCCGTCGAGGAACATCTTCTTCCCCGCCGGAGAGACAACGATCCCTTCTGTCGGCAGTGACACGCTCGCCGATATAGCGCAAGAGTTGCAGGCCGACCGGCGACTCACGGTGCTGCTGGTCGGGCACGCGAGCAGAACGGGAAGCAAGGAATACTGCGTCGCCGTCGCAGCCAAGCGCACGAGCGCGGTCACGGCGGCCTTGTTGGAACTGGGCGTACCTGCCCGTCAGATTCGCCGGCGTTCGCTGGGCTGCGAGCCGCCTTCACGCGGCGACTGCGATTCGGATGAATGTCGCTCGGCGGAAAGCCGGGTTGAACTTCAGTTCGTCGGGGCGGAGAAATGAAGCATCCGGCCGCCTGTCGGCGAATTACAGATCAAGTTCGCTCTTCGTTGCAGGAATGGCAGGACTTGTTGTTCATTTAATGGAAATATTTCAGGGAGATTTTGAATGCGCCGTATCGTTGCTGTCGTTGCCGTAAGTGCTCTGCTTGCCGCCTGTTCTTCAAATCCCGTAAAAACCGAGGCGGAGGCCCCGGCATCGACGGCCAAGTCCATGCCGGCCGCAGCCCAGCCGACCGCGAACACTGAAACCGACGCGCAGCGGATGGCACGCATCATCAAGACTTTGGCCGCCAATAGCGTTTATTTCGACTATGACGACTACAGCGTCAAAGCCCAATACCACGACATCCTGAAGCAGGACTACGATTTCCTGAAATCGTCGCCGCAGGTCAGGGTCACCGTGACGGGTAACGCCGACGAGCGCGGCAGCACCGAATACAACCTCGCGCTCGGCCAGAAGCGCGCTGAGGCGGTGGCACGGGCGCTCAGGACGCTGGGCGTGCCCGACGCGCAGCTGGAAGCCGTCAGCTACGGCGAGGAAAAGCCGCGCGCGGCGTGCCACGAAGAAAAGTGCTGGACCGAGAATCGCAGGGCGGATTTCAGCTTCAAGTAACGACGGTCGACTGGCGTCCCGGGGCCCATTAACATGCTCCCGGAGACGCTTGTCGTCATGTCATCCCCCGGGAGTCCGAACCTGATCTTTCCAGCCGTCGATTCTCTGCAATCAGGCGCACTCGACGTCGGCGACGGCCACACGATCCAATACGAGCAGTGCGGCAACCCGGCTGGGCTGCCGGTCGTGGTCCTGCATGGCGGACCGGCGAGCGGATGTTCGCCGCGCATGCGCCAGTTGTTCGATCCGACGCTGTTCCGCGTGGTGCTGTTCGACCAGCGCGGTTGCGGACGCAGCACGCCGCGGGGGGAGTGCGCGCACAACACGACGCTCGAGCTCGTCGCCGACATCGAACGGCTGCGGGCGCACCTGGGCATCGGGCGCTGGCTGGTGGCGGGCGGCTCGTGGGGCGCGGCGCTCGGCGTCGCGTATTGCGCCGCTCACCGCGAGGCCTGTCTCGGCGCCGTGCTGCGCGGGATCTTCCTGACCGGCCGCGACGATCTGGACTGGTTTTTCCACGCGGCCCCGCTGGCGCCCGAGGCCTGGTCACGACTGACGTCCTTCGTGCCTGAGGCGGCGCACGGCCGGGTCGGCGAATGGCTGTTCGACGCCGCGAGCGGCCCCGACGAAGCCCTCGCCGTCGAAGCCGTACGCCACTGGATCGCGTGGGAGCAGGCACTCGATTCGGGCCAGCCGCAGGCTTTGCCGCAACTCGACGACGCGGCGACGCAGGCGGCGCTCGACAAATACCGCGTGCAGGCGCATTACCTGCGCCGCGAATGCTTTCTAGGGGAAGACGAGCTGCTGCGCAGGGCCGTCGGCCTTTTCGACCTGCCGGTCGCGATCGTCCATGGACGGCAAGACCGGGTGTGCCGCCCGTCCAATGCATTGCGACTGCATGAGGCGATCGGCGGCAGCCGGCTCAAGCTCGTCGCGGGCGCCGGTCACAATCCCTTCGACGCACCGATGCTCGCCGCATTTGCCGGAGCCTTGGCGCACTTCGCCGCGCAGGGTGATTTTTCCGGCTGGGCGGACGGCGATCCGGCCTGAATTTCCCGTTCGGTCGCTTCCAGCGTCCGCGCATCCAGTCCCGGCTTGCCGTAGCGGGACTGGTCGGCGTGAAGTCGCGCTTACGCAGGCATCTTGCGGAAGGCGACCGCGAAGCGGTTCCAGCCGTTGATCGCGACGATCAGCAGCGTCAGGTCGGCGAGCTCCGCATCGCTGAAATGCGGCCGCACGCGCGCCCAGGTCTCGTCCGGCACGTGGTTTTCGGAGATGAGCGTCAGCGACTCGGTCCACTCCAGCGCGGCACGTTCGCGGTCGGTGAAGAACGGCGTCTCGCGCCACACCGACACGGTCGCAAGGCGCCGCTCGCCTTCCCCGCCCTTGCGTGCGTCGGTCGTATGCATGTCGACGCAGAAGGCGCAGCCGTTGATCTGAGAGGCGCGCAGCTTGACCAGTTCGACGAGCGAGTGCTCGAGTCCGCTGCGTTTGACCGTTTCCTCCAGTGTGAGCATTCCCTTGATGGCGTTCGGGCTGGCTTTGTAGAAGTCGAGACGGGGTTCCATGCGATTTCCTGTACGGGTTCATTCGGGGTTGGCTGCCGCAAGTGCGGCGCGTGACCGTAAGATAGGCGCGGTAGTGGCTCCGTCCAATGACCAATTCCGGAAAAATCCAGGTAACCAGTAACCATGGAAATGCACCTGACCGTTCACGGGCGGCAGGATCTCGCCGGCCAGATCTACCGCCAACTGCGCACCGCGATCCTCGACCAGCGCCTGCCCGAGGGCGAACGCCTGCCGTCCACGCGCGAGCTCGCGGCCCAGCTCGGCGTCTCCCGCAAGACCACGCTCGACGCCTACGAGCGCCTGACCGCGGAAGGCTTCCTGTGCTCGCGCCCGGGCGACGGGACTTTCGTCGCCGAAGGCCTTGCGCGCCTGCGTGAGACACCGACGCCGCCGGCACCGCGTGCAGCGCCTCGCGCGCTGTGGGACAGCCTGCCGCCGGCACTGGCGATGCCGGGCCAAGTCACGCCCCTCCCCTACGACTTCATGGGGGGCGTGACCGACAAGCGGCTTTTCCCCTTCGACACCTGGCGCAGCTGCATCCATCACGCCCTCCGCATCCAGGCGCGCGGCCGCGGCACCTATCGCGATACGGCCGGCGAACAGGAGCTGCGGCTCGCGGTGGCGCGCTACCTGGGCTTCAACCGGGCGCTCGCGACCAACTGGCAGGACGTGCTCATCACGCAGGGCGCGCAGCAGGCGCTGGACCTGATGGCGCGCACCATCGTCGGGCCCGGCGATGTCGTCGCGGTCGAGGAGCCGGGCTATCCGCCGGCGCGTGCCTCCTTCCTGGCGCAGGGCGCGCGGGTCGTCGGCGTGCCGGTCGATGCCGAGGGGCTCGTCGTCGAAGCCTTGCCGCCGGACGCGCGCCTCGTGTACGTGACGCCATCCCACCAGTTTCCGCTGGGCATGCCGATGAGCCTCGAACGCCGCATCCAACTCCTGGAATGGGCGCACGAGCACGGCGCGGTGATCATCGAGGACGACTACGACGGCGAGTTTCGCTTCGAAGGCCGTCCGATGGAGCCACTTAAGACGCTCGACCGCAGCGGCCTCGTCGCCTACGTCGGGACCTTCTCCAAGACGATCTTCCCCGAGCTGCGCATCGGCTACCTCGTGTCGCCCGCCTCGCTGATCGACGCACTGCGCAAAGTACGGCAGATCGGCGACTGGCACAGTTGCGCGCTGACGCAGAACGCGCTCGCGAAATTCATGCTCGACGGCGACTTCGCGAAGCACCTGCGGCGCATGCACAAGCACTACGCCGCACGGCGGCAGACGCTGCTCGGCCACCTCACCGGCGCGCTCGCGCCCTGGTTCGAACCGATCGTCCCCGCGGCCGGCATCCACCTCGTCGCCCGATTCCGGCAGCCGCTGTCCGAGGCGCAGCTCATCGCCGCAGCACGGGAAGCCGCGATAGGGCTCTACGGCATCTCCGGTTTCCACGCGCAAGAGCCCAGGCGGCAAGGGATGCTGTTTGGCTACGGAGGGATCGACGCGGACGAGATCGACAAGGCGCTGAACATCCTCGCCGGACTGCTGCCGAAAATTTCCGGTTGACAGTTACTGCCTAAGCAGCGATATTACTGCTCAGGCAGTAACTGTTTGGATCGCACACCCACCATGACCACGCAAGACACCCCGAACACCGACGACACCCCGCTCTACACGCCTGAGAACTGGACGATGGACGAAAGTGTCGGCTACCTGCTCACCCAGGTGCGCGGCCGCATGGTCGCGGCGATCGACGCCGAACTCGCGCCGCTCGACATCACGTGGGCGCAGTGGGGCATCCTGCTGCAGCTTGCCAACGGCAAGGCTGAGACGGCGGCCGAACTTTGCCGCAACAGCGGCTGCGACACCGGCTCGATGACCCGGATGCTCGACCGGCTGGAGCAGAAGGGCCTGATGCGCCGCGAGCGCAGCGCCGAGGACCGCCGCGTCGTTCATCTGCGCATGACCGAAGCGGGCAAGGAACTCTACCCGCAGCTGCCTGAGATCGCGTTGAAGGTCCTGAATCGCCACCTGCGCGGCTTCACCCGCAGCGAACTCGAGCTGTTCAAGGGCTTTCTGCGCCGCATGATCGCGAACGCCGATTCGGCCTGACCAATCGAAATTTTTTTGACCTGATAGCTGCCTAAGCAGCCACAGCCTAACCCGTAACATCCCTGGCAGATTTCCTGGAGTCCATCATGAGCGTCCGCCCTCTCCTGCTCGCCACCCTCAGCGCCGCCGTCCTGACAGCCTGCGCCAGCTTCGAGGGCCTCGCGCCGCGCGCCGCCGTCAGCGATGCCAACCACTTGGCCGCCAGCACGAGTCTCGCAGGTGACGCGGACAAGACGGCCGCGTGGCCGTCCAACAACTGGTGGTCGGCCTTCGGCGACGCGCAACTCGATCGCCTGATGGACGAAGCGCTCGCGACAAGCCCCAGCCTGCGCATCGCCCGCGCCCGCCTGGATCGCGCCAACGCCGTGGCCGGCCTCGCCGACGCGGCCCGAGTGCCGCAGATCACCGCGAACGCGACAAGCACGAACCAGCGCTTCAGCGAGAACGGCCAGGTCCCGCCCCCGCTTGCCGGCTCGACCAAGACCTCCAACCGCGCCGCGCTCGATTTCAGTTACGAGCTGGACTTCTGGGGCAAGAATGCCGCCGCCTTCGAGTCGGCTGTCGGCAACGTCCGCGCGGCCGAAGCCGAGACGCAGCAGGCGCGTCTGCTCCTGTCCTCAGCCCTCGCCCGCAGCTACATCCAGCTGCAGCGTGAGTTCGAGCAACAGGACATCGCCGAAGCGCTGCTGCAGCAACGCCGCCAGCTGCAGGACCTGACCGACCGCCGTGTGCGCGCGGGCCTCGACACCGCCGTCGAATTCCAACAGGCCTCTGCCGCGATCCCCGCGACCGAGGCGGAGCTCGCGGCGATCCACGAACGCATGGCGCTGCTGCGCAACCAGATCGCCGCGCTGCTCGGTTCCGGTCCGGATCGGGGCCTCGCGATCGAGCGGCCCACGGTCGATATCGCGCACACGCTGGCGCTGCCGTCCGTGCTGCCCGCGGAGCTGATCGGCCGCCGCCCTGACGTCGTCGCGCAACGCTGGCGCGTCGAGGCTGCGGCGAAGGACATCGACGTCGTGAAAGCGCAGTTCTATCCGAACGTGAACCTCGTCGCCTTCGTCGGCTTCCAGTCGATCGGCCTCGGCCATTTCCTCGACGCCGGCAGCCGCATCGCCGGAGCCGGTCCCGCGATCAGCCTGCCGATCTTCGACGGCGGCCGGCTGCGCAGCCAACTCGCCGCACGCGACGCGGACTATGACGCCGCAGCCGAGCAGTACAACGCGACGCTCGTCGATGCGCTGCACGATGTCGCCGACCAGGTGGCGTCCTGGCGCGCGATCGACACCCAGCTCGAACAAAGCCGCGCTGCGCTCGGCCGCCTCGACGAGGCCTACCGTCTCGCGCTGCTGCGCTACCGCGAAGGCCTCTCGACCTACCTGACCGTGCTCAGCGTCGAGGCCCAGGTGCTCGGCCAGCGCCGGCAGGTCGCCGACCTCGAAGCCCGCCGGCGCGACACCGCAGTGGGCCTCGCCCGCGCGCTGGGCGGCGGTTTCGAGCCTGGCACCTCACCTGCCACCGTCCAGATCACCCGAACCCCTGCAGCAGCCTGAAGCGCTACCCCGGCCCCGCCCCCGGCCCCGAAGGAGAACAACGATGAACCCCGACAACGCCAACGCCGCCGCCCCTGCCGACGCCGCCAATCCCCGCCGCAAGCGCCTGCTGCTCGCCCTTTCCGGCCTCTTCGCCGCCACCGGCATCGCCTACGGCACCTATTGGGCCCTCTTCGCCCGCCACGTCGAGAAGACCGACGACGCCTACGTCGCCGGCAACGTCGTGCAGATCACCCCGCGCACGGCCGGCACGGTGCTCGCGATCCACGCGGACGACACGGATTTCGTCCGCAGCGGCGAATCGCTGGTCGAGCTCGACCAGGCCGACGCGAAGCTCGCGCTGGACCACGCCCAGGCCCAGCTCGCGCAGACCGTCCGCGAAGTGCGCACGCTCTTCGCGACGAGCAACGCGCTGTCGGCAACGACCCGGCTGCGCGAAGCCGACGTCGCCAAGGCCCGCGACGACCTCGCCCGCCGCCAGGCGCTGGCCGGCAGCGGCGCGGTCTCGGGCGAGGAAATCGAGCACGCCCGCACGGCACTCGCCGCCGCGACCGCGGCCCTCGCCGCCTCGCAGGAACAGTATGCGTCGAACCACGCGCTGATCGACAACGCGACCGTCGAACAGCACCCACGTGTGCTCGCCGCCGCCGCCCAGGTCCGCGAAGCCTGGCTCGCCTACGAACGCACCGAGATCCCGGCGCCGGTCTCGGGTTACGTCGCGAAGCGCGCGGTGCAGGTCGGCCAGCGCATCGCCCCGGGAGCGCCGCTGATGGCCGTGATCCCGCTCGACCAGGTCTGGGTCGACGCCAACTTCAAGGAAGGTCAGCTGCAGCGCATGCGCATCGGCCAGCCGGTGACGCTGACGTCCGACGTCTACGGCAGCCATATCGAATACCACGGCAAGGTCGCGGGCCTCGCGGCCGGCACCGGCTCGGCCTTCGCGCTGCTGCCGGCGCAAAACGCGACCGGAAACTGGATCAAGGTCGTGCAGCGTGTGCCGGTGCGGATCGCGCTCGATCCGGCCGAACTCGGCGAGCATCCGCTGCGGGTCGGCCTGTCGATGCAGGTCGATGTCGACGTGCATGACCAGAGCGGCAAGCAGCTCGCAGAAGGCGGCGCGCGGCAGGAGCCGATCGCGCGCACCGAAGTGTTCTCGGGCGAGAGCGAGGGTGCGGACGCACTGGTCAAGCAGATCATCGCCACCAATCTGCATGGTGCACCGGCGCAGGACATCCCGCCGCTCGCCCGCCGCGGTGACAGCGCCGACGCCAGCGCGCGAGTGGCCGGCGACGTGCGCAAGAACCCGCCGCTGATCCGCACGAAGCTGCAGCTCGCGCACTAAGCCTCCGTCCCCTGACAACCGCCGCAACCGGAGCCTCCGCCATGAGCCAAGCCCCGCAACCGCTACCCCCGCTCTCGGGCGGGGCCCTGGTCCTCGCGACGGTGGCGCTGTCGCTCGCCACCTTCATGAACGTGCTCGACACGACGATCGCCAACGTGTCGATCCCGACCATCGCCGGCGACGTCGGCGTCAGCGCGAGCCAGGGCACCTGGGTGATCACGTCCTTCGCCGTCGCCAACGCGATCAGCGTGCCGCTCACCGGCTGGCTCACGCAGCGCATCGGCCAGGTAAAGCTCTTCGTGTCGTCGATCGTGCTGTTCGTCATCGCGTCGCTGCTGTGCGGCATGTCGACGAGCCTCGAGATGCTGATCGCGGCGCGCGTGCTGCAGGGCGCCGTCGCCGGACCGATGATCCCGCTGTCGCAGGCGCTGCTGCTGCAAAGCTATCCGAAGGCAAAGTCCGCCATGGCGCTCGCGATGTGGTCGATGACGACGCTGGTCGCGCCGGTGCTCGGCCCCATCCTTGGCGGCTGGATCTCGGACAACTACACGTGGCCGTGGATCTTCTACATCAACGTGCCCTTCGGCCTTATCGCCGCGTGGCTCACCTGGCGGCTGATGCGCACGCGCGAGTCCGCGACGCGGAAGCTCCCGATCGACGGCATCGGGCTAGCGCTGCTCGTGGTCGGGGTCGGCGCGCTGCAGATCATGCTCGACAAGGGCAAGGAGCTCGACTGGTTCGCGTCCGGCGAAGTTGTCACGCTCGCTGTCGTCGCGGTCGTCGCGCTGAGCTTCCTTGTCGTCTGGGAGCTGACCGACCGCCACCCGGTCGTCGATCTCACGCTCTTCAAGCGGCGCAATTTCGCCACCGGCGTGGTCTCGGTGTCGCTCGCCTACGGCCTATTCTTCGGCATGGTCGTGCTGATGCCCTTGTGGCTGCAGCAGTTCATGGGTTACACGGCGACCTGGGCGGGCCTCGTCACCGCGCCGATCGGCGTCTTCGCGCTGCTGCTGTCGCCGTTCGTCGGCCGCATCCTGCCGCGCACCGATCCGCGCCTGATCGCGAGCTTTGCCTTCATCGTCTTCGCGACCACCGCCTTCATGCGCTCGGGCTTCAATACCGACGCCGACATGATGGCGATCGTGATCCCGCAGCTCGTGCAGGGCGCGGCGATGGCGACCTTCTTCATCCCGCTGACCGCGCTGACGCTGTCCGGCCTGCCGCCCGAGCGCATCCCGGCCGCCGCCGGCCTGTCGAACTTCTTCCGGATCACCGCGGGCGGCATGGGCGCATCGATCTCGACGACGATGTGGGACGACCGCGCCGCGATGCACCACGCGCACCTCGTCGAACACATCTCGGTCTTCGACGCTGGCACGACGCAGACGCTGCAAGGCATGTCCGCGCTCGGCCTGGACCCGGCACAGGCGATGGGCATGATCGAACGCCAGGTCACACGGCAGGCCTACATGCTGTCGGCTACGGACCTCTTCTGGGGCGCCGGCATCCTGTTCCTCGCTTTGACCGCGGTGATCTGGTTGAGCCGTCCCGTGACGGGCAAGACGGACGCGAGCAGCGCGGGCGGTGCACACTGACTGCCCGCGCGGCGAATCTCATGATTTTCTGGAGGCGTATTCAGCGCGCGTAGCGAAGTCTGCATAAGGGCTTATGGCTATAGTTCAAGCCATTCTTCGGACAAGCTCACAAATCCTTACAGGACACCGCCATGCGCCGCCACGCCACGCCGCCGACCCGCCTCCGACCCCTGCACCTCGCACTCCTTGCGGGTCTGGGCGCCGTGCCGGCAATGGCAACCATGGCGGCGGAGACGGTGCCGACGCTGAACCCGATCGTCGTAACCGGCAGCCGCGTCGAAACCGAGAGCTTCGACCTGCCCTTCTCGATCGACTCGATCGACGCCCAGGCGGTGCGCGCCGGCAACCTCGGCGTCAATGCATCGGAAACCCTGAACGGCGTCCCCGGGCTGGTCGTGCAGAACCGCCAGAACTACGCGCAGGACCTGCAGATCTCGGTGCGCGGCTTCGGCTCGCGCGCGGCTTTCGGCGTGCGCGGCATCAAGCTGATCACCGACGGTATCCCGGCGAGCACGCCGGACGGCCAGGGTCAGGCCGCGACCTTCAACCTCGACACCGCCGAACGACTCGAAGTGATGCGAGGTCCGTTCTCGTCGATCTACGGCAACGCCTCAGGCGGCGTGATCCAGCTCTTCTCCCGCGATCCGAAGGGCCCCCCCTCGGTGTACGGCGGCGTGATCGCCGGCTCGTGGGACACCACCAAGATCAACCTCGGCGCCGAAGGCGAGAAGAACGGCGTCGGCTACCTGGTCGATGTCTCGCGCTTCGACACCAACGGCTATCGCGATCACAGCGCCGCGACGCGCGACCAGGCCTTCGCCAAGGTCCGCGTGCGCCCGGACGAGGACAGCAAGCTCGAACTCGTCGCCAGCGCGCTGAAGCAGGACGACACGCAGGACCCGCTGGGTCTGACCTGGACCCATTACCGCAACGATCCGCGCTCGGTCGAAACCGTCGCCGAGACCTTCGATACCCGCAAATCCATCGACCACCAGCAGGCCGGCGCGACCTACGAGCGCCGCTTCGGCTCCGGCCGCCTGCAGCTGACGGCATACGCCGGCGAACGCAGCGTGACGCAGTTCCAGGCGATTGCGCCCACCTTCCAGAACATCGCGACACGCCCCCGCCACTCCGGCGGCGTCGTCGAGTTCGACCGCGAGTTCGAGGGCCTGGGGGCGCGCTGGATCCAGACTCTGCAAGCCGGCCCCGGCGCACTCACGCTCACCGGCGGCGTCGACTACGACCGCTCCGAAGACGCCCGCCGCGGCTTCGAGAACTTCCTCGGCACGGCCGCGGCGCCGACCGCGCTCGGCGTGAAGGGCCGCGAACGCCGCCATGAGACCGACACCGTCACGAGCCTCGATCCCTACCTGCAGGCGAGCTGGGAGATCGAGAAATGGACCTTGCAGGCCGGCGTGCGCCACAGCGACGTGAAGTTCGAGGTCGACGACCAGTACATCAAGCCGGGCAACCCGGACGACAGCGGCGACGTCAGCTACAAGCGCACGACGCCGGCGGTCGGCATCCTGTACAAGCTCACGCCGGCCGTGAATCTCTACGCCAGCGCCGCGCGCGGCTTCGAGACGCCGACGCTCGCGGAACTGTCGTACTCCGGCACCGGCGCCTCGGACGGCTTCAACTTCGGCCTCAAGCCTTCGACCAGCAAGCAGTACGAGCTCGGCGCCAAGGCCTTCGTCGGCGACAACACGCGCGTCAATGCCGCCGTGTTCCAGATCCGCACCGAGGACGAACTCGTCGTCGATAGCAGCCTCGGCGGCCGCACGGTCTTCAAGAATGCGGCGAGCACGCTGCGCCAGGGCTTCGAGCTCGCGGCCGACACCGAATTCTCGCCCTACTGGCGCGCCCGCGGCTCGATCACGCGGCTGCGCGCGATCTACGACGAGCCCTTCGTGAGCGGCAGCGGCGCGAGCGCCGTCACCGTCAGCGACGGCAAGCGCCTGCCCGGCGTTCCGGCGCTGTCGGCGTATGCCGAAGTCGAATGGAAGCCGGTGCAGGGCCTCGCCGCAGCCGTCGAAACGCAGTACCGCGGCAAGGTCTACGTCGAGGACACCAACACCCAGCACGCCGCACCCGGCTACACGCTCGTGAACCTGCGCCTCACCACCGAGCAGCGCAGCGGCGCCTGGACCTTCGGCGAACTGCTGCGCGTGGATAACCTCTTCGACCGCCAGCACGTCGCGTCCGTGATCGTCGGCGACGGCAACGGCCGCTTCTACGAACCCGGCCCGGGCCGCAGCTGGTACGCCGGCGCGAGGGCCACCTACCGCTTCTGACGTATCCGTGCCCATCCTCCACGGTGACCGCTTGCACCCTGCCCGATGGCTTCGGGCAGGGTGTTTTTTATTGCTCGCCGGCCTGCTCCTGCTCGGCGCCACCGCGCAGGCCGCCGCCCCGGGCGTCGTCGTCCAGACCCTGCAGCCGCTCGCCTACGAGGACGCCCGCGCGGCGCTGCTCGACGCGATGGTCGATGAAGGCCTCGCCCCGCCAGGGATCAACCCATTCGGCGAGATGCTCGCCCGCACCGCGCCCGATCTCGGCCACCGCGCCGACTTCTTCGAGCGCGCCGAGATCTTTTCCTTCTGCAGCGCCCGCATCTCGGCCCGCCTCGTGACCGAGGATCGCCACAACATCGCGCTATGCCCGCTGACGATCGCGCTCTACACCCTGCCGGGCAAGCCGGAAACGGTGTTCCTCAGCTATCGCAAGCCGGCGATCGCCTCCCCCGGCGGGCGCATGGCCCGCGAACTGCTGCACCGCCTCGTCAATCGCACTCGAGAGAACGCGGGGCTGTCCCGCTGACCCGAATTCGGGGAAACAAATGGGACTCGCCGTGTCGGATTTCCCATGTACCGGGGAGGGGTAATTACATCTTTCGTATTATTCGGCTAGATTGATCGACGCAGCCCATCGATCGGGCCAGACAGGTGGTGAGTGAAACTTGCACAGCCGAACCGCGTTGTCCTGCTTTCCTACGTCCTGGTCCTCGGCCTGGCGGCGTTCGGCGTGTACGAGCAATGGTCGTATCGCATGGCGAGCATCTTGCGGCTCGCCGACGAAAGCCTGCAGGCGACAGCCAAGTCAATCGACACGACGGCCAAATCCGCGAACGACCACGTCGCGCTGCTCCGCGTCGAAGCGGAGCGTGCGCTGCAAAGCGACTTCCACGGCCCTCCGCATCCGGTGCGGGCCGCCCTGGTGCGCAACCCTGATGGCGCCAGCTACGGCCTGCAGGGCGAGCCTCCCGGCGTGCCGAGGGAACTCGCGGCCTACCTCATCGGGGGCGGCGACCTGCGCACGCTGCCCGTCGAGACGACGCAGGAAATCGAGGCGGCGCTGCATCTGACCCCGCTGTTCCGTCGCGTGATGCAAAACGTTCCGCAGGCCTCATGGGTTTACTACACGTCGGCGAACCGCTTCGTCTCGATCTATCCGATCGAGACGCAGTGGGATTTCCTCCACTGGAACGACGACATGCTGGCGCACCCTGTCTTCGTCGACACCGCGCCGACGAACAATCCGCAGCGGCTGGTGCGCTGGAGCAAGGCCTATGTGGACGAGGCCGGCAAGGGCCTGATGGCCTCCGTGACGGCGCCGGTGTCGGACGCGAACGGGCGCTTCCGCGGCATGGTGGCGCTGGACATCACGCTGACCACGCTCAACGACCACCTTTCCGGTTCCGGGCTCGATATCGGCAAGCCCTTCGTCGCCAATCAGTACGGACAACTCGTCGCCCACCCCGACCTGATCCGGCCCGGCAACGACACGCTCCGCCAGATCGATGCCGCGATGCCGGCGGCGATCGCGCAGGACATCGCCGGCCTGATGCCCGCCACCAAGGCAACTTACACCCGGACCGGCGACTGGCTGCTGCATACCGTCGACCTGCAGTACGCCCCGTGGACGGTCTTCCACCTGATCAAGGTGGCCGAGCTGCGCTGGCGCGTGCTGTCCGGCATGTATATCGAACTCGCGACGCTGCTGCTCGTGCTCCTCATCGTAATCCTGCTCGAGCAGCGGCGCCGCGCCGCCCAGCGCTTGCGCATCTTCCGCGCGGCGCTGAACGCGAGCACCTCGGGCGTCCTGATCACCGACATGGACGCCTCGATCCGCTACACCAATCCGGGCTTCGAGGCGATCACCGGCTACTCTCGCCAGGAGGCGCGCGGAAAGACCCCGGCGATACTCAAGTCCGGCCTCACGCCCGAGAGCGTGTACGCGAGCCTGTGGGAAGCGGTCGCGACCGGCAAGAGCTGGCAGGGTGAGCTGCTCAACCGGCGCAAGAACGGCGAGCTGTACTGGAGCGATCTGCGGCTGTCGCGCGTCAAGGCGCAACGCGGCGAGCCGCCTTATCTCGTCGGACTGATGAACGACATCTCCGAGCGCAAGCAGGCCGAACAGGCGTTGCTCGACAGCGAGACCTATAACAAGACGCTGTTCGAGCGCTCCTACATCCCGCAGGCGATCGTCGATCCCGAGACGCGCCGCTTCGTCGATTGCAACGATGCGGCGGTCGCGATCTACGGCTGCAAGGACCGCAGCGAGCTGATCGGCCGCTCGCCGATGGATTTCGCCGTGACCGTACAAGCCGATGGCACACCGTCGGACGAGCTCTCGCAGCGTCACCTCGCCGAGTGCCTGCGCACCGGCACACTGTTGATGGAGTTGCGCAACCAGCGCCCCGACGGCGAAATCTGGGAAGCCGAAGTGCGCTGCACGAGCTTCCGCCACCACGACCGCACGCTGATCCAGCTGAGCCTGCAGGACGTCACCGAGCGCAAGCGTCTGCTCACGCAGATGAGCAAGGCGATGGTCGTGTTCAACGCCTCGACGCAGGGCATCATGACGACGGACGCGGCGGGCGTGATCACGTCGGTGAACCCCGCCTTCACCGAAATCACCGGTTACTCGGCCGAGGAAGCGATCGGCAAGACGCCGGCCATCCTGCGCTCCGGCAAGCATGAGCCGGCGTTCTACGCGCAGATGTGGCAGGCGCTCGCCGCGACCGGGCGCTGGGAGTCCGAAATCTGGAACCGGCGCAAGAACGGCGAAATCTACCCGCAGTGGCAATCGATCTCGACCGTGCGCGACGAGCGCGGGCAGATCGTCGCCTACATTTCGCTCTTCAACGACATCACGCTGCGCAAGCAGCAGGACGAGGCGATCTGGCGCCAGGCGAACTTCGACGCGCTGACCGGCCTCGCCAACCGCAGCCTGCTCTCCGACCGGCTCGACCACGCCCTCGCCCACGCGCGCCGCACGCACACGCAGGTTGGCGTACTGTTCCTCGATCTCGACGGCTTCAAGTGGATCAACGACACGCTCGGCCACGACATCGGCGACGAACTGCTGATCGAGGTCGCGCATCGCCTGACGTCCTGCGTGCGCGACCAGGACACGGTCGCCCGCCTCGGCGGCGACGAATTCACGATCGTCGTGCAGGATCTCACCCACGCCGACGACCTGCATGCGATCGGAGAGAAGGTGGTCAGCATCCTGCGCGAGCCCTTCGCGCTGGGCCAGATCCAGCACCGCATCTCGGGCAGCGTCGGGATCACGGTCTATCCGGACGACGGCGACAACGTGCAGACGCTGTTCCGCAACGCCGACATCGCGATGTACAAATCCAAGCAGGCGGGCAAGAACCGGCTGCAGTTCTACTCGCGCGACATGCAGACCGATGCGCTCGCGCGCATGCAGCTCGAGGCGGACCTGCGTATCGCGCTCGATCAGCACGCCTTCACCCTGCACTATCAGCCGATCGTCGACGCCGACAGCGGCGAACTGATCGGCGCCGAGGCACTGATCCGCTGGGATCATCCGACACGCGGCGCGGTGTCGCCGCTGGAATTCGTTCCCGTCGCCGAGGACAGCGGCCTGATCGTCGCGATCGGCGAATGGGCGCTGCGCGAGGCCGCCCGGCAGTCGCGGCGCTGGCGCGACCTCGGCTACCCGTCGCTGCGGATGGCGGTGAACATGTCCGGCGTGCAGTTCCGCGAGGCGACCCTGCCCGGCCTCGTGAGTGCCGTCTTGAACGAGTATGGCCTCGACCGGGACAGCCTGCTCGTCGAGATCACCGAATCCGTGCTGATGGGCGGCAGCGAGACGATCGAGACGCGCATGCGCGCGATCAAGGCGCTGGGCATCGGCTACGCGCTCGACGACTTCGGCACCGGGTTTTCGTCGCTGTCCTACCTCAAGCGCTTCCCGGTCGACATCGTCAAGATCGACCGCAGCTTCATCCACGATTGCCCCGACGACCGCAACGACGCCCACCTCGTCGAAGCCATCATCAACATGGCGCACAGCCTCGACCTGCGCGTCACCGCCGAAGGGGTCGAGACCGAGCAGCAGGTGAGCTTCCTGCGCGACCTGGGCTGCGATTACCTGCAGGGCTATTTCATCAGCAAGCCGGCCGACGCGACCGAATTCGAAACGCTGCTCGCCCGCCACTTCCTGCTGCCGCCCGACGACGGGTCGAGCCTCGAGGAAACGCGCCTGCTTACTGCGCTGCGCCACGACGACCTCGACATCGAAGACTGGTTGCGGCGCCTGCTCGGCGAGCGCTCGCCGCAACTCGCGGCCTTCCTGAGGCGCGGGCACTGGACGCGCAACGGGCTGGACCTGAAGAGGGCCATCCAGTCGCACCTGGATTGGCGCAAGCGTCTCAACGACTACGTCGCGGGCCGTCCTTCCGCCTCCCCCATCGACTTCGACGATGCGAGATCGGTCACCCGCTGTGCGCTCGGCGGCTGGATCGAAGGCAATGCCGGCATCCCCGACGACCGCCTGGAGCATCTCGACCTCATGCACCGCGAATTCCACAAGCTCGCGGGACAGATCGTCGCCGACTTCGACCTGGGCTACCACTCCTCGGCCCGCCGGACGCTCACCGGCCTGAAGTTCCGCACCGCTTCGCGCAATGTTGTCGTCGCGCTGATCGACTGCTTCGACGACCCGACAAACGACCAGAACGGCACCGACTGAGCCTTCTCCCGCGTAGCCCGCCGTTTGACAAAGCCCCAAGCGCCTTCTAAACAGAGGTAATCAAAAGAGATATCGCGCAAATGCGCATCGGGCCGCAGGGCCCACACTGCAACACGCCCCCGACCCCAAGCAGGAGGCGCCGATGCCCGCCAGCCGGAAGTCGAACAACATCCAGTTCCACCTGCCGGGCGCCGCGCGCGAAGCGCCCGCGCTGCCCCCGGCGCTGAAAGCCGGCAGCCGCGGCGCCGCGCCCCTCGCCGATCCCTTCCTCGATGGCGTCGTCCGCGTCGAGGCCGCCTACACGCTGTCGGCCCCCGGCCGCGATGCCGGCCCGACCGCCTCGCCCCGCGTCGCGCGCGGCAATCTCGTCGCGCTCGAAACCGCCGACGGCAGCACCGTCTTCATGCGCGCCGACAAGCTGCGCGAGGACCTCGCCCGCGTTCGCCCGGAGGCCATCCGCGACGACGGCTCGATCGACCTCGCCGCGCTGCGCGACCCCGGCGCGGCGGCGCGCGGCGTCAGCGACTGGCTGTGGTCCGGGCTGTCGGTGCTCTCGCTCACCCCGGACGCGATCACCGAGGCCGCGCGCGAGAAGGCGCTCGAATGGCTGCAGGAATGGCTCGGCGAACCGGCCGACGAGCTCGCCGACGCGGGCGCGTCCTGGCTCGGCGCGAAGGCGCTGATGTGGGCGATCGAGAACCAGCTTGCGGGCGAACCGGGCGTCTACCACTGGCGCGACGGCGGCGCCCTCACCGCCGGCGACCGCTGCGCCGCGGACGATGCTCGCCTCGCGACGGCAGCCGACGGCCCGATGCTGCTCTTCATCCACGGCACCGGCTCGCACACCCTCGGCAGCTTCAAGGAGCTGCGCGCCCCCAGCGCGAGCAGCGACTGGGAGCCGCTCGCGCGCCGCTTCGGCGACCGGGTGTTCGGCTTCGAGCACCGCACCTTCTCGGAGAGCCCGATCGAGAACGCGCTCCAGCTCGCCCGCACGCTGCCGGCCGGCGCGCGGCTGTCGGTCGTCACGCACTCGCGCGGCGGGCTCGTCGGCGACCTGCTCTGCCTCGCCGGCCTCGCCGACGACGCGATCGCCGCCTACCGCCACCAGGCGCCGCCCAACGAGAAGGAAAGCGCGCGCGAGAAACGCCTGCGCGATCTCGTCAGCGCGCACGACCAGGAGTCGCTCAAGGCGCTGCGCGACGAACTCGCCACCAAGAATTTCCAGATCGAGCGCTACGTCCGCGTCGCATGCCCCGCGCGCGGCACGCGGCTGCTCTCGGACAACCTCGATGTGTTCCTGTCCGGCCTGCTGAGCCTGATGGGCAAGCTCGTCGGCGCCGTCACCGGCCCCGCGGGCGGCGCCGTGCTGTCGGCCTTCAAGCGCATCGTGTTGGAGATCGCCGACAAGCGCATCGACGCCCGCATCGTCCCCGGCATCGAGGCGATGCTCACCGACGGGCCGATGAGCACCCTGCTCGCGGGTGCCCAGCGCAAGCAAGGCATCGCGATGGGCGTGATCAGCGGCGACATCGAGGGCGGCAACGTCCTCAAGCGTCTCGGCGTGATGTTCACCGACTGGATGCTGTTCGACCATTTCGACAACGACCTCGTCGTCGATACCGATTCGATGTACGCCGGCCTCGCCACCCGCAACGACACGCGCTACGTGTTCGACCAGGACGCCTCGGTCAACCACTTCAGCTACTTCACCAACCGCCACACGCGCGCTGCGCTGCGCGACTGGCTCACCGTCGACGATCCCGCGACGGTGCCAACGTTTGCGCCGATCATCCGGCTCCACGAACCGGCCGCCGCGGCCGCGCGCCGCGAGGCCGCGAGCCGTGGCGTGCCGGCGCCGGATACGCGCCCGGTGGTGATCTTCCTGCCCGGCATCATGGGGTCGCACCTCGAACTGAGAAAGAACTCCGACAAGCCCGGCGACGGCGACCGCGTGTGGTTCGACTTCCTCGATCTCGCGAGCGGCGGACTGCCGGAGATCCGTATCGACAAGCCCGACGTGCACGAGGAGTCGCTGTTCGACATGTTCTACGGCGACCTCACAGTCTTCCTCGAAGCGACGCACCGCGTGATCCGCTTCCCCTACGACTGGCGCCTGCCCGTGCACACCAAGGGCGGCACGGCCGATCGCCTCGCCGCGATGCTGGAAAAGGCGCTCGCCGACAACCCCAACCAGCCGGTGCGCTTGCTCGCCCACAGCATGGGCGGGCTCGTCTGCCGCACGATGATCGCGCGCCGCCCGGATTTGTGGGAGGCCCTCGTCAAGCGCGCGGGCGGCCGCTTCGTCATGCTCGGCACCCCCAACAACGGCTCCTACCTGATGGTCGAAGCGCTGCTCGGCAAGTCGGACACCATGCGCCAGCTTGCCCGCCTCGATCTCGCGCACGGGATGCAGGCCGTGCTCGACGTCGTCGCCGGCTTCCCCGGCGCGCTGCAGCTCCTGCCGCGACCGAAATTCGTCGACGGCACCCCAAGCCTGCACGACGACTACCTCGTCGCCGACCTGTGGCCCCAGCTCGCCGCGCAGAACCGCGACCGCTGGTTCGGCGACGGCATCGCCGGACAGGCGTCGGCCGACGGCCTCGCGCTCGCCCGCGAACTGTGGGACGGAGCGCTGTCCTCGAACGACGCGCCGAATCCGGTCGAACGCGTGCATTACGTCTTCGGCCAGGCCGAGAAGACACCCTGCGGTCTCGTCGAGGAAGGCGGCCAACTGAAGATGCTCGGCACGCCTGAAGGCGACGGCTCGGTGAGCTGGGCCTCGGGCCGCCTCGCGAACCTGCCGCCCGAGCAGAGCTGGTACATGCCCGTCGACCACGGCGCCCTCGCCGACACCGACGACTACTTCCCGGCGATCCTCGACCTGCTGCAGACCGGCACCACCACGCGCCTCGGCCGCCTGCCGGCGAGCCGCGGCGCCGCGGCCGCCCCGCTCCCCTACGACGCCCCACCGCCGGTGCTGCCGACCGAGGAGGAGCTCGCGCGCAGCGTCGTCGGATCGCGCCCGCGGCGGCGCAAGCCCGTCACCGCGGTCCGCCCGCTGCAGGTCTGCGTCACCGCGATGGACCTGCGCTTCGCCCGCCAACCCCTGCTCTGCGGCCACTACCTCGGCGATGCGATCTCCGGCGCCGAGGGCACGATCGACCGCTACCTCGTCGGCGGCGCGCTGCGCCAGCGCGAACGGCTCGGCGTGTACGCCGGCGAGATCGGCTCCAGCGCCTTCGTGCTGCAGGCGCGCGGCAACGAAGACCGCCTGCGCGGCACCGGCCGGGGCGCCGTGATCGTCGGGCTCGGACGCTTCGGCGCGCTCTCCGCGGCGGACATTGCCGAAACCGTGCGCGCCGGCGTTCTGCGCTTCCTGCTGCTGGCGCACGACCGCCAGGGCGCAAGACGCGACGAACCGACCGACGTCGCCCCCGCCGACAGCGAACTGACGCTCGCAAGCCTGCTGATCGGCTTCAACTCGACGACCCACATCAGCGTCGACGACTCGATCGAGATGATCGTGCGCGGCGTGCTCGCGGCGAACCGCCAGTTCGCCGAAGCGATGCCGCTCACGCACCTGCGCGTCGCGCGCCTCGAATTCATCGAACTCTACCTCGACACCGCGCTCACTGCGGCCCGCGCGGTCACTGCGCTGCCGCAGCGCATGGCGAGCGAGCTGCGCCGCCTCGAAGCGCGCATCCAGGCAGCCGACGTGCTGTACGAAGGCGAAGGCGCGCGGCCGCGCCTGGCAGCGTCGGCGCGCTCCGACTATTGGCCACGCCTGCTGGTGACCGCCGCCGATCAGCCCGAGAGTCTTCCCTCCGGGGAAGCCACGCTCCCGCCGGCGCCGCTGAAGGAAACCACGAAGGGCGAGCCCGTCGCCGAGTTCCTGAAGTACGTCTTCCTGTCGGAACGCGCCCGCGCCGAGAGCGTCGTCCAGCAACGCCAGCCCGGTCTCATCGAGGCGCTGGTCGGCAACGCGATCACGCACGACCAGTACGACGCGGATCTCTCACGCACGCTGTTCCAGCTGATGGTGCCGCTCGACTTCAAGGCGAGCGCGCGCGAAGCGGACCAGCTCGTGCTCGTCGTCGACGGCTATACGGCGAACCTGCCGTGGGAAATGCTGCAGGCCGACGATCTGCCGATGGCGGTGCGCACCGCGATGGTCCGCCAGTTCGCCACCACACGCTATCGCCGCAATCCGCTGAGCGTCACGCGCAAGGTCGCGTGCGTGATCGCCAACCCCTCGACCCGGGGCTACTTCACGAAGTTCGGCAAGGCGTCCCAGCCCATCCCGCCCGAGGCGGACAACCGCCTGCCCGACCTCCCCGGCGCTGCGGCCGAAGGGGCCGCGGTACGCGACCTCCTCGGCGAATGCGGCTACGACGTCAATTACGGCGAAGGGCTCGAAGCGCTCGACATCTTCGCGCGGCTCTTCCGCCAGCCCTGCAAGGTCCTCGTGATCGCCGCGCACGGCGTCTTTCAGGCCGAGGCCCGCGACGGCAAGGCCCGCACTGGGGTCGTGCTCTCCGGCGGCATGCTGCTCACCGCCGCCGAAGTGAGCCAGATGGAAATCGTGCCCGAACTCGTGTTCCTCAACTGCTGTCACCTCGGCGCGATGAGCGTTTCCCCCGAAACGGCGAACCGCCTTGCCTACAGCCTCGCGCGCGAGCTCATCGAGATCGGCGTGCGCTGCGTCGTCGCGGCCGGCTGGCAGGTCAACGACGCCGCCGCGACGCTCTTTGCGACCCGCTTCTTCGAAGCCTTCGTGCGCCAGAGCCAGCCCTTCGGCAAGGCTGTCTTCACCGCTCGCCTCGCGACCTGGGAACAGTATTCGCAGAACAACACCTGGGGTGCCTACCAGGCCTACGGCGACCCGCAATACATGCTCGATCCGCCCACCGACGCCAAGCCCAGCGAGGCGCCGACCGGACTCGTCTCGCCAATCGAGCTCGTCGATTTCCTCAACGGCATGCGTACCGACCTCGGCTACGACCGCCGCAGCGTCGCGACCGTCGATCTCCAGCTCGCCGCCATCTTCGGCCACGTCCCGCCGGCATGGAGGGATCTGCCGGAAGTCCAGGCCGCAGTCGGCGCGATCTATGCGGAACTCGGCAGCGAAGGCTTCGAACACGCCTGCACGGCCTACGCTCACGCGCTCGCAGCGCAGGACCTCTCCGGCCGGGTTCCGGTGCGCATCGTCGAACAGCTCGCCAACCTCGAAGCGCGCCGCGGCGAAGCGATCGGCGACATCAAGCTCATCGAGGCCGCAATCCGCCGCCTGCGCGGCCTCATCGCCTTGGCTGCGACGCACGCCGGCGCGGAAGAAACCGCCCCGGTCCGCAACATGGATCGCTACGCCGTACTCGGCAGCGCACTCAAGCGCAAGGCCGCCGTCGTCGCCCTCACGGGCAGCTGGGCGGAGGTCCACCCCATCCTCGAAGAAGCCCGCAACGCCTACGCCAGCGCCGAATGCCCGCCGGACCAGCCGGGTTTCGATCCCTACCCGACGATCAACCGCCTGCAGCTCGACTGGCTGCTGCTCGAAGCCGACGACCCCGCCCGCCACGACCAGGTCGCGCGCCAGGCGGCCGCCTGTGCCCAGGTCGCGCGCCGGCTCTTCGCGCAAAGCGGGGATTTCTTCAACGCCGTGAAGCCGGCCGACGCCGAACTCACCGCCCGCCTCTTCGACGGTCTGGACAGCGAAGACGGCCAGCACCTCGCCAGCCTGTACGACGACGCGATCGCGCAGATCCCGCGCAGCCGGCGGAAGTTCGATTCCGTGGTCCGCCAGATCGTGCTGCTCGCACGCTTCACGCGGCTGCGCGCGCAAGCGGGCGATGCGCACCGTGCGGAGATCCTCGACGACCTGGCCGGCGCGCTCGCGGACGCGTGATTGGAATTGCCCCCGGATCAGGTGCCCGGCTGCAGCGTCACGTTCACCTCGCGCCGCGCCTGGTCGCGCAGCACCGTGAGCTTGACCGTGTCGCCGATCTTGTAGTCGTCGATCAGCGCGAGCAGCTTGCCGACCGACTCGACCGGCTTGCCCTCGAGCTCGACGATGATATCGCCGGGAATCACCCCGCCGTCGCGCGTCACCGTCGCCCCGCGCAGCCCCGCCTCAGCGGCAGCCGTGCCCGGCCCGACCCGCAGCAGCACGACGCCCTTGACGCCCAGCGCCTTGGTCAGCTGCTCGTTGATCCCCTCGTCGATCGCGACGCCGAGCACCGGACGGATGTACTTGCCCTTGCTGATCAGCTCGGGCACGACGCGATTCACGGTATCGACCGGCACCGCGAAACCGATCCCGACGCTCGCCCCGCTCGGGCTGTAGATCGCCGTGTTGATCCCGATCAGGCGTCCGGCCGAATCGAGCAGCGGCCCGCCCGAGTTGCCCGGGTTGATCGCCGCGTCGGTCTGGATCAGGTGTTCGATCGACGGACCGTCTTCCGCCGGCAGCGAACGGTCGAGCGCCGAGATGATGCCGGTCGTCAGCGTCCAGTCCAGGCCGAAGGGGTTGCCGATCGCGAACACCTTCTGCCCCACCTTCAGGTCGTGGCTGCTGCCGATCGGCACCGGCAGCGGCCCCTTGAAGCCGACGCCGATACGCAGCACCGCGATGTCGTGCGCGGGCGATACGCCGACCAGTGCGGCGCGGAACTCGCGACCGTCGGCGAGCTTCACCGTCGCCTCGTTCGCCTCCCGGATCACATGGAAGTTGGTCACGACGTGGCCGGCCTCGTCCCAGATGAAGCCCGAGCCGGTGCCGCGCGGCACGGTGAAGACGTTGCGTGTCCAGAAGTCGCGCACCTGGGAGGAGGTCGTGATGTACACGACTGAGCCGCGCGAATTCTCGAACAGCTCGATCGTGCTGCGTTCGTCTGCCGCGAGATCGCCGCGCGCGGTCACGAGTCGCGGTTCGCTCTTCGTCGATGAAAATAGGCTGCCGACAAAGGGCAGCTCCTGCCAGAAGATCACCAGCAGGGCGATCGCCAGTGCGATCCACAGGAAGCGCGTCGACGCGGCGCCCCCGGTCCGCCCGCGCCGGCGGGGCTCATGATTCATGTCTTGCCTCTTTCAATTCACTCCACCTGCGCGAGCACGTCCGCCGCGCCCGACTGCAGCTCCTCGACGCGCTGCGGCGTCAGTTCCAGCCGGCTGAGCACCGCGCCGCCCTGCTTCTTCCACTCGCGGTCGACCGCAAGCGAGTGTCTGCCTTGCAGCCACTCCGCCAACTGCGCCAGCGCCGCAAGCCGGTAGCCTGCGCGCGACAGACCGACGAGCGTCGATGCGGCGATCTCGTGGTGGAACAGGATCGCCTCGCACATCGGCTCGGGCAGATACCAGCTGCGCGCCATGATGCTGCCCACCATCGCATGATTGAGGCCCAGGCGCTCCGACTCGACTTCGGTAAAGGCCTTGACCGGCTCGGCCGTCGCCGCAGCGAGCGTCGCGGCATAGTTCGGATTCACGCGCATCAGCACGGCGATTCCGCAGTCGCGGAACAACCCGTAGGTGTAGGCGTCCTCGGCGCGCACGCCCTCCTTGACCCCGAGCTCCCGGGCAAGCCATGCGCACAGGTGCGCGACGCGCGCCGAGGTGTCCCAGAATCCCGCCAGCGCCGGGTTCTCGGGCAAGGCCTGACGCACGCCATAGGCGGCAACCGTGCGCAGCACCATCAGCAGGCCGAGCCGCATCAGCGCATCGCGCACCGTCTGCGCCTTCACGCGGAAGCCGAAGATCGGCGCGTTCGCGGTCTTCACGAGCCACGCCGCGAGGCCGACGTCGGACGTGATCAGGCTCGACAGGCGGCGGTAGTCCGGCTCGTCGGCCTGCATCTCCGCCATCACGTGGTCCAGGATCGCCGGACGCGGCGGGATCTCGATCTTCGCCAGCGATTCCGCGAGCGCCGCATCGACGCCGGGAAGCTTCACACCATCGCCGTCACTCATCTCCGCACCCCTCGGGAACGACTGCCGAGGAGTGTCGCCGAGCAGCACGCCGTCGGTCAAATGCCGCTGGCAAGCAAACGTAGCCTCCCCCGCGGATCGGCCGCAGGAGGAGGCGGAATGGAGGAAGAAAGCCGGCCTTTCGCAGCTGCGAGGCCGGCCGGAAGGGCTTGTCTCAGGTTTCGATCGCAGTCGGCGTCAGGCAGAGGTCCGTGCCATGATCGTCGCAGCCGGGCTGCGGCATCGGATCGTCCGCGCCGTTCTTCGCGAGCTCGCTCTGGCACAGGTCGGTGCCGTGATCGTCGCATCCCGGCGCGGGAGGCGGATCGTCGGCCCCTTTGCGGGCCAGCGGGCTTTCCACGGTGACGCCGGAAATCCGGGCGCTGCCTCCCTGATCGGGAGCGCTTGCAGCATAGGCGCTCGAAACGCACAGTCCGAGCATGGCGGCCAGTACGGCCAGGTTTTGCGCTGTGGTGTTCATCTCTCTCTCCTGCGGGTGTCGGATCAACTGCGAGCGCGGTGTCACGCTCGCCGCTCAAGGCATCTTGCATGCCCTGTCCTTCACTATGCATCCGCCGTACCACGTGCACACGGAATCCGGATCGCTTCGACAAGCGGTTGTATTTATTCGAGAAAGATGAATTTAGAAGAAGTTGCCGCGCGGGTGGCCGACGGCGGCGAGGCGCGCGATGCGCCATCTCGCCCACCCACTTGGGCATAAGCCCCAGCCGATGGGGGACGGCGCCGTAGCCGACGCTCAGTTCGTCGAAGCCGACACGCGGCAGCACCCGTTCAAGTCCGTGAACCAGGCCATGAACGTGGCCTCCGCCCGTGCGGCGGCTTCGTCGGCCGCGTCGCAATCGGGTTCCGATTGCTCGTCGAGGTCGATGACCTCGAAGTCGCATTCCAGATATTGGATGTCCATTTTCGTGCCCTCCGGCGACCGGGGCATCTTCCTGCCCCACGACGCCAGATTACGCCCGGCCCCGCCCGCTCACTTTGCCGAACAGGCGGGAAAACATCCTCCAATTCCGGATTCAGGCCGGCGCCAGCGCCTGGCGCGGCGACGCCTCGCGGATCGGCAGATTCACCAGCGCCGCCATCACCGCCAGCGCCATGTCCGCGTACCACATCCAGCTGAAATCGCCGAAGCGCACGATCGCCAGCCCGCCGAGATAGGCGCCGAGGAAGCCGCCGATCTGATGCGACAGCAGCGTCAGCCCGAACAGCGTGCCGAGGTAGCGCACGCCGAAGAGCTTGCCGACGATCGCCGCGGTCGGCGGCACCGTCGCGAGCCACGTGAAGCCCAGGCCTGCCGCGAAGACGTAAAAGGTCATCGCGGTCTTCGGCGCCATCAGATACACGGCGACCAAGAGCGCGCGCGACGCATACATCACCGCCAACACGTACTTGCTCTGGTAGCGCGCGATGCAGGACCCCGCGTAGAGGCTGCCTGCAATGTTCGCCAGACCGATGATCGCCAGCGACCAGCTCGCGACGCCCGGCGGCAAGCCGCACAGCGCGACTTCGCCCGGCAGGTGCGTCACGAGGAAGGCGATATGGAAGCCGCAAGTGAAGAAGCCCGCATGCAGCAGCAGGTAGCTGCGGTCGCCGAGCGCCTCGCGCACCGCATGGCCGAGCCCCTTGCCGTCTGCGGCGGCGTGCCTGGGCGCTTCGGCGCCCGGCTTGACCAGCACGCGGATCAGCGGCAGCGCCGCAAGCACCATCACCGCCATCGACCACATCGCGCCCATCCAGCCCAGCGCCTGGATCAGCTTCTGCAGCACCGGCGCGAAGACGAATTGCCCGAAGGAACCACCCGCGTTGATCACGCCCGATGCCGTGCCGCGCGCGGCAAGCGGCAGGCGCTGCGCCGCGGCGCCGATCAGCACCGAGAAACTGCCTGCTCCGGAACCGGCCGCCGACAGCAGGCCGAGCGTCAGCACGAGACCGAAACTGGAGTCCATCCACGGCGTCAGCGCACTGCCGAATGCGAGCACCAAGAGACCCGCGACCAGCACCTTGCCCGGACCGTATTTGTCCGCCACCGCACCGGCGACCGGCTGGATCGCACCCCACATGAACTGCCCCACCGCCAGCGCGAAGCTGATGCTCGCGATGCCGAGCCCGGTCGAGGTGTTGAGCGGCGACACGAAAAGCCCGATCGACTGCCGGGCGCCCATCGTCACCATCAGGATGCCGGCGGCCGCGAGCGTCGTGATCAGCGCGCCGGGAGAGTTGAGGGAACGTAGCATTATTGTTCTCGTTATATTGGGTTCAGACGGATTCGAGGACGTCGGAAGCGGCCGCCTCTTGCTGCGCGGGCCGGCGCGGTACGACGAGCTTGGCGACGAGCACCTGCCGGACTTCGTCGTGCTGGTTGCGCGTCTCGCAGCGCATCGTGACGATGCCGCGGTCCGGTTTCGAACGCGACGGCGCGATCTCGACGACTTCGCCGACGACCCGCAGCACGTCGTCCGGCCGCGTCGGACCCGGCCAGCTGATTTCGCCCCCCGCGCCGATGATCCCGCCGGCAAGCGGCAGCCCGCCGCCGACCAGCAATTTCATCGTAATCGCCGCCGTATGCCAACCGCTTGCCGCCAGCCCGCCGAAGAGGCTCGCCGCCGCGGCCTCGTGGTCCAAGTGAAAGCCCTGCGGATCGAATTCACCGGCGAAAGCCAGGATCTGCGCCTCGTCCATGCGGTGCGTGCCGCTCGTGAAACGCTGGCCGACCTGCAGATCGTCGAGGAAATGTTTACGCTGGATCGAGGCTTCCATCATGGGCTCCAATATCGGGGTCGTACCGAGTGCTACTTTAGTTTCCCGACGGGAAACAAAATAGCAGTATCCTGTCGCGATACCGTCAACGAATCATTGACAAATGAGCTGGCTGGGCGCTTGGGAAGCCTTCGTGAAGACCGTCGACCTCGGCAGCATGGCCGCCGCGGCGCGACGGCTCGACTGCTCGCGCGCACAGGTCAGCAAGCAGCTCGCCGAACTCGAACAGAGCTTCGGCGCACGCCTGATCGAACGCACGACGCGCCGCCAGAACCTCACCCCCGCCGGCGAAGTCTTCTACGAGCACGCGCTGCGGGTGCTCGAAGAACTGCGCGACGCCGAGCTCGCGGTGCAGAACCTCGTCGAGATCCCGCGCGGCATCCTGCGCATCGCCGCCCCCGTGTCCTTCGGCCGCCTACAGATCGCCCCGCTGCTGCCGCAGTTCGCCGCCGAGCATCCGCTGGTGCAGTGCGAGCTCGACCTCGAAGACCGGCGCGTCGATCTCATCGAAGAGAACGTCGATATCGCGCTGCGCCTCACCGACGCGCCGCCCGAGAATGTCGTCGCGCGCAAGCTCACGCTGGTCCGCCGCGTGATCTGCGCCAGCCCGGACTACCTCGCCCGCCACGGCGTGCCGCAGGTCCCGCAGGATCTCGCCCACCACGAGTGCTTCGCCTTCACGCGCATGCGCGGCCCCTCCGACTGGACGCTCGCGACACCCGGCGGCTCCCTCGTCACCGTCCCTATCCGCGCCAAGTTCCAGGTCAACAACCTCGACAGCATCAACGCGGCCGTGCTGCAAGGCCACGGTCTCGCGATCCTGCCCACCTACCTGTGCGGCCCCGACGTCGCCCGCGGCACGCTCGTCGAGGTGCTCAAGGAATACCTGCCGATCACGACTTACGGCCAGCATCTCTACGCCTGCTATCCGGCCAGCCGGGTGCGCCTGCCGAAGGTGCGCGTCTTCCTGCAGATGCTGGAGGACCACTTCAGCCCTGTGCCGCCGTGGGAACGCAGCGCGTCCGGCTGAACTCCGGACGGTAATCGTTCAAAGCGTCACACAGGGCGCCGGCCCGCGCGGCGCGCGCGGGAGAAGCCGTGCTATGGTGGGCGCCGCTTTGCGTCGGGCGCCCTGTGCGCTGCGGACGGCATCCCTGACGACCGAGGATTTCCCGAATGCTTCCAGGCCTTCCCCGCCGCCTTCTCGCCTTCGCAGGCAGCTGCCTGCTCGTTGCCGCCTGCGCGACGCCCTCCTCCCAGCACGCCGCGCCCCGCGACTCGGAGAGCTTCCCCTACAGGGACGGCACGATGTCGCTGCGCCAGCGCGGCGCCGAATGCGAGGTCACGCTGTCGGGCGAGATCACCCCGGCGGCGGTCTCCGCGCTGTCGCTCGTCACGGCCGACATGGCCAAGCGCAACTGCGGGGCCAAGTGGCTCGTGCTCGACAACGTCGATGGCCAGGTCGGCCCCGCGATCACGATCGGCTCGATGCTCAGGAACCGCGGCTTCAACACGCGCGTCGCGCCCGGCAGCACCTGCCTCACGCCCTGCCTGATCGCCTTCGCCGCCGGCACCGAACGGCACATTCCGCCCGGCCCCAACGCGGCGCGCGTTGGCTTCTCGCAGCTCCCGCCGGACGAGGACTACGCCCGCGGCCGCTGCGAAACCGCGCTCGACAACCGCCAACTGATCAGCCTGTCGCGCTATCTCCGCGCGATGCTGCCGGATTCGGCCGGGGACCTGGTGATGCGCGAGCTGCGCGCGACCGACTGCCGCGGCGTGCGCCCGCTGCCGACGACCGACGCGATGGCGGCCGGACTGGTGACGCGAAACTAACCGAGCTTCGCGCGCAGGTAGGCGAGCAGGTCGGCCAGCGTCGCGAGACGGCCGTAGTCCGCCTCGGGGATGCTCACCCCGAGGCGCTCGCTGATACCGATCAGGAAGTTGAGCCAGTCCATCGAGTCGAGGTCGACCTGCTGGCGCAATGGCCGGTCGTCGCGCAGTTCGTCCGCCTCGACCTCGGGCGCGATCGTCCGCAAGATCGCGATCACGTTCGCGCGCAGCTCGGGGTGCTTGTCCGCCATCGTCATCCCCCTCCCGTCCTATTCCGCCTTCACTCAAAGTTCCTGCGGCCGCTGCAGCCGTTCGCGCAGCTCGGCGAGGAACAAGCCGCCCCGATGCCCGTCGGAGACGCGGTGGTCCGCCGCGAGGCTCGCGACGACGGTCGGCATCACCGCGATCCCATCGTTCTCGACCCAGGGCCGCGGCACGATGCGGCCGAAGCCGACGAGCGCGACCTGCGGCGGGTAGATCACCCCCATTACCGATTCGACGCCCTGGTCGCCCAGATTCGTCACGGTGATCGTCGGGTCCGCCATCTCCGAGCTGCGCAGCGACCCGGCGCGCGTGCGCTTCACGAGATCCGTGAGCTCCCGCATCAGCTGGTCGAGCGGCTTCTTGCCCACGTCGTGCAGTGCCGGCGCGATCAGCCCGCCCTGGCGCAGCGAGATCGCGATGCCGATGTGCGCGGCGGCGACCGGCTCGAAGCGACCGTCGCGGAAGAAGCCGTTCATCTCGGGGTAGTTCGTCAGCGCAGCCGCGACCGCCTTCAGCTGCAGCACCGCCATCAGCAGCCGCCCGGTGATCGGCCGCCCCTCGTTGGCCTGCGCGAGCCACTGCTGTGCACGCGCCATCGGGATCGTCTCGAGCAGGTAGTAGTGCGGGATCTCGCGTTTCGAGCGGCTCATCGCCGCGGCGATCGCGCGGCGCATCTCCACGTTCCGGTCGGCCGGCGCCGTAGTCGCTGGCGTGGCGGCCGCCGCGGCCTCCACGTCGGCGAGCGTCACCGCCCCGCCCGGGCCGCTGCCCGCGAGGCGCGCGACATCGACACCGAGCGCCTCGGCACGCTTGCGCGCGGCCGGCGAGATGCGCAGCCGCCCCGCCTCGGACGCCTTGGGCGCGGGCGCGGCGCGCGCCTTGCGTGCCCGCGCCGCCTCCGCTTTCTCGCCGGGCTCGAGCAGCGTCGCGAGCACGGTGCCGACCGGGATCTTCTCGCCCGGTGCGATCAGCAGTTCGAACACCGTGCCGTCCTGCCAGATTTCGACGTCGACGGCGGCCTTCGAGGTATCGACGATCGCGACGACCTGCCCCTTGTGCACCACGTCGCCGGGCTTGACCTTCCACTCGAGGAGCGTGCCCTCGTCCATGTCGGCGCCGAGCGAAGGCAGCGTGAAGTCAAACATTCAGCAGCTCCCTGACCGCCGCGACGATCTTCGCCGGCTGCGGCAGCGCGGCGTCTTCCATGTGCTTCGCGTAGGGGATGGGGACCTCCTCGCTGCACACCCGGACCGGGGGCGCGTCGAGGTCGTAGAAGCACTGCTCGACGATGCGCGCCATCACTTCCGCCGCGAGGCTGCCGCTGCGCCAGCCCTCGTCGACGATCACCGCGCGGTGCGTGCGGCGCACGGACTCGGCGATCGCCTCGGTATCGAGCGGACGCAGCACGCGCAGGTCGACGACCTCCACGTCGATCTCCTCGCGCGCGAGCGACTCGGCGGCCTCCAGCGCCTTCGGCAGGCTGCCGCCGTAGGCAAAGAGGCTCAGCTGGCTGCCCGGGCGGCGAACCGCGGCGTGCTCGATGTCGCAGTGCCAGTCCTCATTGGGCTCATCTCGCAGTTCGTCCTCGAAGTTGTAGAGCTGCGCATGCTCGAAGATCACGACCGGGTCGGGGTCCGCGAGCGCCGGGGCGAGCATGCCGCGCGCGTCGGCGATGGTCGCGGGCGCGAGCACGCGGATGCCGGGGATGTGCGCGAACCAGTTCTCCAGGCTGTGCGAATGCTGCGCCCCGAGCTGGCGTCCCGCGCCGGTCGCCATGCGGATCACCAGCGGCACCGAGAACTGCCCGCCGGACATATGGCGCAGCAGTGCGGCGCTGTTCACGATCTGGTCGAGCGCGAGCAGGCTGAAGTTCACCGTCATGATCTCGACGATCGGCCGCAGGCCGCCGAGTGCGGCGCCTATCCCCGCGCCGACGAAGCACAGCTCGGAGAGCGGCGTATCGCGGATGCGCTCGGGCCCGAACTCGTCGTAGAAGCCCTTGGACACCGCGTAGGTGCCGCCATAGCGGCCGACATCCTCGCCCATCAGGAACACGCGCGGGTCGGACCTTAGCGCCTCGCGCAGCGCCTCCCGCATCGCCTCGCGATAGCTCATCTTCATGCTGCGCCTCCCGGCGTCGTCACGTCCTTGAGCAGATCCTCGGCGGGCTCCCACGGCGCGGCCTCGGCATACGCGACGGCGGCGGCGACCTCCTTCCCGGCCGCAGCGTCGAGCGCGAGAAAGCCCTCCTCGGTGAGCTCCCCGGCGGCCTTGAGCTGCGCCGAAAAATTGTGGATCGGCCCGCGCTTCTTCCATTCCTCGACCTCGGCCTTGTCGCGATACAGTTCGGGGTCGAACATCGAGTGGGCGCGGAAGCGGTAGGTCTGGAACTCTACGAAGCAGGGGCCGCCGCCTTCGCGCACCTGCGCCGCCGCGCGGCGCGTCGCCTCGAACACCGCGAGCACGTCCATGCCGTCGACCTTCAGCGTCGGCACCTTGTAGCTTGCGGCCTTCACGCACAGGTCGGTCTGCGACTCCGAGCGCGCGAGCGCGGTGCCCATCGCGTAGAGGTTGTTCTCGCACAGGAAGAGCACCGGCAACTGCCACAGCGCGGCGAGGTTCATGCCTTCATGGAAGACGCCCTCCGCCATCGCCCCCTCGCCGAAAACGCACGCCGACACGCGGCGCACCCCCTGCATCTTGTCCGCGAGCGCGAGTCCGACCGCGAGCGGCAGCCCGCCGCCGACGATGGCATTGCCGCCGTAGAATCGCCGCGCCGCGTCGAACAGATGCATCGAGCCGCCGCGCCCATGCGAGCAGCCCGCGGCCTTGCCGAACATCTCGGCCATGATCGCGTCCATCGGCACGCCGCGCAGCAGCGCGTGGCCGTGCTCGCGGTAGGTCGCGACGACGTTGTCGTCCGCCTCCAGCGCGTGCATCGCGCCGGTCGCGCAGGCCTCCTCGCCGATGTAGAGGTGCAGGAAGCCGCGGATCTTGCCCGCGCCATAGAGCTCGGCGCACTTCTCCTCCATGCGGCGGATGCGCAGCATGTCGGCAAGCAGCCGCAACGCGAAGGGTGGCTGCAGCTCCGGCGCGGCCGCCCTGGCCTTGCGTTTCGTCGCGTTCATCCCCCGGCCTCCAGCGTCGAGGTGTCGCCTTCGGGCAGTCCCAGCTCGCGCGCCTTCAGGAGCCGCCGCATGATCTTGCCGCTGCGCGTGCGGGGCAGCGTCGTGACGAAATCGATCTCCTTCGGCGCGACCGCCGCGCCGAGTTTCTTGCGCGCATGGCCGAGCAGCTCCATGCGCAGCGCCTCGCTCGGCTCGAAGCCCTTCTTCAGCGACACGAAGGCCTTCACGACCTCGCCGACGATCTCGTCCGGCTTGCCGATGACGCCGGCCTCGGCGACCGCCGGGTGCTCCATCAGCGCGCTCTCGACCTCGAACGGCCCGATCAGGTGGCCGGCCGACTTGATCACGTCGTCGCTGCGGCCGACGAACCAGTAGTAGCCGTCAGCGTCGCGCCGCGCGAGGTCGCCCGTCAGGTACCACACGCCGGCGAAGCACTTGCGGTAGCGCTCCTCGTTGTTGAGGTAGCCGCGCAGCATCGACGGCCAGCCGCGCATCAGCGCGAGCTCGCCCTCGACGTCGGGCTTGTCGACCACCTCGACCGTGCCGTCCGGCCGCTGGCGCACGATCGCCGCCTCGACGCCGGGCAGCGGCTTGCCCATCGAGCCCGGCTTGATGTCGAGCGCCGGCACGTTCGCGATCATGATGCCGCCGGTCTCGGTCTGCCACCAGTTGTCGTGGATCGGCAGGCCCAGCACCTCCTTGCCCCACCACACCGCCTCGGGGTTCAGCGGCTCGCCGACGCTCGCGACGAAGCGCAGCTGCGGGAAGCTGAAGCGGCGCGCCAACTCCGGTCCCGCCTTCATCAGCATGCGGATCGCGGTCGGCGCGGTGTACCACACGGTGACCTTCTGCTCCTCGAGGATGCGGTACCAGCGCTCGGCATCGAAGTCCGCCTCGTCGACGATCGAGCTCACGCCGTGCAGCAGCGGCGCGATGATGCCGTAGGAGGTGCCCGTGACCCAGCCCGGGTCGGCAGTGCACCAGAAGACGTCGTTCGGATGGAGATCAAGGGCGTAGCGTCCCGTCGCCCAGTGCGTCACGACCGCGCCATGCACGTGCATCGCGCCCTTAGGCGAGCCGGTCGTACCGCTCGTGAAATGCAGCAGCGCGAGCTCGTCGGGCCGCGTCGGGACAGTGCCGAAGTCCTCGTCGGCGGACGCCATCAGCCGGCCGAGGTCAGTCGTGCCGGGGATGTCCGTCGTCTCACCGCCCTCGCCGACCAGCAGCACGTGGCGCAGCGTCGTCAGCTCGCCGCGGATCTTCGCGATCTTGCGCTCGTACAGCGACTCGGTCGTCACCAGCACCGCCCCCTGGCCGAGCTTGAGCCGCGTCGCGATCGGTTCCGGACCGAAAGCCGAAAACAGCGGCGACACCGCGCAGCCGGCGCGCAGGCTGCCGAGCACCGCGGCGTAGAGTTCCGGGATGCGCCCGGTCAGCACGAAGACCCGCTCGCCGCGCGCGACGCCGAGCGTACGCAGCCCGTTCGCGAAGCGCGCGGTGAGCGCCGCGAGCTCGCCGTAGCTCACGTCGCGCACGCGATCGTGGCCGAGGAAGCGGAACGCGAGGTGATCACACAGCGGCCCGCCGGCCTGGCGCACGACCGCCTCGTAGGCGATGTTGAGCGCACCGCCCGGCAAGCCTGCGAGCGCAGCCCGCGCCGCGTCCCACGTGAAGTCGCGGCAAGTCGCCGCGTAGTCGGCGAGATTCGGTGCGACGCGCAGGTCCGTTGCAGCCTTGCGGATGATCGAAGGACGATCCATGTCTCCTCCTCGAATCGCTGCGGCTTCGCGCTAGCCCTTCACGCACACCAGCGGCACGAGCCGCGCGACCTTCAGCGCGAGCCCCGCGCGATCGGCCGCATCGACCACCGCGCCGACGTCCTTGTAGGCGAGCGGCGCCTCCTCGGCGACCCCGCGCAAGCTCGGGCTGCGGATCAGGATGCCGCGCGCCGCAAGCTCGTCGACGATGTTGCGCCCCTGCCAGCGTCGCAGCGCCTCGTGGCGGCTCATCGCACGCCCCGCTCCATGGCAAGCCGACCCGAAGGCCCGTTCCTCGGTGCCGGCCGCACCGGCCAGGATCCATGACGCCGTGCCCATGCTGCCGCCGATCAGCACCGGCTGGCCGACCTCGCGGTATTCGCGCGGCAGCTCAACGTGCCCGGGTCCGAAGGCGCGCGTTGCGCCCTTGCGATGCACGAAGAGGCGCCGCCGGGTGTCCCCCACGCGGTGGGACTCCTCCTTGCAGGTGTTGTGCGACACGTCGTAGAGCACCGGCAGATGCACGCCCGGAAACACCTCGGCGAAGGCCCCGCGCGCGAGATGCGTGAGGATCTGCCGGTTCGCGAGCGCGCAATTGATCCCCGCGCGCATGGCCCCCAGGTAGCGCTGACCGAGGTCCGACTTCAGCGGTGCGCACGCCAGTTCGCGGTCGGGCAGCGCGATGCCCGCCGCCGGCGCCGCGATCGCCATCTCGCGCAGGTAGTCGGTGCCGATCTGATGGCCGAGCCCGCGCGAGCCGCAGTGGATGGTCACGACCACGTCGCCGACTTCGAGCCCGTAGGCCTGCGCGGCCTCCCCGTCGAACACCGCATCGACGACCTGCACCTCGAGGTAATGGTTGCCCGAACCGAGCGTGCCCATCTCGTCGCGCTGGCGCTTCTTCGCCATGTCGGACACCGCCGCCGGATCGGCCCCCGCGGCGCAGCCCGACTCCTCGATGTGCGCGAGATCCGCCTCGCTGCCCCAGCCTTCCTTCACCGCCCAGCGCGCGCCGCCCTTCAGCATCGCGTCCATCCCCGCGCCCGACAGATGCACGACACCGGTGCTACCGACGCCGGCCGGAATGCGCGCGTACAGCAGGTCGGCGAGCCGCTTCTTGTGCGCCTCGACATCGGCGAGCTTGAGCCCGGTGCGCAGCGTCCGCACGCCGCAGGAGATGTCGAAGCCGACGCCGCCGGCCGACACCACGCCGCCCTCGTCGGCGTCGAAGGCCGCAACCCCGCCGATCGGGAAACCGTAGCCCCAGTGTGCGTCGGGCATCGCATACGATGCGGTCACGATGCCGGGCAGGCTCGCGACGTTCGCGACCTGTTCCGCGACCTTTTCATCCATCGCCTCGATGAGTTCGCGCGACGCGAAGATCACGCCGGGCACGCGCATGCGCCCGCTCGGGGCCATCACCCATTCGAAAGTGCCGCGCTGCCGGAATTTCGCCAGATTCATCGCCCACCTCCCGCATTGCGCCCGCGCCCGAGTTCGCGCAGCTGCTCGTAGAGCTTGCGCTCGGCCGCCGACAAGCGCTCGGGCACGAGCACACGCATCCGCAGCATCAAATCGCCGCGCCCGCGGTTGCCGAAATTCGGCAGGCCCTTGTGGCGCAGGCGCAGCACCATGTCGGGCTGGGTCCCCGGCGGCACCGTCACGTTCGCCATGCCGTCGAGCGTCGGCACCTCCAGTTCGGTGCCGAGCGCCGCGTCGGCGACGGCAAGATCCTGCACGCGCCACAGGTCCGCGCCATCGCGTTCGAAACGGGCGTCGGGGAGCGTACGGACGATCACGAAGAGGTCGCCCGGCGCCCCCCCGGCCTCGGGCGACGGATAGCCGTGACCGGGAATGCGCAGCGCCATGCCCTCCTCGACGCCGACCGGAACCTTGACCGTCAGCGATTCGGAATGCGCCACCAGCCCGCGCCCGTGGCATTCCTCGCAGGGCTGGTCGATGAAGGAACCGGCCCCGCCGCAGTCCGGGCAGAGGGTGATCTGCTCGAGCATCACGCCGCCCTCGTGACTCTTCCTAATCTGCCGGCCGCTGCCGTGACAGCTCGCGCACACGCGCGGCGACGTACCCGGCTTCGTGCGCGCGCCCTTGCAGACGGGGCACTGCACCGGATGATCGACGCTGACGACCTCCTCGCCGCCGGAGAGCACCCGTTCGAGCGGCACGCGCAACAGCAGCTCCATGTTGTCGCCCCGCACGACCCCGCGCGGTCCGCGCCGGCCCGGGCCGCGACCGCCGAAGAAGCGGTCGAAGATGCTCCCGCCGAAATCGAAGCCGAGGCCGCCGAACAGGTTCTCGAAGTCGATCCCGCCGAACAGGTCCTCCGGCCGCATGCCCTTCAGCCCCTCGAAGCCGCCCGCATCGTAGTCGGCGCGCTTCTTCGGGTCGGAGAGCACCGCGTAGGCCTCGGCGATCTCCTTGAAGCGCTCCTCGGCCCCCGGCTCCTTGTTGCGGTCCGGGTGGAACTTCAGCGCTAGCTGGCGGAACGCGTCCTTGATCGCCTTCGCATCTGCCTCGCGCGGCACGCCGAGCACTTCATAGTAGTCGCGTTTCGCGTCGGCCATGATCGGCTCCGCCGCCTGTCCTGATCACCGCGCTGCGCTAGCGGTAGTCCGCATCGACGACCCGTCCGCCCGGGCCGGCCGTCCCCGGGCCCGGCTCTCCCGCCGACGGACCGGTCACGCCGCCCGGCGGGTAGCGCGTCTCCTGGTACGGACCACTGCCCGGCGGCTGCGTCTGCACGTAGAGCATCGTGCCCGCCTCCTTCAGCGCCTTGCGCAAGGCCTCGGCCTTCTCCTTCACCAGCGTCACGTCGCGCTTCGCGAGCGCGTCCTTGGTCTCGCGCCGCGCCTTCTCGAGACGCTCCTTGACCTCCTGCGTCAACTTGTCGGGAAAATCGGCCATCATCTTCTCGGTCTGGTAGCACAGGCCGTCGGCCTCGTTGAGCGCCTCCGCTTCCTCGCGACGCTTCTTGTCGGCGTCGGCATACTGCTCGGCCTCGTGCACCATCCTCTCCTTGACGTCGCCCGCGAGCCGCGTCGAGCCGCTAATGCGCACCGACTGGCTCCGCCCGGTCGCCAGATCCTTAGCGGACACATTGAGGATGCCGCTCGCGTCGATGTCGAAGGTGACCTCGATCTTCGGCACGCCGCGCGGCGCCGGCGGAATGCCGTCGAGGTTGAATTCACCGAGGCTCACGTTGTCGGCCGCCATCGCGCGCTCGCCCTGGAACACATGCACGGTCACCGAGGTCTGCAAGTCGGCAGCGGTCGTGAAGGTTTCGGTCTTCTTCACCGGCACCGGCGTGTTGCGGCTGATCAGCGCCGTCGCGACTCCGCCGAGCGTCTCCACACCCAGCGTCAGCGGCGTCACGTCGACGAGCACGATGTCCTGCACTTCGCCGGTCAGCACGCCTGCCTGGATCGCCGCGCCGCTCGCGACGCATTCCATCGGATCGACGCCCATCTCGGCCTTGCGTCCGAACATCTCCTCGAAGAACGCGCGCACCGCCGGCATGCGCGTCGGCCCGCCGACGAAGACGATGCGATCGACCTGCTGCGCCGAGATCCCGGCGTCGCGCAACGCCTGCTCGACCGGCCCCCGGCAGCGCTCGATCGTCGGCCGCACGAGGCGTTCGAGGTCCGCGCGCCCGAGGTCCATCTCGAGGTGCTTCGGCTCGCTGCCGGAAACGCCGATGTAGGGCAGCGACAGGTGCGCCGTGATGCTGTTCGACAGCTCGATCTTCGCGATCTCGGCCGCTTCGAGGAGCCGCGCCGCAGCCTTCGGGTCGCGCCGGCAATCGATGCCGCTCTGCTCCAAGAAACGCTGCGCGAGCGCGTCGAAGATCGCCTGGTTCATGTCGGTGCCGCCGAGGCGCGTGTCGCCGCTGGTCGAGCGCACCTCGAACACGCCCTTGCCGAACTCCATGATCGTCACATCGAGCGTGCCGCCGCCCAGGTCGATCACCGCGATGCGCAGCTCCTGCCCGACGCGGTCGAGCCCATACGCGAGCGAGGCCGCGGTCGGCTCGTTCACGAGGCGCACGACCTCCAGCCCCGCGATGCCCGCCGCGTCCTTCGTCGCGCTGCGCTGGTTGTCGTCGAAATAGGCCGGCACCGTCACGACCGCCTTCGCGACCGGCTCGCCGAGGAAGGCTTCCGCGTCGCGCTTGATCTTCTGCAGCAGAAAGGCCGAGAGCTGCTCGGGCGAGAACTCGCGGTCGCGCAGACGGACGCGGTCGCGCATGCCCATGCGGCGCTTGAACGCCGTCGTCGTGCCTTCGGGATTCGCGGCCGCCTGCCGCCGCGCGGGCTCGCCGATCAGCATCTGGCCGTCGGCCGTCAGCGCGACGTAGCTCGGGAAGGCCTTGCCGCCGAGGCTCACGCCCTCGGCGCTGGGAATGAGCACCGGCCGCCCGCCACGCAAGACCGCCGCGGCCGAGTTGGACGTACCCAAATCAATGCCGATGATTGCCATCGCGCTACCTCCCCGAATGTCCACGCCCCAGGATGGCGCAAGCCCGGCCGCCGCGACGCCATGCCGCGCACGCCCGCTGCTTTCAGCATAGCCAATACCCGGCAAGGTGCGTCAGACATCTACCACGCATTGAGCCAACCACATGCCATCCGGGCGCTGTCCGACCTTCAGCTCGCAGAACGACGCGCCCTTGACCTCCGCGGCCGGCTGATGGCGGACGACATCGGTCGCCTCGCCCCACGCCGTCGCCTGCAGGCGAAACCCGCCGGGAGCCGGGTCGATGCGGACGTCGAAACGCGAGAACAGCATGTGCCGCGTCGCCATCTCGAACACCAGCGCATTGAGCCAATCGACGAGCAGCAACTCGACATCGGGCGCCGCGCAGCCGATCCGCACCCGCCGATGCGCGGCCACCGTCGCGGGATCGCAGATCGCCGCGGTCAGCGCGGTCGCCGCACCGACGAAGGCCTCGGCAAGGGTCGCACCGGTCCCGCGCAGCCCGATGTCGGCCTCATGGGGAAATGTCTCCCACGCCATCCGCGCCTCCGTCCGATTCATGCCAAGCTCATGACTCGCCCACATTCTATGATAGGGTAATCGACTGCGAAGCGCCCACCGCCGAAGGTCTGCTCGCCGGCGGGGCGACTCGACACCTGGGCCCTGGCATGAATCGACCCGTACGTAAGCTCGACGCTGAGGACTTGCTGCGCATCGTGCGCGAGCTCGTGACCGAGTTGCACCCCGACCGTGACGACGTGCCCGGCCTCGACAGTCACCTCGAACGCGACCTCGGCCTCGATAGTCTCGCGCGCGTCGAACTGCTGGCGCGGCTCGAACGCGCGGCGCAGGCGCAATTGCCCGCCGACACCCTCGGCACCGCCGAAACCCCGCGCGACCTGCTCGTCGCGCTGCACGCCGCGCGGCCGGAGCTGGCCGCACGGGCGGCGGACATCGTGTTGCCCGCAACAGGGCAGACGACGATCGAAGCCCCGGCCGCGGCCGGCACGCTCATCGACGTCCTGGACTGGCACGCCGCGCGCTCGCCCGGACACGTCCACATCCGCCTGCTGCGGGGCGACGCCGAGGCCGCCACGCTGACCCACCGCGATCTGCTCGACGGCGCGCGGCGCATCGCCGGCGGTCTCCGCCAGGCCGGGCTCGCGCCGGGCGACGCGGTCGCGATCATGCTGCCGACGACGCTCGACTTCTTCACGAGCTTCTTCGGAGCCCTGCTCGCCGGCGGCGTGCCGGTGCCGATGTATCCGCCGACCCGCCCCTCCCAGCTCGAGGACCATCTGCGCCGTCAGGCCGGCATCCTCGACAGTTGCCGCGCTCCGGTGCTGATCACCGACGCCGATGTGCGCACCGTCGGGCGCCTGCTCGCGACGCAGAGCGCGAGCCTGAAGCGCGTCGCCACCGCCGAGGAGCTGGCCCGCGCCGACGCCCCGTCCGCGACCGCCACGCCACGCCCCGAAGACCTCGCCCTGCTGCAATACACCTCGGGCAGCACCGGCAACCCCAAAGGCGTGATGCTCACGCACGCCAACCTGCTCGCGAACATCCGCGCCTGGAGCCGCCGGATCGGCATGAACGCCGCCGACGTCACCGTGAGCTGGCTGCCGCTGTACCACGACATGGGGTTGATCGCGGCGTGGCTCGGCAGCCTCTACAACGGCTCCGCGCTCGTGCTAATGTCGCCGCTCGACTTCCTGTCGCGTCCCGCGCGATGGCTATGGACCATCCACCGCTACCGCGGCAGCCTCTCGGCCGGCCCGAACTTCGCCTACGAACTCGTGCTCAAGCACGTCGAGGACCGGGAGCTTGCCGGACTCGACCTGTCGTGCTGGCGCATCGCCGCGAACGGTGCCGAGCCCGTGAGTCCCGACACCGTCGAGCGCTTTGCCGAACGGCTCGCGCCCTACGGCCTGCGGCGCGACGCCATGACCCCCTCGTACGGGCTCGCCGAGAACACCGTCGGCCTCGCCGTCCCCCGCCCCGGACGCGGCCCCCGCATCGACCGCGTCGATCGCGAAACCTTCTTCCGCGGCACCGGCGCGACCGCTGCCGCCGACAACGACGCCAGCGCGATCCGCTTCGTCGGCTGCGGCCAGCCCCTGCCCGGGCACGAGTTGCGCATCGTCGATGGGGCCGGCACGGAACTGCCCGAACGCCGCGTCGGCCGCATCGAATTCCGCGGCCCGTCCGCCACCGCGGGCTACCTGCGCAATCCGGACGAAACCCGCAAGCTGTGGCACGAGGGCTGGCTCGACACCGGCGACCTCGGCTACCTCGCGGGCGGCGAGCTCTTCGTCACCGGGCGCGTCAAGGACATGATCATCCGCGGCGGGCGCAACCTCTACCCGTACGAACTCGAAGAGGCGATCGGCGCGCAGCCGCACGTGCGCAAGGGCTGCGTCGCCATCTTCGGCAGCCCCGACCCGGCCACCGCCGGCGAACGCCTCGTCGCGGTCGTCGAGACCCGCACGCAGGACGACGACGAACGGCGCCGGCTGCGCCACGCGATCGACCGCCTCGCCGTCGACCTGCTCGGCGTGCCGCTCGACGAAGTCGTGCTCGCCCCGCCGCACAGCGTGCTCAAGACCTCCAGCGGCAAGATCCGCCGCGCCGCGACGCGCGACCTGTACCGGAGCGGCGCGCTGGGTCGCCCGCGCAGCGTGCGCATGCAACTGCTGCGCCTTGCCGCCATGGCAGCCGGTGGCCGCGCGGCGCGTTTCCTCCGGCGCGGCGTCGCGGCCTTGTGGGCCGCATGGTCGTGGACGGCGCTGGTGCTGCTCGCGATCCCGGTATGGCTCGCGGTGACCGCGCTGCACCGGCCTGCGCTCGCGTGGCGCATCGCCCGCCACGGCACACGCCTGCTCGCAGCCATCACCGGCATCCGCATCACCGTCCGGGGCCTCGAAAATCTCCCCTCGACCGCCCCCTGCATCGCCGTCGCGAACCACTCGAGCTACCTCGACGGACTCGTCGCCGCCGCCGCGCTGCCGCGCCCCTTCAGCTTCGTCGCGAAACGCGAACTGCTCGACAACCCGGTCGCAGGACGTTTCCTGCGAGGACTCGGCGCCGAGTTCATCGAACGCTTCGCGCTGCAGGACAGCGTCGACGCCGCCCGCCGCCTCGCCCAATGCGCGCGTGCCGGCGCGTCGCTGTTCTACTTCCCGGAAGGCACTTTCATCCGGCGTGCCGGCCTGCAGGAATTCCGCCTCGGGGCCTTCCTCGCCGCCTGCGAGTCCGACCTTCCCGTGCTGCCGCTGACGATCAGCGGCACCCGCGCGGTCCTCCCCGACGAGACCTGGTTTCCGCGCCGCGGCCCGATCACCGTCACCATCGGCCGCCCCGTCCTGCCGCCGGGTTCGGACTGGAGCGCGGCCGTCGCGCTGCGCGACACGGTGAGGAAGGAGATCCTGGCGCACTGCGGAGAACCGGACGCAACGACCCTCTAGCAGATTCGGCCGGAAAGAGACACGGCAAGAACCCGCATTCCTGTCTATCTTGAAATCGGACGATGTCATGGTCGCCGCATGCACGACGTGCGCGAACCGATGAAGCGACGCTTCCTCAGGCCGGCCACCGTGCCCGCGGACGACGCCGGAGCCGGCGCCGGGTTCCTGCGCCGGACTTCGGATACACGAGGCAGACCACCATGTTCAGAGATCGTGAAGACGCAGGCCTGCAACTGGCCGAACGGTTCAAGGGGCGCGCCCTCAAGGACCCGCTCGTGCTCGCCATCCCCCGCGGCGGGGTCGTGACGGGCGCCGTGCTTGCGCGCGCACTGGGCGCCGAGTTGGATATCGTGCTCGCGCGCAAGCTACGCGCGCCGTACCAGCACGAACTGGCCGTCGGCGCGCTCGGCGAGGACGGCGAAGTGTACCTCTCCGATTTCGCCCGCGGCGTGATGGGCGTCGACGACGCATATCTCGCACGGGAGCGCGCCCATCAGACGGAGGAGATCGCGAAGCGGCGCGAGCGCTTTCGCGCGGTGCGGCCGGCGGCGGAGGTGGCCGGCCGCTCGGTGATCGTCGTCGACGACGGCGTCGCCACCGGCTCGACGATGCTCGCCGCGTTGCACGTACTCAAGGCACGCCATCCGTACGAACTCATTGTCGCGGTGCCGGTCGCACCACCGGAGACGGTCGACTTGCTGGCACGGTACTGCGACGAGGTCGAATGCCTGCTCGAACCGGCCTTCCTCGGCGGCATCAGCGCCTTCTATGGCGACTTCACGCAAGTCGAGGACGCCGAAGCGCTACGCCTGCTGAGCGAACTGCAGCGTCCGCCGGGCGCCGCGACAGAATCCAAGGCCGAGAGGAGAGAGCCATGACGTCCCCGATCCCGCAGACGCCGGCCAACTACGACAGCACGCGCATCATCGAACGGCCCGACGGCTTCTACTGGCAGGACAAGGAAACCGGCAAGGAATTCGGCCCCTTCGCGACGCTGATGAAGGCGGTCGAGGACATGGAATTCAGCGGGGCGGACACCGACATCGAAGTCGGCGAAACCCCCGGGCAAGCGGGGGAAGAGGTGGGCATCGCGGACTGGATCGACCCGGAAACCGGTCTGCCGGCCGAAGAGTCCGTCCCCCGCACCGAGGACAACTGAAGACGGGAACCCAGCCGAGGCCAACCCACGGAGGACCCCATGCCCGCAAGCGACATCTGCCTGTTCGCGCTCGACAATGCGCAGGACTTCGGTCAGCGCGTGGCGCAATCCCTCGGCGTCGCCCTGAGTCCGCACGAGGAACGGGGCTTCGAGGATGGCGAACACAAGGCCCGCCCCCTGTGCAGCGTGCGCGGCAAGGACGTGTTCGTGATCCAGCCACTTCACGGCGACCGGCAATGCAGCGTCAACGACAAGCTCGTGCGCCTGCTGCTCTTCCTCGGCACGCTCGCCGACGCCTCGGCCGCGCGCGTCACCGCCGTGCTGCCCTACCTCTGCTATGCACGCAAGGAACAAAAGACACAGCCGCGCGACCCGGTCAGCACCCGCTACATCGCGGCCATGTTCGAGGCCGTCGGCTGCGACCGGGTGGTGGCGCTCGACGTGCACAATCTCGCCGCCTTCCAGAACGCCTTCCGCTGCCAGACGGAGCACCTCGAAGCCAATCCCCTCTTCGTCCGCCACTTCGCCCCGCAACTCGGCGCAAGCGAGGTCGTGGTCGTGTCCCCCGACGCGGGAGGCGTGAAGCGCGCGGAACGCTTTCGCCAGGGACTGTCGGCAGCGCTGGGGCGGGAGGCCACCCTCGCCTTCATGGAAAAGCACCGCGCCGGCGGAGTCATGCGCGGCGGTGCGATCGTCGGCGACGTCGAAGGCCGCAGCGCCGTCATCATCGACGATCTCATCAGCACCGGCTCCACGATGCTGCACGCCGCGCAGGTGTGCCGCGAACGCGGCGCCCTCGCCGTCCACGCCGCGGCGACCCACGGCGTGTTCTCGGCGAAGGCCGAGACCGTGCTCGCCGACCCGGCGCTCGCGCAGGTCGTGGTCACCAACAGCATCCCGCCCTTCCGGCTCAGCCCCGCGCTGGTGCAGTCGAAGCTGGTCGTGCTCGACATCGCCCCGCTGGTGGCGTCGGCGATCGCGGCGATCAACGGCAACGGCTCGATCACGGCGCTGCTCGAACCCTGAACGCGCCTGAGCTCAGCCCAGCGCGGCCGCGTGCCGGGTCGCGATGTCCAGATAGACGCATGCCCGCGACAGCCACTTGCCCGGGTCGGCCAGCGCCTCGTCGTGCAGATGCCATGCGGCGGTCTTGGCGCGGAGCGTGGCCCGCCGGCACTTGTAGAAACTCAGCAGCCCGGCATCCGGTGCATCGCCGCTCGCGCGCGCGTACGCCGCGAGCAGATAGGCTCCCAGGGCCGCGTCCCCAAGGCGTTCGCATTCGAGGACGAGAAAGCAGAAATCTTCCGCGGCATCGAGCAAGCGCAACTCGCGGTTGAACTCCAGACAATCGATCACCGCCGGCTCGGGGGTCAGGCACACGTGCTCCGGCCGCAGGTCGCCATGCCCCTCGACGACCCTCCGCTCGCGCACGCGCTGCTCGAAACGGTCGGCCGCCCGATGCAGGAAGGCCTGCTGCGCGGCGAGCACCCCACGCACGCGTCCCGCCGCCAGCCCGTAGCGCGGGTCCATCAGCTCGTCCGCATTGGCCTGCACCTGCTCACCGAGGCGCCGCACATACTCGCCGGGCGCCCAGTCGACGACCGGCGCCTCGCGGTAGAAGCTGGCAAGGTTCGCGACCAGCGCGTCGATCGCCGGGCGCGGCACCGCATGCTCGCCGATCAGCCGGTCCAGCATCGCCGCCTCGGGCAGGCGACGCATCTTCACGAGCCAGTCGACTACCGGCCCGGTACCGCCGAGCGCCAACCCGCCCCCCGCCTCGCGCGTCAGCGGCACGACGCCCAGATAGACCGCGGGCGACAGCCGCCGGTTGAGTCGCAGCTCGTCCTCGCTGTTGATACGGCGCGCTTCGAGCGAACTGAAATCGCGATACGGCAAGCACACCGGCTTCTTCAGCTTGTAGGCGAAGCCGTCGGCGAGGAATACCCACGACATGTGCGTCTCGACCGCCCGCACCTCGCCTACGCCATCCGGATAGGCAGCCGGACGTCCGAGAAAGGCGACCTTGAGCGCGATCCCGATGTCCTCGTCGGTTTGTCCCTGCATCGTCATCCGCATTTCATCGTCCGGTCCCCAGTTTCATCATAGGCGAGCAACGAGCGAGCGGATTGCCCCCGACAACGACTGTTCCCCGCGAATTTGCTATAAATAAACAAAAGGGATTTCCGTACCTCATTCGGAGCCACCGATCGGGGAGGTCATCATGTCCCGTCACTCAAAGGCAACTTCATCCCACCCGGTACGGCACGACCGGCTGATCCAGGAACACCGCCACGATCCCTACGCCGAGCGCGCCAAGCCGGCCGAACCGGCGGCCTGCCCCGATTGCGGCGCTGTCTTCCACGGCGGACGCTGGCGCCAGGGCACGGCGGCGGCCGACGCGCACGCCCGCGTGTGTCCGGCCTGCAAACGCGTACGCGACAAGTTCCCCGCCGGCGTGGTCATGATCGGCGGCGAATTCGGCGCCGCCGAAAAGGACGAGTACTTGCGCCTGATCGAGCATGAGGCCAACGCCGAAGGGGGCGAACACGCCATCGAACGCATCATGGACATCGACGAGGAGGACGGCACGCTGGTCGTCACGACGACCGGCGTCCACCTCGCCCGTCGCATCGGCGAAGCGCTGCAGCATGCCCACCGCGGCCTGCTCGAGTTCAAGTACAGCGACTCCGAATGTTTCGTGCGGGTCTACTTCTGGCACTGAGCCCGCGCTGCCGCCCCGCGGGTCGTGCGCAGGGGCGGTCTTCGTTCAAAACGCCTCCGCCGGCGGCGGCACATCGCTTTCGGGCCGGGTCGCGACCATGCAGTCGGTCGTCAGGATCAGGTCGGCGACCGACACCGCGTTCTGCAATGCGGTGCGCGTGACCTTGCACGGATCAAGGACGCCCATCGATATCATGTCGCCATACTCACCCGAGGCGGCATTGAAACCGAACGCGCCTTCGCCCGCCCGCACGCGGTCTAGCACCACCGATGGCTCAACGCCGGCATTCTCGGCCAACTGGCGCAGCGGCTCTTCGAGCGCCCGCCGCAGGATGCCGATGCCGCACTCCTGATCGTGGTTGTCGCCGTGGACATCCTCCAGCGCCGCGCGCGCGCGCAACAAGGCCACGCCGCCGCCGGGCAACACCCCTTCGGCGACCGCCGCCCGCGTCGCGTGCAATGCGTCCTCGACCCGTGCACGGCGCTCCTTCATCTCGGTTTCGGTCGCACCGCCGACCTTCACCACGGCGACCCCGCCCGCAAGCTTCGCGGCCCGCACCCGCAACGGCTCGCGTTCGGCTTCGCTCGCCGCCTGGGCCAGTTCGCCGCGGATCAGCGCTAGGCGCGCCTCGATGCGCGCCCTGTCCCCGCCGCCGCCGACCAGCGTACAGCTGTCCTTGTCGACTTCGACGCGCCTCGCGCTGCCCAGCAGATCGAGCCCGGCCTGCTCCAGCGTCAATCCTTGCGCCTCGGCGATCACCGTCGCCCCGGTCAGCGTCGCAATGTCTTCGAGCATCGCCGCGCGCCGCTCGCCGAACTCCGGCGCCTTCACCGCGCACAGCTTCAGCACGCCCCGCAAGCTGTTCACGACGAGCATGGCCAAGGCCTCGCCTTCGACCTCCTCGGCGATCACGAGCAGCGACCGGCCGGTTTCGGCGACCTTCTCCAGGATCGGAACGAGCTCGACGATCGACGACAGCCTGTGGTCACAGACCAGCACCCAAGCGTCCTCGAGCACGACGCGCTGGCCCTCGGCGGTGTTGATGAAGTACGCGGACAGATAGCCCCGGTCGAAGCGTATCCCCTCGACGACCTGGAGTTCGCTGGCGAGTCCCGAACCGTCCTCCACCGTCACGACGCCTTCGCGCCCGACCTTGTCCATCGCCTCGGCGATCAGCGCGCCGACCGCCTCGTCGTTGTTCGCCGAGATCGCCGCGACCTGCGCCATTTCGTGCCGCGTCTCACAGGGCCGAGCCATCTCCCGGAGCACGGCGACGACGCGCCCGGCGGCCTTCTCGATGCCCCGCTTGAGATCCATCGGATTCATGCCGGCAGCGACGTATTTCATGCCCTCGCGCACGATCGCCGCTGCGAGCAGCGTCGCCGTGGTCGTGCCGTCGCCGGCCACTTCCGAGGTCCTCGCCGCGACCTGACGGACCATCTGCACCCCCATGTTCTCAAAGGGGTCGGGCAATTCGATCGCCCGGGCGACCACCACGCCGGAGTTGATCACGATTGGCGGCCCGAACGGCCGCTCCAGCAGAACGGTCCGCGCCCGCGGGCCGAGCGTTTTCTTCACCGCATCGACCAGCACCGACATGCCGCGGACGATGCCCTCCCGCGCCGCCTGGTGAAACAGCAACTGCTTCGCCGCCATGAGACATTCCCCCAAAGATTGGCGCTCAGCGCCCCAGCCACATCAACAGCGCCGCCAATGGGCGCGTGTTCAGCACGTCCTTCGCCTCGAGCCAGCCGCGCCGCGCCTGACCGACACCGAAGCGCAGATTCGCGAAATCGCGCACGCTGTGCGCATCCGAATTGATCGCCACCGGAACCCCCTCGTCGCGGGCCGCCATGCACCACGTGTCCAGCAGGTCCAGCCGGGCTGGATGCGCGTTGAGTTCGAGCGCGCAGCCGCGCTCGCGGGCATGCCGGATCACGCGCAGCATGTCCACGTCGTAGGGTTCCCGAGTCTCCAGCACCCGCCCGGTCGGATGTGCCAGCAGCGAGAAGTGGCGGCTGTCCATCGCCCGCAGAATCCGCTCGGTCTGCCTTGCGCGCGACAGCTCGAAGCGCGAGTGCACCGCCCCGACCACCACGTCGAGCCGGCTGAGGATCGAATCCGGCAGGTCGAGGCTGCCGTCTTCGAGGATGTCGACCTCGATGCCCTTCAGCACGCGGATGCCGTCGAGTTCGCCGTTCAGTCGCTCGATCTCGTCGATCTGACGCGCCAGCCCCTCGGCATCGAGCCCGTGCGCCATCGCGAGGCGGCGGGAATGTTCGGTGATCGCGAGATATTCGAGTCCCGCCTCGCGTGCGGCCTTGGCCATGGCACGCAGGCTGTCGTGCCCGTCGGTCGCGCGTGTGTGCGCATGCAGGTCGCCGCGCAAGTCCTCGCGCTCGACCAGCCGGGGCAGACGGCCCTTGCGCGCGGCCTCGATCTCGCCCCGGTCCTCGCGCAACTCGGGCGGGATCCAGGCGAGACCCAGTGAACGGTAGACCGACTCCTCGGTGTCGCCGGCGATACGGTCGTTCCCGCGGAACACGCCGTATTCGTTGACCTTCAGGCCGCGTTCGAGCGCGCCGCGGCGCAGCGCGATGTTGTGCGCCTTGGATCCGGTGAAGTAGCACAGCGCCGCACCGTAGCTCTCCGCCGCGACGACGCGCAGGTCGACCTGCAGCCCGCAGCGCAGCACCACGCTCGCGCGCGTCGGCCCGCGGGCGAGCACCTGCTCCACCTCGTCATAGGTGACGAAGGCGTCCGTCACGGCGCTGCCGTTCGCGGCGATCGCGAGCACGTCGAGGTCGCCCACCGTCTCGCGCATCCGGCGAAAGCTCCCCGCCACATCCACCTGCTCGACGCCGTCGACGCCGCGCAAGTACGCGACGATCCCGTCCGCATACTGCCCGGCGCTTGCAAGCTTGAAGCGCGGGTCGCGGCTCAGGTGCGCCTTGGTTGCCTCCAGAATGCGGTGCTCGGTCTTCTCCCCGAATCCGGGAAGCGAGCGGACGCGTCCATCCCGCGCCGCGCGGCACAGCTGCTCGACGGTCTGGACGCCCAGGTCGTGCCACAGGGCACGCACCCGCTTCGGGCCCAGCCCCTGGATGTGCAGCAGTTCGGCGATCGCGGGCGGCAGCTCGCGGTGCAGGCGGTCGAGCTGCGCACAGTGGCCGGTGTCGATGATCTCGCGGATCTTGGCTGCCAGATCGGCGCCGATACCCGGCAACGAGTCCGGATCCTCGCCATCGGCCAGCATCTGCCGCAGGTCGCGCCCGAGTTCCCCCACGACGCGCGCCGCGCGCCGGTAAGCCCGGATACGGAACGGATTGGCAGCCTCGATTTCCAGCAGATCGGCGATCTCTTCGAAGATCGCAGCGATGTCGGCATTGTGCAGTGGCATGAAGTCCTCCTGCGCGCGGCGTGCAGCCGACGCCGGCAGCGCCGACGCGGGCCATTGATCCAGTCAGCATATTCACGATTTGCAAGCGACGATTGACGATGATCAACCAACCTGCATGATCGGCGTGCGGATTTCGGGCGGTCGACTATGTTGACGTTGATGGAGAAGCTTCGCGTTGCCCGGCGGCCATCCGGTCGTCGGCCGAGAAGTCGGTGGTGTCGATTATGCCCCGATGCGAGGAGAAAGATCATGGCACTGATGAAATGGGATGCATGGCGCGACATGGAAGACCTGTTCGACCGCTACATGAAGTCGTTCGGCAGCTTGCGCCCGAGCGCACACGAGACGATCGCCGCCGGTGAATGGATGCCGCGCGTCGACATCGCCGAGACTGAAGGCGAGTTCATCGTCAAGGCAGAACTTCCGGAGGTCAAGAAAGAGGACGTCCACGTCACGGTCGACAATGGCGCGCTCACGCTGCGCGGCGAGCGCAAGCAGGAAAAGGAAGAGTCGGGCAAGAAATTCCACCGAGTGGAACGCTCGTACGGCAGCTTCAGCCGCGTCTTCTCGCTGCCCGACAATGTGGACGAGAGCAAGGTGAAAGCGACATTCAAGGACGGGATGCTGACGATCCAGCTGCCCAAGAGCGCCGAAAGCAAGCCCAAGATGCTCGAGGTCAAGGTCGAGTAAGGGAGGGCGCGCGGGGCCGGGCGAGCGCTGCACGCGCGCGGCAAAAAGGCCGCATCGCAGTGCGAACGCGTCATCGACCGGCCCCGGCGGACCGGCTTTCACAGGCAGGCGCCGACGTTCCTCCGTGATGGCCGGCGTGCCGCCTGCAAGACGACCTGATGTCGCGCCGCCTGCCAAACGCCGATCAGTACAAGAGGTAGGCGCTGCGCCGCGCGTGGAAGGCGTCCAGCCCGGACTGCCATGCACCGGCGATCGTGCGCGGATCTTCACCCGCCCGGATCGCCGCCACGACCTTTTCCGACCCGATGGACCCCAGTGTCGCGTCAAGCTTGAAGACCGCGGGATACAAGCGCTGCAGCGCGGCGGCAATCTCGATGCCCAGCGCGGGAGCATCCAGCACATCGCGATCGGTGACGGTGAGGCGCACCCCCTGGCACGCCTGGTTTTTCCATGTCGAGCTCGCGGGGGTGAACGCCGCGGCGCTGAAGGCGACGCCCGGCACTGCCCGCGCCTCGAGATAGCGCGCGAGGTCGGCCCCGTCGATCCACGGCGCCCCGACGAGTTCGAACGGCATCTCGGTCCCCCGTCCGACGCTGACGTTCGCCCCCTCGACGAGGCCCACGCCGGGATAGAGCAGCGCTTCGACGAGGGTACGCAGGTTGGGCGACGGCGGGATCCACGGCAGGCCGGTCTGGTCGTACCACGCCCGCCGGTCGTAGCCGCGCATCGGCACCACCCGCAGGTCGGCACCGATGCCGGCCTCGCGATTGAAGAGACGCGCAAGCTCGGCGACCGTCATGCCGTGACGCACCGGCAAGGGGTGGTAGCCGGTGAAGGACGTGCGGTCCGCGTCCAGCATGGGCCCCTGCACGGCGGCGGCCGTGATCGGATTGGGCCGGTCCAGCACATAGATGGCCACGCCCTGCTCGGCCGCCGCCTCCATCGCGTACCCGAGGGTCGTGATGTAGGTGTAGAAACGGGTCCCCGCGTCCTGGATGTCGAACACCAGGGCATCGAGCCCCGCCAGCATCTCCGGCGTCGGGCGCCGCGTCTCGCCGTAGAGGCTGTGAATCGGCAGGCCGGTCGCCGGATCGACCGCCGATTCGACCTCCTCGTCGCGTTCGCCGCCGAAACCGTGCTCGGGGCTGAACAGCGCCGCGAGCCGCACCCCGGGCGCCGCGCGCAGCAGATTGACGTTGCTCCGCCCGTACGCGTCGCGTCCGGTGTGATTGGTGATCAGGCCGACCCGCATATTGCGCAGCGGCGCAAAGCCGCGCGCCGCCATGACGTCGAGCCCCGTCTCGAGCCGCTCCGCCGGGCCCGCGTAGGCCGCCGTCGCGGGCCGCGCGGCGACGATCGCCTGCTCCCCGAGCGTGCCCAGCGCATCGCCGACGACGGTCGCGACGCGCTCGCGCAGCGGTTCGGCATTGCCCCGCCCGTCCGGATGCAGCCGGCTGCTCAACACGATCACGTAGATTCCGGACACCGGGTCGATCCACATCGCGGTGCCGGTGAAGCCCGTATGTGCATAGGCGCCAACGGGCGGCAATGCCAAGCGGTTGGCGGCGAACGGCGCGACCAGCCGCCAACCTAATCCGCGCGGATGTTCGAAATCCTGCGCCTGCAGGCGCGTCATCTCCTCGACCGTCTCGGGACGCAGCACTCGCACCCCGTCGAGTTGGCCGCCCGCGAGCATCATCCGTGCGAAGCGCGCCAGGTCGTCGGCCGTCGAGAACACGCCCGCGTGCCCGGCAATCCCGCCCATGCGGGCGGCGGTCGGATCATGTACGAAGCCCGCGTCGTGGCCTGCTGTCGGCGCGATGCGCGACCGATCGACGGGCCGGAACGCGGTGTCGCGCATCCCGAGCGGCGAAAAGATGAACTGGCGGCAATACTCGTCGAGCGGCATCTGCGCCACCCGTTCGACGATCTCGCCGAGCACCTCGAAGTTGATGTCGCTGTACAGATATCGCGACCCCGGCGCCGCCGCCGGCCTTTCGGCAAGCATCAGCCGCCGCGCCGCGTCGCGCCCGTTCCACGCCGGTCGCAGGTCGAGATCCGCGCGCAGTCCCGAGCGATGCATCAGCAACTGGCGCAGCGTGATCGCCTCCTTGCCGGCCGCGCCGAACGCGGGCCAGTAGCGCGCGGCCGGCGCGTCGAGCTCGAGCCGCCCCTGCTCCACGAGCTGCATCACGGCGGTGGCCGTCGCGATCGGCTTCGTCAGCGACGCCAGGTCGAAGATCGTGTCCTCCGTCATCGGCACGCGTTGCGGCTCCCGCTGCCGGTCGCCGAACGCGCGGCGATAGATCACCCCCGCCTCCCCGCCGATCAGCACGACGGCCCCCGGCACTCGCCCGAATCCCATCTCCTGACCGACGACCGATTCGATGGCAAAGAGCGCCGCCGGGTCGAGCGCGCGAGCCGCCCACGCCGTCGGCACCGCGAGCAACCAACACATCAGCCCAAGCCAGCCCACCCCCCGCAAGCGCCTCAATTGCCCCCTCTCCTCAGTCCTGCCTCGCTATAAGCGTTGCGCGGGTTCCAAAGCATCCACCCCGCCGTGCCGAAAGCTTCCGCCGCCCGAATCTGCGCGGCGATCTCGCCCGCTTCGAAATCGCGCCGATCGAATGCGTAATCCCGAAAGGCCTGCAACCAGGGCCGGAAGCGCAGTGGCGACAGTCCGGTACGCCGAAGCGCGTTGTCCAATGACAAGCGCACGATCTCGTAAGGATGCGCGACCGGATCGGTGTAGCGCGGGATGCCGAACTGGAAGGACGACGGATACAGCATCGGCGACAGGTAATCGACGTGCTGCACGAGGTCTTCGAGCCGCTGCCCGATGTCCGTATCGTCACGATTCCACAGCACGTATCCGAACACGTCCGCGGCGATGAATACATTGTAGGGCGCGAGCCGTCGCCCCGCCTCGGCCAGGAAACCGGTGATCGCCGACACCCGGTTCGCCTCCGTGTTCGGCTCGGCAAACACCAGTCCGGCCTGGTCCGGAAAACGCACGTAATCGAACTGGATCTCGTCGAAACCCATCCGCGCGACCTCCTCCGCCACCTCGAGCACGTAGGCGCGCACCTCCGGGCGGAACGGATCGGTCCAGGCAAGTCCCTCGCGATCGATGAACAGCCCGCCCGAGTGCGTATGCACTGCGAGCTCGGGCCGCCTCCGCGCGAGAAGGTCGTCCTTGAAGCTCACCACGCGCGCGACGAGGTAGATGCCCTGTGCACGCAGCAAAGCAACGAGCGCGGGCAGATCCCTGACCGTGATCACCTGCTGAGCCCCCGTCTCGGCGGCGAGCGCAATGCCGCTGCGATACGGAATGCCGCCCCGATCGCCCTTCACGTCGATCACCAGCGCATTGAGGTCGGTCTCGGCCAAAAGGGACAGCGCTGCACCCCGCAGCCGCGCATCGCCGATACCGTAGAACGACAGATAGAGCGCCCTGGCATGGAACGGCGCCAACGCGACTTCGACCGTGCCGGCAGACGCGTCGATCACGGCTTGCTGCAGCCGCCGGTAGCCCGGAGCTCGCACGGCGATGGGCCCGCCCGTGCCCTGCAGGTTCGCCATCCCGTTAGCGTCCGTCACTTCGACTCGGCCCGCGATCGTGACGCGAGCGCCCTCGATCGGACGTCGCGACGACGCATCGACCACGCGCACGCTCGCCGCCCCGGCGATGTCCTGCATCAGCACGGCCAGCAAAATGAATATGCCAAGCAGCCGAGACCCCCTCTTCACCGCGCCGCCTCCCTCGTGCTCTTCCCGGATTCGGCCTCATCTCGCGCGCGTGCCACGATCGCCGCAAAGGCGTTCGGGCTGACCGCCGACGTGATCAGGAAGCGCGGCAGCGCAAGCGGATCATCGCCCTCACGCACTGGTCGGCGCTCGAGCGTGAACGCCGCGACATAGCCGGCCCGCGCCGCACGCTCGCGCAAGTCCGCATCCTGCAGGCCGAATGGCCAGGCAAGCATGTCGACTTTCCGGCCGAAACGTGACTCGAGCACCGTCTTCGAACGGACAAGCTGCCAATCGACAAAGGTCGCGTAGGCGGCCGGATCGAGCTTGCGCTTCTCATGCGTGAAATTCGGATGCCAGTAGGTGTGTGACTGGATGTCGACCAGCCCCGACGCCTTCAGCTCCGCCAACTGCTCCCACGTCATTGCGTAGGATGCATTCGAGATCGCCGAAGGGTAAATGAACAGCGTCACCGGCAGTTGGTAGCGCCGGATCAGCGGCAAAACATCCGTATAGACGGACCGGTGGCCGTCGTCGATCGTCAGCGCGACGGCGCGGGACGGCAGAGGCCCGGTACTCCGCAGCGTGTCGACGAGCTGGCGCAGGGGGACGACGCTGACCCCGCTCGCATGAAGCTGCTGCAATTGCGCCTCGAAAACCTCGGTGCGCACCGTCATGCTGTCGGCCGCGACCGCGCCAAAGCGGTGATAGACGAGGACGGGCACTACCGCGGCCATCACTGCATGCCAGCCGATGAGCAGCGAGAGCAGAAGCGCCGCATAGAGAGTCCGGCGCCAACCCTCCCTCAGTCGTTCCACGCGAAGCAATTGGCTCCGGCGGTTCATCCGGCTCTCCCTTCCGCCCCCGCATCCCGCACGCAGTCATGATGAACCGATTTGCCGCCAAGGAAAACGATGCATCGCAGCGCATGGGGCAATAACGCACACCCCAGCATTCCCGTCGCAAGCCTTCGTGATTACAGGCGGGGCTCGTTCAATCGTTGTCTTCGAGCCAGGCCGGCAGCTTCCGGCTGCCGGCATTTTCCTGAATGTATTTCCGGATCATCCGGCGCACGACCTGCGATGCCGTGAGGTCCTTGCTCGCGCAGATCTCCTCGAAGATCTTCTTCTTCTCGGGGTCGATCAACAGCGTCAGGCGGGCGGTTCGATTCTCTTTCATCGCGCGGAGGCCATCGCGGCCATTAACATCAAATTAACATTGAAAGCAGCGTCACTGGCAATGTAGTGTGTACTCGGTGCGAACGCAATGTCGCGTGTAGGAGCCTCGGACGTGAGCGACATGAAGGACCTTGTCAGTTGGTGCGGCCTCTTGGCCCAAGGAAGCGACGGTCAGCCCTACGTGGTCGACGCCAACGGCCAGCGCGCGCTGCAGTTCGACGCGCTCACGATCCAGAGCCAGATGGCGCTGGACGATCCGAACGCGCTGGCGCTCGACTACACCCGCACGATGATGGGCTTCCTGCTGTTCCATCCGGCGCCGCGGCATATCGCGATGATCGGGCTGGGCGGCGGTTCGCTCGTCAAGTATTGCCTCCACGCCATCCCCGATGCCTCGGTCACGGCGGTCGAGATCAGCCCCGAAGTCATCGCGCTGCGCGACGAGTTCGGAATTCCGCCGGATGGCCCGCGTTTGCGCATCCTGTGCGGCGACGGCGCGGATTACGTCCGCGACACGGACGAGGCGCCCGACATCCTGCTGGTCGACGGCTTCGATCTCGTCGGCATGCCGCCGCAACTGTGTTCGGCCGAGTTCTACGACTACTGCTACGAGATGCTCGCCGATGGCGGGATGATGGTCGTCAATCTATGGTCCGGCGATTCACGCTACGGCGTCTATGCGTCGCGTATCCGCGACAGTTTCCGCGACCGTTTCGTCTCCGTCCGCTCCGAGGAAGACACGAACCGCATCCTGTTCGCGAGCAAGGATCGGCACTTCCCCCCGCGCCGCACACAGCTGCTGGAGCGCGCCCGCGCGCTCGACGACGGCCACCCGATCGGACTGCCTTCGCTCGCGCAACGCATCCAGCACCGCCTCGATCGCCGCCGCGCATTCGGTGGCGACAACTGGCCCGCGGCCAACCGCGGGCGCTGAGAGTCAGGGACCCCGCGTGCTGATCCTGGACTGGATCCTGATCGTAATCGCCGGCTGGCTCGCACTCGGTCTCGTCGGCATCGCAGCACTGCGCAACACCGCCTTCGTCGCCCGCACGCTCTTCCCCGCCGGCGCTGCGCTCGCCCTTGTGCTGGCCGGGCTCGCCCTCGGAGCGCTGTTCGCGCCGCCGGAAACGGCCGTGCTCGCGATCGGGCTCCCCGACCTCCCCTTCCACTTGCGGCTCGACGGCCTGTCGGCCTTCTTCCTGTTCGTGATCGGCGCGGCCGCTGTCGGCATCTCGGTCTTCGCCGCGGGCTACTTCCGGCTCGGCGAAGGCACGCCGCCGGGGCTGATGTGCCTCGAATACCACGTCTTCCTCGCGAGCATGGCGCTCGTCGTGCTGGCTGACGACGCCTACGCCTTCATGGTGATGTGGGAGACGATGGCGCTGTCGTCCTTCTTCCTCGTCACGGCGAACCACCGCGTGCCGGCGATCCGCGAGGCCGGCTTCCTGTATCTGCTCGTCGCGCACATCGGCGCGATCGCGATCCTGCTGTGCTTCGGCGTGCTGCAGGCGAACACCGGCGATTACACCTTCGCCAACATGCGCGCGCAGACGCTGTCGCCGCTGTGGGCCTCGGTCGCCTTCCTCCTCGCGACCTTCGGCTTCGGCGCGAAAGCCGGCGTGCTGCCGCTCCACGTCTGGCTGCCGGAGGCGCATCCGGCGGCGCCGTCGCCGGTTTCCGCGCTGATGAGCGGCGTGATGCTGAAGACCGCGATCTACGGCCTGCTGCGCGTGAGCTTCGATCTCCTCGGCGCGCAACTCTGGTGGTGGGGCGCGCTGCTGCTCGCGGTCGGCCTCGCGACGGCACTGTACGGCGTCGTCTTCAGCGCCGTGCAGACCGACATGAAGCGCCTGCTCGCGTACTCGTCGATCGAGAACATCGGCCTGCTCTTCGTCGGCATCGGGCTCGGCGTGCTCTTCAACGCCTACGGCATGACGGCTCTGTCCGCACTGGCGCTCACCGCCGCGCTCTACCACGTCGTCGGTCACGCCTTCTTCAAGAGCCTGCTCTTCCTCGCGACCGGCTCGGTGCTGCATTCGACCGGCGAACGCAGCCTCGGCAAGCTCGGCGGGCTGATGCGGCGCATGCCCTGGGTGGCGTGGCTGTCGCTCGTCGGCGTGCTCGCAAGCTCGGGCCTGCCGCCGCTGTCCGGCTTCGTCTCAGAATGGCTGCTGCTGCAGAGCTTCCTGTTCACGACCGGACTGCCGGACTCCTTCCTGAACATGATGGTGCCGGTGCTCGCGGCCGGCATCGCGCTGGTCTCGGCGCTCGCCGGCTACACGATGGTGAAGTTCTTCGGCGTGATCTTCCTCGGCCAGCCGCGCGAGCCGAAGCTCGTCAATGCGCATCCGTCCTCGCGACTGGAACGGGCCGGACTTGCGTGGCTCGCCGCGGGCTCCGTTTTGCTCGGCCTGATTCCCGTGACGGTAATCGGCTTCATCGACCCGGTGACGCGGCTTCTCGTCGGCGGCGGCATCGCCGACGCGGTGCGCGCGAACGGCTGGCTGATGCTGTCGCCGAGTTCGCTCGATCGCGCGAGCTACAGTCCGCTCGTGTTCCTCGTCGTCGTCACCGTCGCGGTACTGCTCACGATCGTCGGGGTGCGCAGGTTCTATCACGGCCGTCTCCGGCGGGCCCCCGCATGGGATTGCGGCTTCCCGGCGCAGACCGCGCGCATGCAGGATTCGGCCGAGGGTTTCGGCCAGCCGATCCGCCAGATCTTCGAGCCCTTTTTCCGCATGCACCGCCAGCTGCCTTCGCCCTTCGACGCGAAGCCCGTCTACCGCGTGACGATCGAGGACCATTTCTGGCACTGGCTCTACCTGCCGATCGCGCGGCTCACGTCGCGCATCGCACGCGGCGTCGGCCACCTGCAGCAGGGGCGGATCGCGATCTACCTGCTTTACAGCTTCGTGACGCTGATCGTGCTGTTGATGGTGGTGAAATCATGAGCGCCAGCGGCCTCTTCGCGCAGCTGCTCGCCGTCGTCCTCGCGCTCGGACTCGCCCCGCTGCTCACGGGCTGGGTCAATCAGTGGCGCGCATGGCTGCAGGGCCGCCGCGCGGCCGGCCTGCTCCAGCCCTACCGCACGCTGCACAAGCTCTTCAACAAGGAATCGGTCGTCGCCGAGAACGCCTCGCCGATCTTCCGTGTCGCGCCCTACATCATGTTCGGCTGCACGGCGCTCGCGTGCGGGATCGCGCCGACGCTGTCGACCGACCTGCCGCTCGCCCCGGCCGCGGACGCGATCGCACTGGTCGGCCTGTTCGCGCTCGCCCGCGTCTTCATCTCGCTCGCTGCGATGGACATCGGCACCTCATTCGGCACCTTGGGCGCGCGCCGCGAGATGCTGGTCGGCTTCCTCGCCGAGCCGGCGCTGTTGATGGTGCTCTTCGCCGCGTCGCTGATCTCGCAATCGACCTCGCTCGCGCAGATCGTCGAGACGCTCGCGCACCGGCCCTTCGCGATCTACCCCAGCCTCGCGGTCGCCGGCGTCGCCTTCACGATGGTGTCGCTCGCCGAGAACGCCCGCGTGCCGGTCGACAACCCCGCCACCCACCTTGAACTGACGATGATCCACGAGGCGCTGATCCTCGAATACTCGGGCCGCCACCTCGCGCTCGTCGAATGGGCCGCGTCGCTGAAGCTCTTCGCCTACTCCTGCATCGGCCTCGCGCTCTTCGTGCCCTGGGGCGTCGCCGAAGCCGACACGCCGGTCGCGATCGTGTTCGCGATCCCCGCGCTCGTCGCGAAACTCGCGGTCGGCGGCGTGCTGCTCGCGCTGATCGAGACGATCAACGCGAAGATGCGCCTCTTCCGCGTGCCGGAGTTCCTCGCGACGGCCTTCCTGCTCGCGGTCATCGCGCTGCTGGTGCACGTACTGCTCGGAGCATAAGCCCTCATGAACCTGCTCCTCGCCCAGTCGATCAACCTCTTCGCCGTGGTGCTGCTCGTGCTCGCGTTCGCGATGATCGCGCAGCGGCGGATCCTGACGTTGATCCATCTCTTCACGCTGCAGGGTGCGTCGCTCGTCTGCGCGACGCTGATCGTCGCCTATCTGACGGGGCAGCACCATCTGTACTTCTCGGCGGGGATGACCTTCGTGCTGAAGGTGATCCTGATCCCGATCCTGCTGCACCGGGTCATCGAGCGCCTGAACGTGCGCTGGGACGTCGAGACGCTCTTCAACATCCCGACGACGATGCTGATCGGCATCGTGCTCGTGATCGTCGCCTTCAATCTCGCACGCCCGATCTCCGGGCTGTCGACGTCCATCGCCCGCGGCACCCTCGGCATCGCGCTCGCGTGCGTGCTGCTGTCCTTCCTGATGATGATCGTGCGCGCGAAGGCCGTGCCGCAGGTGATCGGCTTCCTGTCGATGGAAAACGGCCTCTTCTTCGCGGCGACCGCAGCGACGAGCGGCATGCCGATGATCGTCGAGCTCGGCATCGCCTTCGACGTGCTGGTCGGCATCCTGATCCTCGGCGTGTTCATGTTCCAGATCCGCGAGCAGTTCGACAGCCTCGACATCCGCCATCTCGAAAAGCTGAAGGAAGACTGATGGACCCGCTCCTCCTCGTCCTCTCGATTCCGCTCGCCGGCGGCGCGTTGCTCGCGATCTGGGGCGACCGGGACCGGGCCAGCGAACTGAACGCCGGGGTGAGCCTGCTGACCCTCGCCGCGAGCGTCTGGCTGACGACGGTCGTCATCCGCCACGGGCCGCAAATGATGTGGGGCGAGCAGTTCTTCGTCGATCCGCTGAACGTCTTCCTCGTCACGCTCACGGCCTTCGTCGGCTTCACGACCTCGCTCTTCTCGCGCCCCTACATGCGCGTCGAACGCGACCACGGCAAGATGACGCCGGGGCGCATGCGGCTCTTCCACAGCATGTACCAGTTCTTCAACGGCATGATGCTGTTCGCGCTGACGACGAACAACCTCGGCATCCTGTGGGTCGCAATGGAGGCGGCGACGCTGACCACGGTGCTGTTGGTGTCGGTCTATCGCACCGCCGCGAGCCTGGAAGCCGCGTGGAAGTACTTCATCCTGTGCGGCGTTGGTATCGCGCAGGCGCTTTTCGGCACCATCCTCGTCTATCTCGCGGCCGAACGCGCGATCGGCGGCGGCGAGAGCGCGCTGCTGTGGACCCATCTCGCCGCAGCGAGCCAGTCGCTCGACCCCGGCATCCTGTCGCTCGCCTTCGTCTTCCTGTTGCTCGGCTACGGCACCAAGGTCGGCCTCGTCCCGGTGCACAACTGGCTGCCGGATGCGCACGCCGAAGGCCCGACGCCGATCTCGGCGGTGCTGTCGGGCCTGCTGCTCAACGTCGCGCTGTACGCCGTGCTGCGCGTCAAGGTACTCGCCGACGGCGCGCTCGAAAGCGGACTGCCGGGGCGCATGATGATCGGCTTCGGCCTGCTTACCGTCGTCGTCGCGGCCTTCTTCCTGTCGCGCCAGCGCGATGTCAAGCGCATGTTCGCGTACTCGTCGATCGAGCACATGGGCCTGATGACCTTCGCCTTCGGCCTCGGCGGCCCGATCGCGAACTTCGCCGGGCTGCTGCACATGACCGTGCATGCGCTCGTCAAGTCCGCGATCTTCTTCGCCGTCGGCCACGCCGCGCAAAAGGCCGGATCGCAGGCGATGGAGGACATCCGCGGCCTGCTCAAGGTGAGCCCCACCGTGGGCTGGGGCCTGATGCTCGGATCGCTCGCGATCCTCGGCATGCCGCCCTTCGGCGTCTTCGCAAGCGAGTTCCTGATCCTGACGACCGCGATGCGCGAGCTCCCGTGGGCGACGCCGCTCCTCCTGATCGCGCTCGGCGTCGCCTTCGCCGCAATCTTCAGCCGCGTGCAGCCGATGGTCTTCGGCGAAACCGCGCTGCGTCCACTCGCCCACCCGCCCGCGCTGCTGCCGGTGTTCATCCACCTGGGACTCGCGCTGATGCTCGGCCTCTACATTCCGCCGTATCTCGATGGCTGGTATCGGCAGGCGGCCCGGATGATCGGAGGCTAACGATGAACTTCTTCGAACTCGATTGCCGCTTCGAACGCATCGCCGCACCGCTGCCTATGTATTGCGCCGACGTCGACGCGGCGCAGTGGAGCGCGCTCGCACTGGCCGTTGCCGAGGAAAAGGGCCGGCTCGTGAGCCTGTGGGGCAGCGACGAGCGCGCCACGGGCGACGGCTTCACGGTGTCCGCGGCGTATGCGACCGCGGACGGCCTGCTGTGGGCGAAGCTCGGCCTCGATCCCGCACGCCCGACCTACCCCGACATCGCCCGCCTCTTCGCGCCCGCGATCCGCATGCAGCGCGCCGCGCGCGACCTCGTCGGCATCGAGCCCGAAGACGCCGACGACATGCGCCCCTGGCTGCGTCACGGCGCGTGGCCGGCGGACTACTTTCCACTGCGCTTCGAGAGCACGGGCGAGGAACGCTTCGAGCCACAGGCCGACGCCTACGCGTTCGTCCCCGTCGAAGGCGACGGAGTGCATGAGATTCCGGTCGGCCCGGTGCACGCCGGCATCATCGAGCCCGGCCACTTCCGTTTTTCGGTCGTCGGCGAGAAGGTGCTACGCCTCGAACAACGCCTCGGCTACAAGCACAAGGGCATCGAGCGGCGCTTCATGGGCATGGACCTCGACGAGGGCGCCCGCCTCGCCGGCCGCGTGTCGGGCGACAGCACAGTTGCCTACGCGTGGGCGTACGCGATGGCCGCCGAATCGCTCGCCGGTGCGACAGTGCCCGATCGCGCGGCCTGGTTGCGCGCGCTGCTGCTCGAACGCGAACGCGTCGCAAACCATCTCGGCGACCTTGGCGCGCTCGGCAACGACGCCGCGTTCGGCTTCGCGCTCACCCAATTCTCGCGACTGCGCGAAGACTGGCTGCGCGCGAACCGCGATTGCTTCGGCCACCGCCTGCTGATGGACTGCATCCGCCCCGGCGGCGTCGCACGCGATCTCGATGCCGCCGCCAGCGCACGGCTGCGCAAGCAGGTCATCGACATCGGCCGCGAAGTCGCCGAACTGAAGGACATCTTCGACGAGCACGCCGGCCTGCAGGACCGTTTCGTCACCACCGGCCGCGTCACGGCGGAGCTCGCGACAAGACTCGGCCTCACCGGGCTTGCCGGCCGCGCGAGCGGGCTTCCCTCGGACCTGCGCGCCGACTTCCCCTGGCCTCCGTACGACCGACTGGCCGTCACCGCCAGCACCCAGCGCAACGGCGACGTCGCGGCCCGCGTCGCCATCCGCTTCGACGAATGTTTCGCCTCGCTGCGGCTCATCGATGCACTGGTCGCCGATCTGCCCTCCGGGCCGATCCACGAGCCGGTTGCCGCAAGGCCCGAAGGCATCGGCGCCGGCTGGGTCGAAGGCTGGCGCGGCGAGGTCTTCGTCGCGCTCGAAACCAGCCCACAGGGGCGCATCGCACGCTGCCACTGTCACGATCCGTCGTGGCAGAACTGGCCCGTCCTCGAACACGCCATCATCGGCAACATCGTCCCGGACTTCCCGCTGATCAACAAATCCTTCAACCTCAGCTATTCAGGGCAGGATCTGTGATGTGGCACATCCTCAAATACGTCGCCCGCCGCGGCCGCGTCTCCGAGCCGCCCCCCGAACCAGCCGCAGGAGCGGGCCAGCCGGCGCATGAAATCCACGACGAGATCCTCGCGATCCTCGGCCGCGCGCTCGCGATCCGCGAAGTCGATGCCGGCTCGTGCAACGGCTGCGAGCTCGAGATCAACGCGCTGAACAACCCCTACTACAACATCGAAGGCCTCGGCATCCGCTTCGTCGCGAGCCCCCGCCACGCCGACATGCTGCTCGTGACCGGCCCCGTCACGCGCAACATGGAAGTGGCGCTGCGACGCACCTACGACGCAACGCCCGCCCCGAAGCTCGTCGTCGCCGTCGGCGAATGCGCCTGCACCGGTGGCATCTTCGGCGAGAGCTACGCGAGCTGCGGCCGCGTCTCGAACGTCATCCCGGTCGACGTCACCGTCCCCGGGTGCCCGCCGGCGCCCACCGATATCCTTGCAGGCATTCTCGCGGCACTCCGCGGCCACCCCGCCGACTCGACATCCAGCCCCCCGGCCGCCGACCCCACCCCCGAGGCCAACTAGTCCCCCGAGCCCCTCTTTGCTTGAACTCGACCGGACTGAAACCATCGAACCGGTTGCCCGATGCCGGTTTTCAAGGCGTCTCATGGTCCACGCATCCCAAAATGCCTCCGAGCCGACTTGTTCTCCTGTCTGACGCTGGCCACGCTAGCCGCGAATTCCCGGTATCTTTCGCGCCGACGAGAGTTGCGTCGTGATCGACCCGTCCGCCGAAAGAATCACCCGCCGCGTCATCGTCGGATTCCTGCTGGGGGGGCTGCTGGTACTCGGCTACACGGTCCTGCATCTCTTCATCGTACCGGTGGCGTGGGCGATCATCATTGCGTTCGCCACCTGGCCCCTGTACCAGCCGCTACGCCGCCGCCTGCCTCGGCACCCGACACTCGGCGCGCTCACGATGACCCTGCTGCTCGCCGCAGCCCTCGTGCTGCCCGCGCTATGGGTCGCGATCCTGCTGCGCAGCGAACTCGGCCAGGCGGTCGCGGCGATCATGGGCCAGATCAAGCAGGGCAGCTTTGCCTTACCTGACGTCGTCCGGAACGTGCCCTGGCTGGGCAGCTTCCTGCAAGGCATGCTCGATGGACTGGCCGGCGACCCGGAAGCCTTCCGCGCCCAGATGACCGAATGGTTCAGCCAGGGCGCCGACCATTTGATCGACGTCGTTGGAAACGTCGGGCGCAACACGGTGAAGCTCGGCTTCGCGATGATCACGGTCTTCTTCCTTTACCGCGACGGGGACCGGGTGCTTGAGCAGGTTCAGCTTCTGCTCCGCCGATTTCTCGGGTCGCGGGTCGATGCTTACCTCCGCGCCGTCGAGGACATGACCAAGGCGGTCGTCTGGGGGCTGGTGGCGACCGCGCTTGTGCAGGGCGTCTTCGCCGGGATCGGCTACTGGTGGGCCGGCGTCTCCGCGCCCGTGCTCCTGGGGGCGATAACGGCGCTCATCGCCATGATTCCGTTCGGAACGCCGTTTGCATGGGGAACGATCGGCATCTGGCTGCTCGCCAGCGGGGCGACGGCCAAAGGCATCGGCCTGCTCCTGTGGGGCGCACTGGTCGTGAGTTCGGTGGACAATCTCGTCCGTCCCCTCGTCATCAGCAATGCCACCCGTATTCCCTTCCTGTTGGTCATGTTCGGCGTGCTGGGAGGACTGGCTGCGTTCGGACTGATCGGCCTCTTCATCGGCCCCGTCGTTCTAGCGGTGCTCATGGCGGTATGGCGGGAATGGATCGCGGAGTCGCGCCTGGATCGGGCCTAGAGTTCATGCCCGAGACACGGCGGTCAGACGTCCTCACCGCTCGACCGCATCGATGATCCGCTCGCGCCGCCGCCAACGCAGCGAGAACCAGATCGATGTGCCGATAAGGATCGCGACCACCGCAAGCGACCAGCCGATCGGGATCTTGTACACATCGACAAGCAGCATCTTTCCACCGATGAAGACCAGCACTGCAGCGAGGCCGTACTTGAGCAGCGCGAAACGGTCCGCCATGTCTGCCAGCAGAAAGTACATCGCCCGCAGCCCGAGAATGGCGAAGACGTTCGAGGTCAGGACGATGAAGGGGTCGGTCGTGACCGCGAATATCGCCGGAATCGAATCGACCGCGAAAATCACGTCCGACGCTTCGACCAGAACGAGCGCCATGAACAGCGGCGTCATGTAACGCACGCCATTCTGTTCAACGAAGAAGCGCTCGCCGTGAAGTCGGTCGACAATTCTAAGGCGGCTGCGCAGCGCGTTCAGCAAGCGGTTGTTCGCAAGATCCTGCGTTCCGTCCGCATGACGCCACATCCTGATCCCCGTCATCAGCAGGAAGGCGCCGAACAGATAGAGAATCCAGTGAAACTGTGCGATCAGCCAGGCGCCGGCGAAGATCATTGCCGTCCGCAGCACGATGGCGCCAACCACGCCGAGAAGCAGCACGCGCCTCTGCAGCTCCGCGGGGATACCGAAATACGCAAAAAGCATCAACCAGACGAAGACATTGTCCACCGCCAGCGACTTCTCGATCAGGTATCCGGTTATGAATTCGAGGGACTTCTCGTTCGCGAGTTCGCGCCCATGGCTGGCGTCCAGATGCCACCAAAGTCCGGCTGCGAAGAGGAGGGCCACCAAGACCCAGACGCCCGACCAGGCCGCCGCTTCGCGGAAGCTCACGCGATGCTGCCGCCCGCCGCCGACCACGAACAGGTCGATCGCGAGCATCACGCTCACAATGCCCGCGAAACCAGCCCAAAGCGAGGAGTTGCCGATGGTTTCCATGTTCTCTCCCGATCATGGCTGCTGGCCAATCTAGGAGCGATCTCGCTCCAGATAAACAGCAATATCCGGAGACGATGCTTCCGTTTTTCCGAACCCTGAACCGGCATATCCTCCCCGGCCTCCTATACTGGACTGATCCCCTAAGGCGGGCACCGAAGGCCCCAGGACGCTTCATCAGTCAGGAGAGATGCCGTGATGCAAGACAGCTTCAATTCCAGGGCGACGCTGGCAGTCGATGACCGGACCTACGCCTACTACAGCCTGAAAGCCCTCGAACCCGTCTACCCGATCGCCCGCCTGCCCTATTCGATCAAAGTCCTGCTGGAGAACCTGCTGCGCCACGAGGACGGCGTCAGCACCACCCGGGCCGACATCGAAGCGCTGGCCGGCGCCGACTTCAAGAAACTCCCCGCCCACGACATCAACTTCACGCCCGCCCGCGTGATCCTGCAGGACTTCACCGGCGTGCCCTGCGTCGTGGATCTCGCCGCGATGCGTGACGCGATCCGGAAGCTCGGCGGCGATGCCGCCGCCGTGAACCCGCTGTGTCCGGTCGAACTCGTCATCGACCACTCGGTGATGGTCGACAGCTACGGCAGCAAGGATTCCTTCGACATCAACGCGAAGATCGAATTCGAGCGCAACCAGGAGCGCTACACCTTCCTGCGCTGGGGCCAGGAAGCGCTGCGCAACTTCAAGGTCGTGCCGCCCGACACCGGCATCGTGCACCAGGTGAATCTCGAATACCTCGCGCGCGTCGTCTTCGACAAGGACGGCCTGCTCTACCCGGACACCTGCTTCGGCACCGACAGCCACACGACGATGGTCAATGGCATCGGCGTGCTCGGCTGGGGCGTCGGCGGCATCGAGGCCGAGGCCGCGATGCTCGGCCAGCCCTCGTCGATGCTGATTCCGGAAGTGATCGGCGTCCGCGTCAGCGGCAAGCTCGCCGAAGGCGCGACCGCCACCGACCTCGTGCTCACGGTCACCGAGACACTGCGCAAACGCGGCGTCGTCGAAAAATTCGTCGAATTCTTCGGACCCGGCCTCGCCAACCTCTCCGCCGCCGACCGCAACACCATCGGCAACATGGCCCCCGAATACGGCGCGACCTGCGGCATCTTCCCGATCGATGCGGAAACCCTGAACTACCTGCGTCTCACCGGCCGCAGCGAGCATCAGATCGCCGTCGTCGAGGCCTACGCCAAGGCGCAAGGCATGTGGTGGAGCCCCGACGCCCCCGAGGCCGAATACACCGACGTCGTCGAACTCGACCTCGGCGCCATCGTCCCCAGCCTCGCCGGACCGAAGCGCCCGCAGGACCGCGTGCCGCTCTCCGCCGTCAAAGTCAATTTCCGCCAGGCGCTGGAAGCCGAGCAGGCCCTGCGCCCGTCCCAAGGGCCGGCCACCGTCACCGACGGCGGCCGCGGCTTCACGCTCAAGGACGGCGCGGTCGTGATCGCAGCGATCACCTCCTGCACCAACACCTCGAACCCCAACGTGCTGATCGGCGCCGGCCTCTTGGCCCGCAAGGCGCGGGCGCTGGGCCTCGCGAGCCAACCCTGGGTCAAGACCTCGCTCGCCCCCGGCTCGCGCGCCGTGACCGAATACCTCGAACGGTCCGGCCTGTTGCGCGACCTCGAGCACTTCGGCTTCCACCTCGCCGCCTACGGCTGCACGACCTGCATCGGCAATTCCGGCCCGCTCAACGAACCGATCGGCAAGGCGATCCAGCACAACGCCCTGAGCGTCAGCGCCGTGCTCTCCGGCAACCGCAACTTCGAAGGTCGCATCCACCAGGACGTGCGGATGAACTACCTCGCCTCGCCGCCGCTCGTCGTCGCCTTCGCGATCGCCGGCACGACCGACGTCGACCTCACGACCGAGCCGATCGGCACGGGCAAGGACGGCAAGCCGGTCTTCCTCGCAGACATCTGGCCCTCCAATCAGGAAATCCAGGCCGAAGTCGCACGGTCGGTCACCGCCGAACTCTTCAGGATGAGCTACGCCGACGTCCTCACCGGCGACGAGCGCTGGCGCTCGATCCGCGTCACCCCGTCCGAGACCTACGACTGGGACGCCACCAGCACCTACATCCGCAACCCGCCCTACTTCGAAGGCATCACCAAGACGCCGCCCGGCATCCAGCCGATCCAGGGCGCCCGCTGCCTCGCCGTCTTCGGCGACTCCATCACCACCGACCACATCAGCCCCGCCGGCAGCATCAAGCGCGACGGACCGGCCGGCAAATACCTCGTCGACCAAGGCGTGCAGCCCACCGACTTCAACAGCTTCGGCTCCCGCCGCGGCAACCACGAAGTCATGATGCGCGGCACCTTCGCCAACACCCGCATCAAGAACGCGATGACGCCGGGCATCGAAGGCGGCGTCTCAGCCTACGTCAATGGGGACATCCATCCGGCCGAACCCATCTACGACGTCGCCAAACGCTACGCGGCCAAGGGGACGCCGCTGGTCGTCCTCGCCGGGAAGGAATACGGCACCGGCTCGTCCCGCGACTGGGCGGCGAAAGGCACCCTGCTGCTCGGCGTCAAGGCCGTGATCTCCGAATCCTTCGAACGCATCCACCGCGCGAATCTGGTCGGGATGGGGGTGCTGCCGCTCAACTTCGTCGACGGCCAGAACGCCGCGATGCTTGGGCTGGACGGGACCGAAGTCTTCGATATCGACGGGCTGCAGCCTCACGTGTCGGAAGTCACCGTCACCGCACGCAAGCTGGATGGAACGGGCACCACTTTCCGGGCCAAGGTCAGGATCAATACCGCCAAGGAGTGGGACTACTTCGAGCACGGGGGCGTGTTGCAGTACATGTTGAGGCAGATGGCGGGGTAAGGGGCGGAGGCGACCTGCAGCATTTCGGCCACCTTGCTAGCAACAGTCGCGCCGCTCACTCCATTCGCGCGCCGTCCGTTCGAGATGATCGAGAAAGACGGCCGCAACCGGAGAAAGCCGTTTCCCGCGCTGATAGAGCGTGAACCAGCGGGACTGGAGCGGGAAGCCTTTCACGTCGAGAATGGTGAGTTGATCGCTCGCGGGTGTGGTGGGCAGGGCGTGGCGCGAGATCACCGCAAGACCGAGGCCACCTGCAACGGCCTGCTTGATCGCCTCATTGCTGCCCAGTTCCAGCCTCACTGCAGGTACGAAGGCATGGCGTGCAAAGTGTGCGTCGCACGCGAGGCGTGTCCCCGAACCACGTTCGCGCAGGATGAAGCGCTCGGCCGAGAGGTCGGCGAGTTCGAGTTGCTGCCCCGCCAGCCGGTGCCCTGCGGGCGCAATCAGGACCAGGGGATTGGGCAGGAACGCATGGCGCTCGAGGTCGAGGTTCTCCGGCGGCATCGACATGATGTAGAGGTCATCTCGGTTTTCGCGCAGGCGCGCGACGACGCCGTCGCGATTCAGGACTTCGAGTGCGATCTCGATGTTCGGGTGCTCCGCGCAAAAGCTGCCCAGCAGGCGCGGCACGAAGTACTTCGCGGTGCTCACCAGGGCCACGCGCAGCCGCCCTCGCTCCAGCCCTTTCATCGCATCAATGGCCTGCTCGAACGCGAGCCACTCGTCGAGCATCGCCCGCGCCGTCTCCGCGAGCGCCTCGCCCGCCGCGGTCAGGTGCAGGCGTTTGCCGATCTGCTCATAGAGGGGCAGACCAACGGCGTCCGCCAGTTCGCGCAGTTGCATCGACACCGTCGGCTGCGTGACGTGGCAGGCCTTGGCGGCGGCGGTAACGCTGCCGTGGTCGGCGAGCGCCAGAAAGAGACGCAACTGGCGAAAGGTGGCATTCATAGATATTTATCGATCCATATCATCATAAATATCGATTATTTATTATTTTCACCCATCGGTAACATCGGGGCCAACGTCAATTGTCCGAAAGGAAGGACGACCCTCCGTGAAAACCCATACATCCGAAACCCAGGCCTCCGTCACCCCGGCACTTGCCCTGCAGTTCCTCAAGGAGGGTAACGCGCGCTTCGTGAACAACCTGCGCGTGAGCCGCGACCTGTTGCAGCAAGCCAACGAGACACACGACGGCCAGTGGCCGTTCGCCACCATCGTCAGCTGCATCGACAGCCGCACCTCGGCGGAGCTCATCTTCGACCAGGGTCTGGGCGATATCTTTTCCGTGCGCATCGCCGGCAACGTGATCAACACCGACATCATCGGCAGCCTCGAATTCGCCTGCCACGTGGCCGGGTCGAAGCTCATCGTGGTACTCGGGCACACCTCATGCGGCGCGATCAAGGGCGCGTGCGACCACGTGGAGCTTGGCAACCTGACCGAGCTGCTGTCGAAGATCCAGCCGGCCGCGTATGAAGAGAACCAGACACCGGATCCAACGGCTCGCAACTCGAAGAACGCCGCGTTCGTCGAGAACGTGGCCGACCTGAACGTACGCCGCTCGGTGCGGTCGGTCGTCAACCGCAGCACCATCCTCGAGCACATGATCGCCGCCGGCAAGGTGGGCATCATCGGCGGCAAACATGACCTGGCCAGCGGCGAGGTGACGTTCTTCGACGACACCTGGTTGTACGGCGAGGCGTCGGTGCAGAGCATCGCCGGCTAGTTAAGCTCTCGGCGGTCTCGAGGCCTGGCGGGGTCGCCAAGATTGAGAATCCCTCAATCGTTATGCAAATCGATTTCATAGATCCGTTGCCTGAGGCTTCTCCACCACGTAACCAGGCTTGACCGGCCAACGCCGGCCATCTATGCAGAAGTGCAGTTCGTCCCGCATTCGAGACGGAGATGGCCGCATGGTAAGCAGACGCCGGTTCATTCTCGGAACAGCCGGAGTGCTGGGCTCCCTGGTCGTCGGCTGGTCCGTGCTGCCGCCCAGGCAGCGGATGACGCCCTCGAAGCCTCTACCGGCGGGCGCCAACGAGACGGCCATGAACGGCTGGGTCAAGCTCGCGCCCGACGGCGCGGTGATCGTGATGCTGTCCAAGAGCGAAATGGGCCAGGGCATCATGACCTCGCTTGCGATGCTCCTCGCCGACGAGATGGACGCCGACTGGTCGAGCGTGCGCACCGAGATGGCGCCGATCGACGCGATCTACAACAACCTCACGGTCGCCGTCCAAAGCCTCCCGTTTCGCCCGGACGATCACGGCCCGGTCAAGCAAGTCGGCGAATGGATGGCCGCGAAGCTCGCGCGCGAGTTCGGCGTCATGGCCACCGGCGGCTCTTCGAGCATCCGGGACCTCTGGCTGCCGATGCGCAAGGCCGGGGCCGCCGCCCGCCACATGCTGATCGCGGCAGCGGCGGAGCAATGGCAGGTGCCGGCAGGCGAATGCGGCACCGCCTCCGGCCGTGTCGTGCATCCTTCCGGTCAATCCGCCGCCTTCGGCGAACTGGCCGCGGCGGCCGCGCGCCAGCCGCTCCCCGACGACCCGCCGCTCAAGGACATCAACGACTTCACGCTGATCGGCAAGCCGCTGCCGCGGATCGAAGCCCCCGGCAAGCTCGACGGAAGCGCCACCTTCGGCATCGACGCGCTGCCTGACGGACTGCTGTATGCGAGTGTGCGCATGTGTCCGGTGCTCGGCGGCACCGTCGCGAACTTCGATGCGGCCGGCGCGATGCGACTAGCCGGCGTGCGCAAGGTGCTCGCCGTCGACGCCTTCCACGGCGGTACCGCCGGCGTCGCCGTGATCGCGGACACGCCCTGGCATGCGGAAAAGGCGCTGGAGGCCGTCCGGATTACCTGGGACGAAGGCGCCATGGCGAGCATCGGCAGCGCCCAGGTGCTCGATCAGTTGTCGAAGACCCTCGACAGCCAGGACGGCCGTAGCTACTACCGGACCGGCGACGTCGACGGTGCCCTCGCCGGCGCCGCCAAGCGCATCGAGGTCGAGTACCGCGTCCCCTATCTCGCCCACATGACCATGGAGCCGATGAACTGCACGGTCCAGGTCCAGGACGGCAAAGCCACCGTGTGGACCTCGACACAGGTCCCGACGACCGCCCGGCATGCGGTCGCCAAGGTCCTCGGCATAGCACCCGCGCAGGTCGACGTCAGGGTGCTGCTGATCGGCTGCGGCCTCGGACGCCGGCTCGAAGTCGATTACATCGTGCAGGCGGCCGCGATTGCCCACGCCGCGGGCGGGCTGCCGGTGCAGACGATGTGGTCGCGCGGCGAAGACACGACCCACGACTTCTACCGCCCGGCCTGCGTATCGCGCCTCCGCGCCGGCTTCGATGCCGACAACCGGCTCGTCGCCTGGTGGAACGCGTCCGCCAGCCAATCCATCATCGACCAAGTCGTCAAGCGCACGATCGGCCTGCCCTGGCCCTTTCGGGACAAGACGACCTCCGAAGGCGCTTTCGACCAGCCTTATGAATGGCCCAACGCCCGCGTCGCGCACCAGCGCGTCGAGCTTCCCGTGCCGGTCGGCTTCTGGCGCTCCGTCGGGCACTCGCACAACGCCTTCTTCACCGAATCCTTCATCGACGAAGCCGCCGCTGCGATCGGGCGGGACCCGGTGGACTTCCGCCTGTCGCTGCTGCAAAACCATCCCCGCCATCGCGCCGTGCTCGAACGCGCGGCGGCACTCGCCGACTGGCGAACTCCGCCCGCCCCGGCCCCCGACGGACAGCGCAAGGCCCGCGGTGTCGCCCTGCACGAGAGCTTCGGCAGCATCGTCGCCCAGGTGGTCGAAGCATCACTGGATGCGGACGAGCAGATCCGCGTGCACCGCGTCGTCTGCGTCATCGACTGCGGCTTCGCCGTCAATCCCGGCCTGATCCGGCAACAGATGGAGGGCGGCATCGTTTTCGGCCTCAGCGCCGCCCTGCATGGCGAAATCGTCATCGAAAACGGCAGGGTCAAGCAGCGCACCTTCGACGATCAGAACGTCGTCCGCATGGACACCTGCCCGCGGATCGAAACCGACATCATCCCCAGCAGCGAGCCCCCCGCCGGTGTCGGCGAGGCCGGCGCCCCGCCCGTCGCCCCCGCCCTCGCCAACGCCCTGTTCGCGCTGACCGGCCGACGGCTGCGCTCCCTGCCGCTCGGCTTCAAGCCCGCCCCTCTGTGGAGTTGCCATGCCAAGACTCCTGGTCAACGGTAAGCCCTACGAGATCACGGCCGAGCCGGACACCCCCTTGCTATGGGTGCTCCGCGCCGAACTGAAACTCACCGGCACCAAGTACGGCTGCGGCGTCGGCGTATGCGGCGCGTGCACGGTCCACCTCGACGGCGTCGCCGCCCGCGCCTGCACCACGACCGTCGAAGAAGTCCTCACCGCGCGGCAGGCCGTCACGACCATCGAAGGCCTGTCGGGGCGCGAAGCCGATGCCCTGCGCAAGGCCTTCGTCACCATCGACGTCGTGCAGTGCGGCTACTGCCAAAGCGGCCAGCTGATGGGCGCGGCCGCGCTGCTGAAGCGATCCCCACGGCCGACCGACGCGGAGATCAATGCGGCGATGCAATGCAACCTGTGCCGCTGCGGCACCTATCCGCGGATCCGGGCGGCGATCCATCAGGCGGCGACGGATATGCGCTAACACAGGCCCGGAATTCGTTTCATTCCTATTGACCACCATAATTTCAACTTGTTGTTTTTCAGTGCTTTCAGTCGTAGCATTCGTTTCACCATTCGTTTCATGTGCCTGCCATGTCCTGCTTCACGGACCACGAAGTCCAAAAGATTCTTCGCTGCACATTGAGCGTACTGCCGCCTCTGGGCAAGGTCCGCATTGCTGCCCCCCGGCACATGAACCTCGACACGATCCGCGTCTTCGCAATCTAGAAGCTCACCTGGATCAGGGCGCAGCAAGGCAAGATACAGGCTCAGGTGCGCGAAGCTCCGCGCGAATAACCTCGACCGCGAAAGCCATTACGTTTGGGGGCGACGCTACCTCCTCAAGCGCTTTGAGAAAGACGGGCCGCCCGCTATCGAACTCAAGCACAACAAGCTCGTGATGCAGGTGCGGCCAAGCACGGACGAAGCCCGCTGCCGGGAAATCCTTGATGCGTGGTACCGGGATCAGATACGGGAAGCCTTACCCGCCCTGATGGCCAAATGGGAGCCGGTGGTGGGAGTAAAGGCCGCACGCGTGTTCGTGCAGCGCATGAAGACCAAGTGGGGCGGGTGCAACCCCGCATCCCGGGCAATCCGGCTCAATACGGACCTCGCTAAGAAGCCCGCGGAGTGCCTCGAATATATCGTGGTCCACGAGATGACCCATCTCCTGGAGCCCACCCACAATGCGCGCTTCACGGCCTTGATGGATCTATTCCTGCCGCAATGGCAGCACCTGCGAAAGCTGTTGAACGAATTGCCGGTGCGGCACGAGGAGTGGGATTACTAAGCCGGATGTGCGGAGACGTCTCGATGGAAGCTTCGCGGCTCACTTCACCCAGCGTCGAGCATCCTTGAGGAGCAGCAGCAATTGCTGCTCTCGCAAGGGCGAAGCAATGAACCCGAAGCGGGTGTAGAACTTCGCCGCATTTTCGTCGATCGGATGGGTCAGCATCGCACGGATGCCAGCCTGCTCGGCAATCAGCAACGTGCGCCGGATCGCGTCCTGCAACATGCCAAAGCCGATACCACGCCCCTGATCCTGTCGCGACACCGCCAGCCGGGCGAGGATCACCACCGGCACCGGGTACTGTCCCATCCCCTTGCGGATGCGGTCGGGCGCTTCGAGCGTGTCAACCTGGCCAACGGTCAGGCTGAAATAGCCTGCGACTCGCTCATCGTCGGCAACGACGAAGGTCTTGGCGGAGCCGCTGCCTTGCGCCTGGCGGGCGTGGCGAACCAGCCAGTCGTTCAGCGCCGGTATTCCGCAATCGAATCCATCGCGGCGATGCTGCGTCCCCAGCGGCTCCGGACCGCGCAAGCTCATCTCACATCCCACGGAGCCTTGCGCGAGAACAGATCGCGCAAGCCCTCGTTGGGCTGCTCAGGCCGCTCCAGCAGATCCATCAAGGCTTGATATTGGCTACCCGTGACCATGAACAGGCGCTGATCGAGCAGGGTCTGCTCGGCAGCCTGGCATGCGCTGTCGAGAATGAAATCGGTCAAGGATTTGTGCGCCACCTCGGCGGCACGCCGCAACACGGCTTCTTGCTCGGGCGTGGCGCGCAGTCCCAGTCGGGCGGAGCGGGGAGCTGATGACGTGGCAGCAGCCATGATCGGCCTCCGGTTGTTAGTCCAATTGACACAATGTTAGTACAACTGACACACACAAGCCAGAAATCGAGGACAACCGCACGCCGTAATTGCCGTGCTGCCTCTCAGGTCGTCGACAAGTGCGAGCTGAACGGATTGATGCTGCGCACTCCAGTGGACTTGAAATCTTCCGTGTTACGCGTGACGACGGTCAGGTCGTAGATGAGGGCGATGGCCGCAATCTGCTTGTCGATGGGATGCTGAGGACTCGATGACATGAGCTTTCCCCAAACCTGAGCGCAGTCCAGGTCAAAGCCCAGAATCCGGTCCGAGCAGTCGCCAACCACCATATCCAGCCACGCCTCGAGTCGGGCGGCCTGGTCGCGCTCGCCTCAGCTACGGAAATCCGGCCGCAAGTTCTCATAATGGGACGATAAGATTTTTTTGTTGCATCGCATCAATACTTAGGCGTATTGTTCACCCGTCTCCTCCACCCTCCTCCTTGGTGTGGATTTAAGCCCGAGCTCTGCTCGGGCTTTTTCTTTTCAGGGTCGAAAACCGCTTGGGAAGTCGTGCGGAAGGCCTGGCAACTCAGCTCGGCTTCGCCTCGCGCGGTACTGGTCCCTGCGCTGCTGACCTTCGGAGGTTCGCAGCATTACCTCTCTGCGCGCGATCGCATAGCCCGCACATGGTTTCGGTAGCAGAGACGCGTACTGCGGTTTCCCAGAAGGATTGCCGTGTAGCGTCGATCACAAGTGAATTTTGCGTTACAGTCCGCAAATGCCGTAAGCAAACGACACAACAACAATACCCTCAAGGCATGGCATCTTCGAGCAACTTTTCCTTTCTCGTCGAGCATGATCCAGTCTTCCTGAAACTGGCCACCACGGCCGAGCAGGTCTTTGCTGCCGACCCGAATACCACCCTGATCAAGCTTCGCCAGTTGGGCGAGGCCATTGCCCAAGACATAGCAGCCCGCGTCGGCATCGAATTCGGGGCCGAGACCAAGCAGGCCGACCTGCTCTTCAGGCTCGGTCGCGAGATCAACCTCGATCCGACGATCAGGGGACTTTTCCATACCCTGCGCATCGAGGGTAATAAGGCCACACACCAGTTCCGCACGTTGCACAAAGAAGCCATGGACGGTCTGCGGGTGGCCCGTGCGCTGGCCATCTGGTTTCACCAAAGCTTCGGCAAGGCCGGCAACAGCTTCAAGCCCGGCCCCTTCGTGCCTCCTGCGGATCCGAGCGCCCAACTACGCGACCTGCAATCCGAGATCGACCTCCTGCGTGCCGATCTCGCGAGCAAGAACCAGGCACTCGACAGCAACCAGCAACTTGCCGAGCTGATGCAGCAGGAGAAAGCCCAGTTCGCTGCGCTGGCGAAACAGATGGAAGGCGACGCCGCCGCTTCGCTCGCGCTGGCCGAAGAGCAAAGCGCGCTGGTCGACAAGCTCAAGGCGGAATTCGAAGCCCGCATCAAGGCGCTGCAAGCGCAGCTCGAAGACAGCCGGAAGGCTGCCCAACAAGTCACCAAGAGTACCCAGAGCGCGGCCAAGAACCTCATCCTCTCCGAGGAACTCACCCGCATCCTGATCGACCAGCAACTCGCCGATGCCGGCTGGGAGGCCGACACGCAGCGGCTGGATTACGCCAAGGGCGCGCGCCCCGCCAAGGGCAGGAATCGCGCGATTGCCGAATGGCCCACTGTCGGCAAGCAAGCGGCGGACTACGTGCTCTTTGCCGGCCTCACGCCCATCGCCGTCGTCGAAGCCAAGCGCGAAAACGAGAACGTCGCCGGCAAAATCCCGCAGGCCGAGCGCTATGCCGCCGGCTTCAAGCAGCTCGAAGGCTTCGAACCCGCCTGGAAGCTGGAGGGCCGCGGCGCCGGCTGGCCCGACGCACAGGGGCAGACCTTTGAGGTGCCCTTCGTCTATTCCAGCAACAGCCGCCCATATCTGCCCCAGCTCGCCGAACAGAGCGGCACCTGGTTCCGCGACGTACGCAATCCCGCCAATCTGGCCCGCCCGCTGATGGACTTCCACACGCCGACCGGCCTGCTCGACCAGCTGACGCGCTGCAAAGTCGCGGCCGAAGCCAGGCTCGCGGAAGAAGGCTTCGCCTACCTGCAGCTGCGCAAGTATCAGGAACTCGCCATCCAGGCCGTCGAAGGCGCGCTAGCCACCGGGCAACCTCGCTGCCTCATAGCGATGGCCACCGGCACCGGCAAGACGCGTACCATCATCGGCCTCATGTACCGCCTGCTGAAGGCCGAGCGTTTTCGGCGCATCCTCTTTCTCGTCGACCGCACCGCGCTGGGCGATCAGGCGCTGGAGAACTTCGACGAAGCCCTGCTGGAACAGAACCAGCCGCTCTCGAAGATCTACAACGTCGCGACGCTCGGCGACATGGCCGTCGAGGCCGAGACGCGCATACAGGTGGCGACCGTGCAGGCCATGGTCAAGCGCATCTTCCAGTCCGACCAGCCGCCCGGCATCGACGATTTCGATTGCATCATCGTCGACGAAGCCCACCGGGGCTACACCCTCGATCAGGAGATGACCGAGGGCGAAATGGCGGTGCGCGATCAGGCGCAGTACCTGTCGACTTACCGCCGCGTGCTGGACTACTTCGATGCAGTGAAGGTCGGCCTCACCGCCACCCCGGCCAAGCACACCACCGATATCTTCGGCAAACCGGTCTACACGTACTCCTACCGCGAGGCCGTCGCCGACGACTGGCTGATCGACCACGAGCCGCCCATCCGCTACGCGACCCTGCTTTCGCAGAAGGGCATCAAGTTCGAGAAAGGCGAGACGGTCAGCACCATCAACCTCGGCACCGGCGAGATCGAGCAATCCGAACTCGAAGACGAGCTCAACTTCGAGGTGGATGCCTTCAACCGCCGGGTCATCAACGAAGACTTCAACCGCGTCATCTGCGAGCAGCTGGCGCAGGAGCTCGACCCCTTCGGCGAAGAGAAGACGATGATCTTCTGCGCCTCCGACCTGCATGCCGACATGGTCAAGCGTCTGCTCGACGACGCCTTCAAGGCCCTGCACGGCGACTCCTACGCCGAAGCGGCCGTGCGCAAAATCACCGGCAAGTCCGACAAGGTCGGCGAGCTCATCAAGCGCTACAAGAACGAGCGCTATCCGAACATCGCCATCACCGTCGACCTCCTCACTACCGGCATCGACGTGCCGAAAATCTGCCACCTCGTCTTCCTGCGCAAGGTCCGGTCGCGCATCCTCTACGAGCAGATGATCGGCCGCGCCACGCGCCGCTGCGACGAGATCGGCAAGACCGTGTTCAAGATCTACGACCCGGTCGACCTCTACAAGGATCTTCAGGACGTCAGCAGCATGAAGCCGCTGATCAAGGATCCCAAGGTCACGCTGGAGCAACTCGTCGGGGAGCTTTTCGATCCGGCGAGCTTCGAAACCAAGGGCAGCCGCGGGGAAACGACGCATGCGCACGACGTCCTCGACGCGATCAGCCAGAAGCTCATGCGCGTGCTGCGCGACGCCACCCACAAGGCCGAAAAGAAGCCCGCCCTCAAGACCCGCCTTGCCGAGCTCGAACAGCACTGGAGCGTCCCGCCGGCCGAGCTGCACAAGCACCTGAAGGCACTCGGCCCTCAGGGCGCCGCCGACTTCATCCGCCAGCAGGCCGGCCTGCTCCGGCAGATCGATGAAGTCAGGGCCCTCGTCGGCAGCGCCTACATGCCGGTGCTGTCAGGCCACAAGGACGAATTCGTCCTGCGCGAGCAAAGCTACGGCAACTACAACAAGCCCGAGGACTACCTCGACAGCTTCGGTCGCTTCATCCGCGAGCAGCTCAACCAGTCCGTGGCCCTGGGCGTGGTGGTCAATCGCCCACGCGATCTCACCCGCGAACAGCTCAAGGAAGTCCGCCTGCTGCTCGACCAGCACGGCTACGCCGAGGCCCGCCTGCAAACGGCCTGGCGCAACAAGACCAACCACGAGATCGCCGCCAGCATCGTCGGCTACATCCGTCAGGCCGCGCTCGGCGAAGCGCTGATTCCCTTCGAGCAGCGCGTCGCCCGGGCGATGGAGCGCATCTTCGCGCTGACCGGCTGGACGCCGATGCAGCGCAAATGGCTGGATCGGCTCGCCAGGCAGCTCGGCCACGAAGTCGTGATCGACGCCGATTTCGTCAATCGCGCCTTCGCGACCGATGGCGGCACGAAGCAACTCGATGTGCGCCTCGGCGGCAAGCTGGACGCGGTGCTCGACACCCTCGCCGAAGCGCTGTGGCCCTCGGCGGCCTGACGGCGCAATAGGCTCACGGTGTGAGCCGAATAATGTTAGGATTCGGCTCACGCTTCCTCAGAATCCTCCCCCCCGAATGCTCCGCTGGATCTGGCAACACCCTGACTGGCCGGGTTTCACCTGGCAAGCTGACATGCTGGCGCCCTTGCTGCGGCAGGTGACGCTCGCCCAAGGGGCGCTGCTGGGCCGCACACAAGGTTCGGAGCCCGAGTTGCGCGCTGAATTCACGCTGGACGCCCTCCTCCAGAACATCGTCAATTCCAGCGCCATCGAGGGCGAAACGCTGAATGTGGGCTCGGTACGCTCCAGCATTGCCCGTCGCCTTGGGCTGGCCGAAGGAGAAGAAGCCCCCACGGAAGCGCGCAGCGAAGGGCTCGCCCAGATCATGTGCGACGCCACCGCGAACCTCGATGAACCGCTCACCGAAGCCCGTCTGCTGCAGTGGCACACCTGGCTGTTCGCCGGAGATGACGGCTTCCTGGGCCGACGGATCCGAATCGGCGATTGGCGCGGGCCGGATCCCATGCAGGTTGTTTCGGGCCGCATCGACCGGCCCACCGTGCATTTCGAAGCGCCGCCGCGCGAAGGGCTGGAGACCCGCATCGCCGAGTTCGTCGCGTGGTTCGACGCGAGCCGTCGCGATGCGACGCTCGACCCGCTGCTGCGGGCGGCCCTCGCCCACTTCTGGTTCGTCACCCTGCACCCCTTCGACGACGGCAACGGCCGCATCACCCGTGCGCTCACCGATCTTGCGTTGGCCCAGGGCGAACGGAACAGCATCCGTTTCTACGCCATGTCGGTCGCCATCCTCGCCGACCGCAAGACTTACTACGCCCAACTCGAAGCCGCGCAGAAGTTAGCCGCCTCAGCGGAAACCTCAGCCACGCCGCTCGACCTGACCCCCTGGCTGCACTGGTTCCTGCTCACCCTGCTGCGCGCGATCGAAACGGCGTCGGCGCAGATCGACCGGGTCCTCGGCAAGAGCCGCTTCTGGCTGCAGCACCGCGCCGACGCGCTCGGCCCGGAGCAAGTCAAGGTACTCAACCGCTTGCTGGATGGCGATCAGCCCGGCCGGGCAGGATTCGAGCACGGCATCAGCGCCGCTCAGTACCAGACCGTCGCCAAGGTGTCCAAGGCTACGGCCACACGCCATCTGGCCGACCTGGTGGCCAAGGGCTGCCTGGAAAGGCTCCCAGGCGGCGGGCGTTCCACCCGTTACCAGGTTCATTGGCCGGGCACAGGCGCCCCGGCAAATCAACTCAACAAGTGAGCCGAATAGCCATTCCATTCGGCTCACCGCATCCCCCTCAAAAGACTTAAGACATGAGCAACAACGAAATCGTCCAGAAGCTCTGGAACCTGTGCGACGTCCTGCGGGATGACGGCATCAACTACTCCGACTACGTCACCGAACTCGTGCTCCTCCTTTTCATCAAGATGGAGCACGAAAACGCCCAGAGCGGCGTACTCTCGGGCCACAAGCTGCCGGAAGGCGCGCGCTGGCCGGACATCGCCAAGCTCTCCGGGCTCAACCTCCTCAACCACTACCGCGCAACGCTGCTCGACCTGTCGAAAAGCACCGACCCGCTGCTCGCCGCGATCTATGCCGACGCCCAGACGCGTCTGAAAGAGCCGCGCCATCTGGAGCAGCTCATCAAGAGCATCGATGCTATCGACTGGTTCTCCGCCCAGCGCGACGGCCTCGGCGACCTCTATGAAGGCCTGCTGGAGAAGAACGCCACCGAAACCAAGTCGGGCGCCGGGCAGTACTTCACCCCGCGCCCGCTGATCGACTGCATCGTCGCGCTGATCGACCCGCAGCCGGGCGAAACCGTGCAGGACCCGGCCGCCGGCACCGCCGGCTTCCTGATCGCTGCGGACGCCTACATCAAGACCCGCACCGACAACCTCTACGACCTCAACGACAAGCAGCGCAGCTTCCAGCGCAACCGGGCCTTCATCGGCATGGAGCTAGTGCCCGGCACGCGCCGCCTCGCGCTGATGAACTGCCTGCTGCACGGCATGGAAGGCGATGAAGCCGGCGTCGTGCATCTGGGCAATACCCTCGGCAGCGGCGGCGCCGATTTACCCAAGAGCGACATCATCCTCAGCAACCCGCCTTTCGGCACCGCCAAGGGCGGCGGCGGTCCGACGCGGGACGACTTCACCTTCGGCACCAGCAACAAGCAACTCGCCTTCCTGCAGCACATCTACCGGCACCTGAAGGACGGCGGCCGCGCCGCCGTCGTGCTACCGGACAACGTGCTCTTCGAATCCGGCGTCGGCGCAGAAATCCGCCGCGACCTGATGGACAAGTGCAATCTCCACACCATCCTGCGCCTGCCCACCGGCATCTTCTACGCGCAGGGGGTGAAGACCAACGTGCTGTTCTTCGACAAGGTGAGCCAGAACGCCGAAGGCAGCACCAAGGAAGCGTGGGTGTACGACCTGCGCGCCAACATGCCGCGCTTCGGCAAGCGCACGCCGCTGACGCGCGGGCATTTCGAGGGCTTCGAAGGCGCCTACGCGGCAAGCCCGCGGATCGATGGAGGCGAACAGGGGCGCTTCCGTCGCTTCACCCGGGAGTGGATCCGCGAGCGTGGCGACAGCCTGGACATTGCGTGGCTCAAGGATGAGAACGCTGAGGATGCTGCCGATCTGCCGGAGCCCGCCGAACTTGCGCGGGAAGCGATGGGCGAGTTGGAAGGCGCGCTGGCGGAATTGCAGGCGATCCTCAAGGAGCTAGGTGAAGAGGCAGCGGAATGACCTCGTGGGTAGAAGCTGACCTGGCCGAAGTCTGCACTCTGATAACTGACGGCACCCATCATTCACCGCCCAACTCCGCGTGTGGCGACTTCAAATACGTCACCGCCAAGAATATTCGGCCTTGGGGATTAGACATTAACGACATTACCTATGTCGACGCCGAAACCCATCGCGGCATTTACGCTCGATGCCCCGTCGAATATGGTGATGTGCTGTATATCAAGGACGGTGTCACCACCGGCATTGCAGCATTGAATACGCTGAAGGAGCCGTTTTCGATGCTCTCTAGCGTCGCGCTGCTCAAACCGGACCGAATGGTTCTCGACTCAAGCTATCTCAAGCACTGGTTGAATAGCCCCGGCGCCTACCGCTCGATGACCGGCGAAATGACCGGCACAGCGATCAAACGTCTCGTACTCAAGCAAATTCGGGCAACTCGTATCCAAGTCGCCCCGCTCCCCGAACAAAAACGCATCGCCGACAAGCTCGACAGCGTGCTGGCGCGGGTGGATGCCTGCCGCGACCGCCTCGACCGCATCCCGGCCCTGCTCAAACGCTTCCGCCAATCCATCCTCGCCGCCGCCACCTCCGGTCGGCTCACGGAGGATCTTCGGCAAAGCGGCGCTATCGGCGACGCCGGTGCTCAAATTGCCCAATGGCTAAAGGAACGTTCAAATACTGATAAGAAACCGCCAGCAGATCCGGACCTGACTCATTGGGATCTGGAAGCTCCTCTTGGCTGGATTATTTGTAGTGTCAGTCAATTCGCCGAGTGCTTGGACAGACTACGCGTTCCCATTAAACGCGAATTGAGGAAGAACAGCTCTGGTCTTTATCCGTACTACGGAGCAAATGGAGAGGTCGGCAAGATTGATGAGTACATATTCGACGACGAATTGGTCCTCGTCACAGAAGATGAAACGTTCTATGGCCGTGAAAAGCCAATAGCCTATCGGTCAAGCGGAAAGTGCTGGGTCAACAACCATGCACACGTCTTGCGGGCACCGACCAAGACAGCAAACGACTACCTCTGCTTTGCCCTTATGTACTACAAGGTAATCCCTTGGTTGAGCGGCACCACCGGCCGAGCAAAGCTCACGCAACAGGCACTTAATACGCTGCCGATTGCATGCCCCCCCGGAACGGAAATGATGGAAATCGTCCGCCGCGTCGAAACCCTGTTCGCCTTCGCCGACCGCCTCGAAGCCCGCTACGCCGCCGCCCGCAAGCAGGCCGGGCAACTGACCCCGGCCCTGCTCGCCAAAGCCTTCCGGGGCGAACTCGTGCCGCAAGACCCGAACGACGAGCCCGCCGCCGAACTCCTCAAACGCGTCGCCGCGAGCCGTGCCGAAGCTCCGAAGGCCAGACGCGGCAGGAAGTCGGCCTGATGAAACGATCAGGGCTGCCGCTGACCGGGGAATGACCGGCAGCGGCAGGTCAAACCGGTTGAGGCGATACTCGGCCCGCTTTACCCGGAAAAAATGCGCTCCCAGAGCGATTCCGGCGAGCGGCGGCGCTTTCTGGCCTTCCTGTACTCCCAGGGCGGCATCGCCTTATGGTCCCACCTGATTTGCCCTGGCGACGGCTTCAGCGCTCTCATAAACGACCTGATCTTCGCGAGGCTGCTCCTTCCGGTAGTCCCGATACCACCACGCCATCCCCTGCGTGAGCTGCGCGAGATTCAGGTCACTGCCGTCCGTGCTGCGAAGCTTGCCAACGAGCCTTCCGTAGCGGTCGCGCTTGCTCCACTCGACCGTGACTGTCTGAATCGCCCCGGGTTTCGCGGAGGCTCCAACTCTTGAGAAGATGGAGCCATGAAGAAGACGACGAAGTTCTCCCCCGAAGTGCGCGAGCGGGCCGTGCGCATGGTGTTCGAGCAGCGCGACCAGCATGGATCACAGTGGGCGGCGATCGAATCGATCGCGGCCAAGATCGGTTGCAGCGCGCAGACGCTGTCGAACTGGGTGCGCCGGTACGAGCGGGACACCGGGCAGCGTGATGGGGTCAGCACTGCAGAGGCGGCCCGCATCAAGGAGCTCGAGCGCGAGGTCCGCGAGCTGAAGAAGGCCAACGAGATTCTGCGCCTTGCCAGCGCGTATTTCGCGCAGGCGGAGCTCGACCGCCGCAACAAGTGATGAACAGTTTCATCGACACGCACCGCGAGCGCTTCGGGGTCGAGCCGATCTGCAGGGTGCTGCAGGTTGCCCCGTCGGCCTATCGTCGCGCGGTAGCCCGTCGGCGTGATCCCGCCTTGCGCTGTCTGCGAGCCCGTCGCGACGAGGTGCTGGAGGGGCACATCGAGCGGATCTGGGAGGCAAATCTGCAGGTGTATGGAGCGCGCAAGGTATGGCGGCAGTTGCAGCGGGAAGGCGTCGAGGTCGCCCGCTGCACGGTTGAACGGCTGATGCGTGCCCAGGGTTTGCGCGGTGCAATGCGCGGAAAGGCGCTGCGGACCACCCGCCCGGATTCGATTGCGCCGTGTCCGCTCGATCGCGTCAATCGCCAGTTCGTCGCCCAGCGCCCAAACCAATTGTGGGTGTCCGACTTTACGTATGTCTCGACCTGGCAGGGGTTCGTGTACGTCGCCTTTGTGGTCGACGTCTTCGCCCGCTACATCGTGGGTTGGCGCGTCAGTCGATCCATGCAGACCGAGTTCGTCCTCGACGCCCTGGAGCAGGCCCTGTGGGCTCGTCAGCCTGAACGTAATGCCTTGGTCCATCACAGCGATCGCGGTTCCCAGTACGTCTCGATCCGATACAGCGAACGTTTGGCAGAAGCGGGCATCGAGCCGTCGGTCGGCAGCCGTGGTGATAGCTACGACAATGCCCTGGCCGAAACCATCAACGGCCTGTACAAGGCCGAAGTCATCCACCGGCGAGGGCCTTGGAAGAGCGTTGAAGCGGTCGAGTTGGCCACCCTCGAATGGGTCTCATGGTTCAACCATCACCGCTTGCTTGAGCCGATCGGGTACATTCCTCCCGCCGAAGCCGAGGCAAACTACTACCGCAACCTCAGCGAGCAGGCGGTCGCCGCCTGACTCAAACAAAACGGCCTCCGCGAAACCCGGGGCGATTCAGTCCGCCCGTATGCCAAAGCACTGAGGGAAAGCTTCGAGCGCATTCCAAACGGCTGCGACTTCTCCGGCGCATCGATGCCCGACAGCCTGACCTTGTGCTGCGTCTTCGTGCTATCGAGGACCGTGACCGTGTCACCGTCGGCAACTCCGACAACCACGCCCTTGAAAGAGTCAGCCCGGACGCTCGAAGAGGCCAGGAGAAGGATGGACAGGGCAAGGCAGCGACACTTCGCCCTGCTGGGAGCATCCGTCGATTGAAGTAGCAGCATCCCGAGTTTGGATAAGGACAGGTTGGGAAGTAGAACGCCCAATGCCAATCTTCATGTGGGCAGCCGGGGAAAAGACCGTGAACACGCCCTGACCAAGGCGGCCTCACCGCGGAGTTGGGCGACTGGCTTCACTGGGCGCGCGAAGGCTGATTGACTGGACGCGCTGGAACCGAAACGCCTGGGGTACTGATGAGCGTGCGTGGCTACCTTCAGGCCGTCGATAAGGGCGAGTTGAAGGGATTGATGCTGCGCACTCCCGTCGTCTTGAAATCTTCCGTGTTACGCGTGACGACCGTCAGGTCGTAGATCAGAGCGATGGCCGCAATCTGCTTGTCGATGGGATGCTGGGCACTCGGTGACATGAGCTTTCCCCAAACCTGAGCGCAGTCGAGGTCGAAGCCAAGAATCCGGTCCGAATAGTCGGCGACCACATTATCAAGCCAGGCCTCGAGCCGCTCGGCCTGCTGCCGGTCCCCGCGGCCGCGAATGTTATCGAGTCCTCGACGAATCTCGCCGATGGTCTGCACCGACAAATAAATGTCCTCGGCAGCCAATGTCGCGAAGAACGCCGTAACGCCTGGATTGGCGCGCCCGCCTTTGCGCAGCTCGCTGATGATATTGGTGTCGAGCAGGTACATCAGCCCTGCCTGAAGTTGAAGTCTTCATCGGTACCGACATCCGGCATGCCGGCCAGCACGTCCTTGAAGGTTCGCCGCGCCGGTCGCGCGAGGGCTGCGCGCAAGATTTCGCGGTGCTCTGCTTCAGCGCTACGCCCGTGCCGTGCCGCGGCCTCCTTCAAGGCCTGTGTTACCGACGGTTCGACGTTGCGGACAATAAGATTGGTCGCCATGGCGCCCTCCTGACGATTGCAATGCTTGCATTGTAGCCTCCGCCGCAATCATTGCAATCATCGCCGCCGCACAAGTCTGTGTCGAGGGACTTGGGGCGAGGAGTTACGGAACTTACACAGAGAACACAGGAACGTGGACGCAAAAAAAGGGCTGGCTTTCGCCAACCCTTTAATTTGCTTGAATTCGATGGTGGACCGAAAGGGGATCGAACCCTCGACCTCTGCATTGCGAACGCAGCGCTCTCCCAGCTGAGCTATCGGCCCTTAAGAGCTGCGCATTATAGCCGGCCTTTTTCGGTTATGGAAGCCAGCGTTGCGATCAGGTTTCGTCGTACTCGTCGATGCCTGCTTCTCCTTCGCCGGAGCCGACCGCGGCACGCCCGAGGCGGTCGCCGATGGCTTGCCAATCGGGAGCGTCAGGGAGCGCTTCGACGAGGATGAAGTCGGCGCCGCAGGCGTCGAGGTCGCGTAGATTGGCGTAGAGGTCGTGGGCGTAGCCGGCGGGGTCGGACGGGGTCTGGCGCCAGGTGAGGCGGGCGTCGCGGGGGTCGGCGCAGGTATGAGCGAGCACCGCGACACGGCTGCCTTCGCCGGCGAGGATGCCGGCTTCCTCGGCGAGGTGCGCGGCGGGAATCATCCGCAGCGGCGTGCGCGGCGCGTAGTGCGCGGCGAGCGAGCCCGAGACGCGCGGCGTGTCGGCGTCGGCCGCCTCGTCGGCGGCGCCCTCCTCCGCATGCGGCACGCGCAGTTGCGGGCGACGGCCGATCACGCGGGCGATGTCGTCGGCGGAGATCGCGCCGGGGCGCAGGATCACCGGCGTGTCGCGCGACAGGTCGAGGATGGTCGATTCGATGCCGACTTGGCAGGCGCCGCCTTCGAGCACGAGCGCGACTTTGTCGCCGAGCTCCTCGCGCACGTGGGCGGCCGTCGTCGGGCTGATGCGGCCGAAGCGGTTGGCCGACGGTGCGGCGATGCCGGAGTCGAAGGCGCGCAGCAGCGCGAGCGCCACCGGATGATCGGGCACACGCAGGCCGACCGTGTCCTGGCCGCCGGTGACAGCGTCGGGGACGTCGTCCTCGCGCTTCAGAATCATCGTGAAGGGGCCGGGCCAGAAGGCCTTCGCGAGCGCGAGGGCTTCCTTCGGGATGGCGCGGGCCCAGCGCGTCAGATGCGAGGCGTCGGGTAGATGCACGATCAGCGGATGGTCCGCGGGGCGGCCCTTCGCGCTGAAGATCTTGCCGACGGCTTCGACGTTGAGCGCATCGGCGGCGAGGCCGTAGACGGTCTCGGTGGGCATGCCGACGAGTTCGCCCGCGCGCAGCTGGTCGGCCGCGCGCTGGATGTCCTCAATGGACGCGGTGGCCGAAGCCGGTCGCGGCTCAGTGCTCGCCATCTTGGATGCCGATTGCCTCACGCGCCGCCAGCGCCGCCGCCAGCACCTTCGCCGGATCGGCGCCGATCACGGTGAAGTGGCCCATCTTGCGGCCGGGGCGGGCGTGGTGCTTACCGTAGAGATGCAGGCGCAGACCGGGTACCGCGTGCAGCACGGACCAATCCGGCTCGCGATAGTGGCCGTCGGCCTCGTACCACAGCTCGCCAAGCAGGTTCACCATCACGGCGGCGCTGTGTTCGCACGGCTCGCCGAGCGGCAGGCCGCAGAGCGCCCTCACCTGCTGCTCATATTGGCTGGTGACGTTGGCGTCGATGGTGTGGTGGCCGCTGTTGTGCGGGCGTGGCGCCATCTCGTTGACGACGAGTTGGCCGTCGCAGACAAAGAACTCGACGCCGAGCGTGCCGATATAGCCGAGCTTCTCGGCGATGCGGCGGGCAACGTCGCAGGCCTGCTCGGTCAATGCCGGCGAAAGGCGCGCGGGCACGATCGTGACGTCGAGAATGCCATGTCGATGGCTGTTCTCACCGGGCGCGAAGTTGCGCACGTTGCCGGCCTCGTCGCGCGCGAGCACGACTGAGACTTCGGCGTCGAGGTGCAGCATCTTTTCGAGCACGCAGGCTTCGCCGCCGAACTGGTGGAAGGCGTGGATCGCGCCCTCCAGGCTCGCGACGCGCGCCTGGCCCTTGCCGTCGTAGCCGAAGCGGGCAACCTTGAGTACGGCCGGGAACAGCGCCGGGTCGGCGTTGCGCAGGTCGTCTTCGCTGCGGATCGCGGCGAAGGGGCCATGCGGCAAGCCGTTGTCGGCGAGGAAGGTCTTCTCGGCGATGCGGTTCTGGCACACCGCGACGGCGCTCGCCGACGGGTGCACGGGAATGAACTTCGCGAGGTAGTCGAGCGTGGTCGCGGGGACGTTCTCGAACTCGGTCGTGACCGCCGCGCAGTTGGCGGACAGCTCGTCGAGCGCGGCGAAGTCTTCGTAGGCGGCGACGAGGTGGCGGTCGGCGATCAGGCCGGCGGGACTGTTGGGATCCGGGTCGAGGACCCACACCTTGTAGCCCATTTCATGGGCGGCAGAAACGAAGAAGCGGCCGAGCTGGCCGCCACCGAGCATTCCCAGCGTTGCGGGCGGCAGGATCATCATCAGACCTCGTCGAGCGTCATCTCAAGCACGGCCTGGGTCTGGCGCGTACGGAACTCTTCGAGCTTCGCGGCGAGCGCAGCATCTTCGTTCGCGAGCAGCGCGACCGCGAAGAGTCCGGCATTCGCGGCGCCGGCCTCGCCGATCGCGAAGGTCGCGACGGGAATGCCCTTCGGCATTTGGACGATGGAGAGCAGCGAGTCCTGGCCGGACAGCGCCTTCGACTGCACCGGCACGCCGAGCACGGGCAAGGTGGTCTTGGCGGCGACCATGCCCGGCAGGTGGGCCGCGCCGCCGGCGCCGGCGATGATCGCCTTGAGGCCGCGGCTGCGCGCGGTGTCCGCGTAGGCGAACATCAGGTCGGGCGTGCGGTGCGCCGAGACGACCTTGGCCTCGAAGGGCACGCCGAATTCCTTCAGGACCTTGGCCGCGGCCTGCATCGTCGGCCAGTCGGAGTTCGATCCCATGATGATGCCGACGACGGGCTTGTCGCTTGCTGCGTTCATCGCATCAACCCTTCTTGCGCAGCGCGCGTTCGGCCGACTCGACGGTGTTCGCGAGCAGCATCGTGATGGTCATCGGGCCGACGCCGCCGGGCACCGGAGTGATCGCGGAGGCGACTTCCTTCGCCGATTCGAAATCGACGTCGCCGCAGAGCTTGCCGGCGTCCGGGCCTTCAGTGAGGCGGTTGATGCCGACATCGATGACGACCGCACCGGGCTTGACCATGTCGCCCTTGACGAAGCGCGGCTTGCCGATCGCGGCGACGAGGATGTCGGCGCGACGGGTGTGGAAGGCGAGATCGCGCGTCTTGGAGTGCGTGACGGTGACGGTGGCGCCGGCGTTGGTGAGCAGCATCGCCATCGGTTTGCCGACGATGTTCGAGCGGCCGATCACGACGGCTTCGGCGCCTTGCACCGGAATGTTCTCGGCTTCGAGCATTTTCATGACGCCGTGCGGGGTGCAGGGCAGGAAGGCTTCCTGGCCTTGTGACAGACGGCCGACGTTCTCGGCGTGGAAGCCGTCGACGTCCTTTTCGACCGAGATCGCTTCGAGGACTTCGGCTTCGTTGAACTGCTTGGGCAGCGGCAGTTGCACGAGGATGCCGTGCACGGCGGGATCGGCGTTGAGTTCGGCGATCTTGGTCATGACGACGTCGGCGGCGACATCACTGGCGAAGTCGAAGCGCAGCGAGCGGATGCCGGCCTTTTCGCAGCCGGAGACCTTGTTGCGGACATACACGGCGGAGGCGGGATTGTCGCCCACCAGGATCACCGCGAGGCAGGGTTGCACGCCCTGCGCGGTGAGTTGCGCCGCACGTTCGGCGAGTTCGCCGCGCACGCGCGCGGAAAGCGCGTTGCCATCGATGATGCGAGCCGTCATGGTCGAAGCCCTGAATGAAAAACCGCGCATTTTATCGCAGGATCAGGGGCTTGTGCGATTCTATTCTGTGGTGTCGCAGGGGGATTTCTGAGCGTCGCGTGGGGTTAACTTTGATGATGGAGGGATGGCTTCGATCCGCCCCCGCCGGCGGCTGTTCCGCGCTTCGTTGGCGCAAGCGGACGCCTCAGCACGGAACAGCCGCCATCGGGGGCTGCGCCGTGCTGAAGTGATTGGATTGGGGCTTCGGGATTGTCGCTGACGTGGTGGCTTAGGCGGCGACCGCTTCGCCGGCTACTGCTTTGCGGCCAGCCTCGAAGGCTTCGCGGTTGGCTTCGACGAGTTGGGGTTTGCGGGCGCCGAAACGGGCTAGGACGGCGTCGCGCAGGACGCCTGCCGGGAAGGGCAGCAGGTCGGAGCTCGCGCCGAGCATGACGGTGTTGCCGAGGCGGATGTTGCCGAGACCCAGCGCGATGGACGTTGCGTCGAAGGCATGGACCGTGAGGCCGAGCGCACGCATCTTGTCGACCGGGTCCTCGGGGTACGGAAAGAGGCCGAGGTTCACGACCGGCGGGACGATGCAGCCGGTATTGACCAGCGCCACACCGCCGGGCTTCAGCATGTGACTCCATCGCAACGCCTCGGCCGACTCGAAGGCGACGAGCAGGTCGGCTTCGCCCGGGCCGATCTGCGGCGAGCGGATTTCCTTGCCGAAACGCAGTTGCGAGGTGACGACGCCGCCGCGCTGGCTCATGCCGGCGACTTCGGTCTTCTTGACGTCGAAGCCAAGCGAGATCGCGGCTTCGGCGAGGATTTCGGTAGCGGTCATGACGCCCTGCCCGCCGACGCCGCAGACGAGGATGTTGGTGATCTGGGACATGGCGTTCACTTCCTGATGAACTGGAGGGTCTGGACGGGCGCGGCGTGCTGGATGGCTTCCGGTGCGCAGGGCTGGACGCACAGGCCGCAGCCGGTACAGGCGGAGGTTTCGATGCGCACGAAGGAGAGGTCGACTTCCTTGCCGGAGGCTTTCACGACCTTGTCGCGGCGCGTGACGTGGATCGCCGGACAGCCGACCTCGACGCAGTTGCCGCAGCCGGTGCAGCGGTCTTCCTGGACCATGTAGGGCTGGGTCGGCTTGTAGTCGTCGATCAGCACGCAAGGGCGGTTGGTGATGATGACCGAAGGCTCCTCGATCTTGGTTTCCTCGCGGATCGTCTTGAAAAGCACCGGCAACTGGTAGGGATCGACGACGTGGATGCGTTCGCGGCGCACGCCGAGGGCTTCGCACAGTTGCGCGAAGTCGACGCGCGAGCGTTCCTCGCCGTGGATGTCGCGCCCGGTGCCGGGATTGTCCTGGCCGCCCGTCATGCCGACGGCGCGGTTGTCGAGGAGCAGCACGGTGACGTTGCCGCGATTCCAGGTGATGTCGAGCAGGCCCTGCATGCCCATGTGCATGAAGGTCGAGTCGCCGATCACCGCGACGATCTTCTTGTTGGCGTCGGCCGCTCCCCTGCCCTTGTCCATGCCGAGCGCGGTGCCCATCGACGCGCCCATCGAGATGCAGGTGTCGAGCGCGTTCCAGGGGTGGCCGGCGCCGAGCGTGTAGCAGCCGATGTCGCCCGAGATGATGATGTTGCGCATCTGCGAGAGCGTGTAATAGACGCCCAGATGCGGACAGGCGACGCACATCGTCGGCGGGCGCGGGAAGACCTGTTGGGCGGCGACGTGCTCGGGGGGCTCGACGACTTCGCCCTGCAGTCGCGCGACGGCCGGCTTCAAGACGTCGGGCACCAGTTCGTGCAGGCGGGGCAGCACATCCTTGCCGTGACAGGCGATGCCGGCGGCCTTCAGTTCGGTTTCGATGAGCGGCTCGGTCTCCTCGACGACGAGCAGCGCATCGACGCTTGCCGCAAAGGCGCGCAGGCGCTCGATCGGCGCCGGACAGGAGAGTCCGAGCTTGAACACCGGCGCATCGGGGAAGGCGTCGCGCACATGCATGAAGGCGGCACCGGAGGTGACGAAGCCGATGCGGCGATCGCTGCCTTCGATCACCTCATTGAGCGGCGAGACCTCGGTTTCCGCGCGCAAGGCGGCGTCCCGCTCGAGCATCTTCGGCAGACGCGGCTTGGCGTTACCGGGCACCATGACCCAGTGGCGCGGATCCTTGACGAAGCCGGCGGGCTCGACCTCGATCCGGGAGCCGGTCTGTACCAGGCCCTTCACGTGGCAGATGCGCGTCGTCAGGCGCAGGATCACCGGCACGCGGAAGCGCTCGGAGAGCTCGAAGGCCGCGAGGGTCATCGAATACGCTTCCTGCGAGTCGGACGGCTCCAGCACCGGCACGTGCGCGAAGCGGCCCCAGTAGCGCGAATCCTGTTCGTTCTGCGACGAGGACATCCCGACGTCGTCGGCGACCGCAATCACGAGGCCGCCCTCGGTGCCGGTGACGGTCATCGTCATCAACGCGTCGGAGGCAACGTTCAGCCCGACGTGCTTCATCGCGCAGAAGGCGCGCGCGCCGACCATCGAGGCGCCGAGCGCGACTTCGAGGGCGACCTTCTCGTTGATCGACCACTCGGTGTAGAGATCGAGATAGCGGGACAGCACCTCGACGATTTCCGTCGAGGGCGTGCCCGGGTAGGCGGCGGCGACCCGAGTGCCGGCCTCCCAGACGGCGCGGGCAACGGCGTCGTTGCCGGACAGGAACAGGCGCGCGGGCGCCGGGAGCGTCTGGGATACGGGCATGACTCGGCTCTCCGAGTTGAGGAGAGCAAATCTTACCGATCGGTCAGCTTTGCTCCGTTGACCCAGATCAATCCTGCCCACGTTCGCGGCACGGCCGCGAACGCGTCACACTCAGCCGACGCGGAAACCGGCGGTCAGCTGGTCCAGCGCATCGGCGCTCTGGGTAAGCCTTTCGGTCGACTCGGTGCTGCTGCGGATCTCGTCGCTGCTGCGTTCGGCCATCTCCGCGACTTCCTGCATGTTGGTCGCGACGCTGTTGCTCGCCGAGGTCAGCTCCTTCATCGACAGCACGACCTCTTCGAGACGGCTGAGCGTGTCGTGCGCACCTTCGCGGATCTCGCGCAGGGCTTCGGCCGCCAGCCTTGAAAGTTTCGCCCCCGAATCGACCTTGGGTACGATCTCCTCGATGCTCGCGACGGCGCTTTCAGTCTCGGCCTTGACCGAGACGATCACCTGCGAGATCTGTGCGGTGGCCGCGCCGCTGCGCTCGGCAAGCTTGCGCACCTCGTCCGCGACGACCGCGAAGCCGCGGCCCTGCTCGCCGGCGCGTGCCGCCTCGATCGCGGCATTGAGCGCCAGCAGGTTGGTCTGATCGGAGATCTCGCGGATCACGTTCGCGATCTCGCCGATTTCGCCGGAGCGGTCGCGCAGAATCTGGATCTGCTTGGCGGCGCTCGTGACGGTCTCGGAGATCTGCGCGATGCCGTCGGATGCGTCGCGGGCGAGCTCCTCGCCGCGCTGCGCGATGTCAGCCGTGCGACGCGAATTGCCGCGCGCCTCCTCGGTGTTTTCCGAGACGTGCGCGACGCTCACCGCCATCTGTTCGATCGCCGCCGCGGTGCTACCGGCGACTTCGGTCTGGCGCATCGAGGCGTCGTGGATCGCGCGCCCCGCGCCGGCGGCCTGACGCACCGCCTCGCTGACATCGTGGGCGTTGTCGCGTACGCGGCGGATCACTTCGGACAGACGCGACTGCATCTGGTCCATCGCGTAGGTGATGCTGCGGCTGTCGCCCGCCTTGACCGTCATGCGGGAGGTCAGGTCACGGTCGGCGATGCTGGCGGCAATCCGCTGCAGATCCGCAGGCTCGCCGCCCAACTGGCGCAGGATCCCGCGGCCGATGTACCAGGACACTCCCAAAATCATCAAAGCCGCAAGGAGGCCGAGGAGGATCGAATCGAGCGCGTGGTGCCGGAAGACTTCCTCGACGTCGTTCACATAGACGCCCGAACCGACGATCCAGCCCCAGGGCGCAAACCCCTTGACGTAGGACAGCTTGGGTTGCGGCTCATTCGAACCGGGCTTCGGCCACAGGTAGTCGACGTAGCCCGAACCGGATTTGCGCACGACGTCGACGAACTCGACAAACAGGTGCTTGCCCTTCGGATCGGCCGTATCCCGCATGTCCTTGCCGTCGAGCTCCGGCTTGATCGGGTGCATCAGGGTATGAGGCACCATGTCCGTGATGAAGAAGTATTCGCCGTCGCCGTAACGGAGCCCCTTGACCGCAGCCTTGGCCGCCTTCTGGGCATCGTCCTTGGACAATTCACCGGCCGCCTCCAGTTTCTGGAAGTGCTCCACGACCCCGATCGCGGATTCCACCGCATGCCGGACGCTCGCCTGACGCTCTTCGAGCATCACCTCCCGAAGCGAGGTGACGGCTTCGAGCATGACTGCCGCGAACAATGCGAAGGCGATGATGACGATAAGACGCAGGCGCGTGCCTACGCTCACTTGATATAGATTGACCACGATCCTTCCCCCTCGAAAGGAAATCAATAACCGGCCTCTGCGGGCCATATCCGTATATCGGACTCTGTGCGGAAATCTTGAGCGGGCAGGCCGCCAGCCCCGAGATTTATTCCATTGTGCTAAGAAACTCGGCCACGGCATCGATCTCCGCGTCGGAAATATTCTCGACGACGGTGTGCATGACCATGTTGGGCGACGTCCGTGAAAAGTCGCGGAAGGCGCGCAACTGGGCGACCAGGTACTGCACGTTCTGGCCCGCCAGCCGCGGGAGGTAGAGCGCGCCACGGCCGAGCGGTCCGTGGCAGGTCGTACAGGCCGTCACCCCGTGCTCGAAGTGCCCACTGAAATAGAGGCGGCGTCCGGTCTCGATCAGCTCGGTTCGCCCGCTGCGTTCGGGCACCAGCGTCTTGGCGCTGAAATACTCGGCGAGCGCGCGCATCTCGCCGCCGCTGAGGTCCTCGACCTTTTCCTTCATCCGCGTGCTCTTGCGCACGCCGGTCTTGAAGTTCGCCATCTGGCGCGTCATGTAATCGACGTTCTGCCCGGCGAGTTTCGGAAATTCGGGCTCGCTGCTTTCGCCGTTGAGCCCGTGGCATTTGTGGCAGCGCTCGCGCACGAGTTTCTCGGCCGGACGGTCTTCACCCGCCTGCGCGGACGCGGTCGCGGCGAGTGCCAACATCAACAGGGCTGCATACCCGATTTTCATAGTTCGATCTCCCGTGTCAACCGTATGCCGCTTGCCACGGACTACACCACGGCGATCATTCACCTTGCATGAACTTTGTCACAAGGCGCTCAACGTCCGTGACCGGCGTCGGCCGCGAGGACGTTCTGCACCAGTTCGGCGAGCGAATTCGCCTCCATCTTTTCCATCACCCGCGCGCGGTGCACTTCGACCGTCTTGATGCTGATCCCGAGCACGTCGGCGATCTGCTTGTTGAGCTTGCCGGCGATGATGAGGTCGAGCACCTCGCGCTCGCGCTGCGTGAGCTGGGTGAGGCGGCGCACGGTCTCCGCCTCGAGCTGGCGCCGCCCGCGCGAGGCCTGCTCGGCGGCCAGACACTCGGCGATCAGGTCGAGCATGTCGCGCTCGCTGAACGGTTTCTCGATGAAGTCGACGGCGCCCTTCTTGACCGCCGACACCGCCATCGGCACGTCGCCGTGGCCCGTGATGAAGATCACCGGCAGCGAACAGTGGCGCCGCCGCAATTCCTCGAAGAGTTCGAGCCCGCTCATCCCCGGCATCCGGACGTCGAGCACGAGGCAGCCGGTCATCGCGAGATTGAAATCGGCAAGGAAGGCTTCGGCCGATTCGTAGGCGCGCACCCGGTGGCCGCTCGACTCGAGCAGCCACACGAGGGAATCGCGCAGGGCTTCGTCATCGTCGACGATATGGATGTACTGGTCAGGCGCGGCGGACTGCTGCTCGCTCACTCGCAATCTCCGTAGGCAGCGTAAACGAGAAGATGGTACCTCCTTCCGGGTTGTCGTCGACAATCAATCGCCCGTCGTGGAATTCGATGATCGAGCGGCAGATGTTGAGGCCCATGCCCATCCCCTCGGTCTTGGTCGTATAGAAGGGAGTGAAGAGGCGCGAGCGCTCCTCCTCGCCGATGCCGTGACCGCGGTCGATGACCGCCACCTCGACGGCGCGCGGACCCAAGGCCCGGGCGCGCACGACCAGCACGCGATGCTCGACGGCCATGTCGGCCATCGCGTCGATGCCGTTCTTGACGAGGTTCAGCACGACCTGCTCGATCATGATGCGGTCGGCGAACACCGGCGGCAGGTCGGGCGCGACCTCGGACACGATGCGCGAGCTCATGCGCCGCGCGTCGATCTCGGCAAAGCCGATCGCATCGTCGAGCACCTCGGAGATCTGCACCGCGCCGCGCCGCGGCTCGCTCTTCTTCACGAACTCGCGGATGCGCCGGATGATCTTGCCCGCGCGCTCGGCCTGGAAGCTCGCCTTCTGCATCGCGGAGAGCAGGTCTTCGTCGCGCGCGTTGCCGCCCTGGATACGGGTGACGCAACCCATGCAGTAGTTGGCGATCGCGGACAGCGGCTGGTTCAGCTCGTGCGCGAGCGTCGAGGCCATTTCGCCCATCGTGATGAGGCGCGAGGTGCGCTGCAGGCGCTCGGCCTGCTGGCGCGACACCTCGGCGGTCTGCTTGCGCTCGGTGATGTCGGTCGCGATGCCCATGCGCACGACGCGCCCGTCCACCCAGCGCGTGGCGTGCTCGCGCACGTGGTACCAGCGCCCGGAGAGCGGGTTCTGCAGTTCGCCATCGAAGAGTTCGCGCGGCAGGTCGGCGGGCGTGAGGCCGCGCGGGTCGACCGGGTAATCGCCGCGCTCGGGCTGCGGCACGGCGACGCCGCGCACGGTGCGGCCGACGGCGTCGAAGCCGTGGATGCTCTTGAACGCGCGGTTCGCGAACAGGATCTCGTCGGTGCGCGCGTCGGCGACGAAGACCGCAGCGTCGAGCCCGTCGATCACGGCCTCGAAGCGCTCGTGCGCGGATTCGAGCGCGGCGCGGATGCGCTTCGGTTCAGTGATGTCGGTCGCGGAGGCCATCCAGCCGACCTGGGTCCCGGTGCTGTCGATCAGCGGCGACAGGTAGAAGCGCGCGTCGAGGCGCTCGCCGTTCTTGCGCCGCACGCGCATCTCGAACCCGCTCACCGGCGCCCTGCCCTGCAGCGTGAGGTCGAGGTTGTGCCAGCACTGCTCGAGATCCTCGGGCGGCCAGTACGGGAAGGGCGGCTTCGAGCCGAGGAGCTCTTCCTGCTCGAAGCCCACCATGCGGCAGAAGGCCGAATTGACGTAGATGATGCGCCCGGTGAGGTCGATCGCCCGCATGCCGGTGATCACCGACTCTTCCATCGCCTTGCGGAAGGTGGTCTCGGCGCGCAGCGCCTCTTCGGCCGCCTTGCGGCCCGTGATGTCGTGCGCGACGGCATAGACGAGCTTCTCCTCGCGCACCGGGTTGATGCTCCAATCGAGCCACTTGAAGCTGCCATCGACGCAACGGCAGCGGATCTCGAAACTCACCGGCTGGCCGTCGGCGAGGCGACGCAACTGATCGACGGCGAAGGGCACGTCGTCGACGTGCACGATGTCGAGCAGCGGCCTGCCCGGCAGGTCGTCCGGGGAACAGCCGAGGATGCGTTCGAAGGCGGGGTTCGCGCGCCGGAAAACGCCGTCGAGGCCGACAATGCACAGCAGGTCGAGCGACAGGTTGAACAGCCGGTCGCGCTCCTTCTCGACCTGGACGCGGCGCTGCACGTGGGTGCGCAGCAGCCACAGGGTCCACAGCACGATCACCGACAGCCCGATGATCATCGCGGTCGGCAGCATCTGCGGCAGCTGGCTGCTGGTGCGGAAGGCGGTCGCGCGCAGGCTCAGGCCGTTGCCCGGCGGATCGAGCGCAATCGAATACGAGATGCTCTCGTCGATCGCCCGAACCCCCGAGTTCGCGGCCAGCGTGTCGCCCTTGGCACCGAGCAGCGTGAGGCGGTACTTCTCGTCGAACCAACTCGGCACGAGGTGGCGCACCATGCGGTCGATCGAATAGACGCCGACGATCGCGCCGAGGAATTCGCGGCCATGACGCACCGGCACGTAGACCTCCAGCACCATGCGGTTACGCGGATTGACGTAAGCCTCGCCGTAGGCGGCGCGCCCCAGGTCGCGGGCGCGGTAGAAGGCGTCGGTCTGATTCGCGGACAAGGCGTCGCCGGTGAGCCAGTCGGTGGTGTCGAACGGCGCGGACCAGCGCACGACTTCCTCGGGCCCCACCCAGACGATGTTCACGAGTTCGCCGTTGTTGGCGATGTACTGGTTGGCGCGGACCTGAAAGCCGTCGAGATTCAACGCATCGGCGGCAAGATCACGGGCCGCCTGGCCGAGGAATTCCTCGGTCGCCTGCATGTGCAGACGCATCGTCTGCTCGGCCCACTGCACGTCGCGGGCGACGGCGTTGCGCTGGCTCTCGACGTCGCGCGCCTGCAGCAGCCAGACGAGCGCGAGCATCGTCAGCGCGAAGATGCCGACTGCGACGTAAGGGGCGGTCCAGTACCAGCGGGCCTGGCCGAGGCGGCCTGAGTCGGAAAAATGGGGCATCGAAATCGGGACTATCGGGAGAAACGGGACAGGCGCGTAAGAGCGCCGCAGATGCCTTGAGGGATTGTCGATGGCATCGCGCCGAGCGGCAATCGGGGTTTTTCCGTAGCGCCTCGCGGCCGGCAACCAGGAAACATCGTCCATGAACGGCTTGGGGTTTTCGCCAATTCTACGCTGCTGCCATCGGCCGTACATTGTGCGGCCATCCTTCTTCAACCCGAGTGATTCCAGCGTGCTGCGCCTCCTGGTTGCGCTTCTGTGCCTCGTATCCCTCGCGGAACCCTCCGTCGCGGCCGCCCCGGCGAGCCCTGCCGGCCCGCTCAGGATCGGCGTGTCCGGCCCCTTCACGGGCGGGTCGAGCCCGATGGGCATTTCGATGCGCGAGGGCATCCGCATCGCTGCGGCCGAAATCAACGCCGGCGGCGGCGTGCTCGGACGCCCGGTCGAACTCGTCGAACGCGACGACGAAGCACGCAACGAGCGCGGCGCCCAGGTCGTGCAGGAACTCATCGACCGCGAACACGTCGTCGCAGGGCTCGGCATCGCCAACACTGGCGTCGCGCTCGCGAGCCAGCGCTTCTACCAGCAGGCGCGCATTCCGATCGTTACTTCGGTGGCGACCGGATCGCTGATCACCAAACAGTTCCTGCCGCCGCAGCACCCGGACAACTTCGTCTTCCGCGTCTCGGCGAGCGACACGCTGCAGGCGGCGATGATCGTCGCCGAGGCCGTCGACCGCCGCGGCATCAGGCGCGTCGCGATCTTCCACGACGCGACCAACTACGGCCAACTCGGCCGCGAGGACCTCGAAAGGACGCTCAGCGAGCGCAACATCGTGCCGGTCGCCGTCGAGCGCTTCCAGATCCCGCAGCCCGACATGAGTTCGCAGCTGCGCCGGGCGCGCCAGGCGGGCGCCGAGGCGATCCTCACCTACGGCATCGGCCCCGAGCTCGCGCAGATCGTCAACGGCATGGCCCGCCTCAACTGGCATGTGCCGCTGATCGGCAGCTGGACGCTCGCGATGTCGAACTTCATCGACAATGCCGGCCCCAACGGGGAAGGCGCCCGCATGCCGCAGACCTTCATCCCCGAGCCGACGACGCCTCGCCGCAAGGCCTTCCTCGACGCATGGAAAAACGCCACCGGAAGCGCGCGCATTCCGGTCCCACCGGCCGCTGCGCAAGGGTATGATTCCATGCTTCTGCTCGCGGCCGCGATCCGTCAGGCCGGCAGCACCGACGGCGATCGAATCCGCGAGGCGCTCGAAAACCTGCAAGAAAGGGTCGAGGGGGTCATCATGACTTACAACCGCCCGTTTTCGAAGGAACGCCACGAGACCATCAACAGCGTCCATGACATATTCATGGGCGAAGTGCAGAATGGGCGAGTCGTGTTCGCCTACGACGAGGACCGCCGCCGGGCATCGCGCCAATGATGCGCGCGGCATCCGCCGCTTTTCCTGATCGGCCGGGAGAAAATCCTCTCCCTCCCTCTCCATCTCCCGGCCGATTTTTTTCCGCTTTTCCGCGCTTTCTTGATTTTCCCCGTTTTGGGCGCCTTCGCAGGCGCCCGTTGGCGTTCGCTCGCCTCCTTTGCGGCCGCCCGCTTTGGACGTTTTTCCGCCAACCACCGAACGGCCGCGTCATCGTCTGCGCAGCGTTCGGGGAAAAAAGTTATTGCGCATCCTGAAAAGTGATTTTATAGTGTGAAAACCGTCGCTGATCATCGGAATCGGCAACTCACGGTTTTAACTTCGCCCGCTTCACGAAAGCGGGATTCGCTAACAGCTGGGCTCAACGTTTGAGGAGACAGAGCATGGCCGCGACACCCAACGTAACGCTGCAATCGGACCCCGACACCCTGGAAACCCAGGAATGGCTGGACGCCCTCCAGGCCGTCGTCGCCAATGAAGGCCAGGACCGCGCGCATTTCCTGATCGAGAAGCTGATCGAGGCCGGCCGCGAGGAAGGCATCGACATCCCCTACTCGGCAACGACCCAGTACATCAACACCATCCCCGCCGCACAGCAGCCGAAGTACCCGGGCAACCCGGACATGGAGATCAAGCTCCATTCGTACATCCGCTGGAACGCGATGGCGATGGTCGTTCGCGCCAACAAGCACACCAACGTCGGCGGCCATATCGCATCGTTCGCGTCCGCGGCTGCGCTCTACGACGTGGGCTTCTCGCACTTCTGGCGCGCCCCGACCGCCGAGCACGGCGGCGACCTGATCTTCTTCCAGGGCCACTCGGTCCCCGGCGTCTATGCACGCGCCTTCATGCTCGGTCGCCTGACCGAAGACCAGATGGACAGCTTCCGCCAGGAAGTCGACGGCAAGGGCATCTCGTCCTACCCGCACCCCTGGCTGATGCCGGACTTCTGGCAGTTCCCGACCGTGTCGATGGGCCTCGGCCCCCTGTGCGCGATCTACGCCGCGCGCTTCATGAAGTACATGGATTCGCGCGACATGGCCAAGGCGCAGGACCGCAAGGTCTGGGCCTTCCTCGGCGACGGCGAGACCGACGAAGTCGAATCGCTGGGCGCGATCGGCATGGCCGCGCGTGAAAAGCTCGACAACCTGGTCTTCGTGATCAACTGCAACCTGCAGCGTCTGGACGGCCCGGTGCGCGGCAACGGCAAGATCATCCAGGAGCTGGAAGCGGAATTCCGCGGCGCCGGCTGGAACGTCATCAAGCTCGTGTGGGGCACGCACTGGGATTCGCTGCTCGCCCGCGACACCAAGGGCCTGCTGAAGAAGCGCATGATGGAATGCGTCGACGGCGAGTACCAGACTTTCAAGGCCAAGGACGGCGCCTACGTGCGCGAGCACTTCTTCAACACGCCGGAACTGAAGGCGATGGTCGCCGACTGGACCGACGAGGAAATCTGGCGCCTGAACCGTGGCGGCCATGACCTGTTCAAGATCTTCTCCGCCTACAAGGCAGCGGTCGAGCACAAGGGCCAGCCGACGCTGATCCTCGCCAAGACCGTCAAGGGCTTCGGCATGGGCCAGGCCGGCGAGGCGATGAACATCTCGCACCAGCAGAAGAAGCTCGACGAAGAGGCCATCCGCCGCTTCCGCGACCGCTTCGACATCCCGGTGCCGGACGACAAGATCGCCGAACTGCCCTACCTGAAGTTCGCCGAGGACTCGCCCGAATACAAATACATGATGGAGCGCCGCGTGCAACTCGGCGGCTTCCTGCCGCAGCGCCGCCGCAAGGCCGATCCGCTGCCGGTGCCCGCGCTCGACAACTTCGCCGCGCTGCTGAAGGCCTCGGGCGAAGGCCGCGAGCTGTCGACGACGATGGCGATCGTGCGCATCATGAACACCCTGCTCAAGGACAAGCAGATCGGCCGCCACGTCGTGCCGATCGTCCCGGACGAGTCGCGCACCTTCGGCATGGAAGGCATGTTCCGCCAGTACGGCATCTGGAACCAGGAAGGCCAGAACTACGTGCCGGAAGACCATGACCAGCTGATGTTCTACAAGGAATCGAAGACCGGCCAGGTGCTGCAGGAAGGCATCAACGAAGCCGGCGCGATGGCCGACTGGATCGCCGCCGGCACCGCGTACTCGGTGCATGGCGTGCAGATGGTGCCCTTCTACATCTTCTATTCGATGTTCGGCCTGCAGCGCACGATGGACCTGTGCTGGGCGGCTGCGGACCAGCGTACCCGCGGCTTCCTGATCGGCGGCACCGCCGGCCGCACCACGCTGAACGGCGAAGGCCTGCAGCACGAAGACGGCCACAGTCTCGTGATGGCCAACATGATCCCGAACTGCGTCAGCTACGACCCGACCTTCCAATACGAAGTCGCGGTGATCGTGCAGGACGGCATGCGCCGGATGTTCGCCGAGCAGCAGGACGTGTACTACTACATCACGGTGATGAACGAGAACTACGAGCATCCCGAGATGCCTGCCGGCGCCGAAGCCGACATCGTCAAGGGCATGTACGCGTTCCGTAAGGGCGGTGAAGGCAAGCTGCGCGTGCAACTGCTCGGTTCCGGCACGATCTTCCGCGAAGTCATCGCCGCGGCCGACCTGCTGAAGAACGACTGGGGTGTCGAGTCCGACATCTGGGGCTGCCCGAGCTTCAACGAACTCGCCCGTGACGGCCAGGATGCCGAGCGCTGGAACATGCTGCACCCGATGGAAGCGCCGCGCCTGTCGCATGTCGCGAAATGCCTGAAGGACGCGACCGGCCCGGTGATCGCCTCGACCGATTACATCAAGATGTTCGCCGAGCAGATCCGTCCCTTCGTCAAGGGCACCTACGTGACGCTGGGCACCGACGGCTTCGGCCGCTCCGACACCCGCGAGAAGCTGCGCCACTTCTTCGAAGTGGATCGCCACTGGGTCACGGTTGCCGCGCTGAAGGCGCTCGCCGACGACGGCCTGATCGAGCGCGAAAAAGTGGCCGCCGCGCTGCTGAAGTACAACCTCGATCCCAACAAGCCGAACCCGATGAGCGTCTGAGAGAGCGAGGGAGACTAGAACATGAGCCAAATCATTGAAGTGAAAGTCCCGGACATCGGCGATTTCGACGCGGTGCCGGTCATCGAACTGTTCGTGAAGGTGGGCGACACCATCAAGGTCGACGACGCGATTGCGACGCTCGAATCGGACAAGGCGACGATGGACGTGCCGTCGTCCGCCGCGGGCGTGGTCAAGGAAGTGCTGGTCGGCGTCGGCGACAAGGTCTCGGAAGGCGTCGCGCTGATCAAGGTCGAGACGGCCAACGGCGCGAAGGCCGAAGCGCCTGCCGCTGCGCCGGCGCCCGCTGCCGCCCCTGCCCCGGCTGCTGCCGCTCCGGCACCAGCCTCTGCTCCGGCTGCAGCACCTGCCGCCGCCGCAGGCCCGGTCGAAGTCGCGGTGCCGGACATCGGCGACTTCTCGGAAGTGCCGGTGATCGAGCTCTTCGTGAAGGTCGGCGACACGATCAAGGTCGATGATGCGATCGCGACGCTCGAATCCGACAAGGCGACGATGGATGTGCCGTCGTCCGCCGCCGGCGTCGTCAAGGAAGTGAAGGTCAAGGTCGGCGACAAGGTGTCGATGGGCACGGTGTTGATCGTCGTCGAAGGCGCTGGCGCCGCGCCGGCCGCGGCCGCTGCTCCGGCACCGGCTGCCGCTCCGGCTCCGGCCTCGACCCCGTCGGGCGCGGTCCCGGCTGCATCGACCGCGGCGTTCAGCCAGTCGGCACTGTCCGCGCCGCCGCAGGGCGCCGCCCCCGCGGCCCCGTCGGCCGTCACGCTCGGCGGCAAGGTCCACGCGAGCCCGTCGGTGCGCGCCTACTCGCGCGAACTGGGCGTCGATCTCGCCCAGGTCAAGGCGACCGGTCCGAAGGCCCGCATCCTGAAGGAAGACGTCACCGCCTTCGTGAAGGGCGCGATGCAGACCGGCGTCGTTCCGGGCAAGGCCGCCCCGGCTGCCGCGGGCGCGAGCCTGGGCGGCGGGCTGGACCTGCTGCCTTGGCCGAAGGTCGATTTCTCGAAGTTCGGTGAGATCGAATCCAAGCCGCTGTCGCGCATCAAGAAGATCTCCGGCCAGAACCTCGCCCGCAACTGGGTGATGATCCCGGCCGTGACCTATCACGAAGACGCCGACATCACCGACCTCGAAGCCTTCCGCGTCCAGATGAACAAGGAGTATGAGAAGTCCGGCAAGAAGCTCACGATGCTGGCCTTCATCATCAAGGCGTCGGTGCGCGCGCTGCAGCAATTCCCCGAGTTCAACACTTCGCTCGACGGCGACAACCTGATCTACAAGAAGTACTTCAACATCGCGTTCGCCGCCGACACGCCGAACGGGCTCGTCGTGCCGGTGATCAAGAACGCCGACAAGAAGAGCGTGTTCGAGATCGCCGCCGAATCCGGCGAGCTCGCGAAGAAGGCGCGCGACGGCAAGCTCGGCCCGGCCGACATGTCCGGTGCGTGCTTCACGATCTCCAGCTTGGGCGGCATCGGCGGCACCTACTTCGCGCCGATCGTCAATGCGCCGGAAGTCGCGATCCTCGGCGTCAACAAGTCGGTGATGAAGCCGGTGTGGGACGGCAAGCAGTTCGTGCCGCGCCTGACCCTGCCGATGTCGCTGACGGCCGACCACCGCGTCATCGACGGCGCGCTCGCGACCCGCTTCAACGTCTATCTCGCTCAACTGCTGGCCGACTTCCGTCGGGTCATGCTGTAAGGAGGCCGCGCCATGAGCCAAGTTGAAGTCAAGGTTCCGGACATCGGCGATTTCGATTCCGTCCCGGTGATCGAGCTGTTCGTGAAGGCCGGCGACACCATCAAGGTCGACGACGCGATCTGCACGCTCGAGTCCGACAAGGCGACGATGGACGTTCCGTCGTCGGCGGCCGGCGTCATCACCGAAGTGCTGGTGAAGGTCGGCGACAAGGTTGCCGAAGGCACCGTGCTGCTGAAGGTCGAGGCTGCAGGCGCCGCGGCGGCTGAGGCACCGGCGGCTGCTCCGGCTCCGGCTGCCGCCCCGGCGGCACCGGCCGCTGCTCCGGCTGCAGCTCCGACCGCTGCCAGCCATGCCGGCGGTGCCGACATCGAGTGCGACATGCTCGTGCTCGGCGCCGGCCCCGGCGGCTATTCGGCCGCGTTCCGCTCCGCCGACCTCGGTCTCAAGACCGTGATCGTCGAGCGCTATGCGACCCTCGGCGGCGTGTGCCTGAACGTCGGCTGCATCCCGTCGAAGGCGCTGCTGCACGTCGCCGCGGTGATGGACGAGGCCGAGCATATGTCGGCCGCCGGCATCAGCTTCGCGAAGCCGACCGTCGATATCGACGCGTTGCGCGCCCACAAGAACAAGGTCGTCGGCAAGCTGACCGGTGGCCTCGCCGGCATGGCCAAGGGCCGCAAGGTCGATGTCGTACGCGGCTACGGCAGCTTCCTCGACCCGAACCACGTCGAGGTCGAAGTCACCTCCGGCGACGCGCAGGACAAGACCGGCGAGAAGAAGGTCATCAAGTTCAAGCAGTGCATCATCGCCGCCGGTTCGGCCGCAGTGCACCTGCCCTTCATCCCGCGCGACCCGCGCATCGTCGACTCGACCGGTGCGCTCGAACTGCGCTTCGTGCCCGAGAAGATGCTCGTCATCGGCGGCGGCATCATCGGTCTCGAAATGGCGACCGTGTATTCGACGCTCGGCACCAAGGTCGATGTCGTCGAGATGCTCGACCGCCTGATGCAGGGTCCGGACGCCGACGCCGTGAAGGTATGGGAGAAGCAGAACCTGCATCGCTTCGACAACGTGATGCTCAAGACCAAGACCGTCGCCGTCGAGGCGAAGGACGACGGCCTGTGGGTCACGTTCGAAGGTGAAAAGGCGCCGCAGGGTCCGCAGCGCTACGACATGATCCTGCAGGCCGCTGGCCGCAGCCCGAACGGCAAGAAGATCGCCGCGGACAAGGCGGGCGTCCTCGTCACCGACCGCGGCTTCATCCCGGTCGATGCGCAGATGCGCACCAACGTGCCGCACATCTTCGCGATCGGCGACATCGTCGGCAACCCGATGCTCGCGCACAAGGCGGTGCATGAAGCACACGTCGCGGCCGAAGTCGCCGCCGGCGAGAAGTCGGCCTTCGACGCCACCGTGATCCCGGGCGTGGCTTACACCCATCCGGAAGTGGCCTGGGTCGGCTATACCGAGGAAGATGCGAAGAAGGAAGGCCGCAAGATCGAGACCGCCAAGTTCCCGTGGGCCGCCAGCGGCCGCGCGATCGCCAACGGCGCCGACTACGGCTTCACCAAGCTGATCTTCGACGCCGAAACGCACCGCGTGATCGGCGGCGCGATCGTCGGCCCCTCGGCCGGCGACATGATCGGCGAAGTCTGCCTCGCGATCGAGATGGGCGCGGACGCGGTGGATATCGGCAAGACCATCCACCCGCACCCGACTCTCGGCGAGACCGTCGGCATGGCGGCGGAAGTCGCGCATGGCAGTTGCACCGACATTCCGCCGGTGCGCAAGAAGAAGTAAGACGCCTCTCAAGCGTGACGACGGCGACCTTCGGGTCGCCGTTTTTTTTGCCCTGTTGCCGGCAATTCTTGACGTCGGCATGCGGCAGGAATTGCCGCTGCCTGCAAAAACCACGTCCAAAAGATGGAATTTGCCGTCATTTCGCAGCGCGAGGTGATGCCTGCGGCATTTATTCCGTATGGCACCCGAGTTGCTATGGATGAAATTGTCAGTAATGCCAATCATCCGATGCTCTCGATCCAGTCCAACCTCGATGCCACGCGTGCAAGCCGTCTCTACGGCGAGCACAGCCGCAGCCTTGCGACGGCGGTCGAGCGGCTTTCAAGCGCCCGACGCATCAACAGCGCCCGCGACGACGCAGCCGGACTGGCGATCTCCGAACGGATGAACACGGCGATCCGCAGCAGCACCCGCCTGCGGCAGGGCATCAGCGATGGCATCAGCCTCGCCCAGGTTGCCGACGGCGCACTCGCCACCGTTCAAGACCTGCTCCAACGCGCCCGCGAACTGGCGGTGCAGTCGGCCAACGGCACCAACGGGTCGGGCGAACACGGCGCACTCGATACCGAATTCCAGCAGATTGCGGCCGAAATCGATCGCATCGCGGGGGGGACGCAGATTTTCGGCAATCAGCCCTTGCAGGGAAGCTCGAACGTCACCGTCCCGGCAGCCATCGCCGCCAGCGTTCCGACGCTGGGCCAGGTCTTCGGGGGCAGCGGAACAACGGCGACATTCGTTTCCGGCGTCACTGCGCTCGGCTACATTCCCGGCGGTGCAAGCAACGTGACGATCGAAATCAACTCGCTGGGTCTCGACGACGACATCCAACTGTTCACCCGCAACGGCAAGCACCTCGCCGGCACGCCGATCACGGGCGCCCTCCCCGACTATGTCTGGACCCACAACAGCCAGAACATCAGCGTCACCGACGCTGCGACGGCAAAGTCCGGCGTGCTGACGACGACCAACGGCTTTCTCCCCACGGCCGTCTACGACGGCAGCACCCTACTGGAGGGGCCGGCCACCTACGCCTTCCCCGACACCGCGTCGAGGGGCTACAACGGGACGACGATCAGCTATACAGGCGACGGCGACCGAACCGAGCCTTCCACCTTCCTCAATAACGGCCGGAACGAGGACCCGAGCAAGTTCAGAGAGAGCCTGAGCATCGACGTCGCCACGGAAGACTTGGTCGTGATCGTCGTCGGCAGCGGTAATTTCACCGCCACCGCGAGCTGGGACCAGATGCCCGCCACGAGCGGCGGCTCGTCGCCTGTCGGCACACCAGGAAGCGCCGGATCGACGCTCTCCATTCTGTCCGACGTATCGCCCGGCGGCGTCCCCCGCTTCATCGACATCGACCGCACGCCCGCCGACACCCAATCGCTGGGCTTGTCGGGAACGAACGTCGGCACCCAGGGCAGCAGCGTCGCCGCCATCGGCGCACTCGATGGAGCGCTCGACAAAGTCGGCAATTACCGCGCGCAATACGGCGCCCACCTGTCTCGCTTCGAATCCGCGATCGGAAACCTGACCGTCTACGGAGAGAACATGTCCGCATCGCGCGGGCGCATCGTCGACGCCGATTACGCGCAGGAGACGGCGGACAAGCTCCGCTCGGGCATCCTCGCGGACGCATCCCTCGCCATGCTGGCCCAGGCCAACACCTTCCCCGAAGTCGCCCTCAATCTGTTGCGCAAGAGCGTCGGCGGCGCCTGATCGACATCCGACCGGCCCTCGCCGTGCATTGCACTTTTATCCGACTACTGTATATACTTACAGTCATCATCAACAAGGCTTTCAACCGGCCCTTACCTGACGGAGACCAACATGGAACGATGGATTACGCGCCTGCTTCTCGGTTGTGGCGGCATGGCCGGACTGATGCTCGGAACGGGGCAAGCCGTCGAGGCGACAACGCTTGCCTGCGCTACGATCTTCACGGTCTGGCTCCTGAGAACGCACGCCGATCCGAGCAGCCGATAAGCTGCTCGTCCCCGGCAACGACGCCGGGCAGGATTGCAGATTCGGCAGGGGGATGGCGACGCGCGGCACCGTATAATCGCGCGAACGACACCTATAACCTCCGCCATACATGCCCGCACCCACCCAGCCATCGGAGATCGCTCGCGAAGTCCTGCGCCTGATCGCCACGCGGCGCGTTCCGCCGACGCCGGACAATTTCCGCAGGCTGTATAACGAGGTCGCCGGCATCGCAGCGGACGAAGGGGCGTTCCCTGAAAAATTCGTTCGTTCGCTCGCTCTTCAACTCCCGCGCGACACGGCCGAGCGTACCCGGCTCGCGCGGCAGCTCGATCAGGCGCTGACCGCGGGCGACCCCGCAAGCGGGCAAAGAGCCTTGGGGCAATACCTCGCCAGCCTCAAGACCGAGCAGCCGCAGGCGTGGAACGAACTGATCGGCAATCTCCTCAAGCAGTGGGAGCTGCGCCAGATCGGCTGGACCACGGCGCGCAAGCGGGAATCGCTCGAACGCGTGCTGGCGGCCAACGACCCCGCGACACTCTATGGGCGGCTGTACGGACTTGTACGGTCATGGATGCAGGCGCCCTCCAACCCCGAATCGCCCGCCGCGCGTGAACTGGTCGACGTGGCGCCGGCAACGGCTGCAGCCACGGAGGCGGCCACCGGCCCCGTTCCTGTGAGCAACGGATCGCCGTCCCCGGTCGCGCCGGAGATCCTGCATATCGCGGCCGGCGACGCGGGAGAATTACTGTCGAACCTGCGCGAGCTGCTGCTGCTCACTCTCGAATCCGTGCTGCCGCCGTTCCTGGCGGAGCAGCCGGATCTCACGCGCGAAGTCACCAAGTTCGTGCATTTGGTGAAGTCGGCTGAACGCGCGGAGGACCTGCGCCCCATCGCCACCCAATTGCGCAAGTTCGCCTACCGTCTGGAAATGGCCGCCGGCGACAACGCCGAGGTCAATGCGGGGCTGACCAATCTTCTGCGTCTGCTGCTCGAAAACATTGACCAGATCGTCGTCGACGACCGCTGGCTTCGCGGCCAGGTCGAGGTCTTGCGCGACGTGGTCGGCAAGCCGACGAACGTCCGCCTCATCGACGACGCCGAACGGCGTCTCAAGGAAGTCATCTACAAGCAGAGCCAGCTCAAGCACAACCTGTCCGAAGCCCAGCGCTCGCTCAAGGAGATGCTCGCTGGATTCGTCGATCACCTGGCGAGCTTTACCGAGGCAACCGGCAGCTACCACGACCGCATGGGGCGCTGTGCCGACCAGATCGCCGCTGCCCACGACATCACCGAAATCAGCGGAATCCTCGGTGAAGTCATGTGCGAGACGCTCGCGATGCGCGACGAAGCCCGCCGTTCGCGCGACGAACTCCAGACCGCGCGCCAACGCGCGAGCGAGGCCGAAACGCGCATCACCGAACTGCAGCACCAGCTCGACGAGACCTCGCGCCTGATGCGCCACGACCAGCTCACCGGCGTGCTCAATCGCCGCGGGCTCGAGGAGACCTTCGAGAAAGAAGCGGCGCGTGCCCGGCGCTACGAACGGCCGCTCAGCATCGCGCTCCTCGATCTGGACAACTTCAAGCGCCTCAACGACAGCTTTGGTCACCAGACCGGTGACGACGCGCTCGTCCACCTCTCGACGATCGTAAGGCAAAACCTGCGCCCCCAGGACGTCGTCGCGCGGCATGGCGGCGAGGAATTCATCCTGCTCTACCCCGACACCTCGCTCGACCAGGCCCACGCCGCACTCGTACGCCTGCAACGCGAGCTCACCCGGAACTTCTTCCTCGCCGAGGACAAGAAGATCCTCATCACTTTCAGCGCCGGCGTCACGCAATGGGATCCCGCGGAACAGTTCAATGACGTGATCAGCCGCGCCGACAACGCGATGTACCAAGCCAAGCAGACCGGGAAGAACAAGGTCGTCGCGGTAACCCCTTCCCCCGCTTAATCGCGCACTCGGGGCGGGCCCGATGCGCAACAACGCGAAATAGGCTCCAAAAAGCCGCGCTTATCCCGGCCGCAATGCCCGCGCGCTGCGAATAGAATACGCTCGACCGCAATAATGGAGGGCAGCGAATGAAGGCGGTGATTCTTGCGGGCGGATTGGGCAGCCGCCTCTCGGAGGAAACAAACCTCAAGCCCAAGCCGATGGTCGAAATCGGCGGGCGCCCGATCCTGTGGCACATCATGAAGATGTTCACCGCCCATGGAGTGACCGAGTTCATCATCTGCCTTGGCTATCGCGGCTACGTCGTCAAGGAGTTCTTCGCGAACTACTTCCTCCATACCTCGGACGTCACCTTCGACATGCGGACGAACTCGATGGCCGTTCACGAGCAGCATGCCGAGCCCTGGTCCGTGACGCTCGTCGATACCGGCGAAAATACCCAGACCGGCGGCCGGCTCGCGCGGGTGCACAAGTATCTGGACAGCGAGGAAGCCTTTTTCTTCACATACGGCGACGGTCTGGGCGACGTCGACCTGACGGCGCTGCAGGCCTTTCATCGCAAGCAAGGGCGCCTCGCGACAGTCACGGCCGTCTCGCCGCCCGGCCGCTTCGGCACGCTCGAACTGCGCAACAACAAGGTCGCGCGATTCAAGGAAAAACCGGCAACGGATGGAACGGTGATCAACGGCGGCTTCTTCGTGCTTTCCCCCAAGGTGATCGAACGGATTTCCGACGACGACATGCCCTGGGAGTCGGCGCCGATGGAATCGCTGGTCCGGGACGGCGAACTTGCTGCCTACCGCCATACGGGATTCTGGCAACCGATGGACACGCTGCGCGAGAAGAATTACCTCGAATCGCTGTGGAGCGAAGGGACGGCCCCGTGGAAGGTCTGGCAATGACCCATGCCGCCTATGGGGGACGCCGCGTACTGCTGACCGGGCACACGGGCTTCAAGGGGGCCTGGCTGGCCCTGTGGCTCGAACGACTGGGGGCGACGGTATCCGGACTCGCTCTTCCGCCGGACACCACCCCGTCCCTTTTCCACGCGCTGCGGCTCGACGAAACGATCGAATCGAACTTCGCGGACATTCGCGACGTCGAAGCCGTCAGGCGCGTGGTGACCGAGAGCGCCCCCGAGATCGTATTTCACCTCGCCGCGCAGCCTCTGGTGCGGCGTGGCTACATTGCACCTGTCGAAACCTTGGCCACCAACGTGATGGGCACCGCCCACGTGCTCGAAGCGGCGCGCAACTGCCCCTCCGTGCGCGCGGTCGTCGTGGTGACCACGGACAAATGCTATGAAAACCGGGGATGGGACTCCGGCTATCGCGAGAGCGACCGCCTCGGGGGCCATGACCCCTACAGCGCCAGCAAAGCCTGCGCCGAACTCGTCGCCGCGGCTTGGCGTTCGAGCTATTGCCAGTCCGGTGACGCGCCACTGCTCGCGACCGCACGTGCGGGCAATGTGATCGGCGGCGGAGACTGGGCGCAGGACAGGCTCGTGCCGGATATCATCCGCGCAATCGGCGCAGGGCAGACCGTCCGCGTCCGCAATCCCGACGCAATCCGCCCCTGGCAGCACGTACTCGAGCCGCTTGCCGGCTACCTCATGCTCGGCGCCCGCCTGCTCGCAGGAGAACGGTTCGTTGCCGGCGCATGGAATTTCGGGCCGGCCCTCGGCGACATGCAGCCCGTCTCGACGCTGTGCGATGCGCTCTGCACGCGGCTCGGCGGCCAATGGCGCTGCGACGAAGGCGAGCACCCCCACGAAGCAGCCGTCCTGCGGCTGGACAGCAGTCACGCGATGCTCAAGCTGGGCTGGGCGCCCCGCTGGACGCTCGCGCAAACGCTGGACCTGACGGCGGACTGGTACGCGCGCGTGAACGGTGGGGAAGACGCGCGCGCCCTGACCCTCGAACAAATAAGCGCCTACGAGACCACTTGCGGAGTCCAACGATGAGTTCAACCAGGGATCCTCGCGACGCGGTTCGTGATGCAGTCCACCGTTACTGCGAACACAATGCGCCTCCGCGCGCGTTCATTCCCGGTGAAACCCCTGTTCCGCCCTCGGGCAAGGTGATCGGCGAGGCGGAAACCCAAGCCATGGTCGAGGCCGCACTGGACGGATGGCTGACGACGGGCCGCTTCAACGCGAGCTTCGAACAGCGCCTCGCAGCGTTCGTCGGCACGGCCTGCCAAGCATTGACGGTCAATTCAGGCTCTTCCGCCAACCTCGTTGCCGTTTCGACGCTGTTCTCGCCCATGCTCGGCAATGGCGCGATCCGCGCGGGCGACGAAATCGTCACGGTCGCAGCGGGCTTCCCGACAACCGTGAACCCGATCCTGCAGAACGGCGCAGTGCCCGTCTTCATCGACGTCCTGCCGCGAACCTACAACGTCGATCCGAGCCTTCTCGAAAACGCGGTCTCGAATCGAACCCGCGCCGTCGTGCTCGCGCACACGCTCGGCAACCCCTACGACCTCGCCGCGGTCACCGCGTTTTGCGCGCGCCACAACCTGTGGCTGATCGAAGATTGCTGCGACGCGCTCGGTGCCGGCTACACCCTCCCTGCGAACGCCGAAGTATGGTTACCGCGAACGCCGACGCCCGACGATCCGGCGCTCTGGCGGCGCGGAACCGACAACGACCGCAGCCGCCACGTCGGCAACTTCGGACACCTCGCCACGCTCTCGTTCTACCCTGCCCACCACATCACGATGGGCGAAGGCGGCGCCGTCCTGACGAGCGACGCCCTGCTCCGGCGCGTGGCCGAATCCGTGCGCGACTGGGGCCGCGACTGCTGGTGCGCCCCGGGTTGCGACAACACCTGCGGCAAGCGTTTCGACTGGCAGTTCGGCAGCCTGCCGGCGGGCTACGACCACAAGTACACGTACTCGAATCTCGGCTACAACCTCAAGATCACGGACATGCAGGCAGCCTGCGCCCTTGCGCAGCTCGATCGCCTGTCCGACTTCGTCGCAGCCCGGCGTCGCAATTTCGCCCATCTCACGGATCGCCTGCAAAGCTGCGCCGATTTCCTGGACCTTCCCCAAGCCACCCCCTCGAGCGATCCGTCGTGGTTCGGATTCCCCGTCACGCTCAAGCCGCAAGCGGCCACGAGCCGGGTGGACCTCCTCGGATGGCTCGACCAGCACCGCATCGGCACGCGCCTGCTGTTCGCCGGCAATCTCACCCGCCAGCCCTATTTCGCCGGTCGCAACTACCGCGTCGCAAGCGAGCTTCCGGTCACCGACCGCGTCATGTCCGACACCTTCTGGATCGGCGTATGGCCCGGCCTGACGGCGGAAATGCTCGACTATGCCGCGACGCAGATCGAAACCTTCTTCGGCCTTCACTTTGACTGAGAACATGCCATGAAACCGCTTTTCGTCTTCGAGATGGCCAACAACCACATGGGCGACGTCGATCACGGGGTCCGCACGATCCGCGCGATCCGCGAAGCCTGCGAAGGCTTCGACGACTGCTTCGACTTCGCCTTCAAGCTGCAGTACCGCGATCTCGACACCTTCATCCACGCCTCGATGCGCGGCCGCGACGACGTCAAGTACATCAAGCGATTCGAAGAGACGCGCCTCTCGGACGAAGCCTTCCGCACGCTCGTCGCCGAGATGGAGACGCAAGGGTTCAGGACGGTGTGCACGCCCTTCGACGAGCGCTCCGTCGATCGCATCGACGCGCACGGCATCGACACGATCAAGATCGCCAGCTGCTCCTTCACGGACTGGCCCCTGCTCGAGCGTATTGCCCGCGCCGACAAGCCGGTGATCGCCTCGACGGCCGGCTCCACGCTCGAGGAAATCGACAACGTCGTGAGCTTCTTCCTGCACCGGGGCAAGGATCTGACGCTGATGCACTGCGTCGCGGAATATCCGACGCCCGACGAAGCCCTGCAGGTGAACCAGATCGGCCTGCTGCGCGAGCGCTACCCGGACTGCCGCATCGGCTACTCCACTCACGAGTCGCCCGACAACACGGTCGCCGTCATGCTCGCGATGGCCAAGGGCGCGACCGTCTTCGAAAAACACGTCGTGTTGCCGACGGAGCGCTACCCGGCCAACGCCTATTCCGCAGACCCGCGCCAGATCCGCGATTGGCTGGCCGCCGCACGACGGGCATTGCAGATCTGCGGCAGCAGCGAGCGCTACGTGCCATCGGCCGCCGAACGCGCGAGCCTGACCAGCCTGCGTCGCGGGGTGTTCGCGCTGCGCGCTATCCCGGCGGGGGCCGAGATCGACGACAGCATGATCGAGATTGCCTTCCCCCCGAGCGAAGGCCAATTGACGGCCAACGACTGGTCGAAGTATTCACGCTTCGTCGCCCGCGAAGCGATCCCCGCCGGCGGGCCCGTGATGCACGCCGCGGTCGAGGAACAGCACCTGCGCGGCAAGGTGCTGCAGGCGGTGACCGCGGTGAAGGCGCTGCTGAAAGCCGGCAACATCGTCGTGCCGGGCAAGTCCGACCTCGAGATCTCGCATCACTACGGGATGGAGCGCTTCAGCGAGTTCGGACTGACGATGGTCACCGTCGTCAACCGCGAGTACTGCAAGAAGCTGCTCGTCATGCTGCCCGGCCAGACCCATCCCGAGCAGTATCACGAGCAGAAGGAAGAGACCTTCGTCGTGCTGCACGGCGACCTCACCCTCTGGCTGGACAACGAGCAGCAGCGCGCGAAAGCGGGCGACGTGATCACCGTGAATCGCGGCGTACGCCACAAGTTCCACACCGAAGGCGGCGCGGTCTTCGAAGAAATCTCGTCGACCCACTACAAGGACGACTCCTTCTACACCGATCCGGCGATCGCGCAGAACCCGCGACGCAAGACCTGGCTCACCTACTGGATGTAAGCAATGACCTCGATGCGCGTCGCAGACTTCATCATGCAACGGCTGGCCGACGAAGGCCTGCGCCACGTCTTCGTCCTGCCCGGCGGCGGCGCCATGCACCTCAACGATGCGCTGGCCTGCGAACACCGCCTGACCCCCGTACCGTGCCACCACGAACAGGCCTGCGGCATCGCTGCGGAGGCCTACGGACGCACGGGCCACCCCGACAACCCGGGCTTCGGCGTGGCACTCGTCACGACTGGCCCCGGCGCGACCAACGTGATCACGCCGGTCGCCGGCGCGTGGATCGACTCCGTCCCGATGCTGGTGATTTCCGGCCAGGTCAAACGCGCCGACCGGCTCAACGGCCGCCCGCTGCGCCAGGGCGGCGTGCAGGAAGTCGACATCGTCCCGATGGTCAAGTCGATCACCAAATACGCAGTCACCGTCACCGACCCGCTCGACATCGGTACACATCTCGATGCCGCATTGAGCGCGATGAAGTCTGGCCGCCCCGGCCCGGTCTGGATCGACGTGCCGCTCGACGTCCAAGCCGCACCGATCGACCCCGCAACGCTGCCGCCGCACGCCGAATCCGCCGCGGCCGCCGCGCCCACACCGAACCTGGAGCCGGTCGCCGCCTTGCTGCGCGACGCGAAGCGCCCCCTCTTCCTCGCCGGTCACGGCGTGCGCCTGTCGGGCGCGGCAGCGAGCCTGCGCCGCCTCGCCGAATCGCTCGGCGTACCGGTGGCCACGACGTGGAACGCGCTCGACATCCTGCCCTGGACACACCCGCTGAATGCGGGCCGGCCCGGCGTCGTCGCCTTGCGCGGCGCCAATTTCGCCGTCCAGAACTGCGACCTGCTCATCGCCGTCGGCTGCCGCCTCGACAACATCATCACCGCCTACAACCCGCGCGGATTCGCTCGGGCAGCGACCAAGGTCGTGGTGGACGTCGACGCCGCGGAACTGGCGAAGCTCGACATGGACATCTCGCAGGCCTTCGCGATGGACGCCGGCGACTTCATCGACGCGCTGGCTGCCGCAACCGACGAAGCGGCTGCACCCGACCGCACACAATGGCACGAGCACATCGCGGACTGGAAGCGGCGCTATCCGGTGTCCGACGGCCGTCCCTTCCCGGCGAGCGGCCCGATCGGCCATTTCCAGTTCGCCGACGCACTCTCCGACGTCGTTCCGGAAAACACCCTCGTCGGAACCGGCAGCTCGGGACTCGCGGTCGAAGCCTTCTACACGGCCTTCCGCAACCGCGAAGGCCAACGCGTGTTCCTGACCTCGGGCCTGGGGGCCATGGGCTACGGTCTGCCAGCCGCAATCGGCGCCTGCCTCGGCGACGACTCGCAACCGATGGTCGCAGTCGAATCCGACGGCAGCCTGCAGCTCAACCTGCAGGAACTCGCGACGCTCACCGGCCAGCGCCTGCCGATCTGTCTGATGGTGATGAACAACGCGGGCTACTGCTCGATCCGCAACACGCAGCGCAACTACTTCGAGGGGCGCTACCTCGGCACCGGCCCGGAAGCCGGGCTGACGATGCCCGATCTCGCGAAAGTCGCCGAGGTGTACGGCCTGCCCTACCTCCTGATCGACGATGCCGCCGGCCTCGCCGAAGGGCTCGCCCGTGCGCTCGAACTCCCGCGCCCCTGCCTGATCGACGTGCGGCTGATACCGGACGAGACGCTCGCGCCGAAGTGCGCCGCGATTCCGCGCGCCGACGGCTCGATCGTGTCGATGCCGCTCGAAGACATGAGCCCGCTGTTACCACTCGATATCCTCAAGACCGAGATGATCGTGCCGTTATTATCAACATCGCTCGAAGCGGTCAGACCCGGTGCAACCGGGCAACGAGCCTGACAAAGTTCCGTTTCAGGTGAACCCGCCAGAGTGAATTCCCCAGAGGTAGCCATGACCAAGATCCTGTTCATCGTTCCGCCGAATCTCTCGTACGAGAAGTATGTCCAGCCGGCGGAGAACACCCGTCAGGTCCGCAAGGCCGATGGTCGCCTCTACGGCAACCTCGCCACCGACATGCCGATCGGCATCCTGTCGATGAGCGCGTATCTCAAGGCGGCGACCGATGTCGACATCCGTCTGATCGACTTCAACATCGAGCTCAACGCGTTGGACCGCTTCGATGCGGCCTCCTTCGCCGAGTACTTCTCCGCATTCCTCGCGGAGCACCACGCAGATTTCGATCCCGACATCGTCGGGGTCTCGTCGCTGTTCAGCCCGTCGTACTTCAACCTGCTCGACCTCGGCCGCTGCGCGCGTGCGCTGTTCCCGCGCGCACTCGTGATCGCCGGCGGCAGCGTGCCGTCGAGCATGTACAAGCACGTGCTCAAGAACTGCCCCGACTTCGATGCGCTCTGTTACGGCGAGGGGGAAAAACCGCTGCTGAACCTCGTCCAGGCCGCCGACCGCCGTGCTTACATCGAGAGCAGCCCGTCCTGGGTCACCGACGCCAAGATTGCGCGCGGCGAGATGTTCGCCCACGACTTCGTCGACGACCTCGACGACTTGCCGTTCTACGACTACGAACTGTGCGAGGTTGAGCGCTACGGCATCAACCCGGCAATGACCGCCTATGCCGCGATCGAGGACAAGTCGAACAACTTTCACGTGATGACCTCGCGCGGCTGTCCGTTCAAGTGCACCTTCTGCGCGTCCCACAAGGTCCATGGCCGCAGGATGCGCTACTACAGCCTCGAACGCGTGCGGGCCGACTTCGAGCAGCTGCGCGACCGCTACGGCGCCCGCACGCTCGTCGTGCAGGACGACCACTTCATGGGCGACAAGGAACGCGCGCGCGCGATCGTCGACATGATCGGCGAGATGAAGATGACCGCGGTCTTCCAGAACGGTCTCGCACTCTATGCGCTCGAGCGTCCGATGCTCGAGGCGCTGCGCGGAGCCGGCGTCAACCATCTCGTGCTGGCGATCGAGTCGGGCAGCGACCGGGTGCTCAAGGACATCATGAAGAAGCCCCTGAAGCTCCACATCGCGAAGCGCGTCGCCGACGACTGCCGCGAACTGGGGATCTACACCAACGCGAACATCCTCATCGGTCTGCCCGGCGAGACGAAGCAGGACATCGAGGACACGCGTGCCTTCCTCAAGACGGTCAACGCAAACTGGTTCATCGTGCTTGCCGCGTCGCCGCTCGTCGGCAGCGAGATGCACGAGATCTGCGAGTCCAAGGGCTACCTGAAGGACGGCTACATCGGCAAGGACTACAAGAACGCGGTCGTCGAGACCGAGCACTTCAGCGCCGACTTCATCCAGGACCAGATGTACCTGATCAACCTCGAACTGAACTTCATCCATAACCCCGACATGCGCCTGGGCGAGTACGAGAGCGCGTTGAAGGGTTTCCAGAACGCCCTGCGCGCGAAGAACGATCACGCATTCGCGTTCCACTTCGCCGCCGAGTGTCACGAGCGCCTCGGACGTCACGAGAAGGCCGCCGAGTGCCGCGAGGCCGCGCGCAGCATCGTCGAGACGAGCCCCTTCTGGCAGCACTACTTCGCGCATTTCGGCCTCACGCCCGGACCGGCCCGCGTTCCCGAAGCCGCCTGAGCGAGACCGATGAGCGATTCCTGCCGGATCTGCGCCCACGCGCTGTTCCCGAACCCGCTCCTGGTCCAGGACGACATGCCGGCCGCGGCCCAGGGCCTGCCGGGCGCGGACGGCCTGGCCGCAGACCGCGGCGTCAGCCTCGTGCTGCGCCAGTGCGCAGGCTGCGGGCTGGTGCAGCTGACGAACGCGCCGGTACCCTACTGGCGCGACGTGATTCGCGCGGCCGGCATCTCGCCCGAGATGCGCAGCTTCCGGCTCGCCCAGTTCGGCACCTGGCTCGACACGTATCGGCTCGCCGGCAGGAAAGTCCTCGAAGTCGGCTGCGGCCGCGGTGAATACCTCGCGCTCCTTGCCGAGGCCGGCGCAGACGCCTTCGGCATCGAAAACAAGAGCGACTCCGTCGCCGCCTGCCGCGCAGCCGGCCTGCGCGTCGCCGAAGGCTTCCTCGAAGGCCCCGAGACCCGGCTCGCGGACGGCCCGTTCGACGGCTTCGCAATCCTGAACTTCCTCGAGCACATCCCGGACGCACCCCGCACGCTGCAGGGCATCGCCGCGAACCTCTCGGATGGCGCGACCGGCCTCGTCGAAGTGCCGAACTTCGACATGATCGTGCAACAGAGGCTGTTCGCCGAGTTCATCCCGGACCACCTCTACTACTTCACGCGCGAAACGCTCACCGGCCTGCTCGAAAACAACGGATTCGAGGTGCTCGACTGCCGTCCCGAATGGCACGACTACGTCTTGTCGGCAACGGTGCGGAAACGCCGCCCGCTCGACCTCGCGCCGCTCGCTTCGAGCCAGACAGCGCTGAAGGCGTCGTTCGACGCCTTTCTCGACCGTTTCGGCCCGGGCCGGGTCGCAATCTGGGGCGCCGGCCACCAGGCCCTGGCGCTGATCAGCCTGATGGGCATCGCGCCGCGGATCCGCTGCGTATTCGACTCCGCCCCGTTCAAGCAGGGCCGCTTTACGCCGGCCACCCACCTGCCCATCGTCGCTCCGGAGCGCCTTGCCGACGACGGGCCCGACAGCGTCGACGCCATCATCGTGCTGGCGGCAAGCTATTCCGACGAGGTCGTGCGCATCCTCCGGGAGCGTCACGGCAGCCGCTTCTGCGTCGCCACGCTGCGCGACAATCGCCTCGAAATCGTGATCGACGGAGACGCCCGATGAATCGCGAACGCGTGTCGCCCGACGACATCCGGGCCGCGATCGCAACCTTGCAGGCGGCAACGGGCTCGGCGCGCAGCGGCCTGCCCGAAGAGGTCTTCCTGTTCGTCAGCAGCCTGACGCCGATGATCAATGTCGATCTGCTGATCCGGGACGAGGCCGGTCGCACGCTGCTCACCTGGCGCCACGATCAGTTCTACGGCCCCGGGTGGCACATCCCGGGCGGGATCATCCGCTTCAAGGAAGCTTGCAGCGACCGTATCGCCGCCGTTGCCGACCGCGAGCTCGGCGCACGCGTCAGCGCCGAGCCGAAGCCGCTATGCCTGCATGAAATCACCAATCAGAATCGCGACATCCGCGGCCACTTCATCTCGCTGCTCTACGCCTGCCGTCTCGAGTCGCCGCTCGACGAGCACCGCCGCTTCGATCCCCAGGCGCCGCGCAATGGCGACTGGGCTTGGCACGCGGGCAGCCCGGACAACCTGATCCGGGTTCACGAAATCTACAGGCCTTGGCTGGATGCCGCCGGGTCCGGCAACGCATGACCACCACCCACCAACTATTCGATCAGGAAATCGACGCCGTCGTGCGCCGCTTCGACGCCGGTTGGGACGCACTGCGCGGCGCGCGCCTGTTCATCACCGGAGGAACCGGCTACTTCGGCCGATGGCTGCTCCCCATGCTGGCCCGCGCGGACGAAAGCCTCGGCCTCGACCTCCGGGTCACCGCGCTCAGCCGCGCACCGGAACGCTTTCTCGCCGAAGTACCGGGCCTCGAGCGACACCCCGCGATCGCGTTTCACCGCGGCGACGTGCGGGACTTCGAATTTCCGGCAGGCGACTTCACACATCTGATCCATGCTGCGACCACGGCCGCGGCGGCGACCTTTCATCGGCGCGAAGATCCGCTGACGAAGTTCGACACGTCCTACTACGGCACCCGGCGCGCCCTCGAATTCGCCGCCGAACGCCGCGTCGGCCGCATGTTGATGCTCAGTTCCGGCTCCTTCTACGGACCGCTGCAGCCCGAATACGACGCCTATCCGGAAGACTATCCCGTCGGGCCCGCCCCGACCAACCTAGAGGCCAGCGTCGGGCATGCGAAACGGGCCGCGGAATTTCTGTGCTCGGCCTTCGCCGATCGGCACGGCCTGTCGTTCTCCACGGCGCGCTGCTTCACCTTCCTGGGCCCCCACCTGCCGCTCGACCTGCACTATGCGGCCGGCAATTTCATCCGCGATGCGCTCCACGGCAACGCGATCACCGTGGCGGGCGACGGTACGCCGATCCGCTCGTACATGTACACCGGCGACCTGATGGTGTGGCTCCTCACGCTGCTCACGCGCGGCCAGAACGGCCGGGCCTACAACGTGGGCTCGGACGAGGCGATCACGGTCGGCGAGCTTGCCCGCCGCATCGGCCATCTGATCGCCCCGCACAAACCAGTACGCATCTTGCGGCAGGTCGAAGGCCCGGTGACGCGGAATGTGTATTTGCCGGAAGTGCGACGCGCACGCACCGAACTGAGCCTCGATCTATGGACATCGCTCGACGAATCGATCCTGCGCACCGCCGAGATCGCGGCCGAAACGGCGGCCAAAACGCCGAATTAGGCCGCACTGCCGCCCGTATTCCAGGGTTGGAGAAAGTGCAACTGAAAGCACAATCGATCGTCACAACAGATACAGCCGCACAGAACGGCCGATAAGCAGCACCCTGACAAACGCCGGGCATCCGAAGCTGGCCGCCCCGCGTCAGATCATCACGGAGAACACGACCATGACCGCCATCCACATTGCCGATTCCGGCCTGACCGCCGCCGAAGCCGCGAAGCGAAACGACCTCGCCTCGCGCAAGCCTTATGTCGCGGCCAAGCTCGCCCGCATCAGCGAAATGGAGGCGCGCGGCGAAATCAGTCCCATCATCCGGCTCGAAAAAAGCTATCTCTGCAACTTCCAGTGCACGCACTGCTCGGCCGAGTACTACATGGATCGGCACCTGCACAAGGTCTTCAAGATCGAGGACGAGCGCCGGAAGATCGACCTCGACGACATCCGCGAACTGTCCCGCCAAGCCGACGAGCTCGGCATCGCGCGCTTCGTGATCACCGGCGGCGAGCCGCTCGTCATGAAGGATTTCGATGCCGTCGTCGAGGCCATTGATCCGGAAAAGCACTACGTGATCACCGACACGAACGGCTGGTTCCTCGACTACGAGCGGGCAAAGCATCTGAAGGCGATCGGCGTCGAAAAAGTCCAGCTTTCGCTCGACAGCTTCATCGCCGAACAACACGACGCCTTCCGCAACAAGCCCGGCTCGTACAAGCGCGTGATGCGCGCCATCGAAGCGTCCCTCGATGCCGGCTTGAATCTCATCCTGTCGACCGTGCTGGTCAATGGCCGCGCGAAAACCGACGAATTCCGCGAAATGTGCGAGTTCTGCACCGAAAAGGGCATCGGGCTTTACGTGTCGTATGCAAAACCGACCGGCTCCTGCACCGAGCACCCCGAATTCGTCATCACGAAGGAAGACGCGGACATCGTGCGCGAGTTCGAAAAGAAGTACAACGTCTTCACGCACATGACTCCGTCGTACGGATCGTTCAAGGGCTGCATCACGGTCAAAGGCCTGATCACGGTCACCTCGACCGCGGAAGTCACGCCCTGCCCTTATATCGATCTCTCCCTCGGCAACCTGCGCGACACGCCCCTTTCCGAAATCCTCGCGCGCGGCATGCGCAACCCGTGGCTCGGACCGCATCGCCCGGATTGCCTGATTGGCGAAGATCCGCAATTCATCAAGCTCCATACCGAAAAGACCAAGAATGCCGTTCTTCTTCCGGTGCCCTGGGGCCAAGGCTTTTCGGATTCCGACTCCCTGATCGATTGATTCCCGCGGCGACCGAAGCCGTTCCGATCATTCCCGATATCTCATTAAAAAAATCATGTCCGAAAATACTCCCGCCGATCTTTTCGACGAATTCGGCCGCTGCATTCCGGCCGAATCCGTCGGCGCCCACCGGAAATCGCGGCGCTATTTCCAGATCGTGCAGCCTGAAATCGATTACGCGGCAATCCTGGACCGCAGCTTGCGTCATTTCGGGGATTTCATCGCCGACGAACTCGACGCAGCCCAATTCCAGGCGCGCGCCGAATCGATTTTCGACAGGCTGGCGAACGATCCGGCGACGAAGAACATCACGCGCGGAGTCGGCATCCCCTTCATCGTCCCGAAAACGATCGAAACCGATATCGGCGCCGCGCTCGAAAAAATCTACTTGCCGGCCGTCGCGGCTGCGTTTCAGGAAAAACTCCCGAACGCATCCTTCAAGAACCATAGACTCCACCCCCTGGACGGCAAAATCGGAATAGCGTCCGGATCGCGGCACGAGTCCCTGGTCGAAGCAGCGGGCCGCTCTGCCGTCGTGGGAATCTATTTTCCTTGCCTCTCCGAATATTCGATTTCCGGAGCCCTGTCGCAAACCAAGCTTCTGCCCGCACAATTCATGCTGGCCGGCGGCTATGACACCTGCGCCGCGCTCGTCGGAACGCCGGACCTCCTGATCCGCACCGACGGTTATCCGCCGCTGTTGTGGCTCGGCGCCCTCGAAACGCAAGACAAGACGTCCGGCTACCATTTCGAACCCTACGGTCTGAACCTCACGTTCAATCACCGGGTACATCAGGACAAGGTCGCGGAATATTGGTGGTGCGGCCTCTCCGTGCTGGAATAGACCACGAATTGAACCGCACGCCCGGCGCACCGATCCTTCGTGTGCGTGGCCCGACCTGAACTCCCGTCCGCCCTGACCGCAGATGCCGAACTCATTGAAAAGACTGTACCGCGAGCGCCGCCATCCCTATTACATCGCGGCCCCGAATTATTTGCGGGCCTCGGCCGGCATCCGCGTCATGCACCGGCTATGCCACGCATTGAATCTCGCGGGTGAGGAAGCCTGGATCACGTGTCCCGAAACCGACCCGTCACTCAATACGCCGCTATTGACGACGAACATCCGCCGGGAGCACGAAGCTGCGGGACTCAGGCCGATCGCGGTTTACCCGGAAGTGATCGCCGCGAATCCGCTCGATTGCCCCGTCGTCGTCCGATATATTCTCAACGTTCCGGGATTGCTCGGGCAACGCCCGGCTTATCGCGATTCGGACCTCTATTACGTCCATACCGACGAACTCGCCCAGCATCTGGACCACTGCGAAGGGCTGCTGTTCCTGCCGACCACCGACGCGTCGATCTTCAACAACTTCAATAATCCGTTCGACAAGGACCGGCGCGGCGCATGCATTTATTTCGGCCGCTACGAGGAAGGCAAGAATGTCTGGAAGGATCTTGCCGATCGTTGCACCGTCATCACGAAGGAATTCCCGGCGACTCATCCGGAGCTCGCGGATCTCTTTCGCCGCAGCGAGCGGCTCTATTGCTTCGAGAACACGACGCTGCACCTCGAAGCACGACTTTGCGGCTGCCCGGTCGTGCTGCTCCCGAGCCCGCTGATCGATCTCGACAAACCATTCGGCGCGCAACTCGGCTTCAATGTCGGCCTTGCTTTTTCGAATGACGAGCAATCGCTCGAAGAGGCGCGCCGCGGCGTGGCCGAAGTTCCCAAGATCTACGAGGCGCTCGAAGGCAAGTTCTGGACGCAGCTGGAATCGTTCGTCGACCTTACGCAGGAGCGCGCGCGCGCGACGACCGGCGCCAGCTCCTTCACTGGCGCAGGCCTGCCCGCGGCATCGCCAAGCATCAAGGCGCGGACGGAGGACCTGCCTGTTTTCGATCGGCGTCGCCCCTACTACGTCGTCGCCGACGACTACACCCGGGTCGACAGCCGGGTGCGTGCGATGCACCAGCTTTGCCATACGCTCAATCTGGCCGGAGCAGAGGCATACATGATTTGCGGCCGGACCGCGCCCGAGTTGCGCACCCCGCCGCTCACGCTGGCCATCGAGGAGCAGCATCGCACGGCAGGCGTCACGCCGATCTTCATCTATCCCGAAGACGTGGTCGGCAACCCCTTGCGGGGCGAAAGCGTCGTGCGATATGCGGTGCGAACTGCCATCGAGCCCGTGCCTGGCGAACTGGTATTCGCCACCTCGCCCGATCTGCTTCCGCCCGAAGCCGGTGAAGATCAGTTGCTCTTCGTTCCCATCGTCGACCGCTATCGCTTTTCGTCCGACGGCGCGACTGGAGAACGTCCGCGCGTACTTGCCTACACCGCGAACTTCCCCGACGCCCACAAGCTTTACGCCGGCCTGCTTTCGCAATGTGAAGAGATCACGCGCAGTCATCCTGCAACCCAGGACGAGTTGATCAAGGTACTGCGGCAGGCCGATCGCCTCTATTGTTTCGGCGAATCGAATCTCGCTCTCGAAGCGGCCCTCTGCGGATGTCCGGTCGTCTACGTGCAGGCGCCCGGCCAGCGCGCCCACCCCGGTGGATTCTTTGCGTACGGCAATGAGGGACTGGCATTCGACGACACCGACGAGGCACTCCATCAAGCTCGCGAAACCGTTGGCCAGATCCGGACCCACTACGTCGATCTGGCGAACCGGTTTCCGCAGCAGCTCTCCAATTTCATCCGGCAAACGCAGCAACTTTCGATTCGCCCACGTTCGGAAGACGTACATATCGCCGAACCGGAATCGGTCTTCTCGTATTGGCGGCGGTGGCGCTTTGCCGCGCCCAACATCGAGGGATCCAATTACGAGAGATGGCGTTCGAACAAGATCGTGCGTGAAATCGACGCCGAGCTTTTCGCCGAACGGATGATCCGCAAGTGGACTTCGCGCCCCAGGTTTCATTTCGGCCTGGAATTGCGGGCGGGAGAAGAATCGCTCCTCGCCGATACGCTCGATGCGCTCGACGCGCAGCTTTACCAGGATTGGCAATTCACGATCGTCGCCCCCTTCCCCGCGCCGGACCCGGGATTCCTGAACCTGCCGCACATCCATTGGGTGACCGTCGATAGTGCGGACCAGGCGATGGCGGCACTCGAACGCGCCTTCGAACAGACAGAGTCGGACTGGATCGGATTGCTGGAGCCCGGGGTCCGCCTCGAACCGCACGCGCTCCTCGTCTATGGCGATTACATTGCCACACGGCCTTCCTGGCTCTTCGTCTATTCGGACGACGACGTCGTCAGTCCGAACGGAGAACTGGGCACTCCCCGCTTCAAGCCCGACCTGAATCTCGACTTGTTGCGGTCGATGCATTATCTCGGCAGCCTGTGCATCGTACGGCGACAAGCCTTCATGCAAGCCGGGCAGCTCGGCGACTGCAAAGGGGCGGAAGGCTACGATATCGCCCTGCGCGTGCTGGACAATTTCGGCGTCTCGACGATCGGCCACATCGCGGAAGTTCTATACCACTCCCCCGCCCTCTCGGTACGGGAAATTGCGGTCGACTCCGAGCGTGCGGCACTGGAAAACCACCTCACGCGCTGCGGCATTACCGCGAAAATCGTGGACGGACACGGCTTCGCGACGCGTCGTGTCATTTACACGCAGAACGACACGCCGAAAGTCTCCATCGCCATATTCAGCGCCAACAAGGCCGAATTCCTGGCCCCTTGCCTCGACAGCATCCAGACCCTCAGTACCTATTCGAACGTCGAAATTCTGTTGATCGACGGCGGCAACACGGACCCCGATTCCGCCGCGCTTCTGGCAAACATCGCCGCCGGGCCGACGAAGTTTCCGATCACGATTCTCGATTCCTCACAGCTGCCGAATCTGGCGGCCCGATACAATGCCGCGGCCAAGGCGGCGCAAGGCGACTATCTCGTCTTCCTGGACGACGACACCGTCATCCTGCAGGACGACTGGCTCGAACGCCTGCTGAATATCGCGATCCGCCCTGAAGTGGGGATGGTGACGCCGCGACTCGGCTATCCGGGCAGCGGAAGGATCAGGGACACGGGCCAGATCCTCGGACTCGGGGGCGCCTCGGCGCCGGCCTGGGACAACCTGCTCGAACCCGACGAACCGGGCTATCAGGGCCTTGCAACGGTCGACCGGAACGTTTCCGCGGTATCGCCCGCCTGTTTCATGGTCCGCTCGAGCCTCTTTCACGACCTGGGGGGGTTCGACGAGAAGGACTATCCGCAGGACTACCCGATCCTCGATTTCTGCCTGCGGCTGCGCAATACCAAACGCTGGATCGTATGGACCCCCTACGCGACCGTCGCCCACTACAACTCCGGGTCGCGCAACGCCGCACTGAGCGGCAATGCCCGCTTCACGCAACTCGCGGCACGCGAACAGGAAAACGAAACCCTGCTGCGCAAGTGGCTTCCGACCCTCGCGAACGACCCGTTCTACAACCGCAACCTGAGCCTGAGCACGCCCTACCAGCCGGACGCCCAATTCACCGTGCCGTGGGACACCAATTTCCACGAGCGGCGCCGGCTTCTGGGCTTTCCCATCACCGGCGGATCGGGCGAATACCGCGTCATCGCCCCGTTCCGCGCCATTTCGCAAGCCGGGCTCGCCCAAACATGCGTGATCGAACCGGCCGCCAACCAGCTGCGCATCCCGTCGCTGACAGAACTCGTCCGCGCCGAGCCCGATGTCGTCGTCATGCATCAGGCGATTACGCCGATGCATCTCGAAGCACTGGAGCGCTACCGGAAATACCGTCCTGACATCCTGCGGATCACGGGCCTGGACGACCTGATCTCCCTCTTGCCGGCCAAACATCCGCGATATCGCCAACGTTCGATCGACGTGCGCCCGCGCCTCCGGGCATGTCTGGACCTATGCGACCGCGCCATCGTCAGCACCGAGCCGCTTGCGGAACTGTGCCGCCCCCTCATCGACGACGTTGTGGTGATGCCGAACTGCCTCGAATGGGACATCTGGGGCAAGCTCGAGCCGATTCGCGCTCCCGGTGAAAAGCCGCGCGTCGGCTGGATCGGCGCCCAACAGCATTACGGCGACCTCGAGCACGTCTTTGCCGTCGTCGAAGAACTCGCCGACGAAGTGGACTGGATCTTCATGGGCATGTGTCCCCCTGAAATTCGCCCCTTCGTCAAGGAGGCTCACGGCTGGACCCACGGTCTCTCGGCGTACGCGTACAAGATGTCGACGCTCAATCTGGAGCTCGCCATCGCGCCCCTCGACCAGAACCCCTTCAACGAAGCGAAGAGCAACCTCAGACTGCTCGAGTATGGTGCGATGGGCTGGCCGGTCGTCTGCACCGATATCTATCCCTATCAGGACGCGCCCGTCGCACGCGTTGCGAACCGCCCGAAAGCGTGGATCGACGCCATCCGCGAGATCCTGTCCGACCGAGACGCGGCCCGCGAACAAGGGCAGCAACTGAGGCAGTGGGTGGAGAACGACTTCATCCTTGAGAAGCGGCTCCCTGAATGGCTCGATGCCTTCGCGAGGCAAAAGTGACCGACGCATCGCCGCCCCATCCAGACTCGGCACTTCCGCTCTGACCACCGCGCCGCGAAGCACAGCGAGCGCAGAACTGCCCCGAAAGACGATGCCGGCCTCCGCAGCCGGCATCGTCTTTTCATTTTGTCTCCCCGCAGATTCGGCGCTCCAATCAACGGTAGAACCATATTTGCCGATCACCGGCAAAAACATCCTCCTGCCTGCAAACCTTGCCGCGGCAAATTCGAGAACCGAACGAATTGACCCGGTTTTGGTCTTCATTTCTGCAGATCAAGCCTTTTCAAACGCTGGCATTCTCTTTGCTGTGGAGTATTGCAGAACACAATCACTTGAAGCCAAGTCAAGGAGGACATCATGGCTGCCACGATTAATACCAATCAGATATCGCTCAATGCGCAGCGGAATTTGAGCTCGTCACAAGCCGGCCTCGCGACCGCCATCCAAAGACTGTCTTCGGGTCTTCGCGTCAATAGCGCCAAGGATGACGCCGCCGGCCTCGCAATTTCGGAACGGATGAATGCGCAGGTGCGCGGTTTCAATGTGGCGATTCGAAATGCCAATGACGGTATTTCAATGGCTCAAACCGCAGAAGGTGCAATGCAGGCAATTACCGACAACCTGCAACGCATGCGCGAATTGGCAATCCAGGCAATGAACGGCACCGTCACGACGGGCGCCGGCAGCGATGCGGCGAATCTCGACACCGAATTCCAGCAGCTGCAATCCGAAATCGGTCGGGTCATGAGCGGAACGACGTTCAATGGCCAGGCCGCACTGAATATCACGGCCGACACGAAGTTCCAGGTCGGAGCCGGCACGGGTGCCAACGACAGCATTACCGTGTCTGCCAGCCAGGTGAGCCTGTCCGGCGCACTCACTGGCGTCACGGGCAGCGTCTCCGCCGGCTTCGCCGGGGCGAGTGCCCAAGTCGTCGCAATCGACGCTGCGCTCGACAAGGTCAATACCGCCCGAGCGAACTGGGGTGCCGTTCAGAACCGATTCCAGTCGGTGATCCAGAACCTCCAGGTCTCGTCGGAAAACATCGGTGCCGCGCGTGGCCGGATCATCGACGCCGACTTCGCCCAGGAAACCGCCAACATGACCCGAGGCCAGATCCTGCAGCAGGCCGGCACCGCGATGCTCGCCCAGGCGAACTCGATCCCGAACAACGTGCTGACGCTCCTGCGCGGCGGCTGATCCCGGATCAACCCACATCCCACCACGGGGTGGGCGGCACGGCCTTCAAGGCCGTACCGCCCGCCCCGTTTTTCTTTATCCAGGCGCGCGTGCCGCACACAAATCGCATCATGCGGGCGACGTCGTGAAAGGCTCCGATCGCAAGACCCGGTTTCGGTGAAAATTTATCTAAAGTTTTCGTTGGATGGCCCGTTATCACACTTGAGCAGAGCTACAAGGCACCACTAGGTAACCGCAAAGCCCCTGCCCCGAACATCCTAAACCTTTGAAAGACGGAGACCATCATGGCTGCAACAATCAACACCAATGCGATGTCGATGAATGCTCAGAGGAACTTGTCCACCTCGCAAAGCATGCTGGCCACGTCGGTGCAACGCCTGTCTTCCGGCCTGCGAATCAACAGCGCGAAGGACGACGCCGCTGGTCTGGCGATCTCCGAACGCATGAACGCCCAAGTGCGTGGTTTCAACGTCGCCATCCGCAACGCGAACGACGGTATCTCGATGGCGCAGACTGCTGAAGGCGCGATGCAATCGGTCACCGACAACCTCCAGCGCATGCGCGAACTGGCGGTGCAGGCGATGAACGGTACGATCACCACCGGTACCGGCAGCGACGCGGCAAACCTCGACACCGAATATCAACAGCTGAAGTCCGAAATCAACCGCGTGCTGAGCGGCACCACATTCAACGGCATCAACGCGCTGAACATTACCGCCGACACGAAGTTCCAGGTCGGTGCGGGCACCGCCACCAACGACTCGATCACGGTTTCGGCCAGCCAGGTCAGCGTGTCCGGCGCGCTCACCGGCGTCAGCGGCAGCATCTCGGGTGGTCTGGCCGGAGCCAGTGCGGAACTGGTCGCGATCGACAGCGCGCTCGACAAGGTCAATAACGCGCGCGCCAACTGGGGTGCCGTGCAGAACCGCTTCCAGTCCGTCGTGCAGAACCTGCAGGTCTCGTCGGAAAATATTGCCGCCGCCCGCGGACGGATCGTCGATGCCGACTTCGCCCAGGAAACCGCGAACATGACCCGCGGTCAGATTCTGCAGCAGGCCGGTACCGCGATGCTCGCCCAGGCGAACTCGATGCCGAACAACGTGCTGACGCTGCTGCGCGGATAACGCGGATACTTCAACACCGCATCGACGAGGGGCTGGAGTGTCCACAGGGCACTCCAGCCTTTTGCGCTAGAATGAAGCTGGAGGTTCCATTATGGCAATTGAATCCCTTGCAAGCGCCGGCCCCCCCGGTTCAATGCTCCCGGCTGCCCAATTCCAGTCGCGCCCGCTCGCTCAAGCTGCGGCCGCGTCCGGCCCCCGCCCGGAATCGACAACCACCCTGGCAGCGCAGGCTGCTTCGGCAAACACTGCGCCAAGCCAGGCTGCAGCATCCCCAACCAAGACCGATGTCGAAGACGCCGTAAAGAAGGTTCAGAAAGTCGTCGAAGCGCAGGCAAGCAATTTGCTTTTCTCGATAGACGAAGACTCGGGAAGAACGGTGGTCAAGGTCGTCGACTCAAGCACCAACGAGACCATCCGGCAAATTCCGAGCGAGGAAGTGCTTTCCATCGCCAAGGCACTCGACAAGTTGCAGGGCTTGCTGCTCCGGCAGACGGCCTGATCATTCTGGAGCAAAGACATGGCTACGATCTCCGCAGGCGGAATTGGCTCGGGACTCGACACCGCCTCGATCATTTCCCAGCTCATGTCGATCGAGCGCCAACCGATCCAGGCGCTCACGAAGCAGGTCACCTCATTCCAGTCCCGATTGTCGGCATTTGGCCAGTTGAAAGGCGGCTTGTCGGCGCTGCAGACCGCCGCCGAAGCACTCAGCAAGACCGAAAAGTTTTCCGCATTCAAGGCCACCGTCGCCGACGCGACGCTGTTCAGCGCTGCCGCGGGCACCGGCGCCACCGCCGGAAGCTACGCCGTGGAGGTCAAGTACCTCGCTCAGGCCCACAAGATCGCGTCTGCCGGCTTTGCAAGCAACACCACGACCGTCAATACCGGCACCCTGACCATCGATCTTGGCCAGCTGACCGGCGGGACCTATACGGCCGACGCGAGCAAGACGTTCTCGATCACGATCGACAGCACCAACAACACCCTCGAGGGGGTGCGCAACGCGATCAATACCGCCAAGAAGGGCGTCACGGCGACGATCGTCAATGACGGCTCCGCCTCACCGTCGCGGCTGGTCATCACGTCGAACGACACGGGGACGGCAAACACGATCCGCATGTCCGGCGTCGCCGGACTCGATTACGATCCTGCCTCAAACACCGGCTCCATGACTCAGAAGATCGCATCGCAGGACGCCCAGTTGGAGGTCGATGGCATCGCGATCACTCGTTCCACAAACGCCGTTTCCGGTGTGATTCCCGGCGTTACTTTGAACCTGACCAAAGCGAATCTCGGCAGCCCGACGACACTGACGGTCGCCTCGGACACGGACACCGTCAAGAAGAATATCGAAGCGTTCGTCAAGGCGTACAACGATCTAAATTCGATGATCAAGACGCAGACCGCTTACGATGCGAACACCAAGACGGCTGGCGCGCTGAACGGGGATTCGACGGTGCGTACGGTCGCATCGCGAATGCGCTCGGTCATCAACGAAAGCGTTTCTGGCCTCGCGAGCGGATCTTCACGCCTCGCGGACATCGGCATCAGTTTCCAGGCCGACGGCTCGCTGAAGCTGGACTCCACGAAACTCGACACTGCGCTGTCCGACCCCACCAAGGACGTCAGCACCATCTTCGGCAATGCCGCAGGCACGGCAGGCGTTGCGGCGGACATCGTGACGATGGCCAAGTCCATGCTCGGAACGGGCGGGCTGTTGAGCAACCGCACGGACGGGATCAACTCCACGATCCGCAGGCTGAACGATCGCAAGGACGCTCTCGAATCGCGCATGACGCGGATCGAATCCCGGCTTCAGGCGCAATTCACGGCACTGGATACGACAATGTCGAGCATGAATGCCACCAGCCAGTACCTTACGCAGCAACTCGCGGCACTATCCGCAAACCGTTAAGAAACATCGAGGAACATTCGAATGTTCGGAAAATTCCAAAGTCGTGCCGATGCGTATGCAAAGGTGGGGATCGAAACATCGGTGATGACCGCCGACCCGCACCAGCTGATCCTGATGCTCTTCGATGGCGCCTTGATGTCGATTGCCACGGCCGGCGCATCCATGGAACTGAAGGATATCCCGGCCAAAGGGGAGGCGATTTCCAAGGCCATCGAAATCATCTTGAACGGGCTGCGCGCAAGCCTCGACCAGGAAGCGGGGGGGGAATTGGCCGCCCGCCTAGCGGCGCTGTATGAATACATGGGCGAGCGCCTGCTCTACGCCAACCTGTACAACAGCCGTCCCGCACTCGACGAAGTCAGTAATCTTCTGCACACGCTCCGTGAGGCGTGGGCAGGCATCGCCCCCAACGCGGTGGCAACCGAAGCCGCCTGAGGCAGACCATGAGCACGCTCCCTTTGCTTGAATCGATGCACGCGCTCTCGGTCGGCATGGTCGAAGCGGCTCGCGCCAACGCCTGGGAGCAACTCGCCGCGCTCGAAGAGGAGATGGCCCGCCTGCGACGCGAGGCGATGCGGCTCGACGCGCAGCAAGACCCGGCAGCCGCGCCACTCAGCCCCGAAGACACCCGCCACAAGGCCGAGCTTCTCAGCCAGATGCTCGATAACGACCGCGAAATCCGGACCCACGTCCAACCGTGGCTTGAGAGCACCCGCAAACTGCTCTCCGCCGGCGTCCGGGACCGCGCGGTGCGCGCCGCCTACGGCGCCTTCGAACCCTGATGCCGATGCGCGCCCAAGGCGCGCCTGTGTAACGTCGGCTGAGGCTATGCAGACATGATCCCCTCCGATCTCGCCGCCCGCCTCCGCATGCTCGCCGAAGCGAGCTTCTTCGGCAGCGAACCGACGCCGCTGCAGGGGTCGGCGCGTGTCCGCGACATCCAGTCCCGGCTTCCGGCCCTGGAAGCAGGCGAGCGCTACACAGCCGCCCTGCAACGCAGCCTGCCGGACGGCACCTTCCAAGCGATCATTGCGGGAAAGACCTATACGCTCGCGCTCAACAGCGCTGCGACGGCGGGCGACACGGTCGAACTCGTCGTCACCAAGAACACGCCGAACACCGTGTTCGCCCAGCTCGTCACACCGCCCGGCCCTGCCGTGAACGAGGGCGCGGCCGAAGCCCGCCCGACATTGAGCGCCGTCGGCCGGCTGATCGGCTTCCTGCTGACCGGCCAACCTGCCGCGAAGCCGACCGAACTCGCCGGCGGCCAACCCTTGCTCGAGGCGCCCCCCCTCCAGGGTGGGGAAACACTCGCGCCCATTCTCAAGCAGGCCGTTGCGGAAAGCGGGCTTTTCTACGAGTCGCACCAGCTGCAGTGGATTTCGGGAAAACTCCCGACCACCGCCCTGCTCCAGGAACCCCAGGGCCAGGAGCCCGTGCCCGCGCAGACGGTGGCCCCCGGTCAAACAGATGCCCCGAGCGCCGCGGACGAGTTCGCGACGCCCCGCCCGGCTGGCGCCCTCAACGTGCCGCTGCCCCCGGCGGCGGGCGAGGCCTCGGAAAGCCACGAACCGGCGATGGCTGCCCTGGGGCACGCGGAGGAACCTCACGCCCGCAGCGAAGCGCCCCCACTGCGAGCGACGCCCGATCAGCTTGCCAGAGGGGCCGACCGGCTCTCCCCCGCATCGTCGGATTCATTCGACGGCAATGATTCGGCACTCCGTGCGAACGCAGCAAGCGGCGGCAGCACGGCAGCCCGTGCGGCAGCGGTGCCCGAGCGGCTGATGCCGGTGATTCACCAGCAGCTCGATGGCATGGCGACGCAAACCTACGTGTGGCACGGTCAGGTCTGGCCCGGCCAGCCCATGGAATGGGAAATCGAGGATCCGCAGCGAGAACGCGAAGGGGCGACCGGGGAAGACTTGCCCAAGGAGTGGAAGACCACGCTGCGGCTGACGCTTCCCCGCCTCGGCGGACTCGAAGCCCGGCTCGTCCTGACACCGGCCGGTGTCGCGATGCGCCTGCTCGCAGACGACACGGAAACCGTTTCCGCCCTCGACAGTGCACGCGCCCAGCTCGATGCCGCACTCGCCGCGGCCAACGTTCCCTTGACCGGCTTTGTCGCGGAGCGCCGTCATGAACGGGAATGAATCGGCCGCCGAAAAGCGCGGCGAAGCCGTCGCACTCACCTACAGCAAGGGCGACGCCGCGCCGCGCGTCGTCGCCAAGGGGCGCGGACTGATCGCGCGCGAAATCATCGAACGCGCACGCGAGGCCGGCGTTTTCGTCCATGAATCGCCTGAGCTCGTCGGACTGCTCATGCAGGTCGATCTCGACGCGCGCATTCCGCCGCAGCTTTACGTCGCTGTCGCAGAGCTGCTGGCATGGATCTACAGGGTGGAACAAGGCGGTCAGGCGGCCAAGCTCGCAGGGCCGCCGCCCCCGCCATCCGTGCTATAAAGATTGCTTTTTGATTCGCGACCTTTCGCATGACCGCGCCCTCCGACCGCAGCACTCCGCAGCCGCCCCTGGACCCCGGTGCCTTTGCCCGTTATTCAATTCACGACCGGCGGGAGATCTTGCAGCTCCTGAACGCACTGGTTGCCCGGCGCGAACCGGTCACGACCTACATCGACACAGGCCCCTGGTTCGTTACCAAGGTTCTGGCGATTTCTTCCGACGGCAGCGCGCTGGTCCTCGATGCGCCCGCTGACGAGGCGGTGAGCGCGCTGGCCGGGAATGCTGCTCAGCTGGTCTGCACGACGCGGCTCGAGAAGGTAAACATCCAGTTCACGGTCGAGGCTGCCGCGCTGGACACTTTCGACCACCGCCCGGCTCTGCGCGCGGCACTGCCGGAAAGCATCCTGCGGCTCCAGCGTCGGGAATTCTTCCGACTCCCGACGCCGCAGTCGGAACCCGTGACGTGTTCGATTACGCATTCGCTCCCGGACGGGCGGAAGAAGACGGTCAAGCTTCGCATCCTCGACATCAGCGGAGGTGGACTTGCGATCGTCGTCCCACCCGACGAACTACCCTTCCTGCCGGGCATGGAATTCAACCGCTGCCACCTCGAGCTTCCGGACAACGAGTCGCTGGAAGTCGGGCTGAAAGTGCGCAACCTCTACACCGTGGAAAAGCCCGGCAGCGGCATTGCCACCCGTGCCGGCTGCGAATTCTTCGGGCTTTCTCGGCAGATGATGGCCCGGATCCAGCGCTACATGTTCAGACTGGAGCGCTCGCTCCGGGCATGAGGACAGGCGTCGCGATCAGAGAATGAGATCCGACGCCGACAAGGACGCAAGGTTCGTCAGCTGGATCGCGAACTCCGCGTCCGAATCCGCATCGGTGTTGCCGTAAAGCACGCCTCCCGCGAATTTCAGCTGGCCGGCGCTCGTGAACGCAGCATCGGCGCCAAGTATGACGGCGCTGAACGCATCATCTCCGGCCGTCACCGAATTCGCATCGAGGGCGGAAAGATCAATCCGGTCGGATCTCGTCTTGAAGTCGGTGATCACGTCCCAAGTCGAACTCGTGACGCCCATCTCCGAAAGGTTGTTGAAATCGAAGGTATCCTTGCCGGCGCCGCCGGTCAGAATGTCCAGGCCGCCGCCACCCACGAGGACGTCGTTACCCGCCTTTCCGTCCAGGTGGTCGCTTCCATCTCCACCTTCCACGCGGTTTGAGGAGGCGTTGCCGATCAGCACATTGTCGAGTTCGTTGCCGTACACGTCGAACAGACCCTTTCCGGTGACCGTCACGTTCTCGATCGCCCAGAGCGATCCGCCCGCCAGATCGACCGACATCGCCGACAGCTTCGACGTGTTGGAATACGCGATCTGCACGGTGTCCGTGCCGCCCCCGACCACCTCCCAGACGTTTTCAAGCTCGCCGGCCTGATCGAGCACGAAGGTGTCGTTACCCAGGCCACCGCGGAAGGTATCCACCCCCCGCCCGCCTGTCAGCAGATTGTCTCCGTCGTTGCCGGTGAGAACGTTTGCGAGCGCGTTGCCAGTGCCATTCGTGTTCGCAGTGCCGACGAGGGTCAGGTCCTCGATGTTGTTCTTGAGCGTGTAGGAAACCGACGACACCACCTGGTCCACACCGGCGCCGAGCAACTCGGTCACCTTATCCCCCGCGTCGTCGACGACGTAGGAGTCGTCCCCGGCCCCGCCGTAGAGCTTGTCGGCCCCGCTCCCGCCATCCAGCCAGTCGTTGCCGTTGCCGCCCGTGAGCGTGTCCGCACCACCAAAACCGTAAATCAGGTCGTCGCCTGTGGTTCCGACCAGCTTGTTGACCGCATCGTCGCCATTCACCGTCACGCCCGGCAAGGTCGTCGCCTCGAGCGCGTAGCTGCCGGTGCCGTCGAACGCATCGAAGGCGGCGAGGTACAAGGTGCCACTTTGGACCGCCGTGTAGCGGATCTCCGAATTGAGCGTCCCGTGTGCATCGTCGTTATAGGCAAGCAGCACTCCGTTCGACCCGCGCAACTCCAGAAACGGGTCGAGATTGCCGCTCGTCCGCTCGAGCGAAAAGACGTAGGTGGTACCCGCGACGACGTTGAGGCCGAAGAGGTCGCCGTCGTTGGCGGTTTCGATCACGCCGGCCTGGGCCGCGCCATTCACGTCCACATTACCCGTCGTGCTGATGTCCAGCGGATAATCGTCGGACTGGATCGCGACATCGTCGTTGAGGACGATTGCGCTGATCGTTGCGTCGCCCAGTTGCAGTCCCGATGAGGGCGCCGAAAGGGTGACGGCAAAGGACTCGTCGCTCTCGACCGTGAGATCGCCCAGGACCGAAACCGTGAAGGTGTGCTGCGTCTCTCCCGGCGCAAAGGTCAGCGTTCCGCTCGTCGCGCCGCTGAAATCACCGCCGTCGGCCGAGTCCGCGCCGTACCCGGCCACGCTCCAGCCCACCGTTTGTGTCGTCTCGGCAGCGACGCTGAGGCTCGCTGTGAAGGTATAGAGCACCGTTCCCCCATCGCCTTCGAACTGCGAAACGGCATCGCTCGCCAGCGAGACGACGGGAATTTCGGCGGCAGCCTGTCCCGTATAGTCGCTCGCTGACCGGGTCACGTCCCCCGCGAAGGCGAAATATTCAATCCCCACGATGGTGTCGACGCCCGTGACATCGCTCGAGAAGGTGAAACTGTGGCTACCCGAATTGTAGGTGACGGTGTAGCTCGCGATGGAGCCCGAGAAGAAGGCCCAGTCGGTTCCCGCGCCCCCGTCGATATAGTCGTTGCCGGCCCCGCCGGTCAGGTCGTCGTTGCCGTCGAGGCCGTACAGGCTGTCGTTGCCCGCACCGCCGTCCAAGCCGTTGGCGAGGCTGTTGCCCGTGACGGTATCCGCGCCGGCGCCACACACTGTGTTCTCAATATTGGTCGAGTACGCGATGGCGATGTTGTACGTCATGTCGTTGCACGACGAATACGATCCCGGCGCCAGATTGACGACGCTGTCGGTCGTCCAGCCGGTCAGATCGAGCGTGTCGTTGCCGCCGGCATCGTAGATCGTAAGGATCGGGTTATGGTTGATCGAGAAATCGAATATTGATGCCATCGGCCCGACGACGTTGGAGCCGAAGCCATATGTCGTGTCGCCGGTGCGGGTCGTCGTATCCGCGCCGTAGATCGTCTGGATCGCCATGACGTCATTGAGCATGGGAGTCTGCGGCGAATAGGTCCTGCCATCGGCGCCGACCCAGTCCGCCCACGCCACCAGCCCTTCGCCGCCATCGGACCCGGTTCCCATCGAGGGCCCGAAATACGACATCACGGAGTAGACGGTGCTGTCCTGGTAGCTCGACGGCGTCCAGGTTCCGGCGCCGTTGTAGTCACCCATGTGATCCAGGCCCAGAGAATGGCCGATCTCGTGCACATAGGTTTCGAAGCCGTACTTGCCGATTTCGGGCGAGGTCAGAGTGCTCTCGGTGACGTTGAACCAGACGCTGCCGGTGGTCGGGAAATAGGTGTGGGCGTAATCCACGCCGGTGCTGCTCATCCCGAACTCGATGTTCGACGCCGAACTCGTCGTACGGGCGAAATTCACGGCGATCAGGTCATTCCAAGCGGTCAGGGCCAGTTCGGCATAAGCCTGCTCGGTCGCATTGAGGTCCTGGAAGCCCGTCGCCTCGGAGGAGCCGTAGATTCCGCTGGACGTTGTCGGAAACGCGTAGGTGATCGTGGTGCCGGACCAGCTCTGGCCGGATACGAGTTGGTCGATGACTTGCTGGTTCGTCCACGATGGAAGTGCCATTCCCTGTCCTGTCCAAATGTGCGCATAGCACGACGGAAGATGGGAAGGATTGCCGATGTGTGAAACGAAGGGGCAGGCAACCCGGCCACCCGCCCTGAGCGATCAGGGGAAGGGTCCGCGGCTTTGCGTCCGGGGGTTTCCCACCCGTTTGCCATAAAAATTCCGCCGACTATAACATGCCGTTGGCGAATTTACTCAGCCCCCACCGGGGGAATTAACGGACTTGCAGCGTCCTGGGCTGCCGGCTTTAGACCGGCATGTTCATGATGTCCTGATATGAACAACAAGCCAATAACTATTTGAATTTTCTGATAACTTTTAAGGCCGACTGCGCGTTCTGCCCGCGATTCTGCCCAACGCCACAAAAGTCTCACGCTGCGACCCTGACGCCAACCCGCCGCCAAAACCGCCAAATTTGGGGCCGCGCCGCGACCCTCGGTATCTTGATTCCTGTCGGACGCTACTGCACGCAGCAAGCCCACACTGCAACGCAGCCGATGACAGGACAACCGCTATTGAGATGCGCAGGACAAGCCGCCGAGGGCGCTTTCGAGACTACTGACATGATTCTACCGCAACATCCCGAACCGCTGCTTCGGCTCCCCGACGTTCTACGCGTGGTCCCCGTATCCAAGTCGACGTGGTGGGCGGGCGTAAAGTCCGGCCGCTTCCCGGCACCCGTGAAGCTCGGCACCCGAATCACCTGCTGGCGGGCCAGCGACATTGCGCGACTGAGTGCGGCTGCCTGAGCCGCTCGCTATATGTAATAGGCCCGGCCCGTCGGGCCTGTCTCCGGAGAAGCCGCATGCAGCTGCCCACCCTGCGGAAGCGCACCATCGAAAATTGGGTCGCCAACGGGCAGATGCCCCGCCCTCACGCGACCGGCGGGCGCCGCGTGTATTGGCGGCCCGACGTCCTCTATCGATGGCTGGATGAGCGCCTCAATCCCGACATGGAAAACGGCGTTCGCGGAGCGACAGCACCGTATCCAACCGAACGCCAGAGCGAGAACACGGTGACGACGGCGGGACGCAAGCCCGGCCGTCCGCGCCGTCCTCTATCGATGGCTGGATGAGCGCCTCAATCCCGACATGGAAAACGGCGTTCGCGGAGCGACAGCACCGTATCCAACCGAACGCCAGAGCGAGAACACGGTGACGACGGCGGGACGCAAGCCCGGCCGTCCGCGCAAACCCTTGCCTTCACTGCTTCGTCTGGCGGGCGGTTAGTGCAGTCGCCGGTCAGTGGATGTGGGACGCGCTGTCCCACGCTGCGGCACCTGCTTCTCCCCGAGCCCGCCGCAAAACACCTGGTCTAGACACCAAGCCGCAGGATGGAACCGTACGTCCGACGCCTCTCCGCTGACCACAAGTCAGGCCGCAATCGCTGAGCCGCCCCCCCCCCACCCCCACCAGACCGCTCTCCAGTCGGTCGTATATAACACTTGTATTTGACACTATGAGTGTTATATTAACTCCAACGGAATGGAGAGGCCATGGAACCCGCAAAGACGTACACCTTCGACGAGCTCTGCACCCTCGTCGAGTTGCCCTCACGGACTGTGCGCTACTACATCCAGCTCGGCCTCGTTGACCGGCCTGATGGCGCCAACCGCGGCGCCCGGTACGCGACGCGTCATCTCGAGCAACTCCTCACCATTCGGAAGTGGCAGAGCGCGGGGCTCTCACTCGAGCGCATACGTGAACTTTTGCAGGAGCCCCAAGCGAATGCCCCCCCTACGCGCAGACGAGGTCCGGGGACGGTCGAGGTGTGGAGCCATCTCGTCGTTGCGGAGGGAGTCGAACTACACGTCGAGTCGGGGATGTCAGGGCTGTCGCCCGAGGAACTCCGGGAATTCTTTCGCGGCGTGACGGCGCAGTACGAGCTTATCCGCGGTCGCAAAAATCAGGACGGTATAGAGGGGAACAGCAATGACTGAGCAAATCGGCATCCGTACAAAATCCGGCGAAAACCTCGCGCTCAAGGGCGTCGAGGCAACGGCACGCCTTGCCGGACTCCTCGCCACCACGACCGTCGTGCAACAGTACGAGAACACGACGAACCGTAACCTCGAGATTGCCTATACCTTTCCCCTGCCGGTCGATGCGGTGCTTTTGAGCTTCGCGGTGAGCATCGGTGACCGCCGCTACTGCGGGGAGGTCGTGCCACGAAGCAAGGCCGAAGCGCAGTATGAGGAAGCCGTCGAGTCCGGTAACGCTGCATTCCGCCTGCAGTCCGCCGGCAAAGGACTCTATACGGCCACCCTTGGCAATGTGCTCGCGGGTGAAGCGGTGCGCATTGAGCTCAAGTATTCCGAGCCTCTCGCCTGGAACGGCCAAAATCTCCGCTATCGGATGCCGACCACACTCGCCCCGCGCTACGGCGAGCCCGGACACCTCGAGCCGTGGCAGCGTCCGGACGTCAGTGTCACTGCCGAATATGGGCTCGCGGTGCAGGTCGAGCTCTTCGGCGAGCTCGCTACTGCCTCCGTCGCCTCACCGAGTCATGCGATTCGCGTCAGTGCCGAACCCGGCGTCCTTAAGGTCGTCCTGGCGGGCACAGGCGCCTCGATGGACCGGGACTTCGTCCTGGAGATGCTGGCTTCGAACCTGACGTCTATCGCTGTCACCGCCTCGGCCCTCGACACCCATGTCGCGATGCTGACGCTCTTACCCCCCGCCGTCCCGTCTGACGCCCCCCGCGACACGGTGCTTCTTCTCGACTGCTCGGGGTCCATGGCCGGAGACAGCATTCGTCACGCCAAAGAGGGGGTGCAGCTCGCCCTCGGGCATCTCACCTCGGCCGACCGTTTCGGAATCATCGGCTTCGGCTCGAATGTCATTGCGCTCGCCCCTAAGCTACAGGCAGCCAGCGACCACGCGTTAGACCAAGCACGCCGCTTCGTGGCCGAGCTGGGGGACCTGGGCGGCACTGAACTCACTCGTGCGCTTGAAATCGCCCTCACCTACGCCGCCGGGCGGCCGCTCGACATACTGCTCCTCACCGACGGCGAAGCTTGGAATGTTACCGGCGCAATCGCCACGGCGCAGCGCCTCGGCGCGCGGATTTTCACCGTCGGCATCGGTGCGGCCGTCGCCGAGGACACCGTACGCACGCTCGCGGACGCGACAGGCGGCGCATGCGAACTCGTCTCCCCCAATGAAGATATGAGCGCGCGCATCGAGCGACACTTCATGCGCATGCGTCAGCCGCGCATCGAGGATGTTGAAATCACATGGCCAGTCAAACCGCAATGGGTCACTCGTCCGGCGCGCGCAATCTTCGCGGGTGACAGTTACTCGGTGTTCGCGGGCTTCCCTAGCCGTGTTGCAGGCGATTTCACCGCAACAGTGAAGTACTCGGAAGCCGGGATGAATCGCGAAATTCCCGTTCGCCTCAATTCCGCGAAGGCACTCGACACCTCCATCGTGCGCGTCGCCGCCGCTTCACACCTGCCCGTTCTCGCTGAGACATCCCGTCAGGACTGGGCTGTGCGTTACCAACTGATAACCGACGATACCGACTACATCGTCACTCTCGCCCGTTCCGCCGAAGAACGCGCCGCCGAACTCCCTGCAATGCACATCGTGCCCCACCAGCTTGCCGCGGGTTGGGGCGGCACGGGGACCGTACGGTTTTCTCGCCAGGGACCGGTCATTGCGGAGAGCGCGGCACCCTACGCCATGAGTTCCAGTGTGCCCTTCAATTTCGATATCCCCGCCGTCATCCGCAGGGCTTCACCTAAGCGCAGCCTCGATAGCTTTACCGAGCCGCGACAGGACACGCTCTTCGACGAATTCCTGACTCGCCTGGCGCGACGTGCACATCGGCGATTCCTGGGCGGTCTGCCACTCAGCCGTGGCGACCTGATGAAAACCCATGTTCCCCCGGAGCTGCTGTCCGTCTTCGACGAGGCACTGGCCCAGGGTTTCTCTGAGCTTCAAGTCGCTTGCGCCCTCCATGCAGCCCTCTTGCTGCACGCTTGCGCGCGAGCCCTCGGTGCGCGTTTCGAACTGACCGTGGACAAACTGCTTATGACCGAGCGACCCGACGGCGACCTGCAAGAGCGCTTCCGGTCGGTACTCGATGTCCTGTGGGACATGGCAAGGGCGAACGTGCCATGCGAATCCGCCTATGACATCCCGGCCTTCCTGCGCAGGCAGGCGGACTAGATGAGCCCCCGCGCCGGCACAGCACCGCCGGCGCGCAGCCCACGCTATCGAACGCCGAATCCGCATTTCCGGCGCAACGCACCGAGCCGTTTCCCCAATGCCCTCGCTGGGACTAGCCAGTAACTTAACGTGCTGCTGACGAGCTAGCAGATGGGGGGCTCGTTGTGCGCGGCCCATGAGGCGATAAGATATGCAGGTCTCTTAGCCCCAAGTGCGACTGTGAACCTATCTGAATCCGTATTTGAACCCTTGGTCGCCTTGCAGCGCGAGGTGCAGCGAAAGCTCGGTCGATGTTTGATTCGGCTTCAGCAGTACGAGCGGTTAGCGAAAGCTATCTTGGCAGAGCAGGAGATTGCGGGGCCGTTGAGCAAGCTGCAAGCGATTCGTGAACGCCGGATTGCGGAGGTATCAACGAAGACCTTAGGACAGCTTGCAGGCGCTCTGGAGCAGGGCTACCTATCTCCCACCCTTGGCCAACCCGACCGTGTCAGCGACGACGAGCCACAGGGCACATCCAATGAGATTTGGCTGCGCCACACGCACTGCATTGAGCTTTCACCCGAAAAGCATGCTGAAGTGGTCGCCGACATCAAGGCCCTGGTTGCTCTCCGCAATGAACTGGTGCATCACTTCCTTGAAGTGCAGGACATTTTGAGCATCGAGGGCTGCGTCAAAGCGGACCGGCACCTCGACGACTGCTACGAGCGCATCGACCGGAGCTACCGCGAGATGCACGGCTGGGCTACGACCGGGATGGAAGCGAAGCAGCGCGCGGCGGCCTTCATGCAGACGCCCGAGTTCATCGACATGCTGCTCCACGGCATTCTTCCCGGCGGTGGTGTGCATTGGGAGGCGAGTACTATTGTGCGGTTGCTGCGTGAGGCTGAGACCAAACTCGCGAATGACGGCTGGACGCTCCTCAAGGACGCCGTGGCGCTCATCGGCCGGGAGCACCCTGACCATGGACCACGACGATACGGGTGCAACGGTTGGCGGCACCTACTGCACGAGTCACGGCAATTTCTGCTGCGCAAAGAGCGATTCGGTAACGGTATGCCGACCCTGGTGTGGTATCGGACGAAGGCGTAGCCGCAGAAGCCCGCGAAGTTCCGTGGTGACGCGGAGACTTACTAATAGCGTCAATTCCCGGGATTCCTCGGCACGCGGCCGGAGTCCCGAATAGTCACGCACCCCTGAGAGGTGTTCGTCGCCGAGCTCTGCAGCTCGTCCGAGATACGGCTCCGCCCCTGCCCCGCGTGCAACACAGCACCTGCCAAGAATTATTTCCAACTGGAAACGGTATGACTTGGCCCCGCCATTCCCCACCGTCCCTTATGTCAAAGCTCCCGAATCGAGAGCCAGCCCGACGATGATGTCTTCGACCGGAAGCAACCTTGGCAAGTGATTTTCGCCCCGGAGCGAACGCTTTCCATTGGACGCGGACAATAGTCCAACCCGCGATACTTGCCACTACTTGACAGCAATGATTTCCAAATGGAAACGGCGACACGATAAACCGCCAAGTCAGTTGTTTCGCTCGCATTCCCTATACAGGTGCCTATCCACCTGCATGGAGATGCAAACATGAGCACTGCCCGACACCCCGACTCTCAGCCTCACCCGTTTTCCATGGCCACCGCAGCCGGCATGGTCACCGTCGGCGACGCCCTTGCACAACTCGCCAACAAGTTGCCTCCGAACCTTACCGTGCAAGCTGCTCGAGTCACGCAAGAACACCTGGCATCCCTTCGGCGCACTTCACTTGCATCGATTCCGCTTGCGGCTCTCACCGTTGCCGAACTCGCAACCTGGCTCCAACAACGCTTCGGCCACGTTCGACCCGCGGTGGCCGGACTCGAGTATTCACTGCTCCTCCACACCCTCGGCCTCTCTGCTTCCCGGCGCGGTATCGCCACGCGCCGTGCGACAGGCTCTCCCCTCCCGACGCGGACTACTGAGCGCCCCCATGGCATCCTGGATGAGCGCACATTCGACAAACTACTCGACGCCGCCGAGCGCTCAACACGCGCACCGTGGCTCCGCGCCGTGCTTCTACTTGTGCGTGACGTGGGAATGCGCGTCCGTGAGGTCCAGATGCTTGAGTGGCATCAACTAGACCTCGAGGCTAGACATGCTGATATTGTCGGCTACTACCACGGCTCAATGTGGAGGTTGCCGTTGTCCGAGCGAACGGTACGCGCACTCGCAGCTCTTCCACAGCAGGACAGCGTGCGCGTCTTCGCCCCGTTTGCGACGACGACCGCTTTGTACGTGGCGTTCCGGAATGCCTGCGAGGCCGCTGGCGTGGAAGCCCTCACTCTCAATGACCTTCGAAGATTGTCTGTCGAGGATTTGGCTCGCTCATAGTCCTCCCATCGATACTCGCAGCGCCCAGCCGCACCGGGCGTTGCGAGCGGGGCCACCACGCAGGCGAGATTTCTGCCAACAAGACGGCTGCTGTACCCCGTGGAATCCTGCCAGCAATATTTTCCGTCCGGAAAATCTTCCCTAAAGTCGGCCCCATTATGTGGCTTCCAACGCCCCGCGGGCGTTATTGCTTATGTGCTAACTCGCCAATGCTACGCATATACGTGCCCCCGCATCTCCCGAAAACAAATAGCTTAAATGGAGCAAGCCGCCAAAACCGCCAAAGTTGGTGCACTCGCGGTCGCGCCCGTACCTTAATTCCTGTCGGGTAACGCAGCACTCAAGCCCAGTCTGGATGGTCCCGCTCCCCAGGCGGTCTTCCGAGGTAACCGGCAAATGGAGCTAGCTATACATCGTGGGCACGCCAAGGAGCGTCCTACGCTGACCAACGGGCCCGATGGGCTCAAACAGGGAGGTACCACAATGAACCCCGTCAATACCGCAGCCGCTATTAACGACGCTGAGCCCAAGGCCCATAAGCTAGAGATGTTGCTCGCGCCGTACGGCAAGCTCGAGGCCGAGCAAGCGGCCACCCCATTGATACCGACGGATGCCGAACACCTCTCGGAGTTCAACGAATGGGCCCGCCCTTGGGGCTTTATGGCCGAGCTTGACGACGAGTACACGCACGACCCCGATAGCTTTGGCGGCCCCTTCGTGGTCCGCTACCAGAGATACCCGGGGTACGGCTGGGCCGTGGTGGGCATGGGCATGGCATGGGACGATATGGTGACGATGGTGCGCCTAAGCATCAAGGAAGAGGAAGACGCGGAAGAGACCGCCGAGCATGAAGCCGCCGACGACCTGCGTAGCATCGGCATCCGTGCCAGCACGAACGGGATGTAACGCCTGTACGACGAGGCCGCCGAGATGTTCCGCGCATTCGACACTGCAACCGACGCGCTCGCCTTCGTCAAGGAGCAAGAGACCGACGAGCAACGCTACGAGAGGCTCGAAGGCAAGCGTACAAGCCGCACGCGTTGAGCCAAATTCCAGGCTAACTCTAGGCCGCCTCATGGCGGCTTTGTGCCGTCTGCAGGCTCGCTCACACGACTGCACACTTAGGGCTGAAATCCTCTTCAATGTCAGAGCCTTGAGGCGCCCTCACAGTCCCGCCTCAAGGTATCAAACCCGCTGATACTTCGTGATACCACACCCAAGGACAGGCGCGCGGCCAGCTGCGGGCTCAACCGCTGGGGCGAACCGCGAGCTCCCCGCGCGTTGGCTCAATGCCTCAACCCAAGCACAGCCGCAGGGCATATCGCCGGCTAAACCCTCTGAAAACTGAGTTGCGTCTCGAACGCCCGACTCTGTGCTACTCGGCGGTTCGCAGTCCGCACTTCCCGAATTTCACCGGCGTGGGAAATTTCTTCTGTCGCATCCAGTTCTCCAGCGTGCGGTCGGAAATCCCGAGTTCAGTCACCACGTCCTGCTTCGTAATTGTCTTCATGATGTGACCCACATCGAGTTCTTCGGGCCGGGTATCCTCCGTTGCACCCGCGGCGTTGCCAGGTCCCGGAACCGGGTGCAGCAACGCTTAGCGCAGTTCCCTGACGCTCGTCGCGGGTATTACTACGCAACTGACCCAAACATGGGTTCAGCTTGGGCGAACTACCTTTGTGCATTTGAAACAGTCGCCTTATAGGGGATACAACATCACAGCCCAGGTCGGCCAGCGGCAATCCACTTGTCTGTGAGCGCGAGACCCAGCCGATACCGTGCGCAGTTGTAGGTCTCCAGGTGCTGGAGCTCTTCGCGCAGCAGTTGGGCAAACTTGTCTAGGTCCGCGGGGTCGATGCCCAAGGTGGGCACAAGGTTGGCGACCGCCGCAGCGCTGGCCACGACCTGCTGCACAGCGTCCCCCAGCAACTCCCTGTATTTGACACGGAAGGGGTCGGGGCCGCCCATCGCTTCGAGGATGGCCGCGTACTTGTCGATGGACCGACTATAGGTCCATTCGAAGAGTTCGACCGCAAGAGAGACATCCTGCTGCTCATATATGGCCAGCACCGCAAGCGCGTAGTCGGCCGGCTCGACGGCCATGAAGGAGAGCGGGGCACAGTTCTGTAGCAACAAAGGCAGGTTCGCGCACAGGCGACTGGTGCGCTTGTTACCGTCTTCAAAGGGCTGCAAGTAGGCAATATTCACCCAGAGAAAGAATGCCGCTTCGATAGGGTTTTTGATATGGCAGACCTTATCGACGATGTTGGCCAGAATCTCGTCCAGGAGTTGCGGCACCTGCAAGGGCACATAGACGGAGTCCGTAATGGTGACCACGGTGTTCCGTGCTTTGCCCAGGGCATCCGGATTGTGCAGGAGCCCGTTCATCAACAAGCTCTGGATGTTTCGCACAACGACGTCCCGGATGCCGTAATGGGGTACCTCATCGACCACGAACTCGATGGCATCTTTGTGATTCAGGAGCATCAGCGCCTCTTCGTCATCTCCGGGAGACCGTCCCCGCTCGAACAGCGCCTTCGTATCGAGCATGCTTTTCCGGTTCCCTTCCAAACGGGAGGAGTGCCAAGCTAAGTCAATCAGGAGCTGCTCGAGTACCTTTCGGGCATAGGTGCCTGCGGGCTGCTGTCCTGGCGTGCGTCCCTTCTCGAAAAGCTCCAGTGCCTTCGCCGGCGGGATGAGCGCCGATTGATTGGGGACGTAGTCCTCCACAAACGAGCGCTGATAGGCCACCGGCTTTCGAGTGCCGATGGGAGCGGTGAGCTTCTCAATGAGTGGCTGCTGCCCGGCCGAGAACTGGAATGCCTTGCCGGCCGGCAGGACCGGCTGACCGGTTGGGGGGGGCGGTATGGCTGCGGCTGCCTGCCCAGGGAGCGCATACCGAGTTGCTGGACCGCCATATCGTTTCTGGATGCTACCCTCTGCAATCATCCGGGCCAGATGATAATTGACCGTCGAGCGCGGGGCGTCGAGCGCCGTTGTAATGGCTTCTGGGGAGCTCTCTGCCTGGCCGGCGGCCAGCTGTTGGCCCAGGTACTCGAGAATTTCGGAGGGGAGGTTGCGGCGGGAGGAGGCCATCTTCTAACTATCTTCTAAGAAACTTGAAAGATGGGCTATCTTACAGTCTTCATCGAAGCAAAAGTAAGAAGTTTGGGTATACCTTCCAAATTATCTCCCATCTTCTAAGAGCCTTCCAAGCTCTTAGAAGATAGACCGGGGGACGCGTTGCATCCCCCAACCGTCTAAAGCCACATCTGCTGTATTTCTCTAAGCGTCTGGTAAGAAGGCCACCAAAAAACCAGTTAAATATCTTGGTAGTTCCACTCCTGCGGTTCGTGTGTGTGAAGCGACGAACGCAGTGAAGGCAGCTTCCCAGTCGGCGAACACCTCCTACGGCCGCAATATAACCAACTAAAAAGAAAGCAAATGGGTCATCTGCGTAGTAACACCCCTCGTCGCCATTAAAGCTCCGGTGGCGCCCTGAAATACATCTCAACAAGAACCTGGCGGGGCACGCCTTCCGGGTTCGCAATCCTGTCCGCGCGCTGCACCCACTCATCCCTCTGGGTTGTGGATATACCTTGTACGAATATTATCGCGTGGCTCCCGTGCGGCGCGCAGCGCCACCGTGGTCGAGCCACGGGCCCCGTAATTGTGACGCGGCCACCAGCCTCCTCAAGGGCCTCCACGATAGCTGCGACCCGCACCTGGACCTTGAGCTGCAGTCGGCCGACAGCCTCCGGGTATTCGGACAGTACTTCGATAGCGCGGGCCATCTGCGCCAACACTTCTCCCCCTTCGCCCTTCACCGAAGGTCGAGCAGCGGTGTCGAATGAACCTGGCCCCACCAGCGGTAGGCGCGGAAACGGCAGCGGAACAGTTTCTCCGGTCAGAAGCTGAGGAAAATTCCAGCCGCCCCCTGACCACGAATCGCCCATTTGGCGCGACATCCGTGCAAAGGTACCTGACGCCAAGTTGGTGAAGCGCTCACATCGCTCATGAAAGACCCTTTGCACGCAACGTTGGGTGACCGACGAAGCCTCGGAGAGCGCCCGCGCCACCTCGCGCGCCTCGTCCTGGATTTCCCTCAGGTCCTCGATGACCGGCTCCACGTCGCGACGTAAACACGCCGCGAGGCCCTCCTTGAGCGCTACAACCTTGCTCGGCGTAAACCCGACGACCGGCGCGTGATGGTACCCGGCAGGATTGCACACTACACGCACGCCTTCGACTGCGTAGTCGAGCGCCGCATGGACGTGGCCATGCACCCAAAGGTCAATGCGCGAGGCGCTCCACCGCAGCGTCCGGGACAAGTCGGATGCGTACTCCGCCACGCGGTGCAACGGCGCCTCTCGTTCGGGCTCGACCCATGCCGCAAGCGTCAGGAACCGCGAATCGAGCCCCGAACGTGTCAGGCTGTCGTAGTGCGGGGCCATGTGGCTAACGACGACAGTCGGTCCGTCGAATGGCTCATGCAGGGACTCGGACAGAAAATCGAGGGCCTGCTGGTGCAGCAGATGAGCGATGCGGGGGTGCAACGCCTCGCGCTCGACCGACTCCGGGTCCTCGGCACGTATTGCCGCGACGGTTTTCGCATTGGCCGGGTCGCGGTAGAACTGTTCTGCGCCGATGCAGGCGTAGTTGCGCAGGCGCCAGCCGCCGCGCATCGAACGGGCTGCGGCATAGAGTCGCCCGCCACCGAAATCGGCCCACAACGTCGTCCCAAGAAAGCGGATACCGTCAATCACGACGGCGTCGTTTTCCAGGACATGGACGTCCGTCCCGCGAGCAATCGCTCTCGCGCGCGCAATCGTGTCAGCAAAATCCGGGAGCGGGGGCACACTGCTCGGGTCAGCGCTGCCCCATAGCTCATGGTTGCCGAGGACATACACGACAGGCTTACCAAGCGCGGCCAGCCATGCCACGGCCTGATTCACGTCGGCGTGTATGTCCCCCGCCGCGATGACCACATCGCAATCGGGCAGCGCATATCCGTCGAGCTGCCTTGACCCGGTCTCGAGGTGTAGGTCCGAAAGGATGTGCAGACGCACGTCCCAGGCGCCCCTTGTTGCCGACAAATCCGCTTTTGTCGTCATGTGTGCAGCCACTCAAGCTTTTCACGCAGTTCGTCTTGTGCCGTAACAGACCCGAGGCCAAGCATCGAATCGGTCAGTACCAGCCGCTCGCGGTGCTCATCGGCCCAGCTGTCGCCGCTGTCGTCAATCGCGAGCCACCGCGCGTGATGGTGCCTCTCGACATTACGATGGATTTGCTCGAAGCGACTCAGGTATTCCCACCCGCGGGGTCCGTGACGATGCCATGTCGCGCCGACAACGCGGCTACGCAGCCCCTCATTCAGCCAGCTGCAAGCAACATCAAAGCCGAGCACGCGCACCCAACTCGTGGACAGCACGATTTGAAGCGCGGGGTAAGGAGCCAGCAGGTCTTCGAGCACCGGAGCCCACTCGAACAGACTCACCCCATCCTGCCGCAAGACAATCTTGCCGCCGACGCGATACACCTCATCCGGGTGCAGTACCCCGTCGAAGTCGAGGAAGAGCGCCGGAACCTCCGGCTCCCGTTGACGAATCATCACGACCTCCCGAGTTCACCGCGCAAGACGACGGGTCACCCAGGCCAATCCGGCACGTCGGGCGTTCGCGATTTCAATCCGCCGCTGCCACCGCTCTGCCCCTACCCCCGTCACATCCACATCTGTTTGCAGCATCGCCTCCCCTCCCCCATCGCTGAGCACAGTATGCTCTTGGCGAAGCTGCAACGGAAGCACAACAATTAGTGTAAAGCACTGTTTTAACTTAGATTATTCTTGGCAAGTCGGCGTAGTTCCTGCCAGAAATTTATAGTAAGCGGCGCGACAGACGAGCCACTCCTGCCTGTCGGCCACGCCGTCCGCCAGTGGGGACGAATCCGAAAGGACCACTGCATTGAGTTCCCAGTCCGCGGTAGAGATAAGGGTAGCGACCGGCGCCACTTCGTGACCTTCCCGCGTCCCGTAGAGGCCCTCCACGCTTGGCTGCGATTGATGACATGCAGGAGTGCTCATAGAATCACGGCATGAGCACCCCACATCTCGACCGCCTTCTGTTCGTCCAAGGGGGCCTTTGCTTCTTCTGCAAACAGCCTCTACCTCGTGCAGAGGCCTCTATCGAGCATCTCGTCGCCAGCGCGAATGGCGGGACGAATGGCGAGGACAACTGCGTAGCGTGCTGCCGCACGCTGAACAGCCTTCTTGGCTCGAAATCGATAAAAGAGAAAATCCAGATTGTATTGAACCAACACGGCGATTTTCGATGCCCGAAGAATCGCGAGCAGGTCCCCGCTCCCGCCCTCTCCCCGCTCGCACCATCGGCCGAGGAAACGCCCGAGGCTCCGGACGGCGATAGCGGCAGTCTGCTCAAAGCGCCTGCTCCCCCCTTGCCAGTGGAGGGCGCCCGTTCCGTGCCGACCGCGTCCCCTACGGTCAGCAAGACGCAGCAGGACCGGATAGCACTTGTGCTCGCAGACCTGCGCAAACGCGGAAACTCGCGGCCCCGCAAGGAAGCGACCTTGACCAGCACCATTCAGGCACTCATCAAACAACGCACGAACCAGCCCATCTCGGATGCGAATCTCAAGAAGCTCCTTCAGGAGATGCGGCGCCGCGGGCTGCTCACCATCCTGGACGGAAACGTCACGTACAACCTCTAGCAGCCCCGACCGCAAGCCGATACCACTTTGCCCAGGCAGTCACCACCCGCACTGAGGATTCGCTCTGCCACCGATGTTCGAGGACATTATCGTGAGCAAGAAGGAAACATTCGGAAAATTCTGCGAGCAGCTGGATTGCCCGCTGACCAATCTACGATGGTCTTGGTCCGCCATCTCACCACGGCGGACGAGAGCAGTGTTTACCGTCTGGGCGGACCTACTCGTCGATGGGCGCTACATGTTCTGGCCCAACGGCACCGAGAGGCCGTGGATGAAAAAGAACGGTGGACGGGAACTATGGCGGAACATCACGACGGCTCGAAAAGAAAACATGGAAGCCCTTGGCGTTCTCTGCTATCCGAAGAAATCCGGGGTCGACAATCGTGCGCGCAGTCGCTTTGAGAGAGAGGTTGTACTGGTTCTAGAGTTTGTCGATGAACCAGACGGACTTGTCGCATACGTCCGTGGCGAGGCGGCGACAGCCGCCGCTAGGCTTGGACCGGTAGCCCAAGACATTCAACCTGTCCCCTACGCGGTGGACGACGTTGGCGCTCCTGGGGGGAATCCTGCACCTGACCGGGTTATTGGTCGAACAAACGGCTTCAGGAGAGATGGCACTGTCAGGGACTATGTGATTCGGCGCGCCCAGGGGAAATGCGAGTACTGTGGGGTTACGGCATTCAGGAAGGCATCCGGGGAGCCGTATCTCGAGGCTCATCACATCATCGGCTTGGCCCAAACCGGCCCTGATATGCCCCACAACGTCATTGCACTCTGCGCCAATCACCACCGTGAAGCCCATTACGGTGACAACGCGGACGAGTTGGAGCGGCATTTCCTTGAAAAGGTTGCCCAGCGCGAATCGGGGCGAGGGAAACGCGGAGTAGCCTAGACACCCCGTGCCGTCGCATTGAACGCAATCGTCGTCGCACCTAAATGGCCCGCACGCACGGCACGTCCTCCCAGGAGGTCGTGTACGCCGGCGACAGGTTGCCCCGACGCATCTGCCAGCCCTTGACCATACCCTCAGCAGACGAACGGAGTGTTCCCCTTCCCCACTTCGCGTTGATGGAGTCCATCGCACGCATCACTGCCTCTGACTGTTCGGCCGCCGCGGGGTTTGAGAACAGGCGTCCCTGCACAACGCTCTTGGATTGGAGCTCGCAGAGCATCACCCCAGCCTTCTGATAGGCGAAGCCTGGCTTGTACATGTCGTCGAGCAGGCGAAGCGCGCGCCCGGTCAATTCGCGCGTGTCGGACGTCGGGCTCGGCAACGGAACGGTCACCGTTCGCTGGTACTGCGGCTCGTTGGGCTTGAACGGGTTCGTCCGAATATGGACCTGTACCGCCCCAGCAACCGAGTTCTGCGCGCGTAGTTTCTCGGCCGCCTTGCCCATGTAGCTTGCTACCGCCTCGCTGAGTTCGGATAGCTCATACACATACTGGCCAAAGGAGCGACTACTCATGATTTGCTGCTTGGCCGGGGCCAACTCATCCAGAGGAAGACAAGAGACTCCGCGCAGCTCCCGCACCGTTCTCTCAAGCACGACGGAAATCCGGCCCCGAATGGTGCTGGGGTCAGCGTCGCGTAGCTCGCGGACGGTCTTGATACCCATGTCTTCCAGCCGAAGGGCAATCTTGCGCCCCACACCCCATACCTCGTCGACCGGAATCCGTTGGAACAGGGACGTTAGCTCCCCGTCAGTCATAGTTCCGAAATCACACACGCCGTCGGCTCCCGCGACGCCCTTCTTCGCGCAGTGGTTGGCCAGTTTGGCAAGCGTCTTGGTGGGTGCGATGCCGACACAGACGTGCAAACCCAACCAGTCCCGAATCCTTCGTCGTATCTGCCGACCGTACCCTGCCAGCCGTTCCGGGTCCTGCACCGCAAACCCCTTCAGGTCGAGGAAGGATTCGTCGATGGAGTACACCTCCAGTGCCGGGCAGAACTGCCCGAGCACCTCGACGACGCGATTGCTCATGTCCGCGTACAGCGCGTAGTTGGACGAGCAGGCGACGATACCCTCGCGGCGAGCCAGCTCGCGCAGTTGGTGCCACGGGGCCCCCATGGGCACGCCCAAGGCCTTGGCTTCGGCCGAGCGCGCGACCACGCAGCCGTCGTTATTCGACAGAACCACGACCGGCTTGCCCGCGAGGCGCGGGTCGAACAGCTTTTCGCAACTCGCGTAAAAGTTGTTCGCATCAACGAGCGCGAATACCGTCATCTTCACGGAACGGATACGGGGAATCGTCAGGATGACTACAGAAAGCGCTTGAACTTGCCGACTACGACACCCCAGACGGCAAGCTCATCCCCGCTTCGGACTTCGAAATCAGGGTAGGCCTGGTTTGCGGAACACAGAACCACGCGTTCTCCCCGCTTCTCCAGTCGCTTGACTAGGCGCTCCCCACGCAGGAAGGCAACGACGATGTGCCCGTGCTGCGGCGTCACACTGCGGTCCACAACGAGCATGTCACCGTCGAAGATTTCAGCATCGACCATGGAATCGCCGGACACGCGAAAGAAGAAGGTCGAGACCGGATTGCGGATGAGGTATTCGGAGACATCGAGGCGCCGGTCCTCGTAGTCGGCTGCCGGCGACGGAAAGCCCGCAGCAACCGGCGACAAACCCAGGGGAATGAGGCACGGGACGAATGGCAGTTTGGTTGCCCAGAGGGCAGACAGCCCGCCGCCACTAGGTATGGGCACCACAGCCGGCGTAACTTGCGCTCCACTCATTGTTCGACAGCAAGCTCGGGGTTCTTCACGGACGACCGGTTTCGTGCTTTGGTGGCGGCCGAGTCGGGTTGTCCGGCGAGCAATGACCTCAACGGGATGAGCCCATCGCAACGCGGACAGACCAAACACTCGGTGGTTGAAACCATCGTCGGTTCGAAGCCAGCGACAGGCACAGGGCTATGGCATTGTGGACAAATATGGTGCACGACAGTCATGGTTCAACTCCGGTAACGCTGTGTAGTGATATGCGGCATCCGGAAGGTTCTAGGGAACGCCAACTACTGTAAATTTATATACATAATAGCCTTTGGTCAGGCCATCGGCTACTCAGGACGCGGGTCGCGGGTGGTCGCGGGTGGTCGCGGGTGGTCGCGGGTGGTCGCGGGTGGTCGCGGGTGGTCGCGGGTGGTCGCGGGTGGTCGCGGGTGGTCGCGGGTGGTCGCGGGTGGTCGACGGTGTTCAGACGAACGGGGGCGTGCACGGTCGGTGCCATACGGCACGGCCGCGCCGATGCACATGGCGTCCCTCCCGTCACGAGGATTCAGGGGTGGTGCAGACTCTTGCACACCATCCCGTTCCCGGCGCTCTATTGGCAAGGTAAGACGACGTCAGATTGTCACCGGAAGAAGCGAATCGGCAGCCGACGCACACCGGAGACTTTGTTCTCGACGTCGCACATGGGCCAAAGCGTCTGCGCGTGAGGAATCCATGGTCAAGCGGGTTTGCTCCCATCGAGCTGTATGAGCCAGTGCTTGTTGGCGCTCAAGGTGGGACTCTACGCTGGCGTGGATATGAGCGCGTCGGAGAAAAGGGAGTCGTGCAGGAGTGGCTGGTGCGGGTTCGCAATTGAGCGCAACTTGAGACGTTTGCGCGGCCAGGAAGCTCGAGGTGCGGAGATGTACGCGCCGAAGTGTGGAATTCCGCCCCGCTGGACCAGTCACAATGGCTTTGAACGAGTTTCGGAGGCGAACCAGATACGGGCGCAGGTGGATTCAAAGGACGAATGAAATCTGTGCGCCTGCCGTGGGCACTGCGCGCGACGACAACTTGGCAATTCCTTAGCTCAGCCCTGAGGTACGTGGTATGTGCAATAGATACGTGTCTCCCGAGGAAGCGGAGATGGAGCGTTTCTGGCACATCGGCCGACGCAATCAATGGCCGATTCAGCTCGAAATCTTCCCGCGTGCGCTCGGCCCATTCATCCGCCCACGGACAGCCGCAGCCGAATACGAGCTGGTCGTCGGGCAGTGGGGACTAATCCCGTGGTTCGCTAAGACCTCGAAGTTATCGTACTCGACCAACAACGCCAGTTTCGAGGAGATATCCAGCAAGGCCTCGTACAAGCAGTCGTGGGCGCAGGGAAGATGTTGCATCATTCCGGCCTTCTCGTTCGGCGAGCCCTGCTGGGAGAGCGGGCATAACGTCTGGTGGAGATTCCGCCGTGCTGACGGAGCACCCTGGGGATTGGCTGGCCTCTGGAATGCGTGGCTGGACGAGAGCACCGGCGAGGTCATCGAGAGTTACACGATGCTCACTATCAATGCGGACGCGCATCCCGTGATGTCACGCATGCACCGCCCCGACCCGCGCTTACCTTCCGACCAACAGGACAAGCGCAGCGTCGTGGGCATCGAGCTCGCCGACGTTCAGACGTGGCTCTCCGGCTCGCCTACCGACGCCGCCCGATTAATGCATCCACCGTCGGTGGAACTCATCGATGCTGCTCCGATGTGATGATGGAGGAATTTCACAATGCAAGAATTTGGCATGGAGCTCAAAGTTTTCGCCGAAGGCGCGACCGATGAAGAAATTGCTCGCGGCGAGGCGGCTGCATGGGCTGTATTCGAGAATGCACGTGTAAACCCTTGGGCGGCCGCACACGCGGAGTTCAAACAAGAAGGCGACTGGGAATCCATCACAGAAGATGAGGGGCGCCTGGCCGATTTGTGGCGAGTGGCAGGGTACGAGGCAGACCGGGCCTGCTGCGCCGGTTGGCCGAAGCCGACGCAAGTGAACCTTATGCTTGTGGGCGACCCATACTCCGATATCGCGTTGGCCGACATCGATTGGCGGTGACCATCCGGACGTGGCGCTCGACGTGAAGTTTGAGAGTGCCGAGTAAAGCTTCCGCGTGATACAAAAAAAATGTCCAAGCAATGCCTGGATACTGTACTCATTGCCCCACGCCTTGACGCACGCTCGCATGTATTTGCGATTGCGCTGAAAGAATCCGGATTCACCGGAATGCCTGCACCGAAGGCTACAAGCCAACTGGTTTACCCTCGTCGCCTGTTGTCCTCCTGTTTCTAGCAAGACGGGGTTTCTCGCCCTCCTGCCAGCACGCAAGACCGGCTCCGAATGGACCGCAACAATCCTCAAATGCCCTATCGCTCCAACTTCTGCCATCGGACACATGCGGACTCGCCATTGCGTGGGAGCAATTTCAACATAGTCCCGAATCTGTGGAACGGCCACGAGAAAGCCTAGCGGGGGAAGCCTGTCGTCCTCCGTGATAGTCCTGCCCTAGTCAGACCCTGTCGCCTGCGCTAGAGGGGTATCACCGCCTCGATGTAGCTGTCGTGCTCAACCAGGAATACGCTGTCGGGCGCCTCCTTCTCGCGGGTACTGCGGGCGATGGCAATCTCCTTGCGAACGAGTTCTCCGAGAAGTGGAGCGCGAGGGATGTCCGGCACCGATGGCTACCTAGAACTCTTAAGTGAGGAAGCGTAGCCTGTGTAGCCATCGAGTGTTGTTCGGTGTGACGAAACGGTGGAAGTTTCTCGAGCCAGCCAAGAGCAGATGAATACAAGAGACCGAGTGCTATCGAGAATGATGGTACTGCCTATCATCGTCCTCGGTGGTTGCGTGTTCCTGCCGGTGACCACGACCGAGTATGACGCCGAGTGTGATATCACCAAGCGGCACATGGTGCTCAAGCCCCACCAGGTCGAAGCGTTTGTCGGTTGCCAAGACGAAGGTTGCGCCGCCTTGCTGGTTCTCGCTGGCGCCGTTACGGCAACGTCGGTCGTGATATCGGGCAGCGTCGCGGTTATCGGGGAGGCCGTCTACTGGCTGGAAGCCAAGAGGCAGTGCCGCAATAGGTGAACGTCGCTGTAGGCGAGGACTTCGAATCTGAACAATTTGACCGCGCCCAAGAACGAAAGACTGCGCCGATGACGGCGGCTCCTGCACGCGGAAAGGCTGACGGAAGGAGGCGGTTAATGGGCAACTCGAAGTTGGTATCAGCTCATCGGTTGCTGGAGGCCGGGATGCCGGCCAAAGAGGTCACAAGGCGGATGGAACTCTCCGCTGAGGCGATGTATCGCATGCTCGTGGCCGCAATTCTGTCGGACAGCGACCAGGTCCTGGAGGGTGAGCAGAAAATGCCGTCGGTGGTGGCGCTTGCGTTTGCACCGGCTGCTCATCGACGTGACGCTCCGCAGCTCGCCTGTCTAATCTTGGGGTGGTGGGGGTGACAGACCGCACTGCCGGATAAACCCTTTGCGGTCACTGGCCGTGACGAATGCCGACAGTCCGCAGTTCAATGCTCAGCGGTCTGTCGGTGGCGAGCCGCAAAGCGGTAGTCGCCGATAGCGCGCCATCACTCATTGGAACGCGACCAGCCCAGCAAGCGCCTCGGCCCGACATCTCGTCCAAATAGATGGGCGCATATCAGCGCTCGCGCGAAGCGCCCAAGTGGCACCTGCGCCCGGTTGGCCCTCTGTTGCAGGCCGTCCTTCATTTTATTTGACATGAATATCTTCAGCGCGAAGATGTTCTTCCCCATCTCAGGCTCTGGGTCGTCGTATTCCGGACCGAGCTCATCCTCTGGCGGTGGCGCTTCCTCTTCCTCGGATTCTTCGACTTCCGCTGAAACGGGTTCGTATAGCCCCGTTCGGGTGTCGCGCATCTTCAACAGCTCGTGGTACCCGTAGAGATACGTGGCAAAGAATTCCGATAGATACACGGTGTAGGACGCCCCAACGCGGTCTCCAATCTCAGTCAGCGCTTGCTTTGCGCCGTCGGGCAGCCAGACACGCAGCTGGGTGTCCTGCATGTTCAGGCCGCGGTAATCCCTAGAAGGAATGAGGTCAGCGGAAAGTGGGCTGTCGTCAGCACTGGGCACCCAGTCGGCCAAAACGTCTCGCGCTATTCTCATTTTTCCCCTACGGTTTTTCTGGACCAGTATTTATGCCGGCCCTATGTTAGCGACTTTCAATAGGGAGGTCGCATGGCATCCATCAACAAGGTCATCTTGGTCGGCAACCTAGGTGCGGCGCCAGAGGTTCAAGCAACTGGAAGTGGCGGGCAAATCACCACAATACGGCTGGCCACCAGTGACAGCTGGAAGGACAAGAGCACCGGAGAGAAGAAGGAGCAAACCGAGTGGCATCGAGTAGTGTTCTTCGGCAAACTGGCGGAGATTGCCGGTCAGTACCTAACGGCAGGGGCCTCCGTGTACGTCGAAGGCCGCCTGCGTACGCGAAAATGGCAGGGTCAGAACGGCGGGGACCGTTACACCACCGAGATAGTGGCGGATGAGATGCAAATGCTTGGTAAGCGAGACACCACAGCCGGCACCTCCTTCAAGGGGCACAGCGCGTCACCCACGGCGACACCAAGACAACCAATCAAATCTGACTCCTATCTACCACCTGCATTCGACGAAGATGACCCGCCGTTCTGAGTCCGCAGCGCGCTATGACTTATTGTGGATTCCATATGCGTTAGGCAGGAGCGATACTGGTGCGGCAAGGTCAATTCTGAACAACTATATCTCGATGTAACGACGCGACGTCGGGGGCAAGAAAATGATGGCGGACAGTCTCGGCGCTGAATGGGTGATAAGAAACAAGACGACCCTACCATGGTCGGTTCTTATAGGGGCACGAATTTCTACGAAGAATGGCCAGGAGCTTCGAGTCAACCACGTCGATGAATGCCCTTGGCCAGGCGGCCCCATCTTTTGGGTGAGTGCGGCTACAGGCGCCGGTCGTGGTCAGGCTCCGTACACAATTGACGAGTTCACCTCGGGCTTCTTTGAGGCCCTCCATCTAGCGCCGGAGCACATCCAAGCATTAAAGACTGTGTATGGGGAAGAGGAGACTCTGAGAACCTCTGGAGAGGCGGACGAAGAGGATATATGGGACCAGAGGCAGGGACGGCTGGATGGGCAAGATGTAGTCACGTCACATCCAGACATCGGAAACGGCGGGCTTAACCATCTGAGACAGTTTGACCTGCTGCTGTTTGACCTCGACAACACCCTGCTTGAAAGCGGACACCTTGAATCCTTCCGAAACCGAGAAAATCTCGGGGAACAAGCCGCAGGATACTACGAGCGATTGCTGAGCGAGGCGCGAACACTGGTCCACCTAATTCCTGAAGAACTTTTACTCAATCTACGAAGCAATTTCCCCGGGTTGCGCTTGGGGGTATTCACAAGGGCGCCCAAATCGTATGCAGTATCACTTCTGCAATGCTGCTTTCCAAATATTCACTGGGACTGCATTATCACGTTTGAGGATGTCCTTGGGCGCACGAAGCCTAAACCGGACGGTATTTTCAAGGCAGCATTGGCCACTGGCGTGGAAGATATGGCGCGAGTCGCATTTATTGGCGACGACTGGCGAGACTTGCTCGCCGCCTACCATGCCGGAGCTCATGCCGTTTTGTTCAATCGGGGATGGGGACCTTTGGCTCTCAAACGAGACAATGTCAAAAGGAATGAACATTATCGGGCATTGGCGCAGATGCCGGATGCAAAGCTAGATGACGCTATGGACCTGATGAGTCTAATTCTTGAGCCTAGCCGTTTCTTGCCCGCCCTCGAGGCGTGGATTGCAGGTGTAAATGGCATTGGCCAAGAGCTTCCGATGCGGGTTGATGTCCGCAATCATTTCAACGACCTTGATAAAGACATCGCACTAAACTGGGTTGAAGTTCATGCCTTGGGCCGCTACTTTCCAACAACAGCCACTGCAAACTTTCCTTATTTCGAACGGCGCGACACGCTCACCACTGCCATTCTAAACGCAAAGGATGGAATGCCCTATCCGGACACATGGGCTGACTGTTGCGCTGAGTATGTATGGAATTACTCAGAAAAATTACTTCCATGGGATGGTCAACTTGTAGTTTGCCCAATTCCTTCCCGTCCAGACCCGGAGAATAACGCCGGTTCTGGCCGTCTGATAGAACTACTTGGTCGAATACGGGACCGCTTGCATACGCGCCGAGAGCTAAACATCAGTATCTATAACGGAGTCTTGGAATACCGCCAAGGAGCAGTCAAAAACAAGTCTTTGGACCGAGAGCGGCGCTTTCTGAATGTGCGGGACCACCTATTCGTTGCGAACAAGGCTGCGGTGAAAGGCCGGACGGTGCTTGTCCTGGATGATGTAGTTACGTCAGGCGCTTCCTTCTATTACGCTAGTCGGTACCTGCGAAAGGCAGGCGCCGACGATGTCCATTGCTTAGCGCTGGCACATACGATTTCTTAACTATCATGCTCACGGAACTTAACAACAAACTCCTTACACTCGTAAATCTAAAGGGGGTCGGTCCCGCAACCCTACGGAGTTTGGCTGCCGAGCGCGATTTTCTGACGGCTTCTATATTTGACCTCGCAATTCGAAATTCAAAGCTCGCCAAAGCGCTTCTTCCAACAGGTGCTTTAGAGGCCGCAGCGATGGCCGCCGAGAAGGATATCTTAGCGTGCGAACGTGCTGGCGCGCGAATTGTGAGTGTGCTAGATGACGACTTTCCTAAGCTACTCAAGGACACGGCAGACAGTCCATTCTTTTTGTACATCAAGGGTCAATGGCCACCGAATCCGCTGAAATCAGTTGCGGTAATAGGTACCCGGCAACCAACTGAGCATGGCGGGATTATTGCCAAGCGAATCACGACCTACTTATCTGAAAACGGATGGAGCATTGTTAGTGGCCTAGCTACTGGCTGCGATGCCATTGCTCATCGAGCTTCACTGGACCGTTTTGGCCATACGGTTGCTGTGCTGGCTCACGGGCTCCATACGGTCACACCGAAGCAGCATGAGAGGCTGGCGGCCGAGATACTGGATAGGGGCGGCGCCCTTGTTACCGAGTACGCCTTTGGGGTTGACCCGATTCCCCCAAATTTCGTTAAGCGCGACCGCATCCAGGCTGGCCTCGCGAGAGGCGTGGTTATGGTTCAGTCTGACCTAAAGGGCGGAAGTCTCCATGCTTCTCGTGCCGCCCTGGACTATGGCCGGATACTCGCGGTCCCGGAGCCAACAGAGCGAGACCTTGCAAAACAAGAGCAGAAAGCAGAAGCAAATCGAGTCATGGCTTTCGGGTCAGATAGCGAGAAGTTGGAACTCCTCAAGCGTTCCCCTCGCGACAACCTTGAAGGCCTGTTTATTCTTCACGGCAAAGATGATTATGATAAATTGGTATCTTCGCTTGAGGCGGCCTAATATACTGCTTGCATCAGGAGCATCCCCGGTCAACGAGGGGTGAACCTGCTAATAATCATTCAATCGCCCGGAGGGTGCTGGTTCTGGCTATCTTGCAGTCTGGCTTCCACGGACTGGTGAGGATAATAATTCAACGTCTCGTTATTGGGATACGAGCAGCATGGTGAAAAATGAAAAAGGCGCTAAAATTAAATGACCTAATGGCTCACCTGCTCGATTGTGGATTTCGTCGGCTCAAGCCAAAAAGCAATACTTGGACATCAGCGTTTGTCCTTAGGGTGGACAATACGGTATTGTGCATTTTAACAAGAAAAAACGGCATAGACCTGAGGTGTTATGATAATTACAAAAGCGGCATATCAATAACGGACGGTCAGTACATTTCCATGCAAGGAGGGAGTATATACAGAAATAATTTCAATGAATCAACAAACCTGATAACGCAAAAAATTTACGTTATCGCAAAAGGCTTTTCAAAAGGAAAGATGCATGACGCAATCAGGATGGAGGATGGCAAAAGCTCCGCGGCAATTGCAAATATCGACAAAATCAACCGGCTTTTGGATATAGACAGCCTGACTCGAAAATCTGAATTAGATGAGAGCAGAGATTACGCCGACGCGATTGAGTTCGACGCGGAAGATTAGAGACGACGACATGGCTATCGAAGTATAAAATGAATCTACACAAAATAATCATTAGGCAGCTTGCATCTTGACCACTCGGTTAGACCATTTACTGAAGCTTTGTTTTGTTGGTGAATAGCTGCGCGCAAATTCTTTTTTGTGCGTCTTGTTGCGTGCAGGCCATTTCTATCGACCGCAATTCCTGTAATAACTACCCGCCCATTCGTGCTTTCTTGAAGTTTTGTTTTCTGGTGGTTTATCTTGAAACCGCATCGCTCTGCTGCCTGCTGTAGAATACATTTTATTTTCCCGCTGTCTTTCTTGTCGTCAAAGCTTACCGTCAGGTCGTCGGCGTATCTCGTGTAGGCAATCTTTATGCTAAGTTTTTGCAGCGCCAAGATTATCTGCTTGTCGCACTCAAGAAACGCTATGTTAGAAATTGCCGGACTGGTTGGAAGCCCTTGCCTTGGGTGGCCATTTATGAAGCAGCGCTCAATTATGTTATCCGGAACTAGGCCGGAGAGGTGAGCCGGGGTAATGCTATCAAAAAAACCCTCTAAATCCATCGATAGAGTGCATTTATACCCGATGTGCTGCAATGCATTGAGTGCACAGTTCCTATTCTTCTGAAAGGCGTAATTGAATTTGTAAATATCTAATCGCGACAATATCTCGTCGAGTACAGGAAGCATGCTGCGTAACTCGAGTCTATATTCCGAGGAAGGAATGTAGATTTCTCTAAATTTCCCACGCCCTTTCGGGATACGCGAAACGGTGTAAAGCATAGCGTGCCTATGTGAGAGGAAAGTGCAGGCTGCAATAATCCTTTACGTGCTTTGGCATCTCTTCCCCTACATCGGCGAAGCCGCTGTCGCGTAGCGACCAAACACCTTGCTGGAAGCAAGGTGTCTCAGAGGGTGTAAGTCACATATCGAGAAGTGGACGAAACATCAACACCACAGTGACTTACTGTAGCTAAAAGATTACGCAGTCTGCGCAATAATTTTACAGGAATGTGTATTGCATAGCAAGAGACGAGACTTAAGTTGTACCAAAACAAGTAATATTTGGTCTTTGGTTAATTCAGCCATATGCTGCATGGTCGAGCCGGTGGCAACAAGTCTGCGCTGATTATATGATTGTCATTTGCGTGAATATCTTTGTCTGAGATTATTCTGCATAATTGTCGTGTGCCAACTAGCGGGCCGCGGCCATACTGGGTTTCCCCCGAAATTTTGTCTTCCAATATAGCCCTCCCGCCGCCTGGCTATGGAGTGCCATGTTCCAAGGTCTTCTGTTAACGGATAACCTGACCTAGACTTTCTCCAGTTTCGGAACGGCCCAGCACCCGCTAGTGGCCGGCTTTTGCCGGTGACACCCTCCGCCGGCCTACCTTCAGGTGACGTTCCTGCATCCTCATTGATTTGATGCCGCACACATCCGGACGAGTGCCGAGCACACAGACTACTCGCCGGGCCTCCGTCAGAAGCTTCAATTCTGCACGGTTGGGCGAAGCGGAGTGTTCATTGAGCATCGCCCGAACTCGCAGAGTTCTTCAGTCCCTCGCGAATGTTGCTCTGGAAAGCCGGGGAGACTATCACCAACTCACGGGGCGCATCCCCACCTCTTGGTCCTGCACGACATATTTCCAGCGTCTCGCACGCATCTAGGGCTATTCGCCTCCACTTCGGCGCCTTACAATCGCAGCTGCCCCCAAATCCGCCGCAACGACCGATTTGTTGCAACAAAAACTACCAGACTGCTGAGCGCGATGCATGGCATCATCGTATGTCGTTGTTACCAAACTTTCCTACCCAACTCCTCCAAATCAGACATGACCGAAAATCTCAGCGGCTACAGCCTTCCTCAATTGAAGCAACTTCGCGTCCGCATCGAAAAGGAAATCGCGAAACAGGAGTTAGCGGGCAAGGCATCCGTTCTAAAGAAGCTGCAGAAGTTGGCGAGAGCGCACGGCATGACTCTTGATGAAGTGCTCGGTGCCACCGCCCAGGTGAAACCTGTTAAAGCGGTGTCGAAAGCACCCGCCGTCCCGAAGGCTCCAGTACCGGTGAAGTACCGGCATCCCTCGAAACAGGACCTAGCATGGTCCGGGCGTGGCCGCAGACCGCAATGGGTTGAAACATGGCTGTCCAATGGCGGCGCCCTAGATGCACTTATGATTTCTGCGCAGAAATTTGAGAAGAAGCTCCAGCGCAAGGCGGATGCCTCCAAGTCCGCTCCGAAAGTCGTAGCAGCTGTATCTCAGGACGCAGGTGAGACTGAGGCCGCCGCCACGACCGAGTAATGCATCGACGCCGCGCTAGCACCCCAGAAAACACCCTATGACCTCAAATCCCATGACGGCAAAGCCGCGTAAGCAGCCAGCACTGCGCTTCAAAAGCGGTGATGATGTCAGCGAGTTGCGCAAGAAGCTCGGACTGAATCAAACGGAATTTTGGAATAAGTTATCCGTGACGCAGTCAGGAGGCTCGCGGTACGAATCCGGACGCAGCATTCCTGGCCCCGTTCGGCTGTTGCTGCACCTGACGTACGGCACCGAGAAGCAAGCCGGCGATTTGCTGGATTGGCTGCGCCAGAAGGAGTAGCTCGGCGAGGAAGGGTGGCGTGCGAGTTAAGGGATGACCGTCGAGCAGCAGATTCGGCGGTCACTATCGGCGAGCAAATATGAGGTCTACGTGCGTCGACATCTTGCGCGCTCCGGAAGCCCTGCCAGATATCTCGTGCAATTGCTCGTCTCATTGCCAACGGTTGCCAACTCATCGTGAGCGTGGAGGCGGCCTCCGCTTAACAGGCTCAAAGCGCTCCCATCATGCTCTGAAGTTATCGACCTATCATTCTCATAGACCTACAATCTACGCATCTTTACTGTCGTCGATAAGGATGTGTAATGAGAATGCTGCTTGCCCTTGCTCTAGGAGCGCTTCTTTCCGGTTGCGCCGTTACGAGGGACTGGAGCGCGAGCGGGGGCAGCCGTTCGGACGGAGTAGTACGGCTGGCGTACGATGCGCGTGAGTTGGAGACCGTCCGAGTCGATGAAGCTCAGGCGGTGAGGCTCGCCACTCAACGCTGCAAGTCCTGGGGCTACACCGGAGCGGAAGCATTCGGCCGCGCCACACGGCAGTGCACTCAGTTCGGCGGATTCAGCGGATGTGCTCAATGGACGGTAACAAAGGAGTATCAATGCACGGGAACCGGGACGGGCGTTGAAACTATCGCGACTGGACGACCTGCAGTGTCCTCCCCAACTGCTGCCCAGAACGCAGACCTTGCACCATCGCGCCAAAGTCAGGATGCTCGGACCATACCTGTGAGCACAGGCACTAGCTCAGCGGGACCGGAGCAGCAGGAAGCAGAACGCGCGCGGGGCGCTCTCGCGAGCAGCGGCTGCCAACCGACGAAACTACCCGTCCGGTTCAAGCAACAGAACGACACGAACTTCTACGAGGCTCGCTGCACGGACGGGCGTCTCGTCCATGCCCTTTGTACATTTGGTGATTGCCGGCTGAGAACTCGCGACGACTGAACATCGGCGACGTTCCGAGCAGCACTTGCAGGTAGGTTAGCCAGCGCCGCTAAACGGGGACGTCCGAATCAAGCGTTGGACCGATTCGCGGCTGCGGCGCATGCCCACGCCAGCGCGGTCGAAGACGGACTCGAATTCTGGCAACAACAAAAGGATGACCACGCAGCCCAGGCAATGGGGGCCCTCCGCCCCGGGAAAGCTCTTTACTCGCACAGTCGACTGGTCGCTCAGGCTATCCACGGATAGCTATCACCTTCGCGTAGGCAGCACGGCTCTGCAAGGCAATGTCGCTGAACTCGAGCGATTGCGCGTGTCCTCAGGCATGTTCTGGGCCACGCTGGCCCTTTCTCTGCCGGGACGGGGCCCTATTTCATTGGACGGCATTCCGAATGCCGATGCCAAGGAGATGGCGACAGTAGTTGCCCAAGCTGTCCGAAAAGCCCGGGTCGCCGAGCTGCTGCGGAACTTCAACCAGGCACTGCGGCCAGTCTTGCAGTGGGCGAGTAGTGCGCGGGGCGCATGCAAGGCGCAGCTCACAGCCAGAGGCTGGCTCACCCGCGAATTCAAGGAAGTCCAGTCAAACCTCAAGCCCGGACAACTGGCCGAACTTCTGACCGAACCCGACGTGGTTCGACACCTCAATGCCCAACGGCCGGAGCTGAAGGATGCGGTCGCTCTTTGGCGTCGAAACTTCAATGAGGTCGCCGACGACATCAACGAGCGGCATCTGACTCGGGAGCTTCAAGAGTCCAAGGCATTCTTCGAACAGGTCGAGAAGTCTGACCGGACGCGGTCTGCGCTTACTGCGCCACCTGCACTAATCGCCCCGCCCTCAAGGAGGTTCTTTTGGGAGAGCACTTCACTTGGAACTGCAGACGGCAAATAGCCGGCCGAGTTGCTACGAGGCATGTGCAGCGAGCCAATGGTTATGCGCTGACGCTGTGCGTCGTGTCACGGCGGGCGTCGAGCTATTGCCGTACGTTAGCGGCGTTGCATACCGCAAGGGGATATGAGCATGGCGCTTATCCGTTGTGTCGAGTGTCAAGCTGACGTCAGCACACAGGCCGAACGCTGCCCGAGATGTGGCGCCAAAGTCATATCGGAGGCGGAGGCCATGAAATTAACCCTTGAGGGCTATGCGTTTCTATTTAAATCGGTGTTTTACATCGCGGCGGCCATCACGCTGTACATGGGCATTTCGTGGGTTTTCCGCGCTGAATGGGATTGGCGCCGCGTGACCGTGGACGGGGTCACGGTCACGAAAGGCGACTGCCGGAAGGACATGCGAACCCTGCGGTCCTTTGAGGGTTGGAGCCCAGACCGCCATCCGAGGGTACCGGACTTGGTCGTTACAACACTTCCTGAAGGAAGGATGTCGTCCTGCGGAGCCCGGGCGTTCACCGCCCTACAGCATTACTTCTCCCTTAAAGACGACTTGGATAACCTTCGTACCACGATGTCGGGCTCAATGACGTCGTTTCAAATCGCAATGGCTACCCGCAATGAGCAGGAGAAGCTTCGCGAGGCGGAACAGGTGTATCTAGCAGAAGCCACCAAGATTCGACTGGCTGTCGAACAATAGGCTTTATACCGTCAAGGACGGCATTTGCGTTGCCCAAGACCTCATCGACGTCCCAATTGACATCGAGTGAGCGAACGGCCGCGAGATGCCCCCCTAGCGGCCGCGCCGTCGGCCGCCACTTCCAGTGACAGCTTGTCCCGATAAACCCTGGGCGGCCGTCGGCGGGAAGAGCATGAACATGTAGTGCGTCCGCTCTATGCCCTTCAACGCGCGCACGAAGGTCTCCAGGGTCCCCTTCCCGTGCGCCTCGAAGCGCTTGTATGTCCGCAGCGGTACTCCAATACGTTCCGCGAAGACCTCCTGCGACTCCTTTCTGGAGCGCCTTACCCGTCGTATCTTTGCCGCCAGATACTCACAGACTTGGACATCCGACCACGTTTTGAGAAGAGCAAGTTCCCTATCGGCATCCATACCGGCTCCAAAAAGGCCATTTTTGGCACTATCTCTTGTGGATAACTATATCTCGTTGACATCTGAATAGGTGCCATCGTTAGACTATCCACACCCAATTGAATAAGCCGCCTCCCGGATAGGTCGTCCGATGGGGCGAAGTGGCAAATCCGCCAATAAAGGAGCCGACCAAATGACGAACACCTCTCTTCGGGGCGGTTCGAGCGTGACTGCGCGCGACCGCACCCCATCCATCAATCTCGCCACGCTAATCAAGCTACTCGCCGACGCTGTACCCGCTGCGCAGAGTAATGCCACGCGGCCATTCATCAAGACGGACGGCAATCGGTTGGTAGTGGATACCCGAAGCGCCCTGGCCGAGCTACATCGCCAACCCGACTTCATCAGCGCATTCGCGTACGGGGAGGACAAGGGATTCGTAAGGGACCTGGCGCTTCCGCCTCGCAACACGACCGCGCGCGTAGGTGGCCGGGTGTTTCCCGGCTCTGAACCCACGCTGACGAAGGCCATCGAGAAGCTGCACGATGAGATTCGGTCAGCGCTCGATAACGGAGCCCGTGAAACCCTTTATCCCGGATTGACGGTTCCCTCGCTCGAGGCCGCACTCTCGGCAATGGCGGAAACGCTTTCGCTTTCTGCCCCTGAGCTCCCGGACACAGCGACCATGGTACCGGTCTCCTTTGTGCCTCCGGACCGTCGCAGTAATGAGCGCCTTAAGGATTTGGCGCGGGTATTCACTGCCATCGAAACCGTTGACGGCAGCGACTGGCTGGACACTTTGCTGAAAGGCATCGGCACGCGCCTGCGCAAGGACGGGATTGACCCGGACGAAACTGAGGACATTGTCGAGACCATCCGGACGCAAAAGGACCGGCCGGGCAGCCAAATCAGACGCCTTCTCGATTTCCTCGACGACGAGGCCCTGTCGAGGGTCCGTCTGCAAGTGACGATGCGCCTGATGGAGGCTATAGCAAGCCAGAGTGATAAGGCAGGTTTTCGGGAATACGTTGCAAGGGCTGTCGGCTGTTATGAAACCTTCGCCAGTGGGGTCGGCACGGCCCTTCCGCTGGACGTCAGTGCTGTATTTGGCCAGCAGAACAACAGCCAGTTCGGCGAACATGTGGAAAAGGTCGGCTTCTATGCGACGCTTCCAGTATGGCCGGAATGGTCTTCGCAGCTTTTTGAGAACCGGACAGAGCCCGTACGCGGCTTCAAGACAGTACGGGAGGTCTCGTATCGGTTCCGCGTAAACGGCGTTAATCCACGGGAGGGGACCTCAGCGTTCCGCGCCCGACTCCAGCGTTTTTGGGACAGGATGCTCGTCGCACCCAGCGATACGATGTTCGTAAAGCGCTCCGCCGCCGAACTCGTCTTCCTATGGCTCGTCGTGCCGATGTCCCTCGAACAAGGAGCTAAGGGCGACCTGGAAACTGAGGCGACCGAACTGGCACAGCGACTGAAGGCGGACCCGGTTGGCACCCTACGGCGCATGCATTACGAGTTGGAAGCACGGGCGGACGTTATGGATGACCTCGCTGGCGAGTTAATTCGCGTCCTGAAGAGCCACTCTAGGAACGTACTTCAGGCGGCCTCACGGCAGGCAGACCGTTTCACTATCTCATTGCTCAAGGGCGTAGTGAACTGGGAAGTAGTCGAATCCTTGTCGTCACCTACCACGGATATCTTGGTCAAGTCCGAGCGCGGCGAAGACTCGATTGCATGGTTCAGCCAACTCGTCGTCAGCACCGCCACTACCGTACCAAGCAGCCTGGCTTCCTACGAGGTCGCAGTGGAGCTGCGAGAACGAGCCCTGGCCGCGACCGGAAACGGCCGTGTCCTGCCAATGGCACGGGATACAAAGGAAGCAGTGCTGCCAGTGCGCTTCATGCCTTTCGTGCGAAACAAGGAAGGCGGCGTAGTTAGTGCGATTCCGGACACTGGCCTGTTCTCTACGGAGTGTGGAGTTGAAATCCATTACAGCTTGGACGCCTTGTCGCTCAACAGAAACAAGCAGAAGGAGAGCGAGGAACAGAAGCGTTCGGCGATAGTGGCGGCCTTCACGGTCCTGACCTATGTCCTGCTATGGGAAGTCGCGCGACGCGTGCGAGCGACCGTCGAAACACCGCTGACCATGACGATGGTCCGGCTGCAAAACGGCGGACGGCAAACCGACCAGGAGACGGATGCGGGGGATGGAAATACAGCTGTCTATGCAGCAAGCCAAGCACTGGAACGAGCGCTATCGCGAGAGCTTCCGGTGAAGCTTCAAGGCATGACCAGCACCGGCGGTCGGAACCAATGGAAGCTACGCGGAACGCTCGCCGCTCTCCTCGGCGGTCAGCCCCTTACGTTTCCCATGGCCGGCTCGCTCGAGCGGGTGGCGCTCGTCACCTACGTCACACGCCCGTGCGACCTGCATCCCGAACACCCGGACGCAGATGGCTATCTTTACGTGAGCCGCACCTACACGGCTCGTTCCGACAATCGGGCCGGCACGCTTAAACTCGACAACATGACGTCCCGCCTCGTCGAAAGCCGGAAGGACTTTCGGAGCCCGGCGGTCATCCTCGAGGAAATTTCACGGCTGCGCGCCGCCGGATACCGCCATGTGATGCTCCTTTCGCACCACTTCGGGAACCGGCATATCGGTAGAGCGGCTGAGCGCCATTCCCCCCATGGCACCTTGGAGTTCCTCGACGAGGCAGCGCGGCGCTTTCCGGATGTCCAGCTGTATCCCCTGCGGCGGGATGTTTTTCCGGCGACGCGCCTGCGCACGCGCCAAGGGTCAGAAAGCGGATTCGAAGTGGTCAACTTCGCTGACCACCAAGCCATGTACGACGAGATGGCCAACGATGTCCTCCGTAGCCTGATGCCCGTCTACACCTTCGCGACGCTATCGGTAGTTGGCGAGGAGCAGCACCCCCAATCTGGCTTCTGCACCTACTTCTTCGACGTCGAGCAGCGGCTCAGCGACATCGAGCGGCGCGAGCAAGTTCGGCAGAACATTCTCGGCGTCGGCGGCGACCAAGGCATTCGGCAGTCCCTAATCTCAGTTCTGCGCGCCCTCCACTTCATGGAAAGCGAGAAACCGTCCGACAAAGCAAAGCTGCTCCCCGTTCTCGACCCGTTCGCCTGGGTCGCTCCTAATACCTCTGCCGGAGCCGGCGAAGTCGACATCATGCGCAGTCGGAGAGCAGGGAACGTCCTGCTGTCGCTCCCAGCGCTCCTCGCTCACATCACCAAGGTTCTCCATAAGGAGACCGCATGAGCGAGTTGAGTTTCCAGAAGCAGGCTGAGCTGTGGGGGAAGACCTATGAGATTCTGGTCAAGCGCGGTGTCCTCACCCACCTCGCGGAACAGCGACTCATCTCCCTTGATGACCCCCACCTGAAGCGCTGGACGCAAACCCAACTCATGAAGGTGTCGGGCAACCTTGTGCGCGCGCTGGACATTATCGACGAACGCGAGCGCTCCATCGTAAAGGCGGCATTTGACCACATGGCGCTCACCGCGTTTGGGCTGGGCTACACGGCCATCCGCGAATACCTGCGGCGGCATGAACGGGACCTCGCGCGCGGAAAGCTGAAAGTGGCGGGCCTGTGGTGCCCTATGACCTTGCCAGGCGAGGATACGGGGTCCCCGGAAGCGCAGGAGGCGACGCTGGCCGACTTTCAGTCGGTGTTCCACATCAGCACCTCGGCGGCAAGTAGCTTCTCGGGCAAGGGCTTGCCGGCCAACGCAGATTTCCTCCTGTGGCTTTCGGGCAGCGCGAAGGTGGACCACGTGCTCGTCCAGGAATACTCGTGGGACATGCCGCCGGAGCTATTGGATTTCCGCGACCAGCAGGCCCACCTGGAAGAAATGGTCCGCCACCGCCGTCTTGTCGACTCCCGCGGCGTCTTCGCACGCGTGGCGGCCGAGGTCGATGGAGAGTCCTTCGAACTGTCGGACGACATCCAGAACCATCTGCAGGCCTTCACGAGCGACAACAAGCCCTTCTACAAAATCTGCCAAGCGAGCGCATACGCGGAATCCTTCGTCAGACTGATGCGAGGATGCGGGCTGCAGGATAAAGCTGTCATCGCCCGCGCGCTCGCCCTCACGCCCAATGGCTTAGAGAGCCTGGCCGCTCATTTCACGACCGAGTCGGCCACCGAGCCACGAGCTGACCTGATGGTGCAATTGGGCAATGCCTACCGCGCATCCAAGAAGCTCGCAGACGGCGACGAAGCGGAGCTCACGCGCAAAGTCAAAGCCGTCTTCAACAGCATGAGACGAAAGCTCCCGCTGGAGCTGCAGCGCCGCGCAAAAGAACTCACCCGACAGCCGGAACCTGGCAGCGACTACACCTTCGAGTTCGACGAAACCCTCCCCGCGTTCGCCAACCCGACGGACCGGTTCTCAATCGACGGGGCCTTGGCCATGGTCGACGAGAATGAGGCGCTCACCGAGTTCTTCGGTGGGAACCCGCATGAGGCATTGCGCCCGGACATCACTTCCCGTGCCAACGAGGACGGCATCTCGCTTCGGGACCTGCACGCGGCGGCGATTGTGGCCGGCATGCGACGCTCTGTCGCAGGGCAAGTTAACGTGCTGGCCCTTGAAGGCAATCCTGGCATCGGCAAGACGACCGCGGTGCGAACCCACCTAGCGGAGAAGTCGGACGGCTACCTGTTTCTCTATGTGAGTCCCCGCGTCATCATCAACCGTGACGTTTCCGAGGGACTCGCCCGCGACGAGGAAGGCAGGCAGAGCGGCATCCTGACCCTTACATCAAACGCACAGCTCAATGCATCGGCCCGACGCTTCCATGAGAAGCGCGTTGAGGAAGGCCTCGCGAAGCCGCGCACAATTGATGGCGCGGTTGTCGCCGACGGCGTAGCGAACTTGAGGAAACCGGAGTCCGGCAGCATCCTCGTACTGACTCCCGACGACGAGACACAGATTGACAGCTCACTTGCCGGCTCCACAATTTCAAAGGCAATGCTCTCCGAGTTCGAGGACCAGGTCGTCGATACCCGCCGGACGGGTGTGCTGGCCGGACTGGCGCATATGACGCGGGAGCTGCTTCATCTCAACCCAGAGGTGAACCGCGTCGTCCTGACCGCGGCACTACAAGGTTTCAGGGAACGCGAGGGCGGCAAGACGACGATAGACGCACTGTCCAAACTCTTCGAAAACAAGGCTGACTTCGATGCGGGCCGCGCCGAGCGGCGAACCTTCGCCCGACAGATGCCAAACATCGTTGTCATGGTGGACGAACTCACGGGGGATGGCGCAGGCGCACCGTTTGTCGATGCTGTTGCTCAGTGGCTAACCAAGGAGTTCATCGAGCCCTTTGAGGATGAGTCAAACCCTTTCACCGTCACGCTAATCGTGTCGGATGCGTCACTCTGCAACGAGGTCGTCTTCGCTCGCTACCTTGATGCTGGCCACCGGACGCCGGACAAGGTGCTCGTTTCTCGTGCCGAGGGCAATCGTCCCTTCCGGCTGGCCGTCGGCGACTTGAAAATCGGGCGCGGCAAGCGACGGACGTTCCACGTCATGACCAACAGCTTCCCTGCCCGCGAGCTCCATATCCGATACCGCATCAAGCTCACCAACGTCCGTCTCGAGGAGAGCAAGAAGCGGCCTGGCCAGATGGAGTCGCCGCGTGAAGCCATTCTCCGTGAGGCGGAAGGACTCGCTCAGCAAACGGCGGTCGCCGAAATTCGCGGAGCGCTGCAGGCTGGAGCGGCGCAGGTCATCTACTTTGCGCAGGATAAGCTCTTCCTGAGCGACCTTGAAAAAGAACTGTCCGTCCAGAAGGACTTGGGGCTCAATGCCGACAAGGTGGCCGTACTGGACTCATCCGTGCCGGGCTGGAAGCGCAAGAAGCTCATTGAGCCTGAGCGACGCGATAGCATTCGGGTCTTCCTCATGACCTCTTCAGGCGCTCGGGGCGTGTCGTTCCCGCGTACGGACTGGATTATCGCGGCCGTGCCTCGATTCAACATCGAGGCCGCACTGATGGAAATCGCCCAGCTCGTCTACCGTGGGCGCGGCGGGTACCAGGACGAACACGGAAACAAAGTCTCAGGCGACACCGTGCCGCGCCATCTGGTGATGCTGGTGGAAGATTTCGTGGTCCAGGAAGGCGCACTGGACGAGCGCCAGTGGCTTCGCCAATCGACGGACCTGATGACCCTGTTGGTCATGCTGCGTTCAACCATTTGGACACGTATCACGGGCGACGCCGGACTCCCTCATCCCCTCGCGCTGGTCCCAGTCGGTGCTGTCGGCGTCGAGGAGTTGGTCAGCGTAATGTCCCAGAACGTCACAAAATTTGTGAGCGAGGCCGAGGTATTTCACCGCCGATGCCGCAACAGCGAACAGATTGCCTTGGTCAAGGCGGCAGCCCAAAATGTCATCGAACTCTTTTCCCGGGCACGCCTTCAGGCTCGCGCCGAAAAGGACAAGGACGGTCGGACGTGTGTCAAGGCCGCTGATATGGAGAACATCAGGACCAGGGCGACGACGCCAGTCAGCCCCCTCCTCATCGATTCAGAAGGGCCTTGCATTCCGGACCATGTGTATTTTACGGGGCCCGTGATACTTGAAAACTGGGGCGCTTTCGCGAAGCAGGAGGTCTTCGTGTTCGAGGGCCATCAGACCCAGGAGCAACGCCTCTCAGCCCAACTGCTCGGTCAGCTCAGAGCCATCGACGAAGAGCGGGATTTTCCCTCGGCACTGCGCAATCCAGCAATGAATCTCCGAAAACTGCTCATCCGAGACAGCCAAAGTGCTGCCAAGGAGTTCAACACGCTTAAGGACCTACGCTCGCCGAATACGTGGGTCGCGCTACCTGTCGGCTACGCCCAGTTCATACACAACGAAGATACGAGCGATGGCCAGCCGTTCTTTGTCGAGGACCCGGAGGTTTGGCTGGGCGGACTGCACCGCTCACTATCCTCGACCATGGCGGCCATACCCCCCATTGCACGCTACCAGTCATTCCCGTGGGCCGCGTCAGTCGGGCACGCCAATCCCATCAAGCTGGACCAGGTCTTTGATGACCGATATTTCATGGCTTCCAGTGAGCTGAACCTGCTGAACACGCTTCTCCTGGCTCGGGCCGACGGCGGAGACGACGACACGTGAGCTCGTTTGACGACTCGCAGAGTCCTTGCGATACGAGTCCCTCGTGGCCCCACGGTAACCAATGAGCTCCGCGCGCCTTGCCTGTGGCGCTCCGGTTGTATAGCGCACTTCGCCAATCTAGGTCGTTTGCCACATGTGCATACACAGTTCTCCACTAGAATAACAACCCCGCATCACATTACTTGCCGTATCAATATGCAGACCTCGATGCGCGTGTATCGTGCCTTACTTACAGCTACGCTAATGTGCCTGACAGACTTGGCGCCGGCCGGCATCTACTCTGGCCGAGTTGTAGCTATCGCCGACGGCGACACACTGACGGTACGCGATACCGCGAACGTTCAGCATAAGGTTCGCCTCTCGGGAATCGACGCACCAGAGAAACGACAGCCATTCGGGAATGTCTCCCGTCAGCACCTTGCTGAACTCGTCTTCGGCCGGTACGTTGCCATCGAGTATCACAAAGTCGACCGTTACGGTCGGGAACTTGGGAAGGTGCTGGTGGCCGACCGGGACGCTAACCTTGCTCAAATCCGAGCTGGACTCGCATGGCACTACAAGCGCTACGAAGGCGAGCAACCTTCTAGAGACCGCGCCGAATACTCTGACGCTGAAACTGAAGCGCGTGTGGCAAGGCGCGGTTTATGGCACGACTCTACCCCAGTGGCCCCATGGGACTTCAGGAGGCATTGATAGTGGGCAGCCTTATCGAACAACATCTCAATATCGCGGATGTAGTTTTCCGCGAAGGCTTAGACGTTTACCTTTGCGCTCAAATTACCTTAGAAACATGAAAAAGCAGCCAAACGTCCTGTCTCGAATTTGGAACTGGCTGACTTCATCAACTGAACGACGGCCAAAGAGTAAACACCCGGACCTGTATTCTTTGAGCGACCTTGCCATCGCGGAAGAACTGGACATCCGGCAGGAGGCCGCGCGTCTCGGCACAGCCGGCTTGCCTGCTCCAGGCGATACCCAGCTGTCGGCCCCCGAAGCACAAGTCATCCATCGAATCGAGCGGGCCCGCCTCGACTATATCGACTGGGCCAATACGCGAATCCAGGTTCTCAATGAGGACCTCTCTCGTCTCGACGCCCTACCTGTTGTTAATCGAGCGCTCCAGGCCGACCAAGAATTCTCGCGCAAGGCCAGTGCGTTACTGGATGAACGCGAACCACACATTCGCACGCTCGCACGGGCCTCCGAGCAGCGCGACAGAGAGCTTGGCGAATTCAAGGAGAGGAATCAGCTGACTCGGGGCGCTCGTTATCCGACGGGGGGAGGACGATTTTGGCGTTTCGCCGTGTTTGCTGCCCTGATTATTCTCGAAGGATTTGCAAACGCGTTCTTCTTTGCACAAGGTGTTTCCACCGGCCTTATCGGCGGCTTTCTCACTGCGACAACGCTAGCATCTCTAAACGTGATTGCCGCCGCATTACAGGGGCGTTACACCATCCCCTTTGTGACTCACACTCACCCAGCACTCAAGCTGTTAGGGGTAGTTGCATGTGTCACGGCGATTGCATTGATGCTAACAATCGGGCTCGGAATCTCGCATTATCGCGAAGCTCTCAGTGTCGACGCGGAGAGCTCAGCCCAGCTCGCAATCACCACCCTAAAATCCTCACCATTCGGATTGCGTGATTTCATGTCCTTCATTCTCCTCGGAGTGAGCGTCCTCTTCGCGGTTATTGCCCTCTTTGACGGCCTCTTTCTAAGTGACACGTACCCGTTTTACGCCTCGAAGACCAAACACTACCTCGAAGCAAAACTTGAGCTTGACGACGAGTTGGACGAATTGCGCGACGAACTGAATGAGCTCAAGAAGTCCTCGCTCAACCAACTCAACGACGATACCTCTCAGGTACAACGCCTATTGAGCCAGCAGGAGAGCCTCATTCAAACGAAGGATGGCTCCAAGGCGCGGCTCATGACCGCCTTACATGACGCAGAACACTGCATGCGCTCGTTATTGGCGCTTTTCCGTCAAGAGAACCAGATTCACCGGAATGGACTTCCTCCGCCGAGGACATTCGCTTCGCTTCCCGATTTGAAACGGCTACCCATCCCGGATTTCGACGTTGCCGCAAACAGGCGTGCGCTAGAGACTCAGCAACATGCCGCCGATGAACTCGCTTCGAGGCTCGAGAGCATTCGGGCGTCGATTCAAGCCGCCTTCAACCGTGAGTTTGACAAGCTCAGACCGCTCGGAACGCACCTCCACGATGGCTCCCTACAGCACGTGGCCGAGGCTGCCGCATGAGGAAGAGTCGAATTCAGGCGCGACGGGAGCGGATGTACTTCGTCTGGGGCACCGTTCTGCTCCTGGTGGTCGCCCTGATAGCCGCCGCGGCCATCTATCTCCAATTCACGCGCTCCTCGGAGGTCGATAAGACGACTCTCTGCCCGAAATCCGGCCCTATTGGTCACGTTGTCCTTCTTGTCGACAAGACAGACCCCCTGAACTTCACTCAGAAGCAGGCATTCCAAGCCCTACTGGAAGAAATCATTACCCAGAAGGTCGCACCGGGCGAACTCCTTTCCGTATTCGTGTTGGGCGAGGATTACACTGCAAGTGCAATACCGCTCATTGAACTCTGTAACCCAGGCGACGGACGCGGCAAGAGTGAACTCACCGCAAACGTCAATCGACTCAAGCGGCAGTTCGAACAGCAGTTCCGCGGCCCCATGCTCGCACTCGCCAACGAGTTGCAGAGCCAACAGCCGGCGAAATTCTCGCCGGTGCTCGAGATGATTCAGCTAGCGTCCATTAACGGCTTCCGCGCCCGTTCCGCAGGGGGGCCGCATACCCTTGTCCTGGTTTCTGACATGCTGCACAACACGGCGAGCTTCTCGATGTACAAGGGCGATTACGATTACAAGCACTTCTTGGAATCTCCGTACGGTCGAAAGATGAACACTGACCTAGCCGGAGTCGAGGTTGAACTCCACTATCTACTGAACACACCAAACCTGCAGACCAGACGGCACTTGAAATTCTGGGAGGAGTATTTTTCAAATGCAGGCGCGCGAATTGTCTCCGTTCGCCCACTTGAGGGCTGAATTTCATGCCGATTAAGGTCCAAAAACTCTTTGTTTTCGCTGTAATTCTAAAGGTTGGCTTTTCCGGCCTTGGATGGTACCTCTCGGACCCATGGGTTTTGGGTCTTGCACTGCCCCTCACAGTCATGGCGCTGTATATTGGCTTGGGAGCAAGAAGGAGCGATAAGGACGTCTCGGACGAAAAATTTGCTGATTCTTGCTACTACATCGGTTTCATCTTCACCATCACGTCCATCATCTTCAGCCTCTTTGACCTCCCACAGATTGGCGCGAAGATGTCAGAGATTGCCGTACGGTTCGGTGTCGCGATGGTAAGTACCGTCGTTGGCCTTGCTGTCCGGGTGTATCTCGTCAGCTTCAAGCAGGACTTGAACGACGCCGTGGCCGCCGCCGAGGAAGGGGTTATCGACGCTACGAATAGGCTCCGTGAGCAATTAACCATCGCCTTGGAGAAGATGCGCGAGTTCGACTCGCGCGTAGACGAGGCTACCAAGACGACGATTGCGAATGTCTCGGTGGGGGTTGAGAAGCTGACGGAATCCTACGGGGAGAAACTTACCGATTTCTTCGAGGACCTGGCTCAGGAGAACAAGGAGGCGTTCGCTAGCGCGCTGAATGAGGTGAAGACTGCCAGCAACCGGCTCTCAGATTCGGTGGACGGATATTCGGCCGCAATGCGTACCAACCTCCAGAGCATCGAGGCCAAGGTCACCGACTTCGCGGCCGCAGTCACGAAGCGCCTGCAGGAAACCACCTTCCCCGACGACTATTTCGCGAAGCGGTTGGAAGGTCCCTTGGCCAAACTGGGCGGAAGCACTGAAGAGATGGCGCGTCACATCACGGGGGTTTCGAGTGACGTCGCCTCGTCGGTGACCGGCATCCGCACAGCCCTCGCGGAGTTGCGGTCACGCGCCGGCGAAATTGACGACGCCTTGTCGCGCGTCACCGAACTCTGCAATACGCAGGAACGCATCGTCACCGGCGCACAGACGCAGGTTGATACCCTAGGCATCGTCTCGGACACCCTGAGGGCCGCACAACGGGATATCGGCAGGGTGTCAGAAGCAGTGGTTACGCAAACGCAGGTGTTGGAGCGACACGTGGACGAAAGCCGGAGTCAGACGGTAGGCTTGTCCGCCTCTGCCAAGGAGCTCGCGACCATCGGCCAAGCGATAGCGCAAACCAACAGAGGTGTCAGCGAGCAGCAAGCGGGCATCCAACAGGTCCTCGCAGGACTGAGTGTACAAACGACGAGCGCTGAATCGATTAACGCAGCAATCCAGGGAATGCTTGAGCGCCTGGCAGCCGTCGCCACGGAATTTCCGCAGGTCCGCCACGCCTTGACGGCGGCCCAAGCCGAATGGGTATCGGTGGGTAAGAACATCGCCGCATTCGAGCGGGCGACTGGGGAACTCACTCAGCGGTTGAGCCACGTTGAGGTGAAGGTGCATATCGGCAACGCGGCCAAGCTTGGTGTCGTCGATGACTTCGGGTCGTACGTCACACCCGAGGTGCCCGACTTCAAGTCCACCGCGGAACGTCTTCCCGCCTGAAGCAGACCGTGCCCATGCACCAGCGCAATGACTCTGTCTTTCAGCTTTCTCTTACCGAAATAGCGTTCACGCTAGTGTTTATCCTGCTGATTCTGCTTGGATGGATGTACTTCGATGCGGACACCAAACGCCAGGAGGCCCTGGCGCGACTGGAACAGGTGGAAACCCTCCCTCATGCTCAGGAGGCCTTCGAGTCTGTCAGCAGCGCGCTGCGTAAGCAGCTTTCGGACGCGGGGGTGGATGCGAACGAGGTCATCCAGCGACTGCTCGACGACTCGAAGGCAGCTGCCAAGGCCTCCGCCCTTGAAGTACAAATCCAGGACCTAAACGCGCAACTGACTGCGTTGGCCGAAATCAAGAAGATTCTCAGCCAAGCAGGCGAAGCCATTCCCGGCAGTGCAACGGAGGAAGCGCTGATTTCCGCATTGGAGCTTCGGGCGCGCCTTGAAGAGAAGATTTCCGGCATGACGCCGGATATGGCTTCCTCCGAGCCAGTGAAATCCAAAAAAACCGAAAAATCCGAGAATCCGGTGAAGTCCCAGAAATCTTCGAAAGCCGAGAAGTCCGTGACCGCTGATAGGGCTGATAAGGCTGCTGCAACACCTCAGAGGCTTGCTGACGAGGAACTTGCCACCAAAGCGATAGCTGCCCTTGAATTGCAGCAACGACTTGAGCAGGAACTCATGGCGCAGCTCGCCAAGCCGCTCGAGAGGGGACAGGAAGCCATGTTAGCGAAGACGCTGGTTGAGGGGCTGAAGGCTAATCGTTCGAAAGAAAACGCCGACCTGCGCGGCCAGGTGGCCTTTCTGAAAGCAAAATTGGAAGCTCGTGGCGGCCGTGACTACCCTCCATGTTGGGCTGACGAAACTACCGGCAAGGTCCAGTTCCTCTTCACCGTTGAGGTCAGGCCAGATGCGGTGGCCGTCACCCCCGCGTGGCCCCCGGCCCGAGACGCTGATGCCCGGGCATTGCCAGGCATCGAGGAAGTCATTGCTAAAAGCCCACACTCATACTCGGCATTCCGAGAACGCGTTCGGGGTATCTTTCAAAAAAGCGATGTGCTGCAGTGCCGGCACTATGTGCAGTTGAGAAGCGTCGTTCCCGACGCCGTTCAGTCTGACCGCGCCCGTCTGATGGTCGAGACATACTTCTATAAGATTGAACTTCCGCGGTAAATCCGAAGAAGGGGACTTCGGCGGCGAAAGACTCACGGTGATGTACCACGTAACTTGACTTGTAGTTCGGCCACATTGCCGACCGGACATGTGGAAAACGTCTTGACCGGTGCATGACAATGATGTCGCTTGCTTACAAGTGCGGTACTGGCCCCCGTTTCCATCCGAATAGTCGGAAGAACAAAAATGAAAACCGAACCGCTTGCGATAGCTGGGCCCGAATTCGCGCTGTTTTCAGAGGAGAAGGGTGACCTAATACCTCTTTGTCAGTCCATGGCCGTGGAGCATCAGACGTTTGGCCTGGGAGTTGTCGAAGAGATTGCGCCGCGCCGAGGCCTGCCGCCTCTTCTCAGCATCCATTTCTCTCGCTCTAAGAAGACGAGCAAATTCAACCTCGGTGCCTTCAAGAGTGGGATGATTTCGGTGGTCGGACTGCCTGTGCGTCTGGCGGGAGAGTTCGTAACCTGGCAACGGGAAGCCGAACGACTCAAGGCGGAGCGGGCAGCGGAGGAAGAGGCGATACAGGCCGAGCGAGCGCGTCAGCGCGAAGCAGCTCGCATTGCGGCAGAAGCCGAAGAGAGGTTGGCCTTCGAGCGTCGTCGAGACTTGGAAACCCGTGTCGGGTCTCTCGTGAGTCAAGCAGTCAGCGTATCACCCCATGCATCAGCACTGGAGTACATGGAAAAGCTTGAAACTGCGCAGTTGGAGCATTACCGGCGAGCACTACCCCCTCGGATTGAGTGGCTGAAAGAGTGGGCACAGCGAATTGCAAAAGGAGAGACGGGCGTTGAGCCGGCGTGGTCGCAAGGGCAAGCAGCTGCTGCCTATCTTCAGGAGAGGGGAATTACGCATCTGTGGCACTTTACCGATTTCCGAAATCTGCAGCCTATTTGCGAGGCGGGCGGTCTCTTGAGCTACCTGGCGCTGGAAGCCTTGGAGGGTCGCACGGTGTGGCTGCAATCAGATGACGAATCCCAGCGACGAGATAAGAGTCTCGGCCGTCAAGATTCGGTCAGGCTCAGTTTTGTCCCCAATTCGTTCTTCTTTCAAAGAGTCCATCGCCATGCTCGCCTGGTTTGGCTTCGGTTTTCTACTGCCGTACTGTCACTGGGCGACGTGTCCTACTGCCACGGGAATGCTGCGTCGGATTACTCGTATGTGGCCAGCCGTCCTGACGCCCTCGGCTTGGATTGGGACCTGTTGAAATCCTTCAGTGGATGTCGCTCCCCGGATGGGCCACCGATGTCGTACCCTAAGCGATATGCCTCGGAATGGGACGACCAAGAGCGCGTGCGACAAGAGAAGAAGACGATAAACTCGGAAGTATTGGTCAAGCACTTTCTCTCCCTGGATTTCTGTACTGGTATTTTCAACGCGCTTAACGGCGCACAAATTCAGCTAATCCGGACTGAATAGTCCTCGAAGGATTTCACAGATGGCTGTTAGGCCTTTATTCGTCCCTTCATCCAAAGGCTCTGGCCTGGTTGAGCGGCTCGACCTCGAGTTCCAGTGGCACGCGGGCTTGGCGGTAACGCAGAAGCAAAAATCGATTCGGTGCCTGCACGAATCCGCCTCCCAAAAAGGATTCAAGCAGGTTCTTGAGATTTCCTCAAAATCCGAGAACCCACTCGGTGTTCGGCTCAGTGCGTTCAACCTCCGCTATCGGCTGCCTGATGGAAAGCAAGTTTCCGTAGAGAATGTTTTTCAGGCGGGAAAATGCTTTGAGCGCGGAGGCCCCTTTCGCGACCTCCTCGGCAAAACTGCAAGAGAGGCCAAGCAAGACCCCCGACTCGGCAGTAGCGGAAACCTGCTGGCGTTTGACTTGAATGGCGAGAAATGGCCGTTGTTACCGGTCACGGCCTTCTACGACTGGGTGTACCTGTCTGCTCTGAAGCAGTCGCCGACGCTCGCTGAAGAACTCCTGGCGTTTGATGGTTTCACGGATATTGAATTCAATCCGGAGCGCTCTTTGAACTGTCAAGCGGCTTCGGCCGCCCTGTTTGTGGCGCTTGCACGAAAAGGGGAGTTGGACGCTACGCTTGCCAGCCGGGATTCTTTTCTCGTTAGATTGGGTGTCCCCAACACCCGGGCGAGCGCGGTGCAGTCCAGCCTTTTCTGAAACTGGCGCGTCCTGATTCACGTCTGGTTTCCCTTTCGTGTTTGGGCAATAAGCGGCTACAGTCTTATTCAACCGATGTACTTCGCACTCGTGCGGGCGCAGTTCGCAGGGCGCGACCCACTCGAAAAACTGGTCGTTATTTCTTGAGCGCTTGACGGGGAGCGATTGTCCCGCGGGGCGATTCAATCTCTGTCGAGGTCGAAAGAAGCTTTAGCGGGAATGCCCCTACTCCCTCGGCCCTCTCCACTATGACTTCAGAGCCTTGCGCCTTGAGCGCCCCCTTAAGTGCTCCGAAGTCGTCGCACCATCGTTGCTCGGCGGGGATGTCGCCCGATGAATCTCGGTTGGCATCGAAGGCCACCGTCCTCATCTGCAATCGTTCCATCCCAGCGCCGGCAGTAATCGCGACTCCGTAGCCAGTACTGGCGGGATTGCGTACGACCAGTTGGCCTCCCGCGCTGGTCGCCGTCGACAGCTCCTCATGCACCTGATAGCCCAGCTGCTGAAGACCATCGAGCACTGCTCTACGGCGAGCATCAGCAACTTGCGTTGCCTTCAACTCAGCCAATCTCTGCTCGCCCGCGGTGACTGCTGCCTGGAGTTCGGATATACCACCACGTGCAGCTGCTTGGAGCGTCTGTTGCACCTCCGTGCCCTCTCGGTGGCGAGCAAGTTCGGTTCCGAGAAAGGCTGCTCTTCGCCGCAGCTTTTCGAGCGCAACAGCGTCCTCCTTAGCCCTCTTGAGCGAATTGACAAGCGAATCAAATCGCATCTCGCGAACAGCGTCTTCAGGAATGGCAGCCGCCGCTAATACCTCCTGCTGTAACTCAGAAGCACGCCCTGCTTGGCCGAGCAGCTCCAACTCCGAGATGTGCCCCATGAGTGCTTCCAGCCCCCGTGACGAGACTGCCTGCTTCCCGCGCCAAACCTCAAAGTCTTCAGTCTTCTCCCCACCTGCCAGGCGAGCAGCAAGGGCTTGTTGGTCGGCGCTAAGTTGAGGTGTGGCAGGCTGAAACAAGGTCTGCCGCGCCCGCGCGAGCACCGCGTCCAGGTCCTTCAGGCCAAGCTCTCCTGCGGCTGCCCGCTGCAATTCGCCCCTCTCCGGTGCATCTGGTGCAATCTGCCGCAGCAACACCCTTGCTAGCTCCTTGCCGGTGTGCAGGCGAGCACGTTCCTGTGCCCGAGCTTGAGCGGCCCTCTCTCGGCGGTGACCTGCATCAGCGTCTAAGAAGTCAATCTCCGCCAGGGCGGCCTTCCCGAACTCCGCGAACCGGTCCGCTCGTAACATCTGGTCCAAGGCATTTCGCCTGTCTTTCGATGCTTTCTGGTCCGCAGGACTCACACCTACGCTGGAACACGCCCGCTCCCACTCCGTCAGTGCCGCATCCAGCCTCCGCAAGAGGGACTCGCCACCTGCGACCAATTCCTCGCGAGTGACGACTCTCACAACCTTGGGCCCGCTCATGGCGCTTCACCGACGTCGAGGGCCATCTTGATGGCATTGAGGAGTCGATTACGCTCTTGCTCACCGTCGTGGTACCAACCGTGGCAGGACACCCGATGAAGGACTGGCAGCGAGCGCTCCAGCACCTGCGGGCGCCAGACCTCTCGTGCCCGCGCGTGCTGAAGCAATGGATGGCGAGGTGCATCGCACTCGATTCCAATCGCAAACAAACCTGTCTGTGGATGCTCGATGGCGTAGTCGAGTCCGAACGCGTCCGCGTCCTCCGCTGCCTTGACTTGGTGCCCAAGCGAGCGGAGGAAGTCGCCCACGGCTCGGTAGAACGCATCCTCGCCACCGCCGCCATGTGACGATGCCCTTGTGGCCTCCCGCCGGGGCGTAATACGCGACAAGAGCGATTTGGCCGCAATGAACTCACCCGACGAAACCAAGCGGGCGTACTCCATGTAGCCCTGCAGGAAATCTCGAGGCGTAGCGGGTGCCCTTCTTGTGCTCAGAAGGTCGCTGATTTCTGGAATCGGCATCGAAGTCACCATGTAAACCTTCTTCCGTGAACGAGTTACTGCAACGTTCAAGCGACGCTCACCACCCTTCTGCCCCAGAACGCCGAAGAATCGGAGGAAGGAGCCCTGAGCATTGCGGCCAAACGTGGTAGAGAACACGATGATGTCCCGCTCATCACCCTGCACGTTCTCGACGTTCTTGACGAAGACGCTCATGTCTTCGCCGTCTTCGTAGCGTTCAGACTCTTGGCTAAAGGCAGCCCTGAAGGCGGCGTCCGATTCGGCACGCTCCTCCAACAAATCTTCGATGAGGTCGGCTTGCTTACGATTGAACGTCACGATGCCGACTGAGGGCCGCTGCGCCGCCGGCGCGGTCCAGAGCTGCGCGAGGATATCGACTACTCGCTGCGCCTCTTCTGGATTCGTCTGCTCTCTGTAGACGCCGTCGACGCGCACCATTTCAATTGGTCTGGCGGCGCGGACAACGTCTTCCGGGTGCCGAACAGGGACGCTCAAGTCGTTGGCGTAGAAAGCAGCGTTCGAGTACCCAATGAGCTCGCGGTATGACGAGCGATAATGGATTTGCAACCGCGAATTCGGCAGGTTGGCTCGGGCGAGCTGCAGCAGGTCCGGGCAGTCCTTGATTTCCCGCCGATTCCATGTCTCTTCGAAAGCATCTATCTCAGCAGGTGTCGCGTCCTCGTCTGGAAGCTCCCCGTCAAAGACGTGCCCTTCGTCGCTTTCCACTTTGCTGGCAAAGAAGGCCGTGGGCGGCATCTGCTTTTCATCGCCGCTGACCACCGAGACCTTGCCGCGAAACAACGTTGGTAGCGCAAACTCAACTGGCATCTGCGACGCTTCGTCGTAGATAACAGTGTCGAACAGCCCAGGCTTCAGAGGCAGAATACGGCTTGCAACATCCGGGTTCATCATCCACACCGGACGTAACTTCATGAGGCCCAGACCGGCTCCGAGCTCGATGAACTCCCGCAGGCGTCGAGCACGCTGCCCCGTCAGCCGGGTGATGTCTTCCCACTCGCGCAGGGGTCGGACTGCCGCCATGTCGAAGTTCACCTGAAGCAGTTGCCGGTTGAGAAGCCGCATCTCCTTATCAAGGTCCTCGAGAACGGCGACCTTGTTGGCGAGTTCTTGCCGCTCCATCGAGAGTTCCGGTGCGCTCTGTTCCATCAACTGCTTCCAGGCAAGCCGGGCTTCGCGGGCGAGAATACGCCTGGCAACATCATCGAGGTCCCCCGTCGGGATAGCGAGCAGCTGACTCTCTTTGCCTCTCAGCACGGCTAACACTTGCATGGCCTGCAGCGACATCTGGGCAGCGCGTCCGCGGAACAGCTGGTAGGCCGCCAAGGAAGGCATCGCCGACACAATGGGCTGAATACGCTGACCATTGCCATCGTTCTTGATGACAGCCTGCTGGCAATCCTGCGCCCAGGTGAGCTGCATCCAAGGCTGCAGCGCTGCAAGCGCAACGAGACTGTCTGTACGCACCTGGTGACGAGCGAATGCTGAGTCGAACTCAGCATAGAGTTTCAGGAACGCCTCGCGGGTTCCTGTCAGTGCTGCCTTGTCCATGCGGTCTGGCCAGGGTGCGGCTTGGAGATGGGCGGCTTGCACAGCGACAGTCTTTAGCGCTGAGAGGGTCTTAGACACTGTCGGCAGCAAGGTCGGGCCCGCATCGGCGTCCACGCCGGGGAGCGACAAGCGATTGTGAATTGCTCCCAAGGTCTTATGTAACGGACGCCAACTCTGCTCCAGCTGCACGGCAGCAAGCAGCGTCACCATGCGGTCTGCACTGGCGATGTCCCCGACTGACTGCAGGAACTTCGCCACCCTGCCTTTGCGCATCATCCGAAACACATTCAGTCGCGCAAAGAATCCAAGCGGCTCGATGGCTTCTGCCGCCAAGGCCCGCAGTTGCTCGAGCTTGTCCGCAGGCACACGACACAGCGCCGGCGACAGCTTCTTGTCGTAGTCCTGGCTCCTGCACGCCGACAGTCCCTCACGCAATTTGCGAAGGTCTTCGATATGCTTCAAACCCGCTGGCTCGCCACCAGTAGCACCTCGGAACAGCAATAGCCACTTCGCCAGAAAGGCGGCCTGCTCGTCCGGCATCTGGAGAAACTCGCTGCCATACGACGTGAGCCAGGTCTGATGAGGCCTAGGGTCCTCCACCTCAAAGCTTGTTAGCCGCGTAGTCAGAACTTGATGGCGCGCATCCTCCGCCCGCGCGAACTTGTCGAACGCTTCGCGAAAATCATTCAGCGTCGCCAAGTCGGCGGCGAAGGGCTGCAGATGAGCTAGAGAACTGCCCTCGTATTTCGCGGGCAACCAGTGCCGTACCGCGGGCGCGACTTCCTCCTCCAACGTCGCGACCTGACCGATGTTCAGGCGCTGAAGCATGGTTCGCAATGCAGGTACATCCAGCGCCGCACCCGCCTGCTCCAACTCGATGAGTTCGCCAAGGAGCACCCGATAGCTTAGGCCTACTGATTCATCCACCTGATGCAGCGCGGCATGGTGTTTGTCGAGCGCGGCTTCGTTCGATTCGATACGCGCCGCAACTGCCTCCCGTTTCCGTCTGATTTGCGCCGCGTTATCGGTAGGGCGCCGCACCAACTCCTCCAACTGCTCGCGGACGGCTCGAATGACGGGCTGTCTGTCCTTGTTTACGTCATTGACCATTACGATGCGGTCGCCAAGGTCCTCCGCAACCAGGCGCTTGTGCACGACCTCAAGCGCAGCGTGCTTCTGGCATACGATGAGGACACTTCTGCCCTGGCCGATGGCGTCGCCGACCATGTTGACGATGGTCTGACTTTTGCCGGTGCCGGGAGGCCCTTCAACCACCAACCCAGGCGCAGCCCTGGCCTGAAGGACTGCGGCCTCTTGAGACGGGTCAGAGAACACCGTGAAATAGCGGTCAACTTCCTTGGGCCTCGCCGGTGTCGGAGTAGCTGACGCTTCATCAGTCTTAAGGCGCAGGGCGCTTTCCAAGCCCGTTCCCGCCGGCGGTAGCGACCGCAAGTTGCGGATTTCCTCGCCGATAGCCTGGCCCATGAAGGTCATGTGGAACAACACGCCTGCGCACTCGAGTTCCATGCTCCGCGCAGGCACTTCCAACTTAGGCCCCGGCAATGCGGTCAATTCGCGTGAGCGCGGGGTGGCGAGCGTTCCGAATGCGTCGATGACGTCGGCGGCACGAAGCGCGGCACGCCCTAGGACCTCCTCGGCCGCCTTTGCCCACTTCTTGACCGTCTCCTGCCCAACCAGGGTCTCTAGCGCCGGGTTGAGGCGCACCTCCTCTCGGTTGCTGTCGAACGAGATTTGGACGTTGCTACGTGCGCCGACCTCATGGTGCACGCGAATTGGCCACAGGAGCACAGGGGCAATCCGCGGCTTCGCGCCAGATTTAGCTTCCTTGGTCAGCAGGAATGGAAACCCGAGATACAGGCCGTCGATACCCGTATCTCTTTTGTACAGTTGGCTTTGACGGTCCAGTGCCTGCAGCCTGTGTCCAGTGGTGCCGAGCGGGTCGAGCGCGGCCGGGTCCAGCGCCAGGGCATCTGCGGTGCGCGTGAGCAGGTGCTCCAGAAGGCCGCTTGCATCGATTCGTCTAGTGTGGAGCTCCTTCAGGTCCACCCGCGGGGTGCTCTTGCCGATGGTCATTCGAACCAGCGGCCCACGCATGACCGTAGTCACCACCTTCTTCTCGAAGAACGACAGCAAGTGAGATACGTACTGCTGCCGGTGCGGCTCCTGCCATTGTTCCTGCGGCACTGAGAGAAGTACCAGAGCCTGCGCCAAGGGCATCCGCCGCTCGAGCCGGAATCGGTCTGCCCAGTCATTCAACGTCGAATAGCCGCATCGAGCGAAGCCTTCGACACGCTCCGCGGTCGCTCCGAGAATCTCTCCTCGAGGCCAGGTAACCACCTCGGCTGCGGCGCTGACGTCGAATGTGGCCACTCCGCCGGCGACAGCAAGCTGCCGCGCTTCTTCAACGATAGCGTCGCAGGAGCGGAACTGACTGGGTGCTGCGCTGAGCACCACGATGAGGTCCTCTTCGCTCAGGCTGCGACGCTCAAGTAGGTTCAGTAGCCCCAGATGCTCGGAATCCGGGAACACGCGACGGCGGCTGTCCCACTCGGCGCTGAGTCGAGCCCTCGATGTACTCAGGAGATAGACGCGTAGCGTGTCTTCCTCTAGGTCGATGCCGAGTTGGTCTGCGCGCTCGCGTACGGCTGCAGCCCTCACCCTAAGGCGCAGCAGCCAGTTGTCCTGGTCCAGCTCGTGGAGCAAGTCCGGCACAGGTCCACAAATGAGGTCGTAGCCTTCAAGCGGGCTCTCCAGAAGCCACTTCGGGCTGACGATGGCGCCCTTCATCACGGGCGGCATGTCCGGGTTCAGCACCTTGAGAGCGACGAGCAGTCGCCAGTCGTCCGTGACGGACGTGTCCCTCACGATTCGCCTAAGTCCAGCAACCTGCTGGGCCAGCGCGCCCTTGGACTGCACCCAATCAGTGATAACGCCTCGCACAAGCTGGTCTCGAGCTTCTTCCCAGGCATCGGCGCCCGCTGCCGCCAAGGCGTAGGAAGACAACGTTCGAAAGTGCTTTCCGCCCAGGGTCAGCGCCGGCCCCTCTGCCCCACCGGCGTTCTCAACGCTGGCCTCAGGTGCCTCGGGTGACTGGCCATCCAGCCAAGCCTGAACCTCATTCCACCTCCAGCGCTTGTGGCGGTCCCGAGCGAGCAATCCGCGAAGGAGCAGCGCCACCTCCTGCGGCACATCCGGCGGAATCGGTACGCCGTTGGCAAGCACGTGAATCAAGAACGCCTGCTGCTCGATGCCTTCGAAGCAACGGCCGTCGGTGACCTGTTCCAGCAAGACGATGCCGAGACTCCACCAGTCGGATGCCGCAGCTACTCCACCGGCAACGGCTTCAGGAGCTGTGTATCTGGTGACCTCAAGGGGCGAGACAATGTCTAGGTCGTACTCGGACAAGCGTGCAGAGCCGAAGCCACCGATGACCAAATCCAGTGGGTCGCGGTTGCGCACCAAGAGTGTTCCTGGCCTGATGTCACGGTGCCGTAGTCCGACCTCGGCAAGCGCATCGAGGGCCTTGCCAAGCTCATAGGCGATACGTCGCACGCTCGCAGAGTCGGTGGCCACGACGCCCAAGTCGGCCAAAGTTCCACCCGTCAGCTCCTCCGCGACTTCATATGCGCGGTCTTCCCAGCGACCCGTTGCCAGAATCTGCGGCACATGCTCCAGGGATACGCGGCGAAGAGCATCGTAGACAGTCGTATCCGGCTCCCAGCCATGGTGATACAGGGTGAGCATGCCCCTTCGCTCTCCTGCATCCTCTTCGACCAGATACCTGTCACGCCGCCCCGCACTGGAACTGACTTGCCGAAGCACCCGCCACCCGGCGATAACGGTCTCTGAAGTAGCAGGAGTAACTGACTCCTCTCCTTCCGTCGCTTCACTTCCGGCGGCTGCTTCAGCCCCACAGACTGAGCAGAGGAAGTCGCCTACCTCCAACGCGTGGCCGTTCGTGCAAACGAGCCCGACCGGCGAAATTCCGGCCGGCGTCGACTCCGCGGGAATGACCTCCGTCGGGCGCCACCCTGCGGGGGTGATTTGAACTTCCAGCAATGGCCAATTGCATTGATGACCGTCGACGACACCTTCACACGAGACTTCATGGACGGCACGTTCCGTGTAGCAACTCGGGCAGTAGCGAACAAGGTCAGTCATGAACGCGCCTCCGTCGTCCTCAGGTACGTTCCTCGGTTTTCAAGAATCAACTGCAAGCGAGCCATATCTCCTCTACTCGGAATCCCTGCGAGCCACACCTCGCCATCCCCGCCGAACATGACGTCGAGCCGGCGGTCAGCGTCTGTAGCGTGTCGGTCCAAAGAGCCGAACACTTCATGCCCAAGCGCTGTCAGGCACGTCATACGCTGGTTGTCACTGCCTCGGAGGTACTTCGTCTGTCCCATGCTCACGTCGAACGGGTCGGAGATGAGGCAGTCGACTAGTCCTTGCTTCACGACATTACAGCTCGCAAGCTCTTCGAGCGGCAGCCCGCTGTAAATTAGGACGCTCACCCCCGACAACTGGCGAATCGCATGGAGAAGCTGCTCGAGCGCCTCCAGCTGCTCGAATGGCTCGCCACCAGAAATCGTGATGCCATCACACTCGTGGAGCCACGGCCGGATGGCTTCGAGCAACTCGGCGACTTCTACATCTGGAGCCCTTTTCGCCCAAGTGTCTGAAGAGATGCATCCTGGGCAGCGGATGGAACATCCCTGTACCCATATCCCGAGCCTCCGCCCAGGACCCAGCGTGGTTACCGGAAAGTGCAGGCGCGAAAGAGCGAGTTTCATCGAGCAGCACTTTCCAGTGAAAGCTGGCCAGCCTGCAGACCGCTGACCAAATACGAGCTGCCCGGAGCAGCATCGGCGTCGAAAAGCGCGCGGGCCAAAGGGTTCAGAAGGTGAGCCTCCACTTGGTTCCTGATGCCACGGCCGCCGTTGGATAGGTCTGCCAGGCACAGCGCCCGAAGGCTGGTCATCGCCTCAGGTGCAAGGGACACTTCGAGCTCTTGCGACTTCAAGTCTGCGAGGGTGTTGGCCACCATCTGCTGGAAAATCTCGCCAGCGATGTCCTCCCGGATGAAGTCGAAGACGATGATGTTCTCGCCTATGCGGTTGAGAATCTCCGGGCGATTCAGCACGAATTTGAAATGCCGCTCGATTTCGGATTCGACCTTCTGCCTGACTGCTTCGTAGGGCTCTTGCGGAGAGACATTGAGTTCGCGCTCACCCGAATCAGTCATCTTGTAGATGCCCAGGTTCGACGTAAACACGATGAGTGCCTCCGAGAAGTACACCCGGTCGCCACGTCCCGAAGTGAGCACGCCGTCATCCAGGATTTGGAGGAACTTGTCTAGGACTCGTGGATGCGCCTTCTCGATTTCATCGAAGAGAACCACGCTGAACGGCTTCTCGCGAATCGCATTCGTGAGCTCTCCTCCAGCGTCGTAGCCTATGTACCCAGGAGGCGCGCCCAACAGCCGCTGGTCCGCATGCTCAGCGCTGAACTCGGACATGTCAAAGCGGATGTAGGCGCTCTCATCCCCAAACAGAAGGCTGGTAATGGTCTTCGCGAGCTCAGTCTTGCCGACACCGGTCGGCCCGGCAAGGAATGCGACCCCGCGTGGCCGTCCGCCGCGTCTGCCACCGCCAACGCCCATCACAGCTCTCTTGACGATGTCGAGCATGTGCACGACCGCATCGGGCTGCCCTTTGACTCGCTGCCGGATGAAGGCTTCGGCGTTCTTAATCTTCTCCCGACCGATTTGCAGCCACGGGTCTTCGGTGACTCCGACCTTGTAGCGGCGAACTGCGTCGGCAATTTTGTCGAAAGGGACGCCTTCAACGCGCGCCAGGACTGAAATCGCGTTCACGTCGACCAGAAGCATTCCCTCAGTGCCATCGACAAACTCGTCTTGAGCCTTCTTCAGGCTTTCCGGCGCGGCCTGTGCGGCCCCCCCGAGCGGCTTGAGAAGCGCCGGCGCGAGTGCGCGCCGCGCTCGGTTATCTGGTCGGGGCACTGGGATGTGGCGAAGGCGCGGGTTTCCCACGATGAACCAGTCCGGAAGGTCACCCTCCTTCTCCACAATCCAGATGACCGTGTTGAAGAACGGCCGCCGGTCGATGCCCGCCGGCCGAGGAGCCGCCTGCTGGGAAAGCACCAGAGCCTGCGTGAACAGGTGGTGCTCTGCCGCCGTCGGGTCCGTGGGCCGGGTAAGCAGGCGTGCAGCAAAATCGACGATGAGTGCGACCGGCTCTCCTTGCCGCTTGACGATTCTGTCCAGCGCGCTTGCAAGCAATTCGGCCCCCGCCCTGCCTTGGCCACCTTCAGCAGTCACGCCAAGCTCCTGCAACAAGCCAGCAGCTGCGCTCGCTGCTTCACCAGTGGCAGACACTACACTGAAGCCGGCGAGTGGTTGGAACAGGATGGTGTTGGCGTAGCCAGCACGCTTGAGTGCCGCGGCGACACACTGATTCAAAGGCTGAGCGGTAACTACCCCTGGCTGCACTTCAACAACCTGAAGGTCCCGCACATTGCCCGACAGAACGAACTGGCTCTTGAGCGGCAGGAACCGCTCGAAATCACGCTGCCACCGGGTGACCTGGTTCTTAGGCTCCACGCTTACTCCTTGTACAAGCCAGACGACTAACTAGAACACCTGTCATGCCATCCGGGACAGTGCGGTTGCGAAAGGCTCAAATCCACGCTCTCGAGAGCCTAGTAGCCGAATGTCTAGTCCGCTTTGTGTTGACAGATTCAACTGGGTGTAGGCGCAGATTGGCAGCTGGCGATTGTTCTTGAAGCGACGGTCGGGGCCACCGTTGCGATTTACGTACTGCCACGTACGGTCGATGACTTGGGCATCGCCTGGGACTGACTCGTGCTCGATGAAGCGTGTGCGCTCTTCGGCAGCTGAGAGGCTGTCGTAAGCAACCGCGCCGACAGACTTGCCCTGGAAGGCCAGTATTCGGTCTGGGTAGAAGGCGAGTGTCGTACGCCCTGTCTTCACCACTGGCACATCGACGTTCGCCACCACACCCGGCCCCTGTCCCAAGCTCAGAGATGCCTGCGAGAACTTCAGACCTTCGCTGGCACCTGCTGAGTATTTGCGGTCAGCGTAGCGCGAGGTGCTCACCACGGCTCTTAGTTTGCGCATGGACGCAGCGCTGGAAAGCGCGCTACTGAGTGCATCGAAGTGGTCGGCGGCGGTGGCATCCGGCTCAAAGAAGAGCACCGTCACCTTCCGCATCTTGTCTTGCCAGTACACCCACCCGACGACGGCCGTCATGACTGCAGCCAGTGCGAAATGGACCGCGCCCGGCCAAGTATCCATCGCGCTTGTCAGGGGGAAATACAAAAGGAAAAGGGCTCCTGCGACAAAAGGCCAGAGGGACGTCTTTCCCCGCTGTTCGTTCATGGACTGCAGCAGGCCGTCGCTGTCCGAATCGGTCAGTTCCAGGACACTGAGCGTGTCGTGTTCCTGAGTGCTCACGATGGTGGGCGCGACATCTCCCTCAGCTAGGGCTGGGACGCCTTGGCCGTCCGGTAATCGCGCAGGGGTTCTGCTCGGAGCCGCGCTTAGACTGCGCCGGTAGCGGAATCCGCCGACGCCGCCGCTGATGTACGCGCCGCGGGGCCCGGTCCCGATGCGAAGCCCCGGAATGCCTACCGACATCCCGATGCCGGAACCAGAGAAGTTGAAACGCACAGCGCCAAAGCGGACGCTCTTTGAAAACGTCAGGCCCAAGTTCTCACCCCCAATTGTCGAAGAATACGACGTGGCCGCCCTCTGAGCGGCAGACTAGGCGCCAACCACCGTGCCCGCGAAATCACTCCTCAACTTCGGCAATCAGTGCGCTGACGTGAGTGGGCGAATTTGCAGATGCACCATTAGTTACATTCGCCGCCAGAGAACGTAGACCGACTGTGTAGTGACCACCGTCTCCCTTCTTGAGAGCAAGCAGGTCGTAAGTCTTCAGCATATCAAGTAAGCCAGAATGCCCGTAATTTGCAGGAGAGAAACCAGGGTCAGTACGCTTGAGGTATTGCCCCAACGAGCTCAGATGCACCTGCCCTTCGGACGTATTGCCTGCGAGTAGTGCGACCGCCTCCACGACGAATCGAGGCCTGCGCTTGATTGTCGCCGGCTTTGGTTGCTCGGTTTTTTCGTGAATGGCCTTGGTACCTGATTGCTCGGAATCCGCGGACACGGGTGCGACCCACTCGAAAAACTGGTCGCTCGCGTTACGCAACGCTTCGGGCGTCTTGGACTCACCGACGATACATACCGTCGCGCCTCGCTCGCGGAGCTTTCGACACAAATATGCAAAATCGGAATCGCTTGTGACGATGCAAAACTTGTCGGCACGCTGGTCAAACATCGCTTCAAGGGCATCCAGTGCAAGGGCGATGTCAGCGGTGTTCTTACCGGCGGCGTATTGATACTGAAGACATGGTGTGAAAGCCTGACGAACCAACGCCTCCTGCCACGTCTTGGCGAGAGTGCTGTGGTTGCCGTAGCCGCGACGGAGGACAACGCGGCCGAACTGGGCGACGACTCTGAGTGCGTATTCCAGGATTTCGGGGGTTGTGTTGTCGCAGTCGACGAGGACAGCAACGCGAGGCTCAATAGGAAGGATTGGTCCGCTCATCTATCTGCAGCATCAAGTCAGGGAAGATAGAAATGATAATGGCAAACTCAGTGCAGTGAGCGCCCCGAGGGCAGAGCTTCAGATACCGGTTCGATTGGTCATCGCGTCTTTTCAACCTGTGATGAGCAGTGGCTTCTTGATGGCAGTTAACACAATAGGCTCTTGCAGGACGCGTGCAGTTCCGGTTTATATCCATGTGATAGAACGCGGACGGTACTGGCAGGGGTAAGGATGCGGAAGGGCCCTTTGAGGTCGTTGAGTTCGACTGCTTTCGTATAGCCTTCGAACCCCCAGAGAAGAGCTCTCCCGGCGTGGATGAGGTAGTCGTTGTTCGAAGAGAGTTGCTTCACGACAACCCCATCTGGCATGGTCGTGAGCATTGCGGTATCTCGGCCGACTCGGGTTGTACGCTCACGTTTCAGCTGAGCGTCGATGTCGCGGACTGATGGAGGCTTTTCGTAGCTGTGCGCCCGCGCCCAGGCGGCGCCGAATGCTTTGTAGCGGTCACGCCTGCATTCGGCACATGGGCGGTGACCTGCAGCCAGCGATGTTGGTTCATCCAGGAAGAAGAGTTCCGTGTAATGACCTGGCTGCATCAGTTGCCTCTGGCGGCCCTTGAACGCCAGCAAACATGTGACCCATGCGTCACGCGCAGACGTCCTAACGATGTTCGCTTCCCCGTCGTGCAGGCATCCTCGGTTCCCATAAGGGTTCCCCGGGAGGGATGCGCCACGATGACGCCTTCTGGGTTAACACGATTTCGCAGTGTCATGGTCTCCACTCCGGTGAGGCGTCGAGCGTCACATCGCTTGCGTTAAATGATATCCATGCCAGCGGGCGGACAAACGTCGAGCGTCGTGATTCCTGCTCTTGCGTGTTGAATATTTCTCACTCGGCGCGGGGCCGCTGGAGGATGCACCGAAGCCGTGGAGTGGCCTTGCCGAGATGGACGACGGGCTCCGACCGGAACAGCAGTCTTCCAGGCAGGGTCTTGAGGTGGCGTGGAATCGTTGGCCCGTAGCTGACTCCGTGCCCGCTCGACTGCTACCGGTCAACCGATTGGGCATCAACCCACCGAGCACGCTTCCAACTCAAATCACCTCACCCACCTTCCGCTTACCTCAGCCCTCCTGAACCTCTGCGGCGATAGCTATATGCCGTGGTGCCGCCTTTCGGCACTTACCGGCACGCCGCGGTATCAGCAGCCCCTTGCGTGCCCCCCTAGAGGAGCTTTGCATGCAGAACCTGTTGGATATAAACGAACTCGCGGCCCGTGCTCGGGCGCAGTCCCGAGACCATTAGGAAGCACTTACGGCGGAACCCGCTTGCGGTCCCACCCCGGCTGTACATTCCCGGTACGCGTATGCTGCAGTGGCGAGAGACCGACGTGGGGGCGTGGCTGGCGGCGAACGTGTTGCCAGCAATGGAGCGTAGATGAGTTGGAAGCGAGTCGCAGGGAAGCCCAGTAACTTATCATTAACTTATCAGTTGCATGATAGGAAAGGCGTATTCTTATCAAATCGAGCGGAGAGTGAGAAGAAAACCTGCATCTTCTCGTCACCCTCTCGTCAGCCATGTCGAACTGAGGGATTTCACGCGAGTGGCAACCTGGCGGCCTTAGCCTTGCGTGGCCACCTCTGGGCCCAAGTCTCAGGGTTGTGTCCTGTGCCTGGGCACCGCGCACTACCTTACGTACTCAGCTCATCGGCGTCGCGGCAGTGCATTCCATGCTTGGCGGCCGCACCAGGGTTGCAGCCTCCGCCTGCGTCCCCGTCAGCCACTTGGACAGGTCCGCAAACTCAATAGCAACGACGCTGCGCTTGTCCTGCTGGTCCGCAGGTAGTTTGGGGTCAGGCTTGTGCATGCGAGACATCAGCGGGTGTGCATCCGCATTGACGGTCAGCATGGTGTAGCTCTCGATGATTTCGCCGGTCTCGGGGTCGGTCCACGCGTTCCAGAGCCCCGCCAACCCCCAAGGTGCATCGTCTGCACGCTGAAAACGCCACCAGACGTTGCGCCCCGTTTCCCAGCAGGGCTCATCGAAGGACCAAGCCGGGATGATGCAACGCCGCCCACGCGCCCAAGATTGCTTGTATGACGCCTTTTCGCTGATTTCCTCGAACCGAGCGTTGTTGGTCGAGTACTTGAGCACTGGAGTCCTCGCAAAGAACGGAATCAGGCCCCACTGGCCGACAACAAGCTCCAGTTCACTTGTACCCCGCACCGAACGAATGAATGGTCCAGGGACGCGTGGGAAGATATCCGCCGCCCAGCGCGGTTGGTTGTGACGCCCGATGTGCCAGAACCTCTCAATGGCGGCTTCATCGGCAGAGACGTATCGATTGCACATGAAGCCACGATAGCGCATGCGCGCCTGATGGCAAGAGACCTCCTCATCAATACCTTCTCAGGGCATGCCCGCTTTGCAGCCAGAAACATGGGACGAGCGCCAGCTTCGCGTACAGCCTTGTTATCCACGCACAGAAGAATCCCGCCTCGCGGCGGGATTGAAAAAGGGACTGCGTTACAGCTATTTCCTACCTCCCAGACATTCACCAACGATTCGGAAGAGATTCGCGTCGTCGCGCGGCATTACAACGCAGTTCATCATCGCCTGCAGGTAGCAATACGCGACAAACCGCCGCTGCTCGCGGCTCAGCTCCTCCTCGCCCCCTGGCCAGACCGCGCCGAATTCGGGGTCGCGCCTCACATCGCTGAAGAGTCGCTGAAGCAAAACATCTTCACGTGCCGTATGGTCGACGAAGTCACCGAGTTCCACGATACCTGCAGCCAGCTTGACGACAATGGGTGCAACCGCAAGGTACGCCGCGCAATTCGCGATGAAGGCCGGACTCACATTCTCAACCTGCCTTCGCCCGGAACTCAGCAGCGAGATATAACCATGAGTGACGCCTAGAACTTTGGCCATGTAACTGATGGAATCGCCGCGGCGCATGGCCTCTGCGCGAAGCAGTGCCATTAGCCGGGGTTCACCTTGCATTGAGGGTTCAACGGCGGTGCCAAGTGCGGCCGGCGAAACTGAAATCAGGTCTTTCATCTGCTGTCCTCGAGGCATGAGCAAAGTCGCTCAGGACGTATAGGCATCTCTACTAGACTTAGCCCCCCACCTCGCAAGCGACATGTCGACTTCTTCCGCCGAGTAGAGGGCCCGCTATTTACCGAACTCTGGGCAGGGTCACGAAGGTTCTCGAAGATACCTACGCCGTCCGACTTCCCGCACGTGCAGCGCCCCAATAGCTCAACATTGTTCGGCGAGGTGAGAACGCGCAGTTCGTAACGTCCAATGTCAGCGGTTCCACACTCAAATTTTGCGCTCCTTCCATCTCCTCAATCGCCCTCCCCAGCAAGGACGAGGCGAAACGGCACATCGAAATTTTATTTTGTGCCGTAGGGCGTTTCATTTCGCGCAGAGGCTATACATCAAGCCACTCCGTGGCACGTGAAGGCACGTGCCGGCCCGACCTGCCGCACGTGCTCCCTAACCTCTGGAGCACACGACATGAAACTGCTTGACCTCGACGAACTAGCAACACTCCTTGGGCGAAGCCCTGAAACTATCAAGAAAGACCTAAAGCGAAACCCGCTGGCGGTCCCTCCACGCCTGCATATCCCTGGTACACGCCTGCTGCGTTGGCGCAGTGTTGATGTCGAAGCGTGGTTAGCTTCCCACGTCGTCCTGGGAGGTCATCAATGAGCACGCGTTTTGACCCGCACCGATATGCGCTTCAACTCGATGACGGCATGCACGCGAGTGATAAACAACTCTTGTATCGTTGGACCGGTACTCACTGGGCCTGCGTACCGGACGAGGATGGCGAGCGGTACGCGTACCGCTGGATAGTTGAACACGACCGTGGAAACGCGTCGCCGGAAAACGCGAAAAAGGCGCACAAGGCGGCAATCCTGTGGATGGGAGCGCTGCCTGAATCACCGACTGAAACTGTTATTCCATGCCGGAACGGATATGTAATCGCCCGCGGAGGCAGGGTCTACACAATCCCCCCCACCTCGAGTATGGGGTTACGCCACGTCATTAGCTGCGACTATCACCCCGGCGTAGCCGACGCCCCAAATTTTCGACGTTTTCTCGACAGAGTACTGCCCGACCCCGAAGTTCAGGCCCGTGTTCAAGAGTACATCGGTTATACCTTGACCTCCGATGCACGGCATCAGCGTGCTCAGTTCTGGATAGGGGGCGGGGCAAACGGCAAGGGGGTGCTCGCCAATATAGTGCAGGCGCTGCATGGAAAACCGGAAACTGTCCAGCTCGACGCCCTCGATGGGTTCCGCCTCTCAGTACTCATCGGCGCGAGCCTAATTTACTGTGACGAGGCCCCACGAGGACGCATCAATGAACAACTGCTTAAATCCATGATTGCGGGCGAGCGTGTTCAGGTCGACAGGAAGTATCGCGACCCGATAAGCATCCATCTCCGCGGCAAATGGCTGGTGCTTGGCAACCATCTCCCCACGGTTGTCGACCACTCGACCGGATTCTGGCGCCGATGGGATATTGTCCCCTTCTCTGTAACAATTCCAGAGCACGAACGCGACCCCCTGCTCGTTCGAAAAATTTGCGAGAGAGAGATGTCAGGCGTGCTGCACTGGGCGTTGGAGGGGTTGGTGCGACTAGAGCAGCGTGGCGCATTTGAATCTCAACTGCCGAGCGCGATGCGCGCGGTTCTCCACGAAGCAAAAGCCGCAACGAACTCCGTACAGGCATGGGCGGACGAGTGCGCGATTACCTTCACGGCCTCACCGCACACGGAGAAGGACGACGTGTACCGCCATTACCGCCACTGGTGCGACCGTAACGGAGTGTCGCACATGGCATCCCCTGCCTTCTGGACACGGGTGCGAGATATTGGACCTTTTCTTGAAACCCGAAAGCGCGTGGCGCTGGGCCAGGTTAGAACCTGCAACGTAGTCGTCCCGAGTCTCGTTACAGTACTTACCCAATCCATCCGTGCCGCGTAGAGGTGCAGCTGGACCAGCCGAGGTAGCCGCCCTTGGTCCGACCGGCTACCTCGCAGGTTATCTGCCATTGCAGGCGCCGCTCACTGTGCCAGGTGTGCTGAGTCCCCACGCTAAACTTCTTCTCATATCCTGCTTCTACTCAGGGGATATGGGAAGAAGTTGGAATACTTTTCTCCTTTCTACCCGGCACACCTGACTCACGGCGACATTCAGTCCAGAACGTCGGATGTCATACCTGGCAAGAAACGCAGATGCCCTGTGACCCTGCTCACTTCGGGCATGCAACCTGGCCAGTCGCGCACGCCCGATACCGCACCTTCAGGGGTATCCATGCAAGTGTAGCGGGTGTTCTGCACTGTCCTCGCAGGCCACGCGGTCCATCCAACCATGTGGGAAATGTCGCCCACCGTTCCGGAGGTCGCAGCGACCCTTTGTCTCTCGGCTACCCAAATGTTCTAACAGGCAAACGCGTACGTGTCTCGCATGAAGCGAGCCCGCGCTAAGATACTAGACGGAGGTGTGGTTCAGTATGTGCATCGCGCTCTCTTCGAAAGCAACAAGTCGTCAGCAAAACGGCGCTTGACCCAACTACTCTAGCCCGCTAGACTGTCATTACATTAGGCAGATAACAAACCATGAGCCCATCCGACACAACCAGCGCGATTCATCATGACCTTGCCGAAATCGTCCATGGCGAGCCACGCACGTGGGGTCAGATAAGTAGACTTCTCGCCCGGGTTGACGAGACAAATTACTGGGCCGCATCTGCAGACTCATTCACACAGTGGATAAGAACTTTTTCAACAGCCATCCAGGTGAAGGAAGCAACCTTATGGCGCTACCTCAGCGCCGGACGCTACTACATCACACTGCAGCAAGAACTCGAGCGAGCAAGCGTCTCAACGGAATCACTCGACACGCTGTCCGTCAAAGTTAGTCCCGAAAATCTTGAGCTACTAGCCAAGCTGTCCCGGGTTATGCCCGGAGAGAAGTTTGTTCAGCTCGCCGAACGCGTCATCAATCAGTCGATTACTCGCAAGGAGCTACGACAACTCTGGGAACTTTATCGTCCCGTGCTGCAAGGACGGACAGCGCGCGGCCTTGGTGTTACACCGCCATCAGTTAATCTTGATGACCACGCACAGTATTCCACTCTTGGGGAGCGGAGCCTCCTTGCAGCACTCACGACGGATTTTCGGAAAATTTCCGGAGACCATTCGTTGGATTTCGTGCACATATTCACCTTGGTTCGCCCGCTCGACGTCATGGGAGTGGAAGTCCCTATCGAATTCGACCTCGTAGCCCTAACGCGGAAGGTCGGTTATCAAACGTTGGAGATACACGGATTTGAGGTAAGAAGCTCGCCACCTTCTTCAATCCAGCGCCAGGCTGTGAGACCGCCGAACACCCAATCGTTGCTACAACGTCGTGCGCAATATTGCACACACCTGTGGTACGGAACGACTTTTCCATTAGACGAAAACGACCATCAATATTTACCCGATTATGTCGGAATCTTGACGCTCGAGCGGGAGGAGTTGTCGGTGATACGTCCTGCCACGTCAGACTCAGCGCTCGGGACCGACATAAACGCCATGACTACATCGCTCCTGATGAGAGCGCTAAACCATTAGTTTTTTTGCAGCACATACTCTAGCCGGCTATAGTTTTATTTGCAAAATCAAGAAATGCATAGATATCCAAAACCGGACCAGACGCGCTCGAACTCACTACCTTGGGCGTCCAGACTAGCGATGACACACCTGTTCAGGTTTCGTGCGCCATGGGTTGTCTCACGTGATGAGGACGCTCCCCCGCCGAGCGCTATCGGCCCTCAAGAGGAGCGAATCCAACCTTGACTACGCGCTGCGCGCCTCCTTAAGGCACCGCCGCGCTTACCGAAAAACAGCTTTGGCGGATATTTCCTTTATATTTCCATGACTTGCAATGCATTTCCGCCAAATTTCGCGGCTCATCCAACCACCCGTAAACTGTTCATAACGACGAATCAAAGCAGTCCACGTTTCAATTTCACCTTAATCTGGAGATAGACATGAACGTTCAGACCAATTCGCAACTCGAGCAGACCGGCTTTCATGCACTCAGCGAGGTCGGGGCAATAGGAATGTACGGCTATGAGGATGAACTCTATACGCGCGACCTCTACACCGCTATTAAGTCCGAGTACGGGCAGACAGGATACGATATTTTCGCCGCAGCTGACCGCCGTCTCTATATTCGCGACAATATGCAGCGGCGCGCTTCTGGAGGCATCTCTGCTGCTGAAGTTCACGATACCGCGTTGGAGCGATATTTCCTGCTCCTACAGGCCGCGCAATCGTGCATGAGTGGCCTTTTCACAGAGGCTGAGATTAGCATGCTCCTTGACGCGTATTGCAATGCTCGCGTCGCCAGCATTGACATCCAGTTTGTCGATTCCGATTTTGCTGACCACTTTGACGCGATTCAGCGCGAGACTGGGAGCCCTGTCGCCATCCTCATTCTGAAGCTGCGTTCACTGACGCTGCTCCAGCGGTTTGCTCTCGTGGATGCACTCGAGCAAATTTGGCGGAACAGTTCGCCGTCCTCGGTCGCAACAACTGCCCAGCGCATTGGTCTCCCACTTGGAAGCGCGGACTAACACTTCAGATATCTTTCAACCATTCACGCCTCGGAGAATTACCTATGTCTATCATAACTGGCATCTATACGCATACGGGCAATCAATGGTCCGGGATGGCGCGCGGTGAAATTGATATTCCCGATATGGGCCGTTTTAGTTATGAAACGACCGCGACCCTATACGCAGATGGTCACCGTTACGCCGAATGTCTTATCAACAAATGCATCCTCACCGAACGTGGATTTTCGTTTCCGCCCGATGAAGTCTACCGACTGCTCGAAAAACAGGAACCGGTGCTTGCAGGCGAGTTTCTGGAATCATTTATTGCATTTACGCAAGGTAAGCATGACGGCCTGAACGCAATACTGACTAAGGTAAATGCGTCAACCTTCGCCGAGTACGCAGCATAAGCTTGGCGACTGCACTGCCCGCCCCACGGGGCGGACAGTGTCATGTTTACCACCAATCGGATTTCCTGCAGTTTCGTGGCTGAGTGAAGCCGGACGGATAGCCATTGCGCTTCCTGACACACATCCTCTTGCACGGACGCACGGATTTCACCTTAATCAATCATTGCACTAAGAATAGCAACCGCCAATTTTCTTGATTCGCGGCCGGTTCGCTACACTTATCTCAAGCCGGTTCCTCGCGTCGTCATGTGAGCCCGACAATTAGCCCGCATCACAACAGGCTATGCAACTGCCACCTCAACAACTGATTGAGTTTTCTATGAATCTCAAAACGTCCCCCCGTAGCGACACCAAGAATTTCAGCGGAATGGCCCTTTGGAGCTACGCGCTCGGGGGAAACGGACGGGATGGAATCGCAATCATTTCAGGAGATGCAGGAGGGTTTCAATACCTGGACGGAGAACCGCTTAACCCTGATGACGTCCAATCGACCATCCACGCCTACTTGGACAATGATGACACCTACGACATATTGGACCGGAAGCATTTGTCGCTACTTCGCAAGCAAGCAGACAACGAAGACCTAATTGAAGCCATTCATGCCGTCCATCTCGAATGGTACGGGTCATACCGCGAGGGACGATAGGAAGGCGTCAAAGTTTCGTGCGCGAATATTCATCGCACAAGTACAACCTTCGAGCTTCATCCTAAAACTACTTTCTTGGAGCCCTTCATGCCCATGCAAGCCAACTCGAGCGAGACGCAAGACTACCAGTCCACGCACATTTTTAATCTTATATTCAATGACAACGACGAAGCCAATCCGCTTTTGTATGACAATTGGAACTTAAAAGAGTCAATAACAATTTGTCCGAGAGGATTTGAGACTCTACTTGCAGACAAAATTGCAAGTGTCACTGAGGAAACAACCCGAGCAACGCTATCGATGGAAGTGGCTAGCAATTCGGTTCTAGCAGCGCTGTATCGTGAACACCAAGAGAGATTTCCTACTTATCGCGCTGCGGTTGGATTTGAAGACAATGAGTACGCCTGTAGGCTGACTTCCCGCGAACAGGCTCATTTGCCCGACGCGGAGCTAATCGCCGCAGCTCTTGCGGAAGCTATTTCCGTGGGAATTGTGAATCCAGACCCCAAGGCTATAGATGAGGACCTCTGCCAGCTTACTATAGAGCAATTTATGGACGAGATAAAAATCTGCCAATGGCGTGACTAAAAATTAACACTCTAGACCGCCACCCTGGCTCGCTGAATGTCTTGGTACTTGGCTGCACCCACAGGTCATTCAGAGGGCCAACAGCCCCCGAGGCGACTTCGCCGCATACTTAGGGGGAGCTCATCCTCAAAGCGTATCCAACAGCTTCTGAAAATTCCGCTTCTTCTTCCACTGCAACCGAATCTCGGCCAACTCATCCCCGAAGATGACCCGCTGTTTGTTCTCAAGTCTAAGCATCCGAATCGCCTTCACGACGTCGAACGCAGCATCGTATCGGGAGCCATGACTCCCTTGCTCCACGACGTGCGGCAACAGCCGCTTGTACAATGCAATCGCATCTTCATGGTGCGTTCGGCCCCGCGCCGCGGCGACCTTGCCCCACAACCGGATATCGGTCTCGCCGCCGCAGAATGCTTCCCACATCTTCTCTGCGTCCGCTTCGCGAAGGTAGATAGAGACGAGGTCACTTCGCTTGGGGCGCTCCCATCGCGCACGTCTTTTCCCGCAGGCGCTCTCCTCCGCCGCGACCGCCGCCCACAAATGCGCCATGGCCCGCTCGCGTAACCCATCCCGTCGCGAAATCTTGTCGGCCACATCGAGCAAATGGAAGAACGGCTCGCACCCCGCCTGCTTCTCGAAGCGCCCCCAAGCCAAGATTTCCACGCGGTCTGCATCCCCTCGCAGCAGGTATGCTTCGATGCAGAACGCAACCAGGTCGTCGATGCGCTCATTGGGAAAGGCCGCCAGCCCCTCCTCCGCCCATTTCAACGCCTCCTCGTCGCGACCGTTATCCCGGCACAGCTTGGCAAGTGAAAGGTATCTCCCGGGGTGCGAGCGATTCTTTGCCTTCACTCGGACCATCGCATCGATATCACCGGAAAGCGCCACCAAGCTTTCCATTGCGTCCTCGACGCGGTGACGACGCGATTCCCAAACACCGCGGTAGTCTGCTGGGGTCAATGCAGGCAGCTCAGTCCACGCCTTCTCTACTCTTTCCCGGTAGGCGGCCAATCCCTCCTTTCCGAGAGCCTCCACGTAGTCCGGCAGAATCTCGGAGAACGTGTCCCACTCCCCGTTCATCTGGAATTCGAACAGTCTGCGGGCCAGTGCGACTGGTTCTGGCCTCAGAACGCTACACGCAGAGAGATGGACCCGCTGCAAACGTTTGATGGCAGGAATGACTTCGCCGTTGGAGTCGTCAATCTGCTGCAAAGCCTCTTCGGCATCGGCAATGGCTTCCTCGATAAGTTCGACGAGCCCAACGCTCCCGAACTCGATGCGCCGCTCCAGCAGCTCAGCGAGGTCGTCGAGCCGATACGCGTAGCTTGCGGCCTCGCGCCAGTCGAGGAAACCGTGGGTGTCAGTGGCCTGTTTCACGACTGCCCGCAGGCCGTTGAGGTCCGAACTGGAGTTCGCCCTTGCCGCCATCACAAGCTTGTCGCGAAGCAGTTCGTCCCGGCCGACCGCTTCCAGCAAGAGCGCGCGCAGAGCAACCTCGTCGAGCGTGGCGAGGTAAGCCGCAATCTGCTCGTCCTCAGTCTGCGCCCGCTCGGCCGGCGTGGTCCTCGAGTGGTCGGACGCCCCCTCCCCGCTGCTCGCGAGCCACGCCATGGCGACCGCCACGACATGTTTGCAGAAACCGCCATCCTGCCCGACAGGGCAGTCGCATGCGAACTCCAGTTCCCCGCTGTCCGTTGCGTACAGTTCGACGTGGTAGCGGTGCGTGCCCTCGACATCAGCCTGAAGGACGTCGTCGCGTTCCTCAAGCGTCGTCACCCTCCCGTCACGAAAGTAAGTTTCGCCACGGCTGAAGGTACGCGCATCTGCGCACTCATCGAGGAGCTCAAGAGTCAGGATGTCTTGCAGGGCCATGTCCGGAATGTGCGTGGGGCGAGGCATTCATTATTACTGCGATGCTGCGTGCCGACGAGCCCCACCGTCGAGGCACATTCAGGCGACTTCGAATCGTTACCCACGACTTACACCCTTCCGCATCGGCGAATAATGCGACTCGACAGCAGGAATATTGACGCAAATCAATGCCGCCATAGGCGGCTGTTTAGCGCAACCTCTTCCATTGAAATCTGCATGCAAAAGTTATTGGCAACAGTACCCGTTCCGGATAGCATGCCCACTGTAAAAGGGCAAACCGCGCGGAAACGGCGGGACGCAAAGCTACTGGACTAACGCGTGAAGCTATGTTCGCAGGGCTGCCGCCGCCAATTATGGCGGGCATACCCTGCATTCATCCTTCACTTCATTTGTAGCATACGAGGAGAATGTCAGTGAGCACCGAAAAGGAAAATACTTACGACCCCACTGAGGCCATACCGCCCGGTCTCGCTGCCGGCGTTCTCGTGGGTATCTGGTTCGCCGCAAACATCGATGGTCGAGCAGACTGCATGCGGCGATTTGACCTGCAACCGCACGCAGCAATTTGCTTGCTGATTATGACCACCGAAACTGTTACCTCGGGCGACGGTATCGCCCAAAAACTTTCGCTCTTCGGTTACCGATATTTTTCTCGACGGGAGGCTCTCATCGTCGCTGAGGAGGGTCTGTATTCTTTAAAGGAAAACGGCTACATCAGACTAGATGCGCGCGGCAAACGGGAGCTTAAAGAAAACGACCATCACACATGGGGCCTCGGGGATATCCAGTGGCTTTTAACTGCAAAGGGAGCTAAGACAATTGTGGCTTCATATTGCGCATGCAAGGGCCTCGATTCGTCGCATCAGGCTCAGGCTGTAAAGGACATTCTTGCCGCAAATAAGAAGGCTGTCGCAGATTTTAGAATGAAGCAAAAAGAGTCCTGATAGCATATCCAGCAGACTCTGCATGCAATCCTCCTCGTGGGGCACGCAGGGGCCTGCTGATGCCGCGGCGTGCCGTTACGTGCCGATAGGCGGCACAGCAGGATATAGCTATCGCCGAGGAGGTTTAGGGCCGAGGTGGCACCGTGTCGTCCATCTCCACTGCGCTCAACGTGCGCACGACACCTCGGCGCCGCTGAGCATTCCGGCGAACCGATGGAAATGAAGGACAAGAGCGGAACCGGCGCTGTCTCCCTCCACAAACCCGCGCCTTTCCGCGCAGCACGATGAATGTCAAACGGCTCGACCTCAACTTCTTGACCCGCTATCGCGCCGATGGCGCCATGGTCGGCCTCCTTGCCAGTGTTGCCGGCTCGCTCACCGCACCTCTTACAGCCGTCCTGTCTGACAGTACTACCCGCGTTGCCTGGCTCGTTGACCTCGCCGCTCACTGGCAGTGGTTGTACCTCGCCGTCGGAGTCTTGTGCGGAGCCGTACTGCTCTGGCGCAGGAAGCATGGTTGGGCAATCCCCGCTCTCGCGGCCCTCTTCGTGAGTGGCGCGTGGCCCGGCCCGCGCGCAGACACCCTCTCACCCAGCGGGACGCAGACACTCACGGTGGTCAGCGCAAACATCCATGTCGGAAGCTCAGACACGACGCCACTCCTAAATTGGGTCGAGAGCATCCACGCCGACGTCGTCGTCATCCAGGAAGTCTCGCCGACCGTAGCACCACAACTCCAACGCTGGGACGACTTCCCCTTCCGCATCATCACGCCGGATGAGAGTCCATTCGGTCTGGCCATCCTGTCGCGATACCCGCTGCTCAACACCGACTCACGCGAAACAGAAGTGCAGCCGCTCCACATTCGGACCCACATTTCGTGGCAGGGACAGACCATCGCGCTTGCCGGGATTCACCCCATGCCCCCAATCAGCCCCGAGCACCATTTCCGTCGCGCCCAGCTGCTCGAGGCCGAAGCTGAATGGGCCGCAGAGACCGAACTCCCGTCCATGGTTGTCGGCGACTTCAACGCGACCCCGTGGTCGTCGGTAATGGCAAGCCTCAATGCGACGGGACTGCGGCGCGCAACGGGGCTCGCGCCCACGTGGCCCGCCGCTTTGCCGCTGATTCCCATCGACCAAGTGCTCGTGACAGCGGATTGGTATGTCAGTGAGAGCGGCGTCGGCCCAAGCATCGGGTCCGACCATCGGCCCGTCTACGCACGAATCTCAAAGCAGTCTCGGTGATTTTTGAAAGGCATTTTTCGTCTGCGGCCGGGGCACGCTTTGCACGTGCCTTCGCACCCGTGGGGTACACTTCCATCCCGCATCGTGCGCAAATTCCCGATGCCCAACGTAAGAAACCCTTCCTCGCGACACTCATGCCCATCCAGCCTCTAGTCACCGCCGAGCTGAACGAGCTCTCGGATTTCCTCGAGTCCGTATCGCAGACCGGCGCTACGATGGCCTTGGATACGCTTCACGGCTACCTCAGCGCCATCGCGATTGGCCCCAGAGAGCCGGCACTCGAGGAATGGCTGCCCCGCGTCTGGTCCGAGGACGGGACTGGCGCGCCCGCCTTCAAGGACTCCGAGCACGAGAGCCGCATCGTGTCGCTCATTGAAGGCCTTCTCGAGGACATTCGGAACGACCTCGACGACCCGGACTACGCTTTTTCGCCTCTGGTCGCGCATGAAACAATCGCTGGACGCCCTTTTTTCGATGGCGAAATGTGGTGTTACGGCTTCATGCAGGCTGTTCAACGCTTCGCGCACGACTGGGCGTCCTTTGTTGCGTCGAGCGAGGGTCATAAGTTGCTTCGTCCGATATACCTGCTCGGAGCGGATGACGTCAGCCCCGCCGAGGAAGCGCTGACCATGACAGCCGAGCAACGTGAAAAGCTCACTGGCCAGATATCTGACGCCGTCGACAAGATTGCCGACAAACTTCTCGAGGAACGAATTCGCGCCGCCCTGCCCGAACAAGCTGAACGTCAACTGGCTGCCATGCCCTCGGGGTCCCCCCAGACGGGACAGCTCTGCCCCTGCGGCAGTGGCGCTGCGTTCAACGCGTGCTGCGGCGGCTCCCGAGTCCTTCACTGATACCAACATGACTGACACTCTGCTCGCCGACCTTACCATCCGCATTGAACTTCCCCGGGACATCCCCGCGGTCCGCGAGGTGAACCTCGCGGCGTTCGGGCGAACTACGGAAGCCGACCTCGTCGACACCCTGCGAGAGAACGCAAAATTCGTGCTCTCCCTCGTGGCTGTCCTAGGCGACCGGGTCGTCGGTCACATTCTCTTCACCGATATGCTCGCCTCCGCGCAGCGACTGGCTGGGCTTGCCCCAATGGCTGTGCTCCCAGAATTCCAAAATGCCGGGATTGGGAGTGCGCTAGTCCGAGCGGGAATGGAATATCTGCGCGAACAGAGTTTCGCCGGCGTCGTGGTCCTCGGGCACAAAGACTACTATCCGCGGTTCGGCTACCGCCCAGCAGCGAAGTTCGGCATCACGACGCAGTTCGATGTGCCGGCGGAATATTTGCTGGTCGCCCAGCTTTCAGAGGCTCCGCTTGCGCCGGGCAACGTGCGCTACCAGCCTGAGTTCGAGACGGTGTCACCTTAGGCCGGACACGCACCGTCGAGATGGTCTTGGACAGGATTTTGAACGCAAGAAAATGACACTCACGAAAGCAGACCTCATTCAACTCGTGGTCGACAATGTCGGCCTCAACAAGCGCGAAGCAGCCGAAATGGTCGAGGCCTTCTTCGAGGAAATCAGTTCCGCACTCGAGGCCGGTGATGACGTCAAGCTGTCGGGATTCGGAGGATTTCAGTTGCGCGTGAAGCCTGAGCGTCCCGGGCGCAACCCGAAGACCGGCGAAGGGGCGGTGATTGCCGCTCGGCGCGTCGTTACCTTCCATCCAAGTCAGAAGCTGAAGATTGCTGTGGGTGAGCTTGCGAGCAAGAAGTTGGAGACGCGAGGGCTTGTCAGTGGAGTGACCGGGACGTCGAGGATTGGGCGTCGGGTCGTCGCGGAGGGTGTTTAAGCCCCCGGATGACACCTCGCACATACGGCGCACGGATGCGACAACTCAGCACTGTTCCGAGCGCCCACACCATCGACGGTTACCTCGTTACTCCAGCTGGAGCGCCTGGACGCAGAGTCGCTGCCAGCCGCCGCGTCTTCAAGTGGTGGGACAATTCGTAACTGCATATGCCGCTCATCCGAGCTTTACACCACCATTCATCACGTCAGCAGTCACACGACCGCGAGGCCCGACAGCTGCCTCCCGGAGTTCCGGACTATCCGGTTACAGCTCGGACCGGGTAACCACTGCAGAAGCGAACCGATGCCTGCAACCGACCCACTCCGGTCATTAGCCGTCACGAAAATCGCATGACCGCAGTGCACCATTCAGCGGACCGTCAAAGGCGAATCTCAAAGACGCTACCGATAGCCTTAGATGCATCGCCTACGCACCGCAGCCAAGGCTGCCGGTGACCTCGACCAAGTGCAGCGGATGGTTGCAACCATCGACAGGGATGTGGCCTCGGACCAGCTCGAACGTGCGTCTTCGGGACCTATAAGCGTGCTGTCTTCAAGTGCGCCCGGCGGGCCATCCGGCTCATCCTCTCCCCAACTGTGGCCACCCGAATTGCGGACGACATGTTCCTGGCGCAGCGCACGCTGCGGGACATACTGGCAGCCCCCCTTCCCTCGCCGTCAATGCCGATACCTTGGTCCCAGAGGCATGGGCGACCGAGCAGGAGCGGCGGAGCAGGACGGCACTGCGGGCAGCGCCCTTTCGAATATGAGGCCCCTCCATGAGGCGATTGAACTCGAGCGGCTGGCCTGCCTGCATCGGTAACCGGGCGGGGAAGTTTTCCCGCGGCGGGAGTAGAATGATGGCACCCGGAATCAATATGACACGATGCCGAAATGCCTCTACTAACTTCTGCAAATGCCCCGGCCATTCGGACTATCAAGCCAAAAGAAGTCGCCCCCAAGCCGAAGGGTGCTACTGCCGCTTCGGGTCCGCTGCAAGCGAATATCGAATTAATCCTCAACGGAACTCGGGACCCAGACCACGCACAAAGCGTGCTGCCTCTGTTTGAAAAAGCAGTCCGCTTTGTGTGCGTCGTGGCTTTCGCTCGCGAAAGCGGGTGGACTGAAGTCAAGGATGCCTTAGAAGATGCGCTTAAGCAGGGCGTGCGGGCCCAAGTCGTTGTCGGCCTTGATTTCTTCCAGACTGAACCGCCAGTCCTTTTTTCGCTGCACGCGTTATCGAAGAGGTATCCCAAGCACCTACATTTCTTTGTAAGCGGGAAGTCCCGTAAACGGACCATGCATCCGAAAGCCTATGTCTTCCACTACGAGGACCGGAGTTCAACGCTGATTATCGGTTCGGCAAACCTAACAGCAGGTGGCCTGTGCTCAAACCACGAGCTGTCGCTGATGGCCGAGACAGCCTGCGATACCTTGGCCAATGCTATCTCGGCTGAAATAGAGGCGCAGGTGGCATCCGGCGAATTCGAACCCGCCACGCAGCAGAGGCTCAACGAGTATCGAATTCAGCACCAGATACGCAAGCTGCACCACCAGGCGGCAGAAGAATACGCGGAACAGGACTGGCAGCAACACCTTGGCGCACAGGCCCCGGTCTCTGGCTCACGGGGCGGGCCTTATTTGCCAACCCTTCAAGCTTGGCTCATTCGGATGAGGGCCGACAAGAGCCAGGAGGGATTTGACGCTCAACAGGTTGTGCGCAAAGACAGCCTGACCCATTCCAAGACCTGCCTCACTGCGCTGCGCACAATGAAGCATGCCAGTCCTGCATCCTTCCTCATGCGGTACGAAAAGCTACTGGCAGGCGGTTGGCACTCTGGCGGCCTGCATCGGGGCAAGTCCTTCATGGCGGATGATGCGGCCGAGTTTAAGGCTGGCCTCGTCACGCTCCACAATGCTTTGCGGGCAAATCCCAAACTCCCGGCAGGCCCGGCATACGACCTGGTGAAGACGGCGCTTTTAAAAGTTAAGGGAGCCGCAATGAATGTTGCTTCCGAAATCCTGCACTCCAGCGCGCCAACTCGGTTCGCTGTGATGAACAAGAATTCAGTCCGGGGTATGCGTATGGCCGGCTTCACGCAATATCCCGAAAAGCCTGACCTGAAAAAGGTGGATGATGCCCTCTACGCCAAGTTCTGCAAGGATGCCGAAAAAACACGCATAGCCTTGGGCCTCGACAGCCTCTCGGAATTGGACGCCCTGTTTAATTACGCCTACTGGCGGTAACCCGCGCCCTTTCCGGTAAAACACTCCGCTATGAACCCGATATTCACACTCAACTACCCGGAGTTGGCCGCCGCAGAATGCCTGCAAAAGCACTTCCCGAAGAAGGACGGTTACAGCGTGCTCATCCCGCTGTCCGGGCAGCAGAAAGGCTATGACCTCGCCTTGCTGAAAGGCAACACCGACGGTAAGGGCGAGGAGCAGGCGGACCAGGGCCTGAGTCCCCTTGGCAGCAAGGTTGCGACGTTCCAGGTCAAGAGTTCCCGCGCCTATCCGGGCACGCCAGGCAAGGCCAAGCTGACCAATTTGGAGAAGTTTGCGCACTACTTGTGGCTCAACACCTTCGCAGTTCCCAAAGAGGCCGACTTCTTCCTGGTGCATGGCCTGTATGCACCCAACCCCCTGAGCTCGAAAGCCAAAGCCTCGACATGGCGAACCGTCATGCTGCTGTTCACGAATCCTGAGATGCAGTCGCTGATGGGCGGCCTCGTTTCACGAAATGGCGGCAAGGAAACCCATTTCGGCTTCGGGTTCAATGACGAAAAAGCAATCTTTCTGACGCGCGGCCATGCCTTGGCGGAGCACCCAGACGTCTCTCCCCATCTGTTCGCTAATCATCATCAGGTCATTGAAGCCGCGTTCGCCTAGCGCTCATGCCGCGCCGCAGCGGTTCAATCAATTGCGCCAATAGCGCCAATTTGGCTCAATAGGTTGAACCAAGCCCCAGCTGCCAGAGGCCCTGTTCGGGCAACTGCTGGCTGTTTGTGGAGCTGCACGAAGACTGCTGTCAAAGCGTAGGTGTTGCACACGCACTCCCTCGGACATGGAGCCGGCACCCACGATTGACGGCGAACGCGCGAGTACGTTGTTGTTGGCTGGAATGAAGAACTGCCTGCCGACTCCCACCCGACCGTCGAGGCGCTTGGCTTCGATGCTGAGGCGGCAAGGCATCGCAGCCAAGGTCGAGCAACGCGAAATCCCAAGCTTCGTCAAGTTGCCACGAAACGGTTCGCCGGCTCAGCCCCGCCGGCCTCCAGGTCCGGCGCCGCTTTTCCCCTCCTTCTTGATTCCATATCGGCGATGCGCTGATTTGAAGACTCGACAGCCGCAAGCGCATCATCAATCGCAGCGTCAGCCCAACGGGTGGATTGAGATATCTGGTCAATCATGCCCTCCACCACCTGGTCGCTGTCCGACGGAATTTCGGTCGTGAGCATGCGATACAACGCCTCAGGTGAGCCCCCCATCCTCTTCGCGACATCCTCGTGCGGCACGCCGGTACTCAGCAGGTGTAAAGCTGATGCCAACTTCGAGCTGCCCATTCTCCGCCTCCTTCCGTCAGCCTTTCCGCGTGCAAGAGCCGCCGTCATCGGCACAGTCTTTCGTTCTTGGACGCGGTCAAAATTTTCAGGTTCGAAGTCCTCACCTACAGCGACTGTCACCTAATGCGGCACTGCCTCTTGGCTTCCAGCCAGTAAACGGCCTCCCCGATAACCGCGACGCTGCCCGATATCACGACCGACGTTGCCGTAACAGCGCCAGCGAGAACCAGCAAGGCGGCGCAACCTTCGTCTTGGCACCCGACAAACGCTTCAACCTGGTGGGGCTTGAGCACCATGTGCCGCTTGGTGATATCGCACTCAGCGTCATACTCGGTCGTCGTCACCGGCAGGAATACGCAACCACCGAGGACGATGATAGGCAATACCATCACTCGTGATAGCACACGGTCTCTTATACTCATCGGCTCTTGGCTGGCTCGAGAAACTTTCACCGTTTCGTCACACCGAATAACACTCGATGGCTACACAGGCTACGCTTCCTCACTGAAGAGTTCTACGTAGCCATCGGTGATAGCCTCATGCTGGACCACTCCTAGCCCCATGTATTTGCCGCACGGCATCTGGCGCGTCACGAGACGTTCCAGGTCTTTGGGATTCATTTCGCGAGCCTTCCAGACCCTTCGCGTCTTCCGATGACCCCGCCCCCAACGTCGCCGAGCGCATGACTTAGGAGACGGCTCTTCGCCTATCAAAACTCTTCGGCGGACGCACGCGCAAGTACCTGATATGCTCGATTGATACGCGCCATTTCAATTTCTGCAGCCCTTCTCAGTCGTTCTGGCAAACCTTGGTGCTTGTCCGGATGATATTGTTGGCTGAGCCGCCGCCAGGCAGTCTTTATCTCAGCGAACGGGGCACCCGCAGCTACACCGAGAATTGAACGCGCTGAGTCCTCAGTGATGTGCTCCTCCTGTTGCGCAGGCAAGAACACAATCTCCATCACGCCGCCTCGGTACTCCGCTTCAAATGATAGGTGGCAATTCGGGCAGCGATAGACGACACACACCTCCTTAACCGGTATCCGAATCCTGGTGTTGCAGCCCTTGCAGTCGACGATATGGTGGGACGGCTGCTCCGGAAGGGGAGGTTCATCGGCTCGTCCGGGGCCATGCGACTTACTCGTCTTCGCTTCCCCCTTTAGATGCCGTTCGACCTTTTCCCGGAGAGTAACGGCGGACGGCGTTGAACGGTGCTTTAGCTCCGCGAGGATGCGCTTCACCTTCGGGAGGTCGTCTTTGACGCTCTCAAAAAGTGTCTCCAGCTCTTTCGCCGATTCTTGAATGTAGGGTCGGGTCCGTGACATCAGAAAGCTATCGGTTAGTTGGACATCTCAGCCTGAGGGCGCTTAATTGTTTTGATAATGAACTGCTGCGGCGACTTCCCTGGCACCCGAAGCACGACCGTGTCTCCAACCATTCCACCCATCAAGACCTGCGCCAACGGCGTGTGCGATGCGAGCAGCCCCTGCTCGAAATTACTCTGGCTACTGGTGATGCGCACAGTGATAGGCTCATTTTCTGTGTCGCCAGCGCCGCAATATGTCACGAGGTCGCCGACCTCAACTTCCAGGTTTTCCTCGTCCTCATCAAGAATGTTGATTGCGGCTTCCTCCTTGTCGAGGGTCGCCACAGTGGTCGCTGCGCGGGTGGGCTCTTCATCCTGAGGGGGCTCGGCCAATTCGCGGCGTTCCTCGACGACGAACTCGGCGGGAACAGACGAATCCTTCAGCGACTCAAGGAACGCATAGAGATTTTTGGCCTCGGAGAGCGGATTCCGGAACCAGTCTGTCGACCAGATTCGCCAAATCTTCCCCTTCCAGCCAAGGCTTTCGAGAATCTCTTGGCGAATCCGGTCTCGGTCCCTTACCGAAACACCGGAGTGATATGTCGCGCCGTCGCATTCCACTGCCGCTAAGTACGCTGATGGGTACCGCGGGTGTCTCACGGCAATATCAATGCGGAAGCCGGCCACACCGAGCTGCGGTGTAACCGAGTATCCCCACGACTCAAGCAAGTCGATTACAGAGACTTCAAAGTCGCTGTCGGGCTCGAGGCCAGTTTCGATTTCCTGCGGAAGAATGCCACTGCGTGCGTACTCGAGGTAGTTGCGGAGGGCTTTGGTTCCCTCGGGGGTGCTGCCATCCGCGATGATGTCCTCAGGCTGCATCGAGGTAATCATGCCAATGGACTTGCGGGCCCGCGTGAAGAGTACGTTGAGCCGGCGCCACCCGCCCTGTCGGCTAATTGGACCGAAGTTCTGACGAACGACACTGGCCCCCGCTGGCTTACCGAAGGTGGTCGAAATCAGGATGCAATCCCGTTCATCACCTTGAACGTTTTCAAGGTTCTTGAAGAACAATCCCATGCCCTCGCCATCCCAGCGCCGTTCAAACTCTTCTGCTTGCGGGATGGACTTGCGTCGCTCTTCCCAGAGTTCCGCAATGAGGTCACGTTGCTTGATGTTGAGGGTCACCACGCCTAGAGAATCTTCGGAACGTGAGGAAATATGTTCGACAATAGCGTCGACAACGCGAAGGGCCTCGACCTTGTTCATTTGGTTTTCGTAGATGCCGTTCGGTACCGGTATGTAGTGCAGCCCCAACGCCTTGCTCTTAGGATATGGCGACGGAAATACGAAAAGTTTGCCGTTGTAGAAATAGTGGTTGGAAAACGCAATCAATGACTCGTGGCGAGAACGGTAGTGCCAGCGAAGCGTTCTGACGGGATGAAAGTGGCCCATGCAGACGTCGAGAATGCTCTCAGCGTCCTCGGCGGCGGTTTGCTGTCCACCGTCGTCGCCATCCCCCGCTGGATTCTGTCGCGAGAAGAAAGCTGTCGGCGGTAGCTGTTTCGGGTCGCCGACCACCACCAGTTGCTTGCCCCGCGCAATTGCCCCAATCGCTTCCTCGGGCTTTAGCTGCGATGCCTCGTCCATCACGACGATGTCGAACTCCAAATGACCAGGCTCTAGAAACTGTGCCACCGCCTGTGGGCCCATCATGAAGCAGGGCTTGAGCTCCTGAACGGATTTGCCTGCTCTTCTGAGAATCTGACGAACCGGCGTTCTCGGGAGGGTGAGGGACATGAGATGCTCCAGAAGCGCCATCTCCGTCTTATCGGCCACCCGGGCGCCGCTGTGGCCGGCGGGCGGACAAGCTAGGCCTACACACTTCAGCGAGACCTGTTGGCCCCGAAGCTTGATGATTTGCTTGTCGAGTTCCGCGAACTCAACGCGTACCGTGGAGTGCCGAACGCCATTGAATCGACTCAGCTCCGGGAAGGTTCTGAACAGGGATTCGGCAATCGATGCGTAGAATCGGTACGCGAAGGCATCGGGCAATCGCGACGACGGCAGTTCGCCGGACTCGAGCAACCCAACAAAAGGCTGCAGGCCGTGCCCCAAAGCTTCCTTGCGCTGGGTGATGTATTGGCTCCAATCCTGCACGAGGTCGAGATTCGATGCGGCGGTGTGTGTCTTCTCGAAGAGATTCAGAACATATTGGGAATGCGAAGTTGACGACTCACCGACCCAATCGTCCAAGCGGAATTCGCCGTACGCCTGCATCTTCCTAGTGAATTCAGACGCTGCGTCCCATCCACCTTGTATGGACTTAACCAACCCGGAAAGGTAAGCATAGTTCTGTGGACTTGATTCTGAGACCAATACCGACTCCACTGCCAGCGGTAGTTTTGCGTTCTTGATTTGGCGTCCATACAGCAAGGCGCCCTCGACGGTCTCTAGATTAGTCGTGGTGCCGGAGAAGTACTCTCCAAGAAGCACAGCGCCTGCCTCATGCCCGTCCAGTTCCCGGATAGCGCTAGGCACCCGGTGGCTTGCTTTGACGATTGGCAGAGCGTCCGCACAGAGAATTGCCGCGACATTAAGGGATTCTACGAAGGCTGAGTAGTATTGCGTACCCTGCGCAATTACCTGTTGCGCTGCAGCTAAATGACGATTCCAACTTTCGCTCGGCCGCAACTTTTCGAACACTGCGGCGCAGGAAAACTCCTGAGCACGTACAAGAGAGAAGTACTCAAGTTCCGATACTGCGCGTTCCACGCTGGCTTTGAGGTTCCGCAACTGCGCGATTCTCACAGCGTCGACCGAAACTGGGTCAAAGGTTGTGATGCTTAACTGCGCCCCCTGCAGACGCTTTACGGCGTCATCAATCCAACCCGACAGCGTAGTGAGTGGGCCAAGGGGCGTCTCGTCGTCTCTGAACGACGGACCTGCGAAAGAGCGAAGTTCGGCGTTGTTGCACCACGCATGTTTGCGCTGCAAAGTGGCGAGAACCTCTTCGAGCTGAGCCAAGCGAGCCGAGGCCACCTTCTTCTCCTTGTTTCGCTGCAGTTGTTTATGAAGACCAACTGCGCGACGCCACTTTCCCTGGAAAACGCGGAACCACTTGTCGCCCTCCCGAAGGACAACAATGGCTGCTCTCAGCTCGGCCTCCGCCGGCGTCATGTCGAGATACAAGGTTGTGTTGAGTGCCGCTCGTCTAGCTTGTATCTCCGCCAACACACCGGCTGCAGACTTCAGTCCAGCATGAGCGTGCGGATGGCGAAGCCCCTCGTGCCGTAGATACAAGACATCATCCGGCGCAGCCACGGCGAGCGACAGAACCAGTTGCAGTTTAGCAATGGCCGCAGGGGTGCCATCGAAATCAACGCCCGCGGTTCGGGCGGCCGACTCGAGCTCTTCCAAGGCCGCTGACGCCTTATCCGTAACCCTGCTTAACGTTTCCAGTTTCTGAGGCAGTTTACGGAGTGGAGTACTACCTGCGTTCAAGTCCTTCACAAAGGCGTCGAACCGTTGCGCCTCCGCGACCTGCTCAGACGAGGCATCGTTGGCGGCAAGCCAGCGCTGGTCGATTGTCTTCTCAAGCCTCTCAAGCTCTAAGAGGCGAGTACGCAAATCCTCGATAACCTGGCCTGAACGATGCGCCCCTGGGTCGTCCTGCGTGAAGAGCTTAGGCAGCAGTTGAAAAGCGACATCCGCGGGGTCTGCCGGTGCAAGCGTCGCCAGCACATTAATAAGGCTGTTTGCGCTCTCGGCCGACATATTGAGGTTATGGCCACCAAGGAGTTCAGCGGCGTTCGCCATCGAATCTGCAAAACTCTCGAATTTGGCCGAGAAGTCTTGCAGTACCGAGTGGATGCACAAGTCCTGGCCCGGTCGAATCTCCTCAGGAAAGAAGCCCCAGAACGGATGCTTGCTATCGTACGAGCCGATTTCGTCGAAATTCTTGGCTACATAACGAAGCGTATCGTATTGAGCCCTAAATTCTTCGGTCGCCGTCGACGGAGCCGGGCTTACCGCGAGCGGCTGCACCAACTCGGCAGTATTGCCGATACGTTTTCTGAATTTCTCGGCTTTCCAGAGGACCTTGTGAACCGTCAGGTTCTGGCTATTGCCGTGAATACCATTTAGCAGCTCCGCATAGGTCTTGAGTTCATTTCGCTTTCTGCCAAGGGACTTGAGCATGGCATCCAGCCCATCAGGTTCACGTGGGCAAAAGCGCTTACGCTTCTCCAAGTCCTCAATGACCCTCTTCTTGCTGGTCTTATTGCTGTGCAGTTCGAGAATAAAATTTTCCAGCCCCGCGTGCGACAGCCGGGCTTTAACTACCTCAAGCGCGGCAAGCTTTTCCGATACGAAAAGCACCTTCTTGCCCATGTGCAAAGCGGCAGCAATCAGGTTAGTAATAGTTTGCGATTTGCCCGTGCCCGGAGGCCCTTCGATGACAAGGTTCCTTCCTTCGATGACGTCAATCAGTGCGCTATGCTGAGAACTATCCGCGTCATAAATCAATGGAAGAAGCGCGTGCTTGTGGTCGTCAATCGCATACTCCTCTCCGTACTTAGCGCCATCAACGGACGCGACTCCTTCGAACACCTGTCGGACGATAGGGTGATGGAGCAGTCGATTGTGGCGGCCGTCCGCTGAGCCCCAGTTCTCAGGGTCCAAGTCCCGAACGAGAAGCATGTTCGCAAACGACAAAAGTGTAAGCGACATCATGCGGCGCAGGCGCCATTGCGGTTGGTCCTCGATGACCTCCTCGACCGCCGAGAAATAGCTCGCCAAGGTGCCGTCTTCGTCAAATTCCGGAAGCCTCAGACCAAAGTCACGAAGTACCTTTTCTCGTAGTGAAAGATTCTCAGCCAACTCTTCGCCGGTGTAAGCAATGTGAAAAGTGGCATAGGGCCCGTTTTCGACTTTCTCGATTCTGACCGGAAGGCAAACCAAGGGAGCACGGTATAGCTTGTCGCTCGTCGGGCTCTCGGGATACTCCAAGAAACCGAACACCAAGTAAAGCATATTGGCGCCTGTCTCTTCGATTGCAAGCTTAGCTTCGCGGTCAATCTTGCGGCAGTGACGGCCAAGGTCTTCCGCGTAATAGAGAGTCTGAATTCGATTGCCGGCGTTCGTGGCAACAGGAACGTTCCGGTTCGTAATCGGGAGCTCGTACGCTGTGTCGAGCGCCAGCGAGGCCGCGAACTGCTTGGGGTCCGGCTTGGTCAGCCTGCCATTGACGGTCGTCCAGGCCGAACTCGGAGGTTCCGGCACAGGGCTTATTTGACTGCCAGCACCACTACTGGTGGCAAATAGCCTAGCGAAGACAGCTTCCGGATTGGAATGGGCGAACTGCAGTGATTTGCCGACTGAGTGCTTGAAGTTCAGGAGGCGGTTACGTCCGGAGAGGTCGAGGAGTCGCAGGCGTAGCCGCTGAAGCGCTTCCTCAAGCGTCAAATCGCCACTAAAGATAAGGTCATCGACAGTTGTTGTTTGCTGCTCTTCCTGGTGTTCAGGCGACATCGGTGCGTTCACTGGCTCTTTTTCCGTTCGATTGCGTCAGCCCCGGCAAGCCCATTGCGCTCGCAGTAGGCAAACAGGAGCATCTCAAGCAAGTTCGTCTGGCTGCGCCGCTCAACCGCTGCAGCACAAGCGAGTAACTCTTTGAATCGCGGTGAAACTCGGAAACTGACCGAGACGGACTTGAGTTCTCTTTCCATGCCAATTCCTCCGGAATGTATAGTAAATGCATAGGCATTCAGACTCAAGCAACCAACTTCAGTCATCACGACGCGCACCCTTGTCGGCCTGCAATAGTCGGTTGTTTGCAGCCCAGGAGGCGGTCATGCTCCTTAACATCCTGTCCCAAGATTGGTAACGAGGTCACAATGCTGGAAGCCATGAATGATGGCGCATTGGTGGCCGACTACTTCGAGTCTCGTCTGACCAAGCCCTCCCTAAAGGCGGATACCTGTCCGACATAGACGGGAAGTGGATGAACTGGCCGAGCACGAAGAAGAACGGCAGCAGGCAAATGAGGTGCCACTGGACCGTTTGAAAACGTTGGTAGGCGCAGAACCCCGCATTGCTGCCGTAGCCGCCCTAGGCCGGGGTGTAGGAAGCGGCACGGGCTTAGCGTGTCCGCGCGAGGTTCGCTAACAACCAGGAACTCGGCACTGACCTAGCGGAGACCTCACCAAGGACTCGAAGGCACCACGACCACACATGACCGCTCTCCTCCTCCGCACCGACGGCCTCCTCGTGAGTCCCGAGGAGGTCGGCCGCGGTCTTGCCTGCAACTGCCTCTGCCCTGGCTGCGGACATGCCGTCATCGCCCGCCACGGTACCGAGAAGGTGTGGCACTTCGCCCACCACCGAGCACCACCCTGCTCAGAAGGGTATGAGAAGTCGGTGCATGAACTCGCGAAGCAGCTCATCCGCGACAGAAGAGAGCTTCTCGTTCCCACACTGGAAGCTGTTGTTAGCGCGACCGATGCTTACGGACGACGCCTTGAAGACCGAGAGCTCGTCTTTGAAGCCAAGCGAGTGCATTTGGACGACTGTCGGTTATCCGTAAAGTTGAACGATGTGACAGCAGACGTGGTCGGCCGTGCTCAGGACCGCGAGGTGCTCGTCGAAGTGACGGTATTCCATCGACTCATGCCCGATAAGGAGGCGCGACTAAAGGCAACAGGCATCGCTGCACTCGAAGTCGACCTCAGCATCTTCAAGACGGTCCAGGCAACACGCGAGCGTGTTGAGGAAGCGCTGTTCGACAATCGCACAAATCGCCGCTGGCTCCTGCACCCGCATCTCGTGATGGCGGAATCGACCGCCATGGGGCGACTCCAACGACGGCTTGCTGAGATTCGTGAGCAGTATGAGATTGCCGTCCGGGAGCGCGATGCAAAACTACGCGCAGACCGTCCCACGCATCGTTCCGGCTTTGGTGACTCGCCTGTCCGCCGAGTTGGGGCCCTCTACGGCGGCCCGAACTACGAGGCAAGACCGTCGCAAAGCGAAACAACGTGGCGAGCGGCGTTCCCTGATGATGGAGACAATCGTCGCGCACAGGTCGCGCTCGCAAAACGCGCCGGCAAGTCACTGATGGATGTCAAACGAGTGACGGAACAGGCGACCAAGCGCGAGCACCTCCAAGCCGTAACTCCCGCATCACTCGCAGAAAAATGGGCTGACCAACTCCACATTGATGCAAAAGACGTGATGCGTTTTTTCGAGGATGCGTTCTACGTCATTTGATGAGTGCGGGTGACATCGAAAAGCCGTTGCGCGGCACAACCGACACGGAGCGAGCCATAGCGAACGATGCACAAGGTCTACACCGCGCGTAATCGCATACGCGAGGAGAACGCGTGGCAAACGCGGGCCGCACCGACGTTTTGTACGGTGAGTACCCGAACCACGGAGGATGCGGTGGCGAGAGAGTCCTATTCCTCGTAAGCGCGAACTTGGGCCAACGTCTCGGTAAGTCGACCTTCCTGCAACCACTTTCGCGCCCGCTCTTCGCCGAAATCCTCGCATGCTTCAGAGAAGTCCATATCCAGCGGTCGAACCTTCGCCCGCACGCGCTCGCGCCGTGCCGCAATGTCCGCGACCGTCACTTTCTTGGTCGACTTCCCGATTCGCTCGGCAAGAGCGAGTAGTTTCAGGCGCCAACCGAGGTCGTTCAGGTCGTTGCAGGATGCCCTGAAAAGGCGGGTCTTGGCCTCATATCGCGTGAGACGGGCGAGCGCCTTGAAATGAGTGACTGGCAGCAATTCCGAAACCTTAAGTGTGAGGCCGCCGATGACCGAGGAAATAAGCAGTCTTCCCATCGACGCTGCCACAAGCCTTTCGGCCATTCCCCGCGGTGTCAGCAACTGAATTTCCCCTTCATATCGGGCTCGAGCTGTTTCCTCTTCTCGAGCTTTGCGCTCCCTTAGCACCACCTCTGCCGCCGCTGCATCAAGGTCGTCGGTCGTGGTACGCATGAGCAGTGCTTTGGCCAGGCGCATCGTGGGGTGCGGGATTTCCAGATGCACCGTTTTTCTTGTGTTCCGTTCGAAAGTCTGCCGAAACGTTCCGAGCATTGCTCTATCCAGGATATTGGCGAGCGCGGCAAGGTAGCACCCGTCGCCGCTCACTCGAACTCCGTGCTGCACTGGCGAGAAACACAAACCTTTTATTGCCAGTGGGCTGGCGGAAGCGAGTAGCTCCGTGATGTCCAAGTCCGCTTGCTTCGCCTTCTCGTCCGCCGCGGTCACTCCTCCAGCGTAGTAGCCTTGACCGTGCAAATCTCTCGTATTCATGGTGTATCTCCTGTTAATGGGTGTGCCGGCATCCGGGTTGCTGAGGTCGCAACTGCTTACGGTGCTTGGGCTACCCTTTAACTATGCGGCGGCCTGCCGAGACGCTCCAAATTTGGCGGAAAGTTCGCTCCAGACGGAATTAGCCTGGGTGTCTGCTACGGAGTGACGTACGCGCAGTCCAAAACAGCAGGCCCGCTCGGCGGCATAGCACACGCATCTCCCGCGGACTCGCGCGAAGCTCTCCATAAATATTTCTCGGCTCCCCCGAAAACTTTCGCCGCATTCGCTACACATCCGGTCCTCGCCCGGAGGACGACCTCAGGAGATAGCGAATGTTGCATACCATCAAGAACCCGCAAGTCCGCGAAATTGCAATCAAACTGCGTGAGAAGTACGGAGATACCGCTCCGACGAAGAAGGAGGTGCGAGCGGCGCTTTCAGCTACGCCCCGTACCGAGCGTAGCTACACGCTGGACACTGCAACCGACGAAATCTACCGGCGACTAACCGCACTTGCTGAGTTCGGAGCCGTCCCCTTTCGCGCCGAAGCGCGTCTGGGCCGAGCCGTTACTGACCATGAGATGAGAGGGCTGCGCAGGACGAAACCCCTAAGCAATGAGCTGCCCGGGCGACTTCTTGAGCACAAGTGCATCAAGCCCCGCACTACATACCTCAATCTTTACCGCCACAACGATGGCGGGCATACGGCGCTTCAGGTGGCATTCACCGACGACCCGGCCAAAGTAGGCGTTTCAAGTGAGCGCAAGGCCGATTGGGAGGTATATCGCGGCAAGTTCAAGGGCTGGGCATACGACATCACCACAACCACCATCACCTTGCCGCGCCTTTGGCGAAATCGGGTGTTTGACCGCGGACTGCATGCTGTTGACGGAATGATGTGCCTTGATGCCAGCCAGCTCGACGGCGCGCCTCAGGGCGTCGAACTGTTCGCCGCGCGCTGGGTGGTCCAGGGGCGTGGCTACGAGGTTCGTTGCGAGGAAGGTTTTGTCGCACGCCAGGGCGAGGTCGCCCACCACGGCTCGACACCGCGTAGCGCGCTGCAGGGGCTGAAGCGCAAGCAGGCGGCGGCGGAGGCTGTCGCGCTGGCCGAGACGGCGCTCCAACTGCCGTTCGAGCAACTGGTGCGGCGGCTCGGGTCCGCGACGGAAAAGCTGTTTGTTGATGTCAAGGACGCACGCGCGGTCGGCGCCTGCGAGTTCGGCATCACTTCTTGGTGTCACCGGGTCGGTTTGGATTACGCGGCCGGCAGGGCCCCGTTCGCCCAGGTCTTCGAGAAGTACCTCGAGGTGCCGGCCGTTGAGGCGCGTGCCGCGATGCTGTACGTGCTGCGGCGTCATCGCAAGAAGCTGGCCGTGGCCGCCTGAAAACCATGGGGGAGCGCCTCCCCCATTCTTGTTGTTCCCAAGGTTTCCAGACGGGACGTCGCTCGCGCACATGCTCAATCGGCGTCCTCGCTGCATCCCGACACTCGTGCCAGTGAGGAAAACTGAAAATGCCGCGATTATCTTTGCGGGAACGGCGTCACATTGCCGACGAAATGATTCGTGACGGCGAATCAATGAACCTGCCGGATGTGTGCGAGGCCGGTCAGCGGATGTTGGCCAGCGTGCGCATCGCGGAAGCCGCGATGGCTGAATACGGGACTATTGGCGAATTCGAGCCTCATGCAAGCCCCCTCGATGTCCGTGAGCGCCAGAAGCGCTCGGCGGTGAAAATTGGTCCCGTCGTACGACTTCCCACGATGAGTTCCGGGAAGACCGTCTGTCCCAACCTTGTGCTGCGCTCCCCACTGTTCGCCGTAGTTAGGAAGGGAACCCGGCGGGGACTGACGCGCGAGGTTATCGCCTCGGAACCGGGCTTTGAAGTGCTATTCACCGGCACACAGCTTGACCAGGCGGACCTCGACGTGTGGCTTCATTGCCTACGCCTGTCTGCCAATGCCCTTGGCCAGGAGATTACCGTCACCCCATTTGAATTCTGCGCCGCCATTGGTCGTGGCTGGGGCTCGCGCACGACAGAGTGGCTGAAGGATGCTCTGGCAAGACTCGGAGCGGCAACGCTTTCAGTTCGCACAGAGAACGGTGAGTTCATGATGCGCGACCGTATGGTCACGTTCGATTCGTTCGGCCAGGGAGATGGGACAGCATTGCGATTCGCAGTACCTCCAGCGATGGGAAACCTGTTTGGCACGGGTAGGTGGACCGCGCTACTGCTGGAGGTACGGGAGAAGCTCAGGGGAAAGCCGCTCGCTCAGTGGCTCGCGGGCTTCTATAGTACGCACGCGAACCCTATTCCGGTCCCGATAAAGACGTTGCGTCTGCGGTCCGGGTCCTGCACCGACAGTGAGCTATCAAAGTTTCGGCAGACACTCTCAATCGCACTCGCGGCGGTCGTGGCAAGCGGCTTCCTCGTGTCATGGAGAATCGACGAAAACGATTGTCTGCGTGTGGTGCGTGCTCGCCTTCCGGCTCGCTCGCCTCGGGGCAACGATACCGCATGAATGAGCGGCGGACCGACAAATTGGGACGTGCGTAGCAGGTAGATTCGACATGCGCAGCAGGTAGGAAGTACGTGCGCAGCAAGTATGCGTACGTCGCTGAAAGCCTCGTCCTGTACGGAATCTGGCCAATCGTAATCGTTTTAATCTTAAACTTGGGCGAATAATTCTCGGATATATTTTGCGCCGAGATTTCAACGGAACCTGGCGGTTCCCCCCGCTTCGCGGGGTCCCCCCTCCCTACCCTAGTTTCCGCCACACTTTGCATGAGGACCATTGGTACTCGCGGCGAACGGCTTTTCTTGCCATGGTGATGGTCGGGATTCCCGCTCACGTCGGCGTGGAAGTACCCGAAGCGCCCTGCCTGCTCGGAACCATCTTCCTATTGAACAAGATGTGCCCGATGTACCTGAATGACATGCCGACCACAAGAATGGGACAGCCTGAAAAGCTGCCCCAAAAGCATCACAGATATCGATTCTCGAGTCGTCCTGCTCGGTCTGAGTAGCGCACCGTTGCATCGAGGACCTCGACCTTCACCGGAACCGAGTTGCCACCGTATCCGGCCTCCTTCAACGTCTGCAGGTCCTCGCAAAGAGCGTCCCGAGTCGTCATCAGGGTCCAGCAGTATGCGTCTGCATCCCAGCGGTAACCTAGCGCCTTCAGCCGGTCCTTTCGCTCGTACGGAGCGTCGACGGCCCAGATGCGGCAGCTTTCCCCTACCGCGGACCGGAGCAGGTGATACAAACCCGGTCGCCCCGACCGCGGCAACGTATGCTGCAGGACTTCCAGCAGAGCTTGGCAATCATCCAGGGCCCGGTGTGCGGTATGAAAAAAACCGAACTGCCCAAGGAGATACTCCAGTTTCTGAGACCCGAACCCCTCGGCAGCCCACGGCACCTCTTTCACCGAGCATGCCCAACGGTAGCGCTCGAAGACAGGCAAGCGCCTTTCCAGCATCCGCCGGTCGAACGCCGCGTTGTGCGCGATGACAACTGAGACGTCCGACAACAGTACGGCGACGTGGGCATCGTCGATTCGCTGCCCGGCGACCAACGCGTCGGTGATGCCGTGAATCCGTGTCGTCTCAGGTGGTATGGAGCGTGACGGCTGCTCCAGCGCACCATAACTGTCCTGCACCTCAAATACCTGCCCGGTCTCCGCGTCATAAGAAAACCGCAGCATCCCGAGCTCGATTACCTCATCCTTCTCCGGGTTCAGGCCCGTCGTCTCGGTATCGACCAGAACGCCGTTCGCGACGTACGAAAACTCGTCAGGAACGCCGTATTTCGCACGCGGTTGAAGTCGCCGCAGGACGCGGTAATCCGGGTGTCGCTCGAGAGCCTTCACCATTGCCGCCACACGCACAGCTTCCTTGTCGTCAATCATCCTCGTTTCTCCAGTTGGCCTAGGTCCTAGGTATAGGAACTCAGACTGCCATTGGCCTCTGAAGCAAACTGTGCGCTCCGACCGGCTCATCCAGTGAGCCAGCGAGCCCAGATAATGGACCCCATCACAACGAAGGGGAGATATGCCATGCCGCAAGCCGCTATGACCCATCACGCCGCTCGCCGCGCACAGCAACGCGGGATTCAGGCGGAGGTGCTGCCCCTCCTGATGCAATTCGGCGTGCACGAATACGACAAGCGAGGTGCGAAGCTCATGTATCTCACACACAAGAGCAAGGAACGCATCCGCCGCAGCGTCGGCAGTGACGCCTTCCGGCGCATCGAACCGGCCTTGGGCGTCTACGCGGTGGTCGACGAACGCGGCACCGTCATCACCGTCGGGCATCGTACCCATCGCATCAACCGCAATTGAGGAGCTACGCAAATGTTGGGCGCAGTCATCGGTGACATCGTTGGGTCGGTCTACGAGTTCAGCAACTTCCGCTCGAAGAGTTTCAACCCGTTCTTCCACCAGAAGGCTTTCTACACGGACGACACGGTCTGCACGATTGCGGTGGCCGACGCACTCGTCAACGGCCGGGACGCTGCTGAAGCGTTGAAGGATTGGGGCCGCCGCTACTGGGACAACGGCGGCTGGGGCAGCCGATTTGGCGAGTGGCTGCTGTCTGACAGCATGGAGCCATACGGCAGCTTCGGCAATGGCGCTGCGATGCGGGTCGCGCCGGCCGGCCTGCTTGCCAAGTCGGTAGAGGAGGTGACGACACTGTCAAGGCGGGTAACGTCGGTAACGCACAACCATCCTGAGGGCCTCAAAGGTGCGGAGGCGACGGCGTTGGCAATCTTCCTGGCCAGAAATCGCGTTACCCCAAAGAACATCAAGGTCGCCGTGACTGAGCGCTTCGGGTACGACCTCAATCGCTCGGTCGACGCCATCCGACCGCATTACCTGTTCAACGAGACTTGCATGTACACGGTGCCGGAGGCCCTCATCTGTGCGCTGGACGCTACCGACTTTGAGGATGCCATCCGAAATGCGATATCTATCGGCGGGGACAGCGACACGGTCGGAGCCATTGCCGGGGGTGTTGCCGAAGCGCTGTTCGGCATCCCCGACGACATCGCCGACCAGGCATGGAGCTATCTGCCTCACGACATGCGGGAGGTCCTGAGTCACCTTTATCAGGAAGTGGGTCAGCTGGTCTGAGGAAAGCACCGGGACATAGCATGACCTGGGGACGCGACAACATCTGACGCGAACACTAGAGCCGGTTCAGAGCCCCCTCGATTGCTGGACTAGGGTGAGATTTGGAGACGACATGGCCCGCCCGCACAAGAGGTAATGCGCGTGACAACTATTGACGGGGATGGTCCGTCCCCCGTCGAACTGCCCTGGCTGCTGCAGAGCGATGCACCGCTCAGGAACTCAGTGAGGCCCCGCGAACGAGTCCTGGTCCATCACGCGCGTGACCGCCGCACAAAACGTGGGCAACTGATGTCGCCTTTGACTTTCCATGCCGGATTAAGCATGTGTCGCTAGCGGCGACCTTGAGAGTGGCGTGACTCGGCGCTCAGGGCGTGGCGTACCGCATACGCCTCATGGGTCGTGATGAAAGTCGCCGACCGCGAACCGGTCGGCGCCTGTCACACGGTTAACTCTGCTAACCTGCATCCAAACACCATATAGGCGTTTAGGGGCGGACATGGCGAGAATCCAGTGTTCGTGCGGGGGCGAAAACGAGCGGTGCTACAAGTGTGACGGCCGCGGGTGGTATAACGAGGACGACGACCGAGACCTGCTGAAGGAGGTCAGGAGCGGCGTCCCGAGTTACAACGCTGGGCCGTCTCTTCCTCCGTTTCCCCCGCTAAATAGCCGACGTAGGCTCATGGCGTATGCAGCAGTCGAGGCGAGCGTGCGGGGGCAGCCCAAACTGCACTCGAAGGCGCGAAACAACCCGTCTTCGTCCAAACGGGGGGCAGAGCGAGGCCGTGCCATCACCGTCAAACCGGGAGAGAGTAGCCTCTACATGGAGTCCGGCGGAGACACGTTCCCGTGCACGTATCCTGAGCACATGCGCGAGCGCTCGGTGCGAATTGCTGTTTCCCGGATGCTCGGGCGCGTTCGCCGCCACATTCCAACCCGGAAGAAGCGTGATTTCCGAGCACAGTACGAAGTGCGCGCAGTGCATCTCAGGGGGAACGGAGTGGCTGTAGCGGTCCTGAAGGACCTATTTTCGGGCCAGAAGGTCACCGTGAGGGAGGACCGCTTCGGCACCTTCGTGAAGCGTGAGATTGGACGGTCGGTGCAAGCGCAGGTCGAGGCGGAAGGGCGAACTGCCCCTCGCGAAGTCCATGTGGTCGAACGCAGTTTGGATGCCTCTCGGGACTATTGGCGCATCCGAGACCATGGCCAGTTCGGGTCCCACCCGTCACACGACGACTACGACGAATAGGCACAAAGAAACAGCCTTGACTAAGGGTCTTCAAGCGGGGCGCTCGAGAGGTAGACGCGGCGCGACTTCGGGGAGAGAGCAGAGCGCCTTCCACATTATCGCGGAACATGAAGCGTGAGCGAAGAGCTTGGGTACTGCAAACGGGTATCCTACTGCCATTTCAGATTGAAGAAAGAGCGGAATGGACCGAACCGAACGCTTCTATCATATCGACCGACTGCTCAACGAACGTCGCGTGGTGCCTGTCCAGACCTTCCTCGACGAACTTGAGGTATCGCTCGCAACCTTCAAGCGGGACCTGGAATACCTCAGAGAACGCTTCAACGCCCCCATCGTCTGGGACCGCGACGCCGGCGGATATCGTTTCGACGCGCCCTCCTCCGGCCCACGGTACGAACTGCCAGGGCTCTGGTTCAACGCGTCTGAAGTTTTCGCGCTGCTCACAATGCAGCAGCTCCTGAAAAACCTCGAACCGGGATTGCTTTCGCACCACGTCGAACCTCTCTTGACACGTCTGCGCGCAATCATGGGTGAAGGGGAAATTTCCGTCGCAGACATCGACAAGCGCATTCGCTTTCACCGGCAAGCGGCTCGGGCACACGATGCCAAGCACTTCACCCCGATTGCCACAGCGGTCCTGCAACGTCGTCGTATCACTATCGACCATTACGTGCGCACGCGGGACGAGACCGTTCGTCGCGAGGTCTCCCCACAGCGCCTGACCTTCTACCGGGAGGCCTGGTATCTGGATGCGTGGTGCCACCTGCGCGAGGAACTTCGCAGCTTTGCCCTCGATGCGATTCGCGCGGTAACGCTCACGACGGAGAAGGCGAAGGAAGTCAGCGACCGGGAGATGCGCAAGGTTCTCGACGGCGGCTACGGCATCTTTTCGGGTAAGGATGTGGAGTGGGCGGAGCTGGAATTCACGGCGGAACAAGCGCGATGGGTCAGCCGCGAGGTGTGGCACCAAGACCAGCAGGGGCGCTTTCAGGACGACGGCACTTACCGCTTGCGCGTGCCGTTCAGCAACCCCACCGAACTCACGATGGATATCCTGCGCCATGTGCCAGCGGTGAAGGTCATTGAGCCTGCGTCGTTACGAGAACGCGTTCGGCACCAACTCGCGGAAGGCATGAAAAGCATCTAGGTCGCTCATCTGGTGAGCTATGGACTCGGTACAATCTGCACGCAATTCACATAAGAGGGGGTCGCCGTGCAGATAGTCAGTGGAAGTGTCCTGTACTCAGCATCCGACCTCGTGAATTTTCTCGAGTGTGAGCATCTCACCACCCTCGACGGCATCCACCTAGATACCCCGCCCCCGAAGACCGAGGACAGCGCCGACGCAAAGCTGTTGCGTTGCCCGCCTTAAGAATTCTGCAGGCGACCTACTTAGTGCATTTGTCATTCGCGTTTAATGTTTTGCTTACCCAATGGAATTTAAATCTGCACAGTTCGCACGGAGTCGACGGGATGTGGCAATTTGCCGTCACTGACAGCCACGTTCTGCCCCTACCATGGGCGGCCGCGGCACTGCTTATTACGGTTACCGACAGATGAACATAACATTTGGCTTGAGTCTTGACTCTCGACTAGGGCCCTCGCGCGAGAGCTCACTCGGTGACCCCGTGCTAGGTCGTATGGGCCTATTAGGACTCCTTGAAACTTACCTCGGACTGCTGCGTCCTGAGGTATCACTTGCTCGACGCGTGACCAGCTACCTCGGACATTTGCGGCTATGCGATAACCATGAGCGCTTCTACAGCCGCTCGCTAGAGGCTGATAGCGTCGGCACCGCTGCCGAGCTCTTATCCTGGCGTGACGAGTGGCGCCTAGCTGGCTGGGACGGCTCAGCGCCGGATGATGCACCGCAGCGCCTACGTGAATTGGCTCTGGTTGAGCAATCAGCTGCCAGCAATTTCTCTGTCGGTGAGGCTGAACGACTTGTCGCTGTCATTGCGGCCCTTTCCACCGAGCCTATACCGATTAAATCGGTGTTGTTGGTAGACCCGATTGCGAGTTTTCCGTGGGTTTGGCGCAAGACTCTGGCGCTGTTACCTAACGTGAGCCAGTGGATGCCCGAACCGCAAGGCCAGGGCCAATTGCGCCAACTCCAAGAGTGCGCCCAAGTGGCTCTACGCAACGGCCGGCTACAGCCAATTGGCGCCCCCATTTCGGATGGTAGCGTCGTCATCCTGCAAGCCTCTACCCGCGAGGTGGCAAAACATTGGTTAAGCGCTATGTGTCAAAAGACGCCTGCTGACCGGCTTCTGGTTTGCGAGGCGGGAGGTGACGCTGTCGATACCACGATGACGGCCACAGGCGGCTCAGGGAGCGGATTCCAGAACCCGAGCGAGCTGCGCCCGTCGCTACAAGCCGTGGGACTTGCACTGGAGATGTGCTGGTCTCCAATCGACGTCGGCCGCCTAGTCGAGTTCCTTGCTCATCCCATTGGCCCCTTCAGCCGTAAGGCACGTTTCAACCTCGCTCGCGCCGTTGCCGAACAGCCGGGCATTGGAGGCGCGAGCTGGAACGCTGTAAAAGAAAAAATCGGAGCCACGGAAGATGGCAAGGGCGTCTTGGAAAGCATTGCATTCTGGCTCGAGGGTGACCGTTGGAGCCGTGACGAAGGGGCACCAGTTGATGCCCTGCTCGTTCGAGTCGACAAGTTGGCTACAGCACTGAGGAAACGCCTTACAGGCGATGAATCTGCGAGAGCGTCTCTGGTGCCAGCTGTAGAGCAGTGTTTGGCGGTTCTGGAGGGCCTCACAGAGTTCAAGCGCCAGGGCATCGCCAGCCTGACTCCGCGCCATGTTGAGCAGCTCATCGTGCACGCGACACCTGGAGGAACTACCAACCCTGGCTCACCAGCGCAAGTCGGCTGCATTCGTGCTGAATCCTCCGCAGCAGCCTGCATAGAACCGGCAGACGAGGTTATTTGGTGGATGCCATCCACTCCACTTCTTCCAACGTCTTTGCCGTGGTCGCAAGCCGAAGTGACTGCGCTGGGAGAGCTGGGAGTTCACTTGCGCGACCCTCAACAGGAGCTCGAAGCCCTGTCCAACCAGTGGCTCCATCCACTCTTGGTAGCCAAGCAGCGCTTCGTGTTGGTCCTTCCGCCCGCCGGAGCAGAAGAACACCCGTTTCGGCAGCTACTCTGCAAGCTGGCACCGGCACTCACGAACTCGTGTATCGACATTGATGCCGAACTGGAAGGTGCGTTTGTCGGCACGTTATCCACTAATCTGGCCCGCATGGAACTGCCCCAAACCCCCAGATTCATCGAGTTGAACGCACCGTTGGAGCTGCCCAGCTGGAGCCAGTCATACTCATCGCTGTCCGAGCTATTCAATGACCCAGCCCTCTATGCCCTTAAGCGGGTTGCTCTATTGCGCCCCGCCACGGTACTCGCTGCTGAAGAAGACAACCGCCTTCTGGGAACGCTTGCCCACCGCGTCTTCGAGAAATTTTTCGGACACAGCGATGCCTTGGCATGGACCAACGGCCAAGCACTGGAGTGGTTTCGGGGTAGTGTCGATGAGCTCCTGCAGACCGAAGGTGCCTTACTCTTGATGCGCGGCGCAGGTGTGAGCCAGCAACGCTTCAAGGCTGTTTGTGAGCGGGCTATCTGCTCCATGCTCGACCATCTGCGGGCAGCTGGTGCCCTGCGTGTTCGAACGGAGGTTTGCGTTGATGGTGAGCTGGGCAATGTGCCACTCAACGGCCAGGTTGACCTGATTGTGGAGTTTCCCGGAAGCCTAACAGTCGCGCTAGATATGAAATGGAGAGGCGACAAGCATTACCAAGAGATTTTGCGACAAGGCAATCATCTTCAGTTGGCTCTCTATTCCTTGCTCATTGAGCAGAAAACCGGCGCCGCCCCTGTTGCGCTCGGCTACTTCATGGTCGAGTCCGGAAGCATGTACGTCACGGCTTCCGGGGCCATGCCGAAGGCGCAAGTGCGCACGCCTCCCGCGGGCGCGACAGCTTCTCTGCTGCAGCAGGCCAAGGAAACTTGGAGGTGGCGAGCCCAGCAGTGGGCTACAGGGCAAATCGAGGTCGTACCCATTGGTGCCGGTGACGATTACCAGGGACCGCTAGGAACGTTGCACGTTGAAGGGCCAAGGACGTGGGACAAGGACCACTTGGTGCTGTTAGGAGGGTGGGGGCAATGAACAACGTTGAGTTCATCAGCGCGGGCGCCGGCAGTGGAAAGACCTACAAGCTGACGGTCACGCTCGCAGACGCGCTGGAGTCGGGGGCTGCCCGTCCGCACGCAATCCTGGCCACGACCTTCACGGTAAAGGCCGCAACGGAGCTTCGAGAGCGTGCGCGCTCGTGGCTCCTCGAAAAGGGTCGCATTGACCTAGCCACTGCAGTTGGCCAAGCTCGGCTTGGTACCGTCAACAGCGTCTGCGGCCAAATGCTCAAGCGCTTTTGCTTTGAGTTGGGCCTCTCTCCCGACCAGACCGTGCTCAGCGAGGGCCAGACGAGGCGCTTGCTAGCAACGTCGCTGTCCGAAACCCTCGATGGTGCAGGTCAGTTTGAGCTAGTTAAGCTGACTGCTCGCTTTGGTATCGAACAAGCGGACTGGTCCAAATCAATTGAGGGCGTCGTTAAGGCCGCTCGAGATAACGATATCTCTCCCGCTCAGCTACGCGTGATGGGCACGCGAAATGCCAACTCGATGCTGGCAAACTGGCCGGCACCATCTACGGGTCAAGACCCAACCGGCACCTTGGCGGCAGCACTCTCGGAGGCACTGGCCGCAGTCACCAAGTACGTCCAGGAGACCGAGGCGGCCGGCGGCAAGGTCGCCCAAAACCTTCAGAAGGGTCAGCACGAACTCCAGCGCCTCGATAGAGCCTTCCATGAAAGTCGTTGGACCTGGCCGGACTGGATTGCGGCATGTGGAATCGACGCTGGCGCCAAGGTTCGCGACATGGTCAAACCTGTCGCCGAAGCTGCCCAGGCTCACGAGTCACACCCTGCCTTCCATGCCGAGGTACGCCGCTACCTGGAGTTGGTCTTCAGTCTGGCAGCTGATGCTCTCGACACGTATGCTGAGGCCAAACGAATGCTGGGGGCCGTCGACTTCAGTGACCAAGAAGTGTTGTTGCTGCGAGCCATCCGCGAAAACCCTGATGTCCGAAACGCGTTGTCCACCGAACTCGACCTCGTCATGGTCGATGAATTCCAGGATACGAGCCCGCTTCAACTCGCGCTCTTTGTCGAGTTTGCCAAGCTGGCACGTCGCTCGGTCTGGGTTGGGGACCCGAAGCAAGCCATCTATGCCTTTCGTGGTACCGATGCCCGGCTCATCGCGGGAGTTCTTGGCGCCATCAAGGGCTGGGGAGGCACACTTGGAGAGCCATTGACCACTTCGCGGCGCTCCACTCCTGCATTAGTGTCTCTAACGAACGCAGTCTTCGAGAGCTCCTTTTTACCGGACCTCAACTCCGAGGACGTCCGATTGCAGCCTTCGCGCTCCGACATCCCGGACCAACCTGCACTCTTCAACTGGAATTTTGAGAGCACCAAGAACGAGACAGACTACCTTGGACTCGGCCAGGCGGTCCGAACACTCATCGATTCTGGCCTGAAGGTCGAAGACAAGGTGAGCAAGCAGCTGCGGCCTGTTCGCCCAGGCGATATCGCTGTCCTGTGCCGCATTAATGCGCAGGTCGAACTGGCTGTGACGGCTCTGAGCCACTGGGACGTCCCTTCAGCGAGTCCGCGTGCGGGTCTGCTGGGAACGCCAGAAGTCATCTTCGTTCTGGCGTGCTTGCGGCGCTTGCTCGACGCTGGGGACACCTTGGCCTCAGCCTTGGTGCTGACGCTCGCTGACGGCGCTAAAGTGGAGGAGTGGTTGGTTGACCGCCTCAGGTATATCGAGACCGAGGGGGCCGACCCTCACCTTTGGAAGGCCGTTGGTAACTCAGCACACCCGCTGCTCTCGCGCCTTGAGGCGCTGAGGCCAAACATGGGCGCCCTCACCCCGGCAGAGGCGCTACGCCTAGCAAGTGCTGAGTCTCACGTTGCACACGTGGCAACCCAATGGTCGCGCTCGCCCCACGAAGCCAGAACACGCATTGCTAACGTCGACGCTCTACTCGACCTCGCCAACGCCTTCGAGGACGAATGCATCGCGGCCAAGCGCCCGGCCACCGTCAGTGGCCTACTGCGCTGGTTCGAAGCGCTGGCAATCTCGGGCGATGACGACCGTGCAGCGACCTCAGACGACGCCGTCGCCGTGCTGACTCATCACGGCGCCAAGGGCCTGGAGTGGCCCATTGTCATCCTCACCTCTTTGGGGAGCGAAGCGAGAAGTGCCCTGTGGGAGGTACGCGCGCGCACCGACGGCGACTTCGACCCACAACGCCCTCTGGAGAACCGCTTTGTGCACTTCTGGCTTAAGACATGGGGCAAACGTGCTCAGCCCCAGGCAGCCGTGAATGCAGAGGCCTCTGCTATTGGTCAAGCCATGGCAGCGGACGCCCGGGCGGAGAACAAGCGACTCTTCTACGTCAGCATGACCCGTGCTCGCGACGTGAACGTGTTGGTGTCTTGCATCCGTCGGCAACCAAACCGGGGCTGGGTCGATGAGCTTGGTGCCAGCCAGCTGCTCTTTGGAGACAGCGGCCTCCTTGACCTGTCAGACGGCAGTCAAGTCCTACGAGAGTCGCGAACCTGGACGGCCGCCGAATGTGCTCTCCAGCCTCCGGAGAAATCGGCCTCAACTTGCAGCTGGTTTGTTCACAATGCCCCTCTGGAAACCAAGCCTCTCTGGTATCGCCCAAGCAATGCGGATGGTGGCACCTATTCGGTCGCCCAATCCCAATCGGTAGGCGTTCGGGTTTCTCTGCAAGCCAGCGTTGACATGACTGCTCTGGGGACTGCCTTGCACCTGTGCATCGCACGCGCGTGCATTTCGGGCAAGGTCACCGCAGCCGATATAGAGCGCATCCTCACCAACTGGGGCGTAGCGCATGGCGTCGACAAGAAAGCGGTCCAGGCGCAGATTGAGGCTTTCCAAGAATGGCTCCAGCTGCGCTGGCCCGGTTCCGTTGTCTATTCAGAAATACCCATCGAGGCGAACCGCCCCGATGGCACAAGGCTTCGAGGCCGTATAGACCTCTTGGTCAATTCTCCAGATGGGTGGATTCTGATTGACCACAAAGCCAATCCAGGCGGTGCATCACGTGACGAAGGACTGACACAAGAGCACGGCCCGCAGCTCTCGTCCTATGCCGAAGCCATCGAGGCGAGTACGGGCAAGCCCGTCAAGGAGCAATGGCTGTATCTGCCGGTAGCTGCGCGAGCCATACGAATTGAGAAGACCACGTAGCCCCCATCCTAAATTAAGTCTGTCTGATTGACCCTTGGGTACAACTTCGCTACGCCCCCTCTACGGAAGGTGCTTCGTCATGCAGCAGCTCCAATCTACCTCCGGCCATTTCTGTTTAGTCCGGCGGCAGGAATTCAGGCCAATCTAAGTAGTGAGATATGCAAAAAGAACAAGTCGTGCTGCAACTGCCTGAAGTAGTTAATCAACTTTGGACAGCGCAACAGGCACTCGCAAAGCACTACGCCCAGACTCAGCTAAAGTTCACACTGGACGGTCGGTTGGTCGGTGACATCGCTGAAGCGCTCGCATTTGAGTACTTCGACCTGGTCCCTCCGCGGAAGCGTACAGGAGGGGTAGATGCACTAACGAAATCGGGCAAAACCGTGCAGGTTAAAGCCTCTGGCCTGTGTAACTCTGGTCCTGCCTTCACACCAGGAAAAGGTTTTTCTGAGTACCTTCTTTTCTTCCAGATTGACTTTAGAGTCGGCAGAGCAAAGGTTCTCTACAATGGGCCCGAAGCGCCCATTCGCGCACTTCTTCCAGCAGAATGGAAAGGCACGAAAGTTGTCCCACTTCAAGCACTCCACGCGCTGGCGATGAAAGTCGCTTATTCAGATGCTTTGCCCTTTAAGGGCACGCAATGCTAACTCGCTAGTGCAAGGGCCCGCCATCGGTCGTCCCACGATGTAGGGCTGACTTTGAGGCTAATGGCTCATGCCATGAGCCACTCCGACGTTACGATGGGTTCCATCAACCACAACGCGGAGAATGTGATGCTTAGGAACGAATGGAAATTTGCCTACACCGCGGCGAAGTTGGCTGAGGCGGCGCACACCAAGCTGGACCATCACGACCAGCGGATTGCCTTTTGGAAGGCAAAGAAAGACGAAGTCATGGCCCTCATCCGCTCCGAAGGGCTCGAAATCGACGAGAAAATCGTACTCCAGTACTCCAGCCCGAAAGCTCGTGACTGGGAGCGCGGCGCTCAGGTAATGGTCCGCAACGACCTCAGCACTGACCTCGACGAGTGCGTCAAGAAACTGGCCTGGCACACCGACAAACGGAAGGACTACGACGGATGGCTGCAGGCACTCAGCGCGGCCCCGGAGGAGCGCCACGAGCTCGACATTGACGACTGGCTCTTCTTTTTCGGACGGGTGTAAAAGCCGCGGCACTGACTACAGGGTAAATTTTGTGCGCAGCCCACAATGCTATCTACGAGCGCGCGACACCCCGTATCCGCCCAACTGAATACGGCCGCAGCGCACTTTGTGAGCGCGCTGCGCCACCCGTCGTAGTTGGGACCCTGCGTTTACTGCCCCCTAGCAAGCCGCCGCACCAAACTCTCGATGCGCGCCACATCCTCGGCGTCATTGGTGTTCCCGTATTGCTCTCGGTCACGATTCACTTTCGCATGGGTCGCGCGAAGCCCGGCCCCGTCCGGCACGAAATGAACCTGGTCAATGCAGAAGCCAGTCCAGCTACGATGCTGATACAAGGTATTGTCATCGAAGTACGCGAACCATTTCTCCTCCATCTCGGCCGGGATATATCCCAGGCGCACTTGTGCTGCCTCGTCAGCCGTGAGTGTAAAGTCGAGCTGCAAAGTCACGTGCTGAGCGGGCATGTCGACCGTCTTCCAGTCCAACTTCTTGGCGCCCTCCGAGGATGGCAGCAGCCCAGTGTCATTGGCGTCGAACCAGGCCTTGGCCGCATCCAACACGGCAAGGTCTCGCGCCCGGCCCTTCACATTGGTGCTCTTCGAAATCAAGGATGCAGCAGTATCGAAGTCTGCCCAGCGCGTGCTACGCGTTTCCCAATGCGTGCGGCCCTGCTCTCCGGAGTGGCGCATCACGAAATAGACGCTGCTGCCCCATCCGCTATGGAACACACCGGGAAGGATACCAACGATTTCGACGGGATAACCTGTCTCTTCGCGAACCTCACGAAGAGCCGTCTCGACCGGGCTCTCGCCTGGGTCCGAGGTTCCCTTCGCAAACGTCCATACGTAGCCGTCCCAGTGATTGGCGGGTTCGCGTAGCAGGACCTTGCCGGTCCTCGTGAGCAGAATGCCGCCATAGGATTTTGCGTGTGGAATAGGCGAACTGAAAGCACTCATTTCAAGACGCCTCCACCTCGTCGACGACCACCACATCGTTCTTTACGCCGTAGAGGACCTGCCCGGCTGGTGCCACCAGTGCCGCGGACTCACAATGAGCGGCTTGGTCGTCAAAGAAGAAATCGGGCTCGAATTCGTTGAGGAAGGGACCTTTGGGGAGCCCCCCAAGGAACATCGCCTCGTCCACCCCAATGTTCCAGTCCATCAGCGTCCGGATGGCACGCTCGTGTGCAGGGGCGCTTCGCGCGGTCACCAATGCGGTACGGATGCGCATCGGCACACCCGACCCCACGGTCTGCAACTGGTGCAAGGCCGCGAGAAATGGCTTGAAGGGGCCCGACGGGAGCGGAATCTTGGCCTTCGCGACCTCGTGCGCCTGAAACTGACTCAAGTCCCCGAGATGGAAGATGCGCTCGGCCTCGTCGCTAAACAGCACCGAGTCGCCATCGAAAGCAATCCGAATTTCCCCTGGATTCCGTTGCGCGTCAGCGACCGATTGGGGATACACCTGGGCGGCGGGGAAATGGTGATTGAGCGCTTCGCGGACATCCTCCCCGTTTGCGGAGAGGAAGAGGTTTGCGTTGAGCGGCTTGAGGTAGCGATGCGGCGGCGCGCCCCGCGTAAAGATACCTCGCTCGAGTGTTAGCCCGTGGTGTGTGGCCGAGGCGAAGACGCGCAAACCACTTGCGGGGTCATTGCGCGAGAGGATAGCCACCTCTACGCGCTGCTGGTCGGGCGTATTGAACGCAAGCAGCTTCTTGATGAGGGCGAAAGCGACACCCGGCTCCGCCGGTTGGTCGAGGCGCTCGAGCTGCAACTGCATGTAGCGGCTATCGTTGGCCGCATCGAACACCTCGTTCTCCTCCTCGAAGTTGAACAGAGCACGCGATGAGATGGCCACAACCAGTTTGCCGTCAAGTGATGCTGCCATTGAGATTCTCCTGTTACAGCTCAGCCAGTTCTACATCCGTGGCCCCTTCGGGTAGCCGCGCAATGTCATCCAATTGTGGCAACGCATTTTGGGCGATGGCCTGCAGCTCGCCGCACATACCCATCATGCTCACCGAAACCCGTTCAATCTGGGTTTCACGCTTCTTCCAAATACGCTGCATCGCGGATTTCTCCGCGTCGAGGTCCTTCTTCATGGCAACAAATGCTTCGACCACGGTGCGGACTTTTTGCACGAACTGCGGCGAGGAAAGGTAATCGTAGAGCAACGCCATCTTTTCCTGGCGTCCCTCGTTCGATGCGCGTGCCTTCTGCAGCTCCACGAGAAGAACGCGAAGAGTTTCGCCTAGTGGACGCATAGCATCAGGCCGCACTACCCAGATACCATTGTGCATCGCAAATGGCTCGTGGATATCCTTTGGCATGGTCGTGGCCACGAGCACTGCGACATCGGCACGGGCCTCTTGCTGGTCGTCCTTCAACTTGGCCACCCAAGCTTCAGACCAGTTGGCGGCCCGCTTGGATTCCCAAATAACCGTGCCGCAGACTTGTCCCATCGGAGTGCGCACCTGCTGCACAACATCCGCCCCACGCTTGCCCTTCGCTACCGGTTGGATATCGTCAAGCGGAAACGCTGCCCGAAGCACTTCCTCAAGTTCAAGTTCCAGCACCTCGCCTTGCAACTGCGCTGAACCTTGCTGTAGCTTGCGATGCAGGTCCTCGTTTGCCTTCTGAGCATCCTCGATTTTCTTTTTGTACTCGGCTTCTACCAACCGAAAGCGTTCCGCCTCGGCGCCACGAATGGCGTGCTCAAGTTCGCCCCGGGCCTCATCTAGCCTGCGCTGCAATTGAAGCTCCATCTCCTGCCGGGCATCCTCGAGCGCCTTCTTTTCCTTCCTCAGCTGCAGCTCCTGCGCACGGAATTCCCTGAGCTTTGCTTCCTTCTGTTCAAGGTCTGCCAGCAGAGTCTTCTGATGCTCAGCAACCTCCTCAATCGCCTTGGTGCGCGCCTCTTGAATAAGTACATCAAGGCGCGACTTGCTTTCAGCAAGCTTCCGGTCTCGCTCGGTCAGTTCATCCTTCAGCGATTCGAGCTGCGTATTGAATTTGCGCGAAAGTCGGCGCTCTGCGTCCTGCGCGAGTTCATCGCGCAGCTCACTTTCGCGAACCTTGAGAACCGCCTCGAGTTCCTGCTCATAGTGCTCGATAGTTTGGCGAGTGATGCCCTGAGACAGCGGAAAACTCTGCGCGCAATGCGGACAGCAGACCGGCTCGTCAGCAGCGAGGATGATTTTATGGACCATATCGGCGTGACCTCCAACGATGGACGATGCGTCAAGAATATCCCCCGCACTAGCTCACCACGTGAGCCTCCATACTTAAGAGGTACAGTTTCCAGTACGTACCCCGCCCGTGGTGACGGCCAACTCAGCGTGCACGGTGGCCCGCCTGGGCCTTGCAACAATGGATTAAGGCGACCGGAGCCGACATCGTCGTCGTGCAGTTCGCGCCCCCGGGCGACCTTCACCTCGCGGCAGTTACTAGGCAACGCCCAGCGCAGCGGCGCGATTTCTGTGCCACTCGATGCCTAGCGCGAAAGATGCCGCATCGATGATGCCTGCGAGGGGCGCCGCGAAACGCGGATGCCTTATCCCCGCAAGAACTGTCGCCCCTATTCGGGGCGACATGAAGTAGTTCAGAATGATTGCCTCAACGTCCACCGCGCCCCGTCAGTTCAGCCGCAGCACATCTCCCGCCAGCCGATTCGCGACGGTCAGCGAGAGTCCGTCGGCAATCAGTCGATTTGTCAGCAATGTCAGCTCCCGCCGCGCTTGCGAGACGGTTGTGAACAGGTCCTCAAGCGCGGCCGGCGAAAGCTGCTCCAGCGCGTAGGCCATCTCGCGCGGAATCAACGTCGTCCGCCGCCCCACCTGCAACTGCGCCGGACCTTCGTGCTCGTACCGAAGAATGAAGTGCTTACCGCCCACGTCGCATTCGTATGTGTGCATCGCTATTGCCCTCAAAAATGCCAATTGGCTTGAGGTATAGCGAATGCCCCCGAGAAACTCGCTGTTGGGACCGATGACGAAGATATCGCCGGAGGCCGCCGTCCGCTGCCCCTGAACAACTCCCCCTTCGTGACCACCAGTTCTCACCAGAGCAAGCAAACAAACCACACGACGTCGCTATACGAGCTATATCAACCGCTCGAAGTAGTCGTCCTTAACGTCATCGAGACCTCCTGCTTGATAAGAAGGAGGTCTCAAAATGGAACAACAAGCACGTATTTTCAACGCCTTACCGACGCGCCGTTATGCTCTAACGGTGACTGATAACGGCAGCCAGGCCACCCCATTTCGGACCGGCTACACGAGCTCAAACCTGGAGCTCACCGTGAACATCACCTACGAAGAGTTGTGCGCACACTTGCAGGCGCACTTCGGCATCAGCAACGACAAACAGTCTGACCCAGCGAGCAAATCGAGCATTCAGCAGTACCGGAATGTCGTATCGACGCTGAATTCGTTCCTCGCATCGCTCGGGAAGACACTGCAATCCCGTGTCGGAGTGGAATTAGGCTCCGCCTTCGACGAAAAACTGCGGCAATACATCGATGTCATCGACGTAGCCCCCCGAACGAGGCGCGACCGCATTCATCATGTGAAACTCATTCGGCGGGTCTGTGACGCTGCGAGGAAGACCGCAACTGGTGGCGAACCAACCCCAACATTGCTCAGCACTGCCCTTCGGGCTGCCGTAGCCCGAACTGGACTAGCCCCAAAAACCCTTGCGCGAGAAATCGGAGTCAACATTTGTGCCCTCCGGCGCTGGCTTAACGGTTCGCAACCCAACCGGCGAGGTTTCCCAACACTCCGTCGTCTTGAAAAGGCACTCGACCTACCCCGAGACCAACTAGTGGCACTCGTCAAGGAAGAACAAGGCCCCGCACAACAGCCACCTCATCAGATTGCGTTCCGACAGTTACAGCGCGAGCGCGTCTTAAGCACGTATGTGCTGCCCGAAGCGTCTATGCTCCCTGGACTCCTACAGCAATGGCGGGCCTTCTTCGACTATAAGACGACGGTCATCACCAGCTTAAAGCGTGCGAAGGACGCGAAATGGCGAGGCGTTCCACTCGATACGCTCGGCGCGATTTCGAAGCTTGCGCAGCGGGGCTCGTCGGGTTATCCGACGGCCGACATCGTGCTGCAGAAGTTGCGTCAATTTATCGGCTTCATGTCCCTTCCAATCGACTCCGGTGGCTGGGGTCTTGCTGCTGAAGAAGCACAAACAATGGCGTGGTTAGCAAATCCCGAAGCCGTCAATGCATTTCTTCAGTTCATGACCGACCGGAGCGGCGGCCTCAAGCATGGTGGGCAGGCCTCGTTCTGTGCTCTTGTCGCGGCCCTCGTACGTGAAAAAACGGGTTACCTGCGGCAACGCCCCGAGCTCGCCAAGTCGCTCCCCCCTGCCAACCGACCTGAGGATGCAGTCGCGTGGCAGCAGCAGTGCGAACTTACGTTCGAGGTGGTCACGGTATGGAAAGGCGAGTCGCGAGATATGAGCAGGCGCCCGCGAGAACCCATCGCGCATCTACTCGACCTGGAAGACCCCCTCACGCCCGTGCTTGAGGCAATTGCGGCTATCGAGCGCGCCGCGACCAAATATCCGACCGGTAGCGTAGGGGAAGCCCTCCTGATGCGTGACGCGTGCCTACTCGCCCTTCTCGTGTCGAATCCGTTGCGCATTCGGAACTGGCGAGCAATGACATGGCGACCCGACAATACCGGAAATTTGTATCAAGCTGGCGACGGGTGGCATATTCGATTTGCGGGGGACGAATTCAAGAATGGCAAAGGGAATGACACCGGCTCCTACGATGTAACCGTTCCTGCCTGGGTGGTCCCGAAGCTCGCCGCCTATCTCGAAGAGTACAGAGCAACGTTACTGCGAGGGCGTTCGAGTAAATTTCTGTTCGTAAGCTCTCGTTCGCAAGGCGCTTGGAACGGGATTGACCGACGGGTTGCAAAGCTGACCGCCCGCTTTCTTGCCGGGTCGCCGGGGATTGGCCCTCACGCTTTCCGCCACCTCGTCGCGACAACTCTTCTCCGGGAAAAACCGGGCGCGTTCAAGGCAGCTGGGCACCTCTTGAACGACAAGCCAGAAACGGTGCAGCGGGTATACACGCACGTGGACCGTGAGGATTCGTTCGCCCAACACGAAGCCCACATCAACCGTCTCTTACAAAAACTGGGGCAACGCGCGTGATAGCGGACGGGGCGGTCGACTTCGTCCGCCTCGGTGCCAGAGTTTGCCCCTTCTTAGGAAAAGATTCCTTCAGGGGCAAAATAAAATAAGGTAGCCGTCACCGGCGTCCGGTATGCACGAGAACGACCGCCACAGTCCCCGCGGGCCCCACGTCCGTCGCCGCATGTTGGGGCCTCTGCCGCCGTCGCCAGTCACCGACCCAAAGAGCCGTGGCCACCACCCCCGGCCCAAAGCACTGCGGAGTTCGAAACGCCGGCCGACCGAGACAGCGCCCGTGAGCCTAGGAAACTGCGGACGCCGCATCAGTCAATCCGGACCGCCCTAACGGAGGTGGTGCAAGTGAAACTCGAACTTGCATTCAAACATGCTTAAGCTCGAGCTTCACGTTGCATTGGCGCCGGTTCTCGCCGTGTTGATGCTTTGGGTCTAAGCAACCCGAGTGCCGGGCTGGGTTCCAGCCATTCCGGCGCATCCGTTATAGCGAATTCTGCCTTTAACTGCAAACCCGCCCGCCGCTCATTGTCATGCTGTGCGCTGGCGACGCATGCTTTCAAAGCTGATGACGTTCTCCGGTAGCACGGGCGCCGTTTCGCTGTCGCCTTCCCGCGCGGATACGTCGCTCTCACGCGCAGCAACCGTTTCCACGTCCTGCTTGCCTTCGGTTGTGGCGGGGCTCACCGCCGCGCTCACCTCCCCCGACGCCCCCAACTCCGCCAGGTTACTTTGGTACACCCTGCGCAACCGGCGTTTTTCCCGGTCCCACTCGTGGCTGCCGCTGTCGAGCTTCGCGCACAGGTCCATCTTCTCGGCGGTCCGTTCCGGCAGCAGGTGCACGTAACGCAACAACATGCGAGTGTCCCGGTAGCCGGAGACCGCCTGCAGTTCGGGGAGGTCAAAGCGACCCGACTCCGCGAGGCGGCTGATGGCCTCGTGGCGCAGGTCGTGGAACGTGAGGTCCTTGACGCCGCTCACGACGAGAACCGACTTGAAGAACGCTTTCTTCAGCGCGTTTGCGGAAATGCCGAGGACACGGCCGTCCCTGGTCGCGGGCAAGGTGCGCAACACCCGCATCGCGCGCTGGGTGAGCGGCACCTTGCGCGCACGGCCGTTCTTCGTGTCGGGGAGGAACGCAAACGGCGTTCAGCTCGACTGCCCGTGCTTGAGCTCTTGCCAGCAACTGACCGGCGTGCGACCGAGGGCCGATGCAGCGCTTGTCGCAGAAGCCAAAATCCTCTTCGAAGCACTTTTCCCCGGTTTCGTCGTAGCTACGGACTCAGACGCGGGCGGGATGGCACCACTTGCCGCTGAAGCCGCGGGCGTAATGTTTGTTCGAGCCGCGCAGCTCGGCGCAGAAGCTGAGGATGGTGGTGGGGGTGGGTGCGGGGGTGTTCATTGTGTCGCTCCTGAAGTGCGCAGCGTGTGTGTGGGCTGCTTACTTCGTACAGCGACTGCTGGGAGACTTTGGCTCGCACAGACAAAATAGACCAGACCCCGCTCACATGGTTAAAATGAAGAGCGGTATCCCGGCGGCTGAGGTAGCGCGGGCAGCTCGGGAATCGGCGGAAGTTCCGGAAGCGCTGGGCCTCCGGAGTAGCTGGCACCGGGCCGAGGCGCGGGCGGCGCGTACCCGGTGTCAGCACTGACACCGCCACTACTGTGGCTCTTGAGCGCAGCCGCGAAAAGCCGCGGGGTGTTCTGCATCAGCTGGCGATACTCTTCAGCGCACCGCTGCCGCCGGTCCTCGCTCAGCCCGATGTCGTCGGCAAATACTCGCATACCCGCCGGGTCGCGACCGTACCCCCAGCAGACTAGCTGCGCTCTCCGCTGTATGTTCAGGCTGTGCTCTTCGGTGAGCCGCTCCTTACCGAAAACGCGCAACATCCGCGACGGCTCTGCGAAAAAGTTGGTCGCGCCGAGATACATCTGCGGGTTGTTGAGCCGCATGATGAGCCACGCGGCAAACTGGTCAGCGGTGTCTTCTTCTCGCCCCGAGAAAGGTATTTTGTGCCTGTCGATGACCGCGTGCCCTAGCTCGTGCAGCGCGACGAAGAGCACTTCCCCATTTGACGTGCGGTCGATAGCGTCCTGGCTGATGCGGCCTGCAGTGAGCGCTGCCTGCCGCTTCCGGGCGATATTCTGGATAATTTCCTGGCAGTAGGTGATGCTTGATGCGTTGTCCCACCATGCATTTTCTATTCCGCCGCACGGTTTTACCGTCAGCAAGATGGGGCCGTTCGTGTCGATGGTTCTGTTTAGAGGCTCGATGAACTGCGCCAGCGGCGACGGTCCCGCCGCGTTGAGCGTGATTTGAGCACTGGCCGTTGTCGCAAGCCCAGCGCAAAAGAACATGACCGCCGTTCGCATACTCACCTTGGCTACCTAATGTGGGTCTGCACATCTTAGCGCAGCCCGCGTGCCAGCGGCGGCCCATAGGTCGCCTTTTGCCAGCGAGTAGGGCTACTCGCTCAGCCGCCCCCGCATGCAGTTCCTCGACCCGCCCCCTGGCCTATGCCGCGGGGTCGGCCGGCAGCTGCGTAGCAGCAGCCCGGTGCGCGGCGACTAGCCGGTCCACCTCATCTGCCCACTTTTGCAGCAGCGCCCGAATGTCGTCGACGTATTTTTCGCGGTCATACGCTGCCTTGGTCGGGTCCTTCGGCTGATGCGCAAGCGCATACTCAGCGACTACCTCGTCTGCGACGCGCCCCGCGCTGCACCACGTGCGCGCTGTCGCGCGGAATCCATGCACATCCGCGTCGTCTGAGTAGCCGTACCGCACGAGCCACTGATGCAGCGTCGTGCGGCTCATGTGCCCCCGCCCTCGGCGGCCGGGAAAGACATACTCCGCGTTATGCTCGACCCGGTGCTTTTCAGCCTCGCGCAGCAGCGCCACGGCCTGCCGCGACAGCCCGACCGTGTGCTTGATACGATTTTTCATGCGCCACGCTGGTATCGTCCAGTCGCCGGTGTCGAAGTTCACCTCGTCCCAGCGCGCTCCTACAATCTCCGCAGTGCGGCACCACGTCAAAATCAGCAGCTTCATCGCGATTTTTGTGAGCGCGTGAGTCTCCGCAGCTGCGTCCAGCTCCGCCAGCATTCCAGGTACGTCCGCCCGCGCCATCGCCTTCCGCGGTACGACTTTGCGCCCGCGCCTCCGCGGTAGCACGTCTCTCCCCGCGCCGGGCGTGGGATTGCCGGGCGCGTACTCCCGGTTGACCGCCCACTCAAACAGCATTTTTAGGTGGCGCTGGCAGTGTTGCGCTGTGACTGGGACCTTCGCGTCCACGCCGGCGAGCAGCTCGACAAGCTCTTTGCGCCGCACGCTCGCAATCGGCCGCTCGCCAAGGGTCGCGAGGACGTACTTCTCGAGCATGGAGCGCCGATTCTCTGCTGACGTGGCTGCGATATTCCCGTCTGTCTCTGCGCGCCACTTCTCGCAGCACTGCCGGACCGTCATCGCTTTTGCAGCCGCCGCCTCGGCTTCCTCGCGCTGGCGCTCGAGGTAGGCCTTCGGGTGCTCCCCGCGCTCGACAATCCACGCCGCGGCGCGGCTCATTGTGCGCGCCAGGGCTAGGCTCACCTCGGGATACGGCCCGATTGTGTACGTCTGTGGCTTGCCCCCGAGATTAAAACGGTGGCGCCAGACTCGGTGCCCCGTCGGCTGTATACATAGAGTCAGCCCCCCACCGTCAGCGACCTTGCGCTCTTTCGCACCGGGCTTTTCAGATTTGACCTGTCGGTCTGTGAGCGCGCGACGGCACCGGTCGGCCTCGGCAAGCTTGTGCTGGTCAGCGAGCGCAGAGAGTAGAGCGACCGGTGTGGTATCCATCGTGAGCCGCCTGTGGGCAGAAAAGTTACTCTGCCCACCATTCTGCCCACACTTGCCCTGGCTCGCAACGGATTTTGCTGGACAACCTCGGGCGACGGTTTTGCGTACTTCCTTGATTTACAAGGCTCTTAGCCTCGCTATCGGACAACCTTGGACGCCGTTAAACCGGCATGTTCATGATGTCCTGGTAGGCCGATACCAGGCGATTCCGGACCTGGACCATCTGCTGGAATGACAGGTTCGCCTTCTGCAGATTGACCATCACGTCCTGCAGGTTCACGTTAGGATCGCCGGCGGAGAAATCCTGCGCCATCCCACGCGCTTCCTGCTGCGCAGCGCTGACGTCCTTCAACGCGCCCTGCAGCACTTCCGCGAAATCGACGCCACCCGCCGCCTGCGTGCCCTGCGCAGCCGGCTTGCTCGCGGCGGCCTGCGCTGTGGAGCGCAGCTCGCCGATCATCTGGTTGATTCCTCGCGTATCCATAATCTCGACCTCTACGACCGAGTGACCGTAGCTCTCAGTCTAGCAGAGCAATCGTCATGCCATGAGAGAAAATCCGACGTCCGCGCAACTGTCGCACGGCAGTGCGGCATCACACGTCGTAGCCTTCGTCCCGGTACTGTTGCAGCTTATAACGCAAGGTTCGTTCCGAGATGCCGAGCTGCTCGACCGCGCGCTTGCGCGAACCGCCGACACTGCGCAGCGTGGAGAGGATGTGCTCGCGCTCGAGATCCTTCATATTTGCGGGCCGAGCCGCTTCAGATACCGCGGCCGGCGCCACGGGAGCGGCAATTCCTGCCGGTTCGACGGCAATGCTTGCCGGCCCGGGCGGCAAGGCGGCAGAGCTTGCAGAAGCCGTTGCCGCAGGCACTGCGGCCGATTCGACCCAGTTCGGCAGGCACAGACGTACGGTCTCGGCCATGATCGTGTCAGTCGCCGCCAGGATCAGCGCGCGCTGCACCGTATTCTCGAGTTCACGCACGTTCCCCGGCCAGGAGTGGCGGACGAGGATCTGTTCCGCGTCGGCACCGAGACGGGCCGTACGGCGCAGGCGCTCGCCATGCCGCGCAAGGAAATGCCGTGCCAGCGCGAGGATATCGCCGGGACGCTGGCGCAGGCTCGGGATGGCGAGCGGGAAGACGTTGAGGCGGTAGTAGAGGTCTTCGCGGAAACGGCCGGCTGCGACCTCTCCGGACATGTCGCGGTTGCTCGTGGCCAGCACGCGGATGTCGAGCGCAACAGGCTTCTTCCCCCCGACGCGTTCGACTTCGCGCTCCTGCAACACGCGCAGCAGCTTGGCTTGCAGGCCGAGCGGCATTTCGGAGATTTCGTCGAGCAGGATCGTGCCACCCTGGGCCTGTTCGAACTTTCCGGCCTGGGCGGTCTGGGCGCCGGTGAAGGCGCCCTTCTCGTAACCGAAGAGCGTCGCCTCGAGGAGGTTCTCCGGGATCGCGGCGCAATTGATGGCGATGAAGGAGCCGCCGCTGCGCGGCGAATGCGCATGAATGTAGCGCGCGAAGACTTCCTTGCCGGTGCCGGATTCGCCGGTCAGCAATACGGTCGCATCAGTGCCGGCGACCCGCGCGGCGAGCCCGAGGAGATTTCGCGTGTGCGGATCGTCCGCGATCGTATCGTCCTCGCCGGGAGGCTGCGACGCATAGCGGCGCACATGTTCGAGCAGGACTTCCGGCTCGAAGGGTTTCATGAGGAAGTCGCAGGCGCCGCCACGCATCGCGGCGACCGCCTTGTCGACGTCGCCGTACGCCGTCATCAGCAGTACCGGCAATTGCGGCAGCCGTGCGCGCAATTCGCCGAGCAGTTGCAGGCCGTCCATCGGCTGCATTCGCAGATCGGAGACGACGAGATTGAATGCCTGCAGCTCGATCTCGGCGAGCGCAGCGAGACCGCCGTCGACGCCGGTGACGCGATGCCCGCCCATCTCCAGCGTGAGGCAAACGGCGTCGCGCAATGCCGCGTCGTCCTCGACGACGAGAATATTGATCTGTTCGATCATGCTTATGCTCTGGAATCCTTTCCGGTTACGTCTTCGTCGGCTTCGGGCAGCGGCAGGCTCAGCGTGAAGAGCGACCCGTTGCCCGGGCTCGATTCGACCGCGATGTCCCCCCCATGTCCGCGGGCGACGCCACGCGCGATCGCGAGGCCGAGGCCGGTGCCTTCCGCGCGGGTCGTGAAGAACGGGTCGAAGAGGCGAGCCTGATGCGCCGACTCGATGCCGCGCCCGTTGTCGCGGATACGAAAGTGCGCGGTTTCGCCTTCGACGGCCGCCGTCAGCGACACCGCTCCGCCCGCCTCCGTCGCCTGGATCGCATTTTCGAGCAAGTTGGTGAGCGCGCCGCCGAGCGCCTTGCGGTCGCCCAACAGCGCGGTGTCACCGCATTCGCAGGTCGAAGAGAAGACGATCTGGCGCGCGCGGGCCAAAGGCTCGAGCGTATGGACGAGTTCGCCGACGAGGTCGCAGATGCCGAAGCGTTGGCGCCCCAGGCTGTCGCCGCGCGCAAAGAGCAGCATGTCGCGGATCAGGCGTTCGAGATAGCGCAGGCGCTCGATTGCGCGGTCGGCGACGCGCGTGCGGTCGGCCGGGGCGAGTTCGGGCTGGCGCAGGTTGCCGGTGTACAAGAGGGCCGCCGCGAGCGGCGTGCGCAGCTGGTGCGCGAGGCCCGCGACCATCTCGCCCATCGCCGCGAGCCGTTCGTTGCGTTCGGCCTGCACGCGCATGCGGTGGGTGTCGGTAACGTCGTGCAGCAGGATGATGCGCCCTTCCCCCGATTCGAGCGCCGCCTCCGACAGGGACACGCGGCGCGCACCCGCTTCGCTGCCGACAGTGAGTTCGCCCGGCGTTTCGGTCTCGACGAGGCCGGCGGCGCAGGCATTCCAATCCTGACCCGCGAGCCCCTCGCCGAGCAGGGTTTCGGCGGCGCGATTGCACTGTACGATGCGTCCGTTGCGGTCGAGCATCGCGACGCCGGCCGGCAGCGCGCCGAGCAGCACGGTGAGCCGCTCGGTGAGCTGCGCGACCTGGCCCTGCAGCGCGTTGTAGGCGCTCGACAGCTCTTCGGAGGCGCGCGAGAACATCGCAAATGCCTCCGCGAGCTGCGCGGCATCGAGCCGCTGCGCTGCGCCGGGGGCCTGCTCGACCGGGGGCTGTTCTGAGGGCGTGGGCATTGAGCCGATGGAAACCTGTTTTGACGGCTGGCAGATTACGGCGATTCGCGTCTATGGTAACCGGCAAATAGGCGGCAAAAAATGCCGCTTTTCCCTTCTAGCAAATTGACGCGGCAGGAGGACAATGCCGCCATCCGGAAAAGTGTGACCTGATTCAAGGATTCGACCATGGCTACCGCCGACACCGCAGCCCCGGCACCGACACCGGTCCAGCTGCTGTTGCAGCGTATCAACGAGCTGACGCAGCGACAGAAGATCGCGGCCGCCGCAGCCATTGCGATTGCCATCGCGATGCTCGTCGGTGTCTGGCTGTGGACGCGCCAGCCGGAATACGCAGTGCTGTTCTCGAACCTCGAAGAGCGCGACGGCGGCAACATCGTGACCGCGCTGCAGCAGCAGAACGTCCCCTACCGCTTCTCGCCCGGCGGCAACGCCATCCTCGTCCCCGCGAACCAGGTCCACGACGTGCGCCTGCGTCTGGCCGCACAAGGGCTGCCGAAGGGCGGCCTGGTCGGCTTCGAGCTGATGGAGAACCAGAAGCTCGGCGTTTCGCAGTTCCATGAGCAAGTCAATTTCCAGCGCGCGCTCGAAGGCGAACTCGCGCGCACGATCCAATCGATCTCGTCGGTGGCGTCCGCGCGCGTACATCTGGCGATCCCGAAGCAGTCGGGTTTTCTGCGCGACGAGCAGAAGCCGACGGCGTCGGTGATGGTGAATCTCCATCCGGGCCGGACGATGGACGCAGCGCAGGTGGCCGGCATCGTCCACCTCGTGGCATCGAGCGTGCCGCAGCTCGCGAACGACCGCGTGAGCGTCATCGACCAGAACGGCAATCTGCTCACCAGCCGGTCCGACCCCTTGCGCAACGCCGGTCTCGACGCGACGCAGCTCAATTATGTGCGCGAGGTCGAGAACAGCTACATCCGCCGCATCGAGACGATCCTGACCCCGCTCGTCGGCGGCGACAACTTCAAGGCCCAGGTCACGGCGGATGTCGACTTCAACCAGGTCGAGGAGACGGCCGAGACCTTCAAGCCGAACCCGTCGCCCGATCAGGCGATCCGCAGCCAGCAGACATCCGAGCAGTCGGTCCGGGAGCCGGCGGCGCAGGGGGTTCCCGGAGCACTGACCAACCAGCCGCCGGTGCCGGCGACTGCCCCGATCACGTCACCCAATGTCCCCGGTGGCGGCACGGGAGCCGGGGGCACGGCTAATGGCAACCGGGCAGCCACGATCAACTATGAACTCGATCGCACGGTTCAGCACACCAAGCAGTCGGTGGGCCAGGTCAAGCGCTTGTCCGTGGCGATCGTCGTGAACCAGCGCACCGAAACGCTGCCAAATGGTCAGACGCGTCAGGTGGCGCTGAGCGACGACGAGGTCAACCGCATCACCAGTCTCGTGCGTGAAGCGATGGGCTTCAGCCAGAAGCGCGGCGATACGCTCAATGTGTCCAGTGCGCAGTTCGCCGCTGCGAAGGAAGAAGGCCCGGCCGCCGTGCCGATCTGGAAGGATCCGGAAATTCAGGAGATCGGCAAGGAAGTGCTTAAGTACGTCGTGATTCTGGTGGCGCTCGCCTTCGTGTACTTCGGCGTGATCCGCCCGCTGATCCGCAGCGTTGCGCCGGAGAAGGCCGAAGGACCGGAAGCCGGCCGCGAACCCGGCGCAGAAGGCGAGGAGGAAGTCCTCGTCAGCCTGTCTCACGGCGCGGCCGAGCGCACGTTCGATCACAAGCTCGCGGAGGCGAAGGAACTCGCGAAAACGGATCCGAAGGTCATCGCCAACCTGATCAAGGAATGGATGGGGACCAATGAGGAAGGGAAGAAATGACGACGCCTGAGGACGGACTCGAAAAGAGCGCCCTGCTGCTCCTCGCGCTAGGCTCGGACGAGGCGGCCGAAGTGCTCAAGCTGCTGGGGCCGAAGGAGGTACAGAAGCTCGGCATGGCCATGGCGAACCTGCCGGCGCAGCAGCGCTCGCGCGTCGAAGCGGTGCTGGACGAGTTGGATGCGCATCGCGAAAAGGGCGCGCCGGTCGAGGCCGACGAAGAGCAGATCCGTGCGATGCTCACCAAGGCGCTCGGCGACGAGCGTGCCGGTCACATCATCGCGCGTGTGCTGCAGGGCTCGGATACGGCGGGCATCGAAAGCCTGAAGTGGATGGACGCGATCACGGCCGCGGACCTGATCAAGAACGAGCACCCGCAGATCATCGCGACCATTCTCGTGCACCTCGAGTACGACCAGGCGGGCGAGATCCTGAAGCAGTTCACCGACCGTTTGCGCAATGACGTGCTCCTGCGCATCGCGACGCTCGACGGCGTGCAGCCGGCGGCGCTGAAGGAGCTCAACGAAGCCTTGGGCCGGATGTTGTCCGGCGCGTCTGCCGTCAAGAAGGCATCGATGGGCGGCGTGCGTCATGCGGCCGAAATCCTCAACTTCGTCGGCGCTGCAGCGGAGACCGCGGTGCTCGACAACGTCCGCGAGTACGATCCGGATCTCGCGCAGAAGATCCTCGACGAGATGTTCGTGTTCGAAAACATCATGGACATCGACGACCGCGGCGTGCAGACGCTGCTGCGCGAAGTGCAGTCCGACTCGCTGGTCATCGCGCTCAAGGGCGCGGCACCGGATCTGCGCGAGAAGATCTTCAAGAACATGTCGCAGCGCGCCGCCGAAATGCTGCGCGAAGACCTCGAATCGAAGGGCCCGGTGCGCCTGTCCGAAGTCGAAGCCGAGCAGAAGGAAATCCTCAAGGTCGTCCGCCGTCTCGCGGAGGAAGGCCAGATCATGCTGGGCGGCAAGGGAAGCGACGATGCCTTCGTCTGATCTCCGCCCATTCCTCACCCTTAGCCGGAGCCCGCGATGACCATGCGCCACCAGGCCGTCGGCGCTTACCGCCGCTGGGAGCCTCCTGCATTCGACGATGACGGCTCGACAGCGCCGGCCGTCGCCGAAGAAACGGAAGCGCCGCCTCCCGAGCCTGTCGTGAGAGCGACTCCCGAACCCGAGCCGGACGTACCGCTCGAACCCGCCATCCAGCTGCCGACCGCAGCGGACATCGAGGCCATGTTCGAGGATGCCCGCCGCGACGGCTTTTCCGCGGGTTTCGAGGAGGGTGCGGCGCAGGCGAGACAGCAAGCCGACCGGATCGCGGCGCTCGTCGACACGCTCGCTGCGTCCTTCAAGCGGCTCGACCAGGATGTGGCCGACGAAGTGATCGCGCTCGCAATCGAAGTGGCGCGGCAGATGGTGCGGCAGACGCTTGCGGAACGCCCCGAAGCGGTCACTGATGTCGTACGCAACGCACTGCATCAACTGCCGCAAACTCAGGTCCGCATCCACCTGAATCCTGAGGATCTCGCATTGGTGAGGGAGTACCTCACGGATCAGCCCGGCCATCCACACCACCTGTTGATCGAGGACGACACCGTCACCCGCGGCGGCTGCAGGATTTCCGCGCCGGCGAGCGAAATCGACGCGACGATAGAAACCCGGTGGCGCCGCATTCTGGAAGGCTTGAGCCACAGTGAAACGGCTTGGGCACCATCCAAATGAGCACCGCTCACGCGGACGCCTGGACGAAGCACCTGGCCGAGCATCGCCGGCTGGTGAGCTCGATCACTCCTTTCGAGATATCGGGACGCCTCACGCGGATCAACGGTCTTGTCATGGAAGCCGCCGGCCTTAAGCTGCCGCTCGGCGCCGACTGCCGGATCATGGCGGCCGGCGGCGCCGTCGTCGAAGCGGAAGTCGTCGGCTTCAACGGCGAACGGCTTTACCTGATGCCCACCGACGACGTGTTCGGACTCGCGCCCGGTGCTCAGGTCCTGCCCGTCGAACCCCATCCCGCCCGGATTGTGGTCGGCAAGTCGGCGCCCCCTCGCCGACGTACATCCGATCGCGCCAAACACCTCCCGGTCGGCGACAAGCTGCTGGGCCGCGTCGTCGACGGCGCCGGCCGGCCGCTAGATGGCCTCGGCCCGCTCGACGGCACGGAAGGACGTTCCCTCCAGAGCCGACCTTTCAATCCGCTCAGCCGCGCCCCGATCGACACGCCGCTCGACGTCGGGATCCGGGCGATCAACGCCCTCCTCACCGTCGGTCGCGGCCAACGCCTGGGCCTCTTCGCCGGCTCGGGCGTCGGCAAATCGGTGCTGATCGGGATGATGGCACGCTATACGGCGGCCGACGTCATCGTCGTCGGACTGATCGGCGAACGGGGCCGCGAAGTGAAGGAGTTCATCGAGCAGAACCTCGGCGCTGAAGGCCGTCAGCGTTCGGTCGTCGTCGCCGCCCCGGCCGACACCAGCCCGCTGATGCGCCTGCAGGGCGCGGCCTATGCGACGACCATCGCCGAATATTTCCGCGACCAGGGCAAGCAAGTGCTGCTGATCATGGATTCGCTGACCCGTTATGCGATGGCGCAGCGCGAAATCGCGCTCGCAATCGGCGAGCCGCCGGTCACCCGCGGCTATCCGCCGAGCGTCTTCGCACGCCTGCCGGCCTTGGTCGAACGCGCCGGCAACGGCCTCGAAGGCGGCGGCTCCATCACCGCCTTCTACACCGTGCTCGCCGAAGGCGACGACCAGCAGGACCCGATCGCCGACTCGGCGCGCGCGATTCTCGACGGCCACTTCGTCCTGTCGCGTTCGCTGGCCGACCAGGGGCACTACCCCGCGATCGACATCGAGCAATCGATCTCACGCGCGATGCATGGCCTCGTCTCGCCCGAGCATTTCGATCTGGTCCGACGCTTCAAGCAGATGTTCTCGCGCTACCAGCGTTCCCGCGACCTGATCGCCGTCGGCGCCTACCAGGCGGGCTCAGACCCGATGCTCGACAAGGCCGTGGCGATGTATCCGAAGCTCGAAGCCTTCCTGCAGCAACGCATCGACGAGCAGGAAACCTATGCCCGCGCGACGAACCATCTCGGCAGTCTGTTCCTCGCGGGATGAGCCAGATCACGGCAGAAAGAAAAAAGGCGACGTAGAATTCAGCTCCCGGAGACCGGCGACAACACGATGCACCGTTCCACATGACTACCCCGTTTCCGCTCAAACCCCTCCTCGACCTGACGCAGAACCGCATGGACGAAGCGGCTCGGCGCCTGGGCGAACTGATCGCCAGCGAACAGGAAGGCCAGCGCAAACTCGAACTGCTCCAGAACTATCGTGACGAGTATTCCGAGCGCTTCCAGGAGGCTGCGCGAAATGGCCTTTCGCCAGAAGCCTGGCGCAACTACAGCGCCTTCATCGGGCGGATCGACGAAGCGATCGCGATCCAGAAAGCCCAGGTCGACCGTTCCAAGCAGATGACCGCCGCCGGGCAGCAGAACTGGATGACGCAGCGCAACAAGGTCAAGGCCTTCGACACGCTCCAGAAACGCCACGACCAGGGCGAATCGAAGAAGGCCGCGCGCATCGAACAGCGCCAGTCCGACGAACATTCCGCGAAGCGCTTCCGCGACCGCGAGGATTCCGGCGAAAGCTGAGTCCGGCAAGCCGGCGCTGGCATGCGGCTTGCACATATCGCCCTGAACCGGCCATCTTTTGGGAATTGGCGATGTCAAATCCGCTAGTCAGCAATCTCCTGCAAACCAACATCACATCGGCCGCCAACCGCAGCGCTGGCGCCGAGCGGACTGTCGCTCGCGACGGTTCGGATACCGGTCAGGATTTCGCGAGTGCGCTGGGACGCCGCATCGGCAGCGAATCCGGCCGCACTGGCACGACACCAGAGCGCAATGCATCGGAGCAGGCCAACCGATCGACGCGGACCGACCGCAATGACGACGTGCAGCCACAGAAATCTGCGGACTCGCACGACGATGGCCCTCGTGTCGCCCGCCGCCCCACTCGCGAAGTCCAATCGGACAAGTCCTCACAGGCAGCCGACGCACCCCAAGGCCGGTCGCGGGCCCAGGCCCCGTCGACATCTGAAGGAGAGCGGAGATCCGACGCGGCGCGCCCGAGCTCAGCGCAGCAAAATCCCGCAGACGACACGAATTCCACTGCTCCCGTAGACGACACGAATTCCACTGCAGATACCGCGAAGGACGAGTCGCCCGCCGACGTCGCAATCCAAGCCGCGAACACCAACGCCGCCGTTGTTGCAACCGACGATGCGGCATCGGCAGAAGCGCCGCCGACGACACAATTGCCGGCAGATACGACCGCAGCGGCAAACCTTGCCGCCCTGCTACAGGGGCTCGCCGCCCAACTTCCCGCGGCGCAGCCTCCTCAACCGGGCTCAGGCACAACTGACGGCCAGACCGGAACGCTCCCCGCCGGCCAAGGCTCCTCCTCTCACGTCCTGTCGACAGTGTTGGCGACCCTGCAACGCGACGGCCTCGGCCATATGCCGCTAGCGACCGGCGGGAAGGACGACGCGGCGGTCGCAACCGGAACGTCCCCGGCCGGAAACGCCAGTGCCGGCTTTGGCGTACCGATCAAAGAACTTGCCGAACCGGCAATCGTGAGTCGAAGCGCACAAAACATCGAGCTTCTGCGAAGCGCACCGGCTGAAGATTCGGCCGCGAACGCTGCCGCGACGCCCGCGCCCCAGTCGCAACTCGCTTCCACCGACAGCCAGACGCTTGGTCTGCAGCTCGCCAATCTTGCCCCGGCCGCCCGCAGCGAGGCGACCCATGTGCCGCAGCTACCCGTCCATACGCAGGCCGGTCAGGCGGCGTGGGCCGACGACGTGGGGAATCGCGTCGTTTGGATGGTCGGCCGCAACGAGTCGAAGGCCGAACTCGTGCTTACGCCCGCACATCTCGGTAAACTTGAAATTTCGATCCAGGTCAGTGGCGACCAGACGACCGCACACTTCGTTGCAGCCACCGCGGCAGCGCGCGATGCACTCGAACAGGCCCTGCCCCGTCTTCGCGAAGTGATGCAGCAGGCGGGCATCAATCTCGGTCAGACCAACGTCAGCACTTCCAGCGACCAGCGCGCTCGCGACGAGCGTGCAGCGACTGCCGGCAATTCGGGCGGCAACGGTAGCAATGACGTGCAGGCGCTGGACGAGATCCGGCCGGCGACGTCTTCACACTGGTCACGTGCGGCCTTGGGAATGGTCGACACCTTTGCCTGATAGCGAGTGAATTGGGGCCGCACTTGCCCACTTTTCCGCAATTCGACGCAGGGACGGATCGCGCATAATTGAATTGTGGAAATAGGAGAAATTCATGGCAAAAGCCCCCGCTCCGCAACCGGCCGCCGAAGCGCCGGCTGCGGCTCCCGCACCGAAGCGTGGCAAGAAGCTGTTGATCATCATCATCCTGGCCGTTGCGGTCGTGGTCGTGCTGATCGCCGCCGTCGTCGCCGTGATGCTGCTCAGGAAGGGGCATGCGACGGAAGAGGAGCATGCCGAGAAGCCGGCCGCGGTCGCGACCGTCGATCTCAGCCACCCGCCGACCTTCGTCGCGCTCGATCCGTTTGTCGTGAACCTGGCGCCGGCGGAAGGCGACCGTTACCTTCAGGTCGTCATGGCGCTGCGCGTCAGCGACCACAAGATTGCTGAAAACTTGAAAGGCTTCATGCCGGATATCCGCCACGAGATCAACCTGCTGTTGTCGAGCAAACTCCCTTCGGAACTGTCTACTCCCGAAGGACGCGAGGATCTTGCGGCCCAGATCGTGAGTCGAACCAATCAGGTCCTGACCGGCACCCCACCCCCCAAGGGCGAGAACGCCAAGCAGGCCGTGGCGGGTCCGATCGAGGCCGTTCGCTTCAACTCCTTCATTATCCAGTGAGGAGGTGATCGACCATGTCTTCCGACTTTCTCTCCCAGGACGAGGTCGATGCCCTGTTGAAGGGCGTCGCGGGCGAGCCTGAGGATCAGGAGGAGGAACAGGGCGACCAGTCCGGCGTACGGCCGTACAACCTTGCAACACAGGAACGCATCGTGCGCGGGCGGATGCCCACGCTCGAACTGATCCACGAACGCTTCGCACGCTACCTGCGCATCGGCCTGTTCAACTACATGCACCGCAACGCCGAGGTCTCGATCGGCCCGGTGAAGGTGCAGAAGTACGGCGAGTTCGTGCGCAACCTGGTGGTGCCGACGAACCTAAACCTCGTACTTGCCAAGCCGCTGCGCGGCACGGGCTTGGTGGTCTTCGACCCGAACCTGGTGTTCCTCGTCGTCGACAACATGTTCGGCGGCGACGGCCGCTTCCACTCCCGCGTCGAAGGCCGCGACTTCACGCCGACCGAGCAGCGCATCATCCAGGGCATGCTCAACGTCGTGTTCGCCGAATACACGCGCGCCTGGGCCCCGGTCTTCAAGCTCGAGATGGAATACGTGCGCTCCGAGATGAACTCGCAGTTCGCGAACATCGCGACGCCGTCCGAGATCGTGATCTCGGCGAGCTTCTCGCTCGAGTTCGGCGGATCGCAAGCGGACATGCACATCTGCTTCCCCTACTCGATGGTCGAGCCGATCCGCGACGTGCTGTATTCGACGATGCAGAGCGACCACCTGAGCCAGGACAACCGCTGGATCAGCCTGCTCACCCGCCAGCTGCAGACGGCCGAGGTCGAACTCGTGTGCAATCTCGGCAGCGCCACGGTCACGCTGCGTGACATCGTCAACATGCGCGTCGGCGACGTGATCCCGATCAACGTCTCCGAAATGCTTCAGGGCGAGGTCGACGGGGTGCCCGTGCTTGAACTGAGCTACGGACGGCAGGGTCCTAACTACGCAGTCAAAGTCGAACGCTTCCTCGCCAACGAGGACGGCAGTTCGCCATTATTCGGAGGCCAACATGGCTGACAACGACAACGACATCGACTCGCAGGTCAGCGAGGACGATTGGGCTGCGGCGATGATGGAACAGGCGACGGCGGAGGGCAACGCCGACGCCGAAGCGCGCCAGGTTGCCGCCGATCTTGCCGCCGCTGCGGCCTCGCCCTACCAGGCCAAGCCTGCGAGCCATCTCTTCCCCGATTTCGGGGCCAGCGCTCCGCGTGCGGGGAGCCTGAACGACTTCGACATGATCCTGGACATCCCCGTCCAGCTCACGGTCGAACTCGGACGCACCAAGATTTCGATCCGCAACCTGCTGCAGCTGGCGCACGGCTCGGTGGTCGAGCTCGACGGTCTCGCGGGCGAACCGATGGACGTACTGGTCAATGGCACGCTGATCGCGCAGGGCGAAGTCGTCGTCGTGAACGACAAGTTCGGCATTCGCCTCACCGACATCATCACGCCGGCCGAACGGATGCGGAAGATCCGCGGCTAAGCGCAGCCGCAACTCCGGCCGCGGCGCCCTCGTCCGCCCGGCCGGCAAAGCGCCGAATAATCCCCCTTTTTTCCGTCTTATTGCCCCCTTGGCAAGGTCCTGTCGCGCGTATTCTTCTCCCATCGGAAGAACCGTCGCCCCTGCTGTGAACACTATCCACCATCGCTTCATCCCCCTGCTGGCGCTCGCTGCGGCGCCCGCCCGTGCCGCCGAAGCGTCGCCGGCCATGACCGAAGGCATCGGCCAGATGCTCTTCGGCCTCGGCATCGTGCTCGCCCTGCTGCTCGGCAGCCTATGGCTAATCAAGCGTCTTTCGACGCCGCGCGGTGCCGCTGCCGGCCTCAAGGTACTGGGGGCCGTCCCCGTGGGCCCGCGCGAACGCGTGGTGCTGGTCGAAATCGCAGGCCAGGTGTTGGTGCTGGGTGTCACGCCGGCGAGCGTCCGCACGCTCCACACGCTGCCGGCCGATGCGATCCAGACCAACAGCGGCCCTGGAGGCGCGCATCCCTTGGGTGACTTCCAGGCTTGGCTAAAACGTTCGATGGAGCGCCGCAATGATGCGAACTGACGCAAGCCGCACGGCCATGCGCATCGCCGCCGCACTGTCGCTCGTCCTGTTGCCCGTGATCGCCCGGGCGCAAGGCCTGCCCGCGATCACCGGCACGCCGGGCCCAGGCGGCGGCACGACCTACAGCCTGAGCGTCCAGACGCTGCTGCTGCTCACCTCGCTGAGCTTCCTGCCGGCGATCGTGCTGATGACGACCAGCTTCACGCGCATCATCATCGTCTTCGGCATGTTGCGCACCGCGATGGGCACCCAGACCTCGCCGCCAAACCAGGTGCTGCTCGGCCTCGCGCTCTTCCTGACGTTCTTCATCATGTCGCCCGTCGCCGAAAAGGTGTACACGGACGCCTACCTGCCCTTGTCGCGCAGCGAAATCGGCTTCGACGTCGCCGTCGAGCGTGCCTCGGTGCCGGTCAAGGCCTTCATGCTCAAGCAGGTCCGCGAACCCGACATCGCGCTCTTCGCCAAGCTGTCGAAGACGCCGCCGGTCGAAAAGGCCGAGGACCTGCCGATGCGCGTCGTCATACCCGCCTTCGTTACTTCAGAACTCAAAACTGCCTTCCAGATCGGCTTCCTGATCTTCATCCCTTTCCTGATCATCGACATGGTGGTCGCCTCCGTGCTGATGTCGATGGGGATGATGATGATGTCACCGGTGATCGTTGCCCTGCCATTCAAGATCATGCTGTTCGTGCTCGTCGACGGCTGGACCCTGCTCGTCGGGTCGCTGGTCGAGAGCTTTGCGAGCTAATCGAGGAGACTCCGTCATGAATCCCGGTACCATCGTCGACATCGGCCGCGAAGCCCTCGAAATCACGCTGCTGATGGCCGCGCCGATGTTCCTCGCGGCCCTCGTCACCGGCCTCATCGTCAGCGTGTTCCAGGCCGCCACGCAGATCAACGAAATGACCCTGAGCTTCGTGCCGAAACTCGTCGCCGTCTTCGCGTCGCTCGTGATCGCCGGCCACTGGATGATGACGCTGATCATCGACTTCACGCGCAGGCTGCTCGAGTCGATCCCGACGATGATCGGCTGACGCCACGCCCGATGCTCAGCGTCACCTCCGCCCAGCTCGATACCTGGCTGGCCGCACTGATCTTTCCGCTGGCCCGCATCCTCGGCCTGATCTCTGCAGCGCCCTTCTTCAGCAACCGCATGATCCCGGTGCGCGTGCGCCTCGCCGTCGGACTGGCGGCGGCGCTCGCCGTCCTCCCGGCCTTGCCGCCCATGCCCCCGGTGCCGGCAAGCTCGATGATGGCCTTGATGATCCTCGCCCAGCAGACCGTGATCGGCATCGCGATCGGCTTCATGATGCGGGTGCTGTTCGCGGCGGTCGACGTCGCCGGCGAACTCATCGGCCTGCAGATGGGGCTTTCGTTCGCCGTCTTCTTCAGCCCGCAGACCGGCGGCCAGACTGCGGTCGTGACCGAGTTCATCGGCCTGCTCACGCTGCTCATCTTCGTGGCGCTGAATGGCCACCTGATGCTGGTGAATGTCGTGGTCGTGAGCTTTGAATGGCTGCCGGTCGGAACGCTGCCGAAAGCCGACGGCTGGATGCAGATCGTCGCGCACGCGGCGACGATGTTCGCCTCCGCACTGCTGATGGCGCTTCCGATGATCGCGGCGCTGCTCATCACGAACATCGCGCTCGGCGTGCTGACCCGCGCAGCGCCTCAGCTCAACCTGTTTGCGATCGGCTTCCCGGTGACGCTCTCAGTCGGCTTCCTGGTGCTGCTGGTCAGCCTCAACAGCTTCGCGCCCGTCCTGCAGTCGCTCTTCGAACACGGCTTCGACGCCATCGACCAGATGCTGCGTACCTTCGTTGGACAGGCTAGCCTTCAGCCCTAGAGCGTCGGCCAGATGCGCGAACGCACCAGACGGATTTCCCCGCTCGCAAAGCGATGTGCGAACGGGCGCGTCGAGTCGATGCCTTCCTCGAAACGCACGATGTCAAAGCCCGCGGCGCCCTGTCCCTCGGCGAGTTGCCGCGCATTGCGCAGGAAGATCTGGCGCGCCTCGCCGTCACCGCCCGTGATCAGCGCTTTCATGCGCAGGTCGAAGCGCACGCGGTCTTCGTCGAGCTTGGTCGCGTTGATTTCCCATGTGGGAGCCAGCGGATCGTAGATCGCGTAGGCAATGAGTGCGCCGCCGAGAAACTCCGGCTTGAGCAGCTCCGCCTTCTGGGCGACGAGCGCACCACCCACTCCGCCCGCAATCCCGGCGCCGCTTTCCTTGAGCGACGAACACCCCGCGAGGGTCGGCAGAAGCAGGAACAAGGCAAGGCGCCGCGTCGTCGTTCGGGCGGATGGACTCATCTGAGCAAGTCGAAAAGGGACAGGCCGGTTACGCGCACATAGGATTGCTGCGCGGCCTGCAATACGGTTTGTTGTTGCGAGAAGCGCGAGATCGCCTCGTTGTAGTCGAGGTCCTGCAGGCGCGACAGCGTGTCGGAATATTCGAGATCGTGCTCGGCTGAGAGATCGACCTGCGCATCGAGTTCGACCATGCGCGAACCGACCGACGCCCGAATCGTGCTGACATTGTCGATCGCCGCATCCATGCCGCCGATGGCCGTCTGCACGGCCGCGGAAACGTTGCGCGTCGGGTCGGTCGGGGGCTTGCGCAGCTCGGTGATGAAGTTCGAGATCGTGGCGAACATCTGCGACTGCCCGGTCGTCGGATCGGCCATGAACACCTTGCTGCCCGGTTCGGCGACCGGCATGACACGTGACGGCCCAACCTGCATGCTGCGAGCACCTTCGTCGCCGTTGTACACGACAGCAGCCGGCCCGGCCCCCGCCGTCGCGGCACCGCCCGAAAACGCTGCCTGACTGGACTGGAACCCGGCAAACAGATATTCGCCCGTGGCATCCTTGCTATTCGCCACGCCATACAAGGCGTTGAACTGAGCTTCGACGTCCGATGCGAGCGACTGCAATTCGGCATCCGAAAATGTGCCGTTACCGGCCTCCACGGCACGCGTACGGATGTACTGGAGCGTGTCACCGATACTGCCAAGGCTGCTTTCGAGGACGGACAACGAGTCCTTGGCATAGCCCTGGTTCGTCTGGAACTGCTCGTTGACGCTCTTGCTCTGGCTCACTTCGAGCGCACGGGCCGAACCGATCGGATCATCCGACGGCGTCAGGATCCGCCGCCCCGTCGCGAGCTGCTGCTGGGTGTGCGCCATGTCCGCGCTCTGCCGCATCAGCGTGTTGCGGCCGGCGTCAAAGATCATGCTGGTCGAGATTCTCATGATGTCACCTCACGCTCAGCGGCTGACCGACAGGATCTCGTCGAACAGCGTACCAGCCACGGACATCACCCGTGCTGCCGCTTGGTACGACTGCTGGAAGCGGATCAGATTCGCCGCCTCTTCGTCCAGATTCACGCCAGACAGGGCCTGCTGCGCATTCGTTGCCTGCTCGAGCTGCGACTCCTGGCTCTTCTCGCCAATCTGCACCTCGCGGGCCTTATTACCGACAGAGCTGACGAGTTGCGAATAGTTCGACTGGAAGGTCGCCGTGCCGCCGTTCATCACCTTGGCGGTCTGCAACCCCGCCAGCAGCAGCGCGTTCTCGTTGTTGCTGCCCCCCGCGGTCACGCCGCGCGTCGCGTCGGCCGCGCCGGAAGCCGCGATCAATGCGGGATCGGTGATCGACACGGCGAAGGCGCCTGCCGCCGACCGGCGGCTCACGTTGTTGACTGCCATGCCGCTGATATCGGCGAAGAAGGCCGTGCCGGTCGTCGTCCCGTTCAGCGCATAGCCCGCTTCGTGGATTGTGTTGAACTGGTTCGACACGGCGATGGCGAGGTCACCAAGTTGCTCCCGTGCCGGATCCAGCGTCTCGTTACGGAATTTCAGCAGACCGCCGAGCTGTCCGCCCGACAGGATCGAATCCGGCAGCAGGACCGAACCGCCCGGCGTCGCGAGCCGGATCTCGCCGCGGAAGGGATCGGACGGAACCGAAGAGTCGCTGGCGACGACAAGTTGCGACGCCGTGTTCCCGACCACCAGCGACTGCCCGCTACCGATCGAGACACTGATCGAACCATCGGACTCGGTGAAGGTATTCACCTTGACGAGCTTGTTCAGCTCGCCGATGAGGCTGTCGCGCTGGTCGAGGAGATCGTTCGCCGGAATCGACGGTCCGCCGACCTGCACGGCGGCGATCCGCTCGTTCATGTCGGCAATCTGCCGCGCGAACGCATTGATCGAATCGACGGTGCTGGAAATCTGCCCTTCGTTGGTGTCCCGGATCTCGCCGAGCCGCGCATCCAGCGCATTAAAGCGCGCCGCAAGCGTCTGTCCCGTCGAAATCAGCGCCTGGCGGGCCGGAATGCTGGACGGGTTGGTCGCGACGTCCTGCACGCCCTTGAAGAAGTCCTGGAGCGCAGGCGAAAGGCCCGCACTAGTATCGGCAAGCAGGTTGTCGATCTGCGAGATCTGCGCGCTGTAGGCGGAAAACTCCTCCTTGCGCGTCGAGGCCGTGAGCACCTGCTGGGTCAGGAATCCGTCGTACTGGCGGCGCACCGAGTCGATCTTCGAACCCTGGCCGAAAAAGCCCGAGCCGGAGAAGATCGGATCAATGGTCGTCTGGATCGCCTGCTGACGGCTGAATCCCGGCGTGTCCGCATTGGAAATGTTATGGCTGGTCGTCAACAGGTTCGCTTGCGAACTGTTGATGCCCGACAGACCGATGCTAAGAAGTCCAGCCATGATGCTTACCTCGTTACTACTGCTCTTACGGCACTAACTAGCAAAACTTCTGCCAATTTTTGCCCCTCACCCTTCCAGCGCCGTCCGCAGCGTCGCCCCGCCGATGATGCGGGTCAGCTTGTCGGCATACATCGGATCGGTCGCGTAGCCCGACTGCTGCAGGCTGCGGGCGAATCCCGCAGCATCCGTCTGCCCCAGCACGTCCGCATAGCGCGGACTGCTGCGAAGCAGGTTCGCGTAGTCGCGGAAAGCCTCGCCGTAAGATCCGTAGGCCCGGAAACGCGCGGTTTCGGTCTGCGGACGACCGTTCACGTACTCGGTGACCGGGAGCTCCACGACGTCGCCCTTCCAGTTGCTGCCGGCCTTGATATTGAAGAGATTGTGCGTCGGCGAACCGTCCGCGCGGCGCAGTTCGCCGCGGCCCCAGCCGCTCTCGAGCGCCGCCTGCGCGACCATGAAATGCGCCGGAATCCCCGTGCTGCGACTCGCGTCGGCGGCTTGGTTCCACACGCGGTTCACGAACTCGCGCGCGCCATCGCCGACGCTGCGCCCGCCCGCGCCACCGGCACCATTCGCCCCGGCAGCCGCGCTCGACGCCTCAGTGCGCGCACGCTGGCTCGCATCACCCGATCGGCTGCGCATGAGCCGCAGCGCCGCGTCCATCCCGTCGCCGATCCCCGGCAAATCCACGTCGTCGCCGGCAGCGTTTGCCGCCCCAGCGCCCACGAGGGCAGGATTTGCCGGTCGCCTCACGACATGGGAGATGTCGAGACTGCCCTCCGGCGCCGCCCCGCCCTGCGCCTTCAGCGCCGCCTCTCCGCCCATCTGGCGGAAGATCGCATCGGCCAGCCCGATTCCCTTGCCCTGCGCCATGTTCATCGCCATCTGCTGATCCTGCAGTTGCTGGAACATGCGCGTCTGGTCGCTATCGAGCATCCCGTCCGACGGCACCGCTTCCCGCATCGACTTCAGCACCGTCTGCAGGAAGAGCGCTTCGAACTGCTTGGCCGCCGCGCGCAGCGCCTCAGGCGAATTGTCCCGCGACAGCCGCTTCAGATCGGCCATCGCGTTCGGATCCATCGCATTGATCTGCGGCACGGCCACCATGTCAGATCACCTCGAGATCGGCGCGGAGCGAACCGGCGGCCTTCATCGCCTGCAGGATGCTCACGAGATCCATCGGCGTTGCGCCGAGCGCGTTGAGCGCCTTCACGACCTCGGCGAGGTTCGCACCGGCCCGCACATTCATCAGGCTGCCCGCCCCCTGCTGGATATCGACCTGGCCCTTCGGCACGACGACCGTCTGGCCGCCCGACAAGGGCGCCGGCTGGCTCACGTTGGCGCCGGTTCCGACCGACACCGTCAGATTACCGTGCGCCACCGCGACGTTCTGCAGCGTCACGCTCTGGTTCATCACCACCGAGCCGGTGCGCGAATTGACGATCACCTTCGCCGCCTGCTGGTAGGGCGTCACCTCCAGATTCTCGAGCTTGCCGAGGAAGCCCACGCGATCCGAGACATCCAGCGGCGCGCGCACCTGGATCGTCCGTCCGTCCAGCGCCTGGGCCGTGCCGGGCGCCGTCGCAAGATTGATCGCATCGACGACGCGGCGAGTCGTGCCGAAGTCCGTGTCGTTCAACTCGAAGACGACAAACTCCCCCTGCCCCAGCGCATTCGGCACCGATCGCTCGACGGTCGCCCCACCCGGAATCCGCCCCGCGGACAAGTGGTTGATCGTCTGCGATGCCCCGCCGGCGGCCGCGCCCGCCCCGCCGACCAGCAGATTGCCCTGCGCCACCGCGTACACCTGGCCGTCGACACCCTTCAAGGGCGTCATCACGAGCGTGCCGCCACGCAGGCTCTTCGCGTTACCCATCGACGACACCGTCACGTCGAGCTGCTGGCCCGGCCGCGCGAAGGGCGGCAGACTGGACGTCACCATCACCGCGGCAACGTTCTTCAATTGGAGATTAGTCCCTGGAGGCAGCGTCACGCCCATGTTGCCGAGCATGTTGATGATGCTCTGCACGGTAAAGGGCGTCTGCGTCGTCTGGTCGCCGCTGCCGTCCAGCCCGATCACGAGACCGTAGCCGACGAGCTGGTTCTCGCGGACCCCGGCAATCGACGCAAGATCCTTCAGGCGCTCGCCGGCGCCCGCAGCGCACACGCAGAGCATGCCAAGCACGCCCACCGCCACCCGCAGCATTCTGCCAATGCCAAACATCACCAGCTCCCCGGACCCCAACTCAGAACGGCAACACGTTCATGAAGAAGCGCTGCAGCCATCCCATCGTGTTCGTCTCATCGATGTAGCCGCTGCCCTTGTACTCGATTCGCGCATCGGCGACCTGGATCGACTGCACGCTGTTGGCCGTCGTCACCGTGTTCGGATTGACGACACCGGAGAAGCGGATGAACTCGCTGCCCTGGTTGAGCGCCATCTGCTTCTCGCCCGAAACGAGCAGATTGCCGTTCGAGTACACTTCGATCACGGTCACCGTGATCGTGCCGTTGAACAGGTTGTTGGCGGCCGACGCGCCCTTGCCGGCGAAATCGGAATCGACTTTCGCTTGCAGGTTCATGCCCGCGAGACCTGCGAGCGGCACCTTCGACGCGGCCGTGATGCCGCCCGAGACGTCGGAGCCGCGCGTGGCGCTGCTGTTGGCCGCCTTCTGGGCCGTGTTGCGCTCGACCAGATTGATCGTCAGCGTGTCGCCGACATGCCGCGCGCGCCGATCCTCGAACAAGGGACGCACCATCGACGCCTGATAGATCGCCCCGTTCGCCGGCGGCATCTGTGGCGCCGCTTCGGGCCGCACGCTCATCGGCTGATGCACGACTGTCGGCGGCGTCGAATAGATCGACGCACAGCCCGACAGCAGCAAGGCCGCTACGCCGACGATCCTCCTGGCCGAATTCATGATGCGCTCCTTACAGCTGCGTCAGCCGGCCCAGCATCTGATCCGAGGTCTGGATCGCCCGCGAATTGAGCTCATAGGCGCGCTGGGTCGAGATCATGTTCACCAGTTCTTCGGCGACATTCACGTTCGAGGTCTCGACATACTGCTGGTTGATCACGCCGGCGCCGTTGGTTCCCGGCGTATTGGGCGTCGCGACCCCGCTCGAGGCCGTCTCGCGGAACAGGTTCTCACCCGCGCTGGACAAGCCACCCGGATTGACGAAAGTCGCCACCTGGATCGAGCCGACCACCGTCGGCGCGGTCTGCCCGGCCTGCAGCACGCTCACGGTACCGTCCTTGCCGATCGTGATCGTCTGCGCGTCCGCCGGAACCGTAATCGCCGGCTCGACCGGATAGCCGCTCGAAGTCACGAGTTGGCCCTGCGAATCGAGCTGGAAAGCGCCGTCACGGGTGTAACCCGTCGTGCCGTCCGGCAGCGTCACCTGGAAGAAGCCGTTGCCCTGGATCGCCATGTCGAGCGGATTGCCCGTCTGCTGCAGGGCACCCTGCGAATGAATCCGTTCGGTCGCGACGGTGCGCACGCCGGTGCCGAGCTGCAGGCCGCTGCCAATCTGGTTCTGCTGGGTGTTCTGCGCCCCGGGCTGACGGATCGTCTGGTACATCAGATCCTCGAACACCGCCCGGCCGCGCTTGAAACCATTGGTCGAAACGTTGGCGAGGTTGTTCGAGATGACATCCAGCTGGGTTTGCTGGGCATCCAGACCCGTACGGGCAATCCACAACGAGCGGATCATGATCCTGACTCCCTTTTCTGAGCCGGCAGACACTCTGCCTGCAAGTATTAGGGCCAGTTTACGGCGCGCCAGGTCGATTCAATCGCCGGAACACCCGCCGAAAAGACCCGCTAATTCCCCTCGTCGCTGCGCGTCGATCAGCTGCCGACAGCGAGCACCTGCGTCGCCGCGCGGTCATTCTCCTGCGCGGTCTGCAGCATCTTGGTCTGCATCTCGAACTGACGGGCGAGCGAGATCATCGTCACCATCTGGTCGACGACACTGACGTTGCTGCCCTCGAGAAATCCACCCGCGACGCGCACATTCTCGTCACGCGGCGCAGCCCCGCCGGCACGCAAGCGGAAAAGCCCATCATCCCCGCGCACCAGCGACTCTTCGGGCGGATTCACGAGCTTGAGCTGGCCGACTACATTGATGACGTTCTCGGCGCCACCACCGGTCAGTGCCGAAATCGAACCATCGTTCCCGATCGTGATTTCGCTGTCCGGCGGAACCGAAACCGGTCCGCCGTCGCCGATCACGGGTTGGCCATGGCGCGTCTGCAGCACGCCGTTCGCGCTGAGTTCGAAACTGCCGTTGCGGGTGTAGGCCTCCGAGCCATCCGGCATCTGCACCGCGAGCCAGCCCTTGCCCTGCACGGCCACATCGAGCGTGCGTCCGGTCTGCTGCAGCGCCCCCGTCTCGAAATTCGACGCCACGCTGGCATCGACGACAAAAGCGCGCGTCGGCAAGCCTTCGCCCTGCACCGGCACCGAACGCAAGCGATGAAGTTCGGCCCGGAAACCGGTGGACGACGCATTCGCCAGGTTGTGAGCCACCGCGGCCTGCTGCCCCAGCGTGCTCTTCGCACCGGTCATCGCGGTGTAGATCAGGCGATCCATGATGGCTCCCTCCGTTACCGGCTAAGGTCAGCGCCCTTAGCCGAGATTCACGATCGTCTGCAGGATCTGGTCCTGCGCACGCACCGACTGCGCGTTCGCCTGATAGGCGCGCTGCTGCACAATCAGCTGCACCAGTTGCGCCGTCAGATCGACGTTCGCCTCCTCGAGCGAGCCGGCATTCAGCAGCCCCAGGTTTGCGCTGCCTGGCGCACCGATGATCGGTTGTCCCGAATCCGGCGACTCCGCCCAGAGGTTGCCGCCTAGCGAAAGCAATCCGTTCGGGCTCTGGAAGTTCGCCAGCGTGACCTGCCCCAGATCGCGACTCTGGCCGTTGCTGTAGCGGCCCAGGATCACGCCGTCGTTGCCGATCGTGATCCCGGTCAGGCGCCCCGAGGCGAAGCCGTCCTGACGCAAGGTATTCACCCCGAACTGGCTACCGAACTGCGTCGAATCCGCGAGATCGAAGGCGATGCTCTGCGTCGCCGAAGCCCCAGTGCCCGCAAATTCCGGGAAAGTGATATTGAACTGCCCGCCCGACGTAATCGCGCCCGCGTTATCGAACACGAGAGGCGAGCCCGGCGATGGGATCGCCGTCGCGTTTCCGGTGCCATCCACCTGGTAATACCCGTTCCACGTCCCCGCCCCCGTCTTCTGGAAGAAGAAGCTCAGCGTATGCGCATTGCCGAGGGTGTCGTAGGCGGTGGCCGATGTCGAAAAGTTGTAGCCGCCCGCCGTCACGTTGGTCCGATCAAGCGGCGTCGGGTTCGTCGGATCGAAAGACGGCGAGACCGGGTCGCGCGAATCGAGATTCATCGCAAGTGTCATCGTCGCCGACGGGCTCGGCTGCACGTCCGAGAAATCAAGCTGGATGGCCTTAGGCGTCGCTCCGGCGAGGATCACTCCGTTTACGGCCGAAAACCCCGTCAACTCGAAGCCCTGTGAATTGACGATGAACCCGTCCTTGTTCACGTCGAACTGGCCGTTCCGCGTATAGGCGACGGTTCCATCCGGCGCAGCCATGCGGAAGAAGCCGTTGCCATTGATCGCTACATCGAGCGGGTTGTTCGTCGTGGTGATGTTTCCCTGGGAGAAGGATTGGGTCACCGCGCCGATCGCCGACCCGATGCCAACCTGCACCCCCGACGCCGCACCGTTGAGTGCCGCGGCAAAGACATCCTGAAACTCCGCACGCCCGGCCTTGAAGCCGATGGTATTCGAGTTCGCCACGTTATTGCTGATCACATCGAGCGCCTTGGAGGCCGTATTCAGCCCGCTCAACCCTTGCTGGAATGCCATGACCGTCTCCCTGCGAATCCCGTATCAATCAAACAATCTGCTTGACGTCCGACATCTTGAAGATGCCCAGATCGCCCACTTGCAAGTCCGTGCTCTTCGCGCCGCGCAAGATGCTCGTCACCGCACCGAACTGCAGCGCCTCCGCCGTCACCGCCTGGTCGGCGGTCGATGCCTCGATGCTTACCGTATATTTCCCGTTCGCCGCTCGACTGCCGTCGAGCGTCGTGCCGTCCCACTGGAAGTCGTGCGTTCCGGCGTCGAAGGAGCCGAGATCGACCTTCGAGACCTCCAAGCCGCTCGAATCCTTGATATGCAGCGTGACCTTGTCTGCCGGCACGTCCAGCGAAAAGCCCCCCAGCGCGCCGGAGTCCCCGAGCGTCAGCCCCTTCCCGGGGATCAGCACGCCGCGGCCCACCAAGGACGCCGCCTGCATCGCCTCGGACGACTGCTGCCCATCCATCAGCTGCCCCAGCATCGTATTGAGCCGCTCAATCCCGTCGACCGTGCTGATCTGCGCGAGCTGCGAAGTCACCTGCGCGTTGTCCATCGGATTCATCGGATCCTGGTTCTTCAATTGCGCCGTAAGCAGCGTCAGGAAGCGTCCCTGGGTATCCGCGTCGGCCTTCTTCGTGTCCGTCGCCTTGCGGCTCAACGTTGCCATTGCGGCATCCGCCGCCGACGAAACCGTGTTATTGACCGTTGCCATGATTCACTCCGCCCTCTTACTGCCCGATCTGCAGCGTTCTCTGGATCAGCGACTTCGCCGTGTTCATCACCTCGGCGTTCGTCTGATACGCCCGCGATGCCGAAATCATGTTGGTCATCTCCTCGACCACATTCACGTTCGACATCTGCACATAGCCATCCCCGTTCGCCGCCGGGCTGCTCGGTTCGTACACCATCCGCCCCGGCTCCGCGCTTTCGACGACACCGCTGACCTGCACGCCGAGACTGCCCGGGCCCGCCACCGGCGTCGCCGTAAAAACCACTTGCTTGGCCCGGTACGGTTGCCCATCCGGCCCTGCGACGCTGTCCGCGTTTGCCAGGTTCGATGCAGTCGCGTTCAGACGCGCTGACTGCGCATGCAGCGCCGACCCCGCAATACCGAAAACGTTGAACATGCTGCTCATGACCGCCTACCCCCGGATCACTGCCCGCTGATCGCCGTCTGCATGCCCCGCAGCAGACTGTTGATGAACGTGACGCTCGCCTCGTAATGCACCGAATTCTCGGCAAAGGCGGCGCGTTCCACGTCCATGTTCACCGTGTTTCCGTCGACGTTCGACTGGAAATCCCGCCGATACCCCACATAAGCGCCGAATGGCATACTGTCCGCGGCGGAAAGATGCTTCTCGGACGTTCCTGTCAGCGCCAACGGTGCGCTACGCTCACCGAGCGCGCCCTTCAGCGCCGAACGGAAATCGATGTCGCGCGCCTTGTAATTCGGCGTATCGGCATTGGCGATGTTCGAAGCCAACATCTGCTGACGCTGGGCCTGCAGATTCAGAGCCGTCTGATGGAACTGCAGCGCATTGTCCAGTTGGGTTTTCATTTGCATCACCTCAAGTTTGCGAGCCATCTGCCGATAAGACTTACCGTCGGGCACTTGCCTCATTGCACCTTCCATGCCAGCGATCTTAGTCCCCGCTGCACACCCTCCTTGCGGCGATAAGACCGGCAAATACCGGCTAATTTCGCCGCTTGAACTGCCGCCCACCCCACCGCATCCGGCCCTGAACGGCAATCCTTGCCGCCCGCGACAGCCGGGTTGCCTCTGCGTCTCGCGCGTGATGCAATCCCCGTCATGCCCAACCTAATCCCAAGACACATCCGGTCGCTGACAGGCCTGCTTGCGATCGTCACAAGCGCGCTCGCCGCCCCTGCCCAAGCGCAGCAAAATCCCGAACCCGTCGAACGCGCCGCGCGGACCTTTCTGCAGCAACAGACCACCGCACTTCCCGGAAAGGTCAGCATCCAGATCAGCCCCTTCGATCCACGAAATCAACTGCCGACATGCGCAGCGATCACGGCCTTCCTCCCTCCGGGCACCCGCGCCTGGGGGCGCCTCAACCTCGGCATCCGCTGCGAGTCGCCCGTCACCTGGACCGCTTATCTCCCTGTCCAAGTCGCGGTCGTCGCCGACTATCTCGTCGCAAGCCGCGCCATACGCGGCGGGCAGATACTCTCCCCGTCCGACCTTGAACGCCGAACCGGCGACATCGCGGCCGAATCTTCCGCACCGCTCACGGATACGACCCAAGCCGTAGGCCAACGCGCCCGCTATAGCATCGCAGCGGGCAGCGCGATCACCACCGATGCTCTGATCCTTCCGCAGATCGTCCGTCAAGGCCAAACGGTGAAGATCCTCGGCGTCGGCGACGGCTTCACCGTGGCGAACGAAGGCCGCGCGATGAACGCCGCCGCCGCAGGCGAGGCGGTGCGAGTGCGCCTCGCCAATGGACAAGTGGTGACCGGCACGGCCAGAGCGGACGGGGCCATTGAAATCCGATTCTGAAGGCTGCCCACGCCGACAAAAAAGAGCTAAAGTTTCCCTACGACAAGCCGTTAAATCGGTCAGAGATCATTTAATGGGAGTTGCGCCGTGAAAATCGAAGGAACCCTGAAACCGGTCGGCACGACGACGCCCGGTGAAAGTCGGGTGCGCCCACGATCCGACGCATCGAGCACCGCGCCGAGCGACGACAAAGTCGAACTTTCCTCGCTGTCGACAAGCCTCAGCAAGGCAGAAGCAGCCCTGTCGGCGACGCCCGCGGTCGATCAAAGCCGAGTCGATGAAATCCGCCAGGCGATTTCGGAAGGCCGGTTCAAGATTGACGCCAACCGGATTGCGGACGGACTGATCGAAAGCGTTCGCCAGATGCTCGACGCCCGTTCCTGACAAACGAAACGTGACAATCCAGCCGGAAGTTCAGCGCATCGCGCAACTGATCGACACCGAGGCCACGCTATTGCAGGGCTTCGTGGCACTGCTCGAACGTGAGGAAAGCCTGCTCATCGCAGGCGACGCTGACGCGCTGCTCGTGCTGAGCCAGGAGAAGACGGAGCGCTATCACCAGCTCCAGCGCATCCACGGCGATCGCGCCCTGTTGCTCGCCCGACTGCGCAAGCCTCACACCGACGCGGCCATTCGCGAAGTATGCGCCCCGCTGCCGACGACCTGCAGCCGGTGGGACCAGGTGCTCGAACTCGCCCGCGACGCGCAGCGACGCAACGCGCTCAATGGCAACTTGATTACCGAGCGCCTGCAACACAACCAGGCCGCGCTCGCGGTTCTGCTGAACGCCACCCAGCGGCCGCAGCTATACGACGCTGCCGGCATGACTCGCGCCACTGGCATCGGACGCCATCTCGGCAGCGCATAAGCGTCACCCCCCGACCATTCGAATGCTCGCGCGCGAGCGTTGCACGCACCCGGGCGAGCCAGCTGCCGCTCCCATCATCCACCAGCACCATCAGCCGGCTGCCTCTCCCTTGACGCGGCAACGCTGCCCCGAAACACCGCCACGATCCATGTGACTAGACCCTCCACGCCGGCCCGCATGTCGATCGGCTCGACTGCCGGCCACACCGCGTCGAGTCGCATCAACGCAGCACGTAGGTAACCAGGCGGCACACGCATCGCCCGCCGACAACGGCCGGCTAATCGCGGGATCCACCGCGCGTCCGTTCCATTCAAACGGACCATGCGTTGGACAGCAGCTTACCGACGTCCGCCATGCGCAGATCAAGACTTACCCGACAATCGCCGTAGACGTAAAAAAGCCGCGGATCTGCTTGAGATCGGCGGCTTTTTTGGGAGAGGTAGTCTGACGATGACCTACTTTCGCACCCACGAGAGGCACTATCATCGGCGCGGTCCTGTTTCACGGTCCTGTTCGGGATGGGAAGGGGTGGTTCCGGGACGCTCTGGTCGTCAGACTGTAAAGGGGAACAAAGGGGGAGAAGTGTGTGCGGTATGGGGGGTTGTGATTGCTTGCGCGGTGTTGCGTGCGGGTGAGGCGTGGATCCAGGGTTATAGGATCAAGCCGCACGGGCAATTAGTATCGGTTAGCTTAACGCATTACTGCGCTTCCACACCCGACCTATCAACGTTGTGGTCTTCAACGACCCTTCAGGGGGCTCGAGGCCCCGGGGAAGTCTCATCTTGAGGCGAGTTTCCCGCTTAGATGCTTTCAGCGGTTATCTCTTCCGTACTTAGCTACCCGGCGATGCGACTGGCGTCACAACCGGTACACCAGAGGTACGTCCACTCCGGTCCTCTCGTACTAGGAGCAGGTCCTCTCAAACTTCCAGCGCCCACGGCAGATAGGGACCAAACTGTCTCACGACGTTTTAAACCCAGCTCACGTACCACTTTAAATGGCGAACAGCCATACCCTTGGGACCGGCTACAGCCCCAGGATGTGATGAGCCGACATCGAGGTGCCAAACTCCGCCGTCGATGTGAACTCTTGGGCGGAATCAGCCTGTTATCCCCAGAGTACCTTTTATCCGTTGAGCGATGGCCCTTCCATACAGAACCACCGGATCACTATGACCTGCTTTCGCACCTGCTCGACTTGTCGGTCTCGCAGTCAAGCCGCCTTTTGCCATTGCACTATCAGTACGATGTCCGACCGTACCTAGGCGACCTTCGTACTCCTCCGTTACCTTTTAGGAGGAGACCGCCCCAGTCAAACTGCCTGCCATGCACGGTCCCCGACCCGGATTCACGGGCCCAGGTTAGAACCTCAACGACACCAGGGTGGTATTTCAAGGACGGCTCCACGACAACTGGCGTTGCCGCTTCAAAGCCTCCCACCTATCCTACACAAGTCCCGTCAAAGTCCAATGCAAAGCTACAGTAAAGGTTCATGGGGTCTTTCCGTCTAGCCGCGGGTAGATTGCATCTTCACAAACACTTCAACTTCGCTGAGTCTCAGGAGGAGACAGTGTGGCCATCGTTACGCCATTCGTGCAGGTCGGAACTTACCCGACAAGGAATTTCGCTACCTTAGGACCGTTATAGTTACGGCCGCCGTTTACCGGGGCTTCGATCAAGAGCTTGCACCCCATCACTTAACCTTCCGGCACCGGGCAGGCGTCACACCCTATACGTCCACTTTCGTGTTTGCAGAGTGCTGTGTTTTTAATAAACAGTCGCAGCCACCGATTCTCTGCGGCCCCGTCGCCCTTCGGATGTACTCCTACAAGCTACCGGGGCATACCTTCTCCCGAAGTTACGGTATCAATTTGCCGAGTTCCTTCTCCTGAGTTCTCTCAAGCGCCTTAGAATTTTCTTCCTGCCCACCTGTGTCGGTTTGCGGTACGGTCGATTCTAGACTGAAGCTTAGAGGCTTTTCCTGGAAGCAGGGTATCAACCACTTCGGTCTCAAAGAGACCTCGTCATCACGCCTCAGCTCAGCCCGACGGATTTGCCTATCGGGCACGCCTACACGCTTAAACCGGGACGTCCAACACCCGGCCGGCCTAACCTTCTCCGTCCCCCCATCGCATCTAAAATCGGTACGGGAATATTGACCCGTTTCCCATCGACTACGCATTTCTGCCTCGCCTTAGGGGCCGACTCACCCTGCGTCGATGAACGTTGCGCAGGAAACCTTGGGCTTTCGGCGAGGGTGCTTTTCACACCCTTTATCGCTACTCATGTCAGCATTCGCACTTCCGATACCTCCAGCATCCCTCTCGAGACACCTTCGCAGGCTTACGGAACGCTCCCCTACCATCTCTTACGAGATCCGCAGCTTCGGTTCATGGCTTGAGCCCCGTTACATCTTCCGCGCAGGACGACTCGACTAGTGAGCTATTACGCTTTCTTTAAAGGGTGGCTGCTTCTAAGCCAACCTCCTAGCTGTCTATGCCTTCCCACTTCGTTTCCCACTTAGCCATGTATTTGGGACCTTAGCTGGCGGTCTGGGTTGTTTCCCTCTCGTCCCAGGACGTTAGCACCCCAGGACTGTCTGCCGTATATCACTTTGCGGTATTCGGAGTTTGCTATCGCGGGGTAGATCGCAGTGACCCCCCCAACGATTACAGTGCTCTACCCCCGCAAGTGTCCGTACGACGCACTACCTAAATAGTTTTCGGGGAGAACCAGCTATTTCCGGATTTGTTTAGCCTTTCACCCCTATCCACAGCTCATCCCCTAATTTTTCAACATTAGTGGGTTCGGACCTCCAGTACCTGTTACGGCACCTTCATCCTGGCCATGGATAGATCATCCGGTTTCGGGTCTACGCCCAGCAACTCAGTCGCCCTTATCAGACTCGGTTTCCCTACGCCTCCCCTATTCGGTTAAGCTCGCTACTGAACGTAAGTCGCTGACCCATTATACAAAAGGTACGCAGTCACCCCACAAGGAGGCTCCCACTGTTTGTATGCATGCGGTTTCAGGATCTATTTCACTCCCCTCCCGGGGTTCTTTTCGCCTTTCCCTCACGGTACTGGTTCACTATCGGTCGATCACGAGTATTTAGCCTTGGAGGATGGTCCCCCCATCTTCAGACAGGATTTCACGTGTCCCGCCCTACTTGTCGCACGCTCAGACCCGCCACCCATTTTTCGCATACGGGGCTATCACCCTGTATCGCCGGACTTTCCAGACCGTTCTGCTAAATCGATGGTTTAGTCGTGCAGGCTCTTCCCCGTTCGCTCGCCACTACTTGGGGAATCTCGGTTGATTTCTGTTCCTGCGGCTACTTAGATGTTTCAGTTCACCGCGTTCGCCTCCTCAGACCTATGGATTCAGTCTGGGATACTCCCGAAGGAGTGGGTTTCCCCATTCGGACATCGGGGGATCAATGCTCCATTGCCAGCTCCCCCCCGCTTTTCGCAGGCTTGCACGTCCTTCATCGCCTGTGATCGCCAAGGCATCCACCACATGCACTTAGTCGCTTGATCCTATAACTCTGGACCCCTCTTACAGGGCCCCACCGCTACAGGCAACTCGCGCTTGTGCGCATCCATCGGCCGCCGGTTCAAAGCACCAATGAATGCAAAAATGCAATCACACCAACCCATGCCACAATCGATCTTCCGACCGACTGTCGCACACTTTACTTCTTCCACTTTGTTAAAGAACATTGGCACTCAGGCCTAAGCGCTACGCAGCCCACCGGCTACCCACCGCTTAACCCTGACGCGAGCCCCACCTATCGTTGGTGGAGGATGACGGGATCGAACCGACGACCCCCTGCTTGCAAAGCAGGTGCTCTCCCAGCTGAGCTAATCCCCCCCGATACTGCGTGGTGGGTCTGGTTGGGTTCGAACCAACGACCCCCGCCTTATCAAGACGGTGCTCTAACCAGCTGAGCTACAGACCCTCCGATACCGCGAGGCTCTCGTTGCCTGAACAACCGATAAGTTGTGAGTACTCGGCGCCGAGCGGCGCCTTCTCTTGAAAGGAGGTGATCCAGCCGCACCTTCCGATACGGCTACCTTGTTACGACTTCACCCCAGTCATGAATCTCACCGTGGTAAGCGCCCCCCCGAAGGTTAAGCTACCTACTTCTGGTGAAACCCACTCCCATGGTGTGACGGGCGGTGTGTACAAGACCCGGGAACGTATTCACCGCAGCATGCTGATCTGCGATTACTAGCGATTCCGACTTCACGCAGTCGAGTTGCAGACTGCGATCCGGACTACGATCGGCTTTAAGGGATTAGCTCCACCTCGCGGTTTGGCAACCCTCTGTACCGACCATTGTATGACGTGTGAAGCCCTACCCATAAGGGCCATGAGGACTTGACGTCATCCCCACCTTCCTCCGGTTTGTCACCGGCAGTCTCGCTAAAGTGCCCAACTCAATGCTGGCAATTAGCGACAAGGGTTGCGCTCGTTGCGGGACTTAACCCAACATCTCACGACACGAGCTGACGACAGCCATGCAGCACCTGTGTCCTGGCTCCCGAAGGCACTCCCTGATCTCTCAAGGATTCCAGGCATGTCAAGGGTAGGTAAGGTTTTTCGCGTTGCATCGAATTAATCCACATCATCCACCGCTTGTGCGGGTCCCCGTCAATTCCTTTGAGTTTTAACCTTGCGGCCGTACTCCCCAGGCGGTCGACTTCACGCGTTAGCTGCGTTACTCAGAAAGTTACCCTTCCGAACAACTAGTCGACATCGTTTAGGGCGTGGACTACCAGGGTATCTAATCCTGTTTGCTCCCCACGCTTTCGTGCATGAGCGTCAGTATCGGCCCAGGGGGCTGCCTTCGCCATCGGTGTTCCTCCACATATCTACGCATTTCACTGCTACACGTGGAATTCCACCCCCCTCTGCCGTACTCTAGCCGTGCAGTCACAAGCGCAGTTCCCAGGTTAAGCCCGGGGATTTCACACCTGTCTTACACAACCGCCTGCGCACGCTTTACGCCCAGTAATTCCGATTAACGCTCGCACCCTACGTATTACCGCGGCTGCTGGCACGTAGTTAGCCGGTGCTTCTTCTGACAGTACCGTCATCCGCCCCCGGTATTAACAGGGGCGTTTTCTTTCCGTCTGAAAGAGCTTTACAACCCGAAGGCCTTCTTCACTCACGCGGCATGGCTGGATCAGGCTTGCGCCCATTGTCCAAAATTCCCCACTGCTGCCTCCCGTAGGAGTCTGGGCCGTGTCTCAGTCCCAGTGTGGCGGATCATCCTCTCAGACCCGCTACGGATCGTCGCCTTGGTAGGCCTTTACCCCACCAACTAGCTAATCCGACATCGGCCGCTCCAATCACGCGAGGTCTTGCGATCCCCCGCTTTCCCCCTCAGGGCGTATGCGGTATTAGCTACGCTTTCGCGTAGTTATCCCCCATGACTGGGTACGTTCCGATGCATTACTCACCCGTTCGCCACTCGCCGGCGGGCCGAAGCCCCCGCTGCCGTTCGACTTGCATGTGTAAAGCATGCCGCCAGCGTTCAATCTGAGCCAGGATCAAACTCTTAAGTTCAATCCAACAATGCACTCAAAGAAATCATTACTGACTTACATCTGAGCACTCAATGCTTGCAAAGCGCGGGCTCCTAAGAACCCACTTGCGCCTGCCGTCACCGAGCACTCACACTTATCGGTTGTCCAATTTTTTAAAGAACCGCCGCCGAAGCAGCGAGAAAGAAATTCTGACAAACTTCACTGTCGCCGTCAAGCACCGCCGATATTTTATTTCTTCAACATCGGCTGCGTTCAACGCTCTTTCCCTCTCCGCCGCCGCTGCGTTTCACCGCTGCGTCGCGAAGAGGGGCGGATTATATAGACCGCAGCGCGGCCGTCAACTACCTTTCCTGAAATACTTGAACGAGGGCAGCAAGAAATCACTCCGTGCCCATTCGGCAAAATCGCATTTTCAGGCTTACATCCGCACATCCTAATAGGGGCGACAATTGCGGCGTCAAAGAACCTGATATACCCGCAAATCAAATCCCTCCCCCTCGACCAATCCTCGCAGCGGTTTGAGCTTTTGCAGCCGCCCGCCGTCCGTTATAAACAGCGGCAGATCGGAGCTGAGCTGGTTGCTCCCTGCTGCAATCCTAAGCGCTTCGCCTTTCAGGATCGGATCGCAGAGAAACACGTCGGCTGAGGCGCGACCGTCGTCGACACGGGCAGGGACCGGCCGCTGAGACAGGGTCTCGAGGCCAACGAACGGGTATTCCCCTGCCCCGGTCCAGGTGCGACGGACGATCGCGAGATGCCAGGCCGCGCAGTCATTCGCTCGCACGCCAACGAGTTGCCCAACCCGAACACTCGGCTCGGACTCGCCGCATATGTATGCGCCCAAACCGCCGCGACTCACATCCTTGAGAGACCACTCGACCTCGGCAACCGACGACCGCCCCGAAAACAGCTCCCGCAATTGGTCGATTCCGCACACGGCGGACAGTGTTCCATCGAGCATGTGGCGCCGAAACCGTCGAACCGGAGGCGTTTCAGACCAATGAAGAATCAAATGTTCGAGCACTGTGCGCAGGACCTTTTCGCCGTCCTCGCCTGCAGCAAGCGCCAGCGGCGCCTTGCCCACTATTAGATTCTCGAGCAATTCCTTTAGCGCACCTACGGCGACACCGGCCGAATAGAACCATCCTCCGTCGAGTTCATTGGGCGGGCGAACCAATCGCCGCGGTGCGGCACCTTCTCGCGGACACACGTAATATGTTGCCCCCGCAAACGGCCGCGACCGGAAGTTAAGCATCGGAAGCGCGAAGGCCATGACCCGACCAACGACAAGCGAAGCGCGCGGAGGCAGGAGACCAAGGGACGCGGAGTAAGCAGCTACTGCGCGCAGGTATTCGTTTTCGAGCGAGGCTCCCGGCCCTCCCCAGTGCATCTGCGCTCTGACGCGGCCCGTCCCGTGCCCAGATTCAGACGCAACGAAAGAGGTGCCGAGCCAACTCCAGACATGAGGATGCGCCGGCCCGCCGCTGCAAAGCTCCCAGATAACGCGGTCTGCGCCGGCACGCATGAGTCGCAATCGGCAGTCCTGGATACGTGCCAGGCGGCCGATGATGGAAGGGTCGGATGTGAGCGAATTGACCGAACGTTCGTAGGCGTTCAGAAGAATGCCGAAGAAGTCGCGCGTGGCGGCAATCAACTGCGCTGCGAGAGTCTCCGATGATGCAGAGGCGGCGACCGGTGATTTCAGGACACGGTTCAAGAGGGTACGCGCCTGATTGTCCAGCGCGGAGACGGTTTCGAAGCGCGCATCGATGGTGCCCCCGGACGAGCCCGACACGTCGACGAGACGCGCGCCGATTCTGCCCAAACCGTGGACAGCCTCGTCGACCACCGCTTCACCGATGGCTGAATTCGGCGCCGGAGCCATTCCGGCGCCGGAACCTGTCCCGCTTTGCATCGACACGTCTTCTCCCTGTGGACGGCGCGAACGCTGCGCACCTTACGGCAATTTAGGCGGTCGCCCCCTCCTCCGCGCGGGAAGATAGCACACGCGGGCCATATTGATCGGGGCCCAGGCAGGACAGTCGGACGGCGCTGCGAGCACGCGACGCGTTAGAATTGCAGTTCGCGCACACGAGATTTTTTCATGAGACAGTATCAAGAACTGATGCGCCACGTGCTGGAACACGGCGATCGAAAATCCGATCGCACCGGCACGGGCACCTTGTCGGTATTCGGCTGGCAGTTGCGTTGCAATCTGGAAGAGGGATTCCCCCTGCTCACCACGAAGAAGCTGCACACGCGATCGATCATCCATGAACTGCTCTGGTTCCTGCGCGGCGAAACGAACATCCGCTATCTGAAGGAAAACGGCGTATCGATCTGGGATGAGTGGGCAGACGCCGACGGCGACCTGGGGCCGGTATACGGCAAGCAATGGCGTCGGTGGGAGACTGCCGATGGCCGCACCGTGGATCAGATCGCGAAGTTGATCGACGGACTGAAACGCAACCCGGACTCCCGTCGGCACATCGTTTCAGCGTGGAACCCGGGAGAAGTCGATGGCATGGCCCTTCCGCCGTGCCATGCGTTGTTCCAGTTCTACGTCGCCGGCGACCGGCTGTCTTGCCAGCTTTATCAGCGCAGCGCCGATATCTTCCTTGGCGTGCCGTTCAACATTGCTTCGTACGCGCTATTGACGATGATGGTCGCGCAGGTGTGCGGCCTGCGACCGGGCGATTTCGTGTGGACCGGGGGCGATTGCCATCTTTACCTGAACCATCTGGAGCAGGCGCGCCTTCAACTTTCCCGAGAACCGCGTGCCTTGCCGACCATGAAGCTGAACCCGGAAGTGAAGGACATCATGGCATTCCGCTTCGAGGACTTCACGCTGGAAGGCTACGATCCCCATCCGCACATCAAGGCCGAAGTGGCGGTGTAGCGGGACATCCCCGTCGCCTAGCGACGGGGTTCGATTGCAAGCCGACGGTACTCGACGAAGTCGAACGGGTATTCGTTGTGCTCGTCGGCCTCGTGGTGTTCGCGACGAACTTCGCTGAAGTGGGCCGCCTTGAACTTTGGGAAGTATGCGTCGCCTGCAACTTCTGCCCCAACTTCGGTGACGATCATCGCATCCACGCGGTCGATGAGCTGACGATAGAGGTCGGCGCCACCGATGACAAAGAGCTGATCATCTCCCACCGCCCGCAGCACCTCATCGATGCTGGGGAAGACTTCCGCCCCCTGAAGCGCGTAGCCCTCCTTCCGGGACAAGACGAGGTTGCGCCTGCCAGGCAGCGGGCGGCCCAGCGACTCCCAGGTCTTCCGGCCCATCAGGATCGGATGCCCAATCGTCGTAGCCTTGAAGTGCGCGAGGTCGGCTTTCAGTCTCCATGGAAGCTGGTTGTCGCGACCGATGACGCCATTGCGCGCGACGGCAACGACAAAGACGATTTTCGGCGTATCCATCAGCCTTGCTTCACGCAATCGACGAAGTAGTCGACGCGGCCGTTCGATTGCTCTCGGACGAAACCATGGATGTCAGTCTCGAAGCCGGGGAAAGCGGCATTGAAATCGCGGGCGAACTTGAGATAACGAACGATCGTTGAATTGAAGCGCTCGCCCGGAATCAGCAGCGGAATGCCCGGCGGATAGGGAGTAACGAGCATGGCAGTGACGCGCCCTTCAAGTTCATCGATTGCGACCCGCTCGATCTCGCGATGCGCCATCTTCGCGAATGCTTCGGCGGGCTTCATCGCGGGAACCATGTCCGAGAGGTACATCTCAGTCGTCAGGCGCGCGACGTCGTTGGCCTTGTAGAAACTGTGGATCTGACCGCAAAGGTCCTTCAAGCCGACCTTTTCGTAGCGGGGGTGCTTGGCGATGAACTCCGGCATCACGCGCCATAGCGGTTGATTGCGGTCGTAGTCGTCCTTGAATTGCTGCAGTTCGGTCACGAGGGTGTTCCAGCGCCCCTTGGTGATGCCGATCGTGAACATGATGAAGAACGAGTAGAGTCCGGTCTTCTCGACGATGATCCCGTGTTCGGCCAGGTAGCGGGTCAGGATGCCGGCCGGGATACCCGTGTCGGCGAAATCGCCGTCCACGTCGAGGCCCGGGGTGATGATCGTCGCCTTGATCGGGTCGAGCATGTTGAAGCCGGGTGCGAGATTGCCGAACCCGTGCCAACGGTCGCCTGCTTGCAGCATCCAGTCTTCGCGATCGCCGATGCCCTCTTCGGGCAAATAATCGGGCCCCCAGACCTGGAACCACCAGTCCTCGTCGCCGAACTCGGCATCGACTTTGCGCATTGCGCGACGGAATTCGACGGCTTCGGATAGCGATTCTTCGACCAGTGCAGTGCCCGCGGGAGGCTCCATCATCGCAGCGGCGACGTCGCACGACGCGATGATCGCGTACTGCGGCGACGTGGAGGTGTGCATCAGGTACGCCTCGTTGAAGATATCCCGGTCCAGTTTGCGGGTCTGGGAATCCTGCACGAGGATCTGCGACGCCTGCGACAGGCCGGCAAGCAGTTTGTGGGTGGACTGCGTCGAGAAGATCATCGACTTTTCGCAGCGCGGGCGGTCGGCGCCGATGGCGTGGTAATCGCCGTAGAAGTCGTGGAAGGCCGCGTGAGGCAGCCAGGCTTCGTCGAAGTGCAGCGTATCGATCTCGCCGTCGAGCATCTCCTTGATGGTCTCGACGTTGTAGACGACGCCGTCGTAGGTCGACTGCGTGATCGTCAGAATGCGCGGCTTCTTGTTCACCGCGTCGCGCGCGAACGGATTGGCCGCAATCTTCTTCTCGATTGCCTCGGTGCTGAATTCGGCGAGCGGAATCGGACCGATGATGCCGTAGTGGTTGCGGGTCGGTGTCAAGAACACCGGGATCGCGCCCGTCATGATGATCGAATGGAGAATCGATTTGTGGCAGTTGCGGTCCACGACGACGATGTCGCCGGGCGCAACCGTGGTGTGCCACACCATCTTGTTCGAGGTCGAGGTGCCGTTGGTGACGAAATACAGGTGATCGCAGTTGAAAATGCGGGCCGCGTTGCGCTCGGATGCGGCGACGGGGCCGGTGTGATCGAGCAGTTGGCCGAGTTCTTCGACGGCGTTGCAGACGTCCGCGCGCAGCATGTTCTCGCCGAAGAACTGGTGGAACATCTGGCCGACGGGGCTCTTCAGGAACGCGACGCCGCCCGAATGGCCGGGGCAGTGCCACGAATACGAGCCGTCCGCGGCGTAATGCGTCAGGGCGCGGAAGAACGGCGGCGGGAGGCTTTCGAGGTAGTTCTTCGCTTCGCGCACGACGTAGCGGGCGATGAACTCGGGCGTGTCCTCGAACATGTGGATGAAGCCGTGCATCTCGCGCAGCACATCGTTCGGGATGTGGCGGCTGGTGCGCGTTTCGCCGTGCAGGAAGATCGGGATGTCGGCGTTGCGGAAGCGGATCTCTTCGACGAAGGCGCGCAGGTCGGCAATCGCCTTGTCGGCGGCTTCCGGCGAAGAGAACTCTTCGTCGTCGATCGACAGGATGAAGGCGGAGGCTCGGCTCTGCTGCTGGGCGAAGGACCTTAGGTCGCCGTAGCTCGTGACCCCGAGCACCTCCATCGCTTCGTCTTCAATGGCCTGGGCCAGTGCGCGGATACCGAGGCCGCTGGTGTTTTCCGAGCGGAAGTCCTCGTCGATGATGATGATCGGAAAGTGAAAGCGCATCCCAATGTTCTCCAACTGCTCGCCTTGCGGCAGCGGGCTTCGCCCGCGTCATGTTTGCTCCCGGCTCACCGGAAAGCACAAAGGGCCGTCAGACGGCCCCGTTGATCATCGCTTCCGCACGCCGGCGGTTCGACAGGTCAATCAGATCTTCGGCAGCGTTACGCCGGTCTGGCCGAGATACTTGCCGCCCCGGTCGCGATAGGAGGTGGCGCACTCCTCATCGGACTCGAAAAAGAGCATCTGCGCAATCCCTTCATTCGCGTAGATTTTCGCGGGCAAGGGGGTGGTATTCGAGAATTCCAGCGTCACATGGCCTTCCCACTCGGGTTCGAGCGGGGTGACGTTGACGATGATGCCGCAGCGCGCGTACGTGGACTTGCCGAGGCACACGGTCAGCACGCTGCGCGGAATGCGGAAATATTCGACGGTCCGCGCAAGCGCAAAGGAGTTCGGCGGGATGATGCAGACGTCGCCGACGAAATCGACGAAGTTGCGTGCGTCGAAATCCTTCGGGTCGACGATCGTCGAGTTGATGTTCGTGAAGATCTTGAATTCGTTGGCGCAACGGACATCGTAGCCGTAGCTGGACGTACCGTAGGAGACGATCTTGCCACCGTCGTTCTGGCGCACCAGCTCCGGGGCGAAAGGCTCGATCATCCCGTGCTGCTCCGCCATGCGGCGGATCCACTTGTCGGACTTGATAGACATGGAGTGCGGATTCCTCGTGAACCTGCCCGGGGCGACCGGACGCGAAAAATCCGCGTAGTTTAGGGCATGCGCCGCCGGATCAAAAGCACAAATCGAGCGGCGCCTGTCGATCAGGTGTTCTTGATGACGATGTTGGGGAACTTGTGGGTCATGTCCTTGGCCTTTTCGGCGACGCGGACGGCGACCTTGCGGGCGATTTCGCGGTAGACGCCCGCGATGCGGCTGTCGGGATCGGACACGACCGTCGGGGCACCGGCATCGGTTTCCTGACGGATCTTCAGATCCAGCGGAAGCGCTCCCAGGAAGGGAATATTGTAGTCGGAACAAAGCCTTGCGCCACCGCCCGTACCGAAGATCGGCTCCTCGTGACCGCAGTTCGAGCAGATGTGGATGCTCATGTTCTCGATCACACCGACGATCGGCACACCGACTTTTTCGAACATCTTGATGCCCTTGCGCGCATCGAGCAGGGCGATGTCTTGGGGCGTCGTCACGATCACCGCACCGGTCAACGGCACGTTCTGCGATAGCGTGAGCTGGATGTCGCCGGTGCCCGGGGGCATGTCGACGATGAGGTAGTCCAAGTCCTTCCAGTTGGTTTCGCGCAACAACTGGGTCAGCGCCTGCGTCGCCATCGGGCCGCGCCAAACCATCGGGGTCTCGACGTCGACCAGGAAACCGATGGACATCGTCTGCAGGCCGTGGGCCTCGAGCGGTTCCATGCTCTTCCCGTCGAGCGATTGCGGGCGCTGGTCGCCGATACCCAGCATCTGCGGCTGCGAGGGGCCATAGATGTCGGCATCCAGGATGCCGACGCGCGCACCCTCCGCGGCAAGTGCCAAGGCCAGGTTTGCAGCGGTCGTGCTCTTGCCCACGCCGCCCTTTCCGGATGCGACAGCAATGATGTTCTTGACGCCAGGCAGCAACTTCACGCCCTGCTGCACAGCGTGGGCGACGATCTTGCTGGTGACGTGCGCATCGACACGCGCGACTCCCGGCAGCGCGGCGACGGCGGCACAAACCATGTCACGGATCACCGCATGCTGCGTCTGTGCCGGATAACCCAGTTCGACTTCGAAACTGACTTTGCCGCCAGCGATGGAGATATTGCGGATACAGCGTGTCGAAACGAGATCCTTGCCGGTATTCGGGTCGATGACGGCTTTGAGAGCCTCGTTGATTGACTCGGGGGTCAGACTCATGGCGAACAATCCTTGACGGTCGAGGGCCCACTCCAGGGGCAACAAGTACAGGCATCATACCTAAGCCCGCTCCGGCGCTCATCCTCTATGGAAAAAGGGGCATCGGGAATGCGTCGAAACGGTAAAATCGCGGTCCCGAAAATTCACGCTCCTTCCAGGAAGTACACGAGCATGCCCCGATTTGCGGCCTTGGCAGCCTGCGCGCTGATTGCGACGCTTTCCGCCTGCGCCACGCCCCCCGCCGCACCGCGCGCCGCGGCAGCGGCCGAAAATGGCCGGCACGTCACCCTCCCGACACCGAAGGTCGATTGGCCGGCCGAACGAGACCGGATCAAAGGCGCCCTTGGAGGCCGTCCGGACCTATCACTCCCGACAGCCTCCGACGAACAACTGCGAATCCTGGTGCCCGGGGCGGATGCCTTTGCGCGTGACGATGCCGCGCCGAAGGCCGGTCTGAGGACGACGCTCGACAAGATCGCTTCCGTGCTGGCTGTGACACCCGAGACCGAGATCCTCGTGATCGGACACACCGATAGCGTCGGGAGCGAGACCTACAACCTGCAACTGTCGATCCGGCGGGCCGAGGCGGTGGTCGAGTACCTCAGGACGCGCGGAATTGCCCTGTCCCGCCTCGTCGCCGACGGCCGCGGCGAAGCGGAACCGATCGCAGACAACGGAACCGAAACCGGTCGCGCCAGGAATCGGCGTATCGAAATTGTCGTGCGTCCGTTCAAATAACCGCCTTGAAATGCCTCGCGCCACGAAGTCGCGCCGGGGCTTTGCTAAAATCCCGTTTTCGCTTTCGCAGACTTGCCATGCCCCGGAATATCCTCGTTACGAACGCCCTCCCCTACGCCAACGGCGACATCCACCTCGGCCACCTGGTCGGCTACATCCAGGGCGACGTCTGGGTGCGCTATCAGCGCATGCGCGGCAACACGGTCCATTACGTCTGCGCGGACGACACGCACGGCACGCCGATCATGCTGCGCGCCGAAAAGGAAGGCATCACGCCTGAGGCGCTGATCGGGCGGGTCCACGGTCAGCATCTGCGCGACTTCACCGATTTCGGCGTCGCCTTCGACAACTACCACAGCACGCACAGCCCGGAAAATCGCGCCTATGCGGAGGACGTCTACGCGCGCCTGAAGAATGCGGGCTTTATCGACACCCGCGCCATCGAACAGTTCTACGACCCGGTCAAGGAGATGTTCCTGCCGGACCGTTTCATCAAGGGCGAGTGCCCCAAGTGCGGTGCGGCGGACCAGTACGGCGACAATTGCGAGGTCTGCGGCGCCGCCTACGCACCGACGGAACTGAAGAACCCGTACTCCGCGGTATCCGGCGCGAAGCCGGTGCTGAAGACGTCGGAGCATTACTTCTTCCGTCTGTCCGACCCGCGTGCGGTGGCCTTCCTGCGCGAATGGACGCGCGGCACCAGCGCCGACGGTACCCGGCGCCTGCAGGCCGAAGCGGCCAACAAGATGAAGGAGTGGCTGGGCGACGGAACGACCGGCGACGGCGAGAACACGCTGTCCGACTGGGACATTTCGCGCGACGCGCCCTACTTCGGCTTCGAGATTCCGGGAGCACCCGGCAAGTACTTCTACGTCTGGCTAGACGCGCCGATCGGCTACCTTGCGAGCTTCCGCAACCTGGCGGACAAGCGCGGTGACATCGTCGTCGAGGATTTCGTCGATCCGACCCGCGCGGCCGCGGCCGGCACAGAGATGGTGCACTTCATCGGCAAGGACATCCTGTATTTCCACGCGCTCTTCTGGCCCGCAATGCTGGAATTCGCCGGCTACCGGACGCCGACGCAATTGTGCGTAAACGGTTTCCTGACCGTCGACGGGGCGAAGATGAGCAAGAGCCGCGGCACCTTCATCACCGCACGCTCCTACGTCGATCAAGGGCTGAACGCCGAATGGCTGCGTTACTACTTTGCGACTAAGTCGAACGGCACGATGGAGGACGTCGACCTCAACCTGGACGACATGATTGCCAAGGTCAATTCGGACCTGGTCGGCAAGTACGTCAACATTGCCAGCCGCTGCGCAGGCTTCATCAGCAAGCGCTTCGAGGGCAAGCTGGGTGCGACGGACGCCGCGGCGACCGACGCGTTCAAGGCCGCCTTCGAGTCCGGCGCAATTTCGCAAGCCTACGAGGAGCGAGACTACGGCCGTGCGATGCGCGAGATCATGCATCTCGCAGACCTCGCAAACCAGTATGTGAACGACAACAAGCCCTGGGAGCTCGCCAAGCAGGAAGGCCGGGAAGCACAACTGCATGGCGTTTGCAGCACCGCACTGACGCTCTTCCGCGACCTGACGCGTTACCTCAAGCCGGTATTGCCCGCGCTCGCCGCGAAGGTCGAAGCGTTCCTGGCGATCGAGCCGCTGTCGTGGCAGGAAACCTGGGCTGCGCTGCCCGCAGGACATTCGATCAACGCGTACGCCCACCTGATGACCCGCGTCGAGCGCAAGCAGGTCGACGCCCTGCTCGAAGCCAATCGCGAGTCGCTCGCGCCTGCCGCAGCCGAAACCAAGGCGGCGAGCTCACAGCAGCGCCATGCCGAAAAGCAGCAGCACGAGGCGCAGTCGGCAGAGACTGCGATGGCGCACATCTCGATCGACGACTTCACGAAGGTCGATCTGCGCATCGCGCGGATCGTCAGCGCCGAGCACGTGGAGGGCGCCGACAAGCTCATCCGGCTGCAACTGGACATCGGCGAAGAAAAGCCGCGCCAGGTCTTTGCCGGCATCAAGTCGGCCTACGATCCGGCGACGCTGGTCGGCCGCCTGACCGTGATGGTCGCCAATCTCGCGCCGCGCAAGATGAAGTTCGGCATGAGCGAAGGGATGGTGCTGGCTGCCTCCGACCCGGATGGCAAGACCGGCGGACTCTACATTCTCTCGCCGGACAACGGGGCTGCTGCCGGAATGCGCGTCAAGTAGGAAACGCAGCGTAGATGCCCCTCACTCCCTCCAAGCGCTGGCTCGTGCAGCAGCGCACGGCACCCGGTCGACTGTGCTGCACCCGCCAGCAATCGTTGCCGCATACCGAGGGATTGAGGAGGCCTCATGATCACGTTTCGCCCCAAGCTGTTTGACACGCTGTCCGGCTACCACCGGACAAGCTTCACGCACGACCTTTCCGCCGGCATCACCGTCGGCGTGCTCGCCCTGCCGCTCGCGATGGCGTTTGCCATCGCCTCGGGCATGACACCCACGGCGGGCATCTGGACGGCCATTGTCGCCGGCTTCCTGATCTCGGCGCTGGGCGGTTCACGCGTACAGATCGGCGGGCCGACCGGCGCCTTCATTCCGATCATCTACGGCATCGTCGTCGACTACGGGGTTCCCAACCTGCTGATCGCGACGATGATGTCGGGGGTCATGCTGCTGGCGATGGGGGCCTTCCGGCTCGGCAACATGATCCGCTTCATCCCCGTCTCGGTGGTGATCGGCTTCACGAACGGGATCGCAGTCGTCATCTTCATTTCACAGATCAAGGATTTCCTCGGGCTCAACATCGCGAAGATGCCCGGAGAGTTCTTCGGCAAGATGGAAGCGCTGTTTGACGCCGCGAACACGCTCCACCTGCCGACGCTTGCCGCGTCGGTCGCATCGCTGGCGATCCTGCTGAGCTGGAATCGGCTCGCCGCGCGCGCAGCTTGGATGCGCCGGCTGCCAGGCCCCCTCGCTGTGCTGCTGATCGCCACGGCGGTGAATGCGCTCCTTCACCTGCCGATCGACACGATCGGCAGCCGCTTCGGCGGCATCCCCCAGGATCTGCCGGGCTTCGGCTTTCCCGCCTTGTCGCTGAGCACGCTCGGAAAGTTGATCGCTCCGGCGCTGACGATCGCGCTGCTGGGGGCCATCGAATCCCTGCTGTCTGCACGCGTGGCCGACAGCCAGATCGACGACCGCCACGACCCGAACCAGGAGTTGATGGCGCAGGGCATCGCGAACGTCGTGGCGCCGCTCTTCGGCGGCTTCGCCGCGACCGGTGCGATTGCGCGCACTGCGACCAATATCCGCTCCGGCGGTAGAACGCCCGTCGCCGGCATGCTCCACGGTCTCGTGTTGCTTGCCGTGGTGCTCGCGCTGGCGCCCCTCGCGAGCCACATCCCGCTGGCAACGCTGTCGGCCATCGTGGTGGTGGTATCGGTCAACATGGGCGAATGGCATGCCTTCGGCTGGCGCGAGCTGACGCGCTACTCCGTGCAATACCGTGCAATCCTCCTCGGGACCTTCATCGTCACGGTGGTCTTCGACCTCACCCTCGCCGTCGAACTCGGGATGGTGCTCGCAAGCCTGTTCTTCATCTATCGCATGTCGGACCTGACCCGCATCGAAAGGATTCCGCTTGAAGACTATTATGGAGTTGATGCCTTGGCGCGGGACGACGGAACGCCCCGAATCATCGCCTACCGCGTCTTCGGCAGCCTCTTTTTCGGTGCGGCGAACAAGCTGGAGAACCTCCTGCTGATGCAGGACGGGCACCCCGACGCGCTCATTCTCGACATGGAAAAGGTCATCAACATCGACACGACCGGCCTCGACATCCTGCAGACGCTGCACCGCAACCTGCAGAAACGGGGCGCCGAACTGATCCTGTGCGACCTGAATTCGCAGCCGGCATCGATCCTCGAACGATCCGGGTTCGCGGAAACCCTCGGCCGCGACCACCTCGCCGGCAATATCACGGATGCCCTGTTCCGCGCCCAACGTACAGGCGGCCTGGTCCCGGAGGTCTCATATGCCTGAAGCCGCGATCGTCGTACGACTCCTGACGATTCACGGTCTGGTCCAAGGCGTCGGCTACAGAGCCAGCGCACAGGCCGAAGGTGTTCGGCTCGGACTCTCCGGCTGGGTGCGGAATCGGCGCAGCGGCGCTGTGGAGGCACTCATTGCGGGCCCGCGGCCGAATGTTGAGGCTTTCATCGCGTGGGCACACCGCGGCCCCTTGATGGCTCGCGTCGAGCGGGTCGAAGTGCTCGCGGGTGAAATACCGGAGAACAACGACTTCGACGTCTTCCCCACGCTCTGACTGCCTTTCGGCCATAGGACGGGCGATCCGCGCGGCCAATCGGAACGGAAGTAAGAACGCCGTTCGGTGCGAACCGAACGGCGTTCTTCTTGATGCGACCGATCAAGCCGCGCTCGGTATTACCACCACTTGTAGTAGGCGGAGACTCCGATGAAATTGACCGTCTGCGACGGATCCTGGCGGATCGTCGTGCCGTCGGCAATGGTGGTCGGCGCGTTCGCCAGATACTGCCACGTTTTCCAGGTCCAGTCGTCGGCGAGGCGACGGTCGTGGATGTACTCGAAGCGCATCCCGGCGTTCTTGCGCATCGCGTACTGGCTGAAGAGGCGCAGCGTCGTGGTGCGGTACTTGATATCCGGCAAATTCTGCGAGCCGGATACGTTCTGCTCGTCATGCAGCAGGTACTGCGCCTTGTCGTACGAGAACTCGACGCTCGCACCGACCTGCAGCTTGGCGGAAACCTTCAACTCGCCACCAAGACCGAACGCATCGCTGGTGTTGCGCAATGCGGCGCCCCAGATCTTCAGCGTCGCCGCCTGGGCGGGCGTAAGTTCCGTCTGCCCTGCCAGCGGGATCGGGAACGATGCGGCCGTCGAACCTGACACAGCGCCCTGCTTCGAACGCGTATCGGCGTGCGTTGCCCAGGCGTTGAACTTGGTCGCATCGTCGGGCGTGAAGGCCGCGTCGAGCGAGTACATCGTCGCGCTGCCCTTGCGTGCCCCAATGCCGAGGTCGGCGCGGGTCCCGTAGTCGTCTCGTGCATCTTCCGCGATGAGCTGGAAGTTGAGTGATTCGATCGGGGTCCAGTCCGTGCTCAACCGCACCTTCTCGCGGTCTCGGTCGGCCATGTGAATCGGCGCGACAAAATTACGCGAAATCGTGCCATTGAGCGCGCGATTCACAAGGAAATCCGAGCCGTTTCGATCGCTGCGGATGTAGGCGACCGAACCATTCAAGGTCTCCGACAAGGTGCGCCGCAGTTCGAGCTTCCACGAGGCTTCGTCGGTCGCATCGCGGTGGCTCACGACACGCACGGCCGATGCGTTACGCTGCTTTTCCTCGTTCTCGAAGCCGGCCACGACGCTATAGCCGCGGCCCAACTGGTAATTGGCTTCCACCTTGCCCTGCTGGGCACGGAAGGAGCGGGTCTCGTTGGTGCCGTCGTGGTTGCCCGTCGGCGTCGTGTCGATGTACTGCCGAATCGGCGTCTTGTCGTCACGATCCTCGTAGCGCAGGTTCGCGATCAGCGAAAGCTTCGGCAAGGGCCGCGAACTCAGGCCGATAAACGCCATGGACGTATCGACGTGACCACCCAAGTCGCTGCGCCCAACGGAGCTCCGAATCGTTTGTCCGGCGGGCAGATCGATGAAATCTTCGCTTTGCGTCGCGCGGGTGAAAGCGACCTTGAACGAGGCACGCGTGGTGTCGGTGAAGCTATACCCACCATCGACATAAAACTGATGCGCCTCATTGCTTGGCGGCAGCCCCAGCGGCGAAAGCGTGCCAATACCGGCCGCATTCAGACCCGCGCCGCCTCCCGAAATATTCAGTTGGGCATTATGGTTCGTGAATTGCGAACCGTAGTACCCCCCGCGGAGTTGGAAGCGCGCATCGCTATAGGCGAGCTTGGCTTCCCATTGCGTGATGCGATTGTCGATCGGCTCGGTGATGAAATTGAACCAACGGTTGGGCGCCGGATTGGCGCTCGTGCCGCGCCCCCACAGACGGGACCCGTCCTTGTCTTCGTTGGTGAAGCGGAACTCGGCACTCAGGTTCTCGCCGAGCGACTTTTCGAAGCCAAGGGAAATCCGCTCGCGCTGGGTGTGGAGAATCACATCGCGCTTGTTCGCCGGCGAGACGGTGAGGTTCTCGGAACCCATGCCGCGCAACCCGGTGTTCACCGAGTATTGGCTGTAGCGCGGCAGACCGCGGTAGTCGAGGGAGAACTTCCAGTTCCCCTGCGGACCATAAACAAGCCCCAGTTCGCGCGAATCGAACCCCAGATTGCGGCCGCGCAGCTTGTACCAGGTGCCGGTTTCATCGTCGCGGCGCACGATGTCCATGTCGACCAGCCCATACAGCCCACTGTCCTGCTGGGCGCGGTACATGCCGTAGTTGTGGTTGTCCTCGCCAACATAACCCAGACCGAAGCGCACCGAGCTTTCCGGCTTGGTCAGCATGGTCATGTCATCAGGCTCGTCTGCCATGGCCTGCAGCGGGAAAAGGGCCGCAACGGCGGCGGCAAGCGCCGACAGGCGAAGAGTCGTGTCGAATGCACGGTTTTTCATTTTTCTCATCCCTCCCTGATCAACGGCGGAAGGTCCGCTCGTTGCCGGCATTGACCGGATTGTTCGTCCCGTGAATCTGCGTGTGGCAGTTCGTACAACCACGCGCGAGCGTGTTGTTACCGGTCGCAGTATTCAGCGGGTTCAGGTTGGCAACGCCGCCCTGGTGGGTCCCCGGTTCATGACACTGCTGGCAGAGGAAGGGCGGACGGGATTTGAGCAGGTTGGCGACGTTCGAACCATGCGGGTTATGGCAGATCGTGCAATCCTCGGTCACCGGTTGGTGAGTACGGATGAAGGGACCACGCTTCTCCATGTGGCAGGTGTAGCAGGTCTGCACCACGCTATCGCGGTTCATCATCTTCGGACCGGCGGAACCGTGGACGTTATGGCAGTCGGAACATACGACCGTCCCTTCCTTGATCGGATGGTGGGACTGGCGGTTCACGAGAACGCGCTGCTCCTTATGACAGCTGAAGCAGACTTCGGGCTGCGTCGCACGCTCGCGCACGGGATCCTGTGCCCCGTGGATACGGTGACAGGACGCGCATTCGAGGTCGGCGGCCGCGTGGGGCCCCGACTGCCAATGCATGTTCACACCACCCTGGTGGCAGCTCAAACAGGCCTTGTTGCGATCGGCAATCGGGGTCGTGGACTTCTTGCCGAAGTTGACGGTGGGCTTCGGACGCTCGGTCACGTCCGACGGCTTGTTGATGTGGGTCGGGCTATCGCCGTGACAGCTGGTACAGGTGCCGGCTTTCGAGTCGGCCATGGTGCCATGGCGGGTCTTGCCGATCGACAGGATGGGCTTGGCTTCCCCTTCGTCGTGACAGCGCGTACAGACGGCATCGCCGACCTGGACGCTATCCTTCACTTCGCGGGCCTCGACGGCTCCGACGCTCACGCAGGCGAGCACCATTGCCCCCGCAAGCAATTTCAGCATCCAGTCACGAACGCTGTTCAGTTTCAACTTCATGTGCTTCTCCCCTTTCTACTGCAATAAAAGGGCTGACGTCGCGCATCCCTCGCCACGTCAGCCCCGATTCCGCCCCCGTGGGACTCACCCGGGACAATCGGACCTTCGTCTATCGCACCTCCCTGGTCGGAGTTCGCAGTGAACTCCTGCGGATCTCAGCGAGACAAAATCCACTCCACGACATTTTTGACCGCCGCCGGATCGTCGGTCTTGAGGGTCTCGTGATCCTCTTCCTTGCCGTCAACCTTGACCTTGCTGGGCACCGTCACGTGCTTGGTGAGCTTGTCCATTGCCTCGGGCTTACCTCGGTACTTGTCCGCCGATTCCTTGAACGACGGACCATCCTTCTTCTTATCGACCGCGTGACAGGTAAGACACTTGCTCTTGCGCACCAGCTTGTCTGCAGCATCCGCGTCCATCGCGAGGGCAGGCAGGCTGTGGATTGCCGCCGCCATTGCCAGGGCAATGACACCAAACCTTTTCATTTCAACTCCTCGTTGGGGTTCGATCCACGAATACCCCTATGTATCGAATTGTTTCTTATACCGCCCTCAGTAGCAAGGGCCAGTCGTTGCATCCGTGCAACGCTTTGTTAAACGCGGAAGCGGCGGATTTCGTCGCGGAGATCCGCCGCCAGAAGCTCCAGGCTCTCAGTCGCGCTGGCGACGCCGTCGATCGAGTTGCTAGCCTTCTGAGCAAGGCCGGCGATCATCTCGACGCTGCTTGCCGCGAGGCCGCTCGCTTGCATCTGCTCTTCAGTGGCGGTGGCGATGCTTGTCATGCCGTCTGCAACGCGGCTCGCCGAATCCATATTGCTTTGCAGGGCATCGGAAACACGTCGCATCGACTCGCGGATCTGCACCAGGGCATCCGCCCCTTGCGTGATTGCCGCTCGCACCTCTTCCGACCCGGCATTGAGACTGTTCGTGACATCGTCGATGTCGCTCGCCGAGCGTGTCGACTTCTCGGCAAGCTTCCGCACTTCGTCGGCGACCACCGCGAAGCCCCGCCCGTGCTCGCCCGCGCGCGCCGCCTCGATCGCGGCGTTCAGGGCGAGCAGATTGGTCTGATCGGCAATTTCCTTGACCCGTGCCGTAAGGCTCGTGATGGCGCCCGTCTTCTCGATGAAATCGCCTGCCGTGTGCGTCATCTTTCCGACGGCAGCATCCACCTCGGACAACCTGCCGGTCAGCTCGACAACGTCCGAATTGCCACTCTCGGCTCGCGACAGACTGTTGCGAGCGAGCTCGGCGACTTCGCCGCTGGCTTGGGCGACCGACATGATGCTCGCCGCCATTTCCTCGACCGCCGACGCCGCCGATGCCGATTTCTCGGACTGCTCGCCTGCGCCGGCGCGAATTTCCATCGTGCCGCGCTGCAGGTCGCTCGCCGCACCGGATACCTGGTCGGCAGAGGCGGCAATCTTCCGGATCACGCCCTGCAGCTTTTCCATCATGCGGTTGAAGTAGGTCGCTGCCTGGCCCACTTCGTCCAGTGCGGCAACCGGCAATCGCTGCGTCAGATCGCCCTCGCCGTCGGCGATGTCCCGCAGCCGGCTCGAAAGCACGGCCAAGGGACGGGCCACGACGGCCTGTAGGAACAGGAAGATCAGCACGATCATCAACCCGAGCGCCGCGATCGTGCCGCCTATGAGTTTCGTGCGCGCAGCCGACACCGCCGCCGTCATGCTGTTGAGCGACACTTCCATCGTCACGGCGCCGAGCACGACGCCCTCGGGCGGCTCGTCATGGCACTCGGTACAGTCCTTGCCGAGGTAGCTCTTGCGGTTGGTATGCGGGAAGACGGCCTTGAGGATCTTGCCTTTCGCGGGATCCTCCCGCACTTCGAAGAAAGGCTGACCGCTCTCGATAGCCGCTTTCTCGTCGGGACCGACGTTCATCTCGTCCTCGTCCCCATCGCCAAACTGGTTGATGACTGGTTCTGCCCGAACGACGCGCATGTCGGTGAGGCCGGAGGACTTCTTCACCTGGTCCAGGTAGATCGCCCGCTTCTTCATCGTCTTGGTGCTCTTCATGAACACCAGCGTGGCCATCGTCATCTGGTTGATGGTTTCGGCGAAATCATGGGACTGGCTGATTGCCATTCGCTCCTGCTCCGCCGAGACCCAAACCACCAGGGTGGTACCGACGGCAATCAGAAGGCTCCCGATGGCCAAAATCAGGCGCACCCAGATCGGCGAATTCTTTAGTCGTTGCATCATCGCAGCCAAGTCCTGTTCTGTCCGCTGCAGCCGTCTGTCAGGATGACGGCCGCAGGGCATTCTTACCCGGTTACTACGGTAACGGACTCGGAAAGTTTAGCAAGGGCGGAAATCAAGGAAAAAAGGGTGTCAATTCCTCGCAAGAGAGCAATAGCAAATTCCTATTGACCCGATGGTGAAAAGCCAATTTACGGGGAGACATTGTCGGCAACATAATCATCGTGTCATTCAAACCACCCAGGAGACTCTGAAAATGGCCGTTCTCGTTGGCAAGAAAGCCCCCGATTTCACCGCGACCGCAGTGCTCGGCAACAATGAAATCAAGGACATCACTTTCTCGGAGTACACGAAGGGCAAATATGCGGTGGTCTTCTTCTATCCGCTCGACTTCACTTTCGTATGCCCGTCCGAGCTGATCGCCTTCGATCACCGTCTCGAGGAATTCAAGAAGCGCGGCGTGGAAGTGCTGGGCGTGTCGATCGACAGCCAATTCACCCACCTCGCTTGGAAGAACACGCCGGTCAACAACGGCGGGATCGGCCAGGTTCAATACGCGCTGGTCGCCGACATCAAGCACGAAATCTGCCGTGCCTATGACGTCGAAGCCGAAGGCGGCGTCGCCTTCCGCGGTTCGTTCCTGATCGACAAGAACGGCGTCGTGCGCCACCAGGTCGTCAACGACCTGCCGCTCGGCCGCAACATCGACGAAATGATCCGCATGGTCGACGCCCTGCAATTCACCGAAGAGCACGGCGAAGTCTGCCCGGCCGGCTGGAACAAGGGCAAGGCCGGCATGAAGGCAAGCACCAGCGGCGTCGCCGAATACCTGGCGCAGCACGCCGAAGCGTTGTAATCGGCAGTCGATACGCCGAACAAGGGCCGCGCCCGCAAGGGTGGCGGCCCTTTCCTTTTGCGGCCTCAGTTCGGATAGAGGATGTCGACCGACTCGGGCTGCAACCACTCGCGCAGGCTGTCGAGCAGCGCATCCTCCAGCCTGACCTTCCAGCCGTCGCCCAGGGGCAACTCGGCTTCGGCCTCCTCGTTGCGGTAGCGCACGCGAATCGGGCATCCGCCATCGCGGTACGGGGCGAGCAGCGCCTGCAGTCGATCGGCCGCGGCGAGCGGGCCGCCGGCCGCGCGGACCTCGCCATTGACGCTGATCTGCAGCGCCTTGGCAAAGCGCGACCGAGCTTCGCCCAGCGTCAGCAGCTTGTCGGCGATGATCCGATAGCCGCCGGTGAAATCGTCGTTGCTGACCTTGCCTTCGACGACCAACACTTCGTCGGTGACGATCTTCCCGCGCTGGTTGTCGTAGTTCTCGGAGAATACCGAGACTTCGCGCACCTGACTGCCGTCGTCGAGGATGACGAAAGCCATCTTTCCGCGCGCCGTCATCTTGATGCGCACATCCGTCACGACGCCCGCCATCATCACCAGATCGCGGGACGGCTCGATCTCCGCCAGCGAACGGCGGATGAAACGACGCACTTCTTTCTTGAATGAGTTGAACGGATGGCCGGACAGGAAGAAGCCGATGGCGGTCTTCTCTTCCTTCAGGCGCTCGCGTTCCGTCCACGGGCGGGCGGCGACATATTGGGGCGCGGCCCCGGCGGCTTCCGGGACCATGTCGAACAGGCCGCCTTGCATCGCGTTCGCTGCTGCCTGCTCGGCCGCTTCCATCGCGAGGCTGACGGTCGCGATCAGACGCGCGCGATCCCTGTTGCCGCTGGGCTCGATCAGATCGAACGCGCCGGCACGGATCAGTGCCTCGATGACGCGGCGGTTGACGGCGCGGCGATCGACGCGCGCGCAGAAATCGAAGAGATCCTTGAACGGACCCGCTTCCGCACGCGCAGCAAGGATCGAGCGCACCGCGGGCTCGCCGACGCCTTTTACCGCACCAAGGCCGTAGCGGATCGTCTTGCGGTCGGTCGGCACGAAGCGGAAGTCGGAAGCGTTCACGTCGGGCGGCAGGATCGTCAGACCATTGGCGATCGAGTCTTCGAAGAAGATCTTGATCGTGTCGGTGTTGTCCAAGTCCGCCGACATGGTTGCGGCCATGAAGGCCGCGCAGTGGTGGGCCTTGAGCCAGGCAGTGTGGTAGGTGACGACGGCGTAGGCGGCGGTGTGCGACTTGTTGAAGCCGTATTCCGCGAACTTCGTCATCAGGTCGAAGAGCTGTTCGGCGAGCGCCGGGTCGTAGCCCTTCTGCTTGGCACCGTCGGCGATGGTCTCGCGGTGCTTGGCCATCTCCTCGGGCTTCTTCTTGCCCATCGCGCGGCGCAGCATGTCGGCGCCGCCGAGGGTGTAGCCGCCGATGATCTGCGAGATCTGCATCACCTGTTCCTGATACACGATCACGCCGTAGGTCGGCTCGAGACAGGCTTTCAGGTCAGGGTGGAAGTAGTCGATCTCCTGCTGGCCCTTCTTCCGCAGGATGAAGTCGTCGACCATGCCGGAGCCGAGCGGGCCCGGGCGGTAGAGCGCAAGCACCGCGATGATGTCCTCGAAGCGGTCGGGAGCGAGCTTCTTCAGCAGCTTCTTCATCCCGTCCGATTCCACCTGGAAGATCGCGGTGGTGTTCGCTTCCTTCAGGATCTGGTAGGCGGCCGGATCGGTGAAGGGCAGCGCGGCGAGGTTGGGTTTCTCGCCCGTGAGGCGCTCGACGTACTCGATGGCGAGCTCGATGATGGTGAGGTTTCGCAGGCCGAGGAAGTCGAACTTCACGAGGCCGACCGCTTCGACGTCGTCCTTGTCGAACTGCGACACCGGAGTCGCGTCTTCGCCGTCGGCGATGTAGAGCGGGCAGAAGTCGGTCAGCTTGCCCGGCGCGATCAGCACGCCGCCGGCGTGCATGCCGACGTTGCGCGACAGACCTTCGAGCGGCTCGGCGAGCTTCCACAGCTCCTGCACCGATTCACCGTCGTTGCCATCGTGCATCATCTCGCCGATCTGCGACTCCATCTCGTAGGCCTTGGCGAGCGAGACGGGCTTCGCGCCTTCAATCGGAATCAGCTTGGAGAGGCGGTCGCACAAGCCGTAAGGCAGATCGAGCACGCGGCCGACGTCGCGCACGACGGCCTTCGAAGCCATCGTACCGAAGGTCGCGATCTGCGAGACGGCGTCCTTGCCGTAGCGCTCGCGCACGTACTCGATGACGCGGTAGCGGTTGTCCTGGCAGAAGTCGATGTCGAAGTCGGGCATCGACACCCGCTCCGGGTTCAGGAAGCGTTCGAACAGCAGCGCGTACGCGAGCGGATCGAGGTCGGTAATACGCAGCGAATACGCGACGAGCGAGCCCGCCCCTGAACCCCGGCCCGGACCGACCGGGACGCCGTTCTGCTTGCCCCAGTTGATGAAGTCCGCAACGATCAGAAAGTAGCCCGGAAAGCCCATCTGGATGATGGTGTCGGTCTCGAACTTGAGCCGCGCCTCGTAGGTCGGGCGTTGCCGCTCGCGCTCGGCTTCGTCCGGGTAGAGTTCCTGCAGGCGGACCTCCAGCCCGGCCTTCGCCTCCGCGACGAGGAAATCATCGAGCGTCATGCCTTCGGGCGTCGGGAACTGCGGCAGGAAGTTCTTGCCGAGTTGCACGGTCAACGAGCAGCGACGGGCGATCTCGACCGAGTTCTCGAGCGCCTCGGGGATGTCGGCGAAGAGCTCGCACATCTCGTCCTGGCTCTTGAAGTACTGCTCGGGCGTGAAATCCTGCGGGCGGCGCTTGTCGGCCAGCACGTAACCCTGCGCGATGCACACGCGGGCCTCGTGGGCCTTGAAGTCTTCGGGCTTCAAGAACTGGACCGGGTGCGTGGCGACGACCGGCAGACCGAGCCGAGCGGCGAGCAGCACCGCCTGTCGCACATAGGCTTCCGTGCCGGGATGGCCGGCCCGCTGCAGCTCGATATAGAACCCCCCCGGGAACAACGCCGCCCATTCGGAGGCCAGGCGGTCGGCGAGTTCCGTGTTGCCATTCATCAGCGCCTGCCCGATCTCGCCGCGCATCGCGCCCGACAGACAAAGCAGGTCCGACGCGCCGCCGTCGGCAAACCACTCGCGGCGCATTTCGGCGCGACTACGGTACTTGTTGTCGAGGTAGGCGCGGGTCAGCAGCTCGCACATCTGCCCGTAGCCCTTGCGGTTGCGGCAGATCAGCAGGACCCGGAAAGGCTTGTCGCGCTCGACCTCGTTCGTGATCCAGGCATCGACACCGATCACCGGCTTGATGCCCTTGCCCCGCGCACCCTTGTAAAGCTTGACCATCCCGAAAAGGTTGGCCAGATCGGAAATACCGAGTGCCGGCATCCCGTCGGCCGCGGCCTTGGCGATGGCCTGATCGACCTGGACGATGCCGTCGGAGATCGAGTATTCGGAGTGGAGACGGAGGTGGACGAAGCGAGGCTGGTGTGGGGCGTTCATGGGCAGAATTTTACCCGATGCCCCGTCGGACCCAACCGGATTTCGGCAGCCCTTTACTGGGTTCCGATGGCGGCCTCGCGCGCCTTGGCCAGCGAGAGCTTACGGGCTTGATCCGCCTCGAGAATTTCTGCCTGCTGCTCCGGCGTGAGCGTAGTGCCGAGATCGACTTCGAGTGCCGAGATCAGGCGGGACGCGGCCGACGTGATGCGGCGTTCGTCCGGCATGGCGCGCCGCACGCGTTCGGACGTGGTGCCGACGATACGGGCGACATCGGCGACGAAACGGTCCTCGATACGCCGACTGGCCGCCGTCAGCGAGGCCGTTCGAGCGGGGTCCATGGCCACGCGGCTCGCAGGCTGCGCAGCCGCGGGAAACGCCGAAAGCCCCGCCAAGGCCAAGATCAGCCATAGCACCGTGGATCGCAACATCGTCGACTTCATCCTTTCCTCACTCCAGCTGCGCTCAGGGCACCAGGATCGTCGAACCGGTGGTGCGGCGCGCCTCCAGATCGACGTGCGCCTGCGCCGCATCGCGCAGCGCGTAGCGCTGGTTGACCTCGATCTTCACGCGATCCGTCCCCACCACATCGAAGAGTTCGTCCGCCATGGCGACGAGATCGGCACGCTTTGCCGAATAGGTGAATAACGTCGGACGCGTCAAGAAGAGTGACCCCATCTTTGCGAGAATGCCCAGATCGACCGGCGGCACCGGCCCCGACGCCGCACCGAACAATACCATCATGCCCATCGGCCGCAGGCACGCGAGCGAATCCATGAAGGTGTCCTTGCCGATGGAGTCGTACACGACGGCAACCCCTTCGCCGCCGGTGATTTCCTTCACGCGCTCGGCAAACTTCTCGCGGGTATAGACAATCGGATGATCGCAACCATGCGCCTGAGCGAGCGCCGCCTTTTCGTCCGAACCGACCGTGCCGATCACCGTTGCCCCCAGGGCTTTGGCCCACTGGCAGACGATCAGACCGACTCCACCTGCCGCGGCGTGGATCAGGATGGTGTCGCCCGGCTGTACGCGATAGGTTCGACGCAGCAGGTACTGCGCCGTCAGCCCCTGCAGCATCATCGCCGCGCCCTGATCGAAGGAAATCCCGTGCGGCAGCTTCACTAGCCGATCTGCGGGCATGTTGCGCACCTCGGCGTAAGCGCCGATCGGCCCGCCCGCATAGGCGACCCTGTCACCCGGGACGAGGTCCGTCACACCCTCCCCCACCGCGCTGACGACCCCGGCGCCTTCGAGGCCGATGCCCGAAGGCAAGGGAACCGGATACAAACCCGTGCGGTGATAGGTATCGATGAAGTTCAGCCCGATCGCATGATGCTCGACCTGCACCTCACCCGCCGCAGGCATCCCGACGTCGACCGACTCCCATTGCAGGACTTCTGGGCCGCCAACCTGGTGGAAGCGAATTGCATGCGGCATGCCGGTCTCCTCAAGATGGATGTGAGACCGTCATTGTAATGCGCCGGTTCAGCGCCGGAACAACCAGATGAGAAGACTGACGACGGCCGACACCAGCAGGCAGCTGGTGAGCGGAAAATGAAACTCGAAGCCGTCGCGCTCGATGTGGATATCGCCCGGCAAATGCCCGAGCGGCAGCCGGGACAGCCAGGGCCACGCGAGCCCCAGCGCGATCGATACGATGCCGAAAATGATCAGCAGATGCTGCATGATCGGATCTTCACGTGCGCAGGTTCCGCACGACAACCGCCGGACCCGAGGGCCCGGCGGCACTCAGCGTCGCACTCAGGCGGCGGAACCCGCTGCGAGGCGTTGCTCGTAGGCATCGACCACCGCCACGGCGGTGATATTGACCAGGCGGCGCACGGTCGCCGACGGGGTCAGGATGTGCACCGGCAGGCGCGCGCCCAGCAGCATCGGGCCGATCGACACGCCGTCGCTGTTGGCCATCTTCATCATGTTGAAGGAGATGTTGGCCGCGTCGAGGTTCGGCATCACGACGAGGTTCGCTTCGCCAATCAGCGTCGAGTCCGGATTCGCCTTGGCGCGGATCTCGGGCGACAGCGCCGAGTCACCGTGCATTTCGCCGTCGCATTCGAGGCCCGGCGCAATCTCGCGCAGGATCTCGGCTGCTTCGCGCATCTTGCGAGCCGAAGCCGAACGCGAGCTGCCGAAGTTGGAATGCGACACCAGCGCGACGCGCGGCTCGATGCCGAAGCGGCGCAGTTCCTCGGCCGCCATGCGGGCGATCTCGGCAACTTCCTCGGCGTTCGGGTTCTCGTTCAGGTACGGATCGGTGATCGCGATCGTGCGCTTCGGCAGCAGCAGCAGGCTCATCGATGCGAAGAGCTTGGCGCCCGGCTTCAGCCCGATGACGTCCTCGACCTGCTTGAAGTGGTAGTCGTAGGTGCCGAAGGTGCCGCAGACCAGCGCATCGGCATCGCCACGACGCAGCACCATGCAGCCGATCAGGGTCGTGTCGCGACGCATCTTGGCCTTCGCCAGTTCCGGCGTGACGCCATCACGGCACAGCATGCGATGGTATTCCTGCCACAGTTCCTTGTAGCGCGGATCCGACTCAGGGTTGATGATGTCGAAATCACGACCGGGCACGAGGTTCAGGCCGATCTTCTGGATGCGCATCTCGATGACGCTCGGACGGCCGATCAGGATCGGACGTGCGAGGCCTTCCTCGATGACAACACGGGCCGCGTGCAGCACGCGCTCATCTTCGCCTTCGGCGTACAGCACCCGCTTGGTTTCAGCGGGGATGCGCTTGGCCGCCGCAAACACCGGCTTCATGACGATGCCGGACTGGTAGACGAAGTCTGACAGGCTCGCGACATAGGCCGCCATATCTTCGATCGGCTGGGTCGCAACACCCGAATCCATCGCCGCCTGGGCCACGGCCGGCGCGATCTTCACAATCAGACGCGGATCGAAGGGCTTCGGGATGATGTAATCGGGGCCGAAGCGCAGCTCTGCACCACCGTAGGCCGACGCGACGATGTCGCTTTGCTCGGCCTGCGCCAGTTCCGCGATCGCCTTCACGCACGCAAGCTTCATCTCCTCATTGATCGTCGTCGCGCCGACGTCAAGCGCGCCGCGGAAGATGAACGGGAAGCAGAGCACGTTGTTGACCTGGTTCGGGTAATCCGAACGGCCAGTCGCGATGATGACATCCGGGCGAGCCTTCTTCGCGTCTTCCGGCAGGATTTCCGGATTCGGGTTCGCCAGCGCGAAGATCAGCGGATTGTCGGCCATCGTCGCGACCATCTCGGGCTTCAGCACGCCGGCCGTCGACAGGCCGAGGAACACGTCCGCACCGACCATCACGTCCGCCAGCGAGCGGCCTTCGGTCTTCTGCGCATAACGGGCCTTGTTGGCCTCCATATTCTCTTCGCGGCCGACGTAGATCACGCCCTTCGAATCGCAGACGTAGACGTTTTCACGCTTGAGGCCCAGGCCAACCATCAGGTCCAGGCAGGCGATGGCCGCCGCGCCGGCGCCCGAGCATACGAGCTTGACCTTCGCGATGTCCTTGCCGATGACCTTCAGGCCGTTGATCAGACCGGCCGACGAGATGATCGCCGTGCCGTGCTGGTCGTCGTGGAAGACGGGAATCGTCATGCGCTCGCGCAGCTTCTTCTCGATGTAGAAGCACTCGGGCGCCTTGATGTCCTCCAGATTCACGCCGCCGAGCGTGGGCTCGAGCGAGGCGATGATGTCGATCAGCTTGTCGGGGTCGTTTTCGGCGAGCTCGATGTCGAACACGTCGATACCGGCGAACTTCTTGAACAGGCAGCCCTTGCCTTCCATGACCGGCTTGGACGCGAGCGGGCCGATGTTGCCGAGACCCAGCACGGCGGTGCCGTTGGTCACGACGGCGACGAGGTTGCCGCGCGAAGTGTATTCACGCGCATTGCCCGGATCCTCGACGATCGCGTCGCAGGCGGCGGCGACACCCGGCGAATAGGCGAGCGCGAGGTCGCGCTGGTTGGTGAGGCTCTTGGTCGGAACGACCGAAATCTTGCCGCGCGTCGGCGAGCGGTGGTACTCAAGCGCCGCGGTGATGAAATCCTGATCCATGTTCTCCCTCTCGAATGGGCGAATTGTTGTGTGTAAGGTTCTGCAGGCGTTGTCACGAACCGCAGGACTGTAGGCCCCCGTCCGCAACTCGCCAATTGCGACCATCCACAGCTTTTAGGGGTATCGCTGCAGACACGCTGCAAGGATCGGCATACAGCATAAAGAGGGCTATTGCCCGGCTGGCGTTTACCTGTAACCAAGGCCGATCCGGCCGCCTTTGACGAAGCGCAAGTTTAGCTCAGGAAGCATCGCATCAGGGTAAACCCGAAACTTTCCCACGGTTACAAATTGCGATCTGCTGTTGCAATGACGCATGTCTAGCGAAATTTTTTGGCACAATCTCGCGGCACTCTCTTGAGGAAAGCAATGATGCGACGTGTGGTGTTCAATCAGAAGGGCGGGGTCGGAAAATCGACCATCACCTGCAACCTGGCGGCGATCAGTGCCCACCAGGGCATGCGGACGCTGGTGGTGGATCTCGATCCGCAGGGCAATTCGACGCAGTACCTGCTCGGCGAGTCGGGCAACGCCTTCGATGCAACGCTGGCCGATTTCTTCGATCAGACGCTCAACTTCAAGCTCAATCCGAAGAAGACCGGCGACTTCGTCGTCGCGAGCCCGTTCGAAGGGCTCGACGTGATGCCCTCGCACCCCGCGCTTGAAGATCTCCAGAGCAAGCTCGAATCGCGCTACAAGATCTACAAGCTGCGCGATGCGCTCGATGAACTGGCCGAGGACTACGACCTCGTTTACATCGACACCCCGCCGGCACTGAACTTCTACACCCGCTCCGCGCTGATCGCCGCGAATAGCTGCCTGATCCCCTTCGATTGCGATGAATTCTCGCGTCGTGCGCTGTATTCGCTGCTGGAAAACGTCGAGGAGATCAAGTCCGACCACAACCGCGCGCTCGCGGTCGAAGGCATCGTCGTCAACCAGTACCAGGCCCGGGCGGCACTCCCGCAGAAGGTCGTGCAGGAACTCGTCGACGAGGGCCTGCCGGTACTGACGCCCTACCTGTCGGCTTCGGTCAAGATCAAGGAATCGCACGAGCAGTCACGACCGATCATCCATCTCGACCCCAAGCACAAGCTGACGCAGGAGTTCGTCGCATTGCACGACGCCCTCGCCCGCAAGTACGGCGCCTGAAATGTCGGCGGCCAGTCGCTGCGGCCGCCGCGTAGAGCCCGGCTTACGCCGGCGTAAGCCGGGCCACTGCCAGCATCAACCACTTCATGCCGGCCGAGCCGAAGTTGATCTGAACGCGCGCATCGGAGCCGCTGCCTTCGGCGGCGACGATCACCCCTTGGCCGAACTTCGCGTGGGTGACCAACTGGCCGATGCGCAGTCCGCCCAGGTCCTGATTCCGCGCGGGCGCCGGCGCCGGTCGCGGCGAATAGCCACCGCGCGCCGGCTCCCCGCCCCCCCGCATCCCCATGCCGCGCGGACTCGGGGGCGACAGCCACTTCGTAAGCGCCTGCGGAATCTCCTCGAGAAAACGCGAACGCATGTTGTAACGCGTCTGGCCGTGCAACATCCGGCTCTGCGCGAATGACAGATACAGCCGCTGCCGCGCGCGCGTCACCGCGACGTACATCAGGCGCCGCTCCTCCTCCAGCCCCTCCGTTTCCATCGCGCTGTTTTCGTGCGGAAACAAGCCTTCCTCCAGCCCGGAAAGGAAGACGACGTCGAATTCCAGACCCTTCGACGCATGCACGGTCATCAACTGCACCGCTTCACTGCCCGGATCGGCCTGATGGTCGCCCGCCTCGAGCGACGCGTGCGCGAGAAAATCCGCCAGCAAGGCGTGCGACTGGGCCATCGCTTCCGCATCGGGACTCGCATCCGCGAGGAAATTCGCCGCCGCATTGATCAGTTCGTCGAGGTTCTCGAGCCGCTCCTGCCCCTCCTTTTCGCTGCGGTAGAAGTTGCGCAGCCCGCTCGCATCGAGCGCGTGATCGACCAGTTCGGGCAGCGGGAGATTCGCCGTATCCCGGCGCATATCCTCGACCAGACGGACGAACTGCGCGAGCACCGTGCCCGGCTTGCCGGTCAGATGCGGCACCGTCGCATACAGGCTCGTATTCCAGGTCCGCGCCGCGTCCTGCAGCGTCTCGAGCGAACGGGCACCGATGCCGCGCGTCGGGAAATTCACCACGCGGCTAAACGCCGTGTCGTCGTCGGGATTCGCAATCAGGCGCAGATAAGCGAGCGCGTGCTTGATCTCCTGGCGCTCGAAGAAGCGCAATCCGCCGTACACGCGATAAGCGATACCCGACGAAAAAAGCTGATGCTCCAGCACCCGGGATTGAGCATTGGAGCGATACAGCAAGGCGATGTCCGACCGGCTCGCGCCATCCCGCACCAGCGACTGGATTTCTTCGACGATCCAGCGCGCCTCGTCGCTGTCCGCGTAGGCTTCGAACACGCGGATCGGCTCGCCGGCGCCGCGCTCCGTCCACAAGTTCTTGCCCAGGCGGCCGGTGTTGTGCCGGATGATCGCGTTCGCCGCATCGAGAATATTGCCGTGCGAGCGATAGTTCTGCTCCAGGCGAATCACGCTGTCGACGCGGAACTCACGCTCGAAGTCGCGCATATTGCCGACTTCGGCACCGCGGAAGCGGTAGATCGACTGGTCGTCATCGCCCACGCAGAATAGGCAGGCCCCACCTTCCCGCCCCTCGTCAGCGAGCAGCTTCAGCCAGCGGTATTGCAGCCGGTTCGTGTCCTGGAACTCATCGACGAGGATGTGCCGGAATCGGCGCTGGTAGTGACGACGGATGGGCTCGTTGCGTTCGAGCAGCTCATAGCTGCGCAGCAACAACTCCGCAAAATCCACAACAGACTCGCGCTGGCACTGCGCCTCATACTCGATGTAAAGCTCCACGCGGCGGCGCGTGTAATCGTCCCAGGCCTGAACGGCATGCGGACGCAAACCGGCTTCCTTCTGGGCGTTGATGAAGTGCTGCAGCTCACGCGGCGGAAATTTCTCGTCGTCGACGTTGAGAGTCTTCAGCAGACGCTTGATCGCGGCCAGCTGATCGCCGGAATCCAAGATCTGGAACAGTTGAGGCAATCCGGCGTCGCGGTGATGTGTCCGCAACAACCGGTTGCACAGGCCATGAAAGGTACCGATCCACATTCCGCGCGCGGTATGACCGAAGTTCAGCGGCAGCATCGCCGACAGGCGCGCCAGCAACTCCTTGGCGGCCTTGTTCGTGAAGGTGACCGCCAACACCCCCTGTGGATCGACCTGCCCCGTCTGGACCAGCCAAGCGATCCGCGTCGTCAGCACGCGGGTCTTCCCCGAACCGGCGCCCGCAAGAATCAGTGCATGACGCGGGGGGAGAGTGACGGCCTGGAGTTGTTCGGCGTTCAGATTGGCAAGCAGATCGGACATGCGTTTTTTCCTCTAGAGGCCGAGATTCTAACCGGCACGGGCATCAAGACTGGCATCTCCACCACTGTTGCGGCGCTGCAACACGACCCTTGAAGTTGTCTGACCATTGGACTAATTTCCAATTGTGCAAAGCAACACAGGTTTGAGCGGGATCAAGGCAGGCCACGGTTTGAGGCTTCAAAATCCGCTCCGCTCGACATGACGCACTGCAATAACCGCGCGCACCACCGGCCCAAAAAGCGGATCCGTGCGGCGCAAGATACGGCCGAAAATGGTCGATTGGAGAAGCAAATGATGAAGACCCCAAAGCTGCTGCCCTGGTATGCCCGCAAGGCAGGCGTATCGATCGAACGTGCCACGGTCCTGTGGCACAAGGCCGTACGTGAGGCAACGGCTGAAACCGGCTGGGTTGGCACCTCCGAATACTGGGGCGAAGCGATGAACTCCTTCCTCCGCCTCCTCGAAGAAGAGCGCGACAGCTTCTGCGCTCCGCACGTGACACCCTTCGTGCGCACCCAAAACCGTATCTGGCGCCTGCCGCTGACCGCGATGGAAGACATGTTCGCCGCCTTTTCGGCGAACTGGCAGCGCCACGACGGCACGTCGCGCAAAGCGGCCTGAGCCGTCATCCCGAATTCGCGCCCTCCGGCGCACCCATCTTCCTCCCTCTCCCTCAGTGGAGATTCAAGCATCCGGCGCAAGTCCGGGTGCTTTTTTTTGCCCGCATTCCCCGTCGACCCGTAGCGCGTCGCGCACGAGCCGGCAGGGCTTCGCGCTATACTTGCGCGTTTTCCACGCCTTTAGCCCCTCCCATGCAGGACAAATACACCCCCGCGACGGTAGAAGCCGCTGCCCAACAGCACTGGGAAAGCACCCAGGCGTTCCGTGTCACCGAGGACGCGAACAAGCCCAAGTACTACTGCCTGAGCATGTTCCCCTACCCCTCGGGCAAGCTGCACATGGGCCACGTGCGCAACTACACCATCGGTGACGTGCTCGCCCGCTATCACCGCATGCGCGGCTACAACGTCCTGCAACCCATGGGCTGGGACGCGTTCGGCATGCCGGCGGAAAACGCCGCGATCCAGAACAACGTGCCGCCGGCGAAGTGGACCTACGCCAACATCGACTACATGAAGGGCCAGCTGAAGCGCCTGGGCTTCGCGATCGACTGGTCGCGCGAGCTCGCGACCTGCAAGCCCGACTACTACCGCTGGGAACAGTGGCTCTTTACGCGCCTGTACAAGAAAGGCCTGGTCTACAAGCGCCTCGGCACCGTCAACTGGGACCCGGTCGACGAGACCGTGCTTGCCAACGAGCAGGTCATCGATGGCCGCGGCTGGCGCAGCGGCGCTGTGGTCGAAAAACGCGAAATACCGATGTACTACATGAAGATCACCGCCTACGCGGATGAGCTTCTCGACGCGCTTGACGGCCTGCCGGGCTGGCCTGAGCAGGTCAAGCTGATGCAGAAGAACTGGATCGGCCGCTCCGAAGGCGTCGAAATCCATTTCCCCTACGACCTGTCGACGGTCGGCAGCTCAGGCGTGCTGAAGGTCTTCACGACCCGCGCCGACACCCTGCTGGGCGCGACCTACGTCGCCGTCGCGGCCGAGCATCCGCTTGCGCTGCAAGCCGCGAAGAACAATCCGGAACTCGCCGCCTTCGTCGACGAATGCCGCCACGGCGGTATCGCCGAAGCCGATCTTGCGACGATCGAGAAGAAGGGCATGCCGACCGGCCTGCGCGTCGTGCATCCGATCACCGGCGAATATCTCCCGGTGTGGGTCGCCAACTACGTGCTGATGGGCTACGGCGAAGGTGCGGTGATGGCCGTCCCCGCCCACGACGAACGCGACTTCGCCTTCGCAACCAAGTACCAACTGCCGATCCAGATGGTCGTGCGCTCGACCCGCGACGCTTATTCGGAAACCGCCGCCCCGTGGCAGGACGCCTACGCTGAACCCGGTCGCCTCGTGAATTCGCGCAAGTACGACGGCCTGCACTTTCAGGACGCCGTCGATGCGATCTCGGCCGACCTGCAGGCCACCGGCCTCGGCATGAAGCGCACCCAGTACCGCCTGCGCGATTGGGGCATCTCGCGCCAGCGCTACTGGGGTTGCCCGATCCCGATGATCCACTGCGACGACTGCGGCGACGTCCCCGTGCCGGACGAGCAACTGCCGGTCGTGCTGCCCGAGAACGTCGAAGTCACCGGCCGCGGTTCGCCGCTGGCCAAGATGCCCGAGTTCTACCAGTGCTCCTGCCCGAGCTGTGGCAAGCCGGCACGGCGCGAAACCGACACGATGGACACCTTCGTCGAGTCGTCCTGGTACTTCCTGCGCTACGCCTGCACCGACAATGCCACTGCGATGGTCGATTCGCGCGTCAATTACTGGGCGCCGGTCGACCAGTACATCGGCGGCATCGAACATGCGATCCTGCACCTCCTCTACTCGCGCTTTTTCACCCGTGCGATGCGCGACGAAGGCATGGTCAACGTCTCCGAGCCCTTCACCAACCTGCTGACGCAGGGCATGGTGGTCGCCGACACCTACTACCGCGAAGCCGACAACGGCAAGAAGGATTGGATCAACCCGGCCGACGTCCAGGTCGAGCGTGATGACAAGGGCCGTCCCGTCGGCGCGAAGCTCACTGCCGACGGCCAGCCCGTCGTCATCGGCGGCACCGAAAAGATGTCGAAGTCGAAGAACAACGGCGTCGACCCACAGGCGCTCGTCGAGCGTTACGGCGCCGACACGGCCCGCCTCTTCATCATCTTCGCCGCACCGCCCGATCAACAGCTCGAATGGTCGGATTCCGGCGTCGAAGGCGCGTACCGCTTCCTGCGCCGCGTGTGGTCCTTCGGCCACGCTTTCGCAACCGAATACAAGGCGGCTCTGCCCGCCAGCCGCAGCCTGGCTTCCGCCAAGCTGCCGGAAAGCCTGGCCGCCGTGCGTCGCGAAATCCACACCTGTCTCAAGCAGGCCAACTACGACTTCGGCAAGCATCAGTTCAACACCGTCGTTTCGGCGGCGATGAAGATCCTCAACGCCCTCGAAAAGGCCGCGCGCGACGATGCCGCGGCCCACGCGGAAGTTGTCGAAGAGGGTCTGTCGATCCTGCTGCGCCTGCTCGCACCGATCACGCCACACGTCGCGCATGCGCTATGGAGCGAGTGTGGTTTCGCCGGCGACCTGCTGCAGGCCGCCTGGCCGGAGCCGTCGGAGAGCGCGCTCAAGCAGGACGAGATCGAACTCGTCGTGCAGGTGAACGGCAAGCTCCGCGGCAGCGTGAAGGTCGCCGCCGACGCGCCGACCTCGCAGATCGAAGCCCTCGCGCTGGCCTCGGAAGCCGCCGTGAAATTCATGGAAGGCAAGCCGCCGCGCAAGGTCGTGGTCGTGCCGGGCCGGCTCGTCAATATCGTCGTCTGAGGAAGCTCCGGATGTCCCACAGCCGTTCGCGTCGCCGCACGCTCGCTGCACTCGCCGCCCTCGCGACAGCCGGAGCGCTCTCCGGCTGCGGCTTCCAGCTGCGCGGCCCACGGCCGCTGGCGTTTTCGAGCATCTACTTAGGTGTAAGCACCCAGAGTGACCTGGGTGCGGCGTTGCGGCGCCGGATTCGCGCCAGCGGCAGCACCAGCGTCGAAGACGATCCGGCAAGAGCCGACGTGCGTCTCGAAATCCTGCGCAACGAACGCCACCGCGACATCCTGACGCTGACCGGCGCCGGCAAGGTCCGCGAGTATGAACTGACCTACTCGATCGCCTTCCGGCTCGTCGACCGCTCCGGCGCGGAGCGAATTGCCCCAACGGTCATCACCGCGAAACGCGAATACAATTTCGACGACTCGCAGGTGCTGGCGAAGGAACAGGAAGAGGCGCTGCTATACAACGACATGCAGGGCGACCTGGTCGAGCAGTTGGTGCGGCGCCTGGCCGCCGTCAAGTCGTGATCCTGCGCCCGGACCAGCTGCCAGGAATCCTCGAGAAACCGCTCGCCCCGCTCTACCTGCTGCATGGCAACGAGCCGCTCCTGGTGCTCGAAGCCGCGGACCTCATACGTGCCGCGGCTCGTCGCCAGGGTTACACGGAGCGGGAAACGCTGGTTGTCGGACAAGGCTTCAAGTGGGATGCACTGAATGCCGCCGCCGGCAATTTTTCGCTGTTCGGCGGTTCGAAGCTAATCGACCTCCGCATCCCCAACGGAAAACCCGGACGGGACGGCGGCGACGCGCTGCAACGCCACGCACGCAACGCGACCGACGGCGTCGTCACACTGATCACACTACCGGAACTCGACTGGGCGGCCCGCAAGGCGGCTTGGTTCACGGCGCTATCCGAAGCCGGGATTGCAGTCGAACTCAATGCCCCTGAACGCGAACGCTTGCCGGAATGGATCGGCGCACGACTCGCGCGTCAGAAGCAGAGCGCGGCGCCCGAAGCGCTCGCCTTCATCGCCGATCACGTCGAAGGCAACCTGCTCGCCGCACACCAGGAAATTCTCAAACTCGGACTGTTGCACGAGGAAGGCAGGCTGAGCCTTGAGGACGTGCAGGACGCGGTGCTGAACGTCGCGCGCTACGACATCGACAAACTCCGTCACGCCGTCCTCGAGGGGGACCCGTCGCGCTGCGTTCGACTGCTCGAAGGCCTACAAGGCGAAGGCGCCGCGCCGCCACTGGTGCTGTGGGCGCTCGCCAACGAAATCCGCACCCTCGCCTCACTCAGCACAGGTGTCGCGGCCGGCCAACAACTGACAGCGCTGATGAAGGCGGAGCGGATCTTCGACGAACGGCGCCGCCAGGCCATCCAGCGCGCGCTGCCGCGACTTCAGCCTGCGGCCCTGCGCGCGGCCCTGCTGCACGCGGCAAAGATCGATCGCATCATCAAAGGACTTACCGCCGGCGACGTCTGGGACGAGTTCCAGCAACTCGCCTTGCGCCTCTCGCGACGCTGACCGCTGCCGTAGCGACGCGTCACAGCTTCGCGCCATCCCTTCCGCACTGCCCACTGGCCGCGAAGGCACGTTCGATGTTTTAATCGTCTTTTGATTCGCAACACCGAACGCTCATGGATATCCAGGAATACATGCAGACCTTGGGCCGCCAGGCCCGCGCCGCGTCGCGCCAACTGGCGGCGGCATCGACCGCCGACAAGAACCGCGCGTTGCTCGCGATGGCTGCTGCGATCCGCGAGCGCAGCGCCGAACTTCTGGCCGCCAACGCCCGCGACCTCGAAGAAGCCCGTGCTGCCGGACTCGAACCGGCGATGATCGACCGCCTGACCCTCAGCGCGACGGGCATCGAAGCGATGGCCGCCGGCCTCGAACAGATCGCCGCCCTGCCCGATCCGGTCGGCGAAATCACGGACGTCAAGCGCCGTCCATCCGGCATCGAAGTCGGCAAGATGCGCGTACCGCTCGGCGTCATCGGCATCATCTACGAGGCCCGCCCGAACGTGACGGCCGATGCGGCAGCGCTCTGCCTCAAGTCCGGCAACGCCGCGATCCTGCGCGGAGGCAAGGAAGCCCTGCACTGCAACCAGGCGATCGCGGCCTGCGTCCGGAGCGGCCTCGCAGCCGCGGGCCTGCCCGAAGCCGCCGTGCAGGTCGTGGACACCACCGACCGCGCCGCCGTCGGCCATCTGATCACGATGCCCGAGTACGTTGACGTGATCGTCCCGCGTGGCGGCAAGGGCCTGATCGAACGCATCTCGCGCGAAGCGCGCGTGCCGGTCATCAAGCACCTGGACGGCAACTGCCACGTCTACGTCGAAACCCAGGCCGATCCGGACAAGATCACTCCGATCGTCGAAAACGCCAAGACACAACGCTACGGCACCTGCAATACCGCCGAGTCGCTCTTGATCGACCGTGCCGTCGCCAAACGCTTCCTGCCCGAGATCGGACGCATGCTGGCGGCCAAGCACGTCGAAATGCGCTGCTGCCCGGAATCGCTCGCGATTCTGCGCGAAGCGGGAGTCGATGCCGATCGCCTCGTCGCCGCCACGGAGCAGGACTGGCATGAGGAATACCTCGCCCCGATCATCGCCGTCAAAGTCGTCGCCGGCATCGACGAGGCGATTTCGCACATCAATGCCTACAGTTCGGGTCACACGGAAGCCATCATCACCGAGAATCACTCCCGCGCGATGCGCTTCCTGCGCGAAGTCGATTCGGCCTCGGTCATGGTCAACGCCTCGACCCGCTTCGCCGACGGCTTCGAATACGGTCTCGGAGCCGAAATCGGCATCTCGACCGACAAGATCCATGCGCGCGGCCCGGTCGGCCTAGAAGGGCTGACGAGCCAGAAGTGGATCGTGTTCGGCAATGGCGAAGTGCGGCGCTGAACGCACGACCAACCGGGGGACAAGATGGGGATCCTGAACGGCCTGCGGCGATCGGTCGCACTCCTTTTCCTGGTTTTCTGGGCCTGCGGCGCGCAAGCGACCACCGACGTGGCGGGCATCGGTTTCGACGACGCGACAACCGTCGCAGGCCAATCGCTCGCCCTGAACGGCGCAGGACTTCGGACCCGAATGGTCTTCAAGGTCTATGCGATCGGCCTTTATCTGCCGCAACGCGCCGGCAACCTTGCCGCAATCCTCTCTGCGCCTGGAGCGAAACGAATCCGCCTCGTGACGCTGCGCGATCTGGATGCCGAGCAGTTCGTCGGGGGCTTGCTGGAAGGCCTGAAGAAGAACCATACGCCGCAAGAATTGGCTTCGCTCCAGCCCTCGATCGACGCATTCCGCAATATCATGCTGTCGCTGAAGGAGACCCCAAAAGGCACCCAGGTCCTGCTCGACTCGATTCCCGGCAGCGGCACGCGGCTGACTGTCGGCGGCACGCGTCGCGGCGACGACATCCCCAACGAAGGCTTCTATCCGGCCCTGCTCCGCATCTGGCTCGGCGAACACCCCGCCGACGACGAACTCAAGCAAGCCCTATTGGGCAAGGGCAGCTGAGGCTCGCTTGATCGCCACCCGCCGTCCACCTTCGATGACCGAATTCGCCGCAGTCATCGAATTGCCCTTCGGACATTTCGGCATTCGCACCGCCGAGGACCGCGTGCAGGAACTCGTCTTTCTTCCGCCCGACGCGACCCCCAAGTCTCCCGACAATCTTCTGGCCGAGCGCGCCGCGCATCAAATCGCGCTCTGGATCGAAGATCCGGACCGCCCCTTCGACCTGCCGCTCGTCGAACGCGGCACGGCTTTCCAGCGCCGCGTATGGGCGGCCATCACAGCAATCCCGCGAGGCCGACAGCGCCGTTACGGCAGCATCGCCGCGGAACTCGGCAGCGCCGCACGCGCCGTCGGGCAGGCCTGCGGCGCCAATCCCTTTCCGCTGGTGGTTCCCTGCCACCGTGTCGTCGCCGCAGGAAGCCTCGGCGGCTTCGCGAACGCCACGGACGGCTACCTCATCAGCGCGAAACGCTGGCTGCTCGAATTCGAAGCACGGTCGTGAGCAGCACGGAAAGCCGACTTCCGGCCGAGACCCTTGCCGAGCTCGATGCCTTCAACGACGCAATGTGGCTCGAGCACGGCCTGTCGAAGAACACACTCGCGAGCTACCGCAGCGATCTCGCGCTATTTGCGCATTGGCTGCAGCGCCGCGGCGGCACCCTTAGCCAAGCCGACGCCGCCGACCTGATGGCCTATCTGGCCGAATTCAGTCTTGCCGCCCGTCCCACCAGCCAGCGACGACTCCTATCGTCATGGCGCCGTTATTTTCATTATCTCCTCGCTCAAGGGCGCATCGACACCGATCCCACCGCTCTGCTGGATCCACCGATGCGCACCGAGCGTTTCCCGAAAACCCTGACCGAAAGACAAGTTGAAAGCCTCCTCGCGGCTCCCGACCTCGACACCCCGACCGGCCTGCGCGACCGCAGCATGATCGAGGTCATGTACGCCAGCGGATTGCGCGTATCGGAACTCGTCGAACTCAAGATCTTTTCGGTCAGCATCAACGACGGACTGGTCAGGATAATGGGAAAAGGAAACAAGGAGCGGCTCGTCCCGCTCGGAGAAGAGGCGGTCGACTGGCTTCGACGCTATATTCAGGAAGCGCGTCCGATATTGCTTGCTCGCCGCAGTTGCGACGAAGTCTTCGTCACGCGGCGAGGCTCCGGCATGAGCCGCCAGATGTTCTGGCGCATCATCAAACAATACGCGCTCGTCGCCGGGATTCCCACGGACCGCATTTCGCCCCATACCTTGCGCCATGCCTTCGCAACCCATCTGCTGAATCATGGCGCCGACCTGCGAGTCGTGCAGATGCTCCTCGGACACGCGGACATTTCCACGACCCAGGTCTATACGCACATCGCGCGCGAACGACTCAAGTCCCTGCACGAAATTCATCATCCCCGCGCTTGAGGCCGCCGCATTGCCGTCGCATAATCCGCAGGATCGACCGCGGATTACTCCCATGAGCAAAATGCAACAACATGCGCCCGAAACTCCGGCGACGCGATTTCTCAAGCAACATCACATCGCTTTTTCTACCCATCTTTACGAATACGAGCCTCACGGGGGAACGAGCGTTTCGTCGCGCGAACTAAATGTTTCGGAACACTCCGTTATCAAGACGCTGATAATGGAAGATGAAAACGGCGAACCGCTTGTTGTGCTGATGCATGGCGACCACAAGGTGTCGACGAAGGAACTTGCGCGCCAGACCGGACGCAAACGCATCGAGCCTTGCGCCCCCGAGGTGGCCAATCGTCATTCCGGCTATCTCGTCGGAGGCACCTCTCCTTTCGGACTGCGCAAGCGCATGCCGATTCTCATGGAAAAAACCATTCTCGACCTGCCGCTCATCTACATCAACGGCGGCAGGCGCGGCTTCCTCATCGGCATTCACCCGCATGATGTGATCCGAATTCTCCAGCCGCAACTCGTGGAGGTCGCGATTTGATTCGTGACTTTATGCCCTGATTAATCCCCGGAATTGCGAAAAAGATTTTAACCGCCGAATTTTGCTGGCAGAATATCCGAAGCCAATCATGGATCAGAGCGCATCCCGACACCGGGACCGATCCGAATTGACACCGATCTCGCAATAACCACATGTACAAACGGGGATAAAAATGGAAATCGCCAAACTGTCGCTGACCGAATTGCGTCGTCTTCAATCGAAGATCGAGACCGAAATTCGGCGCCGCAGCGACGCTACGCGTCGCGACCTGCTCAAGAAGATGCAGAAGATGGCGGCCGATGAAGGTCTATCCCTGAGCGACCTGCTGCCTAATGCCGCAACCGAAGAAAAGGCAGCTCCGGCCAAGGCCAAAGCCAAGGGCAAAGCCGCCAGCAAGAAGACCGGCACGGTTCCGGTCAAGTACCGCAATCCGGCCAACCCGTCGATCGGCTGGAGCGGCCGTGGCCGCAAGCCCCAGTGGGTAATCGACTGGCTGGGGCAAAACAAGCCCTTGGCCGATCTCGAAGCGAAAGCGGAAGCTTGATCCGGGCGCCATGCGCCCGACATCCCGAGCTTTCAGCTCGCCGTCGCGGGAGGAGAAACCCCCTCCTTCCCGCGCTGAATGAATACGCCCACGCGGCGCACTCCTTTCATCACGCCGATCTTGGCAATCCGGATCTTCACCCACGGCGCGCCGAAATCGTCGAGCAGCAGCTTGACGACGAATTCCCCGAGCGTTTCGATAAGATTGAAATGCTGCTCGGCCAGCTCCTTGCGTATCCGCTCGATCACTTCCGCATAGTTGATGGTATCGGCAATATCGTCGTGCTCGGCGGCGGAATCGGGAACACCGAAGGTCAGGTTCAGCTCGACCGTCTGCGGCGCAGCCTTCTCGCGCGGATAGATTCCTATCCACGCCTGCACTCGCAGCTCCTCAATGAAAATAAAGTCCATGGCGGTTCCTGATTAGAATCGCGGCAATTCTAGGTGAAAACATGACCCTGCTGCCTCTCTTACTCGCCGGCTACCTTCTCGGCTCGATCCCGTTTGCGATTGTCTCAAGCCGTTTGTTCGGCTTGGCAGACCCGCGCAAGTACGGATCCGGCAATCCGGGCGCCACCAATGTACTGCGCAGTGGCAACAAAGGCGCGGCACTGATGACCCTGGTCGGAGACTGCGCAAAAGGCTGGCTCGCGGTGTGGGCCGCGCAACGTCTGGGCTTCGAACCCACGATCGCCGCACTCGCCGGCCTCGCGGCCTTCCTCGGCCACGTCTTCAGCGTCTTCCTGCGCTTCAATGGCGGAAAGGGCGTTGCCACCGCGCTTGGTGTTCTCGCCGGCATCAGCGGATGGATCGCATTGACCGCGCTGCTCGTCTGGCTCGCCGTCGCCTTCACCACTCGCTACTCGTCCGCGGCAGCCCTTGCCGCTGCCGTCGCAACGCCTATTGCCGGCTATCTGATCCTTGGCTCTACTCCGACGATCACGGTACTCCTGCTGATCGCAGCCATCCTGATCTGGCGTCACGCCCCCAATATCCGCAAGCTGCTCAACGGCACTGAAAGCAAGATCGGTTCGCGCAAGAAGGCCTGACGCCTTATGCTCCGGCCGCAAGCGCATTCGGCGACCGTAATGCTGCAAGCGGCCAGCGCGGATACACTCGCACGGCGAAGTCCGGATTGACGACCTGACCCGCCTTCAACCTCAGCGCGCCTGCAAAAGCAATCATGGCGCCGTTATCCGTGCAAAGCTCGGGTTCGGGATAGTAGACACGCCACTTCCGCCGACGCGCCGCACTATCCAGCCTTTCCCGCAAGCGACGATTGGCCCCTACGCCGCCGGCGACGACGAGCCGCGAATGCCCGGTCTGCTCCAGGGCCTTCAGCGCCTTCGCGCACAACACCTCGACGACCGCCTCCTGGAAATCCGCCGCCAGATCCGCGACGTGCGCCGGATTCCACGCATCGCCGGAGACAACATTCAATACCGCCGTTTTCAGGCCGCTGAAGCTGAAGTCCAGATCGCCCGAGCGCAACATCGGCCGCGGCAACGCAAAGCATCCGGGCTTTCCGGACTCCGCCAAGCGTGCCAGTTGCGGACCGCCGGGGTAGCCCAGTCCGATCAGTTTCGCCGTCTTGTCGAAAGCCTCGCCGGCGGCATCGTCGAGCGACTCGCCCAGCAGCGCGTATTCGCCGACGCCGGTCACTTCCATCAATTGAGTATGCCCCCCGGAGACCAGCAGGGCCACAAACGGAAACTGCGGCGGATCCTGCGCCAGCAGAGGTGAAAGCAAGTGCCCCTCGAGATGATGAACCGGCAGGACCGGCACATCCAATGCGAGGCCCAGCGACTCCGCATAGCTCGCGCCCACCAGCAACGCTCCGGCGAGCCCTGGACCCGCGGTGTAGGCAATGGCGTCGATCTGCGGCAGCCCGCAGTCCGCCGCCTCAAGCGTCTGCCGTACGAGAACCGGCAAGAGCCGTATATGGTCACGCGATGCAAGCTCGGGCACGACGCCGCCATAGGCCGCGTGCAGGTCGATCTGCGAGTGCACCCGATGCCCGAGCAATCCGGCATCGGTATCGAATACCGCCACCCCGGTCTCGTCGCACGAAGTCTCGATTCCCAGCACTCTCATCCTTGCCCCAGTCGCTCTTTCCGCGTAAGAAACCCGCATTCTAACGACCTTGACAAGCCGAAGCTAAGTTTCTGCTTGGCTTATCCGGAGTCAGCCGATATAATTGCTCTCTTTTCCGCCTACAGAATCCACAAGGAAGTTCGCAATGCCGGGTATCCGCGTCAAGGAAAACGAACCGTTTGAGGTTGCCCTCCGCCGCTTCAAGCGCACCATCGAAAAAACCGGGTTGCTGACCGAGCTGCGCGCCCGCGAGTTCTACGAGAAGCCTACCGCGGAACGCAAGCGCAAGTCGGCCGCCGCCGTCAAGCGCACCCAGAAGCGCCTGCGCTCCCAGATGCTGCCGCCGAAGCTCTACTAAGAAGCTTCAGCCACGTCTGACGACCCACACCGGGTGCGGATCTGAAGATTCGCACCCGGTGTGGTTTTGCTTTTCGACATCGGAGTCGCCATGTCTCTCAAACTACGCATCCAGGACGACATGAAGGCCGCCCTGCGCGCGAAGGATAGCGCACGGCTGTCAGCCATCCGCATGCTGATCGCCGCCATCAAGCAACGCGAAATCGACGAGCGCGTCGAGCTCGACGAAGCCGGCGTCATGGCGACGGTCGAAAAGCTCGTCAAACAACGCCGCGACGCCGCCACGCAATACGACGCCGGCAACCGCCCCGAACTCGCCGCCGCCGAGCGTTTCGAAATCGAAGTGCTGTCGGCCTACCTGCCCGCAGCCCTATCCGACGCCGAGCTCGATGCCGCGATCGATGCAGCCATTGCCGAGAGCGGCGCAGCCGGCCCGGCCGACATGGGTCGCGTCATGGCACCGCTGAAGGCGCGCCTTGCGGGTCGCGCCGACATGTCGGAAGTGTCGCGGCGCGTTCGCGCCCGCCTGGCTTCCTGACCGCTCGCCGCCGAAGCACGGCGGCAGGCCGGCCATGATCCCGCAGTCGTTCATTCAGGACCTCCTCGCTCGCGTCGACATCGTCGACGTGGTCGAGCGCCACCTCACCCTGAAGAAGAGCGGCGCCAACTATTTTGCCTGCTGCCCCTTCCACGGCGAAAAATCGGCCTCCTTTTCTGTCAGCCCGAGCAAGCAGTTCTACCACTGCTTCGGATGCGGTGCCCATGGCACCGCGATCAGCTTCCTGATGGAATACAGCGGCCTGCCCTTCGTCGACGCCGTCAAGGAACTCGCGAGCTACGCGGGGCTGCAGGTTCCGCAATCCCAAGGCGGGCACGATCGCCAGCCTGCTACACCCGAACATGACGACCTCCTCGCTGCGATGACTGCCGCGGCGCGCTTCTACCGCGACCAACTGAAGCACGCCCCGGTCGCCATCGACTACCTGAAGCGTCGCGGCCTGACGGGCGAAATCTGCGTCCGATTCGGCATCGGATTCGCCCCCGACGACTGGCATGGATTGCGTCGGATCTTTCCCGAGTACGAGCGCAAGGCGCTGCTCGACGCCGGCCTCGTCATCGAGAACGATGCCGGACGGCGCTACGACCGCTTCCGCAACCGCATCATGTTCCCCATCCAGGACCGTCGCGGGCGCATCATCGCATTCGGCGGACGAGTGCTCGACGGCGGCGAACCCAAGTATCTGAACTCGCCCGAGACCCCGCTGTTCGAGAAGGGACGCGAACTCTACGGCCTGCCGCAGGCTCAAAAGGCGATCCGCGAGGCCGGCCACACCGTTGTCGTCGAAGGCTACATGGACGTCGTTGCCCTGGCGCAATTCGGCGTTGGCAACGCCGTCGCGACACTCGGCACTGCAACGACACCGCACCACATCAACACTCTGCTGCGTCACGCACAACGCGTCGTGTTCTGTTTCGACGGCGACGCCGCAGGGCGCAAGGCGGCCCGGCGCGCGCTCGAATCGTCGCTCGAGGCTCTACGCGACGACGTCACGCTTGCCTTCCTGTTCCTGCCGGAAGAGCACGATCCGGATTCCTTCGTGCGCGCGTTCGGCGCAGCGGCATTCAGCCAGGCCGCTGCATCGGCAACGCCACTGACCACCTTCCTGCTCAACGAACTGCGCACCGATTGCCCGCTCGATACCGCCGAAGGCCGCGCGCGACTCGTGCACGAAGCGAAGCCGCTCGTGACGCGGGTCGCGGCACCGATGCTGCGACTGCAACTGATCAAGGCCATCGCGGAAGCCAGTGAATTCAGTCAAGCCGAGGTCGAAACGGCCTTCGGACTCAAATCCGAAACGCCGAGACGCGCACCCACGGACTTCCGTCAGGACATGGAGCTCGGCGAACCGCGACGCACACCCTACCCACCCCGCGACCGTCCGAGGCCACGGGGCCGTCAGCGACCGCCATCCGCCATCAACACCCTGCTGCGCCTCGTGCTACACCACCCGATCTGGGCGGCGCGCGTGCCTGTCGACCTCGTCCCGGACGACACCGCCGACGCACGAGCCCTCGTCGCGATCATCGACATGATGAGCACCGGCGATCTCGTGACGAACGGAGGGCTCGGCGCGCTAGTCGAGCAGTTCCGCGAAACGCCTCACAACGAAACGATCGCGCGGGTCGCTGGGGAACTGGTCGATGCCAAATTTGACGAAGCCGTTATCGAGACGCTTTTCGAAGATACATTACGGAAGCTACACGCAGACACCATTGAACGCGAGATTGGCGAACTAACGAACCGCGAGCGCGAAGGTGGCCTGTCGCCGATCGAGCGCACTCGACTTGCCGAGCTAATATTAGAAAAAAGACAGCCCGTCAACTTCCGCAAAGTCGACGACGTTTAGTATAATTGCAGATTACCCCAATTTATCGTTCGCCCGATTCAAGGAGTGCCATGGCTCGCGAAAAAGTCAAGGATTCGCGGAAGGATATCCCGAAAGGACGGGCCTCCAAAGCCAAAGACAAAGCCGTACTGATCGAGGAAGGGGCGCCCGTGGGGGCGCTCGACGCGGAAGTTCGTAAGACCCGTCTGAAAACCCTGATTTCCCTCGGCAAGGAACGCGGCTACCTCACCTACGCCGAAATCAGCGATCACCTGCCCGACGACGTTGCCGACGCCGAGCAGATCGAAGGTATCATCGCGACCTTCAACAACATGGGCATCCGGGTCTTCGACGAAGCTCCAGCTGCCGAAGACCTGCTCATGTCGGACGCCGTCCCGAGCACGGTCGATGAGGATGTCGCGGAAGAAGAAGCCGAGCAGGCGCTGTCGTCGGTCGATTCCGAATTCGGGCGTACCACCGACCCCGTCCGCATGTACATGCGCGAAATGGGCACCGTCGAGCTGCTCACGCGCGAAGGCGAAATCGAAATCGCCAAGCGCATCGAAGACGGCCTGCGTCACATGGTCCAGGCAATCTCCGCCTGCCCGACCACGATCACCGAAATGCTCGAGATCGTGGACAAGGTCGCCGGCGACGAAATGCGCGTCGACGAACTCGTCGACGGCCTGATCGACCCCAATGCCGCCGCCGAGGAAGAAGCCGCGGCGCTCGCGGAGGTCGATGACGAAGGTGCCGAAGACGAAGAAGGCGGTGATGACGCCGGCGACGACGACGACGAAAGCAGCGACGAAGAAAAGGAAGCGGCCGCCAACGCCGCCTCGCTCGCGCAGCTGAAGGCCGACGCGCTGGCGCGCTTCGCGGTCATCCGCAAGTTCAACGAGAGCAAGCTCGAAGCCCTCGCCAAGAACGGCTCGCAAGACCTGAGCTACCTCGCGTTGCAGCAGCAGATCTCGGACGAACTGCTCAATATTCGCTTCACCGCGAAGGCGATCGAACGCCTGTGCGACACCGTGCGTCACATGGTCGAGCAGGTGCGCAGTCACGAGCGTCAGATCCTGCAACTGTGTGTCGACCGCGCCGGCATGCCGCGCCAGCACTTCATCAAGGTCTTCCCGGGGCGCGAAGTCGACCTCAACTGGCTCAAGGACGAGATCGGCGTCGGCAAGAGTTACGCCGAAGGCCTGATGCGCGTGCACCCGGCAGTGCTCGAAGAGCAGCAGAAGCTGATCGACCTGCAGTCGCGCATCGGCATCTCGCTCAAGGAGCTGAAGGACGTCAATCGCCAGATGTCGACGGGCGAGGCGAAGATGCGCCGCGCGAAGCGCGAGATGACCGAGGCCAACCTGCGTCTGGTGATCTCGATTGCCAAGAAGTACACCAACCGCGGCCTGCAGTTCCTCGACCTGATTCAGGAAGGCAACATCGGCCTGATGAAGGCGGTGGACAAGTTCGAATACCGTCGCGGCTACAAGTTCTCGACCTACGCGACGTGGTGGATCCGCCAGGCGATCACCCGCTCGATCGCCGACCAGGCGCGCACCATCCGTATCCCGGTGCACATGATCGAGACGATCAACAAGATGAACCGCATCAGCCGGCAGATCCTGCAGGAAACCGGCCAGGAGCCGGATCCCGCGACGCTCGCCGAAAAGATGGACATGCCCGAGGAGAAGATCCGCAAGATCATGAAGATCTCCAAGGAGCCCATCTCGATGGAAACGCCGATCGGTGACGACGACGATTCGCATCTGGGCGACTTCATCGAGGACCAGGCCACGCTTGCACCGGCCGACGCCGCGATGTATTCCAGCCTGCGCGAAGCGACCGGCGAAGTGCTCGACTCCCTCACGGCCCGTGAGGCGAAAGTCCTGCGCATGCGTTTCGGCATCGAAATGAATACCGACCACACTCTCGAGGAAGTCGGCAAGCAGTTCGACGTCACCCGCGAACGCATCCGCCAGATCGAAGCCAAGGCCCTGCGCAAGCTGCGTCACCCGAGCCGCTCGGAACGTCTGCGCAGCTTCCTCGACAGCGACGCTTGACCCGCTCCAGGCCCGTCCTCTCGGACGGGCAACCGCTTTACGGGCCCATAGCTCAGTCGGTTAGAGCAGGCGACTCATAATCGCTTGGTCGCGGGTTCAAGTCCTGCTGGGCCCACCAGTTGTTCCCGAACGCCAACCCCACCCGGGTTGGCGTTCTGCTTTTCGGCCCTCGCCTTCCCGTGCGCGCCCTCACGGATCGCCAAAACACCCACAATAAATATTCCATTCGCCTTGCGATCAAGGTCGGCGTGTGATGCAATTCGCATTATTTGACATTTCCCGGCCACCACTGACCGATGATCGACCTGCGTCAACTGTTCGATACGCTGTTCTCCCAGCACGCCCGCTTGCTGGAGCTGAGCACCCCGCTCCCGGAAGCCGCCCTCCTTGTCGAGCGCTTCACGGGACATGAGGCAATCTCCCAACCGTTCCGTTTCGACATCGACTGCGTTTCGACCAACGCGCACATTGCGCTCGACAAGGTCATCGGCGAAGAAGTGTCGTTGCGGATCCTGCTTGCAGAAGGGACGAAGCGGACCTGGCATGGCTACGTAACCCAAGCCACGCAACTGGGCGCCGACGGGGGCCTCGCGCGATACCGCCTGACCGTCGAGCCATGGCTCGCCTTTCTCAAGCTGAGGCGTGACTGTCGCCTGTTCCAGGACATCGATGCGGTCGCGCTCGTCGACGCGCTCATTGCACAGCATCCGAGCGCTGACTGGCGCAGCGAAGTCACCCAGCCCCTGCGCCGCCACAGCCGGCTCACGCAGTACCGCGAGACCGACTTCGAGTTCCTCGTGCGCGTGTTGGCCAACGAGGGACTGCCCTTCTATTTCGAACACGATCAGGCGGCGGTGGCCGGCGACGGTTCGGGCCGAGCCCGCCATCGGCTCGTGCTGGTCGACCGGGATGCATCGCTGCCGACCTGCCCGCAAGCTCTCATCCGCTTTCATCGCAACGACGCCACCGAAGCCACTGATACGATCCAGACGCTGAACGAAATCCGCCGCGCCGCTCCCAATACCGCAGGCTTCAGTGGTTGGGATTACAAGCGACTGACTGCCACGGGCGCGAAGGCTGCCAGCCAACAGGACAACGGAGAGCTGCCACCACTCGAAATCTACGACGGCTCGGCCCCCTATCGCTTCGAAGATACCGCCGCCGCCATCACGCGGACCGATCTCGCCCTCTCCGCCCATGAGTCCCGCTACCGGCAATTCGAAGGAACAAGCCGCGTGCGCGTCCTCGCTCCAGCACACACTTTCGAGCTCGTCCAGCACGACCTGTATTTGATCTCTCCCGGGCGCTTCACGGTGCTCGAGATCATCCATCGCGGAGCTAACAACCTCGGCGCGCAGGCGGCGGCATTGCTGGAAACACCAGACATTGAAGCGGGCAGCTACGCAAACGGCTTCGTCGCACAGCCCGCGGACGTCCCGGTAATCCCGCTTCCGAACCGCAAATCGTCCGTTGCGCCTCAAACCGCACTCGTCGTCGGCCTCCCGGACGCTCCTCTCAGCACCGATCGCGACCACCGCGTCAAGATCCAGTTTGCGTGGCAGCGCGGCGCCGCTCCCAACCCGGGCGGACTCGCCGCCCCCTCAACCCCCGATGGAATAGCGAGCGACGGCAACGCCCCCGGAGACGCCACGTCAGGAACCTGGGTGCGCGTCGCCGAATGGCTGGCCGGCCCGAATTGGGGCTCGCACTTCCTGCCGCGCATCGGGACCGAGGTCCTCGTCGAGTTCGTCGACGGTGACATCGACCGCCCCATCGTCGTCGGCCAGTTATACAACGGCGAACAACTCCCCCCCTTCAGCGCCGGGGTCGATGGCAACGTCAACCACGCAGGCATGCTTTCGGGGTGCATGAGCCACAACCATGTATCCGGCTACAACCAGTGGGTCATCGACGACACACCCGAACAACTTCGCATGCGTCTCGCCACGAGTCATTCGACAAGCCAGCTGAACCTCGGTCACCTCATCCACCAGACCCCGTTCACGGCGACACGTGGCGCCGCCCGCGGCAGTGGATTCGAGCTCCGCACCGATGGGTGGCTCGCACTACGAGCCGGCGAGGGACTCCTCATATCCACGACCGCGCGTCCGAAAACGGACAGCACACAGACGGATGCCAACGAGGCACTGACAAACTTGCGCGCCGCGTCCCGCACTGCGCAATCCCTGTCCGACGCGGCAAGCCAACATACTGCGGCAGCGCTGGCGGCCACCGCGCAGCTCACGGAATTCGCTGACTCGATCGACCCCGCCGACGCGGGGCGATACCAGAACACTGCCGCCGGTCAATCAACCTTCAAACCGCGCCCGGACGGTCGCGACAGCAGCAATCCGGTCGAACGCTTCTCCGAACCCATCATCCTCGCCGAATCTCCGACGGACATCGGTCTGAACACACCCGCGACCACCCTCGCCTTTGCGGGCGAGCATCTCCACGCCACCACCGCGCGCGACCTGCACATCGCAGCCGCCCACACCTTCGCCGCCACGATCGGCGAAGACGCAAGCTGGTTCAGTCATTCAGGCGGCATCAAGACCATCGCAGCCGCCGGTTCGCACTCGATCCAGGCCCACACCGACGCAATGGAAATCCTCGCCGACCAGTCGGTGACGGTCACCAGTTCGAACGACGAAATACGCATTTCCGCCAAAGACCGCATCGTGCTCGCCGCCGGCCAGTCCAGCGTGATGCTCGAAGGCTCCGATATCACCTTCGCGTGCCCGGGGACGTTTTCAGTGAAGGGGGCGGGAAATGCGTTTGTCGGGCCGGCGGCAAGCCAATTGAAGCTGAGACCACTGCCAGACACGCGAACAAAGATCTACACGGAGCAATTCAAGGCCGTCGACAGCGTAACCGGGCACCCGATACCAGAGCTGCCTTACCGCATCGAATTCTCCGACGGCACCGTCGCCCGAGGAATGACGGACAAGATGGGACTGACGCAACGAGTTGCCACCGCTGATCCCCAAAATCTTCGCCTTTACTGGGAAAGCGTAACAAGCGAACCGTTTGACGCTTCCGGCGATTCCGAAATCGAGTGCTGCTAAAAATGACATCGACAAACAGCTTCGCAAACGGTCAAACGCAGATCAATCCGCCCATTAACGTGCTACAGGTAACGCCGAAGCGCAAGGTGACCTATGTATTCGACACGAGCGCTTCGTCCAGGCAGCTGAAGATCCCATATGCCCTGGCGGTGGACGGGAAAGTTCTGGCGGTATACCGCAACAAACCGGCGAAGGTATCCGGCGCAAACGGGAAGATCGAAGTCGTTGTCGATGCTGGTTCGACTGTCTCGCTATTTCTCAATAGCGACGCGCACCCCTCCTATCGCACCAGGCCCGTCTACGCAGTCACACCGACCCAGCGAGATATTGTCGTTAAGATCAAGGAAAAGAAAGGAAGGCACCACGATAGCGATCGGCCTATCCCGGCCACCCCATCCGCACAACAAGCAGGAACCGAAGAATATGCGGCGCCTCTGACAGGCGACATCTGGATGAAGGTCTCACACCGCTATACGGCGGCGGAGGTGCCAAGCCTATTACCAGATACGACGCCACCGGAGATCCGTAAGGCGGTCGTAAGCATCTATTGTCCGCTAGCGCATCCATCATTGATCCTCGATCTTCCCGCCACACCGGGAAAGAGCGCCGCCCACATCAAAATCACTTTCTCCGACTCGGAGAACCCACGCGACAACATCACCGATTACGAGCTCTTGCGCGACGGGCTGACGCGCGTACACCCTGCAGGCTACGCGGCGCTCTTGCAGGCGGCAGTGGAAAATCGCATTGGCTCCCTCAATGTCACTTCGTGCTGGCGCCCCCTGCTCGGTAGCATTGCTCACAGGGCGGGGCTGGGACTGGATGTCAATTACGTGGACAACATCCGACTGAATCGCGAGGAACTACGCAATCCTAACGCTATACACACGGCGAATGTCAGCAACGAGGAAAAGAGGCTATTCGATCAGTTTGAAGCCTTAGAAAAGAAAACAACGGCACTGCCGCACGAGGGAGCGTCGGATGCTGAAATCCGAGATGCTGCTCGTAGAAGCTCGACGGCCAGAAGGGCGTGGAGCGACGAACGTGAGCGCAACGAACCAGGATCCGTGAAAGCTTTTCGGGACTCTCTCCTGAAAGATCAGTATGTCGGACAGCTCTTCGACCCCTGGTACATGGATCTAAATACTCATGATAATCGACCGGCGGAGCCAAACGTGCAGCGACCGGCCGCGAAAGGGCAAGGGAAGTCCAACGAACAACTGCACGCCAATCATCTGCACATTACTGTGCACGAACCGAAAATACTATGAATTCGCGATACTGCATGATCATCGTCTGCCTTGGCCTGTGCGCAAGCACCTCCGCACAAGTGCCTGCGCTCGCGCCGAAAGCCTTAGAGGCAAATCCGTGGGCTGCGCACTGGATAAAGCGGCCTTGGGAGGTACGTTACTGGGTTGAGTTCGTTGCGGGCGAGTGGTCTGACATCAAACAAGGCGCCATCAGACGTAACTCAGAAAAAGCCGGTGACCGACTTCCATCATCGGACTACTTGGAGATATTTGATCCAACGTACATCTTTCACCCCTTCGGTGAAAGGGAGAGCCACAGCCTGATTCCTTTGGAATTCAATGACGGAGGAGTCGTGATTTCGTCCACCACTAGTCGCCGCCCGCTCAAAGGACAACTGGCGGCCATCGGACGATTGACCTTGCTTGTTCTCTCTGAGGGTGACTCGAAAGAAGACAGGCAATATGACATCGCCGACTGGTTCCACGGTTTCGGCGATTCCAGCGTCGATTGGGCGCCGACATTCTGCAGTGCAAACGAAATGCCCTCACCGTGGTCATCAACCGATGAATTCTACAAGTACGGACCGAAGTTCAAGCCGACAGACCCAGTCAAGCCGATTTTCGGGTGCCGCGAATGGGGCTATCAGTTATACGACGACGCTCGCCCCTATATCGATGTCACGAGCTACGCGCCGAAGACCAAGAGCCACCCACACGGCACCTACATCAGGCCCTTCATCGGCTGGGCGCGCTTCGGCGACCACAAGCCGGTCATCGGCAAGGACGCCGATACCTGGTATTGCCTGTACGACTGCCCAGCCGGGGACCTGCCGGGGGCGATTCCGAATATCGCAGATTGGGTCAAGCGCTCAGGCTGGCCCGTCCCGATGCCGCCGACAAGGGCGCCTACGTTCCCTGATGCGCCTGGTAAACAGGGACGCTATGTAACGCAGGTGTCAGCTCCGACACCAAGACCGAAATAAGGCTCCTCAACTCGCGCCCTCGTCAATCGGATTGACCCGCCCATGCGACACAAACTTGCCCTCGTAGCTCTTGCATTTTCCGCCACAAATCCCGCAGACGCAGGCACAAGCCACTGCGCAGGCGACGAAGACGTGGTTTTCTCTTGCCGAATTGCGAAGTCGTCGAAAGTGGCCTCGATTTGCGCGTCAAGAGACCTGCAGAGGGACCGAAAGAATGGCTACCTCGTATACCGCTTCGGTGCACCAGGACGGATTGAGTTCGAATACCCGTTAACCCGAAAAAAATCGCCGCAGAAATTTTCCTACTACCACTATTTCAGACCGGGTACAGACCGGTTTGCGCTGTCTTTCTCCAACGGCCGCTACCAGTATTCCGTCTACTCATCTTATGAAGAAACGGAGACACCGACGGACTCCGTTGGGATCCGCGTTTCTGGCGGAGGAAGGAGCACGTCGGCAGACTTCGCGTGCGCAAGTGAAGCCCTCCAACACTGGTACCGAATAAACGGTGCCGTGCCGTGCGACGAGGACGACATGAACACGTGCGAGAATAAAAAAGACCTGTGAGCCGGTGACAGGCGGGCTCTCCCCCTTTCGTGGAAGCTACACCGACTGAGGGCGATTTCCCATCGATCCTGCTCAGAACGAGAACGCATTCAGCGTTTAGCTAACTGCCGCCGGCGGTCGAACTACCGCGCCACCCTCCTCCTTATCGACAGGTGTCACGGTAACCCCCACCTCCAGCGTGTGCTCCCCCCCGCCCTGAATCACACCCCGAATCGGCGAGACGTCGACGAAGTCCCGTCCCCAGCCGATGACGAGGTGGCGTTCGTCGGCGAGGCAGTTGTTGGTGGGGTCGAATTCGACCCAGCCGTGGTTCGGGACGAAGACCGCGGCCCAGGCGTGGGAGGCGTCGGCGCCGACCATGCGGGGTTCGCCGGGCGGCGGATCGGTCCGCAGGTAGCCGGACACGTAACGCGCGGCGAGCCCCAGCGAACGCAGACAGCCGACCATCAGGTGAGCGAAGTCCTGGCAGACGCCGCGTTTGCGTTCGAGGACCTCGAGCACGCTCGTGTCGACATCGGTGGCCTCGGGGTCGTAGTGGAATTCGGTGTGGATCCGGGTCATCAGGTCCAGCACCGCGTCGACCAGGGGCCGTTCCGCTGTGAAGGAGGGAGCGGCATATTCCTCCAGTTCTCGCTTGACGCGAACGCCGGGCGATTCGAAGCGCATCCGCTCGGCTTCGATGAGGTCGTCCGAAAGGGAACGCGCGTGATAACAGAGGCGCTCGCGGACGGCTTCCCAGCTGTCGGTGTCGTCGAGCTTTCCATGCCAGGGCCGGGGTGCGACGTCGAGCGACATTTCGCTTTCGACGTGCAGATGATCATGGGGCACTGCTAGTTCGATGCAGGTGACGGGATTGCCGAAGGCGTCACTCAGCTCGAGGCGCGACGTCGGCCGAGGGTCGATCTGCAACGAGTGCGATTCCAGCCGCTGCCACGAGCACTCTCGCGGCGTCAGGTGCAGCAGATGCCGGGCCAGCTGGACCGGCATTGTGTAATCGTAGGTGGTGGCGTGGAGGACGTGATACCGCATGGTCAGGTCGACAGCACGCGCGACGTGGGCGCGACGTGGGCGAAGAAGCGTTCGGCGATGCGGTTCGACAATGCGCCGGCCGCGGCATACAGCAGTCGCAGTTGCGCCGCGAGCTCGGTGCAGCCGCCGCAATTGGCGCAGGCCTGCTCGCTTGGATGACAGTCCTTGCGGCCCAGTTCGAGGTCCTCCAGCGGAAAGGCTCGCAGTGTGTTGGAGATGTCCCGGAAATCGGACAGGCCGTAATCGGCGTCCGAGACGCGCAGGAACTCCCCCAACAGGGACTCGAGGTAGCGCAGGAGCATGTCGACCTGGAAGATCACCGAATGCGGATTGTCGGCGTCGAAGACGACGAGGTCGAGCGTGGGGAGGATGTCGGGCGTGCGGAGGTAGCGCTGGCGGTAGGTCTCGGCGCAGTCAGCAAGCTGCAACAGGGCCTCGATGCCCGAGGGTTGGCCGCTGCAGCCGTCGAGGAAATGTGCAACGGTCTGGCAGCGGCTTTGCAGGCGCTCGATGCGGCGCCCGAGTACGAGGAAGCGCCAGCCCGCATCGCGCATCATGTCGTCCATCGCGAAGCCGGACAGCGACACGCAGGCGAGCAGCAGGCGGTCGAGCGTCGAAGGCAGGCTCGCCATCGACACGTCGGCGAGCGGATCGGTGCCGTTGGCGTCGGCCTGGCGGCGTCGCAGGATGTCGTGCATGCGGTTCAGCGAGTGCCAGTGGTCGAGCGACAGGCGGTCGCGAACCTGCGTCGCGGCCCATAGCGTGCGACGCAAGGTGCTCGCGAGGCTGCCCGGATTGCGCTCGTCGTGCACGCCCTCGATGAGTCGGCGCAGGACCGAGCGTCCTTTCGCCGGGGGCAGCAGCCAGAAGAGTTCGCAATAGCGGATCGCGGCAGCGAGTTGACCCGGCTCGTCGGTGCCGAGAAGCGACGGTTCCGCAGCCAGGCCCTTTTGCTTCAAGGACGATTCGCCCTCCAGATTGAGCCGTTCGCAGGCGAAGCGCAGCAGCCGGGCGCTGTTTTCGACGCGCTCGGCGTAGCGGCCGAGCCAGAAGAGATTCTCGACGGCGCGGCTGGCGATCTGCGGACCGGCGCGCACGATGTCGCGCGCGCCGAGCACTCCCTTGAGGAGCGAGAACTGGCTGACGGGTTTGTCGGAAAGTACCCAGGTATCCTTGGACGAGCCGCCGCGCTGCATCGACAGGATATCGACCTTGCCGCTGCCGGCGACCCGGGTCAGGCCGCCAGGCATCACGCGCCAGCCTTCGGGCGTCGCGACGGCATAAACGCGCACGCCGATCGCACGCGCCAGCAGGCGGCGATCCAGCGACGGGGAGGCCCCGGACAGTACGGGCGCCTGCGACAGTTGGACGATCTCCTGGCCGACGTAGGCATGCGGCCGCTGCCGCAGGCGTTCGGCCCAGTGATCGCGTTCGGCTGCCGAGAGGTCGCGGCCGAACACCGGCTCCATGCGTTGCGAAGGATAGGCCGGCTTGATGACAAGGGATTCGAGGTGTTCGATGACGTAATCGAGGGCCGGTGATTCGCCGCACCACCAGGTCGCGACGGCCGGCATCGCAAGCGGTTCGCCCAGCAGGTGCTCGGCGAGCTTCGGCAGAAAAGCGAGCAGGCCCGCGGATTCGAGCACGCCGCTGCCCAGCGCGTTCGCGAGCAACACGCGCCCGCTACGAGCAGCCTGGACCAGGCCGGGAACGCCGAGCGAGGATTCGCCGCGCAATTCGAGCGGATCGGCGTAATCGTCGTCGAGGCGCCGGAGGATGACGTGCACGCGGCGCAAACCCGCGAGCGTCTTCACGTAGACGGTGTTGCCCCGCACGGTGAGATCCTGCCCCTCGACGAGCGGGAAGCCGAGATAGCGCGCGAGGTAGGATTGCTCGAAGTAGGTCTCGTTGTAGGGGCCCGGGCTGAGAAGGACGATAAACGGGGTTTCGCCGGCATCGACCGGCGCCCAGCGGGCAAGGCTGTCCTGCATGTGGCGGAAGAAATCCGCGAGGTGGAGGACACGCTGGTCGCGAAACTGGTCCGGAAAAAGGCGCGACACGATCAGGCGGTTTTCCAGCGCGTAGCCCGCGCCCGACGGTCCCTGCGTGCGGTCGGCGATCACCCACCAGCGGCCGTCCGGCGAGCGGGCGAGATCGGCGGCGTAGACGTGCAGGAAATGGCCGGACGGCGGGAACGTTCCCAGGCAGGGCCACAGGAAGCCGTTGTGACCATACACCAGCGCTGCAGGAAGCGCCCCGGTGCGGATGAGGTTCTGCGGACCATAGAGATCCGCCAGCACGCGGTCGAGGAGGTGTGCACGTTGCGCGACGGCCGCCTCGACTTGCGCCCATTCCTCGATCGGCAGGATGAACGGCAGCGGGTCCACCGTCCACGGCCGGTCGGTCCCTTGCGGATCGGCGTAGACGTTGTAGGTCGTACCGTTCTCGCGGATGCGCTCGGCGATGAATTGCTGGCGCGCACGCATCTGCTCCGGGGTCGACGCACCGAGGGCATCGAGCAGCGGCTGCCAGTGTGGCCGCAGCTTGTCGCCCGCCGACAGGAGTTCGTCGTACCGGACCGTCGGACGGGCATAGAGCGAGAGCAAGGATTGCGGCATCAGGTCTCGTGCGCCAACCTATCGTGATGCTCGCAAGTCTAGCGTGAATGGGAAGGTCGCGTTGCGCTCCGCCGCTTCGATCCGTGACAGACCTCCGCCGGGCGTGTGACCGAAGCGGAAGAAGCGTGCGAGACGACGCGACTCGGCCTCGAAGGCATTGACCGGGAAGGTGTCGTAGTTGCGCCCGCCAGGGTGGGCGACGTGGTATTGCGCACCGCCCATCGAGCGCTTCATCCAGGTGTCGACGAGGTCGAAGGTGAGCGGCGCATCGACGCCGATTGTCGGATGCAGGCAGGAGGCGGGCTGCCAGGCGCGGTAGCGGACGCCGGCCACGGCTTCGCCGACCGTACCGGTGCGCTGCAGCGGCAGCGCCTGGCCATTCACGGCGAGCACATAGCGGTCTGGCGGCATGCCGTTCACCTTGACCTGCAGGCGCTCCACCGACGAATCGACGAAGCGCACCGTTCCGCCCGGCGCGCCCTCCTCGCCCATCACGTGCCAGGGTTCGAGCGCGTGGCGCAGTTCGACGTCGATGCCGCGCACGGCGAAGTCGCCGATCTTCGGGAAGCGGAATTCGAAATGCGGGGCGAACCAATCGGCCTGGACCGGCAGGCCGAAATCGTTCATCTCAGCGATCACGTCCTCGAAGTCCTGCCGGACGAAGTGCGGCAGCATGAAGCGGTCGTGCAGTTCGGTGCCCCAGCGTACGAGGCGTTCGGGCTGGTAGGGCTGTTGCCAGAAGCGCGCGACGAGGCCACGTAGCAGCAACTGCTGCGTGAGCGACATCCGGGCGTGCGGCGGCATCTCGAAGGCGCGCAGCTCGAGCAGCCCATGGCGGCCGGTCGGACCGTCGGGCGAATAGAGCTTGTCGATGCAGAATTCGGCGCGATGGGTGTTGCCGGTGACGTCGATCAGCAGGTTACGCATCAGCCGATCGACGAGCCAGGGCGGGCAATTACCGTCGCTGCCGATCCGACGCTCCATCTCGCGGAAGGCGATCTCGATCTCGTAGATCGAATCGTTGCGCGCCTCGTCGATGCGCGGCGCCTGCGAGGTCGGACCGATGAAGAGCCCGGAAAAAAGGTAGGACAGCGAAGGATGGTTGTGCCAGTAGCTGACGAGGCTGCGCAGCAAATCGGGACGGCGCAAGAAGGGCGAGTCGTTCGTGGTCGCGCCGCCGAGGACGAAGTGGTTTCCGCCGCCGGTGCCGGTGTGGCGACCGTCGAGCATGAATTTCTCGGTCGATAGACGCGATTGCCGAGCCGCTTCGTAGAGGTGCGTGGTGCGGTCGACGAGTTCGTCCCAGTTGTTCGCGGGGTGGATATTCACCTCGATCACGCCCGGATCCGGAGTGATGCGGAAATGGGCGAGACGCGGATCGGACGGCGGCTCGTAGCCTTCCATGATGATGGGCTGGCCGAGCGCCTCGGCGGTGGCTTCGACGGCCGCGACGATCGCGAGGTAGTCGTCGAGCGACTCGGTCGGCGGCATGAAGACATAGAGGTTGCCGTCGCGCGGCTGCGCGCACATCGCCGTGCGCGTGATCCAGGCGGCCGACTCCTTTGCGCCGGGGATGCGATCCGCTGCTGCGCCATCGGGGCCCGCTCGCCCTGCCCCGCTCCGCAATGGGCCCTGCGTCGCCTGGGGCGGCCGCGCGGACCGGCTCTGCTGGCGCAGCGCGGCGTAGCTTGCGAGCGGAGCCACCGGCTGCGTGGGGTCGGGCGTATGAATGTACGGATAGTCCGCCTTGCTGGCCCACGGCTGGGCGTCGAGCGGCAGGCGATAGCCGATCGGCGAATCGCCCGGGATCAGGTAGCAGCGGTCATCGCGCAGGAACCACGGCCCCGTCGTCCATGCGCCCCAGGGACTGCGTCCGATCGGCAGCACCGATCCGACGGCGTTCGGCAGACCATGCTCGAAGACGCGGCGCAGGCGTTCGCGTTCGAGCGGGTCGTCGAGACGCGAATCGAAGGGATCGACATTGACCGGCAGGCGACGCTCGCGCCACAGGTAGTAGAAGGTGTCCTCGAAGGCGTCGAAGATGTATTTCGGGTCGACGGCGAGCCGTTCGGCGACGCCGCGCAGGAAGCGGTTCGCGATGGCGGCGTCCGCGCCTGACGATTTGCCCTCGTCCGCATAGAGTTCGGGATTGCTCCAGATCGGCTCGCCGTCGCGCCGCCAGTAGGCGTTGAGCGACCAGCGCGGCAACTGCTCGCCGGGATACCACTTGCCCTGGCCGAAGTGCATCAGTCCCTGCGCGCCGTATTTTTCGCGCAGGCGATGGTAGAGATCGGCTGCGAGCAAGCGCTTGGTCGGCCCGAGCGCGGCCGTGTTCCACTCCTCGCCGTCCGGGTCGTCGACGGACACGAAAGTCGGCTCGCCCCCCATCGTCAGGCGCACGTCGGCGGCTTCGAGTTGACGGTCGATCGCGTGGCCAAGGGCCTCGATGCGCGCCCAGACTTCCTCGCCATAGGGCTTGGTGACGCGCGGCGCTTCCCAGATGCGCTCGACCTTCATCGTGTGGGCGAATTCACATTCGCAGTCGTCGATCATTCCGCTGATCGGTGCCGCGGACGACGGTTCAGGACTGCAGGCGAGCGGAATATGGCCCTCGCCGGCAAAGAGGCCCGAAGTCGGATCCAGGCCCACCCAGCCGGCACCGGGCAGATAGACCTCGCACCACGCGTGCAGATCGGTGAAGTCGGCTTCCGGCCCCGAGGGCCCGTCGAGCGATTTGACGTCGGCCGTGAGCTGGATCAGGTAGCCGGACACGAAACGCGCCGCGAGCCCGAGGTAGCGCAGCAGTTGCACCAGCAGCCAGGCCGAGTCGCGGCACGAGCCGCTGCCATTGGCAAGCGTCTCCTCCGGGGTCTGCACGCCGGGTTCGAGGCGGATCAGGTAGTCGATGTCCTTTTGCAGCTGCGCGTTGAGTGCGACGAGGAAAGGCACGATGCGCTGCTTCTCGCGCGAAATCGTGCCGAGATAGGCCGCGAAGCGCTCGCCGAGCGCCTCGCCGACCGGCTGCTTATGCAGGTAGGGCGCGAGTTCGACGCGCAGTTCGTCGCTGTATGAAAACGGATAGTGCTCGGCCTCGGGCTCCAGAAAGAAATCGAAGGGGTTGTGCACCGCCATTTCGGCGACGAGATCGACCTCGACGCGGAACTCGCGCGTCTTGTCTGGAAACACCAGGCGCGCGAGATAGTTGCCCTGGGGATCCTGTTGCCAGTTGATGAAATGCTTCTCCGGCAACACTTTCAACGAGTAGGACAGGATGCGCGTGCGGCTGTGCGGGCACGGGCGCAGACGCACGACCTGCGGCCCGACGTTGATCGGACGGTCGTAGCGGTAATGGGTGACGTGGTTCAGGGCAACGTGGATCGACACGACTGTTTCTCCGTTATTCGCATTTGTTGGGGATCGGCGGTCGCAAACGGCCGCAGCGCGCGCTGCCGCGCGCTCGTACGACTCGTCGTCCGACGGGCACCGCTACCGGCGATGCCCGCCTGCATGTCGGTTACAACCAGTCCGGATTCGGCAATTCGGCAAACGCCTCGCGCAATCGCTCGCCCCACTGGCTGCGAATCTGCTGGTAATAGGCGTTCTCGAAGGTGATCGAGACATGCGACTTGATCGCCAGCGCATCGCGCTCGACGACGCACAGGTCCAGCGGCAGCCCCACCGACAGGTTCGACCGGATCGTCGAGTCCATCGACACCAGCGCGCACTTGGCCGCGTCGGACAGCGACGTCCCGTACTTGACGACGCGATCGATGATGGGCTTGCCGTACTTGGACTCGCCGATCTGGATGTAGGGCGTGTCCTCGGTGGACTCGATGAAATTGCCTGCCGCATAGACGTTGAACAGGCGCGGCGGCTCGCCGAGGATTTGTCCGCCCACGACCATCGACGCGTTGAACTCGACGCCGAACTCGCTCAAGGCCTCGGCGTCGCGCCGATGCACCTCGCGCACCACCTCTCCCACATGGCGCGCCACCTCGAACATGTTCGGCGCCTTGAAGAGATTGGTCGAATCGGCCAGCGCCAACCGCTCGGTGAGGATGTTGCCCACCGATTGGCTGATCGACAGGTTGCCGGACGTGAGCATCACGATCACGCGCTCGCCCGGCCGCTGCCAGGTGCGCATCTTGCGGAAGGTGTTGATGTGATCGACCCCGGCATTCGTGCGCGAATCGGACAGAAACACGAGTCCCGCCTGCAGACACATCCCAACACAGTAAGTCATGATGAACGCTCCTGTCAGGCGCCGACGAGAAAGTCCTCGCTGATGCGGCCGCCGAGGTCGCCGATGCACCCGATGAAGTCATCGAGCCAAGCGTGCAGACCCTTCGCGTAGATGTCCTCCATGCGGCCATAGCGCAGCGACGCATACAGCTGCCCGGCACGGCGGACCGTTTCGTCCGAACGGCTGTTGCGCACATGGTCCAGCACCGACACCACGCCCTCCACACATGAGTGCAGCGAACGCGGCAGGTCCTCACGCAGGATCAGCAGTTCCGCGACACGTTCGGGGGTGATCACGTCGCGATAGACCTTGCGGTATACCTCGAAGGCCGATACCGAACGCAGCAGCGCGCCCCAGTGGTAGTAGTCGCTCGCGGCCACCAGGTCGTCGCTTTGACTTTGACTTTGACTTTGACTTTGACTTTGGCTTTGGGTCTTGCCTTGGCTTTGGCTTTGCGTCTGGACCTGGACCTGGGGCTGCCTTTGCACGGGCGCCGACAGGATGTGGTACTTCACGTCGAGGATCCGCGCCGTATTATCGGCGCGCTCGAGCAAGGCACCGAGCCGGATGAAATGGAAGGCCTCATCGCGCAGCATCGTGCCGAACATCGCCCCGCGCAGCAGCGACGCCCGCTGCTTGACCCAGTCGAAGAAAGCGGCCACGCCCGCCTCGTAGATCGATTCGAAACTCAGCGTCCGAAGGTGCAGCCAGGTCTCGTTGATCGTCTCCCACATCTCCGCAGTCAGAGTGCCACGTACGGCGTGCGCATTCTCGCGCGCGGCGCGCAGGCAGCTGTAGATCGACGAAGAATGCGTTTCATCGCGCACCATGAAATGCAGCACCTTCGCGGCCGTGATCTCCTGGTGCCGCTTGGCGTAGGCATCTTCCAGGCTGTTCAGCACGATGATCGCGTTCCAGCTGCTGCGCTCGCTCTCCTCGTCGTGCGGCACGAGCGACATCTGATAGGTGACGTCCAGCAGCCGCGCGAGGTTCTCTGCGCGCTCGGAATAACGGGCCATCCAGAAGAGGTGATCGGCGGTACGGCTCAGCATTTTGCGGGCTCCAGGGCGGCGGTCGTCGGGATGGCGGAAAGCGGCGACATGTCAGCGCTGCGGTTCGGCATGGCCGTTCTCCAGCACCCACGTGTCCTTCGTCCCTCCCCCCTGTGAGGAATTGACCACCAGTGAGCCCTCGCGCAGCGCGACCCGCGTCAATCCACCCGGCACGAGCGAAATCTCTTTGCCGGACAGCACGAAGGGCCGCAGGTCGATGTGCCGCGGCGCGATGCCGCTCTCGACGTAAGTCGGACAAGTCGACAGCGCGAGCGTCGGCTGGGCGATGTATTTCTCCGGATGCGCGACCAGCACCTTACGGAACTGCTCGATCTCCGCCTTCGTCGCCGCCGGCCCGACCAGCATCCCGTAGCCGCCGGCGCCGTGCACCTCCTTCACCACCAGGTCGGGAAGGTGATCCAGCACGTAGCGCAGATCGTCCTTTTCGCGGCAGCGATAGGTCGGCACGTTGTTGAGGATCGGCTCCTCGCCAAGATAAAAGCGCACCATCTCGCCGACGTAGGGGTAGATCGACTTGTCATCCGCGACGCCGGTGCCGATCGCGTTGCACAGCGTCACCCGGCCCGAGTGGTAGGCCTTCAGCAGCCCCGGCACACCGAGCATCGAGTCTGCGCGGAAGGCGAGCGGATCGAGGAAGTCGTCATCGATGCGCCGGTAGATCACGTCGACGCGCTTCGGACCCCGCGTCGTGCGCATATAGACCGATTCGTTCTCGATGAAGAGGTCGCGCCCTTCGACGAGCTCCACGCCCATCTGCTGGGCGAGGAAGGAGTGCTCGAAATACGCCGAATTGAAGGCCCCCGGCGTCATCACGACCACGGTCGGGTCATCGACGCCCGTCGGCGCCACGGCGCGCAAGGTCTCGAGCAGCAGGTCGGGATAGTGCTCGACCGGCGCGATCTTCTGCTGCGCGAAGAGCTCGGGGAAGAGCCGCATCATCATCTTGCGGTCTTCAAGCATGTAGGACACGCCCGACGGCACGCGCAGGTTGTCCTCCAGGACGTAGAACTCCCCTGCCCCGGCGCGCACGACGTCGACACCCGCGATGTGCGCGTAGATGCCGTTCGGGACCTTGAAGCCCTTCATCTCCGGACGGAACTGCGCGTTGCGGAGCACTTCGTCGGCGGGAATACGCCCTGCGCGAAGGATGTTCTGGTCGTTGTAGATGTCGTCCAGGAACATGTTGAGCGCACGCACCCGCTGCTTCAGGCCGGCCCGCAGCGTCTTCCACTCCGCGTTGGGGATGATCCGCGGGATGGTGTCGAAGGGAATGAGCCGCTCCGTCCCCGCCTCCTCGCCATAGACGGCGAAAGTGATGCCGAGACGACGGAAGGCGAGATCGGCTTCCGCACGCTTGCGCGCCATCACTTCCGGCGGCAGCGCCTTTGCCCAGGTTTCGAACGGTACGTAGTGCGGGCGCGTTTCGGCGGGTCCGCTGTGCATTTCATCGTAGAAAACCGGCGCCATGATAGATCGATCCCAAGACAATTGATCGGACATCAGCGAAGACCGTGCCATGCAAAATTACTGTTCAAAAACAGACATTTTGTAGGAAACCGGCCACACCCGGACATGACAGCGCACTCGAAAGGTGCTTATGAGGCACCGATGAAGTGCGCCTTTCCGAATTCTGGAAACGTAACGCACCGCCATGGCCCACGAAGCCGGATACACCCGCCGGACGCGCGAGACATCCAGCCCGACCGCGGACCAGTACCATCTATCAGAAGCATGGTAGCGGAGCGCCGGTAAAAGCAGAAATGCAAAAGGCCACCCGGAGGTGGCCTTTTGCGTGAACCTGGTGCTGGTGAGAGGAATCGAACCCCCGACCTACTGATTACGAATCAGTTGCTCTACCGACTGAGCTACACCAGCAAAGAAGCGAAACTATAGCGTAATTTTTCCAGGCTGTACAAGCCCCTCGTCCCAAGACGGCGGACTTTTTCCACACGATCGAGTCGAAGCCGACCGAAAGCCGCCTTCATCTCTATAACGAAAGATATACTCGCAAAACCACGATACAACCGTGGTTGAATCCATCGCCGGCACAACCGAACAGGGAACACCATGACTCGTCATCCGCGCGTGAGTCTCACCCTTCTGTACCCCCTCGGGGTGACACTCGTCGTCTGCACTGGGACGGCGCTGTTGCTGGCATGGTCCGCGGAACTCGCTCAAAGGGCGTGGATGGTGCTGCTGGGCGGGGGCATTGTGGTCACAGCAGCTCAGGCCGTCGCACGCTCGATGATCTTGCGTCAGATCGGCGACGATCTGCCCGAGATGAACCACTTGCTGCAACAGATGCGCAACGGCCGTTTCGCCGACACCGGGCTCGGCGGAAACGATGGCAGCCTCTCCGCCTCACTGCGCGAGGCCATGCAATCGCAGCGCGGCGTCGTCGCGGGGATCAGCGGAGACGCCCGGGCCGTATCCGGCGAAGTCAGCCGGATTTCCGCGCAGACCACCGAGATGGCGCTGACCCTGCAAATGCAGGCGAGCACGAACCGGGAGGTCGAGAGCGCCATCGACCAGATCGATCGCAACATCGGCGTGGTCTCGGCGCTCGCCTCCGAAACCGAGTCCGACTCCCGCGAAGTCGCGGAACTGTCCCGCAGCGGGCAGCAACTCGTCGTCGGGGCGGCCGACAAGATGCGACGGATCGTCGACTCTGTCACCGTGACCTCCTCGCAAATGAACTCGCTGCTCGACGGCACCCGCGAGATTGGCAGCATCGCCAACATCATTCGCGAGATCGCCGACCAGACCAACCTGCTTGCGCTCAACGCCGCAATCGAAGCCGCTCGTGCCGGCGAACAGGGCCGCGGCTTCGCGGTCGTTGCCGATGAGGTCCGCAAACTGGCGGAACGGACGGCCGGCGCGACGGCCGAAATTTCCCGCATGATTGCGACGATCCAGGGCGACACGCACAATGCCGTGCAGCAGCTCGAGTCGGTGTCGCCGGAACTCGAGGGCGGCGTACGCGAAGCGCAGGATGCCGCCGAGATGCTGGGCCGGATCAAGGAACGCGCGGAGGAGACGCTCGCAAAGATCACGCAGCTCGCTGCGGCAACAGCTAGCGAAAGCACGCAAGCGCGGGAGATCGTGGTCGGCGTCGCGAACATGGTGGCTGCGGCGGAAAAGGCCGAGGCGATCATCGCCGAGGCCTCGACGACTTCGGCCAGCCTTGAACAGTTCTCGACGAACCTGTTGAAGCGGCTGGACTTCTTCGCCGATCTGGGCGACAGCAAGGTGTCGAGCGGACGAGCGCGGATCGCCGTCGCGCCGGTAATGAGCTGGAACGGCGCGCTGGCGACCGGTCACAACGACATCGACGCACAACATCGCAAACTCATCGAACTGGCCAATCGGCTCAACGAGATGATGCAGCGCGGAGAAGATCGTGGCGGCGTCGGAGCCGTTCTCGACGAGCTGATCCGCTACACGGCGTTCCACTTCGAGTTCGAAGAAACAATGATGAAGCAGGCCAATTACCCGGACCTCTTCCGTCACCAGCAGGAACACAAGCAACTCGTCGCCGACGTCGTGGCCCGCAAGACCCAGTTCGACAGGGGGGAAGCGCTTTCGTCCGAACTGCTGAGCTTTCTGCGCGACTGGCTCGTCAATCACATCATGAAGACGGACAAGGCGCTCGCGCGCCACCTGCGCAAGGCCGCCTGAACGCGTATGCCTTCCCCGTCGGATAGAACTCAGCCCGGCGGCGAGGCCCAGTAGTCGGGCCGCCCGTAGTGATTCTTGAGATGGTCGATCAGCAGACGCACGCGCAGCGCGAGGCGCTTGCGCTGGGGGAATACCGCGTAGATCCCCATCGTCGGCCCGGCGAACTCATCGAGCACCGATACCAGCCGACCTGCCCGAAGGTCGGCATTGACCTCCCATAGCGAGCGCCACGCGAGGCCGTCGCCGGCGAGCGCCCATTCGTGCAGCACCGCACCGTCGTTGCATTCGAGGCGGCCTCCGACCTTCACCGAGATCGTCTCCCCCTTCTCGTCGCAAAAGAGCCAGCCGCGCTGCTGGCCGAGCGACAGGCAGTTGTGGCCGGCGAGATCCTGCGGCGTCTGCGGGGAGCCGTGGCGCGCCAGATACGACGGGCTCGCGACGACGACGCGCCGGTTGTCCGCGAGCCGGATCGACACCAGGCTCGAATCGGCCAACTCACCGATGCGGATTGCGCAGTCGATGTTCTCATTGACGAGATCGACGAGACGGTCGGCGAGGTCCAGCGTACAGGTGACGTCCGGATTCACTTCCAGGAAGTCCCGCAGCAGCGGCGCAACATGCAGCCGCCCGAAGCCGGCGGGGGCCGACACCCGCACATGACCGCTCGCCTTGACGCCACCGAGACTCACCGAGGCCTCGGCGTTGGCGAGGTCGTTGAGGATGCGCTGGCAGTCTTCGAGGAAGGCCGTGCCCTCGAAGGTGAGCGCGATGCTGCGTGTCGTGCGCGTCAGCAGCTTGACCCCCAACCGATGTTCCAGCGCATCCAGACGACGTCCGATCACCGCCGGCGTGACCCCTTCCGCCCGCGCCGCCGCCGACAAACTACCTCGGGTCGCGACGCTAACGAAGCTTTCGACCTGCTTAAAGGCATCCATTTTTTACTATTAGTACAAGATCAATTGACCGAATAAGGTATTCAGTCTTATACAAGATATCAATACACTCGCTCTAAATTCAGGGTGGAGGAGACGCTACCCGATACGAAAGACGCCAGCGGGCCGCGAGAAATCCGCGCACGCTGGCGGCAATAACTGACCGACCTCACGGACCCGGAGCCCCATGAAATCGCCCGAGCGCATCCGCGCCATCGCCTTCGACGCCTACGGCACGCTGTTCGACGTGTATTCCGTCGGCGCGCTGGCCGAACAGCTCTTCCCGGGCAAGGGCGAGGCGCTCACGGCGCTGTGGCGGCTCAAGCAGATCGAATACAGTTTCCTGCGCACCCTCTCGGGGCGCTACAAGCCCTTCCTCGAAGTGACCGAGGACGGACTCGTGTACTCGGCGAAGAAGCTCGGTCTTGCGATGACCGACTCCCAGCGCCGGCAACTGATGAACCAGTATGCGTGCCTGTCGCCCTTCCCGGAAAACCTCGGCGCACTGAAGGCACTGCGCGAGCTCGGGGTGCCGATGGCGATCCTGTCGAACGGTACGCCGGAAATGCTCGGTGTCGCGATCCGCAGCGCCGGCATGAGCGGGCTCTTCGCCCACGTGCTGTCGGTGGACGCCGTGCGCCAGTACAAGACCGCCGACGCCGCCTACCAGCTCGGCCCCGACGCTTTCGGCTGCCCGGCGCGCGAGATCCTATTCGTCTCCTCGAACGGTTGGGATGCCGCCGGCGCGACCTGGTTCGGCTACACCACCTTCTGGATCAACCGCACCCAGCAGCCGATCGAAGAGCTCGGCGTGACACCGACGGCAACCGGACAACGCCTGACGGACGTCGTCGACTTCGTGCAGGCCCGCTTCCGCCAGGACGGCCGTCGATGAACCCCACCGACATCCTCGTCATCGGAATCGCCGCCGCGATGGCCGGCGCGATGAACTCCGTTGCCGGGGGCGGCACCTTCTTCTCGTTTCCCGCGCTGCTCGCGATCGGCGTGCCGCCGGTGGTCGCGAACGCGAGCAATGCGGTCGCGCTGTGGCCGGCGAGCCTGTCGAGCGCCTGGGCGTATCGGCGCGAATTGAGCCGCTTCAGCAAGGGCCTTCCGGCACTGTCGGCGGTGGCGCTGGTCGGCGGCGTCGCCGGCGGACTGCTGCTCCTCGCGACGCAAGACGACACCTTCTCGAAGCTGATCCCTTGGCTGCTGCTGATCGCGACCGTGATGTTTGCCGGCAGCGGACGGATCTCGGCGCTGTTGAACCGCCTGCGCGATCGCGCCGGGCAAGGCCCGTCGCACGGCAGCGCCGGCGGACTGCTGTTCCAGCTGATCGTCTCGGTGTACGGCGGCTTCTTCGGCGCCGGCATGGGCATCGTGATGATCGCCGCGCTCGCGATCCAGGGCCACCGCGACATCCACGACATCAACGCACTCAAGAACTGGCTGTCGGCGATCATCTACAGCGTCGCCGTCGTCACTTTCGTCATCGCCGGCGCGGTGAGCTGGCCACACACGCTGGTCATGATCGTCACCGCGGCAATCGGCGGTTATTGGGGAGCGGTCGGCGCCCGCAAGGTGCCAGCCACGTGGTTGCGGCGCTTCATCATCGGTGTGGGAAGCGTTTTGACCACCTATTATTTCTGCAAGACCTATCTGAACTAAGAGCGAGGAATCATGAGCACGAGAATCCAATGCCACCAGCTGCAGGTTGATGCCGAACTGCACCGCTTCGTCGAGACCGAAGTCCTGCCCGGCACCGGCATCGACGCCGGCGCCTTCTGGAAAGGCTTCAGCGAGCTCGCCAACGAACTCGCGCCGAAGAACCGCGCCCTCCTCGCCGAACGCGACCGCCTGCAGACCCAGCTCGACACCTGGCACCGCGCGAACCCCGGCCCGATCCAGGACATGGCGGCCTACCGCAGCTTCCTCGAGTCGATCGGCTACCTGCAGCCCGTGCCGGCGCCGTTCAAGGTCACGACCGCCAACGTCGACTCCGAATTGCGCGACCAGTCCGGCCCGCAACTCGTCGTGCCGATCATGAACGCGCGCTACGCGCTGAACGCCGCCAACGCGCGCTGGGGCAGCCTGTACGATGCCCTCTACGGCACCGACGCGATCCCCTCCGACGGCGGCGCCGAAGCCGGCGCGAGCTTCAACCCGGTCCGCGGCGCACGCGTCATCGCCTTTGCGCGCGACGTCCTGAACCAGGCCGCCCCGCTCGCCCAGGGCGACCACAGCCAGGCCGTACTGTACTCCGTCGTCGGCGGCCAACTCGTCGTCACGCTGCAGGACGGCAGCCAGACCGCACTCGCCGAGCCGACCAAGTTCGCCGGCTATCAGGGCGCGGCCGCGGCTCCCTCGGCCGTGCTGCTGCGTAACAACGGCCTGCACCTCGAGATCCAGATCGACCGCGGCCACATGATCGGCAAGACCGACGCCGCAGGCATCAAGGACGTCCTCGTCGAAGCCGCCATCTCGACGATCATGGACTGCGAAGACTCGGTCGCCGCCGTCGACGCCGAAGACAAGGTCATCGCCTACCGCAACTGGCTGGGCCTGATCAACGGCACCCTCGTCGAGTCCTTCGACAAGGGGGGCAAGACCGTGGTCCGCAAGTTGAACGCGGACCGCGAATACACCGCGCCGGACGGCTCGGCGCTGCGTCTGCACGGCCGTTCGCTGCTCTTCATCCGCAACGTCGGCCACTTGATGACCAACCCGGCGATCCTGCTCGCCGACGGCAGCGAGATCCCGGAAGGCATCATGGACGGGGTCATCACAACGCTGATCTCGACGCACGACCTGAAGTGCAAGGGCAACTCGCGCACCGGCAGCATGTACATCGTGAAGCCGAAGATGCACGGCCCGGCCGAAGTCGCCTTCACCAATGAGCTCTTCGGCCGCGTCGAGCAACTGCTGGGCCTGCCCGCCAGCACGATGAAGGTCGGCATCATGGACGAGGAGCGCCGCACCTCGGTGAACCTCGCCGCCTGCATCAAGGCCACCGAATCGCGTGTCGCCTTCATCAACACCGGCTTCCTCGATCGCACCGGCGACGAGATGCACACCGCGATGGAAGCGGGCCCGATGATCCGCAAGGGCGACATGAAGACCTCGGCCTGGATCCAGGCCTACGAGCGCCTGAACGTGCTGGTCGGCCTCGACTGCGGCCTGCGCGGCAAGGCGCAGATCGGCAAGGGCATGTGGGCGATGCCGGACCTGATGGCCGAGATGCTGAAGCAGAAGATCGGCCATCCGAAGGCCGGCGCGACGACCGCCTGGGTGCCCTCGCCGACCGCCGCCGTGCTGCACGCGCTGCACTACCACCAGGTCGACGTGAAGGCCGTGCAGCAGGAAATGGAGAAGATCAGCCTCGCCGCCGAACGCGACGGCCTGATGAACAACCTGCTGACCGTGCCGGTCGCCGCGAGCGCGGACTGGAGCGCTACGGAGATCCAGCAGGAACTCGACAACAACGCCCAGGGCATCCTCGGCTATGTCGTGCGCTGGGTCGACCAGGGCGTCGGCTGCTCGAAGGTGCCGGACATCAACAACATCGGCCTGATGGAAGACCGTGCGACGCTGCGCATCTCGAGCCAGCACATCGCCAACTGGCTGCGCCACGGCGTGACCAACGAGGCCCAGGTCATGGAGACCCTGAAGCGGATGGCCGCGGTGGTCGACCAGCAGAACGCGGACGACCCGCTGTACCAGCCGATGGCCGCAGACTTCGACAAGTCCATTGCCTTCCAGGCCGCCAAGGACCTGATCTTCAAGGGCTGCCAGCAGCCCAGCGGCTATACCGAACCGCTGCTGCACCGCTGGCGTCAGGTGAAGAAGGCGCAGGGCTGAACGGACCCGCGGATTCCACCCGCGTAAGCAAGCCTAAGGACGGCACCGCGCAAGCGGTGCCGTTTTTCTTCATCGTCGCTCAGCCGCCCGTCGTCTGCGTGAAGGCCTGTGCACGCGCAGCGACCTCGGCCGGAAAGGGCTGCGAGCGCCGTGTCTCGGGATTCAGGCACACGACCGTGAATTCGCAGACCGAGCAGACCTCCCCGGTTTCGGTGTTGAATAGCTCGTGCCGGAAGCGCAACACCTTCTCGCGCATCTCGAGCACAGCGGTGCGCACGACGATCGTGTCGCCCGGATACAACTCCTTGAGGTAGCTGATGTTCTGCTGCACCGCGGCCAGATGCAGGACGCCGCTGCGCAGCAGCGATGCCGTCAGCCCGAGCATCGCGTAGAACTGCCAGCACGCCTCCTCGAAGAACTCCATGTAGGCACGCACGTTGATGTGGCCCATGTGATCCCGCTGCCACTCATGAACCGTGCCGCGCGCCGTTTCGATCATCGTCATCCTCGCCTCCCGCTTGTCCCGAATGCCATTCACAAAGCCGAACGATAGAGCCTAACGCAAGCGGCGGACAACTTCAGTTAAGAGAGGTGAGCCACCTCTTGGTATCATCCGCCGCGCCGCAACATCGATCCTTCTCAAATTCCTCCAGCATGGACATCCTTACCGACATCATCCTGCGCGCCGGCCGTTCGGCGGTCGAACTGGCGCTTTTCGTGTTGCTGCCGGTGATGGTGGTCATGCTGTCGCTGATGCGTCTGCTGGAAGCCAAGGGCGTGCTCGACCGCCTGGTCCACGTCGTCGCGCCGGTCGTGAAGCCGGCCGGCCTGACCGGGCTGGGCGTCTTCGCGGCACTGCAGATCAACTTCGTCAGCTTCGCCGCCCCCGTCGCGACATTGACGATGATGGAGACGCGCGGCGCCTCGGACCGCCATCTCGCGGCGACCCTCGCGATGGTGATGGCGATGGCGCAAGCGAACACCAGCTTTCCGATGATCGCGATGGGCCTCGATTTCGGCACCACCCTCGCCTTCTCGATCATCGGCGGACTGATCGCCGCCGCGGTGACCTACCACGGCTTCGCCCGCACGCTATCGAGCCAGGAAGGGCCGGTCGACGAGACCCTGCATCACCGCGTGGCGGAGGACGCCAAGGGCGTGCTCGACGTAATCAACCGCGCCGGCGCGGAGGCGTTCAAGATCGCCATCGGCGCGATTCCGATGCTAGTGCTCGCGCTCGTGGCCGTGCAGGCCCTGCGCACGAGCGGCGCCATCGGTCTCCTCACGCATTTTCTCGCGCCCGCGCTGACCGCCGTGGCCATCGATCCGGCCCTGATCCTGCCGACGCTGACGAAATACGTCGGCGGCGGCACCGCGATGATGGGCGTAATGGACGAGATGCTGAAGAACGGCAGCGCGACGATCGGCATGCTGAACCGCAGCGCGGGCTTCCTGATCCACCCGCTCGACGTCCCTGGCGTCGCGGTGCTGATCTCGGCGGGGCGACGCGTGGCGGGCGTCTGGAAGCCGGCCGCACTCGGTGCCGCCGTGGGCATCGTGGTGCGCGCGGCGGGCCACGTCCTGCTGTCCTGAATCCCGGCTCCGGCGGGTCAAAGCTCCAGCACGAAGCCCAGCCAGACCCTTGGATCGAGGTATTGCGGCGCAGCCGCGGTAGCGCCGTTCCGGTCGGCATTGCGGCTGCGGAACTCGGCGTGCTTGCCGTCCAGCCCCTGCGCCGTGATGGAAACTTCGCCGCGGGTCGCCCCCATCCGGAACGGTTGTGCCAGACGCAGATCGGTGCGATGGAAGGCATCGACGGCCGAACCCCGCGTCCACTGGAAGCGCCCGTAACGGTAATACGTGAGCGACACTACCCCGCCGGACGGCAGCTGCTCGACCCAGCGCAGCATCGTCGCCGCTTCCGGCGCGGAGTTGTCCATATGGCGCTCCACTGCAATCGCCATCCGCCGGCTGTTGGCAAAGAGGGCGGCACTCGCCTCGGAGTCGATCGACGTAAACGCCTGGTTTACCGTGAACTCCGTACTGGGCCGCGGCCGCCAGCGCGCCTGGTATTCGATCCCGCGGATCACCAGATCCTGCCCGTTGATGAAGTCCGTGTAATTGCCGCACTTCCTCGTCAGCAGCGCCAGCACCTCGCAGTTCGGCGGCTGCAGCGACAGCACGACCGGCACGATGCGTCCGCTGACCTTTTCGCGGAAGGCGCGCACGTCGAGGAACAGCCCCTGCTCGTGGAAGTCGCCCAGGTAACCGATCTCCTGCACGTCGACGACCTCCTTCTCGAGATCGCCGCTGGCGTCGAAACCGATGTCGAGCGGCCGTACGCCGTAAGGCAGCCTCAGCCGTGCCGTATCGAACGCCCCGAAGTACTCCTGCGAACGCGACTCCGTCAGCGAGGGAATGCGCTGCGCGCGCGAAATGCCTGCGCGCAAGGTCTGGCGCGGCGACAAGTGGTAGTTGACCGCGAGCCTCGGCGCCAGCGAGGTGTCCGACAGCGAGTCGTCTTCCCACGTCAAGCCGACGTTGGTCGTCCACTCGCGGGACGGACGCCATTCGAGGTTGCCGAAGAGACGATTCACGTCCTGCCGCACGGCGTCCCGGGTGTTGTAGTACTGCTGCCCCCGCACTGCGTCGTAGCGCACGCCGGCCCCCCACACAAGACGCGTTTCGTCGGTCGGCAACAGCGTGTGCTGGAACTCCGCCTCGTCGCGCACCGAGCTCGTGTGGTAATCGATGGGCAGCGTCAAGGCGCCCGATCTCGCGACGAACGCATCGTCGTAGAGCTCGTTGGTGCGCGTATAGCGCAGCGAAACACCGCTGCCGTCCGCTGCACTGCGCGTCCAGGCGAACGAGACGAAGTCCTTGCTCGCGCTGAACTCGCGGAAGGGATTGGTCGGGGTATCCGCATAACCGGTCTGCAGCCGCAATTGCGTGTTGCCGGCAAGGATCTGCAACTCGTCGGCCATCCCCAGCGGAACGTCGGCGCGCAGATTGACGCGCTGGTTGCGTCGGCCGTCGTGATAGTCGAGCACGCCGTTGTCGCGCTGCGTTTCGGCGGAAAGGCGTACGGAGGCGTCTCCGACCCGCATTCCGACGCGCGCACCGCGCTCCTGGATGCCGTCGTTGCCCTGCGCGACGCGCACCCGGACGCCCTGCGTCTCGGCCGCGTTGAAGGTGACGATGTTCACGACGCCGAGAAAGGCGTTCGAACCGTAGGCGGCGGAATTGGAGCCGCGGATCACCTCGATGCGCGCGATCTCATCGAGCGAGACGTCGATCAGGTTCCACGCGACGCCACCGAAGAACAGCGGACTGTACTGCGAGCGGCCGTCGATCAGGATCTGCAGGCCGCGCGGGTTCTCGTCGGTCATCCCGTGATAGACCGCGATCGGCGCGCCGCTGAACGAATGCGCGACGAGGAATCCGGGAACCATGCGCAACAGTTCGGCAAGGTCGCGCGCGCCCGAAGTGCGGATCGTCTGGGCGTCGATCACCGTCACCGATCCCGGGGCGTCCTGCAGCGGCTGGGCGAGACGCGACACCGACAGCACGATCGGCAGATCTTCGAAATAGCCGTCGTGCGACAGGGCCACCTGGGAATCCGACTCCTGCGCGAAGGCGGAGCCGGCAGCCGCGGCAAGAATTAGCAGGGATCGAATCTTAACGGCCATTGCGGCGAAGCTATCAGGGTCGGCGAGCCGGCGTCCCGGCCCGCTGCGTCAGACGGAGCCCCGACGCCGCCAGGCGGCAATCGGACAGGCATATATCGTTGGGATTATTGCGCGAATTCCCCCACTGGTCGTGGAGGCTCTCCGGAAAAGCGTGAAATCCTACCGTATTGAACCAGAAAGGCGTTACGCTGCGTCGCAACATCGCCCGGATCGGGCAAACAGCCCATGGCGCTCCACGTGGCCTGCCGGCCGGGCCTGCGCATAGAATGTCGGGCCCTCCTGCCAGACTGTCAAACGAGGTTTCCATGATCGGCGCCCTCACCCAGCTCCTCGTATTCCAGCTCATCGGCGAAGTGATTGCCCGCGGCTTGGGCCTGCCCGTTCCCGGGCCGGTGATCGGCATGGGTCTGCTGTTTGCCACACTGGTTCTGCGCCAGGGACCGAGCGAACCGCTGCGCAACACGGCGAGCGGAATCCTTCAGCATCTGTCCTTGCTCTTCATTCCCGCCGGCACGGGCGTGATGCTCCATTTCCGACGTCTCGCCGACGAGTGGCTGCCGCTCACGGTCGCCCTGGTGCTCAGCACTCTGCTGTCGATCGCCGTATCGGCCCTGCTGCTGAAAGCCCTGTCCCACCGTAACGGCCATGACGGAGCCTCCCAATGAAGCCGGCACTGGGAGAAATCTGGGTCTATCTGTCGACCACGCCGCTGCTCGGCCTGACACTGACGCTGCTCGCCTACCAGGGCGCGCTGTGGCTGTACCGTCGAGCGAATTACCATCCGCTGTGTAATCCGGTGATGCTCGCGGTCGCCGCCCTCGTCGTCGTGCTCACGCTCACCGATACGCCCTACCAGACCTATTTCGACGGCGCGCAGTTCGTCCACTTCCTGCTCGGCCCCGCGACGGTCGCGCTGGCGATTCCGCTCTATGCCCAGTGGCAGCGCCTGCGCAGCATGCTGCTGCCCCTGCTCGTCACGCTCGCCGTCGGCTCACTGACCGCCGCGCTGTCCGCCGTCGGCATCGCGGCACTGCTCGGCGCGAGCCACGAGTCGGTGATGTCGATGGCGCTGAAGAGCGTGACGATGCCGATCGCGATGGCGGTCGCCGAACGCCTCGGCGGGCTGCCTTCATTGACCGCGGTCCTCGTCATGAGCACCGGTATCCTCGGCGCGGTCGGCGCACGTTACGTCTACCGCCTGCTACGCATCGAGGATCACGCGGTACGCGGCTTCGCGATCGGCATCGCCTCCCACGGCATCGGCACCGCACGCGCCTTCCAGGTCAGCGAACAATGCGGCGCCTTCGCGGCGCTCGCCATGGGCCTCAACGGCCTGCTGACCGCCGCCTCGCTGCCGTGGATCCTGCCCTGGCTCGGGCGCCTCTTCAGCTGAGCCCCCCCCTTCCTTCACAACCTCGACTGGAACTCCGACTTGTTCAAATCGCTGCTCCGCTGGTTCGACCGCAACATCCTCGAACTCGGCCGCGAAATGCGGCTCTCCTACCTGCCGCCGCTGATGGTCTACGTCGCGGCAGGGGTATCCGGCCTGACCGGCATCGTCGGGACTTTCTTCGTCAAGGACTACCTCGGGCTCTCGGCCGCCTTCCTCGCGGGTCTCGGATTCTGGGCCGGCATCCCGTGGGCGCTGAAGATGCCGATCGGCCATCTCGTCGACCTGCTGTGGCGGCACAAGGCAGGCCTCGTGTATCTCGGCGCGATCCTGATCGCCGCGAGCCTCATGATCATGATCGGTCTCATCGGCCATCCGGACGACATGCGGCGCTTCATGCCCGCCGAGGCCTGGTTCGTACTGTCGACGCTGCTCGCGCCGGTCGGCTATGTGATGCAAGACGCGGTGGCCGACGCGATGACGGTCGAGGCGGTGCCGCGGCTCGACGCCCAGGGCGCGCCCTACCCTGCCGAAACAGTGCGCCTGATGCACACGACGATGCAGATGCTCGGGCGCGTCGCGATCATCGGCGGCACCGTGCTCGTTTCGCTCGCCAACGTCATCATGTTCGCCGGAGCGGAAAGCCTGCCAGAAGCGCAGAAGATCGCGATCTACCTGCGTATCTACGAGCTCGCGCTGATCATTCCCGTGCTGTCGGTCAGCGGCGTCATGCTCGGCGGCCTGCTCAAGCGGCGTGAAGCCCACCGGCTCGCCCGCCTCGGGCACGACGCGGATTCGATCCGGAAACTGGTCCACGAGCCGGAAGAAAAGGCCGCTCCGAACTGGACGATCCTCGGCGGCAGTGCGGCCTTCGTTGCCCTCACCATCGCGACCGGTCTGTCCGGCCTCGAATACGGGGAGGAGCTGATCTTCGCTTGCTCCTTCGCGGTGATCGGCTTCATGATCCTGCGGCTCGTGCGCGAGCTGGACGATGCATCGCGCCGCACGCTGCTCGGCACCATCATTGTGATCTTCGTCTTCCGTGCGATGCCGGGCCCGGGGGCGGGCGCGAGCTGGTGGATGATCGACGTCCTCGGCTTCGACCAGGGCTTCCTGTCGCGCCTCGACCTCATCACCAGCATCCTCACACTCGCCGGCCTGTTCCTGTTCCGGCGCTTCATGGCCGAAAAGTCGATCGCACAGATTGTCATCTTCCTCACCGTCACCGGCACCCTGCTGTCGCTGCCGCTGGTCGGGATGTACCACGGACTGCACGAATGGACGGCCGCGCTGACCGGCGGCGTGGTCGACGCCCGCTTCATCGCGATCGCCAACACCGCGCTCGAATCCCCGTTGGGCCAGGTCTCGATGGTGCCGATGCTCGCGTGGATCGCGAACTCCGCGCCCCCGCACCTGAAGGCGACCTACTTCGCGGTGATGGCCTCGTTCACGAACCTCGCGCTGTCGGCGGCGCAGCTCGGCACCAAATACCTCAACGAAATCTACGTCATCAGCCGCGAAGTGCGCGACTCCGCGACCGGCGCGGTGACGGTTCCGGCCGACTACTCGCAGCTCGGCGAACTCCTCCTTGTCGTGCTGGTGCTGACGCTGGCCGTGCCGCTGGCAGCGATTGCGCTCACACGCATCCTGGGCCTGCGCAGTGCCTGACACGACTGCGCAACGGTAACCGCTGCAAAACCGTTGCGCAGTCGCTAGGACAGGTGGAAACTTCCACCCAACAACCTCGGGAGGAAGCGACATGACACCCACCTCGGTGCACGACATCCGCAACCTTGCCCTGCTCGGCCATGCCGGTTGCGGCAAGACGACCCTGCTCGAAGCCCTGCTCGTCGCATCCGGCGCGATCGGCGCCGCCGGCACGATCGAACGGGGCGACACTGTGTCCGACTTCGATCCTCAGGAAAAGGCCATGGGCCACTCGCTCGCGACCTCGCTCGCGCACCTCGAGTGGGCCGGCCACTGGGTCAATCTTCTCGACACCCCCGGACTGCCCGACCTCGCCGGCCGCGCGCTCACGGCCCTGCCGGCCGTCGAAACCGCCGCCGTGCTCGTCAGCGCCGCGGCCGGCATCGAAAGCGGCACCCGCCGGATGATGGAAGGCGCGGCCGACAAATGTCGCCTGATCGTCGTCTCGAAGATCGACGCGGCCTCCCCGGCCGAGCTCGGCGCACTGATGGAGCAACTCTGCGCGACCTTCGGCCGCGAATGCCTGCCGATCAACCTGCCCGCCGCCGGCGGCGACCGCGTCATCGACTGCTTTTTCACGCCGGACACCGCGCAAGCCCCCGCGTTCTCGTCGGTCTCGGGCGCCCACGACGCCATCGTCGACCAGGTCGTCGAACTCGACGAAGAGCTGATGGCAAGCTACCTCGAGCAGGGCGAATCGCTCGATCCCGAGCAACTCCACGCACCGTTCGAAAAGGCCCTTCGCGAAGGCCACCTGATCCCGGTCTGCTTCGTGTCGGCCCGCACCGGCGCGGGCGTGCGCGAGCTCCTCGACATCCTCGGCCGCCTGATGCCCGACCCCACTGAAGGCAATCCGCCCAAGTTCCTGAGAGGCCAGGGCAGCACCGCCGAACCGGTCGAGGTCGCGCCCGATCCGTCGCGCCACGTCATCGCCCACGTCTTCCAAGTCGCCAATGACCCCTACCGGGGCAAGATGGGCCTCTTCCGCATTCACCAGGGCAGCATCACGCCCAACACCCAGCTCTACATCGGCGACGCCCGCAAGAGCTTCAAGGTCTCGCATCTGCTGCGCCTGCAGGGCAAGAATCAGGTCGAGACCCCGCTCGGCGTGCCGGGGGACATCTGCGCCGTCGCGCGCGTCGACGACATCCACCCGGACGCCGTGCTCCACGATTCCCACGACGAGGACGCCTACCATCTCGCACCGTCCCGCTACCCGCAGCCGGTCTTCGGCCTCGCGCTGATCACGCAGAAGCACGGCGATGAGCAGAAGCTCGCCGAAGCGCTGACTCGCCTCACCGACGAAGACCCCTGCATCGAAGTCGGCTTCGACGCGCAGGCCCGCCAAACCGTCGTGCGCGGGCTCGGCGAACTGCACCTGAAGATCGTCCTCGAGCAATTGCGAAGCCGCTGGAATCTCCAGCTCGACACCGCCACCCCCTCCGTGCCCTACCGTGAAACCATCGCCGGGAAGGCCGAATCGCGCTACCGCCACAAGAAGCAGAGCGGAGGCGCCGGTCAGTTCGGCGAAGTGGCGCTGCGCGTCGAATCACTGCCGCGCGGCTCGGGCATCGAGCTCGGCAACGAGGTCAAGGGCGGCACGATTCCGACCAACTTTCTGCCGGCGGTCGAAAAAGGCGTGCGCCAGGCACTGGCCGAAGGGGCGCTCGCGGGCTTTCCAGTGCAGGACGTGCGCGTCGTGCTCGTCGACGGCAAGAGCCACGCAGTCGATTCGAACGAGGTCTCTTTCGTCACCGCCGGTCGCCATGCGACGCTGCAAGCCTTGCTCGAAGCCCGGCCCGTCATCCTCGAACCGCTGCTCACCGTGGCGGTGAAAGTCGCGGACAGTCATTTCGGCGACATCAGCGCCGAATTCGCGGGCCGGCGTGGTCACCTGACAAGCACCGAAGGCGCCGGAAACGGCTGGACGCTGATGACTGCGACCGTGCCGCTCGCCGAGATGGAAGGCTTCGAGGCGCGCCTGAAGGCGATCTGCGCGGGCGAAAGCGAATTCGCCCTCACCGCCGCCGGCTATGAGTCTGCACCCGGCGACGTGCAGCAACGCCTCATGAAGGCGCATGCGAATCGCAGCACGGCTCAGTAAGGCAGCCGATGACGACAACGCTGACTCCCCGGCACCGCGCCTACTGGCACCGAACGCTGTTCCTGACGTTCTCGCTGCTGTCGGTGTGGTGTCTGGTGACCTTCGGCGCCGGATACTACGCCGACGAGCTCAACCGCTACACTTTCATGGACTTCCCGCTCGGCTTCTACATCTTCGCCCAGGGTTCGCTGATCAGTTTCCTGGTGCTGATCGGGATCTACGTCGTCGGCATGAACTATCTCGATCGCAAGTATCAGGTCGGCGAGAAACGCTGAGGGCTTAAAGAAAAACGGCGACCGCCTTAGCGGTCGCCGTTTCGCCTGGTCGGCTTTGAAGCCCGATCAGAACTTGTAGCCAACGCCGATCATGTACACCCACGGATCGACGTCCACATCGACCTTGACCTTCCCCAGCGCACTATGGCGCGCCGTCGCTTCGGTGTGCAGGTCGATGCGCCAGACCGCAGCGTTCAGCACCAGCCGGTCGGTCAGCTGGTAGTCGACGCCTGCCTGCAGCGCAAGACCCCAGGAATCGCTCAGTTTCAGCTTGGAGAAGCCGTTCGCGCGCTGGCGGTCGGTGAGTTGCTCGTCGAAGAAGGCCGTGTAGTTGAGGCCGGCACCGACGTAGGGCTGCAGCTTCGACGACGCATCCAGCGGGAAGTACTGCACCGAGACCGTCGGCGGAAGTTGCTTCGCCTCGCCGAACTTGCCGTCGATCGCGCTGCCGAGACCCTTGACCCCGATCTGGTGAGTAAAGGGCGTGGCGGCCAGGAGTTCGACACCGACGTGATCGGTGACGAGGTAGCTGAGAGTCAGGCCCAGCTGCGTGTTCGCGTCGGCGGTCGCCTTCGTGCCCGCGATTTTTCCGGTGACCGTCGTCGAAATCTCCGAGCTTTCAGTCTGCGGATCGACCGTAGCCGCACCCGCGCGGACGACAACGTCGCCCTGCTTGTATGCGTGAGCCAACGGGGCGACGGTTGCCGCAAGCATGGACGCAATGATGATAGAATATCTCATAACTTACCCCTTATGCATAGTGCGCTTAAATAATGGGGGATTTTACCCACTTTTCAGTAGTGGATATTTGCAGCGCACAAAAATCTCGCCCATGTTTGACGAAGATCAATAGAGAAGGAATCTCGGGACCGTTGGCCCATCGTCGCCGACGCTCGAAGAGCCTCAGCCGGCCTCGCTGGAGACCGTGCGGCAAGCGGATTGCGGCAGGACTGGCGTCCTTCCAGGTGCGGTGCTGCCACGCACAAATAAAAAACCCGCCGTCGCAACGCGAAGGCGGGTTTTCGAGAATGGAACCCGCCGCAGCGGGTTCCTGGGACCAGAGTATTACATCCGGGCGATCATCGCATCTCCGAACGCCGAGCATGACACTTCCTTCGCCCCGTCCATCAGGCGGGCGAAGTCGTAGGTGACGACCTTGTCGCCGATCGCCGCCTCCATGCCCTTGATCACGAGGTCGGCCGCTTCCTTCCAGCCCAGGTGGCGCAGCATCATTTCGGCCGACAGGATCAGCGAACCGGGGTTCACCTTGTCCTGACCGGCGTACTTCGGCGCCGTGCCGTGGGTCGCTTCGAAGCAGGCGTATTGGTCCGAGATGTTTGCCCCAGGAGCGATGCCGATGCCGCCGACTTGCGCCGCCAGCGCGTCGGAGATGTAGTCGCCGTTGAGGTTCAGCGTCGCGATCACGTCGTACTCGGCCGGACGCAGCAGGATCTGCTGCAGGAAGGCATCGGCGATCGCATCCTTCACGACGATCTCGCGGCCGGTCTTCGGGTTCTTGAACTTGCACCACGGGCCGCCGTCGATCGGCTGCGCGCCGAACTCTTCCTGCGCAACCTTGTAGCCGGTATCACGGAACAGGCCTTCCGTGAACTTCATGATGTTGCCCTTGTGCACGATCGTCACCGACTTGCGGTCGTTTTCGATCGCGTACTTGATCGCCGCGCGCACGATGCGGGTCGTGCCTTCGATCGACACGGGCTTGATGCCGATGCCCGAGGTTTCCGGGAAACGGATCTTCTTGACGCCCATTTCGTTCTGCAGGAAGGCGATGACCTTCTTCGCGCCGTCCGACAGCGCCTGCCATTCGATACCCGCGTAGATGTCTTCGGTGTTCTCGCGGTAGATGACCATGTCGGTCAGCTCAGGCTGCTTCAGCGGCGAGGGTACGCCCTTGAAGTAACGCACCGGACGCACACACTGGTAGAGGTCCAGTTCCTGGCGCAACGCGACGTTCAGCGATCGGATGCCGCCTCCGACCGGGGTCGTCATCGGCCCCTTGATCGACACGGAGAACTCCTTCAGCGCGTCGAAGGTTTCCTTCGGCAGCCACTCGTCCGGGCCGTAGATCTGGGTCGATTTCTCGCCGGCGTAGACTTCCATCCAGTGAATCTTCTTGCTGCCGCCGTAAGCCTTGTCGACCGCCGCGTCGATCACCTTGATCATCACGGGAGTGATATCGATGCCGATGCCGTCGCCCTCGATGAAGGGGATGATCGGATTGTTCGGGACGGGTTGTCCTGGAACGATTTTTTGACCAGCAGCGGGAACCTTGACGTGAGATGCGCTCATTTCTACTCCCTCTATAGGAACTCGTGTCGATTGACTCAACTTTCTACTGCAAGCCTGGGTCGGGCCACTTCGGCGGAGGAGGCAGCGTCGCCGAAATGCAGTGGAATATTATCGCTAATCACGCCCCGCCGGTTCTTGATGCGGCCCAAGAAATCGAACCTCGTCCGCGGCCGTACCAATGAAAAAAGCCAGCGCTTTCGCGCTGGCTTCGTCATGCCCGGAACCCGGAAAATCAGGCGTTCGCGGCGGCCAGGGCCGCGTTGAGCGTCGCGCTCGGACGCATCACCGCATCAACCTTCGTCTGGTCGGCAAAGTAGTAACCGCCGATGTCCGCCGGCTTGCCTTGCACTGCGCTAAGCTCGGCGACGATCTTCTGCTCGTTCTCGGCCAGCGTCTTCGCCAGCGGCGCGAAGTGCGCCTTCAGCTGGGCATCCTCGTTCTGCGCGGCGAGGGCTTGGGCCCAGTACAGCGCGAGATAGAAGTGGCTGCCGCGGTTGTCGAGCTGACCGGTGCGGCGCGACGGCGACTTGTCGTTGTCGAGCAGCTTGCCGGTCGCCTCGTCGAGGGTCTTGGCGAGCAGCTTGGCCTTGGCGTTGCCGGTCTTGATGCCCATGTCCTCGAGCGACACCGCCAGCGCGAGGAACTCGCCGAGCGAATCCCAACGCAGGTGGTTTTCCTCAACGAGCTGCTGCACGTGCTTCGGCGCCGAACCGCCCGCGCCCGTCTCGTACATGCCGCCGCCGGCCATCAGCGGAACGATCGACAGCATCTTGGCCGATGTACCCAGCTCCATGATCGGGAAGAGGTCGGTCAGGTAGTCGCGCAGGATGTTGCCGGTCACCGAAATGGTGTCGAGGCCGCGGAAGACGCGCTCCAGCGTGAAGCGCATCGCACGCACCTGCGACATGATCTGGATGTCGAGGCCGGTCGTGTCGTGATCCTTCAGGTAGGTCTGCACCTTCTTGATCAGCTCGTTCTCGTGCGGACGGTAGGGGTCGAGCCAGAACACCGCCGGCATGCCGGAGTTGCGCGCGCGGGTCACGGCGAGCTTGACCCAGTCGCGGATCGGGGCGTCCTTGACCTGGCACATACGCCAGATGTCGCCTTCTTCGACGTTCTGGCTCAGCAGCACTTCACCCGTGTCGAGGTCGGTGATATTGGCCACGCCGGCTTCCGGGATCTCGAAGGTCTTGTCGTGCGAACCGTACTCCTCCGCCTTCTGCGCCATCAGGCCGACGTTCGGCACCGTGCCCATCGTGGCCGGGTCGAAGTTGCCGTGCCACTTGCAGAAGCTGATCATCTCCTGGTAGATGCGGGCGAAGGTCGATTCCGGCATGACTGCCTTGCAGTCGTACTGCTTGCCGTCGGCGCCCCACATCTTGCCGCCGCCACGGATCATCGCCGGCATCGAGGCGTCGACGATGATGTCGTTGGGCGAATGGAAGTTCGTGATGCCCTTGGCGGAGTCGACCATCGCCAGACGCGGACGGTGCTCCTGGCAGGCGTGCAGGTCGCGGATGATCTCGTCGCGCTTCGATTCCGGCAGGGTCGCGATCTTCTCGTACAGCGTCGCCATGCCGTTATTGACGTTGATGCCCAGCTCGTCGAACAGCTTGCCGTGCTTCTCGAAGGCTTCCTTGTAGTAGATCTTGACGCAGTGACCGAAGACGATCGGGTGCGAGACCTTCATCATCGTCGCCTTCACGTGAAGCGAGAACAGGATGCCGGCTTCGCGGCAGTCGTCGAGCTGCTTCTCGTAGAACTCGCACAGCGCCTTCTTGCTCATGAACATCGAGTCGATGACTTCGCCGTCGAGCAGCGCAACCTTCGACTTCAGCACGATGGACTTGCCGCTCTTCGTGAGCAGTTCCATCTTGACGTTGCGCGCGCGGTCGAGCGTCATCGACTTCTCGCCGTGGTAGAAGTCCCCGTGCTCCATGTGCGAACAATGGGTCTGCGACCACTGCTTCCACTCGCCCATCGAATGCGGGTGCTTCTTCGCATAGTTCTTGACGGCCGCGGGCGCGCGCCGGTCCGAGTTGCCTTCGCGCAGCACCGGGTTCACCGCGGAACCCAGGCACTTGCCGTAGCGGGTCTTGAGCGCCTTTTCTTCTTCGGTCGCCGGGTTCTCCGGGTAGTCGGGAATCGCGTAGCCCTTGGACTGCAGTTCCTTGACGCAGGCGATCAGCTGCGCGACCGAGGCGCTGATGTTCGGCAGCTTGACGATGTTGGTGTCCGGATCCTGCGTGAGGCGGCCGAGCTCTGCCAGGTTGTCCGGCACCTTCTGCTCGTCCTTGAGGTAATCCGAGAATTCAGCGAGGACGCGGGCCGCGACCGAGATGTCGCTCTTCGCGATCTCGACGCCAGCCGGCTTGGTGAACGTCTCGATGATCGGCATCAGCGAGTAGGTCGCCAGCAGCGGAGCCTCGTCGGTGAGCGTGTAGATGATCGTCGGACTCTTGGTTGTCATGCGTTTCTCCCTCTTTATCTCTATTTGGCGCGAAGCCGAGCGGATGTAGGAACCGGCCGAGACACATCCGTGAAAGGCTTGAACGCACCCGGACATTTTCTGGCGGCGGTCCATTATAAACCGCGAAATGGCGTTGCACGTAGTGAAAACACTAATCTTCATCTTATATAAGACATAAGACATCTTAAGCAATACTCGGACCATCTTGCCCCGCCGCCGCGGCAGCGCTGCTAAGCGGCCTGCTTTGGTCGATCGGGACAGAGCACGCGCGGGCGGCATCAGCGGCTACGAGGCGCGATCGCGCTAAAATGCACGGCTGTTTCCGCTTGCCACGCAAGCACCACGAGACGGGGGACATATGGAAGCGCTCATGGGAGAGAATCTGGTCGCCCAGTCGATCGCGCAGACGCTCATCGAGGGCTTCAACAAGCACTACCGCATCTTCCGCGAGACCTCGCGCCGGGCGAAGGAGTGCTTCGAGGCGGCCGAATGGCACGCGCTGCTCAACGCGGTACGTGACCGCGTGCAGTTCTACGACGACCGCGTCGAAGAGGCGGTCAAGCGCCTGCACGAGGAGTTCAACGCCGACTCGCTCGACGACGCGACCTGGCAGCAGGTCAAGCTCCACTACATCGGCATCCTGATCCGCCACAAGCAACCGGAGCTCGCGGAGACCTTCTTCAACTCGGTGTGCTGCAAGATCCTGCACCGCACCTATTTCAACAACGACTACCTGTTCGCCCGCCCGGCCATCTCCACCGAATACATGGAGTCCTATCCGCCGGTCTACAGCAGCTACTACCCGCGCGACGAGGGGCTGCGCGCGACGATCCGGCGCATCATCGAGGACTTCGACTGGCAGCGCCCCTTCGAGGATCTCGAACGCGACATCGACTACATCATGCGTACGGCCCACGAGCGCCTCGGCGAGTGGCCGGACATGGAGGTCAATTGCCAGATTCAGGTGCTGTATGCGGCCTTCTATCGCAACAAGACCGCCTACATCATCGGCAAGGTGGTCAACGGCTACCAGGAATACCCCTTCGCGATCGCCGTGCGTCACAACCAGGCCGGACGTCTCGTGATCGACACGATCCTGCTCGACCCGTGGCGGATCTCGGTGCTGTTCTCGCTGTCGCGCGCCTACTTCCTCGTCGACATGGAAGTCCCCTCGGGCTACGTGCAGTTCCTGCGCTCGATCATGCCCAACAAGCCGCGCTCCGAGCTCTACACGATGCTGGGACTGGGCAAGCAGGGCAAGACGATGTTCTTCCGCGACCTCGTCGCCCACCTGCGCCACTCGAACGACCAGTTCAAGATCGCGCCCGGCATCCGCGGCATGGTGATGCTGGTGTTCACGTTGCCGTCCTATCCCTATGTCTTCAAGGTCATCAGGGACGTCTTCGGCTCGTCGAAGAACACGGACCGGCCCACGATCAAGCGCAAGTACCAGATCGTCAAACAGGTCGACCGCGTCGGCCGCATGGCCGATACGCTGGAATACTCCTACGCCGCGCTGCCGCTATCGCGCTTCCACCCCGAACTGCTCGACGAGATGCGTACGCTCGCGCCGTCCGCGTTCGAGATCGACGGCGACTCGGTGATCATCAAGCATCTCTATATCGAGCGCCGCATGACGCCGCTCAACATCTACCTCGAACGCGCCGACGACGAGCACGTCGAGCACGCGGTGCGCGAGTACGGCAACGCGATCCGCGAACTGGCGACCGCCAACATCTTCCCGGGCGACATGCTGTGGAAGAACTTCGGAGTCACGCGCTACGGCCGGGTCGTGTTCTACGACTACGACGAAATCGAGTTCATGACTGACATGAACTTCCGCCGCATCCCGCCCGCGCCCTATCCCGAAATGGAAATGGCCAGCGAGGCCTGGTATTCGGGCGGCCCGATGGACGTCTTCCCCGAGGAATTCGCGACCTTCCTGCTCGGCTCCCCGCGCGTGCGTAAGGCCTTCCTCAAGTACCACCGCGACCTGCTCGACCCGCATTTCTGGCAGGACGTGCAGACCAAGATCCGCAGCGGCTACCTCGAGGACTTCTTCCCTTATCCGGAGGAACTGCGCTTCTGCAATCTCTTCGATCCCACCCGGGAAGCGGTCGAAGCGGCCGGCTGAGCGGCCTTCAGGCGATCCGCGCCGCGTCCACGCGCGAGGCGCCAAGGTTGTCGCGCCACGCGACGCTGATCTCGTCGCCCGCCGCGCCGCCCGAGAAGCGGAAGGCGAGATAGGGGTTGGCCGACACCGAGGGCCCGAAATTCGCCGCGAGTACCACGCGCTCGCCGTGCCGCACCTCCACGTCGGTGATGAAGTGCGCGGGGATGCGAGTGCCCTCGGCGTCCTTGCGCAGGCCGTTTTCCATCGGATGGGTCATCAGCAGCCGGACCTCGGTGAGGCCGTCACGCAGCGTCGCGCGGATACGCGTCGGAGCCGTCATACGCCGCAACCTCCGACCGTCACTTTCACCTCGCGCCGCGCCGTGAAGAAGCGTCCGTCGGCCTGCACCAGCACCCGTACGTTCGACGACTGCTTCATCTTCAGGCGGGTATTCACCTCCGCCAGCGTCGTCGCCGGCAGGACGATATTCGCCGCGACGACGTAGGGATTGTCGTCGATCAGGATCACGATCCGCTCGATACCTGGCAGACGGCTCGCGACGCCGATAGCCACCGCGCGCCCGTCTTCGGCGACATCGGGCGCCGTGATCGTGATCTGCGCGCTCTCGGCGGCGCTCTCCGCCCCCAGGAGCTTCAGTGCAGCATCGAGATTCGTCGCGTCGAACATCGGATCCGCCGCGGCGGCGCGCGCCGCGGGCGCCGGAACGAGACCGGCCGCGAGCAATGCCGCCCATCCTCCCACCGCCGAAACGGCCTTCAGCGCCTGCCGGCGCGACGTCTTCATATCCGCGACCACACCCACCTCTAGCTTCCTTCTCCCGAACGCCCCGGCACCGCATGCCGACGCGATATACTGCCGCCGCCGCGACCCATGAGCCATCGCCGGAGAACATCCTTGACCGCCAAGTTTACCCTTGCCGCGCTGGGCCTGCTCAATGCAGTCGCCGCCGCTTCGGCGACGGCCGCCTCCGACGTGCCCGACACCCACATCCGCAGTCTCGCCGCCGGCTGCGCGACCTGCCATCCGGCCACGGCCAGCGGCGCCATCCCTTACCTCGGCAACCGTGGTCACGACGCCCTTGTGCAAAGACTGCACGACTTCCGCGATGGCAAGACCCCGGCCACCGTCATGCACCAGATCGTACGCGGCTACACCGACGAAGAGCTCGACCGCATCGCGGCCTACCTGTCGGCGACTCCGACGAACTTCGAACCATGACCCAGCGAACACGCATGGACCGCCGCCGCTTCCTGCGCGCCGTCGCACTGACTCCCGCACTTGCCGGACTCGCTGGCTGCGCGACGACAACGGTCCCACGCAGCGCCCAGCACGTCGTCGTGGTCGGCGGCGGCTTCGGCGGCGCCACGGCAGCGAAATACCTGCGCATGTGGAGCGAGGGCCAGGTCGCCGTCACGCTGATCGAACGCGACCCGAAATTCACGTTTTGTCCCGCATCGAACCTCGTCATAGCAGGACTGGGCGATATGGCCGAGCTCACCGCCGACTACGACGCACTGCGCGACCGTTGGGGCGTGCGTGTCGTGCAAGGCGAAGTCACGGACATCGATACCGAACGCGGGCAGCTCCGCCTCGCCGACGGCACGGCGCTGCGTTTCGATCGCGCGATCCTGTCTCCCGGCATCAGCTTCATGCCCGAACTCGTCGACGGCCTCGCCGGCAACGAGGCGCGGATCCCGCATGCCTGGAAAGCCGGCGAGCAGACTCTGCTGCTGCGCCGGCAACTCCAGGCGATGCCCGACGGCGGCATCTTCGGGCTGCACATCCCGCGCTCGCCCTACCGCTGCCCACCCGGCCCCTACGAGCGCGCCTGCCTCGTCGCCCACTACCTGCGCACCCACAAGCCGCGCAGCAAAGTCCTCGTACTCGACGCGAACAGCGAAATCCAGTCGAAGAAGGCGCTCTTCAGCGCAGCCTTCGCCGGCCCCTATCGGGACATCATCGAATACCGCCCGGACAGCGCACTGCTCGCCGTCGACGCCCGAACGCTGACCGCCACGCTGGAATTCGACTCGGTGCACGCAGACGTCCTCAACGTCCTGCCCCCGATGCGAGCGGGCATGCTCGCCGACCGCCTGGATGCGCCGCTCATCAACGGGCGCTGGGTCGAAGTCGACTGGCTCACGCTCGAGGCGAGCCACCTGCCGGGCATCCACGTCATCGGCGACGCACTGTTCGCCGCGCCCGGGATGCCGAAATCCGGCCACATGGCCAACCAGCACGCCAAGATCGCCGCTGCCGCGATCCTCTCCCAGCTCGCCGGCAACGCCCCGGACGCAGAGCCGCTGATGACCAACACCTGCTACAGCTTCATCGACGATCGCCAGGCGATGCACGTCGCCTCCGTGCATCGTTACGACCGCGGTCAGAACACTTTCCTGCCCGTGCAAGGCGCCGGAGGACTTTCCGCGGCCCCGAGCACGACCGAGGCCGAATTCGCCCACGCCTGGGCCCGCAACATCCGCCAGGACATGCTCGCCTGACAGCCTAGGGAGCTTCCCAGCCCAGCTCCAGAATCCACGGCCCTTCACCTGCCGCAAGCGCCTCGCGCACGTAGGCCACCGTATCCGCCGGCAGGCGATCGCGCTCGAACCAGCCGAGCGCATCGCACTTGTCCGGCTCGCAGATCCGCGGCTCGCCCGAAAACCGGCCGGCGCGCAGGAAGAAATCGATCCGGTTGGTATCCGAGAGGCGGTGCACGACGCCGAGGCACGCAAGCTCGTCGGGCGCGATCTCGATTCCGACCTCCTCCCGCATCTCGCGCACGGCCGTCTGGCGCACCGACTCGCCCGGCTCCACATGCCCGCCCGGCAGGCTGTAGAGCCCGTCGAAGAACCCGGTGCCGGCGCGCCGCATCAGCAGCACGCACCCGTCCCGCTCGATCAGGACATGCACGCCGGCCGGAATGCCCTGATGCATGCTTCAGTGCTTGCCCGTACTGCCGAAGCCCCCGTCGCCGCGGTCGCTCTCGACAAAGTCGTCGACGACGTTGAACGCCACCTGCAGCACCGGCACGACGACGAGCTGCGCGATGCGCTCCATCGGCTGCACCGTGAAGGTCTCCCGACCGCGGTTCCACACGGACACGAAGATCTGGCCCTGGTAGTCGGAATCGATCAGGCCGACGAGGTTGCCGAGCACGATGCCGTGCTTGTGGCCGAGCCCGGAGCGCGGCAAGACCATCGCTGCGAGCCCCGAGTCGGCCAGATGGATCGCCAGTCCGCTGGGGATCAGCGCGGTCTCGCCCGGATGCAGCGTGATCGGCCCGGCGAGGCAAGCCCGCAGGTCGAGCCCCGCCGCCCCCGGCGTCGCGTAGGACGGCGGATGGCTGCGCAGCCGCTCGTCGAGGATCTTCACGTCGATTCGATGCATGGTCCTTCCCTCACTCTCTTATCACACACGCCTGCCCGGCAGCAGGCTTGCCAGATGTTCGACGATCCTGCGCGCGACCTCGGCCTTCGGCGCACGCTCCAGCGGATGGCGTCCTGCGTCGTCGTACAGGATGACCTGGTTGTCGTCGCTTCCGAGCCCGTCCTGCACGAGGTTGCCGACCAGCATCGGCAGACGCTTCGCACGCCGCTTGCCTTCCGCATAGGCGTCCAGATCGCGGCTCTCGGCCGCGAAGCCGACGCAGAAGGGCGGCGTCGGCAGCGCCGCGACTTCGGCCAGGATGTCCGGGTTCGGGGTCAGCGTCAGCGTGAGCTCCGCCGATGTCTTCTTCATCTTGTGTTCGGCCGAATTCAAAGGCCGGTAATCGGCGACCGCCGCGACGCCGATGAAGACGTCCGCAGCAGCGATCTCGCCCATCACCGCATCCCGCATCTCGAGCGCACTCCGCACATCGAGGCGCCGCGTGCCTAACGGCGCGGGTAAGCCCGTCGGGCCGCTCACCAGCACCACATCGGCACCGGCCCGCGCACAGGCCTGCGCGAGCGCGTAGCCCATCTTGCCGGAGCTCGAATTGGTGATGCCACGCACCGGGTCGATCGCCTCGAACGTCGGCCCCGCCGTCAGCACCACTCGGCGCCCCGCGAGGAGCTTCGGCTGAAAGAAGGCGATCACATGCTCGAGCAAGTCCTCCGGCTCGAGCATCCGTCCCATGCCCACTTCTCCGCAAGCCTGATCGCCGGCATCGGGGCCGAATACGATCGCGCCGTCCGCGGTGACCTGCGCGACGTTGCGCTGCGTGGCAGGGTGCTCCCACATCTGCCGGTTCATCGCCGGCGCGAGCAGCAGCGGACACTCGCGCGCAAGGCACAGCGTGCTGAGTAGATCATCCGCGCGTCCCTGCGCGAGCCGGGCGATCACGTCGGCCGTCGCCGGCGCCACGAGTACCGCGTCGGTCCCGCGCGTCAGATCGATGTGCGCCATGTTGTTGTCCATGCGCGCATCCCACAGATCGGTCCACACCGGGTTGCCCGACAACGCCTGGAAGGTCACCGGCGTCACGAAACGCGCGCCCCCCTCCGTCAGGACCACGTGGACATCCGCGCCCGCCTTGCCGAGCAGCCGCACCAGCTCGGCCGACTTGTACGCGGCGACTCCGCCGCTCACGCCGAGCACCAGCTTGCGCCCCTTCAATTCGCACATGACATATGCCTTACAATTAATTTTTTCAACTGCAAGCCGACCCAAATGGCAATCACTGACTGGCCGCAAGACGAACGCCCGCGCGAGAAGCTCCTCGACCGCGGCGCCTCCGCCCTCTCCGACGCCGAACTGCTCGCCCTTTTCCTGCGCGTCGGCATCCGTGGCAAGAGCGCCGTCGATCTCGCGCGGGACCTGCTGACCCGCTTCGGCTCGCTCACGCGCCTGTGCTCCGCCCCGGCGCCCGAATTCGCCGCCGTTCCCGGCATGGGGCTGGCGAAGTATGCCCAACTGCAGGCGGTCATGGAACTGGCGCGACGCGCGCTCTCCGAACAGATGCGCGTCGCGGACGTCTTCGACTCGCCGTCCGCGGTACGCGACTGGCTGCGGCTGCGCATCGGCAGCCTGCCGCATGAAGTCTTCTATGTGCTGCTGCTCGACGCCCGTAACCACCTCATCGACGCCGTCGAACTCTTCCGCGGCACCCTCACCCAGACCAGCGTCTACCCGCGCGAAGTCGTCAAGCTCGCCCTCGCGCACAACGCTGCGGCGGTCATTCTCGCGCATAATCACCCGTCCGGAGCCAGCGAGCCCAGCGCGGCAGATGAACTCCTCACGCGCAGCCTCAAACAAGCCTTGGACCTCGTCGACGTACGCGTCCTCGACCATTTCGTCGTCACCGCCCATTTGAAGCCCCTCTCCTTCGCCGAACGCGGACTGTTGTAAGTTATTGGGTACCGAAAGAAATATCAGTGGAAACTACAAGCTCGGCTTGCTCTAAAGGGCCGCCTTCGCGTATCATCTTGCGTTTTCCGTAATCCGAATTCCCTGGAGCATCGTATGGCTCGCGTCTGCCAAGTGACCGGTAAAGCACCGATGGTGGGAAACAACGTTTCCCACGCTAACAACAAAACCAAGCGTCGTTTCCTCCCGAACCTGCAAAACCGCCGGTTCTGGAGCGAATCCGAAAACCGTTGGATCCGTCTGCGCGTGTCGAACGCTGCCCTGCGCACCATCGACAAGAAGGGCATCGACGTTGTCGTGTCCGAGCTGCGTGCCCGCGGCGAGAAGATCTAACTGCACGCACAGCGCGCAGCAACTGAACGGAGATTCAAATGGCTAAAGGCGGCCGCGAAAAGATCAAGCTGGAATCGACCGCAGGTACCGGTCATTTCTACACGACCTCGAAGAACAAGCGCACCACCCCGAACAAGCTCGAGTTCAACAAGTACGACCCCGTTGCTCGCAAGCATGTGCCGTACAAGGAAGTCAAGCTGAAGTAATTCCCGGCAGGCTGCGGCCTGCTCCAGGGACGCAGCGTCCAAAACAAGAGGCCGCCGGAGTGATCCGGCGGCCTCTTGTTATTCCGGGATCCGCCCTTACTTACGGTTCAGACCCCGGAGAAAAGAGCGATCAGGCGCGCTGAATGTTCGATGCCTGCTTACCCTTCGGGCCCTGAGTGACTTCGAAGGAAACCTTCTCCCCTTCCTTCAGCGTCTTGAACCCGTTCATGTTGATCGCCGAGAAATGAGCGAACAGATCCTCGCTGCCGTCGTCCGGAGTGATGAAGCCGAAGCCCTTGGCGTCGTTGAACCACTTAACAGTACCAGTTGCCATGTTGCCTTAATCCTTCGAAGTTACTCAAAACGATAACGATGCGGGTTACCCCCTTTGCGTGCAACGATGCTCCATACGCCATTCCGGCCCCCGAGCTGCCCCGGAGGACCGAAGTGTCATACTCGGCAGTTGCACCGTCCCGTTTTTACGCACTTGCCAGCACAGCGTCAACAATTTCTTTGCGGTTCGAATGCCGCATTGCAACAACATATTCGTTCGCCTGAAACCCTGACCAGCACTCGTCTCGCCAGACTTCAGGGAAAATTTCACGTACGAACCGTTCTTTGCAGCGCAATATGAAATCGTTGCTTTTGCGCTTCTGGCGGGCATCCTGAAAACATCGGTTTCACTTGATTGATGCGCCGGCCGCGCGGTTGCACTCTGCTTCGACTTCATTAGAATGATCCGCATGGCCACGCAAAAGCAGGATGATTCCGTACTCGAGACGGCGCGCACAGGCACCAAGCCGCCGCCGCTATATAAGGTGCTGTTGCTCAACGACGACTTCACGCCCATGGATTTCGTCGTCGTTGTTCTGCAGAAATTTTTTGGCATGGACCGCGAACGGGCCACCCGGGTCATGCTCCAAGTCCACAGAGAGGGCATGGGGGTGTGCGGCGTCTTTGCGAAGGACGTCGCCGCGACCAAGGTGGAACAGGTCGTCGCCTTTGCCCGCCAGCATCAGCACCCGCTGGCATGCGTGATGGAGGAAAACTGAGAATGATCGCGCAAGAGCTTGAAGTCAGTCTGCACATGGCCTTTGTCGAAGCCCGGCAAAAGCGGCACGAGTTCATCACCGTTGAACACCTGCTGCTCGCTTTGCTCGACAACCCTTCGGCAGCCGAGGTCCTGCGCGCTTGCGCGGCCAACATCGATGAACTGCGGCGTGAGCTGACGAATTTCATCAACGAGCACACGCCCAAGGTCGAAGGTACCGACGAGATCGACACGCAGCCGACACTCGGCTTCCAGCGTGTCATCCAGCGGGCGATCCTCCACGTCCAGTCCTCGGGCAAGAAGGAAGTCAACGGCGCGAACGTGCTGGTGGCGATCTTCGGCGAGAAGGACTCGCACGCTGTTTATTTCCTGCAGCGGCAGAACATCTCGCGGCTCGACGTGGTGAATTTCATCTCGCATGGAATCACCAAGGCGCCACAGCAGAACGCCGCCCCGCAGAGCAAGAACGAATCGTCCGAGCAGAGCGAGCAGGAATCCGACGCCGCTCAGACGAACGGCGCGCTTGAAAACTACACCCAGAACCTCAACCAGCAGGCGATCAACGGCAAGATCGATCCGCTGATCGGGCGCGAACGCGAGCTGGAGCGGGTCATCCAGATCCTGTGCCGACGCCGCAAGAACAACCCGCTGCTGGTCGGCGAGGCTGGCGTTGGCAAGACTGCGATCGCCGAGGGACTCGCCCACGCCATTGTCGAGGGCCGCATCCCGGAGATCCTTTCGGGCGCCCAGGTCTATGCCCTTGATATGGGCGCGTTGCTTGCCGGCACCAAGTACCGCGGCGACTTCGAGCAGCGGCTGAAGGCCGTGCTCAAGCAGCTGCGTGAAACGCGCAACGCGATCCTATTCATTGACGAGATCCACACGCTGATCGGCGCGGGTGCCGCATCCGGCGGGACGCTCGACGCATCGAACCTGCTGAAGCCGGCGCTCTCGTCCGGCCAGCTGAAGTGTGTCGGCGCGACGACCTATTCGGAATTCCGCCAGATCTTCGAGAAGGACCACGCGCTGTCGCGGCGTTTCCAGAAGGTCGACGTGAGCGAGCCCTCGGTCGCCGAAACCGTCGAGATCCTCAAGGGGCTGAAGAGCCGCTTCGAGGAACATCACGGGGTCAAGTATTCGAGCGCGGCGCTCACTTCAGCGGCCGAGCTGTCGGCGCGATACATCAACGACCGGCAACTGCCCGACAAGGCGATCGACGTGATCGACGAAGCGGGCGCAGCGCAGCGCATCCTGCCGAAGTCGAAGCAGCGCAAGACCATCGGCAAGACCGAGATCGAGGAGATCGTCGCGAAGATTGCGCGCATCCCGCCGCGCACCGTGTCGAACGACGACCGTGCTGCGCTGAAGAACCTCGAGCGCGACCTGAAGAACGTCGTGTTCGGTCAGGACGCCGCGATCGAGGCGCTCGCGAAGGCGATCAAGATGTCCCGTTCCGGCCTCGGCAACCCCGCCAAGCCGATCGGCAGCTTCCTGTTCTCGGGACCGACCGGCGTCGGCAAGACCGAGGTCGCACGCCAGCTCGCCTTCACGATGGGCATCGAACTCGTCCGCTTCGACATGTCCGAGTATATGGAGCGCCACGCGGTCAGCCGGCTGATCGGCGCGCCTCCGGGCTACGTGGGCTTCGACCAGGGCGGGCTGCTGACCGAGCAGATCACGAAGAAGCCGCACTGCGTGCTGCTGCTCGACGAGATCGAAAAAGCGCATCCGGACATCTACAACATCCTGCTGCAGGTCATGGACCACGGCACGCTGACCGACAACAACGGCCGCCAGGCGGACTTCCGCAACGTCATCGTCATCATGACGACCAACGCCGGTGCGGAGCAGATGCAGAAGTCGATGATCGGCTTCTCGGCCAAGCGCGAGACCGGCGACGAGATGGCGGAAATCAAGCGGATGTTCTCGCCGGAGTTCCGCAATCGCCTGGATGCGACGATTTCGTTCAAGGCACTCGACAACGAGGTCATCCTGCGCGTGGTCGACAAGTTCCTGATGCAGCTCGAGGCACAGCTGCATGAGAAGAAGGTGGAAGCCCACTTCTCGGACGAACTGCGCACCTGGCTCGCGTCGGAGGGCTTCGATCCGCTGATGGGCGCGCGCCCGATGGCTCGCCTGATCCAGGACACGATCCGCTCCGCGCTCGCCGACGAACTGCTGTTCGGACGGCTCGCGAACGGCGGCCGGGTCACGATCGACATCGACGCCGAGCACAAGGTCAAGCTGGTGTTCGACCAGCTCGAGCCGACGCCGGCCTGACGCGACGGACTCCCGGCCACGGCCGGACGCAAGGGGGCGACCTGCGGGTCGCCCTTTTTTTGCCTGTCGCACTGGTATATTGTCGCCCGCGGGAGTCTCCCCTCCCCTCCGGGCAGCGCCGCGGCCCTGCCCTTCGCACAAGAACCCGCCCGATTGAGGCTTCACGAAGAGGAAGAAAGCATGGTGATCCAGACCGCCGACCTGTGCGATGCGAACGAAGGCAAGGTGCGCATCGTCAGTCCGATGTTCCGCAGCTACGGCGGACGTCCCGCCTTTGGCGGCCCCATCGCGACCCTGAAGGTGTTCGAGGACAACTCGCTGGTGCGCAAGGCACTCGAGACGGACGGTCACGGCCAGGTCCTCGTGATCGATGGCGGCGGTTCGATGCGCTGCGCGCTGGTCGGCGACCAGCTCGCCCAGCTGGGTGTCGCGAACGGCTGGGCGGGCGTCATCGTCTATGGCTGCATCCGCGACTCGAAAGCGATCGGCACCATGGACCTGGGCGTCTTCGCACTTGGCACTCACCCGCTGAAGAGCATCAAGAAGGGCGCAGGCGACACGGACATTCCCATCACCTTCGGCGGCGTGAGCTTCGTGCCTGGCCAGTATGTCTACGCGGACGAAGACGGCGTGGTCGTCTCGGAGATCCCGCTGCTCTGACACCGCGCTGCGGCATGGATTCTGCCGACGCCCCGCGGAGATTTCTCCCGGGGCGTTTTTGTTGCGCCCCGGTCCACGCGGAGCAATTGGGAACCATTTTTTCCGCAGCGCAGCGCCTTTTCATTTCACAAAGCCAAAAGCCGTTTCATATCACGGAAAGCAAATTACAAGCCTCTGTTTTTTTTAGATTAAATAATTTCTTATATCTTATATAAGACTTATTGCTGCAGAGCGAAAAGCTTCCTATACTCTGTTCCACATCGAGGGCGAACCGCAGCAGCGGACACCTCGAAGGAGAGACCCTCGCCGCCCCCGCCATGCCGGGCGGATGAGAAGGATACGTGGATACACGCTTAATCTGTCAGTCAACAAGGAAACTGCCATGACCCTGACCCGCGAACAGCAAATCGCCGCCCTGGAAAAAGACTGGGCCGAAAACCCCCGTTGGAAAGGCGTCAAGCGCGGTTACTCCGCTGCCGACGTCGTCCGCCTGCGCGGCTCCCTGCAGCCGGAATACACGCTGGCCCAACGCGGCGCCAAGGTCCTCTGGGAAAAGGTCAATGGCGGCGCCAAGAAGGGTTACGTGAACGCCTTCGGCGCGATCACCGCCGGTCAAGCCATGCAACAGGCCAAGGCTGGCCTGGAAGCTGTTTATCTGTCGGGCTGGCAAGTCGCCGCCGACGGCAACACCTCCGAAACCATGTACCCGGACCAGTCGCTGTATGCCTACGACTCGGTGCCGACCATGGTTCGCCGCATCAACAACACCTTCAAGCGCGCTGACGAAATCCAGTGGTCGCGTGGCATTAACCCGGGCGACGAAGGCTTCATCGACTACTTCCTGCCGATCGTTGCCGATGCGGAAGCCGGTTTCGGCGGCGTCCTGAACGCCTTCGAACTGATGAAGAACATGATCGCCGCCGGTGCTGCCGGCGTGCACTTCGAAGACCAGCTGGCCGCCGCCAAGAAGTGCGGCCACATGGGTGGCAAGGTGCTCGTCCCGACCCGTGAAGCCTGCGAAAAGCTGATCTCCGCCCGTTTCGCCGCCGACGTCATGGGCGTTCCGACCCTGATCCTGGCCCGTACCGATGCCGAAGCTGCCAACCTGATTACCTCCGACTACGACGCGAACGACAAGCCGTTCCTGACCGGCGAGCGCACCCAGGAAGGCTTCTTCCGCGTCAAGAACGGTCTCGAGCAGTCCATCTCCCGTGGTATCGCCTACGCCCCGTACGCCGACCTGGTGTGGTGCGAAACCGGCGTGCCGGATATCGGCTTCGCCCGTGAATTCGCCCAAGCCGTGCTGTCCGCCTGCCCGGGCAAGTTGCTGTCCTACAACTGCTCGCCGTCCTTCAACTGGAAGAAGAACCTCAACGACTCGCAAATCGCGTCGTTCCAGGAAGAGCTGTCCGCGCTCGGCTACAAGTACCAGTTCATCACCCTGGCCGGCATCCACGTCAACTGGTACAACACCTTCAAGTTCGCCAAGGCCTACGCTGGCGGCGAAGGCATGAAGCACTACGTCGAGATGGTTCAGGAGCCGGAATTCGCCGCTCGCGAACAAGGCTACACCTTCGTCTCGCACCAGCAGGAAGTTGGTACCGGCTACTTCGACGACGTAACCACCGTCATCCAGGGCGGTTCCTCCTCCGTCAAGGCCCTCACCGGCTCGACCGAAGAAGAGCAGTTCCACTGATCTCCTCGAATGGGCGGACCGGCATCTGGTCCGCCTTAGCCAGGAAAGCCGCGCCCACAAGGCGCGGCTTTTTCATTGGCGCAGTTATTGGGGTGCCGCCGGCTGAGCAGGGAGCCGCCCACCCATGTGATCGCCGCGCATCGCGCCCCGTGCCCCCTGCGGCCCGAAGAGATGGAACTGCTCGTCGAAGACCTTCTTCTGCGCCGCGTCGAGGCGACCGTAGAAAGCTTCCGTCGCCTTGCGGACGTCCTGCAGCGCCGCCATGCGCTCACGGCTGAAGGCTTCCATCCGGTCCATCCGCTCGAGGGCGGTCTTCGGCCGTTCCTGGTTCCGCATCGCCTGCATGTGTTCCGCGGCCGTCCTTGCCTTCTCCTGCATCACACCCTTGAACTGGTCCCACGCCGCCATCTGGCCCGGCTTGAGTGCGAGTGCCGCCTGCAACTGGGCAAGCCGCTGTGTTGCGCGCTCGGTGATGCCGGCCGGGTCCATGTGATACATCCTGGCCATTCCGCCGTGCGGGCCGTCGCAGTCCCCTTGACCTGCCGCCATCGCGCCCATGCTGCCGAAACCGAGCGAGGCAACGAAGGCCGCAAGTATCGAAGTCCTGATCAATGATTTCATGATGACTCTCCTGTATTGTCGGATACGCCTCGTGTCCGGGCGACGACATCATTCGAACACCGTCATGTAAGCAGGATTTGTCCGCAGCAAGACGGTTTGCATAGTCGTGTTGCGCGTCGGGAGCGCGATACTCTGGGATACAAAGCCTCCGGCGGCGGGGCTTATGATTCGGGTCGACGGGGATGACCCGGCTTCCATATCGACCACACACCGACGCAGCGACCACACACCGACGCAGCCATGACCAACGCCCAGGACCATATCCTCATCGTCGACGACGACCGCGAAATTCGCACGCTGCTCGCCGATTACCTCGAAAAGCAGGGGTTGCGCTGCACGACCGCGGCAGACGGTCGCGAGATGAAGGCCGCATTGGAGCGCCACCGGGTCGACCTGATCGTGCTCGACCTGATGCTGCCCGGCGAAGACGGCCTGACCCTGTGCCGCAACCTGCGTGCCGGCGGAACGCACGCGAATACCCCCGTGCTGATGCTGACCGCACGAGGCGAGGACATGGATCGTATCCTCGGCCTGGAGATGGGCGCGGACGATTACCTGCCCAAGCCTTTCGTGCCGCGCGAACTGCTCGCCCGGATCCGCGCGATCCTCAGACGGGCCCGTGCGCTGCCGCCGAACCTGGACGCCCACCCACCAGCCCACGCGACGATGCTGCGCTTTGGGGCTTGGCGCCTCGACACGGTCGGCCGGCACCTGATCGCAACCGACGGGACGGCGGTTCCGCTGTCGGGCGCGGAGTACCGCATCCTCGCGGTGTTCCTCGCGCACCCGCAGCGCGTACTGAGCCGCGACCAGTTGATGGAGCTCACGCAAGGGCGCGAGGCGGACGTCTTCGACCGCTCGATCGACCTGCAGGTCAGCCGCCTGCGTCAGCGTCTCGGCGACAACGCGCGAGAGCCGACGATCATCAAGACGGTGCGCAACGAAGGCTACGTGCTCTCGAGCACGGTTGAGGCAATCGACGCGTGACCGAAGGCGCCATGGGACTCCCTGCGTGGACGCGTTCGCTCTTCGCCCGCCTGATGCTGATCTGGCTGGGCGGGATGGCTGTGGTGCTCGCGGTGAGCATCGCGCTGTTCGTGGGCGAACGGGACAGGCATGCGCGCGAGGTGCTCTCGGAAGGCATCGCGCGTGAAGTCGCGGCAGCGGTCGACGTGCTGGACCATCTGGGACCGGTCCAGCGCGAAGACTGGATCGACACGCTGGGCCGCCGCCGGCTGCGCTTCGTGCTCGCTCCGCCGCCGCCGGACGCGCGCCCGATCGAGGCGGAATCTCCGCTGGCCGACGCACTGCGCATGGCCATGCCTGAACGCGAGGTCGCCTTCCTGATGCGCCCCTTTGGCGGCGAAGACCATCCGATGCACCTGCACTCGATGGCGAGCCTGCGGCTGTCGGACGGCACACCGCTGACGATCCGCATGCCCGGGCCGATGCTCGGCGGCCCGCCGCGTCCGCCTCCGCCCATCGGCAGCCTGCTGGGATCGCTGCTCGCGCTGGTGCTTGGCGTGAGCCTCCTCGCCTGGGTCGCCGTGCGGATCGCGACACGGCCGATCTCGCGTCTGGCCGCGGCAGCCGACGCGCTCGGGGAAGACCCGAACCGCCCCCCGCTGGCGACGACCGGACCGGCCGAAGTCGAACAGGCGGCCCACGCCTTCAACCGCATGCAGGAGCGCCTGTTGCAGCATGTCACCGAACGCACCCGCATCCTGGCCGCGATCTCGCACGACTTGCAGACCCCGATCACCCGGCTGCGCCTGCGCGCCGAACTGGTCGACGATGAGGCGCTGCGCCTGAAATTCCAATCCGATCTCGATGCGATGCAGGCGCTGGTCAAGGAAGGCCTCGATTACGCACGCAGCCTCGATGCCCATGCCGCTCGCCAGCAGATCGACCTCGGCGCGCTGCTAACGGCACTGCGCGACGACGCGCAGGACATGGGCTGGGACGTCACGGTGCCGGCACAGTTATCGGCAGCCTGCTCCGGACACCCGGTCGGACTGCGCCGAGCGCTGTGGAATCTTATCGAAAACGGCATCAAGTTCGGCGAAAAAGTCGATATCAGCACCGCCAAAACGCCGGATGGATTCCAGATCCGGATCAGCGACGCCGGACCGGGACTGGCTGCGGAGGAGATCGAGAAAGTCTTCGAACCCTTCTATCGGACCGAAGCCTCGCGCAACCGGGAGACCGGCGGCACTGGGCTGGGACTCGCCATTGCGCGCAATCTGCTGCGGGCGCAGGGCGGCGACGTGCGGCTCGAGAATCGCCCCGCCGGCGGACTCGACGCCATCGTCACGCTGAGTGGAAGCGCTCGGCACCTTGCAAACTGACCGGGCGCTTCAAGCCCCGGGCATACCGGTCAGGGAGGCATCCACGCTCAGCGGGGCGGCAAGATCGGCGGCCACTTCGGCGCGCAGCCACGCGAGAAAGCTCTTCAGCAGCGGCGTATCCGAGGGCCGTTCCGGCAGCACGGTCCAGTAGCGCCAACGCGGCCGCTGTTCGAATGGCGTCGTGGCGGGAAAACTGCCCGCTGCGATGCCTTCCGGCGCATGACGTGCGGGTATTTCGATGTCGAAGGGCCGCAGCAGGCGTCCCGCCCGAAGCGCCAAGGCCGCCAGGCTGCGTCGCGCCAGCGCAACACCATGCCCGTCGATTGCCGCCTGCAGCATGATCCCCGAGTCGGACACCATCAGCCCGCCTGCCGGCTCGGGCCAGTCGAGGCCCGCCGCCTGGAACCAAGGCTGCCAGTCCTCCCCTTCCGAGCGCAGCAACGGCAGTCCGGCGAGGTCCGCGGGCGTGTCGAGCCGCCGTCCCCGGCACAACGCGGGACTGATCACCGGAAACAGGACGTCGTCCATCAGAAGCTCGGCCCGCACCCCGCCATAGCCCCCCGGCCCCCAGCGGATGCAAACGTCCACGGCGTCGCGCGTAAAGTCGACGAGCGCTCCCGTAGATGTGACGTTCAGTTCGGCCGACGGGTGGCGGTCGATGAAGCCCCCGATGCGCGGCGTCAGCCAGCGGCCGGCAAACGAGGGCATCACGCTCACCGACAGGCGATTCGGATTCGCGCGACGCTGCAGCACCGATACCGTATCGGACAGCTGACGCAGGGCGGTGTTGGCCGACGCCAGCAATTCCTCGCCAGCCGGGGTCAGCACGACAGCCCGCCCCTGGCGCAGGAACAGCGCAAACCCCAGATAGTCCTCAAGGGCGCGGATCTGGTGGCTCACCGCACCGTGCGTGACGAACAGTTCGTCGGCCGCGCGGGAAATGCTCCGGAGCCGGGCCGCGGCCTCGAACATCCTCAGCGCGGATAGCGACGGCAGCTTTCCGGGCCTCTCCATATGTGAGTTTCCTTCACATGAACGTCAGAAAAGATCGATTTTCAAGACGCCTTCGCGTATCCACAATGCAATCACACGACTCAATCACCGTGCAACGCAAGGAGGCATCATGGAAACAAGATTCGCACGTTCTGGCTGGAACATGCAAGCCGGCGGCATCGTTTCGCTGAAGGATGCCGAACGCTGGGAGATCGTTCTCGAACAAGGCCGCGCCTGGCTGACGGTTGAGGGCTATTCACAGGACAAGTGGCTCGGCGCCGGCGAGCGCTTCGTCATCCCGGACGGCGGTCACGTGGTACTGGAGGCCCAGGGCGAGAGCCGCTTCCGCCTGGAGCCGCCGCCGGCCGGAGCCCTGTCGCGCATCGGCACCCGCGTGATCGGCGCGCTCGCCGGAACCGTCCGCGTCCTCGCCGGCACCAGCGTCTACTCGCCCGAACGCCGCGTCAGCGGCGCTTAACCAGCACCAGCGCGACGCCGCCGAGGATCGCGGCCGACGACACCACGAGGCGCACGGTCGGCGCCTCGCCGAGCATGAGTACCCCACCGATCGCCGCGATCACCGGCACGCTGAGCTGGACGGTCGCGGCGCTCGTCGCCGTCAGGCCCGCCAGCGCGGAATACCAGATCGCATAACCGGCGCCGGACGCGAGCGCGCCCGACAGCACCGCATACAGCGCCCCGGTGCCATCGACCGTTACCGTTCCGCTTGCGAAGATACCCAGCGCAAGCGCCATCGGCACGGTGCGCAGGAAGTTTCCGCCCGTGGCGGCGAGCGGATCCCGAATGCCGCGGCCGCGCAGGGAATACACTCCCCACGCGACCCCCGCCCCGATCATCAGCGATGCACCGCCGAGCGGCGGCGCCGACAGTCCGGGCAGCAGAAGATAGATCAGGCCGCCGAATGCCAACGCGAGGCCCGCCGTCTGGCGCATGTGAAGGCGTTCGCCGCGGACAAGGCCGGTCAGGATCATCGTCGTCTGCACGGCAGCGAAGAGGAGCAGCGCGCCGACGCCCGTCGGCAAGGACACATAGGCGAACGAGAAGCCCGCCGCGTAAGCGAACAGCGCCAGCGCCGAGCCCCAGTTGCCGGACCGTCCCGGCCGCGCGCCACGCAGGTGAATCAGGAATGCCAGCATCGCGGCGCCGGACAGCAGGCGGATCACCGTGAAGCTCGCCGGATCGATCGTCGTGTTGCGCAGCGCGAGGCGGCACAACACCGAATTGGCGGCAAACGCAAGCATCGCGACGAGCGTCAGCGCCGCGGTTCGAAGCGTAGTCAAAGGGAATCTCCTCGTTATTGTTTTTCGCTTTTCCGGCCGTCCCGGGACGACCCGGACGCCTACAAGCGTGCGTATTGTGCGGCAAGAACCGAGAAACGCTCGACCTCGCCGCTGCACCAGGCTGCATCGCGCCCGAGTTCTTCGGCCAGGATGCGTGCCACTTCCGGCGCCGCCACCACCGCGGCTTTGGCATCGAGGAAGAGCGCACGATGCCGGCGGGCCAGCACGTCCTCGACGCTGCGCGCGAGTTCCGCCCGTGCAGCGTAGCGAATTTCGGCCTCCGTCAGTGCAAAGCTCGGGGACACCGCGCGGGCCGCGCCGGGCAGGCTGTCGACCTCCGCCCGCGCCGTGCCATAGACGTCGCGGGATGCGGACGAGCGCGCGGTGGGCGCGCCATGCAGACGAAGGCTCGCCGTTGCGCCGCTTCTCGACGGCAGGCTTCCGACCGACTGCGCCGTATCGACCGCCTCCTCGGCCATTCGACGGTAGGTCGTCCACTTGCCGCCGGTGATCGTCACGAGCCCGCCGGGAGAGACCTCGATGCAATGCTCGCGCGACAAGGACCGCGTCGCCGAACTGTCGCCCGCGCCGATCAAGGGGCGCAATCCGACGAACACGCTACGCACATCCTCACGCGACGGTGCGCGGACGAGATAGGGCGCCGCCGTCGCGAGGATGAAGTCGATCTCGCCCGCGAGCGGCTCCGGCTCCAGCGGCAGGTCCTTGCGCGGCGAATCCGTCGTGCCGATCAGCACCTTGCCGCACCACGGAATCACGAACAGCACGCGACCGTCCGGCGTCTCCGGCACCAGCAGCGCGTCCATGCCGGGCAGGAAGTCGCGATCGACAACCAGATGCACGCCCTGGCTCGGCTTGAGCATCGCAGACACCTGCGATCGCTCGAAGCGCCGCACCGAGTCCGCCCACACGCCGGTGGCGTTGATGACGGTGCGTGCCGCCATATGGAACGTCTCTCCGGTCTCGGCATCGTGCGCGAGCACGCCGCGCACTCGTCCGCCCTCTTGCACCAAGCCATCGACGGGCAGGTAGTTGAGCGCGAGTCCGCCCAGATCGAGATGGGTGCGCATCAGTGCGATCGCGAGGCGCGCGTCGTCGAACTGCGCATCCCAATAGGCGATACCGCCGCGTAATCCGTCGGGATTCACGGTCGGCAGGGCGACGACCGTGCTCGCGGCATCGAGCACGCGGCTGCGCCCGATGCCGTGACCGCCCGCAAGCAGATCGTAGAAAGTCAGGCCGGCGCCAAATTTCGGAATGTCGAGCCAGTGGTAGGCGGGCACGACGAAGCGCAAGGGATGGACGAGATGGGGCGCGTTCGCCAGCAGCCGCGAGCGCTCCGCCAGCGCCTCGTGCACGAGCGGCAGATTGCCCTGGGCGAGATAGCGCACGCCGCCGTGGATCAGCTTCGTCGCACGCGAACTCGTGCCCTTGGCGAAATCGTGCGCCTCGAGCAACAGCGTCCGATAGCCGCGGGCGCTCGCATCGACCGCGCAGCCGAGCCCGGTCGCACCGCCGCCGATCACGACGACGTCCCACGCACCGGCCGCACGCAGGCGACCGAGCAAAGCCGAACGCGACAACGGACCTTCGACGATCGCCGTCATGCCCTCACCCAGCCCTCACCCAGCCCCGCGCCCGCTCGACCGCCCGGTGCCATTGGGCGAGTGCGGTCTCCCGCGCATCGGCCGACATCACCGGTTCGAAACGCCGCTCGACCTGCCAGTGCGCCGCGAGATCCTCCGTTCCCGACCACATGCCCACTCCCAGCCCGGCGAGATAGGCCGCCCCCAGCGCCGTCGTCTCCAGCATCCGAGGGCGCACGACGGGCACGCCGAGGAGGTCGGCCTGCATCTGCATCAGGAGATCATTCGCCGCCGCGCCGCCGTCGACACGCAGCTCCGTCAGCGGTCCCGCCCCGTCGCGTCGCATCGCCTCGACGAGATCGACGGTCTGCAGCGCGATCGCTTCGAGCGCGGCGCGCGCGATATGCGCCGGACCGCTGCCGCGGGTCAGGCCCATCAAGGCGCCCCGCGCATAGGCATCCCAATAGGGCGCGCCGAGACCGGTAAAGGCCGGCACCAGCACGACGCCGCCGCTGTCCGGTACGCTCGCCGCGAGCGCCTCGATCTCGGACGATTGCCGGATCAGCCCGAGATTGTCCCGCAGCCACTGCACGACGGCACCGCCCATGAAGATGCTGCCTTCGAGCGCATAGCTCACGCCGGCGGCGTCCCGCCATCCAACGGTGCTGAGCAGGCGATTCTGCGACGCGACGATCTGATCGCCGGTATTCATCAGCAGGAAGCACCCCGTACCGTAGGTGTTCTTGGCCATGCCCGGGGAGAAACACGCCTGCCCGAAGGTCGCCGCCTGCTGGTCGCCCGCGATGCCGGCGATCGGTACGGCGGCGCCGAGTACCGACGGTGCGCTCGTCCCGCACACGCCGCTGCTATCGACGACGCGCGGCAGGAGCGCCCGCGGGATGCCGAAGAGCGCCAGGAGCTCGTCGTCCCAATCGAGCGAATGGATATTGAAGAGCATCGTCCGCGCCGCATTGCCCGGATCCGTCACGTGCAGCACGCCGCCGCTGAGATGCCACACGAGCCAGCTGTCGACGGTGCCGAAGGCCAGCTCGCCCGCAGCGGCACGCGCCCGGGCATCCGGCAGATGATCGAGCAGCCATGCGAGCTTGGTCGCGGAGAAATAGGCATCCAGCTCCAGGCCCGTGCGCTCGCGGATCGCGTCCGTATGGCCGGCGTCGCGCAGCCGATCGCACATGCCGGCGGTGCGCCGGTCCTGCCAGACGATCGCGGGCGCCAGCGCCCGGCCGGTCTTGCGATCCCATAGCAGCGTCGTCTCGCGCTGATTCGTGATGCCGATGCCCGCGAGATTCTTCGCCGCGATGCCGGCGTCCGCCAACGCCAAGCGGGCGCAATCGAACTGCGTATCCAGGATCTCCTGCGGATCGTGCTCGACCCACCCCGGCTGCGGGAAATGCTGCGTGAAGGGCTGCTGCGCGCCCCCTCTGACCCGGCCGTCGCCGTCGAACACCATCGCCCGCGAACTCGTCGTCCCCTGATCAAGCGCCAGCAGATAGCCCATCGCGTCCCCCTCCGGCATGACGTGTGCACAAGACTACCGCGCCCAACCTCGCCTGACCATCCCGTCGGCCGGACGACATCGGCCGCCACGGGTCGCCAATGACAAGAGCAAACCTGTCGCACAAGCGCCCACGGTGTGATTCAATGTCGGTTTTGCCGCGCCGCAACAAGCCGCCATGCAATCCCTCTGGATGGTCGTCGCCAGCCTCCTCTTCGCCTGCATGGGCGTCTGCGTCAAGCTCGGGAGCAGCACGTTCTCGACGGGGGAGCTGGTCTTCTACCGCGGCTTCATCGGCCTGATCATCATCGCGGCGCTCGCCCGCAGCCAGCGCGTCCCGCTCCATACGCCGAAGTGGCGCCTGCAACTGACACGCTCACTCTCGGGCACGGCGGCGCTGATGGCCTATTTCTATGCGATCCGCGCCTTGCCGCTCGCGACCGCCGTCACGCTCAACTACACTTCGCCGATCATCGTGGCCCTGCTCCTCGCGCTGTGGTTCCGCGAACGGCTGCGCCCGGCGGTCGTCGGATCGGTGCTGCTCGGCTTCGCCGGCGTGGTCCTGCTCCTCAAGCCCACGCTCCAGTCCGAGCAGTGGATCGGCGCGGCGGCCGGACTCGGCTCGGCGCTCCTCGCCAGCGTCGCCTACATCAGCGTGCGCGAACTCGGCCGGGCGGGCGAACCGGAACTGCGAACGGTCTTCTGGTTCTCCGGCGTCACGACACTGCTCGGAATCCCCTGGGCGCTATCCGGCGACCTCCAGGCGATCGACCTCAAGGGCGCGGCGACGCTGATCGGCGTCGGTCTCTTCGGCGGCATGGCGCAGCTTGCAATGACGCGCGCCTACCGCCTGGGCAAGACCATCGTCGCGGCCAACCTCGCCTATACGACGGTGATCTTCTCCAGCCTGTTCGGTATGCTGCTGTGGAACGAAGTGCTACCTTTCGACGCATGGGGCGCGATCGTGCTGATCATCGCCAGCGGCGCGGCCGTCTCGCTCGCGGCGCGGCAGCCTGTCCGTCCGCCGGTCGGAGCCCCGCTCCCGCAAGCCGGGCATGGCGATTGAACCCGCCCCCCGCCAGGACTATAGTAGTCCGCAGGATCCCGTCGCCATCCGGAGGACGTCATGATCACCACCGACCACCGCGCCAATCTGGTCACCGTAGCCGTATTCGGTGAATTCACGCTGCCCGACTACAAAGAGTTCGAGGAACTGGTCAATTACAAGGTCAAGTTCGAGGGATCCGTCAACCTGCTCATCGACCTGCGGGAAATGGCGGGCTTCACGCTCGACGTTGCGTGGGAAGAGATCAAGTTCTCGCGCCAGCACGCCCACGATTTCGGCCGCATCGCCGTGCTCACCGAAGACCAGTGGATGACGTGGAGCGCCTGGGTATCGCAGCTTTTCGTCGATGCCGAAGTGCTCGTGTTCCATGACGAAGCCGAGGCCCGCGCCTGGCTCGAAGCCGAAGAGGAAGCCGCCCGGTGACCGCTGCCGCCTCATATTCCACACTCATTGGGGCCCACGAACTCGCCCAGCACCTCGACGATCAGGACTGGGTGATCGTCGACTGCCGCCACGACCTCGCGAACCGGGATTTCGGGCGCGAGGCCTACGCGCGCGGCCATCTTCCCGGCGCACGCTTCATGCACCTGGACGAGGATCTTTCCGGTCCGATGACGGGTCGCAACGGCCGTCACCCCCTGCCCGATCCCGCCCGACTCGCGCAGCGCCTGGGCGAAATCGGGATCGGCAACCACACTCAGGTCGTGGCCTACGACGATGCCAGCGGGATGTTCGCCGCCCGCCTGTGGTGGCTGATGCGCTGGATGGGACACCGACGTGTCGCAGTACTCGACGGCGGTCTGGTCGCATGGTGCGAGGCGGCCCAGGCCCTGACGCAATACCCTCCACCCGACCGGCCGCAGATCTTCGTGCCGGCGCTACAGGCGAGCTTTGTCGATGCCGCCTATGTCTTCGACCACCTCGGCAAACCCGAGATGATGCTCGTCGACGCCCGCAGCCCCGACCGCTACCGCGGCGAAAACGAGACGCTCGACCCGGTCGGCGGCCATATCCCGGGCGCGATCAACCGCTTCTTCCGCGACAACCTCGGGCCCCACGGCCGCTTCAAGCAGGCCTCGGTGCTGCGCGAGGAATTCGGCGCCCTGCTGAAAGGCCGCGATGCGCGCCGCGTCGTGCATCAGTGCGGGTCAGGCGTCACTGCCTGCCACAACCTCCTTGCGATGGAATCGGCCGGCCTCACCGGCTCGCGACTCTATGCCGGTTCTTGGAGCGAATGGTGCGCAGATAGCGCACGCCCGATCGCGACCGGCCCGGAACGCTAAACGCTTACCACTCGACCTTTTCCACGGCCCCGAGCGAGCGGCCGAGGAAACGCTCGCCGATCGTCTGGAAGCGCAAGGGCACATCGGTGACGACGAAGCGGTAAGGCGCCGGCCCCGCCTCGCGGCTCGCGATGCCGAGTTCATGCAACTTGGCCGCCGCAAGTTCGGCCGTCGTGATCGCGGAATCCACCAGTCTCACGCCGGGCCCGACGACCTCCCGCAGCAGCGGCTTCAGCAAGGGGTAATGCGTGCAGCCCAGAACGAGACTGCCGACCTCCTCCGCCAGCACCGGCTTCAGGTATTCCTGCGCCGTCAGACGCGTCACCGGGTGATCGAGCCAGCCCTCCTCGACGAGCGGAACGAAGAGCGGACAGGCTTGCGAGTACACGCGCACACCGGGGTCGAGTTCGTGAATCCGGCGCGCATAGGCATTGCTGTTGATCGTCGTCGGCGTGCCGATCACACCGACGCCGCGCCCGCCCGCCTCGGCCACCGCCGCGCGCGCACCGGCTTCGATCACATCGAGCACCGGAATGTCGCCGGCGCGATGCCGCACGACGTCCACCGCCACCGCCGCCATCGTGTTGCACGCCACGATCAGCATCTTCACGTCCTGCTGCAGCAGGAAGTCGGTGATCTGCGCCGTGTAATGCTCGATCGTTCCGACCGACTTGATGCCGTAGGGCACGCGCGCGGTATCGCCGAAATAGACGATCCTTTCGAGCGGCAGGCGCTCCATCAAGGCCCGGACGACGGTCAGGCCGCCGATGCCGGAGTCGAAAACGCCAATGGGGCGGGAGAAATCCACGAGGAAACCCGAGTCAATGAAACGCAATAGCGCAAGCAGGGGATTCTAGCCGAAGCTCACCCCGCTCGCGCGCGGCGCTGTGCGAGCGCCCACGCGACGTGCTCACGCACGAGCGGCGACGGATCGTCGGCACGCGCCTGCAGCGCCGCGAGCACCTCGGGCGAACTGGGCGCATTGCCCAGCCCCACGGCCAGGTTCCGTAGCCAACGCTCGTAGCCGATGCGGTAGATCGCGCTGCCGGCCATGCGCTCCATGAACTCCGCTTCGCTCCAGGCCATCAGTTCGACCAGACGTGCCCGGTCCAAGCCATGCCGCGGCTGGAAATCGGCCTCCGCCCCGAGCCGCGCAAAGCGGTTCCATGGGCACGCCAACTGGCAGTCGTCGCAGCCGTAGATGCGGTTGCCGATCAGAGGGCGCAACTCCTCGGGAATCGCGTCCTTCAACTCGATCGTCAGATAGGAGATGCAGCGCCGGGCATCGACACGATAGGGGGCGACGATCGCGCCGGTCGGACATGCGTCGAGACAGGCATGACAGGTCCCGCAGTGCGGCTCGGCGGGAGGCGAAACCGGCAAGGGGAGATCGGTGAAGATTTCGCCGAGGAAGAAATACGAGCCCGCCTTGCGATCGAGCAGCAGCGTGTGCTTGCCCCGCCAGCCCAGCCCCGACCGGCTCGCGAGTTCCACTTCCAGCACCGGCGCAGAGTCGACGAACACGCGAAACCCGTGCGGCGCGGCCGCAGCCATGCGCTCGGCGAGCTTCTGCAGGCGGTTGCGCATCAGCTTGTGGTAGTCGCGCCCCAACGCGTAACGCGACACGTAAGCACGGTTCGCATCGCCGAGCGCGTCGCCCGCCTCCGCCGCATCGGGCCAATAGTTCATGCGCGCGCTGACGACCCGCACGGTTCCCGGCACCAATTCCGCGGGACGCGCCCGCTTCATGCCGTGCCGCGCCATATAATCCATCTCGCCGTGAAACCCGTCCGCGAGCCAGGCCGCGAGCCCGGGCTCGGCGCTTGCGAGATCGACGTCCGCGACCGCCACGGCATCGAAACCCAGTTCGCTGGCCCAGATACCGATCTGCGCGACGAGTCCATGCAGCGACGTGCTGTCCGCAGCCTCCGACGAGACTTCCTGATGATCCAGATTCTTCACCCTGCAGATAATACCGGCAGCCCCCTCGCGGCGCACCTCGACAACGAGGCCGACACCGAGGCAGCCGGCGCCGCGCTCGCCGCAACGCTGCATGCCGGGCTTGTCATCTACCTGCGCGGCGATCTCGGCGCAGGCAAAACGACGCTCGTCCGAGGCGCCTTGCGCGCACTCGGTCACACCGGAAAGGTCAAAAGTCCCACATACACCTTGATTGAACCTTACGTTGTTTCTAGATTAGACTTATATCACTTTGATTTTTATCGCTTCGCAGTCCCAGAGGAATATCTGGAAGCCGGGCTGGACGAGTACTTCGCCGGAAATGGCGTGTGTTTGGTGGAATGGCCGGACAAGGCCGCACCCTACATCGCCGCGCCGGACCTCGAAGTACGACTCACAGTATCCGGCGCGGGCCGGCGCATGGAAGCACTGGCACTGACGGAGGCAGGACGGACATGCATAAGCAAACTGCATTCGGGACTGAACAGGATCCCCCAGTAACCGCTCGTTCGGGCATCTCCCGCCGCGAGCTGCTCAAGTTCGCCGGCGCCAGCCTGACGCTGCTCGTCAGCCCCGTCGGCATGGCCGCGACCAGCGTGCTGGGCGTGCGCGTGTGGCCCGCCGCCGAATACACCCGCATCACGATCGAAGGCACGACGCCACTCAAGTTCACCCACATGCTGGTGAAGGACCCGGATCGTCTCGTCGTCGACCTCGAAGGCGTCGAATTCGACAGCGTGCTGCAGTCGCTGCCCTCCAAGGTCCTCGAGTCCGATCCCTACATCAAGCTGATCCGCGCCGGCCGCAACCGCCCAGGCGTCGTGCGCCTGGTCGTTGAATTGAAGGCCGAGATCAACCCGCAGGTGTTCCCGCTCGCGCCGGTCGCGAACTACGGCCACCGCCTCGTCCTCGACCTCTATCCGACCACCCCGGTCGACCCGCTGCTCGCGCTGATCCAGAAGTCGTCGCCGCTCGATGCCGCCGCGGGCCAGCCCAATCCCGAACCCGGCAACGCCGCGGCGCAAGCCCCGAATCCGCAGCCGCCGACGACGACTGCCCGTCAGGAAGCGCCGCCCGAACAGCGCAACACACCCGCGCGCAGCAATCGCCCCGCGGCGAACCGCCTCATCACGATCGCGCTCGACCCCGGCCATGGAGGGGAAGACCCCGGCGCAGTCGGCTCGCGCGGCAGCTTCGAAAAGCACGTGACGCTATCGATCGCGCGCCGCCTCAAGCAGCGCATCGACAACGAACCGAACATGCGCGCGATGCTGACGCGCGACGGCGACTACTTCGTCCCACTGCAACAACGGGTATCCCGCGCCCGGCGCGTCGAAGCCCACCTCTTCGTCTCGATCCACGCCGACGCCTTTGTACGCCCCGACGCCCGCGGAAGCTCTGTCTTCGTGCTGTCCGAAGGCGGCGCGTCGAGCACGGCTGCGCGCTTGCTCGCACAAAAGGAAAACGAGGCCGACCTCATCGGCGGCATCAACCTCGCCAAGCAAGACGGCCACCTCGCCCGCACCCTGCTCGACCTCTCGCAGACCGCGACGATCAACGACAGCCTCAAGCTCGGCAAGGCCGTGCTGAACGAACTGGGCGACATCAACACGCTGCACAAGGGACAGGTCGAACAGGCCGGCTTCGCTGTGCTCAAGGCGCCGGACATTCCGTCGATCCTCGTCGAGACCGCCTTCATCAGCAATCCCGAGGAAGAGCAGCGACTCAACGATGAGGCCTACCAGGACAAGATGGCTGATGCGATCCTGCGCGGCCTACGCCGCTACTTCCGCGACACGCCGCCCGCGGGGCGCAACAAGGTCGCATAACAGCTTGGATCGACCGCCCGCACGCGCCAAGAGCCCCCTGTTGCCGTTATAATTACGGCTTTTTTCAGGCGGTTATGCAGGTCTTTCGCGGGATTCCCGAGCACGCCGCACAGCCCTCGGTGCTCACCATCGGCAATTTCGACGGTGTGCATCGTGGCCACCAGGCGCTGCTCAAGCTGCTCACCGATACCGCGCGCGCACGTCAGTTGCCCGCCGTGGTGCTCACGTTCGAGCCCCATCCGCGCGAATACTTCTCTCCCGCCGACGCTCCCGCCCGCCTCGCCTCGCTGCGCGAGAAGCTCCTGCTGCTGGCGGCGAGCAGCGTCGATCGCGTCCATGTCTGCCGTTTCGATGCGCGCTTCGCGGCGCTCACGGCCGACCAGTTCATCGACGACATCCTCGTGCGCGGCCTCGCCGTGCGCCACCTGATCATCGGCGACGACTTCCGCTTCGGCGCGCGCCGCCAGGGTGACTTCGCGATGCTGCAGGCGCGCGGCGCCGCCGCCGGGTTCTGCGTCGAAGCGATGCACACCCTCGACATCGGCGGCGAACGCGCCTCCAGCTCTGCCGTGCGCGAAGCCCTTGCGGAAGGCGACCTCGACCATGCGGCGCGCCTGCTCGGCCGCCCCTACAGCATCGCCGGCCGCGTCATCCGCGGCGACCAGATCGGCCGCAAGCTCGGCTTCCCGACCGCCAACATCCAGATGAAGCATCGCCGCCCGGCCCTCTCGGGCGTGTTCGCGGTGAGCGTCGAAGGACTCGGCGATGCACCGGTCGCCGGTGTCGCGAACATTGGCGTGCGCCCTTCGGTGACGAGCGCCGGCCGCCCTACGCTCGAAGTGAATCTCTTCGACTGGAACCGCGACTGCTACAACGCCCACCTGCGCGTGCATTTCGTCAAAAAGCTGCGCGACGAGACCAAGTTCGCCTCGCTCGACGCCCTCAAGGCCCAGATCGCCAAGGACGCGGCCGACGCCCGCGCCTGGTTCGCCGACCACCCAGTTGGTAATCCTACTTGACCCTATTGGCTCCTGCCGCCGGAACCCACCATGGCTGACTACCGCAAGACCCTCAACCTGCCGGACACCCCCTTCCCGATGCGTGGCGATCTCGCCAAGCGGGAACCGGGCTGGATCGCCGCATGGCAGCAGAAGAAGCTGTATCAGAAGATCCGCAAGGCCGCGGCTGGCCGTCCGAAGTTCATCCTGCACGACGGCCCCCCGTACGCCAACGGCGACATCCATATCGGCCATGCGGTGAACAAGATCCTCAAGGACATCATCGTCCGCTCCAAGACCATGGCGGGCTTCGACGCACCTTACGTGCCGGGCTGGGACTGCCATGGCCTGCCGATCGAGCACCAGATCGAAAAGCAGCACGGCAAGCACCTGCCCGCAGACCGCGCGCGCGAACTGTGCCGCGAATACGCGGGCGAGCAGATCGAGCGCCAGAAGAAGGACTTCATCCGCCTCGGCGTGCTCGGCGACTGGGACAACCCCTACCGCACGATGCAGTTTTCGAACGAGGCCGACGAAATCCGTGCGCTCGGCGAGATGTATCGCAAGGGCTTCCTGTTCAAGGGCCTGAAGCCGGTGAACTGGTGCTTCGACTGCGGCTCGGCGCTCGCGGAAGCCGAAGTCGAATACCAGGACAAGAAGTCGCCCGCGATCGACGTCGGCTTCCTGCTCGCCGATGAAGAGCGCGCCAAGCTCGCGCGCGCCTTCGGCCTCGACGCACTGCCGGAGCAACCGGTCTACATCGTGATCTGGACCACGACCCCGTGGACGATCCCGTCCAACCAGGCGCTCAACGTCCATCCCGAGCTGATGTACGAACTGGTCGAGACGCCCAAGGGCCTCGTGATCCTCGCCGCCGAACTGCGCGCCTCCGCCCTCGAACGCTACTCGCTCGAAGGCCGCGTGCTCGCTGCCGCCCGTGGCGTCGCGCTCGATCGCATCCAGTTCCGCCACCCCTTCTACGACCGCGTCTCGCCGGTCTTCCTCGGCGACTACGTCGCGGCCGATGCCGGTACCGGCATCGTGCATAGCGCGCCCGCCTACGGTCTGGACGACTTCAACTCGTGCACGCGCTACGGCATGCGCAACGACGAGATCCTGAACCCCGTGCAGGGCGACGGCGTGTTCCACGAAAGCCTGCCCTTCTTCGGCGGCCTGTCGGTGTGGGACGCCAACCCGAAGATCATCGAGAAACTCGCCGAAGTCGGGAGCCTCTTCGCCTCGGGCAACCTCACGCACAGCTACATGCACTGCTGGCGCCACAAGACGCCGGTGATCTACCGCGCGACCACCCAATGGTTCGTCGGCATGGACCGCCTGCCCGGCCGCGAGGCGGTCGAAGCCGGCGCGCCGACGCTGCGCGAGCTCGCGCTGAAGGCCATCGACGAGACCCAGTTCTTCCCGTCCTGGGGTAAGGCGCGCCTGCACTCGATGATCGCCAACCGTCCGGACTGGTGCGTGTCGCGCCAGCGCAACTGGGGCGTGCCGATCCCGCTGTTCCTGAACAAGGAAACGGGCGAGCCGCATCCTAAGAGCCTCGAACTCCTCGAAGAAGTCGCCAAGCGCGTCGAGAAGGAAGGCATCGACGCCTGGTTCAAGCTGGAGCCCACCGAACTCCTCGGCCCTGAGGCCGCGCAATATGACAAGATGCGCGACACCCTCGACGTCTGGTTCGACTCCGGCACCACGCACTGGACGGTGCTGCGTGGCTCGCACGCCGACGTTAGCCGCTGGCCGGCCGACCTCTATCTCGAAGGCTCGGACCAGCACCGCGGCTGGTTCCATTCGTCGCTCTTGACCGGCTGCGCCGTCGATGGCCGCGCGCCTTACGACGGCCTGCTGACGCACGGCTTCGTCGTCGACGGCCAGGGCAAGAAGATGTCGAAGTCGAAAGGCAATGTCGTCGCGCCGCAGGAAGTCTCGGACAAGCTCGGCGCCGAAATCCTGCGCCTGTGGGTTGCCGCGACCGACTACTCGGGCGAGCTGACGATCTCCAAGGAGATCCTCGACCGCGTCGTCGAGGTCTATCGCCGCCTGCGCAATACCCTGCGCTTCCTGCTCGCCAACACCGCGGACTTCGACATCGAGAAGAACGGCGTGCCGGTCGGCGAGTGGCTGGACATCGACCGCTACGCACTCGAACTCACCCGCCGCCTGCAGGAGCAAGTCACGGTCGACTACGGGCGCTACGAGTTTCACAAGATCGTTCAGGCGCTACAGAACTTCGCTGCCGAAGACCTGGGGGCCTTCTACCTCGACATCCTGAAGGACCGCCTCTACACGACGCAGGCCGACTCGCCGGCACGCCGCGCCGCGCAGACCGCACTGTGGCACATCACGCAGGCGATCACCCGCATGATGGCGCCGATCCTCAGCTTCACCGCCGAGGAAATCTGGCAGATCGTCGGCAAGGATGTGGAAGACAGCGTGATGCTGCACACCTGGCACGTGCTGCCCGACGCCGCCGGCGACGCCGAGAGCGCCGCGCGCTGGGAACTGATCCGCGAATCCCGCGCCCAGGTCCAGAAGGTGCTCGAAGGCCTGCGCACCGACGGCAAGATCGGCTCCTCGCTGCAGGCCGAAGTCACGGTCCGCGCGAGCGGTGCGCGTTTCGACGCGCTCGCGAGCCTCGGCGAAGACCTGCGCTTCGTGCTGATCACCTCGCGCGCCGAGCTCGTCCGCGTCGCCGACGAGGCGGCCGAAGGCATCGACGCGGCGCCCTCGTCGCACGCGAAGTGCGGCCGTTGCTGGCATTTCCGCGAGGACGTCGGCAGCCACGCCGATCATCCGGAACTGTGCGGCCGCTGCCACGGCAACCTGACCGGCGCAGGAGAAAGCCGTACCCATGCTTGATTCCGCAAGTGCCCCGCGCGCCACGCGCGGCGGCATTCCGCTGACGCGGCGCTTCTACGGCTGGCTGGAACTCGCCGCGCTCGTGATCGGACTGGACCAGATCACGAAGTGGCTGGTCCTGTCGCGCTTCCAGCTCGGGGAAAGCCTGCCCGTGACGGACTTCTTCAGTCTCGTGCTTGTCTACAACCAGGGCGCCGCCTTCAGCTTCCTTGCCGACCATTCCGGCTGGCAGCGCTGGTTCTTCATCGTGCTCGCACTGGCGATCAGCGGCTGGTTGCTGACGATGGTGCGCCAGCACCAGCGCGAGGTCGTCCTGCCGCTCGCCTTCAGCCTCATCATCGGCGGGGCGCTCGGCAACGTCATCGACCGCGTCGTGCACGGCGCGGTCGTCGATTTCCTGTTCTTCCACGTCGGCCGTTACGGCTGGCCGGCGTTCAATCTGGCCGACTCGGCGATCACGCTCGGCGTCGGCCTGATGCTGTGGGCGCAGTTTCGCGCCACTCGTACCCCCCCTAGCCCGGAGAATCCTTCGTGACGCAATCCGTCCAACCCGACAGCCTGGTTACGCTGCACTACCGCATTGCCCTCGAAAACGGCCAGCCGCTCATCAGCACCTTCGAAGGCACGCCTGCCACGCTGCAAATGGGCGCCGGTGAATTGCTGCCGAGCCTCGAACGCATGCTTGCGGGACTCCCCGTCGGCACGCACCAGCAATTCACGCTCGCCCCCGAAGACGCCTTCGGCCCCTACAATCCGGAGCTGGTCGAACACGTCAAGCGCGAACACATGCCCGAGGAAGAGATCGAAGCGATGACGATCATGGAATTCGGCGCGCCGGACGGCACCCGCTACTCCGGCCTCGTGCGCGAGATCAACGACGCCTTCGCGGTCGTCGACTTCAACCACCCGCTCGCCGGCAAAACGATCCGCTTCGAAGTGGACATCATCGGCGTCGTCTAAGAACTTTCAACAGTTACCGGCCCCAACCCCAACGGAGCCCCCGCATGACCTCCAACGAAATCCTGCTCGCCAACCCGCGCGGCTTCTGCGCCGGTGTCGAGCGCGCGATCGAGATCGTCGAGCGCGCGCTGGAGCGCTTCGGCGCCCCGATTTACGTGCGCCACGAAGTCGTCCATAACAAGTTCGTCGTCGAAGGCCTGCGCGCGAAAGGCGCGGTGTTCGTCGAGGAACTCGACGAAGTCCCCACCGGCAGCACTGTGATCTTCAGCGCCCACGGCGTGCCTCAGACGGTTCGCCTTGAGGCCGAAAAGCGCGGCCTGCGCGTCTTCGACGCCACCTGCCCGCTCGTCACCAAGGTCCATATCGAAGTCGGGCGCATGCGCGAGCAGGGCCGCGAGATCGTCATGATCGGCCACAAGGGCCATCCGGAAGTCGAAGGCACGATGGGGCAGGTCAAGGACGGCATCCACCTCGTCGAAAAGGTCGAGGACGTCGCGATGCTCAATGTCGCCGATCCGGACAAGCTCGCCTATGTCACGCAGACCACGCTCTCCATTGACGACGCCGCCGCCCTCGTCACCGCCCTGCGCGAACGCTTCCCGAACATCATCGGCCCGAAGAAGGACGACATCTGCTACGCGACGCAGAATCGCCAGGATGCCGTGAAATTCATGACGCCGCAGGTTGACGTCGTGTTCGTTGTCGGCTCGCGCAACAGCTCGAACTCCAATCGCCTGCGCGAAGTCGCCGAGCTGCGCGGCGTACCGGCCTATCTCATCGACAACGCCGAAGGCATCGACCCGGCAATGCTCGAAGGCCGCAAGCGCATCGGCGTCACGGCCGGCGCCTCGGCCCCGGAAGTGCTCGTCGACGCGGTCATCGACCGCCTGAAGCAGCTCAGCAGCGGCTCGGTCCGCACGCTCGACGGCGTGCCAGAGCGCGTGACCTTCCCGCTGCCGAAGGAACTTCAGCAAGGCTGAAAATACTCCGGCGACCGATTTTTGACGCGCAGGTTGCCAAGGTCGGCGGAAGCAGGCTAAATATTCCGGAAAGGTCCCGCGCAAGCCCCGCGGGGCCGAGCAGGCGCTTCCAAGTGAGGCATTGCCGACCCGGCATGCCTCGTCTGAATCCAGTCTTGACGCACGAGGCTGCCCTTTGCTGCCATGAAACGTACACATTCGGACTGGTTTGCGATTCTCACCTCCTTCGCCGCCGCCACCGTCCTCGCGGGCTGTGACGGGCAGAGCGCGACTGCGTCGAAATCGGGCGAGCCCCCTGCGGAAGCGACTCGCCCCGCGCTGACCGTGCAGGTCGTCACCCCGAAGCCCGTCGCGTGGGAGCACACGCTCACTGCGAGCGGCAACATCGCTGCGTGGCAGGAAACGGTCATCGGCAGCGAGATCGGGGGACTGCGCATCGCGGAGGTCAAGGCCAACGTCGGCGACACGGTACGCAAGGGGCAGTTGCTCGTCGTGCTCGCCGACGACGTCATCCAGGCGGACCTGGCCCAGGCCCGTGCCGCCCTGCAGGAAGCGCGGGCCATGTACGCGGAGGCCCAGGCCAACGCGGACCGGGCACGTCGCTTCAAACCGACCGGCATGATGAGCGAGCAGCAAGTCACGCAATACCTGACGATGGAGCAGACGGCGCGCTCGCGCATCGACCTCGCGGCAGCGCGCGTCAAACTCGCCGAAGTGCGTGTCGGCCAGACCCGTATTGCCGCTCCCGATGATGGCCTGGTCTCCGCGCGAGCGGCCGCCGTCGGCAGCGTACCCCAGGCCGGGCAGGAACTCTTCCGCCTGATCCTGCGCAGCCGCCTCGAATGGCGTGCAGAACTCACTGCGGACGATTTCGCCGACGTCAGGCCCGGCGACATCGCACGCCTGACGATCCCGGGGGGGACGAAGATCACCGGAAAGGTGCGCAGCGTTGCGCCCTCCGTCGACGCCGTCACCCGCAATGGCATCGCTTATGTCGACCTACCCCCGTCCGAAGCCAAGGCCGGCGTGTTCGCGAAAGGGGAAATCGTTCCCGCGAGGTCCAAACAGGAATCGCGCCTGAGCCTGCCGCAATCGGCGGTGATGCTGCGTGAAGGCTTCTCCTTCGTGTTCCGCCTGGGCGAGGACCATCGGGTTGCCCAGGTCAAAGTCGCTACCGGTCGGCGCCAGCAAGACCGCGTGGAGATCCTGTCCGGCATTGAGGCTGGGGACCGCATCGTCGAGAGCGGCGGCGGTTTCTTGAACGATGGCGACCTGGTGGAGGTCGCCCCGGCCACACCGCCTGCCGCGCCCGAAAAGAGTTGAGGATCTCACGATGAACGTTTCGGCCTGGTCGATCCGCAACCCGGTTCCAGGCGTGCTGCTGTTCATCATGCTGAGCATCCTCGGCCTGTTTTCGTTCGCCCGGATGAAGGTCCAGAACTTCCCGGACGTCGATCTGCCGATGGTCGTGCTCACGGCGACGCTGCCCGGCGCTGCGCCCTCACAGCTTGAAACCGAGGTCGCGCGCAAGATCGAGAACTCGCTCGCTACGCTGCAGGGCGTCAAGCACATTTACACGAGGATCCAGGACGGCGTCGCGACGATCACGACCGAGTTCCGCCTCGAAAAACCCACCCAAGAGGCCATCGACGACGTCCGCGACGCCTTCTCGCGGATCCGCTCCGATCTGCCCGGCGACCTTCGCGACCCGGTGATCTCGCGCTTCAACCTGTCCGGCCTGCCGATCGTCACCTACACCGTTGCCTCCGACACGCTGGATGAGGAAAACCTGTCCTGGTTCGTCGACAACACCGTATCCAAGGCGCTGCTATCGGTCTCCGGCGTCGGCCAGGTGTCGCGCGTCGGTGGCGTCGCACGCGAAATCCGCATCGAACTGGATCCCGAGCGCTTGCTCGCCCTCAACGTCACCGTCGCCGACATCTCCCGCCAACTGCGCCGCATCCAGATGGAAACATCGGCCGGCCGCACCGACCTCGGCGGCAGCGAGCAAACCGTACGGACGCTCGCGACCGCACTGAGCGCGGAACAATTGGCCGCCATGGAGATCGTCCTCAGCGACGGCAGGCGCGTCGAACTCGCCTCGCTCGGACGCGTGGAAGACACCGTGGCCGAACGCCGTTCGACGGCGATGCTCGACGGCAAGCCCGTCGTCGGTTTCGAAGTCGTGCGGGCACGCGGCGCAGGCGAGATCGAAGTCGCCCGCGGCGTTGCCGAGGTCGTTGCATCCTTGCAGGCCGGCCACCCCAGAATCCGGATCAAGGAAGCCTACAACTTCGTCGATCCGGTCGAGGAAAGCTACAAGGGCTCGCTGTGGCTGCTCGTCGAAGGCGCAATCCTCGCCGTCATCGTCGTCTGGTTCTTCCTGCGGGACTGGCGTGCGACCTTCGTGTCGGCCACCGCCCTGCCGCTTTCCGTTCTTCCGGCCTTCGTCGGGATGGACTACTTCGGCTTCTCGCTCAACGTCGTGACCCTGCTGTCGCTGTCACTCGTCATCGGGATCCTCGTCGACGACGCGATCGTCGAGATCGAGAACATCGTCCGACACCTCGGGATGGGCAAGTCGCCGTATCAGGCCGCCATGGAAGCGGCCGACGAGATCGGCCTCGCCGTCATCGCGACCACCTTCGCACTGATCGCGGTCTTTCTCCCGACCGCCTTCATGAACGGCATCTCCGGAAAATTCTTCAAACAGTTCGGCTGGACCGCCACGCTCGCGATCCTCGCGTCGCTGCTCGTCGCGCGCCTGCTCACGCCGATGATGTCGGCCTACCTCCTGCGCCCCACCGCGCATGTGCCGACGCAAGGCAAGCTCACGCAGAAGTACCTCGCCTTTGTGACGAGCTGTCTGCGTCATCGGGCGCTCACGCTCATCGCCGCGACGGGCTTCTTCCTCGGGTCACTGGCGCTGATTCCGCTCCTGCCGACGACCTTCATGCCGCCCGACGACCTGTCGCAGACCCTCGTGTCGATCGAGCTGCCGCCCGGAAGCCGCTTCGAGGACACACTGCGGGCGGCCGAACAGGCACGCACAGTCCTCGCGCGCAACCCGAACGTCGTCCAGGTCTACACGGCGATCGGCAGCGGCAGCGCGGGTGCCGACGCCTTCGCGCTCGGAGGCGCGCCCGAGGTCCGGAAGGCCTCCCTGACGATCAACCTCACGCCGCGCAAGCAGCGCACGATCACCAAGCAGGCCATTGAGGCCCAGCTGAGGGACAGCCTGCGGGCCCTTCCCGGCGTCCGCGTCCGCGTCGGCCTCGGGGGCGGCGGCGAGAAGTACGCATTCTCGCTGAAGGGGGACGACAACGAAGCACTTCTTCGTATCGCGAACGCCGTCGAACGGGATCTTCGCAAGATCGGCGGCCTCGGCAACATTTCGTCGAGCGCAAGCCTCGTCCGCCCCGAAGTCATCATCCGTCCCGATTTCGCCCGAGCCGCGGACCTCGGCGTCACTGCGGCCGCCATCGCCGACTCGCTGCGCATCGCCACCAGCGGCGACTACGATTTCAGTCTGGCCAAACTGAATCTCTCCGAGCGCCAGGTCCCGATCGTCGTCAGGCTGCCCGAAAGCGCCCGCACCGACATCGAGTTGCTCGCCCGCCTCCCGATCCCCGGCAAGCGCGGCAACGTGATGCTGGGCAACGTGGCCGATATCAGCGTCGAAAGCGGCCCATCCGAAATTTCGCGCTTCGACCGCAAGCGCAACATCAACTTCGACATCGAACTGACGAACCGCCCGCTGGGCGAAATCCAGAAGGCGATCGCCACGCTGCCCAGCCTCCAGCACCTGCCACCCGGCACCTCCTGGGAGCCGATCGGCGACGCGCAGGAAATGCAGACGCTGTTCGAGAGTTTCGCGATCGCGATGGTCACCGGCGTGCTGTGCATCTACATCGTGCTCGTCCTGCTCTTCCACGAATTCGCGCAACCGCTGACGATCCTCGCCGCCCTGCCGTTGGCGCTCGGCGGCGCCTTCGTCGCGCTGCTGCTTGCCCGCAGCGGACTGTCGATGCCATCGCTGATCGGCCTGATCATGCTGATGGGCGTCACAAGCAAGAACTCCATCTTGCTCGTCGAATACGCCATCGTCGCCCGACGCGAGTTCGGCCTGTCGCGCTTCGATGCCCTCATCGACGCGTGTAGCAAGCGCGCCCGCCCGATCGTGATGACGACGATCGCGATGGGTGCCGGCATGTTGCCGATCGCGCTGGGCCTCGGCGTCGATCCCTCGTTCCGGGCTCCGATGGCGATCGCGGTGATCGGGGGCCTGGTGACGTCGACCTTCCTCAGTCTGCTTGTCATCCCGGTGGTCTACACGCTCGTCGCCGACGTACAAGCCTGGATCAGGCGGCGTCATCGCAGCGCCGAAACGCCTGGCGGACATCCTGCTGCACCGACCTCGCCTGGTCGGGGCGAAACCACGATCAGCCGCGCCTCGCAGGAACACTCGGCCGAGTTGCGGGGCTAAGCAGAACATCGCCGCACTCCGACTGTCCGACGAGAGCCAGGACAGAGAGCCGACGGAGAAATCCCAATCAGGAATCCAGCCATGGAATCCGGAATTCCGCACAGCGCCGCAGAGATCGACGCGAACGCGCTGCACCAGCTCATCGAGGATGCGCAGCGTTACCGCGACTACGCGGAGATGTCCTCGGACTGGTATTGGGAGCAGGACGCCGCGTTTCGCTTCACCTATTTCTCGCGAGAATTCGAGGAAATCACCGGCGTGCCCAAGGCTGTCGGCCTCGGCAAGACGCGCTGGGAGGCCCTGAGCCGTGAACGGCTCGGCAACGTCGATTGGGAAGCGCACAAGCGCCTTCTCGCCGAGCACAGGCCCTTCCGCAATTTCGAATACCCGGGCAAGGGCCCTGACGGCCGGCTGCTATGGTTCCGCGTCAGCGGCAAACCGCGTTTCGACGAGCAGGGCCGCTTCGCCGGCTATTTCGGCATCGCCTCCGACATCACCTCGAAGAAGACGATCGAATCCCACCTCCAGCAGGCGGAGCGACTCGCCGCCATCGGCCAGCTCGCCGCAGGCATGGCGCACGAAATCAACAATCCCGTCGGCTTCGTCCGATCCAACCTGAAGACTTTCGAGAACTACCTCGAACAGCTGCTGGCAGTCGCCGACGCGTGTGCAGCCCTGCCCGAACTGACCACGCCGCTCCAGCGCGCATTACATGCGGCCGATATCGACTTCCTGCGTACCGATGCGCCGGCGCTGCTTGCCGATTGCCGCCGCGGCCTCGACCGCGTCGGCAAGATTCTTGCCGATCTGCGCGAATTCGGCCGTGAGGGACAAACGGACCGGGCCGCCGTCGACATCCACGAGTGTCTGGCCAGCGCACTTCGCTTGGCCACGATTGATCTCGCCGCCGGCGTCGCCATCGCGCAGGAATACGCAGCACTGCCGGCCGTGCGCTGCCGCCCCGGTCAGATCAACCAGGTTGCACTCGCCCTGCTGGCCAACGCCATCCAGGCGCTTCCTCAGGGCGGGGGAAAGATCACGCTGCGGACCGGGCAAGATGGCCCCGGGCGCGTCTGGTTCGAGGTCGCCGACGACGGTTGCGGCATTGCGCCGGAGCACCTGCCGCGCCTCTTCGAACCCTTCTTCACGACCCGCCCCGTAGGCCAGGGAACGGGCCTGGGACTGACGACCGCCTTCGACATCATCACCGAGCACGGCGGACGAATCGACGTCGAAAGCACGCCGGGCGCCGGCAGCCGCTTCCGCGTAACCCTGCCGGTGATCAGCCCCGCATCATAGGTGCTCGCCCATGATGCGGCGATAGAACTCGTGGAAGTGCTGCATCCCGTCCTCGTACGGCGACTGGTAAGGGCCGACCTCGTTGCGGCCTTCCTTCAGCAGCGCCAGCCGTCCGCGGTCCATCCGCTCACCGATCTCGTCGTCCTCGATCGCGGTTTCCATGTACGCGGCCTGTTCGGCCTCGACGAACTCGCGTTCGAACTCGACGATGTCTTCCGGGTAGTAGAACTCGACGACGTTGGTCGTCTTGTTCACGTCGGTCGGAATCAGCGTGCTCACGACGAGCACGTGTGGATACCACTCGACCATGACATTGGGGTAGTAGGTGAGCCAGATCGCACCGTGGGCGGGCTTCTTCTCGCCGTAGTAATCGAGCACCGCCTGGTGCCACTTGCCATAGGTCGCTGATCCGGGCTTCGCGAGCGAGGTGATGCCTACGCGTTGCACCGAGTACCACTCTCCGAACTGCCAGGTCAGGTCATCGCAGGTGACGAAATTCCCCAGCCCCGGATGGAAGGGCACGACGTGGTAATCCTCGAGGTACACCTCGATGAAGGTCTTCCAGTTGTAATTGCACTGGTGGATTTCGACACGGTCGAGCTTGAAGCCCGAAAAGTCGAGTTCCGACGCGACATTCATGCCAGCGAGATCCGTCCCCGCCTTGCGCGGGCCTCCGAAGAGCAGTCCGTTCCAGTTCTCCAGCGGATCGCGCTTGAGATTCAGGCAGGGGTTTTGCGGAAAATGCGGCGCGCCGAGCAATTGCCCCTGCTGGTCGTAGGTCCAGCGGTGGATCGGGCAGACGATGTGTTCGGTTTTGCCCGCGCCTTCGAGCATGATGGCCTGACGATGGCGGCAGATGTTGGACAGGCGATGGACGCCTTCATCGGTGCGAAACAGGAGTTTGGAATGATCCAGCCACTCGAGCGAGCGATAACTGCCGACCTCCGGGACCATCAGTTCGTGACCGACATACCCTGGACCGGCGTCGAAAAGCAGGCGCTTCTCAAGCTCGAAGACACGCTCGTCGAAGTACGTCGACACCGGCAACTGAGACACCGCCGGGGACAGTTTGGCCTTGGATTCAAGGTCGGACACCCCGAACCTCCCATGAAAAGATCAAGAAATTCGGAAAAAAATCAGCAGGCGATTCTATGCGAGAAGTAGTTTGACCGCCAGTAGCGCGATCGGTTACTTTCCTCCCTTTTACCTGTCCTGTTTCGAGCCATGGCACAGACGGCCAACACGCCGGCATCCTTCGAATCGGCCATCGCCGAACTTGAATCCATCGTACAGGCGATGGAGACCGGCAGCATCACGCTAGAGCAGGCGCTCGAGCATTATCAGCGCGGCACCAACCTGTTGAAGTACTGTCAGGAAACCCTGCAGGCCGCCGAACAACGCGTTCAGCAACTCGAAGGCGACACGCTGGTCCCACAGAACGCGCCGGAAGACAGGAGGAAGCCCGAGTGAGCGAAAAGAATTTCGCAGCCTGGATGGAAGAAATCCAGCAACGCACGGAAACGGCACTCGCCGACGTGCTGCCGGCCGACAACATCGCCCCGCAGCGGCTTCATGCGGCAATGCGCTATGCGGTCCTCGGCGGCGGCAAGCGCGTGCGCCCGCTACTCGTGCACGCCGCGGGCCGGCTCGCCGGCGCCGACCCTGCGCGGCTCGACCGCATCGCCTGCGCCGTCGAACTGATCCACGCCTATTCCCTCGTCCACGACGACCTGCCCTGCATGGACGACGACGTCCTGCGCCGCGGCAAGCCGACCGTGCACGTCGAATACGACGAAGCCACGGCGCTGCTCGTCGGCGATGCCTTGCAAGCCCTCGCCTTCCAGGTTCTCGCAGACACGCCTCTCGCGGCAACGCCCGCGGTGCAACTCGAAATGATCGCTTTGCTCGGCCGCGCCTCCGGCTCGCGGGGCATGGCGGGCGGCCAGGCGATCGACCTCGGCGCCGTAGGCAAGCAGCTCACGCGCGAAGAGCTCGAATTCATGCACATCCACAAGACCGGCGCGCTGATCCGCGCCTCGGTCCTGCTCGGCGCCCAATGCGGCGACGCGCTGCCGGCCGAGCAGTTGGCGCCACTCGACCACTATGGCAAGGTCGTCGGCCTCCTCTTTCAGGTCGTGGACGACATCCTCGACGCCCAGGCCGACACGGCCACGCTCGGCAAGACCGCCGGCAAGGACGCCGACCAGAACAAACCGACCTATGTGACACTGCTCGGCATGTCCGAAGCCCGCACGCTCTCCGAGTCCCTGCTCGCCAACGCCCAGGAAGCCTTGTCCTCCTTCGGCCCGGGCGCGGTAAGGCTCGCGGAGCTCGCCAACTTCATCGTCCATCGCCGCTTCTGAAATCGGACCCGCCGCACGACACCATGCCCGCGTATCCCCTGCTGCAACGTATCGACTCGCCCGCCGACCTGCGCCGCCTCGACCGCCGCGAACTCCATGCCCTGGCGACCGAGCTCCGCGAGTTCCTGATCGAATCGGTCTCGAAGACCGGCGGCCACCTGTCGTCGAACCTCGGCACGGTCGAGCTGACGATCGCCCTGCACTACATCTTCAATACGCCCGAGGACCGCATCGTCTGGGACGTCGGCCACCAGACCTACGGCCACAAGATCCTCACCGGGCGCCGCGACGCGATGAGCGGGCTGCGCCATTTCGGCGGCATCTCCGGCTTTCCGCGCCGCTGCGAAAGCGAGTACGACACCTTCGGCACCGCGCACTCGTCGACCTCGATCTCGGCCGCGCTCGGCATGGCCGTCGCGGCCCGCGACAGAGGTGAAGACCGGCGCTCGATCGCCGTCATCGGCGACGGTGCGATGTCGGCCGGCATGGCCTTCGAGGCGCTCAACAACGCCGGGGACATGCGCGACACCAACCTGCTGGTGATCCTCAACGACAACGAGATGTCAATCTCGCCGCCAGTGGGAGCACTGACCAAGATCCTCGCGCGCATGATGTCCGGCAGCACCTTCAACGCCGCGCGCCGCGCCGGCGAAAAGGTGCTGGGTGTCGCTCCGCCGATGCTCGACTTCGCCCGCAAGGTCGAGGAGCACGTCAAGGGCCTGATCACGCCGGGTACGCTCTTCGAGGAGTTCGGCTTCCATTACTACGGCCCCATCGACGGCCATGACCTCGACGCGCTGATCCCGACGCTGCAAAACCTCAGCAGGCTCAAGGGCCCGCATTTCCTGCATGTCATCACGCGCAAGGGCCAGGGCTACAAGCTCGCCGAAGCCGATCCGATCCTCTACCACGGCGTCTCCAAGTTCGACCACACCGCCGGCATCCAGACCGGCAAGGGCGGCGGCAAGCTGACCTACACACAGGTCTTCGGCGACTGGCTGTGCGACATGGCCGCGCGCGACGACAAGCTCGTCGGCATCACGCCGGCGATGCGCGAAGGCTCCGGCATGGTGCGCTTCGCCCAGGAATTTCCCGACCGCTACCACGACGTCGGCATCGCCGAGCAGCACGCCGTCACTTTCGCCGCGGGCCTCGCCTGCGAAGGCTTCCGGCCGGTCGTAGCGATCTACTCGACCTTCCTGCAACGCGCCTACGACCAGCTGATCCATGACGTCGCGCTGCAGAACCTGCCGGTGCTCTTCGCGATCGACCGTGCCGGCCTGGTCGGCGCGGACGGCGCAACCCACCATGGCGCGTTCGACCTCTCCTTCCTGCTCTGCGTGCCGAACCTCGTCGTGATGGCGCCGTCCGACGAAAACGAATGCCGCCAGATGCTCTACACGGCATATCGCCACAACGGCCCGACCGCGGTCCGCTACCCGCGCGGCGGCGGTCTCGGTGTAACACCGGAAACGGCGATGAGCGAACTGCCGATCGGCAAGGGAGAAATCCGGCGTCGAGGCAAGAAAACCGCGCTGCTCGTTTTCGGCAGCCTGCTCGGCAACGCGCTGCAGGCTGCGGAGCAACTCGACGCGACGGTCGCAAACATGCGCTTCGTCAAACCGCTCGACGCCGAACTGATTGAAGAACTCGCGATGTCGCACGACCTCCTCGTCACGATCGAGGAAAACGCCGTGATCGGCGGCGCCGGATCGGAGGTGGCGCGTCTCGTCGAAAGCCTCCCGCAGCGGCCTCGCGTGCTACGCCTCGGCCTGCCGGACCACTTCGTCGACCATGGTGACCAGACCCAGTTGCACGAACAGGTCGGCCTGCACACCGCAGGCATCGTCGCCGCAATTGAACGCACCTATACCTACAATAGTTGAGCAAGATTGTCGGGAATGATACGCTGAGCAGGCTGCAACAAACCAGAGAACAGACAAGATGATCCCCCACGAGACCCAAGCCATCCCCGATGTCCAGAACTCCCGGGACAGCCGCCAGCTCGCCATCAACAAGGTCGGCATCAAGGACATTCGCCACCCGATCCGTGTCAGCGACAAGAGCGGCGGCGTGCAGCACACGATCGCGACGTTCAGTATGTACGTCGGGCTTCCCCACAATTTCAAGGGGACCCACATGTCGCGCTTCATCGAGATCCTCAACGGCAACGAGCGCGAAATCTCGGTCGAGTCGATCGAGCCGATGCTGCGCGAGATGGTCAAGCGTCTCGAGGCCGAGACCGGACTCATCGAGATGAGCTTTCCGTACTTCATCAACAAGACGGCGCCGATCTCGGGCGTGCAGAGCCTGATGGACTACGAGGTGACCTTCACCGCCGAACTGCGCGAAGGCAACGAGTACGTCTTCAACATGAAGGTCGTGGTGCCGGTGACGAGCCTGTGCCCCTGCTCGAAGAAGATCTCGGCCTACGGCGCGCACAACCAGCGCTCGCACGTCACCGTCACGGCGCAGACCAACAATTTTCTGTGGATCGAGGAGCTCGTGCAGTTGGTCGAAAGCCAGGCCTCCTGCGAGCTCTATGGCCTGCTCAAGCGCACCGACGAGAAGTTCGTCACCGAGCGCGCCTACGAGAACCCCAAGTTCGTCGAGGACATGGTGCGCGACGTCGCGGGCCTGCTCAACGCCGAAGCGCGCATCGATCGGTATGTCGTGGAATCGGAAAACTTCGAATCGATCCACAACCACTCGGCCTACGCGCTCATCGAACGCGACAAGCGCATCGAAGGCTAAGCCGCCTCGCGTAAGCAAGCGCCAACAAAAACGGGAGCAATTGTTATATGGAGTGCCTGACAAGTCATAATTGACCCCAAAAATGCCGCTTCGGGCTACCGAGGCGGCATTTTTTTGGTTTGACATTTAGATAGTATGGAGTAATGTAAATACTATTATGACTCCAGTCAACAATCTCTCCGGCCAACAAAAGGCTGACCAAAACCTCACCGCCTTCCTCTCATGGGTCGCCAGCAAGACCGACAGCGACTATCGGGAGCTAGTCTTGCGCGGCCAGCTCAATCGAAAAGAGATTGCCTGCGAGTGCGGCTTCGCCAAGAGCGTGTTGTTGCAGAACCCCCGCGTCAGGGATTCGCTGAAAAAACTCGAAGCCGGCCTGCGCGAGCGAGGCGTCCTGCCGCCGCAGGTGATAGGCGAGGGCGAGACAACGGTGGCCGCCGCAGCCGAATCCACCAACCCTCGCGCCGCCGTCGACAAGGCGCGCTTGAAGCGCCTTGAAGCGGAGAACGCCGCACTCAAGGCGGAGTTGATGGAGCTGCGCAGCCAGCTTGACCACTACCGCGTGATGGACGAAGTGTTGTCGCGTGCAGGGAGATTGCCCCGGTGAGCGCGCCCAGTCGCACGCTGCGCGTGGGCACGATCCGTAGCCAGAACCCGCTGGGACGGGGTGGCGCGATCTTCACGGGCGTGGAGATTGACGACAACGGAAATCGCATCGATGCCAAGGCACATGTGGTCGTCAAGGCGCCTCACTTTCTGCTTCAGGGAAGCGTCGAGGCCGGCCAGTTGTGGCGGATTACCGGCGTCGCAGAAAACAACGCCATTGTCGTGAACGGCTACCGGCTGATCGAGTCAACCATCGTGCCCGAAACGATGGAACTGCTGCGGCCATCAGGCGAGCACCTCGTGACGCTGCTGGCCGAATGCGATGCCTTTAAGGGGATTGGCTTCGTCAAAGCCCGTCGTCTGTGGGATCGCTTTGGCGAGGACCTCTATGCCCTCCTGGATGCGGGGGCCGTGAATCGACTCGCGGAGGTCCTGCCCGCAGAAATGGCCGCGCAACTCGCAGATGCCTGGCGGCGTTGGGGCGACACCTTCACCCTGCAATGGCTGCAAAACCGGGGCTTCACGGTGGCCTTGGGGCGCAAGGTGCTGGAATACTTTGGCAGCCGAGCAGCAGAAAAGATCGAGGAAGACCCTTACCGCCTGATCAGTTTCGCTGCCGACTGGAAAACCACTGACACACTCGCCCGCCACACCTTCGGGCTCGCCGAGGACGATCCGCGCCGCCTCGCCGGAGCCGTCGAGGAGGCCCTATACGGGGCCTTTGACGCGGGCCATACCTGCATATCCCAAACGCAGTTTGGGGAGCGGCTGGGGCGCTTACTAGGCGCTGGCTGCGACTCCGTATTGATCGCTCGGGCGCTCCAGCATGGGGATGCCGCCGGTGCCTTCTTGCACCGCAGTGGCCAGCTGCATGCCCTCGGTCCTTTTGTCATGGAGTACGGGACGGCCCAGGCGATTGCGGAACGCGCGGCCCGCCCCGAGGCGTTGCTGAGCCGGGGTGAGCTTGCGCGAGTTCTTGACGACTATCAGCGTGAAAGCGGCCTCACGCTGGAATCCAGTCAGCTCGATGCGCTGAAGGTTGCCAACGCCAACCCGGTCACCGTCATCACCGGCGGCGCAGGCACCGGCAAGACGACGGTGCTCAAGGGCTGGTTCGCCGTCTGCCGTGCGGCGGGCTGGCCGATCTTCGCCATGGCGCTGTCCGGACGGGCGGCACGCCGCATCAGGGAAGCCACCGGACAAGAGGCCAGCACCATTGCCGGGTTCCTCAAGCGCTTCGATCCCAAAGAAGCGCCCGAGCGCGCGGTGGTGGTCATTGATGAAGCGTCGATGGTCGACCTGCCCTCGGCCTACCGCGTCATCCGGCATCTGCCGGACACCTACCGCTTCGTCCTGGTGGGCGATCCCAACCAACTCGCGCCCGTGGGGCCGGGTCTGCTGCTGCACGAACTGGCGCACCAGGTGGGCATCCCTCGCGTCGAACTCCAACAGGTCAAACGCTATTCCGGCGCGATTGCCGAGGCCGCCAATGCGATCCGCAGCGGGCATTGGACCGCGTTGCCCGACGACCCCCGCGAGCCCATTGCCTTCCTGCCCTGTCGCGACGAGGACATCAACGAGGTGGTGCTCGACCTGCTGGCCGATCATCCGCACGACAGCCAAGTCCTTGCCGCCGTGCGCAATGCGGCTGCCGGCGGCGTCAAGGTTCTCAACCACTTGAGCCAGAAGCGACTCAACGCCGTGGGCGTTGAACTGCTGTTGTGGAACGAGGAATTCGACCAGTGCCAGGGCACGGGCCTGCGCGTCGGCGATCCCGTGATCTGCCTCGCCAACGATTGGGATAAGAACTTGCAGAACGGCTCGCTCGGCACCCTCCTTTCGGTGGAGGCGCCCATCCCAAATCCCGCGCCGGGGCAGGTACTGGGCCGCATCCGGTGGGACGACGGCGAGGAGCGCGAGCTGACGCCCGATTTGTTGCCCAACCTGGAGCTGGCCTACGCCATCACCATCCACAAGGCACAGGGCAGCCAGTTCCCGCGCATCATCGTGCCGGTGCGCCACTCCCGCCTGCTGGACCGCACGTTGCTCTATACGGCGATCACCCGCGCCCAGAGGCAGGTGATCCTGGTGGGCGACGTGGGGGCGGCCAAGGCCGCCGTCGAGGCGCCGCCGCACGCCGCGTTGCGTCAGGTGGCCCTGGGATCGATGCTTGTCGAGATTCTGGAGGCCATGTGACCCATACCGTCGTCTACTACAAGGTCGTGCGCGACAACACCGGCATCCATGAGGAGATCCCGGTCATCCTCACCGAGTTCGGTCCGCTGCAACCGCTGGTCCACTACATCCTCAAGCACCAGCACACGCTCTCGAAGAGCAACATCAACAAGCTGGTGCAGGCGGTAGGCCTCCTGATCGACTACATGGAGGCGAACCATCAGGCCTTCGATGATCCGAACGACCTGTTCAACACCTTCGTCCAGCGGCTCTACAGCGGCACGGTGGGCGTCGACGGCAGCGACCCCAGCGGCCTGTACTGGGATGCCCGCACCCCGTTGGTCGTGCGCATGCTGGTGAATCAGCTCTCCAAGTTCAGCGACTGGATGGCGCAGGAGTACGGCACCAAGCAACTCAACCCGTGGCGGCAAGCCACGCGCGCCGAGGAGCAACTGGCGTGGGCGGCCTGGCAGCACCAGCGCAATCGCGCCTTCCTCTCCCACACCCTGAGCGTCGATGTCGCCCGGCTCAAGGTGAGCCAGGCCAGAACTGTCCTGCTCAAGCAAAACCCCGTCATCGATCACGAGCCGGTCAAATACTTCCCGGCGGATCGGATGGTCGATCTGCTGTTCAGAGGCTTCGTCGTGCCCGGCAAGCAGAAGAGTCCCCGCATCGAGGAACGGCTGAACCTGCGCGACATCCTGATCACGATGCTGCTGCACTACGGCGGGCTGCGCGTGAGCGAGCCGTTCCACCTCTACGTCCATGACGTGATCCATGATGACACCAGCCCCGGCAGCGCCTTGGTCAAGGTCTATCACCCCAGCCTCGGACAGGCGCCGAGCGATCTGCGTGATGCCAAGGGCAAGTCGGTGACCTGCGACCGCGCCACCTACCTGCGGGACAAGTACGGCCTGCTGCCGCGCACCGACTACAAGAGTTCGCACACCCTGCACGCCGGCTGGAAGGGCAATGCGCTCGACAGCAAGCAGCACTTCATGCACGTGCATTGGGCGCCGCGCTGGGCAGGGGAACTGTTCTGGAAGCTATGGGTGTTCTACATGGCGCAGCGCGAACGGCTCAATCCCGACCACCCGTTTGCCTTCGTGACGCGGGCGGGCAAGCCCTACAGCATCGATGCCTTCGAGGACGCCCATGCCAAGGCCGTCCAGCGGATCGGGCTTGTGCCGGCCAAGGCGCTTGGCACCACGCCGCACGGCCACCGGCATGCCTACGGCCAACGGCTGTCCGATCTGGGGCTCGATCCGATCTTCCTGAAGAAGGCGCTGCACCACAAGTCGCTGGAATCGCAGGCCGTCTATACCGAACCGGATCGGGTGAAGCTCAACCGCGCCATCGATGCCGCTCTGTCCCGCTCGGAGAAGGCCGAGGACGGCACGGCCCTGCCGCCGCCCGACTTCCTCGCCTACGGCTTCAAGGACGTCGATCCGCTGGGTCTGCTCTCTGGCCCGAGCCCAAGATTGTTGAGGAGAAAATGATGGCAGGAAGAAAAGGACAAAAGAGCGCCATCGAAAAATTCGACCCCGAGTTCCGCTTCCTGCTCGATCTCGATCCCTCACTGGAAGGTTGGCGGGCGTGGGCGGCGGAGTATTGGGCGGGGTTGCCCAAGACGCACTCCACCGTGCAATCCGCCCTGGTCGCCTTTCTCGTTACCTACCTGCACGGTCACGGGCTGCAGACCTTGCCGCCCGAGGCGTTCTTTGCACTGGATGGCGCACTGCCTGCGCCCGATGCGGCGCTGGGATTGGATTTGACCAACGAAAGGAGCGCCACGAATAAGCACGACGTTGTGAGCGACTTCCTCGACTGGGTTCTTCTCGAAAAGCTCGCCCAACCCGACGCCGACGGCCACCGCGTGGTGCCGCCCCACTTCGCCAACCCCTTCCCGCGAAGGCGGGTCAAGAAGCCCGGCAAGATGTCCGACCTGAGCTTCGCCCATGTGCTCTCGCTCGACCCGAAGCTGGAGGACTGGCGCAGCCTCTGCGCCGAGTGGCTGAAGGATCAGAAAGCCGCCGTCGATGTGCGCCGCGAGGCCCTCGACAAGTTCCTCACCCACTACATCCACGGCCAGAAGCTGGAGCGCAACTACGGACGCTTCCTGTTACGCGAGACGGAGAAGCCGGACTTCGCGCAGGTGCTTGTCGGTGCCAAACGCGAGGGCACGCAGGTACTTCAAAAAGGTGATGTGGAGTACAACAACACCGTCGCCAACTTCCTTGACTGGGTGCTGGCGACCAAGCTCGGCGATCCCGACACGGGCGAATGGGATCGCTCTCGTTTCCATAACCCCATCCAGCGGCTGAGGAAATCGGGTCTTGCCACGAACACCCAATCCGACAAGGGCTCGCTCTCCATCCGCTACATCCGCGAACTGCGCGGGATGCTGGCCGAGGGGCGCAACTTCCGCGACTGGCGCTGGGCGCAGCAGGCGATGGAGGAAGGGAAGAACGGCGGCGACTGGTTCGTGGTCGATCCCCAGACCATAGACCCCAAGGATCCCGATTGCGTAGCCCGGCAGCGTGCCGCAACCAAGTATGAACGGGACACCAAGGGCTATCCGGCCGAGGTGTGGGAGCTATGGTCGCCCGTGCGCGCCGTGGCCCTGTACCTCAAGCTGGAACTACCGCTGCGCACCTTTCAAGTCCGCATGCTGGATTCGGGTGAAGCCGACACCTGGCGCTACGTCCATGCGCCGGGCGGTGGAGGCTTTGTGCTCAATCACGGCCCGCTCGCCACCGGCAGCGAGAAGAAGCCCGGCCAGCGCGGCGTGTTCCATCGCAGTGCGAACGAGCAGGAGGCAGGCTTCTACATCAACACCAACAAGACCGCCGACATCAACAAGGCCGAGAACGACAAGGGCTATGTCATTCCATGGGCCAACGATGAGGTGCTGTACTGGCTGGAGAAGCTGCGCAACTGGCAGGCGCGCTACAACCCGATTGCTGCACCGACGCCATGGACGGAACTGGATTTCAAGCATTTCGGCGCAACGCCGCCCCATCCCGAGGTGCTGGCGCAGCGCGGTTCGGCCTGTTTCCTGTTCCGCGACCCCGCCGATGGCGAGGGCCATAAGCCGCTGAGCAACAGTTCTTTACAACGTATTTGGTACAAGTTGCTGGCGCGGCTAGAAGAGCGCTGCACAGAGACCTTGGATGATGGCACGCCGTTGCGCTTCGTCGATCCCGACTCAAACACTGGAACCTCCTTCCCCCTGCACGCCCTGCGGGTGTCGCTGATCTCCTACTTCATCCTCGACTTGAAGCTGCCGATTGCGGTGGTGTCCAAGATGATCGCCGGTCACGCGACTATCATCATGACCTTGTACTACACCAAGTTCGGCAAGGCCTACATGCGCGAAGTGCTGAGCGAAGCGGAGAAGAACGAACTGGAAGCCGAACGGGCCAATCACCGCCGTTTCCTTCAGGATGCGACCTTCGAGCAGGTGACCCGACGCTTTGCCTATGTGTCCGAGGATGCGGTGCGGGCGACGATCAAGAGCACCTCCGCTGCCGCCTTCGTTTTCGACGACAAGGGCATCTGCCCCAATGGCGCGACGCTGTGCGATGTGGGCGGGGAAAAGCTCATTGACCGTAAAGCAGAACAGTTCTACGCCCCCGTGTCCGGCTTCCCGCAGGAGCGCAATTGCGTGTATTGCCGCTTCTTCCTGACCGGCCCCGCCTTCCTGCCGGGCCTGATTGCGCACTTCAACACCATCAGCGAAAAGACCCACCGCCAGAGCGACCGCTACAGCGCCTTGCAGGACAAGCTGAGCTTCCTTGAGGATCAGCAGCGGGAGGCTGAACGGGAGAACCAGCCTTTCCTGCGGGAGCGCGAACTGGATCAGCTCAACAAGTACGCCGAGGCCGAAGCGCTGATCCTCAACAAGTACATGAACGATTTGCAGGTGACGAATCACCTGATCCAGCGCTCCATCCAGATCGCCGAGGACAAGACGACGGACGGCGTGAAGCTCGTCGCCAAGGGCTGCATGGCCGACCTCGAGGTGGGCTTCATCGAATCCCAGTCGGTGCTGCACCAGCTGGAAGTCGTCTGTGAGAACGCGGTGATTTACCCCGACATCGATGCCGGCTTCGCCACCCTCCGGCGGGCGCAGATGCTCGACGCCATGCTCCGCTACAACGGCATGGATCCGGTGCTCATGTACCTCGACCAGGAGGAGCAGTTGCTGGTGGGCAATGCCGTGATGCAGCTGATCCAGGCGCGGACCGGCTCGATCAAGGGCGCGCTGCCCTATGCCGAATGCCGCCTCAGGCTCAATGACATTGGCCTGCTCAAGGATCAAGTGCTGAGCGAGATCGCCCACGTCAAGGCCCAGGTGCTGATCGACCAAGCCAAGACCCGGCGGACGCTCGCCCCGCCCAAGGAGGATTCCCATGACGATGCATCCTGATGACCTGCTCGACCAGCTCAAAAAAACCGCCACGCCCCGCAAGCAGACGACCCTCGATCTGATCCACGAGGTCTGCCGGGAGCAGTACGAGCGCGGTAGCCGGGACTTCTCCGTGGCGACCATCGCCCGTATTGCGGCAGACCGAGGCGGCCCAAGCAAGGGCGCGATCCACAACAAGACCGGCGATGACTACAAAGGGCTGATCAAGGCGTGGGCCGAGCATACGGGGGGCGTGACTCGCAAGGTGCGCCAAGTGAGCGAGAACCCCTATACGGAGTTGATCGAGAAGATTGAAAACCCGGCGCTGCGCTCGATGATGGCGGGCATCCTCGCTGAAAACCGGCGGATGCGCCGGGAGATCACGCTGCTCAAGGCCGAAGGCAACCGGGTGATCGACATGCGACCACAATCCGACCAGCCTCCACCGCAGCTGCTACCGGCCTCGACCGACCTGTTTCCCTCGGAGATCGAGGCCCTGCGCCATGCGGTGAGCGACCGGGTATTCAACGATCAAGGCTGGACGACCGACGCCGAGGGGCGCGTGCTCAATGAGTATGGTCGGCCGATCTTCAAGCCAGGCTATGTGACGGCGATCCGCAAGATCATCGGTGACGGTACGAAGCGGATCGAGACTGGCAAAGGCAAGTTTGACGTGACGGAAGTTGATTAGCGGAGGCGGGGTCAAGGGCGGCACGCAAGCCGCATGCGGAGCGCAGCCGCAGGCGAGCACCGAACGGGTGAGCACCGAACGGGTGAGCAGCCGGCGCAGCGCACCCTTGACGCTGACGAAGCGACGATGCTCTGTGGTGGGGGTGGGGTTGGGTCTTTAACCCCACCCCCTGCCACGCGGCGAGCGCGGGGTTTGGGGCAGAGCCCCAAGGTTCTGCGCACAACTTAAGGGCATCCGGAATGCATTGTTGAAATGCGGTTCTTCGGGCCCATCAACTGCCCTTCAAAAAGCCGGTTCTTCCTGCCCGTCCTTGACCGGCTGCGTTCGGCCACAACCGGCCACTGGTGATTCGCTCAGAATTTCCCCAGCCTGGCGCCACCTGAATGACCGGTTTACGGCGGCCAACCTGAACCCCGTCGTGGCTCAACCCGGCCACGAACCGCCGGTCGCAACGCGTCCATATAGCTGCCGTCCGGCAGAAGCGGTATGCTCTCCGCCTAAGTGGCCGCCATGGTTGGAGCCGGAGCACGATGCCGACGATTGCTGCTTTTTCTGTCGGTCTATTTCTCGTTGGCCCCATAGGAGAATGCCAGTGTTCGAGAGCGGAATCGAAAGAACGATCATCATCACAGCCGTTGTTCTTTGGTTCGCGCATGGCTGGTATCTGAATGAACGCCTCAAAAATGTGCACGACAAACTAGATCGTGTCCTTGAAGCATTCGATGGTCTGCGCGATTACCTTTACGAAATCGACCCACAATTTGATGATGAGCGCCAGCTGCTAGAAGACCTACACGAGTCGCTTGATAGCGGCTCCGTGAGTTTTGCCGGGATGAACCACATGGAACTTATCAAGAAAAAAGAGCAAGAAGGCAAAAGAACGCTCAACACACCATTGGTCCGTTAAAAACAATGGCCCAACAAATCATTCCAACGGACCGTCGAAAGCTGCGCTTTTTGCCGTCCGCTGAATTCAGACGTTATGTGGCAGAAGGGGATGCGTCGTCGCGATGCTCGAACTCATAAGTAACAATGCGCTTCTCTCGACGTTGGCGGGAGCTCTAATCCTCGCAGGCGCTGGTCGCGCGTGGAAGTGGTGGCACGACCGCAGGGACTCTCAGGCAATCTATGATTTTCTTCTAACCTCCAAAGTGGGAACGTCGTTTAGGTTTCGAAGCACGGAGGCCATTTCGTCGCATACCAGGATCTCGGAGAAACGGGTAGCTGAACTGTGTAGCAGGCATTCGAAAATTCGCAGGAACGAGAAGGAAAAGCAGTCTTGGACTCTGGCCCCGTAGGAGTCAAGCTGTTTCTCACATATGAGCAATGACGCTATACGCGAACTCTGGCTGCAGCATCGCGCTGCCCAAGACAAGTACACGTACTTTCTTCTAGCCGTTACCGCGTCCGCGATTGCCTTTGCGGTGCAGAAGACCGGCGATGCTGTGTTCGCTCGGACACTGGCACCTTTAGGGCTCGCGGTCCTGGCGTGGGGAGGGAGTTTTTACTGTGGATGCAAGAATCTCATTTGGGTGCAAACGGCCTTGATGGCGAACTACAACCTTCTCCAACTGAGGGCGGGCGTGCATCCACAGCAACCCGATCACCCGGACCTCTCGGCCGCAGCACAGAGGGGAACAGGCAATGCGTTGAATAGCAATGTGGACCGAGCGCAGTCGTACGCACTATCCCAATTCCGTCTCGCGATTGTGGGGGCCATCCTGTTCCTGCTCTGGCACGTCATTGAGATATATAACCGCACGCCTGCCACATAACAGCACGCCGCACTGGACGCGCACGCGAGCACTTCGGTGTCATCATCCGCCGCGCCGCGCGCCGGTGAGCGTGGACGTTGAGCGTCCACTTGCCCGTACTGCGTTAGGCAGCTCAGGGTCGGGCTGCGACCGACAACTCCCCGGATTCAGCGCCAAAAAGCCGCCGTTGATGCGCTAGGTTTTAGCAGCAGACTGTTTTCGGCATCTGCTGAATTTCAAGGCTGGGAAAAGCCAAAGGACACGCCATGACAAACGCTGAGCTGAACGAACATTTGGAATTTGTGGACGGGATACAGAAGGCCCAGATGTTGGTTTTGCGTCTACTGCTTCGCGAACAGCCTGCTTTGAAGACTAAGCTGGGACAGTACGCCGAGCAGTTGGATTTGAATCCTCCCGCTGATGGCCTTACCCAAATCCAGCTTCAGGCCATGAAAGATCATCTCCTGAGCCTATCGCAATGACGCCCTACCCATCATTCCAGCCGACTGTCTTCTTCAGCCGCTGAATTCAAATTTGAATGTCCGCACTTCCAAACCCTGACTGTCTCTTCTGGGTTGAAACGACTCACCAGCCAGCGGCGGCTTTCGGGAAGCGAACCTTCAACGTCGGCTTTCCGGCGCTGAATCCGGGGAGTTGTCGGTCGCAACCCGACCCGAAGGCGACCTTCAACCCACCAAATTTCGAGCCAGAAAGCAGACATTCGATCCAACAGCCTCTGCCGCGCAAGCTACTCATCTATTGTTACGGCTTGTATGCCCTAATCTCTTCCAGGGACGGGTTACGTTTTTCCACGTATGCCTTGAGCCCTGGCCAATTCTTCTCAGTGATCGGCGGCTGCTCAGGAATGATGGTTGCTCGCAGAAAATCCACTTCAGGATCCTTAGTCAATCGCATGACGTCGTCCGGGGTACCGCTGGAAATCGCCCTCTTGTCACCGCGAAGCACGTACTCAAGGAAGATGCGGCTACCACTTCGAAAACCGGCTTCGGCCGAGTTGGTGAGCGCGACGACTTGGTAGTCGAAGCCGGCTTTTCGTCTCTCGGCGTGCAAGGTCATTGGCCAGCGGGGCCCACCAAGCAGCACCGCCGCATACATCAGCTTCGCCCGACGATCACCAGACCCTTCGGCCTTCATCGCATAATAGAAGGCAAGGTGCACACTCTCCCAAGGGCGAGTCTTTCTTTGGCATGCGATATCGTGTATCACGGACGCTTTTCGATAGGGCCCCTCGTAAGGACCACCCATGAAAGACCATGCCCATTTCGGAATGGAAGCGCCGTCAATCGTCGAACCGTGCGGAGCATCCCACGTCACGTTCAGCGGGTCTATGTATTTAAAATCACTAAGCAGTGTCATCGTGCGGTGATCTGCATTCCAAACGACCTTGACGTCGCCTACGAATTTCCCGTATTCAGGCCGAGCAGCATCTGCTGGTACCCAAGCCACTGAGAGAAGCAATACTGCCAATTGGATGAGCCTCATCATTCCTATCTCCCTTCGAAGGGCACTGACCGGCAAGTGCTACTGAACTTGCCGACGACTTCTTCTGTTTTACCATGACGGATCGATTTTGCTCGCGTTCTTTTGGGTAATGAGCCGAGTCTGTTTGAGCTAGATCAAGCTGACGTAGCCAAATGTTGCCCCGGCTCCAGTTGCCGGCGGAACCAAACCATGCACAGCACATCGATGACCAGCTGGTTTTTTTTATCTGTGCGAACAGGTTTTGTTCAACATGTGGCAGCTAAATTGGGTTGCACCCCATCGTTTTCGGGGGTTCGACTCCTACCGAAGAAATCGGCGAAGATTTGGCGCTGTGGAAGCAGACGTTCGCGAACTTCCGCTTGTGGCCGGAGTCGTGAGGTCACGAACGGCCGCTTCGTGGCTGCGAAACTAGCGAAAGCCCGGTGTGCCTGAACGTCGGCTCTAGGGAAGTCCAGATGGCCGCTTGGGGTCGGAAGCTGAGATTCACCGCTCACTTGGCACAGTTTTCACTTTCTGTGGCATCCGACATGTGGGCGAAGGCGCGGGGTGTTGTGGTTAGCGGCTTTAGTTTGTGTACCCATACCCAATCTCGTACAGATCCTTGAGCCGCTCGACGTACGGCGCGAACAGGACTTGGTCCGCCTGCTCGACCGGGAGATTAGATCGCATAGAGGTCCTTTCGATTTTCCTTGAGCCAACTGAAGAATCTGGGGCCTTCGCTCGGCAAGGATCGGTCGTGACCAATCAGGTTCGAGATCGCACGCAGGATGTACTGGATCGCCTCCGCTTCCAGTTCCAAGTGAATAACCTCATCGTCTTTCATACCGAGCCAATGCTTTGCCCAGTTTTTCGCGCGATTCAAATGCAACTGAGACACCTTGCTTTCTGGAAGGTCCGTTTGCGCGGTGATGCGACTCTTGAGCAAAGCGAAAGCAGATTGATCGCCAAGAGTCTGGCCGATGATCTCCTCGGCAGCACCCGCAAGGGTGATGGCAGGTATGAAGGCTTGGTGATCAAGAAATAAGCGAATAGACCAGTCCAGTTGGTCAACAGCCGCCTCGATCTTTGATACGGTGTATTCCATGCGATCTAAACGTCCTTTGTAGGTTAGGTTCCGGCGTTACCTCCGAAACGTTCCCTTCTCGCACCAAAATTTCGTTGCGACGCCCGGTTGCGCTTGGAATAGTTCCTGAGCTTGGTCGCAGTTCTCTTTGTTGTATGCCTCGCCATCTGCTGCATCGAAGGTGGCGACGTGAATTCGCATGTTTTGGTTGGTGACGCTGTTGCGATAGAGGACGAAAGTTTCCGTATCTGTCGCACCAGTACCATTGCAGGCTGAAAGAGCAAACGCGGAGATCGACAGCAGATAGAAAGGAAGCCGATTCGTAGCCATAGTTCATGGCTCCTGCGCTGTGAAGGGGCACTGATCCTTGCCCATGATGTTGTTCGACGAGTACCACAGCACCGATGTACGAATGCTCCGGCCCGTGAAGTAGCGGCAAACAAGTGTGGCTTGCTTGGACCCCCCAAGGTCACCGTGTTCCTCGACGACGTAGACCTCTCCAGGATTGACTTTGGTTTCCCAAACCAATACACGCGTCCCGGAAACAAGCAATGTAAGGCATACCAACCCGGCGATGCTGATCACAGCAACTGCGACGTTCTTCATTTTCATCCGAGGAACCAAGACAGAATAGCTTGGGCAGTATAAGTCAGCTGCATACACTGAGCCTAACGGCTGCACTCTTCTACCACCTTGCCGTCTGTGTCTGCGCCGCCTCGCTTGCCGCGCAGCGTCTCGTGCGGCGATGGCAAAATCCGTTGCGCCAAGAGCGGCGGCAGCTTCGCACAAGGTGTTGCCGGTCAGGCCCAGGTCGTAAGCGAGGTGGCCTTTGCGATCAAAGTCGCGCGAATTGAAGGAGATGACCTGGTGGCGCGAGAGGAGGCGGTCGAACACGGCGATTGGTTCGGTAAGGCCGCCCTCGAACTTGTCCCATCCTGTCGGAGTAAGTTGCATTATTCGTCCAGTCGATGGCGGCTGCGGCCACAAAGACCGCTCCCGGCTGGCCGACATCCGCCCTGGCGACGTCGATGCGTACCGTTGCCACTTCCCAAGGGATTTCGGTGTCGGGAGGAATCAACCGTATGCCGTGCTCGACCGCGAAATCATGGGCGCTTGCACCGGTGCAAGTGAGGGATGTCAAGGCGAGCGCTGCAAGAAATGTCCGTCGCGTTGAACGTCGCTTGACCAAGCGGGTGACCGGCAGGATTGGATCGATTGCTGTCTTCGGTGTGGTCTGCAACATGGGCCATTTCAACGATCGAGCCGGCACTGTCCGGCTGAGCCTTTTCACACCAGATCGGTATGCCCAAATTAAATCGCCCAGCCGAAGCTGGGCGAAGTATTACAGTTAACAAAAACGGAACCCTTGCGGCCACTCACTCACGCGCTGATATGATTGGTTTTACTCCACATAGCAACAGCTCCCGTTTTGCATTTGGAGGAAAGGGCTCGCGCGCAGCCCTCTCCGACGACATCAGTCGCGTGCCGGCACCAGAATTTCGGCTTGGCCTTCGAGCACCACCTTGCTGCCGACTGTGCACACGGTATTGAACAGCGCGCGCCGTTTTTCCGGGATGAGTTCCACGACCGTCACGCGCGCGACAACCGTATCGCCGGCCTTGACCGGGGCCTTGAACTTCAGCGTCTGCGCCAGGTAGATGCAGCCAGGTCCGGGCAGTTTCGTACCGAAAACGGTCGAAATGTAGCTTGCCGACAGCATGCCATGCGCGATACGGCCGCCGAACATCGACGCCCCGGCGAGCTCGCCGTCCAGATGGACCGGGTTGGTGTCGCCGGAAACGCCAGCAAACATCAGGATGTCGGCATCGGTCACGGTGCGGCCCACCGCGGCACTCATGCCCACGCTCAGGTCCTCGAAACGATAACCATAGAATTCCGAAAAATCGCGCGTCTGTTCGCTCATCTCATTCACAATCCGAAAGGGGAAAATCGACAACAAATAGATTCGCCCTGCATGTTGCAGAGCAACAGACGAAGCATAGCGCAAATGGGTTACGGAAACGTGGACGTTCTTAACCCCGGCGCGCCGGCCGTCCCTCAGCGCCTGGCAGCCTCACGAGGTGCCGTGCTCCGCGCCATGCGCCTCGTAGGTCGATGGCGTCACGCCGGCATGCGCCAAGAATTCGCGCAGTTGCTTGATATCCTGCCGGCCGCATTCGCTGCCATGATGCGGATGGTGGAGGAAACCTTCCATCCGGTTGAGCACGACACGGAACCGCGCCCCATGGGCCGGCTCGATCGTCGCGCCGAGGTGCGTGAGCAGCGATTCGACCTCTCGCCAATGTATGTTGGCGCTGGGCGGATCCTGGAAAATCGTACGCAGTAGGTTGATGTGTTTGTGGCTCATCTCGGCCTCCGCTCCGGTCTGCCGGCCTCACCATCGTGTGGCTCGCCCGGCGCACACTTTCTTTCACTAGCAGTGTAGTCCCTTGCGCGCCGCCTGAGTGCGGCTTCTGCCTCACTGCGAACTCGGCACGACTTGCACTTCCCCGTTTGCACGGCCGCCTGTCGGTGCTATACAGAAAACCGGAGCCGGAAAACGGAGGAGTAGCTCATGGCTGAAAAGACCTATTCGCACAAGTACCGACGCCGCGCGGCAGGAACGCGCGCAGAGACCACGGGCTTGCTCGGCTGGCCGCCGCGCGAGTTGACCGCGATATGGTTTGGCGTGCCATGGATGAACTTCTACTTCAGGTTCTGGAATCGCTGGATTGAGCAATTGAACCGGGGCTCAGGAACCGCCCACCGCGACCGTGAAATGAACGACGACCGACGCCATGACGCCGTCCCATGGATGCCTCAGTTCGAAGCGACCGTGATTCCCATGCGCCGCAGCACGGATACACCGGGAAGCGAAGCGGCACGACTGTCCATGCGCGTCAGCATGCCTTCGTTACCTTGGGCGCCAGGCACCGGCAATGTCATCTCCATCGACACCCTGCTCCCACGTCCGACCACCGACGACGTCTTGGAGAAGCCGGACGACAGCCCAGCCCGGCAGCCCTTACGCGGCAAGCCTTAACGCAGAAAACAAAAAGCCACTCTTTCGAGTGGCTTTTTGCGGGAATAAGTGGTCGGGGAAAGAGGATTCGAACCTCCGGCCCCTGCGTCCCGAACCCGTTCCTGCGCCTTTTGCCTACCGGCACTCGGTGGTTAAGTCATTGAAAAACCTGGGTTCATTGTGCAACAACGTGCAGGAGCATGCAACTGCGTGCAGCACTTTCTTGGAGCAATGGAGCAAGATTGGAGCAAAATCGATGCCTTTGTCATTGACTGAGCAGGCACTCCAGAAGGCCCCGGTCGACACCCGCGAAGCCCATTCCCTTAGCCCCCCTACCCTAACGATCGCGAGGGCGGGTTTCCCTTCGTCTCTGAGGCTACGGCGCCCGATAACGTGCCATCAGGTCAGCAAGCCGCCGCGCCAGCTTCGCCTGCACCAACGGATCGCTGAGGCCGGTCTCCGGCGCACACCCCACGTAGCGCTCATCCCCAACCCGCTCCGCATCAAGCACGCTGAAATGGTCATCGAGAGCAAGCCAGTGCACGAGGCCCCTGCGAGCGGCCTCTCTGCGGATTTCCTCTGACCGGGGAGAGCACGAGATTTCGACCGCTCCGATGACACGCGGCTTCAAGGCCCCGAGCAGGTCTGCGAGGGTCTCGTCCGGGAAAAGACGACGCCAGTCCGAAGACACGACGATCCGGATTTCAGGGTAAGGCGTCAGTAGCCGCTCGAGGTGCGGTACCCAGCAAAACAAGGCCGAGTTGGCAATGAGATTGAACCCTTCGTCGAGCGCCTGCTCGCCGAACTTGTGAAGTACGCCGTCGTAGTCGACGAAAAGCACCGGATTCACGGACTCCTCCTATGCCTGTGTATCCAGAACCTGAGCCCTCGGCTTCCTGGCCGTCCGACTGGAACCGTTTCCGTCGAGCCATTCCGACGCCTCGTCGTCAGCTCGAACCGTGCCCTGCAATACCGAGCGGTAGCACCAAGTGTCCGGCAGCGTCCGCAACCGCGAAGTGATCTCAGCATCCAGGGTCGGTCGACCTATACTCGATTTTGAACCACCTGATTCCGGTCATGACCGAACCCTATCAGCCCATCACCAAGGAAGCAGCGGCTCACATCCTTTCAGTTTCGAAGCGGACCATCGATAACTGGCTCGCGGATGGCACCATCGTCGAACCCTCAAATATCGGCCGGCGCGTCTACTGGCACCCCGACATCTTCTACGCCTGGCTGAACGAACGACTGGGCGTCCAGTTGCCATCGGGCCCGGCGGAAAACGAAGACCCACAACGAACCACCACCAAACCTCGCGGGCGACCGCGTTCTGCCCCCAAGTGCCGCCGACAGATGCACTAGTGCCGTGCAGTCACAGGTTGTGTTACCGCCCCCAGCACAAGGGGGGATTCTCGTCGCAGTACCTGCGCTACTGTGCGATCGCGAAAAGCAACGGTTAGCGTAGCTATTCGCAACTGTCCGTGAGCACGGACGGGCCGCTCTCCGTGCTTGACAGCCGTCGCTCAAGATCGGCCGAGGCTTCCTCCGGGGTCGCACCAAGGCCGCACAGATGGGGCTCGGACCAGAAAACCCCTGCCTCGATATCACCTCCCTGCGAATCGGGCGGGATGGCGGCCTCGGGAAGCGGCCAGGCGACGTATTGTCCTCCGGAATAGCCACCGCCGTACCGGTCCGCAACCACCGTACACGTTCCCTGACAGTAAATGGGTTCAAGCACCAACCGTAGCCCGCCGTCTTCAGGGCGGACTTGGAGCTCAACCATGGAACCGTCCCTGAGTCCCAGTGTCCGGAGGATCTCAGGGGGAATCGCTACAACGGAGCGAGAATTCCCCGTCGGATCGCACTCGATCCGCGTGGTCACGCGATACGAAATCGTCCTCATGGTCACCCCACAAAAAAATCGCGGCACCGCTAAGGTACAGGGTGGCTATCGATGCAACGCCTCGAGCTTTTCGGCCAACTCCTGTTGGGCTGATACCACGCCCAAGCCCAGCAACGAATCAGTCAGCACAAGATTCGCACGGGCCTCATCAGGCCAGCCGATTCCGTCATCATCGACGGCGAGCCATCGATGATGACGATGTTGCTGAACATCTCCGAGGATCTGTTCGAACCGCGTCAAATACCGCCAGCGTCCAGGATCATGCAGATGCCAGGTGGCACCGACAACGCGTCGCTGTAACGCGTCGGGCAGGCGAACCAACGCATTGTCGAACCCGAATACGGGGACCCACGATGTTGAGAGGACGATCTGGAGTTCCGGGTACGGCGCGATGAGCGACTCAATGATCGAAGACCACTCGAACAATGCGAAACCGTCCATACGAAGAACGACCTGATTGCCCACCCGATAGACTTCGTCAGGGTGCAGAACGCCGTCGTAATCTAGATAGAGGACCGGAAGTCGAGGATCTCGTCTCCGCCTCTTCGGACTGCTCGCCTTGGCTGCCAACTCCATCGCCCCCGTCTCCTGAACCCTTCGGTGGGATTATGCCCAGCGGGCCGCAAAAACGGAAGTGCAACAATATTCTTAACATATTGTTTTAAATACCACTTTTGTCAAGCAAACACGCAAGCGCCACAGTTAATCACCTGGAGAACAGGTAGCCCGATGGCAAGGAAAATCCGTCTGCCCGGTGCCCCGAGTCACTATCGACGGGGTGAGAATGACATGCCGTGCAGGTCTGCCCAGAATGTCAGTGAGACTCGCTCTACTGTGATCCCAGCGCCCCACCCCACCCGAACAACCTCGCCTCCAGCGTCCGCGCGAACAACCGTTCGGGCACGCATTGCGCGAACTTCATCGACCGCTTGGCATCCTGTATTTCTGATTCACGCAATTGAAGGGGCAGTTCAGGCGCTGCTCTGAGCGCGTCCGTCGGATCTCGGCGCGTATCGACGCCCAGCTCGTCGTACCCGCTTCCGCCTGCCTGCTCCCGAATTCGGTGATAGAGCAGTCGGTTGGAAATCGTTCCCGCGTAGGTCCAGACCCGGTAGCGCCCTCGCTCGTCACGAGTTATGACCTGCCCGTCTCCCGTAGGCATCGCGCCCTGCAACTCCTCCAGGCGCAAGGCGGCTCGCTTTGAAAGGGTCACGCCGCCGAGCGTCTCCTTGCTAAGCGCAGTGCGAATCGCCCCACACACCTCGGCGCCCAACACACGACCCACCCCTGTCCATCGCGCCGTACCGCCACCGCTTGCTGGTTCCAGCGTCACGATGCGTCTGCCCCAGTCGACGTCGACAATTCTCCAGGTCCGTCCTGCCAGAAGGATGTTCCTTCGTTCCTCGTGTCCGCTCAAAGCGGACGGATCCACAAAACCGATGTCCGAGCCAGCATGCCTGGCGGTCAGCAAAGACGAGCCTTCGAACGTGGCAAGCAATCCGCGATAGTGAGCACGGCCATACTCTCGCTCAGTCTCGGGCCCCACCTGCAGGACGTTCTCGCCAGCCTCATGCAGGTATCCCAACTCCACCAGACCATCAACCAATACCTCCAGGTCGGCAGCGCCACACTCCGGGAAACACGTGGCAATTTTGGACAGAAGCTCGGTTCGCGCCAAGGCCCCGTGCTCCAGGACCACCGTCAGCGTCTGCTGCGCAACCACCCCCCAGGACTCCGGAGGCGCGATGGCCGCCTCGACCCACCCCTGCGTCCATTGCTCTGCCAACCCAAGGGTCAGCAAGAATGCTTGGTCGGTGGTCGCGAGGAAGAGACAGTTCCTACGAGCCCCTTGGCGGCGCCCGGTACGTCCCATGCGCTGCAGGAACGACGACACCGTGGACGGCGCATCGATCTGTATGACGTAGTCGAGATCCCCGACATCGATACCGAGCTCAAGGGTGGATGTCGCTACAATCACGCAGTCCTTTTCCTCCGCGAATGCGGATTCAGCCTGCTTGCGCTCGGAAGCACTCAGCGACGCATGGCTGACAAAGGTCCGTAGCCCATGTTGGCGCAACAGGTTTCCGATCTGCTCGGTTTGGCTTCGGGAATCGCAAAATACCAAGCGCTTCTTGCCCCGATGCAGCCGGGAGATTACCGTCGCGGCATTCTCGATCGAACCCACGAAGTCGACGGTGACATCGGCGTCCGTACTTACGCTGGCACTACCTACGACTTCCCGCTCACCGAAGGGGGCGAACCATGCGAGGAGCTGTTCCGGATTGCGCACCGTTGCCGACAGGCCGATCCGTTGCGGGGGCTCGCAAACGTAGCCCTCCAGGCGGGCCAGTATCGAACGCAGATGCCATCCCCGGTCATCGCCCGCAAATGCGTGCAACTCGTCGACGACCACCGCCCGCACGCTCCCGAACCACGCCTGCCGTTCCACACGCGTCGAAATCAGCATGCCTTCGACGGACTCGGGCGTGGTCAGGATGATGTCTGGCGGATCCTTCAGCGCCCGCTGCTTGCGCGACTGCGAGACGTCGCCATGCCACAGTTCCACTCGACGCCCAACCAGACCGGCGTAGTGCTCCAGGCGCTGAGCGAGGTTATTGAGCAGCGCCTTGATGGGACATACGTACAGCACGCTCACCCCGATCCAGTTCTCGGTAAGCATGCGGGACAGCACCGGAATGATGGCCGCTTCAGTCTTGCCACCCGCAGTGGGTGCCAACAGGAGGCAGTGGCGTCCGTCCCGGATGGGCAGAATCGCATCGCGCTGCGTCGGCCTTAGCGAAGACCAGCCCAGTGAATTGACGACGTGATACTGCAACGCTGGATGAAGCGTATCGAACGGATCCCCGACCGGTTCAGACGCGCGACTCACAACTCGACGTCGTCCACCGAATTGGCGTTCGCTGCCGCACGCTCGTTGGCGGACATTTCGGTCTCCGTCAGGGTCAGTTGATAGTGGCGGCGCGGATCGAACTCTGCGTGCAGGTCCACCCGATCAAGCACGTCGGCCACCAGCTTCTTCAGAAACAGCCGGGGCGCGACGCCTACCTTGCCTCCCAATCCACCGGCAACCGCTCGCGCAAGGCTCTCGACATAGCCGTCGTCAACGACATCAGCAATTCGGCGCACATCACCCGCTCCGGATGCATAGATGTCGCGCACCCGGCAGCCCACTTCCACCAGTGCCTCGTGGTTGAAGGGCGACAGCCGAATCTGCGCAGCGCGCGGATTGTCGAAGCGAGCCTCCGTGGCGAAGTCGACATGCAGGCGCTGGGCCAAGGGGACAAGGCGCTGGATGCCTTGCGGACCATCATAGAACGCCGGCGTACCGGTAATCAGCAGGTAGAGCCCGGGATAACGTCCGGCATCGATATCGTCGATCCACTGGCGCAAGGCGTTAAGCCCGCGCTCCCGCGTATCGGCACGCATGCGCTGCAGAGTCTCGACCTCATCAAGAACGAGCACCAACCCTGCGTAACCGCTGTCGCGAAGGATCACCAGCAGCCCGGCCAGGAAATTCGCCGCTCCGAAATGGTCGAGATCCCCTTTGATGCCCGCCGCACGCTTGATGCTGGCTGCGACGTTCGGCTGTCCGGCCAACCAGCTGATGAGCCCATCGGCCAGACTGGCATCACCACGGGCGACCGCCTGTCGATACGTGCGCAGCACCGCCGAAAACGCCGGCGCCGCCTTGCTGATAGTGGCCAGCCTTGCCTCCATCAGGGCGTCGGTGCGCGCCAACAGGCCCGCCTCGTCGTTCGCGTCCACGCTGCCCTCGGCGAGCACGTCCTGCTCGAGGGCAAAGAACCAGCCATCGATGACATGGCGGAACGCGCCCGACGCAGTGTCCGCAGTCCCGAACCGCTCCACCAGCCGGCGATAAACGGTCTCGAGCCGATGCAGCGGCGTTTCGGTCTCGTTGATCTGCACCTCGCTCGCGGCAAATCCCCTGCTGCGGGCACGCTCCTGAAACCAGCGCCCAAAGAAGGTCTTGCCGCTCCCGTATTCGCCGCGCACCGCCTTGAATGCGCTGCGGCCGGCGGCAACACGCTCGAGCTCCTCGTCCAGCACAGGCCCAAACGCATCGACCCCGACCGCAAATGCGTCGAGACCACTCCCGGGCACAGTGCCACGCCGCAAGGCACCGATGATGTCTTCACGCTTGGCTGCGCTGATCATCCGCGTCCCCTCACCTCTCCTAGGCTCCGAGCCTGAACTGCTTTAGCAGCAGTGTCTGGTTCAGTTCAATCATCCCGACCGTCTCGTCAAGTTCAATGACTGGTGCCTGATCCACATTCAGCACCCTTCTTACGGCCGCCAGCATGCCCGCCAAGCGCATTTCGGGGACGCCAAGCCGTTGGGCCACGGCCGTGCGCGACAATTTGCCACCGCGCTGCTCCAAGGCCAGCAGCAGTTGCCGCATCTGCTCGTCTGGCACAGCCACACGTGCGGCAAGTCGCCTCTGCGCCCCGTAGACTTCACTCGCTAGCAGGGCATCGACCCAATGTCCGTTTGGCTGAGCCACTGGCTGTGTCGGAGCTTCCAGCTCGAACAATGCCCCCTGCCCCTGCGGAACGGTGGTCTTCCGCCCTACGCTTCGGGCAGCTTTCGCCTCCGCGGGCGCCGTTGCAGAAACAGTCACTGCGACTGTTTCCGACGAGGCATTTAGATCCCACCATTCCGGCTGCGCCGGGACGGCAGGTTGCCAACCAGCCAGATTCATTCCGAGCGGCAGCAACACGCTCATCGGCACGACCACCTCGGGCAGCGAAGCTCCCCCGTGATATCCGTTCTTTCGGCCCGTGTACCGCGTTCCCTCACTCCAAAGACATACAGCGGTCTTCTGGCCCTCAGAGGTCAGGACTCGACGACCGCGCAGCACGATCTCATCGTCGTTCGCGGCCTGACTACCACTGCGCCAACGGTCACGTTCACCGCCGGCGCACTGCCGCGTACCGTCCTCCAGCACGTGTCCATGGTCGGCCGTAACGATGAGCACGCGCCTCGCGTCACGCGCCTCGCGCAACAAGGGCAGTAACAGGCGCAGCCCCTCCAGCCTCCAGGATTGATGGAGCTGCTCCGGCCCACTGAGATGGTCATCGACAGCGTTGTACACGACACCAACGACCTTTTGCCGACTGTCGGCGATCGCGCGGCGCACCTCTGCGGACAAGTTGCCGTCCTCGGCCAGTTCTCCCTTGTGGAAGAGCTTTGGAGGCGCCGAGGCATTGCTCTGCGCCTGCAAGTCCATCTGTGCGGCGAAGGCAGCCTTTTCCTGGCTGCTCCCCCCTGTCGTCAGCCCACCTGACAGCAGGCTGGCCCGGCTCACTTCGGTCACTGTCGGGAATGCAGCAACACCGGCCAAGGATCGGCCCAGGTCGGCCCGTACCCATTCTGCCCAACCCAACTGAGAGACATCGGCAAAGAGCTCGCGGAAGATGCTGAGGCTCAACCCATCCATCACGAGCAAGAGGACGGAGTGCGATTGCACGACAGGAGCAACAACGCCCTTTAGGGCGGACTCGACGGGAACCAGCCGTGGCGAAACGCCCAGCTCGTCCCCGCCTCCGCCGACCAGCAGCGCAGCAAATCTTTTCGTCAAGATCTCGCGACGAGCACTCACCGCGGACCGAAGCGCTCCATACGCAGCAGACACCGGTGCCAGGTCGTCACCCCCGAGCAGCCGGAAACGGCCCCAATCGACGAAAGCTCCTTCGTCAGCCTGCCAAAGCAGTGCCGCGGCAGTCGAATCGAAGGCAGGAACGGGCTCTACGAGCCACTTCACCAGCCGGGACGCCATGTCGACCTGCTCGAGGCGACGGGCGAAGCGGACTGCAAGTGCATGCCGTCGCACGTTGGCCGCACGGTCTGCGACCGATCGCGCGGCATCCATCAAGCGCCGGTCGGCGCCCCCCGACGAGCAGGCACCAGTGACCGCCTGCACTGCCTCGGCGAAACGCAGCATGCGCTGATCGAAGCCGACGGACACGATGTCACTCAGCCAAGCCAGTTCCCCAGCACGAAGTTCCTCGAGCAGCCTGTCTGCACGATCAAGTGCCCCCTGCCATCTCTCGTGTCCGGAACTCCCGACCAAGTCGGTCGCTGCCCTCGCCCAAGCCCGCCCCTCGACGACGCCGATATGGCGATCCGCGACATAACGCTCAAGCCGAACAGCAGCCTGGCCCAACGCAGGCTGTCGCTCCCCTTCGGGGGAGAACACCACCGTGCATACCAACCCCAAGGGCAGTGCATCAGCAAGGCGTTGGGTCTTGAAGGTCGCCAATATCAGTTGGCCGACCAGGCCTGCCGATTCCTCCAACCAGGCACAAACGTCAGACTGGGCGGATGCCGGGAGCCCCTCCAACCTGGCTTGGGCATCCGGCTGCTGGCTCCAGGCCAGCAGGGTCTGCGCATCCGGGCGCGCAGTTTCAAGTTTCAGGTAACGTTGAAGAACTGCTCCCCATACAGTCTCCAGGGCCAGAAATCCGGTCGCTACCGGGTCGTAGCCCCCATCGGTCGCTGCGTCGATCAACAACTGGGGCATCCAGCCAAAGCGTCCAAGGCGGGCGTCGACCTCGCGTGCCTCGAACATCTCGCGCACGATTTCCCACCCTTCGGGCTGCCAGATCCGCGCCTTGTAGATCCGGGCCGCAATGTCGTCGGGGAGCTCATGGGTCGCAAACGGCGTCAGCAACACAAGCCCTGGATCCACCGCAGCTTGCGACGATTCGAGTTCTACCAGCGCCTCACGCAAGCCAAGCACCGAGTCGCACCAGCGCAGATCGAATACCCTGCCACGTGACTGGATGCGCTCTGGCCAGTTCTGGCGCAGGGCCGAGCGAATGGCCACGGCTCGTACGGCTGCATCCTTCGCCAGAATGGTGTCGAGTTGCGCCGACACCTGCCCGGCCGACACCCCGGAAACAGGCGCCATCGTCATTCGCTCCGACGCTGGAGGCGCCAAGTGACCGTGAGCTCCAGCTCCCGATCGCTGGTGAGCCTTGCCTTGAGCTCATCCAACAGCCGCGTCGCCTCTTCGCCCGACAGATCGGCCCGCTGGTCCTCCTGGACAACGATAGTGTGTAGCCCCGGCGGTGGAACCACCGGAGGGACCGGAGCGGGAGCGGGCGCCACGGTACCGTATGGTGTTGGATTGGAACTGCCCCCTGCCCCTGTATCTCCACCTGGCTGAGGCGCAACGACCGACGCCAACAGGCGGACTGCATCTCGCTCCATCTCGTCAAAGCGGGACTTCAGCGGGACGACATGCTCATCCGCCGTCAGCACCTCCTGCAATCGGGTCAGGATTACCTGTGCTGCGCTATGGCGATGGTCGACCAGATCCTGCATCGCATCGAACAACTGCCACTTGGCATTGGCCAAGGCGGCAACCGTCGCGTCGACCTGCCCCAGCGAACGGCCAACTGCCGTTTCCGAGGTATCCAGTGTCGTCCCTGCCAACACCTCGACAAGGCGACGATCATCCGCCTGACAAAGGGCTTCGACCAAGGCCTGCGCCGATTCGGCCGTCCGTTGACGAGCACCCGAAGGGCCAGGCGCATATCGGGCGGCCCGATCGCGCACAGCTGACACCAGCTCCCCTGCCCTCAAACGCTTGCCCCGGGCAGCTTCGCGGACCTCGCTCACCAAGCGCGCAACACTGGATGCATTGAGCGTCTGCGGTAGGGTCAGGCCGAAAACCAGCCCCGCACGCCCCACCGCCCTTTGCCACTCGGTCGAGTCGGGCAGAGACTGCTCTCGCAACTCGAGTTCGTCCGAAACGGACTCGACACTCGGTTCCTGAGGCTGACCATTGAGCAAGAAGCTGCGATTGGTGAGCTGTGCGTAGCTCAGGATGATGAGGTTCTGCAGTTCCACGGGCAGTCCCATCGGCTGTGGCACGTCGATCCACTGCCGAAGTTTCGCGACGGTAATCGGGCCCCCACCATCGCGCGCATGGCACTGCGCAAAGTGCGTCTGCCAATGGGGTTCAATCAGCAGGTGCGTCTCGCCCATCACACCCAGCCGGCACGGATTGACGACCGAACGCACCAAGCGCCGCGTGGCATTGTCGGTCACCAACCCGCGGTGCCCAGACGCCTCGATTGCTTTCTGCACCTCCGCCCAGACCTTCTTGACCACGCTCGCCTTGATTTCGGTATCGAACTCCGGGTGTGCGGGGTACTGGTGGGCGAACAACTGTCCCAACAGATCCTCGAAGGCGGCATGAAAATCGGCACCCACCGGAGGGCGCGGCGCGAAAGTCGGATCGAGCGAACGGAACTGCTGTTCCGGCGACAACGCAAACATCACCGCATCGCGCGGCTCGACACTCACCCCATAGGCTACGTCGAGATGAGAGCGCAGCTTGATGCGGAGTGAGTCGAGCTGGTTGCGCGCCAGCGCCCTCGCCTGTGTCCGCTCGACGAACGACAGGTGTCCCGCATACTGCTCGAACCGCTCCCCCTGCAGGATGTGGTCGAGGATGACGAGGCGCCCCAGATCGTTCATCGCCTTGTTGCTCAGGAAGCCGGGCAACCACACGACAGTGCGCGTACTGCCCCCTGCGTAATCGTTGAGGCGGGCGATGTCGTCGTTCGGGGTACGGTTGGGCTCGTCGAAGGGGAAATCCAGCACCACCGTCCACGCGCCCGAGCGCCCGCGCAAACGCTCGTCCGCCATCTGGCGCACGTTCTCGTACAGCAGCTCCACCTCACGAGGCGTGCCGCGCCAGTGGAATTGATAACGGATGAACAGGCTACCGTCGTCCTCGATGCCGAGCTGCTCGAACAGCATGTCGCGGATCTTGCGGCGGCGGTTGCCGTCGTTGTCATTGACCTCAGCAGCACGCAGGATGGGTTCGATGTCGACCCCGGTCACCTGGATGGCGACAGTCGGGTTGTTGTCATCGGAAACCTTGATCTCACCGATTTCGCCGGCCCAGTCACGCAGGCGGCGGACGACGTCCTGCACCTCGCGCCCTGGAATGGGCGAGCGGAAAGTCCCATGGTTCAGGGCTACCAGACGGCTCGCCGTCAGCCCCTTCAGCGACTCGACCTCGGGCACCAGCGCAGCAAGCAGCAAGGTCTTGAGCAGACGGCCATCATTCTTCAGATTGCGAGCCGCACCCGCCTCCGCCTGGCCGAGCTTAATCGCTTCCCAGGTCACGCCGTGACGAGTCTCCAGCATCGGCAGCAGACGCTGGGTGTAGAGCCGTTTCGCATTCTCGAAATGCAGACGCATGCCTTCCGAGAAGGGCTCATCCCCCTCGGCGATCGCATCCCACAAGTCGCCGACGGGGATGAGCTGACCCAACTCGAGGTCTTCCCTCCGATCCACCAGCAATTGCAGCATCAGCTTCAGTGCTGTGCGCTCGCGCTGCAACGCTGCCGACACGGCAATCAGGGTCTGTACCAATGCAGGACTGAAGGGATAGACCTTGCGGAACAGATCGCGGTCGGCCTCGGTCGTCAGCAAGGTGTCCAGCACGTCGCGGCGAAGCCTCAGCACTTCCTCGAAGGCCGCCTGCAGCGTCTGGCGGGCCGCTTCATCGCGCGGGCGCAGCACCCGCTTCTCCGCGATGGCCGGCAGGTTGCGGTCCTCCAGCGTTACCCGGTGGAAGCGTGCCTCCCAGTGCTTGAGCACGTCGCTGAATTGCAGTTGCACCGAGCCGGCCAGGTTCTCGCCGACCAGATCGCGCAGGTCGCGCTGCCGGGCGACGAAGCTCACCAGCGGAATCGGCCGGTCCGCGTTGGTCGCCTCCACCAGCTTCACGAGTTTGGTGCCCTCGCGACTCACGAAATTGACGTCGGCCGCATGGCTCGCGAGCCAGAGCACCAGTTCGTCGAGGAAGAGGATCACCGCGTCGTAACCGAGGTCCCGAGCGTGGCGGCTCATGATGGCCAAGCCGTCATCCAGCGGAACGAAGGACTCGCCACCGGACGCCAGCGACCGATACGCCGAGAAGAACTGGCTGATCAGGTCGCCCACCAACCGCGCCCGCTCCTCGCCATAAGGCGGTTCCAGCATCGCGGCCTCGAAGGTCACCCCATCCCAGCCACCAGTGTCGAGTGCGCCCCAGCCTCCCCCCTGCGCCCCGGCATTGAGCTTGGCGAAGAACTCGGCGTCGCCCATTGTCTCTCGCATCCGGCACGCATCACTGAACAGCCCCTCGGCCAGATAGAAACCCGGGACCGGTGCATCGGGATGCTGCTTGCGCACGAAGTCTGCGTACTGCCCGAGGATCGCGCTCTCCATGTCCCGCGCGCCGATCATGTGGTACGGCACGAGAAGGAACTTGCGGCCCTGTGTCCAGGTGTGCCTCGCGACGGCTGGGGCCAGTTCGGGTATCGCCCGCGCCTGCATATTGCCGGCCAGCAGCAGGTTCAGCACCGCCATGAAATGGCTCTTACCCGAACCGAAACTACCGTGCAGGTAGGCAGCCTTGCTGGTGCCCGACAGCACCGCCTGTTCGATGAAGCCGAGCGCATTGTTGAACGCTTCGGCAAGCTGCGGCGTCACCACATAGTCGCGCAGTGTCTGCTCGGCATGGCTCACCCCCTCGGAGAGCTTCAGTACGAAGTCACCCTGATGCACGCGCTCAGGGATGGTGATGAGGTCTTTCAGCAACGGCATTCCGTCATTCCTTTACCTTGTGGCCGCATGCATCTTGAGTCCGTGACCGACGGTTCACGGGAGTTCTCGCGGGCGAGCAGGAATGACCACACGCAGAAAGTCATCGGTCAAGTCGAATTCCGCGTCCTTCCCCGTGTAGTCGCGCGTCAGCGGCACGATCTTGCGGCGTACGCCCATGCCTCGCATATCGACGTAACCGTAATCACGCATGATTTCAACGATGATGGGATTCCGGGGCGAGCGTTGACCTGCGAGCATCTTCTCAACTGTCATGGAGTTCTGCAGCGTTCCCGGACTAATAACTTCCAGTCTGTCTGCGTAGTTCGCGACCTCCACTTCCATTGATCGTGTCCAATCCCGATGCACGAGCGCGTTCAGGATGCATTCGCGCACGGCGTCCAGCGGATAGCGATATGTCCTGTCCCGACGTAACGACTCCGTGCTGGCCTCGCCCTCATCGGAGATGAAAGGGCGCATTCTATCCGCCAAGAGATCTATCAGTCCTGGCTCGACCAGTTGCCGCGCGCCTCCCACACGTCCCTCCCAAAGTGCCACCATGGGCGCATCAAGCTGGGTATCGTCCTGTGCCTGATAGTCTTTCGCATCGCCCGCGAAGGACATCCACCTCACACCGGCCTGGCGCAGACTGCGGCGGGGGCTTCGACCGAACAAGACAAGGCCTGCAATAGTGCAGACCGGTCTTCCATCGTCACGGGCAACGAGGAAGCCCAATCCCTGCAAGCGCTGCTCCCAGTCGTCGATCGTGGAGGGCGCCTCGGGGTCCCCTGCGATATTCACCAGGTAGTCTTCAAGCCGCGCCGAGTCGAGGCTCTCGAAGCTGGTACCCGAAACTGGCAACATCTCGGCGTGCAACATGCCTCCGCTCTCGAACAAGCGAGCTTGCTGCTCGCGCGTTGCCAAGCGAGAGGTACTCCCGACCCGAATGTAGATTTCCTCGCGATTGTTGTTACGCACAACATATGGCTTGGCGCTACCCTGGGTGACGGAAACGACTGCCACGCGTTTGTCGTCGTCGAGCACCAACTCCTCGTAGAACGGCAGGATCAAGGGGTGGATGTAACGTCCGAAGACGACGTCCATCACCCAGGCTTCCAGGTCCGGCCGCTGAACGCCGCTGATGCTGCCGTCGTCCTCCACGCCCAGCAGCACCTTGCCACCCTGGAAGTTTGCGAGCGCCACAATTTCCTTAGCGAGTTGCTCCGGTCTCACGTCGTCGCGTTTGAACTCGACCCCGGAGTTTTCCCCGTTGGCGATGACCTCGAGCAGTTCAGATTTCAGCATGGCCAGCCATCCTAAAATTCATACTTTTCCTTGCGCTGGATGAACGCGTCGCGCCCCCCCTCCAAGATACTGGCGACCTGGTCCCGAATAGCAGGAACGTCGATCGACCCCTGAGCCTCTACCCCGAGCGACCCATGGTTCTCGGACGCCGTGAACACGCCGATCCATTCCGCATCACCAAACACCGGGATATTCGCGTTGTGGGTTGCGAAGAGGAACTGCCGGCTGGTCTTGGCTTCCCGCAACTCACTCACGATCCGCTCGGCAATGAACGCGTTATCGAGATTGTCCTCTGGCTGATCCATGATGAGCGGATCAACGTTTTCCAGCAGCAACATGTGGAGAATCGCCGTGCACTGTTGCCCTGTGGACAACTTGTCCAAAGCTCTGAATACTGGTGCAGCGCCTTGATGGGCAACGTTCAGGGAGATGTCGACCCGGTGATCCAGTTCCAGCGCCTCCAACTCCATCAGCTGCGAAGGCTGTAACCGGGCAAGGGCCTCCGCGACAAGAGGGGTTAATTCAAACGAAGCCTGTATGAATTCCGCCCCCTGGCGAATCGACTGGGCCAACGTCAACGAACTCACACCATCGAGTTCATCGATCCACGCCAGGCGTCGTTCCCCGACCCCCTCCAGATTGCAGCCCAGCAGGAAGCGCTTCAGCGGCGTCCGATCCGCTTCGGCCACAATGTCGACCTTCAGCTTGCCCTCAAGACGCCTGTTTAGCCGCTTCGCCGCGGTTTGCAGAGCTGCGATGCGTTGCCCGCGCAAGTCGGACAGCTCGGCGAGCAAATTGCGTCGCGCCTGTTCCTCGTTGGCACGCAGGTTCTCGAAATTCCCGAGTCGCGTTTTCAGAGGCTTGATCCGCTCGATGTCCTGCATCAGGCGTTGGTAGGCGACCCCGACCTCCGGTCCACTCTTTCCCGCCATCGAAGGCAGGCTCCGCAAGGCCTTTTCCAATTCGACCTCGTGAGTTTGCAGCGAAGCCTTCCACTGAACCATCAGACTCTGGAACCGGCCGTCGCTCTCGCGCAACTCGGTCTCCATCGTGTCCAAGTGGCGACTGAAGTTCTGCTGCAATGCCTCGAGAAGCGCACGCATGGGAAGCAATTGCTCAGTATCCGGCAGCCCGGTCAGCGCCTTGTCACTGATAAACGCAAGGTCCGGCAAGCTGTCCCGGAGGGTAGCCACCCCCTCACGCAACCTCTGCAATTCTTCGCTCGCCCGCTCAGCAATTTGGCGCTCACGCACAAGCAGCGGTGTCTTCGACAGCTTTTCCTGAATGCCGAGACTCTTGAATCCCTGCAGTTGCTCCTCGAGCTTCGGCAAGCGCTCGACCTCAGCCTTCAAATCATCAAAGTCGCTCAGGACTTTGACCAGGCGCGACTGGTTTTCCTTCAGGCGCTTGTGCAGCTCCGCGCTGCGTTGTGCGTAATCGTCGTCCTGAGGCAGAAAGCGATCCAACAACTTCAGACGGCTCGCATCATCCTGCGCCAGCTCAAATATCTCGTTCTGGCCATAGATATCGATGCCAGGAAGAAGATCGCGCGGATGCAGTGTCGATACGTTCCCATCGACGTCGCGCACTATCGGGTACTCACCATAGCGCCGCGAGATGCGGTACCGCTTGCCGTTTTGCGATGACGACTCGACCTCGAGCTCGACACGGCCCGTTGACTTTCCAAGGTTCTCCTTGAGGATCTCCTGGTGAAGCTTCTGAGCCTGTTTCCCTCGTGGAGGAATATCCAGCACGTATCGCAGACACTCAAGCAGGGTCGACTTGCCCGTTCCCCGACCGCCAATGACCGTATTCAGGTGATCGGAGAAGGTGACCTCCACGCCGTCGAGGTACCCACCCGAGACGCTCATCCTTAGAATCCGGCCGATGGGGTCTTGAACCCGGTCGGAATTCAGACGAACGCGTGACCCAGGGTCGAGAAAAGCTACCTTGAACGCTGCGAAGCTTGGCCGCGTCATCTTGATCCAGCAGGTCGCGCCGGGATCCTCAAGGTCCTCGGGTTTCGCAACGTCCTTGGCGTTGATGACGGCCATGGGCCGCTCTCGCCGGTAATCATTCAGCTTGTTCAGAAAAGCCTTCCGGTAGAAGTCGTCCTCGATGCCCCTGAGATCCTCGATCGAGCCTGGAATCTGTGCTGCCCTCAGCTTGGGCATCTGCCATACGTGGTTCTGCCGAAGCTTCAGCAAACCGCGTTCATTGGTGCAATGCGCGGCATAGATGAAACCACCAAGCTGCTCCACCTTCTCGATGAGATGGGCCGAGCTCAAAGTCGAGGGAAGCACGCCGTCCGTCGGGTCCAGTAGATCCAGCGTGCCAAGATAACGTTCCAACTGCTGGCTGCTCGTGTCCTCGGCGAACAGGCACACAAAATGGGCTTTGTCGTTCGAGGCGATCTCGAAGCCGGGGAAGACAACGATTCCATGGGGTTGCAGAGTCTGGCGCAGCATATCCACGCTCGCGACGCTGCCATGATCCGCGATGCCCACCACCTTGATATCGAGTTCAAGGCACTTATCCAGCAGGGCCCGGTTGTAATCCTGCTCGCCCAAACCATGCTCTGCGCCGCGATAGGCGCCGTTATACCCGACAGGATTGACCTGGAGGGCGCAGCGCCAGAATTTCGCGTAGGTGTAGTGGTCAGTCACAGATATCGAATTATTCATGATGGCTTCCCGTTGGCATCGTGGATCCCACCACGTTCGCCCCGCACATAGCACACAATGACGTGACTATCACGACGCGCTCCGCCGCCGCCCACGTCGCGCTGCCGTCACCGCCGGCCTCCACTCCCGCAGCTGCTCCAGCGTCACACCGTGCGCCCGCGCCTCGTCGCGGACGAAGCCGTCGTAGTAGTCGCCCATGTGCTCGCCGAAGTTGGGGTCGAGGTCGTTGTGCCACTGCTTGAGCCAAGGCAGCAATTCCAGCAGGCCGGCGAGGAGCGGCAGCAGGCGGTCGGTGGGCCAGCCTTCCAGGTCCTTCGCATCGAGGTAGTAGGTCGCGAGCGCGGTGGCCTGTTGCAGGTGGTCCCAGCCGGCCCAGGCGATTGGCAGGCTGCCGTCGGCGCCGCGTTCGCAGCCGGGGTAGCTCACCCAGCGCTCCTTGGGCACGTCCAGCCCGCCGCGCAGACGCCAGAAGTCGGCCTTCTGGAAGTCCTTGCTCTGGTACTTGGGCGGGACGGGAATCTTACCGACCTCCTCACCCGCATCCTCTCGCCGCTGCAGCGCCCAGCAGTCTTCCCACTGGGCACGCTTGCGCAGTCCGGACTCGGTGTAACGCAGCACCGGCAGGAAGGGCATGGACTCGGCTGCGACCAGTTCGCCGACCAGTCGCGTCACGTCGAAGTCGGGACGGCCGGCGTAGAGTTCGGCGATCTGCATGAGATCGGCGTCGAGCCGTGCCGCGTCGGCGACTCGGTTGATACTAGAAAGTTGAACCGGTTGCCCCGCCCCGCCTTCTCCCCCACCGTCGCCCTCGGCGCCCCGTGGCCAGTAGCGCGGCGACTCTAGGCGAGCGAGTAGCCAGTCGCGCAATGCGGCTTGCTCCAGGTCCTCCCACGACGTCGTTTCCCACCGCCGTTTGCAGTTGAATGACTCGACCAGCCCAATGTTGCGATCCGATTCAATAAGGTCGATTCGGCGCTGAACAAGGCTGCGATAGTGCTCCGGCCACCGAGCTGGTATCGCGACGACCGGTGCAATTCCAAGCCACTCGAACCAGCGCGTCTGGAGCGCTCCCGCAGCGAGGCGACGCGCCATGACGATCTCAAAGGCACGCTCGCCCGGAGCCACCTCGGGCGGATCACCGCATTCCAGTGGGTCATCCAGGAGTCCGTAAAGTCGATAGCAATGCCAATCAAGTTCCTCTTGCAGCGCAATCATGTTCCTCCGGAAGGAGGCTGCGCGGTCCTTGGCGTCATCCAACAAAGCACGATTGATTCCGTTCGCCTCAGTTGCGACGGCCGCAATGAGCCTGCCCGGAAGTTGCGCCTGCCAAGCCTGGGCGAGTTGATCAATCCGTCTCGCCAACTCGACCGGACGATCTTCTACCAGCGGAAACTCAGCGACCTTGGTCGAGTTGAAGGCATAGAAATCGTGCCACTTCTCGTCCTTACTACTACCACCACCGGGGCCACCCTTGTTATGGCACACCTGTTGAAACCAGAAGCACGCCACCGACGAGTTCAACAGTCCCACCTGCCCAAGGTGATCATCGTCAGTCGCCTCGGCCGGCAACTTGATGACCGGCGCGGTCTGCTTGAACACTTTGCCGCCGCGGTCGAGGACGAAGTGGTTGTGGGTGGCGACTTCTCCGAAGGTAATCAGACGCCGCGCGGAAACGCGGCTTTCAATGAACTGCATGTACTGATCCCAACGATAGCCATGCTGCTCGGCAGTCTTGCCAAACATCACCCGCGAGCGAAGGTATGTTCGGTTGGGCCACGACCAGCGGTCATACATCGAACCAGCTACGAAGGGAACCGGATCGAAGCCCGAAGTCGACGCCACGTAAGGAAATTCGACGAGAGACTCCCCTCCGCATACCCAGTCGCGAACGCTGTCCCCGACTGCGAACCGTCTTGCCGGAGCACCGATCCGCCGCGCGATGTGCTCAGGAACCAAGAACGCCTCATCTTCGCCCGTAATCGCCATGAACCCGATCGATTCGACTTGGGAAGAAAGTCGCTTGGGTGCTGCCGCCTCAGTACGCTCCAGCAGTTCGGCCGCGCCGCCCCCACCGATGCTCCACGGATGCTTGCGGAAAGTCGCCCGCGATGTATCCGCGACGCTGACGAACTGGCTCTCCGAGCCCTCCCGGTCGATCTGATCGAGAATGGCAGACCACACCAAGCCCTTTGCAGGGTCGTCAGGTGTAGACGGCTCGCCCTTGATCCCCATCACCGTCCGCACGCCCTCACCGACCGGCGGCCGATGACGGCCGTACAGGATCACCGTCGGCGTCCCGTGCCCCGGTATGTAGGCGCCCGACGTGTCGATGACGTGGGTCAAGTCGATCCGCGGCAACACCTGCTCGATGAGCTTCGAGCCGAACTCCCGCTTCATGAAGCTGTTGGTGGTAATCAGGCCGACGAAACCCGCCGCAAGGCCGTCCCGCCCGGTCTGCGCCAGTTCGAAGAAGCGCTCCGTAAAGGGGCAGCCGAGCGAGTATTTCATGTGGCAACTCGCGTAGCGGTGGCGATAAGCCTGGTTCAGCGCAGCATCCTTGACGACGATGTAAGGCGGGTTGCCTACCACCGCGTGGTACTGGCGGCCGAGGATGAATTGCACCTCTCTCAAGTCTTCACTGACGTAGGCATGGGCCAAGCCCGTGTCGGCATGCGTCTCCGCTGCGTCGAACAGTTCGTCCGAACGGATACCGCTTGTGCCGCCCAGTCCAAAGCGTTGCCCGTGCAGCAGGCTGTCGCCGATGGCGACGTTCATCTTCAGGTTGGGAGCGTCCGCGAGCCGCCGTACCTCGCACACCTTGAGCGCCGCCACGAGCAGTCGGAAGCGTGCAATCGCCACCGCGAAGGGATTGAGGTCCACGCCCGCCACCGCGTCGAGCGCCTGCTGCGCGATGTCGCGCGGGTTGCGGCCGGGCTCGCGACGCTGCCATTCGGCCACCAAGCGCTGGAAGCCGCCGAGCAGGAAGTGGCCGGAGCCGCAGGTGGGGTCGATCATGCGCGCGGTCTGGTAGCCGAACTCGCGCATGGCCGGAGTCAGCGTGCGGTCGAGGATGAATTCCTCGACGAACTCGGGTGTCTGCAACAGTGCGTAGCGCTTGCGGGTGGCCTCGGACAGGTCCTGGTAGAGGTCACCGAGGAAACGGGTGTCCCACTCGGGGTCGGTGAAGTCATGCGCGAGCACGCCGGTGTTGGGATCGACCGTCTGCCAGAACTGGCGCAGCGCCATCGCGGCGTCGCCGCTGATGCCCAGCCGGAAGACCGGGTTGTGCGCCTCGTCGAAGAAGGTCTGCAGGCCGTGCAGCGTGCCGGCCTCGCGGAAAGCGGCGAGCAGGTAGTCGCGGTCGGTTTCGCGCGGGTGGGCGCGGAAGTAGGCTTCGTGACGGTCACGCGCCAACGCGAGCCGACCCGACGCGGGCGTGCCGGACAGCCAGGGGCGGTCGACCAGCTCGTTGTCCTCGATGAAACGCAGGAAGACGCAGGACAGCAGCCAATGCACGCCCGCCTGGGTGATCACCTGCTCCACCCAGCTTTCGAACGGTTCGGCGCAGCGGTCTGCGTCGCAAGCCGCCTGCCATTCAACCTGCAAGCTGGCCTTGAGGTCCGGCACCTCGTTGATGCGGGCGCGCAGGTCGTCTTCGAGCCGCTTGAGTTGGCGGGTGAGGTCGGCGAGCAGGTGTGGGGCGTGGATCACGAGCGGATTCCGGTGTCTGGTTTCACGAGAGGGCAATGCCTCTCAGGATTGAGTGGCGAGCGTCGCGCGATGACGATTCTCGATCCATGACTGGGGCACGTCGGCCGCGGCGCTCGCGTTCACGAGCGGCACGGGCACCCCGTCGAGCGTCGGCAAGCCCTGCCGACGGGTTGGCAGAAGTAGCCATAGAGCGGGCGTACAGCCGGGGCAACCGACCTGCGACTCCAGGTCTGAAATTAGACTCATCAGGCCGTAGTGTGCGAGCAGACCGGGGCTCGTCAGCAGCGCCGGAACCTCGCTCTGCAGCAGGCGCACCTTCAGGCCCGGCAGCGCCCGCTGCACGAGACGCTGCAGGTTGGCCCAGTCGCGACTGTCGCGGGCCGCTCCATCGGCACGCAGGATGACGTTCCAGTCGATGCGGAGCACCTCGGCCTGTTCGCGCAACGCCTTGATCATCAACGCGTCGAAGCTGACGCGGACGAGCATACCGGTGGGATCTGCCGGATTGTTGCCAAACCGGCGCAACAGCTCGGCCTCGGCCCGTGCGGCAAGACGCGGCTCGACGCATAGCACGAGCAATCCGCCCTGACGCAGATTGCGCTGCAGGCGGTCTTCGAGCTGCTGGGCATCCTGAATAGCGGCGTCGGCGAGCGCATGGCCGTCGACCGTGGTGAGGCGCTGAAACGAGGTCGTAGCGCCCCCGGTGCCGTTTCCGTTGAAGTTGGTGCGCTTGAAGACACGCGCGGTATCGTCCCAACGGAATGGGGCGTCGACCTCTTCGAGCAGCCGATCCAGCGCGGGGCGGCCCGGCAACGCTTCGGCTTCCGGGTAGCGACCACGCACGCGTGCCTTGAGGTCTGCCACTTCCAGGTCCGGCAGGCTGACGAGGGCACCCAGGGACTGACGCAGCGCCTGCAGGGCCGGCATGTTGCGCAGATAGATCTCCTGCCGGCTGGAGAGCGCGGCCGTGCGCGATGCCGCGGTGGCGAGGCGCAGCAAGCGGGCGGGCTGGATGAGACGGATCTGCTCCGCCGAGTCCTCATCCGACGGTATCGGGGAGCGAATGCCTTCGAGCGCCTGCATGACACGGGCAGGCGGAAGTAGCGGGTCCGCCAAGGCACTGAGATCTGCCGCAGAGCCAAGCTGACGGGCGTAATCGGCCCACGCGGCACTGGTCGCGATGAGCGGTGTCGGCGAGTGATCGAACAGTTCGAAGCGAGGCTTCTCGAGATGGCTTTCGGCCTCGACGGCAGCACGCAGCACCGCCCCGGCGAGGCGCAGGCGCTCGTCGTCACTCTGTTCGGCACAGCCGCGCAGTGCCAGCAGAGCAAGTGCGGCCTCGCTGCTGGTCATCACCTGCCCTTGGCCGTGCAGCAAGGTGTCGAGCTGGTTGCGCAGTTCGGTGAACGCCGGGTTTTTGAGCCAGCGTTCGCGTGCCTTGACGAGGGCGTCGGTCAGCTCGCTGCGATCGAGTCCGCACGCGACGGCAGCTTCGCCGAGCGTCGGCCAGCTGCCTTCGCGACGAAGGCGTGCCCGGCTGTCCGCCTCGTTCTCGCTTACGCCGTCATCCAGCCCGAGATACAGGGCGAGCGCGGCCTCCTCTGGCCGGTCGTCGCCTGCCGGGCGGCGCGGCAACAGCTGCCGGGCCAGTTCGTTGATGCTGACCGCGGCCTTGTCGCTAGCCGCGCCCTCCTCGATCTCGTGCAGGGTGCCGCGGCCTTGGGTGAGGTCGGGGCGCAGCCGCGCGAGTTCCTTGGCCTTGAGGCGGATCTCCTTGCGGATCTTGTCGCCGACGCCACGCAGATAGCGGAAGCGGATGCGATCGACGGCCAGCAGCTCGCGAACGTTGTGGATGCCCATGTGCTCCAGCACATCCCGAGCCTCGAGGCTGTAGCCGAGCTCGCCCATCGTCGTTTCGGCAGAGGCGGCAAACGCGATTGCTTCGAAGCCTTGGGCGGTGGTCGGGTGCGTGGTGGTCAGCACCTCGAAGACCTTGCGCCACGAGCGCAGCATGTCTTCGGCGTTGTCGAAGCGGTCGCGGAAGTCACGTGCGAGCGCGCGTGAGAAGAACTGGTCCAGTGGCGCCCGGATGGCGGGGTCGAACACGCCCGTCTCGAACTTCAGGGCCTCGTTCACTACGGCGGGCGAGTTGGGGCCAGCGCCCCAGCGCGGTCGATTGCCGACCGCCATTTCGTAGAGCGTAACGGCGGCGGCAAAGCGTTCGGCGTAAAGGTCCCAACGCTTGCCCGGTCGCAAGGGCAAGAAGGGGTCGAGATACGGGGGCGTACCAGCGGTAAGGTTCTCTGCCGGAGTACGGCACAGCGAGAAGTCGAAGAGCACGAGTTGCAGCTTTCCGCTACGTCCACTGCTGATGCCGATATTGTCGGGCTTGATGTCGCGGTGGATGACCGCCTTGTCTTCCAGGTGACGGACCGCTTCGATCAGCTCTTCACCGAAACGATGGAGCATATCGAGCGAGAGGCGCCCGTCCCCGAGCTTTTCAGTCAGGGTCTGCTCGCCGGCGCTCTTGAGGAGCAGCGCCGTGCGGTCGGCGATGCGCAGCGTCTGGCGATACTCGACAATGTTCGGATGACGCAGCTTGGCGAGCGCCTCGCCTTCGGCCTGCAGGTTGTCGCTGTGCGCAAGGTCGTTGGCAACCTTGAGGACGAACTCCTCGCCGGTACCGTCCTGTTCGACGAGTAGCGCGACGCTGGATGAACCGCGCCCCATGCGCCGGACGACGGTGAAGCCGCCTTCGAGGCGGTCGCCCTTCACTGCGTCGGACGGATCGACAGTGGCTTCGGGATCGGGCGTGGTGAGTTCGTCCTCGACACCCTCGAGGTCGGCAAGAAAGCCCTGGATGTTGTCGTAACGGCCGAGAACATCCGGATGCGTGGCGTACTGGACGAGTTCCTGCAGCCGCTTGCCGCAGCCGTCCATGACGTCGGATAAACGCAGCCCCTGCCCGTCGCGCAGCTTGACGGCGAGCTCGAGCGTGGAAGTCGCAGGCGGCTTGCCGCTGAAGATCAGCCAGGTCAAGCAACCAAGCGAGAACACGTCCAGCTCGGCCCCGTGGGCGGGATCCGCCCGCGTCGTCTCCGGTGCGAGATAGACCAGACCGGGGTCTTCGACATAGGCCTCGACGTGCTGGGTGCCGGTGGTGCGATGGACGGTGTCGTCCGCATCGACATCACGGGCCGCCGTCTGCCAGTTCATCAACTGGACCTTCAGCGCGCTGCCGTCCTCCCGCACCAGGACACTCTGCGGGCCGAGTGCTCGGTGATAAAGGCGCTTGCCGTGCGCGTACTTGAGCGCCTCGGCGATGTCACGCACAAGCTGCAGCCGCTGGTCGACACTGAGGTGTTGTCCACGCTCGCTAATCAGGTGGTCGAGCCTGACCGAAGCGGGGTCGTGGTCGAAGATAAGCGTGGGGCCGAGCTCGGTGTCCTTGTAGTCGTTGCAGCGCAGGATGCCCGGATGGTCGATACCTTCCAGCACCTCGAACTCACGCCGTGCCTGACGCGCCCGGGCGGTACGCTCCTCGGGGCTTGAGGCGGTGGCAATCGTGTAGATCCGTGCCCGTCGCTGCACCGTATCGACGCTGACGTGGCGGACCTGCCAGTCCTGAAATCCGTCACCCTCGGTGAGCAACTTGACCAGTTCGTAGTCGCCGACCTGTCGGTACTTGTTCGACGGACGGACGCCAGCCTCGGTCAGCCCCCGGGTGATGGCACGCGCTTGCTGATGATCCACGGGGTGCCGGACCAAGCCGCGCAGCCCCTGCGCCAGCACGCCGACGATACCGTCGTCCCCCGGCAGGCCAGGGCGGCCCCTGCGGTAAGCGCCGGCAGCAGCTGGCCCCGTAAGCTGGAAGTCGAGCGAGGTGGATGACAGGAACACCAGCGGCTCGACAAACGGCAGCCGGATCTTGGCCTTGACGATGGCCGACTGGCGCCGCAACAGACTGGCAAGCCGCTTGGCCTTGCGGTCGGTGAGGAGCAGCGGGTTATCGGCCGTCCGCGCGCGGCCGTCGGTGACCCAGGTCCACGAGTGAGCGTCCCCCGAGACCCTCCCCGGACGACTCTTGATCTCGACCAAGAAGAGGCCGGCCGGCGACAGTACGAGCGCATCCACCTCATTGACCTTGCCTTGGTCGTCGATGAACTCGAAGTTACTCCAGACGTGCCACGGGTCGCGATCGGGGAGTTGTTCCCGCAGCCAGTCGAGCGCCTCGCGCTCCCAGGCGAAGTTCGATTCCGCGATTGCGTGCCAGCGCGAAGGTCCCATGGTCATGCATCGCTCCCTTGCTTGTCGGGCACCTGCTCGAACAGGTCTCCCACACCGCACCTGAACAGTGTGCAGAGCCGGTCGACGGCCGGAAGCTCGATGCGGGTCGCGCTATCGCGGCACAAGGCGGTGACCGTGCTGCGGTTGAGACCGGTGAGCCTCGCGACATCGGCAATCCGAAGGTTGTCGCGGCGCATCAGGACAGGTAGGTGACAGCGGATCATTGGGCTCGGAGGGAGACTGCCCGCGGAGGTCGGGGTGCTGCGCAGCGTAATATTTTTCTAGCCGCGCGGCAAATACATTCTTCATACTCGCCGACCTTGCCCTTCCGTCAGCAGAACCTCTCTCAGGATATTTCTGGGGCTTCGCCCTCTCGCGCTGGAGAGATCCTCTCAACGCACACCTTGCGCGAGCCTCCCCCTTCTTCGATCAAGCATCCGCTTGGAAAACCCAAGGCTCAGCCTTGAAGCGCTTCGCCAGCAAACCCATGCTGGGTGGATGGGCTGAGCCCGCCATCCTCAGCACAAGGCAAGGATAAACCTTCAGACTCAGCCACCACCCATTCTGCAAAGCTTTCACCATGCCGGTATGGAGCCGCATCGCCGCCAGCCGTTCGCCTCCCGGGCGCTAGCTTCGCCACCCGGTGTCGGTTCTCGAGACTTCCCCGCAGTCCGACTTATCCCCTGCATGCTGCCGTTGAAACCCCGTCCATGCAGGCGGCAGTCTCCGGGGCGCTCTCCGTGAGGCGCATGTGCCGGGTGACTGCAAGGGTGTATAGCGCAAATAGCCGGATTTCAAGCACCGCAAATTGCCCCTGCAGCGCCAAGGATGTTCACCCTACGTTGATCTGCCGTCTCGCCACACCACGAACGCATTTCGTACGTATGACGAAACTGCTAGCATGACACTCGCGCTGCGCAGACAGCCTCCAGCTCGTGACTCGGGAAGCCTGATCTGGGCTCTGCACCCCTTCATGCCTGACGATCGGATACGCCGGCAAGACAGACTTTTCGCGACGGGGTCAAGGTTAGCGAGCGACCGTATTCCCGTCATTATCCGAGGAAGTCGTCATGAATAGCATCCCTTTTCTCCACATCGAAGAAGCGAAGGAAAGCGCTAGGCTACTCTACCGCGCACTCGCCTTCCACCAGATTCATTTGCCCGGCGCCGCCGACAGCATCGGGTTACAACAAACCCAGGAACTGATGGCCCAATCATTCCGCTGCGCCGGATGGAAGGATCTGACCCGAAGAGTCGAGCTACAGGACTCCGTGGTTTATTTGGATGAGGGTGGGAGTCTCAGGTCATCGCGCGACAAGCTCGCAGAGCACCTCCACGCGATCATCGGGCCCCATGTTCCCCTTGAAACCGTGCGAGCCGCGGTTGGTCTTGCTGCCGTCGGCTGCTCGGGACGTGAGCGCAGCCACGCCCGCCGGTTCTTTTCCCTTTGCCCGGCCAAGACGGCTGAGCAGTGGGGTAAGTTGATGCAGGTTGAGTCCGCATATTCTTATCACTCCAGGTACAACAAAGGCCGTACGGTGTATGAAATCAGCATGCTAGAGTATGCGCGGCAAGCGGCCGTCGCCGAAATTCTGGGAACGCCAAAGCCGAGAAAGCCCAGGAGGCCCAAGGCGGGCAGCTAAGCGGCAGATACTGCAAGGGGAAAGTCACCACCTTCGATGACCGCGGAGTAACGCCGCCGACCACCGTGACCGGGCCTCTCCGTAACATGCCGAAGGGTATGTTCGTAGCACGTTGACGGGGTGTGCGGGCGCTTGCGGCCCGCACACCCCGATCTCGCTTGCCTATGCAGCAAGAGTTCGATTCAATTTCTTCCTCTTCTGGGACCACAACCGCACAAAATTGAGTCCTGTGGACGCAATCGCACTCCAGCGTACGTGCCTGTCCTGCATGAGATTCCACAGGCGGCGCATCTGTGGTAGGCTGTAAATCTCTATTGGGCACAGCTTCGCTCTGGCACGGAGCCCGCCTGTCATCCGATAACGATCGCTCATTCCGCCTACCCCGATGTAGGCGGCGGAGCGTTTTCGACATCCGATGATAGGAGCTTCAAATGTACGCACCCGAAATTGCCTCGGCCCTTTCCACTCGCTGCTCGTCTGGCTGCGCCCTGCGCGTCCCATGCGAGTACCCCAAGAGTCTCGATGAAGAACTGGAAGAACTTTTCCCCGAACTGCTCATCGGTGAAATGGGATGGTTCGGCCCCACTTCTGCATGCCATGTAGCTTGGAATACAAGTTCCGGCCTATCCCGATGGCTGAAGCAGCTGTCACCCGCTCGGCTCAGGGCTGCTGCAGAGGTAATTGACGCATTTTCGCGCGAGTCCATATCTATTGTCTCGGCACTTGATGCCGAGAACTCGGAATTCTTTTGTGAGGCTCTGGAAAGGGTCTTGGAGCGCAATCGCTTCGATAAAGACAAGGCACGGCACTCGGATGTCACATCTGGCACAGACGAGAAGCTGCTGGGCGACTTTCTCCAACTACCGACCGAGATTTGCGCAATCCTGCTTGAACGCGGCTTCGCATCGTCGTATCAGGTTGATTTCTTGCGCACGTCGCCGGAGGTGTCCCAATGGATTTCACACCTCGAACCCCATATGCTCGACGCCCTATTCGAGATTTTCCATGAGTATTTCGAGGGCTCGACCGGGTTCATCTCGGCGCTCGCGCGCTTCACTTCGGACAAAACCGTCCTTGACCGCACAGACCAATGGTTGATTTGGGCACTTTGCGCCGGTTGCGTTCGGAGTGAACTGGCATTCCGCATTGCGGTCACGCGGTTCGACACGGCTGAAGAATGTCATGAGTTCATCATCCTAGCGCACGATGCGATGCTGACCGCAGAAGATGCGACAGAGTTCGACACACTCTTTGAAATGGAAGACCCGATGGACGAGCTGAAAAGCTGGCTCCGTGACCGCGTCGCGATGCACCGACACATTGCCGTAGCCCGTCGCATACGGCATCTACTCCCGCACAGTTAGAAATACAAGACCTGCGCAGGTAATGTCGCATCAGGCACCGCCTGCGCAGGTGCGGATTCCGACCCAACGTGACCGCTGATTCCGAAATAGTGTGACCGGCGATTCCGTGATCGTGACCGCGGATTCCGATTTGATCGTGACCGATTTCGACCGGTTGTCGGAATGAGCGGTCACGTTGTCGGAATGGCCGGTCACGATCAAATCGGAACGGGGTTTGCGGTGCAGGCGTGGCAACGTCGTTTGTCAGGCCGGCTACCCTCGCGCGCTTTGCGCGGAGATGGGGATGCCGGCGGAGCGGATTGCCATGCACAAGATCAAGGAGCTGTTACGGCTCAAGTACGACTGCGCGCTCTCGCATGAACAGATCGCCCGCGCGCTGTCGATTTCGAAAGGGGTGGTCGCCAAGTATGTGAAGGCGGCCGAGGCGAGCGGGCAGCCGTGGGCCGCGTTGTCGATGACCGACGAGGCCGAACTGCGCCACCTGCTGGCCATCGGTTCGCGCGGCCGCGGGGCGAGCCTCGGCTACGCGGCGCCCGATCTGGCCGCGGTGCATCAGGGCCTCAAACAGAAGAACGTCACGCTGGCGCTGCTGTGGGAGGAGTACGTGCAGACAGCCGCGGGGCCGGCCTACCAGTACTCGCGCTTTTGCGACCTGTACCGCGAGTTCGCCCGCCGCCTGAAACGCTCGATGCGCCAAGCGCATCGCGCCGGCGAGAAGCTCTTCATCGACTACGCCGGCGAGAAGCTCTTCATCGACTACGCCGGCGATACGGTGCCGATCGTCGATGCTGCGACCGGCGAGATCGCGCGGGCACAAATCTTCGTCGCGGTGCTGGGGGCGTCGAGTTACACCTTCGCCTGCGCCACGGCGACACAGTCGCAGGCCGACTGGCTGGGGGCGACGGCAAAGGCGCTCGCCTTTATCGGCGGGGTGCCCGAGTTGATCATCCCGGACAATACGCGCTCGCTTGTCGGTCACGCCGACCGCTATGAGCCGCAATTGCAACGCACGACTGCCGAGTTCGCCGCGCATTATGGGGTGGCGATCCTGCCGGCACGGCCCTACAAGCCGCAGGACAAGGCCAAGGTCGAAGTCGGCGTGCAGGTGGTGCAGCGCTGGATTCTCGCGCGGCTGCGCCACCGGCGCTTCTTCTCGCTGACGGAGCTCAACGCGGCGATTGCCGCCCTCATCGACCCGTTGAACGCACGCGCCTTCCGGCGCCTACCGGGGTCGCGTCGCGACGCCTTCGAGACGCTCGACCGCCCGGCGCTGCGTCCCTTGCCCACGACCGCGTTCCAGTTCGCCACTTGGAAGCGGGCCAAACCCAACATCGACTACCACGTCGAGTTCGACGGCCATTACTACAGCGTGCCGTATGCGCTGGCCGGTCAGGCAGTGGAGTTGCGCATCACCGCGAGCAGCCTCGAATGCTTCGCCGCGGGCAAGCGCGTCGCGGTGCACGCGAGAAGCCACCGCCGCGGCGCCTTCACCACGCTCGTCGAGCACATGCCCGCCTCGCATCAGGCGCACCGCCAATGGACGCCGGGCAAGCTCATCAGTTGGGGGGCCGCCATCGGCCCGCATCTGGGGGAGGTGGTCCGCTACCAGCTCGAACGCATGCCGCATCCCGAACAGGGCTACCGCGCCAGCCTCGGGCTGATGCGGCTCGCCCGCCAGTACGGCAAGGAACGGCTGGAGGCGGCCGCGACCCGCGCCGTCACGCTCGGGGCGATGCGTTACCGCAGCGTCGCCTCCATCCTCAAGAGCGGCCTCGACCGCGCTCCCTTGCCCACCCCCACGCCGCAGCAGGCCGAACTCACGTTGCCCGCTGCTCACGAAAATCTGCGCGGCGCGCACTACTACCACTGATCTTTACCACCACCGGAGTCATTGATGCTGGTGCAACACAGTCTGGAACAACTGCGCGCCCTGCGTCTGGAAGGCATGGCTCGCGCCTTCGAGGAACAGCTCGCGCAACCGGCGGTCGCCGCCCTGAGTTTCGAGGAGCGCTTTGCTCAACTCATCGACCGCGAGATCCTGCTGCGCGATGGCAAGCGTATCGAGCGCCTGCTCAAGGCCGCCCGCATCCAGGTCGGCGGCGCTTGCCTCGAGGACGTCGATTACCGCGCCGGACGCGGCCTCGAGCGCAGCCACATCGCCGCGCTCGCGACGGGCCACTGGATCCGTCAGCACCAGAACTGCCTCATCACCGGCCCGACCGGCAGCGGCAAGACCTGGCTCGCCTGCGCGTTCGCCAACGCGGCCTGTCGCCAGGGGCTGTCGGCCTACTACGTGCGCCTGCCGCGGCTCTTCGAGGAGTTGCGCATCGCGCACGCCGACGGCAGCTTCAGCCGGCGCCTGATGCAGCTCGCCCGCCTCGATCTGATCGTCATCGACGATTGGGGACTGGCCGCGCCTTCGGCGCAGGAGCGCTCCGACTTGCTGGAGCTGCTCGACGACCGGGTCGGCTCGCGCGCCACGCTCATCACCAGCCAGCTACCGATCGAGCACTGGCATACCTACCTGGGTGATCCGACCTTCGCCGACGCGATCCTCGACCGCGTCGTGCATGCCGCGTACAAGCTCGCCCTCACGGGCGAGTCGATGAGAAGAAAGGAAAAGGCATAAGGCCGTGCGCGCGAGACGGCTTACCCACAGGCGCCCGCCCGCCAGCGTATGAGGCGCGCTGGCGTTCGCCTGTGGATAAGCCTGCGCCCAGGCCCGAATTGACCGTGATCGTGACCGACGCGGTTAGAATCTGAACCCCACGCTTGCGCGCAAACCCACCCGGTCACGATCCTCGGTGCAAGCGGTCACGTTCGTCGGAATGCGCACGCAGGCTCCCACTTACGATGACAACCTGCACGAGGTCGCGCGATCGAAGGCAAGGAACGCTGCACAGAGCAACGGAGTCCGCACACGAGAGGCAGCGACGATACTTGAAAGCGGCGAGCGCTGGCCGACTAGTACTCAATAGGCGCCATGACCCAATGCCGCTGCGGCAACCGCCGCACGCATTACCGGCTCTAAGTGTCCCGCCCGCAACTCATCCAACACAGTTCTTCCTCCTAATAATGGTTCAGGAAGCGTCAGGAAGTCGTACGCTTTCCATTCGGCGCCCCGGCCGAACGCCTGAAGGATTCCGGGAATCGCCGATCTAATCTCCGGGTCGAACTGAAATGCGGGAAATTTGTATCCACCCTTCCCGTTCGGCAACTCCAAGCCGAGAACTCGACCCTCGATTCGCAGCTGCCTCAGCGCCGCAGCTGAAATACCTGTTCGCGCTTCGGCCTGCTCAGCGGATAGCATGTCCGGTCTATTCAGGAGCTCGCGCTGCCCCTGAAGACCATGAGCCAAGAGTTCTCGCTCGAGCCGTGACACCTCCGAATCGAGCCCTTCATCCTCGTGTCTTGGAATGTTGCTCATTGACCTCCCCCTCTCTTGCACGAATTGCCTCGCGCCTCCATAAGGAACGCGCTTCGGCACACTTCTGACACTACTCCTGCCTTTCAGTCACGGGAAGCGACTCAACCAGGGAGCAAGTCATGGACAAGTTCACACTCCCCATCAACGCCGTTGTCTGGGTCATAGACGCTTAATGTGGCTGTGCTCGGGTTCTTCTGACCGCATGAGCGAATTCGAGAGCGCCAACCGGCATCGGGTCGCGTTCACCGCCACCAGCGGCGGCCTTTTCGTGGGCGAGCGTGCTAAGGCCATTTCCAGCTACCCGCACATCCCCGAGGCGAACCAGCGAATCATGACTTACCGCTATCTCTTTGGAGCTCCCGTCTGGAGGTTTTACGCGAAAGCGGACGTTGAACCGGGCAGCACGCCGTTAAGCCGCCATTCGCCTTGTTACGCCACATTTTGCGCACAACGGACAGCTTTCTGTGCGTTCCAGACGTTCGCCAGCGACATGGCGAGGTCTCTCTCCGGCCGGAAGCCGCCGGTCGCTACCCGATCCAGATAGCGGTCATCCGGGCGATGACTGCATGCTTTCAGCCTACGCGTTACACTGACCGGTGACATTCAACAACGCTGTCCGCTGCGGCACTCCATGTCGTGCTATTTTGGAAATGCTTGTGTTTTACTTGATTGAACAGTGACCTGCATGCCGTGTTATCCGGCATTCAGGCGTTATGCGCCAAAACTATCGCCCTAAAACAAATTATGCATCTGGAGGCCTCGGTGCCATTAACTAACCAACAAGTAGCAAGTCTGCAAGCGGCAATCACACACTACGGATTTCCGGCGGTCTACTTCGATTTCACTGTTCAAAGACCAGTGGCAGCCGCAAACATGGCAGCGGTCGAAGCGCATATACACGGCCAGTTGACTTCTGCAAATGCACAGAGTGTCCTGCATGGCTTGGCAAATGTTCTTTACTGGGGCTATGCTCAGATTGGCTATCGCGATGTCCGTGTAAATAACTTCCTGGCTGGTGCCACCAACGCGCACGCAGCGGTGTTTCAAAACTTGACTGCCGGGAGAGTTGTGCCAACCTTACGCCAAATACAAGACATCCACATGCCGCAGTTCTCGGGGATATCTTTTATTTCGAAAATATTGGCGTTTCTAGATCCTAGTAATTACTGCGTCCTAGATCAGCAGTTGGCACGCCTCGCCAACGGACACGGGGTGAGGGCACTGAACCAACTCACCCAGGGTCAGCAAATTAGGGTCTCCGCCAACAATCAGATCGCTTATGATAGTTGGCGTCAGGAGTGCGCTGAAATATCAGCGACATATTTCGGTGGTGCCTATCGAGTCATTGATGTTGAGCGTGGATTCTTTCATCTTGTGCAAACAGGGCAATTGCATTTGGCTCAAACAATTTACGCAAATGCGTAACGAGCCCATCAATCGGACCATCAAAAAGCGGCGCTTTTTGCCGTCCGATTACGTCCAACGTTGAGAGTCCGCTTCTCCAGGAAACCAAGAACCGCTGCGGGTCGGGCACGGACGGAGCCCTGAAGAGGCTGGACGACAGCTTTCTGACTCCTCCCGTCCGCAGTGCCCGACGTTCGCCGCTTGACGGGGCTGACAGACAGCTTGAGTGCTTGAGCTTGCAAACAGCCATTGAGTTGTTACGCCCAGCGGACGGCAACCTACCCGCTGCTGCTGGCCCAGCCTTCGCCAGTCAAATGGCGGGTACCAGAGCGGAGCAGTCGGCCGAGCCGACCGCGCACGGTCGAGAGTCCGGCCCTTGCACCATGCGCAAGCTCACCCTGTCAAGGGCAACCGAATTTTCCCCACCTCCAGGTGGGGATTATTGGATTACCGCTGCCACACCCTACAACCGGCGGTCGTAACCTGCTCCCGCAGGTTGGGGGCGGGTGGTGAAATTCCGGCGCGGAATGCGGCGCAGGATTTCGAGGTTCAGAAATGCATTGTCAGCGGGTACGTTGCGCGCTCACAAAACCACCACTTCATCGCTATACCTGTCTTCAATCCGCGCCCCATCGCACAACACGGTATAGACAGCACAATCGAGAATGGTTTTCTGTTGTTGGATTGCCGCAGCCAACTCGTGCGAGAGGTTGCAGTCGCCATCGCTAATCATCAGAACATCCGCCTTTTTGTAGTTCTTCTGCTCGGAAATGATCGAAAGGGCGCGTCTGAGCGGACTTTCAAAATCGGTGCCTCCGCCAAAGCCTTGTTGCAGAAACTTCAGCAGGCCAACGGCATCGTTGTGTTCCACCATCGAAAACTCGCGAATCTCCCCAGCAGCGCCAAACAGCAGCACATGCAGGGAGCGACCTTCCTTGTGAAGGATGTTGACAGTGGCAAGCAGGAGCGCCTTGGCTTTCAGCAGTGGGGCACCTTGCATGCTTGCTGAGGTGTCGAGACAAGCTACTATCGGCCCGGTGCGTTTGCTGACCCGCTCCGTCTCTTCACCAGAGATGAACGTTACCCCACGCAGTTCATACGTCAGCAGATTTTTCTCTAGCAGGCGGGCGTAAAACAACACTTCCAGCGTTTCGTCTTCGAGGTTGGGCAGCTCGCACGGCAGGACCCGCATTACATCGTCGCTGCGGTGAGTGCCGTGAACCTCGTTCTTGCTCGCCTCTGGCACCCGGGCCTTTTTCTTGCGTTCTTCCGAGATGTAATCGCGCCCCATCTTGCGCGCCAGTTCCTTGATACGAGTGTTGCCCTGCAACTGCGCAGCAAGCGCAGCAAAATCTTCGCCGCTGGCTTTGAGTTCCGCATACGAAAAGCGAGCATCGGGGCAAGCGACGAGGAAGCTTTTGACCTCCTCGTATTTTTGCGAAACGTCGCTCAGAGTTTGCCGGAAATGCGCTAGTCGCTCGCGAACTGCTTCTGGAACGCTCTCGTCGGCGATTTCCTCTTCGTAGGCCTGGGTCGCGCCGAGCTCATCGCGGATCCGGGCGATACCCTCCTCGTCGAGCGGTAGGTTCTCGAAATGTTCCTCGTGCGCCTTCCAGTCGGGCTCGGAAGCGGCCCTTTCATCTCCATCATCTTCGCTCTGCCAATCCCACAGGCGCCATTTGGTGGCGCCCAACTTGTTGCGCGCGGCCCGCTTCAGCGCAGTCATGGTCGGCTCCATGGTCCCATCGGGAAGCATGGTCATTGCGTGATCCACCGGTGAAAGATCCGCTCCGCTCCCACGTGCGTAATTCACGCAGCGGGTCGAAAACTGGTGGCAATTCTTGACGATCAGGCCGTAAAACGCCCGCTCCCCGACATGCCTAGCAGCGCCACGCGCTATTGACTTATGCCCGACCGCGCCGTCCCTATTGCAGGACACATAGATCTGTCGCCCTAGCGAGCTCTTCGAGGTGAAGCTCTCGGGGCCGGAAGCCCGAACCGTACTTTCCGCCAGACCATCGACCTCAATGTTGGAAATTCGGCCATCGCCGATGTAAATTCCCGAGTGCTCCACCGCTAGCCACAAGTCGCAATACACAACGCTGCCGGGCACGGGGCGCACCTTTTCACGAAAGGTGCTGTCAACAAAATACTTAAGCGGTTTCAGGCCGAATGACAGGGCAAAGGCGGCTGCTTCGTGCGCGACCCAATTGCCCAGAGTCGCGACGCCCACCAAAGGAAGCATTGTGTACCCCTTACAGCCAGAGATTGGCGCGCAACTGCTCGGAGAGCAGGTCGCCCATGTTTTCCTCGGGCGCGGCATGGCGTTGGTGATCCGTCACGGCTTGCACGCCAACGGCACGCAACTCCGGTTGTCGCTGCTCATCGTTCCATTGCCAGACGGTCTTAAAGTCCCAGCCCAGGGTGTGCTCAAAATAGTGCTGAGTAAAAAGCGCGGCGGACAGGGATTTACCGTCCCGTCCATCTGGTTCTGATACGCCCTGATGGCAATCGAGTGCGACGTTGTTCTCCAGCTTCGCTCCCTCCAGCGCCCAGAAATTACCCGCGCCGCAGGTGATTCGGTTGCCGAGGTCCTGACGCACGTAACCACCCTTGGGCTTGAATGCACCGAATGCACACCGGGTGATAGTACTGGCGTCACAGCGGGGAGCTATGCCAGAAAAACGCACTGTGACATTATTCTCAGTAGACGGGTTCCCCGAGACGAAACAGCACTCAATGATGCACCCCTCTGTCAATGCCCTAGCTATGCCTCCATCTTCTCTGCTGTCCGAATCTATCCGTGACCACACGCCGTCGACCTGTGCTTGGCAATCTCGGATTCTGCTAGCTTTTGCTTCACCTCCCACTAAAACATGTCCGCTTCGGCAGCGACTGATGGTGCATTGCTCGACGTCATTTCTTATCAAACAGCCGTCAGACTGACAGTGAGCAATGGTGCACTTGATGGCACTCCAAATTAATTTGCCGCCCGACTGACAGTAGCTGATGCTGCTGTCGCTTGCGCTACCGAGCAACTGGACGTCCGATACGCAGGCGGCAATCTCGCTGCCGCTGACTGCTTTTGCCAAGCCGAGTCCTTTCAACCGTACATTGGCGAGATGGGATTTGTTCTGTACGTTGTCGAAAAGATGAACCCATTGAGAACACGTGTAATCGATTGTATGCCCGCTACCGTCGTAATGGCCCTGAAAATCGATTTTCAACCACGTCGTCAGTTCGCGGCAGTCAATGTCGGCGGTTTGCCGGAACCAATACCCTTGTTGCCCGACGTCTTGGCGCTCCAGTCCGGCGAGATCATGCAAGGTCTCGATCAGGATAGGGTCTTGCTCGGTGCCGCTGCCTTTGTACCCCTTGGCTACGGCATTGGGCTTCGCGCCAGTCCTGTGGGCCGGCGGGGCGCTCGTTGGGCGTGCCTTCGCATCGGAGCTGGATTCAGTGGTTTGCCCGGTAAGCGGCACTGGACGGCTGAAAACACGCAGGGTGTTCATTACCAACTCGCGGACCTTGATGACGTTGTCCGGGTGGTTCCAGAGGCAGTCTTTCAGTAGCAGTAAATCGGAAAGGTCGACCTCGCTGCGGCCGTTGGTTGCTGCCGATACGCACAATAGGCCAACCGCTTTTTTTAGACGGCGATCAGACAGATTTTCGCGGCGATCTTCCTTGAAGGTTTGCTTGTGCTCGGCCCAAATGCGTTGAATGGCCGACACGATGTCCGGTGGCAGGGTGACGGCTTGGGCTGCCTGCCGGATATCCCGCAGCTCGGAGGCGTCGAGTCGGCGTGGCTCGGGCATTTCTCCTGAGCTGGCAAACAGGAGCGGTAGGTTGTCTTCGCTCACGTAGTCGACAAAGCTGCGCACCAGAAAGCGGTCGTAGAGCGCATCGAGCTCTTCCTGCCCCGTCGGCAGCTCGTTGGAGGCAGCAATGAGCGCCTGTAGGGGTATATCCTCTGATATCGAGCCATTGTGGTACTTGCGTTCGTTGAGGATGGTCAAGAGCGCGTTGAGGATGGATGAACTGGCCTTGAAGATTTCATCGAGAAAGGCTATGCGCACAGTGGGGAGGTAGCCTAGCGTATTACGTTTGAACCGGTCCTCCTTGAGTTCTCTGATAGACAACGGCCCGAAGATTTCTTCCGGGGTCGAGAACTTGGTAAGCAGGTACTCGAAATACTCCCCAAGGTCGCCTGCTCTACCGTCGTGGGCCAAGCATTTGGCCACGCGCCTCGCAAGGAGGCTTTTGGCCGTGCCGGGGGGGCCGACAAGCAGCAGGTTTTCGCCGGCAAGTACAGCAAGCACAGCGCTCTTGAGCGCATCATCTCGTTCGACCAGACCGTGGTTGAGTTGATCCAGTAGTTCAATGAGCCGTTTCTTCATGTATCGATTCTCGGGTAATGATCGTTGTCAGTCTGGGTTCCGGCGTGCTTTCGAGCGCTTAGGAGTGCGACAAAGGCATAGGTTGTTCAGGAGTGTGTCAGCCACTGTCTGACCCGCCCCCACAGCGCGGAAGTGGCAGACGCAGAGCGGATTTGCAGGTTGGGGCAGTTGCAACTTGGGCAGCAATCGGGCGGCAGGTCGCGTGCAACAAGCGCATCGGATGCAGGCTGCCATACCCTCTTCCAGCCGCACAGCGGACAGCGGATTTCCAGACAGGGTGGGCGGATGGGCATGTTCTATCGATTTCAACGAGTGAAGTAACAGCCTCAATCGACTGCAGCCTAACAGGCCGGTCCCCAGTCAATTTCGGGACCGTCGAGCATCAGATCGATGCTCACCGATACCAGATTGCCGACCTGTTACCCACAATCGCGTACGTGGCTGCGACTGGCCTTTGCAGTTCCAGATGGGCGCTCTGAGCGAGTCTGGCCAGCAAAGGTGTCCATGTTCGGGCTTGCATGCGCTTGTTCGTAGGCTTCGTCGTTTGGTTTCGGGCGCTGACAACAATTCGAATATTATCCTGCATGTCATGCCCGTCGACCATGATGTCATGTCAATCGGGCATGATCCCAGATCGATTCCGGAGTGGCTTGCGACGTGGCGCCCTTGCCGGGCAATGAGTCAAGCACCTCATATGGGCTAACCGCGCTGTCTGGATGACGGTGCCAATTTCCTCGCAAATTTCTTCGACGATCTGCCTGTTCAGTTCGAGCAAGTTGCTCCGCAGGCGACGGGCATTGTCGCGGTGCTCGCACGCCCAACCGTCGCAGCACGGGTCGCTAGAGAGAAAGAGAGCGTCAACCAGCCCCGCCTTGGCGCGGTGGACGGTCTGGCCAATCATTACTTCTCCATGGCGACGCAGTTTCAGACCCTTGCGCAGACCGGTGAAATCGGTGTGGCCCCCTCAAAATGAGTCTGCGCTGCGCCGGCGTCGCGAAGGTTCTTTTCGTGGCGCTCAAAGAAGCCGAGCACATGGCGCTCGAAGGCTTCGTCATGGTTCAGTGCCAGCATGCTCGCAAGAGACATTTGCGTACTCTTGCCCACGTCGAACACGTAGCTGTCGGCCGCGGCCTCTTCGATTTCGACTTCGCACTTGTCCCACACCTCGTCAGCCACTGTGCGGGCAAGGGCGGTGGCATCGTCGTGCAGTTCACACATGCGCTGACGTTGCCGACTGATCAGGTTCTGCAGCTGGGCATCTATGATGTTCCTCCGTATCCGGTTGGCCGGTGGAGACCTGCAGGAACATCATCATCGCGCCGTGCGACAGTTGGTGACGCGCAATTGCCTCAGTCAGTCAATGTTAGTTACCAAGCATTTGGTGGTGCGAGCAACTCTCTCGCGCTGACTGAACTGGGAATCAAAACGTGCGAGCCGGGACGAAAAGAACGATCTATGCAAGATCGCTGGGCGTCTGCTCGCCGTCGTCAGGGAAGTAGCGTCCATCGGGGATCTCGACTACGACGAGGACAGTGACATCGGCCTTCGCTACGGCAGCGCCGCTGTCTTTGTTCGTCTGGCGGGCAATCCGATTCTGCTGCGCCTTTCTTCGCCCCTTTTCGGCGGGGTGACGGAGATGGCACTTCTCGCACGCCTCAATGAACTCAACGCTGAGCTGGGGCGCCTGCATCTCTTCTTCCGTGATGCGACGATCTTCCCCGTCTCGGAGACTCCCGGCGTGCCGCTGCTGCAGGCTCACATTGCCGCGGCTTTGTCTCGATTCTGTGAAATCGTCGACGGTCTTGACGAGCTGATCGAGGCGGAGTTTGGCGGGCACAGGATAGAGTTTGAGGCAATGCAAAGCGCAACTATCCATTGAGGCGACGGCATGGGTTACGACGTCATCGGCGACATACACGGACAGGCTGACAAGCTCGAAGCCCTGCTGACCACACTCGGCTACCGGGACACCACTGATGGCTGGCTCCATCCGCAAAGGACTGCGGTGTTCGTGGGCGACTTCATCGACCGCGGGCCGCAACAAGTGCGAACCGTGAATCTGGTGAGCCGCATGGTGAGTGCCGGTCTTGCTCGGGCGGTCATGGGCAACCATGAGTTCAACGCGATAGCGTGGCATACCCCGGATCCCGAACAGCCAGGCGAGTACCTCCGCTCCCACTTCAGCGAGAAATACGGCGCCAAGAACCGGCAGCAGCATGAACGATTTCTCGCCGAGGTTGAACACCTTCCCGCGGAACACGCCCGCCTGATCGCTTGGTTTCGCACCCTGCCGCTTTGGCTCGATCTAGACGGCATCCGGGTCGTCCACGCTTGCTGGCATGGTTCTTTCATGAATTGGCTACAGCAGTCAAATCTGGGAGACGACCAGACTCTGAGTAAGGACTTGCTTGCGCCGGCGACGCGCGAGCCTGACGACGAGTCGGAAAAGGACATTGATGTGCCCAGCGTCTTCAAGGCGGTTGAAGCGCTTACGAAAGGCATCGAGATTCCTGCTCCCGAGGGACATTCCTTTCGCGACAAAGACGGCCACGAGCGCAATCGGGTGCGCGTGCGCTGGTGGGATCCGGACGCCTCGACTTATCGAACGGCGGCGATGATGTCGGAGGCGGACCGGGAGCGTCTGCCCGATACGGACATTCCAGCCCATGCACGGATCGGACTCGACGACCGAAAGCCGGTTTTCTTCGGGCACTACTGGCTCACGGGGCGACCAGCCGTCGTGTCGCCTCATGCGGCCTGCGTCGATTACTCCGCGGGCAAGGGAGGACCATTGGTCGCGTACCGCTGGGATGGCGAATCTGTGCTGACCGACAAGAATTTCGTGAGTGTGGCGTGAAGATAAATCAACGCGGCGCGAACCGATTTGATCGGGCCGCTTGAGAATACGACTTGAGATTCGCTTCACGGCGACGAGATAGGAGGCGGACATCGACTGGTTCGAACGACTGACGGGCTTTCGCGAGGCCGGGTACGCGGCAACACAGGGTCGCCTCGAGGTCGTCGGAGATCGACTTCATTCGAAGGTGAACGGCAAGCACTACGGAATCGGGCAATTCGAGCTACTGTCCCTCGCCGCGCTGCGCGAGCGCGCGCATACGGCAGACCGGGGAGCGGGGCGACTGAAGGTAAGTGTCGTGCAAGGAGATGTGCGACGCATGCACCAGTGGCCGGAGTTCGGCGGCGCGCTGTTCCAGGTTGCATCCCAGTTCAACATGCTCGAGATGGTCGGCCCCGCAGTGACACCCGAGGATGGCGTCACGCGTTACGAAAATGACCACACGCAAGGGCCGGCGTGCGCGATCGCCGCGGGCGCAGCCACCATCTACCGCAACTATTTCGTACCCGTGGGCGGCCAAAATGGCCAGACCAGCGAGCGCCAACTGGACGGACTGGCCGACCTCGGCGCGGCGCTGAGCGAACAACCGGGACGGCCTGTCGGAAAGTTGTGGTCGATGCAGAACGGCTACGTGCTATGCAGTTATGCTGGACTCGACGCAGTCACGCAGCATCTAGCGTCCCTGGGACCGAACGAGATCGATGTTTTGCGCGGCAAATTGCTTGTCGGCTTGCACCGCGATGTTGAAGTCATTGATGCCGAGAGTTCGACCAGACCCATCGTATCTCAGGTCTTTTGCTCAGCCCTGCCGGTCGCCTATGGCCGGGAGCCACGCGAACGCTGGCAATCGTTCGCATCGTTGATCCTGGAGGCGGCGTACGAAGCCACGATATGGGCCGCCGTAGACAATGTCCAACGGCGCCGCGCCTCGAACGTGGTGCTCCTGACGAGGCTCGGGGGCGGCGCTTTCGGAAATGAAGATGCTTGGATCGACGCCGCAATGTGCCGGTCGCTTGGCTTGGCGGCAGGTTACGGCCTGGACATCAGGCTGGTGAGCTACGGACCGCCTTCGCCCCAACTTCTCCAAATCGCGCAGGCGTTCGCCTGAGGAGTCCCCGACCGGTGCGAACCGCCGACCGCGCACTTGGTGAGAGGCTGTGCTTGGTAGATAGCGGTTGCCGCTAGATTAGCGCGGGCGCTGATTGGATCGTCGCGGCGGGCAGGGGTCGTAGCGCCTGGTCCGCTACCTGCCGTTACACCTATCCAACCGCAAGTATCGCTATGAGGTCGAGCCCGCGGACCATCGTAGGCCGAGAGAGCTGCCATTCGGGCGAATCTGGTAGCGAGAGACAGGAATCGGCGCTGGCGACGCGCCCTTGAACTCAGTACCGGATCCCCTGCTATCAGCGCTCATCGAATACGACAGTCTCCGTCGTACGAAACTGCTTCAATTTCCGTCACCTAACAGCCCCACAGGATATCTTCATGCAAGTAGTAGCAGACGCTTGGGCTCCTCGGATCGTTGTGATGGGCGTTGGCGGAGCCGGATGTAACTTCATCGATGCTCTGCTCGGCCAGCCCGGAGCGGAGCAACTTGGATGCGTAGCGGCCAACACCGACGCCTCAGCGCTCGCACGCAGTCGCGCATTGACCAAGCTGCAACTCGGCACATCGGGGCTGGGAGCGGGGGCAATGAGCTCCGCAGGTCGGGCGTCAGCAAAAACGTCTCGTCAGGCGATCCGACAGGCTTTGAAGCACGCGCAGTTTCTCATCCTGGTCACGGGATTGGGTGGAGGCACGGGTACGGGAGCAAGCCCTGTTATCGCGAAGGTCGCACGCAAGATGGGCATTCCCGTGATCGCGATCGTGACTCGGCCATTCTCCTTCGAAAGTCGTGAGCGGGTTGCTCGCAAGGGGCTGCGACGACTCAGGCGCCAGACGGAAGCTGTGTTGCCGCTCAGCCTTGATGACTTCGCCGCACGTTGCGGCCCGGATGCAGCGATGGACCAATTATTCGACATCGTCGACAGGGAAGTCATAAACCTGGTCCGTTGCTTCACCTCGACGGTCTTAGAGCCGAACATGGTCAATCGTGACCTCTCGGTGGTTCTCGATTGGTTGACGGATGCCGGAGAACTTTCCGCCACGAGTATCACCGGGAAGGGTGAATCCGCATTGAAGGAGGTTCTCGCAACGCTGCACGCGGAAGGCGGCATCGTCGCCCGGCAGTTGAACGATACGCGCCGCGTCCTCGTCACGATCACGGAATCGTCTGTCCCGACAATGCGTTCGATTCGAAAGATTGTCCGGACCGTTCAAGAACACACGCCGCCCGAAGCATTCTTCATCTATGCCTCAACCAGCGAACCCGGTCTTGATACCGACCTGCGGGTGACCTTCGTTACATCTCGAATGAAGTGGCGGCGGCACTGAGCGCAAGGTGCCGCGGCTGGCGCATGCCCCCCTCCCCCTTCTCGAATCGAACAACTGGAAGCCAAGGTCATGGACGAACTCATCTCCGAACAAATCGAATCCCTGCTGGGTACCAACTACTCCATCAAGGGGCTCAACAAGAATCTGCTCACGCTGAGTGGCTTTCTGGCCGAAACCGCGCTGCCGGACACCATCGCGGCGCAACTCGAGCGCGTCTCCCAACTTGCGATCCTGCAGGATCTCTTTGAAAGCCTGATGCAGGCGTTGAACCATGCAACGGCCCCTGCAAATAAATCGCGGCTCGAACCGAGCTCCGACACGCAGGCCGGCGCCTCACGTGACCTCTCTCGACTGCTTGACCAGATCGAGGCCGTCCGGGCTCAGATCGGAGCGTGTGGGCCGATCAACTACGGCGAACTCATCGCCTGGATCGCCACACGGGCGCGTGAGCGTAACCTGCTGCGGCAGCGCTCCCGCCGATAACCCTGCCCGCCCATTTCGCATATATTGGCGAGGCTGGCTACCCACTCCCTGTCGGAGAAATTTCGATGCGCGTACTCTCAAAGTCCAAGCTCCTTGCCTATCTGCAGTGCCCCAAGCGCCTATGGCTCGAGCTACATCGGCCTGACCTGCGCGAAGAGTCGGCTGCAACCCAGGCAAGCTACGCCATGGGACACAGCGTCGGCGAAATTGCGCGGCGCATCTACGACAAAGATGGGAAAGGGTCGCTGATCGACGTTGCTGCTGAAGGCTTTGATGGAGCGCTTGCACGGAGCCAAACCCTTCTCGCCGGCACTCGCCCAATCTTCGAAGCGGGCTTCTCGGCCTCAGGCGCCATCGCGTTTGCCGACGTCCTGTTACCGCTCCGGCGCAGCGGCAAGAGGGCGTGGCGAATGGTCGAGGTGAAATCCGCCACGAGCGTGAAGGACTACCATCGGTGCGATACCGCGATTCAGGCATTTGTCGCACGAGAGGCGAAGGTCCCACTCGTCGGAATCGCCCTTGCCCACATAGACAGTTCCTGGGTCTATCCGGGTAGCGAAGACTACTCCGGCCTCCTCGTGGAGAACGATCTCACTACAGAGGCCTTCGACAGAAAAAAGGAAGTGCAAACCTGGATCGAGGACGCCCACGCTGTTTCAAGGCGGCGGAAGGAGCCAGTGATAGGCACAGGCGGCCACTGCGGCGATCCCTATGAGTGCGGCTTCCACGCCTACTGCTCCGCTCAGGAGCCCCAAGCCGAATATCCCGTCAGTTGGTTACCCCAAGTCAAGGCCAAAGCACTGAAGACGCGCATCGAGAAGGATGGCGCAAACGACCTACGGGACATCGACGACGACTTGCTCAACGACAAACAACTCCGGGTCAAGACACACACGCTGGCCGGAACGACCTACTTCGACCAGCAAGGCGCCCAAGCGGATTTGTCGGCTCACAAGCTGCCGGCCTATTTCCTGGACTTCGAGACGGTGACCTTCCCCGTTCCAATCTGGAAAGGCACCCGCCCCTATCAGCAGATCCCCTTCCAGTTCAGCCTTCATCGCCTTTCGCGTACCGGAAAGGTCGAGCATGTGGGCTTTCTCGATCTGTCGGGCAAGGACCCCTCGCGCCCCTTTGCCGAGGCCCTCATCGGAGCCTGCGGTGAACGCGGACCGATCTTCGTTTACAACGCGGGCTTCGAAACCGCGCGCATCAAAGAACTCGCCGCGCGCTTCCCGCGCTTGAAGCGATCCCTGGATGCTCTACTCGCACGGATCGTGGACCTCCTGCCGGTGGCACGCGAACGGTATTACCACCCCGACCAGCATGGCAGTTGGAGCATCAAGGCAGTGCTGCCTACGATCGCCGCGGATCTGAGTTACGACCGCTTGTCCGGAGTCCAGGATGGAGGAATGGCGATGGAGGCCTTCCACGAAGCCGTGTCACCGACAACGACGGCACTTCGCAAGGACGCGATCCGCGACGAACTCGAACGCTACTGCGAGCTCGATACGCGGGCGATGGTCAGATTGTGGGCTTACTTCAAAGGACAGGTGCTACCGACGTAGCGACCGAGGTGCGCCCAATCACTGGCGAGAATCAGTCGTTCGCCTGCTCGATGCTTCATGCAGTCGCCCCCGCTGTCGTTGACGCATACAACGCTGCCGTTTTCGCAACCTGCGCCGCGACGACTCCCCGGAGCCGCTCGGGCGCCAGGATCTGAAGGTTGTCCCCACACCCCAGCAGCCAACGCAGCAGTTGTCCGGTCGCAGGAACCCTTGCCTTGATGCGAACGGCAAACGGATGACCTTCGGGTTCATCCTCAATGCACTGCGCCGAACATAGCGGACAGTCCCGCAACAATTCGGCGACGTAACCGCGCGCAAGCAATTCAAGATCAACGGTCTCGCCTTCTGCAAAGTCGGCCTGTCCGCTGCTGATCTTTTCCTCAAGATTGAACCCGACCGCCTGGCGCACAGGCTCATCGCCGACAGCAGTCTTCAGGAATCGGTGCAGGGCGTACATCCGCACGGGGCCCGGTTCGTCGTTCTTAAGTGCATACACGTAGGCACGCGGTCCTCGCTGCACGAAGGCCTGCGGATGGATGGTGGGGTTGGTCGTCTTATCGTCCCGATCCCGGTAGGAGGCTTTGAGCGTCCTGGACAAGGCCAGGGCTTCCAGCACATCGGCGAGAACTTTGGGCCGGATGTCCGCAGGGCACAAACGCTGGGTGTCGGTGACGACCCGCATTTTGTCCGGTCCCAGGCCCACATCCGTATCGGCCTGCAGAAAGCGTCGCCACACCCCATCAAGATGTCCGGCAGGAAATTCCGTTTCAACAACGTTCCTCACCGTCTCCCTTATTAGCTCCAGCACGTAGCGGTGATTGTCGCCCTCGACCGCGGCGCCCTTGCGGCGGCGATAGCGCAGCGGTTTGCCCCCGGGATTGACCGGTTCGATCTGCCCGGTTTCTACCAATTCGCCGAGATCGCGCTGGAGGGCCCGACGTCGGGCTGGCAATGCGGTGTTCGCACCATAGAGCGCTCCCAACTTTCCGAGTAGCTGAGATACGTCGGGGCAAAGTGCGTCATCGCCGTTCATGGGGATGCGCTCCAAGAGCTTTGCCTGGCGTTCGATTCGGTCCTGATGGGCAGCCATACCCTCTCCGCATTTTGCTATGCACGTCGCAATATACGACAGGGCATGTCGCATGAAAAGCATCTAATGGGGCCATCTGGACGGCGGAGATCACCACCATGCGCGACAAGAAACCCGGCCCCCTGTCCTCGCGCGATGTGCTTCAGCGCATCGGCCTGGACGACGACAGCCACCGCAACCTGCTGCTCGACGAGGACGACTTGCTCGGCTCACCCCTCGATGGGCTGGCTGCGGCACTCAAGCAACGCTTCGAGAGCCTGAACACGCCCCATCGCTTCAAGCCGGGAGACATCGTGCGCTGGAAGTCCGGCTTCCAGAACCGTCTCTTCCCGCGCACGGACAAAGTCGCGATTGTGCTGGAGGTGTTGCCGGAGCCGATCTTCGACAGCGAAAAGGACTCGAGCTGCACCTATTTCCGCGAGCCCCTCGACATCGTGCTTGGCCTCTTCCTCGATTCGGGGCCGCACCGCGGGGATTTTCTGAGCTGGCACTTCGACAGCCGCCGATTCGAACTCTGGACCGAAGGAGACGCGCAATGACCGCCCCCCGCCCGAACCCGCGCTCGCCGTGGCGCACTGATTTTTCGCAAGTGCCCGCTGCCCAGCGGCGCGCTGCGCGCTACGCACTCAACATCTTGGCGACCTTCCCGGCGCTGCACGAACGGCTCGAAGACGTGGATATGATCGGAGCGCTATGGACCTTGACCCGTCCGCTCTTCGTGCCGACGACGCTTGAACAGCTGGAGGCGCAGTGGAGCCAACCCGACCCCGCCACGGAGGAGGACGACGAGGACGAGCTTCCCCGTCACCTCAGCTCGTCGCGCCGAGCACGGCGGCACGGGCTGCTGCAAGGGGTTCCCGGCGCGCGCATGAGGGCATACCTCATCCGGCGCTTCAAGACTTTCCCGAAAACGATGCTGGATCGGCTGAACAAGGCCGATGGCAGGGTACCTACCCATCCCAGCATCGGGGTGTTGGCCCAGTGCGCGGAACTCGACGCAGTCGAATGCGACCTCGTGGATTTCGTCGAGAAGAAGGATTCGGTCAAAGGCTTTCGCGATTTCCTGCGAGAGACCGGGTTCGAATCCTTCCGCGACCACTATGGCTGCCTGAGCGCGGCACTCGGGGTCTCCGTGAAGGATCTTCAGCACCGTCTGCACCGGCGCGGCGCGCTCAGCCGCCTGCAACTCGTCAAAAAGGGCAGTCGGCGCTGCGATCTCGAGGACTTCCTGAGCGCCGAGGACCTCCTCGACGACCTCCTCGCGCTCGAACCGAGCACGCCGGACGAATTGCTGACGGCCATCACCGAGCCTTGTCCGTCAGCGGATTGGACGCTTGGCGACTTCCCCCATCTCGAACGCGACAGCCGGCGCATGACCACCGTCCTCGGTAACGCGGCCCGGAATCACGCGGTCGGCGTCAACGCCTTGCTGTACGGCCCGCCCGGAACCGGCAAGACACAGTTCGCCTACGCAATCGCTGGCACGGCGGGACTGACCCCGTATCAGGTCAAGACGGCCGATGACGATGGTGACGGCCTGTCGCGCTCCGGGCGGCTCGGCGCCTATCAGCTCACGCAGCGCTTGTTGCGCGGACGCACCGACTGCGTGATCGTCTTCGACGAGGTGGAGGACGTCTTTGCCACGAGCGAGAACGCCCTTCTTGCCCTCTTTGGCGGCGCCCCGCGGGCGGGCAACGAGAAGGGCTGGATGAATCGTACGCTGGAAGACAATGCCGTGCCGGCAATCTGGATCACCAATGACGCGGACAGCATGGATCGCGCCTTCCTGCGCCGCTTCCTGCTCCCAGTTGCCTTCACGAATCCGCCGCGACGTGTTCGGCGCCAGATGGTCGAGCGCCATCTCGGCGATGGCCTGGTGCCGGAAAACGTCCTGGACGAGCTGGCCGCAGACAATCTCCTCGTGCCCGCCCAATTCGGCGCCGCACGGCGTCTTCTGGAACTGCAGCCGGACATGCCACCGGAGGTCGTGGCGCGCGAGAGCGTGTCGGCCAGCCGCCGCCTGATGACGGGCAGTGGCAGCCCGCATCACCGGAACTCCGCCACCGCCTTCGATGCGGCCTTCCTCAACGTCGCCGGGGGCATTGCACCGGTGCGGCTCGCCGACGCACTTGCCCGGCGAGGCCGCGGCACCCTGTGCTTCTTCGGCCCCCCGGGCACGGGAAAGACGGAGTTCGCCCACGTCCTTGCCGATGCGCTCGACCGGGAACTGGTCGTGCGTGCGAGTTCCGATCTCGTATCCCCCTATGTCGGACAAACCGAGCAGAACATTGCGCGCCTCTTCGCCGAAATTGACGCCGAGCGCACCGTTCTGCTTCTCGATGAAGTCGACAGCCTCCTCCGTGATCGGCGCCAAGCCAAGCACGGTTGGGAAGCGACGCAAGTCAATGAACTTCTGCTGCGCATGGAGCAATTCCACGGGATCTTCATCGCGGCCACCAATCTGCTGGAACAGATCGACACCGCGGCGCTCCGCCGCTTCGATTTCAAGCTTCAGTTCAAGCCGCTGACGCTTGGCCAACGGGTTGCACTGTTTGCCCGCGAAGCACTGGGCGATGTTGACTGCGCTCAAGCGCTCGCACCCGCACTCCTGCGCAAGCTCGAATCCCTCGAAGGCCTTACGCCGGGCGACTTCGCCAACGTCGTGAAACAGCGCGAACTGCTGGGCGAGGCGATGACCGAAGAGGAATTCCTGCGCCGGCTGATCCTCGAATGTCGCTACAAGGCGGGACTACAGGCCGCGGCGTAGGAGGCGTAAGCGCTTGTCGGCGAGAATCACGTACATCAGCGGTGCATCGTAAGGACTCGTGAGGAAGTCACCTAGACGCGATTCCGGCACCAGATGCATCGCCTGCGCCCCCCCCTTCGAGGCAGGGCTGCCGCCGATGCGCGCGTACCGCCGGCCGTATCGATTCGTCACGCGTCATTGTCGATTCCTCGCCTAATCGAGCCGTGGGAGCCGGACAAAAACAGGACCGAATCCTACCGATCGCGCTCGTCCTGGCTCCAAACGCGATCTCATCACGGAAGCGTACGGTACCCGCTCGCGGCAACCCTCACCCGTACCAAGCCCCTGTCATATACATGTTAGAATTCGTTGCGTTGCGCGCTGGGCCGTTGTCATCATAAAAGTCCGATTTCTTTATTCCGAGGCCATGCAGGCCGTAGCTCGACAAGGTTCCAGGGAATGACGATTCAGTGGGGTATTTTGGGCGGAGGTCGCATCGAGAGCATTCGGCGCGTACGGACGTTGGGATTGGCGGCCACCACGCGCCAGTTCAACGAACTGGCTGTGCCTGGTCTCGGGGGCGTGTGGTTCGGCAAACAGTTGTTTTTGGCTACTTTAGGCGTACTGGTGGCAGAACGTGCTAATCAGCTGGGGGGGCGTGTAACGAAGATCGCCGTCGCTAACGCTGTCGAGGCTATTGCTTGCTGGCTTGCCCTGAGTGACAGACACCGAGCTGGAGATGGCCGCTTGCGTGGCAGCACCAAGCTAGTCGGGCACGTCGATCTGAGTTTTCAAAGAGTCAGTCGCCCAGGGTTTTATGTGTCGCAGCCGATGCGCATGGCCACCGTGACGGCACTGCCTGCTCTTGGTTTGGTGGAGGCTTCGGGTAGCCGCTTTAATTCCTTTGCCGGCAAAGCGGAGGGGCTAGCCTTTGTCGAAGCCGTCTGCGAAGGTTGTCGCCCCTTCAACCGCAGTGTGCTCGACCATCTGGTTCAGTGGGTGTGTGGTGATGATCGTGTCAATAGCGAGGAGTTGCGCCGGGCCCTGTCGCCTCTGCAGCCATTGCCGCCCGCGGCTCTCGAATTGCTCCATGCTCGCCTGCAACAAGGCGCTCCCGGCGAGCCAGCGATCAACCGAGAGCGGCGTGCCGACGCGCTCGGCTGGGTGATGTCGCGACGGCGAGGGGCGACACCTGTTGCCTGGGCCAGTAGGCCCTCGCAAATCAGGTCCCAGGCGCACTGGGCCGATCTGCACGCCGGAGCCCTGTTCTTTACGGCGCGGGATGCAGCGCTTGCCGTACTGGAAGAATTGGAGATCGAGATCGGCACCTCTGAGCGACGCATTGCCCTCTGCGCGGCACCGGCCCCGCGTATCCAAGCATCCCTCGAGGCGCTGCGTCTAGCGGCGCGGGCGTTTCTGGACACCGGGCATTCGGCTGCAGAGGCACGGGCTTTCTGCAGGGAGTGCGTATCTGCCTCCGACGAAATGGTGCTGAGGTACTTGGTGGGCCGTGACGGGCGGATTCTGCGACGGCTGGGCGACGACATTTGCGCCGGACCTGCTTTCAAGGGCGGCCAGCACGATGCAGGAACGGACGAGTCCGATCCCGACGCAGCGCCAGTGATGGAGGATCCGGCCTGGCCGGACGGCATCTCTCAACGCATTCTTAATTTGTGGTGGCTCGGCCTTGATCTCGACGGCCTGCTGGATGCTTGGTTGATGCCCGCGAATGAGGAGATCGCTCATGGCTGATGGAACCCTGGGTCCCTTGTCGCTAATCCAGCATTTCGACGCGCCTACTGAATACCGCGGTGCTTTTGGCTGGATGTGTGGCTATTCGGCCGATCCGGCTTTTTTGAACGAAGCCATGGAGCGTTTCACCCGCGAGACGGTGGGGCAGCGCGCCCATCGCGGGCAGGTGTCGCTGGCCTTGTTGCTCGATCCCGGGTGTCCGGCCATCGGGCCCGTAGAAGTGCCCGGCCTCGCCCATCTGCCCTTGCAAGGGCCTGCACAGCCGCCGTTCCGGCTGCTGCACGCCAAGGTCGCCCTGCTGGGCTTTCGCCACGAATCAGGCGATGGCCGCTGGCGACTGCGGCTAATCGTGTCCACCGGCAACTGGACTCGTCAGACCGTCGAAGAGAGCCTAGATCTGGCTTGGTGCATCGAAGTCAGCTCGGACGAGGTCGACCCCGACTACTCTGCTGACAACGAGGACGTGCAACAGCGCTGTGCCGATGTGAAGGCCGCTTGGTCAATGCTGGAATTTCTCCACAGCCTGTTCGATCTGCGTCTGCTGGATGCGGGACAGGAGCTGCTTTGCCGTGAAACCGTAGTGACCCGCGCGGCCCTAGCTGGCTGGGTGGCTCGCTGCGCGGCCTGCGCCGGCCAGCAGCCGAGGTTTGTCGACAATCGACACCAAGCGCTGCTTGAACAGCTAGTGCCGCGTGTGCAGGGGCTTGCAGGCGGAAGACGACGCAACTACTTGGCGATGGGGTCAGGCTTCTTTGAAGGGGCATCCGCGCCCCCAAGCGGCGCCGTGCCGGCCGTACTGAAGGCGATCGTCGAGCGACTTCGTCTTGCCGGGCTACTCAGCAAGACGTCTACCGAGATCGATGTCTTCGTCAATCCGGCGGCCTGCCAAGCCGTGGCCGGCGCCGGTACGGTTGCAGCTATGCTCGACGAAGGCTGGTCAGTGCGTCCGGCCGCACGGATGGAGACGGTGTTCGGGCCCCATTCGCAGCGCTCGCTCCACGCCAAGTTTATTTTCAGTGCCTGCTCGCAGGACAATTCCGCCGCGTGCAACAGCGCTTGGGTTTACTTGGGCTCAGGCAACCTCACCGAACCTGGCCTCTGCAACACGATGTCGCCCTACGGCGGGAACCTCGAGGCTGGTGTGATCTTCGCGCCCGAGGGGTTGGAATGGAATCAACAGGCCAAGCGAGACCCGCGGAATGTCGTCACTAACCTGCTGCCACTTCAGTGGGACATCAAATTCGCGCCTAATGCCGTCCTGGGCGTAGGCGCGGCCATGCCACTAGCGGGTGATGCATTCCTTGCCCCGCCAGTGGCTTGGCTGACCTGGATCCCCGCCGAGATTGGCGGCGTGCTGCAGGCGGCAGCGCCGCTGGAACCGGATGTTTCGGTGCTCGATGTTTCGGGCAATCCGTATGCACGAGTACCGGAAGGCTTTCGGTGGCTAGGGCACAAGCCGCGCCAGGTGCGCCTGTGCTGGCAGCACGCCGGCCGTGCGCGCGAATGCTTAGTGCCGGTAATGGACGAGTTTGGGCGCCTCGCTGCGACCGAACTGGAGGCGCTGGATTTCGATGAGGCTTGGTGGGCGTTGGTCGGTTTTCCAGCAGCACCCAATGAGGACGCGGCGGCGCCGGATGATGCCGAGAGCAACGATCCGGCTGCGGGGGGCGGCACTGCGTCGTCCGGTGGCGTGACGGGCTACCCGGTGCGGCAGATGATGGAATTGATTGAAAACATTGCAGCCAAGCAAACCACGATTGCCCGCGCCGACTGGCCGGCTTGGTGCGCCCGCCTGGAGCAGACCCTGGCTCAGATTGCCGACAGCCCGGTGGTGACCTACTTCCAGACGCTGGATCTCAACCCGCTAAGTCCGCTGCGAATCGCGGCATTTCGGCCCGATTTTGCGGAGGCGCAGACGAAATCGGAAGAAAGCAGGGCCTACGAATCAGTGCTGGATCGTGTCGAGGAAAAGTGGAACACGGGAGATTTGTCGTCGATCGGCGGGGGCAAGCAATGAAGCAGAATTTTCGGGGCTGGGAGGCCGCCGGTCGGGTGCTCGAAACCCTCGCTGACTCAAGGGGACTACCCAACTGGCCACTTAACGAAGGCCAATGCGCGAGCCTGAGGGGAATCAGAGCCCGGCTGCCGGCCAACGGCGTGGTCATTGCCGACGAGGTGGGCATGGGCAAGACCCGCATCGCGGTGGCCCTGGCCCGCAGCGTCGTAGAAGCGGGCGGGCGGGTAGCGATCCTCGTGCCACCGGGACTGGGCTTCCAGTGGCGGGACGAACTCAGGGACGGTGGCGTCGAGGTGCCGGAGTTGCTGCGCAGCCTGGAGCAATACCTTGCTGCGTGGGCACCGGATAGGCCGTTGAAAGAGCCCTGGTTTGACCATGAAGTAGTGTTGCTTTCACACGCCTTTACCAACTGGCGCCTGAGCGAGGGAAGTCGTTCGTGGCGCTGGGCGGTATTGCCGACGCTCTATGCCCACTGGCGGAAACTCAGCGACGGACGTTTTCCACGCAACTTTGTCGAGCACAAAAAACTGGACGATACATGGGTGCAGGGCATGGCCAAAGGTGTCGCCGAGGCTATCCACCGCTTGCCTCGCTCCAGTCCGGCGTCCCGCATCATTTGCGAACTGGCTGAGCAAACCCCATGGCCTGCTGCGCTGGACGGCGCCCAATATCGCCGCGGCGAGAACCTGCGGCCGTGGCTTGAACGTGCCGTTGGCCTCGGCCTCGGTGTATTCGATCTGGTAATCATCGACGAGGCCCACAAGAGTCGCGGCGATGAAAGCGGCCTGTCGCGCATGCTCGACGGGGTGGTGCTGGTGAGCGATGAGGCGCGACGTCTGGCCATGACGGCAACGCCGGTCGAGCTAGATGTCAGTCAGTGGCATCAGACGCTCGAGCGCATTGGCGTCGATGCGTCGAGCCTGTCCGGCGCGGACGGCGATATTTTTGAACACTACGCCAGCGCCAGTGCCCGGGTGCGTCAATGCCCAGGCAAATCTGAGGTGCGGGAGGCATATCAGCGTGTGGCAGCTCGCTTCCAGGAGGTGCTATCATCCTACCTGCTGCGCCGCGACAAGCGCGAAGCGCCTTGCGTAGCAGCTTTTGCCAAACGTAGTGGGCTGCCTATCCATGCGTATCGGCAGGAGCGGGAAGTGATAGTCGATACCCTCAGGCTCAGCCCCGCCTGGCGACAAGCCGTGTGCGCAGCCGAGGCCTTGTCCATCGTCTCGCATCAAGCCGACGACAGTTTTTCCAAGCGACTACGCCTGACCATGGGCAGCGGGCACGGCATCGCCTCGCTGCTCGACCATGTCAGGCGCGATGCCAAACTGGACGAGCGGCAACTGGCATTGGACGGAGACGCCATGGACGCGACCCATCTATCGCTTGCCGACAAACGTCTGCAACGATCCGCCTGGTGGCGGGAAGTCATCTCCAGTGCTTTTTCCGACACCGGTGATCCGCTGCATGAACATCCGGCTCTGCTGGCTGCGGTCGACGCTATCGAAGAAGTAACCCGGAGTGGTGAGAAGGTGCTGGTGTTCGGCCGTTTCACACTGCCTCTGCAAGCTCTGGTGACCTTGCTCAATGCCAGGGAGATGCTACGCACGCTGGATGCTGGCGGCCAGTGGGCGCAGGCCAAGGTGCACGAGGATGAATGGCCGGCACTGCAGGCCGCCCATCGGCAATTGGGGCGCGCGGGCGAGCTGGACCGTGCCGCTCTTGATCTGCAGCTGGAGCGCCAGTACCGCGAACTTGAGAACCGTCGCCGGGAACGTCGTTCCGGACTGTTAGGACTTCTCGATGCCGGCCTGCCGCCGCAAGGCAAACCAAGACAGATCTTCGAAGCCTTCCGACGAGCAAACGAACAGCACGCGGGCCGGGGTGAAAGCCCGCTCGCGCTGGTCACCCGGGTCATGGATGAGATCACTGGTACTGGGCTGAACGACGCACCTGCACAGAACATATCAGCGGCTTTTGCCGAACTCATCGATGCGGTCTGCGAGCGTGGCGAGGGCGATGAGGACGGCAACGGTCTGCTTGACGCATGGGAGGCCGCCAATCTGTGGACGATTCTGCAAACCCGCCTTGAGGATGAATTCAACCGTCCCGAAGGCGGCTTTGCCCGCCTCATGTACGGCGGCACGAAACCCGAGACCCGGCGACTGCTGCAACTTGCATTCAATCGCCCCTACAGCAATCCCCGCGTCCTGGTCGCTCAGTCGGTGGTCGGGCGAGAGGGGCTCAATCTGCATAAGGCCTGCAAGACCGTCGTGTTGCTTCATCCCGAATGGAACCCCGGGGTCGTGGAGCAGCAAATCGGCCGAGTCGACCGCGTTGGCAGTCTGTGGGAAGCTAAGCTGGAGGAATCCCCCCTGGATTGCCCAGCGGACGCGTTGCCGCGCATCCTCGTGCGCCCGGTGGTGTTCAAGGGGACCTACGACGAGAAGAACTGGGAGGTCCTGCGCGGCCGCTGGGACGATCTGCGGGCGCAGCTGCACGGAGTGGTCATTTCGCCGCGTCTGAGCGAGTCCCTCGGTATTGCGCCAGAGCTGGTCGGGGAGATCAACCGCGCCGCGCCACGCTTTTCGCCAATGTCATTAGCCCTATGCCCACTCTGCGGGCATAGGGCTGCAACCACCTACCGGGAAATTCACGATATCTGGAAAATGAAAAGCAGTCTCCAGCCGGCCTGCCCGGAATGCGCGGCCAAGCCGCAGGAGTGGATGACCTAGGCAACATTTCTCGCCCAAGCGCTCATCGCTCAGGTAGGTGGAGATGGCACTTTGCCGACTGGCTCGGACTCACCATTCCCACGCAGAGCGCTTGCACCGGCTTTGCGGATTAGCTTCCAACACGTAATGAGACATCGGGGAAGGCTTACGGTATTGCGTCACAACAGTCCTCCGACGTGGCCGCATCTTTGTCCCGACTCGGGACACGCGCTAACTAACCTCACCTACGATCGGTCCGCGCTCGAAACTGATGAACGACCGATTGGGGAGCGGTTCCTGAATTACCTGCGGGCTACGTGCCACCATTGCTCAGGACGTTACGTTTTCCTAAGCGTCAGGCATTCAACGAAACAGAGGGCAAGTTGGCCTGGCCGAGTTCCACCGTTGCCCCGCGGTCTGCCCGGGTTTCGGGCAGAATGTCGACGTGCCACTTAGCCTCCCCTCCCCGCCTTGCTGGCGAATAGGCAAGTACGAACCGGCGTTCAACCGAATTTTCGTCAACACCGGGCGTCACCGCTGCGATGGCGAGTGCGGCCCCCGGCGCGAACTGCACCCGAAAAATCGACGTGTACTTGCTGCGCTTGCCCTCAAATACGATTTCAGGAAAGAGGCGCGCCAACACGGAGCGCACTCGGGCCGGCGCAACGTCGGAATCGAACAGGCCGTCGAGGACGACGGCGGGGTCAACCTGCAACTGTGCCTCGATTACCGCTCGGTCGACCGCCTGCTCCCCCGCAACGAGTTCGTCCACACGCAGCTTCTGCGAGCGGACGCCCTCGCGCGCCTCTGCATAACGGGCCATTAGAACGGGGTCATCCTCCTCGCTCGTCGCCAATACCCTCGACAGTCGCTCCTGAATACGTTCGAGGCGCGCAAGCTCCACGCGCGCAGCTTTGAGTTCGGCCTCGCCCCCTCCGTCGAGCCGTGCCCGTAGCAAATTCTTGAACGCGGAAACAAACTCAGGTGTCAGGAAGAAGCGCGCCGCCTCAAGCAGAAGCACCTGAACACCAGCCGCAGCGACCGTGCTCGACAGCCGCGCCCGTTGGTCATCCACGCATTTAGCGACCATACAACTTGCACAGTAGAGCGAGCGGCAGCGCGCGAGGCTAGTCAAGACAAGCGTACCACCACAACATCCACAGCTCACGAGCCCCGCCAACGCATGCTTGCCTCCTCCGTAGCCCGATCGGCTGACGGTCTTGCCATTGCAGCGGTCCCAGACGTCATCGCTTACCAAACGCAGGCCGGGACGCTGGTAGGTCTTCTGTTCGAGCTGACGCCCCTCCTTCTTCGCCAGTGCCCGGCTCCGCCCAGACCCATTCCAGACGAACTCGCCCTTGTAGATGCGGTTGGACAGGACGTTACGGATGCGGGAGGGCCGCCAGTAGTCGGCCTCGTTCTTGCGGCTCCGATGGCAGGTCGGTATCGCGGAGGCGTTGAGTTGTCGCGCGATTTCGTGCATGGACTGCCCCTGCGCGCGCCATGCAAAGATATCGCGCACGACCGCGGCAGCCTGCTCGTCGATGACCCAGTGCGACCCCAGGTGGTTGCCCGCCGCATCGAGCTCACGCCTGAGCGAGTAGCCATAGGCGGGCGCGGCAATCATGTACCCGCGCTCGAGTTGTCCCATCATCCCGCGCACGACGCGGTGCTTGGTGTCGCGCCCGGCCTGCTGCGCGACGATGCCTTCGAGTCCGAGGAGCAGCTGCCAGTTGGGTCGCCCCGTGTCGATGCCATTGGCCGTCAGCATCCGCACGCGCTGATTGGCTTCGAGGCGCCGTGCGAGTTGCGCCTGGGTCACAGCGTCGCGCGACAGGCGCGAGAACTCGTCGACCAGCAGCACCGAGAACGCATGCGCATCCCACGCCTCCAGCAGTGCCTGAAATCCTTTTCGGCGCGCCTCGCCCTTGGCCTTCCCGGTAATGGCAGCGTCCTCGAATACCAACACGTTGTCGAGCGTCAAACCATGCTGCTTGGCCAGCTCCCGGCAGCGCCGAATCTGGTCGTCCACCGACGTTGGGCGCTGCTGGTCATCGGAATACCGGGCATAAATGGCAACACGCTCCTTCATTTTTTGCTCCCTTCCTTCTTCTCCGTTGGCTTCTCGCGGATCTGATGCGCCGCGATCTCAGCAAGCAGATCTGCCAGATCCCGCACCGCGTCCGGCAGAGCCGAGGCTGGGCGGTTAACGGGTATAGCGTCGGACGTACCCCCATGCCGCATGTTTTTCATCCTCTTTCCTCCAGTCGCCCGCAACAGCGCGATTTTTCCTCAACCCACCATCGATCATCGATCCTGCCCCCGCAGACCGTATGTCGCGGGGGCTTGTCACGTCAGGCGCAGGCAGCACGGCGCAGCACTGCGGCGCGAAAATCGATGACGTTCGCAGCAGGCGCTCGCGCGGCCGGTGATGGAGTACGAATGGTCGGGGTCACCGCCGTGGACACTGTCTCCGGCGCAGCCTGCACCTCGGCGACTGGGGCAGGAGTCACCGGGGTCGTGCCGGACCCGGCTGGCGGCAGCGAGCGAGCAATTTCTTCGGGCTTGAAGACAGTTCGGCGGCGCCCGCGGTGGGTGTATTCCGTCGTCGAGCCCCGAACTTCGTCCATCTTGGTGGCAAGACTGCCCGCGCATAGGTGGGCGTAGCGCTGCAGCATGCGCACGTCGCGATGGCCTGAAATGGCCTGGAGCTCGAGGAGTCCGAAGCGTTCGGACTCCGCCAGGCGCGAGATGGCCTCGTGCCGCAGGTCGTGAAAGTGGAAATCCACGACCCTGCTCTTGGGAATGACCCGGTTGAAGAACGCCTTTTTCAAGGCGTTGGGCGTGAGGGGGAGCAGCAAGGTCGTGCTGTCGTCATTCTCGGACAGGTTCTGCAGCGCAAGCAACGCGCGGATGACTTGCAGCGCGCGCATGCTGAGCGGCACCTTGCGACTGCGACCGTTTTTGGTGTCGCGCAGGAATGCATAGCGCAACTCGAAGTTGATGTCGGCCGCGGCAAGTCCCAGGAGCTCGCTACGGCGCATCGCCGTCTCGAGCGCCAGCACGATGGCGGGCTCGACATACGGATTCTCATCCGCGCGCGCCGCCTCGAGCAGCTCCTTCTCCTCGCTCGGCGCCAGGCGCCGATCGCGCTCATTGAAGTATTTCGGCCGCCGCAGCCCCTTGAACGGGCTTTCCACGGGAGCGATTTTCCACACGTCGTCCGCGTAGTTCAGCGTCTGCGAAATCATGTCGAGTTCGCGGTCGACGGTGGCGGGCGCCACCTCGGTGAGGCGGTCGGTGATGAAGTCCTGCAGGTCTTCGGTCGTGAGCGCCGCGAGTTTCTTGTCGACGAAAGCCTCCTCGCGTAGCAGTCGCCGGATGCGGGTGCGCTCGATGCTGGCGCCTTTGTGGGAGGGAACGACCTGCTCAAGGTAGCGCTCGAGGAGGTCGCGCAGTGTCGTCTTCGTCGCGACGGAGTAGTCACGCACGACGCTCACCGACAGTTGCGCTTCAATATGGAGGCGCGTTTGCTCGGCCGCCTCGAAGGTATCGAAGGTGATGAACTGCTCGGGAACGCCTTTCCTGCGCACGCGCAACTGGAACGACGTTTCGAGCTGCGTGAGGCGAGCCTTGATGCCGCGGTCCGCGAGGGCTTCGACGTAGGTCTGAGCCTTTTTTCGGTCGGTGAACGAGAAGCGGCGGTTCAGCGTGACGTCGGTTCGAACGGTGACGACAAACGGGGAACGATTCTGAATGCTGCTCGAGGCAGCCTGCGAGGACGACATGCGCGATACTCCGATGAGGGCGAGTACCGGTATAGGCAAAAGCGGAGGGCATGCCGCGAACGGATCGCGGGACGGCTGCTCCGGACGTTGGAGCAAAAATGGAGCAAACCCTGGTCGAGTTTGCTCCATTTAGCCGCAGCGCGAATCATAACGGGTTGATTCGCAACGAATTTGTGGTCGGGGAAAGAGGATTCGAACCTCCGGCCCCTGCGTCCCGAACGCAGTGCTCTACCAGGCTGAGCTATTCCCCGACGGTACCGAGCAGTTGTTAGTGATTTCTCTCAACTGCAAAGTCCGATAATTGTAGCAGCGCTTCTTTGAAAATGGAAGGGGAAAGTGAAGAAATTGCGTCGATCGCGCGTTGCGCCTCGGCGCGCGCGTGACGGCGCGTCTCTTCCAGGGCGCCAGTCTCGTGAATCGCTTCGAGAATCCTCGGAAATTCGTCGCGCCCACCGCTTTCGATCGCGCCACGGACCAGTGCCGCCTGCTCGGGCGTGCCGTGCTGCATCGCATGGATCAGCGGCAGCGTCGGCTTGCCTTCGGCGAGGTCGTCGCCGAGGTGTTTGCCAGTCGCGGCTTCGTCGGACGAGTAGTCCAGCACGTCGTCGATGAGCTGAAAGGCGGTGCCGAGGTGCATGCCGAAGGCGGCCATGCGTTCCTCCGTCTCTTGGTCGGCGCCGGAGAGGATCGCGCCCAGACGCGTCGCAGCCTCGAACAGTTTCGCCGTCTTGTAGCGGATCACGCGCAGGTAGTCCTCGATCTCGACATCCGCGTTGTGACAGTTCAGCAATTGCAGCACCTCGCCCTCGGCGATCATGTTCGTCGCATCGGCCAGGACCTGCATCACGCGCATGTTGTTGACGCCGACCATCATCTGGAAGGCACGCGAATAGAGGAAATCGCCGACGAGAACCGACGCGGCGTTGCCGAACATCGCATTCGCCGTCTTGTTGCCGCGGCGCAGCTCGGATTCGTCCACGACGTCGTCGTGCAGCAAGGTCGCGGTGTGAATGAACTCGACGACGGCCGCCAGTTCGTGGTGATGAACGCCCCGGTATCCCATCGCGTTGGCCGAAAACAGCACCAGCGCCGGGCGCAGGCGCTTGCCGCCGCTTTGGATGATGTACTCCGCGACCTGCCGGATGAGCACGACATCGGAGTAGAGACGCTGACGGATCACCGCATCGACGGCCTGCATATCGGCTGCGATCGGCGCGTAGAGCTGCTGGGTCGACAAGGCTGCGTGCTCGCGAAAAAAGGGCGATGTTAGGGGGCCGGGCGGCGCCCCGTCAAGAAAGCGGGGATCAGAGCCCGCGGTCTGCGGCGCGAACGATGTCGGGGCGGTCCGTGATCACGCAGTCCACGCCCCATTTCGAGAGCGTCTGCGCCTGGAGGGGATCGTTCACCGTGTAGCAGGCCATGCGGAGTCCGGCTTGTCGGACCGCCGCCACGGTCGCATGGTCGAGCGAGCGCTCGCCGGCATGGAGCGACACGGCGCCGAGCCGGCGGCAGCGTTCCTCCCAGTCGTCGGGGACGGCCCCGACGAGCAGCCCGCGTGGCATCTCGGGCGCGAGCGCGGCGGCGACCGCGAGCGATGCTTCGGAAAAAGACGACAGCACCAGCGGGGGGGCTCCGCCGCTCCAGTGGCGCCGCAGCGTGCGAACGACGCATTCGGCGGTCGCCTCGTCGGCGCCTTCCGAGGGCTTGATCTCGAGGTTGATTGCCAAGTCGAGCGCGATACAGCGGGCCAGCGCGGACTCGAGCGACGGAATCCGTTCGCCGGCAAAACGCGAGTCGAACCACGTGCCCGCGTCCAGCGTCGCCATCGCCTCGTCGGGGAGGTCGGCGACGCGGCCCCGGCCGCTGGTCGTGCGTTCCAGCGTCTCATCGTGAATCAACACCGGCGAGCCGCTGGCATTGAGCATCACGTCGAATTCGACGCCACCACAATTGCAGGCGGCCGCGACGGCCAGCCCCGCCAGCGTGTTCTCCGGCGCCAAGGTGCCGCCGCAGCGGTGCGCCAGGACGCGTGGCAGGGACCAGTCGCGCGCGGCCATCGCGATCTCGTCAGCGTACGCCGGACATCAGGCTCTGCACACGCACCACCGCAGTGTCCAGCGCCTCCTTGGCGGGCTTGCGATCGGCCCATACGGCACGGAGCTCTTCGTCGAGGATGCTCATCACGCGGGAACGGCCAGTGATGGACGTGGCGCTCGAATCGGCCGTGGCAGGCTTGGCGGTGAGCTGGGCGACGGCGACGCGCACGTTATCGAGGTCGGGCGCCAACAGGTCGCTCTGTGCCGCGAAGACGCCGGCACGGTTGAGCGGCAGGTAGCCCGATTCGCGTTCCCAGGCGATCTGGTTTTCAGGCTGCAGCCAGAATGCGACGAACTGCGCGACGCCCTTGTACTCGGCGGCCGGCTTGCCTGCGGACACCCACATGGCGCCCCCTTCGGCCAGCGTGTTCTGCGGAGCGCCGCCGCCGGCAAAATCGTCGTGGTAGGGCAGCGGGGCGATGCCGACCTCGAAATTCGCCTTGCGGCGGAAGTCGGTCCAGCTCGACGACGGGGCAGCGATCACCGCGCACTCGCCGGCGGCGAAGCGGCCCTCGGCTTCGCTGTCGGTGTCGAAGGTGCGCAGGTAGCGCGCACGATGCCAGCTCGCCATCATCGCGATGTGCTTGACCTGCAGCATGCCATTAAAAGCCGCCCGCTCGCCCTTGGCCTGACGCGCGGCGACCGGCTCGTTATGCCAGGCGCTGGTGTTCTCGATCATCACGCGGCCCGGTTGCGAGACCGTGTAGGGGCATTGCGAACCGGCGTCGACCAGTTGGCCGAGCACTTGCTGCAGATCGAACCAGGTCTTCGGGAGCGCATCGGGGTTGAGGCCGACGCGCTTGAATTCGTTGCGATTGAAGTACATGACCGGCGTCGACAACGCGACCGGCAGCGCCAGCAACTGCCCCTTGCCGTCGACCAGCGAACGGGTCATCGTGGCGGGCGGCTTCAGCGTCTGCAGCGGCACGCCTGCATCACGCATCACGGCCGACAGCGGCTTGTAGCCGACCTTGCCGCTGAAGTAGCGCTCGAGATCGTCGCCCAGGACGATGGCCATGTCCGGCGTATCGCCGTCGGCCAGCGCCGTCAGCACGATGCGGTAATCCTTGCTGCGCTCGTTGAAGCGGGTAACGAGCTTCTGCAACGCTTCGGCGCGGTCCGGATCGAGCTGATGCCCGAGGCGGATTTCACGCGGTCCGGCGGCTGGAGCTGCCTTCGCGGGGGCGGCCGGAGCGGCCTTGGGTTTCGCCGCATGCACCGTCGCGGGCAAACCGACCAAGGCGCCACAACAGAGCAGCGCCGTAAAACCATTTTGCAGTACTCGAGCCACAGGCTTCATTCCAGCTTCCTTTACGACCGTAAACGTGCAAAGCGCGAAGTATAGAACCACTCGCCATACCCCGTCGCCCGCGACGATCTATCATTGCATCAAGATTTTTCCCGCGATGACGTTAAAGTCCTCAGGCCACCCCGCAGATACACTTTAGACCATGCTTGCCCGACGACTTGTCCCGCTGATGCTGCTGCTCGCGCTGACCGCATGCGAGCGAACCACCGAGCTGCTCGGTCTGCCTGATCCGAAAAAGGAAGAGGCGGCGGCCGAGGCCGAAGGCAAGGCGATCGGCGGCGCCTGCCGCCACGCTGGCCGTGCGCTGGAAGACTGCTATGCGCTGAACCCGAAAGCGCAAAAGGCGGCGATCTTCAGCGGCTGGCGCGAGATGAACGACTACATGACCGAACACAACATCCAGACCGTTCCGCCCACCGTCACCCCCACCGCAAAGCCGGCAGCGGCCGAAACGGGTGGCGAGAGCAAGCAAGCCGCCAAGCACTGAGTCCGGCCCGGCGGGATATCCGGGCTAGGCGCGCGGCGTGGCGCGGCTTATCATCCGCGCGTTCCCGCCGTCCCCACACGGCATCCACCGTCGCCGCACTCGAGCATCCATGCATCCTTCTCCCACCCAGAACCGCCTCCCGCTCTCCGTCTACGGCCTGCTCGCATTGTGCCGCGCGGGCTTCGAAAAGGAAGTGGCCACCGAACTGGAAGCCTTTTGTGCCGAGATCGGCATGAGCGGTTTCGTGCGGGCCCAGCCCGGCCAGGCCTTCGTGACCTTCGAAAGCCATGAGGCGGTCGACTTCGCGGAGCTCGCAGAGCATTGCGACTGGCGCACGCTGATCTTCGCCCGCCAGTTGCTGCCATGGTTCGCCCGCGTCGACAACCTGCCCGAACGTGACCGGGCGACGCCGATCGTCGCCGCGGCGCGTGAAGCCGGCCAGCGCTTTGCGAGCCTGATGCTGGAGACGCCGGACACGGACGAGGCGAAGCAGCAGTCCGGCTTCTGCCGCCGCTTCACGGCGCCGCTTCAACGCGAACTGGAAAAGGCCGGCGCCTTCCGCGAAGGTGCGAAGGGGCTGCCGGAACTGCATGTGCTTTTCGGCGACGCGTCGACCGCATGGTTGTGCGCGTCCCTGCCCGGCCGCGCGGCGCTATGGCCAATGGGCATTCCGCGCCTGCGCATGCTGCGCGAGGCCGGCAGCCGCTCGACGCTGAAGCTCGCCGAGGCGATCTTCACGCTGCTCACGGAGGAAGAGCGCAACGCCGGATTGCGTGCGGGGCTGCGCGCGGTGGATCTCGGCGCGGCACCGGGCGGCTGGACCTGGCAGCTCGCCCACCGCGGGCTGCGCGTGACATCGATCGACAACGGCCCGATGGCTCCCTCCGTGATGGCGACAGGCCTCGTCGAGCACGTCCGTGCCGATGGCTTTACCTGGCGTCCGCAACGTCCCGTCGAGTGGATGGTGTGCGACATGGTCGAGCAGCCGACGCGGATTGCGGCGCTCGTCGCGGACTGGATCGCCACCGGGCGCTGCCGCCGGACGATCTTCAACCTCAAGCTACCGATGAAGAAGCGCCTCGACGCCGTCGAACAGTGCCGCGCGATCATCACCAAGCGCCTCGTGAACGAAGGGCCCTTCGTGCTGCGCCTCAAGCACCTGTATCACGACCGCGAGGAAATCACCGGCTATCTCGCGCTGCGCAAATCCGCTTGACTTTGTCCCGGGGACGTTCAAGTCCCTGCAGGCCCGGGGGCCAAGCATGTATAATGCTGATTTTCAAGCACCCGGCCTGCCGGTTGGCGCGAGCCGTTCCGGAACCCTGACGTTCCGGCCATCGTTCATCCAATCGCCTCTCCTGGCGTCGCGCAGCACGCGGCGGGCCTCCATGGAAGATAGGCGCCTATGAGTTTCGCCGACCTCGGGTTGATTCCCGAGTTGCTACGCGCGGTAGCCGACACCGGTTATACGACCCCCACTCCGATCCAGCAGCAGGCCATCCCCGTCGTGCTGGCCGGGCGCGACATCATGGGCGGTGCGCAGACCGGTACCGGCAAGACCGCAGGCTTCACGCTGCCGCTGCTGAACCGCCTCGCCCGCCACGCCAGCGCCTCCACGAGCCCTGCCCGCCATCCGGTGCGTGCGTTGATCCTCGCGCCGACACGTGAGCTCGCGATGCAGGTGTTCGAATCGGTGAAGACCTACAGCAAGTACGTGCCGCTGCGCACGACCTGCATCTATGGCGGCGTCGACATGAAGCCGCAGATCCAGGAGCTGCGCAACGGCGTCGAGATCGTCGTCGCGACACCGGGACGGCTCCTCGACCACGTGCAGCAGAAGACCATCGTCCTGAACCAGGTCGAGATGCTGGTGCTGGACGAAGCCGATCGCATGCTGGACATGGGCTTCATCCCGGACATCCGCCGCATCCTCGACCTGCTGCCGGCGAGCCGCCAGAGCCTGCTGTTCTCGGCGACCTTCTCGGACGAGATCAAGAAGCTCGCCGACCAGATGCTGAAGGAGCCGCAGCTGATCGAGGTCGCGCGGCGCAATACGGTGTCGGAGACGATCACCCACGTCGTGCACCCGGTCTCGGCGGGCCTCAAGCGCAACCTGCTGGTGCATCTGCTGCGCCACGAGCCTGACACCCAGGCGCTGGTGTTCGTCGCGACCAAGCTCGCCTGCGGCCGTCTCGCGCACTTCCTTGAGCGCCATGACATTGCCGCCGATGCGATCCATGGCGACAAGGGGCAGTCGCAGCGCACCGAGGCGCTGGAAGCCTTCAAGTCCGGCAAACTGCGCGTGCTCGTCGCGACCGACGTCGCGGCGCGCGGGCTGGACATCGACGACCTGCCCTCGGTGATCAACTTCGAGCTGCCACATACCGCCGAAGACTACGTGCACCGCATCGGGCGCACCGGCCGCGCCGGTCGCAAGGGTCGCGCGGTGTCGCTGGTGAGCAGCGAGGAAAAGCACCTGCTGGCCGACATCGAAAAGCTCATCAAGCTGCAGATTCCGCAGGAAGACGTCGCCGGATTCGACCCGGAGCCGGATTTCCACGAAAGCGGTAGCCGTGGCAAGCACGGTCGCAAGGGCAGCCATGCGGAGACCGAACCGGCGCGCGAGAATGGGCGCGGACCGCGCACGGGATCGCCGGCCAAGGGCGGAGACTCCGCACGTCGCAAGAAATCGACGATCGCGGCCGACGGATTCGATTTCAGCAAGCCATATCAACCGACAGGCGCCGCCGGCAGCCTCGACAGCGCCTCCGCGGACCATCTGTCGCCGCTGCCCAAGCGCAATGCGCGCCCGATCCCCTTCCTGCTCGGCGGACTGGGACGAAAATAAGTTCTCGCGGAATTAGCGGGGGCAAACCCCGCCTTTTCCGGCAAAGGCGCGCTGGCGCGTTCAAGTATTCTGGGCTCACGCCGATAACTCGCACGAATACCTGGAATGAGCGCCCAGATGAACGCAGCCCGTCCCCCGCAGGGCAATGAAAACCCCGAAGAGCCCTTCATCCCGGATTTTTCCGAGGGTGCGGAGACCGGGCTCTACCTTGCCCTGTTCGAACTGCTCGACGAAGGCCTGATCATCACGGGCGACGAGATCGTCCTCGAAGCGAACAGCGCCGCCTGCCGGCTGCTCGAGCGCGACTACCGGCAGATCGCCGGCAAGCCGCTGTGCGATCTCTTCCCGTCCGAACGCGACTTCCTCGATGCCCGCGCCCGGCTCTTCATCCAGGGCGAGATGCGCGGCAGCCTGCGCGTCGCGCTGCCGGGCGAGCGGCACCGCGACCTGCGCTTCGTCGCCGCGGCACGCATCCGTCCCGGCATCCACGCGCTGATCCTCAGCCCGGACATCATCGCGGAAGCGTACGCGAACGCCCCCTTCACCGACGAGCCGCCCGCCGACACGGTGTGGCCGCGGCTTGCCGCAGCGGTCGAGCAGCCCGTGATCGTGATCGACGAAAACGAACGCATCGCCGCCACCAACGCCGCCGCGCTCGAAGCCCTGGGCCTCAAGCGCGGAAGCATCGTCGGCCACGCTTTGAACGCGTGCATGGAGGTCGAATGGCCGGGCGTCAACGCCTCGCCCGTGGCGTGCCTGCAGGTGCCGGGTCGCGCGGAGGCGATACACGCACGCGTGCTGCCGGGCCCCAAGCCCGACTGGCGTCTGCTGATTCTGCCGCCGGCGGATCAGCCGAAGATCGCATCAACTGGGGACTCGGCGTCGGCGCCCATTTCTCCCGAGACGGGGGACGATGCAATCGAGCGCGTCTTCGCCGACAGTCCACTCCCGACGCTGCTATGCGAAGGGCCGGAACTCGGCATCTTCGCTGCCAATGCCGCCGCCGCGCGCGTGTACGGTTACTCGCGGACAGCGCTATGCGGAATGCGGATCGGCGACCTGCGGGTGCAACCGGAAGACGGCCGCAATCCGACTGAATCCGGTATCTGGCAGCATCGGCGCAAGGATGGCAGTGTCTTCGACGTCGACATCCTCGCCTACCCGATCGAATCGAAATCCCATCCCGGCGCGGCCGTCGTCATGCACGACCTGCCTGACGCACCGCTGCTCGCGTTCGAAACGCGGCTGCGGCAGGCGGTCGACCTCAAGCAGCTGGAAGTCCATTTCCAGCCGCTGATCGACGCCCGGGACAATTCCGTGCGCGGCGGCGAGGCGCTGCTGCGCTGGCATCACCCGGAACTCGGTCTGATTCCCTTCCAGCGCTTCGCCGGCGTCGCGCGCGATGCCGGCCAACTCACGCGGATGGGGGACTGGATCCTGCAGACCGCCTGCACCGAAGCCGCGACATGGAACGGCGCCGGACAGGGCGTGCGAGTGACGGTCAATATCGCGCTGGAGCAGATCACGCACGGCGACCTCGCCGCTCGCGTGCGCCACGCGCTGGCCGCCTCCGGCTTGCCGGCCCGGCTGCTGGAGCTGGACCTCGACGAGCGGGTGTTCTGCGACGACAGCGCGCGCGTCGTCACGACGGTTGCCGCCATCGCGGAGATGGGCGTGCAACTCGCGATCGACGATTTCGGTCGCGGCCTCGCGTCGATTCCCCGTCTCAAGCGCTACCCGGTGCGTGCGCTGAAGCTCGACCCGCAGCTCGTGCGCGAGGTCGGCATCCGCGACGACAGCGATGCGATCGTCGAGGCAATTTCGAGCATGGCTGGCATCCTTGGACTCGATGTGCTCGCGCGCGGCGTCGAAACGGACGCACAGCAGGCCTTCCTCTCCGCGCTCGGCTGCCACCTGCAGCAGGGGCCGCTGTTCGGCCGACCGATGACTGCCGAGGCCTTCCGGGCCTACCTCGCTACTAAGTAGGCATGCTCAATACGCGAGCAGCGTGCGGCAGGTTTCCGTGCGACCAGTGACACGGCTGAAACGGGCGAGCTGTTCCTTCACGAAGTCGTCCGACACCCGGTCGTCGGCGCAATAGTCGCGTAACTGCATCGCGTAGGCCATGTTCTGCATGTCGCGCACGGTGCTCGAGATCGCGGGGTAGCGGTAGCCGGCGGTATCGCGGAAGGGGGGGCGCTTCGGGGCTGCAGCGCCCTTTTCCGTCCCTTTGCCACCGGGGGTGGGCGCAGTCTCGGCTGGATTGCCGGCGGCGGACGGTGCAGGCTGAGCCCACGCGCTGGCGACGACCAGCAGCGTAAGACAGGCAAGCATTCCGACGGGAATCACGCGGGGCGGCATCTTGTTCAAAGTCCTCCAAGGGCCATTATGCCCTTATCGGCACGTGCCGCCCGCGTCTTGAATGCGGGTGTCGGGCGCCGCATGTGCGGCCCCGACACCCGCCGGAACATCAGACCTCCAGCGCCTTCACGTGCGTGATGACTTCGCCGATGATCTGCTGCGCGCTGCCGTACAGCATGCGGCAGTTGTCCTTGAAGAAGAGCGCGTTCTCGATGCCCGAGTAGCCCGCGCCCTGGCCGCGTTTGACGACGATGACGTTGTGCGCCATGTCGACGTTGAGGATCGGCATGCCGTAGATCGGGCTCGACTTGTCGGTACGCGCGACCGGGTTCACGACGTCGTTCGCGCCGATCACGAGGGCAACGTCCACTTGCGGGAAGTCGGAGTTGATCTCTTCCATGTCGAAGATCTTGTCATAGGGCACGCCGGCTTCCGCCAGCAGCACGTTCATGTGCCCCGGCATGCGGCCCGCGACCGGGTGGATCGCGAACACGACCTCGACGCCGCCCTCTTCCAGCAGCTGCGCCATCTCCCACACCTTGTGCTGCGCCCCGGCGACCGCCATGCCATAACCCGGCACGATGACGACCTTCGAGGCGTAGCGCATCACGGAGGCCGCATCGAGCGCCGACAGTTCCTTCATCGTGCCCTCGATCGCCTCGCCGCCGCCGGCTGCCGCGCCGGTGATCGGCGTGAAGATGACGTTCCGGATCGGGCGGTTCATCGCCTTCGCCATCAGCTGCGTGAGCAGCGTGCCGGACGCGCCGACGACGATGCCCGCGACGATCAGCGCCGGATTGCCGAGCACGTAGCCTTCAAAGCCGACCGCGAGACCGGTGAAGGCGTTCAGCAGCGAGATCACCACCGGCATGTCGGCACCGCCGATCGGGCTGGTGAGGATCGCGCCGAGCGCGAGCGCGACGAGGAAGAACAGGATGACAAGCGCCGACGGCGGCGTACCGGCGAAGATGATCGCCAGCCCCAGCACCACGGCGAGACCGGCGAGGCCGATGTTCACCATGTTCTGCTGCGGCAGCCGCCACGCTTTGGTCATGATGCCCTGCAGCTTCGCGAAGGCGATGCACGAACCGGAGAAGGCGACCGAGCCGATCAACGCACCGAGCACCGCGAGCGCGCTCGCGACCACCCCGTGGTTTGCCCCGCGAGCGAACTCGAGCGCCGCAATCGCCGCCGCCGCACCGCCACCCATGCCGTTGTAGATGGCGACCATCTGCGGCATGTCGGTCATCTTGACGACCTTACCCGACCACCACGCGATCGCCCCGCCGAGCGCGATGGCCGTGATCATCAGGCCATAGTTTTGCATGCCGGGCGTGTAGAACGTGACGAGGGTCGCCGCGATCATCGCGTAGCCGGCCCAAACGATGCCCTTGCGCGCGGTGACCGGCGAGCTCATCGCCTTCAGGCCGAGGATGAACACGACGGCCACGCCGAAGTACGCCAACTGGATCAGTCCGCTCATTGCGCACCTCCAGTCTTGGACTTGAACATCGCGAGCATGCGCTCGGTGACGACGTAGCCGCCCGCCGCGTTGGCCGCGCCGAGGAACACCGCGACGAAGCCGATCGCGAGCTGCACCGGATCGGCCGGATCGGCCTCGCCGAGCACCACCATCGCACCCACCAGGACGACGCCGTGCACGAAGTTCGAGCCCGACATCAGCGGCGTATGCAGAATCACCGGCACGCGCGAGATCACCTCGTAACCGGTGAACGCGGCCAGCATGAAGATATAGATTGCACCAAAGCCTTCCACGTTTGCGTCCTCCGTCACAGTCCCAGAACCTGCCTGACGGCCGCATGCCGCAGCTCGCCCGCATGGGTGAGGCAGCAGCCGGCCATCACTTCGTCTTCCCAGTCGAGCGCAAGCGCACCTTCCTTGATGAAGGGGGACAGGAAGTTGAAGAGGTTCTTGGCGTACATTTCGGACGCATGCACCGGCATGCGGCTGGCGATATGGGTCGGGCCGATGACGAGGACGTCGTTGATCCAGGTCTTCTCGCCCGCGACGGTGCCCTCGACGTTGCCACCCGATTCGGCGGCCATGTCGACGACGACCGCACCCGGCTTCATCCGCGCAATCATGTCGGCGGTGATGATCTTCGGGGCCTTCTTGCCCGGGATCGCGGCGGTGGTAATCAGCGCGTCGCATCCGGCGACCGCCTTCGCGAGGCGCTCGGCCTGCTTCGCCTTTTCCTCGTCGGTGAGCTCGCGCGCATAGCCGCCGGTACCGGCCGCCGAGACGCCCGTGTCGACGAACTTCGCCCCCAGCGACTCGATCTGCTCACGCGTCTCGGGACGCACGTCGTAGGCCTCGACCATCGCGCCGATCCGGCGCGCGGTAGCGATTGCCTGCAAGCCCGCGACGCCTGCACCGATGACGAGCACCTTGGCCGGACGGATCGTGCCCGCGGCGTAGGTCAGCATCGGGAAGAACTTCGGGCTGTGGTCGGCGGCGATCAGCGCGCACTCATAGCCCGCGACAGCGGCCTGGCTTGACAGCACATCCATGCTCTGCGAGCGGGTGATCCGCGGCAGGAGCTCCAGTGCAAACGAAGTGATCTGCTTGTCCATCAGCTGCTTCGCGCGGTCGGCATCCGACCACGGCTGCAGCATGCCGAGCAGCACGCTGCCCGGCTTCATCGTTGCGATCAGTTCTGCCGACGGCGGCTGCACGCACAGCACGACATCGGCCGTGCTGCATACTTCGGCAGCGTTCGGCACGAACTTCACATCCGCAAACATCTCGTCGCGCAAATGCGCGGGCTGACCTGCGCCAGCCTGCATCATCATCTGCGCGCCAAGGCCCAGGTACTTCTTGACCACATCCGGCACGACCGAGAGGCGTCGTTCTCCGGGAATGGACTCAGCAGGCACTCCGATTAACAGAGGCATTGGCCGTTCTCCCTGACAGGTAAATTGACATGAACCATCACGCAAAACCGGCCTTTCGAAAGTGGGAACCCAGGTCAACTGCGCAGCGGCAGGCAACCGGAACTCACGTCCGACTCTCCCCCGGTTCCACGTCTGACGAGCAGGTGTGAACGCCATCACCCCGCGCATCGGTCTTTGTAATTTCTTGTTGTACACCGTGCGGTGCAACAAGGGCGCCTCACGGATAATACTGATACCCAGACCAAGCGCAACCCTGTAAAGGCAGGAATATCCCAATTAGTAGCAATTTCCGGTAAGCGAAAATGACAAATACCGGTAGGACCCCAAAGCCCCGCAAGGCCCACTCGCTGACGCCGGCAAAGGCGGGCATGCCCCCCGGATCGCTCGTGCACGTCGGCACGGTGAAGACCGACAAACCGCAGATTTCGCTGATCGCGTTCGACACGGACGGAATCGAGGAAAAGCGCTTCGCGAGCATCGAGGAGTCGCGCGCCTACACGCCGGGCCGCAACCGGGTATGGCTCAATGTGCATGGCCTGCAGGACGCGGAAATCCTCGGCGAGATCGGGCGACGCTTCGGGCTGCACCCGCTGGTGCTGGAAGACGTGCTCAACACCCACCAGCGACCGAAGATCGAGGACTACGACGACTACCTGTACTGCGTGATGAGAGTGTTCGCCTACGACCCGCAAACGCACACGCTCGGCTCGGACCAGTTGAGCATCGTGCTCGGCGAGAATTTCGTGCTGTCCTTCCAGGAGCGACCGACGGGTACTTTCGAGCCGATCCGCGAACGCCTGCGCGCACCGCAGGCGCCCATCCTCAAGCACGGCGTCGACTACCTCGCCTACGCGCTGCTCGATGCCGTGATTGACCAGTATTTCGTCGTGGTCGACCATTTGGGCGACGACGCCGAACGACTGGAAGACGACGCACTCAGCCGTCCCACACCGCAACTGCTGCAGACCATCCACCAGGTCAAGCACGACACCCAGATGCTACGACGTGCGATCTGGCCGCTACGCGAAGTGCTCAACGGGCTGATCCGCGGCGACACCCGGTTTTTCAGCGACGAGACGCGCCTGTACTTGAGGGACATCTACGATCACACCATCCACGTGATCGAAACGCTGGACGCCGTGCGCGAACTGCTGAGCGACCTGATGGACATCTACCTGTCGGCGGTGAGTAACCGGCTGAACGTCGAGGTACGCATCCTGACCGTACTGACGACGCTGTTCCTGCCCGCGACGCTGATCAGCGGCATCTTCGGCATGAACTTCGATGTGATGCCACTGTTGCGGGACCCCGTCGGCTTCTACATTGCCTTGGCGATGATGGGGTTCGTCGCGGCAGCGATGGCGGCGCTCTTCTGGCGCCGGAACTGGCTAAGGCTGTGACGTCAGCGAGGCGGCGTCGACGATCTTGATCAGCGCCAGCGAGATGTTGTCGCCGTAGCCGCCGGCACGCTGGCGGGCGCGATCGACCAGGACTTCGGCGGCTTCGCGCGCCCGTCTCGTGGCGACCGCCGCTCCGATTTCGGCATCCGACAGGTGCCCCCACAGGCCGTCCGAGCACAGCAGGAAACTGTCGCCGGCCTGAGGCTTCACCGGCTCGCTGATCACGACCTCGGGCGCCTTTTCACCGCCGAGGCAGGAAAGCAGGACGTTGCGCTGAGGGTGCACGCGCGCTCCGGCTTCGTTGAGGCGCCCCCGGCGCAGCAGCTCGCCGACGAGCGAATGGTCGGCGCTGCGGCTCACCAGCTCGGCGCCACGGAAGTGGTACAGGCGCGAATCACCACAGTGGGCCCAGCGCACGTGTCCCGGCTGCAGCACGAGGACCACGGCAGTGCTGTGGGGCTCCTTCTCGCTGGTGAGGCGGGTCAGACGGATGATGAGGTGGGCGTCGTTGACGATCTCCGCGAGCAGGTCGTTCGGGGATTCGTTCTGCGGCGCGTAGGACTCGAAATTCTGGCGAGCCTTGAGGAGCACCTGTTCCGCGGCGATGGCGCCGCCGGTGTGCCCGCCCATCCCGTCCGCCAGCACCGCGATCATCGTCCCGCGCTGGCGAGGGTGGGCGAAAACACCCACCCGGTCCTGCTGCTCGTGCCGGTCCCCAATATGGCTTGCAACGCAGGTTTCGACGGTAATAGGCATATTCCACGACACGAATCTTTCACGCAGATGTTAGCGCCGTTGCTACCGCTTTTGGGGGATCTATCGTCGCTGCTAGTCTGACGCTCGTGACATCATTCACAAGACCAATCATTGAAATTCGACGTGGAGAGGACACATGTATTCGGGACCGGGATTCAACGAGCTGCAGGTGGGCGAACGCTTCGAAAACGGCATGACGCTGACCGAAACTCACATCGTCATGGGGGCTAGGCTCTTCGGCGATGTCAACCCGCTGCATGCCAACCGGCGCTTCGCCTCCGAACCGGACGCCCACTGAAGAGGCAGTGCGCGGCACAGGCGACGCGCACTGCCGTGAGGACTCAGACCGGCAGGCCGTGAAGCCGCTCGTCGATCAATTCGACCCAGTGACGGACGGGGGTCGCGGTGCCGCCCTGCAGATGCGTCATGCAGCCGATGTTGGCCGATGCGATCAAGCCTGCCCCGCCCTCGCCGAGCGCCGCGAGCTTGTTCGCACGCAACTGCTTTGACAGCTCAGGCTGCAGGATCGAATAGGTGCCGGCCGAGCCGCAGCACAGATGCCCGTCACGCACCGGCGTCAGCTCGAAGCCCGCGGCGGTCAGCAGCTTTTCGACGACGCCGCGGATCTTCTGCCCGTGCTGCAGCGTGCACGGGGACTGGAAGGCGACCTTCGCCCCCGCACTCCCCTGCCCTCCGAGCTTGGCTTCGAGCAGCGGTGCGAGTCTGTCGCCCTCCGCCGCGACGATCTCGCTGACGTCCTTCGTCAGCGCCGCGACGCGCGCCGCTTTCTCCGCGTAGGCCGGATCCTGCGCCAACAGATGATCGTAATCCTTGACCTGCACGCCGCAGCCCGATGCGGTCATCACGATCGCTTCGATCTCGCCGCGCTCGATCGCCGGCCACCACGCGTCGATATTGCGCCGCGCATCGGTCCGGCCGCCTTCCTGGTCGTTGAGGTGGAAACGCACGGCGCCGCAACATCCGGCCCCCGCCGGTTCGACCAGCGAAATCCCGATCGCATCGAGCACCCGGGCGGTCGCGGTGTTGATCGACGGCGCCATCGCCGGCTGCGCGCAGCCCGCGAGCGCGATCATGCGGCGCGCGTGACGCGGCGCGGGCCATTGTCCGGCCGGGCGCAGCTCCGGCACCTTTTCCTGCAGCGAGCTCGGCAGCAGACCGCGCACGGCGCGCCCCGCCTGCATCGCGACGCCGAAGAGGCCGGCACGCGGAACGAATTCCCGCAGCGCCCAGCGCTTGACGCGTTCGCCGCCCTGGCGCGGCACGCGCTGCTCGACGATGTTGCGACCGATGTCGGCGAGGCGGCTGTAATGCACGCCGGACGGACAGGTCGACTCGCAGGAGCGGCAGGTCAGACAGCGGTCCAGATGCAGCCGCGTCTTCTCGGTGACGTCGTGACCTTCAAGCAGTTGCTTGATGAGGTAGATGCGTCCGCGCGGCCCGTCGAGCTCGTCGCCGAGCAGCTGATAGGTCGGACAGGTCGCGGTGCAGAATCCGCAATGCACGCAGTTGCGGAGAATCGCCTCGGCTTCACGCCCTTCCGGCGTGTCCTTGATGAAATCGGCTAGCTGGGTTTGCATGTCAGATTCCGTTGTAGAAGCGGCCGGGGTTGAAAATGCCGGCCGGATCGAAGGCTTGTTTGAGACGGCAGTGGATCGCCCGCAACGGCGCCGACAGCGGATGGAACACGTCGCCCGCGCGGTCGAAGCCGCGGAAGGCGGTCGCATGGCCGCCCAGTGCGGCGGCGCGCTCGCGAATCGCGTCGGCCGGCAGCGAAGAACGCAGCCAGCGCAGCGCACCGCCCCATTCGATCAGCTGCTGGCCCGAAAGCTTCACCGGCGCCGCGGAGCTCGGCAGCGACAGGCGCCACAGCACCTCGCCGGCCTCCGGAGCGAAGAAGCCGTCCTGCTGTTCGCGGATCGCCTGCCAGAATGCGGCCCCCGCCACGTCGTCCAGCACCTCGCCGCCGAGTCGCTGCTTCGCTGCGCGGACCGCCGCTTCGGCACCGGACAAGCGCAGGTGCAGCACGCCATCGCGCCACGTGGACCCCGAAATCGGTAGCGGCTGGCCGCCCCAATCGTTGAGGCGGTTCAACGCGTCCTGTTCCTCGATTTCGAAGCGCAGCGTCACCTCGGCGACCGGGCGCGGCAGCACTTTTAGCGAGACCTCCGTGATCAGTCCGAGCGTACCGAGACTCCCCGCGATTGCCCGCGACACGTCGTAGCCGGCGACGTTTTTCATTACCTGACCGCCGAAGGACAGCGCTTCACCGCGCCCGTCGATGATCTTCACGCCGAGCACGAAGTCACGCACCCCGCCCGCCGCCAGCCGGCGCGGACCGGCAAGTCCCGCCGCAACGCAGCCCCCTACCGTCGCGCCGGCCCCGAAATGCGGCGGCTCGAAGGCGAGCATCTGGCCGTTCGTCGCCAGCAGCGCTTCCAGTTCCGCCAGCGGCGTGCCGGCACGGACCGTCACCACCAGTTCGGTCGGCTCATAGTTCACGACGCCCGTATGGCCAAGCGTGTCGAACAATTCACCCACGGGGATGCGACCGTAAAAGTCCTTGGTGCCGCCGCCCCGAATCTGCAGCGCGGTTCCCGCCGCCGCTGCGGCGCGCACCCGCTCGCACCACTGTTCCGTCAAATCGCTCATTCTTTCTCCGTCCTGCTGCGCGCCTTGGGCGCCCTGAAATCGTCGGCCTGCCCCTTGCTCCGTCGCTGATGGCGCTCGGCAATCGTTCGCAGTGCGAGCCACGAGCCGATCAGCGACAACACGGGTACGACCACGAGAAGAAACTGGATCCAGCCCCGGTCCATCAGAAGCGCGGGATATCCGGATACGGGATGTGGTTCGCGTTCACGCGCTCGCGCCCGTATTCGGCGCAGCGGTTCAGCGTCGGAATCGCCTTGCCCGGGTTGAGCAAGCCAGCCGGATCGAACGCCGCTTTCACGCGGAAGAACATCGAAAGTTCGGGGCGCGAGAACTGGCTGCACATCTGGTTGATCTTCTCGATCCCGACCCCGTGCTCCCCGGTGATCGTGCCGCCCAACGCGACCGATAGTTCGAGGATCTCCGCACCGAAGGCCTCGGCACGCTCTAGCTCGCCCGGCTGGTTCGCATCGAACAGGATCAGCGGGTGGAGATTGCCGTCGCCCGCGTGAAAGACGTTGATGCAGCGCAGGCCGAACTTGCCTTCCATTGCCTGGATCGCCTCCAGCATCTCGCCGAGGCGCTTCCGCGGGATTGTGCCGTCCATGCAATAGTAGTCCGGCGAGATGCGGCCCGCCGCAGGGAACGCCGCCTTGCGGCCGGCCCAGAACTTCATGCGCTCGGCCTCGTCGCGCGAGACGCGGATCTCGGTCGCGCCGCTGCGCTCAAGCACCGCCCTCACGCGCGCGATTTCCTCCTCGACCTCCTCGGGCGTGCCGTCGGACTCGCACAGCAGGATCGCCTTCGCATCGAGCGGATAGCCGGCGTGGACGAACTGCTCCACCGCGGCCGTAGCGGGCTGGTCCATCATCTCCAGGCCCGCCGGGATGATGCCGGCAGCAATGATTTCCGCCACCGCCTCGCCGGCCTTGATCACATCGTCGAAGGCCGCCAGCACGCACTGCGCGAGCAGCGGCTTCGGCGTCAGCTTCACGGTGACCTCGGTCACGACCACCAACATGCCTTCGGAACCCGTCACGAGCGCCAGCAGGTCGTAGCCCGGCGCATCCAGCGCGTGATTGCCGATCTCGACGATCTCGCCGTCGATCGTCAAGCCGCGCACGCGAAGCACGTTGTGCACCGTGAGGCCGTACTTCAGGCAATGCACGCCGCCCGAGTTCTCGGCGACGTTGCCGCCGATCGTGCAGGCGATCTGCGAGGACGGATCGGGCGCGTAGTACAGGCCGTGGGGCGAAGCCGCCTCCGAAATCGCGAGGTTGCGCACGCCGGGCTGCACGACCGCGGTGCGCGCATGCGGGTCGAGATGCAGGATGCGGTTGAAGCGCGCGAGCGACAGCACGACGCCGAATTCATGCGGCAGCGCACCACCCGAAAGCCCGGTGCCCGCGCCGCGCGCGACGACCGGCACGCCCATCTCGCTGCATACGCGCAGCACCGCGACCACCTGCTCCTCGGTCGTCGGCAGCGCCACGACCAGCGGCAGCTTGCGATAGACGCTCAGCCCGTCGCACTCGTAAGGACGCAGATCCTCCGCGTCATACATCAGCGAGCCGACCGGCAGCACGCGCGCCAGCGCCTCGACCAGCCGGGCCTTGTCGACGGAGGAGAAATCCGTCTCTTCGGCGCCCGGCGTCACCGCCTCGGAAACCATGTTCATCCTTGCTTTTCCTCCGCCACATCCACATCCGGCGCATACGCCGTCATCGGTCCCGCTGCTGCCACCCAGCAACGCGCATTCAGCCCAAGGCGCTTCGCGGCCCCCTCCAGATGCGCCGCCGCTGCCGCGCGTGCCGCTGCCGTATCCCCGGCTGCGATCGCCGCAAAAATCCGTTCGTGCTCGATCTGCGCCTCGCGCGCCCGGCCCGTGCGATGCCCTTCGGCATCCCAGGTCGGCGCGCGCGATTCGGAAAACTGCTGTCCCATGAAGACCTGGAAACGCTCGATCTGCGGATTGCGCGTCGCACTCGCGACCGCCACATGGAAGGCGTCGTCCTCGGCCACCGCATCCGCGCCGGACACCAGCGCCGCCGCCATGTGTTCCAGCGCCCGCTGCATCTTCCTCAGATCGCTCGCCGTACGCCGCCGCGCCGCCAGCTCGGCGGCGCCCGTCTCGACCAGATAGCGCAATTCGAAGATGTCCGAGACCTCGCGCAGCGACGGATCGACGGCCGGCGAGGACGCGCGCACCAGGCGGAACGTTGCCTGCCCGGGCCGCGCCGCGACGTAGGCGCCCGAGCCCTGGCGGGTCGTCACGCAGCCGTCGGCCTTGAGACGGGAAATCGCCTCGCGGATCACGGCCCGGCTGACACCGAAGCGCTCGCACAACACCTTCTCGGTGGGCAGCTGCGTGCCGCTTGGCAACTTCTGTTCATTGATCCATGCTTCGAGTTGGCGCGTCACTTCGTCGCTCAGGCGCGGCGCGCGTTCCCGTTTTTCAGTCAATGCCATGGCTGGATCCTTTGGGTGTCACGAAGCAAAGTTGTCTGACAACTCCATCGTAGCCCCCCCGGAACCGCTTGTCAGCATAGGGAATACCCTCGCTGGGGATTTTTTTTCGACGCGACCCGCAAGACGCGCCTAAGCGCTGATTTTCTTGACGATTCTGGCGCCGGTGCTGTAAAGTGGGCGATTCTTCGCAACAAAACCATCAATTGGAGCAACACCATGTACGCGGTGATAAAAACCGGCGGCAAGCAGTATCGCGTCGCAGCCGGCGAAAAGATCAAGGTAGAACAGATACCGGCAGACGTGGGCTCCGAAATCACCATCGACCAGGTTCTCATGGTCGGCGAGGGCGAGTCGGTCAAGATCGGCACCCCGGTGGTTTCCGGCGCCGCTGTCAAGGCAACCGTGGTTTCCCACGGCCGTCACGACAAGGTCAAGATTTTCAAGATGCGCCGCCGTAAGCACTACCAGAAGCACCAAGGCCATCGCCAGAACTACACCGAGCTTCGCATCGAAGCGATCTCGGCCTAATTTGCCAAGGAGGTAATTCGTCATGGCACACAAAAAAGCTGGCGGTAGTTCCCGTAACGGCCGCGACTCAGAATCGAAACGACTTGGCGTCAAGCGCTACGGCGGCCAGTTCGTGCTCGCCGGCAACATCATCGTTCGCCAGCGCGGCACCGAATACCACCCGGGCGAAAACGTCGGCATCGGCAAGGACCACACGCTGTTCGCGCTGAAGGACGGCGTCGTCCAATTCACCGTGAAGGGCGCCCAGCGTCGCCGCACCGTCGTGATCGTACCCGAAGCCGCCTGATTTCCGGCGTCGAGGTTCGAAAAGCCCTATCCTTGCGGTAGGGCTTTTTTGTTTTTGCACAGGTTTGCCACGGGCACCCCAAACATGAAGTTCATTGACGAAGCGCGTATCGAGGTGATGGCCGGCGACGGCGGCAACGGCTCGGCGTCGTTCCGGCGCGAAAAGTTCGTGCCACGCGGCGGCCCCAACGGCGGCGACGGCGGACGCGGCGGCAGCATCTTTGCGCAGGCCGACCGCAACCTGAACACGCTGATCGACTACCGCTACACCCGAATGCACCGCGCCGACCGCGGCGAGAACGGCGGCACAAACGACTGCTACGGCAAGGGCGGCGAAGACATCGTCCTGCGCATGCCCGTCGGCACCGTCATTTCCGACTTCGAAACGGGCGAATTCGTCGCCGACCTGGATGTCGACGGCAAGCGCGTCATGATCGCGCGTGGCGGCAAGGGTGGGCTCGGCAACCTGCATTTCAAGTCGAGCGTCAATCGCGCGCCCCGCAAGCGCACCATGGGCGAGCCGGGCGAACGCCGCATGTTCAAGCTCGAACTGAAGGTACTCGCCGACGTCGGCCTGCTCGGCATGCCGAACGCGGGCAAATCGACCTTCATCCGCGCCGTCTCCGCTGCGCGGCCGAAAGTCGCCGACTACCCGTTCACGACGCTCGCGCCGAACCTCGGTGTCGTGCGCACCGACGAGAACCGCAGCTTCGTGATCGCCGACATTCCCGGACTGATCGAGGGTGCCGCAGAAGGCCACGGCCTGGGCCACCGCTTCCTGCGCCACCTGCAGCGCACGCGCGTGCTCTTGCACCTGGTCGACCTCGCCCCCTTCGACCCCGAAGCCGATCCGGTCCATGACGCCAAGGCCATCGTCGAGGAATTGCGCAAGTACGACGAATCGCTGTACCGCAAGCCGCGCTGGCTCGCGCTCAACAAGCTCGACCTGATTCCGGACGACGAGCGGGCCGAGCGCGTCGCGGCCTTCTTGGAAGCCTACGGCCCGGTCGAGCGCCACTTCGAAATCTCAGCGCTGACCGGCGACGGCACCAAGGGCCTCGTCTTCGCGCTGCAGGATTTCCTCGACGCCGATCGCGCCCAGGCAGAAATCGAACGTGCTGCGCTTGCGGCCGAGGAAGCCCGTCTCGCCGCGGAAGCCGACGCGCGCGCCGAAGCCGCTTACAAGGCCCGCCTGGAAGCCGCCCTCGCCGAGGACGACGACGTCGAAGACGGCGAAGACGAGCCGACCGCCCAATCCTGAGCAACTCCACGGCCTTGCGCCGTTCCCCTTCCCCGATAGCCCACGCTTGCCGTCCCAGATCATGAGAAACAAGATCCGCAACGCACGCCGCCTGGTGGTCAAGGTCGGCAGCGCCCTCGTCACCAACAACGGTGCCGGCCTGGACAAGGCGGCAATGGCCGACTGGGCGCGGCAGATCGCCGTGATGCGCGAGTCGGGCAAGCAGGTGGTACTCGTCTCCTCGGGCGCGATCGCCGCCGGCATCCAGCGCCTCGGATGGGCCAAACGCCCGCACGAGATGCACAAGCTGCAGGCAGCCGCGGCGGTCGGGCAGATGGGCCTCGTCGAAGCCTACGAGGAAGCCTTCTCGCGCCACGGGCTGCATACCGCGCAGATTCTGCTCACGCACGACGACCTGTCGGACCGCAAGCGTTATCTCAATGCCCGCTCGACGCTGACCACGCTGCTCGAACTCGGGGTCGTGCCGATCATCAACGAGAACGACACGATCGTCACCGACGAGATCAAGTTCGGCGACAACGACACGCTCGGCGCGCTCGTCGCGAACCTGATCGAAGCCGAGGCACTGATCATCCTGACCGACCAGAAGGGCCTCTTCACCGCGGATCCGCGTCGGGATCCGAGCGCGACGCTGGTCTCGGAAGGCCGTGCCGAAGATCGCACCTACGAGGCGATGGCGGGCGGGGCCGGGACCGGCATCAGCAAGGGCGGGATGATCACCAAGATCCGTGCGGCCCAACGCGCGGCTCGCAGCGGCGCCCACACCTGCATCGCGAGCGGCCACGAGGCCGACGCCATCGTCCGCCTCGGCCAGGGCGAATCGCTCGGCACCCTGCTCTACGCGACCAGCTCTCCGCTGCAGGCGCGCAAGCAGTGGCTCGCCGACCATCTGCAGCTCGCGGGCGACCTCGTCATCGACGATGGTGCGGTCACGGCCCTGCGCAGCGGCCGCAGCCTGCTCCCGGTCGGAGTGATCGAAGTGCGCGGAGACTTCGAACGCGGCTCCGCCGTCGCCTGCCGCACGACGGCTGGCGACGAGATCGGACGCGGGCTCGTCAACTACAGCAGCACCGAATGCCGCCGTGTGGCGCGCAAGCCCAGCGCCGAAATCGAGAAGCTCCTCGGCTACATCGACGAACCGGAACTGATCCATCGCGATAACATGGTGTTACGATAGGCGGCAGCCGGGCTGTGCCCGGTCTACGTCTACCGCCATGAATTCCTGCAACAGCCGAACCCATCGATTCCTGCTTCAGATCGCCGAGGATCTCTCCAGCGGAGACGTCAGCTTTCCGACCTACCTGGATGCGGCCGTCCGTATTCGTCTGGCGCTCGAAAAGCCGGATCTCACGATCGATACCCTCGCCCGGGTGCTGCTGACCGAACCGCTGGTGTCCGCCAAGGTGATCCGGCTCGCCAACTCCGCGGCGCTCAATCCTTCCGGCCGCGAAGTCACCGACGTCAAGACGGCGGTCATGCGGGTCGGCTTCTCCGCAATCCGTGCGCTGGCAGTGTCGGTCGCACTCCAGCAGCTGCTGCGCGAAAAGGACATGGCGCCCTTCATGGAATCGGCGCGGGCGCTGTGGCAACACAGCCTGGAGGTCGCGGCGGCGTCCTTCGTGGTGGCCCGCAGGCTCACCAAGATCCGACCGGACGAAGCCCTGTTCGCGGGACTCGTGCACGACATCGGCCATTTCTACCTGCTCTCGCAAATCGCCCGCAATCCGGAAATCGCGCGTGACGACGAAGAGTTGTATCGAGTCCTCGACGAATGGCACTGCAGCATCGGCCATGCCGTCCTCAGTGCACTCGAGACCCCGGAATCGATCCTGACGGCCGTCAAGGACCACGAAACGGCGTTCGCCGACCAGTCGCCGACATCCCTCGGGCAGGTGCTCTATATTGCGAACACCCTCGCCCCGACCTGGAATCCCTTTGCGGGCGCGTCCAGCTACCGTTCGTCACCGGTCCTCGAGAGCGTGGCATCGATCATCGGGGAATCCAGCGACGAACTGAACTCGATCATCGCAGCGCTCGGCCACTGACTTTCCTCTCCAACCCTGCTAGGGCACCCGCGGGCCGGGCGTTGCGGAGTCGTCGGTCGGATGGAACACCCACTCGGCGTATCGTGTCGCGTCCTGCGCCTTCTCGCTCAGTTCCGGCGGCAGATTCTTGCGGCGGATCGGCGCGCCAGGCGCCAGGCTGTATACGCCTGTAATCAGACCGCCCTGCGCCTCGAGCCCCCACCGTTTCTGTCCCGTCAAGGGATCGCGATAGATGCGCCGCAGGTGACGGACCACGACGCCGCTGCGCCGGTCCTCGACGAGCTCTTCGAGCTTGCGTGGCAGGGAATTGTCGGCCGAAGCACGCTGGTAGCTCCCAATGGCCCGCGCGATTTCTGCTCCAATCGCAAGGAGTTCCTCTTCCTTCTCGCGTTGCGCGACCTGCTGCCAGACGACTCCGGCCTGGGCGACGAAAAGCCCCAGGCCGGCCACGATGAAAAGTACGATCAGGTAGGTAAAACCACGCTCACCATTCCGCATAGGGCGTACCGTCCTTGGACGTGCCATCGGCTCCACTATGCACGTCCCACACGCCCTCGCCGCTTTCCGATGGCGCCGCTTCAGGCTTCCACGTGTCGGCGCTGTCGGTCAGCGGATCGCTAGGCACCTTGCGCAAATAGCGCTTCGAGACGAGGGAATCCAAGGAGTCCGGCCACTTGCCGGTATCGGCCTTGTACTTGTCGATCGCGTCCCGCATCACGTTCAGCGACTGTCGAAGCGTTGCCTCGCGGGCGCGGTCCAGGTGCTCGAAATACCGCGGCGCGGCGATCGACAGGAGTGTCGCGACGATAGCCATCACGACCAGCAATTCGATCAGCGTGAAACCGCCGCCAGAGCGTCTCATCGCTACCACTCCCGATAGGGCACGCCGTTCAAGCCGACGGCGCGCGACAGGGAGTAGACGTCGAAAACATCGTTGCCTTCGGCCGGCTCGTCCGGCGGACTGGCATAGCTACGCTTTCCCCAGGTCGCTTCCGGAGGTCGACGGACGTCGGGATCGAAAGGGTCGCGCGGAATGCGGCGCAGGAAATACATCGTGTGTCCGTTCGGGTCCTTGATGTCGATGACGCCCTTCGCCAGCGCCGCCAAATCCGGCGGATAGCCGGTCGCGCCCACGCGCTGCTCGATCCGTTTGTCGTCGTAGGCGGCCTTGTAGGCATCGATCGCCGTGCGGATCTGCCGCAGGGAGCTGCGCAATTCCGACTCCCGGCTACGCTGCGCGGTCAGTTCGGCCAGCGGCAGCACGCCCGCGGCAAGGATGCCGAGGATCGCCACGGTCACGACCAGTTCGATGAGCGTGAATCCGCGCGCGGCCATGACGTTCATTCGCCGATCTGGACCGTCGCCGGCACCGAAAGCGGGATGCGCTCTTCTTCTCCGCCGGGGCGCCGCATCGCCAGGTTCGTCACCACGACGCCAGCCAGGCCCACCGCATCCGGACGTCCCTTCAGGCGGATCGCGACATCGCCCTTGCCGTCCACGACATTCAGTGGCATCTGGATGATCCCCGGCGTCGTTGCTCCCTCCGCTTCGAGGCGGTCGGCATCGAAGGTGACGGTCACTTCGGCGGTATCGACCCCCTCCAGTTGTTCGATATGCACGAGCGCCGTGATGATGTCGTTGCGACGCATGCGGTCCGGGACGACCAGCCCGACCAAGGGGGCGCCCGCGGCGCCCGATGCCGGCGCCCCGTTGCCCTGCCCGACCGCAGCGGCCGGCACAGCCGGAGGAGCGGCTGGCACCGGTTCCGGGGCAATCCGTGCCGATCCTGCGCCGCCTTCGGTTCGCAGACTGAGGCTACCGGGAGCGGTCCGCCCGAGGCGCAGCGGCTCGGCCCCGACATTCGCCTCCGTCCCCGCCGGCATGTCGGCGAGGAGCGCGACCGGCGGCATGACGTTGCGCACGATGCGCGGGGTGATCAGCAGGACGATTTCGGTCTTGTTGTGCGCATCGCGCTGCGCGGAGAACAGGCGGCCGAGAACCGGAAGGTTGCCAAGGCCCGGCACTCGCTGCGCTGCGCTGCGGTCCTCGTCGTTGATCAGGCCGGCGAGCACCTGGGTTTCGCCGTCGCGCAGGCGCAAGGCGGTCGTCGCCGTGCGTGTGCCCACCTGGTAGGCCAAGGAACTGGTCGGACCAGGAACCTCCTTGACGATGTTGCTGACCTCCAGGTTGATCTTGATCCCGACTTCGTCGTCGCGATAGACGGAAGGCTCGACCTCCAGCTTCAGGCCGACGTCGAGATAGGACACCGAGGCCGAAACGCCGACGTTCGCCGTCGAGGTGGTCGTGAACACGGGCAGCTTGTCGCCGATGTGGACCTTGGCCTTCTCCCGGTTCCGGACACGGATCCGCGGATTCGCGAGGATGCTCGAATCGCCGTCCTCGCTCTTCAAGCGCAGCACGAGGCCCGGGTTGCTGACGAAGGGGACGAGGTCGCCGCGCTTGCGCAGGTTGATGTTGCCGTCGAGCAGCTTGCCGCCGAGCTGGGTGGTGCCGGAGATGACCACGCCGTTCACGATCTGGCTCGGCGCCGGAATGTCCGGCGTCAGCAGTCCGTAACCGATCTGCTCGGGAAACTCGAGGCCCAGGTCCAGCAGCTTGTTGCGGCTGATCTCGAGCACTTCGAGTTCGAGCATCACTTCCGGCTCGGGCACGTCGAGCGTCGCAACGAGCCGTTCGATCATCCGCACGGCATCCGGCGTGTCTTTCACGACGAGCAGGTTCAGCTTCTCGTCGATGAAGACGTCGCGCGTCTTGACGAGCTGCTTGACCATCGTCTGCGCGGACTTGGCGTCGGTGTTCGCTAGATAGAAGCTGCGGGTGACGAGTTCGACGTGTTCGCGCTGCTTGGCGGAGGTCGCCGGATAGACGAGGATCGAGTTCGCGTTGAGCAGCTTGCGGTCGATGCCCTGGGTTGCCGACAACAGCCGGATCACTTCGTCGACGCTGGTATCCCGCACGAAGAGCGTGACGCGATTCTCGGTCCGCACGTCGCGGTCGAAGACGAAGTTGAGACCGCTCGCCCGAGACAGCGCTTCGAACACGACGCGCAGCGGCGCGTCGCGAAACTCCAGCGTCACCGGCTTCGCCATCGCCCCCTGCAGGGCTTCCGCCTGCGGCTTGCTGGTCTGCTGCATGCGCTCGTCGAGCTCCCGTCTGAGTTCCAGCGCAACGCGGTCATCCGGGTCCTCGGCGAGGACGCCGCGGACCAGGCGCGTCGCGGTCGAAACATCACCCCCAACAAAAGCGGCCCGCGCCTGCGCCACCCGCTCGCGCCGACGACGCGAGCGGTCCGCCTCTTCCAGGCCGAGCCGTGCGCGGGGATTGTCGGGATCGATCCTCTGCACATCGCGATACAGGGCGGCAGCCTCGGCCGTCTTGCCGGCAATGCGGGCACGGTCGGCCGCAGTGAGCCGCTCCAGCACCAGCAAGTCGCGCTGACGGATGTAGTAGCTGCGCAATTCCGCGTTCGTCGGATCTCCCTTCACCGCCTGCTCGAGACGCTGCAAGGCGAGCATGCGGTCGCCGGTCGCAAAGTCCTTGCGGCTCTGCTCAAGCGCGGCATTGGTCGCACACGCAGCCAGCGCCAACGCCAGCACGGTGGACAGGCCCAGTCGCCGGGCGGCATGCGGGGTCGTTTTCTTGGTCATCATGGACTCTGGCGGCTGAGTGTTTGCTTCACATCAAGAGGGAGGTAGGTGATTTCGATGCCGTTGGACGTAATCCGCTCCACCCGGTATTGGCTGCCCAATTTCTCCCCTTCCCGCACGAGGCGTACCTGACTGCCGTCGAGCAGGAAGACCGCCTTGCCCTGTGCATCTTCGATGGCACCGACGAAGCGATAGGGGAGCGGAGGCGCCATCGGCGCCGGGGGCGGAGCGGGCGGGGCCGACCGGACCGGCGGGCTGAAGTTGACCCGGCGGGCAAGCATCTCCGCCACGTCCGGCCATGGACTGCGTGCGGAGGTCAGGGCCGCGTAACGATCGGCGCGGGCTTGCGCCGGCGCCGAGGCGTCCGTCTTGCCGCCCGCGACCGAGGCCTCGCCTTCGGACCGGGAACGCTCGGACCGCGGCGCCCGCACGACGTCGTTGTCGGCCCCCTTGTCCTGGCTCGCCCACCATGTCGCCGCCACCGTTGCGACGAGGGCAATCCCCAGCACCAGCTGACGCGCGTTCATTTCGCCCCCCGCAGGTAGATCTGCAGGCGCGCCTCGGCCTCGACGACGCTGGTGTTGCTGTCCGTGCGCTTCACGTTCAGGGATTCGAGCGCCACCTCGGGCATGTCATTGAGCACTTCGGCCAGCCAATCGTAGATGGCCTTGAATTCGCCCTCAATGGGAGTCGCCAGGCTTACGACCTGCAGCGAGGTCCCGACCGCGCTCCCGCTGCGGTAATCGGTGCGTTTCGATGTCACGCCGTGGCGCGCCGCGAGCTCGTCGAGCCGGCGCAGCCTTGCCGGCAGATCGGCCGCCGGGGGGAAGCGCTCGTAGAAGGTCTTCAGGCGTTCGCGCTCATCGACGACCGGCGTCTGACGGCCTTCGCCACGCAACAGCTCGGCGCGCTCCGCAGCCAGCGCCGTCCGCCGTTCGTCCGCATCCCGCGTGACGAACCAAGAGGCCACCAGCGCGACGACCAACAGCGCCACTCCGACGCCTCCGATCCAGCCCGCCTCGACGACAATACGGCCCACCCGTTCCTGCACGAGCCGCAGGACGGTCTTCGATCGAGGCCCCTTGCGGCCGTAGCTGGGCAAACCGCGGCCGACGTCCGTGGCCGAGCGGGACACGATCCCCGTTTCCGGCTCGATCGGAAGCATTCCGGAGCCTTGCCCGTGCAGGAAGCCTTTCATTGTCCGCCCCCCCACGTCGCGCTCGCGTGAAAACGCACGACAGGAACGGTGCCCGCGCTCGTCCATTCGTAACTGGTCAGCCGCACATCGCCAATGCCTTCGGCGCCATCCAGACGTTCGAGCAAGTCGAAGACAGCCATCAAATTCCGCGCATCGCCCGTAATCCGAAGGCTGTTGCGCGACGCATCGCCGTCGAACGAGATCCAGGTGGCCGACTCGGTCTGGGCCGCCGCCATGCCGGCGAACAATGGGCCCCAAGCGGCATTCAGGTGCGCGGCGACATCCAGCGCCGCCTTCGCCTCGTCGGGGCTGACACCGCGGGCGGCCGCAGCGCGCGGGGATGGAGCCGCGCGGGCGATCGACTCGCGCAGGCGGCCGATAATCGTCTGCCGTTCGGCGAGCTCCGCCTGTTCCGCGCGGTAGTCGGCAAACGCCAAGGCCGCGCCGGCGACGCCCGCCATGAGCAATGCCCAGCCATACCAGCGCGGGCCCCGCCGGGCAGCGACGAAGTCGAGCTGGATCGACAATGGCACGCGACGCATCAGGCCCATGCTTCGCCTCCTAATGCAATCGCCGCCCAGCCGGCGGGCGCTTCGAGATCCGTTCCGGCGCGGTACAAGGTTCCACCCTCGGCCTGGCTGGCGGCTCGCGTCTGCAGGGACTGGAGAAGCTGGCCAAGTGCATTCGCTCCTCCGGCTCCGAGCGGCTGACTGCGCACGGAAAGCCACATGGCGTCGTGCCACAGCCCGACGGTCAAGCGGCCGCCCCGCTCGATGGCCAACGCGCCCAGCGGATTGTCGAGCCGCGATCGCAAACGGTTGTATGTCGCGACGAATTCGCCGGTAATGCGGGCAACCCGCAGGCGGTTGCGAGCGGCCCACTCGTCCACCGCCGCGATCAGCTCGACTGGCGCGGCACATGCGATCGTCGGAACGCCGGTGACGCTCGGCTCGATCGCGAACTGCCATTCCGGCGATTCGATGCCATGCACTTCGCGGAAACGATGTGCGACGAACGCCGCCCGTTCCGGGCGCCCGCGGAGACCCGCCGGCCATTCGACGACGAGATAACGGACCAGTCCGTCCGCCAGCAGCACTTGCCACCGCGTCCCCGGCCGGATTGCCGCATCGCCTTCCTGAGACAGCAGCGGCAACGCGTCCTGGGGCCTGCCCGCAAACTCGACGCGGCGGGGCGCACCGCCCGCTGCGATGTCGAACGCGTCGGGCTCCACGAGCAGGCGCGCGGCTTCAGGCCACCAGCGTGACACGATTCACCTCCTGCAAAGTCGTCTCGCCCGCTGCGACCATGTCCAGCGCCGCCGCACGCAGCCCGTGGAAACCCGCCCGGCCGGCAGCCTCCTTCACCGCCCGGATCGGCGCCCGCGCGACGATCAACTCCCGCAGTTCATCGTTGAGCAGCAGCACCTCGGCCGCGGCCCGCCGCCCGCGATAGCCCGATCCCCGGCAATGGCCGCAGCCCAGGCCGGCACGGAAGCGGAATCCGCTGACGTCCGCGAGCCCCGACTCCGCGATCAGCTCGGCGTCGGGCACGACATCCTGCGTGCAATACGGGCAATTCATGCGCACCAGGCGCTGCGCGACGATACCGTTCAGCGCGGCGACGAGGTTGTACGGATCGATCCCCATGTGCATGAAGCGCCCCATCACGTCGAATACGTTGTTGGCGTGGACGGTCGTAAATACGAGGTGGCCCGTCAGCGCGGCCTGCACGGCGATCTCGGCCGTCTCCCCGTCGCGGATCTCGCCCACCATGATCTTGTCCGGGTCGTGGCGCAGGATGGATCGCAGGCCGCGGGCAAAGGTCAGGCCCTTCTTCTCGTTCACCGGGATCTGCAGCACGCCGGACAGCTGGTATTCCACCGGATCCTCGATCGTGACGATCTTGTCGACGCCCTGGTTGGTCTCGACCAGCGTGGCATACAAAGTCGTCGTCTTGCCCGAGCCCGTCGGCCCGGTCACGAGTAGCATCCCGTATGGCAGGCGCGCGAGGCGACGCAGGGCGGCGCGTACCCCCTCGTCGAACCCGAGCGTCTCGAGCGTCAAGCCGCTCATCTCGCGCGTCAGGTGCTCCTTGTCGAGAATCCGCATCACTGCGTCTTCGCCGTGGATGCTCGGCATGATCGACACGCGGAAGTCGATCTCGCGTCCGCCTGCGCTGACCTTGAAACGGCCGTCTTGCGGCACGCGGCGTTCGGCGATGTCGAGATCCGCCATCACCTTGATCCGCGAAATCGCCTGCTCCGCAAAATCCGCCCCCTGCACGGCGCCCACGCGCGACAACACGCCGTCGAGGCGGTACTTGATCACCAGGCCGCCGGGCACCGATTCCAAGTGGATGTCGCTCGCCAGTTGCTTCAAGCCGTCGTACAAAGTGGAATTCACGAGCTTGACCACGGGACTCGCGTCGGCACTGATGCGCTTGAGCGACAGATCCTCGGCGCGCTCCCCGGCCGCCCCGGTCTCGCGCGACTCGATCAGCCCTGCCGCGCGGCGCACCTCGTCCTCGTGGCGCGCGAGGCAGGCCATCAGGTCGTCGTGGTCCGCCAGCAGCACCGTATAGGGTTCGACGAGGCGAGCCCCGAGACCGTCGAGGAGGTCCGAGTCGAAGGGATCGGCGACCACGACGAGAAGGCGCCCCTCCTCCTCGCGCAAGGCCGCGCATTCGCGGTTGAGAGCCGTCTCGAATGCGATCGCCGAAAAATCGGGCACCAGTGTCATCAGCCGGGCATGACCCACCGGTGTCAGGCCTGTGCTGCGCGCGAGCCGCGCGAGGCGGATCTCAGGGTCGGGCTCGAGCTTCGCGAGCCCTTCGACGATCCGGGCACCACCCACCGCCGCGGCCGCGAAATCGGCTGCGGAAAATGGCGGCGGTGCCAGCACTGCGGCAAGCGGATTGGTCATTTGATGCTCTCGGCAAGCTGGAAGATCGGCAGATACATCAGCACGACGATCAGCCCGATCACGCAGCCGATCAACAACATCAACAGCGGCCCGAACAGGCGTGTCAGCCATTCGAGCTGGCGCGCGGTGTCTTCTTCATGGAATTCGGCCGCGCGCGTCAGCATCTCGCCCAGGTTCCCGGCCCGCTCGCCGACCTCGAGCATGCGCAACGCGACCGGCGTCGTCAGGCCGCGGGTCGCGAGCGTCGAGGAAAAGCTGCGCCCTTCGCGGATCGAAACGATGGCGGCGTTCAGGCCTGACTGCAGCATCGGGGATAACAGGCCCGTCACCATTCCGAGCGCCGTCACGGCCGGGATGCCGCCCGACAGAAGCATGCCGACGGTACGATAGAAACGCGCCAACTGGAAGACCCGCAGCCGTTCGCCGATGAAAGGCATACGCCACATCTGGCGTCCCACCGCCGCCCAGACGGCCTGGCTGCGCACCAGCGCGAAGCCCCCTGCGATCAGCAAGGCCAGGAACACACCCATCCCGACCGCATGCGCCTCGACGAACTGCCCCCATTCCAGCAACAGCCGCGACATGAACGGAAGATCCGTGCCGACGTCCTCGTAGATGTGCGAAAAGCGGGGCACCACGTAGCCGAGCAGGAACAGCACCACCAGCCCCCCAGCGCCCACCAGCAGCAGCGGATAGATCGCCGCACTGACCAGCTTGTCGCGCAGCCGTCCCTCTTCCTGCAGGTGGGCGATGTAGCGCTCGACCGCCTGATCGAGGTCGCTCGTGCGCTCGGCGGCTCGGATCATCGCCACATACAGGTCAGGGAAGGCATGCGGCGCCGCCTCTAACGCGCTCGAAAGGCTGCGGCCTTCGTTCAGGGCAGCAAGCACCCCGGTCAGCACGCCGCGCACGCCGGGGCGGGTTTCCTTCTCGACCAGAGCAGCGACCGCCTCGGCCAGTGAGATCCCGGCGCGCAGCAGCGCAAGTAACTCCTGGTTGAACAGCAACAGCGGAAAGCGGCGGCGTCCCCGGCCACGCGCCATTTCCTTCAGGGACAGGACCGATAAGCCACGCGCAACCGCTATGGCGCGCGCATCGGCCTCGCTGGCAGCCTCAAGCTCCGTCTCGACGACCGTCGCACTTGCTCCGATGGCCCTCACCCGATAGCGCATGGATCACCAATTGGTTATGTCCGCCGCCTCACCTTCGCCGCCGGGCTGCCCGTCCCGCCCCAGGGAAAACAGGTCGTACTCGCCGTGCTCGCCCGGCTGGCGATACTGGTAGGGCTTGCCCCAGGGATCGTCCGGAACCGCCTTGCGAAGATACGGCCCCTGCCAGCGGCTCTCGCCGGCCGGTGCACTGTTCAAGGCCCGCAAGCTCTGGTCCGTGGTCGGGTAATGCCCGACATCCAGCCTATACTGATCGAGAGCCTTCTCGAGCGCGTCGATCTGGGCCTTGGCCGCCTTGACTTCGGACTTGCCGATCTGGGAAAAGTAATGCGGGCCGACGTAGCCGGCGAGCAGCCCGATGATCACCATGACCACCAGCAGCTCGAGGAGAGTGAAACCCGCTGCGACCGTCTTCGCGGCCCGCGCTGCCTGTAGACGCATGAAGAACTCCGCGCTCCAAGTCTGAGATTAACGTTACCATACATTCAATACATCAAGTCATGCGCAGAAAATCGAACCGGTATGCGTAATAGTTGCCGAACATGCTGCGCATTACCTGACGGGGTAGCGATGTGGACAGACCGACCACGATGCCGGAATTGTCGCGAGAGGATACTGCACCGATGACGCTTTCGTCATGTATACGGGCTCGCGTGGTGGCCCCCTTGCGGGTGCTCGCATCGATTCTCGCCATCCTGGGTGCCCATGCGGCACACGCCCAGCAGCTCTATGCCTTTGTCGACGATCAGGGCATCTCGCACTTCAGCGACGCGCCGAGCGACCCCCGCCATCGCGCCATACCGGGTACGCGCTTCCAGCCGTCGACCGCCCCCCGTATCCTGCCCGAGGCGCCCCGGATGCGCGGCACACCCGAGGCCATCAGCCGGGTGATTCACGATACCGCGCGCGAAACCGGTGTGCATCCGGCGCTGCTGGAAGCCGTCGCCTCCGTCGAAAGCGGATTCAACGAACGGGCGCGCTCCCCGAAAGGCGCGCTCGGCGTGATGCAGCTCATGCCCCAGACCGCCTCGCGCTTCGGCGTCAACGACCCCTTCGACCTGCGTCAGAACATCTCCGGCGGCGCCCGTTACCTGCGCGAACTGATCGATCGCTTCAACACCCTGCCACTCGCACTGGCCGCATACAACGCCGGAGAAGGCGCAGTCAGCCGCTACGGCAACACGGTTCCCCCATATCCCGAAACCCGCGCGTACGTGCCCAAAGTGCTGGATCGCTTCCAGCGGCGCGTCAACGCACAATCGCGATCCTCGCAGGAGATGCGGCCCTGACAAGATCGAGACGGCGCCTACTCTTCATTGCCGAAGCGGCGACACTCGCCCACGTCGCCCGCCCCTACGCTCTCGCCCGCAGTCTCGATGCGCAGGAGTGGGAAGTCGTTTTCGCCTGCAATGACACCTACCTTCGCCTGTTCCCCGAGTGGCCCTGGCCGCGCGAGCCCATCAACTCGATCGAGCCGCGGCTCTTCATGTCCCGTCTTGCCAAAGGCTCCCGCCTTTACCCCTTGAGCACGCTGAGGCAATACGTCCCCGAAGACCTGGAACTGCTCGAGCGCGTGAAGCCGGACGTCGTCGTCGGTGACTTCCGTCTGTCGCTGTCGGTCAGTGCGCGCGTCGCCGGCATTCCTTACGTCGCGCTCTCGAACGCCTACTGGAGCCCCTACGCGTCGCGCCGCCGCATCCCGATGCCCAGTCTGCCGATGGCGCGAATCCTGGGCGTCCCGCTCGCCTCCGCCTTCTTCGCGCTCGGCCGCCCCTTCGCGTTCGCCTGGCACACCGTCCCGCTGAACCTGCTGCGCCGCGAATATGGACTTCCCAGCCTGGGGCTCGACCTGCGCCGCGTCTACACTGACGCCGACATGACGCTGTACGCCGACGTGCCCGAACTCGTGCCGACCTCAAGCCTGCCTGACACGCACCGATACATCGGCCCCGTCGAGTGGTCGCCCGAGCTGCCGATGCCGGATTTTCCTCCCGCCGCGTCGGGCCGACCTCTCGTCTACGTGACCCTCGGAAGCTCCGGATCGGGCGCACTCCTTCCGGTCATTCTCGAAGCGCTATCCGAGCTCGATTGCCATGTTGCCGTCGCCTCGGCCGGGGCACGGCTCGAGCACGTGCCGGCAAACGTCACGGTTGCCGATTACCTGCCCGGAGCGCAGATGAGTGCGCGCGCGGATCTCGTGATCTGTAACGGCGGCAGCCCGACGAGCCATCAGGCCCTCGCTTGCGGAGTGCCCGTGCTCGGCATCCCGTTCAACCTGGACCAGCACCTGAACATGGATTGCGTGGTCGCATACGGCGCCGGCCTCGCGCTGCGTCCCGAGCATGCCACGGTTCGGACCTTGCGCAGCGCCGCCCAGGGACTGCTGACCGACTCGCAATGCAGGGGACGGGCCGCAGAAATCGGCCGCATCTTCGGCGCACGTCGCGCCGCGGAGGGTTTTCACCAGGCACTCGATGCGGCGATCGCGCAGCACGCGAACACCCCTCGCACCGGCAAGCCCTGAGGCAAAAAAATGCGCCCTTGCGGGCGCACAATCGATGCAGAGGAGACAATCTCCCGCCTTGCGGCGGGAGAAAGACTTGTGCTTACTTGATGACCTTGTGCATCTGGATGTTGCCACCGGTCAGGAAGCCGCGCACGGCATACATCGGCGTGTCGCAGGGCTGATCGGTCGGGCAGATCAGGATCTGATAGACGTCCGGGCAATCCGCGCCGCTTGCCACGTAGTCGAGCAGCAAGGGGTCAGCGGTGGCCAGTGGATTGTTCTGGTCGGCCGCGAGGAAGCTCTTGCACTGGGCGATCACAGCCGGGTCACTATTGAACTGGTTGCCCGGCTCTCCTGAATCCACCATATCGACGCGGAAGTAGTAGATCTTGTCGCTGGAATTGGCGCTGCCAATGTCCGAGGGGCCGCCATGGGCGATCAGGTAGTTCTTCGCCTTGGTGCCTGCGGTGCTGTTCGGGAAGTTGAACGATCCCGTCCCCTCGAAGTCGATCTGCTTGAACTTGGCATTGGCTTCGGCCGGCTTGATCGCGCCCGGGTCCTTGCATACCGTATCCGTGATACGCGTCGTCTTCGGCGCACTATGGGTACCCGCCCGGAATGTGAACTCACCCGCCGGCCCGTTCTTCTGGTTGTGCGTGTGCTCGCCGAATGGTCCACCCTTGCTCTTGTCCGCGGTCGGCGCACCGACCTGACCGCCAAACGTATAGCAGTTATCGTTGGGAAGTTCGGAGCAAGTCGGGCCGAACTTGTTCGGATCGGCGTTCCCGTTCTTGTCGTTGCCACCGTAGGTCACCCTACAAGCGCCTTCAATCACCTCACCCTGTTCGAAGCGCTGGTTCGCGTCCGCTTGCAGCACGAAGTGCAGATCCGGACCCGAAGCATGGAAGCCGCCATTAACCGACCCGACGGTCGTGGCACTCATCGTTACCGTGTTGCCGACGACGCCATAATCAACAAACTTTGCCGAAGGATTCGTCTGCCTGTACGGGGTCACCGTCGACGTATTGAAGAACACCTTCATGCTTTCGATCTGCGCCTGGGTCAGTCCCGGGAAGAAGTCCGGGTCGGCGCTGATGATCACGCCCGCCAGTTGCGTACTGCCCGACCCCGTGATGGTTTGAATGGCGGGGTAATTGTTCGGGCCAAACTGGTCCAGAGTCACGATCGGGCTGCCACCGCTGTAGCCCCCCGTACTGTCGGTCACGACACCATAGAGGATACGCTTCGTACCCGCCAAACCGGTGTTGAATCCGGTGCCGGCCAACATGTTCGAATCGGCCGTTGGACTCCACCATATCTCGAAGAAGTTCGAGCCCGACGAGTTGAAAGCGAAGGTGGTCGTAGACCCGGTCCCAGTAAGCTCAAAAGTATTTACAGCCTCGCCAAACCCGGCGACGAAGGTGATCTCGCCGCTAGGGACGGAGTGCAAGTCGCCATCTTGATCGACGATCACACCGAGCTTGGCATGGGAAAGCAGATGAATAATGCTACCGACATTCAACCCGCCCGCAGGATTGCCATTCACCGCAAGGGCATTACCCGGCAACCAATCGAGCATTCCAAGTGGAATGGCTCCCGTAAGCCCCGTTCCACCCGGAGAGAACATGATCGGATCTGCCGCAAACGAGAATGCCCCCTGTGCGCAGAGCGCCAGCGCAATCGCCGTCTGGCGCATATTTCTTGGGACTTTCATGGGAACCTCCGCTGATTTCAGTGTTGGCAAGCATCTGCCGGGCTAACGCGCAACCGCCACGAATCCCGAGCAACGGGAGACGTACACTGTCAAGCATGGTTCGCACCATAACCAACGAATACCTTTATTTTCAATAGAATAGCCCGATAAGCAAGCTCAACCGAAGGCCCATTCCCATCGAAGGTGTAAAATTTTCCGAACAGAAAAAGGGGCTTCCAACGCGGCAATGCGTCACACTCGAACAGCATTTTTGAAGACCCCGTGATAGACGTCACGCGTTCATTTACTCCCCGAAAGGCCCGAAGTTCCCTGCCGTGACCACCGTAGGACACGACCCCTGGTTCCCGGGTATCTGCTTTTTTAAGGACGGCGCCATCGCCGCTGCGCCGCAGGACGGCTTCTCAAGGCGCGGCACCGCCCAACCGCCACCGGCGCGCCGGCGTCGAAAAACTTTACAGTCACCTGGACGCCAGTCTCAGAAGCCCCCGCGGTCAAACCACATCACATTGTTTTTTAATGATTTTCAATTTCCTGGCACAGCGAGTGCTACGGCCTAGTCAGGAACATCGCGACGCAACTCTTCGTGGTGCCGGTGGCTGGTTAAGAAGCGGGAGATACACATCATGTTCAAGAAGACAATCCTGGCAGCAAGCATTCTCTGCGCAATGGCTGGTTCGGCGCAGGCATTTACGGTTGACGTCAATGGCGGCGCGGCGGGCGGCACAATCGCCGGGGTAACGACCCTGGACTGGCTGCCGGGCAACGCCCTTGCGGTGGGAGGCAATCCGTCTGGCGGGCTGCAGACTGGCGACGTTGTGCAGTTGCTCTATCAAGCAAACCTCGGCACGCTGACTGACGGGAACAACATCCTGTACACCAGCGGCGTAGGCGGCTTGCGTTTTACGGCAGTGGCGGGCTTCTTTGAGACGGCGACCGTGACGAATGGGGGCCTGAATGCGACCTTCACAGCGACGCCGAACACGAGCAGCTTCTTCCGCATCTACGCGACCCCGACTAACGGCAATAACCTTGCCGGCACGGGCTTCACGACCGGAACCTTGGTACTGGAAGGTACCCTGCAGTCGGTTCAAAGCTCCAACTTTACGGTGAACCCGGCGGCGGGGACGGTGCAGTTCGACCAGTTCGGCACGAATAACTACGCAGGACCTCCGAACACGCTGACGGTTGTCGGCTCCGGATCGACCGACTTGACCTGGCTGATCACGAACTGGGATTCGGCCTTCTTCCCGAGTTTCAATCTCGGCGACCTGATCACCACCGCGATCAACTCGTCGCTGGTCGATCCGTTCAGGCAGGTTGATCCGTCTGCCTTGTTCTCGTCCAACGGCATCGCGAACGGCGACGTCGCCCACAACATCGGCACCTGCAACGGCTGCCCGCAGAGTAGCGGCTCTGACCTGAACTTCCAGTTCCAGGCAGACGCAAACAGCTCGATTACCGTTCCGGAACCCGGCACGCTCGCGCTGCTCGGTGCAGCACTCGGCGGACTCGGCATGTTCAATCGCCGCCGTCGCGTCGAAGCCGCCTGAACGACCGCCACCGGCTAGATCACGCGGAAACGGGAGCCCCTACGAGGGTTCCCGTTTTTTTGTGGCGAAACCGGCTCGGGTCAATTGCGTAAGGAATTCCGACGGTCCGGTCCGGCGCCCGCTTCCCTGATGCGGCGCGCAGGAATTCCGCCCCACAATTCGCCCGCCGCAATGTGCGTTCCCTTCGATACGACCGCGTTCACGGCAACGATCGCGCCGTCCTCGATCACGACACCGGGCTGTATCACCGCTTTGGCACCAATCGTGACGTTGTTGCCGATAACGATAGGCGCAAGAGACAGGTCATCGCCTTCGACGGCGTGTGAAAACATGACTGCATCGTGCCCGATAATGCAGTTGTCGCCGACGCTCGTGAGCGGAGGATCCAGGATCGTACCGGCACTGTAGCTATTCGTGCCGAGGCGCGCGCCCAGGGCCAGATAGATCACCCGCATCAGCGGCACCGGCACGAACAGGCCACGCGTCAGCGGCTGGAAGAGGACCAGGTAACAGAGCAGATAGACGTGATAGGCAAACTCCTCCCTGGAACCGGGAGCGAGGTAGCCCGGGCGCAGCGGTACGAAGAACAGGAAGGCGCGATGCAGCGCGATCGCGAAAGCGTAAATCAGCACGCCCCCCGCTGCGACCAGCACGACACCGCGGAAGTCCCCGAGCGGAAGGCCCCCCAACAGCAGTGCGGTCGTGCCGATGCCGAGGCCACAGGCTGAGAACAATAGGACGAGGAAACACAGACTCTGGGCGAGCGTGATCTTGCGCATGGTTTGGCACTCCGGAGGATACGGTCGCAGGGGACAGGGTCAAAGCCGCTCGTTCGGCGGCCGGAACATCTTCGCGACCTGCGAGATGACGAACTTTGCCGGAAACAGGCCGGCGAACATCCGCTGCTTGAAAGTCCCGGGCGCATTCACGGCGACAGGCGATCCGCGTTCCAGCCCGCGGATCGAATCGCGAACCACGTCGGCTGCCGAACCGCGCGCCGCGATCGCGCTCGCGTAGGCCCCGGCCACCTCGTCGAACTCCGTGTCGGTGGCGCCGGGTATCAACGTCTGCACCAGCACGCCACGCTCGCACCATTCGCCATACAGTGCCTGGCTGAAGCTGAGCACAAAGGCTTTCGTCGCGGCATAGACCGCCATGTAGGGAACCGGCTGGTAGGCCGCGGCCGATGCGACGTTGATGATCGCGCTCGGGGCCCCCGCGGCGAGGTCGGGCAGCAGCGCGTGCGTGAGCTCGACCAGGGCCGTCGTATTCGCCGCCAGCATGTCCCGATAGATGGCCTGCGGCGTGTCCTCGAAACGGCCCCAACGGCCGAAGGCCGCATTGTTCACCAGCAGCCTGACGCGAATGCCCGCAGACGCCACTCGTCCGGCAACCAAGGTCGCAGCGTCCGCAGCGCCGAGGTCCTGAACGATCACCAGCGTGCGGATCCCGAAGTCTTGCTCGAGCCTGGCCGCAAGGGTCTGCAGCCTGTCCTCCCGCCGTGCGACCAGGACGAGGTTCAAGCCCTTCCCCGCCAATTGCGTGCAGAACTCCTTGCCGATTCCGGAAGACGCACCGGTCACCAACGCCCACGCCCCGCGCATCTCGTCGAGCTTCATGCCACCGCCTTGGCCCCGGCCTCGCCGAGCAGATGGTCAGCCACGCGCAACGCATTCGCGGCGATGGTCAGCGCCGGGTTGGTTCCGCCGCTCGACGGGAAGAACGATGCGTCGACGACATACAGGTTCGCCAGGCCGTGAGCGCGGTTGTTCGCGTCCAGCACGCTCGACGCCGGATCGTCGCCGAAGCGGCAAGTGCCGCATGCATGCGCGATCCGTTCGTTGTTCTCAGCCTGCTTGATCAACAGGTGCCGGTATGGCCGCAGCAGTCTCTTCATGTGTTCGCGCATCCTCTCTATTCGGCTTCCTTCGCGCGCATTCACGCGATACGAAATGGATATACCCTCGCCCGCCGCGCCCGCGGGCGGAAGCACCCGGTTTTCTGGCTGAGGAAGGTCCTCGATGATCGTCGCCAGTATCGTCGCCCGCGAGAACAGCAGGTCAAAGATGGGGCGCATGATCGGTTTGACGAGCCCGAACGCCGCTGCAGCTGCGGGATGCACCTGCTGGCGCAGGTCGCGCTGCAGATCGTTCGCAATCATCGCCCCGGGCGGCAGCTTCCCGAAAGACTGGATCGCCCCGAGCTTGACGCCATCGGCAAGGTACAAATCATTGCATCCGAATTCCTTGGCGTTGCCGTCGGCATCGGGCCTGGCCTTGGGAAAGACCGCGTACAGATCGATGTAGTGACGCATCAGGTTGTGGCCGACGAGGCCGGAATCGTTCGCCACGCCGTCCGGCCAAGCGGTGCTGCGCGACTGCAGCAGCAGCGACGGGGTGGCCAGCGCCCCCGCGGCCAGCGCGACGATCCGGCCGGACACCCGGAACTCCTTTCCCCTTCGTCGACAGATGACACCGGTCACCCGCTCGCGGTCGGCATCGATCCGAACGACCTCGCATTCGTCCACGAGTCGAGCCCCGTGCGCGGCCAGCGCCGGCGCGAGACACACGCGTGCGCTGTCGTTCTTGCACCCGGACCCGCAAAGATAACCCTGACAGCCGCGACATCCGGCCACGTACTCGCATGCAAGCGGCAGTTGGTAAGGATGCAGCCCCTGGCTCGCCAGACTTTCGCCAAGTTCCCGTGCTGCGGCCGACATCGGAGGCGGCTCGGCATGCTGCATCGACGCGTCCGGGCGCAGGGGATCGCGCGTGCCGCGGACCCGATAGAGGCGCTCTGCGGCCTCGTAGTAAGGAAGGAGATCGGCGTACGTGATAGGCCATCGCTCGGGCAACGTAGAGCCTTCAGCATCCGGATAATGCCGCCTGGGCTCGAAATCGGCGGGGAAGAAGCGTTCGAGGACCATTCCGTACAGCGCGCTCGACCCGCCGGTACCCATGCCCATGAAAGGCAGGAAGCGCTTCGACCGCCCCGAGGACAGATCGTCGATCGGCACCACGTAGCGCCCTGCCGCGCTCAGCACGTCGCGCTCGTCCCGTCCTCCTTCTCCGAAGCGCATTTCCGGATAGACATCGCGCAGAGCATCCCTCCCCGCAAGCGACGAACGCCCCCGTTCGCAAAACAACACTCGCCAGCCTGCCCGGGCCAATGCATACCCGAAGGTTGCGCCGCCCATGCCGGTCCCGACGATGACGGCGTCCCACTCGCTGCCGTCCAGATCGATGTCGTTCATTCGCCCCCTCGTGAATGTGGTGCCTGTTACGACCGCGCGGGCACCATCAGGTCGCGCAACTCCTTGCGAAGCGAACGAGCGGTCGCCCCGGCACCCGCACCGACGCGGCAGAAGAAGGCAAAGGGCGCCGCCGCATCGGCACCGGCCAACGCGTCGAAAGACGCGGCGAGCCGCGCGGCTCCCTCGTCGATGCCCTTGGTCGCCGAAATGGAACGCCCCGCCTGGACGTACCAGCGAAAGATCACCGGCGTCATCTCCGGCTGCAGGTTCAAGCCCAGTGCATCCACGGTGAGCCACAGCCGCTGCATGGCCTCGCCCGTGCGGACATGATCCTCAATCGTCCGGAGCGGGTTGCGGGGCAGAAGCAGCAGATGCGCGGCACAGGCCATCGCGGGGAGGAAATCGAGCTGGATCCGCGGAGCAACCGTGCCGAACAGGTATCGATTGAAGAACTCGACACGCTCCCAGCTTTGCATGACCCACCGCATCAGCTTCGCCGTCATCGGATCGACGCCGACGGCCTGATCTGGAATGCGGTCGACGCTGAAGCGCGCATCCCATTCGATCACGTCGCGATGCACCTGGTAGGCTTCCGGGCAGGTCAGCCGCAGGCGCGCGTTGTCCCACAGCAGGCGCGCCACCTTGAATCGCTCGGAGAGGGACTCGAACATCAGGACAGAATGATCGGGGCCTACCGCCTCCACCAGTTCCCGCCTCTCCTCGATCGAGAGGGGGCGCGCGCTCATCATGCGACGTTGAACGGCACGCTTGCGTATCGACGGGATCAAGGGGTCGGGCGCGATATCGGCAGAAGGCTCGAGCACGACGTCGTAGATCGGCCCCTTGTCCGAAGATCCCGCTCTCAGCGACCAGCGAGCAGCGAGCCCATGCCCCGTCGCTGCTACCCTCAAGGTCTCGAGCAGGGCCCCGTGGGCAATCTGGCTGGCACGACCGTCCAGGTCATAAATGACGTGATCGCGGGTGTCGAATCCGTGCACTGCAATCTGCCGGTCATCGACGACCTCGAATCGCCAGGGCTGCGTGTTGTCCCCGCTGGGCGCCCAGCGCGCCAGATCGAGAATCTCCATCAGCGTCGCGCGATCAGCCACGGCGTTCGCCTCCGCCTTGCATGCGACGCAACTGGCCTCGCGCGATCAACAGCGCGAGCCGCTGGATCGGGTTGCGGTTTCCACCCGGACGCCAAGTGCGCACGAGGCGATTGCGGTAGGCGTCGAACTGGTAGCCCCAGGGCGCCGGCCGCAGCATTCCGCGCCCGAGGAGAATCTTCAGCGCTTCCGTCGCGGTGACACCTGCGCACAATTGGCACGCGGCGACGGTGGAAGGACCGCGATGTTCGGCAAGATTCACGCGCGATTGATCGGCGAGATAGGAGCGCTGCAGCATCGCCGGCGACAGTCCGAGCAGGAAACGGATCGCCATCTCCCACTCGTCGCATCCCTCGAGGCCGAAATAATCCTCGAAACTCATGCTGTCGGGCATGAAAGCCAGGAACGCGACCCCGAGTCCGAGCGGCGCGGCCGTGATCGCCGGGACGCCCTTCCTGCGGCATGCGGCAAAGGTCGCGCGGCGCGCCTCGAAGCAGAAGAAATCGAGGCCATCGACATAGAGGTCGACGCCGTCGAGGAAGCGATCGAGATTCGCGTCGGACACGCCTTCCGGAAAACGCTCGATCTTCAGCTCCGGGTTGATCTCAAGAGCCATCTCGGCCAGAACGTCGACCTTCGGGCGCCCCAGCGCGGCCATCGTCGCACCCGCTTGGCGGTTGAAATTGACGAGGTCGAAGGTATCGAAGTCCGAGATGTTGAAGGCACCGATTCCGAGCCGTGCGAGGGTCGTGAGGTGCACGCCTCCGACGCCGCCCATGCCCGCAATCGCAATCCGCTTCTGTCTCAGCGTCTTCTGTTCTTCTTCGGTGACCCAACCGAGATTGCGTGCAAATGCCGCATCGTAGTCGAAGGTGCTCACCATGCTTCTCCCTGGATGGTGTGTCCTCCACATCATCATAGAGAATCCATGCCAATAGAGAAACAGCCATTTTTGGACTGCGGATCACCACTTTCCGCAATTTCACACACCCCCGCGGATACCAACTTGGACTATGATTAACGAGCACCTACCGCGTTCACGGGGGCCCGCATAAGGCCCGCCAAGAGAGGCTCCGGGGCGATCCGTCCCGATGCATACGCCGGCAACAGAACGAGGAGAATACCGTTGCTTCTGTTCGACCGCTTCAACCTTGGCCACGGGTTCAGGAAATACTTCGAAATCTCCCCGGCCACCGACGACTCGTTGCGCGACGCGGTGTACCGCGTGCGGCACGAAGTGTATTGCGAAGAGCTCGGCTTCGAACCCGTCCGTCCGGATCGACGAGAGACGGACGAGCACGATGCCCACAGCCTGCACTGCCTGCTGCGAACCGCGAACGAAGCGAAAATCCCAGTGGGCTGCACGCGCGTGGTCCTTGCCCGAACGAACGACCCGGACTACCTGCTCCCTTTCGAAAGGACCTGCGCGGCAACGATCGACCGTTCGATCATCGACCCGGCACGTCTTGACCGGGATCGGATCGCCGAAGTGTCGCGCCTCGCGGTACGCGCAGCATTCCGACGCCGGAAAGGGGAACACACGGAAGCGGTGCCGGTGCACGACGAGGACTTCGGCAGCGTCATCCACCCGCGTTTTCCGTACATCCCGATCGGGCTATATCTGGGCGCGATCGCCCTCGCGGCCCGCAGCGGAATCGAGACCCTCTTCATTCTCACGGAGCCCCGACTTGCCGCCCATTTCGCGAAGCTGGGCGTCGATGTGCGACAGATCGGCGGACCGGTCGAGCATCGCGGCACGCGCATCCCGTCGATGATGGACGTGCAGAGCATCATCAAGGGCATGCGCTTCCTCCTCAAGCCGATGTGGCGGACGATCCACGAGGAAATCGAAGCGGGCTACGAAGGCGAGACGTCGATCGCGGGCAGCTCTGCCAGCAAAACCGGCACCTGACGGAGTAAGGACGAAAAAAAACCGCGCCGGATCCGGCGCGGTTTTCGTTTGCGATGGCGGAAGGCTCAGCCCGCGATCGCGTCGCGGATCTGCTCCAGCGTGGTCGGATCGTCGATCGTCGTCAGATCACCCGGATCGCGGCCTTCGGCCAGCGCCTGGATCGAGCGGCGCAGCATCTTGCCGGACCGCGTCTTCGGCAGACCGGAGATGAAGTGCACACGCGCCGGACGCGCGATCGCGCCGAGCAGGTTGTCGACCGTCTTCATCACTTCCTTCTCGAGTTCGACACGCTTCTCGGGGCTATCGACGCGCGTGGCGTCCTTCACCACGGCGAAGGCCATCGGCATCTGGCCCTTGAGCTGGTCGGCGACGCCGACGACCGCGACCTCGGCAATCGCGGTGTGGGCCTGGATTGCCTCTTCGATCTCGCGGGTGCCCAGACGGTGGCCGGCGACGTTGATCACGTCGTCCATGCGGCCGAGGATCGTGTAGTAACCGTTCTCGTCCTTGATGCCCCAGTCGGACGACGAATAGATCACCGGATCGGCAAAGGTGCTGAAGTAGGTCGACACGAAGCGGTCGTCCTGGCCCCAAACGGTCGACAGGCAGCCCGGCGGCAGCGGCGGAACGATGCCGACAATACCCTTCTCGTTGGCGCCGCACTCAGTGCCGTCCTCACGGTAGATGCGCAGGTCGTAGCCGTAGACCGGGAAGGCGGGGGAGCCGAGCTTGATCGGGCTCTGCTCGACGCCACGGCAGATCGCGAGCATCGGCCAACCGGTTTCAGTCTGCCAGTAGTTGTCGACGACCGGGATGCCCAGCTCGTCCATGATCCACTTGTGGCTCGTCTCGTCGAGCGGCTCGCCGGCGAGGAAGAGGTGCTTGAGCGAGGACAGGTCGTACTTCTTGAGGAAGGCCGGATCCTGCTTCTTCAGCACGCGCACCGCGGTCGGCGCCGAGAACATGACGGTGACCTTGTACTTCTCGACGATGCTCCACCAGATGCCGGCGTCCGGGCGCAGCGGCGTGCCTTCGTACATGATCGTCGCCATGCCCGCCAGCAGCGGCCCGTAGATGATGTACGAGTGGCCGACGACCCAGCCGATGTCCGAGGTCGCGAACATCGTCTCGCCGGCGTCGCCGGTGAAGATATGCTTCATCGACGCGGCGAGCGCGACGGCGTAGCCGCCGGTGTCGCGCTGCACGCCCTTCGGCTTCCCGGTCGTGCCAGAGGTATAGAGGATGTAGCTCGGTTCGGTCGATTCGAGCCAGGTCACCGGGACCTTGGCGTCCATGTGCTTCGCGCGCAGCGTCGCGTAATCGACGTCACGCCCTTCGACCTTGGCGAAGCCCTTGTCCAGGCCCCGATCGACGATCAGCACGTTCTTCGGCGGGAATTCGGCGAGCTTGCAGGCCTCATCGACGAGGTGCTTGTACGGCACCGGCTTGCCGTTGCGCATGCCGGCATCCGAGCTCACCATCAGCACGGGCTTGGCGTCGTCGATACGGGTCGCGAGCGAGCCGGCCGCGAAGCCGCCGAACACCACCGAGTGGATCGCACCGATCCGCGCGCAGGCCAGCATCGCGAACGCGGCCTCGGCGATCATCGGCATGTAGATCAGCACGCGATCGCCCTTCTTGACACCGAGATCCTGGTAGATCGCGGCCATGCGCTCGACCTCGCGCTGCAGCTCGGCGAAGCTGTAGACCTTCTCTTCTTCGGTCTCGGTCGAGATATAGACCAGCGCACGGTCGTTCGGACGCTGGGCGGCGTGGCGATCGACGGCGTTGTAGCAAAGGTTGGTTTCGCCGCCCTTGAACCACTTCACGAACGGCGGCTTCGAAAAGTCGCAGATCTGTTCGGCGGACTTGTTCCAGTCGATGAGCTTGGCCTGCTCGGCCCAGAACTCATCACGCTGCTCGATGGAACGGCTGTGAAATTCCTGATACTTGGACATGGGTTCCTCTCCCTACAATGATCCCTGCATTACTTGAATGACATCGGGCATCCGGCACAGGCTCGGACTGCGGAGCGATGCGCCGCGCCACCTTGTTACCGCTTTGTAATTTTTTTTACCGCTCCGACTTCAGGCCTTCTGGGTGCCGTCGTTGCCGGATGCGGAATTGGGATTGTAGTGACTAAGACGATCGAGAGGAATCCCGCAGCCGAGTTGCGCCTCGATCAGACGCAACAAGGGCATGAGCGTCGCGACCACTGCGGGCAGTTGCGCGACGATCTCTTCGGTGTCGCCCTGCCCGACCTGGACGAGTGCCTGGTCGATGCTCACGACCTGCTGCCGCAGGCGATCCACCATCTCCTGCGTGATCTCGCCCTGGTCGCCGACCACGCGGTTGCCGCCGGCCTGCTTGCCGGCGCCGGTTCGCGCCGTAGCGACGTTGATCAGCTCGCTGACGGTCTGCACGCCGTCGCCTCTGGAACTCGCGACACCGACCGTGATGCTGATGCGGATGCGGTCGTCGCGATAGGTCATGACGAGCTTGTCGAGAACCTTCTGCATGCGCAGCGCAAAAGCCGCGCAACCGGCGAGATCGGTGCTCGGCGACAGCACGACGAACTGCGACGGCGTCATCTGCGTGACGGTGTCTTCCTTGCGGACCTTGGTCGACAACATGCCGGACAGCTTGCGGGTGACGAGCTGGGCGACATGTGCCCCGTATTGGGCAGTGAGCTGGTCATAGCGGTCGATCTCCAGCACCAGCACGGAAAGATCGGCCTGGCGCCGACGCGCGAGCGCCATGTCCTGCTCGCCCCGCCAGTTCAGGTAGGATTCGGTCGCCAGCCCCGAAACCGGATCGACCGGACTTTGCCTCGCCAACGCGGCACGGCTTTCCTCGAGCTGGCGCGTCGTCTGGGCGAGCCGCGTGAGCGAATCGAGACGAGCGATCAGTTCGGTCGCGCCGATTCCCTTCGTGATGAAATCGTTGGCACCGAGCTGGCGCGCGCGCTCACGCGCCCCCCCGTCTTCCTCACCGGAGATCACGATCACCGGAAGCTCGTGGATCCGCGACAGCTGCGACGCACGGATGCGCTCCAGCAGGCCATAGCCGTCGAGCTGCGGCATCCCGATGTCGGTGAGCACAAGCTCGATCGTGGGGTCGACCAGCAGCGCCTGCCAACCCGCTTCGCCGTCGGATTCCTCGCGGAATTCGAAGCGGCCCCGTATCAGCTTGACGATCGACGCCCGCACCATGCGCGAGTCGTCGACGATCAGCACCTTCGGCAATGGTTGCTGCTCAGGCTCGCCCATGCTGCGGAATCCTCTTGCTGCGGGTCAGGCGCCGATACGCACGACCGTGCGCCCCTTGACCTCACCCCTGATGAATGCCTCGAATGCGGCCGGCAGCTCGTCGAATGCAATAGTCCTGGTAACGGCAGCCAGATGCCTCGGCTTGAGGTCGGTCGCGAGCCGGTCCCACACTTTCTTGCGCGTCGGAAATCCCATGTAGCCCGAATCGACCCCGAGCAGGCTCACGCCGCGCAGGATGAACGGGAAGACCGTCGTGTTGATGTTAAAGCTCGCCGCATTGCCGATGCTCGCGACGGTGCCGGCCTGCTTCATCGTCGCGAGGATCCAGTGCAGGATCTGCCCGCCCACGTTGTCGACCGCCCCTGCCCAACGGCCCGCTTCGAGCGGACGCACCTTCTCGAAGTCGATTGTATTCCGCAGCAGGATCTCGGCCGCGCCGAGCATCTTCAGGTAGTCGGACTCTGATTCCTTGCCGGTCAACGCGACGACGTGGTAACCGAGCTGCGACAGCATGTCGATCGCGAGCCCGCCGACGCCCCCCGTCGCACCGGTGACCACGACCGGGCCATTTGCCGGGGCGAGGCCGTTGTCTTCCATGCGCACGATGCCGAGCGCTGCGGTGAAACCCGCCGTGCCCAGGGCCATCGCCTCCAGCAGATCCAGTCCCGCGGGCAGCGGCACCACCCAGCCGGCCGGCACCCGCGCGTATTCGGCGTAACCGCCGTGGTGCGCGACGCCAATGTCGAAGCTCGTGGCAATGACCTTGTCGCCCGGACGGAAACGGGCATCGATGCTGTCCACGACTTCACCGGAGAGGTCGATGCCGCCGACGCACGGGAAACGCCGGATGATCTTTCCGGCGCCGGTCGCCGCCAGTGCATCTTTGTAGTTGATGCTCGAGTAATGCACCTTGATCAGCACTTCGCCGGCGTCGAGACCATCGCGATCCAGCGTCCCCATGCCGCTGACGACTTTCTTGCCTTCATCCTGATCGATCAGAAACGCTTTGAACGGTGCACTCACTGTGCCGTACTCCTCTGCGGTTGCGGGCGCCTGTAGACGACGCCGTCGTGATTTTTCGCCCGATTATAGCCAATTCACCGCGACGCCCCTGTGAAAGCGCGGCCGTTTCGCCGCATTAGCCCAAATTCCCCCTTCATTTCCCGGGCCCCCGAGCCGATAATCGTCTCATCGACACACGGTGTTACCACCATGGGCTTCATCGACACTCCTCTTCCCTCGGTCACAGCCTACGTCGAATTCATGTCCACGCAGGACGTTCCGGTGCTGCGCCGCACGGTCAAGGAACTGGCCGCGCTGCGCGACCGGCAGGACGGCTTGGGTGCCAAGGCGGTGGCTGCGGTCGTGCTGGCCGATCCCTTGATGACGATGAAGTTGCTGACGACGCTGCAGGCGAACCGCCCGGCGAAACAGAATCACGACATCACGACGATCGACCGCGCGATCATGATGATGGGCCTCGCGCCCTTTTTCGACCGCTTCGCCAACATGCCGACGGTCGAGGACACGCTCGTCGCGCATCCGAAGGCGCTGGTCGGCGTACTGAAGGTCATCGCCCGCGCCCGGCGCGCCTCGCACTACGCCCGCGACTGGGCAATCCTGCGCCACGACCTGGACGTCGACGAGATTACCGTCGCCGCGCTGCTGCAGGAGGCCGTGGAGATCCTGTGCTGGATTGCCGCGCCGAACCTGACCCAGCAGGTCTATGACATGCAACGCGGCGACCGCTGGCTGCGCAGCCCGGATGCCCAGCGAGCGGTGTTCGGTGTGACGGCGCAGGAGATCCTGTTCGCCCTGGTGCGAACGTGGCAGCTCCCCGAGTTGCTGACCAACTTGATGGACGAGACCCTCGCTGATCATCCACGCGTGCGAAACGTCGTCCTCGCTGCAAATTTTGCACGTCATCTGTCGAACGGCTGGGACAACGACGCCTTGCCGGACGACATCGCGGAGATCGAAAGTCTGGTGCGCCTGAACCGCGAAACCCTGCTCTCGCGGCTTGGGGTCCCCCAGGAAGAGCTCTTCCGCTTCGTGCCTCCCGCAACCTGAACTCCCGGCATGCTTTGGTATGATGCAGCGCGAATAGGGAGGGAGATACCATGAGCGTTTCCGCAGCCGTCCTGCTCGGCGTCGTTGTCGTCGGCGTGCTCTATGCCGTCGTGGCCTACAACGGGCTCGTGCAACTCAAGCACAACATCTCGAAGGCGTGGGCGAACATCGACGTGCTGCTCAAGCAGCGGCATGATGAGCTGCCCAAACTCGTCGAGGTCTGCAAGCAGTACAAGCAGTTCGAGCAGAAGACCTTGCAACGCGTGACCGAAGCGCGCGCCCGCGTTGCAAGCGCGCGCGAACAGCGGGACGTCGGCGCGCTGGGTCAGGCCGAGGGCATGCTGCGCGTGGGGCTCGGACAGATCTTCGCGGTTGCCGAGGCCTACCCGGAATTGAAGGCCAACGAGCACTTCATGCAGCTCCAGTCGCGCATCACGGCGCTGGAAAACAGCATCGCCGACCGCCGTGAGTGGTACAACGAGTCGGTCAACCTGCACAACGTCCGCATCGAACAGTTTCCGGACGTGTTCATCGCCCGAATGTTCCAGTTCGATGCCAAGCCCCTGCTGGAATTCGCGACCGTCGAGAAGGCCGACGTCGACCTGAAGGCGCTATTCAGCGCCTGATCCGGTGCCGGACGCACGGATGCTGACTCGCCTGCGCCGTGACATCGCCAACGTCACGCTGCCGACGCTGCAGCTCATCGCCGTCGTCATCATCATCAAGACTCCGCCCGGCTGGCCCTGGGTGCTCGCGCTCGGCATGCTGCTCGGCGCAGGTTTGTACGGTTGGGCACGCTCGCTCCGCACCGTCCGCATCATCACCGACACGCCCACGTCGCGCGTCGCCTCCGCCGCACAAGGCTATGTGGAACTTCGCGGGCGCGGCAAGCCACTCGACGGAACACCGCTGCTGTCTCCCGTGAATGGGTTGCCGGTGCTGTGGTACCGCGTAAAGACCGAAGAGCGCCGAACCGACGGCAAGTGGCACCATGTCGGCACCAACGAAAGCGACGCCTCATTCCTGCTCGACGACGGCAGCGGCACGTGTGCCGTGGATCCCGAAGGCGCGGACATGATGGTCAGCCGCAACGAGGTCTTTCGCCACGGAGACACCCGGCACACGCAATGGAGCCTGATCTCCCAAGACCGCGTGTACGTGCTCGGCGATTTCGCGACGCTCGGCAGCATTTCCCCCGACTTCGATATCTCGCGCCAGGTTCGCGAACTCCTCGAACACTGGAAATCGGATCGAAAAAGCCTGCTCCAACGTTTCGATCTCGACGGCAACGGCGAAATCGACATGCGCGAATGGGAGCTCGCCCGCAGCCAGGCGCGGCGCGAAGCGGTCAAGCTGCGCGACGAGGCCCTCAATGCGGCCGAGTGTCACGTCGTGCGCAAGCCGACGACCGGCTCGCTATACTTGATTTCGGACCTGAGCCCGGCTGCACTCGCCTGGCGCTATCGCTTGTGGTCCGCCTTCCATCTCCTGGTGTTCCTCGGCACAGCCGCCGCCGCAGCCTGGTATCAAGGCCACGGCCGCTTCTTGTGACGCGCCTCAGCCCTGGCGACTCTCGAGCTCCATCCAGCGGTTCATCGCGATCTCGACTTCAATGTCGAGTTCATCGAGACGCGCCTTGATCCGCGCGACTTCCTGCGGCCCCTGCTGATAGAGCGCAGGATCGGCCATGCGCGTGTGCAGATCGCCCTGCTCCGCCTCCAATGCTGCAATCCGGTCCGGAAGCGCCTCAAGTTCGCGCTTCTCGTTGAACGACAACTTGCCCGGTCGCGCCGCCGGCTTCGCTGGTGCCACCGCGGCCTGCGGCTTGGGCGAGGAAACCGCCTTCGCCCGCTCGGCTTCGCGCTCCGCGTCGGCCTGCTTGACGCGCTGCCAGTCCACATAACCGCCCGCATACTCGCCCCAGCGTCCATCGCCTTCGGCGGCGATCACCTGGGTGACGACGTTGTCGAGGAAGGCCCGGTCGTGGCTGACGAGAAAGAGTGTCCCGTCGTAACCGGCAAGGAGTTCTTCGAGGAGATCGAGCGTTTCGATGTCGAGGTCGTTCGTCGGCTCGTCGAGCACCATCACATTGGCGGGACGCGCAAAAAGTCGCGCCAGCAGCAGACGATTGCGCTCGCCCCCCGAAAGCGACTTCACCGGCGAACGCGCCCGTTCCGGAGCGAACAGGAAGTCGCCGAGATAGCCGATCACGTGCTTGCGCTCGCCGCCGATCTCGACGAAATCCGATCCCGGGCTGATCACTTCGGTCAGCGCCAGCTCGGGGTCGAGCTGTGCGCGCAGCTGGTCGAAATACGCGACGCTCTGGCGCGTGCCGCGGCGCACCGTCCCTTCGTCGGGTTCGAGCTCACCGAGGATCAGTTTGAGCAGCGTCGTCTTGCCCGCGCCGTTGGGACCGATCAGGCCCACTCGGTCGCCACGCATGATGCGCGTCGAGAAATCGCGTACAACCGTCCGCTGCCCGAAACGCTTCGTCACGTCGGTCAATTCGGCGACGAGCTGTCCGCTCTGGTCGCCCTTGTCGACTGCGAACTTGACGCTGCCCAGCCGCTCGCGCCGCGCGGCCCGTTCGCGGCGCAAGGCCTCGAGACGCCGCACGCGCCCTTCGTTACGGGTGCGACGGGCCTCGACGCCCTTGCGAATCCAGACCTCTTCCTGCGCGAGGACCTTGTCGAAGCGCGCGCTGGCCTTCCCCTCGGACTCCAGTTCTTCGGCCTTACGGCGCTGATAGTCGCCGAAACGGCCCGGATAGCTGCGCAAGGTGCCGCGATCGAGTTCGACGATCCGCGTCGCGACGTTATCCAGGAACACGCGATCGTGGGTGATGACGACGACCGCACCGCGGAACTCACGAATCAGGGACTCGAGCCACAGGATGCCGTCGATGTCGAGGTGGTTCGTCGGTTCGTCGAGCAACAGCAGGTCCGGCTCGGCAACCAGCGCCCGCGCCAGCGCAACGCGCTTCACACCGCCGCCGGAGAGGCTCGACACCAGCGCATCGCCGGGCAGGGCGAGCCGCTCGATCACTTCCTCCACGCGACGATTAAGCCGCCAGGCGTCGGCCGCCTCGACGGCATGCTGAAGCGCATCGAGTCGGGCGAGCGCCTCGGGGTCCGCCGACTCCGCCACGGCATGCATCGCGGCATGGTAGTCCACGAGAAGACGTGCAACGTCCCCAAGCCCGTCGGCGATCGTCGTGAACACATCGCGATCATGCGGAAAATCCGCTTCCTGCGGCACGTAGGCCACCACCAGCCCCGACTGGCGCCACACCGTGCCGTCGTCGAGCGCCGCTTGCCCGGCCAAGGCCTTCAACAGGCTGGACTTTCCCGAACCATTGCGACCGATCAAGGCCACGCGCTCGCCGGCATCGAGCTGGAATTCGGCATGATCGAGAAGATCGACGTGGCCGAAGGCAAGACAGGCGTTATCGACCGACAGCAGAGGCATGGCTTGTTACTCATCGAAGGGGATGTGCATTCTACCGGCCCGCCGAGGCCCCCGCGCGAATTCCCGCACTTGGTAATAAGCCTTCAACCAGATAGAATTGCGCGCTCCTTCTCCTCGTAGTTCAATGGATAGAACGAGCGCCTCCTAAGCGCTAGATACAGGTTCGATTCCTGTCGAGGGGACGCGGCCGAATACCTATTCGGCACCTTTCAGAAGCGCCTTCAAGTGGACCACCGGTATCGCGTAGGAAATCCCGGAAGGATCACTCAGCGCACTCTCCTTCGTCTTCTTCACGAAGGCCATATTCACGACCCCAAGCACTTCGCCCGTTTCGGCATCGAACATCGGGCTGCCGCTATTACCGGGGTAACTGGTCGCATCAAGCTGATAGACCTTGAATGCGCCTTCAACCAGGCGTCGGATCAAGGTTGCATTCAGATCACGCGCGCTACCCTGCGGTATCCCGAGCGGCGTGACAGCCGACACGATCCCTCGATGCGTCACTGGCGTCAGGCCCAGGGCGCTGCCGATCGGGAATCCGGTAAAGGCAATCGTCTGACCGTCGCTGACAAGGGCGCCGTCGCCCAGCGACAGCGGCGGCAGCGGCTCTCCTTCGAGACGAAGGATGGCAAGATCGCTGTTGGCATCGACTGCGATCGGTGACACCGGACGAATGCCCCCGCGCTGCGCGCCGGGAATCGCGATGACCAGAACCTCCTTCTGGTCGTCCGCAATCGACTGCGGTACAACATGCGCATTTGTTGCAATGATGTGGCCGTTTCCGACGGCGAAACCGGTGCCGAGAAAGCGAAACGCCGGATTTCTTGTACGCTGGAACGTACCTACCGCAACGACTGACGGCTTGATGCGCAATACGGTTTGCGTCAATTCGGCGGCAAACACGCACGGCGAGATGCCGCACGTCGGCAGAATGACGCAAAGCAAAATGTGCCAACAACGCTGAAGACGATCGATCAGAGCCGGCGTCACAAAGGCCCCCGTGGGCGCTCCGACTGCCCCGGCGCAGCTTTCAGGTTGCTGGGTTCAACGATCCGACTGTCGTAGGGGTGATGCCCGACCTTGACGAAGTCCAGGATGCGGGTCACGTAGGCCTTTGTCTCCGGGTAAGGCGGAATACCACGATACCGATCGACCGCCTTTTCTCCAGCGTTGTAACCCGCCGCGGCGAGCGCCACGTCGCCGCGAAAATACGCCAACAACCAGCGCAGATATGCCAGCCCTCCCCGGATGTTCTGCACTGGATCGAAGGGATTGCGGACATTGAAGCGCGCCGCCGTATCCGGGATGAGCTGCATCACACCCATCGCGCTCTTCGGGGATACGGCGACGGGATTGAACCGCGACTCGGTCAGTGCGATCGCCAGGGCAAGACGCGGACTGATCTGATAGTCGGGTGCGAGCTTGACGACCATGCGGGCGATCTCGCGCCGCTCCGGTTCGAGCGCCTCGATGTGAGCTTCCGGATCCCACTGCGAATCGGCCACCACGGTGCGCCGCGGCAACAGACAAGCCGGCACGCGGCCGGAATATTCACCCGTGTAACGGCTGAGGTTTGCCGCCTGCGCATGGCCGAGAAAGGCGGCCATGGCAAACAGGGTTCCCGCAAGACCGTCGTCGCGCTGCACGCCGCGCGCGTTGGCATACATCCAGCCAAGCGCGTACATCGCGTCGGCGCTGCCGAGGAGCACTGCTTCGCAATACAGTGCGGCCGCTCGCGACGGGTCACGCGCCACCCCCTCCCCGTGTTCGAAGCGCTCCGCCTCCGAGAGAAGATCGCGCTCCGTTCGCGGAAAGACGGCTTCGTTGGCAGCGACCGCCGTCAAAGGGTCTGCGGGCAGCGCCTGAAGAGGGACGACCGACAAACACAGCGCCAGCGACAGCATTCGAGGGAAACGACGTGCCGGATCCGAACCGTAGCATGACATCATCGTCATCCCTCCCGCTGGGGCATGGCCCCCTCGATTACGTTCGCAAGAGCGCCCTACAAGCGCCAGGCAATTCCCCCCGCGGCCGCAATCGCGTCGCGGTCATAGGCCGATTTCACGTCCGCAAAGACCCCCCCCGGCTGCAGTTTCGCGCAAATCTGTTCAATCGGCATTTCGAGATAGGCTTTGTGCGACACCGCGGCGACGATCGCCGCTGCAGTGGGCAAGTCTTCCCATGCAGTCAACTGGACCCCATATTCATGCGTCGCCTCGTCAGGATTCGCCACCGGATCGTGCACATGGACCCGGCAACCGAAGCTTTCGAGTTCGCGGATCACGTCGATCACCTTGCTGTTGCGCAGGTCCGGACAGTTTTCCTTGAACGTGAGGCCGAGCACGACGACGTCGCACCCGCGAATCGGATGCCCCGCGCCGATCATCTGCTTCACCGTCTGCTCGGCCACATACTTGCCCATGCCGTCGTTGATGCGGCGACCGGCAAGAATCACGTCCGGATGATGGCCGAGCATCTCCGCCTTGTGCGTCAGGTAATACGGATCGACACCGATGCAGTGCCCTCCGACCAAGCCCGGACGGAAAGGCAGGAAATTCCACTTTGTCCCGGCCGCCTCGAGCACTTCGAGCGTGTCGATGCCGATCTTGTGAAAGAGGACAGCCAACTCGTTCATCAGCGCGATGTTCAGGTCGCGCTGCGTGTTCTCGATGACCTTCGCCGCTTCGGCAACCTTGATCGAACTCGCGGGGAAGACACCAGCTGTGATGATCGCGCCGTAGATTTCGCCGACCTTCGCAAGCGTCTCCGGAGTGTCCCCGGACACCACCTTGACGATCTTCGTGACGGTGCGTTCCTTGTCGCCAGGGTTGATACGCTCAGGGGAATAGCCGACGAAGAAATCCTTCTTCCACTTCAGCCCCGACTCCCGCTCGATGATCGGTATGCAGATCTCCTCGGTCGCTCCGGGATACACGGTTGATTCGAATACCACGATCGCCCCGCGCTTCAGATTGCGCCCGGCGGTCTGTGAAGCGCCGACCAAGGGCGAAAAATCGGGCTGATGCGCATCGTCCACCGGGGTCGGAACGGCAACCACGATGAAATCCGCCTCGCGGATCACCGATGCATCGGTGTGGCAAGAAAGCTGCGTCGCCGCCCGCAGATCCTCGCTGGCCACCTCACCGGTCGGGTCGAAGTGCTGCCCGTACGCAGCCACCTTTTCCGCCGAAAGGTCAAACCCGACGGTCCGGAACTTCTTGCCGAATTCGACAGCGAGCGGCAGACCGACGTACCCCAGGCCAATGACTCCGATTGTCGTCATGAAATACATTCCTCTATTTGTCAGCGACAGCAATGCCAGACGGATAGCGACGCAGCCACGGCATCAGAGCGTTCCCTTGAGCGCAACGACTTCCGCCCGCAACGGGCTATCCGCGGGCAGCGACTGTAGCAGCAAATCGGCCTCCTTGCGTGCCTCGTCCTTGCGGCCGAGCTTGGCGAAGGCTCGTGCGAGATTCATCCTGATTCCCGGCGCGTTCGGCGCGAGAGACACGGCGCGCCGCAGGCTCTCGACCCCTTTGTCCGACTGCCCCATTTCCACCTGCAGCATACCCAAGGTATCGGCCACCGCCGCGCTGCCCGGAGCGAGACTCGCAGCCTGCTCGGCAAGCGTAAGAGCCCGCGGGTCCTTCCTCTGCCCCGCGAGCCAGGCCATGTTGTTGATCACTGCCGGGTCGTTGGGCTTGAGTCGATTGACATCTGCATAGAGTCTTTCGGCGTCCGTCAAACGCCCTTCGGCCATTGCGCGGTCCGCGAGATATGACGGCACCACGAAATCTTTGGGATTGCTGCGCAACCACCCTGACACCAATGCATCCGCCTCGCCTCTCTTGCCGGCCAGCAGCTGTGCGGCATGCAAGCGGGTGACGATCTGGGGCGCCTTTTCCAGTTCCAAAGCCCGTTTCAAAACCGCAACCGTGGAGGCCCAATCCTTCTTCGACACATAGACGTCAGCCTCCAGCAGCAAACCAATGACAGCCTTCGGACGCTGTTTCTGGATATTCCTGGCGAGCATCAATGCTTCGCCGTCACGCTTTTCCTCGACATATAGCGAAATGAGACGCTGCTGAACATCCAGGTGATCCGGCCGGAGGGCGAGCGCACGCCGCAGGGATTGCTCTGCCCCGTCGAGATCCTTGGATAGTCTCTGAGCGTCAGACAACTCGATGAGCGGCACCACGGAACGCGGTGCCAGATTCGCCTGCTTCGTGAAGGCCATAACCGCCTGCGGCTTATCGTCCGCCGCCAGTTGTGCCCGGCCCAGTGCGCGGAACACGCGAGCCTCGTTGGGCTGCGCCGCCGCCAACTCGATCGCGGTCTTCAGCGCCCGCTTCGCGTCACGCTGACGCAGGTCGTGTTCAATCAGCGCCAACCGCGGCACGGTTGCCGTGGGATTGGCGTTGGCAGCCCGCTCCAGGACTGCGCGCACGGCCTCCGGCTTGGCCCCCGTCTGCACGAGAACGTCGGCCAGCATCATCGCCGCCCCGACGTCCGCCGGGCTCTTCTGCACGATCGCCTCCAGACGACCGACTGCGTCTTGCGGCCGTTTCGCTTCGATATCCATGCGAGCCAGACCTGCGACGGCCGGCAGGTAATCCGTCTTGAGCGATACAGCCTTCTCGAACGCCTGCCGCGCACCCGAAACGTCCTTTCTTGCAAGAAGAACGCCACCTTTGACGGTGTATGTCTTCGGATCGTCGGCGTGCTTGGCCTCCATTTCACGCAATACCGCGGCGGCCCGTTCCGTTTCCCCCCTGCCCATATAGGTCAGGATCAGGGCCGTTTCAGCCTCCCCGTCGTCGGACTCCAATTTTGAAGCCGCTTCCAGATCCCCGATGCCGCTGTCACCCTTGCTCGCCAGCATTTTCGTGACACCCAGCTGGGTACGCGCCTGCGCGTCCCCCGGCTGTACAGCGACCAGCTCGGCAAACCGGCGGGATGCAGCCTCCATGTTTCCGCTTGCCACATAGATCTGCCCAGCCAAGCGCAGCACTTCCGGATCCTGGCTCCTCCCGTCGAGCAAGGGCTGAATAGTCTCCAACGCGTGCTCCGCATCCCCCAGCGCAAGTTCCGAACGCGCGAGCGCCAGGCGCGCCCCTTGATGGTTCGACACACTGGCCAACACGGCGTTGAAGTGTCCCAGCGCAATCAGATGTTCATTGAGACGCGCATGAACCAGGCCGGCGAGAAATCGTGCCGGGAGATAAGTGGGACTCTGCCACACCGCCTCATCCACGTTCTCCCGGGCGGAAGCAAGACTACCTTTCCTAAAATCGACGGTCGCCTGAAGAAAGCGGGTCAGCGGATGCTTGGCAGCCACCTTCTGCATCGCGGCCAAGCGTGTCACCGCCCCATCGAGATCATCCTGATGCAACAGCAACGAAATCAGCGTGAAGTGATAGTTGATGGCATCCGGCTGAGCCTTGACCGCCGCGTCCAACTCCGCAATCGCTTCGCTCGGCTTGTTCCGGACAATCAGAACGTCGGCGCGCAAAGCGTGCGCATCGGCCGCAAGATTGCCGGTCACCTTTTCGGACAGCACCGCATCGGCGTCTGCCATGGCGCCGTCGGTGTCGCCCTTCGCGAACTTGACCCGGCCAATGCCGATGCGCGCGGCGGGGTCCGTCGCAACTTGCTGGAGCGCAGCATCGAAAGCCGTTTTCGCCTGATCCACTTCACCCTTGCGTAAGTGCGCCTCGCCAACCGCCGCGAGCAGTTGTGCATCGGCCCCGGGCTCCTCAAGCCGAACACCCTCAAACTCCTTCAGAACCTGGTCGACCTCCCCCTGCCTGAGCAGTGCCCGTGCCAGGACAGGGCTTACCCGCAACGCGGAAACTCCGAATTCCGAAGCCCGTCGCAACTCCTTGACGGCGCCCGCCGCATCGCCCTGGCGCAGGTTAACCGTCCCCAACAGATAGCGCGCCTCGGCCAGCTTCGGGTCTTTTTGCAGCGCACTTTTCAGCTCGATGCTCGCCGCATTGACGTCATTCTTGTCGAGAAACTTCTGCGCGGATGCAACTCTTTCCGTGGGCGAATCGGAACAAGCGGACAGCCCGACCGCACATAGCGCTGCCAGCAGGGTCAGCCTAATTGCGGGTCGTACCCTCACCGGACGCTGCATGGTTAGTTCTCCCTTTTCAGTCCGAAGCGGTTCATCAGGTCGTAAAGAGACGGGCGGCTAATCCCGAGTACGTCCGCCGCCCGAGCGATATTGCCGTTTGTACGGGCAAGCACCCGGACGACGGCACGGCGCTCCGCCTCGTCCCGCACCTGACGGAGATTCAGGTGTTCAAGATTGTCTTCGACCTTGTCGAGTCCAAGGTCCTGCGCCGAGATCCGGCTCGTCTCCGTCATGATCACCGCGCGCTTCAGGCAATTTTCCAGTTCGCGGATATTCCCCGGCCAGTTATGCGCCTCAATTGACGCAACCGCATCGTCCCCGAGATGCAGCGACCCTCGCCCCAACTCCGCCGCATAACGTTGCACGAACGCATGCGCGAGCAAGCCCGCGTCCCCTTCTCGGTCGCGCAGAGGAGGAATATCGATCACGATTTCAGCAAGCCGGTAATACAAATCCTCGCGGAACTGACCGGTGCTGATCAGCGCCTTCAGGTCCCGATGCGTGGCGCAAATCACCCGCACATCCACGGGGATCTCGCCCCTTCCGCCAAGCCGCTCGATTACACGCTCCTGCAGGAAGCGCAGCAACTTTGCCTGCAGGGACATTGGGAGATCGCCGATTTCATCGAGGAAGAAAGTACCGCCATTAGCCGTTTCGATCTTTCCTGGCGTCTGCTTCGCGGCCCCCGTGAAAGCGCCCTTCTCGTAACCGAACAATTCGCTCTCGAGCAAAGGCTCCGGAATCGCCGCGCAGTTCACCGCGACGAAACGCCCTTTCGCCCGCGAGGACAATCCATGCAAGGCTCGCGCGAAGATCTCCTTGCCCGTCCCGCTTTCTCCGAGCAAGGCGACGGACACGTTCGCCGGGGCCACTTTTTCGATCGTTCGGCACAGCTTCAGCATCCCCGGGTCACGAGTGAGGATGCCCGCAAGCACGCTTCCCTGACGCTCCTTCAGGCGCGCGTTTTCGGCCTGCAGATCGTGCAGCCGGAAGGCTCGATCGATTGTCAGGCCAAGCAGTTCCGGCTCGAACGGCTTGCCGAAGAAATCGTAGGCGCCCATTGCGACCGCCTTCAGCGCGTTCTCCCGGTCGTGTTGCCCGGTCAGTACGATGACTTTGGTGTCCGGCGCCAGCGCCAGGATCTCCCCGAGCAGGCGAAAACCCTCGGTCACATCCCCAGGACTTGGCGGCAGCCCGAGATCCATTGTGACAACAGCGGGCTCGTAGCGGCGCAACTGTGTAATCGCCCCTTCACGGTCTTCCGCCAATACGGTTTCAAACGCATCAAACGCCCAGCGCATTTGCTTCTGCAGCGCAGGATCGTCCTCGACGATCAACAAAGGCCTGAGTTTCTGGTTCATGATCCGTGCGCCAAAATGCCCGATTCAGCCCGCGCCTGAGAGTCGCGCGTGACAGCCGGCAACGTCACCGTCACCCGCGTTCCACGCCCAGGCTCGCTTTCGAACACGATCGCTCCTCCCAACTCATTGAGATACTGCTGCGCTTCGAACACTCCTATTCCCATACCACCGGACTTGCTGGTATGGAAGGGACGAAACAAACGCTCACGCATGAAATCCTTTGTCATTCCGCACCCGGTATCCTCGACGACGATCCGGACGAGTCCATCACGCGCCGGTTCAACGCGAGCGGACACGCGTCCGCTATCCGGCGTCGCGTCCAGCGCGTTCTGCACCAGATGCCCCAGGATCCGCTCCAGCCGCTCGGGATGCGCCATGACCTCCGCGGCTGCCGGCTCGCCTTCGAGTTCAACGGACGGCCGTCGATGGCGATTCGCGAGACAGATTGCGGCAAGGTGATGGGCCACGTCGACGCGGCGTGGGGGATCGATCGAGCGCTTCTCCTGCAACTGCAACATCAAGGCACGCATGCGCCCCTCCACGTGTGCGACCGTCGCCAGCACGTCCGCCTGGAACTCAGGGTTGTCCTTGTGCCGCTCGGCATTCCTCAACACGAGCGACAGCTGAGCCACGAGATTCTTCAGGTCATGTACGACAAACGCCGTCATCCGGTTGAACGAATCGAACTTTCTCGCCTCCAGCAGCGCCTCGGCCGCCTGCATGCGCGCCAGGTAACTCGCGGCCTGTCGCTGCGCCGTCTTCAGCAAGTCCAACACCTCCCAATCGATGTCAAACGGCGTGCGAGGCGTATTCAGCACGACGAACCCGACCAGGGTGCCGGCGGATTTCAGCGGCAAGATCAGCCACGCATCGGGAATCATCGACAACCAGGATGGCAACACCAGCCCGCCGTAGTGCCCCGGTCGAATCCGGTACTCCTCAAGACTGATCACCCATTCCCGCTCATCGAGGAAGCGGCAGAAAACACTATCCTCCTCTTCCACCGCATCGATCGACGACTGATTCAAACGCGCGTGAGGCGTGAATCGTCCCGCTGCATCTTTGAGCCACATTGCGCCGCCCGAGCTCTCGACCAGATCCGACAAAGCCTTGATCACCGACTGGCCCAGATCCAGTGTCCCCCCCGCATCGGAAAGCGCTTGCGTGAACCTCAGCCATTCCAACCGGTAGTCGTACCGGTACGGAAACAGATGCTTATTGAGAAAGACCCGCAGACGCGCCCTTTGGGCGCCCGAAAACAGCAGCACGCCCAGCGACAGTACACCACCGAATAACAGCACCAACTGCAGCGCCCGCCCCCAGTCCCCGCCCACATACCGGACGTAGTAACCCACCGCCGCAATGACGATCAGATACATCCCGGACAAGGCCAGTGCGGTCGAATGAAAGACCATCACGCGGGACACGGCAATCTTCAGCGTCCAGGACGGAATACGCCCGGCCGATACCGCGATCAGCGGCAGCGATAACGCGCTCGCGGCCCCTCGCACGCTCCATAGATCGGCGTCCAGACGCCCGAATAACATCCCATCGGCAAAGAAATACAACTCGAAAACATTCGTCGCCCCAACCGCCAGGCAAAGCGGCTTGAGCCCCCAGCGGAACTCGCCGGGCGTTCCCCGATACACCTGTTCCACGAGCACCAGACCAAACACCGCGCCCGCAAGAAAGCTCCCGAGCCGCACCCCGTTGCCAAACTCGCCGAACGTGAGCCCAAACCCGGCCGAAACGATACTCGCGCATTCGGCGAGCACGACAAGCGTCGCTCCGACCACCGGCCAGCTGCTCTTCCTGCCACCGAGCGGCTGCAACAAGACGACCATGAACCCGAGCCAGCATGCCTGGCGCGCGACATCCAGCACCCAGGCCAGTTGCCCGATCCAATCCACACGCAAATAGGAAAAGACGCTATTGGCCGTCGCCCATAGCCCGCTCGCAACCACTGCCGCTAGCAGCAATCCGGCGGGAAGGCCTCCCCGCCAGCCACGCATCAGCTGAATGGCCAGGAGAGCAAAGGCACAGGCCGCCACTCCATAGGCCACGATGGCAGCAGTCACACCAGACTCCGTTACCTCAAATGTTGCGACTGGCCATCAAGGGCGGCTGTTAGTGCGCCCCCTCTCCGGTCAGTACGACTCTGACAGTCTCGAACAAGACCAGGGTATCCAGTACCAACGTATGGTTCTTCACATAATAGAGATCGTATTGAAGCTTCTCGATCGCCTCATCGATAGAAGCACCATACTGGTACCGAACCTGGGCCCACCCTGTCACTCCGGGCTTGACGCTGTGCCGCACCGCGTAGAAGGGCACCTGATGCGACAACTGATCCACGAAATACGGCCGCTCGGGACGTGGACCGACAAGACTCATTTCACCCGAAATGACATTCAAAAGCTGCGGCAACTCGTCGATCCTCAAGCGCCGGAGGATTCGTCCTACACGGGTCACCCGGTCGTCGTGGCTCGTTGCCCAACGCGGCTTCCCGTCGCTTTCGGCGTCCCGCCGCATGCTGCGGAACTTGATCACCCGGAAGACGCGCCCCGCCCGTCCCACCCGCTCCTGTCGGTAGAACACCGGCCCGCCGTCTTCCAGCAAGATCAAGATCGACGTCACCGCCATGATCGGCAAGGCCGGCAGCAACAACAAGAACGACGCGGCGAGATCGAAACAACGCTTCGTGAATGTGCGCATCAGACTCTGCCGAAAGCCGTCTCCGTAGATCAACCAGCTGGCCTTCAAGGAATCGATCCTGACCTTCCCTTGCACCCGCTCGAAGAAAGACGAAAGATCCATTACGCGCACACCGCGCAACTTGCAGTCGAGCAACTCGCGGATCGGCAAAACACCTCCCCTCCGCTCGCGCACGGCGACAATGATGTCGTTGACTCGTGCATCTCGCACCGCCTCCAACAAGCCCATGTCGTTTTCGATCACTTGCGCGGCACTCACCGCACGGCAATCCTCCCCGCCCGGCGCGTAGAAACCGACAATCTCCATTCCCGAACGCCCCGAAGATCCCAGCGAGCGCTGAACCTCCACCGCTTCCGGCCCCGTGCCGATGACTAAGACCCTCGGAGCAAAAACCGACCTCGATTCGTGACGGCTGACAACGCCGCGCATCAGCAGCACAACGACCACGAGCAACACAACCGAAAACTGCAGCGCCTCAGATGCGAAATAGTCCCACGGAAGAATCGAGAAGACACCCCAGGCCAACGGGATGCTCACCAACAAGGACACGACAAGGCGCGCCACGACAGCCCGGCCCGACAGACCAACCGGAGTCACCCGATAGAACCCGAGGGCCGAATTCAGGAAGATCATGAAGATCGTAAAAGTCAGCGCAGAAGGTGCAACAATGCGCCAATCCGCATCCCCGCCGTGCGTTTCGACCAGCACCGCGAATACCACGGCAACGAAGAGGATCAGAGCATCAAACGCAACCTGGTGCAGCGCGCCGGACGGAAAATACTGACCGAAGACCTTGAGCATGGCACGCACTCCCCAGCGGAAGCCGTCGGACCCGCACCATCAAGGCAGGAACGCGTCACGGCAGCTCCGGGCGCAATTTAGAGTTGAATGAAACTCTATCCCGAAAGCCATGACGTCATTGTTAAACAGATCACGGAACGGAGCCTGTCACAACCCGATACAGATCCTCCGCGGGCAACCCAAAACTCCCTTTCCGACGCCCCTTACAGCCGCCGAAGCCGCTCTCCTATCACCTCGATCGCGGCAATGGCTTCAGGAAATAGCTTCGGAAGCGTCACGAATCCGTGCACAACCCCATCGAACATCACTCGATCGACGGCACCGCCCTCGCGCTCCACCCGCGCCGCGAATGCAAGGCAGTCGTCTACCAAGGGGTCAAACTCCGCCATCAGGAGAAGAATCGGAGGCAGCCCTGCCAACGAATCGGCCAGGAACGGGGAAGTGCGCCAATCGTCCGCACCACCCTCCGGCAGATAACGAGTGAAGAACCACTCGAGGCTCTCCCGGTCCAGGAAATACCCATCGCTGAAGCGCTTTCGCGACGGACGCTCACTGTGAATCTGGGTCGACGGATAGATGAGCAGCAGCTGTCTCACGGCATCCACACCGCGATCGCGCGCCTCCAGCGCGGTGACCACAGCCAAATTCCCGCCGGCACTGTCGCCTGCAAGAGAGATTTTTCGCGGATTGATTCCGAGCAGGCCGTGATTCTCCTGCGCCCATTTCAGAGCGAACATCGAATCACGCACCGCAGCTGGAAAGGCATGCTCCGGCGCCAAACGGTAGTCGACAGACAACACGGCACAACCCGACGCATTTGCGAGCCTGCGGCAAAAACCGTCATAACTCGCGACATCCCCGATGCACCAGCCCCCGCCATGCAGATAGATGACAAGCGGCAAGACATCGGAGGGGTTCGCGCCGAGTGGGCGATATGAGCGCGCAAGTAATACATCGCCGCTATCCGTCCGCCCTATCGGCACATCGACGACGTACGCCACGGCGACGCGTTCCCCACCGAAAGCGAATTGCAGCTTCTCAAATGAATGGCGCGCCTGAGCGACGGACAGCTCGTAAAAGCGCGGAGCTCCGACGCGATACACCATGTCGAGCAGAGATTGTGCTTGTGCAGTCAAAGGCATCGGCAATGGTGGGCCTCGTCGATCATTCCGAGGCCTTGAAGAAGGTGGCGCGCCGGATTCTAGCAGTGTGCCGGCCGGCAGACGTAAAAAAGCCCGCAGTCTGGTCTGAGACGGCGGGCTTTTTTGGGATAGGTAGTCTGACGATGACCTACTTTCGCACCCACGAGAGGCACTATCATCGGCGCGGTCCTGTTTCACGGTCCTGTTCGGGATGGGAAGGGGTGGTTCCGGGACGCTATGGTCGTCAGACTGTAAAGGGGAACAAAGGGGGAGAAGTGTGTGCGGTATGGGGGGTTGTGATTGCTTGCGCGGTGTTGCTTGCGGGTGAGGCGTGGATCCAGGGTTATAGGATCAAGCCGCACGGGCAATTAGTATCGGTTAGCTTAACGCATTACTGCGCTTCCACACCCGACCTATCAACGTTGTGGTCTTCAACGACCCTTCAGGGGGCTCGAGGCCCCGGGGAAGTCTCATCTTGAGGCGAGTTTCCCGCTTAGATGCTTTCAGCGGTTATCTCTTCCGTACTTAGCTACCCGGCGATGCGACTGGCGTCACAACCGGTACACCAGAGGTACGTCCACTCCGGTCCTCTCGTACTAGGAGCAGGTCCTCTCAAACTTCCAGCGCCCACGGCAGATAGGGACCAAACTGTCTCACGACGTTTTAAACCCAGCTCACGTACCACTTTAAATGGCGAACAGCCATACCCTTGGGACCGGCTACAGCCCCAGGATGTGATGAGCCGACATCGAGGTGCCAAACTCCGCCGTCGATGTGAACTCTTGGGCGGAATCAGCCTGTTATCCCCAGAGTACCTTTTATCCGTTGAGCGATGGCCCTTCCATACAGAACCACCGGATCACTATGACCTGCTTTCGCACCTGCTCGACTTGTCGGTCTCGCAGTCAAGCCGCCTTTTGCCATTGCACTATCAGTACGATGTCCGACCGTACCTAGGCGACCTTCGTACTCCTCCGTTACCTTTTAGGAGGAGACCGCCCCAGTCAAACTGCCTGCCATGCACGGTCCCCGACCCGGATTCACGGGCCCAGGTTAGAACCTCAACGACACCAGGGTGGTATTTCAAGGACGGCTCCACGACAACTGGCGTTGCCGCTTCAAAGCCTCCCACCTATCCTACACAAGTCCCGTCAAAGTCCAATGCAAAGCTACAGTAAAGGTTCATGGGGTCTTTCCGTCTAGCCGCGGGTAGATTGCATCTTCACAAACACTTCAACTTCGCTGAGTCTCAGGAGGAGACAGTGTGGCCATCGTTACGCCATTCGTGCAGGTCGGAACTTACCCGACAAGGAATTTCGCTACCTTAGGACCGTTATAGTTACGGCCGCCGTTTACCGGGGCTTCGATCAAGAGCTTGCACCCCATCACTTAACCTTCCGGCACCGGGCAGGCGTCACACCCTATACGTCCACTTTCGTGTTTGCAGAGTGCTGTGTTTTTAATAAACAGTCGCAGCCACCGATTCTCTGCGGCCCCGTCGCCCTTCGGATGTACTCCTACAAGCTACCGGGGCATACCTTCTCCCGAAGTTACGGTATCAATTTGCCGAGTTCCTTCTCCTGAGTTCTCTCAAGCGCCTTAGAATTTTCTTCCTGCCCACCTGTGTCGGTTTGCGGTACGGTCGATTCTAGACTGAAGCTTAGAGGCTTTTCCTGGAAGCAGGGTATCAACCACTTCGGTCTCAAAGAGAACCTCGTCATCACGCCTCAGCTCAGCCCGACGGATTTGCCTATCGGGCACGCCTACACGCTTAAACCGGGACGTCCAACACCCGGCCGGCCTAACCTTCTCCGTCCCCCCATCGCATCTAAAATCGGTACGGGAATATTGACCCGTTTCCCATCGACTACGCATTTCTGCCTCGCCTTAGGGGCCGACTCACCCTGCGTCGATGAACGTTGCGCAGGAAACCTTGGGCTTTCGGCGAGGGTGCTTTTCACACCCTTTATCGCTACTCATGTCAGCATTCGCACTTCCGATACCTCCAGCATCCCTCTCGAGACACCTTCGCAGGCTTACGGAACGCTCCCCTACCATCTCTTACGAGATCCGCAGCTTCGGTTCATGGCTTGAGCCCCGTTACATCTTCCGCGCAGGACGACTCGACTAGTGAGCTATTACGCTTTCTTTAAAGGGTGGCTGCTTCTAAGCCAACCTCCTAGCTGTCTATGCCTTCCCACTTCGTTTCCCACTTAGCCATGTATTTGGGACCTTAGCTGGCGGTCTGGGTTGTTTCCCTCTCGTCCCAGGACGTTAGCACCCCAGGACTGTCTGCCGTATATCACTTTGCGGTATTCGGAGTTTGCTATCGCGGGGTAGATCGCAGTGACCCCCCCAACGATTACAGTGCTCTACCCCCGCAAGTGTCCGTACGACGCACTACCTAAATAGTTTTCGGGGAGAACCAGCTATTTCCGGATTTGTTTAGCCTTTCACCCCTATCCACAGCTCATCCCCTAATTTTTCAACATTAGTGGGTTCGGACCTCCAGTACCTGTTACGGCACCTTCATCCTGGCCATGGATAGATCATCCGGTTTCGGGTCTACGCCCAGCAACTCAGTCGCCCTTATCAGACTCGGTTTCCCTACGCCTCCCCTATTCGGTTAAGCTCGCTACTGAACGTAAGTCGCTGACCCATTATACAAAAGGTACGCAGTCACCCCACAAGGAGGCTCCCACTGTTTGTATGCATGCGGTTTCAGGATCTATTTCACTCCCCTCCCGGGGTTCTTTTCGCCTTTCCCTCACGGTACTGGTTCACTATCGGTCGATCACGAGTATTTAGCCTTGGAGGATGGTCCCCCCATCTTCAGACAGGATTTCACGTGTCCCGCCCTACTTGTCGCACGCTCAGACCCGCCACCCAGTTTTCGCATACGGGACTATCACCCTGTATCGTCGGACTTTCCAGACCGTTTTGCTAACTCGATGGTTTAGTCGTGCAGGCTCTTCCCCGTTCGCTCGCCACTACTTGGGGAATCTCGGTTGATTTCTGTTCCTGCGGCTACTTAGATGTTTCAGTTCACCGCGTTCGCCTCCACACGCCTATGTATTCAGCGCGGGATACCTCAAAGAGGTGGGTTTCCCCATTCGGACATCGGGGGATCAATGCTCCATTGCCAGCTCCCCCCCGCTTTTCGCAGGCTTGCACGTCCTTCATCGCCTGTGATCGCCAAGGCATCCACCACATGCACTTAGTCGCTTGATCCTATAACGCTGGACCCCTCCTACAGGACCCCACCACTACAGGCAACTCGCGCTTGTGCGCACCTACCTGCCGCCGGTTCAAAGCGCAGATAGATGCAAAAAATGCAATCACACCAACCCATGCCACAATCGATCTTCCGACCGACTGTCGCACACTTTACTTCTTCCACTTTGTTAAAGAACATTGGCACTCAGGCCTAAGCGCTACGCAGCCCACCGGAGCTACCCACCGCTTAACCCTGACGCGAGCCCCACCTATCATGGTGGAGGATGACGGGATCGAACCGACGACCCCCTGCTTGCAAAGCAGGTGCTCTCCCAGCTGAGCTAATCCCCCCCGATACTGCGTGTGGTGGGTCTGGTTGGGTTCGAACCAACGACCCCCGCCTTATCAAGACGGTGCTCTAACCAGCTGAGCTACAGACCCTCCGATACCGCGAGGCTCTCGTTGCCTGAACAACCGATAAGTTGTGAGCACTCGGCGCCGAGCGGCGCCTTCTCTTGAAAGGAGGTGATCCAGCCGCACCTTCCGATACGGCTACCTTGTTACGACTTCACCCCAGTCATGAATCTCACCGTGGTAAGCGCCCCCCCGAAGGTTAAGCTACCTACTTCTGGTGAAACCCACTCCCATGGTGTGACGGGCGGTGTGTACAAGACCCGGGAACGTATTCACCGCAGCATGCTGATCTGCGATTACTAGCGATTCCGACTTCACGCAGTCGAGTTGCAGACTGCGATCCGGACTACGATCGGCTTTAAGGGATTAGCTCCACCTCGCGGTTTGGCAACCCTCTGTACCGACCATTGTATGACGTGTGAAGCCCTACCCATAAGGGCCATGAGGACTTGACGTCATCCCCACCTTCCTCCGGTTTGTCACCGGCAGTCTCGCTAAAGTGCCCAACTCAATGCTGGCAATTAGCGACAAGGGTTGCGCTCGTTGCGGGACTTAACCCAACATCTCACGACACGAGCTGACGACAGCCATGCAGCACCTGTGTCCTGGCTCCCGAAGGCACTCCCTGATCTCTCAAGGATTCCAGGCATGTCAAGGGTAGGTAAGGTTTTTCGCGTTGCATCGAATTAATCCACATCATCCACCGCTTGTGCGGGTCCCCGTCAATTCCTTTGAGTTTTAACCTTGCGGCCGTACTCCCCAGGCGGTCGACTTCACGCGTTAGCTGCGTTACTCAGAAAGTTACCCTTCCGAACAACTAGTCGACATCGTTTAGGGCGTGGACTACCAGGGTATCTAATCCTGTTTGCTCCCCACGCTTTCGTGCATGAGCGTCAGTATCGGCCCAGGGGGCTGCCTTCGCCATCGGTGTTCCTCCACATATCTACGCATTTCACTGCTACACGTGGAATTCCACCCCCCTCTGCCGTACTCTAGCCGTGCAGTCACAAGCGCAGTTCCCAGGTTAAGCCCGGGGATTTCACACCTGTCTTACACAACCGCCTGCGCACGCTTTACGCCCAGTAATTCCGATTAACGCTCGCACCCTACGTATTACCGCGGCTGCTGGCACGTAGTTAGCCGGTGCTTCTTCTGACAGTACCGTCATCCGCCTCCCGTATTAGGAGAAGCGTTTTCTTTCCGTCTGAAAGAGCTTTACAACCCGAAGGCCTTCTTCACTCACGCGGCATGGCTGGATCAGGGTTGCCCCCATTGTCCAAAATTCCCCACTGCTGCCTCCCGTAGGAGTCTGGGCCGTGTCTCAGTCCCAGTGTGGCGGATCATCCTCTCAGACCCGCTACGGATCGTCGCCTTGGTAGGCCTTTACCCCACCAACTAGCTAATCCGACATCGGCCGCTCCAATCACGCGAGGTCTTGCGATCCCCCGCTTTCCCCCTCAGGGCGTATGCGGTATTAGCTACGCTTTCGCGTAGTTATCCCCCATGACTGGGTACGTTCCGATGCATTACTCACCCGTTCGCCACTCGCCGGCGGGCCGAAGCCCCCGCTGCCGTTCGACTTGCATGTGTAAAGCATGCCGCCAGCGTTCAATCTGAGCCAGGATCAAACTCTTAAGTTCAATCCAACAATGCACTCAAAGAAATCATTACTGACTTACATCTGAGCACTCAATGCTTGCAAAGCGCGGATTCCGAAGAACCCACTTGCGCCTGCCGCCACCGAGCACTCACACTTATCGGTTGTCCAATTTTTTAAAGAACCGCCGCCGAAGCAGCGAGAAAGAGATTCTGACAAACTTCACTGTCGCCGTCAAGCACCGCCGATATTTTATTTCTTCAACATCGACTGCATTCAACGCTCTTTCCCCTCTCCGCCGCCGCTGCGTTTCACCGCTGCGTCGCGAAGAGGGGCGGATTATATAGACCACAAGGTCGGCGTCAAGCCCCACGCCTGGTTTTCTTCATCGCTTGAGCGCATCGGCGACAAAACGCTCGAAATCATTCGCCGGAAGCGGCTTGCTGACGAGATAGCCCTGCAGATAGTCGCAACCGCGCTCACGCAGGAACGCGCGCTGGGCTTCCGTTTCGACGCCTTCGGCCGTCACCTTCAGTGCGAGGCTGTGGGCCATATTGATGATCGCCTCGACCAGCAGCCGGTCGTTGCGGTCTTCAGGGCAATCACGCACGAAGCTGCGATCGATCTTGACGCCGCCGACGGGGAATCGCTTGAGATACGAGAGCGACGAATAGCCTGTACCAAAATCGTCCAGCGAGTAGCCGATGCCGAACGCTCCGATTTCGCGCATGCGTGCCTCAGTGACATCGCTACTTTGCATGAGCACCGATTCGGTGATTTCAAGGACGAGCTCGAAGTCTCCATCCTGCCGGTCTTCGCACAGGCGCCCCACGAGCGGCAGCAGACCCGCTTCGCGGAACTGTACGCCCGAGACATTGACCGCGATGCGCAGCGCGGGCAGCCCAGCCTCGCGCCATTGTCGTGTCTGGCGGACCGCTTCTGTAAGCACCCACTCGCCGATGGCGACGATCAGGCCGGTGTCTTCCGCGATACCGATGAATTCGTTCGGCGGAACAAGGCCGCGCTGCGGATGACGCCAGCGAATGAGCGCCTCCGCGCCGGCGACCCGGCCGCCTTGAGCCTCGACGATCGGCTGGTAGTAGAGCACGAACTGTTGTTGAGCAATCGCTGCGCGCAGTTCCCCTTCCAACTGAACACGAGCTCGCGCCGCCTCCTGCATATCCTGTGCGTAGAACTGACAACGGTTCTTGCCCAACTGCTTGGACTGGTACATGGCAATGTCCGCATTGCGCAGCAGCGTCTGCACGTCGTCGCCGTCGTCCGGAAAGACCGTAATCCCAAGGCTCCCCGAGATGTAGCGGTTCGCTCCAGCAAGAACGAAGGGCTCACGAAGGACATTGAGCACCTTCTCCGCGACGGTCTGGAGACCATCTGCGTCGTCGATATCCTCGACCACCAGTGTGAACTCGTCGCCCCCCAGGCGCCCGACTGTATCTTGACTCCGGACACATCCTTGCAAGCGGCTTGCGACCTCGACGAGCATTTCGTCGCCGACGTCGTGCCCGAGGGTGTCGTTGATCCACTTGAAACCGTCGAGATCGAGGAATATCAGCCCGGCCTTGTGCCGGGTGCGCCGGCTGTGGGCGAGCGAACGCTCCAGCCGATCATGAAGCAGGTTGCGGTTTGCGAGCCCGGTGAGGGCGTCGAAGTTCGCCTGCCGCCAGATGACTTCCTCACGCTGCTTGCGACGCGTCATGTCGCTGAAGATCGACACGTATTTGATGAGTTTGCCATCGCTGTCGCGCACGGCCGAAATGGAGAGCCATTGGGGATAGATATCGCCGGACTTCCGCCGATTCCATATCTCGCCTTCCCAGCGCCCCACTCGCTCGAGCGTCGCCCAGAGGTTCTGGTAGAAGGCCTGATCGTGACGGCCGGACTTGAACATCGAGGGCATTTGCCCGACCACCTCTTCGGCCGAATAGCCGGTAATGGCCTGGAACGCAGGATTGACCGACGTGATCACGCCGTCGGCATTGGCCGTCATGATCCCCTGGCTCGATGCATCGAAGACGACCATCGCTTCCTGCATGCGCTCTTCCGCGAGCTTGCGCTCGGTGACATCCCGCACCAACGCGATGTAGCCGCCCGGTTGCCCGCTTCCTACGCTGAGCTGGCTCATCGAGGCGCTGAATTGGCGCGTGCCTGCGGGAACATCGAGACTGTATTCGAATTCCCGCCGCTGGCCGTCGCGCGCAATGCCCACAAGGGCGGCACGGATCTTGTCGATGACTTCGCCGGGCAGTGCGTCGCCATAAGGGCGCCCCAGGAAGTTCGGAATCGGCAGATAGAGCAGCGAGGGATCTGGAGAATGGCATTCCGTGATGCGACCACTTTCGTCGAGCACGAATAGTAGATCGGGGAGCGACCCGATTAACGCGGCGAGCTTCGACTCGCGGGCGGCCAGTTCGAGGGTGCGTTCGTCGACGAGACTCTCGAGACGATGCCGGTGCTCCCGCAGTTCGGCCATCTGCTTCGCAAGCCAGCCGATCAGAAAGCTGAACATGAGACCGAGAAAACTCTTGAGGACGAGATCCTCCCTATGCGCCCACCCATCGATCGGCGCCACGCTCATCGTCCATACACCGTTAGGCATGTTCAGTGCACGATCGACCGGATCGACGAGCGGCGTCTCGGACGACGCCGCGATCACCTGCTTCTGGCCGGTGTCCGGATGCACCCGCCAGAGCTCATACTGAAAGCCACGCTTCACGAGTTGCGGCAACTGGGCGCGAACAAGCACATTCGGGAAACGGATGAGAACGGTGACGAAGCCCCAGAAATGCGACCGCCCATATTCGTCGTCGAGATACACCGGGAGGCGACCGACAGCGCCAATACCACCTTGCATCAGGTTGAATGGCCCTGCCAAAGTCAGCTTGCCGGTATCCCGTGCAAGAAACGCCTCCTTTGTGCGAGCGGGATCGGCCAGAAGGTCGTGGCCGATCGCCTTAGCGTTCTCGACCAGCGGGACAACCTGCCGGATGACGCCACCCGGGGCGAGCTGAAGCGAGTCGGCGCCCGGGTAGTAGCGGAGCATCTCCGTCGCAACCGCTTCGAAGTTCGGCACGGCCCCGCGCCCCTGCCGCACGAGCGCGGCCAGCGCATAGGTTGCGGTGAGCCCGTGCTGGACCGCGTTCTCGACCTCGTGCGCCTTATCGCCAATGAGATCGGCGACCTCGGCGCGTCTAACATGGAGCGCCTCTCGCTCGGAATGCAGGACGTAGACCGCTGCCGCAAGGGCGGCAACGAGGAACGCGACAAGGCCCGCCGTACTCGGGCGCACGAAGAGGCGGCGGTAGAAATGTGGCGCATTCGCCATCTGAGTCAAGATCCTCCACAAGTCGTCGCGTGATCGAGAGCATGACATTGCCCCTCGATCGGGCGCGACCGCTGACTAGGCCATCCACCGAAAGTAATAGAATGCCTTTTGATTATATTGCCAAGTGGAGAATTGGCTTGGAAGCGAATTTCCCGCGCTGGTGAGCCTTTCTTCGTTCAGTCCAGACGCACAGCGGCGAACTTGCGCTTACCCACCTGCAGGATGACCTTCTGGCCGGTCGCAAGGATCAGGGCCTTGTCTTCGACGCGCTCGCCATTGAGCCGCACCGCACCCTGCTCGATCATCCGCATCGCTTCGGAGGTCGTCCCTGTCAGCCCCGCCTGTTTGATGACCTGGAACACCGGCAGCCCCGCCGCGCCGACGACCACGCTCACCTCCGGCATGTCGTCCGGCAGCACGCCGCGCTGGAACCGGGCCTCGAATTCGCTGAGCGCATCCTCGGCGGACCGCTGGTCGTGGAAGCGAGCGACGAGCTCCTGCGCAAGCAGCACCTTGATGTCGCGCGGATTGCGGCCGCCCTCCACTTCACGACGCAAGGCCGCGATTTCCGCGGTTGAACGGAAGGAGAGAAGCTCGTAATAGCGCCACATCAAATCATCCGAGATCGACATCACCTTGCCGAAAATTTCGCGCGCGGGCTCGGCGATGCCGATGTAGTTGCCGAGGGACTTGGACATCTTGTTCACGCCGTCGAGGCCTTCCAGCAGCGGCATCATCAGCACGCACTGCGGCGCCTGACCCTCATGCTTCTGCAACTCACGCCCCATCAGCAGATTGAATTTCTGATCCGTCCCGCCGAGCTCGACATCGGCTCGCATCGCCACCGAGTCGTAACCCTGACACAGCGGGTAGAGGAACTCGTGGATTGCGATCGGCTGGCCGCTCGCGTACCGCTTCGAAAAGTCGTCACGTTCCAGCATACGGGCAACCGTGTTGCGTGACGCCAGCCGGATCATACCGGCCGAGCCGAGGGCCTCCATCCAGCTGGAGTTGAAACAGATTTCGGTCCGATCGGGATCGAGAATCTTGAACACCTGCTCCTGGTAGGTCCGGGCGTTCTCCATGATCTGCTCGCGCGACAGTGGCGGCCGGGTCGCATTCTTTCCGGTCGGGTCACCGATCATGCCGGTGAAATCGCCGATCAGGAACAGGACCTGGTGACCGAGTTCCTGGAACTGCCGCAACTTGTTGATGAGCACCGTGTGACCGAGATGGAGGTCGGGAGCCGTCGGATCGAACCCCGCCTTCACCCGAAGCGGACGATTCGCCTTAAGCCGTTCGACCAGCTCCGCCTCGACCAGCAGCTCGTCGGCGCCACGCTTGATCAGCTCGAGGGCTCCCTGTACGTCAGTCATGCAACTCTCCATTTCGTTACGGTGCGGGCAAGTTTTTTTGATAAAATCCGGGAAGTTTTTTGCCCAAAATTCCCATGCAGTCGCGAAAAGTCAAGATTCTAGCCGAACTCAGGGCCCATCTCCCTCCCACCCGTCGCGGACTAGTGATGTCCGGAGTGGCAGCAACGTCGCTCCTCGGGGTCGTGGCCGCCACCGCGGTCGCGCCGGGAATGAGTTCGGCTCCGTTCGAGCCCGAAACAGTGGTCGAACAGCTCGGCTCGGTCAAGGCCGAGATTCAGGACGCAAGCGACCTGCCGTTCGTCTTTCACGAGCGGATCCTGCCGGGCGATACCATTCAGACGATCTTCAAGCGAATCGGCGCGAACGACCCGGAAGCGGTCGACGCGCTGAATCAGCCTGCGGGACTCGCTGCGCAACGGCAACTTCGCGCCGGCCGCTCGCTGCTCGCCGTGGTCCATCGCGACGGGCGTATCGCATCGCTGAGCCTCCCGCTATCCGGAACCGACAACCGGTTTACGATCGAGCGCACGGACGCGGGCATCCGCGCGAGCAGCTCCGAGGCGGAAGCCGCCGAAACCCACGTCGAAATGCGCAACGGCGAAATCCGCCAGACCCTGTTCGGCGCGACGGACGCCGCCGGCATTCCCGACAGCATCGCGACCAAGCTTGCCGAGATCTTCGGCACGGAAATCGACTTCAGCAGCGACCTGCGGCGCGGCGACCGCTTCAGTGTCGTCTATGAAGCAATCTACGATCGCGGCATCTCGGTAAGAACGGGTCGCATCCTGGCTGCCGAATTCGTCAATCAAGGCAAGAGCCATACGGTGCTCCTGCATCGGGACAGCGACGGCGCCGACGCCTATTACACGCCGGACGGACGCGGCCTGAACCAGGCCTTCCTGCGCTACCCGCTCGAGTTCTCCCGCATTTCGTCAAACTTCGGCGGGCGCGTCCATCCGATCCTGAACACTTGGCGGGCGCACACGGGCACGGACTTTGCCGCAGCCTCCGGCACTCCGGTCAAGGCGGCATCGAATGGCGTCGTGGAATTCGTCGGTACGCAACGCGGCTACGGCAACATCATCGTGCTGCAGCACCGCGACCACTACGAGTCGGCATACGGGCATCTGAGTGCGTTCGTGAGCGGACTGCGCAAGGGGGCGCGGATTCGCCAGGGCGACGTGATCGGATACGTCGGCTCGACGGGATGGGCGACCGGACCGCACCTGCACTACGAGATCCGGCTCAACGGTGTACCGAACGACCCGATGAAGATTGCACTGCCAACCGCGCATCCGCTCGACAAACAGTCACTGGTGACGTTCAAGCGTGACACCCAGTCGCTCGTCGATCGGCTCGCACTTCTGAACCATACCGCTGTGGCGCGCGCGGACTGAGCGCCCACCACCGGTTAGAGGCCAAACAAAAGGGGATGCCAAGCATCCCCTTTTTGTTGCGCAAAGGCGCTGATTCAGGCGGAGAACGACGATCCGCAACCGCAGGTGCTCGTCGCGTTCGGATTGCGAATCACGAACTGCGAACCTTCGAGACCGTCGGTGAAGTCGATCTCGGCGCCCGCCAGGTACTGGTAGCTCATCGAGTCGACCAGCAGCGTCACGCCGTTCTTCTCGAGCGCCGTGTCGTCGTCGTTCACTTCTTCGTCGAAGGTGAATCCGTACTGGAAGCCCGAGCAGCCGCCGCCACTGACGAAGACGCGCAGCTTCAGTTCGGGATTGCCTTCTTCTTCGATCAGTTCCTTGACCTTCGCGGCCGCGCTGTCGGTAAAGACCAGGAAGTCGGAGGTTTCAACTGCGGTGTTCATAATTTGTCCTCATTTGGGGGCACTGCCACATGATGCGACAGACTGGGCCGTTTCGTCAAAATGAGAGTTATCAGCGACGAAATGGTTCCATCAGGGGCTAACCGGAACGATATCCAGGCCGAGCGACTCTTCCAGGCCGAACATGATGTTCATGTTCTGCACTGCCTGGCCCGCCGCGCCCTTGACGAGATTGTCGATGACCGACAGCACGACCACGACGTCCCCGCCCTGCGGCCGATGCACCGCAATCCGGCACAGGTTGCTCGCGCGGACCGAGCGGGTCTCGGGATGGGAGCCTGCCGGGAGAACATCGACAAACGGCTCGTTGCGGTAGCGCTCCTCGAACAGTACCTGCAGGTCGATGTCCCGCGTCAGCTTCCCGTAAAGGGTAGCGTGGATGCCGCGAATCATCGGGGTGAGATGCGGCACGAAGGTCAGACCGACCGACTTGCCCGCCATGCCGACGAGCCCTTGCCGGATCTCGGGAAGATGGCGATGTCCAGGCACCCCGTAAGCCTTGAAGCTGTCCGCCGCTTCAGCGAAGAGCGTATGGACTTCAGCTTTGCGGCCTGCCCCGGAAACACCCGACTTTGCGTCGGCAACCAGGTGCGTGACGTCGATCGCGCCCGCTTCGAGCAATGGCAGGAAGCCGAGTTGGACGGCCGTCGGATAGCAGCCCGGATTGGCGAGCACACGGGCACTGCGAATCTGTTCGCGATTGCGTTCGGGCAAGCCGTAGACTGCTTCGGCAACCAGCGACGGCGCGGCGTGCTGCATACCGTACCACTTCTCCCATTCCGCGATGTCGCGGATGCGGAAGTCGGCGGCGAGGTCTATCACACGCACGCCGGCAGCGACGAGCTCCGCTGCCTGCTGCATCGCGATGCCGTTGGGTGTGGCAAAGAACACCACGTCACATTCGGCCAGTCGCGCCTCGGCGGGCGTGACGAAGCATAGATCGACGCGGCCACGCAGGCTCGGGAACATGTTCGAGACCGGCATACCGGCATCGCCGCGCGACGTGATCGCGTGCAATTTCACACCCGGATGCAGCGCCAACAGCCTAAGGAGTTCGACTCCCGTGTAACCCGTACCACCAACGACGCCAACCTTGATCATGCTTTCTCCTTTCGAGGGGCCCGACATCAGTCCCTGGACTGCGAATTATCGCATTCGTACTCCGCAACGAAGCAGACGGAAATGAAAAAAGCCGCCTCGCGGGCGGCTTTTGTGCAGCGGATACCGAAGTATCAGCGCTTCGAGAACTGCTTGCGGCGACGCGCCTTACGGAAGCCGACCTTCTTACGCTCGACTTCGCGGGCATCGCGGGTGACGAAACCGGCCTTGCGCAGCGGCGACTTCAGCTCGGCATCGTATTCGATCAGCGCGCGGGTGATGCCGTGACGAACGGCACCGGCTTGACCCGACTCGCCACCACCGGTGACGTTCACCAGGATGTCGAAACGACCTTCGGTCTCGGTCAGCACCAGCGGCTGACGCACGATCATGCGACCGGTTTCGCGCGAAAAGAATTCGTCGACGGGCTTGCCGTTGACGACGATGTTGCCGGTGCCCGGCTTCATGAACACACGGGCGACCGCAGTCTTGCGGCGGCCAGTGCCGTAGTTGTAGCTAACAGCCATTGACGGGCTCCTGTCAGATCTCGAGAACTTGGGGCTGCTGAGCGGCGTGCGGGTGCTGTGCACCTGCATAGCACTTCAGCTTCTTCAGCATGGCGTAACCGAGCGGCCCCTTCGGCAGCATGCCCTTCACCGCCTTCTCGAGCACACGCTCGGGGAAACGCTGCTGCAGCTTGGTGAAGTTGGTTTCGTAGATGCCGCCCGGGAAACCGGTGTGACGATAGTACTTCTTGTCCTGCGCCTTGTTACCGGTCACGCGCAGCTTTTCGACGTTGACGACGACGATGAAGTCGCCCGTATCAACGTGGGGGGTATAGATAGGCTTGTGCTTGCCACGCAGACGGCGGGCAACCTCGGCGGCGACCCGGCCAAGCACCTTGTCCGCCGCGTCGACAACAAACCAGTCGCGCTTGACTTCGTGCGGCTTGGCAGAAAACGTTTTCATTCGAATCCTCGATCTTGTCCGGCCTGGGGCAAAGGCCAATAAACGGAAAGCGCGTGATGTTAATGGAAACGGCACCCCAAAGTCAAACCCGGGGAATCAGGAACCGATCCAGGCAAAAAAAAACGCAGTCCTCTCGGGACTGCGTTAAATCCACACCAAAGGAGGAGGGTGGAGGAGACACTGCATGGATCGAGAGGCGTCATCGATCCGACTGGTGCCCATTATCCGGACGGTTCGCGGACAGGGCAAGTTCTTTTTGTGCGTCGCACTATAAATGTTTTAATTCCAAGATAAGCAATGCTTATTAACTTTCACTGTCTTGATTTCAATCAATTTTTTATGGCCTGCCGCTCCCCCTCTTCCTTCGTCAGTCCTGTATAAGACCACCTATTTCGACTGTCATGCTGCATTGCAGCATACGGCACCGCACGGAACACGCAGTTTCCTGTCGCGGTCGCACAACGGCTATCTATTAGAATGCGAGCAGCTGGCCGAATGCGAACGGCCGAATCTGCAGACAACGGAGTCGATATGGAATGCACGATCAAGTGGGTCGACGGGATGACCTTCATGGCGGAAACGGGCACCGGTCACCTGGTGACGATGGACGGTGCGCCGGAAGCCGGTGGCCGCAATCTCGCACCGCGCCCGATGGAGCTGATGCTCGCCGGGGCGGGCGGTTGCACGGCGTTTGACGTGGTGCTGATCCTCAAGCGGGGACGTCAGGACGTGCGCAATTGCGAGGTGAAGCTCATCGCCGAGCGCGCGGAGACGGATCCGAAAGTCTTCACCCGGATCGGATTTCACTACACGGTGCATGGCAAGGGGCTGAAGCCGGAAGCGGTGGAGCGCGCGATCCATCTTTCGGCCGAAAAATATTGTTCCGCTTCGATCATGCTGGCGAAGACGGCGGAACTGACCCACGAGTGGACGATCGTCGAGGTCGAATAAGGGGTTGTTCCAGCAAAGGGCGCCGCAGCGCTAGGGCGCCCGCCTCCCGCGCATGTTTACAGACGGTAGGCCGTGACCGTCATGACGCGGGACATCAGCTTCATGAGCTGCTTGGCGGGAGCGGGAAGTTCATGCGCGCCGAGGCCGACGGCCGTTTCGGCATGGCGTGCCTCGTCGATCTTCATCTGCCCGACGATTTCCCGCGACTTTGCGTCGTCCGCCGGCAGCCGAGCGAGGTGTCCGCTCAGGTGATCTTCGACCTGGCGCTCGGTTTCGGCGAGGAAGCCCAGATTCCAGCGGTCGCCGAGCTTGCCGGCGAGCATGCCCAGTGCGAATGAACTGCCATACCAGATTGGGTTGAGCAGGCTCTTGCGACCGCCGAGTTCGGCGATGCGTTGCTCGGTCCAGGCAAGGTGCTCGGTCTCTTCGTTGGATGCCTGCTCGAGTTCGCGCCGTATGACCGGATCGCGCGACATCACGGCCTGCCCCTGATAGAGCGCCTGCGCACAGATCTCGCCGCAATGATTCACGCGCATCAGTGCGGCCGCGTGCCGACGCTCCTCGTCGGTCAGCGCAGGCTCGGGGAGGTCGTCACCGGGCACGGGCCGAATACTACGAGCCGGCGCAAAGACTGTTCTCAGAGCCTTGTCGAATCCGATGATCAGGTGGTCGAGCATAAGTGGCCTCTCTTCGTGTCTCTCAGGTTCCGCCGTGGGTCATATTGCTCTTGCCCGAAGCGGCATTGCGCAGGCGTTGCAGGACTTCGTCGCGGTCGCGCGGCGGCACGGGACCATCGCAGAAGTAGTCCTGGGCCAATGCAGCCCGCGTGCGGTTGTAGGCCGTGTTGGTGATCGGCTGCCATTGCGAGCCCCGTGCGGGGGACCACTCGCCGCCGTCCCGGCCCGTCGCGTAGATACGCCATTCCGCCGTTGCACAGCGGATTCCCTCGAAGGTGACGTTGCGCCCGCCGGCGGGGGTGCGGACCATCAGGACATAGCGGACGACGCTGTCCTGACCGACCGAAATGCTGCTCTCGTCGATCATGAACTTGTTGGGCGATGCGCTGCTGACGAAGAATTCGCGCAACGCGGCCTCGTTCGGGGCAGCGGGCAAGGTCCACTCGCCCTCTGTCCAGTTCTTGTCGGCATCGTTGAATAGTCCCGCCATCGACGGCCCCGAAAGCAGCGCGAGGGCCACGAGGCCCCCGCGCAGGATTGATTGCGGCGAAGTCAAATTCGCAAGTCTCCACACAAGGATTGCCGGATCGCTTCCGCGACCGGAGACACGGTAACACTGTAGGCCGGGTGATCAACACCGGCCGCGAGCGGCGCCCCGGCACGGAGAGCTGAGATCATGCTGCGGCCGAGCTCGAAGCGCAGGAAGTGCACCGCGGACGTCTTGTCGTCATTGTCCCGCTCAAGGTCTTCGTCCGCAATCGCAAATACGGGAGGAAAACCTTCGACGCGGATCCAGATGCGGTCTTCGATGCCGATGAGGTGAGCGAGCCGTTGACGGCGTTGCTGTTCATCGGGGTACTCGATCATCGCGGTGGCCTTCCAGTTGTGGCCGTCCGGCACCAGGGGATTGTAGGCGTCGAGTTCATCCTGGATGCCGGCTTCTTCGAAGATCCGCTCGATGCGCAGCATCTCCTGGATCTGGTAGCGGATGGTGAGTTCGTCTTCGAACAGCAGTATCAGGTGTTCGCCGAGCGGAAGCATGCGGTTGCGCTTGTGATCGATGACGTTGCGGCGGAAGGCGCCACGCTGCCGCGCGTACTCCTCCAGACTCATCAGGCTGTCGCGGGAGATGGAGTTCATCGGATTGCCTCCTTACAAACCGTAGGCGCGACGCAACAAGGTCAGGGGATGCGCCTTTTCCGCGTTGGACTCCGTCCCGGCGTCGCGGATGCCCTGCATGATGTGGCGGGCGGCGATGGGGCAATCGGAGCTGATGTAGTCGGCGACGACCTGGGCCATCTGGCGGAAAACCGGGCGGCCGATCCGCATCGATTGCTCGAAATACTCCTGCTTGACGCCCCAGGTGCCGTCGTGGCCGGAGCAGCGTTCAATCGTCGTGACCTCCGTGCCCGGAATGAGTTCGAGCAGTTCGCGCGTCTTCTGTCCGATGTTCTGTACCCGTCCATGGCAAGGGATGTGGTACGCGACCTTACCCAACGGGGCCTTGAAGTCGGTGTTGAGCAGGCCGTCGCGATAGCGCAGCGCGAAATACTCGAAGGGGTCGAATATCGCGTCGGCGACGAGCCGTACGTCGGCATCCTCGGGGAAGAGCAGTGGCAGTTCCTGCTTGAACATCAGCGCGCAGGACGGAATCGCGGCAAGGATCGCGTAGCCGGCATGCGCGAGCTCCGCGAGCACTGGAATGTTGAGGTCCTTCAGCCGCTCGACGCCTTCGAGGTCGCCGAGTTCGAGGCGCGGCATGCCGCAACAGGCTTCCTGCGGAGCGAGCACGGTCGGGATCGCGTTGTGGGCGAGGATCGCGACCAAGTCGTGACCGATCCCGGGTTCGTTGTAGTTGATATAGCAGGTCGCAAAAATCGCGACCTTGCCAGGCGTACGCTCCCCGTCACGCACCTCTCCCTCCTCGCTTGTCGCTGCCGTCGAGCGGAAGCGGCGCGGTGCATAGGGGGGGAGCTCGCGGCGCTTGTCGACGCCGAGCATCGACTGCAGTGCCGTGCGTAGCGCCGGATTGCGATTGGCGGCATTGACCGTTTGCGCGACGACGGGAATGGCTGCGAGTTTTCCGAGCGCATCGGTGCTCGTCAGGATGCGGTCGCGCAGGCGCACGTCACCTTTGCGGAACTTCGCGGCCTTTGCACGCAGCATCAGGTGCGGGAAGTCGACGTTCCATTCATGCGGCGGCACATAGGGACACTTGGTCATGAAGCACAGGTCGCACAGGTAGCATTGATCGACGACCTTCATGAAATCACGCTTGTCGACGCCGTCGACTTCGCCGGTCGGACCGTTGTCGACGAGGTCGAACAGGGTCGGGAAGGCGTTGCACAGGTTCACGCAGCGCCGGCATCCGTGGCAGATACCGAAGACGCGTTCGAGCTCGCGCTTGAGCGACGCGTCGTCGTAGTAATCGGCCTCGCGCCATGCGACGGGGTGGCGCCGTGGGGCTTCGAGACTGCCTTCGCGAGTCGACATGATCGCCCTCCTCTCGCGATGCGAGCCGGAAAACCGACCGGGCAGGACCGCCCGGCCCAGACGGGACGAGGCCGCTCAGTCCTGCAAGGCGTCGAGTGCCTTCTGGAAGCGGTTGGCGTGCGAACGCTCGGCCTTCGCCAAGGTTTCGAACCAATCGGCGATTTCCTCGAAGCCTTCTTCGCGCGCAACCCGCGCCATGCCGGGGTACATGTCGGTGTACTCGTGGGTCTCGCCGGCGATGGCCGCAGCGAGATTGGCGCGCGTCTTGCCGATGGGCAGGCCGGTCGCCGGATCACCGCTGACTTCGAGGTATTCGAGATGACCGTGCGCATGGCCGGTCTCGCCTTCGGCAGTCGATCTGAAGACGGCGGCGACGTCGTTCTGGCCCTCGACGTCGGCCTTTGCGGCAAAGTACAGGTAGCGTCGGTTGGCCTGGGATTCGCCGGCAAATGCGGCCTTCAGGTTACTTTCGGTTTTGGATCCTTTGAGTTGCATCGCTGCTCTCCTCGCAGAAGTTGGATGGAGAATCCCCGACCTCAGCCGGGGATATCTCAAACATAGAAGGCGTTTTCGCCAAAGGGCAATTGAACGCCCCTATGTCCCTTATCGGACGAGCCTATGCCCCATCTCCGCCCCACTGCGGCGGCAGCGCGCCTTCACGCGGCGATGGCGGCTTCGATCTCGGCAAAGGTCCGCGCGATTTCGGTGCTGAGCGGCTGGGGTTCGCCGAGTTGGCGCGCGATCTGCGACAGAGAGAAGATGCCGCGGATGATGCCCCGTCCGCCTTCGAGCCGATCCAGCACCAGCGCGTGCTGGCGTCCGGAACGCCGCAAGGTCGCGACGACATGGCCGACGTCGGCGCGCATGACTTCGCCGAGCTCCACCGCCTCGGTCCTTTCCAGCGGAGTCATGACGTTCGCGACAGTCAGTTCACCGGGGGGGATGCCGTGTTCGCGGGCCGTATGCACGGGACGCTCGCCGAGCAGATCGGCGACGGTGATCACACCCCGGACCTGATGCCGCGAATCCGTCACGAGCAGCAGGCGAACGCCGCGCAGCATCATCGCGCGGTTGGCTTCGGCCAGCGGGGTTTCGGCGGATATTGTTGCTGCCGGGATGCGGGTCAGGTCGGTCATCACCTCGACGGCCGGGGAATGCTGCGAAACCTTGGTAGTGCTATCGGTGTGCGCCACTTCGCAGTACAGGCCGGCGAGGCTCGCCTGCGGAAGCGGATCGAATTCCCGGTTCATATGCACCTCCCTTTGAGGACCACGGACGATGGGGCGACGGAACAGGAATGCGGCTCTTGCGACTGCCGTGGCCAGACCACGCCCCGCGAGCGGGCGTCCGATCCGGGCGCCCGTGCCAAACCCACACGGCACCGCAGGTTGACCGCCATGACGCAGACGAGTTCAGAAGCGGGGCAACGGAGGCGGCCGGCGAGCGATGCCGACGCCAAAAAGAAATTCGCCGTACTGCATACCCGGAGGCATGCAATACGGCGAATGGTCGGACCTCAGGACTCCGGGGTTTCGACGCCGGCCCGGTAGGCCTCGGGGAGATCCTGCGGACTCACCCGGAAGAGGTTGCGTGCCAATTCAAGCAGGGCCAGTTGATACACCTTGCGCTTGAATTCGATCACCGCGTCAAGCGGCACCCAGTAGTCGCTCCAACGCCAGGCATCGAACTCGGGGTGATTGCTGGCACGCAGGCAGACGTCGGAATCGCGACCGACCAGCCGGAGCAGGAACCAGATCTGTTTCTGCCCTCGATAGGTGTTGCGCCATTCGCGTTTGATCCAGTGTTTCGGAACGTCATACCGCAGCCAGCCACGCGTACGAGCGAGAATCTTCACGTGCTCGGGGCGCAGCCCCACTTCCTCGAACAGTTCGCGGAACATCGCCTGCTCGGGTGTTTCACCGTGCTTGATGCCCCCTTGCGGGAACTGCCACGAATGCTCGCGGATTCGCTTGCCCCAGAATACCTCGTTACGCGCGTTCACCAGAACGATGCCGACGTTCGGGCGATAGCCTTCACGGTCGAGCATGATTGAACCTTCAATTCAAGAATTGGACAGATTTTTTCACACTTGCCATGCATTGGAAAGGCGGCGCCCTAAGCCCCGCTGCGCGTACCCGAGCGCATCGGTAAAGGATAAAATGTTACGTTTGCCCGATCGACTCACCGCGGACCCACTATGCGCGCCAGCCAGTACTTCATTTCGACCCTCAAGGAAGCCCCCTCCGACGCCGAGATCACCAGCCAGAAACTGATGCTGCGCGCCGGCTTCATCCGCAAGGTTGCGGCCGGCATCTACAGCTACCTGCCGATGGGGCTGCGCGTGATCCGCAAGGTGGAGAACATCGTGCGCGAGGAGATGAACCGCGCCGGCGCGCTCGAACTGACGATGCCGATGGTGCAGCCGGCCGAGCTGTGGGCCGAGACCGGCCGCTGGGAGAAGATGGGCGACGAGATGCTGCGCTTCAAGGATCGCCATGAGCGCGACTTTGCGCTGCAGCCGACCTCGGAAGAAGTCGTCACCGACATCGCACGCCAGGAGCTGAAGAGCTATCGCCAGCTGCCGAAGAACTTCTACCAGATCCAGACGAAGTTCCGCGACGAGCGCCGGCCGCGTTTCGGCGTGATGCGCGGGCGCGAGTTCACGATGAAGGACGCTTACTCCTTCGACCGTGACGTCGAGGCCGCGGGTCGCACGTACGACGCGATGTATGCCGCGTACTGCCGCATCTTCGACCGCCTGGGCTTGACCTACCGGGCCGTCGCGGCGGATACCGGCGCGATCGGCGGCGACCGCTCGCACGAGTTCCAGGTGATCGCCGACACGGGCGAGGACGCGATCGTCTACTGCCCGGATTCCGACTACGCGGCGAATATCGAACTTGCCGAGGCGCTGCCGCTGCTCGCTTCGCGTGCCGCACCGACGAAGGCGCTCGAAAAGACTTTGACTCCGGGCAAGACGACCTGCGCGAGCGTCGCCGAGCTGCTGGGCGTGCCGCTCGCGACGAACGTCAAGTCGCTAGTGCTCGCAACCGACGACGAGGACGACAAGGGCCAGCCGAAGGGCATCACCGTTTGGCTGCTGCTCGTGCGCGCCGACCACGAACTGAACGAGGTGAAAGCGAGCAAAGTCGAGGGCCTGAAGGCCGGTTTCCGCTTCGCGACCGAAGCCGAGATCGACGAGCACTTCGGCTGCAAGCCCGGCTACCTCGGCCCGATCGGCCTGAAGAAGCCGGTGAAGATCGTCGCCGACCGCACCGTCGCCAACATGGCGGATTTCATTTGCGGCGCGAATGAGGAGGACTTCCACTTCACCGGTGCGAACTGGGGCCGCGACCTGCCCGAACCGGATCTCGTCGTCGACCTGCGCAACGTCATCGAGGGCGATGCGAGCCCGGACGGCAAGGGCAAGCTCGCGATCCAGCGCGGCATCGAAGTCGGCCACGTGTTCTACCTCGGCAACAAGTATTCGAAGTCGATGAACGCGACCTTCCTCGATGTGGACGGCAAACCGAAGCACTTCGAGATGGGCTGCTACGGGATTGGCGTGACGCGCATCCTCGGCGCGGCGATCGAGCAGAACAACGACGCTCGCGGCATCATCTGGCCGGACGCGCTCGCCCCCTTCCGCATCGTCGTCTGCCCGGTGGGCTGGGGCAAGTCGGAAGCGGTGCGCGAGGAGGCGCTGAAGCTGTACGAGGGTCTGATCGCCGCGGGCGTCGATGCGATTCTCGACGATCGCGACGAGCGGCCGGGCGTCATGCTCGCCGACTGGGAGCTGATCGGCGTGCCGCACCGCGTCGTGATCGGCGACCGCGGTCTGAAGGAAGGCGTGGCCGAATACCAGGGCCGGCGTGATGCCGAGGCGACCAAGGTGCCGGTGGCCGAACTCGCCGCCTTCGTCGCCGCGAAGCTGCAGACGGCGTAAGGCTCGGCTATAACGACACGGATGACGTCGAGCCGCCGGATCCTGTCAGGTGCCTTGTCGCGCGCGCTTCTGGCGATGGCGCTCGCGGCAACGGCTATGCTCGCCCATGCCGGCAACCAGCTCTATGAGCCGCTGGCGGCGAGCGTACGTGCAGCCTTGCACGCCGCGGTGAGCGACATGCGCGCGCCTGAGCTGCTGATCGCCGATCCCGTGGAGCGGGCGCGCTGGCTCGGAGAGATGTCGCGGCGGCTCGAGCGGCGCATTCCCGACCGCGCCTATCGCGAGGATCTGCTGGTCTCGGTGCACTACGAGGCCACTCGCGCCGGACTGGATCCACAATTGGTCCTCGGCCTCGTCGAAGTCGAAAGTGCCTTCCGCAAGTATGCGGTGTCGAGCGCCGGCGCGCGGGGCTTCATGCAGGTGATGCCGTTCTGGACGAAGCTGATCGGCCAGCCGGACGACAACCTGTTCAACCTGCGGACCAACCTGCGCTACGGCTGCACGATCCTGCGCCACTATCTGGATATCGAACGCGGCGATTTGTATCGCGCGCTCGGCCGCTACAACGGCAGCCTCGGCAAACCTGAATATCCGAACATGGTGCGGACGGCCTGGGAAAGACGCTGGGCCTACCAATCGCTGAAGTTCGCCTCGGACGACGGGCGCACCCACAGGAACTGAACGCATCCGCCGCCGTCACGAAAGCTGGAGTCTGAATGGAACACCGACTGTATCGCCGCCGCTCGATCGCCATTTCGTTTCGCGTCTACGACGACGAGACAGGGCAATTCATCGGGCGGATCGGGGATATCAGCAAGGGCGGGCTGCTCGTCTATGGGCCGAGTAGGCTGCCGGTCGACCGCCTCTACCGCCTGCGCATCGACCTGCCCGACGATCATGGGAATCCGCGCAGCGTCAAGCTGATCGCGAAATCGATGTGGTCCGGACGAGATACCAATCCGGAGCTGTTCAGCACCGGTTTCCGGCTGTTCGAACTGGAGAAGCCCGACAACAGTGCCGCCCTGCAGGCACTGTTGTCGCGCTTCACGGTCGCCTTCGACGAAGACGACGACCATTGAGCCCGGCGGACCGGGCAGCCAAACCTCAGCTGCCGACCGCGACCTTGATCGGCGACTCTTCGCGCACCACCGAGCGCATCGGCTCCTTGCCGGCACCGCCCTGCGACGCGGCGATCGACTGCACGTCGCCGGAGATCTCGCCGCCCTCTTCGATCAGGATCTTGCCGTAGCGGATCTTGCCGCTGACACGACCCGTCGAATGAATCACGAGTTGGCTGCGCGCGGTCAGTTCGCCGTCGAAACGGCCATGCACCTCGGCGACGTCGATACCGACAGTACCCGAGAAGGCCCCGTTCTCGGCGATGCGGATCACGCGGCTATCCATCGTCGCCTCCACCCGCCCTTCCACGACCAGCGTGTCGCAGTCGAGGATTTCGGCGCCGCGCAGCTTGACGTTCGGTCCGACGATCAAGCGGCTGCCCGTTTCCTGGCGCTCGGCGTCGGTCGTCTCGGTGCTCGTCGTTACGGTCGAGGCTTCGGTCGAACCGCTGGCAGCAGCCGGGGTCGTATCGGAAGCGGGGCGTGTCGTGTCCGTCAGCCCGCGCGCGAGGCTGGACGCCTGTGCGCTCGATGTACCTGCCGATGTGCCCGCCACTCCGGGGCCGGAACCACGCGTATTCTGGCCTTCTGCAACCTTGGGAAACAGTGCGGGTTTGTTGAACATGGTCTCTCCTTGATTCGTTGGATGCTCGTTTCGGACGGTTTACGTCCCCAAGACCATGGCAAGAGCCGCACCATGCCGCGCACGTGACTGATTTACTTGACTTTTTCATGATTGATCTCGAAACCACATGAAGAAGTTTGCGCAGATATGTCGCCGTCCGACGACGCATACAACAGACCAGAACCCCAAATCGCTGATTTACTTATATTTCTATACGTCGCTCTAGACCGACAAGACCTCCTACTGAAACATGGCCTTGCATTTCCTTACCGCGATCGGTCGGACGCGCCCCGTACACTTCCCCTAAACGCGCCACGCATGCAGCGATGACGAATCGGTGGAAGCCGATCCGCTGCTGCCGCGTCGGGGACACAGGACGGGGTATCGCCCCGACCATCAGCCATCAGAGATATCCGGCACGAGAACAAGTCCGCCGCAAGAGCGGGTCGCTTGAGCCCCAACACGGTGAATGCAGTATGAAAGCCCACCCACACCGCGCGGCCACGCCCGTTTCACCCACAGCGTCATTGGCGCGCGGCAGATCCCGCATCCTGCTTATCGATGACGACCCTGGTCTGCTGCGTCTGCTTTCGAAGCGGCTGCGCGAGCATGGCTACGAGATCGACACCGCCGCTAGCGCCGAAGAAGCCTTGGCCCGTCTGGCGACCGAGCGCTTCGATCTCGTGATCAGCGACGTGCGCCTGCCCGGGTCCGACGGCCTCGTGCTGTTCAGCGAGATCCGCCGCAGCTTCCCAGCGCTGCCCGTGATCCTGCTGACCGGCCACGGCACAATCGAGGACGCCGTGGAGGCGACCTCGCGAGGCGTCTTCGCCTATGTCACCAAGCCCTTCGACAGCCGCATGCTCTTGTCCCGGATCGAACAGGCGCTGCAGATGAGCGGCCCCTCCCCGGACGACGCCCCGCAACGGCGCGACACGAGCTGGTGTGAGGAGATCATCAGCCACAGCAGCCGCATGCGGTCGATGCTGGACGAGGCGCAGTTGGTGGCGGCGTCGGACGCGAGCATCCTGATCCAGGGCGAGAGCGGCACCGGAAAGGAGTTGCTCGCTCGTGCCATCCATCGGGCAAGCCCGCGCGCCGATGCGCCCTTCGTCGCGATCAACTGCGGCGCGATCCCGGAAAACCTGCTCGAATCCGAATTGTTCGGCCACGCCCGGGGCGCCTTCACGGGGGCGGCCACGGCGCACACGGGACTCTTCGTCGCGGCGAACGGCGGCACGCTGTTCCTCGACGAGATCGGCGACATGCCGCTTGCCTTGCAGGTGAAGCTGCTGCGGGTGCTACAGGAGCGTGCGGTGCGCCCGGTGGGATCGACGCGTGCGGAAAAGATCGACGTGCGCATCATCTCGGCGACGCACCGCGACCTGGAGGCGGCACGGGAAGCCGGACTCTTCCGCGAGGATCTCTTCTATCGCCTGAACGTCGTCAGCCTGTCGCTACCGACCTTGGAGGAGCGGCGCGAGGACATCCCCTTGCTGGCGAGCCTCTTCCTGCAGAATCTGGCGCGCAAGTACCACAAGCGCCTGCATGGCTTCGCGCCCGACGCGCTGCAGGCGCTCGCGAGTGCCGCGTGGCCCGGCAACGTTCGTCAGCTGCAGAACGTCGTCGAGCAGGCCTGCGCGCTCGCGACGACGCCGCTGATTCCGCTGACGCTGGTCGAGCGCGCCTTGCGCGGGACAGCACACGAGCGGCTGAGCTATGCGGAGGCGCGGCAGCGCTTCGAGCGCGATTACCTGATCCGGATCCTGAAGCTCACGGACGGCAACGTCTCCGATGCGGCACGCCTCGCGGACCGCAACCGCACGGAGTTCTATCGCCTGCTACAGCGCCATGCGCTGACACCGGGGCTGTTCCGTGGGAGCTACCGCCCGACGCAACACGGGCGAAGGAAGACGGACCGCTGACGGCCTCGCCGCGGAGCAGAGAGGCTTCCGCTCAGGCGACCCGATCGGGGGGAGTGCGTCCGTCGAAGAAGGCGTCGAGGTTCTGCATCGCACGCAGGCCCATGCCGACTCGCGTTTCCTCGGTGGCGCTGCCCAGATGCGGCAGCAGCACGACGTTCGGAAGCGCCAGCAGGTCTTCGTTCACGTGCGGCTCGGCTTCATAGACGTCGAGACCGGCGCCAGCGATGATGCCGTTGGTCAGCGCCCAGGCGAGCGCCGCCTCGTCGACAACGTCGCCTCGTGCCGTGTTGATGAGGAAGGCGTGGCGCTGCATGTGCGCGAGACGCTCGCGGTTGATCAGGTGGCGATTGGTGACGCCGCCCGGGCAATGCAGCGAGACGAAATCGGCGCGGGCGAGCACCTCTTCGACCGAATGGCAGGCGCGGGCATCGAGCCCTTCGAGCTCGCTCGCCGGCACCGGGCTGCGGTTGAAGTACAGCACCTGCATACCGAAGCCGAACTGGGCGCGGCGCGCGACGGCCCGGCCGATGCGGCCCATGCCGATGAGGCCGAGGATCTTGCCTGAGACGCGCGAGCCGACGAGATGCGTCGGCCGCCAGCCGGACCACGCGCCGGCGCGCACTTCGCGCTCGCCCTCTCCGGCGCGACGGGCGATCATCAGCATCAGCGTCAGCGCGAGGTCGGCGGTGCAGTCGGTCAGCACATCCGGGGTGTTGGTGACGACAATGCCGCGGGCCGTGGCGGCCGCGACATCGATGTGGTTGAAGCCGACCCCGTAATTGACGAGCACTTTCGCGCGCGGCGCGTCGACGGCGAGCACCTCGGCATCGATGCGGTCGCTGACGGTGGTGAGCACCGCATCGGCGCTCATCAGCGCGTCGCGCAGCTCGGCGGGCGAAAGCGGATGGTCGTCCTCGTTCACGACCACCTCGTAGCGCTCGGCCAAGCGCTGCTCCACGGCAGCGGGCCAGCGGCGCGTCAATACGATGCGGGGTCTGCTCATGCGATGGCCTCCCGGTTGCCGGCGCCCGTCAGGCGGTGCCACCGACGGTCAGCCCATCGATGCGCAGCGTCGGCTGGCCGACGCCGACCGGCACGCTCTGCCCGTCCTTGCCGCAGGTGCCGACCCCCGGGTCGAGGGCCATGTCGTTACCGATCATCGCGACCCGCGTCAGCGCGTCCGGGCCGTTGCCGATCAGGGTGGCGCCCTTCACCGGGCGGGTGACCTTGCCGTCTTCGATCAGATAGGCCTCGGCGGTCGAGAACACGAACTTGCCGGACGTGATATCGACCTGGCCACCGCCGAAGTTCGCCGCGTAGAGGCCCTTCTTCACCGACTTGATGATCTCTTCGGGGGCCTTGTCGCCGTTCAGCATATAGGTGTTGGTCATGCGCGGCAGCGGCAGGTGGGCGAAGGATTCGCGGCGGCCGTTGCCGGTCGGCTTCACGCCCATCAGGCGCGCGTTCATCGTGTCCTGCATGTAGCCGGTAAGGATGCCGTCCTCGATCAGCACGGTGCGTTCGGTCGGGTTGCCTTCGTCGTCGACGGTGAGCGAACCGCGGCGATCCGGCAGCGTGCCGTCGTCGACGACGGTGACGCCCTTCGCGGCGACCTGCTGGCCGATGCGGCCCGAGAAGGCGGAACTCCCCTTGCGGTTGAAGTCGCCTTCGAGGCCGTGACCGATCGCCTCATGCAGCAGGATGCCGGGCCAGCCCGGCCCGAGCACAACGGTCATCGTCCCGGCGGGCGCAGGGCTGGCGTCGAGATTGACGCGCGCCTGGTGAACAGCCGCACGCGCGTATTCGCGCAGGCGCTCGTCGTCGAAATAGGTGTAGTCGTAGCGGCCGCCGCCACCGCCGCTGCCCTGTTCGCGCCGGCCCTTGTCTTCCATGATCACGGTGACCGACACACGCACGAGCGGACGCACGTCGGCCGCCATGTGTCCGTCGCTGCGGGCCACGAGCACGACTTCCCAGGTGCCAGCGATGTGTGCCATCACCTGCGAGACGCGCGAATCCTCGGCGCGGGCGAAGCCTTCGAGGCGTTCGAGGAGCTTGACCTTGGCGGTGTCGTCGAGCGAGGCAAGCGGGTCGTCGCCGCGGTACAGCGGCACGATGTTCGAATAGGGGGCGATGGCGACGCGGCTCTGCTTGCCGGCCTCCGCAATCGCGCGGGTCGCTTCGGCGGCGGCGACAAGCGCCGGCATCGCGATGTCGTCGGAGTAGGCGAAAGCCGTCTTCTCGCCGCTGATCGCCCGCACGCCGACACCCTGCTCGATGTTGAAGCTGCCCGACTTGACGATGCCTTCCTCGAGGCTCCAGCCCTCGGAACGCTGATACTGGAAGTACAGGTCGGCGTAATCGAGGCGGTGCCGCATCAGCTTGCCGAACACCTTCTCGAGTTCGGCGCCACCGAGTCCGTAGGGATTGAGGAGGAAGCGGTCGGCAACCTGGAGGAGGTTCTGTTGTTGGGTCATGATCATTCCAGTATGGGGTCTGGCCAGTTGGACAGCCCACGAGCAAATTAGGTCGGGCGTGAATCGCAAATCGCCGTAATGGCGATCCGCGGGCACGGCATCAATCGGTTCCGAGACAGCGGTGGCGCAGCGCCGGCAGGCTCTCGCGCACGGACGCGATGCGGTCCGGTTCGAGGTCGGCCAAGACCACGCCCGGGCCCTCGTCGCGGCACGCGAGCACCTGCCCCCACGGGTCGGCAATCAGCGTGTGGCCCCAGGTGACGCGTCCGCTGGGGTGGCGCCCGCCCTGCGCCGGTGCCATCACGTAGCACTGGTTTTCGATCGCGCGGGCGCGCAACAGCACTTCCCAGTGATCGCGCCCGGTCGTGTAGGTGAAAGCAGCAGGAAGGATGATCAGGTTCACCGGCCCCATCGCGCGGAAGAGCTCCGGGAAGCGCAGGTCGTAGCAGACGGACAGGCCGACGCGTCCGCAAGGGCCGTCGAAGGTCACGACCTCGCGGCCGGCCTCGATCGTCGCCGCCTCGTCGTAGCGCTCGACGCCCTTCTGGAAACCGAAGAGGTGGATCTTGTCGTAGCGCGCGGCCCGTTCGCCGCGCGGATCGAACACCAGGGTGCTGTTGCGTACCTTGGCGCCGTCGGTGGCGACCATCGGGATCGTTCCGCCGACGAGCCAAATGCCATGACGCCGGGCGGTGTCGGAGAGGAAATCCTGTAGCGGGCCTTTGCCCTCCGGCTCGCGAATCGCGACCTTGACGGTTTCGTCGGCGGTGATCAGCGGGAAGTACTCGGGCAGGGCGACGAGCTTCGCACCGGCGACCGCGGCCTCGGCAATCAGCTCGCCGGCCACACGGAGATTCTCGGCCACGTCGGGGCCGGAAACGGTTTGCACCGCGGCGATCCGGACCGGCGATGACGGCGAATGCGAAGCAGACTGGCTCACGCGGCTTACTCCTGGTTGGGGCGCGGCGATGACGGCGCCGCGACGGATATCTTTTCGACCTTCGGGTCCGACCAGCTCCCGGTGACCGCGTAGGTATAGGCAAAGAGCTTTTCGAGTGGATCGCTCAGGGCCTTCTGCGCGACGTAGGCCACCACGCCAGCGACCGGATTGATGAGGCCTGCGGCCGTGCCGATCGCGACCGACTCGGACAAGGTCGGCTGGACCGTCACGCGCAGGTCCTGCGTCTCGTCCTCGAGGTTGACCGACCCGCTCATCTTGATCCGCGCCGCGGGGCCCCGGATATTCAGCCCGTCGGTGCGCATCACGCCGCCCGTCGTCTTGATGCTACCGGAAATGCTGTCGAAGGCGAATCCTTCGCTGAACACGTCGCGGAAATCGAGCGTCAGGCGACGCGGCAGCGCCTGCAGACTCAGCACGCCGAGCAGGCGGCCGACGCCGGGTTCGAGCTTGCGGAACTGGCCGTCTTCGGCCTGGACCATCAGCGTGCCGTTCAGCGACTGGTAATGGATGCGCGTGGGCGCGCCGCGCCAGGCCATCCGGCCTGCGAGCACGGCCTTGCCGCCGCGCACGACCTCGCCGTACCCGAGCCGGCTGGCGAGCTGGCCGACGTTCCGGGTTTCAAGGCGGAAGTCGAGGTCGGTCTGCGGGCGCGTGCCCGGCCGCCATTGTCCAGACCCTGCGAGCCGTCCGTCCGGATTGGAAACGGCGACCGAGTCGAGGTGCCACATGCCGCCACGGTTGCGTGCCTGCAGTTCGAGCCTGCCAAATTCGACGCCGCGCACGGCGAACTGTTCGACCACCACGTCGAGCGCGGGCAAGCGCTGCGGCTCCTCGCCTGCGTCGTCATGCTCGCCATCACCGCCTGTTTCGGGCTCGCTCTTGTCGCCCCCCAACGCGAGCCGCTTGAGCCGGGCGCGCAGGGTGCCATCTCCGCTATCGCGCCAGTCGAACTCGCCCTCGGCCTCATGGCTCGCTACACGCCCCTTCCAGCCGCCGGCGTCGGCCCGCGCGTTCAAGCGCACGGCCGAAAGCGAATGGCCCAGCGCGGTCACGCGGCGCGCATCGAGGTCAACAGCGGCAACGCTGAGCGGCATCTTGCCGCCATGGGCGCCGGCACCGCCTCCGCCCGGATCGAGGGCCTTGCGCCAAGCGTCGACGTCGAGATCATCAGTCTTCACGGCGAGGACCAGCCCACGGTCGGACTCCGGCGCAGCCGTGCGAATACCAAGTCCGGCGCGGGCGATCTCCCAGTTGTCTCCGCTCCGCCGCCGTTCGAAGCGCAGCTCGGCGCGGCCGTCCAGATTCACGCGTACCGACTCCCGCTGGCCGCCGGCGGGGAAATCGAGCGCGACGTTGACCGGCCACGCGGCGGCAGCGCTCTTGTTCAACGGCTCAGGCAGACTCGAGGTGACGCCGGAGAGATCGGACTGGACGGCGACGTGGCTGCCCTGCGCCCGCACGTCCACCTGTGCCTGCCACTGGGCAGTGCCGGACACGTGCTCCAGCACGGGCCAGTCATGGGCTTCCCGCACCGCCTGCAGCCTGGCACCGCCCGCGGCAACGAAACTCACGCCACCGTCCTTGCCCGTGGCGGCCGACAGGCGCACCGGTTCGCCGTACAGCCGTGCGCGCGCCTCGGGAATCGACAGATCCTTTTCGGTGAACTTCACCGTGCCGACCGCATCCGCAAAGGGCGGCAGACCATTCACAACCCACAGCCGGTTGGCCGTGAAACGATATTCGCCACGGACCGTCGTGGAATCGATGTTGCGTAGCGGCATCACGAGCTTGAGATCCAAGGCGCCGAAGCCTTCCGCTCGCATCCCGTCGGTGAAGCCGTCGATATGCCGCGACACCGGACTCTCGGACACGAAGCGCAGGAACTCCGCGGTCGGCCCACTCGCGCGGCCGCGGATCGTCATGATTTCACCGTGGCGCGCGTCGAGGTCCGGCACGTCGGCGACGACACCGGCCAGCGCGGCGCCGAAGATCTGCGCGCGCTCGGCCGTGATGCGCATGCCCGGCCCTTCGAAACGCACCTCGCCGTCGATCCCGGTGATCGACGGCCAGCCTTCCGCATAATCGAGCCGCGCCCCGGACACACGCGTCGTCACCAGAAACTGCCCCGACTTGCCGTCCCGATATGGAAAATCTGCGAGCTTGCCCTTGAGTCGCAGACGCGCATCCGGCACCCGGCCGCCAACGATGCCGTGGCGCAGCCAGTTGCGCGTCTCATCGTTGACGACGCGCGGCAGATATCGCCACACAGCCTGCGTGTCGGCGCGCGTGAGCCGCGCCGACAGATCGATTTCGCCGGGACCTTCGGCGGCGGGCCAGTAATGGCCGGACGCCGAGCCCGCGGCATCCGGGTTTTCGAAGTTCAGGCTGTCGATCCCGATCTGCAGACGCTCGCCCGGGCGTGACCAACCGCCGTCGGCGCGCAGCATCGAGAACCCGAGATGCGGCTCGGGGAACACCGCCGGAAGTTCCAGCGTGGCGCGGTTACCGACGAGACGGAAGCGCCCCGCCCGTTCGTCGCCGTCGACTTCGCCCGACATGCCGGACATCCCGGGGACGATACCCTGGGGCTCGAGTCCGAGGTCGAAGAAGCGCGCATGCAGCTTCCAGGCCTGCAACTGATCCGCCGGACCGCGCCACGCAACGCGCACGTCTTCAACGCGGCCGCGCGGCGCGAAGGCCGCCAGCTGCTTATGCACCGTCGGATCGACCGGCAGATGTCCCGCCAGACGCGCAAGCGCAGCGAAGTCGAGCCGATTCGACGTGAAGGTGCCTTCCTTCGTCGCGTCGCGCCAGGTCAGGCCGAGGTCGGTCGGTTCGACGCGCACGCCGTCCCCGGTCACGAGCTGCAGCCCGGCCAGCGACAGATCGAATCCCGACGACGTCCGGCGCCCGGAGAAGCGTCCGCGCACGCTCTGGAGCTCGAGTTCCGGCAAGCCTTCGCCCAGGGTCGTACGGACGTCGTCGAGCGCGAGGTTGAGGGCCAGCGAGTCGATCGTACCGCGTCCCATGCCGATCCACGCCCGGACGCCGCCGCGGCCGGTGACCGGCACCGGATAATCGACCCAGGTTCGCCAGCCGCCGAGATCCGCCTCATCGACGGCCACGAAGACCTGGCCGGACCAGGAAGCGACTTCGCGCGGCGTCGACGAGGACAGATCGCCCCGCAGATCGACCATTTCCGCCAACTCGGCCGGCGCGCGCGCACGCAGTCCGAAGCGGTAGTGCCCGCCCGAGCGCCGCATCCGGAAATCGAGCTCGTCGAGATGCAGATCAGGCGCGCCGCGCATCGCGTCCGACCAGTCCAGGCTCGCGTTGCGGATGACGATCTCGTGCTGCGCGAAGAGCCAGTCGCTGAAAGCCGAGTCGGAACCGTCGCGGTCCACATGGGTACCCGCGACGTAGAGTTCACCGTCCGCCTCTCGGCGCAGGGAAAGCTGGGGGCCCCTAAATTCCAGGCGATGGAAATAGGGCTCGCCACGCAGGATCGACGACCAGCCGACCGTCGCATCGACTGCCTCCAGGCGCAAGGCCTGGCGTCCCTCGCGGTCGAGCAGACGAACGCCCGACAGATGCAGACGCGGCCGCAATCCGCTGAGATCCGCCGACAGCGCCTCGATCGCCACCGGCAGCCCGACCGCATCGCTGATTGCCGCGCCGATCTGCTGCCGGAACTCACCGACGTGCGGCACGATGACTTCACGTACAAGCAGGAAGGAGGCGCCGCACACGAACCACACGATCGTCACCGCGACCATGACCTTGCGCAACCACCGCCCTCGAAGGAAGGTCGGCGACCTGCGGGTCATATCGGCGGAGGAGGGATCGGGAGAAGTCATAGTGAATGAGAGCTCGCCGCGGCACGGCGGGACCGGGAGCGGCGGGCTCCGATACAATCGGGATTTGCGCCCACGTGCTCCGCCCGGCCGATCCGGCGGCGGAAGGGGCGCATTCTACCAATGATCGGGAACCCGACTCTCATGTCCGTTGCCCCAAAATCCCCCTCTGAAGCACTTTCTTACGCAACGCCCCTGTCGCGCTTTCTTCAGCGCATGCTGGACAGCCGTCCGTGGCTCGCGGCCCGCCTCGAACAATCGCTCCCGCACGCCCTCGATGCCGATGCCATGCAGGCGTTCATGCGCGAATCGGGACTCGACGAAACGCGCCTTCGCGCAACACTGCGCAAGCTGCGGGCATGGGTCGTCAGCCACATCCTCGTGCGCGACCTCAACGGCATGGCCGACCTCGCCGAAGTCACCGAAACGATGACGCTGCTGGCCGAGGTCACGGTCCAGGCCGCCCACGATGTGCTGCGCGAAGGCCTCGTGCAGCGCTACGGCGCGCCCTTGTCGACCACCGGCTGGAAGCAGGAACTGCTCGTCATCGGCATGGGCAAGCTCGGCGGGCGCGAGCTCAACGTCTCCTCTGACATCGACCTGATCTTCGTCTATCCCGAAGACGGCGACACCGGCGGGGCGAAAGTCATCAGCAATTTCGAGTTCTTCGAACGGCTCGGCAAACAGCTCATCCAGGCGCTCGCAGAAGTCACCGAGCACGGCCAGGTCTTCCGCGTCGACATGCGCCTGCGGCCGAACGGCGACTCCGGGCCGCTGGTCGCCTCCTTCGACATGCTGGAGAACTATTTCATCACCCAGGGCCGGGAATGGGAGCGCTACGCGTGGATCAAGGCGCGCGTGCTCGCCGGCGAACGCTTCGAGGAACTCGAAAAGATCGCCCGCCCCTTCGTCTTCCGCAAATACCTCGACTTCGGTGCGATCAACGCGATGCGCGACCTGCACGCGCAGATCCGCCGCGAAGTGGCACGCCGCGACCGCGCCAACAACATCAAGCTCGGCCCGGGGGGCATCCGCGAGATCGAGTTCATCGCCCAGGTCTTCCAGCTGATCCGCGGGGGGCGCGACCTCCACCTGCAGCAGCGCCCTACCCTCAAGGTGCTCGCCCTGCTCTCCGAACGCGGGATTCTCACCCCCGAGGCGGTCGCCGAACTGGGCGGCGCCTACGACTTCCTGCGCCGCCTCGAGCATCGCCTGCAGTACCTCGACGACGCGCAGACGCACGACCTGCCGCAAAACGACGAGGACCGCGCGCGCATCGCCTGCGCGATGAATTTCCCCGACTACGCCGCCCTGCTTGAAACCCTCGACCGCCATCGTGCGAACGTCAGCCGCCACTTCGAGCACGTATTCGGCGCCCCGCAGGAAGAAGGCCACCGTCTCGACGGCATGTGGGCGGCCGCCGAGAACGAACGCCAGGCAGAACCGATCCTCGCCGAACTCGGATATCGGGAGCCCGCTGTCGCGGCGAACCGCCTGGCTGCGATCCGCACCGGCAATCGCTACCAGCAGCTCCCCAACCACATCCGCGGCCGCCTCGATGCGCTGATCCCGCGCGTCGTCGAAGCCGCGGCGGCCACATCGGGGCCAGACGAAACTCTCGCCCGCTTCCTAGACTTCATCGAAGCGATCAGCCGCCGCGGCGCCTACCTCGCGCTGCTGCAGCAATATCCGCAGGCGCTGCGCCGGGTCGCGGACCTGATGAACGCCTCGCGCTGGGCCGCCCAGTTCCTGACCCGCCACCCGATCCTGCTCGACGAGTTGCTCGACATGCGCACGCTGCAGGCGGCGCCCGACTGGCCCGCGGTGCGCGCCCAGATCGCCGCCGCGCTCGATGCCGCCGAGCCGGACATGGAGCGGCAGATGGACCTCATCCGCGAGCATCACCACGCCCAGGTCTTCCGCCTGCTCACGCAGGACATCGCCGGCATGCTGACCGTCGAGACGCTCGCCGATCACCTGTCGGCGCTGGCCGACCTCATCCTCGACCTGAGCATCCCCGCCGTCTGGCGCAAGATCAAGATCCGCCACCGCAAGGAACCCGAATTCGCCGTAATTGCCTACGGCAAGCTCGGCGGCAAGGAGCTTGGCTACGCCTCCGACCTCGATCTCGTGTTCCTGCACGGCAACGACGACGCCCCGGAAGCGAGCGACGTCTACGCCCGCCTCGCCCAGCGCCTCAACTCCTGGCTCTCCAGCCAGACCGCCGCCGGCATCCTCTTCGAGACCGACCTGCGCCTTCGCCCCAACGGCGAGTCCGGCATGATCGTCTGCTCGCTCGACGCCTTCCGCAAATACCAGCTCGAATCCGCCTGGGTGTGGGAGCACCAGGCGCTTACGCGCGCCCGCTTCGCCGCGGGCGATCCGGCCCTCGGTGCGGCCTTCGAACGCATCCGCTGCGAAGTCCTGCGCCAGGAACGGGATCTCGACACCCTGCGCGCCGAAGTCCTGTCGATGCGCCAGAAGATGCGCGAGGCCCATTCCGCCAAGAGCGAACGTTTCGATCTCAAGCACGACGGCGGCGGCCTCATCGACGTCGAGTTCCTCGTCCAATACCTCGTGCTCGGCCACGCCCACCATCACCCTGAACTCACCGGCAACCTCGGCAACATCGCGCTGCTGCGCATCGCCGGCGAACTCGGCCTGATCCCGGCGGGGCTCGCCGCGCGTTGCGGCGACAGCTACCGCATGCTGCGCCACCTGCAACACCGCCAGCGCCTCAACGGCCTGCCCTCGCGCGTCGATCCGGGCGAAGTCACGCTGGCTCGCGAACCGGTGCGCATCCTGTGGCAGCAGGTCTTCGGCGAACCCTGACGCGGGGCGCCCCGGAATGCCGGCTGCAAGCATGACGGGCGCAAGACAAGGGATTACAATCCCCGAGTTGCGCAGCCCCAGGTCCGCGATGAGCCAGGAAATCGAACTCAAACTCAGCCTGCCTCGGCGGGCCCTCCCCGCCCTGCGCCGCCATCCGCTGTTCGTCGCGGCCGAAAAGCAGGGCAACGCCGTCACCCTCGACAACACCTACTTCGACACGCCCGATCTCGCGTTGAAGAAGCGCAAGATTGCCGTTCGCACCCGCCGCCAGGGCCGCGTGCAGTTGCAGACGATCAAGTGCGAGACGAGCTCCGCGGGCGGGCTCACGCAACGCCCGGAGTGGGAACAGCCCTACGGCGACAGCTTCGATTTCTCGGCGGTCGACGTCCCGAAGGTGCGAAAAGTCCTTCAGCGCCATGCCGCCGCCCTCGCCCCCGTATTCTCCACGCGCTTTCGGCGCGAGACACGGCTGCATGCGCCGGCCGATGGCGTCCGCATCCTGATGATGCTCGACACCGGCGACATCATCGCCGGCGAGCGCAGTGAAGCGCTGTGCGAACTCGAATTGGAACTCGTCGAAGGCCGGCCGCAGGACCTGCTCGTCCTCGCCCGCCAGCTCGCCGCCGGGCTGCCGCTCCTGCCCGACGACTCAAGCAAGGCCGCACGCGGCTTCCGCCTGCATCTGGATCAACCCGTGCGGCCGCAACGCGCCGAAGCCTCCGGCATCTCATCGGACCAGGATCCGGTCGAAGCCTTCCGCACCCTCGCCTTCGCCTGCCTGCGGCACTGGCAGGGCAACGTCGCGGGCGCGGCGGCCGGCACGGATCCCGAATACACCCACCAGTTGCGTGTTGCGCTACGCCGGCTGCGCTCGCTGATCCGGCTCTTCACGCCGGCCCTGCCGCCCACCTTCGTCGAAGACTGGAGCGCACGTCTCGCCGACAATGCCGCAGCCTTCGGCGCCGCGCGCGACCTCGACGTACTGTGTGACGAACTGCTGCTGCCGATTCTCGACGCCGGCAGCCGGTACACGCCCGTCGAAGCCGTCGCCATCGCCGAATTGGCGGAGCGTGCCCACGCCGCGCGCAAGGCGGCCTACGACGCGACGCGCGTGAATATCGACCGCGCGGCCCAGGGACGCCAACTCCTCGACCTGACCGCAGCCCTGCTCGACCTGCCGCGCAATCCCCTGATCGACGCCGCCGACCTCGGCACCTTCGCCCGCATCCAGCTCGACGCTCTGCGAAAGAAGGCGCGTCGCCGCCATGCCGCGATCGCCGAGGGCGTTCCGCAAACCCTGCACGCGCTGCGCATCGCCGCCAAGCGTCTGCGCTACGCGATCGAATTCTTCTCCCCGCTGCTGCCCGCCAAGCAGACAGAGAGCTTCCTCCGGAGTCTGCTGCACGCCCAGGCCGATCTCGGCTTCGTGAACGACGTCGACATCGCCCGCGCGCGGCTCGCGGCCTGGGCCGCCGAGTCCGCCGAGCTGCGTGCGGCCGCCGCCTACGTCTGCGGCTGGCATGGGCCGCGATACCTCAGGTGGAGTCGGCGCGCCGTCCGGGCACTCGATCGCCTGCTCGACGGTCGACCGCCATGGGCGGATTGAAAACGGTCACGCCTCGACTGTAATAGTGGCGCAACGCGCGCCGCCTAGCCTTCCGGGCTTTCGTCCAGAGGAGGATGCGATGGATCTGCTGCTATGGCGCCACGCCGAAGCGATCGACGGCACGCCCGACCATACCCGAGAGCTGACCGAGCGCGGCCAGCGACAGGCCCGCAACGTCGCGGCATGGCTCAACGAGCGTCGCCCCAAGCGGCTGCGCGTGCTCGTGAGCCCAACCACGCGGACACGCCAGACGGCGTCTGCCTTCACGGACGACTTCGAGGTCGTGCCCTCGCTGGGACCCGAAGGCGGCGTCGCCGACCTCCTGGCCGCGACCGGGTGGCCGGATTCCGACCGGACCTGCCTCGTCGTCGGGCATCAACCCGCGCTGGGCCGCCTGGCCGCACTGCTGCTTGCCGGCGAGGAAGCCGACTGGACGATCAAGAAGGGCGCGTTGTGGTGGTTCACGACGCGCACCCGCAACGGCGAAACACAGCATGTGCTGCGGGCCGTCGTACCGCCCGACTTGGTCTGATCGGCGCCGCCGTTCGCCCCCGGGGCTCCGCCGCCAGTCGCCCGGCTGCAAATTTTTTCAACGTGCGCGGGCCATAGCCGGACGCTTGCCGTAAGATTAGCCTGTACTCAAAAGTCAGGATGAAATCGCAGGCGCCCAGGCTGCCGCCCTTTCCGACACCCTCGCTGCGCGCCGCGCTTCCTGAGCAGACGGCGGCGCTTTCGGGCTCCCGCGCCGCTTCCTACCAATTGCCTCGGAATGATCCGTGCAATGAACGCTACCGTCCCCGCCAATGGCACCACGCGCGTCATCGAAGGCGTCGAGCGAATCTTCTACGACGGGTACTGGATCAAGGCCTACCCGCCCCCCGAGGACTCGCTGCGTGCCAAGCGCCTATTGATCGAAGGGCTCACGCGGCGCCTGTTCAACCACGTCGAGCACGGCATCAACATTCCCGGCCGGCGGCTCAAGGAAGCGCGCCAAACCTATGAAAGCGAGCCCGACCCCGAGCGCAAGCGCGTCAAAGGCGCGATGCTCGCCGGCGCGCTGTTCAACCGCGCGACCGACATCTTCACCAAACTGATGGAACTGCAGGAAGTTGGGATCGAGATCGAGTCCGACAACGCGCTGATGCGCGAATGCGGCTTCTGTCTGCAGGAAGCCCTGACGCTGGGCAAGCTCGTGCGCCACCGCAGCGGCGAAGAAGGCATCGACGAACTGTGGGGCGAACCCTTCCGCGCCTTCTCGATCCCCGTCGAAGCGTTCTACGAGAGCCGCTACATCAAGATCTCGCAGACCCTGCGCGATATCGACCGCCTCGCAGGCGTGATGATCGAAACCTTTGGCGGCACGTATTTCTTCGAAGGCATCGAGGATCCGACGCTGCGCTTCACCGAGGCGGCCAAGGTCAAATGCGAAACCCTGCGCACCGACCCGGCGATCTTCGATGTGTGGGCCACCTTCGCCGTCGCCGCCGAGCGCCTGGGCGCGTTCTCGCCACGCCTGGTCTCCGCGACAAGCGCCGAAGACCTGCAACTTGCCGCCGACGGCATGAACCTCATCATCCAGGGGCGCGACCTCGTCAGTTACATCACCCGCGCACGCGTCCCGATGCCGAAGAGCACGCGCGAATATATGGACCGCTGTGAGCGCTATCGCAATACACTGCGCCTGCGCTCCCAACCGTCGCCTCTCGTATCACCGACCCGTTGAAGGAAATCCGCCCCTCGCCTGGGCGCTGCGACACACGATGAAAAAGACCGACCTCGAAAAACTCAACGGCCTCAAGATCCGCAGCCGCATGAAGAACGCCGATACGCCCGCGCGCTTCGGCCGCGATGCGAACGCGAGCGGCGGCGCCGCGAAGCTCAACCCCCTGATGGCCAAGCTGCTCGGCAAGCGCAGCGAGGACACCGGCAACGACGGCAGCGTCTGACGGCCGCCGCACGCGAGGCAAAGCCGCGCCGGCAGGCGCGGCAATCAGCTTAGACGATCACCCCGCCGCCCAGGCATACCTTCGACTCATACACCACCACGCTCTGCCCCGGCGTCAGCGCCCATTGCGGCTGCGCGAAGGCGATCTCGGCGCGTCCGTCGGCCAGCGCGTCGATCTCGCAGGGCATGTCGGGCGTCCGGTAACGCGGCTTCGCCGTATACACCCAGTGCGTATGCGGATCGCGCCCCGCGATCCAGTTGAGGTCGGCCGCCGTCAGGCGGCTCCGGAGCAGCGCCGGGTGGTCGTGCCCCTGCACTACGTGCAGCACGTTCGCCTTCACGTCCTTGCCGGCGACGTACCACGCATCATGCTCGCCGGCCTCGTCCTGGTTGCCCTTGATGCCGCCGATATGCAGCCCCTTCCGCTGGCCGATCGTGTGGTACATCAGGCCCTGGTGCTCGCCGAGCACGCGGCCGTCGTCGAGGCAGCGGATCTCGCCCGGCTTCGTCGGCAGGTAGCGCATCAGGAACTCGCGGAACGGACGCTCGCCGATGAAGCAGATGCCGGTCGAATCCTTCTTCGCGGCGACATGCAGGCCGGCGTCGGCGGCGATCTTGCGCACCTCGCGCTTGTAAAGCCCCCCCAGCGGGAACAGCGTCTTCGCGAGCTGAGCCTGCGTCAGGCGATAGAGGAAATAGCTCTGGTCCTTGGTGCCATCCTCGGCCTTGAGCAACTGGTACTCGGTGCGCCCGTCGTTCACCCACTCGCGCACGCCCGCATAGTGCCCGGTCGCGATCTTGTCGGCGCCGAGCTGCATCGCGTGATCGAGGAAGCAGCGGAATTTGATCTCGGAATTGCACAGGATGTCAGGGTTCGGCGTGCGGCCGGCCTCGTACTCGCGCAGGAAGTCGGCGAACACGCGATCCTTGTACTCGGCGGAGAAGTTCACGACCTCGAGGTCGATCCCGATCACGTCGCACACCGATGCGACGTCTACGAGATCCTGGCGCGTCGAGCAGTACTCGTCGTCGTCATCGTCCTCCCAGTTCTTCATGAACAGACCCGTCACCTGGTAGCCCTGGCGCTTAAGCAACAGCGCCGTCACCGACGAGTCGACGCCGCCGGACATGCCGACGACCACCTTCATTCCGTTGGGATCGGTATTACTGGACATTCGGTCCTTCTCCACTCAGCCATTGATCCAGCGGCAGCACCACCGCAGGATCGCCATGATCCACGAACCAGCTGTCGACCGCAAAGCGCGCCCCCGGGTGCCCGGTCGGGCGCACCTCCACAACCGGCGCCGGCACGACGATGTCCGCGAGTACCTCGGTGCAATCACACATCACGAGCATGGGCGCGACATAATCGGGCACCACCGTCGGCGCGTCCGGCAACGCCACGGGGGTGGGCGCCTCCAACTCCTCGATCACCGCCGAAAAGTGCTGGAAGATCGCGAAGTGGCGCCGTGCCGGCTCCAGCAGGCGATGAAAGCGCAGCCAGCCGCGCTCGACCATCAGCCCGAGGAAGCGCGTCGTGTTGGTCGAGTGGTCGATGCAATCCATCCGCCCCTCGACGCCATCGTCGAGGAAGTTACCCGCACGGTCGGCGGCGATCGGTGTCTGCTCGCCGGCAAGCCCATACAGCCTGCCGATCGCGCCGGCGATCATTGCACGCTCGGACGCCGCGTCGTTGGCCGACGCAAGCAGCGCCTGCACCGCATGCAGCCGATCTTCCGCAAGACTCACCGGCCACGACTTCGCGCAACCGTAGTTGAAGCACACTTCGAGCTCCGCCGCCGCATGCGCCGAGAGCGCCCACCCAAAGGCACATACGGCGAGGCCGGCGCGCAGGCCCCTCATTCCGCTCAGACCGGATGATGGCGGATCAGCTCGAGCCCATAGCGCCGCCCGGCGATCCAGTCCTCGACCACTTGCAGCACCAAGGGGCTACGATGCCGCTCGCGACAGGCCCGCAATTCCTCCGGCGTGAGCCAGACAGCGCGCACGATGCCATCGTCGAGTGTCCGTCCGGGCTGCTCGTCGCCGACCGCGCCGCCGAATGCGAAGCGCAGATAGGTCAGCTTGCTGCCGGGCACCGTCCACTGGTAGATCCCGACGAGGTATTCCGGCACGAAGCCGTGCGCCGTCTCCTCCAGCGTCTCGCGGACCGCCGCATCGACGAGCGACTCGCCGAACTCGACGTGGCCCGCGGGCTGATTGAAACGCAGCCCGTCGGCAGTATGTTCCTCGACCATCAGAAAGCGCCCATCGCGCTCCACGACCGACGCCACGGTCACATTGGGTTTCCAGCTTCTTTCCATGCTCGCCCGTCTGCGCAAAAAACGCGACATTTTAGCGTGCCCGACGGCATTTCCGCCCGACATGGCGTGGCAGTCTCCCGCAGCACACCGACCACTCCCACTCCAGGCCGCCGCAAACCCCACGGCTTGCGCTAGAATTATGAGTTCTTCCGGCCCCTGCGGCCCCGAATTCCTCTAATCGCTGGAGAACCCCAATATGTCCATGGCTGACCGCGACGGTTTCATCTGGCAGGACGGCAAGCTCGTGCCTTGGCGCGAAGCCACGACCCACGTCCTGACCCACTCCCTGCACTACGGCCTGGCCGTATTCGAGGGCGTGCGCGCGTACAAGACGGCCAAGGGCACCGCGATCTTCCGCCTCGCGGAGCACACGCAGCGCCTGCTGAACTCCGCCAAGATCTACATGATGAACATTCCTTACTCCAAGGAAGATCTCATGGAAGCGCAGAAGGAAGTCGTGCGCGCGAACAAGCTCGAGTCCTGCTACCTGCGCCCGCTCGCCTTCTACGGCTCCGAAAAAATGGGCATCTCGACGCGAGGCTCGACCGTGCATGTCGCGATCGCCGCCTGGCCGTGGGGCGCCTACCTCGGCGAGGAAGGCCTTGAGAAGGGCATCCGCGTGAAGACCTCTTCCTTCGCCCGCCACCACGTCAATGCCACGATGCCGCGCGCGAAGGTCGCGAGCACCTACGCCAACTCGATCCTCGCGAACCTCGAAGCGACGCAGGACGGCTACGATGAAGCGCTGCTTCTCGACACCCAGGGCTTCGTCGCGGAAGGCGCCGGCGAGAACCTCTTCGTCATCAAGGACGGCAAGATCTACGAACCCGAGATCGCCTCGGCGCTGACCGGCATCACCCGTGACTCGGTGATCACCATCGCGCGCGAATTCGGCCTCGAAGTGCAGTCGAAGCGCCTCACCCGCGACGATATCTATATCGCCGACGAAGCCTTCTTCACCGGCACCGCCGCCGAAGTCACCCCGATCCGCGAACTCGACAACCGCGCCATCGGCGCCGGCAAGCGCGGCCCGATCACGCAGAAGATCCAGGCCCGCTTCTTCGACGTCGTCAATGGCCGGGCGCCCGAATACGAGCACTGGCTCGCTTACGTCTAAGGAACCCGCTGCCATGACTGAAAACCAGGACAAATCGCAACCGATCGCCGTCACCGCCCACGACCTGCCGCTGTACTGCCCGCAGCCCGATGCCCCGCTGTGGGCACGTCATCCGCGCGTGTTCCTCGACGTGCTGGCCGAAGGCGAGGCCGTCTGCCCGTACTGCAGCGCGAAGTATGTGTTCACCGGCGAACGCCCGAAGGGCCATCACTAAGCCGGTAACAGCAAGGGCAACATGATCCATGGGGGCGGCAACGCCCCCATGCCTTTTTCACTGCAGGAAACCGGGATCGACCTTTCGCCGTGAGCAAACCGATCTTCACTTCCGCCGCCGAGGCCGAGTCGGCCTTCTACGATGCCCTCGGCCGCGCCGATCTTGATGCCATGATGGCCGTCTGGTCCGAGGACGACGAGGTGGTCTGCGTGCATCCCGATGCCCCGCGGCTGACCGGCCTCGCCGCCGTGCGCGAATCCTGGCGGCAGATCTTCGCCAGCGGCACGCGCTTGCAGGTGCACACCTCCCACTGCATCGTGTGCGCCAACATGCTGCTGACCGTCCATAACGTCATCGAACACGTCGCGGTGAAGGACAACGACCAACTCCATCCGCCGATGGTGGCGACCAACGTTTACGCACGCGGCGCCTCCGGGTGGAAGATGGTCATGCATCAGGCATCGCCGACGCCGGACGTGCAGCACACCGCGAGTGGCGACGCGCCGCGGGTCGTGCATTGACGGAGCCTTCGCCGCGCGAAGTGTCCGGATGCAACAGCGTGCGCCCGGCGCCCACGCATCTGCGATAATCCCGCGGTTTCACGAACTCGCGCGACGCCGCGCCTTTCACTCGAAATACCTGGATAGCCCATGACTTCGACGCCCTACGCCACCCCCGCACCGGAAATCTTCAAGGCATACGACATCCGCGGGATCGTCGACAAGACCCTGACGCCCGACGCCGTCCGCGCGATCGGCCACGCGCTCGGCTCCGAAGCTGTCGCACGCGGCCAGCGCGCGATCACGGTGGGCCGCGACGGCCGCCTGTCCGGCCCGGAACTCGCCGGCGCGCTTGCCGACGGCATCCGTGCCGCCGGCGTCGATGTCGTCGATATCGGCTGCGTACCGACCCCGCTGACCTATTTCGCCGCTTATGAAACCGGCACCGACTCCTGCGTCAGCGTCACCGGTAGCCACAACCCGCCCGACTACAATGGCCTCAAGATGGTGCTGGGCGGCCAGACCCTGTATGGACCGATGATCCAGGATCTGCGCCGCCGCATCGTCGAGAACGATCTCGCGCACGGCGCGGGCGAACTGCGCCACGCGAGCGTCGAGCAGGCCTACATCGAGCGCATCACCTCCGACGTCAAGCTCGCGCGCCCGATGAAGATCGTCGTCGACTGCGGCAACGGCGTGGCCGGCGCGATCGCCCCGGACCTCTTCCGCCGCCTCGGCTGCGAGCTCGTCGAACTCTTCTGCGACGTCGACGGCACCTTCCCGAACCATCACCCCGATCCGTCGAAGCCCGAGAACCTGCAGGACGTGATCCGCGCGCTGCGCGAGACCGATGCCGAACTGGGCCTCGCCTTCGACGGCGATGGCGACCGCCTGGGCGTCGTCACCAAGGACGGCGAGATCATCTATCCCGACCGCCAACTGATGCTCTTCGCGGCCGACGTGCTGTCGCGCGTGCCGGGCGGCGAGATCATCTACGACGTCAAATGCACCCGCAACCTTTCGGGCTGGATCCGCCAGCACGGCGGCAAGCCGACGATGTGGAACACCGGGCACGCGCTCGTGAAAGCCAAGCTCAAGGAAACCGGCGCCCCGCTCGCCGGCGAGATGAGCGGCCACGTGTTCTTCAAGGAACGCTGGTACGGCTTCGACGACGGTCTCTACGCCGGCGCGCGCCTGCTGGAGATCCTGTCGCGGCACGCCGACCCGAGCGCCGTGCTGAAGGCGCTGCCGGACGCCGTCAGCACGCCCGAACTGAATCTCAAGATGGCCGAAGGCGAGCCCTTCGAACTGGTGCGCCGCCTGAGGGAATCGGCAAAATTCGACGGCGCGACCGAAGTCATCACGCTCGACGGCGTGCGCGTCGAATACGCCGACGGTTTCGGCCTGGCACGCCCCTCAAACACCACGCCGGTGGTCGTTCTGCGCTTCGAAGCCGACACTGCCGAGGCCATCGCCCGCATCCAGGCCGACTTCCGGCGCGCGATCGAAGGCGTCTGGCCGGGCGTCAAACTGCCGTTCTGATCGTCCGCCGCGCCGCGTGGCGGGGCCCGCAGACGGGCTCCGTCAGGCGGCGTGGGTTGCCGGATCCGGCGCGAGCAGCGCGCCGGCATCCTTTGCGCTGAGCGGCCGCGAGAAGTAATAGCCCTGCATGATGTCGCAGTCCATGCCGACCAGGGCTTCCATCTGCGCCTGCTCCTCGACGCCTTCCGCGACGACCTCGAGCCCGAGGCCGTGCGCCAGGCCGATCGTCATCCGCACGACGTGCGCGCCGCGCTGCTCGAGGACGGTGTCGATCATCGACTTGTCGAGCTTCAGGCAGTCGACAGGCAGGTTCTGCAGATAGGTCAGCGAACTGTAGCCGGTGCCGAAATCGTCGATCGCGATCTTCACGCCCAGGGCACGCAGACGCTCCAGTGCTCCACTCCCATCTGACAGATTGTCGATCACCATCGATTCGGTAATCTCCAGCGTCAGCGCCTTCGGCTCCACGTCCGAGCTGCGCAGGACTTCGTCGACGGTGCCGACGAAATCCGACAGCAGGAGCTGCCGCGCCGAAACGTTCACGCTCATCCGCAGACCCGCTCGCCCCTTCCGTTGCCAGGCCAGCAATTGCGCACACGCGGTTTCGAGGATCCAGCGACCGACTTCGACGATCTGGCCGCTGCGCTCGAGCAGCGGCACGAACTCCGCCGGCGACACGAAGCCGAGTTCGGCGTGCTGCCATCGGAGCAGCGCCTCGAAGGAGATGACCTGGCGCGTGCGCAGATCGAGCTTGGGCTGATAGGCGAGCGAAAACTGCTGCTCGCGTACCGCGTTGCGCAGTTCGCGGACAAGCAGGTTCTGGCGGGCCGCCTTGAGCCGCATCTCGTCGCTGAACATCCGGTACTCGCCGGCACCGCTGCTGCGCGCATGCCGCAGCGCGTGCTCGCAGCACACCAACAGTTCTTCGGTGCCATCGGCGTCGTCCGGGAAGACGGCGAGCCCCGCGCTCAACGAGACCTCGGCGTGCTGATTGTCGAAGGCCAGCGGCTCGCGGAAGGCCTCCATGATGCGTTCGATGACGATGCCGACATCCTCGGGCTTTTCCAGATCCTCGAACATCAGCATGAAATCGTCGCCGCCGACACGCGCGAGCGCCCGGTGCTCCATCGCCTCGCGCACCGTGACCTCGTCGTTGACCCGCAGCGTATCGCGCAGCCGCGCGGCAACCGCCGCCAGCAACGCGTCTCCGGCCTGGTGGCCGAGTGTGCTGTTGATCACGCTGAAGTTGTCGATGTCGAGAAACATCAACCCGACCTTGCTGCCGTAGCGGCGTGCGCGGCCTACCGCCTGTTCGAGGCGCTGCCCGAACAGGCGGCGATTCGGCAGCATCGTCAGGGCGTCGTAGAGCGCCAAGCGAACCAGCTCGGCGTGATGGCGACGCTGGTCGCGCACGGCCCGCCAGAAGATCAGCATCAGCACCGCCAGCAAGGCCACGCGCGCCAGGATTGCGCGGTTGCGCTCGTCGCGGATCGGTTCGGCCAACTGGTCGAGCTGCTCCGGCGCCAGGTAATGATAGATTCGCATCACGCCATCGGCGCGGAGGCTGACCTCGGACGACGCCCAGCGGCCTGGCAGGTTGTCGCGCGCGCTCGCCAGCCCATGTGCGAACAAGGGATTACGGCGATCGTAGATCTCGATGCCGTAGCCTTCGTGGGACAGCGCGAAGTTCGACGCTTCCTCGGGCATCACCCAGCCGGCACGCTCGGCCGCCTTGCGATCTGCCTCCGTGACGATGAGGTGGGGCACGCCGACCAGCACCGCTTCGAGCACGTTGATCCGCAACACCGCCGAGATGAGCCCCTTCAGGCGGCCGTCGCTCTGTCCATAGACCGGAACCGAATAGAGCAGGCCCTGGGTGTTACGGGCGTCGCCGCCGGCCACCGACTCGTATTGCGTGTTGTCGCAGGTGCGCAGCGTCGGCGACAGGACGGCCGGGATGCCGTCGATGTTGTTCTCGAACACCCAGCGCGGGTACCGCTGGCGAAACCACTCAATCTGCTTGAGGTAGTACTCGTACTCAGCCTCTTCGTATTCCTCAGGGGTGTCCTCGCTCGCCGCGTGACCATTGCTTCCGAGCGGATCGCTCTTCTTGATCCCGCTGTCGAACATCAGGAAAGGCACTTCGCCGTCTTCCGGACGGAAGCCGTCGAGCACGTAGTAGATCTCCGACACCTGGATGTTGCGCGAGAGATTGACGTAGATCTGCCGCACCGTCTCGTAGGTATCGACCGAGATCCGCCCTTCCTTCAGCACGTGCTCCTGCTGGCCGCGCCGGTTGCGGCCCGGCACCGAGCGGATCGCCGGGATCAGTGAAATCGTGCGTACGTGCTGGTAAATGGCGCGGAAGATATCGTCGAAATCCTCGCGCTTGCGTTCGAGCAGCCGCCCCTGATATTCGCGGATCAGGTTCTCCTCGCGGTCGGCATACTCCAGCACCAGCTGGCGTACGTTGAAGAGCCAGAAGCCGGCAATGACGGCCACCATGGCCCAGACGAGGTAGGAATGCGCGATGCGGTCGAAGGAGCCCGACCACCAGTCCTGCAGCGATGTGCGCCGTTTGGGCATCAGTAACTTCGTAACGATGTATTTCCGGATTAACGATTATCCGCGGCACCAGTGACGCCAAACAATGACGAGGATCAGACAAACCCAACTCGTCGGCCCGAAAAAGAAAAAAGCCGCCCGCAGGCGGCTTTTCGTCCGGGTCTCGCCGACTCAGCGTCGCTGCTCGACCCAGGCCGGAACAGCGGCCAGCGCCTGGGCCAGGTTCTCCGGCTGCGTGCCGCCGGCCTGCGCCATGTCGGGACGACCGCCGCCCTTGCCGCCGACCTGCTGGGCGACCATGTTGACGAGCTCGCCCGCCTTGAGCTGCGCGGTGAGATCCGGCGTCACGCCGGCCACCAGGCTCACGCGTCCGTCGGCGACCGTGGCGAGGACGATCGCAGCGGACTTGAGCTTGTCCTTGAGCTTGTCCAGCGTCTCGCGCAGTGTCGCGGCATCGGCCCCCTCCAGCGTCGCCGCCAGCACCTTGCAGCCCTTGATGTCGACGGCCTGCGCGACGAGATCATCACCCTGGCTCGCGGCAAGCTTCGACTTCATGCGCGCAACTTCCTTCTCCAGCGCACGCACGTTGTCGAGGATGCCCGCAACACGCTCGGCGACGTCTTCCGGCTGCACCTTCAGCAGCGCGGAGATGCCCTGCACGCGCCGCTCCTGTTCCTGCGCGTAGCGCAGCGCGGCCTCGCCCGTCACCGCCTCGACGCGGCGCACACCGGCCGCAACACCGCCTTCCGAGACGATCTTGAACAGACCGATGTCGCCGGTGCGCGCAACGTGGGTGCCGCCGCACAGTTCCGTGGTCGAACCGATCGTCATCACGCGCACCTCGTCGCCGTATTTCTCGCCGAAGAGCATCATCGCGCCGGTTTTCTGCGCATCCTCCAGCGCCATGATGCGGGCGTCGGTGGCGGCATTCGCGAGGACCTCGGCGTTCACCAGCTCCTCGACCTCGTGGATTTCCTCGGCCGTCAGCGGCGCGGTGTGCGAGAAGTCGAAGCGCGTCTTGTCGGGATCGACCTGCGAGCCCTTCTGCTGCACGTGCGCGCCGAGCACTTCGCGCAGCGCCTTGTGCATCAGGTGGGTCACGGAGTGGTTGCGGGCGGTGCGCGCACGGGCGACGGCATCGACGCGCGCGACGACGGGCTGCCCGACCGCCAGCTTACCGGTCTTGACGACGCCGTGGTGACCGAACACCGTCGCCTGGATCTTCAGCGTGTCCTCGACCGCGAAGAGGCCCGCGCCGCGGAGCTCCCCGCGGTCGCCGACCTGGCCGCCGGACTCGGCGTAGAACGGCGTATTGTCGAGCACGACCACGCCCATCTCGCCTTCGAGCAGTTCGTTGACCGCGACACCATCGCGGTACAGCGCGAGCACGTTGGCACGCTCCTCGAGCTTCTCGTAGCCGTGAAAGGTCGTCGCCGGGCCTTCGTATTCGAGGTTCGCCGCCATCTTGAACTTGCCGGCCGCGCGCGCCTGCTCCTTCTGGCGCGCCATCGCGGCGTCGAAGGCGACGGCATCGACCGTGACTTCGCGCTCGCGGCAGACGTCGGCCGTCAGGTCGAGCGGGAAGCCGTAAGTGTCGTGCAGCTTGAACGCGGTCTCGCCGTTGAAGACAGCGTCGCCCGATGCGCTCATCGCCTGCAGCTCGGCTTCGAGGATCGCCATGCCGTTTTCGATCGTCGCGAAGAAACGCTCCTCTTCCTGGCGCAGGATATCCACGATGCGGGACTGGCCGGCGCGAAGCTCGGGATACGCGTCGCCCATCTCGGCAACCAGGTCCGCCACCAGGCGATGGAAGAACGCGGCGCGGGCACCGAGCTTGTAACCATGGCGGATCGCGCGGCGGATGATCCGGCGCAGCACGTAGCCGCGACCTTCGTTGCCCGGGATCACGCCGTCTGCGATCAGGAAGGAGCAGGCGCGGATGTGGTCCGCCAAGACCTTCAGGCTCGGGCTGTCGAGATCGGCGCACTTGGTTTCGCGCGCCGCCGCGCGGATCAGGTTCTGGAAGAGATCGATCTCGTAGTTGCTATGCACGTGCTGCAGCACCGCTGAGACACGCTCGAGGCCCATGCCGGTGTCGACGCTCGGCTTCGGCAGCGGATGCATCACGCCGTTCTCGTCGCGGTTGAACTGCATGAACACGTTGTTCCAGATCTCGATGTAGCGGTCGCCGTCTTCCTCCGGCGATCCCGGGGGGCCGCCCCAGATCTCGGGACCGTGGTCGAAGAAGATCTCGGTACAGGGGCCGCAGGGGCCCGTGTCGCCCATCATCCAGAAGTTATCCGACAGGTAGCGCGCGCCCTTGTTGTCGCCGATGCGGATCACACGCTCGGCCGGCACGCCCACTTCCTTCGTCCAGATGTCGTAGGCCTCGTCGTCTTCGGCATAGACGGTCACCCACAGCTTGTCCTTGGGCAGCTTGAAGACGTCGGTCAGCAGCTCCCACGCGTAGCTGATCGCGTCGCGCTTGAAATAGTCGCCGAAGCTGAAGTTGCCCAGCATCTCGAAGAAAGTGTGGTGGCGCGCCGTGTAGCCGACGTTCTCGAGGTCGTTGTGCTTGCCGCCCGCGCGCACGCACTTCTGCGAGGTCGTCGCACGCGTGTAGGGACGCTTGTCGAAGCCGAGGAAGACGTCCTTGAACTGGTTCATCCCTGCGTTCGTGAACAGCAGCGTCGGATCCTCGTGCGGCACCAGCGAGCTGGAGGAGACGATCTGGTGACCCTTCGATTCGAAGAACTTCAGGAACTTTTCGCGAATTTCAGCGCTTTTCATGGGCAGTTTGATCGGGCTAGATGGCATGGAACCCGGCGTTCGGGCGAATGCGGCAGTTTACCATGCCGGCCGGCGGCGCTTTGCGCCGCGGGATGCAGCCGCACGCGCCCTCCCCCTATAATGGGGTCCCAACATGGAGACGCTTGATACATGGGACATCGACTCTCGAAGATCTATACCCGCACGGGTGACGCCGGCACGACCGGCCTCGGCGACGGCAAGCGCGTATCGAAGAACAGCCTGCGCATCCACTCGCTCGGCGAAGTCGACGAACTGAACGCCATCGTCGGCCTACTGCTGTGCGAAGAGCTGCCGGAAGACGTCCGCGCGCTGCTCACGGACGTGCAGCATGACCTGTTCGACCTCGGCGGCGAAGTGTGCATTCCAGGCATGAGCATGATCAGTAGCAAGCAGGTCGAAAAGCTCGAAACCGAGCTCGACCGGCTCAATGATCCGCTGGAACCGCTGAAGGACTTCATCCTGCCCGGCGGCACCCGTCCGGCCGCGCTCGCGCATCACGCCCGTACCGTCTGCCGACGCGCGGAGCGCTCGCTGGTGGCATTGGCGCTCGAAGAGGCGGTCAACGATGGCCCTCGCCAGTACCTGAACCGTCTGTCGGACCTGCTCTTCGTGCTCGGCCGCGTCCTCAATCGTGCCGGCGGTCGCGGCGACGTGCTGTGGCAGAAGGGCAAGAACGCCTGACGGCCGCATGTCCGAGCCGAGCCCCCCGACGATGCGGCAGCGTAGTACCCATTACCAGCGGGCACTGCTGCTGCCGCTGACGATTGCGATCGCCATCCTGATGACGACGGTCGTGATCGCCGAATACTTCCGCGAGAACCAGGCGCTCGAGACCGAGCGCGAGCGCAACGTCGCTGCGGTGCGCGACGCCTTCGGCCTGGCGATCAGCCGGGATTCGGACAAGCTCGGAGCGACGCTCAAGCCCATCATCCGGAACGCCTATCTGCGCAACTTCTTCCTGAACGGCGAACGGGAAGGACTGCGCAACGCCACCGGCGAACTCTTCGAAGTCTTGCGCCGAGATCACGGTATCACGCATTTCTATTTCATCGACAAGAACCGGAAGATGTTCCTGCGGGTGCAGCGCCCGGAAAGCTTCGGCGACCAGATCGACCGGACCACGCTGCTGCAGGCCGAGCAAAGCGGAAAGGTGGCGGCCGGGCTCGAACTCGGACAAAAAGGCGTCTTCACGCTACGCGTCGTGGAACCTTGGCTCGATCAGGTCGGCAACCGGATCGGCTACATCGAGCTCGGTATGGAGATCGATCGCACGCTCGCGCAACTGCATGAGCTCACGGGCGTCGATCTGTTCCTGCTCGTCGACAAGCGTTTCCTCAACCGGGCCCAGTGGGAGGAAGGCATGGACATGATCGGGCACCTCAAGGACTGGGACCTGATCCCCGACAAGGTCGTCGCCGGTCGCACGCGCAATGCGAACGACGTGCTACTCGCCGCCCACCCCGGGTTCCAGAGCGGAGGCGCAGCGCTGGAGGGTCGATATCGCGCGCGCAGCGCCGGGCGCTCAATCGAATTCAGCTCCCGCCCGCTGACCGACGCCTCCGGCCGCACACTCGGACTCGTGCTCATGGCACACGACCTGACGGCCATGGAAACCCGTCAGCAGCGCTTTCTCGCGATCATCATCGGAGCGGCACTGGTGTTCGGCACCGCAGTCCTGCTGATCACCAATCGTGCTCTCGCCCGCATCTGCGCCGAACAGAATGCCGTCGCCGAAACAGAGGAAGAGGCGCGTCAAGCCGGCACCTGACGCGCATTGCAGCCGCCGAGCCCTCAGGCGCCGCGGCTGCGTTTCAGCGGATCATTCGTAGCTCGTCGCCCTCGCAACGCGCCGCTGGCGCACCCCTTCGGCCAGCGTTTCGAGCACGCCCACGCTGTCTTCCCAGCCGATACAGGCGTCCGTGATGCTTTTGCCGTATTCGAGCTCGCGGCCCGGCACCAGGTCCTGGCGCCCTTCCTTGAGGTGCGACTCGACCATCACGCCGAAGATGCGGTCGTCGCCGCCGCCGACCTGCTGCCCGACGTCCCGCGCAACGTCGATCTGCAGGCGGTGCTGCTTGCGGCTGTTGGCGTGCGAGAAATCGATCATGACCTTGCCCGGCACGCCGGACGCCGCCAGTTCCTTGCACGCTGCGTCGACGCTCGCCGCATCGTAGTTCGGCACCTTGCCGCCGCGCAGGATCACGTGGCAATCCTCGTTGCCGCGCGTCGACACGATCGCCGAGTGCCCGGCCTTGGTCACCGACAGGAAATGGTGCGGCGACTGCGCCGCCTTGATGGCGTCGACCGCGATCCGCATGTTGCCATCCGTCCCGTTCTTGAAGCCCACCGGACAGGACAGTCCCGACGCGAGCTCGCGATGGACCTGGCTCTCGGTCGTCCGCGCCCCGATCGCGCCCCAGGAAATGAGGTCCGCGATGTACTGCGGCGTGATCATGTCGAGGAACTCGGTTGCCGCGGGCAGCCCCATCTCATTGATTTCCCACAGCAGCTTGCGCGCGAGGCGCACGCCTTCGTTGATGCGGAAGCTGTTGTCGAGGTAGGGGTCGTTGATGAGCCCTTTCCAGCCCACGGTCGTGCGCGGCTTCTCGAAATAGACCCGCATCACGACCAGCAGATCGTCACGGAAACGCTCGGCCTCGGCGGTCAGCTTGCGCGCATATTCGAGCGCCGCCTCGGGATCGTGGATCGAGCACGGCCCGATCACGACCAGCAGCCGGTCGTCGGCGCCGTACAAAATGCGATGGATTGCCTGCCGCGTCTCGAAAGCGACTTCCGCAGCACGGGCCGTAGCGGGGAATTCGCGCAGCACGTGCGCCGGCGGCACGAGTTCCTTGATTTCCTGGATGCGGACGTCGTCGATATGGATCTTCATTGAGGCAGACATGTCGGAAAACTCTGGTCGGGTACGTTGGCGGGTCTTCGATTCTAGCCGAAGTTCGGCCTCGGCCGCGGCCTTGACCACCGACGAATCCTTCCGGCGACGCTGACTCGGGAATAATCGGGATGTCCGCGCTGTTCATGCATTACCTTCCCCCCAAGGAGTCGAACCATGAACACTCTCGTCAAAGTCGCCCTCCCCGTACTTACCGTCCTGCTCGGCGCCTGCGGCGGCATGCAGGGCTACGGAAGCTCTTCGACGCAGGCGGCAGCACCGGCTGCGCCGCGCGGGGGCGTGCTCGCCAACGCCTCCGGGATGACGCTCTACACCCTGGACCGCGACCCCGCCAACGCGACGAAGAGCACCTGCAACGGGCCCTGCGCGACGAATTGGCCGCCGCTGATGGCCACCGCCACCGACAAGGCCGGCGGCGAGTGGGCGATCGTCACGCGCGACGACGGCGGTCGGCAGTGGGCCTACAAGGGCAAGCCGCTATACCTCTGGGCGAAGGACAGCAAGCCGGGCGACGCGACAGGTGAAGGCGTGAACGGCGTCTGGCACACTGCGAAGCCCTGACCCCGACCGCCCTAGCTACGCACGATGATCCCGCGCGACGCCCTGCTGGCCGAGATTCCACGCCTGCGCCGCTACGCCCGCGCCCTCACGGGCGATGCCGCGCGCGCCGACGATCTCGTCCAGGACACGCTCGAGCGCGCCCTGGTCAAGGGGCGGCTGTGGCGGCCCGGCAACCTCCGCGCATGGCTGCTGACGATGATGCACAACGTCTTCGTCAATCAGTACCATGCCGGCGCCGCGCTCGATTACCGGGCACCGGAGGATCTTCCCGAAGTCGCCGTCCGCGGGCGCCAACTTGACGGCATCGAGATGCGCGACCTCGAACGGGCCTTGCAGCAACTGTCAGTCGAGCACCGCGAAGTCCTGCTCCTCGTCGCGCTGGAGGACCTCAGCTACGAGGAGACGGCGAAAGTCCTCGGCACGCCGGTCGGCACCGTGATGTCGCGCCTGTCGCGGGCCCGCGAACGCCTGCGCCAAGTACTCGACGGACAGGCGGCGCCGGACTATCTGAAGGTGGTGAAATAGCGATGCGACGCCCGATTTGCGAAGACGACCTGCACGCTTGGGCCGATGGCCGACTCGATGCGGCGCGACGTGCGGAAGTCGAGGCCTGGCTCGCGGAAGATCCGGCGCGCGCCGAACGCATCGCCGCCTGGCGCCGCGACAGCGAACGGCTGCACGCCGCTTTCGACCCCATCCTCGACGAGCCCATTCCCGCGCGGCTGCGTGCCGTGGTCGAGCGCAAAGAGCGGCCGCCGATGCTGCGCATGGCGGCAATCGCCGCCTGGGTCATCGTCGGCACCCTGGTGGGCACCGGACTGGGCTACCGGCTCGGCCGCGAAGCGTCGCCCCCCACGGACCCGCTCGCCGTTCTGCCGCGCACCGCCGCAGTCGCCCACGCCGTGTATTCCCCGGAAGTGCGCCACCCCGTCGAAGTGGGCGCCGACCAGCAGCAGCACCTCGTCGCCTGGCTCTCGAAGCGGCTCGGCGCCCCGGTGCACGTGCCTGATCTTTCGGGCGATGGTTTCGCCCTGCTCGGCGGACGCCTGCTCCCCGACACGACGGGCCCCAGCGCCCAATTCATGTACGAAGACGACGGCGGACGACGACTGACGCTCTACGTCAGCATCCGCGACGACGGCCCGGACATCACCGCCTTCCGCTACGCGCAGGAAGGCGAGGTCGGCGTCTTCTACTGGGCCGACGGTCGCTTCGCCTACGCGCTGTCCGGACAGTTCAAGCGCGAGACGCTATTGCCGCTCGCAAACGCGGTGCATCACCAGATCACGCCCTGATCTCCGATCCCAGCGGGCCCCGGACCGCGGAACTTCCGGTCCACCCCCTTGCCGAATCCAAAACGATAAGGCCTGCACCCGAAACACTCCCCATGCTGATCCTGCTCCCCAACGACATCGCCCCCTCGGAAATCACGTCGCGAGACCTCTTCGACAACCGGCGCCGCTTCCTGCAAGCGGCCGGCCTAACGCTCGCCGCCGGTACAGCAACGTGGATGGGCGTCGTTCCCTCGGCCCGCGCCGCGACCAAGCTCGGCCCGCTCGGCCGTTCGCCACTGAGCACCGACGAAGCGCAGACGCCCTACAAGTCGGTGACGACCTACAACAACTACTACGAATTCGGCACCGAAAAGGAAGACCCCGCCGAGAACGCCGGAAAGCTTCAGGTGCGCCCCTGGACCGTGCGGGTCGAAGGCCTCGTCGGCAAACCGCGCACCTTCGACATCGACGATCTGCTCAAGCTCGCGCCACTCGAAGAACGCATCTACCGGCTGAGATGCGTCGAAGCCTGGTCGATGGTCATCCCCTGGCTCGGATTCTCGCTCTCGGCACTCCTCAAGCAGGTCGAACCGCAAGGCAGCGCGAAATATGTCCAGTTTGTCAGCCACTACGATCCGAAGATCATGTTGCGCCGCCCGGTGCTCGACTGGCCCTATACGGAAGGCCTGCGCCTGGACGAAGCGATGCATCCGCTCACGCTCCTCACGCTCGGCCTGTACGGCGAAGTCCTGCCGAACCAGAACGGCGCGCCGGTGCGCGTCGTCATCCCGTGGAAGTACGGCTTCAAGAGCGCGAAATCGATTGTCGCCATCCGCCTCGTCGAGAAAGAGCCTCCGACCGCGTGGAACAAGGCGGCCCCCAGCGAATACGGCTTCTACTCGAACGTCAATCCGCAGGTCGACCACCCGCGCTGGAGCCAGGCGAGCGAGCGCCGCATCGGCGAATTCCGCAAACGCCCGACCCTGACGTTCAACGGCTACGCCGACCAGGTCGCGAGCCTCTACCAGGGCATGGACCTGCGCCGCAACTTCTGACCCGCCCCTTGCCCGACATGAACTTCCGCACCCCGACCGCGACGCAAATCGCCGCCATCAAGGCCCTGCTGTTCGCACTGTGCCTGATGCCGCTCGCCGTCTACATCCAGCGCGGGCTCGACGACGCGCTGGGCGCCAACCCGATCGAAACCATCACGCGCGCGAGCGGCGAATGGACGCTGCGCTTCCTGCTGATCACGCTCGCCGTGACCCCGCTGCGCCGCTTCTGTGGACTCCCCTGGCTGCTGCGTCTGCGCAGAATGCTTGGCCTCTTCACCTTCTTCTACGCCTGCCTGCACGCGACGACCTATTTCTGGCTCGACCAGTTCTTCGACCTGCACGGCATCGCGAAGGACATCCTGAAACGCCCCTTCATCACCGTCGGCTTCTCGGCCTTCGTGCTCCTCGTACCGCTCGCCCTCACGTCGAGCAACTACATGATCCGGCGGCTCGGCGGACGCCGCTGGCAGTCCCTGCATCGCTCGGTGTACGCGATCGGCATCCTCGCCGTCATCCATTACTGGTGGCTCGTGAAGGCCGACATCCTGAAACCGGCGATCTACGCCATCCTGCTTGCAGCCTTGCTAGGGATGCGCGGATGGTGGCGCGAACTGGAACGCCGACGACAACTCGCCGCAGCAGTGCCCCCACCCCCGCTACGCGGCAAGGTCATCCCGCTGGCGGTCAGAGCGCCGCGACAAACCTGACATACGCAGAAAACCAGCGACAGGGACGCCGTCGACGTCGCGAAGCAAATAATCCAGGAAGCCCTAGCCTCCGCCGTGCCGTGTTTCGTGCTGAGGCGTCCGCTTGCGCCAACGAAGCGCGAAATGCGGCACGGCGGAGGCGGTTCGAAGCCCCTCACGCCACCGCGAAACGATCAGCCCTGCTTCGCCCGAATCGCGTTCTTCGGCCGGAAAGCCTTGATCACCGTCTCATCGGTCTCGATATAAGGCCCACCAATGAGATCGATGCAATAAGGAATCGCAGCAAAGATGCCGACATGGCTCACAGAACCATCCGGCGCACGCAAGCCTTCCAGCGTCTCGCGAATCGACTTCGGCTGCCCCGGCAGATTCACGATCAGGCACTTGCCGCGGATCACCGCCACCTGCCGCGACAAAATCGCCGTCGGCACGAAATTCAGGCTGATCCGGCGCATCTCCTCGCCAAAGCCCGGCATCTCCTTCTCGCCCACCGCCAGCGTCGCCTCCGGCGTCACATCGCGGGGCGCCGGCCCCGTGCCGCCGGTCGTCAGGATCAGCGAACAACCGGCCGTATCGGCCAGATCCATCAGCGTCCGCTCGATCAACGGGCGCTCATCCGGAATCAAGCGCGTCTCAGCCTTCCATGGCGTCGTCAGCGCGCGCCCCAACCAGTCACGCAGAGCAGGAATCCCCTGATCTTCATACGTGCCGTCCGAAGCACGATCGCTGATCGAAACGAGGCCAATGGTGATTTCGTCGCTCATGAGCTTTCCTGTCACTCAGTCTTCGGATTCGTCGTCCACGTCGCCCGCATCCGGCCCGCCGGCAGCCCCGGCATCCAGATCGCGCAGCACACGGAAAATCTCGCGGAACGCGCGCGGCGGCTTGTTCAGCTCGCGCTCCTTCAGCGCATTGCGCCGCAGTGTGCGCAACTGCTGGAAATCGGCCCCCGGCCACAGCTCGCCGATTGCCTGCAGCGTCTTCTCGTCCTCGATCAGGTCCGCACGCAACTTCTCGAGGCGATGCTGGCGTGCGATCTCCGCCTTCGACACCCCGTTGAAGACCTCCAACTGGGCGATGATCGGCTCCGGATCGACGGTGCGCATCAGCTTGCCGACATACTGCATCTGCCGCCGCCGCGCCTCATGCTTCGTCATGCGCTTGGCCTCGCGCACCGCGTCGGCGAGCGACTCCGGCATCGGCACCTTCTTCAGCTGGTCCAGCGACAAGGCCACCAGCTGTTCGCCCAGATCCTGCAGCGCATGCATGTCGCGCTTGCGCTGGCTCTTGCTGGGCGGCTCCGTACCGGCGTCATCGCCCGGATACGTTTTGTCATGGTCGTCGTGGATCATCAAAAGTACAGTCGGAAGGAACGGGGTAAGATTATAGCCTTTGCTAACCGGTCTCCCGCCCATGTCCGATCAAGGCTTCTCCTTCTCCGCCAGCCAGCTTCAGGAAATGGCCGGCAACATTCTCGATTACGCCCGGAAGCGCGGCGCGACCGCGTGCGAAACCGACGTCTCCGAGGGCTTCGGCCACTCCGCGACGGTGCGCAAGGGCGAAGTCGACACCATCGAATACAACCGCGACAAGGGCATCGGCGTCACCGTCTATCTGGGCCAGCAGCGCGGCCACGCCAGCACCTCCGATTTCACCCGCGATGCGCTCGAAGCGACCGTCGACGCGGCCCTGTCGATCGCTCGCTTCACCGCACCCGACCCCTGCGCCGGACTCGCGGACGCCGCGCTGATGGCACGCGACTGCCCGGACCTCGACCTCTACCACCCTTGGCGCCCGAGCGTCGAAGACTCCATCATCACCGCCCGCCGGTGCGAGGAAGCCGCCTTCGCCGTCAGCCCCAAGATCACCAACTCTGAAGGCGCGAGCGTCTCCACGCAGGAGTCGCACTTCGTCTCCGCCAACAGCGCCGGCTTCATGGGCGGCTACGCCAGCTCGCGCCACAGCGTCTCATGCTCGGTGATCGCGGGTGAAGGCGACGGCATGCAGCGCGAATACTGGTACGACAGCCGTCGCGACGCGTCCGAACTGATGGCTGCCGATGCCGTCGGCCAGCGTGCGGCCGAACGGGCGCTGGCCCGCCTGGGCGCACGCAAGATCAAGACCTGCGAAGCCCCGGTGCTCTTCGAAGCCCCCCTCGCCGTCGCCCTCATCGGCAATTTCGTCCACGCCACGAGCGGCGGCTCGCTGTACCGCAAGTCCTCCTTCCTCCTCGATAGCCTCGGCCAGCCGGTGTTCTCGCCGATCGTCAATATCTCGGAACGTCCGCACGTGCCGAAGGCGTTCGGATCAAGCCCCTTCGACAGCGACGGCGTCGCCACGCACGACCGGGACGTCGTCGTCGATGGCATCCTGCGGGGCTACTTCCTCTCCACCTACTCCGCCCGCAAGCTCGGCCTTCAGACCACCGGCAACGCCGGCGGATCGCACAACCTGATCGTGCGCAGCGGCGACATGGACTTCGCCGCGCTCGTCAAACACATGGAGCGCGGTCTCGTCGTGACCGAGCTCCTCGGCCACGGCGTCAATTACGTCACCGGCGACTACTCGCGCGGCGCCGCAGGCTTCTGGGTCGAAAAGGGGAAGATCAAGCACCCCGTCGAGGAAATCACCATCGCGGGCAATCTGCGCGACATGTTCCGCGGCATCGTCGCGATCGGCAACGACGCCCTGCCGCGCGGCGCCAAGCACTGCGGTTCGCTCCTGATCGAACGCATGAAGATCGCCGGAAACTGAAGCTGGACGCGCTCCACGACAAGATCGGCACGATGGGAAAACCCCAATAGCTCGTCGTGCTTGCGCTCGGCTATCGTTCCGCGGCCTTGTGAATAAATCCGTCAAACCAAACGAGGAGGAGAGTATGGAGCGTCGTTCGTTTCTGAGAAGAGCCGGTGTCGGTCTCGCCGCCGGCGCAGGTCTGGCCGCCACGTCGGCCCGTGCGGCCGAACTGCCGGCGATCAAGTGGCGGCTCGCATCGAGCTTCCCGAAGAGCCTGGACACCATCTACGGTGCAGCTGAAGTCGTTGCAAAGCGCGTCTCCGACGCCACCGGCGGCAAGTTCCAGATCCAGATCTTCGCTGCCGGCGAACTCGTCCCCGGACCGGGCGTCCTCGATGCAGTGAAGGACGGCACGGTCGAAATCGGCCACTCGGCGTCCTACTACTTCGTCGGCAAGGACCCCACCTTCGCGTTTGACACCTCGATCCCCTTCGGTCTCAATAGCCGCCAGCAAACCGCCTGGATGTATGACGGCGGCGGGCTCCAACTGCTGCGCGAGTTCTTCAAGGAATACAACATCTACAACATCCCCTGCGGCAACACGGGCGCCCAGATGGGCGGCTGGTTCCGCAAGGAGATCAAGACCGTCAAGGATCTCGAAGGCCTCAAGTTCCGCGTCGGCGGCTTTGCCGGCCAGGTGCTCGCCAAAGTCGGCGTCGTGCCGCAGCAGATTCCCGGCGGCGACATCTACCCCGCGCTCGAAAAGGGCACCATCGACGCCGCCGAATGGGTCGGCCCGTACGACGACCAGAAGCTCGGCTTCAACAAGGTCGCCAAGTACTACTACTACCCGGGCTGGTGGGAAGGCGGTCCGCAACTGAGCGTCTATGTGAACGACAAGCAGTGGGCCAGCCTGCCGAAGGAATATCAGACCATCCTCGAGGATGCCTGCGCCTTCGCCCACACCGAGATGCAGGCACGTTACGACGCGAAGAACCCGACCGCGCTGAAGCAACTCGTCGGCTCCGGCACCCAGCTGCGCCCCTTCCCGAACGACGTCATGGCCGCCTGCTACAAGGCCGCCAACGAACTCTACGAGGAAACCGCGGCGAAGAACCCGAAGTTCAAGAAGATTTACGACGCGTTCAAGAAATTCCGGGACGACCAGCTGCAGTGGTTCGCAGTGGCCGAAAACCGCTTCGACAACTTCATGCAGGCCGCACGCGCCGCCACGGCGAAGAAGTAAGCCTTCGCGGCCCCTGACAATCCCTGCGTCGCCCACAAGGCACGCAGGGATTTTTTTATGGCTCAGAACCTTCCAGGCTTCCGGGGGACAGGAGCCGAAAAAAAGCCCGCGACCAGTGCGGGCTTCTTGTCGCGTCGAACCAGATGCAGCCTACTTCTGCTGCTCCTTTAACGCCTTCTCGAGCGCCTTCGTGGCGTCATCCTCGCCAGCAGGCGGCGCCTCACCTCCCTTCGCACCTTCGCCGCCGTCGATGATCACCGGCTCCTCGGGCATGGACGAATCCGCGGGCACCTCGATCTGGATGTCCTCGACGTTAACCTTCACCTCCTCGCCAAGGCCCATCGTGACCAGCTTCGGGAACAGGATCACCAGCGCCACCATGATGACCTGGATCAGCACGAAAGGCACGGCCCCCCAGTAGATCTGCATCGTCGTGATCGGCGCCGTCAGTTTGCCCGTGACCTTGTCCAGGAACTCCCGTGCCGGCGCAACACTGCGCAGGTAGAACAGCGCAAAGCCGAACGGCGGGTGCATGAAGGACGTCTGCATGTTCACGCCCAGCAGCACGCCGAACCAGATCAGATCGATCCCGAGCTTTTCCGCGACCGGCCCGAGCAGCGGCACGACGATGAAGGACAGCTCGAAGAAGTCGAGGAAGAAGGCGAGGAAGAAGATCATGATGTTCACCACGATCAGAAAACCCACCTGCCCACCCGGCAGATTCAGCAACAGCTCCTCGACCCAGCGATGGCCATCGACGCCATAGAAGGTCAGGCTGAATACCCGTGCACCGACTAGGATGAACACGACGAAGGACGTCAGCTTCAACGTCGAGTTCATCGCCTGTTCCATCAGATTCCGCGACAACTTGCCCCGCGAGACCGCCATGATCAGCGCGCCGGTCGCCCCCATCGCACCGCCTTCGGTCGGCGTCGCGATGCCGAGGAAGATCGTGCCCAACACCAGGAAGATCAACGCGAGCGGCGGGATCAGCACGAACGTGACGCGCTCCGCAAGCCGTGACAGCAGGCCGAGTTTGAGCACCTTGTTGGCCACGGCGGCGACGAAGGCCACGCCAATGCCCACCAGCATGCACACCACGATCAACTCGTCGGTCGGCGTGTCGTCCGGACGGGTCCGAGCAAACGCCACTGCCGCAATCACCGACAGAATCGTAAGCACCAGCAAGGACGCGCCACCGCCCTTGCCATTCGGCTCGCGAAAGATACGTGCCTCAGGCGGCAGCGCTGGCGCCCGCGTCGGGCGGAAGATGGTGACGAGGATCACGAAGCCGACATACAGCCCGGTCAACACGAAACCCGGAATGAACGCCCCCTTGTACATGTCACCGACGGAGCGCCCAAGCTGGTCGGCCATGATGATCAGCACCAGCGACGGCGGGATGATCTGCGCCAGCGTCCCCGAAGCCGCGATCACACCCGACGCCAGACGCCGGTCGTAGCCGTAGCGCAACATGATGGGCAGCGAGATCAGGCCCATCGAGATCACCGACGCCGCAACGACGCCGGTGGTCGCCGCCAGCAGTGCGCCGACGAAGATCACCGCGAAGGCGAGACCACCGCGAATCGGGCCGAAAAGCTGTCCGATCGTTTCGAGCAGATCCTCGGCCATACCGGATCGCTCAAGTATCAATCCCATGAAGGTGAAGAACGGGATCGCAAGCAAGGTGTCATTGCTCATCACCCCGAAGATCCGTTCCGGCATTGCACGGAACAATTCCGACTGGAGCAAACCCAGTTCGATGCCGACCAGACCGAAGACAATGCCGTTGGCCGCCAGCGCAAAGGCCACCGGATAGCCGAGCAACAGGAAGATGACCATGGCGCCGAAGATGATCGGCGCCATGTTATGGGCGAAAAATTCAAGCATTATTCTTCGCCTCCTGCGCCTTGCGGAGCTCTTCGATCAGATTTTCCTCTGCAGTCGGCAAGTCATGCCGCTCGGTCGGATCCGGGATCAGGCCCTGGAGGACGGCGATGCGCTTGATCAACTCGGAAAGCCCTTGCAGGCCCAGCAGGATAAAGCCGACCGGCACGAGCAGCTTGGCGGGCCACAAGGTCAGGCCACCGGCGTTGGCCGACACCTCGCCCGAGGCGAATGAACGCATGAACCACGGCACCGACAGCCAGACCATCATCCCGCACAACGGCAGCAGGAAGAACAGCGTGCCGAAAATCTCGATCTTGTGCTGCGTGCGCTTCGAAAACCGCCCCGAGAGCACGTCGATGCGCACGTGCTCGTTGTGTCGCAAGGTGTAAGCCGCGCCGAGCAGGAAAACACCGGAAAACAGATACCACTGGATTTCAAGGAATGCGTTCGAACTGACGTTGAACGCCTTGCGAACGACCGCATTGATGGCACTGATCAGGACCGCGATCAGAACCAGCCAGATCGCGCTCCGGCCGATCCGCTCGTTCAGCGCGTCGATCAGATTCGACAGCTTGATTAATGATGACACCCGTCTCCTCCCTTGCAGTCTAGAATTGATGTCTGCGCCCCTGCTGGCTCAGGACGCATTTTCTTAGCGTGAAATTATCCCTGACACCCTGCCGGCGTAAATCAGGGGAAACGCTAGGAGAGCCCCTCCACCGGAGCATTGCCAGCGGCCCTCTACGGCCGCAATGCACGCACAACAATAGCGCATGATCATTCTGCCGGAACAGCACGTCATGAAGACTCGCCTTTGCCTCGTCCGACACGGGGAAACCGCCTGGAACACCGAACAACGCCTGCAAGGCCACCTCGACATCCCCCTGAACCCGACCGGCGAAGCGCAGGCGCTTGCGACCGCCGCCAGCCTCGCGACGGAGCACTTCGCGGCGGTGTATTGCAGCGACCTGCAACGCGCCAAGCAGACCGCCGCGGCGATCGCCCGTCAACGCAAGAGCAGGATCGAATACCAGCCCCACCTGCGCGAACGTCATTACGGCCACTTCCAGGGGCTCACTTACGCCGAAGCCGAAGCCCGTTTCCCCGAGGACTACCGCCGCTTCAAGCAGCGTGACCCGGAATTCACCTTTCCCGGCGGCGGCGAAAGCCTCGCCGGCTTCGCACAACGCATCGCCGACGTCCTCGCCCAGGTAGCCGCCAGGCATCGCGGCGAGCAGGCGCTGATCGTCACCCATGGCGGCGTGCTCGACATCGTGCACCGCCTGGCATCCGGCAAGCCGCTCGACACCCCGCGCGACTTCACGATCCCGAATGCCGCGCTCAACTGGATCGAGTACGACGGATCGCACTGGCAGCTCATCAGCTGGGCCGACCAACGCCACCTCGAAGCCACCCGCGACGAGCTTCCGAACGCCTGACCGACGGCGGATTGGCATGCCGACTGGCGGTGCATGTTAATATTCGCCTTTGAACCCACCCCATCGAGACTGTTTTCATGTTCTCTGCGCAAGACACCCTCGCCAAGGTCGATCCCGAAGTTTCGGCCGCCATTCAAGCTGAAAATCGCCGTCAGGAAGATCACATCGAACTGATCGCGTCGGAAAACTACGTTTCCCACGCCGTGATGGAAGCGCAGGGTTCGCAGCTCACCAACAAGTACGCCGAAGGCTATCCCGGCAAGCGCTACTACGGCGGCTGCGAGCATGTCGACGTCGTCGAGCAGATCGCCATCGACCGCCTGAAGAAACTCTTCGGTGCCGACGCCGCGAATGTGCAGCCGAACTCCGGCTCGCAGGCCAACCAGGCCGTGCTGATGGCCTTCGCCAAGCCCGGCGACACGATCATGGGCATGAGCCTCGCCGAAGGCGGTCACCTGACCCACGGCATGCCGCTCAACATGTCCGGCAAGTGGTTCAACGTCGTCGCCTACGGCCTGAACGACAAGGAAGAGATCGACTACGAGCAGATGGAGCGCCTCGCGCGCGAGCACAAGCCGCGCATCATCATCGCCGGCGCTTCCGCTTACTCGCTGCGCATCGACTTCGAACGCTTCGCGAAGATCGCGAAGGAAATCGGCGCGATTTTCTGGGTCGACATGGCCCACTACGCCGGCCTGATCGCCGCGGGCTACTACCCGAACCCCGTGCCGCATGCCGACGTCGTCACCTCGACCACGCACAAGACGCTGCGCGGCCCCCGCGGCGGCATCATCCTGATGAAGGCCGAGCACGAGAAGGCCATCAACTCGGCGATCTTCCCGGGCCTGCAAGGCGGCCCGCTGATGCACGTCATCGCCGGCAAGGCCGTGGCGTTCAAGGAAGCCGCAACGCCGCAGTTCCGCAACTACCAGGAACAGGTCATCGCCAACGCCCGCGTCATGGCGCGCGTGCTTGGCGAAGAGCGCGGCCTGCGCATCATCTCCGGCCGCACCGAAAGCCACGTGTTCCTTGTCGACCTGCGTTCGAAGAACATCACCGGCAAGGCCGCTGAAGCCGTGCTCGGCGCTGCCCACATCACCGTCAACAAGAACTCGATCCCGAAGGACCCGGAAAAGCCCTTCGTCACCTCCGGCATCCGCATCGGCTCGCCGGCGATGACCACCCGCGGCTTCACCGAGATCGAAGCCGAGCAGATCGCACACCTGATCGCCGACGTGCTCGACGCGCCTGACGACGCAGCGGTTCTCGAACGCGTTCGTGGCAAAGTTGCCGAGCTGTGCGCGCGTCACCCCGTCTACGGCAAGTAAGTGACAGCCAGCCACATTTCGATGGCTGAAGACCGGGGCGTGCCGACCAAGAGCGGCACGCCCCGCTTTCTTTCCGCGTGAGTTCGACAGGGCCTCGCGACCATGAAATGCCCCTTCTGCGGCGACCCGAACACCCAGGTCACCGACACCCGTGAGAACGAGGACGGCGAAGTCGTCCGCCGCCGCCGCCGCTGCGCGAAGTGCGACAAGCGCTTCACGACCTACGAGCGCATCGACCTGAAGATGCCGCACATCATCAAGCGCAACGGCATCCGCACCGAATTCGATCATGCGAAGCTCTCGAGCAGCATGAAGCTCGCCCTGCGCAAGCGCCCCGTGTCGCTCGACGCGCTCGAAGCCTCGATCGACCGCATCGAGGCAAAGCTGCTGTCGATGGGCGAGACCGAAGTGCCCAGCGAAAAAATCGGCGAACTCGTGATGCGCGAACTCAAGCGGCTCGACAAGGTCGCCTACATCCGCTTTGCGTCGGTCTATCGCAACTTCGCCGATGTCGACGAATTCTCCGAAGTCATCCGCGAAGTGAAATCGCGGCCGAAGCGCCGCGGGACCGACTCCACTCCGAATTCCGAGAATGACCTTTTCGGCAACTGATCACCGCGCCATGGCGCGCGCCCTCGAACTCGCAGCGCTCGGCCTCGACACCACCAGCCCCAATCCACGTGTCGGCTGCGTATTGATGCGCGACGGCCAAGTCGTCGGCGAAGGCTGGCACCGGCGCGCCGGCGAAGCGCACGCCGAGATCGAGGCCCTGCGCATGGCAGGCGAGGCCGCACGCGGCGCGACCGCCTACGTCACGCTCGAACCCTGTGCCCATCACGGCCGCACGCCGCCCTGCGCGGACGCCCTCATCGCCGCGGGCGTCGCCTCGGTCGTGGCGGCGATGGAAGACCCGAATCCACTGGTCGCCGGTGGAGGCCTCGAGCGCCTGCGCGCGGCGGGCATTCCCGCGACGGCGGGCCTGATGGCCGACGACGCCCGCGAGCTCAATATCGGCTTCGTGTCCCGCATGACGCGCGGTCGGCCGTGGCTGCGGCTCAAGGCCGCCGGCACGCTAGACGGCAAGACGGCGCTGAACAATGGCGTCAGCCAATGGATCACCGGCGAGGCTGCCCGCCGCGACGGCCATCGCTGGCGCGCACGCGCCTGCGCGATCCTGACGGGCATCGGCACGGTGCGCGAAGACGATCCGCAACTCACGGTCCGCGCGATCCCCTGTGAGCGCCAGCCCGCGCGGGTGCTCGTCGACGCGCGGCTCGAAGTCCCGCTGTCGGCAAAGATCCTGCAAGGCGGCACGACGCTGATCGCCGCCGCCACCGGCGACAAGGCGAAGATCGCCGAGCTGGCTGCGCGGGGCGTCGAGGTCGTGATGCTGCCGAACCCGCAGGGCAAGGTCGATTTGCCGGCCCTGATGTCGGAACTTGGCCGCAGGGGCTTCAACGAGGTCCACGCCGAGGCCGGTTTCAGGCTCAATGGCTCGCTGCTGCGCGAAGGCTGCGTCGACGAACTGCTGCTCTATCTCGCGCCGATGCTGGTTGGCGATACCGCACAAGGCCTGTTCAATCTCACCGAACTGACCCGCCTCGACCAGGCCGTCCGGCTCGACATCCGCGACTTGCGTCGCATCGGCGAAGACCTGCGACTCGTCGCGCGCCCGCGCCGAACCTGACGATTCCGACTCAGTTCAGCTCAGTTGTCAGTTGTCGCGAGTGCCGCACACGGCGCAGCCCGGATCGCGCCCGAGCGTCACACTGCGCCATTCCATCGCCAGACCGTCGAGCAGCAACAGACGCCCATCCAGGGTCGTTCCGCATCCCACCAGCAACTTCAACGCTTCGGCAGCCTGGGTGGCGCCGATGATGCCGGTCAGCGGCGCGAAGACGCCCATGACGGCGCAGCGGATCTCCTCGACGTCCAGCCCCTCGGGGAACAGGCAGTGATAACAGGGACTGTCCGCCTGACGCAGGTCGAATACCGAGACCTGACCGTCGAAACGGATCGCCGCACCGGAAACCAGTGGTTTGCGGAAGCGGACGCAAGCGCGATTGATCGCATGGCGGGTCGCGAAATTGTCCGAGCAATCGAGCACGACGTCGGCGGCGGCCACTTGCGCCTCCAGCGCCTCGGCTTCGAGACGCTGCGCGAGCGTCTCCACGCGCGTCTGCGGATTGAGCCGTAGCAGCGTATCCCGCCCGGACTCGACCTTCGGCCGACCGACGCCTTCGGCGCTGTGCAGGATCTGGCGCTGCAGGTTCGTCAGATCCACCGTATCGCCGTCACACAGCACGAGTGTGCCCACACCGGCCGCAGCCAAGTACATCGCCGCGGGAGAGCCTAACCCGCCCGCTCCGACGATCAGCACCCGCCCCGCAAGAATGGCTTCCTGCCCCTCCACGCCGATTTCCGGGAGGAGGATGTGGCGGCTGTAGCGCAGCAATTGATCGTCATTCATCAGGGGATAGGCTTCACTTGTAATCGCGGATTTCGGGTGGGGTGTCGTCGTGATCGCCGTGCAGGTGATGGTCGTACGCCTGGATATAGACCTCGTTCGACTTCTTGATCAGGCGCTCCGGCGATTCGAGATTATGGCGCTGCGTTTCCTCGCAGAAGTACACGACTGCACGCACCAGCTTGGCGTACAGCGTATTCTCGAGGTGGAAGCCGGCGTCGGAAAGCGCGTTCTCCAGCGTCTCGAGCGAATAGTCGAGTATGGAATATGAAACGCGCAGGACGTGAGGCCTTGATGTGCGCTCGACCTGCAACTCCCTCAGGATGCCGAGCGACACGATCGCCCGCTCGAGCTGCCCGGGCGGCCGGGGCGCGAAGCGAATCTCGCGTTCCTTGCGCAACCCGGCTGCGGCGACGGGGTGGTCATGATGTCTGCCGGCCAGCCTGTATGCTGTTTCGCGCCGCATCACGACCTCCCCTTGTCACCTCATTATTTTTTATTCTGGACGATCTGCAGTCCCTTGAGAAGGTTGAGGGCCTGGCCGAGTTGGTAATCGTCCTTGCCCGCAAATTCGAACCGGTGCGGCGACGAGGCCTCGTCATCGGTCGGCTGCTGCTTGGAAGCATCCGCCCCGCCCTTCGCCTTGCCGGCTTCGGGATCCTTGTCGTTGCCCAGATGGCCGTCGAGATCGGCTTCACGCAAGCGACGCGAGGAACCGTTGGCGGTTTCTTCGACGACGATATCGGGTTCGATGCCCTTGGCCTGGATCGAACGGCCGCTCGGCGTGTAGTAGCGCGCCGTCGTCAGCTTGATCGCCGTGCTGTTGTTGAGCGGCAGGATCGTCTGCACCGAGCCCTTGCCGAAGGTCTGCGTACCCATCACGACGGCACGATGATGATCCTGGAGCGCGCCGGCGACGATTTCCGATGCCGATGCGCTGCCGCCATTGACCAGCACCACCATCGGCACCTTGCGTGCGTCGGCCGGCAGGTTCTTCAGGAAGTCCTCACGCGTCCCGCGGAGGTAGTCTTCGGCCGAAGCGCGGTATTCACGCTTGGCATCCTCGGTCCGCCCGTCGGTCGATACGACGAGGGTGCTCGGAGGCAGGAAGGCCGCCGCGACGCCCACCGCACCGTGCAGCAGGCCGCCCGGGTCATTGCGCAGATCCAGCACCAACGCCTTCAGGTCACCGCCCTTCGACAGCTTGCCGAGCTGCTCGACGACCGCCTGCGCCGTGTTCTCCTGGAACTGGGCCACGCGGAGGTAACCATAGCCCGGCTCGATGACCTTGGACTTGACGCTCTGGACCTTGATCACCTCGCGCGTGAGCTTCACGATGATCGGCTTCTGCTCGCCCTTGCGCGCGATCGTCAGCGTGATGTCGGTCTTGGGCTTGCCGCGCATGCGCTTGACGGCGTCATTGAGATTCATGCCCTTGACCGGCGTCTCGTCGAGCTTGACGATCAGGTCGCCCGCCTTGACGCCCGCGCGAAAGGCCGGGGTGTCCTCGATCGGCGAGATCACCTTGACGAAGCCGTCTTCCATGCCGACTTCGATGCCCAGCCCGCCGAACTCGCCGTGCGTGCCGACCTGCAATTCCTTGTAGGCCTCGGCATCGAGATAAGCCGAATGCGGGTCGAGGCCGCTCAGCATGCCGCTGATGGCATGGTTGATCAGGCTCTTGTCCTCGACCGGCTCGACATATCCCTGCTTGATCGCATTGAAGACATCGGCGAACGCGCGCAATTCCTCCACCGGCAACTGCGCCTGCGACACGCGGTCCGCGTTGGCGGAGAAATTGAGGCTGATCAGGACACCGGCGAACACGCCGGTCATGATCAACCCTACCTTTTGAAGCTTGTTGCGCATGAGCACTCCATCGAGGAAATTTCGCCCGGCCCGCGCCGGAAAGTTCAGTTGAGCTGCACCCACTTCAGAGGATCGAGCGGCTGCCCCCGGTAACGGACTTCAAAGTATAAACCCGATTGCCCGTCGCTTCCGCTGGCGCCGACGCGCGCGATCGTCTCGCCCCCGGCAATGTTGTCGCCTACCACTTTCAACAAGGCGTCATTATTGCCGTAGATCGTCAGATAGTCGCCGCCGTGATCGAGAATGATGAGATTGCCATAACCGCGCAGCCAATCGGAGAAGACCACTTCCCCCGAGGCAACCGCGCGCACCTCGGCGCCCGCCGCCGCGCGAATGAACACTCCGCGCCACGCCGTTCCTCCTTCCGCTCTTGGAGCACCAAATCGCCCCACGAGTTCTCCACGCGCAGGAAACTTCATGCGCCCGCGCAACTGGGCAAAACTGACGCCCGAAGGGGTCGGACCGGCGGCCTGCCGAACCTCGCCGACGACCGCTTCACGCGGCGCCGTCGCACGCACCTCCTCGCGGCGGGATGCGGCATCGGTCCGCGCGGACTCGACTTTCGCCGTTTCGGGCTTCGCCGCCTCCACCTTCGGGGCTTCGGACCTGACGGGCTCGGCTTTCGGAGGCTCGACCTTCGCCACTTCCGTGCGGCTCGCCCGCAACGCAGCACGCCTCGCCGCTTCCGCCCTGGCCGCCTCGACTCGAGCAGCCTCAGCCTTTGCCGCCTCCAGCCGTGCCGCTTCGGCACGCGCGGCCCTCGCCGCCGCAGCAGCAGCGGCCACGCGTGCGGCCTCGCGCTCCGCCGCACGCTTCGCCAGCACCGCGACGAGCTGACCAAGCCGCTCCTGATCCTGGCGCAATCCCTGCACTTCGGTACGCTGGCTGCGCAACTGGTCTGCCAGCCCGGCGACCGCGCGACGCCGCTTCTCCTTGACGGCCTCGAGTTCGTCGCGGCGGGCACGCTGCTCCGTCTCCAGCGTCGCAAGGCGGTCGCGACGCGCGGCAATCGTCTCCCCGAGCTGGGCCTTCGAACGCAGATCGGCACGCAGCGTGTCGATCAGTTCGAGATGTGCCTTGCCGAGCTGTTCGAGATAGTAGGCATCACGGGCGAGCTGATTCGGATCGCCGGTCGACAGGAAAGGCGCCACGCTCCCGGCTCCGCCGCGCACATAGTGGCGCCGCAGCCACTCCGCGAGCTCCTTCTGCCGACCGTTGACGCGCTGCTCGACCACCAACCGGTCGGCTTCGAGCTGCGCGAGCGCCTTTTCCGCCGCGGCCCGCTCGTCGCCGAGCTGCTGCAGGTCGCGTTGCATGCGCGACACCGCGCGCTCCGCCTCCGCGAGCTCGCCGGCCGCACTGGAGCGGGATTCCTCGGTATCGGCGATTTCCTTTTGAAGATCACGGATACGGCGGCGAACCTCCTCGAGGTCGGAACGCTTCTGCTCGACGTCGCCGCTTTCGGCACCGTGGGCGACTGCACCCGACAACAGGACGGCAGCCGCGAGGGCGTGCAAGCCCTTGTAAAAGCGGAAACGAATCTTCATCGCCTGGGCAGCACTCGAGCCTTGATCTTCCCTCGCCCGCCCCCCATTTGATGGAGATCCAGAGCGGCCGGACCGGAAAACAGTCTTTCCCGGCTCCAGGGGGAGTCGCCGGAACAACGCAGAACGATTCTGTGCATGAGTGCTCAAGGGAGGAAGCATGGATTGGGATGGGGGCAGACCATCCCGGCCCCGACGCACAAAGGCGCCGAAGGCACGCTTTAACGCGCCGCGGTATTTTATACTACTCACTTGATCCGCACTTCCCGCCCGCCGTGGATAACAACGCCATCATCGATCTCATCGACAAGCACGAACACATCGAGACCGCGGCACGCGCATTGAAGGCCATCGCACACCCCTTGCGCCTGAAGATCCTGTGCGTTCTCGGCGACAGCGAAGTGTGCGTACAGGATATCGTCGAAGCCGTCGGGACCTCCCAGAGCAACATCTCGCAACACCTGGCGATCCTTCGCGACAAGGGCGTACTGCAAACTCGCAAGGATGCAAACCGGGTTTTCTACCGCGTCTGCGACCAGCGGACGCTGCAGCTGATCGTGCTGATGCGCGAGGTCTTCTGCGGCGTGCCGGCGAGCAAGACCTGAACCCGGACTCAACACCGCAACATCAACGGAGCATTCAATTGGAATTTTTGCAGCAGAACTGGTATTGGGCTGCACTCGCGGTCGCTAGCGGCGGCTGGCTGCTCTTCGACGTCGCCCGCAACAGTGCCGACAAGTCACAGCTTTCCCCGGTCGAGGCCACCCTGCTGATCAACCGCGAAGACGCGATCGTGGTTGATGTGCGCGAACAGGCGGAGTATGCCAAGGGTCACATTGCCAATTCTCGCCACCTTCCGGCTGGCGAGTTCGAACGCCGCAGCGGCGAACTCGAAAAATTCAGGAATCAACCCATCATCCTGTGCTGCGCGACCGGCACGCGCTCGGCGGCAGCCGCAGGCACGCTGCGCAAAGCCGGCTTCGAGAAGGTCTTCAATCTGCGCGGCGGCCTGATGGAATGGGAAAAGGCCGGCCAGCCAGTCAGCCGCAAGAGGAAATAAGCATGACTGCCAAGGTCCGCATGTACGCGACCGCTGTTTGCCCGTACTGCGTGCGCGCCGAACAGCTGCTGCGCCGCAAGGGCGTCGCCGAGATCGAGAAGATCCGCGTGGATCTGGATCCGGCACGTCGTGACGAAATGATGAGCATCACCGGTCGCCGCACCGTTCCGCAGATCTTCATCGGCGAGACCCACGTCGGCGGCTGCGACGATCTCTACGAGCTCGACCACCAGGGCCGGCTCGACGAATTGCTGCAATCGTCCTGACGCCCCCCCCGATCCACCTTCGAACCCTCACCACATCACCAGGCCACAACATGTCCGATAACACCCAGGCAGCACAACCCGTCTTCTCGATCGAAAAGATCTACGTCAAGGATCTGTCGCTGGAAGTCCCCAATGCGCCGCGCATCTTCCTCGAACGCGAGAATCCCCAGATCAACGTCCAGTTGCGCAGCGAAGCCGCTGGCGTCGACGACGGCGTCTACGAAGTGACCTTGACGGTCACGGTTTCGGCCAAGCTCGCCGAAGACCGCACCGTGTTCCTGGTCGAAGTGGCCCAGGCCGGCATCTTCCAGATCCGCAACATCCCGGAAAGCGACCTCGAACCGGTCACGATGATCGGTTGCCCGAACATCCTGTTCCCCTATGCCCGCGAAGCGATCTCGGACGCCGTCACCCGTGCCGGCTTCCAGCCCGTGGTGCTCGCTCCGGTCAACTTCGAGGCCCTCTACCAGGCGCAGCAGCAAGCCCCGGCACGTGAAGCGGGCGAACTGCCGATCCAATAAGATCATGCGGAAGAGCGTTCGCGCCCTGGCCGCGGCGGCGGTCCTCCTCGTGCCCGCCACCGCGGCTTTCGCCATCGACTACCGCTCGGTTGCCGAACCGTCGGTGCTGTTCGATGCTCCGTCGGACAAGGGCAAGCGTTTATTCATCATCGCGGCCGGCACCCCGGTCGAGGTGATCGTCAGCCTCGACAAATGGGTCAAGGTGCGCGACGCCGGCGGATCGATCAACTGGATCGAACGCCGCGCGCTGTCCGACAAGCGCACCGTCATGGTCACGAGCCAGAAGGGGACGGTGCGCCAGCGCGCCGCCCTCGACGCGCCGGTCGCCTTCGAGGCGGCGAAGGACGTCGTGCTTGACGTGACCGGCAATCCCGCCGATGGCTGGCTGCCGGTTCGTCACAAGGACGGGGCGGCCGGGTTCATCCGTATCACCGAGGTATGGGGGCTTTGAACCCGAAGCGCATTGCGGTCTTCGGTGCCGGAGCCTGGGGGACAGCGCTGGCCATCGCCTTCAGCCCGCGCCATCAGGTCACGCTATGGGGACGCGACGCCGGGCATATCACCAGCCTGACCGAGCGCCGCAGCAACGACCGTTACCTGCCCGACGTACCGCTGCCGCATTCCCTGGCCGTCACCAGCGATTTTGAGGCGACGGCGCGCGGCGCCGACCTGCACCTCGTCGTCACGCCGCTGGCGGGCTTGCGGAGCACGGTCGCGGAGCTGCGCCGCGTCCAGCCGGATACTCCCTTGATCTGGGCCTGCAAGGGGCTTGAGGCCGGAACGGGGATGCTACCGCACGAAATCGTCGCCGACGAACTCGGTGACGACAGCCGTTGTGGCGTGCTGACCGGACCGAGCTTCGCCGCGGAAGTCGCGCGCGGCATGCCGACTGCTGTCACGCTGGCAGCGCGGGAGCTCGACTTCGCCACCGCCTGGGTCCAGGCGCTGCATCAGCCGCGTCTGCGCATCTACGCCAACGGCGACGTCGTCGGGGCGGAAATCGGCGGCGCCATCAAGAACGTCCTCGCGATCGCTGCCGGCGTATCCGACGGCATGGGCTTCGGCCTCAACGCCCGCGCGGCGCTCATCACCCGAGGACTCGCGGAAATCGCGCGCCTTGCGGCCGCACTCGGGGGCCGTGCCGAGACCCTGATGGGGCTTGCGGGCATGGGCGACCTGATCCTCACGTGCACGGGCGACCTGTCGCGCAACCGCCGCGTCGGCCTCGCACTGGCGCACGGCAAGCGGCTGCACGAGATCCTCGCGGAACTCGGCCACGTCGCCGAGGGGGTCCCGACCGCGCGCGAGGTGGTGCAGCTGGCAAAGCGCCACGATGTCGCGATGCCGCTGTGCGAAGCCGTCGACGCCCTGCTCCACAACGACCGCCTCGGGCCGCGTGAAGTGGTCGAGCAATTGCTGTCGCGCGAACCGACGCGCGAATAAGCGCCCTACATCCTGGCGCCGGCAAATCCCAGCTGGCGCCAGGCCTCGAACGCAACGACGGCCACAGCGTTGGAGAGATTGACGCTGCGGTTCGACGGATACATCGGAATGCGCAGCGTGTGCGCCTGCGGCAGCGAGGCGAGCACCTCAGCCGGCAGGCCGCGCGATTCGGGCCCGAACAACAGCACGTCCTCGTCCCGGTACTCGACCAGATCATAGCGTTCGGCCCCGCGCGTGCTCAGCGCGAACATGCGGCGGCCGGCCAGCGCGGCGGCACAAGCGGTCCAGTCGTCATGAACCGTGACGCGTGCGAGGTCGTGATAATCGAGCCCGGCGCGCGCCAGATGCTTGTCCGACAGATCGAAGCCGAGCGGACGCACCAAGTGCAGATGCGCCCCGGTATTGGCCGCGAGGCGGATCGAATTGCCGGTGTTGGGAGGAATTTCGGGCTGGTACAGGACGATATGCAGCATGTCAGACTGGAGAAGGAGTTCGCGCCACGACGCAGTTCTCGACGCGCGCTGCACCGCTCGCCTTCAGCGTGCGGGCCAACTCGTCGAGCGTCGCGCCGGTGGTCATCACGTCGTCGATGACGATCACGGTCTTGCCGGCGAACGAGGTGTCGCAGCGGAAAGCCCCGCGCATATTGACGCGTCGCCGGCTCCACGGCAAGGTCGCCTGCGACACGGTATCCCGCACGCGACGCACCGCCTCCAGCTCCAGCGGCAGTTTCCAGGCCCGCGCGAGCGGACGCGCGATCTCCACCGCCTGATTGAAGCCGCGCTCGCGCAGACGACGCTCATGTAGCGGCATCGGGACGAGCACGGCCTCCTCGGCAGGGGCAACCCATTCCAGCAGCAGTTGTGCCAGCAGTTGCGACACAGCCAACCGCCCTCCGTACTTCAGCGCTTGCAGCAGCCGATCTGCGGGAAAGAGATAGCTGAGCGCCGCCACGCTCGCGTCAAATGCCGGCGGTTCGCGCTGGCAGCTGCCGCAGACCGCTCCGCCCTTCACCGGTATCGCGCATACCGGGCAACAGTCGTAGGCGAGCGGCAGCTCGCCGCGACACCGCTCGCACAGCAGCTCGCGCCCCGCGCCACAGCCGCAGACGAAGCAGTCATTCGGCAGCAGACGGTCACTGACAAAGGCGCTGACCGCGCGGATCAATCGGGCCGCGTTTGACAAGATTTCAACGAATGAACGAACATGTGAAACTTCGCATTAGACCGTGGAACCTGTTTCATGACAATGACTTCCGTATGCCAAAGCGCTAAACCCACCACTTTGGACCACTCCGCCGTCGAGCGCCGCAAATGGGCGGTCGCGGAAGTCGAGGCACTGTTCGAGCTGCCGTTCATGGATCTCGTGTTCCGCGCGCAGCAGGTGCATCGCGAGCATTTCGACCCCAACGCCGTGCAGCGTTCGACGCTACTGTCGATCAAGACCGGCGGCTGTTCGGAAGACTGCAGCTACTGCTCGCAGTCGGCGCGCTACAAGACCGGGCTCGACCGCCAGCAACTGATGGCGATCGAGGAAGTCGTCGAAAAGGCCAAGGCCGCGAAGGCCAAGGGATCCAGCCGCTTCTGCATGGGCGCGGCATGGAAGGGGCCGAAGGAAAAGGAACTGGAGACCGTCCTCGCGATGGTGCGCGAGGTCAAAGCCTTGGGGATGGAAACCTGCGTCACGCTGGGCATGTTGAAGGGCGATCAGGCGCTGCGACTCAAGGACGCGGGTCTGGATTACTACAACCACAACATCGACACCGCGCCCGAGTTCTACGGCCAGGTCATCACGACCCACACGCTGGCCGACCGCCTCGACACCCTCGACCAGGTGCGCAGCGCCGGCATCAACGTCTGCTCCGGCGGTATCGTTGGCATGGGCGAAGGCCGCAAATCGCGCGCGGGCCTCATTGCACAGCTCGCCAACATGCCCACCCCGCCGCAGTCGGTGCCGATCAACAACCTCGTTGCCGTGCCCGGCACCCCGCTCGCGGACGTCGAAAAGCTCGATCCCTTCGAGTTCGTCCGGACTATCGCCGCCGCCCGCATCACGATGCCGACGAGCTTCGTGCGCCTGTCCGCCGGCCGCCAGCAGATGAACGACGAGATGCAGGCCCTATGCTTCCTCGCCGGCGCGAACTCGATCTTCTACGGCGATCAACTGCTGACCACCGACAACCCGGACGTCGACCATGACCAGGCGCTCTTCGACCGCCTCGGCCTGCGCGCGATCTGATCCGGCCATCCATTTCCGATGGCCATTGACCAGGACTTCGCACTCGACCGCCCTCTACTGAAGCGACGCTTCGAACGCGCTGCCGCGACCTACGATGAGGTCGCCGTGCTCGCGCGCGAGGTCGGCCGCCGCATGGACGAGAGGCTCGACTACATCCGCATCCAGCCCAAGCGTATCCTCGACCTCGGCTGCGGCACGGGCGCCGACCTGGAGATGCTCGGCAAACGCTTCCCCGCCGCCCAACGCGTCGGCGCCGACCTCGCATTCCCGATGCTCGCGCGCGCACGCGGCGAGCGCGGCTTGTTCGACCGCCTGCGCGCCTTCGGCCGCACCCAACGTGCGGAATTTGCCTGCACCGACGCGAGCGCCCTGCCCTTCGCGCGCGCGAGCATGTCGCTCGTGTGGTCCAACCTGATGCTCAACTGGCTCGCTGATCCGCTGCCGGCGCTCAAGGAGATCCACCGCGTCCTCGAGGTCGACGGCATGCTGATGTTCTCGACCTTCGGCCCCGACACGCTGCGCGAGCTGCGTGCGGCACTGCCGACGAAGGGCGGCGAGCGGGTCCATCGCTTCATCGACATGCACGATCTGGGGGACGCCCTCGTCCAGGCCGGCTTCTCGGATCCGGTAATGGACATGGAGATGGTCACGATGACCTACGCCAGCGTCGACGAGCTTCTGCACGACCTGCGCCAGGCGGGCTGTGCGAATGCCGGCACCGCACGTCCGCGCGGCCTCTCGGGGCGTGCAGGATGGGAAAGTGCCCGGCACACGCTCGAAGCGTTGCGTCGCGATGGCCGATTGCCAGCAAGCTTCGAGATCGTGCAGGGACACGCATGGAAAGCCCAACCGAAGACGACCGAAGACGGTCGTTCGGTGATCCGCTTCCAGTCCAAACCGGGTGGTCGGTGAGGCGTTCAGCCGCGCCGCCAGTGTGGCTGTTCGATCTGGACAACACGCTGCATAACGCGAGTGCCTACATCTTTCCGCATATCAATCGCAGCATGACGGCCTACCTCGCGCAGCATCTCGCGCTGAGCGCCGACGATGCGAATGCACTGCGCATCCATTACTGGCGCCGCTACGGCGCGACGCTGACCGGATTGATGCGCCACCACGGCACCGACCCACGACATTTTCTCGCCGCGACCCATCGCTTCGAGCGTCTGCATCACATGATGGTTTTCGAGCGCGCCCTGCGCTCGATGCTGCGCCGCCTGCCGGGACGACGGATCGTGTTCTCGAACGGCCCGCAGGAGTACGCGGAAGCGGTCCTGCAGGCGATGGGCGTCCGGCGACTCTTCGACAGCGTGTACGGCGTCGAACAGATGCGCTTCCACCCGAAGCCGGCGGTCCAGGGCTTCCGCCACCTGCTCCAGGACCATCGGCTCGATCCGAGACGTTGCGTGCTGATCGAGGACTCTGCGTTGAACTTGCGCACGGCCAAGCGCCTCGGCATGCGGACCGTGCTGGTCGGCCGGGGGCTCGGCAAGCCGGCCTACGTGGACTTCAGGATCGCGTCCATCCTCGACTTGCGGCGGATCGCAGGCCGGCTGAGCTGAATTACGCCTGGCCTTTAAGCACGCGCGCGGCTTCGAGCGCGTAGTAAGTCAGGATGCCGTCGGCACCGGCGCGCTTGAACGCGAGCAGCGACTCCATCATGCAGGCCTCGTGCGACAGCCAGCCGTTCGCGGCCGCTGCCTGGAGCATCGCGTATTCGCCGCTGACCTGATAGACGTAGGTCGGCACCTGCAGCTCGGCCTTCACGCGCCGCACGATATCCAGGTAAGGCATGCCGGGCTTGACCATGAACATGTCCGCGCCCTCGGCGATGTCCAGCGCCACTTCGCGGATCGCCTCGTCGCTGTTGGCCGGGTCCATCTGGTAGGTGTACTTGTTGCCCTTGCCCAGATTGCCCGCGGAGCCGACCGCATCGCGGAATGGACCGTAGAAGCTCGATGCATATTTCGCCGCGTAGGCGAGGATGCGCGTGTAGATGCGCCCGTCGCCGTCGAGTTCGGCACGGATGCGCGCGACGCGGCCATCCATCATGTCCGACGGGGCGACGACATCGGCGCCCGCCTGCGCGTGACACAGCGCCTGCTTCGCCAGCGCCTCCAGCGTTTCGTCATTAAGGACGTAGCCGCGCGGGTCCTCGGGATCGATCAGGCCGTCCTGCCCATGGCTCGTGTAAGGATCCAGTGCGACGTCGGTGATGACGCCCAACTCGGGGAAGCGGGCCTTCAGCGCCTGTACGACACGCGGCACGAGGCCGTCCGGATTCCACGCTTCCTCGGCACCCGGCGTCTTGCCCGACGCCTCAATGACCGGGAACAGCGCCAGCGCGGGCACGCCCAGCGACACGGCCTCTTCGGCGACGCGCAGTAGATTGTCGAGCGACACACGGCTCACGCCCGGCATCGACGGCACCGCCTGGGTGATGTTGTTGCCCTCGAGAACGAACACCGGATAGATCAGGTCGTCCGTCGACAGGCGCGACTCGCGCATCAGCCGACGGGAAAACTCGTCGCGGCGCATTCGCCGCATGCGGGTGGCGGGAAAAATTCCGGTTGGGCGCATGTTCAATACAGATCCAATATCGGTTGAATGACAAAGAAACAATCCGTAACCAGTTCAGCCGGGAACTTCCACGGAGGCAGCTGACTCTCATGACACAGATGGTGACGAGCCATCTCCCGCTTCACCTCCCTGAGCGGGTGCCTTAATCCCGTTAAGGCGTTTGACCCCGGGCTTTCTCCCCTTTGGCCCGGGGTTTTTTATTTGCCCGCCGCACGCAACTCGGCCGCGGTCGGGATCGCCGGCAAGTCGTCGGTCGGCAGACCGAGCCACGCGGCGACCTTGTGTTCCACCTCCTCCATGCCGATCTTCTTCAGGCTCGAAAAAAGCTGGACGCTGACCTGTGCTCCCAGCGGCGCCAACTCGCGCCGCACCTTCGCCAGCGAGGCTGCCGCTTCGTTGCGCGACAGCTTGTCCGACTTCGTCAGCAGGCAGTGAACTGGCCGGCCGCCCGACAGATACCAGTCGAGCATCTGCCGGTCGAGCGGCGTCAACGGATGCCGCGAATCCATGATCAGCACGAGACCGATCAGATTTTCGCGTTGCCGCAGATAGGTTTCCAGCAGCGACACCCACTGTTTGCGGATCGCCTCGGGCACCTTCGCATAACCGTAGCCCGGCAGGTCGACCAGCGCAGCACCGCAATCGAGGCGAAAGAAGTTGATCAGCTGGGTACGGCCCGGCGTCTTCGAAACATATGCCAAACGCGTATGTTCGGCAAGCGTATTGATGGCACTCGACTTGCCGGCGTTCGATCGCCCCGCGAACGCGATCTCGGCGCCCACCGGAACAGGCAGATCGCCGGATTTTGCAATGGAAATTTCGAATCGTGCGTTGCGGAAGAGGGGCATCGGGAAGGGGGGCGGAAACGCTGAATGGTTAGGGTTTCGGCCTGCATTGCATCGCGCAAAACCGAACACATAGTATAGAATACCGCGATTTTGCGATAACCACTCACGGCTTTCTGAGGACACCATGATCAAGCGTTCCCTGTTGCTCTCGCTGTTGCTGGTTGCTGGCGGCCTTCACGCCCAGGACCAGGCGGCACCCGATCTCGCCAAGGCAAAACAGACTGCAGAGACGATCTGCGCAGGCTGTCATGGTGCCGACGGCAACAGCCCGGCGCCGACTTTCCCGAAGCTGGCCGGCCAGCATGCCGACTACGTCGCCAAGCAGCTGCGCAACTTCAAGGCCTCCGGCGACAAGCCCGCCGAGCGCGCGAACCCGATCATGGGTGGCATGGTCGCAGCCCTGGACGAGAACGACATGAAGGCGCTGGGCCTGTACTTCGCTTCCCAGACCCAGAAGCCCGATGCCTCGAAGAGCCCCGAGCTCGCAAAACTCGGCCAGAACATCTGGCGCGCCGGCATCCCGGCGAAGAACGTTCCCGCCTGTGCGGGCTGTCACGGCCCGACCGGCGCCGGCGTTCCGGCACTGTTCCCGCGTATCGGCGGCCAGTATGCCGACTACACCGAAGCCCAGCTGAAGGCCTTCCGCGACGGCGGCCGCAAGAACGACCCGGCGCTGATGATGCAGACCATCGCCCTGAAACTGACCGACCCCGAAATGAAGGCGGTTGCGGACTACGCTGCCGGCCTGCACTAAGCCGAATCCGTCGCGCATCCTGCGCCGACAAGAGGGGTGGTCTTGACCACCCCTTTTTCATTTCGGATCCTGTCCGCTTGGGCCGATAATGCAAGGTCTCAATGGCGCGGCACGCACCCCGGGGTGCCGCCTTCCGTAGCGGGAAAGGAGAGTCATGGAACAGAAAACCGGCGCGTCTGCGCGCACGCCGAGTCTCAGCGCCGACGAAGCGCGGAGCGCGATCCTCGATCGACTGGCTGCGGTCCCCGGCCGCGAGCGGGTCGCGGTACGCAGCGCCCTCGGGCGCGTGCTCGCCGAAGCGGTGATCGCACCCTGCAACGTCCCCGCCCACGACAACTCGGCCATGGACGGATTTGCCGTCCGTTTTGCAGACCTGACAAGCGGTGCCGAGACGGCACTGACGGTCGTGGGCACGGCCTTCGCCGGCAAACCCTTCTCCGGCATCGTCGGCGCGGGCCAGGCCGTGCGCATCATGACGGGGGCACCGATCCCGCAGGGCGCCGACACCATCGTGGTACAGGAGGTCGCGCGCACCGAAGGCGGACAGGTCATTGTTCCTGCCGGACAGCGGGCAGGACAAAACCTGCGCCGCGCGGGCGAGGATCTCGCGCTCGGCGGTGTCGCCCTGCCCGCGGGCAAGCGTTGCGGTCCGGCGGAACTGGGCCTGCTCGCGTCGCTCGGCGTCGCCGAAGTGACCGTCCATCGCCGCCTGCGTGTCGCCTTCTTTTCGACCGGCGACGAACTCGCCTCGATTGGAAAGCCGTTGGCGCCCGGCGAGGTCTATGACAGCAACCGGTACACGCTCTTCGGCGCGCTGAGCCGCCTCGGCTGCGAGCTTCTCGACATGGGCGTGGTGCGTGACGATCCCGCGGCGCTCGAAACGGCTTTCCGCGAAGCATCCGCCAGTGCCGATGTGATCCTCACGAGCGGCGGCGTCTCGGTCGGCGAGGCCGACTTCATCCGCGAACTCGTAAACCGACTCGGCCAGGTCGCGTTCTGGAAGATCGACATCAAGCCGGGCCGCCCGATGGCTTTCGGCCGTGTCGGCGATGCCTGGCTGTTCGGCCTGCCCGGCAATCCGGTCGCGGTCCTCGTGACCTTCTACCAGTTCGTGCAGGACGCGCTCCTCGCGCTCTCAGGCGTCGCACCGCTTCCCGACAGCCCGCTCTTCGAGGTGGTCTGCGACAGCGTCATCCGCAAGCAACCGGGACGACGCGAGTACCTGCGCGGGCGGCTCGTCCGTCGCGGCGGAAAGCAGATCGTCGAACTGGCAGGCGCGCAGGGCTCCGGCATCCTGCGCTCGATGTCGGAGGCGAACTGCTTCATCGTGCTGTCCGAAGCGGGCGGCGACGTCGCCCCGGGCGACACCGTGCAGATTCAACTTTTCGACGGGCTCATCTAGCCCGCGCAACAGGATCGATAGACATGACCCAGGACGAACTTAAAAAGGCTGCTGCCCTCGCGGCGCTGGACTACATCGAGGACGGCACGATCGTCGGCGTCGGCACCGGCTCGACGGTCAACCACTTCATCGACGGACTCGCCGGGATCAAGGACCGCATCGCCGGCGCAGTGTCGAGTTCGGAGGCGAGTTCGCGGCGGCTCGCCTCGTACGGCATCCCCGTGATCGACCTGAACGACGTGACCGACCTGTCGGTTTATGTCGATGGCGCCGACGAGATCGACGACGGCTTCGCGATGATCAAGGGCGGCGGCGGCGCATTGACGCGCGAGAAGATCGTCGCAGCCGTGGCCGATCGCTTCATCTGCATCTGCGATGCCTCCAAGCTCGTCGGCTGCCTCGGTGCCTTTCCGCTGCCGGTCGAGGTGATCCCGATGGCGCGCGCCTATGTCGAGCGGGAGCTGCGGCATCTCGGCGGCAAGCCGGTGTTGCGCGAAGGCTTCACGACCGACAACGGCAACGTCATCCTCGATGTCCATGGCCTGCGCATCCCCGAACCGAAGGCCCTCGAGACCGAAATCGACCACATTACCGGCGTGGTCACGAACGGGCTGTTCGCGCGTCGCGGCGCGGATCTGCTGCTGCTGGCGACTCCGCAGGGCGTCGAGCGCCGGGTGGCGACCAAGGGCTGACTCGGAACTGCAATACTTACGTCACATTGAGCTGCTAGGCTCGGTTCTGACCGAGAAATTGAAGGATGAAGATGAGCCGTCACACCTACACGCAATACGACAAGGAGCTCGACGCGATCCGCAAGCGTCTGCTCGAAATGGGCGGGCTGGTCGCACAGCAGCTGTCACGAGCCATCGCTGGCCTGGGCGATGGGAATCCGGCCGAACTCGAAATCGTCATCGAGCAGGACCGCCGCGTCAATGACGAAGAGGTCGCGCTCGACGAGGCCTGCATTCAGCTGATCGCCCGTCACGGCCCGACCGCCGGCGATCTGCGGATGGTCATGACGATGATCCAGATGATCACCGACCTCGAGCGCGTCGGCGACGAAGCGAAGAAGATTGCGAAGGCGGCCCGACGTATTCTCGAATCCGACAGCAGCTTCGTGCCAAAGATCGAGCTGCACCACGTCGCAGAAATGGTCGTGGACATGCTGCAGCGCTCGCTGGACGCCTTCGCGCGCATGGACCCGTCGTCGTCGCCGGACATCGTGCGCAAGGACAAGGAGGTCGATGCGCTCTTCAAGGGGATCATGCGCCAGCTGATCACCTACATGATGGAAGATCCGCGCCTGATCACGCGTTCGCTCGACGTGCTGTTCATCGCGAAGTCGATCGAACGGATCGGCGACCACGCCAAGAACGTGTCCGAATACGTCGTCTATATGGTCAAGGGCAAGGACGTGCGCCACGAAGGCGTCGAGGCGCTGGAGCGCGCAAGCGGCGCCGAGTGAGCGGCGCGGCCTTCGCGGCCGCATCCGGAAGAACGACGGGAGGTCGGGCGTTGCGCCCGACCTCCCGCCTTTTTTGTGCCTGGAACCGGAAAATCAGGCACTCGGAGGCACGTAGCCGCCGACTTGGTCGGCGCCGCCGCCGAAGAAATGCTTTTCCATCTGTTCCGACAGATACTTACGCGCCCGCGCATCCATCAGGTTGAGACGGTTCTCGTTGATCAGCATGGTCTGATACTTGACCCACTGCTGCCAGGCTTCCTTCGAAACGCTATCGAAGATGCGCTGTCCCAGCGCGCCCGGGACCGGCGGGCGATCGAGCCCTTCCGCTTCCCGTCCGAGCTTCACGCAATTGACCATACGGGTCATCTTTCAATCCTCTTGCCAGGTTGGTTGATCAGTATCCGGAATCGTCATTCTATCGGATTCGCAGGCGCGGATTCGTCGGCACGGCGTTCGGCCAGGGTCCAGCGTCCGCGTCCGGCGTTCTTCGACGAGTACATGGCCTGGTCTGCGACCGCGATCAGCCCTTCGCCGTCGAGGGCATGCTGGGGATATACCGCGATGCCGATACTGGCCGACAGGCCGACGGCGCGGCCGGCAAACTCGAAACGCAGCCCGGTGATGACCTCGAGCACGCGCCGCGCGAGCTCGCATAGCTCGGAGGTGTCGGTATCGGGCACGAGCAGCGCGAATTCGTCCCCGCCGAGCCGGCAGAACAACTCGTTGCGCCGCACAACGTCGCCAACGGCGCTCGCCAACGCGACGAGGACGGCGTCGCCCGCCTGGTGGCCGAATTCGTCATTGATCGGCTTGAAGCCGTCGAGGTCGATCGCGAGCAGGCCGAGTCGCATGTCACGCCGCGAGGCCTCGGCCAGTAGGCGGTCGAGTTCTTCATGGAAGCGCCGGCGATTGAACAGGCCGGTGAGCGGATCGTGCTCGGCGAGTTCGACCAGGCGCCGCTCGATGCCGCGCTGCTGGGTGACGTCCTCGTAGATCCACACGCGGCCGATCCCGCGTCGCCCCTGCACCGCCTCGACGACGGCCGAGATGTCCGTCACGATGTGGCCGTTCCGGAAACGCACTTCATAGGGTTCGCTGACGACGTAGGTGCGCAAGACCGCCTCGATGTGCTCGATGTAGGCCTCGGGCTGCTCGATCAGCTCGGCGATCCGGCTTTGCAGCACGACGTCGCGAACGCCGATCAGGTTTTCGTCCGGCGGGAAGCCCCAGATGTCGAGCATCGCGCGGTTGTAGTACAGCACGCGGTGGTCGCGATCCATGAACAGGATGCCCAGCCGGATGACGTTGAGCAGCGCGGACAGGCGCTGCCGCTCGTCGTTGCTACGCGCGAGATAGCGCTCGCGCAGAGCCTGCGCCCGGCGCAACTCGGTGACGGTCTCGAGCAGCTTGTACTCGGTCTCCTTGCGCGCTTGGATGTCTTCGGCGGACATCCGCAGTCCGGCAGGTGCGGACGACATGGCCCGCAGCGGGCGCCAGTGGCAGGCCACCCAGCAGATGCGCCCGTCTTCGCGCAGCAGGCGCATCTCGAAATCCTCGCCTTCGCTGCCTTCGGCCACGCGCTTGGCCATCCGCTGGCAATAGCCGCGGTCCGATTCGTGCACGAGCAAGGTGATCGCGTCGGGCGCGGCGAGACAGGCTTCCGGCGACCAGCCCGTCAGGCGTTCGATCGACGGGCTGATCCACATCAGATGCCCGTCCAGGCCGAAGATCGCCTCCAGGCCATGCACGCCCTGGGCGAGCTCCCGCAGTTGGGTCACGCCGACTTCGGCTGCGTCCATCAGCGCCAGCGGGTCGCGCGGCGGCCGCTCGGGCGGGGTGACCAGGCGCGCACGGGCCCCCAAGGATTCGAGACGGCCGGCGAGGTCGGCGACGGCATCGGCGTGGTGGCGGCTGCAGGCCTCGGCGTGACGTCGCACGATCCAGGCGACCGCCCCGGCGACACCGGCGATGGCAAGGCCTGCCGCAACGGCAGCAGCCACACCCTCCAACTGAGCTCCCGCGGCGGCGACGATTGCGCCCGCCAACGCGGCGAGTGCGCCGGCGGCGGCGGCAACGGTACGAGGGCTGGGCGGCGCCGTCACCATGCCGCACCTCCGCGACGGAATGCCGCAACCGATCGGCAGGAAGATGCGCAGGCGTCGGTCATAGCGGTTTGACGAAGACCTTTGAGCGACGCTGGTAGTTGTATAGCTCGCGCTTCTGCCGTGGCAGGGCTTCGGGCCCGATCTCGGAGAAGCCGCGCTCGCGGAACCAGTGCGCCGTGCGCGTCGTCAGCACGAAGAGGCGCTGGAACTGCTGCGCGCGGGCACGCTGCTCGATGCGTCGCAGCAACTGGTCGCCCAGGCCCGCGCGCCGATACTCGGGCGTCACGGCCAGGCATGCGAGTTCGGCGGCCCGTTCGTCGGAAAACGGGTACAGGGCGGCACAGCCGACCAATACCCCGTCATGCTCGACGACCGAGAAGCGATCGATTTCCTGTTCGAGCAGTTCGCGACCGCGCCGCACCAGCGTCCCATCGGCCTCCATCGGCGAGATCAGCGCGACCAGCGCGCCGACGTCTTCGACGGTGGCTTCGCGCAGGCGGAACAGGGCGTCGCGCGACACCACGGTGCCGACGCCGGCGTGCGTGAAGAATTCGAGCAGCAGGCCGCCGTCCTTGTCGTGGTCGATCAGGTGCGCCCGTGCCACCCCCCTGCGCACGGCACGAATCGCGTACGGCAAGTATAGGTGCAGGTCTTCGGTCAGCCCCTCGCCGGCCGTGAACATGCGCTCGGCCTCGTCGGCCGTCACCGAATCGATCAGATGGCCATCGGCGTCGAGGAGCCCGGGCGCATCGCACAGGTAGATGAGCTTTTCCGCCTGAACCGCAACGGCCACGGCCTCGGCGACTTCCTCCAGGGGCAGATTGAAGATCTCGCCCGCGGGCGACACGCCCATCGACGAGATCAGCACGACGTTCTGCTGGTCGAGGTCGGCGTTGATTTCCTCGGCGATGATCTTGCGCACCGCACCCGTGTATTGATAATCGATACCATCGACGACGCCCACGGGGCGCGCGGTGATGAAGTTGCCGCCCGTCACGCGCATGTAGCTGCCCGCCATCGGCGTGTTCGGCAGGCCTTGGGACAGCAAGGCCTCAAGTTCGAGGCGGGTGACGGCCATCGCCGCCTTCACGCATTCGAGCGCGGCGGCGTCCGTGACCCGCAAGCCGTTGTGGTAGCGCGGCTCCAGGCCGCGACGCGCGAGTTCGGCGTCGATCTGCGGACGCGCCCCGTGCACGAGCACCAGCCGGATGCCGAGCGCCGCCAGCAGGTTGCAGTCATAGGCCAGGCTTTGCGCGCGATCGCCCGCCGCCACTTCACCGCCGAAGGCGAGCACGAAGGTTCGGCCGCGAAAGGCATGGATGTACGGCGCAGCGCCGCGCACCCAGGCGACGAATTGTTCGGTGGAAGCAGCGACTTCGGCGGCTGCGACGGAAGGATTCGTAATGCTGTTCAACGGGTCACTGCTCCGGCTCCAGGACGCGCCCGCCGCTTCGCGGCATGACTGGCGCTTACCTGCACTGAATTGATTCTAGCGGAATAGTCCGCAAAACGCGGTGAGCAAATCCCGGCCGACGATGCTGCGGCACCGACGACGGGACACACGCACCGCTCGTTCGTCACTAACCCAGGGCTCCTTCGAGGCGGGCACAGATCGTGCGCAACACCTTGATGCGGGCAAAGAGCTTGTTTTCGGCCTCGACCAGTGTCCAGGGCGAATTCTCCGTGCTAGTTCGGTCGACCATGTCGCAGACGGCGCGCCCGTAATCGTCCCACTTTTCGCGGTTGCGCCAATCTTCCGGCGTCAGCTTGAAACGCTTGTGAGCCTCCGCCTCGCGCGCCTTGAAGCGCACAAGCTGCTCGTCCTGCCCGATGTGCAGCCAGAACTTGACGACCACGGCACCCGCGACCCCGAGCTGATCCTCGAAGTCGTTGATTTCCGCATAGGCACGCATCCAGTCCGCCTCGCTGCAATAGCCCTCCACGCGCTCGACCAGCACGCGCCCGTACCAGGATCGATCGAAGATTGCGACCCGTCCCTGGCGCGGCAGGTGTCGCCAGAAGCGCCACAGGTACGGCTGAGCGCGCTCCTCCTCGCTCGGAGCCGAAACGGGGATGATGTTGTAGCGGCGCGCGTCGATCGCTGCTGTAACACGACGTATCGTGCCCCCCTTTCCTGCAGCGTCCGCCCCCTCGAACACGAGGATCAGCGATCGCTTCCGGAAGGGGTCGTCGCGCGTGAGCAGCGCGAGGCGTCCCTGATAGTGCTCGAGCAGCTCGCCGTATTCCTTCTTTTCCATCGGCTGCTGCAATTGCAGGCTGTTGAGCAGGTTGCGCTCGTCCGGCATGGATGGAAGCGGGGGCGCGGATTGCCTTGCCGCCCATTTGCGGGTCGCCACCTCGAGGCGCTTGCGCAGGGCGTCATGCAGCGTGCGGCCGACGGCCAGACTGCGGAAACACGGATCCGATCCGTCAACGATCATCCACGGCGCCTCGCCCGTGCTCGTTCGCCGCAGCGTGTGCTCGGCGATTTCGCGATACCGGTCGTACAGGTCGGCGTAGTGCCACTCCTGTTCGGTGATCCGCCAACGCGTCCGAGGGTCCTTTTCCAGCGCCTTCAGGCGTTTGCGCTGCCCGTCCTTCGACAGGTGGAACCAGAACTTCACGAGCAGCACGCCTTCGCGCGCGAGCATCGCTTCGAAGCGGTTGATCTCGTCGAGGCGCTGGTCGAGGTCGGACTTCTTCGAGCGCTTTTCGACGCGCTCGTTGATCGGATCCGTATACCAGTTGCCGAACATGATGCCGATCTTGCCGCGGGGCGGCAGCGCACGCCAGAAACGCCACATGAACGGCCGCTCGGCCTCTTCGGACGTCGGCGAGTCGAATGCCGAGGTCTGGACGTGGCGCGGGTCCATCCAGGCGTTCAGGAGATTGACCGTCTCGCCCTTGCCCGCTCCGTCTACGCCGTTGATCAACACGATCACCGCGAAGGCTTTCGTATCGAGGAGCTCGAACTGCGCATCGAGGAGCTGCGCACGCAGCACCGGAACAGCGGCGTCATACTCGGCCTTGTCGGTCTTGTGCCCCAGTTCAGCGGATTCGAACATCGCGCCTCTCCTAGTAGTCGCCCCACAACGCCTGCATCGCGGCCATCGCCGCCAGCCCGGCCGTCTCGGTGCGCAGCACGCGCGGCCCGATCGCGATGCCGGTGCAACCCGCGCTGCGACAGGCCGCCAATTCGGCGTCCGACCATCCCCCTTCGGGCCCGACGAGCAAATGCACGGCGCCGTCCGGCTTCGGCAGCGACGCGAGTCCTCCGCCCGCCGCCGGGTCGAACATCAGCCGCCGTGCAGTGTGCGCGTCCGCAAGATACTCGCGCAAGCCGCGGATCGGCGCGATCTCCGGCACGCGATTGCGGCCGCTCTGCTCGCAAGCCGCAATCGCGATCTGCTGCCAGTGTGCGACGCGCTTGGCGGCGCGTTCGTCCACAAGCCGCAGCACCGAGCGCTCGGCCTGCACAGGATGAATCGCGACGGCGCCGATCTCGACCGCCTTCTGCACGATCCAGTCCATCTTGTCGCCGCTGGCGAGCGCCTGGACGAGCACCAGTTGCAGCGGAGACTCGCGCTCGACCGCGTTGCACCCGTGCAGCGTCGCGAAACACTCCTTGCCCCGGACGTGCAACTGGGCGGCCGTTTCGCCGCCGTCGCCGTCGAAGAGCGTGACCATTTCGCCGTCACGCAGGCGCAGCACGCGCACGGCATGGTGCGCCAGTTCATCGGGCAACCGGACTTCGCCGCCTGCGGGCAATGGGAGGGGGAAAAAGAAGCGAGGGATCATCGTGGTATTATCGCGGCAATGCTTGTGTTCCGGGAGAATCGCAATGATCTTCACAATTCTTCCGCAGCACCTCCCGAACCGACACCCCCGGGTAGCCAGCCTACCGCCCCACGCGGGACTACGGGACTAACGATGCCCACAGCAGCACACCGCCTCTCCCACGCCCGCGCGCTGGAGTCGGTCGCGCGCGAGATTGCCCGCGACGTGATCCTGCCGCGCTACTTGAAGAGCGCACGCAACCGCAAAGCCGACGGATCCCTCTTTACCGAAGCCGATCTGGAATCCCAGCGCCGGTTCGCCGAAGCGCTGCCACTTCTCGCGCCCGGCCCCGTCCTCGGCGAAGAGATGAGCGGCGCCGAGCAGGCTCACATCTGGAGCGCCGGGCGCCGCGGGTTGTGGTGTATCGACCCCATCGACGGCACGACCAATTTCGCGAACGGGATTCCCTTCTTTGCCGTCTCGATCGCCTATCTTGTCGACCACGAGCCGCGCTTCGGGGTGGTCTACAACCCCGTCACCGACGAGTCTTTCTACGCGGCGAAGGGCGCCGGCGCCTTCCTCAACGGCGTCGAGCTGCCGCTGCGGTCGGCTGCGACCAGCCTGCGCGACGCCGTCGCGGGGATCGATTTCAAGCGCATCAGCCACCACCTCGGCGACGAGCTTGCGGTACGTCCGCCCTATTACTCCCAGCGCAATTTCGGCTCCAGCGCGCTCGAATGGTGCTTTGTCGCCGCGGGCCGGCTCGACGTCTATGTGCATGGCGGCCAGATGCTGTGGGACTACGCGGCGGGACGGCTGATCCTCGCAGAAGCCGGCGGCGTCGCCGCGGCCCTTGACGGCGGCACGCTGATGGCCGGCCCGTCGATCAAGCGCGGCGTCATCGCGGCGGCCAGTCCCGGCCTGTTCACCGACTGGCGCAACTGGATCGCCGCACACTCGTAAGCCTTCCGAACAGTCGATAGCCACGCGCGCAGGACGGATTTACCGGCAGGATTCAGGCTATTATTTTCGCCTGACGACTCTTCGACGCAGCTCATGACCCAGGCTTCTCCCCCTGCCGACACGCCCGACCGCCGCCAACATCACCGCGTGCGTGAAATCTTTGCCGAGGCCTGCGAAAAGCTGGCGCCCTTCTTCGCGCCGGAAAACCGGTGGGGAAACGTAACACTGGATCATCTGGCCTACCGCGTGGTGCGTGAGAACTACCCGGAATTGAGCTTCGAAGAAGTCCACGTGCTGGTCCTGGCTGCCCATCGCGTGTACACCCAAAGCCACAGCACCTGACAGCGCCGGACGATCCGTGCGCCGCGTGAGACGATGTCGACCAAGCACCCCATCATCGCCGTGACCGGCTCCTCAGGCGCCGGCACCACTACGGTCAAGCACACCTTCGAGGCGATCTTCCATCGCGAGGACGTCAACGCCGCCATCGTCGAAGGCGACAGCTTCCATCGTTACACGCGCGACGAGATGAAGTGCCTGATCGAGGACGCGGAACGCGCGGGGCAACGCGGCATCAGCCATTTCGGACCCGAAGGCAATCTCTTCGAGGAACTTGAGGCGCTGTTCCGCGCCTACGGCGAGTCGGCGACCGGTCGCTACCGCAATTACATCCACGATGCCGAAATCGCCGCACGCCGCCGTCTGCCGATCGGCACCTTCAGCGACTGGGAAGATCTTCCGGTCGGCACCGACTGCCTGTTCTACGAAGGCCTGCACGGGGCGGTCGTCACCGAGAAGGTCGACGTCGCCCGGCACGTGGACCTGCTGATCGGGGTCGCGCCGACGATCAACCTCGAATGGATCCAGAAGCTGCATCGCGACACGCGCGAGCGCGGCTATTCGAAGGACGCCGTGCAGGACACGATCCTGCGCCGCATGCACGACTACGTGCATTACATCGTCCCGCAGTTCTCGCACACCCACATCAACTTCCAGCGCGTGCCGGTCGTCGACACCTCGAATCCCTTCATCGCGCGCGAAGTGCCGACGCTCGACGAATCGATGGTCGTAATCCGCTTCAAGGACCCGCGCGGCGTCGATTTCCCCTACCTGCTGCGCATGATCCACGACGCTTTCATGTCGCGTGCGAACACCATCGTGATCCCCGGCGGCAAGCTGGATCTCGCGATGCAGCTGATCCTGACGCCACTGATCTGGAAGCTGATGGAGCGGCGCCGCCAGTGGGTCTGAGCGCCTGAGCAGGGGCAATTGGCCTGCCCGGGCAGAGACTTACCGCGCCTTGCGGCGCAGCAAACCCTACCCAAGCGGGGGCCTTTTCGGCGATAATTCCGCCCTTTTCCAGCCCCCCGCCCCGAGAAATCCATGCAGCCTGCCAGCCAAGAGACGCCGCGCAACGTCCGGCCTCCGGTCTTCAATCCCGTCACCGGCGCCATCCGTGCCCTCGCCATGGACGCCGTCCAGCAGGCCAATTCGGGCCACCCGGGCGCGCCGCTGGGCATGGCGGAAATCGCCGAAGTGCTGTGGCGCCGATACCTGCGCCACAACCCGGCGAACCCGAAGTGGGCCGACCGCGACCGTTTCGTGATGTCGAACGGCCACGGCTCGATGCTGATCTACGCGCTGCTGCATCTGACCGGCTACGACCTGCCGATCGAAGAGCTCAAGCGCTTCCGCCAGCTGCACAGCAAGACGCCGGGCCACCCCGAATACGGCTACACCCCGGGCGTCGAAACGACCACCGGCCCGCTCGGCCAAGGCATCAGCAACGCGGTCGGCATGGCGCTGGCTGAAAAGATGCTTGCCGCCGACTTCAACCGTCCCGGCCACGCGATCGTCGACCACTACACCTACGTCTTCCTCGGCGACGGCTGCCTGATGGAAGGCATCTCGCACGAAGTCTGCTCGCTCGCCGGCACCCTGGGTCTCGGCAAGCTGATCGCCTTCTACGACGACAACAACATCTCGATCGACGGCCACGTCGACGGCTGGTTCACCGACGACACGCCGAAGCGCTTCGAAGCCTACGGCTGGCAGGTGATCGCGAACGTGCAGGGCCACGATCCGGCCGAGATCGACGCCGCGATCCGCGCCGCCCAGGCCAATGCGACGCAACCGACGCTGATCTGCTGCAAGACCGTGATCGGTGCGGGCGCCCCGAACAAGCAGGGCAGCCACGACGTCCACGGCGCGCCGCTCGGCGCCGCCGAGATCGCTGCGACGCGCGAGCACATCGGCTGGACGCAGGCCCCGTTCGAAATCCCGGCCGACGTCTACGCCGAGTGGAACGCCCGCGACAAGGGCGCCGCGCTCGAAGCCGGCTGGAACGATCGCTTCGCCGCCTACGCCAAGGCCTACCCCGAACTCGCCGCCGAATTCGGCCGCCGCATGGCGGGTGAGCTGCCGGCCGACTGGTCTGCGCACGTCGATGCCGTGATCGCGAAGGTCGTCGACAAGGCCGAAACCATCGCCACCCGCAAGGCGAGCCAGAACAGCATCGAAGCCTTCGCCCCGAAGCTGCCCGAACTCGTCGGCGGCTCGGCCGACCTCGCCGGCTCGAACCTGACCCTGTGGTCCGGCGCGAAGGGCGTCTCGAAGGAATCCGGCGGCAACTACATCTACTACGGCGTGCGCGAATTCGGCATGGCCGCGATCGCCAACGGCATCAGCTTGCACGGCGGCCTGATCCCCTACACCGCCACCTTCCTGATGTTCAGCGAGTACGCGCGCAACGCGCTGCGCATGGCGGCACTGATGAAGATCCGCCAGATCTTCGTGTTCACGCACGACTCGATCGGCCTCGGCGAAGACGGCCCGACGCATCAGCCCGTCGAGCAGACCGCGACGCTGCGCCTGATCCCGAATATGGACGTCTGGCGTCCCTGCGACACGACCGAATCCGCGGTCGCCTGGGCGCACGCGATCGAACGCAAGAACGGCCCGAGCTCGCTCCTCTTCTCGCGCCAGAACCTGCCCTTCCAGGCTCGCAACGCCGAGCAGATCGCGGCGATCCGCCGCGGCGGCTACGTGCTGTCCGAAGCTGTCGACGGCAAGCTCCAGGCCGTGATCATCGCGACCGGCTCCGAAGTCGCCCTCGCGATGGCCGCGCAAAAGGCGCTGAGCGAGGCCGGCATCGCCGTGCGCGTCGTGTCGATGCCTTCGACCAACGTGTTCGACCGCCAGGACCGCGCCTATCAGGCTGCAGTCCTTCCCGTTGGCGTACCGCGCGTCGCGGTCGAAGCGGGCGTCACCGACGGCTGGCGCAAGTACGTCGGCCTCGAAGGCGCCGTGATCGGCCTCGATCGCTTCGGCGAATCGGCCCCCGCCGGCGAGCTCTTCAAGTTCTTCGGCATTACCGCGGACGCTGTCACGGCGGCCGTGAAAGAAATCGTGAACTGACGCGTCGGCGCCCGAGGCTCCCGGCGCGCCCCGCGCCGGCATCCCCGGCGCAGGCAGTCCCAAGTTGTGGTGTTTTTCGTTTCAACGCTCCGGGAGATCCCTCGATGACCATCAAACTCGCCATCAACGGCTACGGCCGTATCGGTCGCTGCACCCTGCGCGCCCTCTATGAACTCGGTCTGCGCGACCAGTTCGAGATCGTCGCGATCAACGCCTCCGGCGACCTGGCGACCAACGCCCACCTGACGAAGTACGACACGACCCACGGTCGTTTCGCCTTCCCGGTCGAGACCGAAGGCGACAACGTGATGATCGTCAACGGCGACCGCATCCCCTTCTTCTCGACGAAGGATCCGCTGGGCGTGAATTGGGGCGACCTGGGCGTCGACGTGCTGCTCGAGTGCACGGGCGCGTACACCGCCAAGGCCAAGGCCGAAGTGCTGCTGAAGCAGGGCGCGAAGAAGGTGCTGATCTCCGCCCCGGGCGGCGACGACGTCGATGCGACCATCGTCTACGGCGTGAACCACGAGGTGCTGACCTCGGCGATGACCGTCATCTCGAACGCCTCCTGCACGACCAACTGCCTCGCGCCGGTCGCGAAGGTGCTGCAGGACAACATCGGGATCGAGAAGGGCCTGATGACCACCGTGCACGCCTACACCAACGACCAGGTGCTGGTCGACGTGCGCCACAAGGACCTGCGCCGCGCCCGCGCCGCTGCACAGAACATCATCCCGACCAAGACCGGCGCCGCCAAGGCCGTCGGCCTGGTGCTGCCCGCGCTGAAGGGCAAGTTCGACGGCTTCGCGCTGCGCGTGCCGGTGATGAACGTGTCGCTCGTCGACCTCACCTTCACCGCCAGCCGCGCAACCTCGAAGGAAGAGATCAACGCGCTGATGAAGGAAGCCGCCAAGGGCCCGCTGAAGGGCGTGCTGGCCGTTAATGAAGATCCGCTGGTGTCGATGGACTTCAACCACGACTCGCACTCGTCGATCTTCGACGCGACCCAGACCCGCGTGATGGACGGCAACCTCGTCAAGGTGCTCGCCTGGTACGACAACGAGTGGGGCTACTCCTGCCGCATGCTGGACGCCGCCCGCGCAGTCCACAACGCGAAGTAAGCCGCCAGCTCAGCACGCAATCCGACGCCCTGCTCCGCGGGGCGTTTTCACATCGGGAAGGAATCCATGCAAGTCAAGAAACTCGCCGAGCTCGACGTCGCCGGCAAGCGCGTCTTCATCCGTGCCGACCTCAACGTGCCGCAGGACGAGGCCGGCAACATCGTCGAGGACACCCGCATCCGTGCCTCGCTGCCGTCGATCAAGTACTGCCTCGACAACGGCGCCGCCGTGATGGTGACCTCGCACCTCGGTCGCCCGACCGAAGGTGAATGCCGCGCCGAAGACACGCTCGCACCGATCGCCGTGCGCATGGGCGAGCTGCTGCACAAGCCGGTGCGCCTGATCCGCGACTGGGTCGAGGGCGGTTTCGAAGTCAAGGCCGGCGAGATCGTGTTGCTCGAAAACTGCCGCTGCAACAAGGGCGAGAAGAAGGACAACGAAGAACTCGCGAAGAAGATGGCCGCGCTGTGCGACGTCTACGTCAATGACGCATTCGGCACCGCCCACCGCGCCGAGGCGACGACTCACGGCATCGCCCGCTTCGCACCGGTCGCCTGCGCCGGCATGCTGATGGGGGCCGAGATCGATGCGCTCACCAAGGCCACCGAGACCCCGGCCCGCCCGCTCGTCGCGATCGTCGGCGGCGCCAAGGTGTCGAGCAAGCTGACCATCCTGAAGTCGCTCGCCGACAAGGTCGACCAGCTGATCGTCGGCGGCGGCATCGCCAACACCTTCCTGCTCGCCTCCGGCAAGCGCATCGGCGACTCGCTCGCCGAGCCGGAACTGGTGAAGGAAGCGCAGGCGATCATGGACATGATGAAGGCACGCGGCGCCGAAGTGCCGCTGCCGGTCGACGTCGTCGTCGCCGATGAAGTGTCGGCGCTCGCGCGCGCCAACCGCATCCCGGTCGACGAAGTCGGCCCGCATGACCGCATCCTCGACGTCGGCCCGAAGACCTCGGCGAAGCTCGCCGACATCATCGCCCACGCCGGCACGATCGTCTGGAACGGCCCGGTCGGCGTGTTCGAGCACAACCAGTTCGCCGGCGGCACGAAGATGATGGCCTCCGCGATCGCCCACTCTGAGGCCTTCTGCATCGCCGGCGGCGGCGACACCCTGGCGGCGATTGCGAAGTTCCACATCGCCCAGGACGTCGGCTACATCTCGACCGGCGGCGGCGCGTTCCTGGAGTTCCTCGAAGGCAAGACCCTGCCCGCGATCGCAGCGCTCGAAGGCCGCTTCAACGACTGAGACGCATCGTCACGACGGGGCCGGACAGCCGGCCCGTAATGAAAAACGGCCACCCTCGGGTGGCCGTTTTGCTTGCTTGGGCTGGTTCAGCCGCAGCGGCACCCGCCGCAGCCGCCGCATTTTTGCTTGCGCGTGACCAGGTATTCGGCAATCTGGTCGCGATCGAATTCGAAATCGTCGCTGCTCTCGTAGCCGATGCCGGGGCGGAAGCTTTCCCCGTCGATCACGATCGTCAGCGCGTGCAGATTGCTTTCGGCATCGTGCACCACCGACAGGTCGTAGCTGGCGCCACGCGGCAGGCTGTCGAGCAGGGAGCGGGTTACCTCGTCGATCATCGGGACTCTTCCTCGTGTATTCAGATATTTACGCCGCGAAACGCGGCTCCCGCATTGTCGTGGATCAGCGCCGGGACGATATTGTCCGAGGTCAACCCATCGCGTCGCACCTGCCAACGCACCCCCTCAGCGCGTGTAGTAGCCGACGCCGACCAGCATGCCGTCGACCCGCTGAAGGAAGGAGTGCTTGGTCTCCAGCTTGTCGGTGACCGGGTTGCGCCAAGCGTAGTCGAGCTCACCCGCGCCTTTGCGGCTGACGATATTCACCATGTCCGCAACGATCGCCTTGCCCTTGGGATCGCGCAACTCGTGGCCGTCCGTGCCGACCAGCTTGGGCATCGCGCCGTGCGCGAGGAAACGCTGCGAATCGAGGTCGATCGCGAACACGTAAAGGTCGTCCTGCATGAAACCGCCATTGAGCGCATTGAAGGATGCCAGCGCCGACTCCGCCCCTTTCTCCTTCACTCTCGCAATGGCGCGCTCCAGCAGATCCTTCGCCTGCGCCGGGGTCGCCCGCGGGACGTAGTAGCCGACCGCGATGATGCGCTCGCCCACCTTGCGGAACAGCGTCACCTTCTGCTCCTCGCGCCTGTCCTGGCGATTGAGCCAGCGATACTCGACGCGGCCCGCATCGCTCTTCGCCGCGACATCGAGCATTTCGCGGAAGAAGGGCTTGCCGGCGGAGTCCTGCATCGTCGCGACATTGCGTCCAACCAGGGCCACCGAGGACCCGCCGCTGGCGAGCATGGTGCCGTCCGTGGCGAGCGCATACACGTAGAGCTCGCGATCCGCAAACTGCGGCGCGCGGTTGAATTCGTCGAACGCCGCGTCGCCGACCTCCCGGAAACGCGCGACCGCCTTGTCGAGCAGCCGCTGACTGCGGCTCTCGTCGGCCCGCTGTACGAGGGGCCCCTGCCCGTAGGCGGGCACGGGATCGGCTGCGAGCACGGGCTGCATCATCAGGACTGGCACACAGAGTGATGCGAGGAAAGCAGATTTCATGGCGTTCGAAGGTCCGGAGGCTGGATTGATGAAAGCAAAATTATAGGAAGCAACAGCATCTGTCGATAGGCTGGCGTAGGCAGGTTCGCACGAATCCGACCGGCGGCGAAACGCCGCCCCGTCGGTCTCGTCGCCGAGTCGTGGAGGTAGAATCGTGTCCTCGGATGCATATCGACACGGAGACAGCATGCCCCGCCACACCAAGATCGTCGCCACCCTCGGTCCCGCCTCGACTGATCCGCAAGTCCTCGAACGCATGGTGCATGCCGGCATCGACGTCGTGCGGATGAATTTTTCGCATGGCAAGGCGGAAGACCACATCGCGCGGGCAGCGGCGATTCGCGAAGCGGCGGCGCGGTGCGGACGCTCGGTCGGCATCCTCGGCGACCTGCAGGGGCCGAAGATCCGCGTCGGCAAGTTCGCCGGCGACCGCGTGCATCTGCAAAAGGACGCCCCCTTCATTCTCGATGCCCGATGCGAGCTGGGCGACATCGGCCGCGTCGGCCTCGACTACAAGAACCTGCCGAAGGACGTCAAGGCGGGCGATGTGCTGCTGCTCGACGACGGGCGCCTCAAGCTCGTCGTCGATCGCGTCATCGGCCACGAGATCCACACGACGGTGCGCGTGGGCGGCGAACTGTCCAACAACAAGGGCATCAACCGCCAGGGCGGCGGCCTGACCGCGCCGGCACTGACCGCGAAGGACATGGACGACATCAAGACGGCCGCCGAGATCGGCGTCGATTTCGTTGCGGTCTCTTTCCCGAAGAGCGCGGCCGACATGTACATGGCGCGCCAGCTGCTGCGTGCCGCGGGTTCCGAGGCGCTGCTGATCGCGAAGATCGAGCGCACCGAGGCGGTGGCCAACCTCGACGAGATCCTCGACGCCTCGGACGGCATCATGGTCGCGCGCGGTGACCTCGCGGTCGAAGTCGGCGACGCCGCGGTGCCGGCGCTGCAAAAGAAGATGATCCGCGCCGCACGCGACCGCAACAAGCTCACGATCACGGCGACGCAGATGATGGAGTCGATGATCACGAGTCCGGTGCCGACGCGCGCCGAAGTCTCGGACGTCGCCAACGCGGTGCTCGACGGCAGCGATGCGGTGATGCTGTCGGCGGAGACCGCCTCCGGCAAGTACCCGGTCGAGGTCGTCGAGGCGATGAGCCGGGTCTGCCTCGAAGCGGAGAAGTCTTCGGACGTCACGCTGGATCGCGACGTCCTCGACCGCGTCTTCACGCGCATCGACCAGTCGATCGCGATGGCCGCGATCTGGACCGCCTGGCACCTCAAGGTGAAAGCCATCGCCTCGCTGACCCAGACCGGCTCGACGGCGCTGTGGATGAGCCGTCTGAACAGCGGCGTGCCGATCTATGCGCTGACCCCGGAAGCCTCGGCCCGCAACCAGATGACGTTGTACCGTGAGGTCTTCCCGCTGCTGATGTCGCAGACGCATCAGGACCGCGACGTGCTGCTGTGGGAAGCCGAGCAGATCCTGCTCGACCAGGGCGTCGTCGAGCGCGGCGACCTGATCGTGCTGACCATCGGCGAGCCGATCGGCACCTCGGGCGGCACGAACACGCTGAAGATCGTACGCGTGGGCGAGCATCCGGCGCCGCATCTCACCGAGCAATAAGCTCCGCGGTCCGCGCGCGGCTGCTACACTGCCGCGCTCGACCAGACATTGCCTCCGGGTGCCTGCCATCGGCAGGAGAATCGGAAATGCGGTGAGGCGCCTTCGAAAGATCGCGCCGATTCCGCAACGTGCCCAACGCTGTGAGGGGGACCGCCGCCGCAACATGCCACTGCCCGTCCGGGCGGGAAGGCGCGGCGCGGGACGAACCCGAGTCAGAAGACCGGCCCGGAGGCACATTGCGGCAGGCAGGCCCGCCTGTCGCCCACCGTGCTTCAGAAGGGGAATCCATGAACGGCACACACCCGGGCCACCAGGCTCATCACCACTTCGACGACGCCGAGCGCGCGACCGTCTATCGCAACATCCTCGCGCGGCGCGACGTCCGCGGCCAGTTCCTGCCCAATCCGGTTGCCGACGACATGCTCGCTCGCATCCTCACCGCGGCCCACTTCGCGCCCTCGGTCGGCTTCATGCAGCCATGGAGCTTCGTCGTGATCCGCGACATGGCCGTCAAGCAGCAGGTGCATGCCGCCTTCGCCGAGGCCAATGCCGAAGCGGCGCAGATGTTCGAAGGCAAGCAGCGCGAGGTGTACTCCGGCCTGCGCCTGCAAGGCATCCTCGAAGCGCCCGTGAATCTCTGCATCACCTGCGACCGCGACCGCGCCGGCCCGGTCGTCATCGGACGCACGCACATCAAGGCGATGGACCTCTACAGCACGGTCTGCGCGGTGCAGAACCTGTGGCTCGCGGCGCGCGCCGAGGGCCTCGGCGTCGGCTGGGTCAGCATCTACCGCCAGGCACGCATCCGCGAGATCCTCGGCCTGCCCCAACGCATCATTCCGGTCGCCTACCTGTGCGTCGGACACGTCAGCCATTTCCTCGACCAGCCCGAACTGCAGACCGCCGGATGGCGTCCGCGCCTCCCGCTCGACGAGCTCGTGCACTTCGACGGCTGGGGCGGTGCGGCACCCGAAGGCGAAGGGCTTCGGCAAGCCCTCAGGCAAGCGCAACATCGCGCCGCACAAGGCATTCCGCCTATCTGAGGAGGTGAGTTAACCCCGCGTTGAGAGAGGCCGACTCGTCGTCCGCGGCAAGCGCGCCCTCACCTGCGCATCCCTACCGGCGGGCTACTCCGAAGGAACCATCGGCCTGAAGGACGCTCCAATTAAAGCCAACAAACTCGGTTTCGGTTCGGGCATGCCGGACGACCGCGAGATTCCCGTCACCGGACGTGTTGATGCGGCAACGCAGGCGGAGTTGCTCAAGTAAGGTAACCCCCTCCAACCCCGTCTGTGGCGGCCGCGATGGCCCGGAGCGAGCTCCGGGCCATTTTCTTGTGCGCCGCCATGCCGCGCGCGAAGCCCATCGGGTGCCGACTGACGTTAAAATGCGCAGTTAGTCGCACAAAGTTGTGCCAGAAAACCAATCGGAGAAGTCCCATGCCCCTCGTTTCCATGCGCCAGCTGCTCGATCACGCCGCCGAAAACGGCTACGGCTTGCCGGCGTTCAACGTCAATAATCTGGAACAGGTCCAGGCGATCATGGAAGCCGCGGCCGAACTCGACAGCCCCGTGATCATGCAGGCTTCGGCCGGCGCGCGGAAATACGCCGGCGAAGCCTTCCTGCGCCACTTGATCGACGCCGCCGTCGAAGCCTACCCGCATATCCCGGTCGTGATGCACCAAGACCACGGCCAGTCGCCCGCGATCTGCCAAGCTGCGATCCGCTCGGGCTTCTCGAGCGTCATGATGGATGGCTCCCTGATGGAAGACGGCAAGACGCCGTCCTCCTACGATTACAACGTCGCCGTGAGTCGTGAAGTGGTCAAGTTCTCGCACGCCATCGGCGTCACCGTCGAAGCCGAACTGGGCTGCCTCGGCTCCCTCGAAACCGGTCAGGCCGGCGAGGAAGACGGGGTGGGCGCCGAGGGCACGCTCGACCACTCGATGCTGCTGACCGACCCCGACCAGGCCGCCGATTTCGTCAAGCAGACCGACTGCGACGCGCTCGCGATCGCCATCGGCACCAGCCACGGCGCCTACAAATTCACCCGCAAGCCCACCGGCGACATCCTCGCGATCGAGCGCGTCAAGGCGATCCACGCCCGCCTGCCGAACACCCACCTCGTGATGCATGGCTCGTCGAGCGTGCCGCAGGAACTGCTGGAGATCATCCGCCAGTACGGCGGCGACATGAAGGAAACCTACGGCGTGCCGGTCGAGGAAATCCAGACTGCGATCAAATTCGGCGTGCGCAAGATCAACATCGACACCGACATCCGTCTCGCGATGACCGGCGCGATCCGCAAGTTCCTGTTCGAAAATCCGTCGAAGTTCGATCCGCGCGAATACCTGAAGCCGGCGCGCGAAGCCGCCAAGCTCGTGTGCAAGGCACGCTTCGAATCCTTCGGCTGCGCCGGCCAGGCGAGCCGCATCAAGCCCGTGTCGCTGGAAAAGATCGCCGCGCGTTACAAGTCCGGCGAACTGACGCAGGTCGTTCGCTGACGGCCGAGCCGGTCGGCCTGCGGCACAAGAGGCCAGCTGACCGACCGGCGACTTTCATGGCACGAGCCAATCTCAAACTCAGCGTCGAGTTCGAATTCGACTTGGATGCGCCGGAAGCCTTCCTGCAGGCCAGCCACGAAAAATTGTGCAAGGCCATGCAGGAGCTGCTCGGCAACATGGTGCTGCAGGGCATGCCGACGGTCACCGCCAAGCAGCTTGGCAAGGCTGGAGTCACGATCGTCTCGCATCATCACCATCTCGACGTCGTGAGCACCGCAGCGGTGGCCTTGCCGCGCGAGGCACTGGTCGCCGCGGGCCCGCACCTCACCGACGAGGAGTTGGAGCAACTCTCGCGCCGCACCGCCGGACGCGCCCCGCTCCAGGGAGCCGAACTGGCCCGTTTTTTGCGGCGGCATGCGCTGACGCTGGTGCCCGATTTCCGGACCCTGCCCTGCGTGGTGGTGGGCAAACTGAGTTCGGGCCGGGACGCGAGCTTGCGCGGGCGATTGAACCTGACCAACGGCAGCGTCGTCCTCGACGAGCAGGACCGGCATAACCGCCTGCAGCCGAATCAGGACGCGCTGCGCGTCGACGTCAGCGGAACGCCCGCCAGCCTGCGCGCGACGTGCGCCGGCAACACGCTGAGCGGACCGGTGATCGAAGTTGCGCTAACGGAGCTGGCAGTCCACCGCGACCCTCTGGTCGCCGCCTGGCAACAGACAGGCTGAAAAGGAAGCGGGGTCGGGACGTTCGTCAGTACGACTCGGACGAGTGCCCTTCCCACATTTCCGGGCGGAAACGCACGACGCGATTACGCCCGTCCTCCTTCGCCCGATAAAGCGCCACATCGGCGAACTTGACGCTCTGCCAGAAGGTTTCGCTGTCTTCGGGGAACATCGCGACGCCGATCGAGATTGTCTTGTGCAAGGTCGAGGTGCCCACCTGGATCTTCATCTCTGCAACCGCCGCGCGAATGTTCTCGGCGACGCGCATGGCGTTGTCGGCATCGGTTTCCTGCAGGATGATGACAAATTCCTCGCCGCCGAAGCGGATCACCATGTCCGACGCGCGCACCGAGCTCTTCAGCACGTTGGCGAGCGACTTCAGCACGATATCCCCGGCGTCGTGACCGTAGGTGTCGTTGACGACCTTGAAGTAGTCCAGGTCGAGCAGCAGAACGGCGAGCGTCGTCTTGCGGCGCCGTGCCGACGCGATCAGCGTATCGACGTACTCTTCGAGGAAGCGCCGGTTATTGAGACCAGTCATCGCGTCCCGCAGCGACGATTCGCGCAGCGTCTCGGTGAGGCGCTTGGCCTCGAGCACCGGCGTCATCTCGCGTACATAGACGTTGACGTAAGGCACCTGCGACTGGAAGGCCTGTGCCTCGGACTCGTGCACGACGAGCTGGATCACATTGCCGACCGCCCCCGACTGCATGATCGGCACGCAGTAATGGCGCCGCCCCTCGCCGATGCCTTCGGGCGGCTGGAAGGCGTAGCAGATGCCGGGCTGGGCCAAGCCGTCGACGACATGACCGGAGCGCTTCGCACGGCACATGTCGCTGCGCACCAGGATCTGCGGATCGCACCAGCGGCAAGGCGCGCCCTGCTGGCCATCGACCGACAGCGGTTCGAGCTGCTTCGGCCCCGAGGTCTCGTAGATCGAGAATTCACGCACGCCGAAACGCTGGGTCAGGACCTTGCCGAAGCGGTCGAAGATCTCGGCCTTGGTTTCGTCCTCCTCGATCGCCTGCTTGAAGCTGGACGCGTCGGCCAGGCCGTTGACCATGTCGATCGCGACCTCGAGCTGGTTGTCGTCCTGGCGCATCGTGCGGCCGGTCAGCTGCACGACACGCTGGCTGATGCGCGCCAGGCCATCGTCGAGGAAGACCAGCAGGCTGTTGGTCTCGGTCGCGATCTGGCCGATCTCGTCGTCAGTACGCTTTTCGACTCGGCCCTTGAAATCGCCCCGCAAGGCGCGCTGCACCGCACGCTCCACGGCCTGTGCAGTTGAGCCGACGGGCAGGATCAGGCGACGTGCCAGCAGGATCGACAACAAGGAGAAGACCGCGACCGTGACGATGATCAGCGCAACTGTCGTGAGCGCCTTTTCCTTCAGCTCGCTCAGCGAAACCTCCATCGTCACCGCACCGAGCACAGTCCCCTCGGCGACCTGGTGGCACTGCAGGCAGTTCGGCTTGCCGCGGGTCGAAGCCGCAAAAGGAATCGTGCCGCGGAACACCGAATCGCCGCGCTCGTCGACGATCACGTAGCGAGGCTGGCCGTCCGCAAGAACCTGCTTCTCGATGTCATCGGGATGCATCTCGCGCGCCATGCCGGCGCCGAACTGCTGCGTGACGTAAGACGAACGGACGACCCGCGCCGACCGCAGCCCCTGCACCTCCAACAGGCGGTCGAGGAACTGCTCGCGCTTGTCGATGGTTCCCTGGATCATCGCTTCCGTGAGATGCACCCGCACCATTTCCGCGGCAGTGCGCACATGCGCAGTCGATGACGCGATCGAGTAACTGCGAAACGCGACGAGGCTGATCAGGACGAGCATCACCAGGGTTCCCAGGGCGATGGCGCCGAACAACAATGTCATTTTTCGGTTGAGATTCATTGCATCTCCAGAGGCGCCTGCAGCGGCCCGCTCCGATTAACTTTTTTGATTGGCGCGATTATGCCCTGAAACGACCCGGCTTATGCCGAAAGGCATGGACGATGCTGGCATTCACGACGCATTTGCCGCACAGTAGCGGCGCATGACTACCCTGAACACTTGGTCGCCTCTTCACATCGCAGCACTTGCGGCCGGCTGGGCGGCGTACGGAGCGGTGCATTCGCTGCTCGCGTCGAATGCGGTCAAGCGCGCGCTTGGGCAGCATTGCCGGTTTGCGACAAGAGCGTACCGCCTGCTGTTCAACGCGATCGCGGCCGTCCTGCTGCTTCCGCTGCTGTGGCTGACCCTGGCATGGCGAACGGAGCCTCTCTGGCAATGGACCGGTATTGGGGGCTGGATGGCAGACGGATTGGCGCTCGCCGCCTTCGGCTGCTTCCTGTGGTCCTGCCGCTACTACGACATAAGCGAATTCAGCGGGCTCGCGCAGTGGCGCTCCGGAGGGACCCGGCCCGAGGACTGCGGGCCACTGAGGATCTCGCCGCTCCATCGCTACGTTCGCCATCCTTGGTATTTCCTGGCGCTGGTCATCCTGTGGACGCGGGACATGGACAGGGCGCGCCTGGTCTCGACCCTATGCGTATCGATCTATTTCTGGATCGGCTCGCGCCTCGAAGAGCGCAAACTCGTCGCCTGCCACGGCCACGCATACGAGCGCTACCGAAGGCGCGTGGCCGGTCTCTTTCCGATTCCCTGGCGGCACCTGAACCCCGCGGAGGCGCGCGAATTGTGCAACGCACCGCCCGCCTCCCCCCCGGCGCCTTTCCCTGAACGGGGCGGGGGAGTATAGTCCGCGCAAAAGCCCCACTTGTTACGGGGTGTTACGACTTTCATCCTACTTCGCGCACGAATCCGGCCTGACACGGACCTGTATCCGGTCATTGGCGGGATCAGGACAGCTCGATGACTCGAATCAAAACAATCCGGGGCCTGCTTCTGATCGCGGCAATCGTGTTCTCGACGGCCCTCGTTGCCGCGACGCACTATGCCGTATCGAACCTCTTCGAGCGCTCGGTGCGCGACAACGCGATGCGCGACGCGAACACCTTCGCCGAGATGACCTTCCAGTCGATGTTCCAGCTGATGCGTACCGGCTGGTCGCGGCAACAGCTCGAGGAATTCATCCGCGCGATCCGGCGTTCGGTGGACAACACTCAACACCAGATCCAGATCTACCGCGGGCCGCGCGTCGCCGAACTGTTCGGCGAAATTTCGCAGCCCGCATTCGACGATCCGATCCGCAAGGTCATCGCCAGCGGCGACAGCCTGCAGCTCAACAACGGCCCGGAAGTCCGCTTCATCCACGCGCTGCGCGCCGAAGATCAATGCCGGGTCTGTCATACGAACGCCCAGCCCGGCGAAGTGCTCGGCGTGATCGACGTCCGCCAGGACATCACGCCACTGCTCGCGGCGAGCAACCGGCAATTCCTGCTGGCCTTCGCGCCGATCATCCCGGTCGCCGTCATCGCGACCCTGCTGATGGTCGCCTATATCCGCCGGCGCCTCGATCGTGCAATCGGCGGCTTCGCGACCAACATCCGCTCGGTGAGCAAGCTCGCCGACCTGCGCCAGATCGAGAAGGCGAGGCTCGACTTCGGCTTCAGCGAATTCAGCCCGGTTGCCGGCGAGGTCAAGCAACTGCTCGAGCGCGTGCGCGGCGTCGCCGTCGACAAGGAAATGCTCGAATTCGAGATCCGCCTGCTAGAGAAATTCATCCTCACCTCGGACGTCGTGAAGGACTGGCGCGAATACGTGAACCGCCTGCTTCTCGACATTGACGATGTGATGCCCGCCTACGCGCTGTTCTCGATCTTCAAGATCGGCGACGACATCTTCGATCTCGAAGTGTTCTGGCGCTACACGCCTTCGGCCAAGAGTCAGCAGCTCTTCGAGACCACGGTCAAGGAGTCGCTCGGACGCAACCCTTACTTTGCCGGCGGCTACGCGGTCAGCATCGAACACAACATCGCCGACAGCTCGCGGAGCTTGCCCGAGCTGGTGCGCGAGGACATCGAGGTGCAGACGAAGTCCCTGCTCGTCGAGGCGCCGAAGATCGGCGGGATCGTCGGCATCGGCATGCAGGCCCAACCGGGAGCGGACAGCACGCGCTGGCTGGTCGTCGAAAGCATCCTGTCGACGCTGCTCAACGTCGTCGGCTCGGTGAAGGCGATCGACAAATACACGAAGGATCTCGAGTACTACGCGACACGCGACCCGCTCACGAACCTGTACAACCAGCGCGTGTTCTGGGAACTGCTCGACAGCGAGACCATCCGGTCGGGGCGCCACGGCTACAAGTTCGGACTGCTGGTGGTCGACGCGGACAACTTCAAGTCCGTGAACGACACCTACGGCCATGGCTTCGGCGACATGTTCCTGCAGGAGGTCGCCGCGGCGATCCGCAGCGCGATCCGCGAAGACGATCTGCTCGCCCGCTACGGCGGCGACGAGTTCGTCGTGATCCTGCCGGAGACCGATCTCGCCGGAACCACGGAAGTTGCCCAGCGCATCATCGACTCGGTCACCACGATGTCGATCGAGACGCCGGATGGGGCTCGCGTGACCGGCTCGCTGTCAGTCGGGATGGCGGTCTACCCGGAGCACGCGATCGAGACCAAGGATCTCTTCCTGTTCGCCGACACGATGATGTATCGCGCGAAGGCCGAGGGTAAGGGGCGCCTGGCGATCCCGACGCCGCAGGACGTGGTCGAAGTGTTCCGCTCGCTGTCCGAGAAGAGCATCCTGATCCTCGCCGCCGTCGAAGCACGCGGTGTGATTCCCTACTTCCAGCCGATCGTCAATCCCAAGACAGGCGAAGTCGAGGCGCTCGAAGTGCTTTCCCGCATCCGGCTCGAAGACGGCAGCATTCTCGTCGCCGACGCCTTCGTCGCGATCGCCGAGAAGATGGGCCTGATGCACAAGCTCGACTACATCCTGATGGAGCGGGCGCTGGAGATCGTCAGCCAGTCCGATTACAAGGGACTGCTGTTCCTGAACATGTCGCCGCGGGCGCTGGTGCTCAACGACTTCGTGCAGGAGACGCGCCGCATCGCCGCATCGTTCGACTTCGATCCGGGCAGAATCGTGTTCGAGATCACCGAGCGCGAAACGATCAAGAACATGGCGCTGCTCGAACGCTTCATCAACACGCTGCGCGCCGAAGGCTTCCGCCTCGCGATCGACGACTTCGGCTCGGGCTTCTCGTCCTTCCATTACGTCAAGCGCTTCCCGATCGACTTCCTGAAGATCGAGGGCGATTTCATCGTTGGCATGAAGCACAACGAGAAGGACCGCGCGCTGGTGCGCAGCATCGTCGCGCTCGGCCGCGACCTCGGCATCCGCACGGTGGCCGAATACGTCGAGGATACGGAGGTGCTCGCCAAGGTCGTCGAACAGGGTATCGATCTCGCGCAGGGCTATCACATCCGGCGCCCGACTCCGTCGATCGAGGAAGCCCTCGACATCACGCTCGGCTGAAGCGCCCCACCACTTACATTTGCTTATCCATGCTGCGCACCGCTTCCAGGCGAAGCGCGCACAATGACAGCCTCCTGACGACCCGACAACGGAGGCGAACATGAAGAACAGCATATGGATATTCGCCGCGGCTGCCGTCCTGGTGGTTGCGGGCTGCGCACAGAATCCCTTCTACGGCGAAAACGCGCAAACCGCCCGCGGCGCGGCCATCGGCGCCGGCGCAGGTGCGGTACTCGGAAACGTCGCTGGCGGCCACGGCGATCGCACGAAGGGTGGTCTGATCGGGGCCGCAATCGGCGCGACCGTCGGCGGGCTGATCGGCCGCCAGATGGACAAGCAGGAAGCCGATCTGCGCCAGCAGATGGCCGGCACCGGCGTCGCCGTCCAACGCCAAGGCGACACGATCCGCCTGCAGGCGCCAGAGAGCATCACCTTCGATACCGGCCGCGCCGACGTCAAGCCGCAGTTCACGCCGGTGCTGACCCAGATGGCGCAAAGCATCCGGCAGTACCCCGGTACCGTCGTACAGGTCGAAGGACACACCGATTCAACCGGCTCGGCCGGCTTCAACCAGACGCTCTCGGACAATCGCGCCGAAGCCGTGCGCAGCACGCTGATCCGAAACGGGGTCGAGCCGAGCCGGATCGCTGCGGTGGGATATGGCGAATCGCGCCCTGTCGCCAGCAACGACACAACGCAAGGCCGCGCGCAGAACCGCCGCGTCGAAGTACTCATCGTGCCGGCGCAGGACAGTTCGCAATCCTCTCCCGCGCCGTCCTCGGAACGCCCGACAAGCCAGCCGGCCCTGCAGCCGTCGCGCTATTGACCTGAGGAAGCCCCCGCGCGTGTGGCGACTTCGCGACGCCACACGCGGCGGGGGCTTTCCCCGCATCTCCGGGACCGGTACGCTAGCGCCACCATGGATCGCGCGCTCAACATGCCCCTGTTCGAACAACACCCGCTGCGTCAGACGCTCAACGACGAGGTTCACGCCCGTCCGCCCGTGCCGCTGCAGACGCCCGAGTTCGTCACCTATCTCGCATTCCTGCACACCGAAAACAGCGCGGACGCCGAATCCGCCCACCTGTGCCATCTCGCGGAGCAGCTCGGCCTCCCTGCGCCGGAGACCGCATCGGGGCACGTATTCCTAGACGCCGGCGATTTCCGGCTGAAGTGGGAGCGCCACCACGAGTTCACGAGCTACACCTTCGTCCGGCGCATCGAAACCACAGACACCGTGGGCGAACACGCGCTGATCGAGGTCCCGGCGAACTGGCGCCAGGACATCCCCGGCCAGCTCATCGTCGCGACCCACATCGAGCTGCGCAGCATCGAGGAAGTGTCGCCCGAGACGGTACTCAGCCAGTATTCGCCCACCGGCATGAACTCGATCGCCTCCCAGATCGCGGACGGAGCCGGATGGGTCTTCACGGACTTCCACATTGCGGACGGTTTCTCGCGCTTCCTGGTCCTCGACGACTCGCTGACGCCGCGGCAGGCCGGACGTACGGTGCAGCGCCTGCTCGAGATCGAGACCTACCGCGTCATGGCGCTGTTGGCCTTCCCCGTCGCGAAGGAAGTGCGCGCGAGGCTGTCGCAGGCCGAAGGCGAACTCGCCGACCTGATGGACAACATGGGCGACGCGGGCTCGCCCGAGGACGAGCGCCACGTGCTCGGCCATCTCACGCGACTCGCTGCCGACGTCGAGCGCTCCGTCGCGCGGACCACCTTCCGCTTCGGCGCCGCGGCGGCGTATTACGGCCTCGTGCGGCAGCGCATCGACGACCTGCGCGAGGTGCGCGTGAGCGGTTATCCGACCATGCGCGAGTTCATGCAGCGGCGCCTCGCACCGGCGATCGATACTTGTGCGACGACCGCACGGCGCCAGGAAGACCTATCCGGCCGCATCGCGCGGAGCTCCCAGCTGCTGCGCACCCGCGTCGACGTCGAACTCGAGCACCAGAACCAGGCGCTGCTTGCGCAGATGAACACGCGCTCGCGCCTGCAGCTGCGGCTGCAGGAAACAGTCGAAGGGTTGTCCGTCGTCGCGATCACCTACTACGGCTCGCAACTGGTGCAGTACATCGCGAAGGGCGCCAAAGACTTCATCGCGCCCGCCACGCCCGAGGTCGTCACGGCCGTGTCGATCCCGATCATCGCCGGATTGGTCGCGCTCGGTCTGCGCCGCATGCACCGCCAGCTCGCCGCGGAAGAGAGCGGCGCGGGGCACGACGGCGGGCATTGAGACGAAGCTGTCCTATAATCCCGTTTTTGCCTGAAAGAGCGTTAACCATCGTGGCCACTCCCCTGTTCGAATCCTCCATCAAGAGCCTGCAATTGCTGGGCCGCGGCAAGGTGCGCGACATCTATGCCGTCGACGCCGACAAGCTCCTGATCGTGACCAGCGACCGCCTGTCCGCCTTCGACGTCATCCTCCCGGACCCGATTCCGGACAAGGGACGCGTGCTGACCGCGATGGCGAGTTTCTGGTTCGACCGCCTCGGCGACATCATCCCCAATCAGCTCACCGGCATCGATCCGGAATCGGTTGTTGCCGCCGACGAGCGCGAACAGGTGCGCGGCCGCGCGCTGGTCGTCAAGCGACTGAAGCCGCTGCCGATCGAGGCCGTGGTGCGCGGCTACGTGATCGGCTCGGGCTGGAAGGACTACCAGGACACCGGCGCAATCTGCGGCATCAAGCTGTCCGCCGGTCTGCAACAGGCCGCGAAGCTGCCCTCGCCGATCTTCACCCCGGCGTCGAAGGCCGACGTCGGCGACCACGACGAAAACATCTCCTTCGAGCAGGCCCAGACGCGCTGCGCGGCAGCCCTCACCGAGCAGCTTGCGGGTACCGGCAAGAACGGCGCCCAGCTCGCCGCCCAGGCCCGCGACGCCGCCATCGCGCTCTACACCGCCGCGGCCAACTACGCGGCCGGTCGCGGCATCATCATCGCCGACACGAAGTTCGAGTTCGGCGTGGACGCCGCCGGCACGCTGCACCTCATCGACGAGGCACTGACGCCCGACTCCTCGCGCTTCTGGCCGGCGGACGGTTACCGCGAAGGCATCAGCCCGCCCTCCTTCGACAAGCAGTACGTGCGCGACTACCTCGAGACGCTCACCTGGAACAAGAAGGCCCCCGGACCGCGCCTGCCGGCCGAAGTCATCGAGCGCACCGCGGCCAAGTACCGCGAAGCCTACGAGCGCCTGACGGGCCTCACGTTGGCCTGACCCCATCCGCCGGGGCTGTTCTGGCCCCGGCTTACCCCGCTGCGGGCAGCACTTCCGAAACACCTGTGAACCGGCAGCCTTCGTGGCTGCCGGCGGCACACACATTGACAATTTCTTTGCCACAAGCAGCCCACATGTGGGGAAATGTCCCGAAAAACGTGAAATAATTTGAAATATCCGGGCATTCACACACACCGCCGCATATGCCCACGGCAACCCTTGGGTAAAGCGACCGACTCTGACGATGACTGCATTCGATGCGCCGCAGGCGCCTGGAAGACGCGGGGCTCCGCATGAAAAACCATGCCGAAGCCATTGTTATCAATCGCCCAGGCTGCGCGGTTTCACGCTCATCGAACTGGTCATCGCGATTGTCGTGATCGCGATTCTGGCCGCGGTCGCCCTGCCCTCCTACAGGGGGTATGTCCAGCGCAGCCGGATCGTCGAAGCGACCAACGAGCTTTCGACGCTGCGGGTTCGGCTCGAGCAGTACTTTCAGGACAACCGCAACTACGGCTCGACCGCCACCCACTGCGGCGTCGGCGTGGCGACGACGGATTCGTTCGACTTCACGTGCACCAATAACGGCGCGGACAGCCAGGCTTTCCTCGCAACAGCGACAGGCAAGGCGTCTGCCGGAATGACCGGTTTCACTTTCACGGTCGATCACAACAACCGGCGCCAGACGACCGCCTTCCCCGACGCGTCCGGGCTGCCCGTCGACTGCTGGATCACCCGCAAGGGTGATGCATGCTGAGATGGGGGCTGCGGCGGACCGACGTGGCCGGCTTCACCCTGATCGAAGCGCTGGTCACGATCTCGATCCTTGCCCTCATCACGGCATTCGCGGCACCCAGCTTTGAAGGCATCCTTGCCAATTTCCGCGTCCGCACCAGCGCCGAGGCAATCATGTCCGGCCTGCAACTCGCGCGCATCGAGGCTTTGCGCCGCAACCAGCCGGTCTCCTTCACGCTGACGACCGGGACGGCGGACTGGGCGGTCGCGACAGTCAGTCCCTCCAGCCCGATCCAGGCCAGCAAAGGCAATGGCGCCGGCAACCTGTCGATCGCGACGAACTCGGACCAGACGGCAGTGACGTTTGTTTCCAGCGGCATGGTCGATGCGTCCGGCAGCCATCTCCAGCAGATCGACATCAGCAGCGACCTGACCAACCGCCAGTTGCGGATCGCCGTCCATAACGGCGGACAGCTTCAACTGTGCGATCCGACGATCACGATCTCCGGCGATCCTCGTACATGTTGAGTGCCGGGACTTCGCGACGCAAACAGGCGGGCTTCAGTCTGCTGGAAGGACTGATCGCCATCCTCGTCTTTTCGCTCGGCGCGATCGGTGCAATCGAAATGCAGGCCAGGGCCGTCCAATTCGGCAGTGAAGCCCGGGATCGCGCGACGGCAGCCTTTCTCATCAACAAGCTGATCGCTCAGGTCGAGTTGCAGGACGCGACCAGCGGAGATCCGTCGTCCGAATTTCTGCTCGACCGGACGGAATGCCCCGCATCGCTGGGCACCCACCCCGCCGCAGCCTGGGTGCTCGAAGCCTGCAACAACTTTCCCGAGGCGAGCGTCACGATCGCAAGACCGTCCGGCATGACCACCGGATTCCTGACCATCACGCTCGAATGGAGCGCGCAGTTCAAGCAGTCCGACGGCGCCGGCGGAGCGGTGCGCGACTCGCACAGCATGAGCGTGACCAATCGCTTCCAATGGCAATCATGACGGCCGGCAGCGGCACGCGTTGCCCGGGGGCACGACGGTGGCAGGCCGGCCTCTCGCTGATCGAACTGATGGTCGGGCTCCTGATCGGCCTCATCATCACGCTTGCGATCACCGCGTCGGTGGCGACCATCGGCAAGCAATTGCGCACGACGGGCGGCGGAATCAACGCGGCCGAAGAAGCGCAACTCGCGGTCACGCTGATCGACCGCGATCTGCGGATGGCGGGCGCGGCAATCTTCGCGAATTCTGTTGCGACGATGTGCCCGAGCCTGAACGAATACAAGAACGGGGCCACGCTTTACGACCGCTCGTCGCTTGGGTCTGCGTTCGCACCGGTTCGGATCACCGACGGCGGGAGCGCGGGCTCGGACACGATCGATGTCGAGAGCTCGCCGCCCAGCACCGCCGGAACTTTCACCGCAGCGATCGTCAAGGAGATGCCCGCCACCGCGGGCGTGCTGAAGGTGACCGATCCGCGCAACAACCTCCACGAGGGCGACCTCATCTTCGTCGCCCATCCCCTGCCGAATACCGGCGGCGATCCTTGTACGCTGATCCAGGTCACGGGAATCAGCGGCGTGTGCAACGACCGGTCTACCGGCTGCAACGTGCTGTTCGGTTCAGGTCAGTCCATCTATAACCCGTCGAATCCAAACCAGGCGTTTACCAGCCCGCAGACCTACGGCCCGGGCTCGATCCTGGTCAAGATGCCCTCGTTCGCCTATACGCGCTATGAGGCGAAATGCAACGCGCTGCTGCGCCACGACACGACGATCAGCCCCTCCTGCAACGGTTCGCCCTCGTTCCACAACAGTGCGATCGCCGACGAGATCGTGATGCTCAAGGCGCAATACGGCGTCGCGGATGCCGGGAGCGACGCGATCGCCAGCTGGAAGAGCGCGTCCGCGCTCGCCGCGGACGAGATGAACCAGGTCAAGGCGGTGCGGATCGCCGTCGTCGCCCGCAGCCGCGAGCCGGACGTCACGGCGGTCACTGCCTCGGCGCCGACGGTCTTCGGCGGCGCGCTGACGCTGAACCTGTCCGGAACGAGCGTTCCCGCCGGCAAGACCTGGCAGGACTTCCGCTACCGCATCTTCGAAACGATGACGCCCTTGAGGAACGTCGTATGGAACCGCTGAATCGGGGGCTCCGCGGGCAGGCTGGCGTGGTCCTGATCGTCGCGCTGATCATGCTCGCGCTGCTGAGTCTGGCGGCCCTCGGCGCCATCCGTGCGACAGATACCGGTACCCTCGTCGCAGGCAACCTCGCCTTCAGGCAAGCGACGATGCACGCCTCGGAGGTCGCGGTCGACCATGGCTGGGAGGAACTGGCGAACGGAAGCTTCACGTCCAAGCCCTACTACTATGGGATCCGCCAGACGGGCTCCCCGGACCTTTCGAGCAATGCCGCGATTGCGACGAGCACGGTATGGGACAGCAATGCCGTCCCATGCATCGATGAACGCGGCGCGAACACGAACTGCGGCACCGACACAGGCGGCATGCGCATCCAGTACGTGATCGAGCGCCAGTGCGAGAGCACACCCGACCTCGCGAGCGCCGACAGCATCAAGTCGGTGTGCGACGTCGATCCCGCGACGGCGGCCAACACCACGCCGGACACGCTCGGCATCTACTACCGCGTCATCATCCGCGCGCGCGGCCCGCGTGGCACGCTCGGCTTCTACGAATCCATGATCAGCGGCCCCGCCACCTGAGCCCTCACTCATTGCAGAGAACGTCGTGAATACGCCCCTCCGTCGGATCGCCCTGCCGGCTCTGCTCGCCATTGCCCTGTCCAATCCGTTCCTGAACGCGCCCGATGCGGCGGAGACCGACATTGCCAACACGCCGATGGCGGTCGCGAACAACGTGCCGGCGAACTTCATGCTCATGGTCGACAATTCGGGGTCGATGAGCAACATCGTGCCGGATTCGCCATTCAGCGCGACCGGGGCATCCTATCTTTCCGGCAGCTGCACCGCGGCGAATCAGCGCATCGACACCGGCAACACCGTTTCGCTGCGCGTGGTCAGTGGGGTACCGAAAGTCGAACTCGCAAGCGCAGTCGGCACGGGCCGCAGCGCGACCAGTTGCACGTCGGGCTGCACCCTCGGCACCGGCAGCGGCCAAGTCTGCTTCGACGACGCGGCGACCTACACGAACGTCCGGCTGGTGACGACGCAATCCTGCGGCACCGCTTGCACGACGGCAGGAGGGGCATCCTACCTCCCATCCCAATACTCCGGACGCTACCTCAACTGGTATTTCGGCACCGGCACGCTGTCCGGCTGGACCTCTCGCAAACCGAGCACGGAAACGCGCCTCGAGATCGCCAAGAAAGGCGCCAAAGCCGCGCTCGACACGATTCCGTTGAAGACCGGGTCTACCGCCGCCAAGGCCCGGGTGGGCCTCGCGACCTATAATGGCGACAACGGCGGGATGCTGCTGCGGGCGGTCGCGGACCTCGACGCGACCCAGTTGACCAACCTGAAGACCAGCATCGATGCACTGGCGGCGACCGGCAGCACGCCCCTCTCCGAAACGCTGGCCGACATCGGCCAGTATTTCACGACCGGCTACAGCGGCAACCTGACGATCCACCCCGGCCAGGCCTCCCAGGCGACCGTCACCGTCGCCAGCCTCTTCACGCAGGGCACGACCTCGCCGCACAAGCTCAGCGGCGCGCCTGCCGGCTGCGCCGGCGCTGCATGTCCCGTCCAGTACTGGTGCCAGGGTTCGGCTGCGGTGCTGATGACAGACGGGCGTCCTCAACAGGATCAGGCCCTGTCGACCAATTCCTACCTCTGCGACTACGACGGCGACAGCGGCTCCTGCACGACGAGCGGATCCAGGCAGTACGACGAGAAGACAGGCGCGGCGGCTACGAGCCACCCGGGGCACATCGGCGGCCCCCACTCCTACGAAAGCGCGGGCAGCGACTACCTCAACGACGTCGCGCAGGCGATGTACGAAACCGACCTCCGCCCCGACATCGTCGCGCCGAACGGACGCAAGAAGTCGAACAACATGCGGACCTACACCGTCGGCTTTGCGGACGATCAGGCGAAGAACGACCCGCTGCTGCAGGAGGCCGCGCACCAGGGGGGCGGCCTCTTCACCACCGCGGACAACACGGCAGCGCTCACGAAGGCATTCACCAACGCGATCAACGACGCGCTTGCCCGGGACGGGGCGGCGGCGGCGGTCGCGGTGACGAGTTCGCAGATCGCGACGAACAACACCAGTTACGCATCGAGCTACAACTCGGGCTACTGGAGCGGCGATCTCGAAGCCTTCTCGCTCGACCTCGCGACCGGCCTTCCGATCACGCCCCACATCTGGTCCGCGCAGGAGAAACTCGATGCGCTGAGCAATCCGGCGGGCTCGCGCAAGATCGTCTCCTACAACGGTTCGAGCGGCAACGCGTTCACGGCCGCCAACTACGAGAATGCGGGCATCGGCCTGACCGCGGGCGTCATCGACTTCCTGCGGGGCAGCCGCAGCGGCGAAGGCAGCACGTACCGCATCCGCCAGCATCTGCTCGGCGACATCATTGATGCGGAACCCGTGCTCGTCACCAACGGCAGCGCGACGACCGTCTATCAGCCCGCCAACGACGGCATGGTGCATGCGTTCGACGGCAGCACGGGCAACGAGCTGTGGGCCTATATTCCAAGTATGGTGCGCCCGGGACTCGCCCAATTGGCGGACCCGACGTACCGCCACCGCTATTACGTCGACGCGACCCCGGCGGCGGCCGCGGTCGCCAACGCCACGTTCCAGAAGAAGATCCTGGTCGGCGGTCTCGGCAAGGGCGGTCGCGGATACTACGCACTCGACGTGTCGACGTCGGGCGCAAGCAGCGAAAGCGACGCCGCGGCCAAGGTCCTGTGGGAAGCGCTCGCGACGGACGCCAACATGGGCTTCGGCTTCGGCACACCGCTGATCGTCAAAACGCCGAACGACGGCTGGGTCGTGCTGGTAACGTCCGGCTACAACAACGGCAGCACGACGGGCGGCGACGGCGTCGGTCGCGTCTGGGCGCTGGACCCGAGCGACGGGCACGTACTACTCCACTACCCCCTGACAACCGCCGGCACCGCGACCTCGCCGTCCGGTCTCGTGCATCTGTCGGCGCTCGCGAATGCGACTGCAGGACAAACGACGCGCTTCGTCTACGGCGGCGACCTCGCCGGCAACGTCTGGCGCTTCGACCTGAGCAGCTGGACCGCGACGCGCATTGCCCAGCTCGCGGACGGCAGCGGCGGAGCCCAGCCGATCACGACGGCCCCAATCGTGCGGCAGGTATCGGGCTCCGCGACCAAGTACCTCGTCATCGTGGGGACCGGACAGTACCTCGGATCGAGCGATGTGCCCGGCGACGCCGCTCAGAACTCCCACGCGACGCAGGTCCAGTCGATGTACGGCATCATCGACGATACGGCGAGCACGCCGCCGACACTGAACATCCGCGGCAGCAACGGCAACAGCTGTCCGTCCAACGGCGGCGACGGCGACTTCCTCTGCCAGCGCATCGTGAGCTCGACCTCCTCGACATTCACGCTGAGCAACCTCGCGATGGACTCCACGCGTCGCGGCTGGTATTTCGATCTTCCGATCGCCAATGGCCGGGTCAACACACACCCCGCGATCACGCAATCCGGCACGCTGGTGTTCACGGTGAACGTTCCGACCAACACCCTGTGCGATCCCGGAGGCTCCAGCTGGTTCTTCGCGGTTAACGCGGACAACGGCGGCGCGATCCTCAAGACCGCCGGAGGCGCGAGCACCTACGAGAGCGGATGGTTCATGGATTACACGATCGCCAGCCGCGCCGTGGTCATCCAGACTTCCAGCGGCGACCGCGGCCTGATCCAGTTCTCGGACAAGCAAAAACGCTCGCCGACCATCCCGAAAACGGCCCCCGCCACGCCGTCGACAGTGAAGTGGCGACGGGTCTACTGGCGTGAACTGATGTAAAGCCACGCCCGCCAGGCGGAAATGCGAACTTGCCGCCCGGATACTCCTCTAAAGGAAATCCGGGGCGGGCCCCGTCTTGGCAGCATCTGCTGCGCCCTGGTACTTCCAACCCCGAGGAGGCCGCCATGGACAAGCCACTGAACTCGCTGGATCGCCATTTCCACCTGCCCCACGTGCGCCGGGTCGAAGCCGACCGACCGCTGATGTGGCTACGCATGGGATGGGAGGACATGCGTTCGAGTCCTGCTGCCAGCCTCGGTTACGGTGCGCTCTTCGCCGTCATCGGCTACCTGATTCTCGCCTATGCGGCAAGGATGCCCTACCTGTTTACGGCGGCGATCTCGGGCTTCTTCCTCGTCGGTCCGCTCATGGCTGCCGGGCTATACGAGATTTCGCGGCGCCATGAGCGCGGCGAATCCGTGAGCTTCATGGACTCGCTGAGAGGATTGCAGCGTCACGGCGACCACCTCGCGTACTACGGCGCTTTCCTGGCATTCGCGCTGATTGGTTGGGAGCGCCTGTCAGCGATCCTGTTCGCGCTGTTCTATCACGAGACCGCTTCGCCCGATCTCGCGAATTTCTTCCAGGACGTCTTCCTGTCCGGCCACTACGCGCAATTCGTCGTCTCCTACCTGGTCATCGGCGGTGCAATCGCGGGTCTGATTTTTGCGCTGTCCGTGGTGTCGGTGCCGATGCTGATGGATCGCGATGCGGACATCGCGACCGCGATGATGTCGAGCGCGCGCGCCGTCGGTCACAACCTCGGTGCGATGGCGGTATGGGCCGGCTTGATCGTCGCCCTGATCGGCATCGGCTTCGCGACGATGATGATCGGCATGGTGTTCCTGCTGCCGCTCGTCGGCCATGCCACCTGGCATGCCTACAAGGAACTGATCGAATAAGCGCTGCAGCGTGAAGCGCCGAACGGGGCCTGCGGGCCCCGTCTCGTTACCGCGGCCGCATGCGCAGCGGCGCGGTTAGAATGGCTGCCAGAGCCGATGCCGTGCCCGAGGGCCGGCATCCTTCCCCAACACAACAGCGTTTCCGGGAACCCGAATGACCAATCCCCTTCTCGATTTCACCGGCCTGCCGCGCTTCGACGACATCCGGCCGGAGCATGTCGCGCCGGCGATCCGCCAACTCATCGATGAGAACCGCGCGATGATCGCGGCGCTCGTCGCCGAACCGGCCCCGCCAACCTGGGCAAATTTTGTCACGCCGCTCACCGAGGAAGGCGAACGGCTCGGCCGCGCGTGGGGCATCGTCGGCCATCTGCACAGCGTGATGGACGTGCCCGAATGGCGCGAGGCCTACAACGCGCTGCTGCCCGAAGTGTCGAGCTTCTATGCCGAGGTCGGCCAGAACCTCGAACTGTTCGACAAGTACCGCCAGCTCTTCGAGAGCGCCGAGTACGACATGCTGTCGCCGACGCGCCAGCGCATCGTCGACCATGAGCTGCGCGACTTCCGCCTGTCGGGCGCGGAGCTGCCGGAGAGCGACAAGCCGCGCTTCAAGGAGATCCAGGAAGAGCTGTCGTCGCTCGCGGCGAAGTTCTCCGAGAACCTGCTCGACGCGACCAACGCCCACGCGGAGTGGATAGCGGACGAGGCCGGCCTCGCGGGTCTGCCGCCGGACGCGGTCGAGGCCGCACGCGCCGCCGCCGAACGCGACGGCAAGGCCGGGTGGAAGTTCACGCTGCAGATGCCGGCCTATCTTCCGGTGATGCAGTACGCCGAGAACCGCGAGCTGCGCGCACGGATGTACCGGGCGTACGCGACCCGCGCGTCCGAACAGGGCAAGGCGGAACTCGACAACGGTCCGCTGATCGGCCGCATCCTCGCGCTGCGCAATGAAGAGGCGCGGATGCTGGGCTACGCGAACTACGCCGAAGTGTCGCTGGTCGCGAAAATGGCCGAGTCGCCGACCCAGGTGCTCGACTTCCTGCACGAGCTCGCCGCGAAGGCGAAGCCTTTCGCCGAGCGCGACCTCGCGGAATTGCGGACCTTCGCCCGCAGCGAGCTCGGCCTCTCGCCGCTCGAACCCTGGGACATGGCCTATGCGTCCGAAAAGCTGCGTCAGGCGCGCTATGCCTTCTCCGAGCAGGAAGTGAAGCAGTACTTCCCCGAGCCGAAGGTGCTCGAAGGCCTGTTCGGCGTGATCCGCAGCCTGTACGGCGTGGAGATCGTCCCCGAGGCAGCGCCGCGCTGGGATCCGAGCGCGCACTTCTTCCGCATCGAAAAGGACGGAGCCGCGGTCGGCCATTTCTATCTCGACCTGCACGCGCGCGAGACCAAGCGCGGCGGCGCGTGGATGGATTCGGCGCGCAGCCGCTATTCGAGCATGCGCGGCCTGCAGACGCCGGTCGCCTACCTCGTCTGCAACTTCCCCGGCCCGGTCGGCGGCAAGCCGGCGACCTTCACGCACGACGACGTGCTGACGCTGTTCCACGAGTGCGGCCACGGTCTGCACCACCTGCTGACGCGTGTCGACGACCTCGCGGTGTCGGGCATCCATGGCGTCGAGTGGGATGCGGTCGAGCTGCCGAGCCAGTTCATGGAGAACTTCTGCTGGGAGTGGGACGTGCTCTCCGGCATGACCGCCCACGTCGACACCGGCGAACCGCTGCCGCGCGAGCTTTTCGACAAGATGATCGCGGCGAAGAACTTCCAGGGCGGGATGCAGATGGTGCGCCAGCTCGAGTTCTCGCTGTTCGACCTGCGCCTGCATTACGAGGTCGCGCCGGCCGAGCCGCGGCAGCCGGTGGCAATCGAGCGTGTGATGGGGCTGCTCGACGAGGTGCGCAGGGAAGTCGCGGTCGTGGTGCCGCCGGTATGGCACCGCTTCCCGCATAGCTTCTCGCACATCTTCGCGGGCGGCTACGCAGCGGGCTATTACAGTTACAAGTGGGCGGAGGTGCTGTCGGCGGATGCGTTCGAAGCCTTCGAGGAAGCCGGCCGCGGCAAGGGCAGTCTGCTGGATCGGGCGACCGGGGAGCGCTTCTGGCGCGAGGTCCTGGCGGTGGGAGGCAGTCGTCCGGCAATCGAGTCGTTCAAGGCCTTCCGGGGACGCGAGCCGCGAGTCGACGCCTTGTTGCGCCACAACGGCATGGCGGACGTCTGAGGGCCGCGCGTAGCGCGCGATCGCTCAGAACCGGGCAAGGCGGCGGTCAATCGACCGCCGCCTTACCTTCGAGCACGCGACGCTGCACATGGATGGGGACGCCGCGCTCGGTCATGTTCATCCGTGCATTCGCTTGGTCGCCGCCGTGGGCGAGATAATAGATGATCGTGCCGACGTATTGCCGCATGGCCCAGTCGACACGCAGATCGGTTCCGTCGTACACCATGGCGATCTCCTCGGGGGCGCGTGCCGACTCCCTAACGGCAGGCTCGACATACCCTCAAGGGGGTATCAGCAAATTTTGTGCCGTTTTGTAAAATCGGCATGCCGACAACGTTTCCGGCTCGAAAACCGCTCCGCGAAGTTGTTGCGCCGCAGATGTGTGTAAATTTTCTCGACATCGATGTCGGCACGCGCCGGCCGCCCGAAGAGAAGGCCAGGGTGATATTCAGCCCCGTGCGTCCCCCCAGCGCAGGCTGGTGCGATCGTCGCCGACATAAAGCGTCTCGCCCGAGCGATCGACGCAATATTGCGGCGAGAGGATCTTCTCGCTGAAGCGTTGGCCCTCGCCGACGCGCGTGTACTCGAACAGGATGCTGCGTTCGACCCGTGCGCCGCCGCGCAGGTGACTGCCATGACCGATCCAGGTCGGGCCGATGACGGACGCGCCCGGATCGATGCGTACCCCCGAACCGATGTATACCGGACCCACAATCTGCACGCTGTCCCACGCGATCGAGGTGTTGAGGCCTGCCCATACGCCGGGGCGGACCTCGATGCCGGGCATGTCCATCTGTGCGATCTCGCCGCGCAGCACGCGCTGCAGCACCGCCCAATAGTCGGTCAGGCGGCCGATGTCGATCCAGTTGAAGAAGCGGTTCTGTGCGTAGAAGGGGCGCTCCTCGGCGACCAGCAGTGGGAAGAGTTCGCTGCCGATGTCGAACTCGCGGCCGGGCGGGATCAGGTCGATGACCTCGGGTTCGAAGATGTAGATGCCGGTGCTTGCAAGCGTCGACTTCGCTTCCGCGGGCCTGGGCTTTTCCTGGAAGGACTTCACGCGGCCATTCGCATCGGTGACGACGACGCCGTAGCTCTGCACCTGCTCGCGCGGCACTTCGAGCGTGACGACGCTCGCGAGGGCCTTCTTGTGGCGGTGCTCATCGAGCGCTGCGCGGAGGTCGAGGTCGATCAGCGCGTCGCCGCAGATCACGAGCGTGGTCTCGTCGAAGAAGCCCCCGAAATCCTGGATGCGGCGCATGCCGCCCGCGGAGCCGAGTGCCTTGGGCACGATCTCGCCGTGGTCGCGCACGCCTTCATACGAGTAACCGATCTCGACGCCCCAGCGATGGCCGTCGCGGAAGTAGTCCTCGATCTTGTGGTGGTTGAACGCGACGTTGATCATGATCTCCTTCACGCCGAAGCGCGCGAGATGCTCGATCAGATATTCCAGCACCGGCTTGCCGAGGATCGGTACCATCGGCTTGGGCACGTTCTTCGTCAGTGGGCGCACCCGCGTGCCCTGCCCCGCGGCCAGAATCATTGCTTTTGCCATAGCGACACCTCTCTCTTGGATGAAAAGGGAGCCCTCGCCGCGCGCCTTGTCCGCGCGGTCGTAGGGTTTGAAACGGAGCCGGACGGCCGTCAGGCGCGTCCGATGTGGCCGGTTTCGGATGTGCTCATCGGTATTCCCCCGCGTCCATCGTCTGTCGGCGGGACTGCTGCGACGCCCATGGCAGTCCGGGCGCTCTGCCGCCAGAGATCCCACGGAAAGGCCGCGAGGAGCGGCTGCGGATCGAACGAAAAAGACGGCATGCCGCCCATTTCCAGCCCTTCCGGGATCGATTTCGCATACTCGAATTGCCCGCGCCCGGTTCCGTAGTAATAGTCCTGGTACTTGAACAGATTCTCGGTATCCGAGAGTCGGACGTAGCGCGCGGGGATGCCGAAGGCTTCGGCGATCACCAGTCCGTGCAGCGAGCTTGCGAGAACCAGCCGCGCCTTGAGGATCTCGGTGATCACGGTGTTCCAGCCGGACAGCGGCGACACCACGTTGGGCTTGCCGGCAACGAAGGGCAGGTCGTGCAGGTTGGGGACGAACACCAGCGCCTGTTCGCCCGTTGGCCGGAAGCGACCGCCGAAAAGCAGCGGCACGAGCAGGGCGGGATCGCCGTATACCGCCGGGACGCGATGCCCTCGGGCACGCAGGAACTCCTCGGTCAGCGGCCCGCGAACCGCGCGGACGTCGAGCCGCTTCGCGGTAAAGCAGGACTCGGGCACCTTGCCATTGACGCCCGAGCCCCAGATGACGTCCCCGTCGCCGGCGAAATGCAGGATCGAGCCGATGGCGAGCAGGCGCGCTCCCTGTTCGACCTCGTCGTCGAGGGTCAGGCTTCGCTCGGCCAGCAGGCGCGAGACGACGATCTGCGAGAGATGGTCGCCGAAGTTCACGCGGCCGTCGAGTGGCCGCCAGTGGAACAGGGACACGTGACCGTAAGGCAGCGGCGCCGCGATGGGGGCCTGCGGGGCCGGTGGGCGTTGTAGGAGGTTTCTGAACTTGTTGAGCATTGTTCCGATCGAGGTCCTTGAAGTCCGGGAAATTCAGGGGGCACGCAGCAGCGTGCGGCTGCGGACGATGTCGACGACGCTGACGCGGAACGCCGGCCACAGCACCATCAGCAACGGGAAGGCAGCGACCATCGCCGCAGCGCCGACCGCCAGCCGTCCCGGGAGCGATCCCGCGAGTTCGAGCGAGGCGAGCGCCGACGCGAGGCCGCACAGCCCGTACGCGAGCATCACGCGCAAGCCGTTGCGGAACATTGCGCCCACGGGCGCACCGGAATCGCGCAGCCATGCGAGGCCGCCGAGCCAGATGAGCAGGATGCCCGCCGCGTAGGCCGTGGCGACGCCCTGCGTTCCCCATTGCGCACCGACAACGATGCCGGCGATCAACAGCAGCCGCGACGACAGCGTGAAGCGCAGGTTCGAGCCGGCGAGTCCCTTCGACAGGAACACCCAGTAGCTCGCGTAGGCCGCGGCCTGAAACACCCCGCCGACGGCCAGGATCTGGAAGATCGGCACCGCCGGCGCCCAGTGGGATCCCAGCACCAGCACGATCAGCGGCTCGGCCTGGGCGCAGGCGAAGGCGAACACCGCGACGACGAGGTGCAGCATCACCGACTGGCCGTGCAGCAGGAAGCGGGCGTAGCGTTCGCGGTCCTCGGCGAGCCGCGACAGGACCGGCAGCGCGATCGTCGTCGCCGGCGCGTTGATCTGGTTCAGCGGCAGCATCAGCAGCTGATAGGCCCGGTTGTAGAGCCCCAGCAGGTCGGCGCCGAAACGCTGGCCGATGATCAGCGCGTCGATGTTGCGGCTTGCATAAGCCACGAGCTGGGTGCTCATCAGATTGCCGCCATAGCGCAGGAAGGCCCCCATGCCGGCGCCGCGACGCGGCAAGCCGGGCCGCCAACCGGTGGTCGCAACGAGCAGCAGCAATGTCGCCGCCGCCTGGCCGAGCTGCTGGGCGACCAGTGCCCAGTGCCCGTGGCCGCGCAGCGCGAGCGTGACGCCGGCGGCGAGGCCGAGGGCCTGACCGCCGACCTCGGCGGCTGCGAGCCGGCCGAAGCGCATGTCGCGGTTGAGCTGGGCGCGGTACTGGGTCGCGAGGCCGTTGAGCAGGAAGCTCAGGGCGAGCGCCTCGGCAATCGGCTGCAGCAGCGGTTGCGCGTAGAAGCTTGCGATCGCCGGGGCGGCGGCGAACACGACGAGCGCGAGCAGCAGCCCGATCGCGCCGTTGATCCAGAAAAGATTGCTGCGCTGCTGCGGCGACACGCTACGCGCCTGCACCGCCGCCGACGACAGGCCGAAGTCGCGCAGCACTTCGCCGATGCCGACGATTGCGGTGACCATCGCGAGCAGGCCGTAGTCGGCCGGCGAGAGCAGACGGGCGAGCACGACGATGCCGCCGAACTGGAGCAGGATCTTGCACGCCTGCCCGCCCATCATGACCACGGCGCCGCGCGCGGCCATCCGGCCGAGCGGCCCGGCGACGGGGACGGTCGCGACCGAGACGTTTTCGCCGCTCATTCAGGCCTCGATCGCTTCGCCGCGGATCGCGGCGAGATAGGCGCGGTAGTGGCGCTGGCCGGCATCCGACCACTCGCGGCGCGAGAAATCCGGTGTCGGCGTGCGCGGCGTGATCCTTACTTCCCACAGCGCGGCGGCCAGGGTTCCGGCGTCGAGTTCGCCGTCGTACATGTACACCCAGCCCGGCCCGACCTCCTGCGCGAGTGCCTCGTTGGCCTCGTTGCGCGGCACGAGCACCGGGCGGTCGAGCGACAGCGCGAGCAGCAGCGAGCCGGAGTTGAGCATCTGGCGGAACGGCAGCACGACCAGCTCGGCCAGCCCGATCTCGCGCGCGAGTGTGGCGTCGTCGACGTACGTGAGCAGCGCGCCGATGCGGGGATCGGCGTTGCAGGCGTCGACGATCCCGCGCCGCAGCGCGTCCGTCGAGGGATGGCCGACGATGCGCAGTTGGGCGTCGGGCACCAATTCGGGGTCGAGCGCGCGGAAGCCGTCGAGCAGCGTCTCGACCCCCTTGTATGGTCGGATCAGGCCGAAATACAGCAGCCGACCCGGCACCGACGCGGGCACCTCCAGCCGGGCGAACCAATCGCGGTAGTGGCCGTGCAGGATGGTCACGGTCTGGGGCGCGCGGTCGGCGGTCACCGCATTGAGGCGGATCCACATCCGCGTGCGCCGGTCGAGCAGGCGCAGCAGGAAGCGCTCGACCGCGCTCGCGCCCTCGTGCGGCTCGAGGTTGTGCAGTGTGCGCACGACCGGGCGCCGCGACAGCGCGGTGCGCAGGATCAGCGCCAGGAACAGCGCGTACTGCAGCGGCCGGCTGCGATCGGGTGCGCGCAGCAGGAATTCCGGCCAATGCACGTGGAACACGTCATAGCGCCCGAAGAGCGCGGTGCGCCATGAAAAGAAGGCGACGTCGGCATGCGACGCGACCGCCGCAACGACCTGCTTGACGTAGGGATTGTCGGCCGTCTGCGGGCGCAGCGACTGCAGCACCGTGATCGGCGTCCGCCGCTGGGCGGAGATGGTCCTCGATCCCATGAATGCCTCCGTTTTGTCTGCCTGACTCCGCATGGCGGGCTCAGAACTGGAAGTAGATGAAACTCGCCGCGCCCGGCGAAACGGCCAGCAAGGCCAGCACCAGGCCGGCGAGCACACCGCCCTGCACCACCACCGGCGCGCGCAGGTAGGCACGGGCGGTCTGTGCAAAGAGGTGTCGCGGCAGGTAGTGGAGCAGCACCGCAACGACGAGCGTGGCGACCCCGACGGCGGTGAACGGCGCGAAGTCCGACACCGGCCGCAACATCGCGGCGACGTAGGCGGCGGCGCTGTCGAGATCGGGTGCACGGAACAGGATCCGCGACAGCGCGACGATCTGCAGCGTCAGCAGGATCGCGCACAGGCGCGCGACCGGCCCCTGCGGCGTCGCCGGCAGGCCGCGTGCCTCGCGCCGGCCGCGACGCCAGCGCTCGAAGCACACGCAACTGCCGTGAATCAGACCATAGACCACGAAGTTCCAGCCTGCGCCGTGCCAGCACCCGATCGCGATGAAGGTGACGTACAGGTTGAGGTAGACGTTGCCGCGCTTCGATCCGCCGATGCCGAAGTAGAGATAGTCGCGGAAGAAGCCCGACATCGAGATGTGCCAGCGCTGCCAGAAGTTGGACACGCTGAGCGCCCGGTAGGGGCGATCGAAGTTCTGCGGCAGCTCGAAACCGAGGAGCTTGGCGACGCCGCGCGCGATGTCGGTGTACCCGGACAGGTCCATGTAGAGCTGGAAAGTGAAGCCATACACGGCGACGAGCAGGAAGAGCGGCGAGTAGTCGGCGGGGGCCGCAAACGCCGGATTCACGAGGTGCAAGGCCAGCACATCGGCGAAGGCGATCTTCTTGACGAAGCCGCGCACGATGAGCACGAGGCCCTCCTCCACGCGCTCGCGGCTGTCGGGCAACGGCTGCTCGAGTTGCGGCAGGAACTCGCGCGCACGGGTGATCGGCCCCGACAGCACCGTCGGAAAGAAGGCGACGAAGAGCGCGAAGTCACGGAAGCTGTCGGTCGCGCGCTCGCGGCCGCGGAAGATGTCGAGCGTGTAGGACAGGCTCTGGAAGGTGAAGAACGAGATCCCCACCGGCAGCAGTACCTGCAGCAGCGGCCCGTCGGGCGCGAAGCCGAGCGCCGCGATCAGCCGCTCCGCACCGTCGATGAAGAAATTGGCGTACTTGAAGCAGGCCAGCACGCCCAGCGACGCCATCAGCGAGAACGCCAGCCAGCGCCTCTTGCCGCGCTCGGTGCGGCTCGCCTCGATGCTGCGGCCGGCGACGAAATTCACCGCGCTGATGACGAGCAGCAGCCCTGCATAGCGCCAGTCCCAGCACATGTAGAAGTAGTAGCTCGCAACGAGCAGAATGTTCTTGCGTGTCTCGATACGGTCGAGAAAGTGCCTGTTCAGCGCGAACACGACACCGACGAACAACAGGAAATGCAGGGACTGGAATGACATGGGAGGTCAGGAACCGAGCAGGCCGCCGGTGACGAGAAAGCCGAAGATCGCATCGGCGGCGAGGCGTTCGCCGTCCGGCGTGAAGTGGCTCGAGTCGGCGAAGTAACGCCGCCCGCCCGGGATCTGCAGGTGCAGCGGCAACACCGGCACATCGAGGCGACGGCCCGTTTCGAGGATCTCGGCGTTGTGCCGGTCGTAGAGGGTGTGCAGCCCGGCGAGATCGAAGCAGGCATTGAAGTAGCGCGCCTGTTCCGACAGCCGCATCTGTTCCTCCAGCGGCTGCTCCGGCCGATAGGCGCGCGCGTTGGTAGCGAGCAGCAAGGGCACCCCGGCGGCACGCACGGTCGCGACGATCTGCTCGATACGGCGGCGGTAGGGCGCAATTTCGATCGCCGCCGGATCGCGCAAGGTCTTTTTGGCCGGCAAGGCCGTACGCAGGAAGCCCGTGTTGCGCCGCACGGCCTCGACCGAGAGCAGCCAGCCGGGCAGGCTCAGCAGCGGCAACCCGTGGCGCGCGGCAGTCGCCGCAGGTTCTGCATCGCGGCAGTAATCCGCGAAGTCGTTGAAGCCGGGATAGACGACCACCAGGTCGGGCTTCAGCGGCAGCACGATCCGCTCGAGCATGCGCTGCTGGTCGGCCAGACGATAGCCGGCGATGCCGGCGTTGATGACCTCGACCTTGGTGTCCGGATAGTGCTGACGCAGGCGCTCGCCCAGCAGGGCGGAAAACGTCATCTCGTTGCGCGCCGCGAGTTCGCCCATCACTGTCGAGGCCCCGACGACGGCGATGCGCAGGCTCCCCGGCTCGCGCGTGAGCAGGATCTCCGGGCTGCGGAGCCCCAGGCTGTTGCTGCGGATCTCGACGTCGCGCCCCGGGAAGATGCGGTTGGGGCGCAGCAGCTTGAGGCCGGTCTGCGCATCCTCGACGTAGCGCGTTTCGCCGCGCAGCGCGTTGAACACGCTCTGGCCGAAACGCAGCTGGGAGCGGACCTGCAGGCCGAGTTCGAGCACGGCAAGCAGCGCAGTCGCCGTCAGCAGGATCATTGCCAGGCGTCGCCCGGGTTCGATCGCGGAGCTCATCGCGCCCCGGCCGTACGACATCGCCATGCCCGCAGCAGGAACAGCGGATTGCCGATCACGTAACGATGAAACAGGCGCTTCGGCTCCCGCAGCAGGCGGTACGCCCACTCGACGCCGAGGCGCCGTACCCACCGCGGCGCGCGCTCCACCTTGCCGCCGAGAAAATCGAGGATCGCGCCACCGCAGACGATCAGCGGGGCGCCCGATGCGGTGGCGCGCAGCAGCCCCGCGACCACTTCCTGCTTGGGCATGCCCATGCCCAGCACGATCAGTTCCGGGCGCAGCGCGCGCATCTGGTCGCAGTAATGGGCGGCGGGGTGAAAGCCGTTCTCGCGCGACACGACCTCGACACCATACTCGGCTTCACAGCGCGCCGCGGCCGCGCTGAGATAAGGCTCGGCGGTTCCCCACAACGCAACGCGACGGCCTCGATACGCGGCGAGCAGCCGCGGAATGAAATCGGTGCCGTTCATGTTGAGCCCCGCCTCGCCGCCGAGCATGCGGTACAGCATCGCCATGCCCGAACCGTCGCGCAGCAGCACGTCCGCATCGCACAGGGCCTTGAAGAAATCGAAGTCGCCGACCACCGAGTTCATCGCGTGGGCATTGACGAATGCGACCATGCGCGACTGCCCGGCCGACGCCAGCGCGTCGACGAGTTGAGCCGCTTCGGCCTCGGAGTCGACGGTGTAGAGGTGGCGCAGGACCTGGGTCCAGCGCGCTTGATAAAGGCTTGGCGAATTCATGAAGCATCCCGGCGTGAGCGCACCCAGTCGACCTGTCGACGGCCGACGAAGCGCAGGTAAAGCGGAATTTTCGACAGCGCGTACAGCGGCGCGCGGACAAGATCGGCAAAGGAAACAACGTCACGGCCGCAGGCGAGCCAGCCGAGCAGCACCGCGGTGCCGAGCAGCACGCCGGCGAGCGAAGCGAGTACAAAGGGCAGTGCCTTCCCGACGACCGCGAACAGCACGCCGCCCACCGCCCACGATGCGAAGACCATCAGCGTCAGCAGCGCCAGCGGCGGCACGAACAGGTCCAGCACCAACGCCGCAAGACGCAGGTCGCGCCGGGCGAGCGCCCGGCCCAGCAAGCGCGGCCCCTCGCCGACGATCATGCCGAGGTGGCCGTGCTCCCAGCGCGTGCGCTGCGACTTCACGCCCTCGGCCGAGGAAGGGAACACGCTGCTCACCTGCGCCTCGGGGCAGAACAGCGGCGGCCGCCCGGCGCGTGTCAGGTCGAGGCCCAGCTTGAGATCCTCGACGATGTGGCCGCTTGCGAGGTCGGCCGCGCGCAGCGTCGGCCACGGGAAGGCCATGCCGGTGCCCATCAGCTGGCAAGGCAGGCCCAGACGCGCATAACCGAGCGGACGCAGGCGGTTCTTCACGGCCCAGGCGAATTCTGCGATGCGGGTTTTCAGGCCGGCGCCGGCGGGCGCATGCGTCAGGTACAAAGCCTGGACCGGTCGCTGCGCGAGACCGCAGCTTCGCGCCAGGCGATCGAGCGCGTCGCGACCGAGACGGCAATCGGCATCGACGACCACGACGACCTCGGGCGGGGCGGACTCTAGGTGCCGCACCCCGAAGTCCAGCGCATAGCCCTTGCCGCGGCGGCTCGGGTCGTGACGCACGATCGCCTCGGCGCCCGCCTCGCGGGCCAGCACCGCGGTGTCGTCGCTGCAGTTGTCTGCGACCACGACGACACGGTCGCCGTCGGCGAGCTGGGCAAGGATGCCGCGCACCGTCGCGGCGATGCCGAGTGCCTCGTCATGCGCCGGCACCAGCACCGCCAGACGGGGACGGCGACCTGCCGGGGACGGTCTCGGCCACTGCGGCGGCAGCGCGACCAGGACCTGCAGCAGTAACAGCGCAACCGGCACGAGCAGCAGCACCGACACGGCAGCGAGAAGCAGCGTCAGGACGTCCATGCGACGGCCTCCTCAAAATGGCGGGCCAGCTTCGCCGCCTCGGTATCGACGTCATGGCGTTCGAGCACGCGTCGCCGCCCGGCCGCGCCCATGCGATCGAGCTCCTCGGCCGGCGTCGCGAGCACCGTTTCGAGCACTGCGACGAGGGTGTCGACCGAGCCGGCCGCGAACAGCCAGCCGTTTTCCTGCGGCTGCACGAGCTCGGGAATGCCCGCGACGTAGGTCGTCGCGACCGGCCGCCGCAGCGCCAGCGCTTCCATGATCACCACCGGCAGTCCTTCGGCGAAGCTCGGTAGCACCAGCGCGCGCGCGGAGAGGATCTCGTCCCGCACCTGTTCGCTGCTGATCCAGCCGGTGATCCGCACCTTTCCGTCCAGCTGGTGCCGCACGATCAGGCTTTCGATCTCGCTGCGCAGCTCGCCGTCGCCCGCGAGCACCATCTCGAAGTCGATGCCCCTCGCCGCCAGTTGCGCCAATGCCTCGACCAGCAGCAGCTGGCCCTTCTGCTCGCACAGCCGGCCGACACACACCAGTCGCGGCGCGACCGGTGTCGGCACCGGCGGCACCGCGTGGAAGGCCGGTTCGAGGCCGCAGTGCACGACCTTGACCCGCCCCCAGTCGCGATGTCCGGCCCAACGGTAGAGCTGGCTGCGGCCGAAGGAACTGATCGCGACGACGAAGGCCGAGCGGCGGATTTTTTCGGCAGTGCCGAGAAAGCCCGGCTTGTCGAACTCGTCCGGCCCATGCACCGTAAAGCTGTACGGCAAGCCGGCCAGCGCGTTGATCAGCATCGCGACCTCGGCCGGATTGGTGCCGAAATGCGCGTGCACGTGACGCACGCCGAAAGCGTGCAGCGCTGGCAGCGCGCGGCAGGCCTCGGCGAGGTAGATCAGGTGGTAGGGCCAGGGCCGGTCGGCCCTCCGCCCCATCTGCAGCGCGAGCCGCAAGGCTGCGGCGAAGCGTCGCGGCGCCTGTGCGGCGACCCGCAGGACCGCCTTCGCGAGCGCGCCGACGCCGTCCTGGAGCAGATAGGTCGTGCGCGCCTGCTCGCTGCGGTCCTCGGGATCGACGAGCTCGGCGTCCCAGCCCCGCACCGCGACGCGCAGCACATCGAAGCCCTGCCGCTCGAGCGCGAGGATCTCGCGGCGGATGAAGCTGTGGCTCACCTTCGGATATTGGTTGATCAGGTAGGCGATCTTCAACGTCCGCCCTCCGCGACGAGGCCCGTGTCCTGCATGATTTCGATTGCTTCCTTGCGCGATTGCCGCGCCGGTCGCCCCGCTGCCGCGACGATGCGCGCCGGCGCCCCGACCGCGGTCGCGCCGTCGGGCACGTCGCACAGCACCACCGACAGCGCGCCGATGCGACAGCCGTTGCCGATGCGCACGCCGCCCAGCACCTGCGCGTAGGCGCCGAACTCGACGTCGTCGCCGATCACCGGCGCGGGGCCGCCCTCGCGACGATTGCCGATCGTCACCCCCTGGCGTAGCGTGCAGTTGCGCCCGATCACGGCCTCCGGGTGCACGAACACGCCGCCGAAGTGCCAGATCCGCAGGCCGCCGCCGATCGACGCCGCCTTCGGCAGGCTGATGCCGACCGCCGTCTCGACGAGCCGGAATGCGAGCCAGTAGCAGCCCGTGAGCACGCGCTTCGCCACTCCGTCGGGCCGGGCGTCGACGCGGCGGCCGAAGCGATGCACCGCGACGGCCCACACCGACTGCTCCTTCAGGAAAGGCCGGCGCACGCCATACCGGCGCAGGTCCGCGGCCCAATCGGCATCACGATTCATGTCTGTCGCGCCTCCGGCTCATCGCTTCGCGGAGCGCATCTCGCCGCGCGCGACCGTCCCGCCGTTCGCCTCGCGCAGCTCGCCGCGAACCGTCGATTCGCCGCCGACGCCGCTGATCGCTGTCACCACCGGCGTCACGGAGCCCGAAGGCCAGACGATGTCGGCGATCTGGTCGTTGCCGAGTTCGTTGCTGTCGAAGACGGTCTTCCCGCTCCCCTTGTCGCGCAGTTGAAAGCGCAGGCGCCCGCCGCCGGTGGTGATCGCGGTCAGGCGGTACGACTGCCCGGCGACTGGGATCGCCCACGGCACCGGTTGCATGCTGCGACCGCTGCCGTTGACCATCACCGTCGCCGTCGTCGTGGGCGGGAACACCACCGCCTGCTGCCAGGTGTCGAACGCGCCGGGCACCGTGCCGCTCTGCAGCGACCAGGGGCCGCGCATCGAAAGCCGGTTCAGGCCCGACATGCGCACGTACGACTGGTCGTCGCCGTCGATCCAGCCGTCGACGGACACGACCTGCCGCAGCGCCTGGCGGATGCGCTCGAGATCGTTGGCCGCGGCGGTGTTCCAGCCGCCGCTGTGCAGATTGAAGCCCGACCCGCTCTCGACGTAGATCACGAAAGGCGTGCCGCGATTGCGATCGACGACGTAGGCGCCGTAGGTCTTCAGCGTCTCCGCGACCTTGCGCAACGACGCCGTCGAGAGCCGCGTCACGTCAAAGGTCGGTGGCAGCATCACGAGCGCCCCCTCCGGAATCTGGCCCGTGTTGGTGGTCGCCGCATCGCGGTCGGCCGAGGTCGCCGGGAACACGTAGGTCGGCTTCGGCGACAGCCCGTTGTAGGTGAGCGACATCGTCAGTGCATGGCGATACATGGACTGCCCGTCGTTGATCTCGTGCTTGCGCATCAACCCGCCGGAGGTCGCGACGCCGGCCGCCCGCGCGCCCTGCATGTAATGCGCGGGATCGCCCCAGCCACGGCCGTCGAGGCGCGTCCACGCGTATTGCGAGGCGATCCACTGGCCTTCCGCATTCTGGCTCAGCTTGTTGAAGGAATGAATGACGCCCATGATCGGGTCGACGATGTCCGCATGGCCGTCGCTGCCGGCGGCCGGCACGACCCCGGCGGGCCAGCGCGGAATGACAACCTGGGGGCGGTAGGTTTCTGCGTCCGGGTCCCACACACCCTTGCTGTTCGGCAGGCCGACCACCGTGACCGGGCCGTCGCCGCTGCCGGCGAGGAACACCCCGGTCGACCACGTCCCCTCGGCGACCGACGGGTAGTAATCGGATTTCGGGATCACGAAATCGCCGAACTTCGGCTGCACCGGCCGGCTGTTCCACGGCGAATCGACCGCAAACGGCGTCTCGTAGCTGCCCCAGGTGGGCTGCGCCGCGGCATGGGTACCGGCGAGCGCGGCCGCGAGGCCGAACGCGGCGATCCACGTTGCCCGCCGCCCTGCGGGCTGGAACGGCATCTTGTTGTCCTTCATGGTTTGTCTCCTGGGGTGTGCGCCCCGCCCTGCTCCGCGGTCCGCCACAAGGCGACCGCGCAGGCGGCCCCGAGCACGAACCAGACGTACCAGTTGAAGGCGAGGTAGGCGAGGACGTTGTCCGACGCGGAAATGATCAGGTACTCGACCACCAGCGCAATCGCGACGAAGGCGCCCAGCCGGTCCGCCGCGGCCATGCGCCGCAGCGTGCCGAACACCCGCGCGAAGAGCCATGCGAAGCACGCCAGCCCGATCACGCCGAGCTCGAACACGATCTGCACGTAGATGTTGTGGGCGCCGAAATTGACGCCGCCCGAATACGGGAAGAAGGTCGGCGAGAAGTATTTGAACGCCCCCAGCCCGAAGCCGAGCGGCACGTTCACGGGGCGGATCCAGCGCAGGCCGTATTCCCAGATCTGCAGGCGCCACGCCAGCGAATTGAGCTTCGCGTACTGCACCACTTCATTGCCGCTACCCAGGTCGAGCACGCGCTCGCGCACGGCGGGCACGAGCAGCGCCAGCACCGGCACCAGCAGCAGGTACACCAGATAGCGCCGCTCGAACAGGAGCGCATAGAGCGCAAAGATCGCGAAACACGCGACCCACGCGCTGCGCGTCTGCGTGAGCAGCAGCAGGCCCAGCAGGAACGGCACGTAGGCCATCAGCGCGACACGCCGCAAGGGCGTGAGCACGATCGTCGGGCTCTTCAGCGCGTAGATCGACACCAGCAGGACCAGCGTCAGGTAGAACGCGAAGATGTTCGGATGGCTGAAGGTGCTCTTCAGCCGGAAGCCATGCAGGCCGCCGCCCGCATTCATCGCGACGTCGACCAGCGCATAGGCGGCGGGCAGCAACGACGACAGCAGCACCAGCTTCACGCAGACCTTGAAGTCCCGCTCGCCGTTGACGAAATAGAACGCGCTGACGAAAACCGCGAAATACGACAGCAGGCCCAGGTAGGTGCGCACCGCGTCACCGCGGTCCGGTGCGATCGCCGTGCCGACCAGCGCGACGAGCAGGAAGCCCGTCCACGCCGACGCGATGCGGCGCGGAAAGCGCTCCGGCCGCGCGGCGACCAACAGCACCGCGACGAGGATCACGAAAGCATTGACCAGCCCGCCGAAACCGATCGACTGCCCGCCGAGCGTAATCTTGGTGCTCTCGAACACGAGATCGCCCGCGGCGCGGAACAGCAGCACCAGCCCGAGCAGCAGCGAGCGGTCGACCAGGAACACGAAGCCCAGCACCAGCAGCGCCGGCAGCGCCATCAACCGCAGGTAACTCTCCGCCATCGCGTCGGCGTACAGCGGCAACGCGATCCCGACCGCCAGCGCGACGATCAGCGCGCCGCCTATCAGCATTGCCGGATGGGGGGAATGCGCCTCACTGCCCACGATCAGTAACCGAACTTGCGCGTCAGGCGGCGCTTCGCGGCACGCGCCATCGCCATGCAGCACTGCGACACCCCCCGCGGATCGCGCGTCGTCGCGACGATCCGCGTGCCCAGCCGCATCACGTCCGCGAAGGAGCCCGCACCGGCGAACACGTCGAGGAAGCCCGCGAAGGCCCGCGCCGCCTTGTCGCGCGGCAGGCGCGCGTAGTCGTCGGCGAACTTCTCGAGCATCCGCCGGTGGCCCTGAATCAGCGAGGCCGGGTTCGACGAGATGCGATGCTTGTCGGCTCCGTTGTGCAGGTACGACACCAGGTACTCGTTGACGCAGCAGATCTTCGTCACGCGGCTCAGGCGGATCGACAGATCCCAGTCCTGACAGCTGCGCAGGCCCTCGTCGAGTCCGCCGACCTGCTCGAGCAGATCGCGCCGCACGACGATGCTCGAGAAGGTCCCGACATAGTTCGCTACCAGCAAGGTGTCGGCCACCCGCCCGTCGAGGCTGTGGTCCGAACGCGACACCTCATGCCCCTCCTTGTCGCGGCCGATGAACCACGTGTAGGCCACGCCGTATTCCGGCCCGCGGTCGCCGAGCAGCGCGATCTGCTGCTCGAGCTTGCGCGGCGCCCAACTGTCGTCGCTGTCGAGAAAGGCGATGAAATCGCCGCCGGCAACCCGTACGCCGGTATTGCGCGCCGCCGCGCCGCCGCGATTCTGCGCATGCGCGACGTAGCGGATGCGCGGATCGGCGATCGCCTCGACGCGCGCCCGCGTATCGTCGCGCGACGCGTCGTCGACGACGACGATCTCGAAATGCTGCAGCGTCTGCGCCAGCACGCTGTCGATGCAGGCGCCGATCGCATGAGCGCGGTTGTAGGTCGGGATCACGACGCTCACGAGCGGGCGCACGTCGCCGCGCAGCATCCGGGGCGCGACGGCGATCACGGGATCTTCGGCAAGGTGGCCCACGATCAGTCCCCGCTCACCACCGCGCCCGCCAGCACGGCGCCGGCCTCGCGCAACCGCTCGGCGTAGCGGCGCACCGCGGCGAGGCGGCTCGCATTGCGGCGCGCGACCATCAGTACTCCCCGAACGCGCGCCGCGACCATCAAGCCGTCGGCGCACGCCTCGCCCGGGGAGGTATCGACGATCACCACGTCGAAGCCCGCCGCGTACTGCCTCATCAGCTGGCCGAACAGCGGCCGCGCCAGCAGCTCCTGCGGATTCGGCGGCACGGCGCCCGCGGGCAGGATCGCCAGCGAGCGCAGCTCGGGCACCCCGCGGATCGCATCGGGCACCTGCCGCCCGAGCAGCAGCGCGGACAGGCCGTTGCGGCCGTCGAGGCCGAAGAGGCGATGCAGCGTCGGTCGGCGCAGGTCGGCGTCGATCAGCAGCGTGCGCTGCCCGAGCTGCGAGAAGGCCACGGCGAGATTGGCGGCCATCCACGACCGCCCCTCGCCCTCCTGCGGGCTGACGACCGCGAGCGCCTTGCGGCCCGCAGCCGGATCGAACCAGCGCAGCATCAGCTGGCTGCGCACTGCGCGCAGCGCCTCGGACTGCAACGAGAACGGATCGTAGGCGGCGACGACGCTCATCGACACCTTGCTGTCGCCGCGCTGCAGCACCGGGTAGTCGAACTGGCGGGCCATCGCGAAACCGACGTCGCGCTCGGTCAGCAGCCCCAGCTCGACCGCCGCTTCACCGAAACGCAGGCCGGTATCGCGCTGCCGGCGCAGGATCTGCTCCTGCTCGTCGGCCCGCAGCCGCCCGGCCGCCGCCAGGATCGCGCCGACGGAATGCTCGCCCAATGCGTCCAGCGCCGGGCTCAGTGGTGCGTTCATCGCTCAATATCCTCCTGAAGTACGGCCGATCAGCCGGCTGCGGCCGGGCAGCAGGCGGCGCCCCCCGCGCCCGATGCCGGGAATGCTGCCCAGCACCGGCATGTCCGGCAGCCGCACAAGGTCGTCCTCGCCGCGCACGCGCAGGTCGCCCAGCTCGAGCACCAGCGCCGTGCCGCCCCCCAGCACCACGCCGACGACGAGCGCCAGCGCCAGCTTGATCAGCAGCCGCGGGCCGGTCGGCCAGATCGGCACTTCACCCGGCGTCAGGATCGCTACGTCGGTCTGCTGCGTCTGGCTTTCGAGGCTGGTCGCGGCGAGCCGCTGCGTGACCTGGTCGTAGGCCTTCTGCGCGCTCTCGACGTCACGCTGCAGCACCGCGATCTGGTCGTTGTGCTGCTTGAGTTGCAGCACGCGCGCCTTCTGCGCCTCGACCGCGCCCGAAACTTCAGCTTCGCGCGCCACATTGACGCGGTCCTGGGTGCCGAGCGAGGCCGCCACGCGCTGCGTTTCGGCGCTCACGCGCTGGCGCAGCGTCTGGATCGCGGCCGCCTGCTTCGCGACCTCCGGGTGATTCGGCCCGAGACGGCCCCGCAACTGGTCCTGCTCGGCCTCGCGCCGCGCCAGGTCGGCCTTCAGGTTCGCGATCAGCGGATTCTGCATGACCTCCGGCAGTGCATCGCCCGCTCCCGCCTGATTCGCCCGCGAGCGGGCCTCGGCGCGCAGCCCCTGTACCTGCACGAGCTGGCTCGACAACTCTGCCAGACGCGCCGTTTCGACGTCCAGGCGGCCGTCCGTGGACACGATCCGGTTCCGCTGCTCATACTCGGACAGCCGCTTCTGCGCCGCCTCGAGCTCGTCGCGCACCCCCTTCGTCCGCTCGTTGAACCACGTCGCGTAGCGGCGCGCCGGCTCCACCTTCAGCGCCACCGCGGTCTCGAGGTAGGCGCGCGCGAAGGCGTTGGCGATCTTCGCGGTGAACTCGGGATCGTAGCCGGTGTAAGTGACCGAGATCACGTTGCTCTCGCGCGACGGCTTCACGTCCAGCTTCGACCCCAGCACGCCGGCTATCCAGTTCCGGATGTCCCCCGCGCCGTCGGTCGCGTCCTGCCACAGCGCCTGGAACAGCGGCATGCGGTCGAGCCCCTCCATCTCGACGACGCGCAGCGCGACGCGATCCGAACCGATGATGTCCGCCTGGGTCGCGATGTAGCTCGACACCTGGGGCGAGGGCACACCGTTGCCGAGAATCGGGTCGGTGGTCTTCACGTCGACGACCAACTGCACCGTCGACGAGTACTTCTTCGGCAACAGCAGGCTCGCGCCGAGCGCCGCGGCCAACACGATCACGACCACGGCGCAGATCAGCCGCCGACGCGCGATCAGGATGCGCAGGAATTGCGTAAGGGTCATGGCAGCCTCCGCCTCAGAAGAGGCTTTCCTTCACGTAGATGATGTCGTCAGGCTGCAGCCGGTCGCCGAGCGCGGGCTCGATTTCCTTCTTGCTGCCATCGGGCAGCCGGCGCGTGATGCGCAGACCGCGCACCGTGCCGCGCAGCGTCGTGCCGCCGCCCGTCGCAAGGCCCTGCATCACGGTCATGTCGCGCTCCAGCCGGAATGCGCCCGGCTTCTGCACCTCGCCGTAGATGTAGAACACGTCCGCGCGCCGCACGTAAATCACGTCGCCCGGCGACAACAGCACATCGGCGTCGGCATCGCCGCGCTGGAACAGCACCGGCACGTCCAGCTCGCGCCGGATGCGCTGGCCGTCGCGCGTGCCCACCAGCACGACCACGTCGTCACCGCCGGTCGCAATCCCGCCGGCGTTCGCCAGCATGTCCGTGACGCGCACGTTGAACGTGTCGAGCGGATAGCGGCCCGGCTTGTTCACGTAGCCGAGCACGGCCACCTGGTTGCCATGGATCTGCACCGGCAACACCGTCACCTGCGGCTGCACCACGAACCCGCCGTCGCGCAGCCGTTTCGCGATCAGCGCCTCCGCCGCCGACACCGTGAGCCCGCCGAGCGGCACGCTGCCGATCAGCGGAAAGGTCAGCATCCCGGTCTCCGCCACCCGACCTTCGGTCGCGAGTTCCGGATTCTGAAAAACGTTGATACGGACGATGTCGCCCGGGCCCAGCACATACTCGCGCCCCGCCTCGGCCGCAGGGGCAGCGGCGCCGCCGGAGGCGGCACCCGGGGCGGAGGGGACGGCAGCGGCCACGGCGGGGGTGGAGCCGGCGGCGAGGGCCGACGCGGCCCACACCTGCAGGCATGCGACGAACATCAGGAGCGGCAAGCGGAACAGTGTCAGCAACTTCATAAGCGGTCTTCCTGGATCATTCGGATACGGTTGGGGTTACGGCTCGGGACGCCGTCTGGGGGGCGCTTCCGGTCGCCGGACGACCGGGGGCCGCCGGATACTCGATGCGGGCCGCGTCGCGCAGCCGCTCGACTTCGGCCTTCGCCAGCGCGACCTTGCGTTCGTTGACGAGGTAGCGTTCGATCATCGGACGCGCGCTCGCCTCGTCGAGCGGCTGCAGGCGCGACGAAGCGAGCTGCACCAGCAGCGCCCCCGTCTCGGTCGCGGTCAGCACCATCTGGCCGTCCTTCATGCGCGCGAAGCCCTTCAGACTCTCCAGCGGCAATTGCTCGGCAGGCTTCACCGCATTCGCCAGCTCGAACGGAATCCGCTCCCGGGCGAGCCAGTCCATGACCCCCTGCAAACCGCCGGCACGCTCGGTCATCCGATGCAGCTCCGCGAAGCGCTCGACGGGCAGGCTGATCTCCAGCTCCTGCAGGCTGTAGATCCGCCGCTGCGCGAACAGCTCGGGGTGCGCCGCGTAGAATCCGGCGATCTGCGCGTCGCTCGGCGGCTCGGTCTGCCCGGTCACCTGCTCCAGATAGGCGCGCGCCAGGATCTCGCGCTGCGCTGCCTCGAAGGACTGCAACACGCGCGGATCGCGATCGAGCCGGCGTTCGCGCGCCCGCTGCACCATCAATTCCTGATCGATCAGCTGTTCGAGCGCGGCGCCCTGTTCCATTCCCGGCGGAGCGCCGTGCGCCAGCATCGAACTCAGCTCGTTCGCCTGGATTTCCTGCTCGTTCACCTTCGCGACGACCGGAAATGCCGGCCGTCCGTCGGCCTCGCCCTTGCTGCAGGCATTGAGGGCAAAAACGGCAATCAACGCGATCGGAAATGCGGAACGTACAGCCGGCACCATTGAATCATCCGTTCGTCAATATCCTGAAATCGAAAACTTCCCGCCCGCGCGGCCTCACGCCGCCGCGTCGAAACCATCGCGCAACCGGGAAAACGAATTGCCTGAATAGCGTCAGGCGAATATCGGGGAACGCGTCAGCGCGACGAGCCTCTGCCGCGCAATCAGACCGAAGAGTCCGAGACCGGCCAGCAGCAGCGAGCCGAACCCGGATTCGAGTCCCGCGCGTTCGCCGAGCGAAAAACTCAGCGCCACACCGTCGGCAAAAGAAGTCGGCGCAGCCTGCGATCCGAGCGCCGACACATTGAAACTCCGGGACCGCGCGCCGGCATCGCCGGAAGCGCCGATGCCGGCCGCCGCAATCACCGGCGTGTCCGGCGCGCCGGCGAAGCTTCCCGGCGCGTTCATCATGCTGGTGGCAATCAGCGACGGCGCGCCGATCACGTCGGCGGCCTTGTCCTCGTAGCGAATCGTCACCTTCTCGCCCGAAAGGGTTACCGTCTTCGCGTGTGCTGCAGGCATTGCCGCAATCAGGCAAACCGATAGCCCGGCAAGTTTTCCCGTAATGGAAGACATGATTGCAATCTCTCTCTGTCCAGGCGCCGACTGATGGCCGGCCGCAAATTCCGGGTCGCGATCCGTTCGATACGACCGCTTTGTTTTGCCATTTCCTCTATTGGAAGGAAACGCACATATTGCTATGCAACATAGCAATCTCATTAAACCCGGTCAATGCATTAAAAATAGATTTTCAATTCAAGACGCGAATGAAATGTTTTGAATCACCCGTTAAATAAATCTGCAATCAATGCACAGTAATGGAGCGCAATTGCACCACGCCCGTACATTTCAAAGAATTGCCCGATCTCCGTTTTGGTGCGCTTCCAATCAGAACTGGAAGTGCAGCGACAGGTCGGCGATATTTGCCGCATAGCCGCCGACCTGATTCGATCCGTCGCGTACCTGCCGTTGCAGACCCAGCGCGACGCTCAAGGCCCGCAGCGGCTTGTATTCCGCCGTCAAGCCATAGCGACGACTGCGGTCGGTCGGCCTCGCCTGCGTGGAGTCGCCCCCCAAGGGCTCGCCGCGGAAGTCGCGCCGGCGCCATTCCATTCCGGCCCCCAGCGTCACCTTGTCGCTCACCTTCCAGCGCGGCGACACCGATATCGCTTCGGTGACCGCATAGTTCGCCGCAAGGTCCTGCTGTGCGCCGATCTCGCGCCGCACGGCCGCGGTCAACGACGTCTTCACTGTCGGCTCCCAGATCACGGCCAGGCGCCCGATCGTGCCCGTGAAGTCCCGGTCCGGCGCGAGCCGGTAATCCACCCGCGTTCGCCCGATGAACCCCGACAGGCGCGTCGCGCCCGTCAGCTGCCAGTCTCCACCCAGGCGCACCTCCTGCTGCCGGTAGTCGCGGATCGACTCCTCGACCGCCGGCCTGTTCGGGTATTGCCCCTCGGTGTCGCGCAGCGTCAGCACCAGGCGATTCCCGGTCGCCGGACGGTAGGTCAGGTTCGCATCGACCGTGTCCGCGTCGTACTCGGCCACATCCCGCTCGAAACCGTCGAAACGGTTGCGCGTGTGCGCGAAGCCCAGCCCCACGGCCCAACTCGGATGAAACCAGTAGTCGGCCGTGGCCTGCGCGCGCGAATACTGGTTCAGGCTGGGCGTCGTCCCGCCGGCCTCGTCGAAACCCGTCAGGCTTTCCCGGTACAGATAGCTCAACACGCCGCTCCACCGGTTACCCAGCGCCCAGTCCCACGACAGCAAGGCGTCAGGGCTGTCGTGATTCAAATCCTTGTGGATCGCATAGCGCGCGCTGACGAAATCCAGATCGGCCAGCAGATGCTGGCGCCCATACACGCGATCGAATTTCAGCCCCAGCCCGGTTTCGCTCACGGTGTCGGATTTCCTGCCTTCCGGCGCCGCCTCGCCATCCGATAGCCGATATAAATTGCTCTCATATCTCACCGTCTGGTCAATATGAAAATTCAATGCATCACCCTCATCGGATCGCGCCCATTTCGGCAGGCATACCGATGCAAGAGTAATTATGCAGATGAGTGGTCGATTACGCTTCATGCACCAATGGGTATTTTTTCGTCACCGGCAGTCTAGTCGAAATAATTCCGGCAAAAAAAAAGCTTGTAAGAACATTAGGCCAACCGATACAACACCGCTCTTCGCAGCAAAGGGGTCTTATCCGCCCGGAGAACGGCACGCCCTGTCCGTGCAGAACCGGCCGACATAATATTCAATATACTGTTTTATAAGAACATTTAAACCGGTTGCGACGAGCATCCGATTAAATCCATATTTTCAAAGTGGAATTTTCACAAGACCGCCCGAACCGCGCCCGTGGTAATGATTTTTCTTACAAAGCCCGCAGGACCGTTTATGCGATTCATAGGAAGCTTCACCCGATCCAGGGCAAATGCCGCCGCTTGCAATATCGCGTTGCATTGCTATAGATGAATTATTTGCTGCGACGCAGCATGAGAGATCACGCCACACCATGCTTGCAGCCATTGAAAGGCAGGGTAATTTCCTGCGCAGCAGCTTTACGCTGGCCGGCGCCGTCGAAGCCTTCATCGATCCGCTGACGGTCGTCGCCGTCCTGTATTGCAGCGCCGCCTATCACGGCGAACGCCTGCTCAGTCCACCCTATATGATCCTCGGGGCGCTGACCTTCGCCCTCACCTTCCCGGGCAATATCGGCCTGCATGAAAACGCGCACACGATGATGCGCAAAGTCATCACCAACTGGGTTCTGTTCGTCGCGATCGCGGGCGCTTTCGGCTCGGTCAGCGGCTATCTGCACTACTTCCCCCGGTCGATGCTGATGACCTGGCTCGCCGCAACCCCCGTTGCGATGGCGGCGGCCCACACCGTTGCGCGCCTCACGCTGCCCAAGTGGATGGCGCTGGGCCACAACCAGCGCATCGCGGTAGTCGCCGGACTCAACGACATCGGCCTCGAACTGGCGCGCCGCTTCCATCGCCATCCCTACCTCGGCACGCGCGTCGTCGGCTACTTCGACGACCGTCCGGCCTCCCGCCTGCCCGAAGGCGGCGGCGCGCCGGTCCTCGGCCGCATCGCCGAGCTCGCCGACTTCGTCAAGCGCCACCATGTCGAGGCGATCTACCTCGCACTGCCGATGGCCCCGCAGCCGCGCATCCTCGCCCTGCTCGACGACCTCAAGGACACCACGGCATCGATCTACTTCGTGCCCGACATCTTCGTCACCGATCTGATCCAGGGCCGCCTCGACAACGTCGGCGGCATGGCGGTGGTCGCTGTTTGCGAGACGCCTTTCACGGGCCTCAACAACTTCATCAAGCGCGCGTCCGACTTCGTCCTCGCACTGCTGATCCTGCTCCTGCTCACCCCCGTCCTGCTCGCCGTCGCCATCGGCGTGAAACTCTCCTCGCCCGGCCCGGCGATCTTCCGGCAGCGCCGCTACGGCCTCGACGGCCGCGAGATCCTCGTGTACAAATTCCGCTCGATGACGGTCTGCGACGACGGCGACAACGTCCGCCAAGCGACCCGCAACGACAGCCGCATCACCCCCTTCGGCGCGTTCATCCGCCGCACCTCGCTCGACGAACTGCCGCAATTCCTCAACGTGCTGCAGGGCCGGATGAGCATCGTCGGCCCGCGCCCCCACGCCGTGGCCCACAACGAGACCTACCGCAAGCTGATCAAGGGCTACATGATCCGGCACAAGGTCAAGCCGGGCATCACTGGCTGGGCGCAGGTCAACGGTTACCGGGGCGAAACCGAGACGGTCGACAAGATGCAGAAGCGCATCGAGTTCGACCTCGACTATCTGCGCAACTGGTCGCTCGGGCTCGACCTCTGGATCATCATCAAGACCGCGCTGCTGGTCGTGAAGGATCGCAACGCATACTGAAGCGCGGCGGCACTCCTCACGCCGACGTCGGACGCGATGGCGGCGATCCCGCCGCGACTGGCACAATGGCGGACAGACATCCCGCCCCTGCCCACCACCGGATCGCCGCCTGCATGAAGATTGCCACCTGGAACGTCAATTCGCTCAAGGTCCGCCTGCCGCACGTCATCGACTGGCTCACCGCCAACCGCCCCGACGCGCTGTGCCTGCAAGAGCTCAAGATGGAAGACAAGGCCTTTCCGCTCGCCGAACTCGAAGCGGCAGGCTACAAGGCCGTGTTCAGCGGCCAGAAGACCTACAACGGGGTCGCCATCCTCAGCCCCGCCCCGCTCGAAGACGTCACCACCGGCATCCCCGGTTTCGTCGACGACCAGAAGCGCATCATCGCGGCGACCATCGGGGGCGTGCGCGTCGTCAGCGCCTATTTTCCGAACGGCCAAGCCGTCGGATCGGAGAAGTTCGAGTACAAGATGCGCTGGATCGCGGCACTGACCGACTGGCTGCGCGAGGAACTGCGCTCGCACGAGCGGCTCGTGCTCGGCGGCGACTTCAACATCGCGCCCGAAGACCGCGACGCCCACCCGGACTGGAAGGACGAGATCCATGTCTCGCCGCAGGAGCGCGCCGCCTTCGCCGGCCTCACCGCGCTCGGCCTCATCGACGCCTTCCGCCTCTTCGAGCAACCCGAGCGCAGCTTCTCGTGGTGGGACTACCGCATGGGCGCCTTCCGCCGCAACTTCGGCCTGCGCATCGACCACCTGCTGCTCTCGTCCGGACTGCTCGACCAGTGCCGCAGCTGCGTCATCGACAAGGCCCCGCGCAAGCTCGAACGCCCGTCGGACCACGCCCCGGTGATGATCGAGCTCGTCTGCTGATCGCTCCGACGTGGCATGATGCAGCCATGAGCCTGAACGCCACCGAGCTGGACCGCCTGGCGGCCCGCTACCCGATCATCGCCGGCCTGTCTGCGGACGCCCAGCGCCGGGTACTCGCGGCCGGGCGCTGGGCGAAAGTGCCCGCAGGCGCCATGCTCTTCGACGACCGCCAGGCCTGCGAGGGCTTCCCCTTCGTCCTCGAAGGCTCGGTGCGCGTCGTCAAGTGCGCTCCGAACGGCCGCGAACTACCGCTCTATCGCGTCGCGCCGGGCGAGACCTGCATCATCTCCTCGTCCTGCCTGTTGGGCCATGAGGACTACAACGCCCGCGGCATCGCCGAAGCCGACACCCTGCTGCTCCTGTTGCCGAAGGCGGAATTCGACGCCCTGCTCGCCGAACCGGTGTTCCGCGACTTCGTCTTCCACCTCTTCGCCGAACGCATCGCCGACCTGATGCAACTCATCGAGGAAGTCGCCTTCCGCCGCCTCGACCAGCGCCTCGCGGCGCAACTGCTCGGCAAGGGCCGGCTGCTGCACGTCACGCACCAGCAGCTCGCGGACGAATTGGGCAGCGTGCGCGAGTTCGTCAGCCGGCTGCTGAAAGGCTTTGCCGCACAAGGACTGGTGCGCCTGTCGCGGGAACAGATCGAGATCCTCGACCCGGCCGGCCTGCGTCGGATTGCGAGCGAAGGACGCTAGCACGGGAACGCTGTGTAACCGAGGTTACAGACCTTCGCCCGCTCCGGTGCTGAAATAGGCTCACATTTCAGTAAACCCAACCGGAGAAGACCATGAAAACCAACGTCGGCGGTATCGACAAGATCCTTCGCATCATCGCGGGCCTGCTGCTGATCACCCTCGCAGCCCTGGGCATGGGCACGCCCTGGACCTGGATCGGGGTCGTGCCGCTCGTGACCGGCCTGATGGGCTGGTGCCCGGCCTACACCCTGCTCGGCCTCAACACCTGCCCGATGAAGAAAGCCTGAACGCGATCCGCGATCGCCAACGAAGCCGGGATCTTCCCGGCTTTTTCATGCGCCTTATGCGGCGTCGCGCGCGCTGATGTGATTGGCGATCGCGACATACTCCGCCACCGACAGCCGCTCGCCGCGCAGCCCGGGATCGAGTCCGAGGGCGGCAAAATCTTCCTCGCCGAGAAAATCCCGCAGCGTATTGCGCAGCGTCTTGCGGCGCTGCCCAAAGGCCGCCGCAACGATACGTTCGAGCAGCGCCTCGTCCTTCGCACCCAGTTCGGCCGCGGGCAGCGGCACCATGCGCACGATGCTCGAGGTCACCTTCGGGGCCGGACGAAACGCTCCCGGCGGCACGTCGAAGAGCCGCGCCATGCGGAAGCGGTACTGCAGCATCACGGACAAGCGGCCGTAATCGTCGGTCCCCGGCTCCGCCACCATGCGCATCACGACCTCCTTCTGCAGCATGAAGGTCATGTCGCTGACGCTCTCGGCGAAGCTCGCAAGGTGGAAGAGCAGCGGCGTCGAGATGTTGTACGGCAGGTTGCCGACCACCCGCAGTGGCGCTCCCAGCGTCGCGAAATCGAACTTCAGTGCATCGCCTTCGTGGATCGTCAGCCGCTCGGGCGTATAGCGCTCCTTCAGCCGCGCGATCAGGTCGCGGTCGATCTCGACAACATTCAGATGCCCCAGCCGCTCGACCAGAGGATCGGTCATCGCCCCCAGGCCAGGCCCGATCTCGACCATCGTCTCCCCCGCCAACGGGCGGATCGCATCGATGATCTTGCGGATAATGTTCGGATCGGACAAAAAATTCTGCCCGAAACGCTTTCGGGCACGATGCTCAGTCATCAGCTATCTCTATTGTTGTTCATGAGCGAAGCCACGAAGGTCGTCGCCCGGAGCACGCAGCCCGCGCGGCGGCGGCTTTCGGGCCGAGGCGTCCGCCCCGCGCCAACGAGGACCGGAAGCCGCCGACGCGCGGGCGGATTACCGACAATCTGCCAAACGATTCTTCCGCCCTAACTGCGAGCTCCCGCCGCCATGTGAATCGCCAACTCCACGGCAGCAAACAGACTCCCCGGATCGGCCTTCCCTGTCCCCGCCAGATCCAGCGCCGTCCCGTGATCCACCGAAGTCCGGATGATCGGCAGCCCCAGCGTCACATTCACACCACCGCCGAAGCTCGCATGTTTCAACACCGGCAAGCCCTGGTCGTGATACATCGCGAGCACCGCGTCGCCCTGCTCCAGCGTATGCGGCACGAAAAGCGTATCGGCCGGCAACGGCCCCATGAGATGCATCCCCTCGCCGCGCAGCTTTTCGAGCACCGGCGCGATGACATCGATCTCCTCGCGCCCCATGTGCCCGCCCTCACCTGCATGCGGGTTCAGTCCGGCGACGAGGATGCGCGGCGCAGGCAGCGCAAAGCGCGCGACGAGATCGGCGTGCAGGATGCGCAGCGTCTCCTCCAGCACCTCGCGCGTGATTGCCGCGGGCACGGCCGAGAGCGGCAGATGGGTCGTCGCCAGCGCGACCCTCAGCCCGCCGCCGACCAGCATCATCACGACGAGCGGCGTGCCCGTGTGCTCGGCAAGGTATTCCGTGTGCCCGCTGAACGGCACCCCGGCATCGTTGATCACGCCCTTATGCACCGGCGCCGTCACCATCCCGGCGAATTCTCCGCTGCGGCAACCCGCAAGCGCGCGGTCGAGCAGCGCGAGCACGTGGCGTCCGTTCGCCGGGTCGAGGACGCCAGCACGCGCGTGCACGCTCAAAGGCAGGTGCAGCACTTCCAGCGCGCCCGAAGACGGCTCCGCCGACGCCTCATACGCAACGACCGGCACCCCATCGCCGGCCCGTTCGCGAATCAGCCCGATATCGCCGAGCACGACGAGTCGCGCCGGCCACTGCCGGTCGAGCAGCCGCGCGCAGAGCTCCGGGCCGACGCCCGCCGGCTCGCCGCTCGTGACCGCCAGGACAGGCTTTTTCGCCACGACCTCGCTTATTCCTTGTCGAGCCGGTATTCGACGTAGGTGCGATCACGCAGCTGGCGGAGCCATTCCTCGTAGGCTTCGTCGGACTTGCGCGCGCGCAGCGCATTGCGCGCGGCGTTGCGCTTGCGCTCGTCGGACACGTCCTGCATGCGGCGCGATTCGACCATGATCAGGTGCCAGCCGAAAGGCGATTTCACGGGCGGACTCACTTCGCCGGGCTTCAGCGCATCCATCGCGTGTTCGAATTCCGGCACCGTGTCGCCCGGATTCAGCCAACCCAGGTCGCCCCCCTTCGCGGCCGACAGATCGCCGGAATTCGCCTTCGCCAAATCGGCGAAGTTCGCGCCGTTGACGATGCGCTCGCGCAGGGCGCGCAGGCGGTTTTCCGCCTCGGCATCGGACACGATTTCGGACGTGCGGATCAGGATATGGCGCGCGCGCGTCTGCTGCATCTGAACCGGGCCGGCGCTGCCGCCGCCGCGCTTGTCGACCAGCTTGACGATATGCAGGCCCGCGGCGCTGCGCAGGATGCCCGAAACCTCGCCCGGCTTGAGCTGCCCCACCACGTCGGTGAACAGACCCGGCACGCGATCCCGCGTACGCCAGCCCAAGGCGCCGCCGGTCAAGGCGTCGGGGGCATCGGAGTATTCGGCGGCGAGACGGCTGAAATCCTCGCCCGCGCGCAGCCGCGTCAGCACCTGTTCGGCCCGCGCGCCCCGCTCCATGAGCTGGCGCTGGTTCGCCCCCTCAGGGATGCGCACGAGGATGTGCGCGAGCTGGAACTCCTCGTTCGACACGCCTTCCGGGTTGGTGGCGAGGTAATTGTCGATCTCCGCGTCCGTCACGACCACGCGGTTCTCGACCTCGCGTTCGCGCAGGCGGGTCAGCACGATCTCGCTGCGGATCTGGTCACGGAACTGCTCCCAGCTGATGCCGTCCTTCGTGAGTGCAGCGCGCAGGTCGGACACACTCATGCGGTTGTTTTCCGCAATCCGGCTAATCGCGCGTTCGAGCGTCGCGTCATCGGCCTGGATGCCGGATTCCTTCGCGAGCTGCATTTGCGCCTTCTCGAGCACGATGCGCTCGAGCAGTTGCCGTTCGAGCACGTCCGCCGGCGGCAGCTGCGTGCCCTGGCGGTTGAGCTGGCGCGTGATTTGCGCGACGCGCTCCTTCAATTCGACGGTGGTGACGACTTCGTTGTTGACGATGGCGGCAATGCGGTCGACTTCGACCGGCCGGGCGGCTACCGAAGTCGGCAGCAGGACGCCCGTGCATTGAAGGGCAAGAACCAGGGCAAGGCCCGGACGCGAGGGAATGCGGATCATGATCAGTGAAAATTCTCGTGGGGAGCGAGTGGCGGTCAGTCGGTGCCGAAGATGCGGTCGCCCACGGGATCGTTGATCTTCCCGTAGCCGGCGACGCTGCGCCTGAGCAGGTTGATCGGGCTCGAACCGACGCTCGTCAGGCCATTGAATTCAAGTTGCACGAAGAAGGCCTGGGTCACATCCTCGGGGTTGGTAGCGAAACGGTGCAGCGCGGCGCGGAACACCCAGCAGCCGCCATCGTACTCGATCCCGGCGATGGATTCCGTAATCCGGTTTTCCTTGAGCGAGCGGGTAATGCGGCCGACACCGTACCAACCGCCACCGAGCGGCCATTGACCGGACAGGTCGAGATCCTGCAGCACGTCGCGCGAGTAGCGGTACGACAGGTTCAGCGCGCGCCCGATATCCGGCGAGTAGCGGACGCGGAAGTTGAAGCGTTCGGTCTGGCTGTCGCGCGGGTTGTACTGCCACGCCGAGTCGAGCGAGGTGCTGCGGCTCACGCGGCCGCTGAACACGCCGAGGATGTCCGCGCGGCGTCCGGTGCGCGGCGTCTCGCCGGGCAGGGTCACCTGCTGGTCGTCGAAATAGAAGCGCTGTCCGACCGTCGCACGCAGGCGCTCGGCTCCCGTTTCGCCATCGACCAGGCGGGACGTCACGGCAGCCGTGACCTGATTCGCATCGGCGATGCGGTCGCCGCCCGAATACAGGTTCTCGGAGAAGATCTGTGCGAGACCAAAGTCGTAGCGCGCGGAGTCGAAGACCGGAATCTCGTCCTGATTGCGGGTCGGCACACGCACGTAATACAGGCGCGGCTCCAGCGTCTGGACATAGGCCTTGTCGAAGAAGGAGGTGTCGCGCTCGAAGATCAGGCCGCTGTCGAGCGTGAAGATCGGCAGGGTGCGATTGATCGTCCGGCCTTCCGTCAGCGGACCGCCCGGCACCGCGGGCAAGCCGTTGTCGAGGTCGTAGTGCGTGTAATGCACGCCGAACTTCGGCGTCACGAAGTAGCCGGCGCGCTCGTAGGGCAGCGCGACTTGCGGATACAGCGTGAGGCGATTGCCTTCGGGCTTGTCCTCGTCGACATGCCGGAACTGCACGAACTCCGAGCGCAGGATGAGGGACGTTCCGCCGGCGAGTTCGTTGCGATTGGCGTTGAAGGTGAGCTGCGGCAGTCGCTGGTAGGGGGCGACGCCCGACAGCGTCTGGTAGCTCTGCACCACTGCCGAGGCGTTCCACCAGTCGGAGGTCGCGTAGCTCAGCCGCCCCTCGCGCAGCAGGGTCGCGCGCGACGACAGCGACACGCGCGAGCTGAGATCCTCGAAATAGTGCTTGTCCGACACGCCGTTGACATCGATCGAGCCAAACACGCCGGGCATGAGGATCTGCTGGTGCTGGAAGGAGCCCAGCGCCCGGTCCTCGCCCGTCACGTTGTCGCGCGGCAGCCATTCGATCCGGCTCTCGCCCTTCTCGGTCGGCGTCAGGTAGCGGAATTCGGTCGCGAGCTGGGTACCGCGACGCCCCATGAAGCGTGGCGCGATCGTCGCATCGTAGTTCGGCGCGATGTTCCAGTAGTAGGGAATGGAAATATCGAGGCCGACCTTGTTGGACACGCCGAAGGTCGGCGACAGGAAGCCGGACTGGCGTTGCCCGACGAGCGGGAAGTCGGCCCAGGGCCACCACAGCAGCGGGACGTCCTTGAAGACGATGGACGCATTGTGCGCCTCGCCGACCTCACGGTCGTAGTCGAGATGAAGTTCCGGCGCCTTGATGTACCAGTCCGGATCGCTCGCCTGGCAGGTGGACCAGGTCGCGTTCTTCAGCTCGTACTGGTTCTCGCCCTGAAAGTACATCACGTCCGCATGGCCGCCCCCCGACACTTCGCGTTGGGCGGAAGTCGCCTGGCTTTGCTTCTGCCGCGACGAAGACTTGCTGCCGCTCTTGAGCGGCATGTTCGACCACGGGCTGGTGTGGGCGGCATCGATACCGGTCTTCTCGTGCGGCTCACGCTTGAACCAGTAGTCCGGCGTATCGAACTGTCCCAGATGCTCGGTCAGCTTCATCCGGGCTTCCGGCCCCGCGATCGACGCCTCCGTATCCTTGAGGCGCACGTTGCCGACAGCATGAACCTCGTCGTCGATCTCGCGGTATTCGATACGATCGGCGGTGAGCACCATGTCATCCCGCCGCACCTCGGCATTGCCCTCGGCGATCGTTTCCACCGAGCGCGTGCCGCGAATGTGCTCGGCACGGATCTCGGTGGCGCCCGGCTCCAGCTCCGGCGCCGTCGGCACGGGCTGGACGACGCTTGTCGTTCCCTGCTTCGTCGTCACGCCCGGCGATCCGGCCTTCGGGCCCGCCGGACTCGTCGTGCGTGCAGCACCGGTCGTCGGCGCCGCCTGTCCTGCCGTCGCAGGCGAAGCCGACGGAACCGGCGCCTTGCCGCCCCCCTCGCGCACGAGATCCGGCGAAACGACGAGCGGGCCCAGCCCGGCCGGCATGGCGGAGCTGGAGATACAGCACAGCAGCAGTGGAATCAGCCGCAACTGCGTTCTTAATGGCAATTCGCGCAAGCGCTTCCCCAATCCTGGATGAGGGCCGCTTCCTCCCCATGCCTGCCGGCATGACTGCGGCCTTTTGATAAACTCGCGGATTTTACACGAAGCGTCGCGGAGAACCCGGTGCAAAGACTCGCCCAACTGAACGACTGGCTGCACGCCCAACTTCCGGGAGCCGAATTCGAACTCACGCCGGCCTCGGCCGATGCGAGCTTCCGGCGCTATTTCCGCATCCGACTGGCCGACGGCACGACGCGGGTGATCATGGACGCCCCCCCCTCGCACGAGGACTGCCGCCCCTGGCTGAAGGTCGCGGACCTCTTCCGCGGCGCCGGCGCCCACGTCCCGGACGTCCTCGCGCAGGACCTCGAACAAGGCTTCCTGATGCTGTCCGACCTCGGCAGCACGACCTACCTCGCGGCGCTGACGCCGGACAACGCCCACGCGCTCTACGCCGATGCGCTCGGCTCCCTGATCGCGATCCAGAAGGCGAGCCGCCCCGGCGCACTGCCCGAATACTCGCGCGAACTGCTGCTGCGCGAGCTTATGCTCTTCCCCGACTGGTACATCGCCCGCCACAAGGGCGTCACGCTCGACGAGCGCCAGCACGCGACGCTGATGACGACCTTCGACAAGATCCTCGCCGCGAACCTCGCCGAGCCCCAGGTCTTTGTGCACCGCGACTACCACTCGCGCAACCTGATGTACCTCGCCGAAGGCGCCAACCCCGGCATCATCGACTTCCAGGACGCTGTCTACGGCCCCCTCAGCTACGACCTCGCCTCGCTCTTCAAGGACGCCTACATCCATTGGGAAGAAGACTTCACCCTCGACATGCTCGCCCGCTACTGGGAGGCGGCACGCAAGCTCGGCCTGCCGGTGCGCGCCGACTTCTCCGACTTCCATCGCGACTACGAATGGATGGGCGTGCAGCGCCACATCAAGGTGCTCGGCATTTTCGCCCGCCTCTACCACCGCGACGGCAAGGACGGGTATCTGCGCGACATGCCGCTGGTGATGGACTACCTGCGCCGCGCCTGCAAGCGCTACCGCGACCTTGGGCCGCTGCTGAAACTGCTCGACCACCTCGACCCCGAACCGGTCGAAGTCGGTTACACCTTCTGAGCGCCCCCCAATGCACGCAATGATCCTCGCAGCGGGGCGCGGCGAACGCATGCGCCCGCTAACCGACGCCTGCCCCAAGCCGCTGCTCGAAGCCGGCGGCAAACCGCTCATCGTCTGGCATCTCGAACGCCTGCGCGAAGCCGGTTTCAGCGACATCGTCATCAACCACGCCCATCTCGGCGCGATGATCGAAGCGGCCCTCGGCGACGGCAGCCGCTTCGGCCTGCGCCTCCGCTATTCGGCCGAAGCCGAGGCGCTCGAAACTGCCGGCGGCATCCGCAAGGCGCTGCCGCTGCTGGGCGACGAGCCCTTCCTCGTCATCAACGGCGACATCTTCTGCGACGCCGATCCGGCTGCGCTGCGCGACTGGGGGGCCGGCGTCGCCGCGGACGGCGATCTCGCCCGCCTGCTGCTGATCCCGAATCCCGCGCACCACCCGGAAGGCGACTTCCGTCTCACCGAGGGACGCGTGTATCGCAACGGCGGCCCGCTGCTGACCTTTTCCGGCATCGGCGTCTATCACCCCAGCCTCTTCGCCGGCATCGAGCCGGGCCACCGCGCGCCCCTCGCCCCGCTGCTGCGCAACGCGATGGACGCCGGCCGCGTCGGCGGCGCCCTGCATGAGGGCTACTGGCTCGACGTCGGCACGCCAGCGCGGCTCGCCGAGCTCGACGCACGGCTCAAAGGCTGATGCGCCCTGACACCTGAACGCCACCGGCACGGGCCGGTCGAACCCGACAGTTCATGCATGCAATAATGATCCGATGAATACGCCCCTGGACCTCTCCATGCTCGACATCGCGCCCTTCCGCGAACGCCGCGAACGCCTGCTCGCGCACATCGCGGCCCAGGGAGGCGGCGTTGCCGTCGTGCCGACCGCGGTCGAGCGCGCGCGCAACCGCGACACCTCCTTCCCCTTCCGCTATGACAGCTACTTCCACTACCTGACCGGCTTCGGCGAACCCGAAGCGGTCGTGGTGCTGATCGCCGGCGACACGCCGAAGTCGATCCTCTTCTGCCGCGAGAAGAACGAGGAGCGCGAGATCTGGGACGGCTACCGCCATGGCCCGGACGGTGCACGCGAGCGCTTCGGTTTCGACGAGGCCTACACGATCGGCGACCTCGACCTGCGCCTGCCCGAACTGCTCGCGAACCAGCCCGTCCTGTGGTGCAGCCTCGGCTACGAGAACGACTGGGACGCCCGCGTGATGCGCGCGCTGAATGCCGTGCGCGCCAACGCCCGTGCCGGCACCGTGCCGCCGCACTCGATCCGCGACGTGCGCGCCGAACTCGACGAGATGCGGCTGATCAAGGATGCAAGCGAACTCGCGGTCATGCGCCGCGCCGGCGAAATCTCCGGCGACGCCCACCGCCGCGCGATGGCGGCGACCCGCCCGGGCCAGTATGAATACGAGATCGAAGCAGAACTGATCCACCACTTCCGCCGGGCCGGCAGCCAGTCGCCCGCCTACCCCTCGATCGTCGCCAGCGGCCCCAACGCCTGCGTGCTGCACTACGTCGAAAACGACCGCCTGATGGCCGATGGCGACCTGCTGCTGATCGACGCCGGCTGCGAACTCGACGGCTACGCCTCGGACATCACCCGCACCTTCCCCGTCAATGGCCGCTTCGCCGGCCCGCAACGCGACATCTACGAACTCGTGCTCGCCGCCCAGACCGCGGCGAAAGCCGAGATCCACCCCGGCTCGCACTGGAACACACCGCACGACGCCGCAGTGAAGGTCCTCGCCCAGGGCATGCTCGACCTCGGCCTCTTGATGGGCACCCTCGACGCCGTGATCGAACAAGGCGACTTCCGCCGCTTCTACATGCACCGCACCGGCCACTGGCTCGGGCGCGACGTCCACGACGCCGGCGAATACAAGCGCGACGGCGACTGGCGCGTCCTCGAACCGGGCATGGTCCTCACCGTCGAGCCCGGCTGCTACATCCGCCCCGCCCCCGACGTACCGGAAGCGTTCTGGAACATCGGCGTACGCATCGAGGACGACGCGGTCGTCACCACGGACGGTTGCGAATACATCACCGAGCGCGCCCCGCGAACGGTCGCGGACATCGAAGAAGCGATGCGCGAAGGGCTCGACGGTGCATGACCTGCTGATCGTAGGCGCCGGGCCGGTCGGCCTTTCGCTGGCGCTCGCGCTGCGCGGCAGCGGCCTGCGTGTCGCGCTTGCCGACACCCGCCCCCGCGCCGCCGTCACGCAAGACCCGCGCGTGCTCGCGCTCGCCCACGGCACCCGCCTCACGCTCGAACGCCTCGGCGTCTGGCCGCAGTTGCCGGCGACACCGATCCGGCACATCCACATCTCGCAGCAGGGCGGGTTCGGCCGCACGCATCTGGACGCGGACGACTACGGCGTGCCCGCGCTCGGCTACGTACTCGCTGCCGGCGCTCTCGCGGCGGCGCTGCGCGAAGCAGTCGACGCCGCCGGCATTCCGGTGATGGACGAGACCGAAGTCACTGCATTCGAGCCGGGCGCCGAACACGTCGAGATCCGCCTCGCCGGCTCGGGCACCGCGCTGCACGGGACCGATTGCAGCGCGCGCCTCGTCGCCTGCGCCGAGGGCGGACTTCAGCCCGACGCCAAAGGGGTCGTGACCCGGGATTACGACCAGCACGCCCTGATCGGCCGCGTTGCCGTCCGGGGCGAGCACGGCCACGTCGCCTTTGAACGCTTCACCTCCGAAGGCCCGATCGCACTGCTGCCTCACGGCAAGGACTACGCGCTCGTGCACGTCGTCCCGCCGGCACGCGCGACCGAACTGCTCGCGCTCGACGACGACGCCTATCTCGCCCGGCTGCAGTCGGCCTTCGGCACCCGCGTCCAACTCACCGCGATCAACGACCGCCAGCGCTTCCCGCTGGGCCTGCGCTACCGCCGCGATCCCGTCGGACAGCGCACCGCGTGGCTCGGCAACGCCGCGCAGACCCTCCATCCGGTCGCGGGCCAGGGCTTCAACCTCGCGCTGCGCGACGTGTGGGCGCTCTCGCAGGCGCTCACCGAACATCGCGGCGACCCCGGCGCAGCCGGCACACTCGACGCCTACCGCAACAGCCGCCGCCTCGACCGCTTCGGCGCCATCCATTTCACCGACAGTCTGGTACGCATCTTCAGCAACGGCTTCGGTCCGCTGCATCACGCCCGCGGCGCGGCCCTGTTCGCGCTCGACATGCTGCCGCCCCTGCGCCACTTCATCGCGCGACGCATGATGTTCGGCGCCCGTGCCTGGCTCTAGCGGCGCCCCGCATCGCGACACAGGCTTGCGCTAAGACTTTCGGCGGAATACGCCGCAGCCGCGCCCCCGCCGACCGACGCGGCATTCAAACGTCATCGGCACTATGCGAAAAGTCGAATCGTCGCTGATCCGTTTCCCCTACTCGGAGTCAGGTCGTTTATGATGCAGCCCAAACAATTCGCGGCCACTTACATCACTTCACGATGAACCACAACATGCGGATTCGCTACAAGATCACCCTTGCCGTCGGTATCGCCGTGACGATCGTGCTGGTGGCGATGGCGTTTTTCTACACCCACTATCAGGAAAAGTCGGTTCTCCGCCAGAACGAGCGGACGATGGAGAAGCTGACCGAGAGCGTCGCGCAGGGCCTGCAGGCGGTGATGCTGGCCGGTTCCGCCGACATCGCCGAATCCTATGCGGACCGCCTCAAGAAGGTCTCCGACGTCCTCGATTTCCGCATCCTGCGCACCAACGGCGACGAGGCCTTCCGCGACAACAAGACGATCCTCGCCGTGAACAAGCGCCGCGGCGAGGAAACCTTCGCGCCGCGCGAGACCGAGATGCGCATCCCGGTGCTGCCGGCCGACGACCCCAACCTGCTGCAGACCGTCGAAACCGCGAAGACCCTGCCGATCTACGAGCGCGGCGAGGATGGCCACCGCATCCTGACCTTCCTCGCGCCGATCCGCTTCATCGACTCGTGCAGCAAATGCCACGGCAAAGGCGAGAAGGTGCGCGGGGTCATCAAGCTCACGACCTCGCTGGCGTCCGTCGAACGCGACATCTATGAAGTCCGGCAATACGCCATCGGCGCGTTGGCGCTGGCACTGGCCGCGACGATGATGCTCACCGGCTACATGCTCGGACGCACGGTCGTCGAGCCGCTCGAAAAGGTCACGAACGCGATGGCACGGGTTTCCGGTGGCGACCTCGACCACCAGGTGCCGATCCAGACTCGCGACGAACTCGGCCGGATGGCCAGTAGCTTCAACCACATGACCTCGGAGCTGAAGACCACCTACGACGGTCTGCGGCGCGAACAGGACAAACTCACGACGATCATCCATGGCGCCGGTGAAGGGATCGTCGTCACCGACAACCACGGCGACATCGTCCTCGTGAACCCCGCCGCCGAGCGCCTGCTCGAAAAGCCGGCGAGCCAGATCGTCGAGGAAGGTTTTATACACATTCTCGACAACCCCGACGAAATGCGCACCTGGCTCGGCGAAGACGCCACCCATGCCGCCGTGACGACCGAATACAAGGGACGCATCCTCCAGGTCTTCGCCTCGACGATCCTCGGCAGCGAAAACAACGTCGTCGGCTCGGCCGCACTGCTACGCGACATCACCGAGGAAAAGCGCCTCGAGGAAGAACTGCGGCGGCTTTCGACGACCGACGGCCTCACCGGCCTCTACAACCGCCGCCATCTCGACGCGACACTCGCCACCGAATATGTCCGCTCGACGCGCACCGGCGCCTCGCTCGCAGTGGTCATGTTCGATATCGACCACTTCAAGAAATTCAACGACACCTACGGCCACGACCAGGGCGATCGCGTGCTGCAGGCGGTCGCACGCAATTTCCGCGACGCGCTGCGCAAGTACGACCTCGCGTGCCGCTACGGCGGCGAGGAATTCGTCGGCATCCTGCCCAACACCACGCTCGACGGCGCATTCAGCGTCGCCGAGCGGCTGCGCTGCGATATCGAGGCCGCGGAAGTCGACGGGCTCAAGGTCACGATCAGCCTCGGCGTTGCGGCCTTCCCCGAGATTTCCGTCGCCGGGCCGGAAGGGCTCATCGAAGCCGCGGACGCCGCCCTCTATGGCTCGAAGGAAGCCGGCCGCAATCGCACGACCCGCGCAGAACCGCTCGCCGGCTCGGCCGCCGCCGAACCGGCCGCCGACGCTGCGGCACTTCCGCCACAGAGCACGTGACGCATTCGGCAAGGGGCACGCTTTCGCGTGTTCCCCTGACGCCGCATGGGGTAAAATGCGCGACTTTCCCCGCCTTTCCTCCCCGCCCATGCAGTACGCCGGCTTCACCCTGCGCAACAATCTCGTCGTCGCTCCGATGGCGGGTGTCACCGATCGTCCGTTCCGCCAGCTCTGCAAGAAGCTCGGCGCCGGCCTCGCGGTGAGCGAGATGGTCACGTCCAACTCGCTGCTCTACGGCAGCGCGAAGACGCTCCGGCGTGCCAACCACCAAGGCGAAGTCGAGCCGATCTCGGTGCAGATCGCCGGCGCCGATCCGCAGATGATGGCCGACGCGGCCCGTCACAACGTCGATAACGGCGCCCAGATCATCGACATCAACATGGGCTGCCCGGCCAAGAAGGTCTGCAACGTGATGGCCGGCTCCGCACTGATGCAGGACGAACCCCTCGTCGCCCGCATCCTCGAAGCGGTCGTCGGCGCCGTGCCCGGCACCCCGGTCACGCTCAAGTTCCGTACCGGCTGGAACCGCCAGAACCGCAACGCCCCGACCATCGCCCGCATCGCCGAAGCCTCCGGCATCCGCGCGATCGCGATCCATGGCCGCACGCGTGCCGACCAGTACATGGGCGAAGCCGAATACGACACGATCGCCCACGTGAAGTCGCTCGTCGGCATTCCGGTGATCGCCAACGGCGACATCACCACGCCCCAGAAAGCCAAGCACGTGCTCGACTGCACCGGCGCCGACGGCGTCATGATCGGCCGCGCCGCCCAGGGCCGGCCGTGGATCTTCCGCGAGATCGAGCACTTCCTCGCGACCGGCGAGTTGCTGCCGCCGCCGCTGGTGACCGAAATCCTGCAGGTCTGCCGCGAACACCTGCACGACCTGTACGACTTCTACGGCGAGGACACCGGGGTCAAAGTCGCGCGGAAACACATCTCCTGGTACACGAAAGGCCTGGTCGGCTCCGCCGCCTTCCGCCGGACGATGAACCAGCTTCCCGACGTCGCTACGCAACTCGCGGCGGTTGACGAATTCTTCGGCACGCTTGCCGAACAGGACGCCCGCCTCAGTTACGAAGACGAAGCAGAACTCCCGCAGGAACTCGCAGCATGACCCGTCCCAACGAAATCGCCGACTCGGTGCAGCGCACCCTCGATCAGTACTTCCGCGATCTCGACGGCGAAAAACCGTCCGCGATCTACGAGATGGTGATCCGCAACGTCGAACGCCCGATGCTCGAATTCGTCCTCCGGCAGGCCAACGGCAACCAGACCGTGGCCGCGGAGATGCTAGGCATCAACCGCAACACGCTGCGCCGCAAGCTCACCGAATACGAATTGCTGTAATCGCCCTGCCGGCGCCGCGAATGAGCGATGCCGGCATCCAGTTTTCCGATTGTCCTTAGCGATCCCGATGATGAAAGTCTCCCAAGCCCTGATCAGCGTCTCCGACAAGCGCGGCGTCCTCGAATTTGCCCAGGCCCTGCACGCGCAAGGCATCAAGCTGCTGTCGACTGGCGGCACCGCCACCATGCTGCGCCAGGCCGGCCTGCCGGTCACCGACGTATCGGAACATACGGGCTTCCCCGAGATGCTTGACGGACGCGTCAAGACGCTGCACCCCAAGGTCCACGGCGGCATCCTCGCCCGCCGCGACCTGCCCGAGCACATGGAGACGATCGCCGCGCATGACATCTCGCGCATCGACCTCGTCGTCGTGAACCTCTACCCCTTCGCGCAGACCGTCGCCAAGCCCGACTGCACGCTCGAAGATGCGATCGAGAACATCGACATCGGCGGCCCGACCATGGTCCGCGCGGCGGCCAAGAACCACGGCACCGAAGCCGGCGGCGTCGGCATCGTCACCGATCCGGAAGACTACGATTCCATCGTCGCCGAACTGAAGTCCAACGACGGCGCGCTGAGCTACAAGACCCGCTTCGCCCTCGCGGTGAAGGCCTTCACGCACACCGCCCGCTACGACAGCGCGATCTCCAACCACCTGACCGCGCTGACCTTCGGCGACAAGGGCGAAGTCGCGAAGCAGGCCTATCCGGAACGCTTCCAGATCGCCTTCGACAAGGTGCAGGACCTGCGCTACGGCGAAAACCCGCACCAGTCGGCGGCCTTCTACCGCGAGCCGAACGCCCCCGAAGGCGCGATCGCGTCCTACAAGCAATTGCAGGGCAAGGAACTGTCGTACAACAACATCGCCGACGCGGATGCCGCGTGGGAGTGCGTCAAGGCCTTCGACGACGGCATCGCCGCCTGCGTCATCGTCAAGCACGCCAACCCCTGCGGCGTCGCGATCGCCGAGTCGCCGCTCGCCGCCTACCGCAAGGCCTTCTCGACCGACCCGACCTCGGCCTTCGGCGGCATCATCGCCTTCAACTGCGAAGTCGACCGCGCCGCGGCCGAAGCCGTCTCGGCCCAGTTCCTCGAAGTGCTGATCGCCCCGGCCTACACGGCCGACGCGCTGGCGCTGCTGGCCGCGAAACAGAACGTCCGCGTACTGACGTGCCCGCTCGGCAAGCCCGCGGGCGCGCTCGACTATAAGCGCGTCGGCGGCGGCCTGCTGGTGCAAAGCGCTGACGAAGCCCGCATTCAGGTTGCCGACCTGAAGGTCGTCACCAAGCGCGCGCCGACCGAACAGGAACTCGGCGACCTCCTCTTCGCGTGGCGCGTCGCGAAGTACGTCAAGTCGAACGCCATCGTCTTCTGCCGCGATGGCATGACCGTCGGCGTCGGCGCCGGCCAGATGAGCCGTGTCGACTCCGCCCGCATCGCCGCGATCAAGGCCGAGAACGCCGGCCTCACGGTCAAGGGTTCGGTCGTCGCGTCCGACGCCTTCTTCCCGTTCCGCGACGGCCTTGACGTACTGGCACAGGCCGGCGCGACCGCAGTCATCCAGCCGGGCGGCTCGATGCGCGACGCCGAGGTGATCGCGGCCGCCGACGAACAGGGCGTTGCGATGGTCTTCACCGGCTTCCGCCACTTCCGCCACTGATTGCAGCACGGAGAAGCACATGAAAGTTCTCGTCATCGGCTCGGGCGGTCGCGAACACGCACTCGCCTGGAAGCTCGCCCAATCGCCGAAGGTGACGCGGGTCCTCGTGGCCCCGGGCAACGCGGGCACCGCACGTGAGCCGCTGCTCGAGAACGTCGCCGTCACCGCGATTCCGGACCTGATCGAGCTCGCTCGGCGCGAACAGGTCGAATTCACGGTCGTCGGGCCGGAAGCGCCGCTCGCAGCCGGCGTCGTCGACGCGTTCCGTGAAGCCGGCCTGCGCATCTTCGGGCCGACCAAGGCCGCCGCGCAGCTCGAAAGCTCCAAGGACTTCGCCAAGCGCTTCCTGATCCGTCACAACATCCCGACCGCCAAGTATCAGACCTTCGCGGATGCCGCGCAGGCGCATGCTTACGTGAATGCCGAGGGCGCACCGATCGTCATCAAGGCCGACGGCCTCGCCGCCGGCAAGGGTGTCGTCGTCGCGATGACCGCCGACGAAGCGCATGCCGCAATCGACATGATGCTGACCGACAACCGCATGGGCGATGCGGGCGCCCGCGTCGTGATCGAGGAGTTCATGAGCGGCGAGGAAGCGAGCTTCATCGTCATGGCCGACAGCAAGCACGCGCTCGCCCTCGCAACGAGCCAGGACCACAAGCGCCTCAAGGACAACGACCAGGGTCCCAACACCGGCGGCATGGGCGCGTATTCGCCCGCCCCGGTCGTCACGCCCGAAGTCCACGCCCGCGTGATGCGCGAGATCATCATGCCGACGCTCGCCGGCATGGCCGCCGACGGCATGCCCTACAGCGGCTTCCTCTACGCCGGCCTGATGATCGACGACGCCGGGCATCCTCGCGTCGTCGAGTTCAACTGCCGCATGGGCGACCCGGAAACCCAGCCGATCATGATGCGCCTGAAGAGCGACCTGTCCGACCTCGTCGAAGCCGCCATCGACGGCCGTCTCGATCAGGTCGAGGCCGAATGGGACCGCCGCGTCGCGCTCGGCGTCGTACTCGCCGCCGAAGGCTATCCCGAAGCGCCGCGCAAGGGCGACCGCATCGCCGGGCTGCCGACGCAGGAGCAGGAAGACGCCCACGTCTTCCACGCCGGCACGGCCGACAATGACGGTCACGTCGTCACGGCCGGCGGTCGCGTACTGTGCGTGACGGCCCTCGGCGACAACGTTCGCACCGCGCAGAAACGCGCCTACGAGGTCGCCGACGCGATCCTCTTCGACGGCCGCCAGTTCCGCCGCGACATCGGCCATCGCGCGGTCGCCCGCAAGAACTAACCGGGACCAGCACATGAGCGCCGTCGATTCCGCCACCGTCAAGGAATACCTCCTCGGGCTGCAGCAGCGCATCGTCGGCGCGCTGGAAGAGTTCGACGGCCAGCCCTTCCGCGTCGACACCTGGGACCGCCCGGGCGGCGGCGGCGGCATCACGCGGGTGATCGAGGAAGGCCGTTTCTTCGAGCGCGGCGGCGTCAACTTCTCGCACGTGATGGGCGCCGGGATGCCCGCGTCGGCGACGGCACACCGCCCCGAGCTCGCGGGCCGCTCCTTCGAGGCGATGGGGGTGTCGCTAGTCCTGCACCCGCGCAATCCCTATTGCCCGACCGTGCACATGAATGTGCGCTTCTTCATCGCACTGCCACCGGCCAATCAGCCGGACGCAGCGCCGATCTGGTGGTTCGGCGGCGGCATGGACCTCACGCCCTACTACCCCTTCGAAGAAGACGTTCGCCACTTCCACCGCAGCTGCCGCGACGCGGTGCTGCCCTTCGGCGGCGAGGCCGAGTACCGGCGGCTCAAGGAGTGGTGCGACAGCTACTTCTTCCTCAAGCACCGCAACGAAGCGCGCGGTGCCGGCGGCCTATTCTTCGACGACCTCGGTGCCGACGGCAAGAAGGACTTCGACGGCGCCTTCGGTCTGACGCGTAGTGTCGGCGACGCCTTCCTCGCGGCTTACCTGCCGATCATCCAGCGCCGGCGTGACAACTCCTGGAGCGAACACGAGCGCGACTTCCAGGCTTATCGACGCGGACGTTACGTCGAGTTCAACCTCGTGTTCGACCGCGGCACGCTGTTCGGCCTGCAATCGGGCGGACGCACGGAATCGATCCTGATGTCCCTGCCGCCGATCGTGAAATGGCGCTACGACTGGCATCCCGAACCGGGCAGCGCAGAAGCGGTGCTCTACGACGAATACCTGAAGCCGCGCGACTGGTGTTGAGCCAAGGCCGCGTCAGCCGGCACCAAGATTGAAGCAAAACGGCCGCTCCGAGGAGCGGCCGTTTTCGATTGGAGAAGCTTGGTAAATCAGCTCGCTGCGACGCGCTGCGCGGCGGCGCGATAATGGACCTGGGCGTCCTCCGCGCGATCCAGACGCTCCAGCAGCCCGGCGAGCGCGAGATGCGTCTCGATCGTCGGCGCGAGGTTCAGCGAGACCTCCAGATAGCTCTGCGCCTTACCCCAGAGCTGCGCCTCGCTGCACAGGCGACCGAGCGCGAACAGCAAGCCCGCGTCCTGCGGATGCTGAAGCAGCCACTTCTCGGCACGCGCCAGACACTCGACCGCCTGGGCGCCGCCGCAGTGAGCATAGAGCCGTGCGAGCCCGCTATCCCAGTCCGTTTCCAGAAGCCGCTCGAGCGTCCTGCGCACGAGCGCGCCCTGCCCCGCCGCAGCCATCAGGGGAACGGCGCGCTCAACCAGTCGGCGGTCGTTCAACTCATCGGCCGGAATCGCGCGCCAATAAGCCGCCAGCCCGTCGCCATCGCCGGCGAGTTCGCGGAAGCGTTCGAGATGCGCTCGGCGCAGCACGAGTTGCGCCTGCTCGCCGGAGAGCGCCCGATGCTTGCGCAGCTGGCGCGCGAGCCGAATCACCTCTTCCCATTGCGCGAGGGCTGACGCGACACGCAGCGACAGGCGCAGCGCGGCGATGTGACGCTGGCCGGCGAGACGCAGGCTCTCGAGCCGTTCGGCCGCTTCGTCGAAACGCCGCCCTTCGACCGCGAGCTCCGCCTCCGTCATCAGCCGCGCGACCCGCGACTCGCCCTCGGTGTCGGTCGCCCGGCCGATCCAGATGCGATAGCGCGTGTCGTCACGCATCGCATGTGCCGCCCGCGCCGCCACGAGGGCCGACACGGTCGGCGCTTCGCCACCGTTGAACGCAGACTCGGCGAGCTTCACGGACTGCGAATAACGGCCTTCGAACAGCGCACGCACCGCATCCCGCAAGGCGCGGCCAGCGACTTCCTTGCGGCGACGCTCGCGGAACACGCCGACCCGGCCCGGCAGCGCGAGCGTCTTACTCACAAGGCGCAGGACCCCGTAGGCCAGCACGAAACCGAGGACGAGAATCACGATCAGGAGATTCAGCGACAGCTGCATCCGCCACGGCGGCAACACCAGAAGCACGTAGCCAGTGTTGATGCTCGCCAGCATCGCTCCTCCGACGGCGAGCGCGAAGATACCGATCAGCCAGATCAAGGCACGCATGTCGGCTCCTCAGCGCGCGCCGCCGTTCGCGGCGGGCCGCGCCGGCTCGGCTCCCTTGCCCGCAGGGGCAGGACGTGCCGGCGAAGACGCGTCGGGCGTCGGCTTGCCGCCGGACTCCGCTCCGCGCGCCTGCAGCATGCGCAGCGCCGCGATGCTTTCCGTGGGGCTCGGCTGCTCCACGCGAACCTGCGTCGTCTGCAGCTCGGTCAGCGCCGCCAGGGCCTTCTGCACCTTTTCGTCACGCTGGTCGAAGAAGCGCGAAATCCATCCGTGGGCCTGCGCCAGATCGGCCGCGAAGGTGCGACCGTCCCGGGCGAGCAGCGCGAGTCGCGCCGTCAGCAGCCGGATCTTCAGGTTTTCGCGCAGGAAGGTGCTCTGCGCCGGCGAGAGCAGCACCGGCTCGGACTGGTCGAGGCGCTCGACGCGGACCAGCGCGACGAGTTCGTGCCAGATGTCGCGCGCGAGCGCCTTGACGAATTCGAGCGCGGGCACATCACCCGCGGCGGCAGCGGACCCCGCGGCCGGCGCGTTCGGCGCCAATTCGCCGGCGAACGCCAGCGGCAGGCTGTCGACCGCTTCGAGCAGGCCCTCGAGGCGCAGCGCGATGCCCTGCACGTCGACCTGGGGCGTCGCCTTCAGGCGATCGATGTCGTGCACGAGCGCACGGCGCAGCGGCAACAACTGGCCGCGATCCTGGGCGGCCAGACGCGATTCGGCGCCCTGCAGCGCGATCAACGCCGCATCCGCATTGCCCGCCAATTGCAGCTGCTGCGCGGCGACGCTCACCGCCTGCTCGGCTTCTGCAATCGCGCGATCCTCGCGGTTGCGGGAAAACTCCTGGTACAGCGACTGCAGCGCCGCAGCCTGCCCTTCGGTCGCGGCGACCTGGGCTTCGAGCGCGCCGATTTTGCCCTGCAAGGAGGCGAGCGAGTCCTGCTGCTGCCGCAAGAGCGTACGAGCCTCGCCGGCCGCAGCCTCGCTGCTCGTGATGCGCTGGGCGACCTCGGTGCGCACCTGGGCGACACCGGTCCGCAACTCATACACCTGCCACCCGAGGGCACCCACCGCGATGAAAGCGACGCCCGCGAGCAGTCCCGGCCAGCTGGAGCCGCCTGCCGCGGCCGGCGGGCGATTACCGGAAGTCGCCGCGCCTGGGGTTTCGCGGCTGGACGCGGCCGAAGCGTCGACCGCGGAAGGCTGTGTCAGGGCAGATTGTTCTTCGTTCATAGCCAGAGTGTAACCGAGGCGCATTAAAAATGAGATTCGAGGGCGGCGATCAGGCCCTCGTCGCCGGCCGGCGTTTCGATGACGCGCTGGAAGCCCGCCGCGGCGGCGTGTGCGACGATCCGTGGATGCGGCGCGAACACCGGGACGGTCGCCAACACGACGGACGCGCCCTCGCCGAGCATCGCAACGAGGTTGCCGACGCCTTCGCTGCTCGTCAGCGTAATCGCATCGAGCTGCCCCGCTGCCGCCAGCCGCAGCAGCGGCGACGGATCGAACTCCGGACAGTAGCGCCGGTAGCAGGTCACATATTCGACCTCGGCACCGCGTGCGCGCAAGGTCTCGCCGAGGAGGTCCCGCCCGCCATCACCGCGGAAGATCACGACCTTGCGGCCGGATACCGCGGCCGTCTGGAATGCATCGAGCGCGAGCACCGCTTCGCTGTCGAAGCCTTCCTGCGGCGCGATGACGTCGCGGAAGCCGAAGCCGGCCAGCGCCCGCTCGCTGCCCTTGCCGACGGTCGCGACCTTCACGCTCGCCGGCCAGGGCCGGCGCGAGAGCACGGCGTCCAGCGCGTGGCTTACGGCATTCGGACTGACGAAGAAGGCGAGGTCGAATTCATCGAGACGCCCCGTGACCTCGTCGAGCGGCGCCCTGTCCTCGACCGCGCCGATCGCCAACACCGGAAAACGGATCGCGATCCCGCCGCGCCCCTCGATGGCTTCGCACAGGCTGTCCGCCTGCCCGGCCGGCCGGGTCACCACGATATGGCGGCCGGCCAGCGTAGCTGCTGTCAATTCGGACACCTCGACGGCAATCAGCCGAGCTGCGCCAGGATCTCTTCCGCCCCCTGGGAACGCAGGTCCTCGGCCAGCGCCAAGCCCAGCGCCTCGGCGTCTTCGGGCCGACCTTCGTGCTCGGCACGCACGATGCGGCTGCCGTCGGGCATCGCGACGAAGCCACGCAGCCAGACCTTGCCGGCGCGGATTTCGGCGTAGGCGCCGAGCGGCACCTCGCAGCTGCCGGCAAGCGCGCGCGCCACGGCACGTTCGGCGCGCACGCAGGCGGAGGTGTCTGCGTCGTTCAGCGGCGCGAGCCAGGCAGCGACTTCCGGCCGGTTCGCAAGGCATTCGATGCCGAGTGCGCCCTGGCCCGCGGCCGGCAGCGACACTTCAGACGGCAGCTCCGAGCGGATGCGGTCGGCGAGACCGAGGCGCTTCAGGCCGGCGGCCGCGAGGATGATCGCGTCGTACTGGCCTTCGTCGAGCTTGCGCAGACGCGTGTCGAGGTTGCCGCGCAGGCTGGTGACGCTAAGCATCGGATACATCGCGTGCAACTGCGACTCGCGGCGCAGCGACGACGTCCCGACGACAGCGCCCGGAGGCATGTCGGCGAGGCTTGCGTAGCGGCTGGAGACGAAGGCGTCAAGCGGCACTTCGCGCGCCGAGATGCAGGGCAGCGCGAAGGGCTCGGGGAGCTGCATCGGCACGTCCTTCATCGAATGCACGGCAATGTCGGCCTGCCCGTCGAGCAGCGCCGTTTCAAGCTCCTTGACGAAGAGCCCCTTGCCGCCGACCTTCGCGAGCGGGCGATCGAGGATCTGGTCACCGCGGGTCGTCATGCCCAGCAGCTCGACACGGCAGCCGGGATACAGCGACTCCAGGCGGGCTTTGACATGCTCGGCCTGCCACAGCGCGAGACGGCTCTCGCGGGTGGCGATGACGATACGTTCGGGCGGAGGAAAGACGGCGGAAGTAGCGCTCACGGTGGGCAGACTCGTCACGGAAGGAAGGGATTAGGATAAGGTCGAAATCGTAGATCGGAATCGCCGGAATTGCCGCCGATTTTCCGCATTGCAACATCAGGGTTCGCGCCAATGGCGGGACCCTAAATAATCATTTTAGCATGGTTGCCTGATGCACCCTTTTCGGCACTCTTTTCGCGCGCCGTACCGCACCAACCCCAAGGAACGCTGACTCATGACTCAAGACAAGGACGCGCCGCTGCGCGAAGACATCCGACTCCTCGGCCGCGTGCTCGGCGACACCGTGCGCGACCAGCAAGGCGAAGCGATGTTCGGCCTGATCGAACGCATCCGCCAGACCTCGGTCCGCTTCCGCCGCGACGACGACCGCGCCGCACGTCTCGAACTCGAAGGCATCCTCGACGCCCTGTCGCGCGAGCAGACGATCCAGGTCGTGCGTGCCTTCAGCTATTTCTCCCACCTCGCGAACATCGCCGAGGACCAGCACCACATTCGCCGCACGCGCGCTCACCTCCTCGCCGGCTCGGCGCCGCGCGAAGGCAGCCTCGCCCACGCCCTCGCCCGGGCGCTCGACGGACGCCACACGCCGGGCGAACTCGCCGCCTTCTTCGACACCGCCGAGGTCACCCCCGTCCTGACGGCGCACCCGACCGAAGTGCAGAGGAAGAGCATCCTCAACTGCCAGACCGACATCGCGCGCCTCCTCGACCAGCGCGACCGCATGGCGCTGACGCCCGAAGAACGCGACGACAGCGACGAGACGCTGCGCAGCGCGGTGCTGACGCTGTGGCAGACGCGCATGCTGCGCCCCGCGAAGCTGTCGGTGCTCGACGAAGTGGCGAACGGCCTGTCGTACTTCGACAGCACCTTCCTGCGCGAACTGCCGCGCCTCTACGCCCACCTCGAAGACCAGCTCGCCGAACGCGACGGGGCCTTGGGCGCACTGGAATTGCCTGCCTTCCTGAAAGTCGGCAGCTGGATCGGCGGCGACCGCGACGGCAATCCCTTCGTCACCGCCGAAGTCCTCGAACGCGCGCTCGCGCTGCAGGCCGGCCTCGCGCTCGGCTTCTATCTCGACGAATTGCACGCACTGGGCGCCCGCCTGTCGCTCGCACTGGGCCTCGTCAGCGCCTCCGACGCACTGCTCGCGCTCGCCGAGCACTCGCCCGACCACTCCCCGCATCGGAACGACGAACCCTATCGGCGCGCGATCACCGGCATCTACGCGCGCCTTGCGGCAACCCATCGGGCACTCCTCGGCATCGAACCGCCGCGCCACCCGGTCGCCGCAGCCGAACCCTACGCGAGCGCTGCCGAACTCGCTGACGACCTTGACACGATCCATCGCTCGCTCGTCGCGAACGGCTCGGCCGCGCTCGCCCGCGGCCGCCTGCGCCTCCTGCGCCGCGCGGTGCGCGTCTTCGGCTTCCACCTCGCGCCGATCGACCTGCGTCAGAACTCCGACGTGCACGAGCGCGTCGTCGCCGAGCTCCTGTCGACGGCACGCCCCGAGGTCGACTACCGCGCCCTCGGCGAAGAGGCCCGCTGCGCGCTGCTGCTCGAAGAGCTCGCGACGCCGCGCCCCCTCGCTTCGCCGCACGTGCATTACTCGGAAGAGACCGAAGGCGAACTCGCGATCTTCCGCGCCGCGCGCACCGCGCACCTGCGCTTCGGCAAGGCCGCGATCACGAACTGCATCATCTCCAAGACCGACGACGTCTCGGACATGCTGGAGCTCGCGCTGCTGCTGAAGGAAGCGGGCCTCTTGCGACCGCATGAGCAAGCGCTCGACGTGAACATCATCCCCCTCTTCGAGACCATCGATGACCTCGCCAACGCCCCGTCGGTGATGGACCGGCTGTTCTCGCTTCCCGGCTACATGAGCCTCCTCGGCTCGCGCGGCCAGCTGCAGGAGGTGATGCTCGGCTACTCCGACAGCAACAAGGACGGCGGCTTCCTGACCTCGGGCTGGTCGCTGTACAAGGCCGAAATCGGCCTCGTCGAAGTCTTCGCGCGCCACAACGTGCGCCTGCGGCTCTTCCACGGCCGCGGCGGCTCGGTCGGCCGCGGCGGCGGGCCGAGCTACCAGGCGATCCTCGCCCAGCCGGGCGGCGCCGTGCAGGGGCAGATCCGGCTCACCGAACAGGGCGAAGTCATCGCGGCAAAATATGGCAACCCGGAAGTCGGCCGCCGCAACCTCGAAGTCCTGGTCGCCGCGACCCTCGAAGCGAGCCTGCTGACCGACCGCTCACCGGCCCCGCGCGCCGACTTCCTCGACACGATGCAGGCACTCTCGGACGCGGCGTTCTCCGCCTACCGCGGCCTCGTCTACGAGACCGAAGGCTTCGAGCGCTACTTCTGGGAATCGACCGTGATCTCCGAGATCGCCGAACTCAACATCGGCTCGCGCCCCGCCTCGCGCAAGAAGGGCACGCGCATCGAGGACCTGCGCGCGATTCCCTGGGTATTCAGCTGGGCGCAATGCCGACTGATGCTGCCCGGCTGGTTCGGCTTCGGCTCGGCGGTCAAGGCCTGGCGCGCAGCAAACCCGGACGACGGCCTCGCGCGGCTGCAGGCGATGTACAAGGAATGGTCCTTCTTCGCGACGCTGCTGTCGAACATGGACATGGTGCTCGCGAAGTCCGACCTCGCGATCGCGTCGCGCTACGCAGGCTTGGTAAAAGACGCGAAGCTGCGCGAGGAGATCTTCAACCGCATCCGCACGGAATGGCAGGACACGGTCGACGCCCTGCTCGCGATCACCGGCCAGACCGAACTCCTCGACGACAACCCCCTACTGAAGCGCTCCATCCGCAACCGCTTCCCCTACCTCGACCCGCTCAACCACGTGCAGGTCGAACTGCTGCGCCGTCACCGCGAAAGCCACGAAGACGCGCGCATCCGGCTAGGGATCCACCTCTCGATCAACGGGATCGCGGCGGGCCTGCGCAACAGCGGCTAAACTAAGGGCGCGCGGCGAACGCCGAGCCCTGAGCGCCAGCTTCGGACCCGGCGCTCAGGGCTTATGCAGCCGCAGCCATTTGGAGGCGATCCAGGCATGGCTGGCCAGCGAACGGTGCAGGAACAACACGCCGACGTATCCGACGAAGAGCAGCCACTCCGGCGCGCCGGCGTGCCACCCGAGCACACCAATCGCGCCTAGGCCCACCTGCGCGGTCACTAGGATCGCCGTCGTCTGACCGATGGAGAAGCCCGCGTGAGTCCAGATGTGGTGCATGTGATCGCGCCCCGCCGAGAAGGGGCTTCGCCCCTGCCGCATGCGCCGGCACATCAGCACCACCGTGTCGAACACCGGCAAGCCCAGCACCCACAGCACGACGATAGGCGGCGGCGGCAAGCCCTTGTAAATCGGCGACTGCGTGATGTGCACCGCGAACCACGCCAGGCACGCGCCGAGCATCATGCTGCCCGCGTCACCCATGAAAACGGCCGCCTTCTTGCGCAGTGGCGTCCGCAGGTTGAACAGCAGGAACCCGCAGGTCACCCCGGACAGCATGACGAGCTCAAGCGCCAGCAGCTGGCGTCCCGCGAGCGACGCCAGCACCGACAGCCATAGCGCCGAGGTCGCCACCAGTCCGCCCGCCGAGCCGTCGATGCCGTCGGACATATTGACCGCGTTGATCAGCCCGACGAACGCAACGACAGTGAAGGGCAGCGCAAGCACACCCAACGTCACGTGCCCGACACCAAACAAATCGCCGAGGTCCTGCAAATAGTTCCCCGTCGGCACAACCATCACGAGCGCCGCAATGGCCTGCCACAGCAGCTTCTTTTTTGCCGCCACATCCTTCAGGTCGTCGATCACCCCGAGTGCGACCAGCATCAGCCCACCGACGAGCAGGTAAGCCTGCCCGTACTTCATTGGCGACCCCCACAACATGGCGATCAGATATGCCAAAGCCATAGCAACGCCACCCACTACCGGAACCTCTCCCGCATGCTGCTTGCGGCCGCCAGGCCGATCGACCAGCCCCCAACGTGACGCTGGCCTCAGAAGGGCGAGGATCGTGGCCGCGGTAGAAGCGGCCGGGAGGAATAGATGCGCAAGAAAGGTCGACGCGCCAAGCATTCCATTCAGCATATCTATTTGTATTCTTATGTTGTCCCGGCAAGCTTTCGGCGATAGGAGCACCGCCGCCCACACTTCGTTACATAATGCTACATGGCATTTGTTAAATCCATCAAGCATTTACGTATAGATAAAACATATTTTTGATCGAGATCAAAATATTTTTTATACGCCTTTTGAACTACTGAATGGCATTTCATGTGCCGTATTTGATATCCACATCGCATTTTCCGGGAAGGATACCAGCGACTGCAAGCCGCGAGCCAACAGTAGGTGAATCGAGCACGACGACACCCACGGCGGGGCATATCCGAATGTCTATCCCTGCGCGATTCCTACTCGCTTAGTCATAACCCTAGGGGGCTACCGGCAGGAGCAGAATGCTCCCCGACCAGCGACGCTGAGTCACGGGACTCGGACCAGTGCTATTCGCCGCTTCGCGCTACTCGCGCCAACTTGATCGCCTCGTCCATGACTGCGTTTGCAGCTAGGCGGGACTTGATTGGCGTCCCCTTTGGCGAAAGGCCGGGAAAGAAATCAATACCCGCGTCACGATTGGCGTGCGCGATCCGTTTCAGATCGCGAATGCGTGCGTAGCAGGCGGAGAGGTTCAGGTCGTGCTCGCAGCCCAGGAAGTGATAGGACTCATGAATCGCAACCTCGGACGGAGAATTCAACAGCTGATTCAGCGAACGCACCTTCGCGACGACATAACCCCGCGTCCGCGTCGGCGTGTCCACCGCCCCCAGCACCTCTACGCCGACCAGCCCCCACAGGAAATCGCCGAAGTTACGCCCCACAAGCGTCAGCAGACGATCGCATGGCGCTTCCAGCGGACGGCGCCACACGTCGCTGACGATTCCCTCCAACGCGAACCCCGAGCGCTCCCAACGCCTGATCCACGGAACGCTGACGTCCAGCCCGAACGCGGCAAACTCCTGCCGCACCTCATCCACCAGCTGCTTCGCATCGTCGTCGGTGACGCCCTCGTCCGCGAGCACACAGACCCGCAATTCCTCCCGCGGCCCGAAGTCCATGGCCTGAAGGGCCTCGGCCTCCTGCAGACCAACGGTCGTACAGCCGGCAGCGGTCACCACCAGGGGAAGCAGCAACAAGGACGCCAAGATTTCGCCGACACGGGCGAGCAGGCGACAAGACAAAAGCGCAGGATGGTTGGCTGGCATGGCGACCCCCTACAGCTGTCGTTTCATGACCAACCCGAGGCATTGTGCGTGCCACAATTTTTTTCAACATCAGATCAAACACTTGCAGCGCACCATCAGCAAGCCGAGCGCCGGCTGTAAGATCGACCGACAAACTCCCCCCGAAACATCGGCGTGAAGAAGTTCATCCCGTGTCAAGCAAGGAATGCACAGGCGCTTGCGGAAATTTTTGGCAGTCGCGAGAAGAAAGTCTCGGCTCGGTGCACGACGGTCGCCCATCGGCTAATACGAATAGTTATATCAATCCTTTTGCCATAATCCTTCAGCATTGACGCATCCAATACCCGTGCCCCCCAAGGCGATTGTCGGAATTTCTTACATGCGGCTCGGCCAGTTTCCTGCCCCACAGTGGGGTCGCATACCGTCAGCCCCCAACGCCCCCGATTTTGCGACACACAATTCGCATATCCCGATATAATGCGCGCTCAATTTTGAGCAAAATGCATCATGCATTCAGCGCCGCACCGCCCGATGACCCCCAAGGACGAAGCCCACTTCAAGCTCCTGCGCATCCTCGAGCTCGAACCCGACATCACCCAGCGCGAGCTGGCGCGGCGGCTGGGGGTGAGCATGGGCAAGGCCAATTACCTGCTTAACGGCCTCATCGAGAAAGGCCTGGTCAAGGCAAGCAACTTCAGCCGGGGCGACCACAAGCTCAACAAGCTCATCTACCTGCTCACCCCCGCCGGCTTTACCAACCGGGTCCAGCTCACCCGCTGCTATCTCGCCCGCAAGGAAGCCGAATACGAGGCCCTGCACATCGAGATCGAATCCCTGCGCCAGGCACAACTGGAAGCGGAGAGCAAGGGCCTATGAAACCCGGCTCGATCAGACCGCCACTAGCCCACGCTCGCCCCTTTCGCATCCTCCGTCCGTAATCAGCCATACAAACGTCAACCATGCACGCCCTCTCGGACATCAAACTCGCCGTCATCGGCCTCGGCTACGTCGGTCTGCCGCTCGCAGTCGAATTCGGCAAGATCCGCCCCGTCATCGGCTTCGACATCAACCCCGCCCGCGTGGCCGAGCTCCAGGCGGGGCAGGACCACACCCTGGAATGCAGCCCCGAAGAGCTCGCTACCGCCCGCCAACTGCGCTTCAGCGCCGATGCGGCCGATCTGAAACAGGCGCAGATCTTCATCGTCACCGTGCCCACCCCGGTCGACCAAGCCAACCGGCCCGACATGACCCCGCTCGTGAAGGCCAGCACTACCGTGGGCCGCGCGCTCAAGAAGGGCGCCATCGTCATTTACGAGTCCACCGTCTATCCCGGCGCCACCGAAGAAGTCTGCGTGCCCGTGCTCGAACGCGAAAGCGGCCTCGTCTTCAACATCGACTTCTTTTGCGGCTACAGCCCCGAACGCATCAACCCCGGCGACAAGGAACACCGCCTGCCCACCATCAAGAAGGTCACCAGCGGCAGTACACCCGCCGTGGCCGACACGGTCGACGCGCTGTACGCTCAAATCATCACCGCCGGAACCCACAAAGCGAGCAGCATCAAAGTTGCGGAAGCCGCCAAGGTCATCGAAAACACCCAGCGCGACCTCAACATCGCGCTGATGAACGAGCTCAGCCTTATCTTCAAGAAGCTCGGCATCGACACCCTCGAAGTGCTGCAAGCCGCCGGCACCAAGTGGAACTTCCTGCCCTTCCGTCCCGGTCTGGTGGGCGGCCATTGCATCGGCGTGGACCCGTACTACCTCACCCACAAGGCGCAAGAAGTCGGCTACCACCCCGAAGTCATCCTAGCCGGCCGCCGCATCAACGACGGTATGGCCGCCCATGTCGCCGACGAAACCGTCAAGCTCATGCTGCGCAAGGGCATCCCGGTGCTCGAGAGCCGCATCCTGGTGCTAGGCCTCACCTTCAAGGAAAACTGTCCCGACGTGCGCAACACCAAGGTCGTCGACATCGTCCGCACCCTGCAGGGCTACAACACCGTAGTCGACGTGTATGACCCATGGATCGACCGCGACGAGGCCCGCCACGAATACGGCATCGACTGCCTGGCCCACGCACCCCGGCCCGGCCACTACGCCGCCATCGTGCTGGCCGTGCCCCACCAGCAATTCGTCGAACTGGGCGAGGCGGGCATCAAAGGCTTTGGCATGCCCGGCGCAGCCGTATTCGACGTCAAGAGCATCCTGCCCTACGGCGCAGCCGACGGCCGACTGTAAGGGGCACATCACATGACCCGCTACGAACAACTCCCGCAAACCCTGCAGCAGGCCCCTAAAATCTGGCTGATAACCGGCGTGGCCGGCTTCATCGGCTCGCACCAGGCTGAAACCAGTTGAATCTTGAGCAGCGGCGGGGTTTGGACATACGAAATAAATAAACCTTAAACCTCTGACTTATCAATGTATTCATGATCTCTAGATTTCGAAAATGCAAAATAACGTGACTGATAGCAGCCTGCCTACCAGAAGCGTTGGACTACTTGCCTCCGAAGCATGTACTCGTGGCGGAATCCAGTCCTTCATGCTTCGTATTGCGGAAGTGATTGGCACGTTGCAGAACAAGCGGCGCATCTGCGGCGGGATCTGCCTCAGTCTCAATGACAGCACTGACGAACTGCGCCGGCATCCTGCGATACCGGGATCCATCGAGGTCTGGGGAGGCAATCGGTCAAAGCCAAGTTTGGTCGCCCACGCCTTGATATCGGCACCCAAAGTTGATGTGCTTTTTGTCGGGCATCTTGCGCTGGCTCCGGTTGCCTATGCACTCAAAACGCTTGGGCGGGTGAATGCTTATTACGTGATTTTGCACGGCATAGAGGCTTGGCGGAAGGTTCCGTTCATCAACCGCCTCGCGCTAAAAGCCGCTACGAGAATCATCGCCACCACCCGCCATACCGCGGACGTCTGTGCTCAGCTCAATGAAATCCGTCAAAGTCTATTTCGCATCATACCTCTGTGCGCCGACGAGCGCCTGGGCACCCCCTCGACTGCATTCAAGTTGAGCGGTGCCGTAAAACTCCTTTGCGTTGCGCGCCAGGATAAGTCGGAGCGCTATAAGGGCTTTGAAGACATATTCAAAGCCCTCCGCGTGCTCAAGCCTGCGAACGCCTCAATTCACCTGAATTTGATCGGGTCTGGTGGCGACCAGCCGAGACTGAAACAGGTATGTGCAGACCTTGGTGTAGCGGATCAGGTCACTTTTTGGGGCAGTTTGTCGGACGAAGATCTCGCCGCCGCCTATCACGACTGTGACATATTTGTCATGCCAAGCAAGAAAGAAGGATTCGGTATCGTTTTTCTTGAGGCGATGGGTCAAGGAAAGCCATGCATCGGGGGTAACCATGGAGGAACCCCTGACGTTATCGTGCATGGGGAGAGCGGCCTCCTGGTTGAGTACGGCGACGTGCCGATGTTGGCAGAGTACATCCGCAAGTTGGCCGACGATGCCGCGCTCAGGCAGAAAATGGGGCGCAAAGGGCGCGACTTGATCGAGGGGAAGTTCAGCATCCGCAACTTTGAATTGGCTTATGAACACTGCGTGTTTGAGGCGCTGTGACGATGCACCGGAAACGTTCCCTCGTATCTGATGGTGCTTGGGTGGCCGTTTTGCAAGGGCTGTCGGCACTCGGTCAATTGATCGGCGTGCGCCTATTAACGGAAATTCTGTCGCCGAGCGTGTTTGGCCAGGTCAGTTTGTGGCTGGGAGCGGTTGCTTTGGCCTCGGCCGCCATCGCCAACCCCACCATGCAGGCATTGCTGCGTTTTTATCCGGAATATTTCCTCCGTCATCAGGGGCCCTTAGTCAAGGCGGTGGCCCGTCATCAGCTAAGCAAACTCGCCCTGTACGTCCTTCCACCAACCATTCTCGCCGCAGTGGCGGGCCTGTGGTTCGATTATGTGAACGCCTTTGATCTACTCATGCTGGCCCTGCTCGTTGTTGTCGATATCGCTCGCATGGGCAATATGGCCTATATGAACGCGCTGCGGGCATTTCGCCCCTGTGGAATTTGGGGGGTGATCGAAGCTTGGGGGCGGCCAATTTGCGCCTATTTTCTCGTGTCGGTGTGGCACATGGATACAAGCCTAGTACTGCTCGCCTTTCTCGTGGCTTCCGCGACCAGTTGGTTTGTCATGCGCCGCTACGTGCCGAGCGATGAAAGCAACAAGTACTCCGAGGGCGAGCAGCAGGCACTGGCCCATCGTTTCTGGCTTTACACCCTGCCGCTCCTGCCGCTGGGTTTGATCGGCTGGGTTTCCGGGATGGCGGATCGCTACATGATCGGCGCACTATTGACACCGGCCGACGTTGGCCTCTATGTGGCCCTCTACGGCTTGGCCAGCCGCCCTGTGGGCATGCTTGGCGGCATTATCGAAACAACGGTTCGCCCGGCCTACCAACAAGCCTTGGTTGAAGGCAATTCGGCCCTGGCTCGCCGTTACCTGAAAAAATGGGCCTTGCTGGTTATTTGCGGCTCATGCCTTGCTACAGCGATGACTGTGGTCGGGCATTCCTGGATAGCCAGTCTGCTACTTGGAAGCCAATATCAGGGCGTCTCTGAATTGTTGCCATGGATTGTCGGAGGCTATTCGTTCCTCATCCTTTCACATGTGGCGAACCGGGTCTGCTACGCGAATGAAGCCACCAAGAGGGTCTTCATCGCCGAAACGGCGGGCGCTATTTTTGCAGTCGTCATCGGTTTTTTTTGCATCCTTCAAAAAGGCTTGTGGGGTGCAGCGACTGCCGTTCCGGCATATTTCGGTGCCCAACTGATCTTGTCCTACGTGTTGGCTAGGCCTTGGCTCGACTGTGAGCGTAGGACAGCCTGAGATGACCAAAGTCGCATTTATGCCCAATCTAATCCCATTGCCCCGATCAAGCGCGAGTGGCTGCGGCGGGAGCCATCGATGATGATCTCTCGCTATTCCTTGCTCGGCTTGGTCTGGGGTTTTCTTGGGGTGCTCGTCATCGTCGCCTTTCCTGCCGACGCCTGGCAGGCAACCGTCGGCGTGTTGATGCTGGGGCAAGCCTATTGTGGTGTGATTGTCCTGCATCGATTCCGACTGACCGAAAAAGCGGTAATGCCGGATTTCCTGACGCTTATGTTGCTCATGCAGCTATTCAGCAAAACGCTGACTGCACTCGGCCTCGTTGTCTCTGGAAATGCTGCTGAGGCAGGCATGATTGGCGCCGTGCTGGCAGTGCGCGAGATTGTCCCTTTCGAGTATCAGTTCCAAGCAGAACTGGTATTCCTGCTCGCCGCGATTGTATTTACGCTGATCTGGCGTCGGCTTGAAGGCAAGCATCCCGTTTCGATCATGGTTGAGCCTGCGCCTCGCACGATGTTCATGATCTATGCCGTTTCATTGGGGACATATCTACTTCTGAGTGCCGCAGGTCTCCTCGCGGCACTCGGGATGACGGCTGAGCTTCTACGGTTGTTCTCCATTGGGGCGATTGCCGTTCTGCTCGGCGGTCGAACCAAATACGCCCTTGGCAAACCTAAGTCTTGGCTTGCGCTGCTTGCGCTCTTCCCTCTCTACGTGATGGCACTCCAGACCGGCATGAAAGGCGAGGCAGCGTTAGTTTCATTGCCCATCCTGTTGCCCATTTTTCGCCGCATGACCTTGAATCGCGCCATGCTTCTATTGGGCTGCGCTGTCGTCATCGTGGTCTTTCTCTTTCCATTTACTCAGGAATGGCGGAAGGCCAACTGGGAACACGCCGGTGGCAGCGCGACGCAAAAAACAGATATCGCCGAAGTGGCTTCGCGTGTGATAGCGCGGTGGGAGCGCGATGGCTTTACGGAAACGGCAGCAGAAAGTGCCGCCAACTGGCTGACGCGAGGCGCCTCTGCGGAGCAGGGTGGTCTGGTGATGCAGATCGCTGAACGCGATGGCCTGATCGGGCCGGTCCTGATTGAAGGCCTCGCGAGCATTTTCATCCCCCGTTTCTTGTGGCCAGGCAAGCCGCAGTACATGCCGGGTGCCTGGTTTACGTGGTATCTCGGCAAGGCTGATAGCCCCGAGTCGGCAACCACCTCGACCGCGATGATGCTGCCGACCGAGTTGTACTGGATGTTCGGCATCCCGGGGGTCCTGATCGGTATGGGCTTATTAGGCTGGCTCTATTTTGCGACCTCGCGTTACTTGATCCAGCGCGCCACTTTACACCTGATTCCCTTGGTCGGTTATTTCGCCTTTCTGGCGAGGGCAAGTGGCTTGCAGGAAATTCACACGATCTATGCAGCCTCCTCGCCCATCGTTCTTCTTGTCTATGTCATGATCTTCGATCGCTTGCAGAGAGCGTTTTTCCCTGGGCGGCTAAGAAAGATTTCAAAATTCAAATCTCTCAACGAAATGATCCGCCGTGATTAAACCGTCATTTAGCATCCTGATTATTGGCAAATACTATGCCGAAGGGTTTGCGCTGCACATTGCGGAGACGCTGGTGCAAATGGGCCATTCCGTCAGGCGCTTTGAACCGGGCTTACGCTCCGCGCGCAAGAAAGGGAAGTTGTGGCATCGCTTCGACCAGATTCTGGGCGTTGTGCATGCGGCAACCGATAGCCTACCGAGCATTCGCGCCCGGCGCATGCATGATCTTTGGCAGACCGTGGAGCAGCAACCGCTGGACGTCATCATCGTCGCGCATGATTTTCTCTGGCCGGACGAGGTTGCGGAACTGAAGCGCCGCAGTGGTGCACAAGTGGCAATGTGGTTTCCTGATGCGATCGTAAATTTCGGCCGTGGATTCTTCATGAATTCGCCATACGACGCTCTATTCTTCAAGGACCCTTTCATTTGCCATGCCTTGGGCGACGTGCTGAAAAGTCCCGTCTATTACCTGCCAGAGAGCTTTAACCCTGAGCGCCATTGGATCAGCGAGGAGACGCTCGGCGATCTCACTCCCTATTCCTGCGATATTACGACAGCCGGGAATCAGCATTCCTGGAGAGTTGCCTGCTACAAGCACCTCTCCGATTACAACGTAAAACTATGGGGCAACCCTGCGCCGCTATGGATGATGCCCGGGCCAGTCGCGGGTATGCACCAAGGCCGCGGGGTTTATGGCCATGAAAAGGCCCGAGCCTTCAGAGGTGCAAAGATCGTCGTCAACAATCTGCACTGTGGTGAGGTTTGGGGTGTCAATGTTCGTTGTTTCGAAGCGGCAGGAGCTGGAGCCTTCCAGATGGTCGATTGGCGCCCCGGTATTGCGCATCTCTTTGACGACGGGGCCGAGCTCGTGACTTTCAGGAGCATGGCCGATCTAAAGGTAAAGATTGATTACTGGCTGCCAAGAGAGGATGAGCGCCACGTTATCGGGCAGGCCGCCATGCGACGTGCCCATGCCGAACATACCTATCGTCATCGGCTGGAGTTGTTGCTGGATACCTTGGCGGGAAAGCAGAAAGGGTTTACCCAAAACAGCGATGCCATTCCGCTAGGCAAAATATATAAATAACTCCCGCTGTTACGGCATTATAGCCTTCTCTGCAATGTTGACATTGAAAATGCATATGACGTCGCTAGACCCATGCCATCTTTGCTGCCCCCGGCGCGTCTTGGCTCTGATATTTTCCCTGAGCGGGCACGCGTGATGATTGAAGATTTTTACGTTTCCACCGTTCACACCATACCTTCAGTTATTCAGGACGCTGGCGGACCTTCCTATTCTGTGGTGCGCCTATGTGAATCATTGACGGCTCAGGGTCACGACGTAACATTGGCGGCATTAGATTGGCATCCTACAAAATGCAACCGGCCATTTTTAAAGTTATTTCCTTTGGGGCAGGGCCCTAAACGCCTTGGCCGTTCTCCGGAAATGTATAAATGGCTACAAGGGCAAGCCAGGACCGACGGGCGGAAAGTCTTCCATAATCACAGCTTATGGATGATGCCGAACGTGTATTCTGGATTGATTCGACGTGGCAATAAGTCACCATTGATAGTCTCTCCCAGAGGCACGTTGTCGGATGTTGCATTAAGAATCAATAAGTGGCAAAAGAGGCTTTTCTGGCACACATATCAAAATAGAGCCATACGACAGGCGAATTGCTTTCATGCAACGGCTCACAACGAATATCAAGATATAAGAAACAGCGGCTTTGAACAACCGGTCTGCGTATTGCCAAACGGCATAGATGTGCCGGATTTGATAAAGCGATCAACCGGGGAGCGCAAGCGCCTATTGTTTCTTGGAAGAATTCACAAAATCAAAGGCCTGGAAAATCTGTTGCGGGCATGGGAGGCAGTCTTCAGACGTTACCCCGATTGGGACTTGCAGATCATTGGCCCTGATGCTGATGGATACTTGGCTGAACTGCAAAGCCTTGCAGCTCGATTGAATGTTGGCCGGGTGACATTCCATGGACCGCTGTATGGTTCGCAAAAACTAGCCGCTTATCGAGATGCGACATTAACTGTTTTGCCGACCTTTTCAGAAAACTTTGGGATGACCGTGGCCGAATCATTGGCCGCCGGAACTCCTGTAATTGTGACAAAAGGGGCGCCTTGGGAAGGACTGAGGGAGCGAAAAGCTGGGTGGTGGATTGATGTGGGTGTTAATCCTTTGGTGGAGTGCCTGGACGACGCCTTGGCCATGGCTGAAGACTCGATTATGGCGATGGGAAGGCGCGGACACGATTGGATGCTATCGGACTTTTCTTGGAATCGAATCGCAAAGGAGATGTCTGGCGTGTATAGATGGCTAATTGATGGCGGGGAAATTCCGTCTTGTGTTCGGCTTGACTAATGTTTGGCAGCGATGGGCTCTGTTATTTAGGCTTAGTGGCATCGGAGTTTATATGAAAAGCGAGCAAATTTCTTTAAAGCCTTCGAGACCTTCGTTTAGCATAGCCACAAAATTACGCTTAGCCCTCTGGCTGCTTATCCAAAAAACCCTATTTAAATACTCTCCGTCAAAACAATTGCGGGTATTTTTGTTGAATTTGTTTGGGGCAGCGGTAGAGAAAAATTGTTATATATCATCCAATGCGGTTGTCTATATGCCATGGAATTTACGGATGGGTGAGCGCTCTTCAATTGATTTTGATACGTTGGTTTACAATCTAGACATTGTTAATATTGGCAGCTATGTATCGATATCATATGGCGTAAACTTAAATACAGGATCGCATGATTATACTGATCCGTATTTTGGATTAGTAACCCGTCAAATACAAATTGGTAGCGGTGCATTTGTCGGCGCAGATGTTTATATCGGCCCGGGTGTTCGCATTGGGAGGATGGCAGTCATTGGAGCGCGCAGCGTGGTTGTTAAGGACCTCCCGGAGGATGCTATTTGTGTTGGGCATCCCTGTGTTCCCATTAAAAGGAGGGAGTTGGTCAGAGGAGCTGATGCTTAGGTTGTTTTGTATTAATTCGAGACAATAATTTTGCATATGGCATATTTTGGGCGAGATGTTTCTGAACTGAGGCAGGACGGCGTGTCCGTAGTCATTCTTGCTTACAACGAAGACAAGAATATCGCCCAGGCCCTGACTTCCGTTCAGGGTTGGGCGAACGAGGTGTTTGTCGTCGATTCGTTCAGCACGGATCAGACGGAGTTGGTGGCTAGGCAATTCGATTGTGTGTTCGTACAGCACAAATTCGAGAATTACGCCAAGCAGCGAAATTTTGCGATCGATCGTTTGCCAATTCGCAGTGAATGGGTTTTGTTTCTGGATGCTGATGAATGGTTGCCGGATGCTCTAAAGCGGGAGATCTCAGCGCTGGTAGCGCGCTCGCCGGAAGAGAACGGCTTTTTTATTAAGTGGCGCTTGATCTGGATGGGGCGCTGGATTCGCCGGGGTTATTACCCGACCTGGATTTTGCGGCTGTTCCGGCATGGCAAGGCTCGCTGCGAGGACCGGGCCGTTAACGAACACCTGGTGGTCGATGGCAAAACCGGTCGCTTGCGCGAGGATTTCATGCATGAAGACCGCAAAGGTGTGAGTGACTGGATTGCCAAGCACAACGGCTATGCCACGCGTGAAGCCGTAGAGTTGTTCAATTCCCGCGATGCTGCGGGCTATCAGGAAATCGACGCCAAATTATTCGGTACCCAGGCGCAACGCAAGCGGTGGTTGCGTTACAAGGTGTGGAATCGAATGCCGCCTTTGATCCGGCCGTTTTTCTATTTCTTCTACCGTTATGTTTTGACGGGAGGCTTTCTGGAAGGCATGCCAGCGTTCATTTACCACTTCTTGCAGGCGCTTTGGTATCCGCTGCTTATTGATATCAAGTATCTCGAAATGAAGTTGTTTTCGTCAGACGCTACTGCCGGAGTAAAGAAATAGCTTTATGACTATTTGTCGCCATTTCCGTGGAAGTCTGTGTCTTGCCTGCCTCGTGTTGATCGGATGCTGGGGGTCGGCTGGTTTGTTCATGGAAGGCGAGGATGGGTTGGATGAACTTGCCCCCCTTATTGTTGTTCTTGGCGGCGGCGTGGCCGGGGAGCGATTGAACATAGCCTGTGACCTGTTCCACATGGGACATGGACGCGAAGGAGTGGTATTGACCGGGGGCAATCAGGAGCGGTTTGTCCCTGACCGGGTTGAGGTCATGAGGCAGTGCGGGGTGCCCGATTTGTTGTTGAAGCAATGGCCGAGCACAGCGAACAGCTTTGAGGAAATGCAGGCGGTGGAGCGCGAATTGGCCGGAGATTCAAGATGCATTGCGATTGTGGTTAGTGACGCTTTGCATATGCCCCGACTTCGTTATTTGCGAAATCGCCTCGGCCTTGCAGGTTCTGTCTATTTGCGCCAAAGCCGGTTGATTCATCGCTTTGACCTAGATTATGTATTTCGCGTGGTTATGTTCTGGTTTCGGGAACCTTTGGCCTATATTTACTACCGCATGCGGTATTGACAATTTTGCGCTTTGATGTATTGGCGTATGTCTGTACGGCGATATTTTGGGATTGGCTTATGTTTTCAGGCAAGACGTTGTTGATTACTGGTGGCACCGGCTCGTTTGGTAATGCCGTTCTGAAGCGGTTTTTGGATACGAATATTGACGAAATTCGCGTCTTCAGCCGCGACGAGAAGAAACAGGACGACATGCGCAAGCGTTACAACCACGCCAAGCTGAAGTTTTACATCGGCGACGTGCGCGACGAACGCAGCGTCGCCAGCGCATTGCGCGGGGTGGATTACGTGTTCCACGCGGCGGCGCTGAAACAGGTGCCGTCATGCGAGTTCCATCCGATGCAGGCCGTGCGCACGAACGTGCTGGGCACCGAAAACGTGCTCAATGGCGCGATTGCGGCCGGGGTGAAGCGCGTGGTGTGCCTGAGCACCGACAAGGCGGTGTATCCGATCAACGCGATGGGCATTTCCAAGGCGATGATGGAGAAGGTGATGGTGGCCGCCAGCCGCAATCTGGAAGGCACTGGCACTACGATCTGCGGCACGCGCTACGGCAACGTGATGGCATCGCGCGGCTCGGTGATTCCTCTGTTCGTGGAGCAGGTGCGGGCGGGCAAGCCGATCACGATCACTGACCCGACCATGACCCGCTTCATGATGACGCTCGCCGATGCGGTGGACCTCGTGTTGTACGCGTTCCAGCATGGCAACAACGGCGACATCTTCGTGCAGAAGGCGCCGGCCACGACGGTGGAGACTCTGGCGCGCGCGATCACCGGCTTGATGGGCAAGCCGGACCACCCGGTGCACATCATCGGCACCCGCCACGGCGAAAAGCTGTATGAGGCGCTGCTAAGCCGCGAGGAGCGCGCCTGCGCCGACGACATGGGCGAATACTTCCGCGTGCCCCCCGACGGGCGCGACCTGAACTACGCCAAGTTCGTGGACGAAGGCGAGGCAAAGTTGACGCAGACCACGCACGGCGAGGACTACAACTCACACAACACCACGCGCCTGGATATCGAGGGCATGACGAAGCTGCTGCTGAAGTTGGAAGGCATGCAGCGCATTGCGCGCGGTGAAGCGGCGGCGGTCGAGGAGTGCTGAGGCGATGAGGGTCCTGATCACCGGCGCCAACGGTTTTGTCGGCAAGAACCTGCGGCAGCATCTGGCCGAGCGCAAGGACGTGGAGGTGATGTGCTTCACCCGCGCGCAAGCGGTGGCCGATTTGCCCCGCCTGCTGCAGGGGGTGGACTTCGTGTTTCACCTCGCGGGCGAGAACCGCCCGCAGGACCCGCGCGCGTTTCTGACCGGCAATGCCGAACTGACCGCGGCACTGGTCGCGGCGGTGGACGCGGAGATGCAGGCGCGCGGTAAACTGCTGCCGATCGTCTACACGTCGTCGATCCAGGCGGCGCGCGACAACCCCTACGGCACCAGCAAGCGGATGGCAGAGGTGGCGCTGCAGGCTTTTGCGGCGCGCACCGGGGCCGCGGCGCACGTGTTCCGCCTGCCCAACGTGTTCGGCAAGTGGTGCAAGCCCGACTACAACTCGGCGGTGGCGACCTTCTGCCACAACATCGCGCGCGGCCTGCCCATCCGGATCAATGAGCCGGCGGCATCGGTGACGCTGGTGTACGTGGACGACGTGGTCGAGCGCTTCATCCAGGTCATGGACGGCGCCGATGCGGCGGTGGATGCCGAGGGCTTTGCGACGGTGACGCCGCAATACACCACCACGGTGGGCGAGATGGCGCGGTTGATCGAAACCTTCCGCGCGAGCCGCGACACGCTGATGACTGAGCGCGTGGGCACCGGCTTCGTTCGTGCGCTGTACGCCACCTATGTGAGCTACCTGCCGCCCGAATCCTTCGCCTACGCTGTGCCGCAGCACGGCGATGCGCGCGGCGTGTTCGTCGAGATGCTGAAGACACCCGACTGCGGGCAGTTCTCCTTCTTTACCGCACACCCCGGCATCACCCGTGGCGGCCATTACCACCACACGAAGACCGAGAAGTTCCTGGTGATCAAGGGCGAGGCACGCTTCAAGTTCCGCCACATGCAGACCGGTGAGACTCACGACCTGGTGACGCGCGGCGACAAGGCCGAGATTGTCGAAACCGTGCCGGGCTGGACGCACGACATCACGAACATCGGCAGCGAGGAGATGGTGGTGATGCTGTGGGCGAACGAAGTGTTCGACCGGGCGCGGCCGGATACCTACGCCTGCCCGTTGTAAAGGAAGAAGATGAAAAAACTTAAAGTCATGTCCGTGATCGGCACCCGGCCCGAGATTATTCGCCTGTCGCGCGTGCTGGCGGCGCTGGACGCGCATTGCGAACACGTGCTGGTGCATACCGGCCAGAACTACGATTACGAGCTGAACCAGGTCTTCTTCGACGACCTGGGGGTGCGAAAGCCGGATTTCTTTTTGAACAGTGCAGAAGGCAGCACCGGTGCCGCCAACACCATTGGCAACCTCATTACCGCGGTGGACGGTCTGCTGGCCCAAGTTCAGCCAGAGGCGATGCTGGTGTTGGGCGACACGAACAGTTGCCTGTCGGTGATCCCGGCCAAGCGGCGCAAGGTGCCCATCTTCCATATGGAGGCGGGCAATCGCTGCTTTGACCAGCGTGTGCCGGAGGAAACGAACCGCCGCATCGTCGACCACACGGCCGACATCAACCTCACCTACAGCACGATCGCGCGCGACTACCTGCTGCGCGAGGGCTTGCCGCCCGACCAGGTGATCAAGACGGGCAGCCCGATGTACGAGGTGCTGCGCCACTACCTGCCCCGGATCGAGGCGTCGGGTGCACTGGAGCGTCTGGGATTGTCGGTCGGGCAGTTTTTTGTGGTGAGCGCCCACCGCGAAGAGAACATCGAGTCCGACCGTAGCTTTGCCAAGTTGGTGCAGGTACTCAATGCCGTGGCCGAAGACCATGGTCTGCCGGTGGTGGTGTCGACCCACCCGCGCACCCAAAAGCGCGTGGACGCGACCGGGGCGCGCTTTCATCCGCTGGTGCGCCTGCTGAAGCCGCTGGGCTTTCACGACTATGTGAAGTTGCAGATGCGCGCCAGGGCCGTGTTGTCGGATAGCGGCACGATCAACGAGGAATCGTCGATCCTGAACTTTCCCGCACTGAACCTGCGTGAAGCCCACGAGCGCCCCGAAGGCATGGAAGAGGCGGCAGTGATGATGGTCGGGCTGGAGGTGGAACGGGTGCGCCAAGGGCTGGCCATTTTGCACAGTCAGCCGCGTGGCGCCGAGCGTGGCCTGCGGCTGGTGGCGGACTACGGCATGCCGAATGTCAGCGACAAGGTGGTGCGCATCATTCACAGCTATACGGACTACGTGAACCGCGTGGTGTGGAAGAAATATTGAGCGGCCACGGATGCGAATCGCACTGATTGCTGACACTTTCCCTCCCCTGCGCACGTCCGGGGCGGTGCAGTTGCGGGATTTGTCACGGGAATTTGCCCGGCAAGGGCATCGGCTGACGGTGATGCTCCCCGCGGCTGACCTGGATCACGACTGGCACCTGGAGGACACCGGCGGCGTGGAGGTACTCCGCCTGCGGGCCCCCCGCACCAAGGACATTGGCTATGTGCGGCGCACCCTGGGTGAGCTGGTGATGCCCTTCGCCATGCTGCGCAATGTGCGCAAGAGCCCGCTGGCGCGGGAAAGATGGGACGGCGTGGTGTGGTACGCCCCGTCGATTTTTCACGGGCCGTTGGCCAGCGCGCTGAAGCGCGCGAGTGGCTGCAAGGGCTACCTGATCGTCCGCGACATTTTTCCGGAGTGGGCGGTGGACATGGGCCTAATGGGGCGCGGCCTGCCCTACCGGTTTTTTGATGCCGTGGCGCGCTACCAGTACTCGGTGGCGGATGCGATCGGGGTGCAGACGCCGGGCAACCTGACCTACTTCGAGAAGTGGCGCCAACAATCTGGCCGTTCGCTGGAGGTGCTGCAGAACTGGCTGGACAAGCCTGCGCAAGCCCGGTGCACGATTCGCGTGGACGATACACCGCTCGCCGGGCGCAAGGTCTTCGTGTACGCGGGCAACATGGGCGTGGCGCAAGGCATGGACATCCTGCTCGACCTGGCGGAACGGCTGCGGCCACGGAGCGATGTCGGCTTCTTGTTCGTGGGACGTGGCAGCGACGCCGCACGATTGAAAGCCGCTGCGCAGACACGCGGGCTGACGAACGTGGTGTTCTTCGACGAGATCGACCCCGACGAGATTCCGGACCTGTACGCGCAGTGCAGCGTCGGCATTGTGGCGCTGGACCCGCGCCACAAGTCGCATAACATTCCCGGCAAATTCCTGACCTACATGCAAAGTGGCTTGCCGGCGCTGGCCAACGTCAACCGCGGCAATGATCTGGCGGCGTTGGTCCGTGATGAGAAGGTTGGCCAGGTGTGCGAGCGCAACGAGGTCAATGAACTGGTGAGGCTGGCTGAAGCGTTGTTGGAGCAGGTCGAAGCGGACCCCGCTCTCCCTACCCGTTGCCGGCAGTTGTTTGCGCGACAGTTTTCCGCTGAACAGGCGGTGCGGCAGATTGTGGGGGCGCTTGGTTGAGTACCACCATCGCGCCAAGCACTCAATCGTCGTCCGCATCACCGCACGCGTGACCAACGGCAGCAGCACCTCCCCCACTCCGTCACCGAGAACCTCGGTTCCTCACGCCTTCTCGGACTTGTATTCGTACTGGTAGTAACGGTAACTACCGTAACCGTAGGCCGACGCACGCTTCTCGACGCCGTTGAAGATGGCGCCCTTGATCTCGATGCCGTTCTGCGCGAAACGCCGCAGCGTCAGTTCGATCTCGCGTGCAGGGTTCATGCCGAAGCGGGTGACGATGAGGCTGGTGCCGGCGTGGCGTCCTACGACCGCGGCATCGGTGACTGCGAGCAGCGGCGGCGTGTCGACAATGACGAGGTCGAACTGCTTGCCGACTTCGTCGAGGAAGGCGGTGAAGTTCGCGTGCATCAGTAGTTCCGACGGGTTCGGCGGGATCTGGCCGCGCGGGATGAAGGAAAGATTCTCGACGGCCGAGTCGCGGATTGCCGTCGCGAGGTCGCAGCGCCGGACAAGGAGGTCGGACAGGCCGTTCTCGGCGTCGGTGCCGAGCAGCTTGTGCAGGTGGCCCTTGCGCATGTCCGCATCGACGAGCAGCACGCGCTGGCCGGCCTGGGCGACGATCGCGGCGAGGTTGGCGGAGATGAAGGACTTGCCGACCGCCGGACTGGGACCGGAAATCATGAGGCGGTTGTTATTTGCCTCGAGCATCGCGAAATGCAGGCTGGTGCGCAGGCTGCGAAGCGATTCCACGGCCAGGTCATGCGGATGCCTGACGGCGAGCAGCGACATATCCGCCGGGCGCCCCGGGGCACTGCGTCGGCTGTGCTGCAGAATGATCCTCTGCTGCTCGCTGAAGGGAACCGCGGCATACACCGGAAGGCCGAGTTGCTCGATGGCCTCGGGGCTTTCGAGACCGGGGTTGAGGGCACGGCGCACGAGCACGAAGCCAGTGCCGCTGATGGCGCCGAGCAGCGTCGCAACCAGCACGATCAGGGCCTTCTTCGGTTTGACCGCCTCGGCCAATGTGACGGCGGAATCGATGACTCGTGCATTGCCGACCGTTCCCGCGCGAACGACGTCGAGCTCCTGTGTCTTGTTGAGCAGCAGAGTGTAGATTTCAGTGCTGACCTTGACGTCGCGCGCGAGGCGCAACACCTCCTGCTGGGTTTCAGGCAGGTTCTGGATCTTGCCTGTGAGCGCGGCCTTTTGGCGCGTGAGCTCGGCGAGTTGGCTGACCAGGGCCTGGTAGCGCGGATGCTCGGGCGTGAGCTTGCGGTCCATCTCCGCCTGCTGCATCCGCAGGGTCGAGATCTGCGTTTCGAGCGCAACGGTCTGGTTGAGCACGGCCTGCGCTTCCATGCTGATGTCGACGGTGCGCGAGCGGGTCTGATAGGCATTGAGCGCGGACTCGGCCTTTTCCAGCTCCTTGCGCACCTGCGGCAACTGGCCACGGAGGAACTCGAGGCTGCTCGCTGCCTCGGCTGACATGCGCTCGACGTTCTGGCGCACGAACTGCTTGCTGATTTCGTCCAGGACCTCGGCGGCACGGCGCGGATCGCTGTCTTCGAGCGCCAGAGCGATGATGCCGGTATCCTTGCCGCGCTCGCTGACCTCAACGTTTTTCTGGTAATCACTCACGGTCTTGATGCGGTCCGCGCGACGCAGCCGGAAGCGTGTCCCGGGGCGCGCGGCGAGATCGCTGACGAGTATGCGGATTTCACCGGACTGCACTTCATCCCCGACCCGCCCTTCGAGAAGCGGCGCACCGTCGTCGTCGACGACGGCGTAGCGGCCATCCTCGCCGACGGTGAGTTCCAGATCGCGATCGATCAGGTAGGACGGGAGGTCGAAGCGGAACAGTTCGATCCGCTCTCCTCCCCACGCATAGCTGCTCAGGCCGAAGCGGGCCTCGGACACTTCCCCCGCCGCGGAAGGCTTGAAGCGGCGCGCGAACCACTTTCCGAGCAGCGGCAGCCGTACCGGTTGCGCGATGACGTCGAGCCTGAGGTTATCGACGGCCTTGCCGATAACGGAACGCGACTTGATGAGTTCGATTTCCGTGAGGGCCTTCGACTCCTTGCCGAGCATTTCGCCGACATCGGACAGGCCGGGAATGCCGGCCGCCTTCTTCTCTACCTGGACCATCGCGTCGGCGCGGTAGATCGGCGTCGCGAGGGTGCTATAGGCGATGCCGGCGACGCAGAAGGCCGCGGTGACACCGCCGATCAGCCACTTGTGATCGACGAGCGTGCCGAAAAGGCGGAGCAGGTCGATCTCGTCATCGTCTTCGGCAATCTGAGGTGCCAGTTTCTGTTGCTGCGGCATGGGTGCGGGCTTCATGAAGTTTCGGTATAGGAGGGCGGTCAGGCGCTGACGGTCGGGCATATCTTGCGGGCCCAGGCGGTCACGCTCTGATCGATGAGGACATAGGCGTGCTCGAAGGCGTCGCGATCCTTGCGGAAGGGGTCGGGGATTTCTGCATCGCCGAGCCACTTTCCGAGCAGAAAGGTCTTGCCGCGAACCTGCGGCACAGCGCCGACAATATCCTGCAGGTGGCGCTTTTCCATGACCAGGATCAGATCGGCCTGCGCGAGCATCGCCGGGGTAACCTGACGTGCGGCGTGCGGCGCGGGCGACTGCTCCTTCCCGGTCAGGATTTCGAGCGCGGTGGGGTCGATCGGTTTGCCGACGAGCGCTGCCAGCCCAGCCGATTCGACCGTGCAGCCGCTGCCTTCAAGCGCTTGGCGGAGGATGTGCTCGGCGGTCGGACTGCGGCAGATGTTGCCGACACAGACGACCAGGATGCGTTTGAAGAAAGGCTCGTTCGGCATCACTCGATGATCTTGCTGAAATTTTGATGGAACAGGTCGAGATTGCGGCCTTCGGTGAGCTCGAACAGCGGGAAGGCGCGGTCGAGACGCGCGCCACCGTCGCGCGTGAGCGGAGCGAAGGCGAGATCGGCGCGACGCATCGTCGATGTGGTCATGAGTTCGTCGAAGGGGATCGAGATGTAGATGCCTTTGTCGAAGCTGCCTTCGCCGAAGGCCTTCTTGGACGCGTCGGTGACGGTCGCCCAGGCGCCGAAGCGCACGCCATTGGAGAATTCGCGCGACAGGTCCAGCGTCACGCCGTAGTCGCCAGCGAGGTACCGCCCCGCGCTGACCTTGGCCAATACGTCGTGGACGCCGCGGTAGTAACCAGTGACATGGCCAGTTACGGTCCTGTAGTCGCGCAGGCTGAAGTCCTGCTCGAACCCGCGCTGCTTCACCGCATTGACGTCGACACCGAGCGCCCAGCGCTCGTTCATCGGCCGGTACAGCAGCTCGCCGCCGACACCCGCGAACATCGATTCGAGCAAGCCGCCATACATCATCCCGTATAGATCCTGGTCGAGCCGGCGCGCGTGGCCGAGCTGCAGATACGGCAGGATGACGTCCGAGCGTGTCCAGTACTCGCGCAGATTGGTCCTCACGCGCGGCAGCCCGCTGGGCGCGGTGTAATCGAAGCTGTCGAAGTTGTTCAGCAGGTTGGCGCTGATCCGCCCGGCCACCCAGGTGCCGGGGCTCAGCCGGTATTCGGCGTCGAAGTTGGCATTGAACTGGTACAGGATGAAATTGTCTGGCCCGCCCAGGTTCTGGCGGTAGCCGACGCTGGCACCGTAGGTGAGCGGCGACGCGCTGGCGCGATGAAGCTCGCGGTCCACGTGCGGCGACGGAGCGATGCGTTCGACGGTGCGCCGCAGATCTTCGAGCGCCTCGGCATCGCCATCCTGCCCTGCGGCGTCGCGGAAGCGGTCGCGCTTGATGCTCGTTTCGGTCAGTGGCATGCCGTAGCGCGTGTCGACGACGGTGAGCCAGTCGACATCGCCTGCGGCGTTTGCGTCGAGAATGCGCGCGGCCCGACCGATCGCCTTCGATGCGTGGAAATAGCGCGTCTGCTCGCCTTCGACTACGATCTCGCGCTCGCGCCGCGCGATCCGGCTGACGCGATAGCCGGCGTTGTCTTCGAGCGTGCGGGCGACCTGCGACCAGTCCTGGCCGGCCTCGGACGCCGGGCTCGGCGGCGGCGTCTTGCGCAATGGCGGCGCCGGCGGATCCATGAGCTTGGTCGGCGCGCTGCGCCGGCTCAGATTGGAATGGATGACGATGCCGATCATCGCGGTATTGCCGCGTTCCCAGCCTGCACGGACATCGATCCAGTCCGACAGCCGGTAGATAGCGCCGACGTTGAACGGCGACGCCTGCTCCTGACGGTTGTGCAGAGGCTCGTTGCGGTAGTCGTTCCCGTCGTATTCGAGCATCAGTTGTAGGCCGGGGACAGGCGTCTGCCACTGCACGCCACCGAACAACGATGCACGGCCGCGGAACCAGCTGCGGGCGTTGAATTCGCCGCCCTGCCCGCCTTGCGTACCATCGTGGCGGACATCGAAACGCTTGTCGATCCAGCTCAGGGGATTGTCGACACGGCCCGCGTTGCCGACGTAGCCCCAGCCCATGCCCAAACTGAGGTCGAGGTCCCCGAAACGCTTGCTCGCGGCCACATATTCGCCGGAGAAGAGGCCCGTTCCGGCAATGTCCCGTCCGCCGACCGAGACCTGAGGCCACAACGCATCCTCCTGGAGCAGGCGCAGCTTGAGGTCGAAGGCCTTGTCCTTGAAGCTCTGGTTGCCGCTAAGCGCGTCCGGACCATAGCGGCGGTTGTAGATGCTGGCGTAACGGAAGGTGCCTTCCAGCCAATCGAAGGGCTGCAGCGTGAAACCGAATCGGCCATACGGCGAGACGCGACTGTAGAACACGGCGAGTTCACCCGCCTCGGCCATGCGCGCCGATGGCATCTGCAGCAGGCCGATGCCGCCGAAATCGCCGGTTACCGGCATCGGGCCCGCCGGAAGCGCGTCTCCGGCACGCGCGCCGGCGCTTCCGGCGCATGCACCGGCGAATGCACCGGCGAGGGCCAGGGCGACGGCGAGCGGCGAGCGCGTCATCGCGCGCTCTCCGCTGAAGGAACCGGCTGCGTAGCAAGAAAACCGGCAAGCTCCTCGTTCAGACCTTCAGCACGGCCGCGGAGCGCCTTTCCGCTCAACGGCACGACGAGACGCGCCCCGGGTGCGAGCGCCTGGTCGCGATCCTGGTTCCACAGCGCCACGCCGCGCCGCAGGACCTGCCCGTCCGGCTGGACGATGTAGAGCCAGTCCGGGTCGGCGTGAGGATGCAGCGGACAGTCGGAACGATATTGCGTGGCCGAGCGCAGGCCGACGAAGGGCAACACGCAGTCGGCCTGCACCGCGCCGGTGACGGTCACGTCGACTGGACGGGAGGGAAAGACGAGTCGATCGCCGTCGCCGAGTCGGCGATTGCTGCGCGCCTCGAGTTCGACCCGCACCGGATCGAGCGTGTCGGTCCGGCGCCCGGTGACCGGCTGGGCACGCACTCGGTCGGCCAGACGCCCGGCGAGCTCACCGAGGTCGGCCTTGCCTTCGAGACGCGCGGCCTGCTCCACCACCGCCAGATCGAACAGCAGGCCGACCTTGAGTTCGCGCTGCGCGGCGATCGCATCCCGATGGAGCCACGCCGCGCCGAGCAGATAGGCATCCGGCTGCACATCCGCCGCACGCAGCGCGTCCAGTAGCCTCGCCTGCCCCGTCAGTGCCAGCACTCCCGGATGCGCGACCCTGCCCTCCACGGCCACCGCGACCTGCGCCGAGGCACCTCCCCCGACCAGCATCACCAACACGAAGAAAAGTTGCTGGATCGTACGCATCATCGCGACGCCTCCCGGCGGGGGCGCAACTGGGTAAGCCGGACGCTGAGGCCCGGAAACAGCGATTGCTCGCTGATGAAGACGAAACCATCCTGCGGATCGACCCAGTAGCGGTTGGTCGCCTCGAAGCCGGTGCCCTCACCCCTTAGATGCTCGTCGATATGGAGCAAGCTTCGCCGCTCGCCGAGAATTTCATGCTCCTCGATGCCGACGCGTTGAAAACGCGAGCGGATGCGCACCCCGTAGCGATAGCCGGGCATCCAATCGACTTCGCGGGTGCTGTAGGTGTCGGTTCCGATACGATGCAGACCAGCCACAAAAGGATCGGGTGACTGCCCGGATTCGGCGATGAAGCGCGTCCCTTCCAGATTCTCGGGAAAACCAGCGCTACGCCGAATGAGACCGTGCTCGATGACGAACACCTGCCGGCTCGACGTTACCCAGTACTCTTCAGATCCGGTGACTCGCCCGAGGACCATCACTGCCGCACCGAAGGGGCTATCGAGCCGGAGCTGATAACGCGGACGTGCCATGACGTCGTCGCGTTTCACGTTGAGTTCCGGCGGGGACGCGACACTCGCACGAAACGTGTCGACTGCGCCACGCATGAGCGGCGAGCAGGCGCTCAGCGCGCCTGCGGCAAACAACGCCGCAACCGGAACACGATAGGGAACCAAGATGCCGAAGCCGATTAGCGGACGCGAATGTCGTTTTCGATGCCAACGCCCGTTCTTAGGAGAGTGGCAGACGGCAGCAACTGGCTGATGAAGCGGTTCCAGCGCGTGATCCCGGCGGGCCCGACAAACACGACGTCCTGCGGCTGGAGCATGAAGCGCTCTGCGAGCACGAAGGCCACCGGCGACTTAGCATCGAGCTGGAACACCTTGGCGGTGTCGCGCTCGAGATCCTCGACGCCGCGGATCACGTAGATCGCCTTGCCGTCGGCGGTTTCCTGGCGCAGGCCACCAACACTGCCAATGACGTCCGAGAGGTTAAGGTCGCGTGTCTTGAACGGCAGGGCACGCGGCTGGCCGACTTCGCCCATGACATAGACGCGGCGGCGATCGTTATAGGCGAGATGGATCTGGTCGCCATCTTTCAGCTTAATGCCATCTAGATTCGCGCCGTTGCGATTGAGGGCATCGAGATCGAGGCGGTATTCGCGTCCATCACGCTTCAGGATGAGGCTGGACAAGTCCGCGTCGAGCGTCTTGACGCCGGCCTTGCCGACCGCCTCGAGCAGTGTGAGCGGCACCGACGTGATGGGCTGCTGGGTCGTGTCGTTGAACGCGCCGGACAGCACCACCTTGCGGCTCGCGTACTTGATGACCGCGACGTCCACCTGGGGCTTCGTGACGACCTTCGTCAACTGCCGCGCAATGGTGGCTCGCAATTCCTCTATCGTCAGGCCGGCGGCCTTGATTTCGCCAATATAAGGGTAGAACAGACTTCCATCCGGCCGCACGACCCGGCCATTCGCTTCCAGCGTTTGCTGCGGCCCCGAAGGCGCGGTCATCTCCGGGTGATCCCACACGGTGATGTGCAGAACATCGTTAGATCCGATGCGATACGAATCCGGGGAGTAGTCCAACAGGGCGCGAGGCACTTGGTCCGCCTTGCGTCCGGCCTCCTGTATTGCAAGGAGCTTGGGCGTGATGGACACCAGCTCCACCCGCGCATTCTCGGGAGACTGCTCGCCGGCAAACTGCGCGGTATCGAGATACTGGCCAGGAGCAAACGCACAGCCGTGAAGAAACACGCCGGCGACAAGTGCCGGGAGAACAACCGAGACGCGAAGCATGAAAGGAAACTACCGGAGGGATGCGTGAAACAAAATCACCCGCCCTGAAAATCGGCGGGTGATTGGCGTAGCAATATGAAGGCGCTGCTTATCTCGTACCGGTCGTACCGGTCGTGCCGCCGCCTCCGCCCGCAGCGCCGCCGGCAGCCGCGCCAACCGCGACGACACCGGCACCGATGGCCACGAGGCTCGTGGTAGAGAGCCCCGCAAGTCCGACCGCTTGAGCGGCGGTCGCCAACTCGCCGGATATGGCGGCGGCCGATGCGGCTTCCGACGCCGCAGCCCCTGCGGCCGTTTCAGCCCCCGCCGCTGCTTCAGTTCCCGCCGCCGAACCCGCAGACCCAGCCGAACTGGCCGACGCCGCCCCAGACTGCGCCGCTTGGGCTCCTGCCTGATCCTGGGCGTATGCGTTGGTGATGCCAATCAACCCGACAAGAACAGCACTGAAAACGATTTTCATGCTCGCTCCCTATTTGCAAGAATTTGTACATTTCAACTTGCAAGAGTACTAAATCCATACGCATGCCGCAAGGCAAATAACATTACAACGACAAGTACATCGGCCTATATCTCTTTAAAAATGAAGAGCATATCCGGACCGCGAATCGATCCACCGCCTAGATTCCGAGCACCTGCTTCACCGTCGGCCACTGCCGGCGGCTGACCGGCAGGCGCCCGGCATCATTGGCGAGCAAGATCTCCCAGTGCGCCTCGCCTTCCTGCTCGCCGGCGCGCTCGACGCCGACGACGGCGCTGCGCGCGACGAGGCAGTTGCGGTGGATGCGCAGGAATCGTCCGGCGAATTCGGTTTCGAGTTGCACCAGGGACTCGTCGAGCAGGTATTCGCGCTCGGCGGTGTGCGCGGTGACATACTTCAGCTCGGCACGCAGGAACAACACCTCGGCGATCGGCACGAGCAGGATCCGCCCGCGCTCGCTGACGCCGAAATGCTGGCGCGCGCCCGGTGCAATGCGCTGCAAGGCCTCATCGGCCGGCCGCAGGCTGCGTCGCGCCCGCGCAAGCGCCTCCGCGAGTCGCTCGGCCCTCACCGGTTTCAGCAGGTAATCCGCCGCCGCCAACTCGAAGGCCTGCACGGCGTACTGGTCGTACGCCGTCGTGAAGACCACGGCCGGTGGCCGCTCCAGGCGTCCCAGGTGGCGGGCAAGTTCGACCCCGTCCATCACCGGCATCCGGATGTCCGCCAACACGACATCGACCTCGCCGGCCTCGATCAGCCGCAGCGCCTCGACGCCGTTCGCCGCCATGCCGGCCAGCACCGTCGGCTGGGTCGCCGCGACGTCCCCCAGCAGATCGCGCAGGCGCGCCCTCGCCGGCGCCTCGTCATCGACGATCACCACCCGCAACACGCCTTCGTTCATCGCCACCTTTCCCCCTGTTTCGCGCACCCGCAGCCCTGGGACGCCCGCCGGAAGTCCCCCGGCTTTTGCTTTATACTTTCGGCCTTTTCCGCCAGTTGACCGCACGCGCGGCCATCATGGCGCACCCCGCCCGCGGCTGGAACTGCGCGACCTTCGCCCGGTCGGCCACGGCGCAGTCATCGCAAGACGGACATTATGACAGACACCACTTCCTCGCAGCCCGCCAAGGCCTGGTCCGGCCGCTTCACCGAACCGGTCTCCGACCTCGTCAAACGTTACACCGCCTCGGTGTTCTTCGACCAGCGCATGGCGCGCCAGGATATTCGCGGTTCGCTCGCGCACGCGAAGATGCTCGCCCGCCAGGGCATCATCGGCGCGCAGGACCTCGCCGACATCGAGCGCGGCATGGCGCAGATCCTCGACGAGATCGAGCGCGGCGAATTCGGCTGGAACCTCGATGACGAGGACGTGCACCTCAACATCGAAAAGCGCCTCACCGCGCTCGTCGGCGACGCCGGCAAGCGCCTGCACACCGGCCGCAGCCGCAACGACCAGGTCGCGACCGACATCCGCCTATGGCTGCGCGACGCGATCGACCAGATCCTCACGCTGATCGGCGACTTCCAGAAGAACCTGCTCGACGTCGCCGAAGCCAACGCCGCGACGCCGATGCCGGGCTTCACCCACCTGCAGGTCGCCCAGCCGGTGACCTTCGGCCATCACCTGATGGCCTACTTCGAGATGAGCCGCCGCGACGCCGAGCGCTTCGCCGACTGCCGCAAGCGCGTGAACCGCCTGCCACTGGGCAGCGCCGCGCTGGCCGGCACGAGCTACCCGATCGACCGCGAATTCGTCGCGCAGGAGCTCGGCTTCGACGAAGTCTGCTACAACTCGCTCGATGCCGTCAGCGACCGCGACTTCGCGATCGAGTTCTGCGCTGCGTCGTCGCTGCTGATGACCCACCTGTCGCGCTTCTCCGAGGAACTGATCCTGTGGATGAGCCCGCGCGTCGGCTTCATCGACCTCGCCGACCGCTTCTGCACCGGCAGCTCGATCATGCCGCAGAAGAAGAACCCGGACGTCCCCGAACTCGTGCGCGGCAAGACCGGCCGCGTCAACGGCAGCCTGATCTCGCTGCTGACGCTGATGAAGGGCCAGCCGCTTGCGTACAACAAGGACAACCAGGAAGACAAGGAACCGCTGTTCGACACGGCGGACACCGTCATCGACACGCTGCGCATTTACGCTGACATGATCACCGGCATCCGCGTGAAGGCCGATGCGATGCGCGACGCGCTGAAGCAGGGCTACGCGACCGCGACCGATCTCGCCGACTACCTCGTCAAGAAGGGCCTACCCTTCCGCGACGCCCACGAAGCCGTCGCCCTGGCGGTCCGCGCCGCCGACGTGAAGGGCTGCGACCTGCCGCAATTCTCGCTCGACGAGCTGCGGGCGGCGATGGCGCACGTGCCGGGAGCTCCCGAGCGCCTGCAGGACGATGTATTCGGCGTGCTCACCGTCGAAGGCTCGCTGGCCTCGCGCAACCACATCGGCGGCACCGCCCCCGAACAGGTCCGCGCCGCTGTCGCACGCGCCCGCGCCGCCCTGCAGTAAAGCTGTCCATGCCGCCGCCCGGCGGCATCCCCCTCGGTGCGCCGTCCGGCGCACCGAACGCTCCCGCATGAATCAATTCACGAAGGCCATGACAAACGGCTTGTTCGGGCCCTTCGCCTGAGCTAGGTTGGAAACGTGCGCCCCAGAAGCGCATTCCATCCGGAAGTGTCGGCGATTCTTACACTTCCAAGTACGCGTGTATCAGCAGACAAAAAATTACCTTAAAAACAGGCATCTGCAATGTTGTAAAAAGCGGCACCAATCTTGCTGAGGCTTCAGCAGACCATGCCTGTTCTACGCACCGATGCTGCAAACGGGAAACGAGATGCCCATGAATAAGAATCCGATGCCCGGCCAAGAGGCGCTTGAAGCGCCCGATGCCGCAACGCCCCCCTTGAGCGTGCGGTCCCGGCGTGGCTTCATCGGCGCCGCCGCGGGCGGTGCGGGGGTGTTCCTCTCCGTCCAGGCACGTACCGCGCTCGGCGCCGTCAGCTGTCAAAGCCCGTCGGCCGCCATCAGTGGCAATCTCAGCGCTCAGCCTGCCAGCGTGACCTGTACCGGCGGAAATTCGCCGACGGTTTGGAAGCTTCAGGACACGCTTTCCAAGTGGCCGGCCGGCGCCACTCCACCGACCTTCAATACTGGGCTCACGGACTCTCTCGGCTGCAACAACGGGCACTCGATACTGGATCCGGCGTCGGTCATCGGCCAGCCGGGCACCCTGGTCAGCAGCATCCTGCCGGGAGCCATTTCCAATACCAGCCTGTGGGCCATCCTGGCCTTTCCGGCCAACTTTTCCGGCGGCGTGCTAATGAGCCACCTGATTGCCGCATGGCTGAACGGCGGTGGTTCCTTCGCGAGCTATCCGATCCAGCGCTGGCAGGTTCTGGAAATGTGGAATGCGCTAAAGACCACCGGCACCTATTGTCCTTCCTCGATGACCTGCCCTGGCAACACCGGCATGACCGAGAGCGAAGTGATCGCCTTCATCACACAGACCTACGATTTCACCTCAGACCTCGTATCCGTCTGCACGATCGCGGGAACCAGCACCAACAGCTCCGGCACCACCACAACGACGACCGGCGGCGGCAAGAAGGGCAAGTAACCGCCTGTCGCAACCTCACGCTTGGCCACACCCTTGCCACCGGGACCGTCGATCCGCCCGTACCCCGGGCGATCCCTTGCTCTCTCGCCCGCGTGGGACGGCGACGGTGCGGCCGTCGTCTTCGATCGGAACTCCGGCGACTACTGGATCGTGTCGCCCCTCGCGCACGAAGTCGTCCGGCGCATCGTCACGACGGGCCAGGAGGATACGGCGGAACTCGTCCACCATCTCACCGACGCCGGATCCCGCACCACCGACACGGAAACAACCGTGATCGGCGTGATCCGTGAACTGGTACAGCGTGAAATCCTGACGGATGCGTAAAACTGGCCTCGCCCCTCATCGACGAGGCAACGGCATTGATCGACACAACCCTCCGAATCGCCCCCGTCACGCTGCGACTCCGCTCGCCGTTCGGGTCGGTTCGCGCGCATGTCGACTTCTTCTACCCCGACGCCGTCGAGACCGGGCGCGCCGACACCTTCACGGACTTCGACGTCCGCATCGCGCGGGGGGCCGGGGTGCGCAGCTGGCTCCGGCCGCAAGCCCAGTTCCTGCTCGACCACAACGAGCCCTTCCTGCCGCTTCCGGCGGCGCAGGCCGCCGCGCTGTTCGAATGGGGACTCAACTGGTGTCTCGCCACGCGACCGCTCGGCTATCTCGTGATGCATGCGGCGGTCGTCGCGCGAGACTCAGACGCCCTGGTGATGCCGGGGTTTCCCGGTGCCGGCAAGAGCACGCTGTGCGCGGCGCTGACCTTTCTGAAGGACTGGCGGCTCCTCTCCGACGAGCTGGCGATACTCGATCCCGAAACCGCCCGCCTGCATCCGAACCCGCGCCCGATCTGCCTCAAGAACGCGTCGATCGACATCGTCGGCGCCTTCCCCGGCGCGACGCTCGGACCGGTCTACCAGGACACGCGCAAGGGCACTGTCACCCATGCTGCGCCCCCGCCCCAATCGCGCGCCAAGGCCGAAAAGACCGCGCGCTGCCGCTGGGTCGTCTTTCCGCGCTATGTCGCCGACGCCGATCCCTGGTGTGACGAAATCGGCCGAGCGGAAGCTTTCGCCCGCATCGCGGAGCAGTCTTTCAACCGCGACCGCATGGGCGAAACCGGCTTTCGCGCCTTGTGCGCGATGCTCGACGGGGCGCGCTGCTTCGAGATTGCTTACGATTCGACCGAGCGCGCGCTGAACCTGATCGATGCCATCACGGGCGGCTGACCCGATGTCGATGAACGCCTCCGCCCCACCGCTGATCGAGGTCCTCAAGGACCCGGCTCGCGCCTGCCGACTCGCGGACGGCGATTGGTCGGCACTGATCGCCAGCGGGCGGGCCGCCAACCTGCTCGGACTTCTGGCGGTTCGCCTGCGGCAGGCGAACATCCCGCTTCCACCAGCCCCGCAGCGCCACCTCGACGCCGTCGCCCAACTCAGCGAGCGCCAGCGCCAGTCGGTCCGCTGGGAAATCCACTGCCTGCAGCGTGCGCTGGCGGCCCTGCGAATACCCGCCGTGCTACTCAAGGGCGCCGCCTATGCGATGTCGGATCACCCCGTGAGCCACGGGCGCCTCTTTGGCGACATCGACATCCTCGTACCCCGTGAAACGATTGGCGACGTCGAACTGCGGCTGATGATCGCCGGCTGGACTTCGGGCAAGAACGACGCCTACGACCAGCGCTATTACCGGCAATGGATGCACGAACTGCCGCCGATGGTGAACGTGCGCCGCGGCACCGTCCTCGACGTCCATCACACCATCCTGCCGCTGACATCGCGCCATGCGCCAGACGCGCGTCACATCATCGAGTCCGCGAGACCGCTCGACGGCTTCCCGTCGATCCGCATCCCACGCCCCGAGCACCTGCTCATCCACAGCATCGTGCACCTCGTGCACGACGGCGAGCTTCCGAACGGACTGCGGGATCTGTTCGACATCGACGGCTTGATTCGGGACGGCGCGCGCGCGCCCGACTTCTGGCTGCGCGTGGAGACCGCCGCGACGGAGCTCGGGCTCGCCGCGCCGACGGCGCTGGGTCTGACGCTCGCGCAGCGGCTGATCGGCAGTCCTGTCCCGACCGAGACCGTCCAACGACTTCGAGCCGGAACGCGTGCGTCGCCGCTCCTTCACGGGCTCTATGCCCGAGCGCTAAGGCCGGACAACGAGGTAAGCGGGGATGTCGGGGCGCTCATCGCGCGAAGCGCGATCTACTTGCGCGCCCATTGGCTGCGCATGCCTCCCCACCTTCTCGCGCGACACTTGCTGTACAAGTCTGCCGCGAGGATGAGGAAGACGGAAGGCAGCGCCGCCGGTGCCGCCTGAGCAGGCGGCGGCAGGGGTCTTACTTCGTGACGACGCCGGCTTCGGCGAGCATCGACTGCAGTTCGCCGTTCTCGTACATCTCGCGCATGATGTCGCAGCCGCCGATGAACTCGCCCTTGATATAGAGCTGCGGGATCGTCGGCCAGTTGGCGTATTCCTTGATGCCGTTTCGGATGTCGTCGTTCTCGAGCACGTTCACCGAGAAGAGGTCGGAAACGCCGAGGTTCTTCAGGATCTGCACGGCAGTCGCCGAGAAGCCGCACATCGGAAACTGCGGCGTCCCCTTCATATAGAGCACGACGGGATTGCCGGCAACCTGTTCGCGAATGACTTCCTGGATGTTCATGGCGTACGCCTCAAAAGTTGAGTAATTAAGTCGGAAAATTTTAGGCATTGCCCGCGGTGCAGTCAACAGCACCGCACTGTGCGTATCTGCGGGGACGGTCAGCGCCCCAGCCACTGGCCGCCCGAGACCCGCTCGATGCCGGCCAGATCCTTCCACGACGCGATCGCGGAGAAGCCCGCGTCGGTCAATAAACCGCGCACCGCCGCCGCCTGATCGTAGCCATGCTCAAGGAAGAGCCAACCGCCGGGCTCCAGATGGGCCGGGGCGCCCGATACGATGGCCGCCAAGTCGTCCAGCCCTTGCGGGCCGGATGCCAGCGCCGTCGCCGGCTCGAAGCGGACATCCCCTTCTTCCAGATGCGGATCCGCCGCCGCGACGTAGGGAGGATTGGCGACGATGAGGTGATAGCGCTCCTCGCCCAGCGCCGAGAACCAGTCGCCGAGCACGAAGGACACGCTGGCCCCGAGACGCGCCGCGTTGGCCATCGCGACCAGCAGGGCCTCGCGCGAGCGGTCCACCGCGGTGACGTCCGCCTCGATCAAGTCCAGCATCAGCGTGATCGCGAGGATACCGCTCCCGGTGCCGAGATCGAGCACGCGTGTGCCCCGCTTGTCGCCGAAATGCGCCATCGCGAGTTCGACGAGGAGTTCCGTGTCGGGGCGCGGGATCAGCACCGCCGGCGTGATATGGAAGGAGCGGCCGAAGAATTCGCGCTCGCCCGTCAGGTAGGCGATCGGTTCGCCCGCCTCGCGCCGCTCGACGAGGGACCGGAACTCGGCCCACTCCGCCACTCCGAGGACCGCCTCGGGAAACGCGATCAGCCGGGAGGCGGGACACTGCAGCACATACCGCAGCAGGATGCGGGCCTCGGCGAGCACGATGTGCGTACGCGCCCACTTGAGGGCACCTGCGACGTCCGGCACGGGATCGACGACAGCCATGTCAGTCGTTCGCCAGGGCGGCGAGCTGTTCGGCCTGGTGTTCGGCCGTCAGCGCCTGGACGAGCTCGTCGATCTCGCCCTGCATCACCGCGTCGAGCTTGTATAGCGTCAGGTTGATGCGATGGTCGGTCACGCGGCCCTGCGGGAAGTTGTAGGTGCGGATGCGCTCGGAACGGTCGCCGCTGCCGACGAGGCTTTTGCGGGTCGCCGCCTCCTTGGCCTGCTGCTCGCGCAGCTGCATGTCGTGGATGCGCGCGGCGAGCACCGACATCGCCTGGGCCCGGTTACGGTGCTGCGAGCGGTCGTCTTGGCATTCGACGACGATCCCGGTCGGCAGGTGAGTGATACGGACCGCCGAGTCCGTCTTGTTGATGTGCTGCCCCCCCGCACCGCTGGCACGGAAGGTGTCGATGCGCAGGTCCGCCGGATTGATGTTCACGGCCTCGATCTCGTCCGCCTCCGGCATGACTGCCACCGTGCAGGCCGAGGTGTGAATGCGCCCCTGCGTCTCGGTCGTGGGCACGCGCTGTACGCGATGTCCGCCGGACTCGAATTTGAGCTTGGAATAGGCTCCGGCGCCGAGCACGCGGACGATTACTTCCTTGTAGCCGCCGAGGTCCGATTCGCTCGCGGATACGACTTCGACCTTCCAGCGCTGCCGTTCGGCGTAGCGCGTATACATCCGCAACAGGTCGCCGGCGAACAGGGCCGCCTCGTCCCCGCCGGTGCCGGCACGGACTTCGAGGAAGAGGTTGCGGTCATCATTGGGATCGCGCGGCAGCAGCGCCCGTTGCAGTTCGCCTTCGAGCGATGCGATGCGTGCCGCACCTTCTTCGAGCTCACTCTCGGCAAGCTCGCGCAATTCCGGATCGGAGAGCATCCCGCGCGCACTCTCGCAGTCTTCCTCGGCCTGGCGATAGGCGCCGTATAGCGACACGACGGGCTCGATCTCGGCCCGCTCGCGTCCCAGCGCACGGAAGCTGTCCATGTCGGCCGCGACTTCGGGCGACGACAGCTCGCGATCGAGCTCGGTCAGGCGAGAGGTCAGGAAATCGAGCTTGTCGCGGATGCTCTGCTTCATCGTTTTCAGTAGCCGAAGACGCGTCGACGGGCGACCCCTTGCAGGGCCCGATCCCGACTAATCGTGGGAATTCAGATTGAAGAGCTGCTGCAGCATGCGGCTGGCGTCAGCCTGCTGCTCGCCTTCGGATTGGTTCAGGAAATGCGTCGGCGCGTGCATCAGCTTGTTGATGAGTCCGTGGCTCAGGGCGTCCAGCACCTTCTGCGGATCCTCGCCGCGCGCGAGCAGCTTGCGTGCGCGCTCGAGCTCGGCGGCGCGCAGCGTTTCCGCATGCAGGCGCAGCGCCCGGATCGTCGGTACCACGTCACGCCCCTGCATCCAGTGCAGGAAACCGTCGACGCGGCTATTGATGATTTCCTCGGCCTCGATCACGGCCTGCTGGCGCGATTCCAGCCCCGCGTCGACGACCTGCGCGAGATCGTCAACCGTGTACAGGAACACGTCGTCGAGGTCGCCGACTTCCTTCTCGATATCCCGCGGCACGGCGAGGTCGACCATCACCATCGGCTTGTGACGGCGCGCCTTGACCGCCCGTTCGACCATGCCGAGGCCGACGATCGGCAGCGGGCTCGCCGTACAGGACACCACAATGTCGAACTGCGCCAGCACGTCACCAATGCCATCCAGGCGCATCACGTCGGCCCCATACCGACCGGCAAGCGCCAACGCGCGCGACTCCGTACGGTTGGCGACGGTGATGTGCTTCGGTTGCGCCCCGGCGAAATGCGCCGCACAGAGCTCGATCATCTCGCCGGCGCCGATGAAGAGCACGCGCTGGTCCGACAGGCGCTCGAAGATCCGCTCGGCCAGATGCACCCCAGCGGCCGCCATCGAAACGATATTGGCGCCGATCGCCGTCGTCGACCGGACCTCCTTGGCCACGGCAAAGGTGTTCTGGAACAGCTTGTGCAGCAGCGTTCCCATCGTCCCCGCCTCTTCGGCGCGGCGCGCGGCATCCTTGACCTGACCGAGGATCTGCGGCTCGCCGATCACCATCGAATCGAGGCCGCTCGCGACCCGGAAGACGTGACGGACCGCATCGCGCTGCGGATAGGTATAGAGATACGGGGAAACTTCGCTCAGGGTGAGACTATGGAAACGCGCGAGCCAGTCTGCGGCGTGCTGCGGCTGTTCGGTGGCGAAATACAGCTCCGTCCGGTTGCACGTGGACAGGATCGCGGCCTCACGCACGGTGCGCGCATGCGTCAGATCATGCAATGCATCGTCCAGCCGCTCAGGCTGAAACGCCACCCGCTCGCGGATAGTGAGCGGAGCGGTGTGATGATTCAGGCCAAGAGCATAGAGTTGCATGCGTGATCGCAGTGGGGGGCTTAAGTTCGCGGATTATAGCACTGCAGAAAACGGGGGAAATATTGCCCCCGCGCGGACAACCGTGTTGCGCCGATTGCAACGTAAACGAAAAACGGGCCAGCTTGCGCTGACCCGTTTTCTGAATCTGGTGGCCAGGGACGGAATCGAACCGCCGACACGCGGATTTTCAATCCGCTGCTCTACCAACTGAGCTACCTGGCCTGGAAGAGCGCGCATTATAGCGGACTTTCAGGATGTGTCAAACAATTTTGGCGATTATTTGTTTTGCCTTGCCGACACATTCCATCGCGATGCAGAGCGCCGGCAGAAAAAGAAAACGGCAACCCGAAGGTTGCCGTTCTTGCCGAAGGCCCGTCGCCGGGCCCTGCAGTTCTGCTTAGTGGCCCGACGCACCTTCTGCGCCGATACCCGTTTCCGAACGCACCTTCTGCGCGAGGTAGCCGGCACGGTCTTCGGCCGCACGGGCGCTGTTGTCGAGGATCGAGAACAGCCAGATGCCGATGAAGCCGGCGGCCATCGAGAACAGCGCGGGCGAGGTGTAGGGGAACCAGGCCGAGCCCTTCGGGTTGCCGAGGGTCGCTTCCCAGACCGACGGCGACACGATGGTCAGCACCACCGCGGTGATCAGCCCGAGGAAGCCCCCGATGCAGGCACCACGCGTCGTGCAGTTCTTCCACAGCACCGACATGAACAGCACCGGGAAGTTGGCCGAAGCGGCGATCGCGAAGGCCAGGGACACCATGAAGGCGATGTTCTGCTTCTCGAAGGCAATACCCAGCACCACCGCAATGATGCCGAGCGCAACGGTGGTCATCCGCGACACGCGCAGCTCCGAAGCCGAATCGGCATTACCCTTCTTGAACACCGTCGCGTACAGGTCGTGCGACACGGCCGATGCGCCCGACAGGGTCAGACCTGCGACCACTGCGAGAATCGTCGCGAACGCCACCGCGGAGATGAAGCCGAGGAACACGTTGCCGCCGACGGCGTTGGCGAGGTGGATAGCCGCCATGTTGCCGCCGCCGAGCAGCGCCTTCTTCGCATCAAGGAACTGCGGGTTGGTCGAGACCAGCACGATCGCGCCGAAGCCGATGATGAAGGTCAGGATGTAGAAGTAGCCGATCCAGGTGGTCGCCCAGAACACCGACTTGCGGGCTTGCTTGGCATCCGGCACCGTGAAGAAGCGCATCAGGATGTGCGGCAGGCCGGCGGTACCGAACATCAGCGCCATGCCGAACGAGATCGCCGAGATCGGATCCTTGATGAAGGACCCTGGCCCCATGATCGCCTGACCGATGATGCTCGCCTCCTCAGGGGTCTTGCCTGCTTCGATCGCGACACCCGCCTTGACCTTGGTTGCCGCCGCGAACAACTGCTCGGGCGAGAAGCCGTACTGATACATCACCATGAAGGCCATGAAGGACGCACCGGCGAGCAGCAGGCAGGCCTTGATGATCTGCACCCAGGTCGTCGCCGTCATGCCGCCGAACAGCACGTAGACCATCATCAGCGCGCCGACGATGACCACCGCCATCCAGTATTCGAGGCCGAAGAGCAGCTTGATCAGCTGACCGGCGCCGACCATCTGGGCGATCAGGTAGAAGGCCACGACGACCAGCGTACCCGAAGCCGCGAAGGCGCGGATCGGGGTCTGCTTGAAGCGGTACGCTGCAACGTCGGCGAAGGTGAACTTGCCGAGGTTGCGCAGCTTTTCGGCCATCAGGAAGGTGATCACCGGCCAGCCGACGAGGAAGCCGATCGAGTAGATCAGGCCGTCGTAGCCGTTGGCCATCACCGCGGCCGAAATCCCGAGGAAGGACGCAGCCGACATGTAGTCGCCGGCGATCGCCAAACCGTTCTGGAAGCCGGTGATGCCGCCGCCGGCAGTGTAGAAGTCGGCAGCCGACTTGGTCTTGGCCGCCGCCCACTTGGTGATGAACAGCGTGAAGATGACGAACGCGCCGAACATGGTGATGGCCGTCCAGTTCGTAGCCTGCTTCTCGGCCTGGCCGAGATCGGCGCCGGCAGCGAGGGCTGCAGCCGACAGCAGGGCGAGGGCGAGCCCGCCGCCGATGTGCTTATAGCGACCAATCATTTGCCGCTCTCCTTGACGATTTCCTGGGTCAGCGCGTCGAACTCGGAGTTCGCGCGGCGGACGTAGAGGCCGGTGATCAGGATCGTGAACAGAATCACGCCCAAGCCGACGGGAATCCCGACGGTCATCACGCCTTCGCCAAGCCGTTTTGCCAGCATGCCCTTGTCGAACGCGATGACCGCGATGTAGCCGTAGTAGACGATCAGCATGATGATCGTCAGTACCCAGCCGTAAGACGAGCGGGTGCTTACAAGCTGCTGGTATTTCGGGTTGGCGACAATTTTCGTCACCAGATCGTTTTGCATGTCTCCCTCCTCCGTATTTCGGTAGTGGCACCGGGACTTTCCCCGGTTGTCGCAACCTTAATCCCGGAGACTTACGCCGCCCTTACGAACACCAAATGACCCCATAAATAGATTTTTCAGTTAACCAGAGGAGTCAGCCGAGGGGGAAATCGCCGTACACCGGCACAGGCGGCGGCTGGACGCCGCGAGGGAAGACGACCTGAACGAGGGTGCCCTGCCCTCGTGGGTTTGCGTTCAGGGTCACGGTCGCGCGGTGCAGCTCGGCAATCTCGCGCACGATGGGCAAGCCCAGGCCGGAGCCGTCCTCGCCGCTGCCGAGCACACGATAGAAGCGCTCGAATACTCGTTCGCGATCGGCCTCCGGGATGCCGATGCCCGTATCTTCGACTTCGAAGATGGGCGCCCCTGCGTGCCGCGCCCGCGCGGTGACGCTGCCGCCCGGAGGCGTGTACTTGATGGCGTTGTCGATGACGTTCTTGACCATCTCCCGCAGCAGCACTGGGTTCCCCTCGACGAGCAGCGCCTCCGCGCCGCCCTCGACGCCGAGGTCGAGGCTCTTCGCCTGGGCGCGGGGAAAGAGCTCGAGCGCGACGTCGCGCACGATCGCCCGCAGGTCGACCTGCTCGACCGCATACAGCTTCTCGAAACTCGCTTCGGCGCGCGCGAGCGACAAAAGCTGATTGATCAGGTGGCCGGCGCGCTCCGTGCTCTTTGCGATATGCGAGAGCGAATTGCGCAAGGCGTCCGGATCGGTTTCGAGCAGCGCGAGTTCGGTTTGCATGCGCAAACCGGTCAAGGGCGTGCGCATCTGATGGGCCGCATCGGCGATGAAGCGCTGCTGGGCATGCAGGTTCTCTTCGAGCCGCGCCATCATGTCGTTGAAGGAGACGATCAGCGGGCGCACCTCCTCCGGAACGCTCGCCGGCTCGATCGGCGACAGGTCGGTCGGCCGCCGCCGGCGGATCAGGCTCTGCAGGCGGTTGAGCGGCGCGATGCCACGCGTCAGGCCGACCCACACGAGCACCACCGCCAGCGGGATGATCGCGAACTGCGGCAACAGCACGCCGGTGACGACGCGCGAGGCGAGGTCGCTACGCTTGTTGCGGGTCTCGGCGACCTGCACGAGCACCAGCGGGCTCGCAGGCTCGGGCCACGGCCGCAGGAACTGGTAGGCGACACGCACCTCTTCCCCGGCGATCACGTCGTCGCGATAAATCACGTCCTCGGGCAGCACGGTGGCCGGCGGCGCGATCCAGCCGATCTCGCGATCCCCGGTGATCAACTCGCCGCTTTCGTTCGCGACCTGGTAGTAGACGACGTCGTCCTGGTCGGCGCGGAACATCGCGCGCGGCGGGGCCGGGAAATGCACCGCGACCTTGCCGTCCTCGAGCGTTACGAGCCGGGCGAGCGCCCGCACACTGTCCGCTAAAGCACGGTCGTACGGCTGGTTCGCGATGCTGTCCGCGACGTTATGGGTGACGATGATGGAGATCGGCCACAGGAAGAGCAACGGCGCGAGCATCCAGTCGAGGATCTCGCCGAACAGTGAATTCGGCTGGCCCGGGACACGCGTCGCCCCGGCCGCCCGTTCAGCCCTTCGCCGCCTGGGCAGCATCCACGGTTTCCAGGCAATAGCCGAGGCCGCGCACCGTCACGATCCGCACGCCGCTGTCTTCGAGCTTCTTGCGCAGGCGATGGACATATACCTCGATCGCGTTGCTCGACACCTCTTCGCCCCAGCCGCACAGGTGATCGACGAGCTGATCCTTGCTGACGAGACGCCCCACCCGCAGGATGAACACTTCCAGCAGGCCGACCTCGCGCGCGGAAAACTCCACCACCTGGCCGTTGATCTTCACGACCCGGTCGGCTTGGTCGTACGAGAGACTCCCGACCTCGATGCAGCGCGCCTGCCCGGTGCCGCGGCGCGTCAGCGCGCGCACGCGCGCCTCGAGCTCGGGCAATGCGAAGGGCTTGGTGAGGTAATCGTCGGCACCGGCATCGAGACCCCGCACGCGATCGTCGACACCGTCCTGCGCGGTGAGGATCAGCACCGGCATTGCGGACTTGCGCGCCCGCAGGCGCTTGAGGACTTCGATGCCGGGCAGCTTCGGCAGGCCGAGGTCGAGGATCAGCAGATCGAACGGCTGCGATGCCAAAGCGGTATCCGCATCGGCGCCGGTCGCCACGTGATCGACCGCAAAGCCGCTTCGCCTCAGGGCGCGGCCCAGACCGTCAGCGATGACGAAATCATCTTCAGCCAGAAGAATCCGCATTGGAATCAGGATGTAAGTTGCGTGTAAGCGGGCACGCCTAGATTCACACCCGCTGTTCTCCTTTTACCGGTCACGAGACGGAACCCGCCGCCAGCGCGTTCCGCCCCCGGAGCGTCCGGCCAACCAGCCAGATGCTCCGGACCGCCTTTTCGGATATCTGAGTAATTATCACACGCTTCCCCGCATGTTGCGCGCATTGCAGTGCCCGCGCCAATGCATTTCGCACGTCCTGAGAGCCCCCAAAAGCAAACGGCCCCGCCGAAGCGGGGCCGTCCGTGCCGGGCGCGAACGCCCGGACGATGATCGCAGGGATCAGCGGGGCATTACATGCCCATGTCCATGCCACCCATGCCGCCCATGCCGCCGGGCATGCCGCCCATCGCGGGCTTGTCTTCCTGCAGCTCGCCGACCATGCAGTCGGTGGTGAGCATCAGACCGGCAACCGAAGCGGCGTTCTGCAGCGCGGTGCGCTCGACCTTGGTCGGGTCCAGCACGCCCATCTCGACCATGTCGCCGTACTCGCCGGTCGCGGCGTTGTAGCCGAAGTTGCCAGTGCCTTCGACAACCTTGTTGACGACCACGGAGGGCTCGTCACCGGCGTTCGCGACGATTTCGCGCAGCGGCTGTTCCATCGCGCGCAGCACGATCTTGATGCCGGCGTCCTGGTCGTGGTTGTCGCCCTTCAGGTTGGTCAGGTTGGCGCGGGCACGCAGCAGCGCGACGCCGCCGCCGGGGACGATGCCTTCTTCAACGGCAGCACGGGTGGCGTGCAGCGCGTCTTCGACGCGGGCCTTCTTTTCCTTCATTTCGACTTCGGTCGCGGCACCGACGCGGATCACTGCAACGCCGCCGGCGAGCTTCGCCACGCGTTCCTGCAGCTTTTCACGGTCGTAGTCGGAGGTCGCTTCCTCGATCTGCACGCGGATCTGCTTGACGCGCGCTTCGATGCGCTCGGCTTCGCCGGCGCCGTCGATGATGATGGTGTTTTCCTTGCCGATCTCGATGCGCTTGGCCTGGCCGAGGTCAGCCAGGGTGGCCTTCTCGAGGGTCAGGCCGACTTCTTCGGCGATGACCTGGCCGCCGGTCAGGATGGCGATGTCTTCGAGCATGGCCTTGCGGCGGTCGCCGAAGCCCGGGGCCTTGACGGCGCAGGTCTTCAGGATGCCGCGGATGTTGTTGACGACCAGGGTCGCCAGCGCTTCGCCTTCGACGTCTTCGCCGATGATCAGCAGCGGACGGCCGGCCTTCGCGACTTGCTCGAGCACCGGCAGCAGGTCACGGATGTTCGAGATCTTCTTGTCGAACAGCAGGACGAACGGGTTCTCGAGGATCGCGACCTGCTTGTCCGGGTTGTTGATGAAGTACGGCGACAGGTAGCCGCGGTCGAACTGCATGCCTTCGACCACGTCCAGTTCGTTGTTCAGGCTCTTGCCGTCTTCGACGGTGATGACGCCTTCCTTGCCGACCTTGTCCATCGCGCGGGCGATGATCTCGCCGATGTCGGCGTCGGAGTTCGCGGAGATCGAACCGACCTGGGCGATTTCCTTGTTGGTCGAGCAGGGCTTCGACAGCTTCTTCAGCTCTTCGATGGTGGCGATGACAGCCTTGTCGATGCCGCGCTTCAGGTCCATCGGGTTCATGCCGGCGGCGACGTACTTCATGCCTTCGCGGACGATCGACTGGGCCAGCACGGTCGCGGTGGTGGTACCGTCACCGGCGATGTCGGAGGTCTTGGAAGCGACTTCCTTGACCATCTGCGCGCCCATGTTGGCGAACTTGTCCTTCAGTTCGATTTCCTTGGCAACCGACACGCCGTCCTTGGTGACGGTCGGGGCGCCGAAGGAGCGCTCGAGCACGACGTTGCGGCCCTTCGGGCCCAGGGTCACCTTGACCGCATCGGCCAGGATGTTGACGCCTTCGACCATACGCGCACGGGCGGAATCGCCGAACTTGACTTCTTTAGCTGCCATTCTTCATTGCTCCTTGAATTCGTTTGTCAGGGCGGAGGGAGGCTCAGGCCTCGACCACACCCATGATGTCTTCTTCGCGCATGACGAGCAGTTCCTCGCCCTCGACCTTCACGGACTGGCCCGAGTACTTGCCGAACAGGACCTTGTCGCCGACCTTGACGGCCATGGGGCGGACCTTGCCGTCGTCGAGGATCTTGCCGTTGCCGACGGCCAGGACTTCGCCCTGATCGGGCTTCTCGCCCGCCGAGTCGGGGATCACGATGCCGCTGGCGGTTTTGCGTTCGGCTTCCAGGCGCTTGACGATCACGCGATCATGCAAGGGACGGATCTTCATTGACTCACTCCTTATTGTTTCAACAGTGCGGGAACGGTGCCCGCAGAAAATTCGCGCGGGCCGCGGGATGGGAGGTGCCGCGGCCGTTAGCACTCACTGCCAACGAGTGCTAATAATAGGGACGGCCCCAAGCGATTTCAAGTACGGGCAAACGAGAAAATTTTTATTGCCGGCATCGGCCCGCAAGCGCGGCTATCGCCCCGACTGCTGGCGGATGCTCTGCGCCGTCTGCCCGAAGAGGAGCTTGCGGCTTTCCTCGGTGACGGCGGGACGATTGGCGTACGGCTCCGCCTGGGCGTAGGCGCGGACGGTTGCCGGCCGGGACGCGATCGCGTCGAACCAGCGGCGCAGATTCGGGAACTCGTCGAGATCCTGCTGCTGGCGCTTCCAGGGGACAATCCAGGGATAGCAGGCCATGTCCGCGATCGAATAGTCCTCCCCGGCGAGGAAGGACCGCTCCTCCAGCCGGCGGTCCATGACGCCGTACAGCCGGTTCGTTTCCTTGACGTAGCGGTCGATCGCGTAGGGGATCTTCTCCGGCGCATAGAGGCCGAAGTGGTGGTTCTGCCCCGCCATCGGGCCGAGGCCGCCGACCTGCCAGAACAGCCATTCGGTGACCGACTTGCGTCCGCGCAGGTCTTGCGGCAGGAATTGGCCGCTTTTTTCGGCCAGGTAGAGAAGGATCGCGCCCGACTCGAACACCGGCACGGGCTCGCCGCCGTCCGCGGGCGAGGTGTCGACGATCGCGGGCATGCGGTTGTTCGGCGAAATCGCCAGGAACTCGGGCTTGAACTGGTCGCCCGCGCCGATATCGACAGGCCGGATGCGGTATTCGAGGCCGGCCTCTTCGAGGAACATCGTTATCTTGTGGCCATTCGGCGTCGGCCAGTAGTAGAGCTCGATCATGTGCTTTCCTTCGGGGACTCCGGGAGAGAGCCATTCGGCATCGTGAACGGCTGCGGGTTCCGCTTGCGCCGCCCGAGCGCTAATCCTGCCGCTTGTCCCCGTCGCCCTTGGCGAAGCGATGCATCGCGTCGCTGAGGAAGCGCATCTGCTTGCCGAAGTTCCGGCAGCCGTCGCACCACAGGATGTGCATCCTCAGCGACAGCCTTTCGCGCAGCGTCAGCGGACGGTCGCGCGACTCGGAGTACAGGCGGGTGACGTCGCGGCATTTCAGCACGGCCGTTCTCCATTGGCGAACCAGCGCAGCTCGAGGCATTCGCGCAGGCGCATGCGGGCACGGTAGAGCATCACGTTCAGGTTGCTCATGGTGACACCGGCGGCTGCGCAGATCTCGTTCGATTCGAGCTCGATGAACTCGCGCATCATGAATACGCGCGCCTGGCCGGGCGGCAGTCCGTCGAGGCAGATCTCGAAGATGCGCCAGAACTGCTGTTCGCGCAGCGATTCCTGCGGATTGCCCCAGGCGGCGGGGTGGCTGTCGGCCTGCCAGTAGCCACGCTGGTCGAAGAGCGCCGAGAAGTCCTCGTCTTCCTCGTCGTCGTCCCGCCGCAGACTGCCGGCATCGACGACACGCTCCTTGTGGCGCAGGATGTCGGCGATCTTGTTGCGCAGGATCGCGAAGACCCAGGTCCGGAGGGCCGAGCGCCGGCTGAAGGAGGCGGCATTGCGCAGTGCGCCGACGAGGGCTTCCTGCACGGCGTCCTCGGCGAGATCGCGGTCGGACAGCTGAAGCGTCGCAAAGCGCAACATCTGGCGGCGGAGCGATTCGACGAAGGCGTCGTCATGGAGGTCGTCGTCTCCGGCGGCAGCCCCGGACGACTCGGCTGGCAACGCAAGATCGCGCATGCGGCCTTCTCCTGTTACGCGAAGGGCGGATTCTTCATTAAAGAACAGCGGGCGACGGTACGCACGCCCGCGTGGGGGATCAAAGATGCATGGCAGGCGGCGTCCGGCGGCGGTTTGCGCCATACTATATAGATAAGCCGGATGGCCGGCACGCGCGGAACAAGAGAGAACCGGATGGCAGCGAAGAAGGCCAAGCCGCCAGCGACGGCTCGACAGGAACTCGTGGCAGCGGCAGACGCCGCGGTCGGCATGTTCGTCGTCGAGCTGGACCGCCCGTGGATCGAGACGCCTTTCCTGCTGCAGGGATTCCTGATCGAGGACGACGCAACGCTCGCGAAGCTGCGTTCGCTGTGCCGCTTCATCTATATCGACCGCACCCGTTCGATCGGCGAGCATTACGCGGAAGCTGGCGCCGAAGATGTGGCGTCCACGGTGGGACGCTCAGTGGGCCGGCGCCCGATCCAGTTCCAGGAGCGCCCGGCCGATGACCAGCAGCCCGGCTTCCTCGAAGTGCTGGCGCTGGTTCGCAAGGGGAGGGTCGATGCCGAAACGGTGCAGCGCCTGGCGGGCGAGGCCCGCGGCGACCGCCCGGAGACGCAGTCCGTCGAACGCGAACTGCTGCGGGCGACGCCGACCTTCGCGCACGCGGAAAGCGTGTTCGACCAGATCCTGACCGATGTGCGGGAAAATCGCCGGCCGGACCTGGAGGAAGTCGCCGGCAGCGTCGAAAGCATGATGCAGAGCGTCAAGCGCAACCCGGACGCGCTGCTATGGCTGATTCGCCTGAAACGCTACGATCGCAGCAGTTACCACCACGCCTTGGATGTCACCGTGCACATGATGGTGTTCGCTCGCCATCTCGGATTTTCCGACGAAGGTACGACGGTGATGGGCGTGGCGGGCATGATGCAGGACATCGGCAAGCTGCGCCTGCCCGAGCGCGTGCTGAAGAAGGCCGGCAGGCTGAGCCGGCTGGAGATGGAGATTGCGAAGGCGCACGTCGAATTCTCGACGCGGATCATCGAGGAGTCGGGCAATCGCCTGCCCGGCCTGCTCGAGATCGTCAGCCGTCATCATGAGCGCCTGGACGGATCGGGTTATCCGGCGGGACTGGCCGGCCAAAGGATCGGGCTGCGGGCGGAAATGGCCGGTGTGGTCGACAGCTTCTGCGCGATGACCAGCAAGCGCGCCTACGACGAACCGCTGAGCACCCAGCGCGCGCTGGAATCCTTGATCCGGCAACGCGACGTCAAGTTTTCCGCCGCCGTCGTCGACGCCTTCATCCAGTGCATCGGACTCTATCCGGCCGGCACACTGGTGGAACTGAACTCCGGGGAGATCGCGGTCGTGATCTCGCAAAACCGCATCCGCCGGCTGCTGCCGCGCGTGCTGGTGCTGCTGGACCCGGACAAGATTCCGAATATCCATCCGCCCGTGCTGGACCTGCTGTACGCACCAGCAACGCCCGCAGGCGAGCCCTACCGCGTGGTGCGCGCGCTGCCCAGCGGAGCTTTCGACATCGATCCGACGGAGTTCTACCTAACGTGAACGAGCAACCCCGGATGCCGCCCAAGAATGCGGCCGAAGTGCTCGCCGCGGTCGGTTTCGGCCCACGCGACGTGTCGATCCTGCAGGCCTTCGCGAGCGCCGTTCCGGCGGCCTCCTTCGAAGCGGCATTCGCCGCCCGCCTCGACCGGCTGGCGCCCCGCGCGCCCTCGACGATCGAAGCGGTGTTCTTCGGGCTGCTGCTCGAGCGATACCAGTGGGGCAAGGCGGAGTGGCTCGAGGCGCTGGCCGAATGCTGGTTGGACTGCCTGCATGCGGGCAGCGCGGACACCCTCGCCGCGACCGCCGCGACGAGCCTGCTCGACGGCATGCGCGACGCGCTCGCGGGCGAGCATGCGCCGGGCCGGGCGGAGTACGACATCCTGAGCTCCGGGGCGCGGCTCGCGCAGGCGATCCAGGCAATGCTCGCGGGCAGCGCCTTCGAGCAGCTCCATCACCGCCTGCGTGCCGGCGACGGGCTCGACCCGGCGACCGGCCTGCCTTCCCGTACGCGTTTCATGCAGTTGCTGGAACGCTGGCTGAACCGTTCCGAGGCCCGCCAGCTCGGGCTCCTGCTGCTGCATGCGGAATGGGAGCCGAGCGGCCAGCACCTGCTCAGCGCGCAGCGCGATCGCGTCCGGCGCCTGCTGAGCGACGCGATGCGAAGCGTGCTACGCCCGCAGGACATACTGTGCTCGACCGCGGACCAGGAGTGGGCGCTGATCATGCCCGACTTGCGCAGCGTGGCCCAGGTCCAGCTCGCGGCCCGACGACTCGTGGACATCTGCGAGCGCTCGCCCGAACACAACTTCCCGCATCTGCGCGGCGCCATTCACGTCGGGGCCGCGCTGGCGCCCGAGGACGGCGAGAGCGCGGCGGCAATCGAGCGCGCGGCGCGCGCTGCACTCCATCGCGCGGTGCGGGCGGACCTGCCGGTCGTATGCTTCGATCCCGAGATGATCGCGGCGATGGAACACGAGTTCGATCTCGAGCGCGAGATCGTGGGCAGCATGGGAAACCCGCCATTCAAGGTCTGGCTGCAGCCCCAGGTGCACCTCGTGACCGGGCGCTGCGCGGGGGCCGAAGCGCTGTTGCGCTGGCGGCGCGACAACGGCGAATGGGTCCCGCCGCCGGACATCATCGATATCGCGAGCCGCCTCGGCCTGATGCCGGAACTGACGCGCTGGGTGATGGCCCAGGTGGTACGGATCATTGCCGACCTCGACGCGGCCGGCATCGAAATCTCGGTCTCGCTGAACCTCGTCGCACAGGATCTGCACGAGGAAGACCTACCGGAGCGGGTCGCACACGCGCTGGCAGCATGGCAGGTGCCACCGAAACGGCTCGTGCTGGAGATCACCGAAGGCGCCCTGATCGGCGACCGGCAGCGCGCGGCGCACATCATGGAACGCCTGCGCACGCTCGGATGCAGCATCTCGCTCGACGACTTCGGCACCGGTTTCTCGTCCTTCGCCTACATGCGCGACCTGCCGGTGAGCGAGCTCAAGATCGACCAGCTCTTCATCTGCGACATGCTCAGCTCGCCGCGCGACCACGCGATCGTCACCGCCGTGCAGGCCCTGGCGAGCGGCCTCGGGATGAAGGTCGTGGCCGAAGGCGTCGAGGACCAGGCCACTGCCGACGAACTGAAACGGATCGGCTGCAACCTGGGCCAGGGCTTCCTATGGGCTCGTGCGATGCCGCTGGAGGAATTCATTCCTTGGGTGCGTGAGCGACAACGGATGTAGAAAGCAGCAACGCCTTTCAGAACGCGATCGCAACGCCGAAGTGCAGCCGCACACGGCGCTCCTGCTGGCCGTACGCGACGTCGAGCGCGATCGGGCCGGCAGGGCTCTTCCAGCGCGCGCCGACGCCGTAGCCGACCTTGATGCCGAAGCTCTTGCGGTCGTCGGCCGCATCGCCGGCATCGACGAAGGTCGCGCCACCCCACTGCGGACCGAACCAGTGGACGTATTCGGCGCTCGCCACGCCCAGGTAACGCCCGCCGACAATCGCATCGCCCTCCTTGACGCCCAGGCTCTGGAACGCATAGCCGCGCACCGTCTGCGTGCCGCCGGTGCGGAACAGGAAGTCCTGCGGCACGCCGTCGCGCTCCTCGGCCAGCGTGATGCCGCCCTCGGCGCGAAGGATCAGGACGTTGTTGGGGGACACCGTCCGGTAGAACACCTGGCGGCCGTAGAAGCGCAGGAAGTCGCGATCCGACAGCAGCAGCCGCGAGCCCCCGCCGACCTGGAATTGCAGGACGTTGCCCTGACGCGGATCGAGCACGTCGTCGACGTGGCGCCGCGTCCACGTCCAGTTGAGTGTCGTCGCGATGCGCCGCGATGCCTCGCCCCCCGCCGGCTGACGCATCTCCTGCTGCACGCGCAGCGCGAGGCGCGTCTCGATATTGCCGCGGGTATTCGTGCGCGCGACGCCGACCGCCTGGGTTTCCACGGTCAGCCCCTCGATGTCGCTGCGCTCGACGGCGCCGCCGACGCTGAAGCGGCGGCCGTCAGGGTCGGGCGGCAGGAACACGTCGGCGTACAGCGACTGGCGCAACTGCTCGAGCCGTAGGCCACTGGAAAGCTCCCATGCCCGGTTGAAGAAATTGACATTGCGCCAGCTGACCTCGCCACGCAGACCGTGGTTCGTCGAATAGCCGGCGCCGAAACCAAGCTGGCGCGAACGCGCCTCGGAAACATTGACCCGCACCGGCGCGGCCGCCGCGAAGGCCGGATCGCGTTCGACGTCGACGATCACCGACGCGAACTGCGGCACGTTCTGCAGCGCAGTCTGCAGCGCGAGCAGCTTTTCCTGGTCGAACGGCTGCCCCTGGTGCAGCGAGCTATAACTCTCGACAAGCCCCGCCGGCAGATGCTTCAAGCCGGTGACCTCGAGCGGCCCGAGGAAGAAACGCGGACCGGAATCGACGACGACTGACAGGCGCACCGAATTGTTTTGCGGATCGACCTCGGCGCGGCTATCCGCCAGATGCGCCGCCGCAAAATCACGGGCGCCGACGCCTTCGAGCAGGCGGCGCTTGGCCTCGTCCCACGACTGCTGGCGGAACACCTGCCCCACGGGCAAGGACCAGGCCGCCCGCAGCACCTTGCGGCGCTCGGCAAACTCGGGACTTTCCTCGTTGATCGCCCCTTCGAATGCGACCTCGACGGCCGTCACGCGGGAGGCCGGTCCCGTTTCGACCGACACGCGCCACAGCTTGTCGTCGTCGCGCTCAATCTTTACCTGGGGGGAGAAATAACCCTCGGTCGCGAGCAGATCCGCGACTTCGCGACGCGTACGGCTTGCCAGCGCGACGCGGTCGACCTCGACGGAAGGAAGCATCGCCCCCTGCCGACTGAGAACGTAGAGATGCTGCTGCAGCAGCGGCCGGACGGAATCCGGCGCGGACAGCTCGACGCGCAACGCCTCCTCGGCGCTCGCCATCGCCGGCCACAAGGGCGCCAGCGCGGCAATCAGCCACAGAATAGCGACAACCGGTCTCAAGCACGCATGCATAAGCCGCATTGTAGCGGGCGCGCCTTCGACCGGCTGCCTTCCGGTTACGCTCCGTTACCCTCGTTTGCGCCCGGCAGTCCTCAGTTGCCCTCAGTTTCCCATGGCCATCAGGCTCGCATTGCCGCCGGCGGCCGCGGTATTGACGCTCACCGTGCGCTCGGCGACGAGGCGCCCCATGTCGTAGTCGGGCTGCGGACGCACCATCGGCAGGATCGGACCGTCGCGGCGCGCGAGACGCACGCGCCACGCGTCGGCCTGCTCGTCACCGCCGTCGAAGAGCAGCGCGCCGAACGCGCCGTCGAACCACTTCGCGTCGATGCTCACCTGGCCCGAGACCTCCGCCGGCAGGGCCGCGACGAGCTTGCGCGTCAGCGCATCGTCACCGAGGACGACACGGTTGCCGCTCGCGAGCGCCGTCAGCAACTGCTGGAAGTACCCCGCCATCGATCCCGCGACGGCGGCGACCGTGCCGCGCGGCTTGAAGCTGAGGCTATTGTCCTCGCCGGTCGGTCCCGGCAGTCCCAGACGGACACCCGCCAGACGATGCGTCCGGCAGGCCTCGGCCCGCACCCGCAGTGCCGCGATGTCGTCGCCTTCGACGAGCGCACGGCCCGGACCGTCGATCCACGCGACGAAACGCTCGAACGCATCCGGCGCGCCGCCCGCGGCGAACTCCGCGCCCGGGCTGCGACGCAGCAGGCGATGCAAGTACAGCGGACCGCCCGCCTTCGGGCCGGTGCCCGAACGCCCTTCACCGCCGAAGGGCTGCACGCCGACGACGGCCCCGATGATGTTGCGGTTCACATAGATGTTGCCGACGTGGGCACGCTCGACGATCGCGTTGATCGTCTCGTCGATGCGCGAATGGATGCCGAGCGTCAGGCCGTAGCCGCTCGCGTTGATCTGGTCGACGACCTTCATCAGGTCCTTCGCGCGATAACGCAACACGTGCACCACCGGGCCGAAGACCTCGCGTTCGAGTTGCGCAAGCGAATCGATCTCGATCAGGGTCGGCGGAATGAAAGTCCCGCCGTTGCAGGCCGCGGGCAGCGGCAATTGCACGACCCTCGCGCCGCGCTCGCGCATCGACTCGATGTGGCGCGCAAGCCCTGCCTGCGCCTCGGCGTCGATCACCGGCCCGATGTCCTTGCGTACGTCGGCCGTGTTGCCGAGCGCGAGCTCGTTCGTCGCCCCCTTGATCATCTGGACCACGTGGTCGGCGATGTCCTCCTGCAGGCACAGCACGCGCAGCGCCGAGCAACGCTGGCCGGCCGAATCGAAGCCGGATGCGAGCACGTCGCCGACGACCTGTTCGGGCAGCGCCGTCGAATCGACGATCAGCGCATTCTGGCCACCGGTCTCCGCGATCAGCGGGATGTCACCGCCGCGCTCGGCGAGCGTGCGGTTGATGATCATCGCGACTTCGGTCGAACCCGTGAACATCACGCCACGCACACGGGCGTCCGCCACGAGCGCCGCCCCGACGACCTCGCCGCGTCCCGGCAGCAGCTGCACGACCGCCTCCGGCGCACCCGCCTCGCGGAAGAGCCGCACCGCCCAGGCCGCGATCAGCGGCGTCTGCTCGGCGGGCTTTGCCAGCACCGGGTTGCCGGCGACCACTGCCGCCGCGACCTGACCGGTGAAGATCGCGAGCGGGAAGTTCCACGGGCTGATGCACAGCACCGGCCCCAGCGGGACGTGCTGCGCGTTGTCCAGCGCGCGCGCCTGCTCGGCGTAGTAACGGCAGAAATCGACCGCCTCGCGCAATTCGGCGATCGCATTCGCCCACGACTTGCCCGCTTCGCGCACTGCCAGCGCGATCAGCGCCAGCCCGTCGCGCTCCATCAGATCGGCGACGCGCTCCAGGCACTCGGCACGCTGCACCGGCGAGCGCAAAGCCCAGGCATAGGCCGCCGCATCGGCCGCGGCGATGGCTGCCTCGACCTCAGGCAATCCGGCCTCGACCACCTCGCCGACCACTTCGTCGAGATTCGCCGGATTGCGCACCGGCTGCGCCACGCCGCCAGCGACCGCTCCACCGGCCAGCATCGGCCCCGCCACGTGGCGCACCGCACGGCTATCCTCCAACGCCGCGGCGATCGCCTCGCGCACCGTCTCGTTCGACAGGTCGTAGCCCTTCGAATTGCGCCGCCCGGCACCGTACAGATCCTTCGGCAGCGGAATGCGCGGATGCGGCGAACCGGCGAGCGAGTCGGCAAGCTCGACCGGGTCCTTGATCAACTCCTCGACCGGCACGTTCTCGTCGACGATCAGGTTCACGAAGCTCGTGTTCGCACCGTTCTCCAGCAGGCGGCGTACCAGGTAGGCGAGCAGCGTCTCGTGGCTGCCGACCGGCGCGTAGATGCGCACCATGCGGCGCAGCACCGGATCACCCGTGATCTGGTCGTACAGCGGCTCGCCCATGCCATGCAGGCACTGGAACTCGTAGTCGCCCGGATGATAGTTGTCCTCGGCCATGTGCATGATCGAGGCCATCGAATGCGCGTTGTGCGTCGCGAACTGCGGGTAGATCACGTCGCGTGCGGCGAGCAACTTCTTGGCGCAGGCGAGGTAGGACACGTCCGTATACACCTTGCGCGAATACACCGGATAGCCTTCCAGCCCGTCGATCTGCGCGCGCTTGATCTCCGCGTCCCAGTAAGCGCCCTTCACGAGGCGCACCATCAGGCGGCGATTGTTCTTGCGCGCGAGATCCACGATCCAATCGAGCACGAAGGGGGCACGCTTCTGGTAAGCCTGCACAACGAAACCGATCCCGTCCCAACCCGCCAGATCCTCATCCTCGACCAGCGCTTCGAGCAGGTCGAGCGAGATGTCCAGACGGTCCGCCTCCTCGGCGTCGATGTTCAGCCCGATGTCGTAGCCGCGTGCGAGCTCGCACAGCGTCTTCAGACGCGGCAGCAGCTCGGCCATCACGCGCTCGCGCTGCGCCCAGTTGTAGCGCGGATGCAGCGCCGACAGCTTCACCGAAATACCGTTGCCGTCCACCACGCCACGCTTCGCCGAGCCGTTGCCGATCGCGTGGATCGCATGCTCGTAGTCGTCGTAATAGCGCTGCGCGTCCGCAGCCGTCATCGCCGCCTCGCCCAACATGTCGAAGGAATAGCGATAGCCGCGCCCCTCGCGCTCGCGGCCGCGCTCCAGCGCCTCCTCAATCGTGCGCCCGGTCACGAACTGCTCGCCCAGCATGCGCATCGCCAGATCCATGCCCTTGCGGATCAGCGGCTCGCCCCCCCGCGTCACGAGCTTCGTCAGCGCGCTCGCGAGACCCTCCTCGCTACGCGTCGCGACCAGCTTGCCGGTGATCAGCAAGCCCCAGGTCGCCGCGTTCACGAACAGCGATGGGCTCTGCCCCAGGTGCGAACCCCAGTCCCCACCCGCCAGCTTGTCGCGGATCAGACGATCGGCCGTCGCCTTGTCCGGCACGCGCAGCAGCGCCTCGGCCAGACACATCAGCGCGACGCCTTCCTGGCTCGACAGCGAGAACTCCTTCATCAGCGCATCGACGCCGCTCGAACGCGCGCGCTTGCCGCGCAGGCCGATGACGAGCTGACGCGCGAGATCATGGATGCGGCGCTGTAGAGGCGCATCGACGCGCGCCGCCTCGATCAGCGGCGGCACACAGTCAGGCTCGGGCGCGCGATACGCGCTGGTGATGTGCTGGCGCAGCTCGGAACGTGGCGCGACGGGAAGGGCTGCGAGGGCAGACGGATTCGATTGGGTTGTCATGAGCGAAAAACTCCGCAAAGGTCTTGGGCAGGGTCTCCACCTGCCGCATCGGGTTCGGCAGGACCGCCCGCCGAAAACCCGATTCTTCACCCAATAGCGTAGTTTATGGCTCCGAAATTCGCCTCCAATAAGACATAATTCCGGCTGAAAGCCTCCCTCGTAGCCATTTTTCCTACCCGCCGACCATCATGGACCGCATCGATCTCAAGATTCTTGCCGAACTCCAGCAAAACGCCCGGATCTCCTTCGTCGAGCTCGCGCGCCGGGTCGGCCTCAGCAAGACCCCGTGCGCCGAGCGCGTGCGACGCCTCGAAGACAGCGGCGTGATCCGCGGCTATTACGCGGCCCTCGACCCGGTCGCCATGGACCGTGGACACGTCGTGATCGTGCAAGTGCTCTTGAGCGGGACCACGGCTCAGGAATTGCGCCTATTCAATGAAGCGGTGCAGCGCATCCCGGAAATCCAGACCTGCCAGATGATCGCAGGCGATTTCGACTACCTGCTGACCGTGCGGACGCGCGACATCCACACCTACCGTAGCGTGCTCGGCGAAAAGATTTCCGAACTGCCGTGCGTCAAGCAGACGCACACGTACGTGGTCATGGAAGTGGTGAAGGACGAAAAGACGATCGATATCAAGACGAACGAGCCGCGGCGGCCCGCCTGAATAGATCAGATAGTCAGAAACCCTACCCCGCCCAACCCGAAGCGGCGGCTGGAGAAGTGCCGCCGAGCTGTCCGAGAGCGCCGCGGCCGGTCGGATCACGGGGGAAACACGGCGACGCATGTCTGAGCCGGCGCAGCCGGCGAGTTTGCGTCGCCGCCCCCGCGATCCGGCCGGACGCGGGGAGCCGAAGGCCGCGAGCGCCTGCCCGGCGGCGCTTCTCCCGCCGCCGCTTCAGGCACCCACGTCAAAAAGACAGAAAAGTTCAGCCTTCCAAGTGATACTTGGTCACGCGCTCGACTTCCGCCGCCGACCCCAGGATCACCGGCACACGCTGATGCAGCCTGGTCGGCTGCACGTCCATGATCCGCTCGCGCCCCGTCGTCGCCGCGCCACCCGCCTGCTCGACGATCATCGCCATCGGATTCGCCTCGTACATCAGGCGCAGCTTGCCACCCTTGTCGCGGCACTTCTCATCCAGCGGATACATGAAGACGCCGCCGCGGGTCAGGATGCGATGCACGTCCGCGACCATCGACGCCACCCAGCGCATGTTGAAATCCTTGCCGCGCGGCCCGGCCTTGCCCGCCTGCAGCTCCGCCACGTAGCGCTGCACCGGCGGTTCCCAGAAACGCGCATTCGACGCATTGATCGCGAACTCCTGCGTCTCGGCGGGCACCGTCATGAACGGATGGGTGTACACGAAGCTCCCCATCTCGCGGTCCAGCGTAAAGCCATGCACCCCGTTGCCCACCGTCAGGATCAGTAGCGTCGACGGCCCGTACAGCGCATACCCCGCCGCCACCTGCTCGCGCCCCGGCTGCAGGAAATCCTGCTCCGTCGGATCGTTCGCGCCGTTGCGCGGGGGATTTCGCAGCACCGAAAAGATCGTCCCGACCGAAATATTGACGTCGATATTGGACGAACCGTCGAGCGGATCGAACAGCAGCAGAAAGCCACCCTTCGGATAATCGAAGGGGATCTGATGCACCTCCTCCACCTCCTCCGACGCCATCGCCGCCAAGTGGCCGCCCCACTCGTTCGCCTGCAGCAGGATCTCGTTCGCGATCACGTCGAGCTTCTTCTGCGCTTCACCCTGCACGTTGTCCGTGCCGGCCTCGCCCAGCACGCCGGCCAGCGCCCCCTTCGACACATTGACGCTGATCGCCTTGACCGCACGGGCCACCACCTCGATCAGCAGACGCAATTCCGGCGTGGTCCGGCCCGCGCGCTGCTGCTCGATCAGAAACTGGGTTAGCGTGACGCGACGCATGAATAAACTCCTTGTTGGTCCGGCGGAGCGGACATCCGATTGTTCCACAGCTCAAGGGGCGGATTATCCCGCGGAAGACGGCCGAGCGCATCAACATCCGCAAACAGTTGCAGCCCCGTTCGTGGACCGGGGCGGTTATGATCAACACCTGCGGGCGAGGCACCGAAGCCTCGCAGCACCGTCCATAATCCGATTGCACCGTATGCATGTCATGGTTCTCGGCGCCGGTATCACCGGCGTCACCACGGCCTGGTTCCTCGCCAAGGCCGGATTCGAAGTCAGCGTGATCGAACGCCAGGGCGAAGCGGCGCTCGAAACCAGCCACGCCAACGGCGGCCAGATCTCGATCAGCCATCCCGAACCCTGGGCCAACCCCTCCGCGCCGATGACCGCGCTGCGCTGGCTCGGACGCGAAGACGCACCGCTGCTGTTCCGGCCCCATGCCGACCTCGAGCAGTGGGCCTGGGCCCTCGCCTTCCTGCGCGAATGCTTGCCGGCGCGGACTCAGCGCAATACCCAAGCCATCGCACGGCTCGCCGTCTATAGCGCCGCGCAACTGCGCGCGCTGCGCGCCGAAACCGGCATCGCGTACGACCACCTCGAACGCGGCATCCTGCACCTCTTCTTCTCGGCCAAGGAATTCGCCCACGGCAGCGCCAAGGCGCCCCAGCTCGAAGCGCTCGGCATCCGGGCCAGAGTCTGCTCGACCGACGAATGCCTCGGCATCGAGCCGGCACTCGCGCATCTGCGTGACCAGCTCGCCGGCGCACTGTACGCGCCGGACGACGAATCCGGCGACGCTTGCCGCTTCACGCAGGCCCTCGCCATACGTGCTGCCGAAGCGGGTGTGCGCTTCCACTACCGGACCACGATCACCCGAATCGCCCAGCAGGGCGGCACCATCGACGGTATCGACGTGCGCGACCGCGATGGCCGCACGGGCATGCTGAAGGCCGACCAGTACGTGGTATGCCTCGGCAGCTACGGCCGGAAACTCGTTTCCCCGTTCGGCGAACACCTGCCGATCTACCCCGTCAAGGGCTACTCCGTCACCGTCCCCGTGCTCGATCCGAGCCGCACCCCGTCGGTCAGTCTCACCGACGAATCCCGCCGCATCGTCTGCTCGCGCCTGGGGGATCGGCTGCGCGTTGCCGGAACGGCCGAACTCAACGGCTTCGATACCGCGATCAATCCCGCCCGTTGCCAGGCCATCCTCGACTGGCTCGAATCCCGATTTCCCGGCGCCACCGACATCGCCGCCGCCCAGCGCTGGACAGGCCTTCGCCCCGCGACCCCATCGAACGTCCCGCTCATCGGGCACGGCGGCCCGTCGAACCTCTGGTACAACACCGGCCACGGCACACTCGGCTGGACGCTTGCCTGCGGCTCGGCGAGCGCACTCGCGGCCCTGATGTGCGGCAATCCGGCGCCGGTTCGCGACTTCCCCTTCCTGCCGCGCTGAGCACTCCGGCCGCCGTCGGCGGCTGCAACGAAACCGTCATCGGACGGGCCTAGGCTGGAGGCTTCCACCCTCGGGACGCCGCCGCATGAACATCCTGATGATTTCGGATGTCTATTTTCCCCGCATCAATGGGGTTAGCACATCGATCCAGACCTTCCGCCGCGCGCTCGCACCGCACGGCATCAAAAGCACCCTGATCGCACCGGCCTATCCGGAGGCCGCGCCGGACGACGACCCGGCGCTGATCCGCATCCCGTCGCGCTATCTCCCGCTCGACCCCGAAGATCGCGTGATGAGCCGCGCCGCGATACGGGCCCTGCTCCCACGCCTGCGCGAAGAGCGATACGACCTCGTGCATGTGCACACGCCCTTCGTCGCACACTACGCCGCGCTCGACCTCGCCCGCGCACTCGATCTGCCCTGCGTGGCGACCTATCACACCTTCTTCGAGGAATACCTCTTCCACTACATCCCTTTCCTGCCCCGAGGCGCGCTGCGCGCCCTCGCACGCAACTTCTCCCGCCACCAATGCAATGCGATGGATGCCGTGATCGTGCCCTCGCAGGCCATGAGCGACACGCTCGCTGCATACGGCGTCAGCCGGCCGCGCCATGTCGTGCCCACCGGCGTTCCGCTCACGGACTACGCGGAAGGCATGGGCGGCGACGCATTTCGCGCCCGGCTTGGGCTCTCGCGCGATTGCCCACTCCTGCTGTACGTCGGCCGCGTCGCCCACGAAAAGAACCTCGGCTTCCTGATCCGCGTGATGGATCGCCTGCGCCGCCAACATCCGTCCGCAATGCTCCTGATCACCGGCGAAGGTCCGGCGCTTCAAGGGCTCAAGGCGATGGTGAGACGCCTCGAACTCGACTCGCACATACGCTTCCTGGGCTATCTCGACCGAAACCGGGAACTGCCTGACTGTTATCGTGCGGCCGATCTCTTCGTCTTTGCGTCACGCACCGAAACACAGGGACTCGTCCTGCTCGAAGCGATGGCTGCGGGAACGCCTGTCGTCGCCCTCGCGGAAATGGGCACCTGCGACATCATCGAACCGCAGCGCGGCACACGCGTCGGCCCAGACAACCCGCAAGCGTACGCCGCGCTCGTCGGAGAATTGCTGGCGAAGGACGAAACCCTGCGTGAGATGGGGGACGCCGCGCGCCTCGAAGCACAACGTTGGGGCGCCGACGAAATGGCGACGCGACTGGCGCGCCTGTATCGGGAGGCGGTGACGGCGGCTGCACGGTCGGCGCAGTCGCCGGCCGTGCAGCATCCGTAAAGGACAGGCAGAAGCCTACTTGACGACCTTCAGGTGGCCGCGACCGAAGCCGGACCCGCCGGGCGCCGGCGAATCCGGACCTGCATCACCGGGGTCGGCGCCAAGCGCATCGCCGTCGACCGAAGTTTCTTCGGCCTCGAACTCGGTCGGGTCCTCTGCCGCGGACTCGATCTCGAACGCCATGCCGTGGCCGTTTTCCCGCGCGTACACCGCCAGCACGTTCGCGATCGGCAGCGACAGCGCATGCGCGACGCCGCCGAAACGCGCCTGGAAGGTGATCAGCTCGTTGCCCATCACCAGGTGATTGGTCGCATCGGGCGACAGGTTCAGGACGATCTGGCCGTCACGGGCATAGCCGGGAGGCACGACGGTACGCTCGTCGACCTGCACCGCGACATAGGGCGTATAGCCCTGGTCGAGGCACCAATCGAAGATCGCGCGCACCAGATAGGGTTTTGTGGATACCTTGCTCATCGGGAACCATCGCTTGGCCGCACCCGTCGCCGGGCGCAGCCCCGCATCAGCGGCGCATGACCTTTTCGGAGGGAGTCAGGGCGTCGATGAAGCCCTGACGGCTGAAAATACGTTCCGCGTACTTCATCAGGTTCGCGGCGGCCTTCGGCAGCTCGATGCCGTAGTGCTCCAGGCGCCACAGCAGCGGCGCGATCGCCACATCGAGCATCGAGAAGTCGTCGCCAAGCATGAACTTCTGCTTGGTGAAGATCGGCGAGAGCTGGACCAGCTGGTCGCGCACGTGAGCGCGGCTCTTGTCGACGACGCCCTTCTGGTTCTTCTCGAGCACCTCGATGTGCGAGAACAGCTCGTGCTCGAAGGTGTGCAGCAGCTGGCGGGCACGCGCGCGCATGATCGGGTCGGGCGGCATCAGCTGCGGATGCGGAAAGCGCTCGTCGATGTACTCGTTGATGATGTTGGACTCGTACAGCACGAGGTCGCGATCGACCAGCACCGGCACGCGGTTGTACGGATTGATGACGGCGATATCTTCGGGCTTGTTGTAGAGATCGACATCGATCACCTCGAAGTCCATCCCCTTTTCGTAGAGCACGATCCGGCAGCGATGACTGAACGGATCGGTCGTGCCGGAATATAGGTTCATCATGGTCTTGCAGCTCCCGATACAAAAACAAAGCGCACCACGCGGTGTCGCGTGGTGCGTCAGAGGTCAAAGCAGCGAATTAGTTCGCGCCGACGCTCAGTGGATGTCCTTCCAGTAGTTCTTCTTCAGCGCGAAGCTCAGGCCGAAGAGACCCGCCAGGAAGATCAGCACGATCACGCCGATCGACTTACGCTTCTCGGCAACCGGTTCGCCCATCCAGACGAGGAAGGAGACCAGGTCGGCGACGGTCTTGTCGTACTCCTGGACCGACAGCTTGCCCGGCTTGGCCAGTTCGAGCTCGATCGACTTCACGCCTTCGTGCTCCGAAACCTTGGCGACCTGCTCACCCTGCAGTTCCCACAGGATGTGCGGCATGCCGACGTTCGGGAACACGACGTTGTTCCAGCCGGTCGGACGAGCCGGATCGCGGTAGAACTCGCGCAGGTAGGTGTACAGCCAGTCGGCACCGCTGCCGAATTCCGAAGCGCGCTGACGCGCGATCAGGGTCAGGTCGGGCGGGGTCGCGCCGAACCAGGCCTTCTGATCCTTCGGGTTGGCCGAGATCTTCATCAGGTCGCCGACACGCTCGCCCGTGAACATCAGGTTGTCGCGGATCTCCTGCTCGGACAGCCCGATCTGGGTCAGCGAGTTGTAGCGCATGAAGCTCGCGCTGTGGCAGTTCATGCAGTAGTTGATGAAGGTCTTGGCACCCGCTTGCAGCGAGGCCGGATCCTTGCTCACCGGCGCCTTGTCCAGGTGCAGCGTGCCACCCGAGGCCAGCGCCAGTGCCGGCGCGAACAGCGCGGCAGCGGCCAGACGCTTCAGAGTCTTGATCACACGATTACTCATTTGAAAGTCACCCTATCCGGTTCGGGTTGGCACTTGTCCAGTTTGCTGTACCACGGCATCAGCAGGAAGAAGCCGAAGTAGATCACCGAGCAGATCTGCGCGACGATCGTACGGCCGGGGGTCGGGGGCAGCACGCCAAGGTAGCCCAGCGTGAAGAACGCGACCAGGAACACCGCCAGGATGCCCTTGAAGAGACCGCCCTTGTAGCGGATCGACTTGACCGGGCTGCGGTCGAGCCACGGCAGGAAGGCGATCACGACCACCGCCGCGCCCATGCCGACCACGCCCCAGAACTTGGCGTCGATGCCGAACAGCGGGTAGGTGATGGCGCGCAGCACCGAGTAGAACGGCGTGAAGTACCAGACCGGCGCGATGTGCGGCGGGGTCTTCAGCGGGTCGGCCGGGATGAAGTTGTTGTACTCGAGGAAGTAGCCGCCGCCTTCAGGCGCGAAGAACACGATCGCCGAGAAGAAGATCAGGAAGCCGACCACGCCGACGATGTCCTTCACCGTGTAGTACGGGTGGAAGGGGATGCCATCGAGCGGAATGCCGTTCGCGTCCTTCTTCTTCTTGATCTCGACGCCATCCGGGTTGTTCGAGCCGACTTCGTGCAGCGCGACGATGTGCGCGAGCACCAGGCCGATCAGCACCAGCGGCACGGCAATGACGTGGAAGGAGAAGAAGCGGTTCAGCGTCGCATCCGACACGACGAAGTCGCCGCGGATCACGAGCGACAGGTCCGGACCGATGACCGGGATCGCCGAGAACAGGTTAACGATGACCTGTGCGCCCCAGAACGACATCTGGCCCCACGGCAGCAGGTAGCCCATGAAGGCTTCGGCCATCAGCGCGAGGAAGATCAGGGTGCCGAAGATCCAGATCAGTTCGCGCGGCTTGCGGTAGGAACCGTAGAGCAGACCGCGGAACATGTGCAGGTAGACGACGATGAAGAAGGCCGACGCGCCGGTCGAGTGCAGGTAGCGGATCAGCCAGCCGCCCGGGACTTCGCGCATGATGTACTCGACGCTGGCGAAGGCGACGGGGATGCCCGATGCGTTCACGGAGGCGTCCGGCTTGTAGTGCATGACCAGGAAGATGCCGGTCACGATCTGGATCACCAGCACCAGCAACGCCAGCGAGCCGAAGAAGTACCAGAAGTTGAAGTTCTTCGGCGCATAGTACTCGGACAGATGCGCCTTCCAGGTCGACGTCAGCGGGAACCGCTCATCGACCCAGTTCAGCAGTTGTTGTGATTTCGTAGTCATCGCTTAGGCCTTTGAGTCGTCACCGATGAGGATCGTGGTTGCCGTGAGGAACTTGTGCGGCGGCACCTGGAGGTTGTCCGGAGCCGGCATGCTCTTGTAGACGCGACCCGCGAGGTCGAAACGGGAGCCGTGACAGGGGCACAGGAAGCCACCGTGCCAGTCGTCGCCCATGCCGCTTTCGGCACCCATCTTGAACTTCTCGCTCGGCGAGCAGCCCAGGTGGGTGCAGATACCGACGGCGACGAGGTATTCGGGGTTGATCGAACGAGCCTTGTTCTTCGCGTACTCGGGCTGCATGTCCTTGTTGGACTCCGGGTCGCTCACGGCGGCCTCGGTCTGGTCAAGCGTAGCCAGCATCTCGGGGGTCCGGCGCAGAATCCACACCGGCTTGCCACGCCACTCCACCGTCATCATTTCGCCGGGCGCCAGCTTGCTGATATCCGCCTCGACCGGCGCTCCAGCAGCTTTTGCACGCTCGGACGGCGTCAGACTGGCAACAAACGGCACTGCCGTCGCCACCGCAGCCACGCCACCGGCGGCCGACGTCGCGACAAGCAGTTGCCGGCGGCCACTGTCCATCTTCTGATCCACGCTCATGAGCCTCATCCCTGAAAAAGAAACCCGTTTCCGGATACAAAAAAACCGCGGAAGTCTAGCAAGAAACCCGCAACATAAAAAGGGCGGGATCATTAAACGCCCTTAATTCAGGGCTTTGGCGCACAGGAGATATCAGCCGAAAGCGGTATTCGGCATCATTTTTTGCGCAGCGCAACAGCGCGACTGTTACAAGGCGCGACGCTCCACGAGGGCCTGGGCGATGGTGCCGGCGTCGGTGTGCTCGAGCTCGCCGCCCACGGGCACTCCGCGCGACAAGCGACTGACCTTGATGCCGCGGGCGGCGAGCGCCTCGGCGATCACGTGGGCGGTGGCTTCGCCCTCGTTGGTGAAGTTGGTCGCGAGGATCACTTCACGCACGGCGCTGTCGGTGGCTCGCGCCAGCAGCTTGTCGAGGCGCAGTTCGCGCGGACCGATGCCATCGAGGGGCGACAGGCGCCCCATCAGGACGTAGTAGAGGCCGTTGTAGGCGTGCGTCTGCTCGACCATCGCGAGGTCGGCCGGCATCTCGACGACGCACAGCAGAGACGGGTCGCGCTGCGGACTGGCGCAACGCTGGCACACGGCATCTTCAGTGAAGGTATTGCAACGCTCGCAATGGCGCAGCACTTCGAGCGCGTGGCCCAGCACCTGCGCGAGGCGTTGCGCCCCGCGCTGGTCGCGCTGCAGGAGGTGGTAGGCCATCCGCTGGGCGGATTTGGGCCCCACCCCGGGCAGCACGCGCAAGGCCTCGATCAGTTCGTCGAGGCTGGAAGGAGATGACATCGGATCAGAAGGGCAGCTTCATTCCGGGCGGCAGGTTGAGGCCCGAGGTGAAGCCGGCCATCTTCTCCTGGGTCGTCGTCTCGACGCGGCGCACGGCGTCGTTCACGGCCGCGGCGACGAGGTCCTCGAGCATCTCCTTGTCGTCCATCACGGACGGGTCGATGCTGACACGACGAACGTCGTATTTGCATGTCATTTGCACCTTGACCATGCCGGCGCCCGATTGTCCTTCGACTTCGATGCTGCCGAGCTGGTCCTGCATCTTCTTCATGTTTTCCTGCATCTGCTGGGCCTGCTTCATCAGGCCAGCGATTCCGCCCTTCATCATGGTCAGATCTCCAAAAAAATTGGCTTAGAGAGGTTTGACCGACGCTTCCACGAGGGTTGCATCGAATCGTTCAATCAGTTCGCGTACGAAAGGATCGCGCTCGAGCGCCGCGACCGCCTCGGCGTGGCGCACGCGCCGCTCGGCCTCGTCGCGCTGGGCGGGGGTTTCGCCGGCAATGGCGCCAACCTGCACGCGCAGCTTCAGCGGCTGCCCGCAATGGGCGACGAGGATATCCTGCAGCCGGTCGACGAGGCCGGGGTTCATGCTCAACAGGTGCCGGTGCGCCTCGGAAAGACGCAGCTCGAGCACGCCGTCGACGAATCCCAGCCATTCGCAGTGCTGGGAGAATTCGCGCACCATGCCGCCCAGCCCCAATGCGCGCAGGGTGTCGTGCCATTGCCCGGCCGCGAGGCCCGCCAGGGCGTCGGGACTCGCCGCGCCGGCGGGAGTAGTCCCTTCGCTCGCGGGCGGCGACTCGATCGGAGCCTGCGGAGCGCTCGCCGGAGCAGACTGCGGCGCCGGCTCGATGATCCGTGCAGCCGGGGCGACGGTTTCGGCGACGATGGCCGCCGGAGCAGCGGCAACCGGGGCCGGGCGCGACTGTGCGGCGGCAGCATGGCCGAATTGGGCCTCAGGGGGCAGGTCTTCCCACGGCGGGATCGACGAGGCGGGTTCGCTGCGCGCCTCGGCTCGTCCGGCGGCGGGCGCCGATGGGGCAGACGGGGCCGGCTCGACTTCCGCCCGACGCGGTGCCGGAGCGGCCTCACTGCGATTCTGGGCCGGCGCGGCCGGAACGACAGGCGCGGGCTCGGGGCGTTGAGCCGCGGGTGCAGGACGGGCGGGGACCGGGCCACGGGCTGCGCTCCCGCCACCACCGGCCGCGGCGGGACTTCCCAGCGCCGGGGGCTGTTCGGGGCGGAAGGCATGCAGGCGCAGCAGCGTCATCGTGAAGCCGGCGTACTCGTCAGGCGCGAGCGGCAGCTCGTCGCGGCCGTGAATCGCGATCTGATAGGCGAGCTGCAGGAATTCCGGGTCGAAGGCTTCGGTATAGGGCGCGAGACGCTGGCGTTCGGCATCGTCGCCGATCGCAGCCGGCGCGAATTGCGCGAGGGCGACGCGATTGAACAGCGACGCGAGGGCCTGCAAGGCGGCGTCGAAGGAGAGGCTGCGCGTTTCCATGCGGTCGGCGACCGCGAGCAAGGCGGTGACGTCGCCGGCGGCGAGCGCGTCGAGGACGGCATACAGGTGGTCGTCGCCGACCGTGCCGAGCATGTGCGTGACCTGCTCTTCCTCGACCTTGCCGGAACCGTGGGCGATGGCTTGGTCCAGGAGCGACAGCGCGTCGCGCATCGAGCCGCACGCCGCCTTGGCGAGATGACGCAGCGCCGATGCCTCGAACGGAACGTCTTCGGCCTGGAGGATGCGCGACAGGTGATCGACGATGTGGCCCTGCGGCATCTGCTTGAGGTTGAACTGCAGGCAGCGTGACAGGACGGTGACCGGGATCTTCTGCGGATCGGTCGTCGCGAGGATGAATTTGACGTGCTCGGGCGGCTCTTCGAGGGTCTTCAGCATGGCGTTGAAGGCATGCCCGGTGAGCATATGCACTTCGTCGATCATGTAGACCTTGTAGCGGCCTTGCACCGGCGCGTAGACGGCCTTGTCGAGCAGTGCCGCCATGTCCTCGACGCCGCGGTTCGAGGCCGCGTCCATCTCGACGTAGTCGGGGAAGCGGTCGGCGTCGATGGCGGTGCATGCGGAGCATTTGCCGCAGGGTTCGGCGGTGATGCCGGTCTCGCAGTTGAGCGCCTTGGCGAGGATGCGCGAGATCGTGGTCTTGCCGACCCCGCGAGTCCCGGTGAATAGCCAGGCGTGATGCAGACGGCCCGTCGCAAGCGCATGACTGAGCGCCCGTACGACGTGCTCCTGACCGACCAGCGTGGCAAAGCTCCTGGGCCGCCACTTGCGCGCGAGAACCTGATAACTCATGGCGGGATTCTAGCAGAGCGCCCCCGGCTGCCCGGATGAATTCGTCTGCACCGGTCACTTCGGCCTCGCCGCTATTGTGGCTGACCGATCTGCAGGTAGTAGCGCATCTCACCCAGCTCGGGCAGGTAACTGGCGCCGAGATACAAGGGGCCGAGCACGGTGTCGGCGCCAAGGAAGAGCGACATCGCGCGCCGCCGCCCGGGGTTCGGCGTCAGCGAGGCGCCGTAGTTGCGCACGTCAGCCCATTCGGCGGTCGCACCGGCATAGACGCCGCGACCGACCGAATCCGGCAGGCGGGTGATGAGACGGTAGTAGGCGGCGCTGGCGAGTGCGACCTGGTCGCCGGCGATTTCGCCGTAGCGGTAGCCGGTCAGGCGGAAGGGCCCGCCCAGCTGGGTGCGGCCGACTTCCGGCAGATCACGGTCAGGGCTGCCGGTGAAGAAACCGTGCAGGCGCAGGACGTTGGCGCCGAGAGACATCGCCCCGTCGCCGTCGAGCTCGGTGAAGAGATAGTGGTGATCGTCGCCGAAGGAAGGGTCGTGCAGTTCGCCGCGCAGGCGGGCGGCGTAGCCGTGGCGCGGAAAGAAGGGGCTGTCGAGACGGTCGATGACGGCGCTGACCTGCAGCGAGCCGTCGGCGACAGTGCGCTCGGGATAGAGCACCGGGCCCGAGACGACTTCGGACTTGCGATCGCCGCGCCGCCAGCCGGCCCGCAGCTCGCCCCACATGCCCATCTCGTAGCCGAGATCGAGCCCCAGCACGCCGCCGCGCTCCTTGTTCTCGGAGAGTTTGCGGCCATCGACGAAGATGGGCAGCACGCGGTTGAAAAGTTCAACGGACGGCGCGACGAACCAGCCGCTGTCGAGATCGAGCGGCTGGTAGAGCTCGGAGCGGATGCGGTTCGTGTTGCCGAGCTGCATATCGACATCCCAGCGCGCACCGCGCGTGTTGAGCCAGCGGCGCGAGAAGCCGGCGTAGACGCCGACCGTGGATTCGCCTTCGAAATCGGCTGCGACGCCGCCGCCGAAACGCAACAGGTTCGGGCCGGAGGCCTTTTCGTCGGCTTCGATCTGCACGGTCGCACGCGGCCCATCGCGCAGCACGCTGTAGCGCAGGCGGTCGAAGTCGCCGCGGGAATAGATCTGCCCGATGTCGGTTTCGAGCCTGGAGGTATCCAGCGGCTCGCCGAGTTTCTGCGATAGCGTCGCGCCGAACAGACGCTGAGGCACGACCTTGAGGCCCTCGATCGCGATCGATTCGACCACCGGCGCCGGCTGCTTGCGCCGTTGCTGGCGCTGCGCCTGCCATTTCGCATAGGTTTCGGCATCGACGGAAAAGCGCGCGAGCGACGCGCTTTGTTTCAGCGCGGCGATCGTGCCGTAGGGAACGGTTTCGAGGGCGCGGTCGAAGTCGCGCGAGGTGATGTCGCCGAGTTCGACCTGGATCAGCGCGTCGTCGGGCCCGAGGCGCTCGATCTGCTGCCGCACGTTTTGCTCCAGTGCGAGGTTGATCGCCTGCAGCACGATGTCGGTGGCGGTCAGCAGGCGGTCACGCAATTGCGGCGGCGTACCGAGATTTACGGCGATCACGCGGCCGCCACAGAGGCGGCGCCCGTCGTCGACGGGAAGGTTCATCACGAGCCCGCCATCGACAAGCAGGCGGTCGTCGTTCTCGATCGGCAGGAAGACGCCGGGCACGGCCATGCTGGCGCGCATCGCCCGCCACAGCGGCCCCTTGTCGAGCAGGACTTCGGCGCCGGATTCGAGGTCTGTGGCGACGGCGCGAAAGGGCAGCGACAGCGAGTCGAAGCTGGGCAACACCTCGGCTCCACCGGCGAGGCGGTTGAGGAAGCGGTCCATCGCCTGGCCGGAGATGGCGCTTTGCGGCAGCAGCAGGCGACCGTCGCCGTAGCCCATGACGATAGCCGAGCGGTTGCGGGCGGCGTCCTGCTTGTCGCGGAAGGGCTGGTCCTCGCGCGGGACGTTGTTGGAGAACATGTTTCCCCAGTCGACGGCGTTGATCTCGCGCACCATGCCCGGTAGCGACATGCCGGACGCATAGGCGCCACCGACGATCGCGCCCATCGAGGTGCCGACGATACAGTCGACGGGGATGCGCATGTCTTCGAGGACCTTGAGCACGCCGACGTGGGCAACGCCGCGCGCGCCCCCGCCGGAGAGCACCAGCGCGACGCCCTTCGTGCGATCCGGCACCTGCGGATAGACCGGGGCGCAGGCCAGTGACAGCAGCAAGAGGAAAAAGAGGCGAAGCTTCAAGGGGATTGGCGACAGGCGCGACGGAAAAGCGCCCAAGATACCGTATCGACCATAGGAGGTGCGTAACGCAAATCCGCGAAGAGGCACAAAATGAAACGGGCGCCCCGTTTCCGAGGCGCCCGTTCGATGTTCGAGGGTGGCGAGCCTGGCCCCCGGCACTTGCAGGGAGCGGCTGTGGCTGCTGCCTTCCGGCCCTGACCAGGTTCACCACGCTGCAATGCGGGGAGACCCGCCACGGCCGGCATTGTATCAGCTTATCCGGCCGCTGCACGCTCCGCGTGATGCGGTGCGCAATTACTTACGATCAGCCCTTCAGCTCGGGGAAGTCTTCCTCGAAGAATTCCAGCGCGCCGCGCACGCTGGCGTCCTTGCCCTCCTCGCTCTTCCGCAGCTCGACGCGGCGGATCTTGCCGGAGATGGTCTTCGGCAGGTCGGAGAATTCGAGGCGGCGGATGCGCTTGTAGGGCGCGAGCTTGTCGCGCGTGAAGGCGAAGATGTCCTTCGCGAGTTCGCGCGACGGCTCGAAGCCGGCGGCGAGGATCACGTAGGCCTTGGGCACTGCGAGGCGCACCGGGTCCGGGCTCGGCACGACGGCGGCTTCGGCGACCGCCGGATGCTCGATCAGCACCGATTCGAGCTCGAAGGGGCTGATGCGGTAGTCGGAGGCCTTGAACACGTCGTCGGCACGGCCGACGTAGGTGATGTAGCCTTCCTCGTCGATGCTCGCGACGTCGCCGGTGCGGTAGTGGCCGTCACGCATGACTTCGGCGGTCTTGGCTTCGTCGCCGGCGTAGCCGAGCATCAGGCCCATCGGGCGCTTGGCGAGGACGAGGCTGATCTCGCCTTCCTCGACCGGTTTGCTGTCGGCGTCGAGCAGCGCGATCGTGTAGCCGGGCAGCGGGCGGCCCATCGAGCCGGGCTTGAGCTTCTGGCCCGGGGTGTTGCCAATCTGGGCGGTCGTCTCGGTCTGGCCGAAGCCGTCGCGGATCGTGATGCCCCAGGCCTTCTTCACCTGCTCGATGACTTCGGGGTTGAGCGGCTCGCCGGCGCCGATGAGTTCGCGCAGGTTGGTCTTCACCGCGGCGAGGTCCTGCTGGATCAGCATGCGCCACACGGTCGGCGGCGCGCACATCGTCGTGATCTCGTACTTCACGAGCACGTCGAGCAGTGCTTTCGCATTGAAGCGGTTGTAGTTGTACAGGAAGACGCAGGCGCCGGCATTCCACGGGGCGAAGAAGCAGCTCCACGCGTGCTTCGCCCAGCCCGGCGAGCTGATGTTCATGTGGCGGTCGCCCGGCTGCAGTCCGATCCAGTACATCGTCGACAGGTGGCCGACGGGGTAGGACTGGTGGCTGTGCTGGACGAGCTTGGGCTTGGAGGTCGTGCCGGACGTGAAGTAGAGCAGCAGGGGGTCGGTGACCTTGGTGACGCCGGACGGCGCGAATTCGGGCGAGGCCTGGTAGGCATCCTCGAAGGAGAGCCAGCCGGGGGTCGCGGCGCCGACGCTGACGCGGGTGTAGTTGCCCGGCAGGTCGGCGAACTTGTCGGTGTGGGCCTCGCCGATCACGACGTGCTTGACCTGGCCGCGCTCGAGGCGGTCGGAGAGGTCGTCAGGGGTCAGCAGCGTGGTCGCGGGGATCACGACGGCGCCGAGCTTGATCGCGGCGAGCATGGTTTCCCACAGCGGCACTTCGTTGCCGAGCATGATCAGGATACGGTCGCCGCGCGCGACGCCCTGCTCGCGCAGCCAGTTGGCGACGCGGTTGGAGCGCGCGGACATCTCGGCGAACGAGAGCTTGGATTCGCGGCCGTCTTCCTCGACGATCCACAGCGCGGGCTTGTCGTTGCCCCGAGCCATGCTGTCGAAGTAATCGAGCGCCCAGTTGAATTCGCTGAGCTGGGGCCACTGGAAGCCGGCGTACGCGGCGGCGTAGTCGGTCCGATTGGCCAGCAGGAAGTCGCGTGCTTTCAGAAACTCGGCAACTGCAGTCATTTCCTCTCCTTTCCCGGAATCAACGCGGCGGACCTGCGTCTGCCACGTCATTGCGCACCCGCTGGCGGGCGATCCTCGGCGCAGTGCCGGACTGCCGTGCTGCGGACGACTGTGATTGGAAGCCGACGCCCGTCGAAGAGCGTCGGGCGGTATTGTGACGTTGACGTAAACGTCATGCAACTTCACTCGGACGCGACGATCCTCACGGTGGTGACTGTTGCCCCCCGCGCGCTGCTACGACCGGACGCTGCCTCTCATGATGGCCCCCGCAAGGAGCGAGAGCGGCAGGATGCGATCGACGGCGCCGACTTTCACCGCTTCCCTGGGCATCCCATAGACAACGGAGCTCTCTTCGTCCTGCGCGAGCGTAAAGCTGCCGGCATCGTGCATTTCCTTCAGGCCGCGTGCGCCGTCGTCGCCCATCCCCGTCATGATCACCCCCATCGCGTTCTTCCCTGCGTGGCGAGCAACGGAGCGAAACAGAACGTCCACCGAGGGCCGATGACGATTGACGGGCGGGCCATCCTTGATCTCGACGATGTATTGCGCACCGCTGCGGACGAGCTGCATGTGCTTGCCACCTGGAGCGATCAGCGCCTGTCCCGGCAGGACGCGTTGCTTGTCCATCCCCTCTAGCACCCTGATCGCACACAGGCTGTCGAGCCGAGCGGCAAAGGCAGCGGTGAACATCTCGGGCATGTGCTGCACGATGACGATGCCCGGTGACACCCGCGGCAACTCAGTCAGAATCCGCTCGAGAGCGAGCGTTCCACCGGTCGACGTGCCGATGGCGACGATGCGCTCGGTCGTTTGCGCCATCGCCGTGCGCGGTCCATCGGAATCCGGCGGCGGGGTGCGGGCCTGGGCGGTGTGCCGCACGGCCCCCATGTTCGCACGCGCGGCCGCCTTGACTGCGGCGATGAGATCGTCGCTCGAATCCTGCAGGAAATCATCGACCCCCAAGCCCGGCTTGGTAATGATGGTGACAGCGCCGGCGGCCAGTGCCTGCAGGGTCGTCTCCGCTCCGGTCGTAGTCAGCGAAGAACAGACCACCACCGGTGTCGGCCGTTCGGCCATCAGCTTTCCGAGAAAGGTGATGCCGTCCATCCGCGGCATCTCGATATCGAGCGTAATGACGTCCGGCCATTCCTTGCACATCTTCTCCATTGCGAAGATCGGATCCGATGCCGTGGCGATGACCCGGATATTCGGATCCCGGTCGAGAATACTGCTCATGACCTTGCGGACGACCGCAGAGTCATCGATGACCATTACCTTGATTTCGCGTCCCATAGCCCACTTGCTTCGTGTCCGGTTCCTCCGCCGGATCCGGTTGTTGTCCTGCCTGTACCGATCACGCGCGACGACTGGCACCGCGCCCCCGCGATGGCCGACTGCGCCAGCGACGCCGACGCGCTCGACCAGTCCGGCCTTCCGGAGCCCCGCCGGTCGATCCCAGCACTCACCTCCCTGCCGACACCGAACGGATTGTCGCCATTTCCGCGATGGACAACACGCGGGCAACGTCAAGGATGATGACAAAGCGCCCCTCCGCGCGCGCCATGCCTGCGATGAACCGGGTGTCGACGTCCGTGCCGAAGCTCGGCGGTGGTTCGATCCGGTCGGCGCCAATGTCCATCACCCCGTTGACGCCGTCCACCATCACCCCGAGGATGTGCTTCGTTCGGCCGTACTCGACCTCGATGATGACGAAGCAGGTTCGCTTGCCGACTCCCGTTGCATCGCGACCGAAGCGCACCGCGAGATCGATGATGGGCACCACCGACCCACGTAGGTTAATCACCCCCCGTACCGATTCGGGCATCATCGGCACGCTGGTGGGCAGGCTGTACTCGATGATTTCGCGGATACGCAAGATATCGACCGCATAGACTTCACCTGCCAACCGGAAGGCGAGATAGAGCTGCCCGGCCGCGCCGGCATCAGCGCCTTCCGGCGTTTTGCCCGCAATGGCCACTTCCTGCCGGGCGGCGACGGGAACCACGATTTCGCTTTGCATGACGCACTCGCTAGAATTTTTCGAAGTCCTTCGCGTCGACGTTACTCGACGCCGGGTACATGACCCGGGCGACGATCTCCTTGGTCAGTGTCTTGGCACTGCCTTTTGCCCTCACCGGCCGAGTTGCGGCCGAGTTCGCGGGGCGCTCACCGGCGACGACGAACTGCGACATCAGATCCTTCAGATTCTCGGCCTGTGTCCCCATTTCCTCCGCTGTTGCGGCAAGCTCTTCCGACAGGGACGCATTCTGCTGCGTAACGCTGTTGAGCTGGCCCATGGCCATGGTGATCTGCCCGGCACCGTTCGATTGCTCTTCCGAGGCGGCGGAGATTTCGCGCACCAGATCGGCGGTCTTGCGGATCGAGGGCACCATTGTTTCCAACAAGCCGCCGGCGCTTTCGGCGGTCGCAACGCTGCTTGTCGCCAGCTCGCCGATCTCCTGGGCCGCGATCTGGCTGCGCTCGGCCAGCTTCCGGACTTCTGCGGCCACGACCGCGAATCCCTTGCCGTGCTCCCCGGCCCGCGCGGCCTCGATGGCGGCGTTGAGTGCGAGGAGATCCGTGCGGTAGGCGATGTCGTCAATGATGCCGATCTTGTCGGCGATCGCCTTCATGGCCGCCACCGTCGACTTGACAGCCTCGCCGCCGGCGATCGCGTCTTCCGAGGATTTGCGCGCGATGCCGTCCGTGGTCCTGGCGTTGTCGCTATTCTGGGAGATCGACGCCGACATCTGCTCGACGGCCGACGAGGTTTCCTCAACGCTGGCGGCCTGTTCGGAGGTCGCCTGTGACAGGGACTGCGAGGTGGCAGAGACCTGCGTCGCCGCATTGGCGAGCTCATCCGACGCGCTGGAGACATGCGCGATGGTCTGCGACAGTTTGGTCACAGTGTTGTTTACGCTCCCGACCAGGGCACCGAAGTCACCTTCGTAGTCGGCCTGGATGGTTTGCCTGAGATCGCCTTGCTCGACCGCCGCCATGACGCGCTTGACGTCGTCGATCGGCTCGACGACCGCAACCATCGTGGCGTTGATACCTTCGATGATGGCGCGGAATTCCCCTTGGTGCTTGGCGGCATCCGCCCTTGTTTCCAGCTTGCCGCGCTGAGCCGCAGCAGACAGGGCATGCGCGTCGGCAACGAGGGTGCGGATCGTCGCCGACATCGCCTCCATCGACGCCATGAGGCTGTGCTTGTCGCCAGTGTGCACTTGGATCTTGCTCGACAGGTCGCCCAACGCGATCCGGTTGGCGATTTCCGCCGCCACCGCCGGCTCACCGCCCAATTGACCGGTGATGTAGCGGAAGACCCAGTACGACACCGCCAGCGTGATCAGCAGGACGACGACACCGAATGCGATCATCCAAGATTCCGTCGTCCTGATTTCCTCATCGAATTTGGCATCTGCCACACGCGATTCGACGGAGACCGATTCAGCTACCTGGCGTAGGTTCTCCCGCATCTTCTCGACTTCACCGTCCAGTTGGCCGTCGAGCTCGCGAATCACGGCCTCCGACGCCTTGTTGCTCTCCAACAGCGGCAGCATCTTGTCTTCAAAAATACGGGCTGTTTCCTTGAACGCCGAAGCGGCATCGGCAACCCAACGCCGTTCTGCATCGGTATCAGCAGCCTTGGCCGCCTCGGCCAATTCCTCTTCGGCAGATTTCTTGACCTCGACCCAACTCTTTCGACTTTCCCGCAGATTGCGATTGATGACAGCGTCGGCGACAACCTGATAAAGACGGGCACCGATATTCTGTGCATTGGCCAGATTTACGGACGTGTTCGAGCGGTCCACACCTTCGTCCTGCATGCGGGCGAGGCGGCTCATGCTGGTCGCACTGAGGGCAATCAGCACGACGACCGCCATGACGGACACCACGAGACTGATGATCAGTCTGTTCTTGACGCTGAGGGTCATGGCTTTCTCCTGATCAGGAAGCAATTTGGAATTGCGGAATAAGGACATGGAGGTGTTCGGTACAGACCGCGTGCAAATAGCATAGGCCCGATGGGCATCACGCCGCGGCAAACGGCGCTCGGTCGGGCTCGCGCATCGGCTTTCCTCGTGGCAGGGCCGAGCAATGCCGCACGAGCGCCGGCACGTCGAGAATCATCCCGACATCGCCATTGCCGATAATGGTGGATCCCGCGACGGCCGGGACTTCGGAAAACAGCGGCCCGAGCGGCTTGATGACGGTCTGGCACTTGCCGTAAATGCGATCGACCACCAGGCCGGCACGGCGACTGCCGAAGCGCACGACCACGACGCGGGGCCTCGGGTGCCCCGCGCCCTGTTCCCGGAAGACCTCGCGCAAGCGCACGAAAGGCAATGCCTCCTCACGCAATTCGAGATAATCCTGGAAGCCGATATCGGGCGGCAGTTCGATACATTCCACCACGAGGTCGAGCGGGATGATGAAGTGCGAATTGCCGACGCCGACATGAAAGCCGTCGATGATCGCCAGTGTGAGGGGCAGGCACATGCGCATGGTGGTGCCTTGCCCCGGAACCGATTCGATATCGAGAGTACCCCGCAGCGCCTCGATGTTGCTGCGTACCACGTCCATCCCGACGCCCCGCCCCGAGAGGTTGGTGACATGCTCCGCCGTCGAAAACCCCGGCGCGAGAATCAGCCGATAGATGTCCTGGTCGGAAAGGTTGGCGTCCTCGCCGATCATGCCGCGCTCGAGCGCCTTCCTCAGGATACGCTCGCGATCCAGCCCGCCGCCATCGTCCTTGACTTCGATGTTGATGCTGCCGGACTCGTGGAAGGCATTCAGCTCGACCGTGCCCCGCGCCGGCTTGTTGCGTGCTGCACGGACCTCGGTGGGTTCGATGCCGTGGTCGATCGCGTTGCGTACCAGATGCATCAGCGGATCGCCGATCTTCTCCACCATTGATTTGTCGAGTTCGGATTCGGCACCATTGATGCATAGGTCAATGTCCTTGCCGAGCTCCTTCGACACGTCACGCACGACACGCGGAAACCGGGAGAAGACTTCGCCGATGGCCACCATGCGCAGCCGCAGAGCCATGTCGCGGATGTCCTCGACGAGAGACAGAAGAACCTCGGCCGACTCCTGGATCGACGGCTTGTTCAGGCGACTGATCTGCAAATGCGTGCCGACGCCCGCGATGACCAACTCGCCGACGCGATCGATGAGGGCATCGAGCCGATCCGCCGGTACCTTGACCGTCTTGCTGTCGGCCGCACGCCTTTCGGCGGCGCTCTTCTGCTTGTCGATCGCGGCGTTGATCACCTCGCGTTCAGCGGCTGCTCGCTCGACGAGCACCTCACCGAGCCGCTGCCTCCCCCCCAGGTCGCGCTGTACGGCAAGCGCCTGGTCGAGCTCACGTTGAGTCACGGAACCACAGGCGACGAGAATCCGCCCGATCATTTCGGCGCTGTCCGGCATTGACTCGATCAAGGCCACATATTCGTCGATCTTACTGGCAGGCGGCAGGATGACGATCCGCGAATTATCGCTCACGAACTCGAAGACGCTTTCGATCTCGGCCTTGCTGGCATTGCTGCGCAGCGCCACTTCGAAGCCGAGGTAACAGAGCTCGGGATCGGCGCTGGCGAAATCCGGAATGGCCTCGGTCACGGTCTCAACGTGCAACAGCGTCCCATATTGATTCAGGTAGTTGATGAAGGCCAGTGGGTCCATCCCGTCCTGCAGCATCTGCGGGCCGAAGCGCAACGAAACATGCCAGTGGTCGGCCCCGATGGCACCGCCACCGCTGGCGATGACCTCCGGTTCGGCCGCAGCCGGAGGCGTCGGCGCATACGTCTTAACGGACGCCTCGTCCGCGCCGAGCACCACCTGCAGCTTTTGCAGCAGTTCGTCGCTGCGTGCGACGGGAACTTCGGTGCCCTCGGCAACGGCGGTGATCAGGCTGCAGATGTGATCCTGGCATTCGAGCAGCAGGCTGATGAGTTCGCTGCTGAACTGCAGCCCGCCGTTGCGCAGGCAATCGAGCACATTCTCGACCACATGGGTAAAACGCACGACCTCGTCGAGGCCGAACAGGCCACCTGACCCCTTGATCGTGTGCGCACAACGGAACAGCTCGTTGAGCTCGTCGTCGGAGCACGGCGCCTCTTCGGCGCCCAGCAGGATCTCCTCCATCCGGCCGAGCAACTCGCGAGCCTCGTCCATGAAGGTTCCGAGCGCCAAGGCGAGATCGTTGTTCAATTCGGACACGGCTGCCCCTCCTCCGGCTCCCGAGCAGGCATCACGAGCGGATCGCCGAGCACGCCAGCCAGATTGGCCAGATCGACGAGACGCAGCACGCAGGGCGGATGATTGACAAAATGGACTTCCTTGCCCGGATCGCGTTTGGCAATCAGCATCAGTTGCAGGCCCGCCGTGTCGATGTCGCTCACGCCGAACAGATCGATTTCGATCCGGTCTGCATGCTCCATGCAGTCGGCCAGGCTCGCCTTGATTTCGGCGACCGTGTAAATGTTGAGCTCCCCGTTCAAGCTCACCCTTGCCGCACTGCCATCACATTTCACGTCAATGCTCATGGCAGTTTGCTCAAAGCAGGATTCGCGACACGGCGGCGAGCATCTGCTGGGGCTGGAAGGGCTTGACGACCCACGCCTTGGCCCCTGCTTCCTGCCCCGTCTTCTTCTTCTCGTCGGATCCCTCGGTGGTCAGCATGATCACCGGCACGAACTTGTAGGCCGGGTTCTTCTTCATTTCCTTGACAAAGGTGATGCCGTCCATGTTGGGCATATTGACGTCGCTGATGACCAGATGAACCCGCTGGCCGGCAAGCTTGCTCAGCGCATCCTTGCCGTCACAGGCCTCGATGACGTCGTACCCGCTGCCCTTGAGCGCCATGCTGACAACCTGTCGCATCGACGATGAGTCGTCCACCACCAAAATGGTCTTTCCCATGGCTATTTCCCCTTTTCAAGCCTGAGTTTTCTAAGTTGGTCGCTGCTTCCAAGGCCGCTGTCCGGTCGCACGGGGGTGTCCTCAACAGCCTCCCCTGCACTCGTTTGGCACTATGTCGAGGTTCTGGATCGAGCCGGACCTTCAATTTGAACGTCTAAAAAAAGGTGATGTCGGTTGTCGCGACCTTGCCCTGCGCCGCCGGATGGGCACAATCGTATTGCTCGAGCGTGGTGTAGGTCTTCTCGAGCGCGGCGACCCAGGCGCGGGTATCGAAGGCGTCAGGCGTCTCGCCGCGTGCGATCTGGTGCTCCTGCTCGCGAATCCGCTCCAGCAGACGCGCGATGTCCGCGGAGACCGCCACCAGGATCTGGCTCATTCGGTCCTGAAACTGCAAATGCACGAGGACCGTCTGGACTCTTTCGCGAACACTCTGGCTCCCCTCGGCCATATTCCGGGAAGCATCGCTGAGCCCGCTCATGACGTCCGTGAAGCGCCCCATGACAGAGTGAAGCGTTTCATCCGAACTGCTGATCAGCGATTCGTTCTGGAGTGAGAGCTGCTCGGCGGAAGTCAGGGCGGATGACATCGCCACATTCACCGAATCGACGTGCTCGCGGATCTCCTTGCCCAAGGCCCCCGACTGATTGGAGAGCTTCCTCACCTCATCGGCGACGACGGCAAAGCCGCGGCCCGCCTCCCCGGCGCGGGCGGCCTCGATGGCCGCATTGAGTGCGAGCAGGTTGGTATGCTTTGCGACCTCGGCAACGCTGTCGGCCATTTGCCTGAGTTCCTGCACCGTCTCGGCGAGTTCGCGGAACTTGAGCAACATCGGCCTTTGCTCTTCGAGGGCGTGATTGAGCCGTTCCAGCATGCCTTCGAGATCCGCGCGGGAATGTTCGATGACGGCGACCACCCCGTCCCCCGCTTGAACGTTGCTCCCTTCGAGAAGCGACTGCAATTGGCTCAAGATGGATTCGAAGTCCTGCGTAAGCTGGGCCCCGGCGCCTTCGGTCTGCAGACGGGCGATGTCGATATGCTTCGCCCAGCGACGCATCGATGCGTCCGCAACATCGTGCAAGCTATGTAGATAGGATTCGACCCCGTTCGCGCCGCTCGGCGCCGCGGCCCGGGCGCCCAGTTCGCGGACGAGTGCGGACTTGATCTCTCTCCGCTCCCGAAACGAAGCGATGGCGACCAAGGCGAACAACCCCACGCCCCAAGCCGCGCCTACAATGACGGAGCCGACGCTCCAGGCAAGCATGATTGCCCCCGCCAGGCCCGCCAGCAGGGGCCATCTTCCCATCGAGCGCATGATGTTTGCCGATATGGCTTCGACAGACGAAACCCCAGCATTGGCGTTGGTCATAATCCCACACCTCCTACATGGTCATAGAATACTCCAAACACATGCGGGGTGTTGACGAAGACGCGATCGTCATGCCCAGAACAGGCAGTGCCCGAATCCGACGCGGTGGTCCCGAGGAAGGGGATACGCTGCGACGGATCGTCACACCCGCCCGGCGTCAGCCGTCCAGTGCCGCGGCGAGATCTCCGGCAAGGTCATCGACGGCTTCTTCGGTCGTCGCCCAGGAGCACATGAAGCGCGCGCCGCCGCCGATGAAGGTGTAGAACACCCAGCCGGCTGCACGCAGGCGCTCGATCGCCGGCTGCGGCAGGTTGATGAAGACGCCGTTGGCTTCGGTCGGCAACAGCATCTCGGCGCCGGCGAGACGCGCGATGCGGTCGCGCAGGCGTTGCGCCATCGCGTTGGCGTGCGCGGCGTGCCTGAGCCAGACGCCGTTGTCGAGCATCGCGAGCCAGGGCGCGGAGAGAAAGCGCATCTTGGATGCGAGTTGGCCGGCCTGCTTGCAGCGGTAGGCAAATTCCTCGCCCATCGCCTTGTCGAAGAACACGATCGCCTCGCCGACCGGCAGGCCCATCTTGGTGCCGCCGAAGCACAGCACGTCGATACCGGCGCGCCAGGTGATGTCGGCGGGCGCGACGTCGAGCGAGGCCACCGCGTTGGCGAAGCGCGCGCCGTCCATATGCACCTTCAGGCCCTGCTCGTGCGCGAGGCGCGCGATGCCTGCGATCTCGCCCTGCTGGTAGAGGGTGCCGAGCTCCGTCGCCTGCGTCAGCGTGACGACCTTGGGGCGGGGGTAGTGGATGTCGCTGCGGCGGGTGATGACTTCGCGCACGCCGGCCGACGTGAGTTTGCCGTGGCGATGGGGCGCGAGCAGCAGTTTGGCGCCGTTCGAGAAGAACTCCGGCGCGCCGCATTCGTCGGTGGCGACGTGGGCGGTGTCGCTGCAGATCACGCCCTGGTAGGACTGGCACATCGCGGCGAGCGCGAGCGAGTTCGCGGCGGTGCCGTTGAAGGCGAAGAAGATCTCGGCGTCGCGCTCGAAGAGGGTGCGCAGCTTGTCGCAGACGGCGGCGGTCGCGTCGTCGTTGCCGTAGGAGGACGCGAAGCCGCGGTTGGCGTCGTTGAAGGCCGCGAGGGCCTCGGGGCAGACGCCGGCGGTGTTGTCGCTGGCGAATTGCAGTTTGTAGCCGGGGGTCGGGAAGGCTGTCTCGGTCATGTTCTTGTCACCTTGTGGGCGCGGGGGAGAGAGTCGTGCTCCGGATGCGGAGCACGACAGCTTACCCGATGATCGACACTCGGCTCGCGCAGGCGACTAATTCGGCAATCCGCGCCCTTCCCCCGCTGTTCGGCGGGACGCGAGCCAGGCGTCCGCCAGCTGCACGGGTAAGGGGCGGGAGAAGAGATAGCCTTGGAATTCGTGGCATCCGGCATCGGAAAGGAGCTGCCACTGCTCCTGCGTCTCGACGCCTTCGGCGACGACGGTCAGTCCGAGTTCGAGACCGAGCGAGACGATCGCACGCGCGAGGATGGCCTCCTCCGAACCGGGCACGGCGCGGGCGACGAAGGACTTGTCGACCTTGAGGATGTCGAGCGGAAAGCGCGTGAGGTAGGCGAGCGAGGAGTAGCCGGTGCCGAAGTCGTCGACCGCGATGCGTACGCCGATGGCCTTGAGGGCGCGCAGCTGCTGGACGGCATCGATGCCCTCGCCCATCAGCGTGCCTTCGGTGATTTCGAGCTCGAGGCAGGCCGCCGGCAGACCCGCGGCCGCGAGTTCGCCGCTCACGCGCGAGACGAGACCATCGGCGCGGAACAGGCGCGGCGACAGGTTGACGGCGATGGTGAGCGGCGCGACGCCCGTGCCGATCCAGCGCGCGGCGTGCTCACAGGCGCTGCGCAGCACGAATTCGGTGATCGGGCCGATCAGGCCGGTATCTTCGGCGATCGGCACGAAGACCGCCGGCGAGATCGCGCCGAATTCCGCGCTCGTCCAGCGCGCCAACGCCTCGAGCGAACAGACGCGTCCCGCGCGATCGACCTTGGGCTGGAAATGCACGTCGATCTCGCCGCGCTCCAGCGCGTGGCGCAGCGCCGATTCGAGGCGCAGGCGCTCGACGGCGGCCGCGTTGAGGTCAGGTGTGTAGACCGCGTAGGTCGAGCGCCCCGCTGCCTTGGCGGAGTACATCGCGGCGTCGGCATGCTGCAGCAGCACGTCGACGCCGGCATCGCCTTCGAGCATCGCGACGCCGATGCTGCAGGTGACCATCAGTTCGTGGCCGGCGACCTGGATCGGGCGCGCGATCGCCTGCAGCACGCGGTCGAGCACGCGCCCGATCGTCGCGCGGTCGCCCGGGTAATGGACGATCAGCACGAACTCGTCGCCGCCGTAACGGGCGACAGTATCGATTGCGCGCAGGCAGCTCTTCAGGCGCGCCGCGACGACCATCAGTAGTTCGTCGCCGACGGCGTGACCGAGGCTGTCGTTGATGACCTTGAAGTTGTCGAGATCGACGAAGGCGACCGCCACTTCGCCGCCTTCCCGCGCGACATGCACGCGCGCCTGCTCGACGCGGTCGCGCAGCAGGTTGCGGTTCGGCAGGCCGGTCAGGGGATCGTGGTTGGCCTGGTGTTCGAGCTGCTCGCGGTAGCGCTTGCGGTCGCTGATGTCTTCGACCGTGCCCTGGTAGTAGAGCAGCTCGCCGTCGGCGCCATGCACCGCGTGCGCGGTCTCGGCGATCCACAAAGTCGAGCCGTCGAGCCGATAAACTTCGGACTCGAAGCTGCTGACATAGCCGCGGTCACGGATCAGGCGCTTGAATTCCTCGCGGCGGCCCGGCTGCACATACAGTCGCCCTTCGATGTCGCGCAGGCCGGCCATCAGCTCATCGACGGTCGTGTAGCCGTACATCCGGGCGAGCGCGGTGTTGGCGGCGAGATACTGGCCGTCGGCCGAGGTCTGGAAGATGCCGACGACCGCGTTCTCGAAGAGGCTGCGGTAGCGCGCCTCGGTTTCGGCCAGGCGCTGCTGCGCCTCGACCTGGTCCGTGATGTCCTCGATGAAGCATTCGACGACTTGGCGGCCGGATTCGTCCTGCACGCCGACGCCGCGTTCGAGCACCCACTTGATGCTGCCGTCGCGGCACACGACGCGGTATTCGATGCGGTAGCGCACGCCGGCCGCGAGCGCGGCCACGATCTCGCGGCGCACATGCTCGCGGTCGTCGGGATGCGTCAGCGCTTCATACGAGACGTAGCGGTTTCCGATCAGCTCCTCCGGCGAATAGCCGAGAAGGCGGCGGCAGCCTTCGCTGACGAAGAGCATCGTCCAGTGGCGGTCGATCGCGCAGCGGCAGACCATGCCGTCGAGATTGTCGATGAGGACCGACAGGAATCGGCCGCTGTCGATGCGCTGGCCACGCCGCACCGATGGCCCGGCCGGGATGTCTGCGTCCATGGTCATCACTCCTGCATTCATCTCGCGATTCCGCCGGCGAGTTCTGAGTTCCCGGCCGTCCCGCCCTGGGCGAGCGCGGCGTCGAGCACCCGTTGCTCATGCGCGAGCCACGCAAATACCGCGTCGATGGCGGAGGTCCCGAGCGTGAAGCATTCGCTGGCGCTGAGTTCGATTTCGCGCGACGCGATCAGGCGGTCGCGCAGCGCCGCGACGAATGTCGCCACCGCCCGACGCGCCTCGGCGGGGACTTCCGTCATCGCCGCGGCGCCGGGCGCCTGCGCCTGGGTCATCAAGGACTCCGCGCGCGACAGCAGGAAAAGCAGGCGCACGCGCGACACCGGTGGGCAATGGCGACGGGCTGCCACGGCGCTGGCGAGCGCCCTCGCCTGACCGAGCGATTCGACGAGGACGGGCAGCCGATGGAAGAAATTCCGCGCCGCGACCGCCGGGATGGTGCCGCTGAGCGGCTGCTCGACGCGGGCTTCGCCGATCGCCGCAAGCCAGTCGAGCAAGGTCGCGACGATGCGGCAATGCGTGTGGAAGCTCTGTTCCGGGGTGAGGTCAGCGAGCCCCTCGACGAGGCGCTCCCACTCGTGACGCAGCACCCGCGCGTCGTGCGTGACGAAGCACGGGATGCGCTCGCCGTCTTCGCGCTTGGCGGCGTCGAGCACGGATGAGAAGAGACGTCGCACCGCGCCCTGCTTTTCGGGCAGCCGGGCGGCAAACGAGGTGTCGCCCGCCCGCCAGGCGGCACTCATGCCCCGATGCTGCTGGACCTGGGCGATCAACTGGACGAGATTCCCGGCGCTGGCGAGCGCTCCGCGCGCACGTTCGATCTTGTCGTGCGAGCGCTTGCGTCCGCCGCCCCAATAGATGCATGCCAGCCCGGCGACCGCAAGCGCTGCGGCGCCCGTGCCCTGAAGTGTCGTGATTTCCATCATTGCCCCGTTCATTCGTAGCGATAGCCGTGCAGACGCTCTTCGAGGCGACCGACAAGCAGTTCAAGGTATTTCGCCAGCTCGCTGCTTTCGGCGACGCGGCGGGCGTTGTCGTCGGCGAGTTGCGCGACGCGCTCGATGTCGACGGCGATGCGTTCGCCGGCGACGCTCTGCTCGGCGCTGCCGTCGGCGATCTCGCGCATCCGCGACAAGGTTTCGAGTGCCGCGGCCTCGATCGCGGCGAGCGCCGTCGCGGCGTGGCGGGCGCGCTCGGCGCTGTCCTGGGCGCGTCGGTCGGCGGCCGAGACGGCGCCGATCAGGCGTTCGACATCGGTCTGGACCTGCCCCACGAGGGTGGCGATGTCGCGCGTCGCCCGCGTCGTGCCCTCGGCAAGGTCACGCACTTCGTCGGCGACGACCGCGAATCCGCGCCCGGTCTCGCCCGCACGGGCGGCTTCGATCGCCGCGTTGAGCGCCAGCAGATTGGTGCGCGCGGCGATCTCCGCGATCGTCGTGGCGATGCCGTCGATACGGCGCGAGCGCTCGGCGAGCTGGGCCGCGCCCTGTGCCGCAGTGCCGACATCGCCGGCCAGGGCCTGCATCGCGCTCGCGACGCCCTCGACTTCGGTGGCGCCGGAGCGCGCCTCGGCGACCGCCGCCTGCGCAACGGTCGCAGCTTCGGCGGCACCGTCGCGCGTGCTGGCGAGGCTGGTGATGAGCTCTTCCAGCGTCGCCGCGGAAGACACGGTGGTGTCGCGCTGCACATGCACGCCCTGCTCGCCGGCGGCGGCATTCGCGGACGCTTCGCGCGACACGCTCTTCAGCTCGTCGGTGGCGCGCCCGAGTTCGACGAACACGCCCGTCAGCCCCCGTGCGGCACCGTTGAAGCGCTCGCAGATCGGCGTGACGTCATCGTCGCCGGCCGTTGCGAGCCGAGCGGTGAGGCGCCCTTCCGCGAGCTGCGAGGCAAAGCCCTCGAGACGCGCGAGTTGCCGCCCCAGGCCATGCGCCGTCCAGCCCGCCAGCGCGACGCCGCCGGCAGCCAGCGCCAGTCCCGACGCGAGAATCAGATTGTCACTTGCTAGGCCGGCAACTCCTGCCCCCGCCCCCGACAGGATCGCCGCCAGCACGATCCGGCGCAGCGCGGGCTGGCGCGCCGGATGCAGCGAGGCGGCGACTGTCGGGGCACCCGAGTGCTCCGATCCGTTCATTTGCGTTCTCTCTCTTGATGGTCATGCTTATTCTTTAACGCTCTTGTTACACGCCTTCCATCGTCAGGCGGCGCTGCGGCCTGCCGCGACGAGGCGCTTGATCTCGGGCACGCAGGAACCGCAGCTCGTGCCGCACTTGAGCTTCTCCTGCAGTTGATCGAAGCCGTCGCCACCCGCGATCGCGGCGGCGATGTCGCTCTCCGAGACGTTGAGACAGTTGCAGACGATGCGCCCGCGGCTCTTCGCGGCGGCCGGCGGGCTCGCGAGCGGGGCGAGGATCCAGCGGCGCAGCTCGGCGGTCGGCTGGCGCTCGACCAGCACGTCACGCAGCCAGCCGGCAGCGGCCGTCTCCCCGGTCAGGCGCAGGCCGACCAGAAGCCCCCCCTCGATACGCGCCCGCTTGGTGATGCCGCGGCGCGCATCGCTGTAGGCGAGGCAGTGGTCGTCGTCGAGCCCGAGCAGTGCGTCGAGTTCGTCGAGCCACGCCTGCGGAATCGGCTGATCGTGGGCGATGCGCAGCACGACGGCCGGGTGGTCGCGGCCCGCGAGCGCGAGCGACGCGTAGGCGAAGCGCTCCAGCCACGGTACGAGGAGCGCGGCGCGCTCGAGCGTGACGCCGGCGGGGTCCCTTTCCTCCCCCTCGCCCCCCGTCGCCTCGCCCGGCTCGCCGCGCATGATCAATGCCTGATGCGGCAAATTCGCTTTTTCGACCTGCACGGTCGCGTGTTTCAACTCCGGCTGCTTCGAGAACGGATCGAATTCCTTCATCGTCAGCACGTTCACGCCAGCGGAATTCAGTGCGTTGGAGCCCCAGTGCATCGCGACGAAAGCCTGGCCGGAACGGATCTCGCTCGACGCTGCAGCCCGCAGCACGATCTCACCGCGGCGGCTCTTCACGCGCACGAGGTCGCCGTCCTTGACGCCGCGCAGATGCATGTCGTCGGCGTTGAGCTCGATGCGCGCCTCGTCGACGTGGTTGTACAGACGCGCGACCTTGCCGGTGCGGCTCATGCCGTGCCACTGGTCACGCAAGCGGCCGGTGGTGAGGCGCAGCGGATAGCGCGCATCGGCGCGTTCCGCGGTGAGGCGCCCGGTCGGCACGACGAAGCGCGCACGGCCGTCGGCGGTCGGAAAGCGGCCATCGGCGTAAAGCCGTGCGCGCCCTTCCGTCGCCCCTTCCGGGAAGGGCCACTGCTGCGGGCCCTTGGTGTCGAGCACCGCGTAGGACAGGCCGGCAATGTCGAGGTCGCGCCCGCGCGTCGTCTCGGCATGCTCGGCGAAGATCGGCTCGGGGCCCGCGTAGCCGAACATGCGCTCGGCCTCGGGCTTGCCGATCAGCGGTCCGAGCTTGCGCGCGAAGTCGCAGACGATCGCCCAGTCGGCCCGTGCCTCACCCGGCGCAGGGACCGCGCGATTGACGTGCGTGATGCGGCGCTCGGAGTTCGTCACCGTGCCTTCCTTTTCGCCCCAGGTCGAGGCCGGCAGCAGCAGGTCGGCGAAGGCAGCGGTCTCGGTGTTGCCGTAGGCTTCCTGCAGCACGACGAATTCGCAGCGCGCGAGCGCCTCGCGCACCCGCTCCTGCTCGGGCAGCGACTGCGCGGGGTTGGTGCAGGCGATCCACACCGCCTTCACGCGGCCTTCGTGCATCGCGTCGAAGAGCTCCACTGCCGTCAGGCCCGGTTTTTCGGGCACGTCCGCGACACCCCACAGCCGCGCGACTTCGGCGCGGTGCTCGGGGTTCGCCAGATCGCGATGCGCGGACAGCAGATTCGCAAGACCTCCGACTTCGCGCCCACCCATCGCGTTGGGCTGGCCCGTCATCGAGAACGGACCGCTCCCGGGCTGGCCGATCTTGCCGGTCGCGAGCGACAGCGCGATCAGCGCCGTGCCGTTGTGTGTGCCGTGCGTCGACTGGTTGAGGCCCTGGCACCACAGCGACATCGCGCGCGGCGACTCGCCCCACCAGCGGGCGGCGGTGCGGATGTCCTCGGCCTTCACGCCGCAGACCTCGGCCGCGACCGCCGGCGTGATCTCGCGCACGTGCTCGCGCAGCGCGTCGAAACCTTCGGTGTGCTCGCGCACGAAGGCGTTGTCGACGAGGCCTTCCCACAACAGCACGTTGAGCATCGCGTTGAAGAGCCAGATGTCGGTGCCGGGCAGGATCGGCAGATGCAGGTCCGCCGTTGCCGCGGTGTCGGTGCGACGCGGATCGACGACGATGATCTTCATCTCGGGGCGGGCCGCCTTCGCGTCCTCGATGCGGCGGAACGCGATCGGGTGCGCATAGGCGGGGTTGCCGCCAGCGATCAGCAGGCAGTCGGTCTCGGCGAAGTCCTCATACGAACAGGGCGGCGCATCGGCCCCGAGCGTCTGCTTGTAGGCCGCGACCGCACTCGACATGCACAAGCGCGAGTTGGTGTCGACGTTGTTCGAGCCGATCAGGCCCTTCACCAGCTTGTTGAAGACGTAGTAGTCCTCAGTCAGGAGCTGACCGGAGATGTAGAACGCGACGGCGTCCGGACCGTGCTCCTTGATCACGTCGGCAAAACGTTGCGCGGCGGCGCCGAGCGCCTCGTCCCAGCCCACGCGGCGGCGCGCGTCGCCGCGCGCATCGCGCAGTTCCGGATACAGCAGCCGCGTCTCGCGGCGCGCCGTGAAGTGCAACGTCGAGCCCTTCGTGCACAGCCGGCCGAAGTTCGCGGGATGTTCGGGGTCGCCACGCACGCCGGTGATGCGCGCGCCGTCATGTTCGATGAGGACGCCGCAGCCGACGCCGCAATACGGGCAGGTGGCCTTCGTTTCCATCAGGGTCTCCGGGGGTGTCGTCATGTTCTTAGTGGCGGCTCAACAGGAACAGCAGCAGCAGGTTCAACAGCAGCGACGCACTCGCCAGCACCTTCAGTGCGAGCGTCGGATTGCGGGCCGCCAGCGGCGCACGCCTATGGGTCGCCAGCGGGCGGTGCGCACCACGTTCGAGCGCGAGCAGGAACTCCTCGGCCGTCTCGAAGCGGTCTTTGGGATCGCGCGCACAGGCTTTCAGCAAGACCCGTTCCAGCCACTCGGGCGTGTCCGGCCGGTAGCGCGTCGGCAGTACCGGCTCGCCGAAGCGCGGCGTCTGGAAGGGTTCGATCTCGCCGTAGGGGTATTTGCGCGTCAGCAGCTCGTAGAGCGTCACGCCGCAGGCGTAGAGGTCGGAGGATTCGTTCGCCTGTTTCCCCGAGAACAGCTCCGGCGCCATGTAGGACGGCGTGCCGGGGTTGTTGATCTCGCGCAGGTCCTCGCCGTCGGAGGCGGCGACGCCGAGGTCAAGCACGCGCAGCTCGCCCTTGCGGTCGATGTGGATGTTGTCCGGCTTGATGTCGCGATGCACGATCCCGAGCCGGTGCAGCGCCGCGACCGCATGCAAGAGCGCCGTGCCGATGCGGACAAGCTCGTGCGCCGCGTAGCGATGCCCGCGCGCGAGGCTCGCCTTCAGCGTCTCGCCTTCGTGCCAGCTCATCAGGTAGTACAGGTGGTCGCGCCCGGGGTGGTCGCAGACGCGCGGGAAGCCCTGGCCCGGCACGCGGCGCGCGATCCACTCCTCGCGCACCAGGGCGGCCATCGCCTCCTCGTCGCCCTCCTCCTGGCGCAGGGTCTTGAGCACCAATGCGGTGCCATCGGACATGCGCGTCACGCGATACAGCAAGGTCACGCGCGATTCGTGCAGCAGCTCCTCGACGCGCAGGCCGTCCATTGTCTCGCCGACCTTCAGACGCGGCGGCAGCGGCAGGCGGCGGCCGCTCGCGAGGCGGTCGCGCAGGTTGTCGGCCGGCACGACATCGACGTTCGCAACGAGCGCCGTGCAGTTGTCGGTCGCACCGCGGCGCAGCGCTTCGAGCACCAGCAGGTCGGCCGCAGCCTGGGGATCTTCCTCGCGCGCCAGCAACTCGCCCATGCCCTCGTCGCCGAGCGTATTCCACACCCCGTCGCTGACGAGCAGGAATCGGTCATCGACGGCCAGCTCGCCATCCGCGAAATCGATCAGCAACTGCGCATCGAGTCCGACCGCGCGGCGCAGCACGTTGTCGAGCTCCGGGTGTTCCCAGGTATGGTCTTCAGTGAGCCGGCGCAGCGCGCCGTGGTGCCACAGGTAGGCGCGCGAGTCGCCGACGTGCGCGACGTAGTAGCGCCGCCCGCGCAGCACGACCGCCGTGAGCGTCGTCGCCATGCCGGCGTAGTCGCGCGACTTCGCCGACTGCGACAGCAGCCAGCGGTTGATCGCGCCGACCACCGTGTCGATCGATTTCTCGACGCTCCAGGTATCGGGCGTCGCGTAGTAATCCGCGAGCAGGCCGCGCACCGTGTATTCGGCGGCCTCGCGTCCATTCGCGTGGCCGCCGACGCCGTCGGCCACCGCGAGCATCAGGCCCTTCGCCTGGAGTTCGGCTCCTTCCGGGGTCGCCGCGCCGACGAAGTCCTCGTTGCGCGGGCGCAGCCCCTGCTCGGTCGCATGGCCGAGGCGGACGGAGAGCGGCGCCGCCTTGCCGCTCCGAGGCGCCGCCGCAGGTGCGGCGCTCACCGGAGACGACGACTCGACGGTAGCGGCCTTGTTCATGCCTGCGCTCTCCGCTCGTGCCTCAATCCCGCGCGTCAGATCCGCGCCGACGTGAGGTGCGCCGCACCCCAAGTCGTGCGCCAGCGGGTCTTCACCGAGGTCAGCCCGATCAGCGCCGCCAGGGCGAGTCCGGCGAAGATCATGAAGCCCGCCTGGTAGCTGCCAGTCGCCTGCTTCGCGTAGCCCAGCGAGGACGCGAGGTAGAAGCCGCCGACACCGCCCGCCATGCCCACGAGGCCCGTCATCACGCCGATCTCCTTGCGGAAGCGCTGGGGCACGAGCTGGAACACAGCGCCGTTACCCATGCCGAGCGACAGCATCGCGAGCACGAACACGCCCAGCGCCATCCACGCCTCCGGCAGCCCGACGCTGACGATCGCGAGGAACATCGCCGCGAACACGTACATCACCGACAGACTCTTGATGCCGCCGACGCGGTCCGCGACACGGCCGCCGATCGGACGCACCAGCGAGCCGGCAAACACGCAGGCCGCGGTGAAATAACCCGCCATCTTCGCATCGAGCCCGTACTGCGTATTGAAGTAGATCGTCAGCGAGGACGCCAGGCCGACGAAGCCGCCGAAGGTCACCGAATAGAAGAACATGAACCACCACGCGTCCTTGTCCTTCAGCACCTTGAAGTACTCAGCCAGCGGCTTGGCGGGCGGGCACTCCGGCGCATCCTTCGCGACGACGAGGTAGAACGCGAACACCACGATCAGCGGAATCAGCGCGAGGCCGAACACATTGGTCCAGCCGTAGGCCATCGCGAGTCCCGGCCCAAACAGCGCGGCGAGCGCGGTGCCCGAGTTGCCGGCCCCTGCGATCCCAAGCGCCGTACCCTGATGCTCCGGCGGATACCAGCGCGACGCGAGCGGCAGCGCCACCGCGAAAGCCGCGCCGGCGAAGCCCAGGAACACGCCCAGCAGCAGCGTCTGCTCATAGCTGTGGATGCCGAACTTCCACGCGACAGCGAGCGCGCAGATGACGATCACCTGCCCGATCGCACCGGCCATCTTCGGCTTCAGGTGATCGACGAGCACGCCCATGAAGATACGCAGGATCGCCCCGGCCAGCACCGGCACCGCGACCATCATGCCCTTCTGCGCGTGGTCCAGGCCCAGGTCCTTGGCGATCTGCACGCCCAGCGGCCCGAGGATGACCCACACCATGAAGGCCAGGTCGAAATACAGGAAGGCCGCCAGCAGCGTCGGGGGGTGGCCTGCTTTCAGGAAGGATTGCTTGTCCATATCGTTCTCGTCTCTCTGTGGGTTCGGGCAGGCTCAGACCTTGAGCAGGACCTTGCCGCCCTCGACCTTCACCTCGAAGGATTTGGTGCAGCCGACATCCGGCGCGACCGCCTCGCCGGATTTCAGCTCGATCTTCCAGCTGTGCAGCGGGCACGTGACCTGACGCCCATGCACGATGCCCTGCGACAGCGGGCCCTGCTTGTGCGGGCACTTGTCGTGCAGCGCGAAGATTTCGTTCTCCGCGTTGCGGAAGATCGCGATATCGCCGCCGCGCGCCGCCTTCACGACGCGCGAGCCGAGCACGGGGATGTCTTCGACGGCGCAGATTTCCTTCCAGCCGGCTTCGACGTTGATTTCGATGGTGCTCATGAGATAGCTCCCGGATTTCAGACTTCGAGGATTTCGAATTCGCGGCGCACGGCGGGTGCGGCATCGGCGGCATAGCGCTCGGCCCACGGATCCTTCGCATCCTGCAGCGCGAAGAGCAGCCGCTCGTACAGCGCCTTGCGGTTCTCCGCGTTCTCCAGCACGTGCTTCTTCACATGCTCCAGGCCCACGCGCTCGATGTAATGCACGGTGCGCTCGAGGTAGTAGCCCTCTTCGCGATAGAGCTGCAGGAAGGCGCCGGAGTACTCCATGACCTCCTCGCGCGTCGCGACCTTGCACAGGAACTGCGCGACCTCGGTCTTGATGCCCCCGTTGCCCGCGACATACAGCTCCCAGCCCGAATCGACGCCGATCACGCCGACGTCCTTGATGCCGGCCTCGGCGCAGTTGCGCGGGCAGCCCGAGACCGCGAGCTTCACCTTGTGCGGGCTCCACATGCCGAACAGCATCTTCTCGAGGTCGATGCCCATCGACATCGAACGCTGCGTGCCGAAGCGGCAGTGCTCGGCGCCGACGCAGGTCTTCACCGTGCGGATGCTCTTGCCGTAGGCGTGGCCCGAAGGCATGCCGAGGTCCTTCCACACGTGCGGCAGGTCCTCCTTCTTGATGCCCAGCAGGTCGATGCGCTGGCCGCCGGTGACCTTCACGGTCGGCACGTTGTACTTCTCGGCGACCTCGGCGATGCGCTTCAACTCCGCCGGCGTCGTCACCCCACCCAGCATCTGCGGGATGACGGAGTAGGTGCCGTCCTTCTGGATGTTCGCGTGCGCGCGCTCGTTGATGAAGCGGCTCTGCGGATCGTCCTTCGCCTCGTGCGGCCAGGTCGAGATCAGGTAGTAGTTCAGCGCCGGGCGGCAGGTCGAGCAGCCATTGGGCGTCTTCCACGACAGCGTTTCCATCGCGTCGGGGATCGACAGCAGCTTGTGATCGCGGATCGCCTTGCGCACGTCGCCGTGCGACAACTCGGTGCAGCCGCACACCGGCTTGTCGTGCGCCGAGACGGCCTGGTAGGCACCGCCGACGGTCGAAGCAAGGATCTGCTCGACGAGGCCCGTGCAAGAGCCGCAGGAGGACGCCGCCTTCGTATGCTTCTTCACCTCATCGACGGTGAAGAGGCCCTTCTCCTTGATCGCCTTGACGATCGTGCCCTTGCACACGCCGTTGCAGCCGCAGACCTCGGCGGTGTCAGCCATCGAGGCCGCCTTGTTCTCGCCCTTGTGGCCCGCGTCGCCCAGGTGGTTCTGGCCAAACATCAGGTGGTCGCGGATCTCGTGGATGTCCTGCTGATCCTTCATCAGCTGGAAATACCAGGTGCCGTCCGCGGTGTCGCCGTATAGCACGGAACCGATGATGCGGTTGTTCTTGATCACAATGCGCTTGTAGACGCCGCCCTGCTTGTCGTGCAGCACGATGTCCTCGGTGTCCGGGCCGCCGGTGAAATCGCCCGCAGAGAACACGTCGATGCCGGTGACCTTCAGCTTGGTCGAGGTCACCGAACCTTCGTAACGGCCGATGCCGAAGTTCGCGAGGTGGTTCGCCGCCACCTTGCCCTGCTCGAAGAGCGGCGCGACCAGGCCATAGGCGATGCCGCGGTGCGCGACGCACTCGCCGACCGCGTAGACGCGCGGGTCGGTCACCGTCTGCAGCGTGTCCGAGACGTGGATGCCACGCACGCGCCCCGTGCCGCAGTAGATGCCGGCCGACTCCGCCAGCGCGTAGTTCGGGCGGATGCCGGCGGCGACGACGACGAGATCCGCCGGAATCTCCATCCCGTCCTTGAAGCGCACCGCGCTCACGCGGCCGCTCTCGCCGCGGACCAGCGCCTCGGTCTGCTTCGACAGCAGGAAGTTCATGCCCTTCGCTTCGAGCGAGGCCTGCAACATGTCGGCCGCCGGCTTGTCGAGCTGGCGCTCCATGATCCAGTCGGCCAGATGCACCACGGTGACGCTCATGCCGCGCAGCATCAGGCCGTTTGCCGCTTCCAGGCCCAGCAGGCCGGCACCGATCACCACCGCGTGCTTGTATTGCGTCGAAGCGTCGATCATCGCCTCGGTGTCGCCGATGTCGCGATAGGCCAGCACGCCCGGCAGGTCCGCGCCGGGGATCGGAGGAATGAACGGGGTCGAACCGGTCGCGATCAGCAGGCGGTCGTAGTCGGCCTCGGTGCCGTCGGACGCAATGACCTTGCGCTTCGTGCGGTCGATCTTCGTGACCATCTTGCCGGCATGCAGCGTGATGTCGTTGTCGCGGTACCAATCGAGATCGTTGAGCATGATCTCCGGCAGCGTCATCTCGCCGGCGAGCACCGGCGACAGCAGGATGCGGTTGTAGTTGCCGTGCGGCTCGGCGCCGAACACGGTGATCTCGTACAGATCCGGGGAAAGCTTCAGCAGCTCTTCGAGCGTGCGGCAGCCGGCCATGCCGTTACCGATCATCACGAGTTTCTGTTTTTTCATGGCGGGCTCCTTCAGGCAGCGCGGGATACGAATTCGGGGGAGGATTCGGAAGAGGACAGGGCAAGGCGGTTTTCGGCGTAGGCCGCGACGTCGCCGATGACGATCAGGGCGGGCGCAGGCAACGCCGCTTCACGGGCGCGATCGGCGATGTCGGCGAGCGTGCCGACCACCTGCTGCTGCGTCGGCAGCGTGCCGTGGGCGATCACGGCCGCCGGTGTGGCACGCGACAGGCCGCCCGCGGCGAGGCTTTCGACGATGCGCGGAAGTGCGCCGAGGCCCATGTAGATCACGAGGGTCGTGCCGCTTTTCGCGAGCGCGGACCAGTCGGGTTCGGTGCCGTCTTCGGTGTGGCCGGTCACCATCGTCACGCCGAAACAGTGCGCGCGATGCGTCACGGGGATGCCGGCCGCGCCGGTCACCGCGACGCCCGCAGTCAGGCCGTGGATCACTTCGACTTCGATGCCGAGCGCGCGCAGGTAATCCATCTCCTCACCGCCGCGCCCGAAGACGAAGGGGTCGCCCCCCTTCACCCGCGCCACGGTCAGCCCGCGCCGTGCATAGCGCGCCATCGCGCGATGGATGAATTCCTGCGCGGCGGACTTCATCCCCGCGCGCTTGCCGACGCGCAGCACGCGTGCGGCGGGCTTCGCCAGCGCCAGCACTTCGTCCGTCACCAGCGCATCGGCCAGCAGCACATCGGCCTCAGCGATGGCGCGGGCGGCGCGCAGCGTCAGCAGGTCTGCAGCTCCGGGGCCGGCACCAACGAGAAACACCTTGGCCATGATCGATCTCCACTCCGAAAGGCGAAAAAAAACGGCGTCGCGTCATTCCAAGGATGGATTCCTCCCCTGAAACGACGGACGCCGTTGTCCGCATGCTCTGCATCAAGCACTTCCCGCCGGAGCCTCGTTGCTCCGGCTTACGGACTTCCTAGAGCAAAATGGGTGCCAACACCCGATTTATCGATCAAAACATTGATTTTTAAACGATATATTTTTATTGACTGCGGATGTCACAAGACCGAGCCCCCGATGAAGGGCACCATTTCAGTGCATCAAACGCAATGCTGCACCACAACATGGCGGTCTGCGCCTAGCCGAACGGCACGCAGAGGACAAAGGAAATGCCACTGGACCGAGCGCTCGCGAATCCCAAATGCGGGATTCGCGAGGCGCGACGTCAGCTCAAGAAATGGCGGAAGGCACGTCGGTATCCGTAGCAGATACGGAACCGGCGCCCCGGCGACGCGCCCCTCCACGGCGGAGAGGCCCCGTCGGGGGCGGCTTCAGATGATCGTGATGTCGCCGAAGTCGAAATCGGCGGTATTGCCCTTGATGATCGCCATCAGGACGGGCTGCGAATCCGACTGGTTGCCGTCGGCGTCGTAATACAGCTTGCCGGACGAGGTATCGAAGATCAGGAAGTCGTCCACGCCGGTCTCGTTCGCACTCGCACCGGTCAGGCCCGAGCCCTTGATGAAGTTCGTCGCGCTGATGCCATTCTCGAATGCGTCAAAGATCGTCGAATCGAATGCTAGGTGGTCGACAGCAACGCCGTTTCCGCCTGCGTCGAAATCGTTGATCCGGTGCGCCAAGACGACCGTGCTGGTCGTGCCATCACGGTTTTGAACGGTCGTGCTGGTCGCGGACGGGATATCGGTGAAGACGAAGACGTCGTTCCCGGTTCCACCCCATACCTTGTCGTATCCCGCACCGAGCACGATGAAGTCGTCACCGGCGCCGGTCTTGATGACGTCGTTGCCTTCCGAGGCGACACCGTCCTCAGTGTAATAACCATCCACGTCGATGATGTCGTTGCCCGCGCCTGTCGTGATGATGTCGTTACCCGACCCGCCGATCACTGTATTGTCGCCATCGCCGGCAATGATCTTGTCGTCGCCTGTGCCCGCGGCAAGGAAATCGTCTCCGCTGCCAGCCTTGAAATTGTCGTTTCCGTCATCGGAATCGGTGCTGCCTGTTTCCGCGATCACCCAGTTGTCGCCGTTGCCGGCATCGACCTTATCGTTACCGTCGCCCGCGAAGACCCTGTCGTCCCCGTCGCCGGCCTTGATATTGTCGTTTCCGGCATCGCCGTCGATGACGTCATTGCCTGCCGTTCCGGTCAGCTTGTCGGCGCCCGCTGTGCCGATGAGCCCATCCCACTCGATGACGGACCACAAGGTATTGGACCCCGACAGATCGTTCCACTGGCCGGCAATTCCGATCCCGCCGCTGGGTGCAGGCCACTTGCCCACGCCCATCGCGAGAAAATCCTGGTTGCCGTTGAAGTTGTCCGGCTCGCTGCCCAGCGTTCCCGAGCCCCAGTTCTGAAAGCCTGCGGACACGGGAGTGCCGTTCGTCCATTGCCAAGTTCCCTCGGTAACGCTGTCCGACGCACCGAGCCAAAGATAGTCGGCTCCGCCGCCGTCGGCGGCAAGCGTCGCCCCGTGCGGGACAGAGGCCTTGATGTTCTTCAGGATGGCGGCATTTTCAGCGGCCGAATCGACGATTGCCAAGTAGGACGTCATCGAAACACCGGAGAAATCGTCCCCCCATGCCAGAGACGCCGCGTTTGCTGCCGCGGCATCCCAAGTCATCGGGGCCGTCTCGATCTCGTAGGTATGACCGTTGTAATAAAAATGGGTCGCCATCGCGGTCCTCTCCAAAACGGGCTGGTGGGCGAGATTACCTGCATATCATCCCCCCGTCACTCAACGCCCATGCGGGACCGACGTGCCGGTCGTGCTCGGATGCCGCCGAGCACGACCGTGATCGTATCCCTTGATGCCGAGCCCCATTACATGTGCTAGGCGAACAATACTATTGGCATTTACCACAAGGATAATTAGCATGATGAGCAAATCAACCAGGAGCATCGCCATGTACTTTCTGCGGAAACTGTTTGCCCTTGTCGCCACCGCCCTCGTGTTCGCCTCCGCATCCCACGCATCGGCCACTCCGGACGACGCCAAGGCGCTGGTCGACAAGGCCGTCGCGCACGTCAAGCAGGTCGGCGTCGAGCAGGCCTTCAAGGCATTCAACGATCCGGCCGGCCCCTGGGTGAAGGGCGAACTCTACATCCTCGTCTACGATTTCCAGGGCAACAACCTCGTCCTGGGCTCGAACCCGAAGATGAACGGCAAGAACCTGTGGGACATCAAGTCGCCGGACGGCAAATTCGTCGTGCGCGAGTTCGTCGATCTCGTGAAGGCCAAGGGCGCCGGCTGGATCGACTACCAGTGGTCCAACCCGGAATCCAAGAAGATCGAGAACAAGACCACCTACGTGACCCGGGTCCCCGGCATGGAAGCGATCATCGGCTGCGGCATCTACAAGAACTGACGCGATATCCTTCATAGACCAAGGGCGCGATCGCATGGCGGACGCGCCTTTTTTTGTGGGGTAGAACCATGAGACGCCTCGTTCTTGACCTTCCGATCACGGTCAAAACCGCCCTTGCCCCCGTCGTCACGATCGCCTTCATGATCGTCGTTTTCGTGACCGGCTATACGGCACTGCGCGACCAGAAACTCGCGATGGCGAGCCTTGTGACCGAGCGCTTTGCGACCTACGAGGCCGTGGCGGCGCTCGGCAACGAGTTGGCGACGACTCACGGCGCGATCTACCGGGTCATCGCCTGGGCGAACCACAAGGACGGGGCAAGCGCCTTGAAGCAACAGGCGCAGGAGCTGGCGACGCGGCTCGACAAGGTCGTGGCCGACGGCAAGGCGCTCGCCGCTTTCCCGCGTCTGACGAGCGAAGAAAGCAGCATGCTGGCGAGCACCAACACGGATCTGGCGGAATACGCCAAGTCGGCCAAGGACGCACTGGACATGGCCGATACCGACGCGGCCTTTTCGGCGATCTACATGGATGGGGCGAGCAAGGTCTTCGACCGGACCAACGCCGACCTCGGGAAACTGGTCGAGCACGAGAAGACGCTTGCGCGGCAGCAATATGAGCAAACTGCGGAAAGCTTCACCCGCAGCCAAACCGTGTTCGTCGCGGCGCTCACGCTGGCGGGGATCGTCGCGACCTTGCTAACGGCCTTGATGACGAGCCTGATGCGAAATGCGATTCGCGCGATCGAGTCTGCCGCGATCGATCTGGGCAACGGCGATCTCACGCGTCGTGTCGCGGTGCTGGGCAACGACGAGATCGGCCGCACGGCCCGGGCCTTCAACAACCTGATCGGCACGCTGCAGCAAACGCTGGGCAAGGTGCACGGGCATGCCAGCCAAGTGTCGACCGCAGCGACACAGCTGACTGCGACGGCCGGCAAGGTGGCGGAAAGCTCGGTGCAACAGAGCGACGCGGCGATGCAGACGGCGGCCGCGATCGAACAGCTGTCGGCAAGTGCCGAGCAGATCAACGCCAGCACGGAATCCCTGCGCGGCATTTCCAGCACGAGCCTCGAGCACACCCGGCGAGGAACCTCGAGCGTCACGGACCTGCAACGGGAAATGGGCACCGTCAGCCGGTTGGTGGACTCGATGAGCGGTGCGATCGACGAATTCGTCGCCAGCGCCCAGTCGATCAACCGCATGACCCAGGTCGTCAAGGAAATCGCCGACCAGACGAACCTGCTCGCCTTGAACGCCGCCATCGAGGCTGCCCGCGCCGGCGAACAGGGGCGCGGATTCGCCGTAGTCGCCGACGAGGTGCGCAAGCTTGCCGAAAAATCGAGCGCCACGGCCGGGGAAATCGAATCCGTCACCCAGGCCTTGAGCCTGCAGTCCGGGGATGTCCAGCGATCCATGCTGGCCGGCGCCGGCGCCTTGCAGTCCAGCCAGCAGCATCTGACGAACGTGACCGGCGTTCTCGAACTGGCTCACCGATCGGTCAACCAAACCGACCAAGGCGTAGACCAGATCGCCGACACCTTGTCGCAGCAGCAGCAAAGCAGTCTCGCGATCGCCGGCTACATCGAACGCATCGCCGAAATGGCCGAAGACAATAGGGGGTCGAGCGAGCAGGCCTCGACCGCGGCGCGCGAACTCGAAGGCCTGTCAGCCGATCTCCTCGGCGCCGTACAACGCTTTCGAGTGTGAACACGCTTCGCGCCGGTCAGACCTCGACCGGCGCGAAGCGGAACTTCCGAGCGGCCTCAGGCCGCGTGCTTCAGCTGCTTCTTGTACAGGAAGTCCATGATCGCAGAGCGGTAGCGCGCGAACTCGGGCTGTTCGGCAAGCGCCAGCCGGTCGCGCGGCCGCTCGAGCTTCACTTCCAGAATCTCGCCGATCATCGCCGCCGGGCCGTTGGTCAGCATCACCACGCGATCGGACAAGAGCACCGCCTCATCCACGTCGTGGGTCACCATCACCATCGTCGCCTTCGTCGCCGCCAGGATCTTCACCAACTCGTCCTGCAGCATCGCACGCGTCAGCGCGTCGAGCGCGCCGAAAGGCTCGTCCATCAGGAGAATCCTCGGCTCCATCGACAGCGCGCGGGCGATGCCGACGCGCTGCTTCATGCCGCCCGAGATCTCGTGCGGGAACTTCGTCTCGGCGTGCGACAGGCCGACCAGCGCGAGCGCGTCCTGCGTGCGCTGCTTCAACTTCGCCTTGCCCTCCTTCGCGCCGAACACGCGATCGACGGCGAGATAGACGTTGTCGTAGCAGGTCAGCCAGGGCAGCAGCGAGTGGTTCTGGAACACGACCGCACGCTCCGGACCAGGCCCGGCGATCTCGCGCTGGTCGCACAGCATCACGCCGGAGGTCGGTAGCGTCAGCCCGGCGATCAGGTTCAGCAGCGTCGACTTGCCGCAGCCCGAGTGCCCGATCAGGCTGATGCTCTCGCCTTCGTAGATGTCAAGGTTGATCCCCCGCAGTGCGGTGAAGGGGCCATTCTTCGTGTTGAAGGTCTGGCCGACGTTCTCGATCTGTACGATCTTCTTCATGATGGTCTCCTCCACCGCTCAGCGGTTTTCGTAGTTGAAGCGACGCGCCGCCAGCATCAGCGCCTGTTCCAGAATCAGACCGACCGTCCCGATCACGAAGATCGCGATGATGATGTGCTCGACCTTGAGGTTGTTCCACTCGTCCCACACCCAGAAACCGATGCCGACGCCGCCGGTGAGCATTTCCGCCGCGACGATCACGAGCCACGCCGTGCCGATCGAGAGCCGAATACCGGTCAGCATGTAGGGCAGCACCGCCGGGAAGAGGATCTTCGTGAAGATCTTCCACTCCGACAGGTTCAACACCCGCGCGACGTTCAGGTAGTCCTGCGGCACGCGCGTGACGCCCTGCGCAGTGTTGAGGATCATCGGCCAGATCGAGCAGATGAAGATCGTCCAGGTCGCGGCCGGGTCGGCGCGCTGGAACACCAGCAGGCCGATCGGCAGCCACGCGAGCGGCGACACCGGGCGCAGCAGGCTGATAATCGGGTTCATCATCTTCGCCAACACCGCGAAACGCCCCAGCATGAAGCCCGCGGGGATACCCACCAGCGCGGCAATGCCGAATCCGATCGCGACCCGCTGCAGCGAGGACAGCACGTTCCAGCCGATGCCCTGGTCGTTGGGACCGGCCCGGTAGAAGGGATCGGAGAAGATCTTCACCGCCGCGTCCCAGGTCTGCACCGGACCGGGAATGCCGCCCCCCTTCAGCGTCGCGAGGTACCACAGCCCGACCATCAGCGCGAGGCCGGCAATCGGCGGTAGCACCACCCCGGCGATCGCGCGCAACCACGCCGCACCATTGCCCTTGCGCCGGACGACCGGTATGTCCGCCGCCTTCGCTTCCGCCACCGCCTCCATGACCTCCCCCTTGCCTGCGCCGGCTCGCGCCGCCTTCAGGTCCACCACCTTCGTTGCCGCCACCTCGGCGCCGGCCATCGCCGGCCCATCGATCGTCGCTGTCGCACTCATCGCCCCGCCCTCCCGCTTACGCCTTGATCTTGAAGGCACCGGCGTACTTCGCCGGATCCTTGCCGTCGAACACGACGCCGTCGATCATCTTGTGGGTACGCATGTCGCTCTTCGGCAGCGACACGCCTGCCGCGGTCGCCGCCTGCTTGTAGATGTCGATGCGGTTGATCTGCTTCGCGATGGCGAGGTAGTCGACATCCTTGTCGAGCAGGCCCCAGCGGCGGTGCTGCGTCAGGAACCACATGCCGTCGCTGAGATAGGGGAAGTTCACCGCGCCGTCGTTGAAGAACTTCATGTAGTTCGGGTCGTCCCAGCTCTTGCCCAGGCCATTCGAATAGCGGCCGAGCATGCGCTCGAGGATCACGTCCATGTCGGTATTGACGTAGGACTTCTGCGCCACCGTCTCGGCGGTCGTCCGCCGGTTCGCGAGCGACGCGTCGATCCAGCGGCCGGCTTCGAGAATCGCCGCGGTCAGCGCACGGGCGCTGTTCGGGTTCTTCGAAACCCAGTCGGCCGTCGTGCCGAGCACCTTTTCCGGGTGATCGGTCCAGATGTCCTGGGTCGTCACGGCCGTAAAGCCGATCTTGTCCATGATCGCGCGGTTGTTCCACGGCTCGCCGACGCAGAAGCCGTCCATGTTGCCGACGCGCATGTTGGCGACCATCTGCGGCGGCGGCACGGTGATGACCTTGACGTCCTTCAGCGGATTGATGCCGTTCGCCGCGAGCCAGTAATACAGCCACATCGCGTGGGTGCCGGTCGGGAAAGTCTGCGCGAAGGTGTATTCGCCGGGCTTCGACGTGATCAGCTTCTTCAGGCTCGCGCCGTCGGTGACGCCCTGGTCTTTGAGTTTGTTCGCGAGCGTGATGGCCTGGCCGTTGTTGTTCAGCGTCATCAGCACGGCCATGTCCTTCTTCGGCCCGCCGATGCCGAGATGCACGCCATACACGAGGCCGTACAGAACGTGGGCTGCGTCGAGTTCGCCGGACACGAGCTTGTCGCGCACGGCGGCCCAGCTCGCTTCCTTGCTCGGGATGATCTTGATGCCGTACTTTTCGTCGAACTTCTGCACTGCGGCCATCACGACTGAGGAGCAATCCGTCAGCGGGATGAATCCCACGCGGATTTCCTTCTTCTCCGGTGCGTCCGATCCCGCTGCCCACGCGCCGCCGCTCACGCCCAATCCTGCAGACCCCATCATTGCTGCTCCTGAAAGCACCATCGTCCGCCGCATGAACTCCCGCCGCGTGACACCATTGTCATCGAACGCACTCATTTTCATCTCCCTGCAGGCCAGAAAAACAAAAACGGCGCACACCGCCTGCAGAAGGGTTCCTGCAGGGATGGACGCCGTTGTCCGTAGCTTGCACGGTCCCCGCATTGGAACCGGTCAATCTGCTGTCGAACCGCCGTTGATTCGACTCAAGCCTTCATAGCAGATGGCGTGCCAGGAGTGTATGACCGGTCCGAAACCATTGAACGACGCGGGTTTCAAAGAATCTTGGAACATTCGGACGCCGACAGGCGGCGCCCGCAGATCGCACTATTGCAGTGCACAAGACTTCCATGGCGCACCAGTTTGTGCGCGTCAAAGGGTGGGGATGGGGCGTCGCAGCGCCCGAAGCAGCGAGGAATCGCGGGCGAGCAGTGCCCGATGGACTTGCACGAGGGTCGCCCCGGCAGCAAGCCGCGCCTGGACCTCGGCGACCGAGTCGATCCCGCCGACGCTGATCACGCAAACGCCAGGACCAACGGCCTCCGAAACCATGTGGAGGATTGCGCAGGCATTGCGCCGCGCGTCCAGCCCTTCGGCCGATACGAGCAGACCATCCACGCCCGCGGCGACGAAAGCGTCCGCGACGTCGACGATGTGAGCGGCGTCGCCGCCGAGCCAGTGCGCTGGCAACTTGGCGACCAGCGGAAGCGGCCGCAGACGATGGCGCGCGAGTCGGTCGCGCAGTTGCGCCGCCGCCGTTGCCACCTCGGCGAAGCGCGCCGGCGACGGACAGTCGCGTCCCGGGTTGAGCGTCAGATAGTCGGCGGCGGCGTGAAGGGCCCGCAACGCCCGCAAGTAGGCTTCTTCTGCCGCATCCCAGGCCACATGCCGTGGCTTGCCAATGCTCACGCCGCAGCGCACGCCCCCTGCGATCGGTCGCGACAGAAACGGCAAGCCGTCCGCGACGGCGAGCGTGCCGATTTCCACCGCGCCGAGGCCGAGGCGGTGCGCGCAATCGAGCAGACGACCGCGCCGGTCGAAGCCCGCGGCGAGGCCGATCGGTGAGGGAAAACTCAGTCCCATCGTGAAGACAGAGGCTTTTCGATCCGCGAATTCCCCGCTGCCATCATCGATTCGTCGCGCGATACGCGGCAGGCGCGCCATGGCCCAGCGGGTGCGAAGCGCACGTGGCGTCATCGCCGGCGCACCCATCGGCATCAAGTTCCGCTAACGCAGCCTCGCCGCCGGGCGAAGGCGAGCAGGAAGCCGACGAGCGCATCGACCGCGCTGTCGGCGATCCCGTTGTAGAGGCTCACGCGCAGCCCGCCGACCTCGGGGTGTCCGCGCAGGTCGCGCAAGCCGACCGATTCGGCCGCATGCAGGAACAACGCGGTCTGCGGCTCGTCCGCGAGGCGGAAGCAGGGATTGATGAGCGAGCGGTGCCCTCGCTCGATGGGGATCTCGAACGTCCCCTCGCCTTCCGCGAGCGCGGCGTACACGGCGTCGCTGCGCCTTTGCGCGGCGCGGGCCATCGCGGCCACGCCTCCCCGCGCCTCGATCCAGTGCAGCATGCGGTGGGCGACAAAAATCGGGAACACGGGCGGCGTGCATAGCCGCGATTCGGCCGCGGCCTGCTGCGTATAGTCCATCACGCGCGGGGTTTCGGCGCGCGCCTGATGCAGCAGGCGGTCGTCGACGATCACCACCGTCAGGCCGGGCGTGCCGATCGTCTTCTGCGTGCCCGCATAAACCAGCGACAAGCGCGTGAAGTCCAGCGGCCGCGTCAGAAAGTCCGAAGTCATGTCCGCAACGAGCGGCACGGCCAAGGCGGGGAAGTCGTGAAACTGGAGACCGTCCGCCGTTTCGTTGCTCGTGATGTGGCAATAGGCGGCGCGCCGGTCGACCTGCCACTCCGCGGCATCCGGAACGCCCCCGAGCGCGCACGCCGCAATCGAAACCTCCGCGTAGCGCCTCGCCTCGGCGATTGCGCGGCGCGACCAGCAACCGCTATCAACGTAGGTCGCCCGCCCCTTCGTGCCCAGAAGGTTCAGCGGCACCACCGCGAACTGCGCACTCGCGCCGCCCGCGAGGAAGAGCACGCGAAAGCGGTCCGGGATGCCGAGCAGCCGGCGCAGACAGGCCTCGGTCTCTTCCTGCAAACGCCGAAAGGCCGGCGACGTGAAGGGCAGGCTCAGGATCGACGCCGCCCCGGGACGGCAAGCCTCCGCGACATCGCCTGCGACCTCGGGCGGCAAGGGGCCCGCTGCCGCGGAGAAGCTGAAACCCGGTTCGCTTCGCAGCGTCGCGACCGCGTCAACCGAAGAGCGCGACGCCATGCGTGCCGGCTCCCATCAAGAACAGCACCGGGATCGACAGCATCGTGTTCACCCGCGCGGACAGGAAAGTCACGCGCGACGCACGCAGCCGCTCGTCGATCGGCGCCGGCACGAAGCCCAGCACCCGCTTCTGATGCGGCCACAGCACGAACCACAGGTTGCACACCATCAGCGTCGCGATCCACATTCCCAGGCCGAGCGGTGCGAGCGACCCGTGCAGGCTTAGCGCATCGCCCAGCCAGCCACGGTGCCCCAGGATCAGCGCACCGCTGCCCCAGGTCAGCAGCGACGCATAGCGGAAGGTGCCGTGCTCGCGCTGCATCAGTGCGCGCTGGCGCGGACTTTCCGGGTCCGAGAGATCGGCCGCGGAGAGCGGCACATAACGGGGTCGCGTCACGGCCGTCGCGTAGTTGTGCCCGATCCACACCAGCGCGCCGAGAAAATGCAGCCAGCGCGCGACGACTTCGAACAGCATGCCTTCCATGACGAACTCCTTCAGGCGGCCAGCCGCAGCAGGCCGACGAGTGCCGCCGTCAGCGCGACGCCGAGCAGCACCGTGACCATCGAGGAATCGAGCAGCCTAAGCATGATCGCCCGCTCCGATCCGCTGCAGCCGCGCGTTGCCTTCGGTGCGCATCACGAGCGGCACGACGGTGCGCCCCGGCGCATGCGCACGAGCGACCGCATCGCCGATCAGGTGGTGGTGCGGAGAACGAGCACAGGCCGGATCCGTGTTCGCGGCGTCGCCGGTGAGCAGGAAAGCCTGGCAGCGGCAACCGCCGAAGTCGGTCTCCTTCTCGCTGCACGAGCGGCAGGGTTCGCGCATCCATTCGTCGCCGCGAAACTTGCGGAAGGTCGGCGAATCGTTCCACAGCCACGCGAGGCTCTTCTCGCGCACCGTCGGGAAGTCGAGCCCTGCGATCGCGCGGGCTTCCTGGCAGGGCATTGCCGCGCCGTCCGGGCCTATCGTCAAGTGGATCGCCCCCCAGCCGTTCATGCATGCCTTCGGCCGCCCCTCGTAGTAGTCGGGGATCACGAAATAGATCGTCATGCGGTCGCCCAGATGCTCGCGCGCCGCCTGCACCGCGCGCTCGGCCGCCTCGATCTGCCCCCGCGTCGGCAGCAACTCGTCACGGTTCAGCAGCGCCCAGTTGTAGTACTGGATGTTCGCGAACTCGAGGTAATCGACGCCGATGTCCGCCGCAAGATCGAGGATCTCGGCGACCTGACCGATGTTGTGACGGAACACCGGCACGTTGAGCACCATCGGAAAGCCGTGGGCTTTGATCATGCGCGCGACCTGCAGCTTCAGGTCGAACACGCGCGCGCCGACGAGACGGTCGGTCAGCTCGCGCTCGCTCGACTGCAGCGACAGCTGGATCTGCTTCAGGCCCGCCTCCTTCAGTTTCACGAGGCGCGCTTCGGTCAATCCCACGCCCGACGTGATCAGGTTCGTGTAGTAGCCGAGCGCATTCGCCTCCGCGACCAGTTCCTCGAGGTCGTCTCGCAGCAGCGGTTCGCCGCCGGTGAAACCGAGCTGCAAGGCGCCCAGTTCGCGTCCTTCGCGCAACACGCGCTTCCATTCGTCGGTCGACAGCTCCTCGCCCTTGCGGCGCGCGTAGTCGACCGGATTGCTGCACCACGGACACTTCAGCGGGCACTCGTAGGTTAGCTCGAGCACCAGCCACAGCGGCTTGCCCTGCCCGTCAAGCCTGACGACGGATCCATCCTTTGGCACGGAACACCTCCAGAAACTTGTAGACGCCCCCAGCGACACGATCGTCGTCGCCCGGATAGCGCGCTTGCAGCGCCGCCACGATATCGGCCACGCTGCGACCGTCGCAGTGCTCGATGATTTCGGCCGCCGTCCGATTCAACTTCACGATGCCTTCGGGGTAGAGCAGGACATGAGCGTCCTGGGTCGGCTCCCAACGGAAGAGGTACATCGGATTGAGGCCGAAGCGGTCCTCGGCAGTGAGTAGACTCGTCTCGTTCATGCGGAACACTCCTTCGCGACAGGGGCGGCACGGGGCCGCCCCGGAACGTCAGCGCACGTAGACGTAGGCCGTCACTTCGAAACCAAGACGGATGTCGCAATAGGCGGGATCGATCCACTGCATGGGGTGCCTCCTCGTTTGGCGGTGATTGAGCGGACCGGCCGGACGACCGATCCGCAGCCATCATCGCAGCCCTGCCCGTGCGGCAGAAACCCGAGAATCAGGAGGCTTTCCTCGCGGCAATCATGGAACGAGGGTCGGGAAAATCATGATTTTCGCCGCGAATCGGCGCTTTTGATACGGATCAAGGCGCGGCGGATTCGCACCGTTGCGGTGCCGGAAAATGAAGCGGTGCACCATCGCGGCGCACCGGCGCATCGTCAGAGGAGGTACTTCGCCATGTCGAGAAGATCCTGCGCGACCGCCGCCATCGGCTTCGCCCGCTCCATCGCGAGCTTACGCAGCGCGGCGTAGGCTTCCTCCTCCCCCATGCCGCGGGATTTCATCAAGAGGCCTTTCGCGCGCTCGATCAGCTTGCGCTCAGAGAGCTTCTTCGTCGCTGCCGCGAGTTCCGCGCGCACCGACTGGTGCTCCTCGAAACTCGCCACCGCCACGTCGATCACAGGCTTGAGCCGCTGGGGATCCAGCCCGTCGACGACGTAGGTCGACACGCCCGCCTTGACCGCGGCGCGGATCGTGTCCTGATCGCCTTCCTGCGCGAAGATGATCACCGGGCGCGGCATCGCCGCGTTCATCACCGCGAGGTTCTCCAGGGTGTCGCGCGACGGAGAGTCGGTTTCGATCAGGATCACGTCGGGCCGGATGGCCTCGATCTGCGCCGTCAGATCGGCGGACGAGGCCAGCACCGCGGCCACCTGATGGCCGGCGAGTGCGAGGCCGGCGCAGATTTCTGCCGCACGGCTACGGGATTCATCGATGACGAGTACGCGGAGCATGCTTCAAGCCTAGCAAAAACCGCACCGCCCCTGGTGCGAAGAATTCACTCAGACGCCGCGTTGACGCCGCGCCTCAAAAAGACAGATGCCGCTCGCGACCGAGACGTTCAGGCTTTCGACCGTGCCGAGCATCGGAATGCTCGCGAGTTCGTCGCAGGTCTCGCGCGTCAGGCGCCGCAGACCGTCGCCTTCGGCGCCCAGCACCCACGCGACCGGCCCCTTCTGGTCGATCTCGTAGAGCGACTTCTCGGCCTCGCCGGCCGCGCCGACCACCCAGATGCCGGCCTCCTGCATCTCGCGCAACGCGCGGGCGAGGTTCGTCACGGTGATGTAGGGCACCGAATCCGCCGCCCCGCTCGCGACCTTCACCGCCGTCGCGTTGAGGCCCACCGCGCGATCCTTCGGCGCGACCACCGCATGCACGCCCGCGGCGTCCGCCACGCGCAGACAGGCGCCCAGATTGTGCGGATCCTGCACGCCGTCGAGCACGAGGATCAGCGCGTTCTCCTCCAGCGAATCGAGCACGTCCGCGAGCTTGATGTCGCGATTGCGCGCGTCGACTCGTGCAACCACGCCCTGATGGCGGCGCGTGCCGACCATGCCGTCGAGGCGGTCGGCCTCGGCCTGGATCAGCCGCACCTGCTGCGATTCGGCCAAGCGAACGACATCCTTCGCGCGCGCGTCGGTGCGGCTCGCCGACAGGTAGAGTTCGAACACCCCTTCCGGGTCACGGCGCAGCTTGCCCAACACCGCATGAAATCCGTAGATCAGCCGCGAGTCGGCTCGCCCGCCCGGAGAATCCTGCGTCTTGCTCGCGTCCTGCGGACGGGAACGGCCCGATGATTTTTCAGCCACGGCTCTTGCCTTTCTTCCTTGATGCTTCCGGTTTGTCCTTTTGCACGCCCGCAGCCTTCCTGGGGGCCTTGCCCCCTTCGGCCGCCTTCGCGCGCTTGCCTGCCGGCGCGGATTTCTTCGCACCGGACTTCTTCCCCGCGCCGTCGCCGCCCATATCCAGGGCACTGCTCATCGCCGCTTGTGCGACGGCCGCCACCTTCTGCAAGGGCGACTCGACGCTCGCCTCCGTCGGCGACATCGCCACCGACTCGGCCTTGCGGGTGCGATCGCGTCCCGTCTTGCCGACGCGCTCGGTCGGCCGCTCCGCGCCTTCGATCAGGCGGAAATCGATCTTCGACGTTTCCAGATCGACGCGCACGACCTGCACCCGCACGCGGTCGGAGAGGCGGTGACGGACGCTGGTGCGCTCGCCGGCCAGCTCGTGGCGCGTCTCGTCGTAGTGGAAATAGTCGCTGCCGAGTTCCGAAATGTGGACCAGCCCCTCGATAAAGATGTCGTCGAGGGCGACGAAGAGGCCGAAGGGTACCACTGCCGACACGCTGCCGGAAAATTCCTCTCCGACCTTGTCCTGCATGTAGTAGCACTTCAGCCACGCCACGACGTCGCGAGTCGCATCGTCCGCGCGACGCTCGGTCGCCGAGCAGTGCAGTCCGATCTCCTCCCAGTTACCCGCCTCGTAACGCTCGCCGGCGAGCACCGCCTTGATCGCGCGATGCACCAGCAGGTCCGGGTAGCGCCGGATTGGCGAGGTGAAGTGCGTGTAGGCCTCGTAGGCGAGGCCGAAGTGGCCGACGTTTTCCGGGCTGTATACGGCTTGGCGCAAGGAACGCAGCATTACCGTCTGCAGTAGCTGCGCATCCGGCCGGTCCTTGACCTTGTCGAGCAGCTTCGCATAATCGCCCGCCTTCGGATCGTCACCGCCGCCAACGCCCAGCCCGAACTCGGCGAGAAAACCGCGCAGCTTTTCGAGCTTCTCCGGCGTCGGCCCCTCGTGCACGCGATACAGCGCCGGATGCTCGCGCGATTGCAGGAAGTCGGACGCGCAGACGTTCGCCGCCAGCATGCACTCCTCGATCAGGCGATGCGCGTCATTGCGCACCTCCGGCACGATGCGCTCGATCTTGCCGCCCTCGTCGAAAATCATGCGCGTTTCGGTCGTCTCGAAGTCGATCGCGCCCCGTTTTGCGCGTGCCTTCAGCAGCACGCGGAAGAGCCTGTCGAGATTCTCGAGGTTGGGCAGCAAGGCGCCAACCGTCTCGACCGCCGCGGGGTCCTTGTCGTACAGCGCCGCCGCGACCTGCGTATAGGTCAGGCGCGCGTGCGAGAACATCACCGCCGGGTAGAAACGATAGGCCTTGATCGCGCCGGTCATCGACAGGGACATGTCGCACACCATGCACAGGCGCTCGACCTGCGGGTTGAGCGAGCACAAGCCGTTGCTGAGCTTTTCCGGCAGCATCGGGATCACGCGACGCGGGAAGTACACCGAATTGCCGCGATCGTAGGCACCGCTGTCGAGCGCACTGCCCGGCTGCACGTAATGCGACACATCGGCGATCGCGACGATCAACCGATAGCCGCGCCCCTGGCGCTCGCAATACACCGCGTCGTCGAAATCCTTCGCCGTCTCGCCGTCGATCGTCACCAGCGGCAATTTCGTGATGTCCTCGCGCCCGGCCCAGTCCATCTTGCGCACCTTAAGCGGCAATTTTCGCGTGTCGGCCTTCGCCTCGGGCGAGAACTCGAAAGGCAGTTCGTGCTTGCGCAGCGCGATCTCGATCTCCATTCCCGGATCGGCGTAGTTGCCGAGCACCTCGATCACCCGCCCGGCGGGCTGCACGAACTTGGTCGGCTGCTCGACCAGTTCGACGGTCACGACCTGCCCCGGCGTCGCCTTCTTCCCGCCCGGCACCACGAGGACGTCCTGCGGGATGCGGCGGTCTTCCGGCACCACCACCAGCACCCCGTGCTGGTCGCGCACACGCCCGACGATGCGCGTGTTGGCGCGCTCCAGGATTTCGACGACCTTTCCTTCCGGCCGGCCGCGCCGGTCGACGCCCGTGATGCGCGCGATCACGCGGTCGCCGTGCAGCACCTCCCGCATCTCGCGGGGGCCGAGGAAGACATCGGGCTTACCGTCGTCGCGGATCAGGAAGCCGAAGCCGTCGGCATGGCCCTGCACCCGCCCGCGGATCAGGTCCGCCTTGTCGGGCAGCAGATAGGCATCACGCCGGTTGCGCAACAGCTGGCCGTCGCGCTGCATCGCGCGCAGGCGTCGCTCGAAGAGTCCCGCCTCGTTTTCAGCCACATCGAGCGCCGCGCACAACTCCCCGAAGCTTAGCGGCACGCCGTGTTCGGCGAGCGTCTGCTCGATGTACTCGCGACTCGGCAGCGGGTTTTCGTATTCGGCGGCTTCGCGTTCATAGAACGGATCGGCCCGACGGATAGGGCTCGGCATGGCTTCGGCCGGCCGCTTCGAATTCTTCGCGACCTTCGGTTTTGTATTTTTTGTTTTTTCAGTCATTGACATTCTCTAATGAGGGCTTATAATGCGCGGCTCTTGCCCAGATGGCGGAATTGGTAGACGCACTAGTTTCAGGTACTAGCGCCGCGAGGCGTGGAGGTTCGAGTCCTCTTCTGGGCACCAGTTTCACGGAAAAGCCGACCATAGCGTCGGCTTTTTTGTTGTCCACACGCGGCGCACAGCCTCGCCCTCGATACACCGTCACACAAGGCCACGCCGACGATACATTGCGGGATTGCCGATAGTGCAAAAAGACCCTTTGCGAAAAGCTCGAGCATCGCTATAATGCGCGCTCTTGCCCAGATGGCGGAATTGGTAGACGCACTAGTTTCAGGTACTAGCGCTGCGAGGCGTGGAGGTTCGAGTCCTCTTCTGGGCACCAAAACAAAAGGAAAGCCGGTCAATCGACCGGCTTTTTCTTTTTGTAGCGCCCGCTGCGCCAACAAACCCGAGCGGCAAGCGGGCATCAGACGCCACACGCCGCCCCACCCGCAGCCCGGCACTCGGGCCGAATCCTGCTGGCGGGCGGTGATGGCGAATTCGTTCAAGCGCGCTCAGGCTCCGAACGGGTGACGGCGCAGGATCGTTTCATCGCGTTCCGGACCGGTCGAAATGACGTCGATCGGAACCTCGATGATTTCCTCGATGCGATGCAGGTAGGCACGCGCCTCCTGCGGCAGCGCGTCCCAGCTCTGCGCACCGAAGGTCGTGCCGCTCCAGCCCGCCATCGTCTCGTAGATCGGCTCGCAGCGCGTGACTTCCTCCGAACCCATCGGCAGCAGGTCGACGCGCTGACCGTCGAGCATGTAGCCGGTGCAGAGCTTGAGCTCGGTCAGCCCATCGAGCACGTCGAGCTTGGTGATGCACAGGCCCGTCACGCCGTTGATGATGATCGAACGCTTGAGCGCAGCGAGGTCCAGCCAGCCGCAGCGGCGCTTGCGCCCCGTGACGGTGCCGAATTCGCGGCCCTTGGTCGACATCTGGTAGCCCGGCACGCCGGCGGTCTCGATGTCCAGCTCGGTCGGGAAGGGACCGCCGCCAACGCGCGTGCAGTAGGCCTTGGTGATGCCCAGCACGTAGTGCAGACGGCCCGGACCGACGCCCGACCCCGCCGCAGCCTGACCGGCAACGCAGTTGCTGGAGGTCACGAAGGGATAAGTGCCATGGTCGATGTCGAGCAGCGTACCTTGCGCGCCTTCGAACAGCAGGCTGCCGCCGGACTTATTCACGGCGTACAGCTCGGCCGACACATCGGCGACCATCGGGCGGATCTCATCGGCGTCGGCCATCGCCTGGTCGAACACCGGCTGGAACTCGACCGCCTCGGCGCCCAAGTGCTGGGTCAGCACGAAATTGTGGTATTCGAGGTTCGCGCGCAGCTTCTCGGCGAAACGCTCTTTATCGAAAAGGTCATAGACGCGCAGCGCACGGCGGGCGACCTTGTCCTCGTAGGTCGGGCCGATGCCCTTACCGGTCGTGCCGATCTTGTCGCAAGCGGCCTTGGCGGCCTCGCGCGCGCGGTCGAGCGCCGAGTGGTAGCCGAGGATCAGCGGGCAGCCCGGGCTGATGCGCAGGCGCTCGCGCACCTTGATGCCGCCAGCTTCCAGCGTGCGGATTTCCGACAGCAGGTGATGCGTGTCGAGCACGACGCCGTTGCCGATGTAGCAGGCCACGCCTTCGCGCACGATGCCGGACGGCACGAGGTTCAGCTTGTATTCGTTGGCGCCGATCACCAGCGTATGGCCGGCGTTGTGACCGCCCTGGAAACGCACCACGCCCTTGGCGTGATCCGTCAGCCAGTCAACGATCTTGCCCTTGCCCTCGTCGCCCCACTGGGTACCGACAACCACCACGTTCTTTGCCATTTACTTCATTCTCCCTGAAGCGCCTCGACCGCCCAGCGGCCGTCGCGCTTGATGAGTTGCCGGTCGCAACCGGCCTCCTTCCAGCTTCCCTCGTGCCCGGGCAGAGCCGTCATCACCACTTCGCCCACAGCACGCAAGTTCGCCACCACGCCCGCCAGTTCCGCATCGCCACCGGCCGGAGCCAGAATCGCCCCCGCCTGGGGCGCAGCGGGCAGGCCCAGCGCCAATTCACGCAGATCGAGGCTGAAGCCCGTCGCCGGCCGGCTGCGGCCGAACGCCCGGCCGATGCCGTCGTAGCGCCCGCCGAGGGCAAGCGCCGCAGGCGAGCCGCTGCCGTACGCGGCGAACACCACTCCGTTGTGATAGTGGTAACCGCGCAGGTCGGCAAGGTCGAAACTGATCGGCAGATCGGCCAGCGCTTCGGAAAGCCTCGCCAGATCGTCGAGCGCGGCGCCGATTTCGGCGTCCTGCGGCAGCCGCGCACGCGCGGCTTCGATCACTTCAGCGCCGCCGTACAGCGTCGGCAGCGCAAGCAGCGCGGAGCGCACCGGCTCCGCGACCTCGGCGAGCAGTTCGCCCAAACCCGGCACATCCTTCGCCTGCAGCAGCGCAAACAAGGTTTCCTCGCGCTCGGGCACCATCCCGGCACGGGCCGCGAGCACGCGGAAGATGCCGACGTGCCCGAGATCGATACGGCTTGCCGGCACTTCGGCGAGGCGCATCACCTCGGACAGCAGGCGCACGATCTCGATGTCGGCGTCGATACCCGAATGGCCATACAGCTCGGCACCGAGCTGCAGCGGCTCGCGCGTCGCCGTCAGCGACGACGGCAGCGCATGCAGCACGCTCGCGCAGTAGCAGAGGCGGGTCACGCCCGCGCGATTGAGCAGGTGCGCGTCGATACGCGCAACCTGCGGCGTCATGTCCGCGCGCACCCCCATCGTGCGACCCGACAACTGATCGACGAGCTTGAAGGTACGCAGCTTCAGATCCGGCCCCGCTCCGGTGGTCAGGGAATCCAGGTACTCGAGCAGCGGCGGCATCACGAGCTGGTAGCCGTGACTGCGGAACGCATCCAGCAGCCGGCGGCGCAGCCGCTCGAGCTGTTCCGCTTCAGCGGGAAGCGCGTCCTGGATGTAATCGGGAAGAACCCAGCGCATAGATACCTACATCACCAAAAACAACAGCACGACCCCGCACAGCATCGAAACCAGCCCGATGAACCGGATCTGGCCGTTGGCCATTTGCGCGAGCCGCAAAAAAGTTTCGCGCCAGGCGGCTGGCGCGAGAAACGGTACGAGGCCTTCCATCACCAACATCAGTGCGAAGGCCGTGAGCAGCTTGGAACCCATCGGATCAGTTCTTCTTGCCTCCGCCGGAGTCCTTCATGAACTTGAAGAATTCGGAGCTCGGATCGACCACCAGCACGTCGTTCTTGCTCGCGAAGCTTTCGCGGTAGGCCTCGAGGCTGCGGTAAAAGGAGTAGAACTCCGGATTCTGGCCGTAGGCCTGCGCATAGATGCCGGTGGCCTTGGCGTCGCCTGCGCCCTTGGTCTGCTGCGCCTCGCGATAGGCCTCGGCAACGATGACTTCGCGCTGGCGGTCGGCGTCGGCGCGGATCTTCTCGGCGATCGCGCCGCCCTCGGAACGCAACTCGTTGGCGACACGCTTGCGCTCGGCCTCCATGCGGCGATAGACCGACTCGGACACCTCGAGCGGCAGATCGACGCGCTTCAGGCGCACGTCGAGGATCTGCACGCCGATCTTGCGCGCGTCCTGATCGGCGCGGCTGCGCATGTCTTCCATGATCTGGTCCCGTGCGCCGGACACCACATCATGCACGGTACGGCGGCCGAATTCCTCGCGCAGGCCAGCATTGACGGCCTGCAGCAGACGCGTGCGCGCGCGCGACTCGTCGCCCAGCACCGAAACGTAATACAGCGTCGGATCGACGATGCGCCACTTCACGAAGTGGTCGACCAGCACGTTCTTCTTCTCGGCCGTGATGAAGCGTTCCGGCTCCGGCGTATCCATCGTCAGGATGCGGCGGTCGAAGTAACGGACGTTCTGGATCAGCGGCCACTTGAAGTTCAGGCCGGGCGAGCTGATGACTTCCTTGACTTGCCCGAGCTGGAACACGACGGCGAACTGCCGCTGATCCACGGTGAACAGCGACATCGAGGCCAACGCGCCGGCAAACAGCAGCACGCCGGCGGCTACGGTCATACGATCTCTCATCAGCGTTCTCCCCGCTCGCGGTCGCGTACGTCACGGCTACGCGGATCAGCGGAACTGTCCGCACGTGCGCCGCCGGCAGCCGGAGCCGTCGCTGCGGGCGCAGGCGGCGAGGACTCGTGCCCGCCCTGCCCGCCGGCCGAATGCATCAGCTTGTCGAGCGGCAGATACAACAGGTTGCCGCCGGCCTTGGTATCGATCATCACCTTGCTGCTGCGGGTCATGACTTGCTGCATCGTGTCGAGGTAGAGCCGCTCGCGGGTGACTTCCGGCGCGCGACGGTATTCGCCGAGCACCTGCGTGAATCGCGCAGCCTCGCCTTCGGCGTTCGCGACGACACGCGCACGGTAGGCGTTGGCCTCTTCAAGCAGGCGAGATGCGGTGCCGCGGGCGCGCGGAATCACGTCGTTGGCATAGGCCTCGCCTTCGTTGCGCAGGCGCTCGCGGTCCTGTCCGGCCTTCACGGCGTCGTCGAAGGCCGCCTGGACTTGCTCCGGCGGCTGCGCGTTCTGCATCGTGACGCGGCTGATCTGGATCCCGGTATCGTAGCGATCGAGGATCTTCTGGATCGACTCCTGCGCCGCAGCCGCGATCTGCTCGCGCCCTTCGTAGAGCACGAAGTCCATCTTGCTCTTGCCGACGATCTCGCGCATCGCCGTCTCGGCGGCCTGCGTCACGGCCTCGTCCGGATAGCGGTTGTTGAAGAGGAACTTCTCCGGACTGGTCAGGATGTACTGGACGGCGAACTGGATGTTGATGATGTTTTCGTCGTCGGTGAGCATCAGCGCTTCGCGCAGCACCTTGTTGCGCTCGGTACCACGGTAGCCGATTTCGACCGTGCGAACGCCGCCGACATCGACGACGTCGCTGGTCTCGACCGGGTACGGCAGGCGCCAGCGCAGACCGGGCTCGGTGGTCTCGACGTATTTGCCGAAACGCAGCACGACCCCGCGCTGGTTGGCGTCGACGATGTAGAAGCCGCTCGCGAGCCAGACGGCGCCGACCAGCGCCGCGAGCACACCCATGCCGCCCCCGAACTGCCGGAAGGAAACCTTCGGCAACTGCGGACCATTGCCATCGCCGCCGGTGCGCGGCCCACGCTTGCCGGCCAGCATGCCGGACAGACGCCGGTTGAAATCTCGCCACAGGTCCTCGAGGTCAGGCGGCCCCTGATTCGCGCCGCGATCGTCGTCGCCGCGCTTGCCGTCGCCATTCCCCTGGTTGCCCCAGCGTGGATCGTTGAGTGACATTAGAACGCCCGTCTTCACATTTGAATTGGATCGTACCCAGTAGGGTCCGCCGCACTCCTGTCGGATCCCTCCGGTGTCGCCGTCGCGGCCCGCGCCACCTCGGCGAGCGCGTCTCGCAGCAGACCGAGGCCTTCGCCCGTCCTGGCGCTCAAAAAAACGCGCACGATCTTACCATATTCATCCCGCTGGACTCCCGGCTCGACCTGGGTCAGGTCGATCTTGTTCATCACCATGATGTACGGCACGTCGCCCGCGCCGATCTCGCCCAGCACGCCGTTGACCGCCTCGATCTGCGCCTCGCGGTCCTCGCTCGCGGAATCGACGACGTGCAGCAGGAGATCCGCGTTCGCGGTTTCTTCCAGCGTCGCATGGAAGGCGGCGACCAGCGCGTGCGGCAGGTCGCGGATGAAGCCGACGGTGTCCGACAGCACGACATTGGCCCCCTCGCCGACGTAGAGGCGGCGCGAGGTGGTGTCGAGGGTTGCGAATAGCTGGTCGGCGGCGTAGGCGCCGGCCTTGGTCAGCGCGTTGAAGAGCGTCGACTTCCCGGCGTTGGTGTAACCGACGAGCGATACGGACAGGACGCTATGCCCTTCCCGCCCGCGGCGACGCACGCGGCGCTGCTTTTCGATCTGCGTGAGGCGCTCCTTGAGCACCTTGACGCGCTTGCCGAGGAGTCGCCGGTCGGTTTCGAGCTGGGTTTCGCCGGGGCCGCGCAGGCCGATACCGCCCTTCTGGCGTTCCAGGTGGGTCCATCCGCGCACGAGGCGCGTCGCGAGGTGTTCGAGCTGGGCGAGTTCGACCTGCAGCTTGCCCTCGTGGCTGCGCGCGCGCTGCGCGAAGATGTCGAGGATCAGCGCGGTGCGGTCGACGACCCGGCACTTGAGCTCGCGCTCGAGGTTGCGCTGCTGACCCGGCGAGAGCGCGTGGTTGAAAATGACGAAATCCGCCTCGTTGGCACGCAGGGTCTCGGCGATTTCCTGGACCTTGCCGCGTCCGGCGAAGAGCGCCGGATCGGGACGTGCGCGACGGCCGCCGACAACGGCTTCGACGCTTGCGCCCGCGCTGAGGGTCAGCAGTTTGAGTTCGGAAAGGCGCTCGTCCAGCGCGCCCTGGTTCAGGTCGAGCTGGACGAGTACTGCGCGCTCACCGGAATCGGGGCGCTCAAACATGGAGAAGCCGGCTTATCGCGACGGACGCGGGCCGGCCCAGGACGTCAGCTATTGCCTTCACCCGCATCCGATTGCTGGATATTCACGGGACGAGCCGGCACGACAGTCGAGATCGCATGCTTGTAGACCATCTGCGTGACCGTGTTCTTCAGCAGCACCACGTACTGGTCGAAGGATTCGATCTGCCCCTGCAGCTTGATGCCGTTGACGAGATAGATCGCGACGGGGACGTGCTCCCTGCGCAGGGTGTTCAGGAACGGGTCTTGTAGAAGTTGCCCTTTGTTGCTCATTTTCGAACCTCGAAGAAGTCTTGTTCTAGTGTGAATGTAAAGGATTTCATGTTGCACCGCCACATCGGCGGACACACTTCATCCGGTGCTGATTGAAAGCTTATTCTTTTGTGATATAGGGGTTGTGTGAGGACTTGAATTGTATACGCAGGGGGGTGCCCTGCAATTTGAACGCATCCATGAAGGTGCGTTCAAGGTAGCGAACGTAAGAGTTCGGTACGTGCTCGAGCGCGGCACCATGGATCACGACGATCGGCGGATTGCTGCCACCCTGGTGGGCGTAGCGCATCTTGGGCCGGAAGATCCCGTGGCGGGGCGGTGCCTGCTTCGTGAGCGCTGCCTGCAGCGTGCGCGTCAGGCGCGGCGTAGAGAGATTCACCGTCGCGGCGGCGTATGCGCCGTCGACAGACTTCATCACCGCGGCCACCCCGGCCCCCTTCAGCGCCGAGATGTAGTGAAAGCGCGCGAAGGACAGAAAACCGAGCTTGTGGGCGATGTCGCGCTTGATGAGCTCGCGACGATAGTCGTCGACGCTGTCCCACTTGTTGACGGCCACCACCAGCGCCCGTCCGGAATCGAGGATGAAGCCGGCGATGTGCGCGTCCTGGTCGGAGATGTCCTGCGAGGCATCGAGCACGAGCACGGCGACGTTGGCCTGCTCGATCGCCTGCAGCGTCTTGATCACGGAGAACTTCTCGATCGCCTCGAAGACTTTGCCGCGCCGACGCAGGCCGGCGGTGTCGATCAGCGTGTAGTCGCGGCCGCCGCGCTCGAAGGGGATCGCGATGGCGTCGCGGGTGGTGCCGGGCATGTCGAAGGCGATGACGCGCTCTTCGCCGAGGAGGCTGTTCACGAGCGTCGACTTGCCGACGTTCGGACGGCCGACGATGGCGATCCTCGGTCCGCCGCTCGCCTGCTCTTCGTCTTCGCCGTCAGTCGGAAATTCCGCCAGCACGTGGTCGACGAGCTGCTTGACGCCGTCGCCATGGGCGGCGGAGATGGGCAGCGGGTCGCCGAGGCCCAGCGCATGGAATTCGGCCGCGACGATCGCGCGGTCCATGCCTTCGGACTTGTTGACGATCAGGTGCACGGGCCGTCCGGCACGGCGCAGGCGCTCCGCGATCTGTTCGTCGTGCGGCGTGAGACCCATGCGGCCGTCAACGAGGAACAGCAGCGCGTCGGCTTCGGCGATCGCCTGTTCGGCCTGACGGGCCATCTCGTGCATGATGCCGGTCTTGGCGACCGGATCGAAGCCGGCAGTATCGACGACGAGGTAGTCCCGTTCGCCGACGCGCCCGATGCCATAGTGGCGATCGCGCGTCAGGCCGGGCTGGTCAGCCACCAGCGCATCACGCGTGCGCGTGAGGCGATTGAAAAGGGTCGACTTGCCGACGTTGGGGCGGCCAACCAGAACGATTGTGGGTTTCACTAGCTACTTCCCGCTCAGCGGACTTCAAATACGTGGACGTCGCCATCCCGCGACTGGACGACAATGCCGTCGCCGCGGCCGAAGCGACGGAGATCGGCGAGGATGGGGCTGCTGTCGGCGCGACTGCGGGCGACAAAGGCCCCGCTGTCGCGGTCGAGGATGTGGACATAGCCCTGCAGATCGCCGACGGCGACAAAGTTGCCGAACAGCACCGGACGGGACACCGCGCGGCGCTTGAGCGCTTCCTGCTTCCACACCGTGGCGCCGCTGGTGCCGTCGAGGCCCTGCACGACATCGTTGTCGTCGGTCACGACCACATAGCGGCTGTCGCGATCGAGACCGACGCTGCTGGAAAAGTCCCGCGACCACAGCGCGTTGCCGTTGCTCGCGTCGAAGCAGGCGGCGCGGCCCTGATAGGTCACGGCGCACAGATCCTTGCGGCTCAACACGGGGGTGCCTGAAATGTCGGCAATGCGTTCGAGCTCGGTCGAGCCTTTTGGCGTCGCGACCGTCAACTCCCAGAGCTGGGAACCGTTCGCGAGGCTGACGGCAACGAGCTTGCCGCCCGGATAACCGGCAATGGCGGCGCCGCTATCGAGCAGGACGCCGGCATAGCTGCGCAGCGACAAGGGCGGCGTCGCGCGCTGGAAAACCCAGCGACGGGCGCCGTTGCTGGCATCGAGGGCGATCAGGCGGCTGTCGGAGGCGCGCACGATGACCATCGTGTCGCCGACCGCCGGGGGCGCGAGGACTTCGGCACCGACGGGCACACGCCAGTGTTCGGCGCCGGTTGCCGCATCGAGCGCCACGACTTCGCCCCCGGTCGTCACCACCACGACTAGACGCCCGTTGCTGCCGACACCCGCGGAGAGCTGCTTCGCCGCGCTGACCTTCCAGACGGCACGTCCGTCGGCAAAGCGCGCGACCGATCCGTCGTAGGCTGCGGCATAGACATCCTCGCCGACCACCACGGGTTGGAACACGTAGGGACCGGAAGCGCCGATCTTGGCCTGCCAGACGGTCCGCAGCTCGGCGGTCGGCTTGATGTCCGTCAACGGCGCGGGCTTGGGCTCCGACGAGGAGAAGGGATTCAGCGACGAGCAGCCGGCGAGTGCGGTTAGCGAAGCTGCGACGAGGAGCGGGAGAATGGAACGCTTCATCGATCAGCCCTCCAGAGCCTGTTGCTTGACACGAACGATCTCGCGCAGCGAGTCACCGCCTTCGGCCTGATCGGCGGCCAGCGCGTCGATCGCAGCCTGGTAGGCACTGCGCGCCTCGGGGAATTTCCCGGCAGCGGCCAGCACGTCACCGCGCAGGTCCTCGAAGCGAGCCTTCAGGGCCGCGCCCGGCGCGGTTTCGAGCCGCTTGAGTGCCTCGTCGTAGGCTCCGTCGTCGAGCAACAGCGACGCGAGACGCAGGCGGGCGAGATCCTTCAGCGCCGGATCGCTGCCCTTGTCGAGCACCCATTCGAGTTGCAGCTTGGCATTCTTGGCATCGCCGGCAGCCATCTGCGCGCCGGCGGAAGTCAGCGCCGCCATTTCGGCATAGACGGTGCCCGAGTACTTCTCGATCACCTGGCCGGCCGCCTCGCGCGCCTTCTGCGCGTCACCGCGCTGCGCCGCCTGCTGCACGACAAAGTACAGCGCGCCGGCTTCTGCGCCCTGCTTGTTGCGGTAGTACTGGTAGCCCTGCCAGCCGACGGAGGCGAGCGCCGCGGCAACCGCCAGGGTCGTGATCAGCTTGCCGTACTGCGTCCACCAGGCTTTCAGTTCGGAAATCTGTTCCTGTTCGTCCAGGTCAAATGCCGCCATCTTCTTCCTCTTCGTCAATGAACAGGCATGCCGCCACCGCATCGGCGACGCCTTCGAGGGGGACCCGTTGCTGGCCGCCGGGGCCGCGCAGGGGCTTGAGTCCGACTTCGCCGCTGGCGGCCTCGTCTTCGCCGATCACCACGGCGAGCTGCGCCTTGCTGGCATCGGCCTTCTTCATCTGCGACTTGAAACTGCCGCCGCCGCAATGCGTCAGGACGGCGAATCCGTGCTCGCGCAGCGCTTCGGCGGCGCGGAAGGCGAGCCGCTGGGCCTGCTCGCCCTGATGCACGACGTAGACGTCGGGCACCGCGGCATCGACCTGCGCGCCGCTCTCGCGCCACAGCGCGAGCAGGCGTTCGACGCCCATCGCGAAGCCGGCAGCGGGAGCGGGACGGCCGCCGAGTTGTTCGACGAGGCCGTCGTAGCGGCCCCCGGCGCAGACCGTGCCCTGCGCACCGAGCCGCGTCGTGACCCACTCGAACACGGTGCGGTTGTAGTAATCGAGGCCGCGCACGAGGCGGTGGTTGATCCGGTAATGGACGCCAGCGTCCTTGAGCAGCGTCTGCACGCCGTCGAAGTGCTTCAGCGACTCTTCGCCGAGGTAGTCCATCAGTTTCGGCGCCGCTTCGACGATGTCCTGCAGCTCGGGGTTCTTGGTGTCGAGGATGCGCAGCGGATTCGTGTAAAGGCGGCGCTTGCCGTCTTCGTCGAGGCGATCCCGATGCCCTTCGAGGTAGGTGATCAGGGCGGCACGGTGGGCCGCACGCTCCTCGGCGGAGCCGAGCGAATTGAGTTCGAGGCGCACGTCGTCGAGCCCCAGGTCTTCCCACAGGCGGGCGCACATCAGGATGTGCTCGGCGTCGATGTCGGGGCCGTCGAAGCCCAGCGCTTCGATGCCGATCTGATGGAACTGGCGGTAGCGCCCTTTCTGGGGACGCTCGTGGCGGAACATCGGCCCGTGGTAGTACAGGCGCAGGGGCGCGACATGCAGCAGGTTGTGCTGGATGATCGCACGCACGCAGGACGCCGTGCCTTCGGGGCGCAGCGTCAAATGTTCGCCGTTGAGCGCGTCCTCGAAGGAATACATTTCCTTCTCGACGATGTCGGTGACTTCGCCGATGGCGCGCTTGAAGAGCGGCGTCGGCTCGACGATCGGCATGCGGATCGGGCGATAGCCGTAGCTGCGCAGCCAGTCGCGCACGATGTCTTCAAAGTGTTCCCAGGCTTCGGCCTCGTCGGGCAGGATGTCGTTCATCCCGCGCACGGCCTGCAGGGTCTGCTGCTTCGCTTTTTTCTCGGTCTTTTCGGTCATATCGGGACGGTTCAAACCGCCTTTCTGGTGTATTTGGTGGAGACGTAGTTGTCGACGATGGCCTTGAATTCGGCCGCAATATTGTCGCCTCGCAGGGTGACGGTCTTGACACCATCGACGAAGACCGGCGCCGCGGGGGTTTCGCCGGTGCCGGGCAGCGAGATGCCAATGTTGGCATGCTTGCTTTCGCCGGGGCCGTTGACGATGCAGCCCATGACGGCGAGCGTCATGTTCTCGACACCGTCGTATTGCTCGCGCCAAACGGGCATCTGATCGCGCACGTAGCCCTGGATGCCCGAGGCGAGTTCCTGGAAGAAGGTGCTGGTGGTGCGGCCGCAACCGGGGCAGGCCGTGACCATCGGTGTGAAGGCGCGCAACCCCATCGTCTGCAGGATCTCCTGCGCGACGACGACTTCCTGCGTACGGCTGCCGTTGGGTTCGGGGGTCAGCGAGATTCGGATCGTGTCGCCGATGCCTTCCTGCAGCAGCACAGCGAGCGCGGCGGTCGAGGCGACGATGCCCTTCGAGCCCATGCCGGCCTCGGTCAAGCCGAGGTGCAGCGGGTAGTCGCAGCGGCGCGCCATGTCGCGGTAGACCGCGATCAAGTCCTGCACGCTCGAGACTTTGGCCGACAGGATGATGCGATCGCCGGGCAGGCCGTATTCCTCGGCCTTGGCCGCGGATTCGAGGGCGGAGACGACGAGGGCTTCACGCATCACGGCACCGGCGTCGCGCGGGTTCGCGAGCTTCGCATTCTCGTCCATTACGCGTGCGAGCACGGACTGGTCGAGGCTGCCCCAGTTGACGCCGATGCGCACCGGCTTGTCGTACTTGCAGGCGATCTCGACGATGGAAGCGAACTGCGGGTCGCGCTTCGTGCCGGCCCCGACGTTGCCGGGGTTGATGCGCAGCTTGGCGAGCGCCTCGGCGCAGGCCGGGTGGTCGGCGAGCAGGCGGTGGCCGTTGTAGTGGAAGTCGCCAACGAGCGGGACGTCCATGTTGAGTGCGAGCAGGCGGTCGCGGATGTGCGGGACGGCCCGCGCCGCCTCTTCGTTATTGACCGTGATCCGGACGAGTTCGGAGCCGGCGCGCGCGAGTTCGGCGACCTGCATCGCGGTCGCGAGCACGTCGGCGGTGTCGGTGTTGGTCATCGACTGCACGACGACCGGCGCGTCGGAGCCGATCAGGACGCGGCCGACGCGGACCGAGCGCGTGTTACGGCGCGACAGCGGACCGGCGAGGCCTTCGGAGATAACGGGCGTAGCCAATTCAGATCACTCCAGGGTCAGGCGCGCGACGCTGACACGTACGTGCGGCAGCAGGTCGTAGGGCTTGCCGCGATATTCGAGGGCCACCTGGCGGGCATTCCCGACGACCAAGGCGAAGGGCGGCCGCCCCTGCACGGTGCGGCGGGAGCCCGCCTGGCTGACTCCGGAAAAGACGATCGAGCCGCTCGCGTCACGCACTTCGATCCACGCATCGCCCTCGAAACGGAAGACCAGTTGCTGCACGCCGTCGGCGTGGGCGACGGGCGTCACGACAGGAGCGGGCACCGGGGCTGCAGCGGTCTGCGACGGGGTGGCGGTCTGCGACGGGGGGGCGGCCGGCGCAGGCGGAGCGACCGGAACAACAGGCGCGGGCGGCATGACAGCAACCGCCACCGGAGGCACCGCCGCGGGCGGCACGGGCGCTACCGGGACCGCCGCAGGAGCAGCGGCCGAGGCGTCGGCGGACGCAGTCGCGCTTGCGGACTCGGAAGTCGAAGGAGCGATGATCTGCGGTGTCGGGGCCGCCGATTCAACGACCGCTTCCGGTTCCTTCGGCATCCGGAACCAGTCGAAATACCAGCCGCCGATCAGCATCAGGAGCGCAATGCCGCTCAGGACCGCGGGAACTCGGACGGCACGCGAGCCGCCGCCGGTCGGCATGATGCCCTCGGCGTTCGAGACCGGGGCGAGATCGATGGAGCGCGACGCTTTTTCGGTATCGAGGCCCGCCAGCAAGGCGACCGGGTCGAGCCCGAGATAGCGGGCATAGTTGCGCAGGAAGCCGCGCGCGAAGGCGGCGCCGGGCAACAGTTCGAGCCGCCCGGCCTCCATCGCCTCGACCTGGCGCCCGGTCAGCTTGAGGGCCAGCGCGACGTCGCCCGGGGTTTCACCGCGCGCCTCACGCGCACGACGCAATTCCAGGCCGATCGCTTCAGCGCCGCCGGAGGGCTCGGCGCCGGCCTGCGGATCCAGATGCACTTCGGTCACTCGTACTTTCCCTGAGTCATCGCTTGAAATTCGGGGCTGTCGGCGAAACGCCCCCGCAATTGGGCGGCGTAGCTCGCCTCGGCATCGCGGTTGCCGAGGCGACGCGCGGTGCGCAGTCCCAGCCAGGCCGACGCGGCGGTCGGTTCGCCTTCCTGGTGCAATTGCACAAGATAGGTGTTGGCGACCTCATACGCGCCGCGGCGGTACGCGATCCCGGCCAGTTGATAGATCGCGGAGCGGTTCGACGGATCGAGCTGGACGGCGCGCCGCAACTCCGTTTCCGCCGCCGCCTCGTCCCCCTTGGCGAGATAGCAGAGCCCGGCATTGGTATAGGGCCGTGTGGGCGTGCGGTAATAGGGGTTGCGCGCCGCTATGGCCAGCCGCTCGAGACCGTCGCTGAAGTTCCCGTTCACGCACTGGAACCAGCCGTAGCTGTTGTTGTATTCGGGATCGTTGGGCGCCATCGACAGCGCGCGCTGAAAGTTTTCGCGCGCGCTAGGCATGTCGTCGATGTACATGTAGACCAGCGCCATCAGGTGGTACGTGGGCGAATAGTTCGGATCCATCACCAGCGCGGTGCGGGCCTCGTCGAGCGCGACCGCGTAGCGCGCGATCTGGAAGTAGGCCATGCCGAGATCGACATGGACCTTGGCGCTCGCGGCTGCCCCACTGACCGGCAACTCCGACGCGGGCGGCGCGGCATTGCCGCCGGTCGCCCCCGGACGCGTACTCACGCACCCGCCGAGCATCACGGCGAGCAAGGGCATCGAAAGCTTCGCAAGCAGCCGTCTCATGCACGATCCTCCGTCGGTTTCGCCAGCCGCACAACACGTCGCGTGCGATCCTGCACCTGTCCTGCGAGCTGCCCGCAGGCGGCGTTGACGTCGTCCCCGCGCGTCTTGCGCGTCGTCGTGACGATGCCGGCGTCGATCAGGATGCTGGCGAAACGCCGGATCCGGTCGGGGTGCGAGCGTTCGAACCCGGCGTTCGGGAAGGGGTTGAAGGGAATCAGGTTGAACTTGCACGGCACGTCGCGGACCAGCGCGACAAGCGCCCGGGCATGCGCGTCGGTGTCGTTGACGCCGTCGAGCATGACATATTCGAAAGTCACGAAGTCGCGCGGGGCGCGTTCGAGGTAGCGCTGGCAAGCGGCCATCAGCTCCCGCAGCGGGTACTTCTGATTGATCGGCACGAGGCGGTCGCGCAGCGCGTCGTCGGGCGCATGCAGCGACACGGCGAGTGCGACCGGACATTCGTCGCGCAGACGGTCCATCGCCGGTACGATGCCCGAGGTCGATACCGTCACGCGTCGGCGGGACAGGCCGTAGGCGTGGTCGTCGAGCATCAGGCGCAGGGCGGTGACGACGTTGTCGAAGTTCGTCAGCGGCTCGCCCATGCCCATCATCACGACGTTGCTGATCACTCGGCCGTTATCGGGCTCGCCCTCGGCATCCTTGGCTCCCGCCGGGGCCGCGGCGCCGCCCAACAGTTTGTTCGCGAGCCACAGCTGACCGATGATCTCGGCGGCCGTGAGGTTGCGGTTGAAGCCCTGCTTGCCGGTCGAGCAGAAGGCGCAGTCGAGCGCGCAGCCGGCCTGCGAGGAGATGCACAGTGTGCCGCGGTTCGTCTCGGGGATGAACACCGCCTCGACGGCGTTGGCGCTGCCGACATCGAGCAACCACTTGCGCGTGCCGTCGTGCGAGACGGTGTCGCGGATCGCCTGTGGCGGGCGAATGCACGCCTCTTGGGCCAGCTTCGCGCGCAGGCTCTTCGCGACGTCGGTCATGGCGTCGAAATCGGTTTCGCCGAAACGGTGCATCCAGTGCATCACCTGGCGCGCACGGAAGGGCTTTTCGCCGCGCTCCGCGAACCAGGCGACGAGGCCGTCGACGTCGAAATCGAGCAGATTGACCGGTGTTTCCATGTGTTTCCTGTGTTGCCCTCAAAATGCAATCGGCCCGCGACGCACGAAGTGCGCGGGCCGATGCGCGGGCGTAGCCCTGAGAGGCTTAGCGGGCGTAAACGTTCATCCCGGGGAAGAAGAACGCCACTTCGACAGCGGCCGTTTCGGCAGCGTCGGAACCGTGGACCGCGTTGGCGTCGATCGAGTCGGCGAAGTCGGCGCGGATGGTGCCGGCAGCGGCCTTCTTCGGATCGGTCGCGCCCATCAGGTCGCGGTTCTTGGCGATCGCGCCTTCACCTTCCAGCACTTGCACCATCACCGGGCCGGAGATCATGAAGGACACGAGATCCTTGAAGAAGGGGCGTTCCTTGTGGACCGCGTAGAACTGGCCGGCTTCACGCTCGGACAGGTGAACCATCTTCGAGGCGATGATCTTCAGGCCCGCATCTTCGAAGCGCTGGTAGATCTTGCCGATCACATTCTTGGCAACGGCGTCGGGCTTGATGATGGACAGGGTGCGTTCGATGGCCATGTAGAAAAACTCCGGTTTGAATCGGTAAGCAAAAAGTAAGCGAAAAAAGCCTAGCTCGCGATTCTAACAGTTTTTCGTACCCGGCTCGCAGTAAGACAACAAAGTCAAGGGCGTAGGTTTGATAGGCCGAAGCAATGGCGCGCTTCTTGCAGCGCAACATCGCATCCATACACGCACCAAGGTTATTACGATGACGCAAGCGCAAAATTATCGTCGCTCATCCGACATCGATTTGCTGACAATTTACGAGATCAGCAAGGTACTGACCTCTTCGCTGGATTTCCGGCAGAGTCTCCAGACGGTGCTGCAACTGCTACTGTCGCAGCTCAACATGCGGCACGCGCTGGTCGGATTGGTGCAGACGGACGGCCAGCTGCACATTCTTGGTGCGGCGGGCGTACCCTGGCCGATGAGCGAGGCACCAATTCTGGATCCGCGAGAAGGGATCATTTCGAAAGTGATCCGCAGCGGCTCGCCCATCGTGATCCCCGACATCGCCGGGGACGCGCACTTTACGAATCGCACGGGGCGCGACCCCGAGCAGATGAAGGGGGTGTCCTACCTCGTCGTGCCGCTCAAGGTGGATCGCGAGGTGATCGGCATCCTGTCGGCCGATCGCCATCCGGACGACGAGGAAAGCGTCAATTTCGAGCGCGACGTGCGCATGCTGTCGCTGGTCGCGAACCTACTCGCGCAGACCTTCCGGCTGCATCAGGCCGTCGCCGCGGACCGGCAGGCGCTGCTCGAGGAGTCGGCGCGGCTGCAGAAGCAGTTGCAGGGGCAGTACGACATCGAGAACGTGGTGGGCCGTTCGAAGCGCATGAAGGAGGTGTTCGCGGACGTGCATCAGGCGGCGCCGTCGGGCGCGACGGTCTTGCTGCGCGGCGAATCCGGCACCGGCAAGGAGGCGATTGCCCATGCGATCCATTATCTGTCGCCGCGTGTGAAAGGTCCGTTCGTCAAGCTCAATTGCGCGGCGTTGCCGGAAACGCTGCTGGAGTCCGAGCTCTTCGGCCACGAGCGCGGCGCCTTCACCGGCGCAACGTCGGAACGCAAGGGCCGCTTCGAGCTGGCGCGCGGGGGCACGATCTTCCTCGACGAGATCGGCGACATCTCGCCCGCCTTCCAGGCGAAGCTGCTGCGCGTGCTGCAGGAGCAGGAGTTCGAGCGCGTCGGCGGCAACAAGACGATCAAGACCGACGTGCGGCTGGTTGCGGCGACGAACCGCAATCTGGAGGAGATGGTGCAGAAGAACGAGTTCCGCGCGGATCTCTACTTCCGGCTTAATGTCGTCGCGATCTTCCTGCCGGCGCTGCGCGAGCGGAAGGACGACATTCCGCTGCTGGTCGATTTCTTCATCGAACGCTTCAATACCGAAAACCGGCGCCAGCTCGCGATCACGCCGGGCGCGGTCGATATCCTGATGCAGTGCAATTGGCCGGGGAATGTGCGCGAGTTGGAGAACTGCATTCAGCGGGCGGCAACGATGACGCGTTCGAACGTGATCCGTGAGGCCGACATGCGTTGCCAGAAGGGGCAGTGCTTTTCGTCGATGCTGCTCGAGACGACGCAGTCGCGCGCCTGCTTCCCGGTGATCGGCGTGCCGTCCCGCGCCTCGGCGCCGGTGTCGCGACCCGTGTCGATGCCCGCACCCTCTTCCGCCGACGAGGTCGAGGCGCCGCAGGCGGTGGAGCGTCGGGGGGTGCCGATGGGCGAGCGCGACCGGCTGGTCGATGCAATGGAGCGCTGCGGGTGGGTGCAGGCAAAGGCGGCGCGACTGCTGGGATTGACGCCGCGGCAGATCGGCTATGCGCTGCGCAAGTACAACATCGAGGTGAAGCAGCTCTGAGGTTGCCTGCGATCCGCCCGGCCCCGGGGGAGGCTCCCCGTGGGCAGGCGTTCGCGGCCTTCGGCTTCCCGGGGTGGCGGACCTCGCGGGGGCGGGGACGCAAACTCGGGCGCGTTGCGCCCTCAGACATGCGTCCCCTTGTTTCCCCCGCGACGCCCACCACCCCGGCGCTCACGGACAGCCTCCGGGGAGCCTCCCCCGGGGCCGGGCTACGTTTGCTGAAGCGAACTCGCGATCAGACCGGGCGGTTCTCGGCGACCTTCACCGGGCCCATTTCTGCCAGCGCCTGGCTGTATTCGATGCGCGGGAAGCCGCTCGGGCCCTTCGCGGCAGCGTCGACGATGGCGTCGATCTTGGCTTCGGGCGACAGCTTCTTCAGGTCACCCTTCTCCAGGTACAGCAGGTCGAGCAGCTCGTTGTAAACGGTCGCCTCGTCGAGCGGCAGCACGTAGAAGCTCACACCCTCGAATTCGAGCAGGAATTTCTTCGAGATATCGACGTTGCCCGCGAAGATGAAGTACTTGCCGGTCGGCGTGAGCGCGGCGCCGAAGGTCTCGCGCACGAAGTCAAGATGGGCGAGCGAGTCGACGTGCAGGGCGAGGAACACGAGCTGCTCGCCTTCGGCTGCGAGGATCACCTGATCGGCCTTGATTTCGGGCGGGCGCTTTTCGCCTGCGACGGACGGGGGGAACTTGAGACCGAGTTCGCCGCGGAAGCCGTAGCGGTTGGTCTTCTGGGTGGGGCCGCTGACGGTCGGAGACAGCAGCTTGCCTTCGAGGGCGGCGAACAGCGTGGGGGTCGTCATGGTGAGGTCTCGCATCTTCGGTGATTGGGTAGCTGAGCCGTTGCGAGAACCATGCCACAGAACTTTCCTTTTGCTGTCAGTCACTTAAGAAACATAACCACCCGCCGTGTCGCGACATTGTTTGTTCCAAACGCGACAGAAGGCTCATCCGAATCACGACAGGCGCATGCGGAGGGATGACTCTTCGCTCTAACTAAAGTTATAGACACGGGAGACTTTTCACGCTGTCCGGGCAAATTCCATGTGAGAATTGTGGGCAGGCATCAGGTCCCTACCAACAATGAAGACGCCCAGGCCCCTCCTACTTCCGCGATCCACGTCGGCGACGCCGCAGCGCTTCGGATTCGCCATGGTCGCGGCGGCGGCGATCCTGGTGCTCGCTACGATGTTCGCTGCATACGGCGTCTACGACTATCGCGCGACACTCGCCGCGGGGAGAGAATCGGCCGAGCAGATCGCCGACCAGACGGCGCTCGCGGCCGAAGGCACGCTGGAGGCGACGACGCAGTTGCTTCGCTCGATTGCGCTGCTCGTGCGCTCGCCCGTGCGTCACGAGGCGCACGATCCTGCGGCAGTGCGCGCCGCCCTTCTCGACCTGCAGGCGCACACGCCCTATGCGATGGACCTGCTCATCGTATCGCCGGACGGGCGGATAACCGATTGGACCGGCGCGGGCGCCCCGCCGGACATCCGCGACCGCGAGTACTACACCTACCACGCGCGGACGCCGACCAGCGATCTCTACGTCGGCCCGCCGCTGCTGTCGAAGGTGCATACGGGAAAATGGTTCTTCGCGGTGAGCGAGGGGCTGCGCGACGAACGCGGAGCGCTGACGTCGGTCATCGTCGTCATCGTGGATGTCGGCATCCTGCAGAGCCGGCTGGGCGGACTGACGGTCGTGAAGGGCAGCACACGGGCGCTGATGTCGCCGGACGGCAGGATCTACGCGCGAATGCCCGACCACGCCTTGCATGTCGGGAAACAGGTGTCGCGTCAGAAGGAGCTGGTGGCGCTGACGCCGGCCAATCCGTCCTTCGTCCTGGATTCGACTTCGCAGCTCGACCAACAGCGGCGCATCATCGCCTTTCACCGGCTTTCGGATTATCCGTTGATTGCGGTCGCGACGATCGCGACTCAGGACCTGCTCGGCCCCTGGCAGCAGCGTCTGATCATCGTCTGCGCGCTGTGGGCGCTGCTCAGCGGCGCGATCATCGTGCTCGCCTGGCGAGCGAGGGCAATCAGCCATGCGCAGATCAAGGAGGCCAATCTCGACGGTCTGACGGGCATCCCGAACCGCCGCTCGATCATGGCCCTTGCGTCGCGCCTCGAACGGGGCGAGCGCAGCGACCGTGAACTGTCGCTGTTGATGATCGACATCGACCATTTCAAGAGCATCAACGACCAGTTCGGCCATCTCGCAGGCGACGACGTAATCCGGCTGGTGGCGCATTTGCTGCAACGTGAAGTCCGGTCGTCCGACAACGTGGGCCGCTACGGCGGGGAGGAGTTCCTCGTGCTGATGCCGGGCGCGAACGCCGAAGGCGCACACCGCGTGGCGGAGAAGCTGCGCCTCGCGGTGGCCGAGAAGCTCACGGAACCGAAGCCGATTACCGTCAGCATCGGCGTGGCGTCACGCAGCGACCGCGACCGCTCGCTGGCCGACACGCTCGCACGGGCGGATGCGGCCTTGTATCGGGCGAAGGCGCTGGGACGCAATCGCGTCGTTGTCGCCGACGAAGCGGTGTCCGTAATCGCCCCCTGACCCGGCGAATGTCGCAATCCCGCCGCGTTTGTTTCGAAGCAGACAGGTCCGATCGGGCTGGCATCCGCGAATAAATCGCTTAGTTTCCAGAGACTTAGGACGCGCGAACAGTGATGGCATAGCCGTTGCAATACCGGTATCGAAAGCGCATCGCGCCAACGAATACCAGGTTCAACGGAGAATGCCATGTCTGCGTCCTTGTCGTCCGGATCCTGTCCGCCCGGCTCCAGTCCCGTCCGCATCATCCCGCTGAGCGTGGTCGGCAGCGCAAACCCCGCGTCCGCCGGGGGCTGCGCGACGGCGACCAAGGGGGGCTGCGGATCGGGCAGCTCGGCGGGGCTGCCGCAGCACATCCGCGACAAGGTGCACGACCACCCCTGCTACAGCGCGGAGGCTCACCACCACTTCGCGCGCATGCACGTCGCGGTCGCACCCGCCTGCAACATCCAGTGCAACTATTGCAACCGCAAGTACGACTGCGCGAACGAAAGCCGTCCGGGCGTCGTCTCGGAAAAACTGACGCCGGAATTCGCGGCAAAGAAGGTGCTCGCGGTCGCGGCGCGCATCCCCCAGCTGTCGGTGGTCGGCGTCGCCGGTCCGGGGGACGCGCTGGCGAACCCGGAAAAGACTTTCCGCACCTTCGATCTGATCAAGGCGGCCGCGCCGGACATCCGCCTGTGCCTATCGACGAACGGCCTCGCGCTGCCCGACCACGTCGAGCGCATCAAGGCGCTGGGCGTCGATCACGTGACGATCACGATCAACATGATCGATCCGGAGATCGGCGCGCAGATCTATCCGTGGATCTTCTTCGATCACAAGCGCTACCAGGGCGTCGAGGCCGCACGCCTCCTGCACGAGCGCCAGATGCGGGGGCTCGAGATGCTGGTCGCCGAGGGGATCCTTGTGAAGGTGAATTCGGTGATGATCCCGGGCATCAACGACCGTCACCTCGTCGAGGTGAACGAGGCGGTGAAGTCGCGCGGCGCCTTCCTGCACAACATCATGCCGCTGATCTCGGATCCGGCGCACGGCACGCACTTCGGCCTGGCCGGCCAGCGCGGCCCGACGCCCGCCGAGCTGAAGGCGCTGCAGGATGCGTGCGAAGGCGACATGCAGCTGATGCGCCACTGCCGCCAGTGCCGCGCCGACGCGGTCGGGATGCTCGGGGAGGATCGCGGTGCGGAGTTCGGGTCGGCGGCGATCGACGCGATTGCGGCCGAGATCGATGCGGAACGGATGAACGAGGCGCGCTCGGCCTACCGCAGCTTCGTCGCGCGCGAACGGGCCGACCAGAGTGCGGCGGCCGATGCCGCGAAGGCGCAGGTCGCCTCGACCGGCGAGACCCGGCTCGTCGCGGTCGCGACCAAGGGCTCGGGGCGCATCAACCAGCACTTCGGACATGCCGAGGAATTCCAGGTGTACGAAGTGTCGGCCGCCGGAGCGAAATTCATCGGGCACCGCAAAGTGTCGCTGTACTGTCGGGGCGGATTCGAAGACGAGGAAGCGATGCCCGGCATCGTCGAGGCGCTCGCGGGATGTGCCGCGGTGTTCGTCGCGAAGATCGGCCACTGCCCGCGCAAGGATCTCGCCGCCGCCGGCATCGAAGCGGTCGAGGATTTCGCCCACGAATACATCGAGGCCTCGCTGATCGACTGGTTCGCCCAGTCCGTCGCCAACGCCCGCACGATTGCTGCCTGACGGAGGACGAAACATGTTCGCACGCGACTCGGACATCGTCGAACTGGACGGCGCCCCCGCCTTCGAATACGGCGAAAAGGTCATCTCCCGCAAGAACGTGAAGAACGACGGCACCTTCTGCGGCCGCGAGCTGGGCGAACTGCTGGTGAAGAAAGGCGACATCGGCTACGTCAAGAGCATCGGCACCTTCCTGCAGCAGTTCTACATCTACGGCATCGACTTCGTCGACCGGGGCTACGTGGTCGGCATGAAGGGACGCGAACTGCGTTCGCTCGACGTCGAGAGCGATCCCGCTGACGAGACCGCTGCGGACGACATTACATCCGAAGAGGAAATTGCATCATGAAAGTCACCGTACGCAAGGAAGTCTCCGGCGGCTACTCGATCTACGTGCCGAAGAAGGACCTGGAGGCGCGCATCGTCAGCGCCGAGCAGCCTGCGATCTGGGGCGGTAAGGTCGAACTCGACAACGGCTGGACGCTGGAGATGCCGGCGCTCGCCGCCGACACGCGTCTCCCCGTGACGGTCGAAGCCCGCCGCCTCGGCGAGGCCTGAACACCGGGGAGACCCGCAGCATGAACGCCCCGAACAATCTCGCGCTCAGCCTCGAGGGGATTCTTCGGGGACTGAGCGACGGCTCGCTGATCCCCTACCTCGGTGCCGAGGCGGTCTTGCTCGATGCGGCGAACGCGGCGCTGCCGGTGAGCCCCGATCAATTGATCGCGCGACTGCATCGGAAGGTGCCGATTCCCGGGCGGTTACGCGCCAACCTCACGGCCGCCGCGCAATACGTCGAGAGCCAGCGCCACCGCAAGGTGCTGCGCTCGATCATGAACGAGTGCTTCGCGCAGCCGGCAATCCCGTCGCTGCTACATCGCTGGCTCGCGGGCCTGCGTCCGCCCCTGATCGTCGACTTCGGCTACGACGGCGCGACCGCCACGGCGCTCGCCGAAGGCCGTTCGTGGGGACAGGTGCAGGGCGTGAGCCGCGCCGAATCGCGCGCCGGCCAGGGTATCGAATGGGTGCGCTATTACGACGCCGCGGGTTGCCTGTGCGACGACGTAAAGGCCGAAAGCTGGGCCACGCTCCTCTACAAGCCGCTCGGCAGCGTCGCGCCGGCCGGCAACTTTCTCGTCTCCGACGCGGACTTCGTCGAAGTACTGACCGAGATCGACCTGCAGACGCCGATCCCGCCCGAGGTGCAGCGCCGACGGGCGACGCGCGGCTTCGTGTTCCTCGGTTGCCGCTTCGACTCGCAACTCGCGCGCACCTACGCGCGCCAGCTCCTGAAACGTTCCGCCGGCCCGCACTTCGCACTGATCGAAGACGGACTGACGCGCAACGAACAGCAGTTTGTCGCCGAACAAGGCATCACGGTGATTCCGGCACGGGTCCGGCACCTGCTCGCGACACTCTGCATGACGATCGCCTGATCGGGGGACCGGCGATTGAGGGCCCCGGGGGGAGTCGCACGGCTCCTCCCGGCGATCCTTCCCTCCGTTTCAGCCTCGCTCGCCGAGTGCCAGCAGCGCGGGCACCTGGCGCTCGATCTCGCGCCGTACGCCCGCGTCGAGCTTCTTCAGCCAACGCGCGGGAATCGCCCCGACACCGTAGTATGCGCCCGCCAGCATCCCGGCGATCGCCCCGGTCGTATCGGCGTCGCCACCTTGGTTCACGGTGGTGACGAGGCAGGACTCGAAGCTGTCGGTGCTGAAGAAGCCGTGCAGTATGGTCTGCGCCGTGTCGACGACGTAGGCCGTCGCTCGCTTCGGGTAGGGCTCGAAGCGGAATTGGCGATGTGTCTCGACCAGTTCCTTCGCAAGCCCGCGCAAGGCGCGCAGGTTGTCGCGCCAGTGTCCGCCGCGCAACAACAACGCGGCCATGCGGGCAACACCGAGCGTTGCGGCATCCGAAAACGGGTGGTGGTGCGTGACGTGGGCCTGCTCGATCGAACAGCGTTCGAGCAGTTCGGCGTCGCGAAACGCGAAGAGGATCGCTGGGAGATTGCGCATCAGCGCGCCGTTACCCGCATCGCCATCGGAAAACGGCGCTTCGAGCGAGCCGTCGCGCCCGAAACGGACGAGGCCGCGGCGACAGGTGTTGCCGACGTCGATCGGCTTGGACTTCAGCCACGCGAGCCAGTGGCAGGCGATGTTCCGGAGGTCCCATCCGCCGGATTCGAGCAGCGCCGCGCCCATCGCAAGCGACATCTGCGTGTCGTCGGTGACCTGCCCTGGCTTCAGCTTCAGCCAGCCGCCGCCGACAATATCGCGCAGTTCGCCGTACTGCTGGCGGATCTCGGTCGCCGTCAGGAACTCGACCGTGGCGCCGAGCGCATCGCCGATCGCAAGGCCCAAGTAGGCGCCGAGCGCGCGCTCCTGCAGCGTCGGCCCAGTCGCACTCATAGCGTCGCCATCCTCACGCGATACTCGCCGCCCAGTACCATCACCTCACCCTCTCCGCGCAGTACCGGCCCTGGCATCAACGCGTTGCAGTAGACGACCTTGCACAGCGGCACTTCGACTTCGAGGATCGTGTCGCCGAACTGGTCGGCGACATCGCGCTGTGTCGTGAAAGAGACAAGATTGTTCTGCCGCGCGATCGCCTCGCGCAGACGTCCCTTCTCACGCGGCAGCCAGGCGACGACCTGATGCTCGGCGAAGTCGTTGACGCCACGGTACAGCGTCAGGTGATGGCGTCCCGGGTACAGCCAGCGCCGAAACACCCGCTGGCCGTATTCGTACAGCAGGTCGAGCTGCGCATGGATGCCGTTGTTGTGGAAGCGCGCGCTCATTTTCTCTTCGAGGTAAGTCATCCACGCCTCCGACGGATAGCGGCCGAGGGGCTCCTTGTGGAAGGTCGGCTGCAGGCCGAAGCGCGATTCGACCCAGCCCTTCAGCACCGCCGCCTCGCGCCCATTGGCATCGAAGCCCCACCCACGCAGCAGGCGCAGGTAATTCGCCCGATAGCGCTTGCGCCCCAGCGTGTCGAGCAGCGGGGCCGCATCGAGGTCGAACACGCTGCGCATGTAGATCTGGAACGCGAGCACGGCATCCTCGATCGACGCTGCGTCGTGCAGCATCGCGAACAGCGCGCGGTTGGTCTCCCGCACACCATGTATGCGCAGCGGCAGCGGATGCGCATTGAAGGCGACGCTCGCGAGCAGCCCAGTCGGAATCCCGACGAGGTTGGTCGATTGTCCGTAGGGAATGTCGGCGGGCGCGCCCATCCTGGGGGAGGCCGCCCGGTCAGTAGTTGCTGAAATGCCCTTCGCGCTTCGCCTGCGCGCGCGCCGCCTTCACCAAGCCTGCGGACTGTCCTGGAGGGGCCGGCCGCGAGACCTGCTTTTCGAGCGACTCGTTGCCGCATTGCGGGCAGCGCGGCGTCCGACTTCCCAGCACCAGCACTTCGAAGGTTTTGTCGCACGACGGACAGCGGAAATCGAACAAAGGCATCTCAATGCTCCTGAAAGAGGGGTGACAAGGCTTTCAAAGCAAGACGAATGCCCTTTTCGTTACGCTCTCGGCATTCCCGTGCGCACAGGCGCGAGCGCCCGCGGAAACGCCCCGTTCCCTCCCGGCGCGCTCCCGACACTGTCGGACAGGCATCCCCGACTTTGTCGCGTTGCCGACAGCCCGCCGCGCGCCTCGAAAACGCCTCCTCACCCCCTGAAACCCTTGCAGCACAAGGCATTCACGATCGTCATAGGTCGTTGGCACGCCCTTTGCCATAGGTAGCTCGTGCCGGTTCGCCGGGTGGATAGCAGGACTCAACTTTCTTGAGGAGAAATGAAATGTCGCTTCGTCAAATTGCGTTCTACGGAAAGGGTGGCATCGGGAAATCGACCACCTCCCAGAACACCCTGGCGGCGCTGGCCGAGATGGGCCAGAAGATCCTGATCGTCGGCTGCGACCCCAAGGCCGACTCGACCCGCCTGATCCTGCACGCCAAGGCCCAGGACACCGTCCTGTCGCTCGCCGCCGATGCCGGCTCGGTCGAGGATCTCGAGCTCGAGGACGTGCTGCGCGTCGGTTATCGCGACATCCGCTGCGTTGAATCGGGCGGCCCGGAACCCGGCGTCGGCTGCGCGGGTCGTGGCGTCATCACCGCGATCAACTTCCTCGAAGAAAACGGTGCCTATGACGGCGTCGACTACGTCTCCTACGACGTGCTCGGTGACGTCGTCTGTGGCGGCTTCGCGATGCCGATCCGCGAGAACAAGGCCCAGGAAATCTACATCGTCATGTCGGGCGAAATGATGGCGATGTACGCCGCCAACAACATCTCGAAGGGCATTCTGAAGTACGCCAACGCCGGCGGCGTGCGCCTGGGCGGCCTGATCTGCAACGAGCGCAAGACCGACAAGGAGTACGAACTGGCCGAAGCGCTGGCGAAGAAGCTCGGCACCTCGCTGATCCACTTCGTCCCGCGCGACAACGTCGTGCAGCACGCCGAACTGCGCCGCATGACCGTGCTCGAGTACGACCCCGAGTCCAAGCAAGCCGGCGAATACCGCGCCCTCGCACAGAAGGTCCACGCCAACAAGGGCAACGGCGTGATCCCGACCCCGATCACGATGGACGAGCTCGAAGACCTGCTGCTCGAGTTCGGCATCATGCAGAAGGAAGACGAGTCGATCGTCGGCAAGGCCAAGGTCGCCTGATTCGCACGCACACAGGAGAAGCATGATGAGTGCAGTACTCGACGACAAGACGCGCAACAAGGCGTTGATCAACGAGGTGCTCGAGGTCTACCCCGAGAAGGCCGCGAAGAAGCGCGCCAAGCACCTCAACGTCTATGAAGAGGGCAAGCCCGACTGCGGCGTGAAGTCCAACATCAAGTCCCTGCCGGGCGTGATGACGATCCGCGGCTGCGCCTACGCCGGCTCGAAGGGCGTGGTCTGGGGCCCGATCAAGGACATGATGCACATCAGCCACGGCCCGGTGGGCTGCGGCCAGTACTCGTGGGCCACGCGCCGCAACTACTACAACGGCACCACCGGGGTCGACGCCTTCGGCGCGATGCAGGTCACCTCCGACTTCCAGGAAAAGGACATCGTCTTCGGCGGTGACAAGAAGCTCGACAAGGTGGTCGACGAGATCGCCCAGCTCTTCCCGCTCGCGAAGGGCATCTCGGTGCAGTCCGAGTGCCCGATCGGCCTGATCGGCGACGACATCGAGGCGGTGTCGAAGAAGAAGTCGAAGGAAATCAACCTGCCGATGGTGCCGGTGCGCTGCGAGGGTTTCCGCGGCGTGTCGCAGTCGCTCGGCCACCACATCGCCAACGACGCGATCCGCGACTGGGTGTTCGACAAGGCGGACTACAACGCGCCGTTCGAATCGACGCCCTACGACGTCGTGCTGATGGCCGACTACAACATCGGCGGCGACGCGTGGTCCTCGCGCATCCTGCTCGAAGAGATGGGCCTCCGGGTGATCGGCCAGGGCACTGGCGACGCGACGCTCAAGGAAATCGAGATGATGCCGCGCGCGAAGCTGCTGCTGCTGCACTGCTACCGCTCGATGAACTACATCGCCCGCCACGTCGAAGAGAAGTACGGCGTGCCCTGGTTCGAGTACAACCTCTTCGGGCCGACCAAGATCGCCGAGTCGCTGCGCGGCATCGCCGCCTTCTTCGACGACACGATCAAGGAGAAGGCCGAGCAGGTCATCGCCAAGTACACCGCGCTGTCGCAGGCGGTCATCGACAAGTACAAGCCGCGCCTCGCGGGCAAGAAGGTGATGCTCTACGTCGGCGGCCTGCGCCCGCGTCACGTCGTCGGTGCGTATGAAGACCTCGGCATGGAAGTCTGCGGCACCGGCTACGAGTTCGGCCACGGCGACGACTACCAGCGCACGACCCACTACGTGAAGGACGGCACGCTGATCTACGACGACGTCTCCAGCTTCGAACTGGAGAAGTTCGCCGAGAAGATCCGCCCCGACCTGATCGGCTCCGGCGTCAAGGAAAAGTACATCTTCCAGAAGATGGGCATCCCCTTCCGCCAGATGCACAGCTGGGACTACTCCGGCCCGTATCACGGCTATGACGGCTTCGCGATCTTCGCACGCGACATGGACATGGCGATCAACTCGCCGGTATGGGGCATGACCAAGGCCCCCTGGAAGAAATAAGGAGATTCATCATGTCTCAGAGTGCAGAAAAGGTACTCGACCACTCCGGCCTGTTCGAGGAGCCCGAGTACAAGGAACTCTTCGAGCGCAAGAAGGGCTTCGAAGGCGGCTGCGGCGCGGCCAAGGTCCAGGAGATCGCCGACTGGACCAAGTCCATGGAATACCGCGAGCTCAACTTCAAGCGTGAAGCGCTCGTCGTCAATCCGGCCAAGGCCTGCCAGCCGCTCGGCGCGGTGCTGTGCGCGTCGGGCTTCGAAGGCACCCTGCCCTACGTGCATGGTTCGCAAGGCTGTGTGGCCTACTTCCGCTCGCACTTCAACCGCCACTTCAAGGAACCGTGCTCGGCCGTCTCCGACTCGATGACCGAAGACGCGGCGGTGTTCGGCGGGCTGACCAACATGGTCGACGGCCTCGCCAACTCGCACGCGCTGTACAAGCCGAAGATGATCGCCGTGTCGACGACCTGCATGGCCGAAGTCATCGGTGACGATCTCGACGCCTTCATCAAGACCGCCAAGCAGAAGGGCTCGATCCCCGAGGACTTCCGCGTCCCGTTCGCGCACACCCCGAGCTTCGTCGGCAGCCACGTCACCGGCTACGACAACATGCTCAAGGGCTTCCTGACCCACTTCTGGGAAGGGAAGACGCGCACCGAAGTCACCGCTCCCGCCATCAACATCAACGGCGGCTTCGACGGCTACTGTGTCGCCAACAACCGGGAAATCAAGCGGATGATGAAGGACATGGGCGTCGAGGCGACGCTGCTGTCCGACCCGTCCGAAGTCTTCGATACCCCGGCCGACGGCGAATTCCGGATGTACTCGGGCGGCACGACGATCGCGCAAATGGAAGCGGCGCTCAACGCCAAGGGCACCGTGTTCATGCAGGGCATCTCGGCCGCCAAGTCCGCCGAGTACGTTGAAAAGGCCGGCCAGAAGACCGTCTCGCTCAATTGCCCGATCGGCGTCACCGGCACCGACGCCTTCCTGATGGCGGTGTCCGAGCTCACCGGCCTGCCGATCCCGGCCTCGCTCGAACTCGAACGCGGCCGCCTGGTGGATGCCATCGCCGACTCGCAGGCCTACCTGCACGGCAAGAAGTTCGCGCTCTTCGGCGACCCCGACATGACCCTCGGGCTCACCGCCTTCCTGCTCGAACTCGGCGCCGAACCGGTGCATATCGTCTGCACCAACGCGACCAAGGAGTGGACCGCGAAGATCAACGAACTGCTCGCCGCCAGCCCCTTTGGTAAGGGCGCCAAGGCATGGGGCGGCAAGGATCTGTGGCACATGCGCTCGCTGCTCGCGACCGAGCCGGTCGATTTCCTGATCGGCAGCTCGCATGGCAAGTATCTCGAGCGCGACATCGGCACCCCGCTGATCCGCATCGGCTTCCCGATCTTCGACCGCCACCACCACCACCGCTTCCCGATCTGGGGCTACCAGGGCGGCCTGAACGTCCTCGTCAAGATCCTCGACAAGATCTTCGACACCCTGGACGCCAAGACTACCGACTCGGCCAGCTTCGACCTGGTGCGCTAAGGAGACCCGGCATGCCCAACATCACCTTCAGTTCGCCGAAGATGAAGAAAGACCTCACGGTCTACGCGGCGGCCGGGGATCGCAAGACGATCCTCGGCGTCGCACAGGACCATCAGGTCGCGATCGACTGCGAGTGCCAGAAGGGCGAATGCGGTTCCTGCACGGTCGAAGTCATCCACATCGGCAACAAGCCGCCGATGGGGGTGCATGTCACCGAAAAGGAAAAGCTGACGCTGCTGACCTCGGGCAAGCTCAAGTTGAAGGATTTCGAAGAACTCGAACTCCTCGACCTCGCCCCGCGCTACCGCCTCGCTTGCCAGTACATGCTGCTTGACGAGGACATCGTGGTGAAGTTCTAAGCCGCAGAGAGGACCTCTCCTCGGCATTCGTCCATGGCTCGGATTCTGTTCGGCCCGCCCGCAAGGCGGGCCGTTTTTATTTGGAGCGCCCGCGCAGGACTCCCGCCACCGCAACTTGCGGCTAGAATGCCCTGTTCATGAAGAAGCAATGCCAAGCACGTTCAATCGCCGGATCAAGCATGTCCAGGAAATCCGACAAACTGATGCAACAGGCCGAGCAGGCCCGGAACAGGGGAAACCACGAGCAGGCGCGTCTGTGCTACCAGAAGGTCCTCGCGAAGGAGCCTCGCCACCTCGACGCCCGTTACTTGCTCGGGTCGATGCTCGCCGAACAGCGACGTCTTGCCGAAGCGCGCCCACACATCGAGGAAGCGGCGCGTCTCGCTCCGAACTCTCCCTATGTTCACAACAACCTCGGCAACCTGTACACCCTCAGCGGTCAGAACGAACTGGCCGAACGCGCCTATGCGCGCGCGCTCCAACTGCAACCGCAAATGGTCGAAGCGCTGACCAATCTGCATAAGCTCCTGGACACTCGGGGCGCCCTCGCCGAATCCATTGCAGCCGCTCAGCGCGCCCTCGTCGCCGATCCCGGCATGCTGGAGGCGCACGTGATGCTCGGTAACGCCTGCCGCGATAGTGGTCATATAGAGCAAGCCGTCGAACACTATAGCCGGGTGCTCGAGATTCAGCCCGGTAACGGCCCATCCGCAACAAACCTGCTGATGTGCATGAATTACCATCCGGCCGCGACCGTCAATGAAATTCATGCGAAACATCGCGCGTGGGGCGCGGGTTTGCCCGCCGCTGTGCCGCGCATGGCGCGGGACCATGGGAAGCGCCTGCGCATCGGCTATGTTTCACCCGACCTTGTGCGCCACCCCGTCGGCTATCTGATGGAAGCCCTGCTCGCGTCGCATGACGACGAACACTTCGACGTGCGCGTGTATTCGGACGCAAAGGCAGAAGATGATGTCACAGCGCGACTGCGCGGACATTGCGGCCACTGGCGCAATATTGCCGGGATCGACGACGACACGCTTACCGCCGTACTTCGCAGCGACGCGCTCGACATCGCCGTGGACCTTGCCGGACACACCGCACAGAACCGCCTTGCCGTATTCGCGCGCCGGGTGGCCCCCGTCCAGGTGAGCTATCTCGGCTACTGCACTACCACCGGCGTCCCGGCCATGGACTACGTCATCACCGATGCAGGCCTCGATCCGACAGAGGCGGATGCCGCATGCTACACGGAACAGCTGTGGCGCCTACCGCGCCCAAGCTTTGCCTTCACCCCGGACGCCGATTTTCCCGAAGTCGGTCCACTGCCGGCGCAGGATGCGGGCCACCTGATCTTCGGCTCGTTCAACAACCTCTCGAAAGTCAGCGGTCCCGTGCTTGACCTCTGGGCGGAAGTCCTGCGCGCGATTCCGGACGCAGGCCTATTCATGCAGGCGCGCGCGCTTGGCGACACGGGCACACGCGAACGTGTGCAGGGCCAGCTCGAGGATCGCGGGGTCGCCCCCGAGCGCGTCGTGCTCGCCGGCTTTTCGTCCCTCGCGGCGCACCTGAACCTCTTCAACCACATTGACGTCTGCCTCGACACCTTCCCATGGAACGGTCACATGACAACGCTGGACAGTCTGTGGATGGGCGTGCCCGTATTGACGCTCGAGGGAGACCGCCGTGCCGGGCGGATGGGAGCGACGATTCAGCGGGCTATCGGATTGGACGACTTCGTAGCCCGCACTTCGCAGGACTTCGTGGAGCGCGCCATTGCGCTCGACAAGGACCGCGCATACCTTGCGAACATACGCGCCAGCCTGCGAGCCCGCCTGGCCGAGTCGGTGCTGGCCGACGGCGCGGGGCTCGCGCGCGAAATGGAAGCGGCATTCGCCCAAATGCATGCAGCGGCCGTAGCCGCCACAAACAGACAGTAAGACGAAATACCTCGCAGGACGGCCTGCCGCCAGGCCGTCCCTACCGGGCCTATCCAGTCGTCGCCGAGGTGACCCCGGGCATGCGCCCCAGCAATCTCCTGACGATCAGAGAATCGCCCGGCCGACATACCAGCCGAGAGCCGCCATCACGGCGCTGCATGGGATGGTCAGGATCCATGCCCACACGATGTTGCCTGCAACACCCCAACGCACGGCGGAAACCCGACGTGCCGAACCGACACCGACGATCGCGCCGGTGATGGTATGCGTCGTCGACACCGGGATGCCCAGCGCCGTCGCGAGGAACAGCGTCATCGCACCGCCGGTCTCCGCGCAGAAACCGCCGACCGGCTTCAGCTTGGTGATGTGCTGGCCCATCGTCTTGACGATCCGCCAGCCACCGAACAGCGTGCCCATGCCGATCGCGAAATAGCAGGCGACGATCACCCAGACCGGTATCGGATCGGCACTCGAAGTGAGGCCGGCCGCAATCAGCAGCATCCAGATGATGCCGATCGTCTTCTGCGCATCGTTGCCGCCGTGGCCGAGACTATAGAGCGACGCCGACAGCAGCTGCAGGCGGCGGAACCACTTGTCGACCTTGCGCTGCGAGGTCTTGAAGCAGATCCAGCTCACGATGATCATCATCAGCGAGCCCAGAATGAAACCGAGCAGCGGCGAGACGATGATGAAGGTCACGGTCTTGATCAGGCCCTCGCTGATCAGCGCGCCGAAGCCCGCCTTGGCGACCGCGGCCCCGACGAGGCCGCCGATCAACGCGTGCGAGGAGCTCGACGGAATGCCGTAGTACCAGGTGATGATGTTCCAGGCAATCGCGCCGAGTAGTGCGCCGAACACCACGTAGTGGTCGACGATGGACGGATCGATCGTGCCCTTGCCGATCGTCGCAGCGACCTTCAGCTGGAAGATCGAGATCGCCACCACGTTGAAGAACGCGGCCCAGGCGACGGCCTGGTGCGGCTTGAGAACGCCGGTAGACACGACGGTGGCGATCGAGTTCGCCGCGTCGTGGAAGCCGTTCATGAAATCGAACACCAGCGCCAGCGCCACGAGGCACACCACCGTGGCGAGGCTGATCTCCATGCCTGTCATGTTGTTTTCCGGAAGGGGTACAGGTCAGGAGTTTTCGAGCACGACGGCTTCGAGGATCTTGGCGACGTCCTCGCAGCGATCGGTAATCGATTCGAGCAGCTCGTAGATGCCCTTGAACTTGAGCACCTGGCGAACGTCCTGCTCCTCGCGGAAGAGCCGCGACAGCGCCGAGCGCAGCACGCGGTCGGCATCCGATTCGAGCTCGTCGATTTCGCGGCAGGTCTTCAGGATCGTCTGGCCGTTGTCCATGTTCGACAGCAGCGCGACCGCGGAGCGCACGCGTTCGGCGCAGGACAGCGACAGCTCGGCGAGCTTGCGGGCCTCGGGCGTCACGTCGACGATGTCGTAGAGCGACATCGTTTCCGCCACGTCCTGGATCGTGTCGAGCACGTCGTCCATGTGCGAGATCAGCTGGTGGATCTCGTCGCGGTCGAGCGGGGTGATGAAGGTCGCGTGCATCAGCGCCATCACCTCGTGATTGATGCTGTCGGCGCGGGTCTCGGAGTCGTCGATGTCGGCCGTCGATTTGGCGACCTGCGCATCGTTCTGGCCGACCGCCTGCATCAGCACAACCAGCGCTTTCGCGCCGGTCACGATCTCGTCCGCGTGCGCGTTGAACAGCTTGAAGAAATGCCCTTCCTTGGGCATGAAGCGGGAGAACATGATGTAGACGTCCGGCCGAATGAAATAACCGGCGATTCTACCAGCCAATAGATTTCAGTTTTGTTACACCCGAAACCGTACTGTCACATTCCCGTCACTTACATCTTGATCCCGAAGGCCTTGCTGATGGCCTGCACGGTCTCCGGGCTGTCCCACTCCTTGCTGCCGAAGACTTTGTGCAGCACACGCCCCTGCGCATCGACGAGCACCGTCAAGGGAATGCGGTCGGCGCCCAGCATGTTCTCCATCGTCAGCTTCTGGTCGATGAAGTGCGGGAAGCTCGTCTTCACCTTCGCCAGGAAGGCCTGGGCGCGCTCGGGATAGTCGTCGATCGACACGCCGATCACGTTGAACTGTTTGCCCGAGCGCTTCGCGAGACGTTCCAGCGAACCCATCTCCTGTGCGCAGGGCCCGCAGTAGCTCGCCCACATGTTGATGATCAGCGGCTTGCCGCGGAACGTCGACAGCAGTTGCGACTCGCCCGTCAGCCCCTGCATCGGCACATCGCGCAGCATCGCCCCCTCGGGCACTTCGCCCGGCGTCGCAAGCGCCTGCGTGGACGTGATCGCCGCGAGGCTCAAGAGCAGGGAGAGCAGGACTTTCTTCATGATTCTTTCCGTCCGGGAGCCGGCGGCCGGGATGCCGACAGCAAAAAAGAAGAAGCATAGCAAGAACGATCACGGCCGGCAGTTTTCGTCCGGCTATGGGCCGACGCGCGCAGTGTTGTTTGTCGCACAAACGTCGTGTCGGGTCTTCGACACAAGGCGAATGCGCAATCTGAAACCAGCCTCAACGCATTGATTTTCATACACATTAAACACTGGCACCCTTCCTGCATCGGCATGCCCATCCCCCGACATTTGTGCGAGCGGGCGCAGACAGGAAGCCACCATGAGCGCACTGAAACAGAGAATCGACAGCCTGCTGGTCGAACCGGGTTGCGCCACGAACCAGGCGAAAAGCGACAAGGCGCGCAAGGAAGGATGCAAGAAGCCGCTCACTCCCGGCGCCGCGGCCGGCGGCTGCGCCTTCGATGGCGCGAAGATCGCGCTGCAGCCAGTCGTCGACGTCGCCCACCTCGTGCACGGCCCGATCGCCTGCGAAGGCAACTCCTGGGATTCGCGCCACGTCTATTCGTCCGGCCCGCAGACCTACCGCACCGGCTTCACGACCGACATGGCCGAGTTCGACGTGATCTACGGCGGCGAGAAGCGGCTCTACCGCGCGATCAAGGAGATCGTCGACAAGGTCGATCCGCCCGCGATCTTCGTCTACCAGACCTGCCTGCCGGCGATGATCGGCGACGACATCGAGGGCGTGTGCAAGGCGGCTAGCGAGAGGTTCGGCAAGCCGGTGATCCCCGTGAACGCCCCGGGTTTCGCCGGCAGCAAGAACCTCGGCAACAAGCTCGGCGGCGAGGCGCTGCTCGACCATGTCGTCGGCACGATGGAGCCGGACTACACCACGGACTGCGACATCAACCTGATCGGCGAATACAACGTCGTCGGCGAATTCTGGCAGGTGAAGCCGCTCTTCGACGAACTCGGGATCCGCGTGCTCGCGACCTTCTGCGGCGATGCGCGCTACAAGGATATCGCGAGCTCGCATCGCGCGAAGGCGGCGATCATGCTGTGCTCGCAGGCGCTGATCAACATCGCGCGCAAGATGAACGAGCGCTACGACATTCCGTTCTTCGAAGGCAGCTTCTACGGCATCGCGGACGTGTCGGACTGCCTGCGCAAGATCTCGAAGCTGCTCGTCGAGCGCGGCGCGCCGGCCGACCTCCCTGCGCGCGCAGAAGCACTGATCGCGCGCGAGGAAGCGCGCGCCTGGGCCCGCCTCGAACACTACAAGAGTCGCCTTGCGGGCAAGCGTGTGCTGCTCTTCACCGGCGGCGTGAAGTCGTGGAGCGTTGTCTCCGCGCTGCAGGAAGTCGGCATGGAGATCGTCGGCACCTCGATGCGGAAATCGACGCAGAGCGATCGCGCGAAGGTCGTCGAGATCATGGGCACCGACGCCCACATGTTCGATGAGCTGCCGCCGCGCGAGATGTACAAGATGCTGAAGGAATCGAAGGCCGACGTGATGCTCTCCGGCGGCCGCTCGCAGTTCGTCGCGCTGAAGGCGAAGACGCCGTGGGTCGAGATCAACCAGGAACGCCACCACGCACTCGCCGGCTACGACGGCATCGTCAATCTCGTCGCCGAGATCGACAAGGCGCTCTACAACCCGATCTGGTCGCAGGTGAAGCAACCCGCGCCATGGGAAATCGAGGCACTCGAAGCGAAGGGGGCGGCACATCATGGCTGAGGTCATCGTCGGCAAGAAAGCCTGCGCCGTCAATCCGCTGAAGATGAGCGCCCCGATCGGCGCCGCGCTGGCCTTCCTCGGCATGGACCGCGCGCTGCCGCTGCTGCATGGCTCGCAGGGCTGCACCGCGTTCGGCCTCGTGCTCTTCGTGCGCCACTTCCGCGAGACGATCCCGCTGCAGACGACCGCGATGAGCGAAGTCACGACGATCCTCGGCGGGCTCGAAAACGTCGAGCAGGCGCTGCTCAACATCAAGAAACGCGCGAATCCGGCGCTGATCGGGATCTGTTCGACGGGCATCACCGAAGCCAAGGGCGACGACGTCGCGGGCTTCCTGAAGCTGATCCGCGACAAGCACCCCGAGCTCGAAGGCACCGAGGTCGTCTTCGCGCCGACCCCGGACTTCGTCGGCGGCTTCTCCGACGGCTGGGGCAAGGCGGTCACGGCGATGATCGACGCGCTCGTGCCCGAAACGACCGTCCGCACGCCCTGGCAGGTGAACATCCTCGCCGGCTGCCACCTCACTCCCGGCGACATCGAGGAGATCCGCGAGACCGTCGAAGCCTTCGGCCTCACGCCGATCATCCTGCCCGACCTCTCCGGCTCGCTCGATGGCCACATCCCCGAAAACTTCCTGCCGCATACGCTGGGCGGCACGCGTGTCGAGGACGTCCGCGAGATGGGGGCGTCGGCGCTGACGATCGCGATCGGCGAACAGATGCGCCCGGCGGCCGAACTGCTCGAAAAGAAGACCGGCGTCCCCTGCCGCGTATTCGACCGCCTGACCGGCCTCGCCGCCTGCGACGCCTTCATCGCGCTGCTCGCGGACCTCTCGGAATGCGAGGTGCCGGCCAAGTACCGCCGCCAGCGCAGCCAGCTGCAGGACGCGATGCTCGATGGTCATTTCTACTTCGGCGAGCAGAAGGTCGCGATCGCCGCCGAGCCCGACCTGCTCTTCTCGCTATCCCACTTCTTCGCCGACATGGGCGCGACCGTCGCCTGCGCGATCGCGCCGCAGGACGCCCCGGTGCTCGCACGCGTCGCGGCCGACACCGTGCGCATCGGCGATCTCGGCGACTTCGAGCAGCACGCCGCCGGCAGCGACCTGCTGGTCACCCACTCGCACGGCCGCCAGGCGACCGCACGGCTCGGCATCCCCTTCTGGCGCGCCGGATTGCCGACCTTCGACCGACTCGGCGTCGCGCACAAGGTGACCGTCGGCTATCGCGGCACGCGCGATCTCATCTTCGAGGTGGGCAATGTCTTCATGGAGCAACTGCACGCGCATGAACAACACATCACCCCCGCCAGCCTCGGGTCTCACTCCACAGTCGCCGCGCCGGCCATGGATGCGCCGGCTGGCGCTGGTCACTGATTCCTCCTTGGGAGATTTCGGCATGAAAGTCGCCTTTGCAACCGAAAACCTGATCGACGTCGATGCCCATTTCGGCTGGGCCAAGAAGATCGCGATCTACGAAGTGCAGCCGGACTCGAGCCGGCTCGTGGAAGTCGTCGAGTTCGCCGGCGATCTCGCCGAGGACGGTACCGAGGACAAGCTCCTGCCCAAGCTCGACGCGGTGCGCGACTGCGCGATGCTGTACGTGGCCGCGATCGGCGGTTCGGCCGCAGCGAAGGTGGTGAACCTGCGCGTGCATCCGGTGAAAGTCCCGACCCCGCAGGCCATCGCGACGATCATCGAACGCCTGCAGGAAGTCCTCAAGGGCACGCCGCCGCCGTGGCTGCGCAAGGTGCTGATGAAGGGCAAGGAACGCAACTTCGACTTTGATGTGGAGAGCGAGGCCGAACATGTCTGAGACCCTGGCTCCCGACGCCTCCGCGATCATCGCCGCATCGCCCTTCCTGGGCGAACTCGTCAAGATGATGCGCGCCCAGGACATTTACGGCAGCTGGGACGGCAAGACCGACGCCGAAGTGCTCGCCCCCTTCGTCGTCGACAAGGCCGCGCGCAAGCTGATCCCGATCATCGACGACCCGGATCCCGAAGTGCTGTGGCGGCTCGAGCTGTTCTACAACGCCATCGGCATCGCCATCGAACGCCGCACGAGCTTCATCGCCTCGCCAATGATCAAGATCAACCACGAAGGCTTCGGCCGGGCGATCCTCTCCGCGGGCCGGCTGATCGTCTACTCGAAATACCACCGCGACGTGCACCGCTTCGGCTTCGACACGCTGCAGGCGCTGGGCGAAGCCGGCGACCGCATCATCGAGGACGCCGCCGCGATGGTCGCGCGCTTTCCCGACGTCGCGAACTTCGGCTGAGGCGGATCATGACCCCAGACGAACTCAAGGCGTCAGTGAAGAAACTCAACGCCCAGGCGACCCAGGCCAAGATGGACCTGCACGACCTTTCCGAGGAACTGCCCATCGGCTGGGAGCGCATTCCCGAGCAGGCGCAGAAGACCTTCGACGCCTACGCGAAGCTCGCCGAGGCGCGCAAACAGCTCGCCGCCGCGGGCTGAGCGCCGACGATTCTTTCACGGAGCACTCCATGGCTTACTTCACCGTCACCCTGCCCTCCGGCGTCGCCTGGACGCCCAATTTCATCGCTGCGATCAACCAGGAAAAGTGCATCGGCTGCGGACGCTGCTTCAAGACCTGTGCGCGCGAAGTGCTGCAACTGATGGCCGTCGACGACGAGGGCGAGATGTTCGCGATCGAAGACGAGGACGACGACGAATACGAAAAGAAGGTGATGCACGTCGCGCACCCGGAGAACTGCGTCGGCTGCGAATCGTGCAACAACAACTGTACGCGGCGCTGCATCTCTTACGCGCCGAAGGAGATGTGACATGCGCCCCGCTGCCGCCTATCTCGCGATGATCGACGCGCGCTGGAAGCCCGGCGGCAGCATGGCCGAGCCGGGCGAGCGCCACGACGAATACCAGGACGTGCGCTGCCTGCTGCTCGACGGCGCGGTCGAACGCAGCAACGACCTCGTCGCGCTCGCCGAATGTATCGCGCGCGCCTGCATGGGCGAGGACCACCTGTGGCACGACCTCGGCCTGCCCTCGCGCGCGGAACTGTCCAGCCTGCTGCATGAACACTTCAGCCGCCTCGCGTTGCTCAACGTCCATGGCATGCGCTGGAAGAAGTTCTTCTACAAGCAACTGTGCGAACAAGCCGGCATCAAGGTCTGCCGCGCGCCGTCCTGCGGCGTGTGCGCGCATTACGGCGAATGCTTCGGCAACGAGGAAAAACCGCTGTTCGGCGTTGCTGTCGCGGCGTAAGCGACGCATCACTCTCTTCATTCTCCAGGATGCACGCATGAAAATCGCCATCGCCACCGACGACTTCGCCCAGGTCTCAGGTCACGCCGGCCAAGCGCGCCAATGGCTGCTCTATGACTGCCAACCAGGCGGGTCCGTGCCGGCAGCCCAACGCGTCGAGCTCGAACGCCGCCAAGTCTTTCATCACTGGGAATCCGAGGCGCAACATCCGCTCGACGCCGTCGAGATCATCGTCGCCCGCAGCGCCGGCGACGGCTTCCTGCGGCGCATGCAGAAGCGCGGGGTGAACGTATTGCTCACGAGCGAAACCGACGCCGACCAGGCACTGCACAAAGTCCTCGCCGGCGAAGCGCTGCCCGACCCGCGCTGGGACGTGTCGCTGCTGCTGTGCAAGCTGCGCGATCTCTTCTCGCGCCACTGACGCCAGCGTCCAGCACCTGAACGCGCATCGGAACCAGTAGCGACGCCGCGCATCGAATTCTTGTCACCCGAGGAGAAAACGATGGATCAGCGCGCGCAGTACAACTACTTGCGCCGGCGGCTCGCCCGCGGACTCGTCGGCCTGCCGCTGCTGCCCCTTGCGGGCGGTGTGGCGACGCCGCATCCGGCGCATGCCGCAATTCGGCCGACCCCCGAGGACGATCTCGGCCCCTTCTACCCTCCCGATTGGAGCGGCGACATCGACGGCGATCTGACCCGGCTTGCCAGCAACTCGAACGCGCCCGCCGAAGGCAAGCGCCTGCGCGTCAGCGGCGTGGTTCGCGACACCGGCGGCCGACCTATCGTCGGCGCCACAGTCGAGATTTGGCAGGCGGACGCACACGGTCGCTATCGCCATCCCGGCGTCGATCCGCGCTCCCGCGACCCCGCATTCCAAGGCTACGGCCGGGTACTGACGGATGCGCAAGGCCGCTACGCCTTCCTCACCATCCTGCCCGGCAATTACGGAACGCGCCCTCCGCATATCCATTTCCGCGTCGCCCGCCCGGGGCACCCGGAATTCGTCACCCAGATGTACTTCCGCGGCAACAACCGCGAGGGCAACGGCTACACGCCGCCCGAGCGCGAAGCGCTGACGATCGACCTCGTCGGACAGGAAGACGCCGGCCAGATCACCCTCGCGGCACGCTTCGACCTCACGCTTGCCGGCGCCTGACGCGGCGATCCGAAGTCAGCCGGCTGCCCGTCGCAGCCCACCGACCGCCACGCGATGCTCGCCGCGCGCGGTCTGGAACACCTTGAACACCTTCTGCTCGACGCCGCAGGACGCCACGAAATCCTCGTACGCCCGCGCCAGCATCTCACGGCACGCCGTCTGTGCCTCGGCCGCCGGCAAGCCCTCCAGGCCACCCCGCTGCGCGAGGTACTGGTAGAAGCGCTTCAGGATGTGCAGACGACTCACATGCACGACCGCCGCATCATAGGGCACAGAGAAATACGCGAAAAAGTCTTCGGCGCTCTCGAGCGCCTTCATGTCGTCGATCAGCGCGCTCATTGCACGGCTCCTTCGGAATTGGGCGCCTGACACTCGCGATGGAATCGCATCAGGTCGCGGATATCGGGATTGCGTTTGGTACGGATCGCGAAGTCACGCACACGTTCGAGGATCAGACGCGCGCATTCCGCATCGACGGCGATGCCCAGTTCACGGCACGCGTTGACCACCGCCGCAGCGCCGGAATGCTTCCCCAGCACCAAGCGATGACTCCTGCCGACTTCGGCCGGATCGAAACTCTGGTAGTTGCTGGCGTCCTTGACCAGGCCGTCCACATGGATGCCCGCCTCGTGCGTAAACACCCAGCCGCCGACGATCGGCTTGTTCGCCGCCACCGGCCGCCCAGAGGCCTCCGCGACCAACTCCGAGATTACCGGCAACTGGCGTGAGTCGATGCCGATGTCGATCCCATGCAGATGGCGCAAGGCCATCACCGCCTCCTCGAGCGCCGCGTTGCCGGCCCGCTCGCCGAGTCCGTTGACGGTCGTGCTGATGTGCGTCGCACCGGCCCGCACCGCCGCGAGCGTGTTGGCCGTCGCCAGGCCCAAGTCGTCGTGGGCGTGCATCTCGACGTCGAGGTCGCTCGCCGCGCGCAGTCGTGCGATTGCCTCGAAGGTCGTGAAAGGATCGAGCACACCCAAGGTGTCCGCGTAGCGAAAACGCACTGCACCGGCTGCCTGCGCGACCTCCAGCACCCGGCACAGAAAGTCCGGATCCGCCCGCGACGCATCCTCGCCGCCGATCGACACCGTGAGCCCGCGCTCACGCGCCACGGCCACCGTCTCGCGCAACTGCTTGAGCGCCCAGTCGCGGTCTCGCCCGAGCTTCTTCAGGATCTGCTGATCCGACACCGGCAGCGCCAGATGGACGATGTCCGCGCCGCAAGCGGCCGCGGCGTCGAGATCCGGCACGCACAAGCGGCACCACACCATCAGCCGAGCCGGCAACTTCAAAGCAACGATTGCGCGGATCACCTCGCGCTCAGCCTCGCCCATCGCCGGCACGCCGATCTCCATCTCGCGCACTCCGGCAGCCACCAGGGCTTGGGCGATCGCCAGCTTCTCGTCCGCCGTGAACGCGACCCCGGCGGTCTGCTCGCCGTCGCGCAGCGTCGTATCGTTGATCATGACCATGACGCGTCACCAATGAATGGGCAATGCATTCATCAGTGCAAGGACGATGCCAGGTGCCGCTGCATTGCAGCAACGACCTCGAACGGCCGTCAGATCAAGGAGTCGTCACTACCGCGGCGATCCAAGGCAGGTCGTCGCTCCCGACAACGCCTCGACAATTGGCCGAAACGCGACAAACCATCTCGTCCCGTTGCGAACACTCGGACAAAAAAAAAGCGCCGGACCAGCCGGCGCTTTTTCGTAGTGCGGAAGGGACGACGCTTACAGCATCGCCTTCAGCAGCTTGCCCATCTCGGACGGGTTGCGCGTCACCTTGAAGCCGCACTCTTCCATGATGGCGAGCTTGGCGTCAGCGGTGTCGGCACCGCCGGAGATCAGCGCACCGGCGTGGCCCATGCGCTTGCCGGCCGGCGCGGTCACACCGGCGATGAAGCCGACGATCGGCTTCTTCATGTTGGCCTTGCACCACTGCGCGGCTTCCGCTTCGTCCGGACCGCCGATCTCGCCGATCATGATCACCGCGTCGGTGTCCGGATCGTCGTTGAACATGCGCATCACGTCGATGTGCTTCAGACCGTTGATCGGGTCGCCGCCGATACCGACTGCCGACGACTGGCCCAGACCGATTTCGGTCAGCTGAGCGACGGCTTCATAGGTCAGCGTGCCCGAACGCGACACGACGCCGATGCGGCCCTTGCGGTGGATGTGACCCGGCATGATGCCGATCTTGATCTCGTCCGGCGTGATCAGACCCGGGCAGTTCGGTCCCAGCAGCAGGGTTTCCTTGCCGCCCTTGGCAACCTTCTCTTTCATCTTGTTGCGCACGACCAGCATGTCGCGGACCGGGATGCCTTCGGTGATGCAGATCGCCAGATCCAGGTTCGCCTCGCAGGCTTCCCAGATCGCGTCGGCGGCACCTGCCGGCGGCACGTAGATCACCGACACGGTCGCGCCGGTTTCAGCGGCGGCTTCCTTCACCGAAGCGTAGATGGGGATGTCGAAAATCTTCTCGCCCGCCTTCTTCGGATTCACGCCGGCAACGAAGCAGTTCTTGCCGTTCGCGTATTCCTGGCACTTCTCGGTGTGGAACTGGCCGGTCTTACCCGTGATGCCCTGGGTGATGACCTTGGTGTCTTTGTTGATCAGGATGGACATTCACACTCTCCTTACTTGACCGCCGCGACGATCTTGGTCGCAGCTTCCGCCATCGTGTCGGCGGAGATGATCGGCAGGCCCGACTCGGCGAGGATCTTCTTGCCGAGGTCTTCGTTGGTGCCCTTCATGCGCACCACGAGCGGGACGGAGAGGTTCACTTCCTTCGCAGCAGCGACCACGCCGGTGGCGATGGTGTCGCACTTCATGATGCCGCCGAAGATGTTGACCAGGATGCCCTTGACCTTGGGGTTCTTGAGCATGATCTTGAACGCTTCGGTGACCTTCTCGGTCGTCGCGCCGCCGCCGACGTCGAGGAAGTTGGCCGGCTCGGCGCCGAACAGCTTGATCGTGTCCATCGTGGCCATCGCGAGGCCCGCGCCGTTCACCAGGCAGCCGATGTTGCCGTCGAGCGAGATGTAGGCCAGGTCGAACTTCGAGGCTTCGATTTCGTCGGCGTCTTCTTCGTCGAAGTCACGGAAATCGACGATTTCCGGGTGACGGTAGAGCGCGTTCGAGTCGAAGTTGAACTTGGCGTCGAGCGCCTTGATGTTGCCGTTGCCTTCGAGGATCAGCGGGTTGATTTCCGCCAGCGAGGCATCGGTTTCCATATAGCAGGTGTACAGGCGCTTCAGCGCATCGACCGCCTTCGCGACCGAGGCTTCCGGCACGCCGATACCGCGCGCCAGGTTTTCGGCTTGCGCGTCGGTCAGGCCAACCAGCGGATCCACGAATTCCTTCAGGATCTTCTCAGGCGTGCTGTGCGCGACTTCCTCGATGTCCATGCCGCCTTCGGAGGAGGCCATCATCGCGACCTTCTGCGTGGCGCGGTCGGTCAGCGCAGCAACGTAGTATTCCTTCTTGATGTCGGCGCCTTCCTCGATCAGCAGGTTCCGCACCTTCTGGCCTTCCGGGCCGGTCTGGTGGGTGATCAGCTGCATGCCGAGGATGTCGTTGGCGTGCTGGCGCACTTCGTCCAGCGAGCGCGCGAGCTTCACGCCGCCGCCCTTGCCGCGGCCACCGGCGTGGATCTGCGCCTTCACGACCCAGATCTTGCCGCCCAGCTCTTCAGCCGCCTTGACTGCCCCATCCACCGACACGGTGTGGAAACCGCGCGGCGTCACGACGCCATACTTCCTTAGTAGTTCTTTTGCCTGATACTCATGAATCTTCATGGTTGCCCTTCGATCGAAGTCGCGACGTGTTGGCCGCCGCGGACAGGTTGATGGGACGCTTCGGAGCTTCGCTCCACGACATACGCCGTCTCCCTCGACCGACGCACACCGCTGCCGACCGATCGTGTGGCGACCGGCCCCGTCTCGCGACTCGCCCCCGAATCGGGCGCAGCAGCCGCAAGATCGCGCGATTATAACCGGATTTGTGCAAAGCAGAATCGCTGAACCAGGCGGAACGAATGCCCTTTGCGCCGAACCGCAGTCACTCTTCCCGCGGCGCGGCGCGATGCCACTTCGGATAATAGAGGCGCACCGTTTCGCCGGTGCAGTCGAGCGCGTGGCAGCGGTCGAGCTGGAACGGCTTCTCGCCGGAGTCCTCGTTGTCGCGCCGGAAAGTCGCGAAGGTCTGGATCGCCGCGGTCGGCAGGCTCGACAACAACTCGGTCAGGTGCGAACAGCCCCGGACGTCGGCGAACATTTCCCCGACCGTGCGCCGGAAGCCGCGCACCAGGTTCAAGCCGATCAGGCGCCGGTAATCGGGCCCGATCGTGTCGCAGCCCCCGACGTACGGCACCCAGTCGGAACAGGCCTCGGCGTCGACAATCGTGAAGTCGGCATCGAGCGTGACGCGCACGCGCATCTGATGCACCGGATCGCCTGCCTTGCGGATGCCGGAAGCCAGCATGTAATCGGCTTCCTTCGTGTCCGTAAGACAGGCATCGAGCTCCAGCATCCCGTCCTCCCGGCGATAACCCTCGACGGAGATCTGGCGGACATGCACCTTCTGGCGCGCACATTTGGGAGGAGAAAGCGGCATGGACGTACGCCAGCGTATGGAACCGGCAAAATGGTAACGCGAATCGACCTTGACACGCATCAGAAACGGAATTTCACTGACCGGGCACACTCTCCGGCCGAACCTGTCCCGCACGCAGATGTGCGAGCGTAAAATCCTTTGGTTTCACGGCCTCATGCGCTAGAGACATGCAAATTCGTTATAATCCTGCAATTATTTGATACAAGATGCGGGCTCAATCGCCCCTCCCCGCCCAATGAGCGGACAATGAACCCAAAGCTGCGCCTGAATCCCGCCCACGCCGCATCGCTGGCACTGACCGCATCGCTGATGCTTCTTTCGTCCGAGACGAAGGCCATCGCATTGGGCGAGCCGGCCGTCGTTTCGGAAGTCGGACGCCCCTTGCACGTCGAGCTGCCGCTGCTCGGAGGCGACCTGTCCAACGCCGGCGAATGCCTCCGCCTGGTGTCGGAAAAGGGAAGCGACGGCCTGCCCTGGGTCAAGAACGGGCGCCTGAGCATCGCTACCCGCGGCAAGACCACGCATCTGGTAATCACGCATCCGGACGCCGTCTTCGAACCCGTCCTGCGACTCGCGATCGAAGACACCTGCGACGCGCACCTGCGGCGCGACTACACCCTGCTGCTGTCCTTCCCGACAGCCGAAGCGGTCCACGAACCCTTGGGCGTCGCGGCTGTCTCCGAACAATCGCGTTCGGAACCGCCCCTTGCCAAACCCGCGCACAGGCAAACCGCCCGCGATTCAGCCGGCGCCGCATCAGAAGGACGTCCACCGAGAAGATCGACCGCTCGGCAGACCGCGAGCCCTGCCCAGGAAACGCCCCAAGCCAGCGAGCACGACAAACCCCCGCCCGGACGTGATCAGGATCGGCTCGTCCTCGGCGGCGGCGTCGGGGAACCTGGAGGAGGTGAACTACGCCTCAGCCGGCAACTCGACAGCCTGAGTCGCCTGGGCAAGATCACGGATCAGGAACGCGACGAACTTCGACGCGAACAAGCGGTGGTGATGGAGATCGATCGCACCATCGTCGCCCAGCTCGAACTCAACGACCGCATCCGCAGGCTCGAAGAAATCCAGGCCAACATGGCGGCCCTCGAACGGAAGGCTGAAAGCCTGCCTGCCGTGCCTGCGCCCGCCGCTCCGCCCCTCGCGGAGAAGACCGTCGCACGGGCGTCGTCCTGGATCGTGCCAACAGCCGGATTCATCGCGCTGTCCACCGCGCTGGCGGCTGGCCTGCTGTGGCTGCGACGTCGCAACAGCACTCCGGCGTCGGGCGTCGAAACGGAGGACGAAGCCGCGATCGAGCCCTACATTGCTCCGCTACCGAAACGTACGGCCGCCGCCGCGCACGAGGCGCCTGAGCTGCCGTCCCAGTTCACGGCACCGGATATCGATCTCAACGAGGAAATGCCACGACCGGCCGAGCGCGCTCCGCTGGGCTGGGAAACCGTTGCAAGCGCCCCCGAATCCGCCGAACCACTCGCCCCCGTCCAACCGATCGAAACCTTCGACGAGACGGCCGAGGAGCACGAATCGGCCATCGAGTTGGCCGAGATCATGATGGGCTTCGGGCGCATCCAGGGCGCGGCCGAGACCCTCGCCGAATTCATCGCCTCAAACCCGAAGCGGGCCGTCACGCCGTGGCTGAAGCTGCTCGAGGTCTATCGCGCGGCCGATCTCCGTCAGGAATTCGACGCCCTCGCCCAACAGCTCAACAAGACATTCAACGTCAAGGCCGTCACCTGGGATACCTTCGAGGAAGCGAAGCAATCGCGGCACTCAATGGAACAGATGGGCCACATTTCGAGCAAGGTGCAGCGGATCTGGGGCACCGAAGAATGTCAGGCCTATCTTGAGAAACTGCTGCGCGACAACCGCGATGGCAAACGCGAAGGCTTTCCGCTCAGCGTCATCGACGAGATCCTGATGCTCGCCTCCGTGCTCGAAGATCAGCTCGGCCCCTATCGCCCCGAAAGCACGGACGTCCAGAACTCCGACCAGTGGGACGCCGACGGGCACTCGGCCCAGGACGCCGCCTGAGCACGGCGATTCGCGGCGACAGCCGCGCGTGTCCGCGGCGCGCTCAGACCGGATTGTCGAGATCGACGAATTCGGCCGCCAAGCCGAACGTCCGTACGAGATAAGCCGCGACCGCACGGATACCGTAGCGTTCGGTGGCGTGATGTCCGGCGGCCACGAAGGGCACCCCGGATTCGCGCGCCAGATGCACCGTCTGTTCCGAAATCTCGCCTGAGACGTACAGATCGGCGCCGGCGGCAATGGCCTGCTCGAAGTAGCCCTGCGCCCCACCCGTACACCACGCGACACGCCGTACCATCCGGTCAATGTCACCGACGAGAAGCGGCTCGCGTCCGAGGCGTGCCGCGAGCGCCCGCGCGACGAGCCCCGCCGGTTCCATATTGGCCGGCCGGCCGATCCATCCGAGATCCTGCTCACCGAAACGCCCTTCCCCGGTCCAGCCGGCAAGCACACCCAGTTGTGCGTTGTTTCCCAACGTCGGATGGGCGTCGAGCGGCAAGTGATAGGCGATGAGGCTGATATCATGATTCAGCAGCGCAGCGAGCCTACGCTTGCGGACGCCTGTCACACGCCCGTCTTCGCCGCGCCAGAAATAACCGTGATGAACCAGCACTGCGTCATAGGCGCCGGCGACCGCCAGGTCGAGCAGTTGCTGACTGGCCGTCACCCCGCATAGGACGCGCTGCACTTCCGGCCGTCCTTCCACTTGCAGACCGTTTGGGGAATAATCCCGATACCGTGCGACCTCCAGCAGTTCATCCAGATGAGCTACCAGCTCGACGAGTTGCATAGGGACTCCACCACAAAATACGAAGGCTGTCGGCGAAATCCGCAACGGCGGCCCGCCCCGATCGAGCAACATTATGCGCCGCCTCTGGCTCATCTTTGCACAGGCCGTGACGATCAGCGTCGCGGTCCTGTTCGTCCTCACGACGCTGAAGCCGGAATGGCTGCGCAGCAATGCGCCTTCGTCCGTAGTCGAGATACTGCAGGCGCCGCCCTTCACGTCCGAACACGAGGTCGCCGCCCAGGGCTCATATGCCGAAGCGGCGCGACGCTCGATGCCCGCCGTCGTCCACATCTACACGTCCAAGGACGTCGCGCGCCCCCGTCATCCACTGCTCGATGATCCCGTTTTCCGGCATTTCTTTGGCGACCGCCAAGATAACGGACCGACCCAGCGCGCCGCCGGACTCGGCTCGGGCGTCATCGCGAGCAGCGAAGGCTTCGTGCTGACCAACAACCACGTGATCGACGGCGCGGACGAGATCGAGGTCGCGCTCAACGACGGCAGGAAATTCCCGGCGACGCTCGTCGGCCGCGACCCGGAAACCGACCTCGCCGTGCTCAAGCTCAAAGGGCCCGGCGCGCTCCCGACGATCACCTTCGCCGCGCAGGACGCACTCGAAGTCGGCGATGTCGTGCTCGCGATCGGCAATCCGTTCGGCGTCGGACAGACCGTGACGATGGGCATCGTGTCGGCCCTCGGGCGCAGCCAACTCGGGATCAACACCTTCGAGAACTACATCCAGACCGACGCGGCGATCAACCCCGGCAATTCCGGCGGAGCGCTGGTCGACAATCACGGCAACCTTGTCGGGATCAATACCGCGATCTACTCGCGCTCGGGCGGCTCGCTCGGAATCGGCTTCGCGATCCCGGTTTCGATCGCGCGCAACGTCCTTGAGCAGTTGGTCGCCAACGGGCAGGTCACCCGCGGCTGGATCGGCGTCGAAATCCAGGAGATCACGCCCGAGCTTGCGGAATCCTTCGGAATTGCCGGCACTCATGGCGCGCTGATCGCGGGCGTGCTGCGCGACAGTCCGGCGGAGCGCGCCGGCATCCGGCCGGGCGACGTGCTGACTGCCGTCGAGGGCCGCGCGATCCAGGATCCACGCGGCATGCTGGAAATGGTGGCCAATCTGCGGCCGGGGCGCAACGCGCAGTTCCATCTGCGCCGCGCCGAAGCCGAACTGGATCTGGCCGTGGAGATCGGCCGCCGACCGGCGCCGGCTCCGTCGCCGACGGCCGAACGCTGACCCTCGGTCAGCTCGCGTCCGGCCCCGTATTGCCGATCCGCTCGAGCGGCGCCTCGTCGCCTTCGATCTCCGACGCTTTGTCCTTGGCGACAAAGCGTGAGATCACGATCCCGAGCTCATACAGCAGGCACATCGGGATGGCCAGCAGGCACTGCGATACGACGTCGGGCGGGGTTACCACCGCCGCGATGATGAAGGCTCCGACGATCACGTAGGGACGCGCCTCGACCAGTTTGGCAATGCCGACGACGCCGGTCTTCACGAGCAGGATGACGGCCACCGGGACCTCGAAGGTCAGCCCGAAGGCGATGAACATCGTCATCACGAACGACAGATATTGCTCGATGTCCGGCGCGGGAACGATGCTCTTCGGAGCGAAGTTCGCAATGAACTTGAAGACCGTCCCGAAAACGAAGAAGTAGCAGAACGCCATCCCGAGCATGAACAGAATCGTCGAACCAAACACCAGCGGCAACGCAAAGCGCCGCTCGTGGGCATAAAGCCCGGGAGCAACGAAGGCCCATACCTGATACAGCACGACAGGCAGCGCCGCCACAAAGGCGACCAGCATCGTGACCTTGACCGGAACGAAGAACGGCGTGACGACGCCGGTCGCGATCATGTGCGTGCCCTCGGGCAGGGTCCGCATCATCGGCAGGGCGAGCAGGTCGTAGATGTCGCTCGCCCAGGGCATCAGGCACACGAACACCACGACTACCGCGACGATGGCGCGCAGCAAGCGATCCCGCAACTCGACGAGGTGCGAAATGAAGGTTTCCTGCATCTCGCTCATGCCTTTTCCTTGGGCTGAGTGGGCGCGGGAGCGGCGTCGGACTCGAAGCCGAAATCCATTTGCCTGCTATCGACTTCAGGTTGCTCGGCCGCGGGAGCAGACTCAGGCGTTGCGGGCACGGCCGATGGAGCCTCGGGCGGAGTATCGGCGGTCGCCGTCGCCGTTGCCTCGCCGGGCAAGGGTGTGCTGGAAGTCTGGGGGTTCGGCGCCGCGGCCTCGTCGAGCGCGGCCGCGACCGGTGCGGTCGCCGCTGCGGCCACCTTGCCCAGATCGGTCTCGACCTTGTCGACGCCCTCCCGGAAGGAGGACTCGAGCTCACGGGCCTGCTGTTCGACCTGCTGCTGCAGCTTCTTCAACTCCTCGAGCTGCATTTCACGCTGGATGTCGGATTTGACGTCGGACACGTAGCGCTGGAAGCGACCAAGCAGGTGGCCGACGGTGCGCGCGACCTTCGGCAAGCGCTCGGGCCCGACGACGATCAGTGTCACGACGGCGATGACTACGATTTCGGAAAAACCAAGATCGAACATGGATTGGGTGCCTGTGCAGGCAAAGACGTGATGGCGCGGACGCTACCAAAACGAAGGGGCGCACGCCCGGCGCCCCCTGTGACTAGTATCGGCCGAGCAGGAATCAGGAATTGACCTTGTCGGACTTTTCGCGCGCCTGACCTTCGAGGGTTTCCCCGCCAGCGATCTTCTGCGGATTATCGCCCGCGGGCCGATCCGCTTCGCGCATGCCTTCCTTGAAGCCCTTCACTGCACCGCCCAGATCCTGGCCGATATTGCGAAGCTTCTTCGTACCGAACACCAGCACGACGATGACCAGGACGATCAGCCAGTGCCAGATGCTGAATGAACCCATACTGCCTCCTTAATACTTCACCATGGCCGGAAGCACCTCCGGACCACCCACGACGTGGACGTGCAGATGATACACCTCCTGCCGCCCCACCTTGCCGGTGTTGATAATCATTCGATACCCGTTTGCGCAACCAGTTTCACGCGCGACCTGCGCCGCGACCGTCATGACCCGCCCCATCACCTCGGCGTGCTCGGGCTGCAATTCCGCCATCGACGGGATGTGCAGCTTGGGAATCACGAGAAAATGGACCGGAGCTACCGGGCGGATGTCGTGGAAGGCGACGACGAGATCGTCTTCGTAGATCTTCTTGGCGGGGATTTCGCCGGCGGCAATCTTGCAGAAGATACAGTCGCTCATGGCCTCACCTCAAGCCGTCGTACGGGATTTCTTCTCGTCGATCCCCGACACCCCTTCGCGGCGCCGGAATTCGGCCAGGACGTCGTCGACCGACAGGCCGAAATGCGACAGCAGTACCATCGAATGGAACCACAGGTCGGTCACTTCCCAGACGACATGCAGCATGTCCTTGTCCTTGGCCGCCATGATGGTCTCGGCGGCCTCCTCGGCGACCTTCTTGCAGATCGCGTCGGTCCCCTTCGCATACAGGCTGGACACGTAGGACGAGTCGGGACTCGCCTTCTTGCGCTCGGCGAGCGTGGCGGCGACGCGGTGCAGCACTTCGATATCGATCATTTGTAGATATCCTTCGGATCTTTCACCACGGGATCGACGGCCTCCCAGGAGCCGTCGGCCAGGTAACGCTGGAAAAAGCAGCTGTGCCGGCCGGTGTGACAGGCGATTCCGCCAATCTGTTCGACCTTCAGCAGCACCACGTCGTTATCGCAGTCGATGCGGATCTCCAGCACCTTCTGGACGTGGCCGGACTCCTCGCCCTTGTGCCACAGCTTGCGGCGCGAGCGCGACCAGTAGATCGCCTCGCCGGATTCGGCTGTGCGCTGCAGCGCTTCGCGGTTCATCCACGCGAACATCAACACGTCGCCGGAGGCAGCCTCCTGGGCGATGACCGGCACCAGCCCCTGGTCGTCCCAGCGAATGTCGTTGAGCCAGCGCGGCGAGTGCGGCGCAATCATAGCCTGACCTCGATCCCACGGCTGCGCATGAGTTCCTTCGCCTCACGCACCGTGTGCTGCCCGAAATGGAAGATGCTGGCGGCCAGCACCGCATCGGCACGCCCTTCGGACACCCCTTCGACCAGGTGCTCGAGGTTGCCGACCCCGCCGCTGGCGATCACCGGGATCGACACGGCGTCGGAAACGGCACGCGTCAGCGCGAGATCGAAGCCGATCTTGGTGCCGTCCCGGTCCATGCTGGTCAGCAGAATTTCGCCGGCGCCGAGCGCGGCGACCTTCTTCGCCCACTCGATCGCATCCAGCCCGGTGTTGTTGCGCCCGCCGTGCGTAAAGACCTGCCATTTGCCCGGCGCGGTCTGCTTCGCGTCGATCGCGACGACGATGCACTGGCTGCCGACCTTGCCCGACGCATCGGCGACGACCTGCGGGTTATTGACGGCCGCGGTATTGATGCTGACCTTGTCGGCGCCCGCGTTGAGGAGCCGGCGCACGTCTTCCACGGTGCGCACGCCCCCGCCCACGGTCAGCGGAATGAAGACCTGCTCGGCAACCTGCTCGACGACGTGGAAAATCGTGTCACGCGCATCCGAACTGGCGGTGATGTCGAGAAAGGTGATCTCGTCGGCCCCCTGCTCGTCGTAGCGACGGGCGATTTCGACGGGGTCCCCGGCATCGCGCAGTTCGACGAAATTGACGCCCTTGACGACCCGTCCGGCGTTGACGTCGAGGCAGGGGATGATCCGCTTGGCAAGCATCAGGCAGTTTCGCCGCTGAGTTCGTCGGCGCGCGCCTGCGCGGCTGCGAAATCGAGCGTGCCTTCGTAGATGGCGCGACCGGTGATCGCGCCGGTGACGCCTTCGGATTCGACCGCGCACAGCGCGTCGATGTCCGTCAGGCTCGCAATGCCGCCGCTCGCGATGACCGGGATGCGCAGCGCGCGCGCAAGGCGTACGGTGGCTTCGACGTTCACGCCCGACAGCATGCCGTCGCGGCCGATATCGGTGTAGATCACCGCCTCGACGCCGTAATCCTCGTATTTCTTCGCGAGATCGACGACATCGTGCCCGGTCATCTTCGACCAGCCATCGACGGCGACCTTGCCGTCCTTCGCGTCCAGCCCGACGATGATGTGGCCGGGGAAGGCACCGCAGGCGTCATGGAGAAAGCCGGGATTCTTCACCGCGGCAGTGCCGATGATGACGTAAGAGATGCCATTGTCGAGGTAGTGCTCGATGGTGTCGAGATCGCGGATCCCGCCGCCGAGCTGAACCGGGATGTCGTCGCCGACTTCATCCACGATGGAACGGATCGCGGCCCCATTCTTGGGCTTGCCGGCGAACGCGCCGTTCAGGTCCACGAGGTGCAGGCGTCGTGCGCCGAGGCCGATCCAGTGCCGCGCCATGGCGGCCGGGTCGTCCGAGAACACGGTGGCATCGTCCATTTCGCCCTGCTTGAGGCGCACGCAATGGCCGTCCTTGAGATCGATAGCGGGAATGAGCAGCATACGGGGAAAAGATGAAAGTCAGGTATGGAAAGGGGTTCGCCGCAGACCTTCGCCCGAAGGCAGGTCACGGCGCCCAGGACATGAAGTTCGCCAGCAATCGCAGGCCAGCATGCGCGCTCTTTTCTGGGTGGAACTGAACCGCGAAGATGTTATCCCGTGCCACTGCACTGGTAAACATCAATCCATATTCGGTTTGGGCCGCGGTGAGGGCAGATTGCTCGGGCACGACGAAATAGCTGTGCACGAAGTAGAAGCGCTCTCCGTCCGGGATCCCCGCCCAGAGCGGATGCTCTCCGCGCTGGCGCACCTCGTTCCAGCCCATGTGAGGCACTTTCAGGCGTGCACCGTCGGGCGCGAACATCTTCGCGTCGGGGAAGCGCACGACGCGGCCGGGCAGGATGCCCAGACCCGGCACGTCGCCTTCCTCACTGTGCTCGAACAGCATCTGCTGGCCGATGCAGATGCCGAGGAAGGGCTTGGAGGCCGCTGCATCGAGCACGGCCGCGCGCAGGCCGCGCAGTTCGAGTTCGTGCATGCAGTCGGGCATCGCGCCCTGGCCGGGAAAGACCACGCGTCCGGCCGCGGCAACGACCGCTGGATCGGAGGTCACGACGATCTCCTTGCCGGGTGCAACATGTTCGACCGCCTTGGCAACCGAACGCAGATTGCCCATGCCGTAGTCGATGATGGCTACGTCGCTCATCGCGGAATCGCTCGTAAGTGGTTCGAAGGAATCAGTAGGAGCTCAGAGCGCGCCCTTGGTCGAGGGGATCACGCCGGCGACGCGCTCGTCGCGCTCGGCAGCCATGCGAAGCGCGCGGCCGAAGGCCTTGAAGATCGTTTCGCACTGGTGATGCGCGTTGTCGCCACGCAGGTTGTCGATATGCACGGTCACACCGGCATGATTGACGAAACCCTGGAAGAATTCGCGCGCAAGATCGACGTCGAAGTTGCCGATGCGTGCACGCGTGTACTCGACGAAGTAGTGCAGCCCGGGGCGGCCCGAGAAGTCGACGACGACACGGGAAAGCGCCTCGTCGAGCGGCACGTAGGAGTGGCCGTAGCGGCGAATGCCTTTCTTGTCGCCGAGCGCCTTGGCGAAGGCCTGACCCAACGTGATGCCGACATCTTCGACGGTGTGGTGGTCGTCGATATGGGTGTCGCCCTCGGCCTTGATGTCGAGGTCGATCGCGCCATGGCGGGCGATCTGGTCGAGCATGTGATCGAAGAACGGCACGCCGGTGGCGAGACTGGCCTTGCCGCTGCCGTCCAGGTCGATGCGGACGGTGATCCGGGTTTCCAGGGTGTCGCGTGTGACTTCGGCTTGCCGCATGAGAATCTGACGAGAAAAGTTGAACAGGGACGCCCGGCGGGCACCGCTCTCGCAGCATGATACCATCGGCTGCGTGCGGCGCTGCAATGGCGGTCATCGACCGTTACGACCGGACAGCGGCGACGCCTCCTCCGACATCCACTCGCAACCGATCCGACGATGAGCCAATACTGGAGTGCCGTGGTCCACGGCCTGACCCCCTATGTTCCCGGTGAACAGCCCAAGATTGCCAACCTGATCAAGCTCAACACCAACGAACATCCCTACGGGCCGTCGCCGCGTGCAATCGAGGCGATTCGGGCGGAGGCGTCGGATACGCTGCGCTTGTACCCGGACCCGACTGCCGAACGGCTGAAGCTCGCCCTCGCCGCCCGCTATGGCGTGACGGCGAAGCAGGTGTTCGTCGGCAACGGCTCGGACGAGGTGCTGGCCCACGCCTTCATGGCATTGCTCAAGCACGACCGTCCGCTGCGCTTCCCGGACATTTCGTACAGCTTTTATCCCGTGTATTGCGGGCTGTACGGCATCGATTTCGAGACCGTCGCACTCGACGAAAACCTGGCGATTCGCACCGAAGACTACCTACCGGAGGACAACGGTGCTGCGGGCGGGATCATCTTCCCGAATCCGAACGCGCCGACCGGCCGCGCGTTGCCGCTCGCCGAGATCGAGCGCATCGTCGCCGCGAACCCGCAATGCGTGGTGGTGATCGACGAGGCCTATGTCGACTTCGGCGGCGAATCGGCGATTCCGCTTGTCGCCCGTTATCCGAATCTGCTCGTCGTACAGACTTTCTCGAAGTCGCGCTCGCTGGCGGGCCTGCGGGTCGGCTTTGCGATCGGACATCCCGACCTCATCGAGGCGCTCGACCGCGTCAAGGACAGCTTCAATTCGTATCCGCTCGATCGTCTGGCGATCGTAGGCGCCGTGGCGGCGATCGAGGACGAGGAGTATTTCGAGCGGACTCGCCATGCAGTGATGGCGACGCGCGAACAGCTCGTCGCGGACCTCGCATCGGTGGGTTTCGAAGTCCTGCCGTCGACGGCGAACTTCGTGTTCGCGACGCATCCGACGCGTGATGCAGCGGAGCTTGCGGCGGAATTGCGCAAGCGGGCGATCATCGTGCGGCACTTCCGTCAGCCGCGGATCGAGCAGTTCCTGCGGATCACGGTGGGGACGGACGATCAGTGCAAGGCGCTGATCGGGGCGTTGAGGGAGATTCTGGGGTAAGGGTTAATTTGGATCGGATGTTGTGGCGTCGACCCGCCCCTTTACCGGAGTATTCCGCGGCTCGTTGGCGCAAGCGGACGCCTCGCCACGAAATACCCCGGCAAAGGGGCTAGGCGCGGGTTGAGGCGGCAGCCTCACGGCAATTTGCACGCGCATTTTTGAATTGGGCGCGCGTTACAACTTCAATCGCACAAACCCTGAACGAAGGTAGCGCCCGTCGTGGTGGCTTTCGGGGCGAGGCGTCCGCTTGCGCCAACGAGCACCGGAAGCCACCGCGGCGGGCGCGGTTTAGCTGCCGGACAAGCCTCTTACCCGCGCTTTACCCTCGCAACCGCATCTCGGCAGAACGGGCGTGCGCCTGCAGCCCCTCGCCATGAGCCAGTGTCGAGGCAACGCGCCCCAAAGTCTGTGCCCCCGCTTCCGAAATCTGGATGATGCTGGTCCGCTTCTGGAAATCATAAACCCCCAGCGGCGAAGAGAAACGAGCACTGCGCATCGTCGGCAGCACGTGGTTCGGGCCGGCGCAGTAGTCACCCAACGCCTCAACCGACCAGTGGCCGACGAAGATCGCGCCCGCGTGACGGATCTTGTCGATCCACGCTTCCGCGTTGTCCATCGACAGCTCGAGGTGCTCCGGCGCGATGCGGTTGGCGATCGCGCAGGCCTGCTCCAGACTCTCGACGTGGATTAGCGCGCCTCGGTTCGCGAGCGACGCGGCGATCGTCTCGCGACGCGGCATCGTCGGCAGCAGGCGCTCGATCGACGCGGCGACCGCGTCGATGAAACCGGCGTCCGAGCACAGCAGGATCGACTGCGCGAGCTCGTCGTGCTCCGCCTGCGCGAAGAGGTCCATCGCGACCCAGTCGGCGTGGCCGCTGCCGTCGGAGATGACCAGCACTTCGGACGGGCCCGCCACCATGTCGATGCCGACCGTACCGAACACGCGGCGCTTGGCTTCGGCGACGTAAGCGTTGCCCGGGCCGACGATCTTGTCGACCTGCGGCAGCGTCTGCGTGCCGTAGGCGAGCGCAGCGACGGCCTGCGCGCCGCCGATCGTGAAGACGCGGTCAACGCCGGTGATCGCGGCGGCCGCCAGCACGAGCGGATTCTTCTCGCCGTTCGGCGTCGGCACCACCATGATCAGTTCGCCCACACCCGCGACCTTGGCGGGAATGGCGTTCATCAGCACCGAACTCGGGTAGGACGCCCGACCTCCCGGCACATACAGGCCCACGCGATCGAGCGGCGTGACCTTCTGGCCGAGACGCGTACCGTCGGCCTCGGTGTAATCCCACGACTCGGCGCGCTGGCGCTCGTGGTAGATGCGCACGCGGTCGGCCGCGATCCGCAGCGCTTCGCGCTGCTCGACGGTCAGGCTGTCGAGCGCGGCCTTCAGCTCGGACTTCGGCAGTTCGAGCTCGGCCATCGAGCTCACGTCGAGGCGGTCGAAGCGGCGCGTGTATTCGATGACTGCCGCGTCGCCGGTCGTGCGCACCGCGCCCAGGATCTCGGTGACGGCGCTATCGATGCGCGCATCGGCCGAACCTTCGAAGGCCAGCAGGGCGTCGAGGGTCGGGAGGAAGTCGGGGTCGCGCGCGTCGAGGCGGCGGATCGTGGCGGCAGCAGTCATTTCACGGCTCCGGCAAAGGCATCCAGCACCGGCTGGATCAGTTCGCGCTTGAGCTTGAGGGAGGCCTGATTGACGATCAGGCGCGAGCTGATCGGCATGATCTCCTCGACTTCCTCGAGGTTGTTGGCGCGCAGCGTGCCACCGCTCGATACGAGGTCGACGATCGCGTCGGCGAGGCCCACCAGCGGCGCAAGCTCCATCGAGCCGTACAGCTTGATCAGGTCGACGTGCACGCCCTTCTCGGCGAAGTGCGCCTTGGCGCTGTTGATGTACTTGGTCGCGACGCGGATACGTCCGCCCGGGCGCGTCGCCGCCGCATAGTCGAAGCCCTTCTGCGTCGCGACGCACAGGCGGCACTTTGCAATGTTCAGGTCGAGCGGCTGGTACAGCCCTGCCCCGCCATGTTCGAGCAGCACGTCCTTGCCGGCGATACCGAGGTCCGCGGCGCCGTATTGCACATAGGTCGGGGTGTCGGTGGCGCGCACGATGACGAGCCGCACGTCCGGCCGGTTCGTGCCGATGATGAGCTTGCGCGAGGTTTCCGGGTTGTCGGTCGGCGTGATGCCGGCTGCCGCGAGCAAGGGCAGCGTTTCCTCGAAGATGCGGCCCTTGGACAGGGCGAGGGTGATGCTGGACACGGAAGGTGCCTCGGGAAAATTCGGATCGGTATTGTAACCCGGCGCGGCGCCTCGGCTGGCGCGCCGCCCGTGAGGTTACGCCAGGCGGCGCACGCGGGCGCCGAGCGCCGCGAGCTTCTCTTCGAGCCGCTCGTAGCCGCGGTCGAGGTGATAGATGCGCTCGATGATCGTCTCGCCTTCGGCGATGAGGCCGGCGATCACGAGGCTGGCCGAAGCGCGCAGGTCGGTTGCCATCACCGTGGCCCCCTGCAGTTGGCCAACGCCTTGCACGACCGCGGTGTTGCCGTCGATGCGGATGTCGGCGCCGAGGCGCTGCAGTTCGACCGCGTGCATGAAGCGGTTCTCGAAGATCGTCTCGCGGATCACGGCCGTGCCGCCCGCGACGGCGTTGATCGCCATGAACTGGGCCTGCATGTCAGTCGGGAACGCCGGGTAAGGAGCCGTACGAATGCTCACCGAGGTAAGCCGCTCAGGTGCCTTGAGGCGGATCGCGTCGCGCTCGCTGACAATGTCGCAACCGGCATCCATCAGCTTGTCGACGACGGAATCGAGGTAGCACGATGAGGTGCCGGTGAGGCGGATTTCGCCACCCGTCGCGGCTGCCGCACACAAGTAGGTGCCGGTTTCGATGCGGTCCGGCATGATGCGGTGCGTCGTGCCGGAAAGGTGGTCGACGCCGCGGATGCGGATCACGTCGGTGCCGGCGCCCGAAATGCGGGCGCCCATTGCGACGAGACAGTTCGCGAGGTCCACCACTTCGGGCTCGCGCGCGGCGTTCTCGATGATCGTTTCGCCGTCGGCGAGACAGGCAGCCATCATCAGGTTCTCGGTGCCGGTCACCGTCACCATGTCGGTGAAAAGCCGTGCGCCTTTCAGCCGCGGTACCTGCGCATGCACATAGCCGTGCTCGACCGTGACCTGTGCGCCCATCGCCTGCAGACCCTTGATGTGCTGGTCGACCGGACGGGCGCCGATCGCGCAGCCGCCGGGCAGGCTCACGCGGGCCTCGCCGCAGCGCGCGACCAGCGGTCCGAGCACGAGGATCGACGCACGCATGGTCTTGACCATCTCATACGGCGCGACCGGGTTGTCGAGCGCGGAGGCGTCGAGCGTGACCGTATCGCCTTCCCGCGCCACCTTCACGCCCATCTGCCCGAGGAGCTTCAGCAACGTGCCGATGTCCTTCAACTGCGGCACGTTCGTGAACGTGATCGGCTCGCGCGTCAGCAGCGCGGCACAGAGGATGGGCAGCGCAGCATTCTTCGCGCCGGAAATGGCGATCTCGCCCGACAGGCGAGCGCCGCCTTCAATCAGAAGCTTGTCCATCGCGCGCGGCTCAGAATCCGAGGTCGGTCCGGACTTCGGCCCACTTGCCCGGCGTGTAGGTCTGCAGCTGCAAGGCGTGGATTTCGTTGCCCATGAGCTTGCCGAGCGTCGCATACACGGCCTGGTGCTGGCGCACCTTCGGCTTGCCTTCGAACTCGGCGCTGACGACGATGCCGGTGAAATGCACACCATCGTCGCCTTCGATTGCCACGAATTCGCAGGCCATGCCCTGCTCGATGAGACGCTTGATTTCTGCTGCTTCGAACATGTTGATTCCCTCAAGCCCGCAGTTTGTAACCCCGGGCGAGCATCGCCAGGGTCAGCACCGCGAGTAACACGAAACTGACGCTCACGACCGTCAGGCTCAGCCACGGCGACACGTCGGACTGGCCGAAGAAGCCGTAGCGGAAACCGTCGATCATGAAGAAGAACGGATTGATGTGCGAGACCTCCTGCCAGACCTGCGGCAGGGTATGGATCGAATAGAAGACGCCGGACAACATCGTCAGCGGCATGATCAGGAAGTTCTGGAAGGCCGCGAGCTGGTCGAACTTGTCGGCCCAGATGCCGGCGATCACGCCCAATGAACCCAGGATACCCCCGCCGAGGACCGCGAAGGCGACGATCCAGCCGGGCGACGAGATCGGCAGCGCGACAAAAGGTAGCGACACCAGCAGCACGCCGCAGCCGACGAAGAGGCCGCGCGCGACCGAGGCGATCACGTAGGCGGCATAGAACTCGCGGTGGGACAGCGGCGGCAGCAGCACGAAGATGATGTTGCCGGTGATCTTGCTCTGGATCAGCGACGACGAGCTGTTCGCGAACGAATTCTGCAACAGCGACATCATCACGAGCCCCGGTACGAGAAAGGTGGTGTAGGCGATCTCGCCGTAGACCGTGACATGACGCTCGAGGACATGCGAGAAAATCAGCAGGTACAGGATCGCATTGAGCACCGGCGCGCCGACCGTCTGGAAGCTGACCTTCCAGAAGCGCAGCACTTCCTTGTAAAGCAGCGTACGGAACCCGAGCAGGCGCGCCTCATGCATGGCTCATGACCTCCATGAAGACACGCTCGAGGTCCGCGTCGCCGAGCCGCATCTCGAGGATGCTCGCGCCGGCTTCGCGTACGCGCGCAAGCAGCGGTTCAACATCCTCGAAACGCTCCAGCGGGAACTCCATCCAGCCATTGCCGGCGCCGTTCGCTCCCAGCGCCACAGCGAGCTCGGGGCGGTCGAGCCGCAGGCCGAGGCTGTGCGTGGCAAAGCGACGCAACAGGTTGTCGGTGGTGTCGAGTGCGACGACGCGTCCCGCCTTCAGCATCGCGATGCGGCCACACAAGGCTTCGGCCTCTTCGAGGTAGTGCGTGGTCAGGACGATCGTATGGCCGTCACGGTTGAGCTTGCGGATGAACTGCCACAAGCCCTGGCGTAACTCGACGTCCACGCCGGCGGTCGGCTCGTCGAGCACGATCACCGGCGGACGATGCACCAGCGCCTGGGCAACCAACACGCGCCGCTTCATGCCGCCCGACAAGGTGCGCATGTTGGCGCCCGCCTTGGCGGTGAGATCCAGGTTCGTCAGGATCTCGTCGATCCAGTCGTCGTTGCCGCGGATGCCGAAATACCCGGACTGGATCCGCAGCAGTTCGCGCACCGAGAAGAAGGGATCGAACACCAACTCCTGCGGCACGACGCCGAGATTGCGCCGCGCATTGCGGTAATCCGTGACGACGTTGTGCCCCATCACTTCGAGGATGCCGCTGTCCGGACGGACGAGGCCGGATAGCGCAGAGATCAGCGTGGTCTTGCCCGCGCCGTTGGGGCCGAGCAAGCCGAAGAATTCCCCCTGCGCGACTTCGAGGTCGACGCCGGCCAGTGCCTTCAGGGTACCGTAATGTTTGGTAACCGAAACGATACGGATCGCGGGAAGCGTCATCGATCCGGATCGCTTTCAGGCCTGGGCCGGAATGAGTTCATCGACGCCGTACAGGGCGGCGAGACTGCAAAGCCCGCCTGGCATCCCCCGTTGCGTCAGGGTGTGGCCCGCGCCCCGCGCGGTACGCAACCAGTCGATAAGGACCGCGAGTGCAGCCGAGTCGGCCTCGGTAACGGCGGAAAGATCGATCGTGAGATCGCCCTTGCGTGCCAACTCGCGCCCGCGCTCGCGCCATTCGCCGACACTGGCAATCGTCAACGGCCCCTGCAGGGCCAGCACTTGGGCATCGGCCGGGCTCATGAACGCGACACGGCCTCCAGGTCGCGGTTCTTCTGCTCGAGCGAGCGGATCAGCCCGTCGACGCCGCCCACGCGGATTTCCTGGGCGAAGGTGCCACGATAGTTGGTGACGAGGCTGACGCCGGCCACGACGACGTCGAACACCTTCCAGCCGTCGGGAGTCTTTTCCAGCGAGTAGTCGATGCCGATCGGCTGGGAACCGGCTTGGCGGACTTCCGTCTGCACGCGCACCGAACTGTCGGTCTCCGCGAATTTCAGCGGCTTGTACTGGATCGTCTGGTCGCGATACTGCGTCAGCGCGTTGGAATAGGTGCGCACGAGCAGGGTGCGGAAGGCATCGACCAGCTTGTCCTGCTGCTCGGGCGTCGCACTGCGCCAGTCCTTGCCCACCGCCAGCATCGTCATGCGGCGGAAGTTGAAGTGCGGCAGCACCTTGTCTTCGACCAGGTTGATGACCTTGCGCGTGTCGCCCGACTGGATCGAGCGGTCCTTGCGGACGATCGTCAGCACGTCGTCGCTGACTTCGCGCACCAGCGCATCGGGCGCCTTCGCGGCATCGGCCGCATGCACGGCAGGCGCCAGGAAGAACAACGTGGAAAGCAGCAGGAAAAACCTTTTCATCCTTATCACCTCAAGGGGCGGCGCGATATCAGTCGCGGCGCTCGCCCAACTTCACCAATTCAAGATCACCCAGCGCGGCCTGCACGCCGACATCGGTGGCGTAGCCCGGCGGCAAGGCGGCGCCCCCGTTCGAATCGAAATCCTCGGCCGGTGGATTGCCGTCATAGACGCGGTAGCGACGCTGCTGCAGATAGAAGTCGCGCGCGTATGAATACTTGTCCAGCGTCCCTTCCTCGAGCGTCTTGTCGATGCCCAGAAGGTTCGCGCGCGCGTTGACGAGCCGCAAGGCGGTCAGGCTGTTCCGCAGCGCGATGTCCTTGATGGCCCAAACGTTGTCGCCAAAAGTCACATCGACCGGCAACACGGCCGCATCACGGATCGTCCGCGGCCCGAAGAAAGGCACGATGAAATACGCGCCCTCTCCGACCCCCCAGCGCCCGAGCGTCTGGCCGAAATCCTCGTCGTGCTTGTCGAGACCGACTTCGGTCGCGACGTCAAACATGCCGAGGATGCCGACCGTCGAGTTAACCACGAAACGCCCCCAATCGCTCAGGGCGTCGACCACCTTGCCTTGCAACAGATTATTGCCGCCAATCCACAGATCGCCGACATTCCCGAAGAAATTGCCGATCCCGGTGCGCACGGGCAGCGGCGTGGCGGTCTCGTAGGCCTGCGCGACCGGTCTCAGCACGGCCTCGTCGACCTTTTCGTTGAAACCGAACATCGCGCGGTTGTAGCTTTCCAGCGGGTCGTCCGGGTTCGCGAACTTCACGGAGCACGCGCCCAGCAGCAGCACGCAGGCGGAAAGCGCGGCCGTCAGGATCCGGTTGGGGGAGGATTTCTTGCTCATTCTTGTTCTTTAGTGGGCTGCCCCGTTCGCCGCAGGCGTTTCGGACGCCTTGCTGAACAGGAACTGGCCGATCAGCTTTTCCAGGACAACCGCCGACTGGGTGATCTGCACCGCATCGCCGGACTTCAGCGGCTCTTCGTCGCCGCCAGGTTCGAGCCCGACGTATTGCTCGCCGAGGAGCCCGGACGTCAGGATAGTCGCAATCGTGTCACGCGGAAACTGATAACGCGAATCGATCGAGAGGCCCACCACCGCGCGGTAACTCTTGGTGTCGAAGCGGATTTCGGTAACGCGCCCGACGACCACGCCGGCGCTCTTCACCGGCGCCCGGATCTTGAGACCGCCGATGTTGTCGAATTGGCCGGTTATCTGGTAGGTCTGCGCGCTATTGGCCGTGCCAAGATTGCCGACCTTGAGCGCAAGGAACATCACCGCGGCCATACCGATGACGACGAAGAAACCGACCCACAGGTCGAGCGTTGTACGGCTCATGACTGCCCTCGGAACATAAGAGATGTAAGCACGAAATCGAGCGCCAGGATTGCCAGCGCGGAGGTCACGACGGTGCGGGTGATCGCGCGGGACAGGCCTTCCGCGGTCGGCGTGCAATCGTAGCCTTCGAACACGGCGATCAGCGCAACGGTGGCACCAAAGACGAAGCTCTTGATCACGCCGTTCATGATGTCGAAGCGAAAATCCACCGCCGCCTGCATCTGCGACCAAAACGCGCCGTCATCGACGCCGATGAAGACGACGCCGATCAGCCAGCCGCCGAAGACCCCCATCGCGGAGAACAGCGCCGCGAGGAGCGGCATCGAGATCACGCCCCCCCAGAAGCGCGGCGCCACGACGCGGGCGATCGGATTGACCGCCATCATGTCCATGGCCTCGAGCTGCTCGGTTGTCTTCATCAGCCCGATCTCGGCGGTGACCGCGAGGCCTGCCCGGCTAGCGAACAACAGCCCGGCCACAACCGGGCCGAGTTCGCGCGTCAACGACAGCGCGACGAGCACGCCGAGCGCATCGCCCGAACCGTAGCGCTGCAGCGTCTCGTACCCCTGGAGGCCGAGCACCATCCCGACGAACAGCCCCGAGACAACGATGATCAGGAGCGACAGCACCCCCGAAAAGTAGATCTCGCGCACCGTCAGGTGCACGCGCGTCAGCGACTGCCCGGAATGACGCAGCAGCAGCATGAAGAAACGCGCCCCGAATCCGATTCGCCACACCGCCTCGGTGACCATGTTACCGAGACGACGCACGACATTCAGTATGCCGTTCATGCCCCCCTCCCGCCGATCAGGCTCTCTGCCAGCGGCTCCGCCGGGTAGTGAAAGGGCACCGGACCGTCGGGTTCGGCATGGATGAACTGGTACACCCACGGGTCCTTCGACGCGCGGAGCTCGTCGGGAGTCCCCTCTGCGACGATGCTGCCGTCGGAGACGAAGTAGATGTAATCGACGATCTGCAGCGACTCCATGATGTCGTGCGTCACCATGATGGTCGTCGCGCCAAGGGCGTCGTTGAGCTTGCGAATCAACTGGCCGATCACCCCGAGCGAAATCGGATCCAGGCCGGCGAAAGGCTCGTCGTACATGATCAGCATCGGATCGAGCGCGATCGTACGGGCCAGTGCGACGCGACGCGCCATGCCGCCTGACAGCTCAGCCGGCTTGAGCTGCGCCGCGCCTCGCAGCCCGACTGCATTCAGTTTCATCAGCACCATGTCGCGGATCAGGCTCGAGGGCAGGTCGGTGTGTTCGCGCAGCGGAAACGCGACATTCTCGAACACCGACATATCGGTAAAGAGCGCACCGAACTGGAACAGCATCCCCATGCGCCGGCGCAGCGCGTAGAGTTCGGCCGTCGACAGCGACGAGACGTTGCGGCCGGCGACTTCGACCGTGCCCGCAGTCGCGCGCAATTGGCCGCCGATCAGGCGCAGCAGCGTAGTCTTGCCGCAACCGCTCCCCCCCATGATCGCAACGACCTTGCCTCGCGGCACTTTCAGGTCGATTCCGCGCAGGACCTCGCGCTCGCCGTAGGCAAAGCGGACATCCTTCAGGCTTACCAGCAGATTTTCGGTTTCGGAGACCAAGTCCGGACGCCCTCGCGGAAACTCACAAACCATTAAGTTTAGCAGACGCAGTGCAGCAATCTGCCACCGTTGGGCAAATGTCGGCGTTGCAAGAGGCACGCACGAGGATTCCCCCGCGCCTCCCCATCGTCAGCCGTTGAGCAGGCGCGCTTCCGCCAGCTCGAGATCGGCAGGAACGCCGAGCAGGACCACGACGTCGCCCGCCAGCATCTGCGTCTCGACCCCCGGCAATACGCCGCGAATGTTGCGGCGCCGCACCGCAGAGACGGTCACGCGAAACTCCTCCAGCCCAAGCGCCCCGATCGTCTTTCCGACCGCATGAGCCCCGGCCGGCAGCGTCACGGTATGCAGGCGCATCTGGCCGGCATCCGGCCCATCGACCGCGTCGGAAGCACCGTGAAAGAAGCCGCGCATCAGCGCGTAGCGCTGGTTCCTGACGTCGCGGATGCGGCGGACCACGCGATTAAGCGGGACGCCGATCAACGCCATGGCGTGCGAGGCGAGCATGATGCTGCCCTCGAAGGCTTCGGGAACGACCTCTGCGGCCCCGGCCTGCTCCAGCCGCTCCATGTCTTTTTCGTCGCCGGCACGCGCGACGATCGGCAGATCCGGCCGCAGCGAAAGCGCGCGATGCAGCACCCGCAGCGCTGCATCGACGTCGGAAAACGAGATCACGAGCGCACTGGCGCGCATGATACCTGCCGCCATCAATGTTTCGTGGCGCGACGCGTCGCCGTAGACGACCGTATCGCCGGCCGTGCCAGCCTCGCCCACTCTTTCCGGATCGAGGTCGAGGGCGACGTAGCCGATGCCCTCCTGCTCAAGGAACCGCGCCATGTACTGACCACTGCGTCCGTAGCCGCAGATGATCATGTGGCGGGACGTGTTCATCGCCTGGGCCGCAACCCGCGTCAGTTCCATCGACCTCAACAGCCATTCGGACGCCACGAAGCGCATCACGATGCGATCGCTCGCCTGCACGACGAAGGGCGCGAGCAGCATCGACAGGACCAGCGTCGCGACGGTCACTTGCAGCAATTCGGGCGGCAGCAGCGCCAGGCCATCGACGTACGACACGATCACGAAGCCGAACTCTCCGCCCGCACACAGCCATAGGCCGGTGCGGAGCGCGGTCCCGGGCGAGGAGCCGAATGCCCGCGACGCCGCCACCACGATCGCACATTTGATCAGCAGCAGGCCCGCGACCATGCCGAGCACGGCCGGCAGGTTGGCGGCAATGAGCCGAAAATCGAGGAACATGCCGACGGTGACGAAAAAGAGGCCCAGCAGCACGTCGCGGAACGGCTTGATGTCCTCCTCCACCTGGTAGCGGAATTCCGTCTCGGAGATCAGCATGCCCGCGAGAAACGCCCCCAGCGCGAGCGAAAGCCCCACCTCCTCCGACAGCCACGCGAGCCCAAGGGTGATCAGCAGCACATTCAGCATGAAGAGCTCGCCCGAACGGCGCCGCGCGACAACCGTCACCCATATCCGCATCAGGCGCTGCCCGAAGACCAGCACCAGCGTTAGCAAGCCCGCCGCCTTCAGTCCGGCCAGACCCAGGGTGCTCGCCATTTCCGGCGCCGGGCGCGACAAGGCGGGGATCAGGATGAGCAGCGGCACCACCGCGATGTCCTGAAACAGCAGCACGCCGATGGTCTCGCGGCCGTGCCGGCTATCAAGTTCCATTCGGTCCGCGAGCAGCTTCGACAGGATTGCCGTCGATGACATGGCAAGCGCGCCACCGAGCGCGAGACTTCCGCCCCACCCTAGCCCGAAGGTCCTGCCCACCAGCATCACCAGTCCGATGCAGCCCAGCACCTGAGCCGATCCGAGTCCGAACACGATCCGCTTCATCGCCATCAAACGTGGCAACGAGAACTCCAGGCCGATCGAGAACATCAGGAAGACGACGCCGAATTCGGCGAGATGCCTTGCCCCTTCCGAAGCCGGCACGAGGCCGAGCGCATGCGGGCCGACGACGGTCCCGACCAGCAGGTAGCCGATCACTGGCGGCAGGTTCAGGCTGCGGAAGATCGCCACCATGACAACCGCCGCCGCCAGCAACAGCAGGACCAATTCCAGGGTATTCGGCATGGGGCTCCGGGCGTGGGTTGCGGCGCGCTCAGAACCGGGCGGGCGCACCCGTCTGATATACTCGTCCGACTTCGCCGGCGGCATTATCCCTGCCATATTCAGGGTTCATGGCGCGCGGCACGACACCGCACAGTTTAACCGCATCGAACGCCATGAACGCATCACAGCCGAAACCCGCACGCAAGACCGACGCCATCGCGATGGCACGTCGGGTGCTCCGCATCGAGGCCGACGCCGTCGCCGCCCTCGCCGAGCGCATCGGCAGCGAATTCGGGGCGGCAGTCGACATGATCCTCGGACGGCACGGCCGCGTCATCGTCACGGGCATCGGCAAGTCCGGCCACGTCGCACGCAAGCTGGCCGCGACGCTGGCGAGCACCGGCACGCCGGCCTATTTCGTGCACGCGGCCGAAGCGGCCCACGGCGACCTCGGCATGATCACGCCGGAAGACGTCGTAATCGCGTTGTCCAACTCCGGCGCAAGCGACGAACTGCTCACCATCGTCCCGCTCGTGAAGCGCCAAGGCGCAAAGCTGATCGCGATGACGGGCAATCCCGACTCACCGCTCGGACGCGAAGCCGACGTCCACCTCGACTCCGGCGTCAGCGAGGAAGCCTGCCCGCTCAACCTGGCCCCCACCGCCAGCACCACGGCGGCCCTCGCGCTCGGCGACGCGCTCGCCGTCGCGCTGCTCGACGCCCGCGGCTTCGGCGCCGAGGACTTCGCGCGCTCGCACCCCGGCGGCAGCCTCGGCCGCCGCCTGCTCACGCACGTCAGCGACGTCATGCGCGCCGCCGACCGAGTGCCGCGCATCCACGAAGACGCCCCGCTCACCGGTGGCCTGCTTGAAATGTCGCGCGGCGGCATGGGCATGACCGCTGTGGTCGACGCGGGCGACCGGATCGTCGGCATCTTCACCGACGGGGACCTGCGGCGCGCGCTGGAGCGCGGCTGCGACGCCCGCACGGCGAAGCTGGGTGAAGTCATGACGCGCAGCCCGCGCAGCATCGGGCCGCATGCGCTTGCCGTCGAGGCGGCCGAAGTGATGGAACGTCAGCGCATCAGCCAGTTGCTCGTGCTCGACGACGACGGCGGACTGGTCGGCGCATTGACCACCCACGACCTGATGCTCGCGAAGGTGATCTGATGCCTGAACTGCTGGCATTCGCTGCGGCCCCGGACCGCCTGCAGGTCCTACTGAACCCCCACCTCGCGTAAGCTGCGCTGTGCGACAGTCATTCCACAAACTCTATCCAATCATCGCTTTGCTCGTCGTTAGCGGGGCAACCCTGTGGCTCGAACGCATCACCGGTGGCGACGATACGCGTTCGGCCGGCCAGGTGCGGACCGAACCCGACTTCACGGCCGACCAGGTGCGAATGATCAATTTCGACAAGACCGGTCGTCAGCACTTTGAACTCTTCGCCGATCGCGTCATTCATCACCCGCAGACGAGCCTGACCGAACTCCAAAACCCGCGCTTGCGCTACGATATATCGGGCCGCGAGCTGAACATCACCGCACAACACGCGGACGTGCTCAACGAAGGCAACGAAGTGCGTATGTCAGGCAACGTCCATGCGCGCCGTGCGGCCATCCCAGGCAGCCCCGAACTCACGCTCGCCTCGGCCACGCTGACCGTCTGGCCCGACGACGAGAAGGCGCAGACCAACGATCCGGTCACCCTCACCCAAGGCAACAGCACCGCCCAGGGCGACGCGATGAAGGCCGACAACCTCTACGGTACCCTGGACCTGATCGGCAACGCCCGCATGAACATCGCACGCTCAACCCGGACCACACCATGAAGCGCTCTCTTCTCCTGAACCTTCCGCTACTGGCTGTCTTCGGTTTCGCCATGCATGCGGCGCATGCCGAGCGGGCCGACCGCTCGCAACCCGTCAATATCGAGGCGAGCCGCGGGTCGGTCGATGATCGCAACAAGGTCCACGTCTTTGAGGGCAACGTCGTCCTGACCCAGGGCACGCTCGTCATCAAGGGGCAGAAGCTCGTCGTGACGCAAGGCGCCGATGGCTTCCAGTCCGGCGTGGCGACCGGGACGGAGAAACAGCCGGCGACCTTCCGCCAGAAACGCGACAACAGCGACGAATACATCGAAGGCGAAGCCGAACGCATCGAGTACGACAGCCGCGCAGAACGTGCCCGGCTGTACAACCGCGCGTGGGTCAAGTCGGGCGGCGACGAAGTCCGCGGCCAGTACATCGAATACGACTCGATGACCGAGAACTACTTCGTCACAAACCAGCCCGGCAGCGCGGCGAACACGCGCGGCGCGGCGCCCGAGGGCCGTGTGCGTGCAGTGATCCAGCCGAAGAATTCCGGTGACGACAAGAACGAAGCCAGCGGCGAGAAATCGAAGAATCCCGGCAAGCAATAGCCGGTCACTGCAAGAGGAGAACGCATGGAATACGCAAACATCCTGGTCGAGACGCGTGGACGGGTCGGTCTGATCACCCTCAATCGCCCTAAGGCCCTCAACGCACTGAACGACCAGCTGGTGGACGAGCTCTGGGATGCGCTCGACCACTTCGAGGCCGACGAAAATTTCGGCGCGATCGTCATCACCGGGTCAGAGAAGGCCTTTGCGGCCGGCGCCGACATCGGCGCGATGGCGAATTTCTCGCACATGGACGCCTACAAGGGCGATTACATCACGCGTAACTGGGAACGGATCAAGACCTGCCGCAAGCCCGTGATCGCCGCGGTCGCAGGCTTCGCACTGGGCGGCGGCTGCGAACTGGCGATGATGTGCGACATGATCTTCGCCGCCGACACCGCGAAGTTCGGCCAGCCCGAGGTGAAGCTGGGCATCCTGCCTGGCGCCGGCGGCACCCAGCGCCTGCCCCGCGCGGTCGGTAAGGCCAAGGCGATGGACATGTGCCTCACCGCGCGCATGATGGACGCGGCCGAAGCGGAACGTGCCGGTCTGGTTGCGCGCGTCGTGCCCGCCGAGCGCCTGCTCGACGAAGCCGTCGAGGCCGCCACGGTCATCGCCGGCTACTCCCTGCCAGTCGTCATGATGATCAAGGAATCGGTCAATCGCGCCTTCGAAAGCAGCCTCAACGAAGGCCTGCTCTTCGAGCGTCGCGTCTTCCATTCGGCCTTCGGCCTCGAGGACCAGCGCGAAGGCATGGCAGCCTTCGTCGAGAAGCGCAAGCCGGAATTCAAGCACCGCTGAGCCACGCGGCGCCATCCCTCAGGCGGGCTCGGCCCGCCTCACCGCCCCGCCCCACTGGGCGCAGCAACATTCTGCTGCAAAGCCGCAAAGCGGGGCCCGGCAATCCTTCCCGTTGTAATTTTCGCGTAACCGGCGTCCGGCATCATGGCCGCCGGAGAACATGCAGTTCGCAAAACTACGGCGGTCCCGAATTGCATTTCGTTGCATTCGGAAACACAACAAAAACAGGCCGGTAGGAAATGCTTCACGGCACGGCTCCATTTGGGCAACCGGATTGCTGCAGCGCACAAACAAATATCTTGACAAGGAATCCGGTCCACCTATAATCGAGCTCATGTTGCGACGCATCATGCAAGATGAGCATAGCGAAGCAAAGTACCTTTGCCACACCATTCATCAGGAGATGAAATATGTTTGCTACCCCTGAGCAGTTCGCCGCAGCCAACAAAACCAACGTCGAAACTCTGCTGACCCTGGCCAACAATGCCTTCGCCAGCGCTGAGCGTTTCGCCGCCCTGAACCTGAACACGGCCCGTTCGCTGCTCGAAGACGGCCTGGCCAACTCCAAGGCCCTGCTGGGTGCCAAGGACGTCCAGGAACTGCTGAGCCTCCAGACCGCGCTGGTCCAGCCGCTGGTCGAGAAGGCCGTTGCCTACAACCGTAGCGTCTACGAAATCGCTTCGCAGAGCCAGGAAGAAGTCTCGAAGGTCGTTGAAGCTCAAGTCGCCGAGCTGAACAAGGCCATCGCCTCCGCTCTCGACAAGGCTGCCAAGTCGGCTCCCGCCGGTTCGGACGTCGCGGTCGCCGCCGTCAAGTCGGCCATCGCCGCCGCCAATAGCGCCTACGACAGCGTCAGCAAGGCTGCCAAGCAAGTCGCCGAAATCGCCGAAGCCAACGTCGCTGCCGCGACCAACGCGACCGTCAAGGCCGTGACCGCCTCGACCAAGGCCGCTGGCGGCAAGAAGGCTGCCTGATTGATGTGATCTGCCGGTGCCAGTCACCGGTAGCCACAGCAATAAAAAGCCCCGCAGGATCACCTGCGGGGCTTTTTGCTTTTGCGGGGGCCGAATGGCGCGTGCAGCCCCCTTTTCCGTCTCCTCGCGCCCTTATTCGCTTTTATTCTAGACCGCCGCCTTGTCCGGCGCACCCTCCTCGTCCTCGTCCGGCTTCTCTTCCTCGATCGAAAGGCTCAGCCCGCCGGATGATTCGACGGTCGGTTGCGCGCGATCGGCCTTGAGCTTGATCTGCAATCGCAGCTCGTTGGCCGAATCGGCATTGCGGATCGCCTCCTCGTAGCTGATGAATCCGGCGTTATAAAGGTCGAAGAGCGCCTGGTCGAAGGTGCACATGCCGAGTTCGCGCGATTTGGCCATGATCTCCTTGATCGACTGGAACTGGCCCTTGAAGATCATCTCGGAGATCGTCGGGGTATTGAGCAGCACTTCGATCGCGGCCTTGCGCCCGTTGCCGTCTTCGGTCCGAATCAGGCGCTGTGACACGATCGCCCGCAGGTTCGAGGACAAGTCCATCAACAGCTGGTTGCGCCGCTCTTCGGGGAAGAAATTGACGATGCGGTCGATCGTCTGGTTGGCGTTATTCGCGTGCAGCGTGCCGAGGCACAGGTGGCCGGTTTCGGCGAAGGCGATCGCGTGCTCCATCGTTTCGCGGTCGCGGATCTCGCCGATCAGGATCACGTCCGGCGCCTGGCGCAGCGTGTTCTTCAGGGCGTGCTCCCACGAGTGCGTGTCGACGCCCACCTCGCGGTGCGTGATCAGGCATTGCTTGTTCTTGTGCACGTACTCGACCGGATCCTCGACCGTGATGATGTGGCCGGGCGAATTGCTGTTGCGGTGATCGATCATCGCCGCAAGCGTCGTCGACTTGCCGGAGCCGGTACCACCGACCACCAACACCAGCCCGCGCTTGGTCATGATGATCTCGCGCAGCACGTTCGGCAGGCCGAGCTTGTCGATGCTCGGGATCTCGGAAGCGATCGTCCGGATCACCATGCCCACGTTCTGTTGCTGGATGAACACGTTGACGCGGAAGCGGCAGACATCGGGCAGCGAAATCGCGAAGTTGCATTCGAACTCCGCGTCGAATTCGGTGCGCTGGCGTTCGTTCATCAGGCTGTAAGCGAGCGAGCGCGTCACGTCGGACGTCAGGCGTTGCTGACTGAGCGCCTTCATGGTGCCGTGCGCCTTCATGCTGGGCGGAAAATCGACTGAGATGAAGAGGTCCGAACCGCCCATCTGGTGCATCGCCTTGAGCAGTTTGTGCATGTAGTTGCGGGCGTCTTCGTTGCTCAGTCCGGACGACATCTGAATTCCTCGATGGGATGGCAAACGCACCGGATCGAAACGTCCGGCGCTATCGGCAAAACGATGATTTTACGGCAGACACAGCGGCGGGCGGAAACCGGATCCCCGTATCAGGTCGACGCCGTGCAGGAGGAGGCGAAGGGAAGCGTGATTTCGACCGAAGCCCCGACCTGCGCGACACTGCCGCCCATTCCACTCACGCGCCGGCGCACGACCTCGAAACGCGTGTCCTGGAAGGGATCGTGTTCGGCGCAAACGCCCGGCTGGGTGCATTCGCAGCTGATGCGGATGACGGCCGAGGTGTCGCGCCCCAGCGTTTCGACCAAGATACGGCCGGTGCGCACGCCGGGACCGGCCGGACATTCGGTGCAGGCCTGCAGCACGTTCATGAGGACTTCGTTGAGATAGTCAGGAATCACCGTCAGCGCCGGAAGGTCCTCGGCCGGGCGGAATTCGACTTCGATCGAGCGGAAGCGGCGGTCGAAGCTGAGAAAGTCCAGAACTGCCTTGACCATCTGGTTGATGTCGACGAGTTCGCGGTTTTCGCGATGAGCAGCAGCGAAATCGGAGATATGGCGCGTCATGCCGGCAATGCGGCGTGTCTGTTCGAGGATTTCCGCCGGCTGGCAGGTCGTGCATTCGTTCTTGTCCCTCTGCCGCTGGATCTCCTGCGCCATCATCGAGATCGTCGCCAGCGGGTTGCCGACTTCGTGCGAGACGTTCGCCGCCATCGTCGCGAGCGCGGCCATCTTCTCACGGTGCCACCGGTCCTCGCGTTCGGTCGCGCGCTCTTGCGCACGCACCTGCAGGTCGATGACGCGCTGGCCGTAGCGCACGATCAGCAGCAGGGCGGCATAGAGCAGCGCGAGCAGGGCGCCAACGACCAGCAGGAAGCGATCGGAACTGCGGGACACCTTCTCCTGGTTCTCGGCCGAACGCCCGGCGAGGCTCTTCTGGTTGGCCGAGGCGAGTTCGGATATCTCTCCGGACACGGTTTTGATGCGGTCGACGAAGGCGGTGGCGTCCGAGTAGATCTCGAAGACACCGACGACCTTGTGGCTGTCCGCTTCGCGCACCGGCACGTAGCTGGAGATCAGATCGCGGTTCTCGACCACGCCTTCGAAGGAGCTGAAGCGGTCGCGGTGCGTGAGCTCGCTTGCCGGTTGGCCGGACATCGCGAGTTGCCAGCCGCGGTTGTCGGCCTTGTCTTCGCCGACCTGGGCGCGCTCGGACGAATAGATGGTGATGCCGCGCAGGTCGAAGACCTTGATCTTGAAGACGTTGCTCGCGTGCATCGCCACGAAGGCCTTGGTATCGAGTTCTGCAAAGCCCGGCAGTGCGGCGATCCGGCGGCCGAGCTCTGCGAAACATTCACGGCGCGCCCCACCGTCACCGCTCGCGCCGGCCGCAGGCAGGCTGCGGCAGCCGTCGATCGGGAGTTCCCGGGCACGCGCCATGAGCGGCCCGATGTCGGATTTCCAGAGCACGTTGGCCACGATACGCGTCAGCGCGACGTGGCTTCCTTCGTGCACCGCGAGCAGGTTCTCGCGCGCGCTCCGCTCCTGCTTGTCGGCAAGATCGGCCTGCGCTTGGGCAAGGAAGACGGCCTGCTCGCGCTGCACATCGGCAAAGAACGATTCTTCACCGCGCTGCAGGAAGAAAAGGACCATGCCGACGATGGCGAACGCCACCAGGCTCGTCAGCGTGAAGTAGCGCAGCAGGCGAAAGCGGCCGACGCGGGAAGCCTGCTGCTGGGCGTCCTGTGCCTGCCGCGAAACCTTGCCCCTGCGGTCCATCATCTGCGAGCCCTCCGATGACATGTTTCTTGCCGACCGGCCCGCGAGGCACGTCCGTCAGACGCTTTCCTGGCTGCCGTCCGGCGCCTCGGCGATGTCCGGCGCGCCGACATAATGCTGCGGGAAGAGCCGGCGCATCTCGCCTTCGATCCACTGCGACGCCCGCGAGTTGATCGTGCCGGCGTCGAGGCCGGTAGTGTCGATGACCGGCCCTATGCTTACTGTAATCTCACCGGGATATTTCAGGAAGGCGTTGCGGCGCCAGAATTCGCCGGCATTGTGGGCAACGGGCACCACCGGCACGCGGGCCTGTCTCGCGAGCACGGCTCCGCCGGGCTTGTAGCGCCGCGAGGTGCCCGGCGCCGTCCGGGTCCCTTCCGGGAACACGACGACCCAGAAACCTTCCGACAGGCGCGCCTTGCCCTGCTTGACCACCATCGACAGCGCGTTCTTGCCGGCAGCGCGATCGATCGCGATGCCGGGGATCTGTGCAAGCGCCCAGCCGAAGAACGGCACTCTCAGCAGTTCGCGCTTGAGCACGAAACACAGCGGCGGAAAGATCACCTGCAGCGCCATGGTTTCCCAGGCGGACTGGTGCTTGGAGAGGATCACCGAGGGCACGGTAGGGATGTTCTCGCGCCCGATGACCTTGAAACGGATACCGAGCAGGTGCCACACGAACCACATCACGAGCGGCACCCAGGAAGTGATGATGCGGTGGCGCACCCGGGGCGGGAACGGGAAGGCGAGCCAGCCGAAGATCGCGTACGGCGGCGTGACGATCGCAAGGACGATCGCGAACAGCAGGGAACGCAGGAGGACCACGATATCCTTCAGGCAGTAAGATCGGCGACGACGGCCGCCAGATCGGGATAGATGAGCGTGCCTTCGGGCAGCGCCGGGTCTTCGCGGGTCTTCTGCCCCTTGCCCGTCAGGACAAGATAGGGCTTGCAGCCGACTGCGACGCCCGCCTGCAGGTCGCGCAGGCTGTCGCCGACGCAGGGGACGTTATCGAGCACGACATTGAAGCGCTCGGCGATCTGCAGGAAGAGCCCGGGCTTGGGCTTGCGGCAGTCGCAGGTCGAGTCGGCGGCGTGCGGGCAGAAGAAGATCGCGTCGAGCCGACCGCCGACCTGGGCGAGGCTCTTCACCATCTTCTCGTTGATCGCGTTGAGGGTATCCATGCCGAAGAGGCCGCGCCCGACGCCCGACTGGTTCGATGCGACAACCACGCGCCAGCCCCACTGGTTGAGGCGCGCGATCGCTTCGAGCGAGCCGGGGAGCGGCTTCCACTCGTCGGGTGACTTGATGAACTGCTCGGAGTCGAAGTTGATGACGCCGTCGCGGTCCAGGATGATCAGTTTCTGCGGCATGGCATGGTTCCCGTCAGGAGGCGGACAGGCGCGACAGGTCGGCGACCTGGTTCATCAGGCCGGCGAGCTGGCGCAGGAGTGCCAGGCGATTCTGGCGCGTCATCGGCTCCTCGGCCATCACCATAACATCGTCAAAGAAGGTATCGACGGCGGTGCGTAGGCCGGCGAGCACGCACAGCGCGTCGGTGTAGTCCTCGTTCGCCATGTGCGAGCGCACGAGCGGCGCGACCTCGACGACGCGGTGGAAGAGCGCCTTCTCGGCGTCTTCCTGCAGCAGCGCGACGTCCGGCTCGGGTAGTTCGCCCTCGACCTTCTTGAGGATGTTGACGATGCGCTTGTTGGCGGCCGCGAGCGCTTCGGCTTCCGGCAGCGCGCGGAAGGTGCGCACGGCGTCGAGCTTGGCGGGGACGAGGTCCATGCGCATCGGGCGCAGCGCGAGCACGGCGTCGATGACGTCGACCGCGTGGCCGGCGTCGCGCAGCAGGTTTTTCAGGCGCTCGAACATGAAGTCGAGGAGCTGCGCTTCGAAGCCGGCAGCGGTCAGCAGACCGGGCTTGAAGCCGGCGGCGGCATCATCGATGAGCTCGGCGAGGTCGAGCGGCAGCGGCGTCTCGATCAGGATGCGCAGCACGCCGAGGGCGGCACGGCGCAGGCCGAAGGGGTCCTTGTCGCCGGTCGGAAGCTGGCCGATGCCGAAGAAGCCGACGAGCGCGTCGAGCTTGTCGGCGAGTGCGACGGCGCAGGCGACGTTGCCGGCGGGCAGCGCATCGCCCGCGAAGCGCGGCTGGTAGTGCGACTGGATCGCGTCGGCGACGACCTCGCCTTCCTTGTCGTTGAGCGCGTAGTAGCGCCCCATGATGCCTTGCAGCTCGGGGAACTCGCCGACCATGTCGGTGACGAGATCGGCCTTCGCGAGGCGGGCGGCGCGGCCGGCGGCAGTCGCGTCGCCATGCAGGCGCGTCGCGATGCGGGCGGCGAGGCGTTCGAGACGCTCGACGCGCTCGAGCTGGCTGCCGAGCTTGTTGTGATAGACGACGGGCGCGAGGCGCGGCAGGCGGCTTTCGAGGGTGTGCTTGCGGTCCTGCTCGAAGAAGAAGCGCGCGTCCGACAGACGCGGGCGCACGACGCGCTGGTTGCCGGTGATGATGTTCGACGCGTCGGCCATGCGCATGTTCGACACGATCAGGAAGCGGTTCAGCAGCTTGCCGGCGGCATCGAAGAGCGGGAAGTACTTCTGGTTCGCGCGCATCGTCAGGATCAGGCACTCCTGCGGCACGGCGAGGAATTCGGCCTCGAATTCGCCGACGTAAACGGTCGGGTGCTCGACGAGCGCGGTGACTTCGTCGAGGAGGTCGGCGTATTCGCCGAGGCTCGCGCCCTGCTCCGCGGCGGTCGCAACGAGCTGGCGCTCGATGTCGGCGCGGCGTTCGGCGAAGTCGGGGATCACCTTGCCTTCGGCGAGCAGCGTCGGCTCGTAGGCTTCGGCCGTCGCGAGCGCGATGTCGCCGCGGCTCATGAAGCGGTGGCCGCGGGTGACGCGGTCGGAGTCGAGGTCGAGCACGCGGCCCGGCACGACGCGCTCGCCATGCAGCATCGTGAGCTTATGGACCGGGCGCACGAACTGCGCGTCGCCCGAGCCCCAGCGCATCAGCTTGGGGATCGGCAGCGCCTTGACGGCATCCTGGACGATCCCGGCGAGCACGGCGTCGAGTGCGGCGCCGTCTTCAGTGCGGGTGTAGAACAGCGCTTCGGCCTTGCCGTCCGGGCGGCGCTCGAAGCTCGCCACGGCGTCGGCGCCGATGCCCTTGGCTTCGAGCTTCTTCAGCAGCGCGGGGGTCGGGCGGCCTTCGGCGTCGAGGGCGACCTGCACCGGCATGATCTTCTCTGTGACTTCGCGCGCGGGCGCTGCGGCACGCACGTGCGGCACGGTGATCGCGATCCGGCGCGGGGCGGCGAACCAGCGGAAGCCCCGGTCCTCGGCGAGGAGGTCACGCGCCTTGAGGCCTTCAAAGATCTTCGCGGCGAAGGTTTCACCCAGTCGCGGCAGCGCCTTCGGCGGGAGTTCTTCGGTCAGCAGTTCAACGAGCAGGGAGGCGTTCATCATGCGGCCTCCGTCTTGTTTGCGGCGGTGTTGAGCATCGGGAATCCCAGGCTCTCGCGGGAGTCGTAATAGGCCTGCGCGACGGCGCGCGACAGGTTGCGGATGCGCCCGATGTAGGCGGCGCGCTCGGTGACCGAGATCGCACCGCGCGCGTCGAGCATGTTGAAGCTGTGCCCGGCCTTGAGGACCAGTTCGTAGGCGGGCAGCGCGAGGCCGAGTCCGATCATGCGTTTGGCTTCGGATTCGTAGTTGCTGAACAGCGAGAAGAAGAACTCGACGTTGGCGTGCTCGAAGTTGTAGGTCGATTGCTCGACTTCGTTCTGGTGGTAGACGTCGCCGTAGGTGACTTTGCGACCGTCCGGATAGACCGCCCAGATGAGGTCATAGACGTTCTCGACCCCTTGCAGGTACATCGCGAGGCGCTCGAGACCGTAGGTGATCTCGCCCAGCACCGGCTTGCAGTCGAGGCCGCCGACCTGTTGGAAGTAGGTGAACTGCGTGACTTCCATGCCGTCGAGCCACACTTCCCAGCCGAGCCCCCAGGCGCCGAGTGTCGGGTTCTCCCAGTCGTCCTCGACGAAGCGGATGTCGTGCGCGTTGGTGTCGATGCCGAGCGCGCGCAGCGAGTCGAGGTAGAGCTCCTGGATATTCAGCGGCGAGGGCTTCAGGACGACCTGGAACTGGTAGTAGTGCTGCAGGCGGTTCGGGTTCTCGCCGTAGCGGCCGTCCTTGGGGCGGCGCGAGGGCTGGACGTAGGCGGCGTTCCATGGCTCGGGGCCGATCGCGCGCAGGAAGGTCGCGGTGTGCGAAGTGCCGGCGCCGACTTCGAGGTCGTAGGGCTGCAGCAGCACGCAGCCGCGATCGCCCCAGAATTGCTGGAGCGTCAGGATGACTTGCTGGAAGGTGGGTTTGTGCAGGGACATGGTCTCTCGGACAGCTTGAGGCGACGACTAGGGCGCCGCGCGGCGAACGCAAAGCGTCGATTTTACTGGCATTCTCGGGAGGCGCGAAGTTTGCGCCGGAAATTGCGACGAAAACGGGTGAGTCCTACCCCCGCTCTACCCCTTTTTGCGCCGACGCAGCGCCGGCAGCACCGACGCGGAAATTGCAGCGAGGGCCAGCAGCAGCGCGGCGGCGTCGCCCCAGCGGCCGTAGGGCGTGAGCCCCTGGTACCCGCGCACGGAGGCACTCAGGATGCCTTGCTCGAACGCGGGCAGGACTTCGGTGACGCGGCCATCGGGTTGCACGACGGCAGTCATGCCGGTGTTGGTCGAACGCAGCATCGGACGCCCCGTTTCGAGCGCGCGCACGCGGGCGATCTGCAGGTGCTGCGGCTGCGCGAAGGAGTCGCCGTACCACGCGAGGTTCGACATGTTGAGCATCAGCGTCGCCTCGGGAAGGCTGCGGATCAGCTCTCGCCCGAAGAGGTCCTCGTAGCAGATATTGACCGCGACGCGCTGATCGCCGAGGCGCAGCGGCGGTTGGTTCGGCGCGCCGCGAGTCTGGTCGGACATCGGGATGTCGGCGAGGCGATAGAACCAGCCGAAGAGGGGCGGGGAGTATTCGCCGAAGGGTACGAGGTGCTGCTTGGCGTAGGTCTGCGAAGGGGAGCGGCCAAGGCTGAGGGCGGCGTTGTAGATGTGCTCGCCGGCGTCGCGCAGGAACACGCCAAGGACGAGGTCACCGCCGCGGGAACGGATCTGGGCTGCGAGCTCCTCGACGTAGCCCCGGGGCAGCCGGTCGGCGAGCATCGGCACCGTCGTCTCGGGCAGCACGACCAAGTCGGCGCGCTTCGCCAATGCGAGGCGTGCGTTGCTATCGAGTTGCTCGGCGAGGGTTTCGGGCCGCCACTTGAGGCCTTGCTCGACGTTGGTCTGCACGAGCGCGACCTGGATCGGCTCGCCTGTCGGCGCTGTCCACCCGACGGATCTCAGCCCCGTCCCGGCACCGACGATCAGCGTGAGGACCGCCAGCGTCAGCCCCGCGGAACGGCCATTGCGCCACTCGGAGAGCCCGGCCATCGCCGCGCAAAAGGCCAGCAGCGCGCCGACGCCGTATACGCCGAGGACGGGCAGGAAGCCCGCAAACGGACTCGGTGGGGTCTGCGAATACCCGATCGCAAGCCACGGGAAACCAGTGAAAAGCCAGCCGCGCAGGATCTCCGACGCGGCCCACAACCCCGCGAACAGCGCGGCGCGGCGCGCGGTGCCGCCCGAGGCGAATCGCCCGAAGAGGCCGAGTGCCAATGCCGGGAAGAGGGCCAGATAGGCGCAGAGGAGCAGGATCGCCAGCGCCGCGAAGGGCATCGGCATTCCGCCGTAACGGTTGAGCGCGACGTAGAGCCAGGACACGCCCACGAGAAAGGTGCCGAGCCCCCACGCGAAGCCGAGCGCGGCCGTCGCGCGGGCGCCCTGCACGCGACGCGACATCGCAGCCAGGACTGCGAGGGCGACGGGCGCGAGGACGTAGACGTCGAACGGGGCAAAGGCGAACGTAGCTACGGCCCCCGCGAGCATCGCGGCGACGAAGTACAGCAGGCCGGGACGCGACGACACGCCGGCCTCGCCGGACGACAACACCGCCGGCCCGCTCACTCCTCGACCGCCTCGTACTGCTGCCCGACCGGCTGCACGAGCAAGGTCTGCAGGCGCCGGCCGTCGACGCGCAGCGCCGTGACGCGCAGTCCGTCGAGCAGGACGACCTCGCCACGGTGTGGTACGCGGCCGAGCTCACGGATGACGAGCCCGCCCACGGTGTCGACCTCGGCATCGCTGAACACGGTGCCGAAAGCGGCATTGAATTCGGAAATTTCGGTGACGGCCTGCACGCGGTAGCGGCCGTCCTGGTCGAGCTCGATGTTGCCGCTGGGTTCGAACTCGTCGTATTCGTCCTCGATGTCGCCGACGATCTGTTCGAGGACGTCCTCGATGGTGGCGAGCCCGGCGATGCTGCCGTATTCATCGACGACGATCGCCATGTGGTTGCGACTGATGCGGAATTCGCGCAGCAGCACGTTCAGGCGCTTGGTCTCGGGCACGAATACCGCGGGCCGCAGCGCCGCGCGCAGGTCGAAGGAGCGGCCGGCGAAGTAGCGCAGCAGGTCCTTCGCGAGAAAGATGCCGACGATGTCGTCCTTGCCTTCGCCGATCACGGGAAAGCGCGAATGACCGGTGTCGATCACGTGACGGACGATGCTTTCGATCGGATCGTCGATCCGGATCACGTCCATCTGCGAACGCGGGATCATCACGTCGCCGACCTGCAGTTCGGACATCTGCAACGCCCCTTCGATGATCGACAGCGCATCGGCGTCGAGCACTTCGCGCTCGAAGGCGGAATGCAGCAGCGCGACGAGTTCCTCGCGGTCTTCGGGGGCGCGCGTCAGCAGGGCGGAAAGGCGTTCGAGCAGGCTAGGTCGGGGTGACGAGGCGTCCATGGATTCGATGGCGTGGAAATGCGGCGGTCAGGCGTAAGGGTCAGGATAGCCGAGCGTGGCCAGGATACGGGTTTCGAGCGCTTCCATCTCTTCGGCCTCGCCGGCGACCTCGTGATCATAGCCTTGAAGGTGCAACATCCCGTGCACGACCAGATGGGCAAAGTGGGCTTCCAGCGGCTTGCCTTGCTCGGCGGCCTCGCGCACCACCACCGGTACGCACAGCACGAGGTCGCCGGTGAGCGGCATTTCCACTTCCTGCAGCAGGGCCTCACCCTCACCATAGACGAAGGTCAGCACGTTGGTGGCGTAATCCTTGCCGCGGAAATCGCGGTTGAGCTCGCGCCCTTCGACAGCGCCGACGAGGCGTACCGTGACTTCGGCGTCGCCCTGCAGCGCGGCGAGCGCCCAGCGGCGAATGTCGTGTGACGACGGTGCGCTGTCGCGATTGGCCTTGCCGATGGCTTTCTGGATCGTGAGGTCGAGCTGCGGTGTAGCGGAGGTCAAGCGCCCTGCTCCTTCTTCGCCGCAAGGGCGGCTTGCGCGGCGCGGGCCGCCTGGTTGTCGTAGGCTTCGACGATGCGCGCGACGAGCGGGTGGCGCACGACGTCTTCCTTCTGGAATTCGGTGAAGGCGATGCCGCGCACCGCGGCGAGCACTTCGCGCGCTTCGAGGAGCCCGCTGCGGTGGCCGCGCGGCAGGTCGACCTGCGTGAGGTCGCCGGTGACGACCGCCTTCGCGCCGATGCCGATACGCGTGAGGAACATCTTCATCTGCTCGGGCGTCGTGTTCTGCGCCTCGTCGAGGATGATGAAGGCGTGGTTGAGCGTGCGCCCGCGCATGAAGGCGAGCGGCGCGATCTCGATGCTGCCGCGCTCAAAGAGCTTGGCGACGCGGTCGAAGCCCATCAGGTCGTAGAGCGCGTCGTAGAGCGGGCGCAGGTAGGGGTCGACCTTCTGCGCGAGGTCGCCCGGCAGGAAGCCGAGCCGTTCGCCCGCTTCGACCGCGGGGCGCGTCAGGATGATGCGCTCGACGAGTTGGCGCTCGAAGGCATCGACGGCGCTGGCGACGGCGAGGTAGGTCTTGCCGGTGCCCGCCGGGCCGATGCCGAAGGTGATGTCGTGCGCCTGGATGTTCTTCAGGTAGTCGACCTGGCGCGGCGTGCGGCCGTGGAGTTCCGTCTTGCGTGTCATCAGCGCAGGCGCGCGCGCGTCGGACGCGCGGCGGTTGGCGAGCTCGATCAGGCCGAGCTGGATGTCGTCCACGCTCAGGTGCTCGTCGGCCTGTTCGTAGAACTCGTGCAAGGCCTTCGCCGCGAGCTGGGTCTGCGCCGCCCCGCCCTGCAGCGTGAAACGTTCGCCGCGGCGGGCAATGGTCACGTCGTAGGCGGTCTCGATCTGACGCAGATTGTCGTCGAGCGCGCCGCACAGATTCGCCAGGCGCTCGTTGTCGAGCGGCTCGAGCACCACTTCAAGGGGACGCCCCATTCAGATCTCCCGCGTGACGATCTCACCGCGCAGGCTATGCGGCAGCGCGGCGGTGATCGCCACGTCGACAAACTGCCCGATCAGGCGCGGATTGCCGGCGAAATTGACGACGCGGTTGTTGTCGGTGCGGCCGGCGAGCTCGTTCTCGTCCTTGCGCGACGTGCCTTCGACCAGCACGCGCTCGACGCGCCCGACCATCGCGCGGCTGATCGCCTGCGCCTGCTCGTCGATGCGCTTCTGCAGGCGCGCGAGCCAGCGCAGCTTGGTTTCCTGCGGCACCGGATCTTCCAGATCGGCCGCTGGCGTACCCGGGCGCGGGCTGAAGACGAAGCTGAAGGAAGCGTCGAAACCGACCTCCTCGATCAGCTTCATCGTCTTCTCGAAATCCTCCTCGGTCTCGCCGGGGAAGCCGACGATGAAGTCCGAGGACAGCGACAGATCGGGCCGCGCGGCGCGGAGCTTCCGCACCACCGACTTGAATTCGAGGATCGAATAGCCGCGCTTCATCGCCGCGAGGATGCGGTCCGAGCCGGACTGGACCGGCAGGTGCAGGTGGCTCACGAGCTTCGGGAGCTTCGCGTAGGCTTCGAACATGCGCGGCGTCATCTCGCGCGGGTGCGAGGTCGTGTAGCGGATGCGCTCGATGCCGGGGATCTCGGAGACGCATTCGAGCAGGAAGGCGAAGTCGCCGATGTCCGAACCGTCGCGCGTGTAGGGCCCGCGCCAGGCATTGACGTTCTGCCCGAGCAGCGTGACTTCCTTGACGCCCTGGTCCGCGAGTCCGGCGACCTCGGTCAGGACATCCTCCAGCGGGCGCGACACTTCCTCGCCGCGCGTATAGGGCACGACGCAGTAGGTGCAGTACTTCGAGCAGCCTTCCATGATCGACACGAAGGCACTCGAGCCTTCGACGCGGGCGGGTGGCAGGTTGTCGAATTTTTCGATCTCGGGGAAGGAGATGTCGACCTGCGACTTGCCGCTGTAGCGGCGCTCGGCGATCAACTGCGGCAGGCGATGCAGGGTCTGCGGTCCGAACACGACGTCGACGTAGGGCGCGCGTGCGACGATCGCCGCACCCTCCTGGCTCGCGACACAGCCTCCAACGCCGATGATCAGGTTCGGATTCGCCTGCTTGAGGTGCTTGACCCGGCCGAGGTCGTGAAACACCCGCTCCTGCGCCTTCTCGCGCACCGAGCAGGTATTGAAGAGGATCACGTCCGCTTCTTCCGGGTTGTCGGTCTTGACCAGTTCCTCGGTCGCCCCGAGCACGTCCGCCATCTTGTCGGAATCGTACTCGTTCATCTGGCAACCGAAAGTGCGGATGTAAAGTTTCTTCATCGTTGCATGTTGACGCAGAGTTTCCTGAACCGCTATATTAGCAGGCTCAGGCGGTGATGTAGCTCAGACGGTTAGAGCGATGGATTCATAACCCATAGGTCGGCAGTTCGATTCTGCCCATCACCACCACGATTTCCAGCGAAAGCCCAGCCCTCACCGGCTGGGCTTTTTGCTTTTCGGTCGAGGTCTGGCCACCGGGCGATTCTACTCGCCGGCGTTGCATTGGTACGACGATTACACCTACGACGATGATTTCGGCACCACACTCGCCGACACCTCGGCGTGGGCCAGCATCCCCCACTTCGCGGGACACCACGCCAAGCCAGAAATGGCGGTACCCTTCGTGCTCCCGGCCAAGTCCGTCCGCCAACGAACGAGGAACGCCACGCAATGAGCACCACCCCCAAACCTCTCGCCGGCATCAAGGTCGTCGAGCTCGGCACGCTGATCGCCGGCCCCTTCGCGGCGCGAATTCTCGGCGAGTTCGGCGCAGAGGTGATCAAGATCGAATCGCCCGACGGTGGCGATCCACTGCGCAAGTGGCGCAAGCTCTACGAAGGGACCTCGCTGTGGTGGTTCCTGCAGTCGCGCAACAAGAAGTCGGTGACGGTGAACCTCAAGCACCCCGACGGCGTGGAGGTGGTGCGCAAGCTGGTGGCCAGGGCTGACATCGTGGTCGAGAATTTTCGCCCCGGCGTGCTGGAGAAGCTCGGCCTCGGCTGGGAGGCGCTGTCGGCGATCAATCCGGGCCTCGTCATGCTGCGCTTGTCGGGTTTCGGTCAGACCGGGCCGATGGCGCAGCAACCGGGGTTCGGCGCGATCGGAGAGTCGATGGGCGGGCTGCGCTATGTGACGGGTTTTCCGGACCGGCCGCCGGTCAAGACCGGCATCTCGATCGGCGATTCGATTGCCGCGCTGTGGGGGGCGCTCGGTGCGCTGATGGCGCTGCGCCACAAGGAGGTGAATGGCGGCCGCGGGCAGGTGGTGGACGTGGCGTTGTACGAGGCGGTGTTCGCGATGATGGAGTCGCTGGTGCCGGAGTTCGACGTGTTCGGCTTCGTGCGCGAGCGCACCGGCAACATCATGCCCGGCATCACGCCGTCGAATACCCACACCACGAAGGACGGCAAGCACGTGGCGATCGGCGCAAACGGCGATGCGATCTTCCGCCGGCTGATGCAGACCATGGGCCGCGACGATCTCGCCGAAGACCCCGCGCTTGCGGACAACGCGGGGCGGGACGCGCGGCGCGAGGAGATCTACGCGCTGATCGATGCCTGGGTTGCCGATCACGACGAGGCCGCCGTGCTGGAGGCGCTCGCCGCGGCCGGGGTGCCGGCGTCACGCATCTATTCGGTCGCGGACATGTTCGCGGATCCGCAATTCCTCGCGCGCGAGATGTTGCAGACGGTGACCTTGCCCGACGGGCGCTCGTGCCGCATGCCGGGCATCGTGCCCAAGCTCTCGGTGACGCCGGGCGCGGCGGAGTCACTCGGCCCGGCCTTGGGCGAGCACACCGACGCGGTACTCGGTACGCTCGGCTACGACGCGACGGCGATCCAGGCGCTCAGGGAGGGTGGGGCGATCTGAAACGCAAGTGACTCCCGACACGCGGACAGCCGACACGGAGCCGCGGAAGACGGGATAATCTTCAGTTCGATCCATATGAGGAAAGCGGGGATGGCCGTCAGACCACTGCTCAAGATGGGCGATTCGCGTCTTCTGCAAGCGGCGTCGCCGGTCGTTGAATTCGGCACGGCGGACCTCGACGCGCTGATCGGGGACATGTTCGACACGATGGCCGCGGCAGGTGGCGTGGGGCTCGCCGCGCCGCAGATCGGTGTGGGGCTGCAGGTCGTGATCTTCGGCTTCGAGCGCAGCGAGCGCTACCCGGATGCGCCGCCGGTGCCACGCACCATCCTCGTCAATCCGGTCATCACCGTGCTCGACGAAACGGAGGAGGAAGGCTGGGAGGGCTGCCTCTCGGTCCCGGGGCTGCGTGGCGTCGTGCCCCGTCATCGCCGGATTCGTTATCAGGGCTTCGACCCGGCAGGCAATCCGATCGATCGCGAAGCGGAAGGCTTTCACGCACGGGTCGTGCAGCATGAGTGCGATCACCTGAACGGCGTGCTCTTCCCGATGCGGGTGCGGGACTTCACGCGCTTCGGTTTCACGGACGTGCTCTTTCCGGAGATGGCAGATCAGGGCGACGACTGAGCAGAGAAATGACATCAACATCAACTCACTCCCTCGGATTCGTCTTGCGCGGACTTAAAGACTGTATAAAATTACAGTTATTAACCACCCGCTTCGCCTCCCGGCATGTCCCTGCCCGCCTCCACCCTGCTGCAAAGTCTTCAGCGCTCGGACCTCTGGTCGGGCGCGCGGCTGGCCACGTCTTCAGTGTCGGGCGTGGCGAGCGGTTTTCCAGCACTGGACGCGGTGCTGCCCGGAGGCGGATGGCCCCGGGGTGAGCTGACCGAGGTTTTCCAGGCCCGCCAGGGCATCGGCGAGCTCACGCTGCTGCTGCCCGCACTGGCAGGGCTGGTCGCGGAGGATGGCTGGGTCGCGGCGGTGTCGCCGCCCTGGCCGCTGCATGCACCGGCCTGGCAGGCGGCCGGGCTGCCGCTGGAGCGCCTGCTGGTAGTCCGGGCCGAGGGCCAGGAGGCGGCATGGGCCTGCGAGCAACTCCTTGCGAGCGGCGCGCTAGCGGGGCTGCTCGCTTGGCTGCCCGAGGTCGACACCCGACAACTGCGGCGTCTGCAGCTCGCGAGCGAATCCCACCCCGGGCCGGTCTACCTGTTCCGCCCGGCGGCTCAGGCCGGCACGGCGTCGCCAGCGCCGTTGCGCCTCGCCCTCGACGCTGCTCCCGGCGGGCTCGCCGTCACGCTGTTCAAGCGGCGCGGCCCACCTTTGGCCGCGCCGCTGATCCTGACGGTGAAGCGGCCGGTGAGAACGATACGGCGCGCGGTGCGCCGGATGACGCCGACCGTCCTCCACCCCACGCCGGTCTCGTGACCATGCTCTGGCTCGCCCTGCGCTTTCCCCGCCTGGCGGTGGAAACCCTCTCCCTGCCGCCGCCGGCCGTCGCCCTGCAGCGCGGCCGGGTGGCCGTGGCGGACGAGGCCGCGGTCGCCGCCGGCGTGCGTCAAGGGATGCGGCTCGCGGGTGCGCTGGGCCTCGTCCCCGGCTTGATCGGACGCGAACGCGATCTCGCCGGGGAAGCCGCCGCGCTGAACCGCCTTGCCTGCGCGGCCGGGGAATTCACGCCCCAGGTGAGCCTCGCCCCGCCGGACGAACTGCTGCTCGAGATCGGCGGCTGCCTGCGCCTCTTCGGTGGACTGCCGCCCCTGCTCACGCGGATCGCCGCGAGCTACGCCGAGCAGGGCTTCGCCCGCCAGTGGGGACTCGCGCCCACGCCGCTCGCGGCGCAGTGGCTCGCCCGCTGTGCGCCGGTGGACGGCATGCCGCCCACGCTCGTCGATGACACCAAGCTGCGCGCCACCATCGCCCCCCTGCCGATCGGCGTGCTGGCCGTGCCGGAGCGCACTGCCGGCCGGCTCACCACGCTCGGCGTGCGGCGGCTCGCGGATCTGATGGTGCTGCCCCGCGCGGGCCTCGCCCACCGCTTCGGCCCCGAGCTGCCCGGTCTGCTGGCCCAGGCCCTCGGAGAAGTCCCCGACCTGCGCCCGCCCTTCGTCTTTCCCGAGCACTTCCGGGACGGACTGGAATTGCCTGCGCGCGTCGAGGACGCGGCCCGCCTGCTGTTCGCCGCGAGCCGCCTGCTCGCCGCCCTGGCGGGATGGCTCGCGGTGCGCTGCGCCGGCATCCAGTACTGCCACCTGATCCTGGTCCACGAAGGACAGCCGCCGTCGCGGCTCGAACTCGGCTTCGCGAGCCCCACGCGCGACCCGGAACGCCTGCAGCGGGTGCTGCGCGAACGCATCGAGCGACTGGAGCTCGCCGCCCCGGTGGTCGGCCTGGGGCTGGAGGCACCCGAACCCCATCCCCTGCCCGGCACGAATGCCGTGCTCTTCGGCCAGGGGGGCACGGCAAGCCTCGCGCCGATCGTCGAACGCCTGCGCGCACGACTCGGCCCTGAGGCCGTGCATGGACTCACGGCGGTCGCCGACCATCGACCCGAGCAGGCGAGCCGTCCAGTCGCGGAACCCGCCGCCGCACGGCCCGGCGAACCACCCGCCGGTCCCCGCCCGCTGTGGCTGCTACCCCAGCCACGACCGCTCACGGAGGAGAACGGCGCTCCCTGCCACGGTGGTCGGCTGCGCCTGCTGACACGCGCCGAACGGATCGAAAGCGGCTGGTGGGACGGCGGCGAAGGCCTCGGCGACGTGCAACGGGACTACTTCGTCGCGCTGAGCCCGCAGGGCGAATGGCTGTGGATCTTCCGCGACGGACAGTCGTGGTGGCTGCATGGGCTTTTCGCCTGAAGGCATGCGACGGAATTCGCCATGGCCCACCCCCTGCCCGCCTACGCGGAACTGCATTGCCTTTCGAACTACAGCTTCCTGCGCGGCGCGTCGCACCCCGAGGAACTGGTTGCCCAGGCCCATGAGCTGGGTTATGCCGCGCTCGCGCTGACCGACGAGTGCTCGATGGCCGGCGCTGTACGGGCTTTCGATGCGTGGCGTCAGCTCGACGAGGCGGCGCGGCAGAGCGGCTCTGACTTCACGCTGAAGCTGATCCACGGCTCCGAGTTTCGCCTTGCCTGCGGCGCGCGCCTGGTGCTGCTCGCTTGCAACCGTGCAGGCTACGGCAACCTCTCGGCGCTGATCACGTTGGCGCGGCGGCGCTCGGAAAAAGGCAGCTACCGGCTGCTGCGCGGGGACCTCGAATCCCCCTCGCCCGGCGGCGCCGTGCCGGACTGCCTCGCGCTGTGGCTACCGGACGAGGCCTCCGACGCCGAAGACGGACGCTGGATCGCGGCGCGCTTCCCCGGGCGGGCATGGCTCGCGGTGGAGCTGCACGCCGGCCCCGACGACGCTACGCGTCTGGATCGGCTGCTCGAACTCGCGGCGGACTGCGGCCTGCCTCCTGTCGCAAGCGGCGACGTCCATATGCATTCGCGCGGCCGCCGTCCGCTGCAGGACATGCTGACCGCGCTGCGTCTCGGGACAACCGTGTTCGATGCCGGCCACGCGTTCTTCCCGAACGGCGAGCGACACCTGCGCCATCCGCTGCGCCTCGCCCGCCTCTACCCGCCGGAACTTCTCGCCGAGACGCTGGAGATCGCCCGGCGCTGCGAGTTTTCGCTGGCGGAACTGCGCTACGAGTACCCGGAGGAGATCGTCCCGCCGGGCTTTACCGCCGCCTCCTACCTGCGCCAGGAAACCTTCGCCGGACTCGCCAGACGCTATCCGGCGGGCGCCCCGGACGGCATCCTTGCCGGCGTCGAGAAGGAGCTCACGCTGATCGCCGAGCTCGACTACGAACCCTTTTTCCTCACGGTGTACGACATCGTCTGCTTCGCCCGCAGCGAAGGCATCCTGTGCCAAGGCCGCGGCTCGGCGGCGAATTCGACGGTGTGCTACGCGCTCGGGATCACCGAGGTCGACCCGATGCGAGCGAGCCTGCTCTTCGAGCGCTTCCTCTCGAAGGAGCGCAACGAGCCCCCGGACATCGACGTCGATTTCGAACACGAACGGCGCGAAACCGTCATCCAGTACATCTACGCAAAGTACACGCGCGAACGCGCCGCGCTTGCCGCGACAGTGATCCGCTATCGCACCCGGGGCGCGCTGCGCGACGTCGGACGGGCGCTCGGTTTCGGCCGGGAGGAGATCGACGCGCTCGCCGGCTCGCTCGCGTGGTGGGACAAGCGCGAGGCGCTGCCGCAGCGATTGCGCGAGATCGGCCTCGCCCCGGAGAGCCCGCGCGTCGCGAAGTGGATCGCGCTGACCGAGATGCTCGTCGGCTTCCCCCGCCACCTTTCGCAGCACATCGGCGGCTTCGTGATTTCGCGCGGGGCGCTGGGGCGCCTCGTGCCGGTCGAAAACGCCGCGATGGCCGAGCGCTCGGTGATCCAGTGGGACAAGGAGGACATCGAGATCCTCGGACTCCTGAAGGTGGATGTGCTGGCGCTGGGCATGCTGAGCGTGATCCGCCGCAGCCTGGAGCTCGTCAGTCAGCGCCGCGGCAACCCCTTCGGTCTGCCGGACATCCCCGCGAAGGACGAAGCCACCTTCGAGGCCCTGTGCTGCGCCGACTCGATCGGGGTGTTCCAGGTCGAATCGCGCGCCCAGATGGCGATGCTGCCGCGCCTGCAGCCGCGCCGCTTCTACGACCTCGTCGTGCAGGTCGCGATCGTCCGCCCCGGCCCGATCCAGGGCGACATGGTCCATCCCTACCTCGCCCGCCGCGCCGACCCGGAAGGGGCCCGGCGCGAGATGGCCCGCATGCCCCCGGAGATCCGCGCCGTGCTCGAACGCACCGAGGGCGTGCCGATCTTCCAGGAGCAGGTGATGGCGCTCGCCGTCGCCGCGGCCGGCTTCACGCCCGGCGAGGCTGACCAGCTGCGCCGGGCGATGGCCTCGTGGCGGCAGAAGGGCCACATCGCGCGCTTCCAGGAAAAGCTGCGCCAGGGGATGGCCGACAATAAGCACGACCCTGTCTTTGCCGAGGCGCTGTGCCGCCAGATCGAAGGCTTCGGCGAATACGGTTTCCCCGAATCGCACGCCGCGAGTTTCGCGCTGCTCGCCTACAGTTCGGCCTGGCTCAAGCGCCACGAGCCGGAAGCCTTCCTGTGCGGGCTCCTCAACAGCCAGCCGATGGGCTTCTACGCGCCCAGCCAGCTGATCCAGGACGCCCGCCGCCATGACGTCACGGTGCTGCCGGTGGATGTCACCGCGAGCGGCTGGGACAGCGGTTTCGAATGGCTGGCGGGGCACGCGCGCCCGGCCGTGCGCCTGGGCCTGCGCGAGATCAAGGGCTTCCCCGAAGCGTCCGCACTGCGCATCGCCGCCGCCCGCGCCGAGCGCCCCTTCCGCGAGGTGCAGGATCTCGCCGCGCGCGCAAATCTCGACCGGCGCGCGCTCGACCTCCTCGCCGCCGCCGATGCCCTCGCGCCGCTCGCCGGCCACCGCCGCCAAGCCGCGTGGCAGGCCGCCGGCGTGCGGCTCCAGGGCGACCTCTTCGACGACGTCCCGCTGGTGGAGGCGCCGCCCGCGCTGGCGGCCCCGCGCGAGTGCGAGGAACTCGTCGCCGACTACGCAGCGACCGGCCTCACGCTGCGCCGCCATCCACTGGCGCTGCTGCGCTCGCACCTCGCCGAGCAGCGCTTCCTGCCTGCGGCCCGCCTCGTCGAGATGGAGCACCGCGCGCTCGCCCGCGCCGCCGGCATCGTCACCGGCCGGCAACGCCCGGGCACCGCCGGCGGTGTGATCTTCGTGACGCTGGAAGACGAAACCGGCATGACCAACGTCGTGGTCTATGCCGATCTCGCCGAGCGCCAGCGCCGCGAACTCCTCGGTGCGCGCCTGCTCGGCGTGTATGGCCAGCTCCAGCGCGAAGGCCGCGTCGTGCATCTGCTCGCCAAGCGGCTCGTCGATCTCAGCGCCTGGCTGGGCCAGCTCGAAACGAGCAGCCGCGACTTCCACTAACAGCGCCTGCACGCAGCCACCGGGTCAGGCGCAGAGCGTCTTCAGCCACCCCAGTCCGTCCTCGGTGCGGCCCCGCGGACGATACTCGCAGCCCACCCAGCCCATGTAACCAAGCTCGTCGAGCAGCCGGAAGAGATAACGGTAATTGACTTCGCCGTCATCCGGCTCATTACGTGAGGGCACACCCGCGATCTGGATGTGGCCGACCTGCTCGACGTACTTCCTGAGTTTCGTCGCAATGTCGCCCTCGACGATCTGCACGTGATAAAGATCCATCTGCACCTTCAGGTTCGGCTCGCCGACCTCCTCGCGGATCGCATGGGCCTCCGCCTGTGTCGTCAGAAAATAGCCCGGCATGTCGCGCGGGTTGATCGGCTCGATCAGCAGCGTGATGCCATGCGGCGCCAGCACTTTGGCCGCATAGCGCAGGTTTTCGACATATACCGCGCGATGCGCCGCCCGATCCGCGCGGTCCGGCACCAGCCCCGCCATCGCGTGCAGACCAGGCGTACCCAGCGCCCTGGCATACTCCAGCGCGGTCGCAACGCCAGCCCGGAATTTCTCCTCGCGCCCCGGCAGCGACGCGAGCCCGCGCTCGCCCGCGTTCCAATCGCCAGGCGGCATGTTGAAGAGCGCATTGAAGAGTCCATTCTCCTTCAGCCACCGCGCCACCTCGGCGGGCCGATGTTCGTAGGGGAAGAGGAACTCGACCGCCTCGAAGCCCGCCCGAGCGGCCGCGGCGAAGCGCTCCGGGAACGGGACTTCGTTGAACATCATCGTCAGGTTGGCAGCGAACTTGGGCATCCAGGCTTCCTCGGTTGTCGGCCCGCGCACGATACCCCAGGCAGCGCTCCCGCGGCAGTCCAGCGCGATGATATCTCCGGCCAAGCGGCGCATAATCGAATTGCATTAGCCCGGCTTCTTGGGCAAGCCCGCGGCTGCTCACGGCCGATCATATGCTCGTCGAGGCCAGGATCCTGCGGATTGCGGACATCTTCCAGGCCCTCGTGCAATGGTCGGACGAAGTGAAGACGACGATGCAGAAGAAGAAATGGTGGTGGAAGTTCTGGTGATTTGCCTCCCGCGGGGCAATTGAGCAGAATCGATCCGACCGTCAGGGCCGCACAGACAGCCCGGCGAAAGCCCGGCCTGGTAAGGTCGGGCGCTGCTCCCCAACTTTCCTCGGACCCCCCCACATGGATCTCCCCGCGCACCAACTGACCATGACCGTGCTGATGACGCCGGACATGGCCAACTTTTCCGGCAAGGTGCATGGCGGCGCCGTGCTCAAGCTCCTCGACCAGGTCGCCTACGCCTGCGCGAGCCGCTATGCCGCGCGCTATGTCGTCACGCTGTCGGTGGACCAGGTCATGTTCCGCCAGCCGATCATGGTCGGCGAACTCGTCACCTTCCTCGCGAGCGTCAACTACACCGGCAAGTCGTCGATGGAAGTCGGCATCAAGGTGGTCGCCGAAAATATCCGCACGCAGGAAGTCCGCCACGCCAACAGCTGCTTCTTTACGATGGTCGCCGTCGACGACGACGGCAAGCCGGTCCCGGTGCCGCCGCTGCGGCCCTTCAGTCCGAAGGAAAAGCGCCGCTTCGAAGCGGCCGAAGCGCGCAAGGCACTGCGCCTGGAACTCGAAAAACGCTTCGCCGAGACGCATAGCCAGGCCGACAAGGGCTGACAGCCCGAGTGTGCCGACCGGGCACGCGGATTCGCCCGGCCGCCGCCAAGCGGCTATGATGCCGGCCCCTACCCTCCCCCGCAGCCAGGCCTCCCGATGAACGAATTCCCGCAGATCGTCTGGGACGAGAACGGCGTCAGCCACACAGCACGTTGGCGCTCCGAAAGCGGCATGCCGCCGCCCAAGCGCGTCGTCATCGCCGACGACCAGACCTCCGCCGACCAGGCTTACCGCCTCGCCTGCGAAGGCACGGCGCTCCTCTACCGCGGCGACTTCCAGAACGCGAAGCAACTGCTGCAGGCGATGGCGCGGCGCATCGACCGCAAGCCGCGCCGCCCCGCCAAGGCCACCGCCCCGAAAAGCCCCGCCGAAGCCTTCCACCTGCACCGCCAGGCCCAGGCCCAGCGCGCCCGCGCGCTCGGCATGCTGCTCCTGCCCTTCGACGCCGGCCACTCGCTGCCGCTGCGCCGCGCCCCCGACGTCCGCCAGGCCTGTCTCGAAGCCTACGGCCCTGCCGACGAAGCCTACGTCGCCTCTCTACGGGAGCTACAAGGCCTGATCGGCGCACATGAATGGCGCAAGAAAGGCGTGCCGATCCCGGCCCTCGGCGCGTCGATTCATCCGCATTACGGCGTGTTCTCGCCGGTGCGCGGGGAGTACATCGATCTCGTCGCAAAGGCGCCCTTGCCCGCGGCCCTGACGAAGGGAGCCGCCTTCGACATCGGCACGGGCACCGGCGTCCTCGCGGCGCTGCTCGCACGGCGTGGTGTCGCGCGCATCGTCGCAACCGAGCAGGATCCGCGGGCGCTTGCCTGCGCGCGCGAGAACCTTGCCCGGCTCGGCTGCACCAAACGCGTGGAAGTCGTGCAGACCGACATGTTCCCGGAGGGCCATGCCGGGCTCATCGTCTGTAATCCGCCCTGGGTGCCTGCGCGCCCGAGTTCGCCGGTCGAATACGCCGTCTACGACCCCGACAGCCGCATGCTGCACGCCTTCCTCGACGGTCTTGCCGCGCATCTCCTGCCCGGCGGCGAAGGCTGGCTGATCCTGTCGGACCTCGCCGAACATCTCGGCCTGCGCCCGCGCGACGAACTCCTCGCGATGATCGAAGCCGCCGGCCTGCAGGTGCTGGACCGTCTCGGCGCCCGCCCGAAACACCCCAAGGCGCAGGACGCCGACGACCCGCTGCATGCGGCGCGGGCGGCCGAAATCACCTCGCTGTGGCGCCTCGGCATCAAACATTAAATAGCCATCAACTATCAATTTTCTAACAATAATTAATTTAGCCGCCATCGCTGCATAGTCTAAGTTTGTAGAGGGATCCACCTCCCGTCGAACAACAACGGAGACGAGCGATGACTGACAAGAAACGCCTCACGACTGCCGCCGGCGCACCGGTTCCGGACAACCAGAACACCATGACCGCCGGTCCGCGCGGCCCCGCGCTGCTGCAGGATGTATGGCTGCTCGAGAAGCTCGCGCATTTCGACCGCGAGGTCATCCCCGAGCGGCGCATGCACGCCAAGGGCTCCGGCGCCTACGGCACCTTCACCGTTACGCACGACATCACGAAATACACGCGGGCGAAGCTCTTTTCGCAGATCGGCAAAAAGACCGAACTCTTTGCCCGCTTCACAACCGTTGCCGGCGAGCGCGGCGCAGCCGATGCTGAGCGCGACATCCGCGGCTTCGCGCTGAAGTTCTACACCGAGGAAGGCAACTGGGACCTCGTCGGCAACAACACGCCGGTGTTCTTCCTGCGCGATCCGCTGAAGTTCCCCGACCTCAACCACGCCGTCAAGCGCGACCCGCGCACCAACCTGCGCAGTGCGAAGAACAACTGGGACTTCTGGACTTCGCTGCCCGAGGCGCTGCACCAGATCACCATCGTGATGAGCGACCGCGGCATTCCGGCGAGCTATCGCCACATGCACGGCTTCGGCTCGCACACCTTCAGCTTCATCAACGCGCAGAACGAGCGCCACTGGGTCAAGTTCCACTTCAAGACGCAGCAAGGCATCAAGAACCTCACCGACGCGGAGGCCGAAGCGCTGATCGGCAAGGACCGCGAAAGCCACCAGCGCGACCTCTATGAAGCGATCGAGCGCGGCGACTTCCCGAAGTGGACGCTGTACGTGCAGGTGATGCCGGAGAAGGACGCGTCGAAGGTGCCCTACCACCCCTTCGACCTGACCAAGGTGTGGCCGCACAAGGACTACCCGCTGATCGAAGTCGGCGTGATGGAACTGAACCGCAATCCCGAGAACTTCTTCGCCGAGGTCGAGCAATCGGCCTTCAATCCGGCCGCGGTCGTCCCCGGCATCGGCTTCTCGCCCGACAAGATGCTGCAGGCGCGCCTCTTCTCCTACGGCGACGCGCAGCGCTACCGCCTCGGCGTCAATCACCACCAGATCCCGGTCAACGCCCCGCGCTGCCCCGTCCACAGCTACCACCGCGACGGGCAGATGCGCGTCGACGGCAACCACGGCGGCACGCTCGGCTACGAGCCCAACAGCTACGGCGAATGGCAGGAGCAGCCCGACTACCGCGAACCGCCGCTGTCGGTCGAAGGCGCGGCCGACCACTGGAACCACCGCGAGGACGCCGACTACTACTCGCAGCCCGGCGCGCTGTTCCGTCTGATGACGCCCGCCGCGCGGCAGGCGCTCTTCGACAACACCGCCCGCTCGCTCGGCGGCGCGCCGAAGGACATCCAGTTGCGCCACATCGCCAACTGCACGAAGGCCGATCCCGCCTACGGCACGGGCGTCGCGAAGGCCCTCGGCATCAGCAGCGCGGAAATCGGCGCCTGAGCATCCCCCAAACCCCCAACGCACAAGAAGCGGAGCAAACATGACGACCAGACTCGAAAAAGTCCTCTAATATACGGCTCACGCCCACACCACGGGCGGGCGCGAAGGCCGCTCGGTCACGAACGACGGCCTGCTCGAACAGGAAGGCTTCGGAGAGATCGTGCTCGTCGAGCGCGAACCAAACGGCGCGCTCGACACCCACACCCATCCCTTCGAAGCGAAGGCGCTGATCCTCGCCGGCGAGATCCTCATCCGGACCGAAGCCGAGGCGACTACGTACCGCGTCGGCGACGTCTTCCACCTCGCCGCGAACGAACCGCACACCGAAAGCTACGGCCCGGCAGGCGTCCGCTACCTCGTCGGGCGCCGCTGAGGCCAGCCGACGGCCTCACTCCGGCAGCGTCCACGCCGGATTCCACGCCACTTCCCACAGGTGCCCGTCGGGGTCCTGGAAGTAGCCCGCGTAGCCGCCCCAGAAGGTGTCCTGCGCAGGCTTCACGATCGTCGCCCCGGCGCGGCGCGCCTCATCCATCACCGTATCAACCTCAGCGCGCGACGTGACGTTGTGCCCCAGGCTCAACTCCGTCGCGCTCGGCTTCGCCACCGGCAGGCCGCTGTCGTGCGCGAGACTCGCCCGAGGCCACAACGCCAAGCGCAACCCGCCGTGGAGCTCGAAGAAGGCCACCGCCCCGTGCTCGAACTCCGTACCGACGATGCCTTCCGTCTTCAGCCCCAAACCGTCGCGATAGAAACGCAACGACCGCTCGAGATCGTCGACTCCGAGCGTGACCAGCGAAATTCTCGACAACATGGAAGGTCCCTCCAAATCCTGGGCCCCAAACCCGGCACCCGCTTTCGGTATAGAGAACACGGCCGCCGACGCAAACCCGCGCAGTCAGCGACGCCCCTGATCCCGATCCTTTTCGAACTGCCGTTCGGCTTCGCCCAGATGCCGGATCAGGACATGCGAAATCACATTCACGCCCACGCCGGCAAACAGGGCCGGCAGCAGATACAAGCCCAAGGTCAGCTCGGACACGAATACCGCATCGTCAGCAAGCGACGCGCTCGCCTTCGCCATCTGCACGAGGCTCTGCAGCAGGTAGGTATCGAATCCCGCGATCAGGATAAGCGCCAGCCCGAGGGCCAGCACCGTCAGCGGCGACACCGCGCGCCTGACGAGCAGCAACACGTAGATCGCGACCGGCACCACCAGCGAAAACAGCACGAGCAGCCAGAACTTCAGCTCGGCAAACACAGTGAGGCTCATTCTTCCTTCGACTCGCAGTAAAGCCCGGGAAATCGAGCGGATGGGTTCGCAGACGACGGCCATCACGACGAAGATCACGACGGTCATTATCGCCAGGATGATTTCGCCGAACTGTGAGAGCGTGTAGCGCCAGATCCGATCCGTAAAACGGTGCTCAAGCCCATGAGCGCTCGCAGATGCATGAGGTAAACGCCGAAACCGGCGTGGCGAGGATCGCTCCCCGCCTCGCCGGTTTCCACCATCAACTACTTACTTCTTCGCGCTCTTGTTCGCAGCCGGCGTCGTTGCAGCGGCAGCCGGCGAGGTCGGAGCGAGCTTGTAGCCAACCACCTCGTTGTTTTCGCCGCGAACCGCATTCACCTGCACGCTGCCGCCGAAGTGCTCGGCGGCGCCGGGGAAGACGAAGTTCTGCTGTCCAGTCGGCGTGACGAGGCGGACGGTGTTGAGGGCCGACTCGGTGTTGCGCGGCGCCTTCGGAACCGGAGCGGGCTCGGGAGCCGGCGCCGGTGCAGGCGCGGGTGCAGGCGCGGGTGCCGGCGCGGGTGCCGGCGCGGGGGCGGGTTCCGGAGCTGGCGCAGGCGCCGGGGCGGGAACGGGTTCCGGAGCCGGAGCAGGCGTGGGTTCCGGAGCCGGAGCCGGAGCCGGAGCGGGCGCGGGTTCCGGGGTCGGCGTGCTGGTCGGAATCAAGCCGGCGACGCCGTTCGAGGCGCCCGGACGCGTCGCGTAGCTGCTGCTCGGCAGGACCGCCGAGGCGTTCACCGTCACCGGAGCCGGGGCCACCGCGTTGGGCAGCGTCAGCATCGAACGGATTTCCTGGGCGCTGTAGTAGCCGCTCGACAGGTAAATGTTGTCGCTCCAGACGGTCACGTAGCGCCCGTCCGCACCCGCCGCGATGCGTGGCTGATCGACGCCGCCGAGGCCGCCGAGCGACAGCGAGGTCGGAGCGCCGACCGGCAGGCCATTGGCGTCGTAGGTCTGCGCGAAGACGTCGTTGTCCTTGACGGTGGTGCCGCTGGTCACGGTCGGGTTGGTGTGCTCCCAGACGATCGTGAAGCCGCCGTTGGCGAGCGGGGCGACGCGGGCATAGAGGTTGTAGCCCGATTCGTCGACGGCGCGGTCCAGGACCTTGGCCTGGCCCTTCGAATCGAAGACCGAGTAGTAGACCTTGTAATCGCAGGTCCCGCAGGTGTTGACGCGCTGGGTCAGGACGATGTCGCCATTCGGCAGCGCGGTGACACCGTCGAGCCAGGTCGTCGGATAGCTCGATGGGATCACCGCCGGGGCCGGCGGGGCGAAGCCGCTCGCGAGTTGCGTTTCCGCACCGATCGGCGTGCCGTTGCGGTCATAGTGCTGCACGAAGATCTGACGCTGGTCCCAGCTCGCCCAGCTGGTCGAATACGTGTAGGTCTTCAGGCTGCGCATGTAGACGTGGGCGAAGCCGCCGTCGCCGTAGGGCACAAAGTATCCGGCGAACGCCGTACCCTGCGCCGTCGTCGCGGTTGCGGAACTGAAGGGAGCGAAGGGGGCTCCCAGCGGGTTGCCCGCGGCATCGTACAGGCGCACCTTCGTGATATTGGTGTTGTTGGTCCAACTCACGAGGAAGCCGCCGCCGGCCAAAGTCGTGACCGCACCGTTGTACTGGCCGTACGACTGATCGGGATCGACGCGGAACTCGTCCCCCACCGCCTGGCCGGCACTGTTGTAGCGCTTGCCGTAGATGCGGAACGGGAAGGTGCCGATCGCGCCCGAGGCCGGGCGGGAATCCTTGTAGCTCCATAGCACGACGAAGCCGCCATCCGCGAGACCCGTGACTGTCGGGTTCGCCTGATAGTTGGAGTATTGCGAGACCTGGAACGGCGCGGTGAGCGCCTGGCCGTTGGCGCTGAAGCGCCGTGCGTAGACGGTCGCGTAGTCGACGTTCCAGATGGTGCCGGAGGGGCCGTTCATTTCCATCCACACGACGACGTAGGAGCCATCGGCAAGGAAGGTGACGTTCGGCAGCCAGTCGCTACCGCCGGAATAGGAGACCGGGACGTAGGCGCTAACGACACCGCTGCCCGCAGCACGGCGCGTCACATTCACGACGCCGTTGTCGGCGGGATTGAGCGCATTCGCATGGACGTTCGAGAAACCGTTGTCGCCCGGCTCGATCAGGACTTCGTTGCCGGCGATGTCGATGCGCCCGCCCGCACTGCCGCTACTACTGCCGTCGGCGGTCACGGTCGCGAGGCGTGCGATGGTGGCCTTGCCGCCGGCATCGATGCCGATCGTGCCGCCGGTGGTGGCGCCTGCGCCGGAGGCATCGATGCGGCTGCCGTTGGAGACGGTGATGTCGCCCGCGGCGGCAAGGCGGATCGTCCCGGCCGGTCCTGCGCTGCCTGCCAGTCCGGGCGCGACGGTCGTAGTGCCGGCATGGACGATGGAGTCCGCAAACATGCCGACAGCGCCCTGCTCGGCTGCGATCGCGCCGTAGTGTTCGATTGAATTGGCGGCGCTGGTCGTCACCGTGAAGCGCATGCCGCCCGTGCTGTCATCGGTGACCTGCACCTGCGAGCCCGCAGCGAGGACAGTCTGGCCGACGGCGGTGCTGATCGTCGAACCGGCTTCGATCTTGAGCTGGCCGCCGGCGATGAGCCAGATCTGGCCGTTCGGGCCGCGGGCCGAGGTCAGCAGGGTCGCGCCCGACTGGACGGTGATGTTGCCGGTGCCGCCGCTGAAAAGGTAGTTGCCGGCGAGGAAGTCGCTGTCGGTGAGGTTCAGCGTCGAGGCGACGAGGCCGGGGAGATCGACGCGGGCGGTGCTGCCGAAGACGATGCCGTTCGGGTTGATCAGGAAGACGCGGCCGTTCGATTCCATGCGGCCGAAGATTTCCGACGGCGAGGCGCCGGCGACGCGGTTCAGCACTGCGCTGGTCGCGCCGTTCTGGTTGAAGGTGACGGACGCATCACCGCCGACCGAGAAGCTGTCCCAGCGGATGATCGTACCAGGGGCGTTGGTGACGACGAGGCTGGTGGCCCCGGGCTGCGTGAAGGTGGCGCCGCCGTTGGCGACGACGGGGTTCGTGGGCAGCGTACCTGCGGGCGGAGCGGCCAGCACGCCAAACGGAGCGGCGAATGCGAGGGCGACCAGGAGTGCGCCGAGCCGCGGAGCAGGTTGTCGAGTCGTAAACATTTTTTTGAGCCTCCCTGAACGAATGGCTACGTTTTGTCAGAACTGCAAAGACGCCTGTACGTGAATCTTCTGGTGCCCTCTTCCCGTTTCCGCGGTGCCGTCGAGCACTTGCGCCCAGTCGAGAAGCGCGGCGAAGCCGCTGCGGTTGTAGCGCCAGCCGAGTCCCCAGCTGGCAACGTTTTCGCCGCTGCTCTCGCCTGCCAGCGGGGAGAGGCGCGTCTCGCCGCCGCGGTCGGCGAAGACCGCGAAACGGCCCCAGTCGCCGAACTGGGGCGAGCTGAGCTCGCCGCCGATCCGCCAGCCGCGGTCGCCCGCGACCTCTCGCTCGTCGAAGCCGCGCACGGAGCGCGCGCCGCCGAGGCCGAACTGTTCGCCCGAGATCAGCGGATCGCTGGTGTATTGGCCTTCGCCCGAGACCTGGGCGACGACGCCCCAGGGCAGACGCGTCGCGATCCGCCCATTGACGCGCCACAGCGACCAGCGCGCGGTCGCACCGGAACGGCCCTCGCCGTAGGCCTGGTCGTCGTTGCCGCTGCCGCCCGGAAGGTTGTGCGCGTAACCGACGCTCGCGCCCCACTGGAAAGTCGGGCGTTGGTCGGAATAGGCATAGGTCACCGTCAGCGGCCGGCTCGCGACCTCGCCACCGAGGTCCGAACCCGAGAAATCGACGATGTTGCGATAGCGGCGGCGCTCGACGCCCACTTCCAGCGTCTCGCGGCGCGCCACCGTGCGTGTGATCGTGTGCTGATAGCGCACGCCGAGGCTCGAACCCTGCCCGGCGACGTCGAACGCATCGCTGATGCGGCCGGCGTCGACGTCGGAATAGCTGCCGGAAAAGATCAGCGCATCGCCGAGGCGCGCGAGCGGCCATAGGTAGCTTGCCGCGTACTGGTGCACCTTGTCGGCGTCTTCGGGCGACGTGATGTAGGTCAGCGAGGCGACGTCGCCGAAACCCGTGAGATCGGCGTCGGTCACTGAGAGGCCGACCCGCCAGTGACCGGTCTCGGCGGTGCCGGTGTTGTCGGTCGTGATGGCGAAGCTGACGGGGGCACTCTCCTCGACCGAGATGCGTGCATCCGCCGCCATGTCGCCGCGCGACAGGAATTCGATGCTGAGCTTGAGCGCGGGGTTGTCGTTCGCAAGCGCGAGCTGGCGGCTGATTTCGTCCATCGCCGGGCTTTCTTCCTCGACGAGCGAGGGCAGGCGTGCGCGGATGCGGGCGGCCGACAGCCTTTCGTTGCCTTCGATCCGGATCTCGCGCACCGGGATCTCGACGACCTGCAGACGGACGACGCCGTCGGTGCCGAATTCCTCGGGCAACCCGACTGCCACGAAGGGGCGGCCGACTTCCTGATAGGCCGCGACGATAGCCTGACGGGCCGCGAGCAAGTCCTGCACACTCTTCGCTTCGCCCAGGAAGGTCGCGAGCCGCAGCCGCAGCGTATCGCTGGCGACTAGCGTGTTCCCCCCGACCTGGATCTCCTGGATCGGGAAACGGGCGCCCTCTTCAACAGCCTCCCCCGGGGCCGCGTGGCACGCGACCGAGCCGGCTGCAAGCAAGGCGAGAGTGGTACAAAGCCTGGTACGCATTTTCTTCTTGGGTTCCGGCGGCCCGCTTGTAACGGGCTTGGGAACAAATCGTTACAACTGGACGATACGCCCGGTGCAACGTATGTCTTTTGCGTTGGATCAAGATTCAGATCGATTCACGCGAAATGCGTATGACAAGACCGCAAGCAGCCCGTCACTCGTCCTGCAGCATCTTCTTCAGGTATTCGGGCAAGCCCGACAGCACCAGCGTGTCGGACGCGCGGTCGTAATGGACTGCGCCCGAATGCAGGCTGCTGCGGTCGAATTCGAGCTTCCACTGCTCGCCGGCAGCGCGGAAGCGCACCAGCGGGCGGATCGCGCGGCGGTCCGGCACGAAGCCGCTCGCGAGCGGCGCCTCGCCGGCAGTCAAGACGGCATCCAGCCGCTCCGGTTGCTCGGGCCAGATCTTGCGTGCAACCTCGTCGATCGCGAGCGGCGAACCGCTCTCGCCCAGTTCGTCGAGATAGCCGTGCGCCCGTTCGAGCATCGCGTCGCGGGCAGGCGGGTCGAGGCGCTGCGTCTCGGCGAAGTCAGACAGGCGCTGCACAAGCTTCTTCGTCTCCTTCAGCGCGATCACGATGTCGCTGCAACCGAGGAAACGCTTGAACCATGGCGCGACGTCGCCGCGGCCCTTGAGGAAGCTGATGTAGCGCTCGTCGCCGCGCTGCCATCCGGAAAGGTCGATACGGCCCGCCGCCGGCAGCGCCGAAAAGTCGAGATGCAGGCAATCGATGACGTCGAAGGCGCCGGTCACGGCGCTGCCGACCGCCTCGCCGACCACGGCGACCCACAGGCAGTCCGAGCTGCCTTCCATGATGCGCGCGACCACGACGTAGCCCGAGATATCGGCGCCCTCCTCGTCGGCGCACAGACGCATCACGTCCATCATCCGCTTCGACAGCGCAGCGAAGTCGAGACCCTTGTCGACGACGTGCTCCCGCACGAGACGCGGCAGCGGGAAAGCTTCCTCGTCATCCTCGAAACGACCGTAGCCCTTGCTGCTGCGGTCCGCGAAATGACTGCACAAGCGCTCGACCATGCGCACCGCGGCATCGTCGACACGGCACGCGGCCTCGCGTAGTTCGGCGCTCGCCGGACTTTCGCCGGAACGGTGGAGCTTATGGACGACAAGATGCGTGATGGTGTGCTGGACCTGGCTCATGGAGACATCTCGGGCGGACGGGGGCGCGATTCTCGCACGCCGCGGCCCGCCCGGGAGACTAACCCTTCATTGCTCCCACCCGTTGAAGCGCGCCTCGGCCTCCTCGAAGAGCGCCTTGACCTTCTCGACGTCCCACGGCTGCTCGACCAGGGTTTCGTGCTCCCACAAACTCCGCGGCTCGGGCGGCGCGAAGAAGTCGCCGCCGTAGACGTGAATCGCGCAAGTCATCTTGCCGATCGGGTTGAGCACGGAATGGATCGCGTCGCGTTCGAGTGCCGTAACGTCGCCGACACCGAGCGATTTCGCGCCCACGGCCTCGATGCTGCCGCCCGCCCTGCGCCAGAACACGTTGTCTTCCCGCCCGGAATAGATCCCGACGACCGAGAACATCTGGTGGTTGTGCGGCATCAGGCTCATGCAGGGCGCCCACACGAAGTTGATGATTGTCAGATCCTTCGAGCGGTACAGCGCGTTGATGCCCGCGCGCCGGGGTTCCCCGAGCTCGGCCATGATCGCCCCGCCCTGCGAGACCACTTCCGCAACCAGCTCGCGGATGGCTCCCTGGCCGTCGGCGACGGCACCCACGCAATCGTGAATGAAACGTTCTTTGTCGAACATGATGGGCCGCTCCCATTGAATCCGCAGAGGCCTCCTGCTTCTTTTCTTAGGATAGACGGCAGACGCGCGCAAACACGTATACGGCGCCACACAAATTGACACTGCAAGAAATCGAGCGTGATTCATTCCCGCACTGCTGCGCTTCGAATCGGACTACGATATTCGGCGTATGAGGCTCGAACGTCGAACGACCCCGCGCTACCGGTATTGAAGGCTCCGAAGACTCTGCACAACACGCCGGGATTCGCCTTCGCTACTCAAAAAGAACAATCGACCTGCCGCCCCGCAGAGGTATTTTCGATGGACCAAATCGACGAATCGCCCGGCGCGCAAATTGCCCGCCTGACCGCGCAGCTGTCGACCAGCCGCTCACTCGAACAACGCGCGCGCGAACTGCTTGATGCCGCACCCGACGCCATCGTCGTCGTCGACCAGGCCGGCCAGATCGTGCTGGTCAATGCGCAGACCGAAAAGCTCTTCGGTTATACGCGCGCCGAACTCATCGGCGAGTCGATCGAGGTGCTCGTCCCGCAAAACCTGCGCGCCGCCCACGTCGGCAAGCGCAGCCAGTTCTCCGACACTCCGTCGGTGCGCCCGATGGGTACCGGGCTGGACCTCAGCGGCCAGCGCAAGGACGGGACCCAGGTGCCGGTCGAGATCAGCCTCAGTCCGCTGCACACGAGCAGCGGCGTCCTCATTTCGGCCGCGATCCGCGACACCACCGAACGCCGCCTCGCGCAGGAAGCCTTGCGCCAGGCCCACGACGAGCTCGAACGGCGCGTCAGCGAGCGCACCGCCGAGCTGGAGCAGGCCAATCGCGCACTGCAATCCGAAATCGAGGACCGCGCCGCGGCCGAGCGCGCCCTGCACCAGGCGCAGAAAATGGAAGCGGTCGGCCAGCTCACGGGCGGCATCGCACACGACTTCAACAACCTGCTGACCGTGGTAATGGGCAACCTGCAACTGCTCGCCCGCCGCGTGCAGAGCGACCCACTCGCGAACGACCTGATCAAGAGCGCGCTGAACGCGGCGTGGCGCGGCGCCGAGCTCAACCGTCGACTGCTGGCCTTCTCGCGCAAGCAACGACTGGCGCCGATCGCGCTGGACCTCAACGACATGATCGGCGGCATGACGACGCTGCTGCGGCGCAGCCTCGGCGAACAGATCCGGATCAACGTGCACATCACCCCGGACCTTCCGCCTGCCCTCGCCGACGTCACGCAGCTCGAATCGGCGCTGCTCAACCTCGCCGTCAATTCACGCGACGCCATGCCCGATGGCGGCACGCTGACGATCGAAACCGCCGCCGTGAACCTCGACGAGCACTACGCAGCGCTTGAATGCGACGTGAAACCCGGCTCGTACGTGATGCTCGCGGTGTCCGACACCGGCAGCGGGATGTCGCCGGAAGTGGTCCAGAAGGCTTTCGAGCCCTTCTTCACGACCAAGGAAACCGGCAAGGGCACCGGCCTCGGGCTCGCGATGGTGTATGGCTTCGTCAAGCAATCCGGCGGCCACGTAAAGATCTACAGCGAGCCAGGCACCGGCACGACCGTCAAGCTCTTCCTGCCGATCATCGCGCGGCCGGCCCCCGTCGAGGAAGCCCCCGCCGAAGCCGAACAGCGTCCGGAGGCCACCGGCACTGAAACCATCCTCGTCGTCGAGGACGAGGATGACGTCCGCGAACTCGTCTGCCGCCTGCTGGGGGCGCTGGGCTATCGCATCCTGCAAGCGTCCGAAGGCAAAGCCGCGCTCGAAATCCTCGAACAGGAGCCCGGCATCGCCTTGCTCTTCACCGACGTCGTGCTGCCCGGCGGCATGAACGGCCCCGAGATCGCCCGCCGCGCGCAACTACTGCGCCCGCACCTGAAACTGCTGTACACGTCCGGCTACACCGGCAACGCACTGCAGCAGCTCGAAGCGCTGGAGGGACCGTTCAAGATGATCAGCAAGCCCTACGTGATCGACGACCTCGCCCAGATCGTGCGCGGGGTTCTTGACACCTGAGCGACAACTGGGCGGCGCTCAGGGCATCACTTCGACGTACTCGTAGATCTCGCAGTCGGAGATCTCGCGCCGCACGGGGATCGACGCCTTCGCGTACCACGCGTGCGGGTCGCGGCGGTCGATCTCGGCGCCCATGAACTTCACCAGCTCGCAGATCGGCTCGACGACCTGCTCGCGGTAGGGCGCGTCGTCCATCACGTAGCCGACGTAGAGGTTCTTCATGCAGTTGCGACGGCAGAAGGACAAGGCCTCGCAGCCGTCGCAAGGCATCTCGGGCGCGGGCTGCAGCGGACTCGGTTTGAGCCAGTTCGCGTTCAGGTCGCCGCTCTGCAGCTCCGGCAGATGCGTCAGATCCGGACACGGGAAGATGCGCCCGTCGGGCAGGATGTTCAGGATGTGCGTCGACGAGCGGCACTGCGTGTGCCCGCTGCAGGCTTCGCGCGCCCGCGACGGCAGCACCTTGTTGCGCACCGTGCCCATCAACGGGATGAAGGGATAGAGGCCATCGACGGCGAAGAACTTGTCGATCAGCTGCGTCAGCGCCGCCTTCTTGCGCCGCATGTTCTCCGCGTCGTAGAAGCCCTCGGCCTGCGCGAACTGCCAGTACACGTAGTCGAAAGTCGGCAGCAGGCTGTCGAGCTCCTCGAAGCTGATGTCCTCGTGGCCCCAGGTCACGCGCGCAGTCAGCTTGCCGCCCAGCTTCGGCCGGATCTTCTCGATGTTCGAGGTCACCTTGCGATACACCCCGCGACCGCGGTAGTGATCCGTCGTATGTTCGGCGCCATCCACCGACACCAGCACGTTCGACAGCTTCGCCAGCACTGCATCGGGCAGCCGGTGCAGCAGCGTGCCGTTGGTCTGCAGCTGGTAACGCCAGGTCGGGTGGCGCTCCATCAACCCGACAATGAAGGGAATGTTCAGCGTCGGCTCACCGCCGTAAAAGGTGACGTAGATCTCCTTGTCCGCGAGATGCGTCGCGACGAAGGTGTCGAGCGTGTCGAGCGAGTACTCGGCCTTGCCCTGCGAGCCGACGACGTCGCCGACCGCGATCGAGCAATAGGAGCACTTCAGGTTACAGGTGAGCGTCGTGAAGATGTTCAATTCGACGCGATTGCCGACGATCGGCGAACGCAATTCCGGCGCATTCATGGTGTGCGGTAGCTGATCCCGAGTGGATTGACCCTAAATTGGGTGCGGGATTATAGCGGAACGGGAAGCCGAAGGCCGCGAGCGCCTGCCCGCCGGGAGGCAGGCTCCGGCACGCCACCCCGGACAAACCCGCCTCGACTTAGCTCAAGCGCTCAGCCAGATGCCGCCGCACCGAGATCGCGCTACCGAGCCAGCCCAGAAACGCCGCAAAACCCAGGATCGCAGCCGCTTCACGCAGCCCAGGGCCTGTCAGTGCGAACACTGCGCCGTAGGTCTCGGCAAGACTCGCCACCGGCCCACCCAAGGCCTCGACCGTCGCCCACACCGTGGTCAGCGCCACGCAACCGCCGAGCAGCCCCTGCAGGCTGCCGAACCAGTAAAACGGCCGACGAATGAAGGGATCGGTCGCCCCGAGCAGCCGGCTCACATCGATCTCATGGCGCTGGGTCAGGATCTGTAGACGGATCGTATTGAACGTCACGATCACCAGCGCGAAGCCCAACAGCCCCGCCAGCAGCAGCACCGCAAGCCGCCCGAGCCCCAGCAGCGCGTGCAGACGCTTCACCCAGGCCGAATCGAGCTGCACATGCGCAACCCCCGGCCAGGCCGCGAAGCGCGCGCTCAGCGTGTCATACACCGACGGATCCTCGCCGCGCGGGGTCACGATGAAGGCGTCCGGCAAGGGGTTCGCCGTCAATCCGCCGAGCACGTCGCCCAGACCGTTGCGTTCAAGCTGATGCAGCGCCTCGTCCTTCGCCACATAGCGGTAGCCCGCGATCTGCGCATCGCCGCGCAGATGCTTCTCGGCGGCTGCGACGTCGGATGCGGAAGCATCCTGCGCCATGAATACGCTGATCTCCGGCGTCCCCGACACTCCCCGCGCGAGCGAAGCCACGTTGTCGAGCAACAGATAACCGGCGGCGGGCAACGACAGCGCAATCCCCACGACCAGCGCCGACAGCAGCGTGCCGAGCGGTTGCGCGGTCAGACGCCGCAATGCCTGCATCAGCGCGCGGCCGTGCAAATAGAACCAATGATTCATGCCGCAGCCTCTCCCAACAGCATCCCCTTGCCCAACACCAGGCGCCGCGGTGCGTGCTGCGCAAAGAGCCGCTCGTCGTGGGTCGACACCAACACGGTGACGCCGGCGGAATTGAAGGACTTGAAGAGATTCGCGATCTCGTTTGCGTAGGCCGTGTCGAGGTGCGCGGTCGGCTCGTCGGCGATCAGGATCGACGGCTTGTTGACGATCGCCCGCGCGATCGCGACCCGCTGTTGCTCGCCGCCGGAGAGCCCCGCCGGCATCTCGCGTTCACGACCGGCAAGCCCGACGCGCTCCAGCGCCGCCGCAACGCGCTTGGCCGCATCGCGCGGCGGATGGCCGGTGATCACCAGCGGCAGCATCACGTTGTCGAACACCTTACGGTCGTACAGCAGCCGATGCTCCTGCAGCACGAGCCCGAGGTTGCGCCGCAGGTAGGGAATTGCACGCGGACGCAGGCCGGAGATGTCCTGCCCGTTGATCTTCACTGCCCCGGTGGTCGGCCGCTCGATCGCCGCGATCAGCTTCAGCAGCGTGCTCTTGCCTGCCCCCGAATGGCCCGACAGCACCGCCAACTCGCCGTGGCGGATCTCGAAGCTCACGCCCCCGAGCGCCGTATAGCCGCCCGGGTAGCGCTTCACCACATTCTCGAAGACGATCATGCCGCAGCGCCCGCTCCCGCGACCGGTTCGAACAGCGCGTCGACGAATTCCTTCACGTGGAAGGGCTGCAAGTCGTCGATCCCTTCGCCGACGCCGATAAAGCGCAGCGGACGCGGATACTGACGGGCGATCGCCGCGACGACGCCGCCCTTCGCCGTGCCGTCGAGCTTGGTCACGACCAGGCCCGTCACACCAATCGCGGCATCAAAGGCCTTCACCTGCGCCAGCGCGTTCTGGCCGATATTCGCGTCGAGCACGAGCAGCACCTCGTGCGGCCCGCTCGGCTCGGCCTTCGCGATCACGCGGCGCACCTTCGCGATCTCTTCCATCAGGTGCAGTTGCGTCGGCAGGCGCCCGGCGGTATCCGCCAGTACGACGTTGATGCCGCGTGCCTTCGCGGCGTTGATCGCGTCGAAGATCACCGCCGCCGAATCGCCGCCGTCCTGCGCGATCACCGTGACGTTGTTGCGCTCGCCCCAGGTCATCAACTGCTCGCGCGCCGCGGCGCGGAACGTATCGCCCGCCGCCAGCAGCACGCTCTTGCCCTGTGACTGGAAGTACTTCGCGAGCTTGCCGATCGAGGTCGTCTTGCCCGAGCCGTTCACGCCCGCGATCATGATGATGTAGGGCGAGTGCGTCGACACGTCGAGCGGCTGCTCGAGCGGCGCAAGAATCGCCAGCAGCTCCTCGGCGAGCGCCTTCTGCAACTGGTCGGCGGTCTCGAGCTTGTCGCGCTTCCAGCGCCTGCGCAGTTCGGTGAGCAGATGCTCGGTCGCCTCGACGCCGCAATCGGCCATCAGAAGCGTCGTTTCGAGCTCCTCGAGCAGGTCCTCGTCGATCTTGCGCAGACCGAAAAGGTTGGCGAGCCCGCCGCCGATCTGCTGGCGCGTGCGGCTCAGCCCGGCCTTCAGGCGCTCGGCCCAGGAACGCTTGACGGCCGGCTCGGCAGTCGATTCCTGGACAGGAGCGGGCGCGGGAGCCGACACGGGCGCGGGCGTCGCCTCGGGGGCCGACGGGGCTGCGGGGGCCGCCGGATCGGGCTTTGCGGATTTCTTCAGGAAACCAAACATGGATATTCGGGTCTGTTGTGACGTTTTGAACTTCAGGCGGCGCCGATATCCCAATAACGCTAAGATGCGGCTGCACGTTGAACGCGGCGCGCCCGAAAAACAGGCCGTCGCAAGCCGCGAATTCTACCAGATGCAGGACATCTCCATGTTTCGCCACATCTTTCCCCGCACCACCATGCTGGCCGCGGCACTCGCCCTCGCGGCAGGCCCGCTGCACGCCAATCCGTTCGAGACCACGCTTCCGAACGGCATGAAAGTCATCGTCAAGGAAGACCGTCGCGCGCCGTCCGTCGTCCACATGGTGTGGTACGGCGCCGGCTCGATGGACGAGGCCGCGGGCGTCTCGGGCGTCGCGCACATCCTCGAACACATGATGTTCAAGGGTACCGACAAGGTCGGCCCCGGTGAATTCAACAAGCGCGTGGCCGCCATTGGCGGGCGCGACAACGCTTTCACCGGGCAGGACTACACGGCCTACTTCCAGCAGGTGCCGTCCTCGCGCCTCGGCGACGTCATGGCGCTGGAAGCCGACCGCATGGCGCATCTGAAGATCACCGACAAGGAGTTCAAGCCCGAGCTCGAGGTCGTCAAGGAAGAACGGCGCCTGCGGACCGACGACGAACCGCGCTCGCTCGTTAATGAGCAGCTGATGGCGACGGCCTTCGAGGCCCACCCCTACCACCGCCCCGTCATCGGCTGGATGACGGACCTCGACACCACGGGGGCCGAAGACGCCCGGCGCTGGTACCGCACCTGGTACGTGCCCAACAACGCGCGCCTCGTCGTCGTCGGCGACGTCGACCACCGCCAGGTGTTCGAGATGGCGCGCAAGCACTACGGCCCGGCCAAGGCCCGCCCGCTGCCCGAGCGGCGCATCACCACCGAGCCCGAACAACAGGGCATGCGCTCGGTGGTCGTGCGCGCGCCCGCCGAGCTGCCCTACCTGGAACTCGCGTGGAAAGCGCCCACGATGCGCGACCCCGAGCAGGATCGCGACGTCTATGCGCTGAAGGTGCTCGCCGCCGTGCTCGACGGCTACGAAGGCGCCCGTCTCAATCGCCGCCTCGTGCGCGAGAACCGCGTCGCCGTGTCGGCCGGCGCCGGCTACGACGGCAGCGGCCGCGGCCCGCAGCTCTTCACGCTCGACGGCTCCCCCGCCCCCGGCAAGACCGTCGCGGACCTCGAAACGGCCCTGCGCGCGGAAATCAAGCGCATCCAGGACGAAGGCATCGCGGAGGACGAGCTGCGCCGCGTCAAAACGCAGACCGTCGCCGGCCAGGTCTACAAGCGCGACTCGCTGATGGGCCAGGCGATGGAAATCGGCTTCCTTGAATCGACGGGCCTCTCGTGGCGCGACGACGACAAACTCCTCGAAGGCGTCCGCCGCGTGACCGCCGAGGAGGTGCAGGCCGTCGCACGCAAGTACTTCAGCGACGACACCCTCACCCGCGCCCAGCTCGACCCGCTGCCCATCGCCGACGCCAAACCCCATGCCCACAAGCCCGGAATGCGGCACTGACATGCGAATGGATACCATGATCCGTCACCTGAACCGTAGCTTCGTCGCGCTCGCCGCAGTGGCCGCGCTCCTGTCCCCGCTCGCGAGCACCAGCGCCGCCGCGGCCGGCCCCGACATCAAGCACTGGACCGCCCCCAACGGCGCGCGCGTGTACTACGTCGAAAGCCACGCCCTACCCCTCGTCGACATCCAGGTCGGCTTCCCCGCGGGCAGCGCCCTCGATCCGGAAGGCAGCGCCGGCCTGGCGAGCCTCACCCACGGCATGCTCGACGCCGGCAGTGAAGGCCTCGACGAGCAGCAGATTGCCGAACGCATCGCCGACACCGGCGCCCGCATCGGCGGCGGCGCGGATACCGACCAGGCCAGCCTGTCGATCCGGACCCTGTCGAGCGAAACCGAGCGCAATGGCGCGATCGACCTCGCCGCGCGTCTGCTCGCGAAGCCGACCTTCCCGGCGGAGGTGCTGGAACGAGAACGCGAACGCGCCATCGCCGAGCTGCGCGACGCGCTCACCCGCCCCGAGACCCTCGCCGCGCGCCGCTTCATGAGCGCGATCTACGGCTCGCATCCGTATGGCCGAATCACGACGGTCGAATCGCTGCAAAGCATCACGCGCGACCAGCTCGTGCAGTTCCACCGCAGCTACTACACGGCCAATACGGCCGTCGTCTCGATCGTCGGCGATGTCACGCGCGAGCAGGCCGACGACATTGCCCGCCGCCTGACGGCCGACCTGCCCGCCGGCACCGCCAGCCCCACGCTGCCCGCGCCGCAGCAGCCCGCCGCGAGCGTCGAGCGCATCGCCCACCCCTCGGCCCAGGCCCACATCCTGATCGGCCTGCCCGGCATGAGCCGCGACGATCCGGACTACTTCCCGCTGCTCGTCGGCAACTACGTGCTCGGCGGCGGCGGCTTCGTGTCGCGGCTGACGAAGGAAGTGCGCGAAAAGCGCGGCTTCGCCTACAGCGTGTACAGCTACTTCATGCCGCAGCGCGTCGCCGGCCCGTTCCAGATCGGACTGCAGACGCGCGGCAGCCAGTCCGAGGAAGCGCTGCGGGTGACGCGAGCCGTCGTCGACGACTTCATCGCGAAAGGTCCCACCGCCGCCGAGATCAAGGCCGCCCGCGACAACATCGTCAACGGATTCGGCCTGCGCCTCGACTCCAACCGCAAGATCCTCGACCACGTCGCGATGATCGGCTTCTACCAGCTGCCGCTCGACTGGCTCGAAACCTATCCCAAGCGCGTCGAGGCCGTCACGCCCGAAGCCGTGCGCGATGCCTTCGCGCGGCGCGTCCATGACGCCAACCTCGTCACGGTGATCGCTGGAGGCGACGGCGACAGCGGTGGCGGCGGCGGAAGCGCCCCGGCCGCGGCGAATCCGAAGAAGGCGGGACACATCAAGTGAGCCGCGTGCGCATCGTCGGCGGTCACTGGCGCTCGCGCCTGATCGACGTCGCCCACGTCCCCGGCCTGCGCCCCACGCCCGACCGCGTGCGCGAGACGCTGTTCAACTGGCTGGGGCAGGACCTCACGGGAATGACCTGCCTCGATCTCTTCGGCGGCACCGGCATCCTCGGCTTCGAAGCCGCCTCGCGTGGCGCTGATCGCGTCGTGATCGTCGAATCCGATGCACGGGCGCACGCCGCGCTGCGTCAATCGGTCACGGCGCTCAACGCCACGCAGGTAGAGGTCATCCGCGGCGATGCGTTAAGATTCGTCCAGACTGCCACCGAGCGATTCGACGTGGTGTTCCTCGATCCGCCCTACCACAAGGGCTGGCTCGAGCGGCTGGAACCCTGGCTGGATCGGCTGCTGAAGCCGGACGGCTGGCTTTACGCCGAAGCGGAAACGGCGATCGGCGGACTGGCCGGATTGAGCACAATCAAGGCAGGACACGCCGGTCTGGTGCATTTTCATCTCTTGCAAGGGGAGCAGGAATGAAGGAAGGGGTAGCGGTTTATCCGGGTACCTTCGACCCATTCACGCGGGGACACGAGGATCTGGTTCGCCGGGCGTCGCTGCTGTTCGACAAGGTCATCGTCGCCGTGGCCGAAAGCCGCGGCAAGAGCCCGATCTTCACGCTCGAGGAGCGCGTGGAGATCGCGCGCGAAATCGTGACTCCGTTCGGGAACGTCGAAGTGACCGGATTCGACGGTCTGCTAATGGATTTCCTGCGCGCGCGCAACGCACGCCTTATACTGCGCGGTCTGCGGGCGGTTTCCGACTTCGAATACGAATTCCAGCTCGCAGGAATGAACCGGAAGCTCTTCCCCGACGTCGAAACAGTGTTCCTGACGCCGGCGGACGAATATATGTTCATCTCCGCCACGATGGTGCGCGAAATCGCCCGCATGGGGGGCGATGTCAGCAAATTCGTGCAGCCGGCGGTCTACGAACGCCTGCTGCAGAAGTCTCTGTGAAACGTGTATTACGAGGAATTGAAAGATGGCTTTGATGATTACGGACGAATGCATCAACTGCGATGTGTGCGAGCCGGAATGCCCCAACGGTGCAATCTCCCAAGGGGATGAGATTTACCAGATCGACCCGAACAAGTGCACCGAATGCGTCGGCCACTTCGATGAACCGCAATGCCAGCAGGTCTGCCCGGTGGACTGTATCCCGATGAACCCGGATGTCGTCGAGACCAAGGACCAGCTGATGGAGAAGTTCCACCGCCTGACGGCGGCCAAGGCCTGATCGCCTTCCCACGCGGGAACAAGCCTGAAGAGAAAATGGCGGACTACGGTCCGCCTTTCTTTTTGCCCTCTTGCCCGCTACCCGTCACGCAGCGCGGTCACGCACCGCCTCGGCCTCGTCTCCCACAGCGTCGCCGCCGCCCAACACCGCACGGATCGATGCTTCCAGCCCCGCCAGCTCATCGAGCTGCGTGAGCATCGCCGACTCGGCCTGCTGCAACTCACCGACGCGCTCTTCCAGCGTATCGGTCGCCTGGTGGATGCGCTTGACGCTCTCCAGCCGCCGCTTCAGCTGCAACTGGTATTCGCGCACCTGGGTTTCCAGCGGCGACATGACCGCGCGCAGCCACTGCTCGACATCGCGGTTCGCCATCTCGAAGGTGCGGCGAGCCTCGACCGCCACGGTCTCGAAGAACTTCTGCGTCAGCGCATGCTTTTCGGTCGTCACGAGCGAGAGCGCCGAATTGACCTGCCGGTTGAAGGCATTCTCGAGACGGTCGAGTTCGCGCTCGTAGCGCAGCGTCGAGAAGGCCTCGGGTGTCGTCAGCTTCAGGCCGTGCTCGACGCTGAAACGCTTGTACATGCTGTCGAGCATGGTGGTGATTTCGGTGATCTCGTCGCCGGAACGGGCCAGATTGTCGCGCAGGTGCTCGAAGAAGCTCTCCATCGCCTGGCGCAGGCCCTTCGTGAAGGTCGACTCCAGCATCGCCTCGCGCGTGCGCCGCGTCTCGTTGCGCAGCGCGTCCATGCCGAGGTGTGCGAGCAGACTGTTGGTTAGCGTCGAGAACACGCTTCGCACCGCGTAGTACTTCTGCAGCCCCTGCTCGAACTCGCTCTTCTCGTTGCGGATCTTGCGCATCATGTATTCGATGACGCTCTGGTTCTTGCCGCGCAGGTCCGTGAGTTCCTGCAGCTGCTCGCGCAGGCCGGTGAGCCGCGCCTCGAGCAGTTCGCGCGTCTGCGCGATGATGTCGTCGGTCTCGGCGAGCGTGCTATCGCTGACGATCTCCTGCTTGGTGGGCAGCAAGTCCTGGGTCAGCGCCTTTTCGAGCTCCGCGACACGGCTGCGCGCGACCAGCCCCGCGTCGCCGCTGATCCGTCCGACGAGCCCCTTCTGCGCCGACACGGGAAACACCGACCAGGTCGGAATCTCCAGCGTCTCGGACACGGTCGCGATCTGGCGCGTGATTTCGGCCTCGATCTGAGCGTCGTCCCGCAATCCGTCCCACAGCCCGTCGATCTTGTTCAGCACCACGAGGCGGCCGGTCTTGCGCTGCCGGCCGGCCTGCACGTACTCGCGCCAGACCGTCAGGTCGCTCTGCGTCACGCCCGTATCGGCCGCCAGCACGAACAGTACCGCATGCGCGTTCGGCAACAACGAGAGCGTCAGTTCGGGCTCGGCACCGATCGCGTTGAGCCCTGGCGTGTCGAGCACGACCAACCCCTGCTCGAGCAGGGGATGCGGAAACTGGATCACCGCGTGGCGCCAGCACGGGATCTCGACCGTGCCGTCGGCGGCGGGTTTGAGCCCATTCTCGCCCTTATCGTCGACGTCGAAGCCGAAGCGCACGGCGTCGTTCTTGGCGACACGCTCGGTCTCGCCGACGCGCGCGAACGCCTGTTGCAGGCTCTCGAGCGAATTCGCGTCGAGCGGCAGCACCGTCCACTCTTCCAAGTATTGCTTCAGTTCGCTGACGCTGGCGTGCGTCGCGCGCGTGCGGATCGGCAGCAGCCGGATTTCGGCGCGCGCGCCGTCATTCCACTGCAGCTCGGTAGGGCACATCGTCGTGCGCCCCGCACTCGACGGCAGCACCCGGTCGCCGTAATCGGCGAAGAAGATGGCATTGATGAGCTCGGACTTGCCGCGCGAGAACTCGGCGACGAAGGCCACGGTGAGCTTGTCGTCACGCAAACGATCGAGCACGTACTGCAGGCGCAGATCGCCCTGCACGTCGCCCACTTCGTTGCGCACGAGCCACTGCCGCAAACGCCCGACGGCCGACGACGCACTCGCGCGCCATTCGCTGTAAGCCGAGAACTGGTCCAGAAGAGTCATGAGCATCTCCGCCCGCATCCGGCCCATCCAGACGCGACGATAGGTAACGTCGCCAGCATAACCCCGAATACACCTGCCTCCAATCCGTGTTCAACGCAGTTCGACCAGCGGCAGCGCGGCGGCGATGAACGCTAGTGGTCTGCTTCGTTCAGCGGCGCTGGCACTTCGGGCAGAAGAAGGTCGAGCGCTGGCCGACGACCGCCTTGACGACAGGGGTGCCGCAAACCCGGCACGCGAGTGCATCGCGCCCATAGACGAAGTAGTCCTGCTGGAAATAGCCCTTGCGCCCGTCGCCGCCGACGAAGTCCCGCAGCGTGCTGCCGCCGGCCGCAATCGCCAGTTGCAGCGTCTCGCGCACGGCGTCGACGAGGCGAGCAATCCGCCGCGGACCGACTTCCCCCGCCGGCACCAGGGGATGGATGCGCGCCCGGAAGAGGCTTTCAGACGCGTAGATGTTGCCGACGCCCACCACCCGGCGGCCGTCCATCAGCGCCAGCTTGATCGGCGCCCGCAATCCCTTGAACTCCCGCGACAGCCACGTGCCGGTGAATTCATCTTCCAGCGGCTCGATGCCCAGTCCCGCCAGCATGGGATGCGCCAGCCCCTCCCCCGGCTGCCACACGACGAGCCCGAAGCGGCGCGGATCGCGCAGCCGCAGCGCCACGTCGCCGAACACGAGGTCGACATGATCGTGCGTCCCGGGCGGCAGTGCCGGGTCGACCACGCGCAGACTGCCCGACATGCCCAGATGCACGATCACGCTGCCGCTGGAAAAATCCAGCAACAGATATTTGGCCCGGCGGCGCACACCGAGCAGCCGCTCCCCCTCCGCCCGCTCGCCCAAGTCGGGTGGCACCGGCACGCGCAGGCGGCCGTTGCGCACGCGCACTGCGGTGAGCACACGGTCGCTGATCGCCGGGCGGATGCCGCGGCAGGTGGTTTCGACTTCGGGCAATTCGGGCATTCGGATCAGCTCACGTTTGTTACAGGACAATGCCATCGACGCGCGAATGTGGCGACGCGCTTGCCCCGGCGTCGTGAAACTGCATAACATGGAGCGAACGCAATCGATTTCAGGCCTTCTAACGGATGACCGTCCGCGCAGTGAGGCGAACCCTGCACGCAGGCGAACCAGGCGGACTTGAAACTACGCGCCAATCCCTACCGGCCAACACACATGAATCGTACCTTTTCCAAGCTCGCCCTGAGCATCGGCCTTGTCGTCGCAACAAGCCTGCAGGCTTTCGCCGCACCGCCCGCCAAGCCCTCGAAACACGGACCTGCCGCCGCACCTGCCCGCGCCCCCGCTGCAGCGCCGGCCGCGGCGCCCACGGCTGCACCTGCTCCCGAAACCGGAGCCACCCCAGCCGAAGACGGACTGACGGCGCGCGTCCTCTACACCTTCCTGCTGGCTGAAATCGCCGGCGCACGCGGCCAGGTCGAAATCGCGGCCCAGGCCTACGCGGATCTCGCCGAGCGCACGCGCGACCCGAGGATTGCGCGCCGCGCGGTCGAGGTCGCACTGTTCGCGCGCAACATGCAGGCCGCCACCACTGCCGCCCGGATCTGGGCCGACACCGAACCCGACTCCGACGAAGCCCAGCGGGTGCTCGCCAGCCTGATGGCGGGGGGCGACGCCCAGATCGAACAGGTCGAGGCTCAACTGGCCCGCGTGCTCGCGCGCTCGCCCGACCACGTCGACAATCACCTGATGGGCCTGAACCGCGCCTTTTCGCGGATCTCGGACAAACAGGCGGTACGCGGCGTGATCGTCCGGCTCACCGAGCCCTACACCGATCACCCCGAAGCCCATTTCGCCCGCGCCATCGCCGCGATCACGGCGGCAGACGCGAACGGCGCGATTGCGGCCATCGACGTCGCGCTGCGCCAGCGCCCGGACTGGGAACCCGCCGTGCTGTTCAAGGCGCAGATCCTGTCGCAGTCGGGCGCGATGCAGGACGCCGTCAAGCTCGTCAAGGACTACGCCGACCGTCACCCCGACAGCCGCAGCGCGCGGCTCGCGTACGCCCGCGCACTGGTCTCGCAACGCGACTTCGATGCCGCGCGCAAGGAATTCCGCACGCTGCTCGCCGCCACGCCGGACGATACCGACCTGATGTACGCGATCGGACTGCTGTCCGCCCAACTGGAAGACTACGACGACGCCGTCACGTTGCTCGAACGCGCACTCGCCGGCGGCCACAGCGAGGCGAACGGCATCCGCCTCAACCTCGGGCAGATTGCCGAGCGGCGCGACGACCTCGAGCGCGCCATGCGCTGGTACGGCTCGGTCGAGCCGGGGCGGCACTACGTCGAAGCACAACTGCGCGTCGCCGCCACGCTCGCCCGCCAAGGCAAGCTGCAGGAGGCGCGCGAGCGCCTGCGCGCGGTGAAGGCCGACGACGACGACCGCAAGCGCCTGCTGCTCGCCGAAGCGCAGCTGCTGCGCAACGCGGGCCAGGTCGAAAACGCCTTCCAAGTGCTCGACGACGCGCTGGCTGCCACCCCCTCGGACAGCGACCTGCTGTACGAGTCGTCGATGCTCGCGGAATCGCTCGGCAAGCTCGACTTGATGGAGGACCGGTTGCGCAAGCTGATCTCGCTCTACCCCGACCACGCCCACGCCTACAACGCGCTCGGCTACTCGCTCGCCGACCGCGGTATCCGACTCGACGAAGCGCAGGCGCTGATCTCGCACGCGCTCGAATTGACGCCGAACGACCCGTTCATCCTCGACTCGATGGGCTGGGTGCAGTTCCGCCGCAGCGACCTCGACGGAGCCCTGAACAACCTCGAACGCGCCTACGGGATGCGTCAGGACCCGGAAATCGCCGCCCACCTCGGCGAAGTCCTGTGGTCCATGGAACGCCGGGGCGATGCATCGCGCGTGTGGGACGAAGCCTTGAAGGCCAACCCCGACAATGCCGCGCTGAAGGAAGTCGTCCAGCGGCTGCGCGGCAAATGAGGCGCCGCCTGCTACGCCGGGCGACGAGTGTCGCGCTCGTCGCGCTGACGCTGTCGGGCTGCGCCGTCACGCCGCAGGCACCCCAGGTCGCCGCCGTGCCGCGCAAGAGCGTATCCACGTTCGAACTCGACGGGCGCCTCGCCGCGAGCGACGGCCAACGCGCCGCCAACGGCACCGTCAGCTGGACCCACTCGCCGCGCTCCGACACCTGGACCGTCTACAGCCCGCTCGGCCAGGTCGTCGCCCAGCTCGTCAGCACGGGCAGCGGCGCGACGCTGCTCACCGCCGACGGCCGCATGCGCCAGGCCGCCGACGCCAATACGATCCTGCCCGAGATGCTCGGCGTCTCGGCCCCGCTCGACGGCTTGGCCGACTGGGTCCAGGCTGCCCCGCGCCGCGGTGCCCGCGTGATCACGCTCGACGAAGCCGGCCGCCCTGCGCGCATCTCCGATGACGGATGGATCATCGATTACCCCGAATACGCCGACACTTCGGCCGAATCACCGCCCCGCCGCATCGACGCCGCCTGGGGCGACACCCGCATCCGCCTGATCATCGACCAATGGACGCCACGCCCCTGACCCGCCTCGACAACTGCCCCGCCCCGGCCAAGCTCAACCTCTTCCTGCACGTCGTCGGCCGCCGCGCCGACGGCTACCACCTGCTGCAGTCCGCTTTCCGCCTGCTCGATTGGTCCGACACGCTGTCCTTCGCCCTGCGCGAGGACGGCCTCGTGCGGCGCGTGACCGACGTGCCGGGCGTGCCGGAAGAACAGGACCTCGTCGTGCGCGCCGCCCGGCTGCTGCAGCAAGCGACCGGCACCCGCTTCGGCGCCGACATCGCGATCGAGAAAGTACTGCCGATGGGCGGCGGGCTCGGCGGCGGCAGCTCGGATGCGGCCACGGTGCTGATCGCACTCAACCGCCTATGGAAGACCGGGCTCGACCGCGAAGCGCTCGCGCAGCTCGGCCTCAGGCTCGGCGCCGACGTCCCCTTCTTCATTTTTGGCCGCGACGCCTTCGTCGAAGGCATCGGCGAAAAGATGCAGCCGATCGAGCTGCCGCCGGCCTGGTACGTCATCGTCGCGCCCCCCGTCACCGTCCCAACTGCTGAAATTTTTTCGTCGAAGGAGTTGACGCGAAATTCGGAACCCGTCAATATTGCGGTCTTCGCAGCAAGCGCAACACGGAACGATCTGCAGGCAGTAGCATGTAGCTTGTACCCCGAAGTTGGCGCAGCAATCGATTGGCTGGCGCAGTTTGCGCCCACACGAATGACCGGGTCTGGCGCTTGTGTGTTCGCCGAGGTTGGCAGCGAGATGGAAGCGGACGAGATCGTAAAGTCCTGCCCGGGAAGCTTCAGGGCATGGAAAGCGGAGAGTCTGGCGCAACATCCGTTGAACAGCTGGATCGATTGAGCAGCGAACCGGTTTCGTTGGGGAGTCGCCAAGTTGGTCAAGGCACCGGATTTTGATTCCGGCATTCGAAGGTTCGAATCCTTCTTCCCCAGCCAGCATCTCTCGGGCAGGCCTTGCGCCTGCCCGAGTCGTTTTTACCCTGCCATCCTATCGGCATCGGAGATTCGGACATGGCCTACGGCAGCCTGATGGTCTTCACCGGCAACGCCAACCCCAAACTCGCGGCGGACGTCGCGCGCAGACTGGGGATTTCCCTCGGCTCCGTCACGGTAGGCCGCTTCTCCGACGGGGAAGTCAACGTCGAGCTCCTCGAGAACGTGCGCGGCAAGGATGTCTTCATCCTGCAGCCGACCTGTTCGCCGACGAACGAAAACCTCATGGAACTGGTGGTGCTCGTCGATGCGCTCAAGCGCGCTTCGGCCGGCCGCATCACCGCCGCCCTGCCCTATTTCGGCTACGCCCGCCAGGACCGCCGCCCGCGCTCGGCGCGCGTTCCGATCACGGCGAAAGTCGTCGCCAACATGCTCCAGGCCGTCGGCGTGCAGCGCCTGCTGACGATGGACCTGCACGCGGACCAGATCCAGGGCTTCTTCGACATCCCGGTCGATAACGTCTACGCCGCCCCCGTGCTGCTCGACGATCTCGACAAGCAGAAGTACGACGACCTGCTGGTCGTGTCGCCCGACGTCGGCGGCGTGGTGCGTGCGCGTGCTTTCGCGAAGCGCATGGAATGCGACCTCGCGATCATCGACAAGCGCCGCCCGAAGGCCAACGTCTCCGAAGTCATGAACATCATCGGCGAAGTCAAGGATCGCACCTGCGTGATCATGGACGACATCGTCGATACCGCCGGCACGCTGTGCAAGGCCGCGACCGCGCTGAAGGAACACGGCGCCCGTCGCGTCCTCGCCTACTGCACGCACGCGGTGCTGTCCGGCGCCGCAGTCCCGCGCATCTCGGATTCGGATCTCGACGAACTCGTCGTCACCGACACCATCCCGCTGAGCGACGAAGCCAAGGCCTGTCCGCGCATCCGCCAGGTCTCCGTCGCGTCGCTGCTGGCCGACACGGTGCTGCGCATCAGCAACGAAGAGTCCGTCAGCTCGCTCTTCATGGAATAAGATTCGCGCCCGGTGCGAGCCGGGCGCACCACCCATCCGCCTGGTCGCGGGCGGATCGATCCAACCCAGGAGTCTCACAATGCAAATCCAATTCAAGGCCTCCAAGCGCGTGGAACAGGGCACTGGTGCGAGCCGCCGCCTGCGTCGCGCTGGCCAAGTGCCCGGCATCATCTACGGTGGCGCAGCCGAAGTCCTCGCGATCTCGGTCGATCACAACGAGATCTACCACCTGCTGCGCAAGGAAGCGTTCCACGCCTCCGTGCTGTCGGTCGAACTCGACGGCGCCAAGCAACCCGTCGTGCTGCGCGACGCCCAATGGCACCCGTTCCGCCAGCAAGTGCTGCACCTCGACTTCCAGCGCATCGACGCCAGCCAGAAGATGCACCTGAAGGTGCCGCTGCACTTCGTCAACGGCGACGTCAGCCCGGCCGTCAAGGTCGGCGGCTGCATGATCTCGCACACCGTCACCGAAGCCGACATCCAGTGCCTGCCGGGCAACCTGCCGGAATTCCTGGAAGTCGACCTGAAGGGCCTGGAAGCCGGTCAGTCGATCCACCTGTCGCAGATCACCCTGCCTGCCGGTGTCGAGATCGTCCACCACGGTGAAGGCGACCCGGTCGTCGCGACCGCGCTGATCGTCAAGGGCGGCGCCGCTGAAGAAGAGGCAGGCGCTGCTGCCTGAGGTATCGCCTCAGGCCCAGTTCGCCGTGACGCAGGAGGAGGCTGAACGATGACCGCTGCCGCACCGCGCCTCATCGTCGGCCTCGGCAATCCCGGCGGCGAATACACCGAAACCCGGCACAACGCCGGGTTTTGGTTTTGTGAGCGTCTCGCCGACAAGCTCGGCGTGCGCTTCAACCACGAGTCCCGCTTTCACGGTCTGGTGGCCAACGCACGCGATGCCGGCGTGTGGCTGCTCATGCCTCAGACCTACATGAACCGCTCCGGCCAGGCCATCGGCTCGCTGGCGCGTTTCTACCGCATCACTCCGGCCGAGATCCTCGTCGTCCATGACGAACTCGACATCCCCCCAGGTCAGCTGCGCCTGAAATTTGGCGGCGGCCTCGGCGGCCACAATGGCCTGAAAGACACCTCGGCCCACCTGAACACCAACGACTACTGGCGCCTACGGATCGGCATCGGCCATCCGGGCGACCGCAACGAAGTGGTCAATTTCGTGCTCAAACCGGCACGCCGTGAGGAACAGGTCCTGATCGACGAAGCGATCGACCGCGCCCTCGCCGCCTGGCCGCAGATTGCGCGCGGCGACTGGACCACCGCCACCAACCGACTCAATGCCCGCCCGGCCGCGCCGAAGCCGGCCAAACCCAAGGACGAATCGCGCCCATGAGCCTCAAATGCGGAATCGTCGGCCTGCCCAATGTCGGCAAGTCGACCCTCTTCAACGCCCTGACGAAGGCCGGCATCGAAGCGGCCAACTACCCCTTCTGCACGATCGAGCCCAACGTCGGCATCGTCGAAGTGCCGGACCCGCGCCTCGCCGCGCTGTCCGAGATCGTCAAGCCGCAGAAGATCCAGCCCGCGATCGTCGAGTTCGTCGACATCGCCGGCCTCGTCGCCGGCGCCTCGAAGGGTGAAGGCTTGGGCAACCAGTTCCTCGCAAACATCCGCGAGACCGACGCGATCGTCCACGTCGTGCGTTGCTTCGCTGACGACAACGTCGTCCATGTGTCGGGCAACGTCGATCCGATCCGCGACATCGAAGTCATCGACACCGAACTCGCGCTCGCCGACATGGCGACCGTCGAAAAGGCCGTCAACCGCTACAAGCGCCCTGCTGCCGCGGGCGACAAGGAAGCCAAGATCCTTGTCGCGGTGCTCGAGAAGTGCCTCGCCCAGTTGAACGAAGCGAAGCCGGTGCGCGCGCTCGACTTCAGCAAGGAAGAATGGGCCGCGATCAAGCCCTTCTGCCTGATCACCGCCAAACCGGTGCTGTACGCTGCGAACGTCGCCGAAGACGGCTTCGCGAACAACCCGCACCTGGATGCCGTGCGCGCCCACGCCGCCGCCGAAGGCGCGCAGGTCGTCGCGCTGTGCGCCGCGATCGAAGCCGAGATCGCCGACCTCGACGACGCCGACAAGAAGGACTTCCTCGAGTCGATGGGCCTCGAAGAGCCCGGCCTCGACCGCCTGATCCGCGCCGGCTACACACTGCTGGGCCTGCAGACCTACTTCACTGCCGGTGTGAAGGAAGTACGCGCCTGGACGATCCACGTCGGCGACACCGCCCCACAGGCGGCCGGCGTGATCCACACCGACTTCGAACGCGGTTTCATCCGCGCGCAGACCATCGCCTACGAAGACTTCATCGCCTTCAAGGGCGAAGCGGGCGCGAAGGAAGCCGGCAAGATGCGCGCCGAAGGCAAGGAATACGTCGTGCGCGACGGAGATGTGCTGAACTTCCTGTTCAACGTCTAAGCGCAGCGTCCATCAGCAAAGGCCCCGCCTGCGACCTGCCCGCGGGGCCTTTTCACGTCTGCTCACAAGCCGGATGATCGGGCGTCACTCGTGCGCGATGCGCTTGCGGAAAGTCCATAGGGCGTTGCCGACATAGTGCCAGCAGAGCAGGATCGCCGTCGTCAGCATCTGCGCGAGGAAGTAGTACAGGCCGATCCAATCGACCAACAGGTACATCAGCAGCGCATTCCAGCACAGCCCCATGCCGGCGACGGCGAGGAAGCGCGGGAGCGCCTCGACGTGGGCGCGGTCGGAGCGGAACACGAGCGTGCGGTTCAGCGTGTAATTGACGAGCGCCCCGAGCAGGAAGCCCGCCACCGATCCGGCGATCGGATCCACGTGAGCCCCTTCGACCAGCGCCAGCAGCAGCGCGTAGTGCGCGACGGTCCCGACCGCGCCAACGGCGGCAAACCGCAGAAAGCGCGCGAAATGGCTCGTATCGCTCATTTCGGGATCCGCGGGTCGCGATCGGCCCCTTCGAGCATCCTCCGGTCGCGCACGATCGCGAGCGTCACGCCTTCGCGCGCGATTTCGCCGATGATCCGCCCCTTCACCGCCGTATGGCAGTCCATTTGCGTCGGCGACAGGAAGAAGTCCGCGACACGCCAATCGCGCGTCACTTCGAGCCCCGGAGCGAGCCAGGCACTGCCCTGCACCGACTCGGCACAGACCGCAACCGTGTAGGTGCGCGCCGCCGGCCCTTCCGCGGCGACGTAGGCGTTCAGAAGCGCCGCTGCCGGCCGGAGGCTGTCACCCCAGTAGTCCAGCTCCCAGCGCCCCTCACTGCCTCGCACGCCGCCGATGAAGCCGTTGTATGCGATGTATTCATAGGGATGCAGGCGCGCGAGGGTCACGACCTGGCCGGCGACGAGCAGCGCGCAGGCCGCGGCTGCAGCGAGGCGCGCACGCGGCCAGCGCGCGGCGTGCTGCCATGCACCGTATAGCCCCGCCCCGCCGACCACGGCCAGCGGCGGCAGCAGGAAGGTGAAGTGACGGATGCCGTTGTAGAGCGGCGGCGCCGCCAGCAGCGTGTAGGCGAGCGGAAAGAACGCGGCCAGCGCCACCGGCAACCAGCGCAGCGCCCGCTCGCGCCCGTCGGACGTGGCGACTACCTCCGGAAGGGCTCGCAGACCACCGAGCAGCGCCAGCGCGACGCCGAGCAGGAAAAGCTCGGGCAGACGGATCAGGAGATACGTCAGCAGGTAGGTGCCCGGCACCTCCCCGTTCTTCATCACGACGCCGTTCACGATCGTGTAGAGATCGAAGGAGAAATGCGAGAAGGTCGTCATCGCCTTCACGAGGTTGCCGGTCGACAGCACGGCCCACGGCCAGAAGAAGCCCATCAGTGCAAAGGCGAGCACCGCGGCCGGCAGCAGCGCGAGCACCGCACGTCCGAGGACGGCAAGACGCGAGCGCAGGTCGATCCCGTGCAGCCATGCGCCGGCGAGCACGGCGCAGCCGAGGTAGAACACCGCGAACACCGCGCCGACGCGCAGCCCGAACGCACAGCCGATTGCAACGCCCAGACCGACAAGGTCGCTCGCACGCCAGCGCGGCAGCGTCGCGGCGAAGCGCGTCGTGAAATACAGGGCCCACACCATCGTCGTCGCGAAGGGCACGTCCTTCGTGTGCGTAAACATCGCCCCCGACCACGCGCCGGTGATCGACAGCAGCAGCAGCGCCAGCAGGCCCGCCCATTCCCCCGCCAGCAGGCGTGCGAGGAGCCAGGTGCCGACTAGCCCGAGCAGCCCGAACCCGGCCGACAACAGGTGGCGCAGGTCCCACACGTTCATCGGCACGAGCTTTTCGAGCGTTGCCGCGATCAGGTCGAAGAGCCCGCCGTAGAGGTACAGGTTCTTGTACTGGAAGGCGGCGCGGTCGGCGAAGCCCGAGCCGTAGAAATCGACGAGGAGCCGACCATAGACGTGCTGAACCTCCTCGTCATTGCTGATGCCATGCTGGCCGAAGCTGTAGAGGATGAACACACCGACGAGCGCGAGGAGCAGCCACGCCGCACGCCGCGCCCACAGCGGCGCGATCGAGAGGCCGGCGACCGCCGGAGCGTCGCCCGAAACCTTGGTCGGCGCGTTCACTTCTTGTCCTCGTCGAAGCCCAGACGCTCCGCGACAAGATACAGGGGCCGTCCCTTGACCTCGGTGAAGATGCGCCCGACGTACTCGCCGAGCACGCCGAGGCTGATCAGCTGGATGCCCGACAGGAACAGCACCGAGACGATGATCGACGCGTAGCCGGGCACGTCGATACCGAAGATCGCCGTGCGCACGACGAGAAAGCCGCCGTACAGGACGGAGATCGCCGAAATCATGATGCCCATCAGGGACCACACGCGCAGCGGCAACGTGCTGAAGGCCGACAGTCCGTCGATGGCGTAGCGCAGCAGCCGCAGCAGCGACCACGCCGAAGCGCCCGCCGCCCGCTCGGCGGGCTCGAAATCGATCTCTTCCTGACGGAAGCCGACCCAGCTCGTGATGCCCTTCATGAAGCGCGTGCGCTCCGGCAGGCTGTTGATCGCGTCGACGACGGCCCGGTCGAAGAGCCGGAAGTCCCCGCCCCCTTCGGCGAGCGCGACTTCCGAGACGCGCTTGAAGAGGCCGTAGAAGCCCCGCGACAGCTGGCGCCGCAGCCAGGGATCGGTGTCGCGCGAACGGCGCACCGCGGTCACCATCTTCGCGCCCTGCTGCCAGCGTGCGACCATCTCGGGGATCAGCTCGGGCGGATGCTGCAGGTCGCCGTCCATCAGCACCACAATGTCGCCGCGCGCCGCGCGCAGCCCCGCCGCCATCGCCGCCTCCTTGCCGAAGTTGCGCGCGAAGCGGATCGCCCGCAAGGCCGGGTCGACCGCGCACAGCGCACTCGCTTCGGCGTAGGTCGTGTCGCGACTACCGTCATCGACGAACACGATCTCGTGGCCCGAAACGGGCAGCTGGGCGATCACGGCCTGCAGGCGCGTGTGCAGCGCGTCCAGGGAGCCGCTCTCGTTGTAGAGCGGAATCACCACGGACAGGAGTGGCCGGCTGTTGCGCAGCGGTGTGACAGTGGGTGCGGCGTTCGAAAGGGAGGAAGACACGGTGATCCGTTTTGAAGAAAATCGGCGGAAGCGCCGGAGAGTAAACGAAAATCCCCCTCGCCGCGTTGACCGCGCACCCCTTTGACCACAACACCATGCCAGAAATTGTTAAGTCTTCCGCAGCCCCCCGTCCCGTGATCGTCTGCGCCGACGATTTCGGCATCGCGGGCGGCGTCAGCGAAGCGATCGCCGAACTGATCGCGCGCGGCCGGCTGTCGGCCACGAGCTGCATGACACCGCTCCCCGATTGGCGGCGCCACGCGCCCCAATTGCGCACCGTGCTGCGCCAGACGCCGGCCGACGTTGGCCTGCACCTGACCTTCACCGACCACAAACCGCTCACCGTCGCGCGTGGACTGGCCCACGACGGGCGCCTTCCCGCGCTGGGACAGCTCCTTCCGCGCGCCCTGGCACGCGCCCTCCCAGCCGACGCCATCCGCGACGAGATCCGGGCCCAACTCGACGCCTTCGAAGACGTCTGGGGGGCCCCTCCCGATTACGTCGACGGCCACCAGCACGCCCACGTCTTCCCGGTAATCCGGGAGGCGCTCGTCGATGAGATGCTGCGCCGCTACCCGGCACGTCGCATCTGGGTGCGCGACTGTGTCGAGGCGCCCGTCCGCAGCCTGCGTCGAGGGATCGCCCTGCCCAAGGCGCTGCTGATCTCGACGCTCGGACTGGGCCTGCGCCGCCTGCTGCGCCGGCATGCACTGCCCGCCAACGACGGCTTCGCCGGCCTGCACGATTTCTCCGGGCGGATACCGTTCCGTACGCTGATGCGCGCCTTCCTCGCGAACGCCGGGCCGCACCCCCTCGTCCACGTCCATCCGGGCCGGGTCGACGCCGAACTGCGCGCCTGCGACCCCCTCACGACACCACGCGAGACCGAACTCGCCTATCTCGCATCCGCGGATTACGCGGAAGACCTCGCGGCGGCCGGCCTGCGGCCCGCGCGCTTCACCGACTTCGCCGCCATCGCGCCATGAGCATCGCGTCCCGCCCCTACGTCGGACGCTTCGCCCCGTCGCCAACCGGGCCGCTCCATTTCGGCTCGCTCGTCGCCGCAGTCGGCAGTTTCCTCGAAGCCCGCGCGCACGGCGGACGCTGGCTACTGCGCATCGAGGACGTCGACGCGCCCCGCACGACCCCCGGTGCAGCCGACGGCATCATCGCGACGCTGGCGCGCTTCGGCTTCGAATGGGATGGGGACATCGTCTGGCAAAGCGGGCGGCTCGACGCCTATCGGCAGGCGTTCGAACAATTGCAGGCTGCCGGCCACGTCTTCGCGTGTGCCTGCACGCGCCGCGAACTCGCCGATTCGACCCTCGCGCGCGACGGTTCGCGAATCTACCCCGGCACCTGCCGCAACGGCCTCCCTCCCGGGCGTGCCCCGCATGCCTGGCGGGTCCGCGCGGAAGGGACGGTCGCCTTCGTCGATCGTATCCAGGGCCCGCAGCGCGAAGACCTGGGCAGCGAGGTCGGCGACTTCGTCGTGCTGCGCGGCGACGGTCAATTCGCCTACCAGCTCGCCGTCGTCGTCGACGACGCCGCGGCCGGCGTCACCGACATCGTGCGCGGCGCCGACCTGCTGGGCTCGACGGGGCGCCAGATCCACCTGCAGCACCTGCTCGGCGTGCCGACACCGGGCTACGCCCACCTGCCCGTCGTCGTCAACGCGGCCGGCGAAAAACTCTCCAAGCAGACGCTCGCAGCGCCGCTCGACGATCACGCCCCGACACCCTCGCTCGCCGCGGCCCTCGCCTTCCTCGGACAGGAACCGCCCGCCGATTTGGCGCGCGCGTCACGCGATGAGATCTGGGCCTGGGCCCGCGCCCACTGGTCGCTCGCTTGCGTGCCGCGACAGCTCTGCGCGCTGCCTCCCGCCCAAGCGGCGGCGAGCTGATCCGAGGCTACCAGGGGATCGGCTTGCGGTCGTGGAAGAAGCCGCCCGTCGGACCGTCCGCCGGCAAGGTCGCAAGCCATATTACCGTGTCGATGCCTTCCTCGGCCGAGCGGGGCGCCTCGACTCCGCCCAGGTCGGTCCGGCACCAGCCCGGACACGCGGAATTGACCTTGATCGACGTCCCCGCGAGTTCGTCGGCGAGGATCCGCGTCAGCGCGTTCAGCGCCGTCTTGGACATCCGGTAAGCGGGTGCGCCCGCCTCCATCTCCGCGAGTGCGCCCATTTCCGACGCGAGATTGACGACGCGCCCGGCGCGGCTCGTGCGCATCAACGGCACCAGCGCCTGCGTCACCCGCAGCGCCCCGAGCAGGTTGGTCTCGAAGGTCTTGCGCAACACGTCCAGCGGCAACTCCAGCACACTCGTGGAGTACCGGTCGAGCAGCACGCCCGCGTTGTTGATCAGGACGTCGACGCGCCCGAAACGCTCGGCGATCCAGTCGCGCAAGCCACGCGCGGACGCGTCGTCGGTCACGTCCAGTTGATGGGTTTCGACCTCGTGCCCGCTCATTCCGAGCTTGGAACACAAGGGCGCCAGATCCGAGACGTTGCGCGCCGTGGCGATGACGAGTTGCCCCTCCATCGTCGCCAGCCGCTGGGCGGCGGCACGGCCGAGGCCGCGACTTGCCCCTGTAATGACCGAGATGCTTCTGCTTTCCATGATGCGCCCCCAAGAGAGCTGCGCGTGCCGCCGGCCGCACGCACGCGGCGCCGGCCTCCCGCCCCGCCTTCGTGTCGAGGCGCTCAGGAATGCAAACGGACATTCAACTGGTCGATCACCTCCGCCCAGTCGGCGTCCTCAAGAATTTCCTCACGCAGAAAGCGCGCTTGCGCGGGCGACCAGAAGGGCGCGCTCGCCAAGGGCATTCCGTCCGACAATGGCGCATGCGCCGCGATGAAGCCGTCGATGGCGGCCTCGTCCGACGGCAGTCCCAACTGGGCGAACAAGTTACCCATCGAATGGAGCGGTAGTTCCATGGCGAGTCTCCTTGACGTTCCGGTGGCAGCAACACCGCGATCGCGGTGCCGCACAACCACTATAGAACACGCTCCCGGGCCGGAAGTTCAGCCGGACGCTCAGTGCTTGCGGCCGTATCCCGCGACGCCGATCGCCAGGCGCACGAGCTGATAGGCAAGCCAGCTCGCCGCGCGGCGCAGGCGCGGCAGGCGGTGCCAGTCCTTGCGCCGCAACTCCTTCGCCCCGACGGAGCACGCGCGCCGTAGACCGTCGCGCAGCTGTCCCGCGAACACCCGGTCCTCGATCACGACGTTCGCCTCGCGCGCCATCAACAGGCTGAACGGGTCGATATTGCTCGACCCCACCGTCGTCCACATTCCATCGACCACCGCGACCTTCGCATGCAGATAGCTTTGGTGGTACTCGAACAGGCGGATGTTGTGCTCGAGAAAGAAGGGGTACAACGCACGCGTCGCGTAGGACTGCATCGGATGATCGGAAAGTCCCTGCAGCAGCAGGATCACCCGCACGCCCCGCTCGGCGGCGTCGACCAGCGCTTGGCGGAAGCGCCGTCCGGGAAAAAAATAGGCGCAGGCGATCACGACCTCGCGCCGCGCCGCGTCCACAGCGGCGAGATAGGCATCCTCGATATCGCGGCGATGGCGAAGATTGTCCCGGATCACGAAGGCCGCCCGCACTTCCCCGACCGGCTCCGTGCGCGCCGGTGCGAGCAGCGGCAAGGGGTCGCGCCGACGCATGCTGGCCCAGGTCACCAGACGCCACAGGCGGTGCATCGACTCCAGGATCGGGCCGAGCAAAGGGCCCTCGATCCTCACCGCGTAGTCGAAGCGCGGATTGACGGTGCCTTCCGGATAACGGTCGTCGATGATGTTGATCCCGCCGACGAAAGCGACCGCCCCGTCGATCACCGCGAGCTTGCGATGCATGCGGCGCAGGCGGTGGCGGCGCAGCGAAAAGATGCGCAGTTCGCGGCGGTAGATCATCACGGCGACACCGTCGTCACCCAGACCGGCCATCTGCTCGCGCACGAAACTGCGGCCGCCGAAACCGTCGACCAGCACTCGCACGGCTACGCCGCGCCGCGCCGCGCGTCTGAGGGCCGCCGCGATCGCCCGTCCCGTCGCGTCGTTCTCGAAGATATAGGTCTCGAGAAAGATCTCGCACTGGGCCGCGTCGATCGCCTGCTCCAACGCAGGAAAGTACGCCGCCCCATTTTCCAGCAGGGTAATCCGGTTTCCACCAACGAAGCCGCTCACCCGTACGGCTCCAGCTCCGCCGTCAGCGCCGCGTGGTCCGAGATCCGCGACCAAGGCAATCCGGAATGAACCTTCGCGTTTCTCACCTCGAAGCCCCGCACGTAGATGCGGTCGAGACGAAACAGCGGCACACTGCTCGGAAAACTGCGCGGCGGCCGTCCGCGCCCGGTATCGAAGGCATCGCGCAATCCCAGCCGGCTGACCAGCACGTCGTCCGCGCGATTGCGCCAGTCGTTGAAGTCACCCGCGATGATCAGCGGCGCGCCGTCCGCGAGCCGCTCCATGCGGTCGGCGAGCGCCTCCATCTGGCGCCGCCGGCTGCCCGCCATCAGCCCGAGGTGCGCGCAGACGCAATGCACCGGCTTCGCGATCCCCGGCACCTCCACCACGCAATGCAACAGCCCTCGCCGTTCGAAGCGGTGATCGGAGACATCCTGATTGCTCGCGGACAGGATCGGATACCGGCTCAGGATCGCATTGCCGTGATGGCCGTGCTCGTACAGCGCATTGCCGCCATAGGCCGCCTGCTGCCATACCCCTTGCGCGAGGAATTCGTGCTGCGGCGGCACGGGCCAGTCGGCATGCCGCGCCTCGTGCTGCAGGTGCAGGCCCTGCACCTCCTGCAGGAACACGAGATCGACGTCGAGCACGCGCAGGCGGTCCCGCAGTTCGTGGATCACCATGCGGCGATTGAACTGCGAGAAGCCCTTGTGAATGTTGTAGGTGCAGACGCTCAGGGTCATCGCCAGGCCTCCGCACCTCGTGTTACGACACCGCCAGCATCCGGTCCAGCGCCACCTTCGCCAATTCGGCCTCATGCGGCGGTACCTGGATGTGATTGACGACGTTGCCGTCGGCCAGGTTCTCGAGCGTCCAGGCGAGATGCTGCGGATCGATGCGCTGCATCGTCGAGCACATGCACACGGTCGGCGCCATGAACTGGACGATCTTGCCTTCGGGCTTCATCTCCTCCGCCAGACGGTTGACGAGGTTCAGTTCCGTGCCGACCAGCCAACGGGTATTCGGCGCCCCGGCCTTGATGACGTTGATGATGTATTCGGTCGAGCCGACGTAATCCGAATTCATGCACACCTCGAGGCTGCTCTCCGGGTGCGAGATCACGAGCCCTTCCGGATGCTGCATGCGCCAGCGGCGGATGTGGTTTTCCTGGAACATCTGGTGCACCGAGCAGTGCCCCTTCCACAGCAGGATCTTTGCGTTGCGGATCTGCTCCGGCGTCAGGCCGCCATATTCGAGGTCCGGGTCCCACACCACCATCTGCTCGACCGGAATGCCCTTCTTGTAGCCCGTCCAGCGCCCCAGGTGCTGGTCAGGGAAGAACAGCACCTTCTCGCGCTGCGCGAACGCCCAGTCGAGGATCACCGGCGCGTTGGTCGAGGTGCACACGATGCCGCCGTGCTCGCCGCAGAAAGCCTTCAGATCGGCCGCCGAGTTGATATAGGTGACCGGCGTGATCAACTCGTCGGGGCGGTCCAGCACCTCCGCGAGTTCGCGCCAGCAGCGCTCGACCTTCGCGAGGTTCGCCATGTCCGCCATCGAACAGCCCGCTGCGAGGTCGGGCAGGATCGCCTTCTGGTGGGGCTGCGACATGATGTCCGCGACCTCGGCCATGAAATGCACCCCGCAGAACACGATGAACTCGGCGTCCGTCTGCGACGCGAGCCGCGACAGCTTCAGCGAGTCGCCGGTCAGGTCGGCATGCTGATAGACGTCGGCACGCTGATAGTGATGGCACAACAGAACCGCCCGCTCGCCCAGCCGGGCGCGCGCGGCGCGAATGCGCTCCTGGGCCTCCTCGTCCTTCAGGGCGTTGAAGCGGTCGAAGCTGATGGTCGCGGTTTGCATCGTTGCCTTTACTCGATGATTCGATTGATAGATGGGTCGGCAGGGAAGCGTTTTCAACCCTGATGCCAGGGCAGCCCGGCATGCCGCCAGCCGCCGATGCGATTGCGCTGGCCGTTGGCATCGCGGTCGCCCTCGAAGCCTTCCAGCACGTTATAGCAGGCCGGATAGCCGGCTTCCGTGGCAGCCCGCGCGGCCTTGTCCGAGCGCGCACCCGAGCGGCACATGAACATCACCAGCGCCTCCGGATCGACTTCGCGCTTCAGCTGCGCCACGAAATGCGGATTCGGCTGGTTGCCCGGATAGCTCATCCACTCGATCTCGACGGCACCCGGCACGCGACCGACCCAATCCCACTCTGCGCGGGTCCGCACATCGACCAGTTTGGCCCCCGGCGCGAGCTGGATCACCTCATGCGCCTCGGCCGGCGTCAGCGCGCCCGCATAGGGCAACTGCATCTCCTGCCCTCGCTGCTGTGCCAGCCTCAGCAAATCGGTCAATTTTCCCATCGCAGCCATCCGGATAGAATCGGTTAAACGAACATGGAGTATATCGCTCAGACCATGGACCACCCAACTGCATCCGCGGGCAGCCGACGCCCGGACGACGCCACGCGTGCCCACGGCATCCGCCGGGCGGCACTCGTGGCGGCTGCGACCAATGCGGTCCTCACGATCGGCCAGATCACCATCGGCCTGTACGCGAACGCCTTCAGTCTCGTCGCCGACTCGATGCACACCTTCGCCGATCTCGCGACCGACCTGCTGGTACTGGTCGCCGGCCGGCGCGGAGCCGAGCCCGCCGACCGCGAACATCCCTATGGACACGGCCGCATAGAAACAATTGCATCCCTCATCCTGGGTTTGGTCATATCGGGCGTGGGCATGGGATTTCTATGGAGCTCGGGCATGCGTCTGCAGCACATGGATGCGGCCCCGCCGCTGCTGCCGATCGCCTTCTGGATGGCCCTCGTGACGCTTGCCGGCAAGGAGGGCCTCTTCCATTACACCCGAGCGGCCGGTCGCCGCCTCAAGGCCCCACTGCTCGAAGCGAGCGCCTGGCACGCGCGCTCCGACGCCGCCTCGTCACTCGTCGTCGCCGCCGGCATCGGCGGCAGCCTCGCCGGCTACCGCTTCCTCGAGCCCCTCGCCGCCGCGCTGGTCGGCTTCCTGATCCTCCACATGGGCATCCGCGTCTTGTGGAAGGCGGCGCGCGAGCTCATCGATACCGGCCTCTCCGAAGTCGAGGTCGCCCGCATCCGCGAGACCATCCGCAACACGCCCGGCGTCGTCGGGCTGCACGACCTGCGCACCCGCCGGATGGCCGACCGCGTACTGTGCGACGCCCACATTCAGGTCGATCCCCACATCACCGTTTCGGAAGGGCATCAGATCTCCGACACCGTCTACCTGCGCGTGCGCCGCGCGCACCCCGAGGTCGAGGACTTTCTAGTGCATGTCGATGCCGAAAACGACGACCCTCAGCACAAGATGCCGACCCTGCAACTGCCGGAACGCACCGAAATAGTGCGCACGCTTGGACACCTCTTCGAGGGCCAGCTCCCTGCCCCCCCTCGCGTGCTGATCCATTACCTCGGCGAGCACCTCGAAGTCCAAGTCCTCCTGACCGAACGGGATCTTGCAGGCATAGACCGGTCGCAGCTGCGCAGGCGCATCGAGGGCTTTCTGGCGGACCAGCCCCAGTATCGGGCGATCACCGTGCTTAGCGAGATCGCCCCATAACAGTGCATCCAACAACGGCAATGCACCTGTTTTGTGCATCGGTGTTGTCAGCGCGAAGCCGCCTCCAGGACGTGGCTCAAACGGCCAAAAACCCAGGAAATCATCCAAGTCATTTCGCGCAAACAAGACTTCATTCCTGCGCTACGACACGTGCAAGCTTGTGGCACAATGCCCGGCACACTGAAAAAGCATGGCATGGATGCTGCTTACTTCGGCGCAACGGAAATATCCCCCGTTATCAACCGCTATCGTCTCTTCTCACCAGGAGCACCAGGAGTGAATATGAACGCTCAAGACGTCATGAAGATGATTCAGGAAAACGAAGTCCGCTTCGTTGACCTGCGCTTTACCGATACCATGGGCAAGGAGCAGCACGTCGGTCTGCCGGTTTCCGCCTTCGAAGAAGAGCACTTCGAGCACGGCCACCCCTTCGACGGCTCTTCGATCGCCGGCTGGAAGGGCATCCAGGCGTCCGACATGATCCTGATGCCGGAAGCGGGTACCGCCTACATCGACCCGTTCTTCGACGAAACCACCCTGGTGCTGACCTGCGACGTCATCGAACCGTCGGACGGCAAGGGCTACGACCGCGACCCGCGCTCGATCGCCAAGCGCGCCGAAGCCTACCTGAAGAGCACCGGCCTGGGCGACACCGCCTTTTTCGGCCCGGAACCCGAATTCTTCATCTTCGACTCTGTCGAGTGGAACATCGACATGTCGGGCGTGTACAGCAAGATCATCTCGGAAGAAGCCGCGTGGTCGACCGCCGACAAGTTTGAAGGCGGCAATACCGGCCACCGTCCGCGCGTCAAGGGCGGCTACTTCCCGGTTCCCCCGGTCGACAGCCTGAACGACGTGCGCGCCGCGATGTGCCTCGCTCTCGAGGCCGCTGGCGTGCCGGTCGAAGTGCACCACCACGAAGTGGCGAACGCCGGCCAGTGCGAAATCGGCACCAAGTTCAGCACGCTCACCAAGCGCGCCGACTGGACCCAGGTCCTCAAGTACATCGTGCACAACGTCGCGCACCAGTACGGCAAGACCGCCACCTTCATGCCGAAGCCGATCGTCGGCGACAACGGCTCGGGCATGCACGTCCACCAGTCGATCTGGAAGGACGGCCAGAACCTGTTCGCGGGCAACGGCTACGCCGGCCTGTCGGAACTCGCGCTGTACTACATCGGCGGCATCATCAAGCACGCCCGCGCGCTGAACGCGATCACCAACCCGGGCACCAACTCGTACAAGCGCCTCGTGCCGCACTACGAAGCCCCGACCAAGCTGGCTTACTCGGCTCGTAACCGTTCGGCCTCGATCCGCATCCCGTACGTCGCCAACCCGAAGGGCCGCCGTATCGAATCGCGCTTCCCGGATCCCCTGGCCAACCCGTACCTGTGCTTCTCCGCACTGATGATGGCCGGTCTGGACGGCATCCAGAACAAGATCCACCCGGGCGACCCGGCCGACAAGAACCTGTACGACCTGCCGCCGGAAGAGGATGCAAAGATCCCGACCGTCTGCACCAGCCTCGAGCAGGCGCTCGAGTACCTCGACAAGGATCGCGAGTTCCTGACCCGCGGCGGCGTGTTCTCGAACGACTTCCTCGACGCCTACATCAGCCTGAAGTCGGCTGAAGTCGACCGCATGCGCATCACGACGCATCCGGTCGAATTCGACATGTACTACAGCCTGTAATCTCAAGATTACGCTGGAATAAGGAGGGACGGGCATTGCCCGTCCCTTTTTTATGCGGTCTAATCGCCATCGAGCCGTGCGACACCCCGGCGGCCCGCGGGAATCCCTGAGACCCATTCGATGGACAAGAGAATCTTTCCGGTACTGCTGACCCTGCTGACGGCTCCGCTCGCGCAGGCTCAGGTATTCAAGTGCGTTGATGCCAACGGCGCGATCACCTACACCAACGATCGCAGCGCCGGGCGGGGCTGCAAGCAGTTGAGCGAAGACCTGCCGGTCTCGTCGGTGCCGGCGCCCGCCAAGCGGACGAACGGCGCAGCGCCTTCGCAATCCACGCCGTCGAACTTCCCCCGCGTCGCTCCCGAAGACCAGCGCAGCCGCGACGACACGCGCCGCCAGGTGCTCGAGAAGGAACTCGCCACCGAGGAGGCGGCGCTCGCCGAAGCGCAGAAAGCACTGGCCGAACAGGAAGCGCAATTCACGCTGGCACAGCGCAAGCTCCCCGTCGCGCAGGCCCGCATCCAGGAACGACAGGACAAGGTCGACACGCACATGCGCAACATCGAGGCGCTGAAAAAGGAAATTGGCAACTTGAGGTAAGGACGCACACCGACTGGCGTGCTTTTTGCGAGACCCGCGACAGGAATCCTCGAGCACGCTTATGCCAACTACAACACCCAAGACCCCCGGCTTTCAGGGCCCCTTCGCCGGCCTGGACCTGCTCTCGTCCGCCGTCGTGCTGGTCGACGAGGCCCTTTCGATCCGCTACCTCAATGCCGGCGCGGAAAACCTCTTCGCGGTGAGCCATCGCCGACTGCTCGGCGCCCCGCTGTCGCAGCTGCTCGGCGATCCGCCCGGCCTGTCCGCGGCGCTGAACAACGCCCTCAACACCAACTGGAGCTACACCGGGCAGGACCTGAAAATCCCGCGTCCGAACGGCGAACCGCTACGCCTCGACTGCATCGTCAGTCCGGCCGAAGCGGCCGGCGTGAGCCTGCTGCTGGAATTCCGCCCGATCGACGCCCAACTCAGGGTCGCTCGCGAAGAACAGCTGCTGCAGCAACAACAGGCCAACCGCGAACTCATCCGCAATCTCGCCCACGAGATCAAGAACCCGCTCGGCGGCATCCGCGGCTCCGCCCAGCTCCTCGAACGCGAACTCGCCGACCCGCAGCTGCGCGAATATACCCAAGTCATCATCGCCGAAGCCGACCGCCTGCAGGACCTGATGAACCGCCTGCTCACCTCGCACTGCATGATGCGCCCCGGCCAGCTCAACATCCACGACGTCCTCGAGCGCGTGCGCCGGCTGATCCTCGCCGAGTTTCCCGACCTGAAAATCCGTCGCGACTATGACACGAGCCTCCCGGATCTGACTGCGGACCGCGAGCAGATGATCCAGGCGATCCTCAACATTGCGCGCAATGCCGCCCAGGCGATGGAAGGCCGCGGCGAGATCCAGCTGCGCACCCGCGTCGCCCGCCAGGTGACGCTCGCCAAGCGCCGCTTCAAACTGGCATTGGAATTGCAAGTCATCGACAACGGCCCCGGCATTCCGGATGAGATTCGCGACAAGATCTTCTATCCGCTCGTATCGGGCCGCGAAGGCGGAAGCGGGCTCGGGCTGTCGCTGGCCCAAAGCTTCATCGAGCAGCATCAGGGCATGATCGACGTGGAGAGCCGCAAGGGATACACCTGCTTCACCATCCTGCTACCGATAATCGACCGCGCATGACCCCAACAGAGCCAGGCGAGGTCGCACCAACATAGTGCATAAGATGAACACCGTCTGGATCGTTGATGATGACCGTTCCATCCGCTGGGTGCTCGAAAAAGCGCTCAGCCGTGAGGACATCCCCCACCGCAGTTTCTCGTCGGCAAACGAGGCCCTTGCCGCGCTCGAAGTCGAGACGCATCCGCCCAAGGTGTTGATTTCAGACATTCGGATGCCCGGCGAATCGGGCCTGGGCCTGCTCAAACGGGTCAAGACGCTGCACCCGCAACTGCCGGTCATCATCATGACCGCCTATTCCGACTTGGAGAGCGCCGTGTCCGCCTTCCAGGGCGGGGCCTTCGAATACCTGCCCAAACCCTTCGACGTCGACCAGGCCGTCGCACTGGTTCAGCGCGCGATTGCGCAAAGCGCGCACCAAACAGGTGCACCAGAGGAGACCGCGCTCACTCCGGAGATCCTCGGCCAGGCGCCGGCGATGCAGGAAGTCTTCCGCGCGATCGGCCGGCTGGCCCAGTCCCATGCCACGGTCCTGATCAACGGCGAATCGGGCTCGGGCAAGGAACTGGTCGCGCGCGCCCTGCATCGTCACAGCCCCCGGCGCGACGCGCCCTTCATCGCGATCAACACCGCTGCGATCCCGCGCGACCTCCTCGAATCCGAACTCTTCGGTCACGAACGCGGAGCCTTCACCGGTGCCGCCGCACAACGGCGAGGCCGCTTCGAGCAGGCCGAAGGCGGCACGCTCTTCCTCGACGAGATCGGCGACATGCCGGCCGAGCTGCAGACCCGCCTGCTGCGAGTGCTCTCGGACAATCACTTCTACCGGGTCGGCGGTCAGCAACCGATTCGCGCCAACGTGCGCGTCATCGCCGCCACCCACCAGAACCTCGAAGATCGCGTCCGCCAGGGACTCTTCCGCGAGGACCTCTTCCATCGCCTCAACGTCATCCGGCTGCGCCTGCCACCGCTGCGCGAGCGCCACGAAGACATCCCCATCCTCGTGCGCCACTTCCTGCAACGCAGCGCCCAGGAATTGGGCGTCGAGCCGAAGCGCATGTCCGACGCGGCCATCAAGTATCTGCAGGCCCAGCCCTTCCCCGGCAACGTCCGTCAACTCGAGAACCTCTGCCACTGGCTCACGGTGATGGCACCCGGGCAGACCGTCGAGATCCCCGACCTGCCGCCCGACATGCGCGACCAACCGGATCGCGAGATGCCGATCAGTTGGTCCGAGGGCCTCGCGCTCGAGACCGACCGCATGATCGCGACCGCGCCCGGCGAGGTCTTCGATCGCCTGACGCGAGAGTTCGAGCGAACGCTGATTCGCCGCGCCCTCAGCGCGACCGGGGGACGACGCATCGAGGCGGCGCAACTCCTGGGCATCGGCCGCAACACGATCACGCGCAAGATCCAGGAACTGGGCATGGACGACGAACGGGCTTCCTCGGCAGACGCCGGACGCCATTCCTCGTCATGATTGCCCCACGCCTGCGCACCATGCTCGTGCATAGGCGTGCAATGTCGGATAATGCCGGCTTTCAGCCTCCGACACGGGAAAGTCCGGCGTGGATTCAACCTCCTCCAACAGCTCATTGTCTGCCGATGCGATTCTGCGGCATCTCGGTCCATTGGGCCGTGAATTCGCCCTGCAAGTACTGGCCGAATGCGCCTCGACCAATAGCCAGTTGATGGACGCACCACCTGCGGATGATGGCCGCGTGCACGTGGTGGTCGCCGAGCGTCAGACCGCCGGCCGTGGCCGTCGCGGCCGGCAATGGCAGTCCTGGAGCGGCGGCAGTCTGACGTTTTCGAGCCTGTGGCGCTTCGCCCCCGGCGCGCCGGTCCCCGCGGGCCTGTCGCTCGTCGCCGGTCTCGCCGTCGTACGCGCCCTTGAAAAGCTCGGACTGCAGGGTCTGCAGCTGAAATGGCCGAATGACGTCCTCGTCAACGGCAGCAAGCTCGCGGGCATTCTCGTCGAACTGCAGCCGGGCCGCGGCCGCACGCCTGCCGCCGTCGTCGGCATCGGTATCAACCTGCGCCTCCCCGACGAGGCACAGATTCCGGACCAGCCGGCGGTCACCGATCTCGCACGCCATCTCGACCCGTCCCCCTCTCCGGAAGCGCTCCTCGCTGCGGTGCTGACCGAGCTCCACCTGCTGTTCGACACCTACGCTGCTGCCGGCTTCACGGCACTACGCGGGGCCTGGCAGCAGCGCAACGCATTTGCGGATCTGCCCGTACGGATCAGCGGCGAAGGCGTGGATGTCGTCGGCGTGTGCATCGGGGTCGATGAGGACGGCGCCCTGTTGGTCCGTAACGAGAAGGGCGTCGCGCGGATCCTGTCCGGCGAAGTGTCGCTGAGGGCTGTCCAGTGATCCTGCTGATCGACGCCGGCAACACGCGTATCAAGTGGGCGGTGCTCGACGGCGATACATGGCTCGCGAACGACGCACTGGCGCACGGCGCGGTAGGGGAATTGCGCGCAATCGCGGCCGCACATCCCGGCGTCACCCGGATCTTCGGCGCCAACGTCGCCGGCCCGCAGGTCGCCGCCGCCATCGCCGACGCGCTGGACGGCCTCGCACCTCCCCCGCAGTGGCTGCAGTCGTCTGCGCAATCCTGCGGCGTCATCAACGCCTACGACAACCCGAGACAACTCGGCTGCGACCGCTGGGCGGCCCTGATCGGCGCACGCGCGCAGCACGCGGGCGCCGGCCTCGTCGTCAATGCCGGCACCGCGACCACCGTCGACGTGCTCGATGCGGACGGCCATTTTCGCGGCGGTATCATCCTTCCGGGCGAACGGCTGATGCGCCGTTCGCTCGCCGGCAACACGGCACAACTGCCCTTCTCGGAGGGCCGGTACACCGCGACGCCCCGCAACACTGCCGACGCGATCGCCTCCGGCTGCCTCAACGCGCAGGCAGGCGCGATCGAGCGCATGTTCCGTCACGTCGCCGACCAAGCCGATGCCTGCTGCCTGTTGAGCGGCGGAGGAGCCGACGCGCTCGCCGGCCTCCTGAACGTCCCACTACGACGCATCGACAACCTCGTACTCAAAGGGCTCGCGGCGATCGCCGCGACGGAGCCGCCCCCAATTCGCTAAGATAATCAGCCGGCATCATCTCCACAACTAAAAGAGGAAGACGACATGACCGAACCGACGCGCATCCTGCTCGAAGAAAACGAAATCCCGACGCACTGGTACAACGTCGTCGCGGACATGCCGAACGCCCCGACCCCGCCGCTGGGCCCGGACGGCAAGCCGGTCAGCCCCGAGCAGCTCCTCGCGATCTTCCCCGGTCAGATCCTCGAACAGGAAATGAGCGCCGAGCGCTGGATTCCGATTCCCGACGAAGTGCGCGAGGTCTACAAGATCTGGCGTCCCAGTCCGCTGATGCGTGCCGTGCGCCTCGAACGCGCCCTTGGCACGCCGGCAAAGATCTTCTTCAAGTACGAAGGCGTCTCGCCCGCCGGCTCGCACAAGCCCAACTCCGCCGTGCCGCAGGCCTTCTACAATCGCCAGGCCGGCATCAAGCGCCTCACCACCGAGACCGGCGCCGGCCAGTGGGGCTCGTCGATCTCCTTCGCCGGCCAGATGTTCGGCCTCGAAGTCCGCGTCTACATGGTCAAGGTCAGCTATCACCAGAAACCCTACCGCCGCCTGATGATGCAGACCTGGGGCGCGGAAGTGTTCGCGAGCCCCTCGGAGCTGACGCAGACCGGCCGCGACGCGCTCGCGCGCGATCCGGAGAACCAGGGCTCGCTTGGTCTCGCGATCTCGGAAGCCGTCGAGGAAGCAGCGGGTCGCGCCGACACCAACTACACGCTCGGCTCGGTGCTCAACCACGTACTGCTGCACCAGACCATCATCGGCCTCGAGGCGAAGAAGCAGTTCGACAAGATCGGCCTCTATCCCGACGTCGTGCTCGGCCCCTGCGGTGGCGGCTCCAGCTTCGGCGGCCTCGCCTTCCCCTTCCTCGCCGACAAGGCGGCGGGTGACGCCCGGGCGCAGAACCTGCGTTGCGTCGCCGTCGAACCCACCTCCTGCCCCACGCTGACCAAGGGCCAATACGCCTACGACTTCGGCGACGCCTCCGGCTTCACGCCGTTGATGAAGATGTACACGCTGGGCCACGACTTCATGCCGCCCGGCATCCACGCCGGTGGCCTGCGCTACCACGGCGACTCGCCGCTCGTGTCGCAGCTCTACCACGAAGGCCTGCTCGAAGCGGTCGCCGTGCCCCAGCTCGCCACCTTCGAGGCCGGCGTCATGTTCGCGCGCAACGAAGGGATCATCCCCGCGCCCGAGTCCTGCCACGCAATCCGTGCCGCGATCGACGAGGCGCTCAAGTGCAAGGCCACCGGCGAACCCAAAGTCATCCTCTTCAACCTCACCGGCCACGGCCACTTCGACATGAGCGCCTACGAGCGCTTCTTCGCGGGGCAGCTCGAAAACTACGACTATCCGGCCGAAGCCGTCGCACAATCGCTGGCGCATCTACCGAAGGTCGGCTGATCGGGTAAGCTTCTCGCCCATGCCCATGAAGCGCGTCCTGTTTCTCGTCCTGCTCCTCCTCAACCTGCTGGCCTTCGCGTTCTCGCGCGGCTGGCTGGGCACGCCGGCGCCCGAGGGGGAGCCGGAACGGCTGACGAACCAGCTCAACCCCGAGCGCATCGTCCTGCGCCCCGCGGAAACCCCGCACGCAGAAGAAGCCAAACCGAAGGCTCCGGAGCCGGTGCCGTCCCCCGAAACGACGCAGGCGCCAGCGCCTGCCGCGGCACCGGCGAACGACGCGAAGGCGCCCGCTGCCAAGGCCGCCAACGGCCACGACGAGACCTGCGTTGCGCTCACGGGCCTGAGCGAAGCCCAAGCCGACAACCTCGCGCAGAACCTGCGCGCGGCAACAGCCGCGGTGCGCGCCACGCACGAGACCGCTACCGCCCCGTCGTCGTGGTGGGTGCACATCCCCGCGAGCGGAGGGAAGGAAGCTGCGGAACGCCGCGTCGCCGAGCTGCGCTCGCTCGGCATCGAGGACTTGTTCATCATGCAGGAGCCGGGGCCAAACCAATACGCCGTGTCGCTGGGCCTGTTCAAGTCCGAAGCCAAGGCGCAGCAACACCTCGCGATGCTGCAGAACAAACGGGTGCGCACGGCGGCCATCGCCACACGCAATACCGTGGTCCATCGCGTCGAAATGCGCGGCTCCGCCGCAGCAGTCGATACCATGTCCGCCTCGCGCGTCGTCCGTCAATCCGGCGCCACCATCGGCGAATGCAAACCATGACTTCCTCACCGTTCATCGTCGGCCTCACCGGCGGCATCGGCAGCGGCAAGAGCGCCGCAGCAACCCGCTTCGCCGAACTCGGCGCCACCGTCGTCGACACCGACCTCATCGCCCATGCCCTCACGGCGCCGGCCGGCCTCGCAATGACACCGATCCGCGAAGCCTTCGGCGACGCCGTGATCGCCCCCGACGGCGCCCTCGATCGCAAGGCCATGCGCGACCGCGCCTTCGCCGATCCATCGGAACGTAAGCGGCTCGAGGCGATCCTTCACCCGATGATCCGTGCAGAATGCGAACGCCGGGCGCGCGAGGCCACGGGCGCATACGTCGTCCTGGTCGTGCCGCTCCTGGTCGAATCCGGGAGCTACCGCGAACGCTGCCACCGCATCTGCATCGTGGATTGCCCGGAGGAACTCCAAGTCGCGCGCGTCATGGCGCGCAACGGCATTCCCGAGGCCCAGGTACGCGCCATCATGGCAACCCAGGCAACGCGCGAAGCCCGTCTTGCCGCCGCCGACGATGTCATCGACAACAGCAGCGATCTGCCGGCACTAATCGCTCAGGCCGACCGTCTGCACCAGGCCTACCTCCAGGCCGCACGTGCAGCACGGCCGATTACGCTTCCGTAATCACGACCCGCCATCGCCGACTTCAATCGCAACCGGCCGCGGCATAGGCCCTGTGCTATCATCGCCGCAACCAATTCGAGACTCCTGTCAATTTCGGGCGCAACGCGGTGATCAGCTACGAATATCCTCTCAACGAGCGTATCCGCACGCTCCTGCGCCTCGAGGACCTGTACCAGAAGCTCGCCCACTTCCTGCGCGGAGAAGCCGCGCTGGACCATCACGTCGCACTGCAAACCCTGTTCGAGATCCTCGAAGTCGCCAGCCGGGCCGACCTGAAGGTCGACCTGGTGCAGGAGTTGGAGCGCCAGCGCCAGATCCTCCTGTCCTTCCGCAACAACCCCGAGATCTCCGAAGAAGCGCTCTCCGGCGCCCTGTATGAAATCGAACAGGCCTCGTCCTCGCTGCTCGCGATGGCCGGCAAGATCGGCCAGTACCTGCGCGAAAACGAATGGCTGATGGCGATCCGCAGCCGCGCGACGATCCCCGGCGGCGTGTGCCAGTTCGACCTGCCCTCCTACCATTACTGGCTCAACCGCGATCCCGAACAGCGCCGCAGCGACCTCGGCGGCTGGAGTCATCCCCTGATGCCGATCCGCGACGGCCTGACTATCGTGTTGCGCCTGCTGCGCGCCAGCGGTCGCCCCGAAATGCAACTTGCGCGCGCCGGAACGTACCAATTGATGATGGCCGGCCGCAGTGCCCAGATGCTGCGGCTACGGGTTTCCCCCGCCGACGCGGTGGTGCCCGAAATCAGCGCCAACAAGTACGCGCTGAACGTGCGCTTCATGCTGTCGGAAACGGTTCTCCGCCCCCGTCTCGCCGAGCGCGACGTTCAGTTCGAACTGACTTTCTGTAGCCTCTGAGGGCCCCGGCATGTCCCAGGTCCGCACCGTCAAATGCCCGCAATGCGGCGCCCCGGTCCCGTGGGTGCCCGAAAGCCGCTATCGTCCGTTCTGCTCCGAACGTTGCAAGCAGATCGATCTCGGCGCCTGGGCCTCCGAAAGCTATCGAATGCCAGCCTCGGCCCCGGGCGACCCGGGCGAAGGCGACGACGCCCCCGGCCCGCGTCAGAACGACTGATCCCAGCTCGCGCGAATCGCGGCGACGCCATGCGCGCCGTGCGAACGCGCAACATCCATATCAGCCGGTCCGACCCCACCGAGCGCCAGCACCGGTATCGGCAGATCCCGCACCAGCTCCTCGAACCGCTCCCACCCGAGCGCCGGCTGCCCCGGATGGGTGCGAGTCGGCAGAACCGCGCCCAGGACCGCGTAATCGAGCCCAAGCGCCGCTGCCCGTTCGAGCTCCGCCCGGGTATGGCACGAGGCACCGACCCACTCGAAGTCCGGACGCTCGGCCAGCTCGCCCAGCTGATCGGCCGATAGGTGCACGCCGTGGGCTCCCGCCCTCGCCGCCGCCTCCAGATCCCGGTTCACCACGACCGTCGCATCACACGAGCGCGCCCGTTCGAGCACGCGCTGTAGCAGTTGCAGGCGATCGCCCGTCGTCATCTGCGGCTCGCGCACCTGCACCAAGCGCAATCCACGCGCAAAGGCCGCGTCGAGCCGCTCGAGCTGCCCCTCGACGCCCATCTCCGCGCACTGCGTAATGCCCATCCAGCGCGGCAGACGCAGCGCCTTCAGGATCGGCCCATTGGCAGGCAGCATCGGCCCGACTGCAGGCCGATCCATGGACTCCCACGACAGCGCGCTGTGCACGTGGTCGCTGACCGTTCCCTCCCACTCGGCCACTTCAAAGAAGTGCAGCCGGACGTGCGCATGTTCGTAGAGGTGTTCCCGCGTCACCCACGGATAAACCTTTCCGACCCGGATCCCCAGCTCCTCGTCGAGCTCACGCACCAGGGCGGCCGCCGGCGACTCGCCCGCCTCCACCTTGCCGCCCGGAAACTCCCAATATCCCGCATAGAAGGTATCCGGGGCGCGCTGTCCCAGCAAAAACCGCCCGTCCGGGCGCACGATCACGCCCGCAGCCACATCGACCCGCTTCTTCATCCCCGGCCCACCGTCACTCGCCACGCCCGGCCCAATCGCGGGCGAATTGCCACGCCACCCGCCCCGAGCGCGAACCGCGCATCAGCGCCCATTGCAGCGCCTCCTGCCGTGCCTCGTCGATAGCCTGTTTGCCCAGACCGAATGCCTTCAACCAGTACGCAACGATCTCCAGGTACTCGTCCTGACTGAAGGGATAGAAGGAAATCCAGAGTCCGAAGCGCTCGGACAGCGAAATTTTCTCCTCGACCGCTTCGCCGGGATGGATCTCGCCGTCGACGTGCCGCGTCTGCAGATTCTCGTCGTGATATTCCGGCATCAGATGGCGCCGGTTCGAGGTCGCGTAGATCAGCACGTTATCGGGAACCGCCGCGATCGAGCCATCCAGCACGCTCTTCAACGCCTTGTAGGCCGCCTCGCCCTCCTCGAACGACAAGTCGTCGCAAAAGAGGATGAAGCGCTCGGGCCGCCCCTGCACCAGATCGACGATCTCCGGCAGGTCGATCAGATCGGCCTTGTCGACCTCGATCAGGCGCAGCCCCTTCGGCGCATACGCATTCAGCAGGGCTTTGACGAGCGAGGACTTGCCCGTCCCGCGTGCGCCGGTCAGCAGGACGTTGTTGGCGCGGCGGCCGGCCAGGAACTGCCGCGTGTTCTGGTCGATACGGGCCTTCTGGTCGTCGATATCGCGCAGATCCTTGAGGCGGATTCCGTGCGGATGCACGATCGGCTGCAGCCAGGCCCGGCCGTTGCGCCGCCGCCACAGGAAAGCCACGGCTGCCGACCAATCCGGCGCCTCCGCCGCGCGCGGCAACAACAACTCCAAACGATCCATCAACTGCTCTGCGCGTGCGATCAGACGAACGACGTCATTCATCGTGCTCACTACTCCCTTCGATCTCTTTCGTATCACGGCCTTTCGGCCAGGTCGCCCAAACAATGATCAGTAACAAGGCCAAGGCAACGCCCGCCTCGAGAAAAATGACCCACATGCTGCCTCCGCAAAGACATCGAGCTCGCCGGGCACCTGCCGCCAGTCGCCGCTATACTGGCGAGCCTTCGTCGTCCCGTCAAACCGAATCCCCATGAAACGGCGCTCCACCCGTTACTCTGCCTGCCGTCCCCTCGTTCTCCTGGCTGCCTCCCTCCTCGCTGCCTGCGCAAGCCAGCCTCCGGCCCCCATAGCCGGTGACAACACGCAGACCTGCCCGCCCCCCAGGGCCTGCCCTGCCTGCCCCGTATGCCCGGCTCCGACGGTCAGCCCCCCGGTTGCGCCGACGGAAGTCCCCCCACCCGCAGCCCCGCTGCAGCGCGCGCAGTGGGGCGAACTCAACGGCTGGACGAATGACGACCTGACCCAGGCCTGGCCGGCACTGCGCGCCTCTTGCAAGGGACTCGCCAAGCAGGCGCGCTGGAAGCCCTTCTGCGACGCAGCTCAAGCCCTCGGCGACCGTCCCGCAGCGCCGGCGATTCGCCGCCTGATCGAGGACAAGCTCGTCCCGTGGGCCGTCCACAACCCTGACAACTCGACCGAGGGCCTCATCACCGGCTATTACGAGCCCCTGATCAAGGGCAGCCGCACGCGCTCCGACCGCTACCCGTGGCCGATACACGGCGTTCCACCCGACCTGCTCACCGTCGACTTCGGCGATCTCTATCCGGACCTGCGTAATTTGCGGCTCCGCGGCCGCCTCGTCGGCAACAAGGTGGTCCCCTATTGGACTCGCGCCGAATTCGACGCAATGCAGGACCGCACGCCGGCCCCGGTGCTCCTATGGGCGGCCGACCCCATCGAGCTCTTCTTCCTGCAGGTCCAAGGCTCGGGCCGCGTCGAATTGCCCGACGGGACGCGCGTCCGCGTCGGCTACGCGGACCAGAACGGCCATCCCTACCAGTCGATCGGCCGCTGGCTCGTCGCCCAAGGCGAGCTGCCCCTCGAAAAAGCCTCGATGGAAGGCATCAAGAACTGGGCAAAGACCAACCCGCAACGGCTGCCCGAACTCTTACACAGCAATCCAAGCTACGTGTTCTTCAAGGAAATGGCCGCGACCAATGACGGCCCGACCGGCGCCCTGGGTGTTCCGCTGACGGCAGGGCGGAGCATCGCCGTCGATCCGCGCAGCATTCCCCTCGGTGCGCCGGTCTTCCTCTCGAGCACGTTCCCGCTCTCCGATCGACCATTGCGGCGCCTGATGTTCGCCCAGGACACCGGCGGGGCCATCAAGGGCGCGGTGCGCGCCGACTTCTTCTGGGGATTCGGTGCCGAAGCCGGCACCCAGGCAGGACGAATGCGCCAGCAAGGCCAACTGTGGGTCCTGCAACCCAGGGACGATGCCGCTCAATAAACAACCGCCGAGCCGCGGATCAAGAACGATCCGCGCCCGGCAGGACTGCCCTTACTTGGTCACGCCCGCGAGCGCCTCCTCCAGCTGGGCCGCAGCGACATAACCGCCGATCCGGCGCCCGTCCGCGAGGAAGAGCGTCGGCGTTCCGTTGATGCGCAGCTTGCGCCCCAACTCGACGTTGCGGTCGACGACCTCGCTATCACACTTCGGCCCGGAAGGAGGCGCCTTCGCCTCGAGAATCCAGTCGTTCCAGGCTTTGGCCCGGTCCTTCGAACACCAGATCGTGCGCGACTTCTCGGTCGAGTCCGGCGTCAGGATCGGATACAGGAAGGTATAAAGCGTCACGTTCTTCACCTGCGTCAGCTCTTTCGCCAGGCGCTTGCAGTAGGTGCAGTTCGGGTCCTCGAAGGTGACCAGCACGCGCGAGCCATTGCCCCGTACCTGCTTGATCGCCTGGTCGAGCGGCAGCGTTCCGAAATCGATCGCCGACAACTGCGCCATCCGTGCGGCCGTGACATCACGACGCGTCTTGGTGTCGATGACACGGCCGTCGAGCAGGAACGTGACCTTGTCGTCCGTATAAACGAGCTCCCCGCTCTTCATCAGCACTTCATACAGCCCGCCGTAAGGGACCTTGGCGACCGACTCGACGGCGCTGGGCGATCCGACAAACGCCTCCACGGCCTTCTTCACCGCCGCCTCGTCCGCGTACGCCACTCCCGGCAGCACCACCGCCACCGTTCCCAGCGCAGCCACCATCGCGCGCAGTTTTTCGATCGCCATCAAACTCTCCAGAAAATCAGAACCGTCCGCTCGTTGCATAGCGCACGAGCACGTCCCTTACGACCGGGACCCGGTCGGTCAGGTTCAATCCGACATTGCGCAAAACCGAAACCAGGGGATTACGCGACCCGAACAGGCGATTGAGCCCGTGCGTCGTATATTGCAGCAACCAGGGCTCCTCGGCGCGCGCCCGCGCATAGCCTCGCAGTACTGCGAGATCGCCGGGATCGCGCCACGGGGGCAATGCGCGAAGCATGTCGGCGAGCTGCTTCGCATCATGGAATCCGAGATTGATGCCGTGGCCGGACAAAGGATGGATCGCATGAGCGGCATCGCCGACCAAGGCCAGTCGCGGCTTGACCACGCACTCGACCCGCATGAAACGCAGCGGGAAGGCCACCGCCGGCGTCACCGGTTCGAGCCGTCCGAGCACGTCGCCCGCCGCTTCCGCCACTCTTCGAGCGAGGTCGGTGGGCTCCAGCCCCAGCAACTCCTCCGCCTTGCTGTCCGCGCATGACCACACCATCGAGACCATTTGTTGTGGAAGCGGCAGCAAGGCCAGGATGCCGTCATCCCTGAACCACTGAAAGGCGCGATTGCGATGGTCTTTCTCGCAACGAAAGTTCCCGACGACGCCTCGCTCTCCATAGGGCTTGCTCTCCACGCGAATCCCGGCGCGCTCGCGCACCCACGAGTTGGCCCCGTCCGCGCCGATCAGCAAACGGCAATGCGCCCGTCTTCCGTCCGACAGGACAATCGTCTGGCGGTCCGCCCCGTGAATCAATTCCTGCGGCGAACAGCCCGTCAGCATCGTCACGTTGTGCTGACGCTTCACCGTCTCCCACAACTCCCGGTGAATTCTCCCGGCCTCGACGATCCAGGCCAGTTCAGATAGACCGCTGTCGTAAGCTGCGAATTCCAGTTGCCCTCCGGCGTCGCCCCGGATCGACATCGCATGCACCGGCGCAATCCTTCCAAGGTCCAGATGCTGCCACACGCCGATTTCCTGCAGGAAGGCCGCACAGAGCGGGCTCACGGCATAGACCCGCGGATCCCAGCCCTCGGCGAGCACAGGCGGACGAGGCTCGACGAGTCCGATACGGTATCGGGTGCCCTGTAGGGCGACGGCGAGACTCGCTCCCGCGAGTCCGCCGCCAACGATGATCAGGTCAAAGTCCATGAATCGCGCAATTACGCAAAGAGGATCGATTCTGCCGCATGCAGCCGATCAAGTCACGGCGTCCGCCATGCGCAGATCAAGACTTACACGACAAGCGCTGTCGACGTAAAAAAAGCCGCGGATCTGTATGAGATCGGCGGCTTTTTTGGGGTAGGTAGTCTGACGATGACCTACTTTCGCACCCACGAGAGGCACTATCATCGGCGCGGTCCTGTTTCACGGTCCTGTTCGGGATGGGAAGGGGTGGTTCCGGGACGCTCTGGTCGTCAGACTGTAAAGGGGAACAAAGGGGAGGAAGTGGGGTGTGTGCGGTATGGGGGGTTGTGATTGCTTGGCGCGTTGTTGCTTGCGGGTGAGGCGTGGATCCAGGGTTATAGGATCAAGCCGCACGGGCAATTAGTATCGGTTAGCTTAACGCATTACTGCGCTTCCACACCCGACCTATCAACGTTGTGGTCTTCAACGACCCTTCAGGGGGCTCGAGGCCCCGGGGAAGTCTCATCTTGAGGCGAGTTTCCCGCTTAGATGCTTTCAGCGGTTATCTCTTCCGTACTTAGCTACCCGGCGATGCGACTGGCGTCACAACCGGTACACCAGAGGTACGTCCACTCCGGTCCTCTCGTACTAGGAGCAGGTCCTCTCAAACTTCCAGCGCCCACGGCAGATAGGGACCAAACTGTCTCACGACGTTTTAAACCCAGCTCACGTACCACTTTAAATGGCGAACAGCCATACCCTTGGGACCGGCTACAGCCCCAGGATGTGATGAGCCGACATCGAGGTGCCAAACTCCGCCGTCGATGTGAACTCTTGGGCGGAATCAGCCTGTTATCCCCAGAGTACCTTTTATCCGTTGAGCGATGGCCCTTCCATACAGAACCACCGGATCACTATGACCTGCTTTCGCACCTGCTCGACTTGTCGGTCTCGCAGTCAAGCCGCCTTTTGCCATTGCACTATCAGTACGATGTCCGACCGTACCTAGGCGACCTTCGTACTCCTCCGTTACCTTTTAGGAGGAGACCGCCCCAGTCAAACTGCCTGCCATGCACGGTCCCCGACCCGGATTCACGGGCCCAGGTTAGAACCTCAACGACACCAGGGTGGTATTTCAAGGACGGCTCCACGACAACTGGCGTTGCCGCTTCAAAGCCTCCCACCTATCCTACACAAGTCCCGTCAAAGTCCAATGCAAAGCTACAGTAAAGGTTCATGGGGTCTTTCCGTCTAGCCGCGGGTAGATTGCATCTTCACAAACACTTCAACTTCGCTGAGTCTCAGGAGGAGACAGTGTGGCCATCGTTACGCCATTCGTGCAGGTCGGAACTTACCCGACAAGGAATTTCGCTACCTTAGGACCGTTATAGTTACGGCCGCCGTTTACCGGGGCTTCGATCAAGAGCTTGCACCCCATCACTTAACCTTCCGGCACCGGGCAGGCGTCACACCCTATACGTCCACTTTCGTGTTTGCAGAGTGCTGTGTTTTTAATAAACAGTCGCAGCCACCGATTCTCTGCGGCCCCGTCGCCCTTCGGATGTACTCCTACAAGCTACCGGGGCATACCTTCTCCCGAAGTTACGGTATCAATTTGCCGAGTTCCTTCTCCTGAGTTCTCTCAAGCGCCTTAGAATTTTCTTCCTGCCCACCTGTGTCGGTTTGCGGTACGGTCGATTCTAGACTGAAGCTTAGAGGCTTTTCCTGGAAGCAGGGTATCAACCACTTCGGTCTCAAAGAGACCTCGTCATCACGCCTCAGCTCAGCCCGACGGATTTGCCTATCGGGCACGCCTACACGCTTAAACCGGGACGTCCAACACCCGGCCGGCCTAACCTTCTCCGTCCCCCCATCGCATCTAAAATCGGTACGGGAATATTGACCCGTTTCCCATCGACTACGCATTTCTGCCTCGCCTTAGGGGCCGACTCACCCTGCGTCGATGAACGTTGCGCAGGAAACCTTGGGCTTTCGGCGAGGGTGCTTTTCACACCCTTTATCGCTACTCATGTCAGCATTCGCACTTCCGATACCTCCAGCATCCCTCTCGAGACACCTTCGCAGGCTTACGGAACGCTCCCCTACCATCTCTTACGAGATCCGCAGCTTCGGTTCATGGCTTGAGCCCCGTTACATCTTCCGCGCAGGACGACTCGACTAGTGAGCTATTACGCTTTCTTTAAAGGGTGGCTGCTTCTAAGCCAACCTCCTAGCTGTCTATGCCTTCCCACTTCGTTTCCCACTTAGCCATGTATTTGGGACCTTAGCTGGCGGTCTGGGTTGTTTCCCTCTCGTCCCAGGACGTTAGCACCCCAGGACTGTCTGCCGTATATCACTTTGCGGTATTCGGAGTTTGCTATCGCGGGGTAGATCGCAGTGACCCCCCCAACGATTACAGTGCTCTACCCCCGCAAGTGTCCGTACGACGCACTACCTAAATAGTTTTCGGGGAGAACCAGCTATTTCCGGATTTGTTTAGCCTTTCACCCCTATCCACAGCTCATCCCCTAATTTTTCAACATTAGTGGGTTCGGACCTCCAGTACCTGTTACGGCACCTTCATCCTGGCCATGGATAGATCATCCGGTTTCGGGTCTACGCCCAGCAACTCAGTCGCCCTTATCAGACTCGGTTTCCCTACGCCTCCCCTATTCGGTTAAGCTCGCTACTGAACGTAAGTCGCTGACCCATTATACAAAAGGTACGCAGTCACCCCACAAGGAGGCTCCCACTGTTTGTATGCATGCGGTTTCAGGATCTATTTCACTCCCCTCCCGGGGTTCTTTTCGCCTTTCCCTCACGGTACTGGTTCACTATCGGTCGATCACGAGTATTTAGCCTTGGAGGATGGTCCCCCCATCTTCAGACAGGATTTCACGTGTCCCGCCCTACTTGTCGCACGCTCAGACCCGCCACCGATTTTTCGCATACGGGGCTATCACCCTGTATCGCCGGACTTTCCAGACCGTTCTGCTAAATCGATGGTTTAGTCGTGCAGGCTCTTCCCCGTTCGCTCGCCACTACTTGGGGAATCTCGGTTGATTTCTGTTCCTGCGGCTACTTAGATGTTTCAGTTCACCGCGTTCGCCTCCTCAGACCTATGGATTCAGTCTGGGATACTCCCGAAGGAGTGGGTTTCCCCATTCGGACATCGGGGGATCAATGCTCCATTGCCAGCTCCCCCCCGCTTTTCGCAGGCTTGCACGTCCTTCATCGCCTGTGATCGCCAAGGCATCCACCACATGCACTTAGTCGCTTGATCCTATAACTCTGGACCCCTCTTACAGGATCCCACCGCTACAGGCAACTCGCGCTTGTGCGCACCCATCTGCCGCCGGTTCAAAGCGCAGATAGATGCAAAAATGCAATCACACCAACCCATGCCACAATCGATCTTCCGACCGACTGTCGCACACTTTACTTCTTCCACTTTGTTAAAGAACATTGGCACTCAGGCCTAAGCGCTACGCAGCCCACCGGCTACCCACCGCTTAACCCTGACTCGAGCCCCACCTATCATGGTGGAGGATGACGGGATCGAACCGACGACCCCCTGCTTGCAAAGCAGGTGCTCTCCCAGCTGAGCTAATCCCCCCCGATACTGCGTGTGGTGGGTCTGGTTGGGTTCGAACCAACGACCCCCGCCTTATCAAGACGGTGCTCTAACCAGCTGAGCTACAGACCCTCCGATACCGCGAGGCTCTCGTTGCCTGAACAACCGATAAGTTGTGAGCACTCGGCGCCGAGCGGCGCCTTCTCTTGAAAGGAGGTGATCCAGCCGCACCTTCCGATACGGCTACCTTGTTACGACTTCACCCCAGTCATGAATCTCACCGTGGTAAGCGCCCCCCCGAAGGTTAAGCTACCTACTTCTGGTGAAACCCACTCCCATGGTGTGACGGGCGGTGTGTACAAGACCCGGGAACGTATTCACCGCAGCATGCTGATCTGCGATTACTAGCGATTCCGACTTCACGCAGTCGAGTTGCAGACTGCGATCCGGACTACGATCGGCTTTAAGGGATTAGCTCCACCTCGCGGTTTGGCAACCCTCTGTACCGACCATTGTATGACGTGTGAAGCCCTACCCATAAGGGCCATGAGGACTTGACGTCATCCCCACCTTCCTCCGGTTTGTCACCGGCAGTCTCGCTAAAGTGCCCAACTCAATGCTGGCAATTAGCGACAAGGGTTGCGCTCGTTGCGGGACTTAACCCAACATCTCACGACACGAGCTGACGACAGCCATGCAGCACCTGTGTCCTGGCTCCCGAAGGCACTCCCTGATCTCTCAAGGATTCCAGGCATGTCAAGGGTAGGTAAGGTTTTTCGCGTTGCATCGAATTAATCCACATCATCCACCGCTTGTGCGGGTCCCCGTCAATTCCTTTGAGTTTTAACCTTGCGGCCGTACTCCCCAGGCGGTCGACTTCACGCGTTAGCTGCGTTACTCAGAAAGTTACCCTTCCGAACAACTAGTCGACATCGTTTAGGGCGTGGACTACCAGGGTATCTAATCCTGTTTGCTCCCCACGCTTTCGTGCATGAGCGTCAGTATCGGCCCAGGGGGCTGCCTTCGCCATCGGTGTTCCTCCACATATCTACGCATTTCACTGCTACACGTGGAATTCCACCCCCCTCTGCCGTACTCTAGCCGTGCAGTCACAAGCGCAGTTCCCAGGTTAAGCCCGGGGATTTCACACCTGTCTTACACAACCGCCTGCGCACGCTTTACGCCCAGTAATTCCGATTAACGCTCGCACCCTACGTATTACCGCGGCTGCTGGCACGTAGTTAGCCGGTGCTTCTTCTGACAGTACCGTCATCCGCCTCCCGTATTAGGAGAAGCGTTTTCTTTCCGTCTGAAAGAGCTTTACAACCCGAAGGCCTTCTTCACTCACGCGGCATGGCTGGATCAGGGTTGCCCCCATTGTCCAAAATTCCCCACTGCTGCCTCCCGTAGGAGTCTGGGCCGTGTCTCAGTCCCAGTGTGGCGGATCATCCTCTCAGACCCGCTACGGATCGTCGCCTTGGTAGGCCTTTACCCCACCAACTAGCTAATCCGACATCGGCCGCTCCAATCACGCGAGGTCTTGCGATCCCCCGCTTTCCCCCTCAGGGCGTATGCGGTATTAGCTACGCTTTCGCGTAGTTATCCCCCATGACTGGGTACGTTCCGATGCATTACTCACCCGTTCGCCACTCGCCGGCGGGCCGAAGCCCCCGCTGCCGTTCGACTTGCATGTGTAAAGCATGCCGCCAGCGTTCAATCTGAGCCAGGATCAAACTCTTAAGTTCAATCCAACAAAGCACTCAAAGAAATCATTACTGACTTACATATGAGCACTCAATTTCTGCAAAGCGCAGACTCCGAAGAATCCGCTTGCGCCTGCCGTCACCGAGCACTCACACTTATCGGTTGTCCAATTTTTTAAAGAACCGCTGCCGAAGCAGCGAGAAAGAGATTCTGACAAACTTCATTGTCGCCGTCAAGCACCGCCGCGTTTTATTTTTCAAACATCGGCTGCATTCAACGCTCTTTCCCTTCTCCGCCGCCGCGTTTCACCGCCGCGTCGCGAAGAGGGGCGGATTATATAGACGAGGAAGAACGTGTCAACACCCTCGTGATCGAAAGCTGGCGGATCACTCGTCGCTATAGATGGGACGCGCTTCGCCCGTGTAGTTTTCGAAACGGGTGCACTCGCCGATGAAGGTCATGCGGACGGTGCCGGTCGGGCCGTTACGGTGCTTGCCGATAATCAGTTCCGCACTTCCCTTGTCGGGAGAGTCGGGGTTGTAAACCTCGTCGCGGTAGATGAACATGATGATGTCCGCGTCCTGCTCGATGGCGCCGGATTCGCGGAGGTCGGACATCACGGGGCGCTTGTTCGGGCGCTGCTCGAGGCTTCGGTTCAACTGCGACAGCGCGATGATCGGCACGTGCAGCTCTTTCGCGAGCGACTTGATGGAGCGCGAGATCTCGGAAAGTTCGGACGCGCGGTTGTCGCTGTCCTTGCTGCCGACCATGAGCTGCAGGTAGTCGATGACGATCAGGCCGAGCTTGCCGCACTGGCGCGAGAGCCGTCGCGCACGGGCGCGCAGATCGATCGGGTTGAGGCCTGGCGTTTCGTCGATGAAGAGCGGTGCGTCGTAGAGCTTGCCCATCGCCATCGTGAGACGCTGCCAATCCTCGTCGCCGAGGCGGCCCGTTCGGATCTTGCCCTGGTCGATGCGACCGACCGATGAGATGAAACGGGTCGCGAGCTGGGTACCCGGCATTTCCATCGAGAAGATCGCGACCGGAAGCCGACAGTCGACTGCAACGTGCTCGGCGACGTTCAGCGCGAAGGTCGTCTTCCCCATCGCCGGACGCCCGGCGACGATGATCATGTCGGACGGCTGCAATCCGGAGGTCTTGGCGTCGAGGTCGGCAAGGCCGCTCGGGACGCCGGTGATTTCCGTCGGATTGTCGCGGTCGTAGAGCTCTTGGACGCGGTCGACCACCTGCTTGAGAATGGGCTGGATCGATACGAAGCCGGTCGTCGTGCGCGCGGTCGATTCCGCGATCTCGAAGACTTTCGCTTCGGCCTCGTCGAGCAACGTCTTTGCATCCCGACCGGTGGCACTGAGCGCGGAGGCGGCGATTTCGTCGCCGACGGTGACAAGCTTCCGAAGAATCGCGCGCTCGCGGACGATTTCCGCGTAGCGTCGAATGTTCGCAGCCGAGGGCGTGCTGTTGGCGATCTCGGCGAGATAGGCGAGACCGCCGGCCTGTTCGGCTTCGCCGTTCTTTTCCAGCGACTCGAACACCGTCACGACGTCGGCAGGTTTCCCGAGATCGATCAGCTTGCTGATGTGGCGAAATATCCGGCGGTGATCGTCGCGATAGAAGTCGGCCTCGCTGGCGAGGTCTGCGATGCGCTCCCACGCCTGGTTGTCGAGCAGGATGCCTCCGATCAGGGACTGCTCGGCCTCGAGCGAATGCGGCGGAAGCTTGATTGCCGAAATTTGGGGATCGGCGCTGTCGGGGAAGCGGCGCTTTTGCGTGGCCATCGGTGACGGTGTTCCTGGGAAGCGAGTGCGAAATTCTACAGAAGCGGCAGACAGCGCAGAAAAAGAAAAGGGGCTGCCGAAGCAGCCCCTTGCGGATCGCGTTACCGCAGGCGGATTACTGTTCGCCGAGCACGGAAACGGTGACCGGCACCACAACGTCGTGATGCAGCGCGATGTCGATCTGCACATCGCCGATCGCCTTGATCGGGCCTTCCGGCATGCGCACCGAGCTGCGCTCGATGTTGAAGCCTTGGGTGGCCAGCGCTTCGGCAACGTCGATGTTGGTGACGGAGCCGAACAGGCGGCCGTCCATGCCCGCCTTGCGGGTGATCTGGAGCATCAGACCTTCGAGCTTGGTGGCGATTTCCTGGGCGGCGACGAGTTTTTCAGCCTGGACCTTTTCCAGTTCGGCGCGGCGCGCTTCGAACTCAGCCATGTTGGACTGGGTCGCACGCTTGGCCATGCCTTGCGGGATCAGGTAGTTACGGGCGTAGCCATCCTTGACCTTGACCACGTCACCCAGGGTGCCGAGGTTGGCAACTTTTTCGAGCAGAATGATTTGCATGTCCGATCTCTCCTAATTACTTGTGCAGATCGGTGTAAGGCAGCAGGGCGAGGAAGCGCGCACGCTTGATCGCGGTCGACAGCTGACGCTGATAGCCTGCCTTGGTGCCGGTGATGCGAGCCGGCATGATCTTGCTGTTTTCGGTGACGAAGTCCTTCAGGATGTCGACGTCCTTGTAGTCGACTTCCTCGATCTTCTCCGCGGTAAAGCGGCAGAACTTGCGACGCTTGAACAGGCCGCGGTTGCCGCGGTCATCCTTTTTCTTTGCAAACTTCTTGTTGAACGCCATTTTCGTTTCCTTCCAGAAATTCGATCTTGCTCAGGTGCAGTACCGGGGCTCGACTGCGAAGACTTTTCGCGGCGAGAAATCCGGCGACCCGTATCCTCATGCCGGGTGCTGCACTGGCCAGCATTCCGGCCAGCTCGCCGACCGCAACCGCCTGCAGTTCGACCGAAACGTCGCGGAGCATGCCCGCTTCCATCTGTTTCGATTCGTGCGTGAGGCCGCAGGTAGCGACCAGCACGCCTGCCGGGGTTCGACGCAGTGGCAGCAGTTCGGCTATCCGTGCGTCGAGGTGCAGTTGGTTAAACCCGGTTTCAGTCACCTCAGGCGGATTCGGCTTCGGTCTTCGCTTCTTCGGCGGCCGGAGCGGTGGTCAGCGAGCGGGACTTTTCTTCCTTCATCATCGGCGACGGAGCGGTGACGGCCTTCTTCATCTTGACGATGAGGTGGCGCAGGACGGCGTCGTTGAACTTGAAGGCGTGCTCGAGTTCGGCCAGCGCTTCGCCGTCGCACTCGATGTTCATGAGGACGTAGTGGGCCTTGTGGACCTTCTGGATCGGATAGGCCATCTGGCGGCGGCCCCAGTCTTCGAGGCGATGGATCTGGCCATTGCGGGCGGTGACGAGCGACTTGTAGCGCTCGATCATCGCCGGGACCTGTTCCGACTGGTCCGGGTGGACGATGAATACAACTTCGTAATGTCGCATGGAGACTCCTTGCGGTTGATGACAGCTCCCCGGCATGCGAACCGGTGGAGCAAGGGAAAGCCGGGTAGGATAGCAGGAAAAGCTTGATGGATCAAAGCTCAACGAGCCTCGTGCCGACCCCCGGTGGGTTTGCAGCTAAAACGGGGGTCCGTTTTCCTTATCTGGGGCGGGCTTCCCAGATTTTTTGCAGGCGCTTTACGGACATCGGCATGGGGGTCTTCAGTTCCTGCGCGAAGAGGCCGACGCGGAGTTCTTCCAGGAGCCAGCGGAATTCGTCGAGGCTGGGGTCGGCGACGCCGGCTTTGCGCTTGGCGAGCCGTTCGCGCTCGAAGGGCTGGGCGAGGCTGCGCCAGTCGGCCATCAGTTGGGCGTCGCGGGCTGGGTTGTTGCGCAGTTTGTCGAGGCGCACGCCGGCCGCCTTGAGGTAGCGCGGGAAATGGGCGAGGCGCTCCCAGGGGTAGGCGACGAGGAAGTCCTTGGGCATGAGTTCGCGGACCTGGGACTGGAGGTCGGCGGCGACCTCAGGGAAGCCCTTCACACCGGTGAGGCGCTTCTGCAGCGCGGAATGTTCGGCGATCAGCGTGGTCGCGAGGCGCATGAATTCCTGCGCGACGAGGGTGATGCGGGACTTGGCTTCGGCGCAGCGTTGCTCGAAGCTTGCGGCGTCGGTCGGGAGCGGGTCGAGTAGGCAGGTGCGTTCGAGGGTTGCGGCGACAAGTTGGGTCTTGAGTTCGGCTTCGGTGCCGAAGGGGATGAAGACGAGCGCGAGGTCGCGCAGGCCGGGCAAGCGTTCGACCGCGCGGACCTGGTCTTTGAGGGTGAGGGCGAAGAGTCGCGTGAGGCCTTTGCGATGGACCTTGGCGGCTTCTTCGGGGGTGTCGTGGGGACGCAGCGAGACGCTGTCGCCGTCGTCGTGCAGCGCGGGGAAGCCGATGATTTCGCGGCCGGCGACTTTGACTTCAAGGAGTTCGGGCAGCGCGCCGAAGGTCCAGGCGGTGAAGCCGGAAAGTTGGGCGGCAGATGGTTCGGGGGCGGCTTTCGCCGGGGCGCCCTGCCCTTTCGACACCGCAGCGGACGGCGGCGGCGTTGCGGTCTTGGGTGCGGTGCTCCCGGGAATCGTGATCCGGGCACCCCGGAAGCGTTCGGCGACTTGGTCGCGGAGCCGAGTGCGCAGTTCGGGAAGGTTGCGCGACTGTCCCAGGACCCGACCGTGCTCGTCGATCACACGGAAGTTCATGAAGCAGTGCGGATTAAGGTTTTCGACGCGGAAGGATTCCATCGGGAGCTTGAGCGAAACGCGCTCTTCGACGAAGCGCTGCAAGGCGCGCAGGAGAGGCTCGTCGAGATCCCAGTCGCCGGCTTCATAGTGCGCCATGAAGGCGGCGGCACTTTCGGCGATCGGTTGCAGGCGGTGGCGATGCTTTTGCGGGACGGTGCGCAGGAGGGCGGCGACCTTTTCCTCGAGCAGACCGGGTACGAGCCATTCGCAGCGGTTTGCAGGAATCTGGTTGAGCATCGCGAGCGGGACGGTGAGCGTGACGCCGTCGTCGGCTTCGCCGGGTTGGTGCAGGTAGGTGAGCTTGAGCTTCTGGCCGAGGACTTCGAAGTTGGCAGGGAAGCGGTCGGTGGTGATGCCCTCGGCCTCGTGGCGCATCAGCTGGTCGCGCGACAGGTGCAGCAGCTTTGGCTCGGCCTTTTCGGCTTGCTTGCGCCAGGCTTCGAAGCTTGCGAGGTCCACGATGTCGGCGGGGAGCTTGGCGTCGTAGAAGGCGTAGATCAGTTCTTCGTCGACGAGGACGTCGGGGCGGCGCGACTTGTGTTCGAGGCGCTCGATCTCGGCGACGAGGCGGCGGTTGTGCTGCAGGAAGGCCATGCCGCGGGCGGGACCTTCGGCGATTTCGCCTTGCACGAGGCCTTCACGAATGAGGAGTTCGCGGCACAGCTTAGGGTCGATGTCGCGGTAGCCGATGCCGCGCTTGGGATAGAGGATAAGGCCGTGGAGGGTGCCGCGCTCCCAGGCGCGCACGGCGCCGGAGGCTTTGGACCAGTGAGGCTCAAAGACCTGGCGCTTGAGGAGGTGGGCGCCGACTTCTTCGAGCCATTCGGGCTCGATCTTCGCGAGGCAGCGACCGAACAGGCGCGAGGTGTCGACGAGTTCGGCGCTGACGATCCATTTGCCGGCCTTCTTCGCGAGCGCCGAGCCGGGGTGCGGCCAGAACTTGATGCCGCGGGCGCCCAGGTAGCTGCCGGCCTGGGGGCCGCTGGCGTCCTCGATCTTGCAGCCGACGTGCCCGAGGAGGCCGGCGAGCAGTGCCTTGTGGATCGCGTCGTAGTGGGCGGGCTGCTGGTTTTCCTTCCAGCCGTGTTCGGTGCAGAGGGTGTGGAGCTGCGTATGTACGTCTCGCCATTCACGCAGGCGCAGGTAGGAGAGGTGGTGTTGTTTGGCCCACGCCTTCTGCTTGCTGCTGGTCTCATGGCGCAGCACTTCGCTCCAGGCCTTCCACAGGTTCCAGTACCACAGGAATTCGGAGCGCTGGTCCTGCTCGCCGCCGCGGAACTTGGCGTGTGCCTGGTCGGCAGCGCCGGGGCTTTCGGGGTTGCGTTCGCGCGGGTCCTGCGTCGACAAGGCGGCTGCGATCACGAGGACTTCGGCGAGGCAGGCGCGGTCGCGCGCGGCAAGGATCATGCGGCCGATCTTGGGGTCGAGCGGGAGCTTGGCGAGTTCAACGCCGATCGGCGTGAGCTCGCGCGCATCGTCGTCCGCCACGGCACCGAGTTCGGTGAGGAGTTGGTAGCCGTCGGCGATCATCCGCGGCAGCGGCGCGTCGATGAAGGGGAAGTCCTCGACGGCGCCGAGGCGCAGCGACTTCATGCGCAGGATCACGCCGGCGAGCGAGGAACGCAGGATCTCGGGGTCCGTGTGCGCGGTGCGCTTGGCGAAATCTTCCTCGTCGTAGAGGCGGAAGCAGATGCCGTCCATGACGCGGCCGCAGCGCCCTGCGCGTTGCTTCGCGGCCGACTGGGCGATCTTCTCGACCTGCAGCTGTTCGACCTTGTTGCGATGCGAGTAGCGCTTTACGCGGGCGAGGCCGGTGTCGACGACATAGCGGATGCCGGGCACGGTGAGCGAGGTCTCGGCGACGTTGGTCGCGAGGACGACGCGGCGGCCCTTGCCGGGCGCGAATACGCGGGATTGCTCCTGCGCGGACTGGCGCGCATAGAGCGGCAGGATCTCGGTGCTGGAAGCGTGATGAGCCTTGCGCAGCGCTTCGGCGGCTTCGCGGATTTCGCGCTCGCCGGGGAGGAACACCAGGGTGTCGCCGGGGCCGCTGCGGTGGGCTTCGTCGACGGCGTCGACGAGGGCGTCGTAGAGGTCGCGGTCCTTGCGGCGATCGGCGGCGCCGGGACCGCGGGATTCTTGGGCAGGGGCATCGTCGCTTTCGACCGGGCGGTAACGCAGTTCGATCGGGTACAGGCGGCCGGAGACTTCGATCACCGGAGCGGGCTTGCCGTCGGCGCCGGCGAAGTGGCGCGCAAAACGGTCGGCGTCGAGCGTCGCGGAGGTGACGATCACCTTGAGGTCGGGGCGGCGCGGCAGCAAGGTCCGGAGGTAGCCAAGCAGGAAGTCGATGTTGAGGCTACGCTCGTGGGCCTCGTCGATGATCAGTGTGTCGTAGGCGGCGAGCGAGGGGTCGCCCTGCGTCTCGGCGAGCAGGATGCCGTCGGTCATCAGCTTGATGCAGCTCGACTCGCTGAGGCGGTCGGTGAAGCGAATCTTGTAGCCGACGGCCTGACCGAGTTCGGATTTCAGCTCCTGGGCGATGCGGGTTGCGGTCGCTCGGGCGGCGAGGCGTCGGGGCTGGGTGTGGCCGATCAATCCGGCGGCACCACGGCCGAGGGAGAGGCAGATCTTGGGGAGCTGGGTCGTCTTGCCGGAACCGGTTTCGCCGCAGACGATGACGACCTGGTGGGCGGCGATTGCTTCCGCGATCTCGTCGCGCTTTTGCGTGACCGGCAGTTCGGCAGGGAAATCGGGCTTCGGCAGGCGTGCCTGGCGTTCGGCGAGAGCAGCGCGAGAGCGGGCGCGCAAGGCGTCGAGGTCGGCCTGGGTCCGCTCGCGCTTCGCGCCCTGACTGCGCCCGAGATCACGGGCGAGGCGGTGCAGGCGGGGACGGTCGGCGGTGAGGCAGTCGGAAAAATCATCGCGCCCGCGCGCGGTGGCGTGACGGGTATCGGTGGCAGTCAATCTTGAAGTCGTCGGAAGGCGCCGGCATCCGGCGACGCGGGCAGGCGGTTGAACGGAGTCTTCCGGGGCGCAAACCGCCGGAAATTGCGGGGATTATGCCAGAACGGCCGCCATGGGCCGCATCAGGAGGCGGCGCCGCGGGCGGACCCTTCTACCGCGGACGCCGCAGGGGCCGCTCAGCGCAGCCCGATGATCATGCTCATCGCGAGCGAGAGCACTACAAGGAGCGCGCCCCATGCGATGACGCCGGCCGTGAGAATGAAGGAGCCCATCAGGCGCGACTTGCTCCTGTCCTCGAGTTTGAACAGCGGATAGACGCCGTGGTAGATCAACGCCGCCGACGCGACCCAGGCGAGCGCCACGACGAGGCCATTGATCCAGGCCGACGGAATGAACAGCGCGAGCGCGGACAGCCATAACGGTGTCGGTGCGACGGCAGCGAGAATGAAGGACTCGGAGTACGCCGGCTTGGCATCGACGACGTCGCCCATCTGCTGGATGATGGAAGCCATCAGCGCGACCATCGCCAGTTCGGCGAGATAGAAAGCGACCGCCGCAACGAGCGCCTCGGCCATCGTCAACGGCGGCACCATCTCGGGAAATACCGCGCCCGGGGTCACCAGCATCGAATACAGGAACATCGCCGACGGAATCAGCGACATCGGCATGACCCAGGTCACGAACAGCTTGGCGACCGTGGGGTGGATCTGGATGATGTCCTGCCAGCCCTCCGAATAGGAATACAGCATCTTGGGCAGATTGTGGGTGTTCATGGTCGGCCTCCTTTGCAGGGTCCTAATGCACAAATTAGACTAGGCGCGGCCGCATTTCGATCCCAGCGGACGCGACGGCGGACTTGCGGCACCCGGCTGCGATCGGTACCGTGCGCCGCAGTGTTCATCGCCCTCCCCCATTCCGCTCGTTACGATGTCCCGCCTCGAAGGTTTTCCGCCGATTGCCGCAGCTCACGCGCACACGCTGATCCTCGGCAGCATGCCTGGCGCCGCTTCGCTTGCGGCCGGCCAGTATTACGCCCATCCGCGCAACGGCTTCTGGCCGATCGTCTGCGCAGTGCTGAATATCGACCCCGCCGAACCGTATTCGGATCGCGCGCGGCAACTGGCCGAACGGGGCTACGCGCTGTGGGACGTGTTGGGGGCATGCCGCCGGCGCGGCAGCCTCGACGCGGATATCGAGGCGGAATCGACGGAGATCAACGACTTCGCGGGCTTCTTCGCCACCCATCCGGGCGTCACGCGCATCTTCTTCAATGGCGGTACGGCCGAAACCTTCTTTCGGCGCCACGTGTGGCCGCAATTGAGCGAGCAGGCGGGCGTCACATTGTGGCGCCTGCCTTCGACGAGCCCCGCCAACGCATCCTGGTCCTTTGCGGACAAACTCGCAGCCTGGAAGGAAATTGCATGATGGCTACCACGCGGAAGGTGATCGTGATTGGCGGCGGGCCGGCGGGGTTGATGGCGGCCGAGATCCTTGCTGCACGAGGCCTGCGCGTCGATGTCTTCGACGCGATGCTGTCGGCGGGGCGCAAGTTCCTTCTTGCCGGGATCGGCGGACTCAACCTGACGCATTCGGAGCCTGCTCCGGCGTTCATCTCACGCTATCGCGAACGACAAGACGTGCTCGCTCCGATGCTCGAAGACTTCGGCGCCGACGCGCTGCGCGAATGGGCGCATGGGCTGGGCGTCGAGACTTTCGTCGGCAGTTCGGGACGGGTGTTTCCGCGCGAGATGAAGGCTGCGCCGCTGCTGCGCGCGTGGCTGCACCGGCTGCGCGAAGCGGGCGTGCGCTTCCACGTGCGCCATCGCTGGCTGGGCTGGCAGGCGGATACGTCGAATCCGACGTCCGGGCTGCGCTTCGCGACGCCGGGCGGCGAGCGGATCGTCGCCGCCGACGCGGTGGTTCTCGCGCTGGGCGGCGCGAGCTGGGCGAAGCTGGGATCGGATGGCGCCTGGGTGCCGTGGCTCGAGGCACGGGGTATCGGAATCGCGCCGCTAAAGCCGGCGAATTGCGGTTTCGACGTCGGACGGCAAGCCGGAAGCACGTCCGGCGAGGGCTGGAGCGGACATTTCCGCGAGCGCTTCGTCGGCGAGCCGGTGAAGTCGGTCGCGGCGACCTTCATCGACGCGCAAGGGGAAAGCCACCATCGCGCGGGCGAATGCATGATTTCTGCGACCGGCCTCGAAGGCGGACTGATCTACGCGCTGTCCGCGCCCTTGCGTGAAACGATCGCCGCGAGCGGTTCGGCGACCCTCCATCTGGATCTGGCACCGGGGCGCAGCCTCGAGCGGCTCGTGGAAGATTTGTCGCGACCGCGCGGCTCGCGCTCGATGTCGAGCCATCTCCAAAGCAAGGCCGGCATCACCGGCGTCAAGGCGGGGCTGCTGCGCGAATGCACGACGGCCGCGGAATTCGCCGATCCGGCGCGGCTCGCCGCGGCGATCAAGGCGCTGCCGCTGCGGCTTGCGGCGCCGCGTCCGCTCGACGAGGCGATCAGCACGGCGGGCGGAGTGCTCTTCGAGGACGTCGACGAGCACCTGATGCTGCGCGCCCTGCCCGGCGTGTTTTGCTGCGGCGAAATGCTCGACTGGGAAGCTCCGACGGGCGGCCACCTGCTCACAGCGTGCTTTGCGACGGGGCGTGCCGCGGGCGAATCTGCGGCCGACTGGCTTGCGAGCCTCAGCTGACCCGTTTCAGCCGCGCCAGGCGTTGAAGGCGGTATAGCCGGCCCAGGCCATGAACAGCGCACCGAGCACGTGAACAAAGGTGTGCAGCACCAGCCAGAACCACTCGCCCCGCTGCATCAGGTGCAGGCTTTCGGCGGAAAAGGTCGAAAAGGTCGTCAATCCGCCCAGAAAGCCGGTTGTCAGCAACAGCCTCACGGCCGGCGACATCTCCGGCACGGCGTGAATCCAGGCCAGCGACGCGCCCATGATCAGCCCGCCGAGCAGGTTCGCGGCCAGCGTGCCGAGCGGGATCAGCAGGAACAGCGGATTGAGGAGCAGGCCGAGGCCCCATCGCAGCCACGCGCCAACTGCAGCGCCGAAACCGACCGCGACGAAGCCCGAAAGCGGGGCGAGTGGCGCGCTCATCGTACCCTCCGGCACGTTCTGCAGACTGTCATGACCATTCCTTGAATACGGGATCGTCGCGAATTCTAGCCGACACGCGCTGTCGCAGACCCGCATCGGCACTGCGCGCCAATTCATTCCGGGCGATGACGCGGTAAAATGGCCGATTCCGAAATCAGCGCCTATTGAATCGAGGCTTTTCCCCGTGTCCGACACTTCGAAACCCGCTGCCGCCGCAGCGCCCGTGAGCAACTTCATCCGCAACATCATCGACGAGGACATCCGGAGCGGCAAATGGGGCGGACGGGTCGAGACCCGTTTCCCGCCGGAGCCCAACGGCTACCTGCACTACGGCCATGCCAAGTCGATCTGCCTGAACTTCGGCCTGGCCCAGAGCTACGCCGGGGCCTGCCATCTGCGCTTCGACGACACGAACCCCGAGAAGGAAGAGCAGGAATACGTCGACTCGATCGTCGAGGCGGTGAGCTGGCTCGGCTTCGAGTGGGGCAAGCACCAGTACTTCGCGTCGGACTACTTCGAGAAGATGTATGCCTGCGCTGAATACCTGATCACGGCCGGCAAGGCTTACGTCGAATCGCTGTCGGCCGAGGAGATGCGCGCCTACCGCGGCACGCTGACCGAGCCGGGCCGCGAGAGCCCCTACCGCAGCCGCAGCGTCGAAGAGAACCTCGACCTCTTCCGCCGCATGCGCGCGGGCGAATTCGCCGACGGCCAGCACGTGCTGCGCGCGAAGGTCGACATGGCCTCGCCCAACATCAACCTGCGTGACCCGGCGATCTACCGCATCCGCAAGGCCCATCACCATCGCGCGGGCGACGCGTGGTGCATCTATCCGATGTACACCTTCGCGCACCCGATCGAGGACGCGATCGAAGGCATCACGCACTCGATCTGCACGCTCGAGTTCGAAGACCAGCGCCCGTTCTACGACTGGCTGCTCGATGCGCTCGCCGAAGGGGGTCTTTTCCCCCGCCCGCTACCGCAGCAGATCGAGTTCGCGCGCCTCAACCTGACCTACGTCGTGCTGTCGAAGCGCAAGCTGATCCAGTTGGTCGACGAGAAACACGTCACCGGCTGGGACGACCCTCGCCTGCCGACGCTGGTCGGCGCCCGCCGTCGCGGTTTCACGGCGGGCGGTTTCCGCCTGTTTGCCGAGCGCATCGGCGTGACCAAGTCCGACACCTGGATTGATTTCAGCGTGCTCGAAGAATGCATGCGCGAGGACCTCAACGAGGCGGCCGAGCGTCGCGTCGCGGTGCTCGATCCGCTCAAGCTCGTGATCACGAACTACCCCGAAGGCCAGAGCGAGCTGTGCGAGGCGCCGAACCATCCGCTCAAGCCCGAACTCGGCAAGCGTCCGATGCCTTTCTCGCGCGAGCTGTGGATCGAGCGCGAAGACTTCATGGAAACCCCGGTGAAGGGCTTCCACCGCCTCTCCCCGGGCAACATGGCGCGGCTGCGCTACGGCTACGTCGTCAAATGCACGGGCTGCGAGAAGGATGCCGACGGCAATGTCACGGCGGTGCTGTGCGAGTATCTCCCCGACACGAAGTCCGGCACGCCGGGCGCGGACAGCGTCAAGGTCAAGGGCAACCTGCACTGGGTGTCGGTCGCGCACGGCTACGAGGCCGAAGTGCGCCTCTATGATCGCCTCTTCGCCTACCCGCATCCGGGCAACCGTCGCGAAGGCGATCCGGAAGACTTCGAGCGCAGCTTCATCGACGACATCAACCCGGACTCACGCCGCGCGATCCGCGCGTGGCTGGAACCGGCGCTGCGCGAAGCGGCTGCGGAAGAACGCTTCCAGTTCGAGCGCCACGGCTACTTCGTCGCCGACCGCGTCGACTCGAAAGCCGGTGCGCCGGTGTTCAACCGCACCGTGACCTTGAAGGACTCCTGGAGCAAGGCTCGCGGCTGAACGCCCGCATGGCTGTGAGGTTGCGCGCGGCAGGATAAGGGGCGATCATCGGCGATCAAATGTCATTTGAAAGCCGATGCCGACCTTCCTGCGCCGCAGCCTCATTGTCCTGACCGTCATTGCGTTGGCCGCCGCGGCGGGCTGGTGGTTCACCCGGCCGAAGCCGCTGCCGGTCCGTCTCGTCGAGGTCGGCCGCGGCAGCGTCCAGGCGACGCTGTCCAACACGCGCGCCGGCGAAATCGAAGCCTGCCAGCGGACCAAGCTCTCGACCATCGTCGGCGGGCGCATCGAATACCTCGGCGTCAAGGAAGGCGACCGCGTGCAGGCGGGGCAGCTGCTGATGCGGCTATGGAGCGACGACCTCGATGCGCGGCTGAAAGTGAATCGCGCCCAGCTCGAAACTGCGAGGCGGCGTGTAGAGGAAGCCTGCACCCAGGCGGACAATGCCGAACGCGAGGCCGTGCGCCAGGACGAACTCTTCCGCCGCAATTTCGTGTCCTCCTCGCGCGTCGACCAGGCGTGCACCGAAGCGCGGGCCCGACGCGCCGCCTGCGAAACCGCCCGCTCCGACATCCGCACCGCCGAAGCGCAGATCGGCGCCACCTCGACCGACCGCCAGCGCACGGTGCTGATCGCGCCCTTCGCCGGCACGGTCGCGAAGATCACCGGCGAGCTCGGCGAGTACTCGACGCCCTCCCCGCCGGGCGTGCCGACGCCGCCGGCCATCGACCTCATCGACGACAGCTGCCTCTATGTGAAGGCACCGATGGACGAGATCGACGCGCCGAAGATCCGCCCGGGCCAACCTGCCCGCCTCACGTTCGACGCCCTGCCCGGCAAGGTCTTCGAAGCGCGCGTGAAGCGCGTCGCGCCCTACATCACGGCGATCGAAAAGCAGGCCCGTACCGTCGACGTCGAGATCGACTTCGCCCACCCCGACGAAGCCCGCGGCATGCTCGTCGGTTACAGCGCGGACGCCGAAATCGTGCTCGAAGTGCGCGACAACGCCTTGCGCATCCCGACTGCGACCCTGCGCGACGGCACCAAGGTGCTGCGCTATCGCGCCGAGGACGGCCGGCTGGAGGAGCGCAGCGTGAAGACCGGAATCTCCAACTGGGAATACACCGAAATCCTCGACGGTCTGGCCGAAGGCGACCGCATCGTCAGCTCGCTCGAACGCGAGGGCGTGAAGGCCGGCGCGCACGTCAGACCGGAAGACGATGTCGCCGCATCGCGTTGAGGAGCGGCGATGGCACAGATCGAACTGAGGGGCATCGAGCGCGTCTTCAAGCTCGGCGACAGCGAGGTGCATGCGCTGCATGAGCTCTCCGTGTCGATCGACACCGGCGAATACGTCGCGATCATGGGCCCGTCGGGCTCCGGCAAATCGACGCTGCTCAACCTGCTGGGCCTGCTCGATCGTCCGAACGCCGGCACCTACCGCCTCGAAGGCCGTGACGTAACGACGCTGAGCCCCGACGAACAGGCCGAGGTCCGCAGCCATCGCATCGGCTTCGTGTTCCAGAGCTTTCACCTCGTGCCGCGCCTCACCGCGGCCGAGAACATCGCGCTGCCGCTGATGCTGGCCGGGGTCCCGCCGGCGGAACGGCGATCCCGCGTCACCAAGGCGCTGAAGGACTTCGGCCTCGATACGCGCGCCGGCCACCGCCCCGACGAGCTTTCCGGCGGACAACGGCAGCGGGTCGCGATCGCGCGTGCGACGATCATGCGGCCGGCGATGATCCTCGCCGACGAGCCCACCGGCAACCTCGATCGCGCAACCGGCCAGGACGTCACGGCGCTCCTCGAAGGGCTCAACGCCGGCGGCGTCACGCTGATCGTCGTCACGCACGACCCCGTGATGGGCAGCCGCGCGCGCCGCCGCTTGATGATGGAAGACGGCATGCTGACGCACGACGACGGCAGCCCGGCAGTGCCTTCGCTGCAGTATGACTGAGGCGAACTCGCCGTGACGCCGGCCGACACACTCCGCTTCGCGGCCCGCGCCGCCGCCGGCTATCCGCTGCGCACCGCGCTGATGGTGCTCGCGATGTCGATCGGCGTCGCCGCGGTCGTCGTGCTCACGGCACTCGGCGACGGCGCGCGGCGCTATGTGATGAACGAGTTTTCGGCGCTCGGCAGCAATCTCGTGATCATGCTCCCCGGCCGCAGCTCGACCGGCGGACTGTCGCTCGGCAATCTCGTCACCACCACCCCGCGCGATCTCACCGTGCGCGACGCCGAGGCCCTGCTGCGCGCCCCGGACGTCAAGCGCATCGCCCCCTTGTCAGTCGGCACCGCCGAGATCTCGTACGGAGGACGCCTGCGCGAGACGATGGCGGTCGGCACCGGAGCCGACTACCTCGACATCCGCCGCTTCCGCATGGCCCAAGGCCAGTTCCTGCCCCGCGAAGACCTCGGCCGCGCGAGCTCCTCGGCCGTCCTCGGTGCGACGCTGCGGGATGAACTCTTCGGCTCGGAGCCCGCCGTCGGCCGCATGATCCGCATCGGCGACCGCCGCCTGCGCGTCATCGGCGTGCTCGAAAAATCCGGCCAGGGCCTCGGCATGAACACCGACGAGCTGATCTTCGTCCCGGTCGCGACCGCCCAGGCGATGTTCAACACCAACACGCTCTTCCGCATCATCGTCGAGGCCCGCGACCGCGACGCGCTACTGCCGGCGAAGCGCCAGATCGAAGAGATCATGCGCATCCGCCGCGACGGCGAGCTCGACGTAACGCTGATCACCCAAGACGCCGTGCTCGGCACCTTCGATCGCATCCTCGGGGCACTCACGCTCGCCGTCGCCGGGATCGCGGCGATCAGCCTCGCGGTCGCGGGCATCCTCGTGATGAACGTGATGCTCGTTGCCGTCACCCAACGCACGGGCGAGATCGGCCTCCTCAAGGCGCTCGGTGCCAGCGCGCGCAGCATCCGCATGGCGTTCCTCACCGAGGCCGCGCTGCTCTCGCTCGCCGGCGCGGTTGCCGGCCTCGGACTGGGACACGCCGGCGCGTGGGGGCTCAGGCTCGCGTTTCCGGTATTGCCCGCATGGCCGCCCGACTGGGCGGTATTTGCCGGCGTCGGCACGGCGCTCGTGACCGGTGTGCTGTTCGGCGTGATGCCGGCCCGCCGTGCAGCGCGGCTCGATCCCGTCGAGGCGCTCGCGAAACGATGAACACCGCCGACTTCATCCGCCTCGCTCTGCGCGCCCTAATCGCCCACCGCCTGCGTAGCTTCCTCACGCTGCTCGGCATCGGCGTCGGCATTGCGGCGGTGATCCTGCTGACCTCTATCGGCGAGGGGCTGCATCGCTTCGTGCTCCGCGAATTCACCCAGTTCGGCACCAACATCATCGAGCTCACGCCGGGTCGCCAGGGCGCGAAAGGCGGCCCGCCGGGGCTACCCAGTACGGCGCGCCAACTCACGCTCGACGACGCCCTCGCGATCGCGCGGGTGCCCTACGTCACCGGCGTGACGCCCGTCGTGTGGGGGAACTCGGACGTGCAGGCCGGCGGACGCGTGCGGCGCACGACGATCAACGGCGTCGGCCCCGAGATGCACCGTATCTTCTCGATGCAGGTACGCATCGGCAGCTTCCTGCCGCCCGACGACCCGGAAAACGCGCGCGCCTTCGTCGTGCTCGGATCCAAGCTCAAGAACGAACTCTTCGGCGGCGCCAACGCGCTCGGCGAGCGCCTGCGCATCGGCGGCGAGCGCTACCGCGTGATCGGCGTGATGGAGGAGAAGGGCCAGTTCCTCGGCATCGACCTCGACGACACCGCCTACATCCCGACCGACCGCGCGCTCTCGCTCTTCAACCGTTCAGGCCTGATGAAGGTGGATGTCGCCTACGAGGAAGCGGTGCCCGCCTCACGCATCGCCGCCGACATCCGCAAGCTGCTCGTCGCGCGCCATGGCCAGGACGACGTGACGATCACGACCCAGGCAGACATGCTCGCGCGGCTGTCGAACATCCTCGACATCCTCACGGCGGCGGTCGGGGCGCTCGGCGGCATCTCGCTCCTCGTCGGCGGCGTCGGCATCGTCACGATCATGACGATCGCAGTCACCGAACGCACCAACGAGATCGGCCTGCTGGTCGCGCTCGGCGCACGGCGCAGGACGATCCTGGGACTGTTTCTTGGCGAAGCCATCGCCCTTGCCGCCGTCGGCGGCGTCTTCGGCCTCGCGGTCGGCGCCGGCATCGCCCAACTTGTCGGCCTGATCGTGCCGGCCCTGCCGGTGCATACGCCCTGGCATTTCGTCGTCATCGCCGAAGCGCTGGCGATCACGATCGGCCTCCTCGCCGGCGTGCTCCCGGCCCGCAAGGCCGCGCGGCTCGATCCGGTCGAGGCGCTGCGCGCGGAGTAAGCGCAGGCCGCGCACCACGGTGCCGGTTGTTTGAGCCAGATCAAACGCCCGCCACTCGCGGCAGCGAAACGTCGCCAAAACAACTAGATTGAATGACTAAAGATTCATTCTTCGCGTAACCGTTTCAAGGAGATCGTCATGAGCTTCTTCGATTCGCCAGTTGGCCGCTGCGAGGTCGTGCGGGAAATGGTGCTGCTGGATGAGACTCAGGCGGAATGCGCCCGCGAACATGGTTGCCCCCGGGACTGCAACTGTCCGCTGAAGGGTTATTTCACCGAAATATCGGGCGTCAGCGACCCTGCGAGCCTTCCAAAGGTGCGTCGCGCTCGCCGCTCTTCGAAAACTGCCGCGAGCGCTCCGATACTCGGATCGCCCAAACGGAGCCAGTTAAAAGCACTCGTCTTCACGCAGGAAGCGCCACTGCCCCAGCGGAAGGTCGCCTAGTCGCACACGCCCGATCCGGATGCGCTTGAGGCCGACCACCTTCAGGCCAACCAACTCGCACATGCGCCGGATCTGACGCTTGCGGCCTTCGCGGAGCACGAAGCGCAACTGGTCACGATTGAGCCACTCGACCTTGGCGGGGCGCAGCTTGCGCCCGTCAAGCTCAAGGCCGTGGTTCAGCAGCTCCAACCCCCGGTCGTCGAGCTTTCCCTCGACACGGACGAGGTATTCCTTGTCGACCTTCGAGTCGTCGCCGATCAACTGGCGCGCGACGCGGCCATCCTGTGTCAGCACGAGCAAACCGGTCGAATCGATGTCCAGACGGCCCGCCGGCGCAAGGCCGACCAGGTGCGAGAAATCGAAGGGCTGCGCCTCGTCGCGATCGAACTGGTTCCCCGCGCCGATCAGCGACACCGCGGGCTCGTAGCCCGGTTCCGGCTGGCCCGACACATAACCGACCGGCTTGTGCAGCAGGATCGTCACGCGGGACGACTGGCGTTTGCGCGCCTGCGCCGCGAGCGTGATCTCGGCGTTCGGATCGATGCGCGAGCCCAGTTCCGAAATGCACTGCCCATCGACGAACACCCAGCCGCGCTCGATCATCTCGTCCGCCTCGCGGCGCGAGCACAGGCCGCGGTCGGCCATAACCTTCGAAAGCCGCACCCCCTCCTGCGTCGACGTCGTTCCTGGCTTGGCCGCGGCAGAGCTGCTCGCGGGAGCGGCCGAACGTGCGACCGGCGCAGGACGTGCAATTGCCGCAGGACGTGCGGGACGTGAGACCGCTGCGGGACGCGCCACGGCGGCCTTCGGCTTCGCGGCGGCGCTTGCTGGGGTCGAAGCCGCCGGTCCGCTCGGCCGGGCAGTGCGCTCCGTCGCGCGCGTCTTGGCAGCCCCCGGCGCAAACCGGGCACGGACGCCTTCCCGACGCGGCGCCGCAGCGGCGTCCGCCTTCGGCTTACCGACCGTCAGCGTCTTGCGCGCTTCGGGCGCCTGCGCGGCGTCGCCTGAATTTGCCTCGGGCGCCGACGCTTGCGTCTTCGCGTCGTCACCGCTTCTGGATCTGGATTTCATAAGGACCTGCATTGAGAACTGGAATAACTCCCGCCGCCCTGTCAGAGCAGGCGGAACGCGAGGATCGCAATGATCGTCGGCGGCATCGCGGTGACGAAAAGCCCCAAGGGGTTGATCGATTCGTCCTCGAAATAGCCGCGCAGAATCGCAAAACCCGCAGGGTTCGGCGCGTTGGCGATCACCGTCAGGCCGCCCCCTGTCACCGCCCCCGCTACCAGCGAATACTTGAATGCTTCATCTGTGCCCTCGACGAGCGATCCGAGGTAGGTCAAGGCCGCGTTGTCGGTGATTGCCGTCAGAGCCGTCGCACCGAAGTACAGCGCCGTCGAATCCATGCCGCTCAGCACGTCCTGCAACCACCATTGCTGCAATCCTCCCAGCGTCACCAGACCCGCCAGGAAGAAGCCGACCATCAGCCCTTCGCGCAACATCAGGCGGTCATGGTAATGCTTGTAGCCTTCGGCCACGCCCAGAAAGAGCAGGAACAGGCCGACGAAAGCCGTCGCATGGTGGGCGAAATAGACGATGCCGACGAGGAAGATCACGTGCAGCAGGATCAGCATACGTGGCACGGTGCGCTCGCTGCCCTTTTCCTTGACGCTGAGCCCCTTGAGCTCGCGCGCGAACAGCAGGGTCGCGATCCCTGCCGTGATGAACACTGCCAGCGCCGACTTCCATCCGAAATGGCCCAGCATGTACCACATGTTCCAGTTCCACTTGCTCGCGACCATCAGCACAGGCGGTGCGGCGAAATGCGTCAGCGTGCCGCCGATCGACACGTTGACAAAGAGCGCGCCCAGCGTGACGTACTTGAGCCGGGACGAAATGCCCTTCGCGTAGTAGTTGTCCCGCAGCATCAGCGCCGCCAGGGTCATTGCTGCCGGTTCGGTGACGAAGGAACCGAGCAGCGGCACCGCCGACAAGCACACGAAATAGAATGCGCAGCTCTCGCCGAAGGGGATGAAGCGCGCCATCGCGCGCGCGCCGATCTTGCATAACTCCAGGATCGGCCGGCTCGCGGCGACGACCATGATCACGAACACGAAGGCCGGCTCGGTGTAATTGAGCCCCTCCAGGTACTTCGTCGGCTCGCCCGCACCGCCGTGAACGGCCATGAAGGCCAGCAGGATGAAGGCCCAGAATCCGAACACCACCTCGACCTCGCCGAGCAGGTGCCAGATCCCGGCATGGTTGGGCTGCAGGTGCGCGAGATGCTCGAAATACTTCGTCAGGAAGGTATGGGCGACAGCCACCACAAACAGGCCGGTACCGACGAGTTCAAGCAGCGACGGGCTCATTCAGCCTCCTTCAAAAGTAGTGACCTGCACGGAACCTGCGATTATAGGCGGGGAATTCCCGGCATCCGGAAGAAAATGGAGTCATGCACCGACCGGCGCGCTGACCGTCGCGGAATTTCATTAGGCGAAATCCCACTCCGCCGGTTAAACTTTGCACATCATGAAAACCAGCAGCAATAGCGTGAGTACCATAGCCGCCCCCGCCGAAGCGAAGAACCCAATCCAGGTCGTCGAGCGCATGATGAAGCTCCTCGACGTTCTGGCACTCCATCCCGATCCTGCGCCGCTCAAGCAGATCGCCCTGGAGACCGGCCTGCATCCCTCCACCGCCCACCGTATCCTCGGCGCGATGGCGCAGAGCGGCTTCGTCGAACGCGGCGACGGCGGCACCTACCGCCTGGGCATCCGTCTGCTCGAACTCGGCAGCCTCGTGAAGTCGCGCATCTCGCTGCGCGAGACGGCGATGCCGGCGATGCTGAAACTGCATGCGGCAACCGGCGAGAGCGTAAACCTCGGCATCCGCGACGGCGACGAGATCGTCTACGTCGAGCGGACTTCGAGCGGCCGGTCGGCGGTGCGCGTGGTGCACATCGTCGGCGCGCGTGCGCCGCTGCACACCACCGCCACGGGCAAGCTCTTCCTCGCCGAACTGGGGCAGGACCGGATACGCGACTACGCGCGTCGGACCGGCCTGCCGGGCTCGACGCCGGCATCGATCACCGAAATCGCGGCGCTGGAAAAGGAGCTCGACAAGGTACGCCGCCACAGCGTCGCATTCGACTTGGACGAAGTCGAAAACGGCGTGCGCTGCATTGCAGCGGCAGTGCGTGACGACAGCGGGGAATTGATTGCGGGCTTGTCGGTATCGACGCCGTCCGAGCGCTTCAACCCCGACCGCGCACCGCTCGTGCGTGAAGCCGCAGACGAAATCTCGCGCGCGCTCGGTTACGTCAAGCGCAGCGCGCGCTGAGGGCGACACCCGGGCGGGTGTCGCGCCGCTTGAAAATGCCGCTCAGCCGCCCCGGCGCGAATTGAGGGCCGCCACAATCTGTGGGCCGGTCGCCTCGATCCACTTCTTGATGCGGACCGCGTCGGCCGTACGCGAGTAGCGCCCGTCGGAATCCATCAGCACGATCAGCAGCGGCTGCTTCAGCACCCAAGCCTGCATCACCAGGCAGCGGCCGGCCTCGCGGATGTAGCCCGTCTTGGACACACCGATTTCCCAATCGGGGCTGCGCACCAACGAATTGGTGTTGCCGAAACGTTGCATGCGCGAACCGATCTGCACGTAGCGCTCGGCAGTCGTCGTCGCTTCGCGGATCAGCGGATAGGATGCGGCGGCCGCGACCATGCGCGCGAGGTCGCGCGGGCTCGAAACGTTCGCCGGGTTCAGCCCCGTCGGGTCGCTGAAATGGGTATCGGTCAGCCCGATCATGCGGGCCTTCACATTCATCGCCTCGACAAAGGCCGGCTCACCGCCCGGATAGTGGCGTGCGAGCGAGGACGCAGCGCGGTTCTCGGAGGACATCAGCGCCAGGCGCAGCATTTCGTCGCGCGTCAGCCGAACGCCGGGAGCCAGTCGCGAACTGGAGCCCTTCAGCGTATCCACGTCGGCTTCCGATACGGAAAGTTCGTCGACCAGCGGCTGACCGCCGTCGAGCACGACCATCGCAGTCATCAGCTTGGTGATCGACGCGATCGGCACCACCATTTCGCTCTTGTGCTCGAGGATCACATGGCCGGTCGACTGGTTGGTCACGAAGAACGCGGCCGAACGCAGTTGCGGGCGTCCCGCGGCGTCGACGTGCATCGACACTCCGGCGGGATCCGGCAGAGCCACCGGGGCGCGTGCGAACGAAACCTTGCGTGCGGCTGGGGCCGCGGCGGCCTTCCTGGGCGCGCGCTGCCGCACGGTCTTTTTCGCCGGGGTTTTCGCCGGGGTCTTGGCGTGCTTGCCGCTCTTTGCCACCGGCTTCGAAGCCTTGGTGGTGGTCGTGGCGGTTGCACTGGCGGCTGCATCGGCAGACGAGACCAGCCCTGCTTGCGCCAGTGCAAGGCTTAGCAGGGCAAGGGCGAACGTACGAAATTTCATGGGCGAACCTGAACGGAAGGGGACTGAAGAAAATACGGCGGATGCGTAATTATATTCTTAATCAAATTAGGCAGATATCAAGCCTTTTTGAAGTGAATTCAAAATAAATCCTTTCACAGTTTCCCACCAACGCACAAAGCTGTGCTTGAGATGACGCAACGAGACAAAAAATAACGCTCAGATCCGCAGAAAAGCGGCGACTTCCTCCCGTCGCGCCATTGTGTCCGAGTAGCCGAGATCCATCAGCGCGCGAGTGAACGGCGGCTCGAAAAGCAGATAGGACAGCAAGGTCGAACCGTCGCGCCGCATCGCCCCGATGCCGCGCAGGACGGTGCGCAAGCCCAGCGGCAGGCTATCGCGATGCCGGCCCGCAATCGCATCGAGACGCTGCGACGGCAGGATCACGAGGGTTTCGATCGGATGCAGGCGGATGCCAGCGGCCTCGCGCTGTTCGGGATCCAAGGCGCTGACGGTGGTGTTGATGCGCTGCAGGCGCTCGAGGTCGACGGCCAATCCATCGAGGAAGATGCTCGACAGCGCATGGCCCGCGATCTGCGCGAGCGACGGGTAACCGTCGGTGCGCTGCCGCCCTTCCTCGGCAAGGCGCCCTGAGCCGACGACCAGGATGCGGTCGGCGCCGAGATGGATGGCCGGGCTCACGGGCGCGAGCTGCCGCATCGAGCCGTCGCCGAACCATTCGCGATTGATGCGCACCGCCGGGAAGACGAACGGGATTGCGCTGGTGGCAAGCAGGTGATCGACATTGAGCTTCGTCGCCACCCCCAACCGCTGCGTCCGCCGCCACGGCTCCGCTTCGGGCGCAGCCTCGAAGAACGCGAGGCTCTCGCCCGACGAATAGCCGCAGGCCGCGACACTGACCGCGTGCAGGTGCCCGTCCTCAATCGATTTCTGAATGCGCGAAAAATCCAGCACCCGCGTCAGCAGTTGGCGCAGCGGCGCATTGTCGAGCAGGGATCGCGGTGTCTGCCGCACCGCCCAGCCGAACATCAGCGCCGAGCCCCAGCGCGCGCCGGTTGAGAAGAGCGCGCGAGCATCGGACCGGTAGACCTGATCGACGTGGAAGTCGCGCCAGATATGCACCAGCCGGCGCACACCGAGCCCGAAGTCGGCCGCATCGACGGCCAGTGCGGCGGCATTGATGCCGCCCGCGGAAGTGCCGCACAGGATGGGGAAAGGATTGCCGGGACGACGCCCGCGAATCTCGCGGATCGCGGAGAGCACACCGACCTGGTAGGCCGCTCGCGCGCCCCCGCCAGTCAGCACCAGAGCCGCCTTGCCGTCCGCCATGACGCCCCCGCCCCCTTAGTGCACGTCGTGCGCGAATATCATGCCACGCCGCCCTACTCCCGGAAAAGAGGTAGGGCGGCGTGCTCCCGGCAAAGTACCGGAGCGCGTGCGGACGCCGCTCAGGGCTGGGTCTTGGCCGCCTCGACGGCAGCCAGCGCGGTCATGTTGACGATACGGCGCACCGTCGCGGACGGCGTCAGGATGTGCACCGGACGCGCCGCGCCGAGCAGGATCGGGCCGATCGTCATGCCTTCGCCGGCCGCCGTCTTCAACAGATTGAAGGCGATGTTGGCCGCGTCCAGCGTCGGAAAGATCAGCAGGTTCGCCGCTTCGCGCATGCGCGCATTCGGGAAGATGCGCAGGCGCAACTCCGCGTCGAGCGCCGCGTCGCCGTGCATCTCGCCCTCCACCTCGAGGCCGGGGTGGTTCTCGTGCAGCATGCGCAGCGCCGTGCGCATCTTGACCGCGGTCGGCGAATCCGAACTGCCAAAGGACGAATGCGATAGCAGCGCGACCTTGGGCGTGATGCCGAAACGCGCCATCTCCTCCGCGGCGAGCAGCGTCATCTCGACGATCTGTTCCGGCGTCGGGTCGTTGTTGACGTAGGTGTCGGCGAGGAAGAGCGTGCGTTCCGGCAGGTTCACCACGTTGAGCGCATAGCAGTGCTGCACGCCCTCGCGACGCCCGATCACGGTCTCGATGAACTCCAGGTGCAGGCTATGCATGCCGTAGGTGCCGCAGATCAGGCCGTCGCCGTAGCCGTGCTTGAGCAGCAGCGCGCCGATCAGCGTCGTGCGGCGGCGCACTTCCTTCTTTGCGTACTCGACCGACACGCCCTTGCGCTCCATCAGGCCGTGGTAGTAGGTCCACAGCTCCTTGAAGCGCGGATCCGAATCCGGATTCACCAACTCGAAATCCTGGTCCGCGCGGATGCGCAGGCCGAAGCGCTCGATGTTGGCTGTAACGACGTCCGGACGGCCGATCAGCACCGGCCGCGCAAGCCCTTCATCAACCACCGTCTGCACCGCACGAAGCACGCGCTCAGATTCGCCTTCGGCAAAGATGATGCGCTGCTTGGTGGCACGCGCGGCGGCGAAGACCGGCTTCATGATCAGACCGGAGTGCCACACGAAGTTGTTGAGCTGGCTGCGGTACGCGTCCCAATCCGCGATCGGTCGTGTCGCGACGCCGGAGGCGACGCCCGCCTCGGCCACCGCCGGCGCGATCTTGACGATCAGGCGCGGATCAAAGGGGCGCGGGATGATGTATTCGGGGCCGAAGGGCGAAGCCTTTTCGCCGTAGGCCGCGACCACGATGTCGCTCTGCTCGGCACGTGCGAGCTCCGCGATCGCCTTCACGGCAGCAAGCTGCATCTCGTCCGTGATCGTCGTCGCGCCGACGTCGAGCGCGCCGCGGAAGATGAACGGGAAGCACAGCACGTTGTTGACCTGGTTCGGATAGTCCGAGCGGCCGGTGGCGATGATCGCGTCGTCGCGCACGCCCTTCACGAGTTCCGGGAGGATTTCCGGCACCGGATTCGCGAGCGCGAGGATCAGCGGCTTCGCGGCCATCTTCGCGACCATCTCGGGCTTGACCACGCCGCCCGCCGACAGGCCGAGGAGCACGTCCGCGCCCTCGATCACTTCGGCCAGCTTGCGCGCGCTGGTCGCCTTCGCATAACGCGCCTTGATCGGGTCCATCAGCGTCGTGCGGCCTTCGTAGACCACCCCTTCGAGGTCCGTGACCCAGATGTTCTCGACCGGCACGCCGAGCTTCTCGAGCAGCCCGAGGCAGGCGAGCGCCGCGGCGCCCGCGCCGGAAGTCACGAGTTTGACCTTCTTGAGGTCCTTGCCCTGCAGATGCAGGCCGTTGAGCAGCGCCGCGCCGACGACGATCGCGGTGCCGTGCTGATCGTCATGGAAGACCGGGATCTTCATCCGCTCGCGCAGCTTCTGTTCGATGTAGAAGCACTCCGGCGCCTTGATGTCTTCGAGGTTGATGCCGCCGAAGGTCGGCTCGAGCGCCGCGATCATGTCGATCAGCTTGTCGGGGTCGTTCTCGGCGATCTCGAGGTCGAACACGTCGATGCCGGCGAACTTCTTGAAGAGCACGCCCTTGCCTTCCATCACGGGCTTGGCCGCGAGCGGACCGATGTTGCCGAGGCCCAGCACCGCGGTGCCGTTGGTGACGACGCCGATCAGGTTGCTGCGCGCGGTGAGCGTGGCCGCTTCCGCCGGATCCTCGACGATGGCATCGCAGGCCGCGGCAACGCCCGGCGAATAGGCCAGCGACAGGTCGCGCTGGTTGGAAAGCACCTTCGTCGGCGTGACCGAAATCTTGCCGGGGCGGGGATTGCGGTGATATTCGAGCGCCGCAGCGCGGATATGTTCGTCCATGTGAAGTCTCTTCTCTTGTTGTAGTCGGATTTCCGGCGCAAGCCGTCCCTCTCCAAGCCGCAATAATGCACCCGCTAGCTTTCAGGAAACAGTCGGTCCTGTGTTGGGTAGCGCACGGCACATAGGGATTTCCCGTCCCCGCGGCGGCCGTGGCATAATATTAGGCTTTCGCCGACTGCGGTTTACCCTAGTAATTTCCGCAATACGGACGCAACAAGAGGTCCAAAGACCCGTCACCCCCGCGGGAAGCGCGGCTGCACGCTCACCTGTCGGGACTTGGTTTCGCTTGTGCTATCTGGAGAGCTTTTAGCCATGAATCAACGCTGTTCCGCCGAGGCCGTCATCGCCTCTGCACCCGCCTATGTCCGCCATGAAGGCCTGAAGAAGTGGGTCGCGGAGATCGCCGCACTGACCGAACCCGAACGGGTTTACTGGTGCGACGGATCGGTCGAGGAATATGACCGCCTGTGCGCCGAAATGGTCGAAGCGGGCATGCTGATCAAGCTCAATCCGGAAAAGCGCAAGAACTCCTACCTCGCATGGTCCGACCCGTCGGACGTCGCGCGCGTCGAAGACCGCACCTTCATCTGCTCGAAGGACAAGGGCGACGCCGGCCCGACGAACAACTGGGAAGAGCCCGCGAAGATGCGCGAGACCCTCAACGGCCTCTTCAAGGGCTGCATGAAGGGCCGCACGCTGTATGTCGTCCCGTTCTCGATGGGCCCGCTCGGTTCGCCGATCGCCCATATCGGCATCGAGATCTCCGACAGCCCCTACGTCGTGACCAACATGCGCACGATGACCCGCATGGGCAAGGCCGTGTTCGACATCCTCGGTACCGACGGCGAGTACGTGCCCTGCGTGCATTCGGTCGGCGCCCCGCTCGGCGTCGGCGAGAAGGACTCGCGCTGGCCGTGCAACCCGGACACCAAGTACATCGTGCATTTCCCCGAGACGCGCGAAATCTGGTCCTACGGTTCCGGCTACGGCGGCAACGCGCTGCTCGGCAAGAAGTGCTTCGCACTGCGCATCGCCTCGACGATGGCGCGTGACGAAGGCTGGCTCGCCGAACACATGCTGATCCTCGGCGTCGAGTCGCCCGAAGGGGAGAAGACCTACGTCGCGGCGGCCTTCCCGTCGGCCTGCGGCAAGACCAACTTTGCGATGCTGATCCCGCCGAAGTCCTTCAACGGCTGGAAGATCTACACGGTCGGCGACGACATCGCCTGGATCAAGCCGGGCAAGGACGGCAAGTTCTACGCGATCAACCCCGAAGCGGGTTTCTTCGGCGTGGCCCCGGGCACGTCGGAAAAGACCAACTACAACGCGATGGCGACGCTGAAGGAAAACATCATCTTCACCAACGTCGCGCTGACCGACGACGGCGACGTGTGGTGGGAAGGCATGAGCAAGGAGGCGCCCGCTCACCTGATCGACTGGCAGGGCAAGGACTGGACGCCCGAGATCGCGAAGGAAACCGGCCGCAAGGCAGCCCACCCGAACTCGCGCTTCACCGCTCCGGCGAACCAGTGCCCGTCGATCGACCCGAACTGGGAAGATCCCGCCGGCGTGCCGATCTCGGCCTTCATCTTCGGCGGCCGCCGCGCGACCACCGTGCCCCTCGCCTACCAGGCCTTCAACTGGAACTTCGGCGTCTACATGGCCGCGACCCTCGGCTCGGAAACGACCGCCGCCGCCTTTGGCGCGCAGGGCGTGGTGCGCCGCGACCCGTTCGCGATGCTGCCCTTCTGCGGCTACCACATGGGCGACTACTTCAACCACTGGCTGAAGATGGGCCACGTGGTCGAGCACACGCCGAAGATCTTCTGCGTGAACTGGTTCCGCATGAACGAGAACGGCGAATTCATGTGGCCGGGCTTCGGCGAAAACATGCGCGTCCTGAAGTGGATCGTCGACCGCGTGCGCGGCCGCATCGGTGCGAAGGAAACCGCGCTGGGCTGGATGCCGAAGTTCGAGGACATCGACTGGACCGGCTCGGACGTGACGAAGGAAGAGTTCGACGCGCTGACCACGGTCGACGCGGACGCGTGGAAGACCGAACTCTCCCTGCACAAGGAATGGTTCGACAAGCTGCAGGATCGCCTGCCGCGCCAGCTCACGCTCAAGCGCGAGATGTTCGAGCTCGCCCTGTCGCTGTAAGCTGAGCCGCGAGCCTGGCCGCCGGCAGACGCCGGCAGCCGGCCGACAAACGCTGCAAAAGCGCCGAATCTTCGGCGCTTTTGCTTTTTCTACCCCCTACAATTTCATCAAGCCCGTTTGCGAGGACTCTCCATGACGCCGCATCTTGCCCGCCGCACCGCCGAAATCCAGCCTTTCCATGTGATGGAACTGCTGCGACGCGCGCGCGAACTCGAAGCGATGGGGCGCGACATCATTCACATGGAAGTCGGCGAACCGGATTTTCCGACGCCGCAGCCGATGATCGATGCGGCGACGCGCTTTCTCGCAACTGGGGATGTCCATTACACCGCGGCTCTGGGGCTGCCGCAGCTGCGCGAGGCCATCGCACGCTTCTACCATGACCGTTTCGGTGCCGATGTCGCACCCGAACGCATCATCGTGACGCCCGGTGCGTCGGGCGCGCTGATGCTGGCATTGGCCGCGACGACCGACCCCGGCGATGAATGGCTGCTCCCCGATCCGGGTTATCCGTCGAACCGCCATATCGTGCGCAGTTTCGAAGGTGTGGCGCGCGCGCTGCCGGTCAATGCCGACACGCGCTTCCAGCCGACCCCCGATCACGTCGCCGCCGCCTGGACCGCACGAACGCGCGGCCTCGTCGTCGCAAGTCCGTCAAACCCGACCGGCACGCTGCTCGACCAGGCCGAGCTCGCGGCATTGCGCACGGCAGTGCAGGCGCGTTCGGGCACGCTGATCGTCGACGAGATCTACCAGGGGCTCACCTACGGCGTGCCGTCGAGCACCGTACTGCAGTCGATGGACGACGTGTTCGTCGTCAACAGCTTCTCGAAGTACTTCGGCATGACGGGCTGGCGCCTCGGCTGGCTGGTCGCGCCGAAAGCCTACGTACGCGAGATCGAGAAGCTCGCGCAGCACTTCTTCATTTCCGCCTCGTCGCCGGCGCAACACGCGGCTCTTGCGGCGTTCGCCCCTTCGACGATCGAGATCCTCGAAGGGCGCCGCCACGAGTTCGCCGAGCGCCGCGACACGCTGCTGCCCGCGCTGCGCGAACAAGGCTTCATCGTCGCAGCGGAGCCGCAGGGCGCGTTCTACATCTACGCCGACATCTCACCCTTCGCCGACGACAGCGAGCGCTTCGCCCAGCGCCTGATCGAGGAAGCCGGCGTCGCGGCCACACCGGGGCTGGATTTCGGCGACAACCAGCCACGGCGCCACCTCCGTATCGCCTATACGACCCGCCAGGAACGGCTGATCGAAGCGGTCGAACGCATCGCCCGCATGCGGGCGTAAGGGCTTAAGGGGCTGAGGACTTCAGGCGCCGGATGCGGGCGCTTGTTGCCGCTCGGCCGCCGTCCGCTCGGCGGCGGTCGTCAAGCGGCGCTTGAGCGCCAAGACCTTGTTGGCGTAGCTTGCATCGGGGTCGTCGAGTGCACCACCGTAGTACTGCAGCGCAGTCTGCATGCTGCCGAATCGCTTCATCCCCTCGACCAGTACCTGGGTGCCGACGCGGATGTTGAGCATCGGATCGAACAGCGCGCCTTCCCCCGCGCCCTTGCCGATCTTGTCGAGATGGAAGCGCGGGATGACCTGCATCAACCCTTGGGCGCCCATGCTGCTCTCCGCGAAGGGGTTGAACTTCGATTCGATCGCCATCACGGCGACGATCAGCAGGGGATCGATGCCGAGCTTGCGGCCGCTTGTCTCGGCTGCGGCAAGCATCGGCTCGAGCGTGTGGGTCGACACCTTGTACTGCCGGGCGACGAAATCCCGAACGCGCGTCATTTCGCCGGTAAGGCGCGCTGCAGCGTGCTGCTGCTTTAAGGGCTCGGCGGCTGGCGCCGCGGGTGTGGCGACGGGTGCAACGGTGGCCGATGTTTCTTCCTCCGCGGCCTGGAGGTCGTCGTAGCTCAAAGGCTCCTGGTGAATGTATTGGGTCGCGACACAGGCCAGCGCAAGAAATGCCGCCAACACCACACCGCCGTGCACGAAATGAACTAAGAACGCGGCCGCGCCATCCAGCAAGCGGCCTGAAGGAGTTGCTTGAGTCATGGTTCCTCCTGCTGCGACGCCAGCCTCGTCGATCTGCGGCGCACAAGGCTCCGCCGGATGGGTATCCGGTGATCGAAGAAACCCGTCTTCAGTGGTTGGTCGAGCACGCGAGCGCAACCTGACAGCGTGCCCTGCGGGGTTGTCGCGACACGTGCTGCCGGTGTCGCTGCAACGGCTCCAGCCTCGGGAAGACCGGTCGCTGCTCCCGCAATCCAATAGTCAAAATTTATTGCTGCATCGCAGCAACGGCTCTACTGTATTGATTCCTTTGAGTTTGGTCAATCCCGCTTGGGAGAACACTGCGTCCTGAGGGCCTCAAACGGGCAACGAATCTTGCCGAAACCGCGCCAGTACAGGAAACAGCGGAATTGTCACAAAAGGTGAAATGGACCTTGAAACGCCGTTCAAAGAGGCCCGCAGTGGAGGCCCGAAACGTCCGCCAAGCGACGCAGACGGGGCCAGTCGAAACAGCGGCCGGGGTCGGTTTTCCGGCCCGGAGCGATGTCCGAATGCCCGGTAACGGCCTCGATCGGGTAGTGCGAACACAGGTCCCGTACGAGGGCGGCGAGGCAATCGTATTGCGCGGGCTCGAAAGGCATCGTGTCGCAGCCTTCGAGCTCGACTCCGATCGAGAAGTCGTTGCAGCGTTCGCGATCGCGCCAGCGCGAGGCGCCGGCGTGCCAGGCACGCTCGTCGGTCGACACGAACTGCATCAGGCTGCCGTCGCGACGGATGAAGAAGTGCGCCGACACGCGCAGATGGCAGATCGTCGCGTAGTACGGATGCGCGGCCGGATCCAGCGAGTTGGTGAAAAGCTGCTGTACGCCGGGGCCGCCGAATTCGTCGGGCGGCAGGCTGATCGCGTGCACGACGATCAGGTTCACGACCGTGCCTTCCGGACGGGCGTCAAAGTTCGGCGAGGGGCAGGACTCGGCCGCATCGAGCCAGCCGTCGCGCAAGACGGTCGTCGCCCCTTCGCCGGCCATCCGGCTGCTCATGCGCGGCGCTTCGCCGTACGTGCCGGCTTCCCGTCGGCGGCCGGCCGACTGCTGCGGCTGCACGGCCTCGCCTTCGACGGCTGGCCGTCACGGCTCGCCTTTCCGACCGTCGTCACGCGCGAGCCGGCGCCGGAACGGTGTGCCGCTGCTTGCGGACCGCCGGCAGCGAGCGGCACGCCGGGCTGGTGGCGCGGTACGAGGCAGTTCGATCCGTTGCCGATCAGGTCGTTGCGCCCCATGTGCTGCAGGGCCTCGCGGATCAGCGGCCAGTTCTCGGGGTCGTGCCAGCGCAGCAGCGCCTTGTGCAGCTTCCTCACCTTGCCGGCGCGTGCGGTCTCGACGATCTCGGAGTCCGCCGACACCTTGCGCAGGGGGTTGCGGCGGCTGTGGTACATCGTCGTCGCCATCGCCATCGGCGTCGGCATGAAGGTCTGCACCTGGTCGGGCTTGAAGCCCTGGCGCTTGAGCCACAGCGCGAGATTGACCATGTCCTCGTCGGTCGTGCCGGGGTGCGCGGCGATGAAGTAAGGCACGAGGTGCTGCTTCTTGCCGGCCTGCGCGGAGTACTTCTCGAACATTTCGGCGAACTTCTCGTAGGTGCCGATGCCCGGCTTCATCATCTTCGAGAGCGGCCCTTCCTCGGTGTGCTCGGGCGCGATCTTCAGCAGGCCGCTGACGTGGTGCGTGACGAGTTCCTTCACATACTCGGGCGAACGCACGGCGAGGTCGTAGCGCAGGCCGGAGCCGATCGTCACACGCTTGACGCCGGGCAGCTCGCGCGCCTTGCGATAGAGCGAGATCAGCGGCGCGTGGTCGGTCTTCAGGTTCTCGCAGATGCCCGGATAGACGCAGGACAGGCGCCGACATGAGGTCTCGATCTTCTTGTCCTTGCAGGCCATGCGGTACATGTTCGCGGTCGGGCCGCCGAGGTCGGTGATATGGCCCTTGAAGTCCGGCGTCTTGTCGCGGATTTCCTCGATCTCGTGGAGGATCGATTCCTCGGAACGGCTCTGGATGATGCGCCCCTCGTGCTCGGTGATCGAGCAGAAGGTGCAGCCGCCGAAGCAGCCGCGCATGATGTTGATCGAGAACTTGATCATATCCCAGGCCGGGATGCGCGCGTCGCCGTAGGACGGATGGGGCTTGCGGGCGTAGGACAGGCCGTAGACGAAGTCCATCTCGGGCGTGGTGAGCGGCAGCGGCGGCGGGTTGAGCCACACGTCGCGGCGCCCCGGGCCTTCGCCGTGCGCCTGCACCAGCGCGCGGGCGTTGCCGGGATTCGATTCGAGGTGGAAGACGCGCGAGGCGTGGGCGTACATCACGGGGTCGGCGACGACCGCCTCGTAGGACGGCATGCGCACGACGGTCTTGCCGCGGGCGGCTTTGCGGGCGGCGACGCGCTCGGCCGCGGGAACGATCCGTACCGGCTGGGCGCCTTCCGCAGCAGGCGCGGCGGCCTTCTCGGCTTCCATTGCGTAGGGGTCGGGATGCGCGTCGATGTGGCCCGGGCGATCGAGCGTGAGCGAATCGATCTCGCTCCATTCGTCGTTCGGCAGCCAGCCAGGCTTCACCATGAAGGCCGTGCCGCGCAGGTCGCGGATCGATTCGATGGGTTCGCCGGCCGCGAGGCGATGCGTGAGATCCACGAGCGCACGCTCGGCGTTGCCGAAGATCAGCAAGTCCGCCTTCGAATCCGGCAGCACCGAGCGGCGGACCTTGTCGGACCAGTAGTCGTAATGCGCGATGCGGCGCAGCGACGCTTCGATGCTGCCGATGACGATGTTGGCGTCCGGGAAGGCTTCACGCGCGCGCTGGGCGTAGACGGTCACCGCGCGGTCGGGTCGCTTGCCCGCTTCGGCGCCCGGCGTATAGGCGTCGTCGGAGCGGATCTTGCGGTCGGAGGTGTAGCGGTTGACCATCGAATCCATGTTGCCGGCCGTGATCCCGAAGAAGAGACGCGGCTTGCCGAGCGCACGGAAGGGCTCGGCGCTCTTCCAGTCCGGCTGGCTGAGGATGCCCACGCGAAAGCCCTGCGCTTCGAGGAGCCGCCCGACGAGCGCCATGCCGAAGCTCGGATGGTCCAGGTAGGCGTCGCCGGTGATGAGCACGACGTCGCACTCGTCCCAGCCGAGCGCCTTCATCTCCGCGCGGGACATCGGCAGGAAGGGGGCGGGGTGGGCCGGCGGACGCGAGGCAGCAAAGATATTGGGGGGGGAATCGGTTTTCATTGTCGCGGGCATTGTACTAAGAGGCCACAGCCGTCGTTCGGTTCAAATCGATGAGGAGCACGTCAGGCGTGCCGCATGCCGACGAGGTCCGCGTCGCGGCGCACCTCGCCGAGGAGCCAGGTACGGAAGGCGGCGATCGGCAAGACATCGGGCACCGAGTCCTGCGTGACGAGGTAATACGCGAAGCGCCGTCGCACTGTGACGTCGAAGGGCACGACGAGCCGGCCCGCCGCGACTTCGGCGGCGACGAGCGGCTTAGACAGCAGCGCGATGCCGAGTCCGTCGAGCGCCGCGGCGATGGCGAGTCCGGAGTCGCCGAAGTGCACGCCCGCGGGGCGAATGTCGGCGACCCCGGCCGCCGCAAGCCATTCCGGCCAGGTCGGCCGCTCGCGCGTGTCCGGCACCGTGTCGTCGTGGATCAGCGTGTGCCGTCTCAGGTCCGACGGCTCGCGTAGCGGCAACTTCGCGCGCAACAGCGCAGGACTGCAGACCGCCGTGTATTCGGGTTCGACGAGAAGCTCGCTGCGGTAGCCGGGGTAGCGGCCGGAACCGAAGCGGATCCACAGCTGCGCCCCTTCGCTGCGCGTGGTCGGCGAGTCGATGCCGAGCCCGCCGGCTTCGACGCCGTCGATCGCCTTGGTCGCGCTTGCCAGATGAAGCTCGACCTGCGGATGCCGCTCGGCAAAGCCCTGCAGCCGCGGCACGAGCCAGCGCGACGCGAAGGACGGCGGCGCCACGACCGACAGCCGGCTCACCGGCCGCATCGCACGCACGGTTTCGACCGACGCGGCGATCGCGCTCATCGCCTCGCGCAGCTTCGGCAGCATTGCTTCGCCTTCGGGCGTGAGTTCCAGCGCCCGCGTCAGGCGGCGGAACAGCGGCACACCAAGATCGCCCTCAAGCCCGCGGATCTGGTGGCTGATCGCGGTCGGCGTGACGGACAGCTCTTCGGCGGCGAGTTTGAAGCTCAGGTGGCGCGCGGCGACCTCGAAGGCACGCAGCGCATTCAGTGGGGGAAGACGACCGGACATATGGATGAGATTTTCTAAGCCATCGCATGATGAACGATCGTTTGTTGCAATGCAACAAAGAAATTACATTGGCGGCCGTACCCACATGACGGGACAACGTCTCAAGGAGCCACACAATGGACACGAATTACGTCTTCTGCCAGGACCGCATCCGCGAAGCCCAGCGCCTGCGCAATGAAGCCCTCGGCCAGATGATCGCAGACGGTTTTCAGGCCGCAAAGCGACTCGCGACCCGCGTCAAACGCGCCGTAGTCGCTCACCTGCTGGGACCGCGCCACCCCCTGCCCCACTAAGCTTTACCGTCGTCGCCGCGCCGGTTTTCTCTCCTCCTCCTTTGCCGGCGTGTTGCGACGACCCCATACAGCAGCACATTCAAGAGCATGACGCCGAGCCCCAGTCCCAGCTGAAGCTCGCGCGTCAGTGCCGCGGGATAGATCAGCGGCAGCAGGTAGTGCTCGACGAAACCTCCCGCGTACCCCGACTCTCCCGCCGCCCGCCTCAGTGCGTTCTCGAGCGGCGTCAGCGGACAGATTCCCCCGACAATTTCGATCGTCGCGCCCCACAGGGCAGCCGGCAGATGCAGCCACGCCACGCGCGGCCAGCGCAGCACCAGCAGTCCGCCCGCGACGACGAACACGATGAATGCAGCGTGGATCAACACGACCACGTCGGCGGCAACGCGTTCGAACATCGGTTTGCCTCCCCAGTCTGCGTTCCTCACGAACGAAATCCCCGCTCCCTCCGCAGCATAGAGCATGGCCACCGCTGCATCGTGGGTGCCCCCAATGGCCGTCGCACAAGATTTTGTCCTAAGCTGCCAGTGAGATGAATCGAGCTCATCCGGGACCTGAAAATCGCTCGCCGCAAGGCTGGGCGGGGCTTGATACCATCGCGCCACCCTATCCCGAACAAGAACCGGAGACCTCCCTCATGACCGAAACGCCCATTCGCGGGCCCCGCGTCGGATTGTTCGCCACCTGCCTGATGAACGTCTTCCGGCCGAACGTCGGCTTTTCCGCGGCGAAGCTGCTCGAAGACGCCGGCTGCATCGTCGAGGTGCCGGCGAACCAGACCTGCTGCGGCCAGCCCGGCTACAACAGCGGCGACTACGACGCGGCCCGCGCGCTCGCGCGCCAGGTGATCGCGACCTTCGAGGACTACGATTACATCGTCGGCCCCTCCGGTTCCTGCATGGCGACGATCCGCCACGACTACCCGGTACTGTTCCAGGACGACCCCGTGTGGCTGCCGCGCGCGCAGGCGCTGTCGGTGAAGAGCTACGAGCTGCTGTCCTTCCTCACCGACGTGCTCGGCGCGACCGAAAGCAAGGCGCGTTACGAAGGTACGATCACCTACCACGACTCCTGTTCGGGCTTGCGCGGCCTCGGCATCAAGGGCCAGCCGCGCACGCTGCTGGGCGAGGTCGAGGGCCTGAAGCTCAAGGAGATGGAAGACAGCGAGGTGTGCTGCGGCTTCGGCGGCACCTTCTGCGTGAAGTACCCGGAAATCTCCGAGAAGATGGTCGAGGACAAGGTCAGGAACATCCTCGCCACCGGTGCCGACACCGTCGTCGGCGGCGATCTCGGCTGCCTGATGAACATCGCCGGGCGCCTGAAGCGCATCCACGCGCCGGTGAAGGTCTTCCATACCGCCGAAGTGCTCGCCGGCCTCGCCGACGGCCCGGGGCTCGCGGGCGCCACGAAGGAGTCCGACTGATGGAGATCCGCTCGAAGGAATTCAAGGACCGCGCGGTCTTCGCGATCCACGACGCGAGCCTGCAGCAGGCGCTCGGCAAGGCGCGCGGCGGCTTCGTCGGCAAGCGCGCGCAGCAGGCAGCGGAGCTGCCGGAGTTCGAGCAGCTGCGCGAGGAAGCGAAGAACACGAAGAACCACATCCTCGACAATCTCGATCACTACCTCGAACGCTACGAGGCGGCGGTGACGAAGGCCGGCGGCCACGTGCATTGGGCGCGCGACGCGGAAGAGGCGCGGAAGATCATCCTCGACATCTGCAAGCGTGTCGATGCGAAGACCGTCACGAAGGGCAAGTCGATGGTGTCCGAGGAGATCGGCCTCAACGAGGCGCTGATCGAGAACGGCATGGAAGTCGTCGAGACCGACCTCGGCGAATACATCATCCAGCTCGCGCACGAGCCGCCGTCGCACATCATCGCGCCGGCCGTGCACAAGACCAAGGACCAGGTCTCGGACCTCTTCGAAGCGGCGCACGGCGGACCGCGCAAGACCGAGGTCGCCGACCTCGTCAATGAAGCGCGCAGGGTGCTGCGTGACAAGTATTTCCGCGCCGACGTCGGCATCACCGGCGGCAACTTCCTCGTCGCCGAGACCGGCTCGTCGATCATCGTCACGAACGAAGGCAACGGCGATCTGACGCAGACGCTCGCGAAGGTGCACATCGTGACCTCCGGCATCGAGCGCGTCGTGCCCACGCTCGACGATGCGACACTCTTCCTGCGGCTGCTCGCCCGCAGCGCGACCGGCCAGGAGACCGAGACCTACACGACGATCTCGACCGGCCCGCGCCGCGCGGACGACCTCGACGGCCCCGAGGAATACCACGTCGTGCTCGTCGACAACGGCCGCTCGAAGATGCTCGCCGGACGCTTCAAGGACATGCTGCGCTGCATCCGCTGCGGTGCGTGCATGAACCACTGCCCGGTGTATGGTGCGGTCGGCGGCCACGCCTACGGCTGGGTCTATCCCGGCCCGATGGGCTCGGTGCTCACCCCCTTGATCAAGGGTCTCGACAACGCCTACGACTTGCCCAATGCGTGCACGCTGAACGGCCGCTGTGCGTCGGTGTGCCCCGTCAAGATCCCGCTCCCGGATCTCCTGCGCGAACTGCGCCACATGCAACACCAGCAGGACATCACGCCGGCGATGCAGAAACGCGCGCTGAAAGTGTGGCGCTATGTTGCAACGCGGCCGAAGCTCTATCACGCGCTCGAACAGGTCGGCGCGCGCTTCCTGTCGGCGATCGCGAAGAATGGCAGCATCCGCCGCCTGCCGCTCGCGAGCGGCTGGACCGACGTGCGCGACCTGCCGGCTCCGGCCGGGCGCACCTTCCTCGAACTGTGGCAAGGCAAGCGAGGCCAGAAATGAACGCACGTGACGCAATCCTGAACTCCGTCCGTACCGCGCTGAAGCGCGGTCCGCTCGACGACGGTCAACGCGCCGAACTCGATGCCCGCGTCCCGCGGCACACCCGTCCCGCGCAAAACGAAGACCTGGTCGCGCGCTTAATGCGCAAATTCGAAAGCCGCGCCGGCACCATCGAACGCGTCGCGACCCGCGCCGACGTCCCTGCCGCCGTCGAAGCCTACCGTGCCGCGAAAGGGCTGCCTGCCCGCGCCGCGGTCGGCGCCGCGTTGAAGGATCTCGCCTGGCCGGCCACCCTCGAAATCCACCACAGTCCCGCCGGCGTCACGGAGACGATGGCCGTGTCGCAGGCCCTCGCGGGCATCGCCGAGCCGGGCAGTCTGATGATGGCCTCCGGCCCGAACAGCCCGATCACGCACAACTTCGTGCCGGACGACCACGTCGTCGTGCTCGATGTTGGCGCGATCGTCGGCCACTTCGAGGAAGCGTGGGCGCTGCTGCGTGCCCGTCCGGAAGGCATGCCGCGCGCGACCAACATCATCTCCGGCCCCTCGCGCACGGCCGACGTCGAGCAGACGATCCAGCTCGGCGCGCACGGTCCGCGGCGCGTACACGTGATCCTCGTCGGGTGAGGCATCGGCGCGGCGCGCGTTGCATGAAGACGCGCGCCGGGCCTGCCACTTGCAGGATTCCCTTACAACTTCATGCCAACAATCCGGTAGAAGTCGCGTTTAATCGGACAGGAGGACAGCAATGCCGAAAGCGGCATGTCCAGCCAGTCAGGAGACTTCACCATGAAATCGAACGCATTCAAACTGCTTGCAGCCATTTTCGCCGGCGGCGCGATGCTCGCCGCTATCCCTGCCCACGCCGACCGTGACGACGATTGGGGCGATCGCGGCCACCACTACGGGCACTACAAGAAGCATTGGGATCGGGACGGCGAACGCGTGGTCATCCGCGAACGCATCATCGAGCGCCGCCCGGTCGTGCGCGAATACCGCTACTACGAGCGCCCGGTCGAGTTCTACGCGCCGGCCCCGGTCTATGCCCCGGCAGTGCCGGTCTACGCGCCGCGCGTCTATCGACGCGACCCGGCGATCACGATCGGCGTCGATATCCCGCCGCTGGTCATCCCGCTGCGCTGAGCGGACAAGCCTTCCTCAACGCACGCTGCGCCGGTGTGACGCGAACGCCCGCGCAGTGGCCATGAACTCCCGGAAATCCGCCTCGAAGCCGGCATAGTCGGCCAACAGTTCCGCACCGCTGCCCGTCAGCGGGTTGGCGCGGGACAGGCGGTGCGCCATGCGATCCAGGGCCATCGCGATGATCTCCGGCGATTCGTAACTCCCCAGCCAGTCGGATTCACGCATCCGCGGCAGGATCGCCGCGAGGCGGGGCGGCAGCAGTTCGCCGTGCTCGGACATCAGGCGGTACATCCGCGCCGTGAACACCTCCAGCGGCTCGGGATGGAAGTCCGACCAGTGGCGCGCGAGGAAATGGTCGTAGAACATGTCGACCATCACGCCGGCGACGCGGCGGCGCTCTGCCGAGACGCGGGCACGGCTGCGCCGGAAAGCCGGCTCGGTCTCCGCGAAAGCGTCGATCTCGCGATGTAGCCGTACGCCCGCGGCGACGTCGTCCGGCAGCCCGGCGGGAAGCGGGCCTTTGACAAAATCGCCGATCAGCCCGCCCAGCTGATCGGCCTGCGCGTCGCCGGCGAGGAGGGCATGCGCGAGGAAATTCATGGCCCAGGCTCCGTCAGGCAAAGACGCCGGCGAGCCAGTCGACGAATTCCTGCACGACGAGCCGTTTGCTCTGCGCCGGGGTCACCACCGCATAGTAGGTGAATGGCGCGGGGGCCGAGACGCCGAACAGCGGCACCAGGCGTCCGGCCTCGATCCAGGATGCGGCCAGGCGGCGCGTGCCGACGGCCGCGCCCAAGCCGGCCGCAGCGACTTCGAGCAACATCCCCAGATCGTTGAACACCGCGCCGCGGTCCGGTTCCGGGTTGTCCAGTCCGGCCGCGGCGAAGCACGGACGCCACGGCAGCAGGGTCGAACGCAGCAACTCGGCGCCGGCGAGGTCCGCCATCCCGCGCGGGGCGTGCGCGGCGATCCACGACGGCGCGGCGAGCGGGATCATCGTGTCGTCGAAGAGCTTGCGCACGACGCGCTCCGGGTAATCGCCGCGCCCCCAGCGCACCTCGACATCCGCCGACTCGGCGGTGACGTCCTGCAGCGGAATCGACAGATGCGCTTCGAGCTCGACTTCGGGATGAGTCCGCAGGTATTCCGGCAGCCGCGCCATCAGCAATTGCCGGGCGAAGGTCGGCGGCAGCGATACGCGGAGCCGTTCGCGCTCGGGCTGCAGCACCGCGCCCGCCTGCGCGAGCTTGTCGAAGGCCTCGCGCACGCTGTCGAGATAGAGGCGCCCCGCCGTCGTCAGGCGCACGCCGCCCGCCGCCCGCTCGAACAGCGGCGTCGAGAGCAACGCTTCCAACTGGCGGATGCGATGGCTCACGGCGCTCGGTGTCACGCACAACTCCTCGGCCGCCTGCGCGAAGCCGCCGAGGCGGGCCGCCGCCTCGAACGCCGCGAGCGCGTGCATCGGCGGCACGCGACGCAAGGGCGCGGTCAAGCCGTCCCCTCCGGACGCGCGAGCGCCGCGACCTCGCGGTGACGGCCGCAACCAACCATGTGATCGTTCGTCATCCCCGCCGCCTGCATCAGTGCGTAACAGATCGTGCTGCCGACGAATTTGAAGCCGCGCGCCTTCAGCGCCTTGCTCATCGCGTCCGACTGCGACGTCGTCGCCGGCACCTCGGCGAGCGAGGCGAAAGCGTTCTGCACCGGTTCGCCATCGACGAAGCTCCACAGCCACTCGACCGGATCGGTGCCGCCGTCGCGCAGATCGAGCCATGCCCGCGCGTTGATGATGGCAGCGTCGATCTTCGCGCGGTTGCGGATGATGCCGGCGTCGGCCAGGAGCGCCGCCTTCTTCGCGTCGTCGTAGCGGGCGATGCGCTCCGCGTCGAAGCCGTCGAACACGGCGCGATAGCGCTCGCGCTTTCTCAGCACGGTGATCCACGACAATCCCGCCTGCGCGCCTTCCAGGATCAGGAATTCGAAGAGCGTACGCGCATCCCGGGTCGGCACGCCCCACTCGGTGTCGTGGTAGTGGATGTACAGGGGATCGCTTCCGGCCCACGCGCAACGCTGGTTCATGTTTGCTCCAGAACGGCCGCACGCGTGCGACCGACGATTCGATTCGCGAAGTGTAGCTGCAGCGCGATCTCGCCGCCCTATAGGCATGCCCCGACGCAGCCCCCTTGCGGGCGGGTTTCGAGCCGAGGCGTCCGCCCCGCGCCAACGAGGCACGAAACTCGCCCGCAAGGGGGCGGATTCATCAGCACGGACCCACATTCGTTCACGCGAACAACGCCGCCACCGCCGCCGGATTCGACGGGAAGTAGAAATGCACGTAGGACGCGGTGAGGCGGCCCTGGCGGTAGATCGCCTCGCCTTCGCGCCCGTCCGGCGTCGCCGCGCGCACGAGGGGCACGAGCGGCGTGTCGCTCTTCGAATAGTGGAAGGTGTGTCCCTGCAGCCGCCCTTCCGGCAGTTCCGCGACCTGCATGCCGAGCGCCGCGAGCCGCTGCTGCATCACCGAGCGGCCCGGTAATAGTCCCGCGAAGGTATGGCACTGGCCGGCCTTGTCGACGACTTCCTCGAAGAGACTCATCATCCCGCCGCACTCCGCGAGCAGCGGGCGCCCTTCGGCGGCGTGGGCGCGCAGGTCGCGATAGAAGGCGGGATTCGCCGCGAGCGTCGCACCGTGCAGTTCCGGATAGCCTCCCGGCAGCCAGGCGGCGTCGCACTCGGGCAGCGTTTCGCCGGCGAGCGGCGAGAAGAAGCTCAGCTCGGCGCCGAGGGCGCGCAGCGTGTCGAGGTTCGCCGGATAGATGAAGCCGTAGGCCGCGTCGCGCGCGATGGCGATCCGGCGCCCGGCGAGGAGCGGCGGGACGTCCGGCGCGGACGCCGCGGGGAAGGCAACCGCTTCGGGCAGGTCGGCGGCGCCGGTCGCCGCGATGGCATCGGCGAAGCGATCGAGGCGCGCCTTGAGGTCCACGATTTCGGCAGCCTGCAGCAGTCCGAGGTGACGCTCGGGCAATCCCGCCTGCACGTCCCGCGCGAGCGCGCCGTACCAGCGCATACCTTCCGGCAGGGCCGCCCGCAGCATGTCGGCGTGGCGCGCGCTGCCAACGTGGTTCGCGAGCACGCCGGAGAACGGCAGACCGGACTGGTAGTGCGCCAAACCATGGGCGATCGCGCCGAAGGTCTGCGCCATTGCGCGCGCGTCGATGACCGCCATCACCGGCAGACCGAAGCGGCGTGCGATGTCGGCGCCCGAGGGCTGGCCGTCGTAGAGGCCCATCACGCCTTCGACGAGAATCAGGTCGGCGTCCCGGGCCGCGTCGTAAAGGCGCCACGCCGCGTCGGCCTCGCCGCACATGCCGAGATCGAGGTTATAGACCGGCGCGCCGCTCGCGACGGCGTGGATCTGCGGATCGAGGAAGTCCGGGCCGCACTTGAAGACGCACACGCGGCGCCCCTGGCGGGCGTGCAGGCGCGCGAGCGCGGCGGTGACGGTGGTCTTGCCCTGACCCGAGGCCGGGGCGGCGACAAAGAGCGCGGCGCAGCGGGCTACGTCACCTTGCCGGCTCATTGGGCCTCCTCGCCGCCGTGCACGGCCGTGCAGCCGACATGCGGCGCGTGGGGCGCCTCTGCGGGCTGCGGCGAGAACCATTCGAGGCGCGGATAGAGGCTGACGACGTCGCCGACGATGGTCAGCGCGGGTGGACGGATACCGGATTCGGCGACGACGTCGGCGAGGGTCGCGAGCGTGCCGACTGCAACCCGCTGCGCCTGGGTCGTGCCGCGCTCGACGACCCCGGCCGGGGTTTCGGCGGGCAGGCCGTGCGCGACGAGTTGTTCGCAGATTTCGCTGAGGCGCGATATACCCATGTAGATCACGAGAGTCTGGCCGCGGCGCGCGAGCATCGGCCAGTCGAGGTCGAGGGCGCCGTCCTTGAGGAAACCGGTCGTGAAGACGACCGAGCGCGCGTGGTCGCGGTGGGTCAGCGGAATGCCGGCGTAGGCGGCGATGCCGGCCGCTGCCGTGACGCCCGGTACGACTTCGACGGTGATGCCGGCTTCGACCAGCACTTCCATCTCTTCTCCGCCGCGGCCAAAGATGAAGGGGTCGCCGCCCTTGAGGCGCACGACGCGCTTACCGGCTTGGGCGAGGCGCACGAGGAGCAGGTTGATCTCTTCCTGCGGCAGGGTGTGGTCGGAGGCTTTCTTGCCGACGTAGTGGCGTTCGGCGGAGGGCGGTGCCATGTCGACGATCGCGGGGCTGACGAGGTTGTCGTAGACGACTGCATCGGCGCCGGCGATCAGGCGCGCACCGCGCAGCGTCAGGAGCTCGGGGTCGCCGGGGCCAGCGCCGACGAGGTAGACGTGGCCTGCAGCAGGGCCGGGACGGGGGTTCGGGATTTCGGGGAGGGACATGGCTCTTCCGTATTCTGTTCGCTATTCGCTATAAACCCGCCCCCTGCGGGGTGGATTCCGCTCCTCGTTGGCGCAAGCGGACGCCTCGGCTCGAAATCCACCCCGCAGGGGGCTGCGCCTTGCTAGAACTCGACGCCGGGCATGGCTTTGACACCGGCGGCGAAGGCGTGCTTCACCAAGCTCATGTCGGTCACCGTGTCGGCGGCCTCGACCAAGGCCGGCGGAGCGGCCCGGCCGGTGACGATCACGTGCTGATGTTGCGGGCGGGCCAGCAAGTCGGCGACGACTTGTTCGACCGCGAGATAGTGATACTTCAGCGCGATATTGAGTTCGTCCAGAACGACCAGGCCGATCGAAGGATCGCCAAGCATCGCCCTCGCCTTTTCCCACGCCGCTTCGGCGCTCGCGACGTCACGCGAGCGGTCCTGCGTGTCCCAGGTGAAGCCGTCGCCCATCACGTGCCAGGTGACGTCCGGCTGACGGCGGAAGAAGGCTTCCTCGCCGGTGTCCGAACGGCCCTTGATGAATTGAACGACACCCACTTTCATGCCGTGGCCGAGGGCGCGCGCGAGCACGCCGAAAGCAGCGCTCGACTTGCCCTTGCCGTTACCGGTGTTGACCAGCAATACGCCGCGTTCGATCTGCGCCGAGGCGATCTTTCCGTCCACCACTTCCTTCTTGCGCTGCATGCGCGCCGCGTGGCGGGCGTCCTTTTCGGTTTCTGAGTTGTCCATGTTCATTCCGGAATGAAGACGGTCCGCCCATCGGTTTCGATGCAGCGGATCGGATGATCGAAGGCATGGCTGAGGCGCTCGGGCTGCAGTACGTCGCCGCTCGCGCCGGCCGCAACGCCGCCGCGGCCGTCGAGCAGGATTACGTGGTCGGCGAAGCGGGCGGCGAGGTTGATGTCGTGCAGCACCATCACGACGCCGCGCCCGTCACGCTTGAGGCGCGCGAAGAGGTCGAGCACGGCGATCTGGTAATGCAGATCGAGGTGGTTCGTCGGTTCGTCGAGCAGGAAGAGCTTCGGCGCCTGCGTCAGGAGCGTCGCGATCGACACGCGTTGGCGTTCGCCGCCGGAGAGGGTGAGGATGTCGCGCGCGGCGAGTTCCGCAAGGCCGACCGCGGCGAGCGATTCGTTCGCGATCTCGATGTCATGCGCGCTTTCCCAGCCCCAGCGTCCGAGGTGCGGGTGGCGGCCGACCAGCGCGGTCTGCAGCACCGTTGCCGAGAAATGGTCCGGCTGCTGCTGCGCGAGCAGTCCGCGGAAACGCGCGGCGGCGAGGCTGTCCCAGTCGGCATAGGGACGGCCATCGAGGCGGACGCTACCCACCGTCGGCGGCCGCAGCCCGGCGAGCGTATGCAACAGCGTCGTCTTGCCCGCGCCGTTAGGCCCCAGCAGCACGAGGCATTCACCCACCGCGAGGCGCAGGCTGAACTCGCAGCATAGCCAGCGCCCATCGATCTGCAGCGCGAGTTTCTCCGCTTCGAGGAGGATCGGCGCGTCTGCACTCATTGGCGGACCCTCATGCACGGGGATGGCGCGACAGCAGGAACAGGAACACCGGCACGCCGATCAGCGCCGTCAGCACGCCGACCGGCAACTGCGCAGGCGCGATGACGGTCCGTGCGGCGGTGTCGGCGAGGGTGAGCAGCGTGCCGCCCGCGAGCAAGGATGCCGGCAGCAGCAGTCGCTGGTCGTTGCCGAAGGCGAAGCGCACGAGATGCGGCACGATGAGACCGACGAAGCCGACCGAGCCGACCAGCGTGACGGCCGCAGCCGTGAGTAGCGACGCCAGCAGGTACAGCAGGTAGCGCAGGCGCTGCACGCGCACGCCCAGCGCCTGCGCCGCGATCTCGCCGCGCGCGAGCACGTTGAGGTCGCGGGCGAAAGGCATCACCACCGCGAGGCCCACGAGCAATACGAGCAGCGCGGGCCACGGCCGGCTCGCGCCGCTCGCGTCGCCCATCAGCCAGAACAGCATCGACTGCAGCCGCGTGTCGGTCGCGAGCGACAGGATCAGCGTCACGGCCGCGCCGCAGCCCGCCGCGACGATCACGCCGGTGAGCAGCAGCCGCGTCTGCGTCCATGAGCCGTCGCCATGCGCGAGCCCGAACACCAGCAGCGTCGCCGCCAGCGCCCCGGCGAAGGCGCCGCCGTCGACCACCCACGGCGCCAGGCCGAGCAGCATCGCCAGCAGCGCGCCGACCGCCGCCCCGCCGGAGATGCCCAGCACGTAGGGGTCGGCGAGCGGATTACGGAGCAGCACCTGCATCAGCGCGCCGGCGAGCGCGAGCAGGCCGCCGCACACGAAGCTCGCCACCGCCCGCGGCAGGCGCAGCTCGCGCACGACGTCTGCCGCCATGCCGTCGGCGGCCCCGAAGAGCGCGCCGAGGACCTCGCCGAAACCGATCGGCAGGTCGCCGGCCGACAGCGCCCAGGCGAAAGCCAGCCCCGCCGCGACGATGAGCGTGGCGAGGATGGTCAGCACGGGCGGACGCGTCACGCTGTTGCCCCCTCTGTCACCACTCGGGCGGGCGTCAGAACGACAGCTTCGCGCCGAGCTTCCAGGTACGCTCGAAGTCGACCGGATATATCGCGTCGTCGCGCACCCAGGTGCCGTTTTTGTAGTTGAACAGGTTGGATACGGCCGCATACAGCTCGACCTTGTTCAGGCGATGGCGATAGGCGACGTCGGTCGACTGGTAGGCGCGCTGACGCTGGGCGTTGTTGTTGTCGAAGTCGTTCGCCGCCCAGGTCTTGCTGCGCCAGGTGTGCGAGACGTAGAGATTGCCCTGGTCGCCGACCGCGACATTCAGGCCCAGCACGACGTTGTTGCGCGGCACGCCCGGCAGTTCCTTGCCATCGAAGGCGCCGCCGCCCATGTTCTCGCGGTCGATGATCGCGCGCGTCCACGAGTAGTTCAGCACGCCGGTCAGGATCGGCGAGATGCGCCAGGTGTCCTGCACTTCGAGGCCGTACTTGTGCGACTTGTCGATGTTGGTGTTGGTGAAGGTCGACGCGTTGAAGTAGATCTCGTCGTTAAGATCGGCATGGAAAACGCCGACTTTCAGCCGGTTCGTCGGCAGCACATGGTTGAATCCGAGCGTCACGGTGCGGACCTTCGCCGGCTTGATCAGGCCGTTGAAGATGGTCTCGAAGGTGACCGGGTCGAAGGCGAAGAAGCGGTCGATGTCCGGCGCCTGGTAGGACGCGTTGTAGTTGCCGAACACCGACAGGACGTCGTCGATGCGGTAGTTCGCGCCGAGGTCCCACGACGACAGCTGCTTGTCGTCCTTCAGCCGCGAGCCGAAGGACGGATCGTACTCATACTCGACCCGCTCGCGCCGCGCCCCCGCAGACAGCGTCAGCCGGCCCATCTCGTACTGGCCCTGCACGAACACCGCCTCGTTCTTCTTCGTCGTTTCGCTGAAACCGTCGGTGCGCTCGCCGTCGAAGGTCTGCACGCCGGTGGTCACTGCCAGCGCGTCGCCGAGGTACTGCAGCGCGATGTCGTCCGACAGGTAGCGGGAATCGGTACGGAAGCTGAACTGCAGGAATTCCGAGCGCTTGTCTTCGTCGTTGTGACGTGCTGTCAGGCGCCAGTTGGACGCGAAATCGTATTCGGCGCCGACCGCCCAATAGCCGTCCCGGAAGAACTGGTGCGTGTAGTTGCGGCCCGTGTTCATTCCCGGATCGTCGCGGAACTGCGCGAGCGTCAGCGAATTCGGGTAGCGCAGGTCGATGCGCGCGTCGCCCGTGTCGAGGGTCAGCTTGAGGCGGTCGATGGGGCGGCCTGTCAGGCTCGCACGCCAGTTGTCGGAGGTCGACTCGTCCTTGTGTCCCGACGGATCCTTGTCGCTGAAGCCGCCATGCTCGGTGTGTTCGGCGGTCGCAGAAACCGTGAAGCGCTCACCGACGTAGCCGGCGTAGCCGCTCGTGCCAAGGGCTTCGTGGTTGCCGACATTGACGTCGATGCTCGCGCCGGTGCGCGGCTTGGTGTAGATCTGGATCGAGCCGGCGGTCGCGCCGTCGCCGTACGCGACCGAGCCGCTGCCCTTGGTGATCTCGATGCGGTCGATATCTTCGAGCGGAATCGCACCGACCAGCTGCGGCACCATGTCGATGTTGTTGAGGCGGCGTCCGTCGATCGAGATCACGACGTTCTGGAAGCCGTCGTTGGTGCCGTAACCGCGCATGTTGATGCTGGGCGTGAAGCGGTTGCCGAAGTTCGGCGTCAGCTGCACGGACGACTGGCGATTAAGGTAGTCGACAAGCGAAGTCGCGCCCGAGCGCTCGATGTCCTTGCGGGTGTGCACTTCCGAGGCATAGGTCGCGGCGACGTCGGGGGTGTCGATGCGGTTCGCGGACACGATCACGGTTTCGCCGACGGCCTCGTCGGCCGCGAGCGCGACGGAGGCAAACGGAAAGGCAGCAGCCACCGCGACGGCGGTTGCGGACAAGCGGATGTTCATTGGGGATTCTCCCTGCACCGGAGTCAGCGTCCCCGCTCCCCGGTCATTTCAACAAGGAAGCGTCCGCCGGGCATACGCGCCGGGAGCCGCGAAACACCACGCCCGTCGCCGCCACCCCGCGGCACTTCCGCCATCGCGTGTCGAGGCCGGTATCCGGGCTCGTGGGCTGGCCGTCGCTCGTCGCGAGCGCCGGACCGGTCGCATCGCCTTCCCGGACGTCCGTCCAGTGGCGGTTGGATGCGCCTTGCGTCCACTTACCGTTGCGGGGGCAGCACAGGCCTTGTCGCACCGGCATGAGAGCCGGTCACGCACCTGTTTCCCGTTTAACCCTAGGCACTAACGCCGTCGGGCACCTTACACACGCACACCCCATTCGGGGCGCGAGGGCGGATAATACCCTGTTTACCCTGTTCCATCACTTTCCGCAGCGCGGAAAACCTTCGCAATTCCAAGGACATGCCCGCACACCTGATCCTCGGCGGCGCCCGCTCCGGCAAGAGTCGCCTCGCCGAAAACCTCGCCCGCGCCAGCGGCCTGCCGGTCACCGTGATCGCCACCGCCGAAGCCCTCGATGCCGAAATGGCCGCCCGCATCCGCCGCCATCGCGACGACCGGCCGAGCCACTGGCGCACTGTCGAAACCCCCGTCGCACTCGCCGAGACGCTGCGCGACGAGGCCCGCGAAGGCCGTTGCGTGATCGTCGACTGCGTCACGCTGTGGCTGCTCAACCTGATGGCCGGCGCCGAGAACCTCCCCGAACCGCCCGACGCCGGCAGCCTGCAGCAACTGCAGGCCGAACGCACCGCTCTGCTCGACCTGCTGCCCGAGGTGGCAGGAGAGGTGCTGCTCGTCTCCAACGAAGTCGGCCTCGGCCTCGTCCCCGAAACGCCGCTCGGCCGCCTCTTCCGCGACGAAGCCGGGCGCCTCAATCAGGCGCTGGCGTCCGCCTGCGCGCGCGTCACCTTCGTCGCCGCCGGGCTACCGCTCGTGCTAAAGGGAAACGGGTAAGGGCTTTCCGGTAGCTCGGGTCGAATATCGACTTTCCCGCCCGAAAAGGGGCACTCGAAGTGCATTTAGTTTGCCCCAAGCGTCCGGCGAGCCCATACAATCGCCGATGGACAAGAGACTGGCAGAGAGACGCAAATGTTCGGCGGCGGGAAGACTCGGCACAGCTTACACAAACCGCTAAAAGGGACTGGGCAAGCAGTAGCGTCCTCCTTGCTCGCCATCCTGGCATTTGCAGCGACCGCGAGCTTCGCCGCAGACACGGCACCGGGGTCGGCCGCCTCGTTCCTCACCGGCGGAATCGCCGGCGTCATGTTTTATCTCGGCGCGCTCGCAGCCGTCACCGTCTACAACGGGGTGCTTTTCGTCACCGGCCGCGACCGCTGCTACCTGCAGTACGCGTTGTTCACGCTCGGCATCGCCGCCGCCGAAATCGGATGGAGCGGCGTAGGCAGGGGGCTCTTCGGCTGGTCCGGCTCATGGCCGGACATGCTCCTTCCGACCGGCTTCGCCATCGCAGGCATCGGGGGCGCGCTCTTCATGCGCGAGGTACTGCAGACGCCCGTGCAAGCCCCGCGCCTCGACAATGCGCTGCGCCTGTTCGCAGCGATCTTCGCCGCCGTCGCCTTGATCGGGTTCGTCCTGCCCTTCGGCTTCGTCAACACCTTCCTGGCCTTTGCCGGCCCGCTCTTCGGGGTGCTCGCGATCGTGTCCGCGATGCGCTGCCGCAAGCTGAACACGCCGGGGGCGCGCCTGAACGTCCTCGGATGGACTGCGTTGCTCGCTGGCGTCATGGTGCTGATCGGGACACGAATCGACGTCCTCAGCGACAGCGCGCTGACCTCAGGCGCAACGCCGGTCTTTTCGGCGCTCGGCATCCTCATGCTTTCCTTTGCGCTGTCCGAACGCGCCGGGGCGCAGGTTCGGGAACTCGCCATCGACCAGGACGAGGCCCTCGCGAATGCGCAGCAGCAGATCGAAGCCCTGATTGCGGCCGAGCACACGCTCACGCAGAGCCTCAGCCTGCGCAACCAGGAAGTCGACCAGCTCACGAGGCGCCTGCAGGAAAGCGAGCACCGTTTCCAGCAGATGTCGCATCTCGACCCCTTGACCGGCGTCGCGAACCAACTGCTGCTCACCGACCGCATCGAGCAGGGGATCATCCGCTCGAAGCGCCACAACACCCGCACCGCCGTGATCATGGTCGACGTCAATGGTTTCCAGGCGCTCTTCGAAACCTTCGGCCAGGACACGACCGACGCGCTGCTGAAGATGATCGCGACGCGCCTGCGCGGCATCGTGCGCGAGCAGGACACGGTGGCGCGGCCCGACAGCGACGAATTCGTCATCGTGCTCGAGGAAGTGTTCGACGCGGAAGACCTGCAGCGCGTCGTCGCGGCACTCGCAGAGGAATTCGCGCAGCCCTTCCGCATCGGCGACGAGATCCTGGACGTCTCGGTCTCGCTGGGCAGCGCGATCTACCCCGACGGCGGCACCGATGCCTCGGCGCTTCTCAAGCATGCGGCCAAGCTGATGCGGCGCAGCAAGGAAGGCAAGCGGCTCAATCAGCGCGAAACGGGCGGCGGTCGCGGCTCCGTCGCTGCCTGGCCCACAAGCGGGTAAACGGACGAAGGGGCGTGCTAACATCGCAGCCCTTCAAGGACACCGTCACGAGCCCGCCATGCAGATCACGATTTCCGCGCCGAACCAGACCCTCGCCACCGAGCTCCAGCACCGCATCGACCGCAAGACCAAGCCGGTCGGTGCTCTCGGCCGGCTCGAAGCGCTGGCGCTGCAGCTGGGCCTCGTGCAGCAGACGCTGACGCCGGAGATCCGCCAGCCGCACATCATGGTGTTCGCCGGCGACCACGGCGCTGCGCGGGCCGGCATCTCGGCCTACCCGCAAGACGTGACCTGGCAGATGGTCGAGAACTTCCTCGCCGGCGGCGCCGCGATCAACGTCTTCTCGCGCCAGATGGGTCTCGGCCTCACGGTCATCGACGCTGGCGTCAATCACGACTTCGGCCAGCGCGCCGGCCTGATCGGCGCGAAGGTCGGGAACGGCACCGAAAATTACCTCGAAAAGCCCGCGATGAGCGCCGAGCAACGCGACGCCGCGCTCGCCCGCGGCCGCGAACTCGCGCATGCGCTGGCGGCCAACGGCTGCAACGTCGTCGGCTTCGGCGAGATGGGCATCGGCAACACGGCCGCGGCCTCGCTGCTGACGCACTGCCTCACCGGCACGGACCTCGCGACCGTCACCGGCCGCGGCACCGGCCTCGACGACGCCGGGCTCGCCCGCAAGCGCGAACTCCTCGGCCAGGCGCTCGCCCGCGGCGGCCGCCCGACCGACCCGCTGCAGGCGCTCGCCGAATACGGCGGCTTCGAGATCGCGATGATGGCGGGTGCGATGCTCGGCGCGGCCGAAAAGGGCATGGTCCTGCTGATCGACGGTTTCATCGTCACGTCGGCACTGCTCGTCGCGCACGCGATCGCCCCCGAGATCCTCGGCTACTGCGTATTCGCGCACCGCTCGCAGGAGCCGGGCCACACCGCCCAGTTGAAGCACTTCGGCGCCGATCCGCTGGTCTCGCTCGACCTGCGCCTCGGCGAAGGCACCGGCGCGGCGCTCGCCTTCCCGCTACTGCAGGCCGCTGCGAACTTCCTCAACGAGATGGCGAGCTTCGACTCCGCGGGCGTCAGCGACAAGACCGCCTGACGCGCACGGCGCGATGCGCTACCAGCTCGAACTCTTCTTCACGGCGCTCGGCTTCTTCACGCGCCTGCCGGTCCCCGCCTGGGTGCCGTGGTCGCCCGAACGGCTCAACCACGCGGCGCGCTACTTCCCGCTCGTCGGCTGGGTCGTCGGCGGGATCGGCGCCGCGAGCTTTCTCGCGTTCGCGCAGATCCTGCCGCCTTCGCTCGCGGTGCTGCTGTCGATGGCGGTCACGATCCGCGCGACCGGCGCCTTCCACGAGGACGGCTGGGCCGATGCCTGCGACGGGCTGGGGGGTGGCTGGAGCAAGGAGCAGGTGCTGACGATCATGAAGGATTCGCGGATCGGCAGCTATGGCACGATCGGGATCGTGCTGATGCTGCTGGCGAAGGCGGCGGCGCTCACCGAACTCGCAGCGCGTGGGCACATGATCGCCGCCGCTGCGCTGCTCGCCGCGCACCCGCTGTCCCGGCTCGCCTCGACGAGCCTGATCCACACGCTGGAATACGTCCGCGAAGACCTGAGCTCAAAATCCAAGCCGCTCGCGCGCCAGCTCACTCACGTGGAACTCGCGATCGCCTGCACCTTCGGCCTGCTGCCGCTCGCGCTGCTCGCACCCTTGCAAGGCTTTGCGGCACTCCTTGCGACCGCCACCGTGACGGTCTGGGCCGCGCGCCTCTTCGTGCGGCGCCTTGGCGGCTACACCGGCGACTGCCTCGGCGCGCTGCAACAGGCAGCCGAACTCGCCTGCTATCTCGCGATCGTCGCGGCATGGAACTTCATCTGATCCGTCACCCGCGGCCGGACGTGGCCGCCGGTGTGTGCTACGGGCAGTCCGACGTCGGGATCGCCGAAGCCGCGGAGGCAGTTGCCGCGCGCCTGCGCCCGCTGCTGCCCGAACGCTTCGTGCTGCACGCGAGCCCGCTCGCGCGCGCGCGCCTGCTGGCGGAGGCGCTCGGCGAGCCGGTGCTGGACGCACGCCTCAAGGAAATGCATTTCGGCGACTGGGAGCTACGCCCCTTCGCGGAGATCGGCCCCGCGATCGACGCCTGGGCACAGGACCCGCTGGGTTTCCGCGCGCCCGGCGGCGAGTCGGCGCGGGACATGGCGGCGCGGGTGCTCGAATGGCTGGACGTCCTCGTCGCGGCCGCGCCCGCCGATCCGGTCGTGATCGTCGCCCACGGCGGACCGCTGCGCGCGATCGCCGGCCACCTGCTGAAGATGCCCGCCGAACACTGGCTCGCACTCGATTTCGCCTGCGGCCACGTCACCCGCATCGACGTCGAAAGCTGGGGCGTGGTCCTCAAGTGGTTCAATCGCTGAACGATCCGGCACCCGGCTGCGTGGGATGACCCGGTTCGTGGGATAATTGCAGACTTTTCAGCGCCCTGGGCGTTCCGGAACTCAATGCTGCCTCCCCTGCCCGACTTTTCCGCCGGTCGCATCCTCATCGCCGGCGACGTGATGCTCGACCGCTATTGGCATGGCTCGACGACGCGGATTTCGCCCGAAGCGCCGGTGCCGGTCGTGAAGGTCGAAGGCGACGAATACCGGGCGGGCGGCGCCGGCAACGTCGCGCTCAACGCGGCTTCGCTGGGCACGGCAACCTCGCTGGTCGGCCTCGTCGGCCGTGACGAGGCCGCGCGCCTGCTGCGCGAACGCCTGGTTGACGGGAAGGTCGCCTGCCATCTACTGGAGGCGCCGCAACACCCGACGATCACCAAGCTGCGCATCATCAGCCGTCACCAGCAACTGATCCGGCTCGATTTCGAAGATAACTTCGCAGTGCTCGACAGCGCCGGTATCGAACGCGAGTTCGGCGACGCGATCGACGCGTGCGGCGCGGTCGTGCTGTCGGACTACGGCAAAGGCACGCTCGCGCAGGTCGGCGAGCTGATCGCCATCTCCCGCAGCCGCTCGGTGCCGGTCGTCGTCGACCCGAAAGGCACGGATTTCGCCCGTTACCGCGGCGCGACGGTGATCACCCCGAACCTCACCGAGTTCGAAGCCGTGGTCGGCCACTGTGCCGACGATGCGACGCTGCGCGAACGCGGCGCCGCGCTGCGCGATGCGCTCGGACTTGAAGCGCTGCTGATCACGCGTTCCGAACGCGGCGTAACCCTGCTGCAGCAGGGCCAGGCCCCGCTCGACCTGCCGACGCGCGCGCGCGACGTGTTCGACGTCACCGGCGCGGGCGATACCGTCGTCGCCGTGCTCGGCGCGGGCCTCGCCTGCGGCCTGTCGCTGCCGGATGCGACCGCGCTCTCGAACATCGCCGCCGGCATCGTCGTCGGCAAGCTCGGCACCGCGACGGTCAGCCTCGACGAACTGCGCGCGGCCCTCGCCGCGGCGAGCTGAACGGAGGAAACGCCATGTACATCGTGACCGGCGGCGCCGGCTTCATCGGCAGCAACATCGTGCAGGGCCTCAACGCCCGCGGTATCACCGACATCCTCGTCGTCGACGACCTCAGCGACGGCCACAAATGCCTGAACCTCGCGGACGCCGACATCCGCGACTACATGGACAAGGACGATTTCCTGCGCCGAATCCAGGCCGGCGAGGAGTTCGGCACGGTCGAGGCAGTTTTCCACGAGGGCGCATGCTCCTCGACGACGGAATGGGACGGCCGCTTCGTGATGGGCGTGAACTACGAGTACAGCAAGACGCTGCTCGGCTGGTGCGTCGCGCGCGGGCTGCCCTTCCTGTACGCCTCGTCGGCCTCGGTCTACGGCATGGGCCCGAATTTCCGCGAGTCGCGCGAGTTCGAGCGCCCGCTCAACATGTACGCGTACTCGAAGTTCCTCTTCGACTGCCACCTGCGCCCCCAACTGCCCGGCCTCAAGAGCCAGGTCGCGGGCCTGCGCTACTTCAATGTCTACGGCCCGCGCGAGCAGCACAAGGGCAGCATGGCGAGCGTCGCCTTCCACTTCAACAACCAGCTGAACGAATGCGGCCGGCTGCGCCTCTTCGACGGCTGCGACGGCTACGGACCGGGCGAACAGCTGCGCGACTTCATCCACGTCGACGACGTCGTGGCGGTGAACCTGTGGCTGCTCGACAACCCTCAGGTGAGCGGCATCTTCAACGTCGGCACCGGCCGCGCCCAGGCCTTCAACGCGGTCGCCCGAGCGACGATCAACTGGCACGGTGGCGGCGGCATCGATTACATCGCATTCCCGGACCACCTCAAGGGCCGCTACCAGAGCTTCACCGAAGCCGACATCGGCGCGCTGCGCGCGGCCGGCTACGACAAGCCCTTCATGCCCGTGGAGGATGGCGTTCCGCGCTACCTCGACTGGCTCGCGCAACGCGCGTGAACAGACTGCTTCATTCGATGACCCCTACGTTTCCGACCCCGCAGGCACGGCTGCGTGCATGGCTCAACATGCACATCGTCGACCACGGTTTTTTCCGTGCCGCCTACAACAACTTCCACGACCTCGGCGGCGGCATGTACCGCTGCAGCCAGCCGAGCCCGGCGCAGATCCGCAGATACCACAAGCGCTACGGCATCCGCAGCATCGTCAACCTGCGCGGCAGCAGCGAATACGGCTCCTACGAACTGGAACGCGATGTCTGCCGCGAGCTCGGCATCACGCTGCACGACATCCGCCTGCATTCGCGCATCCCGCCGAGCGCCGAGCGCGTGCGCGAGCTGCGCGATCTCTTCGAGATGATGGAGTATCCGGCGCTGATGCACTGCAAATCGGGCGCCGACCGCGCGGGGCTGGGCGCTGCGCTGTACCGCATCTTCCACCTCAAGCACGCGGTCGCCGATACGCTCGAAGAACTGTCCTGGCGCTACGGCCACTTCAAGCAGGCGCGCACGGGCGTCCTCGACTTCTTCCTGATGAGCTATCTCGCGTACAACGCGCTCAAGCCGATCGAGTTCATGGACTGGGTCCAGACGGTGTACGACGACCGCAAGCTCAAATCGCAATTCCGCGCCGAAGGTTGGGCGAGCCTCGTCGTCGACAAGGTCCTGCACCGCGAATGAAGCAAGCCTTTGCCCTGTACCGCCGCCTGCTGGCGAGCGTCCTGCCCTACCGCAAGGTCGTCGCGGTGTCGGTGATCGCGATGATCGCCGCCGCGTCGCTCGAGCCGGTGATGCCGGCACTCTTGAAGCCGCTCGTCGACAAGAGCCTGATCGCGAAGGACCACTCCGCACAGTGGCAGGTGCCCCTCTTCCTGATGCTCGCCTTCCTCGCGAAGGGCCTTGCCGAGTACGCCGCGAGCGTCTCCAGCCAGTGGGTCGCGAACAAGGCGATCACGGATCTGCGCCAGCGCGTCTATCGCCACCAGATGCACCTGCCGCTGTCCGTGCACCAGGCCGAGGCGCAGGGCCGCATGATGTCGCGCATCCTGTACGACATCCCGCAGGTCGGCAGCGCCCTGTCGAACGCCTGGATCATCGTCGTGCGCGACACGCTGGTGATCATCGGGCTCGCGGGCTACCTGCTGTGGACGGCGTGGGAGCTGACGCTGCTGCTGCTCGCGATCGCGCCGGCCGTCGCGTGGGCGATCCGCAACGCGAGCCGCAAGCTGCGCGGCGGCAACCGCGCGATGCAGGAGACCGCCGCGAACATGACCGGGACGGTCGGCGAAAGCCTCGCCGGCATCCGCGAGATCAAGCTCTTCGGCACCCACGAGCACGAGGATCGCCGCTTCGCCGACATCTCGGAGCGGCTGCGGAAAGAGACGATGCGCACCGTGCGCATCTCGTCCGTCAACGTGCCGCTGGTGCAGGTGCTCGCGGCGACCGCGGTGTCGCTCGTGATCTGGGTCGCCTCCGCGCTGTCGGCGCAGGACCGCCTGACGCCCGGCACCTTCGTCGCCTTCGTCGCCGCGATGGCGATGCTGTTCGAGCCGATCCGGCGCCTCACCAACGTCAACACGGTGATCCAGAAGGGGCTCGCCGGCGCGCAGAGCATCTTCGAACTCCTCGACCGCGAGCCCGAACCGGATGCCGAGGGCGCCGATGGCCCGCGGGCGCGGGGCTCGCTGCGCTTCGAGAATGTCGGTTTCCGCTATCCCGGCCAGACCGAGCCCGCGATCCGCAACTTCACCCTCGACATCCCGCCCGGCAAGACGATCGCGCTGGTGGGCGCCTCGGGCAGCGGCAAGACGACGACGATCCAGCTCATCGCGCGCTTCTTCGAACCCGAATCCGGCCGCATCCTGCTCGACGGCGCGCCGATTGGCGAAGCGCCGCTCGCATGGCTGCGCGCGCAGATCGCGTGGGTCGGCCAGCAGGTCGTGCTCTTCGACGACACGGTCGCCGCGAACATCGCCTACGGCCGGCCGGACGTCGCCGAAGCGGACGTGGTCCGCGCGGCACGCCATGCGCACGCGATGGAATTCATCGAGAAGCTGCCGCAGGGCCTCGCCACGCGCGTCGGCGCGAACGGCAGCCAGCTCTCGGGCGGACAGCGCCAGCGCATCGCGATCGCGCGTGCCTTCCTGAAGGACGCGCCGATCCTGCTGCTCGATGAGGCGACCTCGGCGCTCGACAACGAGTCGGAGCGGGCGGTGAAGGAAGCGCTCGCCGAGCTGCGCCAGAACCGCACCGTGCTGGTCGTCGCACACCGGCTATCGACGATCCGCGACGCGGACCTGATCGTCGTGATGGAGCACGGCCGCATCGTCGAACAGGGCAGCCACGCCGAACTGTCGGTCGCGGGCGGCGCCTACGCGCGGCTCCTCGCGAGCGGCGAAGGCATCGCGCCGGAGGCCGAGTCGCTGCCGCAGGAAGCCGCCCCCCAGCGCTCCTGAGCGGGCGGCCTGCGGCGCTTACTGCGGGTCGAAGGTGTAGCCGAAGAGCTGGATGTCGGGCGCGAAGCGCTCGGCGACCAGCTCGGCGAGTTCGTCCGTGTAGTAGCTGCGGTAGTCCTTGCCGCGGTCCTTCGCCTGGCGCTTGTGCGGCAGCTCAGGCGCCTTGACGCCGATGCGCTTGCAGGCTTCCTCGAAGTCGTCGTGAAGACTCTCGTAGCGGCCGATGAAATCCACCAGCACCTTGCCGTGCAGGTCGATCACGTAGTCCGACTGCAGGTCGATGCTGGTGTCGACGTGGTACTGGTAGGGCCGCTCCGGATCGAGCTTCCAGCGGATGAACTCCTCGAAGGTCTCGACATGGCTCATCAGGTGCGGACGTTCGCGCCGAATGTGGTGGAAGGAGCTGACCTGCAGGTCCCACGGGTTGCGCACGAAGACGAACTTGAAGAGCTTCTCGAAGAGTTCCTGCGGCAGCATCTCCTGCGCGGCGACGATCTTCGAGTGACGCGGAAACTTGATCCCGAGCCGGTGCCCGGACAACGCCGACAGGCGCGAGCACAGGAACTGCACCGGATACCAGGGATCACGGAAACGCAGCGGGCTGAGCGCGTCGCGCACCGAGGTGCCGCCGGTCTTGGCGGTGTGCACGAAGAGGAAGTTGTATTTCAGGGACAGCAGCATCTTTAGCCTTTCAAGGGCAATTCATTGTTCGGGGTGACGCCGAGGCGCTCGAGGTAAGCGCCGGCGGCCGCGTCGCGCGTATAGGCGGAGACCGCGGCACGCAGCACCTCCGGCGGCTGGGGGGCGTCGAGCGTCGCGGCCATTGCGGCGGCGAGGCCGTCCGCGTCGCCGACCGGCACCAGCGGCCCCCAGCGTCCGCCGGCGAGAACTTCGCGCGGCCCGCTCGGGCAATCGGTGGAGACGCTCGGCACGCCCAACGCCAGCGCTTCGGTCAGCACATTGGGCGAACCTTCCCACGCGGAACTCAGCACGAAAAGGCGCGCCTTCGTCATCCATGCGTAGGGGTTCGGCGTGAAGCCGGGCATCGCGACGTCGTCGGCGACGCCGAGTTCGGTGGCGAGCTGCTCGAGGCGCTTGCGACCGCGGCCGTCGCCGAGGATCACGAGGCGCGCCGGGCGATTCGCCCGCAGCTTCGCAAAGGCGCGGATCAGCGTCGGAAAATCCTTTTGCTCCGTCAGCCGCCCGGCACCGAGGACCAGGGGCACGCTGCGGTCGGCGATCCAAGGATGCTCGGGCACCTCCTGCGCAAGCGCTGCGAGCCGCGGCGTGACGACCGGATTGCGCACGACAGACAGGCGCTCGCCGTTGAGACCGGTGAGGCGTGCGGCGTCCTCGCGCACGCCGTCGGACACGCAGACGACGTGGTCGACGTGCGGGTAGAAGAGCCGCATCGGCGCCACGCGCAACCAGCGCGCGAGACCGCTGCGCCCTTCGAGCGCCGCCGACAGGTTCGTGCCGAGACGGCCGACGATACGGCAGGGCACGCCGGCAATGGCACGCGCCGCGACGGCCGCACGGATCGCACGATCCTTCGCCGCGAGGAGCGCTGCGGGACGGACCCGGCGCAGATAGCGCGCGAGCGGGCCGATCGCGAGCGCGCTATGGCGCACGCCGAGGTCGATCAGCTGGACGCCCGGCGGCAGCGTGCCGAGGTGGGCGCTGTCGGCGCGGATCGCGAGCAGGTCGACGGCAATGCCGCGTGCGGCAAAGCCTTCAACGAGGTTCAGCACCATGCGCTCGACGCCGCCTTCGCCGGAGAAGGAGATCAGGACCGCGACCCGGCTCATGCGAACTCCCGGAAGCCGAGCGCGGCAAGGTAGGCACGCGCGCTGCCCTCGTCCGTGTAGCCGGCGACAGCGGCCTTGGAGTCGGCACGCGGTGTCGGGTGGTCGAGTTGGGTCGCGAGCGCGGCGGCAAGCGCAGCGTCGTCGCCAACCGGCACCAGCGGTCCGACCCGGCCGCCATCGAGCACTTCGCGCGGGCCGCTCGGGCAGTCGCAGGCGACGCTGGGCGTCCCGAGCGCCAACGCCTCGATCAGCACGACGGGCATGCCTTCCCAGCGCGAAGCGAGCGCGAACACCGCGGCGCGCGCCATCGCCGGATAGGGATTGCCGATGAAACCGGGCAGCGCGACGTCGGCGGCAACGCCGAGTTCAGCCGCGAGTTGCTCGAGCTCGCTGCGCCTCCGTCCCTCGCCGTAGATCAGCAGACGACACGGACGCGTCGCGCGCACGCGTGCGAAGGCGCGCACGAGGCAGGCGAAATCCTTGCGCTCGGAGAGCTCCCCGACGCCAAGGATCACCGGCGCGCCGCCGTCGATCAGCCAGCGATGCTCCGGCGCCTCGTCGGCGAGCGTGTGCAGGCGGGCCGTGATGATCGGGCTCGGCACGACGCTGATCGATTCGCGCGGCAGCTTGGCGTGCTCCGCCAAGTCGTCCGCCGCACCGGCCGAGGGCACGAGGACGGCATCGGCCGCGGGATAGATCCAGCGCATCGACGCGGTCTGCACCGCACGCTCCCACGCGCCGCGGCTCGCGAGATTCACCGACACCGTCGTGCCCAGGCGCACGCCGACGCGCGTCGGCACATGCGCCGCCCAGCGCGCGAAGATCGCCGCGCGATTGACGCGGTCCTTGTCGGAGAGCATCGCCGAGGGCCGTTCGCGGCGCAAATAGCGCACCAGCGCCGGCAGCGCGGAGTTCACGTGACGCGCGCCGAGTGGCACGAGGTGCACGCCCTGCGGCGGCATCTCGAACTTCGGCCCGTGGCCCTCGACGCCGAGGACATCCACTTGCAGCCCCAGCCGCGCGATCGCCGGCACGAGATTGCGCAGCACGCGGTCGACGCCGCTGTGGCCAGAGGTTGCGGCGAACACGGCGAGATCGACGCTCATCGCCGCTCCCACAGGATCTTTTCGAACAGCGCGTGATAGCGCGCCGCGCAGGTTTCCACCGTATATTCGGCGACCGCAGCGCGCCGTTTCTGGGCATCACCCGGGTTGTCAAGCACCTGATTCATTGCGGCAGCGAGTGCGGCGACATCGTCGACCGGCACCAGGGGCGCGACCGTGCCGCCGGCAAGGATCTCGCGCGGGCCCGACGGACAGTCGGTCGCGACGACCGGCGCTCCCAAGCCCAGCGCTTCGGTCAGCGCATTCGGCGAACCTTCCCAGCGCGACGCGAGCACGAAGAGGCCGGCGCGGGCCACAAAACGGTAGGGATTCTGGTCGAAGCCGGGCAGCGCGAAGTCCTCGGCGACGTCAAGCTCGCGCGCGAGGTCCTGGAGTTCCTCACGCAGCCGCCCCTCGCCAAGGATCAGCAGGCGGCAAGCCCGCTGCGCACGGACCTGCGCGAAGGCGCGCAACAGCGTGTCAAAGCCCTTCTGCGTCCGCAGCCCGCCGACTCCGACGATCACCGGCGGCTCGCCGAGCGCGAACCACGGGTGCTCGACCGGCTCCGCCGCCTGCGCGGCAAGGTCAGGCGTGACGACCGGATTGCGGATCAGGTGCATGCGCGCGTCGGGCAGCTCCGCGATCATCTGCACGTCGCGCACCACGCCTTCCGAATTGCCGACGACCGCCGCCGCCGACCCGTAGGTGCTGCGGATCAGGCGAAACGCGCGCCAACGCTTGATGAAGCCGCGACGCGCAACGCGCTCCGACACCGTCGTGCCCGGACGCATCACGAGTTCGAAGGGCACACCCGACAGCCGACGCGCGAGCAGCGCCGCCTGCGCCGCACGGTCCTTGCCACATAGCACGAAGTCCGGCCGCGCCTCGCGCAGGTAGCGGCACATCGCGGGCTGCACCGACAGCCGGCCCGACTTCCCGGTCTCGATCAGGCGCACGCGCGCATCGAGACGGTCGAGATAGGGGACCTTGCGGCTGCGCGTGAGGAAATCGACTTGCACGCCGCGTTCGACGAGCCCGCCCGCGAGGTTGACGAGCATCCGCTCGACGCCGCCATCACCGAAGGACGGCATGAACAGGGCCAGGCGCATCGTTACGAGCGGCCGAAGAAAGCCAGTTGCTGGCGATTGAGTTCGCCGCCGATCGAATCGAACGCCGCGAGCTGCTCTTCGCTCAACTCCCGCTTCCAGCGCTCGTCGAGGCGAATCGCGAGCCCGACCTGGTCGTAATGCTCGCCGTGGCGCGCGCGGGTGATCTCGACCGATTCCGCTGCAGCCGGCGCGTCCGCGACGCCGAATTGCGTGCGGTAACGCGCGATCAGCGAGCGGGTGCCGGTGTTGCCGAAAGTCGTGTGGTGGTCGTGTTCCCAGTAGCGCAGCATCGACGGACGGAAGTCGATCTGCAGCGCCTGGCACACGCCGCGAATGACTTCTTCGGGCTTGGTCGCAAGATCCTCGTAGGAGACCCGGTAGCGGCGGTCGGCCGGGAACTTGTCGTAGTAGGCGTGCAGGCGCTCGGTGATGCGCTTCCAGTGGCGCGCCTCCTGCTCCACGGTGCGATCCGGGTACTTGCGCAGGCGCGAATTCACGACGGCGCGGCCGTCACGGACGATGTAGAGGAGGAAGGGGCTGACGTCTCCCCAGTTCAGGCGCGGGCGTACCTGGCGCGAGATCCAGCTGACGCTCTTGCTGCCGTCGACCAGGATTTCGGCGCCGCTCTTCGTGAAGAGGTGGCGATAGAGGTCGTTTCGCAACAGACTGATCCCGCGCTTGAGCGGCGCGAGCAGGCCGCGCTGCGAGACGTGACGCGCGATGATCGCGCGATCGACCTGACCGTTCCAGAATTCGCAATAGCCTTCGCAGACATGGCAAAGCCGCGGCTCGCCCGGTTCGTCGGCATCGACCGCCTTGTGCAGGTTGTTCAGCTCTCCCAGCGCGCGAACCTTCGGGTGGCCGCCGAGGATCAATTCGAGCAGGGTCGACCCGCTATGGCCGTTGCCCATCACGAATACCACTTTCCTGCGACTCAATGCACACGCTCCTTTAGCTTCCGCGGGGCGGCAGCACTGCGAACACCCCCTGATTTGTCGGGTATTATAATCTGTTTATCTTGCCCCTCAGTTGGCGATGCCCCCCGATCTGATCTACCTGGCCAGAGGCCGGCCGCAACGCCCGCGCGCAAACCTGATCCAAACGCTGCACACCGTCGAGGCGCTCTCCGCGGCCGGAGTGGGAACGCGCCTGTACCTGCCGAGCGTGCCGGGGAGCTTCGATCTGCCAGGTTTTCTCGCCGGCATGGGCATCCGCCATCCGATCGACCTGCGCTGCCGCGCCAGCCTCAACCGTCGCTGGGCCGGCTGGCCTTTCGTGCTGCTGCATCGCAAGGAGCTGCTGGGGGCGAAGGTCGTCTACACACGCGTGCCGGAACTCTCGCAGCTGCTTGCGCGCAACGGGATCCCGCACTTCCTCGAAGTGCACGACACCGAGACGCTGGTCGGCAAGGGACTTGCGCCTGCGCTCCTGAAGGCGGCGCAGTCCGGCGTGTTGCGCGGACTGATCGCGATCAGCGAGGCCGGGCGCGCCGCACTCGTCGATCTCGGCTTTGCGGCCGAGCGCCTTGGCGTACTGCCGAGCGGGGTCGATCTCGGCGCGTTCAGCACGATCCCGATACCGGGCATCGAGGATTTCCGTGCCGCGCGCGCGATCTACGTCGGGCGCATCAGCCGCGACCGCGGTCTCGATCTGCTCGAAGCGGTCGCCGCCGCAGGCCATCCCGTCACGCTCGTCGGGCCGCGTGACGACGAGCCGACCGTCCGCAGCGAAAACCTCAAGATCGAAGGCACGGTGCCGCACGCCCAGGTCCCCGCCTGCCTAGCCCGCGCTGCCGTGGCGCTGATGCCCTACCAGGCGCACCTGCAGCACGCGGCGACGATCAGCCCGATCAAGCTCTTCGAGGCGATGGCAGCCGGACGCCTCGTCGTCGCGTCCGACCTGCCGCCGATCCGTGAGGTCGTGCGCCACGGCGAAAACGGACTGCTCGTCGATCCGGACGACCCGGCCGCATGGATCGCCGCAATGGCCCAGGTCCGAGCAAACCCCGAAGCTGCGCTCGCACTTGCCGAGGCCGGCCGGGCCACCGCACGCGACTATGGCTGGGACACGCGCGCGCAGCGGCTTCTGGCGCTGACCGGATTGCGCGCCGCGTGAAGCTGGTGGCCACGATCAGGGGCGCGGCGGCGCGGCTCGGGGTCCCGGGCCTGTATTTCTTCGCGTTCAGCGCCGTGTGGAAGACCGCGCCCGCCTATGTCGCCGTCGGCTTCGCGCTGTTCCAGGCCTTCGCCGACGGCGCGAGCGTGCGAGAACGCCGCTGGGACACCGTCGAGCGCATCGCCCTCGCGCTCGCCGTCTGGCTCGCGCTACGCGGGCTGCTGCAGACGCTGGGTCTCGGCGATCCCGCGCTCTTCGAACGCGTCACCGTCTTCAACGACTGGATGCTGGTGCTCGCGTTCGCGCCACTCGCGACGCTGCCGGGCACCGATCCCGTCCGCCGCACGGCGATCCTGTGGCTTTGCGCCCTCGCCGGCTGCACCCTCGGCATTGCCGAATTTCTCTTCTCGCGCGGCATCAGCGTGCTGTGGTCCGGCGAACGGCTCGGGTTCCACCTGAACCGGCCGCTTGGCATCGGTCTCTACGCAGGTTGCTTCGTGATCATGCTGGTCGGCCTGTGGCGTTATTGGTGGAACGCCCCGAAATGGCGTTGGCAGCTGCGCATCGGCGCCGTCGCGGCGATCCTCGCCTATCTCGAAGTCCTGGCGACTGCGCAGAACCGCAGCACCTTTCTCGGCCTCGCCGCAGTGGCTGCGCTTACCGCGGCGTACTGGATCAGCTCGATGCTGCGCATCGGCGATCACCGCCTGCTCCGGCGCAGCCTTCCGGCACTCATGCTGGCGCTGGCGATCGGCGCAGCCGTGATCGGACTCAACCACAACATACTCGAAGAGCGCTTGAGCGCCGAACAGGACGTCGTGCAGACAGTCGAGGAAAGCGGGCTGCAGAACGCCCCCGCCTCGTCGATCACCGCACGCCTGCGCATGTGGCAATATGCGCTCGAAGGCATCCGGCGCGCACCGTGGATCGGCCATGGGTTCGGCAACCTGGAACGCGTCATGGAACGCGATCTGGACGTGCACACCGCCTTCCCCGGGCAAAAGGGCTTCGACCACGTCCATAACACCTATCTCCAGACGCTTTGGAGCCAAGGGCTGGTCGGCACGGCACTGTGGGCATTGCTGCTCGCCGCGCTGCTGCGGGACCTCTTGCGCAGCGCCAGGCAAAATGCCCGCGTGCGCGCCGTCGTCCCTGTCGTCCTGGCGACAATCGGCTACACCGCGATCTGGGCCTTCTTCGACTACCGCCTGTCGCACCCCGACATGCAATTCTTCACGATCCTGTCGCTGCTCTCGCTGCGCCTGCTGAGCCAGGCCGGTGCACCAGAGCAGGGCGAGCAGCCCCCTCTTCGACCGCAATGACCCGAACCGAACAACGCCCCTTGCGCATTCTGATCGTCCGTACCTCGGCAATCGGCGACATCGTGTTCGCCTCGCCCTTCCCCTCGGTGCTGCGCAAGGCTTATCCCGACGCGCACATCGCCTGGCTCACCGAACCCGGCCTCGGCGCGCTGGTCGCCGACGATCCGGACGTCGATGCCGTGCTGCCCTGGCCCAAGGCCGAATGGGCGAAGCTGTGGCGCGAGCGGCGCTTCATGGAACTGTGGCGCTCGGTGCGCGAGTTCCGTCGCAGGATGCACGCCGAGCGCTTCGATCTCGCACTCGACATGCAGGGCCTGCTGAAGAGCGGCATCGCGACCTGGCTGTCGGGCGCGAAGCGCCGCATCGGGCTCGGCTCGCGCGAAGGCAGCCGTTTCCTGATGACGGAAGTGGTGCCGAAGGGCGGCATCATCGAGCGCATCAGCTCGGAGTACCGCTTCCTCGCCGAAGAGCTCGGCCTGCCGGCGGGCGACTTCGTGCCCTTCCTGCACGTCAATCCCGCGGCCGAAGAACGCGCGCTCGCGCTGCTCGCGGAGCACGGCCTCCAGCCCGGCCGCTACGCGGTCTTCGCGCCCTTCACCACGCGCCCGCAGAAGCACTGGTTCGAGGACGCATGGCAGGCGCTGGGGCCAAAGGTCGCGACTGAGCTGGGACTCACGCCGGTGATCCTCGGCGGCCCCGGCGACCGCGACGCCGCCGCCCGCATCGCCGCGCCCGGCACCGGCATCCTCAACCTCGCGGGTGCGACCAAGCTCCCCGAGGCGACCGCGATCGTCAAACACGCCGGCCTCGTGATCGGCGTCGACACCGGCCTCACGCACATGGGCATCGCCTTCGCGCGGCCGACGGTGTCGATCTTCGGCTCGACGCGGCCCTACCTCGACACCGGGCGCCGTAACGCTCGCGTGATCTGGCTGGGCCTGTCCTGCTCGCCCTGCAAGCGCAGCCCGACCTGCAACGGCGCCTTCACCTGCCTGCGCGACATCAGCGCCGATCGCGCGCTCGCCGAAGCGCGTCTCGCAATCGCCGCCGGAGCCGGCGCGTGAAGGTCTTGCACGTCGAGGCCGGCAAGCACTTCTATGGCGGCGCGCGCCAAGTCGTGTTCATCCTCGAAGGCTTGCGCGCGCGCGGCGTCGACAACGTCCTCGCCTGCCCGGCCGGCAGCGACATCGCGACGGCTGCCGCACCCTTCGCGACCGTCGTGCCAATGGCGATGGGCGGCGACGCCGACCTCGGCCTCGCAGGCCGCCTCGCCGCGCAGATCCGCGCGCATAAGCCCGACGTCGTGCATCTGCACAGCCGCCGGGGCGCGGACCTGTGGGGCGGCATTGCGGCACGGATGACCGGCGTACCCTGCGTGCTGTCGCGCCGCGTCGACAACCCCGAGCCGCGCTGGCTCGTCGCGCTCAAGTACCGGCTCTACGATCATGTGATCACGATCTCGGAAGGTATCCGCGAGGTGCTCCTCGCCGAAGGACTCGCGCCCGAGAAGGTCACCTGCGTGCGCAGCGCGCTCGACGCAACGCCCTGGCTAGCCCCGGTCGACCGCGCCGCCTTCTGCCGCGAATTCGACCTGCCGGCGGACACGCTGACGATCGCGATGGCGGCGCAGCTAATCCCGCGCAAGGGTCACCGCTATCTGCTCGAAGCATTGCCGCCGCTGCTCGCCGAGTTTCCGACGCTGCACGCCGTGCTCTTCGGCAAGGGGCCGCTCGAAGCCGAGTTGCGCGCCGAGATCGCCTCCCGCGGCCTCGCCGATCGCGTGCGCCTCGCAGGCTTCCGCAACGACCTGCCGCGCTGGCTCGGCGGTGCCGACATCCTCGCCCACCCGGCCGACATGGAAGGACTGGGGATCGCGCTGCTGCAGGCGTCCGCCGCTGGCGTGCCGATTGTCACGAGCCGCGCGGGCGGACTGCCCGAAGCGGTCGCCGACGGCGTCACCGGCCTGCTGATCCCGCCCGGGGACGTCGCCGCGCTCGGCGGCGCGCTGCGGCAATTGCTCGCCGATCCCGCACTGCGGCGCCGGCTCGGCGAAGCCGGCCGCGCCCGCATTCTCGCGGAGTTTTCCATCGACGCGATGGTTGAGGGCAACCTCGCCGTCTACCAGCAAGTTCTCGGGAACCGAACCCCATGACGATTCCGTCGCTCCACATCATCGGCAGCCGCGAAATGGGCGGCGCCGAACGCTGGTTCGTGCGCTTCCTGCGCGCCATGCAGCGCGCCGGCTTGCCGGTGCAGGCGCTCGTGCGTAGCGGCGGCGACCTCGCCACGCACCACCTCGCCGGCATCCCGACGCACGAGTTGCCGATGCGCACCGTCTGGGACCCGCTCTCGCGCTGGCAGGTCAGCGCCTACGCGCGCGCGAGCCGCATGCCGATCGTGCAGACCTACATGGGCCGCGCCTCGCGCCTGACCCACCTCAAGCCCGGCCGCGGCCAGATCCACGTCGCGCGCCTCGGCGGCTACTACGCGCTGCACCCCTTCCGCCACGCCCACGCCTGGATCGGCAACACCAAGGGCCTGTGCGACTGGATGATCCAGCACGGCCTGCCCGCAGAGCGCGTCCATCACATCACGAATTTTGCGGACGCGCCCATTCCCGTCGACGCCGAAAAGGTCGCGGCATTGCGCACGCAGATTGGCGCACGCGACGACGACTGGCTGCTGCTGCATCCGGGGCGCTTCGTGAAGGTCAAGGGCCACGCAACGCTGCTCGCGGCCTTCGCGCGTCTCCCCGCGGAGATCGCCGACCGCCGCCCGCGCCTGATCCTGATGGGCGACGGCCCGCTGCGCGAGGCCCTCGAAACGCAGGCGCGCGAACTCGGCATCATGGACCGCATCGTCTGGGCCGGCTGGCAGCACGAGCCGGCCCAGTGGTTCCACCTCGCGGACGCGGTCGTCTTCCCGTCGCGCGACGAGGAGACGCTCGGCAACGTGGTGCTCGAAGCCTGGGCCTACCGCAAGCCGCTCGTCGCCACCGCCTTTCGCGGCGCGCGCGAGATCGCCCGTCACGGCGAGGACAGCTGGATCGTCCCCTGCGACGACCCGGAAGCACTCGCCGCCGGCATCGAGAGCCTGCTCAGCGACGCCGCCGTGCGAACCGCCTTCGTCGCGCAGGGCGTGCGCCGCGTCACCGACGACTTCGGCGAGGCGGCGATCCTCGCGCGCTACCAGGAACTCTACACGCGGCTCGTCGGTCGCTGAAACGGACGCACGCCGCTCCGTGCGAGAATGCGAACCTGACCACCGCCCGTCACCGCCATGAGCCACGGCATCAACATCCTGATGTACCACCAGATCGGCGACTTCGCGCCGATGAAGGCCCACCGCTCGACCTATTGCCGCGTCGACCGCTTCGCCGCGCAGATGGCCTGGCTGCACCGCTTCGGCTACCGGGTGCTGTCGATGGACGAGGTGCTGGCCTGCGTGAAGGGCGAGATGGCGATCCCCGAACGTGCCGTAGCGCTCACCTTCGACGACGGCTACGAGAACTTCTACGAACACGCGTGGCCGATCCTGCAGCGCTACAAGTTTCCGGCGATGGTCTATCTGATCACCGGGCTGATCGGCAAGCCGTCGGAATGGTTCGCACGCGACGGCCGCGACACCCCGCCCTTGATGAACGCCGAGCGCATCCGCCAGCTGCGCCGTGAAGGCTGCGACTTCGGCGGCCATTCGGTGAATCACGTGAAGCTCGCCGAGCAGGACACCGCGACCATCCGGCGCGAAGTCACGGACTGCAAATCGATGCTCGAAGACCTGCTGGGCGAATCCGTGCCGCACTTCTGCTACCCCTACGGCAGCCACGACATCCGCGCCGTCGAAGCCGTCGCCGAAGCGGGCTACACCTGCGCGACGACCTGCCTGCGCGCGCCGGCGACCTCGGCCGACGACCCGCTGACCCTGCCGCGCAAGGCCGTGTCCTACGGCGACACGCTGGTCGGCGTGCTGTGGAAGATGCACCTCAAGAACACGCCGAAGCACCCGCCGATCCGGCGCGCGGAGTTCGCGCTCTCCGCCTGAAGTCTCAGCCCTTCTCGACCAGCACATCCTCCATCACGAGGTAGCGCAGGTCGCAGCCGAAGAACATGTCGAGCGCATCCTGCGGCGAACACACGATCGGCTCGCCCCGGCGGTTGAGCGACGTATTCAGCACGACGCCGTTGCCGGTGAGCTTTTCGAGCTCTTCGATCAGCGCGTAGTACCGCGGATGCAGCTCGCGCCGCACGACCTGCGCGCGCGCCGTGCCGTCCTCGTGCACGACTTCCGGCACGCGCGACTTCCACGAATCGGCGACGTCGAAGGTCAGCGTCATGAAGGGCGCCAGATGCACGCCCGCGAGCATCTGCGGCGCGACGCGATCCAGCATCGCCGGCCCGAAGGGCCGCCAGCGTTCGCGGAACTTGATCTGCTCGTTGATGCGGTCAGCCACCCCGGCAACGCTCGGACAACCGAGGATCGAGCGCGCCCCCAGCGCCCGCGGCCCGAACTCCATGCGCCCCTGGAACCACGCCACCGGATGCCCGTCGGCGAGCAGCCGCGCGACGCGACCAGGAACGTCGTCGAGCATCTGCCATCGTGGCCGCGCCGGGTGAGCGATGCACGCCGCGATCACATCCCCGTTCGTATGGCGCGGCCCGAGATAGACATGCTCCATGCGTTCGACCGCGACGGCGCGCTTTGCCGACACCGCCGCCGCAGCCCCGAGCGCCGCCCCGGCATCGCCCGCCGCCGGTTGCACGAAAAGCTCTCGGACGTCCCCCCGCGCGACGACGCGCTGGTTCAGTTTGACGTTGAGCGCCCCCGCCCCCGCGAACGCGATCCGCCCCGTCTCACGCAGGATGTCGCCGAGGTCGTGGTCGATCATCCGCAGCACGAGCACCTCGAAAAGCGCTTGCGTGGCCGCCGCGTAATGCACGTAGGGCTCGTCGGCCGCATCGCCGCGCCGCGGCGGTCCGAGCCAGTCGACGAGCCGGCGCGAAAACGGGTAACTTCGCCCGTCTTCCACATAGCGCTCGCTATCGGCGACATTCACATACGAGGTGTCGACGACCAACTCGCCGCCCTCGAAGCGCGCCAGCCGCGACAGGTCGCAGCGGCGCGGATCGCCGTAGGGCGCCATCCCCATCAGTTTGTACTCGCCGTCGCCCATCTCGAAGCCGAGATACTCAGTCAGGGCGCCGTACAGCGCCCACAGCGAATGCGGATAGGGGGATTCGCGAAGGCGATGGATGCGTCCGCCTTCGCCGTATCCGACGAAACTGCCGGACTCCGTCAGACCCAGGATCGCCGTGCGTTCGGTGAAGCCCGAGCAGTGATAGGCACTCGCGGCGTGCGAATCGAGATAGCTGACGGATTCGATCGGCGTGCGCGCAACATCGAAGCCCAGGTCGCCGAGAAACGCCTCGACCCGCGCCCGATCCTCGACCGACTCGCCATGAGACGCCAACGCGACCGCGACGACATCGACCTCGTCCGGCGCGATTCCTGCCGACGCGAGGCAGAAACGCGCCGCCTCGCGCGGCATTCGCCCACGCGCATGGCGCTCGCGCAGGAAACGCTCCTCCTCCGCTGCCGCGACGAGCCGGCCGTCGACATACAAGGCCGCCGCCGGATCGCAGGTCCGGCTACCGGAAAGGCCGAGAACGGTGAACGCCAAGGGAAAGTCTCAGGCGGTGATATTGACCCGCCGATCGCCGCGTCAATGCCGATCCTCAGTGCGCCTCATCCCAGTTGTCCCCCGCCCCGACCTCGACGAGTAGCGGCACCGCGAGATCCGCCACACCGCCCATGTGTACCGGGAGCTCCTGCCGCATCAGATCGAGTTCGTCGCGCGGCACTTCCAGCACCAGTTCGTCGTGGACCTGCAGGATCAGCCGCGACTTGAGCCCCGACGAGCCGAGCCAGCCATGCACCGCGATCATCGCCTTCTTGATCAGGTCCGCTGCCGTGCCCTGCATCGGCGCGTTGATCGCCGCGCGCTCGGCTCCCTGGCGACGCCCCACCTGCTGCGCGCGGATGTCCGGCAGATAGAGCCGCCGCCCGAACACCGTCTCGACGTAGCCCTTCGCCTTCGCCTCGCCCTTGATGCGCTCCATGTAGTCGGCGACACCCGGATAGCGCGCGAAATAGCGGTCGATCCAGCCCTGCGCCGCCGAACGGTCGATGCCCAAATTCTTCGCGAGGCCGTGCGCGCTCATGCCGTAGATGAGGCCGAAGTTGATCACCTTCGAATAGCGACGCTGCTCGCTCGTGACTTCCGCCGGCGCGACGCCGAACACTTCGGAGGCGGTCGCGCGGTGCACGTCCTCGCCCTGCGCGAAGGCCTCCAGCAGACGCGCGTCGCCCGACAGGTGCGCCATGATGCGCAGCTCGATCTGCGAATAGTCCGCCGACACGATCACGTGGTCGCGCGGCGCGATGAAGGCGGCGCGGATGCGACGCCCTTCGGCGGTGCGAATCGGGATGTTCTGCAGATTCGGCTCAGAGCTCGCGAGCCGCCCGGTGACCGCAACCGCCTGCGAGAAGCTCGTATGCACGCGTCCGGTCTTCGGATTGACCATGCGCGGCAGCTTGTCCGCGTAGGTGCTCTTCAGCTTCGCGAAGCCGCGGTGGTCGAGCAGCAGCTTCGGCAGCGGGAAGTCTTCCGCGAGCTGCTGCAGCACTTCCTCGTCGGTCGAAGGCTGGCCGGTGGCGGTCTTCTTGACGACCGGCAGGCCGAGCTTGCCGAATAGGATCTCGCCCAGCTGCTTCGGCGACGCGAGGTTGAACGGTTGACCGGCGAGATTGTGCGCCTCGCGTTCCAGGTCCATCATCCGGCGCCCCAGCTCCTCGCTCTGCTGCGCGAGCAGGAAGGCGTCGATCAGCACGCCGGTGCGCTCCATGTCGAAGAGCACCTGCATCGCTGGCATCTCGATGTCGCGATAGAGCGCCGCGAGCGCCGGTTCGGCCTCGAGCTCCGACCACATCTTGCGATGCAGGCGCAGCGTCACGTCGGCGTCCTCGGCCGCGTATTCGGTCGCGCGTTCGAGTTGCACCTGGTCGAAGCCGATCTGCTTCGCCCCCTTGCCGCACACGTCCGAATACGGGATCGTCGTGATGCCCAGGTGCCGCTTCGCGAGCGAATCCATGTCGTGCGGCTTGTCGCTCTCGATCACGTAGGACTCGAGCAGCGTGTCGTGCGCGATGCCGGCGAGGCGGATGCCGTGGTTGGCGAGCACATGCGCGTCGTACTTGATGTTCTGGCCGAGCTTCGCGTGCGCGTCCGATTCGAGCCAGGGCTTCAGTCGCGCGAGCACCTCGGCGAGCGGCAGCTGCCGAGGCAGGTCGGGGCCGCGATGGGACAGCGGTAGATAGGCCCCCTCACCCTCCACGGTCGCGAAGGACATGCCGACCAGCTGCGCCGCCATCGGATCGAGGCTCGTCGTCTCGGTGTCGAAGGCGACGAGTTCGGCCGCCTCGAGCTTCTTGGCCCAAGCCTCGAACGTCTCCCAGTCACCGATGCAGACATAGCCCTGACGATGTGCGCCCGGCGCCGGAGGATCCTCCGCGGCCGCGGCGACGGCACCCGGAGCGGCACCCGCACCAGCAGCGGCTGCGGCCGCCGCACCGTCGAGGCTCTGCAGCCAGCCCCGGAACTCGAAGCGCTCGTACAACGCGCGCAGCGCCGCCTTGTCGTCCTCGCGCGCCGGCAGGTCTTCCAGCGCGACCGGCAGCGCGATGTCGGTCGCGACCGTCACGAGCTTGCGCCCGAGCGGCAGGAATTCGAGGTGCTTCCTCAGGTTCTCGCCGACCTTGCCGCCGACCTTGTCGGCGTTCGCGACGAGGTTGTCCAAGGTGCCGTACTCGGTGAGCCACTTCACTGCCGTCTTCGGCCCGCATTTTTCCACGCCCGGCACGTTGTCCACGGTATCGCCGACGAGTGCCAGGTAATCGACGATGCGCTCGGGCGTCACGCCGAACTTCTCGGCGACGCCGGCCTCGTCGAGCACCTCCTCGCTCATCGTGTTCACCCACTTCACGCCGGGGCGCACGAGCTGCGTCAGATCCTTGTCGCCGGTCGAGATCACGACCTCCCAGCCGCGCTCCAGCGCCTGGCGCGTCAGCGTGCCGATCACGTCGTCCGCTTCGACGCCGTCGACGCACAGCAGCGGCCAGCCTTCGGCCTTCACCGCCTCATGCAGCGGCTCGATCTGCAAGCGCAGGTCGTCCGGCATCGGAGGGCGGTGCGACTTGTACTCCGGATACCAGTCGTCGCGGAAAGTCTTGCCCTTGGCGTCGAAGACACACGCGCGGAATTCTGCCTTGTAGTCGGCTTCCAGCCGACGTAGCATCGACAACACGCCCCGGATCGCCCCGGTCGGCTCCCCCTTCGAGTTGCGCAGATCCGGCAACGCGTGAAATGCGCGATACAGATAGCTGGAACCATCGACGAGCAACAGGACAGGCATCAAAAAAAATCCTTGCGCGAAACCGGGCCGCACAGGCCGGGCCTCGAATGAATACCGGCGCAGAAGCCGGAAAACGACACGACGAGAACAAAATGACTGCGAAAGACAAAATCCCGCACAGCGCCCCAAGCAGTACCGCGCCGCGCTTCAACGCGCGCGAGTCCTGGCGGATCTTCGGAATTATGGCAGAGTTCGTCGAGGCGACCGAACGGCTGAACTCGATCCGGCCCGCGGTGTCGATCTTCGGCAGCGCGCGCATCCCGCCAGACCACATGTACTACATCCTCACCGAAAAGATCAGCCGCCTGCTGTCGGATGCCGGCTTCGCGGTGATCTCGGGCGGCGGACCGGGCATCATGGAAGCAGCCAACAAGGGCGCCTATTTCGGCAAGAGCCCCTCGATCGGCCTCAACATCCAGCTGCCGATGGAGCAGAGCTCGAACCCCTACCAGGACATCTCGCAGACCTTCCAGCATTTCTTCGCGCGCAAATTCATGTTCGTACGCTTCGCCTCGGCCTACGTCGTGCTGCCCGGCGGCTTCGGCACGCTCGACGAGTTGATGGAGGCGCTGACGCTGATCCAGACCGGCAAGAGCCGCAAGATCCCGATCATCCTCGTGCACGAGCCCTTCTGGAAAGGCATGATCGACTGGTTCCGCGACCGGCTGGTGGCAGAACGCATGATCAACCCCGATGACCTCGACCTGATCCAGGTTATCGACAAACCCGAGGACGTCGTCGAGGCGATCTTCAAGCACTACGAACACCGCGGCTTCCTGCCGCTGCCCGAGGAACACGAATTGCTGCTCAACCTTTGATGCGAGTTTGATCTTAATGACGGGCGAGCAACGCGGGTCCCTGCTAAAATCCGCGCCAAACAAGGAGAACACCATGCGCCGCAAGCTGATCGCGCTGCTGATGGTGGTGGCGGCAACCCCGCTTGCCGCCCAGCAGCCGCCGAAACTCGAACCGCTGCCCGAACCGCCCCCGATGCCTTCCGACCAAACGCCGGAACCGCAAGTCACGATTATCAAGCGCGGACAAGACACCGTGCAGGAATACCGGATCTCGGGAAAGCTCTACATGATCAAGGTCACGCCCCCGCACGGCGTGCCCTACTACCTGATCGACCAGGAAGGCAACGGCGTCATGACCCGCCAGGACGTGATGCCGACGCTGGCCGTGCCGCTCTGGGTGCTCAAGTCCTGGTAACTCCCGCCCCGCTTCCGGGCTCCTGAACCTGCCGTTTCACCCTGCCATGTCCGTCTTCACCCCGGTTGCCCACGAATCGCTCGCCCACTGGCTCGGCCACTACGCCATCGGCCGCTTGGTCGAGCTGCAGGGCATTTCCGCGGGCGTCCAGAACAGCAATTTCTTCGTCACGACCACGCTCGGCCGCTACGTCCTGACGCTGTTCGAAGGGATCCCGCGCGCCGAGCTGCCCTATTACCTGCACCTGATGGCGCACCTCGCGCGCCACGGCCTGCCCGTGCCCGGCCCGATCGCCGACCGCGACAACGAATACCTCGGCACGCTCAGCGACAAGCCGGCCGCGCTCGTGATGCGCCTGTCGGGACGTTCCGAGATGGCCCCGACCGCGACGCATTGCGCGCGCGTCGGCGCGATGCTCGCCGGCCTGCACCTCGCGGGCCTGTCCTACGGTCGCCGCCAGGACAACCCGCGCGGCGCCGCGTGGCGGCACGCGACCGCCGGGCGCGTGCGTCCCTTCCTGCCGGTCGAAGAACGCACGCTGCTCGACGCCGAACTCGCCTTCCAGGCCGGCAACGACTACTCGCGCCTGCCGCAGGGCGTGATCCACGCCGACCTCTTCCGCGACAACGTGCTGTGGGACGGCGACTACATCGGCGGCGTGATCGACTTCTACTTCGCCGGCCACGACGCGCTGCTCTTCGACGTCGCCGTCACCGTCAACGACTGGTGCACGACGCCCGACGGCGAGCTCGATCCCGAGCGCACCCAGGCGCTGCTCGACGCCTATCACTCCGAACGCCCCTTCGATGATGCCGAACGCGCGAACTGGTCCGCAATGCTGCGCGCCGCCGCGCTGCGTTTCTGGCTGTCGCGCGCCGAAGACTTCCATCTGCCCAAGCCGGGCGAGATGGTGCTCGTGAAGCCCCCCGCCGAATACCGAGACATCCTGCGCCTGCGCATTGCCCAGCCGCACTCGCTGCCCGTCTGACCCATGACCGAAACATCCAACGCCTCCGCCAACAACCATCGCCGCCGGCATCCCCTGCCCCACGCCGGCCACGTCACGCCCGCCCAGACCCTGCAATGGCTCGCCGCGGGCTGGAAGACCTTCACCGCCAGCCCCGGCACCTGGATCATCCAGACCCTGATCCTGATCGTCGTGCTGAGCGCGGTGGGCATCGTGCCCTTGCTCGGCTGGGCACTGGCGCCGCTGGTGCTGCCGGTGCTCGCGGCCGGCATGCTCGCCGGCGCGCACGCGCTCGACCAGGGCGAACCGCTGCGCATCGACCACCTTTTCGACGGCGTGCGTCGCCACGCCGGCAACCTGCTGATGATCGGCGGCTTCCACTTGCTCGGCGCATTGCTCGCCGCGCTGATCGCGGCCGCCGTCGGCAGCAGCGCCGCGCTCACCGGCATGCTCGTCGGCGCCTTCGCGGGCGTGGGTCTCGCCGCGGGCGGCGTGATGCTCGCGGTGGCCGTATTCACCGTGCTGTGGGTGCTGCTGCTGATGGCGCTGTGGTTCGCGCCGGCGCTGGTGATGCTGCAGAACGTCTCGCCGCTCGACGCGATGAAGCTCTCGGCCCAGGCCTGTCTGTCGAACTTCGTCAGCTTCCTCGTGCTCGGCCTGACGCTCTACATCGTCACCTGGCTCGCGATGCTGCCCGCCGGGCTCGGTATCCTCGTGCTCGTGCCGGTGCTGGCCGGCGCGCTGCATGCGGCTTGGAAGGACACCTTTGGCGAGTCGCGCCCGGCGCTGCTCGCGCCCGCCGCCGACTCCCGATCCACCCCCGACAACGCGGCGTGACGGCGATGGATGCCCGACAACTCCCCTCGCAGCGCGGTTTCGCCTGGCTCAGCGAAGGCTTCAAACTCTGGCGCCGCAACCCGGCGCTGCTCACCTTCGTGTCCTTCGGCTACCTGCTGACGCTGCTCCTCGTCAGCATCGTCCCCTTCATCGGCCAGCCGATCGCATCGCTCTTGATGCCGGTGCTCTCGCTCGGCGTGCTCAACACCTGTCTTGCGATCGACAAAGGGCGCAAGGCCGGCCCCGACGTGCTGTTCTCCGGCTTCCAGCAGAACCTTCCCGCCCTCGTGATGATCGGCGCGATCTATCTCGTCGCGAGTGTCCTCGTGCTCGGGATCACGATCGTCGCCGACGGCGGCACGCTGCTGAGCATGATGACCACCGGCGCCAAGATCGATCCTGAAGCGACCGGCAGCACCGGCTTCACGATCGCGCTGCTGGTCGCGATCGCGCTCTCCACGCCGGTGATGATGGCCTACTGGTTTGCCCCCGTGCTCGCCGGCTGGTGGGAGATTCCGGCGCCGAAGGCGATGTTTTTCAGCTTCATCGCCTGCCAGCGCAACTGGCGTCCCTTCCTGATGTACTCGATCGCGCTGGCGATCTTCGCCGCGGTGCTGCCGAGCATGGTGCTGGCGCTCGTGGGCCGGCTGTCGCCGGTCCTCGCGACGATCCTGTCGGTGCCGCTCCCGCTGGTCGTGATCCCGATCGTCTTCGCGAGCTTCTACGTCAACGCCTGCGACGTCTTCGGCCCGCCCCGCGATGCCTCGGCAGGCGACTGATGCCGGTCCGCTGGGATTGCTCGGCGGCACCTTCGACCCCATCCACTTCGGCCATCTGCGCCTGGCGGAAGAGGCGCGCGAAGCGCTGCAGCTCGAACAGGTCGCGCTGATCCCGGCCGGCTCCCCGCCACACCGCGGGATGCCCCAGTCGCCGGCCTCGGCACGCCTCGCGATGGTGGAACTCGCCGCCGCCGGCAATGCCGGATTCATGGTCGATGCGGGCGAAGTCTTCGCGGAGGGCCCCAGCTACACCGTACTCACGCTCGAACGACTGCGCGCACAGCATGGACCCGCCCGGCCGCTCGTGCTGATCCTCGGCGCCGACGCCTTCGCCGGCCTGCCTGGCTGGCACCGCTGGCAGGATCTCTTCGAGCTCGCACACGTCGCCGTCGCCAACCGCCCGGGCTACGCCCCGCACGGCCGGCGCTGGCCGGCGACGCTATCGCAGGAACTCGATGCCGCCTGCGCCGGCCGCATCGCCACCGACCCCGCCGTGCTGCGGCAGTCGCCGGCGGGAAAGATCGTCCCGTTCGACATGACGCCACTGGCCATTTCCGCATCGCTGATCCGCGACCTGATCCGGTCCGGACACAGCGCCCGTTATTTGCTGCCCGATCCGGTTCTCGACTATATTGGGCTGCACCACCTCTATTGCAAAACCTGATGGACATCCACACGCTCGAAAAACTCGTTGTCGACGCTCTCGAAGACATCAAGGCCAAGGACATCGAAGTCATCAACACCACGAAGCTGACTTCGCTGTTCGACCGCATCGTCGTCGCCTCCGGCGACTCCAACCGGCAGACCCGGGCGCTCGCCCGCAACGTGCAGGAAAAGGTGCGTGAAGCCGGCGGCACGGTCATCAGCGTCGAAGGCGAAGAGAGCGGCGAATGGGTGCTGGTCGACCTCGGCGAAATCGTCGTGCACGTCATGCAGCCCGCAGTGCGCGCCTACTACAACCTCGAGGAACTGTGGACCGGCAGCTCGGTCCGCCGCGCGCGCAGCGCCGTCGCCTGACGGCGCCGCCTCTCCGGTGAAACTCCTGATCGTCGCCGTCGGCACCCGCATGCCCGCCTGGGTGGAGGCGGGTTTCGACGAATTCGCCCGCCGCATGCCGCGCGAACTGCCGCTACAGCTCGTCGAGGTGAAGGCCGAGCCGCGCACCACCGGCAAGACCGTCGAAGCGATGATGGCGGCGGAAGCAGCGCGCATCGAGGCCGCACTGCCGCCGCGCTGCCGCCGCGTGATCCTAGACGAGCGCGGCTCCGACCTCACGACGATGGAACTCGCGCGCCGCCTGGAGAGCTGGCAGGGCGAAGGCGAGGACGTCGCGCTGATCGTCGGCGGGCCGGACGGGCTCGCCCCGGCAATCAAGGCCTCGGCCCACGAACGCCTGCGCCTGTCGAGCCTGACGCTGCCGCATGCGCTGGTGCGTCCGCTGCTCGCGGAGGCGCTATACCGGGCGTGGACGGTGCTGAAGAACCACCCCTACCATCGCGAGTAGCGGCGACTCCTCGGTCCGGCGCGTCGCTTACTTCACCGCGGAGAAATCGAAGAGCAGCGGCTCGGAGACGCTCTTGTTCTCTGCCCCCGAACGGTTGAACACCGCAATCTGGCCGAGCAGCTTGCTGCCCGGTTTGAACACGACGTCGTCCGCACGCGAGGTGTTGAGCGCACGGGCGAATTCGATCGACCAGTGCCCCGCCTTCCACACGCCTTTCGCCGCGACGTCGGCTCCGCTGCCCGAAGGCGTAGCGGCGACGAAGGAAACCAGCTTGTCGCCCTTGTTCTCGCGCGGGCGCTGCACCACGTCGTAAGGCCCGGCACCTTCGTCGCGCTGCTTGGTGATGTAGATCACCGGGCCGTCCTTGACCTGGTACTCGGCCGCCGAATCCTGCATCTTGGTCGTGATGTAGTGATTCATGTCCTCCGCGAAACCGGTCGGATTGCTGCGGGCGGCCGACCACAGCCAGACGTCGACCCGGTACTCCTTCGTCGACAGCATCGTGCGGTCGTAATCGCCACTGAGATGGAAACGCAGCGCGAACATGTCGTCGAACTGGTTGTCGCGCTGGTACTTGTTGTCGCGCCAGACCCAGTCCTTGTACTGCGTGTCCGCGGCGTCGTCCGGGTAGCGCACGGCGATGAAGAGCTTGCCGCCGGCGACGCCCGCCTTCATCTCGACCTCGAGCTTGCCGGTCGTGTTGCGCTCGCCCGACGGTTCGAGCCCATACTTCGCGCGCTCGTCGCGCGGCAGCGCGGGCTTGACCGGCACCTTGATCCAGCCGTCGCTGCCCCACTCGCCGAGTTCGCCATCGACCTTCGGCGCCGCGGCGAGGTTCTGCACGGGCACCACCTGCGGCGGCGCGTCGGCGAATGCGAGCTGCGGCAGCAGCGCCAGCGGAAGGAGCAGCCTGTACAGCGGGGAGAGCGTCATCGACGGGCGGATCTTCATGCGATTATTCGATGGTGATCGTGCCGTGCATGCCCTTGTCCTTGTGGTCGTCGATCGTGCAATGCACTTCGTACTCCCCCTTGGTGACGGGCACGAGGAAGAGTTCGGCCGTGCCGCCGTCCTTATACACCTCGACCGCGTTGAAATACGGCGCCTTGATCTCGGCACCGCTCGGCTTGGGCGTCTGCACCTTGCGCCAGGCGACGTTCTTGAAGAAGTCGGCCGCGGTGTAGTAGTGATCCTTCTCGCCGCTGTTCTTGATCACGAGCCTGTAGGGTTGCCCGGCCTTCAACTTGAGGTCCTGCGGAGAGTAGCTGAAGTCCTCGAGTTCGATGGTCACGGTTTCCATTGCGTCCCAGTTTGCCGCCTTGACGATCGCGGGACCGTCGACGATGTAGTCGGCGGCCATGACAACGGGGGCAGCGAGGACGAAAGCCGCGGAGGCGGCCAGGGCCAGGAAGGACTTGCGCATTACGGTGATCTCCTCGAAAGGTCGGAACGGCGCGCCATCGAAACGGTGGCGATGGACGCAGCATATTAACCCCGCGATTGTATCAATTATTTTCAAGCGCCTGCGCCACTCCGACCCGGCGGCAGCAACGCTGCATGCCGGCAGCAGGGTAGAATCCGCGATACCCCGACCATTACCGCTTCGGGCACCAGAACGCCATGACCAGCCTGCCCCCACGCATCTACCTCGCATCGCGCAGCCCCCGCCGGCGCGACCTCCTTCGCCAGATCGGCGTGAATTTCGATGTGCTGGTGTTCCGCAGCGGCGAGCGCGGCGAGGACGCCGACGTCGATGAGACGCCCTTCGAGAATGAGCCGGTCGAGCGCTATGTCGAGCGCCTCGCGCTGACCAAGGCCGAGGCCGGTTTCAAGCGCCTGCATTGGCGCTCGCTGCCCTTCAACCCCGTGCTCGCCGCCGACACCACGCTGGAACTGGACGGCGCGATCATCGGCAAGCCGACGGACGCCGCCGACGCCACGGCGATCCTGCAGCGCCTGTCCGGCCGCACGCACCGCGTGCTGACCGCGGTCGCGATGAGCGACGGCACGAAGATCCGCAGCCGCATCAACGTCAGCGAAGTCCGCTTCCGCGAACTGAAGGAGTCGGAGATCCGGCACTACGTCGCGAGCGGCGAGCCGATGGACAAGGCCGGCGCCTACGGGATCCAGGGCCACGCAGCGATCTTCATCGAGGAGATCCGCGGCAGCTACACCGGCATCATGGGACTGCCGTTGTACGAAACCGCGCAGTTGCTTGATACCTTCGGCTATCCTCTCTGACCGGCACCCGGTTCGCGCGCATTGCATCCGATGGGCAATGCGCAATCGCTGTTCGACACTGCCACTGCGATTGCGCATTCCCCATTAAGCGGCCGTCTTCATGAGCATCGAATTCCTCATCAACGTGACCCCGCAGGAGACGCGGGTCGCCATCGTCGAACAGGGCGTCGTCCAGGAACTGCACGTCGAGCGCACCGCGAGTCGCGGCATCGTCGGCAACATCTATCTCGGCCGCGTCGTGCGCGTGCTGCCGGGGATGCAGTCCGCCTTCATCGACATCGGCCTCGAACGCACGGCCTTCCTCCATGTGGCCGATATCTGGAGCGACCGCCACAACGGCGACACGGGACGGCCGATCGAGCGCATCCTCGTCGAAGGCCAGAGCCTGATGGTGCAGGTGCTGAAGGATCCGATCGGCACGAAGGGCGCGCGGCTCTCGACGCAGGTCAGCATCGCCGGGCGCCTCCTCGTGTATCTCCCCCAGGAGAAGCACATCGGCATCTCGCAGCGCATCGAGGACGAGAGCGAGCGCGAGGCGCTGCGCGAGCGGCTGACGCGCCTCGTACCGGAGGACGAACCGGGCGGCTTCATCGTGCGCACGATGGCGGAATCGGCCTCCGACGCCGAGCTGTCCGCGGACATTGCCTACCTGAGGAAGCTGTGGGGCGAGATCCGCAACAGCGCAACCGGCCGCTTTCCGCCGACGCTGCTGTATGAGGACCTGAGCCTCGCCCAGCGCGTGCTGCGCGACCTCGTCGATGACGACACGTCGCGCCTGCTCGTCGACTCGCGCGAGAACTACCAGAAGCTCAGCACCTTCGCCGCCGAGTACACGCCCAAGGTGCTGCCGCTGCTCGAACACTACGGCGGCGAGCGGCCGCTCTTCGACCTGCACAACATCGAGGACGAGATCCAGAAGGCACTCGCGCGGCGCGTGAACCTGAAATCCGGCGGCTACCTGATCATCGACCAGACCGAGGCGATGACGACCGTGGACGTGAACACCGGCGGCTTCGTCGGCGCGCGCAACTTCGACGACACGATCTTCAAGACCAACCTCGAAGCCGCGCAGACCATCGCGCGCCAGCTGCGTCTGCGAAACCTCGGCGGCATCATCATCATCGATTTCATCGACATGGAAAGCCAGGAGCACCGCGACATGGTGCTCGACGAGTTCCGCAAGGCGCTCGCGCGCGACCACACGAAGATGACCGTCAACGGCTTCACCGCGCTGGGCCTCGTCGAGATGACGCGCAAGCGCACGCGCGAATCGCTCGCCCACCTGCTGTGCGAGCCCTGCCCGACCTGCAGCGGGCGCGGCGAGGTGAAGACCGCCCGCACCGTGTGCTACGAGATCCTGCGCGAACTGCTGCGCGAGGCCCGCCAGTTCAACGCCCGCGAATTCCGCATCCTCGCCGCCCCGAGCGTGATCGACCTCTTCCTCGATGAGGAGTCGCAGTCGCTCGCGATGCTGTCGGACTTCATCGACAAGAAGATCTCGCTGCACGCCGAGGCGAGCTACCAGCAGGAACAGTTCGACATCGTGCTGCTGTAGCCGCAGTCCAGCCGCGCTGAAGCGGTGGAGCGTCGGTATCCGAAAACGATCGACGCTCCAGCCCGGCTCCGGCGTCTATCGCCCGTGCCCATGCGCTACGGGCGGCAAATCGATACCGTGGCCGCTTGCGCGCACTTGATTCGTTCAGGCAGAAGGCTTCCGATCATCGCCCCCCCTTCATTGTCCAGCACGACATATTCCGCGGCTTCGATGTAGGGCACAAGTCGCCGCCGATTTCGCGGCCAAGCGCGCTCCTCGTCGTCCGCCGACTCGGCGGGCAGGCGCTCGACGGTGACAGCAGAATGATTCCAGAAAACCTGTTTGTACGTGAAATTCGTGACGATCGGCGTGTCATGGCCGATTTCCCGCGAAAGAGCCCAGACCTCTCGACCAGTCGCCAGATTCTTGAGTGCTGTCGCGGGCCGGGCGCTCACGACTGAATGGATCAGGATCACGCTCGCGACACCGTAGGCGATCGCCGCGCGCCGCCGCGAGTTCAGCGACACCTTTCGCATGATCAGGCAAGCGACGACGAAGAGCAGAACCATGTATCGCGGCGACAGGAGCGTCTTGAAATTATGCTTGGTCGTAGCCCAATTGGCCCACAGCGGGAACAGGTAGATATTGATCCAGACGAAGAAGGGGGAATCAAAAAGCCTGTCGTAGAGGCGACGCCCGGCGGCGGATACTCGCAGACCGAGGGCTGCGATGCGGCCGAGCTGGAGTGAGTAGACAGCAACCGCTCGCGCCCCGGCCAAAGCGACGAATAGCATCAGGGGGGCGGCCAAAAAGACGAGGTTGCGTGCCGTGAATGAAAAGGTAAAGGCGGTCGTCTTGAAGAAATAGAGGTATCCGGCTACCACATTCAGGACTGTCGCCAAGCCAACCGTGAGCGCGAGCGCATACCGGCGTTTCCAGAACAGATGGGCGGCGGCAATGCCGACAAAGAATACCGATTCCTCCCGCGTGAACAGCGTTAGCAAGGCCAGGAAGAGGATCTTCCTCGGCGTTTCGTCCCGATCGACCGCCATGGCGAGGAGAACCGTGAAGCCGACGAGGGGGATCCAGACACGCAGGTCATAGGTGCAGAACTGCAGGAAGAAACCGGCGAGCGCGAGGATGATGACCGTTCTTTTCCGCTCCTCCGCAGGTCGCCGCAAGGCATAACCGCTCAGCTGAAATGCCCAGAGCACGCTGAGCGCCGCATAGAAAGCGACGATCAGTGGTTCGCCTCCTATCTGAAAGCCCGCAGAGAGGATATAGGTCAGCGGAGAGAAGTGGACGTCGTTATGGGCGTAGGGAAAGCCATCGATTCCACTGAACCCGAAGATGTTGACGCCTTTCGGTTGCAGTAGGAGTTGCCGGGTCTCCCCGAACAGTGATCCGATGCGGGAGTCGAGCGCGACCAGGTAGTACGGGTAGTCGCGTGTGTGAAACGACAGGGTCAGCTTCTTCATGAAGTGAAAGACCACGGCACACACGAAGAGGATCAGAGCCAGAGGAGCAGGCCCTGACGAGCAGCGTTTGAGCAGGTTTTGCATCATGGTCGTTTTCTGACTTTTCTCGGGATTCGCATTCTTGCCGCTTGGACGCTACCCGGTGAGCGTGGCCTTGTTGCGATTGCCTGACCTGCCCCCGGCAATCGATGACAGGATTACCGCACCGATGCCGACCGCAAACCACAGGGTCGCCAGGCGGATGAGGACCGTAGCGGCAACCGCCTCGGCCTCGCCGACGCCCTTCCAAACCAGCAAAGTGACCATCAAGGCCTCGGCGCCGCCAAGCCCGCCTGGCATGAAGCTCAGCGCGCCCGCAAGCATTGACACGGCGTAGACGAAGAATGCGAACGGCAGTGGAATGTCGAGATTCATCCAGTCCAGGATCAGGTGAAACGCGAAAGCTTCGGCCGACCAGGCCACGATGCTCAGGGCGGTTGCCGTGAGGAGCAGCACTGGCGCGTGGCAACGCCGGGCCTGGAGAAGAATCTGCAGCAGGTGGCGTATCAGGCGCGAGGTCCGCGTCGTGTCGCTTACGACATCATGGAGCCATACAAGGACCTTCTGGTTCGACAGCACGAGCAGTGCTGCGAGAATCCCGACGCTCCCCGCAGCGACGAGTGGCTGCGCGGCGGGATACTCGCTGAGACCGAAGAGCGTCAACACCACGATCGCGAGCAGGTCGGACAGGCGTTCGCTGAGAAATGCGGCGAGGCTCATCGCATAGGGCATGTGCCAACGTCGCAGGAAGACCCCACGCAAGGCCTCTCCCGCTTTACCAGGGGTCGTGGTCAGAGCAAAGCCGGCCAGGTAGATTTTTAGGCTTGGCCGCCAGGGCACGGGATGATCCATGGCTGCGAGGTAGGCCTGCCACCGAATGAAGCGCAACCCGTAATTCAGCAGCGACAGCAGCAAGGCTACACCGGCGCCAACAATGCCTACCTTGCGAACGGCGGCTGCGACCTCGTGCCAGCCGCTCCACATGGCGAAGCCCAGGTAGCCAACCGCGGCGAACAGGACTGACCACGCGACGGCACGGTATCGCCAGCCGGACAGAACGACGAAGTCATCCTCCTTGGCGCGCGGCGATGATGGAAGGGCGGTCACAGTTTCAGGCGCTTGAAGACGGGGCGCGGGATGTTGCGGATCACGGCCATGATCAAGGCCCAGAATGCGGGGGCGTAGACGACATCTGCACGACGCTCGATGCCGCTCACGATCCGCCGGGCGACCATATCGGGTTGCGCGACGAGCGGGCCCGGCAGCGGAAGTCCGTCAGTCATCGGGGTGGCGACAAATCCCGGACGAATATCGGTGAGCGCCACGCCGACCTTGAAGAGCCGCGCCCGAAGCCCTTCGCAAAACACCGAAACGGCCGCTTTGGCGCTGCCGTAGACGTAGTTGCTGGGGCGCCCCCGATCGCCCGCGACCGAGGTGATGACGCCAATCGTACCGTCGCGCTGCCGCTCGAACTGGCTTGCGAGCAAGGTCAACAGCGCAATCACGGAGGTGCCGTTCGTCGCGAATTCGCGCAGCGCACAAGCGGCATCGGCCTCACAGGCAGCCTGGTCGGGCAAGGTGCCGTGGGCGATCAGGGCAATGTCGATTTCGCCGAGGGTCTCAAGTGCAGCGTCCAGCATCGGCGCATGAGACGAGAGATCCGTCGCGTCCATTTGCCAACTATGGATCGCCGCTGCACCACGTACGCCCAGGTCGGCCGCGAGCGCATCGAGTTTCGCCGCGTCGCGCGCGACCAGGAACAGACTTGCGCCCTGTGCGGCCCACAAGCGGGCGCAGGCGCCGGCAATGGCCGAAGTCGCGCCGATGATGAGGATTTTTTTCATTGGGTAACGCGCTGCCAGAAACGGGACAACAGTGCCGGGTCGCGAAGGGCCTCGATGCGACGCCACTCCGGGTAGCTACGACGGAAGTCCTCGCCGCTCATATGGGCATCCTTGGCGGGATAGAGGCGCCCGCCGGCTTCCCGCACGATGGCATCGAGTCGCGGAAACAGATTCGCCTCAAGCTGCGCCGATTGGGGGAAATCAAGGGCAAGAGTCGTCCCCGGCAAGGGAAAGGACAGCAAGCCCGGCGAGGCGATGTCTCCGCATCGTTTGAGAACAGCCAGAAACGACCCTGCCCCCGATTTCGCGATGGTTTCCAGCAACGCATGGACGCCGGCGCGTGCCTCGGGTTCAGGAATTACGCACTGGTATTGTTGAAACCCCTTCGGGCCGTATATACGGTTCCAGTGCCGGATCGCGTCGAGCGGGTAGAAGAAGCCATCGTAGCCGACATCTGCCGAGGTGCGCGCGGCTGGCGCTCTTCGCCAGTAGGCTTCGTTGAAAACCTTGAGTGACAGGCGGTTGAAAAGCGGGATGGGGGGCGTCAAGGGTATCGACCGCTTCTGCGGCGACTCCGTCGCAAGGGGGCCCTCGTCCGAAAAATCGCCTGCCGTGTATATACCGCGACCGATGGTCGACCCGGTCGCTGAGCAGTCGATCCAGGACACGCAGAACTCGTGCCTTGCATCCAATTCGCTGGATAGGGCGAAAAATTCATCCAGTGTGTTGAACCGCTGAGTGAGGCTCCGGATGCGGCTCGCGCCGATCCGCATGAGCTGGATCTCGGCCCACTCAATGACGCCGGTGAGGCCCAGGCCGCCGATCGTGGCGGCAAAAAACTCAGGCTGCTCGACGGCCGAGCACGTTAGACGTCCGACATCCGATCGCAGAAGCCCGAACCGGCGTACGTGCCGCCCAAATGTTCCCTTGCGGTGATGGTTCTTGCCATGCACGTCGTTGGCGATCACGCCGCCGAGCGTCACATACTTCGTACCCGGCGTGACCGGAAGGAACCAGCCACGAGGAATCGCAACCGCAAGGATCTCCTCGAGAGTAACGCCGGCCTCGGCGCTCAGGATCCCGGCACTCCAGTCTGCGCTGATAAACCGGTCGAGCGGTCGCATGTGAAGCACATGATCACTCGCCGCCAGGCAACTGTCGCCGTAGCTGCGTCCCATGCCATACGGCAAAGTTGAACCACTCTCCGCCCGAAGTGATGCGAGTTGGTCGGGTAACTCGCTGCGCCAGTGGCAAGCGAACGGAGTTTGCGGAAAGTCCGGATAGTTGCCCCACGAGCGCAGCCGGCATGCACTCACTTGGCGACCCACAAAACGAGCGCCAGAAGTGCCGTGGTCGCAAGACTGGCGCGATCATGGACGGCGAAGAGCACCGGATCCTCATGCATCCGTCCCCGATGGGCAAGCATCCACACCCGGCTTATCCACATCAGAAGAAGTGGGCAGCAGAACCAGATGATTTCCGGGCGTCGGTACAGTTGAGCCGTGCGGACCTCGTTGATATAGAGCGCAAGCACCATCACGGCCATATAGCCCGATGCCGCACCGAGGGACGCGATCATTTCAAGATCGCTCGGAAAGTAGCCACGTCCTCGGGCTCTCTTCTTGCTGCCGCGAGCTCGCGCCTCGAAGAGTTCCGCATAGCGCTTGACGAGCGCAAGGCTCAAAAATATGAACATCGAAAAGGCCAGCAACCAGAAGCTCAGCGGAATCTCCACCGCAAAGGAGCCGACGATGACGCGTGTCGTATAGAGTCCGGCAAGCGCGATGACGTCTACGACCATCAGGCGCTTGAGCTTCAATGAATACGCGAGCGTCAAGACGTAGTAGGTGGCGAGGCCGGCCGTGAATACCGGGGGCAGCATCCACAGCGCGAGCGCAAAAGCGGTTACAAGCAAGACGGGAAAGGCGACCAATCCGGCAGGAATCGACAGACGCCCCGCAGCGAACGGTCGGAAACGCTTGCGGGGATGGTGCCGATCGTCACGCAGGTCGAGCAGATCGTTCAGGATGTAGACGCTCGATGCGCACAATCCGAAACACAGAAAGGCGAGGATCGCCTCGACCACTCGCGTCACGTCCGTGTAAAGGTGCGCGGCCAACAGGGGAACGAAGATCAGCAGATTCTTGAGCCATTGATGCAGGCGCAGCGCCTTCATCCAGTCCCGCGGCGTCGAGCGATCGGAATCGAGCACCGCCGCTACATTGCCAACCTTCCGGGCACGTCGTTCCACATCTCGCGATGCATTGACGATGTAGGCGTGCCGGGCGGCGCCCCAGACGGCAAGGTCGTCGCGCGAGTTACCGACATAGTCGAAACCGCAATCGCCGAAACTCGCAATCAACGCGTCGCGCTTGGACTGAGCGGAGAGATTTCGTTCAGCATTCGAAGCGATGACCTCATCAAACAGCCCCAGGTGTGCCGCGACGCGCTCAGCGAGTAGATGGTGACTGGCGGTCGCGAGGATCACTCGCCGTCCTCGCCCGCGTTCGGCCTCGATGAACTCGATGACCGATTGCTCGTACGGCAGGACCGACATGTCGGTGTTCGTCGCGTGCGCAAGCTCGTGCTTGAGCGCAGCCTTCCCCTGCAGAAGCCATTGCAGCGGCGCGAGCGCTCGAAGTGGCTTGTCGCGCAGAAACTCAAGCCCGGTCTCAATCAGCAAGTCCGAGCGCAGCAAGGTGCCGTCGAGGTCGACGACGAGAGGCGGTTCCACGAACCCGAGTTCCTTCTCGTCGGTGAATAGACTGTGTCTTTCCAAGCTATGGGCAATCACAAATATTTACATTCTACACAGAGTACGTCGCACGTCATCTCGACATTCCCCAAACACGGGCCGCGGACGAACATCTCAAAGTCGAAAAGACAGGTAGTCAGCAGCCGGTCAATCAACGACAATTTCGACAAGAGATGCGTACTGCCCAAGCGCAGGGAGAACGAATGAGACCGCATGAATTGCCGAACGCACAAGACAAGGATCTCGCCGCTTCACTCGCAGTCATCCGTCGGCCAGCGGTCATGGCGTGCGAACAGGCAATGCGGGCCGGAACTGCAATCGTCGCAAGCAATAAGCATATTCAAATCTTCCATTCCGTCTAATCGCTGACGAATTGCGCCGCGAAGCGGGCTGCTGGGTCAGTCCCACCTCCCGCTTCGTCCCGAATCTCAAACTGCTCGCACGGTCCTCCTGAAGGGGGCCATTCCTCTTGATACCTGATTCTTTGCCCCTGCCCTCGGAACCCACGCCGGAACGCTTCGGCGCGTCCCCGCTGCGCTGGTTCCTCGCGACCCGCCCCGCCTTCCTGAGCGTCACGCTCGCCGGCTGCCTGATCGGGCTCGCCGCGGCGCATTCGGATGGCGTTCCGTTCGACGCGCTGCACGCGGTCGTCACGGTCGTCTTCGCGCTGCTCGCGCACGCTGGGGCGAACGTCTTGAACGATTACCACGACGCCTTGAGCGGCGCGGATGCGGCGAACACGCAGCGGATCTTCCCCTTCACCGGCGGCAGCCGCTTCATCCAGAACGGCGTGCTGACGGAGCGCGAGACGGCGCGGCTGGGCTGGGCGCTGCTGGTGCCGGTGGTTCCGGCCGGGATCTGGCTCGCGGCCGGATCGGGTCCGGGGCTGATTGCGATCGGGCTTGCGGGCCTCGTGCTCGGCTGGGCCTATTCGGCGCCGCCGCTGAAGCTCGCGAGCCGCGGCCTCGGCGAGTTCGCGGTTGCGGCGGCGTGGCTGCTCATCGTCGTCGGAGCCGATTTCGTGCAGCGCGGCGCCTTCGCCTGGACGCCGGTCGCGGCCGGCGTATCGTTCGCGCTGCTCGTCGCGAACCTGCTGTACATCAACCAGTTCCCGGACCGGGCCGGCGACGAGGCGGCGGGCAAGCGCACGCTCGTCGTGCAACTCGGCGCCGACAGCGCGAAATGGGGCTATTTCGCGATCGCGCTCGTGGCCTATGGCTGGCTCGTGCTGCAGGTCGGGCGCTACAACCTGCCGCAGGCCTGCGCGGCCGCGGCGCTGACGCTGGTGCTGTCCTTCCATGCGGCGCGGCTGTTGCGCGAGCATGCCGACGAACCGGCGAAGCTCGCACCGGCGATCAAGCTGACGATTCTCGCGACGAACCTGCACGGCTTCGTGCTCGCGGCGACGCTCGCCTTCGGCCGCCACACCTGACTTCTCTTTCGGATTGACCCAATGATCGGACGCATCGCCGGCATCCTGCTGGAAAAGAACCCGCCCCAGATCGTCGTGGACGTGCACGGCGTCGGCTACGAGATCGACGTGCCGATGAGCACCTTCTACGGCCTGCCGGCGACGGGCCAGCCGGTCGCACTCTTCACGCATCTCGCGGTGCGTGAGGACGGGCACTTCCTGTATGGCTTCGCGAGCGCGGACGAGCGCGCGGCCTTCCGCCAGCTGCTGAAGGTGTCGGGGATCGGCGCGCGGACGGCGCTCGCGGTGCTGTCGGGCCTATCGGTGACGGACCTTGCGCAGGCCGTCGCGCTGCAGGAGGCCGGGCGCCTCGTGAAGATCCCCGGCATCGGCAAGAAGACCGCCGAACGCCTGCTGCTGGAGTTGCGCGACAAGCTCGGCAAGGCGCTGCCGACGCTGGGCGCGACCGTCTCGGCCGGCGTCATCGCGGCCGCACCGGACGCGCGCAGCGACATCCTCAATGCACTGCTCGCGCTCGGCTACAACGAGAAGGAAGCGCTCGGCGCGATGAAGGCGGTGCCGGAAGACAGCGGCGTCTCGGACGGCATCCGCCAGGCGCTGAAGAGCTTGTCGAAGGGCTGACTCGGCCCGCTGCCATCCAGAAAAAAACGGGGGCACATCCGGCGAAGAAGGGCATGTTTGAGGAGAGGGATCCAGGTCCCTTTTGCCGGTGCTGCGTGCCCCCGTCAAGAAACGGCTCGCGGGGTTAAATCGTCAGGCGATCGCCTCCGCATCGGCCATCTGCCCCAAGGACGGCGCGACGGCGAAGTCGCAGCCGGTGCGTGCCCTGACTTCGCCGACCGTCACATCCGGCTGCAGCTCCGTCAGCACCAGTCCACGTCCCTTCTCGACCGCGAACACGCATAGATCAGTGATGATCGCGTCGACGACTCCGGTGCCGGTGAGCGGCAGCGAACAGCGCTCGACGATCTTCGGCGAGCCGTCGCGCGCGCAGTGCTCCATCAGTACGACGACGCGCTTCACCCCGGCGACGAGATCCATCGCGCCGCCCGGCCCCTTGACCATCTTGCCGGGGACCATCCAGTTCGCGAGGTCGCCGGTCGCCGAGACTTCCAGCGCGCCGAGGATCGACAGATCGACGTGGCCGCCGCGGATCATCGCGAAGGAGTCGGCGCTGGAGAAGAAGCTCGCGCCGCGCGCGGCGGTGATGGTCTGCTTGCCGGCGTTGATGAGGTCCGCGTCGACCGCGTCGTCATTCGGGAAGGGGCCGATGCCGAGCAGGCCGTTCTCCGACTGCAGCGTGACCTGCATGCCCGAAGGGATGTAGTTCGCGACCAGCGTCGGGATGCCGATGCCGAGGTTCACATGGTAGCCGTCGCGCAATTCCTGCGCCGCGCGGCGCGCCATCCGGAGGCGTACCGGCGTCTCCTTCTTGGTCGCCGCCGCGCCGGCAGTCGTGCGGAATTCGATGCGCTTCTCATAGCCTGCGCCCTGCAGGATGCGGTCGACGTAGATGCCTGGGACGTGGATCTGGTCCGGATCGAGATCGCCGATTTCGACCAGTTCCTCGACTTCGGCGATCGTGATGCGGCCGCAGGTCGCGATCATCGGGTTGAAGTTGCGCGCGGTCTTGCGGAAGACGAGGTTGCCCGCGCGGTCGCCGCGCCAGGCCTTGACGATCGCGACGTCAGCGGTGATGCCGCGTTCGAGGACGTATTCCTTGCCGTCGAAGATCTCGACCGGCTTGCCGGCGGCGAGACGGGTGCCGAAGGCGGTGCGCGTGTAGAAGCCGGGAATGCCGGCGCCGCCCGCGCGCAGCCGCTCGGCAAGCGTGCCCTGGGGCACGAGCTCCAGTTCCAGCTCGCCCGCCAGCACCTGGCGTTCGAACTCCTTGTTTTCGCCGACGTAGGACGCGATGACCTTCTTCACCTGCCGCGCCTGCAGCAGCAGACCCATGCCGAAGTCGTCGACGCCGGCGTTGTTGCCGACGATGGTCAGCTCCCGCGTGCCGGTCTCGAGCAGCGCGCCGATCAGGTTCTCGGGGATGCCGCACAGGCCGAAGCCGCCAGCGGCGATGGTCTGCCCGTCCCGCACGACGCCAGCCAGCGCGGATTCGGCGTCCGGATACACCTTGCTCATATTGTTCTCCTGGTAAAGATCATGTTCCGACTGCATCCACCACGCGTCGCGCGGTGAGCCCGATCGCGGACACCGCGTCGATCGCATCCGGGTTTTCGATTGCCGACAGATCGCCTGGGCGAGTGCCGAGGTAGGCGGCGCGCATCACGCGCCGCACCGTCTTGCCGTTACGTGTTTTCGGGATCGCCTCGACGCGATGCACACGGGCCGGCCGCAAGGGTTTGCCGAGCTGGCGGCCCACGTGTTCGACGAGTTCCGCTTCCCACTCGTCCCAGGGGCGCGCGGCCAGCGCCTCGCCGTCGCGCACCGTGACGAAGCACACCACCGCCTCGCCCTTGAGTTCGTCGGGGACACCGACCGCCACCGCCTCGACGACCAGCGGGTGCGACACCAGCGCCGATTCGAAGTCGGCGGGACCGACGCGCTTGCCGGCGATCTTGATCGTGTCGTCGCTGCGGCCATGCACGAGCCAGTAGCCGTCCTCGTCCACGGATGCCCAGTCGCCATGCATCCACACGTCCGGCCACACCGACCAGTAGGCCTCGCGGTATCGCTCCGCATCGCGCCAGAAGCCGTGGGTCATGCCCGGCCAGGGCTGACGGATCGCGAGTTCGCCGACGCTGCCGCGCACCGGGCGGCCGTCGCCATCGAGGACCTCGACCGCCATGCCGGGGATCGGTCCATTGAAAGCGCATGGCTTTTGCGGCAGGCCGGGAAAGCAGGCGAGGATGCCGCCGCCGATTTCGGTGCCGCCGGAATAGTTGATGATCGGCCGGCGCGATTCGCCGACCTGCTCGAACAGCCACCGCCACGGCGCCTCGTTCCACGCTTCGCCGGTCGAACCGAATACGCGCAGCGTGTCGAGCGCGCCCGGCGGCGGCAAGCTCCCATCGCTCGCCATCAGCATCCGCACCAGCGTCGGCGACAGGCCGAAATGCGTGACCCGGTGGCGCGCGACGACATCCCACAACCGCCCCGCGTCGGGGTAATCCGGCGTGCCTTCGTAGAACACCAGGGTCGCGCCGAGCATCAGTCCGCCATAGACCATCCACGGCCCCATCAGCCAGCCCATGTCGGTGATCCACATCAGCGTGTCGTCGGCGCGCAGATCGAAGGCCATCTGCAGATCCTGCGCGCCCTTCACCGGGAAGCCGGCATGGGTGTGCACAACGCCCTTCGGCTTGCCGGTGGTGCCCGAGGTGTAGATCAGCATCAGCGTCTGGTCGGCCGGAAAGGCCACCCGCGAACAGGTAGACAGGTAGCCCGGCAGCCGCCGGTATTCGAATTCGACGCAGGACGCTTCGCCGGCGTCATCGGCGTCGGCCGGACCGATGCCCAGCCGGTCCACGACGACGAGCTGACGCAGCGACGGGCTCGCGCGCGCCGCGGCACGGGCGTCGTCGAGCATCGGCACGCGCTTGCCGCGGCGGTAATAGCCATTGGCGCACACCAGCACGCGCGCCTCGCAGTCGGCGATGCGCTGCGCGACCGAGTCGGCGCCGTAGCCGGAAAAGAAGGGGATGAAGATCGCGCCGATGCGGGTCGCGGCGAGCATCGTCACGGCGGCCTCGGGGATCATCGGCAGATAGAGCGCGATGCGATCGCCCGCGCCGACGCCCATCGCACACAGCCCGGCCGCGACGCGCTCCACCTCGGCGGCCAGCTCGGCGTAGCTGATCGTGCGCAGCTCGCCGCGGTCGCCCTCCCAGCGGATCGCGATCTTGGTCGGCGTGGCGCGGGCGTGCTTGCCGACCAGGTTGTCGACGAGGTCGAGGCGCCCATCGACAAACCACTTCGGCCACATCACGCCGTCACTCACGTCGAGCGTCTGGCGGTACGGCATCACCCAGTCGAGACCGATCGCCTGGATCACCTGGTCCCAGAAAAGTCCGGGTTCGCGCGCCGCCTGCTCGCGCAGGTCGTCGAGGTCGCGGTAGCCGTGGCGCGCGATGAAGCGCGCGAGTTGCGTCGTGCGCCATTCATCGCCCGTGGGCGTATAGATGTTCATGTCGGAGTTCTCCCTCCGTTGTCGTGGTCGATGCCGCAGACCGCACCGCTCCCGCCCGTCGCGCGGGAAAAATGTCCGCCCCCGAAGCAACCAGGGGCGGACCAAGCGGGGGAGAGCCTGCAGTCCCGGCGCAGGGGGCGTCCGCAGGGGCCGCTTAGCGGCCCGCCCCCGTCGCAACCTCCTCCAGAACGTTCAGCGACACATCGGTCTCCTTCACGCCTTTCGGGTTGGACTTCATGTTGGACGACCAATTGGTGGCGTGACCGCGCTTGACGTCGATGATGTGGCCCACGACCGGCATCACCGCCTTGTAGCCGTCGTCACCGGTATCGGGGCGATTCTGGAAGATGAACATCTTCCAGAACTCCCCCTTGCGGTCGAGCGCGTAGCCCAGATACGGGCGCGGGAAATCGACCTCGATGTAGGCCACCTTCTTGCTGTACGGGTGCTCCGGCGGCGGCGTGCCCTCGACGACATACACCTCGCGCGGCTCCCACTCGATGTCCTTGGCCGGGTTGAAGTACGGCGGCTCGCTCATGCCGATGCGCGGATATTCCTTCTCGATCGACTTGCCGGTCTGGCTGTTGTCGACGCTCATCTCGGGGCTGTGGGCGATGGCGAAGATCCAGCGCTTCTCGATCAGCTTGTTCGACGTGTACTTCGTCGGCCAGGCATCCCAGATATCCCAGTCGTCATAGAGCTGGTCGGTGCCGCCGATCGGGTCCATCCACGCCCCGCCGGACAGTCGCCGGGTGCGCCGCACCGACTTCAGATACGCGTAGGCGTCATCCGGCTTCTTCGAGTCGGCCTCGTTGTAGCGCACCGAGAACGAGCCGATGCCGCGGATCTCCTGCGGGCTGGTGGCGACGAAGTAGGTCTTTTGCGCAATGTTGCCGTCGCCGACGGAGATCGGCCCGCCGTCGAGGCGCCCTTCCATGTAGTAGCGGCGCGACTGGAAGCGCTGCACGCGCTCGAAGCCCTTTTTGGCGTCGAGGAAGACCCAGGCGATGTCGCGCAGGTCCATCGTCGCGCCGTAGGTCGCCGCGCGCAGGTTCCAGATCACCTTGTCGCCGGCGTTGGGGTCGTCGAGCTTGATCGCCTCGGGCGGGAACAGCATGCCCGCCTTCCAGCCCGTGACGGTACGGTCGGCGGGGTTGAACTTGACGTCCTTCGACCAGTTCTTGGTCGCCTCGACGTACTTCGGATCCATCTCGATCTTCTTCGAGTGGGCGATCTTGATCGTCAGGTCGTAGTTGTTGATCATCCATTCGAGCTTTTCGGGAATCATGCTCGCGATGGTCTTGCCCTCGAAAGTGTCGTTCTTGACGCTGGCGAGGTTGTCCTTGGTGATGATGAAGCCGGGCTCCAGCACCTTGGCCTGCGCACCCTGTGCCGCGAACAGCAGCATCAGGCCGACGGCGCCGCCGATGATTCGGGATTCGTTATGCATGGTGGTCTCCTCCTTTTTTAGAACTGCCGGGTCAAGCGGAAAACGATCTGGCTGGCGTTGTCGAAATAGCCGAACAACTGCGACTTCTGGTTGCTGAACGGGACCTTGTTCGATCGGTCGCCGGTCCAGAACAGGTCGGCCTCGATCTTCGCCAGCCACTGCTCGGAGAGCGTCATCGACACGCTGGGGATGGCGAAGCCGCCGCCATGCGTGAGGTCGAAGCCGATCGCGAAACCGGGGTTGATCGTGTCGTTGCGGTAGTTCAGCGTCGTGAACGCGGTCAGGATGGTGTTGTGCTCGGTGAGCGGCGTGCCATAGGCGAACAGGCGCACGAGGTCGTCGGACTCCTTGAAGTTCAGCACCTGGGTGTCGAACAGCTGGATCGACGAGAACGAGGGCCGCGACGTGCCGAGGAGGCTTTCGAGACCAAGGTTCTTGTCGATGCGCAGCATCGTCGTCAGCGTGTCCTTCTTCTTCACCCCCCCCAGGCCGATCCCGACATTGCCCGGCACGCGCGGGTCGAGGAAGGCCCCGGTACCGATGTTGTAGGGCTGGTCCTGGGTGTAGGCGATCTCGGCGCTGAGCACCGCGTCGAGCGGGCCGCTGTAGCCGCTGACCGTCATGCCGTAGACGTCGATGCGCGGGTGGATCAGGTCGAACACCGAACCGGACGGTGCCTTCTCGAACGGCTTGAACGTGGAGTTCGCGACCGGATCGGCGGAGAAGGTCGTGAGCCAGGCGAAGGAATAGCTCAGCCCCAGGGCCTCGCCCGACCAGCGCACGCCGCCGGTGACGTCGCGGTAGTCGCCATCCGGGTGCTTGCAGTCCTTGTTGGTCACCTTGCTGAGGTCGAAACCGCGATAGGGCTGGAAGAACCAGCGCCCGCCGCGGATATCGTAGGTGTTGCCGATCGACTCACAGCTGTCCCAGCCGGGTCGCACGTAGGCCGCGAGCATGCCGTCGGCCTCGGGCACGCGGATCTTGGTCGAGATCAGCGTCAGCGGTTTGCGCCACTCCTCGTTCTCGCCCTCGAAGAACAAGCGCCACGACATGTCGTAGCCATGCACGAGGTCCATCGCGTGGAAGAAGTCGGATTCGCCCCACACCAGCTGCTGCTTGCCGGCCTTCACGGTCACCCGGTCGCCGAGCGGCAACTCGGCCCACAGCTCACGCAGCTCGCGCTGGTTGTAGTTGTCGAGGATGCTGTTGCCCCCGGCGGTGCCGTTCGTTTCGCGCAGCTTCTCGAGATCGCGGAGGTAGTCGGTCTTGGCTTCACGATCGAGGCGGCCGATCGCCTTCCACTTCACCGGCCCGGTGCGGGCGTCGGCGTCGAGCAGCAGCGAGCCGCGCACCATCGACAGCTTGCCCTTGCTCTTCTTGTCGATCGCGTCCAGCTCGGGCTGGTCCTCCAGGTTCATCGACACCCAGCCACGGGCATAGCCGGACAGGTTGAAGCTGAAATCCTTGGCCCAGGACCCATCATCCTCGGCGCCGCGGGCCGGACTCTCGGCGCTCCGGGCCGGACTCCCCGCGAGCCCGGCCATCGCGGCGGCAACGGCGGCCGCTGCGATCTTTCTTCTTGCCACTCCTCTTCTTGCAACTCCCTTGCTCATCTCCTCGCTCCTTATGGTTTTGGCACTGCATGGAAGGGATTCATTGGCGGACGGCGTCAGGCCACCATCACCGGCTCGGCCTGCTCGATCGGATGTCGCTTGCTGCCCACGATGAATTCCGGCCGGAACACATAGACCAGGGCGGGCATGATGAAGAGGGCGCTGAACGCCGAGATGAACAGCCACAGCGCGATCAGCACGCCCATGTCGGCCTGCAGCCGCAGCGACGAGAAGTGCCACAGCACGACGCTGGTGATCAGCGTCATCGCGGTGATCAGCACGCCCTTGCCCGGCCCCATCAGCGCATTGACGATGGCGCGCTCGACGTTGTGCGAGCGGTGCAGGTTCTCGCGGATGCCATCGACGATGTAGAAGGTGTAATCGACGCCGAGGCCGATGCCGAGGGCAACCACCGGCAGGGTGTTGATGTTCATGCCGATGCCCTGCCACGCCATGTAGCTGAAGGTGATGGTGTTGGAGAGCAGCACCGGGATCATGAAGAACACCCCCGCGACCGTGGAGCGGTAGGTGATCGTGCAGCACACCACCAGCACCAGCAGCGCGAGCGCGATCGCCTCGATCTGCCCGGCGAGGATCACCTCATTGACCGCGGCCAGCACCCCGACGAGGCCGCCGGCGAGCAGGTACTGGGCGTCCTTGACCGGATGCTGGGCGACGTAATCGCGCACGCGGGCCACTGCCGTGCGGATCGTCTCGCCCTGGTGGTCGCGGAAGAACAGCGTCACCGCCCCGTTCTTCGCGTCGGCATCGGCGTAGCGGTCCATGTCCCCGGGATCGGAGCCGGAAACGAACATGTACATCAGCTCGCCGTTCTCGTCGCTGCTCTGCCCCAGCTCCTGGTACATCGGGTTGCCTTCACGCAGTACGCGCTTGACCTGCGGCAGGATGTCGGCGAGCGAGATGCTGCCGCCGACCTCCGGCTGGGCCTCCATGTACTTCTGGAAGCGCGTCATGCTCGACAACACCTCCGGCTCGCGCAGCGCCCCCGGCTTGTCGCCGGCGACGACAACGAACATCCGGTCCGAGCCCTGGAACTGCCGATTGATCTCGGCGGCGTCGCGGTTGTAGCTCGAGTCCGGCCACAGGATCGGCGAGCCCGGATTGGCGTCACCGACCTTCAGGTTGAAGGCGTACAGGCCGGACACCACGAACACCGCCCCGGCCGCCCCGAGCACCGCGTAGCGCCAGCGCGTCGTGACGATCGCCGAGCACAGTCTGAGGATGCCCATCAGCACCGGGTGGATGTTCACCGGGTGGATGTAGCGCTGGCGCGCGCTGACCCAGGACAACATCACCGGCGTCAGCACCAGCGCGCTGATGAGGATCGTCAGCACCCACACGGTGCCGATGAAGGAAATCTTCTGCAGCAGCGGAATCGGCGTCAGCGCGACCACCAGCACGCAGCCGGCGTCGGCGACGATCGCCAGCATGCTCGGCTTGAACAGGTTGCGCGCACTCGCCCGCGCGGCGGCTTCCGCGGAGGCGACGCCGTGCCCGGTCTCGTCGTCGAAGCGGGCGATGAGCTGCACCGAATTCGAGATCGCCTGCGCGGTGATCAGGAACGCGACCACGACGACCAGCGGGTCGAGGTGGAAGCCCATCAGCCGCGCCGCACCCAGCGCCCAGATCGCGCTCACCGTCCCCGCCAGCAGCGGCAGCGTGGTGCCGTGCCAGGTCCGCGTGATCAGGCACAGCAGCAGCACCAGCGCGGCCACCGCGATGAAGAAGATCGTCAGCGTCTCGTGCAGGTAGTGATTCACCCAGCCGTAGAGCACCGGCTCGCCGACGATGCGCACCTGCACGCCATCGCCGCTCGCCTCTCCTACCAGGGTCATCAGCTGGTTGAAGGCACGCGTGTAGTCGATGTTGCCGTCGCTGAAATCGACCGTGACCAGCGTCGCCTTCATGTCGGTCGACACGTAGGGGCCGTAGACCAACGGATTGTTGAGGACCGACGCCTTCAGCGCGGCGAGCCCAGCGTCGTCGCGCGGCAGTTCGGGCCACATCAGCGGACGCGATTCGACGCCCTCGGTCGAGGCGCGCACCTCCTTGATCTTCTTCGACGCGAGCGAAATGATCTGGTAGGTATCGACGCCTTCGACCTGCTGCAGATCGACGGTGAGCTTCTGCACCTTGCCCAGCACCACGGGGTTGAAGATGTCGCCGTGCTCGGCCTCGAGCATGATGCTGACCATGTTCGAGCCGCCGAAGGTCTGCTTGAAGCGCTGGTTCACCTCGACGTAGGGATGGTCGCGCGGCAACAGATCGCTGAAGATCGTCTTCACCTCGATCTGGCTCGCCTGGTAGCCCATCACCAGCGTCACCAGCGCCACCGCCGTCACCACCAGCGCGCGAAAACGGATGAGGAAGGCAAAGGCGCGATCGACTTTGCCGAATGTCGTGTTTTTCACCGTCGTTCCCTCACATCCGCTGTTGGCCGGCGACGCGCAGCGCGCCGTTGTCGAGTACGCCGAGATTGCTGCCGGCGAGGAAGTAGCGCGTGCCGGCACGGGCAACCTGGGTGCGCCACGACACGTCGCCGTCCGCGACCCGGCCAAGCTGCCATTGCTGCGCGTCCGCTTCGGCGCTGGCCATCACGCCCTTGTCGCCGACCACGAGCCAGCGGCCGTCGTCCCACATCACGCTGTAGAAATGTTCGCGGGTGAAGGCCGGCACCTGGCGCCACGACGCGCCGCCGTCGGCCGTGACCAGCAAGGTGCCGGCGAGGCCCACGGCAACGCCGTGCCGGGCGTCGCGGAAGGCGACGCCCATCAGGCTGACCTTGTTCGGCGTGCTCACTGGCGTCCATGTCGAACCGCCGTCGGTGGTCCGCATCAAGGCGCCGAACTCCCCGACCAGCCAACCGGCGTCACCGACAAAGCCGATGTCGTTCCACGCACGGTCTTCCTCGGGAAGCACGCGCGACCAGGTCGCGCCGCGGTCATCCGAGCGCAGCACGGCACCGAATTCGCCGACCGCCCACGCCACCCCGTTCGCGATACGGACGCGAAACAGTTTGTTCGGATTGCTGCTCGCGGGAAGCGCCGCACTCGTCCAGCTGTGGCCGCCGTCGGCCGTCACGATCACGACGCCGTCATTGCCGACGGCGATGGCGCCGGCGCTGTCCCACGCGGCGATCCCCTGCAGATTGACGTCGGTACCGGAGGTCTGACGCGCCCAGGAATTGCCGCCATCCTCGCTGCGGACGATCTTGCCGCCCGCCCCGGCCGCCCAGATCACGCGGTCGTCGGAAGCGGCGACGCCGTAAAACGTGTCGCGACGCTCGATCGCAGGCGGTTCGACTTTCTGCACCACCGCCTCGGCCTTGACGAACAGGCCCGCGTACAGCAGTCCGCCAACGATCACAAGGGGTGCGGACGACGTCATCAAGGTGACGACGCCGCGGGCGCCGCCTCCATATTTTCTCAATCGACGCAGCATCAGAGTCTCCTTCACGCCCCGGGAACGGCGCGCGCTTTCTTTTTTTGGGCAGCCGAATCCCTGCAAGGCATTCGCCTCGCATGGTTCGTTACCTTGTTCGGGAAAATTTTGGGGGCCCCGGACTGCGGCCCCCGCCGGCGCTTTCCAACCGAAAGCGCCGGCCATCAGCCGCCGGGCATCCCGCCCGGCCGGGACGGCTTACGCCGCGTGTTCAGGCACCGGCAGGCCGACCCACTCCTTGTAGAAGGCCTCGATGTCCGGCTCGAAGTCGTGGATCACCGGATACCACGGCGTCGGTGCCTCGACGTCATGCATCGTCCCGCAGGTCGGGCAGTAGTACTCGCGGTAGACCTGCCACTGGGTATCCGGCGCCATCAGCTTCGGATACACCTCGGTCATCGCCTCTTCGGTGTCGCGCACGTAGATCGCCGCGTTCAGCTTCCAGTTCTCGCGGTAGTCGCCGAACACATGGCCGCAGTCGCACTGCGTGACCCACTGCTTCTTCGCGTTCTGCACGATGTACAGATGCGGCCCGAGCGGCAGGACGATCTTCTCCTTGAAGCTCACCTTCGCCTGCAGCGCCTTCAGGTACTGCTCGAAGCGGCCGTTGTCCTTGGGCATCGACAGCATGCGGAAGGTGGTTTCCCAGTCGAGGGTGCCCTCGATGAGGTGGGCGACCTGCTCATTGGTGTAGGTAGACATTTCTCAACTCCTCGATTCGGTGATCACTCTTCGACCTGGACGACGGTCGTGACGTCCGGCAGCAGCGACAGGTCCATGCGGTGCTTGGAGCCGTAGGACGGCACGCCCAGCTCCTCCTCGAGCAGCTGCCAGTCGGCCGGCAGGCTCCAGAACGCCTTGAACTCCTTCGTGAACTTCTCGGACAGCGCGAAGCTCGTCGCGAACATGTGCTGCACCTGCACGGCCGCATGCTTGTTGACGATGCGTTCGCGCTCTTCCTTCATCCACTCGCGGGTCGGCAGCGCGCGGGCGAGACGCTCCTTGCGGATCTCGGCGCGACGCGCCTGGGTCTTCGCGACATCGACCGTGAACACGCCCTTCGCGTCCTGCGTGAAGACCGCGCCATAGACCTTCTGCGCGTACTCCGGCAGCAGGAACTTCTGGTTCAGGTCGTTCTCGATCGCCTTCGGCTCGCGATCGATCGGATCGCCGAAGCCCGGGCCGCCGCGCAGGTAGTTCAGGTACAGGTCATGGTTGTCGTAGCAGTCTTCGGTCGTGATGCACTGCTTGTCGCGCTTGACCACGGCGGTCGCATCGATGTGACGCTCGTAGTCTGGATGCGTCGGATCGAGGTCGCCCCCGAGCGGCAGCGAGTCGCCGATCGCGATGCGCTCCTTGAGGCCCGTCTTGTGCGCTTCGAAGCGGTAGCCGGTCGCCGACGGGTAGCCGCCCATCATCCCCCAGTCGCTGTTCATGAAGCCGTTGCCCATGAAGAACATCGTCCAGTCCTGGGCGTTCCACACCATGCGCAGGGTCTCGAAGCCGCAGCCGCCGCGGTACTTGCCGTAGCCGCCCGAGTTGGCCTTGACGTTGCGGCCCAGATACAGGAGCGGCTCGGCCATCTCCCAGATCTCGATGTCGCCCATGTCGCCTTCGGGGTTCCAGATCGCGGCGGCGTGGTTGAGGCCGTCCTTCACCGCGCAAGCGCCGGTGCCGCAAGACGAGGCTTCGAAGCTATTGACCGCGTGGATCTCGCCGTCCTGGTTGATACCGCCGCCCTGCAGCCAGTTCGAGGTGTTGGCGTTGCCGGCGTTGACCTCCTCGAGGTAGCCGCGGCTGAAGTAGGACTGGCTCAAACCGCGCCACAGCGCCGCCCAGCCGGACACCAGGAAGTGCCAGGCGTAAGCGTGGCCGGTGCGGCGGTCGTCCGGGTTGCACCAGGTGCCCTTGGGCAGGCGGAACTCGGTGGCGAAGTAGGCGCCGTCATTGATACGCTGGGTCGGCACGAGGGTCTGGCACATCATCACCCAGATGCCCGAGGTGAAGGCCACCTGGTGCGCGTTGAAGGTGTGCCAGCCCCAGCGGCTCGCGCCTTCGAAGTCGAGCCGCCACTTGCCGTCGGGGCGGATCGTCATTTCGCACGGCGAATGCATGATCGAGTCGAGCTTCGCGAAGGCGTTCGACACCTGCACGTCGTCATGCTTGTAGGGCACATCGACGAAGGACACCTTGCGGTACTTGCCCGGCAGCGTCATCGCCTTGATGCGGCTCATCAGCCCGCGGCGGCCTTCCTCGATGACTTCGTAGGCGAACTTCTCGTAGGCCTCGATGCCGTCCGCCTTGATCACCTCCTCGACCAGCTCGCGGATCATGTGGCAGCCGGCGATACGGGTCTTCTCGTCGAGGATCCAGTACTTCGGCGTGCGCACCGAGCGCTGCGACTCGTGCAGCCAGTCGCGCAGCGGCTCGTCGTTGATGCCGGTCTTGCGGCAGGTGATCATGTAGCCGTCGCCGAAGCGCTGCGTCTGGCCGGTCGACATCGAGCCCGGGGTCACCGAGCCGGTATCGATCACGTGCGTCACGCCGCCGACCCAGCCGATCAGCTTGCCTTCCCAGAAGATCGGCACGATCGTCGCGATGTCGCAGGGGTGCACGTTGCCGATCGCGCAGTCGTTGGTCGTGAACATGTCACCGGGATTGATGCCGGGGTTGCCTTCCCAGTTGTTCTCGATCATGTACTTGATCGCCGCGCCCATCGTGCCGACGTGGATGATGATGCCGGTCGAGGTCAGCACGCAGTCGCCCGCGGCGTTGTACAGCGTGAAGCACAGCTCGCCTTCCTGCTCGACGATCGGGCTCGCGGCGATCTTCTTCGCGGTTTCGCGGGCATGCACCAGGCCGCCGCGCAGCTTCGAGAACAGTTTCTCGTAGCCGATCGGATCGCTGTCGCGGAATTCGAGCTTTTCCTGGCCGTTGTAGTAGCCGGTGGCCTTGGTGCGCTCGATGATGCCGTCGCGGAACTGCTTGAGTGTCTGGCCGTTCTTCAGCAAATCGGCGAAGCCGACTTCCTTGGTTGTCATCATGTTCATGGCGGGTCTCCTCCTTACTTCACTTCTTTGAGATGGAACAGGCGGTGCTTGTCGACCGTCGTCTCGAAGCCGTCGGGCACAACGAAGGTCGTCGCGTCGGATTCGATGATCGCGGGACCGACGATATGGTTGCCGGCCTTGAGCGACTCCATCTTCCACAGCGCGGCATCGACCCAGCGCTTGTGGCGATAGAACGGACGCGTGCCCAGATAGGCTTCCTTCGGCGGTGTCGGGCCGCAATCCGCGTCTTCCGGCAGCACCGGCTTCTGCGTCACGACCATGCCGCGCAGGATCGCGCCGGTGATCGAGAAGCCGAGTTCCGGCGAGCGTGCCGAGTTGGCATAGACGCGGCCATAGGTGTTCTCGAAGGCCTCGATGATCTGGTTCCAGTCGGCCGCGGTGGCCGCGGTCGATACGGGCGAAACGATCTCGAGGTCGTTCAACTGGCCCATGTACTGCATCTTGTAGCCGGGGATCAGCATCACGTCTTCGGGCTTGTAGCCATTGATGATGAACTCATCGATGACCTTGACCGCCAGTTCGCTCCAGGCTTCCTGCAAGCTGGCGCAAGCCGCCGCCTTCTCTGCGTCGCTGGCGAACTGCGCCACGCCCAGATCGACCGACTTGTCGTAGCGGTACTCGAAGTCGGCGCAGGCGCAGCCGAAGGCCGAGAAACCGGCGGCCCAGGCGGGCACGACGACGTCCTTGAAGCCGACCCCTTCGGTGTAGCCGTAGGTATGCACCGGGCCGGCACCGCCGTACGAGAAGCACGTGAACTCGGCCGGGTTGTAGCCCTTGGCGCTGATGTTGGCGCGCAGGTATTCGGAGAGCGTCAGGTCGAGCAGCTCGATCACGCCAGCCGCCGCGTCTTCGACCGACAGGCCGAGCGGATCGGCGATCTGCGCCTTGATGTGGTCACGCGCGCGCTGCACGTCGAGCTTGATCGCGCCGCCGAGGAAGTTCTCGGGGTTGAGGTAACCCAGCACGACGTGGCAGTCGGACACCGACACCGTATCGAGGCCGCTTTCCGGCCAGCAGGTACCGACGCGGTAACCGGCGCTGTCGGGGCCGAGCTTGATCGACTTGCTGTAGGGGTCGAGGCGCACGAAGCTGCCGGCACCGGCACCGACCGAGTCCATCGCTACCAGCGGCAGTGACAGCACCAGGCGCGCCATGTCGGGGTCGGACTTGATCGCGAAGCTGCCCTTGGTGATCAGCGCCACGTCGAAGGAGGTACCGCCGATGTCCGAGCAGGCGATGTTCTCGTCGCCCAGGTACTCGCCCAGGAGCTTGGAGCCGATGACGCCGCCGATCGGGCCGGAGACGATGGTCCGCGCGAGCTCCTTCGCCTTCCACGAGATCGTGCCGCCGTGGGTGGCCATCACGCGCAGGTCGAACTTCGCGCCGTGCTTCTTGAAGCGGTCACTGACCTTCTTCAGCGTCTGGCGCGAGGGTTCAGCGCCGTAGGCTTCGAGAATGGTCGTGTTCATGCGGTGGCTTTCCTTGCGCGACGGGTAGTAATCCACCGACGCGAACACCGGGATATCCGCCTTCAGCTTCTTCAGTTCGTCCCGCACCACATCGCGCGCCCGCTGTTCGCTGCTCTCGTTCTTGTGCGACTGCAGCAGGCAGATCACGATCGCCTGCGAGCCGGCTTCCACCAGCTCGCGCGTCGCCTGGCGCACTTCGTCTTCGCGCAGCGGGATCACGACCTTGCCCTGCACGTCGGTGCGCTCGGTCACGCCGCGGGTCCGCGACACCGGCACCAGCGGCTCGTCGTAGCGGTGGGTGTTGAGGTGGATGCGATCTTCCAGCGCATAGCCGAGATAGCTTTGCAGCGCACGGCCCATCGAATGGATCTGCTCGAAGCCGCGGTTGCAGATCAGGCCGACGTCGAGGCCCTTGCGCATCAGGATGCGGTTGAGCATCGCGGTGCCGGAATAGACGCAGGTCACGAGCTCGGGATAGACGTCATCCACGTCCCGGCCCCAGTGGGCGAGGGCGTCCACGGAGGAGTTGTAGATGGCGAGCGACTCGTCGCCGGGGTTGCTCTGGGCCTTGCCGACGACGAAGCGGCCGTCGGCGCGCACGAAGAAGGTATCGGTCATCGTGCCGCCGGCATCGATGCCCATCACCTGTACGGATGACTGCTGGACTTGCATGTTGCCTCCTGTCATTGGTGTGTTGGAAGTCGCGGCGCCCGCCGGTCGCCAGTCACGCTGGACGCCGGCCGGTCGCCTCGGACGATCCGGAGAGCTGTCGCCCCCGCTGCCTATTCCGCAAGGGGTGGGCCACATCGCGACCAAACGATCGGCGCAAGAACGAAAGCCCCATCTCTTCAGCGACTTGCGCGAGAATATGAATATTTTTTATATGACAAAAAGCAATTTTGATACTGTCCGGAATCCGGACACTCCGGCCGCGACTGTCCGGCTTCCGGGCAAGTTCGCGGCGGACATGTTGCATTGCACAACCATTTGATCTTTCAAGGTTTTTCTTGACGCAAGGCAGGCATAAGGATTAACTTTTCCAAGTTACCGTCCGCCCATCCGGAGCCCCGACGTCCTCGCCATGTGCCCAGCCGGCCTGTTGATCCCGCGTGCGAACAACGAACAAGCGGTCGCCCAATGCTGGGAGCGCTTCGTTCAGAACGATCCGCTTCCGCGGGCGTCCGTGCGTGACGTCGTGCTCGCGTCGTGGCGGCGCTGCCGCTCCGAGGCCGTCGATCCGGCCCGCCACAGCGCCCCGGCCGCCGACGACGTCCGCATCCGCCAGCTGCGCGAGCAGCACCACCAGCTCTACGACGCCGCGCAGCCGGTGCTCGACAACCTGCGCGAAGTGCTGCGCGAATCCGGCACGCTGATCATGCTCAGCGATCCCGGCGGCGTGATCATCGACCTGCACGGCGACAGCCGCGCGCGCCACGCCGGCGAAATCGTGAACCTCGCCCAGGGCGGGCGCTGGATGGAGGACGTGATCGGCACGAACGCGATCGGCACCGCGATCGCCGCGCGCGAGCCGGTGCAGATCTACGCGAGCGAACACTACTGTCTGGACGTCAAGCGCTGGACTTGCGCGGCGGCGCCCGTGTTCGACCCCGGCCGCGGCATCCTGCTCGGCGTGGTCGACGTCTCGGGCGTCAAGGAGACTTTCCACGGCCACAGCCTCGGCCTCGTGATCGCGGCCGCACGCCAGATCGAGTCGGTCATCGCACGCCAGGAGATGGACCTACAGGTCCGGCTGCTGGAGCAGTCGATGGAAAGTTTCGTGCGCTACGGCGGCGACTGCATCGTGCTCTTCGACCGCCACGGGCGGCTCGTCAAGAGCAACGGCCGACTGCAAGCGGCGCGCGAGCAGCACGGCGTGCATCTGCCGCTCGACATCGGCACGCGCATCGACGCGTTCGACCTCGGACTCGCACCTGACGAGCGCGCCGTTCGCGCCCCGCGCTGGCTGCGGCCCGAGTGGCTGCACCCGGTCCGCTCGCGCAACGGCGATCTCGGAACGCTGCTGGTGGTCCCGCTGACGCACATGCCGGCCCCCGCCCACGCGGCGCCGCGCACTCAGACATCGACCGGCCGTCCGGACCCGTTCGTCGACGTCATCGGCGACAGCGAAGTCATCGACAGCGCCCGCCGCCGTGCGCGCCGCCTCGCGACGCTCGATCTGCCGGTGATGCTGCTCGGCGAGACCGGCGTCGGCAAGGAAGTGTTCGCCCGCGCGATCCATCAGTCAGGACCGAAGTCTGCCGCGCCCTTCGTCGCCGTCAATTGCGGCGCGCTGACGCGCGAACTGCTCGCCAGCGAACTCTTCGGCTACGCCGAGGGCGCCTTCACCGGCGCGCGCCGCGGCGGCCTCGCGGGCAAGTTCGAACAGGCCGACGGCGGCACGCTCTTCCTCGACGAAATCGGCGAAATGCCGCTCGACATGCAGCCGCACCTCTTGCGCGTACTGCAGGACGGCATCGTCGTGCGCCTCGGCGACACGCGCGAGCGGCACGTCACGGTGCGCATGATCGCCGCGACCAACCGCGACCTGAAGAGTGAAGTCGTCGCCGGCCGCTTCCGCGAGGACCTCTACCATCGCCTGTGTGTGACGACACTGCGCCTGCCCGCGCTGCGCGAGCGCCCCGGCGACATCGACCTGATCCTCGATCACCTCAACGCGCGCCTCGCCGCCAAGTACGGCTGCCTGCCGCGCCACATCAGCCGAGACGTGCGCGCGGCCTTCCGCGACTACCGCTGGCCCGGCAACGTGCGCGAATTCCAGAACGTGTTCGAATCGGTGTTCGCGCTCTCCGAAGGCGACGCGATCGACGCCTCGCTGCTGCCCGATGAAATCCGGGGGCCCGCGCCCGCACCCGAAGCGGCGACGAACGCGCCGACCGCCCTCCCCTGCTCCAGTCTCGAAAACCTCGAACGGCAAGCGATCTACTCGGCCGTGGCCAACGCGAAAGGCAACATCTCGCGCGCCGCGAAACTGCTCGGCATCTCGCGCAGCACGCTCTACGTCAAGCTCGCGAACCTGCGCATCCAGATCGAGCCGCCCGCCAAGCGGCACTGAGCGGATTGCAGGGGGATTTCGCAGTACACTCCCCCCATGATCGAAACCGACAAACTGCAGGCCCCGCGCCTGATCTCGGCGCAGCCCGCCGACCGCCAGGAAGATGCCGTCGAGCGCGCGCTACGCCCGAAGCGGCTCGCCGAATATGTCGGCCAGGCGAAGATCCGCGAACAGCTCGAAATCTTCATCGCCGCCGCGCGCCAGCGCAGCGAAGCGCTCGACCACGTGCTGCTGTTCGGCCCGCCGGGCCTCGGCAAGACCACGCTCGCGCACATCGTCGCGGCCGAAATGGGCGTGAACCTGCGCCAGACCTCCGGCCCCGTGCTCGAACGCGCCGGCGACCTCGCCGCGCTGCTGACCAACCTCGAGCCGCACGACGTGCTCTTCATCGACGAGATCCACCGCCTGTCGCCGGTCGTCGAGGAGATCCTGTACCCGGCGCTGGAAGACTTCCAGATCGACATCATGATCGGCGAAGGCCCGGCCGCGCGCTCGGTCAAGCTGGATCTCCCGCCCTTCACGCTGGTCGGCGCGACGACCCGCGCCGGCATGCTGACGAACCCGCTGCGCGACCGCTTCGGCATCGTCGCGCGGCTCGAGTTCTACACGCCCGAGGAACTCGCCTTCATCGTCAGCCGCTCCGCGCGCCTGCTCGACGTCGCGATCGACGACGACGGCGCCTTCGAAATCGCCCGCCGCTCGCGCGGCACGCCTCGGATCGCGAACCGCCTGCTGCGCCGCGTGCGCGATTACGCACAGGTCAAGGCCGACGGCGACATCAGCGCAAAGATCGCGGACGCCGCGCTGCGCATGCTCGACGTCGACCACCTCGGCCTGGACCTGATGGACCGCAAGCTATTGGGAGCGATGCTGGAAAAATTCTCCGGCGGACCGGTCGGCCTCGACAACCTTGCCGCGGCGATCGGCGAGTCCTCGGACACCATCGAGGACGTGCTCGAACCCTACCTGATCCAGCAAGGCTACCTGCAGCGCACGCCGCGCGGCCGGATCGCCACCGCGACGATCTGGGAACACTTCGGCCTCGCCCGCCCGGGGCGCGGCGACGGAGACCTGTTTTCGTCCTGATCTGCCGCGATGCGCACCTTCATCGCCTTCACGATCGTGCTCTGCACGGTCGGCGGTCTGTGGCTGTTGCAGGGCCCGGCCTTTTTCTGGCCGGACCGCTTCGACCCGTCGCAAGGCGTCTTCCTCGGCGGGCTCGCGTCGCAACTCCTCGGCGGCGGCCTGCTGACGATCGCAGGCGCGGGCCTGATGGCGATCGGCCAAGCCCGACGCGGGCGCGTCGGCAGCGCCTCTCAGCGCTGGCAGATCCGCTACTTCCTGCTGATCCTGCTCGCGATCGGCCTCGTCAGCGCCGCCTTCAGCCTCGGCGAGCGCGGCCCGAACCCGGACTGGCGCGCCCCGGGCTCATCGGCTGATCAGCCGACCTGAACCGCCAGCCCCTTCAGGTATTCGCCTTCCGGCACCGCCAGCCCGATCGGATGATCCGCCGCCGCCGACAAGCGGTGCAGGATGCGCGCATCGACGCCGGCATCGCTCGCCGCGCCCGCGACGATCTTCTGGAAAAGCTCCAGCCCGATCCCGCCCGAGCACGAGTAGGTCATCAGGATCCCGCCCGGATTCAACAGGCGGAAGCCGAAGAGGTTGATGTCCTTGTAGGCGCGCGAAGCGCGGTCGGCATGCGCCGCGGACGGCGCGAACTTCGGCGGATCGAGCACGATCAGGTCGAAGCGCCGCCCTTCCGCCTTCAGCGCGCGCAGCGCCGCGAACACGTCGGCCTCCATCCACTCGGCGCGCGACGCGTCGAGCTGCGGATTGAGCGCAACGTTGCGGCGCGCGACTTCCAGCGCGGGGCCTGACGAATCGATCGACCGCACCGAGGTCGCCCCCCCGGCGAGCGCCTGCAGCGAAAAGCCCCCGGTGTAGCAGAAGCAGTTCAAGACGCTCCGCCCGGCTGCGAGCATGCCCGTCAGTTTGCGGTTTTCGCGCTGGTCGAGGTAGAAGCCGGTCTTGTGGCCGGCGACGACGTCGACTTCCATGCGCACCCCGTTCTCGACGATCGTGAGCGCCCCTTCGGGAAGTTCGCCGTACACGCAGCCCGTCTTCGGCCCCAGCCCTTCGAGCCCGCGCACGTCCGAATCCGAGCGCTCATAGACGGCCTTGCAGCCGGTCGCCTGCACCAGCCCGGCAACGATCGCATCGCGCCACTTCTCGGCGCCCGCGCTCGTCAGCTGCACGACGACGACGTCGCCGAAGCGATCCGCGATGACGCCCGGCAGGCCATCCGATTCGCCGTGGATCAGGCGCACCCCGCTCTCGTTCGCGAGCAGCGGATGCGTCGCACGGCGGGCCACCGATTCGGCGACGCGGCGCTTGAAGAAGGCGTGGTCGATCGACACGTCCGACGCAAAGGTCCACATCCGTGCGCGGATCTGCGATTCGGGCGACCACGCGGCGCGCCCGAGCTCACGCCCGTCTTCGGCGACGACTTCGACGGTGTCGCCCGGCCGCGCACGGCCGTCCAGCCGCTCGACGGAACCGGCGAACACCCACGGGTGACGGCGCAGGAGCGAGCGCTCCTTGCCGGATTTGAGGATCAGCTTGGACATGGGACGGCACCGCAGGAAGGGACAGGCGCGAGAGTGTATCGCCTGCCTGCCGCCGTCGCCAGACGGCGGGGCTCAGTCCTCGATGAAGCGCCGAAGCCGGTCGGCCGTCTCGAGCAGCTCGGGCAGGTCGCGCGAACCGAGCAGGTCGCCGAAATGCTGCACCGCCTGCTCGGTCAGGAACAGGTGACCGTTGTCCTGCCGCATGATCCAGCCCAATTCGGCCAGGCGCGCGATCTTGCGTCGCACGGTCTCGCGCGGCAGGCCCGTCGCTGCCGCGATCGAGTAAGCGTTACAGGGCCGCAATTTCACCATCAACGACGGCATGTCGTCGAAGATGCCTGCGTTGACGCCATTCTCGAGGGCGCCGAGATTATGTAATGCGATTTCGCCGAGCAGGATCGGCAGGAGGATGTCGCGCTCGAACTCCTCAAACAGCCGCCGCAGGCTGCGGATCTGGTAGCGCGCGAGCAGGACTGCCGCGGCGCGCAATATCTTTGCGCCTGGATCGAGTGTCCCCGGGCGCATGTTCGGCGCAGTGTAAGACTTGCCCATGGAATAATTGATTCGCGGATTTTCGTTGTTGGGCATGACCGCCTCATTTCTTCGCCCATTCCTCGGGGCACACAAGGCAGCCGTCATCAAAACTCGGTCGCATCCAGACTCTGTTCCGACCCCTTTAGCGAGCAGGTTTCTAGCCGAGCATAGCCCAGACCCCATCACCTCCCGCTAATGTTGCTACCCGATTTGGGCACAAATTCACACATATTTGCACTCCACGCGGAACGCCCGTTCTATGCGCTTCTCAGGGGTTTCTCAGCGGCGCTTTGCACGGGGATGCGCCGCGTCGTAGACCTTCGCCAGATGCTGGAAATCGAGGTGGGTATACACCTGCGTGCTGCGAATGCTGGCATGGCCGAGCAACTCCTGCACGGCGCGAAGATCGCCGCTCGACTGCAGCAGGTGGCTGGCGAAACTGTGACGCAGCATATGTGGATGCACGTGCACACCCAGCCCGCACTTCTGCGCCCAAGCCGCGAGCCGTGAGCGGATCGCGCCGGGACTCATGCGCCCGCCCGAGCGCGTGACAAAGAGCGCTGCCTCACCCTCAGCCAGGACGAAGGCAGCGCGCTCGGCGAGCCAGGCCTGCACGGCCGCGAGCGCCGGCTTGCCGACCGGCACCGTGCGCATCTTGTTGCGCTTGCCGCGCACCGTGACCATGCTTTCGACGGGATCGAGTCCGCCGCCGATATCGAGCGCCGCGAGTTCGGCCAGGCGCAGCCCGGACGAATAGAAGAGCTCGAACATCGCGCGGTCGCGCACGTCGAGCGGCTCCTCGCCGGGCGCGTCGAGAAGCGCCTGGGCCTGATCCGGCGACAGCGCCTTCGGCAGGCGCTGCGGCGACTTCGGCGCGCGCACGCCTTCGACGGGATTCACCTGCAGCACCCGCCGATGGCGGATCAGCCAGCGATAGAGGCCGCGCCACGCCGACAGCACGCGCGCGATCGAGCGCCCGCCCAGCCCCTGTCCATGCAGGCGCGCCACGAAGCGGCGGATGTCATGGGCGGTCAGATCGACCGGCGAACGTCCGTCACACAAGGCATGGAGGCGCTGGAGATCGCGGCGGTAGTTTTCGAGTGTCAGCGGGGCGGCGCGCCGCTGGCTCGCGAGGTAGTCGAGATAGGGGGCCAGCCACTCCGGCGGCTCCAGCGCCCCGCTCTCGTCTTCCCGCGGCGCGTCCATGCTCAGCCGAGCTGGCGGCGCAGGGCGGCGGCGACGAGGTCGCCGATGCGCGACAGGTAGAGCGTGCCCATCTCCGCGTAGAAGCGCTCGGCCTCTTCGCTACCGAGCGCGAGCAGGCCGAACACCTGAGCGTCGCGGCGCAGCGGCACGAGCGCGACCGAGCGCACGTGCGGCGCAACGACGCCGAACCAGTCCAGCACCTCGAGGTTGCCGGGTGCGCCGCAGTAGGGGTGGCGCAGGTCGCCGGCGAAGAAGCGCACCGATTCGCTGACCGGCGAAAAATCCTCGCCGGCGCGCGTCAGCACGCTGTTCCACACGCGCAGGGCGACATTCGGCACCGAGAAGTCGCTGCGCAGGCTTTCGAACAGCACGCTGCGCAGGCTCTCGTAGTCTTCCGCGGCCAGCAGCTCGAGGCTCATGCGATGCACCTTGCCGCCGATCTCGTCGTTCTCCTCGCCGAAGCGGATCAGCTCGGCGAGCTTGCCTTCGAGCAGGCGGATCTTGTCGCGCAGCGCGTGCAGTTGCCGCTCGGAAAGCGAGATCGCCTGCCCACCGTGCGGGTGCGGCACCGTCAGTTCGGCAAACAACTCTCCGTGATCGGACAGGAAATCGGGGTTTTCCTTCAAGTAACGTGCGACATCGGCGGCATTCATTGCAGACAACTCCAGTCGGGCGGAGGACGCCCCGGGGGTAGGGTTCAGGCGAGTTCGATCTCGCCGGCAAATACGGTCACGGCGGGGCCGGTCATCATCACGGGCTGGCCCGGACCGCCCCAGGCGATGTCGAGTTCGCCACCGCGCGTCTGCACGCGCACCGGCGACGCGAGCAGTTCGCGGCTGATGCCGGCGACGACCGCGGCGCAGGCGCCCGTGCCACAGGCAAGCGTCTCGCCCGCGCCGCGCTCGTACACGCGAAGGCGGATGTTGTGCTCGTCGACAACCTGCATGAAGCCGGCGTTCACCCGCGCCGGGAAACGGGCGTGGTTCTCGATCAGCGGCCCCTGGCTCGCAACCGGCGCGCTGTCGACGTCGGCGACGACCTGCACCGCATGCGGATTGCCCATCGACACAGCGGTGATCGCCACCGTCTCGCCCGCAACGTCGAGCGGCTGAACCACCGCGTCGGAGTCCGACACGAAGGGCACGCGCGCCGGCTCGAATACCGGCACGCCCATGTCGACGGTCACGAGCCCGCTTTCTTCGAGCTTGGGCGCGATCACTCCCGACTTCGTCTCGACGCGGATCTCGCGCTTCTCGGTCAGGCCCTGCTCATGCACGAAGCGCACGAAACAACGCGCCCCGTTGCCGCACTGCTCGACCTCGCCGCCGTCCGCGTTGAAGATGCGGTAGCGGAAATCGACGCCGAGCTGCGAGGCCGGTTCGACCACCAGCAGCTGGTCGCAGCCGACGCCGAAATGGCGATCGGCGAGAAAACGGACGCGTTCGGGAGTCAGCTCGACGGACTGGCGGACCGCGTCGATGACGACGAAATCGTTGCCCAGTCCGTGCATCTTGGCAAAGCGCAGGCGCATGGCGAATCTTCGGGTAGGAGGGTGGCGGGGGATCCGCGCGGGGCGAATCCGGGAATTCTCGCGCAGCGACCGGGGGGAGTCCACTTCCCGCCCGGTGCGGCGGTCATGTCAATATAGCCGCGGCTCGCCGCGCGGGCGGGTCTTGAAGCGGCGGTGCACCCAGTAATACTGCTCCGGCATCGTACGGACCACCGATTCGAGCCAACGGTTCATGCGCAGGGTATCAGCCTCGACGTCCTCGGTCGGAAAATCGGCCCACGGCGCGCCGAATTCGACCACGTAGCCGCGCCCGCCCGGCAACTGGCGCGTCACGCAGGGGACGACCGCCGCGCGCGCGAGACGCGCGAGGCGCGACACGCCGGTGATCGTCGCCGCCGGCACGCCGAAGAAGGGCACGAAGATCGCATCCTTGCGCCCGTAGTCCATGTCCGGCAAATAGTAGAAGGGCCGTCCGGCCTTCATCGCCTTGATCGTGCCACGCACCCCGTCCTGGCGCGACAGCAGCAGCTGGTCGCCGAAACGGCTGCGGCCGTGATACAGCAGGCGGTCGAAGACCGGGTTGTTCTGCCGCGCGTAGACGCTGACGCTGTCGAACTCCATCGCGATGCGCGCGCCGCCCATGTCAAGGCCGAGGAAGTGCGGCGACAGCATCATCACCGGCGTGCCGGCGTCGACGAGCGCACGCAGATGCTCCACCCCTTCGAAGCGGATCAGCTTTTTCAGCCGCTCCTTGCTCGCCCACCACACAAGCCCGCGCTCCAGCAGGCTGCGGCCGAGCGCGCGGAAATGCGCACGCGCGAGGCGCCGCCGGGCTGCGTCGTCGAGCTCAGGGAAGCACAGGCGCAGATTGACGCTGACGACATGGCGGCGATGGCGCCCGAACAGGAACAGCAGTTCGCCCAAGCACTCGCCCAGCACGGCCAGCACCGGCAGCGGCAACCAGTGCAGCAGCCAGAAGACGGCGACCGCGAGATAGCTCAGGATTCTCATTGCGCGCCCCCCTCGGCCGGCGGCGGCTCGACGCCGGAGGGACGCTTGTAGCGGTTGTAGCCCCACAGGTACTGCTGCGGGCACGCGAGGATCAGGCGCTCGATCTCGCGGTTGATCGCCACGCAGCGTTCCTCCAGCGAACCGGTGATCGGCTCGGCCGGCTCCGACAGGCGCAGCACGTAGCCTTCGCCGCGCGGCAGGCGCTCGGTCCACAGCATGATCACGCGCACGCCCTTCACTTCCGACAGGCGCGCGGCGAGCGTCATCGTCCACGCGAGCTTGCCGAAGAACGGCGCCCACACGCCCTCGCCCTGCCCCGGGGCCTGGTCCGGCAGCATGCCGACCATCTCGCCGCCGCGCAGCGCCTTCACGAGACGGCGCACGCCCGAGACGTCGGCCGGCGCCACATTGATGTTGCCGCGCTTGCGCCCCGCCTCCATCAGGGGCCCCAGCGCCGCCTTGCGCGGCTCACGGAACAGCACCGTGATCGGGCCATGCGTCGAACAGTACTGGGCGCACATCTCGAAGCAGCCTAGATGCGGCGTCAGCAGCAGCACGCTGGCGCCGTCCGCACGCGCCTGCACGAGCAGCTCGGCGCCTTCGACGCGGACGATGCGCGACAGCACCTCGTCCTGCGGACGCAGCCACACGTAAGGCAATTCGAGGGCTTGGCGGCCGGCTTCGCGGATCGCGGCGCGCAGGATCGCGGGATCCTTGCGGCCCAGCGCACGGGTCAGGTTTTCCTCGAGACGGCGGGCATAGGTTGGCGAGAAGCGCCAGGTCAGCCAGCCGGCAACGCCGCCCAGGCGGTGCAGCCAGGCGAGCGAAAAGCGGGACAGAACACGGAAGAGAAAATCGACGGTCACGATCACAAGCGTCGGCCCCCGTGCGAGCCGACGGGCGACGCGCAATTGACCGACTGAATAGGGAAGCTATAATTATCGCTTAGCCGCCGAGTTAATACGACAACTTGCAGGGCGGCGTTGCGAACGCACCAAACCGGTCGCGACAAACAAGTACTGCTAAAGCGTCGCCTGCTCGACGAAATCCCCGGAGCCGGCAACGCCGGACAGCACCGGGGATTTTTGTTTTTCAGGAGCAGCTCAGTGAGCAAGGAATTCCTCTTCACCTCGGAATCGGTCTCGGAAGGCCATCCCGACAAGGTCGCGGACCAAGTGTCCGACGGCATCCTCGACGCGATTCTCGCGGACGATCCCGCGGCACGCGTCGCATGCGAGACCCTCGTGTCGACGGGCCTCGTCGTGATCTCCGGCGAAATCACGACCCACGCCCACCCGAACTACAAGGAAATCGCGCAGGACGTCATCCGCCGCATCGGCTATGACAACTCCGAGATCGGCTTCGACTACAAGTCGTGCGCGATCCTGACGGCGATCAACCGCCAGTCGCCCGACATCGCCCAGGGCGTCAATGAAGGCGAAGGCATCGACCTCGACCAGGGCGCCGGCGACCAGGGCCTGATGTTCGGCTACGCGTGCAACGAGACGCCGTCGCTGATGCCGCTACCGATCTACTACGCCCACCGCATCATGCAGCGCCAGGCCGAGCTGCGTAAGGACGGCCGCCTGAACTGGCTGCGCCCGGATGCGAAGAGCCAGCTCACCGTGAAGTATGTCGACGGCAAGCCGGTCGCGATCGACACCGTCGTCGTGTCGACCCAGCACAGCCCGGATGTCTCGCACGCGCAGCTCTCCGAACTGGTGATCGAGGAGATCGTCAAGCCGGTGCTGCCCAAGGAGCTGATGCAGGGCGAAGTGCGCTACCTGATCAACCCGACCGGCCGCTTCGTCATCGGCGGCCCGCACGGCGACTGCGGCCTCACCGGCCGCAAGATCATTGTCGACACTTACGGCGGCGCGGCCCACCACGGCGGCGGCGCATTCTCCGGCAAGGATCCGTCGAAGGTCGACCGTTCGGCCGCCTACGCCGGTCGCTGGGTCGCGAAGAACATCGTCGCGGCCGGCCTCGCCGACCGTTGCGAAGTGCAGGTCGCCTACGCGATCGGCGTCGCGAAGCCCGTGTCGATGATGGTCGAGACCTTCGGCACCGGCACGATCGCCGACGAGAAGATCGTCGAGCTGGTCCAGCGCCACTTCGACCTGCGTCCGAAGGCGATCATCCAGGAGCTCAACCTGCTGCGCCCGATCTACAGCAAGACCGCCGCCTACGGCCACTTCGGCCGCGACGAGCCGGAATTCACCTGGGAAAACACCGACAAGGCCGCCGCGCTGCGCGCCGACGCCGGGCTGTAATCGTCCCAACCTGCAGGGCGGTGGTCTCCGCCGCCCTGCCTGCCACATGCGCAGCGGCGTCCTGCCTCAGGGCATCGTTGCCGGATGCGTGAAGACGTAGTCGCGATCCTTCAGCGGCGTGTGGCAGCCCAGGCACTCCTGCACGAAATTCTCGTCCTTGCCGTAGGGCTTGAGCTCCTTCCCGACCCAGCGGGCATAGCCCCAGCCGCCGGTCGCGGCGTACTTCGCCGCATCCTTGGTCATGAACTCGGCGTGGACGAAGCCGCCCGGCTCGGTCGCCGTTGCCCAGCGGTCGTGCTGGACGCCTTTCCAGACCATCTTGCCGAGCACGACACCATCCGGCCACGGATTCGTCTTGCCTTCGCGCACGGCCTGTTGTGCCGCCTCGTTGCCGAGTACGACGCGCAAGGTGGTGTTGTCCGAACGGTGGTGCACCGACAGCACCTGCCATTGGCGAAAACCTTCAGGCAGCACGATGCCGTTCGGAGCGGGGTCGGCTGCTAAGCTGCAGCCGGAGAACGCGGCGAGGGACGCCGCAAGGATCAGGACTTTTTTTGTCATCGGGAATCCACGTCGTTGGGGGAAGTTTTCGGCGCGCCGCCGCGACATCCCTTGGCGGCCGGCGCTTTCGAAACAACAGCCGACCGATACGTTTTATTCCCTGACGCAAGCCGAGGCTACAAGAGACCGGTTACCGATCATCTCGCTTGAACCCACGGCGCACCGGATGCTCTAAACTGCTTCATTGCATCGCCATGCCCCGGATTTTCCCCATGTTTCATCTTGCGCGCCGCGCCCCTGCCCTGCTGCTCGGCGGACTGCTGCTGACCGGCTGCTCCCACGCCCCGGCCCCCGCCTACCGCGCCGAAACCTTCAAGGCGGAATCGCCCTTCGTCACATGGAGCCAGCGAGATCCAGCGGCCGCGTGCGAAGTCGGCCGGCGCGCGCTGCTCTCGCAGGGCTACCAGGTCGACAGCACCAATCCGACCCGCATCCGCGGCGACAAGCACTTCCTGCCGCAGCCGAGCTACAGCATGACCTTGGGGATCACGTTGGAGTGCCTGCCGAGCAATCTCGGGACCGCGATGTACGCGAACGCGCTGCAGACGCGCTATGAACTGAAGTCCGCCGCGACGAGCGCCGGCGTCGGCGTCGCCGGCATCGGTTCGATTTCGCTGCCGTGGACGGCAGACAAGGAAGCGATGGTCAAGACCGGCGAAGAGACGATCGCCGATCCGGACTTCTATCACCGCCTCTTTGCGTTGATCGAATCGATGCTGGGCGAGTGAGCGGGACGCGGCACACCGCCGCGCCTGCCCGCAGCGTACGGCTCAACGACGCCGTCGGACCTGCGGTCCCGCGGGTCCGCGGGTTTCGAGATGACGGAAAGTGATACGACCCTTGCTCAGGTCGTAAGGGGAAAGTTCGAGCGAGACCTTGTCGCCGCACAGAATACGGATGTGATGCTTGCGCATCTTGCCTGCGGAATAGGCGATGAGACAGTGACCATTGTCGAGGGTCACGCGGAATCGAGCGTCGGGCAGGACTTCATCCACGACACCGCTCATTTCGATGAGATCTTCCTTGGCGATGACGATTACTCCAGAAGGGACAGCGGAAAAGAAAAAAAGCCCGGCGCGTAGGCCGGGCTTTTTCCAGTCAGGCCGTGATCGGGGACGAAGCCCCGCGCGGCACCGACGGGATTTCCGGGCTCAGCCTGCGGGCGGCCCGGTCAGCGCTCACTTAGTCAGCAGCGCGGATGTTGGATGCTTGCTGACCCTTCGGGCCGGTGGTCACATCGAAGGTGACGCGCTGGCCTTCAGCCAGCGTCTTGAAGCCGGAGCCCTGAATGGCCGAAAAGTGCGCGAACAGATCGTCGCCGCCATTTTCCGGGGTGATGAAGCCGAAGCCCTTGGAGTCATTGAACCACTTAACGGTACCGTTTGCCATGTCTTGAATATCCTGAATAAAAAATAGGGACTTTGCCCTGAGGTTGCGGGCGAAGCTCAAGACGCTACGGTGAAGTGGAACATACCGCAGAAACAGCAGATACTGAACCGTACAACAACTTGCTTCTTGAAGATCGCTACGCACACTGTGGACTGTATTGGTCCATTTAGCAACCAAAAAGATTTCGCGGCTATAATGCTCGTCTGCCGAGGAGCGCTGCGAGACCCCTGTCCCAGGCTCGGCCAATTCTCAACTGCGCTCACCTTAACCCGTGCCGGGCACGGGGTGACGAGGTGAGCCCACCCGCAGCACCCCTTCCCGGCCACACGTTCAGGAGTTCGCATGAACACTGTGGCTGAAAACTTCACCGACTTCGTTGTTGCCGACCTCAAGCTTGCCGACTGGGGCCGCAAGGAAATCCGCATCGCGGAAACCGAAATGCCGGGCCTGATGGCGATCCGCGAGGAATTCGCCGCCAGCCAGCCCCTCAAGGGTGCGCGCATCACCGGCTCGCTGCACATGACGATCCAGACCGCGGTGCTGATCGAGACGCTGACCGCGCTCGGCGCCGAAGTCCGTTGGGCCTCGTGCAACATCTTCTCGACGCAGGACCACGCCGCCGCCGCGATCGCCGCGCAGGGCATCCCGGTCTTCGCGGTGAAGGGCGAATCGCTGGCCGACTACTGGGACTACACCCACCGCATCTTCGAATGGCCGGCCAACGGAAATGAGGGCATCTATTCGAATATGATCCTCGACGACGGCGGCGACGCGACGCTGCTGCTGCACCTGGGCGCGAAGGCCGAGCAGGACATCTCGGTGCTGGCGAAGCCCGGTTCAGAAGAGGAAACGATCCTCTTCGCCGCGATCCGCGCCAAGCTCGCGACCGACCCGACCTGGTATTCGACCCGCCTCGGGCAGATCAAGGGCGTCACCGAGGAAACCACCACCGGCGTGCATCGCCTGTACCAGATGCATGCGCGCGGCGACCTGAAGTTCCCGGCGATCAACGTCAACGATTCGGTCACCAAGAGCAAGTTCGACAACCTCTACGGCTGCCGCGAGTCGCTCGTCGACGGCATCAAGCGCGCCACCGACGTGATGATCGCCGGCAAGGTCGCGGTCGTCTGCGGCTACGGCGACGTGGGCAAGGGTTCGGCGCAGGCGCTACGTGCGCTGTCCGCCCAGGTGTGGGTCACCGAGATCGACCCGATCTGCGCACTGCAGGCGGCGATGGAAGGCTACCGCGTCGTGACGATGGAATACGCCGCCGCACATGCCGACATCTTCGTCACGACCACCGGCAACTTCCACGTCATCACGCACGATCACATGGTCAAGATGAAGGACCAGGCGATCGTCTGCAACATCGGCCACTTCGACAACGAGATCGACGTCGCGTCGCTCGAGAAGTACCAGTGGGAAGAGATCAAGCCGCAGGTCGACCACGTGATCTTCCCGGACGGCAAACGGATCATCCTGCTCGCCAAGGGCCGCCTCGTGAACCTCGGCTGCGCGACCGGCCACCCGAGCTACGTGATGTCGTCCTCGTTCGCGAACCAGACGATCGCGCAGATCGAGCTCTTCACGCGCACCGCGGATTATCCGGTCGGCGTCTACACACTGCCCAAGCATCTCGACGAGAAAGTCGCGCGCCTGCAGCTGCGGAAGCTCAACGTGCAGCTCACCGAGCTCACCGACCAGCAGGCGGCCTACATCGGCGTGCCGAAGGAAGGCCCGTACAAGTCGGCGCACTACCGCTACTGATCGGGACACACCATGGCCAAACCCGAACTTTCGATCGAATTCTTCCCGCCCCAGACGCCGGAAGGTGCGCAGAAGCTGCGCGACACCTGCCGCAAGCTCGCCACGTTGAAGCCGAGCTTCTTCTCGGTGACCTACGGGGCCGGCGGCTCGACGCGCGAACGCACCTTCGCGACGGTCAGGGAAATCGCCGCCGACGGCTTCGAAGCCGCGCCGCACCTGTCGTGCATCGGCTCGACCCGCGCGAGCATCCGCGAGATCCTCGCCGAGTACGCCGCGGCCGGCATCCGCCGCATCGTCGCGCTGCGCGGCGACCTACCCTCGGGCGTCGGCGATCCGGGCGAATTCCGCTACGCCAACGAGCTGGTGGAATTCATCCGCAATGAGACCGGCGACCGCTTCCACCTCGAAGTGGCGGCCTACCCGGAATGGCACCCGCAGGCAAAGAGCCCGAAGGACGACCTCCTCGCCTTCAAGCGCAAGGCCGACGCCGGGGCGAACTCCGCGATCACGCAGTACTTCTACAACTTCGACGCCTACGCGCATTTCGTCGAGTCGGTGCGCGCGATGGGCGTCGAGCTGCCGATCGTGCCCGGCATCATGCCGATCGTGAGCTTCTCCAAGCTCGCACGCTTCTCGGATGCGTGCGGCGCCGAACTGCCGCGCTGGATGCGCAAGAAGTTCGAAGCCTTCGGCGACGACGCGGAGTCGATCCGCGCCTTCGGCCTCGACGTCGTGACGGAACTCTGCGAGCGCCTGATCGCGGCCGGCGCACCCGGCCTGCACTTCTACAGCATGAACCAGGCCGGTCTCACGACCGCGATCTGCGAGCGGCTGAAGCTCGGCTGCTGACCACCGCAAGCGGGCAGGGCGGGATCCGATCCCGCCCCGCCCGCTACCCTTACACCGACCTCGCGCCGTCCGCGATGCCCTGCAGACAGTTCAGCACCTCGATGCTCGCCGCTTCCATCGCGGCGATGTCCTGCAAACCGGAATCGCTCTGACCCGACTGTAGGCGTTCCAGCGCGCGCCGGCCGCTCTCATGCACGCGCGCATGCGGCGCTTCGAGGCGCCGGTACGCCGGCAGCCCCGCAAAGCGCTTGCCGCCGCCTTCGTAATACCACTTGCCAAGCCGGCACTTGTGGTGGCTCGAAAATTCGTCCGGGCGCTTCTCCGAATGGCCGGAGGCAGTCTTGTAGACCTCCATCTTGTAGATCAAGTGGTCCATCTTCGCGAGCTCGACGAAGCTGCGCACCGACGCATCCTGCATGATGTCGGCAAGCCCGCGGGCGAGCGAACACAATTCCGTCATGCTGGTCCGCGCATCCCGCCCCTGCGTCGCCGCATCCGAGGCCTTGCCGGCGAGCGACTGGATCACGTCCTTCGCCTGCCCGGTCTCGCCCTGGATCGCGCCGACGAGGCCGGAGATTTCGTTCGTCGCGGTGGCGGTGCGTTCGGCGAGCTTGCGCACCTCGTCGGCGACGACCGCGAAGCCCCGCCCCTGCTCGCCTGCGCGCGCCGCCTCGATCGCGGCATTGAGCGCGAGCAGGTTGGTCTGGTCGGCGATTTCGCGGATCAGGCGCACGATGCCGTCGATCTGCCCGGCCCGCTCATTGAGGCGATGCACCGAATCGACGGTGCTGCGCGTCTCGTCCGCGAGACGATCCAGGCTTGTCGAGATCGCCTCGATCGCCTCGGCACTCCGGCTCGCCGAGTCGGTCGAGCGCTGCGCCGATTCCTGCTGTCCGCTGAGCCCGTCGGCGAGCCGCCCGAAAGTCCCCTGCACCGATACCAGCGTGTCGCCGTAGGTGCGCAAATTCGCGAACAGCGCCTCCAGTATTGAGGCACGCCGCGTCGCCTCTTCCGCCCCGGCCTGCTGCGCGGCGAGCCGAGTCTCGAGCGCGGCGGCGCGTTCCCGCTCACGGGCGAGCGCGTCGTTGCTGGCCGCCAGTTCCTGTTTCAGAGCGGCAAGCTCCGCCCCACCTCCAAACCATCCCATCGCGATTCTCCGTTCGGGGTATCCGGCGCCAGCCGACCATTCGCCGGACGCCAACACATTCATTGCTGTCCGAGTTCTATTATCGGCACATTTCATACAACTTTAAGCATAGCCCGCAAGACCCGAAAGCCTGTGGGTCGCCCGGCCCACCTGTCATTGAATGCCAGCCAATCGGGACTATAAATACAAGTGAGACGCAATCCGCTTACCTGCAGGAGCGGCGCCGAAGCACGGCCGGCAATGCATGAACATTGAGACCGAGCCCCCCTCCGCCCCTTGTTCCGCACCACGACACAAGGAGGACAGACATGGCTTACCGGATCGAAGGGAAACTGCTCGAGGTGTGCACCTGCAAGGCGATATGCCCGTGCTGGATCGGCGACGACCCTGACGGCGGAACCTGCGAAGGCACGCTCGCCTGGCATATTGACAAAGGCGCGGTCGGCGGCACGGATGTGTCGGGCCTGACGTTCGGCATGCTCGCGCACATCCCCGGCAACGTCTTCAGTGGGAACTGGCGCGCACTCGCCTTCGTCGACGAGCGGGCGAGCCCGGCCCAAGAAGAGGCATTGCTGTCGGTATTCACCGGCAAGCTGGGAGGCCCGATCGCCGACCTTGCAAAACTGGTCGGCGAGGTGATCGGGGTCGAGCGCGTCCCCATCCAGTTCGACGTCGAACAGGGCTCCGGCCACCTGCGCCTGGGCAACAAGGTCGAGGCGGTGCTCGAGAGCGCTCGCGGTCCGGACGGACGGCCGACGGTGATGAGCGACACGGTCTTCTCGACCATTCCCGGCTCGCCCGCCTACATCGGCCGCGCACCGAAGTACTGGGCCAAGTCCGAAGGTCTCGGCATAGACGTGGACCTCAGCGGCTACAACTCGGTCCAGGGCAACTTCGTCTTCGAAGGCTGAGTCCGCCGGCGTGCCGCCGCTCTCTCCCGCGCGTACCGGCCTCTCCGCCGGGCAGAAGCGACGGCACGGTTCCGGCCCCTGCAAGGTGCCCATGCCACGCAGCCTTCATCGCAACGCCACCACGCTCAGCGTCGGTCTCCTGATCGCGCTGGCGTGGTTTGCGTTGTGGGCATGGGAACGTTCGCCCTACGCCCGCTACCTGCATCACGGGGAGTTGGCGGGATTCGTCGAGGGAAACGAACTCGAAGTGGTGCTCGAGCAGGGGGCGCTCTATATCGCCGGCTGGCTGCTGATGACCTGCGCGATGATGCTGCCGACGGCCGTGCCGCTGATCCAGGCCTTCGAGCGCATGACTGCGCAGCGCGACGACCGCCGCCGGCTGGTGGCGCTGGTCATTGCCGGCTACCTCGGCGTCTGGTTGGTCTTCGGCGTCGCCGCCCACCTCTTCGACTTCGGCCTGCATGAACTCTTCGAGCACATCGCCTGGCTGCAGACCAATCCCTGGGTCTTCGGCGCGGCGCCGCTGCTGCTGGCCGGGCTGTTCCAGTTCTCCGAGCTGAAATACCGCTGCCTCGACCGCTGCCGGGCCCCGGTCGGCTTCATCTTCCAGCACTGGCGCGGCGGAGGCGCGGGCGGCCAGTCGTTCGCGATCGGCGCGCATCACGGCCTCTTCTGCGTCGGCTGCTGCTGGGCGCTGATGCTGCTGATGTTCGCGGTCGGCACGGGCAACATCGGCTGGATGCTCGCGCTTGGCACGATCATGGCGATCGAGAAGAACCATCCGCGCGGGCGTCTGCTGGGCGAGCCGCTCGGGGTCGCGCTGATCGCGTGGGGAACGGCGATCGCGTTCGAGCACGCCTGGACGTGGCAATGAGCGCCATCGACGGTCGGTGGCGCTAGGCGAGTCCGTGCCGCTGCATCCAGTCGCGGAAGTCCGCTTGGGCCGGGGCGCTGCGCAGCCGCTCCACGTAGAGCAGCATGTTCTCGACCATCGTGTGCGCGGCGATCGCCGCCATGACCTCGAGCCGCGCCTCGGCGCTGAGCCCGTGCTCGGCGAGGCGGCTGTCGATCTCGCAGAAGTGGTTCGCCATCAGGCGGCGCGCTTCCACTTCACCGATGCCGAGCCCGCCGAAATCAGGCTGGTCTTCGGCATCGATCTCGGCCATCAGGGATTCAACGGACTGTGGCGTCATGGCGTGACTCCCGTTGTGTCATGCCGACTTGGACAGGCTCAATGCGCGCTGAGTGCCCGGGCCGGCCGCTTCCGCTTCATTTGCGCCGCGCCATCACCAGCACGCCGACGATCACCAGCGCCGCGCCGGCGACCTGCCCGCCGCCGATCGTCTCGTCGAGCAGCAGCCAGCCGAGGAAGATCGTGATCACCGGCCCCAACGTGCCGGTCAGCGACACCGGGCCGGCGCCGAGGCGGCTGATCGCCTCCGACACGAGCCACACCGGCGCGACCGTCGAGAAGAGCGCCATCGCGAGCCCCAATGCATAAACCTGCCACGGCAGGTCGAGCGCCGAGAGCGGACGCAGGATCACGAACTGGCCGATGCACAGCACGCAGGCGATCATCGTCGCAAAGGCCGTCACGCGCATCGAACCCAGGCGACCGACGACCTCGCCGTTGCCCATCAGGTAGAGCGCATAAGACAGCGCACTGCCGAACACGAGCGCGAAACCGAGCAGCACGTCCGCCGCCTCGCCCGCGATATGCAGGTCGTGCCCGACCGCGAGACCGATGCCGAGGTAGCACAGGCCGAGCGCCATCATCGCCCGCCGGCCGATCGGCTTGCCGAGGAAGAGCGCCGACAGCACGATCACGAGGGTCGGGTACAGGAAGAGGATCAGGCGTTCGAGCGCCGCGGTGATATAGCGCAGGCCGAGGAAGTCGAGATAACTCGCGAGGTAGTAGCCGCAGAAGCCGAGCCCGCCCATCCACAGCCAGTCGCGCCCCTCAAGCCGATGTCGCGCGCGGCGGTCGGCGACGACGCCCATCACGACGAAGAAAGGCAGCGACAGCCCCATGCGCAGCGCGAGCAGCGTTTCGGCATCGACGCGGTATTGGTAGGCGAGCTTGACGAGGATCGCCTTGAAGGAAAAGCCGACGGCGCCGAGCACCGCGAACAGCAATCCTGTCCCGTTGCCCGATCGGGCGATGGGGATTGGGCTCATTGATTTCCCGTCAGAAAAGGGGGACCGGTGCCGCGCCCTTCCGTGGATGGCGGCACCGGAGGTTGCTTCAGCGTCGCCGACTGCCACTGCCGCCAAGCAGCGAACCGAGCACGCCGCGCATGATCTCGCGCCCGATGGAGCTGCCGATGGTGCGCACGACGGTCTTTGCGGCGACCTCGACGAGGCCCTCGCGCCGTCCGCCGCGCGGCCCGGTGGAGCCGAACAGGATGTCGCTCATGCCGCCCAGCACACCACCGCCCTCCCCGCCCGACCCACCACCGGCCGACCCACCACCTGCCGGCGCTCCGGCCGCAGGACCGGGCGCAGTGGCCGCCTTGCCGCGCAGCTTCTCATAGGCCGACTCGCGGTCGAGCTGCTGCTCGTAGTGGCCGTAGAGCACCGAGCCGCGGATCGCCGCATTGCGCTCTTCTGCGGTCAGCGGCCCGAGGCGGGAGGCCGGCGCGATGACGACGGCGCGTTCGACCATCTCCGGGCGGCCCTTGTCGTCGAGGAAGGAAATCAGGGCCTCGCCGACGCCGAGCTCGGTGATCGCCGCCGCAGCGTCGAAGGCCGGATTCGGCCGCATCGTCTCGGCTGCCGTCTTCACTGCCTTCTGGTCGCGCGGCGTGAAGGCGCGCAGCGCGTGCTGGACGCGGTTGCCAAGCTGCCCGAGCACCGTGTCCGGCACGTCGAGCGGATTCTGCGTCACGAAATAGACGCCGACACCCTTCGAGCGGATCAGGCGCACGACCTGTTCGACCTTGTCGACGAGGGCCTGCGGGGCGTCGTTGAAGAGCAGATGCGCCTCGTCGAAGAAGAACACGAGCTTGGGCTTGTCGACGTCGCCGACTTCGGGCAACTGCTCGAAGAGTTCCGACAGCATCCACAGCAGGAAGGTCGAGTAAAGCTTGGGTGACTGGTAGAGCTTCTCGGCGGCGAGGACGTTGACGACGCCGCGGCCGTCCGCGTCGGTCTGCATCAGGTCGGCGAGATCGAGCATCGGCTCGCCGAAGAACTGCTCGCCGCCCTCCTGTTCCAGCGTGAGGAGCCCGCGCTGGATCGCGCCGATTGATGCGGCCGACACGTTGCCGTATTCGGTTGTGAAGGTCTTCGCGTTATCGCCGACATGCTGGACCATCGCCCGCAAGTCCTTCAGATCCAGGAGCAGCAGGCCGTTGTCGTCGGCGACCTTGAACACGAGCTGCAGCACGCCGGACTGCGTTTCATTCAGATTCAGCAGGCGCGCGAGCAACAAGGGCCCCATGTCCGAGATCGTCGCGCGCACCGGATGACCGCCGACACCGAACACGTCCCAGAAGACCACGGGGTTCGCGCGCGGCGTGAAGTCCTCGATGCCGATCGCCGCGAGCCGCTGCAGCAGCTTCTCGGACGCGACACCGGCCGCGCCGATGCCCGACAGGTCGCCCTTCACGTCGGCCATGAAGACGGGCACGCCGATCGCGGAAAACGATTCCGCCATCTTCTGCAAGGTCACCGTCTTGCCGGTGCCGGTCGCGCCGGTGATCAGTCCGTGGCGGTTCGCGAGCCGCGGCAACAGGTGGATTTCCTTGGCGGCGTTCTTCGCGATGAGCAGGGGTTCGACCATGAGAAATGCCTTCAGCGGGTTAGGAGCAGGACGAGTTTATCAGCGGCCGACGGCCGCCTCACGGCGCCGAGCGGAAGTCGCACAGGCTCACGCAACGCTCGTAGGCGTCGTCGCAGCCGGCGCTATGCGACTGACAGGCGCGTCGGCGGTCGCCGCAGCCGCGGACGCAGGCGTTCCAGTTCGGCTGGTTCGCCGACGGCTGGGTCAACGCATGACGACGTGCGTTCCCGGCGACGCAGGCGCTCAGCGCAACGCGACGCGCCGGGCCGGGGACGAACGCCCACTCGGTCGGGGTCAACCGCAGATCGCGCTGCACGGTCTCGATCTGCTCGGGCACGAGGAGTTGCGAACGCAGCAGCGCCTCAACCGCCACACAATCGGCACGCGCCGCCTCCAGGACGTCGAGCGCGGCACCGGCCGCGTAGCCGAGATTGTGCCGCGCGCATTCGTGCGCGAACAGGAAGAGTCGTGTTTCCGGAAGTAAGCGCGGCAGCACATCCGGGTTGTAGCGGATGTCGGCACCGCTCGCGTCGCTGCGCGACTCGACGACCTTGTCGATCGTCGGATCGGAGATGGCCGGCACGAGGCGGCCGGCGGCATCGGTGCAGCCCTCGTAGGTAGTCTGCACGTCGGCGTGCGCGGACGACATCAACAATACAGCCGACAGTAGCGCCAGCAGGATGCGGAACTTCATCGACGGACTCCTCCGCGGAGAATAGATGGCGACGCATGGCCGAGGCCCGCAGCGCGCCCGGAAAAATGACAACAATCTACCAGAGCGGGCCGCTTCGCGGCAGCGGACGAGGAGTGGCCGCGCCCTGTATAATCTCTGCCACTTTTCAAACCGCCAACCGGCAGCATCGAGGAATCTATGGCTGGTCATTCCAAATGGGCCAACATCCAGCACCGCAAGGGGCGCCAGGACGCCAAGCGGGGCAAGGTCTTCACCAAGCTGATCAAGGAAATCACCGTCGCCGCGCGCATGGGCGGGGGTGACCCGAACTTCAACCCGCGCCTGCGCCTCGCGGTCGACAAGGCCAAGGCCGAGAACATGCCCGGCGAGAACATCGACCGCGCGATCAAGCGCGGCACCGGTGAGCTCGACGGCGTGAGCTACGAGGAAGTGCGCTACGAAGGCTACGGCATTGCCGGCGCCGCGGTGATGGTCGACTGCCTCACCGACAACAAGACCCGCACCGTCGCCGACGTCCGCCACGCCTTCTCGAAGTTCGGCGGCAACATGGGTACCGACGGCTGCGTCGCGTTCCAGTTCAAGCACTGCGGCCAGATGCTGTTCGCGCCCGGCACGAACGAGGACGCACTGATGGAAGCCGCGCTCGAAGCCGGCGCCGAAGACGTCGTGACGAATGACGACGGCTCGATTGAAGTGCTGACCGCGCCCTACGAGTTCACGACCGTCAAGGAAGCGCTCGAGAAGGCCGGCTTCAAGGCCGAATTCGGCGAAGTCACGATGAAGCCGCTCAACGAGACCGAACTCTCGGGTGAGGACTCGGTGCGCATGCAGAAGCTGCTCGACGCGCTCGAATCGCTCGACGACGTGCAGGATGTCTACAGCTCGGCCGTGATGGACGAGTAAGGCTTCACCCTGCCGCACCGGCACGGCCCCGGCGCTCACCGGGACCGTGCCTCTCGCCCTTACGGGAGCTTCACCGCCTTGATATCGGCCTTGCCCTTCGCACCGAGGCCGAGCGTCCTCACGAAGGACACGTGATGGCCCCGCGTCGTGATGTTGTCGTCGTGAATCGCGAAGCCGACGTTATAGACGCCCCCCGGCTTCAAGGCCTTGTCGTCCGCGTTCGTCAGCGCAAGCGGGCGGACCATGACGACGGTCCAAACCCCGTCCTTCCAGCTTGCGATCGCATTGTTGTCCGCCGCTGAACCCGACGCGTCGGCGCGGCTGACGACGTAGTCCGGCACCATGTCGCCTTCCTTCCATCCGGCGTTCGGATCGAAGGGCACGGCATTCTTCTCGCGGATCAGGAAGTGGTCGGCCTGGTGCAGCTTGTCGACGGTGATCGATTTGTAGCCCACCTTGGCCGCGTCCCACATGTACTTCGGCTGGTGAGTCTTCGGATCGGCATTGCCGCTGAACATGTCCTTGCCGCCGTCGCTCAACCGGAACTCCAGCACGTAGCCGTCGTCGGCCATCCCGACGGGATTGCTGCGGTGCGCACGCCACTGGATCAGGTCGAGGAAGCCGCCCGCGGCCTTGATCTTCTCGACTTCCGCGACACTCTTGCCGGTCTTCCAGTCCGACGGATCGCTGCGCGTTTCGGGCAGGTACTTGCGCACGTCGTTCTTCTTGATCGCCTGCAGCAGCGGGTTCGCGGCCGCCTCGTCCTTCGTGAATTGCTTCGGCATGTCGCGCTCGCCGTCGTGGCAGGTGAGCCAGCAGCCTTGCTGCGCGAAGCCCGGCACCTTGCCGTCGTCGATCATGACCGACATGCGGTCCTCGTAGATGCCCATCTCGGAGCCGTCCTGGACCGGCTTGTCGAGCTTGGGAAAACCGAACACCTTCCACTCGTGGCCGTCGAAACGCAGGTACTGGTGCTCGGAACCGGGGAAGGCGTTGTCCGTCTTCCACTGGAAGCGGAGGTAGGCATTCTTGCTGTCGTAGGCCGCCTGAACTTTCAGTTCCTTGAAGCCGGACTTGCCTTTCACCGGCCGCGGCTCGAGCGGCCCGCCCTTCACGAGCTTCTCGCCCAGGTCCTTCTCGGCGTCCTCCTCGTCGTGGCAAGAGGTACAGGAATCGCCGCGCTTCACTTCCTTCGACGCTCCCTTGTGCGCGTCGCTGCGCAGCCATTCGTACGAGGACTGCCCCGGATAGAAGAGCGTGACGGTCACCGCCGGGACCTTCGCCCAGTTGATCTTGGCGGGATCGGCCGCCTGCGTCGCGCCGATGCCGAGAGCCGCCAGCGCCACGACCAGTGCTGTCTTTTTCATGATGATTCCCCTTCTGCTCGTTGTCATGCCACAAGTGCCGGCGACGCCATCCCTAGCGGGAGAGCATCCGCGCGGCTCCGGTACGCCCGCGGCCCCGCGAGGCCGCCCCAATCAGAAACCGAGCGACAGCAATGCACCGGCCGCGAGCAGCGAACCGGCCGCCGCGAAGCCGTAGCAGACGAGCTTGGCGGCGATGCCTGCATGGACCCCGAGGTCGTGCAGGCTGTGAAAGATGCGATGCGCGGCGTGCCACAGGAAGAGCGCGACGACCGCGAACAGGAAAGCCTTTCCGGCCCAGTTCCGGGCGAACGCGAGCGCGTGGGGCCAGCTCAGCGCGTCCGGCGGGAAGATCAGCCCGAGCGGAACGGCGATCCCCGTGAGGAATACCAGCGCGGGCCCGAGCAGGGCCGCGAGCATGCCGCCGGCACCGAAGAGCGCCCAGAAGATCGGCGCATTCGAGCGTTTTTCGATCGCCTTCATCGCACGAGCCCCCATGCCGCGAGGAGCAGCGCGATGCTCGCGAGGATCGCGGCGCCGATGCCCGCGGCGGTAATCTCACCCGGCCGCAGGCGGTGCCCGCCGATCACGAGGGGGGGCATCGTCTTGGGCATGATCCGGAACCAGGTCCAGGCGTGGTAGCCGATCGCGGCAAGCAGCACGACGTGGAACGCGACCGACAGAGGGCTTCTCAGGGCGTCGAGCCAGCCGTTCCACGCCGCCTCGCCTTGTGCGAGCCGCAGCAGGCCGACAAGCAGCACGATCGCGTAGGCGGCGACGAAGAGCGCCGTGCCCTCGTGGATCATGTACTCGACGAAGAAGGGGTTGCGGCGCCACCAGCCGGTCATCGGGCGCATATAAGGACGACGGGGATCGGGCACGCTCATCGCTCGCCTCCCTTGGGCTTCCCCCAGCGCAGGAAGTAGTCCTTCGCGGCGAGGGTCTTGTTCTGATTGACGGCATTGGCCGGATCGACGTGCTTGGGGCAGACCTCCGAGCAGTATCCGACCGCGGTGCAGTTGAAGGCACCGGCCTCGGAGCCCGCGATCTTCATCCGCTCGGCAGCGCCGCCGTCGCGCGAGTCGACGTTGTAACGGTGCAGCAGCGCCATGATGCCCGGCCCGACAAACTCGGGGTTGAGGCCGTATTGCGGGCAGGCGGCGTAACATAGCAGGCAGTTGATGCAGGAGCTGAACTGCTCGTAGACGTCGCGCTCGGCCGGCGTCTGCAGGTACTCGCCTTCGGCCAGCGTGCGCGGCGTCTTCGGCACGATGTAGGGCTTGATCTGCTCCAGCTTCTGGATGAAATCGTCGATCACGACGACCAGATCGCGCTCGATCGGGAAGTGGGCCAGGGCCTCCACGCGCACGCGGCGCGGATGGAAATCGCGCAGGAAGGTCTTGCACGACAGCCGCGGTACGCCGTCGATCATCATGCCGCAGCTGCCGCAGATCGCCATCCGGCAGGACCAGCGGAAGCTCAGCGAGCCGTCCAGGTAATCCTTGATGTACTGCAGACCCTGCAGCACCGACATGTCGTCGGTGAAAGGCACCGTGTAGACCTGCGGCACAGGCTCGACGTCCTGCTCGGGTCGATAGCGCAGGACTTCGATTTCGATCCGCTTCTCGGGCACCGGAGCGTCACGCACGATGAGCCTCCCTTTCCTGTTCGGCCTTCTCGCCCGCCGCTCCATACGCGCGCGTGCCGGGGGGCGAGCGCGTGATCTTCACGTCGCCATAGTCGATGCGCGGCGCATCGTCGCCCGCGTAATGGGCCTGCGAATGCTTGAGGAAGTTCACGTCGTCGCGCGCGGTGTAGCCATCGAGGCGCTGGTGGGCGCCGCGCGATTCGCGGCGGTTCAGCGCCGAATGCGCCATCGCCTGCGCAACATCGAGCTGGTACCCGAGTTCGACGGCCAGCAGCCATTCGGTGTTCCAGACGCGCGACTGGTCTTCGACACGGACCTTATGGAAGCGGTGCTTCAGCTCCGCGAGCTTGTCGCAGGTGGCCCGCATCGTGGCAGCGTCGCGATAGATGCCGCAGCCGTTTTCCATCGACTCGGCCATCTCCTTGCGCAAGGTGGCGATGCGTTCGCTGCCCGACGGATGCGTCACGAGCGCGAGTGTCCGCTGCTCGATGGATTCGGCCTGCTTCAGCAGCCGGGCGGAATCTGCCGGTGGCACGTTGCGCGCGAACGCAGCTGCCTCGATGCCGGCCGTCTTGCCGAACACGCACAGTTCCGCGAGCGAATTCGAGCCGAGCCGGTTGGCCCCGTGGATGCCGACGCTCGAGCATTCGCCGGCCGCGAAGAGCCCGGGCAGCGGCGACGCGCAGCGCCCGTCCACGAGGATTCCGCCCATCGTGTAATGCACGGCAGGGCGCACCGGGATTGGCGTCAGCGCGGGGTCGACGCCGAGGAACTCCTCGGCGAGCTCGTAGATCTGCGGCAGGCGCTCGCGCAGCTTCGCCTCGCCGAGGTGACGCAGGTCCAGATGCACAACCGGGCCCTGCGGGCTGTCGATCGTGCGCCCCTTCTGCTGCTCGTACCAGAACGCCTGGCTCAGGCGATCGCGCGGGCCGAGCTCCATCGCCTTGTTGCGCGGCGTCGGCTCCGCGGGCCCGAGCCCGTAATCCTGCAGGTAGCGGTAGCCGTCCTTGTTGAGCAGAAAGCCGCCCTCGCCGCGGCAGGCTTCGGTGAACAGCAGGCCCGTGCCCGGCATGCAGGTCGGGTGGTACTGGACGAACTCCATGTCGCGCAGCGGCACGCCATGCCGGTAGGCGAGCGACATGCCGTCGCCGGTGACGATGCCGCCGTTGGTGTTCTCGCGGAAGACGCGGCCGGCGCCCCCGGTGGCGATGATCACCGCGCCCGCCTCGATCAGCGTGAACTCGCGCGACGCGATCTGCACCGCGACGACGCCCTGCGCGCGGCCGTCCTCGACGATGAGATCGACGCAGAAATACTCGTCGAAGCGGCGGATCGACGGATACTTGATCGAGGTCTGGAACAGCGTGTGGAGCATGTGGAAGCCGGTCTTGTCGGCGGCGAACCACGTGCGCTCGATCTTCATGCCGCCGAAAGCGCGCACGTTGATGTGGCCGTCTTCCTTGCGGCTCCACGGGCAGCCCCAGTGCTCCAGCTGCACCATCTCCTCGGTGCAGCGCGAGACGAAGTCGTCGACCACGTCCTGCTCGCACAGCCAGTCGCCGCCGGCCACGGTGTCGTGAAAATGGTCTTCGAGGCTGTCGTGGGCCTGCACGACACCCGCCGAGCCGCCTTCGGCCGCGACGGTATGGCTGCGCATCGGATAGACCTTGGAGATCAGCGCGATCCTGAGACTCGGATCGGCCTCGGCGACCGCGATCGCCGCCCTCAGCCCCGCGCCGCCGGCACCGACAATCGCCACGTCCGCCTTGAATGCTTCCACGCTCGTCTCCTCCCTTCCCAGCGGGAAGCGGTGAAAACACTTTGGAAAATCTCTGGAGCCGGCATAAACGCGACCTGCCGACAGGTACTGGAAACAAGGACTGCGATTGCGGGATTGGCAATCAAGTGAAGTGTAATCCTTGTCGGCTTCATGGGCAATTCCATTCGGCATAATTCGCAACTTCCGATGGCAAGACCCGGCCTTGTTCCGCCCCATTGTGCCGCTATGATGTCGGGCTTCATCCCTCCTCGCCGTCACGCGGCGCGACATCGCCACTCATGCCCACGCTGCCCCCACGCCTGGCCGCACTCACTCCGCTGCTCTTCGTGCTGCTTTGGAGCACCGGCTTCATCGGCGCCAAATTCGGCCTGCCCTACGCGGAACCGCTGACCTTTCTCGCGACACGCTACGTGCTGGTGATCGCGCTGATGGGCGCACTGGCACTGCTGATGCGCGCGCCGTGGCCGAAGGACTTGCGTCAGGTCGGGCACATCGGGGTCGCCGGCCTGCTGCTGCAGGCGACCTATCTCGGCGGCGTGTTCATGGCGATCCATCGCGGCCTGCCCGCCGGCGTCACGGCACTCGTGGTCGGCATGCAACCGCTGCTCACCGCGCTCGGCGCCGGGTGGCTACTCGGCGAGCGCGTCACGCCGCGGCAGTGGGCAGGGCTCGCGCTCGGCTTCGTCGGCGTGACGCTGGTCGTCAGCAACAAGGTCTCGGTCGGCAGCGGCCTGGCGGAACTCGGCTGGATGCTCGCGCCCGCGCTGGCGGCGCTCGCCGGCATCACCGGCGGCACGCTGTATCAGAAGCGCTTCTGCCCGAGTTTCGATCTGCGCACCGGCGCGGTCATCCAGTTCGTGCCGAGCCTGACCGTGACCGGCTTCCTCGCGAGCCGCAGCGAGACGATGCATATCGTGTGGAGCGGGCAGTTCGTGTTCGCGCTGCTGTGGCTGGTGCTGGTGCTCTCGCTCGGTGCGATCAGCCTGCTCAACGTGCTGATCCGCAACGGTAGCGCCGTCAACGTCGCGAGCCTCTTCTACCTCACGCCGCCGACGACTGCGCTGATGGCCTGGATGCTGTTCGGCGAGACGCTGAGCGGGGTCGCACTCGCCGGCATGGTCGTTGCCGTGGCCGGGGTGTGGCTCGCGCGCAAGGTCTGACGATGCGCCCCATCAAGGCTTCCTGCGGCGACACTCGCTTGCGCATCCGTCGTTGACGCGGCCCGTTCGCTTTCCTGGTCTCGGGCCGTAGCAACACGGCCCTGACGACGCCCCGCCACGTATAACCCTGATTAATACGTGGTATCCACAATGCGGAAGTTCACACTGCCCAAGCCTCCCTCCTCGCCGGAATAATCGCTCCCGCGTGAAAAAATCCAAAGGAGAGGGATTATGGGAAAGAAACCGTTCTACCGTTCGCTGTACTTCCAGGTCATCGTCGCGATCGTCATCGGCGTCCTGCTCGGGCATTTCTACCCGCAGACCGGCGCGGCGATGAAGCCGCTGGGTGATGGCTTCATCAAGCTGATCAAGATGATCATCGCCCCGATCATCTTCTGCACCGTCGTCGTCGGCATCGCCGGCATGGAGGACATGAAGAAGGTGGGCAAGACCGGCGGCCTGGCGCTGCTGTACTTCGAGATCGTCAGCACGATCGCGCTGATCATCGGCCTGATCATCGTGAACGTCGTCAAACCGGGCGCGGGCATGAACATCGACCCGACGACGCTCGACACCAAGGCGATCGCGGCCTACACGGATCCGTCGAAGATGCAGTCGACGGTCGACTTCCTGATGGCGGTCATCCCGAGCACGATCGTCGATGCCTTCGCGAAGGGCGAGATCCTGCAGGTGCTGCTGTTCTCGGTGCTGTTCGGCTTCGCGCTGCACAAGTTCGGCGGCCGCGGCACGCTGGTGTTCGACTTCATCGAGAAGTTCTCGCACGTGTTGTTCGGCATCGTCGGCTACATCATGAAGGTCGCCCCGATCGGCGCATTCGGCGCGATGGCCTTCACGATCGGCAAGCACGGTGTCGGCACGCTCGCGCAACTCGGCATGCTGATGGGCACCTTCTATGCGACCTGCCTGATCTTCATCTTCGGCGTGCTGGGCGCGATCGCTCGCGTGCACGGCTTCTCGGTCGTCAAGCTGATCGCCTACATCAAGGAAGAGCTGCTGATCGTGCTCGGCACCTCGTCGTCGGAATCGGCCCTGCCGCGCCTGATGGCGAAGATGGAAAACCTGGGTTGCAAGAAGTCGACCGTCGGCCTCGTGGTTCCGACCGGCTACTCGTTCAACCTCGACGGCACCTCGATCTACCTGACGATGGCGGCGGTGTTCATCGCCCAGGCGACCAACACCCCGCTCGACATCACCCAGCAAATCACGCTGCTCGCGGTGCTGCTGCTGACCTCGAAGGGCGCGGCCGGCGTCACCGGCAGCGGCTTCATCGTGCTGGCCGCGACGCTGTCGGCGGTGGGCGGCGTGCCGGTGGCCGGCCTCGCGCTGATCCTCGGCATCGACCGCTTCATGTCGGAAGCCCGTGCGCTGACCAACCTGATCGGCAACAGCGTCGCGACGATCGTCGTGGCGAAGTGGTGCAATGACCTCGACACGGTCGCGCTGCAACGCCACCTCAACAACGAGACGGTGGAAGAGGCGGACGAGCCGGAAGCCGTGCTCGACGAGCAGGAAGCCCACATGGGCGTGCCCGCCATAGCCGGAGCCCGCGCCTGACCGCGAACTGCAGCAGGGCTGACCCGGCCTGACCGGATCAAAAAAGATCGGCCCGCGATTTTTGCGCTCGCGGGCCGATTTCCGTTCACGGGGGCCTCGCCCCCTACCGATCAGCCGGGAATCATCACGCCGGCGGTGCGCAGGGCGCGCTGGTACTCGCCGGAGGATTCCTCCATCGTCTTCACGGCATCTTCAAACCCCTTCTTCGCCGCGATCCCTTCGGCATCCTTGCGCAGGCGCGCCGCGCGCTCGACATGGGCCTTCAGTTCCGCTTCCTTCGCCCCGCCCGGCTGCACCAGCAGCTTCATCAGCATGCCGTAGGTGTCGTTGCGGTCGAGTTCGTAGCGGTATTCGTCTTCCTTGGTGTCGAACTTGAGCTCGCGCACCAGGGTCTCGCCGCCGCGCAGGCGCTCGATCTGCACCTTCGCACGCAGGTAGGCGTGGTCGAGGATCGCGCGGCCGCGCTTGGCGTTGTTCTGCGCGACCTGGGCATCCGCATCGCGCATCAGCTTGTCGATGAGGGCGACCTCCTGCTTGCCGGGATCGTCGTTCTTTTCGTTGGCGATGCGCTCGAGCGCGTCACGCAGCGCACGCGTGGAGTCCATCCGCGCGGCGTATTCCTTCTGCACGCGCGGATTCGGCGCATCGGCCGCAGGAGCGGGCTGCGCGACCGACGGCGACTTCTGGGCGAGATCGGCGAGCGCGAGCTTGCAATTCAGATAGGCGTCGTCGACCAGGATCCGCGCGGTGGCGATGCGCCCGTCGGCGGCGGCGCTTTCGGCATCGTGGATCTTCTTGTCGTTGGCCTGAACCAACGCCGCGTTGTCGACCTTCTTCTGTTCGCTGACGCGCTTGAGCGCCTGGTTCAGCACCTTGGTGCTGTCGAGCAGACGGGTGAACTCGTCCTTCTGCCGCGCTTCGGCGGTGGCCGCGACGCGCGCCGACGTCTGCTGCGCGAAGGCGTCCGCCTGCACGATGAAACCCGCGGCAAGCATCATGGCCGCGACGATACCGATGGATGTTCTGTTCTGCATGGTTCTTCTCCCCTTGCGATTGCAGCTGCGGCGCCCGGAGTCCGAGGGACAATCCGGACGTCATCGAGAGAAGTGTAGCCGATTAACCACGCCAACAGAGCGGTCTTTGCGCCCATCCGGGGCAGGCGCGTGGGCGGCGGGGCACGCTGCCGCCCACGCCGCCCACAACTCAGAAGCCGATCTGGATGCCAGCCTGCAGCCCGTACCAGCTGACGTCGTCGGGGGCGAAACGTCCGGTGAGTGCGACATTGGCGCTGACCGTCGGCGAGAGCTTCGCGGCGACACCGACCGTCGCGGTCCCGTAGTTGCGCTCGGCGGCGAAGGCGGGCAGCGCGAAGCCGTTGTCCGGCAGGGTCACCAGATTGGCGCGCACGTCACGGTCCTGATCCGCGAATTCGTGGTTGAACGCGATCCGGGCATAAGGCTGGCAACGCCCCTGCTCGTAGCGCAATTGGTAACCGATGCGCCCTACCAGCGAGTCGCGCTGTTGCGAGTCGAACTCCATCGTCGTCGACGCGTTGCCGCGCTCGCGGAAGCCTTCGACGCGCACTTGCTGCCAATCCACGCCGAGTAGCGGCCCGTGCCGGACCACGCCTTCGGAGAGGTCGTACGAGGCCTCGGCACCGAGCGATCGGTTCGTACCGGAGGTATCGCCCTTCATCACGCGGCGGGCAGGCCCGAGGGTGGCAGCCCGGCGGGTGTCGAAGTCGATGTCGCCGGCCGCAGCAACGACCGTTGCGCGCAAGGGTCCGCTGCGGTAACCGGCGTAAAGCGCCAGCGTCCGCTCGTCTTGGCGATAGCTTCCGGCGTCGCCCGAGAAGTCGGCATCGAGCGAGCCTGCACCGAAGGCAGCACCGACGACGGTGTTGGCAGACAGGTGCGTGTCGATGCCGACGGTGACGTCGTACGGGTTGCCGTCGGCGCCCGGTACGCTATCGCTCGAGGCCTGCTTGAGGTGGCTCGCGCCGAGGCTCGCCCACGCGCCGAAGCCGGGCTGGGTGCGGGACCACAGGCCGAGCGCCGCCTGGTCTGCGATCGTGGTCATGAGCATCTCGCGCGTGTGCGCCGGCGATTCGGCGAGCTGCGATATCGCGCCCGGGGCGCGCAGCACGGAGAGCGCGTAGTCCGCGATGATGCGGTGCGCCCCCGTCGTCGGATGAACGCCATCCGCGAAGAGAAAGGTCTGGTCGGCTCCCGGCGCAATCAGGTCGGCCTGCGTGCACAGCAGCGCCTGCGTCGCGCCGCAGGCCGGCAGGGTGACGTTGACGAATCCGAACTGTGCGGGGGAAGCGATCGCCTCGTTCAGGAGCGAGAAGATGTCGAGCGGAATGACCTGGACGCGAGCCGCGGCGAGGCCGCCGAACACGGCCTGGTTGTAGAGCGAAGACAGCTGCGTCACGCCGGCTGCACCCACCGGGCCGAGCGAGTTGCCGAAGGGCGTCGTGCCGACGTCGGGGAGCGTCGGTACGAGGATGTAGCGCGCGCCGGCTACCTTCAGTTCAGAGACGGCGGCGACGGTCTGGCCGGCCGTCGTCAGCAGGTAGCCCACCGGATCGGCGGATTCGGGCGTGGTGGAGTCGATGGCGCGGAAAAGATCGTTTGCGCCGCCCCACACCGAATAGAGGGCATTGCTGCGGGCATGCCCGGCGACGGTGAGATAGGCAGCGATCTGATCCGCGATCGGCGTCGCGTTCGCCGTCAGGAGGTTGGTGTCCGGCACGCCGGGCTGCAGAGTCACGCGCGCCCCGCCCTGCGCGAAGTTGGTGCCGCCGGCGAGCGCCGGAACCGCGCGCGTGCCGAGTGCAGCGGCGAGATCCTCGGCCCACACCGGGCCGGGGTTGGTCGTGAAACGGCCGGTCCCCGCCGGCAGGAAGGCGGAGAAGCTGCCGGCGTCGCTGAGGCTGTCGCCGAAGAAATAGGTAGCGCTGAAGTCGGCCGCTTGCGCGCCGCTGCTGCAGAAGGCAGCGATCGCAGCGGCAAGGATGGAACGTCGGATCATTGGCGAACTCCTTGTCATGGCCCTGGAAGCGTTTTCTTGAATGACGGAAAAGTATCGTCGGACAAGCCGGACCGGTCAAACGGGGGGTATGTCCGGGCAGGATGCGCCCGTAGCCCGTAAAATGCACGGATGAATGGTCCCAGCGCTTCCCGCATCGTCTCCACCCGCATCCTCGGCCTCGACCCGGGCCTGCGCATCACCGGCTTCGGCCTCATCGACAAGCTCGGCAACGAGTTGCGCTACGTTGCCAGCGGCTGCATCCGCACGCGCGACGGCGAACTGCCGGGACGGCTGAAGACCTTGCTCGACGGCGTGCGCGAAGTGATCGCGACCTACACGCCCGACCAGGTGGCGGTCGAGAAGGTGTTCGTGAACGTCAATCCGCAATCCACGCTGCTGCTCGGGCAGGCGCGCGGCGCGGTGATCTGCGGCGCCGTGTCACGGGACCTCGAGGTGCATGAATACACCGCGCTGCAGGTGAAGCAGGCCGTCGTGGGCTACGGCAAGGCGAACAAGGACCAGGTCCAGCACATGGTGCAGCGCCTGCTCTCGCTCGACGGCAGCCCGAGTCCGGACGCGGCCGACGCGCTCGCCTGCGCAATCTGCCACGCCCACGGCGGCCTGGGCGTGCAGGGCGAGATCGGGCGGCGGCGGCGCGCCGGGCGCATCCTCGTCAGTCCCGGGGCGCGCTGATCCGGCGCGGTCCGCGCCTCACGCCTTCGGCAGGCGCCCCATCAGGTAGAACTCGTCGTTGGGCCGCATGCTGGAAAGGTTCGCGAGGCGGTTGCTCATCGCAAAGAAGCCGGCGATCGCGCCGATGTCCCAGATGTCGTCGTCGCTGAAGCCCTGCTCGCGCAGCGGTGCGAAGTCGGCCTCGTCGACGGCCCCGGAGTCCAGCGCGACCTTCATCGCGAAATCGAGCATCGCACGCTGCCGCGGCGTGATCTCGGCCTTGCGGTAGTTGGTCGCGACCTGGTCGGCGACGCGCGGGTTCTTCGCGCGGATACGCAGGATCGCGCCGTGGGCGACGACGCAGTAGAGGCAGTTGTTCGCGCCCGAGGTCGCGACGACGATCATCTCGCGCTCGGCCTTCGTGAGCCCCTGGTCCTTTTCCATCAAGGCGTCGTGATAGGCGAAGAAGGCGCGGAACTCGTCCGGCCGGTGCGCGAGCGTCAGGAACACGTTGGGTACGAAGCCGGCCTTTTGCTGCACGGCGAGGATCTTGGCGCGGATGTCTTCGGGCAGATCCTTCAGCTCCGGCACGGGAAAGCGGCTGATCGGCAGATCGCTCATGATCGTTATCCAAAGGCGGTCGAAGAGATCCACATGTAATGCCGGGCGACTGCAAAGTCAAGCACGCGGAACGCTCGGGCCTGCGCGCCTGTCATCAAGGCATGCGCACGCTCTCAGGAGGACCGGAAGATGCGTTCACCATCACGCTGCGCGAGCGCGCTGGCCGCGATACGCATGGATCGCCGCAATTTCGTCGCGGCGCTCGGGGCAGTCGGCGTTGCGATTGTGGCGCAAGCGACGCGCGCGCAAACCGCGATCCTCACGGACGAGGTGGGCATCGAATCCGATTCGACGAGGATCGCGGTGATTGGCGGCAGCATGCCGATCTTTTTTGCGAAACCCGCCGACACCAAAACTCTGCCCACCGTCCTCGTCGTCGAGGAAATCTATGGCGTGAGCGACTATCTCCGTGACGTATGCCGGCGGCTCGCCAAGCTCGGCTATCTGGCGGTCGCACCCGAGCTGTTCTTCCGCCAGGGGAATATGGCGCCGATCGGCGATCGCCCGGCGCTGTCCGCGACTACCGTTTCCCGCATTCCGGACGCGCAGGTGATGAGCGACCTCGACGCTTGCGTCGCATGGGCAACGAACAACGGCGGCGATCCCAGGCGGATTGCGGCGACCGGCTTCGACTGGGGCGGTCGCGTCGTGTGGCTGTACGCGACGCACAACGCCAAGCTTGCCGCGGCCGTCGCCTGGTATGGGCTGCTCGACACGCCCCGCACGCGCGAGACGCCGCTGCAGCCCGCGGATGTGGTCGAGCGCCTCAAGGTGCCGGTCCTCGGCCTATATGGCGGCAAGGACGCGGAGATCCCGCCGGAGGACATCGAGATGATGCGCGCCCGGCTCGCACTGGCCGACGAGGAGTGCACGATCGTCGTCTATCCTGAAGCCGGCCACGCCTTCCACGCCGACTACCGCCCGACTTACCGGCCGGCCGAGGCGACCGACGGCTGGCAGCGCATGCTCGACTGGTTCAAGCGTCAGGGGATGTGAGCGGTCCGAGGCGGACGAGCATCTTCGCCGCGACCAGTCCGTTGATGAGCCCGAACAACGTCGCCGCCGCGGCGAAGACCGGCACGAGGTAGAACACGCCGTTGTGCGGCACGAGCCACAGCCGCGCGAGGACGAGCTGCCCGCCGATGTGCGCGAAGGCCGCAAACACGCTGAGCGAAACGGGGCCGAACCAGCGCCGCGGCAGGTGCTTGGCGAGCCCCAATACCGCGAGGCTGACCACCGACCCCGAAAGACTCAGGAAGAAGCCCGGTGCGAAAAGCTGGCCGAGCAGCAGGCTGCTCGCGAAGACGCGCAACAGCCCGACCCACACCGCGTCGCGCCACCCCCAGCGCAGCAGCACGATCAGGATAACGATGTTGCCGAGGCCGGGTTTGACGCCGGGCAGCGGCAAGGGGATCGCGGCCTCGGCGACGGACAGCGCGATCGCCGCCGCCGCCAGCCGAGCGATGCGCCGGTCGTCGTCGGTCGGCTGGATCTCAATAGTTGAGGGAGTCATAGTCCGTGGCCCCGCCGCTGAGGCTGAGGCTGACCTGATTGGGCGCGCAGATCGCGACCGAGCCCGAACGCGTCAGCCATCCCTGGCGCACGCAATACTGGCGCGGACCGGGATCGGAGGCCACACGCGCCCGGCCGGGCTGTATCTCGATGCGGGTGGTGCCCAGCGGGCCCGGCACTTCGACGGTCTGCGCGCGCGTGAGCGCCAGTTCCGCAACGACCTTGCCGCCGGTACGCACAATGGCCTTGTCCGGCGCCCCGCCGCGCCACAGCACGACGGCCGACAACACGCAGGCTGCGAGGGCGGCAACGAGAATCACGTAATCCCCGGGACGCAGCAGCTCGAGCCAGCCCGCAAGAGATGCTTTCACTGATCGGGCATTCCCTTCGGCCCGTCCACCTGCCGGCGCGCCGCCGAGCGGTGCCGTACGAGTACCCGCACGCGATCGACGAACTGCCGCCCCAGCCATTCGGCAATGTACACCGAACGGTGCTGCCCGCCGGTACAGCCGATCGCCACCGTCAGGTAGCTGCGGTTGTCGCGCGCATAGGCCGGCAGCCAGTCCGCGACGAAGCGGCGGATGTCCTCGCTCATCCGCGCCACTTCGGGCTGGCCTTCAAGGAATTCGATGACGGGTTGGTCCTTGCCCGTGAAGGGCCTCAGCACCGGGTCGTAGTGCGGATTGGGCAGACAACGCACGTCGAAGACGAGGTCCGCGTCCAGCGGGATGCCGTACTTGAAGCCAAAGGACTGGAACATCAGCGTCAGGCCCTCGGTCGCGTCGATGCCCATGAAGTCCTTGATCCACCCGCGCAGCGTGTTCGCCTGCAGGTCGCTGGTATCGATGCGATGGCCGAGTTCGGCGATGCCTGCGAGCGTATCGCGTTCCTTCTGGATCGCTTCGGCGAGCGAGACGTCCTCGCTGGCGAGCGGGTGCCGGCGGCGCGTTTCCGAGAAACGCGCGATCAGCGTGTCGTCGCGCGCATCGAGGAAGATCACGCGCAGGTCGTGGCCCATCTTGCGCAGCGCGTCGACCTGCTCGGGAAGCGCCTCGATGCTCGCGCCCGAGCGCACATCGACGGCGACCGCGAGGCGCCGGTAACCGGTGCCGCGCAGCTCTTCGACGAGTTGGGGCAGCAGATTCCCCGGCAGGTTGTCGATGGCGTAGTAGCCCGCATCCTCGAGCACCTTCAGCGCGACACTCTTGCCGGACCCCGACAGTCCGCTAATCAGGACGACCTGCATGACCAATCACTCCACGTGGGAGTCCGATTATCGCCAAAGTATGAGCCCGCGGCCACCTTCACGCCGCGATGAGCCGCTCCCCGTCTCGGCGCGCGACACCGGCCCGGGTCAGCTCGGCGACCAGCCAGTCGGCCAGCGCATCCGGCGAGAGGCCGAGGAAGCGCGCATTGGCTTCGCGGTAGAGCGGCACAGTCTGCAGATGTTCCGCGAGATCGGCGAGCGCGATGCTGCGCGTGTCGAGGAGCGAGAAGGTCACGCAGGCGCGGATCGCGTTGCGCGCCATCCGGCTGCCGTCCTCCTCGAAGGCCCGCAGCCGTCCGAAGGCCCTTGCCAGGGCGTCGTCCACCTCGACGAAGGGCGCACCGTGACCGGGGATCACGATGTCGACGGAGAGGCGCGAGATCGCTTCGAGCGTGCGCCGCGCGGCGCCGATGCCGTCCCCGGTGCCGAGCACCTCGGCGAACAGGATGCCGAACCCGTCGCGCCACAGCGCGTCGCCAGAGATCAGGATGCGCCGGTCCGGGTTGTGGAAGACGAGCGCGTCCATGTCGTGGCCCGGCGCGGCGATCGCCCGCCATTCCAGCCCGCCCATGCCGAGCGTGTCGCCAGGGTGCAGCGCGTGATCGGCGTGGAAGCGTTCGCCGGACTGGGCGGCGGTCGACAGCAGCAGCGCATCCTCGTCCCACGCCGCCACCGCCGGCACCATCCCGGCTGGCACGCTGATCTCGCAACCGAAAGTGCGCTGCAGCCGCGCGTTGCCGCCGATGTGGTCGGAGTGCGAATGGGTGTTCACGAGATGGGCAAGCCGTCGCCCGTCCAGAACCTCGCGTAGCAGCGCGACCGTCTGATCGGCATGGCTTACATAGCCGCTGTCGATCACCGTCGCCTCGGCGCCATCGAAGAGCACGACGTTGTTCGCGGACAGCCAGCCGCGCTCGAGCACCCGCAGGCTGTCGGGCAAAGGCGCTGCTGCGCTCATTCGGTGCCTGCGCCGACCTGCTCTGCGACGTTCTGCGGCAGCGGCGCGGCCGCTGGTGCCGGTTCGGCCGGCGGCGGAACCGGCACGCCGTCGATCTCGTCGGGGGTGCGCCCGCAGCCGAGGCAGACGCCGGAGTCCCAGTCGATCATGCACACACCGACGCACAGGGAGTCGCTCATGATTCCTCCGTCGGAGACAGCGACGACGCAGCGGCGGTCGCGGTCACTCGCGCAGACCGCCGCTGGGCGATCAACGCCAGGATGCGCAACTTCTCGTCGTCGCCCTGGCGGCTCCAGCCGGCGATCTCGTCGAGCGTCCGGAAGCAGCCTTCGCACAGGCCGGTTTCGCCGTTCATGCGGCAGATATTGATGCAGGGCGAGGCAACACTCATGTCGGGGTCGGGGGTTGTCAGGGTCGGGAGCGGCTATTGCTTTAGTTGATGGATTGGTCTGCCGCCGCCCGACGGAGTTCAAAGTTCAGCCCATGTTTCAGGCTCCGCAGCTCGCCTTCGCACGCTTGGCGAGCACCGCACGGGCAACGCGCGAGGCGGGCTCGCGCCCGAGCTCGCCGCTAATCCACGCAGCGATATCGACGAGGCGTTCGAGATCGATGCCGGTCTCGACCCCCAGGCCGTTGAGCAGCCACACGACATCCTCGGTCGCCACGTTGCCGGAAGCACCGGCGGCATAGGGGCAACCGCCCAGCCCGCCGACGGACGCATCGAACACCGACACGCCCATCTGCAGCGACGCGTAGATGTTCACCGCGGCCATGCCGTAGGTGTCGTGGTAGTGGCCAGCCAAGCGCTCGACCGGCACGCACTTCATGACCGCTTCGAGCATGCGCGAGATGTTCGCCGGATTGCCGCTGCCGATCGTGTCACCGAGCGACACTTCGTAGCAGCCCATCTCCATCAGCGTCGCCGCGACCTCGGCGACCTTTTCCGGCGCGACCGGGCCCTCGTAGGGGCAGCCGGCGACACACGAGACGTAGCCGCGCACCTTCACCCCGGCCGCGCGCGCGGCCTCGGTGACGGGACGGAAGCGCTCCAAGGATTCCGCGATCGAACAGTTGATGTTCTTCTGGCTGAAGGACTCGGAGGCGGCGCCGAACACCGCGACCTCCTCCGCGCCGGCAGCAAGCGCCGCTTCAAAGCCTTTGAGATTCGGCGTCAGCACCGGGTAGGCAACGCCCGGCCGACGCGCGATGCGTGCCATCACCTCGGCGTTGTCGCCCATCTGCGGCACCCACTTCGGCGACACGAAGGACGTCGCCTCGATCGTCTTCAGGCCCGCTTCGGCGAGCCGCGCGATCAGCTCGACCTTGGTCCCGGTCGCGACGACCTGCTTCTCGTTCTGCAGCCCGTCGCGCGGGCCGACATCGACGATGCGTACGCTTTTCGGCAGTTGCATGATGTTCTCCTCGCGCAGCGCTTAGTGCGCCGGAATCCAGGCGGCGGGACGCTTCGACAGGAAGGCGTCGAGGCCCTCCTTCGCTTCCGGCGTCGCACGCAGGCCCGAGATGCGGCGCGCGGTGTCCTCGACGACTTCGTCCGACACCGGCCGGTTCGCAACCGCACGGATCAGGTCCTTCGCCGCGGCCTGCGCCTTCGGCCCGCCCTGCAACAGCGCCATCACGATCTCATGAACCTTCGCGTCGAGTTCCTCGGCCGCGACGACCTCGTGCGCGAGGCCGATCTCCCCGGCGCGCTCGGCGGAAATCCGCTCGGCCGACTGAAAGTAGCGGTAGGACTGGCGCTCGCCGATCGCACGGATCACGTAGGGGCTGATCGCCGACGGGATGATGCCGAACTTGACCTCGGAGGTCGCGAACACCGCCTTGTCGGACGCGACGCAGATGTCGCACGCGGACGCGAGCCCCATGCCGCCGCCCAACGCCGCACCTTGCACGCGCGCGATCGTCGGCTTCTGCATTTCGGAGAGCGTGCGCAGCATGCCGGCGAGCTTGCGCGCATCGGCGAGATTTTCCTCGACGCTCGCCTCGCCCGCGGCCTTCATCCAGTTGAGGTCGGCGCCGGCCGAGAAGCTCTTGCCACGGCCCGCGAGCACCACGACGCGCACTGCGTCGTCGCCGTCGAGCTGGCGGCAGGCCGCGGTGATGTCGGCGATGAGCTGCGCGTTGAAGGCGTTATGCACATCCGGACGATTCATCCAGACTGTCGCCACGCCCTGTTCGAGCGAAATTTCGAGGGTTTCGTACTTCAATTCCGTCTCCTGATTGAGTCTTGTTCGTTAGCGGGGCTCTTGCGGCCCCTTGCCGGGATAAAGAGGTCCTGCGGAACACGGCAGAGAATCGAGAGGGAGGCTGCAGGGAGATGCCCGCCGCGACTACTCCCGCAGGACCGTAAAACAAAAACCTACTAGATCGCCAGCGAGCGGCCGATCACGAGGCGCTGGATGTCGCTCGCGCCTTCGTAGATCTGGCACACCCGCACGTCGCGGTAGATGCGCTCGACCGGGAAGTCGCTGACATAGCCGTAGCCGCCGTGGATCTGGATCGCGTCCGAGCACACCTTCTCCGCCATCTCGGAAGCGAAGAGCTTCGCCATCGAGGCTTCCTTCAGGCAGGGCCGGCCGGCATCCTTCAGCGTTGCGGCATGCCACACGAGCTGGCGCGCGGCTTCGAGCTGCGTCGCCATGTCGGCGAGGCGGAAATTCACCGCCTGGTGCTCGAAGATCGGCTTGCCGAAAGTCTCGCGCTCGTGCGCGTACTTGACGGCCGCTTCGAGCGCTGCGCGCGCCATGCCGAGGCATTGCGCGGCGATGCCGATGCGGCCCGCTTCGAGGTTCGACAGCGCGATCTTGTAGCCTTCGCCTTCGGCGCCGAGCAGCGCGTCCGCCGGCACGCGACAGTTCTCGAAGAGGATCTGCGCGGTGTCGGAGGCCTTCTGGCCCATCTTTTCCTCGATGCGCGCGACGATGTAGCCCGGCGTGTTCGTCGGCACGAGGAAGCACGAGATGCCCTTCTTGCCCGCGGTCTTGTCGGTCACCGCGAACACGATCGCGACGTCGGCCTCGCGGCCGGTCGTGATGAACTGTTTTACCCCGTTGATGACCCAATGATCCCCGTCACGCACGGCGGAGGTCTTCAGCGCCGAGGCGTCCGAGCCCACGTGCGGCTCGGTCAGGCAAAAGCAGCCGAGCTTCTGGCCGCTCGCGAGCGGCTTCAGCCACTTTTCCTTCTGCGCGTCGTTGCCGTAACGGTTCGGGATGCCGCAGGCGAGCGAGTTCTGCACGCTCACGATGGTCGAGGTCGCGCCATCACCGGCCGCGATCTCCTCCAGCGCGAGCACGAGGCTCACGTAGTCCATGCCCGCGCCGCCCCACTGCTCAGGCACGACCATGCCCAAGGCACCCAGCTCGGCGAGTTCCTTCAACGCTTCGCGCGGGAAGGTATGGTTGCGGTCCCATTCGGCGGCGAAGGGGGCGAGACGCTCCTGCGCGAAGGCGCGCAGAGAGTCGCGAATCATTTCCTGTTCTTGCGTGAGGATCATTTAGGCGAACTCCACCGCAACTGCCGTCGCTTCGCCGCCGCCGATGCACAGGCTCGCGACGCCGCGCTTCTTGCCGTACTTCTTCAGCGCGCCGAGCAGCGTGACGATGATGCGAGCGCCCGAAGCGCCGATCGGATGGCCCAGCGCGCAGGCGCCGCCATGCACGTTCACCTTGTCGTGCGGCAGGTCGAGCTCCTTCATCGCCGCCATCGTGACGACCGCGAAGGCTTCGTTGATTTCCCACAGGTCGACGTCGTCCTTCGTCCAGCCGGCCTTCGCGAGCACCTTCTGCATCGCGCCGACCGGGGCGGTCGTGAACCACGCGGGTTCCTGCGCGTGCGTCGCGTGACCGACGATGGTCGCGAGCGGCTTCAGGCCCAGCTTGTCGGCGGTCGAGCGGCGCATCAGCACGAGTGCCGCGGCGCCATCGGAAATCGAGCTCGAGTTCGCGGCGGTGACGGTGCCGTCCTTGGCGAACGCGGGCTTCAGGCCGGCGATCTTGTCGATCTGCGCCTTCGGCGGCTGCTCGTCCTTGTCGATGACGACGTCGCCCTTGCGGCCCGACACGGTCACCGGCGCGACTTCCCACGCGAAGCTGCCGTCCTTGATCGCGGCCTGCGCGCGCGTCGTCGAGGCGATCGCGAACTCGTCCTGCGCGGCGCGCGTAAAGTCGAAGTGGCTTGCGCAGTCCTCGGCGAAGGTGCCCATCAGGCGGCCCTTGTTCTCCTTCGAGTAGCTGTCTTCGAGACCGTCGAGGAACATGTGGTCGAGCACCTGGCCATGGCCGAGGCGATAGCCGCCGCGAGCCTTGGGCAGCAGGTAGGGCGCGTTCGACATCGACTCCATGCCGCCCGCGACCATCACGTCGTTGGTGCCAGCCACGAGCAGGTCATGCGCCAGCATCGTCGCCTTCATGCCCGAACCGCACACCTTGCTGATCGTCGTGCAGCCTGCGGAGAGCGGCAGGCCCGCGCCGAGCGCCGCCTGGCGGGCCGGCGCCTGGCCGACACCCGCCGGCAGCACGCAGCCCATCAGCACTTCCTGCACCTGCTCGGGAGTGATCCCGGCGCGCTCGACGGCGGCCTGAATTGCGACAGCGCCAAGCTGCGGCCCGGTAAGGCCGGACAGCTCGCCCTGGAAACCGCCCATCGGGGTACGTGCGGCGGAAACGATAACGACGGGATCACTCATGCTTCTCTCCTCAGAAACTAACCATACATAGATCCGGCTCTCAGGCCAGTGCTTCAAGTGCCGCGATATAGCGCGGCATCAAATCTTCGGGGCGGCGCACGTTCAGACCCAGATCGCGCACCAGCCCGTCCTTCAATCCATAAATCCACGCGTGCACGGTCAGCGGCTGGCCGCGACGCCATGCGTCCTGCACGACCACGCTCTGGCACACGTTCACGACCTGCTCCAGCGAGTTCAACTCGCACAGACGGTCTTGTGCCAGTTCGAGCGGCAGTCCATCCACGCGCTTGCGATGTTTGACATGCACGTCCTGCACATGGCGCAACCACAGATCGACGAGCCCGACGCGCTCGCGCGTCAGCGCCGCCTTCACGCCGCCGCAGCCGTAGTGGCCCACGACCATGATGTGCTTGACCTTCAACACGTCGACGGCGAACTGCATCACCGACAGACAGTTGAGGTCGGTATGCACCACAACGTTCGCGACGTTGCGATGCACGAACACTTCGCCCGGCAACAGGCCGATGATCTGGTTCGCCGGCACGCGCGAATCCGAGCAGCCGATCCACAGGTACTCCGGCGACTGCAACTTCGACAGCTTCTCGAAAAAGCCCGGATCGACCTGGCGCATCTGCTGCGCCCACGCGCGGTTGTAGTCGAAGAGGTGGAACAGGTTCTCGCTCGCGACCTCTTCCTCGGACCAGTTCTCGAGGTCCAGCGACAGGAAGATCGTGCCTTCGATCGGCGTCGGGTAGTAGGCCGGGGCCTCCTTGAAACCCATCTCGCGATACAGCTTCACCGCAATGCGCATCGCCGGCAGCGTGTCGAGCAGGATGCGGCGGTAGCCGAGGTCCTTCGCCGTGCGGATCGCCGCCAGCACCAGTTCACGCCCGATACCCAGGCCGCGGAAACTCGGCTCGACGTACAGGCGCTTCATCTCGCACACGCCTTCGGAGAACCGGCGCAGCCCCACGCATCCGGCTGGCTGAGCGTCCTGTTCCGCGTAGAACAGGCGGCCTTCCGGCGCCGAATACGCACCCGGCAGCGACGCCATCTCGTCGCCGAAGCCCTGGAAACACAGGTCCACACCCAGCCATGCCGCGTAATTGCGGAAAAACTGCCGCACGTGATCCAGTTCGACCTGATCGTCAGCACTCAGTGCGCGAAGCTTCACTGTCATCTTCTCTCCCGGGAACAAGGGGCGGACCGCAAAATCAGCCGGGTCCGCTGGTTATATGGATCTCGCGGCCGCGATGCAGCGGGCCGCGCCGGCGCGAACGAATCGCACACGCAACCCTGCATCCTGCCACAGCCACATCCGGCGGCGATGATTCGCATTCGCGATTCGGCTCGCTGCCCCCTTGATCCCAACCATTCCGCCTGCCACTCCTTCGCTGTTCGCAACCGGCTCAGCCGGCCTTTTCCTTCTTTCCGTGCATCGCCATGATCGTCTGCTGCATCACGGCGCACAGCGTCCATTGTTCATGCTTCACTGCGAACACCTCGGCCCGCGTGATCAGTAGCGTGCGTCCCGGACGGATCACCTCGCCGCGGGCGACGAGCCGCTCGCCGTCGGCGGGCGCGAGCAGGTTGAGCTTGTACTCGACCGTCAGCACGCTCGCGTCCGCGGGCGTCAGCGTGTTCGCCGCGTAGCCGGCCGCGGAATCCGCGATCATCCCCACCACGCCGCCGTGGATGAAGCCGTGCTGCTGGGTGATCTCCGGCTTGTACGGGAGGTGGATCTCCACGTAGCCCGGATCGACCACCGCCAGCTCCGCCCCGATCAGCGTCATCGCCTGCTGCAGGTCGAAGCTCGCCCGCACGCGCTCGGCGTAGCCCTCGTCGCGCGGCTGGAAAACCAGGGCTTCGTGTTTCATCGCGTCTCCTGTTGCGGCTATTTTTGATTTTGATTACGTTTACGTCAACGTAAATCAACGGCAAAAAAAATCAAGCCCCCGTGCGGGCCTGACGAACGACTTCCGCGCGTTCCTCGGCTGCCCGGCCGGGGTCGTGCCCGAGGAGTTCGGAACATTGCTTTTCAAGGGAATCGATTTCCGACAGCAAGCCGACGATGTCTTCGCGTTGCTGCTCCAGCGCCGCGCGGCGTTCGGCGAGCACGATGAGGAATTGCCGCAGCTGCGGCGCGGAATTGCGCACGCCGCCGTGCATCTCGAGCAGTTCCTTGATCTGCGCGAGCGAGAGCCCGAGGCGCTTGCCGCGCAGCGTCAGTTTCAGGCGGGTGCGGTCGGCCTTGGAATACACCCGGGTCCGCCCGGAGCGCGCGGGCTTGAGCAGCCCCTGGTCCTCGTAGAAGCGGATCGCGCGCGGCGTGACGTCGAACTCGCGTGCGAGCTGGGTGATCGAATAGGTTTGTTCGCTTGCCATTGCCTGATGCTCGAAGTAAAACCGTTGTCCAACTATTTATCGTCGGCGTTCGCGCCGACCGGACAAAAAAGTTAAACAGAATTGCAGGTTTTGGGCAATCGTCCCAATTGCCCGAACTGCCTTCCTCCCCCCAACGAGGCGACAGATGACACAAGCTTCCGCAGCAAGCCCCAACGCGCTCACCTACCCCTTCGACGGCGTGCCCGCCGGCGGCGAGGTCCGCGCCGTCGCGCCGGGCGTCGGCTGGATCCGCATGCCCCTGCCGTTCGCGCTCGACCATATCAACCTGTGGCTGCTCGACGACGGCGAGGCCCTCACCGTCGTCGACACCGGCTTCGGGCTCGACCCGGTCCGCGCGCACTGGGAAACCATCCTCGCCCGCGACACCCGTCCGCTGTCGCGCATCGTCGTCACGCACTGCCACCCGGACCACCTTGGACTCGCAAGCTGGCTCGCAGAGCGCGACGGCGCGCCGATCACCATGACCCAGGGAGAATTCCTCGCCGGCCATGCGATCTGGAACCAGATGCCCGGCAGCGGCGTCGCAGACATGCTCGCGCAGTTCCGCGCCAATGGCCTCGACGACGCGCGCCTCGAAGCCCTTCAGGAGCGCGGCAACGGCTACCGGCGCGGCGTGCCGGCGCTGCCGTCGAGCTACCACCGCCTCTTCGACGGCAGCGTTCTGCGCATCGGCGACAACGACTGGCGCGTCATCGTCGGCTACGGGCACGCCCCCGAGCACGCGAGCCTGTACTGCGAGACACTCGGAGTCCTCATTTCGGGCGACATGCTGCTGCCGCGGATCTCGACCAATGTTAGCGTTTATGCTGCAACGCCAAATGACGACCCGTTGGGCTGGTTTCTTGATTCATTGCAACGCATCAAGGACTTGCCGGACGACACGCTCGTGCTACCATCGCATGGTCATCCGTTCCGTGGTATCCGTGCGCGCATTGCACAACTCGAAGCGCACCACCGGGAACGGTGTGACGCGTTGCTGGGTGAGATTGGCACCCCGCGCAGCGCGGGAGAGCTGCTATCGACCTTGTTCCCCCGCGAGCTGGACACGCACCAGGTGATGTTCGCCATGGGAGAGGCGATTGCCCACCTGAACTACCTCGTTGCGCGCGATGAAGCGCGCAAGGTGGCGGGCCAGGACGGCATCATCCGATTTGCACGAAGATCCGCTTGAAAACAGGAGCTAGTTACAAAATGGCTGCACCCACCCCCGAGACCGTGTTCCCGGAACTGCCCGACCCCCAGGAAGTCGCGAAGACCTACGCCGAAGTCGCACAGCGCGCCTCCCACCTGATCAGCGATCACGTGCAACGCCAGCTGAAGAAGGGTGTCGCGACCCCCAGCGACGAGCTGGGCATCGCCCAGGCCTTCATGGACATGATGGCCAAGCTGCTCGCGAACCCCTACAAGCTCGCCCAGTCGCAGATGAACCTGGTGTGGGACTACTTCTCGCTGTGGCAGCACTCGATGCTGCGCGTGATGGGCATGCACGGCACGCCGATCGCCGAACCCGAGAAGAGCGACAAGCGCTTCAAGGACGAACAGTGGGAAGAGCACTTCCTGTTCGATTTCGTCAAGCAGTCCTACCTGATCGCCGCGCGCCACGTGCATGACACCGTGTGCGGCGTCGACGGCCTCGACGAGCAGACGCAGAAGAAGGTCAACTTCTACACCCGCCAGTACATCGACGCGCTGTCGCCGTCGAACTTTGCGCTGACCAACCCGGAAGTGTTCCGCGAGACGGTCAAGAGCAACGGCCAGAACCTGATCAAGGGTCTCAACAACCTGTTGCGCGACATGGAAGACGGCGGCGGCCACCTGCGCGTCAAGATGACCGACACCACCGCATTCGAGCTCGGCCGCAACGTCGCGACAACCCCGGGCAAGGTCGTGTTCCAGACCGACATGATGCAGCTGGTGCAGTACACGCCGTCCACCGGCAAGGCGCTCAAGCGTCCGCTGCTGATCGTGCCGCCCTGGATCAACAAGTTCTACATCCTCGACCTGCGCGAGAAGAACTCCTACATCAAGTGGTGCGTGGACCAGGGCCACACGGTGTTCGTGATCTCGTGGGTGAACCCCGACGAGCGCCAGGCCGAGAAGACCTTCGACTCCTACGTGCTCGAAGGCATCGTCGCCGCGCTCGACGCGATCGAGAAGCAGACCGGCGAGAAGGAAGTGAACGCCTGCGGCTACTGCCTCGGCGGCACGCTGCTCGCAACGACGCTCGCCTACCTTGCCGGCAAGAAGCAGAAGCGCATCGCGGCAGCGACCTTCTTCACGACGATGACCGATTTCTCGGAGCCGGGCGAGCTGGGTGTCTTCATCGACGAAGGCCAGGTCACCAGCCTCGAGAAAAAGATGTTCGAGCGCGGCTACCTGGAAGGCTCGGAGATGGCCGGCACCTTCAACATGCTGCGCGCCAATGATTTGATCTGGTCCTTCGTGGTGAACAACTACCTGATGGGCAAGGACCCCTTCCCGTTCGACCTGCTGTACTGGAACTCCGATTCGACGCGCATGCCGGCGAAGATGCACAGCTTCTATCTGCGCACGATGTACATGCAGAACCTGCTGGCCCAGCCGGGAGGGATCGAGATCGACGGCGTGCCGATCGATCTCGGGAAGATCAAGGTTCCGTGCTACTTCATCTCGACGCTGGAAGACCACATCGCCCCGTGGAAGAGCACCTACATCGGCGCGACGAACTTCGGCGGCCCCGTGCGCTTCGTGCTCGGCGGCTCGGGCCACATCGCTGGCATCGTCAACCCGCCGGCCGCGAACAAGTACGGCTACTGGCTGAACCCGGCCGCGAAGCTGCCGGACAGCGCCGACAAGTGGTTCGAAGGCGCCCAGCAGCAGGCCGGTTCGTGGTGGACCGACTGGCAGTCGTGGGTCACCGCCCATGACCCCGAGCAGGTCGACGCGCGCGATCCCGCCAAGGGCAAGCTGAAGGTCCTCGAAGACGCCCCAGGCTCCTTCGTCAAGATGCGTCTCGACACGACGTCGTCCGCAGCGGCTTGATCGCCACTCCGGCACGCTGACGACGAGGGGGCTCCGCCCCCTCGTTTGCGTTTACGCCCCTCCACCCCTGCTCCGTCCCCTCATGATCGCTCCACCGTCCGCCCTGCGCCTCGTGCTCGACACCAACACGGTGATGGCCTTGTGGTTCTTCGAGGATCCGGCCTTGTCGCCCCTGCGGCAACTTATCGAGGAGGCGCGCCCGCCGCTGATCGCGCGCGCCGATGCGCTGGAGGAGTTGCGCCGCGTGCTCGCCTATCGGCAGTTCGGCATCGATCCCGCCCGGCAGGCGGACCTGCTCGCGGCCTATTCGGCGCGCGTCACGACGATCGGCGCCGCCGATGGCGATGCGGCCGCGAGCGAGCCCGAAGGCATCTCACCGTTGCCGACCTGCCGCGATGCGGACGACCAGAAATTCCTCGAAATCGCGCGCGACGGACGCGCCACCCACCTCGTCAGCCGCGACAAGGCGCTGCTGCGCCTGAACCGCCATCGGCTCCTGCGGCCGCTGTTCGCGATCCTGACGCCGGAAACGCTCACCGCGAGCCTGACGACCGCGACGGCGGCGACGGCGGCGACTGCAGATTCGGCCTGACCCGAAGTCGCCGGCTAGGACCGGGCCAAGCGCATGCGCAACTCGGCCAGGTAGCGCAGCCCCGCCGCCGCCCGGCTGCCGTACCAGGACGTCATCTCGCCATCGATCAAGGCGACCGGCCGTCCGGAAAGCGCCGCCACCTCGTCGAGATGACGTTCCCGGAAGCAGTAGGGTTCGCTCGACAGGAAGACGCGCGCGGCCTCACTCATCCAGGGCGCCGACCAGTCGATCTCCGGGTAGCGCAGCGCCGCGTCCGCGGGCAGCGTTTCCCAGCCCAGCGCCCGCAGCGTGGCGGAGATGTAGGTGTCGCGCGACACGCTCATCCAGGGCTCGCGCCAGATGAGGTAGAGCACGCGTTCCGGCGGCAGCGCACGGGCGACGGCCGCGGCGGCGGCGAGGGACGCTTCCAGTTCCGCGGCGAGACGTGACGCCTCCTCCTCGCAGCCGAACACATGCCCGAAGAGGCGGAACAGCTCAAAGTTGTCTTCGGGCCGGCAAGGATGGGTGACGATGATGTTGGGGACGAAGGCGGCGAGCTCCTCGACGGTCTCGCGCCGGTTTTCGTCGATATTCACGATCAGGTGCGTCGGTGCGAGCTCGCGCACGACGTCGAGCTTCACGTCCTTGGTCCCGCCGACTTTCCGGATCGGCTTCAGCGTCTCGCGCGGATGGATACAGAAGCCGGTGCGCCCGACGAGGCGATCGGTGAGCCCGAGCTCGCACAGCAGCTCGGTCAGCGACGGCACGAGGCTGACGATACGTACCTCGCCCTCGGCAGGGCGATGCAGCTTGCCGGCGGCATCGGTCAGGGCGGCGGGAGCTTCGGGCAAGGTGCTGCAATCCATGGGCAAACGCGTCGTGATGGTCGGAAGGCGATTTTAGGCCGTGCGCCGCTTCCCGTGCGCGGCGTCGCCAGGAATGCGGCACAAGGTGTGCAAAGGGATACGACTAAAGTTAAATTCTTGTGCTGCATCGTGTTGCGCTGCAGTAAGCTAGCGGCCCGCATCGATTACCAGGGAGCATTCGTGCAAAGCGCGGAACGTGCGAATCACTCTGCCTCGGAAATTTCGGCCCAGGCTCACGCCCCCGCCAGTCTCGCCACCATGGCGATGGCGGCCATTGGCGTGGTCTACGGCGACATCGGCACCAGCCCGCTCTATACGCTGAAGGAAGTGTTCAGCGGCCCGCACGCCGTGCCGGTCACCCCGGAAAACGTGTACGGCATCCTGTCGCTGGTGTTCTGGGCCTTGATGCTGGTTGTGTCGGCGAAGTATGTGATCTTCATCACCCGCGCGGACAACCGCGGCGAGGGCGGCATCATGGCGCTGACCTCGCTGGCGCTGCGGGTCGTGCCCGAAGGGCGCAGCGCGTGGCTGCTGTCCTCGCTCGGCGTGTTCGGCGCGGCGCTGTTCTACGGCGACGGGATGATCACGCCGGCGATCTCGGTGCTCTCGGCGGTCGAAGGCCTCGAAGTGGCGACACCGGCCTTCCAGCCCTACGTGCTGCCGATCGCGGGGACGGTGCTGGTAGGCCTCTTCATGATGCAGCGCCACGGCACGAACCGCGTCGGCGCGATCTTCGGGCCGGTGATGGTGTGCTGGTTCGTGCTGCTGGCGGTACTGGGCATTTCCGGCATCCGCCTGCACCCCGAGATCCTCGGCGCACTGAATCCGGTCTGGGCGCTGCGCTTCTTCGCCAACAACCCGCTGATCGGCTGGCTCGCGCTCGGCGCGGTCGTGCTCGCGATCACCGGCGGCGAGGCGCTCTACGCGGACATGGGCCACTTCGGCCGTCGTCCGATCAAGCTTGCGTGGTTCACGGTCGTGTTCCCGGCGCTGTATCTCAACTACCTCGGCCAGGGCGCACTGATCCTCGACCACGCGGACAACATCCGCAACCCCTTCTACATGCTGGTGCCGGACGAGCTCGTCTATCCGATGGTCGGCATGGCGACGCTCGCGACGATCATCGCGAGCCAGGCGGTGATTTCCGGTGCCTTCTCGCTGACGCGGCAAGCGATGCAGCTCGGCTACTCGCCGCGGATGCACACGATCTTCACGTCCGAGCGCGAGATGGGCCAGATCTACGTGCCGGGGATCAACTGGATGCTGCTCGGCGCGGTGATCGCGCTCGTCGTGGGCTTCCGCTCGTCGAGCGCGCTCGCATCCGCTTACGGCATCGCCGTGACGATGACGATGATGATCGACACGCTGCTCGCCTTCGTCGTGATCCGCGGACTGTGGAACTGGGGCCTCGGCAAGGCGGCGCTCTTTCTCGCTGTGTTCCTGACCGTCGATCTTGCGTTCTTTTCGGCGACCACCGTCAAGATCATTGCCGGCGGCTGGTTCCCGCTGCTCATCGGCGGCATCATCTTCACGCTGCTGACGACCTGGAAGCGCGGGCGCGGCCTCGTCAATGCGCGCATCCGGATCGACACGATGCCGCTGGACATGTTCATCCGGTCGATGTTCACGAGTCCGCCGCCGCGCGTGCAGGGCACCTCGGTGTTCATGACGACCTGGCTCGATGGCGTGCCGCGCGCGCTGCTGCACAACCTCGTGCATAACAAGGTCCTGCACGAACGCGTCGTCCTCGTGAAGGCCGAAACGGCCGACGTGTCGCGCGTGCCCGAGCGGGACCGGGTCAAGGTCGAAGAGCTCGACTATGGCTTCTACCGCGTCCGCGTGACCTTCGGTTTCACCGACGACCCGGACATCCCGGCAGCGCTGGAGCTTTGCCGGGCGCAAGGGCTGCCGATCGAGCTGATGGAGACGTCCTTCTTCCTCGGCCGCGAGACGATCGTCTCGCGCACGAGCCGCTCGCTGCCGCGCTGGCGAGAGAAGCTCTTCATGTTCATGTTCCGCAACGCGGGCAGCGCGGCCGATTACTTCCACCTGCCGCCGAACCGCGTCGTCGAGCTCGGCACGCAGGTCGAGCTGTAAGCTTCGCCGGACGGGCGCTCAGCCGCGGGCCGGCTTGCGCCCCTTGCCGCCCACTCGCCGGCCGATGACGTGCATCTCGCAGCGGCGGCAATCGAAGCGCAGCGTCAGCGGCTCGCGCACGACCGTGCCGTCCTCGCTGCGCTCCTGCCACAGCGTCATCGGCTCGGGGCGGATGCCTTTGACCTGTTTCGGGCACAGGTTGAAGCTGTAGCGCAGGCAATGCTTGGTGATCATCAGCGACACGAGGCCGCTCTCGCGGTTGGCTTCGAAGGCGTCGGCGATGAGTTCCACGCCGTGGCGGCAATAGAAGGCGCGCGCGCGCTCGTTGAAGACGTTGCCGAGGTAGTTCAGCGTGGTGTCCGGATAGCGGGCGGACGGCTCGACGGGTGCCGCCCGCTGCGGACGGCGCCAGGCGGCGGCGCGGGCGTCGAGGAGCGCGTCGACCGCGGCGCGCCGCAGACCATTGAGCTGGGCCATCGGGACGAACCACGGGGCCTGCGTCGCGAGTTCGACGGCGTCCGGCTCGCACGCGAAGATCGTGTTGCCGAGCTTGCACAGCGCTTCGCGCAGCGTCGTCGCGGCCCGGTCCGGATCGCGCGCTTCAGCCTTGTCGCAGGCGATGCGCGCGCTCGCGGATACGCCGGTTTCGTCTGTCACTTCAAGTTGCAGTCCGTCATCGACCTCCGACAGCCGCATCCGTACTTGCAGGCGGCGTTCGGCGGTACGCCCCGCGAGCTGCTTGTCGAAAGCGTGGTCCAGGTTGCGGTACAAAGTCGCGCCCGGCACCAGCCCTTCGGGGGCGCCCGACAGCGTCACATTCGCGCCTTCGACACGGCTTACGCGAGCGCCCTGCAGGGCACCGGCGGCATCGAACCACGACAGACCGTCGCCATTGCCGAGCGCCTGTGCAAGTTCCGCGACGAGCGTGCGGCCCTGCACGCGCAGTGCCCGTCCGACCGGCGCACCGACGAACTTCGGCGACTCGAAGGAGCCGATGTCGCCCTGGCGGCCGTTGACGAAGTAGTCGGTGCTGCCGCGATGGAAGGTCTTCTCCGGGCGCGGCTCGAAAGTGAAGGCCGAGCGTCCGGCCGAGCTGCGTGCGAGTTCCGGCCGGCGTTCGAGGATCGCGTCGAGCGACTGGCGGTAGTGGGCGGTGACGTTCTTGACGTAGGCGAGGTCCTTCAATCGGCCCTCGATCTTGAACGAGCCGATGCCCGCATCGATCAGCGCTTCGAGGTTCGCGCTCTGGTCGTTGTCCTTCAGCGACAGCAGGTGGCGCCGCTCGGAAAGCGTGTTGCCCACCGGGTCCTTCAGCGTCCAGGGCAGGCGGCACATCTGCGAGCACTCGCCGCGGTTCGCGCTGCGGCCCGTAAAGGCGTGGCTAATCGTGCATTGGCCGGAGAAGCTCACGCACAGCGCGCCGTGGACGAAGAATTCAAGGGCGCAGCGCTCGCGGTCCGTGGCCTCCGCGATCGCGCGGATCTGCGCGAGATCGAGTTCGCGCGCAAGGACGATCTGCGAGAAGCCGACATCCTGCAGGAAGCGGGCCTTCTCGGGCGTGCGGATGTCGCACTGCGTGCTCGCATGCAGCTGGATCGGCGGCAGGTCGAGTTCGAGCAGGCCCATGTCCTGCACGATCAATGCATCGACGCCGGCCTCGTAGGCCTGCCACACGAGGCGCCGCGCGTCGTCCAGTTCGTCGTCGCGCAGGATGGTATTGAGCGCGAGCAACACGCGTGCGCAGTAGCGGTGCGCGTGTCCGGCGAGGGCGGCGATATCGGCGATGCTGTTGCCCGCGGCCGCGCGCGCGCCGAAGGACGGACCGCCGATGTAGACGGCGTCCGCACCATGGTCGATCGCGGCGATACCGGATTCGAGGTTGCGTGCGGGGGCGAGGAGTTCGAGCGATGAAGCGAGGGACATCGGGCGGAACGCGGGGGGATGGGCAGAAGCGGATGATAGGCGTTTTGGCGCGCCCTTGCCTGATCCGCCGCGAGGGCTCTCCCCGTGCCGCTCCAAGCGGCGGATCAGGCGCGCTTCAGGCGAAGCGCGGGACGGTGACGAGCATCTTGCGCCGGCTCAGTCCGAGCCCGACGAACCCGGCGGCGAGCAGCGCGATCGAAGACGGCTCGGGAACCGAGGTCGGGACCTGAGCCGGCGTTTCGATGGGCGTCGATACGGGCAGGGCGTCGTGCAGCAACGTGAAGGTCGCGTCGATCCACTGATTGACCGGCTTGTTGTACGTGCAGTGAGCCGTCCCCTGGCAGTTCCAGGTGATCGGCGAGAAATCGATACCGATCTCGCCGCCCGAGGCGAAATTGAGCAACACGGAGTTGAAGCTGACTTCCAGGTCTCTGTTCAGTGGCCCGGTGTCCTTCAGCAAGCCCACGGTCGCCGAAACGATGGCCGTGTTGTTGGTCAGGCCCAAAGTCGGCGAGCTGAAGTGCAGGAAGGCCGCGAGTCCCAGATTGTCGATTTCCGAGTTCGCGATCGAACCGTCTTCCTCGGCGAAGAGCGAGCTGCCGAAGCGCAGCGTCTGTGTGTCGCCGACGTGGTTCAGGAGGAAGCTCGTCCCGGCCAGGGCGCTGTCGACGGTCCAGTCCACGTTCAGCTGGGTATGCGAACCGTCGCAGGCAGCGCTGGCACAGGCGGCACCCCAGCCGCTGCCGAGGTCCCACGAACCGTCGGTCAGCGTCACGGTGACCGGAGCCGCAGCGGCGTGACCGGAGATCAGCAGCGCTGTCAGAAGCGCTGCAGGAGTGACGATTTGGCTTGTTTTCATTGCTCCCTCCTCCGGCATTGCGTTTCACGCCGAAGCCCCCCGCCGGGCTCCGCGTTCCGTGACGCGAGGCCAGTCTAAGGAAAATCCTTTGTAGAATTCGTGCATTACGACACGACAAGAAACAAACCACAGGCAAAGGGCATAGGAGAATCCTCCTACCTTCCCAGCCCCCACTCCGACACCGATGCCACAGCACGTCATCCACCTCTACGCCGAAGCGCCTCCCAAACCAACGCCCGGGGCGGCCTGCAACGGCTGCGGAGTGTGCTGCGCGTATTCGCTCTGTCCGGTCGGATTGCTGCTGCACCGGCGCCGGCGCGGCCCCTGCCCGTCCTTGCGCTGGGATGCGGGCGCGCGGCGCTACCGCTGCGCACCGGCGAGCGGCACGGGGCTCGTCGGACGACTCGCGCGGCGCTGGATTTCGGCCGGCAGCGGCTGCGACTGCAGCCTCGAGTGCGCGCCTGCTCCGGTCGACGGCGCCCGCTAAGACCTGGGCGCCTTCCTCAGACCATTCCGCGCAGCTCGCGCAGCAGCACCGACAGCATCGACATCTCGATCGTCGGCGCGGATTTCACATCGGAGAGGAGATGGCGGTAGCGGTCGATCTGCAGCGCACGGCTCGCCTCCCACGCGGCGAGCAGTTCGTCCGGCTCGGTGAGCGAGGGCGAAAGCTTTAGCGTATTGGCGGCGAGCTCGCGCGCGAGGTTCGACAGGTCGACGCGCAAGGCACCGCGTGCGAGCGACTGCCAACGCGTATCGGCCGGGAGCGCGCCGATCTGGGCGCCGAGCCAGTAGAGGTCGAGGTGTCCGCCGAGCGTGAAATAGACCGCCGCGACCGTCGCCTCGGGGCGCGCGGTATCGGCGACGACTTCGACGAGGTCGAGCGCCGAATACAACTCGTCGAGCGACGCGATGCGGCGCGCAAGCTCCTCGGGCACGCCGCGCTCGACGTAGCGTCCGGCAAAAGCGTCGAGCTGGGCGCGGTAGTCGTCGGAGACGAGTCGGTGCAAATGCTCGGACAGCGCCGTGACGCCCGGCGAGAAGTAGGCGAGCGTCGCCTGCAGGTCGGCGATCCACTCGCGATGGCGCAGGAACCAAAACGTGCCGCGCAACACGAGTCGCCCGCAGTCCTGGATCATCGCGGTCTGCACACTGTCCTCGACCACGTTGTCGAGCGCCTCGATCGCACGCCAGGTGGGCACCAGCCCGAAGACCTCGCGCGTGGCCATGTAGGCGCGCACGACGTCCGCCGGCGAGCCGCCGACCTCACCCTGCAGGCGACTGACGAAGGTCGGGCCCACGCGGTTGATCATGCTGTTGACGACGTGCGTCGAGATGATTTCCCGGCGCAACGGGTGTTGCGCGATGTGGGCGGCGAAGCGCTCGCGCAGCGGCTGCGGGAAGTAGCGTGACAGCGCAGTGCTGATGTAGGGATCTTCCGGCACATCGGAGGCGAGCACCTCATCGAAGAGCTCGATCTTACTGTAGGCCAGCAGCACCGCGAGTTCTGGCGTCACGAGGCCGATTTTCGCCGCGGCACGGTGGGCGATCTCGTCATCCATCGGCAGGAACTCGAGCTTGCGATTCAGCCGCCCGGCAATGCTCAGCCGGCGAATGAACTCCGCCTGCTCGTCGAGCAGGCCCGCGCCGCGCGAACGCGTCACGGACAGCACCTGGGTCTGTCCGTAGTTGTCGCGCAACACGAGTGCGGCGACCTCGTCAGTCATCTCGACAAGCAGCGCGTCGCGCTGCTTGCCGGTGAGCTCGCCCTCCGCGATCACGCTGTTGAGCAGGATCTTGATATTGACTTCGTGATCCGAGCAATCGACCCCGCCCGAGTTGTCGATCGCGTCGGTATTCACGCGCCCGCCCTTCAGCGCATACTCGATGCGCCCGAGCTGGGTCATGCCCAGGTTGCCGCCTTCGGCGACGACTCGGCAGCACAGATCGGCCCCGTTAACGCGCACGGCATCGTTGGCCCGGTCGCCGACCGCCGCATCGGTCTCGCTCGTCGCCTTGACGTAGGTGCCGATACCGCCGTTGTAGAGCAGGTCGACCGACGCGCACAGGATCGCGTGGATCAGCTCCGAGGGCGTCAGCGATTCGGCCTCGATGCCGAGCACTGCGCGCGTCTGCGGCGACACCGCGATCGACTTCGCGCTGCGCGGCCACACCCCGCCGCCTTCCGAGATCAGGCTCTTGTCGTAGTCGTTCCAAGACGAGCGCGGCAATGCAAACATGCGCTCGCGCTCGCGGAACGACACTTCCGCGTCGGGATTGGGGTCGATGAAGATGTGGCGATGGTCGAAGGCCGCCACTAGTCGGATCTGGCGCGACTGCAGCATGCCGTTGCCGAACACGTCGCCCGACATGTCGCCGACGCCAACGACCGTGAAGGGCTGCGTCTGGGTGTCGTGCCCCATTTCGCGGAAGTGGCGCTTCACGGACTCCCACGCCCCGCGCGCAGTGATCGCCATCTTCTTGTGGTCATAGCCCGCGGAACCGCCCGAGGCGAAGGCGTCGCCGAGCCAGAAGCCATATTCGGCGGCGACCGCGTTGGCGTAATCGGAGAAACTCGCGGTGCCCTTGTCGGCGGCGACGACGAGATAGGGGTCGTCGGCGTCGTGGCGGACCACGTCGGCGGGCGGCACGACCTTCCCCTGCACGAGGTTGTCAGTGAGATCGAGCAGGCCGTGCAGGTAAAGCTTGTAGCACGCGATGCCCTCGGTCATCACCGCTTCGCGGTCGCTCGCCGGCGGCGGATTCTTGACGACGAAGCCGCCCTTGGAGCCCACCGGCACGATCACCGCGTTCTTGACGATCTGCGCCTTCACCAGCCCAAGGATCTCGGTGCGGTAGTCCTCCATGCGGTCCGACCAGCGCAGACCGCCGCGCGCGACCTTGCCGCCGCGCAGATGCACGCCCTCGAAGCGCGGCGCATAGACGAAGATCTCGAACATCGGCAGCGGTTGCGGCAGGTTCGGGATGCGTTTCGGGTCGAACTTGAACGACAGGTAGGGCTTGATCTGCCCATCGGCGCCGCGCTGGTAGTAGTTCGTGCGCAGCGTTGCCCGCACCATCGCGAGGAACTGCCGCAGGATGCGGTCTTCGTCGAGGTTCGCGACGTTGTTGAGCGCGTCGTCGATACCGGCGATCAGCGTCGCCGCATGGCGCGCACGCGCTTCCTCGCGGGCCGGGTCGAAGCGCAGCTCGAAGAGCTCGATCAGCTGCCGCACGAGCCGCGGATGCGCTGCGAGCGTCTGCTCCATATAGGCCTGGCTGAACGTGAATGCGGCCTGCTTCAGATACTTCGCGTAGGCCCGCACGACCGTGATCTGGCGCCAGGTCAGGCCCGCGAGCAGGGTCAGGCGGTTGAAGTCGTCGCTCTCGATCTCGCCCCGCCACGCACGCATGAAGGCGTCATGGAAGAGCGGCCGCAAGGTGTCGATATCGAGCTCCTCCGCCCCGACGTAGGCCAGCCCGAAATCGTGGATCCATACGCAGCGTCCGTCCTGGCGGAAGATCTCGGACGGCCGCTCGTCGATGACCTTCACGCCCATGCGTTCGAGCATCGGCAGGCTCTGCGACAGCGGCACCGGCGCGCCGACGCGGTAGATCTTGAAGTTGAGCCGCCCCGGCGGCGCCTCCAGCGGGATATAGAGGCTCATCGCGAGCCGGTCGTCGACGATCGACTCCATCTGCTCGATATCGAACACGGCGACCCGCGGCGAGTATTCCTCGCGGTAACCGGCGGGGAAGCCGCTACCGTAGCGCCGCAAGAGCTCCATGCCGCGCTCCTCGCCACAATGTTCGAGCAGCACGCGATGCAGTTCGTCCTCCCAGCGGCGGGTCGCGCGCACCAGGCGCTGCTCCAGTTCATAGACTTCGAAGGGCGGGATCACCGATTCGCGCGTGCGCACGATGATCAGGATGCGCGCGAGGGCCGACTCCGAAAACTGCACGTCGAAGTCCGACCCCGAGCCGTTGAACGCCTCCATCAGCACCGCCTGCATGCGCAGCCGCTGGTCGGTGTTGTAGTGCTCTCGCGGCACGTAGATCAGGCAGGACACGAAGCGCGCGAACGGGTCGCAGCGTACGAAAAGCCGTGTGCGCTGGCGCTCGCCGAGGCGCAGGATGCCCATCGTCTGGAGGAAGAGCTCGTCGGCGCCGATCTGGAAGAGCTCGTCGCGCGGATAGCGTTCGAGGATCGTCAGCAGCTCCTTCGCCGCATGGCTCTTCGGCATCAGGCCGGCGCGGGTGATCACCGCATTGACCTTGCGACGCAGGAAGGGAATCAGCTTGGGGCTGGCGCTGTAGGCCGTCGACGCGAGGAGCCCGATCACGCGATGCTCGCCGCACACCTTGCCGTTCGCGCAGAAACGCTTGATGCTGAAACGGTCGATGTAGCCACCGCGATGCACCGTCGAGCGTGTGTTCGACTTCGTCACCGTGAGCAGCACCGGCAGGTTGGGCAGGGTCGTCTTGAGCTGCGCCGGCAAGGCGCCGAAGGAGCGCGACGGGCCTTCGCCCGGCTTCTCGCGCAGCAGGCCGAGCCCCGAACCGGCGAGGATGCGCAGCTCGGGCTCGCCTTCGCTCGGGGTAGTGAGGTCGTAGTCGCGGCAACCGAGCAGGACGAGGTTGTCGTCCATCAGCCATTTCAGGAAGGCGACCGTTTCCTCGGTTTCGTCGGCAGGTACCGGCGGCGGGCTGTGCTCGATCTCGGCGATGATGTCCGCGACCCGCTGTTGCATCGCGGGCCAGTCGGTGACGGCCGCGCGCACGTCGGCGAGCACGTGTTCGAGCCCGCTGCGCAAGGCCTCGAGGTCCTCCGCTTCGGTGCGGCGGTCGACCTCGACGTGGATGATCGACTCGTAACGCCCTTCGCGATCGGCGGAATCCTCCGCGAGGCGCTGGTACAGCCCGTCGCCGTCGCGCACGATGCACATCACCGGATGAATGATCAGGTGCAGGGTCAGGCCCTGGCGGTTGACCTCCATGGTGATCGAGTCGACGAGGAATGGCATGTCGTCATTGACGATCTCGACCACCGTGTGGGTCGATTCCCAGCCGTGCTCCTCGAGCTTGGGGTTATACACGCGCAGGCGGGTGCCGCCGCGGTGCTTGCGTACGAACTGCCAGTGGGTGAGCACGGCGCCGTAGAGGTCGTCGACGGCGCGGTCGGCGAGATCCTCCGGGGCGACCTGACTGAACCAGCGCTGCGCGAACGGCCCGACGACCGCTGCCTGCTCGGGCGGCAGGCGAGTGTTGATCAGCTCCAGGACCGCATCGTGGCTTGCGGCTTCCGCGACCGGATGGCGTGTCGTCATGGCTGTCTCCCGCTGTCATTGGGGAACGCGCCACGACACCCGGAAGCGCCAAAAAACGCTGCCCCATGTTATGGGGCACAACATACGCGCATATGCGCGCCGGCGAAAGAGGCAAATCCGGCGACGCGGGAAGGCTGGAAGCGCTTAGACGAGCGACGGCCCCGTGACGATGTCGGCGGCTTCGTCCTCGCTCACCGGCAAAACAGAAACCGCCTGCACATGATCACTGAGCCACGCCTGCAGGCGTGCCGCGCCCTCGCCTTCGAAGCCGTCGAACAGGCAACCGGCCTGCCCGCCCGCGGCGGATGCGATGAAATTGACGACCCGCGCCTGTCCGCGCACCTCTTCGACCACGCCGTCGCAATGCAGCACCAAATCGAACTCGCGGTTCGCCTCGGGCGGCGTCGCGGCCGGCACGGCGAAACCTTCGAGGGAAAGATCGAGCACCGGCAGACGCTCGCCGCCGAAGCTCACCCAGAAACAATGGGCGCCATCACGCCGCGCAATGAACCGCTGGCGCTTTCGGCGCTCAAGGACTTCGTTTTCGCCGGTCATGTCCGACTCCATCCCCTATGAGAGAAGTGGACATCATAAATGAGCGAAGGCAGTTGTCAGTGGTGAACGACACGCCCGGATCAGAGGGGCAGGCCGCGCGGCTTGCGGCCGGCGCGCGCAAATACGGCATCGAAGACCGGGTTCGGCAGCACGCGCAGCAGGCGCGCGACGACGCCCATCTGCCATGGCACGACGGCATAGCCGCGTCCGGCGTCGATGATCTTCGCCATGCGGCGCGCCGCCTCGGCGGCCGGCAGGATGAAGGGCATCGGATAGGGATTGATCGCGGTCATCGGCGTCTCGATGTAGCCGGGCGCGAGCGTCACGACCCGCACGCCGGTGCCGTGCAGTTCGACGCGCAGGCTTTCGAGATAGGCGATCGCCGCGGCCTTCGACGCGCTGTAGGCGCCCGCGCCCGGCAAGCCGCGGATGCCCGCGACCGACGCGATGCCGACGAGCCGGCCGGAGCCGCGTTGCCGCATCGCGGCGACGAAGGGCTGGAAGCTCGCGACCATGCCGCTGACGTTGGTGCGCAGCACGCGGTCGAAGGCCGAGAGGTCTTCGGCGTATTCGGTCAGCGTGCCGACCGAGACGCCGGCGTTCGCGATCACGATGTCGGGCACGCCGAAGCGCGCGACGTAGGCTTCGGCTGCGGCGGCAAGCGCCGCCCCATCGCCGACGTCCGCGGGCAATACCAGATGCTCGCCCGGCAGGCTCGCCGACAGCTCGGCGAGCGCCTCGCCGCGCCGCGCGACGAGCCCGAGGCTCGCGCCGCGCTGTGCGTAGTGACGGGCGAAGGCCTCGCCCAGGCCGCTGGAGGCGCCGGTCAGGAAAACGCGCAGACTTGCACCTGCGCGGGCCGCGCCGCTCAGCTGCGGCCCTTCTCGGTGCGTGCGCGGGCGATCAGCTGGTCGAGGACCTTCAGCATCTGGTCGTAGCCGCCGGTCTGCGATGCGGAGGTCACGAAGCGGCCATCGACGGCCATCATCGGCACGCCGTCGACGCGGTAGGCTGCGGCGAGCTGGGTCGCACGCTGCAGGCGCGACTGCACGCCGAAGGACTTGTAGGTGTCCTGGAAGCGCTTGGCGTCCGTGACGCTGCCGACCCACTCGAACAGCCCGTCTTCCTGGTCGAGCTTGCGGTGCTGCTCGTGGATCGCGGCGAACACGGCCGGGCTCAGCTTGTTCGCTTCACCCATCGCCTCGAGCGTGTAGTACAGGCGGGCGAGCACGGTCCATGGCTGGCGGTTGAAGGTGACCGGAACCTTGATGAAATTCACGTCGGCCGGCAGCGCCTTCGACCAGCGGCTCAGCAGCGGCTCGAAGTCGTTGCAGTGCGGACAGCCGTAAGAGAAGAACTCGATCACTTCGACCTTGCCCGGGACCTCGGTCGGCACCTTCGCCGACAGCGTCTTGAACTGCTCCTGCTGAGCGTGGCCCACGCCGCCGACCAGGGACAGCGCGGCCAGCGCGGAAAGCTGCTTCAGTGCGACACGACGATTCATGCAATGCTCCGGAATGTATGGACGGAACTCAGACGGCGGCCGCCGCTGCAGGTTCCATTGATCTCAGATAAATATCGCAGCAATGACAAACGATCAAGGGTTGGCCTTCACGACGGTCGCCGTGACGCCAGCCTCATTGAGGCGCGTGCGCACGGGATTCATGTCCTCGGGCTTCACGAAGGGACCGACGCGCACGCGGTGCAGGTTGCGCCCGTCGGGCAGTTGCGCCCGCTGTACGCTGGCCTCGATGCCGTTGAGGGCAAGCTTCGCCTTGAGGTTGTCCGCCTCGGCCGGGTTCTCGAAGGCCCCGACCTGCAGGTAGAGTTTTTCTGCAACGACGGGCGCGGCCTGCGGGGCCGGGCGCGACTCGGTCGGCGCGCCCTCGCCCTGCGGCAGGATCTTGTAGAACTCGAAGTCGGGCTTCTGTACCGGACGATCGCCCGGCTTGCCCGGCAGCGAGGCCGGAGGCGGCGGTTCCATGGCCTGCGGGCGGCTGGCGACCGGGGCCGGGGACTGCGGCACCTGGAACGGGGACTTGCGCGTGAAGTACCACGCGGCCGCGGCCGCGAACAGCGCTCCCAGCACCAGCCCGATGAAGATCCCCACGAGAACGCCGCCGCGGCTCTTGGCGGGCTGGCGATTTTGCTGGCGGGGCTTGTGGTCACGACTCACGGCATTCTCCGAAAATTACAGCGACTGCGTCACATCGATTGCGGCGCGGACACGCCGAGCAGCGCGAGGCCGGTGACGAGCACCTGGCGGATCGCCGCGGCCAGCGCGAGACGCGCGAGGCGCAGGTCCGCATCCTCGACGAGCATGCGCTCGGCGTTGTACCAGCTGTGGAACTCGCCGGCGAGATCCTTCAGGTAGAAGGCGATCTGGTGCGGCGCGTAGTCGGCGGCGGCGTTCTGCACGAGTTCCGGGAAGATGCCCAGGCGCGCGCACAGCGCGAGCTCGCGCTCGTTCTCGAGGCGGGCGAGATCGGCCGCCGGCAGCTCGGCGAGGTCGCCGCCCCACTGCTGCAGCACCGAACACACGCGAGCGTGCGCGTACTGGATGTAATACACCGGGTTCTCGTTGCTCTGGCTCTTGGCGAGGTCGAGGTCGAAGTCGAGATGCTGGTCGCTCTTCCTCAGCACGTAGAAGAAGCGGCAGGCATCGTTGCCGACTTCGCGGCGCAGGTCGCGCAGCGTGACGAACTCGCCCGAACGGGTAGACATCGACGCCTTCTGGCCGTTTCGATACAGCACCGCGAATTGCACCAGTGACACTTCGAGCTTCTCCGGCGGCAGGCCGAGCGCGGCGAGCGCGCCCTTCACGCGCGGGATGTATCCGTGGTGGTCGGCGCCCCAGATGTCGATGATGCGGTCGAAGCCGCGCTCGTACTTGTTCAGGTGGTAGGCGATGTCGGACGCGAAGTAGGTGTAGAGGCCGTTGTCGCGCTGCACGACGCGGTCCTTCTCGTCGCCGAAGGCGGTCGAGCGGAACCACTTGGCGCCGTCCTGCATGTAGATGTGGCCGCGCTTTTCGAGCTCGGCGACCGCGCGCTCGACGAGCCCGGTATCGAAGAGGCTCTTCTCGGAGAACCACTTGTCGAAATGCACGCCGAACTCTTCGAGGTCCTCGCGGCCGTCGCCGAGCTGCTCGTTGAGCGCGAAGCCGTGCACCCAGTTGTAGTCCTCGCCGAGCAGGCGCTTGGCGTTGGCGATCAACACGTCGAGGTGTTCCTCGCGCTGGTTCTTGGCCTCGTCGTCCTTGCGTTCGGCGGCCGGCAGGCCGGGCGCGCCGTCGAGGATCTCGGCGGCGGAGACCTTCGCGAAGCGGTCCTTGTGGCCTTCGCGCAGCTCGCGCGCCATCGCGATCACGTAGTCGCCCTGATAGGCGTTCGGCGGGAAGGCGATGTCGATGTTGAAGAAGGCGAGGTAGCGCAGCCAGGTCGACAGCGCGAGGATGTCCATCTGGCGGCCGGCGTCGTTGATGTAGTACTCGCGGGTGACCTCGCAGCCGGCGAACTCGAGCACCGACGACAGCGAGGCGCCGTAGGCGGCACCGCGGCCGTGGCCGACGTGCAGCGGGCCGGTCGGGTTGGCGGAGACGAATTCGACCTGCACCTTGGTGCCGCTGCGCACACCGCGGCCGAAGTCCGCGCCGCGCGCGAGCACTTCGCCGACGACGGCGGTCTTCGCGCCGGAGTTGAGCGTGAAATTGATGAAGCCGGCGCCAGCGACTTCGGTCTTCGCGACCAGCTTCGATTCGGGCAGCTCGGCGAGCAGCATGTTCGCCAGATCGCGCGGGCTGCGGCGCAGCGGCTTCGCGAGCTGCAGCGCGAGGTTGGTGGCGAAATCGCCGTGCCCGGCCTGCTTGGGACGCTCCAGCTGGATCGGAGTTTCGACGAGGTCGGGGGCGACACTCTTCAGCGCGGCGCGCAGCAGGTCGGCAAGAAGTACTTTCGGATCGGCGCTCATGGCACTCGGAGTGGCGTAAAAGCGCGGAATTATAGCGGATCGGCATCGTTCGGCCGCGTAATCCGTGCGCACCGCGGCTTTCGCGCAACGGGCTTTCGGGCTAAAGTCCGGCCTTTCCCTCCTACGCTTCGTCCCGTGCGCCTGTTCCGTCTCGCCAAGATCATCACCGTGGGCCTTCGCTACGGGCTCGACCAGATGGTGCTCGAAGCCGATCCCACGGGCCGGCTCGTGCGGCTGTGGCACGCCGTATTCTTCTGGCGCCACCCAAAGGAACCCCGTGGCGTGCGCCTGCGCCGCGCGCTCGAATCGCTCGGCCCGATCTTCGTCAAATTCGGCCAGATGCTGTCGACGCGGCGCGACCTGTTGCCCGCGGACCTGGCCGACGAGCTCGCACTGCTGCAGGACCGCGTCCCGCCCTTCCCGACCGAACAGGCGCTGGAGGTGCTGGAGGACTTTTACGGCAAGCCGGTCGACGACGTCTTCGTCAATTTCGCGCGCACGCCAGTCGCCTCCGCCTCGGTCGCACAGGTGCATTTCGCCGAACTGCCGGACGGCACCGAGGTCGCCGTGAAGATCCTGCGCCCGGGCATCGAGCGTGTCATCGAACACGACCTCGCGCTGCTCGAAACGGCGGCGATGATGCTCGACAAGTTGTGGGTCGAGGGCCGGAGGTTGAAGCCGCGCGAAGTGGTCGCCGAATTCAGCAAGTACCTGCACGACGAGCTCGACCTGATGCGCGAGGCGTCGAACTGCTCGCAGCTGCGGCGCAACTTCACCGATTCGAAGCTGCTGGTGGTGCCCGAAGTGCATTGGGACTGGTGCGGCAAGTCGGTGATGGTGATGGAGCGCATGCACGGGGTGCCGATCTCGCAGATCGAGGCGCTGCGCGCGCAGGGCACGGACCTGAAGGCGCTGTCGCGTGCGGGCGTCGAGATCTTCTTCACGCAGGTGTTCCGCGACGGCTTCTTCCACGCCGACATGCACCCCGGCAACATCTTCGTGCATGCCGACGGGCGCTACATCGCGCTCGACTTCGGCATCGTCGGCACGCTGACCGAGGTCGACAAGAACTACCTCGCGCAGAACTTCCTCGCCTTCTTCAAGCGCGACTACAATCGCGTCGCGCGCGCCCACATCGAGGCCGGCTGGGTGCCGGCGAAGACGCGCGTCGATGAGTTCGAAGGCGCGATCCGAGCGGTGTGCGAGCCGATCTTCGACCGGCCGCTGAAGGACATTTCCTTCGGCAAGACGCTGCTGCGTCTGTTCCAGACCGCGCGGCGCTTCGAGATGGAAGTGCAGCCGCAGCTCGTGCTGCTGCAGAAGACGCTGCTCAACATCGAGGGGCTGGGCCGCCAGCTCGACCCCGAGCTCGACCTGTGGAAGACCGCCAAGCCCTTCCTCGAGCGCTGGATGGACGAGCAGATGGGCTGGCGCGGGATGCTGAAGAACATCCGCGACGAGGCGCCGGGCTGGGCGGCGATGCTGCCGCAGCTGCCGCGCCTCGTGCACCACGCGCTGTCGGAACCCGCCCGCCAGCATGCGGCGCAGCGCGAGGACATCGAGCGCCTACGCGCCAGCCAGCAATGGCAGAACCGCCTGCTGGCGCTGCTGACGCTGCTCCTCGCCGGCATCGCGACTGTGGAATATTTCCGCTTCTTCCCCTGATCCTCCCGAACGAAAGCACTGGAGCCGCGTCGAATTAAAGGCGCATACCGGTTATTCGCCCGCACGACGCGCGGGCGGGGAGGATGACCATGACGCACTCGGCCCCGCTTCAGATGCCGCCGCATGCCGCGACGCACACGCGCGTGAGCGTGGTCGGCGTCGCTTCGGCGCTCGGTGCCCCCGTTGTCGGACCCGATGCGGCTCCGGCTGCACTCGCGGCGGCCGACCTGATCCGTCGCCTCGACGCCTACGGCATTGCCGCGCACTGGCATGAGACGCTCACGCCGCGCGGTGTACCGCCCGCGGGAGCCGAAATGGCCGAACGCCTCATGGCGGTCAGCGAGCTCGCACACCGCGTCGCCGACCACGTTGCGGCACTGCCCGTGGACAGCTTCCCGCTCGTCGTCGGGGGCGATCATTCGATAGCGGTCGGCACTTGGCGCGGCATCGCACGACGCGTCGCGGCGCGCGGCAGGCTCGGTCTGATCTGGATCGACGCGCATCTCGACAGCCATACCGACTGCTCGACGCACTCCGGCAACATCCACGGGATGCCGCTCGCTGCGCTGCTCGGCGAAGGCGCTGGAGCCCTCACCACTGAAGGACCACCCCTCGATCCGTCAAAGGTCTGCATCATCGGCGCGCGTGCCTGGGAACCGGAAGAGCTCGAACGCCTGCAACGGCTCGGCGTGAAGATCTTCGACATCCTGTCCGTGCGCTCGCGCGGACTCGCCGCGGTGTTCGCCGACGCGCTCGCGATCGTGCAGGCAGACACTGCGGCGTTCGGGGTCACGATCGACCTGGATGCGCTGGAGCCGGCGACGTTTCCCGCCGTGCTCTGCCCGGAAGAGCTGGGCATCGCGCCACGCGAGCTGTGCGATGCGTTGCGCTCGCTGCGCGCCTGCGGCGATTTCGCGGCGCTTGAGATTGTCGAATATGTGCCGGGGCTGGATCCGTCCGGCCAAGGTGCGACCTGGGTCGCCGAATTCGCCGCCGCCGCGCTGGGGCCGGGCAGTTACCTCTTGCGCGCGAAGGAGCGCCAGTTCGGCGCGCACAATTACGCACCGCTGCCGGTCGTCTTCCATCGCGGCGAAGGCGTGTGGCTCTGGGACGTCGAGGGGCGGCGCTATCTCGACATGATGAGCGCCTACTCGGCGGTGAGTTTCGGCCACGCGAATCCGCGCCTGCTGCGCGCGCTGATCGACCAGGCGCAGCGTCTGTCGCTGACCTCGCGCGCGTATTCCAATGACCGCCTGCCGCTGCTGCTCGAACGGCTGAGCGGATTGTTCGGCTATGAGCGGGTGCTGCCCGTCAATACCGGGCTGGAGGCCGTCGAGACGGCGCTGAAGGCGGCGCGCAAGTGGGCGTACACGGTCAAGGGCGTCACACCCGGCTGCGCCGAGATCATCGCCTGCGAAAACAATTTCCACGGCCGCTCGATCACGATCGTCGGCATGTCGTCGGAGCCGCAGTATCGCGAGGGCTTCGGCCCCTTCCCGCCGGGCTTCAAGCGCATCCCCTACGGCGACTCGGCGGCGCTCGAAGCGGCGATCACGCCGGACACGGCGGCCTTCCTGGTCGAGCCGGTGCAGGGCGAGGCGGGCATCATCCTGCCGCCACAGGGCTACCTCACGCGCTGCGCCGAGATCTGCAAGCGCCACAACGTGCTGCTGATCGCCGACGAGGTCCAGACCGGCCTCGGCCGCACGGGACGCCTGCTCGCCTGCGACCATGAGGGCGTGCATCCGGACGGGCTGATTCTCGGGAAGGCGCTCGGCGGCGGCCTGCTGCCGGTGTCGGCCTTCCTCGCCGACGGCCGCGTGATGGACGTGTTCCGGCCCGGCGACCATGGTTCGACCTTCGGCGGCAATCCGCTTGGTGCGGCGGTGGCGCTCGAAGTGCTCGACCTGCTCGAAGAAACGCGCCCGTGGGAAAACGCGGACCGCCTCGGCGAACGGCTGATGAAGCGCTTCATCGAGAAGCGCCTTCCGTGCGTGCGCGACGTGCGCGGACGGGGTCTGCTGATCGGCGTGGAACTCGACCCGGCGATCCTGCCGGCGCCACAGGCGGCCGAACTGCTGCTCGCGCACGGCATCGCGACGAAGGACACCCACCACACCGTGATCCGCTTCGCGCCGCCGCTCGTGATCGACGACGCGACGCTCGATCATGCGGCCGACATCATCATCGAAACGCTCGCCTCGGCGACCGCGGCACGGCGCCACGAACCGCTACAAGCCTGAGCGAAACCCGCACCGAAACAGTGCGCCGCGCGGAGGGGATTTTCTCCCCAGACGGGCGGCATTCATTGTTAGAATTCCCCGCGAATTCAATCGCTTTCGATCCCCGGCAGCACGCCCCGGGCGATCGGCACGAAAGTATAATTTTGCAGTGCAATATCTGACAGCGACCTCTCTCCACACAACTTAAAAAGACAACGCTTATGCTGCTCTGGTTCGTCATCGCCTACTGGGCCATTTCCGTCGGTATCGGCTTGTGGGCCGCCACCAGGGTACACACCACGAAGGACTTTGCCGTCGCCGGCCGGCACCTGCCCTTCTACATGGTCACCGCGACCGTGTTCGCGACCTGGTTCGGCTCCGAGACGGTCCTCGGCATCCCGGCGACCTTCCTCAACGACGGCCTCGCCGGCGTCGTGTCCGACCCCTTCGGCTCGTCGATGTGCCTGATCCTCGTCGGCCTGTTCTTCGCGGCGCCGCTGTACCGCATGAACCTGCTGACGATCGGCGACTTCTACCGCAAGCGGTTCGGCCGCACGGCGGAGGCGCTGACGACGATCGCGATCGTGATCTCCTACCTCGGCTGGGTCGGCGCACAGATCACGGCGCTGGGCCTCGTGTTCAACGTCGTGTCCGGTGGCGAGATCAGCCGGCTCGCGGGCATGTGGATCGGCTCGGGCACGATCCTGATCTACACCATCTTCGGCGGCATGTGGGCGGTGGCGATCACCGACTTCCTGCAGATGATCGTGATCGTGCTCGGCATGCTGTGGATCGGCGGCGAAGTGAGCGGCATGGTCGGCGGCGTCGATGTCGTGATCGCGAAGGCAACCGAGGAAGGCAAGTTCGCGTTCTGGCCCGCGATGGATGCGAAGGAGATCATCGGCTTCGTCGCCGCCTGGGTCACGATGATGTTCGGCTCGATTCCGCAGCAGGACGTGTTCCAGCGCGTGCAGTCATCGAAGACCGAGAAGATCGCGGTGTGGGGCTCGGTGCTCGGCGGCAGCCTGTATTTCGTGTTCGCCTTCGTGCCGATGTTCCTCGCCTATTCGGCGACGCTGATCTCGCCCGAGATGGTCGCCGAGCTGACTGAATCCGATCCGCAAATGATCCTGCCGCGCCTCGTGATGGAAAAGGCGCCGCTCTTCGCCCAGGTGATGTTCTTCGGCGCACTGCTGTCCGCGATCAAGAGCTGCGCCTCGGCGACGCTCCTCGCACCCTCGGTCACCTTCACCGAAAACCTGCTGAAGCCGATGATGGGCAAGGTCAGCGACCGCAAGCTGCTCCTGACGATGCGCATCGTCACGCTGTCCTTCACGGTGCTCGTGACGCTGTACGCGATGTACTCCAAGGCCAGCATCTTCAAGATGGTCGAGAACGCCTACCAGATCACGCTGGTGATGGCCTTCGTGCCGCTCGCCTGCGGGGTGTACTGGCGCCGTTCGACGAACCAGGGCGCGCTGGTGTCGATCTTCTTCGGCGTCGGCACCTGGCTGACGGTGCTGGTCGGCGGCCCCGAGGATCCGTTCATCCCGGCCCAGCTCGCCGGCCTGATCGCGAGCGCGATCGGCATGGTCGCCGGTTCGCTGCTGCCGCAAGCGATCCCGCACGATCACGGGATCCACGACATGCTGCGCCGGGGTCACGCCGCCGCGCAGACCCACCACGTGGCATCGGCGCCGCACCAGCACTGATCCCGCGGGCGACAGGCCCGCTCTCCGCTGCGGGCACCGATCGCGCCCCCTCGAATCGCCGCCGGGCTCCCCGCCCCGCGGCGATTTTCATTTTCTCTTTGCAATTTCCATTTGCAAAACGCCGCCGACATTGCTTTAATTTAATTTGTTTGATGTCAAACAATATGAATGACAGCACGCATCCGCACCGGACGCGCGGAAAAGCGGATGAAGGAGGCAATGTGAAGGGACTGCTGACACTGACGGTAAACGGCCGGCTACGCGAGGACGCGGTCGGAGGGAATGCGCTGTTGATCGACTACCTGCGCGACACGCTGGGCCTCACCGGCACCAAGCAGGGCTGCGACGGCGGCGAATGCGGCGCCTGCACGGTGCTGGTCGACGGCGAACCGCGGCTCGCGTGCAGCACGCTGGCGCACAGCGTGGCGGGGCGCCATGTCGAGACGATCGAAGGGCTCGCGCACGAAGGGAACCTGTCGCGGCTGCAGCGGGCCTTCCACGAACACTTGGGCACGCAGTGCGGCTTCTGCACGCCGGGCATGATCATGGCGGCCGAGGCGCTGTTGCGGCGCAATCCGCAGCCTTCGCGCGACGAGATCCGCGTCGCACTCGCGGGCAACCTGTGCCGCTGCACGGGCTATGTGAAGATCGTCGATTCGGTCGAAGCCGCATCGAAGTGCGGCGAGGTGACGGCATGAACGCCCCGGACCGCGTCGTACCCGGCATCGGCCGCGCCTCTGGCGAACCGCGCGGCGTCGGCGCACGGCTCCCCTTCGTCGATGGCGTCGAAAAGGTTACCGGCGCCGCGCGCTACACGGCGGACCTGCCCGCTGCCGGGGCGCTGGTCGGCCGCATCCTGCGCAGCTCCTGGGCGCATGCCGAACTCCTCGAAGTCGACGTCAGCGAAGCGCAGAAGCTCCCCGGCGTGCGCGCGGTGATCACCGGCGGCGCCTGCGACATGCCCTACGGTGTGATCCCGATCGCGCAGAACGAATTCCCGCTCGCGCGGGGCCGCGTGCGCTACCACGGCGACCCGATCGCGGCCGTCGCGGCGGTCGATGAAGCCACGGCCGACGCGGCGATCGCGCTGATCCGCGTGAAGGTGAAAGAACTGCCCGCGTACTTCACCGCCGCCGACGCGAGGAAGCCCGGCGCGGTGCAGCTTCACGACAACAAGCCGGGCAACATCGAGCGCGAGGTGCATAACGAGTTCGGCGACGTCGCGGCCGGTTTCGCGGCGGCGGACCTCGTGCGCGAGGAGACCTACCAGTCCGCCGAAGTCCATCACGCGATGATGGAGCCGAACGCGGCGCTCGCCGAATGGGACAACCAGCGCGGCCACCTCACGCTGTGGTCGGTGAGCCAGGTGCCCTACTACGTGCATCTGACGCTCGCGCGCTGCATGCACATGGAAGCGGCGCACATCCGCGTCATCAAGCCCTTCGTCGGCGGCGGCTTCGGCCACCGCACCGAGGCGCTGAACTTCGAGGTGATCTGCGCGCTGCTCGCCCGCGCCGCGCGCGGCAAGGTGCGCCTGCTGCAGACGCGCGAGGAGACCTTCCTGACGCATCGGGGCCGGCCCGAAAGCGAGATCCGCATGAAGCTCGGCCTCACGAAGGACGGCCGCATCACGGCCTGCCAGGCGGAAGTCGTGCAGCGCGGCGGCGCCTATGGCGGCTATGGCCTCGTCACGATCCTCTACGCCGGGGCGCTCTTGAACGGCCTCTACGACATCCCGGCGGTGAAGTACGACGGCTATCGCGTCTATGCGAACACCCCGGCCTGCGGTGCGATGCGCGGCCACGGCACGGTGAACGCCCGTTTCGCGTTCGAATCCTTGCTCGACACGATGGCGGGCGAACTGGGGCTCGATCCGATCGCGGTGCGCCGCCGGAATCTCTTGAAGGCGCCGACCGAGACGATCAACGGGCTGAAGGTGACGAGCTACGGGCTGCCCGAGTGCCTCGACTGGGTCGAAGAAGCGTCGGGCTGGCGCGAGCGGCGCGGACAGCTTTCGGGCGACGGACCGGTGAAGCGCGGCCTTGGCATGGCCTGCTCGCACTTCGTCAGCGGCTCCGCAAAGCCCGTGCATTGGTCGGGCGAGCCGCACGCGGTGATCGTGCTGAAGGTCGATTTCGACGCGAGCGTGACGATCCTGACCGGCGCGTCCGACATCGGCCAGGGCTCCTCGACGATCATCACGCAGGTCGTCGCCGAAGTGCTCGGCATCGACTATTCGCGCATCCGCCTGATCGCGAACGATTCGGCGATCACGCCGAAGGACAACGGCTCCTACTCGTCGCGCGTGACCTATATGGTCGGCAATGCGGCGCTGGACGCGGCGCAGAACCTGAAGCGCATCCTCGTGACCGCGGCGGCGAAGCGGCTGGGCGTCAGCGAAGCGGAAGTGGACTGGCTCGGTGAGGCGGCCGCGGTCGTCGGCGACTCCGCGCGTCAAATTCCGTTTGCGGACATCGTCGAAGAGGCGCTGGTCGCGACCGGCACGATCACGACGAAAGGCACCTTCACCTGCCCGCCCGAATTCCAGGGGGGCAAGCAGCGCGGCGGCGCGGTCGGCTCGACGATGGGTTTTTCGTACGCGGCGCAGGCGGTCGAGGTCAGCGTCGATACCGAACTGGGCACCGTCACGGTCGACAAGGCGTGGGCGGCGATCGACTGTGGTTTTGCGCTAAACCCGATGTCGGTCGAAGGCCAGGTGCAGGGCGCGGTGTGGATGGGCATGGGGCAGGCGCTCTGCGAGGAGACGGTGTACGAGAACGGCCGCCACAAGGCCGCGAATCTCCTCGACTACCGCGTGCCGACGATGGCCGAGTCCCCCGAGATCGAAGTCCATATCGTCGAAAGTATCGACCCGAACGGCCCCTTCGGTGCGAAGGAGGCGAGCGAAGGGCCGCTGTCGGGCTTCATGTCGGCGCTCGCGGCGGCAGTGGAGGACGCGACCGGCGCACGCATCCAGCAGACGCCCTTCACCCCGGACCGCGTCTTCGAGGCCCTGAATCGCAAACCCAAACCCGGCGCCGCGGCAGCGGCAACGACGACCGCGAAAGGAGAAGCCTGATGGGCGCGCTGTCCGAATTCCGTTTCTTCCGGCCGGCGAGCGCGGCCGAAGCGGTGCGTCTGCGCGCCGAACATCCGGCGAGCCGCTTCATCGCAGGCGGCACGGATCTCCTGCCGAACATGCGCCGCGGGCTCGTTGGCGCGGAGGTGCTGATCGATCTTTCCGCGGTCGATGAGATTCGCGACATGCGCCGCGACGGCGATCGGCTTCGCATCGGCGCCGGCGTCTCGCTCGCGGCGGTCGCGGCCGACCCGCTGGTGCGCGAACGGCTGCCGGCGCTCGCCGAGGCCGCGCTCGCCGTCGCGGGTCCGACGCACCGCGTCGCCGCGACCCTCGGCGGCAACCTGTGCCTCGAAACGCGCTGCCAGTACTTCAACCAGAGCGAGCACTGGCGGGCGGCGAACCAGTTCTGCATGAAGCTCGACGGCGACACCTGCCGCGTCGCGCCCAAGTCGAGCCGCTGCTACGCGGCCTTCAGCGGCGACGTTGCGCCGGCACTGCTCGCCCTCGGCGCCGAAGTCGAGCTCCTCGGCCCGCAGGGCGTACGCCGTCTGCCGCTGACCGACTTCTACGTCGATGACGGCATGAAGTGGCTCGCGCTCGGCACTGATGAGCTCCTCGTCGCGGTCACGGTGCCGCTCGTCGAAGGCCGCGTCGGCAGCTACGAGAAGCTGCGCGTGCGGGGCGCGATCGACTTCCCGCTCGCGGGCGTTGCGGTGGTGCTGCGGCGTGAGGGCGAGGCGATCGCGGAAGTACGCATCGCCTGCACCGGCGTGTCCTCGCGCCCGGAATTCCTCGTCGGGCTCGACGAACTCGTCGGCAAGCCGCTCGACGATGCGGCTTTTGCGGCGATCGAACGCGCGATCAAGCGCGGCACGCAGCCGATGGAAACCACGCTGATGAGCGTGCCATACCGCCGGCGCACCACACCCGTGCTCGCGAAGCGCCTCGTGCGCCGTCTGTGGGACGAAGCGAACCAGGGAGGCTGAGATGGATTCCGTCAATCTCGAAGTCCTGCGCCAGGCCGTCGCGTGGAACGAAGCCGGCATCCCGGTCACGCTCGCGACCGTCGTGCGCACCTGGGGCTCGTCGCCGCGGCCCGAAGGGGCGCTGCTCACGATCGCCGGCGACGGCCGGCTCGTTGGCTCGGTGTCCGGCGGCTGCATCGAGGACGACCTTCTCGACCGCCTGCGCAGCGAGCGCCCGACGGCGCCCGAGCATGTCACCTACGGCATCACCGCCGAGCAGACGCGCCGCTTCGGTCTGCCCTGCGGGGGCAAGCTGGAACTGGTGCTGGAGCCGATCGGCCCCGCCAACCGGCTGGCCGAGACGCTCGCCGCGATCGAGCGCGGCGAGATGGTTGCGCGCAGCCTCGACCTCATAACCGGCGCCGTCGACCTGCTCGGCGACGTGCCCGATGCCGCGGTCGTATTCGACGGCAAGACGCTCGTCTCGGCCTTCGGGCCGCGCTGGCGCATGCTGATCATCGGCGCTGGCCAGCTCTCGCGCTATCTCGCCGAGTTCGCGCTGGCGCTCGACTACCAGGTGACGATCTCCGAGCCGCGCGAGGAGTATCGCGACAGCTGGACCGTGCCCGGCGCGACGATCACGACCGAGATGCCCGACGACGCGGTCATCGCGCTGCGCCCCGACCGCCGCACCGTGATCATCGGCGCGACCCACGACCCCAAGCTCGACGACCTCGCGCTGATCGACGCGCTGAAGACCAACGCCTTCTACATCGGCGCGATCGGCTCGCGCGCGAACAGCGAGCGGCGCCGCGAACGATTGAAGCTCTTCGACCTGACCGATGCCGACGTCGACCGCCTGCACGGCCCGGTCGGCCTGCCGCTGGGCGCGCGCACGCCACCCGAGATCGCGCTCGCGATCCTCGCCGACATCACGGCGCGGCGGAACGGCGTCGCGCTGACCGCGGCCGTCGAGCGCATCCCGTCGTCGGCCGAGGCCTGCCCCACGCTCGCGTGAGCGGCGCCGACCGCTACTTGTACCAGGGCAAGGTGCGCCGCAGGGACACGATCTCGCCCGCCGCTTCGGCGTCATGGCCCGGCAAAGTCTCGACAAGGAGGCGGAAGTCCGGGCTGCGGATGAAGTCGAGCACCACCCGCACGGGCTCGCTGTCGAGCGCTTCCTTCAGGCAGACGAGGCAATACTGCTCGCGCACGAGCGGCACGAAACCGAGGCGGAAGCGATCGGCCGCGGCGCGCAGCCCGAAGCCGCAGCTCGCGTGCCCGGCCGCGACGCTCGCCGCAACGGACAGGTGCGTCGCCTCCTCGGTCGCATAGCCCGCGATCCGCTCGGGGGCGATTCCGTCCCGCGCGAGCAGTTCGTCGAGGATCAGACGCGTGCCCGACCCGCGGGGCCGGTTCACGAAAGCGACGCCGGGCCGGGTGAGGTCGGCGAGCGATGCGAGCCCGAGCGGATTGCCCTGGCGCACGATCAGCCCCTGCTCGCGGCCCATGAAGCGGATCAGCTTATGCATGCCGAGCCGCAGTTCCGGCCCGAGCGCGAGCTGGATCCGCGACCCGCGCCTCGACAGTTCCTCGTCCTCGAACGGCAGGTGCACACCGGCAAGCACGCAGGCGCCGGCATTGAGGCGTTCGAGCGCCTGCGCGCTGCCGACGTAATCGACGTCGAGCAGCACGCCCGCCTGGTGCCATAGCGCATCTCGCAGGCCGGAAAACAGCAGGTCGTGACTCGCGCAGACTCGCAGCACCTGCAAGGCCGGATTGATCGCCAGCAGCAGTTCGCGATCGAGCTGGGCGGCGAGGCTTTCGGCTTGTGGCAACAGGCGCGCGAGGATGCGCTTCTCGGCCCATAGCAGGCGCTCGCCGAACTCGGACAACTGCGCGGCCCGCCCCTGGCCGCCGACGATGAGCGCTTGCCCGAAAGTCGCCTCATAGCGCTTTAACTCGCCCCACAAGTGGCGGTAAGACACTTCGAGCTCAGTCGCCGCCTTGCCCAGCGTGCCGTGCATGTGGATCGCGTCGAGCATCGCGAGGAGCGGATTCTGCAACTGCAATACCCGCTCCGGCAGCGCGTCGGCAGCCCCCGGTACGAAGCAGTAGTCGAGTTTCACACTCATTCCAAAAGCTTAACCGAAAACTGGCGGCGGGAACCGCCCCTTCCGCCGCAGCCTGCCCGACCCGGGCGAAACAATTCGTTTGGCATTCAGTTGGATGCAACGGATGTTCGCTTCAACCGAAGCGCCGCACTGTCCCGCGCCGCCCGTCGACCTCGACAGGGGCGCCGTCGCCGATCTCGTCGAGGATGCCGGGGAGATTCACCACCGCGGGAATCGCAAATTCGCGGGCGACGATCGCACCGTGCGACAGATAGCCGCCCGTCTCCATCACCAGCCCGCCCGCCTTCAGGAAGAGCGGCGTCCAGGCAGGGTCGGTCGAAGGCGCGACGAGGATATTGCCCGGCGCCAGATGCCCGCCTTCTTCGGGACGGCGGATCGGGCGGGCCGGGCCTGTGGCAAGGCCGGCACCGACCGCAGTGCCATGCCAGCCCCCGTCTCGCGCGCCCGCCGCGGTGGGAGCGGCTGCGGGGGCGCTCGCGCCGTCCACGACCACATCCGGCGCCGGATTTGCCTCCCACTGCGCGCACAGGCGCTGCCGGTCCGCGACGCGATTTCGCAGCGGTGCCCCCGTGAGCTGTCCGGCGAGCGCCGCATCCCACTCCGGCGGCATCAGGTGGAAGATGTCTTCCGCTGCCGCGAGGCCCCCGCTCGCGACGAGCCGCCGGCCGGCTTCGAGCATCAGGCGCCGGGCGACCTCGCCGTAGGCCGTGAAGGCGCTGCGCGCGGCTTCACGGTCGTTGCATTCGCGCATCGCCGTCCGGGCGAGTGCCTCGGCCCAGCGGCGCGCCCAGAAGGGCATCTTTCGCGCGAGATGCTCACGGGCGGCCTCCCGCGCTTGGGTCTGGCGGGCACGCATCGCGGCAGCATCGCAGTCCATCAGCCCGGCAATCTGCCGCAGCAGGTAGCCCGGATCGTCGCGCCAGCGCGGACTGCGCAGATAGGACTCGTAGATGCCGCGATGGCCGTAGCGCTCGAGAAAGTCGGCGAATTCGCGGCGGAAGGGATTGTCTTCCGGCAGGTCCTGCCACGCATCCGAGCCGCTGCGCAGCCATGCCGCGATGTCGGGATCGGCGGCGGCCGTCGCGGCGAGCGCCTGCAGCTCGTAGGCCTGGCGCGCCGTGACGCTCGGCTCGCCGCCCGCCATCAGCGCTGCGGCGAGCGCGTGCGATTCGCCCGGGAGGTAGCGCTCGATCAGATCGAGCAGCATCGACAGCGTCCCGCCGCTCGAACCCTGCAGGAAGATCAGCCCCTCCTGCCGGCGGTAGTGCAGCCCCAATGACGCGATCCGCCGCCACAGCTCCGCGTTGCTCAGCAGGCTCAGGTCCTCGGCACGCCATGCGGCACTCGCGACATGTGCCGCTTCCACCTGTTGGCGGCCGAGCCGGCGCTGGCCGCCCGACTTCACGAGATAGCGCAGCATGCGTCCCAGCCATGCGACCCGATCCCGCAGTGTCGGTGGCGGCACCGCGATCTCGGAATGATGGCCGCCGAGCAGCCGGTTCATTGCCGCGGGGACGATGCCCAGGGCGGCGTAGCCTTCCCACTGGATGAAGGACGCGTTCAGGTAGAGCCGCCCCTGGAAGAGCGCGGCGCGCTGCGCGCCGGGCAAGACCGGATAACCGGCGATCCGCCAGCCCTGCTCCAACAGCTGGTTCGCCCAGCGGCGGCACGTGACCCACTCGCAGGCTGTCATCACATGCGGCGCGACGTCGCGCGTGTTGCCGTTGGACCACAGCGCCGGCTGGCCGGCGAGCGCGGGATAGGTGTACCAGGGCCGCGCGGTGACCGGGCGCGCCTGCACGAGATGAAAGCCCGCGCCGTCCCATACCCATTCGATGTCGAACCACGGTGCACCGTAATCCAGCGCGAAAGCCGTTTCGCGGACGAGATGCGCGAGCTCGACCGCGCACGCGTCGGGAAGTCCCGACGACACTCCGCGCCGGTGCAGGACGCGATAGTCCTCGCTCACCGGATCGGCTTCGAGGACGATTTCCTCGCCGCTTTCGCGTCCCGCGACGAGGCCGTCCGCGAGCCCGGCGACGGCATTGATCGCGACCTGGTCGTCGCGTCCGCTCGCCGGCTCGCAACTGAAGGCAACGCCCGCGGCGAGGGCCTTGAGCATCGGCATCACGACGACGGCCATGGCAGCCTCGGCGACGCCAACGCGACTGCGATAGGCGACCGCCTGCGGCGTCCACAGCGAGGCCCACACGGTTTTCACCGCATCCGCGACGGCGTCGAAGCCGACGACGTCCAGTTCGCTGCGATGGATGCCGGCGAAGGACGCGCGCCCGGAGTCCTCCATCGGCGCCGAAGAGCGCACCGCGAGCGGCGTGTCTTCCCAGCCGCGACGGCAAAGTTCGTCGCGCAGGACGTCCGCAAGTAGCGACGGCAGCGGCGCCGATTCGATCCGTGCACGCACGACGGCAAGGGCTTCGGGGTCGTCGCCCGCAGCGTCCTCCCCCGCCATCGCGAGCCCGAGCGCGGCGGTCGAAATCACAAAACCGTCGGGCACGGGGAAGCCGTAACGCGCCAAGCGCCCGAGCTGGGCGCCCTTTCCGCCCGCGCTGGCGGGACCGATCTCGGCCGCTGCAGCCAAGTCGAGAATCAGGACCGGGTCCTCGCTCATGTCGTCCTCCGCGCGCGGGCACCATCGAGGAAGAGCGCCAGCATCCCGTCGAAGGCCGCCACGAGCGACATTTCCGGCTCCCGCTGCCAGCGCAGCAGCACGCCCAGGTGCAGGAACTGCAGGTAATCGGCGAGATGCTGCGCCGGCAAGGCATCGGTGATCTCGCCGCTCGCCTGCCCCTGCGCCAGCAGCCGCGCATAGATCTGGTCGAGACCGCTGCGGTTGTCGCGCCCCAGCGTATCCACCGGCTCGCTCAGGCGATAGTGCAGGTAGGGGCCGAGATATTCCCGATGACGCTCGGAGAAGGCCGCCGACGCGTGCATGAAGGCGCGCAGGCGCGCTACGCAGTCCGGCAAGGCCCGCAGCTCTTCGAGCAGCGCAGGCGAGGCCGCCGCGAGCTCGCCGTGGAAGCGATGCCGGACGAGCGCCTCCTTCACCGGGAAGTGCTTGTACAGCGTGCCCTTCGCGACGTCGGCACGGGCCGCGATCTGTTCCATCGTGACTTTCTCGTAGCCATGTTCGGCAAAGAGATCGAAGGCGCTGCTCACTAGATGCTCGATCGTCTGCAGACGCTTGCGCTCGCGGCGACCGTCGGAAATCGGAAGGCTGGACATGATGCGGCCCGATAAAAATGAACGACGTTCAATATCGTACGTCGTTCATTTTGTCATCGCAAGCACAGGCGTGAAAGCTCGAACAAAGATCGGCACCTGATTTTGAAACAACAAATACATCCCGCGGACGGGCTCGCATCTCCGGGACCGCCGCAGCCCGTCTCATATCGAGTGTTCCAAAGAAGCCCTGTCAGACGGCACCCGGACAACTTATGCAATAGATTGCCAAACTCAGCAGCAACCGATCCGCATCGCGCTGGCCGACCGTCTGCCGCTTTGGTAAAACCCTGTCCAGGCGCGGCTGTCGCCGCGATCACCGCCTGCATCGACCGACAAGAATTTCACGGAGACCCTCCATGGCTCGTCCCTTCCGTTCCCTGCTGATCACCCTGGCCTGCGCGCTGGGCCTCGCCGGCGCCCACGCCGAGGACAAGTTCATCACCGTCGCCTCGACGACCTCGACCGAGCAGTCCGGCCTCTTCGGCCACCTGCTGCCGATCTTCGAACAGCAGTCCGGTATCAAGGTACGCGTCGTCGCACTGGGCACCGGGCAGGCGCTCGATACGGCGCGACGCGGCGACGCCGACGTCGTCTTCGTGCATGACCGGCCCGCGGAGGAGAAATTCGTCGCCGAAGGCTACGGCGTCGAACGCAAGGAAGTGATGTACAACGACTTCATCCTCGTCGGCCCGAAGAGCGACCCGGCGAAAGTCGCCGGCGGTCACGACATCGTCGAAGCGCTGAAGAAGGTCGAGGCCGCCAAGGCGCCCTTCGTGTCGCGCGGCGACAAGAGCGGCACGCACGCCGCCGAACTGCGTCTGTGGAAAGTCGCCGGCATCGACATCGACCAGGCGAAGGGGCCGTGGTACCGCGATTCGGGCTCCGGCATGGGCCCCGCGCTCAACATGGCGGCCGCGCTCGGCGCCTACATCCTCGCCGACCGCGGCACCTGGCTGTCGTTCAAGAACCGCCAGGATCTCGTGATCGCAGTCGAGGGCGACAAGCGGCTCTTCAACCAGTACGGCGTGATCCTCGTCAATCCCGCCAAGCACCCGCACGTCAAGCGCGAACTCGGCCAGCAGTTCATCGACTGGGTGGTCTCGCCCGCCGGCCAGAAGGCCATCGCCGACTACAAGATCGGTGGCGAGCAGCTCTTCTTCCCCAACGCCGCGAAGCAGTAACGCAAGTAAGCACTTCGGCCGGGCCGGCCCCTTGACCGCCGTCAACGCGGGCCGGAGCGACTCGCACTATGGTTGCGGAGCTTTTTTTCCCGACCCCGGCCATGACCACCCATACCAAAATCGAACTCGTCTGCCCGGCAGGAAGCCTGCCGGCGCTGAAGACGGCCGTCGACCATGGTGCCGACTGTGTCTATCTCGGCTTCAAGGACGCGACCAACGCGCGCAACTTCACCGGCCTGAATTTCGACGCCAAGGCGATGGCCGAAGGCGTGCGCTACGCCCACGACCGCAAGCGCAAGGTGCTGCTCGCGCTCAACACTTACCCGCAGGCGAGCAACTGGGCGGGCTGGACCGCCGCCGTGGACCGCGCCGCCGACCTCGGCATCGACGCGATCATCGTCGCCGACCCCGGCCTGATGGCCTACGCGCGCAAGACCCACCCCGACCTGCGCCTGCACCTCTCGGTGCAAGGCTCGGCCACCAGCTACGAGGCGATCAACTTCTACGCCGAACGCTTCGGCATCCAGCGCGCCGTGCTGCCGCGCGTGCTGTCGCTCGCCCAGGTCGAGCAGGTGATCGCCAACACGAAGGTCGAGATCGAAGTCTTCGGCTTCGGCGGCCTGTGCGTGATGGTCGAAGGCCGCTGCGCGCTGTCGGCCTACGCCACCGGCGAGTCGCCGAACTGCAACGGCGCCTGCTCGCCGGGCAAGCACGTGCGCTGGGAACAAACCCCGCAGGGCATGGAAACCCGCCTCAACGGCATCCTCATCGACCGCTTCGCCGACGGCGAACGCGCCGGCTACCCGACGCTGTGCAAGGGCCGCTTCGACGTGAACGGCGAGACCTACTACGCGATCGAGGAACCGACCAGCCTCAACACGCTGGAGCTCCTGCCCGATCTCGCCCGCGCCGGCGTGCGCGCGATCAAGATCGAAGGCCGCCAGAGGAGTCCGGCCTACACCGGCCAGGTCACGCGCGTGTGGCGCGAGGCGCTCGACCGCGTGATGCGCGACGCCGACAGCTTCACCGTGCAGCCCGCGTGGATCGCCGAGCTCGACAAAGTCTCCGAAGGCCGCAGCCACACGCTCGGCGCGTACTACCGGCCGTGGAAGTGATGACACCGATGAAAATCGCTCTTGGACCCCTGCTGTACTACTGGTCGCGCCAGTCGACCCTCGACTTCTACGCGCAGATCGCAGAAAGCGAAGCCGACATCGTCTATCTCGGCGAAACCGTCTGCTCGCGCCGCCACGAACTACGCCTCGACGACTGGCTCGAAGTCGGCGAGATGCTCGCCGACGCCGGCAAGGAAGTCGTCATGTCCTCGCAGGCGCTGATCGAGTCCGAATCGGACCTGAAGGCGCTGCGCCGCATCGTGGGCAAGGCCGAATTCCGCGTCGAAGCCAACGACATGTCGGCCGTGCACGTGCTCTCGGCCGCCGGCCGGGGCGACTGGATCGCCGGGCCGACGCTCAACATCTTCAACCCGCAGACGCTGTCGCTGATGGCCGAATCGGGCGCCACGCGCTGGATGGCCCCGCCGGAGATGTCGGGCGAAGTGCTCACCGAACTCCTCGCCAGCGGCGCACCGGCGATCGAGACCGAAGTCCTCGCCTGGGGGCGCCTGCCGCTCGCGCACTCGGCGCGCTGCTTCACCGCCCGCCACTACAACCTGCAGAAGGACACCTGCGAGTTCCGCTGCCTCGGCATGAAGGACGGCCTCGTGCTGCGCACCCGCGAAGGCGAGCCCTTCCTGACGCTCAACGGCGTGCAGACGCAGTCGGCGCGCGTGCACAATCTGCTCGGCGATCTCGCCTCGGTGCGCCGCACGGCGCAGGTGCTGCGCGTGAGTCCGCAGGGCGACCACACCGTCGAGGTGCTGAAGCTCTTCCGCGACGCCGTCGCCGACGAAGTGTCACCGCAGGACGCCTTCCGCCGCAGCGCCGAATGGATGGTCGAAGCCCCGTGCAACGGCTTCTGGCATGGCCGTCCCGGCGTCGAACAATACGTCAAATCCTGAACCGCCTCCCTGGAGCCCGACCGATGAGCTCATTCCGCCTCCCGGCCTTCACGCTGCCCGCGCCGCTCGCGCGCCTCGCCGCGCGCCTGCCGCAACGCCCGCCGACCCTGATGCTGACGACCGCGCTGAACCTCGCGCTCGGCCGCGTGCTGTCGCGCGAAGACCTCGAACCCCTGACCGGCCGCCACCTGCGCATGTGCGTGCGTGACGCCGGCCTGACGCTCGACTTCACGCTCGGGCCGCGCGGCTTCTCGGCGCTGTCGGGCGCGGGCACGCCCGACCTGACGCTGACCGCCAACGTGCGCGACTACATCGCGCTCGCGCTACGCGAGGAAGACGCCGACACGCTGTTCTTCGGCCGCCGCCTGCTGATGGAAGGCGCGACCGACCTCGGCCTGCTGGTCAAGAACACGCTCGACGCCATCGACTGGGATGCGCTGGTCAAGGAATACGCGCCGGCCAAGGTCCTGGGTCGCTTCCTGCCGACCTCGCGCCGCGCGAGCGAGCACTCGCGCATCGCGATCGGCAGCTGAAAACCGCCGTCCGGCGGCGTCGCGCGTTCGATGCGACGCCGTCGAAAGCTCGGCGGGACGGCCTTACGCGGTAAAATCAGGCCTCCCCAACCGCCCGGACCGCCGATGCCCCCCGCGCGTGCCGTTTCTTCCCTGCCGCGCACCCTGACGATCGCCTACGGGCTGCTGATCGTCTACGCCTGCCTCCACCCGCTCACCGGCTGGCGCCTCACCGGGCTGCCGCTGCTCGACTTCCTCTCTGCCCCGTGGCCGAAGTACTACCGCGGCGCGGACATCGTCCTCAACGTGCTGGGCTTCCTGCCCTTCGGCTTCGTGCTCGCCCCGGCGCTGCCGCAGCGACTCGGGCGCATCGGCGACATTGCCGTCGCGACGCTGATCGCCGCGACCCTCAGCTTCGCGATGGAATTCACGCAGAACTTCATTCCGACGCGCGTTTCCTCGAACGTCGATCTCGGCTGCAACACACTCGGCGGCCTGATCGGCGCGATCTTCGGCGCGCGGTGGGGGCATCCGCTCTTCGATGAACGGGGCTGGCTGCATCGCTGGCGCACCGCTCGCATCATCCCCGGCCACCTCGGCGACTTCGGCCTGATCCTGCTCGCGCTGTGGCTGCTGGCGCAGCTCACGCCGGACCGGGTGCTCTTCGTCAGCGGCGACCTGCGCCAGCTGCTGGGGCTACCGACGCCCCTGCATTTCGAAGCCGAACGCTTCATCCTGCTCGAGACGATGCAGGTCGCGATCACGCTCGTCGGCGTCGGCCTCTTCGCGCGCTGCATGATGCCCAGCGTCAGCGTGCCGGCGATCCTGCTCCTCCTCGTGCTCGGCGTCGGTGCCAAGACGCTCGCGACGGCGTCCTTCTTCGACCCCGGCGCGCCGCTGCTGTGGCTCACGCCCGGCACACGGCAAGGCCTGATCTACGGGCTGCCTGCGCTCGGCATCGCGCTGGCGCTGCCGCGCCTCTTCCAGCACGCGCTGGCGGGGGTCGCGCTACTCGCGGCGACGAGCCTCACGAACCTGCTGCCCGACAACCCCTACTTCCAGGCCGGCCACCGCCTGCTGCTGCAGGGAAACTTCCTCAATTTCCACGGACTCACCCAGCTGACGGCGAGCCTCTGGCCCTTCGCCGCGCTCGCCTACCTGTCCGCCGTGGGCCTGTGGCGCGGCGAGCATCTCGCGAAGCGTCCGGTCGAGTGACAGCTATAATCGGCCGGATACGGAGCGGCGGCGCGCCGGTCCGGCCATGCGGAGCCCCTGAATGAGCTATTTCAAGCACCACGTTTTCTTCTGCTGCAACCAGCGCGAACCCGGCGACACCTGCTGCAACGACCACAAGGCGAGCATGATGCAGGCCTATGCCAAGGACCGCATCGGCGCGCTCGGCCTGAAGGGCCGCGGCAAGATCCGCATCAACAAGGCGGGCTGCCTCGACCGCTGCGACGAGGGGCCGGTGCTCGTCGTGTATCCGGACAACGTCTGGTACACCTACGTCGACCAGGAGGACATCGAGGAGATCATCCAGGAGCATCTCGTCCATGGCCGCATCGTGACCCGCCTGCGCCTCCCGGATAATCCATGACCCGCCCGCAGCCCACCGAATCCGTCCTGCTGCGCGGGCCCGACGGAGCCATCGACGCGCTGATCGACACGCCCGAGACCGTGCGCGGCATCGCGCTGGTCTGCCATCCGCACCCGCTGTTCGGCGGCGCCAACACCAACAAGATCGCCCACACGCTCGCGCGCAGCCTGCGCGAGCTCGGCTACGCGGTCGTGCGCCCGAACTTCCGCGGCGTCGGCAAGAGCGAAGGCGCGCACGACAACGGCGGGGCCGAGACCGAGGACATGCTGTCGGTGATCGCCTGGGCGCAGTCGCGCTGGGGCTGCCTGCCGCTCGCGCTCGGCGGCTTTTCGTTCGGCGCCTACGTGCAGACGCGCGTCGCCGCCCGCCTCGGCGACGGCGTGATGGCGCCGCAGCGCATCGTGCTCGTTGGCACCGCCGCGGGCGACGTGACCGGGGCGCGCAGCTACTCGACCGGCGCGGTACCGAAGGACACGCTGGTGATCCACGGCGAGATCGACGAGACGGTCGCGCTCGCGAACGTGCTCGACTGGGCACGGCCGCAGGAGCTGCCCGTCGTCGTCGTGCCGGGCGCCGACCACTTCTTCCACGGCAAGCTGCACCTGATCCGCGACATCATCCGCCGCAACTGGGACCCGCTCTGAGCGCACCGTCCCCCACAGGAGATCTGCATGAAGCTGTTCGCCTCGCTCACCAGCGCCTACGCACGCAAGATCCGCATCATCCTCGCCGAGAAGGGCCTGCCGTTCGAACTCGTGGTCGATTCGCCGTGGGAGGCGAACACCCGGATCCCGACCGTGAACCCGCTCGGCAAGGTGCCGGCGCTGGTCACGGACGACGGCGAAGTGTTCTTCGATTCGCCGGTGATCGCCGGCTACGTTGAGACGCTGGGCGCCGCACCGGCGCTGATCCCGCAGGATCCGCTCGAAGCGGTGCGGGTGCGCCAGTTCGAAGCGCTCGCCGACGGCGTGATCGACGCGGCAGTGCTCGCGGTGCTTGAATCGCGACGCCCGACCGGCCAACGCAGCGACATGGAGATCGACCGCCAGATCGAGAAGGTCGACCGCAGCGTCGACGAACTTGAGCGGCGCGCCGCCGGCCGCGAGTGGCTGCACGGCGACGCGATGAGCCTCGCCGACATCTCGGTCGCGGTCGCGCTCGGCTACCTCGACCTGCGCTTCCCGGATCACGAATGGCGCAGCACCCATCCGGCGCTGGCGGCGCTCGCCGAGCGCATGTTCGCGCGCCCGAGCTTCGCCACCACCAAGCCGCCGGTCAGCTGAGCGTCGTGCGCAGCATGCCGGACGACCTCGCGGCGGGCGCACGCGGCGTCGCACAGACCACGCCACTCGTGATCCGCGGGCTGCACAAGTCCTACGGCACGAAGGAAGTCGTCGCCGGCATCGACCTCACGCTCGCGGCCGGCGAGTGCTTCACGCTGCTCGGCCCCAACGGCGCCGGCAAGACGACAACGCTGCGCTGCGCGCTCGGGCTGACGACGCCCTCGGCGGGCGAGATCCTTCTGGCCGGGCTGCCGGTTCCGGCACGGGCGCGCGAGGCGCGGATGCGCGTCGGCGTCGTGCCGCAGCAGGACAACCTCGATCCGGATTTCACCTGCGCCGAGAACCTGCTCGTCTACGGCCGCTACTTCGGGCTCGACGACGCGACGATCAAGGGACGCATCCCCGAGCTGCTCGCCTTCGCCGGCCTCGAGGGCAAGCGCGACGCGCGCATCCAGACGCTCTCCGGCGGTATGAAGCGGCGCCTGACGCTCGCCCGCGCACTCGTCAATCGCCCGGAATTGCTGATCCTCGACGAACCGACGACGGGCCTCGACCCGCAGGCGCGACACCTGATCTGGGATCGCCTCAAGCAGCTGATCCGCGCCGGCACGACGGTGCTGCTGACGACGCATTTCATGGACGAGGCCGAGCGTCTCGGCGACCGGCTCGCGATCCTCGACAATGGCCGCATGCTCACCGAAGGCAGCCCGCGCGAGGTGATCGCCGCGCAGATCGAACCGCAGGTCGTCGAGGTCTATGGCGACTGGAACGGCAGCGGCGCGAACGGCCTGAGCGGTGTCAGCGGCGCGCAGGCCTGGGCCGAGGCACACGCGGGGAGCTTCTCGCGCCGCTATGAGGTCAGCGGCGAGACGGCCTTCTGCTACCTCGACGACGCCGCACCGCTGCTCGCACATCTCGCCGAACAACCCGGCCTGCGCTACCTGCGCCGGCCGGCGAACCTCGAAGACGTGTTCCTGAAACTCACCGGGCGCGAACTGCGCGACTGAGACGATGACCACGGCCCTGCTCTCCTCGCTGCTCCACCCCCCGCGCGTGTCGCGCCGCTTCCTGCCGGTGTGGCGGCGCAACTTCATGGTCTGGCGCAAGCTCGCGCTGCCCTCGGTGCTGGGCAATCTCGCCGATCCGATGATCTACCTCTTCGGCCTGGGCTTCGGCATCGGCATGCTGGTGCCCAAGATCGGCGGCGTGTCCTACATCAGCTTCCTCGCCGCCGGCATGGTGTGCTCTTCGACGATGAACAGTGCCTCCTTCGAGGTGCTGTACTCGGGCTTCTCGCGCATGCACGTGCAGAAGACCTGGGAGGCGATCATGAACGCGCCGGTCGAGCTCGACGACGTGGTGTTCGCCGAGCTCGTGTGGGCGGCGTCGAAGTCGCTGCTGTCCGGCCTCGCGATCCTCGTCGTGATCTCCGCCTTCGGCCTGGTCGATGTGCGCTACGTGCTGTGGCTGCCGCCGCTGGTGTTCCTGGTCGGCCTGAGCTTCGGTGCCGTGGGACTGGTGATCACCGCGCTCGCGCCGAGCTACGACTTCTTCATGTACTACTTCACGCTCTTCATCACACCGATGACGCTGATCTCGGGCGTGTTCTTCCCGGCCGAACAACTCCCGGCCGCGGTGCAGCTCGTCGCCCAGGCGCTGCCGCTCGCCCACGCGATCGCGCTGGCGCGCCCGCTCCTGCTCGGCGAGATCCCGCACGACATCGCGCTGCACCTGGCGGTGCTGGTCGCGTACGGCGTGACGGGATTCTGGATCGCGCTCGGGCTGACGCGGCGACGCCTCCTCAGCTGAGCCTCAGCTGAGCCTCAGCGCCGCCGCAGGCTCCCCAGCGTCGCGATCAGATATCCCAGCCGCCGGCGCACGCGCTCGCGTTCGTCCTCGCCGGATTGCGCCTCGGCGAGCTGCTGGCGCAGGCTCGCGATTTCCTTGCGCAGCAGCACTTCCTGCGGCACGAAGCCGGCGTTCTTGAGGATGTGGTTGGCCATGCGCTGCTCGGGCGACACGAAGGGGTCGTCGTCGAACACCAGCGGGCGGCCCGCGCCCGGCAGGTGATCCAATTCTCCGCGCTTGATCGCGTCCGAGATGCGCTGCTCGGCGAGGATGTCGAAGAGGGAAGCCATGTCTTGGAATGATACTGCGGCGGGCAGGCTAGAGCTTCGACCGGGGGCGTCGAGGATCGCTCCCTCGTCCTTGAGATTAATAGACACCTGGTCTAATATCGATCGATGGATCAGCCCGGCTCCCTCCCCCGTCGTCCGCGCGGCCGCCCGCCGCGCAACGGCCATAGCTACGCCGACACGCGCGAACTGCTGATCCGCCGCGGCACCGAGCTCCTCACCGAGCGCGGGGTCAGCGCGACGGCGCTCGACGAGGTGCTGAAGTCGGTCGGCGTGCCAAAGGGGTCTTTTTATCACTACTTCCCGAGCAAGGACGCCTTCGTGCTCGCGACGCTGGATTCCTACGCGGCCTACCTGCTGTGCAAGCTCGACCGCCACCTGCGCGACGCGAGCCTCGCCCCGCTTGCGCGCCTGCAGTCTTTCGTCGACGACGCCTGCTCCGGCGTGGAGCGCCACGCCTTCGCGCGTGGATGCCTCGTCGGCAACCTCGGTCAGGAAGTCGGCTGTCTGGACGCAGAGATCCGGCAGCGGCTGGAGGAGATCTTCCTGACGTGGGAAGCGCGCGTCGCCGACTGCCTGCAGGCCGCAGTCAGCGCCGGCGAACTGCCCGCGGGCGCCGACTGCGCGGGCCTGTCGCACGCGTTCTGGATCGGCTGGGAAGGCGCGATCCTGCGTGCGCGGCTGATGCGCTCGACTGAGCCGATGCGCGCGTTCTTCCGGTTTTTCACGGCGGCATTGCGCTGATTTTTTGTACCTATTTTTAGGTAGTTAGTCTAATTAACCGGCAAGGAGAAGACGATGTTCCAGGGCATTCTGATCACCAAGGACGAAGCGGGCTACCAGGCCCGGCTGCAGGCCATCGACGAGGCCGTGCTGCCGGAAGGCGACGTGACGGTGCGCGTCGCGTGGTCGACGCTGAACTACAAGGACGGACTCGCGATCACCGGGCGCTCACCGGTCGTTCGGCGCTTCCCGATGATCCCCGGCATTGACTTCGCGGGCACGGTCGAAAGCAGCAGCCATCCGGCGTGGAAGGCGGGCGATCAGGTCGTGCTCAACGGCTGGGGCGTCGGCGAAGTGCATTGCGGCGGCCTCGCGGAAGTCGCGCGCGTGAAAGGCGACTGGCTCGTGCGCCTGCCGGCGGTCTTCACGACGCGCCAGGCGATGGCGATCGGCACGGCGGGCTACACGGCGATGCTGTGCGTGCTCGCGCTCGAGAAGCACGGCATCCGGCCGGGCGACGGCGAGATCCTCGTCACCGGCGCGAACGGCGGGGTCGGCAGCGTCGCGATCGCGCTGCTCGCGAAACTCGGCTACACGGTCGTCGCCTCCACCGGCCGCGTCGCCGAATCCGACTACCTGACCGGCCTCGGCGCCGCGAGCGTGATCGACCGCAAGGAGCTGTCTGAGCCCGGCAAGCCGATCGGCAAGGAACGCTGGGCGGGCGTCATCGATACCGTCGGCAGCCACACGCTGGTGAATGCCTGCGCGACGACGCGCTACCGCGGTGCGGTCGCGGCCTGCGGACTCGCGGGCGGCATGGACTTCCCGGCCACGGTCGCGCCCTTCATCCTGCGCGGCGTGACGCTCTACGGCATTGATAGCGTGATGGCGCCGCAACCCGTGCGCCAGGAAGCCTGGGAGCGGCTCGCGCGCGATCTCGACGCTTCGAAGCTCGACGCGATCACGAGCGAGATCGCACTCGCCGACGCCACTTCGGTCGCCGAAAAGCTGCTCGCGGGGCAAGTGCGCGGGCGCGTCGTCGTGAAAATCGGCGGCTGACGCGGCGATGGATACGGCCAACCGGTCGCGGCATTGCTGATGCCACGACCGGAATGGCCGCACGCTACGGGGATCAGGCGGCCGCCTGTTCCGGGAACACCCACACGTCCTCGGGCGCGAGCTCCAGCCAATGCTCGCCGTCGGCGAGCGGGCGCGGACCGAAGGCGCGCACGCGGATGCTGTCCTGGTGGAAGAGATGCTCCCAGCGGTCGCCGAGGAACATCGAAGTCACGAGCGGCAGGCGAATCCGGTTGTCGCCCGGGCCTTCGGCGACGCGCACGCGCTCCAGCCGGATCATGCCCGTGCATTTCGTACCGCTCTTCAGTGTACCGCGCGCCTGCCCGCGCAACTTCCAGCCCGCGCCGGCGAGCACCGCGGTGCCGTTCGTGACTTCGGCGACTTCACCCGCGATGCGGTTGTTGCTGCCCATGAAGTCCGCCGTGAACAGCGTCTGCGGATTGCCGTACATCTCCTGCGGCGTGCCCTGCTGCTCGATGCGGCCTTGTGAGAGCAGCAGGATGCGGTCCGACATCGCCATCGCCTCGCCCTGGTCGTGCGTGACGACCAGCGCCGACAGCTCCAGCTCGAGGATCAACTCGCGCAGCCAGGCGCGTGCTTCCTCGCGCAGTTTGGCGTCGAGGTTGGAGAGCGGCTCATCCATCAGGATCACCGGCGGGTTGTAGACCAGTGCGCGGGCGATCGCGACGCGCTGCTGCTGGCCGCCCGAGAGCTGGTGCGGGAAGCGCTCGGCGAGATGGCCGAGGCCGAGGTTCTTCAGCGCGGACGTGACCTTCGGCGCGATCTCGCTCGACGAGACCTTGCGCAGCTTGAGGCCATAGGCGACGTTGTCGAACACCGTCTTGTGCGGCCACAGCGCGTAGGACTGGAAGACCAGGCCCAGGTTGCGCTTTTCGGCCGGCAACTCGAAGCCGGTCGCACCGTCGAACACGGCCTTGTCGTCGATGCGGATACGGCCCTTGTGCGGCGCTTCCAGCCCGGCAACGGCCCGCAGCAGCGTCGTCTTGCCGCTACCCGAAGGCCCCAGCAGCGACACCACTTCGCCGCGCTTCAACTGCATCGACACGCCCTTGAGGATGGCGTTGTCACCGTAGGAGAGGTGCAGGTCCTCGACATTCAGCTTAATCATGAAGTTTCACTCCAAACCGCAGCGCGACGGCGAGGCCCACCCCGACCAGCGCGACGTTGATGACGGACAGGGCGGCAACGATGTCGCTTGCGCCGGTGGCCCACAGGGAGACGAGCAGCGAACCGATCACTTCGGTCCCCGGCGCCAGCAGATACACGCCGGTCGAGTACTCGCGCTCGAAGATCATGAACACCAGCAGCCACGCGCCCATCAGACCGTAACGGATCAGCGGCAGCGTCACGTGGCGGCTCACCTGGCCCCGCGTCGCGCCGACGCTGCGGGCCGCTTCCTCCAACTCGGGTCCGACCTGCAGCAGCGAACTCGACACGAGGCGCATGCCGTAGGCGAGCCAGACCACCGAGTAGGCGAGCCACACGCTGACCATGGTCGAGCGCAGCGGCGCGAACGGCGGGAAGAACAGGAACACCCACAGGAAGGCGAGACCGGCGAGCAGCCCGGGCACGGCGCGCGGCACGAGCACCAGGTAATCGACGAAACGCGTCCAGCCGTCGGCCTTGCGGTGCGTCGCGAGGCCCAGCGCGGTGTAGCAGACGACGGCCAGCGCGCCGCCGATGACGCCGATCAGCACGGTGTTGATGATCCCGCGCACCAGGGCCGGCTGCTCGAACACTTCGCGGAAGTGATCCAGCGTCAGCACCTCCATCAGGTTCACGCCCTCGCCCCAGAAGGACACGAAAGCCCGCAGCGTGATGCCCGACAGCGGCACGAACACCGTCAGGAAGAGCCACAGGCCGAGGATCGCGACCGCGACCCAGCGCCAGGCGCCCAGCGGCAGCGGACGCTGACGTCCGGCCTTGCCCTTCACGGCGACGAACTTCGAGGCGCCGCGCAGCAGGTAGCGCTGCAGCATCACCAGCGGGAAGGTCACCGCGATCAGACACACGGCGACCGCGGCCATCAGGTGGTAGGACGGCGTGCCGAGCTTGTTCGTGAGCTTGTAGAGGTAGGTCGCGAGCACGAGGTGGCCCTCGGGGTCGCCCAGCACCAGCGGCAGGCCGAAGATCTCGAAGCCGAGGAAGAACACCAGCACGCCCGAGAACAGCACCGCCGGCGTGACCATCGGCAGGCTGACGTCACGCGCGACCCGCAGCGGGCTCGCGCCGGCCATGCGCGCCGCCTCTTCGACGTCCGAGCCCAGGCTCTTCAAGGCGGACGCCGAGTACAGATACACGTGCGGCACGTGGGTCAGGCCGGCGATGATCGCGATGCCGGTGAGCGAATAGACGTTCCACGGCACGCCGCCGAAGATCCCGTTGAACCACACCGAGTAGAAGCCCACCGGGCCGGCGGCGACGACGTAGCCGAACGCCAGCACCATCGGCGACACGAACACCGGCACCAGCAGCAGCGGCTCGATCCAGGTGCGTCCGGGCAGGTCCGTGCGCACCATCATGAAGGCCAGCACGCCGCCCATCGGCACGGCGATCAGCGCCATGCCGAGCGCGATCACGAGCGAGTTGCGGAAGGCGATCCAGAAGTCCGAATCGGCAAAGATGAACTCGAAGGCGCCGAGCCCGAAGTGCTTGGCCGGCGCGAAGAAGGGCGCGTCGAGCAGGCTCTGGAACAGGATCAGGCCGAGGGGCAGGAACACCAGCAGCGCGGTAAGCCCGATCACCGCATAGCGCGGAAATCCGCCGCTACGCGCCGGCCGCCGCGGAGCGGCCGGTGCGGTCCCCGCGACCATGGTCGGTTGAGCGGGGGTAGACATCATTTCGTTCCCTTGACGGCGGACTGCCACTGCTTCAGGAAGTCGAGGCGCTTGGCCGGATCGAGGTAGGTCAGCAGCGACGGGTTGACCGGCACCGGCTTGAGGCTCGCGCCGAGCGTCTTCTGCAGGCCGGCCGCGGTGACTTCGCCTTCGACGTCGCTACGGATCGAGCCGAGGTCGGACTGGTTGGCGATGATCTTCTGCCCGCGCTGCGACAGCAGGTAGTCCAGCCACAGCTTGGCGGCGTTCGGGTTCTTCGCGCTCTTCGAGATGAACATCACGCGCGACAGCACCAGGGTGTAGTCCTTGGGCATCACGACGCCGATGCTCGGATCCTTCTTCGCGCGCAGGATCGCGTAGGTGCCGATCAGGTTGTAGGCGAGCAGGTTCTCGCCCGACGAGAGGCGCTCCATCATCGTGCCCGAGCTCGACTGGAAGCGCGCGCCGACATTGCCGAAGGCCTTGGGCACGTCCCAGAAGTTCGGATTGGCCTTGACGTCCTGCGTGACCATCATGAAGCCGACGCCGGACTTCTCGATGTCGTAGGACGTGACCTTGCCCTTGAAGCGCTCGACGTTGGCATTGAGCATCGTCACCAGTTCGGCGTGCGACTGCGGCACCTCCTCGGGCTTGAGCAGGCGCTTGTTGTAGGCGAAGACGATCGGCTCATAGGTGATGCCGTAGGCTTCGTTCTTCCACACCGACCAGTCGGGCAGCTTGGGGATTTCGGGCGAGGCGTAGGTGAGCGCGTAGCCGTCGCCGACAAGCTTCACCTGCAGGTCCATCGACGAGCTCCAGACCACGTCGGCCGAGCCCGCGCCTGCCGCCTGTTCGCTGATCACGCGGTTGTAGACCTCGGTCGTGTTCATGTCGCTGTACTCGACCGTGACGCCCGGGTAGAGCGCCTGGAAGTCCTTCATCAGCGGCGCGACGGCATTGGTGTCGGTCGCGCCATAGACTACGACCTTGCCTTCCTTCTTGGCCGCGTCGACGATCTTCGAATAGTCGGCGGGGTAGCCGGCAGGCACTTGGGCAAAAGCTGCGCACGCGGTTCCGAACACAACGACGCCAAGCAAGCGGTTCAGGGGTTTCATCTAGGGTCTCCTCGGTCTGTGAAATTGGCTGCGGCTTGCCGGCTTCTTGAATCCGGGCGCTTCGCCACGGTCGCAAGGTTGGGCCAGGAAGCTTTCAATTTGCCTTCAGTGCCGGGAGCGCAGATCTTTGCGACAATGGGGGGCGCGGCCGCTTGGTTGCGCCATGAATGGAGATTTGCCCGTGCTTGAAACGATGATGAGCGGCGCCTTCTGGGTGTCGGTCGCACAAATCATCGCCATCGACATCCTGCTCGGCGGCGACAACGCCGTCGTGATCGCGCTCGCGTGCCGCAAGCTGCCCGATCACCAACGCAACAAGGGCATCGCCTGGGGCGTGGTCGGGGCGATCGCGCTGCGCGTCGCGATGATCTTCTTCGCGCTGCAGCTCCTCGCGCTGCCCTTCCTGAAGATCGTCGGCGGACTCCTGCTGCTGTGGATCGGCGTCAAGCTGATGCAGCCCGAGGACGACGACGGACACGGCAGCATCGAAGGCAGCACGAATCTGCTCGGCGCGATCAGGACCATCGTCGTCGCCGACGCCGTGATGAGCCTCGACAACGTCATCGCCGTCGCCGGCGCCGCGAAGGGCGACCTGATGCTGGTGATCTTCGGCATCGTCGTCAGCATCCCGATCATCGTTTGGGGCAGCAAAGTCGTGCTCAAGCTGATGGACCGCTTCCCGGTCGTGATCACCTTCGGCGCAGCACTCCTCGGCTGGATCGCCGGCGGCATGCTGGTCGGCGACGCGGCGCTTGAGGACATCGTCGACGACGCGCCGGGCTGGCTGCATTACGCGACCTCGGTCGTCGGCGCGCTGGTCGTCGTCGCCGTCGGTGCGTGGATCGCGAGACGCCAGGCCGAGGAGGCGCCGCTCGTCGACCTCGCCGTCGAAAATCCCAGCCCCCCCCGCCCGCGCGGCCAGTAAGGGAGATCACGATGCTGAAGATCCTGGTACCGATCGATGGCTCGGACAACAGCAACCGGGCACTCGACCACCTGCTGACGCTGCGCGCCAACGGCAGCGCGCTCGACATCCATCTGCTCAACGTGCAGATCCCGATCGACTCCGGCCACGCGCGCATGTTCGTGAGCCACGACGACATCGAATCCTGGCACCGCGACGAAGGCCTGAAGGCGCTCGCCGGGGCCCGCGCCCGACTCGACGCGGCGGGCATCCCCTACACCCACCACATCGCCGTCGGCCACGTCGCGGACACCATCGTCCGTTTCGCCAACGAACATCATTTCGACAAGATCCTGATGGGCACGCACGGTCACGGCGGGCTGCTGCAGACGCTCCTCGGCTCGGTCGCGAAGGCCGTGCTGGAGCGCTCGCCGATCCCCGTGACCCTCGTCAAGCCCGACGCCAAAGGCTGACCCGCCGGCCGCCGCGCTCCCGGCAGCGGCGGCAGCCATGAACTACAGTGAAGCGAGGCTGTTTTCCTCAAAGGGGGAATCAAACGGCACAGGAGACTCGCCATGGCGGAACTCGACAAGGCGCAAACAGTGGCGGCGCTGAACCGCATCCTCGAAGCGGAGCTGGCTGGCGTCGTGCGCTACACCCACTACTCCTTCCTCGTCTTCGGCTTCGGCCGCATCCCGATCGTGTCCTGGCTCAACGCCCAGGCCGACGAATCGCTGATGCACGCGCGCGCGGCCGGCGAATGGATCACGGCGCTCGGCGCCTATCCCTCGCTCGCCATCGGCCCGCTGCTCGACTCGCACCAGCACGACATCGGCGCGATGCTGCGCGAATCGCTCGAATCCGAACGCGCCGCGTTGAATCTCTATCGCGATCTGCTCAAGCTCGTCGCCGACCGCTCGGTGGCGCTCGAGGAGTACGCGCGCGACATGATCCGCATCGAAGAAACCCACCTCGCCGAAGTCGACAAGATGCTGCGCAAGCCGGGCGACTTGCAGGCGTATTCGCCGAGATAGCCTCGGACGGCGCTAGTACGGCGGCAGCGACGTGAGCCGCCGGTCCTCGACCGGCCCGCCGACCGTGAAGTGGTAAAGGCTCTGCCACTCTTCGCCGGCAAGGCCCAGCAGCTCGTGCATCGCGTCGTCGAAGAAGCAGCCGATGCCGGTGCCGCGCAGGCCGGCGGCTTCGGCTTCGAGGTACAGCATGTGGCCGACCATGCCGCATTCGCGATAGAGCTGCGGATAGCGCCACGCCTCGCGCTTTGCGAGCCCGAAGCGCGCCAGCATGCCGAGCGCGAAGCAGGACTCGGCCGCGATCTCCTGGTGGCAGGACACGAGTTGCGCCGACGCGCGCAGGTCGTAGGGAATCAGCAGGTAAAGCGGCAGATGGTCCGGGCCGACCTTGGCCCACACCCAGTCCTCGCGCAGCGCCGCGCGCAGTTCGTCGAGCGCGGCCGGATCGCGCAGCAGCATGTAGAGCCCCGGATCCAGCCCGGTCACGCGGTGCACGAACATCGCCAGATGCACCTGCGGCGGCTCGGGCCACGCGTCCCAGGGCGACACGTCTGCGCGCGGCAGCAGCGTGTCGAGCATCGCGAAGAAGGCGTCCGAGCGCATTGTCGTGACGCCGTCGAAGGCCACCGCGCTGCGGCGCTGTCGGACCAAGGTCGCGGCCGGCAGATCGAGCACCGACGCGGCGGGCGGCGGCAAGGCCGACAAGCTCGGGGTGGCGACCGGCGTCGTGCGCGGCTTCCACGCAGCCGCTGCAACGGCATCGATGTCGCGCCACTCGACGTGCGAGGCGCTGAGCCGGTTCGCCCGGCCCTGCCATGCCACGTCCGCCCCCAGCGCGAGCAATGCGTCGACATCGACCGCAGCCCGCACATCACCGACCTGAAGCAGCACGTCGGGCGCCTCGCGCTCCGCGTCACCGTAATCGCCGTCGCGATCGAGTCCCGCCAGCCGCGCGATGTCGTCGTCGCCCACGCGATCGATCACCCGGACCGACCACCCGAGCGCCGCCGCGGCGACGGAGATCGCCGCGATCGCATGCCCGCAGTCGTGCTGGCAGTAGCGGTAGGCGCGCATCCCGTACTTCCAGGCCTCGCGCCAGTGGATCGAGCTCAGCGCGACCAGCACCGCGCCGCCGCCGAAAGCCGCGTTCCAGTCCTCGCCGCCCGCCATGCGCTGCTCGAGCACGTGGTCGCGGCTCAGGTAGTGATGTACGCCGCCGGCAAGGCCGGTCAAGGAGGGCGCGACGAGGTAGGCTTCGGTCGGATGCAGGTTGCCGCTCGACGGGTTGCAGCGCAGCGCCCAGCGCGATCCCTCGAACTCCTTCCACGCCGACAGCGCGAGCGACAGTTCGAACAGCACCGCGAGATTTGCAAGCTTGAGCGCGGCAGGCTCCGGCCGCGCGCCGCGACGCAGATCCTCGTAGCGGGTCGCCACGCCGTCGGCGCCGAAAGGCAACCGCAGCCGCGGCGCGCCCTCGAAGCGGCGCCACGGATCGGGCTGGTTGGCCCAGTCGAGCCGGCCCGGCCCCGGCGCATAGCCGTCGAGCCGGTGTTTGCTGCGCTGGTGGTAGGCATTGACGTCCATGCCGGCAGCTCCCGTCGTCAGGCGCAGCCTCCTCGGAGGGCGTCGCCTATTTCTTTGTGCCAGATTCGCCACTTACGGAGCTTTGCATATAACTTTTTGGCCAGAAGATATAGCCCCCGTCGCTGCGCCGCAGCAGTACAATGCGCGCCGTCCATCCAATCTTTCAATAATCGCAGATAAAGTCATGGCAGCCTACATCACCGAAAAGGTCGTCAGCGTGCATCACTGGAACGACACGCTGTTCTCGTTCACCACCACGCGTGACCGCGCGTTGCGTTACGAAAACGGCCAGTTTGTGATGATCGGCCTCGAAGTCGATGGCCGCCCGCTGACGCGCGCGTACTCGATCGCCAGCCCGAACTACGAGGAAAACCTCGAGTTCTTCAGCATCAAGGTGCAGGACGGCCCGCTGACCTCGCGCCTGCAGAAGGTCCAGCCGGGCGACGAGATCCTCGTGTCGCGCAAGCCCACCGGCACGCTCGTGCTGCACGACCTGCTGCCCGGCAAGCACCTCTACCTCTTCTCGACCGGCACCGGCCTCGCTCCGTTCATGAGCGTGATCCGCGACCTCGACGTCTATGACCGCTTCGAGAAGATCGTCCTGATCCACGGCGTGCGCTTCGTCAGCGAAGTCGCCTACGAACACTACATCACGCACGAGCTGCCGCAGCACGAGTTCCTCGGCGAAGCCGTGCGCGAGAAGCTGATCTACTACCCGACCGTCACGCGCGAACCCTTCCGCAACCAGGGCCGTTTCACCGACCTGATCGAAAGCGGCAAGATCTTCGAAGACATCGGCCTGCCCCCGCTCGACCCGGCCGTCGACCGCGTGATGATCTGCGGCAGCGCCGCGATGCTGAAGAGCTCGCGCGAACTGCTCGACCGCCGCGGCTTCAAGATGTCGAAGCGCATCGGCGAGCCGGGCGACTACGTGATCGAGCACGCCTTCGTCGAAAAGTAAGACCTTCCGGTCCCTCGATGACATGCCGGCCCCGGTGGCCGGCATTTTTCGTTTACCCGATGGCCAGAAGCCCTTCGGGCACATCGCATCGAAGTGCGGCCATTGCCCAACTGGCATCGCGAATATGCATCAAGATGCATCCATTCGGTCGCTGGGCTCATCTCCCCGCTGTCCGAAGTGCCGCCATACCGCGACACTCGCCCCCTCACGATTGCCAATCGCATCCCACTTTAGAGGCGCAAATGCTCGCCCCACAGCGCCCGGCCGTAACAGCACGACAACAGGGCGCACGGCGACCTCGTCGCCGTGCAGGCTTCAGCCTATGCTCATGCCGGGCGGTTGCCCCAAAACAGCGTCAGAAGCAGTCAATAAACTCTCGGTTGAGCGTGCCCGGGACGCTTGCCTGAAGGCTGTCAGCGGTGAGCACGATATTTGTATAGCTCACTGAGCAAAGCCGCCGTACCTGGTTTCCAGGGCAGGTGAGGGTGGACGCCGGAGGATTCACTTCAACTGAGCCTGTGACCTGGCCATTCTTGCCGGAGGTGAATTCGTCACTCCCGCTCACCGGGCCTGCCGAATCTTCCTTGTTGGAAGCCTGGGGATGGTTCCCGCCCTTATTGAAGCACGCATAGAAAGCGCTCGCATCAGCGGAGCATGTGACCAATATGGTCTGGTTATCTCCCAGGCCCGCTACCTTGAAACTACAGTCCAAGTTTCCACTGCCGTCCACCACCGCGTCTTGCTTGACAAAATGGGGACTGTCCGCAAAGGCCCAACCTGCACCCAAGCTGAACACGCCTATAAGACACAATTGCGCTGCCACCAGCGTGCCAACCGCACGCCGTTCTTTGCTCATCTCTTCCATGTTTCGCTCCTCTCTTCCAAGTGCCTTCCCTTGGCCGCCCTACTGGCCCGATTCGCTCCAATCTGCTGGAGTTGCCGGCGGCGCGATGTGCCCTGCGTTTGAGGGCCCCCTCGAATATCGGGACAACCCTTCCGCCTTCCTTCCTGGGTCGCCCGACGTCTTTTTTTTAGGGATAGCAGGCGAGGGGGAGTTTGGCGACGATGTCGATTGTCTAGGCCTATTGGCCTAAGCCTTGGAGCCGCCACCCGTGAAAATGCTGCCCTCCGGGGCCGGGCCGAAGATGACTTTGGCATTGACGAAGGAATGCGCGTGAAATTGCGCGTCAGTAGCCTAGGTCCCGTGTCATAGGTCCTGTGACGGTCGGCCTAGGCCGCTGTGGGCAGGGGAATATCAGCCGACGACCGAGGAGCCGGAAGCGTTGCGCTGCAAGGCCAACTGGGCACGCCGGGTGACGCCGAGCTTGGCGAAGATGTGACTCAGATGCGCCTTGACGGTCTTGTCGCTCATGCCCAGCGCCCTGGCGATCTCCTTGTTGGTGCAACCGCGCGTGATCAGCCTGACGATTTCCTCTTCCCGCGGGCTCAGCCTTTCGGCTGCACCCGCGCTCTCCCGGTGCTGGGCCTGCAGATTGATCGCGTCGATGAGGCTCGTGAGCACCTGCGCCAGTTTCTCGCGACCAAGCCAGATTTCTCCGCGCAGGATCGCAAGCATGGCATTGGCATATTCTCGGCTGCCGCTGCTCTTCGCCACGAACCCACAGACCCCGTGCAACAGCCCATCCGACACGCGCTTGTCGGCCAGGTCGCTGGCAGCCATAAGAATTGCAGTTCCGGAGTTTGAATGACGGAGGGACGAAAGCCGCTCCCGCTCTCCCGGTCCGTTCGGGTCCGCGTCAAACACCAGAAGGTCCGGATGCAGGGCGCCGAGCAACGCGGCGAGTTGTTCATGGCTGAATACGTGGGCAACCAGCTGAACGCCTGCGAGTTCCGCAGCGGCAACGATTTTTTCGCGAAAGCTGTTGTCCGGACTTGCAACGAGGGCGGTTGGAGCTGTCCTTTCCATTGCGCTCAACCTCCCTGCCTGATCTTCCCGGCCAACCCGGGCGCACTTCATGCGTACGCCATATTACTTGATTTATACATCAGATATTGCCAAGCGTCTCGTGATGCCCACGTAACGAGGCGTAAGGCGCGGACGCACTTGTCCGGGCAATCGCAAGGATCATAGAACAGACATGCGTTGCGAGACCGATCCTCTTCATACGATCGCGCTGACATCTTCCCCCGACATGGCCGATCCGGGCGTATATTTGCGATCGCAACTTGCAAGCAGCATTCCGTAAACCCCGGACGGCACCGCCGCCCGGCCAACCAGGAGATACGCGCATGTCCCGTCTGACCGCAGTCCTTCTGACCTCCCTCTTCCTCGCTTCAAGCGCCTTCGCGCAGACCCCCGCTGCGGAGCCCGCTACACAGGCAGCGCCGGACTCGAGCTGCGAAGCGAAGGCCGTCGACAAGAACGGCAAGCCCCTGGCCGGCGCTGCCAAGAGCTCGTTCATGAAGAAGTGCCACGGCGAAATGTCGAAGGCCGCGAGCAACGAATGCGCCACGAAGGCCATGGACAAGAACGGCAAGCCGCTCGCCGGCGCCGCCAAGAACTCGTTCATGAAGAAGTGCATGGCCGACGCGAAGGCCGCGAAGTAAGCCCTTCCGACTGCAGCGCGATGCCGGCCTTGCGCCGGCATTTTCATTTGCGCAGCCGGTGATGCGCCCGCAGCAGGCGCCCGAATCCCAGCGCCAACACCGGCAGCAACAGCGCCGCGAGCCCGAACACGCCGTTCGCGCCGATGTGCGAGAGCAGCGCCGCGGCGAGCACGACGCCCGCCGACTGGCCGAGGAAGAAGGCCGACGCGAAAAGCGACACCGCCGTGCCGCGTACCTGCGGCGCCATCTGCGTCGCGTTCGTCTGCAGCGTGTTGTGCAGCATGTAGAAGCCCAGCCCGACGCAATAGCAGGCCGGCACCGCCCAGATCCACGACGGCGCCACCGCGAGCAGCAACCACGCCGCGCCGAGCAGCGATCCGCCGATCCGCGCGAGCCCGACTTCGCCGAAGCGGCGGACGAAATGGCGCGCAAAGCCGATGTAGGACAGCCCGCCGAGCCCGAAGAAGGCCATCAGAGCGCCCGCCATCGTCAGCGACAGGCCGAAGCGTTCGTGCAGATAGCTCGGCGCGAAAGCAAGCGCGCCGAACACCAGCATGCCTTCGAGCGCGACCACGGAGAGGATCACCCGCGCCCAGCCGATGCCGAGCACGCCCATGGCCTGCGTGACGATCCCGGCACGCGGGACGTCCGCCGCGGGGCGGTGATGGGTCGTCGCATTCGAGCGCGATTCGGCGAGCACCGTCAGGCCGACAAGGAGGTAGACGAGCGCGATGAAGCCGAAGGCCCAGCGCCAGCCGAGCGTGTCGGTGAAGACGCCGCCGATGAACTGGCCGCCGATCACGCCGAGGATCTGTCCGCCGAGAAAGCGCGCGAGCGTCGCCTGGCGCTGCTCGTAGGGTACGGTGTCGCCGATCCAGGCCATCGACAGCGGGATAATGCCGGCCGCCGACGCGCCGAGCACGAGCCGGAACAGGATCAGCATCTCGAGCGAGGTCGCGAACGCCGAACCGAGGGTGCCGACGGTGCAGGCGAGCGTCGTCAGCGCGACCAGCCGGTACTTGCCGACGCGGTCGCCGAGCGGCCCGAAGACGGCCTGCAGCAGGCCGTATGCGACCGAGAAAGCCGACACGACCTGGGCCGTCGCGGTCGCGCTCGTGCCGAAAGTGCGCGCGAGATCCGGCAGCATCGGGTCGCACAAGCGCGCCGATGCGCCGCTCGCGAATGCGGCGACCGAAAGCAGAGCGACGGCCCGCCAATGTTGCGGGTCGGAAGCGTGGGACATGTCGGGATCGCGGGGTCGGGGCGCGGGAAGCGTGGCCGGCAAGTGTAACGCAGTGTCGCCCCGCCTCCGGGCGCCTTGTTTCCAGTGGCAGACTATCTATCCTGATAGCTCTTGGAGGGCAAACGCATGGACCACGTCGTTTTGCTGATCGGGACGCGCAAGGGCGCATTCTTCCTCCGCGGCGACGCCAGCCGACAATATTGGCAACTCGCCGGTCCCCGCTTCCTCGGCTCGGCCGTGCATCACATGGTGCTCGATCCGCGCGACCGCAGGACGCTGCTGATGGGCACGCGTCCCGGCCATCTCGGCCCCAGCCTGTTCCGTTCGACCGATTTCGGCGACACCTGGCAGGAGGCGAGCAAACCACCCGCCTTCGCCCCGTCCGACGACCCGAAAGCCGCGAGCGTCGACATCGTCTTCTGGCTCGCGCCCGGCCACGCGTCGGAACCCGACGTGTGGTACGCCGGCACGGTGCCACCGGGGCTGTTCCGCTCCGAAGACGGCGGCGACACGTGGCAGGAAGTCGCCGGCTTCAACCGCGGCCTGATGCCGGTCATCCGCGAGGCGGTCGGACCGATTCCCGGTGGCCCGCCGCTGCATTCGATCCTGGTCGACCCGCGCGACGCCAAGCACATGTACGTGTCCGTGTCCTCGGGCGGCACCTTCGAGACGACCGACGCCGGCGCGAACTGGCGCCCGCTCAACCGCGGGGTTGCCGCGGAATTCCTGCCCGACCCCAACGCCGAATTCGGCCACGATCCGCACCACGTCGCGCTGCACCCGCTCGCCCCCGACCGCCTGTACCAGCAGAACCACTGCGGTATCTACCGCCTCGACCGCCCCGGCGACACCTGGCAGCGCATCGGCCGCGCGATGCCGACCGAAATCGGCGACATCGGCTTCCCTGTCGTACTGCATCCGCGCGACCCGGACACGCTGTGGGTGTTCCCGATGGACGGCACCGAGAACTGGCCGCGCACCTCCCCCGGCGGCCGGCCTGCCGCGTACTGCAGCCGCGATGGTGGCGAAAGCTGGATACGCCAGGACAGTGGGATGCCATCGGAGCACGCATGGTGGACTGTCAAGCGCCAGGCCTTCTGCGCCGACGCGGGCGATCCGCTCGGGCTCTACTTCGGCACGACCAGCGGCGAACTGTGGGCGAGCACGGACGAAGGCGCCTCGTGGCGCCGCATCGCCGAGCATCTGCCCGAGATCTTCTCGGTCGAGGCGGCGGTGGGGGCCGCATGAGCGCCCCCGCCCGGCCGCCCGAAGGGGGCGCTCACCTTCCCTCGGGGAGGATGTCGCGTAGCGACAGGAGGGTAGTCAAGTGAGCGTACGGGTTCGCATCCCCGGCCAGCTCTTCAGCTACACGGGGGGCCTATCGCAACTCGAAGTCGAGGGCGCGACGCTGGGCGCCGTGCTCGACGACATCGACCGGCGCTTCCCCGGCCTGCGCTTTCGCGTCGTCGACGAACACGGCGCGATCCGCCCGCACGTGCGCTTCTTCCTCAACGGCAACGGCGCCCTGACGCTCGCCCAGCCCATCGCGGACGGAGACGAACTGGTGATCGTGGGGGCGCTGAGCGGCGGCTAGGCCTCGCCCTGAACGCAGGAGATCGTCACCCTGCGCATCCTCGATCACGATCGACGCCGAAATACCATATACGCGAGTAGTGTTTTTGAAATCGCCCTCCTATATTTGGAAAGCTGCCCCCGAATCAATTCCGAACAGGAGGAAGATCATGTCACTCGCAAACCGGACCCTTGCTGCCGCACTGATTTCCGCTGCCTGCGCCTTCGGCGCCGGGCCAGCGCAGGCGACACACTATACGGTCGCGTGCGCCCCGGAACTCAACGCCGTGGAGGCCGCAATCATGGCGGGCACGTTCCTCGGCAGAAGTGCCGCGACGGACCAGAGCAACCTGCTCGCCAAGCTCGATGCCGCCGCCGCCAAGATCCAGCTGCAGAAGTTTCCGGACGCGATCGACAAACTCGAGGACATCTCTAACGCGGCCACCGCCCTTGCCGGCGCACCAAAGCCGAAGCTCAACGATGCAAGCCTGATCAACAGCTCGGTCCGAACCGCGATCACTTGCGTCGGCAATCTTTAGAACCTTCGGGGGCGGTCGTCGCCCCCGCCAGCTCAATAGCCCACGGTAAAGCGGTGCCGCGAGTGCGCCGCCTTCTCGACCTCGTCGATCATCGCGACCGCGTAATCCTCGACCGAGATCCGGCTCTCGCCCTGCGCGTCGACGAGCAACTGGTCGGTGCCAAGGCGGAACTTGCCGCTGCGCTCACCCGGTTCGAGGTGGGCCGAGGGGCTCAGCATCGTCCAGTCGAGCGCCGGCTCGGCCCGCAGCAGCTTCAGCGCCTCGCGCGCACCTTCGGCCGTGCCCTTCCACTGCGCCGGGAATTCCGGCGTATCGACGAGCTGCACGCCCGGCGCCACTTCGAGGCTGCCGGCGCCACCGACGACCAGCAGGCGCGGCACACGGGCCTCTTTCGCCGCCGCGATGATCGAGCGGATGCCCTGCACGTAGTAGCCGAACACGTCGCTCTGCGCGTGGCCGCTGAAGGCCGAGACGACGGCATCCACGCCACGAAGCTGTGCGGCCAGCGCAGCCGTGTCCAGCACATCGACCTTCGCGACCTCGAGGCCCGCCTGCGCGGCAATCTTCGCAGGATTCGACACCAGCGCCTTCACCTGCAGCCCGCGCGCAAGCGCTTCCCTCAGCAGCGCGGAACCGACGTAACCCGAAGCACCGATCAGAGCAATCTTCATCTGCATCACCTTTCGTAGAGGATCAATTTGAAATTGGAACGGCGCCATCATCGCAATCCCGATTGCAGAGAAAAACCGCAACAGTGAAAATTCACTGTTTTCCAATTCTGGACAATTGAAATGAGCCTCTCTGACCGCATCGATCTCAACGCGCTGTCGATCTTCGCCGCCGTTGCCGAAGCCGGCGGCTTCACCGCGGCGGCCGATCGCCTCGGCATCGCGAAGGCCAAGGTCAGCCTCGAAATCGGACGGCTCGAGACCCATCTCGGCGCAAGCCTGTTCTCGCGCACCACGCGCCGTGTCGCCCTGACGGACGCCGGCCAGATGCTCTACGACGAGTGCGCGCCGCGCCTGCGCGGCATCGAGGACGCGCTCGCCCAACTCGGCAGCAGCCCGGCCGAACTCACCGGCACGTTGCGCATCGGCTGCACCGTCGATCACGCCGTGCAGTCGCTCGGGCGCGTCGTCGCCGCCTTCGCGGCACTGCACCCCGGCCTGCAGATCGAGCTGCGCACCAGCGACCGCGTCGTCGATCTCGTCGAGGAAGGCATCGACGTCAGCTTCCGCATGGGCTGGCTGCGCGACTCGACCCAGCGCGCGGTGAAGCTCACGGACTTCGAACAGTGCGTCGTGGCCTCGCCGGACTACCTGCGCGACGCGCCGCGGCCCGAGCGGCCCGAAGCCCTCGCCGACCACCCCTGGGTCGCGCTGAGCCTGCTGCCCTCGCCGCTCACCTGGCAATTCACTTCGCCGGCCGGCGAAGTGCGCAGCGTGCGCATGCGTAGCCGCCTGCGGGCCGACTCCGCGGCGACGCTGCGGGCGCTGCTCGAAAGCGGGGCGGGCATCTCGGCGCTCGACCAGTTCAGCGCCGAAGCGGCGATCGCCGACGGGCGCCTCGTGCGCCTGCTGCCCGAGTGGTCGCTCGCGCGCGGCGGCGTGTATGCCGTCTACCCGCCCGGACGGCATCTGCCGGCCCGCGTGCGAGCTTTCGTCGATTTCTACCGCGAGATGCTGCACGCTCCGGCCGCCACGTGAGCCGCCGACACGGTCGACTTGAGCAAACCCGCCCGTGTCCATGACAATACAATCTTTTTGCATCCGGCATTGCCGCGGACGAGCCCGAAGCGACAGGCCGGGCGCGGTAGAATGGCAGCCCACCGCCGGAATGCCCTGGCCTCCACTGGCGCACAGGCGCTGATCCATGCCCGAATCCAAGCCGTACCGCTCCCCCGCCGTCCCGCGCCGCCTGCTGATCGCCCTCGGTCTGTCGCTCCTGTTGCATGCGCTGCTCTTCGTCGGCACGCGCCTCGACCTGCGCCCGCCACCCGACCTTCAGCCGCTCGACGTCACGCTCGTGCGCACGCTGCCGAAGCCCGAACCGCTCGCCGCAGCCGCCCAGCCCGCCCCCGCCGCCGAAAAGAAACCGCCGCGTCCGAAGCCGCCGCCGAAGAAGCCGGAAGCCGCGATCACCGACAAGCCGATCGAGGCGCCGGAACCGCCGCCCGAACCGGCAAAGCCGGAACCCGCACCCGAAACGGCAGCCGCGCCCGAAAACGTCGCAACGACCGACACGCCGGCGGGTCCCGCCGACAGCGCAGCAGCCGCGGCCACCCCCTCGCCCGACGCCGCCCCCGGCGGCAGCAGCGCCTGGCCGCGCGCGGGGCGCATCAGCTACGCCGCCTTCATGGGCGAGCGCCGCTACCCGATGGGCCGCAACACGCACCAGTGGGAGATCAAGGAAGACGGCAGCTACGAATTCTCCGCCCTGTCCGAACCGGTCACCGTCACACCGATCCCGTGGTTCCAGCCCGGGCGCAAGCTGTGGGAAAGCACCGGTCACTTCACGGCCGCCGGCCTGCGTCCGGATCGCTTCGTCGAACGCCAGGAAGGCCGCCCCGGCGAACTCGCCGTCGAGATGGACTGGAAAAAGGGCCAGATCCGCAGCGCTGCCGGCACCGCGCCACTGCCGGAGAATGCGCAGGACACGCTGTCCTTCCTCTACCAGATCGGCTATCCGGGCGTCGTCAGCAGCGGTAACCTGGCCGTGACCACGGGCGGCACCTTGGTGGAGTACCGCCTCGAGCAGATCGGCGAGGAAGCGCTACAGATGCCCTGGGGCCAGGTCTGGCGCACGCTGCACCTGCGCGCGTCCTACGGCACCGGGCGCGAGATGACCGACGTGTGGATCGCGATCGAACACTTCAGCCTGCCGGTGCAGATCCGCACGATCGACCCGAAGGGCGTCATCTACTACCTGATGGCGACCGACATCCGCATCAGCCGCGATACGGTCGCGCAGATGCCGACGCGCTGAGCCGGGCGGCGCTCAGTCTCCCAGCAGGCGCCCGACGAGGTCGTGCATCTTCACCCAGTGCGAGCCTTCCCAGAACACGCGCCGACACACATCGCAGGTGCTGAAGCGCTGATGGCGTTCGCGCACGCTGGGCGGCAGGCGGTCTTCGACGAGGGCCTTGTCGATTGCACGCAGCGGCGCGTTGCACTCCAGGCACAGCGTGAAAGGACGCGCGCTGCGCGCCAGGTCGAGGCGGTCGAAGATCTCGCGTAGCTGACGTTCGGGCTTGAGCTCGTGCACGTAGCAGCCGTGCGTGATGGTGCGGCGCTTGAGGAGTTCGCGGTCGCGGGTGAGCACGATGCGGCCGTCGGCCGCGGCGATGGCCTCGATCGCGTCGTCCGCAAAATGGTTGTCGTAGAGCGTGTCGAAGCCCGTCAGCCGGAGCAGGCGCGCGAGTCCGCCGAGGTGCGCGTCGGCGACGAAGTGCATGTGGCGCAGTGGGTGCTCGCGTACGCGCAAGAGCGGCGTGACATCGAAGGCCTCGAACTTCGGATAGACGGAGACGCGGTCGCCGTCGTGGAGCAAGCGGTCGAAGCCTGACGACTCCCCGTTGACCAGCACGAGTTCGACCTCGGTGTGCGGCACGCCGCAGGCCTCGATCATGTGCTTGACGGTCGCGGCCCGTGCGCAGAGGGCCTGGAATTCACGGTAACGGCGGTCCGGGGCGAGGAAGTCGTTGAGTTCCTCATAGAAGCGGAAGCTCGCCGTCGCCATCGCCGCCGCTCACATCAAGGCGCGGGCCTCGCCCGGAAGCCGTAGCGCGCCGGAACCTCGTCGCGCGCGATGAGGGCAAGTGGCAACCCGCACCAGAAGGCCTTCCCCTCGCCCGCCATCAGCGCGACCCACCCGTCGTCGTCGACGGGAGCACCGTCGCCCCCGACGCACGCGGCGAGGAAAGCCTGCAGGTCGCGGTCGTCGAGGAGCCCGATGCCGAGCGCCGTATGCAGCAGCACATTACCCTCGTCGTCGAGATGCACCGCGTCCACCGCACCCGCCGCGGCGCCGGTGTGGGCGACGAGGTTGCCGTCGGGCTGCAGCCGCAGCACCCACGGCGTGTAGTCGAGCGTCACGTAGACGCGCTGCGGCCCGTTATGCACGAGCCAGTTGCCGGCGTCGTCGCTCGTGTAATTGTCGTTAAGGAATCGCAACAGGCCGGCATGCGTGACCGGCTCGCCCTGCAGCCGCCAGCCGCCGCGCCGGTCGAGCGACAGCCAGTCGTAGCAGGCGGGCACGTCGGGCCAGCGGGCGAAAGGCGTGGCCGAAGAGGTATTCATTGTCAGGAATCGCGTGTCGGAAAGTCTCAGGATAGCGCGGTCCGTACCCGACGCGCAGCCCCAACGCCCTCACGCGAGCGGCAACTCGATCTCCACGCACAGCCCACGCCCGCCTTCGCCCTCCTTCAGCGTGACCTTGCCGCGGTGCGCCCAGCAGATCTCGCGCACGATCGCGAGGCCCAGCCCGCTGCCTTCGCTGTCGCCCTGGCCGAGGATGCGGTAGAAGCGCTTGAAGACGTTCTCGCGCTCGGCCGGCGGGATGCCCGGCCCTTCGTCGCAGACGCTGATCACCGCCTCCTCGCCCCAGGCCGCGGTCGCGACGACGACCTGAGACTCCGGTGGGCTGTAGCGGATCGCGTTGTCGATGAGGTTCGCGACCATCTCGCGCAGCATCGCGGCGTTGCCCTGCAGCGTCATCGGCGCGTCCGGACCCTCGTAGGCGAGATCGATGTGCTTCTTCAGCGCGAGCGGCACGAGGTCCATCGCGACGTCGCGCACGAGCGCCGTGAGCTCGACCGGCGCGCGCTCGCCGATCACGCCGTTGATCGCCTCGGCGTGCGACAGCGCGAGCATCTGGTTCGCGAGCCGGCGCGTCGAATGGATGCTCGCCAGCAGGCTCGCGAGCGTGCGCCGCATTTCGGCCGGGTCCTCCTGGCGCAGGCCATACTCCGCCTGGGTCGTCAGCACCGCGAGCGGCGTGCGGATCTGGTGCGCGGCGTCGGCGAGGAAGCGGCGGCGCGCGACGAGCATCGCCGAGAGGCGCTCCATGTGATGGTTGATCGCGTCGATCAGCGGGCCCACCTCGTTCGGCACGTTGCCGCCGGGCACGGGGGTCAGGTCTTCCTCGTCGCGGTTGCGCATTGCGTTGCGCAGTTCGACCAGCGGGCGGAAGGCCGAGCGCAGCGCGAGCACGATCAGCACGGCGCCGACGCCGATCAGCGCGAGTTGGCGCCGCAGGCTGTCGAAGAAGAGATCGCGTGCGAGGCGATTGCGCGCGCCGGTGGTCTCGGCGAAGACGATCAGCACCGCGTCGCCGCCCTTGAGCGCCGGGTCGTACAGGCGTTTGCGCATCGCGCCGAGGCGCACGTCGTAGCCGCGGTACTCGGCGTTGGCGATACGGACCTCACCGCCTTCGGGCGGCAACTCGCGCGGCGCGAGATCGGGATAGCCGGTCAGCACCGCGCCGTCGGGCGCGACGATGGCGTAATAGAGCCGCTCCTGCGCGCTGTCCTCGAAGGCCTCGAACGCGGAGTACGGGATGTCGACGTGGATCTCGCCCGCAAGCGAGTGCGTGCGTTCGCCGACCGCCTTGATCGACGCCGTGAGCGAACGGTCGTAGGCGCGGTTCACGATTTCGAGCGCACTACGATAGGCGAACACCGCGTTGATCGCGAGCAGGATCAGCAGCGGCGGCAGCAGCCACCAGCCGACCCGCCGGCGCAGGCTGTAGCGCGGGCGCATCGGGGCGGCGGCTTTCAAGCGGCCGCTTCGGCCAGCACGTAGCCCAGGCCGCGCAGCGTGTTGATCACCACCCCCGAGCCTTCGAGCTTCTTGCGCAGGCGCGAGACGTAGATCTCGATCGCCTCGACGCGCGCCTCGGCATCGAAGTCGAACACCTTCTCGAACAACGCCTCGCGCGCGACGGGACGGCCGACGCGCGACAGCAGGGCTTCGAGCACGGCGAGCTCGCGCGGCGTCAGCGCGAGCGGCTTGCCGTCGACGGCGACGAGCCGGCTCGTCGTGTCGAACTCCAGCCGGCCGATGCGCACCATCGGCACGAGATTGCCGCTGCGGCGCAGCAGGGCCTTGATGCGCGCTTCGAGTTCGGCCAGCTCGAAGGGTTTCGGCAGATAATCGTCGGCGCCGAGATTGAGGCCCTTGACGCGCTCCTCGGTCGTACCGCGCGCGGTGAGCACCAGCACCGGGGTCGGAGCCCCTTGCTGGCGACTGCGGAGCCGACGCAGCACTTCGAGGCCGTCGAGCCCGGGCAGCGACAGGTCGAGGATCACGAGGTCGTAGCTCTGGCTCTTCAGCGCGTGATCGGCATGATCGCCGCGGTCCAACACGTCGAGCGCATAGCCGGCATGGCGCAGGGCCTTGGCGACCCATTCGGCGAGTTCGGCGTGGTCCTCGACTAGCAGCAGGCGCATGATCGGTTCGGAAAAAACGAAAGTGAATCGAAAGCTTGGAAGGCCATTATTGTCGTAAAACGCCGGCCGGGCCAAGCCAGGTGCGGGACAGGAAGGGAAGGGAGACTTCATGAGCTGGATCCGATGGGTGCTGGGCGCTGCGATCGCCGCGACGATGGCGCTCGCGATACAGGCCTTCGCGCAGGTCACGCCCGACCGGCTCGGGACGGCGCTGCGCGAAGGCGGTACGGTGATCGTCTATGGTGCGACCGACCGCGACGTCGTGCAGCCGGTCATCGCCGCCTTCGAGGCCCAGTACCGCGGCCTGCACGTCGACTACCACGACATGAACTCGAGCGAGCTCTACCAGCGCTTCGTCGCCGAGAGCGAGCGCGGCCCGAGCGCCGACGTGCTGTGGAGTTCGGCGATGGACCTGCAGGTGAAGCTCGTCAACGACGGCTACGCCCAGCCCTGGCATTCGCCGGAAACGGCCTCCCTGCCCGCCTGGGCCACATGGAAGGACGAAGCCTTCGGCACGACCTACGAGCCGGCGGCCTTCGTCTACAACAAGCGCGCGCTCTCGCCCGAAGAAGTCCCCGACACGCACGCGGCGCTGATCCGCCTGCTCACCGAGCAGCCGGCGCGCTTCCGCGGCCGGCTCGCGACCTACGACCCCGAGCGCTCGGGCCTGGGCCTGCTGCTGCACAGCCAGGACGCGCAGGCGAACCCGACCGCCTTCTGGCAGCTCGTGCGCGCGATGGGCGGCGAAGGCGTCGAGCGCCATGCCAGCACCGCCAAAATGCTCGACCGCATCGCCTCGGGCGAGGTGCTGATCGGCTACAACCTGCTCGGCTCCTATGCCCAGTCGCGCGCCCAGCACGATCCGGCGATCGGTGTCGTGTGGCCGCGCGACTACACCCTAGTGCTGAGCCGCGTCGCCTTCATCGCGCGCAAGGCGCAGCATCCGGCCGCCGCGCGCCTGTGGCTGGACTTCCTGCTCTCGGCCCACGGCCAGGAGATCCTCGCCCAAGGCGCGGGCCTCTTCTCGGTGCGCGAGGACGCCCCCGGCAAGGCCGCCTCCAGCCTGCGTCAGCAACTGGGCACCGCCTTCCGGCCGATCGCGCTCGGCACCTCGCTGCTCGCCTACCTCGACCAGATCAAGCGTCGCGATTTCCTGCGCGAATGGGACGACGCGATGCGTCCGCGCTGAACCCTTCCGGCAGCTTTCCAGAACCGTCAGCGTCCCGGCGAGTCACAGTCACGGGCCCTCGGCAAAGGAAAGACGTGGATAAGGAAAAACCGGGACGGGGACTCCGCGGGCGCGGCGCCGCGACGAACACCAGCTCGCGCTTTCTCGAATGGACCCGCGAAGCGCAGCTCGACGACGACACACCGCCCGCCAGCCGGGTGCCGACGATGCTCTTCGACGACCGCGCGAAGACCGTCATCAGCTGGAACCGCTCGCCCGACATCCCCTTCGACCGCTCCGTGAACCCCGCCAAAGGCTGCGAGCACGGCTGCATCTACTGCTACGCGCGGCCGATTCACGCCTACCTGGGCCTGTCGCCCGGCCTCGATTTCGAGACCAAGATCTTCGTCAAGCGCGACGCCGCGGCCGTGCTGCGCGCGGAGCTCAGCCGGCCGGGCTACCGTGCCGGCGTGCTCGCGCTCGGCGCGGCAACCGACCCCTACCAGCCCTTCGAGCGCGAGCTCGGCATCACGCGCCAGATCCTCGAAGTCCTGGCCGAATTCGGGCACCCGGTGTCGGTGACGACGAAAGGCGCACTCGTCGAACGCGACATCGACATTCTCGCGCCGATGGCCGCGCAAGGGCTCGCGCAGGTCAACGTCTCGCTGCCGACCCTCGACCCCGAACTCGCCCGCCGCCTGGAGCCGCGCGCGACGGCTCCGCACCGCCGCGTCGAGACCCTGCGCCGACTGGCCGAAGCCGGCATCCCGACAGCGGTGCTGGTCGCGCCGGTGATCCCGGCGCTGACCGACCACGAGATCGAGCACATCCTCGAAACCGCCGCCGCGGCCGGCGTTTCCCAGGCAGCCTATGTGCTGCTGCGCCTGCCGCTGGAAGTGCGCGAGCTCTTCGTCGACTGGCTCGAGCAGCATTACCCGGATCGCGCCAGGCACGTGATGAGCCTCGTGCAGCAGGCGCGCGGCGGCCGCGACAACGACCCCGGCTTCGGCAGCCGCATGCGCGGCTCCGGCACCTACGCCGACCTGATCCGCCAGCGCTTCCACCTCGCCTGCCGCCGCAACAGGCTCAACGAGCGCACGCTGGACCTGCGGACCGACCTCTTCCGGCGGCCGGACCCGCCTTCGCCCCAGCTCGCGCTGTTCTGACCGGGGCCACCAGGCTCAACTCACGAAGCGGCACTGCGACGCCGGCGTGCGCGTGTCCATGTTGCGGCCGCGATTGAGGTGGTCGTCGACCTCGGCAGCGCAACCCAGCATGCGGGCGTACAGGAACACCGTGAAGGCGGCCGATTCGAGCGCCGCCTCACCGATCTCACCGGCACGCCACGGTTTCCACGTGAGCTTCAGCAGCAGCGCCGCGATCACCGCATCGATATTCACGCAATACACCGTACGCGACACGCCGGCATCGAACAGCGCCTGCACCAGCGCGCGGTAGTAGTCGTGGAACACGTTGGATTCGCCCCGCTCGGCCATCAGCTCGCGGATGAAGGCCTCCCGCGGATCGATATTGACCGGGCGATCCTTGAACACCGGATGATTCACACCCGGGATCTTGCGCAGATCGAGGCTGCCGGCGGACCTCGCATCGGCCTTGTAGCGGGCGTACTCGTCGGCGCAGCCCCGTGCGAGGGCGGCGAGGTCGAGGCCGTGCGCCGCATCCGCCGGGTCGGCGAGCGGCGTGTCGCGGAAGGCGTCGATCAGGAACTGCACGCCTTCGAAGCCGTTCCCGCCATGCGCGTAGCCGGTATGCGTCAGAAAGCCGACCATCGCCTTGTTGAGCTGCACGCGCCGGGGCGACTCGGGACCGTCGGCCGACACCGCACCCTTCGCCCCCTGCGCCGAGATCGTGCCGGGGCCGTTGGTCAGCAGGATGCCGACGAGCGTCTGGAACGCGAAGCGATCCGCCGCGTCCGGCGCGCGGTCGAGCAAGGCGCGACATGCGACGTCGGTCATCGACGCCTCGCCGAGCAGTTCCGTCATTGGCATGCCGCAGAAGCTTTCGGGCCGATGCTGCGCCGCGTCGGCCGAAGCGCCGATCAGCGCACCGAAGAGCTTCATCCACCACGGCAGCGTCTCGACGGTGAGCCGCGACACACGCTTGCGCATCAGCGGACCCCACGCGAGCGTCGTCGTCGCCGCGGCGAGCACCGCGTCAGCACTGACCGGGCGGCCGACGCCGCGCAGGTAGCGTACGAACACCGAGCGCGCACCACGGGCCTCAAGCCCGGCGAGCATCGCATCGGTGCGCGGGTCGGACTGCTCGGCGACGACCAGCCGGGCGAGCGCCCCGTCATCGACGATGGGAGCGAGGTCGAAGTCCTCGGCGCGCGCGTCGAGCAGCCCGGCCGCGCTGAAGCGTTCGATGAAGGCCGCGACGATCTCGCGCGCTCGTTCGGCGCGCTTCGGCCCGACGATCGAGACCGCCGCCGCGAGCACGCTGTTCGGCGCGTTGCCGGCCTCGCGCGCCGCCTGTGCTGCCGCAAGCGTGGGGTCGCCATGCAGATTCACGCAGGCCGCAAGCGCGACATTCACGAGCTTGCGGTCATTGTCGCCGCCCGCTTCGCGCAATAGCGCGAGACCGACGTTCGCCTCCAGCGGCAGCCGCGCCGCCTCCAGCACGGAGAGGCCATGCAGGCTCGACACCTGCGTCTTCGGATCCATCTTCGACGCGCCCGACGCATCCTTCAGAGACTCGCGCGGGAACACCGCGCCGACCTGCTTCGCGAGCGCAGCGATCTGCGCGCGGTAGGGCTCCGGTGCAGCGACGACCGGCAGACCGAGCTTCTCCGGCAGCGCGAGGCCCATATTCGAACCGAACCAGGGTTTGAGCTCCATCGTGCCTTCCGGCGCAAAGTCCGGCAGCGTCGCGTTCGCGCGCATCACCGCGGTCAGCGCGGCCGGAATGTGGGCGATGTTCGTCACGACCGCGCCCTTCGGCGAGAACACCGGGTTCTCCGGCGTGAAGATCGCGTCGACACCGAACTTCTCCATGAACCAGCGCTCCTTCGCCGCCGCGTCGTCGTGGCCGCCGGCCATCGCGCCGGCGTGGCCGACCGCGCGCGTGAGCTTGGCCTTCCAGCGGCCGACCACACAGGCAACGACGGGCTTAGTGAACTCCGCGTCGCGCTCGTAGTAGCCGCCGGGCTCGCAGTACAGCACCGCGGCCTTGCTACGCGCGTCGTTGGCGAGCGCGAACGCGAACTCGGGCGCCGCGTAGTGGATGTAGACGTCCTTGCCGCTCGACACCAGCGTCGTCGTGCCCCAGCCCGCCATGCGCAGGTATTGCGCGATCGTCGTCGTGAAGCCGCCGGAGTTCGACAGCACCGCGATCGAGCCGGGCTTCAGCGTATCCGACGGGCTGTCCCCGCCGAGCGCCCCGCCGATCCGCACCTGGTTCCACGAATCCGCGACGCCGAGGCAGTTCGCGCCGAAGATGTCGATGCCGTGCTGCTGGCCCATCGCGCGGATTTCCCGCGCGTCGTGCACGGCAATCTTTTCGGTAATGATGAAGATCTTCTTCAGCTCGGGATTCACGCGGATCAGCTCCGCTACGCCGTCACGCGCCGCCGACGGCGGCAGATAGACGACGCCGCAATTGAAGCGGTGGCCGTCGTCGAGGCCCTCACGCACGCTGTTATAGACCGGGATGTTGCCCATCGGCGTCTCGAGCACCTGCCCGCGTCGCCCCGGCGAAGTGCCGAACACGACGTTGCCGCCCGACCACGCGTGCCCGACCGGCGTCACCTCGCTCGACTCGCCGCCGAGGATGTTCAGCACGCAGACGCGGTCGTGCCGTGTGGCGATCTGCGCCAGCGAACTGATCCCGACGAAATATTTGAATTCCCCCACACCCTGCTGGTACATGGCTGTCTCCTTGATGTCTTGTGCGTTCAGGCAGCCGTGGCCAGCCCGAGCCTGCGCGCGATCTCGTCGCGCCCGCCGGCCTTCATCCATTCATTGACTTCGCGCGCGTAATCGACGACTTCGCTCATCGCCGAGTCGAAGCCGAAGAGGCGATACGGAATACCCAGCGCCTCGCAGGTGTCACGCATCACGCCCATGCCGCGCACGAGGTTCGGCCCCCCGCGGCCGACGACGACATAAAGCGGCGTCGGCCCGTTGCGCGAGAAGTGCTCGCGCAGCGCGTCGGCCATCGCGCGGAAGGTCTCGAAGATGTCGGTGTTGTTGGACTTGCCGCCGATCACGAAGAGAACGTTCGACTGCGCGAGCCAGTGCTTGAAGCAGATCGACGCGACCGACTTCATCTTTTCGTAGGGCGGATTGCCACCGAAGTCCGACGAGATGATCGCGTCGTCGCCGAGCATCTCGGTGACGAGCGAATTCGCCCCGCCGCCGAAGGTCGGCGCGAGGATCGTGCCGTGCTCGTTGATCACGTAGACGTCGCTCTGCCCCTGGTGGGTGCGCAGCTGATTGATCTCCTGCTCGAAGTCCGAGTAGTCCGCGGCGAACAGATGCGCCGGCAGGTCCAGCCGATGCCAGCGCGGATCGTCGCGGTCGAAGCCGCATTTGAAGTCGCACGCGACCGGCGTCAGCCGCCCGCGGCGGTCCGCGCGCATGCGGATCGGATTCAATTCGAGGGTCGTCATGCCGAAGTCGTGATAGAGCTCCCACAGCTTCGGCAGCTGCTGCACCAGCGGCGAGATGATCTCCTTCGGCGCGCCGATGTCGGCGAGCGCGTTGGCGACGACGAAGGCCTTCAGGCCGGTCAGCGGATCGAACGGGATGCGCGCGACTTTCGACGGCTCGAGCTCCTCGATGTCCATGCCGCCGCAGTGCGTCAGCGTCATCGTCGGCGCGCGGAACTGGGTCGCGTCGGTGATCGAGAAATACACCTCATGCTCGGCCGGCACCGCCGCCTCGAAAGTCACACCGTTGGCCTTGGCGACCTGGTTGCCATGGCAGTGCTCGACGAAATACAGACGCTCCTTCTCGGCGAGCGCGGTCTTCAGGTCCTTCGCGCGGCCGATCAGGCCCGCCTTGCCCTTCTTGCCGACGCCGCCCTTGAATACCGGCTTGACGAACACCGAGCCGTGGCGCTCGATCAGGTCCTTGATGTCCTCCTCGCTGGCGTCGGGGCCGAGCACCTCGGGGGTGGGGAAGTCGGCAAAGCGCAACAGCTTGGCGCCGTGAAGCATGCCCGTGATCTGCATGGTGGCTGTCTCCGTGGAATGAATCCTTGGTATGACAGAGATGCTGTCTGAAGCGCCTTTCGGAACGCTTTCGGCGCCGATCGCTGCAAGATTGCTTACAAACGCGACGTGAGACGTAAATGAAAAACGACCCCGAACGACGGCCTCAGCCACCGATCAGGGTCGATCAAGCGGACCGCCTCGCGGCCGCAGAGGAGAAACAGGGTTAGCTTAGAACTTGTGCCGGATGCCTGCCATGATCACGCGGTGATCGTCGCCGGCGGCCGGGGTCAGGTTGCCGATCGAGTAGTTGGCGTCGTCCTTGTTGCTGAGCTGCGAATAGCCCGTGTACAGCGTCGTACGCTTCGACAGGTCGTGCATGTAGTACAGCGACCAGCCGTGCGCATCCTCGGCCTTGGGATCGTTCGACTCGTTGCGGTTCGCGTAGCTGATCGCGACCGTGCCCTGCGAACCGGCCTTGATCGCGACGCCGACGTCGTAGGTGCGCGCCTTGCCTTCACCCTGGCTGCCGAGCTCGCGGTCCTGCGTGTAGGCGAGGAAGGCCTTCGCCGGACCGAAGTCCCACGACAGGCCCAGGCCGTTGGTGCGCACCTTGCCGCTGGTCTTGTCGCGGAACACCGTCTGGGTCGTGATCGACGCCGACAGCGGGCCGTTGTTATACAGGCCGGTCACGCCGTAACCGTCTCCCTCGCGGCGCTGCGACGCGTCGCCGGCCGCGTTCTCCGGCTTTTCTCCGAACCAGTAGCCGGTGTCGACCGAAAAGCCCGCAAACTCCGGCGAACGGTATTTCACCATGTTGTCGAAACGCACCTCATAGGCGGGTTTCACGCCGCCCGTCTTGCGCGACAACAGACCGACGCTGCGGTCCGAGCTGCCGGTCGAATCGAAGGGATCGATCGCGACAAAGGCCGGCGAGTACTGGCGGCCCAGCGTGAAGCGTCCCCAACCGCCTTCGAGGCCGACGAAGGACTGACGACCGAAAAGCCGCCCGCCCTGCTCGGATGTGCCGGTACCGGGGTTGAATCCGCTTTCCAGCGTGAAGATCGCCTTCAGCCCGTTGCCGAGATCCTCGCTCCCCTTGAAGCCCAGACGCGTGCCGTTCAGTTCGCTATGTGCGAGGCCATGAAAGCGCTGGTCGCCCGAGTGTTCGGCAGACAGGTTGATGTCGATCAGCCCGTAGATCGTCACGTTCGACTGTGCCTGCGCGGCCAGCGGCGCCGCCGCGGCGACCGCCAGCGCGATCGCGGTCAAGGTATTCCTTTGCATGAAATCTCCTCCCATCTTGGAATGTGGATTGCGCGTCCCGCCGCGCAGGACAGTGCGCGGCGCCGACGGGAGCGATTGAACGCAAAGAAGCTTTCGATCAGCTTTCGACGCCAAGCGGCCGGTCGAACTCGCCCGCCCGGCCGGAGTCTGGGAAAATCGATGTCTTCCGAACGCGGAGCCCCGCGATGACCGACACCCTGATCGTGCTGACGAACCTGCCCGACGCCGCCACGGCCGACGCGCTCGCCGCCCGCCTCGTCGAAGCGCGCCTCGTCGCCTGCGTGAACATCCTCGCCCCCTGCCGCTCCGTGTACCGCTGGCAGGGCGCGGTCGAGCGCGCCGAGGAAATCCCGCTGCTGATGAAGACCACCGCCGAGCGCTACCCGGCGCTCGAGGCGGCGATCCGCGAGCAACATCCCTACGAACTTCCCGAGATTGTCGCTGTCCCTGTAATGCGGGGACTTCCGGCGTATCTCGACTGGGTCGCTGCAGAGACGGCACTGGCACCCACCGACGGTGCGCCGCCCCCGTCCGCCAAATGAACGCAAGAAGAGAAAGTAAGAAGAAAGCGAATGACTTGACCGATGTCGAAGGCGGCCCGCGCCTGCCGCCCTACAATGCCCCGATAATGTGCCGGTTCGCGCCGCTGCGAACCTCCGAACGTCCCGCCGACATCACCGCTCCATGCACCGTCTCCTGTCACTGATCGCGCTCGTCGCCAGCCTGCTTTCCCTCGCCCCCGCCGTCCACGCTGCCGGTTCCCCGATGCGCCCCGAAGAGGCCTACGTGCTCTCGGCCCAGGCGCTCGATGCGCAGACCGTCGAAGTCACCTACAAGATCGCCGACGAGTACTACCTTTACGGCGACAAGTTCCGCTTCCGCGCCGAAGCGGACGGCGTCGAATTCGGCACGCCGCAGCGCCCGCCCGGCAAGGTCAAGAAGGACGAGTTCTTCGGCGAGGTCGAGACCTACCGCAAGTCGGTGACCATCCTGCTGCCGGTGACCGCCCCGCAGGGCGTCACCAAGTTCCGCCTCACGGCGACGAGCCAGGGCTGCTGGGACGGCGGCATCTGCTACCCGCCGAACTCGCAGGGCGCCGACATCGACCTCCTCGCGAAGCCCGTCAAGACTGGCGGCAACTTCCTCGACGGCCTCCTGGGCGGTGACAAGGCGGCAAGTACCAGTGGCGCCATGAGCACCACCAACGCCAGCTTCGAAGGCGACGAAAGCGGCCGCATCGCCGGCCTGCTGCGCGACGCGAGCGTCCCGCTCATCCTCGTCAGCTTCTTCGGCTTCGGCCTGCTGCTCGCCTTCACCCCCTGCACCTTCCCGATGATCCCCATCCTGTCGGGCATCATCGTCGGCCACGGCCACCACATCTCGCGCGGCCGCGCGCTGCTCCTCTCGCTCGCCTACGTCCTCGGCATGGCCGTCACTTACGCACTCGCCGGCGTCGCGGCCGGCATGTCCGGCACGATGCTGTCGGCCGCGCTGCAGAACGCCTGGGTGCTCGGCAGCTTCGCGCTCGTCTTCGTCGTGCTGTCGCTGTCGATGTTCGGCTTCTACGAACTGCAACTGCCGACCGCGCTGCAAAGCCGCCTCTCCGACACCGCCAGCCACCAGAAAGGCGGTAGCCTCGGCGGCGTGGTCGTGATGGGCGTGCTCTCCGCGCTGATCGTCGGCCCCTGCGTCGCCGCCCCGCTCGCCGGCGCGCTGCTCTACATCGCGCAGACCGGCAACGCCGTCCTCGGCGGCGCCGCCCTCTTCGTGATGGCCCTCGGCATGGGCGCCCCGCTGATCGCCGTCGGCGTCGCCGCCCGATCGGTGCTCCCCAAGGCCGGCCCGTGGATGGACGGCGTCAAGAAAGCGTTCGGCGTCATGCTGCTCGGCGTCGCGATCTGGCTCGTCACGCCGGTCGTGCCGTCGCTCGTGCCGATGATCGCCTGGGGCGCGCTGCTGCTCTTCTCCGGCATCTTCCTGCGCGCCCTCGACCCGCTACCGACCAACGCCCGCGGCTGGCAGCGCTTCTGGAAAGGCATCGGCATCGTCGCGCTGATCGGTGGCGGCGCCATCCTCGTCGGCGCACTCGCCGGCTCGCGCGACCCGTTGCAACCGCTCGCCGTGCTGCGCTCCGAAGCCACGGCCGCCCCCGGCCCGCAGTCCGCCACCCAACCGACCTTCCAGCGCGTCACCTCCATTGCCGACCTCGAAGCCAAAATCGCCGCCGCCGACCGCCCGGTGATGCTCGACTTCTATGCCGACTGGTGCGTGTCCTGCAAGGAAATGGAACACCTCACCTTCAGCGAGCCCGCCGTCGCCAGCCGCATGAACCGCATGCTGCTGCTGCAGGCCGACGTCACCGCCAACAGCGACGACGACAAGGCGCTCCTCAAGCGCTTCAACCTCTTCGGCCCGCCCGGAATCATCTTCTTCGACGGCAAAGGCCAGGAACGCAACAATCTTCGCGTCGTCGGTTTCATGAAGGCGGACGCCTTCGGCAACATCCTCGACCGCGCGCTGCGCTAAACGAAGCAAGAGCCGCCGCAGGCACAATCTGCACGGCGTAGCACCCGGGCGCCGGCAGCTCTGCCGGGCTGTCCGCGAGCGCCGTCGCGGGGCTGGTTCCGGGAGAAGAAGGCGACGCATGTCTGAGCCGGCGCAGCCGGCGAGTTTGCGTCGCCGCTCCCGGAACCAGTTTCGCGACGGGAAGCCGAAGGCCGCGAGCGCCTGCCCGGCAGAGCTGCCGGCGCCCGGGTGCGGTCAGAACCCTTTGCGGCCAGACCGCAAAAAGCCCCCAAGCCCCGCATCTCACCGCATTTCGCCTACAATTGCGCCTTCCCCACTCCCTTGGGACCCTCATCCCATGTTTTCCGGAATCGTGGCCGCCTGCGGCCGAATCGAACGCATTGATCCCCTGCAGGACGGCGTCCGCCTGACCGTCGACACCAACGGGCTGGACCTCTCCGACGTACAAATCGGGGACAGCATCGCCAACAGCGGCGTCTGCCTCACCGTCATCGCAATGGAAGGCGCAAACGCCCTCTTCGACGTCTCGCGCGAAACCCTCAACTGCACCGCCGGCCTCGACGCCGTCGGCAACGAAGTCAATCTCGAAAAGGCCCTGCGCCTCGCGGACCGACTCGGCGGCCACCTCGTCACCGGCCACGTCGACGGCGTCGGCGAAGTCGTCAGCTTCACGCCGGTCGGCGAAAGCCACGAACTCGTCATCCGCGCCCCGGCCGCGCTCGCCGGATACATCGCACGCAAAGGCTCCATCACCGTCAACGGCGTGAGCCTCACCGTCAATCGCGTCGAAAGCCGCGAATTCTCGATCAACCTGATCCCGCACACCGTCGCCGTCACCAATCTCAAGCACCTCAAAGCGGGCAGCCGCGTGAACCTCGAGATCGACCTGATCGCCCGTTACTGCGAACGCCTGCTGGCCTGGCGCGAGGAAGCCGCACAATGACCGCCCTGTCCCCGATCACCGAAATCGTCGAAGAAATCCGCGCCGGCCGCATGGTCGTGCTCGTCGATGAAGAAGACCGCGAAAACGAAGGCGACCTTGTCCTCGCCGCCGAGCACGTCACGCCCGAAGCCATCAACTTCATGGCCAAATTCGGCCGCGGCCTGATCTGCCTGACGCTCACCGAAGCGCGCTGCAAACAGCTCGACCTGCACCTGATGGTGCGCAACAACCGCTCGCCGCACGGCACCGCCTTCACGACCTCGATCGAAGCCGCCGAAGGCGTCACGACCGGCATCTCCGCGCATGACCGCTCGCGCACCGTCGAAGCCGCCGTCGCGCGCAACGCCAAGCCCACCGACATCGTCCAGCCCGGCCACATCTTCCCGCTGATGGCGCAGAACGGCGGCGTGCTGATCCGCGCCGGCCACACCGAAGCCGGCTGCGACCTCGCCTCGCTCGCCGGGCTCGAACCCGCCGCCGTGATCTGCGAAATCCTCAAGGACGACGGCACGATGGCCCGCCTGCCGGACCTCGTCGAATTCGCCAAGGAACACGGCCTCAAGATCGGCGCAATCCGCGACCTGATCCAGTACCGCTCGGCGCATGAACACCTCGTCGAACGCGTCACCGAAAAGGACGTCGACACCCCGCACGGCCGCTTCCGTTTGTCGGCCTTCGAAGACAAGACCACCGGCGAAGTGCACTTCGCGTTGTCAAAAGGCGAGATCCGCCCCGAGCGCGAAACCCTCGTGCGCGTGCATGAACCGATCTCGGTCGTCGACTTCCTCGACCCCGAAAGCGGCAGTCACAGCTTCCCGGTCAACCAGGCCCTCGCGCGCCTCGCCCAGGCCGAACAGGGCGTCATCGTGCTGCTCTACCGCCCGCAGTCGGGCTCGGAGCTCCTCGCCGGCCTGCGCGGCGACGGCAAGCCCGCCGTCAAGTGGGATGCCCGCCTCTTCGGCGTCGGCGCCCAGATCCTGCGCGACCTCAAGGTCGGCAAGATGCGTCTGCTCGCCAGCCCGCGCAAGATCCCGAGCATGGCCGGCTTCGGCCTCGAGATCACCGGCTTCGTCGAACCCGTCTGAGGTGATAAGCTCGACGACTCAACACGCCGGAAGTCCCGCAGCGGACTTCCGGCCTCTTTGCTTTTGAAAGAACCGAACATGGCCCGCTACGACAACATCACCGAATTCGAACCCGACCTGAACGGCCACGGCCTGCGCGTCGGCATCGTCATGAGCCGCTTCAACCAGGACGTGTGCGAAGGCCTGCTGTCGGCCTGCACCGCCGAACTGCTGAAGCTCGGCGTGTCGCCCGATCTCGTGCGGATCGCCACCGTCCCCGGCGCGCTCGAAATCCCGCTGACGCTGCAAACGATGGCACGCAGCGGCCGCTACGACGCGCTGATCGCGCTCGGCGCGGTGATCCGCGGCGAGACCTACCACTTCGAGCTCGTCTCGAACGAAATGGGCGCCGGCATCACCCGCATCACCCTCGACACCGGCGTGCCCATCGCCAACGGCGTGCTGACGACCGAGAACGACGACCAGGCCCTCGCCCGCATGCAGGAAAAGGGCAGCGACTGCGCCCGCTGCGCAGTCGAGATGTCCAAACTGCTGCGGATGCTGAAATGAGCGGAAAGGCTGCACGGCGCCGCGCGCGCGAATTTGCCCTGCAAGGCATCTACCAGTGGCTGCTGTCGGGCAACTCGCTGCCCGTCATCGAGGATCACGTCTCGCAGGTCGCCGGCTTCGACAAGGCCGACCGCGAATTCTTCGTCTCGCTGCTGCGCGGCACGCTCAACAACGTCGAAGCGCTGCAGGAAGAATTCATCCCCTTCATCCACCGCGGAATCGACGAGATGTCGCCGGTCGAACGCGCGATCCTGCTGCTCGCGACGCACGAGTTCAAGACCGGCCTCGACACGCCCTACCGCGTGATCATCAACGAAGCGATCGAACTCGCGAAGTCCTACGGCGCGACCGACGGCCACCGCTTCGTCAACGGCGTGCTCGACAAGCTCGCCGCGAAGCTGCGCGCACCGGAAGTTGCCGCGGCGCGCGAGGGCGGCAAGTCCTGATCGTCGGGACCAAGGCACAAACAAAAACGGGCCGCGAGGCCCGTTTTGCTTTTGCGGCCGACGCCCGAAGGCGTCGCGCGACAGTCGGGCTCAGCCCTTCAGCACCGCCGCCATCGACGATGCGACGTAGTCGATGTTGCGGGTGTTGAGCCCGGCGACGCACATCCGGCCCGAGCTGATGAGATACACCGCAAACTCGTCGCGCAGGCGGTCGACCTGCTGCGCGGTGAGCCCCGTGTAGCTGAACATGCCACGCTGCTTCAGGAAATAACTGAAGTCGCGCCCCGGCACTGTCGAGCTGAGCACGTCATACAGCTTCTGCCGCATCGCCTTGATGCGTTCGCGCATCTCGGCGACCTCGCCGACCCACTCTCCATAGAGCTTCGCATCGTTCATCACGGCGGCGGTGATGCGTCCGCCATGCAGCGGCGGGCTCGAGTAGTTGCGGCGCACGGTGAATTTCAGCTGGCCGAGCACGCGGCCGGCTTCCTCGGCATCCTTGCACACGACCGATAGGCCGCCGCAGCGCTCGCCGTAGAAGGACAGGTTCTTCGAAAACGAGTTGCTGACGAAGAAGCTGATGCCGGCATCCGCCAGCGCACGGATCGCGAAGGCGTCGTCGTCGAGGTTGTCGCCGAAGCCCTGGTAGGCGATGTCGAGGAAGGGGATCAGGTCGCGCTCGACGAGCACGCCGATCACTTCGCGCCACTGCGCCTGCGACAGGTCGACGCCGGTCGGGTTGTGGCAGCACGGATGCAGCAGCACGATGCCCTTCGCCGGCAGCGTCTTCAGCTTCGCGATCATCTCGGGGAAGCGCACGCCGCAGGTCTCGGGATCGTAGTACGGGTAGTCGTGAACCTGGATGCCGGCGCCTTCGAAGATCGAGCGGTGGTTGTCCCAGGTCGGCGTGCTGACCCACACCTCGCTCGACGGGAAGTAACGCTTCAGGAAATCTGCGCCGACCTTCAGCGCGCCCGAACCGCCGATCGTCTGGATCGTCGCGATGCGGCCCGCCTTCAGCGCTTCGCTGTCGGTGCCGAAGAGGAGCTTTTGCACCGCAGCGCGGTAGTCCGCGGCACCTTCCATCGGCAGGTAGGGACGCGGCGACGGCGTCGCGTAATAGGCCGCCTCGGCCTTCTGCACCGAACCCAGCAGCGGAATGCGGCCCTGCTCGTCGTAGTACAAGCCGATGCTCAGATTGACCTTGTGCGGACGCGGGTCCTGCATGAAGGTCTCGACCAGCGTCAGGATCGGATCGCCGGGATAGGGATCAATGTGTTCGAACATGGAAAAGGAATTCCTCCAAGCGGGGTGCGAATGCCCCGGAAAGAAGGAATCTACCACTGACGCCTGCACTTTGACGCATGCGAGGGCCAAAATGCAACGGGCCCGGCAGGCATCACGAGGATGCACTGCCGGGCCCGCCTGCTCCCGCGCGGGCGGGAGCAAAGAGACTAACGATCAGCCACGTGCGGCGGGACGCGGACGACGCGCGCCTTCCGGACGATCCTCGCCGAAGCGGGCGCCTTCGCGACGCGGGGCGCGCTCGTCACGGTTGAAGCTGCCACGATGCTCGTCGCGGCCGAAACCGCCGCGATTCTCCTCGCGACCGAAGCCGCCGCGATGTTCGCCACGGCCGAAGCCGCCGCGGTCTTCGCGCGGAGCAGCAGCGGACCGTTCTTCACGCGGGAAGCTCGGACGCTCGTCGCGGCCATAGCCGGAACGGCCGGCACCCTGCGAATCCGAGCCCCAGCCCTTGTTCGCGCCCGGACGGCTGTCGCGCGATTCGCGGTTCCACGAACCGGACGACGAACGGCCGCCGAAGCCCGGCTTGCGGTCGCCACCGCCAGCGGGGCGACGCGGCGAGGTCGGACGCGCGCTCGGCTCGAGGCCTTCGATGACGTGCACGTCGAGGCGCTTGCCGGTGAAGCGCTCGATTGCGCGGATGATGCCCATCTCGCGCGGGCCGGACATCGTGATCGCGATGCCGTCACGGCCGGCGCGGCCGGTGCGGCCGATGCGGTGCACGTAGTCCTCGACCTGGCGCGGCGGGTCGAAGTTGATGACGTGGCTGATGCCGGCGACGTCGATGCCGCGGGCGGCGACGTCGGTCGCGACGAGCACGCCGATGCGGCCCTGACGCAGCTTGTCGAGCGTGCGGTTACGCGCGGTCTGGTGCATGTCGCCATGCAGCGCGGCCGCGGCGAAGCCCTTTTCCTGCAGCGCGAGCGAAACTTCCTCGGCGCTGCGCTTGGTCGCGGTGAACACCACGGCCTGCTGCAGGTCGTCGCCGCCGAGCAGCGATTCGAGCAGACGCGTCTTGTGCACCATGTTGTCGGCCATCATCAAGCGCTGTTCGATGTTCCCGCGGTTCTCGACCGTCGGAGCGATCTCGACGCGCTGCGCATTGCGCGTCATGCGCGAGGCGAGGCTGCCGACGACGCCGTCGAGGGTCGCCGAGAAGAGCAGCGTCTGGCGGGAGGCCGGGGTGGCAGCGACGATGGTCTCGATGTCTTCCACGAAGCCCATGTCGAGCATGCGGTCGGCTTCGTCGAGAATCAGGACTTCGACATCCGACAGCTTGATCTTGCGGCGGGTCAGGTGGTCGATCAGGCGGCCCGGGGTGGCGACGACGACGTCAACCGGGCGCGACAGCTGCTTGACCTGCGCGAAGAAGGGCGCGCCGCCGACGAGGCAAGCGGTATTGAGCCAGCGCAGGTGGCGGCCGTAGGTCTTCACGGCCTTCTCGACTTGCTGCGCGAGTTCGCGCGTCGGGGTCAGTACCAGCACGCGCGGACCGGCGCCGGGGGCGGGCTTGCGGTCGACGAGGCGGTTGAGGCTGGGCAGCGTGAAGGCGGCGGTCTTGCCGCTGCCGGTGTGGGACGAAACCATCAGGTCGGCGCCGCCGATCGCGGCGGGAATCGCCTGCATCTGAACGGGAGTCGGGACCGTGTAGCCGGTGGTTTCGATGGCCTTGAGCAGCAGTTCGTTGAGACCGAGTTCGTTGAACGTCATGTGTTCTTCCAAAATGTGCCCCCGTCGCGACGGATGGTCGCAACGACAGCGGGCCCAGCTTATATGGGCCAATAAAAAGGCATCGCACCGTCCACGGGGGGACGCGGGGCGGCAAGCGCGCGATGGGCTTGGGCCGGCCGGTTCCGTCAAGAAACGGAAAGCGACCGCGCATCGGCACCAACCGGCTTTCGCGATGCCAAGCGTTCGGAAGAACGGATGGGAATTCGGCGGGAGGGTCGGGGGCGATGGGGCTGTGGATACAGTCCCTCGGCAAGGATTCTCGGATTCCTGATCCGGGAGTTTGGATAAACCGAATGCTGCATTGCACAACACCGGGGATGATACCCCATTTCTGGCGCGAGCGAAAGAGCCAATCCAATCAATGCTCTAGGAGCGCGACTGACGCCCACAAGAGAAAGGCCCGACGCCTTGCGGCGCCGGGCCTTTCACGGTATTCGCTATGCGGCGATTACTTGCCGTTCACGGCGCCCTTCAGGGTTGCGCCCGGCGTGAACTTCGGCACGCGGGTCGCGGCGATCTTGATCGTGGCACCGGTCTGGGGATTGCGGCCGGTGCGCTCGGCACGCTCGGACACTTCGAACGAACCGAAACCCGTGAAGGCAACCTTCTCGCCGGCAGCCATGCGCTCGGCGACGATGTCCAGCACGGTGGACAGGGCACGATCGGCCTGCGCGCGCGAAACGTCCAGACGGTCAGCCAGGGCTTCGACGAATTCACCTTTGTTCATGCTTTACCTCGATGTGGTGTTGAGTTGGTGTGACTAGTGCATCTAACGGGCGGATTCTAGCACCGTCGCGGCTTGCGGGGCATTTTGATGAAGCAAGGAATTCATATCGAAGTCATGCGCCGCACCGGATGCAGGGGCAAGGGGCCCTCAGATAATCCGGCGCGACGAGTGCTGAGCGACCAGGATCTCCATGAAACGACGCGCAATGCGTCCCGGCGGCGGATTGCGCGCGACCGAAACGAGCCAGTCGCAGGAATAGCGCAGGGTTTCCGAGGCAATCCGCACGATTTCGCCGCGTTCCTCGAAGGCGCGCGCGTAATGGTCGGGCAGGAAGCCGATGTAGCGGCCCGAACGGATCAGCAAGACGCTCGCTTCCTGCTCGAAAGCGCGGGCTGCGGGCTGCAACCCGAGGCGCCAGAAGTGTTCCATGTTGGGCGAGTGGTAACCGAGGCCGACGAAGGCCGCGCGCCGCAGTTCGTCGTCGTCCGGGACGCGGCCGCCGGCGAGCAGCGGATGGTCGGGTGCAGCGTAGAGCGGCAGGAATTCGTCGAAGAGATGCACCGACGTGAAACTGTCGCTCGCGCGGTGGAAGGGATGGACCGCGACGTGGAAGCGGCCTTCGAGCAGGCCCTTCTCGATCTCGCTGCTGCCGGCGACGTGCACATTGAGCGTCACGGCCGGCGCCTCGGCACCGAACTCGGCGATCGCCTCCGCGAGACGGCAGCCGGGGTTCGACACCGTCTTGTCGAACATCACGAGGTTGAGCTCCCCGCGCATGCCGGCGTGCAGCTCGGCGACTTCGCTACGGAACTGCTCGATTTGGGCAAGCAGCCGCCGCGCGGCGTCGAGCACGACCTCCCCTTCCTCGGTCAGCGCGAAACCGGCCCGCCCGCGTTCGCACAGGCGCACGCCGAGGCGCAGTTCGAGATCCTTCAGATGGCGGCTGATCACCGAGCGGCTGATGTTGAGGCGGAGTTCCGCCGCCGCGAGGCCGCCGGATTCGGCGATCGCAATGAAGACGCGCAGCAGGCGCAGGTCGGCTTCGGCGAGGTTCGCGAGCAGGGCACGGGCTTTCATGCGGTTATTGTTTCATTAATGCGAAACCTTGCGGACGTGTTTTGTCGTTTTATGCACCTAATTACCCCCGTAGGATGGCTGCAACTTTCTCCCGGAGCTGCAGATGAACCACGATCAGGCTTACTGGCTGCCCTTCACCTCGAACCGCGCGTTCTGGAAAACGCCGCGCGTGATCACCGGCGCGCGCGGCCACTACTACACGACCGATGATGGCCGGCAACTGCTCGACGGCTTTTCGGGGCTGTGGACCTCGGGCCTCGGTCACTGCCATCCGAAGATCGTCGCCGCGGTGCAGGAGCAGGTCGCCAAGCTCGATTACGCGATGAGCTTCCAGGTATCGAACGACAAGGCGATCGCGCTGGCGCGTGAAGTCACGGCGATGGCACCGGCGGGCATGAACAAGGTGTTCTTCACGAACTCGGGCTCGGAGTCGGCCGACACCGCGCTGAAAATCGCGCTCGCGTATCACCGCGCACGCGGCGACGGCCAGCGCACGCGGCTGATCGGACGCGAGCGCGGCTACCACGGCGTGAACTTCGGCGGCCTGTCGGTGGGCGGCATTCCCGGCAACCGCAAGGTGTTCAGCGCGGCGCTGCTGCCCGGTGTCGATCACATCCGCCACACTTACAGCGCCGCCGACATGGCGTTCTCGAAGGGCCAGTCGGCCTGGGGCGCGCATCTCGCGGACGACCTCGAGCGCCTGTGCGCACTGCATGACGCCTCTAACATCGCCGCCGTGATCGTCGAGCCCGTCGCCGGCTCGACCGGCATCCTCGTGCCGCCGATCGGCTACCTCGCCCGGCTACGCGAGATCTGCGACAAGCACGGCATCCTCTTGATCTTCGACGAGGTGATCACCGCCTTCGGCCGCATCGGGGCGCCCTTCGCGGCCGAACGCTTCGGCGTGACACCCGACATCATCACGACCGCGAAGGGGCTCACCAACGGTGTCGTACCGATGGGCGCGGTGATCGTGCGCGACACGATCTACGACGCGTTGATGCAGGGCCCCGAGCACGTCGTCGAGCTTTTCCACGGCTACACCTACTCCGGCCATCCGCTCGCCGCGGCCGCGGGCCTCGCGACGCTCGCCGCCTACCGCGAGGAAGACAGTTTTGCGCGCGCTCGGGCGCTGGAACCTCTGTTCGAGGAGATGATCCATGCGTTCAGAGCCGAGCCCAACGTCGTCGACGTCCGCAACTTCGGCCTGATGGGCGGCATCGAACTCGCCCCGCGTGCGGGCGCGATCGGTGCGCGCGGCTTCGACGTGTTCCTGAAGTGCTTCGAAGCCGGCGTCGTGATCCGCAACGGCGGCGACATCCTGCAGTTCTCGCCCTTCCTCGATTCGACGCCGGACGAACTGGGCCGCATCTTCGACACCGTGCGCCAGGCGATCCGCACCACGGCCTGAGCCCCACCCGACAACGAGAGAGATCGACAGCCAAATGGAAACCCTCGGACATTACTTTGCCGGCGCCCGTGTTGCAGACGACAACCGCGCCCAGCCCGTCTTCAACCCTGCCCTCGGCGAGCCGGTGCGTCAGGTCGCGATGGCCTCGAAGACGACTGTCGAACAAGCCATCGCCGCCGCCGCGGCTGCCTTCCCCGCATGGCGCAAGACGCCGCCGCTGAAGCGAGCCCGCGTGCTGTTCAAGTTCAAGGAACTGCTGGAGCGGAACGCCGACCGCATCGTCGCGGCAATCGTCGAGGAGCACGGCAAGGTGTGGGAGGACGCGCACGGCGAGTTGTCCCGCGGCATCGAGGTCGTCGAGTACGCGTGCGGTGCGCCGGAGTTCCTGAAGGGCGAGCACAGCCGCGACGTCGGCCCGGACATCGACTCGTGGTCCGAATTCCCGCCGCTGGGCGTGGTCGCCGGCATCACGCCGTTCAACTTCCCGGCTATGGTGCCGATGTGGATGTTCCCGATGGCAATCGCCTGCGGCAACACCTTCGTGCTGAAGCCGTCCGAGAAGGATCCGTCGGCGTCGATGATCCTCGCCGAACTGCTGACCGAGGCGGGGCTGCCGGCGGGCGTGTTCAACGTCGTCAATGGCGACAAGGAGGCGGTCGACACGCTGCTGACCGATCCGCGCGTGCAGGCGGTGAGTTTCGTCGGCTCAACGCCGATCGCCGAATACATTTATTCGACCGGCACCGCGCACGGCAAACGCGTGCAGGCGCTGGGTGGCGCGAAGAACCATGCTGTCGTGATGCCCGACGCGGACCTCGACAACGCGGTCAACGCGATCATGGGCGCGGCCTACGGCTCCTGCGGCGAGCGCTGCATGGCGATCTCGGTGGTCGTCGCGGTCGGCGACGCGGTCGCGGATGCGCTGGTCGCGAAACTCAAGCCGAAGGTCGAGGCGCTGCGCATCGGCAACGGCCAGGCGCGCGGACTCGACATGGGCCCGCTCGTGACCGGCGTGCACCGTGACAAGGTCAGGAGCTACATCGACCTCGGCGCCGAGGAAGGCGCGGAGCTCGTCGTCGATGGCCGCAATTTGCGCGTCCCCGGGCACGAAAAAGGCTTCTTCCTCGGCGGCACGCTCTTCGACCACGTGACGCCGGCTATGCGCGTCTATCGCGAGGAAATCTTCGGCCCGGTGCTGGCGGTCGTGCGCGTGAAGGATCTCGACGAGGCCACGCATCTGATCGACGCGCACGAATTCGGCAACGGCACCTGCGTCTTCACGCGCGACGGCGCCGTCGCGCGCCACTTCACCGACACGGTGCAGGTCGGCATGGTCGGCGTGAACGTGCCGCTGCCGGTGCCGGTCGCGTGCCAGAGCTTCGGCGGCTGGAAGCGTTCCCTCTTCGGTGACCTCTACGCCTACGGGCCGGATGCAGTGCGCTTCTACACGCGGCGCAAGACGATGACGCAGCGCTGGGCGGTGGCCGGCATCGAGAAGGCCCAGTTCGCCTTCCCGAGCAACGGCTGAACGACAGAACGCCGGGCGGCCTCGCGGTCGCCCGGCGTTCGATGCTGCAGGTCGGCTTTCAGCGCCGCTTGTAGCCGGTGATCATCGCCCGCACCAGGTTCTCGCGGTGACGGACGCTCTCGAAGATCGCGGCCGCGACGTGCAGCACGACCGCGACCAGCGTCAGATTGACGGCGCCCTCGTGCAAGTCCTCGATGAGTTCGCTACCCCAGCCCCAGTCGGTGGTCATCAGCCAGCCGCTGGTGCCGATCACGCCGACCATCGCCATCAGGAACAGAATCATCACGGCCGCGGCCGGGTTGTGGCCGAGGTAGCGCGGTTCGCGCCCGCGCAGCAGACGGCGGACATAGAGGCGCAGCGACGCCGGCCGCGGCACGAAATCGTCGAAGCGCGCGTGCCGGCTGCCGACGAAGCCCCACAGGACCCGAAAAGCGACCAGGGCGAGCGCGACGTAGCCCGCCCAGCGGTGTGGCGCTTCGGCGTCCTCGGAGCTCAGGTAGGCAATTGCGAACATCGCCACCAGCCCCCAATGGAACACGCGTACCGGCCGGTCCCAGACCCTGATCCTGTCGCCCGTCATGATGCCGTCCTCCGTGCCGCGGCTTAGCCCTGCTTGGCCTTGACGACGTTGCCGTCGACCGGATTGAAGTACACCTCGGCCTTCTGGCCGTTCTTGTCCTTGCCGTAGATCTCGTAGCAGTTGCCGGCCGTGACCTTGAACTTGTCGATCGTGTAGCCGTCGGCGGCGATCTTCTGCTTCATCGCCTCCTCGGTCAGCCAGCCGGTCTTGGGCGTGTCGGTGCACTGCGGGCCGGCAAACGCGACGGTGGCGAGCGAGAGGGTCGAGGCGGCGAGGAGCATGTGACGTAATTGCATGGTGGATCTCCGTTGAAAGTCGGGGTGCATGCCGATATGACAGCACGCTCATTGTGGGAGCCCGCAGGTGAACGAAAGCTGAACGACGGGCCGGGATCTGGCGCGTGCCGCGTAAGAGTTCGTTTCGGCAGCGCGCGTGTGCGACAGCGATCCGCGACAATCGTCGGCGCTGCGCGGCTTCGGCTGCGCGCTCCCCACCGATCACAAGGAGGACGTATGAAGCTCTATTTCAGCCCCGGCGCCTGCTCGCTGTCCCCGCATATCGTGCTGTGCGAACTGGCCCTGCCCCATTCGCTCGAAAAGGTGAACCTGAAGACGCACACCACTGCCGACGGCGTCGATTACTACACAATCAACCCGAAAGGCTACGTCCCGGCGTTGCGGCTCGACGACGGTCAGTTGCTGACCGAAGGTCCGGCGATCGTCCAGTATCTCGCCGACCGTAAGCCCGAGGCTCACCTGCTGCCCCCGCCCGGCACGGTCGAACGCGCTCGCGTGCACGAATGGCTGACCTTCATCGGCACCGAGATCCACAAGAACTTCAGCGCCCTCTTCGGCCCCGATGTCTCGGCGGACTGGAAGTCTGCGGCGCGCAAGGCGATCGAGAGCCGCTTCGACTTCATCGACAAGACCCTCGCGGATCGCGACTATCTGACCGGATCGCAGTTCACCGTCGCCGACGCCTACCTCTTCACGATTGCGGGCTGGGCCCCCCACGTGGAAATCGACCTCGCCCGCTGGCCGGCACTGGCCGCCTTCCACAAACGCGTCGCCGCGCGCCCGGCCGTGCAGGAAGCAATGCGTGCCGAAGGCGTTCTGAAATAGGCGTAGCCCGATTCACTGCATTGCTGGCGACGGGCAGCTAGCTAGCCGGCAATGCAGTCTGCGAGCTTCCGCCGCCACTCGGTCAGCACCGCACTGCTGTTCGGGTCAAGGACGGCGAGCCAGTCCGGCGCGCGACGGTCGAACTCGCGTCCGAGCTCGCCGAACTGGAACTGAAGTTCGTCGAGCGCCGCGGTCAGTTCCGCAGCGATCGTCGCATCCTCCTCGGCAAGCTGCAGCGGCATTTCGAGGCTGTCCGGGTCGAAGCCGAACTGCAGCACGACGGTGCGCAGATTGAAGATGCGCTCGTTCAGGAACACGCCCGGCTCGGACTGCACGAGCGCGGGCAGCGCACGCACCGCGCCCAGCCCTTCGAGCACCAGTGCGACCGCACGCAATTGCCTGAGCAGCGTCGCACGCTCGAATCGCGCGGAAGCGGCCGTCTCGGCAGGCATCGTATCGTGCAGCAGATTCACGATCTTCTCGTCGTATTTCCGCTTGTTCAGGCGCAGCAGCGTCGACAGCCGACGGTGGTCTCGAAAGCGCGCCATGATCGCCTCCGACACGTCGGCCGCGGCGAGGATGCGCCCTCCGATGCCGATCTGTCCGTCGGCTCGACCGTACGGGTAGCCGCTGCCGTCGAGCCGCTCATGGTGCTGCAGAATCGCACGGTTAGTCTTCGGAGCGACTCCGACTAGATCGCGCATGATCAGCCAGCCGGTGATCGGATGGACGTAGACGAAGCGCAACTCCTCTTCGCTGACACGATGGCCGGACGCGAGGACGGCCGGATCGGTGTGCAGCTCGCCGAGGTCGTGGCATAGGCCGGCGACCGTGATGGCGTCGATCTGGGCAGGAGTCAGGCCGGCGCGCAAGGCGAGATAATGGCAGATGAGGCCCACGCCGACGAGATGATGGTAGAGCGCGTGCCGCTGATCGCGGGCAACCGTGAGGCGGAACAGGATCTCTCGCGGCAGCGTCAGCCGGGACACTCCATGGCGCAGGGCGTTAGGGTCGCCGGAACGATCGGCAAGGCGTTGGTACCAAGGATCGCTGTCGATGAGGCGAGCGGTGTCGGCGGCGAGAGTGCCCGGCGTTACACCGTCGGCGATCAGCAGGCTCTCTTCCAGCGTCAGCCCAGCCAGCCGATGTCCGGCGAGTTTGCGCTGCAGACTCGCATCGACCCGCGCACCGCGCGCGATGAGCTTGATCCCATTTGCCGAAATGATGTCCCGCGAAGCACGGACATCGTGGTGGCCGGCCATCTCCGAAACGGCCTGAACGTAGTGCGACGGCGCGTCCACGACTCGACGGGCGATCGCCTCGATGGCGAGGGCGGCTTGGTTGTTCATTGTCCCTGCGGCAGCTATGGCGCCGATGTCGCACAAAAGGTGAGGATATTTAACTGCGGCGCCGCTGCCAAGTCATTCGGAATGCACTGCCGCCTCCCGCGACGACTGCAGCATGCCTGCAAGCACGCCGACCGAGGCCGCGGGCTGGCCGACGCGATGGATCAGCACCGTGACGACGTGCGCCAGCGCCGCGTCGAGTTCGTGGATCGACACACTGCCGTCGACCGGCAGGCACGCGAGGAGGCTGCGCGGCACGAACGCGATGCCCATGCCGGATGCAGCGCAGCCGATCATCGCGTGGTAGGACGACAGCTCGACCACGCGTTCGGCGACGATCCCGTCGGCCACGAGCCATGCCTGCAGCCGCTGCCGGTAGGCACAGCCGGGCTCGAAGGTCAGCAGCGTGCGCGCCTTGAGGTCGCGCGGCGAACGGATCGGCGCATGACAGGCCGGTGCGACGACGACCAACTCCTCGTCGAAGGCCGGGACGCTGACGAGGCGGGGGTCGTGCACCGGGCCGCTGACGAGCGCGCAATCGAGCTGTCCGTCGATGACCTCGGCGATCAGCGTGCCCGTCGCGCCGGTACGCAATTCGAGCTGCACGTCCGGATAGTCGGCATGGAAACGCGCAAGCAGCGCCGGCAGCCGCGCCGCGGCCGTGCTTTCCATCGAGCCGAAGCGCAGGCGCCCGCGCGGCCGGCCGTCGCTGACCGCGGCACGCGCCTCGTCCGCCAACGCCAGCAGGCGGTCGGCGTAATCGAGCAGCACCCGCCCCGGCGGCGACACCATCAGGCGCCGGCCTTCGCGCACGAAGAGCTCGACGCCGAGGCTCTCCTCGAGCTGGCGGATGCGCGTCGTCACGTTCGACTGCACGCGATGGAGCTTTTCCGCGGCGCGTGTGATGCCGCCTTCGCGGACGACGGTACGGAAGATCGTCAGGTCGTCGAGATCCATCGTTCTCTCCAGAAGATGATTTCGATCTTCATTATTCATTTTACACGAACAAATTACCAGCCTATCGTGACAGCGTCCCCCTCTTTCCGGAGCAAACCATGAGCACGAGCCGCGACCAAACCATCGGCTACCTCGCCGCCGCAGGCACCGTGGCGATCTGGAGCGGCTTCATCCTGATCTCCCGCCTCGGCGGCAAGAGCGCGCTGACGCCCTACGACGTGCTCGCGCTGCGTCTGGGTGTCGCTGCCGTCCTGCTCCTGCCATTCGCCGGCAGCCTGCCGCGGGGCGCGTGGCGCGACGGGCGCTTGTGGGCGCTCGGCCTCATCGGCGGCCTGCTCTACGGGGTACTCGTCTACGCGGGCTTCAAGTTCGTGCCGGCCGCGCACGGCGCGATCCTGCTGCCCGGCATGCAGCCCTTCCTCGTCGCGGCGGTCGCCTGGCTGCTCACGCGCCAGCGCATCCCGCGCGAACGGCTGATCGGACTCCTCTTCATCGCCCTCGGCGTCGGCTTCGTCGCCCAGCCCTACCTGCTCGGCGGCACCTGGACGGCCGCCATGCTCTTCGGCGACGCGCTGATCCTGGCCTCGGCCGCCGCCTGGGCGGTGTACAGCGTCCTCGCCAAGCGCTGGGGCTTCGACCCCTGGACCCTGACCCGCTTCGTCGCGATCAGCTCCTCCGTGTTGTACCTGCCGGTGTACGTCCTATGGCTACCGAAGGCGCTCGACGCCGTACCGATGTCGACGCTTGTCGTGCAGGGCCTCTACCAGGGCGTGGGCGCGACGATCGTCGCGATGCTGCTCTTCCTGAAGGCAGTCAAGAACCTCGGCGCCGAACGCGTCGGTGCGCTGATCGCGCTGGTGCCGGTGCTGGCCGGGATCGCTGCGGCGCCGCTGCTTGGCGAGGCGCTGACCGGGTGGTTGCTGGCCGGGCTTGCGTGCGTGTCGCTGGGGGCGTTTGTGGCGGCACGGCCGGTGGCAACGCCGGCGATGCGGGTGTGCGGGGCGGCGCGGTAGGCTGGAACTGCGATGGCGGTTATGTCAGTGCTTTCTCCGCATCAGCGGGGATTGTTCGGCGGGTCAAGAGCAGGCGGTCGCCGCCCGCGTAGATGCGCCTGAACCTCAAGTCGCCGGCGCCGAGTTCGAAGGGCTCGCGCCGGCCGTTTTCATCGCCGGAATCCCGCCGGTCTTGCGGTACTGTTCGATCCACTCAATCTCCTGGGCCGTGAAAGGGACGGCAGGCTCGAGGAGATTGCGCGGATTGATCCCTTTCGCCTTGAGTTCTTGGCCAGGGCGTCTGCTGCGGCGAGCGCCTGTTGCGCCTGCAGGAAGCGCCAAGAGAGCAGCGCATCGCGGACCGGCTCGACAAAATCCGGCTTCAGCGCCGCGAGAATCTCGTCGGGCTCACTATCGGCGACGAGCGTAGTCAACTGCGAAGTCGTCAGTGTCGGCGCTTCGTCGCCCTCCTCGACTTTTTGAGCCGTAGGCAAGCTCTCCCAGCGACCGAAGCGATTGATGCAGTACCAGCTACGCGCAGGCCCCAGCAGCTGGTGCCGTCTGACCAAGTCTCTGCCAGAGCCCAGGAAGAAACGCGCCATCCAAGAGCAGCAACGCGTTCGTCTCAGAGTCTGTCGCCGATATCTCGTAAAGCGAGTCGAGCCAACCACTCTGGAATGGATCGACGCAGCGCATTCATTCGACCCTTGTGAAGGCCGGCCCCGCAGCGAGCGACTTCTTCAGGCAGGCAATACAGATCGTAGCGGCATCGCAGGCAGGGCGTACTCGCGCCGTGCCGGCCCGCTGAAGCTCTTCTTGCTTGCGTGCACCGTAATCGTGCCCGGACAGGCCACCGTGATGCCGCCGTCGATGGTGATGCTGGCGCCGCCTTCGACGGCGAGCACGATCCGTTTCGCGGCGGCGAAGTCGATGTGGGCGTTAGCGCTGACGAGTTTCAGCTCCTGCTTCGACTGCAACTTGAGCTCGTCGCTTTGTGCCTGCAGCTCGATGTCGTCCTTCGCGGCGATGAGGCGGATGCCCGTGTTGCCTTCGCCTGCGCGGATGGTGCCGGCGACGAGGCCGATGGCCTGGCCGGTATGGAGGCGCGCCTTGCCGCCGACGGCGAGGTTGGTGTCGGCGCCGCTCATCAGGGTGACGGTTTCGCCGGCGGTGAATTGGAGGTCCTGGCCGGCGACCATGCCGAGGTCGCCGCGGGCGCTCTGCACGAGCATCGGAGCGGAAAGATGCGGGAGCCTGTCGCGGGCGATGGCGGTGTTGCCGGCGGCGGCGTCGCTCGCCGCTTGGTCGCTGTCTTGGCCGTCGACCATGCCGGAAGCCACGTGGATGAACGCGGCGAGCGGGGCGTGGTCGGGGCTGACGACGCTTGCGCCGGCGGCCGTGGTGCCGATCGCGCTCGCGAGTTGAACGGTCTGGTGGGCCCTGGCGGCGCGCGACAGGGTATCGGCGAGGGTCCCGGCCTGGCGTAAGAGCGCCAAACCAGGGGCGAGATCCCCGGCGGGTTCGGAGTCGCTACGCTGCGGCCAGGTGCTCATCAGCACGCCGCGGCCTCCGCGCAGCGCGCCCCAGGCGTCGGTGCGCAGCTCCGCACCGGTGCCGCGGAAGGATCCGCGGTAGTTGTCGGCCTGGTGGATGAGATGGCCGAGGTTGAGCTCGGTGGCGTGCTGGGTAGTCTTGAGTTGGACGCGCTGCTGGCCGTCGCTGTCGTCGAAGACGAGCTGGTTGTAGCCCAGGCCGCCGAATTCCTTGGTCTTGAAGCCGGTCAGCGCGGCCGCGTGGCGGTGAGGCACGGCGGCAGCGCCGTGCCAGGCCGGACTGTTCCCTCCGGTGAGATTGGCTTGGCCGCCGGGGTGATGGTCGGAAGCGGTGTCGAAGGAGCGCGTGTCGCGGGCGTCACCCTGAGCGCCGCCGGGGGTCGGCGGCTCGCCGCCTTCGCCACGGCCGTTGTAGAGGGCGCCGAGCACGACCGGGCGGTCGATGTCGTGGCCGAGGAAGGCGACGAGCACTTCCTGGCCGATGCGCGGCAGCCATTGCCAGCCCATGCCGGGACCGGCTTGGCGGGTGGCGACACGGACCCAGCAGCTGCTGCGGTCATCGGGCGCCTCGCCCTGCTGCCAGTGAAAGCGGACCTTGATGCGGCCGAGGGCGTCGCACCACAGTTCGTCCGCGCCGTTCGGTGTCGTTTCGCCTTGCGGGCCGACGACGATCGCGCTCATCGGCCCGGGGGCGGTCGGGCGCGGGTTGAGGCGCGCGCCGGTGTCGTCTTCGAGTTGCGGACGCCAGGGGACGTGGCCGCGCAGGGCCTCGAAGCGGTTGGCGTAGCCGCGCGCGGCCGCGAGCGCGAGGACCTCGACGGGGAGTCGGCGCGGGGCGCGCACCGGTTCGACGAAGTCGCCGGTCGCGAGCGCCTGCGGGTCGTCGGTGAGGAGCTCGGCGGCGCCGAGGCGTTTCGCGACGTCGGCGATGCGCTCCGCGCTGAGGTTGTTGATGCCGACGTGGAGTACTTCGGTGACGGCGAAGCGGCGGTCACGCTCGGAATCTCCGGGCGCGAGCGCGGCGACGAGTGTGTCGAGCGGCGAGCCCATCAGGTCGAAGCAGCTGCCGGGCCGAAGGCTCCGCACCGTGCCGCGGCCGAGGAAGATCTCATTGCGCGCTTCCATCGCTTCCATCAGCAGGCGCTGGGCACGCTCGGCCTCTATGCGGTTCGCGAAGGCGTAAGGGCCGGCGTCGTCGTAGGCTTCGAGCCGCGGTGCGTGTTCGCCGCCGAGCTCGCGGGCGGTCGGCGTGCTCGCTGCGACCGCGCGGCGCGCCTTGTAGTCGTAGGCGAGCCCGGTCGCGAGCGCAATCGACAGGCGCCGCCGGGCGCCGAAGGCGACGATGCGGTCCTGCGCCTCCTGCGAGTCGGCACGGTGAAAGCGCAGCCCGAGCCCGCCGTTGGCGCGCGCGGACAGCGAGTCTTCGGGAAAGCGCGCGCTGTCGGAGAAGAGGCGCAGGCGGTGGCCCGACGGAGCGTCGGCGTCTTCCTCGACGCTCCAGCCGAGCCCTTCTTCGGCCAGCAGGCGCGACACGAAGGCGTAGTCGGATTCGCCGTACTGCACGCAGTAGCTGCGCGGCCGGACGTCGGCGAGGAACTCGGCGACTTCGTCGCTCCAGTGCCACGCGGCGTGGTCCGCGTAGTCGGCGAAGACGGCTTCGACGATCGCGACAAGCGACTTCTCCTGGAACACGCGGTTGTGACGGCCGCGGGTGAGGAGCCATGTCCAGGGCACGACGACCAGCCGATAGCGCGCGAAACCGCCGTCGGCGCCGAGCTTGAGCGCCGCACGCACGAGGCCGCTGCGAGCCACACGGCTGCCGTCGGAAGTCGTCGCGCCCAGCGTGACCGCCTGGCCGATCAGGCTCCCGAGCGGGATAAAGGCGTCGGTCGATAGCAGGTCGATGCACAGCTCGAAGCCCGCCGACAGGCGTTCGCCCCCCCACCAGGCTTCGACCGGCAGATCCAGGTCCGCATCCCGCCAGCTCAGGGAGAAGAGGCGGGTGTCGGACGTGAAGGGGAACATGGCGGCGCGCGGACTTGATGAAACCGGCATCCTACCGGTTTCCGCGCAAATGACAATATCCTAGTCAAAGAGCAATCAAATGCCCTTCCTTCCAGCATGCGGTGCGTGGGCCGGCGTTCCGCCGGCCCTTTGCTCACCGCGCGAGCTTGTCCTGATGCTTGCCGCCGAGGCCGAGGTAGGCCTCGATCACGCGCGGGTCGTCGGCGAGCTGCTTGGCGGGGCCTTCCATCGCGATCTCGCCGGTCTCGAGCACGTAGGCGTAGTCGGCGACCTGCAGCGCGGCGCGTGCGTTCTGCTCGACGAGCAGGATCGACACGCCGCGGCGACGCAGCTCGCTGATGATGCGGAAGATCTCGCGCACGATCAGCGGGGCGAGGCCGAGGCTTGGCTCGTCGAGCATCAGGAGCTTCGGCTTCGCCATCAGCGCGCGGCCCACCGCGAGCATCTGGCGCTCGCCGCCCGAGAGCGTGCCGGCCATCTGGGTGCGGCGTTCCTGCAGACGCGGGAAGAGCTGATAGACCTCGGCCATCGTCTCGGCGTGGTCGCGCTTGCCCATGCGGTAGCGCTGGAAGGCGCCCAGCAGCAGGTTGTCCTCGACGCTCATCTCACTGAAGAGTTCGCGCTTTTCCGGGACGAGGTTCATGCCGCGGGCGACCATGCGCTCGACGCGCGGGACGAGCTCGACTTCGCCGTCGAAGGTGACTTGTCCGCGCGATTCGAGGAGGCCCATGATCGCCGACAGCATCGTCGTCTTGCCCGCGCCGTTGGGGCCGATCACCGTGACGATCTGACCTTCGCCGACGCGCAGGTTGGCGTTCGACAGCGCCTCGACCTTGCCGTAGGCGACGCACAGGTCGCGCACTTCGAGCACCGTGCGCACCGCACCGGGTGCCGTGTCGACAGCCGAGCCAATCGCCTGCATCTCCACGCTCATGCCGTTCATTCCACACCTCCGAGATAGGCTTCCAGCACCGCCGGGTTCTGCTGCACTTCCTCGGGCAGGCCTTCGGCGATCTTCTGGCCGAACTCCATCACGACGATGCGATCGACGAGTCCCATCACGAAGTCCATGTCGTGCTCGACCAGCAGAATCCCCATGCCTTCGCCACGGAGCTTCTTCAGCAGTTCGGCGAGCGCCTGCTTCTCCTTGAAACGCAGCCCCGCGGCCGGCTCGTCGAGCAGCAGCAGGCAGGGGTCGGCGGCGAGCGCGCGGGCAATTTCGAGGATGCGCTGCTGGCCGAGCGCAAGGCTGCCGGCGGGTTCGAACATGTGTTCGGCGAGACCCACGCGTTCGATCTGGCGCGCGGCCTCGTTCAGCAGGCGCGCCTCCTCGGCGCGGTCCATCCGCCACGCGGCCGGGAATACGCCCTTGCCGCCCCGCAAGTGGGCGCCGATCGCGACGTTCTCGAGCACGCTCATCGCCGGCAGGAGCTTCACGTGCTGGAAGGTGCGGCTCATGCCCATGCGGGCGATCTCGCGCGAGCCGTGGCCGGCGACGGACTTGCCGAGGAAGAGCACTTCGCCCGAGGTCGGGGTGTCGACGCCCGAGATCTGGTTGAACATCGTGCTCTTGCCGGCGCCGTTGGGGCCGATCAGCGCGAGGATCTCGCCGGCCTTCACCGTGAGGCTCATGTTGTTGTTGGCGACGAGACCGCCGAACCTGCGGGTGACCTCCTTCGCTTCGAGGATCACGTCGCCGCGCGCCGGCTGGGCCTTGCGCGGCAGGGGCTCGGCGGCGGCGTCGAGCTTGCGGCGCACCGCCCGCACCGGCACGAGGCGGGCGACGAGCGGCCACAGGCCTTCGCGCGCGCGCTGCAGGATCACGACCATCATCAGGCCGAAGAAGATCACTTCGAAGTTGCCGCTCTGGCCGAGGATCTTCGGCAGGATGTCCTGCAGCCACTGCTTGGCGATCGTGATCACACCCGCGCCGAGGAGCGCCCCCCACACTTGGCCGGCGCCGCCGACGACCGCCATGAAGAGGTACTCGATGCCGATGTGCAGGCCGAAGGGGGTCGGGTTCACGAAGCGCTGCATGTGCGCGTACAGCCAGCCCGAGGCACAGGCGTGCAGCGCGGCGATGATGAAGATCACCATGCGCGAGCGCGAGGTGTTCACGCCCATCGCCTCGGCCATCACCATGCCGCCCTTGAGCGCACGGATCGCCCGGCCTTCGCGCGAGTCGAGCAGGTTCTGCGTCGTGAGCACCGCCGACAGCAGGAAGGCCCAGATCAGGTAGTAGATCTGGCTGCCGTCGGTGAGCGCGTAGCCGAAGATCGAGATCGGCGGCACGCCGGTGAGGCCCGTGTGGCCGCCCAGCGATTCGAGCGTGCCGAAGAGGAAGTACAGGCTGATGCCCCAGGCGATGGTGCCGAGCGGCAGGTAGTGCCCCGACAGGCGCAGCGTCATCGACCCGAGCACCAGTGCGACGGTCGCGGTGAACACGAGGCCGACGACGAGCGCGAGCCACGGCGAGCCGCCCGCCCACGCGAGCCAGCCGGGGAGCTCGGTGGCGGTCGTCAGCACGGCGGTGGTGTAGGCGCCGAGGCCCACGAAGGCGGCCTGGCCGAAGCTCGTGAGGCCGCCGACGCCGGTGAGCAGCACGAGGCCGAGGGCGACGAGCGCGTAGAGGCCGATGTAGTTGAGCAGCGTGACGTAGAACGGCGGCATCACGAGCGGCGCCACCAGCAGCAGGGCGAGGAAGATGCCCAGTACGGTACGTGGTTTCATTCCTCTTCCTCCACGTGGTGGCTGGTGAGCGAGCGCCACAAGAGCACCGGGATGATCAGCGTGAACACGATGACTTCCTTGTAGGCGCTGGCCCAGAAGGAGCTGAAGGCCTCCAGCAGGCCGACGAGCACGGCGCCGGCGGCGGCGATCGGGTAGCTCGCGAGCCCGCCGATGATCGCGGCGACGAAGCCCTTGAGGCCGATCAGGAAGCCGGTGTCGTAATAGACGGTCGTGATCGGTGCGATCAGCACGCCGGAGAGCGCGCCGATCAGCGCGGCGAGCAGGAAGGTGAGGCGCCCCGCGAGCGCGGGCGAGATGCCCATCAGGCGGGCGCCGTTGCGGTTCATCGCGGTCGCGCGCAGCGCCTTGCCGTAGATCGTGCGGCCGAAGAACTGGTAGAGCGCGACGATCAGCACGATGGAGGCGACGATCACCCACAGCATCTGTCCGGTGATCATCATCGGACCGACTTCGAGGCGCGCCTCGGAGAAGGGGGGCGTGCGCGAGCCTTCGGCGCCGAAGAACAAGAGCCCCAGGCCGACCATGCCGACGTGTACGGCGACCGACACGATCAAGAGGATCAGCACCGGCGCCGCGGCGATCGGCTGGTAGATCAGCCGGTACATCAGCGGCCCCAGCGGCACGACCACCAGCAACGCGAGCAGCACCTGGCCCGCCATCGGCAGCGTCGCGAGCGGCAGCGCATAGAGCAGCGCCGCGAGCACGCCGGGGTAGCCGACGTTCCACGCGAGGACCGCCGCAAGCCGTCCGCGCTGGCCGCTATGCAGCGCACCGCGCGCGTCGGCGATGGCGGCGAGCACGCCGGCGCCGGCGAGCAGCCACAGTGTCGCCGGCACGGTGCCGGCCTGGATCATGACGAGGGTCAGCGCGCCATAAGCGACGAACTCCCCCTGCGGGATGAAGATCACTCGCGTGACGGCGAACACCAGCACCAGCGCGAGCGCGAGCAACGCATAAATCGCACCGTTGGTGATGCCGTCCTGCGCGAGCAACAGCGCTATCTGGAAATCCATGGACGAACTCCGCTATCGGCGCGGTCCGAAGGCCGTTCCGACGTTACAGCAATGGATGGAACCCCGCGCGGCGCGGGACATCCGTCCCTGGCCGTCGCGGTTCGAGCTCACGCCGGATGACCCCGGCGGGCGGTTCGGCGAGTCATGCGAGCGCCCTCATCCGGCTACTCATTTCACCAGCTTCCAGGCGCCGTTCTGGACCTGCACCATCACGCGCGCGCGCTGGTCGAGGCCCAGGTGGTCCGTCGGAGTCATGCTGAAGATGCCGTGCGCGGCCGGCACTTCCTTCAGGCCTTCGAGCGAGTCGCGCAGCGCGACACGGAATTCCTTCGTGCCCGGCTTGGCCTTCTTCAGCGCCGACGGCACCGCGGCGGCGAGCAGCACGCCGCTGTCCCAGCCGTGCGCGCCGAAGGTCGATACGCTGCCCTTGCCGTGCGCCGCCTCGTACTTGTTGATGTAGTCGAGCGCGCTCTTCTTGACCGGATTGCTGTCGGGCAACTGGTCGGCGACGAGCACCGGGCCGGCGGGCAGGAAGGTGCCCTCACAGTCCTTGCCGCACACGCGCAGGAAGTCGTTGTTGGCGACGCCGTGGGTCTGGTAGATCTTGCCGGTGAAGCCGCGCTCCTTCAGCGCCTTCTGCGGCAGCGCGGCCGGCGTGCCGGAACCGGCGATCAGCACCGCGTCGGGCCTCGCCGCCATGATCTTGAGGACCTGGCCGGTCACTGAGGTGTCGGTGCGGGAGAAGCGCTCGTTGGCGACGACCTTGAGCTTGCGCGCCTCGGCCACCGACGAGAACTGTTCGTACCAGCCTTCGCCGTAAGCGTCGGAGAAGCCGATGAAGGCGACGTTCTTCACCCCGTTGTTGGTCATGTGCTCGACGATCGCGGTCGACATTTGCGCGTCGTTCTGCGGCGTCTTGAAGACCCAGCGCTTCTTGTCGTCGACGGGGTCAACGATGCGGGCGGAGGCCGCCATCGAGATCATCGGCGTCGCCGATTCGGCTGCGACGTCGATCATCGCCAGCGAGTTCGGCGTGATCGTCGAGCCGAGGATGACGTCGACCTTGTCCTCGGAGATCAGCTTGCGGATGTTCTTGACCGCCGAGGTCGTGTCGGAGGCGTCGTCGAGGACGATGTAGTTGATCTTCTCGCCGGCGATCGTCGTCGGCAGGAGCCCGATGGTGTTCTTCTCCGGGATGCCCAGCGAGGCGGCCGGGCCGGTCGCCGACACGATCACACCGACATTGATCTCGGCGTGCGCGGCAGCGGCGAAGGCGAGTCCAATGGCCGCCATGAGGGAAATGCGTCGCTTCATGATGTGTCTCCTCCTCTCGTTTATGTACGACCGGACCTGAGGGAAGCCGCGGCCGCGCTATGCGAATTATTGCTTATGATACAATTATTGCAAGTCAAACATATTGATCTGAATCACTACTTCGTGCCGTTCGACACGCGTTCGATCACCATCGCGATCCCCTGCCCGACGCCGATGCACATCGTGCACAGGGCGTAACGGCCGCCGGTGGCTTCGAGCTGGCGCAGCGCGGTCAACACGAGCCGCGCACCCGAGGCGCCGAGCGGATGGCCGAGCGCGATCGCGCCCCCGTTCGCGTTCACCTGCGGGGCGTCGTCGGGCAGGCCGAGCATGCGCAGCACCGCCAGCGACTGCGCGGCGAAGGCCTCGTTGAGCTCGATGACGTCCATCTGGTCGAGGCGCAGGCCGAGCCGGGCGAGGAGTTTCTGCGACGCCGGCGCAGGGCCGATGCCCATGATGCGTGGCTCGACGCCGACGGTCGCCATGCCGAGCACGCGGCCGCGGGGCGTGAGTCCGTGGCGGGACGCGGCGGCCGCCGACGCGAGGAGGAGCGCGACGGAGCCGTCGTTGGTGCCGGACGCGTTGCCGGCGGTGACCGAGCCGTCCGGGCGCACGACGCCCTTGAGCTTCGCGAGCGCCTCGAGCGAAGTCGCGCGCGGATGCTCGTCCGCGGTGACGCGCAGCGGCTCGCCCTTCTTCTGCGCAATCTCGACCGGCACGAGCTCCCCGGCGAAAAAGCCGCGCTCGGCGGCGGCCGCATAGCGCTGCTGGCTGCGCAGCGCGAAGGCGTCCTGGTCGGCACGCGAGACGCCGAACTGCACGGCGACGTTCTCGGCAGTTTCAGGCATCGAGTCGATGCCGTATTGCGCCTTCATCAAGGGATTCACGAAGCGCCAGCCGATCGTCGTGTCCTCGATCTTCGCGCTGCGGGAGAAAGCGGAGTCGGCCTTGGCGAGGACGAAGGGAGCGCGACTCATGCTCTCGACGCCGCCGGCGATCATCAGCTCCGCTTCGCCCGCGGCGATCGCCCGCGCTGCAGTCCCGACCGCATCCATGCCCGAGCCGCACAGGCGGTTGATCGTGCCGCCCGGCACGGCGACCGGCAGGCCCGCGAGCAAGCCCGCCATGTGCGCGACGTTGCGGTTGTCTTCGCCGGCCTGGTTGGCGCAGCCGTAGTAGACGTCGTCGACCGCTTCCCAATCGACACCGGCGTTCCTCGCCATCAGCGTCTTGATCGGCAATGCGGCCAGATCGTCCGTACGCACGGCCGACAGCGCGCCGGCATAGCGCCCGATGGGGGTACGGATGCCGTCGCAGATGAACACTTCTCTTGAACTCACGCTACCTGTCTCCTCGTCTCTTTTTTCGGTGTAATTCGGTCAGCGGAACCCAACGACGTGCTCAGCCGGGCGGACTCTCCGCGAGCGCCCTGCCCTTGCCGCCGTCCTTGCCCTTCTCGACGTCGGAACTCATCAGCCCGCGCACGCCGTTCAGGAAGATCTGCGTGACGATCGGCGCCATGTCGCGGAAGGTCAGCGGCCCGTCGGCGCGCAGCCAGGTGAAGGTCCAGTTGATCATCCCGAACAGGATCATCGTGACCGCCTTGTCGAGCTTGCGCCGCTTGAGGCTGGGCTCGATGCGCACCAGCGCGTCGGCGAAGGCCGCGACGACGCGGCGCTGCTTGTCGTTGATATGGGCCGACTGCTCCTGCTGCAGGAACTTCACGTCCTGTACGAGCACCATGTGCTGGTCCTGCGAGTGCTCGTATTCGTCCATGAAACGCGTGATCAGCGCCGAGAAATGCGCGGCCGGGTCCAGCTTGCGCGCCTCGACCTCCGCGACGATCGCCAGCAGCTCGTCGATGTAGCTGTCGGCGATGTCGAACAGGATATGTTCCTTGTCGCGGTAGTAGTGATACGCGAGCGGCTTGGAGATGCCGCAAGCCTTCGCCAGTTCGGCCATCGAGGCGTTGTGGAAGCCCTTCTGCGCGAAGAGTCCCGCCGCCGCCGCGAGGATCGCGCCGCGCTGCTGTTCGAAATTGGCCGATTTGCCGCGTGCCATGCCCGGTTCCGTATATCGTGTGTTTGCCGTGCGCCGCTCAGCGCTCGTCGAAAGAAATGACGACGCGATCGGTGAGCGGATGCGACTGGCAGGTGAGGATGTAGCCGGCATCGATGTCCGGCTGTTCGAGGGTGAAATTCTTGTCCATGCGGACCTTGCCCTCAAGCAGTTTCGCGCGGCAGGTGCAGCACACGCCGCCCTTGCACGAATACGGCAGATCCATGCCGGCGCGCAGCGCGACATCGAGGATGGACGGATCCTCTGCACGGAACTCCATCTCGCGCTTGAGCCCGTCGGCGATCACGGTGACCCTCGCCTGCGTCGCGTCGCCCGGCTCGACGTGGTGCTCGGGAGCCGTGGCCGGCACGCCGAAGCGTTCGAGGTGAACGTGATCCGGCGAGACGCCGGCGCCGAGCAAGGCGGCCTCGACTTCGTCGATCATGCCGCCGGGGCCGCAGATGAAGGCTTCGTCGATGGTATCCACCGGGATCAGCGTGTCGAGGAACATGCGCACGCGTTCGCCGTCCAGCCGCCCGTTGAAGAGCGGCACTTCCTGCTCCTCGCGCGAGAACAGGTTGTACAGCGTGAAGCGCGACATGTAGCGGTTCTTCAGGTCTTCGAGCGTCTCGGCGAACATCACGCTCGCCTGGCGCCGGTTGCTGTAGACGAGCGTGAAGCGGCTCTTCGGCTCGGCGCGCAGCGTGGTCTTGATCAGCGACAGGATCGGCGTGATGCCGCTGCCGGCGGCAAACGCCACGTAGTGCTTCGCCTGCGCGGGGTCGAGCGGCGTATGGAAGCGCCCTTCCGGCGTCATGATCTCCAGTACGTCGCCGGCCTTGATGCCGCCGTCGTTGGCCCAGGTCGAGAACACGCCGCCGTTGATCTTCTTGATCGCGACGCACAGCTCGTCGTCATCGACGCCGGAGCAGATCGAGTACGACCGGCGCAGCTCCTCGCCATTGACCGACACCTTCAGGTTCAGATGCTGGCCCTGCTCGAAGCGGTAGTCCTCGGCGAGCGCGGCCGGGATCTCGAAGCGCAGGCTCACCGCCTCGGGCGTCTCCCGCCGCACCTCGGCGACTTTCAGGGGGTGGAACTTCGGCGTTCTGTGCGTCGTCGTCATGTCTTTGTCTCCTCGATCGCTTCTGTCGGCGATTCGGTTCTTAAATGGGCTTGAAGTACTCGAACGGCTCGAGACAGCTCTGGCAGCGGTACAGCGCCTTGCAGGCGGTCGAACCGAATTGCGACAGGCGCACCGTGTCGGTCGAACCGCAGCGCGGGCAGGCGAGTTTTCGGGGCACGAAGCGGATCGGCTGAGCACCGCCCACAGGAGCATCGCCGCCCGGAGGCGCGATGCCGTAGGCGCGGAGCTTTTCCTTCGCCGGCTCGGTGATCCAGTCGGTGGTCCAGGCGGGCGCGAGGCGCGTCTCGACGGAAACCTCGCCCGCACCGGCGGCGACCAGCGCGTCGTGGATGCTCTGCGAGATGACCTCAGTCGCAGGGCAGCCGGAATACGTCGGCGTGACGACGACGTGCAGGCCGCCCTCGCGCGCAAGGACTTCGCGCACGATGCCGAGCTCGGTCACCGAGATCACCGGGATCTCGGGATCGGGCACGGCGTGGAGGACCTCCCAGGCCTGGGTTTCGGTGATCATCGCCGCATTACCACTGGGCGCCCGGATAGGTGCGCTGCAGGTACTGCATCTCGGACAGCAGGTGCCCCAGATGCTCGCTGTGGCGGCCGAACTTGCCGTAGGACTTGAACGGCGTGCGCGCCGGCACGGTCAGCGTCGCCTCGTTGAGGACCGGCACGACCGCCGCTTCCCACGCCGCCTCGAGCTCACTCCACGCGGGGCCGATGCCGGCGGCTGCAATCGCCTCGTCGGTCGGATTCGCGGCGAAGAACTCGGCGGTGTAGGGCCACAGGTAGTCGAGCGCGGCCTGCGTGCGCTCGTGCGATTCGGCCGTGCCGTCGCCCAGGCGCACGACCCAATCGCCGGCGTGCTGGGCGTGGTAGCGCGCTTCCTTGAGGCTCTTCGCGGCGATCGCGGCGAGTTCGCTGTCGGAGGACGCCAGCAGGCGTTCCCACAGCAGCACCTGGAAGCTCGCGAAGAGGAAGTTGCGCACCATCGTGCGGCCGAAGTCCGCGTTCGGCAGCTCGCACAGCGTCAGGTTGCGGTAGTGCATCTCGGTGCGCAGGAAGGCGAGCTGGTCTTCGTCGCGCCCCTGGTCTTCGAGCTTCCCGGCGTGCGTGAGCAGCATGCGGGCCTGGCCGATCAGGTCGAGCGACATGTTCGCGAGCGCCATGTCCTCTTCCAGGACCGGCGCGTGGCCGCACCATTCGGACATGCGCTGGCCGAGGATCAGCGCGTTGTCGCCGATGCGGGTGACGTACTCGATGTGAGCAGTGTTGGGGGTCTGAGTCATCTTTGCGGCCCTCTCACATGTGGTTCACTTCGTCGGGCAGCTGGTAGAAGGTCGGGTGACGGTAGATCTTGTCCTCGGCCGGATCGAACAGCTCGGGCTTCGCGTCCGGGTCGGAGGCGACGATGTGGTCGGCCTGCACGACCCAGATGCTCACGCCTTCCTGGCGACGGGTGTAGACGTCGCGCGCGACCTGCAGCGCGAGCTTCGCGTCGGGCGCGTGCACGCTGCCGCAGTGCTTGTGATCAAGGCCGTTCTTGCTGCGTACGAAGACTTCCCACAGCGGCCATTCCTTGCGTTCCATGTCTCTTCTCCTCTCTTGAGGGCTGGCCGGAGCCGCCCTTTCTATCGGTGTGTTCGGGATATTCCGTTCAGGCGGCCTGATGCTCGCGTGCGGCACGCTTGCGCTCGTGCTCGAGCGCGGCCTCGCGCACCCAGGCGCCGTCTTCCCACGCTTCCACACGCGCGGCGAGGCGGTCGACGTTGCCCTGGCCGTGACCATTGACGACGTTCCAGAACTCGTCCCAGTCGATCGCGCCGTAATCAAAATGGCCGCGCGACTCGTTCCACTTCAGGTCCGGGTCGGGCAGCGTCACGCCGAGCACCTTCGCCTGCTCGACGGTCGCGTCGACGAACTTCTGGCGCAGGTCGTCGTTCGAGATGCGCTTGATGCCCCAGCGCGAGCTCTGCCCCGAATGCACGGAATCCTTGTCGTGCGGGCCGAACATCATGATCGACGGCCACCACCAGCGATTGACCGCGTCCTGCACCATCTCGCGCTGTGCTTCGGTGCCCTTCATCATCGTCAGCAGCAGGTCGTAGCCCTGGCGCTGGTGGAAGGATTCCTCCTTGCAGATGCGCACCATCGCGCGGGCGTAGGGGCCGTAACTGCACTTGCACAGCGGGATCTGGTTCATGATCGCGGCGCCGTCGACGAGCCAGCCGATCACGCCGATGTCGGCCCAGGTCAGCGTCGGGTAGTTGAAGATCGAGCTGTATTTCGCCTTGCCGGTGTGCAGCGCTTCGAGCAACTCGTCACGCGACACGCCCAGCGTCTCGGCCGCGGCGTAGAGATAGAGGCCATGGCCGCCCTCGTCCTGCACCTTCGCGAGCAGGATCGCCTTGCGCTTCAGCGTCGGCGCACGCGTGATCCAGTTGCCTTCGGGCAGCATGCCGACGATCTCGGAATGCGCGTGCTGGCTGATCTGGCGCACGAGCGTCTTGCGGTAGGCCTCGGGCATCCAGTCCTTCGGCTCGATGTAGCCGCCGGCGTCGATCTTCGCGTCGAACTCGGCCTGGTAGTCGGGGTTCTCGACGACGCGCGGACCTTTCGCTTCGGTGGTCTGCTGGGGAATGTCCAGAGCTTGTGTGTACATTGCGATTGCTCCTTATGGCGCTTTCTTATTTGGGCCGGCGGTCGATGACGCGCTTGGCTTTTCCGACGGTGACGCGCTCGATCGAGAACGGCTCGCCGACGATGACCTTCGACGACACGCCGATATGCGTCTTGATCCGGTGCGCGAGCTCCTTCGCGAGCGCCTCCTTCTGCTCGGGATGGCGGCCGACGTTGGCTTCCGGGTTCACCTCGACCTTCACCGTCAACGTGTCCATGTGCCCGTCCTTGTCGACCTCCAGCAGGTACTGCGGCGCGAGCTTGGGCATGTGGCAGATCAGCTCCTCGATTTGCGTCGGGAAGAGATTCACGCCGCGGATGATCAGCATGTCGTCCGAACGGCCGGTGATCTTCGCCATGCGGCGCATGCTGCGCGCGGTCGGCGGCAAGAGGCGCGTGAGGTCGCGCGTGCGGTAACGGATCACCGGCATCGCTTCCTTCGTCAGCGAGGTGAACACCAGCTCGCCTTCGGAGCCGTCCGGCAGCACTTCGCCGGTGCGCGGATCGATGATCTCGGGATAGAAGTGGTCCTCCCAGATCACCGGCCCGTCCTTGGTCTCGACGCACTCGCTGGCGACGCCCGGGCCCATCACTTCGGAAAGGCCATAGATGTCTACCGCATCGATCCCTGCGCGCGCTTCCACCGCCTCGCGCATGCCCTGGGTCCAGGGCTCGGCGCCGAAGATGCCGATCTTGAGCGACGTGGAGTGCGGGTCGATGCCCATGCGCTCCATCTCGTCTAGCACGGTCAGCATGTAGGAAGGCGTCACCATGATGATGTCCGGCTTGAAGTCCTGGATCACCTGGATCTGCTTCTCGGTCTGGCCGCCGGACATCGGCACCACAGTACAACCGAGCTTCTCGGCGCCGTAGTGCGCGCCCAGGCCACCGGTGAAGAGGCCGTAGCCGTAGGACACGTGCACCATGTCGCCGGGCCGGCCGCCAGCGGCGCGGATCGAGCGCGCGACCACCGTCGCCCAGGTGTCGATGTCTTTCAGCGTGTAGCCGACCACCGTCGGCTTGCCGGTCGTGCCGGACGACGCATGCACGCGCGCCACCTTCTCGCGCGGCACCGCGAACATCCCGAAGGGGTAGTTGTCGCGCAGGTCGCTCTTCGCGGTGAAGGGAAACTTCGCGAGGTCTTCGAGCGTCTTCAGGTCGTCCGGATGCACGCCCTTCGCGTCGAAGCTCTGGCGGTAGTGCGGCACGTTCTCGTACGCGTGGCGTACGCTCCACTTCAGTCGTTCCAGCTGCAGCGCGCGCAGTTCGTCCTGGCTGGCCTTTTCGATCGGCTCCAGATCGGCTGGCGGCGGGGTTCTTACGGGCATTGCCATCTCCTCCAAGTTTTCCGGTTCGCGCGGATTTCGTTTTATGGATCCGGAATTATCGCGACGCTGCCGCCACACTCCGGATGATCCGCGTCAAAACCTATTCACAATTCCTGTCCGCATATTCCTTTCACAGCTCGACGACCGCCCGGCCCTTCAGCCGGTAGGACTTGCCGCGCATCACCGCGATCAGCTCTCCCTTCTGGTTCGTGACGCTGATGTCGTACACGCCGGTGCGTCCCGCGGCGAACACCTCCTTCGCCTCAGCACACAGCAGGTCGCCGGGGCGGCCCGGCGCCATGAAATCGAGGCTGATGCCGGAGGCGACGGTCTGCTCGTTGTAGCTGTTGCACGCATAGGCGAAAGCCGTGTCGGCAAGCACCGTGATGAAGCCGCCGTGGCAGATCGCGAAGCCGTTCAGCATCTCCTCGCGCACCGTCATCGTCAGCTTCGCGTAGCCGGGGCCGACCGCCTCGAAGCGGATGCCGTTCGCGCGCAGCACGCGGTCGTTCTCCGACATGCCGTCGCGCACGCGCTCGGCGACGGTCTGCGGGTCGAGTCCGTTCGTCATGTCGCGGTAACCGGCCTCAGTCATACAGCGCCTCGCCGTTGTAGGCCTTGCGGCGTAGCAGCGGCGACACGCGGTAACGCTCCTCGCCGTAGTGCTCCTTCAGGTTCGCGAGCACATCGACGACGAAGCCCGCGCCGAGCATGTCGGCCCACGCGAGCGGCCCGCCCTTCGGGTAGTTCGTGCCGTAGCGCATCGCGGTATCGACGTCGCGCGCGCTCGCCACGCCCTGCAGCACGGCGTCGGCGGCCTCGTTCGCGAGCATCGCGACGGTACGCAGCGCGATCAGCCCGGCGACGTCGTCGATCACGCTGACCTTGAAGCCGGCTTTCTGGAAGGTGCCGGCGACCGCTCGCAGCGCACCGAGCCCGCACTGGTCGGCGCGCGTGAGCCCGATGCGGCTGCTCGTCGAATAATCCAGGCAGAGGTCGAAGAGGACGAGGTTCGGGCAATGCTCCTCGACCGCACGGAAGGTGGCGGTGCGGCCATCGGTCAGCGCGACGCGCGCGGCACCGATCTGCATCCAGCCGCGGCGTCCATGCATGCCGGATTCGCGACGCACCTCGATGCCGGCGGCCTCCAGCCGCGCAAGCAAGGGCGCCGCGGCGCCGATGTCCCCGACCACCGTGATGCGCGATTCGCCGTCCTGCGGCGGCTCGTCCTGCGGCACCGGCTTCGCGGCGAGCTCGCCGTATTCATAGATGCCGCGCCCGGTCTTGCGCCCGAGGCGCCCGGCGGCGACGAGTTCCTGCTGGAACTGGCTCGGCGCGTAACGGCGGTCGCAGAAGTAGGCTTCGAAGACCGACTTCGTGACCGCGAAATTGATATCGTGACCGATCAAATCGATCAGTTCGAACGGGCCCATCGCGAAGCCGCAGCCTTCGCGCAGGATCGCGTCCAGCGTCGCGGGCTCCGCCTCGTGCTCGGCGAGCACGCGCAACGCCTCGGCGTAATAGGGACGCGCGACGCGATTGACGATGAAGCCGGGCGTCGACGCCGCATGCACCGGCATCTTGCCCCACTCGCGCGCGGTCGCGTACAGGCTGTCGGCGACCTCGCGCTCGGTGTTGAGCCCTGACACGATTTCGACCAGCGCCATGCGCGGCGCCGGGTTGAAGAAGTGCATCCCGACGACGCGACCGGGACGCGCGAGCCCGGCCGCCATCGCATTGATCGACAGCGCGGAGGTATTGGTCGCGAGAATCGCCTCCGTGCCGAGCAGGCCTTCGAGTTCGGCAAAGAGCTTGCGCTTCACGTCGAGGTTCTCGACGATCGCCTCGATCGCGAGGCCCGCGTCTTCCGCGCCCGCCAGTATCGCGACCGGCACCACACGCGCCAGCGTCGCCTCCGCCTCGGCCTCGTCGAGCTTGCCCTTCGACACGAGGAATTTCAGATCCTTCTCGATTGCCGCGCAGCCGGCCGCGATCGCTTCCGTGCGACCGTCGTAGAGATACACGGTGTGGCCCGCGCGCGCCGCGACTTGGGCAATGCCGCTGCCCATCGCGCCGGCACCGACGACCAACACCTTCACGTCTTTACCGAGAGCCGCCATCTCAGTCCCCCTTGAACCGAGGCGTGCGCTTTTCGATGAAGGCGGCGACCCCTTCGCGGTAGTCGTTCGACTGGCCGCACACCGTCATCAAGTCGCGCTCGAGATTGAGCTGGGTCTCGAAGTCGTTCGTCGAGCTCGCCCACAGCGCCTGCTTGGTCTTCGCGTAACCGAAGGTCGGCCCTTTCGCGAGACCGGCGGCGACCTGCTGCACCGTCGGCATCAGCGCCTCGTCATCGACGCACTTCCAGATCAACCCCCAGGCCTCGGCCTGTTCGGCGGAGAGCTTCTCGCCCAAGAGTGCCATGCCCATCGCGCGGGCCGGGCCCACGAGACGCGGCAGAATCCAGCTGCCGCCGGTGTCCGGCACGACGCCGAGCTTGCTGAAGGACTGGATGAAGCTCGCCGAGCGCGCCGCGAACACCAGATCGCAGGCGAGCGCGAGGCTCGCGCCGGCACCGGCTGCGACACCATTGACCGCAGCGATCACCGGCAACTCCAGGCTGCGCAGCGCGAGCACCAGCGGCTTGTAGTTCTTCTCGACCGATTCGCCCAGATCGACCGGCGCAGCGCCCGGCGCGACCGCGCGGTCCGCCAGATCCTGTCCCGCACAGAAACCGCGCCCCGCGCCAGTAAGCACCAGCACCCGCACGACGCCCGTCGCACGCCCCTCCTTCACCTTGGCCAGCGCCGCACGCACTTCTTCGTGCATCTGCGTCGTGAAGGAATTCAACCGATCCGGCCGGTTCAGCGTCAGCGTCGCGACGCCGTCGATCACTTCCAGGCGAATCGTCTCGCCCTGCATGCCCCATTCGGTACTGCCCAGCTGGCTGCTCATGCGTCTCCTCCTGTTGCGACCTCTGCACAGGCTGCCGCCTCTGCAGAAATCCCTTGGTTTGTTCGGCCCGGAAGGTTTCTAGACCTTCAGTCGGCTGACCGGTCGCATCTCGCTTTTATAGCCGCCGCGTTGTTTGACCGACCGGTCAATCAATAGTAAGCTTGATCCAGATCAAAAAACAACTACTTTTTGCTTGACAGGTTTCCGCGGCGCAACACGGCCGTTTCAAGTCGAAACACTTCCCCACGGGTTCGCAGAAATCCGCCCGCCACCAGAGGAGACACCCATGTCAGTCACGCCCGCGCAGCTGTTCGACAAGCATCACGGCACGCTCGAAGCCGCCGTCCAGGCCATCCATACCCGCGGCTATTGGACGCCCTACCCCGAGATGCCCAGCCCCAAGATCTACGGCGAAACCGCCCAGGACGATGGCCGCAAAGCCGTCGAAGCCTGCTTCGGCCGCGAGTTCGAGCTCGGCCAGCCGGGCCAGACCGGCTGGATGGCCACCGAGCGCTCGCCCTACGGCGTCGAGTTGGGCGTGCGCTATCCGGTGTGCGATGCCGAGGCGCTGATCGCCGCGGCGCAAGCCGCGATGCCGGCTTGGCAGCGCATCGGCGCGCAGGGCCGCGCCGGCGTGTGCATGGAGATCCTCGAACGCCTGAACAAGAGAAGCTTCGAGATCGCCCACGCGGTGATGCTGACCACGGGCCAGGGCTGGATGATGGCCTTCCAGGCCGGCGGCCCGCACGCGCAGGACCGCGGCCTCGAAGCGCTCGCCTACGCATGGGACGCGATGAAGGCCGTGCCGGCCGAGACCGTCTGGGAAAAGCCCCAGGGCAAGAACCCGCCGCTGAAGATGCAGAAGCACTTCGAGATCGTCGGCCGCGGCGTCGCGCTCGTGATCGGCTGCGGCACCTTCCCGACCTGGAACACCTATCCCGGCCTCTTCGCCGCGCTCGCGACCGGCAACCCGGTGATCGTCAAACCGCACGGCAACGCGATCCTGCCCGCGGCCATCACGGTGCGCATCGCACGCGAAGTGCTTGCCGAGGCGGGCCTCGACCCGAACCTCGTCACGCTCGCTGCCTTCGACAAGCGCGACGCGACGCAGAAGCTCGCGACCCATCCGGCCGTCAAATCGATCGACTTCACCGGCGGCAACACCTTCGGCCAGTGGCTGATCGACAACGCCCGCCAGGCGCAGGTCTATGCCGAGCTCGCCGGCGTGAACAACGTCGTCATCGAATCGACCGATAACTACAAGGCGATGCTGCGCAATCTCGCCTTCACGCTGTGCCTGTATTCGGGCCAGATGTGCACGACGACGCAGGCGATCCTCGTCCCCGCCGGCGGCATCGACACCGACCAGGGGCACAAGAGCTACGACGAAGTCTGCGCGGATCTCGCCGCGGCTATCGACAAGTTCCTCGCCGACCCGGCCGTCGCCACCGCGGTACTCGGCGCGATCCAGTCGCCCGACACGCTCACCCGCATCGCCGAAGCCGTCGAATACGGCCGCGTCGTGCGCCCCTCGACGAAGATCGAGCACGCCGAATTCCCGCGGGCCGAGGTCCGCAGCCCGCTCCTGCTCGCCTGCGACGCCGCCGACGAGAAGAGCTATATGGAAGAGCGCTTCGGCCCGATCAGCTTCGTCGTCCGGGTCGCTGACGGCGCCGCGGCGATTGCCCTGTCCGAACGCATCGTGCGCGAGCATGGCGCGCTCACCGTCGGCGTCTATTCGACCAAGCCCGACGTCATCGACGCGATGACCGAAGCCACGTGGCGCGCGGGTGTCGCACTGTCGATCAACCTGACGGGGGGCGTCTTCGTTAACCAGTCAGCGGGCTTCTCCGACTATCATGGAGTCGGCATGAACCCGGCCGCCAACGCCAGCTACTCCGACAGCGCCTTCGTCGCGAACCGCTTCCGCGTCGTGCAGCGGCGTTACCACATCGACTGACCCGGTCGCGGTCGTGCGGCCCGCGGAGTACGCCACCCCGCGGGAATCCGCCGCCCGGCCGAAACCGAGACCGCAGATGTTCATCACCGGCAACCACAAGACCCTTTCCGCCTCGCTCGAAACCATCGGCGCCGCCTTCGCGATCTTCGACCTGAAGGACAGCGCGAAGGGCGCGGTGCTGGTCACGGCGAATTCGCGCTTCGAGCAGATCAGCCACCGTCCCGTCGCCGAATGCATCGACCGGCCGCTGACCGAATTCCTGCCACGCTACCTGGAGAAGTCGCTGCGCACCTGCATCGCACACTGCCAGACGGTGCAGGGCGCACAGGAGGCGGAGCTGGTCGTCGAGCGCGGCGGCGAGAGCCACTGGTGGCGCCTGGTGGCCTCGCCGGTGCTCGCCGGGGACGGCGCAACCACGCGCGTGATCGCGACGCTGATCGAGATCACCGAGCGCAAGCAGCTTGAACATCAGCTCGAAATCGTCCGCCAGCGCTTCGAGGCCGTCGTCGAGAGCGCCTACGACGGCGTGATCACCGTCGACGAAAAGCAGACCATCAAGCTGATGAACGAGGCCGCGCGCTACATCTTCGGCGTCACGGGCGAAGAGGTCGTCGGCACCCAGCTCACCCGCTTCATGCCCATGCGCTTCCGCGAACAGCATGGCGATCACCTCGCGAGCTTCCGCGACTCGCCCGTCAATGCGCGTCCGATGGAGTCCCGCGCCACGGTGCGCGGGCTGCGCGCCGACGGCACCGAGTTCCCGATCGAAGTGGCGATCTCGAAGATCCGTGTCGGCAACGAAATGGAGATGACGGCCGTCGTGCGCGACATTTCCGAGCGCGCGCGCCTGATCGAGGAACTCTCGCGCGCCGCGACCTACGACGCGCTGACCGGCATCCACAACCGGCGCTTCGCCGATGCGACGCTCAAGACCGAGATCGGCCGCTGCCTGCGCTTCGGCCATCCGATGTCGGTCGTGCTCTTCGACCTGGACGGCTTCAAGCCGATCAACGACAACTACGGTCACGCCTGCGGCGACCGCGTGCTGCAGGCCGTCGCGGACAAGGTCCGGAGCAGCGTGCGCGAGATCGACATCTTCTGCCGCTGGGGCGGCGAGGAGTTCCTCGTGATCCTGCCCGGCACCGACAAGACGAGCGCCGCCGTGTGGGCCGAACGGGCCCGCGCGCTGATCGCCGCCGAACCGGTGACAGGTTGCGCCGAGCCGATCCCGGTCACCGCGAGCTTCGGCGTCGCCCAGTTCGATCCCGACACCCCGTCGCCGCACGTGCTCGTCGAGCGCGCCGACGACGCCCTTTACCACGCCAAGCAGAACGGCCGGAACCTGGTGGTTCGGGCCTGAACTGCGCACCGACGCACTCCCAGCCCCTACGAGAGATCCCATGCCCTGCTACGAAATCGACGGCCTGCGCCCCGTCGTCCATCCGAGCGCCTACGTCCATCCCGACGCCGTGCTGATCGGCGACGTCCACATCGGCCCGCGCTGCTACGTCGCGCCGCTCGCGAGCCTGCGCGGCGACTTCGGCCGCATCATCCTCGAAGCCGGCAGCAACGTGCAGGACTGCTGCGTGATGCACGGCTTCCCCAACATGGACACCGTCGTCGGCGAGGACGGCCACATCGGCCACGGCGCCGTGCTGCACGGCTGCCGCGTCGGCCGCAACGCGCTCGTCGGCATGAACGCCGTCGTGATGGACAACGCCGTGATCGGCGAATCGGCCATCGTCGCTGCCAGCGCCTTCGTCAAGGCCGGCATGGAGATCCCGCCGCAGGTGCTCGTCGCGGGCATGCCGGCGAAGGTCGTGCGCCCGCTCACCGCGCAGGAGATGAGCTGGAAGGTCGACGGCACCACCACCTACCACGACCTCGCGCGCCGCAGCCTCGCCACGCTCAAGCCCTGCGAGCCGCTCACCGAGGCCGAACCCGACCGCCCGCACATCGACATCCCCGGCATCGTGCCGCTCGTCGACCTGAAGAAGAACGCCGCCTGAGCCGCGCGGCGGCCGCGCCTTTCCGGCCACCGCCTTGCCTGCACTCAGCCGCCGCGGTCCTCGCGTTCCGGACGCTCGACGCGCTCGGGCCGCTGGATGCGCTCAAGCTTTTCGGGGCGCTCGAGGCGCTGTAGGCGTTCGGCCTTTTCCGGGCGCTCAGGCTTCTGCAGGCGTTCAGCCTTTTCGACCCGCTCGCCGCGCTCGCGGCGCCCCTGACGCTCCATCTTCGTGAGGCCTCCGTGCCGCACGCCATCGTCGACCGTACCGTCGCCGCGCACCTTCACCCCTCCCACGCCCGCGCCGGGCTGCGTGTCGTCGACGGTCCCGTCGCCGCGCAGCTTCACGCCGGACACGTTCAGATCGTCGCCCCCCCAGTCGGCGAGCGCGTTGCCGGCCCCCACGCACGCCGCGAGGGCAACGGCGAAAAGTTCGAGGCGAATCCTGTCAGTTGTGGTCGTCATGATTTCTCTCCAGTCGGATTGAGGACATGTCGCCGCGCGGACGAACCGGTGGGCAGCATGTTTCGTGGGATTTATTCCCACTTGACTGAATCAATGCATGGCGCATGCCAGAAACGCCGGCGCCGGTCTCGCAGCGCCGAATCGCCCGGTTCCCAAGGGATTCGCAATCCACTCAGACACGCGACGGCCGGAGGCTCGCCCGTTTCGCCCCGCCGGCCGGGCGATATGCCCCACCCAATCGGCGCTTTCCCCCACCACCTCGCCGATCCGACCGATGCCGTCTATCCTTGTACCGCCTTCGCCGCCGGAACCCGCCATGCCCGATCACGGAAACCTCCTTCGCCCACTGGCCGTCCCCGCCCCCGAGGAAGTCTTCGAGACCTTGCTCGACCTGCCCGGTGCGCGCATCGAGCGCATCGTCTCGCACGGCCACGCGAGCCCCGAAGGCTTCTGGTACGACCAGCCGCAGGCCGAATGGGTGATGGTCGTGCAGGGCGAGGCCGTGCTCGCCTTCGACGACGGACGGCAACATAAGATGCGCGCCGGCGACTGGATCACGATCCCCGCCCATTGCCGTCACCGCGTCGAATCGACCGGCCCCGCAACCGTGTGGCTCGCCGTGCATTGCGCCCCGACGCCATGACGCCACGCGTCGTGGCAGTCCCTTGAGCATCCGCGTTTCGCTTGCCGTATCCCCTCCCCCAGGATAGGATAATCGCCATGAGCGAGCACACTTCCCACCCGGACATCATCAAGCGCCTGAAACGGGCCGAAGGGCACCTGCGCAGCATCATCACGATGCTCGAGGCGGGTCGCCCGTGCATCGAGATCGCACAACAGTTGCAGGCCGTCGAAAGCGCGGTCGCGAGCGCCAAGAAGACGCTCGTGCACGACCACATCGACCACTGCCTCGACCACGCCGCGGCCGAAGGACGCAAGGACCCGGCCGAAGCGATCCGCGATCTGAAACAGATCACTCGCTACCTGTAAGGCCTGCCGTGAACACGACGATGAGCGCGACCCCGAACAATTTTCAGCAACCGCACGTTTTCGACACCGGCAACCTCGCGGCTGAAAAAGGCACGCGCCTGGTGATGGCGATCACCGCCGTGACGATGGTCGTCGAGATCCTCGCCGGCTGGTGGTACAACTCGATGGCGCTGCTCGCCGACGGCTGGCACATGAGCTCGCACGCGCTCGCGATCGGCCTGTCGGCCCTCGCCTACGCCGCCGCGCGGCGCTATGCGAGCGACCCGCGCTTCGCCTTCGGCACCTGGAAGATCGAAATCCTCGCGGGCTTCGCGAGCGCGATCTTCCTGATCGGCGTCGCGCTCGCGATGGTGGTGGGCTCGGTCGAACGGCTGCTTGCACCGCAGCCGATCCGCTTTACCGAGGCCATCGTCGTCGCCGTGGTCGGCCTGATCGTCAACCTCGTCTGCGCGCTGATCCTCGCCCGCGCTGGCCAGCATGGACACGACCATGGGCACCATCACGACCATGATCACCACGGCCACGCCCATCACACGCACCATCACCACTCCCACGAGGACGCGCACCACCACGACCTGAACCTGCGCGCTGCCTATCTTCATGTAGTCGTCGATGCGGCCACATCGGTGCTCGCGATCGTCGCCCTGCTGGGCGGCATGCTCTTCGGCTGGAACTGGCTGGACCCCGTGATGGGCCTCGTCGGTGCGGTGCTCGTCGCACGCTGGTCCCAGGGCCTGATCCGCGACACCGGCAAAGTGCTGCTCGACCACGAGATGGATCACCCGATCGTCGCCGAGATCCGCGCAACGCTCGGGGGCCATCCGGCCTGGCAGGCGCCGCCGCAGGTCATCGACCTGCACGTGTGGCGCGTCGGCCGCAACAGCTTCTCGGTGATCATCGGCCTTGTCAGCGACGATCCGGTGATCACGCCGGCAACGGTGCGCGGCGCGCTCGCGGAGCATGCCGAGCTCGTGCACGTCACCGTCGAAATCAACCGTTCAGCGGACCTCTAAGACGCATCAAAGGTGGTGGCACACGCGGCACAGCGCGCTGTCGCGATTGTCCCGCCGCAGATAGGCCGCAGGCCCCGCGACTTCCTGCGCCCCCTCGTGCTCGCGATGGCAGCTCAGGCACTCCACCGTACCGCTCGACGACAGGCGCAACTCGTCGATGTCGAGCAGCCCGTCGCCATTGCTGTCGAAGAAGGCCGTGCCGTCGGCTGCGCGCTGCGGCAAGACGTATCCGCCACCTGCCGGCACGGGGACGCCGACCGGATGGTGACGTGCGCCTTCGATGTAATACGCTGAAAAATCCGCCGCCCCCTCGGGCCGGGGCTCGGGACCGTGGCAAGCGCGGCAATCGACGTCCTGCGCGAGGCAGGGGCCCGCCAAGCTCAGGATGACGAACTGTCCTGCCAGCAAAAGCGCGCTGCGCACGATGAACCTCCCGCAGACCGGAGCCTGCCCCAGTATAGGCAAGCCGGCCAGGACGCGCCCTCAATCCTCGGACTCGGCCGTTACCTGCGTCTCGCGATGACGCCGAATGGCCAGCGCCAACAGCCGATCCTCGGCAACGATGTGTCTCAGCAGCCAACGCTGCATGAACTTCGCAAGCTCCGAAAGCCTGCGCTCGCGGGCGATCAGATCGTCGATCTGGTGCCGGATCTCGTCGTACAAGGCGCGATGCTCGCGCCGGTGCAAGTCGGCGAACTCGTAGCGGCACTCCACCATCAAGCGCTCTTCCCGCTCGAAGTGGTGCAGCGTGTAACGCCCGAGTTCCTCCAGAACCGCCTGCGTCGTCTCGTGGCGGCCGCCTGCCTTCATTATACGATTGAGCATCGCGACCATGACGCGGTGGTCCTCGTCGATCTCCGCGACCCCGACCTCCAGATCCGGCGTCCAATCGATCGTGAACATGGCTCAGGCTCCCACGCCGGCAAGCCGGAAGCGCTCGGTCATCTGCTTCGGCGCGCTGGTCGAGCCGACAGCAATCACCACGCTGGCGGTCACCGCCACCGCGAGCAACGCCAGCATTCTTGCCTTCACGGACGAGAGGAACATTGTCTGTCTTGATGAGAATCGGACTGTCGGCGATACGCTCTCCGTCGGCCGTCCGCTTATTCCCTTCGGCGTACGTCAAAGCGGCCAGGAAGCCCTATTCTAGGGCCTCTAGACCCTCATCAAAATGACAAATCAAAACGAAATTGACATGGATCAAACGCCCGACGGCGAATGACATCGGCAGGACTTACTGGGTGCGCGGCGCGTCGGGGCGGACCGCCACGGGCGGCGGCAGCACGCGCGCCGGCGGCTGCTGTGGCGGCGCCACGGCCGTCGTCTCGCCGCCGTGCAGGTCACCGTCGGGAATCGGCGACGACTCCCACAGCGCGCGATACGCCGCGCTATAGTTGCCCAACTGCTGCGTCATCTTCGCGATGCGGTCGGCCGGACGGGCCGCCGTCACCGGGCCGATCCCCGAGTAACCGAGACCGGCGCGATCGCCCTGCACATTCAGGCCGATCAGGTCGAGAATCGTCGGCAGCATGTCGAAGTGCGTGACGTCTTCGGTGTTCTTCACGAGGTGCTTGTCCCCGCCGACCAGCAGGTTGAACACGCGCCGGTTCGGATTGGTGATCAACTTGTCGTAGGAGGTGTTGCCCATCGCCAGATGGTCGCCCTGCACGACGATCGCGGTCCGGTCGAGCCAGCCGCGCGAGGCCACGTAGTCGATGAAGTCCGCGACCTGCCCGGCCGTGCACTCCACGATGCCTTCGAAGTCGCTATAGCCTTGGCGCTCGCACAGCTGCGACAGATGGCCGTAGGGATGGTGCGTGTCGATCGTGAGTATCGTGAGGTTGAAGGGCTTGCGCGACTTCATCAGCGTGTCGAGTTCGCTCCGTGCGCGACGGAAGAGGTCGTCGTCGTGCAGGCCCCAGCCGCTCATCAGCTCCGGACGCTCGCCCGCGCGGATCCATTCCTCGCGGCCCATCACCTTGCTGTAGTGATGGTCGTGGAAGAACTTGCCGACGCCGGCGAAGGCGAGGCTCGACCCGTTCAGGAAGATGTTCGTATAGCCCTCGCCCGCGAGGATGTCGCCGAGGCAGCGCGCCCGCGGCAGAAAGCTTTCGACCTGCTCGCCCTGCGCGTTGCCGCCGAAGAGCGCGACCGACTTCAACGGCAGACCGCATTGCGTGCCGACGATGCCGGCGATCGTGAAGTGCGCGCCCATCATCTGGTGATAGTTATCGAAGGAAATCGCACGCCCCTTCGCCTTCAGGGCCGTCAGGCGGTGCAATAGATCGTGCCCGAACAGCGCCGGATCGGAATAGGTGTTCTCGAGGCTCTCGACGTAGATCAGGATCAGGTTCTTCGGCTGCTCCTTGCCCTTCACGAGCGCGACGCGCCGCGGATCGACGTACGAACCGGAAAAGTAATCCTCGCCGAAGTAGGCGCGCACGTAGCTCGCGAGCGAGAAGCTGTCGATGAAGTAGGCGACGCCCGCACCGAGAACGATCAGCGGGATCGCCCGCGGCGCGCCGTGCGTGAAGACGCGCATGCCCCAGCGCCCGACTCGTGTCAGCCCGTTGCGTAGCGACGTCATCGCCGCGCGCAGCCAGGGCACCGGCCATTTTTCGGGATGGGCCCGCAGGTGATTGACCCACTCGTCGAGCCCCCACAGCACCAGCGCGAGGGCGAGCGGCAAGGCCAGACCACGCCACAGCGCCCGGCGCACGAGCTCGGGATCGGTGGTCAGAAGGCCTTCCGTTCCGAAACGCAGGTGGTAGAGCACCTGGTCGATCGTCACCGAACCGAATTCGTCCGTGAGCCAGTCCGGCACGGCATAGAGCAGACAGCCGGCGAGGATCGCCAGCGGCTTGAACAATCTTCTGACACGCATCACAACTCCGCAGGCACCCTTCCGGACATGCACCCGCATCCCCACGGAAGGTGCGCAATATTACCGGAATGTGACCACGTAGACACGGCGCCCGCCGCGGAGTTTGGCGCCGCCGACGACAGGCGGAAAAACCGCCCGGAAGGCGACGCTCCAGCAATCCGACGCCCCATCAATATGGCATTGTCCGGAACATGCACACGCGTTACCATCGCCTCCCATTGCGACTCACCAAAACCCCTGCCGCCGATGTATTTCGCGCCCGTTGACCCGCTGGATCTGTATGTCGAACAACCCGTGCCGTGGGCCGTTTACGATCGCGACGGCAAGCTGGTGCTCGACAAGGGTGGAGAGTTCGAATCGGAACAGCAGATCCGGACGCTGCTCGCGCGCGGACTCTATCGCGAAGCCGCAGCGCCCCCGCGGCAGCCCGCGCCCGCCAGTCCGCCTCCTGCGCCTGCCCCCCAGCCCGCGGCGAGCGAGCAGCGCACCGAACGCAAGCTGCTCGACGAAACCCGCCTCGCGGTCGGAGACACGATCCAGCTGCAGGCGCAGTTCGACGGCGGCAACATGCGCCTCGCGGTCTCGCTGATCGGCTATCTGAAGGGAAAGAGCATCATCGTCACCGCACCGATGCGGGACGGCAAGTTCCTGATGATGCGTGAAGGACAAAGCTTCATCGCACGGATGTTCTCGGGCAAGAACGCGTATGCATTCCCGGCGACCATCATCAAGGTCACGAACGTCCCCTATCCGCACCTGCACCTGTCCTACCCGGCGGAAGTGGAAGCGGTGATGGTCCGGCGCGACGCGCGCGTGAAGGTTCGCGTGATCGCAGCGGTGCAGAGCCGCAATTCGCCTTCGGCGGCCGCGATCCTGTCAGACCTCAGCACCGGCGGCTGTTCGCTGCTGGCCGAAAATCAGCTCGGCCAGAAAAGCGACGAAATCGTCGTGAAGTTCAAGGCGCCGATCAGCGGCATCGAACAACTCCTGACGCTGAAGGGCATCGTCCGCGGCATCCAGCTCGACAATGCGCCCGTCGACGGCCGCTCGCGCTTCACGCACGGCGTCCAGTTCGTCGACCATGCTCCAGGGGACCAAGTCGCGCTGACCGCTTTCGTCTATCAAAAACTAATCGAGGACGAGCTCAAACTCTGAGCCCGTCCTCGGGTTGCTGCGTTAACGCTTCTGGCTTAGAAGAAGATGATGCCGCCCAGGGAAATGGTGCGGGTCTTCAGGTCGCCCGGGAAGACGTCGCTACCCGTGCCACGCTCGCGGTTGAACTCGCCGACCAGCGTGATGTACTTGTTGAGCGAGTGATACACGCCCACGGTCATCGACTTGAACTTGTTGTCGTCCGTCAGCAGGCCGTCGGTGTCGCGGTTCTGGCCGTAGTTGATGCCGACCTTGGTCTTGCCGAACTTGTAGGTGCCCTGGACGAAGTAGCCCTTGCCCTTGGTCTTCTCGAACGGCGAGAAGTACAGCGCGCCGACCGTCGACAGGCCGAGACCCTTCGCGTCGAAGCCGTAGGCCACCGCCTCAAAGTCGCCGATGCCGAACTTGGCGCCGAGCTCGTAGCCATTGGCGTCGAAGCTGCCGGAGCCGCTGGTCGTCTGATGCACGAAACCGCCCCACAGCGAGGCGCTCATGTTGCCGCCCTTCCAGTCGTAATTGACCATGCCCTGCACGCCGGGATCCTTCGTCTCGTCGCCGGCGAAGCGGTTCGGATCGAAGACGCCGATCGCAGCCGACAAGCCGCCCATCGTCGGGGTCGTGTAGGTGATCTGCGGCTGGAAGCCGGTGTACATGTAGCCGTGGCCGATCATGCCGAAGGTGGTGTTGAACGGCGTCGCGGCGTAGCTGTTGCCGCCCAGGCCGAGCAGGGTCATGTCGGACAGGATGATCTTCTGGCCGAAGAGACCGATGTCGCGGCCGAGCTTGATCGTGCCCCAGTCGCTCGAACCGAACTGGAAGTACAGGTTACGCGTGTCGATCTGCGAGAACGGGCTGTCGCAGCCGGTCGCGCCGCCGCAACCCGGGTTGGTCGGCAGGCCGACGACGTCCGACTTGTCGTTGATGCCGGGCGCGAAGCCGACGTGCGCCTTGATGTCCAGACCTTCGGCCTTGGTCGTGAACACGAAGTTGATCCAGCCCGGCAGCAGCCCGTTGGTCAGTGCGGAATTCGTGGTCTTCACGCCACCACTTTCCGACGTGCGGTTCGAATAGAAACCGTTGATCGTGCCGTTGATGTCGATCGTCGAATCGCCTTGGGTGAAGCTCACCGCATGGGCTTGACCCAGGCCGAGCACGCACAGCGCGCTGGCGAGTACCGTCCGCTGGAACACCCCGGTTTTCGCACGAGATTTCATCTTGTTTTGCCTCCTTGGCCTTTGGTTTGATGCCTATTTCTGTCTCGATCGCCTGCGTCGCATGCCTCGGAAGGCGGCGATACGTGCGCGCAGCCACGCCTGCCGGCGGGGCTTGGGGCGGTCATTGCAAACTCCGGGCCAATCGCACGTAAAGCACGGTTTAGCGGCTTTTCCACGGGTTTTGGGCGCTTTTGTCTTCGAATTTCCTTGCTTCATTGATCCGCTTTGAAACACCTCGACACTTTTGTGCCGATACAGGCTGTTCCACAGTGGAACATCTGGCGCTGCAGCATGAACAACCCTTTCCGGACTACTGTTTTTTTGATTGCCTGTGCGCACGAATTGGCGGAACATTTCCTTTCCCACCGGCACCGCCAACCGCTTCGAACCCGATGAAGATTTCGCACCTCCGCCTCCCCATCCCCTGCCAGCGCGTCGCGACCGCCACCCTCTGCGCGCTGCTGCTCGGCGCCGCCTGCAGCGCCACTGCCCAGACGCTGATCCCTTCGCTCGAACGGCAGGATCACGTCGGTGATCTGGGGCGCGCAGCGCGGGAGAAGGCGGTCGCCCGTTTCGACGGCGCCGATGCGGACAAGGACGGGCGGCTATCGAAAGCCGAGGTGGAGGGGCGCCTGACCTATGTCGCGGAGAATTTCGACCGGCTCGACACTAACCACGACGGTTACCTGAGCTGGCAGGAATTCATCGGCCACGACCGCTGGAAGAAGGAATGAACCCATGCGCCCGGCGTTCCCCCTGAGGCAACTGCTGGGCGTCTTGCTTGCCCTGACGACCGTGCTGCACTGGGCAAGCACGGCCGCCGCGGAGGATCTCGCTCCCCTGCTCGCGCGCATCGAGCAGGCCTACGGCAACGTCACGCCGCCGGCGAGCATCATGCAGCGCGGCCGCACGATCTCGCAGATGCAGGGAGAAGGGACGCTGATCCGCGCCTACCGGGGTCCCGAACGCTTCCGCATCGAGATCCGTTACCCGGAAGGCACCGAGGTCCGCATCGTGGACGGCGCGCGGGCCTGGCAGCGCAACAAGCCGATGAGCGAGATTTTTCGCGGCGCCCTGTTGCTGCAGGCGGCACGCGTGGCCCTGCCGTGGAACCTGCTTGCAGCACGGGAGACCTTGCGCGACGGCGGCGAGCACGCGATCGGCGAAGGCCGCCTGCATTTCATCGAGCTCCCCCTGTCGGGCGGCCTGAAACTCGTCGTCGAAGTCGACCCGGAGTCGGGCCTGATCCGGCGCTCGCGCGGCATCCTGGCCGCCGAGAACGGCAGCGAGATGGTCTTCGGCACGATCTACGAGGATTTCCGCAACGTTGACGGACGACGCTATGCCGCCGTCGAGCATCACTTCGCAGGCGGACGCTACATCGGCCGCTCCTACATCGAAGACGTCGAATTCGACCTGCCGCTCCCCGACACCCTCTTCCGCCCCGAGATCCCGGGCATGATCTGAAAACGACTCTGTGCTGGCCGCATCACTCGGCCGGGATGTAGAGCGTCTCCTTGATCTCCTCCATCACCACGTAGCTGCGCGACTCGACCGCCGACGGCAGCTTGAGCAGGATGTTGCCGAGCAGACGCCGGTACTCGCCCATCTCGGTGATGCGCGCCTTCACGAGGTAATCGAAGTCGCCCGACACGAGGTGGCACTCCATCACCTCGGGCACGAAGAGCAGCTCCTTCTTCACGCGGTCGAAGACTTCGCCGGACTTCGCCGACAGCTTGATCTCGACGAAGACGAGCAGGTTCTTGCCGAGCGCCTGAGGACTGACGCGCGCATGGTAGCCGGTGATCACGCCGTCGCGTTCGAGGCGCTTCACGCGCTCGGTGCAGGGCGTGGCTGATAGCCCCACCTTGTGCGCCAGGTCGGTCATCGAAAGGCGGCCGTCTTTCTGCAGCAGATCGAGGATTCGCCGGTCAATCCGGTCCAGTTCGCGCATTTCACTCCTCCAGCCGGGAATTGCCCCGGCGAATCATTTTTTTCACCAATTAACGGTTTTATTTTAGTGAAAATCACTGCTTTATAGTGCCTAAACTGGCGATATTCAATAGATCGGATCATCGGAGTCAGTCATGCGCGTTCTCGTCCTCGGCAGCGGCGTCGTCGGCACCACCACCGCCTGGTACCTTGCCCGGCGCGGCGCGAAGGTCACCGTCATCGACCGCCAGCCCGGCTCGGCACTCGAGACCAGCTACGCCAACGCCGGCCAGGTGTCGCCCGGCTACTCGACTCCGTGGGCCGCGCCCGGCATTCCGCTGAAAGCGATGAAGTGGCTCTTCCAGCGCCACTCGCCGCTGTCGATCCGCCCCGACGGCAGCCTCTTCCAGCTGCGCTGGATGGCGCAGATGCTGCGCAACTGCACCGCCGACCGCTATGCGGTGAACAAGGAACGCATGATGCGGCTGTCCGAGTACAGCCGTGACTGCCTGCGCGCGCTGCGCGCCGATACCGGCATCCAGTACGAGGAACGCACCCTCGGCACGCTCCAGCTCTTTCGCAGCCAGGCCCAGGTCGACGCCGCCGCGCGCGACATCCAGGTCCTGGAAGAATGCGGCGTGCCCTACGAGCTGCTCGACCGCGACCAACTCGGACGCGTCGAACCGGCGCTCGCCCGCGTCAGCCACAAGCTGGCGGGCGGCTTGCGCCTCCCCAACGACGAGACCGGCGACTGCCATCTCTTCACGACGCGCCTCGCCGAGAAGGCGCGCGAACTGGGCGTCGAGTTCCGCTACGGCCAGGACATCCGCGAAGTGATGGTCGGCGGCGGCGACGTGATCGGCGTGCAGGTCGGCAACGAAGTGCTCGCCGCCGACCGCTATGTGCTCGCGCTCGGCAGCTACTCGCGCCAGATGCTCGCGCCGCTCGGCCTCGACCTGCCCGTGTATCCGCTGAAGGGCTACTCGCTGACCGTGCCGCTCATCGACGCCGCGGCCGCCCCGGTATCGACCGTGCTCGACGAAACTTACAAGATCGCGATCACGCGCTTCGCGGACCGCATCCGCGTCGGCGGCATGGCCGAGCTCGGCGGGTTCGACCTGGCGCTCAACCCGCGCCGCCGCGAAACGCTGGAGATGGTCGTCAGCGACCTCTTCCCGGGCGGCGGCGACGTGCCGAAGGCGGAATTCTGGACCGGCCTGCGCCCGATGACGCCGGACGGCACCCCGGTGGTTGGCGCAACCGCCTACCCCGACCTCTTCGTCAGCACCGGCCACGGCACCCTCGGCTGGACCATGGCCTGCGGCTCCGGCCAGCTGATGGCCGACCTCGTCACCGGACACCAGCCAGCGATTCGTCATCAAGACCTGGGGCTCGCGCGTTATGGCAAAGTAGCAGCTTCCCGCTCACAAGGCCTTAACCTCTCTCCTGCCGCATGAGACCCGCCCGCGCCCTGATCGACCTCGACGCCCTGCGTCACAACTACCTCCTCGCCCGCAGCCGACACGGCGGCCGGGCCCTTGCCGTTGTCAAGGCAAATGCCTATGGCCACGGCGCCATTCCCTGTGCCCGGGCGCTCGCGCCCGAGGCGGACGGCTTCGCCGTCGCCTTCCTCGAGGAAGCGCTCGAACTGCGCGCGGCCGGCATCGACCAGCCGATCCTGCTCCTCGAAGGCGTCTTCTCGGGCGAAGAGCTCGACGAGGTCGTCCGCCACGACCTGTGGATCGTCGTGCATCACGCCGAGCAGATCCGCATGATCGACCATGCTCACCCGGCGCTGCCGATCGAGGTGTGGCTGAAGATGAACAGCGGGATGAACCGCGCGGGCTTCCTGCCGCACGAGATGCTTCCCGCGTGGCAACGCCTGAAGGACTGCGGCAAGGTCGGCAACATCACGCTGATGACCCACTTCGCGCGTGCCGACGAGCCGGACGTGATCTCGACCACCGAGCAGATCGTCGCCTTCGACGCTGCAACGCGCGAGATTCCCGGTCCGCGCAGTCTCGCCAACTCCGGCGCGATCCTCGGCTGGCCCGCGGCGCATCGCGACTGGGCGCGCCCCGGCATCCTGCTCTACGGCGCCGACCCGATGCCCGGCGCACCCAACCCGCTGCGGCCAGTGATGACGCTCGAAAGCAGCATCATTGCCGTGCGCGAGATCCCGCAAGGCGCTCCGCTCGGCTATGGCGCACGCTTCAGCGCCGACCGTCCGACACGCGTCGGACTCGTCGCGATGGGTTACGCCGACGGCTATCCGCGCACCGTGCCGAACGGCACCCCGGTCGCCGTCGACGGCATCCGCACGCGGCTTATCGGCCGCGTGTCGATGGACATGCTCACCGTCGACCTCACCGACCTGCCGCAGGCGGGCATCGGCAGCCGCGTCGAACTGTGGGGCAACAACATCCCCGTGAACCGCATCGCCGAGGCCGCGGGCACGATCTCGTACGAATTGCTGTGCAACGTCAAGCGGGTTCGCTTCGAGTATCCGGGCTGACGCTTGCCGCCCTCGCGGCACGCGCTTCGATCAGCCGCAGGAAGGCCTCGGCCGACATCGGCCTCCCGATGAGGTAGCCCTGCAGCTGGTCGCAGCCGAGCGCGCGCAGGAACGCCCTCTGCGCCTCGGTCTCGACCCCCTCGGCAACGACCTTCAGACCGAGACTGTGGGTCATGTTGATGATCGCCTCGACCAAGTGCGCGTCGTTGCGGTCGTCCGGGCAGCCGCTGACGAAGCTGCGGTCGATCTTGACCACGTCCACCGGAAAACGCTTGAGATAGGACAGTGACGAGAAGCCGGTGCCGAAGTCGTCCAGCGCGTAGCCGATCCCCTGCTCCTTGATCTCGCGCATCCGCGCCTGCGCCTGGACGCTGCCATCCATCAGCACCGATTCGCAGATTTCCAGCACCAAGGCTCCGCGCACGATGCCCCACTCGCGGATGACCTCCGCGACCAGCGGCGGCAGGCTCGCGTCGCGGAATTGCATGCCCGAGACGTTGACCGCGAGGCGCAAGTCCCGGGCGCCCGCGTCGTACCAGCTCCGCCATTGCCGCGCTGCCGCCCGCAGCGCCCATTCGCCGATTGCGACGATCAGCCCGCACTCCTCGGCGACCGGGATGAACTGAGCCGGAGGAATGCGTCCGCGTTCCGTATGCTCCCAGCGGATCAAGGCCTCGGCACCGGCAAGCTCGCCGCTGCCGGCATCGATGATCGGCTGGTATTCGAGCACGAAGGCTTCGGCGGCGATCGCCTTGCGCAGCTCGGCCTGCATCTCCAGATGGGCAGCGACGTCGGCCTGCATCTGCGGTGCGTAGAAGTGCAAGCGGTTCTTGCCCGCCTGCTTCGACTTGTACATCGCGATGTCGGCGTTGCGCAGCAGGATCTGGACGTCCCCGCCGTCGTCGGGGAACACCGTGATGCCGACGCTGCACGAGATGTGATGCGAACCGCCGCCGAGCGTGAAGGGCTCGCGCAGCACGTCGAGGATCTTCTCGCCGATCGAGCGCAGCACGTCGGCATCGTGCAGGCCGGTGACGACGATCGTGAACTCGTCGCCCCCCAGGCGAGCGACGGTGTCGTGCTCGCGCACGCAGCCCTTCAGGCGCTGGGCGACCTCGATCAGCAGTTCGTCGCCGACGTTGTGGCCGAGCGTGTCGTTGACCCACTTGAAGCCGTCGAGGTCGAGGAAGAGCAGGCCCATCTTCTGACCGGCGCGCCGCTGCTGCAGCAGCGCGAGTTCCATCCTGTCATGCAGCAGGCTGCGGTTCGCGAGCCCGGTCAACGCATCGAAGTTCGCCTGCCGCCAGATCACCTCCTCGTGCTCCTTGCGCTCGGAGATGTCGCTGAAGAGCGCAACGAATTCGACGACGCGGCCGGCGACATCGCGCACCGCCGAAATCGTCAGCCATTCGGGGTACACCTCGCCCGACCGGCGCCGGTTCCAGACTTCGCCCTCCCACTGGCCGTCGTCGAGCAGGCGCGACCACATCGCGTGGTAGAAGGCCTGGTCGTGGCGACCGGAACGCAAGACCGACGGCGTGCGTCCGACCACTTCGCCCACGGTGTAGCCGGTGATGCGGCAGAACGCCGGATTAACGGACACGATGACCCCGCGTGCGTCGGTGGTCATGATGCCCTGCGAGGAGGCCTCGAACACCGCCAGCGCCTCGCGCATGCGCGCTTCGGTCTGACGGCGCAGGGTCACGTCCTGCAGCGTGCCGACGCTGCGCACGAGGCGGCCTCCGGCGTCGAAGTTGGATTCCGCCTGCGCGTGCACCCAGCGCGTCTCCCCTCCGACAAGCAAGCGGTGCTCGTGATTGTAGTGGCTGCCTTCCAGGCCCGCGCGCCAGGCCTGGGTCATCAGCTCGCGGTCTTCCGGATGGACCATCCGTAGAAGGTCTTCGAAGCGCAGCATCTGCCCGTCGGGCACCCCGCAGATGCTGCGCGCTTGCGCCGAAAGCTCGAACTGGCCGACATCGGGATGGAACACCCAGCTTCCGACGCGGGCAATCGACTGTGCGTGGTTGAGGTCCGCTTCGCGTGCGGCCAGCTCCGCCGTGCGCTGCTCGACCAACGCCTCGAGCTCGCCTTCATGCGATTTCAATTCGCCCAGCAGCGTCATCAGGCTGTTCGCGAGGTCACCGATTTCGTCGTTGCCGAAGCGCCCCGCCGTCAGCGCATGCCGCCTCTCGCCGTTCTGCGCGATCGCGCGGGCATCGTCGGCGAGATCCTCGATGCGGTGGGTCTGCGCCCGCGCCACGATTGCACTTGCCGCGGCGACGAGCACGACCGCCAGCATCCCCCACCACAAGTGCTTGCCGAGCAAGGCTTCGAGCGGCGCCTCGAACGCCGCTTCATCCATCGCGACCCTGACCGAGAGCCCCGGATGCAGCGGCAGTTCGGTTGCGATCGGCGCCGACATCGCGACCTGCTCGGGCGGCGCGTTGCGGATCCGGCTGACGATCGGCACCTCGCCCGCCAGCAATTCCACGCGGGCCAGCCCGCCGCCGAGTTCGGCGAACGGCGAGGTCGGTTCGTCCAGCCACTGCGTGAGGTTCGTTTCGAAGACGAGCGCCCCTTCGTGCGTGCCGGTCAGCCGATAGAGGATGGGCACGGCGATGCGCAGCCAGGCGTCCCCGTCGTGCTGTACGAGGGCGGTGTGGGTTTCGCCCTGCTCGACCGCCGAGACCAGCCAATCCTCATTGGCGTAGCTCGTCAGGGCCCGCCGGGAGACGAGCGGCTCGCCGCGGTAATCGACGAGCACGAGGTTGTATTCCATCTTCACCGGCAGCTCGTGGCGCGCGAGGAAGGGTCCGAGGTAGGTGTTGCGCCCCTCGGAGTCGAGCATCGCATTCGCGAAGAGCGGCTGGTCGGCCAGCGTGACGACTTCGCGGGCGCCGATCATGATGCTGCGGCCGATATGGTCGGCAAGTTGTGCCGCCGTCTGCTGCAACTGCTTCTCGGTCGCGGCGCGCACGAGCTCGCGCGCATTGAGGTAGGAGAGCGCCGTCAGCGCCAGCACCACGAGCGTCGTGAGCGCGGCGCTGTAAAGGGTGTAACGGCCCCGCAGGCCGAGGCGCCAACGGAAGAAGGGGTGAGCGTCAGGCATGCGCCGGGCGACCGGTCATTTGGCGACGCGCACGATCGCTCCGTCGGGTGCATAGCGAGCGACGAAGACCTGCGACGCATCGAGCGCGTCGTGGCGCGCCGGCGTGAACGGCCGACGGTAATGGCGGATCAGCCCGGCGTACTCGGGAATCTGCTCGAGCGCCGCACGCACCGCGGCGCGATCGGTGCTCCCGGCCTGGCGCACGGCCAGCGCCAGCAAGTGCGTCAGGTCGTAGGCCTGGGCCACGCCGACCGGCGAATCGATCTCGCGCGCACTCGCGACACCCCAGCGCGCACGCAGCTGCTCCACGATGCGCCGCACGCGTTCGCCCTTCGCGTCGATGAAGCTGTAGGTCTGCACGACCGAGAAATCGACCTTCTTCAACGCGTCGCCGGTACGCTCGAAGAACTCTCCGCCGGTGACGCCCCAATGCGACAGCACGGGCAGGCGATCGGCCGGCAGGTGGCCGGAAATCTCCTCGACCACCGCAACGCCCTCGAGCTCGTTGCCGACGAGGATGACGACATCCGCACGATCCTTCAGCAATGCCTCGTACTGCTCGTGCAAGTACGGATGGCCCATGTTGTACGATTGCCGCGACACCAGCGCTAGACGCTTGGACCCGGCGAGCTGCCCCTCGATCGCGGCGAGATTGCTGCGCCCCCAGCCGTTGTTCGGGATCAACAGGCCGAGCCGGCGATAGCCTCGCGCCTCGGCACGCCCAATCAGCGCAGCCATCGCCCAGCTGTCTCTCAAGGACAGACGGAATACGAAATTCGGCTGATGGCGATTGTCGGTGATGTCGTCCGCAGCGGCCCACGGTACGAGATAGGGCATACCCAGTTCGTGGATCAGCGGGATCAGCTGCTGCGCAACGGGGCTGTGCTTGCCGGACATCACCGCGACGACGTCCGGGTGCGCGGCCAATTCCGTGAGGTTGTCGCGGGCACGCGCCGGCATCGAGTTGTTGTTGCGGATCGCGATCTCCAGCGAACGCCCCGGGAGCACGCCGCCCGCGGCATTGATCTCCGCCGCGGCGATCTCGGCGCCGCGCTGGATCGCCTGCGCCGACGTCGCCGCCGGCACGCCGAATTCCGCATCGATCGCAAGAATCACGGGGCGCTTGTCATCGGCCGCGGGAATCCATCTCGACGCGGCGAGCAGGACGGCGCCCCCGATCATCCGGCATCCGAATTGTCTTCGCCCGCATGAAACCATTCCCGCCCCATTCAGCGCTATCCCGCGCGCGTGCAAACGGTAACACAATGTAATGCTATCCGCACAACGTCATAGGGCGGAAGGCGCCTGACCGGACGACGTCGCACAACAGCGGTCCCGTCAATTTCCGAAAATTGTCCTGGCTCAAGGAATTGGATAGCCGGCGCCCCTAGGATCCCACTGTCGCGACCCCGACCCCAATCATCCGAGAGACCCGACAGGAAACACCCATGAGCTGCGAATTGCCCGTCTTCGACAACACCGTCCATCCCTTCGACGCCCGCGGCGTCGCCAAGCGCTTCCGCCACGCCGCGATCTTCGGCGCACTCGAGTCGCTCGAAGATGGCGAAACGATGCGTTTCGTCAACGATCACGACCCGCTGCCGCTGCTCGGTCAGATCCGCCAGCGCTACGGCGCGCAGATCGGCATCAACTACGTCTCGCGCAGCGTCGAGGGCGTCGTCATCGACTTCACGGTCCAGCTCCATGCGACCGAAGCATCGGCGCCGCCCGCACCGACCGGTGGCGGATGCGGTGGCGGCGGAGGCGGCTGCGGCTGCTCGGGCGGCGCGTAAGCCCTACGTCCGCAGCAAATAGCCGACCGTCGCCGGCAGACGTGCGAGCGTCGCCGGCGACAGGTAATGCCGCCAATACCGCGCGACGTGCCGGACGACGAAGCCCGGCCGAAGATAGAACTCGCGGTAGAAGCGGCGCTGCAGCGCGGCCAGTTCGCGGTCGGGAATCTCGCTGCAGTTGGTAGTCGAATCCAGGTAGTGGTATTCGTCCCCGCGCGCACGGGCGCTTTCCGGCAGCTCGCCCCATAGCGGAACGTCGGGGTAAGCCTGGTAGCGCTGCACCTGCACGTAGTCCGGCCGGATGCGGCGCGCGAGCGCCAGGCTCGCCTGGGCATCCGCGACCGTCTCGCCCGGCATCCCGATCATGAGCAGCGCCACCGATCCGATGCCGGCCACTTCGAGCCGGGCGAAACCCTCCTCGGTCGCCCGCAGCCATCCGTCGCCGTCGCCGGTCTTGCCCAGCCGCTCGACCAGCCGCGCCGACCCGCTATCCACGCCGACCTTGAGCAGCATCGCGCCCGCCGCGGCCGCCGCCGCAACGCGCTCGTCGTCGAGCTCGTCGGGCCGCGCGTTCGCCATCCATGGCATTCGCACGCCGCGGCGCACGAGTTCGTCCGCGAGTTGCAGGAAGCGGACGCGGTGCACCAGCAGCGAATCATCCTCGAAGGAAATCGCCTGCACGCCTTCGTCCTGCATCGCCAGCACTTCGTCGACGACCGCGCCGACGGTCCGCGCCCGCAGGTCCCGTCCGACGCTCTTGCGCACGATCGCCGTGCAATGGCGGCATGGACGGGGACAACCCCACGCCGTTAGCACGTAGCCCCAGCGCGATACCGCCCCGCGGCGCTGCACCGGGAAGGGGAAGGCGTAATCGCGCATTTCGTCCGCTTCGACACGCGGCGGGGGTAGCGCGTCCGGTTCCTGCACGAGCATGACGTTGCCGAGCGCGACGCGTTGTCGCCAGCCGCTACGCAGGTGCGCCAGCTCCTCGCCGGCGAGCAAGCGGAGGAGCAGGCGCGGCGCCTCCTCTTCGGCCTCCCCCGGAATCGCCAGATCGTAGGCCTCATCCCAGCCCGCAAAGCCGGCACGCGCGAAATGCTGCACCTGCTGCCCGATCGCGATCGTGACGACGCCGGCCGCCCGCAGCCGGCTCGCCACCCTTACGGCCTCGCCGATGCACCAGGTCACACCGCGGATCACCGCATAGCGCGGCCGCAGCGCCAGCACGCGGCACACGAAGTCGTCGACCGAAAACCGCTCCAGCCAGCCGTCGAGCAGCGGTACCGGCGCGTGCAGCGCGGCCTCCAGCCCGGCCTGGATGTATTTGAGGTCGAGCGCAGGATGCAGATGTCGCGGATGCCCCGTGTGCCGCCCGGCCTCGCGGTCGACACGCAACAACACGACCGGGCTCGCGGACGCGCTCATTTCACTTCCTGCGCGAGGCGGCCCAGCGTCGCGACGACGCGCCGGAAACGCCGCTCGGACAGCCCCGGATACAAAGGCAACAACACGGCCTGCCGGAACGCGCGCGCCGCTCCCGGACAATCGTCGAAACCGAGCATCGCCGCCGTGTCGTCCATCACTTCGCTGCCGACGCCGAGATCGAGCCCGTCACGCAAGGCCGCCTGCCGCAACGCGCCGATGTCGCCATCGAAGCGCGCGACGAAGTTGTAGAAGGCGGCCTTGCCGTGATCGCCGCGTTGCTGCCGCTCGAAACGCGCCGGCAACTGCGCCGCCATCGCCTCCCAGCGCGCGTTCAGCGTCTGTTGCCGGACCGCGAGACGCGCGAGCTTGCGCAGGCCCAGACGCGCCTGGAAAGCACTGAAAGCGGCCGGATTGCCGCGCACTCGGTCATGCGCGCGACGGTAGAACTTCTCGAAGCCGCCCGCCACGCGATCCGAGAACATCCAGCGCGCGAGCAAGGCATAGGCGGGGCTGCGGATCACGGCCTCCTCGGCGAACTTCAACAACATCTTGCGCACGGGCGGCCACTCGCGCCTGGGCCGGTCGGCGACGCGCGCGCGGATGCGGGCGGCGAGCTCGTCGTCCGCGGTCGTCAACACGCCGCCGCCAAAGGTCGCCACCGCCTTCGTCGCCTCCAGGCTGAACAGCGCCGCGCGGCCGAAGCTCCCCACCGGTCGCCCCTCGCACTGCGCGCCCAGCGCGTGCGCACAATCCTCGATCACCGCGAGCCTATGTGCGTCGGCGACGGCGCAGATCGCGCCGATATCGCAGGGCGCACCCAGCAGATGCACGACGAAGATGCCCCGCGTGCGCGGGCCGATGCGTGCGGCGACGCGGTCGGCCGTGACGTTGAAAGTGGCCGGATCGATGTCCGCCGGCACCGCCACGATGCCGCGCGCCCGGATCAAGGGCACCAGTTCGCCGAGCGTGTAGGCGGGGATGACAAGCTCGTCACCGGGCGCGAAGCCCAGGCCGTCGAGAATCAGGCCGAGCGCATCGCGCCCGCTCGCCGTTACGATCGCATGCGGCACGCCGATCGCCGCTGCAAACGCCCGCTCGAAGGCCCCCACCTGCTCCGCGGCGAGCGCCGGCGACACCGCGAGCGCGCGCAAGGCATCGCCCAGGTCGGCCCACTCGAATGCGATTCGACGACGGGGAATCATGCGGCCACCGTCTCCGGGCATTCCCGCGCCGCATCGCCGCGCAGCGCCGGCTCGCCGAGCACCCGGCACAGCGCGGCGAATACGTCGTCGACGGCAATCCCCTGCATGCACAGATTGTTCGTGCAGCGGGTGCGGCGCTGATTGTTGACGTTGACGCACGGCGAGCACGGCAGCGCCGCACTCAGCACCGTCGCGTCGCCCAAGGGGCGAAACAGCGTCGGCGTTTCCGGACCGAACAGCACGACGACCGGCAAATCGGTCACGGCGGCGAAGTGCGCGGGACCGGAGTCGTTGCTCACCATCGCCGCGGCCAGAGCGAAGAGTGCGGGAAGCTCACCGAGCGAGAACTGTCCCGCGACGTCCACGCACCGGGCATCCGAAACCTGCCCCGCGACCGCCATCGTCGTCGCCCTGTCCTCGCCGGCGCCGATCAGCAGCACCTGCGCATCCCCGAAACGCTCCAGCACCGCCTGGATCAAAGCCACGAAACGCTCCTCGGGCCAGCGCCGCTGCGGCAATAAGGCACTCGCATTGGCGTTCACCAGCACCAGCCGCGCGCCGGCCTCCACCGTCTTCGGCGCCAGCCGGCGCAACTTGCCGTGCACCGCCCGGCGCTCCGCCTCCTCGACGATGCGGCGGCGCACCCTCGGCAGCAGGCGTTCGACCGGCATCTCTCGCACGGCAAGCGGCGCCGGTCCGTCGCGCAACAGCGCATCGACGAGCATCATGTAGTTCTGCGCCATATGCAGTCGCGGATCGAAGGCGACCGGACGCGAAAAGAGATCGCCCCGATACAGACCGATTCCTGCGAAACGATGGAATCCGGCCCGCCGCCGCACCCCGGTCAGGAAGCACAGCGCGGCGCTGAGGCGCGAGAAGAGCTCCAGGTCGACGATCGCATCGATGCGCATCGTACGCGCCCACCACAGGAAGCGGCATGCGTCGACGAGCAGCGACAGCACGCCGTCCGTCCGCACGCCGAACACCCGCTCGTCGGGAATGCTGCCTGCAATCGCAAGGCTCGCCCGATTGCGGGCGAAGGTCAGGCAGTGCAATCGCGCATCGCTGCGTGCCGCCACGGCGCGCATCGCCGGATCCGCCAGCACCATGCTTCCGGACTCGGCCAGCTGGACGAACAGGATCCGACGCACTTCGGCGCCCTCCCCCGCCGCACGCCCCCCGAATGCCCGTCCGAGCCGCTGCAGACCGGTCAGGAAGGCGCACAGAGGAACCCCGACGAGCCGGTCGACATGCCGCATGGCTGCATGACCGATCATCGCGCGTGAACTCCTCGTGGAACAGGATGCAGGCAAACTGGCAGACGACGTTGCATGTCGGATGGATCTACAGAAATGGCACGGGCATCTTTGCGTCTGCGCTGAGCAGGGCGCACAGCGGCGAAAGGATCGACACCACGCGGGGCGCCGCGCAAGAGGCTCGTGCGGAAATTCATTCGGGCGCTGTGATGGCGCAAATATACCGCGTCTGGCCACGGCGACGTGACCCGTCGCACGCCAAATACCGATTTCTCCCGTTAGAATTGTGGGTAATGTTGCCTCCCCCGAAGTCGGGGGTTGGCGATCACCCCTATCATGTACGGAGAAACGGGAATGAGCGGAATTGCAGATTCGTCGGCCGGCGAAGCCGAGGATCCCCGCACATCCCTGCTGCACTCGCTCGTCGATCAGTCCCCCGCACTGATCGCCATCCGCGGACGCGACGGTGAGTACCTGTATGCCAACAGCGCCTTTGCAAAGGCGCTCGGCGTGCCGTCCGAATCGCTGCTCGGGCGCCGGGAAGACGAGCTCTCCCGGGGCCCCCTTTCGCCGCATGTACTGCGCGTCGGCGGCGCCGCGAACGACACCGACGTCACCCACACCGAGGAAGAAGCCGAATTCGGCCTGCGCACGCGGCGCTTCGTCGTCACGCGCTTTCCGATTCGCGACGCAGCGGGGGAGGCGGCTGCGCGCGGCATGATCGCGACCGAACTGTCGCCCGCCCTCCCGCAGACGCCTGACACTCCCACAGACGTCCCGGCCGACGAGCAAACCGAAATGGCGTCCGCCGAAGCGCGCCACGCCGAACTGCTGCGCGCGCTCGAACAGATGGAGCGCCTCGCCTACACCGATCGCCTCACCGGCGCGTGGAACCGGCGCCATCTCGAAGACGCCGCGCTGCTCGAGATGTCGCGCGCCGAACGCCACGGGCACCCGGTATCGCTGATGGTCCTCGACGTCGACCACTTCAAGGACATCAACGACCATTTCGGCCACGCCATCGGCGACTACGTCCTGGTCGAACTCGTGCGCAGCATCCGCACCGACATCCGCCGCGCGGACACCATCACGCGCTGGGGCGGCGAGGAATTTGTCGTCCTCGCGCCGGACGCCTCGCTGCACGAAGCCGAACAACTCGCCCACAAGCTGCGCGACCGCGTCGCCGAATCCCGGCTATCGAGCGCCGGCCACGTCACCGTCAGCATCGGCGTCGCCGAATACCAATGCGGCGAAAGCTTCGAGGACTGGTTCGAGCGGGCCGACCATGCGATGTACCGCGCGAAGGCCGACGGCCGCAATCGCGTAGAGTGCGACCCGCTGACGGCCTTCTCGCCCGACGGTACCCGCAAGAGCAAGTCGCCCATACAACTCGTCTGGCGCAACAGCTACTGCAGCGGCGACCCGCACGTCGACCGGCAACACCGCCAGCTCTTCGACCACGCCAACCACCTGCTGCAGGCCATCATCGCGCACGCGCCGCGCGCACATATACTGGAGATCGCGCGCGTGCTGATGGTCGACATCTCCACGCACTTCGCTGACGAGGAGCGCCTCCATGCAAGGATCGGTTTTCCCGAGCGCGTTGCCCACGCCGCCGAGCACGCCCACTTGCTCGACAAGGCGAGCCGCCTCTTCCGCGAAGCCGGGGAGGATCTGCCGGTCGCTGAAGTCTTTCACTTTCTCGCGTATGAAGTCGTGGCGCAGCACTTGGTCGGAGCAGACCGCCACTACTTCCCCTACCTCGAAGACGGCGGCGACCACCCGCGCGCCTGACCTGCTCGCAGCGCGCGCCCCGGGGCACCTTGCATTCCCGCGACCGTCCCGGATAATGGCCCGCGAATGCCTCGCAAGAAGGCACGCACGCGGGCTTACGGGGCATACCCCGGCGAGACCGGAACTCAAAAGACGGCCAGCAGTCGACAGGGCAGTCGGGGCACGCCCGACCGGTGCCTTCCACTGCCTTACAGACCGCAGTGGAAGTTAACGCGTAACCCCGACGCCATGGACAATCCGGAAAATTCAGACACGTGCGGCCCTGCCTGCGACGAGCGGCTCGCACTCGCTCCCTCCAATCCAGGCGCCTGCCCGACCCGCGCTCGTCGTACACTTTCCTCCTTCCGCGAAAGGTTCGACGACACCCGCTTCAGCCTCTCCCGATTCGCCGTCCTCCTTGCCGTGCTGCTCGGTGCGGTCAGCATCGTGCCGTCCGCGAGCGGCCAGCAGGCCAACATCGCCAATACCAAGCACAACCTGTCCGCTTCAGGCCCCGGCACCGTCAAGGCCACCACGGAGAGCCAGATCTGCGTCTTCTGCCACACGCCCCACGCCGCGAACACGAGCGCTCCATCACCAATCTGGAACCGGAGCCTGTCGAGCGCGACGTACACGCCATACACGTCCAACTCGCTCGACGCGCAGACGATCTTCGGCGCCCTCTCGCAGCCGGGCGGAAGCTCGAAGCTGTGCCTGTCCTGCCATGACGGTACGATGGCGCTCGGCACGGTCGGCGTACTGGGCGGCAAGGCCAACCAGACCATCACGATGACGGGCACCGGGACCGGCGGCACGATGCCGGCCGGCACGCAGGGCGCCACCACCGGCTTCACCCGCAACCTCGGCATAGACCTGCGCAACGACCACCCGATCTCGTTCACCTTCAACGACACGCTCGCGACCGCGGACGGCGAATTGCGGCACATGGATTCCCAACAGCGCTATCCGTCCGGCACCGGCACCGTGATCGGCATCCGCAGCGCAGGCTACAAGCCGCTGCTGCCCCTGCAGCCCACCGGCACCGCCGGCGCGGGCCAGGTGCAGTGCACAACCTGCCACGATCCCCACCTCAACGTCTCGAAATTCCTGCGCCTGAACCGCTTCCAAAGCGTGGCGCCCGCAGGCGGGGAATTCATTCCCGCCAGCGACCAGATCTGTCTTGGCTGCCACAACAAGCTGGGCACGGCCTGGTCCGACTCCTCGCACGCGTCGCAGACGATCGGCGACGAAACTTACAAGACCGATGCCGCAAACCTGCGGGAGTTTCCGACAACGACCCAGGTCTGGCAGGCAGGCTGCCTGAACTGCCATGACACGCATGCCGTGCAAGGCACCCGCCGCCTCTTGCGCGAAGGCGTTGGCGGAAGCAGCGGCGGGACGGGGACCGCCACCTACAAGCTCGGTTTCGATTCAACCTCCGCCCCGAATAGCGTCTCCGCCATTGAGGAGACCTGCTACCAATGCCATACGACGGCGGCGGAGAGCGTGATCGGCACGGTCGCAGGCAGCACCGTGCCCGATATCAAGACCGACTTCAACCTGCTGCGCCACATGCCGATCAAGACCAGCGAACAAAACGCCGGGGTCGAAGCGCATGACATCCAGAACGGAGATTTCACCGAAGCGCGCACTGCGCTGGGGCAACTGGATCTCAAGAACCGCCATGCAGAATGCACCGACTGCCACGTTCCGCACCGGGTGACTCGCAACAGCCTGTTCAACCGCCAAGGCGCTAATCAACGCACGCATCAGCCCGGCGGCACGACGGGCAATCTCGCATCCGGCGCGCTGCGCGGCGCCTTCGGCGTCGAGCCGGTCTACGGCTCGCACAGCTTCTTCTCGCTACCCAGCAGTTTCACGGACAAGCGGGGCGACGGCGGCGTCGGCGCCAGTACCGCCGTCAGCAGCACCTGGGTGACGCGCGAATACCAAGTCTGTCTCAAGTGCCATTCCGACTACGCCTACACCGACGACAACGTCCTGCCGAGCGGCAACACGCGGCCGCTGCTCAATGGCAGCGCCGGCGGCAATACCACCACGACGCCCTACACGGCGACCGAACGGAGCAATTACACCCGCTACACGAACCAGGCACGCGAATTCCAGGCGCCGGTCTCGCACCAGGGTGCACCAGGCAGTCTCGGCACCGACGCGGGCGCGGGGTACAACACCAACAACCACCGCTCGTGGCACCCGGTCATGCTCAACACCGGCCGCACCACGGCGCTGCGCAACGGCGCGAGCGCCAACGCCTGGCTCGCCCCGTGGAACGCGAACGTCGGCAACAACACGATGCATTGCACCGACTGTCATGGCAACGCTACCGCGGTCGGCACCATCACGCCGTCGGGCACCAATCCCTGGGGCCCGCACGGCTCGACCAACGACTTCCTCCTCAAGGCCCCGTTCAAGACCACCAGCGGCAGCGACAACACGACCGGCACGCTGTGCTTCCGCTGCCACAGCACGACTGCGGGCTACGGCCAGGACGGCGGAACTCGCACGGGCTTCTACAACAGCAGCCGCGGCGACCTGCACTCCTATCACATCAACAGGATCGGCAAGATCCGCTGCAACTGGTGCCACGTCGCCGTCGTGCACGGCTGGAAGAACAAGTCCTTCCTGGTCAATCTGAACGACGTCAGCACTGAAGCGGGCCAGAGCGGCAGCAAGGAAGTCGCGACGAACGGCAGCAGCAGCAACTACAGCGTCGGCCCCTACTACCGCAACGCCAAGCTCAAGATCATCAATTTCCGCCAGAACGCAGACTGGGCGGACACCGACTGCGGCTCGGCCGGCAAGACAGGCACCAACCTCATCGCCAACAGCCAGAACAGCACGAGCAACACGGTCGACACCGGCAAGAACTGGATGACGACCACCTGCTCGAATCCACCGTAATGACGTGCATCGGCGTGTGCGATCAATGCCCCGCGCCGAATGACAACGGGGGGCCACGGCATTGATCACCCTCCGCAAGACAGCGCTGCTCGTCGCCGCCCTATGGCTCCTCGTCGCAGCCTATGCAGCCTTAATTGCATGGGAGCACATCCAGGGCACGAGACGCGCCCGCAACGGTGAAACGCCGCTCTACACCGACTACACGCCGACTTACGCAGCCTCCCTGCTGATCCGCCGACTGCCGCCTGAAAACCTGTACTTGCCGCGCCCCATGGCCGCAGCCGAACGCGAAGCAGCCAAGGCCCAGTACGCCGGCATCACTGATGAGCAGGCACGCGCGGTCGGCTTCTCCGCCTGGATGTACCCGCCGACCTTCATCCTGCTGGTCGCACCGCTGGCCGCGCTGCCCTACCTCGCATCGTGGTTCGCGTGGATCGCGCTGACCGCCCTGCCCTACCTGGCCGCGATGCGCCGGATCCTGCCAGCGCCCCTCGCCTGGCCGTTCGCGCTGGCCGCGCCGCCGACCTTCTTCAACGTCATGTACGGCCAGACCGGCTTTCTCACGAGCGGCCTGATCGGCATGGGCCTGACGCTGCTCGGGTCGCGTCCCGTCGCCGCCGGCATCCTGATCGGACTGGCGAGCTTCAAACCGCATTTCGGCGTCCTCGTCCCCTTCGCCCTCGCGGCCGGCGGCTACTGGCGAACCTTCGCCGCCGCGTCCGCAACCGTGCTTGCAAGCATCGTCGCGAGCGTCATTGCCCTCGGCGACGATCCCTGGCTCGCCTTCATCGGCACCTCGCAATTCCACCTCGAAGGCTTCGCCGCCGGTGCCTTCAACTTCGCACCAATGACAACCGTGCTCGCGACCCTGCGCATGGCAGGCGCCTCGCTCGACTCCGCGTGGACTGCGCAGTACATCGTCGCCGCGCTGATGGTGCTGATTGTGCTCTGGACCTGGCGGCGCGGCCGCTCCCGCCCCGACACGCTCGGCCTTCAATGCGCCACGCTGTGCCTTGCGACGCCGCTCGCGATTCCGATGGCCTACCTCTACGACCTCGCCCTGATCGTGCCGGCCGCCGCGTGGCTGTGGGTCGACTTGGGCCGACGCGACGCACCGGCCGCCGAAAAGGCCTTCTTCGGGGTCGCGATGGCGTCCCTGCTCAGCGTCAAAGCCATCGCCACCACCTTCGGCATCCAGATCGGCGCAGTCATCCTCGCAGTGCTGCTCGGCCTGACGCTGCGCCGGTACTTGTCCGCATTGCGCTCGCCGCCATAGTCGCTGGCGCCGCTACAGTTCGATTGCCATCATCATGCACGCATTGGTACAGTCGCGCGTGCCGACCCGGCATTCCTTCCCCCACCCGCTCGCGCATCGTCCCGGGCGGACCCTCGGCTGACCCTCGCGATGAACGACCAGACCCTCTCGACCCCGGCACCGGATGCCCAACGCGACCGCCTTGCCGGACGCATCCGCGCGATGATCGCCGCGGGCGTGGATGGCGACCGCACGCCCTTCGACGCCCTCGCGCTGGAAGTCTTCGCCTGGCAATACGCCCACAACACGCCCTACCGCGAGTTCTGCGATGCGAAGGGCATCCGTCCCGAGAACATCGCCCGCTGGCAGGACATCCCCGCCTTCCCGACCGACAGCTTCAAGACCGACGTCGTCACCTCGTTTCCGCCCGAGCAGGCCGTGATGGCGCAGATCACCAGCGGCACCACCGCGAATCGGCGCGGCCAGATCTTCCGCGATGAGATCGGGCGCGAGCTGATCCTGACGGCCAACCGCGTGATGACGGCGGCCTACCTTTTCCCGGACTTCCAGCAAGGACAGCGCTGCCGCGTCCTGATCCTCGCGCCGAGCCCCGAGATGGCCCCGTCGATGGGCATGGCCGTCGGCATGGACGAAACCCGCCGCCACTTCGGCACCGCCGACAGCCGCTTCCTGCTCGACTACTCCGGCCTCGACATCAAGGGCCTGATCGCGGCCCTCGAACAGTCCGAAGCCACGGGTGTGCCGGTCGCGATGATCGGCTCGACCTCCGCCTTCGTGTACTTCTTCAACGCCTGCAAGGCCCGCGGGCTCGCCTTCCGGCTTCCGCCGGGCAGTCGCATCGGCGACGGCGGCGGCTATCGCGGACGCTTCGGCGAACTCACCCAGGACGACTACTACCGCCTCGCCGCCGAAGTCCTCGGCCTGCCCGCCTCGCACTGCGTCAACGTGCTCGGCATGGCCGAAAGCGCCACCAACTACTTTGACGACACGCTGCGCGCCGCCATCCGCGGCACCCACTCCAAACGCCGCCGCGCCACCCCTCCCTGGGCGCGCGTGGCCGCCGTCGGCCTCGACGACCTGCAGCCGCTGCCGCCGGGCGAAATCGGCCTGCTGCGCCACTACGACCTCGCGAACCTCCCGACTGTCCTCGCCGTGCAAACCGACAACCTCGGCTATATCGAAGACGACGGTCACTTTCAGATCGTCGGCCGCGCCCGCGTCGTCGACGGCAAGGTCACTCCGCTGCCGAGCGAACGCGTCGTCGGCCCGATGGGCGACAAGCGCATCTTCCGCTTCCTCGAGGCCTATGTGAATTTCTCGATCCGCTTCAAGATGGGACTCGCCCGTGCCCGGCACCCCTCGTCGACGGCGGTCGGCACGCAGGCCTTGCCGATGATCCCCCCTTCATGCCCGTGCGACCAGCTGACCGAAGAGGTGCTTGCCAACCCGGTCGCGCGCGACCCGCAGGACGCACCACGCCCTGCGCCGGGTCCCGCGACACGCTGATTCGTCGTGCGCTGGCCGCCGTAACACGGCGGCGCAGCATCTTCCGTCCGGCCCATTGACGTACGTCAAACCGGCAGCGGTGGCGCTCGCCTACCATCCCAAGGTTAGGCCCCCAACATATCCCGCTGCCGGAAAACAATGAAAAGACCCGATACCCCAATCACTTTCATCCCCCCGCCGCGCAACACACCGGCGACTCCTCGTCGGCGCAAGATCAAGCGCGTCGCACTCGTCACCGTCCCCTACCACTCGGGGGTCGTCGAATCGGCCGGCACCTGGCTCAACGTCGGCTTCGTCTACATCGCCGGCGCCCTGCGCGCCGCAGGCTATGAAGTCGATTATTACGATGCCATGTCCCTGTGGCACAAGGAAGACGACATCCGCAAGCGGCTCGAGGACTTCCGGCCCGATGTCGTCTGCACCTCCGCGTTCACTGCCGCGATCGTCGCCGCCACCGGCCTGCTTCGCCTCGCCAAGCAAGTCGACCCCGAGATCGTCACCGTCATCGGCAACGTGCACGCCACGTTCTGCTACCCGGAGATGCTCGAAGCCGACCACGACGCAATCGACTTCGTCGTGCGCGGCGAGGGCGAGCGCACGCTGCCGGAACTCCTCAACTGCCTCAACGCCGGCGACGACCCCGCCAAGGTCGCCGGCATCGCCTTCCTGCACGAAGGCAAGGTCATCGCCACCCGCTCTGCCGCCTTCATCCGCGACCTCGACTCACTACCCACCGCCTGGGACCTCGTCGAGTGGCCGATCTACAAGTACCGCGCCAAGAACGACGCCCGCCTCGCCATCGTCTCCTCCGCACGCGGCTGCCAGCAGGACTGCTCCTTCTGCTCGCAAAAGCTTTTCTGGCGCCGCGGCTGGCGCGCACGCAGCCCGGAGAACTTCGTCGCTGAAATCGAAATGCTGCACCAGAAGTACGGCGTCCAGGTCGCGATGCTCGCCGACGAAATCCCCACGCTCGACCGCGAGCGCTGGATCCGCATCCTCGACCTCATGATCGAGCGCAAGCCCGGCGTGCGCCTGCTGATGGAAACCCGCGTCGACGACATCGTGCGCGACGAGGACATCATGGACCGCTACGCGCTCGCGGGCATCGAGCACATCTACGTCGGCGTCGAAGCCGGCCAGCAGGCCACGCTCGACCTCTTCAAGAAAGGCTCGAAGGCCGAAGACTCGCGCCGCGCGATCGAAATCATCAACGGCGCCGACATCGTCTCCGAGACCTCCTTCGTGCTCGGCATGCCCGGCGACACGCCCGAAACCTTCAAGGAAGCGGTCGAACTCGCCAAGCTCTACAACCCGGACATGGCCTTCTTCCTTGCGATCGCCCCGTGGCCTTATGCCGACCTCTATCCCCAGCTCGAACAACACGTCGCGACCAAGGACTACAGCAAGTACAACCTCGTCCAGCCCGTCGTCAAACCCGACGCGATGACCCTCGAAGAAGTCGAACGCGCCCTGGGCCGCGCCTCGCGCGACTTCTTCATGCACAAGTTCCAGAACCTCGACCAGCTGTCGTCATGGAAGCGCGAATTCATGCTCTCCGTGTTCGACATCCTGATCAACCACTCCTACCTCTCCGGCCAGATGCAGGAAATGGCCGCCGGCCAGCGCATGCCCGAGGCGGTCAAGGAGATGCTGCGCAAGGTCAACGCCCACCGCCGCGATCTGAAATCCAAATCAGGTAGCGAACCGCGCAATTTCGCGCCTATCCCTTAATTCATATAGCATGTGCGGCGCACCATCCTTCCGGACCGACGGCCCGATACCCACGGCAATCCAATGGTTATGAAAAACTTCCGCAAGTCTCATGCCTTCGTGCTGACGGCGCTCGCGCTGTTCGGCTACGTTGCGATCGCCCCCGCACAGCTCAATACCACCGCCAACATCAAGGCGACCAAGCACAACCTTTCGTCGTCCGGAACAGGCTCGGTCAAGGCAACCAGCGAAGATCAGATCTGCGTCTTCTGCCACACCCCGCACGCGGCAAACACCACGGCGCCGTCGCCTCTATGGAACCGCAAGATCGGCGGAGGCACCGCCGACGGCAATACCTACATCGCCACCTATTCGCCCTATCAGTCGAACAGCCTTGACACGACCGACGCCACGCCCGACCCGGTCACCGGCATCAAGACGCTGCCCCAACCCGGCGGCGCATCCAAACTGTGCCTGTCCTGTCACGACGGCACGCTCGCCCTCGGCACGGTCGGTGTGCTCGACGGCAAATCCAATCCGGCCACCGTCGCCGGCCTCACTGGCACGATGCCCGCCGGCACCGGCGTCACCACGGGCTTCACCCGCAACCTCGGCGTCGACCTGCGCAACGATCATCCGATTTCCTTCACCTTCGACAGTAATCTTGCAACGAGCGACGGGGAATTCCGCAGCCCGCCGTACACGACAGGCGGTACCGTGGTCGTCGGAAAACGCAGTTCCGGCGTCAAGCCGATGCTGCCGCTCGACCACGAGGGCAAGGTGCAATGCACGAGCTGTCATGATCCGCACCTCCAAGCCTCCAAATTCTTGCGCCTCAACCGTCTGCAAAAGGTCGTGCCTGCCGGCGGAGACTTCATCGCGGCAAACGACCAGATCTGCCTCGGCTGCCACAACAAGCTTGGCACGACGTGGGCCAATTCCGCCCACGCGAACTCAACGGTTGCCGATGAAAGCTATGCGGACCTCGCGGCCGACCGCCGCGAATTCCCCCGCGGCACGAAGGTCTGGGAAGCGGCCTGCCTGAACTGCCACGATACCCACACGGCACAAGGCACGCGCCGGCTGTTGCGGGAAGGCGTCGACTCGACCGTCGTCGGCACCGATGCCGGCGCCTACCAGACCGGCTCGGCGGCCTCCAACCCGGCCACCGTGTCTGCCATCGAGCAGACCTGCTACCAGTGCCACCAGGGCACGGCGACCAAGGCCGTCGTCGCCGCAACGGGAACCGTGCCCGACATCAAGTTCGAATTCGGCCGCACCACCCACATGCCGATCGTTACCAGCGCACAAGGCGGCGGCGCGGCAACGGAAGAAAAGCACAACATCACCAACGCGGACTTCATCGAGCCGCCGTCCCTGCTCGGGTCGGGGAACCATGGCAACCGCCACGTCGAGTGCACCGACTGCCACAATCCGCACCGCGTGATCCGCAACAGCAAGTTTTACGGCACAAACAGTGACGCAAACAAGGACAAGCGCACCCACGATCTTGCCGGAACGAATGGCAACGTCGCGTCGGGCGTGCTGCGCGGTGCCTGGGGCGTGCAGCCCGTGTACGGGAACATGAGCACCTGGCCTCAGGCTCCTGCGAGCTATGACATCAAGAAGGGCGACCCCGGCAGCTCGACAGACACGGCCAAATCCCAGCCGTATCTCACGCGCGAATACCAGCTGTGCTTCAAGTGCCACTCGGATTATGGCGGCACCTCAGGCGGCAATATGCCGACGATGGGCTATCCGGGAGGCACCGCCTCCAACACCAACGGCATGACCCGCTACACCAACGTCGCCGCCGAATTCGCGGTCTATGCCACCGACACACCCACCTCTGGCACTGACCAGGGCGAGCAGACGAACGCCGGTACCGCCTGCGGCGGTGGCGATTGTGTTCCCACCGGCACCGCGCCCCAATCGAGCGGCGCAGGCGGCAACAATCACCGTTCGTGGCACCCGGTGATGTGGCCGACAGGGCGCGACGTGAAGGAGCGCACGCGAAACAGCAGCGGCACCTTCGACAACGTCCGCTATCCTTTCCTCTCCGGCACCGGCACACAGACGATGTACTGCTCGGACTGCCACGGCGCCTACGGATCGTGGACCCAGGCAGCCGACTCGACCACCACGACGAACGGCCCGGACACAACCAAGGTTCAAGGCCCGCACGGCTCGGACCGCAACTTCATCTTGAAGGGATATTGGGACACCACCCTCACGCCATCGACCACCCGTGGCAGCAACAGCAGCAACGGCATCTGCGGGCGCTGCCACAACCCGGGCGACAACAGCGGCTTCGACGGCTCGTCGTCGGAAGCATCCCACGCCTTTGACGGCAAGACCGTGCGGCCCTGCATGTACTGCCACATTGCGGTCCCGCACGGCTGGAAGAACAAGGCTTTCCTGGTGAACCTGTCGTGCGTCGGCCCTGAAGGCGGGCAGGCAGCGGGCTGCACGGCCGTCGGTAGCACCACCTACAGCAAAGAGACGATTGCCCCCTATTACAACCAGGCCGTGCTGCGCGTGAACGTCTGGCAAGCGAGCGGCAACTGGACCGAGGGCAGCTGCGGCGCGCCGAGTTACAACGGCAAGGACTGGATGTCGAGCGCGTGCGGGTTCTAAGCCCTGCTCCCGGCGCAAGGCGGCAAACACCGCGCTGGGTGGTGCTGCTTGCTTCGCCCAAGCTGTCGGCCGCGTTCTTCGTGGTCATGGCCGGCTGCGCGCTCTGGGCCCGCATCCCGGAGCGCAGCGCCACCCTGGCGATGCTGCTTCCGTTCTCGCTGCTGACCGCCAACCTGCTTGCGGCGATCGTCACGAATCGCCGCTTCCGCGCCGACCTGCCGCTGCTCGTCTTTCACCTGGCTCTACTCGCCCTCGTCGTCACACTCGTCGTAGCGCGACTCACCTACTTCGAAGGCCAGGCGACCGTCACCGGAGGCACCGCCTTCGACGGCAAGCTGATCTCGGAAACGAGCGGCGCATTGCACAGCCGGCGTCTCGACGACCTGCGCTTCACGAATCTCGGATTCACCGAAAACTATCCCGAGCGCGGCCACTACCACGCCACCTACAACCGCGTCCGCTGGCGCGCCGACGGCGCGACTCATACGGCCGATATCGGCGACGACATCCCGCTGATCCTCGCGGGCTATCGCATCTATACGACCCGCCATCGCGGTTTTTCGCCCGTATTCCGCTGGCAGAAGACCGACGGCACCGACGAGTTGGGCACCGTGCAGCTGCGGGACAGCAACAACGGCGCCTTCGCGGGCGCCAACGAATGGCAATTGCCCGACGGCCGGCAAGCCTGGCTGATGGTCGACATCGAAGCGCCCTCAGAAGAACAGACTGGCGCCCATGTCCGTGCCAATCTCGGCGCCGGGTCGGACACCGACCGCCTCATCCTGCGCGTAGGCGACGAACGGCATACCCTTTCCCCCGGCGAGCAACTCGTGCTGCCCGAAGGCACGCTGACCTACGTCCGCCTCGACTCCTGGATGGGCTACCGGATCGTCGCCGACCCGACCAAACCCTGGCTCATCGGCACCATCGCCGTCGCCGTCATTTCGCTTGTCTGGTTCTACTCGCGCATCGTCTTCCGTCCCCTTTCCGCTAAATCGATCCCATCATGAGACCGTTCACTACGCCCCCCGCGGCGCTGATCCTCGCCGGCGCCCTGCTCGGATCGGCCGCGCATGCTGCAAGTCCCGGCACGCCCCGGATCTGGCAGGACCCGCAAGTTGCGATCGAATTCATCCACGTCGAGAAGTCGTGCTACCGGATGGGCAACGATCGGCAAATCCCCCCTGAGGTCGATGGCGGTTGGGTCAGACTGAATTACACACAGTCGCTGTCCCATGACGAAGGCCCGGCGCATGAAGCTTGCCTCGACGCTTACTGGCTCGGCAGCCACGAAATCACGCGCAAGCAATGGCTGAAGGTGATGGGCGCGCTACCCGACGGCGATGCAAGCCTGCCTCAAAACCTGCCGGTGGCACGCGTCACGTGGGAGCAAGCGAACGCCTTCACCGACCGACTCAACGCGCTGTACAAGAACCGCTATCGCTTCCGTCTGCCGACCGAAGCCGAATGGGAATTCGCATGCCGCGGCGCCAACCCGAAGACGCTCGACCAGGGCGTGCCCACGACGCCCGAAGATCTCGCTCTCCAGGCGGTCGCCGACATCCATGCACCTCGCCCCCCCGAACCCGTCGGCAGCCGCAACCCCAACACCGCCGGCTTCTACGACCTGCTCGGCAATGTATGGGAATGGACCGCCGACGATTACGCCCCCGATGCTTACACCAAGCACAGCCTGTATAACCCGCGCTACAAAGCTGGCCTCGACAAGGCCGTCATCCGCGGCGGCAGCGTCCGCACCGAGTTCATGCAGGCGCGCTGCACGATGCGCGGACGCTATCCGAAACAGGACACGCTCGACCATATCGGCCTACGCGTCGTGCGCGAGGAATGAGGACCCTGCCATGAAACCACTTCGCTACGCCGCATTCCTGATCGCCACTGCGGCATCCACGCTGTCGTTCGCCCAAACCCCCGGCACTCCGCTACCGCGCGAGGTGCTGATCAATGGCGTCGAGTTCGTCCATATCCCGGCCGGCAACTTCTGGTACGGGGTCGAAAACACCGACCACCTCAACAACCAGCGGCCTGTGGACGGCAAGTACTACCGCGACGTCCAGATCTGGCTTGACGGCTTCTACATGGCCAAGTTCGAGGCTCGGGCACGCGACTTCAAGCGCTTCATGGATCAGCCCAACGTCAAGCACCGCAGTGAATATGCGGGGGAGGCCGACGGATGCGCCGTGAGGGGAAACGGCAAGTCGGGCTACACGCTGACGGCTCCCGACCGGGACCTCCCGGCAACGCACCTGTCGAACAACCTGTCGGTCGAATTCGCGCAGTGGATGGGCTTCCGCCTGCCAACCGAGATCGAATGGGTCAAGGCCGCACGCGGCACCGATCATCGCATGTACCCGTGGGGCGACGAATATCCGGACGACACCTTCGCCGGCTACAAGTCGCATTCCGGATGCAGTCCGGCCCCCATCGACGCATTCGCCAACGGCCGCTCCGCATACGGCCTCTACAACATGGGCGGCAATGTCTATGAACATGTCGCCGACTGGTACAACAACGCCTACGACCTGGCGCTCAAGGACGGCCAGCGCAACCCCGCGCCGCCCAAGAATGGCACGGTCGCACCCGACATCACTGAGCCGCAGAAGGTCCTGAAGGGCGGGCGCTGGGCGACCGATGCCCAAGGCATGACGATCTATGCCCGCAGCCTGCATCGCCCGGACGGCGGCTTCGTCTGCTTCGGCACCCGCTTCGCCGTGGATGAAGCCGTTGTGGCACGGCAGTTGCAAGCAGGTACGGCCAAGGTTCTCACACAGTGACAGACGCTTCGCCGATGCCCGCAACACCGCCAACACCACCCGCGCGCCCCGCACGGGGCCGCGATTACCGCAAGAGCTCGATCATTGCGGTGCCTTTCGCCATCGCAACGATCGCAACGATCGTCTCGCTGCTCCCGGGGCGAGGCGTCGAAAGCGGCAGCACAGTCTCGCATTCGCCGTTTCCCTACTCCGCGCCGCACGGCCCCGACCGGATGCGCACCGAGGAGACGGCGGAAGCACCGCCGAAGTCCGACGGCCTGACGATCGACCCGAACAAGGATCCGGCCGGCCACCAGGATGAGGTCAAGCGGGTGACGATCAACGCGATGCTCGGCCTCGCACGCGACTTCCTGAAGGCCGGCCAGCCGGACCGCGCCACCGAATCGACGATGAAGGCGATGTATCTGGATCCCAAAAATCCGGACGCCTATCACGTCATGGGCGACATCATGATGCAGCGGCGCCGCTTCGCCCAAGCCCGCGATTACTATGAATCCGAGATCGATCGCGACCCGATGCGTGCCGATGCCTATTTCTCGCATGCCACGGCATCCGAAGCGCTCGGCGACCTCGAATCGGCCCTCGGCGGGATGCGCAGCTTCCTGCACGTGGTGCCGGACAAGGATCCGTTCCGGCTGAAGGTGGCCCAGGCCCGTTCGGCGATCTGGGAATGGGAATCGAAGCTGGGGCGCGGACCGTGGGGCCCGACGCGCGGCATCCCGCCGGGTTTCACCGAAGCGGAATTGCGCCGCGACGGCAAGGGCGTCGCGGTCAAGATGCCGATCCCGGGCACCCAGGACAAGAACGGCGTGCAGCAATATGAGATCAAGCACGCCGACAGGATCGAGATGTACAAGAAACCATGACAGACCTGCTCCAGATCGAGGTGATGGCCTTCTGGGCCTCGGTTCTCACCTATAGCATCGCCACCGCAACCGCAATCTTCGGGCTGGTGTTCCGCCGCGACTGGCCGAAACGCATCTTCGTGCTGCTGCTCCTCGCCTGGGCACTGCATACCCTCGCATTCGGCGCGCGCTGGATGCGCATCGGCCACCTGCCGGTGATCAACACCTTCGAAATGCTGTCGGCGAACGTCTGGGGCCTGGCCGCCGCGGTGTGGATCGGCTACGTGCTGCTGCCGCGGGTGCGTGCGTTTGCAGCCTTCGTGCTGCCCATCGTGACGATGCTGATGGGCTGGATGATCATGATCCCGATGGACGAGTCGTCGCTGCCGCCGACCTACCACACGATCTGGCTCTTCATCCACATCGCCTTCCTGAAGATCTTCCTCGGCGCCGCCTTCGTCGCGCTGGGCATCGCATTGATCACGATCTTCCGCCAGCTCGGCATCGGCACCGCGAGACTGCAACGCCTGCCAAGCGACAACGAACTCGATGCGACCGCCTATCGCTGCATGGCCCTCGCGCTGATCTTCGATACCCTCGGCATCGCCGCCGGCGCGATCTGGGCGCAGGATGCGTGGGGCCGCTACTGGTCGTGGGATCCGCTCGAAGTGTGGTCGCTCGTCACCTGGCTCGCGATCGGCCTGACGCTGCACATCCGCGCCTCCTTCCGCACGCGCCCACTGACGAACTCGATGCTGACCACTGGCACCTTCGTCATCGCCTTCTTCACCTTCTTCGGCATCCCCTTCGTCACAACCGCGCTGCACAAGGGGGCCATCTGAACGAGGACACGCGCCCGCAGCGCCGGGCCCTGCCGCTGGCGGCGCTCCTGTGGGTCGTCGTGTTCGGCTACGCCGTCTTCATCGGCGGAAAGTTCGCCGAAGGCTATCGCGACGCCGCGCGCGGCGAAGTGCCGCTCTATACCGACTTCACGTCGACCTACGCCGCATCGCTGCTTGTCCGCGAAGTGCCAGCGGAATTCGTCTACCTGCCGCGCTCCATGATCGCAGCGGGCAAGGCGGCGGCGCACCGCATCTACGACAACATCGACGAGCGGCAGGCGGCCAACGTCGGCTTCGCGCCGTGGATGTATCCGCCGACTTTCATCCTCCTCGTCATCCCGCTTGCCTATCTGCCCTACCTCCTCGCGTGGGCGGGCTGGCTCGCGGTCACCGCGCTGCCCTACCTGGCGACGATCCGCAGGATCCTGCCCGGCCATATCGCACTGCCCTTCGCGCTCGCGGCACCGCCTGCCTTCTTCAACCTGATGTATGGCCAGACCGGCTTCCTGACGGCCGGCCTCCTCGGACTCGGGCTGCTGCTCGTGCGCAGTCACCCCTTGCGCGCCGGCGTGCTGATCGGGCTCGCCAGCGTGAAACCCCATTTCGGCATCCTCGTGCCTTTTGCGCTGCTCGCCGGCGGCCATTGGCGAGTCTTCGCCGCCGCCGCCGCGAGCGTGCTGGCAACCGTGCTGGTCAGCGTCGTCATGCTCGGAGACGACCCGTGGTTCGCATTCATCGGCACCAGCCTCTTCCATCTCGACGGCTTCACTGTCGGCGCCTTCACACTGCCGGCGATGGCCACCGCGTGGTCGGCCGCGCGTCTGGCCGGAATGTCGCTCGCGCAGGCCTGGAGCATTCAGTACGCGGTCAGTGCGCTGATGCTGATCCTCGTCGCCGCCGTGTGGTGGCGCGGCCGACGCCACACGGAATCCCAGGGCTTGCAAGCCGCGGTGCTGTGTTTTGCGACGCCGCTCGCACTGCCGCTGACCTTCCTATACGACCTCGTGCTGATCGTGCCGGCAGCCGCCTGGCTGTGGGCGGACATGCGGCGCCACGGTGCCGGGCGCAAAGAATACTGGATACTCGTGACGGGGCTGATCGCCCTCCTCGGCGTGAAGGAGTTCGCGAAGCTCGCGTCCTTCCAGGCCGCTCCGTGGATCCTGTCCGTGCTGCTCGGACTCGCGCTGTCCCGTTTTCTCATGGCGGTGCAACGTGAATCCTGAGCGCTTGGCCGCGAACGCCCCGCGCACGAGAAAGCGCGGCAGCGTCCACGGTCGATAGACCATCGTCGTAAAGATCGCGCATTCGAAGGAACAACGACATTGCGTTCGCCGAATGTATTCTGCAACCCAACGCGCCCGGCCGCTGCGCAGCAATGCTCGCAGATCGTCCCCGTGATCCGCGAGACGGCCGACGATGAAATTGTCGAACTCAGCCGCGTCGCCGGGACGCACATCGCGGATCATCTCGCACGGCAGGACGGAACCGTCCGCGTGAATCACTGCGAGGCGGCGCCCCGCAAGACAGTCGCCGCAGGGCCAAGGCTGCTGCGGCGATTTGACGACGGCGAACATGGCGCGGTCGAGCAGAGCGAAGACCTTCGACAGTCCGGACGCCGCGCCGTTTGCCTCGGCAAGGCAGGCAGCGAGGCGATCGTACGTGGCATCGTCGACGCCCTGCAGCGACGCATCCGCCGGTTTTCCGCGCAAACGCGTCATCTCGAGCTGATCGAGTCGGAACCGTTTCAGGTGGGCAATGATAGCCGGCACGGCTGCAGCATTTTCGGCGGTGGCCGCAATGCATGCATGGACGCGCAACTGCGGCAGCCATTGCCGCGCCTCACACAGCAAGCGCAAGGACTGCTCGACTTTCGCGAAGAGACCCGGCACCCCGCGGAGGCGGTCGTGGTCAACGCCGACGCCATCCACCGACAAGGTCACCATGATGCGCCCGAAGGGCGCGACCTGCGGCAGTCGCACAAGCAGCGACTCCAGCTTCTCCGGGTAGGAACCGTTCGTCGACACGCTGATCGAGCGCACGCCCGCCCGGTAGTAGGCGGCGATGATTTCTGGCAAGTCGTCGCGCAGCAGCGGCTCGCCGCCGGTGAGCGACAAGTGGCCGAGCACACCGGTGCGTTGCGCGAGGCGCTCGATGCGCGCCAAGTCGAGTTCGGCGGTGCGACCGATCGTCTGGCGCTGTGGATCGTCGAAGCAGTGCCGGCAGTGGGCGTTGCAGCGGTGGGTCAGGAACTGGATCAGGTAGCCGGGCGAGCCGCGCGACAGCAGGCTCCTGAGGTAAGCCAGCACGACCGTTACGTCGACGAGCCGACTGCGGATGCTGCGCGACGCCATGTCTTTCAGCGCCAATCCTCCCCCGAGGACGATCGCTGCGCTGGTCGCGACATGGAAGGCCAACCCGGTCGGCACGAACAACAGGCCCTCGCTGCGTGCGAGATCCCCGAGAAAGCGGCGCGACATCCACGCCGCCAGCCCGAGCGAAAATGCGCCGAGCGGAGCGAGCCACGGCAGCGCGATCGCGGCGACGAGCAGGCCCACGCCGAGAACCAGCGTACCTCTGCCAAGCCCCTCGGCTGCGCCCCCCATCATCGGGTTGAAGATGCGGTAGTGCCGGATGAGCTTCATGTAGTGGCGCGCCCGCGGCACCAGTTCGCGCATGTAGGACAGGAAACCGGGCTGGCGGTGCTCGACACGCAGCGCGCCGGAAAGCCGAGTCCGGTATCCGGCCGCGTGCAAACGGCATCCCAGCTCGGGATCCTCGAGCACGACCTTGGTGTGCTCGCTGAATCCGCCGAGGCTCAGGAAGACTGTGCGTCGTATGCAGCACACCGATCCGCTCAAGACTCCGGCAGCGGGCCGATCGAGTCCGTCCGCGCGCATCGCCGCCTCGCACACGTCCAGGTAGCGCGCGAAGGCGCCGCCGCCGGGATTGCGGTCGTAATAGCAGCCCGAAATCGCGTCGTCTTCCGGATGAGCCTCGAAGACGGCGACGCACTGGCGCAGGAAATCCGGGTCGCGAAGCCGCGTGTCGGCATCGAGAAAAAGAAGGAAATCGCCTTGGGCCGCGCGCGCGCCAGTGTTGCGGGCCGCTCCCGCACCGCGGCAGTCGGAATGATGCAGCACGCGGAGCCACGAATGCGCAGCAAGGAACTCCGCTGTCCGGTCGCGGGAGCCATCGTCGACGGCGATGAATTCGCAGCCCGCGATCCCGTCGAGTCGCTGCGCAGCCAGGGATTCGAGCAAACCGCTCACCACCGCCGCGCCGTTATGTACCGGGATGACTACCGAGAGCCGCATACCATTGCCGATTGCATTGATTCGTATGGATTTCAAGGGTTTCGCCCTGTATTCTACGCGCCCGCAGCGCCCTTCCCGTCCCGCCCATGAAAATTGCCGCCGTCATTCCCACTTATAACGAGCGCGGCAACATCGGCCCCCTCGTCGGGGAGGTTCTGGCTGCGCTGTCGCGTCCCGCATGGCAGGTCCACGTGCTGGTCGTCGACGACGAGTCGCCCGACGGCACCGCCGAGGAGGTGAAGCGCCTCGCGACGCGGCAGGCGGGCGTGTCGCTGCTGAGCGGCCCCCGCGCAGGCCTCGGCGCCGCGTACGTGCGCGGACTGGACCACGTGCTGGCCACGTTCGCGCCGAACATCGTCATCCAGATGGACGCCGACTTTTCGCATCTGCCATCGGACCTGCCGCGCCTCGTCGAGGCGATTGAACAGGGCGCGGATCTCGCGATCGGCAGTCGCTACCTGGAAGGCAATCGCACGCCGCCCGACTGGGGCTGGCGACGCCGGATGCTGTCCTGGGGCGGCAATCTGGTCGCGCGGCACTGGCTCGGTCTCGCCCCGGTGCGCGACTGCACGGCGGGGTTCCGCGCGTGGCGCGCGAGCGCCTTGGTCAAGGCCGATTACGCGGAAGTGACGGCCCAGGGCTACGTGTTCCTGGTGGCGCTGCTGCAGCGGGCAGTTCAGGCTCGGCTACGCGTCCGCGAAGTCCCGGTCGTGTTCCCGGACCGAAAGGTGGGCGAATCGAAGCTCGGATATAAGGAGATCGCGGGCTTTGCCCACTGGGCGATCCTGCACCGTGCCCCGTCGAACATGACACCGCAGCCGGCGAGGGCCACGCGATGACCGGCATGCCCGCATCCCGTTGGCTGGCCGCACTCGCCTGCCTGATTCCGGGGGCTGTCTTCGCGCTGTCGCTCCTCGTCGAACATCAGGCGTATTTCTGGGACGGCACGGTCTATCGCTGTGCGATCGAAGCCGCACAGGCAACGGGCGATCCCTACCGCTTCGTCGGCGACTGCACCGGCTATTTCCTCCCGCACACCTATCCGTATGCCGGCACGCGCCTGCTTGCCGGCATCGCATCGATGCTCGGCATGCCGGCCCTGAGCGTCGCCTACGTCTCGCTCTATGTCGCAGGCGCGGCGCTCTTCGTCCATGTCCTCTACCGGCTGTGCGGATCGGCGGCCCTCGTGCTGGCTTTGGTGGTCGCTCCGGGCGCAGGGGTGTTCGTCTCCGAGCTGGTATCGGGAAACATGGCCATCCCCTTCTACGGACTGCTGCTGTGGCTGACCTGGAGCACAGCATCCGCGACGCGGCCGGTCGCCGCGCTGTGTGTCGTCACGGCCCCCTTCAAGCCGCTGTATTCGGCCTACCTGATCCTGCCGGTGCTCCTGCGCCGCGAGTTCCTGATCCCCGGGCTCTGTATCGTGCTTGTCGCCGCGTGGTATGCGGCGGACTTGACGCTCTTTCCCACTTACTTCGCCGAATGGCTGAACGTCGCCGTCCGTCACGCGAACGAGGTTCCCGGCTTCGGCTTCTCGATGCTCGTCAGAAAGACCGGCCTCGGCCTCGGAGGCGGACCCGGCGTCATCTTCGCCTACCTGCTGTGGGCCTGCGGAGTCGTTCTGCTGACGCTGCGGGCGATCGCGCGCACTCCGTCCTCCCTGGTCCGCACGCTGGTGGCCGTTGCAGGCACGGCACTCCTGTTGCCGCGGCTGAAGGAATACGATTGCCTCGTTCTCGTGCCGCTCTCCGTGGCAATGTGGTCTTCACTGACGGGCTCCGAACGTCGGCAGTGGCTGACACTGGTGGGCGGATTCGGTGTCGCGCTGCCCGCGGCAGTGTGGTGGCTGCGCAAGGGGATGCTGCTTATAGGAGCCGTCCCCTTCGGTTGGCGCGGCTTCGTGGACATGCGCTGGCTCGTGCAAAACCAGGGCGGTTTCCTGTTCGCGGCAATGCTCGCCGCCCTGTTCTGGCTCGCGTGCCGTCCGTGCACCGCCGATCAGCCCGTCGTCGAAAACACGGCGTCCGCAGCTTGAACGAGACTCCAAACCGATGAATCCGCTCCCCCAGGTGCAGACCCTACTTGCCGCGCTGCAGGCCGAAGTGGTCGGCCAGCCGCAACTGATCGAAAGGCTGCTGATCGCGCTGCTCGCCGACGGCCACGTGCTGCTCGAGGGCCCTCCCGGGATCGCCAAGACGCGCGCTGCACGCCTGCTGGCGTCGATGATCGCGGCCGACTTCCACCGCATCCAGTTCACGCCCGACCTGCTGCCTGCCGACCTCACCGGCAGCGAGATCTTCCGTCCGCAGGACGGCAGCTTCCATTTCGAGCACGGACCGCTGTTCCATCATCTGCTCCTCGCCGACGAGATCAATCGCGCGCCGGCGAAGGTGCAGTCGGCCCTGCTCGAAGCGATGGGCGAACAGCAGATCACCGTCGGACAGACCACCTTCGCACTGCCTCGCCTGTTCCTCGTGATCGCGACGCAGAATCCGATCGAACACGAAGGGACTTATCCGCTGCCGGAAGCGCAGCTCGACCGCTTCCTGCTCCACGTACGCGTGGACTATCCGACGCCCGAAAGCGAACGCGAGATCCTGCGCCTCGCCCGAGCGGAAGCGCTCGGCGCGCTGGAGACGAGGCCGCGGCCGGCGCGGAGCCCGATCCTCACGCAGGAGCAGGTTTTCGCTGCGCGGCGCGCCGTCCTCGAACTGCACCTCAGTCCGGACCTCGAACGCTACATCGTCGAGCTCGTCGCGGCGACCCGCAGCCCCGAGCGTTACGGCGTCGATCTCGCACAAGCCGTGCGCTTCGGCGCGAGTCCGCGCGGGACGCTCGCGCTCGAACGTGCCGCGCGGGCGCGTGCCTGGCTGCTCGGCCGCGACTACGTCTCCCCTGATGACATCCAGGCCGTCGCACCGGACGTCCTGCGCCACCGCATCCTGCTGGGCTGGGATGCGCAAGCGAACGGCATGAGCACGGACGCGCTCGTGACGGCCCTGCTCGAACGCGTACCGGTACCGTGAGCCCGGACTTCGACCGGCAGTCCGCTGCGGTCGCCCCCTCGCAACATGACCTGATTGCGCTGCGCGCCCGGGCCGCCGCGCTGCGCACCCTCGCCGCGGCGGCGCGAGGCCCGCGCGGCGGAGTACACCGCGGCACGACGCCCGGGCGCGGGCTCGACTTTGCCGAGGTACGCCCTTACCAGGCCGGCGACGATCTGCGCAATGTGGACTGGCGACACACCGCGCGCTGCGGTCGCCCCTTTACGAAACTGTTTCACGAAGAGCGCGAGCAGCCGGTCCGGCTGTTCGTCGATCTCGGCGCGACAATGCGCTTCGGCACACGCCGCATGTTCAAATCGGTCGCCGCGGCAAAGGTAGCGGCATTGCTGGCTTGGACCACGGTCGACGCGGGCGACCGCATCGGCGGCGTCATTCACGACGGGCGCACTTATCACGACCTGCCCGCACGTGCGCGCGAACACAGCGCGCTCGGCTTCATCCATCGGCTCGTGACAAGCGCTGCAGACGCGGAAATCGCCCGCAATCCGGCCAGTTTCGGTGCCGCCCTGCAGGCATTCGCCCGTGGAGTCCGTCCGGGGACCTGTGCAGTCGTGCTGTCCGACTTCCAAGCCCTGGATACGACGGGCGAACATGTGCTGCACACGCTACGCACTGCGACACGCATTACCCTCGTGCACGTATTCGACGCACTCGAATCCACGCCGCCTCCGCCTGGCATCTATCGCATTGCCACTCCCAACGCCGAGTGCTCGCTGGATCTGCGCGACGATGCCGCTCGCGCAGCCTACGGCGCGCCCTTTCGTGCGCGCAGCGAACGCCTTGCCGCCCTCTCGCGGCATCTTGGCGCAACACTCCTGCCGCTTGCGACGGACGACGATCCGCTGTCGGCGCTCGCGCCCTTGTTTCAGCCGCGTCGCGCCGCATGAATACCGCAACGGTCGACGACCTCCGCGACATCCACCTCCCGCCACCATCGGGATGGTGGCCGCCCGAGCCCGGCTGGTGGATCGTGCTGGCATGCGTGCTCGCCGCCGGAATCTGGCTCGGCCGACGATATTGGCGGCGACGCCCGCTCCGCGATGCCCTGCATGAGCTGGACTCCCTGGCACGAGTTTATGGGGAGGCTCGTGATCCGGTCGCGCTCGCAGCCGGTATCTCCGGGTTACTGCGCCGCTACGCCCGGTGGCGCTTCCCACAGGCATCCGTGGCGGGCCTGACGGGCGTGGCCTGGCTGCAGTTCCTGGATGCGCACGGAGGCCAAACAGCGTTCGTGGCGGGCGCCGGAGCGGTGCTGGAAGACTTGCCGTATCGGCGCACCGACGCTGTCCGCGGGTGGCGCGAGCACGACGCCGAGCCACTCGTGGCGCTCGCCCGCCAGTGGTTGGAGCACAACGCGCCATGAGCTTCTTGTGGCCCTGGCTGCTGGCGCTATTGCCGCTCCCTTGGCTCGTTCGCCGGTGCCTGCCGGCGACAGATCCGGGCGCCGTCCTGCGCGTACCCTCGCTCGACGCATTCGTGCTGCCTTCCCCCAACCAGGCCGCCCTGCCCGGTCCCGCCCGGACACGCCGAAGGGTCGGCATCGACCTATGGCTCGCCAGCACAGCCTGGATGCTGCTCGTGCTGGCAGCAGCCCGGCCGCTCGCCCCCGCCGATCCGCATGACCTGCCGGCAACCGGCCGCGACCTGATGCTCGCGCTGGACATCTCGGCCAGCATGGCGACGGCCGACCTTGGCGTCGACGGCCGGCCCACCGAGCGCCTGACCGTCGCGCGCCGCCTCGCGCAGGACTTCCTGTCGCGCCGCGACGGCGATCGCGTCGGCCTGATCGTGTTCGGCAAACAGGCCTACCTGCATACGCCGCTCACCTTCGATCTGGACGCCGTTCGCGCCGCGCTCGACGACGTCGCGATCGGCCTCGCGGGCCGCGAAACGGCGCTCGGAGACGCCATCGCGCTCGCCGCCACGCGTCTTCGGGAGTTCGGCGGCAACGCCCGCGTACTGGTGCTGTTGACGGACGGCGCCAACACCGCGGGGCAACTGACGCCGACACAGGCGGGCTGGATCGCGCAACGCGAGGGACTGCGCATCCATGTCGTGGGCATCGGCGCAGAACGCACGCAGGTGGCTATGGCGGACGGGCCGCGCGAGACCAATCCTTCGGCCGACCTCGATGAAGATTCCCTGCGCGAGCTTGCCGGCAGGACGGGCGGCTCCTACCGGCGCGCCACCGACGCCGCAGGCCTGTCGGCGTTCTATCGCCTGATCGACGATCTCGAACCGACCGATCTCGGGCACGCGGACGGCCGACCGGCACAGGAGCTGTATCCCTGGCCGCTGGCCGCTGCGCTGGTTCTCGCCACGCTGATCGCCCTGCGTCGCCGCACCGGAGCACGGCGATGACCGACGTGGCGAAGCTGTTCGCAGAACTGACGCTGCTGCGCCCCTGGTGGCTGCTCGCCCTGCTGCCGCTGGGGATCCTACTCTGGCACCTCGCTCGCCACCGGACGCCCGAGCATGGCAACTGGGAAGGCGTCGTCGATCCCGCGCTACTCCCGCATGTGGCGATACCACGTCTGCCCGACCGGCACCGCAGCACGCGGATCGCCACGACCGTCGGCCTGATGCTCGCGGTGCTTGCGCTGGCGGGCCCCGCGGTCCCGGGCAAGAACGCGATTGCCCTGCGCAGCGATGCCGTGCGCGTGCTGCTGGTCGGCCTTTCTCCGCCGGCCGCCGAGCTCGACGCGCCCGCGACCGACGAGGCCATGCGCATCGCCTTGCTCGAACTGCTCGGCCAGTTGCCGGACGGGCAAACGGCGCTCGTGGTGTATGGCGAGGAACCCTACCTCGCGGCGCCCCCGACCACCGACGCGGCAACGCTGCGATTGCTGGTCCCGGAATTGTCGCCGGGACTGCTGCCGCTCGCTGGCGACCGCCCTGAGCGCGCCCTGCGCCTCGCCCAAAAAACCCTGTCCAAGTCCGGAGCGGACGGGCGCGACGTCGTCTGGTTCACGTCGCATACCGTCGCCTCCGCCGAAGCCCTCGAAGTTCTTGAGGCGCTGCACCGCGACGGCGTCCGCGTCTCGCTGCTGCACACCGGCCCGACCGACAATGGGAGCGCCGCCGCGTCGCCCTTGACCGACTCGATCCGCGCAACAGGGGGACGCTACGTCGCCCTCGCCGATGCCAGCGCGGCTGCAAGCCTCATTGCCACCGATCTCGCCACCGGCCACGGTACCCGGGCAACCCGGGCACACGCGGCGACACCTCAGGAACTGGGACCATGGCTGTTGCCACTCATCCTGCCGCTCGCCGCCCTGGCGTTCCGGCGCGGCCTGCTCATCCTCCTCGCCGTTGCCGTGGTGTGCCCCTTCTCCTCCGCCGACGCGATGGACCTCACCGGATGGCGCCGCCGTCCCGACCAGCGTGCGCCGCTCGTGCTGCAAGACGGAGACGCCGCAGCCGCAGCCCGACAGTTCGCCGATCCCCGCTGGAAAGCCGTCGCCTACTATCGCGCCGGTCGCTATGCGGAAGCCGCATCCCTGCTCGAGCCGTTCGACGATGCCGACTCCCTGTACAACCGCGGCAATGCGCTGGCGCACGAGGAGCGCCTGCAAGAAGCCTTGCAAGCGTTCGAAACTGCGCTGCGGCAACGCCCGAACGACCCTGATATCCGACACAACCGCGATGTGGTGCAAAGGCTGATACCGCCCCCGCCGCCACCTGCTGCAGGCGGAGGCAAGGGCAAGGCACCCCCTCCGCCGCCTGCGCCGTCCGCAGCCGAGCAGAACGCCGCGCGCAGCGATCACGAACAGGAAGCCCAACGCCTCGCCGAACAATGGCTGCGCCGCGTGCCGGACGAACCAGCGGGGCTGCTGCGGCGCAAGCTCGAACTCGAACATCGCCGCCGCCAAAGCGGGGAGGTGTCGCGCCCATGGTGATGCGACTGCGAGATGCCGCCCGTCCTCACTGGACCGCCCTTGCCATGGCGCGGCTCGCGTGCGCCATCGCGCTGATCCTCGCCGTCGGACGGGCGATGGCAAGTGATGGTGCGAATGCCGACCTCTGGATCGAGGCGCAACTGGAACCCGACACGGTCTACGTTCAAGCGCAAGCGATCTACACCCTGCGTCTCTACCAAGCCGTAAGCACGCGCGAACTCGCCTTCCACGCTCCACGCTCGGCCTTCGCCGAGATCCGCGCCAGCGCAGGCGAAAAGGTGGACGAAGTCACCCGCGCCGGCAGACGCTACCGCGTCACGGAACGCCGCTACCTGATCCTCCCTTTCGCCAGCGGGCCGCTGCCGCTAACCGACGGCCATGTCAGCATCCAGGCCAACAGCACCGGCAAATCCGCCGAGCGACGTATCGATGCGCCGCCTTTGACGCTCGCCGTACGGGCAATCCCCTTCGATCGACGGGGCGAGGACTGGCTGCCGGCACGCACGCTGACGCTGACCGAATCGTGGCAACCCGCCGGGCTCCCGCTGAAGCCCGGACAAGCATTACGGCGCACCATCCGTATCGAGGCGAGAGGCTTGTCCGCCGCGCAGCTGCCCGCGCTGCAACCGGATGCCGAAGGCTTCTCCGTGCATCCCGAACCGCCGCGCCTCGAAGAGCGTGAGGACGAGGGCGGGATTATTGGCACGCGCGAGCAGACCTGGCTGATGGTGCCGCGGCAGAGCGGCGATCTCACCATCCCCGCTCTGAGGCTGGCATGGTGGGACACCCTCAACAATGCAGCGCGCCATGCCGATCTTCCTGCACGCACGATCATGGCCATGACAAGCCCCGCCACCGCGGCCTCGCCCGCTATCGACGTGAGCGCCCAAGCAATATCATCCGCGCCCCCAGTTTCACCCCCCCTGGCCCCTTCCGCTGCCCCGGTGAACGCGCCAGCCAGCGGCCCTGCACTCATCACGACCTTCGCGGGACTGGCACTACTGGCAATGGCCGCGGCACTCATCTGGCTCCGCCGCAATACGCCGTACTTCCACTTCCGACGTGCATGCCGCAATAATGATCCGCTCGCCGCCCGAGCCGCCCTGCTCCAATGGCGCGGCAAAGGCCTCCCACCGGCCCCCGCAAGCCTGCTCGCAATCGCCCAGCACCTTGGAGGACAGGCTACTCGGACGGAGCTTGGAGCGCTCGATCGGCAACTCTATGGACCAGCTTGCACTCCGTGGAATGGCCAACGGCTACTCGCCGCACTGCACGCCGAACACCCGGGCCTTCGACGGACCTTGTCGCGGATGAGCCACTCGTCGCGGCGGACTCCTCGCCTCGCAACCGAAAATCCGACCCGCATGGCGTGAAAACTGCATTCCATCCCGCCGATTACAGATCGCTCCTTGGTGGAAATACCATCTACATGATGTAATTGCTAGTTAACAAGCCTCAATCTACTCTTGAAACCCGATCCCAGACCGTGCCGATCGGTGCGCGTCCATTCGACAAAGTGATGCCTGCGCCGATCAATCAAGCCGCACCTCTCGACGTGTTAATGGTGAGCACCTCGTATCCGTCGACGCTCACCGACTGGCGTGGCCTCTTCATCCGCCACCTCTCCGACGCGCTCGCCCGGCGAGACGACCTCGCGCTGCGACTGTGGGCTCCGCCGGGCGAATCGCATCCCGCTGTGCGCGTCGCCGCCACGCCGTCCGAGTCGGCCTGGCTCGCAGCATTGATGCAGAAGGGGGGTATCGCCCACCTGCTGCGCAACAGCACCGCGCAAGGCGTGGCCCACGCTCTGCGGCTCCTCCAGTTCTTGCACAGCACCTATGCTCGCAGCCGCAAGGTCGATGTCTATCACATCAACTGGCTCCAGAACGCCCTGCCCCTGCCGGCGAATGGACGCCCGGCCTTGATCACGGTGCTCGGGACCGACATGCAGTTGCTCAAGCTGCCACTGATGGCGACGCTCCTCAAGCGCGCGATGCGCGGCCGTGCCGTGACCATCTGCCCCAATGCGGAATGGATGATTCCCGAACTCACGAAACGATTCGGTGATTTCGCAACTGTCCGCTTCGTCCCCTTCGGCATCGACCCCGGCTGGTTTGCAATCGACCGCAGCTTCGCCCCGACCGGCCCCGCGAAATGGCTCGCCGTCACGCGGCTGACGCGCGGCAAACTGGGGCCTTTGTTCGAGTGGTGCGAACCGCATTTTCGCGACGGCACACGCGAGTTGCACCTCTTCGGTCCGATGCAGGAGGAGATCGAACTGCCGGCCTGGGTGCACTACCACGGCCCCGCCTCGCCGGCCCAACTGATGCATGACTGGTTCCCCGGCGCACACGGCCTGATCACCCTCAGCCAGCACGCCGAAGGCCGCCCGCAGGTCATGCTCGAAGCGATGGCCGCAGGTCTCCCGATCATCGCCTCGCGCCTGCCCGCGCACGAGAACATCGTCTTCCACCGCGAGACCGGCTGGCTCTGCGACGCCCCGCAGGACGTCGCCGCGGCGCTCGACGCCCTGGAACGGCCCGAAGCAAACCGGCAGGCCGGCGAGACGGCACGGCAATGGGCTGCACGCGAGATCGGCACTTGGGACGACTGCGCCACCCGTTACATCACGCTCTATCGAAACTTGCTGCAGGACACCAAGGCATGAAGGACACCATCCTGCTGCTCGGCGCCGGCGGTTTCGTCGGCAACGCACTGACCCGCGCACTCAGCGAAGCGAACGTCCCGCTGATCGCCGTCGGACACCATCCTGTCGCCACCGCAGGCAAGATCACCTCCATCGACGACACCTTCGACAACCCGGAACAATTCGCGCGCTGGCTACCCGAATGCCGCGCCGTCGTCCATTGCGCCTCCGCTTCGACACCGGGCAGCAGCGCCGGCAACCCCCTCCAAGAACTCGACACCAATCTCCGCACGACGCTCGCGCTACTGCAGGCCCTGCAGGACCACCCAGATTGCGAACTCCTGTACCTCTCCTCGGGAGGCACCCTGTACGGCGACGCCGGCGCCGACCCTGCCACCGAGCACCACATCATCCGCCCCAAGTCCTATTACGGCGCGGGCAAGGCCGCCGCCGAGCACTTCATCTCAGCCTGGACCGCACAATTCTCGTCCCGCGCCACGATCCTCCGCCCGTCGAATCTCTATGGACCGGGACAGACCATTCGCCAAGGCTTCGGCATCGTTCCCACCGCCTTGGACGCCGCCATGAAGGGCACCCCGCTGCCGATCTGGGGCGATGGCAGCACTGTGCGTGACTATCTCTACATCGTCGACTTCATCCGCCTCTGCCTCGACATCTTGGCCGCTCCAATGCCCGCCGGCACGCAGATCATGAACGCCGCGAGTGGCCACGGCGTGAGCCTCAACGAACTGCTGGCCCACATCGAAACAGTGACCGGAAAACCGATGACGCGACACTACCAACCGGGCCGAAGCGTCGATGTCTCACGCATCGTGCTGTCGCCCGAGCGCGCACAGCACCGCTACGGATGGTCCGCGACCACCTCTTTGCCAACCGGTCTCGAACGCACCTGGGCATGGTATTCGGCGCAATGAGCAGTACGGAACCGCTCTGCTCGGTCTGCATCGCCAACTACAACGGCGAGAGTCTCCTCGCCGACTGCATCGACTCGGTCCTCGCCCAGGACTGCGACTTTCCCGTCGAAATCCTCGTCCATGATGACGCCTCAACCGACCGCTCGCTCGAACTCCTGCGCGCAAGCTATCCGCAGGTCGAAATCATCGCCAGCGCCGCGAACGTCGGTTTCTGCGTCGCAAACAGCCGGATGGCGCAGCGTGCGCGCGGCAAATACCTTCTGCTCCTGAACAACGACGCCGCCCTCGCCCCCGACGCGCTGCGCACGCTGCGCAGCCACTCCCAAACGCAGCGCCCGCAGGGCATTCTTACCCTGCCACAACACGACTGGGAAACGGACGAACTCGTCGATCGCGGCTGCCTGCTCGATCCCTTTTACAACCCGGTCCCCAACCTCGACCCGCAACGCAACGACGTCGCGATGGTCATCGGCGCCTGCCTGTGGATTCCGCGTAGCCTGTGGCACGAACTCGGCGGCTTCCCCGAGTGGTTCGAATCGATCGCCGAAGACATGTACCTGTGCTGCCGCGCACGCTTGGCAGGCCATCCCGTTCAGGTCACCGCTGGCAGCGCATACCGCCATCGCCAGGGTCAGAGCTTCGGCGGGAACCGCGCCACCGCGGGCCGCCTCGCCAGCACCTACCGCCGACGGCGTCTGAGCGAACGCAACAAGACCTTCGTCCTAACGATATGCACGCCGGCGCCATGGGTGTGGGTGCTTCTGCCGCTGCACTTGCTGGCACTGGCTATAGAGGGCGCCCTGCTGTCGGTCGCCAAACGCGAACTCCGAATCTGGCGAGAAATCTACGCCAACGTCCTGTTCTCGCTCGACCGGGAGCGCCGCCGCCTGGCGATGGAACGACGCAATGCACAGCACCTCCGCAACACGACCTCACCACCGTATTGCAGCGCTTTCACTGCGCTACCACGCAAGCTTCAAATGCTGCTGAAGCACGGGCTGCCAGGCATTCGTTAGCCTCCGGCAGGTGGCCGCCGGAAAAGAAAGAACGGCTCGTCGCGATTCACACCGTACGTCGCCGGGCTGCAATCCTTGAGCAACTCGTCATGCGTTCCGACACATGCCACGAGGCCACCAGATTCGAACCTGCCGAACACGTCCCGCCCGAACAGGCGGACATGGTCCTCTTGGCCGTATGCCTCAAGACGCGCGGCATCGTCATCGATGCCAGCATCGGACCATGTATGGAGCAATTTCGCGCTGAAGGGCGTCTGCAGGATCGCATATCCACCCGGCTTGAGCACCCGATGAATTTCACGCACCGCACGCTCGTCATCGCCCACGTGCTCGAGTACATGATTTGCGATGACCAGGTCGAAGCTTCCGGCTTCGCAGGGGATGGCCAGCATGTCCATTCGTTCCACGTCGGCAGCCTGAGGAAACAAATCGGCCTTGCGATAGCTTCGCGGCCCCGCCTCGGCGATCACACCGGATAAACGCCGCTCAGGTGCAAAATGCAGCACGTCCTGGCCGCTTAGCCGTTCTAGCACCCCCGCTGCCCGCATGTAGAGCAGCAGATGACGCTCCCGGTCATGCGCTCCGCACCACGGGCATTCGAAATGGTCGAGATCGCTCCCCACCACCTGGAGCGCTCGCGTCAGGGCCGGCGCATGGCGCCATCCCCCCGCATACGGCAGGAATCTGCCGACACGATGACCACACATCACGCACACCGGCCCATTGCCGAATGACAGCCGGGCAATCAGGGCCTGAAAAGCTCTTTTGAAGTTCAACGTCCCACCACTAATTTCAATCTAGCGCCGATATAGGATTTTCATGCCATTCCCGCTCACATATCGGCAGATCTCCTCGACCGCAAGACGGAGACCGGTACGCAGAACCGCCAGCACCGTCCGAACGACCATCATCACGCGCCCCTCCGGCGCGTTGGCCAGGACCTGTGGCCACCATTTCCGGACCAGCGACCACGACTGCAACCGAGCAGATCGAAAGACAACCGAACGCATGAACTCGGCCATGCCTCCAGCCAGCGCCTTCCTATCGACTTGCGCCACAGGGACATCCAACAATGCCTCCCAGTACAACTGCCGGACGTGATCGTTTGCATGGACGATGATCGAACTACTCGACGCCACACGATATGACACGAGAACTTCATTCAGGTAGGCAACCGCGCCTTCGCGCGCCAGCCTCAGATGAATCCGGTAGTCCAGAAAGGGGGGGGCAATGTCGAGAAGTGCCTGACCCAACCGAGCGCGGTAAAGCAATGAGCTGTGGTTCAGGAAATTTCCTCGACGTAGGAGCGCGTTGATATCGAATCGCTCCGGCTGCAAATTGTTGAATATTCCCAGTGCCCGTCCCTGATCGTCCACCGCCAGTGCGTTCGTATAGACGGCAGGGCATTCGGGATGCTGCTCAAGCAGTGCAACTTGCCGTTTCAGCTTCCCGGCCAGCCAGAAGTCGTCACCATCCAAATGAGCGATGTATTTCCCTTTGGCCTCGCGGATCAGAAACAGATAGTTCGCGGTCGGCCCCTGCCGCTCGGTGTGGCGAAAGTAACGGATCACATCCGGATGCCGGGCGGCGAGCCCTGCAATAATGTCGCCCGTTTCGTCGTTGGAAAGGTCGTCACCGACGAGAATTTCGAGCGGCACATCCTCGCCCTGTGCCAGCACGCTGGTCAGGCAGTCCTTGATATAGCGCGCGTGGTTGTAGGTCACCACGCAGACCGATACCATCAACGTGCTCAAGCCATTGTTTTCCTGAATAGTGCAGTCGCTATCAATGCACGCGTCCGGTTTCCGGCGGCGACCCCTGCCAACGCACTTGCCGACACGGCCGCAATCAACAAGCCTGCGGCCTCGATGCGGCTTGGCGCCATCGGCATCATTGCGGCGAAAGCGACGACAACCAGCAACGTTGCACACGCTGGCGGCATCAGCTCGCGTCCTAGCCAGCGCCAGGTCAAGTCCGGCATCAGCTTCCGATAAACAAGGGGTATCCAGAAAAGCAGAAACATCAGATTCGCCGCAAACAGTACGCCGCCGGCCCCCTTCGCACCGTAATACGTCGCCGCGGCACCCAGCGCAGGCAGCAGCGTCAAGCCGAGCACGAGATTTCCAACGATGTGCAGGCGGAGATAACCGAACGCAAATTGCAGCATGAAGGGAAGCGTTAACACTCCAATCAGGCCGTTAGCCAGCCCATACCAGAACAGGATCGGCGCAGCTTGATCCGCCACCGCCCGACTGCCCGTCCAGACCCAAAGCACCGGATCGGCCAGAATCGCCAAAACGGCACCCGTTGCCGTGAATACGACCGCCGAACACTGCGTGGCCATGCAGAAGATTTGCTTCAAGTCCTCCGTACGCCCCTGTGCTGCGAGAATCGTCATGCGCGGCAGAAGCACCTGATTGAGCGGCGGTACCAGTGTCAACACGCTGCCCGCCGCCGCCACGGCGACGCTGTAATAACCGAAAACTTCCAACGACAGCGCGCGCGAAAGGATCAGCTTGTCGATCTGCGTCAGAAAGACCCACATCCCCGACAGGAAGGCCATGGCACCGGCGACTGGCAACATTCCACGCAGCGCCGACCAGCTCGGCCAAACCGGGCGTGTCGCTCTCGGCAGTATGTGGTACATCAGCGCGGCGAACGTCACCAGTTCAAACCCACCTATCAAGGCCTGATACGCAAAGAAGGCTCGCGGCTCGCTTGTCCAGAAGGCCAGCAGAGGAATGACACCGACAAATTTGAGGGTCGAGAAAGTCGCAACCGCTGCATTCACGGACAATTGCCGCTCCATCCCCGCAAGGCCCGCACGGTACAGACCTGCCAGCCACCGCGCGGCCGCAGCACCTCCCATCCATACAAGACAGGACGAAACGGTCTCGACCGACAAAGACCTCACGTTCAACCAGTCATGCGCAATCCAATCGCGCGCTGTGGCGAGGCCCAGTACTGCAAGCACCGCCATGCCGCCCAACAGGCATTCGAGGCTGCGCAGACGACCGCGCGCGAGATCCGCAGGCAGCATGCCGGCACAGTACAAAGACATTTCACGCGACAGGCTCGGCGACAGCCCCAGGTCCAGCAACTGGAGCCACGCCTGCAACGACACGAAAAGCCCGACCAGACCAAACGCTTCAGCGCCCATGTACCGGAGGTACACCGGCATCAGCACGAGACCGATCAGACCGACGTATATCTGAGTCGCATAACTCGCCAGCAGCGCGCGTTTCAACACGTCGCGCCAGCCGATCGGGTGCGGCTTTCGCGCGACGCCGGCCGCGCGCTTACTGCCCCTGCCATCCGTGACTCCGCGTCTTGATCACCCTGGCCGGCGCGCCAACGACCGTGGCATCGGCCGGCACCTCTCTCGTCACGACCGCGCCTGCACCGACGATCGCCCACTCGCCCACGATCACTTTCGGCAACAGCACGCTCCCGGTACCCACCTCGACGCCCTCGGCCAGATGGACGTTGCCCGACACGTTGACAGAAGGATTCAGCGTCACGAAGTCGCCGAGGATCGCGTCGTGCCCGATCGTCGCCCCAATATTGACGTGCACGTGGCTCGCGATCGAAATGTCCGTCGTCACCAGCGCCCCTGCGCAGATCACTGAGCCCTCTCCGACCTGAACGTTCTGCCCCAGCCAAGCACGCGGATGGACCAGCGTCGCGAAACGATTGCCCACTTCCTGTGCGATGCGCCGTGCGATACGACAACGCGCCGCTGGCGCCCCGATGGCGATGACGACCTCGACCTGCGGATTCCGGGCGAGCCAATCGACGCTTCCGACGACGGGCAACCCCTGAACCAGGGACGCCGAAACGAATTGCTCATCCAGCGCGAAACCAACCACATCCCAGGTGCCGGGCCGTGCACCATTTATGTCGCGAACGACCTGCAGTACCTCGCGGCCGAACCCACCCGCGCCGTAGATGACCAACTGCCGGGCCATACTACTTCCCCGCCTCACGGATGACGGACGCGATCGATTCGAGTTCGTCGGCCCCCAGCTGCGGAAAGATCGGCAGGCAAATCACCTTGCTCGACGTTGAGACGGCGACCGGGACGTTCGAGTGCGCTGCACTCGGCAGCGCCCGGTACATCGGGAATTCGCTGATCAGTGGATAGAAATAGCGGCGAGCGTAAATGTCATGCTCCCGCAGGCACTGGTAGAGCTGATCCCGGCTCAGCGCAAACGCCGGCTCGACCATGATCGGGAAGTAGGAATGGTTGTGTCGCGCCGACTCGGGCGCCGGAAGGCAGCGGATGCCGGGGATGTCGGAGAGCAGCTCGCGGTAGCGCCGGTCGATCGCGGCACGTTCGCTCAAGGCCGCGTCGATATGCTTGAGCTGCGCAAGCCCGATCGCCGCCTGCAACTCGTTCATCTTTCCGTTGATCCCCGGCGCGACAACCGTCACCTCGTCCGCAAAGCCGAAATTCTTCAGGTAGTCGATGCGCTTCTTGGTTTTCGCATCCGGGCTGACGATCGCCCCTCCTTCGAAGGTCGTGAACACCTTGGTCGCGTGGAAGCTGAGGATCGACAGGTCACCATGCCGAAGGATGCTTCCGCCCCGATCTTCGACTGCGAATGCATGGGCAGCGTCGTAGATGACCTTCAAGCCGTAGGTGTCCGCAATTTTCTGGATACGCTCGGTCGCACACGGACGGCCATAGACATGCACGGGCAGGATCGCCGTCGTCTGCGGGGTGATCGCCGCCTCGATCTTCTCGGGATCCAGATTCAAGGACTCCGGGTCGATATCCACGAACACCGGCTTGATCCCATTCCAGAGCAGAGAATGCGCCGTCGCGACGAAGCTGTATGGCGTCGTGATGACTTCGCCGGTGATGCGCAGCGCCTGCAAGGCCGTCACCAGCGCGAGCGTGCCGTTGGCGAAGAGCGAAATATGCTCGACGCCGAGGTACTGGCACAGCGACGCCTCGAGTTGCTGATGGAACGGACCGCCGTTCGTCAGCTGCCGATTGGCCCAGATCTCCTCGAGATAGGGCTGCAACTCCTCCAGCGGCGGCAGGAAAGGACGCGTGACGTAAAGCGGCTTGCTCATCGGGAAGCTTTCTCCTCGCCGTTGCTTCGATACATCAGTTGCGTGATCTGCTCCGACACCAGGCCGATCAGGAAGGTCGTCACGGCCGAGGTCAGCATGAAGATCGTCGCCAGGGACAGGCGACCGTGCAAGATGAACGTATAGGCGTAATAGGCCAAGCCAAGCAAGACCTGGACCGCCACGACGGGCGCGAAGAGCTTGAGCGGCGAGTACAAGGTGCCGATCTTGAAGATGATCAGCAGGAAGCGCGTCCCATCCTTGAGAATCCGCACATGGCTCTTGCCGATGCGCTTGCCGGCCCGGATCGGTACGTAGGCGACCGGATAGCCGGCACGGAAGAACGCCATCGTGCTCGTCGTCGGATAGGAAAAACCGTTCGGCAAGAGGTACAGGAATTCCCGGAAGCGTTCGGCGCGCGCCGCGCGCAAACCGGATGTCAGGTCTTCGATCCGATGCCCGGTCATGTAACTGGCCAACCGATTGTAGAAACGATTGGCCAAGCCCCGTCCCACGCTCGCCTGGGACGCGCCGTCGCGTGCGCCGACGACCATATCGAAACCCTCGTCCAGGCGCTCGATCAAGCGCAGGATGTCCGCCGGATCGTGCTGGCCGTCCGCATCCATGAAGACAATGACATCGCCGGAAGCCGCACGCGCACCGCTCTTGATCGCCGCGCCGTTTCCCATGCTGTACGGATGATCGACGACGCTCGCCCCCGACCGCCGCGCCTCCTCCGCCGTTGCATCGCTCGAACCGTCATTGACCACGACGATCTCGGCTTCGGGCAAGGCGCCCCGGATCCCGGCCAACACCTGACCGATCACGAGCGCCTCGTTCTTGGCAGGCAGCACAACACTTATCTTCGTTTTCATCGGGCTTCGGACAAGCGACTCGGCACCGTTCAGTGAACCGAGAAGACGCTTCGGGCATCTCTTCGTCATTAAGGCTTACAATCATATACTGCTTGCACGCCCCGAGGACCTCGGCACCGGCACAAGCGACGACGACACCCTTCTGGAACATCCCTTGCTTGCTACTTGGCGTCCATTTTGACGCCTTTGTTTCGGCCACTCGGGCCACCCCTACCTTCGGCTTGTGATCATACGACACTCCCGCATCGAAACCGGCCTGACCCGGATCCTCGTCGCAGCGGCCCTGGCAGCGTTTATTCTGATCGCGTATCGGGGTATCGCGTCCAACGGCTTCCACTACGACGACTGGCCCAACATTCTGAATCACGCGCCGGTCCGGATGGAACAGTTCAGCCTTGAGGGCTTGCTGAACGCCGCCGCCAATGCGCATCTCGCGCGTCGCCCCGTCGCCTCGCTGACGTTTGCGGTTGACTGGTGGCGCGACGAAGGCCATCCCGCCGCCTTTCTCGTCACCAATCTTGCCCTCCACATCCTCACTGCATGGGCAACGATGGCTCTGCTGCTTGCCGTTTTCTATGCCGCAAACGACCGAGCACTCGGCCGCGCGGCAATTGTCGCTGCGGGCGCCGCAGCGCTGTGGTGGGCATCGCAGCCAATCCATGTCCAAGCGGTCAGCTACGCCGTTCAACGCATGACGGAACTCGCGGCACTCTTTTCCGTCCTCTGCGTCTGGGCCTACCTCAAAGCTCGCCAGAACGGCGCGTTCAGCCCGGGATGGATGGTCATCTCGGCACTCTCCTTCATACTCGGGGCGTTGTCCAAGGAAAACGCCTGGGTCACCCCTGCCCTCGTACTGATGGCCGAGTTCCTGGTTCTGCGTAACAACGGCCCGCTGATCCGCTCGCCAGTCGATCGGCTGCTGCTCGCGTCGCCCCTTCTCGTCATCGCCGCAGCCGTCCTCGACGTTGCCGTCGACGGCCCGCTCAGCCACTGGGTCCTGCGCGGATATCCGGACCGCGACTTCACGCTGGTCGAACGCCTGCTCACCCAACCCAAGGTACTCCTGTTCCACGCATCGCAGATTCTGTGGCTGCTGCCCGATCGATTTTCGCTCGAACACGATGTCGAACTCGTGCGCAGCGCGGCGTCATGGGAGTTCTGGCTGCCGATGTCTTTGATCGTCGCTTGGTGCGCTGTCGGAGCGAGGTTGGCACAAAGGCCCGGCCAGCGCGCGGCCGGCTTCTTCATGCTCTGGCTGCCCGCGGCGCTGCTGCTCGAAAGCAGCTTCGTGCCCCTGCAACTCATCTTCGAGCACCGGATGTACCTGCCGCTCGTCGGTGTCGCCGGGCTGATTGCCCTCGGACTCGAGCGGCTGCACCGGTCCAACAGTAACGGCGCGGCCGTCGCCTGGACCCTGCTCGCGGTGGCGACCGCCTTCGCATGCTGGTCGACGGCACAACGACTTCCTCAATGGCGCAACGATCTGACACTGTACGAACAAGCGGTCAAGCACGCGCCTCGATCCGTCGGCGCCTGGAATCAACTCGCGCTGAGCTATCTGGACGCCGGACAGCGCCAATTGGCACTACAGGCGGTCGACCGTGCGATTGCGCTCGAACCCCGCTGGGGCGACGGCTATCCCTTCGTCAATCGCGGAGTCATCCTCGAGTCAATGGGTAAGACCCAAGAGGCACGCGATATCTACGAACAAGCGATCGCGCAATTCCCTCGCCAAGTGCTCGGCTACAACAACCTGGGCCTCCTGAACCTCCGAGCCGGTCAATTGCAGGATGCGCTGCAGGACTTCTCCCGCGCTATCGATGTCGACCCAAGCTACGCACCCGCCTGGACCAATCGGGGAACGGCGAAGCTTTTCCTGGGAGACGCGGGCAGTGCACGCATCGACTTCGAAAAGGCGACGAGCCTGTCTCCGCACGAACCGATAGCCCTCCATTACCTCGCACAGATCTATCAAGGCCTCGGACGGTCAGCGGAGGCACGGCGGGCTCGAACGGCGGCCTGCCGCCTTGACATCAAATCCGACTGCGACATCGCGCGATCCACCTCGGCAACGCCACCCAATTGATGCACTCACAGCTCATTTCACAGCGTCTTCAGGTCGACAAGGCCGTCTCCAGTTCCAACCCTCCGTGGTGGTGGGGAGCGGTCGCCTGCGTCGCACTCTCGCTGGCCGTCATAGTCACCTACCATGGCATGGAGAGGAATGGGTTCCACTTTGACGACTGGCCGAACATTCTCCAGCTTCAGGCAATCAAACTGTCGACGCTCAGCCTTTCAGGCCTAATTGAAGCTGGCCGCCATGCCTTCTTGCCGCTGCGCCCGCTCCCTTCGATCACATTTGCGCTGGACTGGTGGCGCGGCAATGGCGCAGCGGCACCATTCCTGGTCACCAACCTCGCGCTTCACGTGCTTACCACCTGCGCCGTGTGGAGCCTGCTTCGCCAGGTCCAACTGATGGCGAATGGCGGGTCACTGCCGCCGCCCCCCCTCCTCGCAGCGGCTGGTGCAACGCTGTGGTGGGCCCTTCAGCCCATCCACGTACAAGCGGTCAGCTACATCGTTCAGCGTATGACGATCCTGGCAGCCCTATTCACCCTGACAGCTGCAACCTCATATCTCAAAGCACGCGGCAACACCCGTCAGCCCTTCTTGTGGCTCGCATGCTCAGTCATCAGCCTGCTACTCGCAGCGACATCCAAGGAAAACGCCTGGATTGCGCCATTGCTGCTACTGATGACCGAATTCCTGATCGTCCGCTCCGACGGACCATTGATCAGATCGCGATTCGATCGAGCTCTAATCGCCCTTCCGCTCGTCGGGACGCTTTTCATTCTTATCGACCTCCTCGCACAAGGCCCTATCAGTCATTGGGCCTTGCGCGGTTATGAGACGAGAAGCTTCACGCTGGGCGACCGTCTGTTGACTCAACCCAAGGTCGTTCTCTTTCACATCTCCCAGCTTCTCTGGCCGCTACCCGACCGTTTTTCCCTCGAACACGATGTACAGATCGTCCATTCCGCAGCTTCGCTCGCGTTCTGGTTGCCGGCCCTCGTCATCACTGCGTGGTGCGGCGTCGCACTCAAGCTTGCATACGGAAGAATGCATCGCATCTCGGCATTCTGGATGCTCTGGATTCCCGCCACCCTCGTCATAGAGAGCTCCTTCGTTCCGCTCGAAATGGTTTTCGAGCACCGCATGTACCTCCCTTCGGTTGGCTTTGCCGGCCTTGTCGCGCAGGGCCTTGCGCGGACCGGAAGTTGGCATCCGCGAGGACGCGCCGTCGCGTGGACCGTCTTGGCCACATTCGCCCTGCTCTCGATGTGGTCAACCAACGAGCGCATACCGCAGTGGCGAACCGAAACGACGCTCTATGAGCAGGCCGTCAAAGTTGCGCCGCACTCGGCGCGCGCATGGAACTATCTCGGAATTTCGCTGCTGAGCCAGCGACGTAATGAGCAAGTCTCGCCCGAGCACTATGCGCAAGCCCTCGATGCCTTCTCACGTGCCATCGAGCTGGATGCCCGATACGCAGCACCTTGGACCAACCGCGGCGTTGCCCATTGGGTGCATGGCGAAGCCGATGCGGCACAGCACGACCTCGAAACCGCAATAAGCCTGTCCGACAAAGACAGCGCAGCCTTTCACTATCTCTTCGAGATCTATCAGGCTGCGGGCCGGCCTGAAGATGCAAGATGGGCCCGCCATCGCGCATGCTTCCTCGGCGTCCGCAACGACTGCTACCGCTAACCCTTGCCCTCTGCGTCTTTCGATGGCCGACCACTCCGAACCCATATCTCGCCGCGCTCTCCTGCCCAGTTGGCTTTATCGAGGCGTGCTCGTGGGCGCATTGATCGCATTGGTCATCGTCGCCTACCACGACGCTCCGGCCAACGGATTTCATCTCGACGACGCCAGCAACATCGTCAGCCACGGCCCGGTCCACATGACCGACCTATCCTTCGACTCCCTCCGCCGCGCCTGGACGGATGGACTACTCCCGCAACGGCCGATTGCCAATGTCACCATCGCCATCGACTGGTGGCGCGGCGGCGGCAGGCCGGCGACGTTTCAGACCACCAATATCATTATTCACATCTGCGTCAGCTTGAGCGTTCTCGCTCTCTTGCTGCAGATACTTGCAGGAAATCGCGAAGCGACCCGTAGCGATTGGCTGGCAGCTTCGATCACCGCAGCTGTCTGGGCCGTTCATCCGATTCAGGTTCAGGCAGTCACTTACATTGTCCAGCGTATGGCATCACTTGCCGCGCTGTTCATGCTGCTCTCGGTCTTCGCCTATATCCGCGCACGCCTCACAGGACATGGTCGATTGTGGTACCCGGTGACTGCACTTACCGCAGTGGCCGCATGTCTGTCGAAGGAGAACGCCTTTGTACTTCCGGCGCTCTACTTATTGGCGGAATACATCCTTTGTCGCCCGACCGGCGAACGCGTCCGGTCGCATCTCGACCGGGCCATCCTGATGCTGCCGGTGCTGATCCTAGTCTACGCCGTGCTGGATCTCGCCCTCATCCATGGCCCGATATGGAAATACATCACCCCGGCCTACGCAGTCCGTGACTTCACCCTGGCAGAGCGCCTCCTGACCCAACCGCGAGTCATTGCGTTCCACCTCGGACAGATTCTGTGGCCGCTACCAGGGCGTTTCTCGATCGAACACGACTTCCCCGTATCGACCAGCCTCTTTTCCCCCTGGACCACTGCCGCCGCCATTCTGGGGGTTGCCGCATGGCTCGCAGGCGCACTCTGGCTAGCCGCCCGAACGCGTTTCGCTCGCGCGGCATTCCTTCTTCTCTGGATACCGGTCACGCTGGCGATCGAGAGCAGCGCCATCGCTCTCGAAATGGTCTTCGAACACCGCATGTACTTGCCGTCAGTCGGATTAGCTGGACTACTGGCTCTCGCCCTGAGAGTCCTGGCCAACGGCCCGAGGAAACGACTGGCACTCGCGGCACTGAGCGTCACGCTCGCCGCATCACTGACTGCAAGCACGATCATTCGCATCCCCGTCTGGCGGACCCCTTCAACGCTCTATGAGCACGCGACTCACGTCGCCCCGATGGCGCCCCGCACCTGGACCAATCTCGCCACGGCTTATGAAGAGGAAAATCGCAGCGAGGATGCACTCCGAGCATACACAAGGGCCATCGAACTCGACTCGAAACGCTCTATCGCTTACCTTAACCGAGGCTCGAGCTACCGCAAGAGCGGGCGCATAAGCGAAGCCGAGAATGACTACCTGCGCTTCATCGCGCTGGAACCGGATGACTTTCGCGGCCCATATGCCCTGGGGGCCCTCTACGCTGCGATGGGCAGGCTCAACGACGGCGAAGCCCTGTTACTGCGCGCGAACACATTGAAGCGGAGTTCCCCTCTGCCCCTTTACGAACTCGCAAGCATCTATCTTGAGACCAACCGAGCCGAGCTTGCCCAACGAGCGCTCGATGAAGCATACGGTCTGGATCCGGCTATTGCGACTGCCGACTTCTTTGATCTTCAAGGAATGACGAAGGCACGTACCGGCCGCTACGCGGAATCAATTGTCGCCTTCACTCGGGAAGTGCGCCTCGACCCTTCCCGATCTCAGGCCTTCATGAACCGCGGCTTTGCCCACCTTCGACTCGGCAACTATCCTTCCGCGCTTTCCGATTTCGAGCTCGGAATCCAACTGGAACCCATGGAGGCACGAGCCCATTACGGTCGTGCAGAAGCCCTTGCGCACTTAGGTCAAAAAGAGCTCGCGATTGAAGCAGCCAATCGTACCTTGTCGTTGGCACCCGAGCATGAACGTGCCCGCCAACTCCTCGATCAGCTTACCGTCGGAGGGTTGCCGGCACGAACCGCGCAGTGACGGCGACCCCAACAATGCGGGGCGACCGTTACTGCGCCAGTCCGTTACGACTTCACGGGATGAAACACTCGGGAGATGTAGGCGATGATCGCCTCGATCTCATCATCCTTGAGCACCGACTTCCACGCCGGCATCGACGTATTTGCAAGCCCTTCCCGGATCGTATGCGCCAAGCGCTGGCGCGTCATGTCCTTCATGAACTTGGGATCGGTCAAGTCGCGCGGATGAGGTTCCATGAAACTGCCAATCCAGTTTCGTCCGGTTCCCGTTGCAGCATGACAGAAAGCACAGTTCGATTGGTATAACGCCTCTCCGCGCTTCTCCTTCGCAGTAAGACCGGCCACCTGCGGCACCACGTCGTGCAACTTGTAGGGACTTGCGCTCGCAATCGCATCGAGCTTCGTTGCCGGCGCCGGCTTCATGTCGTCGCCCGGATCGAAGTGATTGCGCGGATAGGAAAGCGGCCGCCCGCCCCACGCCGGCCCCGGATCCTCCGTCCGAGCGTGGTCATGACAGGTCACGCAGGTCGACAGAAACAGCCGCTTGCCCTGTTGCTCGGCAGCACTCAGCTGATCCCACGGGCGATCCAGCGGAATCTGGCCGGTTGCGAACGGAAACGCCAGTTTGTTGCGCTCATGATTCGTCCAGCCGTTCTCGGGCGTGTGGTACCGGGTGTTCGGCGCCTTGCGGCGGATGAACTCGTCGCGCACGAAGTCGACGACCTTCTCGACGTCGCTGTCGGAAATGATGCCCCGGAACCCCTTCATTGCGGTCCCTGGCTTGCCGTCGCGCACAGCCGCGAGCATCTGCTCGCGACTGATCGAGCGCTCATCGTCCTTCGTGAAGTCCCGCGGCCGCGGCTGCAGGTAAGTGGCCGCCAGGGTCTTTGCATCCCCTGAGTAGCCGTGACAGAAGTAGCAGCGGAAATTGTAGATCTTGCGTCCGGCCTCGAGCCGGGCTTCGTCCTTGCGAGCTTCGGCGGCGAATGCCGGAGCCGCGAGCTGGACCGCAGCCAACACTGCGACCAGCCCGCCCATCCAGGCACGACCCATCATTTCGCCTTCGCAGCCTTCTCACCCGAACGGATGAAGGTTTCGAACACGTATTCCGACACGTTCGCGATTTCCTGCTCGCTCAGCACCTTGCTCCAGGCCGGCATCTCGGTGCCCGTACGTCCGAAGAACACCGCGGCATAGATGGCCGGACGGTTCAGCGTCAGGCGCGAGCGCTCCTGCAGGAAATTACGCGGCACCGGGCGGATGAAGTACGCGCGCGGCCCCTGACCGTCGCCATTCACCCCGTGGCACTCGGCACAGTTCTTCGTGTAGAACTCCTTGCCCTTTGCCGCCTCGCCCTTCAATCCCGACGGAAAGGGCGACTTCATGTCGGCGCGCTCGTCCGGACTCACCGGCTTGTCAGCGGGCAACGGAGCGGCAATCGGAGGCACCGGTGCCGAGCTGCCAACTTCAGCGGACGACAGCTTGTGGGCGCCGCCCAGCGTCCCGGACGATCCGGAAGGCGCCGATACCGTCCCTGCGGCAATATCGGCCCCGCGGTGCACGATGTCGTTATGCACATAGTCCGCCAGCGCACCGAGTTGCTCCGAATTCAAGCGCGTCTTGAAGCCGACCATGGCGGTGCCCGGCTTGCCGTTCGAAATCACCTGCAGGATGTAATCGCGCGGCAGCGACGATCCCGCCTTGGTGAGATCGCGCGGCGGCGGATTCAGGCTCTTCATCGCTCGTGAATTGCCGTCGCCACGGTCACCGTGGCAAACCGAACAGTATTCGTGATACAGCACGTCCGCCTTGATCATTCCCCCGTACGCCGCAACGCTCGACGCGACGCCAAAACCGATCGCACACAGACGCACGACCTGCATGAATTGCTTGTCCTGATTCACAAGATACCTCTAGGTCGAAAAACTGCGGTCTTGATGCAAGAACCGAACCGGTTCCGTCGAAGCTCGCAGGCACGCATGGCATGTCGGTTGCTTCAGGTCTTCGACAACAACCATTGCCAAAGCGTTTCCCGCCAGCGAACCCCCCAACGGAAGCATGATGAAACTCGCTGCCATACCGATCGCCCTCCTGCTTCTCTGCTCGATAGCCGACGCAACCGCAGGCGATGGCAGGCTGGTTTATACTCAAATCTGTCGCGCCTGTCATGATACCGGCGTAGCCGGAGCACCTGTTCTGGGCGACAAAACCGCCTGGTCTCCGCGCATCCAGGGCGGCGTCGATACATTGTTACAATCGGCTCTACGCGGCAAGGGAGGCATGCCACCGAAGGGAGGAAATGCGGGCCTGACCGACGAACAGATTCGCGACGCCGTGGAGTATATGGTGGCGCAAGTCAGATAGGAGGAGCTGCGTCGGGCCGTTTAAGTCCGCAGACCTTGCCCTGTATATTCCCAATACCGGGAAACACGTTCCATCCGTTGGAATTGCCGATCATCGCCACACTCAGCTTAGCCGTGCCTTCTGCCTCAAGGCCCTTTCTACGTCACGCAGCCCATGCACTCCTCGTTGTGTGGCTGCTGCTCATTGCAGGCACGTGCGACGCGCAGCGGATCGACATGCGCAACACCAAGCACAACCTCGCACGCGCAGACAGCGGGGAGAATACCGACCCGCGCCAGATCTGCGTGTTCTGCCACACCCCCACCGACACAACGTCCGGTGACGCGGTTCAACCCAAGTGGCAAAGCTCGACTCCGCCCAACGGAACCTTCACGATGTTTGACGATATTGGACGGATGGGCAAGGACGGGAGTACGGCTGTCGGCTCCCAATCAATTGCCTGCCTCTCGTGCCATGACTCCTCCCAAGCATTCGGAGTTTCTGGCGGCGGACTGGACCACCCGTTCGCCGTGCCCTACCGCGGCGCCCTCACGGCAGAACAACGCAGCCGAATACGCGAAACACTGAAGCGCGCCGGAAAGCTGATCAACCCCGGCCAATTCGTCAAGTTCGACGAGGGATTCAGAAACGCGACTCGCGGCGTGATCGACAACCGTCCGGTATGGTGGGTATCCAAAACAGCGCCGACCGGTCAGCGCGGCCGGCTGGATGTACCGCTCTATGTGCGGATTGACGCCGAAGATCAGACCGAGATTCCGTTTGTCGAATGCGCGAGTTGCCACGACCCGCATTCCGTCCGCCCCTTGTTTTTGCGGCTCGATTCGACCTCTTCTGAACTGTGCCTCACTTGCCATATCAAGTGAGCACATCAATTTCACGACGCGGGTGTAAAGCCGCCCAGGCGACCACCAACGACCTTCGGACTATAGCTACCATGAAAATGCCACGCACGACCGTTTCGCGACGCACTCCGCTCCACTTGGCGCGACTCGTCTCAACCCTTGGCATCGCCGTAACCTGCACCCTCACGACGCTGTCCGGTTGCGCACCGATCTCCGAAGGCTCCGGCCCCGTGGCTCCTGCCGGCCCGCTCGTCTTCCCCTCTCCACCCGACGAACCGCGCTTCGTCTTCGAACGAACGATCAGCAGTTCCGCCGACGTGGAAGTTGACAATTCCGACGATGCATTCCGCCGCCTGGTCACCGGCGCCTCCCGAGCCGGCTACTTTCTGACAAAACCTTACGCGGTCGCCGTCCACAAGGGCAGAATCTTCGTTTCCGACACCGCGGAACACGCCGTCAAGGTGTTCGACATACCCTCGGGAAAATATTTTACGATCGGAGATACTGAGCCGGCCACTCTGGCTAAGCCGCTCGGCTTGGACGTCGATCGTGCGGGACGGCTCTATGTTGCCGACGCCACATTGAAGATGATCTTCATTTTCGATCGCGACGGAAAATTCCTGCGCAAGATCGGAGGAAACAATCTCTTCGATCGCATTTCGAGCGTCACGGTCGACCCCTCCGGCCGACGGATCTACGTCGTGGATATCGGTGGCGTCAAATCCGAAAACCATCGCATCCGCGTATTCGATACCGTCACCGGCCAGCACGTCATGGATATCGGCAAACGCGGCTCCGGACCAGGAGAATTCAATCTCCCACGCGATATGGCCATCGGCAAGGACGGCCGACTCTATGTGGTAGATGGCGGCAACTTCCGGGTGCAAATCTTCAATGCCGATGGCTCCTACCGGGACAGCTTCGGTTCCGTCGGCCGTCAGCTCGGGAACTTTGCACGGCCGAAGGAAATTGCCACAGACAACGAAGGAAACGTCTACGTCGCCGACGCCGCCTTTGGCAATTTTCAGATCTTCAATGCCGACGGCGAACTGCTCATGTTCATCGGCAACCGCTCGGAACGAGGCGGCCCTGCCGAATACATCCTGCCGTCCGGCATTGCCGTGGACGACGACGGTCGGATCTACTTCGTCGACCAGTGGTTCGCGAAGATCGATGTCTTCCGCCCCTACAACCTTGCGCCGAACCAAGGCTTCCTGGTGCGTCGCGCGCCAGGGACAGGCGCTAGATGATCCCATTAACGGAATCGCCTTCCCATCTTCAGGAATATGCATTAGCGATTGCCCGGCGGATCACCCCCTCCGCTAGGTAAGCGTAGCTAGAGGGCCCGCGCCACTAAGCACAACACACTGATTTTAAAAACAAAATTCGCAGTGACGAATCTTCTTCACCGACGTGGCGCATGTGGACCGAAAACTGCTACTAGTCGAATGCAGCATCCAGGAATACGTTGAAATTTTCCGGCCGCGGCGATTCGACACCTCGTTGGGCGCCGCAAGCTTAAATTTCTCGCCTAACCATCCATCGGGGGTTACCATGAAAAAAATGTTCAAGCAGTCGCTTGCTTTGGCCTCGCTGGCGGCCGTCGCCACCGCGGCCTTTGCCGGCATCACCGATACGCCGCACAACCTGACCACGTCTGGCGGCTCAAATTCAGTAAACTCTCAGACGAACACCGGCCAGATCTGCGTCTTCTGTCACACGCCACACGCGTCGAACACGAATGCCACCGCGCCGCTGTGGAACAAGAAGTTGCCCACCGCCACCGCCTACTCGACCTACTCGACCCAGAACTCGTCGACGATCGACGGCCAAGTGCTGACCGTCGGCTCCGTTTCGGCGGCCTGCCTGTCCTGCCACGACGGTACCCAGGCAATGGATAACCTGGTCAACGCCCCGGGCTCCGGCGGCTACAACGCTACTGGCTCCGACCGTGGCTATACCTGGACGGGTCCCGCATCTTCCGTTGGCGGCAAGATCGGCGACTCGACCCGCGTCGCGAACCTCGGCCAAGACCTGCGTAACGACCACCCGATCGGCATCGCCTATTGCGGCGGCGGTCTGTCTGCGAGCGTGACCGACTCGGCAAGTTGTAATGACAAGGACTTCAAGAGCATCGCCACGAAGAGCATCAACGGCAAGCCCGTGTTCTGGATCGACACGTCCACTGCTGACAGCGTCCGCAGCAAGACCGACATCATTCTCTACACCCGCGACTTCACGGCCGGCACGGAGCGTCCGTCGGTTGAGTGTGCGTCCTGTCACGATCCCCACGTTGGCAAGACCACGACCGGCGGCGCAGCACCCGACGTGAACTTCATGCGCGTCACGACCACCGGCTCCAAGATCTGCTTGGCCTGCCATACGAAGTAAGCAATACCTCGGTTAGAAGAACCGCAGCGGAAAAGGTCAGGCGCAACGACGCCTGACCTTTTTTTGTCGAGTTATTCCAGGTTTGCTACGCTCTTTTCAGTTACGCTTCGATACGATTCAACGCTAAGGAATCGAGTTTCATGAAGATCCTCGCCCCCGTGCTCACGGGCGCGCTCATTTGCGCCACCCTGACTTTCAACGCTCAAGCGGCCGATGAAAAGGCACCTGTGCGCGGATCGACTGCGACGCCGGCCAGCAACTCCCCGTCCCAGCCTTCCCCTTCCTACGTCGCTATCGTTAATGGCAAGCAGATCAGCGCTGCTCAATTTGACGCTACTGCCAACGAGGCTGCGCGGCAGAAGTTCTACCATGCGAAGCCGCCGGAAGGCGCCGCTGACGAACTGCTTCGCAGCGTTGCTGAAGACATGATCGACCGCATTCTTCTGCTTGAGGAAATCAAACGCAGAGGGATGAAACCAAGCTCGCAGGCCGTCGACGACAAGATCGCCGCCTACGAAAAACGGTATGCCTCAAGCGCCCGATGGCAACAGGAACGCGAGAAATTGCTTCCTCCTCTGCGTGAGCGTCTTGAAGAAGACGACATGCTTGCGACTCTCGAAGCCAAGACAAGGAATGTCCCGGCGCCCGCGGAAGACAAGGTTCTCGCCTATTACAAGAAACACCCCGAGAAATTCACCGAACCCGAGAAACTCCGCTTGTCGATGATTCTTCTTAATGTAGACCCTGCATCGCCGGTATCCGCGTGGCAGGCTGCAGAGGCTGAAGCCGGATCGATGCGCCTACAGATTGCGGAAGGCAATGAGACCTTCGCTGATCTGGCGCGCAAGCGCTCCAATCATGAATCGGCGGCGCTTGGCGGCGATCTAGGGTACCTGCATCGCGGCATGCTCCCCGAAGGCATTCAGGACAAGATCGATACGATGAAACCGGGCGACTTGTCTCCTCCGACGCGCATACTCCAAGGGGTCGCGCTCTTCCGTTACGAATCCCGCCAAGAGCCAAAGCATCATGACTTCACGACCGTCAAAGCGCGTGCGGCGGATCTGCTCAGCCGCGATCTATCGGAAGACGCTTGGCGCAAGCTCAAGGAGCAACTGCGCAAGAAGGCCCGCATCGAACTCAATACGCAACGCTACCCTGCGCTCGCCCAGTTGGCATCACCGGGAAAGTGATCTGACCAACGCGAATGGCGTCATCTGCGGCACGCTCCTCCCTACCTGAAGGCAGGCTTTACCTACCGCTCGCAACGGGTCGGGGCCGAGTTGCGCCCCTGATCGGGGGCGCCTTGCTGCTAAGCGCGGCGCTCCCGGCCTATGCCGCCAGGATCGGCACCAACCCCACCCAAGAGCCGCCACGGCTGCGGTTGTCCTTGGCAATTTCAGGCCTCACTCAGGAATCCGCGGCCGCACCTGCCCCGACTTCACCGGACGAGCCCCCGCTCAGCCCGCTACTCCCTCCACTAAAACTGTCGCTTGCCTTGATGGGTCGGACCGCGAGTGAACCGGGCAACAACATCGGCAGCGGTGAATTGCCCTCCCGTAATGCGCCATCGACACCTCCGGCTCAAGAGGGCACTCCCGGCCCAGCGCCCGCTCCCGACGAGAGGCGTTCCTGGAAAGAGAAGGCCGTACTACCGTCCCGCCGGCAATCGCCACCGGAGAAGCAGCAGACGGGGGAACAATACGTCGCTGGGCCCGCCGGCAAACCCGAGGAGCCTGCGGCCGCGAGCGGAAAAAGCAGCAGTGATGCAAAGGTTGTGGGCAGCGAGGAATTCCTGCCTGCAGACGAACTAGAGCCATCATTGCCTCCCGTTCGTCCTGCCCCGTCCGGCAAGGGAGCTGTCGCGACCGAAGAGGACACCTCAAAACCCAGACGTGCATGGGGCATGGCACCCATCCGCTGGGGCGGAACCCTTTCGGCCGGGATCCAGCAGTCACGCTCAGGGGATTCGAGTAGCAGCCTGAACGAGGTATACGAGGCACGCATGCGCGTGAATTCGTATATCTGGGCGCCTTACATCGCTGTCGTGTCTGGTGATTTCGGCTTGATAACAACGCGGTCAAGTGCCGCGAGCGGCGACAACAGTGCGGCCTCGAACAATCTCACCGGCACGTCGATCAACGGCAGCGGCTCCTTGAACCTCTTCCCCCAGAGCCGTTTCCCCTTCACTGCAAACCTGTCCCTTGCCGACAGCCGGAGCATGGGCTCCTTCACCGACACGAACGTTCAGTACCGGCGACTGGGGCTGCTACAGACTTATCGGCCGTTGTCCGGCGCCTGGAACGCAAATGGCGGCTACGACCGCAGTGAGGTGACTGGCAATTTCGGGGGCGACACGGTCGATCGCCTGCACGGCAATTTTTCGACCCGTATCGATAACCAGAATTTCAACGCCAGCGCCTCGGCATCGCGCAGCGAATCGGAGAACACCTCTTACAACGACTTCTTTGTCAGCGGATCACATAACTATCAATTCGATGAAGAATGGTCGATCGGTACGACCGGAAGCTACACGGGCCAGAATTTCTCGACTCGATCCGCAGATGGGACCGCCCCGGACACGAATGTCAAGGCCACTAGTGCTCAGCTCTTCAGCGTCGCCAACTGGAACCCGTTGGATTCCAAATGGCGCGGCTCCGGGACCCTACGCTATTTTCAGACTTCAAGCACCGCAAGTGCCGGGAATGCGCTGCAAAGCAGCATTCTGGGAGGCACGGCAGGCCTAAGTTATCAGGCTAGCCGCAACCTGAGCCTTTTCGGGTCGTTCGGCTTCAACGGTGACGACAAGGGCAATTCATCCACTTTCGAAAGTGCCGGGGGGACTTATAGCGGAGACCCCTTGAGTTTCGGCGAATATGCTTACACATGGAGTTCCTCAGTATCGGGTTCGAACTCTTCGGCGAGCAACACAAGTTCTGCGCGATCGGTGACAGGATCGGCATCGCACTCGCTGATGAGAAGCTGGCTGCAAGAGAACCAGGGCACCTTAAGTGCTTCGATCAGCCAGTCGGTTTCTGCAAGCCAGTCAACCGGGATCGGGTCAAACACCTCACACTCTATCGGTCACTCGGCCAGCTTGAGCTACAGCGCCAATCCGACCGAAACGCTCAACGGTTACCTGAGCGCAAGCCTTTCCGACACACGTACGTTCGGCGAGACAAATAGCGCCTTCCAGATGTTGAATGTTCAGGTCAGCGGCCAATGGCGTATCAGCGCCTATTCCGCCTTGACATCGAACCTCACATGGCAGACGAGCAGACAGCAGTCGGACTCGAACACCCCGGTTGTCATTACAGACGAATTCGGTCGACCGCTCCTCGTAAACCAGTCCACCCAGAATCAAAACACGAGCCTTTCCGGCAGTCTGAGCTATTCCCATAGTCGTTTCCTGGGCTTCCGCGGCCTGCGTTACGGTCTCGACTTTCGCGCCAACACCGCCCATGATGAATCGCGTCGGTTCGGCAACCCCGATGCCCCCCGGGAACCGGAGCGAGCGAGTCTTGATCTCGACCAACGGCTGGGGTACCGGATTGGACGCCTCGATACGCAACTCCAATTCCGCGTCGCCGAAATCCAGGGAAATCGAAATCAACTCTTGTACTTACGCTTGTCGAGGGACTTCGGAGCATTCTGATAAACTGGTTAGTTAAAGTGCAGTCGAGCGGTCCGAGAACCAACACTGGGGTTTGACGACTAACAGCTACCGCTCACGTCCAGTCCGCATTCAGATGCAAACCAGCCCCTTGCGTTTCTTGTCGGCCTCTTGCTGTTGGGCAATACAACACCTGCTTGTTGGCGTAGTGTTCTTAGCCATCTCATCCGGCACACCGGCTGAAGACCGTCAATGGCAACCGCTCGCCGACGACGGGCTACGCGATCCCAAGAGCCCCGCGGTACGCCTGTTACAGCAACCGGCTGACGCTCTCGCCGGTTTGGCCCCCGACAACGCGGGGAATCAAGTGCGCTGGGTCAAGGCATTGAAAGACGGTCAAATCAACCCGCGCAGTTTCCTCCGCAAGGAACGCCAGTGGGAAACCTATGACAAGGACGAGCTGCTCAATCTCAATGGCGGCATGCCTGTAGTCCGCTTCCCCCACAGCGCACACACCCCGTGGCTGGACTGCACGAACTGCCATGACCATCTCTTCAAGAAGGAGCGTGGCGGGACGAAGATCAGCATGTTCTTGATTCTTCAAGGCGAGCAATGCGGGGTCTGCCATGGCGCAGTGGCATTCCCACTCACTGAATGTGCTCGATGTCACAGCGTCAAGCGAAGCGATGCAATGGCTGAACTGGAGCGCGACGCCGCCGCAGCAAAGACCCAAAACGACGCAAAGACCCCGGTCCCTTCTCTGCCTCCCGCGCCGACTACTGCGCCTGTGTCGGCTGGAAAGGCAAAATGATCCGCTTCGGTCGATGGTCGGTTCGCAAACTGGCGACCTCGCTTACCGCTGCAACGCTCGCCGTCACCGCCCCCTCGGCGGCACTCGCTGAATATGCGGACGTAGTTATCAATCGGTCAGCCGAGAAGGAGGGCATGCGTCCGGTCGTATTCCCTCACTGGTTCCATCGGATCCGATTTCGGTGCAAAGTATGCCACGTGGAACTCGGCTTCAAGATGCGGGCGGGCTCAAATCAGATCAAGATGAATGACATCATCGATGGTCGTTTTTGCGGGGCATGCCATGACGGCGAAACTGCGTGGTCAGTCGAAAACTGTGACTTATGTCATTCGGGCAAGCCAGGCCTTCCTCCGGGAATCTTTGGCGGCCATGAAACGCTCGGCCCGGGGCGCTGGTAGCCTGCTGCGTGCGGTCGGATGTGCCGGGATCACAGGGGTCGTATTGACCGCGTTTTTCGACGTCCAGGCACAAGAGGCGACAAGCATTGTCGCAGAGAGCAATGCCATTGACTTGCTCATGCCACGCGAAATCATCATCGGAGGCTTTTCCGCGCCACCCTCGACGGTACCGGGCGCGCCCCCTGGCGGACAATTCGTCAAATTTCTGTTCCCGTCGGCACTCGCCGCTAACGGACCAGACATTTACCTTGCTGACGCCGGGCAACGTCTGCTTCTACGCATCGATGGCGTGACGCGATCAGTAACCAGACTGCGGGAGTTGCCCGGTTCACCCGGCACGCGGCTGAAGACTGGCCCGGATGGCAGCGTTTACGTGGTCAGCCCCGGGCGCCGCGAGGTCGAGCGTATCGCTCGAGATGGTAGACGCCTGGCAGTCTTCGGTGCGAAGTTCGAGATCTTGCAACCCGCAGACGTCGTAGTCGAACAGACTTTGAACCGCGTGTGGATTGCAGACGCAGCAGGGGGAGTCTTCGCCTTTCATCCGTCTGGCCGGCTGAGCGAGCCGCTTGCGGGAAGGGGCGATGGGTTTGCCGACGAGAATTCTGGAGCAACTGTCCTCAGTGCCGGGCGAGAGCGTGTTGCCGGGATCGATCCGCGCTGTCGTTGCATTGTGGAGTTCAGTCAGAGCGGGGTTGCGATCGGCCGCTATGGTGAAGGGCAGTTGACGTATCCTGTAGATCTCGCGATCGACTTGCATGGCCGCACTTGGGTGCTCGACCGCGCGGATCACCGACTAAAGGTATTCGCAAACGGCAATCTCATCGCGTCAATCAGTACCGCGCAGCTCGGTTTAACCGATATTACGGCGCTTGCATTCGACGGTCACCTTGCCTACATCGCGGACGGCCCGGGAGGCCGGGTCGGCGTCTTCACAATCCTCCAACCAAGACGGTGAATTACTTAATGAGTCATGTTTTCGCGGCGGTCGCGCGCGCAATCCTGCTCCTTCCATTGAGTGTATTGCTGCTCGGGGGATGTGCAAGCCAAGATACGCCCGCACGGCTCCATTACGGTCTTGCCGACGCCCCGGAAGGCAAACGCATAATGTGGCCTGCGGAGCCGGAGATTCCGCGATATCAATTTGCGGGCCAGCTGACGGGCGAGGAAAACTTCATTCGCGAAAACAATACGAAGGGGGTCACCGCATTTCTCGCATGGGTCGTAGGCCTCTTTGAGGAAGAAAATCCAAATGTCTTGCAACGCCCGCAGGCCGTCGTATCCGACAGGGACGGGCGGATCTTTGTCACAGACGTCAGTCGTGCTGCAGTCTACGTTTTCGACAAACCGGCGGGCGAACTAAAAATATGGGGTTTGGCGGTTGGACTACGGCGCTTTATTGCCCCGATCGGCATAGCCCTTGCGGAAGGCGGCGGCGTGTGGGTGACCGATGCTGAGCTTCAGATCGTTGCTCATCTCGGGCCCGATGGCACGCCCGTGGCCACGATCGGCAAGGGGATGCTGCAGCGTCCGACTGGACTTGCGCGCGATCCGTCGACGGGCCTCCTGTACGTCTCCGACACCTATGCTCACGACATAAAAGTTTTCACGCCGGACGGACGTCTCGAAAAGATCATCGGAGAACGAGGCGAAGGCCCGGGCGAATTCAACTTTCCGACCCACCTCGCCCTTGCCCATGGAAGACTCTACGTTACCGACACCATGAACAGCCGGGTTCAAGTCATTCCACTCGATGGAGGAGAAACCCAAATCATCGGCAAGCGAGGCCTCTACTACGGAAACCTCGTGAGACCCAAGGGTGTTGCCGTCGACAGCGAGAACAATATCTATGTCGTGGAGTCCTATTACGACAACTTGCTCGTGTACAACGAGGCGGGAGAGTTCCTGATGCCGATCGGTGGCGTCGGCCAGACGACGGGCAAGTTCTATTTGCCCGCGGGGGTCTGGGTCGATTCCTTCGACAGGGTTTTTGTGGCCGACACATTCAACGGGCGGATCACCATTTTCCAGTATCTAGGCGGAGCGAAGGCCGACGGCGAATGATCTGCCGCAGGTTGTCAGGATGTGCAATTGAATCGCAACGATGCCGCTATTGAAGTCGCAACCGGTGATGTAACTATCAATGCGGCCAACAAATACAGCGCCCCGGTCAGACTGATGCGCCGCCTGGCATCGCTACGGCTGACGCTTATCCTGTTCGCCCTGCTTGCCTGCGGAATTGTGATCGCGTACCGGCTGACCGAGGCAAGAACGTGGCCGGTCGTGATTCCCCTGCTGCTGCTCGCGGTCAACCTGATTGCGGCGGTCGCAACCAATGGCGTCTTCCGCCGTCAGACAGCCTTGCTCGTCTTCCACCTCAGCCTCATTGCGCTGCTGTTCCTTATAGCAGCGGGACGCTTGACCTACCTTACGGGTCATGTGGGCGTCACCGACGGGGTCACATTCGACGGAATTCTGAGCGACACCGAGCAAGGTCCATGGCATGACGGGAACCTTGCCTCGATCCGCTTCGTGAGCAGGGGCTTCACGATCGACTACGATCCCGGGCTGCAGCGAGGTCCTACGCGTAACCAAGTCGCATGGCTCAGTGCCGACGGCCGGTGGCGAGAGGCAGAAATCGGCGATCAGGAACCGCTCGTGATCGAGGGTTATCGCTTCTACACCACCCACAACAAGGGATTTGCGCCAGTGTTCACTTGGAAGCCGCACGCCGGCCCAGCGGTCCAGGGATCGGTACAACTTCCCCCATTCCCGATGCAGCAATACAGCCAGGCGGCTCAATGGACGCCGCCCGGCGCTACAGAACCAGTATGGGTCATGCTCGACATCGATGAAGTTGTCCTCAACCCGGAAGACCGCACGCACTTTCGCTTGCCAGAAAACTACAAACTCGTGGCACGCATCGGTCAGGAACGTCATGAAATGAAGCCTGGCGATTCGGTGCAGGTAGGCAACGGCACCCTGGTGTTCGATGGCTTGCGCGGCTGGATGGGCTACAAGGTGTTTTACGATTGGACCCTACCTTGGCTATTCTCGGCGTGCGCTCTTGCGGTAGTCAGCCTTGCCTGCCATTTCTGGCAGAAATTCTCCGCAAGACCTTGGGACGCATAGCATGGAAAGGGAACTCCAAATCCTTTGGGCCGCGGTCGTCGCGTACGTTGTCGCGGGCACGCTGGCCGTCGTGACCCTCGTACTGGGAAAACGCAGCGAAAGAACGATTCTTGGATTGATCAGTTGCGGACTCGGCCTGCAAACACTCTCCATCGCAATTCGTTGGGAGAGGCTGGGCCACGGGCCATTCATAACGATGTTCGAGATCCTGTGCTCCAACGTCTGGAGCCTGATGCTCGCCTATCTGATCGCCTATTGGCGCATCCCGCGGATTCGCGGATCCGCTGCGATCATCATGCCACTGATGTTCATCATGTTCGGATGGCTGATGTTGGCGCACCCGGGCGAAGGCCACTTCCCGCCAACCTACACGACACCATGGCTGTTCATCCACATCGGCCTTGGAAAAGTGTTCCTCGGCTCTGTCCTGGTCGCAGTCGGATTGTCGTGCGTCATTCTCCTGCGTCGCTGGGGGATCGGCGTCTCACGCCTTCAGCAACTGCCTCCGGACAAACAGCTCGATGAACTCGCGTTCCGGTGCATGGCGATCGGACTGATCTTCCATACCCTGATGTTGATCGCCGGCGCAATCTGGGCACAGGATGCATGGGGACGCTATTGGGCGTGGGATCCGCTCGAAACGTGGGCCTTCATCACCTGGCTGACGGTTGCCTTCACACTACACACACGGGTCACCTTCAAGGTGTCACCGCAGACCCATGCAGCGATGATCCTTATGGTCTTCGTCACGGCCTTCCTGACCTTCTTTGGCGTGCCCTTCGTTTCCCAGGCAGCACACCAGGGGGCCGTTTAATGCCCCCCGACCTGCAGCCGCCGCCAAGGGTATCCCAGTTCTGGCTTCTGCTTGCCGTAAGCGCGCTTGGCCTTGCGGCCGTCGCAGCCATCTTCCTGGTTCTCGCCAGGACCCCCGTGCTCACCGCCTGGGTCGCCCCGAATGCTTTTCCGCGGGCCCTGGTTGTACACGTGAATCTCGCCACGACGATCTGGTATCTGTCGATGGCAAACGCGCTGTGGACAGAAACGCTGCCGCAGTCCCGGCACAGGGCGGCAACGGTAATCGCAGCCGCTTCCTCAGCAGGTATGGCAGGCGTGGTTTGGCAAGGTTTTGCCACTGCAGGTCCTCCCGTTCTGGCGAACTACATTCCTTACGTCGAAGCGACTGGCTTTCTTGTATGTCTTGCGGTATTCGTAGGCGGAGGGATCGCCTCGAGCCTGCTATCCCTGACACGCCCCCGCGACGCGGCCGGATGGGGATTCGCAATTGCGCGATGGCCTTTCCTAATGGCTGTCATTTATTTGGTCGCGGGCTGGGTCCGCCACATTCCCCTTTCCGAGGCGCTGTGGGGCGCCGGACACGTCCTGCAGTTCGGCTATGTCACCTTGCTGATGGCAATCTGGCTGCGGCTTGCCGAGCAGGGGGGACCCTCTCCCCTCCCGCGCGGATTCATGGTCGGCTTGTTCTGCGCCGCCTCGCTTCCCGCAACTGCGGCGCCTTTATTGCTGCTGTCCGGCCAACTCGACGTCGAATCGCTGCATAGCTTCCATACTCAGTTGATGCGGTACGCAAGCTGGCCCGCGCCGCTGCTCCTGGCAGCCAGCCTCACCCTTCTCCCTGCAACGAAGCGACAAGGCGCACTGTTGGCGTCAATCTCGCTCTTCGTGGCGGGGATCATTGCTGGGCTTCTGATCACGAGCCAAACGACGATGATCCCCGCCCACTATCACGGTACAATCGGCGCCTTCACCTTGGCCCAAATGTCGGCTGCATTGATCCGGGTGTCCCCCCCTGCGCCGGCCCAAGCCGCCCCCGGCGGAGGCCTACGCAGCCTCCAGCTTTACACGATCGGAATACTCGCGCTGATTGGTGGACTCGCGTGGAGCGGTTGGCTCGGGGCTCCGCGCAAGGTCGGATTTGACTCCCACGGTGCCGACCTGCCGGCAACCCTCGCCGCCGCAACGATCGGCACCGGAGGTGCCGTGGCGATTCTCGGGATCTGTCTTTTTGTACTTCTCACCCTGCCCCGCACTGCTAAATTATGTCTAGCCCATTTCCGGCCGGAAACGGCTCCCGCCCCCGCCGCGACATTCGCCGCCGCGCGCTGATCATCACCGTCGTCGCAATTGTCGTATGCGGGTTCGTCCTGACCTTGCGCCCGTCGCGTCAACCACAAACACACTCCGATTCGCTGGGCTTCAACGATCTGCTGAAACTTCGGCCGCGCTCACCCGCGGCAACAGCAGCCCAAGCAGCGGAAGTGCAGACGCGATTTGCGCAGGGCGTGACGATGCTTCAGATGCGCCAGTATGACTACGCGCTGACCGCCTTCCATCAAGTACTCAAGCTGGCCCCCGAACTGCCTGAAGCGCATGTCAACATGGGCTTCGCTCTCATCGGACTCGAACGCTGGCGTGATGCCGTGAGCTTCTTCGAAACGGCGATCGAACTGCGACGAGACCAAATGAATGCCTACTACGGCCTGGCAATCGCCCTCCAAGCCCAAGGCGACCTGCCGGGCGCAATCGGCGCGATGCAAACCTACGTGCACCGTGCCAAGCAGGATGACCCGTTCCGAGACAGCGCCGAGGCGGCGCTTGCAAGATGGCGAGGCCGCGTCGGTCCCGAGACCACGGTCCCGCCCCCCTCCGCCACGCCCCCAGCCCGCTGATATGTCTTTTGCAAAATCCGTTTTGTTGCGGTGAACCAAAACGATGGGTCGCATTCCCGTTTATGAGAATTTGCCTTTCCGATAATAGGGATTCCCCTGCAGACCGGAAACATGCCCGCGTAATTTGTTTTATGTTTCAAAGTCTTTGCTGAATGGCAGATTTCCTAGTTACGGGCATGGATGTTGCTTACGAAAGCACTCCGACGCACTGCAGCAAAGAACGCGAAGCACAGTCTCAGGGGCAACCGTTGCAGCGCTGCAGCATGAACGCTCGCAAGGTCGTCTCGGTCGCGGGCGAGACTGTGTGCACAGGCATGGTTGTCAGCCATTGGAATCTCGGGCATTTTGGTTGGCAGGAAGGTTCACGTAATGAAGAGGGTTGAACTATGAAGCAGTTCCCGTGGGCAACAAGTGTCCGTCGCGGACTCGCCGCACTGTTTTTCGCAGTGATGGCCGTGGCGCTGTGGACACCTATCGACAGCCGAGCCGAATACGGTGACGTGGTCATCAACAACTATGCCGACGCGGCAGGCATGCGTCCGGCGATCTTCCCGCACTGGTTCCACCGTATCCGCTTCCGCTGCAAGGTCTGCCACGCCGACCTCGGTTTCCAGTTCAAGGCGGGCGGGAACGAAATCACGATGCTGAAGATCATCGACGGCCAGTTCTGCGGCGCCTGTCACAACGGCGAAATTGCCTGGTCGGTCGAAAACTGCGACCTCTGCCATTCGGGCAAACCCAACACTCCCACGCAAGTGCACGAAAGCACGATCCAGAAACTGGCCATTCCTGTCGGGGGCAAGAAATGATCCGCCGTATCCCAACCCTGCTTCTGCCGTTCCTCGCAGCCGCGTTGCTCGGATCGGCTCCCGCACTCGGCCAGGACGCAAAGGCCAAGGCTGCCGCTGCCGCTGCCGCGCCTGCAGCAGCCCCCGCCGCCGCCGCCCCGGCCGCAGCGCCCGCACCGACCGGCGACGTCAATCGCTTCAACCGCCTGCTGAAGCCCGCGAATCAGCGCAACCTGCCGCCGACGCAGGATGGCATTCACGATCCTACCGGTGAAGGCACCTCGGCACTGATGCCGCCGCTTTCGGCGTTCGAGTCCCTGCCGCGCAGCAATGCCGGTAACCGGGTCAACTGGGTCAAGGCCCTTGAGGACAAGGCCATCAATCCGCGCTGGGACCGTCTGGATCCGAATGCGGCACCGGTCGTGATGGACCTCAACATCGTGCGCGAAGTGAAGGGCTCGATGCCGGACGTCGTGTATCCGCACAAGCAGCACACGATGTGGCTTGACTGCTCCAATTGCCACCCGGCAATCTTCATCCCCCAAAAGGGCGCGAACCAGATCAGCATGGCCGCGATCCTGCTTGGGCAGAAGTGCGGCGTGTGCCACGGCAAGGTCGCCTTCCCCGTGTCCGAGTGCCGGATCTGCCACTCGAAGAAGAAGGACGGCCCGATCGCGCGGTCCGCATCCAGCCAGCAATAACGCACGGCTGTCACCACGCATGCCCAGGAGTCTGTAATGACGAAACACCCCCTCTGTACACAGCTCCTCGGGCATGCAGCGATCGTCACCGCACTGCTCGGAACCGGCCTCGCCGTGGCCCAGACCGACACGCAACCGGCTTCGAACGCTTCCACCCGACTGCAGGCGATGGAACCCGATCGTACGCAACTCGAACGACGCTTCGAGTCGGTCGGAACCCTGATCGAAAAATCGACGGCCGCACGGCAGATTGAATCATCCGGGGAAGCCGCCGCTATCGAGAAGCGCAACAACGCAAAAGAAATCTACGGCCAAGCCAAGAGCGCTTACAGTGCCGGTGACCTGGCCAAGGCGTCGTCGCTCTTGTCGGCGGCGAGCAAGATGATGTTCGAAGCGGCCCGCTTGGCGGCGCCCGAATCGGTCACCGCCAAGAAGGTGGAAACCGATTACAGGAACAAGCTCGAGAGCGTCAATGCGCTGCTGTCCGCCCAAAGGCGGATTGCGACCGAGAAGAACAACAAGGAATCTCAGGCAAGCAGCCATCAAGTCGAGGCCTTGATTGCCGACGCCGAGCGGAAGGCCTCGGCCGGGCAGTATGCAAATGCCCGCACAATCCTTGAACAGGCCTACCTCCTTGCAAAGGCGTCCATAAGCTCGATGCGCTCCGGCGATACGCTGGTCCGCTCGCTGAACTTCGCCAACAAGGAAGAAGAGTATCACTACGAGATCGACCGCAACGAAACCCACAAGATGCTTGTCAAGGTGTTGCTGGAGGACAAGCTTGGCGGTGAAGCGGTCAGTCCGCGCGTCAGCGAATTCCTGACATCGGCCGGCTCGCTGCGCGGCGAAGCCGAAGCTGCCGCCAAGCGTGGCGATTTCGAAGCCGGCATCAAGCTGCTGGAGCAGTCGACCGGCGAACTCGTGAAGGCCATTCGTAGCGCCGGCATATACATCCCGGGCTGACACGCCCGAGCGCTATCGTCGTCGAGTCGGACCATAACCGCCCCGGCTCACGCGATAGAACGTGTTCCTGATTCCGGGAATCCTGAAAGACAGCTGCCAAGGCACAGAGATGAGCGGACATTCTCTTGGAATAGATCGCTGATCAAGAGCATTGACTAGCATACCCTCCCTTCTGACAGGAGACGCGCGATTTGCTGTCGCCATAGCAGAATGAGGCGGGCACAGGGATTGCTAACTTCCAGTTACAACCCCATGCTCGAATAACGCACACCAAGATGCCCGCCATCAGTCGGCCCCTTTCATCCTGCGATCCTCCGCGTCGTCACTGCGGCCGGCAGCTTACATCCCAGAGCGTATACCTCCTCTCAGGACGTCTCGCGCCGTGGTTTGCCGGCGGTGCCGCCGTACTATGCGCAATCGGCCTCTACCTGGGCTTCTTTGTTGCCCCGTCGGATCCACACCAAGGCGAACATTTTCGGATTGCCTTCCTGCATCAACCCTCGATGTGGATATCCGTCGTCATTTACATCCTGATGGCCGCGGCGTCCGTCTACGGACTCCTTAGAAAGCAACGCGTCGCCGCCATGCTCGCATCTTCACTGGCCCCCACAGGAGCGTTGTTCGCTTTTCTCGCGCTCTGGACGGGATCGCTCTGGGGCAAACCGATCTGGGGTACGTGGTGGGTCTGGGAAGCGCGACTCGCAACAGAGATGCTCGTCCTCTTCCTCTTTCTCGGCTTTATCGCATTGCATGAGACGATCGACGATTATCGACGTGCCGATCGCGCGTGCGGCCTGCTGGCACTCGTCGGGCTCGTCGGCCTCCCCCTGCTGTATTTTTCCGTATACCGCTGGAGCCTCTATTACGGCACCTCGAACCGCAGTCTGCCTGCGCCAACGGGCGAGACCTCGATCATCGCAACCGGTCTTTTCGTGATGACGTTAGGCCTATTCGCCTACACGGCAGCAGCCACGCTGACGCGCCTCAGAAATGAGATCCTGAAGCGCGAGCGCAGTAGCGACTGGGTCCTCACGCACTTCAGGGGACAACAATGAACTGGGAAAGCTGGTCGGACTTCTGGGCAATGGGTGGCGACGGACTTTATGTCTGGAGCGCCTATCTCATCTCCATCGTGTTGATCGCATTGGAAGTCGGTGTCCTGGTCTTGACGCGACTCTCCATTCACGAGCACTTGGGACGCTTTTCGAGAATTGTTGGTTCCGGCGCCAAGTCTCGCTCGCCAAACTGATCTCACCATTGGACGTCGCGGCCGGGCAATGTTGAAATAGCGCATGCTCCTGCGTCTTCATCAAGCCGCCAAACTGGCGCTCGCATCTCTCGTTCTGCTCGCGTCCTTCGAGCTGGGCGCGGCCTCCGCCCCCGCCGTCATGCCCCCGCTCACGGCCATTAATCTGGACGGCAAGCCATTCCGGTTTGACGCTCCGGGCTTGAGGCCAGCCGTGATCAATGTCTGGGCAACCTGGTGCCCTCCCTGTCGCAACGAGATGGCGTCACTGCAGCAACTGGCCGCGCATCTCAAGCAGGACGGGATTGCGGTCGTGGCACTCTCGGTCGACACCGATCACAATCTGGTACGCGAATTCGCCCTCAAGTACGGCATCAAGATTCCCACACCGATCGCGACGACGCCTCGACAGGCGATGTCTGCGCTCGACGTTTCCGCCTTGCCAGTGACCCTTTATGTCGATGCCGACGGTCGGATCGTGGGACGCAATATCGGACAACGCGACTGGAGCGATGAGGCTTCCGCACAGGAGGTCAGGCGGACGCTCTCGATCCCGCGGGGCAGTGGCCGCTAGTGGGCCCTACGCGATCACGAACAGACCCGCCACGATCACCCGACCTGGATCGTTCCCATCATGCCCCCGGCTGCGTGATCCAATATATGGCAGTGGAACATCCATTCGCCGGGATTGTCGGCAACGAAGGCGACATCGACGGTCTGCCGCGGCCCCATCAGCACCGTATCGCGCCACGGCTGCAAGGGCAGTTGCTTGCCGTCGACGGCAATCACGCGGAAGAAATGTCCGTGCAGATGCATCGGATGGACGAAATCCGTTTCGTTGATCATCTTCAGGACGACGTGCTCGCCAACGTGCAGATTCAGGAAAGGCTCGTGCATCAGCGCGTGTTCGTGGCGGGCGGTGAAGTTCATCGTCCAGGCAAGCCCGTGCTCTTCCATCAGTTCATGGGTCTTCGCGGGCTTCCCGTCTACGATTCCAATGGCTGGAGCCCCTCGCATGCCTCCCTGGAACATGATGTAGTGCTCTGTCGCGCTTGCGAGATCGGGTTCGCGCAGGACGTTGGGAGCGAGGCGGATGGGCGCTGAAGAGGGCTTCTGACGGACCGCGCGGACGTTGCGATAGGCGATCTCGGCGATCGGACCGGCACTGCGGCGATTGACGTCGTTCAGCAGGTGTCGCGAACCGGGCGACTGCATGCAGTCGAGGACCAGGTCGACCCGCATGCCGGGACCAAGCGTCAGGCTTTCGACGACGTGAGGCTCAACGGCCTGACCATCGAAGGCAATCACCTTCATCTCGTGCCCCGGCAGCTCGAGCTGAAAGATCCGCGCTGCCGCGGCGTTGATCAGACGGAGGCGAATGCGTTCTCCGCTGCGCACTTCGAACGAGTGACCGGATCCCGCGGCCTTGCCATTGAGCAGGACCTGATTACCCAAGCGGCCATCATTCGCAAAATCGAGAATGCGTCCGAAGTCCTCCACCTGGCGCCCATCGTCACCGACACGAACGTCGGACAAGACCCAGACCCACTCCCGATCGACCTCGATCGGACGGTCCTCCTCGACGATCAAGGCGCCGTACAGACCGCGCGGGACCTGTTCGAAACTGGATTGATGGGGGTGATACCAGAAGGTACCCGAATCGGGAACGACGAACTCGTACGCAAACTGTTCGCCCGAGCGTACGGGGTTCTGTGTGACGAACGGGACGCCATCCATCGCGTTCTGTACTCGGATGCCATGCCAATGGACCGCGGTATCGACTGCAAGCGCATTCTGAAGCAGGAGCCGCACCGTCTCACCCTTTCTGAAGCGCAGCACGGGACCCGGCACGCCGCCATTGAATCCCCAGAAATTGGTCAGACGAGCCCCCGGACGAAGCGCCTGCTCTACCGACGAGGCGCGCAGCAACTTCTGCCGCGGAGGTGCGGCAAGCGCGGTTACTGGCGAAAGAGAAGCGACGGCAAGCGATGCCGCGGTCTGAATGAATCCGCGCCGGGAGATCTTCATTGCGTCTTCCAATGTCATTAGCGGCGGTTATCAGCGACCGCCGACTTGCTCGTACAAGAGGGTCAGGCGATCGGTCGCCGACAGGATCGAGTCCCCAGCCTCCGCGACCACGAGACGGAAGGAACTTGCCCCTTCGGCAGACAGCGCCGTTTGCAGCCACTCCCACTGCAGCGCGATTTCATCCAGTTCCTGGCGCATCCCGGCCGAGTTCTCCGGTAGCGCGGCAAGCCTTGCTAGGCCCGCGCTGAATTCCCGTGCTGTATCCTCCAGTTCGGCGAGACTTACGCTGCGATCGACGCCCCAGGAGTACAGCATGTAGGCCTTCACCAACCGCTGCGACAGCATTCGTTGGCGTCCTGCGAGATTAACGCGATGTCCGGCCTGGCCGCCCGGAGCGGTCTCCAGCATCCCGACGAGTTCCTCCGCACTGTCGAGGACGTCGAGGCTTCGTCGGGAGACCTGCAGCGCAGCGTCCTTGCTCGCGGGCGCGTTCGCAGCCTCGCGCAGCGACGCCCACCGCAGAATCAGTTGCTGCAAGGGAAATTCGGCAGCCGGAATTTCGGCCGAGACGGCGCGCAAGCGAACGAGATTGGCATCGAACCGGCTCATCGAATCGCGCAGTTGTTCGCGTGCCACGCCAGGAACGACATCAAGCCCCGCTTGGACGTAGGCCTTCGCCAAACGCTGGGAGAGCATGCGCTGCTCGCCCGCGACGTTGATTGCGCTGGCCATCGATATCGGCTCGACCGCACTTGCGGCGAGCGTCACGAGCAGCGAAGCGAGGAGAACGATCAGTTTCCGAAGCATTCCGCGATCCCTTGTCAGAACACCGGCAGGCCCATCGACTGGAGGGCCCGGATCAGCTGTGCCGACGCTTGTTCCATGACCTTGACCGCGTCCGCGAATTTGCCGGCGTTTGCCTGTCCTTCGGCTTGCACTCCGAGGCGGCGCCCCTCTTCGAGGAACCCGTCCACCAGCTTTCGCTTGTCGCCCTCCGCTCGCCCCTCGCCGATCATCATGTCCACCATGATTTCGTTGCTGGCAAACCGCTTTCTCTCATATGCGTATTCGTCCGCAGGGGTGTCGAACTTAAGCGAGAGAACAACTTCCTGCCCAGCCCGCAGGCGCGACATTTCCTCGACGGCGAGCTTGTATGCCTCGGCCATCTTCTTGTTCGCCTCGCCAAGCCGGGCGCTGGAAGAGAGTTGCCGCGAGTCACTGACCAGGGCATCGATCTTGGCCAGCAGACTCCGAGCCGCTGCGCCCTTCTCGCGGTCGCCGGCCAGTTCGCTCAGCGACTTGCGGTACATTTCCACTTGGTCGCCGAGATCCTGCAAGGTCTTGCGCTGCGCGCTCTCCGACAGGGATCCGTCAGCGGGCGCCATCTTGCGCGACGCGCTCGATGCGGAACGCAGTGCCTCGTCGAGCAATCGCGCCGCATCGTCGTGGTGTCCCTCGGCCAAGGCCTTGCGGGCGTCGTCGATGGCCTTGCGCCCCTTTTCGATCAGTGCCGCCGACTCCGCCTCGCGCCCGTACGCCACGTTCTTGGCCGCCGGCGAATTGATCAGCGTCTCGACCAACCTGATTTTTTGCTCGATCAGCCGCTGTCGCGGATCCGACGCGTCGCTCGTGCCTTGCGCGACACTCGCGCCTGCCAGCAGGCCTGCAACGATGCCTATTACCCACCGAAATCGCATCGCCCCTCCCAGTCGGCGCCAAGAATTCGAGACGGATGACCTAACTGCCGATGCGCGAAACACAAGGCCCAACGGCCGCCGCCGGACGGCCGATGTGTCGTGCCTGGCGCCGCTCACTTCCCAAGGAAAGAGCGTGCACCGGCGTGGCCGTGATCGGCCGCCAGGCGAATCCAACGCATCGCCTCTTCCTGATCCTGAACGACTCCCTTCCCTGCCAGGAACAGCAAGCCGAGCCCATACTCGGCTTCCGGCACGCTACGGCGTGCCGCTTCGAAATACCACTTGGCTGCCTCCTGGTCCGGGTCCGCGATCGACTTCGGCAACTTGTCGCCGAAGACGTACATGTTGCCGATGAAGTACATGGCCTCGCCGTTACCCTGCTCCGCGCTACGCCGCGCCCACTGCAGCGCCCGCTCCTCGTCCTCGGGAACGCCACGCCCATAGAAATAGAGCACCGCCAGCTTTTCCTGGGCGACCGGATTGCCGCCTTCGGCGAGCGTGGCCAGTTGCTTTGCCGCAGCCTCGTACTGCCCGGTCTCGTAAAGGCGGACCGCGTCGTCGATCGGCGCCGCGTTGGCGATCCCGGTCAGCAACATCATGCACAAAGCTACTCGACGCAACATGAAAGACTCACTCCCCAATAATCACAGTTCGCACGAAGCGGTTGATCTGCTCTGACATGCATCAACGAACAACCCGCCTTTTGACGCAAAATCCATACCTTTAGAGCGGCGAACGTATCGCCGCTGCGGCGCTCTATATTTCACAACGTCTGACGAGATGCCACGACGCCCCCATTTTGCGAAAATGGTCATACAAAGGCGTAGTGTATCTGACCGGATTGAATTACGCGGCAAGGACGGTCGAGAGGACAAATGGACACGACGGCAAGTTTGGAAGATCGCGACGCCACCGGCGCAGCCCTCCGGCAGGAAACCGAACAGGGGGAGAAGGTCAGCAAGTCCCTTTCGCTACGTTCGAAGGGAATCATCACCTTCATCCTGATGGTCGCGTACGCGTTGCTAATCGGCGTATCGACGGAATCTCAGCGCATCAGCCTTCTCAAGCTGGTCGACGAGCTTGAGGCCGCCCATCGCTTCGAGGCGCAGCTGCTCGAAATCAACACGTCGATGGCGCGGACCCTTTTCGCGGTCAATATGAGTTTTTCCGAAGACAACCTCACGCCGTCCACAATTCGGTCGATGATCGAGATCGAGGCCAGCCTTTCGCTGCTTGAAGCAATCCAGACCCACTATCCCGGCGTCCTGATTCTGTCCGGCAAGCTCCATGCACTGGTCCGGGATCTGGCCCAGCAGCCCTCCCTGGGAACGCTTAGCGTCACACGTGCAACGCTGAACGAGCTGATCCTCGAACTCGACGGCATCACGAAGAATGCGCATGCGAAGCGCCTCAAACTGCTCGATCAGTACCGCGAAAATTACGATCGCATTACACTAAGTAGTTTGGCGATGCTCGTGATCGGCTTGGTCCTCATTGGAGCAGCGACCGCGATCTTCTTCAGCCGGCTGACTTGGGATATCCGAAAGCTGGAGACTCATGCCAACGACATTGTCAAAGGCAACCGCGACACCCCGCTTCCCGTAACACGCAACGATGAACTCGGAACACTCATGCACGCAGTCAACCGGATGCAGCTCGATCTGCGCGAACGCGAACGGCACATCGAACGCACCCGGCTCGAACAGTTCCACCGCGAAAAGATGGTGGCGGTCGGTTCGCTCGCAGCGCAGCTCGCCCATGAGATCAACAACCCGATTGCAGCGATCACCGGGGTGGCGAGTGCGATCAGCCAGGTGCAGCGGACGCAGCAGTGCCCCAACCATGGCGCGACCTGCCAACCCGGGCTGATCCTGGAGCAAGCCAAGCGGATTTCCGCCATTACGCGGCAAATCGCCGACTTCACGCGGCCGCAGGCGCAACAGCCCGAACTGTTGAATCTCAACGAGCTGGTGCGCAACACCTGCGCCTTCGTGAGTTACGACCGGCGCTTCAGGCGCATCACCCTCACCACCGAACTGGACAGCGAAATGCCCGCCGTTCGCGCCATCGGCGACCACCTGACCCAGGTATTGATGAACCTTCTGATCAACGCCGCTGACGCACTCGAGGAAATGCCCGCGGACCATCCCGCGTTGATCATCGCCAAGACGGTCGCCACCGAAGAGGAGGCGGTCATCGAAATCTCGGACAACGCCGGAGGGATCGATGCGGAAACGCTCGCGAAAGTCTTCGACGAATATTTCACCACCAAGCCTGCCGGGAAGGGCACCGGCCTCGGGCTCGCACTGAGTCGCGAATTGATTCAGGACCGGGGCGGTTCGCTGACGCTCGAGTCGGTTCCCGGTACCGGAACAACCGCAAGAATCCGTCTGCCGCTGCGAGTTGCGGCCACTGCCGCCTGACAGTGCGGCACGATCAACACTAGGGACTTCGATGCACATACTGGTAATCGATGACGAACGCGCCGTCCGCGAAATCCTTGCGGAAGCATGCAGGCAAGCCGGATATTCGGTGGACGAGGCAAAGAATTGCACCGAGGCCGCCTCCAAGCTTGTGCGGGGGGACGTCGACCTCGCCCTCTGCGACATCAAGATGCCGGACGGCAACGGCGTCGATCTGATGCGTTCGGTCAAGGAATCCGGCGTCGAGACCAACTTCATCATGGTCACGGCCTTCGCGTCGATGGAATCGGCGGTCGAAGCATTGCGGGCGGGGGCCTCCGACTACATCATCAAACCCTTCAATACGGAAGAAGTCCTGCATCGCGTCCAGCAGATCGCAGCACTGCGAGGTCTGCGCGAAGAGAACCGCGTGCTGCGGAAATTCGCCAAGGCGGATGCGGCCAAATTCCGCTTCGTCTCGCCGGCGATGGCCGACGTCGAACGCCTCGCCGGAAAAGTCGCGCCCACCGACAGCACGGTGCTGATCACGGGGGAGTCCGGAACCGGCAAGGGCGTTCTCGCCCGAACGATTCACGAGCTGAGCCGCCGCAGCGACCATCTCTTCCTGCCGGTCAACTGCAGCGCCATCCCCGAAACCCTGATGGAAGCCGAATTCTTCGGGCATACGAAAGGCGCGTTCACTGGCGCCGACAAGGCGCGCAAGGGGCTCTTTCTCCAGGCCGATCTTGGCACGCTGTTCCTCGATGAGGTTGGCGAACTCCCGATGCTGATGCAGACCAAGCTGCTGCACGCCATCGAGGAAAAGGAAATCCGTGCAGTGGGGAGCGAACAGTCGCGCCGCGTCGATTGCCGCATCATCGCAGCAACCAACCGCGACCTCAGCCAGATGGTCAAGGAAGGCACCTTCCGCGAGGACCTGTTCTTCCGCCTCAGCATGTTCCACATCCACATCCCGCCGCTGCGCGAGCGGAAAGAGGACATCCGCAGCCTCATCCGCTTCGTTCTCGAAGGGGCGCGGGAGCAACACGGAGCCGCGAACTGCATGACACTGGCGGAGGACGTCGAACGGCTACTCCTCGGATACCCATGGCCGGGCAACGTGCGTCAGATGGAGAACGTGATTAATCGCGCGTGCATTCTCGCCGAGGACAATTGCATCACGGTCGACGACTTGCCCCCGGAAATCGCGCGCAACAGCCCGCGCGAGGAATTTCATGGCACATCCATTGCTAACCAGCGATGCCTGCGTGATTTGCTGCGCGAATTCGAAGCGAGCGTGATCTATCGCACGCTCGACGAAACCAGCGGCGACCGTCGCGCCGCAGCACAGCGGCTGGGCATCGGCCTGTCCAGCCTGTACCGGAAGCTTGAAGAGTTTGAAGCGTACGGAATGAGCAAGAATCCATCCTCTCATCAGAATCCTTCCCGCGACTCCAACTCTGAACAAGGAATCAAGCATGAAACTTCCCGGAACTGAGAAGCTCGTTCCCGTTTTTAGGCATATCTTGGTGGCATTTGGTCTCATCGCAAGCATAAGCAGTGCTCACGCGGACGCGGAAGCAGATTTCCAACGCGGTCAAGCTTCCTATCGCTCCGGTGATCTGAGCGGTTCGATGGAACCGCTCAAGAAGGCGGCGGATGCCGGGCACGCCCGCGCTCAAGCCCTGTATGGGACTCTTCTTGATGACGCCGAGTTGGATGACGAGGCCGCGAAATACCTGAAGAAGTCGGCGGACCAGAACGATCCTGAAGGTCAGTACGGCCTCGCCAAAATGTACTTCACTGGCGAAGCGAAGGCGCCTAACGAAGCCGAGGCGGGGCGGCTGATGCACGCAGCAGCGGCCCAGGACCACCGCGTCGCCATCATCACGCTTGCGCTGGCTTACATCCGGCACGATGCCCGGCTTGGAGCCGACGACCCGAACTCTCCGGTTGGTGGCCAACTGCTGATCAAGGCGGCCGAGTTTGGCGACAGCAAGGCAATCGAGGCGCTCGCCACTGCCTACCGCCAAGGCGGATATGGCTTGGCGCAGGATACCTCCAAGGCCGACTACTGGGCGGGAAAGCTCGCCACACTTGTCGGCGCGCCGAAAAAGGGAGCGCGTAGATGACATATCGCGTCCGAATGCTCGCCCGCCTCCTGCTTGCATGCGTCGCGGTGCCCCTTCCGGCACTCGCGGCCAGCATCATGGAAGGCCAACAGGTCTACAACCAGTACTGCGTCGGCTGCCACGGCGCCGGTGGCCACGCCGTCCTGCCGAACGCCCCCAGCTTCGCGCGTGGCGAACGTTTGATGCAGCCGGACATGGTCCTGCTCATGTCCGTGAAAACCGGAAAGATGGCGATGCCGGCGTTCAACGGCATTCTCAGGGACCAACAGATTCTCGATGTAATTGCCTACCTGCGGACTCTTCAACGATGATTCTTAAGCTTCGACCTGCTCGCAACGTCCTACTGGCCCTCGGCATTGGCCTTAGCTGCTTCACGACCTCCAGCTTCGCGCAGTCCGGCGGTTCGGATTACAAGATCCGCGAAACATTTGAGGTCGGCGAACTGGTCTATGTCCGCGCCCTCGCCGTCGAACGCAAGAGCAACAGCATGTGGGTCGGCACGTCAGCCGGTGTCCATGAGATTGACCTCGGCACGCGCAAACCGCGCAATACCTTCACCCGTAACGACGGACTCGCCAATGAGTACGTATTTGCCGTGGGCATCGATACCGAGGGCTACAAGTGGTTCGGGACCAATGCCGGTGGTGTGTCGCGCTACAAGGACGGGAAGTGGAAGACCTTCTTCCCGATGCATGGGCTGGCCGACTACTGGATCTACTCGTTCGCAAACGACAAGGCCGGCAACTTCTGGATCGGCACCTGGGCGGGCGTCAATCAGTTCAATATCAAGACCGGGCAGTTCAAGAAGTACGTCAAGGAGCTGATCAACGAATGGGTGTACGGTCTCGACGTGGATGCCAAGGGTCGCGTTTGGTTCGCGACCGAGGGCGGTGTGTCGATGTTCGACGGCAAGCAATGGAAGTCCTGGACCCACAAGGACGGCCTCGGCGCGCCGAACGCGGATCAGCTTCCCGCCTCGCCCAATACGGGCCTCGGAACGAGGTCCCGTCATGACCTGTCGACCATGGCGCAGGGCTTGCCGACCTACAATCCGAACTACTCCTTCGCGATGCACATCGACCCCGCCGGCAACGCCTGGGTCGGCACCTGGGGCGGCGGCGTAGCCCGATTCGACGGCAATACCTGGCAAAACTACAACAGCAAGGACGGCCTCGTCGGCAACATCGTGTATTCGATGGCTCAGGACGACAAGGGCGTGTTCTGGTTCGGCACGGACAAGGGCGTTTCGCGCTTCGACGGCAAGAGCTGGAGCTCCTTCACGACCAAGGACGGCCTTCTTGACTCGCATGTGTATGCGGTCGCGGCGACTCCGAACGGAGAAGTGTGGGTCGGCACGCGTCGTGGCGTTGCAATCATTGCCAAGAAATAATTCTGCCGCTCCCGCGGCACGGATTCGCGGGGACGGACACGCTATTTTCAACTGGAGTCTTGCCGCATGAGTTACAAAGTTGCAGCCGTCGCCGCGATTGTCGGCGCAGTCGCGATTGCTGGAGCGTACACGCTTGGTCAGCAACAGCGCACCGCATCGGCCCCGGCCGTCGCCGGCGCACCCGCGGGTGGCCAGGGCACTGCCTACCAAGGCAAAGTCGGAGCGGATCCGAACGAAAAGTTTACGCATTTCCGTGTCGGCAATCGGAACGTCAAGAAGATCTATGCCGACAACGGCGTCGTATGGGTGGCAACGTCCGGCGGGGTGATCCGCTATGACACCCGGAGCGACGAATACAAGCTCTACGACAACACGACTGGACTGCTGTCCAACGGCATGTTCTACGTCGGCCGAATCCAGGGCAAGATCACCGTCGGAACCTACGGCGGGGGCATGTCGATGCTGGACGAAAAGACCAACACGTGGGAAACCTTCAACATCCCGGACGGGCTGGGCGACGCTTTCGTGTACGACGTGCTCGAAACGCGCAACGGCGACCTCTGGATCGCGACTTGGTCGGGCGTGAATCGGGTCCGAGGCGGCAAGCTCAAGGATCCGTCGGCGTGGGAACTGCACACGGTCGAAAGCACCAATGGCGGCCTCCCGAACGATTGGGTGTATGGCCTTGCTGAGGGCAAGAACGGCGAGATCTGGCTGGCGACCGAAGGCGGCATGACGCGCTTCGCGGACGGCAAGTGGGAAAACTGGAACCACTCACGCGGCGTCGGCGCAGACTACGAGAAGGTCAAGAAGGACATCGAATATAAGAGCGACCCGGCCAAGGAATCGCTGCACCACGCCCAGCAAAAGCGTGAGATGGGCCTCGAGGGCATCGACCAGGCATACAACCCGAACTACATCATTTCGCTCGTCGTCGATGACGATGGCTCGCTGTGGTGCGGCACCTGGGGCGGCGGTCTGGCCCACTTCGACGGCAAGCAGTGGACCAACTACACGACGGTGGAAGGCCTGCCCGGCAACCATATTTTCATGCTCCACCGCGACAGCAAGAATCGCCTGTGGGTCGGGACCAACGACGGTCTCGCACTGAAGGAAGGGAATTCCTTCCGCGTCATGAAGGCCGAGGACGGTCTGTTCAACAACACCGTCTTCTCGATGACGACCACCGCCGACGGCGATCTCTGGATCGGCAGCTACGGAGGCGTCGCACACCTCCGGCCGGTCAACTAAGTTCTCGCTGTCCCAGTCGGTTCACGACGAGCCACCTCCCCATGGAGGTGGCTTTTTCTTTGGCCGCTCGCTGCGCTGGTCTAGCTGACCGCACGGCTGCCTCCCGCCGTTGGGCGGGAAACCGATCATCGAGAAATTCGTCCCAGAGAAGCGCGCAAAAGAAAGGGGCTGCGGCGCATTGCGCCGCAGCCCCTTTCCTGCAACGGCAAATGCTTACTTGCGCACTCGATCGATCACGACCGTGACACCGGAAGCGTCCGGGGATACGAGCACCGGCGCGCTTTCGAGGTCGCCGGCGCTGGCCGTCGCACTGCCCTGCTTGGACACCCGGGCTCCGATACCGATTTGGGTCGGAAGAGGCCCTTGCGACATCCGTTGGGCATTGGCGAAGTCGAATTCAGCCGGCAGATCCCCCACGCGGAAGCGCATCGCTGCGAGCGGCATGCCTCCCTGCATCGGGCGTGCAAAGAGGAAGACTGTCTCGTCCGCTCCCGCCTGGGCCGCAAGTTCAGGTGCGAGGCTGACACGGCCCCGTACCGTCAGCGCAGCCGCCTGTGCCTGCTGTCCCGCCGCTGCGCCCGGCATCGCCGCGACCTGAGCGGCTCCCGGAGGATTCAGCAAGGGCAATCCGCCCTTGGTCCGTGCCTCGTTGATGCTGCCCAGAATCGCGCCGTACACGCCCTCGGAAGGGTCCATTTTTTGCAGGATCCGCTCCCACAGCGTCGAGGCCGAGGCGTAGTCGCCGCGTTGGAATGCCGAAGTACCGGCGAGGGCCAACGCCTTGAAGTGGTTCGGGTCGAGTTTGAGCGCGCGAGCGATCAGCTGATCCGGGTCGCCGTCGAACTTGCGTCCGGCGCCGCTGGCGAGCAGGTCGGCCCAGTCGGCGAGGACATCGGCCTCTTCGGGGATCTTCGAGCCGATCTTGCTCCAGGTTTCAGCCGCGCCGCGCAGATCCTGCATGACGGCATACGACCGGCCGAGCATCAGCCAGCCCTGCGGATCGTTGGGCTCACGCACCAGACGTTCCGACAGTTGCTTGACCATCGCAGCCATCTGCTCCGGGGTGACTTGGTGGCCTGCGGCCTGCTGAGGCTTCGCCAGTTCCGGATCGAGTCCGTCCGGAGAACCGAGAACGAGATAGATGGCCACGGCAACGGTCGGAACCGCCACGATGACCGCGGCGGCCCAGCCCCGGGCCGGCCGATTGTCAGCACCTGCCTCGACGACGCCACCTTCGGTGAGCGCCCGCTGCTCAAGCTCTTCGCGCGAACGCTGATACTCAGTGTCGGGAACACGGCCAGCGGCACGTTCCGCTTCGAGTTCGGCCACTTGTTCACGCAGCACGATCAGTGCAGTGCGCGCTTGCTCCTGGCGCGCTGCGTGGGCACGCGCCCGCGCGCCTGTCCCGAACAGCGGAGGCAGGACGAGCAGCAGGGCGCCGGCCACCAGGACGGTGGCCAGAATCAGGAAAGCGATCACGAACGGGACTCCTCGGAGGTATCGGCCCCGCCCTCAAGCAAGGCCATGGCGCGGGCATGTTCTTCTGCAGTCAGCTTGTGCGCGGGCTCCGAGGCACGCTTGCGCAGCCGCCATCCGAGCCATCCCGCCCCGGCAATCAGCAGCAGGCCCGGCCCGATCCACAGCAGCAAGGTCACGCCCTTGAATGGGGGCAGGTACAAGACGAAGTCCCCGTAACGCGCGACGAGGTAATCGACGACGGCCTGCTCGTCCTTGCCCGCAAGGAATTGCTCCCGCACCTGATTACGCAGGTCGATCGCCAAGGGCGCATTGGATTCCGCGATCGATTGGTTCTGGCAGACGAGACAGCGCAGGCTGCGCGAGAGCTGCATCACGCGTTCCTCGAGCGCCTGATCGTGAGCCAGCGGCTCCGCCTCGCCTGCCGAAGCCACGAGCGGCATCAACAAGGCAAACACCAGCGCCAGACGGCGCATCAGATCAACCCGCACGCTGCAACTCCGCAATCTTCGGAAGCAGGACGTCACGCAACGCCTCCACGGTTAAGGGGCCGATGTGCTTGTAGCGAATCACTCCGGCCTTGTCGACGACGAAGGTCTCGGGCACGCCGTAGACGCCGTAGTCGATGCCGATACGTCCGTCGAGGTCCATCGCGGTCACGGTGTAGGGATCTCCCCCGTGCTGGACAAGCCACTGGCGGGCGCGATCGGTGGCAAGGCGTAGCTCGGTCGGAGCATCCATCGATTTGCCTTCGAGCTCGCTGTCGCCGCGCACTTCCTTGTAGTTGAGGCCGATGATCGGCACCGGGCTGTTACGCGAGAGTTCGACCAGCAGCGGGTGTTCCTGGCGGCAGGAGACGCACCACGACGCCCAGACGTTGAGGAGCCACACGCGCCCCTTCAGGTCGTCGGGGGAAATGGTCTTGTCCGGCGACTGCAGCTGCGGCACCCGGAAGGCGGGTGCCGGCTTATCGATGAGCGGAGATGGAACCTCACGAGGGTTGAGTCTCAGGCCGTAGCCCAGAAAGCCTGCGAGCAGCAGAAAAAGCAGGAGTGGAACGAGAAACTTCGCTTTCATGTAAACCCTCAGGCAACCTGACGCGCAGCCGCCGCGGGGGCGGCGCGTTCAGCGAGGCGACGATAACGACGGTCGGCGGCGGCGAAGATGCCACCGATGGCCATGATGATGCAGCCGAACCAGACCCAGCTGATGAACGGACGATAGAAGAGGCCGACGACCCACGCACCGTCTTCGAGCTGTTCGCCGAGATTCACGTAGACGTCGCGGAACAGGCCGATGTCGATCGAGGCTTCGGTCATCGGCATCTGCTGGGCCAGATAGACGCGCTTTTCGGGGGTGAGCGTCGCGACCTTATGTCCGTCGCGCGTGACGTCGAGGGTGCCGCGCGCAGCCGCGTAGTTGGGGCCCGGAGCATCGGCGATGCCGCGGAAGCTGAAGGTGTAGCCGGCAAGTTGCGCGGTGTCGCCCGGATGCATCTTGACCTGGATCTGGGTGTTCAGGCTTCCGACCAGGGTCACGCCGATAATGAACACGCCGATGCCGAGGTGGCCGAACCACATGCCCCACCACGCGCCGGGGATGCCGCGCAAGCGGGTGCCGGTCGCTGCGCCCGGACGATCAGCCAGGCGCTGCAGCAGGGTCTGGACGCTTCCGATGAGCACCCAGGCAGCCAGCGACAGGCCCAGGACCGTGCGCACGGAGACGTGGCCGACAGCGAAGGACACGCCGACGCCGATGATGACGCTGACGAGCAGCGGGACGACGACCTTGCGCAGGATCCTGGCGCCATCATCACCCTTCCAGCGGACGATCGGCCCGATCATCATCAGAACGATCACCGGCGTCATCAAGGGCACGAAGACCGCCTCGAAGTACGGCGGACCGACCGAGATCTTGCCGAGGCCGAGGGCGTCGACGAAGAGCGGGTACAGCGTGCCGAGCAACACCGAGCCCGACGCCACGGACAGCAGGACGTTGTTGCCCAGCAGTGCGGATTCGCGCGAAATCAGGCTGAAGCTGCCGCCGCCGGCGAGCGTCGGGGCACGCCATGCGAATAGTACCAGCGACACGCCGATCACGAGGACGAGCAGTGCCAGGACGAACATGCCGCGTGCGGGGTCGGTCGCGAAGGCATGGACCGAGGTCAGGACGCCCGAACGCACGAGGAAGGTCCCCATCAGCGACAGCGAGAAGGCGGCGATCGCGAGCAGCACCGTCCAGCTGCGGAAGGCACCCCGCTTTTCGGTGACGGCGAGCGAGTGCATCAGCGCGGTGCCGGCCAGCCACGGCATGAACGAGGCGTTTTCGACCGGGTCCCAGAACCACCAGCCGCCCCAGCCAAGCTCGTAGTAGGCCCAGCCCGAACCGACGGTGATGCCACAGGTGAGGAAGATCCACGCGACCGTCGTCCAGGGGCGCGACCAGCGTGCCCAAGCCGCGTCCATGCGGCCGGACAGCAGCGCAGCGATGGCGAAGGCGAAAGCCACCGAGAAGCCGACGTAGCCCATGTAGAGCAGCGGTGGATGGATGATCATCCCGGGATCCTGCAGCAGCGGGTTCAGGTCGCGGCCTTCGGCGGCTCCGGGAAGGATGCGGTCGAAGGGATTGGAGGTGACCAGCAGGAAGGACAGGAAGCCCGCGCTAACGCAGCCCAGCACGCCGACGACGCGCGCCATGAAGATCTCGGGCAGGTTGCGGCTGAAGATCGTGACGGCGACGGTCCACAGCGACAAGGCCAGTGCCCACAGCAGCAGGGAGCCTTCATGGTTGCCCCACACGCCGGTGATCTTGTAGATCATCGGAGTCTCGGAGTGCGAGTTGGTTGCCGCCAGTTGCAGCGAGAAATCGCTGGTGACGAAGGACCAGGTCAGGCATCCGAAGGAAAAGAGGATGAACAGGAACTGTCCCTGCGCGGCCGAGCGGCCCACGGACATCAGCGCGAGGCGGTTGCGGCTCGCACCGATGAGGGGTACGACCGCCTGCACCAGCGCGACGACAAAAGCCAGAATCAGGGAAAAATGACCAAGTTCGGGAATCATTGCTTCACCGTCTGAGCCGTCTTGTGCGCCTGGTCGACCGCGTGCTGCGCTTCGGGCGGCATGTAGTTTTCGTCGTGCTTGGCAAGCACTTCGGATGCAGTGAACTTGCCGTCCGGGCCCATTACACCCTGGACGACGGCGCCCTTGCCTTCCTTGAAGAGATCCGGCAGCGCGCCTTTGTACGTCACCGGAATCACCTTGGCGGTGTCGGTGATGGCGAACTGAACGGTCACCCCGTCTTCACTGCGCTTGACCGAGCCCTGTTCGACCAGCCCGCCGATGCGGAAGGTGCGCCCCGTGGGGGCCTTGCCTTCGGCGACTTCGGTCGGCGTGTGGAAGAACACCAGATTCTGCTGGAAGGCGCTCAGCACGAGGGCGACAGCGCCGACCAGCAAAGCCACTGCACCGGCGACCAGCACCAAGCGTTTGCTACGGGGTTTCATTCAACAATCTCCTCAAAAGCACGGCGCCCGCCCGTACTGGCGCGACGCAGACGCAACAGGCGCCGTACGGTATCCCTACGACGGCGGACGACGAGGATCAGTTCCCCGACTACCAGCAGGGCTGTTATGCCGTAGCTGCCCCACACGAAGGGCGCGAAGCCGCCCATGTCCCAGAAGGCGCTCCAGGATTCCCACTGCATCAGATCTTGCCCTCCAGGGCATTCAGTTCCGCGGCCACCCACTCGGTGTGGCGCTCACGTTCGAGAATGAGGGAGCGGACGCGCCACAGCGTGACCGCGATCGTGTAGGCCCAGGCACCAAGCGCCATGATCAGCATGCCGAGCAGCATGGTCGTGGCCATCGACGGCGAGCGGCTCATGCTGACCGAGGCGCCCTGGTGCAGGGTGTTCCACCATTTAACCGAAAAATAGATGACTGGGACGTTAACGGCGCCGACGAGCGCGATGATGGCGCCGGCGCGGTCGGCGCGACGCGGATCCTCGATCGCACGCGTCAGTGCGATGAAGCCCATGTAGAGGAAAAGCAGCAGCAACTGGGAAGTCAGGCGCGCGTCCCAGACCCAGTAGGCGCCCCAGGTCGGCTTACCCCAGAGCGAGCCGGTGACGAGCGCGACGAAGCAGAACATTGCGCCGGTCGGCGCGAGCGCCTGCGACATCATGAAGGACAGCCGGGTGTTCATGACGAGGCCGACCGCCGACCAGAAGGCCATGACGAGGTAGACGAACATCGACATCCAGGCCGCGGCGACGTGGATGTAGATGACGCGATAGACCTCGCCCTGCTGGGCGTCGGTGGGCGCGACGAAAAAGCCGAGCCACAGGCCGGCTGCGGTCAGGACCGCCGCCACGACGGCGAACCAGGGCGCGAGCTTGCCGGCAAGGGGGTAGAACATTTGCGGGGCAGCAAAGCGGAAAAGGCTCGTGCTGCGTTCAGGCTTGTTCATCTGTTTCATCATTCAACCGCGATTCTGAGGGCGCCGGCGCAGGCGATCGGTGCCAGCGCCAGGGCCGCGAGGAGGCCACCACCAAGAAGCAGAAAATGTGCCTGCGCACCGCTACCGGACAGATGGGCGTCGACTGCGCCGGCGCCGAAGATCAGCACCGGCACGAACAGGGGCAGGACCAGCAGCGCAAGCAACATCCCGCCTCCGCGCAGGCCGAGGGTCAGTGCCGCGCCGACGGCCCCGAGGAGCGCGAGGATCGGTGTCCCCAGAAGCAACGATAGGATAAGCACTCCGAGCGCTCCTTGCTCGACATCAAAGAGAAGCGCGAGGCCAGGTGCGACCACCACCACCGGCAGACCGGTGGCGATCCAGTGGGCGCTGATCTTGGCGACGACCCAGAGCACGGTTGGCTCGGGGGACAGCAGCAGTTGCTCCAGCGAGCCGTCGGCGTGGTCCTGGGCGAAGAGCCGATGCAGCGACAACAGCGTCGAGAGGAGTGCCGCGACCCAGAGCACCCCCGGGGCGATGGCCCGCAGCTGATTGGGCTCCGCGCCGACCCCGAAGGGGAAGAGGCACACGACGACGACGAAGAAGGCCAGCGTGACCAGCACGTCGGCGCGACCGCGCCAGGCAAGCAGGAGATCGCGGCCCAGGACCGCGGAGAAAGGACCCAGCGCGCGACTCAACAAGCCACCTCGGATAGATCTAGCACCTCGGGCGGACGAGCGAAGGGAGCATCCTGGTGGGTGGTGAGCACCACCATGCCGCCGGCGGCGCAATGGTCGGACAGGGTTGCAGCCAGATCGGCGACGGCGGCCACATCCAGAGCAGTGAAGGGTTCATCGAGCACCCACAGCTTGCGCCGGGTGCCGATGAATAGGCGCGCCAGGCCGACGCGGCGACGCTGCCCCTGCGACAGCACGCGAGCCGGCAGGTCGAGTTGTTCGGCGAGGCCGATCCGCACGAGGGCGTCCACGCAGGAGTCCTCGTCGCTGTCGTCTCCGGCGGCGGCGCATGTGAAGCGCAGGTTCTCGAGCGGGGTCAGCAGGTCGTTCAGCGCCGGCGCGTGGCCGAGGTAGAGCAGCGCGCGATGGAAGGTCTCGCGGTCCTGGCGTATCGAGACGTCATTCCACGTGACTTCGCCATGTTCGGCATGCGCGAGGCCGCACAGGATGCGCAGGAGGCTGGTCTTCCCGAACCCGTTGGGGCCCGCGATCCGCAGCATGGCACCCGGCGCCACCCGAAACGAGAGGTCACGAAACAGCGGGCGGTCACCCTTTACACAGGCGAGATCGTTGGCATAAAGCATGGGCGTGGATTTAACCACAGACCGGACTGCTTCGGGAGTCCCGAATGAGGGGAGGGCCGCGATTTCGCGAGCAAAAAAACGAAATCGCGGCAAGGAAATTTGACCGTATCGGTCTTATTCCTGTTTGGGCGCGCCCGGCGGATGGAAGACTTCCGGCGCGACGCCTTCGCGGCCGGCGCCGATCGCCTGTTCGATCGGCGGCAGGGAGTGCGCGATGCCCTTGTGGCAGTCGATGCAGGTCTTGCCTTCGGCGAGCCCGGCCTGGTGGGCCTTGTTGGAGCGGCGCCCCTGGACGGAGTAGTCGAAGTACTCGTAGTTATGACAATTGCGGCATTCCTGCGAGTTGTTCTTCTTCATCCGCGCCCACTCGTGCTGGGCGAGCTCGATGCGCTTGGCGCTGAATTTTTCAGGCGTGTTGATGGAGCCGAGCAGGTGGTGAAGGACTTCGTTCGACGCCTGGATCTTGCGCAGGATCTTGGGAACCCATTCCTTCGGCACGTGGCAGTCCGGGCAGGTGGCGCGCACGCCGGTCCGGTTCTGGTAGTGGATGGTGTTGCGGTACTCCTTGAAGACGTTGTCCTTCATCTCGTGGCAGCCGACGCAAAAGGCTTCGCGGTTGGTCAGTTCGAGGACGGTATTGAAGCCGCCCCAGAAGACGATGCCTGCGACGAAAGCGACGCCGCCGATGCCGAAGACGAGGCGGCGAAGCCGCTGCCACCGGGCTCCCTTGCCGTTGTTATTGTCGTGAGTCATATTCGGTTCCCTTTGTGCTTGCGCCGAGCGGATCAACGCAGGCCGTCGGCGCGCTTGAAGGTGTTTTCGACGAGCGGCTTAGCGTCGGACTGCGGGATGTGGCACTGCGTGCAGAAGTAGCGGCGCGGGGAGATGTTGGAGAGCTCGCCGCCTTCGCGGTCCTTGAAGTGCGTGAGGCTGACCTTGGTCGCGTTGAATTCCTGGTAGCGGCTCCAGGAATGGCAGTCCATGCACTTGTTGAAGTTCTTCGAGATCTCGTAGCTGTCGATCTTGTGGGGAATCAGCGGCGGCTGCTGGACGTAGTCGCGCGCGATCGGCGGGCTGTCGGCGCGATTGTGGGGCGCTTCGGTCGCGGGCTCGGGGGCTTCGACGGACACGCCGCGCAAGCTGCGCACGGTGTCTGCGGCGCCGGCGGTGCCGGTCAGGACGCCGAGACACAGTGCGGCTGCGAGGGTCATCGCGAGGTTTCGGGTCTGTCTTTTCATGACTCGCTCCTATCAATTCGGGTCGTAATTTGGAAGACGTCCTTGGCGCACACGTCGATGCAGCGGCCGCAGGTGGTGCAGTTGCGATCGAGGATGAGCGAATGGATCTGCCCGACGGCTTTCAAGGCCGGGCGGATCACCTGGGGTTCGGGGCAGACGGCAAAGCAGTCCATGCAGTCGTCGCAGGCGGCACGTCGTTGCGCGGCAACGCGGACTCGCGCAAGGGGGCCGAGAAGGCTGTAGAAGGCACCCATCGGACAAACATGACCGCACCAACCGCGCGGGGCGATCAGCAGGTCGTAGAGGAAGACGACGGCGACGATGCCCCACGCCAGCCCGCCGCCGAAAATGAGGCCGCGTTGCAGCATCGAGACCGGATTGACCCACTCCCACGCGAGACTGCCGGTCGCGAAGGCCGCGACGAGGGTGAAGGCGAGGAGCCAGTAACGGGTGTCGGACGATGGCGCCCTGCCCCCCTTCAGGCCGAGGCGGCGGCGAAGCCAGGCCGCGGCGTCGGTGACGATGCTCATCGGGCAAACCCAGGCGCAGTAGCTTCGGCCGCCGACGAGGAGGTAGAAGGCGAGGACGATTGCGCCGCCGATCAGCGCCTCGCGGTAGGGCCGCATGCCGGAGGCGAGCGATTGCAGCAGCAGGTAGGGATCGGTGAGCGGCAGTACGCCGAGGGTGAGGCTCGACGCGAGGCTGCCCTTGACGATCGATACGCCGGCGAGCGGGCCGGCGAGAAAGAGCGCGAAGATGCCGAATTGCGTCGCACGGCGCAGCAGCAGCCATTTGTGCGCGGCGAGCCGGCCCTTGGCGGCGACGGCTTCGCGGCCCGGGGAGCGCCGCGAGGCTTGCACGGTGCGTGCGGCGGCTTTCATGGCTGCCACCCGGAATCGAGGCCACCGCGCAACGGGCCGGAGGCGGGGCCTTCGCCCGGATTGACGCGCGTGTCACCGTAAGGTTTGCCTTCGAGGCCGCGTACGGGCAGTTCGAGTTGGTCACCAATCAGCGACCCGCCGGCGGCGTCCTTTTCTTCCCAGCCCTTGCGGTAGTGCGCCGCACGCGAGCCCTTGGCGAGCTTGACGGGCAGGACCTTGATCGCGGCTTCGCCCGGCAGCACGCAGGATTTCTCGCACTTGCCGCAACCCGTGCAGTAGTCTGAATGCACGGTCGGCAGCAGCATCGCATGGCGGTCCGAGTGCGGGTTGTGTTGGCGTTCGAGGGTGATCGCCTTGTCGATGACGGGGCAGACGCGGTAGCAGACGTCGCAGCGCAGGCCGAGGAAATTGAGGCAGGTTTCGTGGTCGATCAGCGCCGCGAGGCCCATGCGCGCCTTGCCGATGTCGGTGAGGCCGTGGTCCAGGGCGCCGGTCGGGCAGGCGGCCACGCAGGGGATGTCCTCGCACATCTCGCAGGGTACGCGGCGGGCGGCGAAGGACGGCGTGCCGGGCACGACGCCGTCGCCGAGCGCGGCGAGGCTCAGCGTGTGATAGGGGCAGTCGCGCACGCACAGGCCGCAGCGCACGCAGGCGGCGAGGAAGTCGTCCTCGGGCAGCGCGCCGGGCGGACGCAGCGCGGTCGGCGGCAGCGCGCGCGCCTGCTCCGCATACAGGCCGACACCGAGCGACAGCAGGCAGGCACCGCCGGCCACGCCGGCCGCTTCGCGTAGGAAGCGGCGGCGCGGGGCAATGGCTGCCGTGACGGCCGGTTTGTGCTGAACGTCGGTCATGGTCGCTTGCGTCAGGCCAGGAGACACCTTGTCGTCACCCGGCACTACGCTCTCCTCAGGCCTTGAGCACCTTGACGGCGCACTTCTTGAAGTCGGTCTGCTTCGAGATCGGGCAGGTCGCGTCGAGCGTGAGCTTGTTGACGAGGCGCCCTTCGTCGAAGAACGGGATGAAGACGAGGCCGACCGGCGGCTTGTTGCGGCCGCGCGTCTCGAGGCGGACGGTGATCTCGCCACGGCGCGAGGCGACCTTGACCATCATGCCGCGCTGCAGGCCGCGCTTGGTGGCGTCGTCCGGATGCATGAAGATCACCGCCTCGGGCACGGCGCGGTGCAGCTCGGCGACGCGCCGGGTCATCGTGCCGGTGTGCCAGTGCTCGAGCACGCGCCCCGTGCACAGCCACATGTCGAAGTCCTTGTCCGGCATCTCGGGCGGATCCTGGTAGGGCAGCGCGAAGATCACGGCGCGACCGTCCTTCTGGCCGTAGAACTTGATGCTCTCGCCGGTCTTGACATAGGGGTCGTAGCCTTCGCGATAGCGCCACAGCGTTTCCTTGCCATCGACGACCGGCCAGCGCAGACCGCGGGCCTTGTGGTAGTCGGCGAAGTCGGCGAGGTCGTGGCCGTGGCCGCGGCCGAAGGAGGCGTATTCCTCGAAGAGGCCCTTCTGCAGGTAGAAGCCGAGTTCCTTCGACTCGTCGTTGGCATACGCGGGGATCGCGTGGGCGTTGTCCTTCTGCATGTCCGACAGCGGGAACTTGTTGACGACGCCGTTCTTGTAGAGGATGTCGAACAAGGTCTTGCCCTTGACTTCCGGCTTCTTCGCGATGAGTTCCGCGGGCCACACGTCCTCGACCTTGAAGCGCTTGGAGAACTCGATGAGCTGCCACAGGTCGGACTTCGCCTGGCCCGGCGCCGAGACCTGCTGGCGCCAGAACTGGGTGCGACGCTCGGCGTTGCCGAAGGCGCCTTCCTTCTCGGTCCACATCGCGGCGGGGAGGATCAGGTCGGCTGACAGTGCGGAGACGGTCGGGTAGACGTCGGAGACGACGACGAAGGCTTCCGGATTGCGCCAGCCGGGGTAGATCTCGCCGTTGACGTTGGGGCCGGCCTGCATGTTGTTGGTGACGGCGGTCCAATAGCACTTGATCTTGCCGTCCTTCAGCGCGCGGCTTTGGGCGACCGCGTGCAGACCCATCTTTTCGGGGATCGTGCCTTCGGGCAGTTGCCAGATCTTTTCGGCGGTCGCGCGGTGTATCGGGTTCGCGACGACCATGTCGGCGGGCAGGCGGTGGGCGAAGGTGCCGACTTCGCGCGCGGTGCCGCAGGCCGAAGGCTGGCCGGTGAGCGAAAACGGACTGTTGCCGGGCTCGGCGATCTTGCCGACCAGCAGGTGCACGTTGTAGATCATGTTGTTCGCCCAGGAGCCCCGGGTGTGCTGGTTGAAGCCCATCGTCCAGTAGGACACGACCTTCTTCTTCGGGTCGGCGTAGAGCTTCGCCAGGCGCTCGAGCTTTTCGGCGGGCACGCCGGAGAGCTTCGACGCCTTTTCCAGCGTGTATTCGGAGACGAACTTCGCGAATTCCTCGAAACTGATGTCGGTTGCGGCCCCGGTGTTGCCCTTCGGCTTGCCGTCCGCACCGGGATAGCCGTTGTTGGTGGTGTTGGCTTCGAGCGGGTGGTTCGGGCGCAGGCCGTAGCCGATGTCGGTTTCGCCCTTCTTGAAATTGACGTGGGCCTTGACGAACTCGGTGTTAACCTTCTTGTTCTGGATGATGTAGTTGCAGATGTAGTTCAGGATCGCGAGATCGGTCTGCGGCACGAACACCATGCCGTTGTCGGCGAGCTCGAAGGAGCGGTGCTCATAGGTCGACAGCACGTGGACTTCGGTGCCTTCCTTCGACAAGCGCCGGTCGGTGATGCGCGACCACAGGACCGGGTGCATCTCCGCCATGTTCGAACCCCACAGCACGAAGGCGTCGGCGTTCTCGATGTCGTCGTAGCAGCCCATCGGCTCGTCCATGCCGAAGGTGCGCATGAAGCCCGCGACAGCGCTCGCCATGCAGTGGCGGGCGTTGGGGTCGAGGTTGTTGGTGCGCAGACCGGCCTTCATCAGCTTGGAGGCGGCATAGCCTTCCCAGATCGTCCATTGACCCGAGCCGAACATCGCGACGGAGTCCGGGCCGTGCTGCTTGATCGCGGCCTTCCACTTCTCGGCCATGATGTCGAAGGCCTGGTCCCAGGTGATCGGCGCGAATTCGCCGTTCTTGTCGTACTTGCCGTTCTTCATGCGCAGCATCGGCTTCGTGAGCCGGTCCTGGCCGTACATGATCTTCGACAGGAAGTAGCCCTTGATGCAGTTGATGCCGCGGTTAACGGGCGAATCCGGGTCGCCCTGGGTCGCGACGACGCGCCCGTTCTGCACGCCGACGAGCACCGAGCAGCCGGTGCCGCAGAAGCGGCAGGCGGCCTTGTCCCAGCGCACCTTGGTGCCGTTCGCGCCAGGCGCCTGGGCCTCGGCGACGACCGGGATGCCGATGCCGGCAGTGGCGGCCGCTGCGGCGATCGCATTGGTCTTGATGAATTCGCGTCTATCCATGGTCATTTCAAGCCTCCTTGTCCTGAGCGCCGCCGGTGCCGTCCGCCTTCTTGGGCGGCAGGTCCGGGATCGGTTCGGGGGGTTCCAATTCGCCAGTCAAACCTTCATCCGTGTATTCGTATGCAAGCGTTACGGCCATGACATGGGGGGCGACGTTCACGGCGAGGATCGATTCCTCCATCCGGTAGCCCTCGCCGTCCTCGATCGTCACGATGACGCGCCCCTGCTCGACGTTCGCGCCATGCACGCCGACGCCGGGAATGTCCCTGAGCGACGCGCTGAGGGCATCGATGTGCTCGGGTTTCACGTGAACCACAAGACTTGCGATCTTCATTGCCGTGCCTCCACTTGCTTGATCTGCTCCGTCAGCCGGAGAGCCCCGACCGGGCAGGGCGCCTGGCAGGCGCCGCAACCCGTACAGAGGGCAGAGTCGAGCTGCGGCTGTGCGATGCCGCCGATCGTCGGGCGAAAGCGGATTGCGCCGACCGGGCAGGCTTCGCCGCATACGCGGCATTCGACCGCCTGCCGGGCGACGCAGCCGTCGCCGATTACAGCTTTCAGATTCCAGGGGGATTCACCGTCGCGCCGCAGCGCCCGAACGCCGCAGGCCGCAACGCAATCGCCGCAGAAGGTGCATTCGCCGCGACCGAAATCGACCGTCGGAAACGCTCCGTCACCGGTGATCAGGATCGCCGTCGGGCAGGCCTTCACGCAGTCGCCGCAGCGCGTGCAGCGATCGGGAAAATCGTCCGGTCGGCCGCTCCACGGAGGAAACTGCACCGCCTGGAGCGGGTCCCGATGTCCGCGCAGGAATCCGCGACGCGAGATCGCCATGTACTCCACCAATTACCCTAATATCTCTACGGGTTTTCATTGGACACGCGAGCACGACGGCATACCTTGACCGCAGTCAAGGCGCGGATTTTTTGTATCCGCCCGCCCCTGGCAGGGCGGCGAGCGGCTTCAGCGCTCGCTTCGAAGGTGTTCGACCGCCCACACGGCGGCTTCGACGCGGGAGCGGAAATTGAGCTTGCGCAGCAGATGTTTGACGTGGACCTTCACGGTCCCCTCGGTGATGTCGAGTTCGCGCGCGATCTGCTTGTTCGAGAGCCCCCCCGCGATGTGGGCGAGGATGCCCTGCTCACGCTCGGTGAGGCCCGCGGCAGCAGCGCTTTCGGGACGTTTTTCCTTGCGCAGCGCGACGGCGAGGAGGTGGGTCAGCGCGTCGGACACGACGATGCGGCCCGCGGCGGCGGCGGTCAGAGCCTCGACCATCGCTTCGGGCTCCATGTCCTTCAGCAGGTAGCCGTCGGCACCGGCGCGCAGGGCGGCGACGAGGTCGTCGGCGGCGTCCGACACCGTGACCATGACGACGCGCGTGTCGAGGTCTGCCTGCTTGACGAGGCGCAGCACGTCGAGCCCGGACATGCCCTTCATGTTGAGATCGAGCAGCAGCAGGTCGGGGCGCAGACGCAGCGTCTGCACGAGCCCGTCATGACCGTCGGCCGCTTCGGCGAGCAGGCGGAAACCGGGGATGGTCCGCAGCAGCTGAATCATGCCGCGGCGGAACAGCGGGTGGTCGTCGATGATGATGACGCTGGGAGAGGATTCGGTCATGTCAGGTGCGGAACGACGGGTTCTGCGAACAGGGTTGGAATCGCGCCGGGCGAGAAGCGTACCACCAAGCGCGTGCCGCCCCCAGGACGGGACTGGATCTCGAACTCGCCGCCGAGGCCGCGCGCACGCTCGCCCATGATGGTCAGGCCGAAATGATGCGGCTCGCCGCCGCCGGGTGGCTTCATGCCAATGCCATCATCCTCGATTTCGAGACGGAGCTCCCCGCTTTCGAGACGCCGCAGCATCACCCGGATCCTGCTCGCCTGGGCGTGCCGCGTCGCGTTCGACAGCCCTTCGCGGATGATGTGGAGAACGTGGATTTCCTGATTGGGAGTGAGGTGGGAATCGCCCACCGTCACCTCGAGATCAATCGGCACGCCGCTGCGTGCGGCGTACTCGGACACCGTGTTGCCGAGCAGGCGCGAGAAGTCGCCTTCGATCTGCAGGCGGAAGGTCGCCAACAGCTCGCGCAGTTGGCGGTAGGCAGAGCTGATGCCCTCCTTGAGATCGGCGAGCACGGACTGCGCCTCGTCGGCCGCCTGTCCGCCGTGCAGTGCGGAGGACAGTAGGCTCGCCTGGATCTTCATGAACGACAGGGACTGGGCGAGCGAGTCGTGGAGCTCACGGGCGATGGTCGAGCGCTCCTCCTGCAGCGCGAGCAGGCGTTCGCGCTCGCTCTGGTAGGAAATGCCGAGCGCGATCCCCATGTGGCGCGTGACCGCTTCGAGCAGCGTGCGCTCCCAGTCCGCGAGGCGCCGGCCCTTCGGCATCGCCAGCCGCAGCATGCCGTAGAGCCGCTCCGCGTCGCGCAGCGGCACCTGCAGCACGTCCATGCCGCCCTCGGAGCGGTAGCTCCACGGTGATTCGCGCCCCGAGCAGTTCTGGCATGCCGCCGAGCCGAGCTCTCGCTCGGCGCAGTCGCCGAAGGTCGTCGCCAGGACGGTCGCGACGCCGCCGAGCTTCGGCTCTACGCAGACGAAGCTGCCCTGCAGGCCTAGGGTGCTCTCCAGCTCGCGCAGCGTCCCGGCGTAGGAGTCGGTGCTCGTTGGCGCGTAGTAGAGCCGCGAGATCACGTGGTAGAGCAGCTCGAGCGCGCGATTGCTGCGCGTCAGGTCCGAGGTCTTGTCCTGCACCCGGCGCTCGAGGTCACGGTAGGCCCCGGACAGCTCCTCGGCCATCGCGTTGAAGGCCTCCCCGACCTGCCCCAGTTCGTCCGGGCCGGTGTGCTCGCTCCGCGCGGCAAAGTCGCCCCGCGCAATGCGCACCGCGCAACGACGCAATTCGGTCAGGGGCTGGAAGACGCGACGCCGCAGCAGGTAGAGCGCCGCGACGACGACGGCGAGGAGCGTCACGAGCGCTGCGGCCAGCATCGTGCGCAACTGCGCGATGCGCGATTCGGCATCGCTTTCAAGCACGGCGACCAGGGTGTTGATCTGGTCCGCAAAGGTATCGACCTCGGCAAGCAGGGCCTCGTAATGCGCGGCGGCTCCTGGGTCGCCGGGCGAGGACGAGGGGATTTCCAGCAAACTGGGACGGACCCGTGCGCGCCATCCGACCTCCACGCCGCGGAAGATCGACGAAAAGATGCTGCTCGGTTCTCGCGCAAGCAATTCGACGAGCGCCGGGTGAGCCAGCGCCGTTTCAAACGTGGCGACCGCCTCTTCGACACGCGCCTGGCCGTTCCGGTCGTTGAGCCCGCGCGCGACCGCCACCGTGCCGGCGCGCTGTGCGAGCCGCCGCAGGCTCCCGGCGGCGTTGATCACGCTCGCGCTGCCGCCGACCGATTCGACCACCAGTACGGACGACCCGATGCCGACCACGCTGATCAGCGTAATCGCCGTTAGCGCCAGCATCAGCAACAACAGGATCGCACGGGCGGCGAGCCCATCGCGCAGCCGTTGCGACCAAGTGCGGGCAGCCAGCCGTTCGGCAACCGTGTTCATGGGGATACCTCCATATCTCCGCGTGCCCCTGCTCCACTCCGCCTACGGCACGCACCTTCATTAAATCAGGTACTTGCCGGATACCACCTATACCTCCTCGGAGGTATCCGGCCCAAAAACCCGCCGCGACAGCCCATGGTTTCAACCGTCGCACCTGCCTACACTCGGTTCCGGGTCGAGTCGCGGCCCGCCGCATGAGCCCGAGGAGCTGAACCAAATGACCGTTACCAGCCATCCGCAAATCCGTGAGACCTTGTCCCGCTTCACGCCGTTCGATCAACTGGACGAAGTGGCATCGGCCAAGCTCGCGCAAAGCGTTCGGGCGATGCGCGTCGCGCGCGGCGAACTCGTCGTCCAGCGTGGGAAAGCGCCGGGCGGCATGTACCTGGTAGTGGAAGGCGAGGTCAAGTTGTTCCTCATCTCCAGTGCCGGAGCGGAAAAGATCGTCCGCCTCGCACGGGCCGGCGATACCTTCTGCGAAGAGACCCTGTTCGGCATCGAGGAGCCGGTCCTCGCGGCCCAGGCCACCCGTGAGAGCGTGCTGCACTTCATCCCCCGTGCCGCGATCAATGCCGCGATGCCCACGCAGCCAGCCTTCGCGATGGCGCTGATGGCCCGCCTGTCGCGCCGGGTCAGCGAACTCGTCGAGGGGATGGAGCAGTGTATGCAGCGCAGCAGCACGCAGCGCGTCGCGCACTACCTCGTCCAGCACGCCGACGGCGACAGCATCGAAGTGCGTCTGCCATGCGACAAGCAAACGATCGCCTCGCAACTGAACCTGACGCCGGAAACCTTCTCGCGCGTGCTCAACCGGCTCACGCGCGACGGCGCGATCCTGCCGCGCGGGCGGCGCGCGATCATGCTCACCGACCGGCCGCAACTCGAGCGGATCGCCGCTTGACGCTCAATCGGTCAGGATGCTGACCGCTTCGCGATTGCCCTCCGCAGCCAGCCAGCGCACGAGCAAACGGTAGCGGTCGAGATCGAAGCGACGCGGCGCGCTCTCGCGGAGCGCCAGCAGTGCGGCCTCGCTGTCGGCGCTACCCAGATGACACCAGTGGTCGAAGAGATGCCAGGCCTCGGTGCCGCTGTGTTCGGAGCGCTCGGCAATCGCGACGGCGCCGGTCCACGGCCACGGTCGCATGCGCACCGCACCCAGCGCTCCGTGCAGGCGCTCGTCGTGCTCCGCGATGCTCTCCCGGTTCGCACAGACTCCGGCACAGCGCCCGGCCTGGTGCGCACTGCACGCGCCGTTGCCGCCTTCGAGACCGAGGCGACGCGGGCATAGGCGGTAGGACTGCGCGAGTTCGTGCAGCAGGCTGTCGGCTTCCTTGCGCGTGCGAAAGACGCCATGCACGTCGCGCCAATCAAGCGGGTCCGTGCCGGCGAGCGGCACGCGCTGGAGGATCGGCGGGCGCTTGCGCCCCGGCAACAACTGCAGCCCGAAAGCGCCCTCGCCGCTCGTCGCAGCGCGGTTGTACATCGGCCGACGCTGGTGCAGCAGCTCGGCCTCGCGCAGTTGCGCGGTGAGTTCGCCGGCGCACTCTTCCCAATCGACGCGGCGTACGCGGCGGGCGAGTTCCGCCTCCTGGCCCTTAACGCGCGGCGAGAAGTGCTCCATCACGCGTGCGCGCAGACTCGCGCTGCGGCCGATGTAGAGCAGCTGATCGTTCTCGCCGTAGAGGAAATACACGCCGGGCGATTCCGGCAGCCCTTCGAGCACGCCTTCGGGCAACTGCGCGGGCCGTGCCGGCGCCTTCATCGCACGCTCGACGGCGCGCGCGAGCACGTCCTCGGGAAAGGCATCCGTGACGAGGCGCGAGAACTGCCACAGCACTTCAGTATCGCCCATCGCGCGATGGCGCGCCGAGCACACGAAGCGGTGCCGCTCGATCAGCGCGTCGAGACCGTGGCGATGATGTTCGGGATAGAGGGCGCGCGAAAGCTTGACGGTGCACAGCACCGGCGCGTCGAAGGTCTGACCGATGCGGCCAAACTCGCTGCGCATGAAGCCGTAGTCGAAGCGCGCGTTGTGGGCGACGAATACCGCGCCGTCGAGACGCCTGCGCAATTCGTCGGCGACCTCCCCGAAGCCCGGCGCGGCGGCGACCATCTCGTCGGTGATGCCGATCAGGCGCTGGATCAGCGGCGGGATCGGGCAACCGGGATTGACGAGGCTTTCCCAGCGATCGACGAGCTCGCCGCGCTCGATGCGCAGCACCGCGATCTCCGTGACGCGATCGCGCACCGGGTTTGCACCGGTGGTTTCGACGTCGACCAGGACCAGGGATTCAGGCAGCGACACGGGACTCGGGCGACGACGAACGGGGCGTCAACGGCCGTCTCCCAGCGCCGCAGGACGCGGCGCGAAGGGAAAGGCGGCGATCAGTTGTAGCTCTTATAGGTCGTATCGTAGTAATAAGCCTTGGTCGGCACTTCGGCGTCGTCGAAGGCTTCGTTCGTCGCCAGGTCTTGCGGCTTGTCCCACCACAGGGCACGGCCCTTCTTCTGCTCGACGACTTCCTTTGGGTTCTTCTCGAGGAACTCGCGGATGAATTTCGTGTGCTCGGATTCGTAGATCGCCATCTCTCTCTCCCTATGCAAGGCGACGCATTGTAGACCTCGCATCGCGCTTGCGCCACTAGGCCTTCGACAGCATCTCCCCGGCGAGAATCCACAGCGCCGTCGCCGCGAGCATCGCCGCCATGCTGTAGTTGAAGAGGCGGAGCATGCGCGGCTGTTGCATCCACGTGCGCATGCGGTCGCCGGCGACGGCCCACAGCGCGATGCACGGCAGGTTGATCACCGCACAGAACACTGCCAGCACCGCCGCCGTCTGCCAGCCGCCGCCGCGCGGCAGGAACAGGATCGCGACGTTGAGCACCATCATCCAGGCTTTGGGATTGACCCACTGGAACAGCGCCGCGCCGACGAAACCCAGCGGGCGCGACTTTCCGCCTGCCCCCGGCTCGCCCGCGCGCGCCTGACGCCAGGCGAGCCACAACAGATAGGCACAGCCGGCGCCGACCAGCGCCGGGCGCGCCGCTTCAATCCAGGCGAGCACCCACGCGAGCGCCGTCGCGACGATCGCGACCTGCACGGCGTGACCGATGCTGATGCCGAGCATGTGCGGCACGGTGCGGCGGAAGCCGAAATTGACGCCGCTCGCGGCGAGCATCAGGTTGTTCGGACCGGGCGTCACGGACATCGTGGCCACGTAGGTCAGCAGCGGCAAATCGAACATGGTTTCTCCTCCGGCATCACTGTCACCGAACACAGGATACGGAGTTGACTACAAAGGTTACAGCTCCAGAATTTTGTATTTATACTGGACACAGCCATTCATAATCCGATCTGTACCCATCCATTTGCCGGTTCACTGCACCCAGCCATGAACGACGTCGCCCCGCCCCGCTACCAGACCCTCGCCCACGAGCTGCGCCAGGCCATGGGTGACGGCCGCCTGCCGCCCGGCGAACGCCTGCCCTCGGTGCGCGAGGCGGCGAAAAGCCGTGGCCTGAGCATCAACACCGTGCTCGCGGCCTACCGCCAGCTCGAATCGCACGGACTGATCGAGGCGCGGCCGCAATCCGGCTATTTCGTGCGCTCGCGCCTCGCGACGCCTCCGGCGCCGAACTTCGGCAATGAGCCCGCGCCTGCACAGGCCGCGGAAACGCAGGTGCTGAGCCGCATCGCGACCGTCATCGCGGCGCAGTCCAGCCCCGACAACATCGACCTGTCGCTCGCCTGCCCGAAAGGCGGCGACTTCTACCCCGGCGAACGTCTGAGCCGGCTCGTCAGCGAGCTCGCGCGCAAGCGCCCGGGACTGCTGACCGACTACTCGCTGCCGCCGGGCTCGCTGCTGCTGCGGCGCGAGATCTGCCGCCACGCGCAGGAACTCGCGATGACGCTCGCGCCCGACGACGTCCTGCTGATCAACGGCTGCATGGAAGGGCTGCAGCTCGGACTGCGTGCCGTCACGCGCCCCGGCGACACGATCGCCGTCGAGTCGCCGACCTATTTCAACCTGATCCCGCTCGCCGAACGGCTCGGGCTCAAGACGATCGAGGTGCCGACCCATCCGGACACCGGGATGTCGCTCGACGCGCTCGAACTGCTGCTGTCGGAAAAGCGCGTGCAGGCGATCGTTGCGATGCCGAACGTGCACAACCCGCTCGGGACCAGCATGCCGGTCGAAGCGAAGCGGCGGCTCGCGAATCTCGCCCATGAGTATCGCGTGCCGGTGATCGAGGATGCGCTCTATGCCGAGCTGCAATACGCGACGCCGCTGCAACCGGCGGTGAAGGCCTTCGACCGCGACGGCTGGGTGATCGTCTGCGCGTCGTACACGAAGACGCTTGCGCCGGGATTCCGCATCGGCTGGATGGAAGGGGGCCGCTTCAAGCGCGAACTCGCCGAGCTCAAGTTCTGCTCGTCCGTGTCGCAGCCGGCGTTGCTGTGCGAGGCGCTCGGCGTGTTCCTCGAGAACGGCGGCTACGCGCAGCACCTGCGGCGGCTGCGTCGTGCCTACGTCGGGCAGATCGACCGCCTGCGCGGGCTCATCGACACGGCCTTCCCGGCCGGCACGCACGCGACGCAGCCGACCGGCGGCTTCCTCGTGTGGGTACAGTTGCCGGAAGGCTGCGACACGAACCGGCTCTTCGACGACGCGCAGGCGCGCCGCATCAGCATCACGCCCGGCACGCTGTTCTCGCCGAGCGGACGCTTCGGGCGCTATGTGCGGCTATCGGGCTGCTATCCGTTCTCGGAACGCCACGTGCATGCGCTGATGACGCTGGGCGAACTCGCCGCGCAGCAGCTATGAGGGCCGGCTAGGAAGGCGTCTGGCCGCAGAAGCTCGCCAGCATCATCGCGACGTCGTCGCGCCCGAGTCCGTTGACGATGAAGACGATCCGGCTGCGGCGGTCGTCGTAGGGGGGCGTATCGGGCCAGGCCGGCAGGCTCGTCGTCGGGTAGGCCGAGTGCTGGACGCATTGCAGCACGCGCGGTTGCGGGTCGCCCGCGACGTTGAGCAGGCCCTTGATGCGCAGGATGCGCGCGCCGTAAAGTTGCAGGATCATGCCCAGGCCGTCCGCAAAGGACAGCCAGTCGAGCGGTTCGTCGAAGCGCAGCACGAAACTCGTGACACCGCTGTCGTGACGGGCAGGCGCTTCGGCACGAGGGGCGGAGGTCCCCGGACGACGCCATGCGGTCGATGCCGGCTGCGCCCGCAGGCGTTCGGCGCCGAGCCATGCGGCGACATCGGCCGGCTTGCTGCCCGGATCGTAGACGCCGCAGCCCGATACCGCATCGGCCGACACCTCGCCGCGGAACACCTCGATGCAGGGCGCCCCCGGATTGAGCTGGGCGAGCCGTTCGGTCACCGCCACGCGTTGCGCCTCGTCGGCGAGATCGCATTTCGTCAGCAGCAGCCGGTCGGCCATCGCGACCTGGCGCACGGCCTCGCGATGCGTGTCGAGTTGGACGAGCGCGTGCGTCGCATCGACCGCCGTGATCACGCCCTCGCAGCGGTAGCGCTCGGCGAGGAAGGGCTCCTGCATCAGCGTGTAGATCACGGGCGCCGGATCGGCCAGGCCGGTCGTTTCGATCAGGACGCGGTCGAGGCCGGGGATCTCGCGGCGGAGCGCCCGCATGAAAAGGTTCTTCAGCGCCTTCACGAGGTCGCCCTGCACGCTGCAACACACGCAGCCCGAGTCGAGCACGACGAGGGTCTCGTCGACCTTGTCGACGAGGTGGTGGTCGACGGCCACTTCGCCGAATTCGTTGATCAGCACCGCCGCGCGCGCCATCGCCGGGTCGTGCAGCAGGTGGTTCAGCAGCGTCGTCTTGCCGGCGCCGAGAAAGCCGGTCAGCAGCGTGACGGGAACGCGGCGGTCGGCGCTTGCGTCGGCCGTCCGGGATTCTTGTGCGCTCATCGGATCAGGGACGCGAGTCGCTCTTCAGGCGGCCGATGCGCACCACTTCCGGCTCGCGCCGCACCGCGCGCATCACGCGGGCGAGGTGCATGCGGTCGCGCACCTGCACCGTGAGGCTCATCGCGGTATAGAGGCCGCCCTGCTCGGTGTCCATCGTCACGTTCTGGATGTTGCAGTCCTCGTCGGCGATCGCGCTGGCGACGCGCGCGAGCACGCCGCGCACGTTCTTCGTCAGCACCTTGATGGTGACGTCGAAGAGCCGCTCCTCTCCCGCCTCCCACTCGACGTCGACCCAGCGGCCGCGGTCGCCGCGCAGCTTCGCCACGACCTGGCAGTCGTGCAAATGCACTTCGAGGCCCTGGCCCTTGCGGATCACGCCGATGATCGGGTCTCCCGGTATCGGCTGGCAGCAGCGCGCGAGCTGCACCGCGATGCCCTCGCTGCCGCGGATCAGGATCGCACCGGCGGGTTTCGGCTTGACGACGTCCGGACGGCCAGATTCCATATCCTGGGCCTGCGCGAGCCGGCGCGCGACGATCACCGGCAGACGGCGGCCAAGCCCGATGTCGGCGAGGATCTCGCGCTTGGCGCGGACCCCGCGGTCGCGCATGAAGCGGTCCCACGCGAAGGCGCTGATCTGGCCGAGCGTCAGGCCGTGCGGGCGCAGCGCCTGGTTCAGCAGCCGCTCGCCGAGCGACACCGATTCTTCCTGCTGCGCACCCTTCAGGAAATGCCGGATCTGCGCGCGCGCCTTGCCGGTACGGACATAGGCGAGCCAAGCCGGGTTCGGGTTCGCGTGCGCAGCGGTGATGATCTCGACCTGGTCGCCGTTCCTGAGCTCGGTGCGCAGCGGCATCAGATCGCCGTTGATGCGACAGGCGACGCAGCGGTTGCCGATGTCGGTATGCACCGCGTAGGCGAAATCGACCGCGGTCGAGCCCTTCAGCAGCGACAGGATGCGGCCCTTCGGCGTGAAGACGTAGACCTCGCCCGGGAAGAGGTCGATCTTCACGTGTTCGAGGAATTCGGTCGCCTCGCCCGAGGTCGATTGCAGTTCCAGCAGCGATTGCAGCCAGGAGTGCGTCTTCTGCTGCAGCTCGGTCAGCGTCTTCTCGTCTTCCTTGTACAGCCAGTGCGACGCGACCCCGCTCTCGGCGATGTGGTGCATCTCGGCGGTGCGGATCTGCACCTCGACCGGCGTGCCGAAGGGGCCGATCAGCGTCGTATGCAGCGACTGGTAGCCGTTTGCCTTCGGGATCGCGATGTAGTCCTTGAACTTGCCCGGCACCGGCTTGTACATCGAGTGCAGCGCGCCGATCGCGAGGTAGCAGGCCGGCACGTCCGGCACGATCACGCGAAAGCCGTAGATGTCGAGCACCTGCGAGAAGGACAGGTGCTTTTCCGCCATCTTGCGGTAGATCGAAAACAGGTGCTTCTCGCGCCCGCGCACCTCGGCACGGATGCCCCACTGCGGCAGCCGCTCCTCGATCGCCACCAGCACCTTGCCGACGACTTCGCGACGGTTGCCGCGCGCCGACTTCACCGCGCGCGACAGCACGCGGTAGCGCATGGGGTACTTGTGTTCGAACGCGAGTTCCTGCAGCTCGCGGAAGATGTTGTTCAGGCCCAGCCGGTTCGCGATCGGCGCGTAGATCTCGAGCGTCTCCTGCGCAATGCGGCGACGCTTGGCGGGGCGCACGCAGTGCAGCGTACGCATGTTGTGCAAGCGGTCGGCGAGCTTGATCAGGATGACCCGCAGGTCGCTCGCCATCGCGAGCAGCATCTTGCGGAAGTTCTCGGCCTGCGCCTCTTCCTGCGAGCGGAATTCGATCTTGTCGAGCTTGGAGACACCATCGACCAGCTCGGCCGAGGTCTTGCCGAAGCGTTCGGCGATCTCCTGCTTGGAGATGTGCGTGTCCTCCATGACGTCATGGAGGAGCGCCGCGATCAGTGCCTGCGGATCAAGGTGCCAGTCGGCGACGATGTCGGCGACGGCGACCGGGTGCGTGATGTAGGGATCCCCACTGATGCGGAACTGGCCCTCGTGGGCGTTCGCCGCGAAGTGGTACGCCGCCTCGACGCGCCCGACGTCCTCGGCGCGCAGGTAGCCGCCCAGCTTGGTCTTAAGCTGGGCGAAGTCCAGCGCCAGCACGCACGAGGGCGGCGGACGAAACGGTTCGGGAGCGGGAATCGCGGCAGCTTCCATGGCACGATTTCCCTCTCCCCGGAGGGGATCAGGCCTGACCGCGGTTGAGGACTTCCAGGCCGACCTTGCCGGCGGCGATTTCACGCAAGGCGATGACCGTCGGCTTGTCCTTGTCGCTCTTGTCCAGTTCGACCTGGGGCGTCGAGCCGATCGTGATCTGGCGCGCGCGGTAGGTCGCGGCGAGCGTCAGCTGGAAGCGGTTGGGAATGCGTTTGAGGCAATCCTCGATGGTGATGCGAGCCATGTGTCAGTCCTGTTCTAGAAAATCGAAAAACTGCTGGTGCCGGAGCCGCTGCCGCCCGTAGCGCAGCCGCGAGGCACGCACCACCGCGACGAGATCGTCGATGGCGCTCTGCAATTCGTTGTTCAGTATAACGTAGTCGAATTCGCCGACATGCCGCATCTCGCCGCGTGCGCCGAGCAAACGGCGGGCGATCACCTCGTCGCTGTCGGTGCCGCGACCGCGCAGGCGCGATTCGAGTTCCTCGACCGACGGCGGCAACACGAACACACCGACGGACTCCTGGAACACGCGCCGCACCTGCTGCGCACCCTGCCAATCGATTTCGAGCAGGATGTCGCGCCCGGACGAGATCTGCTCCTTTAGCCAGACCTTCGAGGTACCGTAATAGTTTCCGTGCACCTCGGCCCATTCCAGGAATTCGCCGCGATCGCGCAGCGTGCGGAAGGTCGGGACGTCGACGAAGTGATACTCGCGACCATCCTGCTCGCCCGGCCGCGGCGCCCGCGTCGTATAGGACACCGAAAGCTGGACTTGCGGATCGCGCTCGAGCAATCCCTTCACGAGGGTAGTCTTACCGGCTCCCGAGGGCGCCGTGACGATGATCAGAGTACCGGGCATGAATTTGATTCGACAGGCAGATTGTCCATTGTGCCAGCGAGCCGCGCCACGCCGCAAACGCTCGCTCACATATCTGCGAGAATCGGGTGGGGACGGGCGGCAGGCGCTCCCCTACAATAGCGCCCACCATGACCATTCCGCGATCCCTCGGCGCCCTCCTGCTGGCCAGCCTCGTCTTTTCCGCAAATGCCGCCGAGGCTCCCCTGCCCGCGCTCGGCGCGCAGCTCGCCGGACTCACGGTTTCCGGCGTCTCGTCGGGCGGCTACATGGCGGTGCAGTTCGAAGTGGCCTACTCCAGCCTGGTGACCGGCGCCGGCGTGCTTGCCGGGGGACCCTACGAATGCGCCGAAGGCAGCCTGTGGCGCGCGCTGCGCAACTGCACGGCGCCCGGCGTCGGCAGTGCCGCTCCCGACGCGGCGCAAACGCTGTCCCACATCGAGTGGCAAGCCCAGGCCGGGCGCATCGATCCGCCCGCGGGCCTGCGCGACGACCGCGTGTGGGTGCTCAGCGGCACCGAGGACCACACGGTTGAACATCCCGTCGTCGACGCGCTGCTCGCCTTCTATCGCCAGCAGTTGCCGGAGTCGGCAATCCGTTCGGTCACGCTGCCGCAAGCGGGACACGCGATGATCTCGATCGCGGACCCGAAGCCCAACGCCTGCTCGACCTCGGAGCCGCCTTACATCAACCGCTGCGGCGACTTTGATGCGGCCGGCCAGCTTCTCGCCCACCTGATCGGGCCGCTCGCGCCGCGCAGCACCGCTTTGCACGGTGAGGTCATCGTGTTCGACCAGCGCCCTTACACCGGCGCTCCGCCCTTCGAGCTGAGTCTCGCCGATCGCGGCTACGCCTATGTCCCCGCCCAGTGCCATGCGGGCGGCTGCAAGGTGCACGTCGCCTTCCACGGCTGCCGGCAGTCGGAGTCGCAGGTCGGGATGCGCTTCGTCAAGGGCGCCGGCTACAACGAATGGGCCGACACCAACCGCCTGATCGTGCTCTACCCGCAGACGATTCCGCGCAGCGGCTGGACCTGGGGATCGTGGCGCTGGGTGTACAACCCGAAAGGCTGCTGGGACTGGTGGGGCTACACGGACGACGGCTACGCGACGCGTGATGGCGGCCAGATCCGCGCCGTGCGCGCGATGCTCGACCGGCTCGCCCAGCCGCCTGCCGCGCCCCCGAGCCGATGATCGCGATGGATCCCTACACGCTCCTGGGCCTGCAGCCCGGCGCGACGGCGCACGAGATCAAGAAGGCCTTCCGTCGGCTCGCGATGCGCTGGCACCCCGACCGAAATCCGGACCCCCACGCGCTCGAGCATTTCAAGCAATTGCGCGCGGCCTACGAAACGCTGATCGACGCCTTCGCGCACCCGCAGCGGGATGAAGTCCAGACCGCAGCGGAAGCCCCCTCGGAGACTGCCGACGGAGCCGACGCCGACGCCCAGGCCGACGAGAGCGACGATGGTCCCGTCGGGGCCGACCGGCACGAAGACCTGGAACTCAGTCTCGAAGACGCCTGCTGCGGCGGAACCGTCGAGGTCACGGTCGAGGACGTGGAAACCTGCAACGCCTGTGACGGGAGCGGCCGGGAGACGCTGCGCCACTCGCGCCTGTGCACGCACTGCCATGGTTCGGGCCGGCTGCGCGGCAAGCGCGGGCTGACGCCCTGCACGCACTGCAGCGGACGCGGCTACGTGACGACGCAAGCCTGCGGCGCCTGCGGCGGAAGCGGGCAGCGCCACCCGGCACGCAGGCTCGCCGTACGGATCCCCGCCGGCGTGCTCGGCGGCGACGAGATCCGCGTCGCCCGCGCCGGCCATCCCACGGCCGATGACGAGCCGAACGGCATCCCCGGCGACCTCGTCCTGCATGTCCGCCTGGCGGAGCACGCGCTTTACCGGCTGGACGGGCGCGATCTGCGGCTCACAAGGCCGGTCAGCGCGCTGCGTCTGCTCATCGGCGGCGAAATCGCCGTCCCGCTGCCGCACGGTGTGCGCCAGGTCGCGCTGCAGCCGGGCACGGTCGAAGCCCGCACGCTTCGCGTAGCCGGCGCAGGATTTCCGGGGCGCGAGGGACAGTCCGACGGCGACCTCTTCATCGAGCTCGTCCCGGTCATGCCACGCAACATCGACGACGAACTGCGCCCGCTGCTGGAACAACTTGATACACTTCTCATGCGCGGCCATTCCCGCTATCTGCCCGATGTGGCAGTGTGGGAAGATCGCTGGCTCGGCACTCCCCCTCCCGAAGCCTGACATTTCCCCAGCCCGGACAGGACGGCGCCCGTCGTGCTTGCCGCCCTGCCGTGACACACGCACAACAATGATTCTAAACATCGATCTGGTTTCCGATTTCGTCTGCCCTTGGTGCCTGCTCGGCAAGGCACGGCTCGCGCGTGCCATCGAACAGGTCCGCGCGACCCATCCCGAACTCGAGCTGCGCATCAACTGGCTGCCCTACTTCCTAAATCCGGACCTGCCGGCTGCCGGCGCGGCGTTCCGGCCGTGGCTCGATGCGAAGTTCGGCAGCGCCAGTGCGGTCGACGACATGCACGCGCGTTTGACCGAGGCCGGTGCGGCCGACGGCGTGAGCTTCGACTTCGAGCGGATCGCGCGGCTGCCGAATACGCTGAACGCCCACCGCCTGACCTACCGGGCGCAGTCGCAGGGCCAGACGCAGGCACGCGTGAACCAGCTCGCGCAAGCCCTCTTCGCAGCCCACTTCCAGGAAGGACGCGATATCGGCGACATCGCGACGCTGGCCGACATTGCCGTCGACTGCGGGGAGGACAGAACCGAGATCGAGAGCTACCTCGCCAGCAACGAGGATGCCGCGACCGTCAAGCGCCTCGCGGGCGGCGTGCGCAAGCAGGGAGTCGAAGGCGTTCCCTTCTTCATCATGAACCGCTGCATCGGCGTGTCCGGCGCACAACAGCCGGCGGCGCTGGGTGCGGCGATCTTGCAGTCGCTGCGTCCCCATTGAACCTCGTCGGCGAACGCATCGCATGAAGCTCCGCGCGCAAATCTTCTCGGGCTACGCACTGCTCGCGCTGCTGGTGGCCGTCGTCAGCGTCGCAGGCTATATCGGGCTGAAAGCGGTTTCCGGCAGCTTCAACGTCGCGATCAACGAGACGCAGCCTGTCCTGACCGCACTGCACGACATTCGTCTGCAGGCGACGCACCTTGCCTTTACGCTGGCCGCGCGCGCAGCCGACGCGCAGGAAGATGCGAAGGGCAGCGCTGCACGCGACGAGGAGCGGGAAAGTCCCAATACCCCCGAGGGCCTGCGCACCCGCTTGACCGCCGCGGTTTCCGCGTATCACGGTCTCGTCGAACGCTATTTTCCGGACGAACTGGCCAAGACCGAGGAGATCTTCCGCCGTACCGAACATTTCCTGGCGGCGAGCGATGCCCTCGCCGCGCTCGACGTACGCGGTCAGCACGCGGCCTTCGAAGCGAGCATCGGGCGCGTCGCGACGTCACTGGATGCGCTCCGCGACGCGGTGGACGAGGCCGCAGGAGAAGAGGAAGGCGAGTTCGCCGGACTGCGGGAAAGCATCGACACCGACCTCAGGCGCCACCTGCTGGCGATTCTCGGCACCTGCGTGCTGTCGCTGATCGCAGCGATCGCGGGCGGCGCCGCGCTGGCGACCCACATCTCGCGGCCGATCCATGCGCTGCAGGAGGCCGCTGACCAGTTGGGCCGCGGTCACCTCGACACCCACGTCGACGTCACGACGGACAACGAACTCGGCACCCTGCAGTCCCGCTTCAACGCGATGGCCGAGGATCTCGCCCATTCCCTCGTGTCGCGTGACTACGTCGAAGCGATCATCGAGTCGATGGCCGAAGGCGTGGTCGTGGTCGACGCGGAAGGCCGGATCGAACGCAGCAACTCCGCGATGAAGCGGCTCTACGACGAAGCCGCGCAGGGCCCGATGCTGGGCCGCCCGCTGCACGAAGTCTTCGCCGTCGATGACCAGAAAGACCTCGGCAGCGACCGGGCAAGTCGCCGCGGCTTCGAATGCCGGCTGCGCGGGCCGCAGGAGCCGCCCACCATCGTCTCGGTTTCCGTGTCGCCGATCACGCTCGCGACGGACAGCCGCGGGCGTGTGCTCGTCGTGCAGGACATCACCGAGCGCAAGCGCAACGAGGAGCGGCTGAGCTATCTCGCGAGCTACGATGTGCTTACCGGCCTGCCGAACCGGCGCATGTTCCTCGACCACCTGCGCGCAACGCTCGCCCGGCTGCCGTGGAACGGCCAGCACGTCGGCATCATGTTCTGCGACCTGGACCGCTTCAAGTTCGTCAACGATTCGCTCGGCCACAACATCGGCGATCTGCTACTGCAACGCATCACCGAGCGCATCCGCGAGGTGCTGCGCCCTGGTGACGTCGTCGGGCGCTGGGCGGGCGACGAGTTCGTCGTGATGCTCGACGAAATCGCGCAACCCCGCGACATCGACATCGTCGCGGAAAAACTCGTCGAACGGCTGCGCCAGCCCGTGCAGATCGGCCCGCACGAACTGCACATCACGGTGTCGGTCGGCACCGCCTGCGCTCCGACCGACAGCCTCGACGCCGAAGAGCTCGTCAAGAGCGCCGACCTCGCGATGTACACGGCCAAGGCGGCCGGCAAGAACAATTTCATCCACTACGCTCCCGAGATGCGCACGCGCACCGAAATGCGCCTGATGCTGGAGCATGCGCTGCGCAGCGCGCTCGACGTGGACGACCAGCTGCAGGCGTATTACCAGGCGCAGCAGACTTTCGACGGCACGGTGATCGGCTTCGAGGCCCTCGTGCGCTGGCAACATCCGCAGATGGGCCTGATCTCGCCCGCGCAGTTCCTGCCGGCTGCCGCAGAGGCCGGCCTGATGGCCGCGCTCGACGAAAGCGTGTTGCGCATGGCCTGCGCGGAGTTGCGGCGCTGGCGCGAGGCGGGCTGGCGGGATCTGCGCGTCGCGGTCAACCTCTCGAACCAGTCCTTCCGGCGTAGCGATCTCGTCGAGGTCGTCGCACGCACCGTCGATGCCGCGGGCGTGCCGCGCGACAGGGTGGAACTCGAACTCACCGAAGATATCGTGATGGAGAACGTCGGCTCGGCGATCGAGACGATGGAGCGCCTGTGCGCGCTCGGGGTGCATCTGTCGATCGACGACTTCGGCACCGGCTATTCGTCGCTCGGCCAGCTCAAGCGCTGTCCGATCCAGTTGCTGAAGATCGACCGCTCCTTCGTGATGGACGTGACGCACGATGAAAGCGACCGCGCGATCACCAACGCGATCATCGCGCTCGCCCACAAGCTGGGCATCAAGGTGCTCGCCGAAGGCGTCGAGACGCAGGAGCAGCTCGACGTGCTACGCGTCTGGGGATGCGACGCGATGCAGGGCTACCTGCTGAGCAAGCCGCTGCCAGCCGAGGCCGCGAACGCGTGGCTCGCGGCACGGCAGGGCTGAACTACAGGATCGGCGATCCTTCCTTCTCGCCGCGCTCGTAGACGACGTTGGCGCGACCGACCAGCAACGGGTCGAGCGGCCGCACGCGGTCGATGTCCTTGTTCGCATAGGGCAGCTTGTGCAGGATGTAGCGCATCGCATTGAGGCGCGCGCGCTTCTTGCAGTCGGACTTCACGACCGTCCACGGCGCGTCGGCGGTGTCGGTGTAGAAGAACATCGCCTCCTTGGCCTTCGTGTAGTCGTCCCACTTGTCGAGCGACGCGAGGTCGATCGGCGACAGCTTCCACTGCTTGAGCGGATGCTTCTCGCGCTCCTTGAACCGGCGGCGCTGCTCCTCGCGGCTCACCGAGAACCAGAACTTGATCAGGTGGATGCCGCTGCGCACGAGGTTGCGCTCGAACTCGGGCACCTGGCGCATGAATTCGGCGTATTCGTCGGGCGAACAGAAGCCCATCACGCGTTCGACGCCGGCACGGTTGTACCACGAGCGGTCGAACATCACGATCTCGCCTTGGGTCGGCAGATGCTGGATGTAGCGCTGGAAGTACCACTGCCCGCGCTCGACGTCGGACGGCTTTTCCAACGCGACGACGCGCGCGCCGCGGGGATTCAGGTGCTCCATGAAGCGCTTGATGGTGCCGCCCTTGCCCGCTGCGTCGCGCCCCTCGAAGAGGATCACGACGCGCTGGCCGGTTTCCTTGACCCAGGCCTGCAGCTTCAGCAGCTCGACCTGTAGCAGGTACTTCTGCTTCTCGTAGTTCTTGCGCAGCATCAGGTTGCGGTAGGGATAACCGCCCAGACGCCAGCCATCGGCAAGTTGGTCGTCGGGTGCGACCGGCAGGCGATCGGCCACCGGCTCGCCCTGTTGCAGCGCCTTGCGCAGCATCGCGGCGTCGTCCGGCGAGGCGCCGGCGAGGACGGATTCGAGCGTGCGCGCAATGGTCCCCATGTCGCCCGCGGCCGCGGCGTTCTTCATGATGTCGGCGATTGCCATCGCCTGCGTGACTTGCGCCGCATCGACGGCCTTGGCGACCTCGAATCCTTCGATCCCCTGCTCGGTAAGCTGCGGGGCAACGTCGCCCTGCGCGACCCTGCGGGCGTGACCGTTGGGGCGCTTGCGCGCCCGCGGCGCCGAGGGCTCTGCGGACAGGGTGCCAGGTTCCGGGGTGGAATCGTTGCGTTCGGTCGTCATTTGTCTCCTCCTTGCGAGCGACGCGTTTTTGTCTTTGTGGGCGAACCGGATCAGTGAGTCTGGCTCGCCGGATGCACCGGCAGGACGGGCGGCGGCAGCGCCGGCGTACCGTCCGGGTTCACGCTGTGGCAGCGGTAGCAGTTGCGATGCGTGATGAAAGCGACCCGATCATGGCACTTCCCACAGAATTTGCCGCGGAAAATGTCCTCCATCTTGATGCGGGTACTGCCCGCCTTGGGCTCAAAGGGATCCGGATGGCAGTTCGTGCAATCGAGCCATTCGGTGTGCGCCTTGTGCGGAAAGCGCACGTTGGGCATCTGCTTGGTGTTGCGCAGGATCACATCGAGGTCGAGCGGCGGTTCGCGATCCTTGCCGTCGAGGCGCTGGCGCGGCTTGATCAGCCCCTGGCGCAGCGCGGTCATCCAGTCGATCTTGCCGTCGCGGTCGCGCGGCAGTCCGTCGAGCGCTTCGCCTGCGCGCTGCAGCCGATCAAAGGCCGGGCTGGAGGGATCGTAGAACTCGTCGCTCGGATTGTTGCGCTCGACGACGCGCGGCGGCGGTTCGACACGGGCGGGTTCGGGCGCCGCCGCGTCCGCGGGAACCTCCACGGCCTTCAGTGCCGCCTGGGTATCGGCGGCGGGCAAGCAGACGGCCGCCACGAGGGATGCCACAAAAAACGGAAGCAACAGCGGTCTTGCGATCATCGATACACGCGTCGGAACGGACTGCAGGAACTGGGGCGGGAATGGGAGCAATGGCCATGCCCGAATCCGGGGAATTCTGCCCCGTTCGGGCCGACAAGGCCATAGAAAAACGTCGAAAACCTCGATTCCGTCCCCGCGGCATCGCATGGTCATAGGGGTCTATACTGGGCAACTAGACATTTGCCCCGCCCAAATGGAGCCCCTGCGATGAATTCCGCCCGTCTGCGACGCCTTGCCGCGGCCTGTGCCGCGGGTGCCTGCTGCCTTGCCGGTCGCGTCGCGCTCGCCGAATCGGTGGGCGAGGTGTCGACGGTATGGAAGCTGATCGGCCCCAATCACAAGGTGGTCGTCGAGGCCTACGACGATCCGCGCGTCGAGGGGGTCACCTGCTACGTATCGCGCGCGAAGACGGGCGGCATCAAGGGCGCGGTAGGCATCGCGGAAGACCTCGCCGAGGCCTCGATCGCCTGCCGCCAGGTCGGTCCGATCCATGTGCGCGAGGCGCTGCCGCAGCAGGAGGAGGTCTTCTCGGAACGGCTGTCGGTGCTCTTCAAGCGGCTACAGGTCGTGCGCATGGTCGACGCGAAACGCAACGTGCTGGTGTACCTGACCTACTCGGACAAGCTGATCGAAGGCAGCCCGAAGAATAGCGTCACCGCCGTCGCCGTCGATCGCGGAACACCGATTCCTCTTCGCCGTTGACGCAAAAAGGGCCGCGATCGCCCGCGGCCCTTTCGATGAACGGACGGCGCGGACCGTGCCGCGCGTCGTCGCTTACTTGCCGACTTACTTGCCCACCTTCACCGCGCTGGCGAAGATGATCTGGTCGAACTTGCGGTTCAGCGAGGAGCTGGTGAAGTTGGTCATCACCATGCCGTCGCTCCAGCTCACGGTGTCGCCCACCTTGGCGTCGGTGATCGGCGCGGCGACCCAGACGACCCCGCCGTCCTTGGCGACTTCGAGGTAGGTGTAACCGCCGCCGGTCGTGACGCTCTTCACCTGGCCGGAGCTGACGTTCTGCGCGGCCGCCGGAGCGGCTTCGCCCCCGGCTTGCGGCATCGGGGGATGTCCGCCCATGCCCGGGCCGCCCATCGCCTGGCCGCCCATCGGGGAGCCGTGCGGCGCGACGCCGGTCGGGGCGGCGCCGGCCGGACCCCAGGCGTTCACGAACAGGATGCGATCAAAGGTGCGATTGAGCGACTTCGATGCGAAGTTGGTCATCGTGGCGGAATCGCCCCACTGCACGACGTCGCCCGGCTTGACGTCGATCTGTCCGCCGGCGATCCAGACCTTCTCGCCGCCGCTCATCTCGACTTCGGCGTAGGTGTAGCCGCCGCCTTGCAGCAGTTGCAGGACCTTGCCGGAATTCGGCGTCGCCGCGGACACGGCGGCCGGACCGCCTGCAGCGGGCGCCGCAGCCTGGGGTGCAGCAGCGGGCGCAGCGGCCTCTTCTTTCTTGGAACAGGCGGACAGGCCGACCGATGCGGCCACAGCGACCAACAACCAACGATTCACAGGAATTCTCCGCAAAAAGGCTGGACCGAATGGCCCGAAACCGAAGGCGTGAACTTTATCACACGTCAAAACATTCCAACCGCGTATCACGCGGGCCACTGACGCAGGTCAACCCGGTGCCGTGCGGGCGAATTCCCCGAAACGCGCACACGCCCGTGCTGTCGGCGCCCGCAACTGCGATAATGTGCGTTGCGAAAATTTACGCCGATCTGTGCATCGGGGTTTCGCAACGCGGTCTGCGTACCGCACAGGCAATCCAACGGGGCCGCGAGGCTCCTCATTAAACCCCGGCGGCTTCCGCACCGGGGTGGCTGAAACCGAATCGGGAGAGGTATTCATGTCCGACATGCGTCGCGCCATGCGAAGGCGCGTGCTTACCTCCATTGGAGGCCTGGCTGCGGCCACGCTCGCACCGGCGGTCTGCGCCACGGCCCGCGCCGGCTCTCCGGACGATCGCTTCGAGGCGATCGATCTTGCGGCGCCGCCGCCCCCCGCGCTGCGGCGCGCCCTCGATCCGCTACGCGGCCGCGCCGTGCTGGTGAATTTCTGGGCGACCTGGTGCGAACCCTGCCGTACCGAAATGCCTGCGCTCGTCAGCCTCGACGAGGCGGAGCCGGCGATCGCGCTCGTCACGGTCGCGGTCGCCGATCGCATGGACGAGGTGCGCCGATTCTTCGCCGACCACCTCGTCGACCCGATCGTCGTAGCCGACCCCGAGCAGGTCATCTCCCGCGCCTGGGACGTGAGCTACCTGCCGACGACGCTGCTGCTCGATGCCGCGCACCAGCCGCGGCTACGCGTGCGCGGCGAAATCGACTGGCACACGGACGCCGTACGCGCCCGCATCCGCGCCTTCGCCGGCAGATCGCCGGCGCATGCCTGATACGCATTTTTCCGGAACATCGAACATGAATCGCAGAAGCTTCCTCAAGACCTCCACGCTCGCCGCCAGCCTCGGCCTGCCCGCTTGGGCCCGCGCCGCGGCGCCGCAATCCAGCCTGCCCGAATTTGCGCCCACGGCGGCGAACGGCTGGCGCAGCTTCGAGCTGACGAGCCGCATCGAGGCGCCCGCCTCCGACGCACCGACGCAAGTATGGGTGCCGCTGCCGAGCGTCAACGAGGCGGACTGGAGCCGCGTTGTCGGCAACAGCTGGCAGGGCAATGCAAAGCAGGTCGAAATCGTCACCGACCCGAAGTACGGCGCAACGATGCTGCATGCGCAGTGGGCGCCGGGGACCGAGGCACCGGTGATCGAGGTGGCGAGCCGCGTGGTGACGCGCGACCGGGGCCTGGACTTGACGAACCCGGGCCGCGCGCCCGTGCTGTCGGCTGCCGATCGCACCTTGTACACCCACGCGACGAAACTGCTGCCGACCGACGGTATCGTGCTCGAGACGGCGCGCAAGATCACCCAAGGGGCGACGACCGACGTCGAGAAGGCGCGCGCGATCTACGACTGGATCGTCGACAACACCTTCCGCAATCCGAAGACCCGCGGCTGCGGGCTCGGTGATATCCGCACGATGCTGGAGACGGGCGACTTGTCCGGGAAATGCGCCGACCTCAACGCGCTGTATGTCGGTCTGGCGCGTTCGCTCGGCATCCCGGCGCGCGACGTGTACGGCATCCGCGTCGCCGATTCGCGCTACGGCTATAAGAGCCTCGGCAAGAGCGGCGACGTGTCGAAGGCCCAGCACTGCCGTGCCGAGGTCTGGCTGTCGCAGTACGGCTGGGTGCCGATCGATCCGGCCGACGTGCGCAAGGTGGCGCTCGAAGAACCGCCCGGCGGACTGCCGATGTACGACCCGAAGGTCGTCAGCGCGCGCAAGGTGCTGTTCGGCGCCTGGGAGATGAACTGGCTGGCGTACAACTTCGGCCACGACCTCGCGCTGCCCGGCAGCGAGGGGCCGGAGGCGCCCTACCTGATGTACCCGCAGGGCGAAGGCCGCGACGGACGCTTCGACAGCCTCGACCCGGCGGGCTTCCGCTACACGCTGACGTCGAAGGAGACGACCGGGGCGTAAGCCTGTGGCGCAGTGCGCGCCGAATCGCGGCGCGCGGTTGCTATCATTCGGGGATGAAACCGAATCTGCCTTCGCGCTGCGAGCAGCTCCCGATCCGCGGGCTGCGCTACAACGTCCGCCATTGGGGCGCGCCCGACGCGCCCGCAGTCTTCTTTCTGCATGGCTGGATGGACGCCTCGGCGACCTTCCAGTTCGTCGTCGATGCGCTTGCGCAAGACTGGCACGTCATCGCGCCGGACTGGCGCGGCTACGGCGACAGCGAATGGCTGGGGCGCGCGTACTGGTTTCCGGACTATTACGGCGACCTCGACGCGCTGCTCGCGCACTATTCGCCCGATCGCCCGGTGCGCATCGTGGGCCACAGCATGGGGGCGGCGATCTCGTCGATCTACGCGGGCGCCCGTCCTGAGCGCGTTTCGCAGCTCGTGATGATGGATTTCCTCGGCCTCTCGACGACGAAGCCGGACGAAGCGCCCGGCCACATCGCGCACTGGCTCGACGAGTTGCGCAGCGAGCAGCCGGTGCGCAACTACCCGAGCCAGGACGCCTTCGCGCGTCGCCTGCGGCAGGTCAACCCGCGGCTCACCGAGGCGCGCGCCGCCTTCCTCTCCCGTAATGTGTCGCGCCAACTGCCCGACGGACAGGTGTCGATGGCTGCCGATCCGTGGCACAAAGTCGCGTCCCCGGTGCGTTACCAAGTCGAGGACGTGATGGCCGGCTGGCGCGCGATCCAGGCGCCGGTGCTGATGATGCTCGCCGACCAGGGTTACGTCGTGAACCGCTTCAAGGATCAGCCGGACGAGGTCACCCGGCGGCTAGCGTGCTTCGCGACGATGGAGCGGGCGACGATCACCGACGCCGGCCACAACGTGCAGCACGACCAGCCGGAACAGGTCGCCGCCGCGATCGAGGCCTTCCTGCGGCGCGACTGAGGCCGCGCCGCCACCCTCAGCGCATCTCACCGCGCAGGCCGGCGATCGCCGCCTGCAGGCTTTCCGGCGTCGCGGCATTGGGCGCGACCGGCGCCCCGCCGACCAGCTCGATGCGGCTGAAAAGCCCACGGCGCAGCGGCCGGCTCATCGCCGGGCCGTCCTTGCGGCTGAAACTGCTGCCCCACAAGCCACGCAGCGCGATCGGCACGACCGGCACCGGCGTGCGTTCGACGATGCGGCGGATGCCGGGGCGGAAGGGCTGGATTTCGCCGTCGGCAGTGATCTTGCCTTCGGGGAAGAGACCGACCAGTTCTCCGGCTTCGAGTGCGCGGGCGACTTCCTCGAAGGCGCGCTCCATCATCGCCGGGTCTTCCTTCGCGGACGCGATCGGAATCGCGCGCCCGGCCCGGAACACGAAGGACAGCAGCGGCCAGCGGAAAACCTGGTGGTCCATTACGAAGCGGATCGGGCGCCGCGACGCGGCAGTGATGATCAGCGCGTCGACGAAACTCACGTGGTTCGCGACGATCAGCGCCGGACCTTCCTCGGGCACGTGCTCGATGCCTTCGACGCGCAGGCGGTACACCGTGTGCACCAGCATCCACACGATGAAGCGCAGCAGGAATTCCGGTACCAGCGTGTAGATGTAGATCGCGACCACGGCGTTGAGCACGGCGGTGATCAGGATCAGCTGCGGGATCGTCACGCCCGCCGCGAGAAGTCCCGCACCGAGACCGGCCGCGACGACCATGAAGAGCGCGTTGATGATGTTGTTGCCGGCGATGATGCGCGAGCGGTGCGCGGGGTTCGAGCGCGACTGCACGAGCGCGTAGAGCGGGACGATGAAGAAGCCGCCGAAGACGCCGATCATCACGAGATCGAAGAGCGCGCGCCAGGTCGTGGGAGTGGCCAGCACCGCGGCAAGCGGCAGCGGGTCGCCGACGTGCGCTACCGCAGGACTCGCGAGCCACAGGTCGAACGCGAAGAGCGACAGGCCGATCGAGCCGAAGGGCACGAGGCCGATCTCGACGTGCTTGCCCGAGAGCTTCTCGCACAGCAGCGACCCGACGCCGATGCCGACCGAGAACAGCGCCAGCAGCAGCGTCACCGCGTGCTCGTCGCCGCCGAGCACGTCCTTCGCGTAGCCGGGGAACTGCGACAGGAAGAGTGCGCCGTAGAACCAGAACCACGAGATGCCAAGGATCGACAGGAAGACGGTGCGGTTGCCGCGCGTAAAACCGATATTGCGCCAGGTTTCGGTGAGGGGGTTCCAGTTGATCTTCAGGCCCGGATCGGCCGCGGGCGCGGGCGGAATCTGGCGGCTCGTCAGGTAGCCGAGCACGGCGACGGCGATCACCGCGGCTGACAGCCATGCGGCTCCGCCGGGTAGCGCGATGGTCACGCCGCCGGCGATCGTGCCGATCAGGATCGCGATGAAGGTGCCGGCCTCGACCAGCGCGTTGCCGCCGACGAGCTCCTCCTCGCGCAGATACACCGGCAGCACGGCGTACTTCACCGGCCCAAAGATCGTCGAATGCACGCCCATCATGAAGAGCGCGGCGAAGAGCAGCGAGAGCGAATCGAGTGCGAAGGCGACCGCGGCGAGCACCATGATGCCGATCTCGAAGAGCTTCACGAAGCGGATCAGGCGCGTCTTCTCGAACTTGTCGGCGAGTTGGCCGGAGGTCGCGGAAAAGAGGAAGAAGGGCAGGATGAAGACACCCGCGGCGAGGTTCACGAGCACCCCCGGCGCGAGCGTCGTGTAGCGCGCCGCCTGGAAGGTGATCAGCACGACGAGCGCGTTCTTGTACAGGTTGTCGTTGAAGGCGCCGAGGAACTGGGTCAGGAAGAAGGGCAGGAAGCGCCGCTCGCCCATCAGCTTGAATTGGGAGCTCATGTCGGGGTCCGGGAGAAGAAGCGTCGGGTTTCGAAGATCGTCGTGGCGAGGCGTTTGCCGCCGCTGTGCAAATGGCGCTTGAGCGCCAAGTCGAAGAGGATCGGGTTGTGCTCGCGGACGGCTTCCAGCACCGGCACCGCGACCGCGTCGAGCATGCCTTCGGCGGCGAGCTGCGCGGGCGACACCAGCGGCAGGATGCCCGGCAAGGGGTAATCGGTGCCGAATAATAGCCGTGGATGCCAGTCTTCGCGCTCAATGATCGCACGCAGCACCGGGAGCTTGCGGTTGCGCAGCGTGATCGCGGAGATGTCGGCGAAGAGGTGCTGCGCGTGGCGCGGCTCGGCCATCATGCGCGCGAAGAGATCGAAGCTCGGCACGCGCGGCCCGTTCGGGCCGCGGTCGAGGTCGGTGTCCTCGCCGATGCTCGCGCAATGCGCCATCACGACGCGCACGCCGCGATCGAGCGCGCGACGCAGGCTCAGCGGGTTGCCCCATTCCGGATGGCCTGCGCCGGCGACCGCCTGCTCCTCGCCGACGTGCGTGATCAGCGACAGGTCGAGGCGCACCAGCGCGTCGTAGAAGCGGTCGCAGGCGGGCGAAGCGGGGTCGATGCCCATCGCCGGCGGCAGCCATTTCACGGCGCGGGCGCCGTCGGCCGCGGCGGCTTCAAGGGCAGCGACCGCGTCCGGGCGATAGGGATGGATCGAGCACACCCATTCGAACCACTGCGGCGCGGCGCGCGCGACGTCCCTCGCATAGGCGTTCGGGACGAAGAAGGCTGAGCGCTCGGGCTGGGCGCGTCCCTCGGCGTCATGCGCTTGATCGAAGGCGAAAAGCATCAGCTTGAAGCCCGGCGCCATGCCTTCCATCAGGTTGTGCAATCGTTCGACGTAGCTCTGGTCGACACGGCCCGACGCCTCGTGCGCGCAGCCGGCGTTGAGGTAGAAGAGGCGCTGCAGATATTGCAGCGGATGCAGCGGGCTCAGCATCGTCGGCGAGATCGCCACGCCGCTGCCGCCATCGCCGATGCCGGCGAGATGCGCGTGGCAGTCCCACACCTGGGCCGGATCGAGCCCCTCCCAGGCAGCCTGAACCAGCTCGTGGTGCGCGAGCTCGTCGGGCAGCGTTGCTCGGCACGGGTTCATCAGCCACGGGCGGCGCGAAGCGGCCATCGCGGCTCCGCCGGCGGCGAGGGCGAAGCCTCCCGCGAGCCAGCGGCGACGGGATAGCGAGAACGGACGCATCACGCGGCCTCCGCCCAGCGCTTGAGCGTCACGTAGTCGATCTTGCCGGTGCCCAGCAGCGGCAGCGCCTCGACCGGCATGATCTTGCGCGGCACCGCGAGTTCGGGCACGCCTTGCTCTCGCGCGACGCTCAGCAGCCGTTCGCGCGTGAGTCCGCGGTCGCTTGTGAAAAGCACCAACGCTTCGCCCTTCGCGGGGTCGGCCTGCGTCGACACGGCATGCTGCGCGGCAGGGACGGTCGCCGCGGCCAGCTTCTCGACCGCTTCGAGGCTCACCATCTCGCCGGCGATCTTCGCGAAGCGTTTCACCCGCCCGACGATGCGCACGAAGCCGTCCTCATCGACGCTGACAACGTCGCCGGTCTCGTACCAGCCCTCGCCGACGTCGGACGACGGCGGTTGCAGCACGCCAGGGCGATCGACCTTGAGGTAGCCGCTCATCAGGTTCGGGCCGGACACATACAGCATGCCGCCCTCGGCGATGCCGGGCACCGGCACGAGGCGCGCCTGCAGGCCCGGCAGGAACTGGCCGACGGTGCCCGTGCGGTAGGCCATCGGCGTGTTCACCGCCATCACCGGCGCCGTCTCGGTCGCGCCGTAGCCTTCGAAGATGCGGATGCCGAAGCGCTCGAACCACAGCTGGCGCACCGGCTCGGCAAGTTTCTCGGCACCGGCGATGACGTAGCGCAGGCGGTAGAAGTCGTAGGGGTGGGCGAAGCGCGCGTAGTTCGCAAGGAAGGTGCTGGTGCCGAGCAGGACGCTGCAGCCGCGGTCGTAGGCGAGCTCGGGGATCACGCGGTAATGCAGCGGGCTCGGGTAGAGGAAGACGTTCGCACCCGAGAGCACCGGCAGCAGCCCGCCGGCGGTGAGGCCGAAAGAGTGGAAGAGCGGCAGCGCGTTGAGGATCTTGTCGTCGACCGAGAAATCGACGACCGCGCGGATCTGCGCGATGTTCGCGAGGAGCGCCCGGTGCGACAGCACGACGCCCTTCGGCTTGCCTTCGGAGCCGGACGTGAAGAGCACGACCGCCGTGTCCTCGGGCGAGCCAATGCGAGTCGCGGCGCGCGGGAAATGGATCGCCCACAGCATGAGCCACAGCTTGTCGGCGAGGCCCATTTTTTCGCGCAGCTCTTCCAGATAGACGAAGCGCACCTCAGTGCACACGTCACTGAGCGCGGCGAGCTTGTCGCCGAGCTTCGCCTGCTCGACGAACGCGCGCGAGGTCACGATCGTACGGATCTGCGCCGCCGCGCACGCCGCCTGCATGCCGTCGGGACCGGCGGTGTAGTTCAGCATCGCCGGGATGCGGCGGAAGGCGGTCAGGCCGAAGACGAGGCCCAGCGTCGGCGCGAGGTTGGGCAGCAGGATGCCGACATGCTCGTTCGGGGCGGACTCCTTCGCGACCAGCCGCCCGAGTGCGAGTGCCATCTTGATCAGGTCACCGTAGGAATACTCCTCCTGCTTCAGGTCCTCGACGAGGCGGCGCGAGCGGCCGTGGATCGAGGCGGCATCGAGCAGCGCCTCGAAGAGCGTCTGCTGCGGCCGGCTCGCGAAGATCATCTCCTGCATGACGCGGCGCATCGCATCGCCGGCGCGGCGGCGGCGATCGCGCGCGGTCGGCGCGAAGGGCATGTCGATGCGGGTCACAGGATGGATCGTCAGCGTCAGCTGCGGGAAGAACCGCCGCGGAAAGCGCCCGCCCATGCGCGAAAAATAGGTGCGCGCGGCGCCGTCGATCTTCACCGGCAGGATCGTCGCGCCGGTGCGCGCGGCGACGAAGGCCGGGCCGTCATAGGTCTTCATCAGGCTGCCGGTGGTCGTGATGCGCCCTTCCGGGAAGATCACGACGGGACGCCCGGATTCGAGCAGGCGCACGACCTTCTTCATCGCCATCGGGCTCGTCGGGTCGACGGCGAGGTAATCGACGAGCGACAGCATCATCCTGAACCAGCGGTTCTTCGCGACGCCGGTATGCACGACGAACACCGGGTCGAGCGGCAGGAAGAGGCCCAGCAGCAGGCCGTCGAGGAAGGACTCGTGGTTCGCGATCACGAGCAGGCGGCCGGTTTCGGCAGGCGCCGTGCCGATCACACGCACGCGGAACAGGATGCGGGCGAGGCCGCGGAGCACGAGCTTTATCAGGGGACGGAGCATGGTCGGGTCTCGTCGTTCGATGGTATTGGTATGAGTTCGAGGGGTGCTCAGCGCGCCGACGGTGCATCAGGCCACGCGACGTCGGGCCGCTTCAGGTCGCGGAAGGCCGCCATCAGCCACGAGCGCATGCCGATCACGAGCGTATAGGGGCGGCGGTCGGCGGGCGCGAGCTTCTGGTCGGCGATGTGCTGCTGGGCGAAATCCTGCCCGACGCGCGCGAGCCGTTCGCGGAAGGAATGCGCGAGCCCGCGGCCGATCTGGCCGTGGACCACCATCAGCATCTCGGATTCGCCGTCGAAGCCGCCGGCGAAGTAGTCGTCGATGACGTCTTCGCGGAAGTACTGCATCACCGGCCCGTGCGGACGCCAGCGGAATCCCTTCGCGACCTTCAGGTGGTAGCGGTTGCCGGGACGCAGGTCGATTACGCCGAGGCGGTCGAGGCGGGTCAGGTGCTTGACGACTTCGGCTTCGCCCATCTGGTAGGTCGCAATGATCTGCTCGGCCGTCCAGTGGCTCAGGCAGCAGATCGCCACCAACAGCAGCTTACGGTCGCCGACGACGGCCCTTTCCTGCGCCAGCGAGAGTTCGGCGAGCAGCGGCTCCTTCTCCGCGACGCTGCGCGCGAGGTCGGCGAAGTCGAGGTTCAGCGCGCGGCAGATCGCGTCGATGCGCGACAGGGGCATGTCGCCGCTCGTCGAGAACATCCGCTTGACGCTCGACTCGGCCATGCCGAGACGTTCGGCGAGCGCGGAGTAGGTGAGCCCGGCGGACTTCAGCTCGGCTTTCAGCGCGGTGACCAGATCGGCGGTGGTGCTCATGTGCGTTGTCCGTGTGGGATTGGCGCCAAGACTATCTGCATGACGTGCGCAGCGCGAGCCGCATGTCATTAAGTATCGTCTTTCGATACCAAAAGCACAAATCCGACGAACTTCGCACGAACGATTTGTACCGATAGCGCAACGGGCGAATGATCGGCTCACCTTCATTACAGGAGCCCGTCATGCAAGCCCCCGTTTGCCGCGACACCCGCGCGTGGCGCCTCCAGGTCTGGATCTCCTTCGGACTCGCCGCCCTGCTGTGCGCGAGCGGCCTCGCCGCGCTGCCCGGCGCCGATCTCGACCGCGCCTTCATGGTCATGGGCTACGCCTTCTGCCTCACCAGCGCCTTCGTGCTTGCGAAGTTCGTCCGCGACACCGAATCCCGCACCGACGACTCGCCGCTGTGGCGCCTCGTCGTCTGGGGCGGCTTCCTGCTGGCGATGGCGCTCACCGGCTGGGGACTGTGGCGCATGGACATCAACCCAACCTGGAAGGCCTACCTCGGCGTGAGCTGGCTGTACCTGATCTCGAGCGCCTTCACGCTCGCGAAGACGCTGCGCGACGCGTGGGAGGCCGACCGCGCCGAATGCGCGCTACGCACCGCCCGTACCGCCGAAGACGCATCCCGCCCACCCGTTCAGACCGCTGCCGCACGGAGCGCCGTCCCGCCGAGCGCCCAATGAGCGCTCGCACTTTCAACAGGAGCCTCACATGAACGCAGCCCACCGCCGCACCGCTCTCGCCCTGCTGGGCGCCACCCCCTTCGCCGCCCTCGCCCTCGTTGCCCGACAAGCGCGCGCCCACGGCAACCCCTCGGACGCGAGCGCCGTCTCCGCGCTGTCGCTCGCCCTGCCCCTCGCCTCCGTCGTCGCCGCGCCGGCGATGGTCCTCTCCGCCGGCGCGGTGCTCACCGTCACCGCGATCGACGTCTCCGCGCATGGCACCGTCTGGATCCTCGAACGCGCATCGGACGGGGCCCGCGCGAGCGTCGAGCTCAGCGCGGCGGGCATCGAGGCCTCGGCCGTCGCCATCGGCACCGTCCTAACCGTGACTGCGCTATCGGCCGGATGGATCCTGTCGGCTGCGGGGCAGGCGCTGTGCTTCATCCCGAACGCCATCGGCCAGGCACTGCTCTACGGCGAGAGGATCACGCCATGAACGCCCTCGCCGCCGTCGCCCGTCGCTTCCGGGCGGCGGTCCTCGTTGCCGTCGTGGTGTTCGTCTCCGCGCCGCCCGCCTTCGCCGGCCGCCCTTGCACCGAGCGCAAGCTCACGACGCAGGAACTCGCGAAGAGCCTCGAACTCGCGGCACACACGCTCACGGCGCTGGAACGCAGCGGCGCCCAGGCCGCGGTCATCGCCCGCGCCGGGCAGAATCTCACCGAATGGGGATTGCGGTTCTCCCACATCGGCATCGTCTACTACGACCGCGACGCGCTCGACGGGCGCGGCGCGTGGCGCGTCGTGCACAAGCTCAACCACTGCGGCAGCGACCGCGCGAGCCTCTTCCGCAACGGGCTCGGGGACTTCTTCGGCGAAGACCTGTACGACTACGAAGCGGCCATCGTCACCTTCGCCCCGGCCCCCGGCGCGGTGCTCGCGACCCGCCTCAAGGACAACTTCACGGTCGCCCGCATGCATGAGGTGCGCTACAACATGCTCGCCTACCCGTGGGCAACGCGCTACCAACAGAGCAATCAGTGGGCGATCGAGACGCTCGCCTTCGCGCTCGAACCGGGCGCGACGGACCGTAGCCGCGCGCAGGCCTGGCTGCGGCTGCGCGGCTATCAGCCGACGACGCTGCACATCGATGCGCTGCGCCGGCTCGGCGCACGAATGGGCTCCGCCAACGTCGCTTTCGACGACCACCCGCCCGAACGCCGCTTTACCGACCGCATCGACACCATCACCGCCGATTCGGTGCTCGACTGGCTGATGCGAAGCGGGCTGGGGCTCGAGCGGCTTACGGTACGGTGAAAACGAGAGGTCCACGATGCGCCAAACAAATGTCTGACGCAGACGTGGCCCCTGGTGGCAGCGTCGGGCCTTCTACCCGAGCTTCACTGTTTGGTCAGTTCCTTGACCGTCACTTCGGCGAATTTCTCGTACAGCCACCCCATGCGCGCGGAGTCCTGCCCGCCCGCAAGACCGCCCAGGGCATAGGATGCGGAAACTTCGAAACGGTCAAGCTCGTTGCCCTTCGGATCCTTCAGGACGACATCGGCAGAGATGGAGTCGGCCCCGGCCATGAAACCGAATGCGACAGCCGTGAAATTCGAACGGACGCGCATGTCCTTAACCTGGATCTCCAGATCCGGGCGCGATTTATCTGACGATCCATTCAACAGGGAATTGGCTTCGAGTGCTCGCTTGACATGACCGAGCAGTTCGTCCGGATTGAACTTCAAGTTTTCGGTCGCCTTCCTTTTCGCCTCATCAGTCAATGACAACGAAACCTTGGCAACCTGCTGATTGGCTGAAAGGCTTGTGCGAGCATCGGCCATGTTGGGCGCGCGCTGGACACCAGACGCACAGCCGGCAAGGAACATGGTGACGATGACTATGGATATGATTTTTTTGCTCATGGGAATCCCGATGAAATATTCCGGCTGCTGATATTGATGCCAGGGAAAAACGGCGCACAGGGTGGGAATGTCAGCGTGGCTCCCCTTGCCAAACAGACCGTTACCCCCTGGGATGAGCCACTGAAACGAAATATTACAATGATATGCAAATTCTGCAATGCCAAAGATATACCTAAAATGATAGGCAGCGAACGAGCCGATGGTCTCGACGGGCGCATGCTCGCGGTTACAAGTCTTTTACACCTCCACCCGCCACCGAACCCGAACGCGTCTCCCGCAGTCGCGGCCTAAGAATGGTGCTCTGCCGGCCTCCGGCCGGCGAAAGCGCACGGACCCGATGCGATATAGGAGACACGCGATGAAATCTACAGTTATTGAAGTAGCGATTTGCGCGCTCGCGCCGCTTGCGGTCGCGAACGCGTTTGCCGGGGATTCCGGCGGCCTTTCGAGCGCACTCGCGGCGGCAGCCGCGTCGCTCGGCCCGTCCCAGACTGGACAACCGAACCAGAGCTGCGAAGACACCCCGAATCAACCGGGCCACTCCATTTCAGCCCCCGGCTCGGCGTTCAACCCGGATGGCAAGGCCGGCACTGTCTATGCGGGCGAACAGCCGCAGAACTCGAACAATCCGAAGAGCGTTTCACAGTACGACGTCGCCTGCACACGTCCGACCCACTGACGAAGGGACTCGGGGGCTCGATGTCCCTGTCAATAGCCTATAGCAGCACAAAGCGGGGTCGCGGGATCAGGCCGCCGCCCTACCGCGAGCCAGCAACCCTCTGACGGTCTCCTGCAGATCGGCCGGCAGCACGACGACCTTGGCGCTGTCGGCCGAACCCATGCGTTCCATCGCCGCGATGTACTTCTCGCCGAGGAGGTACATCATCGGCCCCGGCTGCTCGCCGACGGCGGCCGCGACGCGGCGGATCGCCTCGGCCGAGGCCTCGGCGAGCATCACCTGGGCGCTGGCGTCGCGCTTGGCGGATTCGAGGCGCGCCTCGGCTTCGAGGATCGCGGCCTGCTTCTCGCCCTCGGCCTTCGTCACCGCCGCCTTCCGCTCGCGCTCGGCCGCGGCCTGCATTTCCATCGCGCGCTGCATCGACTCGGACGGCTTGATGTCCTGGATCTCGACCGACTTCACCGTCAGGCCCCAGTCGACGGCCTCGTCGGCGATGCTCTCGCGCAGCCGCGCCTTGATCTTGTCGCGCGACGAGAGCGCCTCGTCGAGCTCCATCTCGCCGACGATCGAGCGCAGCGTCGTCATGATCAGGTTGCGGATCGCCTCCGCGAAGTCGGTGACGCCATAGACCGCCTTCACGGGATCGGTGACCTTGATGAACGCAATCGCGTTGGTGACGATCACCGCGTTGTCGCGCGTGATCACTTCCTGCTCCTGCACGTCGAGGATGATGTCCTTGGTGACGAGCTTGTAGGCGATGCGATCGAGGTAGGGAATGATGATGTTGAGGCCGGGCTTCAAGGTGCCGTTGTACTTGCCGAGCCGCTCGACGATCCACTCCTCGCCCTGGGGCAGGATGCGAACGCCCTTCGCGAGCGTGACGACGACGAAAATCAGGACTGCTACGACGACGACGAATCCACCGCTCATGCTGCCTCCTTGGGCTGTTGAGTTCCGCTACGCTCTGACGACTTTCAGGAAACTGCCCTCGACCGCGACGACGCGCACCCGCTCGCCGGCGGCGATCGCACTCTCGGCGAGGCACACCCATTCCTCGGCACCCAGAATGGGTCGCTGGAAACGGACCTTGCCGCGCTGGAAAGGCGCCACCGCGCCGACCAGCAGTCCGACCTCGCCGATCACCTCCCCATCGGACGTACCGATGCGCGTCTTGCGCGCCTCGGGCTTGAAGACGCGGAACCACAACGCGACCATCGCCAGCGACAGCGCCGTCCACATCGCGAGCTGGGCGGTCAGCGAAAGCGCCGGAAACAGCCACAGCACGCCGGCCATCACCAAGCCGGCGACGCCGAACCAGATGACGAAAAAGGACGGGATCGCCAGCTCGGCGAGAATCAGCAGGATACCGGCAACCGCCCACTGCCACCATTCTATATTCATATCCACTCCTTCTCGCGATTGTAGCTGCATGTTACGACAGTGTGCTTGCGGCAGCCGCAAACCCGTGTCCCGCCTGCGACAGGCGTCACGGAGTGCTTTCGCAGGTCTTACATAACAGTTGACCGCCATCGCGTTTTTCACCAGACTGGCAATGCGCATCTGTAATCGCGTGGTTTTTCGTGCTGAACGGCCTTTTGGTTCCGCAGTTCGTTTTTCCCCGATCTCGATTGTCGCACCCCGGGCACAATGCCCATGTTTTAATTCCGAATTTGGGAAATACGAAAATGGCAACTGGTACTGTCAAGTGGTTCAACGACGCCAAGGGTTATGGCTTCATTACCCCCGACAACGGCGGTGAAGACCTGTTCGCGCACTTCTCCGCGATCCAGGGCAACGGCTTCCGTAGCCTGGCCGAAGGCCAAAAGGTCCAATACGACGAGACCTCCGGCCCGAAGGGCAAGCAAGCTGGCAACATCCGCCCGCTGTAATTCGGCACTCGCCGAATTGAAATAGAAAAGCCCGGCATCGCCGGGCTTTTTTGCGTCTCGACGCGGGAAAGCGTCAGCGTTCCGGACGCATGAGCCCCAGCTTCTCGATGCGGTAGCGCAGCTGGTCGCGCGTCAGGCCCAGCAGGCGCGCCGACTTGGTGACGTTCCAGTCGGTCTTCTCGAGCATCTTCACGACCAGATCCTGCTCGACGTCCGCGACGTTGACGCCGGTCGAGGGCACGGACATGCAGTAGGAATCGAGCGTCTGGAAGTCGCGCTCGCAGCTGCCGGAGAGTCCGGGGCAGATCGCGAGCTGGTTCGGCGTGATGATGTCGCCGCGAGCCAGCAACACGGTCTGCTCCATCATGTCGGATAGTTCGCTGACGTTGCCCGGCCAGCGGTAGCCGCGCAGCACGGCCAGCGACGGTGCGGTGAATTTCATGCGCGGCCGCGCGTAGACGCGTGCGAAATGCGCGAGGAAGTGACGCGCGAGAATGGCGACGTCCTCGCCGCGATCTCGCAGCGGCGACACCGGAATCGCATTCGCTCGCAGCAGGCGCAGCAGGTCAGGACGGAAACGGCCGTCGCGCACCAGGACGTCGAGACTCTGGCTCGTGCTGCAGACGATGCGCAGTGGCGCGGCAATCTCGTAATCGGCCCCGTCACGCGACACCCGGCGGCCTTCAATCAACGCGACGATGCGCGCCTGCAGGGCCTTGGTGCAGGCCCCGATCTCGGCCAGGAACAGCGTGCCGCCTTCGGCCGCTTCGACGAGCCCGCCGGGCCATGAGCCGCCTTCGCCATCTTCACCGAAGAGCTCGGCCTCGAGGCGATCGTCGGCTGCCGCACAGTTGAGCATGACGAAGGGGCCGCCCGCTTGTGCGCCTTCCATGTGCAGCGCCCGCGCGACACTCTCCTTGCCGCTGCCGTTTTCGCCGCTGATCAGGATCGCCGGCAGGCGGCCGGACGCCGATTGCGCTTCGGCGTCGAGCAGGCGGCGCATCTGGATACGCGTGGATTGCATCGGCGCGGAGTCGCCCAGCAAGGCGGCGGCGCTGGTGGCGCGTGCCTCGCAGGTCTTGAGGTAGGCCTGGGTGCGCTCCATGCGGCGCGCGTCGCAGGCACGCTCGAGCAGGGCTTCGAGCAGCTCGGCCTCGGGCAGCGCGGGCAGGTGATACCAGGCGCCGGCGCGGATCGCCTCCGATACGGCGGCCGCATCGCCGCCGACGAGCACGAGCTTTGTGCCGAAGGCGGCGAGCCGTTCCAGCGACGCGGCTGCGGGGGTGCCCCAGGCGTCGAGGTCGGCGAGTACGACCTCAGGGCGGAACGTCGCCAGCCGGGTTCGGACCTCGGCAAGCGCCTTGGCCTGCAGGGCGGTCCAACCGCTGTCTTGCAGACGGCAGACGATATCGTCGCCGGGAAGCGAATCGCCGGGGATGACCAGGATCGTGTGTCGTGGCATTTCTTTGGGAGTCCTTGCTACGTGTTACATGTGCGACCAGCGGGACGCTGCCGATCGTATCATCAAGACGCGTAAAAACCCCCGATTATGCGCGCAATCGGTGCCTTCCCGTGCACTCCCCGGCTTGCGGTTTACCCGCTGCGGGCTCCACCCTTCATCAGGCCGCTCGCGCGCAGGACCTGCCGGGCAACGGCCTCGTCGAGCACGCGGCCGGGGCCGGCGGTGGCGAGCGTCAGCCAGTGCCGCGCGCGAGTGATTCCGGTGTAGATGAGCTCGCGCGTGAGGATCGGATTCAGGCTGTCCGGCAGCACGAGCGCCGCATGTGTGAACTCCGAGCCTTGGGACTTGTGGACGGTCATCGCGTAGACGGTCTCGACCGCCTGCAGGCGGCTCGGCAGCACCCAGCGGATGCCGTCGCTGCCGTCGCCCGCGGGGAAGGCGACGCGCAAGCCCCATTGCGGCGTGCCGTCGGGCCCGAGGCGCGGCAGTTCGAGCGTGATGCCGATGTCGCCGTTCATCAGCCCGAGGCCGTAGTCGTTGCGCGTGACGAGGACCGGGCGGCCGAGGTACCAGCCCTGGCTCGCGGGGATCAGCCCGGCAGTGCCGAGCCGCTGCGCAATGCGCTGGTTGAGGCCTTCGACGCCCCAGGGGCCGCGGCGCAGCGCGCAGAGCACCTGGAACTGGCCGTGCGCCGCGATGACCTGCTGCGCCCAGCGATCGAAGGCGTCCTGCGCGGCGTCGAGGGACGGGTGGCCGTCGCGCAGGGCTCGCAGGTAGTGGCGATAGCCGACCGGCGGTGCCAAGGCCCGATCGCCCGTGACGCGCCCTTCGCCATGGCCGGGGAAGTTCGCGCGACCGCCATCGGTGATCAAGCCGTCAAAGGTCGGGTCTTCAGCACCGGCGAGGCCGACGTGGGCGAGGTCCGCGCAGCCTTGGGAGCACAGTGCGTGCATCGTTGTAAGCTCGCCCGCGTTGACGGCTTCGGCGAGGCGGCCGATGCCGCTCTCGGCGGTGAAGCGGTGGCTCACGCGCAGCATCGCGATCGCCTGATCGAGCGGCTCGCCGTCGTCGTCGACGAGATGCGAGGCGATCTGCGCGCCGGTGACTTCCGCGATCCAGTCGCGCGTGGCCGGCGTGTAGTGGCCGTCGCGCGCGCGGGCGCAGAGTTCGCCGAGCACCGCGCCGGCCTCAACCGAGGCGAGCTGGTCCTTGTCGCCGAGGAGCACGAGGCGCGCGGCGGACGGCAACGCGGCGAGGACGGCGGCCATCATTTCGAGGTCGACCATCGAGGCTTCGTCGACGACCAGCACGTCGAGCAGCAGCGGATTGCGCGCATCGTGGCGGAAATGGCGGGTGTCAGGGCGGCTGCCGAGCAGGCGGTGCAGCGTCGTCACTTCGGTCGGGATCGCTTCGCGCACGTTTTCACCGTCCGGAAGTCCATCCAAGGACAGGCGCCGCACCGCGCCGGCGATCGATTCGTTGAGGCGCGCGGCGGCCTTGCCGGTCGGTGCGGCGAGGCGGATGCGCAGCGGGCGAGCCTGGTCGCCGCTCAGTGCCAGGCTTTGCAGCAGCGCGAGGAGCTTGACGACGGTGGTCGTCTTGCCGGTGCCGGGACCGCCGGTGACGATGCTGAAGGCGCTGCGGGCGGCGAGCGCGCAGGCGAGCTTCTGCCAGTCGACGGCATCCGTGGCCGGGAACAGCGCGTCGAGTGCGCCACGGAAGGCGGCCGGATCCAGGCCCGCTTGAAGCGCAGTGCTCGCCGCCAGCCGGTCGGCGATACCGGCGCGGACGTCGCATTCGTACTGCCAGTAGCGGCGCAGGTAGAGGCGGGTGTCGACGAGCACGAGCGGCGTGTTGCCGGCCCCGCTTGCGACAAGCAGCGCATGAGCCAGCGCCGACCGCCAGTCGGCCAGCGTCAGGCCGGCGAGCGCTTCGTCGGGCAAGGGCGGGCGTTCGAGCGTGTCGTCCCCCTCGGGCGGCAGGGAGAGCGCGAAGCGCGGGTCGACGAGCGTCGCAGCGAGGTCGAGGCAGACGTGGCCGCGGCCGAGCTGGTGGCTTGCGAGCGCGGCGGCGAGCAGCAGCAGCGGCGCGGCGTCCGGGGCTTCGGTGCGCAGGAATTCGGCGAAGGCGCGGTCCAACGGGCGCAGCCAGCCATGATCGACCCAGCGCTGCAGCAGGCCGGGAACGTCGGCGAGGAGGGTCGCCGCGCGGGCCGCGGCCGGCGCGGGGTCGAAGAGGTCGCCCATCAGGTCGGCGCCGGGGCGGGCACTGCGGATTCGCTTCATCGGCAGGCCTCCGGCGCGGCGACGCGCTCGCCGAATTCGGCATCGAGCGCCTCGATCAAGGTCCGCGGCGGGCGCTCGCAGTGCAGGCCGCGCGTCGGCGCGTGGCTGCCGCGGAGGAAGAGGTAGACGGCGCCGCCGACGTGGCGGTCGTAGTCGTAGTCGGGCAGGCGCGACTTGAGCAGGCGGTGCAGCGCGAAGAGGTAGAGCACGTATTGCAGTTCGTAGCGCTTCGCGAGGACGGCGTCGCGCATCGCGTCCGCCGTGTAGGCCGCGTCGTCGGGGCCGAACCAGTTCGATTTGTAGTCGGCCACGTAGTAGCGCCCCCGGTATTCGAAGACGAGGTCGATGAAGCCCTTCAGCATGCCGTTGAGCTGGCCTGGGACGAGCGCCGGGCGCGGGGCGGCGGCGAGCGTGTGTTCGCGCACGAGGGCGTCGAGGCGGGACAGGTTCGCGTGGTGGGTCTCGAACCAGAATTCCATCTCGGGCCGACAGCCGGCGAGGTCCGCGAAACGGGGCGTGGCGCCGTCGGGCAGCGGCAGCGGCGTCGTGATGAAGTGCAGCAGCCAGCCGGTGAGCGGCTCCGTCCAGTGGCTCCAGCCGCGCACGGCGCAGCGGCGCGCGATCATGTCGCGGGCGCGCTCGGGCCGCGCGGCGACGCGCCCGAAGCCTTCGCGGGCGGCCCATTCGAGGAGTTCGTGGAGGAAGGTGCCGGGCCCGGCACCGCGCGCGAAGCGGTGCAGGCGCGTGTCGTCTTCGGGCGCGATCGCGGCCTCCGCGACAGGGGCTTCGTCGAGGATTTCGGCGAAGGTTTCTTCGGCGGGAGTATCGGCGGCGATCGGCGTCGCGGCAGCCTGGGTCGGGGCTTCGGCTGCGGCGCCCTCCTCCGTGCGCAGGCCGGAGTAGCTCGCGATCCACCAGAATTCGCGCACCGCGCGGCGGGGCGTGCGGGCGGGGCCGATCTCGACGCGGGCGGCGTGCGGGACGAAGCGTTGGCCGGACAGCGCGGGGGCGGCGGCGATCGCAATGTCTTCGCACTCGCCCTTGAACTCGACGAGCGTCGCGGCGAGGGAATCCGGCGCGATCGTCGCGCCCCCCTTGAGGAGGTAGCCCGGCGCGCTGCGGTGCAGGCCGTCGACGGGCGCGAAGCCGAGCCAGGTCGCGTGGCGGGCGCGGGTCAGCGCGACGTAGAACTTGCGCAGATCCTCGCCGAGCCGTTCGCGGTCGGCGAGCCCGGCGGCGGCTGCGTCGGCCGCGAGCGTCAGGTGCAGGCGTCCGGCCGCGTCGTGCCACTTCAGCGGCAGCTCGTCGGACGAGGTCTCGCGGAAGGCGCAGGCGAAGGGCAGGAAGACGAGCGGGTATTCGAGGCCCTTGGACTTGTGGATCGTGACGACCTGGACGAGGTCGGCGTCGCTCTCCAGGCGGAGCTTGCGCGCGTCGTCGCCGTTGCCGGCGTCCGCGCGCTGTTCGGCGAGATGACGGATCAGCGCATGTTCGCCGTCGAGGGCGACGCTGGCGTGCTGCAGCAGTTCGGCCAGATGCAGCAGGTCGGTCAGCGCACGTTCGCCGTCCGCGCAGGCAAGGAGGCGCCGCGGCACGTCGAAGTCGCCGAGCAGCCGCCGCAGCATCGGCAGCACGCCCTGCTCGCGCCAGCACTGTCGGTATTCGCGGAACTGCAGCACGCGGTCTTCCCACTCGAGCTCGTCGAGCCGCAGGCGGTCGAGCGCCTCCCACGGCAGGCCGAGGCTCGCGGTCGCGAGGGCGGCACGCAGCAGGCTGTCGTCGTCCGGTTCGGCGCAGGCGGAGAGCCACAGCTGGAGTTCGGCAGCCTGGGCGCTCGCGAACACGGATTCCTGGTCGGAGAGGTAGACGCTGCGCACGCCGCACGCGGCGAGGGCTTCCCGCACGGCGTTGGCCTCGGTGCGGTTGTTGACGAGGATCGCGATGTCGGCGGGACGCAAGCCGGCGAGCTCGCCATCGCGCAAGAAACCCGCACGGCCGCGCTGGCCGAGGTTCAGCAGGCGGACGATCTCGGCGGCGCAGGCCGCGGCCATACTGCCGCGATAGGCGCCGACGCCGAGCACCTTGCCGGACTCGGGCGCTTCCAGCGTCCAGCAGGTCAGCGCCGGAACGGCCGCGTCGCCGACGACGAGCCGCTCGCGCCGCCCGCTCGCGGCGACCGGGAGGAAGGGCACGCGGTTGCCTTCCATCGTCCGGAAGAGGAAGGCACCCTCGCCCGTGTCGCGCCCTTCGGCCTGCTCGAAGCAGCGGTTGACGGCGGTGACCATAGTCACGGTCGAGCGGTAGTTGGTGCCGAGCGTGTAGAGCCGTCCGCCGGTCGCTTCGCGCGCCGCGAGGTAGGTGAAGATATCGGCGCCCCGGAAGGCGTAGATCGCCTGCTTGGGGTCGCCGATCAGCACGAGGCCGGTGTCCGGCGCGTTGTCGGCGATGCGGTAGACGGCGTCGAAGATGCGGTATTGGACCGGGTCGGTGTCCTGGAATTCGTCGATCAGCGCGACCGGGAACTGCGCACGGATGACTTCGGCGAGCCGCTTGCCGTTGGGCTGGCGCAGCGCGGCGTCGAGCCGGGTCAGCAGATCGTTGAAGCCCATCTGCGCGTGGCGCTGCTGCTCGGCGGCGAAGCGCGCCGCGACCCAGCGCGCGGCGAAGCGCAGTAGCTCGGCGTGGGCGTGGGGAAGATCGGCCAGCGCGGCCCTTAGCGCGGGGATCGCGTCGAGGGCGGGATGATCGGGCGGGTCGCCGTCCTTCCAGGCATCGGCCAGCCCGTGCCGGCTCAGGCGTTCCCACCCTTTCTTCAGGTCGAGCGCGTCCGCGGCAGGGTCCGCGGCCCATGCGGCGAGCGCATCGAGCCAGGGCTGGTAGTAACGCTTCTGGATCTTGCTGCCTACGACCTGCTTCGCTGCGACCGCTGCGTCGAGGAGTGCCTCCAGCTCCTGGGTCCAGTCCGGCCAGGGCGCTTTCAGCTGTGCAAGCTTTTTGGCCTTCTCGGCGCGTGCGGCAGCGATCGATTCGACCGGTGGCGCTGCGTCCGGCAAGCCCTCTGCGTGCTCCAGCAGCTTGCCGAGCTGCCCCTGCAGCTCGTCGGGCGTCTGCCACCAGCGCGCAATCTCGCCGACGTCTTCTGCATCGAGCGGCGCGAAGAAGGTCCGCCAGAAGTCGCGCACGACCTCGGCGAGGAGTTCTCGCTGGTCGGTTTCGAGGCGTTGCGTGAAGAGGCTGTCGCTGTCGAAGGCATGCTCGCTCAGCATGCGCTTGCACCAGCCGTGGATCGTCGACACGGCGGCCTCGTCCATCCACTCGGCGGCGAGCTGCAGCTTGCGCGCGCAGCCGGGCCAGGCTTCCTCCGGATACTCGGCGCGCAGGTCGTGCAGGAAGTCCTTGCCGGGCTCTTTCGGCCCGACGGCGAGCGGATCGGCAAAGAAGTACTCGGCGCCTTCGGCGAGCCGCGCGCGGATGCGATCGCGCAGTTCCTTGGTCGCGGCATCCGTGAAGGTCACGACGAGGATCTCGGGCGGGGTCAGCGGGCGCGCGAAGGCGGCGTCACCGCCGTGGCCGAGCACGAGGCGCACATAGAGCGCGGCGATCGTGAAGGTCTTGCCGGTGCCTGCGCTCGCCTCGATCAGGCGGCTGCCGTGCAGCGGGAAGGTGAGCGGCATCAGGGGCTGCGGTGCAAGGGGCTGGGGCGCGGTCAGGGTTTCGCGGTTCATGCGTCGACTCCCTGTGCGTCGGCCTTGGACTTGGCGGATTTGGGCGTGCCGACTGCCTGATACAGCGGGCGCAGCAGCGCATCGGCCAGCCGGGCGAATTCGCCGCCGGCCCACAGGGCGTCAAAATCCGGCCAGGCGCGGGCGAGATAGTGGCTGTCCTCGATCTCGCCGCGCCGCTTGAAGCCATCGCCTTCGTAGGCGATGCGTGCCGCGCGGCCGGCATCGCTCGCGAGCGGCGTGTCGGGCGTGCCGCCCTTCCCGATCCACTCGAACGCGGTCCTCACGGCAAGCGGCAGCGGCCGCGCCAAGCCCTCGTGCCAAGCATCGAGCACGCGGCGGAAATAGTCGCGGGCGGCGTCCGGCGCGAGCGGATTGATCGGCGCGTCGCCCGCCTTGCTGACGATGCGGCTCGTCATCGACTCGCCGCCGAGGTGGCCGGCGACATGGGCGATCCAGTGGCCGAGGAGCTTGTCGCGGCGGTACTTGCCCTCCTTCACCGCGCTGCCGCTGTCGAGCGCGACGCGGCAGCGGGCCCCGTCGTCGTTGCAGCGCAGGCCGGAGACACGATCGACGACCGTCAGCGTGCGGCCCGCGACGACGTGTTCGAACAGGATGTCCTCGTCGCATTCGACCGCGTTCGGCCAGTCGGCGAGCGCCTTCGCATGGCGTTCGAAGAGATCGTCCATCGGCTCGGCGAGCGCCTGCTGCATGCGGGTCGCGAAGTGGCCGGCGGCGAGCTCGCCGCGCCGGGCGATGCGGGCGAGCGCCGCGTCGAGTGCGGCTTCGCGCGATTCGCCGCGCGACAAGGCCTCGAGCTGGATGCCGATCAGCTCGTTCTGCAGCTGCCAGTTCTGCAGGGCATCGAGCGCGAAGGGCTCCTGGTCCTCGCTCGCCGGGTCGGGCATCTCGAAATAGACGCCGAGGCGCACGCGCAGGAAGGTCTTCGCCGGTTCCTTGAGGAAGTCGGCGAGCGCGCGCAGCGTCAGCGCCTCCTCGACCTCGAATGGCGGCAAGGGCGCGCTGCCCGCTTCGTCGTCATCCGCGGCGAGACTGTCGCGCCATTCACGCGCGTAGGTGAAGAGCGGCGAACGGCTCCCTTCGGGGGCGAAATAGTCGCGGCTGAAGGGCTGCAGGCGGTGTTCGACGGTGATCGCGTCGAGCAAGGCCTCGCCGGAATCATCGACGTCGTCGCCGGCAAGCCGCCAGCCCGCCGCGAGATGGTCGCGCAGCTGGCCGACCAGCACCGAGGGCGGGCGCTCGGTATTGTCGTGGATGCTGCGTCCGACCCAGCTGACATGCAGGCGTTCGCGCGCGGAGAGCAGCGCTTCTAGGAAGAGGTAGCGGTCGTCCTCGCGGCGCGAGCGGTCGCCGGGGCGGTAGTCGCGCCCCATCAGGTCGAAGTCCATCGGCACGCGCGTGCGCGGGTAGTCGCCATCGTTCATGCCCAGCAGGCACACATGGCGGAAGGGGATCGCGCGCATTGGCATCAGCGTCGCGAAGGTCACGGCGCCGGCGAAGAAGCGCTGCGAAAGGCCCGACTCGTCCATCTGCGCGAGCCAGTGTTCGCGCACGACGGACAAGGGCAGCGCTTCGGCAAGCTCGGCCGCCGCGCAGGCATCCTGCCAGGCCTGCAGCGCGGCTTCGAGGCGCTGCAGCGTGAAGGCGCCGCCGGGTTCGGCCGGGTCGAAGAAGTCGGCGAGCAGCCCGCGCAGGCGCAGGCACCAGTCCTCGACCGTCGCCGTGCCGCGCAGCGCCCGCCAGCTCGCATCGAGCCGCTCGAGCAGCGCCGCGAGCGGCCCGACGAGGCCCGCGTCGAGGCCGCCGATCTCGTCATAGGGCTCGATGCCCTGCCAGGCCTCATTTGCGTCACCCGCCGCCCCCGTCGCGTAGCCCAACAGCATGCGGCGCAGGCCGAAGAGCCAGGAATTCTGCTCGACGCCTTCCGGCAAGCCGAGGCTCGCGCGCTGCTCGGCATGCAGGCCCCAGCGGATGTTCGCGCCGCGCACCCAGCGGTGCAGCAGCGGCAGATCGTCCTCAGTGAGGCCGAAGCGCGCACGCAGCGCCGGCACTTCGAGGAGATCGAGCACGTCGCTCACCGCGACGCGCGACTGCGGCAGGCCGAGGAGCTTCTCGACCGCGTTGAGCAGCGGATCGTGGTGGCGCAGGCCCTGGTCGGCAACCGTGAAGGGGATGAAACGCGGATCGTCCACGTCGAGCAGGCCGAACACCGCCTGGATGTGCGGCGCGTAGGCGTCGATGTCGGGGACCATCACGATGACGTCGCGCGGGCGTAGCGTGGCGTCGGCGTTGAAGGCCGCGAGCAGCTGGTCGTGCAGGATCTCGACCTCGCGCTGCGGGCCGTGCGCGACGTGGAAGCGGATCGACGGGTCGGACGCGGGATCGACCGCCGGCCAGCGCGCACGCGTCTCGGCGAGGGGGCGCAGGTCGCGGAGGTCGTCCTGCAGCTGGTGCAGCAGACAGTCCTCACCGTGCGACTCGAAAAGGTCGATGCGTTGGCTCATTGCGGCGAAATCGCGCGCATAGCGCTCGCGCGCTTCGCCCGCATCGTGCTCGTCGAGCAGGCCGATGAAGTCCCGCCCCTGCTTGCCCCAGGCTGCAAGCAGCGGATGCGCGTGCAGGTGCAGCGCCTCCTCCGCCAGCACCTCCGGCATGCCGGCGCGGCGCGCTTGCCGCGACCTGTTCGCGCGCAAGAGGTCCTTGTCCGCGATGATGTCGGCCCAATAGTGCTCGCAGGGGTTATGCACGCACAACAGCACCTGGCTCCACTGCGCGATCGCCGCGAGCACTTCGAGGGTCTGCGCGGGCAGCGACGAGATGCCGAAGACCATCACGCGGCGCGGCAGCGCGGGCGGGCGTGGCGCGTCCAGCATCCGCGCGACCGCCACGAGAAAGCGCGTGTGCACGGCCGCACGGCCGCTGCCCGCGAGCGCCGGACCCACGTCGTCGAGCAGCGCGCGCCACAGCGCCGGCTGCCAGCGCTGGGCCGCGGGCAAGGCCTCGCGCCCGCCACGCGCGGTCAGCACGACGTCGTCCCCCTCGGCCCAGGCCGCGAGCCAATCGGCGCGGTACATCTGATACTGGTCGAAGAGATCGGCGAGGCGCTCGGCGAGCTGGTGACGCTTCCTGAGGTCCTCGTCGTCGGCCAGGAAGCGCGCGAGCGGCGCAAATTCGTCGCGGATCAGGAGCTGCGGCAGCAGGCGCATCAGCCGCCAGACGAGCAGCGGCTTGTCGAAGGGCGAGACCTCGGGCACGGCCTCCATGCCCAGCACGGCGCGGTAGGCCTGCCACACGAAGCGCGACGGCAGGAAGGCCTCCAACGCCGCGGCGATGCCGCAGCCCCCCAGCGATTCGTCGGATGCGAGCGCCATCTTCAGCCACTGCGCGATGCCGTTGCTCTGCACGAGGATCAGCTCGTTCTCGAGCGGCGCCAGCGGATGGCGCTTCATCCATGCGACCAGCACGTCGCGCAGCGCCTCCGGATGGTTGCCGTGGATCACCATCAACCCGCCGTTCAGTCCCCCCTCCCGTCCATCCGCCCCGATCAAATCCGCCTCCTGCTCACAATCGCTTTCACTTGCCCTTTCGCAGCCCATACCCTAGTACCGCGCCACGACAATTCATGTCGCGTAGGCATTTTCGGTGATCGTCGCTGAATTTCCGTTGTCGACAAGTAATTGAAACATTGCGCTGCGATAGTACCGATCACGTATGTCACGACGCACAAGGGCAGAACGATGACTCCGGCTTCCCGAATTCTCTCATTCCCCCGCCCCGGCTGGTGGGCTGGAATCCTGCTTGCCGTCGCGCTCGTACTCGCGGCGCCAGGCTATGTAGGACGCATGGTCGATCGCGCGTTCGCCTATGCGATCAGTGCGATGCAGCCGAAAAGCGCCCAGCGTGCGCAACCCTCGCTGCCCGATTATCGCGTACGCGTCGAAGCGCGATCGCTCGACGGCCTCGCCGGCCAGCTCTCCGGGCTCGCCTCGGACGCCGGTCATGGCCGGCTCTGGGCCGTCGCCGATGCGCCCGCGGAATTGCTGGCGCTGAACACCGACGGCCAAGTGCTCTCGCGCCATCCGCTCGACGGTTTCGACGGCGTCTCCGGCATCGCCTCGCTCGGCGACGATCGCCTGTTGCTCGTCGAAAAGGGCCGCCACACCCTGGTGGTGATGCCCGCGCCGCAGGCCCCGGACGAAATCCTCCGCCGCCACGGCCGGCAGGCGCTGCGACTCGAACTTCCGAACAGCGACCAGGCCGTCGAAGGCATCGGTTACGACCGCGCCGGCGACCGCCTGTTCGTCGTGCAGGGCCATGCGCCGAGCCATCTTTACGAAGTCCGCGGCCTGCGTGCCGGTCTCGAAGGCCGTGCCGAGGTGCAGCTCATCGACCGCGCCGCGTGGATCGGCGACAAGTTCGTCGCGCGCGACTTCGCGGCCGTGAAGTACGACGCCCGCACCGGCCACGTCCTGCTGCTCAGCAACGCGTCACGCCTGATCCTCGAACTCGACGACCAGGGGCGCTTCGTCGCCTATCAACCGCTCGCCGCCGGCTTCGCCGGGCTGCACGAGACCATTCCTCAAGCCGTTGCAATGAGCATGGACGACGAGCGCAATCTCTACGTCGCGAGCACCGCCAACCGCTTCTACGCCTTCGAGCCCGACTGAGCCCGGCGCGGGCGGTGGCGCAGCGCCCGCAAGCCCAGTAGCATGCACCGGAACACATCGGGAATGGGCATGGTCCGCGAAATCGAACTGAACCTCGTCAAGTACGCCGCCGACGTCGATGACGTCTGGGCCGACATCCTGCGCGTGAACTACCCGCGCCTGCACCTCACCAAACGACCCAGCTCGCCATGGAAGGTGCACGAAGTCGTCGCCACGCGGGCGCGCATCCTCGACTCGGGCGAACTCGAACTCTTCGCCGATACCGACTCCGGCGAACCGGTGACGCTGCGCGTCCCGGCGCGCGAATGGGGCTGGCGGGGACGCTGAAGCCGCCCCAAGTCAGCAGCGGGAAAGCCTTGATTTCCATAAAGCATACGCAAAGTGCACATTCAGACGAACTGGCGCGATTCCAGCTGATAACATTGCGTTCTGGATGCATCTTCACGCCCGAAACAGTCATCACTCTTGAATCATTTCTCCGTCGGGGATATCAATGGCTACATTTGTTGACCTGAATACCACTGCAGCCACGCTCAACCCGGGCTTCAGCTTTTCCGCCTACACGGCACAGATGGAAGCCGCCGGCAGTTCGCTGGTCGATGCCGTCGACACGATCGCCTACTACTCGCCGATGTCGTACGACGTCGGCGCAACATCGGCCCACGCAGAATGGTTCGACGGAACGACTCTTGACGCCACCGTTTCGTCCCTGAGCAGCACCTCGGCCACCCTGAGCGAACTGTCGCTGGAGTCCGGCGACGGCGCATGGATCGACGTAAAAGGAAGCGTCAAGGTCACGGCCGACCTCGACGTCTCGAACATGACGCTGCGCGAAGCCGATTACGGCAACGACCAGGCGGCCCAGGTCCTGTTCGGCTCGGCAACCATCAACGTGAGCACCGGTGCCCTGGGCGGCAAGCTCACCTCGCTGGTCCTCGCCTGGCATAACGACAATCCGGGCACCGCCGGTGACGAATGGCTGTACGTCAAGCTCAACGGCAGCGTCGCCGTGACCGGAAGCATCGACGACGGCCTCACCGGCCTCACCGGGAAGGTCACCTCCTTCGAATGGGGCACGCTCACCGCGACTCAAAGCGGCATCCAGAGCTACAGCCCGACGCACGTGATCAGCGGCGTCAAGATCGATGCCTCGCAAATCGTCGACAACCTCGATACTTCGGGATTCGACTCGCTGATGGCCGGCCTCTACGCCGGCAGCGACAAGATCGACGGCACGGCCGGCAACGACTTCCTCGACGCCTCGACCGGCAACGACAAGGTCTGGGGCGAAGAAGGCAACGACACCCTCATCGGCGGCCTCGGCAACGACCAGCTCTTCGGCGGCGCCGGCGACGATACGATCAGCGGCGGCGCCGGCAATGACAAGATCATCGACGACAGCGGCAACAACCGCATCGACGACACCGAAGGCAACGCCAACATCGTCAGCGGCGCGGGCGACGACTTCATCACCACCGGCGCGGGCAACGACAAGGTGGTCGCGGGCGACGGCATCAACGACATCGACACCGGCCTCGGCAACGACAGCATCGTCACGGGCGGCGGCGACGACTTCATCTGGGCCGGGGCGGGCAACGACAAGATCGTCGCCGGCGCGGGCAACGACTGGATCGTCTCGGGCGACGGTGCGGACAAGATCGTCGGCGGACTGGGTATCGACACCTTCGTGTTCGACAACGTCTCGGCCGGCGGCATGGACAACATCGCCGACTTCAACGCCGCCGAAGACCTCCTCGCCTTCGACACCGACGTCTTCACCTCGCTCGCCGGGGGCGTCGCTGCCGACGAAGTGGTCTTCGGCAAGACCGCGCTGGATGCGAACGACTTCCTGATCCTCGACGGCAGCAAGCTCTTCTACGACGCCGACGGCAACGGCGCGGGCGCCGCCGTACAGATCGCGAACCTGAAGGGCGTGCTCACCGGCATCGGCGCCGCGAACTTCGCGGATGTGGATTCGCTGCTCGTCTGACCTCGGTCACGCGTCAACAAAAAGGCTGCCCGCGGGCAGCCTTTTCTATTTGCACGTCGTGATGAAGAAACGTCCGGTAGAGGACTCGCCGTACGTTGACTTTCATCAATCATAGGCGAAGTAAACATTAGGAAAGGCTAACGCTACTCCTCCGCTTACTATTCTTCAAGCAGACAGATTCGTTCTTTGATGATTCTTGAGGAGCGCGTCATGACCACCTTCACCAACCTGAATACCACGGCGGCCATCCTCGACCCGGGCTTCAGCTACGCAGCCTACACGGCACAGATCGACGCCGCGGAGACCTCCGTCTCGCATGCCGCCGATACCATCTCGTCCGTTCCGCCGATTTCCGAGACTGGCGACAGCACATCGGTGCACGCCCTGTGGAGCGACGGCACGGCACTGGATGCGACCGTCAGTTCGGTCCGCAGCAATTCGGCAACCCTGAGCGAAATCGAGCTGACGGCCGCCGACGGGGCATCGCTCGATGCGCACGGTAGCCTGAAGATGTCGATGACGTCCGCCGGCGATGTCCAACTGTCCGATCTGTCGTTGCGGGAAATCGAGCTCGGCAACGACCAGGCGGCGCAGGTCCTGTTCGGCTCGGGCAAGGTCAACATCAACACCGGCGCATTGAACGGCAAGCTCACGTCACTCGTCCTCGCGTGGCACGACGACAATCCGGCGACGCCGGGCGACGAGTGGTTGTACGTCAAGCTCAACGGCAAGGTCGGCGTCAGCGGTGACCTCACCGGCGGCCTCGGCACGCTGAACGGCAAAGTGACCTCGTTCGAATGGGGCACGCTCCTCGCGAACGATCACGGGATCCAGAGCTACAGCCCGCAAGGCAGTATCAGCGGCGTCAAGATCGACGCCTCTCACGTCATCGACAACCTCGAGACCGCGGGCTTCGACTCGCTGATGGCCGGCCTCTATGCCGGCAGCGACAAGATCGACGGCACGGCCGGCAACGACTTCCTCGACGCCTCGACCGGCAACGACAAGGTCTGGGGCGAAGAAGGCAACGACACCCTCATCGGCGGCCTCGGCAACGACCAGCTCTTCGGCGGCGCCGGCGACGATACGATCAGCGGCGGCGCCGGCAATGACAAGATCATCGACGACAGCGGCAACAACCGCATCGACGACACCGAAGGCAACGCCAACATCGTCACCGGCGCGGGCGACGACACCATCACGACCGGTGCAGGCAATGACAAGATCGTCGCCGGCGACGGCAACAACGACATCGATGCCGACGGCGGCAACAACAAGGTCACGACCGGGTCCGGTAACGACGACATCACGACCGGCGCGGGCAACGACAAGATCGTAGCGGGCGATGGCAGCAACGAGGTCGAGTCCGGTCTTGGCAACGACAACATCGTCACCGGCAGCGGCAACGACTCCATCCAGGCCGGAGCGGGCAACGACAAGATCGTCGCCGGGGCGGGCAATGACTGGATCGTCGCGGGCGACGGCGCCGACAAGATCGTCGGCGGACTGGACCACGACACCTTCGTCTTCGACAACATCGCCGCGGGCGGCAGAGACAACATTGCCGATTTCAACGCCGCTGAAGATGTGCTCGCCTTCGACGCCGACGTCTACACCTCGCTCGCCGGCGGCATCAGCGCGGATGAAGTGGTCTTCGGCAAAGCCGCGCTGGACGCCAACGACTTCCTGATCCTCGACGGCAGCAAGCTCTTCTACGACGCCGACGGCAGCGGCGCCGGCGCGGCCGTGCAGATCGCGAACCTCAAGGGCGTGCTGACCGGCATCAGCGCCGCCAACTTCGCGGACGTGGATTCACTGCTCGTCTGACCCGAATCACACACCATCATCGAGGGCAGCTCGCGGGTTGCCCTCTCTGTTGCGCCGCCGGTCAGGCTGGTGGCGCCGATCGCCCCCTTTCGCACCGGCCTCCTGCGCCGCGAGCATCTCGCGGAACAGCGCCGACGACTGCGCAAGCTCCCACGCGCTGCCGGCGCCGACGATGCACCCGGCCTGCATCAGGATCACGCTGTCGAAGCGGTCGAGCAGATGCAGGCGATGCACCGACGACACCAGCGTCGCGCCGACGAAATGCTCGAATAGCCCACCATAGACGCGCGCCTCGGTCTCCGGGTCCAGCGCACTGGTCGGCTCGTCGAGCAACACCAGCGAGCAAGCTTCCGCGGCCAGCACACCGCGCGCGAGCGCGAGCCGCTGGCGCTGCCCGCCGGACCAGTTCGCGCCGCCCTCGACCACGCGCGTCGCGAGCCCGCTGCGCAGGTCCTCGACCAACTCGCCAGCGCAGGCCGCCTCCAGCGCGGCCGCGATGTGCTCCGCCGACAGATCCGCGCCGAGCAGCAGGTTCTCGGCGAGCGTGCCGTCGAACATCTCGGCCTGCTGCGGGATCAGCGTCGCGATGCCGCGCAGCATCGCCGCCGGCTCCGGTTCGGCTCGGCCGTCGAAACTCACGGCGCCGGCCTGCGGACAATCGAGCCCGGCGAGAAGACGCAACAGCGTGCTCTTCCCCGCACCGCTCGGCCCGACCAGCGCATAGTGGCGACCGCGTTCGAGCTCCAGCCGCTCGATGTCGATCACTGCACCGGCCCGCGGCCCCGCCTCGTGCGCCGCGGCGTGCGAAAAGCGCAGATCCGTGAGTGCCAGCCGCTGCCACGGATCGCCGTCGGCCAGATGCAGCATCGGCTCGGCAGCGACCGGCGCGGAGAACATCGGCTCGCCGGCCGCATAGTCCGCCCGCTGGCGCGCGAGCGACTGGAAGTGCGACGCGATCGCGGTGATCACGCCGCCCGCCTGCTGCGCGTACTCATAGACCATGAACACCTTGCCCAGCGCAATCCCGGTGACGACTCCGGCCGCCGCCGCGCCGCCGACCGCGCCGGACGCCTGCATCGCATAGACGGTCACGAGCACGCACCACAGCAGGCTCGCGAGCAGATCGACGGAGCACCACTTGGCCTCGTTGAGCACGATGCTGCGCTTCAAGGGCCCGGCCATCTGCGCGAGGCGCGCGGCGATCAGTCGCGCAACGCCCTCTCCACGGCGCAGCGCGAGCACCGACAACACGTTGCCGAGCACATCGACCAGGGTCGCCGTATAGGCTCGCTCGGCGCGGTTGGTGTCGACGGCGATACGCATCATCACGTGGTCGAAGCGCGTGATCAGGAAGGCGATCAGGCCGTACCCGACCACCGCGACGCTGCCGACGAGTGGTGAAATGAGCCACAGCGCGACCACCGGGCCGATCAACTGCACCGTGTTCTGCAGGTAGATGAACTGGTTCTGCGCGAAGTCGTACAGCGCGCCGGTGCTCTGCTGCACGCGATGCGTGATCTCGCCCGAATGGTGACGCTCGTGCCACGCGAGCGGCGCTTGCAGCAGCCGCCGCACGAGCAATTCCGACAACTGCTCGCGCACCCGCATCGCGACGTTGCGCTCGAGGATGCGCCCGGGGCCGTGCAGCAGCCAGGTCGCGACGATCGACGCGAACAGCAGCATCAGCCAGCGCCCGGCCTCCGGGAGCGCGCCGAGCCCGCCGGCCTGGATCGCGTTGATCGCGCTGCCGGCAAGCCAGGGCACGGCGAGCTTGAACAACTGCGACGCGAGCAGCAGCGCGAATGACCCGAAGATCAGCGGCCGCGCGCCCTCGGCATGGAGCCACAGCGCGCGATACAGCGCCGCCAGGCTCACCGGCTGCTCGGACGGTTCCGGGGGAGCCGGTGGCGTTGCTTCGGACGAAGCGTCCATCACCACGCCCCGCGGCGCAGGGTTCAGTTCTTGCGCAGCGGCTTCGGCCATGCGGAATCCTTGTTACGGGCGACGATGTGTAGCAGGAAGTGTAACGGGAGATGCACGTTCCCGTCCCGCCGCCGCGCGGACCATCGCTGCCGTGCGGCGCGCTTGCGCGGACAACATCACGCGATTTCCCACGATCACCGCAACCGACACGATCGCGACGATCACCGTCGCGAGCGCATTGATCTCCGGTTTCAGCCCGTGGTGCAGGCGCGCGAAGATCAGCACCGGCAGGGTCGTGCTGCCGGGGTTGGACAGCATGGCCGCCAACACGAAATCGTCCATCGACAGCGTGAAGGCGAGCAGCCAGCCCGACACCAGCGCCGGCGCGATCACCGGCACCGTGATCACGAAGAACACCTTGAATGGCGGACAGCCGAGGTCGAGCGCCGCCTCCTCGAGCGAGCGATCCATCTCGCGCAAGCGCGACTGCACCAGCACCGCGACGTAGGCCACGCACAGCGTCGTGTGCGCCGCCCAGATCGCTCCGACGCCGCGCCCGCCGAGGAAGGACCAGCCCGGATGCGTGAAGAGGAGCACCAAGGACAGCCCGACCACGACCTCCGGCATCACCATCGGCGCCGTGATCACACCGGGGAGGACGCGACTGCCGAAATAGGGGCCGAAGCGCGTCAGCACGACCGCCGCCGCCGTCCCCACGACTACCGCGGCCGAGGCGGCCAGCGCGGCCACGCGCAGCGACAGCAACACCGCCGTCTGCAACTCGTCGTCGGCGGCGAGCTCCGCGTACCAGCGCAGCGACAGCCCATCGAGCTGGGTCGTGATTTCGCCGCCGGTGAAGGAGAACACGACGAGGCACAGGATCGGCACGTAGAGGAAGGCGAACACCGTCAGCAGCCAGCCCTTCGCCCCCCAACGCCGCGAAGCGCCGCTCACGACCCGTTCTCCCGGCCATGGCGGTAGAACAGCATGATCGGCGCGATCAGCAGCAGGACCATGATGACCGCGACCGCCGCCGCCATCGGCCAGTCCTGGTTCGGACCGAAGTCGTCCCAGATCTTGCGCCCGATCATCAGCACGTCGCCGCCGCCGAGCAGGTCGGGGATCACGAACTCGCCCACCGCGGGGATGAACACCAGCATCGCGCCGGCGATGATGCCGCGCTGCGACAGCGGCAAGGTGATCGCCACGAAGGTCGTCCAGGGACGCGCGCCAAGATCGCCCGCCGCCTCCAGCAGGCGCACGTCGAGCTTCACGAGGTTCGCATAGAGCGGCAGCACCATGAAGGGCAGATAGCTGTAGATCATCCCGACCAGCACCGCCCCGCTGTTGTAAAGGAGCTGCAGCGGTGCATCGATCAGCCCCAGCGCGAGCAGCGCGTGGTTGATCAGCCCGAGTTCGCTGCTGTCGAGCAGCACCATCCACGCATAGACGCGCAGCAGGAACGAGGTCCAGAACGGCAGCATCACGAGCATCAACAGCGTGTTGCGCGTCGGCTCGCGCGAGCGGGCGATGTGATAGGCGAAGGGGTAACCGATCAGCAGGCAGCACAGCGTCGTGAGGCCTGCGAGCAGCAGCGAGTTGCCGTAGGCCTGCAGGTACTGCCGTTCGCCGCCGTCCTCGCGAAGCGCGCGGAGCTCGTCGCCTAGGCGACCATAGCTCGCGAGGTCGGGGCGGAATTCCGGCAGCGCGCGGCCCGGCTCGGCATGCAGCGGCGACACGTAGGGCGGCACCGACAGTTCCGGCGTCGACAGGCTCACGTTCGCGATCAGCGCGAAAGGCAGCACGAAGAACACCAGCATCCACGCCCAAGGCACGCAGCCCACCCAGAATCGGCCGCGCAGCAGGAAGAAGCGGCGATTCATTGCAGCAGCACCACGCCCGCGGCGGCTGGCCATGCGAGCCACAAGGCATCGCCCCAGGTCGGCGCGGAGGCCTCACCCCACTGCAGCGAGGGCGCGCTCGCGAGCACGATCCGCCCGCCCGGCAGACGCAGGTGATACACCGAATAGCTGCCGAGGTAGGCGATGTCCGCGACCTCGCCCTGCGCGCGATTCCAGCCCGCACGTCCGTCCGGCCGCTCGCGGCTCAGCATCATGCGTTCTGGCCGCACCGAGAGCCAGGCCGTCTCGCCGACGGTGCCGTGTCCCGACGCGAGCGCGAGCGGCTCGGGGGAGTCATCGCACACGAACCCCGAATCGGTCACGCGGCCGTGAAAGAGGTTCGTGTCGCCGACGAATTCGGCGGTGAAACGGCAATTCGGGCGCTCGTAGATCTCGTCGGGCGTGCCGACCTGCAGCAGGCGCCCCTCGGACATCACGCCGATGCGCGTCGCCATCGTCATCGCCTCTTCCTGGTCGTGAGTGACCAGGATGCAGGTCACGCCGACCCGCTCGATCAGGCTCACGAGTTCGAGCTGCGTCTGCTGGCGGATCTTCTTGTCGAGCGCGGCGAGCGGTTCGTCCAGCAGCAGCAGTTTCGGCTGCTTCGCCAGGCTTCGCGCGAGTGCCACGCGCTGCTGCTGCCCGCCGGAGAGCTCGTGCGGCTTGCGCCGGGCGTAGCGCTGCATCTGCACGAGATCGAGCATCTCGGCGACGCGCGCGGCGACCTCGGCCCGCGACCAGCGCGGCCGCTCCTGGCGCAGGCCGAAGGCCACGTTGGCCTCCACGGTCATGTGGGGAAAGAGGGCGTATGACTGGAACATCATGTTCGTCGGCCGCTGATGCGCGGGCACCTCGGCCAGGTCCTGGCCATCGAGCACGATGCGGCCCGTCCCCGGGGTCTCGAGTCCCGCGAGCATGCGCAGCAAGGTCGTCTTGCCGCAGCCGGAACTGCCCAGCAGCGCAAAGATCTCGTGTTTGCGGATGTCGAGGGACACGTCATCGACCGCGAGCGTCTCGTCGAAACGCTTGCTTACGCGATCAATGCGCAGGTATGCCGAATCCCCGTCCCGATCTTCCGCCATCCGGATGCGCGCCCCGAGCGACCATGATGAGCTATTTTGACGTCTTGAAGCGGTTCAAGGCCAGCGTCATCTCGCGCTGCACTTCCTTCGTCAGCACCGGCTTGGGATGCAGGCGGGCCTTGACGTCGTCGGGCACGTTGATCGCCGGATTCCCGGTGATCTCCTTGGACATCAGCGGCAGCGCGGCGCGGTTGGCGCTGATATAGAAGGTCTCGTTGGAGATCTCCGCGATCACCTTCGGATCCATCATCGCGTTGATCCACGCATGGGCGTTATCGACGTGGGACGCGTCTTTCGGGATCGCCATCACATCGACCGACATCATCGCCCCCTGCTCGGGGATCAGGTAACGCACATTCGCCCCGGTATGCGACTCGGCCGCGCGCCGGGCCGCGATCAGCGCGTCGCCCGAGAACATCATCGCCACGCACACGCTGCCCTTCGCCATCAGATCGATCGGCGACGAGTTGAACACGCGGATGTCCTTTCGCACCGGCAGGATGCGCTCCACCGCCGCCCGGATATCAGCCGTATCCATGCGCTTCGTGTCCTTGCCGGCATAAAGCATCGCCGCCGGCACGACGTCGCTCGCCTCGTCCATCACGGAGATACCGCAGTCGCGCAGGCGCGACGTCACCTCGGGCTTGAACAGCAGGTCCCACGCGTTGTCCGGAAGCTTGCCGCCCAAGGCCTTGGTGACCTTGTCGACGTTGATCGCGACGCCGGTCGTGTACCACATGTAGGGCACGACGAAGCGGTTGCCGGGGTCGGCCGCCTCGACCGCCTTGAGCAGGATCGGATCGATGTTGTGCAGGTTCGGCAGCTTCGCCTTGTCCAGCGGCTGGAAGATGCCCGCCTGGATCTGCCGCCCCGCGTATTCGACGCTGGGATAGACAACATCGTAGCCGCTAGCCCCCGTCAGCAGCTTCGCCTGCAGCGTGGCGTTGCTGTCGTACAGGTCGTAGCGCACGCGGGTGCCGGTCGCCTTCTCGAAGCTCGCGATCGTGTCGTGGGCGATGTAGTCGTTCCAGTTGTAAACGTTGAGAGCGCCGCCTCCCCCCGCAGCCCCGACACTCAACGCGACGAAGCCGCACACGGCGGCCAGAAGCATTCGCACTCGCATGGACAGCCCTCGTACAAAGCGCATTACGGCTCTTTGCCAACGCGTCACCGGACACGTCACTGTTAGATTATAGTAGCGCCCCCGGTTCACGAAATGCACTCAGCATCAAACACATATCCCACCCTGTGACATTTCCGTCACACCTTACCGGATTCCACCCCCCACGTCGGGCCCTCCTTGTTGCCGAATCGTCGCGGGCCGACGGATAATGTTTAAGATAACTTAATAATTCAGCGAGTTGCAGCAAATTGAACGCCAACCCCGGGAATGTCGAACGCACAAACAAGTCCGTCGCAATTATCGGCTTTGCATTCCGATTCCCCGGCGATCTGCAGAGAGAAGACGAGTTCTGGACCGCCCTGATCGAGGGTAAGGACCTGGTCGGGCGCATCGGCCCGGAGCGCTGGGCCACCGATGCTCTCGAACATCCGAAACGCTCGGAAGGCGGCCGGAGCATCACCTTCTCCGCCGGTGTGCTGTCCCGGATCGATGAATTCGATGCCGGGTTCTTCGGCATTTCCCCGCGCGAAGCGGCGTGGCTCGACCCGCAGCAGCGGCTGCTGCTCGAGCTCGCCTGGGAGTCGATGGAAAACGCCGGCATTCCGCCGTCCCGTCTCGCGGGCACGGACTGCGCCGTCTACGTCGGGATTTCGGGGCTCGACTACGGCGTCGGCGCGCTGGACGACCTGCCCAGCCTGACCGCGCACACGATGACCGGCAACACGCTGAGCGTCGCCGCGAACCGGCTGTCCTACGTGTTCGACCTGCACGGCCCGTCGCTTGCCGTCGACACCGCGTGCTCGTCCTCGCTCGTCGCCCTGCATCACGCCTGCAATGCGCTGCATGCGGGCGAAGCCTCGACCGCGCTGGTCGGCGGCGTCAACTTGCTGCTTCACCCCTATCCTTTCGTCGGCTTCACCAAGGCTTCGATGCTATCCGCACGCGGCCGCTGCCACACCTTCGACGCCTCCGGCGACGGCTACGTCCGCGCGGAAGGCGGTGCGGTGGTCCTGCTCAAGCCGCTGGAACAGGCGATCGCGGACGGCGACACGATTCACGGGGTGATCTGCGCCACCGGCGTCAACGCCGACGGCAGCCGCAAAACCGGCCTGACGATTCCCAGCCGCGACGGCCAGATCGAACTCATGCGCGCGGTGCTCGCCCGCTCGGGGCTTGCCGCGCACGAGATCGACTACCTCGAGGCCCACGGTACCGGCACCGCGGTCGGCGACCCCATCGAGACGGCGGCGATCGGCGAGGTCTATGGCCGCAGCCGCCCTGCCAATGAGCCACTGCCGATCGGTTCGGTGAAGACCAACCTCGGGCACTTGGAACCGGCCTCCGGCATGGCCGGACTCGTCAAGGCGCTGATGGTTCTCAAGAACCGCCAGCTGCCGCCGTCGATCCACCTGACGACGCCGAATCCGAAGATCGATTTTTCCAGGCTCAACCTCGACGTCGTCACCGCTCCGCGCCCGTGCCGAAACGCAGACGAGGCACGGCCGCTCGTCGTCGGCGTCAACTCCTTCGGTTTCGGTGGCGCCAACGCGCACGTGCTCATGCAGGAATACCGCGGCGCCACGGTGCAGGCCGAATCGGCGCGCCCGGCGACGCCGCTCTCGCCGCCGCTCATCCTGTCGGCCCGCACTACCGGTGCCCTGCGAGAACTCGCGGGCCGCTACGCGGACGTCCTCGCCGCAGGCCCGACCGACGCGTACTACGACATCGCCCACACTGCGGCCTACCGCCGCGAGCGCCTCGACAAGCGCCTGGCGCTACCGGTGCAAGACCTCGCCGCAGCGCAAACCGCGCTGCGCGAATTCGCCGAAGGCAAGGCACCCGCCGGGTTGGTCCAGGAAGACGCGCTGCCGAACGAAGGCGGAATCGCCTTCGTCTACTCGGGCAACGGCTCGCAGTGGGCGGGCATGGGACAGAAGCTGCTCGCCGAATCGCCGCGCTTCCGTGAGTTGATCGCCGGGCTCGAAGCCCCGATCCGCGAACGGACGGGGTTTTCGCTGCTGGCCGAGCTCAGCGCCGACACCACCGCCTCGCGGCTGGACGACACCGCCGTCGCGCAGCCGCTCCTTTTCGCGATCCAGGTCGCCGTCACGACCATGCTGCGCGAGCAGGGCATCCGGCCGCTCGCCGTCACCGGCCACAGCGTCGGCGAAGTCGCTGCGGCGTGGGTGTGCGGCGCGCTCGACCTCGACCAGGCCATCCGCGTGATTTGTGCCCGTAGCGCCGCGCAAGCCCTCACGCGGGGCACCGGCCGCATGGCTGCCGTGGCCCTGTCCGAAGCGGCGATGCGCGAGATGCTCGCCGAGCTCGGCGAACCGGATATCGAGATCGCCGGCATCAACAGCCCCGGCAACGTCACGCTGTCGGGTCCGCTCGCCAGTCTCGAGAACCTCGGCGCGGCGCTCGGCCGCCGCAACGTCTTCTTCCGCCTGCTCGACCTCGATTACGCCTTCCACAGCCGCTGCATGGACCCGATCGAGGAGATGCTCGTCGCGTCGCTCGACGGCCTTGCACCGAACGCCGCCGCCGACTGCGAGTACGTCTCCACCGTGACCGGCGCGATTCTCGACGGCACTTCCCTAGGCGCCCGCTACTGGTGGGACAACGTCCGCCAGCCGGTGCGCTTCGGCGAAGGCATCGGCGCGCTGATCGACCTCGGCTGCAACTACTTCGTCGAGATCGGGCCGCACGCGATCCTGCAACGCTACGTCACCGAATGCCTCGCCACGAAGGACGTGCAGGGACGCGTCCTGCCGTCACTGCGGCGCGACGACGACGCGCTGCAGCGGCTGGACGAACTCGCGCTCCGCCTGCACCTGACGGGGCGCACCGATCTGACCGCCCTCTTCCCTGCCGCCGGCCGCCACGTGCCGGCCCCGAACTACCCATGGCAGCGGGAACGCCACTGGCGCCCCGACACCCCCGAAGGCTACCGGCTGATCCATCGCCACCGGACGCATCCGCTGCTCGGCTGGCGTCTGAAGGATGCCCCGGCGGCGTGGGAAAACGTGCTCGATCCCCGCACGCAATCCTGGCTCGCAGACCACAAGGTCGGCGGCGCCACCGTACTGCCCGGCGCGGCCTACGTCGAACTCGCCCTCGCCGCCGCCTCCGAGGTCTTCGCCGCCGCCCAGCTCGACCTCGAAGAGCTCGATATCCTCGCACCGATCGTGTTCGACGGCGATCACGGACGCAGCGTGCGCATCGAACTGAACCCGCGCGACGGCGGCTTCCAGATCCGAAGCCGCCAGCGGCTCAGCGACGACGAATGGACCTTGAACGCCGCCGGCCGCTTGCGCGAAGCAACGCCGGCCGGCGAGCTCGCGCCTTCCCCGGCCAACCGCTCGGCGGCGACCGACCATCTCGACGGCGCCACCCACTACCGGCTCGCCGGCCTGCTCGGACTCGACTACGGCGGAGAATTCCGCACGCTGGCCCACGCCGACGTCCATGGCGACATCCTCGAAGGGACCCTCCAGCCGGCCACCACCGACGACAGCCAGGGCGAATTCATCCTTCACCCCGGCGCACTCGACGTCTGCTTCCAGTCGCTGCTCGGCTTCTTCCGCGCCGATATCGAAGCCGGCCGCGGCCTGCCGCTCCTTCCGGTCCGGGTCGGTCGCCTGCGTCATTTCCGACGCGCCGCCGTCGCCAGTTTCCGCGTACGCCTGCTGCGCCGCAGCCCGCGTTCGGTCCTCGCGGCCTTCGACCTCTTCGCCCGCGATGGCGGTTTGGTCGCAACGCTGGAGGGCTGCCGCTTCCGCGCCGCGTCGGTACGGCAGCACCACGAAGCCGAGCCGGCGCGCTGGGAGATCGTCCCGCACCTCCTCGCCACGCCCGGTCCGACTGCCGCCGCACCGCTGCCCGGCACGCAGGATGTCGCGCGGCAATTGCGCGCCTGGTTCACCGCGCAGGAGGCACAGCTCGACCGGCAATCGTATTTCCGCGAGCTGCAGCCACTGTGCGACGCGATGGTCATCGCCTTCGCCTACGAAGCCTTCCGCGATCTGCTCGCGAACCGTGCGGAATGGCTGCAGGAGGCCCTGACCAACGCCGACACCGTGGCACCGGCGGGCCGCGCCTACTTCACCTGGCTCAAGTCCAACCTGCAGCTCGAAGGCCTGCTGGTCGAAGACGGCGGCAGCTGGCGGCTCGCAGACAGCGACCTGCCGCCGCCCGCCGACATCTGGCGCACCCTGTTGCGGGACTACCCGACCAGCCTGCCCGAGCTCGTCCTCATCGGCCGAATCGGCCCGCAGCTCGCGGCGATCCTGACTGGAGAGGTCGATGCGACCGCGCTGCTGCAGGATCTCCGCAACAGTCATCAAGCTGAAACGCTGTACGAAGACAATCCCGCCTACCTCGGCAGCCGGCTTGCGGTGCGGCACGTCGTCGAACAGGCGGCGGCCGGCTGGCCCGCCACGAGACGGCTGCGCATCCTCGAAATCGCCGCCGAGACCAGCGACCTGCCTCTGCAGCTCGCCAATGCGTTCCCGAGCGACCGTGTCGATTACGTGCTTGCCCATCATGACCCGCGCGTCTGCGATCACCTGCGCGCCGAATACCGCGATCACGTGTTCGTGAACGTCGCCGAGCTCGATCCGGCGGAGACGGCCTTCGTCGACCAGAAGGGCCTTCCCGCGCAGTTCGACATCGTCATCCGGCGTCACAGCCTGCATCGCGCGGCCAATCCCCAAGCCGCGCTCGCCTGGACCCAGCGTCTGCTGAGCCCCAGCGGCCTGCTGCTCGTCGCCGAGCGTCACAGCGACCTCTCCGCCGTCTTCTGGAACGGCATCGACACTGCGTTCTGGCACAAAGGCGCCAACGACGCCCAGCCCTTCCCGCAACTGCTGCCCGCGGAGACTTGGGCCGGCGCCCTGTCCGCGCAAGGCTTCACCGACATCGAAAGCTTCGTGGAGCCGGCGGCCGAAGGCCTCGCGAGCGGAGCCTACCTGGTCCTCGCAAAACGCGAAGACACGGCGCCCGCCGAAGCAGCCGTAGCGTCGGCCAACTGGCTGCTGCTCGCCGGCTCTACTGCACAATCCCAGGCCCTCGCCGAGAGCCTCTCGGCGCGTCTGAATGCCAGCGGGCAGCGCGTCGCCGTGATGTCTGCAAACGCCGCCGGCGACAACGCCCCCCCGGGATCGCGCACCGCCGCCGAAGATCTGCTGCGCCAGGCCGGCCACCAGCTCGGCGACATCCACCACGTCGTCGACCTCGCCGGCCTCGCAACGACTGATGCTGCGGCGTCGATCGACACCCTCCTCGAACGCACCCATTGCGCGGAGCTCCTCAACCTGCTGCTCGCGGTCGAAAGCGCCGGCATCGGCCAGCCGCGACTGTGGGTCCTCACGTCGGGCGGCATTCCGGTGGACGACATCAACGAGGCCCCCGGACTCGATCCCGCGCAATCCGCGATGTGGGGCCTTGGCCGCGTGATCATGAACGAGCACCCCGCGCTCAATTGCACGCTGATCGACGTCTCCCGGGACCTTCAGGGGACCGCGGGCGCCGAGGCCCTCGTCAACGAACTGCTGCATCCCGACGGCGAGCGCGAAATCGCGCTCACGCCGCGCGGCCGCTTCGGCCTGCGCATGCAGCGCGCCGCTGCGCCTGAGGCCGCACGGGAAGCGCCGGGAGAATCGCGCTTCCGCCTGGATTTCCACGTACCGGGACAACTGCGCAACCTCGTCTGGCTACCCAATCCGGAACGCCCCCTGGGTGAAGGCGAAATCGAAGTCCGTCCACTCGCGACCGGCCTCAACTTCCGCGACGTCATGTACCTGATGGGCCTGCTTCCGGACGAAGCCGTCGAGAACGGTTTTGCCGGCGCGAGCCTCGGCCTGGAGTTCTCCGGCGTCATCACGCGCATCGGCAAGGGCGTCAGCGGTCTCGCCGTCGGCGACGCCGTGCTCGGCTCCGGCCCGGCCTGCTTCGCTAGCCACGTCGTCACCAAAGCGAGCGCGGTCACGCGCAAGCCGGAAGAGTGGTCGCACGAAGCCGCCGCCACGGTCCCGACCGTCTTCCTGACCGTGTACTACGCGCTCAAGCAGCTCGCGAGCCTCGAACCCGGCGAGCGCGTGCTGATCCACGGCGCCGCCGGCGGCGTCGGCATCGCCGCCGTGCAGCTCGCCCGCCACCTCGGCGCCGAAGTCTTCGCGACCGCCGGCAGCAACGAGAAGCGCGAATTCGTGCGCCTGCTCGGCGCCGACCACGTCTTCGATTCGCGCAGCCTCGCCTTCGCCGATCAGATCCTCGAACAGACCAACGGCGAAGGCGTCGACGTCGTCCTCAACTCGCTCGCCGGCGAAGCGATCCGCCGCAACCTGCAGGTCCTCAAGCCCTTCGGCCGCTTCCTCGAAATCGGCAAGCGCGATTTCTTCGAAAACACCCCGATCGGCCTGCGTCCGTTCAAGGACAACATCAGCTATTTCGGCATCGATGCCGACCAGCTGCAGACCGGCCGCCCCGAGCTTGCCCGGCGCCTCTTCGCCGAAGTGATGGAACTCTTCCGCGAGGGCGCGCTGTCGCCGCTGCCCTTCCGCGCCTTCCCGGCCGAACGCGTCGTCGACGCCTTCCGCTACATGCAGCAGGCGCGGCAGATCGGCAAGGTTGTCGTGACGTTCGAAGATGCCCGCATCGAAGTCGAAGCACCGCCCGTCGCCCGGCCGCACCTGGCCTTCGCGAAGAACTCCACCTACCTCGTCACCGGCGGCCTCACCGGCTTTGGTCTCGAAACCGCGCGCTGGCTCGCCGAACGCGGCGCCGGCAGCATCGTCCTGCTCGGCCGGCGCGGCGCCGACACGCCGGGCGCCGGGGAAATCGCCGCCGAATTCGAGCGGCACGGCACGCGCGTCACGATCCTCGCGTGCGACGTTGCCAGCCGCAGCTCCGTCCAGGCCGTGCTCGCCCCCATCCGCGCCGAACTGCCGCCGCTGCGCGGCGTCCTGCATGCCGCCATGGTCATCGACGACGCCTTGCTGGCGAACCTCGACGCCGAGCGCATGCGCACGGTCCTCGCGCCCAAGGTGCTCGGCGCATGGAACCTGCACGAGCTCACGCTCGACACGCCGCTCGACCACTTCATCCTCTACTCGTCGGTGACGACCTTCATCGGCAATCCCGGCCAAGGCAACTACGTCGCCGCCAACACCTACCTCGAAGGGCTCGCGACGCTGCGCCGCGCGATGGGCCTGCCCGCCACCTGCGTCGGCTGGGGTCCGATCGCCGACGCGGGCTACCTCACGCGCAACGAAGCCGTGAAAGAAAGCCTCACCAACCGGCTCGGCGCCGAAGCGCTCACCACCGCCAAGGCACTGGCGATGCTCGAACAGGCGCTGCAGACCGACGCGGCGACGATCGCCGTTACGGACTTCGACTGGAGCATGCTCGCCCGCCTGCTCCCCTCCGCCCAGACCCCCCGCTTCGCGCCGCTACAGCGCGAGTTCGCCGGCGAGCAGAACCTCGGGGCGGACGGCGGCGACTTCCAGGCGCTGATCGCCGGGAAATCCGGCGATGAAATCCTCGAGATCGTGCGCGGACTCGTCCTGCAGGAAGTCGCGCAGATCCTGTCGATCAACCCCGAACGCATCGACGCGGCACAGTCCTTGCGAGATCTCGGCATGGATTCGCTGATGGCCGTCGAGCTGGCCCTCGGACTGGAAAGACGCTTCGGCGTCCAGCTCCCCGCGATGCTGCTCAACGAAGGCCCCACGATCGATCGCGTCGCCTCACGCATCGTCGAACGGGTTCTCGGAAGCGGCGCGGATGCACCAGAAAGGGGCGATGCGCTCACCGATCTGGTGACCGGCATGGCGGCGCAGCACGGCGACTCCTTCTCCGCAGAACAGGTCGCGCAGACCATTGCCGACGTCAGAAAGGAGCTTTGATTCAATGGGCAAGCAGAATTTCGGCCTCGTCGGGCAAGCGCGCGAAGAACTGGTGAAGCGCTTCCTGGGCCGCAAGAATACCCAGGCGTCGGCCCCTGAAGGCTTGCGCGCAGCGGCCGCCAGCTATCCGGAAATCCCCGAGAGCTTTTATCGTTTCGATCGTTTCCCCGGCTACGAAAAGCTCCTCGTTCCGCAAGCCGCGGCGCGGCGTTTCGGCATCGAAAACCCCTTCTTCAAGACGCACGAAGGAGCTGCCGGGGCGACCACGCAAATCGACGGCCGAAGCTTCGTCAATTTCTCGAGCTACAACTACCTCGGCCTCTCCAGCCATCCGCGCGTCAACAAGGCCGCCAAGGACGCCATCGAGCGCTACGGCACCTCGGCGTCGGCGAGCCGGCTCGTCGCGGGCGAACGGCCGGTACAGCGCGAACTCGAAGAAGCGCTGGCCGACAGCTACGGCGTCGAGGACTGCGTCGTTTTCGTCAGCGGACATGCCACGAACGTCACGACGATCGGCTACCTCTTCGGAGCCAAGGATCTCGTCATCCACGACAGCCTGATCCACAACAGCGTGATCGAAGGCATCCAACTGTCCGGCGCAACGCGGCGTGCGTTCCCGCACAACGATGCCGACGCCCTCGACGCGATCCTCAGCGACATCCGCGGACAGTTCGAGCGCGTGCTGATCGTCATCGAAGGCCTTTACAGCATGGACGGTGACATTCCCGACCTGCCGCGCTTCGTCGACGTCAAGCAGCGCCACAAAGCCTTCCTGATGGTCGACGAAGCCCACTCTTTCGGCGTCCTCGGCGATCGCGGCATGGGCATCCGCGAACACTACAGCCTCCCGGGGAAGGCGGTCGACATCTGGATGGGAACGCTCAGCAAGTCGCTCGCCGGCTGCGGCGGCTACATCGCCGGCGAACGCGCGCTGGTCGAGCACCTCAAATACGCGGCCCCCGGCTTCGTCTACAGCGTGGGCATGTCACCCCCGCTCGCCGCGGCGGCACTCGAAGCCCTGAGCATCATCCGCCACGAGCCCGAACGCACGCATCGCCTGCGCGAACGCGCCGGCCGCTTCCTCGAACTCGCCCGCAAGAAGGGCATCGACACCGGCCTGTCGCAGGGCTACGCCGTCATCCCGGCCATCATCGGCAGCTCGCTGAAAGCCACGCGCACCGCGCAGCAACTGTTCGCACACGGCATCAACGTACAGCCGATCATTCACCCCGCGGTCGAAGAACGGGCCGCACGCCTCAGGTTCTTTGTCAGTTGCATGCACAGCGAAGAGCAAATCAGCGCCGCTGTCGACGCACTGGCAACACTTCTTTAACGCATCGGGAAAATGGAAAACGTAATGTCAGTGATCCCCGTCATTCTGTGTGGTGGTGCAGGTTCGCGGCTGTGGCCAGTCTCGCGTGAAAGCCATCCAAAACCCTTCATCCGCCTCGGCGACGGCCAGAGCCTGCTGCAGAAGGCCTTCCTGCGCGGCGCCGGCCTCACCGGCGTGTCCCAGATCGTGACGGTCACAAACCGCGAATTCTTCTTCAAGACGGAAGACGAATTCCGCAAGATCAACGCGGGCAAGCTTCCGACCTCCTTCCTGCTCGAACCCTTCGGCCGCAACACCGCCGCCGCCGTCGCCGCCGCTGCGCTGCATCTGGCCGAACGCGACCCCGACGCTGCCCTGCTGGTCCTCGCCGCCGACCACCTGATCTCCGACCAGAAGGCCTTTGCCGCAGCGGTGCAACGCGCCGTCGGCCTCGCCCTCGAAGGCAAGCTCGTCACCTTCGGCATCCAACCCGATGCCCCGGAAACCGGCTACGGCTACATCGAGGCCGAAGGCAACACGGTGCTGCGCTTCGTCGAGAAGCCCGACGCGGCCACCGCCCAGTCCTATCTCGACTCCGGCCGCTTCTACTGGAACTCGGGCATGTTCTGCTTCACCGCACGCACCATCCTCGAGGAAATGGAGCAGCATTGCCCGGCCATCCTCGCCGCCGTGCGCAAATGCCTCGCCCAGTCACGCACCGCCGAAGGCAAGGGCTTCAGCCAGTGCGAACTCGACCCGGACAGCTTCGCAGCCGTCCCGGAAGATTCGATCGACTACGCGGTCATGGAAAAGTCGCAGCGTGTGGCCGTCGTTCCGTGCGACATCGGCTGGAGCGACATCGGCTCGTGGTCTGCCCTCGGCGACCTCACCGCCGCTGACGAACAGGGCAACCGCGTCGACGGCGAAGCCCTGCTCCACGACGTCAGCAACTGCTCCATCCGCACGGACGAGCGCCTCGTCGGCGCGGTCGGCGTCCGCGACCTGATCATCGTCGACACCCCCGACGCGCTGCTCGTCGCCGCCAAGGATCGCGCGCAGGACGTGAAGCACCTTTACGCCGAACTCAAGGCCGCCGGTCATGATGCCCACAAGCTGCACCGCACCGTGCACCGCCCCTGGGGCACCTACACGGTCCTTGAGGAAGGCAGCCGCTACAAGATCAAGCGCATCGTCGTGAAGCCGGGCGCCTGCCTCTCCCTGCAGATGCACCACCACCGCAGCGAACACTGGATCGTCGTCAGCGGCATGGCGAAAGTCGTCAACGGCGAACGCGAAGTCCTCGTCGCCGCCAACGAATCGACCTACATCCCGGCCGGCCACCGCCACCGCGTCAGCAACCCGGGCGTGCTCGACCTCGTCATGATCGAAGTGCAGAGCGGCGAATATCTGGGCGAAGACGACATCGTCCGATTCGAGGACAATTACGGCCGCTGCTGAAATCCAGCCGCACAACCGCCCGCGCCGTTCCCATGCTGGCGCGGGCTCATGGCATGCCACACCGCAATAGACAACGAACCTGATGACCGATACCTCAAGCAAACGCTCCGGCCTGATGCCGGCCGGCCTGCGCAACCTCCTCGGGAATAAGCTGTTCCTGCTTACGACCGTCATCCCGACTGTAATCGCGATCCTCTACTTCGGCCTCATCGCCTCGGACGTCTACATCGCCGAATCCCGCTTCGTCGTTCGAAGCCCCGAGCGACAAACCTCCTCGCCACTCGGCCTGATCCTGAAGGGTGCCGGCTTTTCGCGCGCGCAAGACGATTCGTATGCGGTCCAGGACTATATCCTGTCCCGCGACGCTCTCAAGGCGCTCGACAGCGAACTGAAGGTTAGGGAATCCTTCTCCTCCAACAAGGTCGACGCCTTCAGCCGCTTCGCCGCAATCGACTGGGACAATAGCTTTGAAGCTTTCCATCAGTACTACCAGAAGAAGATCGGAGTACAGATCGATTCGGCATCATCGATTACGACCCTGACCACACGTGCCTTTTCGGCGGACGAGGCTCACGCAATGAATCTGCGCCTGGTCGAAATGGCCGAAGCGCTCGTCAACAAACTCAACGAACGCGGGCGGCAAGACATGATCCGCTTTGCTGCCGATGAAGTCGCCCAGGCGGAGAAAAAGGCGAAGGCGGCGGGACTGGCGCTGGCGAAATACCGCAACGACAAGGGCGTAATCGACCCCGAGAAGCAGTCCGCCATCCCGCTGCAGCAGATCGCCAAGATGCAGGACGAACTGCTCACTACACGGGCCATGGTCATGCAGCTCGAAAAAGTCGCCAAGGCCAACCCCCAACTTCCTATCCTGCGCCAACGCGTCACGCTGCTGGAACAGGAAATCAAGTCCGAAACCGATCGCGTCACAGGCAGCGACAAATCTCTCGCAGGCAAAACCGCCGAATTCCAGAGATTTGTTCTTGAAAAGGAATTCGCCGAAAAGATGCTCGCCAGCGCAATGTCAACGCTCGAAATGGCGCGCAATGAGGCGCAGCGCAAGCAATTGTATCTAGAGCGCATCGTACAACCGAGCGTACCTGACGCTCCCGTAGAGCCACGTAGGGTCCGTGGCATTGCTGCCACTTTTGTTCTTGGACTGATCCTTTTTGGAATCATGACAATGCTGCTGGCCGGAATCCGGGAGCATGTGGATTGATGGCATGACCCACCCGACTCTATCCAGAAGCCTGCGCATTCAGTCTCAGGTCATTGGCGCGCTTCTCATGCGAGAGGTGCTGACTCGCTATGGGCGTCACAACATTGGTTTCATGTGGCTCTTCGTGGAACCGATGATGTTTACCTTGGGCGTAACAGCCTTGTGGTCGCTCGCGGGTTTGCATAGTGAATCGCCGATCCCGATCGTTGCCTTTGGCGTAACGGGATATTCGTCAGTACTTCTCTGGCGAAACATGCCCGCACGGTGTGTCCAGGCGATCGAACCCAATCTCGCCCTCATGTACCACCGTAACGTAAAGGTCATCGATATTTTTGCGGCGCGCCTGATACTGGAAGCGGCCGGAGCAACCATTTCCTTCACGCTTCTGAGCCTTCTGTTCATTTCCCTTGGCTGGATGCAGCTTCCACAGGATATTTTCAAGGTCCTCTTCGGCTGGTTCATGCTGGCGTGGTTCGGAATGGCACTTGCATTATCCCTGGGCAGCCTCTCAAGCAGATCTGAGCTTATTGAGAAGCTTTGGCACCCGGCATCCTATCTCCTGTTCCCTCTCTCTGGCGCCGCATTCATGGTGGAGTGGTTACCGACTTCAGCGCAAAAAGCGATTGTCTGGTTTCCGATGGTGCATGGCGTAGAAATTCTCCGCGACGGCTATTTCGGCTCGGTCGTCCCAACACACTACGACATGGCTTATATGGCGTTCATCAGCCTCTTGCTGACGTTTTTCGGGCTTGCACAGGAACGCGTCGCAAGCAAACAAGTTACGCCCGAATGATCACGATTTCGAATCTTACCAAGCGGTATCCCACGCGAAGCGGGCTCGTTACGGTGCTTGATGGCATCAACTTGACCATCCAGCCGGGTGACAAGGTTGGAGTGCTTGGTCGCAATGGCGCAGGAAAATCAACCCTGATCCGTTTGATCAGCGGCGCGGAGCGACCGACCGCAGGGCATATTCACCGGGGCATGAGCATTTCCTGGCCGCTCGCCTTCGGCGGGGCGTTCCAGGGGTCGCTCACCGGCCTGGACAATTTGCGGTTCATCTGTCGCGTCTACGGAGTCGACTTTCGCCCTCGCGTCAGCTATGTCGAGGAGTTTTCAGAACTTGGCCGCTATCTCAGAGAGCCAGTCAAGACCTATTCTTCTGGAATGCGTGCGCGTCTAGCCTTCGCGATCTCGATGGCTATTGAGTTCGACTGCTACCTCATCGACGAAATCATTGCAGTGGGGGATAGCCGGTTCCATGAGAAATGCCAGCGGGAACTGTTCGAGAAGCGGAACGACCGAGCGATGATCATCGTTTCTCACCATCCGGAATTCATTCAGAGCCATTGCAGGAATGCCGCAGTCCTCGGGGGAGGAAAGCTGTCGTCCTTCGATAACCTGACCGACGCGCTGTCCTTTTACAATGCTGGGTCGTTCCAATGAGGCGTCTGCGGCACCGCATTGCGGCGAGTATCGCACGATACAGCACGACCGCCTTCGGACGAGCGCTCATCGCACGCCGGCACCTCGCTCACCGCCGTCCACAACATGCCCCACGATTATTCGTGGACGTCTCGGTTCTCGCCTCCCACGATGCCCGGACAGGAATCCAGAGAATTGTGCGGGGTGTAATCAACGCACTGCGGCGGAATCACTCGTTTGGTTCAATGCATCTTGTTTACGCCACGCGGAAACATGGCTATCGCATTGCAAACTGGAACATTCATCTCGATCGGATCACCACGTCCTCCAACGACACGATCATGACGCCAGCTGCGGGCGACGTGTTCTTCGGACTCGATCTGGCAGCGCACCTGCTGCCCCGGCATTTTTCCTTGCTTTCCCGCTACAGATCGGAGGGCATGAAGATCGTGTCGCTAGCCTACGATCTTCTTCCGGAACAGCACCCGAATTGGTTCAACGACAAGACCGTTCGGAATTACCGGAGATGGCTCCGTGCCAGCACCAAGTTGGCTGACGGTTTCATCACGATTTCGCATTCGGTCAAGCGGGACCTGCAGGAATGGATATCCAATCAGGGCATTCAGACAGCCTCAATTCCCGTGTCCGCCATTCATCTGGCCGGTGCCATTGACCAAAGCGCGCCATCCCAAGGGCTGCCCGCTGACAGCTCATTGCTGTTGGAAAAGCTTGCACGTACCCCATCCGTGTTGATGGTGGGCACGATAGAACCCCGGAAAGGTTACAACGAGGCCTTGGCCGCGTTCGACGACCTCTGGGATCGTGGCCATGAAGTTAATCTCATCATCGTCGGCAAACCGGGTTGGAAGACGGATGGCATTCAGGATCGATTGCGCTCGCACCCCCTACTAGACAGACGCCTGTTTTGGTTTGACGATGCCAGCGATCAGTGGCTAGCACTGCTATATGAGGTAGCCCATCTGGTAATGGCTGCGTCCAAGGCCGAAGGGCTGGGCCTGCCAATCGCTGAAGCAATGGCTGCGGGAAAACCTGTGCTCGCGAGAGGCATTCCGGTATTCCGTGAAATCGGCGGAAGCCAAATTGACTATTTTGAAAGCGACAGCCCGGATTCTTTGGGTACGCGAATTTTGTCTATGCTCGCGGCAACAGACCGCTCCCATGAAGCCAGAGTCTTTTCGTGGGATGAAGCTGTCGCCCAATTGGACCAGTTTCTTTGGCAAATCTGCACGACCGGTACTCCGTCGTCTGATGTCTGTCCCGCCCGGAATCCGTTTTGACCAATATGACAAAATCTCGCAAATCCAAGCTTGATACCCGGCGCAAGGAAGACTTGCGCCGCGCAAGGCTCACGCAAAGCCCGGGATCAGGGCGGGCAGCCCCCCTCGGCTCACCGGACACAGACAGCAAGGCTCTACTCGCTGATCAAGAAGCGCCCACGGGGCTCCTGCCCCACGATGAGTCACCAAACGGCGGGGTACCCGCCCATGTGCCCGCTTCAGGCTCTGAAGCAAGCATCGACGACAGGTGTACGCAAGGCCAACTCCAAGGCTTGTATCAGCTTTGCGGCGCATCCTCCTCAGTCGATTGCGAACCGCAGCCTGTCGCGATGGCTGAAGCTGATACCGGGTCAGAAGACCCACTTGAGCTCCGGCGTGCGCGATCACACACCTGCGATTCATGGCCCGACCTGGCGCCGACCAATGAATCTCAGCCCGAGGCCATCGATGCACTCGTCATGGATGAACCTCCCGTCTTTGACGATGAGGCTGGTATCCCCGCCCTTGTCACGCGTGTTCCGGGGGACGCGTTGACGGGTCAGCGGGCAGTTGCGGCTCCATGCATGGGCGACCTGATTCGCAAGCAAGTGAAGGTCGACTTTTCTGCTGCCATGCCTCCTGCCTCGCCACAATCTGCTCCGCTCGGACCGGAACAGGCTGCGCCTCAAGCCCCACCAGACGGCGTGACGGGTATGCCATCTGAAACTCAGCCCCAGGAATCGTGCGCCGACACCCCGTGCACTGGCGAGCGTCCTTCCAACACGCCCGTCCAAGAGTCTGTTGGACCTCTTGCCATCCAGCCCCCCCGCGATCGTGCCGCAGGCGGTCAGACGGGGACCCTTAATACGCAATGTGGAGCCAGGGCTCCAAGCATGGGAGACTTGATCCGCAGACAGGCTGCGCAATCAAGGCTGGGGTTTGAGTCTGAACCTCCCAGCCAAACCCCCTCCCCGGAATCGGGCGTCACGACACCAGGTGCCGACGCACTGCCTTCCGCTGAATCGGCTCCGGACGCAGCGAGCCCACTCACGATCGAGGCACTACCCGCAATCGATCTTGGTACACAAGCTCAGTCCAGCACCGCGAACACCAAAGATGCGGTGAGCGCTCCGAGCATGGGTGACATGCTTCGCCGACAAGCGCAGCTGGATCGTGCAAACATCGATCCGGTCTCCTCGGCTGTCCACGGCAAGTCCACGCCGTCACCCCTGCCGGACAACTCGCCGCTTCCGGACCTGAATCGTCTATTGGCGCTTCCCGACGAGCCATTCCTTCACGAGGCGTACCGCACAATCCTCCTGCGGGAAGCGGATCCCTCGGGCCTTCACTACTATTCATCACGCTTGCGTGACGGGATTCCGCGCATTCAGATCCTTTGGCAGATCGCAGCCGGTGAAAACACCCCGAAGAACCGGCGGATTTGCGCAAGACTGCGAATAGCCTATCTGACACTGAAAGCACGCTCAGTTCCCGGAATCGCGTGGTTTGCCGATTTACTGTGCGCCGCTCGGAAGCTTCATTTGCGTGACTTTCTGGCGGGGAATGACGAATCGTTCGTCCAGAAGGCATATCATGCAACGCTGGGGCGCGCACCCGACGAACATGGGGCGTCGCACTACCTCGCGATGCTAAGTGATGGCCACTCAAGGCATGATGTCCTCATTGACCTGAAGCTTTCACCGGAAGGCAAGCGCGCAGGCGCGCGCGTGGCCGGCCTGCAGACTTTGGCAACCCTGAAGCGCGTCCGGCGCGCTCCGGTCATCCGCCAGATTGTCGACATCTTGTCATTGCCTGCAACCGCGGCGAAATCTCTCGACTACGCCCGCACCGCGGGAGCCCGGATTCAGCAATTGCAGATGCAGCAGCAATCTGAACTCGCGTCGGTCCAGTCAAAGATTGACCTTCAGCAGCATGTCCTGAGTACCGTGCTGACTCGCCTTGATGCCCATACAACCCAGGCAGCAGAGATTTCGCACCGGCTCGACTCAGTGCAAAGGGATGTTTGCGTCACAGGCAAGGAAATTGGCGACCGCCAGATCGCACACCACGGTTCATTGCTTGATTTGCTTCCCGTCCTGGCCGAAGGCATCCGAATGCCCCTGCTGACGGAATTGGCAACGGCGGCACGTATGCAAGACAAGATCGGGACCGAGATTCATCAGCACGCGGATGAACTGAAGTCACTCATTGCAAGGGAATGTTCGGAGCTTGGCGTCTCAATTCCGGCGTCAATTGAAGTCGATAGCACTAGACGAATCGGAGAGCTGCTGAAGCGGATCGACGTCCTTAATTCAAGCCATCTGCTGCTGGCCCAGAAGACGATCCATCAACGTCTGGATGCCCAGCACTCGGCGCTGCTCGCGTCACTTTCTGCGCTTGCAACGGAAGTCAAGACCCCACTGCTAGCGCGATTCACAGCGATCGCGCGCGCGCAGTATGAATTGCAGAAGCAGCTCGATCGACACATTCTTGGACTGACTTCAGCCCTCTCCAGGGAAACGGCTCAACTCGGCATGGCAGTCCGGAAGGACCTGGACGAAAGCCGCGCACAGCTTCTGAACCGGATGGTCGCCAACCACACGAAAGAGACGGATCTTGCGGATTTGCTCTTGCAGCGTGTTGCCCATGCGACTGAGCGGGTACTGGAACAGAGCGCGACCGCGAGCCATCGTCTGGAGGGCGAAACCGCCAAGCTGATATCGGCACTGCACGATGCTGAATCGGCGATTTCCGCAAAGATCAAGTCGGCGTGCGACGTGACACTTGCCATGCAGGACACTGTGGCGACACGCCTCACGACCGGGATGGCCGAAACGGCGAACCTGATCGCAGATCATGCAGCGTCCTCCGAACGATGCCTGGATGCCAAAGTCGAGCAAGTCATCGCGGCCGCACAGCGAACCGAGTCCGCGGTTCTTTCCAGATTGCAGGATCTCAAGGCCGACACCCTGGCGGCACAAATCGCGATGGCCACGCGTCTCTCGGCCGATATTGCCGAGACCGGCGCTCGCATCGCGGGTCACACGTCGGCGGCCGAAAACCACCTGAACGCTACCGCGGCTCAAATGATCGCCACCGCGCGCGAAACCGAATCGGAGATCCTTTCCCAGCTTTCGCGCATGGAAACAACGACGCTCGGCGCCCACGAGGAAGTCACGCAGCGGATGCAGTCTTCGTCCGCCGAACTCGCCACAACCCTTGAGCGGCTCGGGAGCGGGATCGACGCCAGATTCGCTGAATCGCTTTCAACGATTCAGTCGATGCAGCCAACCGCGGCCGACTTTGCGCGCGCAACGGCAGACCGGCTGCACCCCCTGCTGAGCAGAACTGAACTCTATGCAATGACCGCAGCCCGCCGGTTGGCTGTGCCCTGCGGTCCCGATTCGGTTCTGGTACGTACGGCGATGGGTTACCTGTTGTGCGCCGATCACGACCACGCGCTCATTGCAATGCTGCTCGAATCGGCCGATCCGGAACCTGGCACCCGCCAACTCATCCAGCGACTGCTGGGTCCCGGAGACACGTTCGTAGACGTCGGCGCCAACGTTGGCATCCACACCCTCGCTGCAGCACGTGCCCTGCAAAACAAGGGAAGGATTATCGCCATCGAACCTCATCCCCAGACGGCCCGCCTGCTCTCCAAGACATGCTGGATGAATGGAGTCGCACATCTGGTTCAGGTTCATCCTGTTGCCGCCGCCGAAACAAACAGCGAGAGAGCCCTGCATCTCGGGGTAACGAGTGGACATCATTCCCTGTTCCCGCTCGACGAACGCGACGCTGCCGACAACTCGACGGTCACGGTGCATACAGTCACTTTGGACGCCTTACTCGCGGGAGACATTCAGGCAACGCTGATCAAGATCGACGCCGAAGGCGCGGAACTCGAAGTCCTGAGGGGCGCGGCGGGCGTCCTCGACCGGAGCCCGGACGTTGGAATCATTGCCGAATTCGGCATTTCCCATTTGCGGCGTACCGGCATCAATACGGCGGACTGGTTGGCCGAGTTCACGCGACATGGCTTCACCTACCGGACGATTCATGGCAACGCAGGTGAGTTGCGGGAGACTACGCCTGCGGCCCTCGACGCTGTGGCCTCGATAAATCTCTTTTTCGCCCGGCCTGATTCACCACTGTGGAATAAGGGGGCGCTACCGTCATGAGCCGCGGGGTCATCGTTATTGGAGCCGGCGGCCACGCCAAGGTCGTCATCGAACTGCTCGTCGCCGGCGGCCATGTCGTGGACTATTGCGTCGCTGGGCCGGGCAGCCCGGACCGATGCCTCGGCATCGAAGTTCTTTCCGGCGACCATCACCTGCACGAGCTATTCGCCAATGGGTGGCGGTCTGTCTTCCCCGCAATCGGCGCAAACCACCTGCGCGAGCGCGTCGCCGGACAGGCTCGCGAGATCGGCTTCAAACTGGTCAGCGCCATCAGTCCGTTCGCAATCGTTTCCCCCTCCGCCACGCTTGGCAATGGCATTGCCATCATGGGCGGCGCGGTCATCAACGCGGAAGCCCGCATCGATGATCTCGCCATCATCAATACCGGTGCGACCGTCGACCACGATTGTCATATCGGAACCTGCGCCCACATCGCACCTCAGTGCGCCCTCGCCGGGAATGTGGAGGTCGGCCCGCGTGCCTTTCTGGGCGCCGGTACCGTAGTGATTCCGGGCATCACCATTGGAACCGGCTCCACCATCGGAGCCGGCAGCGTCGTTGTACGCGATATCCCCTCATCGATCATGGCCTTGGGGCATCCGGCCAAACCCGTTTACAAGGAGAATCCTAGCAAATGAAGAGAATTTCGGTTGCAGAACCCAAGTTTGGCGGAAAGGAACGCGAATACGTCCTGGATTGCATGGACAGCACCTGGATTTCTTCCGCCGGCAAGTACATCACGGCCTTCGAGGAGACCTTTGCACGTTTCTGCGGGGTGCGCCACGCCATCGCGACCAACAATGGAACGACGGCCCTGCACCTCGCCCTGGTCGCCCTCGGACTTAAGCCCGGCGACGAGGTCCTCATTCCGACCGTCACCTATATCGCGACCGCCAATGCCGTGCGTTATTGCGGGGCCGAACCCGTACTGCTGGACGTCTGCCCGGACACGATGAATATCGATCCGGCGGAACTCGAGCGTCGCCTCACGCCGAAGACAAAAGGCATCATCCCGGTCCATCTCTATGGGCATCCTGCCGAGATGGAGCCGATCATGGCCTTTGCCCGCCGCCACAACCTGTTCGTCCTCGAGGACGCAGCCGAAGCCCATGGCGCCGAGTATCAAGGAAAAAAGGTCGGCACCTTTGGCGATTGCGCGACCTTTAGCTTCTTCGGAAACAAGATCGTCACCACCGGCGAAGGGGGCATGGTCACCACCAATGACGACGATCTGGCTGCGCATCTCCGCCTGCTGCGCGGACAGGGGATGGATCCCAAGCGGCGCTACTGGTTCCCCGAAGTCGGCTACAACTACCGGATGACCAACATCCAGGCCGCGATCGGGTTGGCGCAAATGGAAAACATCGACCAGGCGCTGGCAGAGCGTCAGCGCTTGGCGGGCTGGTACAACGAAGCTCTGGCTCCACTGGCAACCGATATTGTGCTCCCCGCTACGGCGCCCTGGGCACACCACGTCTTCTGGATGTACACGGTTTTCCTGCGCACGGGAGGCGAAGAGCGACGCAATGCCATCATGCGGGCACTCGATGAGCAGGGCATTGAAACCCGGCCCGTGTTCTACCCGATGCACGTGCTGCCGCCCTACCAGCAGCCGAGTTCCTTCCCGGTTGCCGATCTCTGGTCGCATCGCGGCATCAATCTGCCGACACACCAGTTGCTGTCACGCGATGACGTGCAGCGCATTGCCGAAGCGCTCAAGGTGGCCTTGGCGGCATCATGAAGATTGCTCTCTGTTCGTCGTTCGTGCCATTTATTCGCGGCGGTGCACGCAACATCGTCGAGTGGCTACAGGAGGAACTGGTGGCTATCGGCCATCAGGTCGAGCGCATCTATTTGCCACAGATCGACGTCCCCGACTTGATCCTGCCGCAGATGGCCGCCTATCGCTGGATCGATCTGGCGTCTACCGCCGACCGAGTAATCTGCTTTCGCCCACCCGCTCACGCCATCCCGCATCCGCACAAGATCCTGTGGTTCATCCACCATGTCCGCGTCTTTTACGACCTGTGGGACAGCCCCTACCGGGGCTTCCCGGAGGACGACCGGCACCGCAACCTGCGGGATATCCTGCACCGTGCAGACACCGAGGCAATTCGCGAAGCCAAGCACGTCTTCACCAACTCCCGGGTCGTGTCCGAGCGCCTTCAACGCTACAACCGGATTGACAGCGAGGTACTGTACCCGCCGATTTTCCGGCCAGAGCGCTTCCATTGCGCGGACTACAACGACGAGATCGTCTACATCTGCCGCGTCGAGCATCATAAGCGCCAGCATCTGTTGCTCGAGGCGATGCGGTATACGCGGACGCCGGTTCGGCTTCGCCTCTGTGGTGCCAGCGCTGGCGAAGCTTATGCCAAGGAACTGCAAAGCACCGCGGCGTCCCGCAAGCTTCGAGACCGGGTGATATTCGATCATCGGTGGATCACCGAAGAGGAAAAGTCCGAAATCCTCGCTCACTGCCTGGCGGCCGCCTATCTACCGCTCGACGAGGATTCGTATGGTTACCCCTCGCTTGAGGCCAGCCACGCCGCCAAGCCCATCCTGACCACCTCGGACTCCGGCGGAGTGCTGGAACTCGTCGTCGATGGGCTCAACGGCCGAGTATGCGATCCCGACCCCAAGGCGCTGGCTGAGGCCATGGACGAACTCTACCGTGACCGCGAAAAGACGCGCCAAATGGGCGCAAACGCCGCGCAGCGGATCAAGGATCTCGACATCTCCTGGCAACACGTCCTGGAAAGGCTTCTGGCATGAAGGTACTGATCGTTAACAACATGGCCCCCTTCGTATGGGGCGGCGCCGAGGAGCTTGCGGCCCATCTCGAGAAGAACCTGATCATCGCCGGCCACGACGCAGAGGTCATGCGCATTCCCTTCCAGTGGGAACCCGCGAACGGAATTCCGGCGCAGATGCTGATGGTGCGCGCGTTCGAATTGTGGAATGTCGATCGCGTGATCGCGCTCAAGTTTCCGGCCTACCTGATCCGCCATCCGCACAAGACGCTCTGGCTCCTTCACCAGTATCGGCAAGCCTACGACCTCTTTGACGCCGGGCAGTCAAACATCGGACGGGACGTTGCCGGCGACGAACTGCGCACACTCATCCGCAATGCCGATAACGAGTGCTTTGCCGAAACTCGGCGAATCTTCACGAATTCCGGCGTCACGCAACAGCGCCTCAAGCACTACAACGGTTTCGACGCGGAAGTCTTGCTCCCCCCCCTGAATGACGCGGACTTGTTTACCGGCGGGCAACCGCAGGGTTACGTGTTTGCCGGAGGCCGTGTCAACGGCATGAAACGCCAGCACCTCCTTATAGAGGCCCTGGCCCGAACCAAGCATCCGGTGCGCCTCGTGGTAGCCGGACCGCCAGATACTCCCGCCGACGCGCAGCGACTGCACCGCCTCGTCGAGGAGCTTGGCCTGCAGGATCGGGTACACCTTGCGCTCCGCTTCCTCGACCGAAGCGAACTGGCCCGCTACGTAAATGAAGCCAGCGCGTGCGCCTATCTGCCCTATGACGAAGATTCGCTGGGCTACGTCGCCATGGAAGCGGCCACTGCGGGCAAGCCCATTCTGACCACCAACGACAGCGGCGGGGTCCTGGGACTGGTGCATGATCGGGAAACCGGGTGGGTCTGCGAACCCAGTGCCGATTCCCTCGCAACGGCGCTGGAGGCGGCTTGCAGCGGTGCCGCGAATATTGAAGCGATGGGCTTGGCCGCCCGCAAGCTGTGGCTGGACATGGAAATCACCTGGCCTGCCACGATTGAGAGGTTGCTCGGATGAATATCCTGTTCTTCACCCCTTGTCTTACACCTTCTGCAATTGGTCGCGTATCAGCCCTCGTCGTTGCGGAATTGCAGCGGCAAGGTCATGCCATCGCGGTCGTGCGATCGGAGGATCCGGCTTTGTTCGATCATCCCGTCCACGACTTCGGGGTCGAGCTTATCGACTGGAACCAGCCTGATCGCATTCGCGCCAAAGCGCTAACCAGCAATCTAGTGATCTATCAAGTCGGCGATAACTTTAGCTATCACCGCGGATGCATGGAGTGGATGCCCGAGCTCCCCGGGCTCGTTTCTCTACACGACAATTTTCTCGGTCACCTCTTCTGGTCCTGCGCCGAACTCATGGGACGCCCGCGCGCCAAGCAATTATTGACTAGGCTTTACGACGAAACCGTTGCCCATCGTTTTTTTGACCATGCCGATTCGTCTTCCTTTATCAACTATGCGAGCGAAGTCGCGCCGATGACAGAATGGATTGCGGCAATGGCGACTGGCGTCATTGTCCATTCCACTTGGGCGGTGAGCCGTATCGCCGCTGCATGTCACGGCCCGGTTGAAGTTGTGCCGCTGCCCTACGACGCGCCCTTCCTCGAAGCGGCGCCCGAAAACGCACAGCGGCCTGCGGCGGACAAGACGTCCATGTCGATTCTGACCATTGGGCACGTCAACCCGAACAAACGCCATGCCAGCGTAATCGAGGCCATTGGTTCGAGTGAGCGATTGCGCGAGCGCGTGAACTTCCGCATCGTGGGTTCCATTTCGCCCGAAATGACCCGGACCCTGAAAACCCAGGCAAGTGCCCTCGGCGTCCGCGTAGCCATCACTGGCGAAGTGGACGGGAAGACGCTCGCCGCCGAAATTCACGCAGCGGACCTCATGTGCTGCCTGCGCTGGCCGGCCCTGGAAGCGGCGTCAGCGTCAACCATCGAGGCAATGCTGTATGGCAAACCCGCCATCGTGACGGATACGGGGTTCTATCGCGACCTTCCGGACGACTGCGTGATCAAGATAGCGCCGCAGGAAGAGATCGCAGCGCTGCGATCAGCCCTCGAACAGCTCGTGGATGCCCCCGCCGCGCGCATCGCCCTGGGCGAACGCGCAAGGGGCTACGCAGCGGCGACGTTCCGCGCCGACCATTACGCGGAAAGGATCATTGCGATGAAGAGCAGGATCGAGCAAACCGGGATCATCGCGGATGCAGCGAAGGTGTTTTCCTCAATCCTGGCGCGCTGGGGAGGAAAAGGCCAGCCGGCCCTGATCTCCCCGATTGCCGCGCCGCTCTCGGTCTTCCGCTAAGCTTTCACCGGCCATGCTCAAAGCCATCAGGAATTTTGCGGCGATCGTGTGCGCCACGGCATGCGCCGGACTGCTTTGCAGTCCGGCAGCGTTCGCACGCGCGGACACGGGCGCCGTGCAGTTCCTGACGCCGGTCAAGGTCGACGGCAAGCGCTTTGTTCAAGACGGCCGGGAAGTCATACTCAACGGAGTTAATTATTTCCCGGCCTATTTCCCCGCGAGCTTCCCGGAGTCCTGGTTGAAATCCGGTCATTATCGAGCCGAAATCGTCGATCGAGACCTGGCCACCATCCAAGCCCTGGGAGCCAATCTGGTTTCGGTCGCCGCAGTGGGCGCCAATGGCAAACCCGACCCAAATGATTGCGCCAATATCCGGGACTTTCTCGCGCGCGCGGCAAAGCATGGTCTCCTCGTCAATCTGTATATCGGTACCGGCTCCAAGCTGCCGCTTCCGGATGCCAATAGCCTCGCCCAACTGCCCAAAGCCTGTGCGCTCGCCGGAATACCTGCACTATTCGCGTATGACATTGCATGGGAGCCCCATTTCGGCGAGGCCACCGAACGGGCGGCCCTGACGCAGCGCTGGCTTGCCTGGTTAGCGGGCGCGTATGGAACGGAAGCCAATGCGCGTCGAGCGTTTGGCGGCGACCTTTCCCTTCCGAGCGACCAGGCACTGTGCGCTGAGACTCCGAACGTCAAGGTTTCCGCCTTTAGGCGCTTCCTCGACGACATGGTCAGTGCAAGTTACCGCGCTGCCCGGGCGGCCATCCATGCCGTCGATACAACCCACCTGATCGGCGCGCGCAGCGGATGGGGTGGTAATGGTTCGCGGCAGTTATGCAAAGGCGCGCCGCCCGACCTGCGCGCCGGCGTAAAGCATCTCGATTTTGTCTCCCCTGAAGCCCACGCGCTGCCCGTATCCAATCGCGCTGAAATATTGAACCGCGGACGGTTTACCGCCGCCTATGCCGACGTTGGCAAACCGATATTCTGGGCCGAATACGCGGCCAATGCGGATGGCTCATGTCCGCTCTGCAATGAAGAGGTCCAAGCTGCCTTCTACTCATCCATCTTTGAAATGATTCGAGGCTCAGCGTCCAATGGTGGGGCCGCTTGGTGGTTTGTCGGCACTCGCCCCCAGAACCCTAAGGACACGGAAAAGTCCGACTTCGGCATTGTTCGCGACCGTCCGGATCGGGATGATTCCGGCCAGATTCGCCCTGCCGCCCGGCTTCTGAATGAGGCTATGGTCGGGATTCGTGCGGACCTGCGGAGCTACTCCGACTGGATCGTTGTCGACCGTGATGCCGCAGCCGGGGACTGGAGAATGTATGACACAGGGACCCGGGAACTGGCACGGCTTGGGAACAGCGCTGCGCGCGTGGGGGTTCGCACATCCTGCACCGGAGCGACCTCGAAGGAGGCCCCGACCTGTGTCGGCAACGTTGCAAACAACGGCGCCTGCCCCCCTAAGTGCCTGAACGCAGAATGGACCTCCATTGAAATCCGGAATGCCGACGGCGCGTGGCAAAAAGTAAAGGCCGATGACGAAGTCTCCGTGCGTGCAAACGCGCCCGTACTTGCCCGACTTGTCGCCGGCAACACCGGGGAAGGAACGTGGCTGACCCGACGATCGGCCGGCGGCATCGCGGGCTCGGTCCGGTTCGGGTGCAACGAACACGCCGGAGATATTTCCTGTCGCGGGGAAATTCACGATGACATCGGATCATTGGAAGACACGACCATGACAGAGCTTCTAATAACAGACACCCTGACGACCAGTTCTCGAGTCGCCTTTCAGATGGTCTCCGAACACGTGGCATGGTTCGGCGAACGCATAGAGGTTACCTTGTCGCCCCGCTGATCCAATACGCAAGAAACCACATTATTTACTTAAAGCGGCGTTTCCACAGTACTAGGGAATAGATTGAGAGGAATCGTAGTTGACCCGCCAGATAATATTGCACATCGGTCTTGACAAGACAGGCTCCACGGCAATTCAGCGTGCATGCGCCGATAATCGCCTGGTCTTGCTCGAAAACTCGATCCTGTACCCGGATGCCGATGACGCCCACGGTCAACTCGGGTCGTGTTTCTATGCCGATCCCACCGAGTACATTCACAACATTGAGCTGTGTCGGAATGATCCTGCACAAATTTCAATCGAAGATGGGCATTACCGCGATCGGATATTTTCCGAGATCAAGGGGAGCAATGCGCAAACGGTAATCCTGTCTTCAGAGGCGTTCGGTTTCATGCACGAACCCGCCTTGTGGCAGTTCAGGAATTTTCTCACGTCCGTTTCTGAACGCGTGCGCATCGTCCTCTACTGCCGACCAATCATCTCGTACGCGACTAGCGCACTTAGTCAGCGTGCGAGAACAGGGCGCCCCCTTTGGTCGCCCCCCCCAGTTCAGGAAATTCGCACCGTTCTCGAAGCCTACGAACGGGTATTTGGTCGAGAAAGTATCAATGCCCGCCGCTTCTCCCGTGACAACTTGCCAGAAGGAGACGTGCGTCTCGACTTCTTCTCGCTCTGCGGCCTCTCCCCGGAGCATGTCCAGCGTTCAATGCAACTGCAAAACAGACCGGACAACGCCGCGCTGACAACCGAGGCGATACTTTTCGCGGAAGCATTGCGGCGAAGTCATGCGCATCAACCTCTTCGCGAGAGCGAATTTTCACTCAAGTACGACCCCCTTCTACAAAGCATCCCGGGCGGCACGTACCGACTCAGCCCGCAACAGGCGGAGGACGTAGAAATCGCCGCGCGCGAACACATAGCGTATGCAACAGATTATTACCGTTTGGATCTTTGCGATACATCCGTCCGCGGCAAAGAGACCTCGACATCGTTTAGCGTGACTGCACTCGATGCAATTGCCGCCGCATACCGGCAAGTGCTCGAATCCATGCCCGAACCAGTTCGCGTCCAACCTGACATCACCACTCAGGACCTCATCGTCGGACCGGTGGAATTGACCGAAGGCGATGAGGTGCAATATGGGCAGATCATTACCCTCAGAATTGAATTCTACGTTACGCGTGCGCTGCAGAACCTTGAACTCGGGATTCACATCTTCGATGAGGCGAAACGCTGGGCATTTGGCACGAATACCCGCCTGCTGGGACACAAGTTCACGGACGTGCCGCCGGGGCGCCACTGCGTAACTCATCACGTCGTGGCTAACCTCCCGATCGGCTCCTACTCGGCCGGTTTTGCGTTCACCGAACGTTTGCCCGTCGGCGAGAAGCAGCTGGCCTGGTTTGATGCTCTGTGCAACTTCCGGGTCACTCGGGAGGAAGACCAGTTGTTTGCCGGCTATGCATACCTGCCGACCGAGATTACTTTATCATCCACCCCTCCGGCGGCCGACCGAGCCATCGTCCACGACGCGAGCGGACGACTTGAGACCAGCGAGCGGTTATCGGTTCTCGCCCCGAACCAGAGCCTTTCGGTGCCCCTCACGATTCACAACAATGGCATGCAGGACTGGCTGGGCGATTTCTTCCGGCCGATCAGTATCGCCTACCGGTGGTTGGAGCCCGCGACGGGACGAGTGTTGATAGAAGGGGGCAGAAGCGCCCTGCCCCAAGGCCGGCTTGCGGCTGGCTGTTTGCTGCAGACCAGCCTGAACATCACAACGCCGAACACGCCGGGCGCCTACACGTTGTTGATTACACTGGTACAGGAACGCGTAGCGTGGTTCGATCGTTTGAGCAGTTCGTTTCAACCGACACGCCTGGATATCTCGATAGAAGCCACCCCGACGGATTGATCTGTTATTGAATCCCGCCGGGAGCACGATCGGGGATCAACAGCATTTGGATTAGGAAAGAGCGGAATTAACCGCATTACACGCAGTAGCCTATTTATTGTGGAGAAAGTTGTGAAAGTTGCTCTCATTACCGGTATCACAGGTCAGGACGGCGCCTATCTGGCGGAACTGCTGTTGAAAAAGGGCTACCAGGTGCATGGCATCAAGCGCCGCACCTCGCTCTTCAACACCGACCGCATTGACCATCTGTATCAGGATCCGCACGTTTCAAATAACAACTTCACTCTGCATTACGGTGACCTGACCGATTCGAGCAACCTGATCCGGATCGTCCAGAAAGTCCAGCCGGATGAAATCTACAACCTTGCGGCGATGAGCCACGTTGCCGTCAGCTTCGAAACGCCGGAATACACCGCCAACGCGGATGGCATCGGCACGCTCAGAATCCTTGAAGCCATTCGTATTCTCGGTCTGCAGAACAAGACGAAGTTTTATCAGGCATCCACAAGCGAGCTGTACGGTCTTGTCCAGGAAGTGCCGCAAAAGGAAACCACGCCGTTCTACCCGCGCAGCCCTTATGCGGTCGCCAAACTCTACGGCTACTGGATTACCGTGAATTACCGCGAGGCTTACGGCATCTATGCCTGCAACGGCATTCTGTTCAATCACGAATCGCCAATCCGCGGCGAGACGTTCGTGACGCGCAAGATTACACGCGCACTGGCTCGCATCAAGCTCGGGCTTCAGGAATGCCTTTACCTTGGCAATCTCGACTCCCTCCGCGATTGGGGACACGCCCGGGATTACGTGGAAATGCAGTGGTTGATGCTGCAGCAGGACAAGCCCGAGGATTTCGTCATCGCCACCGGCCTGCAGTATAGCGTCCGTCAATTCGTCGATGCAGCCGCCCGGGAGCTCGACCTCAAGATCACGTGGACAGGCGTCGGGGTCGAGGAAACCGGAACGGACCAATATGGCAGGCAGATCGTCAAGGTCGATCCGCGGTATTTCCGCCCCACCGAGGTCGATACTCTTCTTGGCGATCCGACGAAGGCTCACGAGAAGCTCGGCTGGACGCCCCAGACCAAGTTTGAAGATCTGGTAGCCGAAATGGTGCGGGAAGACTTCAAGAGCGCCCAACGGGACGAACTCGTCAAGAAACACGGATTCGCCGCATACGACTACCATGAGTGACAGTCCCGTCAAGACGGCACTGATTACAGGTATTGGGGGCCAGGATGGTGCATACCTGGCCAGGTACCTCCTCGGCAAGGGCTATCGCGTGATCGGCACGTCGCGCGATGCCCGCGCCAAGGCCTTGCCGTCGCTGGATCGTCTGGGTATCGCCGAACAGGTTGCCGTCATCTCGATGATGCCGCAGGACTTCAAGTCCACCCTGGCTTCGGTCGATGAGGTTCGGCCGGATGAGATCTATCATCTGGCCGGCCAGAGTTCGGTGGGAGCCTCGTTTGAACGACCGGCGGAAACCGTTGAGAGCGTTGCGCTGGGGACGCTCAATCTCCTTGAGTCGGTGCGCCAGCTAAGGTTGCCGGCGCGGCTGTTCCATGCCAGTTCCGGCGAGTGCTTTGGCAATACGGGGGGGATGCCAGCCGACGAACGAACCCCCTTCGCGCCAGCCAGTCCGTATGGCGTTGCCAAGGCAGCGGCGCATATGCTGGCAAGGAATTACCGTGAAGCATACGGCCTATTCGTTGCGAGCGGACTGCTCTTCAATCACGAGTCCCCTTTGCGACCTGGGCGTTTTGTCACGCAAAAGATTGTCCAGGGCGCCATGAGAATCGCACATGGATCGAGGGAAGTCCTCTCCTTGGGGGCGCTGACCATCGTACGCGACTGGGGCTGGGCTCCGGAATATGTCGAAGCCATGTGGCACGTTCTCCAGGCGGATCAGGCCGATGACTTCATCATCGCAACGGGCGAGCCTCACTCGTTGGAGGATTTCGTTGCGCAAGCATTTGCGTATTTCGGCCTCGAGTGGCGCAAGCATGTCCGATTTGAGGAAGGGCTTGTAAGACCGAACGAGATCCCATGGAGTCACGGGAACCCGGCCAAAGCTGAGGCACTGCTGGGCTGGCGCGCCCGGAATCGGATGCGCGAGGTAGTGAAACTATTATGCGAGGATGCGCTTCAGGCTCATAATCAGGCCCTTTGAGTCGGGGCACAGGTTGTCACGAGGCCGTTCGACGCGGGTGCGCCCTTCCCCACAGGATAGGTCAGCCGCAAACCGAATGCGTGAGTCATTCGGTGCCCCCGCAGGGTTCTTGACCGGGCCGGCCAAGCATCCAATCGTCAAAGGATATCGGACTGTTCTTCACCAAGACGGTCGCGCGGAATGCATAACAGTTCGTTGGATCACTTGAAAATTTCATGAAAGCAAATTTGTCCCGGTTGGCGAAACGATCGCCAATCCTGATGGCAGTCCTCCTTTCGGCATTTCTTGGGGGTTGCTCAAGCTGGTTACCCGCGTCGGGCCCAAGTCGCAGGGAAGTTGCCGATGTGCCCGCGACGACTCCGATGCCGGTCCAGATTGTGGACATATCTGACGGGCTTGCCCGCCGGCTGCAGGAGTCCGATAAGCGGTTGCGTTTCTCGGAAGTCTTGAGTACGCAGGGTGTCGAAAGCTACCTGATAGGGCCCGGTGACGTTGTGCAGGTATCGATCTGGGAAGCACCGCCTGCTGCGCTATTCGGCGCGACGATGCTCGATGCCCGGGCCAATGGGGCAGGCACTGCGACCACCACCCTTCCTGAGCAAATGGTCGCCTCGGATGGCACAATCACCATTCCATTTGCCGGCGTGATTGCCGCCGGGGGAAGCTCTCCGCAGCAGATTGAACGCGAAATCACCAAGCGCCTCACCGGACAAGCCAACCAACCCCAGGTACTTGTGCGTGTGGTGCGCAACAACACGTCAAACGTGACGGTTGTCGGTGACGTAGCGAGCAGCACCCGAATGCCGCTGACCGCCCGTGGCGAACGCTTGCTTGATGCACTGGCGGCCGCAGGAGGCGTTCGACAGCCGGTCGGGAAGATGACGATTCAGGTCACCCGCGGATCACTCGTCAATGCAATGCCGCTCGATCAGATCATTCAGGATCCTCATCAAAATATCATACTGCGCCCGGGCGATGTGGTCACAGCATTGCACCAGCCGCTGAGCCTTACGGTTCTGGGGGCGACAGGTAAGAACGAAGACATACCGTTCGAAGCCAATGGCATCACGCTTGCGCAGGCCCTCGCGCGCGCGGGTGGCCTGCAGGACGCGCGAGCCGACGCGCGCGGCGTGTTTCTCTTCCGTTTCGAGGATCCATCCGTCCTCGGCGCCCAAGGCAGCAATTCTCTGCTCACGCCCGACAACAAGGTGCCAGTCGTGTATCGCGTCGACCTCACGGACCCGCGCAGCTTTTTCATCGCGCAGGGTTTTCCGGTCCGGAACAAGGATGTCATGTATGTCGCCAACGCACCAGCTTCGGAACTTCAGAAGTTTCTCAACATCCTGACGTCGTCGCTGTTTTCGGTTAATTCACTGATTAGCCTGGGACGTTAAGCCCTGAGACTTGGCTGCAATGAGTTTGCCCGCGTGGCACACGGCAGCCAAGCGCTTCAAGGTCTGAGGGACAATGCTGATCGACGTCACCCGCCTTGCCGACCGGTTTCTCCAGGGGCGCCTGCCGACCGGCGTTGACCGGGTAAGCCTTGCGTACGTGAAGCATTTTCACGACCGCGCGCACGCGCTCGTCCGCTTTGGCGGTCGGTGGGCGGAGATGACGCATCGGGACTCTCAGCTGATTTTCAATGCGCTGCTCGACGGCACGACGAATCGGGCCGGCACCCTCCGACGCTGCGTCGCGCGGGGTTATGCCAGCTTCTGGCAGCGCCGGCACGGGACGTTGCTGTGGAATACCGGACACACCGGCCTCGACCAGCCCGAATACGTTCGGGCGGTGAAGCGCCGCGCGCTGCGACCGCTGTTCTTCCTGCACGACCTGATTCCGATCACTCATCCCGAGTACTGCCGGCCCGGTGAAGCGGACAAGCACCATCGCCGGCTGGACGCGATGTTGTCGGTGGGGCACGGTCTGCTAGTGAATTCGGACGTGACGCGCGACGAATTGTTCGACTACGCGGAACGCCGGAGAGTCGCCGTGCCGCCGTGCGCGGTGGCCCCGCTCGCGCCCGCGCGCCTGCCGCAACCGGAGGAACGGAGGCCGCTGGAGCAGCCCTACTTCGTGATTCTCGGCACGATCGAGCCGCGCAAGAACCATCTGTTGCTGCTGCAGTTGTGGCGCCACCTCGTGGAAGTGATGGGCGAAGATGCACCCCGGTTGGTCGTCATCGGGCAGCGAGGCTGGGAGTGCGAACAGGTGGTCGATCAGCTCGATCGCTGCGAGCACCTGCGGGATTTCGTCATCGAGAAGGCCCGCTGCACGGACGTCGAGCTCGCGACCTGGCTGCACCACGCACGGGCCCTGCTGTTCCCGAGCTTTGCGGAAGGCTTCGGCATTCCGCTGGTGGAGGCGCTGATGCTCGGCGTGCCGGTGATCGCGAGCGATCTGCCCGTTTTTCGCGAAATCGCCGAGGATATTCCGGAGTATCTCGACCCGATCGACGGCCTGGGCTGGAAGCGCATGATCCTCGACTATGTCGAGCCGGACAGCCCTCGGCGGCGCGCGCAATGCGAACGCATGACCGGCTACGCGCCACCGACCTGGGACGAGCACTTCACCGTTGTCGAAGAATTGATGAAGGGGCTCGATGCCGCACGCTGATCATTTCGGACCGCTGCGGGGCGAGGCGCCGCCGGTGGTCCACGCGCTCGACTTTTCCGCCTGGAAGCGGCCCTTCGTCCGCCACTGCTTTCCCGCCAGCGACGTGAAATTCGTGTCGCACCTGTCGGCCGTGCCGCGTGATGGCTGCGTGCTGCTGTGGGGACGGCGCGAACCGGAATCGCTGCCGCAGGGGGTCCGCGTGCTGCGGGTCGAGGACGGTTTCGTGCGTTCGGTGGGGCTGGGGGCGGATCTCGTCCGACCGATGTCGTGGGTGATCGACAGCCGCGGCATCCACTACGATGCAAACAGCATTTCCGACCTCGAGCACCTGCTGCAGACGACGGATTTCGACGATGCCTTGCGGCAACGCGCACGCGCGCTGGGCGACACGATCGTGAGCGACCGACTGACCAAGTACAACGTCGCCGCGCGCCCCTGGCAACGTCCGAGCGATGCGCGCCGCACGATCCTCGTTCCGGGACAGGTGGAGACCGATGCTTCGCTCGCCTTCGGCGCCCCCGGCATCCGGCGCAACATGGACCTGCTGCGCGCCGTCCGGACTGCGCATCCGGATGCCTACGTCGTCTACAAACCCCACCCGGATGTCGTCGCACGCTTGCGCGCGGCGGGCCAGGATGAATCCTCGGCCTTGAGGTGGTGCGACGAAGTGGCCGTCGACGTATCGATGGACTCGCTGCTCGATGCGGTGGATGAACTGCACGTGATGACCTCGCTCGCCGGCTTCGAAGCGTTGCTGCGCCGCAAACGGGTGACCTGTCACGGCCTGCCGTTCTATGCGGGCTGGGGACTGACGACCGACCACATCCCTTGCCCCCGCCGCAGCCGGAAACTGACGCTGGACGAACTGGTCGCGGGCGTGCTGATCCGCTATCCGGTGTATTTCGACCGCAATGGCACTGGACGGGTCTCGCCCGAAACGGCGCTGGAACAGTTGCGTACCTGGCGCGAGCAAAGCGGAGGCAGGCAGCCGTGGTGGCGCCCGCTGATGCGGATGGTGCTGCGGCAGGTCGTAGGGGTCCGTTAAGCATGAAACGGCATTTTCTGCTCCTGCAGGGGCCCAGTACGCCGTTTTTCCGCCGTCTGGGCGACCGGCTGCGCGCCGCCGGACACCGCGTATCCCGCATCAATTTCAACGGCGGCGACCTGGCCTATTGGCAAGGCGGCAAGGCATGGAATTTCCGCGGCAAGCCAGCCGCCCTGCGCGATTTTCTCGACGACAAGTACCGCCGCTTCGGCATCACCGACCAGATCCTGTTCGGCGACCGGCGGCCGGTGCATCGACCGGCCATCGACCACGGCGACTCATGTGGCGTGCGCACGCATGTATTCGAGGAAGGTTACTTCCGCCCGCACTGGGTGACGCTCGAGCGCGAAGGCGTAAACGGTCATTCCCTGCTGCCGCGCGACCCGGACTGGTTCCGCGACACCGGCCGTCGGCTGGGCGAGCGCACCGATACGGTGGCCTTCCGCTCGTCATTCTCGATACGGGCCGCGCACGATGTCACGTATCACGTCGCCGGGGCGCTGAACCCGCTGCTGTTTCCGCGTTACCGGACGCATTCGTCGATCACGGCGCCCGTCGAATACGCCGGTTACATCAAGCGCTTCACGATGCTCAAGGCGATACGCCAGCGCGAATGGCGGCGCGCGAATGCGCTCACGAGGTCGGGCGCACGCTATTTTGTACTGCCGCTGCAGCTGAACACCGACGCCCAGATCCGCGACCACTCGCGCTTCGAGAACATGCAGGAGGTGATCGCCCATGTGCTCGACTCGTTTGCTCGCCGTGCGCCCGGCGACACGCGACTGGCGATCAAGAATCATCCGCTCGACATGGGCCTCGTGCCGTATGGATCGGTACTCGGCCGACTGGCGAAGCAACTGGGCGTGGCGGACCGCGTCGATTATTTCGAAGATGGCGACCTGGGCGCGATGCTGCAACATTCCGTCGGTACGGTGACGGTGAACAGCACGGTCGGCATCGTCTCGCTCGAACAGGGTATTCCCACGCTGACGCTGAGCGACCCGATCTACAACCTGCCGGGGCTCACCTCGCAAGCGCCGCTGGACGATTTCTGGACGACGCGCGAAACGCCGGATCGCGAATTCTTCGACTGTTTCCGGCGCGTCGTCATGCACGCGACGCAGGTGAATGGCGGCTTCTACTGCCGTCGCGGCATGGCGCTCGCGGTGGAGAACAGCGCACGCATCCTGACCGCCGAACGCTCGCCGCTGGAGGAGTTGCTGTGACGATGTCACGCTGTGTCTTGATTACCGGCGCGACCGGCGCCATCGGGGGCGCCCTCGCCAACGAATACGCGCGCCCCGGCACGCAATTGATCCTGCACGGCCGCAACGCCGGGCAACTGGAGCGGGTCGCGGCCAACTGCAGGGCGCGCGGCGCGGACGTGATCCCGTGCTGCATAGACCTGGGCGACGTGGCGCAGGCGCGCCAGTGGGCGCTCGACATGGCGGCATGCCACGAGCTCGATCTACTCGTCGCGAACGCCGGCATGAACATCGACATCGGGCCCGACGGGGCCGGCGAGCGCTGGGAGGACAGCGAAGCCCTGTTCGCGCTGAACGTGCGCGCCGTGATCGCGCTGGTCGACGCCTTCCTGCCGGCGATGCGCCGCCGCGGACGCGGTCAGGTCGCGCTGATCAGTTCGCTCGCGGGCTATTTCGGCTTGCCGGTGACGCCGAGCTACAGCGCCAGCAAGGCCGCCGTGAAGGCCTATGGCGAAGCCTTGCGCGGCTGGCTGGGACCGGAGGGCGTGCGCGTGAACGTCGTGATGCCGGGTTACGTCGAGTCACCGATGTGCAACGCGATGCCTGGTCCGAAGCCTTTCCTATGGACGCCCGAGCGCGCCGCGCGCACGATCCGCCGCGGGCTGGAAAACGACCGCGCCCGCATCACCTTCCCCTTTCCGCTCAACCTCGGCACCTGGTTCCTGGCCGCCCTGCCGGCCGGCCTGTCGGTGCGCCTCGTGCGCCTGTTCGGCTATCACGGGTAGGCCCGCATGACGTCCATCGTGTTCGCGCCGGCCGTCGGGCTGGCCCTGTCGTTCGCGATCGAGGCAGCGATGCAGCCGCCGCTGCGGCCGATGTGGCGGCGCCCTGCAAGCTGCATCACGCTGCATTGCGGACTGTGGCTGCTGACTTTCGTGCCGCTCTGCCTCGTGCTCGGCCGGCCGTGGTTCGCGACGGCGGCGACCTCGGCCTTCCTGCTGCTGATCGTGCTCGTGAACAACGCGAAATTCCATTCGCTCGAAGAGCCGTTCGTCTTCCAGGATTTCGAGTATTTCACGGACGCGATGCGCCATCCGCGGCTCTATATTCCTTTCCTCGGCTGGGGCAATGCGCTGGCCGCTGCGGCCGGCTTCGTCGCGGCGGTAGCGACCGGCCTGTGGCTCGAAGCGGTCCCTGCGGATCGCTTCGCGTTATCGGGGCAATTGGGCGCCCTCGCGGTCTGGGCTGCAGTCGGCATCCTGCTCGTCACACCTTCGCGGCGTGGTCCGCCGGTGCGCTACGATGCGACAGGCGACCTCGATGCCTTCGGGCTGCTGCCCTGTCTGTGGGCCTACGGCTGCGCCGAGCGCCGCGCTCCACAGTTGCCCGACCGCTTCGCCGACGTTCCGCCGCCAGCACCCGATACCGAGCCCCCGCACATCGTCGCGGTGCAGAGCGAATCCTTCTTCGACGCGCGCCTGCTGTTCGACGGCATCCGGCCGGAGGTGCTGGCCGCTTTCGACGATCTGAAACGCGATGCGATATCGCACGGCAAGCTGTCGGTACCCGCGTGGGGCGCCAATACGGTACGCAGCGAGTTCGCCTTCCTCACCGCCGTCGATGCACCGACCCTCGGCGTCCATCGCTTCAACCCCTACCGCAAGGCAGCGCGCTCGGGCGCGGTCAGTGTCGCACACGTGCTCAAGCGCCGCGGCTACCGGACGATCTGCGTACACCCCTACCCGGCCGGCTTCTACACGCGCGACAAGGTCTGTCCGCTGCTGGGATTCGACGAGTTCGTCGACATCCGCTCCTTCCCCGACGCCCCCCGCTGCGGCCCCTACATCGGCGACGAGGCAGTGGCTGCGAAAGTGGCCGAAATCCTCGCCAATGCGGCCGGGCCGGTGTTCGTCTTCGTGATCACGATGGAAAACCACGGCCCGCTGCACCTGGAAAAGACGGGGCCGGATGATATCGCCACGCATTACACGGCAGCACCTCCGAACGGCTGCGAGGACCTGACCGTGTATCTGCGACATCTGCGCAATGCGGACCGGATGGTGGCGAGCCTGCGGGCGACACTGACGCGACAGGCCCGCCCAGGGCTGCTGTGTTGGTACGGCGACCATGTGCCGATCATGCCGACCGTGTACCGGCAGCTCGCACGTCCCACGGGCGAGACCGACTACGTTCTGTGGAGTAGCTCCCCCGCGCCCACGGCCGGCCACGAAGCACTTTCCGTCGAAACGCTGGGACTCCGGCTGCTTCGTGCGGCAACGGATATCGAAGACCAAGGACAGCCCTATGTGGCTGATTCGGCCGCTTCCCCCGCCTGATCGAGCAACTTGCGAACTGCGGGATGCTCGACTTTGCGCTGCGCCGAAATCGCATAGAAATGCTCGACGACGTCCGGGCTGCGGCCGATCAGCGTAAGTCCGCGCGCACCGGTCAGTTCCTCCGACGACATTTCCGGCGCGGGGAAGGCGCCGAAGCCGCTTTCGCCGAAGGTGGCGAGAAGGGCGCTGTCTTCGAATTCGCCAACGATTTGCGGGCGGATGCCGTGGCGGGCGAGCCAATCATCGAGGCGGCCGCGTAGCGCCGAATCGGCGGTAGGCAGCAGCAGCGGAAGGTCGGCGAGGCAGGCTGGGAAGGGGCGATGGACGGCGCTTGCGACCGCGGCGGGCGCGTACCATGCGACGGAGGCGCGGCCGACGCGGTGGCTGAAGACGCGCAGGTTGGGGTTGGGCGGCGCGGGCCGGTCGGCGAGGACGACGTCGAGCCGATGCAGCGCGAGGTCGGCGAGCAGATCGTCGAAATCGCCTTCGTGGCACAGCAGGCGCAGCTCGGGCGTCTGCGTCGCCGGCTGGAGCAGATGGCGCACGGCGAGCTTGGGCAGGGCGTCGGAGATGCCGACGGCGAGGCGCAGGCCCTGGGCGGTGGCAGCGTCCTGCACAGCGGCGGGAAGCGCTTCGCCGAGCTGGAAGATCTGTTCGGCGAAGCGCGCGGCAGTGGTGCCGGCCTCGGTGAGTTCGACGCCGCGGCCGGCCGAACGGAATAATGCGTACCCCAGCTCGCGTTCGAGCTCGCGCACCTGGGTGCTGACCGTCTGCACCGCCATGCCGAGCCGCTCCGCGGCGCGCGCGATGCCGCCTTCCTTGGCGGCAACCCAGAAATAATAGAGATGTCGATAATTGAGCGGCTGCATGGCTTCTTCCGTTTTTTGGTAATGTCGCTACTTAAAACTCAGCTTCATCCGAAGTCAACGAATAGTCTATGCTGGCACCAATGATCTGCAGAGGGCAGATCGATTCAATGAACCCAAGGAGTCAAGAACACCATGAAACGCATTCTGTTGGCCCTGTTTGCGCTCGTTGTGAGCGTCGGCCTTGCGGCACCCGATGCCGAAGCGAAGCGCCTCGGCGGCAGCCAGTCCTTCGGCATGCAGCGCAGCACCCCTTCGACGGCACCGACCGCACCGCCGGCGCGCAGCGCCACGACGCCGACGCAACCTGCCGGTGCGGCGACGACGGCTCCGCAGACCCCGCGTAGAAGCTGGCTCGGCCCCGTGGCCGGTCTCGCCGCCGGTCTCGGCCTGGCCGCGCTCGCGTCGCACTTCGGCTTCGGTGAGGAATTCGGCAGCATGATGCTGATCGCGCTGCTGGTAATGGCTGCGGTGGTTGCGGTCCGGATGTTCGCGGCACGCAAGCGCGCGGCCGAGTCGCCGATGCAGTATGCGGGGATGGGTGCGGGTGGCGGCATGGCGCCGATGTCGCATCAGGAGCCGATGCCGGCTGCCGCGGCTTCCACCGCGACGGGCACCGCCGCACCGCGCACTCTTCCCGCGGATTTCGATGCCGAAGGCTTCGTGCGCCAGGCCAAGCTGAACTTCATCCGCCTTCAGGCGGCGAACGACGCGGGCAATCTCGCCGATCTGCGGGAGTTCGTGTCGCCGGAAGTGTTCGCCGAGCTGCAGATGCAATTGACCGAACGTGGCACGGCGAAGCAGCACACCGAAGTGCTGGATCTGCATGCGGAGATCGTCGACTTTGAACAGGAAGCCCAGCGCTACGTCGTCAGCGTACGCTTCGGCGGCCTGATCCGCGAAGAGGTCGGCGGCCCCGCGGAACGCTTCGACGAGATCTGGCACCTGACGAAGCCGATCGACGGCGGCCGTGGCTGGGTCGTGGCCGGGGTGCAGCAACTGAACTGATACCGCTCACGGGGGTTCCCCTGCCCCCGTTCATCCCTTGGCCGGTCGCCAGCGTCCCCCGCGCTGCACCGGCCTTTTTTTGCGTCTACGCTCCGCCGACGCGTCGGCCCAGACGCTGGGCCCAGCAGGCGGCAACCTCGACCATGCGGTTCGAGAAGCCCCATTCGTTGTCGAACCAGATCAGCAGGTTCGCCATCCGGTCGCCGATCATGCGGGTCTGGCTGCCATCCAGGATCGCCGAGTGGCGGTCGTGGTTGAAGTCGATCGAGGCGTGGGGGGCGTCGGAATAGGCGAGCGTCGGCACGCTGCCGTCGGTCGCAGCGGCGCGCAGACGGGCGTTGATCTCGTCGGCGGTGACGTCACGTTTCATCGTCACGACGAGGTCGATCGCCGATACGTTGGGCACCGGCACACGAATCGCCTTGGACTCGATGCGGCCCGCGAGCGCCGGCAGCAGGCGGGCGATGCCGCGCGCGAGGCCGGTATCGACGGGAATCATCGACTGCATCGCCGAGCGCGTCATGCGCAGATCGGCGTGGTGGTAGCCGTCGATCAGCGGCTGGTCGTTCATCACCGAGTGCAGCGTCGTCGTCAGCGCGTGGTCGATGCCGAAAGCCTCGTCGAGGATCGCGAGGATGGGGACGATGGCGTTGGTCGTGCAGGAGCCTGCCGAGACGAGGCGCTCCTCGCCGGTCAGCGAGGCCTCGTTCATGCCGAAGACGACGGTGCGGTCGACGTCCGCCGCGCTATGGCCAGGGTGCGACAACAGCAGGCGTCGGCAACCCGCGTCGAGGAAGGCGTCGAGTTCGTTGCGGTAGCGGTAGCAGCCAGAGGCTTCGACGAGGAGGTCGATGTCGAGCCCCTGCCAGTCGACGCCGTCGGGCGCGGTGGCGTGGGAGACGACGATGGGCCTGTCGTCGATGTAGAGCATGTCGTCGCGCACCGCGACGGTGCCGGGGAAGCAGCCGTGGGTCGAATCGAAGCGCGTGAGGTAGGCCATGCTGTCGATGTCGGCCGGCTCGTTGATGGCGACGATCTGGAGGTCGTGGCGCAGCGGCGACTCGTGCAGGGCACGCAGGAAGCAACGGCCGATGCGGCCGTAGCCGTTGATGGCGATACGGAAGGTCATGGGTTGAACACTAGCGGAAATGTCGCGTTGATGCACGAGCCGATGCATCCGTTGGTAAAGGTGTGGAATCATCCGCCCTCGGATGCATCGAACCATCATGCCGGCAGGTCGCAGTCGAAGGACCGTCGGACACCCCCAACCCCGACAGAGGAACCGCCATGAACACCACGACCTCCCACGGCCACCGCAAGGCCGCAGACACGGCGTTCGAGCGCGGGCTGCTCCGCCGGTTGCCGTTCGTTTTCTTCGGCGGCTGCGCGATCGCGAGCCTGCCCCCGCTGCTCGCCCGGGCGATGGCCTGGGCCGGGCTCGGTGCCGATCCGACCGCCAGCATCACGACGGCGGACATCTTCGGCATCAGCGTGGCGCTGCTGACCTGGACCACGGTGGGCACGCTGGCGATCGCGTGCGGCATCCTGCTCATCATGAAAGGGCCGGCCTATTTTGCCGATTCCTATCCACTCGACGACGCCGATCGCCCCGATCCCCCGAAACAGGATTAGCGCCGCGTCAGCACCAGCCCGCACTCGAGATGGTGCGTGTAGGGGAATTGGTCGAAGACCGCCGCGGCGGAGATGCCGTGCGTATCCGCAAGGGCGGCGACGTTGTCGCGCAGCGTCTGCGGGTTGCACGAGATATAGAGGATGCGGTCGAAGCCGCGCGCGAGCTTGACGGTCGCCTCGTCGAGCCCGCTGCGCGGCGGATCGATGAAGAGCGTCGAGAAGCGGTAATCGGCGAGCCCGACGTCCTTCATGCGGCGGTATTCGCGCCCGCCGGCCAGCGCGTCGCTGATCTCGTCGCTCGACATGCGCACCATCGTGATGTTGTCGATGCCGTTCGCTTCGAGGTTGTAGTGCGCCGCGCGCACCGAGGACTTGCTGACCTCGGTCGCGAGCACGCGGTCGAAGAGCGGCGCGAGCGCGATCGTGAAGTTGCCATTGCCGCAGTAGAGCTCCAGCAGGTCGCCGCCGGCGCCGGCCGCCTGGCGGCGCGCCCAGCCGAGCATCTGGCGGTTCACGCCGCCGTTCGGTTGCGTGAAGCTGCCTTCGATCTGCTGGTAGCGCAGGCGCCGGCCGTCGAGCTCGAACTCCTCAAGCAGCCAGTCGCGATCGAGCACGATCTTCTGCTTGCGGCTGCGGCCGATGAGCTGCACGCCGAGATCGGCGGCAAGGGCGCGCGCAGCGGCCTCCCAGGCCTCGTCGAGGGGGCGGTGATAGACGAGGCTCACCATCAGTTCGCCGCTCAGGGTCGCGAGGAATTCGACCTGGAAGAGCTTGCGCTTGAGGATCTCGTCGGCCTGCACGCGCTCGCGCAGGCGCGGCATCACGGCGGCGATCGGCGCGGCCGCGGGCGGGAAGTCGTCGAGCAGCACCGGCGTCTTGGGGTCGTCCGAATCGAACATCGCGTAATCGACGCGGCCACCGTGGTGCCACAGGCGGAATTCGGCGCGCAGGCGGTAGTGCAGCGGTTCGGACTGAAAGACCTCGGGCGCCGGAACGCCGAGCGGCGCGAAGTCGCTGGCGAAACGGGCCACCTTTTCGGCGAGCTGGGAAGGGTAGGCGGCGGGATCGAAACTGGGCAGGGGCATGGTGCGAGGGACGGGCAATCGGTGCGGTTCCGGAATATACGCCGGTCCGCAGGGCGAGGGCCCATTGCGGTGCGCCAGCGGACGGAAGTGTTTCACTGCTGCAACACTCGGCCGCCGCCATCCATGAACGACAAACAGCCCGTAAATCAAAATGATAGGGGCTACACGCCGAATCTCGCGCCCGCCACTCGCCCTTGGGCTGTACAACATCTGTACAAGTCCGTGCGCGCCACCTGCGGCGGGAAGGTGCCGACGGGAATGCGCCCCGTCCAATCGCCCGCCAAGCCTTGATCCACGGGCCGTGGCACAGCTCTTGCCGTCCGATGAGCACTGGACATGGCACGGTGCCTTGCCCAGGCTTCCGAAGGGGTATGAGATGAAACGGACTTTGATCTCCAGTGCGATTGCACTCGCCTTCGGCCTTAGCGGACATGCATGGGCAAATCCGACCAACACCGTCAGCACGGTCTCCGATGGCAGTAACGCACAGAGCGCGACCGCGGACTCAACGACGGGTGGCAACGGCAGTCCGCAGGCCAACGAAGGCTCCACCATTGGGCAGAACGACAATTCCAACCAGAACAACGACGGCAGTGCCGGCAACAACCGCAACAATGAGGGTACCGCCAACGCCGGTGATTATGGGAGCGCCGCAGCAAGCAACGGCTCGACGACCACCTCGAATTTCTCGAACGCCTTCAACAAGACCGCCGTGGTCGCGCTGTCCAAGCTCGCGGGCACAGTCTCAATGGTCACGGTCAGCGGGCTCGGCAATCGCGCCTGGAATGAAGGGAATCTCAATGGCGGCGCGGGCGGCAAAGCGTCTGGCGGAAATGGCGGCAGTGCCATCGGCGGCAATGCTAACGGCTTCGGTGGCAGCGGTGCCGATGCACATGGCGGCAGTGGCGGCGAAGGTGGGGCGGGCGCATCGGCAACGGTCGGCGGAGCCTCCTCGGGCAACGCAACGGGAGCCAGCGGTGGCGCAGGCGGCACCACGGGGTCGGCAATCGCCGGCAACGGCGGCGCTGCACAATCTCAGGCCGGAAATGCCGCGGCACGCAACAGGGCCTCAGGAGGCGCCGCCACTGCGATGGGCGGAGAGTCCAAAAGCGACGGCGGCAGCGCCACCGCCAGCGCATCCGGAGTCGGAGGCACTGCCACGGGCAGCGGCGGCGAAGCCCTCGCCCGCAGCCGCGCGAGGTCCGGCGCCGCCGACACGACAAGCACGACCGGAGGCAGCCAAAGCAGTGGTAGCGGCGGTGGTGGTGGCTCTGCTTCTGGCACGACGAGTGGCGCCTCTGCAACCTCCACTGCGTGTTGCGACGGCTCCACGACGGGCAGCACCGCCAACGCAACGGCAGGAAGCAACAGCACCTCATCAACCGGCGGGGCTGGCGGTGCGGGTGCTGGCGGCGCGCTGACGGGGGGAGCGTCGGGTTCGGCGACGAGCACCACCGGCAGCCATTCGCAGCAAGCGAATGCAACCGGGGGCGCAGGCAGCGGCGCCGGCGGCGGCGCGACCACCGGCGACACCATGGCAACGGCCGGCAATGGCACGGCTTCGGGCGGCACTGCCACCGCGAACGGCGGAGCGGGGTCCACCGGCGCAGCCTCGAGCACGGGTGGAACAGCGACATCCAATGGCGCTGCGGGCGGCATGGCCAGCAACAGCGCCGGCAACGGTGGCGCCGGCGGGTCGGCGACCAGCGGCGGCGCCACCAACGGTAACGCCAATGGCGGCGCCGGTGGCGAGGGCGGCGCGGGCGGTGGCGGCAACGCGGGCGGCGCGGGCGGTAGCGGCGGCACCAACACGGCCGGCTCGGCCGTCGGCGGCAACGGTCAGGGCGGAACCGGCGGCGCCGGCGGCGCGGGCGGAACCCTGACGATCAATGCCGGCGAATTCAACCTCTCCAACACGATCAGCGGCAGTTTCACGAACGGCGCGGGGATCATCATCAATGCCCAGAACACGGGCATCGGTTCCCTGGTGCAGCAGAGCGCCAATGTGCAGGCGAACCTGACCGTGAGGTAGGCCGCGGCTGACGCCAAAGCCCCAATGCGCGAGCGCGATGTAACGATCCTGAACAACGGCATCGCGCAAATCGAAACTCCTGGAGGAAACGAACAATGAAAAGGACGCTGATCTCTAGTGCGATTGCACTCGCCTTCGGTATCGCTGGTCCGGCATGGGCAAATCCGACCAACACCGTTACCGACGTCACGAACGACAACAGCCAGACTGCATCGGCGACGTCCACCATGTCGGGCGACGGCAGCCCGCAGGCCAACGAAAACTCGCACATCACCCAGGACAACAACTCGAACCAGGGCAATGACACGAGCACCGGTGACAACCGCAACAACAGCGGCGACGCCAACGCGGGCGACTATGGAAGTGCGGCCGCAAGCAACGGCTCGACCACGACGTCGAACTTCTCGAATGCCTTCAACAAGACGGCCGTCGTCGCGCTGTCCAAGCTCGAAGGCATGGTCACCAACATCCAGGCGTCGGGCTTGGGCAACCAGGCGTGGAACGCCGGCAACCTCAACGGCGGCAAGGGCGGCAAGGCGTATGGCGGCGACGGCGGCAGTGCCACCGGCGGGGCTGCGTCCGGTTCCGGCGCCGGCGGCGGGTCGGCCGTTGGTGGCAGTGGCGCCTCTGGCGGGTCGGGTGGCTCGGCCACGGTCGGCGACGCGACGAGCGGCATGGCGGCGGGCGCCAATGGCGGCAACGGCGGTTCGGCAACTGACGTCACCGCCGGCGCAGGCGGCAGCGCGACCTCGACCGGCGGCGACGCCCAGGCGAGGAACCGGGCAAGTGGCGGCGACGCCACTGCAACGGGGGCCAGCGGCACCGGTAACGGCAGCAGTGCACAGGCGACCAACACCGCGACAGGCGCCAGTGGCGACGGCACGGGCGGAGCAGCAAGGGCGCGCAACCGTGGAACGACCGGAGACGCCACCGCGAGTGGCCTGGCCGAAGGCAGCAGCAGCGGTGGTAGCGGCGGCTCCGGCGGGTCTGCCAGCAACGGCAGTTCGACGGGCGGCAATGCCACGAGCACCGCGGGCAGCACGGATCCGACAGTGCTGGGCAGCGGCACGGCAACCGCGACCGGCGGCACGAACACCACGACCGGGACCGGCGGGAACGGAGGGAACGGGGACGGCGGAACGCTGGCCGGCGGAAGCACCGGTGCGGTGAGCGCGACGAGCGGCAACAACACCCACAGTGCCACGGCCACGGGCGGCAACGGAACCGGTACCGGCGGCAACGGAACCTCGGGCGCCACGACTGCGACCGGCGGAGCCGGCAGCGGAGCGGGCGGGGCGGCAACGGCCTCGGCGGGCAATGGCACGACCGGTGATGCGACGAGCGCGGGTGGCGCGGCCACGGCAACCGGCGGCAACGGCGGCGATGCCACGAACGTCGCCGGCAACGGCGGCACGGGCGGCACGGCGACCAGCGGCAGCGCCAGCAACGGCAGCGCGACGGGCGGCAACGGCGGCAGCGGCGGCGCCGGTGGCGGCGGCAATACCGGTGGTGCGGGCGGTGACGGTGGCACGAACACTGCCGGCACCGCGACCGGCGGTGCCGGCCAGGGTGGAACGGGCGGAGCCGGCGGCAACGGCGGCACCGTCACGGTCGACGCCGGAACGTTCAACCTGTCCAACGGCATCGGCGGCAGCTTCACCAACGGCGCGGGGATCATCATCAATGCCCAGAACAGTGGCATGGGCGCCCTCGTGCAGCAGAGTGCCAACGTGCAGGCGAACCTGACCGTCAGGTGAGTCGCACGCGCACAGCCGGGGGGCGCGCACCAGCCCGCCCCCCGGCTTCACCTGCGTTCGAGGAGTGAAGCCATGAAACAGCCCTTGCCCCTGCTGCCCCTCATGACGGCGCTTGCCGTGCTGGGCCTTCGGGCCGATCCCGCATGGAGCGACGACACGGTGATGCAGGGCGACGCGGAAGCAATGCTGCACGAGCAGCCCGCCGACACGGTGCTGGGGACGCCGGCGCTCGACGCGGCAGCACTTTCGGGCCAGCGCGGCGGGGCCGACGCGCATACGAGCGAGCTCCGCGCGATCGGGTCGGTCAGCGAAGTGTCGGTGTCGGACGCCGTCACGGGCCACAATCTCATCACCGGCGGTGCCCTCGCAGGCGCCAGCGGCATACCGATGTTCATCCAGAACAGCGGCAACGGCGTGCTGATCCAGAACGCCGTGATCCTCAATGTCGAGTTGCACTGACGAGGCGCGGCGATGGCCATCCGCGCGCTGCAGTCGGCACTGTTCCTCCTCGTGGCAGCCGGCGGCGCGCTTGCACAGGCGCCGGCCGAGCCGCTTCGGATTCTCGGACCGTCCGGGACCAGCTACGCGGTCCCGGTGACGTCGCTTAAGGGCGCGCGCTTCGTCACGACACAACACCAGCAATACGACTTCAGTTGCGGCTCGGCGGCAGTCGCGACCTTGCTGACGCACCATTACGACCGCAAGGTCGATGAAGTCGACGTCTTCAAGTACATGTTCGAGCGCGGCGACCAGGCCAAGATCCGGCGCGAGGGTTTCTCGATGCTCGACATGAAGTTCTATCTCGACGCGATGGGCTTTCGCGCGGAAGGCGTGCAGGCGTCGCTCGACCAGCTCGCGAAGGTCGGAATCCCGGCCATCGCGCTGATCAAGGAAAACGGCTACATGCACTTCGTCGTGATCAAGGGCGTACGGGCCCGCCGCGTCGTGATCGGCGATCCGGCGCAGGGCACGCGGGTGCTGGATCGCGTCGAGTTCGAAAAATACTGGACCAACGGCATCCTGCTCGTCGTCAACAACGAGCTCGCGCGCGCCCGCTTCAACCGCGACCTGGACTGGCGGGTGCGGCCTGCGGCCCCGCTCGCGGAAGCGGCGCCCGGCCCCGGCAGTGGCGCAGACACCATGCTGCTGCGCCGCGCAAGCCATTTCTGACGAGTGTTCCGACATCATGGCCGCCTCACGCAAACGCCTCCCGATGATTCTTGTCACCGCCGTTCTCGCTGCGACGGCAAGCGTCCCGGAACGGGCGCAGCGGTGGCTGCTCAATCCCGTCTTCGGTTCCGATGTCGGCACGCATGATGTCGTCGTGGGATTCTCTCCGGCCCTGTGCGCGGGCGATCTCCCGCCGGCCGAGTTGCTCGCGCTCGCCGACTGGCCGCTTGATGCCGCAGGAATCGGCTGCCGCCGCAGGACCGCTGCCGATATCATCGCTGCCTACTCCGACGAGGAACCCGCAGCCCGCGAGGAAGCCGTTGTCGTAGCCGCGATCGAGGCCCCCGCGGCCGTGGAGTTCGAGCCGCTCGCGCCAGCCAACGATGCACCCGCCGCACTCCCGCCCCCGACCCCGGCGCCGCGCGGCCAGGAACCTGTCCTCTTTTCCGGCGCGCTGGTCGACGACGATACGCTCGATGGCCTGCGCGGCGGCTTCGAAACCCCAGGCGGCCTCGTGATGTCCTTCGGCATCGAACGCCTCGTCTACATCAACGGTGCGCTGACCAGCATGACGCGGCTCAACGTCGCCGACCTGGGGTCATTGAGCGGCAGCGGCATCGACCCGGCGCAGCTCTCGGCGGTCGGCAGCACGCTCGCCGTGATCCAGAACGGACCGAACAACACCTTCGTGTCGGATGCGCTGGCCGACGGCGCGTTCGCCACCGCATTCGCGACGGTGATCCAGAATTCGCTCAACAATCAACGCATCCAGGCCGTGACCACGATCAATGCGACGGTCAACAGCCTCGACATGATGCGCGCGAGCCGTCTGGGCGAATCGCTGCGCAGCGCGGCGAGCGGCGCGATGATCCGCTAGCCGGCGTCACAGGGTGATCGGCACGCGCAGTGTGATCTGCACGTCGGGCGTGTCGTTCGTCAGCCCCGCCCCGAGCGACAGGTTGATCGTCTTGCCCGAGTTAAGCCGATAGGAGTAGCCGAGCAGCAGCGTACCGAGCTCGGAGCGCACCGAACTCCTCGGCGTACGCCCATTGACCCGCAGCTTGCCGACCGACAGGTGGTCGTAACCGATGCTGAACGACGAACGCTCATTGAGCGCGAGCCCCATGCCGAAATTGAAACCGAAGGCGCCGCCCGCCTCGACGTCGCCCAGTGCGATGTCGCCATCGTTGGTCTTCTGCTTCACATTGTCGCGCTTCAAGCTGTACTGGTAGCTCACGCCGCCGAAGAACACCACCGGATCGGACGGCACCAGCACCGTGAGGCCCGGCGTCAAGGTGTAAAAGCCCGAGCCGGTCGGCAATTCGGTCTGCAAGCCGGTGCCGGTCGTGCCGCGGATCGTGCGGTCGACCTTGACCTCGAAGGGATCGCGCCCGGTGCGCGTCTTCAGCCGCAGCCACCCGACGTAGTACGGATTCTCCGCCCCGCCGTCGTTGAGCTGGTAGCGGCCCGTGAGCTCGATGTCGCCGATACCGCGCCCATCGACATCGAAAGCCTGGTCCGCCGCCGCGCCCGCACCGACCGGCCGGCTGACGCTGGTGTCGGAACGATAAACATACGGAAACTTGCCTTCGAGCTCGAAGCGGTTGGTGATGCCGCGGCGCACCGTCAGCGCGCCGATGAAGGAATTGCTCTTGACCTCGCGCACGTCGATCAGGCCGATCAGGATCGCGGGGATCACCGTGTAGCCGATCAGCGCGATCCGGTCGCTCGACGAATGCGAATACTGCAGCGACGGCTCGACGACCCACTTGTCGCGCGGGGTCAGCACGCCGGGCTGCTCGAAGATCGGCGCGACCTGGGGGGGACGCTTGTCGCTGCCGCGCTCGGGCGCCTGCCCGACCGGCGCGGGCGCCTGCGCCACCGTCTCCGCCGGAGCCGGACGCGCGGGGGCCGCCACTGCGGGCGCCGGCACCGCGTCGGACGAACCGACCGCCGGCCCGCGCCCACTCAGGTCGCTCAGTCCCAAGGCCTTGCGCATATCGTCGAGTATCGCCTGCTGCCGCGACAGATCCCGCTTCAAGCTCTCGATCTGCTCACTCTGCGCCTCGATCCGTCGCCGGAGCCCGTCGGCGTTATCGGGCCCGCCCTCCTCGGCATGAAGAACGGAGCTGGACGCGGCCAGGACGAGTCCGGCCACGCCACAACCGAGAGCTGCGCCAGAACGATGCGGCAGTGCTTTCATATTCATCCCCCCCATTCACACACTGATGTTCAGACGGTCGATCATCCGGTACAGGGTCACACGGGAAATCCCGAGCTGGCGTGCGACCTCGGAGACGTTGTTCTGGTACTTGTGCATGCAGCTGACGATGATTTCCTTCTCGACGGAGGCGCGCACCTCGTCGAGCGTCGGATTGACCTGCAGCGCCTCGGGAACGGGAATGCCGATGTCGGCGGCGGAGATGAGACGGTTCTCGGTCATGATCATCGCGTACTGCACGCGATTGATCAGTTCGCGCACATTGCCGGGCCAGGGGTACTCCCCCATCGCGCGGATCGCTTCGGCACTGAAGCCCCGGACCTGCGAGCCCTTCTGATACGAGTTCAGGGAAAAAATCGAGTTCGCCAGCAGCAGGATGTCGCCCCCCCGCTCACGCAAGGGCGGCACCTCCAGATGCAGCACGTTGAGCCGGTAGAACAGATCCTCGCGGAATTGCCCCTGCTCCACCGCGCGGGCGAGATCCACGTGCGTCGCCGCGACCACGCGAACATTGACCCGCACGCGCTCGGTCGAACCGACGCGCACGATCGTCTTCTCCTGCACGAAGCGCAGCAGGTTCGCCTGCAGGTCGAGCGGCAGGTCTCCGATTTCGTCGAGGAACAGCACCCCGTTGTTGGCCGCTTCGATGCTGCCGACCTTGCGCTGATGCGCGCCCGTGAAAGCACCCCGTTCGTGGCCGAAAAGCTCGGACTGGATCAGGTTGGAGGGGATCGCACCGCAATTCATCGTGATGAACGGAAATTTCGCGCGACCCGAATGCCGGTGGATCGCGCTCGCGACAAGCTCCTTGCCGGTCCCCGACTCGCCGCCGATCAGCACCGGCGCGTCGACCGTCACGATCTTTTCGATCTTGCGGTACAGCTGAAGCATCTTCGGATGACGCCCGATCATGCCGTAGCGGCCTTCCGCGCCGTCGTTCGATGCGGAGCCGTTTTCTTCGGCGCTCTGGATCATCGCCTTGCCGTAAGCGTGGCCCAACGTGACCGTCAGCCGCTCGCGATCGAGCGGCAAGGTGTGGAAGTCGTGAAAGCTGCGCAGTCCGGCGAGTCCCTGCATCTGGTGGGGGGGAGAATTCTTCCCCAGGATCGCGATCCACTCCGCTTCATCACTCGCGACGAGCGGCATGATCTCGTGCGCACGCCAAGCCTGCCCCGAGTCGAAGGCCACCAATCCGACCAGCGGGGCTCCTCGATTCAGCGCCTTGCGCGCCGACTCGATCGACGAAACGACCTCGAACTCCCAGTCCGCAAGACGCAGCGTGTTGAGCGCCGCCGCAACAGTTCCGATCTGGTCCAGCACAAGCCCTTTGCGTTTTACCATCAGCATCGCTTCCAATCAGTCCGCGAGACGGTCAAGTGCTGCACCCGCCGAACGAACAAGATCGGTAGCAAGATCAGTGCGCCGATTCCGCGTTTCTGGGATCGCGAATGTAAGCAAGTGCGAACTATCTACTAGGAGTCGATGATGACCCGCGAATTATTCAAGCGGCTATCCGATTCGATTCGACGAAGCGTTTTCGACAGTTCAGCCGAAGTCCCAGACCTGGCGCGGCGCCCGGCGATGCGGCGGGTCAGACGCCTGCAATGGGCTGCAAGCAAAGGCACCTCATTCGATCCAATCTTCATATCCGCCGAGCTCTACTGATTTTCAGGTATGCCAATGTCCGTAAGACCGTGGCCATGAAATTCCCGCTTTGGACGCAAAACCGGACCTTCGTGATCACTGTAAAAAATTCCGACACGAAGATGCTGGCGAGCTTCGAGGGGACGACTGCCGCTCAATGCACATAACGGCAGCGAAACGACGACGCTGCGGCGACGATCGTCGGCTCCGAAGGCAAGATCGGCTGGGAAATGATCGGTTTCCTGGCCGCCCCCCCGCCATGAAGCCCGCCCCCACATTGGGTAACGCGCCGGCACGCCGCCAGCCACTCGCGCACCCACCCCGGAATTTTGCATACGGCATGAATGCCGACCCACCTCGCGAGGAACGGCGTATAGAATAATAGTGGCCGCAACCTGGACGACGCCCGCAAACTCAGTGGAGATATGGCATGGACACCGCATTCCAGTGGTCCCCTGTGTTCGAAACGGGCTTCGAGCATATCGATGGGCAGCACCGGGCGTTGCTCGAGATGATCAACAACGCGACGGCGGTGATCGCGTCCCCCCAGTCGGCTTCGATCAAGCTCCTGGAAGGCCTTCAGGATGAGTTGATCGAGTACACGCGACTGCATTTTGCCGACGAAGAAGCCTTGATGGTCGAACGCCACCTCGACAAGGCCTTCATTAGAGGCCACGTACGGCAGCATCGCGATTTCGAACGCGAAATCACGGCGATCCGGGAGAATTCGAACGGAGAGCAAGGCGAAGCGGTCGCCATGCTGCATTTCCTGACGAGCTGGCTGAGCTTCCATTTCCTCAGTGCGGACCGCCTGATGGCCGAACAGATCCGCATGGTCGAATCGGGGCTCGATGCACGCGAAGCGCATCGCCAGGCGCTCGAACAACAGGATGCGGCGGCCATGCAGCCGCTGCTCGACGCCTTGACCAGCCTGTACCACATCATCTCGAGCCGCAATCGGGCGCTCACCGACATCAACCACTCGCTCGAAAGCATGGTCTCGGCCCGCACCGCCGACCTGGGCCGGGACAAGGACGAGCTCGCTAACCTCGTCAAGAAGATGGAACTCACGCAGAGCCAACTGCTGCAGTCGGAAAAGATGGCCTCGATCGGGCAGCTCGCGGCCGGTGTCGCCCATGAGATCAACAACCCGGTGGGCTTCGTCAATTCCAACCTGGGGACGCTCAAGGGCTATGTCGAAGACCTGCTCGAGGTGATCGACACCTATGCCGGGCTCGAGCCGCTGCTGCCGCAGGATCCGGCGCTGCAGCAGCGCCTGGCCGATATGAAGAAGCGCACCGACCTCGCCTACCTGCGCGAAGACGTGCTCGATCTGCTGAAGGAATCGCAGGACGGACTCGGCCGGATCAAGCGCATCGTCGCCGATCTGAAGGACTTTTCCCATGCCGGCGAGGCCGACTGGCAGCACGCGGACCTGAATTCGGGGCTCGAAAGCACGCTCAATGTCGTCTGGAACGAGCTCAAGTACAAGACCGAGGTGCTCCGCGACTTCACGCCGCTGCCGCCGGTGCGCTGTGTCGCCGCGCAGCTCAATCAGGTGTTCATGAACCTGCTGGTCAATGCGGCCCATGCGATCGAGACCAAGGGGACGATCACGATCAGCACCCGCACCGACGGCGACGACGTCGTCGTCACCGTCACCGATACCGGCAAGGGGATTCCCGCCGACATCCAGCAACGCATCTTCGAGCCCTTCTTCACGACCAAACCGGTCGGCAAGGGCACCGGGCTCGGACTGTCGATCGCGTGGGACATCATCCGCAAGCACCACGGCACGCTCAGCGTCGCGAGCAAGGTCGGAGAAGGGACCTCGTTCTCCGTGCGCGTGCCGGTCGCGGGTCCACCCGATGAACCGTCGGGCGGCGAGACGGCGTCATGACGGCCAATCTTCCGGCAGCGCCACCGCAGCGCCACCTGCTGCTGGTCGACGACGAGGAGAGCATCCTCACCGCGCTGCGCCGCATGCTGCGCCGCGACGGCTACGTCATCCACACCGCGCCCGGCGGCGCCGAGGGGCTGGAGATCCTCGCGCGCGAGCCGATCGGCGTCGTCATCAGCGACCAGCGCATGCCCCACATGAGCGGCTCGGAGTTCCTCGGCAAGGTCAAGGAGTTGCACCCGGAAACCATTCGCATCGTGCTTTCCGGCTATACCGAGCTCAACTCGATCGCGACCGCGATCAACCAGGGGGCGATCTATAAGTTCCTCACCAAACCGTGGGACGACGAACTGCTGCGCGGACATATCGCGGAAGCCTTCAGCCATTACGAGATGAAGAGCGAGAACCTGCGGCTCGCGGCGCTCAACAAGGCGATGATCGATGCGATTCCCGATGCCGTGATGCTGGTCAATTCGGCGAGCCGGCGCGTCGTGAGCGCAAACGCCGCCGCCGGGGCCTTGCTGGGCACGGTGCCGGAGCAACTCGTCGGCATCCCGGTGGCGGATTTCGAACCGCTGCCGCAGGACCAGTACTACTGGGACGAGATCGCGCAATCGGGCTTCCGGCCGATGCAGGCGGTCGAGACCGAGTACCTGACCCGCGACGGCGAATGGGTCCCGGTGCGCAAGACGACGTCGAACGCCTCGGACGGCGCCAATGGCCACGTGCTGGTGCTGGCGCACAGTCTGAAGCATGAGCGCGCGGTCGAGTCCTCGCTCGAACGCATCAACGCCGAAATGGCCTCGATCTTCGAAGCCACGTCCGAGGGCCTGCTGGTGCTCGACAGCGAACAGCGGCTCACGCGCATGAACCGCCGGCTCGAAGCCATGTGGCACTTCCCGCACGAGCTGCTCGCCGCCGCCGACGGCTGGAAGATGCTGGAATGGATCGCGGCGCAGTCGGTCGCCCCGGAGCAGATCACGGAAGCCTTCCGCACTCACCTCTCCGCGCCGGACAAGGGTTCGAGCGGCACCTTCGTGTTACGCGACGGCAGCACGGTGCGCTGGTATGCGAATCCTCAGCTGCTCGGCGACGAAATCGTCGGCAACGTCTTCGGCTTCGTCGAATATCACCCGCCGCTCCCTTGAGCGTACGCGCCGCGGCCGACAAGCCTCAGGTCGGACGGCCTTTTTCGTCGAAGTAGTAGGTCATGCGCTTGCGCGGGCTCAGGTATTCGTAGACCTCGCGCGTCAGCGTCGCGGGCCGGATGGCCTTGCTGATGCTGATATCCGGCTGCTTCTCGAGCTCGAGGATGACGGCCTCTTCCTTCGGGATGGCGGGGTCGTACACGATGAGCATCGGCAACAGCGGACGCGCGGGGTTGATCGACACGACCATCGCAGCCGCACCGGTCGAGAGCTTCACGATGCTGCCCGGCGGATAAACGCCCAGCACGTGGATCAGCTTGCCGAGCATCGCCGGGTCGAACCACCCCTTGCGCTTGGCGAACATGATCGACAGTGCCTCATGCGGGGTCAGGGCCTTCGCCACATCGACCGGATTGCACAGGTTGTCGTACGCGTTCACGACGCCGACCAGGCGTGAGACCGGCGTGATCGCCTCGCCCGCAAGACCGTCGGGATATCCGCTGCCGTCGAGGTTTTCGTGATGCTGCAGGATCGCGCCGACGACCGCTTCGGGCAGGCCCGCCTGCGTCGCGAGGCGCGCGCCGATCGCGCAGTGCTGGCGCAGGAAGTCCGCTTCGGCATGGGTCAGCGGTTCGGTCTTGCTGCGGACCCGATAGGGCACCTCCTCCTTGCCGATGTCGTGGAAGATCGCGGCGATCCCCGCCACCCGCAGCATCTCGGCGTCGAACTGCATGGCCTTGCCGAGCAGTAGCGCGAGCATCGTCACGTTCAGACTGTGGTAATAGACTTCTTCGCCCGCGGCATGGTCGTTGAGCAGGTGGATCATGACCTCGCTGTTGCCGAGCAGCGTCGAGGTCACGTCGTCGACGAGCGCCCCGGCGCTCGCGACGACGCGCTGGGGTTCGGAATGGATGCACTTGGTGATGTCGCGCAGCACCGTCGCCGCCTTCGCGGCCTTGCGCTCTGCGGCGCCCATGCTGGCGCGCAGGATGCGGTTCTGCTCGATGCGCCACGCCTTGGCGGCCGCAATCGCGGCACTAGCCTCGTCGGACGGCGGGACGGGGCCCGTCGATGGGCCGGCCGGCGCCGCGGCCTCTGGTTGCGCGGTCGGGCTCGTCATCCCGCGGCGCGGGTCGATGCGCACCTTCGCCAAGCCGAGCGAGCGGATCGTCGCCAGTTGCTCCTCGGTACGCACGACGAAGCTGTTGAATGTGAACGGATGCTGCAGCCACGACAGTTCGAGGATCACGAACATGCCGATAGACAGCTCATGTATGTCGACGTAGACGGCTTCCGCACACCGATCGTCACTCATCGCGCAGCCTCACAATGCGAACCTGCTGCCCCCTGCCGGAGACGATACGCTGACCGGATCTCCGTTTCGCCATGATAGGTGATTTTGCCCGGTCGTTGTAGGCGGCTCGGCGCCGAAATACCCCGCCTTCCGCCGCTTCGCGATCCATCGCAAGTCTTGGGCTCGTCCGGCCTGCGGCAGAATCCCCGGCGACATCGGACGGCGTTCCCCCAGCGGACCGATACCCAGCCCGGGCAGCGCAGGTGCTGCATCTCCGGCGCAGCGACAGCTACACTGCAGCCAACCGTTCGCATTTTGCCTTCCATCCGGCCGTTAGAATGGCCCGCCATCTATCCCGATCGAAATGGGCCCGCGAACCTGCAGGAGATATCGCCGTAATGCCGTTCTCCCGACGAGTCGTCGCGCTTCGCAGTTCCGGCGATCGTCCGTTCAAGGGCTTCGCCTGGTATGCCGCGTGGAGCATCCTGTTCGGGACCTTCCTGGTGGCGCTGTTCTGGATCGTCGCCCTGCGCGAACTCGACCGGGACTGGCAGCACCAGGAGGAATCGATCGCGGAAAGCCTCGAGAGCTTTGCACGGGCGCTGGACGGACACGTCGGCGCAGCGGTACGCGGCATCGACGCCTCCCTCATCCTCCTGCGCCGCGAATACCAGCACCACCGCCACGATATCGACGAGCAGGCCGAGATCCTCGGCCGCGAGTTGCTCGACGGCGGCATTGCGCAGATCGCGATCATCGGGCCCGACGGCTATCTCGCCTACACCAACCTGCCCGCGCCGCCCGGCCGGACCTATCTCGGCGACCGGGAACACTTCAAGTCCCTCCAGGCATCGGCCGACGACACGCTCTTCATCAGCAAGCCGGTGGTGGGGCGGGTCTCCGGCAAGGCCACGCTGCAGTTCGCGCGCAAGATCATCGGCGACGATCGGAGCTTTGCCGGCGTGATCGTGCTGTCCGTAGACCCGACCTATTTCAGCCGCTTCTACAACTCGGTCAAACTCGGCAAAGGCGGCGTCGTGGCGCTCGCCGGCACCGACGGCGTCCTGCGCGCCCGCTCCTCATTTCAGCAACAGGCCCTCGGCAAGGACCTGAGCGATTTCCCGGCCTTCGCGCCCGGTGCGCCGGCCGAAGGTCACTTCCATGCGCCGAGCCCGATCGACAACATCCGGCGTCTCTATTCCTACCGGTACCTCGAAAGACTGCCGCTGGTCGTGATCGTCGGCGTCGACGAAGCCGACGCCTTCGCGAACCTCGTCGAACAGCGCCGGGAGTATCTGACGGCAGCCTTCGGCGGCAGCGTCATCGTCGCGCTATCGATCGTCCTGCTGCTGGTCCAGATCCGACGCCAGCATGCGCTGCAGGCCCGCTACAAGCACGTGATGCAGCACGCTTCGGACGGAATGATCCTGTGCGACGAGCAAGGCTTCATTCGCGACATCAACGACGAAGCCTGCCGCAGCCTCGGCTGCGGCGCCAGCGCGCTGCTCCACCGCCATTACTCGGAGATCGATCCGGCGATCGACGTCCGACTGCTGGCACGTCTGGCCACAACCCGTGCGCCGCTCCGCCTCGAAGGCGAACATCGGGCAAAGGACGGCCGGATCTACCCGGTCGAGACGACGCTCACGCTCATCGCCGGGGCCGACAGCCTCTTCCTCAGCATCTTTCGCGACATCACCGCGCGCAAGGAAGCCGAACGGCAGATGTGGCGCCAGGCGCATCTCGACGGCCTCACGGGGGTGGCCAATCGCGCGCTCTTCCACAATCGCCTGGAACAGGCCGTCGCCCACGCGCAGCGCCATTGCGAAGGGCTCGCCCTGCTCTTTGTCGATCTTGACCGCTTCAAGCAGGTCAACGACACGCTCGGTCACGCCGCCGGTGACGCCTTGCTGCAGAGCGTCGCGAAACGCCTGCAGCAATCGGTACGCGCCGAGGATACGGTCGCGCGTCTCGGTGGCGACGAGTTCTGCCTGATCCTGCCCAGTCTGCCGCACCGCGGCGACGCCAAGATCGTCGCACAGAAGATCCTCGACGCACTCGACGCGCCCCACGTGCTCGGGGACCGCGCGCTGAGCATCGCCGCGAGCATCGGCATCGCCCGCTTCCCGGAAGACGGCGAGAGCGCCGACGAACTGCTCCGGAGCGCCGACGAAGCGATGTATCGCGCCAAGGAGCACGGTCGCGGGCGCTACGCCAGCAGCATGCAATCGGGCGATTGATTGGGGCGATTGAGGGAACGGACGCCGGGCTCGTTCTGCCTAAGCTCCAAGCGTAGTCCCCGCTTGCCCCTCCCGCGAGCACATGCCAATCATGCCAGCGCCAGATAACGCCGCATCCGGGTCATCGATTCCGGCGCCCGACTACCAGCGGGTGTTCGAAGCCGTCCCGACGCCCTGCGTGATCCTGGATCGACGATTCAACATCGTCGGGGCCAACGACGCGTATTTGCAGAACACGCTGACAAGTCTGCCCGACATCCTCAGCCGCCCGATCTTCGACCTCTTTCCCGACAATCCGGACGATGCCGGCGCGACGGACGTCGCGAACCTGCGCGCCTCGCTCGAACGCGTGCTGGCGAGCCGCCAGCCCGACCCGATGCCCGTGCAGCGCTACGACGTCCGCCGCACGCCTGAGCAGGGAGGCGGATTCGAAGAGCGCTACTGGAGTCCGCTCAACGTGCCGGTGCTCGACGAATGGGGAGAAGTCACGTACCTGCTGCATCGCGTGGAGAACGTCACCGATTTCGTGCGCCTGTCGCACGACGCCGCGCAATTCGCGAACGACCGTCAGGCGTGGCAGGCGCGCGTCGAAGCGCTGGAGATGGAAATGTTCCAGCGCGCCGGTGAGCGCCACGAGATCATGATGCAGTTGCGCAACAGCGAGCAGACCTTGCGCCTCGCGCAGCAGATCGGACGTATCGGGACGTTCAAGTGGGACATCGTCCGCAACGAGGTCCATTGGTCGCCGGAAATCGCCGCGCTCTACGGCTTGCCAGGCGAGCCTTTCAAGGCGGCGCTGAACGAATGGTGCGACCTGATTCACCCGGACGAACGCCCGGTCATCGAAGCACTGATCGGCGAAGCCATGCAGAGCGGAACGTTCGAAGCCGAGTGGCGGGTGATCTGGCCGGACGGCAGCGTGCGTTGGGTGGCCGGGCGGGCCGAAGTCCACCGCGACGACGAAGGCCGGCCGCACACGATGCTGGGCGTCAACATCGACATCACCGACCGCAAGACGGCCGAGGAAATCACGCGCCAGGTCGCGCTGCACGATCCGCTCACGGGCCTGCCCAACCGCGCCCTGCTCGGCGAATTTTCCGAACACCTGCTCGCCACGCTGCGACGACGAGGTCGCAAGGCGGCCTTCCTCTTCATCGATCTCGACCGCTTCAAGCCGATCAACGACACCTACGGACACGATGCGGGCGACGCGGTCCTGAAGGATTTCGCGACGCGCCTGACCCAAAGACTGCGCGGCGAAGATCTCGTCGGCCGGATCGGCGGCGACGAGTTCGTGACGATACTCGCGCATGTCCACGGCGAGCATGACGTCGCGGCGATCGCGAGCCACCTCCTCGACGATCTCGGCCGCCCCTATCTCGCCTGCGGCGTCGAGGTGGAACTCGCGACCAGCATCGGCATCAGCCTCTTCCCCCGCGACGGCAACGACGTCGAGGAGCTGATGCGATGTGCCGACATGGCGATGTACGCGGCCAAACGGCTGGAGTGCAACGCCTTCCGCTTCTTCCGACCCGAGCTCGACGTCGACCGTCCGCCGCAGCCCCCGCCGGAAACGTGAAAAAAATCCCTGCAACCGGCAGCGAATGCCGGCGGCAGGGACAACGCTCACGGGGAGAGGGAGGAGCCCCCGAGGGGGCTAAGTCCAGTGAGCGTGGAGCACGAAGCCGGGCGTAAGTGCTAGGCGGGTTGCGCTTCGACCGGCTCCTCCCGGGCAGCGACGGCGTCGGCCCAAAAGGTGATCGCGCGCCCGCCACGCAGCGCGAGGCCGGTCAGAAGCGCCTTGACGACGGCGTCGTCGGGCGGCAAGAAGACCGCAGCGTCGCCGTTGCGGCTCATGCAGCTCCCCTCGTTTGCCGTCCAGCGCCAGAAGCCGCTCTCGACGAGCAGATGGATGCGTACGAGTTGCACGGGGCCGGCATCGTCGATTGCGAGGTCGACGTCGATCGCCGCGGAGCCGGAAAACCGGCCGAGTGTCTCGACGAGCGCCATGAGATTCGACGATGGCAGGATCTCGAACTCGCCGCGAGCCAAGGCCCCCAGTAGCGGCAGATCGACGGAATCCTCGACGATCAGGCTGTCCGCGGCGGTCTGGATCTCGGCCTCCACCGCATGCCGCTCCTCGGCCGCCTCGGGCGCCTCGCCCGGTCGCCGCGGCTGCTCGCCGAGCGCGAGCAGCAGGCCTTCCAGCACCTTCTTGAGTTCATCCGCAGGCAGGCGGCGGCCGCGTTGCTGACCCCGGAACGCCGTCTTGAGGGCACGGCGGGCAAGGAGCAACCCGCCTTCGGCCAGCTCGTCGTTCGCAACGTCACGGCAGAAGCCCAGGCAGGTGACGATGCGGCTCAGGCGGGCAAGGGTATCGGCGTCCGGCTCGCGCGTGGCGGGCGCGAACAGATGCGCCATCGCCGGACTACTGAAATGGTCGAGGTCGTCGAGCGTCAACATCAGAGCCTCCAATCGTCAGGGTGGGCGTCCGGCTCCACGCCGGCGCGTCGCATCCACGGACAACCGCTCCTTCCCGCCCGACAGGATGCCGGGAACCACGATAACGCCATTTATTTTGCACTGCAACATACAAAATGCATCAAAGCGAAACTGTCTTCGCGTAGGCGTCCCACATCGCGCTGCACGCAGCCTCAAACGCCCGCGCCAAGCCCGCGTGGTCCATCAGCGGCGACGATCGCACGAGCTCCCGTCCTTCGGCCCTGACGCGATCCATCAGCGCGTCGTCCGTCAACAGCCGCCGCACGTGCTCTCCGAAACCCTCGGCATCCCGCGCGACGAATTCTGGCAGTCCGGCGCTCTCCATCACCATCGTCGTGAAGCGGCCGGCGTGATGCGCCTGCTCGAAGGTGACGGTCGGCACGCCCATCCACAACCCATGCAAGGTCGTCGTGTGCCCGGACCAGGGTGTCGTATCGAGCATGAGGTCGACGTCCGAATGCAGTTCCAGGTATTCCTCCATCGGCACCGAGCCTCGCAACTCAACCCTCTCCGGCGCGACGCGCCGCCGCGTGAGCCGTTCGAGCAAGGCCGCCTGGGTCGCCGCATGGTGCAGGCCCTGCGCAAGGATCAACAGACGGGCATCCGGAACGCTGCGCAGCGCTGCGCACCACAGGTCGAGCGCCCCGTCGCTGATCTTGCTGAGCCGCGCGACGGAAGCGAACACCGGATAGCCCTTACGCTTCATCGGCCGCCCGGCGGGCAGCGGGGCCCCTGACGGGGGCGTATAGGTCGCGAAGCAGTTCCCGAGACGGACGAGTGTCTCGCTGTAGTGGGCTTCGGTGCGTCCCGGCGGATCGAGGCGCGCGTCGCTCAATACGTAGTCGATCGTCGGCACGCCGGTTGTCGACGCGTAACCCAGATAGGAGGTCTGCACCAGCGCGATCCTGCGTCCGAACATTTCGATCCGGGGCGACGTCATCCCCGCCAGATCGAAGAGGATGTCGACTTGATCGGCGCGGATGCGCTGGGCCGCGTCCCGCGGGTCGCGTGTCGGGTAGAGCTCGATCCAAGCGTCGGCCAGCATCTGGAAGCGCGCCGTGACCTCGTCGCGGTTGGGCGCGTCGAAATAGAGGAACAGCTCGAAACGCTCACGGTCGATGTGCCGCAAGAGGCCTTCCAGAAAGAAGGCCACCGGATGTTCGCGAAAGTCCGGCGAGACGAAGCCCAGCCGCAGCTTGGGGCGCGGCCCGGGCGCGGGCATCGGCGGCGTCAGGGCAGGCTCCGCCGCACAGGCCGCGGCGAGCGCGTTCCCCCAGGCACGGTGCTCGGCGAGGAGTCTTTCGCCGTCGAAGGGCTCCAGATAGCTCAGCGCCGCGAGTCTCGACAGGGTCGCCTCGGGGCGCGGCACGCCTTCCCAGGTCCCGCGCGCCTTGTCGATTTCGCCGAGGGCGAACAGGGCCGTGCCGAGATTGAAACGTGCGACCGGATCGTCGCGCTGAAAGTCGAGCGCACGCGCGGCATGCTCCGCGGCGCCACGATAGTCGTGCAAGACGTGCAGACAGGAACCGAGGTTCAGGTGGAGCGTGTAGTCGCCCGGCCCAAACTCCAGGGCCTTCCGATAGGCGTCGGCGGCTGCCGCACTGTCTTGCAGCCCCTGCCGGGCGATGCCGATCAGCGAATACACTTCGGCGTTGGCCGCAAAGTCCTCCAGATAGGCCTCGAACACCTGCAGCGCCATGTCGTACTGGTCGAGCTGGATGAAGCACCAGCCCATGTTGATCACGGCGGCCGGATGGTCGCCGCCCGTATGCCGGATGGCTTCCGCATAAGCCTTGACGGCCTCCGCGTAGCGATGCAGCGTGGCATGCGCAATGCCGAGGTTGAACCATGCGATCGCGTTCCTGGGACTGATCCGTGTCACCCGCTCATAGCAGTTCAATGCCTGATCGTGGGCGCCGCGCTGACAATAGGCCTGTGCGAGCAGCATCCAGCCTTCCTCGCCTTTCGGGACCTTCGCGACCACCTTCTGCAACTCGCGGATCGCGTCCTGGACGCCGCCGGCGGCAAGCTGGGTCCTCGCGCGCTGGAGCGCCTTGAGAGTGCGTTCTGGATAGGCAGTCATGGCAGGATCGTCAAGGGATGAGCCGTGGATGGAATTCTACTCGCATGCCCGATCGCCCCGTCCTCTTCGCAACCATCCATTCATTCGAATACCCCTTGTCGCTTCTAAAGATTTATCATCTCGGCTCACGAGAGCTCGCGACGCCTTTTCGTTTGTCATGCTGAATGAAACGATCGACCCTGCATTGATTGCGCGTTGCGAACGAGTCGCACACGGCTGTGCGGTCGCCGTGACGGTCATCGGAATCACCGCTCTGCTCGGTTGGTGGCTGCAGGTCGATGTGCTGACAGGGGCGGTCCACGGCTGGGTTCCGATGAAGCCCAATTCCGCACTCGGCTTCATTCTCGCCGGCCTGTCGCTGTCTGCCGCGATGCGCCGCAAGGATGCGTCCGGCTGGCGCACGCTCCACCTCTCTCTGGCCAGTGCGCTGACCCTGCTGGGCGTGCTGACGTGCATCGAACACTTGACGGGCTGGAATCCGGGCATCGATGCCCTGCTCTACGATCCCACGGAACGATCGCACGGCCTTATTCCGACCGCCCGCATGGCCTTCGCGACGGCGACGTCCTTTGTCCTGACCGGACTGGCGCTGCTCGGTATGGACAGTCGCGCCCGCGCGGCGTCGTACGCGGTGGCCCTGGCCGGCGGCCTGATCGGCGCCCTCGCCTTGATGGGCTACGTCTTCGGCATCCCGGCGCTGTTTCGGGCCGACGCGTATTCCAGCGTTGCGCTGCCGACCGCCGTCGCGTTCATCGCGATCAACATGGGCATTCTCCACGCCCGCCCGCGTCGGCGTCCCATTGCGGTGCTGATCAGCCAGACGGTCGGGGGCATGATGGCTCGCCGCCTCCTTCCGCTCGCCGTGACCGCACCCTTCCTGATCGGCTGGCTGTGCATCCGGGGCGAAGTTGCCGGACTCTATCCCTCCGATTTCGGCGTGGCCCTGCTCTCACTGGTCTACGTCGTGCTTTTTGCGACGCTGATCTGGCACACGGCCGAAACCCTGCGGCGGGCGGACCATCAACGGCTGTCGGCCGAACTCGAACGGCGCCAGCAGCAGTTGCAGCTCGCGGGCATCATCGAATCGGCGATGGACGCTATCATCATGGTCGACTCGATGCAGCGCATCGTGCTCTTCAATCCGGCGGCCGAAGAGATGTTCGGGCGCTCGACCGTCGACGTGCTGGGCACCCAGTTGGACATCCTGTTGCCGCAACGCTTCCACGTCGCACATCGCGAGCACCTCGGCTCCTTCCCCGGCGGAACAGCAGACCGCAAGGGCCGCGTCGGTACGATCTTCGGCGTGCGCGCGAACGGCAAGGAATTCCCGATCGAAGCCTCGCTCGCGCACGTTCAGGTGGACGGCGAGAACTACCTGACCGCGATCCTGCGTGACGATACCGCGCGGCGCGAAGTCATGGAGGCGCTGCGCGCAAGCGAGAAGCGCGAGAGCATGCGCGCGGCCGACCTGTCGGCGCTGCTCGACGCCGTCCCGGCGGCGGTGTGGATGGCCCTGGACCCCGAGGCGACGGAGGTGCGCGGCAACAAGCTGCTGTACGAATGGCTGCAGTTGCCCGAAGGCGTCGACATCACGCCCTACCTCCCTTATGGCGACGGACGGAGGAGTATCCGGCTGCTCAAGAACGGCGAGGACATCCCCGTCTCCCAGCTGCCGCTGAAACGGGCGGCGGCCGGGGCCGAGGTGCGCGGCTACGAATACCAGTTGGTGACCAGCGACGGAATGAGCCGCCACCTGCTCTGCAACGCCACGCCCTTGCTCGACGAATGGGGCCGCCCGCGGGGCGCGATTTCGGCCTGTGTCGACATCACCGCACGCCACGAAGCGGAAGTCGCGATGACGACGGCGAGGACCGAGGCCGAGCGGGCAAACAACGCCAAGTCGCGCTTCCTGGCGGCAGCAAGCCACGACCTGCGCCAACCGCTGTCGGCGCTCGCGCTCTACACGACGGTGCTCGAGGACCGGCTCCCGCCGGCCGATCAGCCGCTGATTGCGAGCATGAAGGCCTGCGTGAGCAGCCTGAGCGAACTGCTGACCGACCTCCTCGACCTCAGCAAGCTCGAAGCCGGCGTGATCACCCCGAACGTTTGCACCTTTTCGATCGCGGAGCTGCTCGCGGACCAGATCTCGGTGCATGCCCCCGAAGCCGACCTTAAGGGACTGCGGCTGGATTGCCGACCCGCACGGCGGATGGCACGGACCGACCCGGTGCTGTTCAGGCGCATTATCGGCAATCTGATCGACAATGCCATCCGCTACACCGACCGGGGCGGGGTGCTCGTCGCGTGCCGCCGACGGCGGGGCAAGGCCTGGATCGAAGTCTGGGATACCGGCATCGGCATCGCCGAGGACAAGACCGGCGAAATCTTCGAGGAATTCCGGCAGTTGCACGACGAGGCGCGCACGCGCGGCAGCGGCCTCGGTCTTGCGATCGTCGCCAAGGCGGCCGCCTTGCTCGGGCTCGAAATCAGCGTGCGCTCGCGGCCCGGCCGCGGCTCGGTCTTCGCGGTCGAACTGCCCCTCGTGTATGAAGTCTTCCTGCCGGAAACGGACGCCGAGCACTTTAGCTACCGCCCGCTCGGCATCGGTCTCGTCGAAGATAACCTGCTGGTGCGGGAAGCAATGGCCAGCGCCCTGCAGAACGTCGGCCATCGCGTGCTCGCCGTGGCGACAGGGGCCGAACTTTGTGCAGGACTCGAGGCCTTCCAGCCGGATATCGTGGTCTCCGACTATCGGCTCGCGCAAGGCGAAACGGGCTTCGACGTGATCACGGCGGCCAGGGCCTTGCTGAAGCGGAGTCTGCCAGCGATCATCATCACCGGCGACACCGACCCGAAACTGATGCGCAGCATGGCCGCGCGCGGCATCGTGGTCCTGCACAAGCCGCTCGACATGGAAACCCTGCAGGCCTACTTGCACGACGTGACGAGCGAGGACACGGTGGACGCCGGCTGACGCGCTCCGCGATCCTTGAAAAATTGAGCGCCCGGGAAGTCAATTCCAATACAATCAACGAATCGAAATGATTCGCCGCTGACATGCCCAAGCGCCACATTAGTCGTTCTGCACACCTTGGTTCATTCTTGCTCGCTTGCTTCCTCGGTTCTGCGCTCCACGCCGAGGAGTATGGAAGCATCTACTTCTACGGCAACCTGAAGCACGCCGATCCCAGGCCGACTGCTCATGAAGGCGGAATGGATCTGTTCGGCTTGTCGAAGGAATTGCACTCCGGGCCATATCAGTTCGATACCGGCGTAAAGACCTATGTCGATACTTATGGCAAGCGCAGCTATGCCATATTCAGCAACGTTTCCCACGAGAATTTCCGCTACGGTCTCTTCACCCCGATGCTCGGCCTCACCTGCACCTACAAGGGCGAAGACTATGGCAGCGACAAGATGCAGACATACTGCTTCCCGTTGCCAATGCTCAGAATCGGGCAAAGATCAGGGCTGTTTGCAGACCTCAGCGCGCTGCCACACGTCGGCCACTACACGAACGGCTGGGCTGCGCTGGAACTGGGTTTCAAGTGGTAAGACAGCGGGGTAGGTCGGCGGCGCGCTATCCCCTCACTCGCGGCAGCCCGAGCGCGAAGCTCACGCCGTCCTTAACATTCCGCGCGGTGAGGGTCCCGCTCATCTTCGCCATGTAGGTCTTCGCGACGAAGAGCCCCTGGCCGCGGTTGCCGTGGGCGCCGGCCTCGGCCTGGTCGGAGACGCCGTATTCGAAGATCTTGTCGATGAAGTCCGGTGGAATCTGTGGACCGGTGTTGTGGATCGTGACGGTCGCAGTTGTGTCGCCGGTCTCGAGTCCGAGCGTGATCGGGGTCCCGGGCACGCGGTAGCGGTCGGCGTTGCGCAGGATGTGGGAGAAGACGTCTTCGAGCGGATATTCGTCGGCCCGCACGAGGACCGGTCCATCTGTCCACGTGCAGCGAACGTCGTCGATCCCGGCGTTTTCGGCGACATTGTGCATGAATTCCGCGATATCGAGTGCCTGTACCTGCAGGCTGGAGCTCTGGAAGGCCTCGCTCGGGCTCGCGCTGCCGTATAACACGCGCACCGCCTGCTGCATGCGGCTGATGTAGCGGTGGCTGGGGTCGTCCTCGCTGCGGTGGAGCGCGAGCAGCGACTGCAGCGGCGACATGATCTCGTGGCCGACCGCGTGCCACATGTCCTTTTCCTGTTCGGCGCGGATGCGCTCGCGCTCGGCGTCTTCCTTCACGCGGCGCAGCAGGTCGTCCAGACCGGCCGCGAGCAGGCCCAGTTCATCGCGCCCGCGCAGATCCGCGAGCTCGAAGCGTTCGAGACTGCCGTCCGCGTGGACGCTGCGCGACAAGCCGCGTGTGCGTCCGGTGAGCCGCCCGATGCGGCCGACGATGCCGAGCTCGATCACGAGCCACGCGAGCGCGATCGCCCCGAGCATCGCGCCGACGAACCACGACACGCGCGTCGCGACCGCGGACAGCGTCTTGTTCACGCTGCGCGCGTCGCCCTTCAGCCGCAGTTCGTAGCTGCCCGTCGGCGTCGCGACTTCGTCGGCGAGTTCGACGACGGGTGCGTCGAGGCTTTCGACCGGCAGGCGCCGGATCAGGCGAGTCAAGAGCGGCGAGGTTTGCTCCTGCGCCTCGTCCTTGCCGGAGAGCTGCACGGTCTCGGCGTCCGCGCTTCCGGCCTTGCGGATCGTCAGCGTCTCGCCGGGCAGGAGGAGTGTCGTCAGGTCGTCGAGTGCGAAGGCCGGCATCGCGCCAGCGTCGTGGCTGTCGAAGAGCGCGAGCCCGTCGCCCGGCGGCAGCACTTCGACGCGAACCTGGAATTCGTCGAGATCCGGCGGCGGCCAGGTTGGCTTTTCGCGCTGGAAAAGCGCATCGCGCAGCACCTCGACGGGCAGGCGTAGCGAGAAGAAGGACTTGCGTTCGCAGTCCCCGTCGTTGCGGGCAGCATCGAGGCACTTCCCGCCCTGCCACACCCAGCCGCGGAATTCCTTCACCGGACGCGCGCCTGTGTAGTCGCGGTCGTCCAGTTCGACGTAGCCCGTGAAGCGGCCGCGCACGCCTTCAGCCCGCCCGCCGCCGTTGCCGGCCAGCGGCTCGAACGGTGCAAGCCAGCGATAGGTCTGCCCACGCAGGCTCACCGTGACGCGCAGGCGATGCGCACCGTCGAGGAATTCGTCGCCGATGCGATGGGCTTCGAGCAGGCCACTCGCGAAGGTGCCCGCCGCGTAGATGAAACCGCCCGCCCAGGGGTTGTTGCCGATCGCGACACACAGGCTGCCGGCGTCCTTGTACTGCACGAGGCAGCCCGCCATCTCGACGGCAGTGCGAACCTTGGTCTGGTCGTCGAAATCGATCGCCGAATAGGGCAGCACGACGGGACGGCCGCGCGAGGCGGCCGCCGCGTCCCAGCGCGGGTTGAGGAGCGCGAGCTGGCCGGAGGGATGGCGCAGGCGCGCGACGATCTGTGCCTTGGTCTTCGTGAAGCCCGCCCGGTAGTTGTCGTAGCTGCGCTGCTTTTCCTCCTGCAGCACCGCGACCGCCATCGCGAGCACCGCGACCGCGAGCAGCAGGAAGGCCGTGCGGAAAAGGATGCGCAGGCGGAACGAGGCCAGCCACGCGAGAAAGGCGGACATCGAGCCCCGCACGGAAGCGCTCACGGCGGCCCTCACCGCCCCCGGCCCGCGGGCGCCGGATCCGACCAGCGGAAGCCGCGCATCGGGATGTTCTCGATGCGGTCGAAGTCCTCGTCGAGCTCGCGGAAGGCTTCGCGGATCGTACTGATGTGCTTGCGGATGTTGTCGCGGTTACGGCCGCTTTTGACGACCTGGAAGAGCTCGTCGTAAGACACGACCTCGCCGCGCCGCTGATACAGCGCCAACAGGATGCGCTGCGCGGTGAGCGGCAGGTTCACGCGCTTGCCGCGCCACAGCGGCGTGTTCTGGCGCAGCGGGTCGAGCGAGAGTTCGTCGCCCGCCGGGGCGGCGGGTTTCTCGGCGTCGCGGTCGCGCGAGGCGCGCAGGATTTCGAGGAAGGTGTCGATGAAATCGGCTTCCTCGAAGGTCGTCTTCTGCAGGTAATCCCACGCGTCGAGCGCCTTCATGATGCTGCGGTAGATCGTCGCCGGCATCGCCGACACCACGAGCACCGGCGTGCCGCGCGCACCCTTGTTGATCGCATTGATGATCGCGACGCCCGCATGCCTCTCGCGCCCGAGTTCGATGTCGAGCACCACCATCGCATAGTCCTCGCGCGCGATCGCGGCTTCCGCATCATCGCGGGTGAACCACTGGTCGACCGTGATCCCCGGGCGCGCAGCGAGGATCCACTCCTTCAGCTGGTTGCTGGTCGGAATGTCGTCTTCGATCACGGCGACCCGGGTCATGGCGCGCTCCACCTCATTTAGTGCCGCCAGTATCCGCGTTTTCGCCGCCGCCCGCATGCGCATGGCGTGAAGGTTTGTTCACACCCCGGAACGGCCGCCCCCACCGCCTTACCGAAGTCGCCCCGCGGCGGCATGGAGCGCTCCATGCCCCTCGGAGGACGATGGCATCCATGGAAGACGGCGGTGCGGAACGATCTTCACGCACCGGCCGAGGGGGCGAGCCCCCATCCCGGAAGATCAACGAGAGGAGGACGGCATCATGTCGGAACGTTTCAAGAACATCGTCGAAAACCTGCGCAACTCGCTTGGGAAGTTCTCGTCTGGCGCAGGCACTGCAGCCGGTCGCGTGGCGCAGCGGGCGCATGGCGCAAGGATGGGCATCCTCGCACTGTCGATCGCCGGCATCGGCGCGTACGCGCTCTACACTCATCCCCCGCTCCAGAGCGTCGAGCGCGGCGAAGCGGGCGTGCGGGTGAATGTCTTCACCGGCGGAGTGCGCGAGGTGCGCGAAGGCGCGGTCGTCGTGATTCCCGGCCTGCACGAGCTGCGTCGCTTCCCGTTGCGTGACCAGATCTACAAGCCCGAGGGCGCGGAGAGCGCGGGGGGCACGGCGCCCTTCCAGAGCGTCGAAGGCTTGTCGATCGGGGTCGACATCTCGGTGCGCTATACGCTCGACCCGACCCGCCTCGCCGCGATGGCGCGCGATTTGCCGGAAGACATCGGCGGCCAAGTCGTGCAGCCGGCGGTGCAGGGCGTGCTCTACAAGACGCTTGCCCGCTACACGGTGCGCGAGATCTTCTCGACCAAGCGCCAGGAGATCAAGGAAGCGATCGAAGCCGATCTGAAGCCGCTGCTCGAGAAGGACGGCATCAAGCTGCAGGACGTGCTGATCGGCAAGGTCGACCTGCCGCAGGACTACAAGGCCGGCATGGAACAGCTCCTTGCCGAGGAGCTCGCGACCGAGAAGATGCGCTACACGCTCGAACTGAAGGAAAAGCGCGTCAGGCAGACCGAACTCGAAGCGCTCGCCGACAAGGCGCGGCGCGAGACGGCGGCGCAGGCCGCGGGCGAGGAGCAGATCATCGCGGCGAAGGCGCAGGCCGAAGCGATGAAGCACGTGCTGCCCTTCAAGCAGAAGCAGATCGAGCAGCGCGGACTCGAAGCGGAAGCCGAGAAGGTCGCGCGCATCAAGAGCGCCGAAGCCACCGCCCAGGCGCGCCAGATCGAGGCGGCGGGCGAAGCCGAATCGCGCCGCAAGTTGGCGGATGCCGAAGCCTACCGCCAGGAGCGCATCGGCAAGATCGCCAGCGAGCAACTTGCCCGCGACGGCGCGCTGATCCAGAAGAACCCGCTGCTGATCCAGAAGACGCTCGCCGACAAGCTCTCGGACAAGATCTCGGTGATCATCGCCCCGCCCCCGGCCGACGGCGGATTCATCGGTGCGACGCTGCTCGGCACCGCCGGCCGCGCCCAGCCCACGAACCACACCGAAATGATCGACAACGTGCAGGAAGGGGAATGACCATGCTCGCGACCGCACTCACTGTCATCGCAATCGTCACCCAGGACCAGGCCGCGTTGCGGGCTGCACCGCGGGACTCCGCCGCCCAGCAGGCGGTGCTGTGGGCGGGCGACAGCCTCGAGATCCGCGGCGAAAAGGGCGATTACCTGCAGGTGTACGACCATCGGCGCGAACGCGCGGGCTACATCCCGGCGAGCCAGGTGCGGGTGCAATCGCTCGCCCCGGAAGCGGCACCGGAGCTGCTGACCGTCGTGCGCTTCCTGAAGGATTCGGCGGGATCGGAAGCGCTGGGCATCGGCTACGCCGCAGCCTACCTGAAGGCTGCGCCGGCGCAGGCGATCGACAGTGAGGTGTTCGATGCGCTGGGCACGATGTCCGAGCGCCTCGCCCGCCGCGCGAGTGCCGGCCGGCCGGGCAAGGCCGGCGAGATCGTCGCCGCCCAGCTCGAAGTCGCCGCGACCTACGGCGTGAATATGGTGACCTTCGAGCGCGACGGCCAGATGCAGCTGTGCAGTGACGGCGATGCGCATCGGCGCGTGCTCGCGATGCCGGCGCCCGAGTCCCGCAAGGCCGCGGCCGCGCTCGCGCTGACCCGCCACGATTGCGTCGCTCCGGCGCTGACGCCGGTCGAACGCTACGCACTCGACGTCTGGCGTGCCGATGTGCTCGACCGCGTGAAGCTCGAAAACCTGGCCGAAGTGACGAAGAACCGCCTCCACCTGAGGAAGGCCGGCGTGTGGGCGAGCCTCGCGTGGCAGCGTTCGCGCCGCCCCGAACTGGGCGCGGGGGCCGTGCAGGAAGCGGGCCGCCGGGCGATCGACGAGCTCGCCGCGGTGAACAAGTCCGAACTGATGGAAACGGACGCCGCGGCCTACAGCGATGCTGCGATCCGCGTCGGCGCTTCGCGCTGGGCGGCCGAGCCGGGATTGCCGGCGGGGCCGACGAAGGCGACCGTGAGCGTGATCCTCAGCGCCGGCCAGCCCGGCGAGACCTGCGTGCATCTCGTCGATGCGGCGCACGACGCAACCCACGCGTTGCTGACGCGCTGCACCTACGGCATCGTCTGGCCCGCGTCGGCGACCGCCAACCGCCAGGGCACGGCGCTCGCGCTCGCGGTGCAGCCGCTCGACACCTGGCGCGAGATGTGGGTGTTCCGCCACGACCCGGACGGCTGGCATGTCGAGGTCCTGCCGCCCGCCGTCGATGCGCCGCGCCTCGGCTATGTCGAATTCGCCGGCTGGGTGCCGGGCAACAGCGAGATGCTCGCCGCACGCGAGGCTAGAGTCGACGGCCGCTACGCGCAGAGCTTCGAAGTGCTGTCGCTCGCGACGCTGGAGACGAAGAAGCAGGCCGACAAGGTCAACAACCTCAGCACCTTCTACCGCTGGCAGGATCCGGCGTGGAAGGCGCAGACGGTGAGCGTGCGCTGAGAACGGGGCGCTCTGACGATAGCCGCTAGGAGCGGCTCCCGCTCGGAGGCCAGGGAGCGAGCAGTGCCGGGGTCGCCATGTCGGCCGGAGTCCCGACATCCTTGCGCGCCGCGCCGCGCATCGCCGACGGCGGCAAAGGCATGCCGCGCCGGTCGCTGTAATCGCGGCCTTGCGGCTTGCCGCGGCGTTCGATGCGTCCGAGGGCGGTCGCGCACCCCGCATCCAGCGCCGCGACACCGGCCACGGTTGCGATCGCGGCCACCGCGGTGCGCGAGTCCAGGCGCGAACGGTTGTTGAGGCCCAGCGCGGCCGCGTCCATCGCATTGCCGGCCACGCGCACCCACATCCACGGAGCCGGCCGGCGCGCGGCGAGGATGCCGATGCCGGTGACGATCTCTCGCACCCCGCACGCGCGCACCATACCTTCGCGACCACGCATGCCGGTGATGCTCGCAACGGCGCGCGGCATCAGCAGCTCCGCAACGCCGAGCCCGATGCTCAACCAGCCGAGCCGGCGGGCGGTCGACCGGGCGAGGCGGGGACGACTCACGGAAGTTGTGACAGTGTCCATCGCATTCATCCTCCAGTAGCGGGGTCAGGGGTCAGGGGTCAGGGGTCAGGGGTCAGGGGTCAGGGTGTGAGGATCACCTTCACGCAGCCATCCTTCTTGTCGCGGAAGGTCTTGTACATCTCCGCGCCGTCCGCGAGCGAAGCCCGGTGCGTGACGACGAAGGAGGGGTCGATCTGGCCCTCGACGATCCGGTCGAGCAGGTCGCCGGTCCAGCGATTGACGTGCGTCTGGCCGGTGCGCAGCGTCAGGCCCTTGTTCATCAGTACCCCGATAGGCACCTTGTCGATGAATCCGCCATAGACGCCGGGGACGGACAGGATTCCCGCCGGGCGGCAGGCGTAGATCATCTCGCGCAATACGTACGGCCTGTCCGTTTCGGGCATCACGGCCTGCTTCGCCCTGTCGTACAGCGAGTCGAGCGCGTGCGTCGCGTGGGCCTCCATGCCGACCGCGTCGATGCATTTCTCCGGCCCCTTGCCGACCGTCAGGTCCTTGAGCCGGTCGGTGACGCTCTCGTGATCGAAATCGATCGTGATTGCCCCGCCGGCCCGCGCCATCGACAAGCGCTCGGCGACGCGATCGATCGCGATCACCTGCCGGGCGCCGAGCAGGACGGCGCTGCGGATCGCGAACTGCCCGACCGGGCCCGCGCCCCAGATCGCGACGGTATCGGTCGGCTGGATGTCGCACTGCACCGCCGCCTGCCACCCGGTCGGCAGGATGTCGCCGAGAAAGAGCACCTGATCGTCCGTCATCCCGCTGTCGACCTTGACCGGACCGACGTCCGCAAAGGGCACGCGCACGTATTCCGCCTGGCCACCCGCGTAGCCGCCGGTGAGATGCGTATAGCCGAAGAGCCCCGCTGTCGCGTGGCCGAACAGCTTTTCGGCGAGCGCCTTGTTGCGGTTGCTGCGCTCGCAGACCGAAAAATTGCCGCGCCGGCACTGTTCGCATTCCCCGCAACAGATCGTGAAAGGCACGACGACGCGGTCGCCGACCTTGAGCCGATGGTCCGCCGAACCGACCTCCACGACCTCGCCCATGAACTCGTGGCCGAGAATGTCGCCGGATTCCATCCCCATCATGAACCCATCGTACAGATGCAGGTCGGAACCACAGATCGCGCAACTCGTGACCTTCACGATCACGTCGCGGGGATCCTCGATGCGGGGGTCGGGAACGCTGTCGTAGCGGACATCCTTCTTGCCATGCCAGCACAGTGCTTTCATCGGCTGCTCCTTCGACTTGCCGCAGGGCCGGGGCCTTGCCGCGGCGGTCCGGACCCCGCTTCGGGCGAACGGTGCAAACGCCGTTCCTGACGGGATGGCCCGCCTCTCCCCGTCGCGATCAGGCAGGAGCGTTGTAAAAGACACATCGAGGATGTCAAATCGTCCCCATGGAACATTCGCGGAACACCGAACCAGGAGCGGACAAGATGAAGATTGCGGTGATGGGCGCCGGTGCCGTCGGTTGCTACTACGGCGGCATGCTGGCGCGGGCAGGAAACGAGGTCGTCCTCATCGGGCGGCCACAGCACGTCGAGGCGATGCAGCGCGACGGGCTCTATCTGGATGCGCAAACCTTTCGCGAGCACGTACGGGTCCACGCGAGCACCGACGCGGCGGCCGTGCGCGGCGCGAAACTGGTGCTGTGCTGCGTGAAATCGACCGACACGGCGATCGCGGCGAACGAAATGGGCCCTCATCTCGACCCGGAGGCGATCGTGCTGAGCCTGCAGAACGGCGTCGACAACGCCGAGCGACTACAGACCCAGCTCGGGCGGGAAGTCGGCGCGGCGGTCGTCTATGTCGCGACCGAGATGGCGGGGCCCGGCCATGTGAAGCACCACGGCCGCGGCGAGTTGGTGATCGGCCCGTCGAAGGAAAGCGCGCAGCTGGTCGCGCTCTTCGGTGAAGCCGACGTCCGCGTCGAGGTCTCGGACAACGTCACCGGTGCGCTGTGGCGGAAGCTGGTCCTCAATTGCGCCTACAACGCGCTGTCGGCGATCACGCAGCTGCCCTACGGGCGGCTCGTCGCCGGCGACGGCATCGAAAGGGTGATGCGCGACGCCGTGCAGGAATGCCTCGACGTCGCGTGGGCCGAAGGCGTCACGGTGCCCGGGGACTGCTGGGAATCCGTGCAGCGCATCGCGCAGACGATGCCGACGCAGTTCTCGTCGACGGCGCAGGATCTCGCGCGCGGCAAGCGCAGCGAAATCGATCACCTCAACGGCTATGTGCTGCACCGGGGCGAAGAGCTTGGCGTCGCGACGCCGGTCAATCGCGTGCTGTACAGCATCGTGAAGCTGCTCGAAGCGCGCCGCGCGGAGGCGACGACCTAGAAAACGGGCCGCGCTACGAGCGCCTGTCGGATCTTCGTCTTTCGGAACGCCGATCGCCATACGCGCCCGGCGCGGCGCTGCGCGCCTTGCCGCGCGAGCCCGGGCGCCGTTTCGCGTCGCGCCGCCGTCCGTGCTGGCGCGCGAGCATCTCGTCGACCGTCTCGGACATGCTGCGCGCGAGCGACACGGCCGCCTCGGCATCCGGGTAGTAGTCCGGCAGCCGGTAGCCGAGCCACGCGTAGGCCGAATACTTCTTGCACGCATCCTCGGCCGCCTGCAGCGCGTAGCGCCCTTCGCCGATGGGCTCGATCGCGAGGTGCGAGCTCTTCTCCTTCGACAGCGCCCGCGCCCAGGTCTGCCACGCCTGGTTCAGCGATTCGACGCGCGTCGACACCGGCACCAGCGACAGCGTGAAGCGGTGTTCGAGCGACAGCGGCAGCGTATCGAGCCAACGCGCCCGTTCGATCTGCTCGGTCAGGTCACCCGGCAGGAAGAAGTCGTCGGTGAGGTCGATGTTGCGCGAGAAGAGTTCCAGCAGGCGCGCGAGCCCACGCTCGCCGGTCGCGGCGGAGATGCTTTTCACGTGGTGCAGAGAGGGCGTGACGTAGAAGCCGCGGTTCGACAGCGGGTCGGCGGGCGTCTTCATCAGGCGGCCGATGATGCGGTGGGTGTGCTCGTCGAAGCCCGCGACGAGGCCGGCGTCGTGGATGCCGAAGCGCCCGGCGCGGCCCGCGATCTGATGCGTGAGCCAGGGCGCGAGGATGTCCTCGGAGATGCCGTCGAACTTCTTCGCGGTCGAGAACACGACGCGCGCCACGGGCAGGTTCAGCCCCATGCCGATCGCGTCGGTCGCGACGACGATGTCGGCCTCGCCATCGCGAAAGCGCTGCGCCTGCGCGCGGCGAACCTCGGGCGAGAGGTTGCCGTAGATCGTCGCGACGCGAAAACCCGCCTCCGCGATATTGGTCGCCCAATTCAGCACGTCGCGGCGCGAGAAGGCGATCACCGCATCGCCACGCTTCAGTTGGCCGATGCTGCCGACCTCGCGCGGCGCCATCTCGAGCGGCGACTTGCGTTCCAGCGTGCGCACTTCGAGCTCGCAGCCGAGCCGCTCGGCGAGCGCCTCGATCGCCGGACGCGCCGACAGCGCGCCGAGCAGGAACACCGTCTTCGCCGCCGCCCCGCACACCGCCGCGGTCCATGCCGAGCCGCGTTCGAGGTCCTCCAGCATCTGGATCTCGTCGATCACGGCGACTTCCACGGGGCGCGCCGTGTTGAGCATCTCGATCGTGCTCGCGACGTGGGTCGCACCCGGCGTGAGGCGACGCTCTTCGCCGGTGATGAGGCTCACCGCGACGCCGCGATCCAGAAGACGCTCGTAGTTTTCCAGCGCCAGCAGGCGCAACGGCGCCAGATAGACGCCGCTCTCGGCCTTCGCCAGCGCCTCCATCGCGGCGTGCGTCTTGCCCGAGTTCGTCGGTCCGAGGATCGCGATGAAGCGACGCCGCATCATGAACGCCGTCTCGAAGGATTCGGGATAGCGCGTCAGCTTTACGGTGCCGCGCAAGGTCTCCGCCTGCGCTTCGACACGGCGGCGCCCCACCGCTTCGGCGAGCCGGTCCTCGACAATCTGGAAGCGCCGGCTCGCGAGTTCCTTGCCGGTCTCCAGCGCCCGCAGGAAACGCGCGGCGTCGAGCCCTTCAGCCTCCGCCCGGCGCACGACGCTCGCGACGAAGCCGCGCACGTCGGCCTCGAACTCCGCGATCGACTCGGCATGCAGCCGCTCGCGCACCAGCGCGAGGTGGCGGTCGGGCGTAAGCTTGCGCCACTTCTGGATGCGCGCGAGCACGCAGCGCACGGGCACCAGCCGATAGGGCTGCCGCCGCCCGTCCGCCTCAACCTCGCCGGCGACCTCGATCGCGACCGCGCCTTCGTTGTGCACGAGGCGCGCGTTGAAGCCTTGCAGATAGGCATGCAGTTCGCGCGCGACGTCGAGGAGCGCGTCATCCGCCTCCGGGTCCGGTCCGGCCGGGATGACGGCTTCGGGGTCGATGAGGAAGTTCTCGTCCAATTCGCTTGTTCCAGGCGTCAAAGGAGGGAGGGTCTCATGCCTGAGGGCTTTCCGGATAGCAATCACAATGCCTGTAGGCGATCTTACTCAATCCCTTGCGGCAGGCTAGGCTTCTTTCGTTGCATCGGATTGCTCACACCTTCACCGATGGAGGAGCGATGATGGCCATCACTGCGCGGGACGCCAAGGCGCGTCAGCTGGCGAAGATGAAGCGGGTGGCCGGCGGGCTGCTCGCGGCCGCCGCGGGGCTGTTCGTCCTTGCCCGGCTGCAGCATGGCGCCGGGATCTGGGGCTGGGTCGCGGCCTTCGCCGAAGCGGCGATGATCGGCGCGCTCGCCGACTGGTTTGCCGTGGTGGCGCTGTTCCGGCGGCCGCTCGGGCTGCCGATTCCGCACACCGCGATCATCCCGTCGAACAAGGTGCGCGTCGGCGACAACCTGGCGGCCTTCGTGCGCGACAAGTTCCTCGCGACCGAGACTCTCGTCCACAAGCTGCGCGCCTTCGGCCCGGCGGACCGGCTCGGAAGCTGGCTGCGGCAGTCGGACAACGCTAAGCTCGTCGCGGACAAGCTCGCGGTGGCACTCGCGGGCTGGCTGGACTTCATCGACGACGCGCGGGTGCGCAGCCTGATTGCCGCGGGCGTGCGCGAGCGGCTGAAGGAGATCGACGTTTCGCGTGTGGCCGGACAGGTGCTCGATACGCTGACCGTCGACAACCGCCACCAGGAACTGCTCGACCTGGGCCTGCGGCGGCTCGCGCACTGGCTGGACGACGAGGACGTGCAGGCGAGCTTCGCGACGATGATCATCGAGATCGCCGGCAAGGAATATCCGAAGACGCTGCGCGCAGTCGGGCTCGTGACCGATACCGAGGAGTTCGCGCGCAAGATCGCCGCGAGCATCGTCAAGGGCGTCAACGGCTGGATGCACGACATCGGCGACGACCCGGAGCACCCGCGGCGGCGCGCCTTCGACGAGATGGTCGCGGAGTTCATCGACCGCCTGAAGAACGATGCCGATTTCGCTGCGCGGATCAACGCCGCGAAGCTCGAGATCCTCACGCACCCGGTGCTCGCGCATTACCTCAACGGCCTGTGGGACGAGTTGAAAGCCTGGCTGAACGAAGACCTGGATCGCCCCGAATCCCACCTGCGCCAGCGCCTCGCCGGCGCCGCGAGCGCCTTCGGAGCCACGCTCGCCGACAACCTGGCACTGCGCACCTCGCTCGACGACCACCTCGAATCCGCCGTCGTTGCGCTCGCCGACGATTTCCGCGACGCGCTGTCGCACCACATCGCCTCGACCATCAAGAGCTGGAACGACGACGATCTGGTACGCGAAGTGGAACTCGCCGTCGGCCGCGACCTGCAGTTCATCCGCGTCAACGGCACCGTCGTCGGCGGCGGCATCGGGCTGCTGCTGCATGCGCTGACGCTGCTGGTGGCGCGCGCGTCCTAGCGCTCAGGCGGCCTGGACCTGCAACAGCGCGTCGAACCCCTCGATCGGAAGCGGCCCCGAAAAGAGGTAGCCCTGCGCGTAGTCGCAGTCGAAGCGGACCAGCATGTCGCGCTGCGCTTCGGTTTCCACCCCCTCGGCGATGGTCTTCAGGCCGAGCTTGTGCGCCATCACGATGATCGCCTCGGTGAGCGCCTTGTCGGCCGCATCCTCGGCCAGATTGCCGATGAACGAACGGTCGATCTTCAGGAAATCGACGTCGAACTGCTTCAGGTAGGACAGCGAGGAAAAGCCGGTGCCGAAATCGTCGATCGACACTTCGACGCCGCAATTGCGAAAATCGAGCAGGCGGCGCTTCACGGTCGGCGAATCCTTGATCAGGATGCTCTCGGTGATTTCGACCGTGATGCTGTGGCTGGGCAAGGACAGGGTGCGCAGGCGCTCCATCCACCGATTGCCGGCCAACTGCTCGGCAAACTGCAGCGGCGACTTATTCACACTCACCGGAATCAGCCGGCCGAAAGCCTCTTGCCAGTGGGCGACGGCATCGATGGCCCGCTGGAACACCCACTCGCCGATTTCGAGGATCAGTCCGGACTCTTCGGCCAGCGGGATGAAGTCCATCGGGCTGACCATGCCGCGCGTCGGATGCCGCCAGCGCAGCAAGGCCTCGGCCTTCACGATCCGGGCCGTGGAGGCGTCGACGATGGGCTGGAAATAGACGACCAACTCGTCGCGCGTGAGCGCGTGCCGCAGGTCGCTGGTCAGGACGCGCTTTTCCTCGGCCTTGCGCTGCATGCTCTCGGTGAAGTAGGCGAATCTGCCGCGGCCCTGCTCCTTGGCGAGATACATCGCGCGGTCCGCGAGCTTCATCAGCTCCTCCAGGCTCTCCGCATCGTCGGGATAGACCGTGATGCCGACGCTCGCCGAGATGTGGCCGCGATCGCTTCCGAGCTCGAACGGTGCACTGAGCTCCATGATGATCTGCTGCGCGATGCGCTCGACCGCGACCACCCCCTGGAACTCCGGGACGATCACCGTGAACTCGTCCCCGCCCAAGCGGGCGAGGGTGTCAGTGTCCCGCACGCACAGGCGAATGCGCCGCGCCGCTTCCGCCAGCAGCAGGTCGCCCTTGTCGTGCCCGAACGTGTCGTTGATTTCCTTGAAGCGATCGAGATCGATGAAGAGCAGCGCGAGCGGTTTCCCCGTGCGGTGCGCCTTCTTGACCTCCTGCTCGAGGCGGTCGCGGAATAGGCGGCGGTTGGGCAGGTCGGTCAGCGGATCGAAATTCGCCTGATGCCAGATCAGCTCGTCCTGCAGCTTCTTTTCGGTGATGTCGGAGAACTGCGCGACATGTCGGAAGACGCTGCCGTCGAGGCTGCGGATGACGCTGATCGTGACCCACTTTGCGATCAGCTGGCCGTCGCTGCGACGATCCCAGACTTCCCCCTGCCAGCGCCCGTGCTCCTTGATCGCCTGCCAGAACTGCCGATAGAACTCCTTGTCGTGCAGGCCGGACTGCATGATCCTCGGGTCCTTGCCCTCGATCTCGGAGAGCTCGTAACCCATCAGCCGGGTGAAGGCGTCATTCACATCGACGATGCGGTTGTGCTCGTCGGTGACCATGATCGCTTCGCTGCTCGACCGGTAGATCTGGGCGGCGAGCTTCATCGACTCCTCGACCTGCCGATGCTCGCTCTCGGCGCGCTTGCGCTCGGTGATGTCCGAGGTGATCCCGACCAGGTAGGCCGGTTCGCCGGCGGAATCGTAGATCGGTTTCTTGACGGTGTGGCCGATGCGGTTTTCCTGCAGCGTCGAGTTCCAGTACTCCTCCTCGAACTCGATCTGCGCGCCGCCGCGAAAGACTTCCCTGTCCTTCTCGAGGAAGACCTTCATCTGCTCCGGAGGGAAGAACTGCGCGCCATCGGTGCCGCAGATTGCCTCGCGCGGGATGCCCCACTGCGCCTCGCAGGCCCGGTTGATCAGTACCACGCGACTGTCGCGGTCCTTGATGAATACGGCAACCGGAATCGCGTCGAAGATTTCCTCGAAGTCATGGTCGAGGAAGCCCGTGTCGCGAGAAATCCGGCGTTGATCCATCGCACCACCCTTGTTCCGGATCGAGTGAACCGCGCCCAACTCGTCCTGAAGCTTAGGATAGACGTCCGCCGTTCATTCGCCAAGCGCACGGCTCAAGGGTTTCGGGCATTCGGGCGCGGCCGGGGTCGGCCGGGAAGACGGCAATCGGAACGCGGGGCTGCACCGCAATCGGCACAACCCCGCACATCCGGCGCGGCACCTTCTGGCGCTCTGCGCATCTCCCCCTCCTCATTGCCCGGCCCTGCTTTCTCCTCCGCGACGACTGCCGCGCCGCTAGTTGGAGAGCAGTTTTCTGAAGCGCCGTTCGACCGCCGGCGAGGTCGCGACGATATCCACCTTGTCCTTACCCATCGTTTGCATCATGCCCAGCATATGTACGCCACACAGGTCGATCTCCTCCACCGCCGACAGATCGACCTGGACGGGCTTGCGCCGTCGCATCGCGCCGATGATCCGATCTTCCATTTCGTTGGAGAATTCCAGGGTCATGTCTCCTTCGAACACCAGGCGCGAAACCTCACCCCCTTCAACCAATGTCACTCGCATCGAATGTTCCTCCGCCCTCTTGCCGTTCTTGTCGAGTGCTTCCCGGGATCGCCGGCCCGCACTCACTTGTTTTGGAAGTCGCGATGGTACGATTCTCGGTCGGTCGGCGATATCATTGAATATGAGTATTTCATCTACCCGAATGCCTATTTCAGGCAGTCCATGCGGTATGCATGAAGACGACGTCGAGTCCGCGCCCGCAAAAAGCGATCCCGACCGCGCGGAGGGCGTCACGGCAAGCGCAAGGCATATCGATTGCTGATTCCACACGCCGGGCGACCCCGGAGCCTTCTACGTCGAGGACATGTGCAATGGAACTTTCCGGCTTGCGGGCATGAATGCACGACGGTCAAAATGGATCGGCGCCTGGTTCGATCTCGCGCGTAGCACTGCGCGCGCGTCGGCACGCGTCCAGCGCGCGGCGGGCAAAGCCACGGCGAAGCGCGCTACGCCGCTCTTGAAGAAGGCGGCGACGCAGATATTGACCGGCGTCGCCTCGCCTACGCAGGCGCCTTCGACGCGCGCGGGCGGCCGCTGGGAGGAAGGGCGTTGGGGTCTCGGGCCGATCGCGATGCGCCGCTATCGGCTCTACCTTCCGCCCGGCCTCCGGCGCCCCTTGCCGCTCGTCGTGCTGCTGCACGGCTGCGGCCAGGATTCGGCAAGCTTCGCGGCCACCACCCGCGCCGCGGCGAACGCGCGTGCCGGCCGCTACGCGGTGCTGCTGCCCGAACAGGCGCAGGAGGCGAACCCGCATCGATGCTGGAACTGGTTCGGCCACGAACACGTCGTCGCCACCGAAGCCGCGATCCTGAAGACAATCGTCGATCACGTCTGCAGCACGCACCGGCTGCGCGCCGACCAGGTGTTCGGCCTGGGCCTGTCCGCCGGCGGGGCGATGGCGCTGACGGTGGCGCTGCGCTACCCGTCGCTGTTCGCCGCCGTCGGCACGCATTCGGGCGCGGTGCCGCACAGCGCGTCGAGTCCCTTGCAGGCGGGCCAGGCGCTGCGCGGACGGCGCCAGCCGCATCACGACCCGCTCCGTCACCGGCTCGCGGGCCGTCGCCTGCCGCCGCTGATCGTGATCCACGGGGACGCGGATCACGGCGTCGCGGACACGAACGCCGACGCCTCGGTGCGCCTGTGGCTCGAGCTCCTCGCGCCCGCCAAGGCCATGCAGGCTCGCCCGCGACAGGCCCAACGCGGCAAGCGCCATCCCTACACGGTGACCGACTGGAAGCACGGCGGGCACACGCAGGTGCGGCTGATCCGCGTCGCCGGCCTCGGCCACGCCTGGAGCGGCGGAGCGGCGCACCAGGCGTTCTCGGATCCGCACGGCCCCGACGCGCTGAAGCTCGCGTGGCGCTTCTTCGATGCGGCGGTGAAGTCCGGCTGAAGCGGCTACGCTCCGCCCCTTTCATCCTGCCGTGCGGCAATGCCCATGCGGTACGGGCGCTGTGCTCTATTCTTACTGACGTAGGCAATCCGGAGGGACCGATTGAAACCTGAGGCCAGCTTCGAAACTCGAGTCCTGATCGCATTCGTCGCTGCGGTGCTGGTGGTCGGCGTGCTCGGCATTACCACCTGGAAATTGTCGAAGGATGCTGCGGAAGCGGAACACCGGCTGACCCGCAGCCATGACGTGCTCAGCAACCTCGCCCAGGCCAAGGCGAGCACGGTCGAGATCGAACTGAGCACGCAGAACTACAGGCTTTCGGGAAATCCGGCCCATCTCGAACAACGGGACACGCTGATCGCGGCCCGCGAAGCCAGTCTGCAACGCATCAAGCAGCTCACGGCCGACGAACCTCGGCAGCAGGAACGCTGGCAGCTGTTGCGCGAAGTCGTCGACGAGCGCATCGCGATTTCGCAGCGCGTACAGATGCTGCGCAGCACGGAAGGAGTCGATGCCGCGAACGCCTACGCCGCATCGGCGCCGTTGCAGGAAACGCGTGAACGCGCCTACGGCCTGATGCGCGACATGGACGCGGACGAGAACCGCCAGCTGAAGGCGCGCAATGCCGAGCAACAACGCACCGACAAGGTCCTGGCGTCGGTCGGTGCCCTGCTTGCGGCGTCGCTCTTCGCGCTGCTCGCGGCGAGCTATTCGCTGATCCGCCGGCAGTTGCGGGAGTCGGAAGCCATCGAGCGACAGGCCCGCCGCACGATCCTCGAACAGAACGAGTTGCTCGAACAGCACGTGCGGGAGCGGACGGCACAGTTGCGCGACAGCGAAGATCACCTGCGCAGCGTGATCCGCAACGTCCCGGCGCTGATCGCCTACGTGGACGCCGAGCAGCGCTACGTCTATGTGAACGAGCAGTATCGGGCGCGTTTCGCGTCGGATCGCCCCGACATCACCGGTTGCACCGTCCGCGAGATCCTCGGCGAGGAGCGCTACGCGATCGCCTCCCCGATCATCGCGAAAGCCTTGCTGGGCGAGCCGCAGAGCTACGACTGGCAGCCCTTCCCGGGCGTCTGGCAGCTCATCAGCTATGCGCCGCGACGGGATGCCGACGGCGGCGTCGCCGGCTACTACGTGCTCGGCACCGACATCACCGCACGCAAGGAAGCCGAAGAGCGGATCCGCAGCCTCAATGCCGATCTCGAGCGCCACGTGTACGAGCTGGAGCATGTCAGCCGCGCGCTGCGGACGCTGAGCGCGGGCAACCGGACGATGCTGCGTGCGACCGACGAACAGGAGCTCCTCGACGGCATGTGCCGCGCGATTGTCGAAACCGGCGGCTACGACACGGCGGTGGTGTGGTACCGCCTTCACGACCCGGCCCAGTCGCTTCGGGCGATGGCCGAGAGCGGCTATCCCGGCGGCCTGGCCGGCGTGCGCGCATTGACGGCCACCTGGGCCGACAACGAGCATGGCCGGGGCGCCGTCGGAACGACGATCCGCAACGGACAGACGAGGGTCGTGCGGGACATTGCCAACGACCCGAACTACGCCCCCTGGAGGGCCGCAGTCCCCGCCTACGAATCGGTGATCGCCTGCCCCCTGCAAGTCGGCGGCGAAGTGATCGGCGCACTCGCGATCTACGATGCGGCACCGGACATCTTCGGCCCGGACGAAGTCGTGCTGCTCACCGAGTCGGCCGACGACCTCGCCTTCGGCATCGCCACGCTGCGCGTGCGCGCCGAACAGCAGAAGAGCCAGGAGGCGATGTACCGGCTGACGCACTTCGACACCCTCACCGGGCTGCCGAACGAGACGCAATTCACCGCCGCGATCAACGCCGCGCTGGAATCCGGCAAGCAGTCCGACGCCCCCTTCGCCGTGCTGCAGGCCAACATCGAACGCCTGAGCGAAATCAACGACGCGCTGGGTTTCCGGCACGGCGACGACATGCTGCGCGAATTCGGCACGCGGCTGCGCAGCGCGGCCCCCGCATCGGCGACGGTGGCGCGCCTTCGCGGGGACGAATTCGCCGCGCTGCTGCCCGCGGGCGACGCAAGCGCCGCGCTCGCGCTGGTGAGCCGCCTGGAGCAGGCGCTGGCGCCGCCCTTCCCGATCGCCGACATCGCGCTCGACGTCTCCGCCCGCATCGGCGTCGCGCTCTTCCCCGAGCACGGCACCACCGCGCACGACCTGTACCGCCACATGGACATCGCGGTGCAGGTGGCGAAGAAGAAAGGGCTCGGCCACGTCATGTTCGATCCCGCGCAGAACCCGACCCAGGCGCGCCGCCTGACCCTTGTCAGCGAGCTGCGACGCGCGATCGAGCACGGCGACCTCCTGCTCTACCTGCAGCCCAAGGTGGAGCTCGCGAGCGGCCGCGTCTGCGGCGCCGAAGGGCTGGTGCGCTGGAAGCACGCCGAACGCGGCATCATCCCGCCCGGCGAATTCATCGAACTGGCCGAGAACACCGGCCTGATCAAGCCGCTCACCGAATGGGTGGTCGAGACGGCGATGCGCCTGAATCAGCAGTGGGCACGGCAAGGACGCGAACTGCCGATCGCCGTGAACCTCTCGGCCCGCAACCTGCACGACGAAAAGCTGCTTGAGAAGATCCGCCATTTGCAGGCGGCCTATGGCGTCTGCGCCGGCCTGTTCGAAATGGAGATCACCGAAAGCGCCGTGATGGAGGACGCCGAGTTCGCACTGCACGTGCTGCACGGCCTGCGCAACGAGGGGATCCCGCTTTACATCGACGATTTCGGCACCGGCTACTCCTCGCTCAGCTATCTGCAGAAGCTGCCGGTCGAGTACATCAAGATCGACCAGTCCTTCATTCGTGACATGTCGAGCCGCAAGGACTGCGAGCTGATCGTGCGCTCGACCATCGACCTGATCCACGACCTCGGGCGCAAGGCGGTCGCCGAGGGCATCGAGACGCGCGAGAGCTGGGACCGGCTCGCCGAACTGGGCTGCGACGTCGGCCAGGGCTACTTCATCGCGAGGCCGATGCCGCCGGAAGACTTCATGGCCTGGGCCGAGCGCTTCCCGGCGCACGCCTGGACCGTTCCCTCAGCCTGATGCGGAAAGATTTACAGCACAATTCCATATCACCTGCCGCCGGACATCTGCCATGACACTACGGAATTTCTGTGCCGCCCTCGCCTCCGCCGTGCTGCTGTCGGCCGCGCCTCCCGGGCTGGCGGTGGATGCCAAACCTGTCGCCCTGAACCGCCCCGTCCTCGAGACCCACCAGGGGCAGTACTTCCGCTGGTCCACCCCGAAGGGCTGGGCGATGAAGGAGACGACCAACGGCGTCGATCTCTTCGCGCCCAACGGCACGACCTTCGTCTCCAGCGCGCTCCTCGCCGGCGGCTTCGGCGACATGACACCGCAGCAGTTCCTCGCGATGACGATGCGGCAGGTGAATCCCACGATGCAGGTCACCGCCAACCGCCGCCTCGGCGACCAGCCCGGCATCATGAGCCCCTGGCGTACCGAGGAATACGAACTCGCCGGCACCTACAACGGCGTGCCGGTGCGCATGAATGCCACCGTCGGCGTGAGCTCGGCCTACGGCCGCTACTGGGCGACGATGACCCTCTACCAGTCCCCCGCCGCCAACTGGCCGCAGGACCGCACCTGGCTGCCCGCCGTCGCGCAGAGCATCGCCGTCACCAACCCCCGCCAGGTCGCCGGCGCCGACCGCGTCATGCTCCCGCGCAACAACCCGCTCGACAACTCCGGCCTGATCGAATCCTGGCGCCAGAAAGGCCTGTCCGAAGACCGCATCTCGCAGGCCCGCCGCGAGCTGACCATGGGCTACGAACGCATGCAGGACCCGGCAACCGGCCGCCACTACGACATGCCGTACGAGACCTACGACGCCGGAGCCGGCGGGTATCGGAATCCGATGCGGCCGACGGAGTTGTTGAGGAAGGCACCGACGGGGGAGTGAGCAGGCGCGCTTCGCGCCAGACGGGTCAGCGTTGCAGGGTTCTTACGGTGCAGACCGGAGCGGGCGCACGACCAGCCCGTCGTCCTCGCGCACGACCGGCATCGCGAAGTCGAAGCGGTCGACGACTGCGCAGAGCTCCAGGTCGGCGAGGGGCAGCGCCGGGTCGGTACCGGCCGCGAAACGCCGGCCGAAGTCGGATTCGCGCACACGACGGGAGAGGACGGCGTGGCTGATCGGATGGCCGAGCAGGCCCGCGGCGAGGTAGTCGGCGCAGGCGATGTCCTCGTCGCCGTCGCGATCGGTCCATTCGCCGGTCGTGAGCAGCGCGATGCGCCGAGGGGCGATGGCCTGCAGCGCGGCAAGCGTCGCCCCGGCGCAGACGAGGCTCGTCGCGAAGAGACGGGGCACGTGACCGAAGCGGATCAGCGCCTGCACGCCTGCGGCGGTCGTGAGGATCACCGGACGCCCGGCAAGCGCAAGCGCCTGCACGCGGGAAGGCGAATTGCCGAGGTCGAAGCCGGCCATCGGACGGCCGCCGGGCAGCGCGCCGATCGTTAGCGCCTCCGGGATCCGGTTCAACAACAGCTGCGCCTCGGCGGCGGTCTGGACGGGGTGGATTTCCGACGCACCGGCCGCGAAGGCGTAGGCGGCGGTCGAGAACGAGCGCAGCACATCGATCACGACGACGGTGTCGAAATCGTGCGGCGCCTGCACGAGGCGGTGCAGGCTGATGCGATGGATCTCCATCTGGCCATCATACGGCAAAGGGGGTAGGCGTGAGTCGATCGGCGAGCCCACCGCCCGAACGTCCTCGCAGAGCATTCGGCGATTTTGTTGACGGCCATCAAACCAATGGCGTTCGCGTCCGCGGGCGGCGACAGCCGTTCCTATACTTTTTTCACCGGGGGATGGTTGGAGGAGATTGGATCATGCGACAGCACTTCAACGCTCAATCCCTTATCCCGGCATGCCGTATTGGCCGGGCGATGGCCGCGGCGGCGGTCGTCCTGATGCTCACGGTGGGAATGGTGCCGCCCGTCGGCGCCGCCATCACCGAGCCGGTGCTGCAATGGACGGCGGGAGGTCTTTCCGCGGGGATCGACAGCGCCGGACAGGCGGCGCGGATGGCCGTCGATGCCCGGGGCAATGTCGCCATCGTGTCGGGGCCGTCCGGCGGGCGCAATCTGGCCGTCACCTCGTACACCGAAAACGGTGTGTTCCGCTGGCGCAGCACGGTCAACCCGGCATCGGGGACCTTTGTCGGCGACTGGGTGGTCGCGGCCCCGGGCGGCGATTTCCTGGCGGTCGGTCACAGCGTCAACTCAAGCGGCAATCCGATCCAGAGCACCTTGGTCCGGTTCGACACGAACGGGGCATTGCTGTGGCGCGTCGATCCGGCGGTGGGATTCCTCCCGGCCGTCGGACGGCTCGTGGTCGATGCGGATGGCAATGCCTATCTGGCCGTGAGCGGACGGGGAAGCGGCATGTTCGTCCAGAAGTACGACCCGTCCGGCGCCCTGCTGTGGTCGCAACGGGATGCGACGGGCAGCGGCTACGCGCTCGCCGCTTCGCTGGCCTTGAGCCCCGACGGCGCCGATGTGGTGGTGACGGGAGGGATCTCCGGCGGCGCGTTGTGGAACACGATCGCGTATGACACCGCGACAGGTATCCGCAAGTGGCAGGTGACCGCCGCCGAAGGCACGACGGCGAAGGACGTCGTGGTCGATGCCAAACGCGTCTACGTCACCGGCCAGGGCGTGACCGGCGCGGGCACGCCTGCGCTCAAGTACTTTCTCACGGTGATCGCCTACGAGCGGGCAACCGGGAAGCGCGTATGGCGCACCGACCGGAAGCCCGCCGACGCCGGCGACGCCTTCGGTCTGCGGATGGCGATGGCGCCCGACGGCAGCCTGGCGGTGACCGGGCAGACCAACCGCGGCTTCCTCGACTGGTACACGGTCGCCTTCGAGACCACCGGCGCGGTGCGCTGGGAAGCGGTCCGCGACGGCAAGCTGAATACGGACGAGATCCCGCGGGCGGTGCTCGTAATGCCGGACGGCACCACGGTGGTCACGGGCCGGGGCGGCCCGAACCTGCCGGGTGGCTTTATCCCCGGGGTAACGGCGGGCTACAGTTCGAGCGGACAACTGCTGTGGGTCGCCTTCTCCACGCTCGAGACGGTCTGGGCGGCGGCGCTGCCGAATGGCGACGTGTGCGCCACGGGTGGCTACGATGCCTTGATTACGTGCTGGGCGGTTCCCCCCAATGTCGTGCCGGTGCCGCCCGGCGTGACGGTGCCGACCGCGCCGACGAACCTGGCGGCAAGTTCGACGACGCGGCGCAGGATCGACCTCGTCTGGCGCAATACCGCCAGCGACGCCAGTTCGATCACGGTGGAGCGCTGTATGGGAAGCGCCTGCACTGCGTTCGCTCCCGTCGCTCAGCTCGCCGCGACCGCGACCGCTTGGTCCGACGCGCAGGTGAAGTCGAAATCGACCTATTCCTATCGCCTGCGCGCCAGCAATACCGCGGGGAGTTCGGGATACTCCAACATCGCGACTGCGACGGCGCGTTGAGCGCCGCCGCGGATCAGCCGCCCGGCGGCATGCCGCCGGGCCGGTACGAGGCAAGAAACTCGGTCATCCGCTCGACGGGCAGCGGACGGCTGACGAGGTAGCCCTGCATCACGTTGCAGCGCATCGAGCGCAAGACGTGCGCCTGGACCTCGTCCTCGACGCCCTCGGCGACGACGGTCAGCCCCAGGCTGTGGCCGATGCCGATCACCGCGCGGACGATGGACGCGTTGCCGCTGTCGGTCGTCATGTCGCTGACGAAGGAGCGGTCGATCTTGAGCGTATGGACGTCGAGCTGCTGCAGGTAGGCGAGCGATGAGTAGCCGGTACCGAAGTCGTCGATCGACAGGCGCACGCCGAGCGCCTTCAGTTCCGCGAGCGTCTTGAACGACTGTTCGCGGTCGGCCATCACGAAGCTCTCGGTGATCTCGAGCTCGAGCTGTTCGGGCGCGATGCCGCTCGTCGCCAGCGCGCTCCTGACCGATCCGACGAGGTTGCCGCGGCTCAGCTGCACCGTGGACACGTTGACCGCAGTCTGGCGCACGGCGCAGCCGGCATCGGACCAGAGCTTGATCTGGCGACAGGCCTCCTGCAGCACCCAGTCGCCGAGCGGCACGACGAGGCCGCTTTCCTCGGCGAGCGGGATGAAGTCGCCCGGCGGGATCATGCCGCGCTCGGGGTGTTGCCAGCGCACCAGCGCCTCCAGCCCGACGATCTCGCCGCTGAAGAGGTCGACCTGAGGCTGGTAGTGCAGCCGCAATTCCTGGCGCTCCAGCGCGCGGCGCAGGTCGGCGTCGAGCGCGACGCGCTCCTTCGCGCGGCGGGTCAACTCCGGCGAGAAGAAGCGCAGGATGCCGCGCCCCTGCATCTTGGCCTGATGCAGGGCGGCGTCGGCGCTGCTCTGCAGCACTTCCGCGCTCGTGCCGTCGGCAGGAAACAGCGCAATCCCGACGCTGACTCCGACGTAGACGCTGTGACCGGCAGCGACGAAGGGCTCGGCGAAGGCATCGATCATGCGTTGCGCCATCAGGTCGATCGGCATGTCGTCGCTGTGGTCGACGATGATGTTGAATTCGTCGCCGCCAATCCGCGCGATCGCGTCGCTGTCGGGCAGCAGGGCCTTGAGCCGCTTGGCGCCCTCGATCAGCAGTTGGTCGCCGACCTTGTGGCCGAGGCTTTCGTTGATGGTCTTGAAGCGGTCGAGGTCGAGAAAGAGCAGCGCGAACTGGTTCTGGCTGCGCTCCGCGTGCAGGATCGCGTGCGACAGCAGCTCGGCGAACAGCATGCGGTTCGCGAGCCCGGTGAGCGGGTCGCGGTGCGCGAGCACGCGGTATTTCTCCTCGCTCACCTGCAGCATCGCGCTGCGTTGCGCGACGAGGTCTTCGAGAAAGCGGCGCAGGCGCGCGAGTTCGAGATGGGTGCGGATGCGCGCGCGCACCTCGTCGATGTCGAAGGGCTTGGTGATGTAGTCGGCGGCGCCGAGCTCGAAGCCCTTCACCTTCTCGTCGGTCGCGTCGACGACGGTGACGAAGAGCACCGGGATGCGGTCCCCGCCCGGCATCTCCTTGATCCGGCGGCAGACCTCGTAGCCGTCCATGTCGGGCATCAGGATGTCGAGCAGCACGAGGTCGGGCGGGGTCGGACCTTGCACGACATCGAGCGCCTCGGCGCCGTTGCGAGCGACGCGGATGCGATACTCGCTCTTCAGCGCTTCGAGCAGTTCGTGGATGTTCTCCGGGATGTCGTCGACGACCAACAGCGACGCCGGATGGGTCGGATCGGCATGCGCGGCGATGTCGAACAGCACGGGGTGCTTGCGGTAGCGCTGCAGCTCCAACTGATCGCGCACGCGCACCTTGAGGAGGTCGGGATTCACCGGCTTGGTGATGTAGTCGGCCACGCCCATCGCCAGTCCGCGCGCCTCGTCCGCCGCCTCGCTGAGCGCGGTGACGAAGATCACCGGGATGTCGGCCGTCGCCGGATCGAGCTTCAGCGCGGCGAGCACCGAGTAGCCGTCCATGTCCGGCATGCGGATGTCGAGCAGGATCAGGTCGGGCTGGGGAGTGCGGCGCGCGAGTTCGAGCGCCTTCTCGCCGTTCGTCGCGGCGACGAGCGCATAGTCGTCGCGCAGAATGTTCATCAGCGCGTGCAGGTTCTCGTGCGCATCGTCGACGATCAGCAGGCGGCAGCGTTCGCGGGCGGGCCGGGCGGCTTGGGCGAGAGTGGGATTCATCGCGTCGTATCCGGTTGGGGGGCGTCCAGTTGCTTGAGCTTCGCGCGGGCCGCATCGATGTCGAACACATCGACCAGCGCGGCCACGACGGCGACTTCGGTTTCGAGCGGGGTGCCGGCGATGCCGGCGCGCAATTCGGTGAGCAGCGGTTCGGCGGCGCCGAGATCGCTGTCGAGCGCGAGTTCGAGCCTGACGAGGAGCGCCCGCACGGCCTCCGGAGTGAGCGGCGCTGCCGCTCGAGTAGGCACCTCGGTCCCGGTGTCGAGGCCGTCGATCTCGTCCATCAGCCGCTGCTGCAGCGCCTCGGCCTCGTCGAGCGCGACGGCGTCGGGCAGCACGCCCGCCTTGAGCAGCGCGTCGATGGCCGAGATCCTCTCGTACAGCGCCCGTGCGCCGAGCGTGCCGGTGACGCCCTTCAGCACATGACAGATTTCCTCGGCACGCTGCAGCGCGCCGGCCGCGAGCTGGGCGCGCAAGTCGGCGACCGCGCCGGCGTGGCGCTTGCGAAAGCGCTGCAGCTGCTTGCGATAGGCGTCGGCCTTGCCGCCGATGCGGCGGATGCCCTCGCGGGCGTCGAGGCTCGCGAGCGCCAGCAGGTCGCCCGGCACTTCGCCGGCTTTCGGCGCGATCCGGGCGAGCTGCGCCGCGTGGCGCTCCGGCGGCACCTGCACCCACTTCGCCAGCGTCGCCATCAGGCGCTCGGGCGCGATCGGCTTGGTGACGTGGTCATTCATGCCGGCGGCCTGGCTCTTCTCGGCGTCGCGCGTCATCGCCAGCGCCGTCATCGCGACGATCGGAAGCCGCGCGAAGGCTTCGCAGCCGGGCAAGCCGGCGAGCGCGCGGATCCGGCGCGCGGCTTCGAGCCCGTCCATCACCGGCATCTGGATGTCCATCAGCACCGCGTCGTAGTCGCCCGTCTGCACGCGGTCGACCGCCTCGGCGCCGGTGCGCGCCTCGTCGACCTCGATGCCTTCGCTGCGCAGTAGCTCGGTGGCGAATTCGCGGTTGATGTCGTTGTCTTCGACGAGCAGCACGCGCGCGCCGGCGAGTCGGCCGGCGGTCGTCGGTTCGCGCGTGCCCGTGCGTTCCTCGGCGCCGAAGATGCGTCCGCGCCCGAGCACCGAGAGGATCGTGTCGAGCAGCACCGAGGGCGACACCGGCTTGATCAGGAAACCGTCGACGCCCGCCTGTTCGGCGAAACGGAAGACGTCTTCGCGCCCGTAGGCGGTGACCATCACCACCTTGGGATGATGCGGGATGGCGCCGTCACGATGGATCAGCGCCGTCGCCTCGTCGCCGTTCATGCCGGGCATGCGCCAGTCCATCAGTACCAGGTCGTAGGGCTTTTCCGTCGCGCCGCGCAAGGCCGCCAGCGCCGCCGCCCCGCTTAGCGCCGTGCCGACGTCGAGCCGGAAGAAGCGCAGCATGTCGGCGAGGATTTCGCGCGAGGCCTCGTTGTCGTCGACGACCAGCACGCGGATGCCTTCGAGCAGTGGCCCTGCGCGCTCGACCAGCTCGCGCTGGCGGGCCTGCCCCTGCGGAGCGATCCGGAGCCGCATCGTGAAGCACATCGTCGTGCCCTTGCCCGGCTGCGAGTCGTCGACCCAGATGTTGCCGCCCATCAGCTCGGCGAGATTGCGGCTGATCGCGAGCCCCAGCCCGGTGCCGCCGAAACGGCGCGTGGTGCTCTGGTCGGCCTGGGTGAATTTCTCGAAGAGCTTGCGCTGCACCTCGGCCGTCATGCCGATGCCGGTGTCGCGCACGAAGACCTGGAGCAGGATGTCGGTCTCGCCCGCGTCGATGCAGCGGAAGGACAGTTCGACCTCGCCACGCTCGGTGAACTTGACCGCGTTGCCGCACAGGTTGAGCAGGATCTGCCCGAGGCGCAGCGGATCGCCGACGAGGCGCGAGGGGATCGCCGGATCGTAGCGGACGAGGAACTCGACGCCCTTGTCCTCGGCGAGGTAGCCGACCGCGTCGGTGAGCTGCTCGAGCACGGTGTCGAGGCCGAATTCGACCTGCTCGATGTCGAGCTTGCCGGCTTCGATCTTCGAGATGTCGAGGATGTCGTTGATGATGCCGAGCAGCGAGTGCGCCGCGCCCTGCGCCTTGGCGAGATAGTTGTGCTGGCTCGGTGTGAGCTCGCTCTTCAGCGCGAGATAGAGCATGCCGAGGATCGCGTTCATTGGCGTGCGGATCTCGTGGCTCATGTTCGCGAGGAATTCGGACTGCGCGCGCTTGGCGTCCTCGGCGATGTCCTTCGCCTTCAGCAGCTCCTTGTTCGCGGCCTTGAGCTGGGCGGTGCGCTCGATCACGCGCCGCTCGAGCTCGGCGTTGAGCTTGAGGATCTCGGCCGCGGCGCGCTTCTGCTCGGTGACGTCGTAGTTGATGCCGACCATGCGCAGCGGCCGTCCGTCCTCGGCGCGGATGGTCTGGGCGACGCCGCGGATGTAATGGACGGAGCCGTCCGGCCAGACAATGCGGAACTCGGACTCGAACTCCCGCTCGCCGCGCAGCGCCGCCTCGACCTCGGCGTTCGCACGCTCGAAGTCTTCCGGGGCGAGGCTGCTCGACCAGGCCTCGTAGGCGCCGCCGAAGCGGTCGCGCTCGATGCCGTACTGGCGGTACATCGCGTCGTCCCAGACGAGCTCGTTCTTCCCGATGTCCCAGTCCCACACGCCGAGATGCGCGGCACAGGTCGCCAGTTGCAGGCGGTTCTCGCTCAGCCGCACGCGCCCCTCGCTGTCCTCGAGCTCGCGCTCGCGCGCCTTGCGCGTCTTGACTTCGTTGCGCAGCGCCTCGAAGGAGGTCTGCAGCTCCTCGGCCATCTTGTTGAAGGAGCGGGCGAGCAGGCCCAGCTCTTCGAGACGGGTCCCGGGCACCCGCTGCGCGAGGTCGCCCTTCATCAGCTCGCGCGTCGCGAGCACGATGCTGCGGATCGGTGCGGCGACGATCATCGCGAGATAGCCCGCGATCACCAGCGACAGCGTCAACGCCACGGCGAACACCATCGCCGAACGGCTGTTGCCGGCCCTTACGCCTTCCAGGTAATAGCCGGCCGGCATGGCCGTCATCAGGATCCAGTCGGTCTCGCCGCTACGGTCGCGGTAGGGCGTCGCGCGCGCCAGCCAGGTCTCGCGCGACAGGGGCTTTGTTGTGACGATGTCGAACTGGAACTGGGCCGGCGTCGTCAGCGCCGCCAGCGGCCCGCTCGTCTCGCCGAGCCGCTCGACCGCCTTCACGACAACCGGATCTTCCCGCACGAAGGGCAGCGGCGGCACCGCGTTTTCGGACGAGGCGACGAGCTTGCCCTGGCGGTCGACGACGAAGGCCCGACCGTGCTCGGCGAGCGGCAGGCGGCCGAGCAACTGGTTGATGTCGGCGATGCGCCGCCCGGCCTCGAACTCACGCGAGCGCTCCAGGTAATCGTCGAGATAGAGATTGATGTTCTCGGAAGCTTCCTGGTGCAGTCGCGTGGCGAGCTTGTTGGCCGACTCCTCCGCGCTGTGCAGCGTCGTGTAGGCGGTCGCGCCGACCATCACCAGCACGAGCACGATGAAGGGCGTGGCGAGGAACATGCGGATCGGCAGACCGTCGCGCGCCCGGCTTTCAGCGGTGCGCGGATCGCCGACGCCGCTCTCCCACACCCAGTCCTTGCGCCCCAGCACGCGTTCGCGGACATGGCCGGGGATCTCGGCCCAGAACAGGCGGTACTTCCGCGCCAGCGGCAACGCGACGAGCATCGCCAACGGCGCGAGGATCCACGTGATCGAGGTCGTGAAGAACAGCGCCGGCGTGATGTTACGGTAGGAGATCTCCGCCGTGAATTTGTCGGCGCAGATGTAGCCCCACAATTGCGGCTCGATGCTCATGAAGACCGCGACGAACAGCAGGTACCAGCGCCAGGTGCGCAGCTGCCGGAAGTCGGGATCGCGGCCGATGAACTGGTAGGCGACCCAGAAGCAGGCCGGGTTGATGAAGTAGCCGAAGAACCAGTCGCGCAAGAAATCCGGCGGCACGCCTTCGATCAGATCCGACAGCCCGTAGGCGAAGGGCACGACGATCAGGGCGGGATAGCCGAAGAGGACGACGCACAGGAAGACGGTCAGGTCCTTCAGCGATTCGAAGGTCTGCGCGCCGGGGACCAGGACGATGAAGGAGCCGAGGTAGCCGGTCGCGAGGATCAGCACGAAGGTCAGCACGAGGCTGCGCAGCGCGCGGCCATCCCAGGTCTGGCGCTCGCGGCCCACGCGCCAGCGTCCGCCGGGCCGAAAGGTGAAGCCGCCGAAGGCGCAGATCATCAGCCCGAATCCGAGCAGGTAGCCGACCATGCCCCAGACTTCGAGCAAAGGCAGGGGAATGGCCTCGAAGACCGCTTCGATCCACTTGATTGCGCCATCCACGGGGGCGGACTCCAGTTAGTGGCTAGCCGGTAATCATGATCGCCTCATGCCGGGAGGAACTCAATAACCCCTTTACATTGATGAGAATTTCCGGCCGCCGGGCGTGAATTACTTCAGCCTGGCGGTGGGCATGAGCATCACGGGCTGTGCGCGCCCCATGCAGCTGCCGTAGCGCGTATTCACCCGCTCAGCAAACCACGCCGTGGTCAGCTTGCGGGTGATCTTCGGGCTCTTGAGGCTGATGCGCGGCAGGACCTCGCGCGACATGGGCCGGCCGGCACGTTGGTCGGCGAGCGAGAAGACGCGCTGGTAGAGCGCGGTACGGGCGAAGGCATCGCTCTTTTCCTGTTCCAGGGCGGTCAGGATCTCGCCGCGGGACAGGCGCAAGGGCATCGAGAGCTTGAACAGCGCCTTCTGCGTCGCGCTTGCGCTCCGCGACGGCTCGCCGTTCTCGTAGCGCAGCAGGTCGCCGTCGGGGGCGAGCGTCTGCCCGGTCAGGCGCGCGACCGCCAACTGGAAGGCCGCATTGCGGCTCGCGTAGTGGCCGGCGTTGAAGTCGGCGAAGCGGTAGAGCGGGCTCGAATAGCTCACCGGGTAGTCGAGCAGGTGCGCAATGCCGAAATGCAGGCCGCCGCGGCGCGAGAACACGGCTTCGCGGATCTTGCCGTTCCCGGGCGCCGGATAGGGTTTCGTGCGGGCATGCTCCTCGGCGAAGGCGACGCTGACCTGCATCGGCCCGCCGGTGTGCACCGGGTTGTAGCCGCTCAGCAGCAGCTTGCCGCCGGGCACCTCGTCGATGATGTCACCGTAGAGCACGCTCATCTGCCGCTCGGTGCGCAGGCTGTCGATGCGCTGGCGATAGGTCCGGCCGTCCGGCGAGGTCTTCGACAGCGCGGCATCGAGCGCGAGCTTGGGGATGCCGTAGCGCTGGCGGCGCGTTTCGATCTCCTTCCAGGCGATGCGCGACAGGCCGGGCACCACGGGGTCGGCCTGAAAGCCGGACTCCTGTTCGATCACGGCGATCGACGCGCACAGGTTTTCGGCGCTCGGCGCGAGCTGCAGCGCGCCGAAGGCGGCGGCGATGTCGCCCGCCCACTCGTCGCGGTCGCGGATGACGGTCGGCGGCAGCAGCACCTGCAGCCGCGCGCGCGCCTCGAGCTCGCGCGGGCTGGACGGGCGCGGAGCCGGCGCCGGAGGTACGACCGGCGCCGGCACCGAGAGCGGCGGGATGCGGCCGCCACCGCGCGGCATGTCGGGCGACGGCACCGGCAGCGGAGTCGCCGCGGGCGTCGACGGGGCGGTCGATGCGGGACCGCCGGGCGCCCCCGGCATCGGCAGCGTCTCGACTGGCGCGGGTGCCTGCACGGCAGGCCGGGGGCCGGTCGCGCAAGCGGCGACGATCAGACTGGGAGCAAGGAGGACGGCGAGGGAACGGGGTTTCGGTGAGGCGTTCATGCTTTCGGAGGGAGGGGCGTCGCACCGTGGAACAACGCGGCGCGACCGCGTCGGGCTGACGCGAAGCGCAATCATAACGCTGCGCGAGGATGGGAGCAGCGGATGAGGAACTCGCCGCGATGGGCAAGGCTCCGAGAACGGATCGTCGGCCCCGCTATACTGAAAAAATTCGCGGGTCCTGCACATCGACGTCGATCCCCCTCACCCCACGGAGGAAACCTTGCCGCTCGATTCCGCCGAAGCGCCCTCGGCGCTCGCACCGCTGCGCGTGCCCGTGTTCCGCATGCTGTGGCTCGCCTGGCTCGCGGCGAACGTCACGATGTGGATGAACGACGTCGCCTCGGCCTGGCTGATGACCTCGCTGACGACGAGCGCGCTGATGGTGGCGATGGTGCAGGCGGCCTCCACCCTGCCGGTGTTCGTGCTGGGGCTGCCGAGCGGCGCGCTCGCCGACATCGTCGACCGCCGCCGGTACTTCGCCGGCACGCAGCTGTGGGTCGCGCTGGTCGCGGTCGTGCTCGGCGCGCTGTCATTCACCGGAACGCTCAACGCCGAACTCCTGCTCGCGCTGACCTTCGCCAACGGCATCGGGCTCGCGATGCGCTGGCCGGTGTTCGCGGCGATCATCCCGGATATCGTGCCGCGTCACGACCTGCCGGCCGCGCTGGCCCTGAACGGCGTCGCGATGAACATGTCGCGCGTGATCGGTCCGGTCGTCGCCGGGGCGCTGCTCGCGAGCGTCGGCAGTCCCTACGTCTTCATGCTCAACGCGGTGCTCGCCGTAATCGCCTTCGTGCAGATCATGCGCTGGCGCACCGAACCGAAGATCAGCGCCCTGCCCGGCGAGCGCTTCCTCGCCGCGATGCGGGTCGGCCTGCAGCACGTGCTGCAGTCGCCGCCGATGCGCCGGGTGCTCGCGCGCATCTTCCTCTTCTTCCTGCAATCAACCTCGCTCACGGCGCTGCTGCCGCTGGTTGCGCGCAACGTGCATGGCGGCGGGGCGGGGAGCTACACGCTGCTGCTCGCGGCAATGGGCAGCGGTGCCGTGTTCGCGGCGCTGAATCTCGCGCGCCTGCGCCAGAAGCTCGAGCGCGAAGCCTTCGTGCGCTGGGGCACGCTCACGCACGCGGCCTGCGCCGTCGTGGTCGTGCTGGTGCCGACGCTGTGGCTCGCGGTGCCGGCGATGGTCGTCGCCGGCATGGCGTGGATCTCGACCGCGAACTCCCTGACAGTCGCCGCGCAGATGGGGCTGCCGAACTGGGTGCGGGCGCGCGGCATGTCGATCTACCAGATGGCGCTGATGGGCGGTAGCGCCGCCGGCGCGGCGCTGTGGGGCTACGTCGCGAACCTGACGACGGTGACGGTCAGCATCCTGATCGCGTCGGTCGTCGGGCCGCTGGTGATGGTGATCACGCGCCGCCATGTGAAGGTCCACACCGCCGACGAAGACCTGACGCCCGCCTCGGTCACCTCGACGATTCCGCCCGCGGTGATCGACATCCAGCCGGACGAGGGCCCGGTGATGGTGACGATCGAATACCTGATCGACCCCGCGCGCGCCGCCGGCTTCAGCGCAGTCATGCAGGAGACGCGCCGCGCGCGGCTGCGCCAGGGCGCGATGTCGTGGGGACTCTTTCGCGACACCTCGCTGCCGGGACGCTATATCGAGTACTTCGTCGACGAGAACTGGATCGAGCACCAGCGTCGCCTCGAGCGCTTCACCGCGGCCGACGTCGGGCTGCGCGAACGGCGCCTCGCCTTCCACATCGGCAGCGAGGCGCCGCGCATCCGCCGCTACGTTTCGGAGACAATGAGCGGAAACTGAATGACCGCGCCGCCGATGAAACCCGCCCAGCACCCGACCGCCCTGAAGACCCAGCAACTGCTCGCCGACGCCGGCCTCGCCGCCCGGGTCGTCGAATTCGAACAGCCGACGCGCACGAGCGCCGAGGCGGCCGCGGCGATCGGCTGCACGGTCGCGGAGATCGCGAAGTCGATCGTGTTCCGTGCGAAGGAAAGCGACCGCGCCGTCGTGGTCGTCGCGAGCGGCGACAACCGCGTCTGCGAACGCAAGGTGTCGCAGCTCGTCGGCGAGGCGCTCGGCCGCGCGGATGCGGATTTCGTGCGTCAGGCGACCGGCTACGCGATCGGCGGCGTCGCTCCGTTCGGACACGCCCAGCCGGTGAAACTGCTGCTCGACACCGACCTGCAGCGCTTCGAGCGCGTCTGGGCCGCCGCCGGCACCCCCTTCTCGGTGTTCCCGCTGACGCCGCGGGACCTCGCCCGCCTGACCGGCGTCGAGTGGTCCGACATCCGTCAGGAAGGCTGATCGCAATACGCGACCGGGATTGCCCGCATGGCATGACCGATCGGCGCGCAGGCGCTCCACGATTCAGCATTTCGTTGCAATTTCGCCGAAGTTCGCAGCAGGAAACGATGGCGCGGCGTGCATCGTCGTCCTATAAAGGTACTGGAACGACCGAAGGGCGCCCGCGCACGGGCTGTCACATTCATCCCGTTTGCATGGTGCACGCAACCTCCAGAAAGGTTGGGGTCTTCCATCCCGACGTAGCGGAAGGAACGAACCATGACCGTGACACGACGCACATTCCACAAGTCGATTCTCGTCGCCGCAGCGGCTTTGTCGCTGGGCGGATTGAGCAGCCAGGTGATCGGCGCGACCGCCGAAGACCTGAACCGCGATGCCGCCGAAGCGCTGCAGGCGCTCTACAAGACCAATCCCACGGCGGAAACCATCTCGAAGAAGGCAAAAGAGATCCTGGTCTTTCCGAAGATCATCAAGGCCGGCCTCGTCTTCGGCGGCAGCTACGGTGAAGGCGTGCTGATGAAGGGCGCGAAGATCGCCGGCTACTACAACTCCGTGTCCGCATCCTGGGGCTGGCAGGCCGGGGCCGAGTCCTACGGCTACGTCGTCTTCCTGATGACCGACAAGGCCGTGAAATACCTCGACCAGTCGAAGGGCTGGGAAATCGGCGTGGGCCCGACGGTCGTGGCGGTCAATGAAGGGGTCGCGAAGAACCTGTCGTCGACAACCTTGCGCGACGACGCGTATGCGTTCATTTTCGACCAGCAGGGGCTGATGGCGAGCCTCAGCATCGAAGGCACCAAGATCTCGCGCATCAAGCGCTGATCGCAACATGCAAGCGGAGGCTAGACGGGCCCGGATATCTCGCCGGGCTCGAAAAGCACACGGGATCTCATCCACGACCACGGCAACAGCGATAGCATCTCACGTGGGGCGACCCCGAGGGAGATACGACCATGCGTGCTCTATTGATGGTGTTGTGGCTGCTGTTGGCCGGCGTCACGTCGGCGATGGCTGCGGTGCAGGTGAGTATCGGCATCAACCTGCCGGTGTATCCGCAGCTTGTGCCGGTACCAGGGTATCCGGTGTATTACGCGCCCTCGGTGCCGGGTAATTTCTTCTTTTATGACGGCGTGTACTGGGTCTTCTACGACGACGACTGGTACATGAGCTCGTGGTACAACGGCCCGTGGACGATCGTTGCGCCGGCGGCCGTGCCGCTCTTCGTGCTGCGCGTCCCGGTGCGCTACTACCGGGCTCCGCCGGTGTATTTCCGCGACTGGCGGCGTGATCGTCCGCCGCGCTGGCACGAGCACTGGGGTCCGGAATGGGCTGAGCGCCATCGCGGCTGGGACCACTGGAACCGCCGCGCCGCCCCGCGGCCGGCCCCCTTGCCGACCTATCAGCGGCAGTACTCGGGCGACCGCTATCCGCGCGAGATCCGCCAGCAGCGAGAACTGATCGGCGAGCATTACCGCTATCGGCCGCACGAGTCCGTCGCGCGCGAGGTCGTGCCCGAGCCGTCATCGAGGATGAAGGCACCGGATCGACACGAACGCGAAGCCACGCGCCCTGAGCGCAGCCCGCGCATGGAGGAGCGGGATCGTCAGCCTTTCGCCCGCGACGCGGAACCGCGCCATCGCCGGGAAGAACCGATGCCGATGGAACGCCGTCAGATGGAGCGGCGGGACATGGAGTCGAGGCGCGAACAGCAGATGCGTGAACGCGACATGCGCGAACGCCAAGCGGGCGGCCCGCGCATGGAAGAACGCGGACCGCGCGGTCAGGGCGGCGAACAGCAGGCGCACGGGCGCAAGCACCCGCAGCAAAAGGAAGGCGGCAAGAACGATCAGCCCGAACGCTAGCGTCGCGCAGCGACCGCTGCGCAAAGCACCAGGCCGCCCCAGGGCAGGGGCGGCCGACGCAAACCGTTACACAACAGGAAGGGACTCAGTACGGCGGCGGCGGAGGCGGCATGCCCTCGGGCGGAGGCGGCGGCGTGCCGCGATAGTCGCGGTCGCGGTAATCGCGATCCCGATAGCCGCCGTCATACCGATCGTAGCGCTCGGACCGGCCCGTCGCGTAGCGGCCGGACATCGGCACCCGGTGTCCGCTCGCGTACATGCACTGCACGTAGGCGTTGTCGTAGCGCCGCTGCGAGCCGTAGGCCGAACTCTGCGCCGCATCGGCGCCGATGGCGCTGCCGAACAGCAGGCCCGTTCCCGCCCCTACGCCCGCGCCGCGGCTACCCCCCAAGGCTGCCCCGGCCGCCGCACCGACCACGGTGCCGACCGCCGCGCTGCTGACGGCGCTGTCGTTGGCGCGCTGCTGGGCCGAACGCCCGCCGATCTGCTCGTAGGCGTATTCACGGCAATCGGCATCATCGCGGCGGAACTCGCTGAAACTCCGGTTTGAGCCCGGCAGGACGGTCACGCTCGGACCGGTCGGCAGCGAGACGCAGCCTCCCGTCACGAGCAGGGCCATCAGCAGGGCGGACACCGGCAGGACCTTCATCGCGGTCATCGCAGTTTCTCCATCAGCGCGGCGGGGTCGGCGCGACGCGTTGCCAGCCGCCCGGACATTCTTTCACGTAGGGGTAGTAGCCCGACGGGCGATCGCAGTAGTACCAGTAGTTCTTGCTGCGCGGCGGGGCGCCTTCATCCTCGCCCCGCTCCACGTAGACCGGCGGCGACTCGTGCACGACGACCGGCGGCGGCGAATAGACGTAGTAGGGCGGCGGGTAGGCGTAATACGGCCCGTAATACGGCCCCGGCCCGTAGTACAGGCCCGGTCCGCCGATGTAGACGCCGACGCTGCCCCGCCAGTGGCCGTCCGCCGACGCAACCGTCGGCAGCACCGCGCCCATGGCCAGGACCAGCGCAAGCGTCCATTTGAACCCTTTCATGCTTTTCTCCTTCTTTCTCCTTGTCGCCACCCGGCAAAGCCGGGTGATGCCTTTCTATACGAAAGACCACGACTTTGGGGGTGAAATTCACGCGGATTTGTACAGTACTGTATCCACGGTAGCCCCTCGGGCCGGCACAAAAGCAGCGAGAATGGCCGAAACCTTGGGGAGAAATCCGCGGTCTCAGACTTGGCACACTCCGCAGCGCCTCCCCCGCCCGCAAGACACGGACGGACTTGCGGAGCACGCACAACAAGGGAGGAGCCGCCCACCCCGGCAAGGAGACCGTCATGAAAGGCTTGAAGAGGTTGTACTTCCTGCTGCCCGACGTCGACACGGTGCGCAGGATCGTCGATGAATTCCTCCTGGCACACATTCCTTACGAACATATACATGTGCTCGCGAGCAGCGACGTCCCGCTCGAGGAACTGCCCGAAGCCGGCATCGCCCAGAAAACCGACCTCGTGCCCGCGATCGAGCGCGGGCTGGCGGTGGGCGGCACCGTCGGCGTACTGGCCGGCCTCGCTGCATTGGCCTTCCCGCCGGTCGGGATGGTGGCCGCCGGCGGCGCGATCCTGTTCGGCGCGCTGGGCGGCGCCGGCTTCGGCGCCTGGGTGTCGGCGATGATCGGGGTCGGGATTCCGAACTCGCATCTCCAGCGCTTTCAGGAGGCGATCGACAAGGGGATGCTGCTGATGATGGTCGATGTGCCGACGGATCGCGTCGATGAGTTCGAGGACATGATCCGGGAGCACCACCCCGAAGCCGACATCGAAGGCACGGAGCCGACGATCCCCGCGTTTCCGTGATACACCCGCGGCCTTGAAAGGGGCCGTTGCGGGAACTACGGTTCAGGAAGGGCAAGTCCCGCGGCCGAACACCGGCGCGGCCGCGGGCCGGGGCGTCAGCCCGCGTGCCGGGAACGAGGCACCATGGCACTCGCTATCGCGCTGATCCTGATCGTTGCCGCTTCGGTGCTGTTCCATTTCGCCAGCCCGTGGTGGTTCACGCCGATCGCATCCAACTGGGGCCGGCTCGACGACACGATCCTGATCACGCTGATCATCACCGGCGTCGTCTTCGTCGCGGTGAACCTCTTCGTCGCTTGGGCGATCGTGCGTTACCGGCACCGCCCCGGGCACCGCGCGGCCTACGAGCCGGAACGCCCGAAACTCGAAAGCTCGCTCACCGTCATCACCACGCTCGGCATCGTCGCAATGCTGACGCCGGGCCTCTACGTCTATTCCGACATGATCAACGTTCCGCCTGACGCGCTGGTCGTCGAAGTGCTCGGGCAGCAATGGCAGTGGCGCTTCCGCTTTCCCGGCGCGGATGGCCAGCTCGGCCTCAGCGACACCCGCTTCATGAGCGCGGACAAGCCCTTCGGCGTCGATCCGAACGACGCTCACGGCCGCGACGACGTGCTGATCGACGGCCCCGAGCTGCATCTGCCGCTCGGCAAGCCGGTGAAGATCGTGCTGCGTTCGCGCGACGTGCTGCACGATTTCTACGTGCCGGAATTCCGCACGAAGATGGACATCGTGCCGGGCACGGTGTCGCGCTTCTGGTTCACGCCGACGCGGATGGGGCGCTTCGAGATCCTGTGCGCGGAGCTCTGCGGCGTCGGCCATTTCAACATGCGCGGCCACGTCGTCGTCGAGGACGAATCGGCCTTCCACGCCTGGCTCGCGACGCAGCCGACCTTCGGCCAGATCCTCGCAGCGCCGGCCGCGAGCGGACCCGAGGCCCTCGTCGCGCGCGGACGCTCGCTCGCGCAGGCGCGCGGCTGCGGCGCCTGCCACAGCATCGACGGCAGCCGCAGCATCGGCCCGGGCTGGAAGGGGCTCTTCGGCCGCAACGAGACGCTCGCCGACGGCAGCAAGGTCGTCGCCGACGAGACCTACCTCGCGCAGTCGATGCGCGAACCGACGGCGGCAATCGTGCAGGGCTACCCCGCGATCATGCCGCAAGCGAATCTCGCCGACGACGAGGTCGCGGCGCTGGTCGCCTATATCAAGTCGCTCGACGGCGCCGGCGGCGGCGCCACGAAGACGCCATGACGGAGGCCGCGATGAGCCACGACGACGACGCCCACGCCGGACCGCAGAGCTTCTGGATGAAGTATGTGTGGAGCCAGGACCACAAGGTCATTGCGATCCAGTACACGATCACCGCGCTCGTCGTCGGCCTGATCGCACTGGCGCTGTCGAACCTGATGCGCCTGCAGCTCGGTTTTCCCGGCCGCCTCAGCTTCATCGACGCCGCGAGCTATTACCAGTACGTCACGATGCACGGCATGATCATGGTGATCTACCTGCTCACCGCGCTCTTCCTCGGCGGCTTCGGCAACTACCTGATCCCGCTGATGGTCGGTGCGCGCGACATGGTCTTCCCCTACCTGAACATGCTGTCGTACTGGATGTACCTGCTCGCGGTGCTAGTGCTGCTGGCGAGCTTCTTCGTTCCGGGCGGTGCATCGGGGGCCGGCTGGACGCTGTATCCGCCGCAGGCGATCCTGCCCGGTACGCCGGGCACGGAGTGGGGCATCGTCACGCTGCTGGTGTCGCTCGCGATCTTCATCGTCGCGGCGACGATGGGCGGCCTCAACTACGTCACGACGGTGCTGCAGGCGCGCACGCGCGGCATGACGCTGATGCGCATGCCGCTCACGGTGTGGGGGATCTTCATCGCGTCGATCCTCGCGCTGCTCGCCTTCCCGGCGCTCTTCGTCAGCGCGGTGATGATGCTCTTCGACAAGCTGCTCGGCACGAGCTTCTTCGTGCCGGCGATCGTGTCGATGGGCCAGCCGCTCAAGCACAGCGGCGGCAGCCCGATCCTGTTCCAGCATCTGTTCTGGTTCTTCGGCCACCCCGAGGTCTATATCGTCGCGCTACCCGCCTTCGGCATCATCTCGGAGCTCATCAGCACCCACGCGCGCAAGAACATCTTCGGCTACCGCATGATGGTGTGGGCGCTGGTCGCGATCGGCGTGCTGTCCTTCGTCGTGTGGGCGCACCACATGTACGTGTCCGGCATGAACCCCTATTTCGGCTACTTCTTCGCGACGACGACGCTGATCATCGCCGTGCCGACCGCGATCAAGGTCTACAACTGGGTGCTGACGCTGTGGCGCGGCGACATCCACCTGACGGTGCCGATGCTGTTCGCGGTCGGCTTCATCAGCACCTTCGTCATCGGCGGGCTCACCGGCCTCTTCCTCGGCAACGTCAGCGTCGATATTCCGCTCTCCGACACCTACTTCGTCGTCGCCCACTTCCACATGGTGATGGGCGTGTCGCCGGTGCTCGCGATCTTCGGCGGCCTCTACCACTGGTACCCGAAGGTCACCGGACGAATGCTCGACGAGACGCTCGGCAAGCTGCATTTCTGGGTCACCTTCGTCGGCGCCTACGCCATCTTCTTCCCGATGCACTACCTGGGCTTCCTCGGCATGCCGCGCCGCTATTACGCCTTCGAGGGCTACGATTTCATCCCGCCGTCGGCGCAGTCGCTCAACGCCTTCATCACCGTCGCCGCGCTGATCGTCGGCGTAACCCAGCTCGCCTTCCTGTTCAATCTCGCGTGGAGCGCGCGGCACGGCAAGCCGGCGGGCGCGAATCCGTGGGGGGCGACGACGCTCGAATGGCAGACGCCGGACACGCCGCCGAAGCACGGCAACTGGGGCGCCGAACTCCCGGTCGTCTACCGCTGGGCCTACGACTACAGCGTGCCGGGCGCCGAGCAGGACTTCATCCCGCAGAACGTGCCCCAGCAGACGCCGCCGGATGGCATGCCCGAGGGCCGGCCGGCCTGGGAGGGACACGCATGAGCTTTCTCGACGCCCTTGCCGCCCGCCCCTGGCTGCCCCAGCCGGCGCCGGCGGAACACACGCCGCGCCCCGCTGCGGCAATCGGCCTGCACATGCTGATCGCGGTGATCGCGGTGCTGTTCGGCCTCTTCGTGCTCGCGGTCGTGATCCGTTCGCAGCAGCCGGACTGGCAGGCGCTCGTGGACGAACCCGGCGCCCCGCTCGCGAACGCCGCGCCCTTGTGGGTGAACACGGCCTTGCTCGCGATGAGCAGCCTTGCGCTGCAGGCGGCGGCGAGCGCATCGCGCCACGGCCGGGTGGCGGTTCGCAGCGCGCTCGCCCTCGCGGGTTGCTTCGCGCTCGCCTTCCTCGTCGGGCAGGGCCTGGTGTGGCGGCAGTTCGTCGCACACGGCCACTTCGTCGCGAGCCACCCGGCGGCGAGCTTCTTCTACCTGCTGACGGGCCTGCACGGCCTGCATCTCGCCGGCGGACTCGTCGCGTGGGCCCGCGTCACGCTGCGAGCCTGGCGCGCGCCTCCCTCCGCCGGCGCCGACCCTGCCGTCGCGCTCTGCGCCCGCTATTGGCACTTCCTGCTCGCCGTGTGGCTCGTGCTCTTCGCGCTGCTCGCGAGCCCGCCGGCGACCCTCGGCGCGATCGCCGAATTCTGCGGCGTGCGATGACACATGAGGTGACCCGATGAGCGCGATCTCACCCACCGAACCGACCACCGCCGCCGCGGCCACCGGCTGGCGCAGCCTCGTCGACGACTGGTCCGGCGACCGCCAGGCCTTCCAGGTGCCCTGGGGCAAGGCGATGATGTGGATCTTCCTGCTCTCGGACATCTTCGTCTTCAGTTGCTTCCTCACCGGCTACATGTCGGTGCGCCTCGCGACGACCGAGCCGTGGCCCAACCCCAGCGAAGTCTTCGCGCTGACGGTCGGCGGCCACAGCATCCCGCTGATCCTGATCGCGATCATGACCTTCATCCTGATCACGAGCAGCGGCACGATGGCAATGGCCGTGAACTTCGCCTATCGCCGCGACCGCGTCCGCACGGGCGTGCTGATGATCGTCACCGCGCTTTTCGGCGCGAGCTTCGTCGGCATGCAGGCACTGGAATGGACCAAGCTGATCGTGCACGAAGGCGTGCGCCCCTGGGGTAACCCGATGGGCGCGGCGCAGTTCGGCTCGACCTTCTTCATGATCACCGGCTTCCACGGCCTGCATGTCACCGCCGGCGTGATCTACCTGCTGACCGTCGCCTCGCGCGTGCTCGCCGGGCGCTACGAGAAGAGCGGCAACTACCAGATCGTCGAGATCGCGGGCCTGTACTGGCACTTCGTCGACCTCGTCTGGGTGTTCATCTTCGCCCTGTTCTACCTGTGGTAGGAGGCAGCCATGGACCACGCCCCCGCACAACAGCACTCGATCGGCCTCTACCTGAAGGTCTGGGGCCTGCTCTTCGTGCTCAGCACCTTCTCCTACCTCGTCGACTACTTCCACTTCCAGGGCCTGCTGCGCTGGTCGCTGATCCTGCTCCTGATGGCGATGAAGGCGGGCCTGATCGTCGCCGTCTTCATGCACCTGCGCTGGGAGCGGCTCGCGCTGATCTGCACCATCCTGCTGCCGCCGCTGTGCGTGCTGGTGCTGGTCGGGCTGATGGTCGCCGAGGGCGACTACACCTTCCTCATGCGGCATCTCTTCTTTACCGGCCCGTGAGAGTCTGGAACCTATCAAAACGTAAGCGCCCGTCCGCAGCACCTGGTTCGAAATTAAGATGGTTTCCTTTGGTTCGCGTGAACACGCCTCGATGCACCTTCAATTGCTGATGGCAATGCTGCGCAATCCGGGCTCCACCGGCACGCTGCTGCCGTCTTCACGGGCCTTGGCGAACACCATGGCAAACGCGGCGGCAGGTGCCGACCTCGTCATCGAACTCGGCGCCGGGACCGGCCCCGTCACGGATGCGCTGCTGGACAAGCTGCCCGACGTGCCGTTGATCGCGGTCGAGTTGCAGCCCTCCCTCGCCCATCGGCTCCAGCGCCGCTACCCCGACGTGGACGTCAGGCAGGCCTCGGCGAAAGAGGTCGTGGATGAGCTGATCGACTACCCGGGCAAGATTGTCCTCGTCTCCAGCCTGCCCTTCCGTTCGCTTCCGGAGCATGTCGCCATCGAGACGGCACACAGCCTGTGCCGGTTCCTCGCACACAAGCCGGACCGCAAGCTCGTCCAATTCACCTACCACCCCCGCGCGCCCTTCCCGGCCCCGCGACTCCTGCGCTGGAAGCGCACCGCGGTGGTATGGCGGAACACGCCGCCAGCGGGAATCTGGGAGCTGCGTGCGGATTCCCGGACAACGTAAGTTTGGGGTCGCTCGCTGCATCCGCTTCGTGATGAGCTTGCCGCCGAAATGACCCGCGAACCTCCTGCCTCCGACATCGAAACGCCGGCCTCGATCTGCCGCTTCTGGTTCGGCACGGACACTGCCGCTCGCACCGGACCGGACGACGCTGCGGTCGCCGCGAGGCAGGCAAAGCTCTGGTGGCGCAAGGATCGCGAAACCGACGGCGTGATCCGGCGGCGCTTCGCCGCGTGGCTCGACCGCGCCGCCGCCGGCGAACTCGACGACTGGGTCGCGACGCCCCGCGGCCGCCTCGCACTGATCCTGCTCACCGACCAGTTCTCCCGCAACATGCATCGGGACACCGCACAGGCCTTCGCCTACGACCCGCTTGCCCGCCGTTGGTGCGTCGAAGGGCTCGCGGCGGGTGCCAATGCGGCATTGCGCCCGATCGAGCGCGTGTTCTTTTGCCTGCCGCTCGAACATTCGGAGTCGCTCGCCGACCAGCAGCGCGTCGTCGCCCTCTTCGGCCGCCTCGCCGACGAAGTCCCCGACGCCGGCCGCGCGACCTTCGACGACTACACCGACTACGCCATCCGCCACCGCGACATCATCGCCCGCTTCGGCCGCTTCCCGCACCGCAACCGGCTGCTGGGGCGAACGTCGACCGACGATGAGATCGCCTTCCTGCGCGAGCCGGGCTCGTCCTTCTGAATCGCGCCGTAGATCACATGGATTGCTCGTCCGACTCCGCACTTCCGGGAGGTGGCTTGTGCCAGTACGACTGCAGCCGCACCCACCCTTCCTTCTCGATGCCTTCGCAGTACAAGGTCGCCGCGCCGCTCGGCCCCACTCTTCTCAGCATGCCGGTCACGCCCTTGAGGTCCCCCGTGGGCAGCTCCTCGAAGCGGCAATGGGCGTCGGCCTGGCTTCGCGCACGCACGCGCACGATCGTCGGCGGGCGCTGCAGCGCCTTCTCGACGATGTCTCCGGGTTTGACGCTCATCCCCTCCGGCACCAAGGCCAGGAAGACGTCATCGTGCCTGATGCCGGATACGACGGTGTGCCAGTAAATGCGTTCGCGGACCGCGACCACCCGTCCGGCGGCAATCTGCTCCTTGGTGAAGCCCAAACGTCTCATGTGATGCGCGAGGTCGGCGACTGTCGTTTCGGGCCCGATTCGATTCGCTGCGACATCACGCTCGGTCACCGTGTGGCTGACCTCGCCCAGCAGAACCGTCCCCTCCTGCAGCGAGACACCTTGCGACGCGCAGCCGCCGAGCAGGCAAAGCGAAACGACCGAAGAAGCGATTGGGTTCCGCATGATTTCCCCCCCAGGTCACTCCATCCAAGCCTAGCAGGGGAATATCCGGATCGCATCCAGTGAAACAAACTGGAACGCAGACGCTCACGAAAACAGCTTCGGCAGATCCACCGTCCCCTGCTTGCCGACGAAACGCCGCCGCGTGCGGATCCAGCGCGCGGCGCGCACGCGGCCCAAGTCGCGCAGCTCGTGCAGGAAGGCGCGCGCCGCGTTGAGCTTGCTGCCGTTGCCCGTCTCCGCGAGCTCTTCGGCCTCGATCAGGTGGAAGCGCAGCCCCATGACCTTGCGCTCGAGGCGCCCGCGCGGCACCCACGACGGACCCTCGGCGATGTAGGCGCGAGCGTGCGTGATCATGCGCATCTCGCGGAGGAAGGTCGTCGAGAAGCCCAGTTCGGTCGCCCGGCCGGCGATGTCCTCCGCGCTGCGCGGCGCGTCGGACGTGCTCAAGGGATTGAGCAGCACGAGCAGGATGTCCGGCGTGCGGCATTCATACATCAGCGGATAGATCGCGGGATTCGCACTGAACCCGCCGTCCCAGTACGCCTCGCCGTCGATTTCCACCGCATGGTGAATCGACGGCAGACAGGCCGACGCCAGCAGGCTCTCGGCGGTGATCTCGCCCGTATGAAAGAGGCGCACCTTGCCCGTGCGCACGCGGGTCGCCGCGATGAAGAGCTTCAAGCGGCAGGCGCGGCGCAGGTAGTCGAAATCAAACTGGCTGCTGACGACGTCGCGCAGCGGATTCAGTTCGAAGGGGTTGAACTGGTAGGGCGACAACAGCTTCGTGACATGCATCAGCGCATTCACCGGGCCCGGCAGCCCACCGTTGCCGCCAGGGTTCAGGCTATGCAGCAGGTCCAGCTCCGGCGGCGTCTTGTCCGCGACCGCCTCCCAGAAAGCCGACAGGCTCTCGCGCGCCCCCTCGGGCCCGCCGCGCGTCCAGCCCTGCGCAAGTGCAACGGCGTTCATCGCACCGGCGCTCGTGCCGCTGATGCCCTCGAGCCGCCAGCCGTCCTCCAGCAGGCGATCGAGGACACCCCAGGTATAGGCTCCATGGGCCCCGCCGCCTTGTAGCGCGAGGTTCAACGCCGGCACCGAGCCGGCCTTGCCTTGCCACCATCGTTTTCGAAGCATGAACAATCCTCCATTCTTCGGCGATGCATTGGTGCAGTGCACCATACAGGAAGAATGAAAGAAGGATGTGTCAAGAATTCAATGCCAGGGATTCCAAGGAACGCCGTTTGCAGGCCCAAATGCGTTCCGCGAGCCACGAGCTAAGATGAACTCATCCCCTTCCCCCAACAGGAGCCTGCGATGAAAGCCGCCAAAGTCGCCGTCATCGTCGGGGCCGGTCCCGGCCTCGGATTCGCGCTCGCACAACGTTTTGCGCACGCCGAGATGAGCGTCGCGCTCGTCGCACGCAACGCCGCCCGCCTCGACGGGCTCGCCTCCGCCTGCTGCGGCATCGTGCATTCCGCCCATCCCTACATCTGCGACGCCACCGACGAGGCCGCGGTCGACCAGCTCTTCGCCGCGGTCGAAGCCGACCTCGGCACACCCCAGGTCGTCGTCTATAACGCCGGCACCTACGTCCCCGGCAGCGTGCTCGAAACGAGCGCCGCCGACTTCGAACGCTGCTGGCGTGTCGGCTGTCTCGGCGGCTTCCTCGTCGGCCGGGCGGCGGCCCGCGCGATGCTCGCGCGCATCGAGCAAGGCGGCGAAGGCGGCACCCTCCTCTTCACCGGCGCCACTGCGAGCCTGCGCGGCAGCGCCGGCTTCCACAACCTCGCCGTCGGCAAGGCCGGCCTGCGCTCGCTGTCGCAAAGCATGGCGCGCGAGCTCGGCCCCCGCGGCATCCACGTCGCCCACATCGTCATCGACGGCCGGATCGGCCCCGCGGGAGGCGAAGCCTCAGCCTCCATGCTCGACCCCGCCGCCATCGCCGACGCCTATTACCAGCTGCACTGCCAGCCGCGCAGCGCCTGGACACAAGAACTCGACCTGCGGCCCTGGTGCGAGAAGTTCTGACCCAGCGTCCCGCTGGCAAACCAGTAATGAAGGAGACAAAGATGGCAACCAGCACCGTATTGGTCGGCGCCTTCCCCACCCCCGCCGACGCAGACCGCGCCAAACTCCGCCTCGTGCAGGCCGGCGTCTCGGAAACCAGCATCGCCCTCAGCACCGACCTCGCCGCCGACGCCCTCGCCGCCGAATGCCCGGGGCAGTCCTACACGAACCAGCCCGGCCAGTCGCCTAGTGAAACCTTCACGACATCCGACGCCGACACAGCGCATGTCGGCGGATGCGTGCTGCGCGTGGAACTCGCACCGACTGAGAATCGGGCAGTGGTCGAGATGATCATGCGCGAGAGTGGGGCGCGGCAGGCGCCGTGCGGGGCGTAATGACCTGAGCCCCCCCAATCGTCATGGAGGCTCGCTAAGCTACTTGCCGCTTGCTTGAATCAGTTGCGCCGCTCGGGCGGCCAACTGATGCCGCACGGCCAGAATGCGCGCTGCAGGAAAACCACCACGGCCGCGAGCTCGCGCTCCATATCCGTGAAGGATTCGTGATCGCCGGACAGGATCAGCAAGTCGACGGCACCGGGGCGGGCCGCCGCATGGAGGCGACGGGCGTCGGCCGGCGGGACGATGATGTCCTGTTCGCCATGCACCAGCAGTACCGGGCAGCGCAGCCGGGCGATGCTGGCAAGCGGTGCAATGTCGTCGAAGCGGTGGCCGATGGTGCGTTCGACGTGGCGGAGGATGTAGCGCGCAAGGACGTCGGGGATGCGCTTGGCGGCGAGGACGCGGCGCATCATTTCTTCGGGGTGGGCGAAGGCGGAGACGCTGACCACGGCGGCGATGTCGGCGCGGCGGGCCGCGGCGAGGAGAACGGCGCCGGCGCCGACCGAGTGGCCGAGCAACGCGATGCGCTGCGCGTCAATGTCGGTTCGCGCCGCCAGCCAGTCGCAGGCGTGGCTCGCGTCTTCCGCGAAGCGCGGCAGCGAGGCGAAGGTGTCGGCGTCGGACAGGCCATGGCAACGGGCATCGATCAGCAACGTGGTGAAGCCGGCGCGGTGCAGCGGCCCCGCCAGCGGCAGCATCGCCTGCGCGTTGCCGCCCCAGCCGTGCACGAGGACGACGCCCGGTGCGCGACCCGTTGCGGCGCGCGGGATCAGCCATGCATGGAGCTGCCTGCCGTTGGCGGTGGGGATGCGCACGGTCTCGAAGGCGAGACCGCGGGCGGCGGGGGTTTCGGTCTCGCGGACGCACGGCGCGGCGAGTGTCACGCGGATCGCGTAATGCGCGGCCGCGCGCAGCACGGCGAGGGTTGCCGCCGCACCGGTGAAGAGCATCAGGGCATTGGCAAAGGTGATGGCCATCGACATTGCAATTTCCGCGACAACCGGGGACCGGGCGGTCGGCACCAGCAGCCCCCTGCCCCCAAGGCAGCATTCAAGCCTACGCCCTGGCAGCGATTTGGTCGATGCAGGATGGCCGCGAAGTGTCGCGACCTCACTCCCCGTGCCGCAAATGATCCAGCAATAGCCGCGCCGCATCGGGTAGAGCGGCGTGGGAGCGCACACACGGCTTCAATTCCCGCTCGGCCAGGATGCTAACCCTTTCGCGGCTGCCCGGTCGAATAGCCCCTTCGGCACCGTCACGATCGACGTGACAATTCTTCACAACAGCACTAACAGACCTTAATTGACTAATGTGACAGGCGAACATATAAATACTCCATGGATTCCATCGGAGTGACCGCCATGAACGAAGTGCTAACAACGACCGAAGCCGCCAAACTGTGTGGCGTCAGCTTCCGGACGGTGATCCGCTGGGTCGAACGTGGCGAGCTCAATGCCTATCGCCTGCCGGGGCGCGGGGACTACCGCATCCCGCTCGACGAGCTGCGGCGTTTCATGAAGGCGCACGGCATGCCGGAGCCAAGCGTCGAGACCGCGGAGCGGCGGGTCCTGATCGTCGACGACGAGCCCGGCATGGGGAACGCGATCGCTCGCGCACTCAATCTCGCCGGCTACAAGACGGCGATCGCCGCGGGCGGCTTCCAGGCCGGGACGATGATCCACACCTTCAGGCCCAACGTGATGACGCTCGACCTGCGCATGCCGCACATGGACGGCTTCGCCGTGCTGGATCACCTCAAGGAAGCTCCGCCGCCCGTTCCGCTCAAAGTGCTGGTCATCTCGGCCGAAACGCAGGACCGCCTCGATGCCGCCCTCGCGCGCGGGGCTCACGGCGTGCTGCCGAAACCTTTCCGAAACGAAGACCTGGTTTCCACCGTCAACCGTCTGTACGCCGCCGCCTGACCGGCACGGTCGGCCCAGGCCCCTCCTTCCGCGTCTGGCTACCCTGTCGTCGCGCGGCCGCATGAATTTGTTACGGATCGGGCCGACACCGGCGCTGTCTATAGTGATCATGCGTGCCTGCCGCATGCGTGCGGCCCCGACGGCAGCCCGGCAACGACACGTCCGGGGCGCCGCCCGCGACGGGCGCGCATGATCCGACAACGCCGCGACCGGCACCGGCTCGCGAAGCCGGCGCTTCGGCGCGCATGGCTATTCTCCCTCTGCAAGACACGCGGCATCGCGCCGCCACGCTTCTGGAGTGCTATCCATGCCCAAGCCAAGATCCGCCCTCCGAACCTGCGCAGCACTTGCCGCGCTGGGCACGCTCGCCCCTCCCGGGCACGGCCAACGCCCGCTGGACGATGCCCTCGGCGAAACCCTGTGGCTGTGCTGGTACAACCACGATTCCACCTTCCGCTGCCGCCTCGCCCGGGCGCCCGAGACGCCCCCCGAAGTCCGCGCGCAATACGCCCGCCGGGCCGACCGGACGAGCTCCCGCCGCTCCCTCTACCCCAAGCGCGGCCCGCTTCCGCCGATCGTCAAGACCATCCAGGAGCAGCCCGACCTGCTGCGCAGCCGCACGATCACCATCCCGCTCTTCACCCCGCCGCGCGACCTCGCGTTCGCAGCCACGCTCGTGCAGGCCGTGATGTGCGACATCCGTCCAGCCTGCCGCGCGCAGATCATGCGCTCGTCGACCGCCGTGATCGACGCCTTCGAGGAGGATCCGGCGCGGGATTAGGGGCGGGATCAGCCGCGGTGAATCCAGGTCGGCGCGATCGCCGTACCGAGGCCCGCACCGTAGCCCAGATAGATGTTCAGCCCCGCCAGCGGCTCCAGGTAACGTGCGTTCTTCAGCCCGCCCGCATCCACGGTCGTGAAACCCATGCTCGACGCCAGCTCCTTCGCGACCTTCCGCGCACGCTCGCTGTCGCTCGCCACGAACACCGTCGCCGCGCGGCCATTGCCGAAATCCGCCCCTTCGCCGAGCACCTGCGCAAACAGCGTATTGAAGCCTTTGACCACTTCCGCACCAGGAACCGCCTTGGCGATCTCTTCGGATGCCGACGTGCTGTGACCGACCGTCAGGCCCATGTAGTCCGCGGTTAGCGGATTGGTGATATCGATGACGACCTTGCCGGCGAGACCGCCCACGCTCTTCAGCGCGGACACCGCGTCGCCGTAACCGGTCGCGAGGATCACTGCGTCGGCCGAAGCAGCCGAACCCTCGGCCGGGACGGCCTTGGCGCCCGGATGGGCCGCGGCGACGGCCTGCGCTTTCTCGGCGTTGCGCGCGACGACGCTGACTTGATGGCCGGCGCGGGTGAGTTGCTTGACGAAGGCCGAGCCCATGTTGCCGGCGCCGATGACGGTGACTTTCATGATGTTTCCTCCAAGGAGTTGATGAGTACGTGGAGGTCACTTTATTGGAACGAATATCGACGATAAACTGCCGTCACATGGATTAATTGTTCCCCAAATCGATACAATGGACCGATTCCTCGAAATGCAGACCTTCAACGCGGTCGTCGAAGCCGGCAGCTTCGTCGCGGCGGCCGATGCGCTGAAGCTCTCCAAGGCCGCGGTGTCGCGGCACGTCGTCGAGATGGAAGAGCGGCTCGGCATCCGGCTCCTTCACCGCACGACCCGTCGCGTATCGCTGACCGCCGAAGGCCAGGTCTTCTACGCGCGCAGCAAGGAACTGCTCGCGAACCTCGCCGACGCCGAAGCGGAAATCACCTCGCGCAGCGAAGCGGCGAGCGGCCTGCTGCGGATCAACGCCCCCTTCACCTTCGGCATCCTGCATCTCGCGCCGCTGTGGGGCCTCTTCAAGGCACGCCATCCCCGCGTGACGCTGGAGGTCACGCTCGCCGATCGCGTGGTCGACCTCGTCGAGGAAGGTTTCGACGTGGCGATCCGCATCGCGGCACTGGAAAGCTCGTCGCTCGTCAGCCGCCGGCTCGCCAGCGCACGGATGGTGCTCTGCGCCTCGCCGGAATACCTCGCGCGCCGCGGCACGCCCTCCCACCCGGACGAACTCGCCGGCCACGACGTCATCGGCTACACCTATCTATCCACCCGCGATGAATGGCACTTCGTCGGGCCGGACGGCCCGGTCAGCGTGCGAACGAATCCCTGGATGCACACCAACAACGGCGAAACCTGCCGCGCCGCAGCGCTCGCGCATCAGGGGGTGGTCCTGCAACCGACCTTCCTCGTCGGGAGCGACCTGGCCGCCGGCACCCTCGTCGAACTCATGCCCGACTACAAGTCCATCGAGTTCGGCATTTATGCCGTGTATCCGACGCGCAAGCACCTCTCGCCCAAGGTCCGCGTCCTGATCGACTTCCTTGCCGAACACTTTGCGAGCCGCGACCCCGTCTGGTGACTCACGGCTTGCCTTCACATCAGATCGCGCCCTCGTCCCCCAGGGTGTCGAAGCCCACGTACTGCGCCGTGAAGCGCGCCTTGCCGGTCGCGAGGAAGCGCTCGAAATCCCACTCTCCCTCCCCTAGCCGCGCCGCATACTCCGGCCGGAAGACATAGGTCCATGCCGTCTCCGTCCGGCCATCCTCGAAGCGCACCAGCACCTCGCGGCGCTCGTACTCGTCGCCCTCGAAACGATCCAGCCGCGGCCACGCGGACTCAGGCAGGTCCAGGTACAACACCCCCGCCACCCGCGCGCCCGCCGCGGGCACCATCCCCGGATAGGCCTGCCCGACCACCGGCCGGCGTCGATACCCGTCGAGCGACGCCGCGACGAAGCGGCTTTGCGCGCCGCATACCGCCGACATGATGTCCTCGCACATCAGCGAACCGTAGGTAAAGCAATGCTGCATCGCCCCGCGCCCTCCTTATTTCGTTCCCCACACCTGAGCCAGCCGGGCGTCGCGGACGCAGCCGATCCGGTACGCCTCGTAGCGCAAGGGATTCTTCTTCACGAAGTCCTGGTGGTACTCCTCCGCCGGATAGAAGGGCCCGGCCGCGACGATCTCGGTACGGATCTGCGCGAAGCGGCCGCTCTTCAGCAAGGCGTCGCGACTCGCCTCGGCCGCCTTGTGCTGCGCCTCGTCGGAAAAATAGATTCCCGTCCGGTACTGCGGACCGTGATCGCAAAACTGCTGGTCCTTCACCGTCGGGTCGATGTGATGCCAGAAGTAATCGACCAGTTGCGGATAGCTCACCTTCGCCGGATCGAAGCGCACGCGCACCGCCTCCGCATGTCCGGTCCGCCCCGAGCTCACGTCCTCGTAGCTCGGATTGGCCGTCCGCCCGCCGGTGTAGCCCGACTCCGCACTGATCACGCCGGGCAGCTTCTCGAACGCCGCCTCCATGGACCAGAAACAGCCGCCGGCGAAGATTGCCGAGGCCGATGCGGAGGACGGCGCCGCCGCGTCGGCCCCATGGGTGATGTTCGCGGCCAGGCCGCCGGAAAGCGCGAGCGCCAAGCCCGCCACCACAGCGAACCTGGCTTTCATGTCCGCAGCTCCGGCAAAGGCTCGCCCCGCGCGACGAACTGCAAGGCGACGCCGTTGTTGCAATAGCGCAGACCGGTCGGCTTCGGCCCGTCGTCGAAGACGTGCCCCTGATGCCCGCCGCAGCGCGAGCAGTGATATTCCGTGCGCGGCACCACCAGCAGGTAATCGGTCTTCGTCGCGACCGCAGCCTGCAAGGGCTGCCAGAAGCTCGGCCAGCCCGTCCCGCTTTCGAACTTCGTCGCGCTATCGAACAAGGGCTGAAAGCACGCCGCGCAGACGAAGGTCCCGGCCCGCTTCTCATGATTCAGCGCACTGCTCCCGGGGCGTTCGGTCGCCTCCTCGAACAGCACCCGATAGGCGTCGGCGGGCAACAGCTTCGCCCATTCGGAACGGGATTTCACAAGCGCCGGGCCGGACTTGTCCGCGGCTGTGCCACGACGCACCCCGAACGGCATCAGAACAAGACCCAGCAAGGCTTGAAGCGAATAACGTCGATTCATGACTATTCCCCATCAACGATACGCAGCGCGGGAAGTCCGCCTTCCGCCGCGCTCCTCGTATCTGTGACAGTTAGTCGCGCAAACCGATCAAATCTTACAGTCACGAAAGCAGGCGGAGCCTCAGGAGGCCGTAAAGAGCCTTTCGATTGCGGTGGAGACCTCGTGAAACGTTGCTTTCATCCGTTCCAGGGTCCCGCGCGCACTGTCGATATCGCCCGATCGCCGCAGCTTTTCCATCACAAAGCTCAGTTCGCCGAGCCGCAATGCGCCGATGGTTCGAGCCGATCCCTTGATGCGATGCGCGATTTCCGAGGCTTCGTCAAAATCCCGGACATCCAAGGCGACAGCGATCTTCTCGAGGTCGGATTGGGTGGAGGTCCTGAAGATATCGGCGAAGTAAATCTGTTTCTGCCGATTGTGCCCGGACAGTTTCTCGAGTGTCGCTGGATCAAAGTCAGGCAGTAGCTCCGGGTCGATCGGCTGCGAAGCGGCGGGCGGTCTCCGGTCCGGAGTCGAATCCTTCCCGAATGGCAGCTGGGCCGGTGGCGCGTCCGCGAGCATCGCCGCGAGCATCGCGTAGAGCTTTGCGGGGTCGACCGGCTTGGTGAGGAAGTCGTCCATGCCGGCGTCGACGCAGCTCATGTGGTCTTCCCTCGTCGCGTTGGCGGTCATCGCGACGACAAACACGTCGTCCAGCGAAGCATCGGCGCGGATCTGGCGCGTCGCTTCGTAGCCATCCATGACCGGCATCTGCACGTCCATCAGCACGCAATCGAAGCGCAGCTTGGTGTCACGCAACAGGTCGAGCGCCTCCTTGCCATTGCCGGCGATAGTGACCACGCAGCCCACATCCTCAAGTAAGGCGCGGGCGACCATCTGGTTCAGGGGATGGTCTTCAGCCAACAGGATGTTCCGCCCTTGCAGCAGCTGCCGATACCTGGAAATTTCCGCCTCCAGGCACGCCTTGCCCGCCGTGGCGACCACGACGTCGTTGGACAAGCGCTCGCCCTTCGCGAATCGGGCCGTGAACCAGAAGGTGCTGCCTTCGCCCGGATTACTGGACACGTCGAGCGTGCCGTTCATCAATTCGGCCAATTGTGTGCTGATCGCAAGACCCAGCCCGGTCCCTCCGAACTTGCGCGTGGTCGACACGTCGGCCTGCTCGAAGGAACGGAAGATCCGCTCCCTGTCGCCTGCGGTCAGACCGATCCCCGTGTCCCGCACCTCAAAGCGCAGCAGGACGTCGGATTCGCTCTCCTCGTCGATCGAAACATGGATCTCGACACGGCCTGCATCGGTGAACCTGATCGCGTTGCCGCTCAGATTGATCAAAATCTGAGCCAGGCGCAGCGAGTCGCCGAGCAGCATCCGGTCGAGCGTGGGCGGGAGATGGCACGCAAAATCGAGATTCTTTGCGGTGGCTCGCTCCTCCATCAGGCTGGAAACGTTCGCGGCCACCAGCCGGATATCGAATGGCGCAACCTCGAGGATCAGTTTGCCGGCCTCGATCTTTGACAGATCGAGAATCTGGTCGATGAGGCGCAGCAGGTGCTGGCCGGAAAGCATGATCTTTTCGGCATAGTTCTGCTGCACGGGGGCGAGCGGGGTGCGCATCAGCAGGTGCGCCATGCCGAGCACGCTGTTCATCGGCGTGCGGATTTCATGGCTCATGTTGGCAAGGAATGCGCTCTTGGAATGACTTGCAGCCTCTGCCTCCTGTTGGGCCGCGGACAGCGCGCGCGTGCGCTCCGTCACCCGCTCTTCAAGTTCGTCGTTCAGATCCTGAAGCTCCTTGAGCGCCCGATCCAGCGCGCGCAGCGGCACGATGCGCAGGACAGCAAATACACTCAAGCCGAGCAGCAACGCCAGCAGCCCCACGATGCCGGTATGCAGCAACACGGGTCGCAGGTCGCGTGCGACGGTCATCGAACCGTACTCCTCGCCGTCGTCCGCGATTGCACTGCGATGCTCGACGATCCAGCTTGTTTCGAGGGGCGCCGTCTCGGCAATCACCTTGCCCTCGGCATTCATGACGCCACGGTACTCGGGAAGATCCGTCGCGGTCTGATCCTCCTCGATCTTCTCTCGGAGGATCCGTTCTTGCTGCCAGTTCTCCGGGTCGACTGCCACCACCTCCATGATCTCGCGAGCATTGATCGCGCTCTCGACATCGACTTCGGCTTGAAGCTGCTGATGCTTGAGCACCCAATAAAGCGACGGAAGGCTGATTGCAATCGTCAGCGCGATCACCAGACTGAGGCCGGTGATGTAGGCCGAGACCCGACCGGAGGGTTTATTCACAGCACCTGTCACGGGGCAGCGCCATATTCAGCGCGCTTCTCGCGCAGAATTTTCGCGATCACCGGACCTTCCTTGTCGAAATCGACCGGTTTGGTCATGTAGCCATCCGGATGGAGCGGCATCATGGCGTAGCGATCCCGCCTGTCCACCAGGCCGGTGACAAAGATAAAGGCGACGCGCTGCCACTCCGGTCCGCGATGACGAATTTCCTCCAACAATGCGGCGCCGGACATTTCAGGCATCTTGCGATCGCAAAGCACCAGATCGGGCAGCCGAGCCTCCATCTTGCGCAATGCCTCCGCACCATTGCTGACCGCCTCCACTTCGATGCCCTGAGAACTGAAGTGTTCAACGGCGACGCAAACCATCAACGGGTCGTCGTCGACGACAAGAAAGTGCAGCGCACCGAGACTTGCTAACGAATTGTCTTCCATCGGCTCGTCCCCGAAACATCCGTTTGAAATCGCGCGAATTCTATCCGAATCCGTGCGCATGCTCGTCCCGGCGTGGCTTGTCGAGGATCAGTCCGCGGTTTGCTCCGCCGGTGCCTGCGCTGACGCCTGATTCAGCCGCCACTCGCGGCCCGTGCGGGCATGGAAGACGAGCGGCGCGCACCGGCGCGCGTCGTGATAGACGCCCACGCAGTCCAGGCACTGAAAGCAGCGGTCGTAGAGGATGCGGCCGTCGCGCGCAATGGCGTCGTATTCGCAACGGGCGCGGCAGGTCTGGCAGGGGTGGCCGCATTCCGGGCGGATTGCCTGCCAGTCGAAGCGGCGCAGGCGCCCGCCCACGGTCATCGCCGCGCCGAGGGGACAGACGAAGCGGCAGAAGAACTTGTAATAGACACCGCCCAACGCGAGCAGCAGCACCGCCCAGGCGACGAAGGGCCAGCTGCGGTCGAAGCCGACGGTGATCGCGGTCTTGAAGGGTTCGATCTCGACTAGGCCCTCGGCCACGCCCGGTGCCACGGCAGCGGCGAGCAGCAGGCCGGCGAGGACCACAAAGCGGCCACGTTCGAGGAGGCTTTCCAGCCGCTGCGGCAGACGCCGGTTTTTCACGCCAAGCCGGCGGGCGATCACGGCCACGAATTCCTGCAGCGCACCGAAGGGGCACAGCCAGCCGCAGAAGGTGCCGCGCCCCCACAGCACGAAGGAAATCGCGGTGAAGGCGATGAGCAGCAGCGACACCGGGTCATACAGGAAGCTGCCCAGCCCCTGGCCCGCCACCAGGGTCTTGACCGCGCCGGTGAGCTGGACGATGGAGAGCTGGCCCTGCGCGTACCAGCCGACGAAGACCAGCGTGAAGGCCAGGAATCCCATGCGGAAGGCGAACATCCGGCGCTCGTCCATCGCCAGCCGGCGCGGCCGCGCCAGCACCAGGGAGAGCGTAAGCAGCCCGGCCGCGATGATCGCCAGCTCAGGCCAGCGGGCCTTCCAGGCAACGAGCCATTCGGGCAGCGGCTCCGGCGGCCAGGTGAAATACCGCGCGGGCGGGGTGTAATCGAGATCGAGGGTCTGGCGGGTGAGGACCGGGTAGATCTGCCCCTTCTCCCGCACTACCTCCAGCGCGATATTCACCCCCCGCCCCGGGTCGAGTCCCGACAATTGCGGCGACTTGAGGACCACCATGGTGTCGAAGGGCGGCGCGCCGGCCGGCGGGCGCAGTTCGAGGTCGGCGTCGCGCGCTTCCAGGGGGCCGTCCTGGCTCACGGTCAGCCGCGGCGGCATGGTGCCGCGCACGAAGTCCGGCCCCAGCAGGCGGTGACGGCCCTGGGCCGCCAGCCAGTAAGCGGATTGCCCCGGCCCGAGCTGGCGCATGAGCTCGGCGTAGCCGCGCTCGCCGAGCAGCGCGCGCCCGAGGGTGGGAGCGTTGAGGTAGCCGACGTAGAGATCGATGAAGGTGTCGTCGGGCGCGGCCAGGGCCGCTTCGTCAATCCCTGCCGCATCGGTGCCGGCGAAAAGGGCTTCGACTTCGCGATTGCTCCAGCGCTTGCGGATGAGGTCGCCGTCGCGCAGCAGGGCGGCGAAATCCTTGTTCTCGTACAGTTCCGTACGTACCTCGGCGACCGCCCCGTGTCGGCCCGGCGTCGCGAGGCCGAGGTGGGCCCGGGCGACGGCGAGCGCGGCCGTGAGTACGGTCTGATTGACGACGCGGATGGAAGCCGTCGCCTTGGCGACGCCGTCGAGGACCACGCGGCGGCCGCCGGCGTCGCTGCTACGCCCGTAGGCGCTGGACACCGTGATCGGCTGCTTGATGTTCTTGCCGGCGTACTGCGCGACGAAGGCGTGCAATGGCGCCTCGCCCAAGCCAGACAGAAAGACCGGCTCGTGCTGGCGCAGGACCTCGACGGAGGTGAAGTCGCCGCGGGCATCGATGGCGATCAGCAGGTTGAAGGGCGTGCCTTCAAATCCCGGGATCGGCGCAAGGTCGATCGATTCGAAAACGTAGCCGACCGGCCCCGCCTCCGGGGTCAGCTCGTTCGTCAAAGGCCAGGCCGGCGCCTCGTTGAGGGTCGCACCGATCTTCGCACCGACCTGCAGCGGGGGCGGAAAACGCCGCGCAACGTCGGCCTGCGTCAGTTCTCCGGCCGAGGCCGCCACGACCCACAGCAGGAGAGCCAGCGGCCACAGCCGCCAGAAGCCGCAAGCTTGCCGCGCCATCCCGTCCTCCTTCTGATCGAAAAGCTGTCGCCTGGCTGCGCCGAAACGACACAACTGCGCAGGAACGGCATGGCGATCAAGATGCCCACGTTCTTTTTCGCGACACCCGTACCTCCCGAGAGATCCGTCCCAAGGATTTCAGCAAGGGGCATGCCGGAAAAGGATTCTGACCTTGGGCAATCTTTCGCCATCCGCAGACGTCTAAGCTACGTGGCAGCTTCAGCGCGGCAAGAGTCCGGGCTGTAAGAAAAGGCATGCATCGCACGACTAATCAGTACGGGTGTGCTCGCCACCCTCCCCCCAACGTAGAACTGGAGGAACTGATCATGAGAACAGTCTCGAAAGGCTTGATTCTGGCCGCCCTCGGCGCCGGAATCCTTGCGGCAGCACCGGCCGGCGCGGTCGACTCGACCGAATGGCTGCAGCGTCAATTCAGCACCGATCACCGTGAGCTCACGGCCAGAGAGGCGATGAGCGCACCGCGCGCCCGCGGCTCAGACGAATCCGGCCACGACTATGCCGTCGCCTGGCTTGGACGCCAATTTGCGGGCAAACCCATGGCCTTCGTATCGACCGAAGGCGTCGCGGGCCGCACCGGTCCGACCGAGAAAGACATGTCGGCCGCCCCCTTGTCGGACGCCTGGCTCAAGCATCAATTCACGACGGACCACCCGAGTCCGGCCAACTGAACGGAAGCTGCCGCAGCTTGCAGTCCGCCCAGGATGGGTTGAGCGACAGATATCGCAACGATCAGCCCATCCTGCAGTTGATGTCGGAACGATTCAATCGGCCGACACCGCGCGCTCCGAAGCCCATTCACGCAGCCTGGCGATCTTCTCCGCCATCACCACCGAGATCGGTCGCGTCCGCGCCAATTCCTGCAGCACATGCGCCGTCGCCAATGGCGCCTTCGCGGCGTGTGCCTCGTAGAGCGCGGAAACGATCGCCTGTTCGATTTCCGCACCGGAAAAGCCGTCCGCCGCCTCCGCAAGCGCAGGCAGGTCGAAGCTTTCCGGCACCAGTTTGTGGCGCTGCAAATGGATGGTGAAGATCTGCTCCCGTGCCGGCGCCTGCGGCAGGTCGACGAAAAAGATTTCGTCGAAGCGCCCCTTGCGCATCAGCTCCGGTGGCAACTGCGAGATGTCGTTCGCGGTTGCGACCATGAACACGCGTGCGCTGCGTTCAGCCATCCAGGTCAGCAGCGTGCCCAGTAGGCGTTTGGAGACGCCGCCATCGCTGTCGCCGTCGGCGTCGCCGGCAATGCCCTTTTCGATTTCATCCATCCACAGCACGCAGGGCGCCATCGCCGCGGCGACGCGCAGCGCCTCGCGCAGGTTGGCTTCCGTCTCGCCGTGATATTTCTGATACAGGGTGCCGAAATCCAGACGGAAGAGCGGCAGGTGCCAGGCACCCGCGACGCATTTTGCGGCCAGACTCTTGCCGGCCCCCTGCACGCCGAGCAGCAGCATGCCCTTGGGCGGCGGCAGCGGGCTGGAGGAGTCGCCGGAGAGGAAGATCTCGCGCCGCACACCCAGCCAGCGCTTGAGATTGGCCAGACCGCCAAGCTGATCAATGTCAGGGATGCCCGGCTCCAGCGACAGGATGTCGCTGCCCTGCAGGAATTCGTGTTTAGCCTTCAGCACGCGGCCGATATCTGCCAGCGTCACCGCACCGTCGTCACGGATCGCCATGCGCGCCAGACGGCGCGCGTCCTCTTCGGTAAGGCCCGCCAGATGCTGCATCAGCATCAGGAGCGCCTCGCGGTTGGCACTCACCTTGCTGCCGGTGGCGCCGCGGTAGCGCGTCGCCTCCTCGTTCAGGATCGCCTTGATCCTCGCCGCATCCGGAAGTGATGGCGTAAAGCTCGCCGTCAGCCGCGACAGTTCGGGCGGCAGCGTGATCTGGTGCGACAGGAACACCAGCATGCGCGGCACGACCTCGGCCTTATTGGCAATGTTCTTGATCGTCCTCACCACCATCGGATCTTCAAGGAAGGGGTGGGCATCGACAAACACGTAGATGGCGTTCTGCGGCGAACCCTCGATATGGCGCAAGGCCTGAACGATCTCCTCGGTGTTGTAGGCGGAATTTCCAGTATTGCGCGGCCGCAGTCCGTGGGTCAGCGTCCAGACGAACATCGCGCGGTCGTTCAGGTTGGCGAAGCGCTCCATCATCGCCAGCACCTTGGACTCCTCGTGCGATTCAACAGCAACAAGCGGCATGCCGGCAGCGAGGAGCGATTCGAGATTTCGGATGTCTTTCATGCTTTGTCGTCGTTCTGGCGGGGTTCAAAGTGGATGGCCACGGCGACGCGATGATAGCTGAATCCATATGCCCGTCGCCGCACGAGATGCCGTGGCTCGCAGCGCCAATTCATCTGGCCGTCAGCTCCGCGTATCATGCCCCCATCAAATGACATTCGGGCTTCCCATGCGCATCGACGGCACGCTGGGCAAATGGAACGACGACCGCGGCTTCGGCTTCATCTAACTTAAGAGCGGAACTTCGTGTCGCAAGCTATGATGGTTCTCGTAATCGCAGCCAATTTTTCAAAATGAACTGGCAGAAAAGGACTCGCGCAATCTTGGCCCTCTTGTTGCCGGGAATTTTATGCAGCTGCTTACCCATCCCCGTGCTGCCATTGGGGGATAGACCGGGGACGCGCCAGAATATATCGAATTCAGTTCCCGAATTCATAGTTACTGGCACTACGACTAGGGCGGACGTTATCTCAAAACTTGGTGACCCTGACCATAGGGGGCGCAACGGCCATTGCTTTGTCTATGTGCGTGAATCTGAGGAGGGTGGAGTTGCATTCTTGTATGGTGGTGGCTTGAGGGGAGGTGTAACGGGCATCCCGGTAACCTTCAAGATCTTATCCATCAACTTCACCGACGAAGGGATCGTAGCATCGGCCAATTTTCGGGTGGTCGTCCAAAGAGATTTGGGCCCCCACCTGACCGGTAGCCCTCCGATTTTTGGGGAATGTCCGAAGTAGGCGCTTGATTTATGGCGTCACGTTTTGGAAGAAAACCAGACATCCGTTGCGCGGGTCACAACGTCCGCATCTGGCCCCGGGTTCGGCCTGACGCTGCGCGTCCGAATAATCACCTTCGCATCGTCCCTTTCACATCCGCAATCAAAGCTACTCCAGGCCATATCCGTTGCGCATGCAAACTCAACTGCGCCGTCCGCGCCGCCGTATTCAAAACCAACGATCCCTGATACCGCTGATTCAGATCCTCCGCGGCGCAATTCGACAAAGTCACATCCAAGTTCAGGATCTTCGGCGTATACCCCGGCGAAGCAACGCCGAGCAATTGGCACCGGTTTTCCGGGCTCGACCCGACAAACTTGCCGTCTTCGGAAATCTCCATACTCAAGGGCACGACGAAGTGAGTGCCGTTCTGCCGTAGCCCCGCATTCGTCACCTGGTATTGCGCCTCCCCCTGCCACGGGCCGTTCGGCTTTTCGTATCCACCGCCGACGACGGTCTGTTTCACACTGGAGGTTAGTGCGGGAGCGGCGTTGCCCGATTGAATCAGCGGGCGATTGCAGGGGGAGTCGGTATAGGTGACGCGGCCGCCCTGTTCGCAGCGGTAGATCGATTGGGCATGCGTGATGAGCGGCATCGCGAGGAGCGCGAGCGCGGCGGCGAGCAGGCGCGGAAATGGAGGTTTGTTCATCGAAATCCCTTCAAACATTCCGCACATACCGACACGCCGGAAACTTCGAACACCCATAAAACTGCTTCCCCGCATTCGCCCCCGATTTCGCCGTCCTCAACACCAGCTCGCTCGAACATTTCGGGCACGTCGTCGTAGTCGAATGCCTCGCCTTGAGCGATTCGACATGCGCGGTTCTCGTCGCCCAGGTTTTCGGCAGCGCTCCGGACTGGATCACGGAGACGATCGAGCGGACGTCGTCGTCGGAAAAGAGCACTTTCTGTTTGCTCTTGATGTAGCTCGTGTAGCCGGCGGTCAGGACGTTTTCCGGCATCGGGGTCTTGAATTGGGCATCACCCCAGAACATCACGACGGAGTGGAAGTTGGTGTCGTCGAGTTTGAGGAATTCGGCCAGCGCGCGGATGTGGCGGTAGTTCTGGTGGAGGGGGTTCTGGAAGCGGAACTTGCGGCCGAAGAGGTTTTGCGTCCACTGGGGGCCTTTTTTGTCGCCGAAGATCCAGCCTTTCATGTTCTTCGTCTCGATGACGAAGATGCCGTACTTCGAGACGACGACGTGATCGATCTGGGTGGTGCCGTTCGAGGTCGGGATGGTGATGTTGTGGAGGGTGGTGTAGATGTCCTTATTGAGCAGCAGGTGCTTTGCGACGGCGCCTTGCGCTTCGCCGAACCAGCCCTTGACGACGGGCAAGCGCAGCACACCGGCGATCACCGCGGCGATGATCAGGAAGTAGGCGACGTTCCACAGGGGCGCCAGGATCGGGGTCATGTCGATCGCGTTCATGGCGCAGGATCACAACCCGACGTTTTCCGGCCACAGGAAATACGGCCCGAATTTCGGGCTCATGCGGAATTCGCCGCCGGCTTCCTTGCCCTTGGCGGTGATGTAGTGCTTGCCGTCGCGCAGTTCGAGCAGGCCGCCGGCGACGAGGCGGTCGAGGATGTCGGCGGTGCGGACGCCGAGTTTTTGCGCGAGTTTCGAGGTGGTGAGCTTGTCGGCCTTGTCGGCGGCTTCTTCACCGTCGACCTTGCCGTCGCCGTCGGTGCGCGCTTCGGCGGTGACGCGCTCCAGCGTGATCCGCACTTCGTCGCTGATGCGGATGATGCGTTGGGCTTCTTCGTAGGTGTCCTTGTAGAGTTCCGCGTCGTCGTTGCGGCGGATCAGCACACCCATTTCGTTGTTGTTGATCTGGCTGAACTCGTAGAGGTTGAGGCTGGTGATGATGGCCAGCTCTTCGTTCAGGTAGCACTTGGCGTGCAGGTTCTTGCAGAAGCTGGTGCGGATGTAGGTGAGTTCCTTGAGCCAGTTGATTTCTTCCGGCTGCAGTTCGCTCTTGCCGTAGACGATGCGGACGTCGATCTTGAGCCGGTTCTTGTCGGCCAAGAGCTCCTTCATGCGGTCGTTAAGCTTGAGGAAGGGGCTGATCAGGATCAGGCGATCCTTGGCGGTCTTGATCAGCTCTTCGAGGAAGTAGTTGGTGGCGCTGGTGTTGAGGAACTTGGCCATGTCGCGAATCCGTTCTCCGTTGTGTCTCGTGGCCATTCGATCGGATGGGGCACGGGGTCAACGGTCAGCTCGGACGATGACTCTGTGTTCATGTCGATGGCGTTTATGTGTGCATCTTACATTCGCACACATATGACACAAGTGGAATAGTTCGCGGATGGCGTCCCGCCCATCACCTCAGCCGCCGATGGTGCTTTGCTTGATGGCGGCGTTGGTGGTGGGGGTGACGGGTCTCTCTGTGGAGCTGGGGGTGCGGCTCGTCTGCGCGAGCGTTCTGTAGCAGGGGGTGTCAGCGTAGATGACGCGGCCGGCGTCGACGCAACGGTAGGTCGATTGCAGCGGCGTCATCGCCGGCGTGCTAGCGACGGCCAGCGCAGCGGCGAGCAGACGCGGCGCGAGGGGGCCAGTCCATAGCAGGGCAAGGTATTCGCTGACCGGTTTCATCGTTCTGATGGCTCCCCGACAATCGGATCGCAAAGAGGATGCAGCCGGATGCTACGCCGGTGCGTCTTCACGCGAAAGGCATTATGTCACATGCACTTGCGAACGCAAGCGGGGAAATACACCCAGCATCCGATGCGCGCGGGATATCACGCGTTGACGGCGGCCGCAGCGCCAAGTTCCATAGGGGTTTCGTGCGGATGGAATATTTACGTCAGCCGCAGGCTTTCTTCGCCGCCTCCTGCATCTCTTCGGGGCCGACGTCGCGGATGTGGGTCGCGACGGACCACTGGTGGCCGAAGGGGTCTTCGAGTTTGCCGTAGCGGTCGCCCCAGAAGGCGTCGTCGAGCGGCATCGTGACCTTGGCTCCGGCGGAAATGGCGCGTTCGAAGAAGGCGTCGGCGTTGTCGACGTAGAGGTGGATCGTGACCGGCGAACCTTTCAGGGCTTTGGCCCCAAGGGCGTTCCATTCGGGGAATTCGTCGACGAGCATCAGCATGGAGTCGCCGATGCGCACCATGGCGTGGAGGATCTTGCCCTGCGGGCCCGGCAGGCGGCCGACTTCGACGGCGCCGAAGGCCTTCTTGTAGAAGTCGATGGCGTCGGCCGCGCCGGCGCAGATGAGATGCGGGGTGATGGTGTGCATGCCTTCTGGGATGGGTAGGACGTGTGCCATGAGAGTCTCCTCGGTTTGGGGGTGGGGAAATGCGCCGCGGCTAGGCCTTGCGGCGATAGTGGGCGGTCATGAAGCAGTTCCAGCTGCCGTCTTCGCCCTTGCTGCTCGCTTGCGGCATAGCTGTCCCTCCGCCGATGGTGTTCTCAATGCGACAGCGGATCGGCCGCCGAGTGCGGCGGCACATGCAAGCAGATGTGGTCAGCGCGCGCCCGGCGGGGGCGGGGGTGGCGAGCCCGCGGGCGGGGGCGGCGGGCTGTTGCGGGAGCGCTCCAAGCGGCCGGTGGCGTAGCTGCCCGAGACCGGCACGCGGTTCCCGCTCGCGTACATGCACTGGATGTAGGCGTTGTCGTAGCGCCGCTGCGCGCCGTAGCCCGAGGCCCGGGCGGTGTCGGTGCCGGCGGCGCTGCCGATCAGCAGACCGGAGCCGGCGCCGACCGCGGCGCCGCGGCTACCGTCGATCGCAGCACCCGCCGCCGCGCCGATCGCGGTGCCGACGACAGCGCTGCGTACGCCGGCCTCGTTCGCGCGCTGTTCGGCGCTGCGCCCGCCGATCGACTCGAAGGCGTATTCGCGGCAGTCGCGTTCGTCGGCGCGGAATTCGTTGAAGCTCTTGCCGGTGCCGGGCAGGACGAGCACGCTCGGGCCGGTCGGAATGGAAGCGCAGCCGCCGAGCGCGAGCACGGCGGCAAGCGGCACAATCTTCATCCTGAGGGACATGACGTTTCTCCCTGGGTCCTTGTCAGCGCGACGGCCTGGGCGCAACACGCTGCCATCCGTCCGGACAGTCCTTGACGTCCGGATAATAGCCTTCCGGGCGATCGCAGTAGTACCAGTAGCCCTCGGGCCGCGAGGATGAACGTGAAGACGGCTCGCTGTCGCTGCGCTCGACGTACACCGGCGGTTGCCGCTCGATCACGACCGGCGGATACGGGTAGTAGTACGACGGGTAGCCGTAATAAGGCGGGTATGCATAGTACGGGCCCGGCCAGCCCCAATACAGCGGCACGCCGACGAAGAGCCCGACGTGGGCTCCGCCGCGGTGTCCCCAGCCGCCGTGACCCCGGCCGCGGTCGGCCGAGGCGACCTCGGGTACCACGAGCCCCATCAGCAGAAGCAGGGCAATCACGCATTTGATCCATTTCATGGCGGTCTCCTTGTCGGAGGGCGGTCAAGGCCGAATCATGCTTCCCTGACCAGAAGACCACACAATGAGGATGGAATTCCCACCGCAATAGGAAGTTTCCAGGTGCAAACCACGCCAGGTGGTAATAATTTCGTAACCCTGCCGCCACCTGCTGCAGTCCTGCCTCGGCCTATCCTTCCGCCCGGCACGCGGCGAGATCGTCTTCGACAACGCCGTCCTGCCCGACTTCCTGCATCACGTCACGCTGCACCGCCTGCGCGTCGGCGACGGCTTGGCCGACCTCGTCCTGTCGCGGCACGGCCAGGACGTCACCGTGCACGTGACGCAAAAGCAGGGCACGGTGCGCATCGTCTCGGTGAAGTGAGCTAGCCGGGGAAGGCGCGAAGCGGCGCAGCCGTCGTGCCCGCCGGCCCCGGCGTGCGCGCGACGTTCATGATCCAGCACACCATCACGAAGTAACCGACCAGCGCCGTCAGCTCGACTGTGCCCGGCTCGCCGAAACGGGCCGCCGCGTCCGCATAGGTCGCATCGCAGACGCCGTTGCGACGCATCAGCTCGGTGACGAAATCGACCACGAAGGCCTCGTCGTCGGCCAGCCCGGGCGGCCGACGGCCCGCAGCGAGCGCGTCGATCGCTTCCGCCCCGACGCCGGCCTTGACCGCCAGCGGCGCGTGGGTCTGCCACTCGAACTGGTTCCCGGTTTCGCGCGCGACAACACAGATCGCGAGCTCGCGAATGCGCTCCGCCAGCGTACCGTCGAAGCGCAGCGCCTCGCCGGTCTTGCCGATGCGTTCCATCAGCGCCGGCGTCTGCAGCAGCGGCACGAAGGGGCCGAAGATCGCCTTGCGCGGCCCATTGACGATCGCGTCGGCCGCGGCGCGCTGGGCGTCGCTCATCGCGCTGCGTTCCGGAATCGGCAGGCGCTCCGACGTCGATGGGCCGAATCCCTGGGGAGTCGGGCGCGGCGTATCGGGTTTATCCATGGCATTGGACCTTCAGTGAGGAGCGGTCATTACACCCGATCCGATACTTCCCCGCTAATGAATAAATGTGAAACCATCATTCTCCGTGTGAGAACGATCGACCTAGAGTCCGCGATCGTCCCGAAATCCGTACCGGTCGGCCTTCACCCCACCGACTCGGTCCGCGTCTCGCCCCCGTCGAGTTCCGCCTCGTCGCGCTCGAACAAACTGCGCAACTCCTCCCGCGCCTGCTGGACGCTCGCGACGAGCTTGGCTTCGTCCTGGTAGATCGCGTGCTGCCGTTTGAGGCTTGCCTCGTCGTGGCTGGCGAATCGCTCGACCGTGCGGCGGGCTTCCGCTTGCGGCACCCCTAGCCGGCCGAGCAGGTCCTCCGCCAGTGCGAGGCTCCCATGCCAGGTCTCGCGGATCGGCGCCTCGACGCCGAGATCCATCAGCTTGTAGGCGTGGTAGCGGTTGCGTGCCCGCGCGATGACGGCAAGGTCGGGGAAGTGCCGGCGTACCACGTCGGCGGTGCGCAACGAGGCCTCGACGTCGTCGATCGCCAGCACGAAGAGGTGCGCGTCCGCCGCACCCGCTGCGCGCAGCAGGTCCGGGCGCGAGGCGTCGCCGAAATAGACTTCGTTGCCGAAGCGGCGCACATAATCCACCTGCTGCGGGTCGGCCTCCAGCACGGTGAAGGCGATGCGCTTCAGTGCGAGGACGCGGGCGACGATCTGCCCGACGCGGCCGAAGCCCGCGATGATCACCGGATTGCCCTGCGCCCGGATGCGATCGAAGGGGCGCGGCTGGGCGGTGCGGAAGATGCGCGCGAGCACGCGTTCCTCGAACAGGAAGAGCAGCGGCCAGAGCAGCATCGAGATCGTCACCGCGACCGTCACGGCGTCGATCACCTCCGCGTCGAGCAGACGCTGCTGCCCCGCGAGCTGGAAGACCACGAAGGCGAATTCGCCGCCCTGGGCGAGCGCGATCGCGAGCTTGCGGGCACTGCCCGCGCTGCGGCCCACCCCCCGTCCGACGACGAACACCACGAGCAGCTTGAGCGCAATCAGGCAGGCCGCCAGCCCGACGACGACGCCAGGCGCCTCGACGAGCAGCCCCAGGTTGGCCCCCATGCCGACCGCCATGAAGAACACGCCGAGCAGCAGGCCCTTGAAGGGATCGAGGTCGGCTTCGAGTTCATGGCGGTATTCCGAATCCGCCAGCACCACACCGGCGAGGAAGGCTCCGAGCGACGCGGAGAGCCCGACCCCTTCCATCAGCAGCGTGGTCGCGATCACCACCAGCAGCGCCGCCGCGGTGAAGGTCTCGCGGCTGCCGAGGGTCGCGATCCACGTGAATACGGGCCGCAACAGCACCCGCCCCGCGAGCACTACGCCCGCGATCGCCGCCGCGGCGCCGAGCATGCGCAGCGGGGCGAAATCGGCACCGCCGCCGCCCAGCAGCGGCAGCACGGCGAGCACGGGGATCACCGCCATGTCCTGGAACAGCAGGATCGCAAAGGCATCGCGGCCATGGCGGTCGGACAGCTGGTTCCGCTCGGCCAGCGACTGCAGCACCATCGCCGTCGACGACATCGCGCCTCCCAGGCCGATCACCACCGCAGCCTTCGCATCTAGGCCGAAGGCCATGGCGAGGGCCGCCAGCGCAAGCGCCGTGAGCCCGACCTGCAGACTGCCGAGGCCGAACACCGGGCGCCGCAGCACCCACAGGCGGGACGGCCGGAGTTCCAGCCCGATCACGAAGAGCAGCAGCACGACCCCGAATTCGCCGAAATGCAGGATCGCCTCCACATCCCGGATCACGCCCAGGCCCCACGGGCCCAGCAGCACGCCGGCGACGAGGTAGCCGAGCACCGCCCCCAGCCCGACGCGCTTCGCGAGCGGGATGAGGATCACGGCAGCAAGCAGGAGAAAGGCAGTCTGGGTCAGCATGATCCGGTCGGCCTGCGGAAATCCGGGACGATGCGTCGCGGGCGTCCTGCCGCCTATGCGCCGGCCGTGTCCTGCAACACTTGCGCGAACCAGACCTCGATGTCACGCAGCTCCTCGAGACAGATCCCGTGCTCGACCTCGTAAGGCCGCCAATCGACCGCATAGCCCTGCCCGCGCAGGAACGCGCCCGAGCGCTCGGCAAAGTCATACGGAATCACCGTGTCGCCGTAGCCGTGGGCCATGAAGATTGGCGTATCGCGGTTCACGGCGTGCGCCTCGGCGACGAACGTGTCGGCAAGCGGCAGATAGGTCGACAGCGCGAGCACCCCGGCGAGCCGCTGCGGATGGCGCAAGGCGGTGTGCAGCGCGATCGCCCCGCCCTGCGAGAAGCCGGCGATCACGATGTGTGCGTCGGGGATGCCGCGAGCGTTTTCCCGGGCGATCAGCGACTCGAGTTGCGCCGCCGATTCCCGCACCCCCTGCGCATCCTCGCGCCGCCCCGAGAAGTCCTGCGACACGATGTCGTACCAGGCCCGCATCACGTAGCCGCCGTTGATCGTCACCGCCCGCATCGGCGCATGCGGAAACACGAAGCGCGTCGGCGGCAGACGGTCGGGGTCGAACTGCTCGACCAAGGGCTCGAAGTCGTGGCCGTCGGCCCCCAGCCCGTGCAGCCAGATCACCGCATGGGTCGGCTCCGGGCCGGTCTCGACTTCGACGGTGGGCAGGACAGGAACTGGAGCTTGGGTCATGGCGGCAGCTTTCCGTAGAAAGGCGGTTCAAGGCGGGCGGTGCAGATCCGAAAATAGCCGATTTTCCGATTCGCCGACACAGCCCCATCCGCGGAACTGCCGTTTCCCCCCTCCGTTCTAAGTAACACGACTGTGCGACACGGTGCGTCAGCCCGTGTCGCCAGCTTTTCCGGCGTGGGCCCGCTGAGCTCCCCCGATCGAGAACACGCCATCGCCTTCATCCACAGCTCAGGAGGAATCATGGTGAATCGAGGATTACTTGTCCGAGTGAAAGCCAAGTCGGAAAAGGTGGCGGAAGTCGAGCGGTTCCTGCAGTCGGCACTGCCTCTCGTCCGGCAGGAAGCCGGCACGACGGCCTGGTTCGCGGTCCGGCACGGACACTCCGAGTTCGGCATCTTCGACGTCTTTCCCGGCGAAGCGGAACGCGAGGCGCATCTCACGGGCCCCGTCGCCCAAGCGCTGATGGAGCGCGCCGACGAACTGTTCGCCGAGCCGCCCCAGATCCAGAAACTGGACGTCCTGGCCGACAAGCTTCCGGCGACGACTCCGGCAGGAGCGGACACCAAGGGCGTCCTGCTCACTTTCAGGGCCAAGACCGGGCATGATGAAGAAGTTGAGCGCTTCCTGCGCGACGCGCAACCGCTCGTCGAAGCCGAACCGGCCACCACCGCCTGGTTCGCCGTCCGCCTCGACGACGGCCGCTACGGCATCTTCGACGTCTTCCCGGACGAGGCCGGACGTCTCCGGCATCTGGCCGGACGCGTGCCACGCGAACTGATCAAGCGGGCCTTCTCCTTGCTGGGCAGCCTGCCCGCTTCGGACATGCTGAGCGTGCAGGCCGAGAAATTCGAACCCACCTACCGGGCCGCAGCCTGATCCGGCTCCATGAAAAAGGCGCTGATGTCTGCTTGCAATCAGCGCCTTTTAGACCCCGGCGAGCCAGGGTTACTCAGCATCGGCTACAATGCTTGCCCTGAACGACAAAGCGGCCCGCGCGTAAAGCGAGACCGGTCTTGGACGTGTCTCGCCAACTCTCAGAAAAACGATGCCCCAGGCGTCGTGATCGACATTGAGCACAGCCGCGCAAAACTCGCTCCGCAAGCCCCTGAACCCACTCGCGATTGCTGCAGGCACTGCGCTTTACGTGGGCGGCGTTTTGAATGCCCCGATCGTGCATCGGCGGCTCACCGGCGACAACGCCGATTGGCGTCTGCTGGTGGTCGAACTGCTGCTGATTCTTTCTGCGACGTTCTCGTTCGTCGTGCTGGCGTCATTCAATCGGCGCGCCATCTTCAGGCTCATTGCGTCCCTGCTGATCCTTCTGTCGGCAACGGGGGCGTACTACATCGCGTTCTACAGCGTGGTGATCGGTCATGGCATCGTGGAGTCGGTCTTCACGACCGAGATGGACCTGATCGGCGAGATCCTTGATGTCAGACTGGGCCTCTGGGTGCTCATGCTCGGCGTTGCCCCCGCGTTGCTCTTCTGGCGCCTCTCGGAACAGCATCGTTCACTGCTGCGCTTCCGGCATTCCTGGAAAGACGGCGTGCTTGCGGCCTTGACGCTCATGGCCGCTGTGCTGGTAGCAGTCGCCTGCACCAAGGAGCTCAAGGCTGTCGACAAGCGGGCCGAAGCGAGACGAGGCCGGGATATTCCGGGGTCTGCCGCCCTCGCCGCCCACCGCTACCTGCCGACCAACTGGATGTCGGGACTGGGCATGTCCATCAGCGAAGAGTGGCAGCAGCGAGTCCAGGCAAGAAATCTCGTCGACCCGGCGGAACAGCACGCCTGGTCCGCCCCCGCCTCCCTCGACGATTCGGTCGTCGTGCTGGTGATCGGCGAGTCTGCCCGGTGGGATCACATGAGCGTTCTCGGGTATCGCCGCCCGACGACGCCGCTCCTCGCGAAGGAACCCGGCTTGGTGGCGATGCGAGGCCAATCGTGCAACACGGCCACGGCGCTCTCGCTGCGCTGCATGTTTGTGCGTCCGGAGAGCATCGCGACCGGGGCAAACGAGGTCGAGATCCAGAAGGAAGACAACGTGTTCTCCGTCTTCAAGCATCTGGGTTTTTCGATCGAGCTCTTCGCGATGCAGGCCGAAGTCGGGTTCTATAACAAGACCCACGCCGACCATTACAAGATCCGCGAGGTCGTTGCCGCCGAGGCCTACAACCAGGGCAAGCCCGTGGACGACATCCTGCTGGTCAGGGAGATGCAGGATTCCATCAAGCGCTGGGAAGAATCCGGCCAGAAGGGGCGGCACCTCGTCATTCTCCACACCAAGGGCTCCCATTACCTCTACAGCAACCGGTACCCCCGCAATTTCGCCGCCCAACAACCCGAATGTCTCGGCTCCGTGGCCGAGTGCAGCCGCGAACAGCTGATCAACTCCTACGACAACAGTCTTCTCTACACGGACTACGTGCTGCATTCGCTGATCGACTCGCTGCGGGACAAGAAGGCGTTTCTTTTCTATGTCTCCGACCATGGCGAATCGATCGACGACAACCTTCACCTGCATGGCACACCGAAGGCCGTCGCACCGAAGGAGCAGTTTGCGGTTCCCTTCCTGCTATGGTTTTCGGATCGATGGCTCGCGGACGGCGACAACAAGGGACGGTTCGAGCAGCTCAAGAAGACTTCTGGCGAAACGAGGCGCCATGCCGAGATATTCGACTCACTCCTCGGTTGCGCCGGCATCGCCTCGCCTGACGGCGGGATAACGGCGCGACGCAACTGGTGCCAGTCGCCCCCCGCTTCAAACTAAGAGCACCTCGCGCGAACGCGATGCCGGATCGGCAGCCTGGCAGCCAGATGAAATGAAAAATCCGCTGATTTCCATACGGAAATCAGCGGATTTTTGAATTCTGGCGCGCCCGAGACGATTCGAACGTCCGACCCCTGCCTTCGGAGGGCAGTACTCTATCCAGCTGAGCTACGGGCGCCTTGTGCCACTGCGTGGCGTAGAACGCGCGATTATACCCGATTTCGGACGCCTGACGACCCCTTTGCTGGATAGGCCGATCAGGGGGTCGGCGGGATGCGGAGGACCTGGCCGGGGTAGATCTTGTCCGGATGCGAAAGCATCGGTTTGTTGGCCTCGAAGATGGCGTTGTACTTGTTGGCGTCGCCGTAGTAGGTCTTGGCGATCGCGGATAGCGTGTCGCCGCTTTTCACGGTGTGGAAGCGGGCCTCGGGTTGGGCCGGGGCGGCGACGGTGAGCCGGTCGTCGACCTGGCCGACGCCCTGGACGTTGCCGGCCGCGAGCAGGATCTTTTCCTTGGTCGCCTGATCGGGCGCGGTACCGCTAACTGTCGCCGCCGAAGTCTTGCTGTCGAAAGTGACCGCCAAGTCTGCAGGGGCGAGGTTGAGCTTCGTGATGTGGGCGCGGATGGCATCGGCCGCCTTGGTGTTTGCGGCCGCGGCCTGGTCTGGGCTGGCGGCTTGCGCGTCGTCGTGGCCGAAGAGTTTTTCCCCAGCTTCCTTGATGAACGAAAGAAGTCCCATGTCTGCCTCCGGTCGGGATATGTCGGACGTATTCAGCATGGCGGGGGAGGTGCGACGAAAGCCGGATCACCAGAAGTGTTACTTCTTCGCCGCAGCTATACTCTCGGCTCAACCCCGCACAACCGGACAAAACAAACACAAGGAGTCTCAATGTCCAGAAGTTTTTTCCCGGCACGCCGCCGCGTGCTGGTTCCGGCCCTCGCAACCCTGGCTGCCGTGCAACTCGCCGCCTGCAGCAAAACCCAGGACGACGATGTGGAAGCGCGCGCACGCCGTATCGAGCCGGTCGCACACGTGACGGTGAAGGTCCAGAAGGCTGCACCGGGCAGCCGGACCGGCGAACAGGTCTACCAGGGCACCTGCGCGGGCTGCCATGGCGCCGGTGCGCTCGGCTCGCCGAAATTCAGCGACGCCGGTGCCTGGGGGCCGCGCATCGCGCAGGGCTTCGACACGCTGGCGAAGCACGCGATTGAAGGCATCCGCCAAATGCCCCCGCGCGGCGGCGGCGTCGATCTGACCGACACCGAGGTCAAGCGCGCGGTGGCCTACATGGCGAACGCCGGTGGCGCCAAATTTACCGAGCCGGCGGTCGAAAAGTAAGCTTCGGGGCCGCCGTGGCGGCCCGCGGCGGGGTCAGCGGACGACGCAGACCTGGCCCGTGAACTTCATGTCGACGGCGCCGGCGCAATTGACGACGCCGTCGATCGACAACTGCCCGCCCCCGGTGGGCGAGAAGATGCCGCGTCCGGACTGCGGTTCGGAAATTTCGCGGAATGCCCCGTAGGTCAGGTCCATGCCCGGGATGCCGCAGGAGCGGAAACTCGGTACGCCGTCGAAGCGGCTGAGCGAGATGACCTGCGAGTGGACCGTATCGACCATGTTCTCGGCCGTCACGGTGTCGTCACACACCAGCGAATGCGTGAAGCCGGCGAAAGTGCCGTCCGGATTGAAACGGGGCGTGCCGTGAATGCCGCACTTGAGCTTGTTCGAGCCATCGACGGTGCCCTGGAGGACGCCGAGCGATTCGCCTCCCGCCATCGAATTCGTCATGATCTTCCCCGAGATCGAGACCAGCCGACCGGGCGCCTGGCACGGCAGCGGGTCGGCCTGCGCCACGAGGGGCGGCAGTACCAGAGCGGCCAACAACGAGAAATGAAGCGAGCAATTCAACAGGGCTGATCTTGTATTACGCATCACCGAGTCTCCGAGGGGAAAGGGGCATTCTCTTCCACGGCGCCATCCCGCTGCCATCGCACTGCGATGACGACGCGGAGGGAGCCGAGTGCATTCGGGATTGTAGATCGCGCCATCGGCATACGCCGAGAGTATTTTCCAATGCAAACGACGCTCCCGAGACGCCTGTCACGGCCTCCCGGGCGACGGTGTCAACGCCCTTCGAACATCGCCATCAGGTTCGCGATGCGCGCGCGCCCCTCTTCCTTCGACACCGGCGCGTTGGTCTTGCGGTCGCTGATCTTGATGTCACCGCCCATCTCGGCGATGAAGCGCGACGGGTCGCAGGTGCGCGTTTCCTTGCCAGCCTTGCGCCGCTCGCACCAGGTGATGTTGAGGCTCCGCTGCGCGCGCGTGATGCCGACGTACATCAGGCGGCGCTCCTCGTCGACCTTGTCCTCGTCGATCGAGGACTGGTGCGGCAGCACGCCTTCCTCGACGCCGACCAGGAACACGTGCTTGAACTCCAGCCCCTTCGACGCGTGCAGCGTGGCCATCTGCACGCCGTCGAACTCGGCGTCTTCCTTGTCGAGCATCGAGATCAGCGCGATGGTCTGCGTGAGCTCGATCAGGTTCTTGCCGTCTTCCTCGCCCTTCCTGCCGAGCCAGCCGACGAAGTCGCGCACGTTGCTCCACTTCGACTCGGCCTCGCGCGTGTCGAGGTGCTCGAAGAGCCAGGCTTCGTAACGGATCGCCGTGAGCAGGTCTTCCAGCACGCGCGCCGCCGGTTCGCGCTGGGCGCGGTACTGGATGCGGTTGATGAAGTTGCCGAACTCCTGCACCTGTTCGAGCTGGCGCGCAGTGAGCGAATGCGCGGCGCCTTCCTCGAAGACAGCCGCGAAAAGGCTCACGTGGCGGCGGCCGGCGTAGTTGCCGAGCGCCTCGATCGTCGCCGGGCCGATGCCGCGGCGCGGAGTCGTGATCGCGCGGATGAAGGACAGATCGTCGTCCTCGTTCATCAGCAGGCGCAGGTAGGAGATCAGGTCGCGGATCTCGGGCTTATCGAAGAAGGACTGCCCGCCCGACATCACGTAGGGGATCTTCTGGTTGCGCAGTTGCTGCTCGATCACGCGCGCCTGGTGGTTGCCGCGATAGAGGATCGCATAGTCGGAGAACTTGGTGCGATGCTCGAACTTGTGCGCGCTGATCTTCGAGGCGATCCACTCCGCTTCGTGATCGGCGTCGCGGCAGGCAGTCACGACGATCTGCTCCCCGTCGCCGTGTTCGGACCAGAGCTTCTTCTCGAAGAGCTTCTCGTTGTTCGCGATGACCGTGTTCGCGGCGGTCAGGATGCGCCGCGACGAGCGGTAGTTCTGCTCGAGCTTGATGACCTTGAGCTTGGGGTAGTCCTGCTGCAGCAGCTTCAGGTTCTCGACGTCCGCGCCACGCCACGCGTAGATCGCCTGGTCGTCGTCGCCGACCGCGGTGAAGGCGCCGCGCACACCGGAGAGCTGGCGCAGCAGGCGGTACTGGGCGCGGTTGGTGTCCTGGTATTCGTCGACGAGGAGGTAGCGCAGCTTGTTCTGCCAGCGTTCGCGCACTTCCGGGTTGTTCTCGAAGAGCAGTACCGGCAGCCCGATCAGGTCGTCGAAGTCGACCGCCTGGTAGGCGCGCAGCGTGCGCTGGTATTCCCCGTACAGCAGCGCGGCCGCGACCGAGAGTTCGTTGTCGGCGAGCTGGACGGCCTCCTCGGGCGTGATCATCGCGTTCTTCCAGCTCGAGATCTGCCACTGCATCGAGCGCGCGCGCAGCTTGTCGGTGTCGCCCGAGACGTCCGAGACGATCTGCACGGTGTCCGACGCGTCGAGGATCGAGAACTGCGGCTTCAGCCCGCAGTGCTTCGCTTCCTGGCGGATGATCTTGACGCCCAGCGCGTGGAAGGTGCACACCGTGAGTCCGGTCGGCGCCCGCCCGCCCATCAGGTGGGCGACGCGTTCCTGCATCTCCTTCGCGGCCTTGTTCGTGAAGGTGATCGCCGCGACGTTGGCCGGATTGAGTTCGCAGCCGTTGATCAGGTGCGCGATCTTGTGCGTGATGACCCGCGTCTTGCCGCTGCCGGCACCGGCGAGCACGAGGCTCGGGCCGTCGAGGTAATGGATCGCTTCGCGCTGCGGGGCATTGAGAAGAGCGGACATGGGCGTTGCGGCAGACAATTGTCCATTTTACCGCAATGCCCAGTACCGGCCGGGCCTCGTTACAACCCGCATCGGGGCGTTGTCAGCGGCCCAACATGCCGAACACCCGCTGCGCGAGCGATCCCGCGGCCTGCAGCGGGTTCTTGCGGATCGTCTTTTCTTCCTCGGCGATCATCAGGTAGAGGCCGTCGAGCGCCTTGCGCGTGACGTAGCCTTCGATCTGCGCGTCCTCACTCTTCACGAGGCCGAAGCTCGCGGCCTGACCGGCGATCCTGTTGTACTGCTCGGAAAGCGCCAGCCGGTCGGTGCTCTGCTTGACGACCGGCAGGAAGCGTTCGGTCAGCTGCGCCTGCGTCTTCGATTTGAAATAGCGTGTTGCCGAGTCGTCGCCGCCGGTGAGGATCTTGCGCGCGTCGTCGACCGACATCTCCCTCACCGCATCGACGAGCAGCGTCTGCGCTTCCGGCACCGCCGCCTCGGCCGCGCGATTCATCGTCTTCACGAGATCGTCGAGATCCTTGCCGCGCCCGGCCAGGCGCATGACCGACTCGACCTGCGAGAGGCCGTCCGGGAGCGGGATCTTGACCTTCTTGTTTTTCAAGAATCCGTCCTTCGCGCCAAGCAGCTGCACCGCGTGCCCGGCGCCCTGGACCAGCGCTTCGCGCAAGCCGCCCGAGGCTTCGCTCTCACTCAGGCTGGCAATGCCGGCGGCCCAAACCACGGCGGCGAACGGCACACTGATGACAAGCAGGGCGAAAGCTCGCAGAATGGAACGCATGACGGTCTCCAGGCAGGCTGAGGTTGACGGGGGCCAGCTTACTCCCGCGCGGGTAGGCTGTGCATTCGCCATCCAGCAGCCTTTTTGATTTTTTGACAGTGCCATGCCCCAGCGGACACACCGGGGCAGCGGCAAAACGGAGAGCCCAAGATGAACGCGATTGCAGCACGCAATGGCCCCATCTCCGAATCGGAGCTGCTGGCGATGTCGGCCGACGATTACATGAATTCGGCGCAGCTCGAATTCTTCCGCCAAAAGCTGCTCGAACTGAAGAACGAACTGCTTGAGAACAGCGCGGACATGCGCGAACACCTGCGCGAGACGGTCGCTACCGCCGACGAGGCGGACCGCGCGACGCAGGAAGAGGAGCAGGTGCTCGAGCAGCGCATCCGCGACCGCGAACTGAAGCTGCTGCACAAGGTGGAGTCGGCCTTGCGCCGCATCGACGACGGCAGCTATGGCTATTGCGAAGTCAGTGGCGAGCCGATCGGTGTCGGGCGGTTGCTCGCGCGTCCGACGGCGACGCTGAGCCTCGAGGAACAGGAACGCCACGAACGCGCGGAGCGCATGTTCCGCTAGAAAGACAAAGGGCGCGGCGACGGGACCTCCTCCCGCCGCCGCGCCCTGCCTAAGGACCGCTGAACGCGGCCCTTCCCCTTTCCTACACGACGCCCGCGCCGTGGGCCTGCTGGTCCGCCCAGTAGCTCGAACGCACCATCGGGCCGCAGGCCGCGTTCTTGAAGCCCATCTTCAGCGCCTCGGTCTCGAACATCTTGAAAGTGTCCGGGTGCACATAGCGCAGCACCGGCAGGTGGCCGCCCGAGGGCTGCAGGTACTGTCCGATCGTCAGCATCTCGACATCGTGCGCGCGCAGGTCGCGCATCACTTCGAGGATTTCCTCGTCGGTCTCGCCCAGGCCGACCATCAGGCCCGACTTCGTCGACACCTTCGGGTTGCGCGCCTTGAATTCCTTCAGCAGGCGCAGCGAGTATTCGTAGTCGGCACCGGGACGGGCCTGCTTGTACAGGCGCGGCACGGTTTCCATGTTGTGGTTCATCACGTCGGGCGAGGCTTGGTCGAAGATCTCCAGCGCGACTTCCAGGCGCCCGCGGAAATCCGGCACCAGCACTTCGATGCTGGTCTTCGGGGACACGGCGCGCGTCTCGCGGATGCAGTCGACGAAGTGCTGGGCCCCGCCGTCGCGCAGGTCGTCGCGGTCGACGCTGGTGATCACGACGTAGTTGAGGCGCATCGCGGCGATCGTCGCGGCGAGTTCCTTCGGTTCGTCGGCGTTGAGCGGCTCGGGGCGACCGTGGCCGACGTCGCAGAAGGGGCAGCGCCGCGTGCAGATGTCGCCCATGATCATGAAGGTCGCGGTGCCCTTACCGAAGCATTCATGGATGTTCGGACAGGAGGCTTCCTCGCACACCGTGTGCAGCTTGTGCTCGCGCAGACTCGCCTTGATCTCGTTGAAGCGTTCGGCCTCCTGGCCGGCGCCGAGCTTGATGCGGATCCAGTCGGGTTTCTTCAGGCGCTCGGCCGGTACGATCTTGATCGGGATGCGGGCGGTCTTCTCGGCGCCGCGCTGCTTGCGGTTGGGTGTGTCCATCGGGGAATCTCTCGTCTCTCTCTGTGTGCCAGCGGGCAATTGTGGCGCCCGGGTGCATTATGGCCTGTCAAGGGCCGGTGTGGGGCTCACGGTGGGTAACGGTAACAGGCGCTGCAGGTGGCCGACGAGCCGCTCGCCGACCTCGGCGATGCCATCGGTGATGCCGAAATCCTTCATCCGGATCGTCTGCAGGCCTTCGTAGCCGCAGGGGTTGATCGCCGTGAAGGGTGCGAGATCGGCGTCCACGTTGAGTGCGAGGCCGTGGTAGCTGCACCCGTTTCGCACACGCAGCCCGAGCGCGGCGATCTTCGCGCCGCCGATATAGACGCCCGGGGCGCCGTCTTTGCGTTCGGCCGTAAGGCCGTAGTCGGCGAGACAATCGATCAACGCCTGCTCCATCAGGTTCACGAGCTCGCGCACCTTGAGGTGGCGACGATGCAGGTCGAGCAGCAGGTAGACGACGATCTGGCCGGGGCCGTGATAGGTGATCTGGCCGCCGCGGTCGATCTTCACGAGCGGGATGCCGGTCTCGCGCAGCAGGTGTTCCGGCTTGCCGGCCTGGCCGAGCGTGAAGACCGGCGGATGTTCGAGCACCCACAGCTCGTCGGGCGTCTCCGCCGTGCGCGCGTCCGTGAAGGCGCGCATCGCCTGCCAGGTGGGTTCGTAGTCCACGCGCCCCAGGTGGCGCACGACCAGCGGCAGAGCCTGTATGGCCTCCACTTACAGCACCACCTTCACCAGCGGGTGCGCCGACAGCGCGCGGTAAAGGTTGTCGAGCTGGTCCTTCGACTGCGCGTTGATCGTGCAGGTCAGCGACAGGTAGTTGCCCTTGCTCGACGGGCGCATCTGCACCGTGGCCGGGTCGAAATCGGGCGCATGGGCCTGTACCACCGCAACGATCGCCTGGGCGAACTCGTCGACGCGGGCGCCCATGATCTTGATGGGAAACTCGCAGGGAAATTCCAGCAGGGTTTGTTGGGTTTCGTCAGCCACCGCGCATCACCGTTTTCTTGAAATCCTGATACCAGGCGAGCATCTGGCGCCCCACCGGGCCCGGCCGGCCGTCGCCGATCAGACGGTCGTCGAGGCTCGTGATCGCCAGCACTTCCTTCGTGGACGAGGTCATCCACACTTCGTCGGCCGTCCGAACCTCGTCTTTGAGGATGTCGCGCACCTCGTGTGCGACGCCGTGCTTCGCCGCGAGTTCCAGCACCACATCGTAAGTGATGCCGGGCAGCATCAGGTGGCTCTTCGGCGGTGCGAGCAGGACGCCATCGCGCACGATGAAGATGTTCGACGCGGAACCCTCGGTGAGGAAGCCGTCGCGGAAGAGCACTGTTTCGGCACAGCCGTGGTCGATCGCCATCTGGCGCAGCAGGCAGTTCGCGAGCAGCGCCGTGGTCTTGAGGTCGCAGCGCAGCCAGCGGAAATCCGCCGCGCTGACGGCCGCGACCCCGTTGGCCAGTTGGTCGGCCGGCGGCGTGACGAGCGCCTCGCTCATCAGGAACACCGTCGGCTGCACCCCGATCGGGAAAGCATGATTGCGCCGCGTGTCCGCCCCGCGCGTCACCTGGAGGTAGATCGACTGGTCGCTCCACGTGTTGCGCGCGACGATCTCGTGCACGATCCCCGCCCATTCGTCGAGGCGGTAGGGATTCGGCAGGCGCAGCGCTTCGAGCGTGCGCTCAAGCCGTGCGAGGTGCTCGGCCAGGCGGAAGGGCCGCCGCGAATAGACCGGGATCACCTCGTAGGCGCCGTCCCCGAACAGGAAGCCGCGGTCCATCGGCGAGACGCGCGCCTCGGCGAGCGGCTGGTAGGTCCCGTTGAGGTAGCAGGTGCTCATGAGGGTCTCCGCATGCCTCTTACAGGCTCTTGATCCACATCAGCAGCGCGTCCCACAGGCGCCCGAAGAAGCCCGCGACCGGCACATCCTGCAGCGCGACGACCGGATATTCGCCGATCGCCTTGCCGTCGAGCGAGACCTTCAGCGTGCCGACCGGCTGGCCCTTCTGCAGCGGCGCGACGACGGGCTGCATGCTGGTCAGTTCGGTCTGCAGCTTCTCGGCCTGGCCCTTCGGCAGCGACATCACGAAGTCCTGCGTGAAGCCGACCGGCAGTTCGTTGATCTGGCCCTTCCAGACGCGGAAGCGCGACAGCTCCTGGTTGGCCGAGTAGAGCTTGGCGGTGTCGAAGAACTGGAAGCCGTAGTTCAGCAGCTTCAGCGATTCCTGCGCGCGCACGGTGTCGGACTCGGTGCCGAGCACGACCGACACGAGGCGACGCGGGCCGCGCAGCGCGGAGGCGATCAGGCAGTAGCCGGCGGCCGCGGTGTGCCCGGTCTTGAGGCCATCGACCGAGGGATCGAGCCACAGCAGGCGGTTGCGGTTCGGCTGGGTGATGCCGTTATAGCTGTATCCCTTCTGCGAGTAGTAGTGGTAGTACTCGGGGAAGTCGCGCGAGATCGCACCGGCGAGCACCGACAGGTCGCGCGCCGTCGTGTAGTGGTCGGGATCCGGCAGGCCGGTGGAGTTCATGTAGTGGGTGTTCTTCATGCCCAGGCGCTGCGCCTCGCGGTTCATCAGCGCGGCAAAGGAGTCTTCGCCGCCGGCGATCAGCTCGGAGAGCGCGACGCAGGCGTCGTTGCCGGACTGGATGATCATGCCCTGCACGAGCTCACCGACTGTCACCGGCTTGTCGGGCTGGATGAACATCCGCGAGCCTTCCATGCGCCAGGCCTTTTCCGACACCGGCACGGTCTGCTCGAGCTTGATGCTGCCGCTCTTCAGGGCCGCAAAGGTCAGGTAGGCCGTCATCAGCTTGGTCAGCGACGCCGGCTCGATGCGGGAATCGGGCTCCTGCGCGGCCAGCACCTGACCCGTGGCGTGATCCATCAGCAGCCACGCACGAGCGGCGAGTGCGGGGGGCGGGACGTTTTGTGCAGATGCGGCAAGGGAAATCAGCGAAAACAGCAGGGCGAGGAAGAAACGCATGGGGATCGGTCGACAGGAAACGAAGGAACGGGATGGGCGGGGAAGCCGAAAATTATAGTTCGGCCTCGGTCATGCAGACCAACGTGGATACAAAATGGTTCACTGCAACATCAACGCGTGACGACAAAAGGCCGGAATTTCAGCGCACGGGCGATGCGTTCGGCGGCGTCGCGCGCCTGATCGGCCGACGCGAACGGCCCGAGGCGCAGGCGATAGCGGGCGCCCTCGTTGAGCACGTCGAGCCGGTCGGCGAAGTCCGAGAACGCGCCGCGCACGCGGCTGCGCAGTTCCTCGGCGTTTTCCGACGACGAGAACGCACCGAGCTGCAGGAAGATGCCACGCGCGGCACTCGCGGGCGGCGCCGGGCGATTGGTGAGTTCGAGGGGCACGGCGCCGTCGGCCGCGACGAGGATCGGATCGCGGCCGGGGACCGGGGTCGTCACCGGTTCGGCGAGAAGCGTTTCGCCGCCGTCGGGGATGATCGTTTCGACCTCGATCTCGGTGCTGCCGGTGTTCGCATAGCCGAGCCGGTACGCGGCGGCGAAGGAGAGATCCATCACCCGCCCCCTCAGGAAAGGCCCGCGGTCGTTCACGCGCACGATGACCGAACGGCCGTTGGAGACGTTGGTCACGCGCGCGTAGCTCGGGATCGGCAAGGTCGGATGCGCCGCCGTCATCGCGTACATGTCGTAGGGCTCGCCGCTGGAGGTCGGCTGGCCATGAAAACGGCGGCCGTACCAGCTGCCGACACCGCGCTGGCGGTAGGGCACGAGCGAAGTCGCGGGCACGTAATCCTCGCCGAGTACCGTGTAGGGCCGGTTGGCGAAGCGGTGCAGCGGTTCGAGACGGGGCTTCGCGTCGGGAATCTCGTCGAGGTTCGGCGGCGGGTTGTCGCCGGGGCCGTCGTCCTTATAGAAAGCGCCGCCGCGCTTGGCGGTCCGCGCCGTGTCGCGCGTTGCACTGCCCGAAGGGGGCGTCGCGACCGTGCCTTCGGCCGGCGGCACGCGGGAGGGCGTCGAGCTGCAGCCGGCGAACGTCAGCATCAGGGCCAGCAGCGCGAGCAGCGGCGATAGTCTTCCTGCGGCTCCGATCATCACTGGGCCGCCTGTCGACTGCGGTGTATGCTCATCAGGATGCCGATGCCGACGCACAAGGTCACGAGCGCGGTTCCCCCGTAGCTGATGAAGGGCAAGGGCACGCCCACGACCGGCAGGATGCCGCTGACCATGCCCATATTCACGAAAGCATAGGTGAAAAAGATCATCGTGACCGCTCCCGCGAGGAGCCGCGTCGCAAGCGTCGGCGCCGTGGCGGCGATTGCGAAGCCGCGCATCAGCAGCATCAGGTAGATCACGAGCAGCACGCAGATGCCCACCAGCCCGAACTCTTCGGACAGCACCGAGAAGATGAAGTCGGTGTGCCGCTCGGGCAGGAAGGACAGATGCGTCTGCGTGCCCTGCGTCCAGCCCTTGCCGAGGATGCCGCCCGAGCCGATCGCGATCGTCGACTGGATGATGTGGAACCCCTTGCCGAGCGGATCCTGCATCGGATCGAGCAGCGTGCAGATGCGGTGCTTCTGGTATTCGCGCAGACCCGGCCAGACAACGTCAGGTTGGCACAGCTGGTCGCCGAAGCCGACGATCGCGCCGATCGCGACAACACCGACCACGACGACCGGAATGATCAGCTTCCACGACAGGCCAGCGAAGAAGATCACATACAGGCCCGCCGCCGCCACCAGCACGGCGGTGCCGAGGTCGGGCTGGACCGCGATCAGGCCCACCGGCACGAGAAGCAGGACGCCCGCCGCGATGAACTCGCGCACGCCGATGTGGCCTTCGCGCTGCTGGAAGAACCAGGCCAGCATTAGCGGCATCGCGATCTTCATCAGCTCGGACGGCTGGATACGCGTGATGCCGATGTTCAGCCAGCGCGTCGCCCCCTTCGAGGTCTCGCCGAAGAGCATCACCGCAACGAGCAGCAGCACGCCGACCGCGTACAGCGGCAGCGCGAGTCCGAGCAGCTTCTGCGGCGTCAGGCGCGCGGTCAGCCACATCGCGGTCAGCGCGACGAGGATGTTGATCTCGAGCGCGACGAGGCGGTCCGGCGACGCGCTCATCAGCACGATGTAGGCGTAGGCCATCAGCGCCGCGAGCATGAAGAACAGCGGCCGGTCGATCGGCCGCAGCACCGCCTGCACGATGTCGCGCACATGGAAGTTGCCGCGGTTCATCAGCGTCCCTCCGAATCGTTGCCGAAGAACCCCGGAACGGCGGGGGCGTCGTGCTCGGCCGGATCGTGGCGGTCATCGCCTTCGTCGACCGCCCCGGCATCCTCGCCCGCCGGCTGGTTCGGACGCTTGCCGAGCAGGTGGAAGTCGATCACCTGGCGCGCGATCGGCGCCGCCGACTGTGCACCGAAACCGCCGTTTTCGACCAGCACCGCCATCGCGATCGTCGGCTTGTCGGCCGGCGCGTAGGCGATGAACCACGAGTGGTCGCGCAGCTTCTCGGTCACGCGCCCGGCGACGTACTTCTGACCGTGCAGCGAGAACACCTGCGCGGTACCGGTCTTGCCGCCCACCGAATAGGGTGCCCCGGCGAAGGCGCGCGCGCCGGTACCGGCCTTGTTCACATCAACCATCGCCTGGCGCACCGCGGCGAGGTACTCCGGCTTGATCTGCACCTGGCGCAGCGGCTCCGGCGCGACCGGCCGTCGCTCGCCGGTGACGGGATTGACGACGTTGCGTACGAGGTGCGGGCGGAACACCTTGCCGTCGTTGATGACCGCCGCCAGTGCGTTGGCGAGCTGCAACGGCGTGTAGGCGTTGTAGCCCTGGCCGATGCCGACCGAGATCGTCTCGCCGCCGAACCACTTCTGGTGTTCCTTGTTGCGGAAGCGCTTCTTCTTCCACTCCGGCGTCGGCAGCACGCCTTCCGCTTCGCCATTGAGGTCGATGCCGGTGCGCGAGCCGAAGCCCAGCGGACGCATGAAGTTCGCGATGCCGTCGATGCCGAGGTCGTTGGCGAGCTGGTAGTAATAGGTGTTGCACGACACGACGATCGACTTGCGCAGATCGACCGTGCCGTGTCCGCCGGGCTGATCGTCCATGTAGCGATGGCCGGCGAACATGAAGTAGCCCGGGTCTGAGATCGTCTGCGTGATCGTGCGCTTGCCCGCCGTCAGACCCGCGAGCGCCATGAAGGGCTTGAAGGTCGAGCCCGGCGGATAGGCGCTGAGGATCGCGCGGTTCACGAGCGGATGGTCCGGCGACTCGTTGAGCGCCTTCCAGTCGTCGTTCGAGATGCCGTCGACGAAGAGGTTCGGGTCGAAAGTGGGCTTCGACACCAGTGACAGGATGCCGCCGGTAGCCGGGTCGATCGCGACGAGCGCGCCGCGCCGGTTGCCGAACGCCGCTTCCGCGACCTTCTGCATCTCGATATCGAGCGTGAGCTCCAGGTCGTTGCCCGGCACGCCGGGAACGCGCGCGAGCTGGCGCACCGCGCGCCCGCCGGCATTGACCTCGACCTGCTCGGCGCCGGTCGCGCCATGCAGTTCGGCCTCGTAGCTCATCTCGAGCCCGCCCTTGCCGATGTAGTCGGAGCCGCGGTAGTTCGCCGTCAGGCCCTGGTCCTCGATGCGGTCCTGGTCGCGCTGGTTGATGCGCCCGATGTAGCCAATCACGTGCGACGCGAGCTCACCCTGCGGGTAGTCGCGGAAGAGGCGCGCCTGCACCTCGACCCCGGGGAAGCGATAGCGTCGCGCGATGAAGCGGGCAACCTCCTCCTCGGTCAGGCGCGTGCGGATCGGCAGGCTCTCGAAGTTCTTGCTGTCCTCGAGCAGCTTGCGGAAGCGCCGCCGGTCGCGCGGTTCGATCTGGATGATCTCCGACAGCGCATCGATCGTCGCGTCGAGATCCGCGACGCGCGAAGGCGTGATCTCGAGCGTGTACGCCGCGTAGTTGCGCGCGAGCGGCACGCCGTTGCGGTCGACGATAGCCCCGCGGCTGGGCACGATCGGCAGCAGCGCGATGCGGTTGTCCTCGGCCCGCGTGTGGTAGTAGTCGTAGCGGACGACCTGCAGGAAATAGAAGCGCGCCGCGAGGACGCCGAAGCAGACCATCACGAACAGGCCCGCCACCAGGACGCGGCGGCGGAAACTCGCCAGTTCCTCGTCGGGAGTACGGAATTCCATCAGATCGGCCGGTTCTCGTCGCGCTCGACCGGCTGGTACTGCGGCAGCAGCAGCAGGAAGTTGAGCGGCACCCACAGCACGATGCTCGTGAAGCTCGACAGGAAGTACCACCAGCCCGGGAATTCGGCTCCAGCGAGCAGGCGCACCAGCACCATGATCACCTGCGCCGCCAGCAGCATCGGCAGCACGTGCAGCGCCTGTTGCGGCGGCGGGAACCACAGCACGCGGCGCGACACCGAGGTCGCGAGGTAGCACAGCACGACATAGGCGAGCGCGTGCTGCCCCATCGCCGCGCCGTGGCCGATATCGACCAGCAGCCCGAACACGAAGCCCGCGCCCATTCCCGCACGCAGCGGTTCGCGGATTGCCCAGAAGGTCAGCACCAACGCGACCCAGTCGGGCACGCCGGGCAGCAGTCCGGTCGGGATATAACTCAGGCCAAGCGCGACAATCAGGCTCAGATAGACGAACCAGGTGCGCGCGGGCAGCAGGATGCGGCGGGAACGGTGGGTCGGCTGCATCAGCGAACCTTCTTGCGCGGACGCGTCGGGGCGGCTTCGGGTTCGGGGGCGGGACGCGGCGGCGGCAGCTCGGCGCGCGTCAGCACCAGCACCTGGGTCGTGCGCTCGACGCCCGCCACCGGCTCGCAGACGACCGCGGCGAAAGTCGGCGAATCGCGGTCGACACTCACGACGTCCGCAACCGGCAAGCCGGGCATGAAGAGCCCGTCGAGCCCCGAGGTCACGAGGCGGTCGCCGGGCTTGATGTCCGCGCCGGACAGCGTGAAGCGCAGCTCCAGCCGTCCCTGCCCGGCCCCGGTCAGCACGCCGCGCAAGCCGTTGCGCGACACGACCACCGGCACCGCCTGGTCCTTGTCGGTCAGGAGCGTCACTTCGGCCTGCACCGGATAGACGCGGCTCACCTGCCCGATCATGCCCTGTTCGTTCACGACCGCCATGCCGGCCTCGATGCCTTGCTGACTGCCGCGGTTGAGGATCACCTTGCGCGAGAAGGGGTCGGGCGCGTCATAGAGGATTTCCGCGGCCACGCTGCGCGAACCGAGCGCCTGAGACATGTCGAGCATCGCACGCAGATGACGGTTCTCTTCCTCGATTTGGTCGAAACGCAGCAGGCGCTGCGCCGCCTCGACCTGGCTCTGGCGCAGCATCGCATTCTCCTTCTGCACGTCGACCAGCGTCGCGAAATAAACCGCTGCATTGCGAAGGAAATCCGCCGGCGCGGCGGCCGCGACCTGCAGCGGATAGGTCGCCACCGACAAAGCCTGGCGCACGACTTCGAGATAACGGAAGCGCAGGTCGGCGACGAGCAGCACCAGACACACGGACACGAACAGGAACAACCGCACGAGCGGCGTGGGTCCTTGCCGGAATATAGGAGGGGCCTGGTGGCCGACCAGCGACATCGTGAACGTCTACGGCGCGTGGCGGCAGGCACCCGGCCCGCCGCTGCTGCGCAACTTACTCGGAGGCGAAGATGGAGCCCAGCTTGTCCATCTTCTCCAGCGCCATGCCGCAACCCCGCGCGACGCAGGTGAGCGGCTCCTCGGCGACAATCACCGGCAACCCCGTTTCTTCCATCAGCAGGCGGTCGAGGTCGCGCAGCAGCGCGCCACCGCCGGTCAGTACCATGCCGCGATCGGCAATGTCGGCACCCAGTTCGGGCGGGGTTTGTTCGAGGGCGATCTTCACCGCCGAGACGATCTGGTTCAGCGGTTCGGTCAGCGCCTCGAGGATTTCGTTCGACGAGATCGTGAAGCTGCGCGGAATGCCTTCGGCGAGGTTACGCCCCTTGACTTCCATCTCGCGCACTTCCGAACCGGGGAAGGCCGAGCCGATTTCCTTCTTGATGTTCTCGGCGGTCGTGTCGCCGATCAGCATGCCGTAGTTGCGGCGGATGTAGTTGACGATCGAATCGTCGAACTTGTCGCCGCCGACGCGCACGGAACCGGCGTAGACCATGCCGCCGAGCGAGATCACGCCGACTTCGGTCGTGCCGCCGCCGATATCGACCACCATCGAGCCGGTCGCGTCCGATACCGGCAGGCCCGCGCCGATCGCCGCCGCCATCGGCTCCTCGATCAGGTAGACCTGGGAGGCGCCCGCCGCGAGGGCCGCGTCGCGGATCGCACGGCGCTCGACCTGGGTCGAACCGCAGGGCACGCAGATGATGATCCTCGGGCTCGGCGAGAACATGCGCGAATCGTGCACCCGTTTGATGAACTGCTTGATCATCTGCTCGGTCACAACGAAGTCGGCGATCACGCCATCCTTCATCGGCCGGATCGCCGTGATGTTGCCCGGGGTCTTGCCCAGCATCTGTTTCGCCGCATGCCCGACCGCCTGGATCGTGCGCTTGGCGTTCGGACCGCCTTCGGTGCGGATCGCCACCACCGAGGGCTCGTCCAGCACGATGCCCTTGCCGCGCACGTAGATCAATGTGTTCGCGGTACCAAGGTCGATGGCCAGATCGTTGGAAAAATAGGAACGCAGGAAACCAAACATGGGGAAAATCCCGAAACCGGTGAAGATGGGGGTAACGCTGGAAGGGGCGGGGTGCCCGGCCGGACTAGCGGCAAACGAGTATGATAACCTACAAACCTTTGTGAATTAAGCGGGTTTTGTTACCTCATGTCGCTTTCTCCTGAACAGGTCCGGCGCATCGCCGGACTCGCGCGGATCGAACTGGCCGACGACGACGTCGAAGCCACGCGCGCCAAGCTGAATGGCATTTTCGGCCTGATCGAACAGATGCAGGCGGTCGACACCAGCGGCGTCGAGCCGATGAGCCACCCGCAGGATCTCGCCCAGCGCCTGCGCGACGACGTCGCCACCGAAACCGACCGCCGCGAGGCCTTCCAGGCTGTCGCGCCGCAGACCGAAGGCGGCCTCTACCTGGTCCCCAAGGTCATCGAGTAAGCCATGATCAACGCCAGCCTCACTGAATTGCGCGCCGCGCTCGACGCAAAGAAGATCTCCAGCGTCGAACTCGCGACCCTCTTCCTCGACCGCGTCGAGAGCCGAAACGCCACCCTCAACGCCTTCATCACCGTCGACCGTAACGGCGCGATCAAGGCCGCCCAGGCCGCCGACGAGCGCATCGCCGCCGGCAACGCCGGTCCGCTGACCGGCATCCCGCTCGCGCACAAGGATGTCTTCTGCACCGAAGGCCTGCTCACGACCTGCGGCTCGAAGATGCTGTCGAATTTCGTCAGCCCCTACGACGCCCACGTGGTCAGCCTGCTCAAGACCGCCGGTGCGGTCACGCTTGGCAAGACCAACATGGACGAGTTCGCGATGGGCTCGTCGAACGAGAACTCGCACTACGGCCCGGTCAAGAACCCGTGGGACACGACGCGCATTCCGGGCGGCTCGTCCGGCGGCTCGGCCGTCGCCGTCGCCGCGCGCTTGGCCCCGATTGCAACCGGCACGGACACCGGCGGCTCGGTGCGCCAGCCCGCCGCCCACACCGGCGTCACCGGCATCAAGCCGACCTACGGCATCGTCAGCCGCTACGGCATGATCGCCTACGCGAGCTCGCTCGACCAGGGCGGCGCCTTCGGGGCCTCGGCCGCCGACTGCGCCCAACTCCTGACTGCGATGGCGGGCTTCGACGAACGCGACTCGACGAGCCTCGACCGCCCCGCCGAAGACTACACGCGCGAACTTTCCGCCTCCGCCTCGGGCGACAAGCCACTCGCCGGCCTGCGCATCGGCCTGCCGCGCGAATTCTTCGCCGAAGGCATGGCCGACGACGTGCGCGCTGCGGTCGATGCCGCGCTCGACGAATATCGCAAGCTCGGCGCGACCACCGTCGAGGTGAGCCTACCGAACGCCAAGCTCGCGATCCCCGCCTACTACGTGATCGCCCCGGCTGAAGCCTCGAGCAACCTGTCGCGCTTCGACGGCGTGCGCTACGGCCACCGTGCCGCCGAATACCGCGACCTCGCCGAGATGTACGCGAAGAGCCGCGCCGAAGGCTTCGGCGCCGAGGTCAAGCGCCGCATCCTCGTCGGCACCTACGTGCTCTCGCACGGCTACTACGACGCCTACTACCTGCAGGCGCAGAAGCTGCGCCGGCTGATCGCGCAGGATTTCCAGGCCGCCTTCCAGCAGTGCGACGTGATCGCCGGCCCGACCAGCCCGACCACCGCGTGGGCGATCGGCGAAAAGGCCGACGATCCGGTGCAGATGTACCTGTCGGATATCTATACGATCGCCGTGAACCTCGCCGGCCTGCCCGGCCTGTCGCACCCCTGCGGCTTCGGCGCCGGGAAGCTGCCGGTCGGCCTGCAGTTGATCGGCGACTACTTCGGCGAATCGCGCCTGCTCGCGACCGCGCACCGCTTCCAGCAGGCGACCGACTGGCACCTGCGTCGCCCGGGCTGATCGTGCTCCGCCGCACCTGCCGCCTCGCAGCCAGGCCTACGGCGCTCGTCGCCGCCCTGCTGCTGGGCGCCTGCGCGACGCCGCCTGCGCACCGCCCCCCGTCGCCGACGCCTGCACCGTCCGTCAAGCCGGATAGCGGACCGCCGGTCGAGCCGGAGGAACGGCCGACCGAAACGCACGGCCGCCTCAAGCCGATGCCGATCCGTCCGCTGAGCATCAAGACGGACTGCCGTTTCAAGGACGAGGTTGGCTACAGCGCGGCCACGGTGCTCGACATCAGCTACTCGCAGGTCCGCGCCTTCGCCGCCACCGTCGACGTCCCCAAGCACGGCAGCTGTCATTTCGACTTGGCTGATTTCGAGCAGATCCACAAGGACACCCACGTCGAACTGCACGCGAAGGACGGCTGCACGGTCAGGGTGTGGGAGCAGGGCCCAAAAGTCACCGTCGCCTTCTCGGACTGCGCCAACCGGTGCGCCAAAGGGACTTTCGATTATGTCTGGCCGATCATCGTGGATCGGCCGAGCGGTCGCTGCTACTGACCGCCAAAAACAACGGATACGATAATGAGCAGAACGGATTGGGAAGTCGTCATCGGCCTGGAAGTCCACGCCCAACTCAACACCGCCTCGAAGATTTTCTCCGGCGCCAGTACCGCCTTTGGCGCCGAGCCGAACGTACAGGCCTGTGCCGTCGACATCGCACTGCCCGGCGTGCTGCCGGTGCTCAACCGCGGCGCCGTCGAACGCGCGATCCGCTTCGGACTCGCAATCGGCGCCGAAGTCGCGCCGAAGAGCGTGTTCGCGCGCAAGAACTACTTCTATCCGGACCTCCCGAAGGGCTATCAGATCAGCCAGTTCGAGCTGCCGGTCGTGCAGGGCGGCGCAATCACGATCCGCGTCGGCGAAGGCGACAAGGCGTATGAAAAGACCGTGCAGCTGACCCGCGCCCACCTCGAGGAAGACGCCGGCAAATCGCTGCACGAAGACTTCCACGGCATGAGCGGCATCGACCTCAACCGTGCCGGCACACCGCTCCTCGAGATCGTCTCCGAGCCCGACATGCGTTCCTCGGCCGAGGCCGTCGCCTACGCCCGCGCGCTGCACGCGCTCGTGCGCTGGATCGACATCTGCGACGGCAACATGCAGGAAGGCTCCTTCCGCTGCGACGCCAACGTTTCCGTGCGCCGCCCCGGCGGCCCCCTCGGCACGCGCCGCGAGATCAAGAACCTGAACTCCTTCCGCTTCCTGCAGCAGGCGATCGACTACGAGGTCCAGTGGCAGATCGACACCATCGAGGACGGCGGCAAGATCCAGCAGGCGACCGTGCTCTTCGACCCCGACACCGGCGAGACGCGCATGATGCGTTCGAAGGAAGACGCGCACGACTACCGCTACTTCCCCGACCCCGACCTGCTGCCGCTCGTGATCTCGCAAGACTGGAAGACGCGCGTGCAGAGTGAAATGCCCGAGTTGCCCGCCGCGATGAAGGCCCGCTTCATCGATCAGTGGAGCCTCTCGGCCTACGACGCGACGACGCTGACCGCCTCCAAGGAGGTTGCGACCTTCTTCCAGGCCACCGTCGATGCCGCCGGCGTCGCGCTCGCCAAGCCCTGCGCCAACTGGGTCATGGGCGATCTCGCCGCGCGCCTGAACAAGGCCGAACTCGATATCGCCGCGTCCCCGGTGTCGCCGGCGCAGCTCGCGGGACTGGTCGCGCGCATCACCGACGGCACGATTTCGAACAATATCGGCAAGAAAGTGTTCGAAGCCTTGTGGAACGGCGAAGGTGAGAGCGCCGACGCGATCATCGAAGCCCAAGGCCTGCGCCAGACCAACGACGCCGGAGCGATCGAGGCGATGATCGACGAAGTGCTCGCGGCGAACCAAAAATCGGTCGACGAATTCCGCGCCGGCAAGGAAAAGGCCTTCAACGCACTGGTCGGCCAAGTCATGAAGGCGAGCAAGGGCAAGGCCAACCCTGCGCAGGTGAATGAACTCTTGAAACGCAAGCTAGAAGGCTAAGAAAAGCCCGCCTTCCAACGCAAGGATCGGGGGACGCGCGATGTGCCAGCTCCTCGGAATGAACAGCAACGTCCCGACGGACATCTGCTTCTCGTTCGCCGGTTTCCGCGTCCGCGGCGGGGCGACCGACGAGCACCGCGACGGCTGGGGCATCGCATTCTTCGAGGGGCGCGGCGTACGCGTCTTCCTCGATCCCCAGCCCAGCATCGAGTCGCCGATTGCCGAGCTCGTCCGCAGCTATCCGATCCGCTCGCTGAACGTCATCGCGCACATCCGCAAGGCCACCCAGGGCACGGTGACGCTCGACAACACCCACCCTTTCCAGCGCGAACTGTGGGGCCAGTACTGGATCTTCGCGCACAACGGCAACCTCGCCGACTACACGCCGGCTTTCAACGGACGCTTCCTGCCGGTCGGCAACACCGACTCCGAAAGCGCCTTCTGCGACATCCTGCAGCACCTGGCCGACGCCTTCCCCGACGGCCCGCCCTCCGCCTCGGCGCTGCACGAGGCCTTGCGCCGGCTCGCGATCCGCATCGGCCACCACGGCCCCTTCAACTTCCTGCTGTCGAACGGCGAGCGTCTGTTCGCACACTGCGCGACACGGCTCGCCTACATCATCCGCCAGGCGCCCTTCACCGTCGCGCACCTCTCCGACGAGGACCTCACCGTCGACTTCAGCCAGCTCACGACACCCGCCGACCGTGTCGCGATCATCGCCACCACGCCACTGACCGACAACGAGGTCTGGCTGACCATCGCGCCCGGCACCCTCCTCTCGTTCCGCCACGGCGAACGCGAGTCCCTCGGCGAAACGGCCACGTTCGCACGGCCGGGTCCAACGATCGCCTGACCGTGTAAATTTTCCTTCGCAGCACCATGCCGACAGGCTAAAGTGTCGATCTGCCCCCCTGTCCACATGGTGACGCCCGTGTCCATCGATTGCCCTCTGTGCCCGGCCACGCAGGAAACCGTCCTCTGGCGCGACGGCAGCTGCCGGGTCATCCTGATCGACGACCCCGACTACCCCGGCTTCTGCCGCGTCGTCTGGAATGTGCATGTGGCGGAGATGACCGACCTCACCGCCTCCGAGCAGCGCCACTTGCTCAACGTCGTGCTCGCGACCGAAGCCGCGCTGCGCCAACTGATGCGCCCCGACAAGATCAACCTCGCGAGCTTCGGCAATGTCGTGCCGCACTTGCACTGGCACGTCATCCCGCGCTTCGCCGACGACCGCCACTTCCCGCAGCCCGTGTGGGGGACGCCCGAGCGCGAAGGCACGCGCCGCGCTGTCCCGTCGATCGAACTGCTCGCGCACACCATCGTCGCGACGCTGACCGAGCAGACCGCCGGATGAATCATGGAACACGTCGTCAAGGCCTTTCCGAAACGTCCCGGACCCGGCGATAACGGGCACGGAGCCCTCATGCGTTACCACGACCCGGCCGAATGCCTGGAACTGCTCAAGCAACTGCATCCGCTCAACATCGAGGAATCGCACCGCATCCTCTCGGAGATGATCACCGGCCTGCTGCAGGGGATGCCGGGACCGGAAGCGCATTTCGAAGTCCTCGAAGCCGCCCGCTCGCCGATCGCACTCGCCCAGGCCGAACTTTCCCGCCGCTACGCGTCGCGCCCCCTGCCGCCGGACAGCGCCGAAAATGAGACCTTGCGCAGCGTCGTCGCCCTGTGGCGCACGCTCGCCCGCTCCTACATGCAAATCCAGCGCGCCGCCGATCGCGACGGCGTGCTCGACGACCAGCGCGCGACGCTCGCCCAGCGCCGCGTGTTCTACGCCGGCCAGGCGCTGCTCGAATACTTTCGCGCCCGGCGCGCGCTGCCCGGCGGCATGTGGGCCGAACTGCACGACAGCTATTCCGCCGCCGATCGCGCAGGCGTTGCCGGCATCCGCGTCGCCGATTCGCTCAACGAGATATGGAAGGCCCAAAGCCCGGTCGAGGCTTACGTCGCGATCCTGCTGGTCGATCTCGCGAATCCCTATGGCCGCAGCGAACGCGATTTCGCATGGGTATGCCGCTGGGCCCAACGCTTCTCGCCCTATTGCACGCTGATCGCAGACGCCGGCGCGGAGGCTCCGAAACCCGCCGCCTACGGCCTCGATCTGGCGGCCGACCACGGACTGCGCCCGCTCGGCGTACTGACGCAATCGGGCTCCGTGCGCCGCTTCGACGGCAGCCAGCTCGCCGGCCAAATCCAGGTGGTGCTCAAGCAGTTCAAACACGGCGTCACGCCGGTCTCCCTCGGCCTCGGCGCCGATTGCCCGGTGGGCGAGTGCTCGAAACTGCTGCTGTCGCTGTATCGCCCGTGGGGACTCGCCTCGGCCGGGCGGCGCTTTCCGCGCCGTGGCGCACAAGGCGTTGCCGAGCTTTGCAGCGACTGGGCCTCGATCGCCTTCCACATTCAGGGCAAGCCCTTCGACCAGCCCGCGACTTATGCCACGCAGCGTAGCTTGCGCAGCGACATCACGTTGCTGACCTTCGGCGAACAAGTCGAGCAGGCCGCGCCGCGCTGGCCCGAAGAGCAACGCCGGCGCGCTGCCGGCAAGCTCGGCATGTTCAGCGAACGCTGGAATCTCGCCGACCACTCGGTCAACGGCTTCCGCGTGCAGCAACGCCCGCACACCCAGCGTCTCGAACACCGCCAGTTGCTCGGCGTCCGCCCCCCCGACGGCGAACGCTTCCTCCTCGCCCAACTCAGCTGGCTGATGTTCCGCGGCGACGGCATGATGGAAGTCGGCGTGCACGTGCTGCCCGGCATCCCCGAGGTCATCGCCGCGCGCATGCACGGCGGCCTGCGCAGCAACAACAGCGAGGCCTTCGAGGCGGTCTTCCGGCTACCGGCGACGCCCGCACTGAAGGCTCCCGAATCGCTCGTGCTCCCACACGGCTGGTTCCAGCCGCAACGCATCCTCGACGTCTTCGCCGACGAGACCCATCGCCAATTCCGGATCCGCGAACTCCTGCTGCGCGGTCCGGATTTCGAGCAGGTCAGCTACGAGCAGATCTGATGCCTGCGCGCACGCGCGACGCCGGGAAGACGGCACTGAAACGGCTGCCCTTACCAGGCTCGCTCTCGATGCGCAGCTCCGCGTGATGACGCGACAGGATGTGCTTGACGATCGCCAGCCCCAGCCCGGTGCCGCCCGTCTCGCGCGAACGCCCGCGATCCACGCGGTAGAAGCGCTCGGTCAGGCGCGGGATGTGCACGGGGTCGATGCCTATGCCGTTATCCTGGACTGAAAACTCCCCGCCTCCCGGTCCTCGCCGCCACGACAGGCAGATCCGTCCGCCGTCCGGCGTATAGCGCACCGCGTTGTTGGCAAGGTTGGCGAAGGCCGAACGCAACTCCTTCTCGCTCCCCAGCAAGATGCCGCATTCGTCTTCGTCGCCGAGGTCGACCGCGATCTCGTGACGGCCGTTCGACAACACACGCGCGTCGTGGGCGATGCTATGCAACAGCACCGCGACAGGCACCCGCTCCTCCGCCGGCGCCGGCGCCCCCGTTTCGAGCGCCGACAGCGTCAGCAGATCGCCGATCAGCGCCTGCATGCGCAGCGACTGGTCGAGCGCCAGTTGCAGGAAGTGCTGGACATCCTCCCGCTCGAAATCATCGAAACCGTCGATCAGCGTCTCGAGAAAGCCGCTCACGACGGTCAGCGGCGTTCTCAGCTCGTGCGACACGTTCGCGATGAAGTCGCGGCGCATCGTCTCGAGCTTCTCGAGCTGACTCACGTCGCGCGACACCACCATCTTCTGTCCCTCACCGAAGGGCACGACCTGCACCAGCAAGGTCAGTCCCGGATGGCGGGACGAGTTGAGCACCAGCGCGTCGCGGTAATCGCCGGCCTGCAGGAAGCGAACGAACTCCGGTTCGCGCACGATCGTCGTCACCTGCAGCCCCTGGTCGCGCATAGCGTGCAGACCGAAATGCTGCTCAGCCTTGCGGTTCAGCCATTCGATACGATCGCTGCCAGACAGGTAGAGCACACCGTCCGGCATCGCGTGACTCGCGTCGTGGAAGCGATCCAGCGCGCTTGTCAGCCGTTCGCGCGCCTCATGTGCCTCGCGGGAGCGGCGCTCGAGCTCGCGGAAAGCCCGGCGCCAGATTCCCATTGCGGACGGCAAAGGAGCACCCACCGGTTCGAGCGTCCATTGCGCGAGGCGCTCGAGCTTGCGCAAATGGTAGCCGAACAGGATCAGCAGCCCGCCGCTGAAAACCACGAGCCCGGTGACCTCGTCGTCCGCCAAGGCCATCGCGATCGCGACGAGCGCGAGCAGTCCGATCAAACCGGCCGCGCCGGTCCATACAAAACGTGACGAAGAAAAGATGACCGGCTCCCGGCAGAACGAAACCTGAAGATCCTACACGCTGGCCGAGTCGGGCTGCACGGAAAAACGGTAGCCGCTGCCGCGCACCGTCTGGATCAGCAGGTGGTGACCGGTCTCCTCGAGCGCCGCCCGCAGGCGGCGCACGTGCACGTCGACCGTACGCTCCTCCACGAACACGTGGTCGCCCCACACCTGATCGAGCAGTTGCGCTCGCGAATGCACGCGCTCGGGATGCGTCATCAGGAAATGCAGCAGGCGGAACTCGGTCGGCCCCAACGCAACCGGCCGATCACCGCAGCTGACGCGGTGCGTCGCCGGATCCAAACGCAGACCGCCCAGTTCGACCAAATCCTCGGTCGTCTGCGGAGCCCGGCGACGCAACACCGCCTTGATGCGTGCGACCAGTTCGCGGGGGCTGAAGGGTTTGGTGATGTAATCGTCGGCCCCCATCTCCAGGCCGGCCACGCGATCCTGCTCCTCGCCGCGCGCGGTCAGCATGATGATCGGGATATCGCGGGTACGCTCGTCCGCACGTAGGCGGCGGGCCAGCTCGATCCCCGGCATGCCGGGAAGCATCCAGTCGAGCAGCACCAGATCGGGCAGCGCTTCGCGCACGATGCGCTGTGCAGTCTCGGCGTCCAGCGCACGCACCACGTTATGTCCGGCGCGGCCGAGGTTCGCAGCGATCAGCTCCTGAATCGCGGGCTCGTCTTCCACAACCAGTATGTTTGCAGCCATCGTCACGCTCCATGTCGTCACCGGCAGTGTATTGCAGGATTTTGACGCTTTTGTGACAGCACCGCAGTGACGGCGCGGGCCGGCGGGACGGGGAAGCCGCGATTCGGGTATTATGAGCAGTCCGATATTGCCCAGCCCGAGGTCGCGCATCATGGCCGGACTCGACGACACGACGCCCATCCCCACCGCGCTCACGCTGCACCGCAAGTCCCGCATCCTCGAGATCGCATTCGACGACGGTGCCGAATTCTCGCTGCCCTTCGAATTCCTCCGCGTCTATTCGCCGTCGGCCGAAGTCCGCGGCCACGGACCGGGCCAGGAAGTACTGCAGGCCGGCAAGCGCGACGTCGACATCGACGATCTGCAACCGGTCGGCAACTACGCGGTCCGGCCGGTCTTCTCGGACGGCCACGACAGCGGCCTGTATTCCTGGGACTACCTATACACGCTAGGAAAGCAGCAGGACGCGCTGTGGCAGCAATACCTCGATCGCCTCGCCGAAGCCGGCGCCAGCCGCGATCCCGCCCTCACTCCCCCGCCCGCGCCGAAGCACGGCTGCGGCCACAAGCACTGACCATGAACGACAAGACCACCCACTTCGGCTTCGAAACCGTCGCCGAAAGCGAAAAGCACAAGAAGGTCGCCGAGGTCTTCTCCTCGGTCGCGAGCAAGTACGACATCATGAACGACCTGATGTCGATGGGCCTGCATCGCCTCTGGAAAGCCTTCGCAATCCAGATCTCGGGCGTCGGCCGCGGCGACCGCGTACTCGACGTCGCCGGCGGCACAGCCGACCTCTCACTCGCCTTCGCCAAGCGCGTCGGCCGCGAAGGCCAGGTCTGGCTCACCGACATCAATCACGCGATGCTATCGCGCGGACGCGACCGCGTCTTCGACAAGGGCTACGCGCTGCCGGTCGCCCAGTGCGACGCCGAGAAGCTGCCCTTCCCCGACAACTGGTTCGATTGCGTCACGGTTGCCTTCGGCCTGCGCAACATGACCCACAAGGACGTCGCGCTCGCCGAGATGCGCCGCGTGCTGCGTCCGGGCGGCCGCCTGCTGGTGCTCGAATTCTCCAAAGTCTGGGGCCCGCTGTCGCCGGCCTACGACTTCTACTCCTTCAAGATCCTCCCATGGATGGGCGACAAGGTCGCGAACGACGCCGACAGCTATCGCTATCTCGCGGAATCGATCCGCATGCATCCGGGCCAGGAAGAACTGAAGACCATGATGGAAGGCGTCGGCTTCAAGCGCGTCGATTACTTCAACATGACCGGTGGCGTCGTCGCACTGCACCGCGGCTACAAGATCTGACGGTTCTTCACCCGCGCCTTTCCTCATGACCCTCAGCGCACGCGGCTTCGTCGCCACGATCAACCACCTGCTGGTTCCAGCCACCTGGGCGCGCGAACGGCTGATGCCCCACGCCGGGCGTTGCGCCCAATTGCGTGCCGAGCCGGTCGATATCCGCTTTTCGGTGACCTCCGAAGGTTATCTCGGCGAAACGGCCCCCGACGACGTCCCGGCCGTCACGCTGTCGATCCCGTTGTCGGCCGTGCCCGGCCTCGTCGGCGGCGACCACGACAAGGCGATGAATGCGCTGCGCATCGAAGGCAGCGCCGATTTCGCCGACGCCCTCGGCTTCGTCTTCCGCCACCTGCGTTGGGACGCCGAAGAAGACCTGTCGCGTATCTTCGGCGACATCGTCGCCCATCGCCTCGTTGCCGGCGCCCAAAGCGTCCGGCAGGTGCAGCAACGCGCGTTGAACGGCCTGACCGAGAACGTCGCCGAGTACCTCTCGCAGGAACAGCAGTTTCTCGCGACCCGAAACACGCTCGAACCTCATGCCGAGGCTTTGCAGGCGCTGCGCGACGATGTCGCGCGCCTCGAAAAGCGCATCGAACGCCTGGCGCGTCCGCCCCGCCGCTAGCCGCGGGGAATCCGACGACAAAAAAAGGCCGATCCCGAGGGATCGGCCTTTTGCCGTCTGCTTTTGCTGGCGCCTTCGGCGCCCTCCGATCAGTGACCGCGCTTGCGCATCCGCTGGATCGCGGCGATCTGTGCGATCGCCTCGGCCAGTTCGGCCTGAGCCTTCGCGTAGTCGAGTTCCGACGAGCGGTTCGACAGGGTCTCTTCCGCGAGACGCTTAGCTTCCAGCGCCTTCGCCTCGTCGAGATCCTTGCCGCGGATCGCGGTGTCGGCCAGCACGGTAACGAGCCCGGGCTGAACCTCGAGGATGCCGCCGGCGACGAACACCAGCTCCTCTTCCGCCTGATCCGGCACCTTGACGCGCACCGCACCCGGCTTGATCCGGGTCATCAGCGGCATGTGGCCGGGAAGAATCCCGAGCTCACCCGCTTCACCCGGCAGCGCGACGAACTCCGCCAGCCCGGAAAAGATCTGCTCTTCCGCGCTGACGATGTCCACGTGGACCGTCATTGCCATAGTGGTGTCCTTTTGAAGGCCGCGCGACAGCGAACTGGCGCGCGGCTACCCCAATTACTGGAGCTTCTTCGCCTTCTCGATGGCCTCTTCGATGCCACCGACCATGTAGAACGCCTGCTCGGGCAGGTGGTCGCACTCGCCGTTGACGATCATCTTGAAGCCCTTGATCGTTTCCTTCAGCGGGACGTACTTGCCGGGCGAGCCGGTGAACACTTCTGCAACGTGGAAGGGCTGGGACAGGAAGCGCTGGATCTTACGAGCGCGCGACACGGCCAGCTTGTCTTCCGGCGACAGTTCGTCCATGCCCAGAATCGCGATGATGTCGCGCAGTTCCTTGTAGCGCTGCAGCGTCATCTGCACCTGACGGGCCACGCCGTAGTGCTCTTCGCCAACGACCAGCGGATCGAGCTGGCGGCTGGTGGAGTCGAGCGGATCGACGGCGGGGTAGATACCCAGCGCGGCGATATCACGCGACAGCACGACGGTCGAGTCGAGGTGGAGGAAGGTGGTTGCCGGCGACGGGTCGGTCAAGTCGTCCGCAGGGACGTACACGGCCTGGATCGAGGTGATCGAGCCGACCTTGGTCGAAGTGATCCGTTCCTGCAGGCGGCCCATTTCTTCCGCCAGCGTCGGCTGGTAGCCCACCGCGGACGGCATCCGGCCCAGCAGCGCGGACACTTCGGTACCGGCCAGCGTGTAGCGGTAGATGTTGTCCACGAAGAACAGGATGTCACGGCCTTCGTCGCGGAAGCGCTCGGCCATCGTCAGGCCGGTCAGCGCGACGCGCAGACGGTTGCCCGGGGGTTCGTTCATCTGACCGAACACCATCGCAACCTTGTCCAGAACGTTGGAGTCCTTCATTTCGTGGTAGAAGTCGTTCCCTTCACGGGTACGCTCACCCACGCCTGCGAACACCGACAGACCGGAGTGCTGCTTCGCGATGTTGTTGATCAGCTCCATCATGTTCACGGTCTTGCCCACGCCGGCGCCGCCGAACAGGCCGACCTTACCGCCCTTTGCGAACGGGCAGACCAAGTCGATAACCTTGATACCGGTTTCGAGCAGATCGACCGACGGGGACAGCTCGTCGAACTTCGGGGCCTTCGCGTGAATCGGACGCAGCTCGTCGGCTTCCACCGGGCCGGCTTCGTCGATCGGGCGACCCAGCACGTCCATGATACGGCCGAGCGTGCCGTGACCCACCGGCACCGAGATCGCCTTGCCGGTGTTCGCGACCTTCATGCCACGGCGCAGGCCGTCGGACGAACCCAGCGCGATGGTACGCACCACGCCGTCGCCCAGCTGCTGCTGGACTTCGAAGGTCAGACCTTCTTCCGCGAAGGAGTCGGCGGCGCTTTCGAGCTTCAGCGCGTCATACACCTTCGGAATGGCTTCGCGGGGGAACTGGATGTCCACCACGGCGCCGATACACTGAACGATAGTTCCTTGACTCATCGTCGTTTCCTTAAATCAATATTCCGTTACACCGCGGCGGCGCCGCCGACGATCTCCGACAGCTCCTTCGTGATCGCGGCCTGGCGGGTCTTGTTGTAGACCAGCTGCAGTTCGCCAATCACGTTCTTGGCATTGTCGGAGGCGGACTTCATTGCCACCATTCGCGCACTCTGTTCGGAAGCCATGTTCTCCGCGACACCCTGGTACACCAGGGCCTCGACGTAGCGCACCAGCAGTTCGTCGATGACGACCTGCGGATCCGGCTCGTAGAGGTAATCCCACGAGGTTTCCGGGGTGCCGAGCTGCTCGCCGGACAGCGGCAGCAACTGCTCGAGCATAGGCTCCTGCTTCATCGTGTTGATGAAGCGCGTGTAGGCAATGTAGACCGCGTCGAGCTCGCCGTTCTGGAACGCGTCGAGCATGACCTTGACCGGGCCGATCATCTTTTCCAGGTGCGGCGTGTCGCCCAACTGGACGACCTGCGACACCACGTTCGCACCCATACGCTGCATGAAGCCGAGACCCTTGTTGCCGATGCAGCAAGCACGGATATCGGTAACGCCATTGGCGTTCCATTCCTTCATGGCGTTCAGCGCGACACGCTGGACGTTGGTGTTGAGACCGCCGCACAGACCCTTGTCAGTGGTGACGAGGATCAGGCCCACCCGCTTGACCTGATCCTTCTGGACCAGGAACGGGTGCTTGTAGTCGGTCACAGTGGCCTGGGACAGGTTCGCGGCGAGTCGGCGGATCTTCTCGGCATAGGGACGGGCAGCACGCATCCGGTCCTGCGCCTTGCGCATTTTGGATGCGGCCACCATTTCCATGGCCTTGGTGATCTTGCGCGTGTTTTGCACGCTCTTGATCTTGGTACGGATTTCCTTACCGCTAGCCATTTTCCGTCTCCGTCCGCGGGCTTAGGCCCAGCTCTTCTTGAACTCTTCGATCGCGGCGACGAGTTGCTTCTCGCCGTCGGCGTCGAGTTCCTTAGCGGACAGGATCTTGGAGACCAGCGCGGCGTTCTTCGTCTTGACGAACTGCTGCAGGCCGTTCTCGAAGGCGAGCACGCGGCCGACTTCGACATCGTCGAAGTAACCGTTGTTCACCGCGAACAGCGTGATGGCCATTTCGGAGATCGACAGCGGCGCGTACTGGACCTGCTTCATCAGCTCGGTCACGCGACGGCCACGCTCGAGCTGCTTGCGGGTTGCGTCGTCGAGGTCGGAAGCGAACTGCGCGAATGCAGCCAGCTCACGGTACTGCGCGAGGTCGGTACGGATACCGCCGGAGAGCTTCTTGATGACCTTGGTCTGGGCGGCACCACCGACGCGGGACACCGAGATACCGGCGTTGATCGCGGGACGGATACCGGCGTTGAAGAGGTCGGTGTCAAGGAAGATCTGGCCGTCGGTAATCGAGATCACGTTGGTCGGAACGAACGCGGACACGTCGCCGGCCTGGGTTTCGATCACGGGGAGCGCGGTCAGCGAACCGGTCTTGCCCTTGACTTCGCCGTTGGTGAACTTCTCGACGTACTCTTCGGAAACGCGCGAGGCACGCTCCAACAGGCGCGAGTGCAGGTAGAACACGTCGCCCGGGTAGGCTTCGCGGCCCGGCGGACGGCGCAGCAGCAGCGAGATTTGACGGTAGGCCCAGGCCTGCTTGGTCAAATCGTCGTAAATGATCAGGGCGTCCTGGCCGCGGTCGCGGAAGTATTCGCCCATCGTGCAGCCCGAGTACGGGGCGATGAACTGCATCGCGGCCGATTCCGAAGCGGTAGCGGCAACGACGATGGTGTATTCCATCGCGCCGTGCTCTTCGAGCTTGCGCACCACGTTGGCGATCGTCGAAGCCTTCTGGCCGACCGCTACGTAGATGCAGAACATGTCCTGGCCCTTCTGGTTGATGATCGCATCAACCGCAACGGCAGTCTTACCGGTCTGGCGGTCGCCGATGATCAGCTCGCGCTGGCCACGGCCGATCGGCACCATGGAGTCGACCGACTTCAGACCGGTCTGCACCGGCTGGGACACGGACTTCCGCCAGATCACGCCCGGCGCGACCTTTTCGATCTTGTCGGTGAGCTTGGCGTTGATCGGGCCCTTGCCGTCGATCGGCTGACCCAGCGCGTTGACGACGCGACCGATCAGCTCGGGGCCGACGGGCACTTCGAGAATGCGGCCGGTAGCCTTGACGGAGTCGCCTTCGGTGATGTGTTCGTATTCGCCCAGAACCACGGCACCGACGGAGTCGCGCTCGAGGTTCAGCGCGAGGCCGAAGGTGTTGCCGGGGAATTCCAGCATTTCGCCCTGCATGACGCCAGCCAGGCCGTGGACGCGGGTGATGCCGTCGGTAACCGACACCACCGTGCCCTCGTTGCGTGCGGTGGCCGCGAGCTGCAGGTTCTGGATCCGGCTCTTAATCAGATCACTGATTTCAGAGGGGTTGAGTTGCATGTGGGTATGCTCCTAGTTCTTAAGCGCAGCGGCCATGTTCGCGAGTTTGCCGCGGACCGAGGCGTCGATCACTTCGTCGCCGATGGCGATGCGGACCCCGCCGATGAGTTCGGGGTCGAGGCTCACGCTAATGTCGAGGCGGGACTTGAAGCGGGCTTCAAGGTCGGCCTTCAGCGTAGCCAGGGTGGCATCGTCAAGGGGGAAGGCGGAGGCGATTTCGGCCTCCTTGACACCCTCGTGTTCGTTCTTGAGATCAACGAACAGGTCACGGATCTCGGGAAGCACCTGCAGACGTTCGTTGTCGACGAGGACGCGGACGAAATTCTGCATTTCGGGAGTGAGAGCCTGCCCCGCCACGTCGACGAACAGCTGGTACAGCTGTCCGGCCGGCAGTTTCGGGTCATTGATGCAGGCTGCCATCGTACCGTCCGCGGCAATCGCGGACAGACGATCGAGTGCTTCCGACCAAGGCCCCAGCGCACCTGCCCCGCGGGCCAGCTCGAAGGCGGCATCCGCATAGGGGCGCGCGATGGTGACGTTCTCGGCCATGACTTATTGCAGTTCCGTTTTCAGGTTGGCAAGCAGGTCAGCGTGCACCTGGGCGTTGATTTCGCGGCGCAGAATGCGCTCGGCGCCGGCGACGGCCAGATTCGCGACCTGGTCACGCAGGGCTTCCTTGGCGCGCTGGGCAGCGGTGGCGGCTTCGCCTTCCGCAGCTTCACGAGCCTGGGCGATGATGCGGGCAGCTTCGGCACGCGCATCGTCGATGAGCTTGGAGGCCTGCTTTTCAGCAGACGTCCGCACGTCACCCGCGGATTCGCGGGCCTTGCGCAGCTCTTCGACGACCTTCTTCTCGGCATGCGAGAGATCGGCCTTGGCCTTGTCCGCAGCCGCCAGCCCGTCAGCGATTTTCTTCGCGCGCTCGTCGAGCGCCTTCACGATGGGGGGCCACACGAACTTCATCGTGACCCACGCCAGAATGAAGAACACAACGAGCTGGGCTATCAGGGTTGCGTTCAAATTCACGGTTCTTGTCCCTCAGTTTTGTTCAAAGAGGCGAACGTGAATGGATCAGTGCAGCACGAACGGGTTGGCGAAGGCGAACATCATCGCGATACCGACACCGATCAGGAACGCGGCGTCGATCAGACCGGCCAGCAGGAACATCTTGGTTTGCAGCGCGTTCATCAGCTCAGGCTGACGGGCCGAGGCTTCGAGGTACTTGGAACCCATGATGCCGATACCGATACAAGCACCGATAGCACCCAGACCGATGATCAGACCAGCAGCCAGCGCGACGAGACCGAGAATGTTTTCCATGACAACTCCTTAAGTAAAAAAATTGAAGCTAAAAAGAAACCAGTTACGACAAGAAAAACTGTTAGTGGCTTTCGTGCGCCTGACCGATGTACACCAGGGTCAGCATCATGAAGATGAAGGCCTGCAGCGCGACGATCAGGATGTGGAACACTGCCCAGATCGAACCCGCGACAATGTGGCCGACGATGCCGAAGACGGAGGCGGTGCCGCCGAGCAGCGCGATCAGCATGAAAATCAGTTCACCGGCGTACATGTTGCCGAAGAGTCGCATGCCGTGCGAAACGGTCTTGGCCAGGAACTCGATCATCTGCATCAGGAAGTTGATCGGGTACAGCAGCGGATGGCCGCCGAAGGGCGCGGTAAAGAGCTCATGCACCCAGCCCGACAGCCCCTTGATCTTGATGTTGTAGTAAAGGCACAGCAGCAGCACGCCGATCGACATGCCGAGGGTGCCGTTCAGGTCGGCGGTCGGCACGACGCGGAGGAAGGCGTGCTCGTTGCCCGAAGCGGTGGCCCAGATACGCGGCAGCAGATCGACGGGCAGGAAATCCATCGAGTTCATCAGGAAGATCCACAGGAACACGGTCAGCGCGACCGGAGCGACGAACTTGCGCGATTCGGCGCTGTGCACGATGCCCTTGGCCTGATCGGCAACCATCTCGACGAGGATTTCGACGGCAGCCTGGAAGCGGCCTGGCACGCCGGAGGTCGCCTTGTTGGCGGCGCGGATCAGGAAGAACAGCGCAATGACGCCCAACGCGATCGAGAAGAACAGGGTATCGACGTTGATGACACTCCAGTCGATGACCGATTTCTGCGCGTGGCCGGTGCTGTTGAAGTGGGTAAGGTGGTGGACGATGTACTCGCCTGAGGTCAGAGCTTCGGTAGCCATATTAGGTCTTCACCAAAAATGCAAATAAATTCGCCTTCAGTGCCACGATCAGGCCGAGGAACAGCGCTCCCCAATGGACGTGTTCGTACAGCAGCCCGACCAGCACCAACAATCCCACTATCGACGCGATCTTGAAGAGCTCGCCGACAAAAAAAACGGCCACATGTTGTGACCCGCCGCGCTGCGCTGTCAGATACAGCCGCAACGCGAATAATCCGCTCGGCAGCACGCAGGACATCCCCCCGAGTGCGGCGGAGACTGCTCCGGCATGGCCGAAAAAAAAGGCCGCGATGGCCGTTGCCGCGATCGTTGCGCAAAACTGCAGGAGAACCACTTTCAGCATGGATCCGCGTCGCGCCGCCCTTAGTGGGCGCTGACCGCCTCAAAAATTGCGTGAATACTAGGGGTTAACCGTAACAAAGTCAAATGACTATGGCGCTGCAACATACCGCAATCGTCAAGTCCTGCATCTTATACAAGATAGGCACTATTTCGTACCGGAAAACCATTCGAGCTTCGAATGGGGCCAGCAAATCAGCTTATTCGGCGGTGCCGCGCAAGCGCGCAAGAACGCCGTCGAGCTGGTCGAGACTGCCGAAGCTGATCTTGAGCTCCCCGGCGCCCTTGCGGCCGGTCTTGATGCGGACCGTCGCGCCGATCGTGTCGGCCAGCTCCTCTTCGAGCCGTTGCAGGTCGCGGTCGGCGGGGGGCGGCGTCTTCTTCGGGCGCGGCTGGATGATGTGCTGCACGAGGCGTTCGGTGTCGCGGACGGACAGGCCGCGGGCGGCGACCTGGTTGGCGAGTTGGATCTGGTTGGCTCCGTCGAGCGGCAATATCGCGCGTGCGTGCCCCATGTCGATGTCGCCGGCCATCAGGAGCTCCTGCACCGGGCGGGCGAGGTTCAGCAGGCGCAGCAAGTTGGATGCGGCCGGGCGCGAGCGGCCGACGGCGTCGGCGGCCTGCTGGTGGGTCATGCTGAATTCGTCGATCAGGCGCTGGATGCCGTTCGCTTCCTCGAGCGGATTGAGGTCTTCGCGCTGGATGTTTTCGATCAGCGACATCGCGAGCGCCGCTTCGTCGGGGATCTCGCGCACGAGACAGGGGACGTCGGGGAGTTCGGCGATCTGGGCGGCACGCCAGCGGCGCTCGCCGGCGATGATCTCGTAGCGCGAGCCGTTGACCGGACGCACCAGGATCGGCTGCATCACGCCCTGGGCCTTGATCGACGCGGCGAGTTCTTCGAGCGAGCCCGGATCCATGCGCGTGCGCGGCTGGTACTTGCCCGGTTGCAGGTCGGCGATGGCGAGGGTCTGCAGCTCGCCTGCGGCTTCGTCGTCGCTGTTGCCGGCGAGTAGTGCGTCGAGACCGCGGCCGAGGCCTTTGAGTTTGGGTCGTGTCATGGGCGTTGCCTGTGCATCCGGGTTGGCGTCACAGCGTTTTCACGCGTTCGATCATTTCTTTGGCGAAAGCGAGGTAGGCGAGCGCGCCCTTGGCGGCTTTGTCGAAGACGACGCCGGGCATGCCGTGGCTGGGCGCTTCCGCGAGACGCACGTTGCGCGGGACGATCGCGCGGAACACCTTGTCGCCGAAGTGGCTTTCGAGCTGGGCGGAGACCTGCTGCTGCAGCGTCATGCGCGGGTCGAACATGACGCGCAGCAGGCCGATGACCTTGAGGTCGCGGTTGAGGTTGGCGTGGACCTTCTTGATCGTATTGACGAGGTCCGACAGGCCCTCGAGGGCGTAGTACTCACACTGCATCGGGATGACGACGCCGTCGGCGGCGCACAGGCCGTTGAGGGTGAGCATCGAGAGCGAGGGCGGGCAGTCGACGAGGACGAAGTCGTAGTCGGCGTCGAACTGCTTGAAGGCGTCGCGCAGGCGGTTCTCGCGGCGTTCGAGGTCGACGAGCTCGACTTCCGCGCCGGCAAGGTCGCGGTTCGCCGGCAGGACGTCGTAGCCACCGGTGGGCGAGGCGACGCGGGCTTCGTCAATCGTCGCGAGACCGACGAGCACGTGGTAAACGGATTTCTGGAGCGCGCGCTTGTCGATGCCGCTCCCCATCGTGGCGTTGCCTTGCGGGTCGAGGTCGACGAGCAGGGTGCGCTGGCCGGCGAGCTTGAGCGCGGCGGCGAGGTTCACGCAGGTCGTGGTCTTGCCGACCCCGCCCTTCTGGTTGGCAACGCAGAAAATTCGAGCCATTCAGTTCTGTTCCAGGACGATCAGGTGACGTTCGGCGCCGAGTCCCGGCACCGTCAACGGCAGCACCTCGACCACCCGGAAGGCGGACGGCAGGCGTGCGATTTCGTCATCAGGATACACGCCCTTCATGGCAAGAAAACGTCCGCCGGGTCGCAGCAGGTGCGCCGTGAGGGTCACGAAGTCGGTGAGTTCCGAGAAGGCGCGCGAGATGACGGCGTCGAAAGGCGCGGCGGGACGGACGTTTTCGACGCGCTCGTTGAGCACGGTGAAGTCGTCGAGGCCGAGCTCGATCTTCGCCTGCTGCTGGAAAGTGGCCTTCTTGTTGACCGTCTCGATCGACGAGATCGCAAGCGCCGGTTCGCGCCCTTGCGTGGCGATCGCGAGCGGGATGCCGGGAAGCCCCCCGCCGGAGCCGACGTCGGCGAGGCGCTCGATGCCCGCGAGATGCGGCAGCACCACGAGCGAGTCGAGCAGGTGGTGGGTCAGCATCTGGCCGGCGTCGCGGATCGAGGTCAGGTTGTAAACCTTGTTCCACTTCGCGAGCAGCGCGGCGAAGGCGAGCAGCCGCGACTGCACCTCGGAGGGCAGGTCGAGGCCCATCTCGGCGAGGCCGCGTTCGAGGGTCATTGTGCTCATGCGGAACGGGCCTTCGTGTCGTCGCCACTGCGGACGCGGGAGGCGAGCTCGCGGCGCTTGAGCCAGACCAGCAGCAGCGAGATCGCGGCCGGCGTGACGCCCTGGATGCGGCCGGCCTGGCCGATGGTCTCGGGCTTGTGCTGGTTGAGCTTCTGCTGCACTTCCTTCGACAGGCCGCGCACGTCGGCGTAGTCGAGATCGGCGGGCAGGCGCGTGGATTCGGCCTGCAGTTGCTTAGCAACTTCGTCCTGCTGACGGTCGATGTAACCCTGGTATTTTGCAGCGATTTCGATCTGCTCGATGACTTGCGGATCGGTCTCGGGTGTCTCCGGGGCACCGGGGAGCGTCATCAGGTCGACGTAGCGCGTGTTCGGGCGGCGCAGCAGTTCGAAGAAGCGGTATTCGCGCTCCAAGGCCTTGCCGACGACACGCTCGGCATCGGCCGGGGGGACCCGGTCGGGTTGCGCCCAGGTGGCCTTGAGACGCGCGGTTTCACGCTCGATCGCTTCACGTTTGCGGCAGAAGGCTTCCCAGCGGACGTCATCGACGAGGCCCAGTTCGCGACCCTTTTCGGTCAGGCGCAGGTCGGCGTTGTCTTCGCGCAGCGAGAGGCGGTATTCGGCGCGCGACGTGAACATGCGGTAGGGCTCGGCCACGCCGCGCGTGATGAGGTCGTCGACGAGCACGCCGAGGTAGGCTTCGTCGCGGCGCGGGCACCAGGCTTCGCGGCCCTGCACCTGCAGCGCGGCATTGGCGCCAGCCAGGAGGCCCTGCGCGGCGGCTTCCTCGTAGCCGGTCGTGCCGTTGATCTGGCCGGCGAAGAAGAGGCCGTGGAAGGTCTTGGTTTCGAGGCTGCTCTTGAGGTTGCGCGGGTCGAAGTAGTCGTACTCGATCGCATAGCCGGGGCGCAGGATGTGGGCGTTTTCGAGGCCGCGGATCGAGCGCACGATCGCGAGCTGGACGTCGAAGGGCAGCGAGGTCGAGATCCCGTTGGGGTAGATCTCGTGCGTCGTGAGGCCTTCGGGCTCGAGGAAGATGTTGTGGCTGTCCTTGTCGGCGAAGCGGTGGATCTTGTCTTCGATCGATGGGCAGTAGCGCGGGCCGACGCCTTCGATGACGCCGGAGTACATCGGCGAGCGGTCGAGGTTGGCGCGGATGATGTCGTGCGTGCGCTCGTTGGTGTGCGTGATCCAGCACGGCAGTTGCGCCGGGTGCTGGGCGGCGGAGCCGAGGAAACTGAACACCGGCACCGGGTCGTCGCCGGGCTGCTCCTGCATCACCGAGAAGTCGATCGTGCGCGCGTCGAGGCGCGGCGGGGTGCCAGTCTTGAGCCGCCCTTGCGGGAGCTTGAGTTCCTTGAGGCGCTGGCCGAGCGAGATCGACGGCGGGTCGCCGGCACGGCCCGCGGAGTAGTGTTCGAGGCCGACGTGCACGAGGCCGTTGAGGAAGGTGCCGGCGGTCAGCACGACGGCGGGCGCTTCGAAGGCGAGGCCGATCTGCGTGACCACCCCCGTGACACGGTCGCCGACGACGGTGATGTCGTCGACGGCCTGCTGGAAGAGCCACAGGTTGGGCTGGTTTTCGAGGCGGTGACGAATCGCGGCCTTGTACAGCACGCGGTCGGCCTGGGCGCGGGTCGCCCGTACCGCGGGGCCCTTCGACGCGTTGAGGATGCGGAACTGGATGCCGCCTTCGTCGGTAGCGGCGGCCATCGCGCCACCCAGCGCATCGACTTCCTTGACCAGGTGACCCTTGCCAATGCCGCCGATCGACGGGTTGCAGCTCATCTGGCCGAGGGTTTCGATGTTGTGCGTGAGCAGCAGGGTTTTCGCGCCCATGCGGGCGGACGCAAGTGCGGCTTCGGTACCGGCGTGACCGCCGCCAACCACGATGACGTCGAAACGGGAGGGATAGAGCATGGCGCACCCCGGCGCGGATGAAGCGGGAAGGGGCGGAATTTTACGCTGTTGCAGTGCACATGCCTAGTGTTTCCCACCCGTGTTTCACAGAAAAATGGCTAACAAACAGTGACTTGCGCTTGCATTTGCAGTGCATTGCCGACGCGGGCCCGCGATTGCGCAAACGGAACCGTGGGGAAGTGTGCCGGCGAGGGCAGGCATCGGAGGCTTGCAGGCAAGGTATGCCGCCATCGCACCATTACTCATTTTGGGTCGGCAAAGATGGCACGACTCCTGCTTTTACGCGATGATCGCCACCTTTTCGAATCAGACTGCGTCAGAAATGGACCGCAAGGAAGCCCCCGAATACGCCATGCCGATACCGCAGTCCGAAACACACTTCCACCTGAAGTTGACCGATCCGGGACACATCATCCAATGGATCGCGTCGCCGGAAGGCAACTTTCTATTTCTGACCCAAGCATGGAGCGTGCTGACCGGCCAGGATATGGTCGACGGCTTGGGGCTCGGCTGGCTCGGCAGTCTTCATCCCGACGATGCCGCGGCCATCAAACCCGAATTCTCGATCGCGAGCGCCGCGGGCCGCGCCCTGCGTTGCCATTGCCGTGTGCGGCGGCGTGACGGGACGGATGCGTCGATGCTGATCGAAGCGCAGTCGATGCCGACGGGATTCATCGGCTTGTTTCTCCCGCTGTCGCCTTGCGAACAAAGCGAGTTCGAAACGAGCCTCGCGGACCACCATCTGACCGATCTGCTGGAGCATACGCGGCTCGCGGCGGTCGCACTCGACATCGACGGCCGGGTTCGGTTCGCGAACCGGCCTTTGCTGGAGCTTCTCGGCCGCAGGGGGGAGGAAGTCATCGAGCGAAATTTCTTCGACGCCTTCACACCGTCCGGCCAGAGTAGTCCGCGCTGGCCGCCCCCCGCCGAGAGCGAGCATCTCCATGATTGGGGATTCGATCCCGAATTCGAGATGGCGATCCTGGATCGCGGCGGCGCGCGGCGCCTGCTGCTGTGGCATGCGATCGTGCTGCCGACGAGTTCCGGACATCCGCGGAGCCTTGTGCTGGTCGGCGACGACATTACGGCGAAGCGTCAGGCCGAAGAGCGTTTTCTGCTCACGCACAAGGTCTTCGAAACGACCGAAATGGCGATGATCATCACCGACGCGCGGGTCAGGATCATCGCGGCGAACAGTTCGTTCAGCCGCCTCACTGGCTACGGGACGGATGAGGCGATCGGACAGAACCCGAGCATCCTGCAGTCGGATCGCCACGACCGGCCCTTCTATCGGCGGATGTGGGATGCGATCCGTACGACGGGCCATTGGCATGGCGAGATCTGGGACCGGCGCAAGGACGGGACGGTCTATCCCAAGTTTCTGTCGATCAGCACGATCAGGGACGAAGACGGCAAGATCACGAACTATTGCGGCATCTTCTATGACATCAGCGAGCGCAAGACGATCGAGGACAAGCTCGATCACATGGCGCACTACGACGCGCTGACGGACCTGCCGAACCGTACGCTGTTGCACGAGCGGCTCGACCAGGCGGTGACCGTCGCGGCGCGCAGCGGGACGAAGGTAGCCTTGCTATACCTCGACCTCGACCACTTCAAGGCGGTGAACGACACGGTCGGGCACGACGTCGGCGATCTGCTGCTGCAGGAGGTCGCGCGACGGCTGCGCGATTGCGTGCGCGGTTTTGACACGGTCGCGCGGCTGGGGGGCGACGAATTCGTCGTGCTGCTGGTCGACGTGCAGCAGATCGACGGCGTCAATGTCGTCGCGGCAAAGCTGCTGAATGCGATCGCCGCGCCCTTCCAGCTCGCGGGACGCGAATTCCACGTCTCGACCAGCATCGGGATCAGCCTGTATCCCGACGACCATTTCAAGCTCGATGTGCTGCTGAAGAACGCCGACCAGGCGATGTACCGCGCCAAGGCCGGCGGGCGGGCGGGCTTCAGGTATTTCGGTGAGATCGAAGCCGATCCCGGGGCCTGACGCTCCCCGCCAAGACCCGGGCGATGAGCGCCGGGCTGGGGCGGGTGCGAGGTACTTACCTTACGAGATAGGTGTCCATCCCGGATGGTCGAAATAGCGCCCATAGTTGTCGAGCGCGGCGACGATCTGCAGGGCACCGGCCTTGCGGTCAGGCGCGGCGCGCTTGCCGGTCAGGATGCCCGCACCATCCGACAGTCCGGCGATGACGCCATGCAGCACGGCATCGGCGTCGGGGGCGAGCTTGCAGTTGCCGACGATGTAGGCGAGCTGCGATTCGACCGCCTTGCCGAGCGCCTCGTACTGCCCGGCGGTGAAGCGGCCGGCGTGGATGGCGGGGAGCGTGGCCTCGACGTCCGTGCGGATCTTGGTCATGCCTTGGCGCAACGCGGCGTCCGTGGCCCATTTAGCGCCGGCGTTGAGCCTCAGCGCGGGCGCGCCATGTTCGTGTCCCGTCGCGGCGGAGGCGCCGGGCGCGGCGAAAAGAGCGGCGGTGGCTGCGACGGCACAGGCGATCAGCAGTCGTCTTGAAGCTGGCTTATTCATTGAAGGACTCCTCGTTGGTCTTGCGGGCGGGATTGCCCAAGGGGCCGGACGGCGGCCCGGGTCATGGCGCTGGAAGGTCGATCGTCTCGTCGAGCGCCCGCCAGCCGGGGTGCTGGAACAGGACGCCGTACAGGTTGAGCGCCTGCACGACCTTCAGCAGCCCCATGCGGCGCGCCTCAACTTTGGCCGCATGGCGCATCAGGTCCGTGCCGTCGGCCATCTCGGCAAGCAGCATGCGCAGATGGCGTTCCGCTGCGGTGCGGTCGGTGCAGAGGGCGAGCAGCAGCGAGACCCGCGATTCGATCCGGTGACCAAGGCTTTCGAGTTGGGCCGCGTCCGGGGGTGTCGACCGCACTGCGTCGATCGCGCCGCGGATGGCGTCGATGCCGCTTCGGACCCGCTGGTCGGTCTTCCAGCCCCTGGCCGCTTCGGTCGCGGCCGAGCCGTTGTTGGCGGGAAGCTCGGACGAGCCAGCCGGCATTGCCGAGGCGGCCATCGTCGTGAAGGCGAATGCCGCGACGGCGGACATCGCGACGAGATTCGGGCGCATCTGACATTCTCCTGGCTGGGATATCAGGGCCTCACGCTACGCCCCCGAAGGTGAACGACAAATGAATGAAATACGAATCGCAAGCGGGGCAGCGAGCCCGCCGCGAGCTGCTAGATTGAAAGCAAGGGGTACATGCAGCCACGCGCAAGGAGGGCATTGCCATGACGAACCGCTACATATCAGACATCATCCGGAATCAGGAGCTGTTGATGTTGCCGCCCGATGCCTCCGTGCGACGGGCCTGCCGGCGCATGTGCGAGCGGCACTTCGGCGCGGTGCTCGTCGCCGACCGCGCGCACCGGCTGCTCGGGATCTTCACGGGCCGCGACGCGGTGCGCCTGCTCGGAGACCAGCACAATCCGGACAGCGCGCGGCTCGACTCGGTCATGACGCCCGCGCCGGTGACGATCGCGCCGGACGCCCATGCGATCGACGCGCTGCGCCTGATGAGCGACGGCGGTTTCCGGCATCTTCCGGTCGTCGCGGACGGGAAGGTGGTCGGGCTCGTCGCGCGTTCGGACTTCGAAGGGCTGGAGCTCGACCGCTTCGAGGAAGAGAAGTCCTTGTGGGAGCGGATCTGCTGAAGGCGGCCGATCAGGCCGGACCGACACCGCAAGGCGCCGGCGCGGACTGATCGCGGAGCTGATGTCGGAAATGGGCCCGACGGGCGGGCCCGAACGCTAAGAAAGCCTCAGGCCTGGGCGGCCAGGGTGCGGCGCACGGTGCGGATGCTGTTGGGTAGGAAGCCGGGCACGGCTGCCAGCGTCGTCTGCGCGGACGTCAGCAGCTGGAGGCACGAGGCCGCGAGCGCGTCGAACTGCTGCAGCTGGTCCGGGTGCAGCGGGGAAAACGCATCCTCGACGTTCGGCGTCTCGGGGGTCGATGCCTCGCGCAACGACAGCTCGACGATCGCGACGTTCGCGGCCTCGATCTGGATCTGCTGCAGCCGCTCACGCAGCGACACCAGCACCGTGTTCATCCGCGTGATGGTGCGCATCGTCGGCAGATAGCCTTGCGGAGCGGGCTCCGCCTCGTCCGCGTCGTCGACGTTGCCGCCTGCCGCCTGCCACGCATGCGCCGCCTCGACCTGCTGGTCCCACGGCAGTCCGTGGACTTCCGGCAGGTCGATCGGTGCGCACTGGGGCCTGTCGATACAGATCGTGTCGTTTGCTGCGTTTTCCATTTTTGCGGTCTCCTCGTGTAGTGATTTTGGTACTACCCTTGATGCCGATGGTTTTGCCATCGTGATGCCAATGTGATCGATGGATTCTGGATGGAAGCGCGCGAATTGCCGATACCGCAATCCCGGTAATGTTGCTAGCGACTGTTACGGGGGGATCTACCTGGAATGAATTGGGACCTAATGGCTTCTTCGCACGTCGCTTATCGACGACAGGTATCGCAGTCTTCACGGCGCGCCGCCGTGCTCCTCGACGCAGCGCTGCTGCGAGCTGACGGCCGCTTCGGCCTCGCTGCGGCCATCGAAACTGCCAAGGAGACAGACGCGCGATGGGTCGGTGCGCACGGCGAAATAGGCGAGACGGCGTTCGTCGCTCACGTCGCGCGACGCGACGGCGAACACCAGGCCACGCCAGCCACGCACATCGCGCAGCCAAAGGACCGAGCCGGTGACGTTCGGGAGATTGCCCGCGCCCCGGCGATGGACGACCGCCTGTTGGCCACTCCAGATGTTCGCGCCGCGGCCGACGTCAAGCCAGGAGTTGCCATCCGACGACACGAAGAACAGATTGAAGCCGCGCGGCGCCGGGCAGCGCACGACACCGAGCCCACGCCGCTGGTAGTCGCGCACGACGGCGCGCGCCGGGGGCTGACAGGCCCGCAGCGAGAGCGAGGTCTCGCGGCGCGTCACGGCGTCGGCCGCAACGACCGATGCAGCGACCGTCAGCAGGCATGCCGCCAGCGGCAAGAAGCGCGCAACGAGACCCATCGCCGTCATTCGTCCAGCGCCGCGAGCGTCTTCGAACCGGCAACGCCGGACTCGATCGCCTCGTGGGCGGCAACCGGGGACGTGAGGACCATCGACTCCCTCCTTGAACGGCACAGCGATGGAATCCAAAGGCGAACGGAATATTCTCCTTAACTATAGCTTCCATCTCCCATGCCGCAAGGCGGAATGTGCGGCCCGGCGAAAAATGCCTACTTCATGTCGCGCTGATGGTTGTGCGGCTTGACCCTGGGCTTGGCCCTGCCTTGCTCGGCAGCTTTGGGCGCCGGGGCCTGCTGGGCCGACGGGGCAATCTTTTCGGCCATGTGGCTGTGGCGCGGCATCGCTTGCGGCGCCGCCGCGGGCGCGTCGGCCGGGGCATCGGAGGCAGCGCCGACCGCAAACGGAAGCATGAGGGAAGCGGCAAAGGCGCCGACGACGAGAGCGGTGCGGGTCTTCATGATGGCCTCCGGTAACGACGGGGTGATTCGGTTCGGGGGCCTTGTATTCGGCCCCCTTCCGGGTCTTCCACTTGTACCCAGTATGCGTCGCGACCGCTGTCCCAACGATGACAGAGACATTACAAATGCGTAAGCCGTGCGCGCCTCAGGCGCAACGCGTTGGTAACCACCGAAACCGAGCTCGCGCTCATCGCGAGCGCAGCGACCATCGGCGACAACAGCAGGCCGGTAAAGGGATACAGCAGGCCGGCGGCGAGCGGCACGCCCAGCGCGTTGTAGGCGAAGGCGAAGGCGAGGTTCTGGTGCATGTTGCGCACCGTGTCGTCCGAGATGCGCAGCGCGGCGGCGATGCCGCGCAGATCGCCCTTGACGAGCGTGAGCTGGGCGCTCGACATCGCGACGTCGGTGCCAGTGCCCATCGCGATGCCGACATCGGCGCGCGCGAGCGCCGGCGCGTCGTTGATGCCGTCCCCGGCCATCGCGACGACATGGCCTTCGCCCTGCAGCTTCGCGACCAGCGCGTCCTTGTCCTGCGGCTTGACCTCGCCCATCACCTCGTCGATGCCGAGCTGTCGGCCGACGGCGCGAGCGGTGGTCAGGCCGTCGCCGGTCGCCATCACGATACGGGCGATGCCGTGCTCGCGCAGCGCCCGCAAGGCGTCTGCGGTCGTCGCCTTGATCGGATCGGCCACTGCGACGAGGCCGACGGGAATGCGATCCACCGCAAGGACCATCACGCTCGCGCCTTCATGCCGCAGCGCTTCGGCCTGGCCGGCGAGCGGTTTCCATGCAACGCCCTCGTCGTCCATCAGCGCGGTGTTGCCGAGCACGACCGGGCGGCCTTCAACGACCCCGCGCACACCGATGCCGGAGGAGGACTCGAAACGTTCCGGCTTCGCCAGCGCGAGATTGCGGCGCCGCGCCTCGGCGACGATTGCGTGCGCGAGCGGATGCTCGCTCCCCTGGTCCAGGCTCGCGGCGACACGCAGGACCTGATCCTCTTCCCAGCCCGGCGCGCCGAGCGCCGAATGGAAGACCGGGCGCCCCTCGGTCAGCGTGCCGGTCTTGTCGACGATCAGCGTGTCGACGCGCCGCAGGTTCTCGATCGCCGCGGCGTCGCGGAAGAGCACGCCCTCGCTCGCCGCCCGGCCGGTCGCGACCATCACCGACATCGGCGTTGCAAGGCCCAACGCACACGGGCAGGCGATGATCAGCACCGCGACGGCGTTGATGAACCCGTAGGCCCATGAGGGCTCGGGCCCGAAGAGGCCCCAGCCGAAGAAGGTCAGCGCCGCGATCGCGACCACCGTGACGACGAACCAACCGGCGACGCGGTCGGCCATGCGCTGCATCGGCGCGCGCGAGCGCTGCGCCAGCGCGACCATCTGCACGATCTGCGCGAGCACCGTCTGCGAACCGATCTTCTCGGCCTGCATCACGAGCGCGCCGCTGGTGTTGAGCGTCGCGCCGATCACCCGGTCGCCGGGCGTCTTCGATACCGGCATCGGCTCGCCGGTCAGCATCGACTCGTCGACAGCGCTCGCGCCTTCGAGCACGATGCCGTCGACCGGCACCTTCTCGCCGGGGCGCACGCGCAGGCGGTCGCCCATGTGCACGTGGGTCAACGGGATGTCCTCCTCGCCGCCGTCGGCGTTGATCCGGCGTGCGGTCTTCGGCGCAAGCCCCAGCAGCGCCTTGATCGCCGCCCCGGTCTCGGCGCGTGCCTTCAGCTCCAGCACCTGTCCGAGCAGCGTCAGCGATACGATCACCGCCGCGGCTTCGAAATACACCGCCACGTGACCGCCCATGCGGAAGGACTCGGGGAAGAGGCCGGGCGCGAGCGTCGCCACAAGGCTGTAGCCGTAGGCCGCGATCACGCCGGTGCCGATCAGCGTCCACATGTTCGGGCTGCGGTTCGCGATCGACTGCGCCCAGCGCACGAAGAAGGGCCAGCCGCCCCACAGCACGACGGGCGTCGCCAGCAACAGCTCGATCCAGGGTCGCGCGGCCCCCAACAGCGGGTCGAAGAGGCCGCCCAGCATCGCGATCACGGTGACGAGGATCGTCGCCGGTAGCGGCCACCAGAAGCGGCGCCGGAAGTCGGCGAGCTCGGGGTTGGCGCCCTCCTCGAGTTCCGGCATCACCGGCTCGAGCGCCATGCCGCACTTCGGGCAGCTGCCGGGGCCGATCTGGCGCACCTCGGGGTGCATCGGGCAAGTGTATTCGACGTCGCCGGCGGCGGCCTGCGACTGAGGCTGGGCATGCGCCCCGTCCTCGACGGGCTGGACGTAGCGGGCCGGATCGGCGCGGAACTTGTCGAGGCAATGCGCGCTGCAGAAGCGGTAGTCGGCCCCTTCGAACTGCAGGTGATGCGGCGAATCGGGCTTCACCGTCATGCCGCAGACGGGGTCGGTCGGCGCGGCTTCCGCCGCGGGCCCGGCTGGCGGTCGACGATCGTGCTCTTCGTGGCCATGATCATGGCCCGGGCGTCCATGCGCGGACGCGTGGCCGGTCTCACTCATGATCCGTCCCTCCGCGTTTGCCCCGATACCATCGACGACGGCATGTCGCCGGCGCCCTTACTTTGCGGTCGCCTTCCCGGTCGGACGGCCCATCCGCTCGATCATCATCTGCATCATGTCCATGCGCCTTTCCATCTGGTGCATGCGATTGGCCATCGCCTCGGCCGACGCGCCGGCGCCGTCCGGCCCCATCATCATCCCGCCCTGCATCATCCCCATGCCGCCCATCATCGCGCAGCCCATGCCCCCGCCCTCGCTGGCAGCCATCCGCTGCCCGAGCATCATGTTCTCGCGCATCGTCTGCATGTGTTGCATCAGCAGCTTCTGCCGCTCCTCGGGCGTCTTCGCGGCCGCCAGCGCGTCGAGTTGCTGCTGCATCGTCGCGGCGTTGTCGCGCATCTGCTGCACCGTCTTTTCGGGTGCCGACGCCGTCGCCGCGGCTTGGGCCTTTTCGGGATGGTGGGCGTCCTCGGCCCACGCGGGCCACGCTGCAGCGAGGGAGAGTGCCAGTACGGTCAGAAGGCTTTTCATGATTTGTCTCCAGAAAAAGAAACGGGTTCGCGCAATCCACGCCATCTTGGGAAAAAGGCAGGCGTGTTTCGCGCGTAATTCGACCAGTCTTCGCCGAAGGCGGCAGCCGCTTCGCGCTCTTCGCGCCGGGCCAGTCGCACGTAGGCGACGACGAGCACTGGGAACATCGCCAGTGTCACCAGCGTCGGCCACTGCAGCAAAAAGCCGAACATGATCAGCACGAAGGCCGCATATTGCGGATGACGCAACCGTGCGTAGGGGCCGGAGGTGGCGAGCCGTCCGGCGATCTGCGCGGCATAGAGCACGCGCCACGCCGACGCGAGCAGCCAGAAGCCGCCGCCGATGAACAGTGTCGAGAGGACGTGGAAGGGGCCGAAATGCGGATTCGTACGCCAGCCGAACATCGTCTCGAGCAGGTGGCCCGCGTCGTGCGACAGGAAGTCGACGCCGGGGAAATGCTGCCCGAGCCACCCCGACAGCAGGTAGATCGTCAGCGGGAAGCCGTACATCTCGGCGAACAGCGCGACGAGGAAGGCCGAGAACATGCCGAGCGTGCGCCAGTCGCGCGGCGAGCGCGGCTTGAAGAAGCTCGCGGCGAAAAAGATGAAGACCGCCGAGTTGATCACGACCAGCGACCACAGGCCGTAGGCGGGTTCGCCGGAGTTCATTTCCGGCCTCCTCCGGGGGGGGCGTCGTGACGGTGGCGGTCGCCGTGACCGTGATGCATGAACAGATGCATCAGCGGACAGGCCAGCAGGAAGAGCCAGGGCAGGATGCCTAGGACATGGGCGCGATGCTCGAAGGCGAGCAGCACGGCGGCGATTGCGACGAAGGCGCCGAACACCCAGCGGGCGCGCGGCGGCATCCGGTCAGATTTCGTCCCCTCGCGCGTCGAGTGGATGAGCGGATGCGGCGAGTCCATGATCGTCCTCCGATGCCTTCGATGATTTCATCATAGGCGGCACCGGAGGACTTTGGGCTGTCGCGCAGATTACATTTCTGTCATCCGCGCGAAAGCTGCGGCAAGGCCTCTCCGATTACGGATACAGCCCGCGCTCGGCACGCGCTTCGAGCACGCGGTGGCAGGCGACGACGAAGGCCGCGGTGCGCAGCGAGATGCCCTTTTCCTGCGCGATGTGCCAGATCGCGTCGAAGGCGCTGACCATGATGCGTTCGAGGCGGGCGTTGATCTCGTCCTCGGTCCAGAAGAAGCTCGAGAAGTCCTGCACCCATTCGAAGTAGGACACGGTCACGCCGCCGGCGTTGGCGAGAACGTCCGGCACGACCAGCACGCCGCGGTCGCGCAGGATGTCGTCGGCGGCCGGGGTCGTCGGGCCGTTCGCGCCTTCGACGACGATGCGCGCGCGGATGCGTTCGGCACGCTGGGCGGTGATCTGGCCTTCCAGTGCTGCGGGCACCAGAAACTCGCATTCGAGCGCCCAGAATTCCTCGGCATCGATCCGGTCGGCACCGGGGAAGCCTGCGAGGCCACCATTCGCAGCGACGTGCGCGAGCGCAGCCGGGACGTCGATCCCGCCGAGGTTCACGAGGATCGCGGTGTGGTCGGAGACAGCGATCACGCGCGCGCCGGCGTCATGGAACATGCGCGCACCGATGCCGCCGACGTTGCCGAAGCCCTGCACGACCACGCGTGCGCCTTCGAGCGCGATCTTCTGGTGGCGCGCCGCTTCGCGGGCGGTGATGAACACGCCGCGGCCGGTCGCTTCCTGGCGGCCGAGCGAGCCGCCGAGCGCGATCGGCTTGCCGGTGACGACGCCGGTCGCGGTGCCGCCGCGGTTCATCGAGAAGGTGTCCATCATCACGGCCATCGTCATCGCGTTGGTGCCGACGTCGGGCGCCGGGATGTCGCGGTCCGGCCCGATGATCACACCGATCTCGGACGTGAAGCGGCGCGTGATGCGCTGCAGTTCGCCCTTGCTGACGCTCGTCGGATCGACGCGCACCCCTCCCTTGGCACCGCCGAAGGGCAGGCCCACCGCGGCGTTCTTGATCGTCATCCAGCCCGCAAGCGCCATCACTTCGTTCAACGTCACATCCGGGTGGAAACGAATGCCGCCCTTGCCGGGACCACGCGACAGGTTGTGCTGCACCCGATAGCCCTCGAAGTGCGCGACCGTGCCGTCATCACGCTCGATCGGGACATCGACGATCAGCGTGCGCTTCGGGCGGATCAGCGTCTCGATCCAGCGTTCGAGCGAGCCGAGGTGCGGCCGCACGCGCTCGATCTGCTCGACGAAGCTCGCCCAGGGTTCGGGCGCGAGCGGGTTGAGATAGGACAGGCCGCCGACGCGGGTGGTGTCGTTGAGGGGGGTGTGCATGCCAGTCATGTGTGTCCTCCGGTTCGAATTTGTGGTACTTGCCTTCGTCATGAAATTTCGGGCATGTGAGGGCCCGCGGCCGGTCTCGTGGACCGTCCGGAAAGCTGCTGCAAAAACTCTGGGATCAGTTGTGGGTCGCAGGATGCGACTTAGCGGCGGGGCGGCCCGTGCGCGATGCGCACGTCATGGTGTTTGAATAGCATCTGGGTGCTCGATAGCGGACTGTGCGCATTCTGGCGCGAGTCGCCAAGCGAGCGTATGCCGTTGCATCACAAGGTTATGCGTTGCGCGCATAACCTTGAAAACCGAACCGCAGATCGTATCCTGCAGGTGTTCAACCCTGGCGCTCGACGAGGTACTGCCACAGCCGCTCGGCCTCGCGATTCGCGCCGTGGCGGCTGCGGTAGAGGCGGACTTCCATCTCGAGCGACCAGCGTGCGTCGCCGGCGACGACGACTTCGCCGCGTTCGAGTTCGCGCGCGACCGCGCTCGACGGCAGGAAGGCAAGGCCATGGCCGGCAAGCATCATTGCCTTGAGGCTTTCGGCCATATCGGTCTCGTAATGGCGCGCGAGGTGCACCGGCTCGTCCTGCGCGTCGAGGATGCAATCGACCATGCGGCGCAGGTAGGCGCCGGGGCCGTAGCCAAGGTAGGGGATCGGCGCGTCGGCGCGGCCCGGCAGCGACCAGCGCGGCGTGCCGCGATTCGTGCGCGGGGCATAGGGGCGCACCGACTCGACGCCGAGGGTGAGTCCCTCGAAACGCGCCGGGTCGAGCCACACCGGGTAGGCCGGATGGTGGTAGCACAGCAGCAGATCGCAGCCGCCTTCGACGAGCGTCATCACCGCGTCGTGCACATTGCCGGCCACCAGACGCGAGCCGATGTCGCCGAACTCGCCCATCAGGCCCGCCAGCCAGCGCGGAAAGAAGGCGAAGGCGAGCGTATGCGGCACGGCGAACACGAGGTCGCCCGGCGAGTCGGGCAACTGGCTGCGCGCCTGGGCGCGCGCCGAATGCACGCGCGCGACGAGGTCGGTGGCGCTGCTCTTGAAGGCTTCGCCCGCGGGCGTGAGCGTCGTCGGATAGGTGCTGCGGTCGATCAGCGCGACGCCGAGCCAGCTCTCCAACGCGCGGATGCGGCGCGAGAACGCGGGCTGGGTGACGTGACGCTGCTCGGCCGAGCGCGAGAAACTGCCGGTTTCGGCGAGACTCAGAAAATCCTCAAGCCACTTCAGCTCCATGACACTCCCGAAGCGCCCCCACCGGATCGGCGGTGCCGGGCGCGCAAATATTCATGCCGTCGGCAATCGGCTGCGCTACATTGCAGAGGCTGCATACGTGCGCCCTGCGCAAGGACGGGGGTCGTGCCCCCGCCATCCGCCGACACCATTATGGAGGACCGCGTCGTGATCAAGGTGAGCGTTTACTATCCCTACACCCCGGACAACCGCTTCGACTTCACCTATTACTGCAACGAGCACATGCCGATGGTGAAGGACAGGCTCGGCGACGCCTGCCAGGGCATCGCCGTCGACCGCGGCATCTCCGCCGAGGCGCCCGGCTCGGAGCCGCTTTATGCGGCCGTCTGCCATCTCTTCTTCAATTCGGTCGAAGACTTCGGCGCCGCTTTCGCGCCGCACGAGAAAGAGATCATGGAAGACATCCCCAACTACACGGACATCAAGCCGGTGATCCAGATCAGCGAGGTGCTGATCAACGCACGCCGCAGCGAGCACGGCCCCTTCCACCTGCACCTGCCCGACACGACCGCATGAACGACGGCGCCGGGCGGCGCTCACTTGATCCGCCTGGCGGTGAATTCGTCCTCGATGTTGTCGCGGTAATAGCTCGCCGGCGAGCCGCTCGCGAGGAAGCGGCGCGCGATCTCGTCGCCGACGCCGCTATGCTGCACGATGCTGCCGTTGTCGAATTCGACTTCGAGGATGCGGCTGCCCCGGTCGTAGCCGGCCGAACGGATGCCGCCGCGCCGGATCGGTTTGCGCTCGATCGCCATCTTTGCTCCTCCTGACGCGTTCGCGATGCCGCCATTCGACTGCAACGGCGGCATCAGGTAAAGCCCGGTCCGGGCGCTTGCGGATTGCCATTGTCGCCGGTGTGGCCAATACTCGCGGTTTTTTCGCGCTCGCGCCTCGTGGTGACCCTCATGTCGAATCCTGCCTGCCCCCAATGCACCCTCGAAAACACCTACCCTGACGGCGCCAACTACGTCTGCGCCGACTGCGGCTTCGAGTGGCCGATGGACGCGGCGCCTGCCGCCGACGACGACGGCGAAGCGGTCGTCAAGGACGCCAACGGCAACGTGCTGCAGAACGGCGACTCCGTCGTGCTGATCAAGGACCTGAAGGTGAAGGGCTCGTCGATCACGCTGAAGGTCGGCACCAAGGTCAAGAGCATCCGCCTCGTCGGCGGCGACCACGAGGTCGACTGCAAGATGGACGCCGGCAACTTCATGCTGAAAGCGTGCTATCTGAAGAAGGCATGAGGCCGGACGGGCACGCCGCCCGGTCGTAACGTACCGCCATGACGCGCCCGCGCCAGTAGGGCCGCGGGCCGTCGGGCAACACCCACGCGACTTCGCCTTCGAGCGGGATGCGCAGGCCGTCGCGCCACTGGTAGTCGCGCCAGCGCCCTTCCCAGGCCATCGGCACGACGGCACCGTCGACCAGACGGTCGCGCGCCTCGGCGCTGACGCTTTCGATCAGATCCTCGCCGTCGAAGCGGAAGAGCAGCGACACCTCGGTATTGCCATCCTGCAGCGTGGCGCGCGCCGAGTTGTCGTCGACCGCCTCCCAGCGCACCCCTTGCCCCGGCAGCAGGGCCGTCGGGTACCACGCGGCCTCAGCGAGAAAGCGCATCAGCTCGCCCTGCGCCAGTCCGGGCGTGCCGGACTGGCCGGCGAGCGGGACGAGTCCGAGCAGATCCGCCCGCAGCAGGCCCGCGCCGCCGATGTAGGCGTCGTGCACGCGCACGCCCAGCCCGGGCAGCATCGCGATGCATGCATTCCAGATGAAACCCGGCCGTCGCGTGACGATACGTTCGACGGCGGTGAAGGTCTTCCAGCGGTTGCCGTCGTCGGCGAGATTGAAGGTGCCGGCCTGCTCCAGCCAGGCGGCGGCGACGATCGGTTCGCCGTCGCGCATCGCTGCCCGAAGGTAGCGTTGCACCGGAGCGGGAAGCGTTGCAAGTTCGCCGAGGTCCGCTCGCGCGGGGGTGGCAGGCGCCGCGCCGACCGCGTCGAGGCGGGCTTCGAGGCCGCGCGTCGCCGTCCACCACCTCGCCCCACCCCAGGCGGCGAGCGCGCGGACAAGCCCCGCAAGCACGAGCAACAACACCAGCGCCTTGAGCATCGCCGACCTCAGCGCGTCATCGCGGGCGACCCGGCTGGCCGCCTTCATGCTGCGAGTGTAAGTCGGTTCGATGCTCTCCGCATCCCCCGGAAACCGGTATTCAGGCGCTCACGGAGAGGCTCGAGGATGTGCTGCCCAAGATAGACGCCGTCGGAGTGGACTGCGGCTAAAAATCGTTAAATCAGTCAGACAGCCGCAGATCAGTGGGCAAGAATCTTCGCGAGGAAGGCCTGGGCGCGCTCGGAGCGCGGCTGGCCGAAAAAGTCATCCTTTGCGGCATCTTCGACGATCGCGCCGCGGTCCATGAAGATCACGCGGTTGGCGACTTTGCGCGCAAAACCCATCTCGTGCGTGACGCACATCATCGTCATGCCTTCCTGCGCGAGGCCCACCATCACGTCGAGCACCTCGTTGATCATCTCGGGGTCCAAGGCGGACGTCGGCTCGTCGAACAGCATGCAGATCGGGTCCATCGCGAGCGCCCGCGCGATCGCGACGCGCTGCTGCTGCCCCCCCGAGAGTTGGCCGGGAAACTTCGCCGCCTGGCTCTTGAGGCCGACGCGGTCGAGCAACTTCAGGCCCTTGTCGACCGCCTCCTCGCGCCCGCGGCCGAGCACCTTGATCTGCGCGATCGCGAGGTTGTCGGTGATCGTCATGTGGGGAAAGAGCTCGAAATTCTGGAACACCATGCCCACCTTGGCGCGCAGCTTGGGCAGATCCGTCTTCGGATTTTCGACGGCAATGCCGTTGACGACGATGCTGCCCTTCTGGAAGGGTTCGAGCGCATTGACGCACTTGATCAGCGTCGATTTGCCCGAGCCCGACGGCCCGCACACGACGACGACCTCGCTCTTGCTGACCTGGGTCGTGCAGTCGGTCAGCACCTGGAAGCTGCCGTACCACTTGGAAACGTTCTTGATCTCGATCATCGTTGCGGGCTCCGATGCTTAACGGATGATGGCGATGCGGGATTGCAGCTTCTTCACGAGGCGCGACAGGGTGAAGCAGATGACGAAATAGACGACCGCAACCGTCGTGTACATCTCGACCGGGCGCAGGTCGCGCTGCGTGATCTTGTCGGCGGCGCCGAAGAAGTCGGTCGCGCCGATCGCATACACCAGCGAGATGTCCTGGAACAGGATGATGGTCTGCGTCAGCAGCACCGGCACCATGTTGCGGAAGGCTTGCGGAAGTACGACGTAGCGCATCGTCTGGCCGTAGGTGAGGCCCAGCGCGTAGCCTGCGCCGACCTGCCCGCGGGGCACCGACTGGATGCCCGAGCGCATGATCTCGGAGTAGTACGCGGCCTCGAAGATCGTGAAGGTGAAGTAGGCCGAGTTCGCGGCGCCGATCGGCTCCAGGCGGCCGGTGAACATCTGCAGCACGAGCGGGAGGATCAGGTAAAAGGCGAGGATCACCTGCACCAGCGGCACGCTGCGGAAGACATTGACGTAGCCGGTCGCGAACCAGCGCAGTGGCGTGATCGAACCGAGGCGCATCAGCGCGAGCAGCGTCCCGATCAGGATGCCCCCCGCCATCGCGGTCAGCGTCACCTGCACCGTGTAGCGCAGGCCTTCGGCGAGGAAGCGCCAGTTCGCGGCAATGACGGAGAGATCGAATTCGCTCATGATCACTTCCCTCCCTTGCCGACGATCAGGCCGGGCACGCGGGTGCGGGCCTCGACGAAAGCGAGGAGCCGGTTCATCACGAAGGCCAGCGTGAAATAGGCGAGCGTCACGACGATCGTGATCTCGAGCACCTGCGAGGTCTTCTCGATGATCTGCTTGTACTGGAAGTAGAGTTCGAGGATGCCGACCGAGTAGGTCACGGCGGAGTTCTTGAAGATGTTCATCGCCTCCGACGTCATCGCCGGCAGCACGATGCGGTAGGCCATCGGCAGGCGTACGTAGCGGTAGGTCTGCCACTCGGTGAAGCCGAGCGCGAGGCCGGCGAAGCGCTGGCCGCGCGACAGCGCGTTGATGCCGGCCTTGACCTGCTCGGCGATGCGCGCCGCGGTGTAGACGCCCAGCCCGGCGATCGCCGTGACGTATTCCGGCAGGTCCTGCTTCATCCACAGGCCGAGCTTCTCGGGCACCAGTTCCGGCACCACGAAAAACCATATGAAGAGCTGAACGATCAGCGGGATGTTGCGGTAGAAATCGACGTAGATGTCGCCGATGCGGACGAGCCAGCGGTTGGGCGTCGTGCGCATGACGCCGATCACCGAGCCGAGAACGAGCGCCAGCGCGAGGGCCGACAGCGACACGAAGGTCGTCCAGCCGAGGCCGGACAGGATCCAGTCGTAGTACTTGAGACCGTCGTCGGTCTCGTTGAAGAAGAACAGCCAGTCCCAATGGTAGTTCATGGCACCCCCGACAGAGCGACGACTACGACTGCCCGTGCGCGCCGCCCCGACACCGGAGCGGCGCGGCTTCCGCAAAGCTTACTCGACGCCCTTGTCGGTCGGGTTCTGGAACGCCGCCTTGACGGCCGGGCTCATCGGGAAGTTGAGGTTTACGTTGCGCGGCGGGACCGGGCTCATGAACCACTTGTTGTAGAGCTTCTCGGCTTCGCCCGACTTCATCAGGCCGACGAGCGTCTTGTCGACGAGCGCCTTGAAGGGCGCGTCGTCCTTGCGCATCATCACCGCGTAAGGCTCGTCGCGCAGCGACGGACCGACGATCGCGAAGTTGGCGGGGTTCTTCGAGCTCGCGATCAGGCCGGCGAGCAGGATGTCGTCCATCACGAAAGCTGCCGCACGCCCGCTCTCGACCATCAGGAAGGAGTCGGCGTGGTCCTTGCCGTAGATGTTCTTCGCGTCGATCGACTTGCCCTTCTCGTTCTGCTTGATGAGCTGGTCGGAGGTCGTCCCGGTGGTCGTGACCACCGCCTTGCCGTTGAGGTCGCCGATGTCCTTGATGCCCGAATCCTTGCGCACCGCCATGCGCACGCTGGTGATGAAGTAGGCGACGGAGAAGCCGACCTGCTGCTGGCGCGCGACGCTGTTGGTCGTCGAGCCGCATTCCATGTCGATCGTGCCGTTCTGCATCAGCGGGATGCGGTTCTGCGAGGTCACGGCCTGGTAGTTGACCTTCAGGTTCGGCATCTTCAGTTCGTTCTTGACCGCGTCGACGACCTTCGCGCACAGGTCCACCGCATAGCCGACGGGCTTCTGCTCGGCGTCGAGGTAGGAGAAGGGCACCGAGGACTCACGATGGCCGATGGTGATGGAGCCCGACTCCTTGATCTTCTGCAAGGTGCCGGTCAATTGCGCCTGCGCGGGAAGCGCGAGGCCGAGGACGGACACACACAGGGCGAGGCGAGTGAGGGACTTGCGCATGGACGGTCTCCAATCACGTTGGTTGGGGATGACAGGCAAGGCTTCGCCACCCGGAAACTCGGGCGCAGTCCGTGTCCGTCGGGATTGCCATCCTGCGGCAATGAGGCAGCGAGGGTCCATGCGGGTTGACCCGCAATCGGCGCCGGCATTGCGCGGACGCGATACACAAACATGTTCTAACTTAGGACGAAAGCCGCTCCGGCACCGTGACGGAGTCGGCTCGGAACCTGCGATTTGTAAGCAATCTTGAGAGATCGGCCGCAGCGGCCGGGGCGAGACGGCATCCATGGCCATCTACTGGCAGCATCCCCCGCCTGCGCGATCGGGTCGCTCAGGGCGCTCGGGGCGCAGCGGGCGATCGACACGGTCGGGCATCTCGACCTTGCCGGCGTTGCTGTCGCGCCCGCCACGCGTCCAACTCCAGAGGCCGCCGGAATCGTCCTTCGGCGGCGGCTGATCCTTCTTCTTCTGCGGCGTCGGTGCCGACGCGTCCGCGGGCGACGTGCTCGAACCCGGCGGGATGGGCTGGGCCCACGCGGATATCGCACACGACAGGGACAGCAGCATCGCGAATGTCGTTGCTCGCATCAATGCGCTCCTTCGACCACGAACCTGCTTAAACTATAGTTCAGCAGCAGGGAGGAGGCGACAGTGGCGGAACCCCCTTACGGCGTCATCTGGAACCGGCTCAAGCGCGGCCGCGTCGTGCCCTTCCTGGGGGCCGGCGCATCCTTGGCAGCCCGCCCGGCGGGTGCGTGCTGGGACCCCGACAAGCCCGCGAGCCTGCCCAGCGGCGCGGAGCTGTCGCGGCTGCTGGCCGAAGAGACCTCCTTCCCCTTCACGCGGCCGAACGATGTCGACGATCTGGCGACCGTCTCGTCCTACTACTGCGACATGAACGGGCGGCGCGTGCTGCGCGAGCGGCTGCGGGAGCTTCTCGTCGGCGACTACCCCTGCAGCGCGCTGCACCACTTCCTCGCGTCGATCGACATGCCGCTGGTGTTCGTCGTGACGAACTACGACACGCTGCTCGAACAGGCCTTCCTCGCCGCCGGCCGGCCCTACGACCTCGTGATCCATCCGGCCGACCGGCGCGACTACGCCAACGCCGTGCTGTGGTGGCCGCACGGCGCGGCCGAGCCGCAGTTCCGCGAGCCGAACCGGCTCGAACAGGACATCGACCTCGCGCGCACGACGGTCATCTACAAGATGCACGGCTCGGTCTGCCGCGACAGTGCGCGCTGGGACAACTTCGTCATCACCGAGGACGACTACATCGACTTCCTGTCGCGCATGACGACGCACACGGCCGTCCCCTCGCTCTTCAGCGCAGACTTCCGCGACAAGAGCTTCCTCTTCCTCGGCTATAGCCTGCGGGACTGGAACTTGCGCGTCGTGCTGAAGAATCTCGGCCGCGAGCAGGCGATGCGCACCGAGGCGCAAGGCGACGGGCCGGACGACGACGAGCTGCCGCGTTCGTGGGCGATCCAGCGCAACCCGTCGGAATTCGAGCGCCGGCTGTGGGAAGCGCGGGGGGTGAGTATCTTCGACGTCGACATCGACGAGTTCATCGACAAGCTGCACGCCGCGGCTGAAGGAGGGCGCGCGTGACCGAGGCGGCGGTCGGCGACGCCTGCCCCTACGTCGGCCTGCGGCCGTACACCGAGGCCGACCGCGCGTACTTCTTCGGCCGCGAGCGCGACGAGCGGGTGGTCGCGTCGAACGTCTTCGCCGCGCCGCTGACGGTGTTCTACGGCGCGAGCGGCGTCGGCAAGAGCTCGCTGCTGCTCGCGGGCGTCGTGCCGGCGCTCAAGGCACGGCCCCGCACCGCGGTCGTCGTGTTCCGCGAATGGCATCGCGCGGATTTTCTGGATGCGCTGAAGGCCCGGCTGCGCGAGGCCCTCCCCGCCCGGCGCGCGGCATCATCGGACGAGGACTCGCTCGACGACCTCGTCACGGCGCTGTCGCAGGCGATCCGCGGCAGCGTGCTGCTGATCCTCGACCAGTTCGAGGAATACTTCCTCTACCACCCCGACACGGCCGCCGGTGACGCCTTCGAAGCCGAGTTCGCGGTCGCGATCAACCATCCGGGCCTGGACGTCGGCGTGCTCCTGTCGCTACGCGAGGACAGCCTGTCGCGGCTCGACCGTTTTCGGCTGCGCATCCCGAACCTGCTCGCGAATACGATCCGCCTCGATCATCTCGACGCGCAGGCCGCTGAGGACGCGATCCGGCGCCCGCTCGAAGTCTTCAACGAAGACAGCGGGGCGCCACCGGTCGGCATCGAGGACGCGCTCGTCGCACGCGTGATCGACGAGGTCGGCGGCGAGGACGAGGGAGCGGGCGGCCAGGGTATCCGCGCGGCGATCCTGCAGCTCGTGATGACGCGGATCTGGCAGGAGGAGATGCGCGTCGGCTCGCAGGTGCTGCACCTCGACACCTTCATCGCGCTGGGTGGCGCGCGCCAGGTCGCGCAGAAGCATCTCGCCGAAGTCATGGACAGCCTCACGCCCGAGGACCGGCAGCTCTGCGCGCAATTCTTCGACCGCCTGGTGACACCCTCGGGGGCGAAGATCGCGTGCCGCCTCGTGGATCTGCAGGACTGGGCCGGCGAGCAGGCCGGGCGCGTCGAGCCCGTGGCGCGCCGGCTGTGCGACGCGCGCGTGCTGACGCATATTGGCGCGGCACCGGGCGATGCGGGTGGCGACCAGTACGAGATCTTCCACGACGTGCTCGCGCCGGCGATCCTCGACTGGCGACGGCGCCATCTCGAAGCACAGCGCGAGGCCGAACGCGAACGCGAACTCGCCGCCGCCCGCGCCCGCGCCGAGGAGCAGGCGGCGATCGCGAAGCGGATGCGACGGCTCGCGATCGGGCTCGGCGTTGCGACCGTGGTCGCCGCGATCGCCGCGGTCATGGCGGCGGTCGCGCAGCAAGTCGCCGACACCCAGCGGCGCCTCAAGGCCGAGCTCGCGCTGTCGGTGCAGCTCGTCGCCACCGCCTTGCGCCAGCTCGACATCGACCCCGAGATCAGCACCCACGCCGCCCTCGAGGCGCTGCGCCGCACGCGCGAGGCCGAGCCTTTTGTCCGCGCCCAGGCCGAGGACGCCGCGCGGCGCGCGATCGACGCCTCGCGCAGCGTGATGACCCTGCGCGGCGACGGGCAGCGCATGCAGGCGGTCGCCTACAGCGCCGACGGCAAACACCTCGCCGCCGCCAGCCAGGATGGCGCGATCCGGCTGTGGGATGCCGCGAGCGGCCGCGAGATCGCCGTGCTGCGCGGCCACGAGGACGAAGCCCGCGACCTCGCCTTCAGCCCGGACGGCAAGCTCCTCGCGTCGGTCGGCTACGACGGCCGCACGATCCTGTGGAACGCCGCCGACGGCGCGCGCGTGCGCGAGCTGCCGCGCCAGGCGTGGAAGCTGCGCGGCCTCGCCTTCAGCCCCGACGGCGAAGTGCTCGCGACCGTCGGCCAGAACCCCGTCGTGCGCCTGTGGGACGTCGCGACCGGCTCGCTGCTGATGAACCTCTCCGGCCACCGCGCGGAAGTGCGCGCCGTCGCCTTCAGCCCCGACGGCCGCTACATCGCGACCGCCGGCTGGGAGCCCTCGGTGCGCATCTGGCACCGCCTGAGCGGCGACACGCTGCACGTGCTGACCGGCCACACCGACAAGGTCTACGGCCTCGCCTTCAGCCCGGACGGCCGCCAGCTCGCGACCGCCAGCCAGGACCGCAGCGCGATGCTGTGGGACGTCGCGGGCGGCAAACTCATCGCCGAACTGCCCGCGCAGGCCGACACCGTGTACGCGCTGGCCTTCAGCCCCGACGGCAGCCATCTCGCGACCGGCGGCTTCGACGGCAGCGCGCGCCTATGGGACCTCGCCGGCTGCACGCGCCCAGGCGTCGAATGCGAGCCGCTGATGACGCTCACCGGCCACGGCGACTACGTCCACGGCCTCGCCTTCGCTCCCGACGGCGCAAGGCTCGCGACCGCGAGCTGGGACGGCACCGTGCGCCTATGGGACGTCGCTTTCGGTCACGCCGGCGCGATCTACGGCCTCGCCTTCAGCCCCGACGGCAAACGCCTCGCGAGCGCCTCGCTCGATACCCTCACGAAGGTCTGGGACACCGCCAGCGGCAAGACGCAGCTGCGCCTCGCCGGCCACGGCAACACCGTCTTCCGCGTCGCCTGGAATGCCGACGGCAGCCGCCTCGCCACCGCCGGCTTCGACGGCACCGCGATGGTCTGGGACGCGACGAACGGCGCCGTGCTGCAGACCTTGCGCGGCCACAGCGGGCGCGTGCAAAGTGCCGTCTTCAGCCCCGACGGCACCCAGCTCCTGACCGCCGGCCGCGACGGCACCGCGCGCCTGTGGGACCTGCGCAACGGCCACGAAATCGCCCGACTGCGGGAAAAGGGCGCGCCGATCAACCGCGCGCTCTTCAGCCGCGACGGCAGCAACATCGTCACCGCGAGCAGCGACGGCAGCGTCAGCCTGTGGGACGCGAAACGCGGCAAGCTCGCGCGGCGGCTGCAGGAGCAGGGCGCCGAGATCCACGACATCGCCTTCAGCCCCGACGGCCGCCTCCTCGCCGGCGCAGGCGCCGATCGCACGATCCGCCTGTGGGAGGTCGGCAACGGCAAGCCGCTGCGCAGCCTGGCGGGACACGGCGGAGCCGTCAGCGCCGTCGCCTTCAGCCCCGACGGCCGCCAGCTCGCGAGCGCGAGTTGGGACAAGACCGCGCGTTTATGGGATGTCGCAAGCGGCACCGAACTCTTCGCGCTGCCGATGCAGAGTGCGCAGGTGAACGACATCGCCTTCAGCCCCGACGGCCGCGTCCTCGCGACCGCCGGCGGCGACAAGCGCATCCACCGCTACCCGCTCGATGCCGCCGCGCTCGAGGCGCAACTGCGCGCCCGCATGACGCGCAGCTTCAGCGACGCCGAATGCGAACGCTTTCTGCAACAACGTCCCTGCCCGCCATGACATGCGGGCATGCTAAGCTGCCCCAGCTGCTTACCCCCTGTTGGTTTCATTTTGCCGGAGCCCCCACCGTGCCTAGTCTGTTGCCGACACCCGATCCCGACGGCCTGCTCGAATATTCCGTCGTCTACACCGACCGCGCCCTCAACCACATGTCGCAGCGCTTCCAGGGCGTGATGCGCGACATCTCCCGAATCCTGCGCAAGGTCTACCACGCCGATGCCGTCGCGATCGTGCCCGGCAGCGGCACCTTCGGCATGGAAGCCGTCGCGCGCCAGTTCGCGACCGGCCGCAAATGCCTCGTGATCCGCAACGGCTGGTTCAGCTACCGCTGGACGCAGATCTTCGAGATGGGGAACATCCCGTCCGAAGCGAGCGTGCTCAAGGCCCGCCCGGTCGCCCCCGGCCCGCAGCAGCCTTTCGCACCGGCACCGATCGAAGAGGTCGTTGCAACGATCCGCGAACAGAAGCCCGACCTCGTCTTCGCGCCGCACGTCGAGACCGCCTCCGGCATGATCCTGCCCGACGGCTACTTGTGCGCCGTCGGCGAGGCCGTGCGCGAAGCCGGCGGCCTCTTCGTGCTCGACTGCATCGCCTCCGGCACGATCTGGGTCGACATGCGCGCGAACAACGTCGACATCCTGATCAGCGCCCCGCAAAAAGGCTGGAGCGGCTCGCCCTGCTGCGCGATGGTGATGCTCGGCGAACGCGCCCGTGCCCGCATCGACGCGACGACCAGCACGAGCTTCGCCTGCGATCTGAAGAAGTGGCTGCAGATCATGGAAGCCTACGAGAAGGGCGGCCACGCCTACCACGCCACGATGCCCACCGATGCGCTCGCGCACACGCGCGACGTGATGCTCGAGACCGAGGCCTACGGCTTCGAGAAAGTCCGCGCCGAACAGCAGGAGCTCGGCGCCCGCGTCCGCGCCCTGCTCGCCGCACGGGGCTTTCGCAGCGTCGCGGCACCCGGTTTCGAGGCGCCGGGCGTCGTCGTCTGCTACACCGACGACCCCGAGATCCAGTCCGCGAAGAAGTTCATCGCCCAGGGCCTGCAGACCGCCGCCGGCGTGCCGCTGCAGTGCGACGAAGGGCCGGACTTCCGCAGCTTCCGCATCGGCCTCTTCGGCCTCGACAAGCTGCACGAGGTCGCGCGCAGCGTCGCCTCGCTCGAAAAGGCGCTCGAGGCAATCGGATAGCGCAGGCGCGCCGTCATGGACGGGCAGACGAGGGAGACGAGGGAGACGGCAAGGATCGGGCGCCACGGCCGCCTGATCGCAGTCATCCTCTTCCTCGTCGCACTCTTCGCCGCGGCCGAACTCTCCGGCCTGCGCAGCCACTTCAGCCTCGCCTTCCTGCGGCAACGCCTCGACGAGCACCTCGCCGGGGGCCTCGCGATCTTCACGCTGCTCTTCGTCCTCGGCAACCTGATCCAGATCCCCGGCTGGATCTTCCTCGCCGCGGCCGTGCTCGCCCTCGGCCGCGGCTGGGGCGGCATCGCGACCTACCTCGCCGCGAACGTCTCCTGCGCCTTCACCTTCTTCACGATCCGCTGGATGGGTGGCGATGCGCTGCGCCGGCTGAAAGGCCGCATCGCGACCCGCCTGCTTGGCGAACTGCACGCCCACCCGATCCGCAGCATCGTGCTGCTGCGCACGCTGTTCCAGACCCTGCCGGCGCTGAACTACGCGCTCGCGCTGTCCGGCGTCGGCTTCGGCACCTACATGGCGGGCACGCTGCTCGGCCTGCCGCTGCCGATCGCCGCCTATTGCGTGTTCTTCGACTACCTTGCGACCTTCATCCATGCCTGAACGGAGCGCCGGCACGGCGACGCCCGGCACCCGCGCCCTGATCGCGACCCTCACCTTCCTCGCGGCGCTTCTCGCACTCACCGCGCTGCGCTACACGCCGCCGACCCCACTTGCCGCCGACGCCCCGCCCGAGGTCTTCTCGGCGACACGCGCGCAGGCCGAACTGGCCGCGATCCTCGGCGACGGCGTCCCGCATCCCCCACCTCACCCCCTGGGCAGTCCCGCCAACGGCGCGATGCGCGCCCGCATCATCGAGCGGCTGTCGGCGCTCGGCTACGAAGTCCGCACCCACGCCGGGCTCACCTGCTACGCCCCGACCGCCTGGTGCGGGATGCCCGTCAACCTCCTCGCCCGCCTGCCAGGCAGCAACGGCGGGCGCGACGGCGCCGTCCTGATCGCCGCCCACTATGACTCCGTGCCCGCCGGCCCCGGGGCCTCCGATGACGCAGCCGGGGTCGCGGCCATCCTCGAAATCGCCCGCGCGCTCAAACACGGGCCGCCACCACACCATGACGTGATCCTGCTCATCGACGACGGCGAAGAGGCGGGACTGCTCGGCGCGCGCCTCTTCGTCGACCGCCACCCCTGGGCCGCCCAGGTGAAGGCCGCGGTGAACCTGGAGGCGCGCGGCACGTCCGGCCCGAGCTTCATGTTCGAGACCGGAGCCGCCAACCGCTGGCTGATGCAGCGCTACGGCGACGCGATCCCCGCCCCACTGACGAACTCGCTCTACTACGCGGTCTACAAACAGCTCCCGAACGACACCGACTTCACCGTGTTCAAGGCGGCGGGCTATCAGGGCTACAACTTCGCCTTCCTCGGCGACGTCGGCCGTTACCACACGCCCGGCGACGGCCTCGCGCACCTCGATCCGCGCAGCCTGCAGCACCAGGGCGACAACGCGCTGCGCACGCTGCGTTCGCTCGCCGACGCGCCCTTTGCCGAAGCCGCAGCGGAAGATGCCGTGTATTTCGACGTCTTCCGCTTCGGCCTCGCGCAGTGGCCCGCGAGCGCGGCCCTGCCGCTCGCGTCGCTGGCCGCGGCCGGCGTCGCCCTGCTGCGCACCCGGCGCACCGGAGGGCGCGAACTCGCGTGGGGCATCGCGGGATCGGCTGCCGCGCTCGTCGGCGGCACGCTCGCGGCCGCAGGCCTCTTCCTCGCGCTGCGTGCCGCCGGCATCGTGCCCGCCCCGCCCGGCGCGCCGTGGATCGCGCACCCGAAGCCCGCGACCGCCGCCTTCGCCGCTCTCGCCTTCACCGCCGCGGCCGGCATCGCAGCCCTTCTCGGCGAACGCCCCGGCATCCGCGGCGCGATGCTCGGTCACGCGCTCGTCGTCGCCGCACTCGGCGTGGCCGTCGCGATCGTCCTGCCGGGCGCGAGCTTTCTCTTCCTCGTTCCAGGCGTCGCCGCGGTGCTCGCCATCGTCGCCATGTCGGCAGTCGGGCCCGGAATCATATGGAGCGCCGCCGTCGCGCTCCCGGCGATCGCAGCCTGCGCGGTCGTCCTGCCGCTCGTGTATGTCCTGTACGACGCACTCGGTGCCCCCGCCTGGCCGATCACGACCGCGGCGCTGCTGCTCGCGACCCAGGCCCTCGCCCCGCTGCTCGTCACCACCAATCGCGCGGTCCGCCGAAAGCTGTTCGTCGCCGGCCTGTGCATCGTCCTCGGCGGCCTCGCCGCAACGGCGCTGCTGCTCCCGTACTCCGCGGAGCTGCCGCAGCGGATCAACCTCGAATACCACCGCGACGGCGATGCGGCGCAGGCCGAGTGGATCGCCAAGCCGGACAGCGGACGTCTGCCTCCGGCACTCGCGATGGCGGCACCACTCGCTGCGCGCGAAGAAGCCGCGGGAAGCAGGCGACAGGTCTACGCCGCAGTAGCCCCTTACTCGGCACTCGCCGGCCCGGAACTCCAGATCCTCGCCACCGACCCGACACCGGAAGGCATCCGCTACCGTCTCCACCTCCGCTCCGTCCGGGGCGCGGCGGAAATCCAGCTACGCTTTCCGGCCGACGCGACGATCCGCTCGCTGCAGGCCGAAGACGGCGTTCAACCCCTTCCCCTGCACCGCGAGCCCGACGGCACGCACAGCGTCACGTTCAAGGGCCTTCCCCCCGCGGGCATCGCGCTCGACCTCATCAGCGGCACGGCCCCGCTCACCCTGGACGTCATCGACCGCAGCTACGACTTCCCGGCCGAAGGCCGCTTCCTGCAGGAGGCGCGGGGCGCGACCGGCACCCCCTCGCGCGAAGGCGATTTGAGCTCGGTCTCGCGCCGCGTCGCACTCCCGGGCCAGCGCTGACGCGCCACGCTGTCCGCCGCCGGCTGAACACCCCCGGCGCCGACCGGTCCAACCGAAGGTCGTTTCCCCGTTTCCCTCTCGATTTACGGCCATGCCCAGCCTTTTCATCCCCCGGCTCGTCAACGACGCCTTCGGCGACCCCGGGCTCTTCGTCGACTTCTGCGACGAGCGCCGCGCGCTGCTCTTCGATCTCGGCGACCTCGGCCGCCTGATGCCGCGCGAGCTGCTGCGCCTGTCGCACGTTTTCGTCACGCACGCGCACATGGACCACTTCGGCGGCTTCGACCAGCTGCTGCGCATCATCCTCGGAAGAAAGGCGAACATCGTCGTCTTCGGCGGCCCCGGCTTCCTCGACCAGGTCGAACACAAGCTGCGCGCCTACACCTGGAACGTCGCCCACCGCTACGACGAACTCATCATCGAGGCACGCGAATTCGCCGCCGACGCCGACATCCCCTGCGCGCGTTTCTCCAGCCGCCACGGCTTCGAACGCGAACCCTGCGCGGTGCTGCCGCACAGCGGCGACGTGATCCACGAGGAAGCGACCTTCCGCGTCCGCGCACGCCTCGTCGACCACGGCATTCCCTGCCTCGCCTACGCGATCGAGGAAAAGGCGCGGGTCAATATCGACAAGGATCGGCTCGTCGCCGAAGGCCTCGGCACCGGTCAGTGGCTACGCACGCTCAAGCATGCGGTGCTCACCGGCGCCGACGACGAGACCCCGCTCGCCGTCGAATGGCGCGACCGCCACGGCGAACACACGATCACGCGAACGATCGGCGAACTGCGCGACCTCATCCTCGACGTCACGCCCGGCCAGCGCGTCGGCTACGTCACCGACCTGCGCTACACCGAAGCCAACGTCGCGACGCTCGAACAATTACTCGCCGGAGTCGATCGGCTCTTCATCGAAAGCGTCTTCCTCGACGAAGATCGGGAACACGGCCTGAAGAAGAACCACCTGACCGCCCGTCAGGCCGGTCTCATCGCGCGCCGCGTCGGCGCCGGCTCGGTCGTCCCCTTCCACTTCTCGCCGCGCTACACGGACCGCGGCGATGAGGTCGAGACCGAAATGCTGGTCGCGTGGTCGGACGCCGACGTCCCGGACGAAGCCGCGAACGGCACGGCGCCTAGCCGGCCGCCTGACGCGCGAAATACGCGAGATTCATACGCGGATTGAGATACTCGACGACCGGCCGCGGCAGCGCGGAAGGCTTCAGCACCTCGTCGATCGTGACCCCCTCGGCCTCCGCCAGGCTCAGCACCAGCGCATCGCGGCGCGGCACACCCGGCTCGTAGACCAGCACCGTGGGCTTCAGCGTATTACCCGGCGTCACCGCGATCACGATCGCAAGCGAGCCCGTCGACAGGCGCACGAAGGACCCCGGCGGATAAACGCCCAACTCCTTGATGAACGCCGCCAGCATGTAACCGTCGAAACGCGCCGACTCCCGCGCATACATCTGCGACAGCGCCTCGGCGGGCGTCAGCGCGTCGTGCAGGTGGTGCGGATTGCACAGGTTGTCGTAGCGGTTGGCGATCGCGACCATGCGTGCCAGCGGATTGATCTGCTTGCCCTGGCGCCCGGCCGGAAAACCGCTGCCGTCGATGCATTCGTGATGCTCGCGGATGATCGCACGCACCGGTGGCGTGACATGCTCGCCGACGAGCTGCAGCCCATACTCGCCGTGCAGCCGGTACAGCGTCTCCTCGGGCTTGTTGCGCCGCTTGCTCCGCAACACGACGGGGCTGATCCGGGTCGTGCCGATGTCGTGCAGCAGCGCCCCCATGCCGGCCGCCTCGAACACCTCGCGATTCAGCCCCATGCCCTTCGCCAGAATCATCGTCAGGATCATGACGTTGAGCATGTGCTGGTGGTTCGCGTCGTCGCGCTTCCTCGACGCCACCAGCATCACCGTCGCCCCCTCGTCGCAGAGGAAGGTTGATGCCAGCGTCGCGACCATCGCGCCGGCCTGCGCCGTCGCACCTCCCGGATCGCGCAGAATGTCGCCGATCAGATTCTTCGTCGAGCCGACGCACTCTCCGTAAGCCTTCTCGCAGCTATCGATGGTTTCGCGATGCATGCGCATGCGCTCGGCACGCTGCCGCTTGGCCTCGATCTGCTCACGATCTTCCGGTTCGAGCGGTGGCGGGGGCGGCGCAGGGTGTTCCGGGTCCGCCGGCAGCGGCTCGGCGTCCGAGCGCGCCGGATCATAGGCGATCTGGCCCAGCCCGAGCTCGCGCAGGGTCCGCAGCTGCTTCTCGCTCGTGATGCGGAAGGAATTGACCAGGAAGGGATGGTCCATCCACGGCATGTCCAACGACACGAACATTCCCACCTGCAACTGATCGACATTGACGACAGGTAGGGAATCCGACATCGGGCCGCGACAGACGATGGACGTTGGAAAGGCCCGCGGCATGTCCACGGGCAGCGCACGCAGACCCGGAGAGACATCCAAGTCTACGTGCGTATCATAACGGAAACCCGCTCGCGAACGGGCGCGTCCGTGCCGCCGGCCGGCGACAGCGTCCGCGGACTTACTTCAGCGCGGCCAGCGCGGCGCCGTAATCCGGCTCTTCCTTGATCTCGCCGACGAGCTGGGAGTGGATCACACGGTTGTCCGCGTCGAGCACGACGACCGCGCGCGCGGTCACGCCCGCAAGCGGTCCGGAAGCGATCTCAACGCCATAGTCGCGCATGAAATTGCGGCCACGCATCGTCGACAGCGGCACGACGTTCTCGAGCCCCTCGGCCACGCAGAAGCGCTTCGCCGCGAAGGGCAGGTCGGCCGAGATCACTAGCACGACGGTATCGTCGAGCTTGCTTGCCTCGGCGTTGAATTTGCGCGTCGAGGTCGCGCAGGTCGGAGTGTCGAGGCTCGGGACGATGTTCAGGACCTTGCGCTTGCCGGCGTAGTCGGCGAGCGTCACGTCCTTCAGGTCACCCGCGACCAGCGACAGCGGCGGGGCGGTATCGCCCTTTTGCGGGAACTTGCCGGCCACTTCGATCGGGTTGCCGCCCAGGGTCACAGTACTCATGTTGCAAATCTCCTCTGTGGGTCATCCGACGCCGAGAACCGGCGGCGGCTTTGTTCTTACCCGATTAGTCTAGTCGGGAATGTCACACAGGGGAACCGCGCCGCTGTAAGGGGAAATCAGCGGGGAGACGGGCGACAGGCCTCCCCGCGACGCGCCGGTCAGGGATGACTGGAGCGCCCGGCCTTGACCTCGTCGTACCAGCTCTCGTGGTGTTCCTTCGCCCAGGTCTCGTCGACATAGCCGGTCCGCATCGACTGGTAGGCCCCTTGGACGCCGATCGTGCCCATGTAGATGTGACCCAGCGACAGAGCGATCAGCAGCATCGCGCACACGCCGTGGATGAGGTTCGCGAGCTGCATCGTCGCGCGGATCTGCCCGAAGTTGGGGAAGTCCATCACCAGCCCGGAGCCGGCGACGATCAGGCCGAGGAAGGTCACGCCGATCCAGAACCAGGTCTTCTCGCCGAAGTTGAAACGCCCCGACGGCACATGCTCGCCGCTCGCAAGCCCCCCGGCCTTTCGGATCCACATGCTGTCGATCGCCTGCCACACATTGTCGCGCGCGAACATCACGATCATCAGCACCGTGAACACCAGGAACACCGGTCCGAGGTAGTTGTGCACGGTCTTGCCGACCCGCAGCAGCCCGCCGAGCACGGCCTGGCCGAACACCGGTTCGATGAAGTGCTTGCCGAACAGGATGCACACGCCGGTAAGCGCGAGCACGACGAAGCAGCCCGCAGTGCCCCAGTGCACGATGCGCTCGACGGTGCTGAAGCGCTGTATCTTGCGCCCGGTCGGCGCGGCATGCAGCTTGAGCCCCCCCTTCACGAGGTAGAACAGCCCGATCGCGGCCGGCACGACCAGCAGCAGCAGGCCGCCATAAAGGGTCACCGGGCCGTTGCGCCACTGGCGCCACACTTGGCCTTCGCTCTGGATCAGCACGCCGGTCTCGGGTCCGCGCACGGTGGTGAAATGGACCTCGCCGGAGCGCACTTCGCGCCACACCGGGGCGTTGTTGAGCGGCTGCACCTTCTGGCGTTCGACCTGGACGGCGGCGGGGTCGGCGGCCGGTGTGGCCGCACCCTCGGCCTGCACCGGTGTGCTACCCAGCGCAAGCAGCCACAGCGCCAGCAGCAGGCCGACGCCGCTGCGCTGCCTGAGGAATGTGCTCATGGCGTGCTCCTCACTCGGTCCGCTTGTATTCGTTCTGGCTGCGGACGCGGTTCCGCTCAGCCTGCTCCCACGCGCCCTTGTCGCCCTTGAAGACGCCGCCTTCCCACGGCCGCGCGTCGGCCTTGCCGGCATACTTGCCCTGTTCGTATTTCACGACCTGCGACCGCTCGCCGCAGCCGGCCAGCAATGCGGCGACGAGCGACACCGCAAGCGCCATGCAGGGGATGTGCGGTTTCATTTCGCGCCCTCCTTTTCCTTGCCGTAGGCCGTCATCCAGCCCCAGGCCTCGACGCCCTTGCCGCGGCGCAGCACGCGTTCGCGGTAGATGTCGGAGATCTCGGTCGCGTCGCCGGCAAGCAGCGCCTTCGTCGAGCACATCTCGGCACACAGCGGCAGCTTGCCTTCGGCGATGCGGTTGCGGCCGTACTTCTCGAACTCGGCCTGCGAACCGTTCTCCTCCGGACCGCCGGCGCAGAAGGTGCATTTATCCATCTTGCCACGCGCACCAAAGGCCGCCGGGCCGTTCGGGAACTGTGGCGCGCCGAAGGGACAGGCGTAGAAGCAGTAACCGCAGCCGATGCAGCCGTCCTTGTCGTGCAGGACGACGCCTTCCTCGGTCTGGTAGATCACGTTGGTCGGGCACACCGCGATGCATGGCGCATCCGAGCAGTGCATGCAGGCGACCGAGATCGAACGCTCGCCCGGCACCCCGTCGTTGATCGTGACGACGCGCCGGCGATTCACGCCCCACGGCACCTCGTGCTCGTTCTTGCAGGCGGTGACGCAGCTGTTGCACTCGATGCAGCGCTCGGCGTCACACAGGAATTTCATGCGTGCCATATTCTTGTCCTCCCCCTCAGGCTTTTGAAACCCGGCACAGCGTAGTCTTGGTTTCCTGCATCATCGTCACCGAGTCATAGCCGTAGGTCGTCGCGGTGTTGACCGCTTCGCCGCGCACGATCGGCGCCGCGCCTTCCGGATAGAACTCGAGCATGTCCTTGCCCTGCCACCAGCCCGAGAAGTGGAAAGGCAGGAAGACAGTGCCGGGGGCGACGCGCTGCGTGACCTGCGCGCGCACCTTGAGCTTCGCCTTGGTCGGCGACTCGACCCAGATGTAGTCGCCGTCGCGGAAGCCGGCGTCGTTGGCGTCCTTCGGGTTCACCTCGGCGAACATCTCCTGCTGCAGCTCGGCGAGCCACGGGTTCGAGCGCGTTTCCTCGCCGCCCCCCTCGTACTCCACGAGACGCCCCGAGGTCATGATTAGCGGGTATTCCTTGGAGATGTCCTTGACCTTCTCCTGCAGCGACTTGTATAGCGTCGGCAGGCGCCAGAACTTCATCTTGTCGTCGTGCGTCGGGTACTTCTCGACCAGATCCGGGCGCGGCGAGTAGATCGGCTCGCGGTGCAGCGGCACCGGATCGGGGAAGTTCCACACCAGCGCGCGCGCCTTGGCGTTACCGAAGGGGTGCATGCCGTGGTTCTTCATTGCGACGCGGATGATCCCGCCCGAGAGATCGGTCTTCCAGTTCTTGCCCTCGGCCGCGGCCTTTTCGACGTCGGTGAGTTCGTCCCACCAGCCGAGCTTCTTCAAGAGCACGTCGTCGAACTCAGGGTAGCCCATCTGCAGCTCGGCGCCCTTCGAGGCCGAACCGTCCTCGGCGAGCAGCGACACGCCATCGCGCTCGACGCCGAAGTTCGCACGGAAGTTGCCGCCCCCTTCCATCACGTGCTTCGACGTGTCATAGAGGTTGGGCGTGCCCGGGTGCTTCAGCTCCGGCGTGCCGTAACATGGCCACGGCAGGCCGAAGTACTCGCCGTCACAGGGGCCGCCATTCGCGCGCAAGGTCTTCACGTCGAAGGTGGCCATGTTCTTCATGTGCAGCTTCAGCCGCTCGGGCGACTGGCCGGTGTAGCCGATCGTCCAAGTCCCGCGATTGATCTCGCGCAGGATGTCCTCGGTGACCGGCTCTTCCCAGCCCTGCTTGTCCTTCACGACCGGGATGTTCTTCACCAACTCGTCGGCATAGCCGAATTTCTTGGCGAAGGCATACATGATCGTATGGTCGGGCTTCGACTCGAAGAGCGGCTCGATGACCTTCTCGCGCCACTGCAGCGAACGGTTCGACGCCGTCACCGAGCCCGAAGTCTCGAACTGCGTGCAGGCGGGCAGCAGATACACGCCGTCCTTCCGGACCATCGCCGCCATCGACGCGGTCGCCGACGGGTAGGGGTCGATCACGACCAGCGTGTCGAGCTTCTTCATCGCCTCGACCATCTCCGCGCCGCGCGTCTGCGAGTTCGGCGCATGGCCCCAGTAGATGACCGCGCGCAAGTTGCCCGGCTGGTCGATCGCGTCGGGGTTCTCGAGCACGCCGTCGATCCAGCGCGACACCGTGATGCCGGACTTCGTCATCAGGTCCTCGGACTTGTACCGCCCCTTGACCCACTCGTAGTCGACGCCCCACACCTTGCACCAGTGCTTCCACGCGCCGGCTGCGAGCCCGTAGTAGCCGGGCAGCGAATCCGGGTTCGGGCCGACGTCGGTCGCGCCCTGCACGTTGTCGTGCCCGCGGAAGATGTTCGTGCCGCCGCCCGACACCCCGACGTTGCCGAGCACGAGCTGCAGGATGCACATCGCACGCACGTTGGCGTTGCCCACCGTGTGCTGCGTCTGGCCCATGCACCATACGACCGTCGAAGGCTTGTTCTTCGCGAGCGTCTCGGCGACCTTCAGCACCTGCTCCTCGGGGATCCCCGTGACTTCCTGCACCTTGTCCGGCGTCCACTTCGCGACCTCTTCGCGCACCTTGTCGAGGCCATAGACGCGCTGGCGGATGTACTCCTTGTCCTCCCAGCCATTCTGGAAGATGTGGTGCAGCATGCCCCAGATGAAGGGAATGTCGGTGCCCGAGCGGATGCGCACGTAGTAGTCGGCTTTCGCCGCCGTGCGCGTGAAGCGCGGGTCGACAACGATCATCTTCGCGCCGTTCTCCTTCGCGTGCAGCACGTGCAGCAAGGACACCGGATGCGCCTCGGCAGCGTTCGAGCCGATGAACAGCATCGCCTTCGTGTTCTGCATGTCGTTGTAGGAGTTCGTCATCGCGCCGTAACCCCAGGTGTTCGCGACGCCAGCGACGGTGGTCGAATGGCAGATGCGCGCCTGGTGGTCCATGTTGTTCGAGCCCCAGAAGGACACGAACTTGCGCAGCAGGTAGGACTGCTCGTTGCTGTGCTTCGACGAGCCGATCCAGTACACGGCATCCGGCCCCGACTCCTCACGGATCTTCAGCAGCCGCTGCGACACCTCGTTGAGCGCCTGGTCCCAGCCGATCTTCTGGTACTTGCCGTCGACGAGCTTCATCGGATACTTCAGCCGATGCTCGCCGTGGCCGTGCTCGCGGATCGACGCCCCCTTCGCGCAATGCGCGCCGAGGTTCAACGGAGAATCGAACACCGGCTCCTGGCGCACCCACACGCCGTTCTGCACGACGGCGTCGATCGCGCAGCCGACCGAGCAGTGGCTGCATACCGTGCGGCGCACCGTCGTCTCGCCGCCCGCGGCACCCGACGACTCACCGGACGCCGCGTCCGCGCTCCCGATCAGGTTGTAGGGCAGCTGCGCCACGAGCGCCCCGGCGCCGACGCCGAGACCCGAGCGCTTGAGGAAGGTGCGGCGGTCCATCGTCTGCGCCAGATGGCGCGCCGCGGAACTGCGCAGCTTGCGGCCTTCACCGGCCGCGGCGGAATTCTTCCTGGTCAGCATCGTGATCCCTCCCCGCCTAGATGCGCGCCGTGCGGTAGTAATTGCGCGCGTGCTCGCTGAGGCCGTCCTCGCGCCTCGCGGCATCGGCGCCGGTTGCAGCGTCGGAGAGCGGCGCCATGGTGCCGGCCGATTTGCCCGCCACCCTCGCGACGGCCGCCGCCGCAGCGGCGCCGCCCGCGCCCAGCGTCAGCAGGAAGTGACGGCGCTGCAGGGCCGATTTCTTGTCTTCCATGATCCTTCTCCCCGAAAAATCTGTTCCTTACTCGTCCATCGCGAAAGCTTCGCTTTCGATGTCGAAAAACGCCTTCATCAACACCGCGACACACGCATAGAACACTGCATTGGGTGACGCCAGCAGCGCATCGGCGAGTCGCGCGTACCACGGCTGCAGATGACGCCCGAAGAAGTGGCGCTGGCGTCCGAGCCCCGCCTCGTCGGGCCCGGTCAGCACGAGGTGACGCATCACCTCGGCGAGCGCCGCGATGTGGTCCTCGGTCTCGGTAACGCCGCTGCGCCGCCCGAGCCCCAGCTTCGCGAGGTCCTCGCGCAGATGGGCAAGCGGCTCCTCCATCAGAAAACCGGCGAGGTAGAAGGACCCGTAGAGCATCACTTCCGGACGGCCGATGCCATAGAAAAGCGTCTCGTATTCAGCCGCGACCTGCGCCGCGTCGTACCGGGCGGCCGCCTCCCCGAGCGCCGCCCAAGCCCGCGCGAAGGGCGAGTCCCCGTCGCCGAGCAACGTCGCCGTCTGCGCCAGGCCGGCGAGCAGCGGCGCATCGGGTGCGGCAAAGAAGAGCCGCGCGAGCAGCGCGTAATGGTGAGCACGTGCGCGGTCCTCGTCGCTCCACGTGGGGTCGGAGGCGGACGTCGGGGCCGGCGTGAGATGGGGGGCGGGCGCGTTCATGCGGTCATGTCCCAGGCCTTGAGGCCGTTCTCGTTTTCCATCAGGTCGACGATGCGGCAGTCGGCGCACATGTGCAGCCGGCGGCGCTGCGCCTCAGTCACGAACATCGAGTGACCCGACAGCCGCACGACCATCGCATCGATCAGCGGCTTCGCGCCCATCGCGGTGCCGCAGCGCACGCAATGGAAGAGCTCCGCCTCCTTCAGCGGCACCGTGCGCCGTAGCGTCTCATCGAACAGCACGCGCGGGGTCAGCGCGATGGCGCCTTCGGGACAGGAATTCGCACACAGGCCACACTGCACGCAGCTCTTCTCGATGAAGCCGAGCCGCATCGCGTCGGTCGCCGCGCTCAAAGCTCCGGTCGGACAGACGCCGACACAAGACATGCACAGCGTGCAGGCGCTGCTGACCGTGAGGGTGCCAAAGGGCGCGCCCGTCTTCATCGGGATCTCGGAAACGGGCGAGGGTGCGAGCGCGTGCAGGTGGCGCAGCGCGAGGTCCAGCGTGTCACGCTTGCGCGGCGCGAGGCGGAAAGTCGCCGGACGGCTCACGGCCACGGCCGGCGCCCACTCCCACAGCGCGGTTTCGAGCCCCGTCCAGTCGGGGGCGTCGAGCACGCGCAGGTGCTCGCCCGCGTAGCCGAGTCCGGACAGGATCGCCTGCGCGTGCGCGGCCTGCGCGCGGAGCGGGGTGACGTCATGCGTACCAGTGGCGAGGACCGCGACCTGACAGGCGCCGAGCGCGATGCCCCCGAGCATCAGGTCGAGGCCGATTGCGTCGGCGCTCCACACGTCGAGCGGGATCACCCGCGCGGGCAGCCCCTTGCCCCGACGCGCAAGCCGCTCGATCAACGCGCGGCCGGCCTCGACGGAATGGAAGAGCAGGCAGGGTGCTTCGCCCCCGGCCTCGGCGTATCGCGTCAGCACGGTCTTGATGCGCACGCCCAGGTCCTCGACGCGCGGGTACTGCGATGCGAGCGCGCCGGTCGGACACACCGTCGAACAGGTGCCGCAGCCCTGGCACAGGTAGGGATCGACGCGCACGACGTCGCCCGCCGACGAGATCGCCTCGGCCGAACAGGCTTCGATACAGTTCGTACAGCCCGTCTTGCGCGCGCGGCTGTGCGCGCACAGCTTCGCCTCGAACGCCACATAACGCGGCTTCTCGAATTCCCCGACGAAATCCCCGAGCGCCTGCACCGCAAGCGCCTGGTCGAGCGGATCGCGCCCCGGCGCCGCATACCCCTGCGGCAACTCCACGCGCTTCAACAAGGGCTCAGCCGACAGATCGAGCACTAGATCGAAGCGCCCTTCGCGCGCCACTTCGCGACGCGCGAAATCGATCGCCCCCACCGCACCACAGGCCGTCACGCAGGCGCGATGCGACGCGCAGCGCGCGGCATCCACCTGGTAATCCCAGCCGATCGCCCCTTCCGGACAGGCACGGATGCACGCATTGCAGCGCACGCACAATTCCAGGTCGATCGGATTCGTCTGCGCCCACTCGACGTCGAAGGCACCGAGATGGCCGCCGACGCGCACCGCACTGCCCGACCACACTGGGTAGCGGCGCTCCACGGGCAGCTCGTCATCCCGCGTCGCGCCGGTAATCAGCACCGACACGTCGAAGCGCTCCGCGAGCCGCTCGGCCCATCCCAGCGTGGCACCAGCCTCGCCGACGATCAGCAGATTCCTGCCTGCGCTCAGCGCGACGCCCGCCACCGGCTCCGGCTCGGGCAACATCGCCGCCGCAATCAGCGCCGCCATCTTCGGCGTCGCGCCGCGCCCTTCGGCCGACCAGCCGGCACTTTCGCGCAGGTTGAAAAAATCGATGCGCGCCGCCGGCACCGGCACCGGCACCTCGGCCGCGACCTCGGAGAACAGCGCCGCTTCCTGTGTGCAGCCGACCAACACGTGGCCACAGCCAAGTGCCGACTCGAACGCGCCCAGCTCGCCCCGGCACAGCTCGTGATGCAAGGTCAGCGGGCGTGCAATGCCGCTCGCCGCGAGGGCTTTCTCGTCAATCGTGAAACTGCGGTTGCAGTCGCACAGCCGGATCTGCTTTTCGCCTGTCTGCATGGTCGCGGATCGGGGTGGAGTATCCGACGACTAGCAGAGGACATACCAGTGATGGAGCTATTCGAGGCTGTGAGAATCCCGAATTTTCCGCCACGGATCCCGTCGAATCGAACGACCTGTGACTATTTGTCTCAGGCTGCCCAAAATGTCCCACTTATGGGGCGGAATCGGGCGGTGCTTCGACCTGGGTCGGCGTCTCCGGGAGCGGAGCGGAATCTTCCGATTTGGCGGGGGCAGCGTCCTCCGACACCCCCACCGTCCCGGCGACCGCATCCGCGCCGGCCTCGCTGTCCCGTTCATCCCGCAGAAAGCTGTCGAACTGCCGCAGCCGCTGCATCATCTCGGGCGGGATCGGATCGCTGACCGAATAGTCGTCGATGTAGATGTCCAGCCCGTCCATGCGATTGAAATGCGGGTCATTGAAAAGCTTCCGAAGCGCCGCCCGGCGCAGCGATTCGCTGACCTCCTTCTTCAGGAAGGCGCTGAAATCGGACGCGAGATCGAGGCTTTCGACCGGCGGCAGCACCGCATCCGAGCCCTCCGGAGATGCCACCGCGTCCGCAGCACTTACGGCCGGCGCAGGCGAGGGTGCGACAGGCGCCGGCTCGGCCTCGCCCTGGCGCTTCAGCCGTGACCAGCGTTCGAGAAAACGTCCCGCGACGCTCATGTACGCTCCCGATCCAGCGCGAGCGGGTCGTTGCGGCGGATCTTCTTCCGCGGCGCCGGCTTGTAGTGCAGATTGACGAATTCGCCGACCCAGTCCGCGATCTCTCGCGGCATCGCGACGCCATCGACCTGTTCGCCCGAATCGAGCAGCCGCGCCGCCTCGCCGTAGCTCACGGTCACGACTACCGGCCGCGCCGCGCCATCTTCGAGGCGCCACATCACGAACACCTTGGGTACCGGCGAACTGAGGTTGAGGAAGTAGTTGTCCGCCTCGTCGCGGAAAAGCTCCAGCCCGAAGCCGCCGACGAGGAACTGGTCGCGGTCCGCCTCGGCGACGAGCTGGCGCGTCGCGGCCGCACTGTCGTCGAAGGCCGGCACGACGCCCACTGCCTCCCATGCCTCGTCCGCCCAGCGGCTCTGCAGTCGGCGGCGCTCCATGATCACGGCGACGGGAAAACGGTCCATGCGGCGATCTCCGGCAATGTCGATCCCGTATAGGATAGGCGAAGCCGCCGCGACGAGCGAACATTGCGTCTCGCGCAAGGGGCTGGAATACTGCCCCAACCACCCGTCGACTCCGACCCAACCCGTCCATGAGCCCCCCCTCAGGCGCACCGCGCCGTCCGCTGCTGAGCCACGCGAGCCGCCCGCTGACAGTCACGATTCCGGCGACGAACGAGCTCGGCGAACCCGTGCCGACCGAGATCGCGGGCGAGTTCCCGCTGACGCTGTACGTCGACCGCCGCGAGATCGTCACACTGATGACACTCGGCGCTGCGCCCGAGGCGCTGACCATCGGCTGGCTGCGCAACCAGCGCCTCGTTGCAAGCCTCGACGACATCGAATCGGTGCAGGTCGACTGGGACGTCGGCGCCGTCGCCGTTACCACCCGGCACGGCCTTGTCGACGCCGAAGCGCGCCTCGGCAGCCGCACCGTCACCACCGGCTGCGGCCAGGGCACCGTGTTCGGAGGACTCATGGACGAGATCGACGCGATTCATCTTCCCGCCGATCGGAGGCTGTCGCAGGAGACCCTCTACGCACTGATGGACGCCGTGCGCCACTATGAATCGATCTACAAGCAGGCCGGCGCCGTGCATGGCTGCGCGCTGGCTGCGCCGCGCGACGACGGCTGCGAGATCCTGATGTTCGTCGAGGACGTCGGCCGACACAACGCCGTCGACGCGATCGCCGGCCAGATGTGGCTCGACAGTCTCGACGGCAGCGACAAGATCTTCTACACGACTGGACGGCTCACCTCCGAGATGGTCATCAAGACCGCGCAGATGGGCATTCCCTTCCTCGTCTCACGCTCGGGCCTGACGCAGATGGGCTGGGAAATCGCGCGCAAGATCGGCCTCACGATGATCGGCCGCGCGCAAGGCAAGCACTACCTTCTTTTCAGCGGCGAGGAGCGATTCACGCGATGAGCACACGCGAAAAAATCACCGGCGTGATCCTTGCGGGCGGGCAAGGCCGGCGCATGGGCAGCGTCGATAAGGGTCTCGTCGAGTTGGGCGGCCGGCCGATGGCCGAATGGGTCATCGAACGCCTCGGCCCCCAGGTAGACGAGCTCATCATCAACGCCAACCAGAACGCCGAACGTTACGCCGCCTTCGGCTACCCCGTCTTCCCCGACGACATCGGCGGCTTCGCCGGCCCGCTCGCCGGACTCCACGCCGCCCTGTCGCGAGCGCACCATCCGCTCGTCACGACCGCCCCCTGCGACTCGCCCTTCCTCCCCCAAGACCTCGTCGAACGCCTCTACCAGGCCCTCGCCGCGGCCGGCGCCGAACTCGCCGTCGCCCGCACCTTCGACCAGCCGCACCCGGTATTCTGCCTGTGCCGCCGCGAAGTGCTACCGCACCTCGACGCCTTCCTCGGCTCAGGCGGCCGCAAGATCGACTTCTGGTATGCGACGCTGAAAATCGTCGAAGTCCAGTTCGACGACGAGGAAGCGGCCTTCCGCAACATCAACACGCGCGACGAACTGAACGACGTCGACCGCCCCGAGCAATGACCGCGCAGGAGCCGCTCGCCGTCCCCGAAAGCCCGTGCCTGACCGCGCGGCAGGCAGCGGTCTACCTGCATCTGAACGAAAAGAAGCTCTACGAACTCGCCAACAGCGGCGAAGTGCCCGCCGCGCGCGTCGGCGGCAAATGGCTCTTCCCGCGCAAACTTCTTGACGACTGGCTGCTCGAACAGGCGCACGGCGGCGTGTTCACCGACCGCCTCCTGATCACCGGCGGCGACGACCCCCTGCTCGCGGCGACCGTGCGCCACCTTGCCGAAGACCTTCGCGAAGACGCCTTCATCGCCTACAGTCCCACCACCAGCCGTGCCGGCCTCCAGCAACTCGCGCTGCGCCGCGTCGATGCCAGCCTGTTGCATTGGGGCGACGCCGCACACAGCAACGCCCAGCATGCCACACTGCTCACCGCGTTTCCCGGCCATACACGCTGGACCTTGGTGCGCCTCGCGCTACGCGAACAAGGCGTGCTCCTGCGGCCCGGCCTCGGAATCGACCAGCTCGAAACCCTCGCCGGCTATGATCTGCGCTGGGCCATGCGCCCGGAAGGCTCCGGCGCCACCCACCTCCTCGCGTCGGCCCTCGCCGACCACGGCTTCCGGCTGCAGGATTGCAGTACGGTTGCCGCTGCCTCGAGCGAATCCGAAGCGGCGGCCCTGATCGTCCGCGGGATGGCCGACTGTGCCCCCGGCAGCCGGGCGACAGCCACCCAATTCGGTCTCGACTTCCTTTCGCTCGGCTGGGTCGCTCTCGATCTGGCACTCCCGCGCGAGATCTTCTTCCGCCACCTGCTGCAAAATCTGATCAGGGGTGTCGGCAGCATCGAAATGCGCGAACACGCGCGGCTCCTCGGCGGCTATGACCTCACGCCGCTGGGGCAGCTCTGGAGCCTGGACTGAGCGGATTTCGGACGACTCCTGTTCGGCGCAATCGGCAGCGCCCTTCAGGAGGCCTGTCGACGTAAAAAAGCCGCGGATCTGCTTGAGATCGGCGGCTTTTTTGGGAGAGGTAGTCTGACGATGACCTACTTTCGCACCCACGAGAGGCACTATCATCGGCGCGGTCCTGTTTCACGGTCCTGTTCGGGATGGGAAGGGGTGGTTCCGGGACGCTCTGGTCGTCAGACTGTAAAGGGGAACAAAGGGGGAGAAGTGTGTGCGGTATGGGGGGTTGTGATTGCTTGCGCGGTGTTGCGTGCGGGTGAGGCGTGGATCCAGGGTTATAGGATCAAGCCGCACGGGCAATTAGTATCGGTTAGCTTAACGCATTACTGCGCTTCCACACCCGACCTATCAACGTTGTGGTCTTCAACGACCCTTCAGGGGGCTCGAGGCCCCGGGGAAGTCTCATCTTGAGGCGAGTTTCCCGCTTAGATGCTTTCAGCGGTTATCTCTTCCGTACTTAGCTACCCGGCGATGCGACTGGCGTCACAACCGGTACACCAGAGGTACGTCCACTCCGGTCCTCTCGTACTAGGAGCAGGTCCTCTCAAACTTCCAGCGCCCACGGCAGATAGGGACCAAACTGTCTCACGACGTTTTAAACCCAGCTCACGTACCACTTTAAATGGCGAACAGCCATACCCTTGGGACCGGCTACAGCCCCAGGATGTGATGAGCCGACATCGAGGTGCCAAACTCCGCCGTCGATGTGAACTCTTGGGCGGAATCAGCCTGTTATCCCCAGAGTACCTTTTATCCGTTGAGCGATGGCCCTTCCATACAGAACCACCGGATCACTATGACCTGCTTTCGCACCTGCTCGACTTGTCGGTCTCGCAGTCAAGCCGCCTTTTGCCATTGCACTATCAGTACGATGTCCGACCGTACCTAGGCGACCTTCGTACTCCTCCGTTACCTTTTAGGAGGAGACCGCCCCAGTCAAACTGCCTGCCATGCACGGTCCCCGACCCGGATTCACGGGCCCAGGTTAGAACCTCAACGACACCAGGGTGGTATTTCAAGGACGGCTCCACGACAACTGGCGTTGCCGCTTCAAAGCCTCCCACCTATCCTACACAAGTCCCGTCAAAGTCCAATGCAAAGCTACAGTAAAGGTTCATGGGGTCTTTCCGTCTAGCCGCGGGTAGATTGCATCTTCACAAACACTTCAACTTCGCTGAGTCTCAGGAGGAGACAGTGTGGCCATCGTTACGCCATTCGTGCAGGTCGGAACTTACCCGACAAGGAATTTCGCTACCTTAGGACCGTTATAGTTACGGCCGCCGTTTACCGGGGCTTCGATCAAGAGCTTGCACCCCATCACTTAACCTTCCGGCACCGGGCAGGCGTCACACCCTATACGTCCACTTTCGTGTTTGCAGAGTGCTGTGTTTTTAATAAACAGTCGCAGCCACCGATTCTCTGCGGCCCCGTCGCCCTTCGGATGTACTCCTACAAGCTACCGGGGCATACCTTCTCCCGAAGTTACGGTATCAATTTGCCGAGTTCCTTCTCCTGAGTTCTCTCAAGCGCCTTAGAATTTTCTTCCTGCCCACCTGTGTCGGTTTGCGGTACGGTCGATTCTAGACTGAAGCTTAGAGGCTTTTCCTGGAAGCAGGGTATCAACCACTTCGGTCTCAAAGAGACCTCGTCATCACGCCTCAGCTCAGCCCGACGGATTTGCCTATCGGGCACGCCTACACGCTTAAACCGGGACGTCCAACACCCGGCCGGCCTAACCTTCTCCGTCCCCCCATCGCATCTAAAATCGGTACGGGAATATTGACCCGTTTCCCATCGACTACGCATTTCTGCCTCGCCTTAGGGGCCGACTCACCCTGCGTCGATGAACGTTGCGCAGGAAACCTTGGGCTTTCGGCGAGGGTGCTTTTCACACCCTTTATCGCTACTCATGTCAGCATTCGCACTTCCGATACCTCCAGCATCCCTCTCGAGACACCTTCGCAGGCTTACGGAACGCTCCCCTACCATCTCTTACGAGATCCGCAGCTTCGGTTCATGGCTTGAGCCCCGTTACATCTTCCGCGCAGGACGACTCGACTAGTGAGCTATTACGCTTTCTTTAAAGGGTGGCTGCTTCTAAGCCAACCTCCTAGCTGTCTATGCCTTCCCACTTCGTTTCCCACTTAGCCATGTATTTGGGACCTTAGCTGGCGGTCTGGGTTGTTTCCCTCTCGTCCCAGGACGTTAGCACCCCAGGACTGTCTGCCGTATATCACTTTGCGGTATTCGGAGTTTGCTATCGCGGGGTAGATCGCAGTGACCCCCCCAACGATTACAGTGCTCTACCCCCGCAAGTGTCCGTACGACGCACTACCTAAATAGTTTTCGGGGAGAACCAGCTATTTCCGGATTTGTTTAGCCTTTCACCCCTATCCACAGCTCATCCCCTAATTTTTCAACATTAGTGGGTTCGGACCTCCAGTACCTGTTACGGCACCTTCATCCTGGCCATGGATAGATCATCCGGTTTCGGGTCTACGCCCAGCAACTCAGTCGCCCTTATCAGACTCGGTTTCCCTACGCCTCCCCTATTCGGTTAAGCTCGCTACTGAACGTAAGTCGCTGACCCATTATACAAAAGGTACGCAGTCACCCCACAAGGAGGCTCCCACTGTTTGTATGCATGCGGTTTCAGGATCTATTTCACTCCCCTCCCGGGGTTCTTTTCGCCTTTCCCTCACGGTACTGGTTCACTATCGGTCGATCACGAGTATTTAGCCTTGGAGGATGGTCCCCCCATCTTCAGACAGGATTTCACGTGTCCCGCCCTACTTGTCGCACGCTCAGACCCGCCACCGATTTTTCGCATACGGGGCTATCACCCTGTATCGCCGGACTTTCTAGACCGTTCTGCTAAATCGATGGTTTAGTCGTGCAGGCTCTTCCCCGTTCGCTCGCCACTACTTGGGGAATCTCGGTTGATTTCTGTTCCTGCGGCTACTTAGATGTTTCAGTTCACCGCGTTCGCCTCCTCAGACCTATGGATTCAGTCTGGGATACTCCCGAAGGAGTGGGTTTCCCCATTCGGACATCGGGGGATCAATGCTCCATTGCCAGCTCCCCCCCGCTTTTCGCAGGCTTGCACGTCCTTCATCGCCTGTGATCGCCAAGGCATCCACCACATGCACTTAGTCGCTTGATCCTATAACTCTGGACCCCTCTTACAGGATCCCACCGCTACAGGCAACTCGCGCTTGTGCGCACCCATCTGCCGCCGGTTCAAAGCGCAGATAGATGCAAAAATGCAATCACACCAACCCATGCCACAATCGATCTTCCGACCGACTGTCGCACACTTTACTTCTTCCACTTTGTTAAAGAACATTGGCACTCAGGCCTAAGCGCTACGCAGCCCACCGGCTACCCACCGCTTAACCCTGACTCGAGCCCCACCTATCATGGTGGAGGATGACGGGATCGAACCGACGACCCCCTGCTTGCAAAGCAGGTGCTCTCCCAGCTGAGCTAATCCCCCCCGATACTGCGTGTGGTGGGTCTGGTTGGGTTCGAACCAACGACCCCCGCCTTATCAAGACGGTGCTCTAACCAGCTGAGCTACAGACCCTCCGATACCGCGAGGCTCTCGTTGCCTGAACAACCGATAAGTTGTGAGCACTCGGCGCCGAGCGGCGCCTTCTCTTGAAAGGAGGTGATCCAGCCGCACCTTCCGATACGGCTACCTTGTTACGACTTCACCCCAGTCATGAATCTCACCGTGGTAAGCGCCCCCCCGAAGGTTAAGCTACCTACTTCTGGTGAAACCCACTCCCATGGTGTGACGGGCGGTGTGTACAAGACCCGGGAACGTATTCACCGCAGCATGCTGATCTGCGATTACTAGCGATTCCGACTTCACGCAGTCGAGTTGCAGACTGCGATCCGGACTACGATCGGCTTTAAGGGATTAGCTCCACCTCGCGGTTTGGCAACCCTCTGTACCGACCATTGTATGACGTGTGAAGCCCTACCCATAAGGGCCATGAGGACTTGACGTCATCCCCACCTTCCTCCGGTTTGTCACCGGCAGTCTCGCTAAAGTGCCCAACTCAATGCTGGCAATTAGCGACAAGGGTTGCGCTCGTTGCGGGACTTAACCCAACATCTCACGACACGAGCTGACGACAGCCATGCAGCACCTGTGTCCTGGCTCCCGAAGGCACTCCCTGATCTCTCAAGGATTCCAGGCATGTCAAGGGTAGGTAAGGTTTTTCGCGTTGCATCGAATTAATCCACATCATCCACCGCTTGTGCGGGTCCCCGTCAATTCCTTTGAGTTTTAACCTTGCGGCCGTACTCCCCAGGCGGTCGACTTCACGCGTTAGCTGCGTTACTCAGAAAGTTACCCTTCCGAACAACTAGTCGACATCGTTTAGGGCGTGGACTACCAGGGTATCTAATCCTGTTTGCTCCCCACGCTTTCGTGCATGAGCGTCAGTATCGGCCCAGGGGGCTGCCTTCGCCATCGGTGTTCCTCCACATATCTACGCATTTCACTGCTACACGTGGAATTCCACCCCCCTCTGCCGTACTCTAGCCGTGCAGTCACAAGCGCAGTTCCCAGGTTAAGCCCGGGGATTTCACACCTGTCTTACACAACCGCCTGCGCACGCTTTACGCCCAGTAATTCCGATTAACGCTCGCACCCTACGTATTACCGCGGCTGCTGGCACGTAGTTAGCCGGTGCTTCTTCTGACAGTACCGTCATCCGCCTCCCGTATTAGGAGAAGCGTTTTCTTTCCGTCTGAAAGAGCTTTACAACCCGAAGGCCTTCTTCACTCACGCGGCATGGCTGGATCAGGGTTGCCCCCATTGTCCAAAATTCCCCACTGCTGCCTCCCGTAGGAGTCTGGGCCGTGTCTCAGTCCCAGTGTGGCGGATCATCCTCTCAGACCCGCTACGGATCGTCGCCTTGGTAGGCCTTTACCCCACCAACTAGCTAATCCGACATCGGCCGCTCCAATCACGCGAGGTCTTGCGATCCCCCGCTTTCCCCCTCAGGGCGTATGCGGTATTAGCTACGCTTTCGCGTAGTTATCCCCCATGACTGGGTACGTTCCGATGCATTACTCACCCGTTCGCCACTCGCCGGCAGGCCGAAGCCCCCGCTGCCGTTCGACTTGCATGTGTAAAGCATGCCGCCAGCGTTCAATCTGAGCCAGGATCAAACTCTTAAGTTCAATCCAACAATGCACTCAAAGAAATCATTACTGACTTACATCTGAGCACTCAATGCTTGCAAAGCGCGGGCTCCGAAGAACCCACTTGCGCCTGCCGTCACCGAGCACTCACACTTATCGGTTGTCCAATTTTTTAAAGAACCGCTGCCGAAGCAACGAGAAATAGATTCTGACAAACTTCACTGTCGCCGTCAAGCACTGCCGATATTTTATTTCTTCAACATCGACTGCATCCAACGCTCTTTCCCTCTCCGCCGCCGCCGCCTTTCACCGCTGCGTCGCGAAGAGGGGCGCATTTTATAGAGTTCGGAATGTTCGTCAACTACTTCGACCAACAATCTTGGCGCAGGGTCAAAATCCCGCAAGGACGCGTCGGAGCGCTTTCGGAAAGCGGGGGTCAGGGAGAGGGGGTCGGCATCGCCTGCGTAAACAGGTACTCGACGATGAAGTTGGCGACCGCCACCGGGTCGTTGATGTCGAGCCGCGGGAGAGTGGTGGCGACGTCGGTGTCGCTCGCGATCGCGACGATGTGTGGATCGTCGGGGAACAGAAGCGGCGCTCCGACTTCAGTGCGGTAGACCTCGATCTTGGGGACCGGGGCGCGCTTGAAGCCTTCGATGAGGACGAGGTCGCAGTCGGAGAGCTTGGCGAGCAGGGCATCGAGCGGCATTTCGACGTCGCCGCGCAATTCATGCGTCAAGGACCAGCGCCGGCCGGAGCTGATCATGACCTCTCGGCAGCCGGCGTGGCGATGCCGCCAGGAGTCCTTGCCTTCATGGTCGATATCGAACGCGTGATGGGCGTGCTTGACGAGGGAGACCGTTAGGCCGCGGCCGTCAAGGAGGGTGATGACGCGCTCGATGAGAGAGGTCTTGCCGCTGCCGGACCAGCCGGCGAATCCGATCACTTTCATTGCATGTCCTTTCACGCCCCCGTCTCGCTCCATTCGGCGCATTTGCGCTCCAGGGTCTTGCGCGACACGCCGAGCCGGCGTGCGGCCTCGGACTTGTTGCCGCCGCATGCTTCAAGCATGCGCAGGATGTGGCGCTTTTCGACTTCCTCGAGCGGCATTGCGAGCGCGGCGTTGAGCATGTCGCCACGCGCGCTCAGCGCGTCTACAGGAAAACCGCCGAGAATCAGCGAACGCTCGATGAAGTTGCGTAGTTCGCGGACGTTTCCGGGCCAGGTATAGGACGCGAGCTGGGCGAGCAGCCCGTGAGAGAGCGCAAGCGGCGCCATCCCGAGTTGGACGGTCAGCAGGTTCATGAAGTGGCGCACGAGTTCGGGGATGTCTTCGGCGCGTTCGCGAAGCGGCGGAATGACGATTTCCATCACGGCGAGGCGAAAGTAGAGGTCCTGGCGGAAACGTCCGGCCGCGACTTCAGCCGCGAGGTCGCGGTTGGAGGCGGCGACGATGCGCACGTCGACGGGAATCTCGCGCTCGGAGCCGACCGGACGCAAGCGGCGCTCTTCGAGCACCCGCAGCAGGCGTGACTGCTGTGGCAGGGGCAGTTCGCTGACTTCGTCGAGAAAGAGCGTGCCGCCGTGGGCATAATAGAAGAGGCCGTTGCGGCTGTCCGTGGCGCCCGTGAAGGCGCCCTTCACGTGACCGAAGAGTTCGCTCTCGATCAGGTCGGCCGCGATTGCCGCACAGTTGAGCGGCACAAAGGGTCGCTGAGCGCGCGGACTCATGCGGTGCAGCGCGCGGGCCGCGACTTCCTTGCCGGTGCCGGATTCGCCGAGTAGCAGGACCGTGCTGGGCGTCTGGGCCACGCGTCGCAGCACGCCGCGCAGTTGGTCCATGCAGGACGACGCGCCGACCAGCCCGTCGATGTCGACACTCAGTCCCGCGAGCTGACGCCGCAGGACGAAGTTCTCGCGCGCGAGATGGGCTCGCTGGAAGCAGTTCTTGATCGAATTCAGGATCTGGTCGACGCGGAAAGGCTTCAGGATGAAATCCGATGCGCCACCACGCAGGGCGTTGATCGCGGTGTCGAGGTCGGCGAAGGCGGTGATCAGGATCACGTCGCCGGTGAATCCGTCCTCGCGCAGCTCATGCAGCCAGTCGAGGCCGGACTTGCCGGGCAGGGCGATGTGGAGAATCAGCAGATCGAAGTGCAGGCGGGCCATCAGGCGCATGGCGTGCTCGACGTCCGGGGCCGACTCGACGAGCCCGCAGCGCGGCCGCAGCGCGCGTTCGAGGAAGCTGCGCATGCCTTCCTCGTCATCGACGACGAGTACCGAATGAGCCTGCCAGCTGAACTCGGGCACCGCAACCGACTTGCCGGTCGCCGCCTCGGGCACGTGCTGCATCATGAGTCCTCGAAATGAAAAAGGGGTCACCGGGCAGATCGGTGACGTGAGGCCTTAGGATAACCGACCCGATTGGTCCTGACGCGGAACTGCGGCTCACCAGCGGCGCAGCAAGCCCGGGGCACTGGGCGCCGCGTCGTAGCGAGCGTCACGGCGCAGCCACAGCACGAAATCGCTGCCTTCGCTGGGGCGGCTGTTGACGGTGATGCGTCCGCCGTAGCGCCCGACAACCGTATAGCTGATCGACAGACCCAGCCCGGTGCTGCCCGGAGAGGCCTGAAGTGTCCGCGACGCGGCCGTCAGACGGCCCTCGCGGTCGGGCATCTAGAGGAAGTCGAGCCCACGTGCGGGCGCCAGCTCGGCGAGCAATGCGGACATCGACAGCTTCGCCCGCACCGAATACTCGAGATGCTAACGCAAGCGGCCCACGCGCCGCGGGCCCGGTCGCTTCCAATATGCGGCGTCAGCGGGCGGCCAGTTCGCGCAGGCGCGCGATGCGCTCCTCGGTCGAGGGGTGGGTCGAGAACAGGCTGCGCAGGCCGTCGCCCGACAGCGGGTTCATGATCATCATCTGCGCCGTTTCCGGATGTTCGTCGGCGGTGTGCATCGGGATGCCTCGGGCGTAGGCATCAATCTTCGCGAGCGCGCTCGCGAGCGCCTCGGGGTCGCCCGAAATCTCGGCGCCGCCGCGATCCGCACCGAATTCGCGCGTGCGGGAGATCGCCATCTGGATCACCATCGCCGCGATCGGCGCGAGGATCATCACGAGAATCTGCAGCACCGGACTCGGCCGGTCGTCGTCGCGGCTGCCGCCGAAGAACATTCCGAACTGGGCCAACATCGAAATCGCGCCGGCGACGGTGGCCGAGATCGTCGAGATCAGGATGTCGCGGTTGCGGACGTGGGCCATCTCGTGCGCCATCACGCCCCGCAGTTCTCGCTCGGAGAGCATGCGGATGATGCCGGTCGTCGCGGCGACTGCTGCGTGCTCGGGATTGCGTCCGGTCGCGAAGGCGTTGGGCTGGTCCTCGTCGATGATGTACACGCGCGGCATCGGCAGCCCGGCGCGCTGAGCAAGGCCGGCGACCATCTTGTACAGATAGGGCGAGGTGGCCTCGTCGACTTCGCGCGCGTTGTACATGCGCAGCACCATCTTGTCGGAGAACCAGTAGGCCCATACGTTCATCGCGCCGCCGAAAAGCAGCGCCATCAGCATGCCCTTCTCGCCGCCGAGCATGGCACCGACCGCACCGAACAGTGCGACGATGCCTGCCATCAGGATCGAGGTCTTGAGCCAGTTGCCGAACATGATGCGTCTTCCTTCCTATTGGTGAGGGAATGTCAGTTCAGTAGATGGGGTCGCTCGCCGCGGATTCAACTGCCTGCGGGAATCGGGAATTGCAACCCGGATCAGAAGGACGAATCGAAGCGTTCGCCTGGAGTGACCGGAAAGCCGCGTAGAAATTCCCCCGCCGGCATGCGGCGGCTACCCGGCTTTTGCAGCTCGGTCACGCGCAGCGCCTGCTCGCCGCATGCGACGACCACGCCGCTGTCATCGGCTGCGAGAACGGTTCCGGGCTCGCCGCGGCCGCTGACCGGTTCGGCCGACCACATCTTCACGGGCACCTCGCGCAGCATCCCCACGGCACCGGGGAAGGGATTGAAGGCCCGCACCGCCCGCGCGAGTTCGATCGCGGGACGCTGCCACGCGAGCGCCGCCTCGGCCTTGCCGATCTTTGCAGCGTAGGTGACTCCGTTGTCCGGCTGCGGGATCGGCGTGAGCTCGCCTTTCGGCAGGCGCCGCAGGGCCTCGACGATCATGCCGGCTCCGAGCGTGGCCAGACGGTCATGCAGGGTCGCGGTCGTGTCGTCGTCGGCGATCGGAACCGCGCCCTTCATCAGCATCGGTCCGGTGTCGAGCCCCTCGTCCATCTGCATGATCGTGATGCCGGTTTCGGCATCTCCGGCCTCGATGGCACGATGGATCGGCGCGGCACCGCGCCAGCGCGGCAGCAGCGAGGCGTGGATGTTGAGGCAGCCGAAACGCGGCAGTTCTAGCACCGCGCGCGGCAGGATCAGGCCGTAGGCGGCGACGACCAGCACATCCGGCGCGCACGTGACGAGGGCTGCGCGCTGTTCGTCGGTACGCAGCTTTTCGGGTTGATCGACGGGAATGCCGTGCGTGAGCGCGACTTGTTTGACCGGGCTCGCGGTCAGCTTCATGCCGCGACCGGCGGGCCGGTCGGGTTGCGTCAGTACCAGCGGTACGGAAAAGCCCGCATCGAGGATCGCGTCGAGCGCGGCGGCGGCGAACTCCGGCGTGCCCGCGAAGGCGACGCGCAACGCGGCGGCGCTCACGCGGTGATCCGCGCTTTCTTGGCGAGCCGCGTCTTGATGCGGTTCAGCTTCAGCGGCGACAGGTATTCGACGAAGACCTTGCCCTCGAGGTGATCCAGTTCGTGCTGGATGCACACGGCGAGCAGTCCGTCGGCTTCGAGCTCGAAAGGCTTGCCCTCGCTGTCGAGCGCACGCACGCGCACGTGTTCGGCACGACACACCGTTTCGTAGATGCCGGGCACCGACAGGCAGCCTTCCTCGCCGACATGCTCGCCCGATTTCTCGATGATTTCGGGGTTGATGAAGACCTGCAGCTGCGACCGGTCCTCGCTGATATCGATCACGACGACGCGTTTATGTACGTCGACCTGCGTCGCGGCGAGCCCGATTCCCGGCGCCTCGTACATGGTCTCAGCCATATCCTTGACGAGTTGCCGGATCGAGTCGTCGACCGCCTCGACCGGTTTGGCACGGATGTGCAGACGCGGGTCGGGATAACGAAGAATCGGTAATAGCGCCATAAATGCTTGCCGGGTTAAGTCATTACGTGCAGAATTTCAAGTGCTTTGGCATGCAAAGTGGCATGCCGGGGCATTCGAATCGAGACTGCGGATTGGACCCTCGACCGGCGGGTGATGTTCCGGCAGTACGAGAATCCTGTGTGCTTCTATCGGAAGCGAGTGATGACCCGCATTATATTCTCTCTCCTGTTCAGCGTTGCGACCCTTCTCAGCTCCGGCGCAATCGCGGCCCCCGCTGCCTTGGCTGACAACGCGCCAGACAGCTACACCGTGGTACGCGGCGACACGCTGTGGGGCATTTCCGGTCGCTTCCTGAAGGAGCCCTGGCGCTGGCCGGAAGTGTGGCGCCTGAATCGCGAGCAGATCCGCAATCCGCATCTGATCTATCCGGGACAGATCATCGTTCTCGACCGCAGCGGCCCCTATTTGACGATCGGCCGGCGCGTCGGCGAGCAGAAACTCCAGCCGCAGGTCTATAACGAACCGCTCGAAACGGCGATCGCGACGATCCCGATGCAGGCGATCGAACCCTTCCTGACGAAGCCGCTGGTGATCGATGAGGCGCGCCTCGCGCAAGCCGGCACCATCGTCGCCACGGAAACCAGCCGCGTGTACATGGGCCCGGGCGACACGATCTTCGCGAAGAACATCAAGGGCGAGCAGAAGGTGTGGCAGGTCTTCCGCCCCGCCAAGCCGCTGGTCGACCCGCAGACCCACGAAGTGCTGGGCTACGAAGCCGCCTTCCTCGGCACGGCGCGGGTGACCGAGCCGGGCACGCCGGCAACGCTGGAAATCGTCGAATCCGTCGAGGAAGTCGGGACCGGCGACCGCCTCATCGAAGCCGGCGCGCCTGAAGTCTTCTCGTATGTGCCGCATGCGCCGGACAAGGCGGTCGAAGGCCGCCTGATCGGCATCTATCGCGGTGTCACCGAGACCGGCCGCAACAGCGTCGTCACCCTCAACATCGGTAGCCGCGACGGTCTGGAACGCGGCCACGTGCTCGCGCTGCATCGCAATCGCGGGGCGGTCGTGTACAAGGACGACGAGGGCAACAAGGAATCCTTCGTGCTGCCCGAAAAGCGCTTCGGCCTCGCGATGGTGTTCCGCGTCTTCGATCGCGTTGCCTACGCGCTGGTGATGGACACCGACGGTCCGGCCACGATCGGCGACAGCGTCCGCAAGCCCTGAGCGCTGCACCCGCCTCCGTGGAGGACGATCTCGCCGCCTGGCTGCGGCTCACCCTCCTTCCCGGCCTCGGCCCCGAACGCCAGCGCACCTTGCTCGCCGCGTTCGGGCTGCCCGAACAAATCTTCCGTGCGAGCCGCAGCAGCCTCGCCAGCGTCGTCGGCGGCGAAGCGGCCGACCTGCTGCTCGCGGCGCCGGATCGGACCCGCATCGACGCCGCGCTGAAGTGGGCGCGCGAACCCGGCAACCACGTCGTCACTCTCGGCGACCCGCGCTACCCGCAAGCGCTGCTTGAGATTCCCGATCCTCCGGTACTGCTCTATGTGAAGGGTGATCCGGGGCTGCTGCAGAGCGCGGGCCTTGCGATGGTCGGCGCGCGTTCGGCGACCCCTGCCGGCCTCGCCAACGCCGAAGCCTTCGCCGCCAATCTGGCCGCGGCAGACCTGACGATCGTCAGCGGCCTTGCATTGGGCATCGACGCGGCGGCACATCAGGGCACCCTGAGCGTGCCCGAGGGGCGCACGGTGGCGGTGATCGGCACCGGTGCGGATCGCGTCTATCCGGCAAAACATCAGACGCTCGCGCGCGAAATCGCGGCACGGGGCGCGATCGTCAGCGAATTCCCGCTCGGCACGCCGCCGCTGCCGCATAACTTTCCGCGTCGCAACCGCATCATTGCCGGGCTCGCCCGCGGTGTGCTGGTCGTCGAAGCGGCGCTGGGCAGCGGTTCGCTGATCACGGCGCGCCTCGCGACCGATTGCGGTCGCGAGGTCTTCGCGATTCCCGGTTCGATTCACTCGCCGCTCGCGCGCGGCTGCCACCGCCTGATACGGGACGGCGCGAAGCTGGTCGAGACTGCCGAAGATGTCCTCGAGGAGCTCGCCTGGAGCGCGCCGGCAGCGGTGCGACGCGACGCCGGTCGGTCGCCAGCGGTCCCGGGCTCGCGTAGCCGCCGCAATTCCCGCGAACCGGCTACGGCACCGGCGGGACTGCAGCTCGAAATCCCGCAAGGCCCGCCTGAACATGCCATCGTCCTTGACGCGCTAGGCCACGATCCGCTCGACATTGACACGCTGGCGACACGTTGCAGCTTGACGCTCGATGCGCTCTACGCCATTCTGCTTCCGCTGGAGCTCGACGGACAGATCACCCGACTGCCGGGCGGGCGCTTCCAGCGCCTCTGATTTGTGGGGTGCGCCGCCATGTTCGATATCCTGGTCTATCTCTTCGAGAATTACGTTCACGCCACCGCCTGTCCGGAGTCGGACCAGCTTGCGCGCAAGCTCTCGGCCGCCGGATTCGAGCAGGACGAAATCAGCGAAGCGCTGGAGTGGCTCACCGGCCTGCGCAACCTCGGCACGACCTCGCCGCTGCTGATGACGCCCGCGGCGGGCGCGATCCGTCTGTATAGCGCCGAGGAGCAGACGCGTCTGGACGCGGACTGCCGCGGCTTCCTCGCCTTCCTGGAGAACGCGGGTACGCTCGACGCGGCGACGCGCGAAATCATCATCGAACGCACGCTGGCGCTTGACGGCTTCAACGTCAGCCTGGGGCGCCTGAAGGTGATCGTGCTGATGGTGCTGTGGCAACGCGAGCTGCCGATCGACGGATTGATCGTCGACGAACTGCTGGGCGAAGACTTCGAGGACGAAGGACTGCTGCCGCAGTAAGGAAAACCGGCCCCGCTTGCGGACGTCACGGCGGCCTGCTTATCATGCGCCGCTTCATAACCCTATAGACAAAAGCCCTTTGTGGCTTTCCAAGGCAGCCACACCGGCATGAGCAAGCAACTGATCATCGCGGAAAAGCCCTCGGTCGCGCAGGACATTGCTCGCGCACTGGGCGGCTTCACGAAGGAAAAGGACTACTTCGAGTCGGACGAGTACGTCCTGTCGTCCGCGGTCGGCCACCTGCTGGAACTGGTCGTCCCCGAGGAATACGAGGTCAAGCGCGGCAAATGGACCTTCGCCCACCTGCCGGTGATCCCGCCGCAGTTCGCGCTCAAACCGATCGAAAAGACCGACGACCGCCTGAAGCTGCTGACGCGGCTCATCAAGCGCAAGGACGTCACCGGCCTCATCAACGCCTGTGACGCGGGACGCGAGGGCGAACTGATCTTCAATTTCATCGCGCAGCACGCGAAGACCGACAAGCCGGTGTCGCGCCTGTGGCTGCAGTCGATGACGGCCAACGCGATCCGCGAGGGCTTCGCGCACCTGCGCTCGGCGCAGGAGGTCGAGGGCCTACGCTCGGCTGCCGTGTGCCGCGCCGAGAGCGACTGGCTGATCGGCATCAACGGCACGCGGGCGATGACCGCGTTCAACTCCAAGACCGGTGGCTTCCACCTGACCACGGTCGGGCGCGTACAGACACCGACGCTCGCGATCGTCGTCGAGCGCGAGCAAAAGATCCGCCAGTTCAAGCCGCGCGACTACTGGGAACTTGAAGCGTCCTTCGGCTGCCAGGCCGGCAGCTACGCGGGCCGCTGGTTCGACGAAAATTTCAAGAAGGCCGAGGGCGACGAGCACGCGACGGCCTTCCGGCTGTGGGACAAGACGCGCGCCGAGGCGATCAAGGCCAAGTGCGACGGCAAACCGGGCCAGGTCAGCGAGGAATCCAAACCCTCGACCCAGCTCTCGCCGCTGCTCTTCGACCTGACGAGCCTGCAGCGCGAGGCGAACGGCCGCTTCGGCTTCTCGGCCCGGGTGACCTTGCAGATCGCGCAGGCGCTGTACGAGAAGCACAAGGTGCTGACCTATCCGCGTACCGACGCGCGCGCGCTGCCCGAGGACTATCTCGGCACGGTCAAGGACGTGATGCGGGCGCTGCCGGACGCGTATGCGCCTTTCGCGAACGAGATCGCGAAGCAGGGCTGGGTGAAGCCGAACAAGCGGATCTTCAACAACGCGAAGATTTCGGATCACTTCGCCATCATCCCGACCGGCACCGTGCCGAAGAGCCTGTCGGAGGCCGAACACAAGATCTACGATCTGGTGACGCGCCGCTTCCTGTCGGTGTTCTATCCGGCCGCCGAATACCGCGTGACGACGCGGATCACGCGCGTCGCGGGTGAAGCGTTCAAGACCGAGGGCAAGGTGCTCGTCAATCCGGGCTGGCTCGCGGTGTACGGCAAGGAAGGCGTCAAGGACGACGAGGATGGTACCGGCGGCGGCGCGCAGCTCGTCGCGGTGCAGCCCAACGAGACGGTGTCGACGGACGACCTCGTCGTGAAGAGCCTCGTCACGAAGCCGCCCGCACGCTACAACGAAGCGACGCTGCTGTCGGCGATGGAAGGCGCGGGCAAGATGGTCGATGACGAGGAACTGCGCGCGGCGATGGCCGAGCGCGGCCTCGGCACGCCGGCGACGCGGGCGCAGATCATCGAAGGGCTGATCGCGGAGCAGTACATCCATCGCGAGGGCCGCGAGCTGATCCCGAGCGCGAAGGCGTTCTCGCTGATCACGCTGCTGAAGGGCCTCGACGTGTCGGCGCTGACTTCGCCGGAACTGACCGGTGAGTGGGAGCACAAGCTCTCGCAGATGGAACGCGGCCAGCTGTCGCGGCCCGAGTTCATGCGCGAGATCGCCGAGATGGCACGCGAAGTCGTCGAGCGCGCGAAGCGCTATGAATCCGACACCGTGCCGGGCGATTTCGTCACGCTGTCGACGCCCTGCCCGAAGTGCGGCAGCGTGGTGAAGGAGAATTACAAGAAGTTCGCCTGCCAGGCCTGCGACTGGAGCGCGTGGAAGATCGTGGCCGGGCGCCAGTTCGAGATCGACGAGATCGAAACGCTGCTGCGCACCGGCCGCGTCGGCCCGCTGGTGGGCTTCCGCAGCAAGATGGGGCGACTGTTCAACGCCGAGATCAAGCTCAACGACGACAAGCAGCCCGAGTTCGATTTCGGCCAGCCGAAGGACGACGGCGAGGGCGCGGAAGCGGTCGACTTCTCGGGCCAGGAAGCGCTCGGCCCGTGCCCGAAGTGTGCGTCGCCGGTGTACGAGCACGGCATGGCCTACGTCTGCGAAAAGTCAGTGGGACCCGAAAAATCCTGCGATTTCCGCTCCGGCAAGGTCATTCTGCAGCAACCGGTCGAGCGCGAGCAGATGGCGAAGCTGCTTGCCGACGGGCGCACCGACCTGCTGAAGGGCTTCGTATCGACGCGCACGAAGCGCAAGTTCTCGGCCTTCCTGGTACGGGGCGCGGACGGCAAGGTCGGCTTCGAATTCGAACCGAAGGCGCCGAAGGCCGGCGCGAAAGGCAAGGCGGGCAACGGCAAACCGGCTGAAGGCGGCACGGACGAGGCAGCCGGCAAGGGCGGAGAAAAGGCGGCCCCGGCCACCGCGGCGAAGAAGCCGGCCACGCGCCGGCGCAGCGCAGAAAGCTGACACGGCGAGCGGGCCGATCGGCCCGCGCCGTGTCCAGAGTCAGCCGGACCACCAGTGCCCGACGCCGGACAGCAGGCGATGCGTCTCGTCGGTGGTCGCACCGACCAGCGCGAAGCCGCGCAACTTCCCGCTGCGGTCATGGAACAGCGCGCGCACGCCGCGGCCCGTGGCGCACTCGTGCCATTCGCCGTCGAGTCCGCGCGGCGGCTCGCAGATCACGGCCTCGCTGCAACCGGTCTGCATGCGTCGTGAGCGGGGATGCCAGCGGAGCATGCGGTTTCTCCCTCCCGTCAGGCCCCCGGCCAGCACGCGCACGCTCTCCTCGATGTCGTCGACATGCGCAAAGACGCGGTTTGCCATCTGCGCGCATTCGCCGACCGCGAAAATGTGCTCGTCCGAGCTTCGCATCTGGCCGTTGACGACGATGGCGGAGGCGACGTCGAGGCCGGCCTCGCGCGCGAGCGTACTGCGCGGCCGGCTGCCGAGGGCCGCGACGACGACCTCCGCGATGAGGCGGAGGCCGGAGAGGGTCGTGATCTCGAGGTCATAGCCACGCTGCTCGATGCGATGGATGCCGTCTTCGATCCATAGACTCACGCCCGCTGATCGCAGGTCCTGCTCGATGCGACCGGCGCAAAGCGTCGGGAAGGAGTCGCAAAGCAGGCGATTTTGCGGTTCGAGGAGCGTCACTTCGCAGCCGCCGCGCAGCAGGTTTCCTGCGAGCTCGCACCCCGGCAGGTCCCCGCCGAGCACCACGACGCGCTTGCGGCCCGCCAGTTCGCTGCGCAGGTAGGTGTATTCGGCCAGGCTGCTGACGGTCAGGATGCGGTCGGCGGCGCTGCCGCGCATCGCGGAAGGGCGCACGGCTTCGGCTCCGGTCGCGAGGACGAGGCGGGAATAGGCTTGCTCCCCGCTGGCCCGCCCGCTGGTTTGGGTACGCACGACGCGGCGCTCGCGGTCGATGGCGACGACGCGGCAATGCGGCTCGACCGTCGCGCCGAAGCGGTAGGCCATCTGCTCGGCGGTCGCGACCACCAGCTGGCCTGCTTCGCGGCGTTGGGCAAGGGCGGTGGCGAGTTCGAACTTCGCGTAGGCGGCGCCGTCGTCGGCGGCGGCGATCCACACTGGCTGGCGCGTATCCACGTGGCGCAATGCCCGCAACACGCCGTATCCGGCCATGCCCGTTCCGACGATGACAAGGGGAGCACTCATGTTCGGCCTCGCGTGAAGCCCACGTATCGCCAACGCTACGCCGCGCGATCGGGCGCGGCGCGGGAATGGATCACGCCACGGCGCTGACCGTTCCGCTTTCGAGCGGCACTGCGCGGCCGATCGGCCGCACGCCGGGGAGCTGGCTTTCGAGGATGGCGGTGCGCAACACATCGATGGCGCCGCTGCGCGGATAGGTCACGCGCCAAGCGAGCACGACGCGACGCGAAGGTTCGGGATCGGCGAAGGGGCGGACGGCGACGAGGTTGTTCTGTCCGGGCAGCTCATCCGCAGCGGAACTGGGCAGCACCGTGACGCCGAGGCCGGTCGCGACCATGTGGCGGATGGTTTCGAGCGAGCTGCCTTCGAGCGTGCGTTGCAGGCCGCTGACGCTGCGGCAGTGCGGGCAGACTTCGAGTACCTGTTCGCGGAAGCAGTTGCCGGCGCCGAGCAGCAGCAGATGTTCGTCGGAAAGGCGGTCAGGTTCGATGCTTTCGTGGGCCGTCCACGGGTGGTCGGCGGGCATCAGCACGCGGAAGGGTTCGTCGTAGACCGGCTGTGCGACGATGCCAGCCTCTTCGAACGGCAGCGACAGCACGATGACGTCGAGTTCGCCCCGTTTGAGCGCTTCGAGCAGGCGCGTGGTGTAGTTTTCGGTGATGATGAGCGGCATGCGCGGCGCGAGCCGATGCACGCGCGGAATCATACGCGGCAGCAGGTAGGGGCCGATCGTGAAGATCACGCCGAGGCGCAGCGGACCGGACAGCGGATCCTTGCCGGCCGCCGCGATCTCGTGGATTTGCGCGGCTTCCATCAGGACCTTTTCCGACTGTGCAACGATGCGCTGACCGGTGGCGGTGATCTTCACCTCGGTCGCGCTGCGCTCGAAGAGCTGCACGCCGAGTTCGTCCTCGACTTTCTTGATCGCCACCGACAGGGTCGGCTGGCTGACGTGGCATTTTTCGGCCGCGCGGCCAAAATGGCGCTCGTGGGCCAGGGCGATGAGGTAGCGGAGGTCGGTCAGAGTCATGGCTGCAGGCGTGCCGGAGAGCGAATTCGATAGCGTACGTTGATGATGGTACTCCGCTTGGGATCTTGAACATGGTCAAAATCCCCCGCCGCCGTGTCCCTTATAATGTTTCAAAACGTGTCATGGTCTTTGTGGCCCCCAGCGAAAAAAGAAGAATCCCCGCCATGCAACCCACTTCCTGCTATACAGGACTGCTTCCAGCCGCCCTACTCGTCCTGTCCTGCCCGGCTTCGGGCCAGTCCCTCGAATCCGAACAGGCATTCTTCGAACCTCTGCCCGTCGTGCTGACGGTGTCGCGGATGCCGAAGCCGCAACGCGAGACGCCCGCCGCGATCACGATCCTGGATCGCGACCTGATCCGTGCGACCGGCTACCGCGACATCGGGCGCCTGCTGCGGCTGGTGCCAGGGATGCAGATCGCGCAGGAAACCGGCAACGACCAGTGGGTGAGCTATCACGGACCGGGCACCGATTACCCGAGGCAGGTGCAGTTGCTGCTCGACGGGCGTCCGCTGTATGCGCCGTACTTCGGAGGCGCCTTCGCCGGGGGAATCCCGATCGCGATCGAGGACATCGAGCGCATCGAGGTCGTGCGCGGCACCGATTCGGCCGCCTACGGCTCGCAGGCCTTCGACGGCATCGTCAACATCATCACGCGCCACACTTCCGAGGAGACCGGCAGCGCGGTCATGCTGCGCGGCGGCACCAACGGCATCGCGGGGGGCAGCGCACGCGCCGTGGGCCAGCAGGGGCCGCTCGGCCTGCGCCTGACGGTGCAGCGCGAACGTGACGACGGCATGGGCGGACTGCACGATGACCGCACGACCAACCGCGCGAATCTGCGCGGCGACCTGCGCATCAGCACCTACGACGAGATCACGATGGCCGCCGGCGTGATGCACAGCGATCGCGAACGCGGCTACGACAACACCCAGTTCAACAGCAATCCGAAGCGCAAGGCAGCGATGCACTCGGAGTTCGTGCAGCTGCGCTGGCGCCACGCACCGACGAGCGACGAAGAGTTCGTGCTGTCGACGAACTACGCGCGCGAGAAGGCGCGCGACGAGTGGAAGATCAGCAGTCGCGGTCTACAGGGGCTCGGGGTGCCGCTGGTCGAAGTGCCGGTCAATGAGAACAACGCGACGACGCGTCACAACCTCGAGTTCGAACATCATTTCACCGCCTCCGACCGGCTGCGGCTGGGATGGGGCGCGGAATGGCGCCGCGACGAATTCGTTTCGCCCTTCCTGCTCTACAATGACCCGAAACAGTCGCAGGACACGTCCCGGCTGTACGGCAACAGCGAATGGCACTTCGCAAACGAGTGGTTGCTGAACGCCGGCCTGATGGCCGAAAACGCCCAGTACGACCAGACGCGGCTGTCGCCGCGGGTATTCCTGAACTGGCTGCCCGACACCGCCCAGTCCTGGCGCATCGGCTACACGCGCGCCTACCGCCAGCCCGGCATCTTCGATCGCAATGCCGACGTGCGCATTTACGTTCCCGGCACGACGCTGCTGCTGCAACAGCGCCAGATCGCGAATCCCGACATCGAGCCGCCGCGCATCGATGCCTTCGAGCTGGGCTTCCTCGGCCAGCTGCCCGACGGCCGCGCGCAGATCGACGTGCGCCTCTTCCACGAGGAAACGCGCGACCAGATCCGCCGCCAGGCGGTCGACGTGCCGGCGACGAACCCCTTCCAGGCGATCGTGCAGCACTTCCTTCCGCCGTCGCAGTGGGTCAATCGCGACGACGCGATCCGTGTCGAGGGCATCGAGTACCAGTTGCAGGTGCGTCCTTGGGAAGGCGGGCAGCTGCTTTTCAGCCACACGGTGATCCGGGCGCAATCGGACGAAGAGGCGATCCGCCGCAGCGTCGCCCCCTACACCGCGAGCCTGACCTGGCTGCAGCGCAGCGGGCCGTGGCAGAGCACACTGACGCTGCTGCGCAGCGGTCCGGTCGATGCCGGCAACGGCTTCACGCCGAGCTACCGCTACAGCGTGCCGGCCTACACGACCGCGGATGCGAGCATCGCACGCCACTTCGTGCTCGATGGCGGTCAGCGCGTGGAGGTGCGCCTGACGGGGATCAACCTGCTCGGAAAACACCAGGAATTGGCGAACTACCCGTTGCAGCGCCTGGCCGGCGACCGGCCGGTGAATCGCGTCGAGCCGCAGGTGGCCTTGAGCGTGACGACGGAATTCTGAGCGACGACGGGGGGAACGGCTACACGTCGCCCAACTCGGCGAGCACGAAGAGCCGGGAGAGTTCGGCGCCGGACTTGATTTCCAGCTTGCGGAAGAGGTTCATGCGGTGGGCTTCGACGGTGCGCGGGCTGATGCCCAGGCGGTCGGCGACCTCGCGCGCGGACAGGCCGTCGACGAGGTGGAGCGCGGTTTCGCGTTCGCGCTCGGTGAGCAGCGCCAGGCGGGCACGCGCGACGGCGATCTGGCCGCGACGGGCGCGGCGGCCGCGAGTGCTCGCGATCGCGAGGCGCACCTGCTCGATCAGCAACTCATTGCTGAGGGGCTTTTCGAGGACGGCGAAGGTGCCAGCCTGCATCGCGCGGACGGTGACGGGCACGTCGGCGTTGCCGGTGTAGATGATCACAGGCAGGTCGATGCCGCGTGCCTTCATGCGCTCGTGCAGTTCGAGGCCGCCGACGAAGGGCATGCGCAGGTCGAGGATGATGCAGGCCTCGTCCTTCGGGATGTAGCCGGCGAGGAAGGATTCGGCGCCGCCGAAGGATTCGACGTGAAAACCGGCCGAGCGGAACACGCGCTCGAGCGACTTGCGGAACGCCTCGTCATCATCGACGATCGCGACCCACTGTTCGGTGGCCATCCTGGACTCCTCCCGGGTCTGTGTCCCCGCTACAGCATTTATGCAGAGCGGTTCTGCCGACTGCAGTATAGGTAGATCTACGCATAGCCGTGAGCAATTGAACGAATTTTCCCGCGGGACCGGGATCCCTATGCTTGACCCATCGCTGACGAGGTGGGCATATGGACCGGAAAATCAATCGTGTTGCCGTACGTGCCGATCGGAATATTGTCGATGGCATGGTGCGCTGGGCCTGCTTCGGCGTGGCGATGATCATGTCCTTGTTCTACGGCAAACCCGCTCATGCGGAAGGCAGCACGGCCCACACCACCTGGGTGTGCTGGCACGACACCGCGACGACGAGCCTGTCCTGCCAACTGTCGCAGGACGACGGCCCGGTTGCCGAGGTCCCGGGCGAGGTCCCGGACGCGGGCGAGGCGGAGAGGTCGGCGGCCCCCTCCAAGGGCCGCCCGCTGCCGCGCGTCGCACGGCAAATCCTCGAGCATCCCGAGCAGTTTCAGGGACGCCGGATCTCGATCCCCATGTACAGCGATCCGGGAGAACGGGAATTCATGATCCAGCTCGCCGAAGCCGTGATGTGCGGCGTGCGTCAGGCCTGCAGCGTGGAATTCCTGCGCACGATTTCGGAGGTCGCGCTGGCGCAGGATGCGCTCGATGATCCCGCAATAAACTGAAATCTTTCCGTCATTGCCGGTTCGCCGGGAACGACTGCGGGCTGCACCCGTCTACCGATGGCATTCATCACCATTCGGGGATCAACAGAGCATGCGAAAGACGATTCTTGTCGCGATCATGACCGTCGCCACCGGTCTCGCGACGACCTTCGGCTCCGTGCCGGCAGTGGCAGCCACCCCATCCGCCGTCGCCCCCTCGCCGGGCGGCGCGCCGAACCGCTACGGCCTGCCGGATTTCAGCGATCTGGTCGAACAGGTCGGACCGGCGGTCGTGAATATCAGCGTGGTGCAGAAGCAGCGCGGAAATGATGAGGACATCGCCGGCTTGTCCCCCGACGATCCGTTCTACGACTTCCTGCGGCGCTTCGGCGTGCCCCTGCCTGGGACGCCGGGGCAGCCCGGGCACGGCAACCGCGGACCGCGCATCAGCCGCGGCATCGGATCGGGCTTCGTCGTCAGCGGCGACGGCTACGTACTGACGAACGCGCACGTCGTCGGCGAAGGCGAGTCGGAAGTGACCGTGAAGCTGATCGACAAACGCGAATTCAAGGCGAAGGTCGTCGGCACCGACAAGCGGACGGACATCGCGCTGCTGAAGATCGACGCGACGGGGCTGCCGACGGTGCGCACCGGCGACCCGGAGCGCGCGCGCGTCGGTGAATGGGTGATCGCGGTCGGCTCGCCTTTCGGCTTTGACAACACGGTGACCGCGGGCATCATCTCGGCCAAGGCGCGTCGGCTCCCGGACGAGAACTACGTGCCTTTCCTGCAGACCGACGTCGCGATCAACCCGGGCAATTCTGGCGGTCCGCTGTTCAACCTGAACGGCGAGGTGATCGGCATCAATTCGCAGATCTACTCGCGCTCGGGCGGTTTCATGGGGATTTCGTTCGCGATCCCGATCGACGTCGCGCTGAAGGTGAAGGAGCAGATCGTCAAGTACGGGCGCGTGCAGCGCGGCAAGCTGGGGGTAACGATCCAGGGCCTGGACAAGGATCTTGCGCAATCCTTCGGTCTGAGCGAGCCGCGCGGCGCGCTGGTGTCGAACGTCGAGGCGGATTCGCCGGCCGACAAGGCCGGCGTGAAGGCGGGCGACGTGGTGCTCGCCGTGGATGGCGTGCGGGTCGAGGATTCGGGCGACCTGCCGCGGATCATCGGCGACAAGCGTCCGGGCACGAGCGTGAAGCTCGAAATCTGGCGCGACGGAAAGAGCCGCACGGTGACGACGACGCTCGGGGAGATGCGCAGCGAGACGGTGGCCGAGCCTTCCGGCGGCGCGCCGCGCGGCGAGGATGCCGGCGGCAAGCTCGGGCTGACCGGGCGGGCGCTGACCGCGGAAGAGGCTTCGCAGCTGGGCGTGCGCGGCGGCGTGGTCGTCGAGCGCGCGAGCGGGCCGGCGGCACAGGCCGGACTGCAGGCCGGGGACGTGATCCTGGCGCTGAACAACCAGCCGGTGACAAGCCTCCAGGCTCTGCGCCAACTGGTCGAAAAGGCCGGCAACCGCTTCGCGCTCCTCGCGCAACGCGGCAACGCGCGCATCTTCGTGCCGATTCGGATCAAGTGAGCGGCTCAACCGAGGCGACGCGACGGGGCTGCATGCGGTCCCGTCCCGCCGGATTTCCGTCATCGCCTGTGTGACCCAGGTCACCGTGCGCTTGGCGATGGAATAGATCTCCCTACACTGCTGTTCATGCATCGGACGCCGGCCCGCAGCGGCGGCGTCCGGCCGCTATCCATCAGACATGAAGAGAGATCGAACGATGAACAAGACCTTCCGCTCCACGACCCTTGCCCTGGCCGCCCTGTCGCTCGCAGGCGTCGCAGCCGCCACCGCAGCCGCCGAAATGAAGACCGAGGATGCGATCCGCTTCCGCCAGTCCGGCTACACCTTCATGGCGTGGAACATGGGCAAGATCAAGGCTCAGGTCGTCGATGGCGCGACGCCGTACAACAAGGATCAGGTCGCCGCGGCGGCCAACGCCGTTGCCGCGGTCGCGAACTCGGGCATGGGGGCGCTGTTCGCGCCGGGCACCGACAAGGGCAAGGGCTGGAAGGAGACGCGCGTGAAGCCGGATCTGTTCAAGGAGCAGGATGAGGTCGGCAAGCTGGCGCGGAACCTCGTCGAGCAGGCGAACAAGCTGCAACAGGTCGCACTGGCAGGCGATCCGGCCGCGATCAAGGCACAGTTCGGCGAGACCGGCAAGGCGTGCAAGGCCTGCCACGACAAGTTCCGCATCGAGGAATGATCGACGGCGCCGGCGGGCTGTTGCGGACTTCCATTGTCCTCGCGCGCGATTCTTGGTAAAACGCGGATTTTGCTGATCCGCCTGCCCGCCGTGCCGCATCTTGCTCCGACCATTCTCTACGCCGACGACGCGCTGATCGTCGCCGAAAAACCTGCCGGCCTGCTTTCCGTGCCGGGACGCGGGGAGGAACGGCAGGACTGCCTCGCCGCCCGCGTGCAGGCGCTCTATGCTGACGCGCGGATCGTGCATCGCCTCGACATGGCGACCTCGGGCCTGATCGTGCTCGCGCGCGGCGCGGAGATGCACCGGCGGATGAGCATGGCGTTCGAGAGGCAGACGGTCGGCAAGCGCTATCTTGCGCAGGTGCACGGCCACGTCGACCATGAAGGCGGGGAGATCGACCTGCCGCTGATCTGCGACTGGGAGAACCGTCCGCGCCAGATCGTCGACCAGCGCGGCCGTCGGGCGCTGACGCGCTATCACGTGCTCGCCCGCGACGGCGTGGGCCGTGATGCCGTGTCCCGCGTCGAACTCGAACCAGTCACGGGACGCTCGCACCAGCTGCGTGTGCACCTGATGTCGATCGGCCACCCGATCCTCGGCGACACGCTCTACGCGCCGCCCGAGAGCGCGGAGCGTCATCCGCGCATGCTGCTTCACGCCGCCGGCATCTCCTTCGATCACCCCGCAACGCAGCTGCCGGTGAGCTTCGAGAGCAGCGTGCCGTTCTGAGCGGCGGTCCAATTTACACGGCGTTGTAGATTCACGAGGTGATCGGCCAGGGAATCAATCACCAGGCTGGGGCGGACGCCGGAACCGCTTCCGGCGCAGTGGGAAGCAGGCCGCCGGACACGAGCCACACGACGAGCGCGGCCAGGACCAGCGCGAGGATCAGCGCGACGAAGCCGCCGCCTTGCGCCGAAGCGATTGCCGGGTCGGCGACCGTCTTGCGGCCGGTGATCATCGGCGCGATGAGGTTGTCCTTCTTCACGTGGGTGTGAAACATGACGGCGCCGACGTGCAGCGCGACGAGCGCGTAGACGATCCACTCGGCCTTGCGATGCAGGCCCGTCAGCGCGACCGAGAGCTCGGCCGACACCGCGTGGTAGAGCGGACCGTAGAACGCGATGTCGTCGTTTGCGAAGGCGCCGGCGAGCGCCTGGCCGGCCATCAGCGACAGCAGCGCAAGTACCGACAACGCGCCGAGCGGGTTGTGGCCGACGCCGCGCCAGTCGCCCTGCAGATAGGCACGGAGTTTCGCCGGCGTCGGCAGGAAGTGCGCGAAGCGCGCATAGGTCGAACCGACGAGGCCCCAGACGATGCGGAATACGACGACGCCGAGGATCGTGAGGCCGACGCGCCCGTGCCATTCCATCGCGTTGCCGCCGATCTTCACGCTGACGATCGCAACGGCGACGAGCGCGACGAGGAGCCAGTGGGCGAGGCGGGTGGGCAGATCCCACAGCAGGATCGGGCGACGGGTCATGTCTACATTCCTCTCTTCGGTCAGGCGTGCGCTGCCCCTTCACAACATTGTGCCTCACCGCACCGGCTTCCCGTCACTGCGGCTTCGCCACGACGATCATGCCGGCCGCTAAGCCGCGTAGTGTTGGTTCCCGACTTCATCCGGCGGCGAAGCTTCGTTCGTCCGGCGGACGTCCCGACGCCCCTCAGCAGTCGTGTGAGGGACTTCTGGCATTGACGCACGCGGAGATCTATCTTGGCGTTGTGAGCAGATGCTGCCACTGACGACATCGCGAAACCAGCAATCAATACAAGTGCTCAGACGTGAATTCGGGTCTTGCATTGAATCCCATTCCCGCGGAGGTGGCTCACGATGGCAACCATACTCATCGTCGAGGACAGCCAAACCAACATGGAACTGGCCGTCTTCCTTGTGGAATCGAATGGACATCGTGCACTACAGGCCATCGACGCCGAAATCGGCTTGACGCTCGCACGCACCGAAAAGCCGGACCTGATCCTGATGGATATGCATCTTCCAGGGATGGACGGGATGGAAGCCACCGGCTTGCTCAAGAGGGATCCGGCCACGCGTGCCATTCCGGTCGTCGCCCTCACGGCCCTGGCGATGAAGGGTGATGAAGAACGAATACTCGCCGCCGGTTGCGACGGCTACATTTCCAAGCCTTTCCGATATAAGGATTTTCTGGCCACATTGGAACGCCACTTGGGCGACCGACCCAGTGCCTGACCGCACTGTCCTCCAGGAGACGCACAATGAACAAGAAACAAGCCTGGGTTCTTGCAGCGGTACTGGTCGTAATCGGCATCGTCGCAGCTTTGGAGTCTTCCTCGAGTCGCCCCCTACCCGCGCCCATTCCGATCGTAATCGCGCGGCTGCGCGCACCGATCTCTGGCCTCGTGGACATCGCCATCGCAAAGGATTACTTCGCCGCAGAGGGGTTGAGCGCGACGATCCAGAGCCCGGCACTCGGTTACGACGCGATCCAGGCGGTGTTGCAGGGCAATGCCGACGTCGGAACTACCGCCGAGACGCCCATTGCCAAGGTCCTGCTGGAAGGCAGACAGCTGAAGATCGTCGGGAGCATCTTCAACTCCGTCGAGGACCCTGGGATCGTCGGCCGCCGCGATCGCGGCGTCATCCAGCCCAAGGACCTGAAAGGCAAGCGGATCGGTATCGTCGCCGGAACCGCGTCGCATTACCTGCTTGAAACCTTCCTCGCCTATCACCGCATTCCGCTGGAGGACGTCACCCTCGTGCAGATCAAGCCGGACCAACTGGTGTCCGCTCTGGTCTCGGGCGAGGTCGACGCCGAAGCGGTCTGGCACCCCTTCCTGTATCAGGTGCAGCAGCAACTCGGTGAACGGGCCGAGTACTTCTCGACCAGCGGCATCTATTCGTTCAACTTCAACCTCGTGGTTCGTTCCGATTACGCGCAGCTTCACCGCGAGGCCATTGATCGTCTATTGCGCGCGTTGCTGAAGGCGGAAGCGTTCGCCGCAAAGCACCCGGACGAGGCGATGACCATCATCGCGTCGGCATCCGGTACCGACATTGCAGCGCTGCGGGCGAACTGGAACCCGCTCGCCTATGAGGTGACACTCAATCAGTCCTTGTTGCTGGCCACCGAAAGCGAGGCGCGCTGGATCCTGCGGCGCGGTTTCGTACCGGCCGGATCGGTGCCCGATGTCTTGAATGCGTTCGAGATCGAACCGCTCCGGGCGCTGAAGCCGTCCGGTGTCAGCATCGTGAAATGAACCACCGTGCGGATCCACCGAACCCTCCAACTCTCCACGGTTGCCAGCATCGCCAGCCTGGTGATCGTGAGCGCCACGATCGCGGCCCTGCTCGTCCTGGACGCGCAATATGCATCCATTACCGGGCGGCTGGATTCTGCGGTGCGAAAGGCGATGACGATGCGCGGTTTCATGTTCGAATTCCAGCAGACGCAGAATCCTCGGGCGGCACTGCAATGGAAAGCAGAGCAGGCCGAGTTCGCTCAAGTGCTGGCCGACGTGGATGCCGTCGATGGTCCGGCGCAGGCGCTGAAAACCCGAATCGCGCGCGAGAACGAGTCACTCCGCATCCTCTTCGACCGCCTGTCCGTACCGGATGAGGAGCGAGTCCGGACTGAATTCGATGAAATGATCCGCGGTGAGCTCAGCGTGCGCTCGACTGCGATCCTCACCGACCTGCTGGGCATCCATGACCGGACCGTGCAGCACACGCGTGAGCAGAAGCAGTGGGTGACGGCCGTGGTCGCGGCATCGGTCGCCGTGCTCGCGGGCATCATCCTGATGCTGTTGCAGGTGCTGCGTCGTCGGGTCGTCTCCCCCATCATGCAGCTGGAGCAGGCCTCGGCCAAACTCGGCGCAGGCAATCTCGATCAGCCGGTATCGATCGGTGGCAGCGACGAGGTCGCAGCCCTCGCGGCCAGTTTCGATGCGATGAGACGGTCGCTGAAACATCGCCTGGAGGAGTTGGCCCAGGCCAATGCGCAGATCGAAGAGGCCAATGCGACCCTCGAGCAACGTGTGATCGAACGGACGCGGCAGCTCGCAGACGCCAATGCCGTCCTGTTGCGCACGGAACAGGAATTGCGCACAGCGGCCCGGTACAACGAGACACAGGCCATGGCGCTGGCGCTGTTCAGCAGCAGCTTCGACCGACGCAGAATTCTCGACGGTCTATTGGGCTTGCTCGCCGACAACCATCCCTTTCCAGCCTCGGCGTTCTACACCTTCGACGAGTGGAATGGTCACTACGGGCGCGAAGCGGCGCACGGTCTTGCCGCCGACGCCGCCCGCGAGTTCGCGCTCGGAGAAGGGCTGCTCGGCGAGGCCGGCCGGGCGGGAAAGCCGATCGTGCTCGAAAGCACGGGCTGGACGCTGCAAACGGGACTGGGCGATTTCCCGCCGGCCGAGGTGCTGTTGCTTCCCATCGGCTATCAGGACAAGCGCCTCGCGGTACTGGTGCTCGCCGCCAGCGAGGCCGTCGACGACCAGGATCGCAACTTCTTGCAACACCTTGCGGGGCAAATTGGCGTGGCCCTGCACAACCTCAAGCAGTACGGCGACCTCAAACTGCTGGCCGAGCAACTGCGAGCGAGTAGTGAGGAAATCGCGAGTAAGAATCTTCAACTTGAAGAGGCAAGCCGGACCAAGTCGGAATTCCTGGCCAACATGTCGCATGAGTTGAGGACGCCGCTCAACGCCATCATCGGTTTCTCGGAGATACTCAAAGATGGGCTGATGGGAGAACTCACGCCAAGGCAGGAGAAATGTGCCGCGGACATTTTCACCAGCGGCAGTCACCTGCTGTCATTGATCAACGACATTCTCGACCTCTCCAAGGTCGAAGCGGGGAAGATGACGCTGAGCCTGGAAGCGCAATCCGTTTCCGCGCTCGTACAGGACGCGCTGCAGGTGGTCAGGGAAAGGGCGCTTTCCAATCGGATCCGTCTGACCGCCGAAGTGCCGGACGATGTCGGCGAAGTGTGGCTCGACGTACGCAAGGCCAAGCAGATCCTCTACAACCTGATATCCAATGCGGTGAAGTTCACCCCCGAGAGCGGCGAAGTATATGTGGCGGCACGCAAGGTCCGGCGCGACGCGGCGAAGGATGGGCGCTTTGACGAATATCTCGAAATCACCGTGCGCGATACCGGCATCGGCATCAGTGCCGAGAATCAGGCGCGGCTGTTTCAGCCATTCACCCAGATCGATAGCGCGCTGTCACGCCGCTACGAGGGCACGGGGCTGGGTCTGGTGATGGTGCGGCGCCTTGCCGAATTGCACGGTGGTTCCGTGGCGCTAGTGAGCGAGCCGGGAAAAGGTTCGACCTTCACCGTCCGGCTGCCTTGGCGCACCGGGGGAGAAGCCTCGATCGAGTCGGCCGAGCCCGCCTCGTCGTCCCCACGGTCGACGGCAAGCGCCGCGTCCCCCGCGGCCGAGGAGCCCGCCCTGGCGCTCGTGATCGAGGACGACGACAAGGCTGCCGAATTGCTTCGTCTTCAACTGGAGGCCGCCGGGATCGGCGTGGTGCGGGTGGCGAATGCCGAAGCGGCGCTCGAACGGCCTGCGGCGGACATGCCAGATGTCATCATCCTCGACATCCTCCTGCCCGGCATGAACGGCTGGGAGTTCCTCGAGCGCATCAGGGGCGAACACCGTTTCGATGGAGTGCCCGTGGTGATCGTATCCATCGTTGCGGACAGCAATCGCGGCATGTCGCTCGGCGCTGCCCGAGTTCTGCAGAAACCGGTCAGTCCGCGGGACTTGACGCATGCCCTCGACGCCATCGGCTTTCACACGGCGGAGCAAGTCCCTGGCACCGTGCTGGTGGTAGACGACGATCCCAAGGCGGTACAGTTGATCGGCGCCCAGCTCGACAGCCTGGGATGCCGCGTGCTGTCCGCTTTCGGCGGTCAGGAAGGCATCGATCTCGCGATCACCCGGCATCCGGACCTGATCGTGCTCGACCTGATGATGCCGGAGGTCAGCGGCTTCGACGTCGTCGAAGCCTTAAAGGGCCACGCGGAAACTGCAACGATTCCGGTGATCGTCGTAACGGCCAAGCAGATCACGACGGAAGATCGCGACCGACTCAACAGCCACGTCATGAAGATCATCGAGAAATCCGACTTCAACCACGGGCGCTTCATCGGAGAAGTCAGGCGCGCGATGCGCAGAAGGATTAGTGCGGGCGGAGTGCTCGCGAGTCGGTGACAGGGGTTACCAGACTGCTGCAGACGTTCACCGATTCGCGGCTCCCATCGGTTCAGCCGCCCGCGCGGCGAGAAATTCCCGCAGGATGCGTGCGGTGTGCGAATTTTCGCGTTTGCACACCTCGACGACCGGCCCCTGCGCGACGATACGCCCGCCACCGTCGCCGCCTTCGGGGCCGAGGTCGATCAGCCAGTCGGCCTCGGCCATCACGTCGAGGTCGTGCTCGATCGCGAGCACGGTGTGGCCGGCGTCCGCGAGGCGATGCAGCACGCGGATCAGCTTGTCGACGTCGGCCATGTGCAGCCCCACGGTGGGCTCGTCGAGCACGTACAGCGTGTGTTTCTCGGGCGGCAGCGGCCGGCCGCCGGTCTTCGCGCTCTCGCCGGCGCGCCCGCGCACCTTCGCGAGCTCGGTGACGAGCTTGATCCGCTGGGCTTCGCCGCCGGACAGCGTCGGACTGGGCTGGCCGAGCGTCAGGTAGCCGAGGCCGACGTCCTGCAGCAACGCCAGCGGATGCGCGATCGACGGGTGCGCGGCGAAGAAGTCGACGGCCTCGTCGACCGGCATCGCGAGCACCTGGGCGACCGTCTTGTCGCGCCAGCGCACGGAGAGCGTCTCGGGATTGAAGCGCGCGCCGCCGCAGGCGTCGCAGGGCAGCTTCACGTCGGGCAAGAAACTCATCTCGACGGTGGTCTGGCCCTGGCCTTCGCATACCGGGCAGCGGCCGGCGCCGGTGTTGAAGGAGAAGCGCGATGCGTTCCAGCCACGCGTCTTGGCTTCGAACGTCTCGGCGAAGAGCTTGCGGATCGCGTCCCAGAAGCCGACGTAGGTCGCGGGACAGGAGCGCGGGGTCTTGCCGATCGGGGTCTGGTCGACTTCGAGCACGCGGCCGACCGCTTGCCAGCCCTCGATGCGCTCACAGCCGACGGGCTCGGCGGCGCTCGACTGTGCCTCGCCGCGGCGGCGGGCGCGCTGGGCGTCGGGGTCGCCGAGCAGCGCGTGCAGGCTCGCGTGGATCACGTCGCGCGCGAGCGTCGATTTGCCGGAGCCGGACACGCCGGTGACGACCGTCAGGCGGCCGAGCGGCACACGCGCGTCGACGGCCTGCAGGTTGTGCAGCGTCGCATCGCGCACGACGAGGAAGGGATGGTCGTCGGCGATCGCCAGCGGCGGGCGCATCGGGTGCTGCAGCGGCGCGCGGAAGCAGGCGCCGGTCGCGGAAGCGGGGGCCGCCATCAGGTCCGCGAGCCGGCCTTCGGCGACGACTTCGCCGCCGCGCACGCCGGCGCCGGGGCCGAGGTCGATGACGTGGTCGGCGCGGCGGATCGTGTCCTCGTCGTGCTCGACGACGAGCAGCGTGTTGCCCCGGTCGCGCAGCGCTTCGAGCGTGTCGAGCAGCATGCGGTTGTCGCGCGGGTGCAGGCCGATCGTCGGTTCGTCGAGGATGTAGCACACGCCGCGCAGGTTCGAGCCGAGCTGGGCGGCGAGGCGGATGCGCTGCGCTTCGCCGCCGGACAGCGTCGGCGCGCCGCGGTCGAGCGCGAGGTAGGCGAGGCCGACCTGCTGCAGGAAGTCGAGCCGGCCGCGGATCTCGGCGACGAGATCGCGCGCGATATCGGTCTCGCGGCCTTCGAGCTTCAAGGTATCGAAGAAGCCGGCGACCTTTTCGACCGGCTGCGAAGAGAGCTCGTGGATACCGAGGTCACGGAAGCGCACGGCGCGCGCGATCGGATTCAGTCGCGCGCCCTCGCAGGTCGGGCAGACCTCTTCGGTCACCTGTTCCGTCTCGGCGAGGTCCAGCTCGTTCGCATCCTCGACGCGGCCGATCGTGCGCTGGCCCGTCCCGTAGCAACTCGGGCACCAGCCGTGCTTGGCGTTGTACGAGAAGAGGCGCGGATCGGGTTCCGGGAAGCTGTCGCCGCAGGACGGGCAGGCGCGCAGCGTCGAGAAGGTGTGCGGCTGGGCACCAACCTTGCCGAGCTGCAGCACCTTGACGACGCCCTTGCCGTGCTCGAGCGCTTCGGCGAGCTGCGTGCGCAGCGCCGCCTCATGCTCGGGCCCGACGACGACCATGCCGACCGGCAACTCGATCGTGTGCTCGACGTAGCGGTCGAGCCGCGGCCATTTCGCGGTCGGCAAGTAGCCGCCATCGACGCGCAGCTGCTCGAAACCTTTGCCTTTCGCCCATTTCGCGAGCGCCGTGTACAGACCCTTGCGGTTCGTCACGAGCGGCGCGAGCAGTTCGACCGACGCGCCCCGGAAATCGCGCAGGATCTGCGCCGCGATCGCATCGAAGCTCTGCGGCGACACCGGGACGTCGCAGTTCGGGCAGTACTGCGTGCCGAGTTTCACATACAGCAGGCGCAGGAAGGGCTGGATCTCCGTCAGCGTGCCGACCGTGCTCTTCCTGCCGCCACGACTGACGCGCTGCTCGATCGCGACTGTCGGCGGGATGCCGAACAGCGCATCGACATCGGGGCGCGCGGCCGGCTGCACGAACTGGCGCGCGTAGGCGTTCAGCGATTCGAGGTAACGGCGCTGGCCTTCGCCGAAGACGATGTCGAAGGCAAGCGTGGACTTGCCCGATCCCGACAGGCCGGTGATGACGGTAAAACGGTCGCGCGGGATCGTCAGGCTGACGTTCTTCAGGTTGTGTTCGCGAGCGTGGCGGATCTCGATCGCGGGCGCGGCGACCGGGCGGTAGCGGGCGACGGGTTCGGCGACCGCCGCGGTCGGCTTGCCGAGCGATTCCGTGTACGCGCGCATCGCGACACCAGTGTGCGATTCGGCGCAGGCCATCACCGTCTGCGGCGTGCCGGCGACGACCAGTTCGCCGCCCGCTTCGCCGCCTTCGGGACCGAGGTCGAGGATCCAGTCGGCGGCGAGCAGCACGTCGAGGTTGTGTTCGATGACGACCAGCGCGTGGCCGGCGTCGAGCAGTTTCTCGAAGGCGCGCAGCAGGGTCGCGACGTCCTCGAAGTGCAGGCCGGTCGTCGGTTCGTCGAAGAGGAAGAGTAGGCGGCCAGCTTGCGATTTCGCCTTGGATTTCTTGCCGCTGAGTTTCGCGGCTTCCGCCAGGTGGCCGGCGAGCTTCAGGCGCTGCGCCTCGCCGCCGGACAAGGTCGGCACCGGCTGGCCGAGCTTCAGATATTCGAGGCCGACGTCGGCGAGCGGCGCGAGCGCGGCCTGCACGGCGGGCTGGTCGGCGAAGAAGGCGAGCGCTTCCGAGACCGTCATCTCGAGCACGTCCGATACCGATTTGTCGCGCCACGCGAGTTCCAGCACTTCGGGGCGGTAGCGCTTGCCGTCACAGTCCGGGCAGCGCAGATAGACGTCGGACAGGAACTGCATCTCGACGTGCTCAAAACCCGAGCCGGTGCAGGTCGGGCAGCGGCCGGTGCCGGAGTTGAAGCTGAAGGTGCCGGGGGTGTAGCCGCGACTCTTTGCTTCGGGCAGGTTGGCGAACAGGGTGCGGATCGCGTCCCAGGCGCCGACGTAGCTGACGGGGTTGGAGCGCGCGCTCTTGCCAATCGCGGACTGGTCGACCATCACGACGCCGGCGATGTGCTCAGTGCCTTCGAGGCGCGCAAAGGCGCCGGGGGCTTCGGTCGCCTGGCCGAAGTGCTTGGCGAGCGCGGGATAGAGGACATCCTGGATCAGGCTGGACTTGCCGGAACCCGACACGCCGGAGACGCAGACGAGCTTGCCGAGCGGAATCGCGATATCGACGTCGCGCAGATTGTGCTCGCGCGCACCGACGAGGCGCAGCACGGGATCCTCCGCCGCCACCGGGCGCAGGCGGCGGCCGGCGTCGACGCGTTTCTTGCCGGCGAGGTAGGCCCCGGTCAGCGACGCCGGGTCGGCGGCGAGCTCGGCCGGCGTCGCATAGGCGACGATCTCGCCGCCGCGTTCGCCGGGGCCGGGGCCGATGTCGAGCAGGCGGTCGGCGGCGGACATCAGCTGCGGATCGTGTTCGACGACGACCAGCGTGTTGCCGGCATCGCGCAGCCGCGTCATCACGGCGAGGATGCGGTCGATGTCGCGCGGGTGCAGGCCGATCGAGGGTTCGTCGAGAACGAACAGGGTGTTGACGAGCGAGGTGCCGAGGGCGGTCGTGAGGTTGATGCGCTGGACTTCGCCGCCGGACAGGGTGCGGGACTGGCGGTCGAGCGTAAGGTAGGCGAGGCCGACGTTGGCGAGGTAGTCGAGGCGGCTTCGGATTTCGCCGAGCAGGAGGTCGGTGGCTTCGTCGAGGCCGGCGGGGAGATCGACGCGGGCGATGAAGTCGCGGACTCGGCTGACGGGTTGGGCCATCAGCTCGTGGATCGCGAGGCCGGGTTTGTGTGCGTTTTGTTCGGGGCGTTGATTCGCCGCCGCCGCGGGGGCTTCCGGTGCTCGTTGAACGCGTGGCGGACGCCTCGCCCCGGAAGCCCCCACGTCAGCGGCTCGGTTCTCGGCATTCTCGCTGGTTGGCGCCGTCTCGTTCGTTGCTTTCTCGCCGAGGCGCCAGAGCAGGGCTTCGGGCTTCAGTCTGGCGCCTTTGCACGCGGGGCATTCCGTGTAGCTGCGGTAGCGCGACAGCAGCACGCGGATGTGCATCTTGTAGGCTTTGGTTTCCAGCCAGTCGAAGAAGTGGCGGACGCCGTACCATTTGCGCGGCCAGGACGACTCCCAGCTCTTCCACTCGGGATCGCCTTCGAGCAGCCATTGCCGGTGCTCGGGCGGCAGGTCGCGGAAGGGGATGTCCATCGCGACGCCGTACTTCTTCGCCATCTTCGCGAGGTCTTCCTGGCATTCGCGATAACTCGCAGTCTGCCAGGGTTTCACCGCGCCTTCGGCGAGCGTCTTCGATTCGTCGGGGACAACGAGCGAGAAGTCGACGCCGATCACGCGGCCGAAGCCGCGGCAGGTGTCGCAGGCGCCGATCGGGGAGTTGAAGGAGAAGAGGCCCGGCGTCGGGTCGGAGTAGTGGATGTCGCAGTCGGCGCAGAGCAGGTCGCGCGAGAAGCGCCATACGGTTTCACCGCCCTCCGCTTGTGCGCGCACCGCAAGCCGGCCGTGGCCGTGGGTCATCGCGGTTTCGACGGCTTCGATGACGCGGCTACGTTCGGCGTTGGAGAAGCGGAAGCGGTCCTGCACGACGTGCAGCACGTCGCCGCCGTTCGCGCCATTGCCGCTCTCGCGCGCATGGATGCGCATATAGCCCTGCTGGTTCAGCAGTTGCGTGACTTCGTCTTCGCTGAAATTCGCCGGGACCGGTACGGCGAAGGTCAGCACGAGGCGCGGATCGTCGGTCCCGCAGCGTTCGGCGAGCGCCGCGTGCACGCTGTCCGGATCGTCGCGCCGCACTTCCTTGCCGCAGCCGCGGCAGTACAGCTTCGACGCGCGGGCGTAGAGCAGCTTGAAGTGGTCGGTCAGCTCGGTCATCGTGCCGACCGTCGAGCGCGAGGTGCGGACCGGGTTGGTCTGGTCGATCGCGATCGCCGGCGGCACGCCTTCGATGCGGTCGACCTGGGGCTTGTCCATGCGGTCGAGGAATTGCCGCGCGTACGGCGAGAAGGTCTCGACGTAGCGGCGCTGGCCTTCGGCGTAGAGCGTGTCGAAGACCAGCGAGGATTTGCCGGAGCCCGAGACTCCGGTAACGACCGTCAGCTCGTTCAGCGCGATGTCGAGCGAGAGGTTCTTGAGGTTGTTCTGGCGCGCGCCGAAGATGCGGATACGGTCGGACATCGTTTACTTGGTTTCCTTTTCGATCGCCTCTTTACCCTTCTCCGCGCCTTCCTTGAGTTTTTCTCCGGTCGCGCGCGCGGCATCGAGCGCCTTCTGCGCGGCCATCTCGGTCGCTTCCTTCGCTTCGGCAGCGACTTCCTTGCCCTTTTCCATACCTTCCTTGGCCGACTCCTTCATGGCTTCGCCCGCTTTCTGAGCGGCCTCGCCGGCCTTTTGTGCGGACTCCTTCGCAGCCTCCATCGCCTGGCTGCCGGCGGTGCTGGCCTTGTCGTCCGGTTTCTTTCCGCAGGCGGCCAGTCCGACGGACAGACTCGCGATCAACACAACAAACAGGCTCTTCTTCATTCTTGTGCTCCTTGCTGACAGGGTGCTCTCAAGATATGCCCGGCGGCCGAAAGTTCAAGGCGCGCGATCCCCGAAATGACAAGGGCCCGCACTTGGCGGGCCCTTTCGTTCGCGACGCGGAACGCGCGGATTACTTCACGCGGGCCTTGTACTCGTCGGTGCGGGTGTCGATTTCGATCTTGTCACCGATTTCGACGAAGGCCGGCACCGGCAGTTCGAAGCCGGTCGCGAGCTTGGCGGGCTTCATGACCTTGCCCGAGGTATCGCCCTTCACGGCGGGTTCGGTGTAGACCACTTCACGGACGACGGAGTTCGGCAGGTCGACCGAGATCGCCTTGCCGTTGTAGAACACGACTTCGCAGGCGAGGCCGTCTTCGAGGTACTTCAGCGCATCGGTCATGTTCTCGGCTTCGACTTCGTACTGCTCGTAGTCGGCGTCCATGAACACGTACATCGGGTCGGCGAAGTAGGAGTAAGTCACTTCCTTCTTGTCGAGCTGGACGACTTCGAACTTGTCGTCGGCCTTGTACACCGACTCCGACGGCGCGCCGGTGAGCAGGTTCTTGAGCTTCATCTTGACGACGGCGGCGTTACGGCCGGACTTGTTGTATTCGGCCTTCTGCACGACCAGCGGGTCGTTGCCGACCATGATGACGTTGCCGGAGCGGAGTTCCTGTGCGGTTTTCATGCTGTTTCCTGACGTAGATCGGGCGCGGCAATGGGGCCGCACAATATTAAAAACCGGTTATTTTACCGTCAGTTCTGAAAATTGCACCAGTGCCGAGGCGAGGTCGGGCCGAGCCGCGAGCGCGTCCGACCAGCGCCGCGTGTGGAGCGCCAACTGCGGCAAGGCATCGGCAAAAGCGGGCCATGAGGCGGCAAGATCGCCTTCGCCGTTCCATGCCTGCCAGAACGCACGCGCAGCGGTGGCCGCCGCCTCGTCGAGGCCGACGAGGAAACGTGCGAGAAAGGCTTCGAGCTTGTCGTGATGGATCGCGTCGTCCTGCTCGTAGATGTGCCACACGAAAGGGCTGGCTGCCCACTGCGCGCGCACGAAGGAATCCTCCCCGCGCACAAAGTTGAGATCGCAGGCCCACAACAGGCGGTCGTAATCGGCCGGATCGAGGAAGGGCAGCAGCACGACGCTGAGCGCGCGATCGACGAGGACATCGCCGACCTGCACGTCCGGTCGTCCGAAATGCCTCAGCACGTCGCCGACGACCCGCCCTTCGGGCAGCAGCACGACAGTCGGCTGCGCGTCCGCGGCCCACAGCCGCAACAGATCCGCGATCCGCGGCTGTTCGTAGGCGAAGAGCGACACGCAACGCGCCCCTTCGACGGGCTGCGGGATGCCGAGGCGGCGCAGGAAATCGGCGCGCCCCCGTGGATCCGCGCGAAACGCGTCCCGCACTGCGAGCAAGCCCGCCTCGCGCAGCAGGCCGCCGGTCCCCGGCGTGAAGCCGGGAAAGAAAAAGTGCTTGCGCAGCGGCAGGCGCGGATGCGGCGATGCGAGGCCGTGGCAGCCCTCGACCCAGTCCTCGGCCGACAGGTACTCCAGGTTGATCCACACCGGCTGCGGATTCCGCACGCTCATCGCCGCGAGATAGCCCTCCGGCAGTTCGCACGCGAAGGCCTCGACAACGTGGGCCGCCGGCTTCACGTCGGGAAACGGCTCCGTCCAGCGCCGCACCTCGACGCCGTCGGCGATGAGCCGTTCCGCGCCCGAACGAGCGGCGGGACACAGGCGCGAAAAGCTCGCCCAGTCATCCACCCAGAGCCGTACTGCACAGTCATGATCCTGCGCCAAACCCTTGGCGAGACGCCAGCTGACGCCGATATCCCCGAAATTATCCACAACCCTGCAAAACAGGTCCCAATCGGGGTCGAATGCATCCGGAGTGCCTGTCATAGCCGTGGAGAATTCCTGTACAAGGGGCTGAATCCTTTGTGGGAAAAGGCTTCCGCGAAGAGGACGAAGAAAAAGGGACACAAATCATGCACAAGTGAATCCGGCATTTATCTACCGGTTTTCCCTGAGCGGAAACTCTTTGCCGAGACTGGAGATTTTCGAGTTATCCACAGAAAGCGGGCGACTATATATATCTTTATCTTTAAAGTTAACTAAATAAACCAAAGAACAAACTCTGGCTGCCGAAGCAGTTGCCGAACCCGAGCACAGGATTCCAGTAGGACCCTCGGGTAAGGGGAAAAACGGAAGCCTCCTTATCGACCGATCCCAGTTGTTCAGGAAGCGAAACAAGGGCCGTGAACGTGGACAAGTCCGGGACAACCGGGGGCAGCAATTGTGGGAAAGACCTGAAAACCGGAGCGACCGAAGAACGCTGCACAATTTCCACACAGGTGAACCAGTTACTTGTGTACCGGCTTTTCCCGCGCTGGAAGGCTTGTCGTCCAAGGGAATGACCGGCTTTTCCACAGAAAACGACGCCCTATATATATCTTTATCTTTTAAATTTAAAAGAAACTATAGAAACCAAACCCTGAACGATCCCCAGGCCGGGCAAACAGAAAAACAAGGCAAGGCGGCGGAAGGGGCAGCCCCGTTGCAGGGCTGCGGGCAGGAAGGGAAGAAGCGGGGAAGAAAGGGAGGCGAGGCGCTCAGCGCGCTTCGAGTTCGGCCAGAAGGGCGAGCTCGGTCTCATTGAGCCAACGCCACTCGCCTGGCGCCAGGTCGTCCGGCAGCGAAAGTCCGCCGATGCGGCTACGGTGCAGGCCTTCGACGCGATTACCGGCAGCGGCGACCATCCGCTTCACCTGGTGGTACTTGCCTTCGGTCACCGTGAGCCTTAGACTCCGCTCCCCCGTTTGCACGCAGGCCGCGGCGGCGATCGGCGCCGGTTCGTCGTGGAGCTCGACGCCCGCGAGCAGTTGCGCAACGAGCGCGTCGTCGACGGGGTGCTTGATCGTAACTTCGTACACCTTCGGGATGCGCTTCTTGCCGGAACTCCAGACGTGGATGAACTGGCCGTCGTCGGACAGCAGCAGCAGGCCGGTGGTGTCCTGGTCGAGACGCCCGACGCATTGCACGTCCCGATCGGCGAGCTGTCGGGGCAGCAGCGCGAAGACCGGACGGTGGACCTGCGGCTGGCGCGAGCATTCGTAGCCGGCAGGTTTGTGCAGCATCAGGTAGGCTTTTTCGCGGTAGGTCCAGGCTTCGCCGTCGACCGTGAACTGCAGTCCGGCAGGCGCGACATCTTCGAAAGGGTTGTCGATGATCCGGCCCTCGATGCTGACGAGGCCGGCGCGGATCAGGGCGCGGCATTGCTTGCGGCTGCCGAAGCCCTGGGATTGGAGGATTCGTTCGATCTGCATGAGCGGATCCTAGCAGGCGGATGCGCGCTACACTAAAGACATGCCGGTGATGGAGCCTGGTCGTGAATTTTGAACATCTGGTCGTGGTCAATGACCCGGCCAATCCGCTCGCCAGTCCGCTGACGCGCGAAGAGGTGTGGTTCGGCTTGTTGTGCCGCGTGCTCGATTCGCGCCCCTTTCTGCCCGGGCTCGAAGCCTGCCGGATCCTCGAGCGGACCGAGACCGAATTCCGGCGCGAACTCGATTTCGGTAGCGTCGTGATCCGCGACCAGGTGACCGTGCAGCCGATGGACTGGGTGCGTTTCGAGTCCGAGCGCACCGAGACGCACGCCGGCGGTACGCTGACGATCGCCATCGAGGAGCCGGCGCCGGAGACCATGGTGCTGCGCTTCGAGTACCGCACGACGCTCAGCGAACACACATCCGGAGACGACGTCGCGTACGCCGAATTTGTGAAGTCCGCCTATCATGCGTCCGACCTCGACACGCTGCGCGTGATCCGCATGATCGCCGAGTCGAGCCGATTGCATTAAATTCCTTCATCATCCGCCGGCCGGGGACTAGCCCTCGGGCGGGTGCGTTTTTGACTGAAATTCCGGAAGAATTCCCCATGTGGTTCAAGAATCTGCAGATCTATCGTGTTCCCGTCGGCTGGGATCTCAGCGCCGAGGCGCTCGAGGACCAGCTCGCGAAGAAGCGCTTCCAGCCCTGCGGCAGCCAGGACCAGGAAACCCGCGGCTGGCTGTCGCCGACCAATGACGAGTTCCTCGTGCACCGCGTCGGCGGGCAGTGGCTGATCGCACTCGGTATCGAGCAGCGCCTGCTGCCCTCGTCGGTGGTCAAGCAGGAAGCCGAGGAGCGCGCCGAGGCGCTGTCGCTGCAGCAGGGCTACAAGCCCGGGCGCAAGCAGATGAAGGAGCTGCGCGAACAGGTCATGCAGGAATTGCTGCCGCGCGCGTTTACAAGGCGCAGAAAGGCCTTTGCGTGGATCGACCTGGTCGGGGGGTGGCTCGGTATCGATGCGCCCAGCCAGGCCCGTGCAGAAGACGTCCTGGAGGTATTGCGCCAGACCCTGGACACCCTTCCGCTCGCGCTGGTGCGCACCGAGCTCTCGCCGACCAGCGCGATGGCCGACTGGCTCGCCGGCGGCGAAGCCCCTGCGGGCTTCACGATCGACCAGGATTGCGAGCTGCGCTCGGTGACCGAAGACAAGGCGGCGGTGCGCTACGTGCGCCACTCGCTCGAAGGCGACGAAGTCCGCGGCCACCTCACCGCGGGCAAGCTGCCGACGCGGCTCGCGCTGACCTTCGACGACCGCGTGAGTTTCGTGCTGACCGAGAAGCTCGAGATCAAGCGTCTCGACTTCCTCGACGTGGTCAAGGAGAACCTCGATCAGCAAGGTACCGACGACGCGCGTGCGCTGTTCGACGCGGGTTTCGCGCTGATGACCGGCGAGCTGCAGCGCCTGCTGCCGGCGGTGGTCGAAGCCTTGGGCGGCGAGCTGAAGGGGGGCGATGCGGCGGCTGCGGCGGCACCGGTTGCCGCGCCGGCGGCAGCGATCAAGGAAGCGCCGGTCGCGGCGGCAGAGGCGGGCGATCCGCCCTGGTAAGTCCGGGCCTGATGCCTAGCGCGCGAGCAGCTTCTCGAACTCCTCGGCTGGCAAGGGCCGGCTGAAGAGGTAGCCCTGGTAGCTGTCGCAGCCCTGCTCGCGCAGGAAGGCGAGTTGTTCGGCGGTCTCGACGCCTTCGGCGAGCACCCGCAGGTTCAGCTTGCGCGCGAGCGCGATGATGCCGGCGGCGATTTCCATGTCCTTGCGGTCCTGCGGGATGCCGCGGACGAAGCTCTGGTCGATCTTCAGCACTTCGATCGGCAGGTTCTTCAGGTAGGACAGCGACGAATACCCGGTACCGAAGTCGTCGATCGCGAGCTTCAGGCCGAGGCGGCGCAACTGGCCGAGACGTTCGACGGCCTCGGGCTCGTGGCCCATGATCATGCTCTCGGTCAGTTCGAGTTCGAGCGAACCGGGCGGCAGGCCGGTGCGGGCGAGGATCTCGGCGATGCGTTCGGGCAGGTTGGTCTGCCATAGCTGGCGCGCCGAGAGATTCACCGCGAGATTCAGCGCCGGCAGGCCGGCATCCAGCCAGCGGCGGGCCTGGGCGCAGGCGGTCTCCAATGCCCATTCGCCGATCGGCACGATCAGGCCGGTTTCCTCGGCGAAGGGGATGAAGTTGCCGGGCGGAATCAGGCCTTCCTGCGGGTCGTGCCAGCGCAGCAGGGCTTCGCAGCCGGTCAGGCGGCCGCTCGCGAGGTCGATCTGCGGCTGGTAGTGCACGACGAAGGCCTGCTGCTCGAGGGCGCGGCGCAGGCGGCGTTCGAGGTCGAGATGGTGTTGCGCCTCGAGCGTCATCGCATCGGTGAAGAAGCGGTAGGTGTTGCGCCCCTGCGCCTTGGCCTGGTTCAACGCGGTGTCGGCGTGCTGGATCAGCGCCGCGGCGGTGCGGGCGTCCTGCGGGTAGAGGCTGACGCCGATGCTTGCGCCGACGTAGATCAGCTGCCCGTCGGAGAGCTGGAAGGGTTGCTGCATCCGGTCGATGAGGCCTTGCGCGAGGCTCGCCGCTTCGTCGGGCTTGGCCGTGTTTTCGATGATCACGAGGAACTCGTCGCCGCCCCAGCGCGCCAGGGTGTCGTCGCCGCGCAGGCCTTCGCGCAGGCGGTGCGCGATCGACTTGATGACCTCGTCGCCGATCGTGTGGCCGAGACTGTCGTTGACGGTCTTGAAGCGGTCGAGGTCGACGAAGAGCACGCCGATGCCGCTGCCGAGGCGCGCGGCCTGCTCGATCGCATGCTCGAGGCGCGACTCGACGAGCAGCCGGTTCGGCAGATCGGTGAGCGGGTCGAAGTGCGCGAGGCGTTCGAGTTCGGCCTCCGACCGCCTGAGCTTGCTGACGTCGGTCATCACGCCGACGTAATGCGTCGGGGTGCCTTCGGCGTCATGCACGGTGCTGACGCTGAGCCATTGCGGATACTGTTCGCCGTTGCGGCGGCGGTTCCAGATTTCGCCCTGCCAGTAGCCGCTGCGGGCGATCTGTGCCCACATGCGGCGGTAGAAGGCGGCGTTCTGCAGGCCGGCCTTGAAAAGCTGCGGCACCTTGCCGAGCGCGTCGTCGGCCGAGTAGCCGGTCATCTCGCACCACGCGCGATTGACGCTGACGATGCGGCGCTCGAGGTCGGTGATCATCACGCCGTCGCGCGTCGTTTCGAACACTGCCGCGGCCTGGCGCAGCGCGTCAGTCGCACGGACCTTCTGCACCGCGAGCGCGGTCAGCGCGCAGAATTCCTCGATCAGGGCGACCAGCGCCGGATCGGGTTCGCGCGGGGCGTCGAAGTAGGCGGCGAAAGTGCCCAGCACCCTGCCGTCGGGATCCGAAAACGGAAAGGACCAGCAGGCCCGGAAACCGGTGCGGGCGGCGACGTCGCGGTATCGGGCCCACAAGGGATCGCTTGCGACGTCGGCGACGAAGACCGCTTGCCGACGGTACACGGAGGTCCCGCAGGAGCCTTGCCCTTCGCCCGGCTCGAGTCCTTCGACGGCGGCGCAATATTCGGCTGGCAGGTGGGGCGCGGCGCCGTGGACCAGCCGCCCAGTTTGTGGATCGAGCAGCAGGATCGAGGCGCGCATCGACGGTTCGAGGCGTTCGAGGCGCTGGACGACGTCGTCGAGGATGTCGGGCAGCGGATCGCCGGCGACGAGCCGGTTGAGCACGGCGCTGCGTGCGCTCTGCAGGAGTTCCTGGCGCTTGTCGCGTGTGATGTCGGTCCAGATGCCGATGACTTCCGGTACCTCGCCCGCGCCCTTGCGCACCAGACGGACCTGGTCGCGGATCCAGAAGCTGCGGCCGTTGTCGGCGACGAAGCGGTATTCGTGGTCGAGACGGCCATCGCGCAGCAGACGCGGTTGGACCGCGAGCGCGGCCGCGCGGTCGTCGGGGTGGAGGTGGTCCAGCCACCATCCGGGAATCATCGCCTCGGCCGGCGTCGTGCCGAAGATGCGTTCGATGTTGTCGCTGACCCAGGTCGGGATGAAGCTGCCGTCGCACATGCGCAGCGTGTAGAGGATCACCGGGCTCGCGGCGAGCAGATGCGAGAGATGGGCGCTGGTGTCGCGCAGCAGCGCGCGCTCGTGCTGCAGTTCGGCCTGTTCGCGGACCTTTTCGAGGGTCGCCGGCAGCGCCTGCAGGTAGCCTTCCTCCTTCGCGATGTAGTCGGTGATGCCCGCATCCAGCGCGCGCGCGATCACCGATTCGCTGCCCTGGGCGGTGACGAGCACGATCGGCAACGTCAGCCCGCGCTCTTCGCGCAGCGTGCGGGCAAGTTCGAGGCTGTCGGTGCCATCGGCGCGGTAGTCGAGCAGAAGCACGTCGAAGGGCGAGGGCTCGCCCGCGTCGGCCGGCAGGTGGGCGAGGACGTCCGCGGCGTCGCGCACGACGGTGAGCCGCAAGTGCGGATGGTGCTGCGCGAGATGGCGCCGCGTCAGGTCGGCATCGCGTTCGTTGCGCTCGGCATACAGCACATTGAGGGGGCGCAGCGGCCGCGGCGGCGCGTGGTGGAAGCGGGCGAGCGCGGCGCGCAGGGTTTCGGGCAGCTCCGCGAGGTAGTTGCCCTGCTTGACGAGGTAGGCGTCGGCGCCGGCCTTCAGCGCCGCGATCGCCGTGTTGCGGTCGCCGGAGCCGGTGAGCAGCACGACCGCGCAGGGCAGTTGCCGCTGGCGGATTTCGGCGAGGAGTTCGAGCCCCGAGCCGTCAGGCAACTTCAGGTCGGTGAGGACGACGTCGAGGCCCTGCCCCGGCGCCAGGCGCTCGCGGGCCTCCATCAGGCTGTGTGCGATCTCGAGCGCGATGTCGGGCGCGAGGCGCGACAGCATGCGGCGCGTGAGGTCGGCGTCGGTTTCGGAGTCCTCGACGTAGAGGACCCGCAGGCTGCTCAGTTCGGACGTTCGTTCAGCAAACACCAGTACTGCTCGACGGTCTTGGCGACTTCGATGAAGCGCTCGAAGTTCACCGGTTTGATGATGTAGGAGTTGGCGCCCAGCTCGTAGGCATGCTCGATGTCGCCGTCTTCGCGCGAGGTCGTCATCATGACGACCGGGATGTAGGCGAAGCGCGGGTGGGCCTTCAACTGGCGCAGCACTTCCAGCCCGTTGATGCGCGGCAGCTTGATGTCGAGCAGGATCATCGCCGGAACCGGGTGGCCTTCGTTCCAGCGCGAAAAGTAGGCGAGCGCTTCCTCGCCGTCGCGGGCGATTTCGATGATGCTGCCGGGATCGTTGCGCGAGAATGCGCGCAAGGCGAGGTCCAGGTCGACGGGATTATCCTCGACCAGCAGGATATGGTAGCCGGGTGGATCGCTTGTCATTGGCGGGCCCCATGTCGACCCGCCCGCCGGATGCAGAAAATGCCGGGGCGGACGGTTGGCGGATGCGAACATGATACTTCATGTTCTCTCGGCCGCCATCGCCGGAACTCCCGGCGCCCGCGCTCAGATTACGTTATCGTCCCTCAGGCGGGTGATTTCCCCGGGCGCCAGGCCGAGCAGCGACGCGAGCACGTCGTCGGTGTGTTCGCCCAGCAGCGGCGGCGGATTGCGGTACTGGACCGGCGTCGACGAGAAGCGCATCGGGTTCGCAACCTGCGGCACCCGGCCGGCCAGCGGGTGCGGCATCTCGACGCGCAGCCCGCGCGCCTCGACCTGCGGGTCGGCGAAGACGTCGGCGAGCGTGTTGATCGGGCCGCAGGGTACGGCGACCGATTCGAGTGCGCGGATCCATTCGGCGGTCGGCCGGCGGATCGTCAGCTTGTTGAGCAGCGGGATCAGCGTCGCGCGGTTCTCGACGCGGGCGCGGTTGGTCGAGAAGCGCGGGTCGGTCGCGAGCGCGGGGTCGCCGGCCACTTCGCAGAAGCGCGCGAACTGCCCGTCGTTGCCGATCGCGAGGATCATGTAGCCGTCGTCGGTCGGGAAGTCCTGGTAAGGCACGATGTTCGGGTGCGCGTTGCCCAGCCGCCCGGGCGATTTGCCGGTCGTCAGGTAGTTCATCGCCTGGTTGGCGAGGCAGGCGACCTGCACGTCGAGGAGTGCCAGGTCGATGTGCTGGCCGTAGCCGCTCCGCTCACGCCAAGCGAGTGCGGCCTGGATCGCGTTGGCCGCATAGAGGCCGGTCAGGATGTCGGTCAGCGCGACGCCGACCTTGATCGGACCCGCGCCCGCTTCGCCGTCCGGGCGGCCGGTGAGGCTCATCAGGCCGCCCAGGCCCTGGATCAGGAAGTCGTAGCCGGCGCGCGGCGCGTAGGGCCCGTCCTGGCCGAAGCCGGTGATCGAGCAATACACGAGGCGCGGGTTGATCTCCTTCAGCGAGGCGTAGTCGAGGCCGTACTTCTTCAGCCCGCCGACCTTGAAGTTCTCGACCACGACGTCGCATTCGGCGGCGAGCGCGCGCAGGATGCGCTGGCCCTCGGGCTGCGTCATGTCGACGGTGATCGAGCGCTTGTTGCGGTTCGCGCACAGGTAGTAGGCCGCGACCGAAGTGTCCTCGCCGGCCTCGTCCTTCAGGAAGGGAGGGCCCCAGTGGCGGGTGTCGTCGCCCTCCCCCGGCCGCTCGACCTTGATCACGTCGGCCCCGAGGTCGGCGAGGATCTGCGTCGACCAGGGTCCGGCGAGGATGCGCGAAAGATCGAGGACGCGAATGTGGGAGAGAGCGCCGGGCATCACAGACCTCAGTTCGAGAAGGCGGCGATGCCGGTGATCGCGCGGCCGAGGATCAGCGCGTGGATGTCGTGCGTGCCCTCGTAGGTGTTCACCACTTCGAGGTTCACGAGGTGGCGCGCGATGCAGAACTCGTCCGAGATGCCGTTGCCGCCGAGCATGTCGCGCGCGACGCGGGCGATGTCGAGCGACTTGCCGCAGGAGTTGCGCTTCATGATCGACGTGAGCTCGACCGGCGCGTTGCCTTCGTCCTTCAGGCGGCCCAGACGCAGGCAGCCCTGCAGGCCCAGCGTGATCTCGGTCAGCATGTCGGCGAGCTTCTTCTGGATCAGCTGGTTGGCGGCGAGCGGACGGCCGAACTGCTGGCGGTCGAGCGTGTATTGGCGCGCGGTCTCGTAGCAGGCTTCCGCGGCGCCGAGCGCACCCCAGGCGATGCCGAAGCGCGCCGAGTTCAGGCAGGTGAAGGGTCCTTTCAGGCCGCGCACGGTCGGGAAGGCGTTTTCTTCCGGCACGAAGACTTCGTCCATGACGATTTCGCCGGTGATCGACGCACGCAGGCCGACCTTGCCGTGGATCGCCGGCGCCGACAGGCCCTTCCAGCCCTTCTCGAGTACGAAGCCGCGGATGTCGCCGGCGTCGTCCTTCGCCCACACGACGAAGACGTCGGCGATCGGGCTGTTGGTGATCCACATCTTGCTGCCGGAGAGGCTGTAGCCGCCGTCGACCTTCTTCGCGCGGGTCACCATGCTCGCCGGGTCGGAGCCGTGGTTCGGTTCGGTCAGGCCGAAGCAGCCGATCCACTCGCCGGTCGCGAGCTTGGGCAGGTACTTGCGCTTGGTGGCTTCATTGCCGAATTCGAAGATCGGCACCATCACGAGCGAGCTCTGCACGCTCATCATCGAGCGGTAGCCGGAATCGACGCGCTCGACTTCCCGCGCGATCAGGCCGTAGCTGACGTAGTTCATGCCGGCGCCGCCGTATTCCTCGGGGATCGTCGGCCCGAGCAGGCCCAGCTCGCCCATCTCGCGGAAGATCGCCGGATCCGTCTTCTCGTGGCGGAAGGCTTCCTGCACGCGCGGCAGCAGGCGCTCCTGGCAGTAGGAGCGCGCGGTGTCGCGCACCATGCGCTCGGTGTCGGTGAGTTGGCTGTCCAGGTACAGGGGGTCGGCCCAGTCGAAGCTGATGCGGTTCGATGCCATGTCGGATCTCCTCGAAGACGGATGTGGATGTTCGGCGGCCGGTGGCCGCGGGAGGCGGTCCGGCTCTGACGTGTTTGCACTCTAGCCAAGCGCGGGGGCTCGGGACAAACGATAAATTCGCGGGACCTTGTGCGGAAAACGCACTTCGAGAGACACTAGCTTGGGAGCGGGGCGCGCAGGTCTCCCGCGCCGGAGGCCTTATCTGCCGAATGGCACAACGCACCGGATCGCGCGCCGCGTGGCGCAAGGCGCTGCGCTTTTCCACCCCAGGTTTTGCCACGTCATGCGCATTGCGCACTTTTTAGAGACAGCCATGCGACGCAAGATTCCCAGCACCGCCGCCCTCCTCGCCTTCGAGCTCGCGGCCAGACACGAGAGCTTCACGCGTGCGGCCGACGAGCTGGCGCTGACGCAGAGCGCGGTGTGCCGCCAGATCGCGGCGCTCGAGGACTTCCTCGGGCTGCGTCTTTTCCGTCGGACGAAGCGCGGCGTCACCCTGACCGAGGCCGGGCTCAGCTACAGCCGCCAGATCAGTGCGCGGCTCGACGCGGTCGAGCGCGATACGCTGTCGGTGATGGCGCACCACGGGCGCGGGGCGACGATCGAGCTCGCGGTGATGCCGACCTTCGCGACGCGCTGGCTGCTGCCGCGGCTCGGCGACTTCCTGGCCGGACATCCGGACGTCACCGTCAATATGACGAACCGGACGCGCCCCTTCCTCTTCGCGGACACCGAGTTCGACGCCTCGCTGTATTTCGGCGACGCTGGCTGGCCGGGCACAGAGGCGCATTTCCTGATGCGCGAGAACCCGGTGCCGGTGTGCAGCCCGCGTCGCCTGGGCGGACGTGCCGAGCTCGCCCCCGAGGAGATCGCCGCGCTGCCGCTGCTGCAGCAGAGCACCCGCCCGTATGCGTGGCGGCAGTGGTTCGGTTCGCTCGGAATGCAGGTCGCGCACGACATGACCGGCACGCGCTACGAACTCTTCTCGATGCTCGCGCAGGCCGCGATGCAGGACATGGGCATCGCGCTGATTCCGCCCTTCCTGATCCAGGAAGAACTCGACAGCGGCCGGCTGGTGATGCCCTTCCATCACGCCTACCTGAGCGACAAGGCCTACTATCTGATCATTCCCGAGCGCAAGGCCGAAACGGCGGCGCTGCGCGGGTTTCGCGACTGGCTCGTCGCGGTTGCGGCGGAATACCGGGTCGGAGCCGGGCTCGCCTAGTTCATGACGAACTCTACTGCTGCGGCCGGTCGGGGCCGTCGCAGCAGGCGTGGTCGCGGCCGGCCTGCTTCGCGCGATACATCAGGTCGTCGACGCGCTTGAGGAGTTCGTCGATGCCCTCCTCCGCGCGCAGCGTCACGACGCCGACGCTCGCCGTGACGGTGCCGGCGACGGGCGTCGGATTGTCGCGCAGCGCCTGCAGCAGACGCTCGGCGAGCACCGCCGCCTCTTCGGCCGTCGTGCGCGGGCACAGCACCATGAATTCTTCCCCGCCCCAGCGCGCAAGCACGTCGATGCGGCGGATCGCCTCGCGCACGACGCGCGTCGTGTGGATCAGCACCTGGTCGCCGACATCGTGGCCCCAGGTGTCGTTGATGCGCTTGAAGCGGTCGAGGTCGTACATGATCAGCGACAGCGGATCGCCATAGCGCCGGGTGCGGTCGACCTCGCCTTCAAGCACCCGGTACAGGTAGCCGCGGTTGTAGCAGCCGGTCAGCAGGTCGGTCGTCGCGAGCCGCACAAGCTCCTGCTCGTTGCGCTTGCGCTCGGTGATGTCGCGGTTGACGCCGATCATCCGCGTCGGACGGTGGTCGTTGCCCGGCACCAGCACGGCGTGCGCGTCGATGTGGCGGATCTCGCGGTCGTGACGCACGATGCGAAAGCTGGTCTGGAATTCGCAGCCGGTCTTGAGGCTCTCGTCGACCAGCATCTGCACATGCTGCAGGTCGTCCGGGTGGATCAGCTTCATGACCTCGTCGATCGTCTCGTGGAAGTCCTCGCGATCGACGCCGAAGACGTCGAACATCGTGCCGTCCCACAGCACGCGCCCGGTTTCCGGTTCGTATTCCCAGATGCCGATGTGCGCGGCCCGCGTCGCGAGCGTCAGACGTTGCGTCAGGTGGCGTACCTCAATTTCGGCTTCCTTGCGCGCCGTGATGTCGATCATCAGGCCGCGCAGCAGTATCGGCTTACCGCCTTCCGAGACCACCGTGATGATGTCGTCGACCCACACGACGCGCCCGTCGGCGGCGATCATGCGGTACTCGAAACGGTGAGGTTCGAGTCGGCCGGTGCAGGCGGCGCAATACTCCGGCGCCCAGGTACGGTCTTCCGGATGCAGATGATCCACCCAGAACCCGGGTGCGTGCCACGCCTCGACCGGATAGCCCAGCAGCGACTCGGCCTTGCGGCTGACGAAGGTGAAGACGAAGGTCTGCGCGTCGGCCTCCCAGACGATGCCGTCGGTCGTATTCACGAGGTCGAGGAAGCGCTGGTGGTTGTGCAACGCTTCTTCCTCGCTCGTGCGGTGTGCCGCGGTTTCCTCCTCCAGCGCGGCCGTGCGTTCCGCGACGCGGTCTTCCAGCGTCGCGGTGAGCGATTTCAGGTTGTTCCACTGCTCGCGATACCGCGCGAGGTAGAACATCAGCATGATGCTGACGATGGTCCAGACGACCCCGTGCGTGACGATGTGATTGCGCTTGGTGGCGGCAAGGCGTTCGACGAATTCGTCGGCCGGGAGCGAAACGCTGATGCCGCCGCGGACGTCTCCGATCTTGTAGCCATATTTTTCATGGCAGTTCAGACATTCCTGGCGGACCAGCAGCGGCGCCATGTAGCGGATCGTCGGTCCGCTGCCGTTGAGGATTTCGCAGCGCTCGCGGTCGACACGCGCTTCAAAGGCCTTCAGTGCGGCGGTCTCCCACGGGTCTGCGGCGTTTGTGGGATTGATCGGCCGCAGGCTTGTCAGGTGGATGCGGATACCGCTCTGTTCCGCGATCACGCCGGCCATTTGGCGCGTCATGTAGGCCGGATTGACCGTGGTCAGATGAGTGCCGGAAGTGGTGACCGGATCGCGTTCCGGTAATTCGAGGTAAGGATTGGGCGGGCTCGTCTCACTTTGCGGGACCAGCACGCCGCCCACACGGGAATTCCACAGCCACGTCGCGCGCACCATGTTGAAGACGTCGCGCCCCTGCTGGCGTGCCGTGTCGTAGGCCACCTGATCCGTGTGCTGCAGGGTAAAGACCAGCGACAGCGCGACCAGTGCGGTCCAGGCACCGAGGGGCAGCAGCCAGTAGCTTCGGTCGGCGAGGCGGAGCATCGCGAACGCTCGCGCAGGGAGTATGAACTCATTCTATGCCCGAACCATGGGGGCGTCATTGTTGCGATGGCCACTTTGGGCATCTGCTGCGGGCATCCGGCACGGAGCGATCGAGATGTCTTCCGGGCCCTCGCGGCGGCCGCCCGATCCGGGCGCCGACGGCCGTGAAGAGGTCGCGAACGTCGGCTTCACGGCGCTGTATACGCCGTTTCCGATCACTACTATTCTTTGCATGTGCCGATCCGCACTGCCGGAACATCGGCCCATCCCGCCATTGCCATCATCGAGGAGTTCTCTCCATGCGCAGACCCGTTTTCAGCCGTTGCCTTGCCCTTGCCGCCGCGGCAGCCGCCCTTGCCGTGCCGGGGCTCGCGTCGGCGACCCACTCGTGGGGCGGATACCACTGGGCGCGCACGACGCAACAATTCACGCTGCAGCTGGGCAACAACCTGACGACCGTGGACTGGCGCAACATGCTGACGCTCGCCTCGACCGACTGGAACAGCCCCGGCGACTTCGGCGCGAGCTTCACGCCGGTGCTGACGGCGATCGTCACCGGCAAGTCGAACAAAAACTGCTCGATGGTGACCGGCACGACACAGGTGTGCAACGGACGCTACGGCGCCAACGGATGGCTCGGGCTCGCGTCGATCAACATCGTCGACGGCGTGCACATCACGCGCGGCTCGGCGAAGATGAACGACACCTATTTCGGCACGGCGACCTACAACAACCTGAACGAGAAGCGCCACGTGATGTGCCAGGAAGTCGCCCATACCTACGGCCTGGGCCACCAGTCCGAAACCGGTGCGTCGCTGAACACCTGCATGGATTACTTCTCCAACACCGGCGCGAACGCGACGAGCACCCTGAGCACGCGCCCGAACTATCACGACTTCGAGGAACTGAACCTGATCTACAGCCACGTCGACAGCACCACGACGGTCGCGACCGCCGCGACTGCGGCCGCCGCGGCGAATCCCTCGGAAGTCGACATCACTGACGACCCGCAGAGCTGGGGGCAACTCGTGCGCCAGTCCGCGAACGGCCGCAGTTCGGAATACGAACGCAACAACCGCGACGGATCGATGACGGTCACCCACGTCTACTGGACGATCGAAGCGGCGGCACGCTGCCCGAGCTGCGACCACCGCTACGAGCATCACGACTGAAGCGACGCTGGAGGCGAAAAAAAGCCGGCACCTGTGGGTGCCGGCAAGCTGCTCGGGAGCTCGCCGCTCGTGGCGGCGGGAGCAGGGAGGGAGGAGAAAGGCGCGGTCGGCTTACGACTGCGCCGTGACTGCCGTGACGGAGGCCGCGAGGATATCGAGGCCTTCGTCGAGGATGCTTTGTTCGATCGTCAGCGGCACCATCAGGCGCAGCACGTTGCCGTAGGAACCGCAGGACAGCAGCAGCAGGCCGCGCTTTTGCGCTTCGGCGATCACCGCCTTGGTGATGTCCGCCGCGGGGCGCTTCTTGTCCCCACTGTGGAAGAACTCCACCGCCACCATCGCGCCGATGCCGCGCACGTCGCCGATCGCCGGCTGCTTGGCCGCGAGTTCGCGCAGCCGCCCCTTCATGTGTTCGCCGAGTTCGGTCGCGCGCCGGCACAGGCCTTCCTCTTCGATCACGTCGAGCACGGCGAGCGCGGCGGCGCAGGCCATCGGGGCGCCCGCGTAGGTGCTGCCGAGGCCGCCCGGGGGCAGCGCGTCCATCACGTCGGCACGGCCGATCACCGCGGCGATCGGGAAGCCGCCGCCGAGGCCCTTGGCCATCGTGATCAGGTCGGGGGCGACGCCGCTATGCTCGATCGCGAACATCTTGCCGGTACGGCCGGCACCGGTCTGGATCTCGTCGGCGATGATCAGGATGCCGTGCTGGTCGGCGAGCGCGCGCAGGCGCTGGAAGAATTCCTTCGGCGCGGGAATGTAGCCGCCCTCGCCCTGCACCGGCTCGACGATGAAGGCCGCGACGCGCTTGGCTTCGATGTCGGTCTTGAACAGCATCTCGATGCCGGCGATCGCGTCGTCGACGCTGACGCCGTGCGCCTCATCGGGATAGGGCGCGTGGAAGATCTCGGCCGGGAAGGGGCCGACGCCGAGCTTGTACGGATCGACCTTGCCGGTCAGGCCGAGGGCCAGCAGCGTGCGGCCGTGGAAGCCGCCGTTGAAGGCGATCACGCCGGGACGGCCGGTGAAACCGCGCGCGATCTTGATCGAGTTCTCGACCGCTTCGGCGCCGGTGCTGACGAAGAAGGTTTTCTTCGGCGAGCTGCCCGGGGCGAGCTTGTTGAGGCGCTCGGCGAGCGTCACGTAGCCGTCATAGGCGACGACCTGGAAGCAGGTGTGGCTGAACTGCGGAATCTGCGCCTGTGCCGCAGCGATGACCTTCGGGTGGCAGTGGCCGGTGTTGACGACGGCGATGCCGGCGACGAAGTCGATGAAGCGGCGGCCTTCGACGTCCCAGATCTCGGCGTTCTTCGCCTTCGTCGCGAAGAGTCCGTGGGCCTGGCCGACGCCGCGGGGCAGGGCGGCGGCGCGGCGGGCCATCTGGTCGGCGTTCGTCAGGCCGGGGGGCAGGGTATTGGCGTTCATGCGTTCTCCTTGATGTCCTTATGGGATCCGGTTTTTGGCGGCGGCGCTTATTGCACGCCGCCCATGCACAGGTACTTGATTTCCAGGTAGTCCTCGATGCCGTACTTCGAGCCTTCGCGGCCGAGGCCGGACGACTTCATACCGCCGAAAGGCGCGACTTCGGTCGAGATGATCCCGGTGTTGATGCCGACGATGCCGTACTCGAGCGCGCCAGAAACACGCCACACGCGGTTCATGTTGGCGGCGTAGAAGTAGGCGGCGAGCCCGAACTCGGTGTCGTTCGCCATGCGGATCGCCTCGGCCTCGTCCTTGAAGCGGAAGAGCGGCGCGACCGGGCCGAAAGTCTCTTCGCGGGCGACCTTCATCGCCGGGGTCACGTCGGCGAGGATCGTCGGCTGGAAGAAGGTGCGGCCGAGCTCGTGGCGGCGGCCGCCGGCGATCACGCGGGCGCCCTTGGAGACGGCGTCCTCGATGTGCTCCTCGACTTTCTCGACCGCGTTCATGTCGATCAGCGGGCCCTGGGTCGTGCCTTCGGCGAGGCCGTTGCCGACCTTGAGCTTGGCGACCGCCGCGGCGAGCTTGTCGGCGAAGGCGTCATAGACGCTGTCCTGCACCAGCAGGCGGTTCGCGCAGACGCAGGTCTGGCCGGTGTTGCGGTACTTCGACGCGAGCGCGCCTTCGACCGCGGCGTCGAGGTCGGCATCGTCGAAGACGATGAAGGGCGCGTTGCCGCCGAGTTCCAGCGACAACTTCTTGATCGTCGGCGCGCACTGGGCGGCAAGCTTGATGCCGATCTCGGTCGAGCCGGTGAAGGTCAGCTTGCGGACGATCGGGTTCTCGGTCAGCTCACCGCCGATCTCGGTCGCGGAGCCCGTGACGACGCTGAACACGCCCTTCGGCACGCCGGCGCGTTCGGCCAACGCCGCGAGTGCGAGCGCCGAGTGCGGGGTCTGGCTCGCGGGCTTGAGCACCATCGTGCAGCCGGCGGCGAGCGCCGGGCCGGCCTTGCGGGTGATCATCGCGAGCGGGAAGTTCCACGGCGTGATCGCGGCGCACACGCCGATCGGCTCCTTCGTGACGACGATGCGCTTGTCGGGCTGGTGGCCGGGGATCACGTCGCCGTAGATGCGCTTGCCTTCCTCGGCGAACCATTCGATGAAGGAGGCGGCGTACAGCACTTCGCCGCGCGCTTCGGTGAGCGGCTTGCCCTGCTCGGAGGTCATCAGGCGGGCGAGGTCTTCCTGGTTCTCGACGATCAGGTCGAACCACTTGCGCAGGACCTTGGCGCGGGAGCCGGCGGTCAGCGCACGCCAGGCGGGCCAGGCGGCGTTCGCGGCATCGATCGCGCGGCGCGTCTCGGCGCGACCCATCTTCGGTACGGTGCCGAGCAGTTCGCCGGTGGCGGGGTTGTGGACTTCGATCGCCGCGCCGCTGTCGGCGCCGGACCATTCGCCGGCCACAAAGCACTGGGTGCGGAAGAGGTTCGCGTCTTTCAGTTGCAGACTCATGTCGGGTGTCTCCTTGGGGGTCGGATCAGGCGGGGCGTGCGCCGCGCATGCGTTCGTTGCGCCGGCGCAGGCCTTCGAGGGTGAGCAGCATCAGCGTCGACAACAGGATCAGGATCGTCGCGACCGCGGCGATCGCCGGGCTGATGTTCTCGCGGATGCCGGAGAACATCTGGCGCGGCAGCGTCGCCTGTTCGGGGCTCGCCAGGAACAGCGTGACGACGACTTCGTCGAACGAGGTCGCGAAGGCAAACAACGCGCCCGATATCACGCCCGGGGCGACCTGCGGCAGCGTCACGCGGAAGAAGGTCGTCACCGGGTTGGCGCCGAGGCTGCTCGCGGCGCGCACGAGGTTGAAGTCGAAGCCCTGCAGCGTCGCCGTGACGGTCGTGACGACGAAGGGCACGCCGAGCACCGCGTGGGCGATGACGAGGCCGGTGTAGCTGCCGGTCAGGCCGAGCGGCGCGAAGAAGATGTACATCGCGACACCGACGATCACGACCGGCACGACCATCGGCGAGATCAGCACCGCGGTCAGCAGCGCCTTGCCGGGGAAGTCGGCGCGCACGAGCCCGATCGACGCGACGGTGCCGATCACGGTGGCGAGCAGCGTCGCGAAGGGCGACACGATCAGGCTGTTGCCCATCGACTGGCGCCACGCCGCGGAGGTCAGGATTTCCTCGTACCAGCGCAGCGAGAAGCCCGACATCGGGTAGAGCAGGAAGCTGTCGGCGTTGAACGAGAGCGGCACGATCGCGAGGATCGGCAGCATCAGGTACAGCAGGATCAGGCCGACGAGTCCGCGCAGGCCGTAGTACCAGGCGCGTTCGAGGGGCGAGGCGTAGGGTTGCAGCATCGTCATAGCTCCTTTAGCGCGACTTGGCCTTGTTACCGCGGGTCGGGCCGAGGTAGCGGGCGTAGAAGACGTACAGCACCATCGTCGCGGCGAGCAGCACCGCCGAGAGCGCCGCGGCCATGCCCCAGTTGATGGTCTGGTTGGTGTAGAAGGCGATGAAGTAGCTGATCATCTGCTCCTTCGGTCCGCCCAAGAGCGCGGGGGTGATGTAGTAGCCCATGCTCATGATGAACACGAGCAGCGCGCCGGCGCCGATGCCCGGCAGCGTCTGCGGGAAATACACCTTCCAGAAGCTCTTGAAGGGCGGGCAGCCGAGCGACACGGCGGCGCGTAGATAGACCGGCGAGATTCCTTTCATCACCGAGAAGAGCGGCAGCACCATGAAGGGCAGCAGGATGTGGGTCATCGCGATATACACGCCGATGTTGTTGAAGAGCAGCTGGATCGGACCGTCCGTGATGCCCAGCGCCATCAGCAGCTGATTGACGAGGCCCTCGTTCTGCAGCAGCACGATCCACGCGGCGACGCGCACCAGCACCGAGGTCCAGAAGGGCAGCAGCACGCAGATCATCACGAGGTTGGCGTGGCGCGTCGGCAGGCTCACCATCAGGTAGGCGAGCGGGAAACCGAGCGCGAGGCACAGCGCAGTGACGATCAGCGCCATGCGGAAGGTGCGGAGCAGCACGTCCATGTACACCGCTTCCTCGGCGGGCGCCTTCGCGATGTCGCCGTGCTCGTCGGTCGTCAGATCGACCGCGGCGAGGAGATAGAAGGGCGTGACCGGATCGCCGGCGCGCTGCAGCGCCTGCCAGATCTCGGTCTGGCCCCAGCGCTCGTCGACGCCGATCAGCGTGTCGCGGGCGGCGGCGCCGGCTTCGAGCGGCACGGCGCGCGCGGTCTTCATGATCAGCGAGCGGTAGCCGGCCTGCTCGCGGTTCAGGCGGCGGGCGACGGCAGCGATTCCCGGGCCGCCTTTCGCGGCGTCGAGTTCGCGCGCCAGGGCGGCGAAAGTCGCTTCATCCGGCGCGCCGTTCGCGGCCTTCCAGCCTTTCAGCAGGGCGACGGTGTCGGGCAGGTTGTCGTGCACCTCGGGGTTCGCGACGCTGTGCTTGAGCAGCGACACGATCGGCACGACGAAGGTCAGCAGCACGAAGACCGCCAGGGGCAGGATCAGGGCGCCGAACAGGAGTTTCTTGCGGCGCTCGGCCTGCCGCAGTCGCTTCTTCAGTGGCACGGTGCCACCGGAAAAGGCATCGAGGGTTTCGCTGGCGGTCGTCATGGAAATTTCCGTGCGTGGGTCGACGCGGGCGCCCGCAGGCGCCGCGCGTCATTGACAGCAATGGTCTTGCAGGAAGGGCTTAGCGAGCCGCCCAGGCGTTGAAGCGCTGTTCGAGGTCTTCGCCGTACTCGACCCAGAACTGGGTGCTCGTCGCGAAGGCGCCGTTCAGGTTCGCCGGGGCGGTCGGCAGGCCGGCCGCGACCTTCGCATCCATACCGCCGACGGCGGCCTTGTTGGTCGGGCCGTAGGGGATCTCACCCGAGTAGATGCGCTGGTTTTCCGGCTTCGACGCGAACTGGATGAACTTGTACGCGGCTTCCTTCTGCGGCGTGCCCTTCGGGATCGCCCAGAAGTCGAAGTCGTAGATGCTGCCGTTCCAGACGACCTTCAGGTTCTTGCCTTCCTTCTGCGCGGCGGCGATGCGGCCGTTGTAGGCCGAGCTCATCACGACGTCGCCGGCGGCGAGCAGTTGCGGCGGCTGCGCGCCCGCTTCCCACCACTGGATATTCGGCTTCAGCTGGTCGAGCTTGGCGAAGGCGCGGTTCACGCCTTCCTTGGTCGCCAGCACCTTGTAGACATCGGCGGGCTTGACGCCGTCGGCGAGCAGCGCGAATTCGAGCGTGTACTTCGCGCCCTTGCGCAGGCTGCGCTTGCCGGGGAATTTCTTGACGTCCCAGAAATCGGCCCACGACGTCGGTGCGGTCTTGACCTTGTCGGCGTTGTAGGCGAGCACCGTCGACCACACGAAGGTGCCGATGCCGCATTCGGTCACGGCTTCGGGCACGAAGTCGGCCTTGTTGCCGATCTTCGCGTAGTCGAGCTTCTCGTACAGGCCTTCCTCGCAGCCGCGGACGAGTTCGGGCGATTCGACTTCGACGACGTCCCAGTTGACGTTCTTGGCTTCGACCATGGCCTTGATCTTGGCCTGTTCGCCGTTGTATTCGCCGGCGACGACCTTCGTGCCGCTCGCGGTGGCGAAGGGCTGGTAGTAGGCCTTGTCCTGCGCCTTCTGCGATGCGCCGCCGAAGGAGATCACGGTGACGTCGGCGTAAGCGATTCCGACAGTGGCGATGCCGGCGAAACCGGCGATGATGCTGGCGAGCAGTCTGGTCTTCATGTTGCTACAACCTCCATGGACGGGTGGCGTTGCGTGAGCGATCGATTCGAGTTTTGGATGTGCCGCGAATGCACGGCGGACGCGCGGCGTCGTCCGTTTCCGCTGTTGCCCGCTCAGGCGCCTTGCGGCGGAGCGAGGGCGAGCAGATGGTCGGGCGAGAGGTCGATATCGACACTTTCGCCGGCATTCGGGCAGCGGCTGATCCGGGAAATCGGCGTCTTCATCGTGAAGTTGTTGCAGCCTGCCACTTGCATGCGCAGGCGGATGTGGTCGCCGAGATAGATCTGCTCGAGTACGGTCGCGCGCAGACGGTTTTCTGCCGTGCTGTCGGGGCGCGCGAGGCTCACGCGTTCGGGCCGGATCGACACCAGCGCCGTGCTGCCGGCGCCGCCCGCGTCGCCCGTGCGGGCGCGCAGTTGGGTACCGTCGGGCAGTGCGACGTGGGTGACGCCGTCCCTGGAGGAAACGACTTTGCCGTCCAGCGCGTTGTTTTCGCCGATGAAGTTCGCGACGAAGGCGTTGGTCGGGTTTTCGTAGAGGGCGCTGGGCGTGTCGATCTGCTGGATCACGCCGTGGTTGAAGACCGCGATGCGGTCGGACATCGTCAGCGCTTCGCCCTGATCATGGGTGACGAAGACGAAGGTGACGCCGAGGGATTCGTGGATGTGCTTGATTTCGAGCTGCATGTGCTCGCGCAACTGCTTGTCGAGCGCGCCAAGCGGCTCGTCCATCAGCACCAACTGGGGCTCGAACACCAGCGCGCGGGCAAGCGCGATGCGCTGCTGCTGGCCGCCGGAGAGCTGCTGCGGATAGCGGTTCGCGAAGCTGCCGAGCTGCACCATGTCGAGCGCGCGTTTGACCTTCGCGTCGATTTCGGCGGCGGGCATCTTGCGCACCGACAGCGGGAAGCGCAGATTCTCCAGCACCGTCATGTGCGGGAACAGCGCGTAGTTCTGGAACACCATGCCGATGTTGCGCTTGTGCGGTGGCTGGCGGTTGATGATGCGGCCGCCGAGGCGGATCTCGCCCGAGGTCGGCGTTTCGAAGCCGGCGAGCATCATCAGGCAGGTCGTCTTGCCAGAACCCGAGGGGCCGAGGAGCGTGAGGAATTCGCCACGGCGGATGTCGAGGTCGAGATCCTTTACGATCAGCGTTTCGCCGTCGTAAGTTTTCTGCACGTGGCTGAACGAGACCAAGACGTCATCGCGCATATCAGTACCCGAGTTGGCACCTGCGCTTTCCATGGTCGCAAAAGGTTCTCTCCACATCAAGTGGTTCTCCTCCAGTGTGTTTCTCAGGCGAACGGTCTGTCTCTTTTGGACGGATCCGGTTCGCGGGGATTACGAATATCCTCGTCGTTGAAAGGAGTTTAGGCGCAAAATGGCGCCCTGTAGGGAACCAATTTTAGCGGATTTGCAGGAGCCAATTTTGCACGACACAATTCGGGAGTGGCGATGGATGTCGGTCTGATCGGGGATGTGATCCTGCAGAACCTGCGCGTGCAGCCGCAGGAACTGGCGTTGCGCGTGCGCCTGTATCTCGCATTGCGCCAGGCGATCCTCGCGCGCCTGATCCGGCCGGGCACGCGCCTGCCGCCGTCGCGCGTGCTCGCGGCCGAGTTGGATCTCGGGCGCAACACGGTGATGAAGGCCTACGACCAGTTGATGATCGAGGGCTACCTGGAGGCGCGCGTGGGCTCGGGCACCTACGTCAGCGAGTCGCTGCCGACGGTCGGTACGCGCACCGAGCCGCAACCCGCGGCGATGCAGCGCGGCGCCGACCTGCTGTCGAAGCGCGGCGCCGAGATCGCGCGCATGACGAGCAGCAGCCGCGTGCAGCACGGTGCCTTCATGCCCGGGATTCCCGACGTCGAGCACTTTCCGTTCGCGGTGTGGCGGCGGCTGTTGTCGAAGTACGTCCACCCGCGCCAGTCGCACCTCTTGCAGTACGCGGTGGGGGGGTTTGCGCCCTTGCGGGTGGCGCTTGCCGAATACCTCGGTTCGAGCCGGTTGGTGTCCTGCGATCCACGCCAGATCATGATCTTCAATGGCACCCACCAGGCGCTCGACCTGTGCGCGCGACTGTTGTGCGACGCCGGCGACCGGGTGTGGATGGAGGAGCCCGGCTATTGGGGGGCGCGCAACGTGCTGACCGCGGCGGGCGTGCAGACGGTGCCGATCGCGCTCGACGAGAAAGGGATCGCGCCGACCGCGCAGGATTGGGAAAATCCGCCAAAAATCATTTTCGTGTCGCCATCGAGCCAGTATCCGACGGGAACCGTGCTTGCCGTCGAGCGTCGCCTGGAGCTCATCGAACAGGCGCGCCGCCACAAGGCGTGGATCATCGAGGACGACTACGACAACGAGCTGCGCTATCACAGCAATCCGGTCGCGTCGATGTTCGGGCTGGATACCTCGCGGCGCGTGATCTACCTCGGCACTTTCAGCAAGGTGATGTATCCGGGGCTGCGTTTCGCCTATCTGGTGGTGCCGCCCGAGCTCGTCGACAGCTTCATCGCCGGCAACTGCGAGATGTACCGCGAGGGAAGGCTCACGGACCAGGCGGCGCTTGCGGAATTCATCGCCGAAGGGCATTTCTCGGCGCATATCAAGCGCATGCGCAGCATCTACCGCGAGCGTCGCGACACGCTGCAGGAGTCGCTGGAGGGCCGGTTGGGCGGGGCGATCGCGCGCTCCGGGGGACACGCCGGCATCCACCTGCTGTACCACTTCAACGGTGCCGTGGACGACGCACGCGTCGCCGAGAAGACGCTGTCGCGCGGCGTCGTCGTGCGGCCGCTGTCCGTGTATTACATCCGCCCCGAGCAGGCCCGGCCCGGGCTCAACCTGGGTTATGCGAGTGTGCCGGTCGAGCGCATCCTGCCGGCGGTCGACGTGCTCGCGCGGGTGATCGAGGAGAGCATGGGCGGCACGTCGCGTTGAGCGTGTTCAGCGCTTGCCGGTGATGTAGGGGACGTAGTCCTTATCGGTGCCGCAGATGTGGTGGATCAGCCAGTCACCATAGAGGAAGGGCATCAGCTGTTCGAGCACGGAGGCGTCGCCGCCTTCGAAGACCTGCTCGAATTCCTGCACTTGGCGCAGGATCTTGTTGTGCTCGGCCTGGTGCGCGGCGATGAGCTCGGCCGGATAGCCCGCTTCGGCGATGCGGCCTTCCTCGTAGGCGAAGTGCGCGGTGACGTAGGCAGCGAGGTGGTCGAACACGGTCCGTGCGTCGTCGGTGGAGGCGTCCGGCGCGCGCAGCTGCTCGGCCAGTCCGTTGATGATCGCGATCAGTTCCTGGTGCTGGGCGTCGATCTTGTCGTCATTGACGGAGTATTCGGGCTTCCATTCGAAACGGGTCATGTCCTGCATCCTTAGAGCTCCTGGAGGAGCTCTTAGTGGTTCCAGAGGCCGCGCAGGACGACCACCGAAGCCCGGTGATTCGAAAACGGCACCATGCCTTCAATGCGGCAGGACTCCTGAGTCGTGTCGCGCGACTGAGGGGTCAGCATCGGCATGCCGTTGGGTTTGACGAAGGAATATACCTGAGGGCATGCGGTGTTCGTCGTGCGCTTTTTGACGACCGCGACTTCGCCGTTGGCGAGCCGCACGATGGCTCCGGGCGGGAACACGCCGATCTCCTTGATCATCATGCCGATCAGCCGGCTGTCGGTCTGTTCGCCCTGCTCGTGCATCAGCTTGCGCATCGCCTCGGTCGATACCATGGCCTTGCGGTAGGGGCGGTCGCGGACCATCGCGCTGTAGATGTCGGCGATCGCCAGCACGCGCGTCGGCAGGCTGATTGCCGGACCGAGCGAATGATCCGGATAGCCGCTGCCGTCGAGGCGCTCATGGTGGTGACGCACGGCGTCGAGCCAGGTCTTTTCGTGCACGCCGAGTTTGGCGAGGATCGCCTCGCTGTCGCCCGGATGGGCATTGATGCGTTCGCGCTGCAAGGGCATCAGCGGCGTGGTCTGCCGGTCGAGGATGTCCTGGATGTCGAGCAGCGCGATGTCGTGCGTCAGGCCCGCCTTGATCAGCGGCAGGCGCGAGTCGTCCGGCACGCCGAGCTTTTTGCCGATCAGCTCGCACAGCATCGCTGCTTGCAGATGATGGATGACCGCGTAGGACGAGTCGTAGTCGAGGTGCAGGTTGGCGAGCGCGGAGTCGGTGTCGTGGGTGCAGGCTTCCTGGATCGTCAGCGCAATGCCTTCGATGCGCGGCACGAAATCGTCGGTCAACCCGCCCGACTTGTACAGGTCGAAGGTCCGCTTCAGCCGGACCTTCAGCAGGTCGAACATCTCGAAGGAGTTGTGTTCCTCGGTGACGGTCGCCGTCGGCAGATTGGGGCGGGCGGGCTTGGGCTGGGCGGAATCGATACTGACGTAACTGCCGTTTTCGACCAGGACGTCGCGCTGCCGCTCGGTGTTGATGACGAAACCGGCCTTGAGCAGCAGCATGCCGCTCGCGTCATAGACGGCGTAGGGCAGCGGCTCCCCCAGGCGGATGTCGCTCGGGGAGACGCGGCGATAGTTGCCTGAAAGCTGAGGTGTCATGGTGTCGGGCCGGGGCGCGGACAACGAATTCGAAACGTGTACAAGGGTTAACGGCAGATTTGCGGCGTTCTGCAGCTCGATCCCGGATTGCGGGCAAAGCTACTCGATTGTCGCCCGCGATCGCCTAATACGTTCGTTATAGTGCCACAGCTATCGCGGGACCGGTCGCGTTTTTTGCCGGCTCGCTGCAATCCCGAAAGACTGTCGCTCGGCCCTTCATGAAACGCCATCGGGGTATTCGAGATCTATTCCGAAGGTATTGCCTGGAGCCGGATCGCCAGTGCCGCTGCGGCTACATGATGAACCATTTCGCGGGACGCGACATGAAATATTAGTTGTATCGCAGGCCAAATCGAGGGGTCATAATTCATGCGTGTGCGCTTTCGGGATATGTTCGGATACCGGTATGTCGCTGCATCGTTTCCTGGCCCGGCTGATCTGGCTGTGCGTGCTCCCGCTGGTTGTGCTCGCCGCTTACCTGGCGATTTACAACATCCAGGCGACGCTTGCCCAGAGCGATTCCGAGGCCGCCCACAGGGTGCGCAACGCCGCCGTCGCGATCGACGAGTATTTGCGTGCGCGGCTCGGTGCGCTGCGTATGCTCGCCATGTCGCCGCTCGTCGATGACCCATCGCGCTGGCAGGATCTGTACCGCGAGGCGCAAGGCTTTCAGCAGAGTTTCGGCAGTCACGTGATCCTCGCGGACGCGCAGCTGCGGATGCTGTTCAACACGCGGATGCCCTTCGGGGCGCAACTGCCCGCGCTGCCGACGCCGAAGGGGCGGAGCGCCGCGCGCACGGCACTGGAGACGGGCGCTCCGGCCGTGGGCGACAGTTTCATCGGGCCGGTCTCGCACCTGCCGATGGTGGCGATGGCGACCCCCGTCATGCGCGACGGCAAGCCTGTCGCGCTGGTGTTGTCGGTGTTCGAGGCCAGGCTCTTCCAGGACCGCATCGATCGCGTCTCCTTGCCGGAGGGCTGGGTGTTGACGCTGCTCGACGGCGCCAGCATCCCGATCGCGCGGCACGCACCGCCGGCCTTCGATCCGGAGGCGGATGTCGATCCCGCCGGCCGCTTCGTCGTGTCCTCGACGGTGGCGCCGTGGTCGATCGTGCTGGAGATCCGGCGGGACGTCCGCAATGCACATGTCGTCAGGGCTGCCCTACTGCTCGCGCTGGCGGTTCTCGGGGCGACGCTCGTGGGAGTGCTAGGCGGCCGGCTGGCTGCAGGCCGGCTGGGCAGGGCCGTCGCGACGCTGGCAGAGCCTTCCGCGGCCGCTCCCGACGTCCCCGAAATCCACGAGATCACCGCGGTGCGCGCGATGCTTGGCGAGGCCCGCGACCAACGCGAGGCGGCCGAAGCGGCCCTGCGCGACAGCGAACGGCGCTTCCGGGCGACCTTCGAACAGGCCGCGGTCGGTATCGCGCTGGTGACACCCGACGGACGGTGGCTGCGGACGAACCAGAAGCTGTGCGACATCGTCGGCTACACGCAGGACGAACTGGCCGCGCTGACCTTCCAGGACATCACGCATCCGGACGACCTCGAGGCGGATCTCGATCAGGTGCAGCGCATGCTGGCGGGCGAGATCGAAACCTATTCGCTGGAAAAGCGCTATCTGCGCAAGGGCGGAGCCATCGTCTGGATCAACCTCACCGCCGCCTTGGTGCGGCAGGCGGACGGCAGTCCGGACTATTTCATCTCCGTGGTCGAGGACATCGAGCGCCGCAAGGAGGCCGAGATTGCGCTGCAAGATCTCAATGCGAGCCTCGAACAGCGTGTCGCGCTGCGCACTGCGGAGCTGACGGCGGCCAACCGGGAGCTGGACAGCTTTGCCTACGCGGTGTCGCATGACCTGCGGGCGCCGCTGCGTGCGATGAGTGGCTTCTCCCATGCGCTCGCGGAGGATTACGGCGACCGCCTCGAAGGCGAGGGAAAGAAGTACCTCAACCAGATCGACATCGCGAGCCGCAACATGGCCGAATTGATCGACGGCATTCTCGCACTCTCGCGCAGCACGCGCGGGGAACTCAAACGCGAGCGGATCGACGTCACGGCGATGGCCGAGTCGACGCTGGCGGTGCTTGCGCGGTCGGAACCGGAGCGCGCCGTCGAGGCGACGGTCGAGCCTGGTCTGACGCTGTGCGCCGGTGCACGGATGGCCGAGGCGGTGCTCGACAACCTGCTCGGCAACGCGTGGAAGTACACGGCGAAGTCGCCGGCAGCGAAGATCCGCGTCTACCGCGGTGAGCTCGACGGCAAGCCCTGCATCTGCATCAGTGACAACGGTGCGGGCTTCGACATGGCCCACGCCGACCAACTCTTCCAGCCTTTCCGGCGGCTGCATCGCCACGATGAATTCCCCGGCATCGGCGTCGGGCTTGCGACCGTGCAGCGCATCGTCCAGCGATACGGCGGCGCGATCCGCGCGCACTCGGCGCCGGGCGAAGGGGCAACCTTCTGCTTCAGGCTCGCCGACGAGGGCGAGGCCGCATGAGCGCCACCGCCACCGCTTCATTCCAGGAGCTTCAACATGCGTAGAAAAACGATTCTGCTGGTCGAAGACAACCCGCAGGACGAAATGCTGATCCTGCGGGTGCTGAAGAAGGTCAATCTCGCGAACGAGGTCGCCGTCGCACGCGACGGGCAACAGGCGGTCGACTATCTGTTCGGCGAAGGCGAGTTTGTCTCCCGCGCCGGCGCCGAACTGCCCACCGTCGTGCTGCTCGACATCGGCTTGCCGCGCCTGTCAGGCCTCGAAGTGCTCGCGCGGCTGCGCGCGGACCCGCGCACGAAGCTGCTTCCGGTGGTGATCCTGACCTCGTCCGACGAGGAACGAGACCGGCTCAGGAGTTACGAGGTCGGCTGCAATAGCTTCGTGCGCAAACCGCTCGACTTCACCGAATTCGCGGAAAAGGTCGCGCGGCTGGGCGTCTATTGGCTCGCGACCAACGAGCAGCCGCAGAGCTAGCGCCGCAGCGCCTCTCGGGCGACGGTGCGCAATGCCGAGCTCAACGCATTCAACGCCTGCGAGCCCAGCCGCCAGCGGTGCCAATAGAGCGGCACGTCGAGATGCCGGCCGGGCGCGATTTCGACGAGCTCGCCGGCGGCGATCGCCGGCCGCGCGAAGTGCTCGGGCACCATGCCCCAGCCCAGCCCCTGTTTCGCGACGCCGACAAAGCCATGGACGGAGGGCAGGAAATGCGTCGGCGGCTGCAGCGCGTCGCTGGCGAACAGCGCGATGAACTGGTCCTGCAGCCCGTCCTTCAGGTTGAAGCGCAGCATCGGCGCGCGGGCGAGGCTCGCGCCATCGACGCCGCCGGCAAAGCGGCGCGCCACATAGGCCGGTGAGCTCACCGCGAGATAGCGCATCGTCCCGAGCGGCTCGACACTGCATCCCTGGATCGCCGTCGCGCTCGCGCTCACCGCCGCCATCACCGTGCCCTCGCGCAGCAGCGTTGCCGAATAATCTTGATCCTCGACGCGGACATCGAACACGACCGCCGCCTCGTCCGGCATCGCGTCGAACACCGGCAGGAACCAGCTGTCGAGCGAGTCCGCATTCACCGCGATCGGCATCCGCAGCGCCGCGCCGCCGCCCTCCTCCGCGCTGCCCAGCGCGTCCAGCATCTCCGCTTCGAGCATGGCCAGTTCTTCCGTGTAGCGCAGCAGCAGCTTTCCGGCGCCCGTCGGCACACAAGGGCTCGCGCGCTGGACCAGCACCTGGCCGAGCCGCTCCTCGAGCTGCTTGATGCGCTGGCTGATCGCCGAAGGCGTCACATGGAGCTTCCGCGCTGCCGCCTCGAAGGACCCTTCGCGGATCACCATCGCGAAAGCGGCCAACTGCGCGTTGTCGATCTTCATGGATTAGAGAAATTAACGGTTGGTTAAAACGTTTAGTTTTCCTTGCCGATTGTCGCTCGCTAGGCTCGGGTCATCAACCTTGCCCGGGCGCCTTCATGCACACCCCCTTTCTCGCCGGCTTCCTCGCCTGCCTTGCCCTCATCGTCGCCATCGGCGCCCAGAACTCCTTCGTACTGCAGCAAGGCATCCGCCGCGAACACCTGCTCCCGGTCACGCTGATCTGCGCCGCCTCCGACGCCCTGCTGATCGCCGCCGGCATCGCCGGCCTCGGCGCCCTGATCCAGTCCAACCCCCTTCTCCTCACCGCCGCCCGCTACGGCGGCGCAGCCTTCCTCCTCGCCTATGCCTGTCTCGCCGCCCGCCGTGCCTGGCACGGCGAGCGACTCCAGCTCGAAACCGCCGCACCGATGTCGCTCGCCGGCGCCATCGCCACCTGCCTCGGCTTCACCTTCCTGAACCCGCATGTTTATCTCGACACCGTGATCCTGCTCGGCGGGTTGGCGAATCAGCACGGCGAGGGTGGGCGGTGGCTTTTCGGGGTGGGCTCTGCGGCCGCGAGCCTACTGTGGTTCGTCGGGCTCGCCTACGGTGCGCGGCTGCTCGCCCCGCTCTTCACCCGGCCGGCGGCGTGGCGGGTGCTGGATGCGCTTGTCGCCCTGGTCATGGCGGCGCTGGCGTTCAGTCTGATGAATGACTAGGCATTCGGATCGCATCGGTCCGATGCCGCTCGTTTATCATGGCAGCCATTCCATACGGGAACTCCGTAATGAACTTCGATGAGGCGATCCGTTCCCACACCTTCTGGAAGATCACGTTGCGCTGGCTCGTCAACGGCCGCAAGGGGCTCGACGTGGCGATGCTGGGCGATCACCGTGCTTGCGAACTGGGGCGCTGGCTGGTCAGCGAGGCTGACGCGCTGGCGGCATATCCGGCATTCGCCGAGCTGGTGCGCGAGCACGCCGAATTCCATCGCCACGCCGCAGAGATCGCGCGGCTCGCTTCCGAAGGGGCGCTCGAGGAGGCAGGGCGGCTGCTCGCAGCGGACAGCGCCTTCATGCGCACGTCCGAGAGCACGATTGCCGCAATCAAGGCGCTGAAGGCGCAAGCCGCGCCGGGTGGCGACGGCAAGTCCGCCGCCTGACTCACTCCTTCACGAGGCTGCCGCTGCTGATGGTCACCCGGTTGCGTCCATCCTGCTTCGACTGGTAGAGCGCCACATCGGCCGCCTTGACCGTGTCGGCCGCGCCGGCCGCATGAAGGGGATAAGTCGCGACCCCCAATGAAATCGTCACTTGCGGCAGGAAGCCGCCTTCGTGCGGGACCTTGAAGTCCTGCTCCACCCCGCGGCGGATTTCCTCGGCACGCTTGGCTGCACCGTCGAAATTGGCCCCCGTGAGGATGAGGATGAACTCCTCGCCGCCGTAACGGCATGGAATGTCCTCGCTGCGCACGTGGGTGCGCAGGAATTCGCCGAGCCCCCTGAGCAAGGCGTCCCCGGCCTGATGCCCGTACGCGTCGTTGAATTTCTTGAAGTGGTCGACGTCGAGCATGATCACGCTGCATGGGCGCTGGGTGCGGTTCGTGCGCGCGATTTCGCGGGCCAGCGACTCTTCCATGTGGCGCCGGTTGTACAGGCCCGTCAATGCGTCGCGGATCGACTGCTGGCGCAGGTTCTCCTGCAGCTTGAGGTTGGCGATCGACAGGCTGATCGGCTCGCTCGCCGAATGGATCAGCTGGCGCCGCACGTTCGCGAAATCCGGGTCCTCGCGGTCGTCCGTCGGTACGCCGTGCAGATGCAGCAGGCCGTGCAGCTCTCCTTGCGTTCCGAGCGGGATGCAGACGTACTGGCAACCTGGCGGGTGGGGGTTGTCGCGGACATGAGCACAGGCCGTGTCGAGCGCGGTGCAGTCATGCTCGTGCACGCGCGCGCGGCGCAGGCCCCAGCAATCCGTGCGGGTGAACTCGTGGCCCGGCACGTCGGCGTTTTCGCCCCAGGCCGCGACCACCCGGAAGTTGCCCGAATCGTCATCGAGCAGCGCGAGCGAGCCGCTTTCGCCCGGGAAGAGCTTGGATAGCGAATCCGCGATCACGTGGTGCGTCTCATCGACCGAATGACATGCCTGAAGCATGTCGCCCATCGTGTTCAGCAGATGCATCTGGCGGTTGTGCGCTTCGAGCCGGCGGACCATGGCCTTGAGCTGGCCGTTGGTGTCGCGCACCTGTTCCTCGGCCTTGCGGCGCTCGCCGATTTCCTTCTGCAGGTCGCTGTTGGCAATTTCCAGCTCAAGCGTGCGCTGGCGTACCCGATCTTCGAGTTCCTCGTTGGCGCGTTGCAGCTCCTTCTGCGCCTCGCGCCGCTCGGCGACCTCCTTCTTCAGGCGGTCCGCCATGCCCTTCACGTCGTTGATCGTGTTGGTCTTGGTTTGCAGCAGGATCAGGAAGTCGACCGCCGAATCGTGAATGGCGAAATCCTTCAGCGTGAGCCCGATGCCGGACACCGAACTCATCTCGCGCACGACCGGCGAGCCGAGGAACAGCATCCGCTCGATGCCGTCCTCCTGCGTCCGCAACATCTGGCCCTTCAGCTTGAAGCGCTTGTCGAGCGCTTCGAGAAAGAACACCGTGAACGACTGCTGGTCGATCGCCGCGTACTCGAATGGAATGTTCGGCGTGACGATTCGCAGATAGCTCGCGACCGGATGGCCGATCTCGACGTCGGGCAGCAGTTTCTGTAGCGTCGGCCCGATCTGCTGGATCGTCAGATCGGGCGCGAACGAGAAGTGGAAGGGAAAGACCGCGCGCAATGCGTCGGCATTCAGGCCGTGCCCGGTCGGCGGCTGGGTCCTCGAATCCATCGCGGCGGTCTAGGCGGACAGGCTCAGGCGGGTTGGTGCCTGACCAGGAATTCGTCATACGCAAGGCCATCTTCCTTGCCGCGCAGACGCGTGATGTCGACCTTGGTGTTGAAGTGCTTGCCGAGGCCGCGCACGAGACCCAGGATCATCGGGTGCAGGCCGTCGCGCTTCGAATGGTATTGCAGCTTGAACTCGCCCGGCGTTTCGTCGGTGACGATGAACGACGGCGGCGCGAGGTCCGGCATCATCTGCTCGACTCGGGTGTGCAGGTCGTTGAGGTTCTTGACGAAGCCGACGAAGGAGTCGCCCGACATCTCGAACAGTTCGCCGTAGGTGCGAACGGTGAAGTCGACCCAGAATTCGCCGAAGGCTTCCAGCACCTGTGCGGGCTGGGCGCCGAGCACGGCACAGGCGCCGCCGACCAGGCCCACGGTCACGTCGTCGGGGTACTGGTCCATCGCGATGAACACATCGTCGGTCCCCGCATGTTCGCGGATCGCTTCCCACTTTTCCTCGCCGTAGTGGGTTAGCACCATTTCGCGGACCGCCTGATTCACCAAACCGTACATAGCAACTCCTCCGTGCTCAGAAATGTTCGCCGGGAAGGCGAAACGTCGTCAATGTGCGCCGCCCATTGCGCGGGCGGCGGACTGGAAATGCCCGACCTGCGCGACGATGCGGCCGGCAAGACCGGATACCTCGTCGCCACTCAGGTCGAGTTGTTGTTCAAACAGGAATTCGAGCCCCAGCCGGTCGAGCGACAGGGGCGCGAATGGATGCTCGCGCCCGGCATAGAGCACGTCGGTGACTTCGACAAAGCGTGCGAGCTTTTCCGCGCCGAACACCACCGCAGCGAGTGAGTCCGGATCGATGTCGTCGCGGTGATGATCGGCAAGGGCCTCGACGATGGCCGCCGGTGCGCGCCAGTGCGTGAGGAGGTCGGCCGCGAGGCGCGCGTGAGTGGTCCCGGTCAGCCGCTCCTCGGCCTGTTCCGGAGCAAGATCGTCGTTCAGGGCGCTCGCCACGGTGCGCGCGATGCTGCCGGGTGCCGCCATCTCTTCGACGAGGTAGCCCAGATCGTGGACGAGGCCGGCCAGATAGGCCGTCGCCGGATCGGGATGTCGTTTCACGTGCGCGATTTCCTGCGCCGCGGCTGCCATGGCGAGGCTGTGCAGCCAGACGTCTTCCGCCAGACCCGGCGGCAGTTGCCGGCTCAGCGGATGGCCGAACAGCAATCCAATCGCCAGCTGCCGCGTACGTGCGAGGCCGATGCGGCGAATCGCCTGCATGGTGTCGGTCAGCTCCGGTCCGCTCCGCCGGTAGGCCACCGAATTCGCGATCGCGACCAGACGGATCGACACCTGCGGTTCGCTGGCGCTGATCTTCAGCAACCGCCGTTCGGCATCCGCATCGTCGAGCGACATCGACAGCAGATCGTGCACAAGCGGCGAGATCGGCGGAATCTTGTCGATGTTGATCGGGAGCATGGCGCTTCGCAATATGAAGTTCGACCGATGAGGGATGACGGCGCGCGAACTCCGGTGCCGCCATTCTGACTGTGGACTATATCAATAGTTGGATGTCGACAAATGAAATTTCCATAATGTAACTGGTGCAGCTCTTCTAATTTTACCGATGGCCCGGCATTGACTTCGCCGCCCTGCTGGGCGGCCGGCGAGGGCTGGAATCCCGGCACCGATCCGCAGGCCTTCATCGCCGCCGACCTCGCCGGCGAACTGATTTCGCAGCCGGGGCCTCGGCCGAAATTGTGATTCCATCGCCGCCACCGGCTGATGGGCGGCGCGCGCACGGTCCTCAATGGCGACGCGGGACGAAACGGTCGGTGGTGTACGCAGACCGCGGGTTGGGATGTTCCGAAATTTCGGCAGAGAGATCGGCGTAAACATCGGCGAAATATAGCGTTCTTATAAATCTAACTACTTGATGACTAGATGTTTATAATCGGATGAAACATCGGCAATAAACTAGGCAAAAAATGATCGAGCTATACGACGACCCGTCGCAGATGGAACCGCTGGTCATCGATAGCTCCCGGCCTGTCTACAACTCGCTGGTCGGGTTCGCTCACGAGTTGTCGGAAGCCTCAGCTTGCCTCGATGCCGCACTGGTTCCCGCGACCGCGAGAAGTCTCTCCGAGCTTGTCTCCGGGATGAACTGTTACTACTCGAACTTGATCGAGGGCCATCACACCCTGCCGATCGATATCGAGAAGGCGCTGTTCGAGGTGAAGGCGGAGATGGAGCAGAAGGACTTGCAGAGTCTCGCATTTGCTCACATCGAGGCAGACCGATGGGCCAAGTTCCAGTCGCTCGATAAGGATTCCTTGCCGCCCTTCCTCCTTGAGGTTCACCGGCGTTTCTGCGAGCACTTGCCGGAGGAAATGCTCAAGCTGAAGGACGGCAGCTTCATGGAGCCCGGAAGATTCCGCGAGAGGGACGTCCACGTCGGCATACACCTCGCACCCAGAGCGGACACGCTCGATCGTTTTCTGGAGCGCTTCGCAAGGATCTACGGCCAGCGCCTTGAATGGTCGAAAAAGGGCGGAATCAGCAAGCTGGACGGCATTCTTGCGGCGTTCGCGGCCCATCATCGCCTCGTGTGGATTCACCCCTTCCTCGACGGAAACGGTCGTGTCGCGCGGATCGCCATCGACGCGATGCTCCGCGAATGCGGAGTCAATGGCGCGTCCCTCTGGTCAATGTCCCGAGGGTTCGCGAAGACCGCCGACGAGTACAAGGCCAAACTGGCCGGGGCCGACGAGCCTCGAATGGGCGATCTCGACGGGCGCGGGAATCTGTCCGAAAAGCGCTTGGCGGAGTTTTGCGAGTACGCGATGCAAACTGCTGTCGATCAGGCCAGGTTCATGGCCCGGATGTTTGCACTCGACAACTTCAGGTTTCGAGCCGAGCATTTTTTCCGGAGGGTGCGCTTCGATCTCAAGCCCGAGTCTGCCTACCTCTTCATCCATGCGTTCAGTACCGGCGAGTTCGAGCGCATGGAGGCAAGCCGCATCACCGGCCTCCCGGAGAGGACAGCCAGGGATGTGCTCAATGCGCTCGTCCTCGAAGGATTTCTCGTCTCGGACACCCCACGCGGCAAGGTTCGAGTCGGCTTCCCCATGCATGCCCTCGGCTCCCTCTTGCCCAACCTCTATCCGGCAGGCGATCTGGACGTAGATCCCGAGGCGCTGAGACAACTCGTCAAAGCCAGGACAGCCGCGAGAAAGCCCCCGGCGCCAAGGACGAAGCTCAAATAACGAGCAAAGTCCGAATCGTCGCGGCAGTCACCGCGGAATCCGCCCCCGTTCCCGATAGAACGTGATCCGCTCGATATACTCCCGCGTGCTCTTCGGCATCGGCGTGCGGGCGCGCACGAGATAGAAGATCAGCAAGCGTCCGGCCTCGATCAGTTGGAGGCCGTCGGCGTGGCTGTGCAGGCGCCGTCCGGTAGGGCGCCCCCGGCCGTCCGTTCCGTGGCCGTGCGCGAAGCCGGTGAGCCGCTCGCCCGCGGTGACGAACTTCGTCCACACATCGAAAATGTCCCGATCGGTCCGCAGCGTCTCGCACTTCAGGCGCGCCGCCGCCGCAAATTCCCTCACTGCCGGCCCAATCCCTTCGAAGACGGGAATGCAGCCGAAATTCTCGATCATGCTGTCCGCGATCCGGTCGATGTCGCGCATGCATTGGCCGATCTTGATGTAGCGGCCCTCGTAAAACTCTTCCACTGGCAGCGAGTAGGCCCGGAAAGGCTCGCCCCACAGCTCGTCGATCCCTTCCTCGCCGCTGCGATGCAGGACCAGGCGCCCGAGTTCCAGCGCCTCCATCAGACAGTTGCCGCATTCCTGCACCAGCGGGTAGTCGGTCAGGATTTCCACGCCGTCCGCCTGCAGTTCCACCAGGTGGCGGAAGATGTCCGTCGCCCGATTGAACAGCGCCCCCGCCAACATGCCGCCCTTGATGCGGCGAGCGGCGGGGTCCGTCTCGGCCTCGTAGGCCGCGCGCGCGTCGGCGAGACGCGCACCGGGGACGTTCAGGCCGTGTTCCGTGTGATTGAAGAGGCGCCGGGTCAGCGCCTCGATCAGGTTCTTCTTGGCGTGCAAGGAGTCCGCGGGCAGCGGATAGGTCTTGACCCAGTAGCCGCAGTAGAAGACCCGCTCCTGCCGGTCGATGATCCGCCGCGTACCCTCCGGCGGCGAATCCTCGCCCGGCGACTGCATCAAACGAATAACTGGTCCGTTGCTGTCCATGAAGAAACCACTCGTGTTTCATGCGGCGCTGCGACCCGCGTCAGAGGATGACTGTGAGTTCCTCGCGACGCACCAGATCGTGCCCCAACTGCAGACCATCGATGTCGAGCGCATCATGCGCGGCAAGCAACCCGACCGGGATCCCGTTGTCGTCCACCACCGGCATGTGACGGAACCCGCCTTCATACATCAGATGCAAGGCGTGACCGAAAGGCTTGTCCTCATGGATCGTCTGCACGCTCGTCGTCATGACGCTCTCGACCGACGTCGCCGCTGGATCGAGACCCAGAGAAACGACCCGGAACACAATATCCCGTTCCGTCACGATGCCGAGCAACATTCCCTTCTCCACGACCAGCACGGCCGAGGATCTCATCTCCCGCATGATGATCGACGAATTCCGGATCGTGCTGCCGGGCGAGACCGTAGGGAATGGGCGTTGACCGATGACTTCGCGAATGGGGCGGTATGGCATGGCATGTCTCCTCGCTATCGAAGGATGAAGACGACAGTCTTTCTGCCAGCCGTTCTGGAATGCGAACACCAAGCAGACACGGCGTCGGCTCAGGCGGAAAGACGTCCTGAACGAGCGATGACCGCAAGGTGTTGGTTCGGGAGCATCTGGGGATTACACGATTGCGGCAATCGACGCTCGGGGGAAGTCACGCAAGTTACGGGCCTTTGTTACCTGGGGCGAAAAAGGAAATTAAAACAATGCTATGTGCTGTCTCGGCATTTTCGTGGAACTGTTACTTGCACCAGCGTTGGGATAACGGGACGCATTGAGCGCCAAATGAGTGCGCTTGGTCGGGTATTTCGAGGTGGACGTTGATGCATCAACAAAACCGCGGGCGACTTGCCGCAACGAGCGGCTTCGGGTATTTGCATGGCGATGCTGACAGTGCTCGCTGACGTGACGACGATGCCCTTTTTTTCCTCATAGATCCTAGAGGTCGAGGAATCTATCCACACACTCCGCGACGACGACGGCAGATCGAACCCACTCAATGCCGTCTTCGGGGCCCGGCGGCGTCGTCCCCTTAAGTGCATGGGCGGCTGCGTGCCTAGCCTCCACCAATTGTTGCAGTCCTGAAAGTACGCGGCGGCGGTCCTCCCCACACGCTTCCATAAATCCGTACAAGCTGCGCCCGTTTGAATCAAAAGCGCGCACAACAGCATCGATTCTGTCTGGTGCGCTCGTTCCTTCCCCGAATATCCCAAAATCAGAGAAGTAGGACCAATTTGATGGATTCTCGACGGCGCTTCCACAGCAACGAACGAATCGGATTAGCGCGTCACAGTCGGACGCCTCAACTTGGTTCCGGCGGGTAAACGCCGTTGCCCGTTCCTCCATCTTGAGTGCGATGTGCCGCAGCAGGTAACGCTGCCGCCCTTGGCTAAGTTCTTGCCATGATTGTTCATTAAAACTGCTGCAGAATTCCTCAAGAACATCATTCATATACCGCTCGAGTGCAGCACAGGCTAGCACTATCGCGCATTTGGCGTACATTGAGGCATTTCGAGGATCCTGCGATCCTTGGGCGGAATTCAAGAGGGAGGACACCTCTTCCATTCGGAAGCGGAAATCCTCCAAGGAATTACTCGGCATCGCCAATTTCCATTGTCGGAGCCAAAGGAATTCTTGCTGAATATGGCAATTGGGCTCCAAGATTCTTAAGTGATTCGTTCCACTTAAAAAGCCTGTACTCCATTCGAGTCTTGTCGGCAGTAGCTCTGCTAACACAATCACTAAATCGTTGATCGTTCACACAGAGTTCGATGAACTGAGCCTCAATTTCGGTGGAATGAGTCTCGATCCAATTCGGATTAGCGCCTTCCATTACGATCATCTGGACGTCGAAAACAGCGCGATTTAGTGAATTATCCCATTCAGTTCCGCCCTTGTCGTTGTGTTGCGCGCGCCTGAATGGATGGCCCGGAAAAGCACGCGATACCGCATCGACGGCTGCCAAAAAAGAGTTACACATCTCGGTCAATTCCTGTTGGCTCGGGTTCCGGTGAGCTTTCATATAGGAATTGAGCAGTGTTTTCAGTGGCGGGGAATAATTTGGAAGTGCATCCCGGATGGCAAAGAAGCGAAGTATCAGTTCGCAGTCGTTCATTCGATTATCAGGTTCTTCCTTCCCAAGCAAGGCAAGCCATGAGGGATGTTTGGCAAGCTCATGGAGCAAATCATTTAGAGCTCCACGGAATACGCAGTGTCTAACTTCTTGTGCGTTGAGAGGTAGTCCTCCGGTATTTAGTCGCTCAAAGACCTCGAATCGGATTTCTGAGTCGCTCTTTGCCGATATCACTAAACAACGAAGGGTTCGGTTGTTGATAATTCGCTGTTGGCGCTCTGTCAGGTCGGCGAATCGTCTGCCGTTAAGCTCATGCAAAACGTCCAAGCCATTCAACGGAAAGGAATTCTCAACGTAATCCTTCAAGGCTAGAAGTCTCTGCTGACCATCGACGACGACCTTCGTCCCATCATCATCTTCGGCAAAGAAGAGATTGGGAATTGGAATGTTCAACAGTATTGATTCGACAAATTTGCTCTTCCGCCGTCTATCCCAAACAGCATTTCGCTGGAAGGTGGGGCGCGCCATAAGCTCCTTCTCGCGGATCTCGGCAACGAGCGTCTTGACAGGAGGATCATATGGACTTGCGAAGAACTCTCGCTCTGGTGGTAGATGAGTCCATTCTGCGGCAGACTTACCCTCTTCATCAGCGAACAGGATCTCCTGCGAGAAGTCGTCATGCTTGTCTTTTGTCATAAGCTTCCCCCGAGCGGAAATTACATTGCATTGGAGTTGCATGGTAAACGACAAAACGCGTCTTTGGGGATGTCGAACTACTTGAGCATGTTTTCGCGTTCCCTATGGGCAGTCGTCGGCAGTAGAGAAAGAACTTCAGACAGTGAGTAGCCGCGAAATGCAAAAGGGCTCCAAACGGAGCCCTTTTTCCTAATGCGACACGAATCCTGTCTCGTGTCCTATGCAAGAAAAATCAAACGTCAATATTCCTCGCATACAACGCATTCCCCTCAATAAACGCCCGCCGTGGCTCGACGTCATCCCCCATCAACGTCGTAAAGATCTCATCCGCAGCAATCGCGTCATCGATCTGCACCCTCAGTAGCCGACGCACAACGGGGTCCATCGTGGTTTCCCACAGCTGCTCGGGGTTCATCTCGCCGAGACCCTTATAGCGCTGCTTGGTCAGGCCGCGTTCGACTTCGTTGAGTAGCCAGCGGATGGCTTCGGCGAAGCGGGTGACGGCCTGGCTCTTTTCGCCGCGGCGGATGGTGGCGCCGGGGCCCATCAGGTCGGCGATGGCGGCACTCGCGGTGCGGATGCTGCGGTAATCGCCGGAGCGGACGAAGGGGTCGTCGAGCCAGCCGAGCTTGCGGTTGCCGTGGTGCATGCGCTCGATCGCGAGCTGCCAGGTTTCCGTTTCGTCGTGGTATTCGGCGCGCAGGCGCACGTCGTCGGGGAGATGCGGCTGGATGCGTTCGATGCTCGCGTTGGCGGCGGCTTCGTCGTCGAGGCTGACCTCGATGTCGTGGGCGAGCATTGCGTGCAACACGGCGGGATCGATGTAGCCGGCGAGGCGGTTGATGACGGCTTCGGCGAGCAGGTAGCTGCGCGCGAGGCCGCCGAGGGTTTCGTCGCCGATCGGGGCGGCGCCTTCGCGCGGGATCAGCGTCGCGCCGTCGAGGGCGAGCTTCAGCATGTGCTGGTTGAGCTCGTTGTCGTCCTTGATGTAGAGCTCGGTCTTGCCGTGCTTGATCTTGTAGAGCGGCGGCTGGGCGATGTAGATGTGGCCGCGCTCGACGAGCTCGGGCATCTGACGGTAGAAGAAGGTCAGCAGCAGCGTGCGGATGTGGGCGCCGTCGACGTCCGCGTCGGTCATGATGATGATGCGGTGGTAGCGCAGTTTTTCCGGCTTGTAGTCTTCCTTGCCGATGCCGGTGCCGAGCGCGGTGATCATCGTCGCGATTTCCTGGCTCTGCAGCAGCTTGTCGAAGCGCGCCTTCTCGACGTTGAGGATCTTGCCCTTCAGCGGCAGGATCGCCTGGAACTTGCGGTCGCGGCCCTGCTTGGCGGAGCCGCCTGCGGAGTCACCCTCGACGAGGTAGATTTCGCACAGCGCGGGATCCTTCTCCTGGCAGTCGGCGAGCTTGCCGGGCAGGCCAACGCCGTCGAGCAGGCCCTTGCGGCGCGTCATCTCGCGCGCCTTGCGGGCGGCGTCGCGGGCGCGGGCGGCTTCGACGATCTTCGCGCAGATGGTCTTCGCGTCGATCGGGTTTTCCTGCAGGAAGTCGGTGAGCTTGTTGGCGACGACTTCCTCGACGGCGGGGCGCGCTTCGCTGGAGACCAGCTTCATCTTGGTCTGGCTCGCGAACTTCGGGTCAGGCATCTTCACCGACAACACGCAGGCGAGGCCTTCGCGCATGTCGTCGCCGGTGATGTCGACCTTAGCCTTCTTGGCGATCTCGTGTTCTTCGATGTACTTGTTGATGACCCGCGTCATCGCAGCGCGCAGCCCCGTGAGGTGGGTGCCGCCGTCGGCCTGCGGGATGTTGTTGGTGTAGCACAGCACCTGTTCGGCGTAGCTGTCGTTCCACTGCATCGCGACCTCGACGCCCAGCTCGGCGTCGTGGCCGTGGCCGGTCGGGATGCGCGTGGTGCCTTCGGCGTAGAACACGGTCGGATGCAGCACGCTCTTGGTGCGGTTGATGTATTCGACGAAGCCCTTCACGCCGCCGGCGAAGGCGAAGTCCTCCTCCTTGCCGAAGCGCTGGTCGATGAGGCGGATCTTGACGCCGTTGTTGAGGAACGAAAGCTCGCGCAGGCGCTTTGCGAGGATGTCGTAGTGGTATTCGATGGTGCCGAAGATTTCCTCGTCGGCGAGGTAATGCACCTCGGTGCCGCGCTTGCTCGTCTCGCCGAGGACCTTCAGCGGGCTCACCTCGATGCCGTCGACGACGTCGATCACGCGATCCTGCGGCACGCCGCGGTGGAACTCCATGAAGTGCTTCTTGCCGTCGCGGCGCACCGTCAGGCGCAGCCACTTCGATAGCGCGTTCACGCACGAGACGCCGACGCCGTGCAGGCCGCCGGACACCTTGTAGCTGTTCTGGTTGAACTTGCCGCCGGCGTGCAGCACGCACATCACGATTTCAGCGGCCGAGCGCTTGGGCTCGTGCTTGTCGTCCATCTTCACGCCGACCGGGATGCCGCGGCCGTTGTCGGACACGGAGATCGAGTTGTCGGGGTGGATGGTGATGACGATGTCGTCGCAGTGGCCGGCCAGCGCCTCGTCGATCGAGTTGTCGACGACCTCGAACACCATGTGGTGCAGGCCGGTGCCGTCGGAGGTGTCGCCGATGTACATGCCGGGACGCTTGCGCACGGCTTCCAGACCTTCGAGCTGCTGGATGCTCGATTCGTCGTAGGCGCCGGAGCCGGCGGCGGGGACAGGGGCGGACTGAGGCAGGTTTTGCGGTTCGGACATCGTCTATCTCGGGTGATTCATCAAAGAACACGCCCCGGGAGGGCCCGGGGCGGAGGGCACACAGCCGGCGGTGCGCCGGCCGGCGTCAGATTCGCATCGGCATGACCACGTACTTGAATTGGTCGTTGCCCGGGAGCGTCACCAGCGCGCTCGAATTGCCGTCGTTGAAGCGCCATTCGATATGGTCTTCATGGGTGTTGTTGAGCACGTCGAGCAGGTAGGTGACGTTGAAGCCGATGTCGAGCGGATCGCCGTGGTAATCGACTTCGAGCTCTTCCTGGGCTTCTTCCTGTTCGGCGTTGGTGCTGGCGATCTTCAGGCTGCCGTCGCCGAGCACGAGGCGCACGCCGCGGAACTTGTCGTTGGTCAGGATCGCGACGCGCGACAGCGTCGCGAGGAGCGGCGCGCGTTCGAAGGTGATCATCTTCGGATGGTTCTGCGGGATCACGCGCTCGTAGTCGGGGAACTTGCCGTCGATGAGTTTCGACACCAGCTCGATCGGGCCGAAGCGGAACACGACCTGGTTGCCGGCGAGGATCACTTCGACCGGGTCTTCGGTGTCGGCGAGCTGGCGCGCGAGTTCCATCACGGTCTTGCGCGGCAGGATCGCTTCGGCGCGTGCCAGTTCGACGGGCAGGGCGCTCGCAGCGAAGGCGAGGCGGTGGCCGTCGGTCGCGACCATCCGGAGTTCCGTGCCGGCGACGATCAGCAGCAGGCCGTTGAGGTAGTAGCGGATGTCCTGCTGGGCCATCGCGTAGGCGACCTGCGCGAGCTGGCGCTTGAACTGCTTCTGGCTCACCGTGAAGCGCGTCGCCTCGGCTTCGGGCAGGTTCATGCGCGGGTAGTCCGCGGCGGGCAGGGTCTGCAGCGCGAAGCGGCTGCGGCCGGCCTTGACCGTCAGGCGCTTGTCGTCGAGCGTCAGCGTCACTTCGCCGGCGGGCAGCGCGCGCAGGATGTCCTGCAGCTTCTTCGCCGCAACCGTGATCGAAGCATCCTCGCCACCGATGTGCCCGCCCGTCGTCGTGCGGATCTGGATCTCGATATCCGTCGCAAGCATCGTGAGCTGGTCGCCCCGCTTCTCGATCAGCACGTTCGACAGGATCGGCAGGGTGTGGCGCTTTTCGACAATGCCGGCGACCGACTGCAGCGGTGCAAGGATCGCGTCGCGGTTGGTGTTGAGCAGAAGCATGGCGTCAGAGTCTTCCGAGTGGGTTATACGGGTTGCGCGGACGGCGCGTGCAGGAGGTGCTGTCTACAAATAGGGGAGAGATAGGCAGAGGCAGGGCGCATCGCAGCTCGCAGGCTCATCCGCGCAGGACCTGCGTGAGGACGTGCACGTCGTGGTTGAGCTGGTGATCGCCGAGGCGCAGCTCGGTGATCGTGCGGCAGGCGTGCAGCACCGTCGTGTGATCGCGTCCGCCGAAGGCTTCGCCGATCGCCGGCAGCGACATCGGCGTGAGTTCCTTCGCGAGCCACATCGCGACCTGGCGCGGACGGGCGATCACGCGCGTGCGCTTCTTCGAGTGCATGTCGGCGATCTTGATCTTGTAGTAGTCGGCGACCGTCTTCTGGATGTGTTCGATCGTGAGCTGGCGGTTGTGCGCGTTGAGGAGGTCCTTCAGCGCCTCCTTCGCGACTTCGAGCGAGATGCCGCGGCCGTGGAAGCGCGCGAAGGCGACGACCTTGTTGAGCGCGCCTTCGAGCTCGCGCACGTTCGAGCGCAGGTTCTTCGCGATCAGGAAGGCGACATCGTCGTGCAGGTCGACGCGCAGCGCCTCGGCCTTCTTCTGCAGGATCGCGACGCGCATCTCGAGCTCGGGCGGTTCGATCTGCACCGTCAGGCCCCAGTCGAAGCGCGAGATCAGGCGGTCTTCGAGGCCCTGGATGTCCTTCGGGTAGGTGTCGCAGGTGATGACGATCTGCTTCCTCGCCTCGGTCAGCGCGTTGAAGGCGTGGAAGAACTCTTCCTGCGTCCGGTTCTTGTTGTTGAAGAACTGGATGTCGTCGATCAGCAGGAGGTCGAGCGAGCGGTAGTAGCGCTTGAAGGCGTCGAAGCTCTTCTGCTGGTAGGCGCGCACGACGTCGGCGTAGTAGTCCTCGACGTGTACGTAGCGGATCACCGCGCGCGGGTTGTGGCGGTAGACGGCGTTGCCGATCGCGTGCACCAAGTGGGTCTTGCCGAGGCCGACGCCGCCGTAGACGAACAGCGGGTTGTAGGACGTACCCGGGTTCTGCGCGACCTGCATCGCGGCGGCGCGGGCGAGGTCGTTCGCGCGGCCGGTGACCAGCGTGTCGAAGGTGAAGTCGGGGTTGAGGCGTGTCTTCTCGTAGGCGAGTTCAGACGGGCCATTGGCCGGTTCCGGCTCGCTGCGCGTGATGATCGCCGGCGCGGCGACCGGGCGGGCGGCGCTCGCGGGCGCTGCGTCGCCATTCGCGGCCGGGGTCGCAGCGGTCGCGGGCTTGGGCGCCGCGGCGCGCGTGGCTCCGCCGGCGGGCAGCGTGAGTTCGAGCTTCAGCGGTTCGCCGTGAAACTCCTCGCCCAGTTCCTCGATGCGGCGAATGTAACGCTCGCGCACCCATTGCATGACGAAACGATTGGGCGCGAGCAGGCGCAGCGCCGGTTCGGGCGCGGGCGTGTCCTCTGCTGCCTGCAGGGTCTTGATCCAGGTATTGAACTGCTGCTGGGGCAGCTCGGTTTCAAGACGCGACAGGCAGAAGGACCAGAAGTCTTGGCTCACGGACTGAGGGGACGTTGCTTGTGGCACGGTTTGTCGATACGCGCCCGGCTCCATGCAACACCATGGCGGCGGGCTGGATACGGCAGCTTGGTATAAGGTTCGGAATGCTTCGGCCGGTCGCACAGCGCAAACGCCGGTGCACGGCGGCACATGGCGGATTTGCGGCTGGGGTGCGGCAGAAAGCGGAACCTGTGGATTCTACTCGCAGGGGGCGAAGTTATCCACAGGTTCATTCAAAAATTGTGCTTGACAAACAGGATATTATCCAATTAAATCTCCGGTTTGACCCAAACTCTGGCAGACCGAAATGAAACGCACCTA